>NZ_JBLOGT010000001.1:0-4861657 GCF_047784855.1 Rahnella sp. PCH160
CCGCTCAGGAGGCTGCATGAACAAGCTCGCGTCCTTCTATTTCCCCAACCCCATTACCCTATTCCGCATGCTGATTTCCTGCGCCTGCAACACGCGCACAACGTCGGCGTGATGTTCCTCGACATGCTAGACTCAGGACACCTTCGGGCATGTACCCAGCGGAGATCAGCTGAATTCCATGGCCTCAATGGTTGCGCGCTGCTGACTGACCAGCTCGGCAAAGTGGTAGACACCTGCGAAACCGCCATCAAAACGCAAATGGGGGATGTCTACGAATGAATATGACTCAGCAATCCTGCCTGCCGGTTGAAGTACTCACCGCCCTCTACCGTCGCGCCCTGGCACAGGCCTATCTCGATGCCTGTACTACCTACGGCGTTGAAACCGGCTACACGCTTGATGAACTGCAAATGACCATCGCAAAAGAAGTCGAAAGCTACTATGTCCGTCAGCACGGCGCAAAGCTGGGGATGGACATCGCCTGCGCCATGCTGCGCGACATGGTGCAGCCCGATATTTCTGGTGGCAAAACCCCGCCTGACACCGCTGGGAGAATCCATGATGGACGAGCTGTTCCGGCCTTGTCTTCACACCACTCCTGAAACCACGCTGCACTGACAGAGGCGCATATGACACAAATGATTGTTCAAACACCGTGAGCGCTGCGACAGGGCGCTGGCCTCAGCTTTTGCCCGCGCTGGTATAACCGTTGCCCCTCACGGGCATCATTCCGCCTGCCCCGTTTGCGGGGGAAAGACCGCTTTCGCTTCGATAATCAGGCAGGTAGAGGCACCTGGATATGTAACCACTGCGGTGCCGGTGACGGATTAAATCTGGTTGCTAAAACACTGGATATCACCACGAAAGAAGCCGCCGTGAAAGTGGCTGAGATTCTGGGAGAGGCTCAGCCTCTTGCGGTTCATCACGACGAGGCCGCTGCACAACAGCAAAAAGACGATGCCCGCCAGAAGGCAGCCGTGCAGGCGAAAGCGCTGGTGAATGCTGCCCGCAAAGCGGCAGGCAATGCCTATCTGGAGAAAAAAGGCTGGGTTGATAAGGAAGCGCTGACGTTGCAGGGCAACGGCCTGCGCGTGGGCGGCGTAGATTTCGTGGCGGGTGACCTGGTCATTCCGCTTTATGATTTATCAGGCAACCTGGTCAACGCCCAGCTCATTAACGGGTCGGGGGAAAAACGCATGCTTGCGGGTGGACAGGTTACCGGCGCCGCTCATCATTTTGAAGGGAACGACAACACCGTTATCTGGATGGCAGAAGGCTATGCAACGGGTCTGACAATACATGCGCTGACGGGTGAAACCGTGTATGTGGCACTGAGTGCCAATACTTCCCTCATCTGGCTGAGTGCCTTCGGAGAAATACCCTGACGCCGTGCTGCTAATGGCAGCAGATAATGATGTAACGGCACAGGACAGAAGAAAGCGAAAGAAGCCGCAAATCTGGTCAGCGGGAAAGTTGCGATCCCCTTAATCGCCGGTGACTGGAACGATGTATTCATGCAGGAAGGTCGTGACAAAACGCTGGAACAGCTCCGCGCTTTTAATCAGCAATCTCAGAAAAGCCCCTTGAAACGGTCAGTGATGCCCTCAAGGCCATGAGCCAGTGAGAAGTGTGAACTGCTGCCATGAACACCGTCTGGCTATGCCTCCGGTGGGGAGATCCGCTATGAGAACGGCTGGTAGCCGCACAGGATCCTCAGCCGTGAAATTGCTGCTCTATTTCAGAAAGCACAAGCGCTTTTTCAGCGCCCCTCATTAGCGGCATGATCGAAACCCTAAAGCTCATGGTGCCTGAAATGAGCAAGCCCGCACGTCACTTAATTGGTTTTCGAAATGGCGTTTTTGACACCCGCACCGGAATTTTTAGCTCTCACCGTAAAGATAACTGGTTGCGTACCGTCAACAGTGTGGATTATTCGCAGGCCAAGCCTGGGGAAAATCTTGCAGAGCATGCTCCTCACTTCTGGCAATGGCTGACGCGGGCGGCAAACCAGCAAAGCGAAAAGCAAGAGCGCATTCTCGCGGCGCTTTTCATGGTTCTGGCAAACCGGTATGACTGGCAATTGTTCCTTGAGGTGACAGGACCAGGCGGCAGTGGTAAAAGCGTCATGCAGCCATAGCACGCATGCTTGCAGGGAATGACAATACCACTTCCGCCAGCATCGAAACGCTGGAGTCTTCCCGCGAACGGGCTTCCCTGGTGGGATACTCTCTAATTATCTTACCCGATCAGGAGAAATGGAGCGGCGATGGTGCAGGGATTAAAGCCATCACCGGCGGCGATGCGGTAGCCATTGACCCGAAATACCGTGATGCTTATTCAGCGCACATTCCGGCGGTGATCCTTGCGGTGAACAACAACCCGATGCAGTTCAGTGATCGCAGCGGCGGCGTATCGCGCCGGCGAGTGATCATCACTTTCCCTGAAGTGATACCAGTCAATGAACGGGATCCACAGTTAATAGAGAAAATAGCTCAGGAGCTAGCCGTCATTGTTCGCCACCTGATGCAATGCTTTGCAGTTCCGAGTGATGCACGCGAGCTGTTACAAGCACAACAGAATTCCGATGAAGCGCTTGAAATAAAACGCAGTGCTGATCCGTTGGTGGATTTCTGCGGTTACCTACTGGCTGTAAGTGCGCCTAATGGCCTGTATATAGGTAATGGGAACATTAATCCATCGAATCCTCGTAAATATCTTTACCATGCCTATTTATCATTTATGGAAGCGCGGGGACATCAACGTACAATGAATTTAACTGCCTTTGGTCGGGCGGTGCCGCAAACGCTGAAAGAATATGAGATTGAATTTTTGAAGAAAAAGACCAATCAGGTGTGCAAACTAATCTGATATTAAATGAGGACTGCGAAACAGACTGGTTGCCAAAGTGCGAAATAAAGAATGCTTAAAAAAACCGGCTCAGGCCGGTTTTTTCATTTAGAAAATAGTAACTGGTCACTTGAAAGTGATGAGTTATGGACAGTTCAGGGCAACCTCATCACCACTTAAGATTATGAAAAACAAAATTAAATTATGAAATGTGAACAGTGTGACCAGTTTTTCCTAAAATCTTTTCTTCAGCTTGTACACCAACCAAACTCGTATGTTATTGTGTGTTTATTGTTCATTCCTCCGAGGTCAATATGTTTGAGGATTTAAAAAATGTACTTGGCAATATCAAAACAGTTTCAATTCCTATCGATACTGATGAGCTTGGCTTTATTGATAAACAATGTCCTCAAGAGGAATGTGAGTTTCTTTTCAAAGTTAACGCAGAAGATTGGAAAAATATTTTCCGTGACGAAGCTGTCTGGTGTCCCTCCTGCAGGCACGAAGCCCCAGCTAAGAACTGGTTCACCATAGAGCAAGCTAACAATGCTCAAGAACAAGCCTTAAAAATTATCGAGGGGCATATCCATAACGCATTATTAACATCTGCTCAAAAATTTAATCAAAGACAAAAAAAGAACACCTTTATTTCTATGTCTATGAAAGTCGAGGGCGGCGTTCAAACTACACATCCTATACCTATTCAATCAATTGAATCTATGCAGTTAATTATCCATTGCGAAAATTGTAATGCACGTTTTGCAATAATTGGCAGCGCTTTCTTTTGCCCAGCTTGTGGACATAACTCAGTGGAACGAACCTTCAGCGACTCGCTTAGGAAAATTCATGCAAAAATTGCAAATATTCCTATTATTAGAGCCGCCATCACAGAGGCATCAGATAAAGATTCAGCAGAAATAACATGTAGATCATTGAGAGAAACATGTATTTCTGATGGAGTTGTTGCATTTCAAAGACTTTGCGAAATTTTATATGTTAAGTTCGGGCAGCATCCTTTCAATGCCTTTCAACGACTATCCCAAAGTAGTCAGCTATGGGAACAGGCAATTGGAGTCGGCTATAACCATTGGCTGTTAGAATCAGAATTGACTTTGTTGAATAAGCTTTATCAAAAACGCCATATCCTGGCACACAATGATGGTGTTGTTGATGAGCAATATATCCAAAAATCTCGAGACTCCACCTACGTTGTTGGACAAAAAATCATCGTCAGTGATGCTGAGATTCTTACCATGACTAATCTACTGGAAAGGCTAGCTCAGGGACTTATAGCGAAGGTTAAAAAAGGGTGAAATCGGCTTCAGGTTTTGGCATTGGTATACGTTTAGGTATACATCCAAAAATAATTTTTTATTTTACAGAATAAAAACAATAAGTTAGAAATTTTCATCAACTTCCCCCAGCCCACCAAACAAGGTTTCGGTTATTACCAGATAAGGCCGTTACCGCAAAGAAAGCCGCAGCCCGCAAGGGTTTGCGGCTTTTTTATTGCCCGTTATCTGCTGGCAGACCCTGTATACAACCGGCTACTTCAGATATACGTTTAGTTATACTGTAAGTATCCCGGTAAAACGAACCATTCACTTTTAGAGATCTTCCGACATACTGATTATGTCCCTGAGGAGATCGCTATGCGCAAGATCCGATTCACCGAGCACCAGATCATCGCCGTCCTGAAATCCGTCGAAGCTGGCAGGACCGTCAAAGATGTCTGCCGCGAGGCCGCAATTTCAGAAGCCAGCTATTACAACTGGAAAGCGAAATATGGCGGGATGGAAGCCGCCGATATCAAAAAGATCAAAGATCTGGAAGACGAGAACCGGCGGCTCAAACAGATGTTTGCCGACCTCAGTCTGGAATGCCGCGCGTTGAAAGACGTCATCGAAAAAAAGCTTTAAAACCAGCGATAAAGCGTGAGCTCGTCAGCTATCTGACGGCGCAATTTGCCATGAGCTTACGTCAGGCATGCAGGACATTATCGCTGAGCAGGACGGTGTATTTTTATCAGCCCGATACCCGTCGCGATGAGCCGGTGATCCAGGCGCTGACTGAAATGGCGGAACGCTATCCGCGATACGGTTTTAAGAAGCTCTTTCAGGTGCTTCGCAGGCACGGTAATGCCTGGAATCATAAGCGTGTACACCGGATTTACTGCCTGCTGAAACTGAATTTTCGTCGTAAGGGTAAACAACGCCTGCCGGTGCGCGACCCGGTACCATTGGCAACACCGGAAGCATTAAACCAGAGCTGGTCGATCGATTTTATGCACGATGCGCTCGTCTGCGGCAGACGCTTTCGAACCTTTAACGTGGTGGATGATTTTAACCGTGAGGCGCTGGCGATAGAAATAGACCTGAATATTCCGGCCCAGCGTGTCGTCCGGGTACTGGACAGGATTGTGGCAAACCGCGGATACCCGCTGAAGATGCGGATGGACAATGGACCGGAATTAATCTCACTGGCTCTGGCGAATTGGGCAGAAGAGCATGGTGTGATGCTGGAATTTATCAAGCCGGGTAAGCCGACGCAGAATGCCTTTATCGAACGGTTTAACCGGACGTACCGGACAGAAATACTGGATTTTTACCTGTTCAGAACTCTGAACGAAGTACGGGAAATCACAGAGCGCTGGCTGATGGAATATAACAGCGAGCGACCTCATGAATCTCTGAATAACCTGACGCCGGAAGAGTACAGGCTGATGGCCGAAAATACGGAAATCTCAAAAAGTGCGTGGAACTAAAACGGGTGTGCTTACAATACAACCCCTATAACTACAGAGCGTATAACTAAAATGGCTCTAACCACCACACCACTCACCAGCACTGAGCTCAAAGCCGCTAAGGGCAAAGGCAAAGGCAAAGAGCACACCTTGCAAGACGGCATTGGGCTTTACCCTTTTGAACCCCGGTGGCGCAAAGATAAACGAGGGCAGCGAAGCATACTGGTCGCAAAATATCGACATCAAACATGTTTAAACTGAAACCTGCTCAGGCCGATTTTTTTATAGAAAGGTAGGAGGTCGCAGGAAAGTGAAGAGACATGAACAGAAAAAAACAAAGTGGTTACCACATAATAAATTGAAATTTAAAGAATAAAAAGAAAAGTGTTCACCGTGAATACTCTTCAAATAAATCATTTTTGCTCTACGCTTATCTTTGATTTAGAATTTGCTTAAATTAGATAAATCTAAAATAAAACATGACTAATATCGACATCAAATTTCTGCAAGAAAGTGCGGCTCAGGCGGCCAGACTTCTCAAGTCCATGAGTAACGCTAACCGGCTACTGATCCTTTGTACACTCATTGACTCACCCGGAACTTCAGCTGGCAATCTGAGTAAATTGACAGGATTAAGCCCCTCAGCAACATCTCAGCATCTGGCGAGAATGAAAGAAGAGGATTTGATTGAATGCTACAGAGATGAGCAACGCAGAAATTATTTCATTAAAAATGAATCGATTCGAAAAGTTATCGCAACGTTAAAGGACATTTATTGCCCTGAGGATTTGAAATGACCGCAAGAACCGTAAGTCCTTCAGAAGCACAAGAGCTCATGAAAAATGGCAGCACTCTGGTCGACATCCGTGAGCCTGCTGAATTTCTTCGTGAGCACGTTCCTGGCGCTATCACTTTTCCATTATCAGATATTTTATTGGGAAAAAAAATTAAAGATCTGCCTGTAAATCATCCTGTTATTTTTTACTGTTTAGCGGGTTCGCGTACAGCTCAAAATGAAGATGTACTCATCAGAGCAGCAGATCCATCGGCAGTTTTATTGTTGTCTGGTGGCATTAATGCCTGGAAGAGTGCAAATCTTCCGACGATCGAAGACAAGAAATTTCCTCTTCCAATCATGAGGCAAGTTCAGATTATCGCTGGAATACTTATCCTTGCGGGGGTCGTAATGGGATACGCTATAGATCAAAGCTTCTTTCTCTTGTCGGGATTCATCGGTGCAGGACTACTTTTTGCTGGTGTAAGTGGTTGGTGCGGAATGGCAGTTCTGCTTTCCAAAATGCCCTGGAACAAGGTTAGGAATTAAAAAGTGGTATATGTTTAGATATAGCGAATTTAATATAAATTAATTTTTTCAATTAAAAACAGATAGTTAAATATTAATCTCAACGTCTCTAAACAAGGTTTCGGTTATTACCCGATAAGGCCGTTACCGCAAAGAAAGCCGTAGCCCGCAAGGGTTTGCGGCTTTTTTATTGCGACTCCCCCGGTAAGTCATCGTAGTCTATCCTTTTGTTTTTAAGGCGTAGCACAACATTTATCTCATCCATTTTGGCTGATATTCATTTTCCATAGTGGTCGGTTCTCTTATTGTTGCCATCTTCGTCTATTGCTGGTTTTGCAAAAATGTTTGGCGCTTGACCCTGCCTGACTGAGTCGTCATATTCGAAATAAGAAAGCACAACTTTTACCCTCGCCTTTAGCTGCGGGGGTTTGTTTTTTTAGCACCATCAGGAGATTACTTGTGAAGAAAAATATATTGCTGTTCATCGCAACAACGCTGGCCGTGACCAGCGGTTTCGCGCAGGCGGAAACGACATTACGCTTCGGCGTAGATCCATCATTTCCCCCTTTTGAATCCAAAGCATCTGACGGAAAACTGGTCGGTTTTGATATCGATCTGGGCAACGCAATCTGTCAGCAGGCTCAGGTTAAATGTGAGTGGGTTGAGACCGCGTATGACGGCATTATTCCTGCCCTGAACGCCAAAAAATTTGATGCCGTGCTTTCAGCGATGTCGATGACGCCTAAACGCAAAGCTCAGGTCAATTTCTCCGACATGCTCTATCACGTTCCCAGTGTGCTGATTGCGAAAAAAGGGAGTGGCCTGCAACCGACGGCGGAATCTCTGAAAGGTAAAACCGTCGGAGTTGCTCAGGGAACAACGCAGGAAGCTTACGCACAAGGCGAATGGCAGAAAAAAGGCGTGAACGTCGTCTCTTATCAGAACCAGGATTTCGTTAATCAGGATCTGGCCTCTGGCCGTATTGACGTGACGCTGACGAACGCAGCGGTGGCCGAAATCGGCTTTCTGAAAACGCATGAAGGCGCGGATTTTGCCTTTGCGGGCGAACCGTTAAACGATACCCGTTATCTGGGCGAAGGAACGGCTATCGGGTTGCGTAAGGATGACCAGGCACACCTGGCGTTAATCAATAATGCGCTGACAGAAATCCATAAAAACGGGACTTATCAGACGCTGGAAAAGAAATATTTCACATTTGAGGTCTATACGAAAAAACCGTAATCCCCTTCTCAGGCCGCATGGCAGCAGACATGCGGCTCATTATTTGCGGGCCGGATTCCAAAGCCGCCTGTCTGAAACTGCAATTCTAAAGATTGTTTACACGAACCGCCGCAACCTTTAAACCTGCCCGTTTCCCCGATTATGCTTTCAGCCTAAAGTCAGCCTCGCCGATAAACGTTATCTGAGAGGGTTACACCAACATGAGATTCGCCGACGTCAGCCTGAGTGCCTGCAAAGCCTCATCACGGATATCTGTATCTGTAATAATCGTGTCAATTTTTTCCATCGGCAGCACCAGATTATATCCGCGACGGCCAAATTTAGTGGAATCAGTGACAACCACAACACGCTGAGCGGCACCCGCCATAATTGCGCTGATGCTGTAGCCCTCATTAAACGTGGTGATACCTGTCACGGCATCGAGGCCATCAGCCCCCACAAACATCAGGTTGGCGACGATTCCCTGCAAGGCGTATTCCGTAATATTGCCATGCAAAGATCGCGTTTTATGTCGCAGCGTTCCGCCGCAAACCACCAGCGTGATATCGGGGTTTTCAGATAGCACAAACGCAGCAGGCAAATTGTTCGTGATGACGGTGATGTCGCCTGATTTCACCAGCTCTTCTGCCAGTAACATGGTAGTGCTGCCGCTATCGAGAATGACGGTATCTCCGGGTTTTACCAGTCCTGCCGCCGCCTGAGCGATGCGTTTTTTAGGGTCACTGGCTTGCAGGTAGCGCTCTTCAAGCACCATTTCATCCTGCGGCAACGCCGCCTGATCATTAGGTGAAGCATCGCGTTTCGCCGCACCGCCATGAAAGCGCTTCAGATCGCCCTTTTGTTCCAGTAACCCCAAGTCAGAACGGATTGTCACTTCAGAAACGTCGAAAGCACTCGAAAGGTCGGCAACCATAACGCTGCCGTTTTTATTCACTAAATCAATGATTTTGTTACGTCTATCATAAGTATTCATGATTGAGGATCCGAAAGACTGTATTGCTGACAGTGTAAACAAAAGGCGTCATTAAGAGGAGAAAAAAATCCAGACATTGTGAAACCTGATATCACCTTGCCCACCAGGCTTTGATTAGTTTCATTTATCGGTACACTCCGAAAATCGAAAGAAAACGAATGCAACAAACTTACGAAAGATTTCGATCGCTGTCACGAATTCTAGAAAACGCTATTGTTTGGCTTTCGAAAAAATATGACTATCTTCGAAAATAAACGGAGGCCAAAATGAAAGATATTATCGAAAAACATAAGCAAGGCGAAAGCACCGGGATTTGTTCTGTCTGCTCTGCTCATCCTTTAGTGATCGAGGCAGCCCTGCGGGAAGATCTTCTCACTGATCGCAAAGTGCTCATCGAAGCCACTTCTAATCAGGTGAATCAGTTTGGTGGCTATACGGGAATGCTGCCGATTGATTTTCGGGATTTCGTTCTCGCGATTGCTGAAAAAGTGGGATTCCCCGCCCAACGCCTCATTCTGGGCGGAGACCATCTGGGGCCAAACTGCTGGCAAAATGAAGATGCTGACAGCGCAATGTGCAAAGCAGAAGTGCTGATAGCGCAATACGTTGAGGCCGGTTTCAACAAAATACATCTGGATGCCTCGATGTCCTGCGCAGGCGATCCTGTCCCGCTCGATCCTGTTGTTGTCGCTCAGCGTGCAGCGCGCTTATGTCAGGTAGCCGAACGCGTTGCGACACCGCAACAAAAACGCTTACTGACTTACGTAGTTGGCACTGAAGTTCCTGTTCCCGGCGGAGAAGCTTCAGCTATTCAGCACGTTCATGTCACGCAAGCGAAAGATGCGAAAGCCACGCTTGAAATGCACCATCAGGCTTTCCGGGAAAAGGGGCTTGAGGCAGCAATAGAGCGGATTATCGCTATCGTTGTTCAGCCAGGCGTTGAGTTTGACCACAGCCGGGTGATCCACTATCAGCCGAAGCTCGCTCAGGAATTATCTGCCTATATAACAACGACTCCGCTGGTTTATGAGGCACATTCAACCGATTACCAAACCCGCGAATCTTATCGTCATCTGGTTGAGGATCACTTTGCCATTCTGAAAGTCGGACCTGCGTTAACCTTTGCACTTCGGGAAGCCGTTTTTGCTCTGGCGAATATCGAACAGGTAATGATTGCTCCCGAATCCCGCAGCCAGATACTGACGGTGATCGACGGTGTCATGCTGGACGAACCGGTTTACTGGAAAAAATACTACAACCCGACATTCAGCCTCTCACTGATCGACCTGCATTTCAGCCTTTCAGATCGTATTCGTTATTACTGGCCTAACGCCCGCATCAACCGGGCCATGGAAGCGCTGGTCGCCAATTTAAAAGCCGTAGACATTCCACTTGGCCTGTTAAGCCAATATCTGCCCGCGCAATTTGAACGCGTGATGGAGAATAAACTGACCAGCGATCCTCACGAATTGATTATCGATAAAATTCAGGATGTTTTGCGCGCATACCATTACGGCTGTTCACCGCACCCCATCAGCGCGGAGGCCTGCTGCAATGCATAACTGTGAAATCTTCGTCAAAACGCACATTGCCTTCACGGACTATCAGGAAGCGCTGAGCCACATCGGTGAATGCATGGTGAAAGCCGGTGTGGTTGAAAACACCTATCCGCAGGCGCTGCTTACTCGCGAGGCTGAATTTCCGACAGGCATCCAGCTTGAACAACATGCGGTCGCAATCCCGCACTGCGAAGCCAGCCATGCCCGAAGCCCTGCGATCTACCTGATTCGCCCTGATGCTCCCGTTGAATTCTTTCAAGCTGATGATGAAGGCACAATCCCGGCGTCACTGATTGTGGCGCTTATCGTCACTCACCCGTCAGAACAACTGAAATTGTTGCGTCAGCTTTTCAGTCAGTTACAGAAACCTGAGTTTTTAGAACAACTCCTCACAGCTCCTGAAAACCGGCTGGCATCCATTTTTGAGCAACACGTTTTCTTACCGGCTGAGGACAAAATTTCTCCCGTTTACATCTGAAGCCTTTACCACCCGAAGCGACCTCTACACCTTACTTAAAAACATTAAAACAAAGCACCAAGGAGTTTTACCGTGAAGCGAAAAATCATTGTCGCCTGTGGCGGAGCTGTCGCCACATCAACCCTGGCAGCAGAAGAAATCAAAGAGTTGTGCGCAGCGCACAGCATTGAAGTCGATCTCGTACAGTGTCGCGTAACCGAAATTGAAACCTATATGGACGGTGCGCACCTGATTTGCACAACGGCCAGAGTTGACCGCAAGTTCGGGGATATTCCGTTAGTGCATGGCATGCCGTTTATTTCCGGTGTCGGCATGGATGCGTTGCGTGAGCAAATACTGACCCTGTTGCAGGAGTAAGCCATGTTTACTGAAATAATGCGCTATATCCTCGACCTCGGGCCGACAGTCATGTTGCCCGGCGTCATCATCATTTTCTCCCTGATATTAGGCATGAAACTGGGAGACTCATTCAAATCAGCTATTCACATTGGTATCGGCTTCGTCGGGATCGGGCTGGTGATTGGTCTCATGCTCGATTCCATCGGACCTGCGGCAAAAGCGATGGCCGAGCATTTCGAAATCAACCTGCAAGTGGTGGATATCGGCTGGCCGGGCTCATCACCGATGACCTGGGCTTCTCAGATTGCACTGGTCGCTATTCCGATTGCGATCGGGGTGAATATCGTGATGCTGCTGACCCGTATGACGCGCGTCGTCAACGTCGATATCTGGAATATCTGGCACATGACATTCACCGGCGCCATGTTACATCTGGCCACCGGGTCATACTGGATGGGGATCATGGGCGTCGTGGTTCACGCGGCATTCATCTACAAATTGGGCGACTGGTTTGCGAAAGATACGCGTGATTTCTTCAACCTTGAAGGCATCGCTATCCCGCACGGCTCATCGGCGTATCTCGGGCCGATTGCCGTGCTGGTCGATACCGTCATTGAGAAGATCCCGGGGCTGAACAAGATCCACTTCAGTGCCGACGATGTTCAAAAACGCTTTGGCCCGTTTGGCGAACCCGTAACTGTCGGTTTTGCGATGGGGCTAATTATTGGCTATCTCGCCGGTTATGACATCAAAGGCGTATTGCAGCTGGCGGTCAAAACCGCTGCCGTCATGCTGCTGATGCCAAGGGTTATTAAACCGATTATGGATGGTTTAACGCCGATTGCCCGTCATGCCCGTACACGTCTGCAAGCCCGTTTCGGCGGTCAGGAATTCCTGATAGGTCTGGATCCTGCGCTTTTGCTTGGTCACACCGCCGTCGTTTCCGCCAGCCTGATCTTTATTCCGTTAACAATTTTGATTGCCGTGCTGGTGCCGGGAAATCAGGTTCTGCCGTTTGGGGATCTGGCCACTATCGGCTTCTTTGTGGCGATTGCGGTTGCCGTTCATCAGGGGAATCTGTTCCGCACGCTGATTTCAGGCTGCATCATCATGAACATCACTCTCTGGATTGCGACCCAGACTATCGATTTGCACACGCAGCTTGCTGCCAATGCAGGGGCTCTCACGGCCGGTGGCAGGGTGGCATCCGTGGATCAGGGCGGTTCTCCGATTACCTATCTCCTGATCCAGCTTTGTACGCTGAAAAATATCGCGGGGCTCAGCATCATCGGCGTCATTTACGCCGTGGGTGTATTCCTCACCTGGCGACGAGCCCGTAATTTTACCCGGGCTGAAAAACTGGCAGCGGCTGCACTGGCCAGCGCTTAACCCTCATCCAGGCGGAGGGTTTCCTCCGCCTTAAGGAAACAATGATGCTATCTGTAGTGGTACACCAGGGCGGGACTATCACCGTCGAGGAACGGGATAAGCCCGTGCTGAGCGCGCCGGATGATGTGTTAGTGCGTGTGGCGTATTCCGGCCTGTGCGGTTCTGATATTCCACGCATTTTTGCCAACTCTTCACATTACTATCCCATCACGCTCGGCCATGAGTTCAGTGGTTATGTGGTTACCGCAGGCGATGACGTTCATGATTTACAAGAAGGAGATGCTGTGGCGTGCGTTCCTCTGCTCCCCTGCTTTCACTGTGAAGAATGTAAAAAAGAAGCGTATTCACAATGTAAGCACTACCAGTTTATCGGCTCCCGCCGCGATGGCGGCCACGCAGAATTTGTCGTTGCGTCGAGAAAAAATCTCTTCCGGCTGCCGGAAAACGCTTCGCTGTTGCAGGGGGCATTTCTGGAACCGATCACCGTGGGTTTACACGCTCTGAAACTGGCCGGTGGTTGTGAAGGCAAAGAAGTCGTCGTGATTGGCGCAGGAACTATCGGCCAGTTAATTATTCAGGCGGCAAGCGCCCTGGGTGCAAAATCCGTGACGGCTATTGATATCAACCCTCAGCGTTTGGATCTCGCCCTGAGCACCGGCGCGAGCCATAGCTTTAACAGCGCCCAACTAAACGCCGATGAAATTCGTCAGCAAAATCAGGATCGTCGTTTTGATCAACTGATTATCGAAACCGCTGGCACGCCGCAAACTGTCGCGCTGGCTCTCGACATTGCGGGTCCGAAAGCGCAGATCGCGCTGGTCGGCACACTGCATAAAGATCTGACCCTGAATGTGGCGACGTTCAGCCACATCTTGCGTAAAGAGCTGACGTTACTCGGCAGCTGGATGAATTATTCCGCGCCCTGGCCCGGCAGCGAATGGCAGCAGGCAACCCAACTTTTCGCGGAGCAAAAAATAAATCTGACGCCGTTAATTGGCTGTCTGGGCGACGCTCAGGAATTTGCGAATGAAGTCACCGCCCTGAAGGGAAAACCTATGGCGGGCAAAATCCTGCTGGATTTAACAAGGAGATAAATTCATGTATCTGATCTCAAACAGAGAAATGCTTCTGGCGGCGCAGCGCGAAGGTTATGCGGTTCCTGCATTCAATATCCACAATATGGAAACGATACAGGTTGTGGCCGAAACGGCGGCCGCGATGAGTTCACCTGTCATACTCGCCGGAACGCCCGGCACATTCAGTTACGCGGGAACCCAATACCTGATTTCGCTATGT
Source organism: Rahnella sp. PCH160 (assembly GCF_047784855.1). Lineage (NCBI taxonomy): Bacteria > Pseudomonadati > Pseudomonadota > Gammaproteobacteria > Enterobacterales > Yersiniaceae > Rahnella > Rahnella sp. PCH160. The sequence goes on from NZ_JBLOGT010000001.1 coordinate 14,170, forward strand.
CAGGAAGCGGCACGGAAAAATCGCATTCCACTGGCGCTGCATCTTGATCATCATGAAGAACAGGAAGACATCGGGACGAAAGTCCGAGCGGGGATCCGATCCGTCATGATCGACGCTTCGCATTTTCCGCTGGCGGAAAACATAGAAAAGGTGCGCGATGCTGTGCGTTTATGTCATGCCTTTGACGCGAGCGTCGAGGCGGAACTCGGGCGGCTTGGCGGGCAGGAAGACGATCTGGTCGTTGAGGAAGGTGACAGCTTCTTTACTGACCCTGTGGTCGCGAAACATTTCGTCGAATCCACCCGTATCGATTCGCTGGCGGTTGCCATTGGTTCGGCACACGGCCTGTATCAGGGCACACCGAAACTGGATTTTCGCCGACTGGAGCAGATTCGTCAGTTGGTGGATATTCCCCTCGTTCTGCACGGGGCATCGGGGATCCCCGAAGAGATGATCCATGAGGCCATTGCGCTGGGGATCTGCAAAGTCAATGTGGCAACTGAATTGAAAATTGCCTTTGCAGATGCGGTGAAAGACTATTTTTCAGCTCACCCTGACGCGAACGATCCGCGTAAATATATCGTTCCCGGCAAGCTGGCAATGCAAAAAGTGGTGGAGGATAAGATCAAGGTCTGTGGCAGCGCTGGCCGTTTATAAACGGGATGGTTCTCATAACCTGAATGGATAAAAAGCGGAGGTTTTTTCTCCGCTTTTCAGCTCTTTGGCATCGCATGAGTTGCAGCCCAATCACCATTCTGATTTTATGGGTTCTCTCAGAGAGTAAAATGGAAAAGACGATGACAACCCTCAATCACTTTGGTCAGCCCGTGGGTGATTCCCTGCCCGACTGGAAACCCCGCGAGCGTCCTTCACACGTTCAGCTTAACGGCACATGGTGTCGTCTTGAGCCACTAAGCTGCGAACGCCACAGTCAGGACCTCTTTAAAGCCTGGCATACTATTGATGATAACCGCGACTGGACCTACCTTTCCGTTGACCGTCCGGCCACACAGGCTGATTGCGATTTGTATATTTCACAGCAGGCTAAAAGTGAAGATCCGGTCTTTTTCGCCGTGGTGGATAACGAAACAGGGCGCGCCGTCGGCAGCGTATCGCTGATGCGCATCGACCCGGTGAACGGTGTTGCGGAAATTGGTTGGGTAAACTGGTCGCCGCTGATGAAGCGCACCCGTTTTGGCACAGAAGCGATTTATCTGCTGCAACGTTATCTGTTCGATACGCTGAAATATCGCCGCTGCGAATGGAAATGTCACAGCCTGAATGAACCGTCTAAACAGGCGGCATTACGCTTTGGTTTTCAATATGAAGGTACATTCCGCCAGGCGATCGTCCTGCGCAATCAGAACCGTGACACCTGCTGGTATTCCGTCATCGACAGCGAATGGCCGCAATCGAAAACGGCATTTGAGCGCTGGCTGAGCGCCGATAACTTCTCCGCAGAAGGTCAGCAAAAACAGCGGCTGGAAGCACTGCGTAAATAATAAATAGCCCGCGAAATTCACCGACGCGGGCACTTTATGACATATCAAATTTAAGCAGCAAATTTACACAGCGGACAGCAACGAAATATCCGGCCAAGCGTAAATAATATTGCGCGAGCGCCAGAGTGGTCCGGCGTCGGTATAGCGCCCTGATTCGCGGCCACCCAATGCGCTGTAAAACCGGATTGCCGGTTCGTTGCCTTCCACCACGCCTAACCCGGCACTGCGATATCCCGCAGCAGCCAGATGTCGGGCGGCTTCGATGATTAACCGTTTCCCGATGCCCTGACGTTTAAAATCAGCGGAAACATACAGGAATTTGATTTCGGCCATCTCTCCAAAATCAGGGTTAGATGATGCGGAAGCCAGACAAAAACCGGCCAGTTTTCCGTTCACTTCGGCCAGAAAAATGCCCTGCCCGGCAGCGGGATGGTCAAATTTATCCTGCCAGAAGGCTTTGCGGCGCGGCACATCCAGCGCGGCGAATGCCTCCGCAGGAGCCAGTTCGCGGTAGGTTTCACGCCAGATAGCAACGTGCAATCCGGCGAGTTCATCAATATCTTGTAGCGCGGCTTCGCGCAAAGAAAAAGCAGACACGGCATCCCTCATTATAAAAATCCGGTGGCAGAAAAGTCAGGTGAGTATAGTTAGGCTTCATCTTCGCGCGCTAACAAAGAACGCTTTCTTTCCACGCCCCAGCGGTAGCCGGAAATATTCCCGTCAGTTTTCACGACGCGATGGCAGGGAATAGCGACAGCCAGCAGGTTCGCTGCACAGGCACCCGCCACGGCGCGAACGGATTTTGGCGAGCCAATTTTTCGGGCAATATCCGCATAGCTGGCGGTGGTTCCGGCAGGAATATCACGTAATGCCTGCCAGACGCGCTGCTGGAAAGCCGTGCCGCGAATATCCAGCGGCAAATCCAGCCCGATTTGTGGCTGTTCAACAAAGCCGACAATCATGGCAATGCGTTGCTCAAAATCAGGATCGCCGCCCACCAGTTCCGCTAGTGGGAAACTGTTTTGCAGCTCGGCAATCAGCGTTTGCGGATCATCGCCCAGCAAAATGGCGCAAATACCGCGCTGGCTTTCAGCGACTAAAATTTCGCCCAGCGAAGACTGCCCAATGGCAAACCACACGCGGACATCACGGCCACCGGCGCGGAATGACTGCGGCGTCATGCCCAGAACCGTGCCTGACGTTTCGTAAAACCGACCATCGGAGGAATATCCTGCGGAGTGCACTGCTTCGGTCACTGTTGCCGCATCAGTCAGCTTTTCACGAACCCGGCGCGTGCGCTGTGCCTGCTGATATTCTTTCGGCGTCACACCGGTTTGGGCTTTGAAGATACGATGGAAATGATAGGCGCTGATGCCAACTTCTGCCGCCAGTTGGTTCAGCGTGAGCATTTCGCCAGACTGCTCGAGTAAGCGGCAAGCCTGCGCCACCCGTTGGGCGTGAAACTGCGCCAGCGAGATAAGCCCCTGCCTGCACCGTTTGCACGGGCGAAAACCGGCCTGCTCGGCGGCTTCTGCATCGTCGTAATATTCAATATTTTCCGGATTTGGCTGACGTGACGGGCAGGAAGGCGCGCAGTAAATTCCGGTGGTTTTCACTGCATAGACAAACTGACCGTCGGCTTTTACATCACCGCTGACGACCGCCTGCCAGCGCGGATCCTGCACCGGATTGCCCCCTGTACTTTCTGATACCGCTTCATGACGAACTTGCGTTTTACCTGACATAGTCTGCCTCACATTTCCCGACTGGATGGCCCTCAGCATAAGCTGCGAAATCATCGTGCGCCCTCCGGCGCTTGCTTTCTCATTCCATCTGCTGTTTTCAGCTTCCAACCGGCGCTGACGGCGTATCAAGGATCAACTGATAAAAGGCCAGATCCAGCCAGCGGTCAAATTTCCAGGCGGCCTGTTTAATCGTTCCGGTGTGGGTAAATCCGTTCTTTTCGTGCAACGCAATGCTGCTGCCGTTCGCCGCGTCGATCGCACCAATCAGTGTATGGACATCGCGCTCGCGTGCCGCGTCGATGAGTGCATTGAGCAACACTTTTCCCAGCCCTTTTCCACGATGATCTTTATGAATATAAATAGAATGTTCGGCTGAATATTTATACGCTGGCCACGCGCGAAACGTGCCGTAACTGGCGAATCCCAGCAACGCCCCTTTTTCATCCTCGAGGCCGATAACGGGAAAATTATTGATCAGTTTAGTGGCAAACCATGAGGTCATACTGTCGATGTGCCGGGGTTTATAATCATACAACGCCGTTGAAGTCAGAATCGCATCATTAAAAATATCCAAAATCGGCACCGCGTGCTGACGTTCATTACAGGCAATCAGTTTCATCAGATGTTCCCCTTAGCGTCGGTTGTGATTAATTTTCCACTATAGTAGAATTAATTCCACAAAAGTAAACAACGGAACGTCTGTTATGTCAATCGACCAGTTGATCGCCACACGTCTGCAGTCATTACGTAAGAATCAGGGGCTGAGCCTCGAACAGCTGGCAAGCAGTTCCGGGGTCAGTAAAGCGATGATTTCGAAAATTGAGCGGCAGGACAGTAGCCCGAGTGCCAGTCTGCTGGGGCGGCTGGCGGCCAGCCTCGGCGTGCCGCTGGCACACCTGCTTTCAGAAGATAACCCGCAGCCTGCACCGCTGCGTCCGCTGGCACAGCAGGAAGTCTGGCAGGATCCGGACATCGGCTATCTGCGCCGCCAGGTGACAGCGCATGAAGAAAATGGCGGGCCTGAGCTGGTAGAGATTACCCTTCCTGCGGGTGCGCGGGTCAGCTATCCGGGCTGGCATCAGCAGGCTTACAAGCAGCGCCTGTGGATGGTAGAAGGCACTCTGGATATCCGTTATGGCGATGAAAATTACACATTATCTACCGGTGACGCTCTGACGTTTGGCGTGGATTTACCCGTCACATTCAGCAACGGGGGCGAACAGCAATGCCGCTATTTACTGATCATAAACGGCAAATAGCGTCTGCTTTTTCAAGTAACGCCAGCGCGCGGTTCCGCTGACGCCAAAAGCGTGTGGTCATCATCAGCCACATCTCGGGCGACGTGTTTTTACGGTCTGACGCCAGTTCCCGAAAGCCGGGAAACGCACCGCCGCGATAACTCAGGTCATAGTGGAAATCATCCACCGAGCTGTAACGCAGGCGATGCAAATCTGTGATCACCTGCTTTAACTGCGGCTGCCAGACCTGCGGTTCCGCCTGCCAGCGGGCCGTGAGTTTCTCCAGTTCAGGCTGCAACTGCTGAAATTTTTCAGCCACCGGTGTGAGGTCAAATTCCGGTGAAATAGTCGCGATAAGCTGTGCGAGGGATTGCTGCAAACTCCCCAGATACGCCAGCGGATCCAGCGGCAGTGCGTGCTGCGTAAGCAACCCTTCCAGCCAGTGCGCGTGAATTTGCGTATCGCGCCAGAGAATATTCAAATCCACCTTATCGTAAGTGTCTGCTTCGGTGTGCCACCACCAGCCACCGCCGCTGCCCGGCGACTGTGTCGTTTTTTCCAGAGGCACTTCACGGAAGGCAAAATGCAGCGGCAAACCGCATCCCCAGAAGGACTGATCGCCACCTTTACCCAGCGGCGTAATACGCAGCGCCGGTTCGCCGGTCACGGCTTCAACGGCAGCGTTTAAGAATGTATGGGATTCCGAACCGCTGGCATTGAGCACCACATTCACGGCGTCCAGGCACCCCGGCGAATCCACGTTGATGTGCGCCACGCAATGCTGTTTGAGCTGTTCACGGTAGCGGTCGGCATACCACGTCGAGCCACCATAGCGGGCATTCGAGTGCCCCGGCCACCAGATAATCCGCAGCCCGCGCAGCAGCGTCTCCCGCTGCTGATAGAAATGAATCGCCATCGCCAGACACAGCGCATTGCCGGTCGCGTTATCGGTCACGCCCTCATGCCAGGAATCATAATGCGAAGACAACAGCACAAACTCCGGGCTGGTGCCGGGAATATCTACCACCGGCATGCTGCATTCAGCAACGTGATAATTCAGCTGTGTGGTGATTTTCACCGTCATCAGCGGGCTGAGCTGAAATTCCGCCAGCAGCCGCTGGCCGTCCTGCTGATTAACTGAAATCACCGGCAGACGCGGATAACGCAAAAAATCATCCGGCTCCGGCGTTCCCCAAACCGGCCCGACGGTTTCTTCATGCAGCGCGGATTCCGCCGACCCCCAGATATGGATAAGCCCGAGCGCGCCGGCGGCGTACAGGCGTTGCACGTAATCTTCAAAACCCTGCCCGGCGATAACGATTTTCCCTTTTACGTTCGGCGCCCACTCTTTCCACTGGAGATCGGTACGCGGCACGCAGGCTTCGGCGTCATAAAAAGCCGGCCCTTTCACACCCTGCGGGCAATGCGCGGAGAACGAACGGGTTTTCGCCTCACCGCGCCAGCCGGGCTTGCCGGACAATTCCAGGCTTCCGTGCAGCGGATCGCTGAGATACAACGGACAATGCATCAGGCGCGCATCCAGCCCCTGTTCCTGCAATAAAGACACCATGCGCTGCGCCGCCAGTTCGGCATCATCACAACCTGAAAGCCGGTGCAGCGAGGAAAACTCGTGCAACAGGCCATCCATCAGCGGCAGTAAATGTTCACGAACCGGCGGGCGCAGCAACATTATTGGGCTTCCCCAGGCTGATGTACGGACATGTCCAGCGGGCCGAAATATTTCACTTTGATCTTCTCCCAGGTGCCGTCGGCCTTAATTTTTGCCAGACCTTCGTTCAGCAATGCTTTGATTTTGGGATCGTCTTTGCGCACACCGTAGGAGGACCCGATGCTGAATATTTTGTCGTCACGCACTTCCGGGCCGGTCAGCTCGAAATTTTTGCCTTCCGGTTTATTGAGAAAACCAAAGGTCACGGCAACCGCAGGGCTGAGCGCGCCGTCTAAACGTCCGGCCACTAAATCCTGGTAAATCGTGTCCTGATCGGCATACGCCACCACATCCACGCCTTTCGGCTGCCAGAAGGTGTTGGCATACATTTCCTGAATCGATCCTTGCTGAACGGCAATCCGTTTACCCTGCAACGACTCCGGCGTCGGCAACAGCGGGCTGCCTTTTTGCACCACCAGTTTGGTCGGAATGTGGAAGACAAAATCGCTGAAATCAATGACCTTACGGCGTTTTTCCGTCGCGCCCTGCGGCGAAATGAAATCGACTTTCTTGGCAATCAGCGAGGGGATCTCTGCGTCAAAGCTGCTGACCACGTATTCGCATTTCACCTTCATCACATCGCAAATGGCGTTGGTAATATCAATTTCAAAACCGGTTGGCGTACCGCTGGCATCACGATACTGGAACGGCGGATAGCCCATGTCGGCGGCGACGCGCAGGGTTTCGCCGTCTGCATGAGCCATCGCGCTGCCAAAGGTCAGTGCCAGAACGGCAGCAACCAGTGTTTTTTTCATCATTATTCTGTCCTCTCTTCCCAAAGTTATTGTTTTAACTGCCAGTTTGAAAATTCTTCTCTTACTGCACGGAGCTTTGTGTCGTCCTGAAATAAATCGAGAGCCGTCATCGCCAGCGCTTTTGCGGCCTGCAACATGCCCTGTAAACCGGCCTCAGAACCCGCAGCGACCGCGAATTCTGGCGTGTGAGGAAGGACATCGCCGATACGGATATACGGGTGGATCGCCGCCGTGATCTGGCTGACGTTGCCGATATCCGAAGAACCAATGCCGCCTTTCAGGGGCGGCGGCACCACCTCAACGCCCATCGCTTCCAGGTTTTGCTGGAAATAACCGGCCAGCGTCAGGTTGTTGTTACGTTCGGCGTAGGTCAGCCCTTCTTCAATTTCCAACCGAGCGCCGGTCATCAGCGCCGCACCGCGTGCCGCATCGAACACTTTTTGCTTCACGGCGGCCAGCCCTTTCACGGTATCGGCGCGCATCAGGAATTTCGCTTCGCTGTAGGCCGGGACGATATTGGTGGCGCTGCCGCCGTCGGTAATAATGCCGTGAACGCGCACGTCATCGGTGAACAACTGGCGTAACGCGTTGATGCCGTTGAAGGTGTGGATCACCGCGTCCAGCGCGCTGATGCCGTTTTGTGGCGCAGACGCCGCATGTGCCGCTTTACCATAGAATTTGAACTCAGCATCGACGCACGCCAGCCCGCCGCGCACCACCATGGTTTTATCGCGCGGATGGAACATCATCACCGCGTCAACAGGGTCGAAAATGCCTTTTTCACTGAGGATAATTTTGCCGCCCCCTTCCTCTTCTGCCGGTGTGCCGATCACTTGCAATTTGCCTGTCAGCAGAGATGAAACCTGTTTCAGCGCCAGCGCGGCGGTAACGGAAGCCGTGCCGATCAGGTTATGTCCGCAAGCGTGGCCCAGATTGACCAGCGCGTCATACTCGGCCAGCAGTGCAATCACCGGCCCCGGTTTGCCGCTGTCAAAAGTGGCGCGGAACGCCGTCGGCAAGCCGCCCAGTGATTCTTCAATCTCAAAACCAGCCTCGCGCAGGGGCGCAATTAACGCCTCCGCAGAATTCACTTCTTCAAAGCTGAGTTCGGGATTGGCATGAATGTTCAGCGCCAGTTCGGTGGCCTGCGCCGCCAGTGAATCCACGGCGGCAATAATCTGCGCCTTCTGTTCTTCTATAGTGCAAACCGACATAAATATTCCCTGCGATGGTGCAAAACCAAAAATTATTTTCGGATGAAGGTTTTTTGATATTGCGTTAACACGTCTCTATATCTCCAAGAAATAGGGCTTTTAGGGGTTTTGGTCAAATTGAGCCTTTTTATCTGTTGCCCTTTTTACGCAAAAATTATTTTATGGTGTTCGACTTTTCGGGCAGAAATCCGGGGAAATGCATGAACGAGAAAGACTGGCTAATTTTGCGCGCCGTGTATCAGCATAAAAATATTACCCGCGCAGCGGAGCAGCTTTACACCTCGCAGCCTGCGCTGAGTTATCGCCTGCGCCAGATCGAACGCAAACTGGCTATCCGTTTATTTGAAGAAGGCCAGAAAGGGTTGGTTTTCAGCGCGCAGGGAGAATATCTGGCGCAGCACGCGGTGAACGTACTCAACGATTTACAGCAGCTGAAACTCAATCTGCACAGTCTGGATCAGGCGCAGCAGGGGGAAATTTCGCTCGGTGTTTCCAGCAACTATGCGGCGTACCGCCTGCCGCCTTTGCTGAGTCAGTTTCGCCAGACGCATCCGGGGATCCGCGTCAGCCTGATGAGCGGATTCAGCGAGGATATTATTCAAAAGCTGCTGCGCGGCGAGATTGATATGGCGCTGGTGAAAGATGATTTTAACTGGAAGGAAGGCAAGCATCTGATTGAAGAAGATGACTATATGCTGGTGAACAGTCAGGATTTTGATTTCGCGCTGCTGCCGCACATGCCGCAGATAAAAATTCATCACGGGGCGCACGTCACGCAACTGATTGAACGCTGGTGGAATGCCAATTTCTCGCACGCGCCCAACGTCACGATGGAGGTCGATAAACTTGAAGTGTGTATGGCGATGGTGGAACACGGGCTGGGCTACGCGATTGTCGCGACCTATTTACCGCTGCCGGAGCATTTTTACCGGCGGCCCGTCAGCGTCGATGGTACTTCGGTGAAGAACCGTACCTGGCTGCTGCACCGCCATAACCTGAACGCCACGCCGTATATGCAGGCGTTTATTCATTTGTTGCAGACGGCGCAACAAGGCAACGTTTTGAAAGTCTAGGCGCGCGTGCATTTATTGATTACTCTGCGGACACGCGTTTTTCATAAACTCATCGTCTTGTGTTTTGACACTACAGAGGTTGTTCAATGAGCGAATCTTCTTTATCGATAGGCATGCTGCTGTTCCCGGAACTCACTCAGCTTGATCTTACGGGGCCATATGAAGTGTTTGCCAGAGCGCCCGATGCCAACGTTCATCTGATTTGGAAAACATTGGATCCGGTGAGATCAGATCGTGGCATGAGAATTTTACCGACCTGCACGTTCGACACCTGTCCGGCGCTGGATGTCATCTGCATACCGGGTGGTCCGGGGCAAATTACGCTGATGAATGATGATGAAACGCTTTCTTTTATCCGTACCCAAAGTGAAAACGCGAGATTAGTGACCTCCGTCTGTACCGGATCTCTTATTCTCGGCGCGGCCGGACTTTTACGCGGCTACAAAGCCACCACTCATTGGGCTTCTCTTGACCAGCTCACGCTGCTTGGCGCTGAACCTGTTAACGAACGGGTCGTCAGGGATCGCAACCGGATTACGGGTGCCGGCGTGACGTCAGGCATTGATTTCGCCTTAAATGTCATCGCAGACATTTATGGATCAGAAATCGCTCAGAATATTCAATTGCACATGGAATATGATCCTGAACCGCCCTTTACCTCCGGCTCCCCGCGTGTTGCACCAGAGGCATTACTCGAACAAGCTAAAAAACAGATAGCGCCTTTCATAGAAAAAAGGCGACTGGCGACAGAAGCCGCCGGGCGCCAGTTACTGAAAAACCTCTGATATCAGAGATCTAATGTGCCGTCGATCAGCGTACAGGTATCGCCGCCGATCCACGGTTCGCCGTCCACGAAAGTGACGGTCACGCGGCCATCGCGCTGAAGTTTTGTGCCCTGACGGACGCGGTAAGTTTCTGCCATATGTGCACCGTCCGGGAAACCCGCCGCTTTCAGCACACGCGCCAGACAGGCATTCGCGCTGCCCGTTACCGGATCTTCTTTCATCACGCCATCTTCGTCGATCAGCGCCCGCACTTCGTAATCTGCCGGGCCGTTTTTATCGTGCAAACCGTAAACCGCAATACCGTTCACGCCGAGCCGCGTTTGCAATTCACTGATTGCCGCTGCATCGGCGGTGATATTCAGGCAATCCCCGGCACTTTCCATGCGCACGACCAGCCAGATAATGCCCATGTCCACCGCCACCGGCGTGACGCCCGCCTGGATTTTACCGCCACGCAGCGCGGTTGCCAGCAACGCATTATGTTCTGCCGCCAGCGGTTTCATCACCGCCGGAGGTGCGGAAAATGCCTGCCCGCCTTCGGCCAGTTGATTGACCTGAACCAGCCCGACGCCGCATTCCTGTATCAGATGGCCCGGATTTTTAGGTTTTAGCCCGCTTTGCAGCAGCGCGTAGGCCGTGCCCAGCGTCGGGTGCCCGGCAAACGGCAACTCTTTGTCGGTGGTAAAAATGCGCACGCGGTAATCGGCTTCCGGCGATTCCGGTTTGAGCACGAACGCCGTTTCCGCCAGGTTAGTCCAGCGTGCCATCGCGAACATTTCGTCGTCGGTCAGCCCTTCGGCATCCAGGATTACGGCCAGTGCGTTGCCTTTCAAAGGCTCAGCGGTAAACACATCAACTTGTTTAAAACGGCGCAGGCGGCTCATAACGGTTCCTTTTGTTCATCTTTTGGAAACAGGCGAAGTGACTGAGTCTATGAACTTTTCTTTCATATTTCGAGAAAAATGTCAGCTTCCTGCGGCTGATCTATGCTTAAAGCACTCCACTGTCTTTTCTAAAACCTATAAGGAACAGAAAGATGCCCGCGAAGGATTTGATTGGTATTGGCATCGGCCCGTTTAATCTCAGTCTGGCCGCCATGGCGAAGGATACCGGAAAACTGAACACGGCATTTTTTGATGCCAACCCGGAATTCAGCTGGCACCCCGGCATGTTATTGCCCACGGCGACGATGCAAACGTATGTTTTGCAGGATCTGGTGACCACTGTCGCCCCGCGCAGCGAATTCTCGTTCATCAACTATCTGGTGGAACAGAAGAAGATTTATCGTTTTCTGGCGACGGAACAGCTGATCATCAGCCGCGATGAATTCTCAGATTATCTGCGCTGGGCGTGTGACCGCATTCCCGGCCTGCATTTTTCCGAGCCGATTGAGCGCATTGATTTCGATGATAAAAAGCAGGAATTTGTGGTGTACGGCGAGAAAGGTGAACACCGGGCACGCAACATTTGTCTTGGCACCGGCCATGCACCGTGGATCCCCAAACCGGCACGGGCGGCGCTGGGGGAAAACTGTTTCCACGCGGCTGAAATTGAATTGCGTGAGCCGGATTTCACCGGCAAACGCGTCATTGTGGTCGGCGGCGGTCAGAGCGGCGCAGATATTATTCTCAATGCACTGAGCGGCCACTGGGGCGAATTCGCGCAACTGACCTGGTTGTCGCGACGCCCGAATTTTCAGCCGCTGGATGAATCGATTTTTACCAATGAATATTTCACGCCGGAATATGTGAATTACTTTTATACGCTGCCTGAAGACGTGCGGGAACAGGAGATCAAAACGCAGAAACTGCCTTCTGACGGCATCAGTTATCACACACTGGAAGATATTTATAAGCAGTTGTATCACCGGTTTGACGTGTTGCATCAGCCGCGAAACGTGCGTTTACTGCCGCACCGGGCGCTGGATCATATCGCGCGCAATGCTGCCGGGGATTTCAGTTTGCAGGCCAAACACGGGCTGGAACAATGCGAAGAGCATTTCAGCGGCGATATCGTGATTCTGGCCACCGGTTACCGCCCCGGTTTGCCGGAATATCTCGCGCCGATGCTCGACCGGATCCCTTACGATCGCGAGCAGCATTTGCCGTTACAGCCCAACTTCAACCTGCGCTGGGACGGCCCGGAACAGAACCGGATTTACGCGGTGAATGCGGGGATCCACAGTCATGGCAGCGCCGAAGGCCAGCTGACGCTGACCGCGTGGCGTTCGGCTAAAATCCTGAACCATCTGCTGGGCGAACCGTATTACGATCTGCGCCCGGTGCCGTCACTGGTGCAATGGTGGTCAGGCGAATAGCAGGCACAAAAAAGCGGAGCATCAGGCTCCGCTTTCATTTTTACTGACCGTTGAATCTACACGTAAAAATAGATCGCCAAAAAGTGACACGCGCTGCCGCCCAGCACAAAGCCGTGCCAGATTGCGTGACCAAAACGGAAGCGTTTGGAGGCGTAGAAAATCACCCCCAGCGTGTACACCACGCCGCCTACCGCCAGCAAAATAACGCCACCCAGGGACAATGTCGTCGCCAGTTGATAAATCACAATCAGCGACAGCCAGCCCATGGTCAGATAGGTAATCAGCGACAGCACTTCAAAACGGTGTGCAAACGCCAGTTTGAAAATCACGCCAAACAGCGCCAGTCCCCAGATCACCGCCATCAGCCCCTTTGCCAGGGGAGAATTCAACCCGACCAGCAGGAACGGCGTGTAGGTTCCGGCAATCAGCAGATAAATCGCGCAGTGATCGAGTTTTTTCAGCCAGTATTTGGCTTTCTGATGCGGAATGGCGTGATACAACGTGGAGGCCAGATACAGCAAAATCATGCTGCCGCCGTACAAACTGTAACTGGTGATCGCCATTGCGCTGGCATTTTCACTCACCGCCTGCACCAGCAATAACACCAGCCCGACAATCCCAAACAGCAACCCGACGCCGTGACTCAGGCTGTTGGCAATTTCTTCAGCCCACGGATATCCCTGTGGTGATGACTTACCCATACGATGAGAATCCTTCAAGCAAAACAATAAAATAACGTTAATCAGGCGTTGGTTATAAATTACGCCGAAAAAGAGATTAGCTGAGAATCATTCCAGTGTACACATGTACGCTTAAAATGAGTATTTCCTGATGTAACAGTCTCTTAGCCAGATCATCATTTCATGACAGGAATGTCTGGAATCCCTTCAATTCATTCACTTTGTTTATAATTTACCCGCATGACATTATTAAGACTCCGGCATTTTCCGCATCCAAAAACATGATTTTTTTACATCAAGGGATTAAGGTGTAGCGGAAATCTCTGATAATGCGCTTCATAATGCCGTCAATTTGACTAAGGTTTGACTATGTCCGTAGCAACTTCCCCGCTGAATTTCGGCGCAATGACCGACGTTTTTCAGTTCCTGATGGAAATCGACAAGCTGAAAAGCGTGCAACGCCGCACCAAGGTGCTGGGCACAGAACGTCAGGAAAACTCTGCGGAACACAGCTGGCATTTCGCCGTTGCAGCCATGTCGCTGGCCCCTTTCGCACCTGAAGGTGTGGATATCAATAAAGTCATCCGCATCGCGCTGATCCACGACATCGTGGAAATCGACGCCGGTGACGTCATCGTTTATGACCTCGCCGCCCGCGCCGCCGTGCATGATCAGGAAGTGATCGCCGCCAAACGCCTGTTCGGCCTGCTGCCTGCGCCGCTGAGCACACAATTTTTAGATTTATGGAATGAATACGAAGCGGGTGAAACGCCGGAAGCGCGCTTTGCGCTGGTGATTGACCGCGTCATGCCGATGGTCATGAATCTGAATAATCAGGGCCAGAGCTGGGTAGAAAATAATATTCGTCTGGAACAGGTTCTGGCGCGTAATTCCTTTATCGCCGAGATCCACCCGGAATTGTGGCTACATATCCGCAGCCATCTGGATAACGCCCACCAGCAGGGGTGGTTGAAGTAATTTTCCTGGCTCCTCCCCTGCAAAGCGGGAGGAGTTATGCTTTCTGTCAATCCGGTAATAACCCCTGAATTATTAGCAGATTAATTATCGCAGTGCCCGGTTTTCGCCAGACGCACTGCGGGTTTTGAAACCACCCTCTTACCTTCGCTCTCGGCAGATTCACTCAAACCCGCGCCGCCAACGAATACGCCCATTTTTACATATTGTCTGACGAAGTAATTACGGCCTGGTTCAGTGAAAATCGTTAAATCATTGGGTGAGAACTCTGACTCAGTGGAGATTTTATGATTCTGGCCGCCAGAGACTTGGGTGTAGAAAAATACTTTGTCGGCGGTTTCGCCAATGCATTTCCCGTCAACATAGATATCTTTTTTAAGTGCCTTGCCAACAAAACTGTCACGATAAATATATAAGCCAGACATATTTTGTTCAGGTACAGGAAAACTTTTTGCCTGAGCAGATTCCTGTTGCGTTGCCAGAGGAACACTGGCGCAGCCGCTCAATAACAGAGCGCCCAGCAGAGAAACTGAAACGAGTATTTTTTTAGTATTCATTAAAACAGATCCTTATGTATAAAAATAAAAACAACGCCACTAAGAAAAATCCTAATGTCGTGTATTTATAATTGAACAAAAGTCCCTGTGTCATGAGAATAATCATGAAATTTATTGTTTAAAGGGAAATTACATCAGGGAGATGATTTATTGCTGTGGACGTGCTCCTCCCCCTGCGAAGGGGGAGGTTGGGAGGGGGTATTGCAGGCTAACTGTTTGTCAAAGCACACTTTAACGTTTTAATTTGACCTTAATACCCCACCCCAACCCTCCCCTTCGCAGGGGAGGGAGCCAAATCAATTACTTCGGCACTGTCAGCGCCGTCGAATCGACATACGGTTTCATGACGGTATCGGCATCTTTCTGCGCCTGTGCGGCAGCGGCTTCCGGGGTGACTTTTTCGTCGTTCACCAGAGCTGCCAGCTGATTTTCCATTGCCTGACGAACCGCAACGGTTTCGTAGGTGGAATACCACGGATACGCATATTTCAGCTGTTCCAGCGCAATCGTCGCACGCGGGTCTTTCGCCAGATAATCTTTCATTTCCGGTGTGTCATAAGACGCCATACGCGGTGAAAAATAGCCGGTAAAGCGGCTCCAGGCACCGTTCACTTTCGGGCTGACCAGATATTGCAGGAACTGGTACGCCGCTTTTTTCTGGTCGTCGGAAATCCCCTTAAAGCTCACCAGACTCGCGCCACCAATGCTCACGCCGTTGCGGACTTTGGCAGGCATCATCGCCACGCCCAGCTCAAAATCTTTGGTGTTTTCACGCATAAAGCCCAGCGCACCGGTACTCAGCATTGTCATCCCCAGTTTGCCGGAGAAGAACGCTGCACTGATTTGTTTGGAATTCAGCACGCCTGAAGGCATCACTTTGTCGCGATACACCAGATTCTGCCAGAAGTGCAACGCGCCCAGCGTGGACGGTTTGTCGTAATAGACTTCGCCCGGATAATCAGGGTTGTAGTACTGGCCGCCGTTGGCGCGCACCAGCGCCGATAAAATCCAGGCGCCGTAATCATCGTTGGTCGATGGCAGCATGATGCCCCACTGGCCTTTCGCCGAATCGGTCAGTTTTTTCGAATCTGCCAGCAGTTCGTCCCAGTCTTTTGGCGGCGCGGTAATCCCGGCTTTGGCGAACATGTCTTTGTTGTAATAGAGAATTGGCGTCGAGTTATGGAACGGAATGGCGTAAGTCACACCGTTCAGCTGGGCGTTCTGGCGCATCGCAGGCCAGAAGTTTTGCGTCAGGAAGGGCGTTGCCTTCTGGTCGCCGAATTTGAACAATTCGTCCATCGGCAGGATTTCATTTTTGATCGCCAGATCCGCCGTAAAGTTGGCGGACATAATCACCAGCGCCGGGGGTTGCCCGGATTTCGCCGCCGCTTCAGCTTTCACTTTGGTGGTGTCGTAGTTGCCGGTGAAAATCCCGCGCACTTCGACATCATTCTGTGACTGGTTGAACTCTTTGATAACGCGGGTCATTTCCATGGTCAGTTTGCCGTCAACCGGCGCGGGGAACATGAAATCGATGTTTTCTTTGGCGGACGCCGTGCCTGCGGCAATGAAGCCGATGGCGAGCGCCAGCGCGTTTATTTTACGCATTGTGGCTTTTATGCTTTTGCTCATAAAAAATTCTCCCGGTGCAGGTTTTGCTGGTTTTGGCCTGAAAAAAGATGAAGGTCGTGCAAAGAGAAATGCAAAGTGATGCGGTCGCCGGGTTGTGGAATATCCCCGGCATTTTCCCGCAGCTGGTTTTTACGGACATAACGTATTTTGCCGATCGCGGTGTCGGCGTGGCACAGATACTCTGCACCGAGCAGCTCGCGATAGGTCAGAGTGGCCTGCAATTGCAGGCTTTCGCCTTCCACCGGCCGGTCGCTGATGTGTTCGGGTCTGATGCCCAGATACACATCACTGAGCGCCTGCGCGTGGTCAGTTTGCGGTAAACGTACCGGCTGATTTTCGACGGTCAGCACACCACCGGCGCACGGCAGCAAAAACAGATTCATCGAAGGTGTGCCAATAAAACCGGCGACAAACAGGTTGGCCGGATGCGCGTACAGCGTTTCCGGTGCGCCGATTTGTTGCAGATGACCTTTATCGAGCACCGCAATCCGGTCGGCCATGGTCATGGCTTCCATCTGATCGTGCGTGACGTAAACGGTGCTGGTTTTCAGTTGCTGATGCAGTTGCATAATCCCGTCGCGGACTTCAGTCCGCAGGCGCGCATCGAGATTCGACAAGGGTTCATCCATCAGAAATAACTTCGGATCGCGCACTATCGCCCGCGCCATCGCCACGCGCTGACGCTGCCCGCCGGACAATTTACCCGGCTTGCGTTTGAGCAACGGTTCCAGTTGCAATAATCCGGCCACGCGATCGACCCGTGCCTGATGCTGATCTTTCGGCTCATTGCGCATCCGCATACCGAACGTGATGTTTTGTTCAACGGTCATGTGCGGGAACAGTGCGTAGTTCTGGAAGATCATCGAGAAATTACGTTCACGCGGTGCCTGTGCGGTGATGTCCTCACCGTCGAGCAAAATACGCCCGTCGCTGACCTCTTCCAGCCCCGCCAGCAGGCGCAGCAAGGTACTTTTGCCACACCCCGACGGACCGACCAGCACCAAAAATTCGCCGTCGGCAATCTCCAGCGAAAGCTGATTCACCGCCGTACTGCCTTCAAACTGCTTGGTAATATTTTCCAGACGAATACCCGACATCATTGATCATCCACCGGGCAACTGATTTGCGCGTCGTAAAGATAAGGCCCCGGATACTGCGACAGCGGATGCAGATAACTGACCAGCCCGGTTTTATCCACCAGACGGTGCATCACGCAGGCCGCCGGTTCGAGGTTATAGAATGGCGCCGGATTGTGGTGATAGTACGGAACCTGATGCACAGTGCCGGGAATGGTGGTGATGATCGCCTGTTTATACTGGGTGAAAATCAGGCGGTGCGTATGGCCGCAGAACACGCGAACCAGCGACGGGAAACGGTCAATCAGCGCCAGCAACTGGTCACCATTTTCACAGGAAATCGCGTCCATCTGCGCGGAACCGACTTTGACCGGCGGATGGTGCATAAACACCGCCGTCGGCTTGTCGCCGCCCTCCTCCAGCTGGCCTTCCAGCCACGCCAGCGTTTCCAGCGTCAGAAAACCTTTCGATTCACCGGCCAGGCTGGAGTCCACAAACAACAGACGCATCGGAAAATCGTCGATGGCGTAACGCATGTTTTGCGGGTCGTTTCCAAGCTGCGGGCACAGCGGATGCAGCGCTTCCAGAAACTGTGCTTTGTCATCGTGATTGCCCGGAATAATAAACAGCGGATAACGCAGATTGCCCAGCGTGCGGCGCGCCACTGCGTATTCCTGTGGCAGGCCGCAGTTAACGATATCGCCGGTGATCACCACCGCATCCGGTTGTTCTTCCAGCGCATTCAGCTGGCTGACCACTTCGGCGTTACAGCCGTTCACGTCGATAAAGTCATACAGTTTGCGGCCGTGGCTGCGAAAGTGCATGTCAGAGATCTGAGCTAAAAACATGGAAGACTCCTTTATTTAATCCCCGAGAAACCGAAGCTTTTCAGGAACTGTTTCTGAAAAATAATGAACGCCAGCATCAGCGGCAGGCACACCATCAGCGTCCCGGCGGTAATTAATCCCCACTGGCCGCCGGATTCAGCCCCCATCGCGAAAGACACCAGCCCGACGGTCAGCACCTGTTTGTCCGGGTCGTTAAGCACCATCAGCGGCCAGAGATATTCGTTCCAGTGATAGGTAATGCTGACGGTCGCGAAAGCGAGTATGGCGGGCCATGACATCGGGATCAGCACGCGGAATACCACCTGCCACCATCGGCAGCCTTCCATCAGCGCCGCTTCTTCGATTTCACGCGGAATACTGAGAAACGCCTGCCGCATAAGGAACACACCAAACGCCGACGCGAAGTACGGCATCATCACGCCGGTCAATGTGTTGAGCAGCCCAAACTGTTTGAGGATCATCATGTTCGGCACCATCATGATGACCGGCATGATCATCAGCTGGATAAGCAGCAGGTAGAACAGCGTCTGTTTGCCGCGAAATTCGTGATACGCGAAGACATAACCGGCAGTGGTAATCGTCACCAGCTGAACCAGAAACGTACCGAACGAGAAGAAAATGGTGTTGGCGTAAAGCCGCAGCCAGTCGGCGCTGTCCCAGGCATCATGGAAGTTTTGCAACGTCAGCGGGAAACGTGGCAACAGCGAGGCCATATCCGGCCCGAAGCTGCTTTCACTGAACGCCGACGACAACATCCACAGGAAAGGTGCCATCCACAAAAAGGCGGCGCAGAGCAGCAGAACCGGCAATGTCGAACGTCGGGCACCGCGCAGCATCAGCCCGGAAGAACGCGGCGCGGCGCGCGATTTTTGAGTCACCAGTGTTTCAACGCTCATAGTGAGCCCCTCTTTCCAGTACGCGCAGATTCAGCATCGAAAAACCAAACAACAGCACCAGCGTCAGGAAGGTCGCCGCTGAGGCTTTGCCCAAATCGTGCGTGTCGTTGGCGAGACTCTGGATGTAATACAGCAGCACGGTGGTGGCGTTATTCGGCCCGCCCTGCGTCATCACGGCGACGTGGTCAATCTGAGTAATCGAATAAATCAGCGCAATCGTGACCACAAAACTGATGGTCGGGCGCAGCAGTGGCAACGTGACGTAGAAGAAAACCTGCGGGCGAGATGCCCCTTCCATCAGCGCCGCTTCGCGGGCAGAAGCCGGAATCGACTGCAATCCGGCGAGGAAAAACAGCATGTAATAACCGGCGAATTTCCACACGCCGATGACGCTCAGCGCAATCAGCGCGCTGTTGCTCATACCGAGATAATTGTTATTCATCGGCCCGAACATTTTCGCCAGGTAGTAATCGAGCAGCCCCATGCCGGGCATGAAAATGAACAGCCACAAGGTGGCGGCGCTGACCAGCGGAATGATCATCGGGAAGAAAAACGCGGTACGCAGCCAGCGGTTAAGCGAGGTGTTTTCCCACAGCGCAACGGCCAGCAGCAGCGCCAGCACGATACCGGGGATCACGGTCATCAGGATGTAAGCCAGATTATTGAGCAGCGCACGCCAGAAAACGGAGTCCTGAACCAGACGCAGATAGTTTTGCAGACCCACAAACGGCGGCGCGTCCGACGACAGACGGCTGTCAAAGAGGCTGTCCATCGCTGACTGGAATAAAGGGTAATAGGTGAACAGAAACAGAAAAATCAGCGTCGGCAACAGAACAAGATAAGGGAACAACAAACGGCGCATTACAGGATACCGGTCAGCCAAATAAGGTGCCTATCCTGTCGGGAATGTGTGTCAGTTACATGGCGGTTATGTGATGGTTGTTTGAATGAAAAATGAGCGAATGTTACTGAACAAATGGGATGAAAAGACCGGCGTATCACCGGCCTAAAAATCATTAACCCTGAACTCCCGACCTCGCCAGTGCGTTCGCGGCTTTTTCCGACAACTCAAACAAAGCAGGCAAAACATGCGCCGTGGCTTTGATGTACGCGCTCACCTGCGCCACGCCTTCCGGCGGCAAAAGCTCTCCACTTTCCAACCCTTCGCTCAGGCACAGCAAACCGTGGCAAAGGCCCTCGGCAGATTCAGAGGCGACAGCGCCAAGATCATAAAGCTGAGGTTCGGTGAAGTTGCTGAGATCCATATCGGAAATCAGAGTGCGAAAAGCGGTGATGGAGTTTTCAGGGTGCTGGGTTTCGGTTGTTGTCATGATGATCATTCCATTACTAGATTTAAGTTTCATCACGCCTTCAGGTTCCAAACTAAAGGAGTGACTCAGACAGGTTTGGAACTCCGGATCTAGCGACCGGCCAATCATAAAGATTGCCCTGCCTAAGCCACGAATTGAAGTGTGCATGTAGTCACTGAAAAAAAACAAGTTTTTTCAGTTCCAGATAATCGGAGTTCCAAGTCCGGCTACGGATTTTGCCGCAGCGAGGTGACTATATTCCGATGATTTTGCCAATGAAACAGACTGTATGGATTTACAGGAAGTTACTTCAATATTTGGAAGGCGTCTCGCAGGAATGACGTCTGCTCCCTCCCAACACCCATCCTTTCCCTTGCTTCTTCATAGGTCGGCATCGATGCCGCAGCCCCTGCCCTTTCCACACAAACTGACGCGTAGGCGGAGGCAAATTGCGCGGCTTCGGAAAGCGTAGAACCGGCGGCGAGTTGCGAGGCTAATGCGCCGTTGAAAGCATCGCCCGCGCCGGTGGTATCGACCGGTGTGGCCGGGCAGGCGGCGATGATCTGCGTTTCGCCATTCACCGAAAGCAGCGCGCCCTGCGTGCCGAGCGTGACAATCAGTGCCTGAATGCCTTTCGCGTGCAGCGCATGGGCGGCGCGTTGGGCGGATGGAATATCGTGAACCTCAATGCCGGTCAGCAATGTGCATTCGGTGGCGTTGGGCGTGAGCAAATCGACCTGCGCCAGCAGGTGGTCGGAAACCGGCTGAAACGGTGCGGGGTTGAGGATTATGTATGTGCCGTTTTCTTTCGCGATGTGTATCAGTTTCTCGATGGCTGGAAGGTTATTTTCCAGCTGCGTCAGCAGGATATCGGCGGCGGCCACCGCCGGACGGCATTGTTCGACCTCTTCGTCGGTGACCGTCAGGTTCGCGCCCGGATCGACCGCTATCATGTTTTCCGCATCCGCACCGGCGACGTAAATCAGCGCGTTTCCGGTCGGGCATTCGCTGGTCGAAAACAGCGTGACCGCGTCGAAACCGGCGTTGTCGAGATGACGCCGGGCAAACATGCCGAAGTCATCACGCCCGACTTTCCCGATGTAATGCACCCGCGCACCGGCGCGCAGTGCGGCGACTGCCTGGTTGGCACCTTTTCCGCCTGCACCCATCATGCTGTTGCGCGCAATCAGGGATTCTCCCGGTTTGGGGAAACGCGCCATGCCGGCGACGATGTCGAGGTTGAAAGAACCAAATACGCATACCTTGCCTTTTTTCATGCCTCTCTCCTGAAAGAAAACGGTCGTGACTGCGACTGAAAAACGCGTTGTGCGGCCAGACAGGCGCCGCGGCAACCGGTCTCATCGGTGACGGCGCTGAAGTGAATCTTCAGTCCGTTCGCCGGATACGGGCTGCGCAGATGGCTGCGTAGCTGCTGTTCAAGCTGTGCCAGCGGGAAATTCTCCATCGCCAGCACACCGCCGCCGAGCACCAGATATTCCGGGTCCAGAATGTTCATTTCACTGGCGACGGTTCGCGCCAGACGCGACACAAATTCGGTTAAATCCACCTGTCCCGCGTGACGCACAAACAGTTCGGCGAACGGCGTTTGCGGCGCGTGCTGCCGCGCCCAGCCGGTCAGCCAGTTACCGGACGTCAGCGTTTCGACGCAGCCGGTTTTGCCGCAAGGGCACAGCAGCGGATTACCTGCCAGCGGAATGTGCCCGAGCTCGCCCGCGCCACCGTGTGCGCCGTGATAAAAGTCACCGTTGATCCACAAACTGTTGCCCAGACCGGTGCCCAGATACAGGCCGACGGCGACGTCCGGCAGCGTGTCGTGCTGAAGTAAATCCCACCACATCAGATGGTTAACGTCTTTATCCATCGTCACCGGCAGATGCAGCCGCTGTGCAAGCTGCTGCGCTACCGGCTGATAATCCAGCGCGGAAATAAACGGCAGCGATAACACGGTTTGCCGGTCGCGGGACAAGATCCCCGGCAAACCGAGCATCACCTGCGCCACCTGATGATGCGGATCCTGTTCCTGCAAATACGCCGTAATAAGGTGTTCCAGCCCGCTCAGCGGATCGCTCTGCCCTGCCCAACTTTGCGTCGGAATTTTGTGGTAGCCGCGAAAATTTTGCTGGCTGTCCATCAGCATTAAGCGGGTATTGGTGCCCCCGACGTCCACTCCAAGAAAATGCGGCATACGGCTCTCCTGCCCTCAGGCTGCGTGACGCGCCTGACGCATCTGATCGAGCATTTTGTCCCAGGCAATATCCAGATCGCTGTCGAGCGTAAACAGGCCGGAACTGCCGACGATCAACACTTCCGCGCCCGCAGACATCAGATCCTGATACGTCCGCAGGTTGCAGGATCCGTCGATTTCGATCAGATACCGGTAGCCTTTTTGCTGTTTGAGATCGCGCAGCTGCGCAATTTTCCCCAGCATTTCAGGGATGAACGGCTGCCCGGCGTAGCCCGGATCGACGGTCATGACGGTAATTTTATCCAGCAGATGAATGTAGTGCTGGATGTATTCCACCGGCGTCGCGGGGTTGAGCACCACGCCGACTTTTTTACCCAGAGAACGGATCTGGTTGATGATGCGGAACGCGTCGCGGTTGATGGTTTCGGCGTGCGGGCAGATAAAATCGGCACCGGCTTTGGCTATCGGTTCGATAAAGTCGGCCGGATTTTCCACCATCATATGCACGTCCAGAACCAGCGGCGTATGCGGGCGGATCTGCTCGATAAAGAACGGCGACAGCGTGATGTTTTTGACGTAATGGCCGTCCATGATGTCGATGTGCAGCATGTCAGCGCGGCGGTTCAGCACCTCCAGTTGCTGTTTGATGTCTATCAGGCTCATGCACATCAGCGACGGAGAAATTTTGTATTCCATGATGTTTTCCTAAGGTCAGAGGCTATGAAAATAAGCGTTAAAAATAAGGGTTAAGGTTGTGCAGCCCGCGCTTTGGCGGCGCTCATGCGTCCTGCGCGTTTTTGCAGGAAACGGGCACGGAAGAATTTCAGTGCCAGCACCACAATCAGTACCGCGCCCCACATCGCCAGGCTGAAATGCGGGCTGACGTTCATCAGGTTCAGGCCGGTGGAAATCACCTGGAGGACAATCAGCGAGAGCACCACGCCCGCCACTTTGCCGAATCCGCCGTTCGGGTCGGTGCCGCCTAAAATGATCGCCAGCACGGTCAGCAGCAGGTAAGAATCGCCGTAGCCCATGCGCGCCGAGTTGAAGCGCACCATCATCACCAGCCCGGCAATCACGCATAACATGCTGGAAATCACGTAAATGGCGATCAGGACGCGGTGCGTGTTGACGCCGCTGAAATGGGTGGCGTTGATGTTACTGCCGCTCATGTAGATGTATTTGCCGAGGCGCGTGCGTTCGAGGAACACCGCGATGAATACCGCCGTGAGCAGGAAGATAATCAGCGGGACCGGCACGCCGAGCAGCGTTTCCGCGCCGATAAAGCGCACGATGTCCGGCATACCGCTGATGGCTGCACCGCGTGAAAGATAGATACCGACGCCGTTGACCATCGTCATGGTGGCGAGCGTGACCAGAATCGGATGCGCGCCGACGTAGGCCACCAGTGCACCGGTCAGCATGCCGATGACCAGCGCCAGAA
This sequence comes from Rahnella sp. PCH160, assembly GCF_047784855.1. Taxonomy (NCBI): domain Bacteria; kingdom Pseudomonadati; phylum Pseudomonadota; class Gammaproteobacteria; order Enterobacterales; family Yersiniaceae; genus Rahnella; species Rahnella sp. PCH160. The sequence goes on from NZ_JBLOGT010000001.1 coordinate 38,152, forward strand.
TCATTGCGCCGACCAGCGCTACCGTCAGCCAGACCGCCTGCATCGCCATGCTGGCATCGGGCGGCAGCCAGGTCAGAAACACCCACGCCATCAGCAGGCTGGTCAGGTTAGCGGTGGCGATAATGCACAGGTTCAGGCCGCCGCTGAGGATCGGGATAAACATCGCCAGCGTCAGCAAGCCGAGTTCCGGCAGCTGAAACGCGACGCTCATAAAGGTGGCGTCACTGAAGAATCGCCCCGGCATCGCCAGGCTGAAACCGATAATGACCACCAGCAGCAACAGCGATAATCCCAGTGTGGTGTTGTCTATTTTCCGGGAGGCAATTTTCAACCGTGGCCGGGCTTTAAGATTCACATTTCTGCTTTTCGCGAACATAGCGGTTTTCCTCAGGCGAAGCCGACTTCGGTTTCTTTGCGTTTCTTGTAATGGGTGACGGTGATGGCCGCGACAATCACCACGCCGATGACGATATTCATGAAGTAGCTGGAGACGCCGATCAGGTTGAGGCCATTTTTCAGCACGCCAATCAGGAACACGCCCATCAGTGTGCCGACCACGCTGCCTTTTCCGCCGTTAAGGCTGGCACCGCCAAGCACTGCGGCGGCTAACACATCCAGCTCGCCGCCGACCAGCGCATTCGGCACCACTTCACCGACGCGGTAGACCTGAACCAGCCCGCCGATCGCCGCCATCGCGCCGAGATAGCCGTAAGCAAACAGGTGCAGCAGACCGACGCGGATGCCAATGCGGCGCGCGGATTCCTGATCACCGCCGACCGCAAACAGCTGACGGCCCAGATGCGTTTTGTTGAGCAAAATCCAGCTCAGTGCCGCCACCGCCAGCATCACCACCACCGGCAGGCCAATCTGGTAATGCTGTTCGCCGACGCTGAACGGCAGGACGCGGATCGGCGTGGTCAGCCAGTCCGGCAGGTCGTAGAGGCTGGTGCCGTTGGTCAGCCACATCAGCATGCCGAACAACAGCGACTGCATGCTGATGGTGACGATGATCGAGACGATACGCAGGCAGTAGATCAGGATGGCGTTGATCATCCCGAGCACGGTACCGATCGCGATCGCCAGTAAAATGCTGCCGGTCGGGCTGCTCAGGCCGTAATGAAGGGCCAGCGTGGCGATGAGGTACTGCACGACGGAAGCGACCGCCGCGAAGGAAATATCAATGCCACCGGTGACCAGCACCACAAATAAGCCGAGGGCAAAAATACCGCTGACGGCGTAGCTTTCGGTCAGATCGAGCAGGTTCTGAAGTGTCAGAAACTGGTTGGTGAGCAGGGAAAACGTAACGATAACCACCAGCAAAACCCAGGCTAAATAGCCTTCATTGCTGGACGGGCGTAACCGGCTGAGCTTAAGCATTGACCGCCTCCGCAAGCTGTTGCTGAGTCATCGCGCCCGGAAGGTATTCGCCCTTCACCGTGCCTTCGGAGAAATGCAGCACGCGGTCGCAGTTGAAATACACTTCCGGCACTTCATCGGAAATCAGCAGGATCGAAATCCCCTCTTCCGCCAGCTGATGCACCAGCTGATAAATACTGGCTTTCGCGCCGACGTCCACGCCGACGGTCGGTGAATCGAGGATCAGGATCTTCGGCTGTGTCAGTACCCATTTCGCCAGGACGATTTTTTGCTGATTGCCGCCGGACAGCGTGGAAATCGCCTGATCCGGGTTCGCGACTTTGACGCCGAGTTTTTCGATCCACTGCTGGATGATCTTGTTTTTTTGGTATTCGTCGATCAGATGAAAACGGCTGCGCAGCTGATCCATGATCGCCAGCACGGTGTTATCTCCGACCGATTGCTGCTGGATCAGTCCCAGCGTCAGCCTGTCTTCCGAGACATAACCGATGCCAGATTTGATCGCATCTTCGTGGCTGCGAAACCGCACCGGTTTGCTGTCGAGGTAAATTTTGCCGCTGTCCGGTTTGGTCATACCGAACAGGCTGAGCGCCAGTTCGGTACGCCCGGAACCGAGCAGGCCGCACAGGCCGAGCACTTCGCCGGCGTGCAGTTTGAAGCTGACGTCGTGGTACTGGCCTTCGCGGGTGAGTTTGTCGGCTTCCAGCATGATGCGTTCGTCATTCATGTTGGCGGCTTTCAGGCGGTAATCGAGTTTGAGGCCGGTCATCAGCTCGGTCAGGCGTTCACTGCTGACTTCTGAGGCCGGGAAGGTGCCGACTTTTTTGCCGTCACGAATGACCGTGACGCTGTCGGAAATCTCCAGCACTTCATCGAGACGATGGCTGACGAATACCACGCTGATCCCTTTGTTTTTCAGGTAATGCACGGTGCGCAGCAGCTGATTCACTTCGGTGCGGGTCAGCGAGGCGGTCGGTTCATCCATAATGACTAAGCGCGCATCGGCGACCAGCGCGCGGCAAATTGCCACCTGCTGGCGCTGGGCAATCGGCAGCGCCGACACTTTGCTGTCGAGATCTAAGGTGTAATTCAGTTCAGTCAGAATGCGCTGCGCGGTGTCGCGCAGGCGTGACGGGCGGTACCAGCCCATCAGCCCTTGCAGGTTGTGATCAAACGCGATGTTTTCAAACACGCTCAGGTTCGGAAACAGCGACAGATCCTGATAAATCACCTGCACGCCAAACTGCCGCGCCTGATCCGGGCTGAGTTTACTGAACGCCTGACCATTCAAAGTGATCCGGCAACCGTTATCCGGCTGATAAACCCCCGAGATCACTTTGATCAACGTACTTTTACCGCAGCCGTTGGTGCCCGCCAGGCAGTGAACTTCCCCCGGCATCAGCCGCAGGGAAATGTCGTTTAGCGCGCGCTGTCCGCCAAAGGTCACCGACAGATTCTGTACATCAATCAGCGGCGTGTTGTCTGTTTGAATGATCCCGGAGATTGCCATGATTACAGCCCCATTTTGACCAGTTTCGGCAGGTTCGCTTTATCCAGACTTTCGGTTTCGTTGCCCAAAATGGTGCGCGTGGCCTCGTCAACTTTCACTTTGCCCATGCCTTCGATGGTCATGCCGTCAGTGATTTTTTCGCCTTTTTCCAGCTTCTCGGCGATGCGTACAAAGACTTCACCGGCCACCATCGGGTTCCAGATAAAGCCGCCTTTGATGGCGCCCGCTTTCACCAGACTCGCGCCCTGACCCGGACTGAATGGACCGAAGACGCAGATATCGTCGGTTTTGCCGCGATTGAGCACCGCGCGGCCTGCGCCGATCGGGCCTTGTGAACCGATCGCCAGAATGCCTTTCAGGTTGGCGTCTTTGGACATCAGGTCGTTGGTGGTACGGATGCTGTCATCAAGCGATTCGCCGACACCGAATTTGTCGCCGACCAGATGCATGTTCGGATAATGTTCTTTCTGATAATTGATGGCCGCGTCGGCCCATTTCTGATGAAGGGGCACGGTCAGGCTGCCGACGTACACCGCGTAATCACCTTTTTCTTTCATACATTTTGCGAGGGCGACCATGTGAGTAATACCGTGCTGCGTGGCGTCGACCATTTCGAAATCCCAGTCGGCGTATTTCTGATCCGGCGATTCATGCACGATGACTTTGATCCCGGCGTCGTGTGCGCGTTTCAGCACCGGCTCCAGCACGCGGGCATCGTTGGGCACCACGCCGATCACATCCACTTTCTGGGCGATCAGATCTTCAATCGCACGCACCTGCAACGCCGGATCGGCGCTGGTCGGGCCGACCTGCCATGCGTCGATCCCGCGTTTCGCCGCTTCGCTTTTGATCCCGGCTTCCATCGCGTTGAACCAGGCGTTACCGCCGACTTTCACCACCACGCCCATGCGGATTTTGTCAGCGGCGTGTGCTGACAGGGACAACATGGCTGTGGCGAACAGGCAGGCAAGAACGGATTTCTTGATCATGTTTACTCTCCTGGGAGGTCAGTTATTTACCGCAGCAAACGGGCCGTTGCGGTTGTTTTTAGTTTTTTTCTGTAGGGGTGACGGAGAAACTTCAATCACGTTAACGTTGCTCCAGGCCAGTTCCTGGCGGAATTCTTCATCCTCCAGATGGTCTGTTATCAGTGTGTCGATTTCCCGGTAGTGGCAGATCCGCGCAAAAGAGCGGCGGCCGAATTTGCTGGCGTCAGCCAGCAAAATTTTGTGCTCGGAGGAAAGCAGCATTTGCTGTTTCAGCCGCGCGTGATGCTCGTTGCTTTCACGGATCCCGCCTTCGTGGCTGATGCCGTGACAAGAGAAAAACAGTTTGTTGATGACGAACTCTTTGAGCATTTGCTCGGCGAGCACGCCGACGAAATCTTCGTATTTTGCCGAATATTCACCGCCTAAACCGATGGTGCGCACATTGGCTTTCACCGACAGCGTCTGGATGATCTGCACCGAGTTGGTCAGCACTACCAGCTGAATATCGGGCAACTGACGCGCCAGATACCAGCTGGTCGAACTGCTGTCGAGCAGCAGACAGTCGCCCGGATTAATCAGCTGCAGTGCGCGTTTGGCGATGCGCGTTTTGCTGTCCGGTGACTGATTGCTGCGGTCACGAAACGATTCACCCTGTTCAATCTGCGACGGCACATAGGTTTTTTCGCCCGCCGAATGTTCCGTAAAGACCGCGCCGCCGTGGCTGCGTAACAGCACACCACGCTTTTCCAGCAGCGCCAGATCCCGCCGCGCCGTTTCCAGCGAGATACGGCATAACTGCGCCACTTCCTGCACCAGAATGCGTCCGCGCTGGGTAAGAATTTCGGTAATAAAACGATGTCGCTCGACTGGCAGCATGTGGTGATTCCTCTTTCCCGATGTCAAACAGGATACGCAGCCCGGTGGGTGTGGAATGCGCAGTGCCTCAAACGCGGCTGTGTGCATTTTTTGCCACCGCCGTCATGTGATAGTTGTCACGAAAAGGTGAGAAAAGATGAAATGTTAAAGTTTGGATCTGTGGCGGGAACGGCATTAAATCGTCATTTGCGTTGCAACAAGACAGCAACAGTTTTGCAAACGGTCACAATTCCTCGTGGTTTCTCATGACCGGGGATGACCGTTTGTGTGGAGTTGACCGTTTGGACATAAAAAAAGCGCCCGGAGGCGCTTGTGCAATCATAGAAAACTTTACCGGCCACCCGCCAGATCAAGAAAACTTCCGGTGACGTAAGACGCCGAATCCGATAAAAGCCAGGCGATCGCCTGCGCCACTTCTTCCGGCTGACCGCCGCGCTGCATCGGCAGGTTGACTTTCACGCGATCGACGCGCCCCGGCTCACCGCCGCTGGCGTGCATTTCGGTATAAATCAGACCCGGCCGTACGCAGTTAACGCGAATACCGTACGCCGCCACTTCCAGCGCCAGACCAGTGGTCAGGGTATCCACCGCCCCTTTCGACGCGGCGTAATCGACATATTCACCCGGTGCGCCCAGACGGGCAGCCGCCGAGGAGACATTCACAATCGCCCCGCCTTTTCCGCCGTGCCGGTGCGACATAATTTTAACCGCCTCACGGCAACACAGAAAATAGCCCGTCACGTTGGTCGACAGCACTTTATTAATCCGCTCAGCGGAGAGGTTTTCAAGGGTCGTCTGCTGGAACAGAATTCCGGCGTTATTCACCAGCGCGGTGATCGTCCCGAGTTCCCCGCCAAGGCGCTTGAACATCGCGACGACCTGCGTTTCGTCGGCGATATCAGCCTGAAGTGCGATGGCTTTACCTCCGGCCTGTTGGATTTCATCAACGACGGATTGAGCGGCGGTTTCGTTATTCAGATAGTTGACGCCGACGGCGTAACCTTGCTGCGCGAGGAGGATCGCGGTGGCACGGCCGATACCGCGGCTAGCGCCGGTGACTAACGCTACGCTGTTCATAGAGGGAGCTCCTTTTAGAAAGTGAGGAAAGTGTAGGGGAGATTGTTTCAATTACAACTTTCAGGGAGAAACCTCAGGTGTAGTGGCTCTCCGGCCAGGGTTTGGAAGAGATCGAGGATATTTCGGTTTTTCAATAACAGTGATCACTTAACGTACTACTCCGAAACCGACCAAAAGGGGAAAGTGCTTTTCCCCTTTTGGATTTCCCCACGCTTTTTCAACACGCGCTATCGCTGGGACGACAGACGTGTTCTGGCGCAACCGCGTGTGGCGCAAAACCCTGCCGCTGCGCGGTTCCTTCACTCGGTGCTGGAGCCTCAGGTCTCCAGCCCGCTCCGTTCAGCAGGATTTTTGAGCGCGCCATCCTGCCTATCTAAAAGACAAAACCAGCCTGCATTTGAATTTAGATAAACTTCCAGCCGCTTTCAAAAATCGCGCCGGAGGAGTGGTGGAAAAACGAGCGTGTTTTTGCGAGGTTTGTAACCCGAACGGAGGGTACCGCGCAGCGGCGGGATTTTGCGGCAATAGCGGGGGTTTCTGAAACTTGCTTAGCAAGCGGTAGCGCTTGTTTGAAAAAGCGGGGGAGAGATCCAAGAGAGGGAAAGCACTTCCCTCTCTTGGTCGGTTTAGGCGCGATAAGCTAAGTAATCACCGCGCTTGAGAAACCGAAATATTCTCGAACTAAAACATTCTGATTCAGCGTTAAGGGACTGTCCCTTAATCATTCGTAATCACTCATCGGCACACATGAACAGAACAAGTTCCTGTCGCCGTAAACGTCATCGAGACGCTTCACCGTCGGCCAGTATTTATTCTCATCACCTGCCGGGAACACGGCCACTTCACGGGTGTACGGGTGGTTCCACTCGTTCACCAGCTCATTTTGTACGTGCGGTGCGTTCACCAGCGGGTTATCGGCCAGCGGCCATTCGCCTTTTGCTACGCGATCGATTTCACTGCGGATCGCCAGCAGCGCATCGATAAAGCGATCCAGCTCCACTTTGCTTTCGGATTCGGTCGGTTCAACCATCAGCGTACCCGCCACCGGGAATGACATGGTTGGCGCATGGAATCCGTAGTCGATCAGACGCTTGGCGATGTCCATTTCGCTGATCCCGACGCTTTCTTTCAGCGGACGGATATCCAGAATACACTCATGCGCCACACGACCATCGCGGCCGGTGTAGAGCACCGGATACGCGTCTTTCAGACGGGTAGCGATGTAGTTCGCATTCAGAATCGCGACCTGGCTGGCTTGCTTCAGACCTTCCGCGCCCATCATGCGGATGTACATCCAGCTGATGGGAAGGATAGACGCGCTGCCGAACGGTGCCGCAGAAACTGCGCCGTTCTGCGTCAGAACGCCATCAATCTGCACCACGCTGTGGCCCGGAACAAACGGTGCCAGATGCGCTTTCACGCCGATCGGGCCCATACCCGGACCGCCACCGCCGTGCGGGATGCAGAAGGTTTTATGCAGGTTAAGGTGCGAAACGTCCGCGCCGATATAACCCGGCGTGGTGATGCCGACCTGGGCGTTCATGTTCGCGCCATCAAGGTAAACCTGGCCGCCGTACTGATGCACAATCTGGCAAACTTCGCGGATGGTTTCTTCGTAAACGCCGTGCGTTGACGGGTAAGTCACCATGATGCACGACAGCGCATCGCCTGCCTGCGCCGCTTTCTCACGCAGATCGCTCAGATCAATGTTGCCCTGTTTGTCACAAGCCACCACGACCACCGTCATGCTCGCCATCTGGGCGGAAGCCGGGTTGGTGCCGTGCGCTGAACTTGGGATCAGGCAGATGTGACGGCTGCTTTCGTTACGGCTTTCGTGGTAACGGCGGATAGCCAGCAGGCCCGCATATTCGCCCTGCGCGCCGGAGTTCGGCTGCATACACACCGCGTCGTAACCGGTCAGCTGAACCAGCCATTGTGACAACTGGCCAATCATTTGCTGATAACCGGCGGCCTGTTCTGTCGGGCAGAACGGGTGCAGTTCAGCAAATTCCGGCCAGGTGATCGGGATCATTTCCGCCGCAGCATTCAGTTTCATGGTGCAGGAACCCAGCGGGATCATCGCCTGATTCAGCGCCAGATCCTTTTTCTCCAGACGGTGCATGTAACGCATCATCTCGGTTTCGCTGTGGTACTGGTTGAAGACCGGATGCGTCAGGATCGGATCCACACGCAGCATCGCGGCAGGAATCGAGTTGCTGTCGGTCGACGCGGCTTTATCCAGTTTATCGATGTCCAGGCCGTTGTCGTCACCCAGCAGGGCGGCGAACAGAACCTGGATGTCTTCTCGGGACGTCGCTTCGTCGAGCGTCACGCCGACGGCGCCGTGAATGTCGGTGCGCAGGTTCAGACCAAAGCTCAGCGCACGTTCCAGCACGGCAGCTTTGTCTTTCACTTCAACGGTCAGCGTGTCGAACCAGGTGTTGTGACGCAGGGTCAGGCCGCCCTGTTTCAGGCCAGAGGCCAGAATGTCAGTCAGACGGTGAATGCGTGACGCAATGCGTTTCAGGCCTTCAGGGCCGTGGAATACCGCATACAGGCTGGCAATATTCGCCAGTAAAACCTGCGAGGTACAGATGTTGGAGTTGGCTTTTTCGCGGCGGATATGTTGCTCGCGGGTCTGCATCGCCATACGCAGCGCGGTTTTCCCGGCGGCATCGCGGGAAACACCAATAATACGGCCCGGCATGGAACGTTTGAATTCGTCGATGCAGGCGAAGAAGGCCGCGTGCGGACCGCCGTAACCCATCGGCACGCCGAAGCGTTGCGCGGAACCAAAGACTACGTCAGCGCCCTGTTTGCCCGGCGCGGCCAGCAGAACCAGCGCCATGATATCAGCGGCAACGCTGGTCACAATTTTGCGGGATTTCAGTTCGCCCAGCAGCGCGGTGTAATCGTGAACTTCACCGGTGGTGCCGACCTGTTGTAAAAGCACGCCGAATACGCCTTCCAGATCGAGCACTTTTTCCGCTTTATCAACGATGATGTCAAAGCCAAATGTTTCCGCACGGGTGCGCACGACGTCCAGCGTTTGCGGGTGTACGTCATCGGCTACGAAGAAACGGTTGGCATCTTTCAGTTTGCTGGCGCGTTTCGCCAGCGCCATGGCTTCGGCGGCAGCGGTCGCTTCATCAAGCAATGACGCAGAAGCCAGATCCAGACCGGTCAGATCCAGCGTCAGTTGCTGGAAGTTAAGCAGCGCTTCGAGGCGGCCCTGAGACACTTCCGGCTGATATGGCGTGTACGCAGTGTACCAGCCCGGATTTTCCAGCATGTTGCGCAGGATAACCGGCGGCGTCAGCACCGCGCTGTAACCCATACCAATGTAGGATTTATAACGCTGGTTCTGGCTGGCAATGGCTTTCAGCTCAGCCAGCGCCTGATGTTCTGTCACGGCATCGCCGACGGCCGGTGGCCCCGGCAACTGGATATCGACCGGAACGATCTGCTGGATCAGCGCGTTTAACGAGTCTGCACCGACCGTTTCCAGCATCTGTTGCTGCTGCTGAGAAGACGGACCAATGTGACGGCCGATAAAGGCTTCGTTGTTTTCGAGTTGGCTGAGAGTCTGAGTCATTTGCTACGCATTCCTGAAATCTGCTGGAGGTGTCTTGGGATACTGACAAAAGCTACGGGTCTTGAATTCGCCCCGCAAACGGGTTGCGGGGCGCGCATTGCAGTCTTGCTTATTCTTCGATTGAAGCTGAGTAGGCTTCTGCATCCAGAAGGTTAGCCAGTTCGGCTTCGTCTGAGGCTTTAATCTGGAACAGGAAACCTGCGCCGTACGGCTCGCTGTTGACCAGCTCCGGAGAACCTTCCAGTTCGCCGTTCACGGCAACGATTTCGCCGCTGATTGGGGAGTAAATATCGGACGCCGCTTTAACGGATTCCGCGACCGCGCAGTCTTCACCTGCGGCAACTTCACGACCCACTTCTGGCAGGTCTACAAAGACCATATCGCCCAGTAATTCCTGTGCGTGTTCGGTGATCCCTACGGTGTAAACGCCGTTGCCTTCTGAACGCACCCACTCGTGGGAAGACGCGTATTTCAAATCTGCTGGCACATTGCTCATCTTAATCTCCTGAAAACGTTTTAAATTTTTATAAATCAGCTAATCGAATGGGTTACTGCGCCAGCGGTTTGCCGTGACGGACAAAGCCTGGTTTGGTGACTTTTACCGGCATTTCGCGGTTACGGATTTGGACAATAGCGTTTTCGCCAATGCCCGCCGGAACGCGTGCCAGAGCAATACTGTAGCCGAGAGTCGGGGAGAATGAGCCGCTGGTGATCACGCCTTCCTGCGTATTGCCCGCGCCGTCGGTGAATCGCACCGGCAGTTCGTTACGCAGCACGCCTTTCTCTGTCATCACTAAACCGACAAGGTGTTCGGTGCTCTGCTCGCGCTGTCTTTCCAGTGCGTCACGGCCAATAAAGTTGCGGTCTTCCGGTGCCCACGCAATGGTCCAGCCCATGTTGGCCGCCAGCGGTGAAACGCCTTCATCCATTTCCTGACCGTAAAGATTCATGCCTGCTTCCAGACGCAGCGTGTCACGCGCGCCGAGCCCGGCTGGTTTAACGCCCGCGGCCAGCAATTTCTGCCAGAAATCAGCAACCTGCTCTTGCGGCAATGCGATTTCATAGCCTGCTTCGCCGGTGTAGCCGGTCGTGGCAATAAAGAGGTCGCCCGCCTGCACGCCGAAGAACGGTTTCATGCCGGCAACGGCGTGTTTTTGTTCTGCGGTGAACAGCGTTTCCGCTTTTTCTTTCGCCTGCGGCCCCTGAACAGCAACCAGCGCTAAGTCATCACGCACGGTCAGTTCGATGCCGTACGGTTCTGCATGCTGCGAAATCCATGCCAGATCCTTTTCGCGGGTCGCGGAATTCACCACCAGGCGGAAATAATCTTCAGTGAGGAAGTAAACAATCAGGTCGTCGATCACGCCGCCGGACGCATTGAGCATACCGGTGTACAGGGCTTTGCCCGGGACGGTGAGTTTGGCGACGTCATTCGCCAGAAGGTAACGGAGGAATTCGCGGGTCCGTGCGCCGTGAAGATCAACGATGGTCATGTGCGAGACGTCAAATATACCGGCGTCCTGACGCACAATGTGGTGCTCATCCAGCTGCGAGCCGTAATGCAAAGGCATCATCCAGCCGTGGAAATCGACCATACGCGCACCGCACGCCACGTGTTGTTCATAAAGCTGAGTCTGCTTAACCATCTTATTCCTCATGACGAAAAGGCTGCCTGAAAATGTAAAAATGACAGGGAGCGCAAACGATACCCTTTGTCTGAACTTACCACTGAATCCCCCTGCTAACCATAAGATAAAATATGCGGAGCAGAACGAATGTCAGTAATTTCTCAGGGGCATTGTGCAGAGTTTTTGACTGGTAAACTGGGGTTTGTGGCGCAAAATCTACAAATAAACAGCAAAAGTATCGATGTTATATAACGGCGAGGCCGGATTTCTCACCCTTTTCAGAATGGAGAATCCGGCCTCGGATTAGAAAAAATAATGGTAAAACCGAGCTGAAATTAGATTATTTCAATCGAAGTGAATCATCCCGCAACCATTCTGGAAGATCGTTCAGCCCCATCGCCTGACGGACCAGTTGCGGTTTCACGCCCGGCAAGGAATCCGCCAGCGTCAGGCCGATATCACGCAGTAATTTCTTCGCCGGATTATCCCCGGCAAACAGTTCACGGAAGCCCTGCATCCCCGCCAGCATCAGTGCCGCGCTGTGTTTACGGCGGCGCTCGTAACGGCGCAGATACATGTGCTGGCCGAAATCCTTGCCTTCTTTTTGCAGGCGTTTAATTTCAGAAGCCAGCTCAGCGGCGTCCATAAAGCCTAAATTAACGCCCTGCCCGGCCAGCGGATGCACGGTGTGCGCCGCATCGCCCACCAGCGCCAGACGCGGCGCGGCAAAGCTGCGGGCATAACGACCGGTCAGCGGGAAGGTCACGCGTTCGCTTTCGACAGCACAAACGCCCAGACGCAGGTCAAATGTGCTGGCGAGAATTTTATTGAATTCCTCCGGTGCCAGGGCGCTCAGACGCTGCGCTTCATCCGGTGAAACCGACCAGACGATGGAAGACAAATGCGGATCTGCCAGCGGCAGGAACGCCAGAATACCTTCACCGTGGAAAACCTGTCTTGCAACAGACTGGTGCGGCTTTTCGGTGCGAATGGTCGCAACCAGTGCATGATGGCGGTAATCCCAGAACGTCAGCGGGATATCGGCGTGCTGACGCAGCCACGACTGTGCACCATCAGCGCCGACCACTAAACGCGCGCTAAGCTGACGGTCATCACTGAGGGTCACGAACGCATCGTTTTCGCCCCACGCGACATTTTTCAGCGTCGCAGGTGCGAGCAGCGTGATGTCCGAAGCGTTTTCTGCCTGCTGCCACAGGGCGCGGTGAATCACCTGATTTTCGATGATATGGCCAAGATGGCTGAAACCGTATTCTTCGCCACGAAAGGCAATTTTACCGAAGCTGTCGCGATCCCAGACTTCCATTCCCTGATAGGCATTGGCGCGCTGGGCGATGATATTGTCCCAGACGCCGATATATTTGAGCAGACGCTCGCTGGCAGCATTGATCGCAGAAACGCGCAGGCCCGGCTGTTCCGGCAAAGGCGAATCGAGATCCGGCAGCTGGTTTTCCAGCACGGCAACACGCAGACCGCTGCCCTGTAATCCGCACGCCAGCGCCAGACCAACCATTCCGCCACCGGCGATAACCACATCAAAAGATTGCATAATTTTTCCTGTAAGGCCCGGAGCGGAATTAACGGTCAACCCAGCCGAGTGTCCGTCGGGTAAACGCATCACGCAACGGCGTGATGCCTTCCATCGCCAGTAAACCCAGATTGCGGCCGACCATTAATGGCAGATAACGGTTGGCAAAAAGGTGGATCAGGCCGTCGGTAACGCCGACCGTCGCCTGCTGATCGGGCTGACGTCGGTTCTGATAATCGCAAAGCACGCGATAACTGCCAACGTCGGTACCCTGCGTTGCCGCGCCAGCCAGCGTTTCGGCCAGCGTCATCACATCGCGCAGGCCGAGGTTAAATCCCTGACCGGCAATCGGATGCAGCGTTTGCGCCGCGTTGCCCACCAGCGCCAGACGATGGCTGATATGGCTGTTGGCTGTTTGTAATTGCAGCGGATAACTGAAGCGTTTACCGGCCTGTTTCATGGTGCCCAGACGCCAGCCAAAGGCCTTTTGCAGTTCACTGAGGAACTGCGCCTCGCTCCAGTGATCAATTTCTTCACGGGCTTCACGCGGGTGGCACCAGACCAGCGAACTGCGCCCGTCGGACATCGGCAATAAAGCCAGGGGCCCGTTTTTAGTGAAGCGTTCAAATGCGCGGCCATTATGCGGTTCGCTGGTGGCGATGTTGGCGATCACGGCAATTTGCCCGTAATCCTCGCGCTGCCAGCTGATATTGCAGGCTTTCGCCAGCGACGAATGGGATCCGTCAGCGGCGACCAGCAGTTGCGCGGTCAGGGTTTCACCGCTGTCGAGCGTGACGCTCGCGCTGTCGGTTTGTCGTTGAACATCAACCACTTTTGCCGGGCAATGCACCGTCACGCCGGGCGCATTGTTCAGCATCGCAAACAGGCGGTTGCCCACTTCGTGCAACTCCACGACGTGGCCGAGCGCTTCAACGCCGTAATGTGCCGCGGTGAGATTCACAAACGCCGCATGACCGCGATCGCTGACGTGAATGTCACGGATAGGCGTCGCGATTTTTGCCAGTGCAGGCCAGATACCCACACGCGCCAGTTGCTGACAGGTTCCCTGCGCAAGCGCGATCGAACGGGCGTCAAAGCCCGGATGCCCGTGTTCTTCCGGCGCAGTGGCCTCCACCAGATGCACCGGCAGACGCCCCTGCGTCAGCGAGGAAATCGCCAGCGCCAGCGTGGCACCGGTCATTCCGCCCCCAACAATTACGATGCTCATAGAGAAACAATGCTCATATTATTTACGGGCTGCCGCCATTAAGGCTTCGATATCGTCGGCCTCTTTCACCACGTCGCCGGTCAGAATTTCGATGCCGGTCGCGGTGATCAGAATGTCGTCTTCGATGCGAATACCGATGCCGCGATAGGCTTCCGGGACGTCGGCGTCCGGCGCAATATACAGACCTGGCTCAACGGTCAGCACCATGCCCGGTTCCAGCGTACGGCTGCGATCTGCCGAGCCATAATGGCCGACGTCATGAACGTCCAGACCCAGCCAGTGAGACAGGCCGTGCATGAAGAACGGACGGTGCGCCTGTTCGGCATACAGCGTGTCTACGTCGCCTTTCATAACGCCCAGTTTCACCAGACCTTCAATCATCACGCGCACGGCCGCTTCGGTCGCCGCCTGAATGCTGCTGCCCGGCTTTAAAACGTCCAGGGCTTTGTATTCTGACGCCAGTACGATGTCATAGATTTCGCGCTGCGCTTTGCTGAATTTGCCGTTCACCGGAAAGGTACGGGTGATATCGCCCGCATAGCCTTTATATTCGCAACCGGCGTCGATCAGCACTAAATCGCCGTCACGCATTTCACACTCGTTTTCGGTGTAATGCAGAATGCAGCCGTTTTCCCCGCTGCCGACAATGGTGTTGTAGGAAGGGTAACGCGCGCCGTGGCGGTTGAATTCGTGGAGAATTTCGCCTTCGAGCTGATATTCAAACATGCCCGGACGGCATTTTTCCATCGCGCGGGTATGCGCCAGTGCGGTGATTTGACCGGCACGGCGCATCACCGCGATTTCTTCGGCGGATTTGAACAGGCGCATGTCGTGAACCCACGGACGCCAGTCCGTAACGGTCGCGGGCGCGGCAAAGTTCTGACGAAAACCTTTACGCAGTTTTTCCATCGCACGGTTAACAATTTCATCGGCATAGGCGTATTCGCCCTGCGCGTGATAGACCACATCAAGGCCGTTAAGCAGCAGATGAAGCTGGTCGTTGATGTCCCCGAAAGGCAAGGCTTTGGTCACGCCCAGCTTAGCCGGTGCCGCTTCCTGCCCCAGACGACGCCCAAACCAGATTTCAGCGGTGAGATCACGCACGCGGTTAAACAACACGCTGTGGTTGTGATTTTCATCACTTTTAACCAGAATCAGCACGGCTTCCGGTTCGTTGAAACCGGTGAAATACCAGAAGTCGCTGCTCTGACGATACGGGTATTCACTGTCGGCGCTGCGCGGTGCTTCGGGGGCTGCAAAAATTATCGCAGCGCTTCCCGGAACCATCTTCGCTAACAGCGCCTGGCGACGGTTCTCGATCTCTTGCTGAGTCATCACTTTCTCCTGAAATCGTTTTAGTTCGTGGTTATTAACTGGGTTCTCAAATAATCAGTGCAACGTGCGGGTATTTTCCGGTGCTGACGGCAGGCTGTGGCCGAATTCGCCAAAGCACAAAATGGCCGCCACACGCACATACTCCAACACTTCTTCTAAAGATTGCGCCAGTTGTTCCTGATCTTCATCTTCGTCGTAGCCAAGTTGCGCAATGCTGCGCAAATCATCGATGGCTTCGCCCACTTCGCCTTTCACTTTCGCCAGTTTAGGTTGCATCATGCCAAGACCGAGCAGGAAATGGTTGACCCAGCCGGCGAGCGCATCGGCGCGCTCGAAGACGCTTTTGTCGTCATCGGGCATCATCATTTTAAATTCGAAACTGTCATCTTCCAGCGTATCGGACGTGACTTTGCGTAGCTGTTGCAGCAAATCAGCCAGCGTATGCGGGAAGGCCATGCCTTCGTTGGTCAGATCATGCACCATCGTCAGCCAGCTGCCGTCGCGGTTGCCGCCACACAGTAAGCCACTGATCAGCCCGTGCATTTCTGCTGCGGTCAAAGCAACCGATTGTTGTTTCAGGTTTTGATCCAACGAATCGTAAGTAGGGTAAGTATTCTCAATAGACATGCGCATTCGCCATCGTTGGCAGGTTAAGTTCGTGTTATGCTACCACCAAGGTCTGTCGTAGTACCAGATTAGCAGCCCGCAATCAGGCTGACTTAGGCCTGAATGGCACGCCCTGAACAATCGGGCAGCAGTCAGCCGGTCATGGGGTTGTAACCTGGTATTGAGATAGTTATAGTGGCGCCCGCTTCCAACATCCTGCGCCAGGTCGTAGTGGTCACGTTGGAGCGGACGAATAAATCAGCAGGAAGGTGGCATGTCTGCACAACCGGTAGATATTCAAATTTTTGGTCGCTCGTTACGGGTGAATTGTCCGCCAGAACAACAGGAAGCACTGAATCTGGCAGCTGAAGATCTTAATCAGCGGTTGCAAGATCTTAAAGTTCGCACTAGAGTCACCAATACAGAGCAACTGGTTTTCATCGCGGCATTGAACGTATGTCACGAACTTGCTCAGGAAAGGTTGAAAACGCGCGATTACGCATCCAATATGGAACAACGTATCCGGATGTTGCAACAAACCATCGAGCAGGCATTGCTCGAACAAGGCCGGATCTCTGAACGTGAAGGGGCGCCTTTCGAATAAAAAAACGTTGCTGATGTGGCTCGTCACAGGCCAGTCAGAAACGGTAAAAAATTTCTCTGAGATGTTCGCCAGCGGGCCCGTCCCCTGAGCCGATAATTAGTACCAACAGAATGTGATGATCCGTAATCGGTGCGCATGCTCGGTCCGTCCGAGAAGCCTAAAGACTGCGACAGCACGTTCACCTTGAACCATGGGTTCAAGGGTTACAGCCTGCGACGGCATCTCGGAGATTCCCCTTTCTTTTCGGTACATCCCTTTCTGGTGTTTGTATCTATGTCGCACACGCCTCTTTTTGCTTCTGCCCGACAAAATATCCGTAACCAAATTCGCCAGTGCAGAAAAAATCTGACTGCCGGTCAGCAAGCACAGTTTGCCCTTCAGGCCGCTGAGCGCGTTGCCGCACACCCAAAAATTCAGTCTGCAAAAACGATTTCGCTTTTTCTGTCCTTCGACGGAGAGCTTGATACCACCCCGCTGATTCAGCGCCTGTGGCAGGAAGGAAAAGCGCTTTGTCTGCCGGTACTGCATCCGTTTTCCCCTCATCATTTGTTGTTCCTGCGTTATACCCCTGAAACGCCGCTGGTGCGCAACCGTCTTAAAATCCTCGAGCCACAGCTGGATGTCACGCAGGTGTTGCCGTTGTCTCAGCTGGATATCATTCTGACGCCGCTTGTCGCATTTGACCGCCACGGGCAACGTTTGGGTATGGGCGGCGGGTTCTACGACCGTACACTGGAGCACTGGCAGGATGGCGGGCCGTATCCGATCGGCTTAGCGCATGATTGCCAGCAGGTGGACGCCTTGCCGGTGGAACACTGGGATGTGCCTTTGCCTCAGGTGATCACGCCGGGTAAAGTGTGGACGTGGTAAAGATCAGCCAGCTGTAAATACTTCCCTCAGAAAATTTCCCTTATACATACCGTTACACGCCGAAACCAATCCCTCACGGACAATAAAATCCGTCATGTCTATTATCTTCTCAACGGCCCCGCAGTGGGGCAGACACATAAACCGATATCTCTGAGGAATTAAACATGAAAAAAGTATTAGCTCTGGTTGTAGCCGCTGCAATGGGTCTGTCTTCTGTCGCTTTCGCTGCTGAAACTACAGCAACTCCGGCACCTGCTGCCGCAGCAACCACTGCCGCTCCGGCTCCTGCAGCCAAGCACGTGACCAAACACAAGGCACATAAGAAAGTCGCTCAGAAAGCGCAAGCTGCTAAGAAACACGTGAAACACGCTAAGAAAGCAGCGCCGGTAGCCCAGAAAGCGCAAGCCGCTAAGAAACACGTAAAACACGCTAAAAAAGCGGCTCCGGTTGCTCAGAAAGCGCAAGCCGCTAAGAAACACGTAAAACACGCTAAAAAAGCGGCTCCGGTTGCTCAGAAAGCGCAGGCTGCTAAAAAACACGTGAAACATGCTAAGAAAGCTGCTCCGGCTGCAAAAGCAACGCCAGCAGCATAAGAAGTAACGATGAAGTCTTTGTGAGGCGTTAACTCACAACTACCAAGACTGATAAATTGACACCCGGTTCGCCGGGTGTTTTTTTCTCCAGTTTTTATCCTGAGGTACTGTGGATGATGCTGCGCCGCTTTCAGTTCGAAATCACCCTGTCATCGCTGATCCTCTGTGGTCTGGTCAGCCTGTTCTTTTACTTCTGACATTTTCCTGAAGTGCCCTGAGATGACGCCCGTCATCGGCTCAACGCCTTGAGCAATCTGGCAAACGACTCATCCGGTAAGATCTTCCCGTCTGCGGGAAATGGCATAAAAAAACCGCCTTTCGGCGGTTTATGGTCTGTTACTGCGCAGATCTGTCAGTAAAGCAAGCGCGCACGGATAGTGCCCGGAATCGCTTTCATCAGTTGCAGCGCGGTAGTCAGCGTTGTGATGTCGGTTTCAGCATCGATAACCACATAACCCACTTCAGGGCTGGTTTGCAGATACTGCGCTGCAATGTTGATGCCCTGCTCCGCGAAAATCTGGTTGATGCTGGTCAGCACGCCCGGACGGTTTTCATGGATGTGCAGCAGACGGCTGGCTTTCTCGGTATGCGCTGGCAGAGAGGCTTCCGGGAAGTTAACCGCTGACAATGTCGAACCGTTATCAGAGTATTTCGCCAGTTTACCCGCCACTTCCAGGCCGATACCTTCCTGCGCTTCCATGGTGGAACCACCGATGTGTGGCGTCAGCAGTACGTTGTCGAATTCACACAGCGGAGAATTGAACGGATCGCTGTTGGTCGCCGGTTCTTCCGGGAAGACGTCGATAGCCGCACCGGACAGATGTTTGCTGCGCAGCGCATCGCACAGGGCAGGAATGTCGATCACCGTGCCGCGTGAGGCGTTGATCAGCAATGCGCCCGGTTTGATTTGTGCCAGCTGTACTTCGGAAATCATGTTTTTGGTTCCCGGAGTTTCAGGAACATGCAGGGTCACGACGTCGCTGGTGCTGAGCAATTCTTCCAGAGTCGCGATCGGCTGCGCATTACCCAACGGCAATTTGCTTTCGATATCGTAATAGAAGACGCGCATCCCGAGACTTTCCGCCAGAATACCCAGCTGTGTACCGATGTGGCCGTAGCCCACAATACCCAGACGTTTACCGCGAGCCTCGAAAGAGCCGACGGCCAGTTTGTTCCAGATCCCGCGGTGAGCTTTGGCGTTGGCCTCAGGGATACCGCGCATCATCAGCAACATTTCGCCCAGCACCATTTCGGCGACGGAACGGGTATTGGAGAACGGTGCGTTAAAGACCGGAATACCGCGACGGGTTGCCGCTTTCAGGTCAACCTGATTGGTACCGATACAGAAACAGCCTACAGCCACCAGTTTTTCTGCTGCCTGAAACACTTCTTCGGTCAGCTGAGTACGCGATCGGAGTCCAACAAAGTGCGCATCACGGATCGATTCTTTCAGCGATTCCGTATCTAAAGCACCTTTGTGAAATTCAATATTGGTGTAACCCGCTGCGCGGAGTGTATCAACCGCACTTTGGTGGACGCCTTCCACTAACAAAAATTTAATCTTGTCTTTCTCAAGTGATACTTTTGCCATTTCCCGACCCTATATTTTTTCTGGCTGAATTCGAACTGCTAGGTGACTGCTCACAGTCAACATAACAAAAAATACGCCATCATCAATACAAACGATTGCCTGCCAGACAGCAGAAGGCTCACCGCGCCTGTTGGTTTTCAGCATTTCCTGCTGGTTAGATTTTGCAGAGCAAGACGTTCTGGAGGTACCGGTCAGAAACGTGACATAAGTCACCAAATTCAGGCTTTTAAAGAAAAGATGATTCAGTCAGAAAATTATCATCTTCATAACATTGTGTTATGACAGGGGGATGACTGGCTGCATTCAGCGAAAGCAGCCAGATCTTCTGCTTATCGATGCGTTACTTCAGCGTGACAGTTTTTACGCCTTCAGAAGTGCCCACCAGGGCAACATCAGCGCCACGGTTCGCAAACAGGCCTACCGTCACCACGCCGGCAATTCCATTGATCTTATTTTCCATCGCGACCGCATCGAGAATGCTCAGATTATGGACATCGAGGATGATATTGCCGTTGTCGGTCAGTACGTTCTGGCGGTATTCCGGCAAGCCGCCGAGTTTCACCAGTTCGCGCGCAACGTAAGAACGCGCCATCGGGATGACTTCTACCGGCAGCGGGAATTTACCCAGCACATCAACTTGTTTGGATGCATCCACAATACAGACAAATTTTTTGGCGATCGCGGCAATGATTTTTTCGCGGGTCAGCGCCGCGCCGCCGCCTTTGATCATCTGCATGAAGCCGTTGATTTCATCCGCGCCGTCAACGTAAACGTCCAGCGAGTCCACTTCGTTGCTGTCGAAAACGTGAATGCCCAAGCTTTTCAGTTTTGCCGTTGAAGCGTCGGAGCTGGAAACAGCGCCTTCAATCTGGCCTTTGATCGACCCCAGTGCATCGATGAAATGAGCGGCGGTGGATCCGGTCCCGACACCGACGATGGTTCCCGGTGTCACGTAATCCAGTGCGGCCCAGCCGACTGCTTTTTTCAATTCTTCCTGCGTCATAATGGCTTCTCTGTCTGATAACGTAAGTGGCGTGAATACGGAAAAGTGTCGGTGATTATAAAGCATGTCCCGGCAGATTGGGCAGACAAGAGCGTGACCAGATCACACTTATTAAGTGCAATTGGACTGTAAACACCCCGATTTTACCCACCACAAAACCTGACAATCTGTGGCATAGTGTCGGGATAAAATTAAATCTAAGGGACAGTACTCCGATGAAACGCCCGGACTATAGAACACTACAGGCACTGGACGCGGTGATCCGTGAGCGCGGTTTTGAGCGCGCGGCACAAAAGCTTTGCATCACCCAATCGGCGGTCTCTCAGCGCATCAAGCAACTGGAAAATTTGTTCGGCCAGCCTCTGCTGGTGCGGACGGTGCCACCTCGTCCGACGGAACAGGGGCAAAAATTGCTGGCCTTGTTGCATCAGGTGGAATTGCTGGAAGAAGAGTGGCTCGGCAGTGACAGTAACAGCGACAGTAATGATACGCCGCTGCTGCTTTCGCTGGCGGTCAACGCCGACAGTCTGGCAACCTGGCTGTTACCGGCACTGAAATCTGTGCTGGTCGATTCGCCTATCCGCCTGAATTTGCAGGTCGAAGATGAAACCCGGACGCAGGAACGTTTGCGTCGCGGTGAAGTGGTCGGCGCGGTGAGTATTCAGCCGCAGCCGCTGCCGAGTTGTCTGGTCGATCAACTCGGTGCGCTGGATTATCTGTTTGTTGGCTCTAAACCTTTTGCCGACCGTTATTTCCCGAACGGCGTCACACGTTCCGCCCTGCTGAAAGCCCCGGCGGTGGCGTTTGATCATCTCGACGATATGCATCAGGCGTTCCTGCAACAGAACTTCGATTTGTCACCGGGCAGCGTGCCGTGTCACATCGTTAACTCGTCGGAAGCCTTCGTGCAACTGGCCCGACAGGGCACCACCTGCTGTATGATCCCGCATCTGCAAATCGAGAAAGAGCTGGAAAGCGGCGAACTTATCGACCTGACGCCCGGCCTGTTCCAGCGTCGTATGCTGTACTGGCATCGCTTTGCACCGGAAAGCCGCATGATGCGTAAAGTCACCGACGCCCTGCTGGCACACGGTCATCAGGTTTTGCGTCAGGACTGATTTCACCCGCAGCAGAAAACAAAAAAACCGCCGAGGCGGTTTTTTTCATCATGAAAGATATTAACGTTGTAACTCAAATACCACATCCACCTGATCATCAAAGTGAATGCTTTGCTGTTCGTAAGTTTCAGCGGCATCATTTTGCATCGGCGCGGCGGCGGCTTTAAACATCCGTGCGACTGGCATTGGCTGGTAGTTGGCGACGTGATAACGAATGCTGTAAACCGGCCCCAGTTTGCTGTGGAAACCTTCTGCCAGCGATTTCGCCTGCTGCGTGGCATTATCAATCGCTTTCTGACGCGCTTCGTCACGGAAACGAGCAGGATCCGCAACGCCCAGTTCAATGGAACGGATTTCATTCAGGCCGGATTTTAACGCGCCATCCAGCAGGTCGTTCAGTTTATCCAGCTGGCGTAATGTCACCTGAACCTGACGTACTGCACGGTAGCCTTTCAGTTCTGAGCTACCGTCTTTCAGGTAGTTATATTCCGGCTGCGTGCTGAGGTTGGCGGCATTGATGTCTTTCTTTTCAATTCCGTTTTTCTGCAGGAAACCAAAATATTCCGCCACACGATCATCGGCCTGTTTCTTGGCGCTCGCGGAGTCTTTTGCCGATACGCTCACTTCAATCACCAGCGTCGCGATATCCGGTGTGGCGTCAACACTTGCCGTTCCTGATGTCACCACGTGCGGCCCAGCAGGAACTTCTGCCGCGTGCAACGCCAAAGGTAAAGTCCCTAATCCCAACATCGCTGCTACAGCTAATGCTTTCAGTTTCACAGTGCCTCCATTAATCATTAAAGATCTGGCAATAGATAGTTCAGTCAATCCGCAAAACCGTAGCATAAACCGTTACAACTGAAACTAAGATTAGTGACAAAAACCGGTTTACGGGCAAAAACTCAAAATACGCCGGTCTGACGCGCCAGCTGAATGGCGATCCCCCACATGATGGTGCCGACGATAAAGTTGATGATCCGCTGCACTTTCCCGGTGTTCAGCCATGGTGCCAGCAATGCCGCGAGGATCGCCAGCCCGAAGAACCACAGAACTGACGCACTGACCGCGCCCAGCGCAAACCACGAACGTTCATCGTGGCTCAGGCTTCCCCCCAGACTGCCTAACACGACGAACGTATCGAGATAAACGTGCGGATTGAGCCAGGTCACCGCCAGCATACTGACGATAATTTTCCACCTGCTTTGCTTTGCCACTTCGGCCTGCGCCAGTTCAGGATTTTTGCTGAACGCCGTTCGGAATGCGCCCCAACCATACCAGATCAGAAATGCCACGCCGCCCCAGCTCACCAGCGCCAGCAGCGTCGGGGATTGGCTCAGCAACGCACTGCCGCCAAATATGCCGCCACAAATCAGCGCGATATCACTCAGCGCGCATAAAGACGCGATCATTAAATGATACTGGCGGCGAATACCCTGGTTCATTACAAACGCATTCTGCGGCCCGATGGGTAAAATCATTGCGGCGCTCATCGCCAGTCCTTGCAGGAAAATAGCCAGCACGTGAATATCCTTAAAGAGTCAGTAACAGAGATTGCGCGCAGTGTAAGGGCTTTGATGTCATTAGAGGAAATGGATATTTCTAATCGGTCATTAGCCTTGCTTATTATTGAGAAACCCGATTTTCAGGTACAAAAAAGGCGCCCGCAGGCGCCGGTTGAAAAGCCGCGACGTTATTGCGCTGGCTGTGCGTTTTTATCCACGACGACCGGAGTCGCCGGGTACAAATGAACATCCATTTGCGGATACGCAATGTTGATATTGTTGGCATCCAGCGCGCGTTTGAACGCTTCCAGCAAATCCCAATACACTTCCTGAGCATCGCCGTTGGTGCTCCAGACGCGCACCACAAAATTCAGCGTTGATGCGCCCATTTCGTTCAGGCGAATGGTCACCCCTCTCTCGTGCTGAATACGCTTGTCAGCGGCAATAATATCGCCCAACACTTTTTTCACCGAATCGATATCAGAATCATAACCGACGCCCACGATGATTTCGGTACGGCGGTTCGGCTCACGTGAGGTATTGATGATGTTACCGGCGATGATTTTACCGTTCGGCACGACGATCATTTTGTCATCCGGGGTCAGCAGTGTGGTGGAGAAAATCTGCACCTGCGTCACCGTACCGGCCACGCCACCCAGATCCACATATTCGCCCGCGCGGAACGGACGGAAGATCACCAGCAACACACCGGCAGCAAAGTTAGACAGCGAGCCCTGCAACGCCAGACCCACGGCCAAACCGGCGGCACCGATAACGGCAATCACCGACGTGGTTTGCACGCCAATTCGCCCCAGAACTGCAATCAGCGTGAACGCAATGATCGCATAACGCACCATAGCCGACAGGAAATCGGAAACGGTCAGGTCAATACCACGAATTTTCAGAACCCGGCTGACGGCACCGGAGACAATACGGGCAACAATCAGCCCCACAATCAGAATAAAGATGGCTGCCACAATATTCACAGCATAATGAAGCAGTAGAGCCTGGTTTCTCACCAACCAGTTGCCGGCACTGTTAATACCATCCACAACGTTCAAATCATCCATTTAGCGTACCCCAAAATAAAACCCTGACGGGCTGAAAGAAACCAAAGCTGCCCGATAAAACGGGCAGCAAGTGTTCTTTAAGGTTAACGAACAATGCGATGAAGTGCCAACCACCGGATGAAAAAGGTCATCAGATTAGGAATTTACGCGGCTATTTTTCAACCGTTCCGGCGTTTTGAAGGCCTGAAGTGGTCCTCTTCCGCTCAGCGTAAAGGCCGAAATTACCGTGAACGTCAGCGCCACTAATCCGAGGATCAGATACGTGCCGTGAAAGCCGATACGGTCATACATATTCCCGGCAAAAACGGACATGAACATGATCGCCACCTGTTTGAAGAAGCAGAACGTCACCAGATAGATCGTTGCAGAGAAGCGCACTTCAAACACTGACGTGATGTATTTGAAGCAACCGACAATCAGGAACGGCACTTCAAACATGTGCAGCGTTTTCAGCACCACCACTTCGAGCGGCGATGAGGCAAACGACGAGCCGATGATGCGGATCGACATAATCGTCCCGGCCAGCAGCAGTGCATTTTTCCCGCCAATACGGTTAACGATAAGCGGCGCGAAGAACATGATGCAGGCATTCAGCAGTTCACCCAGGGTGGTGACGTAGCCGAAAATGCGCGTACCTTCGGATGACGAATCAAAGAACGAGGTAAAGAAGTTGGCGAACTGCTGGTCGAAGACGTCGTACGTGCAGGACACGCCGATCACGTACAGCGCCAGGAACCACAGTTTGCGATCTTTGAGCAGCTCAAGCGCAATCTTCAGGCTGAAGGGTTTGGTGTTTGCCCCCAGTTCGTTCACCACCCGCGCGGTGGATGTCACTTCCGGCTTGGCGATCAGCAAAAGGATCGCCAGAACTACTGCACAACCGGAACCGAGCCAGAAAACAAATTCATTGTTGATGGTGAACATAATGCCGACCACCGACGCGCATACCGCCCAGCCGACACAACCGAACATCCGCGCACGGCCAAATTCAAAGCTGCTGCGGCGGCTGACTTTTTCGATATACGCTTCGATCGCAGGCGCACCGGCGTTGTAAATCAGGCCGAGATAAATCCCGCCGACCACCGACCCCAGATAGATATTCATTTTCAGCAGCGGGCCGAATACATAAATAAAGAACGGCGCAAACAGAACCAGCGTACCGGTGATCACCCACAGCAAGTGCTTTTTCAGTCCCAGTTTATCGGCCAGCAATCCAAAGACCGGTTGGAATAACAGGGAGAACAGCGAGATGCTGGCAAATATTATGCCGGTGTCACTTTTGCTGATCTGATTGATGTCGTGAAGCCAGATCGGGAAGAACGGGAAATACGCCCCCATGATGAAAAAGTAAAAGAAGAAGAACAGCCCGAACATCCAAAAGTTAGTATTTTTCAGGTAATACATATGCACTTTCCTTACGACTGAAAACTGCGTCGCAGCGGGTTAACGCCACGGCGCGGGATGTCAGGCACGTTTCCAGGTGAACGAATAATGATACTGACCGGCAGTCAGCAGGAAATCCGGGCTGACGCTTGGGCTCCACGAATCATCACCACCGACGCCCATATGGAAGCCGTCGATATTCAGCCACGTCCCTTCTTCTTCACGTAATAAGTGACGGTGGCTGGTGTCCATCAGCTGTCGCAAGCTGTAGCGGCTCAGCCCAAAGTGGAAATTGCCCCGCAACGTCCATCCGGCGTATTCCAGCTCGCGAGTCTCGCCGCGCAAACCGCTCTCGGTCGGGAAAACGTAAGGCGTATAGAGTTCGCCAAGTGGCAATGTCCAGCGACCGTGTTGTGCAGCCAGACGGCGATCCGGGTAGTTTTCATGCGGTCCCAGCCCCAGCCAGCGGACGTTCTCAGCAGTGTCGGCCAGCTGGCAGGTCATGCCGATACGCCCCGGCGACGGGACATTGGAAGCAATGCGCACATCCACATCGATATGCAGTTCGCCCTGATTGTCGATGCGATAAACTTTCCGGCTCAGTACGCGCGTTTCATCGCCAGCGAGGAAAGCATGTGAAGCGACAATAACCACGCGATCTTGTAATTGATCGGCAATCACGCTTAACGTGCGGGATTCCAGCTGATACATTCCGGCGGCTTTCCAGCGCTCCACCCACGCATTCGGATCAATGCGCGTGACTTCGCTGACACCGATATCGTTATCAACCGGCGCGCGGACAAACTGGTCGCGAAGCGCCGAAAGCAGGCGCGGCGTTTTGCCATCAAACCACTGTTCCAGCAGGCCGCTCTTCTGGTTAAACTGCCAGCGTTGTGCGCCGTGAACCACGGAAATATTCCCGCCCTGAATTTCCAGAACCGGCGCGGCGGCGGAAATTTTTTCCGGCTCCGGCAGGCTCAGCGCCTGCGGTAACGGCCACTGATCCCATGCGCTGCGGTGACCTGCTTGCGACCACGCCGTCGCCTGCGGCTGATGTACAGCGACGTTCAGCCACAAGTCGCCGTCAGCTTTCGGGATCGAACCCAGCTCAAGTTTCTGCACGCCGTTCGGCGCAATATTCAGCGCTGCTTCGCCCTGCGCAATCACTTCGCCATCGCGTTCGATACGCCACACCAGCTGTTCGTTATCGCTGCGGCGGAACAGATATTCGCTTTGAATTTCCAATGTAAGAGGCGATGTGCTGACCAGTGAAAACTGGAAGAACTGCTGGGCGCGCTGCGCTTCAAACAACGACGGATGCGGCGTGCGGTCGGCAAAGACCAGACCGTTCATGCAGAACTGACGGTCGTTTGGCGTATCGCCAAAATCACCGCCGTAGGCCATATGACGCTCGCCGTTTTCGCCCGTTTTCAGCAGGCTTTGGTCCACCCAGTCCCAGACAAAACCGCCCTGCAAGCGCGGGAACTGACGGAAGGCTTTCCAGTATTTGTCGAAGCCGCCAAAGCTGTTGCCCATCGCATGAGCGTATTCGCAGAGGATCAGCGGACGCGTTTCATCCGGCATACTGATCCATTTTTTGATAGACCATTTCGGTACAGCCGGGAAGGGCTGATCCTGTTCCACGCGGGAATACATCGGGCAGATAATGTCGGTCGCGGCGCTGTTAGCGCCGCCGCCTTCGTACTGCACCGGACGCGTCGGATCGACAGATTTGATCCAGCGGTACATCGCGTCGTGATTGGCGCCGTGACCGGATTCATTGCCCAGTGACCAGATGATGATGCACGGATGGTTGCGGTCGCGCTGAACCATGCGGGTGACACGTTCGCTGAAAGCGTTGAACCAGACGGGATCGTCCGATAAGCGGTTCATCGGTTGCATACCGTGAGTTTCGATATTGGCTTCATCGACCACGTACAGACCATACTGATCGCAAAGTGTGTACCACAGCGGATGATTCGGATAATGCGAGCAGCGCACCGCGTTGAAGTTGTGTTGTTTCATCAGCACGATGTCGCGGCGCATCGTCGCTTCATCCATCACCTGACCGTTTTCCGGGTGATGTTCGTGACGGTTGGTTCCGCGGATCAACACCGGCTGGCCGTTAACTTTCAGCAGCCCGTTGCTGATTTCCACCTGACGGAACCCGACATCGCAGGCTTCGGCTTCAATCAGCTGGCCCTGCGGAGAGATCAGGGAAATCACTGCGCGGTACAACGCGGGCTGTTCGGCGCTCCACAATTCCGGCTGGCTGACCGGCAACCGTAGCGTGGTTTTATCAAACGCATTGCCGCGTTCATCAATGATTTCACTGCCCAGCGGCTGCTGATGTTCTGCAACCGGCTTATCGCCCTGCCAGAGCTGTACGCGAACCTGATAATCTGCGGCACTTTCCTGCGGCACGGCGGCGCTGACCTGCACTTCCAGTTCAGCCTGCGTGAAACCGTGGAACAGATGCGTGCGAACCTGATAATCCGAGATTTGCTCCGCCGTTTTGTGCAGCAACGTGACGTCGCGGAAAATCCCGCTCATGCGCCACATGTCCTGATCTTCCAGATAACTGCCGTCACTCCAGCGCAAGACCATCACCGCCAGCCGGTTTTCACCCGCGTGCAGCACGTCGCTGAGATCGAATTCCGCCGGTAAACGGCTGTCCTGGGAATAACCGATCCATTTGCCGTTGCACCACAAATAGAACGCAGAATTGACGCCATTGAACACAATGCGCGTCTGGCCACTGCTCAGCCAGTCTTTATCTACATTAACTGTGAGCGAGTAACAACCTGTTGGGTTTTCTTCCGGCACAAACGGCGGATTGACCGGGATCGGATACTGAACGTTGGTATAAATCGGCGCATCGTAGCCTGCCAGTTGCCAGTTTGAGGGCACCTGAACTTTGTCTGCATCCGCGAGATCGCCTTCCAGCCATTGCTCAGGCACGGCTTCCGGGCGGTTGAAATAGCTGAAATACCATTCCCCGTTCAGGGAACGAACATGAGCATAAACCTGATTATCTCTGGCTTTTTCACTTTCCCGCCAGCTGTTAAAAGGCGGGTGCGCCGCAAGACGGTTAAATTGCGTCGACGACGGTTTTTCCCAATCACGACGCCCCAGAACGGTGGCCAGTGACGACAATTTTTCATCCACTGATAGTGTCATAAAGATCCCCTCGCAAAAATTGTTATGCGCTCACAATAATATAAACATGCGTAACGGGGACGATGAAGTAAAGCAAGGGAGTGCGGGAAAGGGACGCGGATCACAGATTCCGCGCCGGAGAAGCAGGAAAAGTGAATCAGCGCGGGCTGAGCTGCCGGGCGATGCGGAGAAGTTCCTGCGACAGTGCTTCCTGAGAAACGGCGGACTCACCGGGTTTCGACGTTGTGTGGCGTTCTACCAGAGACGTCGGCAACAACAGCGACGATTGCTGTTTATCGCCATGAATATGCAGATGATCGACCAGCCGGTTGACGCTTTCATGCCCGAGGAGGCGGAAATCTTGCTTAATGGTGGTCAGCGGCGGGAAGAAAAACGCGCTGTCTTCGGTGTCGTCGTAACCGATAACAGAAATCTGCTCCGGCACGCGCAGGCCGAATT
Organism: Rahnella sp. PCH160; assembly: GCF_047784855.1. NCBI lineage: Bacteria > Pseudomonadati > Pseudomonadota > Gammaproteobacteria > Enterobacterales > Yersiniaceae > Rahnella > Rahnella sp. PCH160. The sequence goes on from NZ_JBLOGT010000001.1 coordinate 67,271, forward strand.
CATGAACCGCCCGCAGTACGCCCAGCGCCATCTGATCATTGGCAATCAGAATGGCCGTAGGCCGCACAGGCTGGTTGAGCAGCAATAAGGCCTGCTGGTAACCGGAAGCCGCGCTCCAGTCGCCGTGCTGCACCGCACAGGGCGTAATCTGATGCTTCGCCAGCGTATTCAGCCAGCCTTCGTAACGCAGTCGCGCGGAGATAGATTCCAGCGGGCCGGTCAGCACGGCAATTTTCTGATGCCCCAGCGCCAGAAGATGTTCCACGCCCTGCTCTGCCCCGCAATGCGGATCAAAAAGGATTTTAAAAACATCCGCCTGTGGATCGACATCCAGAAACAGCACCGGTAAATCGCCACATAACTGCGCAATGGCACAGGCATCCTCATTCGACAGCGGCACATTAATCAGCACGCCATCAACGCGCTGCGACATCAGCTCATTCACCGCCGTGCGGCAGGCCGGAAGGCTCAGATTATCAATCATCGAAATAACGACGTTAAAACCTAACTGATTGGCGCGGGTTTTCATTGCAGAAGCAATTTGTGAGGGCGCATGAAGCGCAAGTTCGGTCGTCGCCAGCCCCAGCGTATAACTCTGTTTTCCGGCCAGCTGCTGTGCGACGCGATTCGGCACGTAGTTCAGCGCAGTCATGGCCTGTTCGACTTTATCCCGCGTCTTTGCGGAGACGTGCGCCGCCTGATTCAGTACGCGCGAAACGGTCTGATAAGAAACGCCCGCGTGACGTGCGACGTCATCGAGGGTGACAGATTTTGGCTTCATGGCTTTCTCTTGGGGATTCATGCGGGAATGTGCCGGACGGGCTATTGTGGCCGGAAATCAGACAATAAAAAAGGGGCCGAAGCCCCTTTGGTTATGATCCTCACATTCCGGTGGTCAAGCACCGGAAGGATAAGAATTACAGTACGTCGATTGCGTTCAGTTCTTTGAATGCCAGTTCCAGGCGAGTCACCATGGAAGCCTGTGCAGAACGCAGCCATACGCGCGGGTCATAGAATTTCTTGTTAGGTTTGTCCGCGCCTTCCGGGTTACCCAACTGACCTTGCAGGTAAGCTTCGTTTTTCTTGTAGAACTGCAGGATACCGTCCCAGTTTGCCCATTGGGTGTCGGTATCGATGTTCATTTTGATAACACCGTAGCCTACAGATTCTTTGATTTCTGCTGCAGTAGAACCGGAACCGCCGTGGAACACGAAGTTCAGGCTGTTGTGTGGCAGGTTGTGTTTCTTGCACACGTATTCTTGGGAATCGCGCAGAATCGTTGGAGTCAGTTTAACGTTACCTGGTTTGTACACGCCGTGTACGTTACCGAATGACGCAGCGATAGTGAAACGCGGGCTGATTGCGTTCAGTTTTTCGTATGCGTAATCAACGTCTTGTGGCTGAGTGTACAGAGCAGATGCGTCCATGTGGCTGTTGTCCACGCCATCTTCTTCACCACCAGTACAACCCAGTTCAATTTCCAGAGTCATGTCGAGTTTTGCCATGCGAGCTAAGTACTTGCTGCAAATTTCGATGTTTTCTTCCAGAGATTCTTCAGACAGGTCGATCATGTGTGAAGAGAACAGAGGTTTACCGGTTTTCGCGAAGTGAGCTTCACCCGCGTCCAGCAGACCGTCGATCCAAGGCAGCAGTTTCTTCGCGCAATGGTCGGTGTGCAGGATAACTGGCACGCCGTAATGTTCTGCCATCTGATGCACATGGTGTGCGCCAGAGATTGCACCCAGGATTGCCGCGCCTTGTGGCACGTCAGTTTTCAGGCCTTTACCCGCGATGAACGCAGCGCCACCGTTAGAGAACTGAACGATAACCGGTGAACGGACTTTCGCAGCAGCTTCGAGAACGGCGTTGATAGAGTCGGTGCCTACGCAGTTAACCGCTGGCAGTGCAAATTTGTTTTCTTTAGCAATAGCGAAAACTTTCTGTACATCATCACCAGTGATAACGCCTGGTTTTACGAAATCAAAAATTTTAGACATAGTTCTTTGTCCTGTTTCGTCGGCCGTAGATGGATTGAATCGGTTTGCTATGTCGCGCGAGTTCCACTGTGCAGCCCCTCGCGCGGCAAAGAAGAACAGGAAACCCTATGTTTCCTGCTCAGGGTTCATTACTTCTTAGCACGCTCTTCCAGCATCACAACCGCTGGCAGTGCTTTCCCTTCAACGAACTCGAGGAATGCGCCACCGCCAGTGGAGATATAGGAAATTTTGTCAGCGATACCGAACAGGTCGATAGCCGCCAATGTGTCGCCGCCGCCTGCGATAGAGAAACCTTCGCTATCAGCAATGGCCTGCGCCACAATTTCGGTTCCTCTGCGGAAGTTAGGGAACTCGAACACGCCTACCGGGCCATTCCACAGAATGGTTTTAGCGTTTTTAATGATCTCAGCCAGGCGGTAAGCAGACTCATCGCCCATGTCGAGAATTTGTTCGTCATCTTTGATGTCTTTAACAGACTTCACGGTAGCAACCGCAGTTTCAGAGAACTCGGTAGCAACGCGAACATCAGTTGGGACAGGAATGTCGCACGTTTCCAGCAGTTTGCTTGCGGTGCCGACCAGGTCTGCTTCGTACAAAGATTTACCGACGTTGTTGCCTTGAGCCGCAACGAAGGTGTTCGCGATACCACCGCCAACGATCAGCTGGTCAGCGATTTTGGACAGGGAATCCAGCACGGTCAGTTTGGTCGAAACTTTAGAACCGCCGACGATGGCAACCATCGGACGCGCCGGGTTACCCAGTGCTTTACCCAGTGCTTCCAGTTCTGCAGACAGCAGCGGACCGGCACAGGCGATAGGGGCAAATTTGCCGACGCCGTGGGTAGAGGCTTGCGCGCGGTGCGCAGTACCGAATGCGTCCATCACATAGATGTCACACAGGGCAGCATATTTTTTTGACAGGGCTTCGTCGTCTTTCTTCTCGCCTTTGTTGAAGCGAACGTTTTCCAGAACAACCAGTTCGCCTTCGGCAACTTCAACGCCATCCAGATAATCTTTAGCCAGACGCACTGGAGATTTCAGATGTTCTTTCAGGTAGTTAACAACCGGCAGCAGAGAAAACTCTTCGTTATATTCGCCTTCAGTCGGACGACCCAGATGCGAGGTCACCATCACGCGTGCGCCTTGTTTCAGGGCAATTTCGATGGTGGGTAAAGAAGCGCGGATACGTGCATCTGACGTTACTTTGCCATCTTTAACTGGCACATTCAGATCGGCACGGATCAGTACGCGTTTACCCGCTAAATCCAGATCGCTCATCTTAATAACAGACATGGTGAATCCTCTCGTTGATTCTCTTTAAAGTTGCTTGAAGGCAGTTTCGGCCAGAAGGCCGCAACAGCCGTACTAGAAACCGCTCGCGGACATTGCCAATGTTGTATCCAACATTCGGTTGGCAAAACCCCACTCGTTATCGCACCAGACCAGTGTTTTTATCAGGTGCTTTCCACTGACCCTCGTCTGCGTTCCATCTACGATGGCGCTGTGAGGATCATGGTTAAAATCTGTCGAGACTAATGGTAGTTCGGTATAGTCAACTATACCACGAAAAGCGCCCATTGCGGCCTTTTGCAGCAGCTGGTTCACCTCGTCTACGGTCACAGAACCCTCGACAAACACGCTCAGATCAATGGCGGTGACATTGATGGTGGGCACCCGTACGGAGATCGCTTCAAAGCGATCGCAGAACTTTGGCATGATGCGCGTGATCCCTGCGGCGAGCTTGGTATCGACCGGAATAATGGACTGGCTGGCCGCGCGCGTGCGGCGTAAATCCGCATGGTAGGCGTCGATGACCGGCTGGTCATTCATTGAAGAATGGATGGTCGTTACCGTGCCGGACTCAATGCCAAAGGCATCGTCGAGCAGCTTAATCACAGGGATAATACAGTTGGTGGTGCAGGACGCATTGGACACAATGCGGTGCTGGCGTTCGAGCAAGTCGTGGTTCACACCGTAAACCACCGTGGCATCTAAATCATGCCCACCCGGATGCGCGAACAGAATCTTTTTGGCGCCCGCCGCGAGCTGCGTTTCACCGTCTGCACGGCTGCCGTAAACGCCGGTACAATCAAGCACCACGTCAATGCTCAGTTCGCCCCAGGGCAACTGGCTGGCATCAGGCTGATGGAATAAACGGATGGAGTCATCGCCGACGTAAAGGTTCTCACCTTCCTGGCGGACATCCCAGGCAAAGCGCCCGTGGCTGGAGTCATATTTGAGCAGATGGGCCATGCCTTCAGGGCTGGCAATTTCATTGATGGCAATGACGGAGATTTCCGCCCGACGCCCGGATTCGTATAACGCGCGCAATACGCTACGGCCAATGCGACCAAAGCCATTAATTGCAATACGTATTGGCATACTTCTCCCTGTTACACGGTTGTTACTCAATTTCAGTAACACCTATAGTAATGCAGCGTGCGTTTACGGTGAATCACCATCGTCATCTGCCCGCACGTTCAGTGCAGTAGAAAAATTTCAGTTTGCGGCACGTTAACAACCTGGTGACGATGTTAAGCTCAAATAGCCTGACTGAAACGGTTCAGCTGAGAATAAACCAAACGATGAATAAAAGGAATAATTCCCGGAATTTCGACGCGTTAATCTCGCCGATCGCTGAAAAAAACACCAGTAAATTCCGTGTGTTTACAGTGATTTTACTTTTCCATCACCTTTTCGACAGTCAAGTTTCTCAAAAACTGACGAAATGAAACAGTTTCAGAATGCAGGAGTGTAGCGGAGACTGCCGCAAAAGGGTTTGACCTGCGTCATTTCACGCGAAAACTCAGAACCGGGGTGAATGCGGGGCGAAAAAAAAGCACCCGAAGGTGCTTTTATGATGACGTTTGAGCCCGATTACTTCAGTAACGCCTGTGCCTGAGCAACCACGTTATCAACAGTGAAACCGAACTCTTTGAACAGCAGGTCTGCCGGAGCAGATTCGCCGAAGCTGTGCATACCCACGATAGCGCCGTTCAGACCCACGTATTTGAACCAGTAATCCGCGATGCCCGCTTCAACCGCAACACGTGCAGAAACGGCTTTCGGCAAGACGGATTCACGGTAAGCCGCGTCCTGTTTGTCGAAGGCGTCGGTGGACGGCATGGAAACTACGCGCACTTTGGTGCCCGCTGCAGCCAGTTTATCTGCGGCTTCAACAGTGATGCCCACTTCAGAGCCGGTCGCGATCAGAATCACTTCTGGCGTGCCGTCGCAATCTTTCAGGACATAACCGCCACGCGCCACGTTCGCCAGTTGCTCAGCGGTACGCGGTTGCTGGGTCAGGTTCTGACGGGAGAAGATCAGGGTAACCGGGCCGTCGTTACGTTCGATGGCGTATTTCCACGCCACTGCAGATTCGACCTGGTCAGCCGGACGCCATGTGCTCATGTTTGGCGTCACGCGCAGGCTGGCAATTTGCTCAACCGGCTGGTGCGTCGGGCCGTCTTCGCCCAGACCGATGGAGTCATGGGTGTAAACGAACACGTTACGGATCTTCATCAGCGCGGCCATACGCACGGCGTTACGTGCATATTCAACGAACATCAGGAAGGTTGCAGAGTACGGCAGGAAACCACCGTGCAGCGCGATACCGTTAGTGATCGCAGTCATACCGAATTCACGCACGCCGTAATGGATGTAGTTACCCGCCTGATCGTCGCCGATAGACTTGGAACCAGACCACATAGTCAGGTTGCTCGGTGCCAGGTCAGCGGAGCCGCCCAGGAATTCTGGCAACACTTTACCGAACGCTTCCAGCGCATTCTGCGACGCTTTACGGCTGGCGATGTTGGCAGGTTTTGCCTGCAACTCTTCGATAAATTTCTGAGCGTCGGTTTCCCAGTTAGCGGGCAGTTCGCCGTTGATACGACGTTTGAACTCTTTTGCCAGTTCAGGGTGCGCTTTGGCGTAAGCGGCGAATTTCTCATCCCATGCGGATTCTTTCGCTTTGCCGGCTTCTTTCGCATCCCACTGCGCGTAGATATCCTGCGGGATTTCAAACGCAGCATATTTCCAGCCCAGTGCTTCGCGGGTAGCGGCCACTTCGGCTGCGCCCAGCGCTGCGCCATGCACATCGTGAGTACCGGCTTTGTTCGGAGAACCGAAACCGATCACGGTTTTGCACATCAGCAGGGAAGGTTTGTCGGTGACTTTATGCGCTTCTTCGATAGCCGCTTTGATGGAATCAGGGTTGTGACCGTCAACGTGACGCACAACATGCCAGCCGTAAGCTTCGAAACGGGCAGCAGTATCATCAGTGAACCAGCCTTCTACGTGGCCGTCGATGGAGATACCGTTGTCATCATAAAACGCGGTCAGTTTACCGAGTTTCATGGTACCGGCCAGAGAACACACTTCGTGAGAAATGCCTTCCATCATGCAGCCGTCGCCCAGGAAAGTGTAAGTCTGGTGATCAACGATGTCGTGACCGGGTTTGTTGAACTGCGCACCCAGTGTACGTTCAGCAATCGCCATACCCACCGCGTTCGCGATGCCCTGACCCAGCGGGCCCGTAGTGGTTTCTACGCCTGGTGTATAACCGTATTCCGGGTGACCCGGCGTTCTGGAATGCAGCTGACGGAAGTTCGCCAGTTCGCTGATTGGCAGATCATAGCCTGTGAGGTGCAGCAGGCTGTAAATCAGCATGGAGCCATGACCATTGGACAGCACGAAGCGGTCACGGTCAGCCCAGTGCGGGTTTGTCGGGTTGTGGTTCAGGTAATCGCGCCACAAGACTTCGGCAATGTCTGCCATGCCCATAGGGGCGCCAGGGTGGCCGGAATTCGCTTTCTGCACGGCGTCCATACTAAGTGCGCGGATAGCGTTCGCAAGCTCTTTACGAGAGGACATGTTCTACTCCAGGTCGGATTAAAAAAGCGGTCAAGAAAGTCATTTTCTCAGACTCGGCATTAAAACGGCAATCCTTAATCACTCTCGTGATTAAGTTCACAGAATTCGCTTTTAAATCAGTGCGTTTTTTCAGACTTACACTATAGATCGGGCAATCCTAAAAACCTATCTTAACGCTATTCTTACAATCAGAGCCTTTTTCAGGCTGTACTGACTTTTTTTTTAACGTTCTCCGGGAGCCCAAACTGATGAAATTCCACCCCGTTTTGCTGAGTCTTTGCGCGGCCGCGCTGGTCAGCGGTTGTTCAACCCTAAATACCGATACCTTAATGCAATCCGGCGCGCAGGCTTATCAGGCTTATACACTGAGCGACGCCGATGTAAAAACCCTGAGCGTGCAGTCCTGTGAAGAAATGGATAAAAAAGCGCAAATAGCACCAGAAAGCAGCGAATATGCGCAACGTCTGAAAAAAATCTCGGCCGCGCTCGGGGACAACATCAACGGCACGCCGGCCAACTACAAGGTGTACCTGACCAAGGACGTCAACGCCTGGGCGATGGCGAACGGCTGTATCCGCGTGTACAGCGGCCTGATGGACATGATGAACGACAACGAAGTTGAAGGCGTACTCGGCCACGAAATGGGTCACGTCGCACTGGGGCATACCCGCAAAGCGATGCAGGTTGCTTACAGCGCCACGGCGGCGCGGACGGCGGTGGCCTCACTGGGCGGCGTCAGCACCACGCTTTCGCAGTCGCAGCTGGCCGATCTCGGTGAAAAATACGTTAACGCGCAGTTCTCGCAGAAACAGGAATCCGAAGCTGACGATTACTCTTTCGATCTGCTGAAGAAACGCGGGATTGATCCGACCGGGCTGGCCACCAGTTTTGAGAAGCTGGCTAAACTGGATAAAGGAAGCAGCATTGGCTGGTTTGATGATCATCCGTCATCCGAAGCGCGCGCGAAACATATCCGCGATCGAATCGCTGCCGGGAAATAATTTCCCTCATACAGATGCGCCAGTTAAATGGCGCATCTGCTTATTAAGCTGAGTGACTTTACTTTCGTAATATTATTAAAACATCCATTATTCAGAAAATATTTCCGCACAAAATCTGAAAATAACCTGCCATCAGTTCTTTTTCTCGCTAAGTGATATTGATTGGTTATTCTTCCTGCGTTTTATTTAATTTAACTATCAAAGGAAGATGGATTATGAATTTTCGTATAACTGCAATTGCGTTGGGGATCACCGTATTATTAAGTGGTTGTCAGAACGGTGCGCTCAATACCGATGCCTTAATGAAATCTGGCTCAGACGCCTACAAAGCGGCCACGCTGACGGATCAGGATGTCATCAATATGACAGAGGGTTCCTGTAAAGCCCTGGATGTTGAATCTAAAATTGCCTCATCAAAAAGCAAATACTCTAAGCGTCTGGACAAAATTGCCAAAAACCTCGGCAATGATATCAACGGCAGACCGGCGAATTATAAAGTCTACCTCACCAGCGACGTCAACGCCTGGGCGATGGCGAACGGCTGTATCCGCGTCTACAGCGGCCTGATGGACATGATGACCGATGATGAAGTCGAAGGCGTACTGGGCCACGAAATGGGCCACGTCGCACTCGGTCACACCAAAAAAGCCATGCAGGTGGCGTACAGCGCTTCCGCCGCGCACAGCGCAGCAGGCGCGGCCGGTGGCATTGCTGGTCAACTTTCCAGCACACAACTGGCCGATTTGGGTGAAGAGCTGGTTAATGCGCAGTTCTCTCAGAAACAGGAATCAGACGCTGACGATTATTCCTACGACCTGCTGAAAAAACGCGGTCTGCCGACCAAAGGGCTGGTCACAGCCTTTGAGAAACTGGCAAAAATGAGCGGTGGCAGTGAAAAAAGTTTATTCAGTTCCCATCCGCCTTCTCAGGAACGCGCAGATAATATTAAAAAGCGTATCGCCGAAGATAAATAGTCACGAAAACAAATTCGTTATTTATATTTTAAAAAATAAAACATTCACAACCTAAATAATAAAGGCACCCGAAGGTGCCTTTATTTTATCCGTCATGTACGCCGGGAATTATTCGTCTTCCAGATACGTATAACCGTATAAACCGGATTCAAACTCTTCCACAAACTGCGCCTGCAATTCCGCATCCAGATCGGTTTCTTTTACCTGGTCGCGGAAACGGGCCAGCAACACATTCGGGTCAAGCTGCACGTATTCGAGCATATCAGCCACGGTATCGCCTTCGTCAGACTGCTGCACTTCAATGCTGCCGTCAGGGAACACAAACACGTCCACGGCGGCGGTATCACCGAACAGGTTGTGCATGTTACCGAGAATTTCCTGATATGCGCCGACCATGAAGAAGCCCAGCATTGGCGGGTTTTCAGGATCATACGGAGGCATCGGCATTGTGGTCGCCACGCCGTCACCGTCGATATAGTGATCGATAGTCCCGTCAGAATCACAGGTTATGTCCAGCAGCACCGCACGGCCAACCGGCGGTTTATCCAAACCCTCCAGCGGCAGAACCGGGAACAACTGATCGATACCCCAGGCATCCGGCATTGACTGGAACAGTGAGAAGTTCACGTAAAGCTTATCGGCCATGCGCTCTTGCAGTTCGTCGATAATCGGACGGTGCGCGCGGTTGCTTGGATCCAGCTGATCCTGAATTTTATTACAGATATTCAGGTAGATATCTTCCGCCCACGCGCGCTGAGTCAGATCCAGAATGCCGTGCGCATATTGCGAATGGACGTCGTGCAGATCCATCTGGCTGTCGTGCAGCCATTCGCGCAGTGAGCGACGGTTTTCCGGATCGTGCATTTCATTCCAGGTGTCCCACATGCTGCCGAGGGCGCGTGGTGCATCCTCTTCAGGTGCAACAGGGGGTTTGAACTCGTTGCGCTCAACGCCGATCACGTTAGACACCAGTACGGTGTGGTGAGCGGTGACAGCGCGACCCGATTCGGTGATGACCGTCGGGTGCGGAAGACCGTGCTCATTACAGGCATCGCCAATGCCCCAGATCACGTTGTTGGCATATTCGTTCAGGCCGTAGTTCACGGAGCAATCGGACTGAGAACGCGTCCCTTCGTAATCTACGCCCAGACCGCCGCCCACGTCGAAGCACTGAATATTGACACCCAGTTTGTGCAGCTCAACGTAGAAGCGCGCAGATTCACGCACACCGGTTGAGATATCACGAATATTCGACAGCTGCGAGCCGAGGTGGAAATGCAGAAGTTGCAGGCTGTCCAGACGCCCTGCTTCACGCAGCATTTCGACCAGTTGCAGAACCTGAGAAGCCGCCAGACCAAATTTGGACTTTTCGCCACCGCTGGACTGCCATTTGCCCGACCCCTGCGAAGACAGACGCGCACGCACGCCCAGACGCGGGACGACGTTCAGACGTTCGGCTTCTTCCAGCACCAGCTTAATCTCGGTCATTTTCTCAATAACCAGATAAACCTTGTGACCGAGTTTCTCACCGATCAGCGCCAGACGAATGTATTCACGGTCTTTATAACCGTTACAGACGATCACTGAACGGGTCATTCCGGCGTGAGCCAGAACCGCCATCAGTTCCGCTTTTGAACCGGCTTCCAGGCCCAGCGGTTCGCCGGACTCGACCAGAGATTCAATCACGCGGCGATGCTGGTTAACCTTGATCGGATACACCAGGAAATAATCACCCTCATAACCGAACGATTCACGCGCACGTTTGAACGCAGCGTTAATCGAACGCAGACGGTGTTGCAAAATTTGTGGGAAACAGAACAAGGCTGGCAAACGCTGACCGTCCTGCTCACGCATATCTTTTACCAGTTGCGCCAAATCGACACGGGCAGAAGGCTCGTCTGGATCCGGGCAAACACTGATGTGGCCCAGTTCATTGACGTCAAAATAGTTGTTACCCCAATAGGCAACGTTGTAAGTGCGCAGCATTTTGCTGGCATCACGATCGTTCACGGCAACCTCCTGCATGGAGCGCAAAGAAACAGTATCGCCCGGTTGTGACGGACGATGGGACTGAATGTCATCAGACATAGGTAAATCCTCTTTCTATACTGACAACATGGCCAGCCACTATCGCAGTAACAACAGGTGAGAACAACCCGCAAGGCCGGCTTTCAGACAGGATAAAACCCTGCGAGCCACAGCCATCGGACTGTTTTTCACTCATATCATTGTAAAACACGTTTTTAGACTCCGTGTAACGAGTCGGAATAAATCAGGGAGAAATGTCCCGAGGTTGCAGGCTACTTCAGTTATATGTCGGAAATGCGATCCCGGTTTTACTGAGTAGCGTACAGATGTCGGCGACTGGCCTGTCTGTACTCAGGCTGTCTGTAACATCGCAGAGAGGGCAGACGTTTCTCTGAGAAAAAGTCCGCTGAAAGAAGTGCTGCAAGGCGCATTAAAGGCTGCAGGGGATGCTGTTGAAATGTAACAACCGGTAAAAAGTGGGTCATTAACCTAACCACCTCCACACGTGCCACGCATCACCCGCGGGCATTCGAGCTGAGAAAACAGTAATCACTGGGATACGCTGGATTCTACGGCCTCTAGAAATGTGTACAGCGCGCGCCGTTTATACCGGCAACCTGCTGAAATTGCAAAATGAAAATGACGTCCGGATTGTTTCTAAGCGTGAATATCACTGCAAACCCGCACAATAACGCCATGTTCGTCACAAAAATGACTGGCTTTCAGCACAGATGCTATCCTAAAATAGCCGTCCAGATGTTAATCCGTCCGTAGCAATTTTAGGGATTAATGCGCAAACTGCTTTAAGGCTTTGCCTAATGGGGACATGCAGGACGCATTGTGACAATGACGAGCGATGCTCATCATCTGCCCGTCTCCCCGGTGCTATGCAGTGATATCTCACCCGTCGTATGTAAGGTAAAGAACATAATGGCTAAACACCTCTTCACATCCGAATCTGTTTCAGAAGGACATCCTGATAAAATTGCAGACCAAATTTCTGACGCAGTGCTGGACGCAATTTTAGAGCAAGACCCGAAAGCACGTGTTGCATGTGAAACTTATGTCAAAACCGGCATGGTTCTGGTTGGCGGTGAAATCACCACCAGCGCATGGGTCGACGTTGAAGAAATCACGCGTCAGACCGTTCGCGAAATTGGCTATATCCATTCTGACATGGGTTTCGATGCCAATTCTTGTGCCGTTCTGAGCGCTATTGGTAAGCAATCTCCGGATATCAATCAGGGCGTTGACCGTACTGACCCGCTGGAACAAGGCGCGGGCGACCAGGGCCTGATGTTTGGTTATGCCACCAACGAAACCAGCGTACTGATGCCAGCGCCGATCACTTACGCACACCGTCTGGTGCAGCGTCAGGCTGAAGTTCGCAAATCAGGCACCCTGCCATGGCTGCGTCCTGATGCGAAAAGCCAGGTCACTTTCCAGTATGACGAAGGCAAAATCGTCGGCATCGATGCGGTAGTACTGTCCACTCAGCATTCAGAAGACATTGCGCTGAAAGATCTGCAGGAAGCGGTGATGGAAGAAATCATCAAACCTGTACTGCCAGCAGAATGGCTGAACGCCGGCACCAAATACCACATCAACCCGACAGGCCGTTTCGTTATCGGTGGCCCGATGGGCGACTGCGGTCTGACCGGACGTAAAATCATCGTGGATACCTACGGCGGGATGGCGCGTCACGGCGGCGGTGCATTCTCAGGTAAAGATCCGTCTAAAGTTGACCGTTCTGCCGCTTACGCTGCACGTTATGTTGCGAAAAACATCGTGGCTGCTGGTCTGGCTGACCGTTGTGAAATCCAGGTGTCATACGCGATTGGCGTGGCGGAACCGACGTCCATCATGGTGGAAACCTTCGGTACCGGTAAAGTTTCTAACGAACAACTGACCCTGCTGGTTCGCGAGTTCTTCGATCTGCGTCCATACGGTCTGATTCAGATGATGGATCTGCTGCACCCGATCTACAAAGAAACCGCGGCATACGGTCACTTTGGTCGTGAACATTTCCCTTGGGAAAAAACCGACAAAGCGGCTCAGTTACGCGAAGCGGCCGGTCTTAAATAAGTTTTTCAGACTGTTCTGCACCAAGCCCTGCCCTTGCGGCGGGGTTTTTTATTGCCCGGATTTTGGGAATGAGGGGAGAAGAAATAGGGATGGAGTCTGATTTTTGAGTGCCAATGAAAGCGGTTACAGACAATAACTTGTTATAAATTAATATATTATTTTAATGATTAAAAATGTGTCACATAATTTTGATTGATATAAATCAATTTATGGGCTATTACTTTGCATGAAAGCCCCTTCCCTGCTGCATATCTCTTTGAAACCCTTACCGAACAACATTCCCGATAACACCTATTAGTGTAAACGATTACAACACTGTGACCGGGCTCACGTTAAGCTGTGCGCAGGGTAAATAACATAACAGCCTAAGCATTATTACAAACTCAAAACGATTGCATTATTTTGGAGACCGGATGAACAACTCAACTTCAACCAAAGGAAAACGCTCGAACAAAAGCGTGACTTTCTTTGTGTGTTTTCTCGCTGCGCTGGCCGGACTGCTGTTCGGTTTAGATATCGGCGTCATCGCTGGTGCCCTTCCGTTTATCAGCCATGATTTTCAAATTACCAGCCACCAGCAGGAATGGGTGGTCAGCTCCATGATGTTTGGTGCCGCCGTCGGTGCTCTCGGCAGTGGCTGGATGAACTTCCGCATTGGCCGTAAATACAGCCTGATGATTGGCGCGATCCTGTTCGTTGCCGGTTCCCTGTGCTCCGCCTTCGCGCCAAACACGGAAATCCTGATTATTGCCCGCGTTCTGCTGGGCCTGGCAGTCGGCGTGGCCTCTTACACTGCGCCAATCTACCTGTCTGAAATCGCGCCGGAGAAAATTCGCGGCAGCATGATTTCCATGTATCAGCTGATGATCACCATAGGTATTCTGGCGGCGTACCTCTCAGATACTGCGTTTAGCTACACCGGCGCATGGCGCTGGATGCTGGGTGTGATCACGATCCCGGCACTGCTGCTGCTGGTTGGCGTGTTCTTCCTGCCGGACAGCCCGCGCTGGCTGGCTGCACGCGGTGACGACGGCAAAGCGCGTCGCGTTCTGGAAAAACTGCGCGATTCCAGCGAACAGGCGAAACACGAGCTGGATGAAATCCGTGAAAGCCTGAAAGTAAAACAAAGCGGCTGGGGTTTGTTCACCAACAACAAAAACTTCCGTCGTGCGGTTTATCTCGGCATCCTGCTGCAGGTGATGCAACAGTTCACCGGTATGAACGTCATCATGTATTACGCACCGAAAATCTTCGGCATCGCCGGTTTCGCCAGCACCTCTCAGCAGATGTGGGGCACGGTAATTGTCGGACTGGTGAACGTTCTGGCGACCTTCATCGCCATTGGTCTGGTTGACCGCTGGGGCCGTAAACCTACGCTGAAACTGGGCTTCCTGGTCATGGCCGTCGGTATGGGCATCCTCGGTACGATGCTGCACATTGGTGTGGAATCAGATGCCGCGAAATACTTCTCTATCGCGATGCTGCTGATGTTCATCGTAGGTTTTGCGATGAGTGCCGGTCCGCTGATTTGGGTGCTGTGTTCTGAAATCCAGCCGCTGAAAGGCCGTGATTTCGGTATCACCGTGTCCACCACGACCAACTGGATTGCCAACATGATCGTGGGCGCAACCTTCCTGACCATGCTCGACAGCCTCGGCAACGCCAACACCTTCTGGGTGTACGCGGCGCTGAACGTTGTATTCATTTTCATCACCATTGCGCTGATCCCTGAGACCAAGAACGTGTCCCTGGAACACATCGAACGCAACCTGATGAAAGGCGAAGCACTGCGCGACATCGGTAAGTAAGCACGCCATTCCTCCCCTGCAAAGGGGAGGAATTCAATATTGCATCTCGCTTCCCGCAGATTTATCCTTCGCCAGATGAAAACCTCACGTCTCCCCATCGCCCTGCAACAAGCCGTCATGCGCTGCTTGCGGGAAAAACTCCAGATGGCAAATCAGTTTTTTGGCACCGATTACACGGAGCCGGAAATCACTTATCAGCAACGCGGCACCAGCGCGGGCAGCGCGTACCTCCAGCACTGGCAAATCCGTCTTAATCCCGTTTTACTGATGGAAAACCAGCAACCATTTATTGATGAAGTGGTTCCCCACGAGCTGGCGCATTTACTGGTATACCGGCGTTTCGGGCGGGCGCCCGCTCCGCACGGCAAAGAATGGCGCTGGATAATGGAACATGTACTGGGCGTTTCCGCCAGCCGGACGCACAAGTTCGAAGTGGTGTCGGTGCAGAGCAAAACCTACCCGTATCTGTGCGCCTGCCGTGACCATCATCTGACGGTTCGTCGCCACAATAAAGTGATGCGCAAAGAGTCAGAATACCGCTGCCGTCATTGTGGCGAACTGTTACAGTTTAACGCTAAAGGCTCCACTAATTGCTGATTTTTCAAACACTAAATAGCTATATTGTCTGATTGTCACACCGCTTCGCATCCGTTAACCTTGCGACCTTTTACACTCGGGTTATTCGGAAATATGTTTCATAAAACACTTTTATCCTTTCTGTTTATCGGCATTCTGGCACCGCTGAGCGCCTTCAGCCAGTCCGGCAACGCCATCAATAATTTCACCCAGGCCAAAGCGGCAGCGGTCAAAATCAATCAGGGCGCGCCGACGTTCTACTGCGGCTGTAACATCAGCTGGCAGGGAAAAAAAGGCACGCCTGATCTGAAATCCTGCGGCTATGAAGTCCGCAAAAGTGCACAGCGCGCCAACCGGATTGAATGGGAACACGTCGTGCCTGCATGGCAGTTCGGCCACCAGATGCAATGCTGGCAGGATGGCGGACGCAAAAACTGTGCGAAAAGCGCAGACTACCGTCAGATTGAAACGGATTTGCATAACCTTGAACCGGCCATCGGCGAGGTGAACGGCGACCGCAACAACTTCATGTACAGCCAGTGGAATGGTGGTGAAGGCCAGTACGGGAAGTGCGAGATGAAAATCGACTTCAAAGCCAAAGCCGCCGAGCCGCCAGCCCGGGCGCGTGGCGCCATCGCCCGCACCTATTTCTACATGCGCGACCAGTACAAACTCAATCTGTCCCGCCAGCAGACTCAGCTGTTTACCGCCTGGGATCGCCAGTATCCGGTCACCGCCAGGGAATGCGAACGCGACAACCGCATTGCGAATGTGCAGGGAAATCATAATCCGTACGTTCAGCAGGCTTGCGCACAAAGAAAAAGCTAACTTAGTATTAACTCATCGTCAGAGCACATTAGTTCGCGACAATGCGGACTAATGTCGCCAAAATAACCCCTCTCAAGACTTTAAGGACAGCAGCCTCACATGCGCATACCCCGCATTTATCACCCTGAACCGTTAACCGCGCACAGCGAAATTGCGCTCAGTGAAGATGCCGCGAATCACGTCGGGCGCGTTCTGCGCATGCAACCTGGTCAGGTCATTCAGTTATTTGACGGCAGTAATCACGTCTTCGACGCCAGCATTACGCAGGTGGATAAGAAAAATGTGCGCGTCAGCCTGGGCGACGGTGTGCTGTCAGACAATGAATCCCCGCTGAATTTGCATCTCGGCCAGGTGATTTCACGCGGCGAGAAAATGGAATTCACTATTCAGAAATCCATTGAACTGGGCGTGAATACCATTACGCCGCTGTTTTCCGAACGCTGTGGCGTGAAACTTGACGGCGAACGGCTGGAAAAGAAATTGCAGCAGTGGCAAAAAATCGCCATTGCCGCCTGCGAGCAGTGCGGCCGCAACCGTATTCCGGAAATTCGTCCGGTCATGCAGCTTGAAGCCTGGTCTGCCGAGCAGGACGACAGCCTGAAGCTGAATCTGCACCCGCGCGCCAGCCACAGTATCAATACCCTGCCGCTGCCGGTGAATCATGTTCGCCTGCTGATCGGCCCGGAAGGCGGTTTATCCGCCGACGAAATTGCAATGACCTCCGGCTACGGATTTACTGATATCCTGCTGGGACCCCGTGTTCTGCGTACAGAAACTACAGCACTCACCGCGATAACGGCCTTACAGGTTCGTTTCGGCGATCTGGGTTAAGAGGAGACCAAATGATCAAGCTTGGCATCGTGATGGACCCGATTTCATCCATCAACATTAAAAAAGACACCAGTTTCGCGATGTTGCTCGAAGCGCAGAGTCGTGGCTACGAGCTGCATTACATGGAAATGAATTCCCTGTATCTGCGTGGCGGCGAAGGCCGTGCAACCACCAAAAAGCTCAACGTGAAGCAAGATTACGACGGCTGGTATGAATTCGGCACCGAACAGGATATCGCCCTGCAGGAACTCGACGTGATCCTGATGCGTAAAGATCCGCCATTCGATACGGAATTCATTTATGCCACTTACATCCTTGAACGCGCTGAAGAAAAAGGCACGCTGATCGTCAACAAACCGCAGAGCCTGCGCGACTGTAACGAAAAGCTGTTCACTGCCTGGTTCCCCGAACTGACGCCGGACACGCTGGTGACACGCAACTCAGCTCAGTTAAAAGCGTTCCATAAAGAACATACCGATGTGATCCTCAAGCCGCTCGACGGCATGGGCGGCGCATCAATCTTCCGCCTGAAACCGGAAGACGCGAACGTTTCTGTTGTCATCGAAACGCTGACCGAACACGGCAGCCGTTTCTGTATGGCGCAGAACTATCTGCCTGCCATTAAAGACGGTGACAAACGCGTTCTGGTTGTCGACGGTGAGCCGGTGCCTTACTGCCTGGCGCGTATTCCTGCGCAGGGCGAAACCCGTGGCAATCTGGCTGCCGGTGGCCGCGGTGAAGCACGTCCGCTAAGTGAAAGCGACTGGGCGATTGCCCGCACCGTTGCGCCGATCCTCAAGCAAAAAGGCCTGATTTTTGTCGGTCTGGATATCATCGGTGATCGCCTGACCGAAATTAACGTCACCAGCCCGACCTGTGCGCGTGAAATCGAAGCAGCATTCCCGATTTCCATCACCGGTATGCTGATGGACGCTATCGAAAAGCGTCTGGCTGCACGCTAATCACGAAATACCGTCATTAACGGGTTATCCGCACTGCCGGGTAGCCCGCTTTTTTAGATGACGCTGCCGTAATAAACTGGCTTGTCTGATTTTGTTTCTATTTTGAGGTTAAACATCCTACATACCATGAATCTACAACATCACTTTCTTATTGCGATGCCCGGACTGGACGAACCCCAGTTCAAACGTTCGGTCGTGTATATCTGCGAACATAATGAAGACGGCGCAATGGGTCTGGTGATTAATAAACTGGTCGAAGATTTCACCGTCGAAAATATGCTCGATAAACTCGATATCAGCCCTGAGCCACGCGATCCGGCGATCCGCCTCGACCGTCCAGTGTTTTCCGGCGGCCCTCTGGCAGACGATCGCGGTTTTATTTTGCATACGCCGCGTGAAGGTTTTGGTTCCAGTATCCGGATTTCAGACTGCACCATGATCACCACGTCCAAAGACGTTCTCGAAACGCTGGGCACGCCTGACCAGCCGAAAAATGTGCTGGTAGCACTTGGGTATGCAGCCTGGGAACAGGGACAGCTTGAACGGGAACTGCTGGAAAATTCATGGCTAACCATTGAAGCGAGCAGCGACATTCTGTTCCACACACCGATTGCAGACCGCTGGCGTGAAGCCGCGAAAATGATCGGCGTGGATGTCAGCCAGCTTGCCACCCACGCAGGGCACGCATAATGGGTAACCGTACAGTTTTCGCCTTCGACTTCGGCACCAAAAGCATCGGCCTTGCGATCGGTCAGGAAGTCACCGGCACAGCACGGCCTCTGACGTCGTTTAAAGCGCAGGACGGCACGCCGGACTGGCAGAAGATCGAAAAGCTGCTGAAAGAATGGCTTCCGGATGTGGTCGTGGTTGGCCTGCCGCTGAACATGGACGGCACCGAACAGCCGCTGACGGCACGTGCGCGTAAGTTTGCCAACCGTCTGCATGGCCGTTTTGGCGTTCAGGTGGAGCTGCATGACGAACGCCTGAGCACCGTTGAAGCCCGCGCAGATTTGTTTGACCGTGGCGGTTTTCGCGCGCTGGATAAAGGCAGCGTGGACGCGGCTTCGGCAGTCATCATTCTGGAAAGCTGGTTCGAGAAACAATGGAGTCAGTCCTGATCCGCAGCCAGTAACCCTGCGCTTTGCCGCTGCTGGCGGCTTTGCGCAAATGTCTGCATTCCGGCCTGTGCACCGGTTTGCAGCACGTCCGCCAGCTGATGTGTTTTCCCCTCACGGATCAGATTGCCCACGCCCGGTGTGGATGTCAGCACTTCAAACAATGCCACCCTTCCACCCTGCTGTTCCTCCGTCGCTTTCGTTACCACCAGCTTTTGGGCAATCACCGCCCGTAAACTTCCTGCCAGCTGTGCACGCACAAACGCCTTTTCTTCTGCGGGAAAAACATCGACCAGCCGGTCAATCGCCTGCGTGGCATTGCGCGTGTGCAAGGTCGCCAGCACCAGATGCCCGGTTTCTGCCGCGGTCAGCGCCAGCCGGATGCTGTCGGTGTCGCGCAGTTCACCCAGCAACAACACATCCGGATCCTCACGCAGGGCACCGCGCACGGCCTCAGCGAAAGACCGCGTATGCTGCCCCAGTTCACGCTGCTGGATCAGGCAACGCTGGCTGATGTGAATCAGTTCAATAGGATCCTCAAGCGTAATGATATGCCGCGCCGTCTGCCGGTTGAGATGATCAATCAGCGCCGCCAGCGTGGTGGATTTCCCGCTGCCTGTCGCGCCGGTGACCAGAATCAAGCCGTCTTCCTGCATAATGAGTCGCTGCAAAACGTCAGGCGCGTCAAGCGTAACCAGATCAGGGCAATGCGCCGGAATGGGTCGCAGCGCCGCGGAAAGCCCGTGCCATTGCTGAAAAAGGTTGAGCCGCATCCTCACGCCCGCGCCCAGCGTGAGCGCTTTATCCACCTGTCCGGCCTGATGCAGACAGGCAAGTTGCGCGGTATCCAGCCACTGGAGGCTGAGTTCCTGCATCGTCGATGCCTTCACCACCGGCAGATCCTCACAGCGGCATAATTCACCATCAATGCGTAACATTGGCGGATAGCCGGTACAAAGGTGCAGATCAGAGGCATTTTGCTTTACACTACGCCCCACTAATCCATCAATATCCATGTTGAAATCCTCCCGAGTCCTTATGAGCCTGAGTCAGCAAAACGCTATTGAGCAGAACTTACAGAATGTCCGCGAAAAAATCGCAGCCGCTGCACAGCTTTGCGGCAGGTCTCCAGAAGAAGTTGCTTTGCTTGCAGTCAGCAAAACGAAACCTGCGAGCGCTGTCGAAGAAGCTATCGCCGCCGGGCAGTTTGCCTTCGGTGAAAACTACGTGCAGGAAGGCGTGGATAAAATTGCCCACTTTGCCGGGCATCAGCCTGCGCTCACCTGGCACTTCATCGGGCCATTGCAATCAAACAAAAGCCGTCTGGTTGCCGAGAATTTCGACTGGTGCCATACGATTGATCGCCTCAAAATCGCCCAACGCCTCAATGAACAACGCCCGGCTGATCTGGCGCCATTGCAGGTTTTAATTCAGGTGAATATCAGCGATGAAGCCAGCAAATCCGGCATTGCGCTGGAAGATGTCTCGGCGCTGGCGGCGCAAATCATGGCGATGCCTAACCTGAATCTGCGCGGCCTGATGGCAATTCCGGCGGCAGAAACTGATTACGCAAGGCAGCTCGAGGTTTTCAGCCAGATGCGTGACGCGCTGAAAACATTGCAGGCCATTTGCCCGCAGGCGGATACGCTTTCGATGGGCATGACTGACGATATGCCGGCAGCCATTGCGGCGGGCAGCACGATGGTGCGCATCGGTACGGCGATTTTCGGTGCCCGCGATTACAGCGCCAAACCGTAACCGCCGTGATGCAGTAAACTGTTTTAAATCATCAATAAATGACTAACTTATCCCCTGTTCTGACAGCAAGGAGCACCAATGCAACATCGTAAACTCTGTTTTATCGGCGCCGGTAACATGGCAGGCGCGATTATTGCGGGTCTGGTCGAAAGCGGCTATCCGGCAAATCTGGTCAGCGTTTGTGCCCCTTCCACCACGCACCGCGACGCGCTGGCTGAAAAATATGGCGTGAAAAGCAGCAGCGATAACAGCGGCTGCGCAAAAGACGCTGATGTGGTGGTACTTTCTGTAAAACCACAAATGATGGCCGATGTATGTAAAGCACTGCAAAAAGACGTGGATTTTAGCGGCAAGCTGGTACTGTCGATTGCCGCAGGCGTCAGCGTGGCGCGTTTCTGCGAGCTGCTGGGCGATAATCTGAACATTGTGCGTATTATGCCTAACACGCCGTCTCTGGTCGGAAAAGGCATGAGCGGTTTGTTCGCGCCAGAACAGGTTTCTCAGGCTGACCGCGATTACAGCGGCCAACTGGTGACCGCCGTCGGCAAAGTGTGCTGGGTCGATACAGAAGAAGGCATCAACCATATAATTGCTGCCGCAGGCAGTGCGCCGGCGTATTTCTTCCTGTTTATGGAAGCGATGCAGGCCGAAGCGCAGCGTTTAGGCTTTAGTGCAGAAGCCGCGCGGATGCTGGTCGAACAGGCTGCAAGCGGGGCTACCGCCCTGGTCGCCGCCAACCCAGACACGCCATTGTCACAACTTCGTGAGAATGTGACGTCCAAAGGCGGCACGACGTTTGAAGCACTGAAAGTTTTCACCGATCGTAAATTACCGGAGATTGTCTCCGAAGCCATGCAGGCCGCCATTACCCGCGCACAGGAAATGGAAAAACAGTTTTAACATACTTAGATAAGGCAATTTATGCTGACCAATTTGTTAGTCATGGTAATTAATACTTACGCAATGATTTTGCTGCTGCGCATCTGGATGCAGTGGGCGCGAACAGACTTTTATAATCCGTTATCCCAGTTTGTCGTGAAAGTGACGCAGCCGGTTATCCGCCCGCTTCGCCGGGTGATCCCGCCGCTGGGGCCGGTTGACAGCGCATCATTGCTGATTGCGTTCCTGCTGCTGACGCTCAAATACCCGCTGATGGAGCTGATTATCAGCGGCGGGATCTCACTGAGCCTGGTGAATTTGCTGGCAGGTCTGGTTTCGTTAATCAAAACCGCAGGCTCGCTGATTTTCTGGGTCGTGATTATCCGCTCCCTGCTGAGCTGGGTGACGCAAGGCCGTGGCCCGATGGATTACCTGCTGATGCAGTTAACCGAGCCGCTGATGGGACCAATTCGCCGCATCTTACCTGCGCTGGGTGGCATCGATTTTTCAGGCATGATTATCGTGATTATTCTTTATATTCTCGATAATTTCTTCGCGAACTTAAATTACATCGGGACATTATGGCAACTGCCGTAACTCCCGTGAGCTGGCAGTCCGATGCGCTGGTTTTGCGGCTGATTATTCAGCCCAAAGCCAGCCGCGACAGCCTGGTCGGTTTGCATGGCGACGAATTCAAAGTCGCCATCACCGCGCCACCCGTGGACGGTCAGGCCAACACACATCTGGTGAAATTTCTCGCCAAACAGTTTAAAGTCGCCAAAAGTCAGATAAGCATTGAAAAGGGCGAGCTGGGCCGCCATAAACAAGTCCGCATTACGAATCCGCAAAATATCCCGACCGAGGTCGCGGTACTGCTCGCTGAATAAACTCATTTCAGATGGTCTTCAGGACGTTATTTTATGCAAAAAGTCGTATTGGCTACCGGCAACGCCGGTAAAGTCCGTGAGCTCGCACATCTTCTGGCCGACTTTGGGCTGGACGTCGTCGCGCAAACTGAACTCGGCGTTGAATCCGCTGAAGAAACCGGCCTGACGTTCATTGAGAACGCCATTCTTAAAGCCCGCCACGCGGCGGCAGAAACCGGTTTACCGGCTGTGGCCGATGACTCCGGCCTGGCCGTTGATTTTCTGGGCGGCGCGCCGGGGATTTATTCCGCACGTTATGCCGGTGGAGACGCCAGCGATCAGCAAAATCTCGACAAACTGCTCGTCGCGTTAAAAGACGTGCCGCAGGGCCAGCGCAACGCGCAATTCCATTGTGTTCTGGTCTATATGCGCCACGCAGAAGACCCGACGCCGCTGGTGTGCCACGGCAGATGGCCGGGTGAAATTGCGTTTGCGCAAGCCGGTGAAGGCGGTTTTGGCTACGACCCGATTTTCTTCGTTCCTGAACTGGGCAAAACAGCCGCAGAGCTGACGCGTGAAGAAAAAAGCGCGGTGTCGCACCGTGGTCAGGCGCTGAAACTGCTGCTGGCGGCGATGAAAGAGGCTGTACAGAAGAATGCGTAAGTTGCCGCCGCTGAGTCTCTACATTCATATTCCGTGGTGCGTGCAAAAATGCCCCTACTGCGATTTCAACTCGCACGCGTTAAAGGGTGAAGTGCCGCACGACGATTATGTCGCGCATGTGCTGGCGGATCTGGATGCGGATCTGCATCTGGTGGGCGATCGCAGCGTAGGGACGATTTTCATCGGCGGCGGAACGCCAAGCCTGCTGAGCAGCAAAGCGATGCAAGACCTGCTCGACGGCGTGCGGGCACGTTTGCCGCTTGATGCCGGGGCTGAAATCACGATGGAAGCCAACCCCGGTACCGTCGAAGCCGACCGCTTCAGTGCTTACCAGCGCGCCGGTGTGAACCGTATTTCGATTGGTGTACAAAGTTTCGATGCGCAGAAACTGGAGCGTCTGGGGCGTATTCACGGGCCGGAAGAAGCTAAACGCGCCGCGCATCTGGCCACCGGCCTTAACCTGCGCAGCTTCAATCTGGATCTGATGCACGGTTTACCGGATCAGACGCTGGAAGAAGCGCTGGACGATTTGCGTCAGGCCATTGCACTGAATCCGCCACATTTGTCCTGGTATCAGCTGACCATCGAGCCTAATACGCTGTATGCCTCGCGTCCGCCAACGTTGCCGGATGACGACGCGCTGTGGGATATCTTTGAGCAAGGCGATCAGTTGCTGACGGCCGCGGGTTATCAGCAATACGAAACGTCTGCCTACGCAAAACCCGGCTATCAGTGCCAGCACAATCTCAACTACTGGCGCTTCGGGGATTATCTCGGCATCGGTTGCGGTGCGCACGGCAAGCTGACACAGCCCGACGGGCAAATCCTGCGCACGGTCAAAACCAAGCATCCGCGTGGTTATATGCAGGGACGTTACATGGACAAACAGCATCCGGTGGAAACCGAAGATTTGCCGTTTGAATTCTTCATGAACCGTTTCCGTCTGCTTGAAGCCGCGCCGCGCGAAGAGTTTGGGTTGTATACCGGGCTGGATGAATCGGTTATCCGCGCGCAGCTCGATGAAGCCATCAGCAAAGAATATCTGCTGGAAACCGAAACCCACTGGCAGATCACCCGCAAAGGCAAACTGTTCCTGAATTCACTGCTGGAATTGTTTTTGGGTGAGTAAATCGGATAGCAAAAAGCCGCCCAGAAGGGCGGCTCCTGAAGTGCTCAGTACTGGCCTATATTGACGCTGAAATTGACATGTGAAACGTTAACGTTCAACCCATCTCCGCCAGACGTCATCATAGAACCGAGCACTATGAGTAGCGCATAAATGCACTTCTTCATATTTGCAGTTTCCTGAAGAAACCGCGTTTCACCAAATCACGCCGGGATAACGTGGCAAATAGCCAGCATTTGTTGGAGTACTGACTTTCGCGGTGTGACAGTTCTAATCCCTGAGCCCGGTGTTCCGTCGCTAAACGAACGAATTAGTCCCGCCAGGATATTATCACCTGAAATATCATTTCGTAACTTAATTGTATCGCATGAAATATTTATACTAGTGCCGAAGAATCAACCTATGTTTCGGATTGCAGCGAGGCTAAATTGGGTATAATATCGCCGCTGTTGGAGTGCTGGCTTTCGCGATATTCACGAAAGTAGAATCCTGGGAGATGTAGCGCTAACTGCTTTTCCCAACAAAAAAACCGCTTAATTGCGGTTTTTTTGTTTATGAATTTTGAGGAAGGAAATTACTGCTTCAAATCCGTCAGCAAGGTTTTGTGCTGAGTATCCAGCGCGGTGACGCGTTTACAAACATCATCGCCAAAGGCTTTGAATTCTTTTTCCTGTTTGTTCCATTCTTCCTGCACCGCCTGTTGCAAGCCACCAAGATTACCCATCATCGCCTGCAGCGGGTTACCGCCGCTCGCCGCTTGTTTCAGGCCCATCTCATTGATGCTGTCTTGCATCACGCCGCCCATGGTTTGTTCCATCAGCTTCTGACCGTTCTGTTTCACCTGATCCACGGCTTTATGGTGGAACGTCAGGCCATCGGGGCGATGCTCGATGATGAGATTCATCTGCTCTTTAAGCTGTTTGTCGAGATTTACCAGACGGTTACGCACATTACTGTCGGTGCCGAGTTTGTTCACGATCACACGGTCCACGGCGACGCGGCCTTTTTCCAGATGTGCGGTGGCACCCTGATCAATCCACGGCAAATCTCGGCGCAGCGAGGCCTGATAATCGATCGCTTCCTGACGCTGTTTTGCGCTCAGGGTGAGGTCTTTTCCATTGAGAGTCACATTGCCGTTTGGCGTGATCAGTAAATCACTGCTGCTGCCCACAACCTGCACGGTCTGCGGTTTGATGATCACATCCTCTTTCGGCTGCACGGCGCACTGATAATCCGCCTGCGCACTCCACGCCGTCAGCGCCAGCAAGGCCGCTACCGATGCTTTAACAACTCCAGTTTTTACTAACATGTACTCTCCCTTAAGACAGCAAACTCAAAAAATTGAACGGCCAATACGTTGCGCCAGTAATTCTAAGGCAGCAATACCTGCCAAAGAGTTCCCCGCCGCATCCAGTTCCGGCGACCAGACTGCGATACACATCTCTCCCGGCACGATAGCAATAATGCCGCCACCGACACCGGACTTGCCTGGCATTCCGACGCGGTAAGCAAATTCGCCGGCACCGTCGTACATGCCGCTGGTCACCATCATTGCGTTAATCTGGCGCGCCTGGCGGGCATCAATCAGCGGCTGCTCATTGCCCAGCGGATGTCCCTTGTTCGCAAGATAAACGAACGTTCGCGCCAGTTCCTCACAACTCATGCGCAACGCACAATAGTGGAAATAGGTTTGCAGCACGGTGATGACGTCATTATCGAAGTTACCGAAAGATTTCATCAGGTAAGCGATAGCGGCGTTGCGATCGGAATGATCGAACTCAGAGCGCGCGACGTGCCGATCGTAGTTGAGATCGGCCGAACCAGCCAGCTGACGTACCACTTCGAGCATTCTTTGCTTCGGCGCGGACAGGCGGGTTTGCAGCATGTCGCAAACCACCAGCGCACCGGGGTTGATAAACGGATTGCGCGGCTTCCCCTGCTCCAGCTCAAGCTGAACCAGCGAGTTAAACGGCTGACCGGAAGGTTCTTTACCTACGCGTTGCCAGATTTCGCTTTCCTGATAGCGGGTCAGCGCCAGCGTCAGGCTGAGCACTTTAGAAATCGACTGGATTGAGAACCGGGTATTGGCATCACCGGCACGAAAGATCTCCCCTTTCGTGGTACACACGGCAATCCCCAGATGATCAGGGCTGACTTCTGCCAGCGCGGGAATATAGTCGGCAACTTTGCCACGGCCAATCAGCGGCCTGACCTGCGCAAGAATATCTTCCAGCAAACTGTTATCGAGCTCGGTACCCAATGTCCTTCCTCCAGATGTAACAAAGGTGCCGGGAAGGCACCTTTAATTTCAACGATAATTATGAATCTGTGGAATTCAGTCCCACCAGATATCAAATAAATCGCTGACTTCAACGTCTTCCATTTTCTGGTCTTCCAACCATTTTTTGACCTGCGCGCGATGGTCATCGGTGCAATGACCGATATCCTGACGGCAAACCAGACCTTCCCATTGCAGATAGCCACTGCCGTCGAAGGCCAGCTTGTTTGGCTCGATCACACCGTCAATGAATTTATCCAGTGATGCGTCAATGGTTTCTACCGCGGTACCTTCCGGGAAACGCCATTTTACAGAGAAGCCCAGTTCCTGGAACTCGGCAATGTGTAACTTCTTACGTAAACGACGACTGCGATTTGTAGCCATTATTGCTTCCTCTCAAACATCAGATCCCATACGCCGTGGCCTAAACGCTGGCCACGCATTTCGAACTTGGTGACCGGGCGCGATTCCGGGCGCGGTACATAATTGTTTTCCTGCGACAGGTTTGCCCAGTTTTCAAGACGGGTCATCACCTCAAGCATGTGCTCCGCATACGGCTCCCAGTCGGTTGCCATGTGGAATACACCGCCCACTTTCAGTTTCATACGCAGCTTCTCAACGAACTCCGGCTGCACGATTCGGCGCTTATTATGACGCGCTTTGTGCCACGGGTCAGGAAAGAATAGCTGCACCATGTCGAGCGAGCCATCCGGAATCATTTTTTCCAGCACTTCTACTGCATCGTGACACATCACGCGCAGGTTGCTGACGCCCTCTTCGTGCGCGGTCGCCAGACAGGCACCGACGCCCGGTGAGTGTACTTCAATGCCGATAAAGTTCTGATCCGGATTCTGCTGCGCCATGGTGACCAGCGAAGTCCCCATCCCGAAACCGATTTCCAGCACGACAGGGGCGGAGCGACCGAATAAGGTATCAATTGCCAGAGCTTCCGGCTGAAACTCCACGCCCATCAACGGCCAGAAGTTATCCAGCGCAAATTGCTGACCTTTGGTCAGACGGCCCTGACGGCGGACAAAGCTGCGGATACGGCGCATCGCGCGACCGTTCTCATCGAACTCCGGAGAAATGACGTCGTTTTTCATGGTGTTTCCACTCCGTTACGCAAGACGCGGTATTCGGTCACTGCTGTAATTTGGTCATTAACTGTTAAGAATGGCGCATTATCCAAACTTACTCCCGATTAGCAAGGTTTGCGGGCAGGAAATCCGTCAATACAGTGCGGAAAGTTCCGGTTTACAGCCCGACGGGAACTGTGATGTGATCAGCCCCGTCTTTTAACCCTGCCGGACTGTAATTCACCCATGATGGAAGCCCCCACTTTTTCGCCGCTGGTGCTCGACTGGTATCAGCGCTATGGCCGTAAAACGCTGCCGTGGCAAATCGCCAAAACACCTTATAAAGTCTGGCTTTCAGAAGTGATGTTGCAGCAAACGCAGGTCGCGACCGTTATTCCTTATTTCGAACGGTTTATGGAACGCTTCCCGACGGTGTCCGATCTCGCCGCCGCGCCGCTTGATGAAGTGCTGCATTTGTGGACCGGTCTGGGCTATTACGCCCGCGCGCGTAACTTGCATAAAGCGGCGCAGACTATTGCCACTCAGCACAATGGCGCGTTTCCGACCACCTTTGATGAAATTCTCGCGCTGCCGGGCATTGGTCGTTCTACCGCAGGCGCGGTGCTGTCGCTGGCGTTAAACCAGCACTATCCCATTTTAGACGGTAACGTGAAGCGCGTGCTGGCCCGGTGTTATGCCGTTGACGGCTGGCCGGGCGAGAAGAAAACCGAAAACCGTTTGTGGAAGATAAGCGAAGACGTCACGCCCGCCGAAGGCGTCGCACAGTTTAATCAGGCGATGATGGATTTAGGCGCAATGGTCTGCACCCGCAGCAAACCCAAATGCGAACTGTGCCCGGTGAAATCCGGCTGCGAAGCCTACGCGCATCACAGCTGGGCAAAATATCCGGGTAAAAA
This sequence comes from Rahnella sp. PCH160, assembly GCF_047784855.1. Lineage (NCBI taxonomy): Bacteria > Pseudomonadati > Pseudomonadota > Gammaproteobacteria > Enterobacterales > Yersiniaceae > Rahnella > Rahnella sp. PCH160. The sequence goes on from NZ_JBLOGT010000001.1 coordinate 95,910, forward strand.
ACCCAAGACAACGCTGCCGGAAAAAACTGCCTTTATGCTGATGATTCAGCATGACGATAAAGTCTGGCTGGAGCAGCGTCCGCCGGTAGGCCTGTGGGGCGGTTTATTCTGTTTTCCGCAATTTGCGACCGAAGACGAGCTTGCAGTGGGGCTTCAAAAATACGGTGTTACGCAAAATCAGTTGCAGCAGCAGACCGCTTTTCGCCACACTTTCAGCCATTTCCATCTGGATATCGTCCCGATGTGGTTAAATCTGCGAACGACAGCGGGTTGCATGGATGAAGGTGCGGGTCTCTGGTATAACTTAGCGCAACCACAACAGGTCGGGCTGGCCGCGCCGGTCGAGCGCTTGCTGACGGCTTTGGCAAAACAGACCGATGGCAAAAAACCGTCCCAACAGAACGATCATAAGGAATTAGCATGAGCAGAACGATTTTTTGTACTTTCCTGAAACGCGATGCCGAAGGACAGGACTTCCAGCTGTATCCGGGCGAGATCGGCAAACGTATTTTCAACGAAATTTCGAAAGAGGCCTGGTCGCAGTGGATGACCAAACAAACCATGCTGATCAACGAAAAGAAACTCAGCATGATGAATCCGGAAGACCGCAAACTGCTGGAACAGGAAATGGTTAACTTCCTGTTTGAAGGTCAGGATGTTCATATTGAAGGCTATACTCCGCCTTCAAAATAACGCTCAGCACAGACATTCAGGCAGGTTCGTGCGCGGCCTGCTTTTTTCACCAGAAATGGTTTTAAGATGAAGAAAATTTTAGCTTTGCTGGTTATCGCACCGATGCTGATTTCCTGCTCCGGCAGTAAGAAAGACCAGTTCAACGAAGCTTTCGTTAAAGACACCAACGCATTCGATATTTTGATGGGGCAGTTTGCCCATAACATCGAAAATATCTGGGGCATGAATGAAGTGCTGATCGCGGGTCCGAAGGACTACGTAAAGTATAGCGATCAGTATTACACCCGCAGCCACATCAACTTTGATGCGGGTACCATCACCCTTGAAACCATTTCCGGCACCGATCCGGCCGCCAGCCTGCGTCAGGCGATTATCAGCACGTTGCTGGTCGGCGATGATCCGGGCAATGTTGACCTCTATTCTGACGCCAACGATATTCAGATCAGCCGTGAGCCGATGCTTTACGGACAGGTTCTCGACAACACCGGCCAGCCGATCCGCTGGGAAGGCCGCGCCGCAAGCTTTGCCGATTATCTGATACAAAACAAACTGATGCGCCGTCAGTCCGGCATGCACATCATTTATTCCGTCACGATCCAGATGGTGCCGAACCACCTGAATCAGCGTGCGCATAAATATCTGCCGATGATCCGCGAAGCGTCCGCCAGATACGGCGTCGATCAGTCGCTGATCCTGGCGATCATGCAAACCGAATCCGCCTTTAACCCGTATGCGGTCAGTAACGCCGACGCACTCGGCCTGATGCAGGTTGTGCAGCATTCCGCCGGGGTTGACGTATTTAAATCCGAAGGCAAATGGGGCAAACCGAGCCGCAGCTATCTGTTTGATCCGAAAAACAATATCAATACCGGCACCGCCTATCTGGCGATGCTGCAAACGACGTATCTGGGAAACATCAGCAACCCGACGTCACGCCGTTACGCGGTGATCACGGCGTACAATGGCGGTGCAGGCAGCGTGCTGCGCGTGTTCTCTCAGAACAAAACGCAGGCGTTCAACATCATCAACAACATGGCACCAGGCGATGTCTACACCACGCTGACCACCAGACATCCGTCAGCCGAATCACGCCGCTATCTGTACAAAGTGAACAACACGCAGCGCGGTTATCGCCGTGTAGATTAATGTTATTGCGGTAAAAAAAACGGAGGCCAGCTGGCCTCCGTTTTCATATCTGCGTGTGCGTAAAAGCGTGCAGATTACTCCGCGACGACGTAGCCCATAATGCGCTTCCAGCCGACAGGTTTTTTCTCAATGTAAACACCCTGCAGTTCAGGCGAGAAGCCCGGCAACAGGTTAATCCCCTCTTCCAGCGCCATGAAGTAACGCTGCACAGCGCCGCCCCACAACTCGCCCGGCACGACGCAAAGAACGCCAGGCGGGTACGGCAACGCGCCTTCTGCCGCGATACGCCCTTCGGCTTCACCGATGGGCACCAGCTCGATGTTGTCGCGGATAAACTCGTTATGAGCGTCCTGCGCATTCATCATCACTTTCGGGAAACCCTTCTCGCGGAACATCTCTTTTTGCAGTTCTTTCACATCAAAACTGACGTACAGGTTATGCATTTCCTGACACAGCTGACGGATGGTGTAGTTGCGGTATCTGTCTTCGTTTTTACGGTAAACGGTCGGCAACACTTCGCTCAGCGGCGCGTCTTCTTCGATGTACTGCTCGAAGCGAACCAGTTCTTCCACCAGCAGCTGCATTTTGGCCGGCGTTTCGGCTGGCGTCAGCAGGAACAGGATCGAGTTAAGATCGCATTTCTCCGGCACGATGCCGTTTTCGCGCAGGTAGTTCGCCAGAATGGTTGCGGGAATACCGAACCCGGTATATTTCCCGCTGGACGCATCAATGCCCGGCGTGGTCAGCAGCAGCTTGCACGGGTCAACGAAATACTGTTTTTCCGCATAACCCGAGAACGCGTGCCAGCGCTCGCCCGGCACAAAATCGAAGAAACGCACATCGTTGGCCATCTCAGCGGTTTCATGATCCTGCCAGAGCTTCCCGCCCACCGTCGGCGGAACAAACGGCAGAATCATCGAGCACTGATCGAGCAACATTTTGCGGGTTTCGATGCCCAGCTTCACGCACTCCATCCACATATGCTTGCCGCTGCCCCCCGCGTGAATACGCGCGTTGACGTCAAGCGCGGCAAAGAGCGGGTAAAACGGGCTGGTCGAGGCGTGCATCATGAACGCGTTATTCAGCTTCTTATGGCTGCAATGACGCTTCTGGCCTTTGATGTGATTGTCTTTTTTGTGGATCTGCGACGTCTGCGAGAACCCGGCCTGCTGCTTATGCACGGACTGCGTGACGATAATGCCCGGATCATTTTCGTTGAGTTCCAGCAACAGCGGCGAGCACTCTTTCATCATCGGGATAAATTGCTCGTAACCGACCCATGCAGAATCAAACAGAATGTAGTCACACAGATGTCCGATTTTATCGACCACCTGACGCGCGTTATACACGGTGCCGTCATACGTGCCGAGCTGGATGATTGCCAGACGGAACGGACGTTTTTCCACAGCCCTTTGCGGAGCCACTTCTTTGATTTGTTTGCGCAGATAGGCTTCATCGAAACAGGCCGCGTCGATTCCACCGATAAAACCAAACGGGTTGCGCGCAGTTTCGAGATACACCGGCGTCGCGCCTGCCTGAAGCAGTGCGCCGTGGTGATTGGACTTATGGTTGTTGCGGTCGAACAGCACCAGATCGTCGCGCGTCAGCAGCGCGTTGGTCACGACTTTGTTCGCCGCAGAAGTGCCGTTGAGCACAAAATAGGTTTTATCTGCGCTGAAGACTTTCGCCGCATACTTTTGCGCGTCTTTCGCCGAACCTTCGTGGATCAGCAAATCGCCCAGCTTGACGTCGGCATTACACATGTCGGAACGGAAAATGTTCGGGCCGTAAAAATCATAGAACTGACGCCCTGCCGGATGGCGACGGAAAAACTCACCGCCCTGATGCCCCGGGCAGGCAAACGTCGCGTTCTCCATCTCGACATACTTTTTCAGCGTGTCGAAAAATGGCGGGAACAAGGCTTCTTCATAGGTCTCCGCAGCCGATTCAATCTGCGCCGCATAGAACGCCTGATTAGCATCGGACAAGGTAATCACGCCTTTCAGCGACGGTAAAAATTCCGGCGAAATATGCTCCGTTCCCTGCACTGCAACAAACGCGGGGATCCCGAACCCCAGCGTTTCTATCTCCGCCAGCCTGCCGTGGTTCAAATCCCCGACAGAAATAATGATGGCCGCGACGTCGGCATAATCGGCACGACGCAGATCAACGACCAGGCGGGACGTCTGGAGATAAGGTGCGACAGAAGCGCTTGCTGCAAGTTTTAAGTGTTTCATTCAGACTCTCAAACGGTTAAGTAAGAGGGTGTGCCACAGGGCACGGCAATGAGCTGGTTCTGACGTCTTAAAAGGGTTAGTGCGCAGAGTCCAGCCCGGCAAATGACGTTGGCTTGAGCGCGGTGTCGAGTGCGATGAAACGATGCCCGAGGGGCAAAGTGCTAACCGATCGACGTTCAGGCCCAGCCACGTCTGATAGACAACAGTAAAATCAGAGGTACGCTCTGTTTTTACTCATATCTAACAGCAGGCAAACGGTAGCCTTACCGCATGAAAGGATCTGCAAATAGAGGAAAACTGAAATCGTGGTGTTTACAGCACCCGGAGATCATCATCAGATTTTTTATGCACCTACGAAAAGCGCGATGTGATAAACCAGCCATGCCGCAACCCTCTTGAGCTGTCGCGTGAAAACGGGATCAGAGTTGTTTAATAAATCGGCGCAATAATGGCATCTTTTATCCCCCTGTTCAACCCTGAAAATTGCGGGAAATTCTTACAGAATACGACATCCCAAAACGCGAAAACCCCCTCATCACGGGCTGTTTTGACGGGCACTTTCCCGGTGTTGTAAGTTAAATCGACAAAATGCCGTAAAAAGCATCAGTCGGGTGACGAACCCCACCGATGTGACAAAAAGCCGTTGACGACACATGCCCAATACGGTTTAATGCGCCCCGTTGCCCGGATAGCTCAGTCGGTAGAGCAAGGGATTGAAAATCCCTGTGTCCTTGGTTCGATTCCGAGTCCGGGCACCAAATTTAAAGAAACCAGCCTGATGGCTGGTTTTTTGCTTTCTGGCGTTTATAAAAGCCGGGGAATGATGACCCCTCTCACAACTTTTGACCCGCCATAAATACCCTGGGTGTATTCAACTCACCTGTGGCCCCGCAAGAAAAAACCAGCCAGGTGAGCTGAATGCACAATTTTCATCATCCGGGAAATAAGCAATTACAAATTTGCAGATGCAGAGCCAGCGCGGCTATTTTCCTGTGCCACCGGCTGACCCAATTTTGCCGTGAACCAGTTAACCACCCTGTCGATTACCGGTTTCTGATACCAGTGAATATCACCGTGTTCAGCACCTTCAATCAGAACATACTCCACCGGATCACCCGCTTTATTCAGAGCCTGATAAAGCTGCGCACTTTGCAGCGGTGAGACCAGCGTGTCTGCACTGCCATGCATGAGCAGAAACGGGGGTTTCTTACCGTCCAGATGCCCTACAGGGCTGGCGTAGAGTGCCTTTTTGGGATCATGGGTAATCGATGCCCCCGCAAAATCACGGAATGCAGCACCGTTTACCAGCAAGGCTTCCGTCGCAGCGGGTGACTGATGAACCTTGTCTGTTGCGGCAGGAAAACCTTCGCCGATATTCAGCAGATTTGAAATGCCATACAGCGAGACTACAGCCTGAACAGACGAAGACTGATTGAGAAAATCACCTTTATCAAAGGCTTTTTCGCTCCCTGTCGTGCCGAGCATCTGAGCCATCCAGCCACCGGCGGAATCGCCAAGTACACCGATACGGGATGGGTCTATACCGTATTCGCTGGCGTGCTGACGCAGATAGCGAATCGCAGATTTACCATCAATGACCGGCGCGGGGAAAGTGTCAGGGATCACGCGGTATTCCGCGGTCGCAACAACGTATCCGGCTTCGGCCAGCGCCATCCGCATTTCAATAAATTTGTCGTAATCTGCTGACGTAAAGCCGCCGCCAGGGAAATAAACAATAGCGGGTTTCAGCGAGTGATTACGGGGTAACAGCAGCGACATATGTAATGCCCGCACAGTCCGCGTCTGAATAATCTGGCTATAGACTATTCCGTTGATGGCATCAATCTGCCCACGGGTTTTATCGACGTTAATCACTTCGGCGCCCTGCGTGTAGCCCGGCAAGGTCGTGGCTGATAAAACGGTGTGAGATACCAACGTCATACACAGCCCTCCTGTTAATAATAATTTGCGTAACAGCATGTTTGATGACTCCCTAAACTAAAATAACGATGAAATACAGAATGATTCTCAGATACCGATTGCCGCATGATGGCCCTGATAGATTGCGGTAGTGATACTCGAGACCTTCACACAGTCGCCAACCTGCGCCACACGCGGCGCACAGTCACGCAACTCATCGATGACCGCGTAACGCGCGCGCTGTCCCAATGCACAAATCACCCCTTTGCCGCTTAGCTTCACTCTATTTGCAGAATTATCGCTGCACACCACCCCATCATCAGTGATTTCAAGCGCCCGATAGTGGCAGTAAACCTCAATACCTGACTTCGCGATCTCCGCCAGCAGCAGAGGCCGGTGGCGAATATTGGCGTCCGGAGCCAACTGGTCATTCATCTCGACCAACTTAACGCGTTTATTCAGGTTTGCGAGATGAATCGCGATTTCGCAGCCTGCCAGGCCGCCCCCCAGAACAATCACATCATCCGGCACGCGATCCTGTTGCAGATGATAATCGTTAATCAGTATGACGTTATCCTTGCGGATCCCTTTAATGGGCGGGACATTCGGCTCTGATCCAGCGGCGATAATCAGTGCGTCAGCCTGAATCTCATCTGCATACGCAGGGGTAACGGAGGTGTTCAGACGAATGTCTACCCCGGCCCGGACACACAATTTTCCCAGCGTCACCCCCAGTTGATACATTTCGTATTTGAATGGAATCGCCTGTTCACCAATCAGAATGCCACCGACTTCATCATTCTTTTCACACAAGATAACGTCGTGCCCGCGCCTTGCCGCCGTCCAGGCCGCCTGCAAACCGCCAGGGCCAGCGCCGACGACCAGCACTCTTTTTTTCTGCTGCGCGGGCAAAATTTCCAGACCATCCAGCTCCCGGCCAATAATCGGATTGACGGTACAGCGCCGCGTTGACGTTTCTGCCCGCTCAGCCATACAGGTAAAACAGCGCAAACAATGAATGATGGTATCGTCGTGGTTGGTCATCACTTTGTCAGGCAGTTCCGGGTCAGCCAGTAAGGCGCGGGCCATTTCCACAATGTCGGCTTTGCCTGAGGCGATGATGTCTTCCATCATCTGCGGATCGTTCAATCCCCCGACAGTGGCAACCGGCACGCTGACATGTTTTTTAATTTCGGCAGCCAGATAGACATTGCTGCCATGCGGTAAAAACATTGAAGGATGGGTCAGGCCAAACCCCCGCTGATAGGTTCCCGCGGAGACGTGAAGGATGTCGATGCGACTTTCCAGCAGCCGGGCAATCTCAATGCCCTCCTGCAAATCATACCCCCCGTCAAACAGCTCCGAGCCGCTCAGCCGAAATTCGATGGGGAAATTTTCCCCCACCGCCTTGCGTATGCTATCGAGTACTTCAATGGCGAAACGCACCCTGTTTTCGCGCGAACCGCCGTAGCAGTCGGTACGCTTGTTAAACCACGGCGAAAGAAACTGATTGATAAGCCAGCCGTGACCACCGTGAACCATGACCATTTCGAATCCGGCTCTTTTGGCCAGCAGGGCTTTTTCGCCGTAGGCGTCAACGATCTCTTTGATAAGCCCGGGGGTCAGTTCATGGACTTGTCGTCCATCCGGGCGAGTCCCTTCACTCGGCCCCCACTGAAACATGTCTGCTTTCTTGTTTTTATCCGTCAGATAGGTACCGGCGTACTGCCCCGAATGGGATAACTCGACACTGGCAATCGCACCGTGCCGGCGAATGGCATCTGCGGTGTAAGTGAAGCTGGCAAGCGAACCCGGCGTCTGGAGGTCGAGATGATACATATGGGACCCTTCCGTCTGCGGATGCACGACCAGTTCGCTGACAGTGACATTCGCCACGCCGCCTTTTGCACGGTTTTCATAAAAAGCGGTGGATGCCGGGCCAATGGTACAGTCAGCGGTAATATCCGTGCCTCCCATCGGGGCGCCGAACATTCTATTTCTGAAATAGACGTTACGAATTTTGATTGGCTGACAAAGGTGGGGATATTTTCTGGTAAAAGACATGCGTTCTGCTCCGGTAGATTTATTTAAATTGAGAATTTCTACTCATCAGACGGAAAACCTGAGTGAGCACCAGCGCGGCGATACTGAAACCGATACCGACCGGAAACGCGCTTTTATAACTCTGTGCGCTGGCGAAAGCTGAACTCATGAGGGTTGGCCCGACATAGCCGGCGATGGCAAAGCCACAAAACATGATGCCGAAGTTGACACTGTTGTGCTGAGTGCCGAACTGGTCGGCCGTAAAGCCGGGAAAGATGCCCATAAAAGCGCCAAAGCAGAGGCCAATAATGGAAATACCGGTATAAAACAAGGCAACATCGCCGATGCCTGCGAGGTAGAGAATACCGAGGCCCGGGATCGGGAGAATGCAGGCCAGCATCAGCGTGTTTATCCTGCCGATCTTGTCCGAAATAATGCCCGCGATTATCCGCCCCAGTACGTTGAACAACGCGAGAACCGATACCGCCAGTGCCGCCGCCGCCGCCGACATACCAATCATGTTTTTCGCCAGCGGCGCGGCCAGCGAGATGCACATTAACCCTGAGACTGCACCGCAGGTCAGCATGACCAACATGATGTAGAAGTGGGGACTCGTCATCATCTGCCGCCAGTTTTTATTCACTGATGGTGAGCCAGCCCGGTGGGGTTGTGCGGGGTGCCACCCCTGAGGCGCAAAGCCATCGGGGCACTTATCGATAATAAAAGCGCTCGCGCAGACGATAACGGCAAAAATCAGCCCGATGATTTTGAAGGCAGACAAAATACCCGCATGCGCGGTAATGAGCGCCGCCACGGGAGGAATAATGACTGAGCTGACACCGAACAGCGCCGTGGTGATACCGCCGACAAAACCGCGCTTATCCGGGAAGAATTTGATACAGGTGCTGATGGTTGCGCCATAAACCATCCCCAGCCCCAGGCCGGTAAAAATGCCGTAAGCCCAGATTAATTGGCTAATTTGTGTCGCAAAACCGCAGAGTATCATCCCGCCACCGAACATCAATCCTCCGACAAAAATGACCAGTCTCGGGCCCAGCGTATCGTTGATTTTCCCGCCGGTGATCATAGTGATAGGGCCGACGGAGTTACAAATAACAAACACAATGGCCAGATCGGCTGACGTGACAGTCGTTCCATGAAGCTGCGACAGGTAATCCGCCATAGGTGAGGCGAAAACGCTCCAGGCATACATCGACCCGACACAGAGATTAATAAAACAACTCGCAATAAGGATTTGCCACCGTCTCCTTGAATAGTCCATTTTTACCCCTCAGCCCGGAATTTTAATTATTTTTAACAAAATCAATATATTATTAACAATCGCATTGGTCAGATATTCTCCAAAGACGCTAAACCACACAAACAAACATGTCAATGTTTACATGTTTTATGTGGAATGATTGTCAACGTTCCGGAGGGCAATAAGGGGATGAGGGGGCGTGATATACTGCGCGGGGATACATCAACAGGCGAAGTACAATGAAAACATTAACCTATGCCATTCTTGGTTTGCTCAACCGTACTGCAATGACGGGTTATGACATCAGCAAGGCGTTTAACCATGAACTGGCGAAGTTCTGGCATGCAAAGCACAGCCAGATTTACGGTGAGCTGAAAAACATGTTTAACGACGGGTTGGTGACCTATGACATTGAAATTAGTGGCGAGATCCTTGAAAAGAAAAAATACAGCCTCACCGAAATCGGGCGAAATGAGTTGCTTAAGTGGCTTTGCAAAGATGAACCGATAGAACAAACAGCAAAAGACGTCTTTCGGGTGCGGATGTATTTCTCCAATTATCTGGATTTATCGACGCGGATCCACTTACTGGAAAACCAGCGCCGACAGCATCTTGAGCGGTTAACGACTCTGCAAAAAACCATGGAGCAATATCCGCAAGTCCCGCCGCTGGATAGTGATCGATTTGGCGATTATATCGTGCTGGAAGGGGCGATTTACCGTCAGGAGAGTTTGCTATGCTGGGTTGATAAATGTATTGGCTATTGCAGTCAGAACACGTAAGGCATCGGGGCTGGCAAGGGATGAAATACCTCCCAACCCGCCCGATTGGTGAAAATACAAAACTGATTTTTTATCTCCTGTGACGGTTCTTTTTTACTTTGAGAAGCCAATAAAAAAAGGCCGGTGAATGTTTATCTCATTCACCGGCCTTACGATTACTGCATTCAGCGTATCCGAGAAACGTTATCCGTACAATTTCAGCCGCGCAGCCTTCTTCGCGCAAGCAAGATCCGCCTGAACCATCTCAATGACCATATCCTGCAAAGAGGTTTCCGGTGCCCAGCCGAGTTTGCGACGCGCCTTGGTAGGATTAGCGCTGACCTCGCACGCTTCGGCAGGCCGGATATAACGTGGATCGACCGCGACAATCACATCCCCCACTTTCAGGGCGGCCGCCACCGGGCTGATAATCGCGGTAATAATCCCCTTCTCTTCCACACCTTTGCCAGTAAAGCGCAGCTTAATCCCCAGCTCCAGCGCAGCGAACGTCACAAACTGGCGAACGGTATATTGCACGCCGGTGGCAACCACAAAATCCTCAGGGGTATCCTGCTGCAACATCAGCCACTGCATTTTGACGTAATCCCTGGCATGGCCCCAGTCTCGCAGCGCATTCAGATTCCCCAGATGCAGGCACTTCTCCAGCCCCTGCGTAATATTGGCCAGACAGCGGGTAATTTTACGCGTGACAAAATTTTCACTGCGATGCGGTGATTCATGATTAAAAAGAATCCCGCTGCACGCATAGACTCCGAACGTCTCGCGGTAATTCACAATCGTCCAGAAATCAGAGATACCAGTGGCATACCAGGAAGGATAAATATTCAGGCTCACCATTTCATTAATCGCAATGCCATTCACCAGCCCGCATAACGCAGAAGGTGAGGCATGATAATAACGCGTCTTCGTTTCCAGCCCGAGAGTACGGATAGCCCCGAGTACTTTTAAAGCGCTGAATTCTCCCGTGGAAAACAGATCATCTGTAGGATCAGAGAATTCAGACGACTGCCCCGTACCACCCAGATTATAAATCTCGTCTGGCCGGATAATAGCGAGCAAATCGCGGGCCGTTCCCGTACTGATATCAGCATAGGCATAAATATGAAGATCAGAGGATTTATCTTGAAAACTACTGCCCGGAATCCCGGTATTTAACGGAATAACATTTCCGCCGATACCGTGAACAGTATAACCTTTCTTTAATAAAAGCTCGGCAAGATAAGAGCCATCCTGCCCGGTTATAGGGGTAATCAGTGCGACTTTAGACATATAAGATCCTTTGATTACAATTTAATAAACGCATCATGGCTGATGCCCGATTATAATCGTAAGGTTATTCACCGAAATAGGAATAGCGAACCAGAGATAAGATGCAGAATCCGGTAATAAACAGCATGGGTCAATTCGTAAAAATTAATAAATAACCTTCTTACTTTCATTAAACTCCTGCCATTTTGTTTTGATGTACTCATCTAATTCTTTGTGAAAACGTTCTTCAGAAAACCGTAATGCATTGTTGCGGCAATTCACCGGCAGGAACGAATCTTGTATGGTCTCAAATAACAAAACAGCCCGTATCAGGGACTCTGCCGTTTGCTCTGCAAAGAAAATACCGGTCGGATTGGTTTCACCATAGGGGCGAATCGACTCCAGCACACCGCCTTTACCAAAGGCAATGACCGGCGTCCCGCAGGCCTGTGCTTCAACCGGCGTAATACCAAAATCCTCTTCAGCAGCAAAGACAAATGCCTTCGCGCGACGCATGTGGTCCTCCATGACATCGTCAGGCTGATAACCCAGAATCTTAACATTCTTGCCCGCCTTCGCCTTTATTTTGGCCATCTCAGAACCGTCGCCAATGACCACCAGTTTTTTGTCCGGCATCAGGCTGAAAGCTTCCACAATGATGTCGATGCGTTTGTAGGGCACCATGCGGGATGCAGTAAAGTAAAAGTCCTCTTTATTTTCCTGCAACGTAAAGCGATCCACGCTCACCGGCGGGTAAATAACATCGGCATCACGCCCGTAGACTTTTTTAATTCTTCTCGCGATGAAATGTGAATTAGCAATAAAATGATTTACACCGTTTGCTGTACGGTAATCCCAGATTCGTATTTTGTGCAAAAAACAGCGGGCAAGTTTACCCTTAAGCCCTTTATTTAATCCGGCCTCTCTGAGGTACTGATGTTGAAAATCCCAGGCATAACGTATCGGAGAGTGGACATAACTAATGTGCAGCTGATCGGGCCCCGTGAGAACCCCTTTTGCCACGGCATGGCTGCTGGAAAGAATAATATTATGTTTTGTGACATCTAGCTGCTCGATAGCTAAAGGCATCAGCGGTAAATATTGCTGGTACTTTGTTTTTGCAAACGGCAGGCGTTGAATAAATGAAGTCGTGACATCTTTACCGTAAAATTGTTTTCTGGATTCATCAGAAAGAAAATCAACAACTGAGTAAAGTTCTGATTCAGGGTAAAGTTTGATAAATTCTGCAATAACCTTTTCTGCCCCGGCAAAAGTCACTAACCAGTCAGCGACAATCCCAACACTCACTTCATGTGACATCATTAAAACCTCATGAATTATTATTTTAGTATGATGATAACAAATACAATTAAGGGTGAACGTGAAGTCTTCCGAATGATAAAAGTGAGTAACACGGACTCAACAGTGAGTGGTTATTACTCACCAGAAATTTATTAATGAGAAATTACATACTGCGGAGAATAGAAAGGATCCTCCGGGTCTGCTCCTGCATTAATTTGGAATTCGCCCTGGATTCCACGTTCAGACGCACTACCGGTTCGGTATTTGAACTGCGAAGATTAAACCGCCATTCGTCAAACTCAAGGCTGATACCGTCCGTATGGTCCACATTGATGGCTTCATCTTCATAAACTGCCAGCACACGGGCGATGGATTCTTTAGGCTGCTGCAAATAGCTGTTAATTTCGCCGGACGCAGGATAGGCCGTGATCCGGTCATTAATCAGTTGCCGCAGAGACTTGCCTTTCAGATGCAATAATTCAGCGACCAGCAGCCAGGGGATCATCCCACTGTCGCAATAATAGAAATCGCGGAAGTAATGATGGGCGCTCATCTCACCGCCATAGACCGCATCTTCCTGACGCATACGTTCTTTAATAAAAGCATGGCCGGTTTTCGACATAACAGGCACGCCGCCCGCACCGGTGACAATATCAATGGTATTCCAGCTCAGACGCGGGTCATGGATAATTCTTGAGTTGGGATATTTTTCGAGGAAGGCATCGGCAAGCAGACCGACGATGTAATACCCTTCGATAAAATTACCGGCATCATCAAAGAGAAAACATCTGTCAAAATCACCGTCAAAAGCGATCCCCATATCTGCTTTGTGCTTAATGATGGCATCCGTTGTGTCCTGACGGCACTCCGGCAATAACGGGTTAGGAATACCGTTCGGGAATGTGCCGTCTGCCTCATGGTGAACTTTGATAAATTCAACCGGCACACCGGCTGCAATAAACCGCTGTTCAATGGCATCGACAACATGGCCCGCCGCACCATTACCGGAGTTAAACACCAGTTTTAAAGGGCGGGTAAAGTTCTCTACATTGATAAAGCTGAGCAGCTTATCAACATACTCATCCAGCACAGAGGCTTTCTCGTAACTGCCGCGCTTAGCCTGATCGACCGGTGGAAAATTATTAGCTTCCGCCAGCGCCTGAATATCACGTAAGCCTGTATCGCCGCTGATCGGACGGGAATCTTCACGCACCAGTTTCATGCCGTTGTAGTTCATCGGATTGTGGCTGGCCGTCACTTCTATGCCGCCATCAAGACACAAATAAGACGTCGCAAAATAGATTTCTTCTGTGCCGGTCACGCCGATATCAACAACGTCCGTTCCCGCATCCTGCAAACCTTTCGCCAGCGCAAGTTTTAATGCTTCGCTGGTTAAACGTACATCGCCCCCCAATACCATTTTATTAGGTTTTAAATATTCCCCGTAAGCACGCCCTATGCGATAGGCAATATCTTCATTTAATTCGACGCCTAATTCACCGCGGATATCGTAAGCTTTAAAGCAAGTTAATGTACCTGACATATTTCATCCCCAAATTAGCAGCGACCATAGTGATCTTTTATACGGATAATATCGTCATCTTCCAGATAGGATCCCGACTGAATTTCCAGAAGTTCCAGAGGAATTTTTCCCGGGTTCTCTAACATATGCTGAGCCCCAATAGGGATAAACGTTGATTCATTTTCACTGAGCAGATAATTTTTATCTTCGAGAATAACTCTGGCGGTGCCCGACAGAATAACCCAGTGCTCCGCGCGGTGATGGTGCATTTGTAATGAGAACTGTCCGCCCGGTTTAACGGTGATGCGGTTCACATGATAACGAGGTGCAGTCACGACATTATCGTTACGGCCCCACGGGCGATAGGATTCGCGGTGCAAACGATATTCCCGTCGTTTATTATTTTTTAAATATTCGACGACTTTTTTAACGTCCTGCACCTGGTTTTTATCAATCACTAAAACGGCATCTTTCGTATTTACGATGACCAGATTATCCACACCAATGGCGGCCACCAATTTCTCATCGGTGTTGATATAACAATTGTTCGCATTATGGGTAAATACATCGCCATTGATGGCATTCCCTTCGGCGTTTTTATCATTCACGTCCCAAAGCGCCGACCAGGAACCCACATCATTCCAGCCCGCATCTAACGGAACAACAATCGCATCCGTGGTTTTTTCCATTACGGCATAATCAACCGATTCATCCGGGCAGGAAATAAATGCCGCTTTATCTACACGGATAAAATCTTGCTGCTCATCAGTATGCGAAGTCTCAATCGCTTTCTGACAGGCTTCGAGTATGTCCGGCCTGAATTTCGCCATCTCTTCAAGAAAACGTCTGGCGCGGAACAAAAACATACCGCTGTTCCAGTAATACTCGCCGCTTTCCAGATATTGCAGTGCGGTCTCAAGATTCGGTTTCTCGACAAAACGCTGCACCCGAAAAACAGGATCGGCATCACTGCTGAATTCTGTTCCCCGCTGGATATAACCGTAACCGGTTTCAGGGCCTGTTGGCACGATACCGAACGTGACCAGTTTCCCCTCCTCAGCGAACGGAATAGCATTCTGCACGGCCTGATGGAAGGCATCCGGAGACTCGATAACATGGTCGGCAGCAAGCACCAACAGTAACGGATCAGAACCGTTTTCGATGGCACTGAGCGCAGCCAGCGTAATAGCAGGCGCCGTATTGCGGCCGACAGGCTCAAGAATAATATTGTCGGAGAGCTGGTTTATTTGCCGTAATTGTTCGGCAACAAGAAAGCGATGCTCTTCATTACAAATAACCAGCGGTGCAGAAACGTCCAGCCCTTTTAAACGGGAGACCGTTTCCTGCAACATGGAATTATCGCCATGCAGACGAAGAAATTGTTTTGGATAAAGCTCACGAGACATTGGCCACAAACGGCTACCGGTGCCGCCAGCCATGATTACTGGAAGGATCATGATTACCTCGACGTAATAATTCCACGTTAATCTAAGAAAGATTAACGTCCTTTGGCATTAGGTAATGCTTAGCTTGATAAAGTTAAGATATGACAACCATACAAGGAGCGTTTATATAATCTATCTCGCGAATGAATTACACTTATCAATAAGCTGACGAGAATACTCAAGGTGGGTGTCCAAGTTCTTAATCTTCGTATTGAGGCCGATTTTATCACCTGCAAAATTGAAATTAGCGACAGATTCACCCTTTGCATCAACATCTATTCTTTTAAAGAAATCAAACAGCCCATCAAAACGACAGTTATCTACTTTGTTTTTAAAACCGCCATTAACAAAAATAACTGGCGTCCCCATAGCAAGACATGGAAGAGCAGTATGAATACGTGATGTCACAACTAATTTGGCATTAGCTAAACGCCTCAGAAAATCATCAGCAAGTTTGAAACCTTCTTTTGCAGTCACGTAAGGTATAATTTGAGTTTCAAACTTGGCGTTTTTAATTAAGTCGGGTTCAAAGTATTTATTTAGGACCCGATTCCTATGGTTAAATTCAAATGCCCTTCCATTTAAAATACGCTTCCCCAATCTTAAGGGTTTACGTAGTAATTCTGGGATAGTCATGGAATCATACATTACATCAATAAAGTAAACGTCATCAGTAACATTGTCCCTTTTATAGGTTTCACCAAGTGTAAGAGTCATGCAACCGGAATAATATGCTTCAATACCTTTAGAATTTAATAAATCTCTCGTATAGAAATCGCGACAACCAATTGGTTCGTGCTGTTTGAAATGTTGTATGGTTTCTTTAGAAAAAATAGCATCTACGATAGTAGAGTTAATATGAATAGAAACATATAACGGCTCAATATTTCTTGCTGGGGGGAAATTATCTGGAATGTCCATATACCAAGCATTCATGATCATTTTTACTGCATCCCCGCTATAAGTATTCATGTGGTCGCGAGGAATAAATGAGTCGACGGAATTTAAAAACTGTTTTGCAGCAGTACTTTGTACATAGTCACCTAAATTAATCCAATTCCTTTTTATATAAATATCACTCTCGTATGTCATAACCCCAAACTTATTATTCATAACGTCACCTTATAAACAGAAAGCGCAACACCAAATTAAAAACGTTTTTTTATCAAATTGACGATAAAACGTCTTTCAGTTGAATTTATAGAAAATATAGAAAGCATAACAAGGACAAATAAAGCATTAATAATCACTAAGAATATCAACCCACTCAAACCATTAGGTAAATATCCATTTATAAATTCACTAAACAAAATAGAAATTACTGTAACACAAGCAAGTCTGGGAAAGTCATTATATAAAAACGATTTATATCCCACATTGGCAATGCGGCTAACTAACAAAACTCTATATAAAAGTAATGCAAAAGAACAAACTACCCTAACCGAGTAAGCAACATAAATAGAGAACCCGAGCGAATAAAGCACGAATGATAAAGTCAGCGATAAAATCATGATTATAGAAACGGTAACTTGATATTTTTGCAGTCTTCCAACTGCATATATTGCAGTAATATATGGTCCAGATAATGCATCTATAAGTATGTATACAACGACTATTTTTATTAAGCCCTCCAAATATGGAGGCGCCTGAGAAAGCCATAAATTTACAATTACTTTAGTATCTACGAAAACAGGAATTGCAGAGATCAGTACAATACATGCTGTCAGCTTGCAACATAATTTAATTAAGGAGGAGACCTCCTGAGTTTGTAAAACCGACTGTTGCTTAATAATTTGTGGGTTAAATGCTGTCTGAAGAGTCCCTATAATTCTATTAAAGGCAACCATTATTTGTTCAGCTAGCCAGACAGAGCCATTTGCAACAACACCTACAAAGAAATAGGTTAGCAATGCTATACCCTGTGATAAACCAACAACACTCAATGACCCAATCATGGACCAACTTGAGAATGATAGTATTTCTTTAAAAAGGTCTTTGCTTTCAGATATTTTTGGTTTTATCTTACAAACATCCAATTTATTAACACAAAATACGAAATATAAAATAAATACAAGAAAATAACCGATCAATAAAAATAAAGAATAGTATACTATTTTATGATTAAAGTTAAAAAGCGTAAATATAAAGACCATAAACCATCGCTGGAAAGCATCGAAAATACCTATTTTCGCGAAGGCATCCATTTTTTCCAGAGCTATCAAAGCAGCCATAAACGGCGTTTGCATTATTTGGAAAAGAAGGGAAATTATTGATATTTGATATACCCAAAAAACATCAGACACTCTGCCTGCTGGTATATTCATTTTATGTGAAATAAACCATAACCCGGCTGTTTCTGCAAAAAATAGAACAAACGCGCAGATAGTTAAATGCACTAAAAAACTTGTATTAAAAACCTTATTAGTCCAGGCATGGTCGTTCCTTCCTAAACCAACAGATAAGAATCTCTGAGTCGCCAAAGCAGATACGTTTTGGATAAATGAAAACAAGATAATAATACTACCAACAACACTATATAAACCAAAATCATAAACACCTAACGCCTCCAACACCATCCTTGATGTATAGAATGTTACAAACATAATGAGTAACATTCTGGCATAAAGCATAAGAGTATTTCTTGCCATTAGTTTTTTATCAACCACGGAATTCTCTCTTATTCTAAAACTCTTAAGTTGTATATTAATTACCGTGAAAATACGAAAAATTACGCTTATGGGAAAAGGTAATATATTTATATTAAAGACAAATGATAATTTATTTCACTCGCTGCCTTTTCCCAAGAGTATTTTTGTACATGGGATAATCCTTTATGAATTAAATCCGACCTCACAAACTCATCTCGATTAAGGATATTAATCGCTTCTGCGATTTGAGCGACATTTTCTGGATCAACCAAATATGCAGCATTTCCAGCGATTTCACCCAATGAGGTTGTCGAAGATGTAATAACAGGAACGCCGCTCGCCATTGCCTCAAGTACTGGCAATCCAAACCCTTCGTACAAGGATACGAAGACAAGAGCCTTGGCACTTCTATAGATTTTTGGCAAATCAACTTTCTTAAGAAAACCCGAAAAAATAACTCTTTCAGACATCCCGAGTTCTGCAATTTTATTCTTTAAGGTAGTATTTTCCTCACCAGTAAATACAAGTTTTATTGTGCTTGGAATTTTTGATTCTCTAAATGCCAACAAGGTTCTAATCTCATTTTTATGTGATTTCCTGTTACTTACACAAAGAAAGTACTCAAAAGGATACCCTATTCCTTCTCCTTCAGGAGAAAAATCATTTGATACACCATTGCCTACATTGATTACCTTTTCCTTCGGTACGCCTGACCAATCAACTATCCTTTTTTTGGAAAACTCTGAAACCGTAAAAATATATTTAGCTTTTTTGCATCCTCGAAGGATAATAGTATTGTAAAATAATTTTTTTAGTACACTTGAATTATCTTCTCTGTCGAGATGATTTAGATCATGAATAGTAATTACATAAGGAGAGCAGGAATACAATGGAGGAATATACCCAGGGAAAAACAAAATTTTATTTCTAGTAAACATTGTTCTCAGCGTTAACCTAAAAGAATCTAACGGACTAAATGGTTTCCCAGTAAAACCTGCATCTTTATAACGGTTTATTTTATTCGTCTCGTGTGCGAAGGTACCTATACCGCCAGTTCCGTCCCAACGGTTATCAATTAATATTTTACTCATCAATAATCACACCCTTCAATAAATTAACAATTTCTTTCGTTAAAAAAATCCATGATTTTATTTGCGAGAGATTGGCACTCAGAGGGACCTGTGGGATATAATGAATTTTTGTCAAGATAATCAAGCATTCCATCTCTGGCAGGAGCAATTATTGGGAGATTTCTTTTCAATGCTTCTAGCATTATTAATGGTACGCCTTCATAATTTGAAGGAATGACCAGTAAATCTACAGAATTCGAGTGCTCCCATACATTTTCTTTCCAACCAAAGAAAACAACCTTTATATTCCCGTTGAGTTCTGTAGATAATTCTACTAATTTATCGAAATCAGGGCCATCACCAATAACATTAAGTTGAATATGAATATTAGATGGAATTCTTTTTAGCGCCTTAATGAGAATATCCTGTCCTTTCTGCCTGAAATAAATTCTTCCAGCCATGAGTATAGTCAAATAACCATGTTTTTTAACATTGTTTTCGTAGGTCAGATTCGTTTTAAAATCATTAGGTGTTTCAACAAAATTTTTCAAAACGCGCACTTGAGATTTGGGATTTTTCTTCTTTAAATCGAGTGAAAACTGACTACATATAGTAATATATTTATCACAACGTCTATAAGCATATTTCGCGAGAACATCTTTCACTAAAGCGAACCTACTCCCCATAACTTTAAAACTATGAGTATAAGGAATATAGCTGATAATATTATTTAAAGATAATTTCCTTCCCGCGCTTATAAAACCTGCCCCTAACTCAACATCCCCTTGGACGACTATTACGAAATCGAAATTATTATGTATTCCCTTTAAAAAACTAAAAGCTTCACGTAGATACTTCAAATTAATGAAGGAATTAATTATTTCCAGACGCCGATGACGCACTTGATGTAAAGTATAATCCAAACTTGATGACTTCATTAGAGTAATTAATTTATCATTATTTTCTGGGACAAAAGAACATATATCCACCCCTCTTTTTTTGAATTTTTTAATATGATTTACAGCCATCAATTCATGGCCGCCCAAAATTGAAGCTGTGAATACCACTGCTATTTTTTTATTTCTTAGCATATCATACTCGGCATATTAATTTCATGAGCACCAAAAAAATTAGTTGATAATTTCATTATGCTTTACTTTTTTTATTCCAAAGTGTACAAAGCCCTAAAAGAATAAATAAATTTGTCGCAGTAGGTGGCAACCAGTATGCTCCATCAGAAAGTGATGCGGTAAAATATGCTATGAAAGGAAGCATATAAGGAGACTTAACGATAGCTTTTAACTTTACAGCCAAGAACCATATATAATAGACGAGCAAAGGCAACCCAAAGATTTGTAATATTGCAGCAGGTAATACTTCATAAATCTCATCAAACTTTCTATCATAAAAAAGCATGCCATTAATCAATACCCAAAAATTATTTCCAACCATTTCTAAATACTCATTTATTTTCTCAATTCTTCCACTGCCTTCAGACAAGTCTCGATTAAATAATCTCTCGCGAATTATTTCAGAAAATACATTATCTGTTGTGAAGACAAAAAATAACAGTAGAGACAGAAAAAGGATACCAAGCAGAAAAATTATAATTGAGCGGCCTGAATTATTTTTGGATGTAAAGAACATCCACAATAACCCAGCAATCAGACCAATGTAAATTGAGACCGATGCTGTTAATAAAACGACAATGCATAACAGAGAGATGGGAATTATTACTTTCTTATTGTCTACGATAAAATTCGATATTACAGCAAAACCAATGAGTAGGAGATTTGCACCAAATAAATTTCCGTTTTGATAAGTGGAAGTAGCTTTTAAATATCCGATCCCCCAGATCATATTATTTTTCCCTGCCAAAAAGTCAGGAGTTATTGCATCTTGGTAATTCGCTGTTATTCCTGGGATTGTGACTTTATAATCACCAAAAATTTTTTGCATGAGTGCGTAGATGACAAGGATATAAAAAATAAATACTAAATTCCTTTTCCATTCTTCTGAGTTCTTTATTTGTAAAGCACCGTAGTAGCATAGGAACGAGAAAAAAGAAGTAATATAAGCAATTACAGATGCAGAGCCAAGATATCCACTACCATAATATTCATTGCCAGTGAATGATAACTGATTAAACAAAAACATGACTAAGACAAGTAAGATAGGTAATAAAACAAAGAATAACTCTATCTTCCTTTTAAAAACATACAGCAATCCAGAAACCATGAAGTAAAGACTGCTAATTAATGATATATATAATGGAAAGCCACCGAGCTTAGCACCAGCTTTAGGTAATGCGAATGTTATAAAAAGTAGAAAATTTCTCAGTTTATTCATCTTACATCCTGAGGGATAATATATAAAATTATTTTTGAGTTATTTTTGAAACTATAGCAGATTTAGGTGAAGATACTTTCTCGACCAAGTTACCTTCAACTATTGGTGCTAACTCTGAATTTCTAGATTCTAACGTTTTTATATGGAACACAGGGATATCTGCGAACCATTTTTGTTCACTGTTAATATGATTATTCTCTACAATTAGATAACTAGTAGAATTAAGCACATTTGAAACATTTACAACAGGCATGTCCTTTTGTGGCATTATATTAAATGAGAAGTTATTTTTAGATATTTTTATCGCCCCATTATTAGGACTAGTTAGTTTTATCAATGTGTTTGTAAATACATTACCTTGGATTAATAACTCACTAACAGTTCCATTTTGGGAAAATACTGTTACAACCCCATCTCCTATAAATTTATTATTAATGAACTTGATATTCCTGTTGTCTTGCTTAAGCGTTGAGTTAAATATCGCAGCTACTATGTTTTCCTTTTTTGTTGAAATAGAAGTATTGTTTTCGAATTTAATATCGTTACACAAAAAAAATGTTGCTAGTCCTCCATGCCTAAAGTTTTTTATAATATTATTTATTGCTAACGAATTATTGCAACCTTCAAAGTCAATACCAACATCCCTTCCCTGTTCAAGATAATTGGAATCAATAGTAATATATTCCCCCATCGACCCCCAAATCCCTCCTAGTTGAACATTTTTTATAGTATTGCCTTTAAAATTCAAATGGGATGCTTTCCTAATATTTTCCACAACCCCATCTCTTTTTGGGTTTGCATCCCCCCCCAGAACATTATACCGTGATAATATCCATCTATTTCACAATCAAAACAATTACAATCCTTTATGTAATGTAACTCAATGAAAGCTTTTCTTGTCGCTATATTTGATGACGCGCCATGACACTCACTAATGTTAACGTTATAATTTAATTCGGAACCATTTATGCGAACATAGCTTTTCATTACATCCGTTCTTAATAACCTACATCCATTACACATTACCTCACTAACTGATATAGAATGTGCTCCATTGCGAATACTAATAACTTCAATCATATCGTCTTCAGCGTTAAAAGTACCGCCTGTTATTTCAATATCTTGTTTATCATCAATAAGGAATATACATCCACCGCTACGGTCTGGAACATTTACTTTAAAAACGGCTTCTTTAGAAAAAATCAACTTACTTCCCGATATAACCTTTATTGATATCGCATCTATTAGATAATTACCTGCGGGGATATTTACAGTTTTCCCCGCAGACATTAGATCTAAGATGTGCTGAGTTATATTTAAAGCTTCTGGATTTTTCGAAGCTAAAGCTAGCCTACCTTTCAGCCCTAAAGTAAGAAAGGTTAATATAATTAGATTTCTACGATTCATATTTAACCTTCACTTTATGTTTGTAATAAACTACCCTTTAGAAACTATTTACTCTTAGGGTGGCTAGTATATTCATAACCATAGTAATTATAATAACTACTATGTCTTTTTATTATACCATTAAGAATGCATCCATTAATACTTACGCCGCTTTGTTGAAACCGGCTTAAACTCAATTCAATGTCTTTGGTGGTCGTATCTTCAAATCTGGCTACTATTAAGTTCGTTCCCGCATGCCGTCCAATTATCGCAGCATCAGTTACTGCTAATATTGGTGGGCTATCGATGATAACTAAGTCATAATTTTTTGTTGCCCATTCAATTAATTTTGAAAACCTTGGACTCATCAACAATTCAGCAGGGTTTGAAGGTAATTTTCCTCGGCCCAGAAAATCAATATTCGCCTTGCTAATTATATTTATAGCTTCTGAATACGGAATATCTGTGGTGAGTATATTCGAAAGTCCGATTCTATCAGATATACCCATAACTTTATGTGCAAACCCTTTCCTCATATCACCATCTATCAGTAATACTTTTTTATCTAGTTGTCCCATTACCACTGCTAAATTCGCACTAATAAATGACTTACCTGCGCCAGGAGTTGGCCCTGAAATCATCAGCACATTATTTGAAGATTCCATCATCGCAAAATACAAGCTCGTTCTAAGGCTTCGTATTGCCTCAATTGCTATATCTGCAGGGTTATCTATAGCGAGTATTTTCTCTACCTTTTCCACATTATTTATATTATTTCTACTTATTTTTAAATTATTGTTTTTCTCCATCCATTCTGAATTAGGAATACTTGCAAAAACATTAATCCCTAAGTTTTCAAGCTGTTGAGGTGTTTCGACGCCTTTATGTAAGAACTCTTTAAGAACAACAATAATAACTGAAAGCACTAAACTTAAAATAAAAGCAATTGCAACAATTATGGCTTTGTTCGGTTTGACCGGCTTCGGCTCGGTTACCGCCTGATCGATGATTCTCACGTTACCAATTGCACTGGATTTAGCTATCTCAAGTTCCTGTTGCCGGTTTAATAATTGCATATACACAGCACGCCCTGATTCTACATCTCGGCTTAGTCTTAACACTTCTTGCTGTGTAACAGGCATGGCTGATACTTGCTTACTTAGTTTATTTTTTTCATCTTGTAATATTTGCCTTTTCTCTAAGAGGGCTTTATAAGTCGGATGCTCTTTGGTAAACAGTTGAGAAATTTCTGCCTCTCTAAATGTTAATTGATTTAACTGATTATCAACATTCACAATTTGGTCAAGTATTGATTTAGCTTCCAGTGAAAGATCAATTGAATCCTTTTGACGTCGATAAGCATTCATTTTATTTTCAGCATTATCGAGATCGGCTCTTACTTTTGGCAATTGAATTTGAAGGAATTCTAAACTTTTTTCATTTTGCGCTGCTTGTCTCGCGATATTCTGTGCCAGATAGTTATTGCTTACACTATTTAAAATCCGGGATATCTTTACTGGATCACTTCCCATCATAGATAAAGTGAGCATACCGGTATCCTTTCCTTGGTCTGCCACTAATATACTTTTTTGCAAATCATTAATTACGTCTAATTTACTTGAATATTTTAACGAAAATTTCGTGTCAGGTACTGCATCTATCTTATTGACTAATATATTTATTTGTGGCTTTTCTAAAGTAACGCCAACCTGACCATAATAGTCAATCGAATCTATACTTACACGATAATGAGTTTTATCTACTATAGTCAATTCAACTTCGGGATTATCAGAGTTTAATTTTGGTACAAAAAGTTTACTCACTTCAATACTCTGTTTATTTTCTCCCATAAGTCGAGATAAACCTCTCCCAAAAATCGGAAAATATTTTTGCGAGACTTCTATTTGAAGATTAAGATCATCGATTGTTTCACCAAGAATCATTCTTGATTGTAACAAAGCAATCTCTGGCTCAGATTGAGGTTGTGTCTCTGGTAAAACCTGGCTAATACTATCTAAAATAGCATTACCTTGTTTCTGTTCTACTTGTATTAAAGCATCAGCTTTGTAAATAGGGGATGCAAAAATAACATATATTATTGCAAGTGAAGTTAGTGCAAATGTAATACAACTCACTAATTTATAGTGGTCGATCAATGCGCCGAAAAGACGATTTAAATCAAACTCTTTTGAGTCATCTTCATGGGTGTTTTTTGAAATAACTGACCGCATGCTTTATTTCCCTGATTAGTTATACACTGAGTTTTTTAACCCAGCATTGACAAGCCTGATCAATTAATTTAAATACAAATTCAAATACCTCAGGACTTTTCATATACGGATCCGGGATATCTCTCCCGTTCATCCAGTGCCCAAGTAGCATAACCTTCCCTCTTGACTCTGGATGATTTTCAGTAATGTAATCAATGTGTGACTTCTCCATTACTAAAATAAGATCATAATCCCGAATTAATCTTGAGCTGCATTGTTTTCCTTTATGACCAGATAAAGAAACCCCATATTTTTCAGCAATTGCAATTGCTGAGGTGTCAGCATCCTTATTTTCCAATGCTTTTATACCAGCAGAACTTACCTTTATATCTGGTAAGTAATTTTTCAATAGCCTCTCAGCTATTGGTGAACGGCAGATATTTCCGGTACATACAACTAAGATGGAATGATGCATATTAATCCCAGTTTCGGACAAAGCGGGTTGCTTCCGTTATACTATGCACACCAGATATTGTCGGCACTATTTGAGATATAACACGATTCCATCGAACCACAGGAGCCGTGGTAACATAAACAATATCATATGGTTGCAGGTGAAACTCTGTGCTCATTACCATCGCAGAAGCATCTTTTGCATTAAGCTGATAAATATTTGCAATTTTGCCTTGTTTGCTGCCTAAAACCTGTCGGATTACGAAAATCCCAGAAGCATCTGACATTTCCTGTGATACCCCTCCGCATGGCCTAATGCTTCCGCCAGCGTCATGCCACTGCGATCCATTTTAAGCGTACTTTGTTTTCCTACTTCTCCCATAACGAAAACTTTTAAGTCATCATTGCGCGGCACATAAAGTATATCGCCTGGATAAAGCAGATGGTTTTGAGTTAAATCCCCATTTTGTAGCAACGCCTGAAGCGATATACGCGTATCTTGTCCATTATGAGTCAGTATCACGTTGCGCCAGTCAGCGTCAGGAGCCATTCCTCCCGCAGCATTAATCGCATCTATTATTGTAAGTGGAATATTAGTGATTGGCTGCTGGCTAGATTTCACAACTTCCCCTGTAACGTAAACTTTCTGCGATCTAAAAGCCGCAACTCCCACATCGACCTGAGGACTTTCAATATAAGTCGCTAAACGACGAGTGATTTCATCACGCACTTCTGCGAGTGTTTTGCCTACTACGTATATTTTTCCAATATATGGATAAAATATCGTCCCATCAGCATTGACCCAGTTCCCTGTATCACTGGCACTGCGGTATTGCCCGGCTGGGGTGGTCAGTTCCGGGTGATCCCAGACGGTAACCATAAGCACATCACCAACACCGATACGATATTGGTAGTTTTGCAGTTGCAGATCTAACTGAGGATTTGGACGTGCTTCTTCAGTTAATGGACGCAGTTGATCAACCAGGCTGGGCGTCATCGGGTACACGTTCACTAATTTATCAATGTCATAATTGCTATCAGTAGGTTGAACAACATCTTTGTCCGTGGTACTTAACGACTGCCCTGGAATAACCGTACATCCGCTCAGTAACAAAGCCCCGAATAATGCAGAAATCTTAAACGTTTTATTTTTCATAAAATCCATATCATGTGGTTCAACAGAAATTGATGTTGGCCATGACGCTAATAACTAGCAGCCAATACATGAGGGTGATACATTATTTAAAAGACTGTTAATAAGCACCGTCTTTTCTAAGCACAACACTTACTGTTTTAAATAAGATGGCGATGTCATTCCACATCGACCAGTTTTTTACATACCAGGCGTCAAGATAGACGCGGGTCTCGTAATCCACATCACTGCGACCACTCACCTGCCATAATCCGGTCATTCCCGGTTTGCTCAGCAAGTAATAATCCACCTCATCACTGTAACGCTCCAGTTCAGCGTTAATAATAGGCCTCGGACCAACAAGGCTCATCTCTCCTTTTAATACATTAAATAACTGCGGCAATTCATCCATGCTGGTTTTACGCAATAAATGCCCGATGCGCGTAATACGTGGATCGTTTTTCAGCTTAAATGTCTCATCCCACTCGGCGCGTGCTTCGGGGTTATTTGCCAGCAATTCCTCAAGCACTTCTTTGGAATTGATTACCATTGAGCGGAATTTAAGACATTTGAAAGGACGGCCGCCTTTACCAATACGCTCATGGCCATAAATTGCCGGGCCGCCATCTTTCCTGACTTTGAAGCTGATATACAGCAGCAGCGGAGACAATATGGCAATAATCCCCAGTGAAGCCACAATATCGAAAGCACGTTTCAGGAAGCGTGATGACCATTTTGCCAGGTTCTGATGAACACGTAAGATCATCACTTCGTGGCTGAAAATAAACGACATATCCGTACTGTCGAGCGGCATGCCGCGCAGGGTCGGGATCACTGAGACATAACGGTAACCGTGGATCATAAACACCCGCAGCCAGTAGTTACGGATATCGCTCTGGTGTGCTTCCACGGCGACAATAAACTGGGTTTTCTTGTCGCACGGGGTTAATAACCACAGGTCATCGCAGAATATGATCGGAATGCCATCAATGCAGTCACCCGGCTTGTCAGTCAGTTCGCTGGAAATAAATCCGGTGACGTTCAGCCCGAGATTCTTTTCGCTTTGAATCGCTTTGTAAGCCTCGTGAGCATTTTTACCGGTACCAATAATAATGGCATCGCGTTGCCAGATACCCAGAACCGTTAATACACGCTTAGTCATCATGCGGGCACAAGGTACAAATATCAGCACCAACAGCCAGGTGAGGATCCACATATAACGGGAAAAATTCCATTCTGCGAAGGCCATCACCGCGATCTCAATAACGGCAAAAATGACCAGCGTGCGTAAAATTTCTTTCAGTTCAAACCAGAAGGTTTTGCGGTAGTAATAATGCCGCAAGCGAATCGAGAACCAGCCAACACAACAAAATGCCAGCGTCCAGTGCAATAAAACCAGGGCAGTAACATGTTGAGCGGGAATATAGTCATCAAACTCTTTGAGCATGAAGCTCAGTAATATTTTAGCGACATAAATCGACAGGGTAAAACTGACGAAATCCGAAAGAGCAAGAAACAGGCTTGAGTAAAAATTTCTGGTGAGAAATGTCATATTTCCCTCACAACAAGTATCAAAAATAATTATTACCTGAGAACATCAGGTTAATAGGCTTATAATAATGGACTTCATTAACTGTCTCCTGACATGCTGACATATCAGAAAAATAATAAATAAGTCATTTTGTAGATGCCTGACTGTTTCAGTCAGGCACAACCTTTCATTAAGGCAACTGCGGCGTATCTCTGTCTGAAGTAATACCGTACAAGCCGTACTGTCTGCCCAGCATCTGGCCACCATCACGCGTCAGTGGTGTCCAGCTGACCGCTGGCGTGCTGCGTGTTGGTTTGACAGTCAGCAAGTCCAGCGGAACAGAGATGTAGAAGCCTTTAGTAAAGGAGCCTTCACCGTATTCCTGTTTAGAGACATTCGTCAGCGTCGCATAGGCTCCCACGGTGACACCGCTGTCAAAGCGTTTGGAGAGATCCAACGTGCCGCCTTTATCTTTAGCCAGATATTGCCCGACACTCATTTTCACCAGCACATCATCCATAAATGCCGGCCGCCAGTAGGCTGTCAGGTTGCCGGTTGCGGCCTTGTAATTAGTGAAGCGCATCATGTCGTCCCAGTCGCGCTGTTTGACATAGTTAGCATCAATACCCAGTGCCCAGTCAGAATCCAGTGGCCGGTAGAGCACTTCGCCCCCGACGCCGCCGTACATCATCTCCAGATAACCGCCATAAAGCTGTCCGTAGAAACCGTTGCCCAGATAACGGAAGTAGTTGGCTTGTAGGTTATTCACATAGACATCGTTCTGAACATATTCACGGATATGCGTTCGTACGCGTGGCAGAGAAGAGTCATTACTGACGCCGTCATAGCGGAACTTATCGTAGTTATTGGCAACGTTGCCGAACACGCCGCCATCGACAAGCAGGTGATCTGTCAGCCAGTAGTTGGCATCCGCCAGCACACCGATCTGATACATATAAAAGTTTTCAGGGCCGCCGACGGATTGTCTTAATACCGGCGAAAGGCTGTAATTAAACCGGTCTTTGCCGATAAAGAATCCCTGACCGACGTCTGTGACCGGTTCAATCCGTTGCTGGTTCAGGGACTGTTCCTGCCCCAGCGGATAACCCTGTTGCTGCTGACGCAGACTCGCCACGCGGGTACGTGTGGTGACCATCGGCATACCAAAGCGGTTTTGGGTAACATCCAGTGTGTCGACATTCTCCGGCAGATTATTCAGCATGATGAGATTGGCACGCTCTACGCCTTTGGACGTATTGCGATATTTATCCTGCTGACCCGTAACGTTGAGAGTGTCGTCACGGATGTCGATACGCGGTTCGCTAAACCCGGCATTGCCTTTAATCTGAGCCAGTTGCCCGGTCGCGACGCTGTAATTAACCATTCCCGCACTTTGCGGCTGCGGCTGATAGGCAGGAACCGGATCATCAATCTGATGAGGAACCCAATCGTTCATGTTACTGCGCAGGGTAAAACCGAACATAAAGGTATTGCCACGCTCGTAGCTGGCATTGACATCCATCCAGCTTGCCAGGCGATAAACAGCACCGAAGTTAAACTTACTGTTCTGTTTTAGTGCCCCGGCGAAATCATCGCGGTAATTATTACCATCGTATTCCATCTTCAGGCGCAACGGCTGCCAGGGGGTCTGATACTCTACGCCGCCGAATACCCCCGCAGGGCCGCGGAACATATCATTTAGTGAAATATCGCCGGTGGAATGGCTTTGCGCGCGGGTACAATATTTATCGCTGGCTTTGCAGAAAGGGTTCGTGATATTGCCGCTGTTGCCGATATAACCCCAGCCTACCCCCAGCGTGAAATCTAATGGTCCGGCCGCTTTACTGGCGACCAGATACTCACTGTCGAACAACCCCGTGCCGCCGATATCGCGCTTGCCCAACGCGACCTGCGGAAGATAGTAACCCTCTTCCCACAGTCTTAATTTCACATCGAAAGACTTGTCTTTATAGGTTTGATTGCCGCTGAAGTTCGGATCACTACTGTAAAGCCGGTCACGCACGTCGGTATAACGCAACGTGGTCTCCAGCCAGGGAAACAACGCCATCGAGACCGAATAAAAACGGTAGGCATCATTATCGCGGTAGTTGGCACTGGACTCCCCTTCTTTCGGGACCCGCGCCGTCGGTGTTTGTAAAAGTCCCGCTCCACCGAAATCGGACTGTGAAGGACCAAGGGGTTCATCATACGTTTGCGCCCGGACGGAATTAGCGTAAACCACGGACACAGCAAGCAGGCTGAGAAGATATTTTGGTTTCATCATTCAGGGATCCGGTGCGCCAAAACAGAGACGATGTGCTGATTAAGGTTTTCAAACTGGCGCGGCAGCGTCCAGTCAGAAAAACCGACCCAAATGATACTGCCCGGCTGGGCTTCAGCGTGGCGATAATTCCAATACGCGACCGGCGCGACCCGGATGGTTCCATTGGGATCAATCACCACGGCTTCATTCAGATTGGCACCAGAAAGAAATTGATGATCCGCGAGATACTCACGAATCGTACGTCCTGCAACCCACGGCTGTTTTCCCGCACCACTCACCGCACCCAGCAACAACACGCTGTTGGGACGCGTTGCGGTATAGACGCGATAATCCCCCTGTAACGGGCGGTTAGCGGCATTGTTGTTGAGGATCAAATCCGAATCCATCGGGGTAAACTGACGACCGGTAACCTGCAACCCCTGCAACTGCTGAATGACGCGGTTAATGGTATGCTGCGTATCGCCACTCTCCGTGGCACGCCAGGCCTTGAGCTGGTTCTGCATGTACAGATACTGTTGCTGCGCCTCTGGCGTGGCGGCAGGCACGGCAATCACCGTGCCGGGCGACCAGGATTGGCGGATCAGGTCAGACTCCGCCATCATCTGGCGCATATCTTTAATATGGCTGAGTATCTGGGCAGGCTGCCCCTGAGAGGCGCTGGTGTAAACGGCCACGTTGCTCTCGGAAAATGTCATCCCCGGCAAGGCGCTAAAAATGAATAAAAGCGTTTTTATTTTCATGCTGGTGGGATCCCCGCATTGGCAGGTTTGAGCAATGTCATACTCACCGGCATATCTGCTCCCAACCTCTGATTGCTCTTGAGCACTAATCCGCTGTGTGGATCTACCCAGAAAGTGTTTTGCCAGCGGTCGCCCGTGGCCTGAAGCGTCACTTCCTCGCGCCACACCTGACAGGCGACGACTCTTCCGGGAAATGTCAGGGTTTCATCGTCCTGACGGCTGAAATGGGATGTCACAACGGATGACAATGGCTGCCGGTTCTCCGTCCAGCGCATCAGGCGCGTCCAGCTCGCCCCTTCACGCAAATTTGCTGCATGCAACAGCGGGTCTTGTTGCAGATTGGTGACTTCCAGCAGATCCCCTTGCGAATAACCGGCCGACCGAACAAGGCGACCATTTTGGGTAATAAACACGACCTGGTCGCCGGTACTCCATTTTTCAAAACCATCCTGGAGATAACCGACCACAAAGATTTGCGCAGATGTAGGCAGTTTTAAATAAATGCTGCCGTAAGGAATAGCGGCAATTCTTTGGGGTGGCACCACAACATCCTGCGGCCCTTTAATGGCAACCTTAAAAGTATCAACCAGACTGTTTTGCGAAGGGGAACATGCTTGTAACAAGAGGCAGAGGAACAATAAGGAATAGCGCACAAGTGATTCCCTATATCTTTATTATCATGTGGGAAAATAACCACACGGATGTGTGGTTATAATTAAGTGACTTATTAGCGTGACGTTGTGGTGGTAGTTGAGGTATTGGTATTGCTGTTACCATCACTATCATCGTTACCTACAGCAATCAGACCTGCGGCTAATATTGCGCCGCTGGTACCAACCACTGCCGCCACTGTTTCCCCTGAGCTAAGTTCAGCAGCAGATGTTGTCTGCGAATATAGCGGCAGCATCATCAGGGCAATAACAGAAAACATGAGTTTTCTCATAATTACTCCTCTTCAATTGACAGACGGATTGTTCGCCCAATAACCAATGGGCCCTTTGAGTATATCAATAGAAAATAATTATTGTACAATTTAAGACCGGTATATATTTTAGCCATGCTACCGCTCCTGGTTTACGGCCACCAATTTGCCAAAATATTTACTCAACAGTTTCCCACGCAAGGCTATCTCACCATTAAATTTCAGGCGAGATATCCTTAGCGTTTACAGAAGTTATTAATATTTACAACGTTATGGCAATAATGTTCAGCCATTCGAAAAGAACGACTGAATCAGCTCCTCCTGATTATAGGAAGTCCACAATATCCCTTGCATTGCCCGAATATTGCTGCCATTTAAATACTCTACGTGTTGTGCATTTTCGACACCTTTCACGATAACACCCTGACAATAAGGCGTGAGGTGTTCAATAATTTTTCTAAAAGATTGAGTTCCCTGGTGTTGCCAAAAAAAACTTTCGCTGACCTTTATATATTCAAACGATTCGTTCATAACCAGTGAAAGGCTGGTGCTACCGGCCCCGAAATTATCTAACCATAACGTGCAGCATTCTGATAATGACCGGATAACCTTGCGCGGACTTTCTTCACTAAATTCAGAAAAATTCTGATCCAGTGCCAGCCGGATAAAGCGATGTTGCTGTAAGACATTACGTATAGCGGTATTGCTAACGATATGACAGGCGATGTCATCGTCGATATTTATAGATAACAGAAAATCATTATCGATAAATATATTGGCATTGACGCAGGCAAGTGTGACCTGGTTGAAAAATACTTTTACTTTATCTTCAGGAGATAAATTATGTTCATAACCACATGAATTTTGTTGACTTTCTACTTTTTGCGACTTTCTCGCCAATTCGAAACCCAACAGGCCACCGGAAGCAGTGACGATGGGTTCAAAAATATGTCCCGGATAACCTCTTGTGACCGATTGCATATCGTCCCCTGAAATAAATAGCAATAGCCGAACAAAACTTCTTCAAAGCAAAAATAATTTTTGATACTTGTTATATTTATCGGTTAACTCAATTTCCCACGGCATGTTTGTGCAAAAAGAACAATGCCGAGCTACTGCTGGCGTCCACGCCAATCTTTCTTAGAGAGTTACATTTATGGACGCTGATCGTTTTTACACTCAGTTTCAGGATGTTTGAGATACTGGTAACAGACAGGCCAGACATCATCATCACTAAAACCTTCTCTTCCATTCGCGTAATATTGTAGTTAAACGCCTCCTTGTTAATCGTGGTGCCACGCAGCTGAATAAACTGTTCTATTGCATTCGCCACGTCAGATAAGTCATTTTTCTTCTTCAAAAATTTAAATTCCTTTTTGAGAAGAAGCTCAAGCATCAGAACATCGACCGCAGAAGACACAATAAGTATTCGTTCCGGGTCTAAAACATTCAGATTCTCTCGCAAAAACTCGTAGCACTTGTGGAAGCCACCCGCTGACGGGTCGATGATCAGATAATCCTTTGTATACAATTGCACCTGTTCGCTTTGGTCATAGGAAATGACACCGTTCACGTAAGGTACCTTCTTGGAGATTATTTCTTTCAACGCCAATTTCGTAAAATGGCACTCACTCCAGATAATTACCCGAGGCATTGGGCCGCCTAATTTTGTGGTTTTAAAAACGCTCAAACTCTACTCCGAGATACCGGGGGAGAATAAAGCACTTTCAGAACGATATAAAGAAAACGAAGTTTACCTGCGTTTTAATTCATATTTATTCCTTTCCTAAGACTGTATGTAGAGTAATACGCAGCGGAAACTCTTCAAATCGTTTTTCTCGCTCATAAACATGAGCAACAATAGGTTTGACCGATCGATTTACACATTCTTATCGTTATTAACCTACCTCTTTCCTAGGCGTATTCTTAGTTATATGGCTAATTCAACGCAGAAATGTGAGCTATACGACGCTTTTCACTGATGTGACGGCAAAAATCTAAGAACTATCTCAATAAGAACTGATCGCATTCCAGTGGATTTGTTAAAGCACCATTTGGCCTGATTATTTACTGTAGAACAGAGCATTATTCTTTTTTAGAGTAAATTTTAGTTTTTATTTTCACGAAAAATAAACATCAATACTTCAAAATCAGGATGTTTTCTTAAAAACACCTTCAGAAATCTAAACTATTGGAGTTTTGTACATAGATATGTATTGGAAATAAGTTTTCAATTATTAAGATAATTACCTAGGAGTTATCCTAAACCTATAGAAAAATAACCTTAGCACCCTATTTTCAGGGTGCTATAGGATTTTTATTACTGCGATTTTATTTTTCTAACCAAGAGGAATCCTAATCCTGACAACATTTATTGCTAAATACTGTCACAGAATCTGCCTAAGTGCCTCAGGAATGAGTCTGTCAAAACCCTTCAGGATGAATAGCAGGTAATAACATGTTTACGGCTGGCATAAAAAAAACCGCCTTGTGGCTGGTTGTTGACGGGCTATTTAAAGGATTTCACATTGCTAAAGCACGGCCTGTTTAATTTTCTCCAGCCAGCCATCGATGCGTTTTTCGGTCAAATCGTATTGATTTTCCTCATCCAGCAGCAAGCCGAGGAACTCGTCGTTTTCCAGCAGTGCGACCGGGAAACAAAATTTATAGCCTTCCCGTGGACAGCTTCCGATGACACAGGCACCCCGCATAATGACAGTGTCATAAAAAATTCGCATGGTGCTGACAAAGCTTTGGGAATTGTTGGGCGGATCGCTCCAGCCTGCCCCCCGTTTTTCGCTCTGGTCGGCGCGGGTTAACACGTCAGTAAATTCCAGCCAGGCGTCGTACGGATTGCCGGTATAGATTTCGACTGCATTTCCATCATTTTTACGGTCTGACCGCCCCCGTTTTCCCCTCTGCGGCAGATTAACCCTGCCAATAAAGCGGCGTTTTTTTCGCTCGTACTCTCCTTTACGTTCTTAATAATTCAATATCATTAACTAATCACGCAACTTTATGATGCATCCCCCTTGCAATATTTAACTAAAATTTAAAATTATTGAGTTTAATTTTACAATTTCGCATTAAAGCAGCAACAAACCGGTGCCGATAATAATTTCGTGCTATGACTCATAAAATAAAAGGGTAACTATGAAAATCTCCACAAGATTATTTGTACTTGTTGGTTCTGCTCTTCTTGGCGTTTCCTGCGTTGTGGGTTCGGCATTGTATTCATTGAATTATTCTCTGATTGAAAGCAGAAAGACGGAAATCGTCAACTTACTGACTAAAGCCGAACATATCTCCCGTTATTATGTTCAGGAACAAACGTCCGGGAAAATGAATCAGGCGCAGGCCCAGGAAGGCGCTAAGAAAATGCTTTCTGAACTTAACAGCGAATCTAAAAGTTACTACTGGGCGAACGATGATAAAGATTTAACGATTGTTCACCCGAATCCCGATCTCATCGGCAAACGTTCAGGCGGAAACCATACGCCGTCCGGCATGGTGGATAATGAAGCTTATAAACAGGCGGTAAAAGAAAATCACTTCGGGCTGGTTGATGTGCTGGTCAAACGCAGCGCCAGCGAGCCATTGCAGCCTAAATTGCAGGGCGTGGTATCCATCCCTGAATGGAACTGGATGCTCGGTACCGGCTTTTTCTACGACGACATTAACGCCAGTTTCTGGACAATGGCCTGGGAACTGCTGGCGATCTCTCTGGCGATTTTCGTGGTGGTGAGCATTATCGCCGGGGTGATGACCCGCAGCATCCGCCGCACGCTTGGCGGAGAGCCGGATATCGCGGCCAACATTGCCGCGCAAATTGCCGCCGGTAATTTAAACATCGACGTAAAAATTGCCGATAACGACCGTTCCAGCCTGATGTATACGCTCAACGAGATGAAACAAAAGCTGCGTGAACTGGTGCAGGAAATTCAGCTGTCGAGCGATGCGATTGCCACCGGCTCCAGCGAAATCTCAATGGGGAATACCGACCTGTCGCAGCGCACCGAAGAGCAGGCGGCATCACTTCAGGAAACTGCGGCCAGCATGGAAGAGATCACCGCAACAGTCAAAATGAACGCCGAAAATGCCCGTCAGGCCAGCCAGCTGGCGGTTAAAGCCACGTCGGCCACACAACACGGCGGCGAAGCGATGAGCCAGTTGACGAACACCATGCAGCGCATTTCCACCGAATCGCAGGATATCGTGCAGATTGTCGGGGTGATTGAAGGCATTGCGTTCCAGACCAACATTCTTGCGCTCAATGCGGCCGTTGAAGCTGCGCGTGCGGGGGAAGCGGGGCGTGGTTTTGCGGTAGTGGCGAGTGAAGTCCGCACCCTGGCGCAGCGCAGTGCGACAGCGGCGAAAGACATCAAAAACCTGATTGGGGAATCGGTCACGCGGATCACCGCGGGTTCCAGTCAGGTGACGCTGGTCGGGGAACGCATGAATGAAATCGTGCAATCCATTAAGCAGGTGAACGATATTATGGATGAGATTGCGTCTGCGTCGTCCGAACAAAGCATCGGTATCGAGCAGGTCAATCTGGCGGTGACGCAGATGGACGGCGTCACGCAGCAAAACGCCGCGCTGGTGGAACAAGCCGCCGCCGCTGCCGCGTCTCTGGATCAGCAGGCGCACCAGTTACGCCAGACGGTGACAGTCTTTAAATTGTAACCTGATTTTCAACAAATCATCCTGAACGACCCGTTGGCCGTTCAGGATATTTTTTTCTCTAACTCTTACGCCAGCCCCTCGTCAGCACTTTCTCTATCTCGACAATCACGAACAGCGCGACACCCATCAGCAGCCCGATGATCCAGTAGATAAATTTGCCGCGAACGGCGTAAAACCGGACGCCACGCGGCTGCCGGTCAGTGAAATGGTCAGCTCGCTCGGTAAAACCATGACCGGCGTTTATATCCTGCACTACACCTTTTTTAATCTGCTCGTCGGGTGGTTCCCGGTCAATTCCCTGACCGCCAAACTGCTGGTCATTCTGATGACGTTCCTGCTTTCGGTGATGTCATCCATGCTGCTGCTCAAAAGCAATCTGACGAAAAAGCTGATTACGTTTTGATCAGCTTTGCTCCGACACCAGCACGGCCATGGTGTCGGGCTCCAGCGCCCTGAAAATATGCTCAACGTCGGCCGGATACGAAATGTAGTCACCGGCGTTCAGCTCGACCGGTGAATCCACCAGCCCGACCAGCGCACGCCCCTGCGTGATAATGATGTGTTCGACAGAACCCTGCGGATGCGGGCTGGAAACGCGGTCGCTGCCCGGCTGCGTGGTCAGCAGATACACATCGCGCCGCGCGCCCGGCGGACAGGTCGCCAGAAGCACCGCTTTGTAATCCGACATTTCTGCGACCACCGACGGGCCTTCGCCACGCCGGATCACCTGCATTTTATTCACTTCCGGCTCCATCAGGCGCGCGAAAGGAATATTCAGCGCCACACACAGCGCCCACAGCGTTTCCAGACTCGGATTACCGTTACCGGCTTCGAGTTGTGAAAGCGTCGATTTAGCCACACCGGCGCGGCGGGCGACTTCCGCCAGAGACAAGCCTGCGCGCTGACGTTCACGCACCAGACCTTTGGAAATAACGCTGATAGGTTGAGACATAACGGCACCGTGATTTATATAACGAACGATCGTTCGACTTGAAGAACGATTCGGAAGTGTTCATTATAATGGATACTCGTTCGTTATGGGATTGAATTATGCAAGCGCGTTTCTTTTCACCGCTGGGAAAAGATGTGGTGAAAGCTATTTTTCTGGTGTGCCTCGCCGACGGTCTGGTGGGGATTTCTTACGGTTCACTGGCGGTCGCCGGAGGTTTCCCACTGTGGGTGCCGCTGATGCTTTCTTTGCTGGTGCTCGCCGGCGCCTCGGAGTTTTTGTTCATCGCAATTGTCGGCGGTGGCGGAAGCCCGTTCGCTGCGGCAGCCGCGGGTTTGCTGGTGAATGCCCGCCATTTGCCGTTCGGTATCGCGGTAAAAGATCTGGTGGGCAGCAAATCGCTCAGCTGGCTCGGGTGCCACATCATGAACGACGAAAGCGTGGTGTTCGGCATCTCGCAGCCCACCCATGAAAAACGCAAAAAAGCCTACTGGCTGTGCGG
This sequence comes from Rahnella sp. PCH160, assembly GCF_047784855.1. Classification (NCBI taxonomy): domain Bacteria; kingdom Pseudomonadati; phylum Pseudomonadota; class Gammaproteobacteria; order Enterobacterales; family Yersiniaceae; genus Rahnella; species Rahnella sp. PCH160. The sequence goes on from NZ_JBLOGT010000001.1 coordinate 134,371, forward strand.
CGCGGGCATTGCGTTGTTCTGGCCGGTCAGCGTGATTGCCGGGGCGTATATCGGGCAATTTATTCCGGATATCAAAGCGATCGGGCTGGATGCCGTATTCCCGGCCATTTTGCTGGCGCTGATTTTCCCGGCACTGAGAAAGCGCAGAACGCTGATCCCGGCGGCGTCCGGCGCACTGTTCTCCGTCGCCGCCGTGCCTTTTGTGCCCGCCGGAATGCCGGTGCTGTTTTCACTGCTGGGATTATTGGCCTGGAGAAACAAAAAATGACGCAGCACATGTTATGGATTGCCGGGATCGCCGTTCTGGCGGCAGGTACATTTGCGATGCGCGTGGCCGGTTACCGGCTGGGATCGCGTCTGAATTTTTCACCGGCAACGCAATCGATGTTGTCGGATTCCGCCACGATTCTGTTACTGGCCGTTGCGGCCACGTCAGCGCTGTTTGAAGGCCATCACTTTGGCGGATTTGCGCGGGTAGCGGGCGTCGGCGTGGCGCTGTTTTTAGCATGGCGAAAGGCACCGCTGATCGTCATTATTATCGCGGCAGCGATGGTCACGGCGCTGATGCGCGGGGTGGGAATCGCATAAACAGAAACAAAAATGGCTCCCGCAGGAGCCATCGTTATTCATAAATCGTTACGCCACGTCTTCGTACTGCGGCACCGGATTGCGGAAGCTTTTGGTCACACAGGCCAGATAGATGAAGCCGACTGCGCCCCAGATCAGCCCCAGCACCATCGAGCCTTCTTCCAGATTGACCCACAACGCCCCGACCGTCAGCGCGCCGCACATCGGTAAAAACAGATACTGGAAGTGGTCCATCAAGGTTTTGTTGCGCTTCTCGCGGATCCAGAACTGCGAAATCACAGACAGGTTCACGAAGGTAAACGCCACCAGCGCACCGAAGTTAATCAGCGCCGTCGCCGTCACCAGATCGAAGTTAATCGCCATCAGGGCAATCGCGCCGACCAGCAACACGTTGAAAGACGGCGTGCGCCATTTCGGGTGAATGTAGCCGAAGAAACGTTTCGGGAATACGCCGTCGCGGCCCATGACGTACATCAGGCGCGAAACGCCCGCGTGCGCCGCCATGCCGGACGCCAGAACGGTGATGCTGGAGAAAATCAGCGCGCCGAACTGGAAGGCACGCCCCGCGACCTGCAACATGATTTCAGGCTGCGAAGCGTCCGGATTTTTGAAGCTGGAAATGTCCGGGAAATACAGCTGCAGGAAATAGGTTGCGCCGATAAAGATGGCACCGCCAATTAACGCCGTCAGGAAGATCGCCCGCGGGATCACGCGTTCGGCGTCTTTGGTTTCTTCCGACAAATTACTGATGCCGTCAAAGCCGGTGAACGAGAAGCACAGAATCGTCGCGCCGGTAATCAGCGGCACAGTATGGGTATTTTCGCCCCAGAACGGTTTCGAACTGGCTAACGTGCCGTAACCGGTGCCGTGGTTAACGCCGTAAATGACCATGCCGGTAATCACGGCAATCAGCACAATCTGTAAGACGACGACCAGCGTATTAATATTGGCGACGGTTTTGATGCTGCGTAAATTCGACAGCGTCATAAACCCGACCAGCACGATGACAAATATCCACGACGGCACGGAAGGCACCAGCGCTTCAAAATAGATTTTTGCCAGCAGGATATTAATCATCGGCGCGAATAAGTAATCGAGCAGCGACGACCAGCCGACCATAAAGCCGACCACCGGATGAATCGCTTTTTGCGCGTAAGTATAAGCGGAGCCCGCAGAAGGATAGCGGCGCACCAGTTTGCCGTAGCTCAGCGCCGTAAATAACACGGCGATCAGCGCGAAGGCATAGGCCGTCGGTACATGACCGTCGGTCAGGCCGGAGACAATACCGAAAGTATCAAACAGTGTCATGGGTTGCATATAGGCCAGGCCTATCATGACAACCGGAATCAGCGTAAGGCTTTTACGCAGTTCCACGCGGGAAGCGGTACCTGTTGCGATGTTATCCGACATGATGTGAATTTCCCATGACGGATGACGTCACATAAAAAGAGTGGTGCACCATTTATGTTTCCTTGCGACAAGACTGTCGATTTCTGAAAGTAAATATCTATCCGGTACTAAGCCCGGCCTCTGGTTTTTGGATGTTTTTCTTGTACGAAGAATGATTTCGTTAATGCAGAACGCGTGATACGCCCCGTTTTGCGGGCCGCATATTTTGCCTTATTCCGTATTGAATTGACAAGCCAGCTCAGGATAAAGACAGGCAATAAATAAAATAACCCGTGAAAACTGGCACGTATTGTCAAAGCGCTTTCGCAGAGGGGAATGAAATGTTTTTATAATGTGAAAATAATTAAACACCGCGTTATTGCATCAGGAGATATATCGACAATCCCTGTTTAAAAATAACGAGTGCGCTTCTGATTTAACATTTTCGGCCTCACGCAAGCCGTCTTCCCTCCCTGATTGCCCTTATGGGCAAATTCCTAAAATTCCCTCCCCTGACATCTTTTTCACGCCTGATGTTTACAAAATCACGGTCTGTGACAAGAATGAAAATTATTTGATCATAAAATAAGAAATGTCTGATTCCTCACTTAAGCAGCAACTCCAGAACCTGAAGAAGCACAATGCCCGTTTGAAACGCATCGCGCACGATGCCCGCAACAAGCTGAACGCGGCGCTGGATGGAACCGGTTTATGTTTGTGGCAGCTCGACGTGCCCAGCGGAAAACTGGTGATTTACAACCGCCGGTGGGGATCCATGCTGGGTTATCAGCCCAAAGAACTGAGCGCGCGTTTTGAGGTCTGGCGAGAACATTTGCACCCGGACGACAAAGCAGACGTGCTGTCAGCTTTTTACAATCATCTGGAAGGCAAAACGCCGTTTTACGAGGCGCTGCACCGGATGCAGGCGAAAAATGGCACCATTACCTGGGTGCTCGATCGTGGCCGCGTCACCGAATGGGACGACGCCGGACGCCCGCTGAAAGTCACGGGCACTCACATCGACATGACCAAAGAAAAGAATTATGAGCAACAGTTAGCCACGCTGGCCAACCACGATCCGCTGACCGGGCTGGCGAACCGTCATGCGTTACAACAGCAGTTCAGCGCGCTAAAAAAAACCGGTTCGCTTTGCGTGGCGTTTATCGATCTGGATGATTTTAAGCATGTGAACGACACGCTCGGGCACCGCAGCGGCGATGACGTTCTGATGCGCCTCAGCCAGCGTTTTAAAGACGTTTGCCCGGCGGGCGTTATTCCGGGGCGTCTGGGCGGTGATGAATTTGTGTTGCTGTTTCCGTATTCACTGAATAATCCGGTGATTAAAAACGTGGCGCAGGCGTGCCTGAATGCGGCGGTGATCCCGTTTGAGCTGGACAACGGCAATGCGCAGATAGGCGCATCCATCGGGATTGCGGAAATGGCGGCCAGCGATGATTTCAGCGACGTATTACTGCGTGCCGATCAGGCGATGTACGCGATAAAGCATCACGGAAAAAACGGCGTTATGTTGGGCACGGAACCGGTTCGCCTTCAGGCATAAGCCTGCCCCTGCCGGTTTCAGCGGTATGTGCTATAAATTTCACATAACAAAAAACGTTTTGTTCTTCTTTAGGGCTACAGCAACGAATTACGGGGTGTGATGTGTCTCTTTCTATTTCTGAATGGACAATGGCTAACGACATTGAATGCTCGCATCTGACCGCGAGTAATTCGTCATTTCCGCGTCACACCCACGACGAATACGTCATCAGCGCCAATCTGACCGGCACGGAAGAAATCTGGCTGCACGGCAAAACCGCGCTGGTGCGCGCAGGCGATATCACGATTTATAACCCGTCAACGGTGCAGTCATCGTTGTTCGGCGAAGAAAAAGTCGAATTTCTCAGCGTGCATATTCCGCAAGCGTTGCTGCGCCAGGTGTCGGTCGATCACAATCTGCGTTCAGACCATCACGCGCCGGTGCTCACCGAAGGTGTTCTGAATAATCCCGCGCTGTTTTCCGCACTTCGCCATTACAAACGCACGCTCAATGATGAAGATCAGGAGCAGAATCTGCTGTGGCTGCTGGGCGCGCTGCTGGAAGAACCGGCAAAAGAGCAGGAGCAGTCGCTGCGCCCCATCACGCTGGCACTGGATTTCATGCGCGACCATCTGACGCGCAAAATACATCTTGATACGCTGGCGCAAATCAGCGGGCTGAGTAAATTCCATTTTGTGCGACTTTTCCGTCAGCACATCGGCATGCCGCCGCTGCAATACCATATGCAACTGCGGCTGCTCGAAGCCCGTAACCAGCTGCGCAAAAACAATAATGCGCTGGATGTGGCGATCCGCCTGGGCTTCTACGATCAAAGCCACTTCATCAACACGTTCCGCAAGATGATGGGGATCACGCCCCATCTCTATTCGCTGTCGCTGAACGCCTCGCACGGCCACGCGGCTACACGATAAATTCGCGATACCCGGTGATAACGACGTACAGCGCGAAATACGAGAAAATTGCCGCCGACGCCACGTAAGAGTATTTCAGCATTTTGGTGCCGAGCATTTTCCCGCCCCAGCTGCCAACGCAGCACAGCACGATCGTCCAGAACACACCGGCAATGAAGAAGCCGGTCAGGAACCACGACGCTTCCACGGTGCCGCCTTGCCCCATGCGGGAAATCAGCGCCCCGCCGACGGCGGCAAACCACAGAATCGCCGTCGGTGAGGACATCGCCAGCAGCACGCCACGACCAAAGTTGCGGATCACAGAGCGCGGCTGCGCGTTGTCACCGGAATTCAGATCGCCGGCGGGTGCCAGCGCCGCGCGGATCATTTTGTAGGTAAACCACATCAGCATCAGCGAGCCGCCGACCCACAGCACCCAGCGTACGCTCTGGTATTGCAGCAACAGCGTCATCCCTGCCAGCGCCAGCATCGCGTAAATCAGGTCGCCGATGCAGGTGCCAATGCCCAGCCAGAATCCGTGAAAATAGCCGCGTTGCATCGCCAGCGTAATCATGGCGATATTGGCAATCCCGATGTCCAGACACAGCGACAGGCTGAGCAAAAATCCATTTGAAAACGGCATCATAGCGGAACTCTCTTGATTAACTGGTTGTATTCAATCATGTCATTGGTGGTACCCAGACGCGCCATCAGCACATCGACATCCTCCGGATTGGTGTGCGGGCAACGTTCCAGCATGAAATCTTTCGCCCGTTCCGCGTCACCGCCCAGCAACGCTTCGCTCATCAGACGGGTGAGATCCGCCATCTGGGTGTAGAAAAGTTCCGGGTGAAATTCGATGGCATCAGCGGACAGCTCAATGCATCCGTGTTCGCGCAGATAGTTGAACTGGATCCAGGCCGCACCGGCGTCCGGATAGCTCGACGGGCCGCGACGCAGATAGCGCAGCATTTCGAGGAAGTAGATCCGCGCCAGCACGGTGCGATCCAGTTGCAGACCGTCGGCCACCTTCGGCGTGAGACACATCAGCAGACCAAACTGGTCGGCCAGCGCTTCCTGAACCATCATCGATCCCCAGCGATCAATCTTGCTGAGTTTCGGGAAGACGTTTTCGTTACGCACCAGCGAATGCCCGAGATCGTGCCCGCGGAACCACGCAATCAGATAACGCTGGCACACGCGGCTGTCCGGCAACCGGTCTTCCGGCCAGCCCATTTTCGCCGCTTCGGTGCGGGAAAACAGTTCGAACAGTTGCAGGTACGTGTTGGCGAAAACCACGGTGCGTTTGACCGGCGAATGCTTCAGCCCTTCATCTTCCGGGAAGAAATACGCAAAATGTTTCGGATAGGTATTCGCTTCACCGGCAATGCCAAACAGATTGATAATTTTGTACGCGCAGCCCGGCATCGCCAGCAAATCCCCGGCAATTTCCTTTTGCAGATACAGCAAACTTTCCGGGAAGAGGTTGTCCATCACGTCGGAGATTTCCTGCAACATCGGCGCGGGTTCGCCAAACCACGACGAATAAAAACTTTGTTTGGATTTCCCCACCCACGTCGAGGTATTGCCGATGCCCAGCACCAGTTGCTGTTCATTCAGTCCGGCGATTTGCGGCAGCACGGTTTTCCCGCAACTGTCGTCCGCCAGCACTTCCGCGCGTAAAAACAGGCCGCGACGGGTATCCGGGTCATCAAACATCGGCGCGAGGCGGAAACACTGGATCGACATTTCCTCGCGCAGCGCATCCAGCAAACGGCTTTCGCAGGCGGCTTCCAGCTGATTGATCGCTTCCGTGAGACGCAGGCAGTAATGAATGGTTTGCAGAGCTTTAGGATTCAGATTTTCCGGGGCATCCAGATCCATCATTGAAACCTGATATGCCGCCGCGGCTGGCCAAAATGACGTAGTAAACATGATTTCAAACCTTTAAGCGCAATAGAAAGAACCTACTACATCACTCCCGCGAAACCGGGTATTGGAAGAAATTGCGCAGACGCAAAGAAGTGAAAGTTACCGCCATTACAAGCCCGTCATCTGCGTCTACCCTTAACGTATCCATCCCTTTTTCGCTAAGCGTCTCACACCATGAGCATTTCCCTTCGCCATTACCTGCAAGCCCGCACCCGGTTGGTGATTTCACTCGTTGCCGGGCTGGTTTGTTTTTTCGTCCTTCCCGCCCATCTGGGGGTTTTGCAACGCCTGATGATTGGCTGGAACGTGCTGGCGTGGCTGTATCTGTTTTTCCTGTGGTTTCGGATGTTACGCACTGAGCCGAAAGACATTCCGCACATCGCCAAAACGCAGGATGAAAGCGCCAGCATCGTGCTGACGCTGGTGACGCTGACCTGTCTGGTGAGCATTCTGGCGATCCTGATGGAGCTCGGGTCGCTCAAAGATCTCACCGGCACCGCGCGGGCGCTGCACATTCTGCTGACCGCCACCACGCTGATTGCCTCCTGGGCGCTGCTGCCCACGTCGTTCGCCATGCATTACGCGCATCATCACTATCTGCGGCGCAGCAAAGACTGCACGCCGATGATTTTCCCGGAAAAGCCCGACGAACCCGGTTACTGGGATTTTATCTATTTCTCTTTCACTATTGCCGTGGCGTCGCAGACCGCTGACGTGGCAACCGGCACCACCGATATGCGGCAGATCGCGCTGTTGCAGTCGGTGATTTCCTTCGTCTTCAATCTGGCCATTCTCGGGTTTTCCATTAACGTCGGCGCGGGATTGCTCAGCTAATGACTGACTTAACGATTGAAGTAATACGCTGTATTTCGGGAGATTTTCGGCAGAGTTCACTGTAAGTCCAAAAAGTCGAACTTTGGACTTCTATACGTCTAAAACTTAGTGTAGGTTTTCACAATATTTCCCCAATTTGGTTACGTTTAAGGAAACTTTGCTTATGCGCACTTCGTTTGTTGCCCTGACACTGCTGGCCTCCACGCTGTTTTCTGCCACGACTTTTGCCGGGTCGACGTTAGATCGCGTGACCAAAACCGGTGTTTTGCGCAATGCCATCGTCAATGACTACCCGCCTTTCGGCTTTATTGATGACAATAATCAGCTTGCCGGTTTTGACGTGGATGTCGCTAAAGCCGTGGCACAGCGCATGGGCGTGAAGCTGGAAATTATTGCGCCAGGCTGGGAAACGATTGTCGGCGGGAAATGGCAGGGGCGCTGGGATACCTGTATCTGCTCGATGACGCCAAATACCGAACGCGCCAAAGTGCTGGATTTCCCGACGCCGTATTACAACTCTCCGGCAGTGCTGGTGGTGAACAAGAAAGACGACCGCATCAAATCTGCCGCGGATCTGAGCAACAAGAAAATCGGCGTGGGCATCGGTTCGACCTATGAAACGTACCTGCAAAAAGCGCTGGTAATTCCGGGCGCGAAACCGCTGAACTTCCCGTTTGATAACGTGCAGGTCATCCCGAGTGACGAAGAAGTCGCGTTCCAGAATCTGGCGTTGGGGCCGGGCGTGCGTCTGGACGGCGTGGTGTCTGATTTAGCCACCGCGAATGCCCGCATCAAACGCGCGCCGGTGTTCAAAATTGTCACCGAACTGTACGCCGAACCGAACTGGGTGGCGACGGACAAAGGCGACGCCGAGTGGGATAAAAAAGTCGCAGACACCATCAAATCGCTGCGCGACGACGGCACGCTGGCGAAAATTTCCCAGCACTGGCTGGGTGAAGATATTACGCACGAGGCACCCTGATGCCACAAGTCCCGGACAGCCAGCCGAAGGTGGAAACGCCGGAACGCTGGCACCACGCGCACGCGTTTAAATTCAAAACCGGGCTGACGTGGCTGATTCTGCTCAGTCTGCTGCTCGGTACCTTCAGCAAAATGGGGCTGGACTGGAGCCTGATCAGCCAGAAATTGCCGTTCCTGCTCGGGCTGCGCCTGTCGCCGGACGGCTTTATTCAGGGCGCGGCGCTGACCATTATGATCACCGCCTGCTCGATGTTTTTCTGCCTGCTGATTGGCCTGATTACCGCGCTCGGGCGGATGTCCAAAAACGCGCTGGCCTTTGGCTGCGCCACGTTTTACGCCTCGCTGTTTCGCGGTACGCCGCTGCTGGTTCAGGTGTTAATTATCTATCTGGCGCTACCGCAGTTCGGGATTGTGCTCGGCGCGCTCAGCTCCGGCATTATCGCGCTGTCGATGAACTACGGCGCGTATCTGGCGGAAACCATCCGCAGCGGAGTGCTTTCCGTACCGCGCGGTCAGCAGGAAGCCGCACTGGCGCTGGGTGTTTCGCGCTGGACAGTGGCGGTTCACGTCACGGCTCCGCAGGCGCTGCGCATTATTATCCCGCCCGCCGGTTCGATGTTTATTTCCATGTTAAAAGACTCGTCTCTGGTTTCACTGATGGGGCTGTGGGAGCTGAATTTTCTCGCGCAATCCTACGGGCGCAGCACTTACCGCTATATGGAAATGCTGGCGACGGCGGCCGCAATCTACTGGATTATGTCGATTGTTTTAGAGCTGCTGCAAAGCCGTCTTGAGCGCCGTTTTGCGCAGGGCCAGCGCCGCTGATGTTCAAATTTTATTAACGGGTACGCCATGTCCTTTCCAGAAGATTTTCGTTTAATCAGCTATCTCTCGCGGCATGAACACGCCGTCCGCTTTCCGCTTTCCTCCTCTTACCCGGAATCGATGAGCATCGATACGCTGTTTGAACTGGCGGGAAAAGAGCACCGCGCGCCTTTCATGCAAACCGTGCTGGATTACCCGCCGCTGCGCGGGTCGCCTGAACTTCTCGAAGCCATCGCGTCCACGTACCGGCACATCACGCCGCAGCAGGTCATCAGTTTTGCCGGTGCCGACGAAGCGATTTATGCCAGTTTTCAGATGCTGCTCGAACCGGGTGATCACGCGGTTGTTATCACGCCCAATTATCAGTCGCTGGAAAGCGTGCCGTTGTCGCGCTGTTCCGTCACCGGCGTGGCGCTCGATGAAAACAACGACTGGGCGCTGGACGTGGAAAAAGTACGGGCTGCGGTGCGTGAAAACACCAAAGTGCTGGCGATAAACTTCCCGCATAACCCGACCGGCGCGCTGATCTCTCATCAGCAACTGACGGATCTGGTGGACATGTGCCGCGCGCGGGGGATCTGGATTTTCTCCGATGAAGTCTATCGCCAGACGGAGTTTGATCCGGCGGATCGTCTGCCGCAGCTGGCCGATATTTACGAACGTGGGATCTCGCTGAATGTGACGTCAAAAGCCTACGGATTGCCCGGCCTGCGAATCGGCTGGGTGGCGTGTCAGGATGACGCGTGGATGCTGAAACTCGAACGCATGAAGCAGTATCTGTCGATCTGCAATTCCATGCCCGGCGAGTTTCTGACGACGATAGCGCTCAACGCCCGCGCGCCGATCCTCGAGCGCGTGATGGCGCGTTCCCGCCGCCAGCTTGCCGCGCTGACGCAATTTCTGGCGCGTTACCCGCATCTGTTCCGACTTTCCGTGCCGAAGGCCGGTGTGCTGGCCTTTCCGCGTTATCTCGGTGCAAAAGGCGCGGAAGCTTTCGCCACCCGGCTGGTGGAAGAAACCGGTGTGATGGTGATTCCGTCCGTCACTTACGCCTCTGTACTGACGCCGGTTTCGGAGGATTTTCTGCGCGTTGGCTTTGGCCGTGAAAATCTGGAACCGGCGCTGACCGAAATCGGTAAATGGCTGGATCGCCGGTGATCAGCCCAGTACTTTTTTGCTGGTCAGAAAATCGATAAATACCCGCACCTTGGGCAACATATGGCGGCTGCTCGGCCAGACCACCGAGAACTTGCCGCCCTCTTTCTGAAAACTGTCCAGTACCGAAATCAGCTCGCCGGAGGCCAGATAATGGCGCACGATAAACTCCGGCACATACGCCATTCCCAGCCCTGCACCGCCGCCTGAAGTATCGATTCCAGATTATTGCTGCTCAGCGCCAGCGGAAGTTCTTCGGGGATTTCGCTCAGTTCCCACGCCTGCCATTGACCGTTGCCCGGAAACCGGTAACGCAGACAGGCGTGATGGCGCAAATCGGCCGGCGTTTGTGGCGCTGGATTTTGCGCGAAATAGCCGGGGCTGCCGACGACGGCAAAGCGGAACGGCCCCAGACGGCGCGACATCATCTGCGAGCTGTTCAGTTCGCCGCTGCGGATGGCGATATCAAACCCTTCATCGATGACGTCAACCATGCGGTCGCTGAAATCCAGATCCAGCTCGACGTCAGGATAGCGTGCGCGAAACGCCGGCAAATGCGGCAACAGCATGCGGTAACCGATAGCAGGCGCGGTGATGCGCAATTTGCCGCGCGGCACGGCGGAAATCCGCACCAGCTCCTGCTCGGCTTCTTCCAGCTGCGTGACGATATTCTGGCAGCGTTCGAAAAAAAGCTGCCCTTCATCGGTCAGGCTGATGCGCCGCGTGCTGCGGTTAAACAGCCGCACGTTGAGTTTTTCCTCCAGCCGCGCCACGCTTTTCCCCACCGCCGACGCCGAAATGCCCATGCGCTCTGCCGCCGCGGCAAAACTCTGGCTTTGTGCCGCACGGACAAACGCCAGCAAACCATTCAGATTTTCCATTTAACCCTTCCCCGCCATTCGAGCGTTTTAGTCCTTAATCATCGGACGCAGAGCCTGTTTCCGCAAGATTACCGACATTTTATCATCAACGTCACGACTCTTTCCGTTGGGGAAACCAATGAACACCACATCCACGCAGGCCACAGGCAATCTCCGGGTTCTGTTCACCGTTTGTCTGGCGGCGGTGATCCTGCCGCTTAATTTTGTCAGCGGCGCGGTCGCCACGCCCGCCATCGCCCGTGAACTTGGCGGCAGCGCGCAGGCGCTCAGCTGGATAACGAATTCTTTCATGCTGACGTTCGGCTGTTTTCTGATGGCGGCCGGTGCGCTGGCGGATGAAATCGGGCGCAAAAAAGTGTTTATCAGCGGCGTTTCGCTGTTCGCCCTGCTTTCGCTGTTGCAGGCTTTTAGCAGCAGTTTGCTGTGGACCGATTTACTGCGTGGCGCGCAGGGGATTGCCGCCGCCGGTGCGCTGGCGGGCGGTGCAGCGGCTCTGGCGCAGGAATTTGACGGCGCAGCGCGAACCCGCGCGTTCAGCCTGATGGGCAGCAGTTTTGGCGTCGGGCTGGCGTTCGGCCCGTTTCTGGCCGGATTGCTTATCGCGCATTTCGGCTGGCGCTCGGTCTTTTTCTCCATCGCCATCGTTGCCCTGATTTCACTGCTGAACGGCACGTCGAAAATGCGCGAAACGCGAAATCCGCAGGCCGCCGGTATCGACTGGCCGGGCACGGTGTCGTTTACTGCCATGCTGGCCCTGCTGACCTGGGCGCTGATGGACATTCCGCAGTCCGGCCTGAGCAGCCCGCAGGTGCTGGCGATGCTGGCGGGCGCGGCGGTGTTACTGGGGATTTTCGTGGCGGTTGAGCGGCGCGTGAAAAACCCGATGCTGGATTTATCGCTGTTCCGCTACGTGCGTTTTATCGGTGTGCAGGCGCTGCCGCTGGCGACGGGTTTCTGTTTTGTGGTGCTGCTGGTGGTTCTGCCGATGCTGTTTATCGGCGTCATCGGGCTGAGCGAAGAGCGCGCCGGGCTGATGATGATGGCACTGTCGGTGCCGATGCTGGTCGTGCCGCTGCTGGCCGCATGGCTGACGCGCTGGGTACCGGCGGGCGTGTTGTGTACGTCCGGGCTGGTGATTGCCGCCGCCGGTCTGGGCTGGCTGAGCCGCGCGGTTCTGGCGCAGGATCTGTCCGGCATGATCGCGCCGATGCTGATAATTGGCGTCGGTACGGGTTTACCCTGGGGTTTGATGGACGGGCTTTCGGTCAGCGTGGTGCCAAAAGAACGGGCAGGTATGGCGACCGGAATTTTCAGCACCACACGCGTGGCCGGTGAAGGGATTTCGCTGGCAATTGTGGGCGCGATTTTGGCCGCACTGACACACAGCGCGCTGGCGGCGCAATTCACCAGCGGGGAAATCAGCCAGGCGGCGCAGCGGCTGGCGACCGGTAATCTGGCCGTCGCGCAGCAGCTTATTCCTCAGGCCAGCACCGCGCAGCTTCAGCAGCTTTATGCGGCGTCGCTGCACCCGTTGTTACTGTGTCTGACGGGCATTACGCTGTTTTCCGCGCTGGTGGTGTTGCTGGCGCTGCGCGGCAATCATCAGGAAACGGCTGAAAATACTGCCGTTTGTCAGAAGGATTTGTCGCCGTAATCCGCTTGAGGCTCCGGACACAGCCGCGCAACCCTTTATGAATATCTAAAAAAATGGTTAATAAACTTCATCTTTATGCCGCATCATTTTCTTAAATGATGCGGTAATAAATGTACTTTTGGGATAAAAATCTATCAATTTTACATTTATAGAATTTTTATCCTTATTATCAAAAATGCCAAAAATATCCCCTTAAGGTAAATTTATTAACTTATATTTAACGATAACGGCGTTTTCCATCATGAGGTTAAGGTCAGGGACATCTTCAGTTAAGACTGAAAAACACAAATCCCGGCCAGTACGTCGTTTCTTGTCCGATTTTTTTGGCTGTCTTTAGCGTTAATTACAGACCACCAGAGGATTTCCACATGCAACCCCGTTGCATGAGTACACATCCGTGTAAGCAGTTATTGGGAGTCATCATGGGCGCAAAAAATTCTTTATTGGCTATTCTGGCCGCAACAACCCTGACGTTAGCCACAGGCGCGCAGGCAGCCGGTAACTTAACAGGGCAATTGGGTGTTTCGCTGACCATCAGCACCGGCTGTACCGTCGGCAACGGCACGGTCACCGGCGGAACAAACCTGTGGGGTAACTTAAACTTTGGTAACTACGCCGATTTAACCAGCGTCATCAACGGAACACTTCTTGGGGCGAACGGCACCAGCGCCGTGACCGTCACGTGCAGCACCGGCCTCAGCCCGACACTTTCCTTAAATGGCGGACTGGCCGCAACCGGCGGCGTCCGCGCCATGACGTCGAGCGGTAACAGTATTCATTATCGCCTCTACTCAGACACTGCCCGTACCACAGAAATCACCATAAATTCCCCGGTAACGTTGGGAACCGGCACGACGGCGCAAAACATACCGATCTATGGCCGGGTTTTACCGGCGGATCAGACCAGCACAACCCCCGCTGCCGGAACGTATAACGATACGGTAGTCGCCACACTTTCCTGGTAACGCTTTATTCCGTCAGGGCATGTCACGCCCTGTGCGATTTGTTATTCATGGAAGGAAGGGTCATGGACATCAAATTACCGCTGCTGCCAGCCTTAATCGTGCTGTCATTTCAGGTGGTGATCCCGTCCTCATATGGTGCGACGCTGGGGATCACCGCAACGTTGTTACCTGCCTGTACGGCGGGTACGTCGTCGGCCGGCACCACCACATTCGGCATCCTTAACTTCGGTAATTATGCCACCCTGACCAGTACCATCGACGTCACCAGCGCACAACTGGCGGGGTCGGTTCGCGTGAACTGCGTCAACGGGCTGAGCTACAAAATCCTGATGGATGGCGGCACGGCGGGCAACGTGACCGCCCGCAAGATGGCCAATACGACCAACAGCGCATTAACGGTGGCGTATAACCTCTACACCACAGCGCCGCGCACCACGATTTGGGACAACACCACCGGCGTAAGCGCCACAGGGTCCGGCGCCGATCAGTGGTATCCGGTCTATGGCCGTGTACCGGCACAGACCACACCCGCGGCCGGTATTTATTCGGACACGGTCAATGTCACTGTCAGCTGGTAGCGGGGCACTATTATGCCTGAACGCACCCTCATCCTGCTGGCTTCGTTGTCACTCCTGTTTTCCGCTGCCCTGCGGGCGGATATTGCCACCACCAACTTTACCGTCAACGCCACCATCACCAACGGCTGCGCCTTCGGCAACTCCCTCAGCACCTCTGTCACCAGCCTTGGCACGATCAACTTCGGCTCTTTTGCATCCGTCCCCACCAACGTGGATGTGGTCAGTGCGTCCGGTGCGGGTTCTGTCGTCGTGACGTGCACACCCGGCGCGACGGTGGCGATATCGATGGATTACGGCCTGAACGGGGGTTCCGTGACCCAGCGTTATATGACCAACAGCGGCGCAACGGCCTCGCTGGCGTATCAGCTTTATCAGGACTCAGCACGCACCAAAGTATGGGGAACCGGTTCGCAGGCGATGACCGTCAGCAGCTTTCCGGCCACAACACAAACTTATCCGGTCTATGCAAGGTTGTTTTCATTCACGACGTCACCGACTGCGGGCACTTACAACGACACGATAACCGTGACTTTAACGTATTGAATCATCAGGATGTGAACCATGAAATTGATTTTTTTACGCACCGTTTTACGTTTTATTGTACTTTTTGCACTGAGCTTATCCGGCCACGCTTTTGCGGCCAGTTCGGTGCTGGTGTGGCCGGTTTATCAGATTATTGAGGCAGACCAGAACAGTTCAGCACTGTGGCTGGAAAATCGCGGCGCGGATCCGGTGTCATTGCAGGTGCGGGTGATGGCGTGGAAACAGGAGAATTTTAACGAACGCTACGCCGACCAGACCGCCGTGGTGGCCAGCCCGCCGTTTGCCACCGTCGCCCCCGGCCAGCGCCAGTTGATCCGGCTGATCCGCAATACACCGGTGGCACCGAAAACTGAAAAATCCTTCCGCATCATTATTGATGAAATTCCTTCCCCGCTGAATGCCTCGCCGGAAGGCCAGGCGAAAGCCGTGGTCGGCCTGCAATTACAAATGCGCTATCTGCTGCCGTTATTTCTCGATGGCGAAGGGCTGTGGACCAACGAACGCACCGATATCAAACGCGATCCGGCTTCCGCCACTAAACCGGTGCTGAAATGGAGCGTGGATAACGAAGGCGGAAAAATGCTGCTGAAAGTCAGGAATAACGGCACCGTTCACGCACGCCTGAGTAACGTCTTCTGGTCCGCCAGCGGCAATAACAAACAAGGCGTTAAAACCATGGTCAGCGGGTTTATGGGCTACGTGTTGCCGGGTCAGGAAATGCGCTGGCCGGTGCCCGCAGGCGTAATCCCCGGCGGTCAGCTCAATGCACAAATTGCAGATAATACGCAGCCCATCGTGATCCCGCGCGGCGAATAGGGCCGGGGCACCCGAAATGTTATTACAACCCCTGCGAGGGTATTGCAGACAATCCTTCCGGCTGTGCCTGATTTGTGCGGGCAGCACCGGACTGTCCGTATTTTCGCTGCTGGCTCAGGCAAATGAATACGGCGCGTTACCGGATGCGCCGCGCGCCGCCCCGGTGACCCTGGAGGCGACGTATTATCTGACGCTGGTGATAAACGGCCAGACCGATAATCAGGTCGTGCCGGTGGTGTACCGCACTAACGCTTACTTTGTGGAGTCCGGCGTGCTGGCGAAAAACCATGTGCGCACTAACGGGCAGCAGGACGGGCTGGTGAATATCTCTGCCCTGCCCGGCGTGAAAGCGACGTACAACGCCGCGGTTCAGCAGATGATCATTCAGGTACCTGACGACTGGCTGCCGAAACAGGATGTCAGCAGTGATAACCTCATCGGCTATACGCCCGCGAAAAGCAGTACCGGTTTACTGCTCAACTACGATGCGTATTACACCGATCCGCACGACGGGCCGCGTTCCGTCGCCACGTTACTGGAACAGCGGTTGTTCAGCAGCGTCGGCATTCTGACTAACACCGGCACTTTTCGCGAGAGCCTGGGGAGCAGCGGAAACACGGACGGCAACGTGCAAAACGGCTATCTGCGTTACGACACCTTCTGGCGGTACAACGACGAACAGCGGCTGGTCAGTTATCAGGTCGGGGACTTTGTCAGTAACTCGCTGACCTGGAGCAACTCGGCGCGCATGGCCGGTTTACGCATCAGCCGTAATTTCAGCGTGCGACCCGATCTGGTGACGTATCCGCTGTTGCAATACAGCGGCACGGCGGCGGTGCCCACGACGGTGGATTTGTTCCTCAACGGTTACAAGGCCAGCAGCAATAATCTGAATTCCGGGCCGTTTACGCTGACCAATGTGCCGTACATCAACGGAGCCGGTGAAGCAACGGTGGTCACCACCGACGCCCTCGGACGCCAGGTTTCCACCAGCGTGCCGTTTTATGTGTCGAACACGTTGCTGCGCAAGGGGCTGAGCGATTTCGATCTGTCGCTCGGCGCGGTGAGAAAAAATTACGGTATCACCAGCGGGGATTATTCGGACGCCGCCTTCAGCGGAATTTACCGTTACGGCATCAGTAATTTCCTCACGCTGTCCTCGCACGGCGAAGCCACACAAGGGCTGGGGCTGGGCGGATTGGGCGCGGATGTGGCGGTCGGGCATTGGGGCACGTTCAGTGTTTCCGCCAGCCAGAGCCGCGCCAGCCGCGCGCCGGTCGACAGCGGCGAAATCGACACCGACAACAACAATGCGAACACGAATCTCAATATCAACGGTGTGCCGGACAACAGCGGGATGATCAGCGCATCGCCAAATTCTGACGGCGACACTCACGAAAAAAGCGGCAATCAGTACACGGTCGGCTATTCCTACTATTCCAACCGTTTCAGTCTTTCGGCTTTGCGCTCATCCCGCAGCCCCGGTTTTCAGGATCTGACGTCATATACCAGCGATACACGTCTCAGCCGTCAGGCCGATCAGGTTACGTTCAGTACGTCGCCCTTTGGCCCGTCTAACGGCACAGTGGGCATCGGGTACTACGACGTCGAAGCCTATGACCGCAGCCATACGCGGTTGCTTAATTTTTCCTACAGCCGCTCGCTGTGGGGGCAAAGCAGCATGTTCCTTTCGCTCAATAAAACCCTCGGCGACAGCGGCTACAGCGCGCAATTGCAATTTATCGTGCCGCTCGATTCCGGGGCCAGCGTGACGGCGGGTCTGCAACGCGACAGCGCAGGGAATTATCAGGAACAGCTCAGCGCCAGTAAAACCGCGCCAACTGACGGCGGGCTGGGCTGGAATCTGGCCTATACCGGCGGGCGGGATCCTTATCAGCAGGCCGATGCAACGTGGAAAACGCGCTACGCCACGCTGGAAGGCGGCCTGTATGGCGAAACGGGCAAATACACTAACTGGGCCGATCTCAGCGGATCGGTGGTGTTTATGGCCAATGATTTTTTCCTGTCGGACAAAATCAACGACGCCTTCATTGTTGTCGATACCGGGAACTACCCCGGTGTGCCGGTGATGTATGAGAACCAGAAACAGGGCAATACTGATAAAAACGGCCATCTGCTGATCCCCACCGTCAGCTCGTATTATCCGGCGAAAGTGGATATCGATACCTTACCGTTGCCCGCTGACATCGTGGCAACCCGCGTGACTGATAACATCTCCGTGCGCCAGGGCAGCGGCGTGGTGGTCGAATTCAAGGTGAAGAAAGTGTTGTCCGCCAATATCACGCTGCACAACAGCCAGGGGCAGCCGCTGAAAATCGGCACCGTGGTCACGGAACAAAACAGCCAGCAAACCACCGTCGTCGGTTATGGCGGGCTGGCTTATTTCAGCAATCTTGCGCCTCACAATATGTTGAGCCTACGTCAGGAAGATGGCGCAGTTTGCCGGATCGGTTTTGACCTCAACGTCAACAGTCACAGCATCGAACAGGTCGGGCCGCTGGTTTGCCGCAACGCCCCGGTATCAGGAGAAATCAATGAACAGAATCCGTGAATGGGTAGTCAGAATATTGATGGTTTGCGCCCTGTTTTTCAGCGTTGAGGCCGCGCAGGCGGCGTGTTCCAGCTCTTCCGGTGCCGGGACGTTTGCCTCCAACAACTCGTTTACCGTCGGCACAACCGCCGAGCAGGTGACAGCAACCAGCGGCTTTATCTGTACCGGCAGCGCGCTTTCGTTGCTCAGTACCAACACCGTTACGGCGACAATCGCCTCTACGGCCAATGCGACCGGCACATCAGCACGACTTTATAACGCCATCAGTAAACAATACCTGCCGTATATCATTTGCCAGGACAGCGGCTGCGCAACGCCGGTCAACGTGGGTGCAACCACCACCTGGAGTAGCACGACGCTTCTGGGGCTTTTAGGGTTATTTAATGCCAGCGACGGCAGCCTGCCGCTGTACCTGAAAACCTCCACCGGCTCTAATTTGCAAGCGGGCACGTACACAGACACCATTAACATCAGCTGGGCGTACCATATCTGCTTTATCGGCGTATTAGGCATCTGCTCCTACACCGACGGCACAGCCACTACCGCTATCACCGCCACGCTGATCGTCACGAATTTCTGCTATATCGACAGCGCACCCAACGTTAACTTCGGTTCAGCGGCTTTTCCCGGCGGATTCTCCTCCGTCACCTCAAACGCACTGAGCGTTCGCTGCACGCTGGGGGCGACCTACAGCGTTAATCTCAACAGCAGCAATGCGAGCAGTGGTCAGTACCGGCAGATGTCCGCGACGATCAACTCCCTCCCTTATTATCTGCAATATCAGCTGTTTAAAGCTGATGCAACGGTGTGGACAAGCGCCACCAATGCTTCGGCGACGGGCACCGGTTTATCGCAAAGCATTCCGTACACCGCGACGGTCAATGCCGCACAGGCGAACGTCCCCGCCGGAAGTTACAGCGATACGGTGTTAGTGACGGTGACGTACTAGAAAGGGTAAAACAGAACCGGTGCAACGAATGCGCACCGGTTTGAGACAGGAAAAAATTACAGCGCTTTCAGCGTTTTGACGGTGGCATCCACGTCAATTTCATCTTCCGTAAACACATACGTGCTGTTCTGGAAGGTGGTGATCAGCAACTTTTTCATGGTACGCGTCGCAGCTTTTTGCTCTTCTTCCTGCGGACGGATACGGTTCATCAGCAGGCCGACGGAAAGCACGGCATTTTCTTTGTCGACTTTAGTTTCCCCCGGCACTTCTTCGTTGAAGGCCAGGAAGGATTTGATGCTGGTGATTTTGATGCGTTCACCGGCAATAAAGATGTATTTGCTTTCAGGTTCCACTTTGACCGAAAAGGCGGAAAGGCCTTTGTTGTTGGTTGTCGGCTCAAAAGTGACCACCGCATCTTTCTTAATCAGCTCAGGGTTTGCGACTTTAATCACGTGGAAATAACGGTTATCGCCGTTTTCATCTTTGATAAAACCGAAACCTTTATCTTCAAACCAGGTTGTGATTACGCCGTTCATCGCTTACCGCCTAAGTAATTATTCGTTCAACAATATGTCAGATTTTGCAGGGCGGCAGTGTAAAGCAGAATGAGGATAAAGTCCTGTGCTTTACAGCCTGAGTCGCCCCACGTCAGATGGCTTTTCTAAAAGTCAGATTAAACCGGTACGACCCCGTTAACGGATGTTCCCCCGATTTCAGCGGCAAAACGCCGTGATAACGCAGCCGCGACGGGCCACCCCACACCACGATATCGCCGTGCGTCAGTGTAATCCGCTGCGTTTTGTCGCTGCGCTCCAGCCCGCCGAACTGAAATACCGCCGGTAAACCAAGAGAAATCGAGACAATCGGCTGCCCGAAGTCATGCTCGTCTTTATCCTGATGCAGGCTCATTTTTGCGCCCGGCTGATACCGGTTAATCAAACAGGCGTCCGGGTTAAAACCGGCAAAACCGGCCTGCTCTGCGGCTTTCACCGCGATATCTCGAAACAGTGCTGACATTGCGGGCCATTGCTGCTGGCTTTCCGGCGACGTGGTCTGATAACGGTAACCGGCTTTATCCGTCACCCAGCCGACATCGCCGCAGTTGGTCATCGCCACGGACATCGCGTAACCGCCCGGTGTCGCACGATACTGAAAAGGCACCAGCCCGGCGATCCGGTCAATCTCCGCCAGCAGCGCCACGTCGTTTTCCCGCGCCGCACCACGCAACACCACCGCGCCGGGAAAAAGATCCTCGCGCCAGTGCGGGTGAAAATCGGGATGATCAAAAAGATCCAAATTCATGTCAGCCTCCGCGTTTGCGTATGCATTCAGTATAACGGATGTCGCCTGTTGAGCATCAGACCCTCATTTTCAACGCCAGCGTGAGGACAAAAACGCGAGAAAAACCGCGGCCGCCGGGCCGATATGCCGGTTAGGCCGCACGCAATACACGCCGGTTTCCCGCCCCGTCCATTGCGGCAGAACCTGCACCAGATCGCCTGCGGCAATCGCCGCTGCCATCGTCACCGCCGAATGAAAAGCGATGCCGTGTGCATCGGTGCAAAGCCGCCGCGCCGCATCCGCGTTATCCACTTTCACCGACCCTTTCGGTGCCAGCGTGCGCTCTTCTGCGCCAGAAAACAGCCGCCACAGCAGGCCGTCCTGACTGGCTGATGAGACGATACATTCATGCTGATTGAGATCTTCCAGCGCCTGCGGCACACCGCGTTTTTCCAGATACGCGGGCGCGGCCACCAGGATCCGCCGGTTCTCCAGCATCTTGTGGGCAATCAGCGAGGAATCCTTCATGCGGCCAATACGAAACGCCAGCATGATGCCGTCGGCCACGAGATCAGCGTAGTCATCGGTCAGACGCAAATCCAGCTGTACACGCGGATGTGCCGCCAGAAACGCACGCAGATACGGCACAATGTGCGTGTGACCAAACGCCACCGGCGCGCTGACCACCAGTTCGCCATAAGGCAGTTTCTGCTCATCGCGCACGGTTTCGGCGGCGTTTCGCAGCTGCAACAGCGCCTGATGGCATTCAGAAAAATAGCGTTTCCCGGATTCGGTCAGCGACATCGCCCGCGTGGTCCGGTTCAGCAACGGCGTACCCAAATGCTGTTCCAGCGTTTTAATAAAACGGCTGACCGACGACGGCGTGATCCCCAGCGCATCCGCGGCGCGGGCAAAACTATGGTGTTCAACCACAGCGACAAAGGTTTGCACTAAGTGCAGCGACGGCGCGTTCATTATTGCTCTCAGGGAATCAATGAATGTTATTTCCGGCTATTATCAATAAAATTAAGCATGATTAGAATGATTCTTTTTCGAGGAAATTCTATGAAAACGCCTTCAGTCTCCGCCTTTCACGCCCTGCATTTGCAGGATAAACCGCTGAAATTACCCAACGCCTGGGACGCAGGCAGCGCGCGCCAGATTCAACATCTTGGCGCGGCAGCCATTGCCACCACCAGCGCGGGCGTCGCCTGGTCTTTGGGGTATCGCGACGGCAATGCGCTGCCGGTGGATGACTATGTGGCGCGCGCGGCGTCTATCGTCCGGGTGATTTCGGTTCCGCTTTCTGCGGATATCGAAGGCGGCTACAGCGATGACCCGGCGCAGGTTGCCTTAAACGTCTCGCGGCTTATCGACATCGGTGTCACCGGCATTAATATCGAGGACGGTGCGGGAAATCCCGATCTCCTGTGCGCAAAAGTGGATGCCATTCGCACCGCGTGTATCCGCCGCGGTGCAGAGTTGTACATTAATGTGCGTACCGACGTTTACGCCCGTAATCTGGTTTCAGCGGAAAACCGCGCCGCCGAAGTGATGGCACGGGCGCAGACGTATCACCGCGCAGGGGCTGACGGGCTTTTTGTTCTCGGATTAGCTGACCTGAACGAAATGCGCGCCATCGCTGACAGCACTCCGCTGCTGCTCAATGTCGTGGTCTGGCCGGGGCTTGCGCCGGTGGAAGAACTGACGCGGTCGGGCGTGCGTCGCCTCAGCGCCGGTTCCTGGCTGCCGCAAACGTTATGGGCGCATAACGCGCGGCTGGTCAGCGGTTTTTTACAGGACGATGCGATGACGCCAATGATGGAAAATGCCACGCCTTATTCTGAAATCAACATGATATTTTAACCACCTGGATGGTCTGAAAAACCAGGACATCAAACCGGAGAAACCGACAATGAACACCCATAATCAGGCAATGCTGCATATCTTGTGCGGGAAAATTGCCTCCGGGAAATCCACTCTGGCGCGCGAGCTGGCAAAGCAGCCGGTCACGGTGGGGATCGCTGAAGATCAGTGGTTATCCGCGCTGTATAAAGAAGAAATGCGCACTATTGAGGATTACGTCCGCTGCTCGGCAAAACTGCGCAATGCCATCGCGCCGCATGTGATTTCGTTGCTCAAAGCCGGCGTTTCCGTGGTACTGGATTTCCCGGCCAATACCGTCGCCAACCGCCAGTGGGTGATGAGCATCATCCGTGAATCGGGCGCTGACCATCGCCTGCATTTTCTGAATGTGCCCGACGATATTTGTACATCCCGGCTGCACGCCCGCAATCAGTCCGGCACACATGATTTTACGGTCACCGATGAGCAGTTTGCGCTGATCTCCCGACATTTTGCTGAACCACAAGCGCAAGAAGGTTTCACGATTATTCAATACGATAACGAAAAGTAAACGCTGACCGGAAGGGCTGGCGGAGGCAGACGATGATTGTAGGGTTGTATCGTTTCAGCTAAGGTTTACCTAAGCCAAACCTACCCTATCAGGAGAGCATCATGAGTCGGGAAATCAACAAAGACACGCAGCTTTGCATGTCCCTTTCCGGTCGTCCGGGAAATTTCGGTACCCGTTTTCATAACTACCTTTATCAGGCGTTAGACCTGAATTTCGTCTACAAGGCGTTCACCACTCAGGATATCGAGGCCGCCGTCAAAGGCGTTCGCGCGTTGGGGATCCGTGGCTGCGCGGTCTCCATGCCGTTCAAGGAAGCCTGCATTCCGTTCCTCGACGAACTGGATCCTTCCGCAACCGCCATTCAGTCCGTGAATACCATCGTCAATGACGACGGTTTCCTGCGCGCCTACAACACCGACTACATTGCCGTCGCCAAACTGCTCGACAGCCATAAAGTGCCGCGCGATGCGGTATTTGCGCTGCGCGGCAGCGGCGGAATGGGCAAAGCGGTGGTCGCCGCCATCCGAGACGCCGGTTTCAAAACCGGTTATATCATTGCGCGCAACGAAGCCAATGGCCGCGCACTGGCAGAAGAATACGGCTACCAATGGAAAGCCGACGTCGGTGATTTGGCCGTCGATATGGTGGTGAACGTCACGCCAATCGGCATGGAGGGTGGCCCGGAAGTGGATTCGCTGGCCTTTGCGCCAGAGGTCATCGACCGCGCCAGCATCGTCTTCGACGTCGTCGCCCTGCCAGTCGAAACGCCGCTGATCCGCTACGGCCGTGAGCATGGCAAAAAAGTCATCACCGGCGCAGAAGTCGCCGCGCTGCAAGCCGTCGAACAGTTCGTGCTGTACACCGGCGAACGCCCGTCGGATGAACTGACCGAAGCGGCGGCGGAGTATGCGCGGGGTTGATGGTTGTAATCGACTGACGTAAAAACAAAAAAGCCCTGACGGCAACGTCAGGGCGGTGGTCATTACTGCACCAATTTTTTTAAATCAAAAAGCTATCGAACCAGACACGGTTTCTTCGGATCAAACTTCCAGTCCGGCACCAGGAACTGCATTCCCTGCGCATCATCGCGCGCGCCCAGCCCCATCCCTTTGTAGAGTTCGTGAGCTTTCATCACCTGATCCATATCCAGCTCAACGCCCAGACCCGGTTGTTCCGGCACGCGCACTTTGCCGCCTTTGATTTGCAGTGGTTCTTTGGTCAGGCGCTGATTGCCTTCCTGCCAGATCCAGTGCGTGTCGATGGCGGTAATTTTGCCCGGCGCGGCAGCGGCAACCTGCGTAAACATCGCCAGCGAGATATCAAAGTGGTTATTGGAATGAGAACCCCAGGTCAGGCCCCATTCGTGGCACATCTGCGCCACGCGCACCGAGCCCTGCATCGTCCAGAAATGCGGATCCGCCAGCGGAATATCCACGGATTTCAGCTGGATGGTATGGCCCATCTGACGCCAGTCGGTGGCGATCATATTCGTTGCGGTCGGTAAACCGGTCGCCTGACGGAATTCCGCCATGACTTCACGCCCCGAGAAGCCCTGCTCTGCGCCACACGGATCTTCCGCATAGGCCAGCACGCCGCGCAGCTGTTTGCCGAGCGCGATGGCTTCATTGAGCGACCAGGCACCGTTCGGATCCAGTGTGATGCGCGCCTGCGGGAAACGCTGCGCCAGCGCGGTCACGGCTTCGGCTTCTTCGCTGCCCGCCAGCACGCCGCCTTTCAGTTTGAAATCATTGAAGCCGTATTTTTCATACGCGGCTTCAGCCAGACGCACGACGGCAGCGGGCGTCAGGGCTTCTTCATGGCGCAGGCGATACCAGTCGCAGCTCTCGCCTGGCTGGCTCTGGTAGCCGAGCGAGGTTTTGTTACGGTCGCCGATATAGAACAGATAACCGAGCATTTCAACTTCATCGCGCTGCTGACCGTCGCCAAGCAGGGACGCCACCGTCACGCCCAGATGTTTACCGAGCAAATCCAGCATCGCCGCTTCAATCGCGGTGACAACGTGGATCGTTGTGCGTAAATCGAAGGTTTGCAGCCCGCGACCGGAAGCATCGCGGTCGGCAAATTTTTCGCGGACGGCGGTCATGACGTTTTTGTATTCGCCCAGCGTTTTGCCGATCACCAGTAACGCAGCATCATCCAGCGTCTGGCGGATTTTCTCGCCGCCCGGCACTTCGCCCACGCCGGTATTCCCGCTGCTGTCCTTGAGGATCAGGATGTTACGGGTGAAAAACGGTGCATGCGCACCGCTGAGGTTGAGCAACATGCTGTCGTGCCCGGCCACCGGGATCACCTGCATGGAAACAATTTTTGGTGTAGATGAAGAGGTCATAGCTAACTCCTGAGTGAATTCGGATTCCGTTATCGGCGGCCCATCGCCGGGCGCTTGCGATCGAATTTCCAGCCGGGGATCAGGTACTGCATCGCGACGGCATCGTTGCGCGCACCGGTCGGCAATTTTTTGTACAGCTCATGGGCGCGGTGGATCTGATCCCTGTCGATCTCGATCCCTAAGCCCGGTTTGTCAGGCACTTTGATTTTCCCGTTGACGATTTGCAGCGGCTCTTTGGTCAGGCGCTGATTGCCTTCCTGCCAGATCCAGTGCGTATCAATCGCCGTCGGTTTACCCGGCACGGCCGCGCCGACATGGGTGAACATCGCCAGAGAAATGTCGAAATGGTTATTGGAATGGCAGCCCCAGGTCAGGCCCCATTCATCACACAGTTGCGCCACCCGCACCGCACCGTGCATGGTCCAGAAATGCGGATCCGCCAGCGGAATATCGACGGACTGCAACATCACGGCGTGCTGCATCTCGCGCCAGTTGGTCGCGATCATGTTGGTGGCGACCGGCAAACCGGTGGCGCGGCGGAATTCGGCCATCACTTCGCGGCCTGAAAAGCCCTGTTCCGCGCCGCACGGATCTTCCGCATAGCTGAGGATCCCGTGCAGGTTTTTACACAAATCAATCGCTTCATCGAGCAGCCACGCGCCGTTTGGATCGACGGTAATCCGCGCATCCGGGAAGCGTTTTGCCAGCGCTTTCACCGCGTCGATTTCCTGCTCGCCCGGCAATACACCGCCTTTGAGTTTGAAATCTTTAAACCCGTAGCGATCTTGCGCAGCTTCCGCCAGTTCCACCACCGCGTCGCTGTTCATGGCTTTCTGATGACGCAGGTGATACCAGTCGTGAACGCCGCGCGCCCCCTCCTGATACGGCAAATCTGTTTTCTGCCGGTCGCCGATATAGAAGAGATAACCGAGCACCGTCACTTCATCGCGCTGTTTGCCCGGCCCGAGCAGCTCGCACACCGGCACGCCGAGGAATTTGCCCATCAGATCCAGCAGCGCAGCTTCCAGCGCCGCCACCGCATTCACGCGCAACTCAAACGTCCATGCCCCTTTACCAAACGAATCGAAATCCGACGACTGATTACCCACATGAATCTGATGCACCAGCCGGTTCATCCGTGCCACTTCCTGGCCTTTGACCTGTGCGATGGCGTCCACCAGCGTGTTGTAAATCACTTCGCCGCCCGGCGCTTCACCCACGCCGGTGTTCCCGGCGCTGTCAGTCAGAATAACGATGTTACGGGTGAAAAACGCACCGTGTGCCCCGCCGATATTCATCAACATACTGTCGTGCCCTGCCACAGGAATAACCTGCATGTCAGTGATGACCGGGGAAGATTGCGTACTCATCGTGATACTCCTTTTACAGTGCTTGCGGAACCGTAAGGACGTAACTGGATACGTTCAATTTTGCCAACAATAAAGACGTAGCTGATGACGGCGAGCAGTGCGTGGATGCCGACGAAGACCAGTGCGCCATTAAAGGAACCGGTAGTACCGATAATGTAGCCGACCGCAATCGGGGTGATGATGCCGGAAACGTTACCGAACATGTTGAACAACCCGCCGCTCAGCCCGCTGATTTCTTTCGGTGCGGTATCGGCCATGACGGCCCAGCCCAGTGCGCCCAGCCCTTTGCCGAAGAAGGCGAACGCCATGATCCCGACGACCATCCATTCGGTATCGACGTAGTTACAGGCAATCATCGACATCGACAACAACATGCCGATAACGATCGGTGCTTTACGGGAAAGTGTCAGGTTGTTGGTTCTGCGCATCAGCCAGTCGGAAATAATCCCGCCCAGCACGCCGCCGAGGAAGCCGCAAATGGCCGGAACCGACGCCACCATGCCTGCTTTAAGAATGGACATGCCGCGTGCCTGAACCAGATACACCGGGAACCAGGTGATGAAGAAGTAGGTCAGCGCATTGATGCAGTACTGGCCGATGTAGATGCCAATCATCATGCGGGATTTCATTAACTGTTTGAGCTGTGAGGCTTTCTCACCTTTGATTTTCGCCTTTTTAGTGACTTTCTGATCCATATTGATCAGCGCACCGCCGGCTTCCATGTAGTCGAGTTCGGCCTGATTGACGCCCGGATGATCTTTCGGATCGTGGATCACTTTCAGCCAGATGAAACTCAGGATGATCCCCAGACCGCCCATGAAGAAGAATACGTGCGACCAGCCTACGGCGTGGGTCAGCCAGCCCATAATCGGGGCGAAAATAACCGTCGCGAAGTACTGCGCGGAGTTAAAAATCGAGACCGCGGTGCCGCGTTCCTGTGCCGGGAACCATGCCGCAACGATCCGGCTGTTACCCGGAAAAGAAGGTGCTTCAGCCAGCCCGACCAGGAAACGTAAAACAAAGAGGGAAACCACGATGCCGAAGCCGCTGAATATATCGACGAACCCTTGCAGCAACGTGAATAATGACCAGATAAAAATACTGTAGAAGTAGACTTTTTTAGAACCAAATTTATCCAGTAACCAGCCACCGGGTATTTGCCCGATAACGTAGGCCCAGGAGAATGCCGAAAATATAAAACCCATCCCGACAGAATCAAGACCGATATCTTTTGCCATTGCCGACCCGGCAATAGATAACGTCGCGCGGTCGCCGTAATTAAATGATGTGACTATAAATAACATCACCACGATCCAGTAGCGCGCATTTGTTCTTTTTTTCACGGCACTGGCTGATGAAACGATTGTTTCCATGATGTTCTCCGGAATTGATAGTGATGCAAATACCCAAAGATATACGTCGTTCCAGCCAGCCGCAGAACTGTAGGGTTCAGAGAGGAAGGAAGAATGCCAGTATAAGAACAACCGGAATCCAACTCATTAGGCAAAGTGACAAGCATGGAAAGCGCTTTGCATTTATCTTGAGGCGAATGCCCAGCACCCTGCGAGTCAGTTCACGAAAAGAGAAAGGCTTGTGACTGATGTCACGTTTATTTAAGACGGCAGTTTTTTCCTGAAAATATCCAATGACGAAATATTTTCAGGACGGACACATTAATTACATCTGATCGTTATCTAACTGAAGCGCCACATACAGCAACAGGCGGTCGTCGAAATTACCCAGATCCAGACCGGTTAATTCTGAAATACGGTTTAAACGATATTCCAGCGTATTACGGTGAATATAAAGCGCTTTAGACGTTGCCGTCGGTTGCACATTATTATGGAACCAGGACGCCAGGGTGCGACGGAGTAATCCGTTGCCGTCAGTGGCTTTAAGACGCGCCAGCGGCCGCACCAGCTCACCGGCCTGCCAGCCGCCGCGAAGGCTGTCGAGCAGTACCGGCAAAATCAGATCCTGATAGAAATAACAACGCTGTTCGGGCATGCGCTGTTTGCCGACAGTCATGGTAGTTCGGGCGGTGCGATAGGATCGGGCAATGCTGCCGGGGCCGCTGAAGAAGTTACCGAGGGAAATACGCACACGCAGGCGACCGGTTTCGGTCATGCGCGAAAGCAAGTGATCGATCCGCTGCCGGTGGCCGTCCGGATCCCAGCGATCATAGCTGTTAAGCGCAGGTTTCAACACCACCATTTCGGTAAGCGAAACAATGGCGATCAGGTTATCGCGCTCCGGCGTGGTCAGTAAGGTTTGCAACTGTTGCAGCTCCGCCATCGCGGAATCCACACCCAGCTGACCGCTGTCGACTTCGACCACCGCCGCCACACGCGGGCGATTCAGGTCAATGCCCAGACGCTGCGCCCACTCCATTAATGCCGGAGAAAGTTCGTCCACGCGAATCAGGTTAAGCACCAGTTCTTCGCGCAAACGGCTGTCCTGTGCAAGCATATGTAACAAACGCGCCTGCTCAAGCATCATTTCTGCGGTCATGCAGACCAGCTCACCGTACTGGCGTAACTGCGACGGATTGCCCGTCAGGCCAACCACGCCGACAATCTGCCCGTCAATACGCAGCGGCAGGTTGATCCCCGGACGTACGCCGTGCAAATGCCGTGCAACGCCTTCATCAATATCGACAATACGTTCCTGTGAAATCGACAACAAAGCACCTTCATGCAATTCGCCAAGACGCTGATCGTCGCCGCTACCAATAATTCTTCCCCGTCCGTCCATGACATTCACATTACTATCAATGATTTGCATTGTTCGGGCAACAATTTGTTGCGCCAGCTTTGCATCGAGTTGATACGCTGACATGATCCCCTGCCTTGCCTGTTTTATCGTTGTCAGAACAGCATACTCAGCGGTTTACCCCGACACATTATGCAAATGCCCAAAGAGCGAAAGCACCTATTGAAGTTGCGTGTAAGGTCACATTTTTAAGCAAATGCACAAGAAAATGCAGGCGGGGATCGGAAGATAAAGACATAAAAAAGGCACGCCGGAGCGTGCCTTGCAGAACTGCCTGTGGATTATTGCGCCAGCAGGTAGATTGAAGAGTCACCACGCTGAATATCCAGCGCCAGTACGGACGGCTTGGTATCCAGAATTTTACGCAGCTCGCCTAAGTTAGCGATTTTCTGCTGGTTCACACCCAGGATCACATCGCCTTTTTTCAGGCCAATGCTCGCGGCTTTTGAACCCGGTTTCACTTCGTCAACTTTCACGCCTTTCTGATCGCCCGCGACGCCATTGCTCAGCTCAGCACCTTCAATGCCGGTGAAGATATTGCCGGATTCAACTTTAGGCGTCTGCGTGCTTTGCTCAATGGTCACGTCAACGTTCACCGGCTTGCCGTCACGCAGCAGGCCCAGCGTCACTTTGGTGCCGATTGGCATAGTGCCGATATCCGCGCGGAACGACGCGAAGCTGCTGATTGGCTTACCGTTCATGCTCAGGATAACGTCACCGGCTTTAATACCCGCTTTCTCTGCGGCAGATTTCGGCATGACCTGGCTGATGAATGCGCCGCGCTGTGCGTCAACTTTCATCGCTTTCGCCAGCTCGGAGTTCAGCTCGGTCCCCATGATGCCCAGTTCGCCACGTTTCACCTGGCCAAATTCGATCATCTGTTTGGACAGGTTTTTCACCATGTTACTTGGGATCGCAAAACCGATACCGATGTTGCCGCCGTCCGGTGCCAGGATCGCCGTATTCAGACCAATCAGTTCACCGTTCAGGTTAACCAGCGCACCACCAGAGTTACCGCGGTTGATCGCCGCATCCGTCTGGATGAAGTTTTCATAGTTTTCGATGTTCAGGCCGGAACGTCCCAGCGCAGAAACAATACCGGATGTCACTGTTTCACCTAAACCATACGGGTTACCGATAGCCACGGTGTAATCACCCACGCGCAGTTGCTCGGAATCGGCCATTTTAATCGCGGTCAGGTTTTTCGCATTTTGCAGCTGAATCACCGCGATGTCAGAACGTGGATCTTTACCGATCACTTTCGCATCGAATTTACGGCCATCGTTCAGCTGTACGCTGATTTTTGTCGCGTTATCAACAACGTGGTTGTTGGTCACAACATAGCCTTTATCTGCATCAATAATGACGCCGGAGCCCAGTGCGCGGAAATCTTCTTTCTGTTCAGGAGCCGGTTGGCCGTCCTGAGCACCGCCCTGACAAACCGGGGAGCCCTGGAACGGCGAACCGTCCTGGCACAGCGGAGAGTTCTGGCCAAAGAATTGCTGGAACTGCTGGCCCATGCGCGGTGTTTTCACCGACGCGCTGCCTTCAACGTTCACACTCACCACGGATGGCATCACTTTTTCCAGCATCGGCGCCAGACTTGGGAGCTGTGTGGTGCTGGAAGAGGCGGTTTCGGCCGCCAGAGCAGATGAAACCGGGGCAATTGCCATACCAATACTTAACGCTAAAGCGCTGAGGAATAAAGTCGATTTTTTCATTTTTCAGGATCTCTTTAAATTATTGTTGGTAACCAAATTAGTCACATTGCTGTGTTGTAGTGATACTGAGATGATATTTAAACCATGAAGTTCATCACGGAAATCCGGTGAATAGTAAAAAAGTATTGTCAGCATTTACAAAAGACGCTTTTTCAAACAGATTCGTAAAGAAAATAAAAGACGTATAAAGATGTAACGTAAGTGAGTGTTATTCAGCGGCCATCAGGCGACGGTATTCGTCGTAGGCGTAGAGATCTGTCATGCCGCTGATATAATCCTGAATCATTCTCGCCCGGTAATAGAACTCCTGCGCGGAAAATTCCGAAACACCTGCGCCTTCGAGCGCCACGACGGCATTGTTATACGCCAGACGGTGTTTGGCAGAAATCTTATGCAACAGACGGGTTTCTATAGGATATTTCCTGTGCGTGTCTTCCTGTACTAACTGGCTGAAATCAGACAAGGGCATATCGAGCAACGGGCTGTAAATATCCAGTAATCCGCTGATCACCCGGTAGCCCTGTAATTCCAGCTCTTCGACTTCAGGGTGGTTGAATACCTGTTTAAACGCCACCGACTTATAAATTTCTAACAACCGGTTCGCCTGGCTGTCATCTTCGAGCAGCGCGTGATTAAAGGTCCCCTGATAAACCTCTTCGATATTATCAATGAATCTGCGCGCAGCGTGGGGCACCAGCTGTTTAACCGTCTGAACACGAAGCTCCATAAAGAAATAATCCACCGGATTGCGGAATGTCTTCGCTTTATCCATTTTTTCATAGGCGGTGCGAACCACTTTATCGAAAAAGTCGTTTTTCTCGATCTCGCCCCATTCACGGCAAAGATATTTATAGAGCTCTTCGACGCTGAAAATGTTTTTCTCGACTGCATCTTCCAGATCAGCAATGCAATAAGAAATATCGTCTGCCGCTTCCATAATGTAGGTCAGCGGAAAGCGGTTGAACTCTCCTAACCCGAGCTGGCTGCGCAACGCTTTAATAAACGCCTCTTCCGCCAGATAAAAGCCTGGCTTTTTCATCAGGTAATCGTGCGAAGGCAAGCGGATCATCGAATACGCCGGACGGGTATATTTCAGGATGCACGCCGTCTGGCTGTAGGTCAGGTTAAGTTTGAGCAACGTAAACACCAGGCGAATGGCCTGCGCGTTGCCTTCAAAATTGCTGAGATCATAACGGATTTTGCTGCGCAGATGATTCAGATCAGCCTCATCCGGCGTCAGTCGTAAACAGGCTACCAGGCAGGAATCGGTTTCCGGTGGCGATTCACCACAACTTTCGATATCCAGGCGCTTTTTGAACCAGTTGTTGATTGCTGATTCGCCAAAATGCCCGAACGGCGGGTTACCGATATCGTGCATCAGACAGGCCATTTCGACCACGCTTTCGAACGGATCGGTGACATCGCTCAGCCCGTAGACGTCGAGTTTGCCCTGACGGTCGAGGCGATGCAGGATTTCTTTGGCAATGTGGCGGCCCACCTGCTGAACTTCGAGGGAATGCGTCAGGCGGCTGCGGACGGCGGCGTTTTTTTCCAGCGGAAAAACTTGTGTTTTTTGTTGCAGGCGGCGGATGGCGGCAGAATTGATAATACGCCCGCGGTCGCTCTCAAACTGACGGACGACGTCGTACGCATCCCGCGCCTCAATCGGGGCGCTAAACGGGCGCTGAAAATTGAATTTCGCTTTAAAATCGATCCCGGACATGATTCCCACCTTTTCAGCCACTCACGCGTCCAGCCCAGACGTGTTTTGCCTGACAAAACCCGAAGCCCAAACGCATTATCTCTTCCCTTTAGCCATGATAGACTATTGCACATTGTTTTCGTTATTAAACCGTCAATTCCGCACCTGCTGCGGTTCATTTCACCCCAATCTGCGAGTATTCATATGAAAGTAGGCATTATTGGCGCAATGGAGCAGGAAGTGACCCTGCTGCGCGACAAAATCATCAACCGTCAGACGATCGAACGCGCTGGCTGTGAAATCTATACCGGCCAGCTGAACGGCGTGGACGTCGCGCTGCTGAAATCAGGCATCGGTAAAGTGTCTGCCGCGATGGGCACCACGCTGCTGCTGGAACATTGCCGCCCGGATGTGGTGATCAACACCGGTTCTGCCGGTGGTCTGGCAAAAACGCTGAAAGTCGGCGATATCGTGGTTTCCGACGAAGTTCGCTACCACGACGCGGATGTCACCGCATTTGGTTATGAACCGGGCCAGATGGCAGGTTGCCCGGCGGCTTTCATCGCGGCTCCGTTTTTGGTCGAACTGGCTGAAACCTGTATCCGTGAACTGGATTTGAACGCAGTACGCGGCCTGATTTGCAGTGGCGATGCTTTCATCAACGGCGCAGCGCCTCTGGCCCGCATCCGTGCCACCTTCCCGAACGTCGCTGCCGTGGAAATGGAAGCCGCCGCAGTCGGCCATGTTTGCCATCTTTTCGACACGCCTTTCGTGGTCGTGCGTGCCATTTCTGACGTCGCAGACACAGAATCTCACCTGAGCTTCGAAGAGTTCCTGGTGGTTGCTGCACAGCAATCCACGCTGATGGTCGATGCCATGCTGAAAGCACTGGCCGCTTCCGAAGCGTGATCATGCGCCGGTTCTGTCTTTTTTTGATTTGTCTGTCGCTGCCTCTGGTGGCGACAGCGGCACCGGCGCAGCGGGTGATCAGCCTCGCGCCCAATCTGACAGAACTGGCGTTTGCTGCGGGCATGGGCGATCAGCTGGTCGGAGTTAGTGCTTACTCCGACTTCCCGCCCCAGGCCAGCAAGCTTGAGCAGGTTGCAAACTGGCAGGGAATGAACGTCGAACGCATTGTGACGCTGAAACCGGATCTGGTGCTCGCCTGGCGCGGCGGTAATCCGCAACGTCCGCTTGATCAGCTGACGTCTCTGGGCATCCACGTCATTTATCTCGACCCGCAGAATGCACAAGATGTGGCAAAGGCGCTGGAACAGCTGGCAACCTACAGCCCGGAACCCGCAAAAGCCCGGCAGGCAGCCAGTGATTTTCGTCAGCAATGGCAGGCCCTGAAGCAGAAGTATCACCGTGAAATACCGGTTCCGGCGTTTATTCAGTTCGGCACTCAGCCGCTTTTTACCGCTTCATCCGCGACAATGCAAAGTGAAGTGCTGGAAGTCTGTGGCGCCAGAAACGTTTTCGCCGACAGCCGTGTTCCGTGGCCTCAGGTCAGCCGGGAGCAGGTTTTAAGCCGTCAGCCACAGGTTATTGTTATATCGGGGGGAAAATCGCAAAAAGCGATCATTGAAGGGTACTGGCATTCCCTGCTCAACGCGCAGGTTATCGCACTCGAACCGGACTGGTTCAGCCGCACGGGGCCACGTATTTTGCTGGCCGCACAACAGCTCTGCCCTCAACTTGTTGCCTTGCCTCAAAGGTGAATACTTACTAACAAAATGCGTTTCTGCCGAAATCTGTGCGGTATCGCACTTTTCCGAATTGTTCTTTTATTAACCAAAATCAAGAATCCAGCACTGTCATCTGGTAACATGCCTGTCGTAGAATTATCCGGTTCATGCATTTTCCCCGCTTTCACGTTATCTCTTTGTTGTACAAACGAAATAATAAAAGTCACGCCAGAACGTTAAAAATAACGTCACTAAAAGGCATGACTGGCATCCAATTCATAAGAAATTTGGATTGAAGGCCGCGAAAACATTACCGATAACCTTTTCAGCCCAGGCTGATTTTATTGTGATTACACCGGCAGGAAAAAATATTAATGAAAGTACTCTTACTCAGCGTGCTGCTGGCATTGAGCCCGCTGGTCGCGGTTGCAGGCATGACAAGTGGTGATATCCATATCAGCCTGACCATCTTACCGACCTGCAAAGTCGATGTGGCGCATTCCGGCACGTCCGTTACCTGTGCCAGCCGCGCGATGATGCAGCCACACATCAGCGAAATGATGCTCGCTTCGGTGCCGGGCATCCGCACCGACTCCAGGCTGGTGACGGTGGAATGGTAAATTGCATGTGAATGCTTACTTACCTCAGCGTCCGCCATCAACCATTAAAAAAGCCCGTCTGCATCCGCAAACGGGCTTTTTTTTGTTCAGTCCTTGTATACCCAAAATCATTCATGTTGCATCAAGGCGGCAACTGAACGAATCCCCGGGAGCTTACATGAGTAAGTGACCGGGGTGAGTAAAGGCAGCCAACGCAGAGGCGGCTTGAAGGATGAAGGGTAATCAGATACTGAAAGAAGAGCCGCAACCGCATGTCGTCTTCGCGTTTGGATTCGTCACCACAAAACGTGACCCTTCCAGACCTTCGGTGTAATCCACGGAGCCGCCCACCAGATATTGCAGGCTCATCGGATCGACCACCAGCGCCACGCCTGATTTCTCAATGGTCATGTCGCCGTCGTTGATTTTGTCATCAAAGGTAAAACCATACTGGAAACCACTGCAACCGCCACCGGTGATATAAACACGCAGTTTCAGGTTCGGGTTTTCTTCATCAGAAATCAGGTTCTTCACCTTCTTCGCTGCGTTTTCAGTAAACTGTAACGGCAACGCAGCAGTTTCATTCAACAATGCTTCGCTCATAATCTCTCGCTCCCAATCCGCATTTGTTCAGGCCGCCGGATTGACTGTCTGAATAATGTACTCATTATCTTATACCTGAGTTAATGCTTCAAGTATGGGGTGTTTTGGTCGCGCTGTCCTGACTATTGGTGCCTTTCGTCTCAGATTCGGCTTCCGCTTTTTCGGCATTTTCACGTTCCTGCCTTTGCAGGGTGCGGGTCAGAATGGCGGAATACAAGGGCTTGCCACCCAAAAATTGCGCCAGCAGCGTTGCGCCCAGGCAGGTGATAATCATCGGTAAAATCAGCTGATAGTTATCGGTCATTTCCAGCACCAGCACAATCCCGGTGAGCGGCGCACGCACGCTGCCCGCAAATAACGCGCCCATTCCGGCAATCGCAAAGGTCGCGGGCTGAATACCGTATTGCGGGAAGAAGTACAGTGCAGCGGTGCCAAACGCCGTTCCCAGTAAGGTACCGAGCGCTAACATCGGCGCGAAAATCCCGCCCGGCGCGCCGGAGGCAAAGCACAACAGCGTGGTCGCCACGCGCACAACAAAGATAAACAGCAGCATCAGCAGGCTGTATTTCCCCGCCGCCGCCAGCGGGATCAGCGCGAAACCGCCGCCTGCCGCTTCCGGCTGAACCAGCCCGATCATTCCGCAGAAACCGCCCAGCACGCCGCCGATAATCAGGATTTTCTTCAGATTACCACCATGAATTCGCGCGAACATATCCTGCGTGCGGAAAATCAGCGCATTAAAACTGACGCCCACCACGCCAAACACCATACCTAACACCAGATAAAGCCACAGCGTATTGAGCGGTGCGCTCGCCAGTTTCCCGACTTCAATCACCGCGCCGTCGCCGTTGAAAATGCGGAAGACAATGCTCGACATAATCACGCCGATAAACACCGCTTTAATGGAAATCAGGCTGTAGCGAAATTGCAGGCGCATCTCTTCGAGAATAAACAGGATCCCCGCCAGCGGAGCGTTAAAGGCCGCCGAAAGCCCCGCCGCCGCGCCGGTTGCCAGCAAAGAATGGCGCGCTTCGGCGCTGCGCAGCCGGAAAATATCCACCATCATTTTCCCGACGTTTGCGCCCATCTGCACGGTCGGCCCTTCCCTGCCCAACACCATGCCCGCGCCGAGTGTGCCCATCCCGCCCAAAAATTTTACCGGGATAACGCGCCACCATCGAACCGGCCGTAATTCTTCCAGCGCGCCTTCAATTTCAGGAATGCCGGAACCGCCCGCTTCCGGGGCAAAACGCTTTACCAGGTAATAGCCAAACATCGCCAGCGCGGCGGAAACCACAAAGGTCAGCGGCCACAGCAGGATCGCGTAATCACTGAAAAAACCCAGCCCCGAGAGGCGCAGGTGCATCACCCCGTTCACCGCTTTTTCGAACGCCACGCCGAGCAGCCCGGCGACGGTACCAACGACCGCCGCGACCATTAAAATCGTCAGCGGCGTTTTGTCGCGACGCAGGAAAAGACGCAGCACTTCACTGCGTTTACGGGGACCGCGCAGGCGAGGATTATCTAAATGTTCAGAGTCTGATTCATTCATTGCGTGAAAGATTATTCGGAAAGAGTTAGGAAAGATTGATGGATTTAATCATACAAAACGCCCGTCTGACAGGATCTGCAACAATATGCCGCACGGTTTACGGTTTGATAACGCCGCCCAGTTCACTAGAATGGGCGCAACAACATTCTTATTACATACAGAACCCAGCAATTCAGGAGCCGAATAATGAGTAAGTCAGAAAGTCTGTTCACGCAGGCGCAAGCGCTAATTCCGGGCGGTGTTAACTCGCCGGTACGTGCCTTCTCCTGCGTCGGCGGCGTCCCCTTATTCATTGCGCGCGCAGATGGCGCGTTCCTGTTTGATGTCGATGGCAAAGCCTACATTGACTATGTCGGCTCGTGGGGCCCGATGGTGCTCGGCCATAACAACGCGGAAATCCGCAACGCGGTTATTGAAGCAGCACAACGCGGCCTGAGCTTTGGCGCACCGACCGAAATGGAAGTCAAAATGGCCGAACTGGTTACTGAACTTGTGCCCAGCATGGACATGGTTCGCATGGTGAACTCCGGTACCGAAGCGACCATGAGCGCCATTCGTCTGGCTCGCGGCTTCACGCACCGCGATAAAATCGTCAAATTCGAAGGCTGCTATCACGGCCACGCCGACTGCCTGCTGGTGAAAGCCGGTTCCGGCGCGCTGACCCTTGGCCAGCCCAACTCGCCGGGCGTGCCTGCTGATTTCGCCAAACATACCCTGACCTGCACCTATAACGATCTGGAGTCTGTCCGTGCGGCGTTTGAAGAGTTCCCGGACGATATCGCCTGCATCATCGTGGAGCCGGTCGCGGGCAATATGAACTGCGTGCCGCCACTGCCGGAATTCCTGCCGGGCCTGCGTGCGATTTGTGACGAGTTCGGGGCACTGCTGATTATCGACGAAGTGATGACCGGTTTCCGCGTCGCGCTGGGCGGCGCTCAGGATTACTACGACGTTGTGCCTGACCTGACCTGTCTGGGCAAAATCATCGGCGGCGGTATGCCGGTGGGCGCATTTGGTGGACGCCGTGACGTGATGGAAGCGCTGGCACCAACCGGTCCGGTGTATCAGGCGGGGACGCTTTCCGGTAACCCGATTGCGATGGCCGCCGGTATTGCCTGCCTGACGCAGGTAGCCCAGCCGGGCGTTCATCAGACCCTGACCGAACGTACCACGCAACTGGCAGAAGGTTTGCTGGAAGCCGCAGAAAAAGAAAACATCCCGTTTGTGGTAAACCACGTCGGCGGCATGTTTGGCCTGTTCTTCACCGATGCCAAAACCGTCACCGGCTATCAGGACGTGATGAAATGCGACGTTGAGCGTTTCAAGAAATTCTTCCACATGATGCTGGAAGAAGGCATTTATCTGGCACCTTCCGCGTTCGAAGCGGGCTTCATGTCTCTGGCCCACACGCAGGAAGACATTCAGCGCACCATCGACGCCGCGCGCCGTTGTTTCGCTAAATTGTAATCAGATAGGCTCCCTCCCCTGCGAAGGGGAGGGTTGGGGTAGGGTATTAATGGCAACTCAAAAGTTGTTTGCTAAACCCCCTCCTGGCCTCCCCCTTCGCAGGGGCGGGAGAACTAACTCGCCTGTTTTCTCAGAAGATAGATAAAGTAAGGCGCGCCGATAAAGGTTGCGAGCAAACCGGCTGGGATCTGGTTCGGGAAGATCACCATTCGGCCACACCAGTCCGCGAAGACCATCAGCAGGCCGCCGAGAATACTCGCCACCATCCACTGCGGAACGGCGCGGCGGAATCCCATCATGCGCGCCATATGCGGTGCCATCAGCCCGACAAAACTCAGCGGCCCGACGGTCAGCGTTGCGGCAGCCGTCATCACGGCGGCCAGCAGCAGAATAGCCATGCGCGTTGGCGTCAGCGCCAGGCCGACGGATTTCGCAGTCACGCTGCCGAGCGGCAAGATATTTATCCAGCGGCGGCAGAGTGGCACGATAGCCATCAGCAGCGCAGCCAGCGCCAGCGTTCGCCACGCCACCGGCGCAGTCACTGAATAGGTCGAACCGGAAAGCCAGGTCAGCAACCCGCCCATACGCGGATCACCGCTGGCCAGCAGCAGCGTCATCAGCGTGGTGAAGGCGGTACTCAGCGCAATACCGGTCAGCAACATCCGTTCCGCGGAGAAACTGCGCAGGCCGGAGGCGACCATAATCACCAGCAACGTTAATGCCGCGCCGGCACTGCCCGCAGGCAGCAACCAAACAAACGCATCGCCGGGAACGATAAACATCATCACCACGACGCCGGTCGCCGCACCGGAGCTGATCCCCAGCACTTCCGGGCTCGCCATCGCGTTGCCGGTCAGTTTCTGAATCAGCACGCCGGAAGAGGCCAGCATAATCCCTGCCGCCAGCGCCGCCAGTACGCGCGGTAAACGCCACGGCAGCAGCGCCTGTAAATCTGCGCCCGTCGCCCAGTTCCAGCCTGTCGCATTGCGCCCGGCCATCAGCGCCACCACCAGCCCGGCGATCAGCACCAGCAAAGCCAGCGCAACCCAGCGCACCAGATGGTGACGTTCATTGGGCACATTGTCGCCCTGATTCATCGGCGGCGGCGTCATGCTGTTACGCAGACGCGGCAGCAGCCACAGCAGCAGCGGCGCACCGACTAACGCAGTCGCGGCACCGGTCGGGATTTCCATCCAGATTTGTGTCACGTACTGCATCACCTGATCGGTGAGCCACAGCAGCAATGCGCCAATCAGCGGAGCCATCACCAGACGCGCGGTCAGACGACGTGCGCCCAGCATTTTCGCCAGAAGCGGCGCAAACAGGCCGATAAAACCGATGATCCCGACGGCGTTGACCAGCTGCGCACTCATCAGAATCGCCAGTGCCAGCACCGCCAGACGCGCTGCCGATAACCCCAGACCGAGGTTTTTCGCGACGCCGTCATCCAGCCCGAGCAACGTCATCGGACGCTGCAACAGAAACGCCAGCAGCCAGACGATAATCACACGCGGCAGTAAAAACGTCGCAACATCCCAGTCCTGCTGCGTCAGAGAACCGCTGCTCCACATATACAGGCTTTGCAGCCCCTGATAGTTGAAGATGCCGATCAGGCCATTCACCGCGCCGCAATACAGACCGAGCACCAGACCGGCCAGAATCAGCGTCACGGGCGACATGCGTTTGCCCCAGGCGATCCCGAAGACCAGCCCGCCGATCACCACCGCGCCAGTCATCGCGGCAAACTGCTGCGTGATCATACCGCCCGGCAGCGCCCAGAGAGTGGCGATCGTCAGGCCGAGCTGCGCGCCCGCCGAAACGCCCAGCGTCGCCGGTTCAGCTAACGGGTTGCGTAATACCTGC
Organism: Rahnella sp. PCH160; assembly: GCF_047784855.1. NCBI lineage: Bacteria > Pseudomonadati > Pseudomonadota > Gammaproteobacteria > Enterobacterales > Yersiniaceae > Rahnella > Rahnella sp. PCH160. Next base: position 174,868 of record NZ_JBLOGT010000001.1, read on the forward strand.
TGGAACAACAAACCGACCAGCCCCAGACCGGCACCGGCCAGCAGCGCGACGGCGATACGCGGCAGCGAGCTGTAGTGGAAAAGCATCTGCTGAACATCGTCGATATCCGGCTGCCAGAGCGCACCGCGCCATAAGTGATAAGGCAATTGCTGATGCAGGTTGTAGAGGCTGAGCGCACCGGCCGCCAGCGCCAGAACCAAAATAAGGATCAGCGAAACGCAGAGTGAGCGGCGGTTCATACCGGTTTCCCCAGTGTGCTGTTCAGGATTTTACAAAAATGCATGGCGCTGAACGTTGCGCCGTAGAACCAGACGGCGGGCACAACGCTGAACTGATTTGAACGGACGAAAGGCATCGATTTCCACAGCGGCGTTTTGGCGACCGCGTCCATGATGTCGGCGCTGCCATGATCAAAGCACAGCACGCGGGCATTTTTAATGCGGGTCAGGCGTTCAACGCCCACTGACACGCTGCCCCAGAAACTGCCTTCGCCGCCCCACGCATTGGTCAGCCCGACATCGCCCATAATTTCATGGAACATGCTGCCCTGACCAAACACCAGAACGTGGCGCGGATCGATAAAGGTCATCAGCAGCACCGGCTGTTGCGCCACCGGTTTCATCAGCTCACGCGTTTTCACAATCGTGTCGTTATAAACCTGCAAATGTTGTCCGGCGCGATCCTGCAAACCGAGCGTATCCGCCAGTTTATGCAGCGATTTGATCGCCAGTTGCATCGGTTTCGCGCTGCCGTCATTGGCTTTGACGCCCAGCACCGGCGCGATGGTTTCCAGCTGTTTGGTGTCCGGGCCATAACCTTCGGTTATCAGCAACAAAGACGGTTTCAGTTGCTGGATAAGCTCCATGTTGGGCTCGGTGCGCTGGCCGACATCAATGACGCCGGGCGCCAGCGGCGGTTCCACCACCCACAGGTTGTAATTGGGGATATCGGCAATCGCCAGCGGCATTACACCGAGCGCAATCAGCAGTTCGGTCGGCAGCCATTCGAGGGTCACAATGCGGCCCAAATCGGGGCGCGAGGCAGACAGCGCTGGCAGGGAAGTCAGTAACGGGGACAGCGCCATCATCTGTAAAAGGCGACGGCGCGTCAGCCCTGAATAATGTTGAATATCAGACATATCAGTAAACAAAGCTTACCGGCGCACCGCCCGCAGGATGCGGAAGAATGCCCATCGGAATACCGTAAATTTGTTCGAGAACGTCACCGCGCATCATGGCTTCTGGCGCGCCCTGCACGATCATCTCGCCGCCGCGCAATGCCATCAGCTCATCGCAATAACGCGCTGCCATATTCAGATCATGCAATACCACGATCACGGTTAAGCCTTTCTCACGGCTCAGACGCTGGATCAGCGCCAGCACGTCTTTCTGATGCGCGATATCCAGCGCAGACGTCGGTTCGTCGAGCAGCAGACAGCGGCTGTCCTGTGCGACCATCATCGCCAGCCACGCGCGCTGACGCTCGCCGCCGGAGAGGCTGTCGACCAGACGCCGGGCGAACGGTTTCAGGCCCACCAGCGTAATCGCTTCTTCGACTTTTTCTTTGTCCTGATGTTTGAAACGCCCCAGTGCGCCGTGCCACGGATAGCGGCCAATCGCCACCAGTTCCTGCACCGTCATGCCTTCTGCGGCCGGAAGTTGCTGCGGCAGATACGCCACCTGACGCGCAAACGCTTTGCTGTCCCATTGGGTGAGAGGCGTTTCATTCAGGTAAATCGTCCCGGACGTCGCCGGTTGATGTCGTCCCAGCATTTTTAACAACGTCGATTTCCCAGAGCCGTTATGGCCAATCAGCCCGCACACTTTCCCTTGCGGGAAGGTCAGCGACAGCGGTGCGAGCAACGTTCGCCCCGGCACTGAAAAGCTGACATCTTGCAGGCGAAAGACGCTGTCAGGCAGCGATGAAGATGGGTGGACGTTGTTATCAGGCATAGGATTTTCTACGTTGACGTCTGGAAGTGAACAGGAAACGGGCACGACCAGCGTGCCCGGATTTAACTTCTTAAAACTTTTAGAAACGGAAGGTTGCTGTTGCGACAACCTGACGATCCGAACCCCAGTAACAGGCGTAATCGCGGTAGCAACTTGCAACGTACTCACGATCCAGCAGGTTATTGACGTTCACGCCCACGGAAGAGCCCGGCATACCGAAGCGGGCCAGATCGTATTTCACGGTAGCGTCAACCAGCGTATAACCGGCCACGTTGAAGGTCTGGTTATTTTTATCCGTTGTCGTGTAGAAGCTGGAGCTTGAACCAAAGTAACGCACACCAGATCCAACAGTCAGCCCGCTGAGCGCCGTTTCGTGGAAGGTGTAATCAGCCCACAGTGACGCCATGTTGGCCGGCACTTCAGCAGGACGTTTGCCTTCATACGCGGTGTCATGCGTGTATTTCGCATCCGTGTAGGTGTAAGACGCCGTCATGTTGATGTTAGCGGTGACCGCAGCCTTCGCTTCAAGCTCAACACCCCGCGAACGAATTTCACCGGACTGCAGGCTGAATGCGCTGTCCGTCGGATCCGCTGTCAGGTTTTTGTCTTTGGTCAGCTGATAAACCGCAGCGGTGAGGCTGATCGGACGATCGTTCGGGATGTATTTGATCCCGGCTTCATACTGCTTGCCCATCGAAGGATCGAACGGCTGGCCTTGTTTGCTGGAACCGGCAGTCGGCTCGAAGGACTCGCTGTAGCTGAAGTAAGGTGAAATCCCGTTATCAAACAGGTAGTTCAGACCACCGCGCCACGTAAACTGTTCGTCATTGATCTCCGCAGTCGTATTGCTCGAACGGGTAAGCGTTGAGGTTTTCGCGAAGTCGTAACGGCCGCCGAGGGTCAGGATCCACTGGTTCCATTCCGCCTGATCCTGCGCGTACAGCCCGGTTTGTTCCTGACGATTCAGGACTTCATACGGGAAGTACAGCGAGACATTGCTGTTGCCGTACTGCGGGTTGCTCATATTCAGATTGCTGGCGCTGCCGTAATCGGCATCGATGTCATTACGCATACGCATGTAATCCACGCCCATCAGCAGGGTGTGATCGACATCAGCGGTAGCAAATTTAGCCTGCGCCTGAGTATCCACATCGAAGTTAGCCAGTTTCTCTTTTGACTGAACATACGCGCGGCTCATCACGCCGTTAGAAACGTAACCGGTGCCGTAAACGCTTTTGTACTCAGTATCCAGCTTGGTGTAACGCAGGTTCTGGCGAACGGTCCACGTATCGTTAAAGCCGTGTTCGAAGCTGTAACCGACCATTTTCTGGTTACGGGACATCTTGTTGCTTTGCTCGCCTTCGTTGAAGTCGGTTGAAAGCTTGTGCGCTTTCCCGTTGGCATCGTAATAAGGCACAACGGTGCCTTCACGCGGCAACCAGCCATAGAAACCGGCATCCGGATCGTTCTGGAAGTTGCTCAGGAAGGTGAAATTCGTTTTATCGTCAGGACGCCAGGTGAAAGATGGCGCGATGCTGTAACGTTTTTCTTTCGACATCTCCTGCTGGCTGTCCTGGCTACGCGCCACGCCGGTCAGGCGATAAGAATAGACGCCAGCATCATCGATGGCATCGCTGAAATCAAAGCCCGTCTGGAACAGGTTATCCGTACCCATTTTGAACTGCACTTCTTTAAGCGGTTCAGTGGTTGGACGCTTGCTGACCATGCTGACGACGCCGCCCGGATTACTTTTTCCGTACAGGACAGAAGACGGGCCACGCAGCACTTCAACGCGCTCAAGCATGTACGGATCCATCGACACTTCAGAATAGTTATCACCCTGAAGTTTGATGCCATCGAGATACTGGTTGGTGTTCACAGAAGTGAAACCACGGATCGCGATCGCGTCATACGTGGATGAACTGCCACGGCTGGCGAAGACACCCGGCGTGTATCCCAGCGCTTCTTTCACGGAAGCCGGCTGTTTCATGTCCATCTCTTCGCGGGTGACCACAGAAATAGACTGCGGGGTTTTCACCAGTGGCGTATCGGTTTTGGTGCCGGTCGCGCTGTGCTTTGCCGCAATAGTTGCCGCAGGGCCCCACGCCGATTCCTGCCCGGCTTGCGCAGACGTTGAACTGGTGACGTTAATCGTATCTTCTTTCGCAGACGCTGTGGTTGCTGCACCTGCGTAAAACGCGGTGGAGCTCAGAACTGCGGTGATGGTTAACGCGAGCGTCCGACGCTTAAATGCGCCTTTTTGGACTGAGGTTGAAAGCGTGCATTGAGAAGCCATTGCGTTATCTCTGGAGTGGTAATGGGAATGTAAACGATAATTATTATTATGACCGTCGCATAATATGCGCATTGCGCGGAGCTCTGCAAGCCTATTTGAGTCAAAGATTGGCTGAATGAATAAAAAGTATCCCCATGTTAAGCATGGGTAAAAACGCTTAAGAATTAAACGGATATAGTTGTGAAAGACCTGGCGGGAATGTAAAACGCGACGGGGAAATTTGAGTTAGGAATAACAATTAAAAAGGGCGCGATTCGCATCGCGCCCTTAAATGTTTCTGAAATCAACAATTTGTTACTGGCCGGAACCAAACATGTCCTTGATCCAACCTGCAACACCGTTGCTGTCTTTCTTCTCATCCTGCGCCTGAGGTTGCTGGCCCTGAGGCTGTTGTTGTTGCTGCTGTTGCTGCTGCTGAATCTGCTGCTGTTGTTGCTGCTGCTGAACGGCAGACGCAGAAGCCTGGCACATGGCCTCCGGTGAATCCGTCCACACCGGAATCGAACGCGCCGCGCCACCGCCCAACATGCCGCCGCCGCCACAAACAAAGTTACCCGCGCCGTCGATATTCATCGTGCTGATACCTTCCGGCATTTGCAGATCCAGCGGCTGAGGCGTGCCGTTTTCCAGATAACGGCCATACAGCACCAGCGCACCGGTAGAACCCCACAGCTTAGACGGGCCGTTGTTATCGCGGCCAACCCAGGTGATTGCCACCTGATTGCCGTCGATACCGGCAAACCAGCTGTCACGCAGTTCGTTCGATGTCCCGGTTTTCGCGGCCAGATGCAGTTTCGGGAATTTGTTCGCCAGCGCGCGCGATGTCCCTTCCTGAACCACCTGCTGCATGGCGTACAATGTCAGATAAGCCGCCTGAGAAGGGATCACACGTACTGCCTGCGGGAAACTCTGGTACAAGACCGTGCCGTCTTCCGCAATCACCGAACGCACCGCCGACAGTGGCGCTTTGTTACCGCCGCTGGCAATGGTCTGGTATTCCTGCGCCACTTCCATCGGCGTCAGCGCGATTGCACCGAGCAACATCGACGGCGTCTGGTTCAGGGATTCTTTCGGGATCCCCAAATCAATCAGCGTTTTGGTGATGTTGTCGAGGCCCACCGCCATACCGAGGTTTACGGTCGGAACGTTCATCGAACGCGCCAGCGCATCCACCAGCAGAACCTGCCCGCGGAACTGATGGTCATCGTTTTTCGGTGACCAGATCTGGCCGTTCGCCAGTTTCAGGTTCAGCGGCTGGTCGGCAAGGATGGTGTTCAGACGGTATTTATCCGGCTGCGAAAGCGCAGTCAGATAGGTCGCCGGTTTCGCCAGAGACCCCACCTGACGGCGTGCCTGCATGGCGCGGTTGAAACCGGCAAACTGCGTATCCGCACCGCCGACCATCGCCCGCACTTCGCCGGTATAACGGTCAACCACCACCATCGCGGTTTCGATGTCGTTCAGGCCGCTTTTCTTACGCAGCAACGGAATGCCTTCTTCCACCGCTTTTTCCGCCGCATCCTGAGAAATCGGATCCAGCGTGGTGAAAATTTTCACCCCGGACATGTCCTGCACTTTATCGCCAAGCTTGGCCTGCAAGTCCTGACGCACCATCTGCATGAACGCAGGCTGCGGTGAAATCACCCCGCCTTTTGGTTGCACGCCCAGCGGACGCGCACTCAGCATGTCATACAGTTCCTGATCGATAACTTTCTGATCGACCAGCAAACGCAGCACCAGATTACGGCGTTGCAGCGCCATTGCCGGATTACGCCACGGGTTATACAGCGACGCACCTTTCACCATACCGACCAGCAATGCCTGCTGATCGAGGCTCAGTTCGTTCACCGGACGACCAAAGTAATACAGGCTCGCCAGCGGGAATCCGCGGATCTGATCGGATCCGCTCTGGCCGAGATAGACTTCGTTCAGATACAGCTCAAGGATACGATCCTTGCTGTAATCGGCGTCGAGCAGCACCGCCATCACCGCTTCACGCGCCTTACGGCTCAGCGAGCGTTCGTTGGTCAGGAACAGGTTTTTGACCAACTGCTGGGTCAGTGTAGAACCGCCCTGCACCGCGTGACCGGCCGTCAGGTTGGCTATCACCGCGCGGCCGATGGAATAGAAGTTAATCCCGTCGTGCTCATAGAAGTGGCGGTCTTCCGTTGCCAGCAAAGTATCCACCAGCAAATCCGGGAAACCTGAACGTGGGACGAACAGACGCTGTTCGCCGTTAGCATTCGACGCCTGCAACATGGTGATCAGACGCGGATCCAGGCGGAACAACCCGAAATCACGCTGATTATCCAGGTTTTTAATTTCTGACAGGCTGTTGCCGTCAAAGACCAGACGGGCATTGACCTGTCCTTCTTTGCCTTCCGGGAAATCAAACGGACGGCGCAGCAAATCAATCGTGTTCGCGCGAACCGTAAATTCACCCGGACGCGTAATACGCGTTACTTCGCGATACTGTGTGCCTTCGAGCAACCCGACCATTTCGGCTTTACTGATGGCCATATCCGGCTCAAGGTTGACCTGACGGCCATAAACCGCCGCCGGTAACTGCCAGACTTTACCGCCGTCGATGCGGCTGTGGATTTCACGGTTCAGATAGACCGCGTAAATGCCTAACAGAATGGCAAAGACGATGAACAGCTTGACCAGCAGCCAGAAAATACGGCGTTTGAGGCTCTTCTTGCCGCCTTTTTTCGCTTTGCGCGGCGGTGCTTTGCGGCTCATGCGCGATCCCCGTTCTTCTTCGTAATCATCGTCATCCTCATACTCGTCATCGAGTTCCTCTTCTTCGTATTCGTCGTAATCGTCATCCCGACGGCTGCGGCGAACCGGACGAGTCCGCGCAGGCTTGCGCCCGGCGGGTTTACCTTTACGGCCAATTGGCTCGCGATCATCGCCAGACATCAGTCATTCTCCCCACGTACTGCTGTGTTCGTCATAAAGTTATTCTGCATAATGATTCTGTTTAGCGGAGTCATTTTCATAGTCGATTCAAACGGATACTTTTTTATCCCGCAACGCGGGCAGCAAGGCGCTTACTCTGTGCCCCGCTTTGGTTAACTTCCAGAAGAAAGGTCTGAAAAAAAGCGGCCTTTCTTAAACAATTTCGTCACCACGCTTATTGCGCGGAGTACTTCTTGGTTCGCCGTGTCGGCGCGGCCTCCGCCGGGTTATCCGGCCACGGATGTTTCGGGTAACGCCCTTTCATTTCTTTCTGCACTTCACGGTACGAGCCCTGCCAGAACGCCGCGAGGTCGGCGGTGATTTGCAATGGCCGCTGCGCCGGAGACAGTAATTCCAGCACCACGTTTACACGCCCTTCGGCCACTAACGGGCTGCGTTCCTCGCCAAACATTTCCTGCATCCGCACCGAAAGCGCCGGTGGCTGGTCTGCATGATAGCGGATCGGCAGACGACTGCCAGTCGGGACGGTGTAATGCGTCGGTAAAGCGGCGTCCAGACGCTGACGCTGTTGCCAGTCACAAAGTCTTAATAAGGCATCATGTAAATCAACCTGTTGCAGTGATTTTAACGAACGCACGCCCTGTAAAGAAGGCTGTAACCAGCTTTCCAGCCCGTCGAGTAAAGTCTCGTCGTCCATCGCTGGCCAGTTGGCTTCCGGCAGCCATTTTGCCGCGCAGGTCAGTCGCAGACGCAGTTGTTCCGCCGCGACCGACCAGGTGAGCGCCTGCAAACCCTGCGAGCGGATCCAGTCAATCAGCGCCTGTTGCAGATCGGCATCTTCCGGTTTCGCCAGCGGATTCGCTTTCAGCACCAGACGCCCGATTTGCCAGCGCCGCCACGCGCGCAGCGTACCTTTTTCTTCATCCCATTCGACTGCCGTCTGTTCTTTCACAACACCCGGCAACCGCGCGGGCAGTTGGGTGATATCCAGCGAAATCGCCAGCAAAATGCGGGCATCCGGGCTGTTGTTGCCCTGCAATAATTGCGGCGCGACCAGCCACGGTGCACGGGTTAATCCGTCGTCCTGCGGCAAAGACGCGCCCAGCCCGTTCGCCAGCAGATAACGGCCATCCTCGCCGCGCCGCTGGGCAATACGGTCGCTGAAAGCCTGCGCCAGCAGCCAAGGCGCGAGAGAGGCATCGGCATCACCGCTTTTACCACCGGTGCGCTGTACCAGCTGTTTTGCGCGACGCTGCCAGTTGCCCTGCGGACGGCTGAACCAGTAATCAATATCCGGCAATCCGCCACGTGGCGGTTCTTCAAGCATGGCCGCCAGCAGCGCCGCCGTGGCCAGCGCGTCCGGGCTTTGCTGCGCCGCAGAAATCAACATCGCCGCCAGACGGGGCTCGCAACCGAGTTGCGCCATGCGCTGCCCGGCGGCGGTAAGTTTGCCCTGCGCGTCGGTCGCGCCGAGCTGATGTAAAAGGTGTTTTGCCGCCGACAGCGCCGCAATTGGCGGTATATCCAGCCACTGAAGCTGCGCCGGATCCTGACAGCCCCACTGCAACAGTTCCAGCCAGAAACTGCTCAGATCGCTTTGCAGGATTTCCGCTTCGGCCTGCGCACTGGCGCGTTCCGCCTGCTCTTTGCTGAACAGATGCCAGCACAATCCCGGCTCCAGACGCCCGGCACGGCCTGCACGCTGGGTCATGGACGCCTGACTGATGCGCTGCGTGACGAGCCGCGTCAGGCCGCTGCGCGGGTCAAACTGTGCACTGCGTTCCAGACCGCTGTCGACCACCAGCCGGATGCCTTCAATGGTCAGACTGGTTTCCGCAATATTGGTCGCCAGCACGATTTTGCGACGCCCGGCGGGTGACGGCTGAATGGCTTTTTGCTGCTGTTCTAAAGACAGCGCGCCGTACAACGGGCAGAGATCGACATCGTCTGCCACACGACCCGACAGCAGATTTTGTACGCGGGTAATTTCAGAAACGCCGGGTAAAAACAGCAGCATCGAGCCATGATTTTCACTCATCAGGCGGCTGACCACGCGGGCTACACCTTCGTCCAGCCGTTCGTGGGTGGCGAGGGAAAGATACTGCCGGTCAACCGGAAAACTACGGCCTTCGGAGACGATCACCGGCGCGTCAGGCAGCAGCGGCGATAAACGCAGATTATCGAGCGTCGCGGACATGATCAGCAGTTTCAGATCATCGCGCAGCGCATTTTGTACGTCGAGCAGCAGCGCCAGCGCCAGATCTGCCTGCAAACTGCGCTCATGGAATTCATCGAGGATCACCAGCGAAACGCCGGTCAGTTCAGGATCCGCCTGCACCATGCGGGTGAGAATGCCTTCAGTCACCACTTCAAGCCGCGTCGCCGCGCTGGTTTTGCTTTCCGCGCGCATACGGTAACCGACGGTTTGCCCCGGCGTTTCCCCCAGTTGCTGCGCAAGGCGGAAAGCGACATTTTTTGCCGCCAGACGACGCGGTTCCAGCAAGAGTATTTTCCCCGCCAGATTGCCCTGTTTGAGCAACTGCAACGGCAGCCAGGTCGATTTACCGGCACCGGTAGGCGCGAGCAGTAACACTTGCGGTGCCTGCTTAAGAGCGGCTAAAAGCGGTTCAAGTACGGCGCTGACCGGCAAAGAAGACAATGAATGCTCCAGGAGAGTTAACTTTAAACGGCGGGCATTGTAGCATTTAGCGCCAGATCCGGTATGTCGTGATTTTTTAAACCAGGAATGAATATGTCTGTCGAGCGCCGCCTGTTTTTCGCCTTAGCGTTACCTGCAAAGTTACAGAAGCAGGTGATTAAATGGCGTGCCGAGAATTTTCCGCAAGACACCGGCCGCCCCGTCACGGCGGCGAACCTGCACATTACGCTGGCGTTTCTGGGCGAAATCAGTGAACTCAAAACGGACGCGCTGACCCGCGTTGCCGGACGCCTGGAGACGCAGAAATTCAGCCTTTATCTGGATGATATCGGCCACTGGCCGGGCTCCGGCGTGGTGTGGATTGGCACGAAGCGCGCGCCCAATGGGCTGCTGCAACTGGCTTCCGTGCTGCGTTCTCACGCCGCCCGCAACGGCTGCCATCAAAGTACACAGCCGTTTCATCCGCACGTGTCGTTGTACCGCAACGCCACGCGCCCGGTGGCCATTCCACCCGCTACACCGAACTGGCAACTGGACGCCGAAGAATTCAGTCTGTACGAATCGACTTACGAAAGCGGGCGAACCCGTTACCGCTGCCTGCAAAGCTGGCCTCTGGCTGATATTCCGGCCACCTGAACCTCTTTTATACGGAAACTCTCATGCATTTCGAGCCAGCGCTTCAACCCGCTACCCTGATCAAACGTTACAAACGTTTTCTGGCCGACGTCATCACCCCCGATGGCCGGGAACTCACGCTGCACTGCGCCAACACCGGCGCTATGACCGGCTGCGCCACGCCGGGCGATACCGTCTGGTATTCCACCTCGGACAACGCGAAACGTAAATATGCCCACAGTTGGGAACTGACCGAAACGCAGCAGCATCACTGGATTTGCGTGAATACGCTGCGGGCAAATCAGCTGGTGCGCGAAGCAATAGAAGCTCAGCGCATACCGGAATTATCCGGTTACAGTAATTTATCAGCGGAAGTAAAATACGGCACCGAAAATAGCCGTATAGACTTGATGTTACAGGCAGAAAACCAGCCTGACTGCTATATTGAAGTGAAATCTGTCACGTTACTGCACGAAGGTCAGGGATTCTTCCCGGATGCAGTCACACTGCGCGGCCAGAAGCATTTACGCGAGTTACAGTCGATGGCAGAACAGGGGCAGCGAGCGGTACTTTTCTTCGCTGTTTTACATTCAGGCATTGAAAGCGTGTCTGCTGCACACCATATTGATCCCCGTTACACAGAATTGCTGACGCAGGTTCAGAAAAAAGGTGTAGAAGTGATGTGCTACGGTGCCGCACTTTCTGCTGAGGGTATCCGCCTCACAGAACGATTACCGCTGGTCACGAAATCGCTAAACGGATAAACCCAGTTCGGATAACCCTGTTATTAGCCGTCGGCGGCATAAATACAGGTCGCGAATACGCTTTTCCTCACAGGCTTGTCAAGCACCTGTCAGGAATAATTGCCAACTTCGTTGCCTTCTGTTATTTATAGCGGCCTGATTTTTTCCCCCGTTGGGGATCGAAATGTTCGAAACCTTTTATTTGCAGAAAATCTGTAAACATTAAGGTGGATGAACATAGTGCGTGTTATGTAGGAGAAGCATCATGCAAGAAGGCCAAACCCGTAAGACGTCGTCCTTGAGCATTCTCGCTATCGCTGGGGTGCAGCCGTATCAAGAGAAGCCGGGCGAAGAGTACATGAACGACGCTCAGCTGGCTCACTTCAAAAAAATTCTTGAAGCATGGCGCAATCAGCTCAGGGATGAAGTAGATCGTACCGTTACACACATGCAGGATGAAGCTGCAAACTTCCCTGATCCGGTTGACCGTGCCGCTCAGGAAGAAGAATTCAGCCTCGAACTGCGTAACCGTGACCGTGAACGTAAGCTGATCAAAAAGATTGAAAAAACACTGAAAAAAGTGGAAGACGAGGATTTCGGTTATTGCGATTCCTGTGGCGTTGAGATCGGCATCCGCCGTCTTGAAGCTCGTCCGACCGCTGACTTGTGTATCGACTGTAAGACTCTGGCTGAAATCCGCGAAAAGCAGATGGCTGGCTAAGTCCCGGGTTCCACGCGGTGCGTCATGCACCGCGTTCCCTTTAAAAGCACGCCCATTCTTATGCCACAAAATCAATACACAGGCCGTTTCGCGCCTTCACCTTCCGGTGACCTCCATTTTGGTTCGCTGATTGCCGCACTCGGCAGTTATCTGCATGCCCGTTCACAAGACGGTCAATGGCGGGTACGCATTGACGATATCGATCCGCCGCGTGAAATTCCCGGTTCTGCTGACCGGATTCTGACCACGCTCGAACGCTATGGTCTGGAATGGGACGGCGACGTCGTCTGGCAATCCAAACGTCATGACGCCTACCGCGAAGTGCTGGACTGGCTGTATCAGCAACGCAAAAGCTATTACTGCACCTGCACACGTCAGCGCATTGCGCAAACCGGCGGCGTTTACGACGGTCACTGCCGGAACCTGAATTCAGGCGCAGAAAATGCGGCAATTCGTCTGCATCAGACATTACCGGTTTACGGTTTTGATGACGATTTTCAGGGGCACTTGCAGGCCGACAAACATCTGGCTGAAGAAGATTTTATTATCCGCCGCCGCGACGGGCTGTTTGCCTATAATCTGGCGGTGGTCATCGATGACCATTTTCAGGGCGTAAATCATATTGTGCGCGGAGCCGATCTCATCGAGCCGACCGTACGCCAGATTTCGCTTTACCAACATCTGGGCTATCCGCAACCGGGATATCTGCATTTGCCACTGGCACGCAATGAAAATGGCGACAAGCTATCCAAACAGAATCACGCACCGGCGCTGCCTGAAGGCGATCCGCGGCCGGTTATCATTAACGCACTGAAATTTTTAGGCCAAACGCTGCCGGAAAACTGGCAGGATTACACTTTGCCTTTATTATTACGCTGGGCGACAACGCACTGGACGCCCTCTGAGATACCGCGTCAGGGCGCTTAATCACCGCTGAACTGACATCGGCATTCTCAAAATGGCGATCGTGAGCTATGATTAGCCGCTGTTTTTGCGTCACGCCAATTTTTTCAGTCACTATCGAGGTGTACCATTTTTACCCGAGTAGCCAATTTTTGCCGTAAGGTGCTGGTCCGTGAAGATAAAGTCGTTCGTGAAGAAAAGGCTCTTCATGACGAAGCCACACTTCATGGAGAAGCTAATCGCGAGGACAATTCCCGTCGCGATCCGTCTCCTGTGGCTGAAAACACTGTGAAAGCAAACAATCCTGAACGTCGTGACAACGAGCAACGCCGCGAAAATCGTGGCCGTCGGGAAGACAACGCAAACCGGGGCGACCGTCGTAACAACAACAACCGTCGCTCAACGCCTTATCAGCCGCGTGGCGAACGTAACGACAATCGCGGTGAGCGTAATGACAACCGGGGTGAACGCAATGAACAACGCGCTCCGCGTGCTGAACACGTTCAGAAACCGCGTCCGTCATTCGATTACGCGGGCGAAACCCGTGCAATCACCATTATTCCCCGCGATGAGCACAATATTTCCCGTCGCGATATCAGCGAAAACGCCCTGAAAGTCCTGTACCGCCTGAATAAGTCTGGCTATGAAGCCTTCCTGGTGGGCGGTGGCGTGCGCGATTTGCTGCTGGATAAAAAGCCAAAAGATTTCGATATCACGACCAACGCGACCCCCGACCAGGTGCGGAAGCTTTTCCGTAACTGCCGTCTGGTTGGCCGCCGTTTCCGTCTGGCACACGTCATGTTTGGCCCGGAAATCATCGAGGTCGCCACGTTCCGTGGTCATCACGAACAGTACGAAGAAACCGACGATAAAAACGTTTCACAGCAGGCCCAGAACGGTATGCTGCTGCGCGACAATATCTTCGGCACGATTGAAGACGACGCCCAGCGCCGCGACTTCACCATCAACAGCCTGTACTACGGCGTTGCCGATTTCACGGTTCGCGATTACACCGGCGGCCTGCGTGATCTGGAAAATGGCATTATCCGCCTGATTGGTGATCCGGAAACCCGATACCGTGAAGATCCGGTGCGTATGCTGCGCGCAGTGCGTTTCGCGGCGAAACTGGACATGAAAATCAGCCCGGAAACTGCCGAGCCAATCCCACGTCTGGCGACCCTGTTACAGGAAATTCCGCCAGCGCGTCTGTTTGAAGAGTCGTTGAAGCTTTTGCAGGCCGGTTACGGTTATGAGACCTATAAAAAGCTTTGCGAATACCAGCTGTTCCAGCCGTTGTTCCCGCTGATTGCCCGCCAGTTTACTGAGCAAGGCGACAGCCCGATGGAACACATTCTGTCGCAGGTTCTGAAAAATACCGACTACCGTTTGCAAAACGATCAGCGCGTCAATCCGGCGTTCCTGTTCGCGGCTATGTTGTGGTATCCGGTGATTGAACATGCGCAGAAACTGGCGCAGGAAGGCGGTCTGACGTATTACGACGCCTTCGCGCTGGCCATGAACGATGTGCTTGATGAACAATGTCGCACGCTGGCGATCCCGAAACGGATTACCACGCTGGTGCGTGATATCTGGGCATTGCAGTTACGTCTGTCGCGCCGTCAGGGCAAACGTGCACATAAGCTGATGGAACATCCTAAGTTCCGCGCCGCTTACGATTTACTGGTTCTGCGTGCTGAAGTTGAACAACATCGCGAACTGCAAAGTCTGGCGCAGTGGTGGGGAGAATTCCAGGAAGCCACGCCGGCCTCGCAGAAAACCATGCTCGGTACGCTGGGTGATGATGCTGTCCCGGCACGCCGGGCGCGTACCCGCCGTCCCCGCAAACGGGCTCCGCGCAAGGATGGCGGTCAATGATCCGCGTTTACCTGGCTCTGGGCAGTAATCTTGCCCGTCCTATTGACCAGGTAAATTGCGCGCTGGAGGCGCTGGCACATTTGCCGCGCACCCGTTTTGTCGCCGCGTCACCGTTTTACCGCAGTAAACCGCTGGGGCCGCAGGATCAACCCGATTATCTGAACGCCGTCGTGGCGCTCGATACACTGTTGCCACCGGAACAATTGCTCGATTGCACTCAGGCCATCGAGCAAAATCAGGGACGTGTCCGCAAAGCCGAACGCTGGGGCCCGCGGACATTGGATCTTGATATGCTGATTTATGGCGATCGGGTGATCAGCACTGAGCGTCTGACCGTGCCACATTACGACATGAAGAACCGCGAGTTTATGCTGTATCCGCTGGCGGATCTGGCGCCGGGGCTGGTGTTCCCGGATGGCGAAACGCTGCAAAATGTACTGGCACGCGTACCGCTTAATGACCTGACCAAATGGTAAGTCGCTCAGCGGCTTACCCGCACTTCCACTCCCCCTTCAGCCCTGTTCCGGTAAACCACACGCAACTGATGTAACTGTGCGATCCTCTGTACGATCGAAATCCCCAGGCCGCTGCCAGTTTGCTCCTGACCCGGTGGCCGGTAAAAACGTTCGCCCAGACGCGCAAGATGTTCTTCCGTGATCCCCGGCCCCTGATCCTCGACCGTTAATCCCTGCACATTCAGCGTCACCGACACGGTGGTTTCCGCCGGAGAATAGCGAATCGCGTTATCCAGCAAGTTTCTCACCATCAGCGAAAGTAAAAGCGATTGCCCGCGCATTGGCGGCGGCGTGCCCTGCTCTTCAAAACGTAATTCGATACCTTTGCTGTGCGCGCGATAATCCTGTTCGGCCAGATTTTGTGCCAGCAGCGAAGGCCAGTCGATAACCTCCAGTTCTTCCGGTGCCGAAAAACTTTCCAGCCGCGAAAGCGTCAGCAGCTGATCCACCAGCCGCGTGGCGCGATCGATACTGGTGGTCAGATTTTCCAGCGCATGTTCGCGCATTTCGGCGTCGTCACCGGAAAGCTGCACCACTTCGGTTTGCACGCGTAATGCGGCCAGCGGGCTGCGTAACTCATGCGCCGCATCGGAGGTAAACCGGCGTTCGCGAACCAGCATTTCACTGGTACGGTCGAACAAAGAATTCAGCGCGTTCGCCAGCGGCAACACTTCACCGGGAAGACGATCGGTGACAATCGGCGTCGCATCTTCCGGCGATCGCTGACGCAGCCCTTCCGCCACGCGGCGCAGCGGACGAAGCTCCAGCGTCACCATCACAATCAGCGCCAGCAGCAACACCGGCAACGAGGCCAGCCAGGGCGTCAGTTGCCCGCTGACTAAACTCCAGGCCATATCGTTGCGGTAATCGTATTCCTGCCCGACGGCCACACGGTATTGCCCGTCCGGCGAGGTCAGCCAGACCATACGCCAGTCATCGTGGTCGCCCTTCAGTTCCTCATCTTTAAAGCCCTGCGTGTTGCCGTCAAAGCGGATGCGTTTGCCGTTTTCGCCGTCGTTGAGCAGCATGTCGCCATGCTGATTAAAAATAGCAAACGTCAGCGCATCGTCATCGGTATGGCCGCGCGAGCCTTTGCGCACCATCTTTTTGGTGTCCGGCAACTCAGCGTCTTTTTGCATATTCAGCCGGTCGCCCAGCCCGGTGGCGGCCAGACGTTTAGCGAACAACATCTGTTGCGTATCAAACACTTCATTGATGTGTTTACGGGTCTGATGCCACGCCACGCCGCTGGCGATCAGCCACGTCATCAGCGCCAGCACGGTAAACAGCAGGATCAGCCGGAGGCGCAGACTCAGGTTTTTCAGCTCCTTCACGCGTTCTCCCCGGACGGCACATCGCCCAGCGTATAACCCACGCCGTGAACGGTGCGGATAAAACTTTTGCCGAGTTTGCTGCGAAGATGATGGATATGGACCTCAACCGCGTTGCTGCTGACCTCGTCGTCCCAGCTGTACAGTTTTTCCTGAATCAGCGTGCGCGCCAGTACGCGGCCTTTGTTATTGAGAAACAGTTCCAGCACCGCCACTTCACGCGGCGTGAGCGTTACGGTTTCGCCGTTAAGCGTGACGCTGCGGGCGGCGGGGTCGAATTCCACCGCGCCGTGCGTCACTTTCGGTGTCACCACGCCATGACGACGGCGGATCAGCGCCTGCAAACGCGCGGCCACTTCCACCAGCGCAAACGGCTTGCACAGATAATCATCCGCCCCGGCCTGCAACCCGCCGACACGCTGTTCAAGCGCATCGCGCGCCGTGAGGATCAGCACCGGCGTGTCGCGACCGGCCTTGCGCCATTCGCGCAGCAGATCCATGCCGTCCATTCCCGGCAGGCTTAAATCGAGGATCACCGCATCGTACGGCGCACTGTCGAGTGCGGCTTTGCCGGTCAGCCCGTCGGTAAACCAGTCGAGCGTAAATCCCAGTTTTGTCAGCCCGGCTTTGATGCCGTCGCCAATCATTTTGTCGTCTTCAACCAATAAAATTCGCATGGTTCCCTCCGTTTTTTTCATTATAGGCGAAGCTTCTTAATCACTTCTTAAGATCGGGATCATGGAGTCGTTGCTGATCTTGCTGTCTGCATTTCGGCTCATACAGTAGAATATGGGCATCATATTCATCCGATGAATTGTTCAAAGGAAAGTGTTCATGAAACCAACAACGCTGAGCCAGCTTCGCCAATGGAAGCAGGAAAAACACAAATTTGCGACCATTACCGCCTATGACGCCAGCTTTGCACAGCTGTTTGCTGAGCAGGGTATCACCGTTATGCTGATTGGTGATTCACTCGGGATGGTCGTTCAGGGGCAGGATTCCACCCTGCCAGTGACGGTTGAAGAAATTGCTTACCATACGCGCTGCGTGCGCCGTGGTGCGCCTCAGGCCTTATTGCTGGCTGACCTGCCGTTCATGAGTTACGCCACCCCGGAGCAGGCGTTTGAAAGCGCGGCAATCCTGATGCGTGCCGGTGGCAATATGGTGAAACTCGAAGGCGGCAGCTGGCTGTACGATACCGTCAGAATGCTGACCGAGCGCGCCGTGCCGGTCTGCGGCCATCTCGGCCTGACGCCGCAGTCCGTGAACATTTTTGGTGGCTACAAAGTGCAGGGGCGTGATGAAGTAGCCGCTAACCAGCTGATCAAAGATGCACTGATGCTCGAAGAAGCCGGTGCGCAGTTGCTGGTGCTGGAATGTGTGCCGGTGGAACTGGCGCGCCGCGTGACCGAAGAACTGACCATTCCGGTGATCGGCATTGGTGCCGGTAACGTGACCGACGGACAGATTCTGGTGATGCATGACGCGTTCGGTATTACCGGCGGCCATACACCAAAATTCGCCAAAGACTTCCTGGCCGAAGCGGGTGATATGCGCAGCGCAGTGCGTTTGTATATCGATCAGGTCGCACAGGGCGTGTATCCGGGCGAAGAGCATTCCTTTAAATAATCGGGAGAAGAAGTGTGCTGATAATTGACAGCGTGGCGCTGCTGCGTCGCGAAATCCGCGATTTCCGCAAGAATAACAAACGTATTGCCCTGGTGCCGACCATGGGGAATTTGCACGAAGGCCACATGACACTGGTGGATGAAGCGAAAGCGCGCGGCGACGTGGTGGTGGTCAGTATTTTTGTGAATCCGATGCAGTTCGAACGCCCGGACGATCTCGAACGTTACCCGCGCACCTTGCAGGAAGACTGTGAAAAGCTGAACAAACGCGGCGTGGATCTGGTGTTTGCCCCGTCTCCGGCGGAGATTTATCCGAAAGGCCTGACGACGCAAACGCAGGTCGATGTGCCGGTGATTTCCACCATTCTGGAAGGCGCGAGCCGTCCGGGGCATTTCCGTGGCGTATCGACGATTGTCAGCAAATTGTTCAATCTGGTGCAGCCGCAGGTGGCCTGTTTCGGTCAGAAAGATTTCCAGCAACTGGCGCTGCTGCGCACGATGGTGGAAGACATGGGCTATGACATTGAAATTATTGGCGTACCGATTGTGCGCGCCAAAGACGGTCTGGCGCTGAGTTCGCGCAATGGTTATCTGACCTCCGAAGAGCGTAAAATAGCGCCACTGCTGAACAAGATCATGAATTCTCTGGCGGAGCGTCTGAGCCAGGGCGAGCGTCACGTTGAAGAGATGTTGCAGGAAACCGCGCAACAGCTGCGTGAAGCCAGATTTACGCCAGATGAATTGTTTATTCGTGATGCCAAAACTTTACAGGAATTGTCCGTCGACAGCACGTCTGCGGTGATCCTGATGGCGGCATGGTTAGGGAAAGCCCGGCTGATTGATAATCAAGAGGTTGATCTGACGCAGTAGACAGCGCAGCCCAAATCG
The DNA here is from genome assembly GCF_047784855.1 of Rahnella sp. PCH160. Taxonomy (NCBI): domain Bacteria; kingdom Pseudomonadati; phylum Pseudomonadota; class Gammaproteobacteria; order Enterobacterales; family Yersiniaceae; genus Rahnella; species Rahnella sp. PCH160. The sequence goes on from NZ_JBLOGT010000001.1 coordinate 193,916, forward strand.
GCAACTATGTTGGCCGCCGGAAATATCGGAATTTTATTATCTCCGCCCGGCGGGTTCCCTGATTTTTTACGCAAGTAAGGTATATGTGATGATCCGCACTATGCTGCAAGGCAAACTGCACCGGGTTCACGTGACTCAGGCAGATTTGCACTACGAAGGTTCCTGCGCCATCGACCAGGACTTTCTCGATGCTTCAGGCATTTTAGAGTACGAAGCGATTGATATTTATAACGTTGATAACGGTCAGCGTTTCTCAACTTACGCCATCGCGGCGGAACGCGGTTCGCGTATTATTTCGGTTAACGGCGCGGCAGCGCGCTGCGCCTGTGTCGGCGATCTGCTGATCATCTGCTCTTACGTGCAGATGTCTGACGCTGATGCCCGCCAGCACAAACCGAAAGTGGCTTATTTTGAAGGTGAAAACCAGCTGAAACGCACCGCGAAAGCCGTGCCGGTTCAGGTGGCTTGAGCCCGAATCTGGCAAAAAAAACGGGGCATGGATTGCCCCGTTTTTCATTTTATAATCCTAACGGCATTAACTACGTAAACCACGCCCGCGCTCAATCAAGTACCACGCCAGCAGATAAAACGCCGCAATAAACGCCACCAGCACGCTCATTGTGAAGATCAGCGGAACATCACTGATCCCCAGGAATCCGTAGCGGAAACCGCTGATCATGTAGACGATCGGGTTCAGCTTGGAAATCGCCTGCCAGATGGGCGGCAGCAGCGACAGCGAGTAAAACACGCCGCCCAGATACGTCAGCGGCGTCAGCACGAAGGTCGGGATCAGGCTGATATCATCGAACGTGGTGGCAAACACCGCATTCAGCAGGCCGCCCAGTGAGAAAAGGATCGCCGTCAGCAGCAGCGTCAGCGCAATCACCCACCAGGAATGGATCACCAGCGGCACGAAGAACAGCGAAATCGCCGTGACCAGGATCCCCACGCAGATCCCTCGCGCCACGCCGCCGCCAACATAACCGGCGATCACGACGTGCGTAGGTACCGGCGCAACCAGCAGCTCTTCAATATTGCGCTGGAATTTCGCGCTGAAGAACGACGACGCCACGTTGGCGTAAGAGTTGGTGATCACCGCCATCATGATCAGACCCGGCACGATGAACTGCATGTAAGTAAAACCGTGCATGCTGCCGATTTGCGAACCGATCAGATTACCGAAGATGATGAAATAAAGCGTCATGGTGATCACCGGCGGAACCAGCGTTTGGATCCAGATACGGCCAAACCGGTTGATCTCTTTCATCCAGATACTTTTAAGTGCGATCCAATACAGTTGCGACATTATTTCTTTTCCCCGCTGCCGTTCACCAGCGTGACAAACAGCTCTTCCAGACGGTTGGCTTTGTTACGCATACTCAATACCTGCACGCCCTGCTTGCTCAGCTGGCTGAACAGGGAGTTCAGACCCTGCTCGCGCATGACTTCCACTTCCAGCGTCGACGTATCCGTCAGCTGACTGCGGTAACCCTCCAGCACCGGCAGCGGGTTTTTCGCCCCTAAATCCAGAATAAAGGTTTCGGATTTCAGCTTGGAGAGCAATTCCTTCATGCTGGTGTTTTCCACCAGCTGACCGCCCTGAATAATGCCGATGTTGCGGCACAGCATTTCGGCTTCTTCCAGATAGTGCGTAGTCAGAATAATGGTCGTACCCTGCGCATTCAGCTCTTTCAGGAAGCCCCACATCGAGCGGCGCAGTTCGATATCCACCCCGGCAGTGGGTTCGTCGAGGATCAGCAGTTTCGGCTCATGCATCAGCGCGCGGGCAATCATCAGACGACGCTTCATGCCGCCGGAAAGCATGCGGGAACGCTCATTGCGCTTACCCCATAAATCCAGCTGGGTCAGATACTTTTCCGCACGCTCAAGCGCCAGCGGACGGGGCACGCCGTAGTAACCGGCCTGGTTGACGACAACCTGCATCACGGTTTCAAACGGGTTGAAGTTAAATTCCTGCGGCACCAGCCCGAGCTGACGTTTAGCGTTGACGATATCTTTGTCGATGTCATAACCAAACACCCGCACTTTACCGGCGGTTTTGTTCACCAGTGAGCTGATGATACCAATGGTAGTCGATTTACCCGCACCGTTAGGCCCCAGCAGGGCATAAAAATCGCCGGCTTCGACGCGCAGATCGATACCGCGCAAAGCCTGTACACCACCGGCGTAAGTTTTCGTTAACTTTTCCAGTTCCAATGCATAATTCATAAAAGGACGTACCTTGTTGTGAAAACCCTGTTGTAGGAATGAGTAAGAGGAGATGTTGAATCAGTTTTAAAAGACGGAGCATTGCCCTATATTACTCCATCGCAGTTGGCTCGTTACAGGCTATTAACCTCAATGAATGATATAGAAAAGCTCATCCGTAATAACGCCAACTGGTCCAAGACCATGATCGACGAAGATCCTGGCTTCTTCGAACGACTCTCCCAATCTCAAAAACCCCGTTTTCTGTGGATCGGTTGTTCTGACAGTCGTGTTCCCGCAGAGCAACTGACCGGGCTTGAACCGGGCGAACTGTTTGTTCACCGTAACGTCGCCAACCTGGTCATCCATACTGATCTCAACTGCCTGTCCGTTGTGCAATATGCAATCGACGTACTGGAAGTGGAACACGTCATCATTTGCGGTCACTATGGTTGCGGTGGCGTACAGGCAGCGGTTGAAAACCCAGAACTGGGTTTGATTAATAACTGGTTATTGCATATCCGGGATATCTGGTACAAACACAGTTCCCTGCTGGGCGAACTGTCACCCAATCAGCGTCTCGATAAATTGTGCGAACTGAACGTGGTGGAACAAGTTTACAACCTCGGCCACTCCACCGTGATGCAATCGGCCTGGAAACGCGGCCAGAAAGTCACGCTGCACGGCTGGGTTTACGGCATTCAGGACGGACGACTGCGCAATCTCGAAGTCGACGCCACCAGCCGCGAAACGCTGGAACAGCGCTACCGTCAGGGCGTCTCCGCCTTACTGAACGGCAACCCGCAATAACAAACCGCCCCCACTCTACAGAAAATAAAAAAACAAAAGGCACAAAAATGTGCCTTTTTTAGTGCTTTTTTCTGTACCCACTGACTTCAGAAAATGTCTGAAGCGGATAGCTTGTTTCTATTCGTCCAGCATAACCACTTTGCCGACGTACGGCAGGTGACGATAGCGCTGGGCGTAGTCGATGCCGAAACCGACGACGAATTCGTCCGGGATCGCAAAACCGACGTATTCCACTTTAACTTCGACTTCACGGCGCTCTGGCTTATCGAGCAGGGTACAAATCGCGAGTGATTTCGGGCCGCGCAGTTGCAGGAGTTCGCGCACTTTGCTCAGTGTGTTGCCGGAGTCAATGATGTCTTCGACGATCAGAACGTCTTTGCCGCGAATGTCTTCGTCGAGATCTTTCAGGATTTTGACGTCACGGGTGGTGGACATGCCGTTGCCGTAGCTCGATGCGGTCATGAAATCGACTTCATGCGGCACATCAATGGCGCGGCACAAATCGGCCATGAACATAAACGAACCGCGCAGCAGCCCGACCAGTACCATTTCGCTGCCGCTGTCACGGTAGTCGTCGGTGATTTTACGGCCCAGCTCTTCAATTCGGGTTTTAATTTCCTGTTCGGAAATCATGACATCAACGCGATGTTTCATATAAAGACTAACCACCTGATTTAAGAATATTTATCGCCGTTTTCAGAAAGAACGGCGACCATATAGTGGAAAGGATTATATCAAAGAACCCGGCGATGAGTAACGCCGGAGTCAGCCGATACCGGCCTGGTGCAGATCATGCAGGTTGATAGCGCCCACCAGAATGCCTTCGCTGTCGACCACCGGCGCAGCGCTGATGTGCTGCTGATGCAGAGCTTCCAGCGCTTCACCCGCCCGCCATTGGGCAGGAAGCTGATACCCCGGACGGCTCATCGCGCCCACCAGCGGATCGTTGAGGCTGTGCCCTTTCACCAGCCAGCGGCGTAAATCACCGTCGGTGAAAACGCCCACGACATGCAGGCTGGCATCGCAGACTGCAATCAGCCCCAGCCCCGTGCGGCTCAGTTCCAGCATGGCATCCATGACATTTTTCTGGCTGTCGACAACAGGCAAACGATCGCCGGTGCGCATCAGGTTATGGACGCGGTTGAGCAACCTTGCGCCCAGACTGCCGCCCGGGTGTGAGCGCGCGAAATCTTCAGCGCCGAAACCACGGTGGCGCATCAGTGCCATCGCCAGCGCATCACCCATCATCAGCGTATTTACGGCGCTTGACGTCGGCGCAAGCCCCATCGGGCAAGCCTCGCGCTCCACACTGATGTCGAGCACACAATCTGCCGCCAGCGCCAGCGGGGAATCTTTCCCGCCGGTGATGGCGACCAGGCGCGTCTGGTTTTCTTTCAGCAGGGACAAAATGATTTCCAGCTCTTTTGCACGGCCGGAATAGGAGATGAAGATCAGCACATCGTTACTGCCGATCATCCCCAGATCGCCGTGCAGGGCTTCAGCGGGATGCACAAAGAAGGCTGGCGTTCCCGTGCTGGCCAGCGATGCGGCGATTTTCTTGCCGATATGGCCGGATTTGCCCATGCCGGAAACCACCGCTTTGCCGGTGCAGTTCAGCAACAGCCGGCACGCGCAGAGGAAGTTATCGTCGAGGCGGGTGAGTAACCGTTGCGCTTCTTCAATCTCAATTTCCAGCGTTTCGCGTGCGTAGTTCAGTAATGAATCATTCATCGTCTTCCCCGACTAAAATAATGCGGATCCCCAGTTTTTCGATGACCTCACGATAGGGAGCGGTTAACCCGCTGTCCGTGATCAACGTATCGACTTTGCCCAAATTACAGACCACATTCGGGCTTTTACGGCCAAATTTTGAGGAATCCACCAGCAGGAAAATACGTTCGGCGGCATTGCACATCGCCTGGCTGACGCCGTGAACTTCGTTGAACGTGGTAACACCGCCGTTCAGATCGACGCCATCCGCGCCGATAAACAGTTTGTCGAAATTAAACTGATCAAAAGCGCTTTCCGCCAGACTGCCATGGAAAGAAGAGGATTTTTTACGGTAGGTCCCGCCCGGCATCAGAATGGTTTGATCGTTATCGAGTTCCACCAGCGCATTGACGATATGCAGGCTGTTGGTCATGACGGTGATGTTATTGAACTGGCTGAGGAAAGGCACCATCTGCATGACCGTGCTGCCTGCGTCGAAAATCAGGGAGTCGCCGTCCTGAATTTCGTTAATCGCGGCGCGGGCAATCCGCAACTTTTTACCGGTATTAATGTGTGTTTTACGGTCGATAGGCTGGTCGCCTTCTTCGCGGCTCAGCACCACACCGCCATAGGTGCGGATCACGGCACCTTCTTCTTCCAGCAGCGTGAGATCTTTTCGAATGGTGGTGCCGGTGGTGGCGAAATGTGCTGCCAGATCTTCCACCGCCGTCTTACCAAATTGTTGCAAATGCTCCAGTATCGCCGCCTGCCGTTGCTTAGGTTTCATCACGATTTCCGCTCAAATTTTCAGATAAATTCACTCGCCACCATTCTTTTTGAAAGATAATAGCTTTTAAAGTGAAAATATCATGATTTCGGTTCAATCGCTAATGATAGTGCGGTTTGAATATTCGGATCTTTCGGGAAGATCACACCTGTCATCAATTGTTCCCGTTTCATTCCGTTGAGGGTAGTAAAGGACTGAGGGCTGGCAAAAATGGTCAGCCCGCGCAGCAGAAAACCGGCGCAAACTTTTTCTTCTTTATCGAAAGCCAGCGCCAGTACCACGCGCGGTTTGAAGCGGCCACCCGAACGCCCGACGCCGACTGAGCCGCGTAAACACAGCTGATCAAATGCGCGGTTGAAGCGTTGTAACTGCCACCAGCCCAACACAATTTGAGCCACCCAGGCCAGAACGGCGCAAACAATCAGCGCGGAAGTCGGGGTCATCGTTTTCTCCTTATAAGCAAAAATCCGCCCCGGTCTCAGCCAAGGGCGGAGGGCATCAGAACATGACCTGACCGCCGGTAATATTGATCGACTGGCCGGTGCAGTAGGACGCTTTATCGCTGGCATAAAACAGCAGCATATCCAGCACATCCTGATAATCACAGCCGCGTTTTAACGGGACTTTATCAATGTAATACTGTTCTACTTCGCCGGCCTCTATGCCGAGTTTTTTGGCATACTGCGGCAATAATGACTGGAACATCGGCGATTTCAGCAGGTTTCCTAACATCAGCGAATGCACGGTAATGCCGTATTCCGCCAGATCCAGCGCCAGAGATTGCGTCAGCCCAACGCCGCCGAATTTCGCTGCGCTGTAACCGGCGTTGTGTTTGCTGCCCACTTTGCCCGACTTGGAATTGATCTGGATGATACGACCCGGAATGCGGTCGCGGATCATCAGGCGGGAAAACTCGCGGGCGCAGAGGAAATACCCGACCAGATTCACCTGAAGGGAGAGATCAAAATCATTGAGGGCAAAATCGGTAATTGGCGATGCCTTCGCCATTCCGGCGCTATACACCAGCAAACTGACGCCGCCAAAGGTCTGGTCCACCGCCTTTGCCAGTTGCTCAACGCTGCTTTCATTGGTGGCATCGACGACAAATCCAAATGCCCTTTCGTCTCCAAACTGCTGATTAATCTGCGCCGCCACGTCTGCGGCATTCTTTTCATTCAGATCTGCCACCGCAACCCGATATCCGGATTCAGCCAACCCCTGACAGAGAAATGCGCCCAGCGTCTGACCACCGCCGATCACGACTGCAACCTGTTCCATAACTGACTCCTGATTTTAGTGTTAATCGATAAATTTCAATATGCTGCCCAGCGGAATATCTTCGGGCGTCGCGCCTTTTACATGCACGCAGCCGGGATATTCCGCCTCTGCGCTGCCGTCAAAACGCAGCGTGATATGCCCGAGTTCGCGCAGGTTTTGCATCGCCACCTCGCCGACGGCGGTCACCGGATAACAGACATCCGCCAGTTCCATGCAGGCTCCGCGATGCAGTTCGCCTTCGGTCTGACCGTGCTGATGAATGAAGCAATAATCCTGAATGTCGGCCGGTGCACCTTCGCGGAACGTAATCAGCATCTGGTCGGATAGCGCCTCACGGGCAAAGTCACCGATATGTGTGATCGTGGTTTGATAGATAGTTTGCATGGTGGCTCCTTACTGATAGATGAAGGCGGACGCGGCCCAGGCGATAAGCACCGTCGGGGCACCGGTCAGAAAACGGCTGACCAGCACGGACGGCACGCCGACGCGAACGGTGTCCTGCCTGGCTTCGGCCAGCGAAAGCCCGACCGGAATGAAGTCGCAGGCCGCCTGCGCGTTAATGGCAAAGAGCGCCGGTAAAGCCAGATGCGGCGGAATATTGCCCAGCCCGATCTGAACGCCGACCAGTACGCCGATGACCTGCGCGATCACCGCACCAGGGCCGAGGAAAGGAGACAGCAGCGGGAAGGAACAAATCAGCGCCAGCATCACCAGTCCGACCGGACTTTTCGCCAGTGGCGTCAGGCCATGCGCCACCAGATCGCCGAGACCGGACGCCATGATGATGCCGATCAGTGCCGCCACGAATGCCATAAACGGCAGGATCGTTTTGAGCACAGTATCAATGGTGTCGCGCCCTGCCTGAAACAGCACCGCAACGCCCGACCCCATGCCCATCCCGACTTTTGCCAGCAGTCCGTCGCTTTGCTCGGTGATTTTTTTGGTGGTGTCGTAGTCACGCCCCGCCGCCGCTGACGCGGGTTTACCGTCCACAGGAACGCGTTCAATGGTGTCGAAAACAATGTCGTGTTCCCTCACACCGGAGACATAAATATCTTCTGTAATAAACTGCGCCAGCGGGCCAGATTTGCCGGTCGAGTGAATGTTTACGGTCGGGATCCGACGCTTTGGATAGATGCCGCAGCGCAGCGTTCCGCCGCAGTCGATCACCGCCACACCGATTTCATCCGCCGGTGGTTCGCCTTCTTTGAATCCATCGACGGTTTCCCAGCCGGTCAGCGCCGCCAGTTTGTCGACGATCTTCGGACGGGTTCCCGCCGTGATATACACAATTTTTTTGCCGGGTACCGCCTCAATCAGTAACGGACCGCCCCAGCCACCTTCACCCCGGTTAATTCGAATGGTAACGCTCATTTTGTACTCCGCGTTTAAAGTTGAACCTGACGATCAAGCTGAATACCCATCTTGCGTTCGAAGATGCGCGTGGTGAGATCGGTAATCCAGCCCCGGAAGAAGTTGGTCACCATGCCGACCAGGAAATAGCTGACCGCCAGCGGCCCGAGGGGTAATCCCAATGTAGTCAGCCCGCTGGCCACGCCGAGATAAACGAACAATTCGCCCGGGTTAATGTGCGGGAATAATCCGTTCATGGAATGGCAACTGTAGGAACTCGCCGCGTAGTAGCCCGGCTTATAGATTTCAGGCATGAAGCGCCCGAGACTCAGCGTCATCGGGTTACAAAAAACAAATGTACCGATGACCGGCAGCAGCAGATAACGCGAAACCGGATTTCCGGCACAGCGCTGCGCCAGACGTTCGATCCGGCGCTGACCCACAAAAACGATCAGCGCATTCATGACCACCAGCAAACTGATTAAGAGCGGTAAAATGCCGGTGACCATCCCGACAAAAACCTCTCCCCCTTTTTGAAACAGGCCGATAAACCACTCAGCACCGTGTGTAATCACTTCAATCATCTTGTTCTCCTGTAGGGATACGTGGACTTTACGCTTTCATGTTTTGTCACTCCACGCTGAAAATATAATCATTATGAATTTATAATAACTCCATATTGATCACATTTTGAAAGATTTATCTTTCAAAATGAAATATTAATAAGCAAGCGTTGGCAAAGGATAGAAAGGTGCGGGGATGGCAGGCGTAAAAAAGCGGCCCGTAGAAGGGTCTCCGGGCCGCTGATTTTTAAGGCATTACAGAAGGGAAATCAGAAGAGTGGACTACGCCGAAACCGTAAATCCGAGCATCATGCCGGTATCTTCGTGTTCCAGCAGATGGCAGTGCGCCATGTACGCGTGCTGTTTGTCAGCCAGATGGTTGAAGCGGACGAGCACTTCGCTGCGGGCACCCTCGACGCGGACGATATCTTTCCAGCCCTGACGGTGCGGCGCGACCGGCTGACCGTTTTCAGAAAGAATACGGAACTGCGTGCCGTGGATATGGAACGGATGCAGCATCATGTCGCCTTCACCGGAAATCGTCCATTTCTCGTACTGTCCTTGTTTCACATCGAACGCCGGAACGTTCATATCATAGGCTTTGCCGTTGATTTTATTGCCCTGCATAAAATCGTAACTTCCGGCCGCTTTGCCCCTATCCATCCCGGCCATGCCGCCGTGACTGTCATGGCCTGAACCCGACATCCCCGGCATCGCCGCCATATTCATATCATCGCCACCGTGATCCATGCTCATTCCGGCCATCGCGTTATGCCCGTAACGTTGCATCAGCGCGGCCATGCCCTGCTGATCCAGCTGCGGATCCATCATCAGTTGCAGCCAGCGGGCAGGAAGATTATCGACAGAAACCAGCGCCGGCAGTTTGATCAGGGAATCCGGCAGCGAGCCGCCGCTTTGCGTCAGCGTCGGCTGAATGCGTAGCACCGGCAACGGTTTGTCGAACGGTGCCAGCGTCATACCCATTTGTTTCACCGGTAAGGTCACCAGATCGAAAGCTTTACCGTCGCTGCAATCAATAAGCACTTCAAACCGTTCGCCCATCAGCAAAGGCAAATCGCTGACTTTCACTGGCTCAGAGAGAAAACCGCCGTCGCTGGCAATGACATACATCGGCCGCTGATCGCTGGTGGCGATGTGCAGCGAGCGCGCATTACAGCCATTGAGCAAACGAAAACGCACCCAGCCGCGCGAAATGCCGTGCTGCGGATAAATCGCGCCATTGGTCAGCATGTGCTCGCCGAACCAGCCGACGGCGGCGGTCATCACGTCCATCTGGTAATCAATCTGCCCGGCATCGTTCAGGCGTTTATCCTGCAAAATTACCGGAATATCATCCACGCCCCAGCGTTTTGGGATCTGTAATGCGTCGCTGCCTTCATCTTCAATCAGGACTAATCCGGCCAGCCCCATCGCCACCTGATAGCCGCTGGTCTGATGCGGATGCGGGTGGAACCAGCAGGTCGCGGCGGGCTGATCGAGCTGTAAACTCACGCTGCGATTCTGGCCGGGCGCAATCAGCCCCTGCGGACCGCCGTCAACGTCACCGGGGATTTCCAGCCCGTGCCAGTGAACCGTGCTCGCGACGTCCAGATTGTTTCTGACCGTAACAGTGAGCGGTTTGCCCCGTCGCACGCGCAGCGCTGGCCCCAGCAGATTGCCGTTCACGCCCCAGGTTTGTGTATTCACGCCGGGCAGAAACTGGCTCTGACCGCGTTGCAGTGAGAGCGAAATCGCGCTGCGGGCATCCGGTTCAAGCAGTGCAGGAATGGGCAGCGCCGTGCGGTCAGCGGCAAGCGCAAACCGGCTCCAGCCGGGTAACGTACTGGCGGCACCTAAAAGCGTTGTCCATTTCACGAAATCGCGACGGTTCATGTTCAGTCCTTATGAGGGGAAATTGCCAGACGAACGGCATAAAACTGCCATAATAGTACGACAGCCTAAACCCTCTCCCAAGGGGAAGGTCAAGTGGCGGGCGCGCAGAAAAGAAATTTGGTGCCACTCATCGCAAATATGGTAACGTCATTTCGATTCTCTTTGAGCCAGGTCTTTCTAATCTTTCAATCTAAAAGAACAAGAACTCTTCCATGAAAAGAACAACACTGTGTTTGCTGTTACTGTCACTGCTCGGATTCTCCTCCGCCAGCCAGGCGTTGAGTGAGTCAGAAGCGGAAGATCTGGCGGATCTGACCGCAGTCTTCGTTTATTTGAAAAATAACTGCGGCTATGAACAGCTGCCAAATACCCAGATCAAACGTGCGATCGTCTTTTTCGCGCAGCAAAACCGCTGGGATCTGAGCAACTACAACAGTTTCAATATGCAGGCGATGGGCGAAGACAGCTATCGTGACCTGAGCGGCATCGCGGTGCCGAAACCGACCAAATGCAAATCTCTGGCGCGTGATTCCCTCAGTCTGCTGGCCTACACCAACTAAATTTCTCCCCGCAGTGCTCCGTCAATCTGATGCCGGAGCGTTTCATTTTCCCTCTTCTGATCCGCGCCACACCTCACTCAGCTACAATTAAGCTAATTTTATCTGTTTGAAATTCGACCGTGCATGCACAGGCAGAGTTAGCTATCATGTGCGCCCATTTTTATGGCTGCGAATGCTCAGGAGAAACAACGACATGTCCCGGAACTCGTCACCCAAAGAAATATGGCATGAGACGCTGCACGCCCATTTTGGCCAGTACTTTAGCGTCGAAAAAGAGTTGTACCGTGAGAAAACCGAACACCAGGATCTGGTGATTTTTGAAAATGCAGCGCTGGGCCGCGTGATGGCGCTCGACGGTGTGGTGCAAACCACCGAACGTGATGAATTTATCTATCACGAGATGCTGACACACGTTCCGTTACTGGCGCACGGCGATGCCAAAAAAGTGCTGATCATCGGCGGTGGCGACGGCGGAATGCTGCGCGAAGTCTGCCGCCACAAAGGCGTGGAATCGGTCACGATGGTGGAAATTGATGCGGGCGTAGTGGAATTTTGCCGCCAGTATCTGCCGAACCATAATGCCGGCGCTTACGATGACGCCCGTTTCAATCTGGTGATTGAAGACGGCGTGAATTTCGTGAATCAGACCACTGAAACGTTTGATGTGATTATCTCCGACTGCACCGATCCTATCGGTCCGGGAGAAAGCCTGTTTACCTCAGCCTTCTACGAAGGTTGCGCGCGTTGCCTGAAACCGGGCGGTATTTTCGTGGCGCAAAACGGCGTCTGCTTCCTTCAGCAGGATGAAGCGGTCAACAGCCATACCAAACTGAGCCACTATTTCAGTGATGTCAGTTTCTATCAGGCCGCGATCCCGACCTATTACGGCGGCATCATGACCTTCGCCTGGGCGACCAATAACCCGGCTTACCGCCAGATCGACAACAAAACTTTGCAGGCGCGTTTCGACGCCGCAGACATGACCTGTCGTTATTACAATCCGGCGATTCATCACGGCAGCTTTGCCCTGCCGCAGTATCTGCTGAATGCCCTGTCAGCCGCGCGCTGATGCCGCATCCGCAAGGAGGTGAACTAAATTGCAAAAACTGAAACTGCATGGCTTCAATAACCTGACCAAAAGCCTGAGTTTTTGTATCTACGATATCTGCTACGCCAAAAGCGCAGCCGATCGTGACGGCTATATTGCCTACATTGACAAAGAATATAACGCCAACCGCTTAACTGAGATCCTCACCGAAACCTGTTCGATTATCGGTGCAAACATTCTTAACGTTGCGCGGCAGGATTACGAACCACAGGGCGCCAGTGTCACGATTTTAGTGAGCGAAGAGCCGATTGACCCCAGTGATGTCGATACCACCGAACATCCGGGTCCGCTGCCCCATTCCGTGGTCGCGCATCTCGATAAAAGTCATATCTGCGTGCACACTTATCCGGAAAGTCATCCTGAAGGCGGCCTGTGTACGTTCCGCGCCGACATCGAAGTTTCCACCTGTGGCGTGATTTCGCCGCTGAAAGCGCTGAATTATTTAATCCACCAGCTGGAATCTGACATTGTCACGATTGATTACCGCGTTCGCGGTTTTACCCGTGACGTGAACGGCGTGAAGCACTACATCGATCATTCCATCAATTCGATTCAGAACTTTATGTCGCAGGATATGAAAGGGCTGTACAAGATGATGGACGTGAACGTGTATCAGGAAAATATCTTCCATACCAAGATGTTGCTGAAAGAATTCGATCTGAAGCATTATCTGTTTAATGCAAATCCGGAAGAACTGAGCGAGCAGGAACGCAAGGAAATCACCGATCTGCTGTACAAAGAAATGCAGGAAATCTACTACGGCCGCAATCTCCCTGCCGTCTGATCAGCGCATAAAAAGACAAGGCCGGACATCACGGGATGTCCGGCCTTTTTTTCGTTTCATGATAAGCCATATTAGCCCTGTAAAAATGAAAGAAGCAAAAACTCGATAAGCATTACTTAAGTAAAATATATTGGCCGGTTGGAAAACAGGCTATACTCCTTAAGACAAATTAATCGTTAAACATTAACAAAATCCTTATTTAAGCAAAATTATCCGATCAAAGATCTGCGAATTAAGTCAAATTACAAAACTAATATACAGACTATAAATCAAATCAACTTTATATATTTCTGTTAATTTGACTTAACGCAGATCAAAAGATCGCTTTTTTCTTAAAAATCGATAAATTCCTTTATCTATCCTCTTCCGTTCATTAGCATCGCCCTATTGCTTACTAAGCAACCAGCTCCATCCACCTGCAAGTAGAAATAAGATAATGACAATGAGTAAATTAAAGACCGTATCCAGCCTGCTGGTCACGAGTTCTTTATTGGTTTCCGGGGTTTCCCGGGCCGGGGAAAGTTTGTTAAGCAATAATACTGAAGGGATGCGGCACTATGTCAGTTATGGTGCTGAATATTATAAGTGGGACGAATCCGTCGATAATATGGACGGTAAATATGTTGCTGAACATGGCCCGCGCCTGCGCGTTAATTTCGGATCCAATAATTATCTCGATGCCAAAGAAGGTTTATTAAAAGCCTGGGACATGAGCGTAATGTTCGGGATCGTTAATTACAAAGGCAGCACCCTCGACGATCAGGCCAATGTGCCCAACGGATCGCTCAAGGGAAAAACCTACTACACCGGCTACAGTGCGGACATGACGCGCGGTTACCGTTACCGGGCGTCAGAGAGCGTTTCTTTCGATGTGAAAGGCGCGCTTGGCGGCCAGGTATGGTTGCGTAACATCCGCTCTGACAATGTGTATATCGCCAGCGAAGACCGTACACGGCGCTACACCGCTGTCGAAGTGTCGTTGCAGCCCTACGCAAAAGCGTCTCTGGGCGCGAACTGGCAACTGACCGCCGATTCACGGCTGAGTCTGGAAGGGGGGGCGCTGTATCCGATTAAGACCTGGACACACAGCAACCAGGGCGCAGTCTGGCTGGAGCCGAAATCCAGGCTTTCGCCGTTTACCAGCCTGACCTGGAATATCAACGACGACGTCTTTGTTAAAGCCAGCTACGTGCATCAGAAATACGGCAAATCGGACGAGAAACAGGGCGACCTGAACGGAAGCACCGTGGGTTATTACCAGCCTGCGACCACCACGTCCACACTCGGCCTTGAAGTCGGCTTCTACTTTTAATGCATTCTCCTAAAGAGCCTGTTAAGTCGGTTGTTGCGGTTTCCACACACGCAACAATCGCTTATCTTTAACGCCTTCTTCTTCTGAGGCTTACCTTCCGATGGATCGTTTCGCAACGCTGTTTGGCGTTCTTGCCATTTTGCTGTGGAGCATGAGTGTGGCGCTCACCCGCAGTCTGTCCGAATCGCTGGGGCCTTTTGGCGCCGCCGCATCCATTTATACCGTCAGCGGGATCATGGTCTGGATGGCGGGCGGGAAACCGTCGCTGCGCGGGGAATCTGCGTCGTATCTGATTGTCTGCGGCCTGCTGTTTGTCTTTTATATGGTGGCGTTTTCACTGGCGATTGGTCTGGCCCATACCCGCCAGCAGACGCTGGAACTCGGACTTATTAATTATCTCTGGCCGAGCCTGACGCTGATTTTTGCCGTTCCTTTGCTGAAACTGCGCGTGCGCTGGTGGATCTGGCCCGGTGTGGTGCTGGCTTTTACCGGCGTGCTGTGGGCCATCAGTGGCGGCCACGGGCTGGATATTCATCAGCTAATGCGCAATGTACGCGGCAATCCGGTGGCCTACAGTCTGGCACTGGGCGCAGCGGTGTCGTGGGCGTTGTATTCCAATTTGGTGCGCGTGCTGTGTAAAGGCAAAGGCGTGCTGCCGCTGTTTTTGCTGGCGACCGGCGCGGTGCTGTGGGCGCTGTACTTCACCTATTCCTCGAACCGGATCAGCCTGACATTGCCGGCAATCCTTGAGCTGCTGGCGATGGGTGCGGTGACGGCAATTTCCTATCAGTGCTGGGATCTGGCGATGAAAAAAGGCAATGCCACGCTGGTGGCGGCACTGTCGTATTTCACGCCGCTGTCGTCAATTCTGATTGCCGGATTGTGGCTGCACACGCTGCCGGGCGCGAGTTTCTGGCCGGGCGTGCTGATGGTGGTTGGCGGTTCGTTGCTGTGCTGGACCGCCGCGCGCGGGAAGTAAAACTCAGCGGTAGGTGGTCACAAAACTGCGGTATTTGGCGAGGACTTGCAGAAAGTCCTCAACGCCGCAAAACGCCAGGCTCTCTTCGTCGTAATAGCTCATGCCTTCTTCAATTTCATCGCCATCGAAGTCCAGCTGATTCGCACGGATCATGACTTCATCATCCGCCAGCAACAGCGTGTATTCATGGCCGACCCTCTGGGTCTGGCGCTCGCTGCCTTTGAGCTCAGCCAGCGCGGCTTCAACAGCATCAAGCACACTCAGATCGCCTTTCACTTCTTCATTCAGCCAGTGACCCAGCACTTCATGGCCCATTGAGAAGCGCACTTTGACCTCACCGGTGATATCGCGCAGAAAATCGTAGTCCATGGTTTATTCCTCTCTCTGACAAGCGCGGCAGACTATTACGGCCTGAGCATAGCGTCAAGATACAACAAAAAAACCGCCCATGATGAAATGAGCGGTTTTCGCGTTAAGGTTTAAATGACGGCTGGCTTATTTCACTGTCAGCACCACATGCACAGTCGCATAGATGTCGTATTGTGATTTTCCATTCGTGCCGATGAAAGTGATGTCCCCGTTGTAAACGCCCGCAGGTAAGTCCGGGTTATTCACTGCTGTATACGATAATAACGCGATAATTTTCGGCCCTCCGGAACAGCCAATACTGGAGTTAAAGGTATGCGTTGAGCACCCGTTTTGTCGTTGACCGCCAAAGTTCACCATGAACTGATTGCCGTTTTCATCCTTCATTGGCGCCGCCAGCGGCGTCACGCCATCGGTATAACCGATTAATTTTGTGGGTCCTTCAGTCGGTGCAACAGCCAGGAAGCCCGACGATGGTGAAGTCGGGAAAGCAATACTTCTGTAGCTTCCTGTCGCACTGTCGATTGACCAGTTATCAGAAAAAGTTTTGGTAAAGATAACACTGCTGTTGGTTTTACTGGCTTGGGCGATACTTGCCGTCACCGTTGCGGTACCGACATCAGATCCTTTAAGGTTAACCACTGCGGTACCCTTGCTGTCAGCCACGCTGCTCGGGCGGACAAAGTGTTTAACGTTGTCGCCCAGTTGATGGTGGCACCCGTCAGCGGATTATCATTGATATCTGTGACTGTTGCTGAGTACGTCACAATGTCCTCGTCACTGGCATAAGCCGTCTGTTTATTAGCAGACAACGTCACGATCTGAGCCGTCGTGATATCAGCGATGTAACCCACAGCCATCGCACTGGCGCTGCGCTGTTGCTGCGTCAGGGTTGCGGTCATGATTGCGGTGCCTGATTTCAGCGAGGTTCCGGTCATCAGCGCCGTGCCGTCTGCTCCCGTCTGGCTGTTAGCGCCAGCCAGCGTCACCAGCGCGTTATCACTTTTCCAGTCGATACTGCTGGCTTTCACCGGGTTGTTATTGGCATCCAGCACTGTCGCTTTCCAGGTCACAACATCCGTGCCGTTCGCCGTCGCCTGAACTTTGTCTGCCGCCACTGTGACCTGTGCGGTTTCATTGTTCGCCACCAGCTCTGCGGACAGCGTTTTCTCACTGTTTGTTGTGCTGGCTTTAATCACCGTGGTTTGTGCAAGCGTCGAGGTCAGCGTGGCGGTTGCAACACCGTTCGCATCCGTGACGCCTGAAACCGGTGTAAAGATCCCGCTGGCATTGTCACTGCTCCAGTTGATGGTAACGCCCGCTAATGGGTGATGACTGGCGTCCTGCACCGTTGCCTGAAGCGCCACTGAATCAATACCGGCCACAATTCCGGCCGTTTTATCTGCCGTCAGCGTCGCGATTTGCGCGGTGGCCATATCAGCGATGAAGGACAGAGACGGTGAAGTTGCCGTCGCGCTGTTGGCCGATGCGGTCACCGTATAATTGCCCAGCGCCAGCGAAGAGAGCGTCACCGTTGCCTTACCCTGAGCATCCGTTTTGGTGCTGCTGGCTGACAGCGTTCCGTTGGCAGGATTGGTGCTCCACGCCACGTCAGCGTTGACCAGCGGGTTGCCGTTGATGTCAGTCACCGTCGTCGAAAGCGTGATGAGATCAACGCCGTTAGCCAGTGCTTCGGCTTTATCTGCGGCCACTGCGGTCAGCCTGGTGGTACTGCCATCCGCGATGTAACCCACTTTACCGGCGCTTGCATTGCTCCCGGTAGTGGCCACTGTCGCCGTGATAATGGCGTCCGCTGTTTTCGTCGAGGTGGCGGTTAGGGTTGCCACACCGCTGGCATTGGTGTTTGTACTGCTGCCCGCCAGCGTGATATCGGCGTTATCGCTGCTCCATTTAACCTGCGCATCCGCAACCGGATTCTGGTTGGCATCTTTCACCGTGGCGCTCCACGTCACGGTTTCTTTCCCATCTGCCAGAGCCTGGGTTTTATCTGACGTGACGCTGCTCATCTTCGCCGTGCTGACATCCGTCTTAAAGCTTGCCGTCTCGGCCTGACTCGCCGCTCCTGCCGGCAGTTTGGCGGTAATAATGACATCCCCCGCCGTCTTGCTGGTGACCTGGACAGTTGCCTGCCCCTGCGCATCGGTACGGGTGGTCTCTGACGACAATGTGGCGAAGGCTGAATCACTGCTCCAGGTCACCGGTGCGCCTTCCACTTTATTACCGTTCACATCCGTGACGCTGACGACATAAGTGATGGGATCTGTACCGTCCGCCAGTGCCTGAGTTTTATCCAGCGCAAGGCCGGTGATGCTCATGGTGTTATTGTCTGCGGCAAACTGAATCAGGTCGGTGTTTTTAGCCTCAGTTGTGCCGGAATGCGCGGAAACAACAACGCTGTTTGCCATCGCAGAAGTCAGTGTTACCTGAGCGTTGCCTTTAGCGTCCGTCGTGCTCTGCTCAACGCCGAGATTGCCGTTACCCTGTTCGATTTTCCAGTCAACCGGGGCACCGTTAAGTGGCTGACTCTGTGCATTGGCGACCGTCGCGGTCAGCGTGACTTTGTCGTTGTTATCGGCAATCGCCTGAACTTTATCAGTGCTGAGAGTAGTGACCAGTGCCGTCGCCATGTCAGCGCCAAAACTCAGCACGTCGCTGTTTAGCGTTGCGCCATTTTCGAGACGTGCCGAAATCGTGGTGTTCAGTATGCTCAGGCTGCTGACATTCACCGTCACCAGACCATTTTCATCACTGACGCTTTGATTAGCAGAAAGTTGCGTGTTCGCGTTGTCCGCACTCCACAGCACGTTAATGCCTTTGTACGGTAATCCTTCGACATTCAGCACTTTTACGGTGAGCTGAATGTTATCGGTGCCGTTCGCCAGAGCACTGATTTTCGATGCCGTCATCGAACTCATGGATGCCGTGGTGTCTGCACTGTGTAACTCGATACGGGCAGAGGGCAGCGTTGTTTTGCCATTCGCCACAGGCGTAATGTCTGCGGTTCCGGCTGCATTTCCGCTGGTAAAGGTGCTGGTGTAGAGTCCCGGAGAGATTTCCTTAAACGCGGATATCGCCGGAGCCTGAACAGCCGCGCTGGCTTGTGCTTCGCCCGGCGTTGGCGACGCGGTAAAGCGGATTGTTGCGGTAAGCTGGTCCGCCGCGCCCGTCACCGGTTGTGATTTGTTGCTGAGAATTTTAACGGTCACCGTCGACGTGCTGTTGCCATCGGCTGACAGAGAAGACGGCGAAACTGACGTTGTTGCCTGCCAGGTCGCGGCATCTGCACCGGTGACATAGACATCCATCTGGCTGAGGTTTGAACCATTTCCTTTGGTATCAAACGCTTTACCGCTCACGATATAGTGATTTTCAGCACCACCAAACGCATAGTCTGGCAGCGTAATGCTGTACTGACCGGAGCGTTTATCCTGGCTAATCTCGCCGCCGTGACGGATCAGGTCGTCGGCCTGCCAGTCAATACGATCGACGCCGTACTTGCTTTTAATCACCGCGTTGACAGGTAAGGTGACATTTTCAGCGCCTTCAATTTTATCCGGCAACCCTAACGAAATGGCTTCCTGCTTACGATAATCCAGCACGATAGTATTGTTACGATTAACCAGATCCTGCCGGCCGCCCAGCAAGGAACGTCGTACTGCGACCTGCTCGGGGTCGAGCTGGGTATCAAGACCGACGAAAGGCGCGTAGCTGAAACTCAGGTTAAACTGCGTATCCTGTGTGTCGCCTTTGCCCATTTTTTGGCTGATCCCGGCGGTCATCAGGGTGAAAGGCGTATAGTTCAGCCCGACCGTCACGGCGTAAGGATCTTTCTGACGATTGTCCTCGTCGTTGAAAAGATCCACGTTATTGCCGAAGTACTGTTCAAAAATAACGCTCGCGCCAAGCTGAGGATACGACGGCAAATAACCTTCCGTACGAATATCAAAACCATTCGCCGCGCGCTCGTCATAATTTTCATAACGCGAAGACGCCATCCAGTCGGAAAGACGCAGATAACTGTTGGCGGATATTTTTAAATAATCCCAGCCTAACTCGCCGCCCAATCCTAAACGTTGATGGTGATTCTCTGACATCTGACGGTCATAAAAGGTATTGGCGCCCCACATCCATTTATCTGAGAAATGGCGATAGCCTAAACCGGTATTCATGATGTTGCGGTCATCCGCACGCCGGGCGCCCAGCTGAGTGAAAAACAGATTGGTTTTATCGTCATAAAGCGGGAGCAAGACGTCTAATTCAATTTGCTCTAATGACAGATTTTCATCGGCAGAAACGCTTACCCTCGCCGTCCCGAACTGGTTCAGCCATTCTTCTACGCTTTGGGCCGCCTTCCCTGTTGCGCCAGAAACCAGGGTGCTTTTCAGGGCGTCATTTTGCAACAAGCTGCCCGCCTGAGTCGCTAAACCGGCAAGGTCGCCGTCCGTATCAGACGTTTTATTATTTTTATCCGGTGAGGATGCAGGGCTCGCGGGAACGCTTGTTTTTGAATGCGGTGCTTTGGTCTCAGCCACCGCATCAAATGAAAAAGTGTAAACACAAAGTGAGGAATATAAAAACTGTACACCTATTTGTAACACACATACTGCTTTAGAAAATCGCATAGAGGGCTTCATCCGTGAGAAGAAAAAAACTCGACTACGCGAAAAAATAAATAGTATCCATAACTCGCGCAGGGGCGAGAATTTAAGGGACAGGCTCTGAAAAGCGTCTACTAAATTCATTATTAAGGCTGGCTTAATAATAAGAAATTAACTCTTCAACTCCATGATATAAAAATAGAAAAGGAGGCCGAAGCCTCCTTTCTGAAAAACACGAACTTGGTCGATTTAGACTGCGGTTTGGAAAATCACACCGTCAGCTTTGTCGGTGTATTCGCTCAGCTTGTCGAAGTTCAGATAGCGGTAGGTATCCACTGCCGTCTTATCCACTTCCGCCATATAGCCCAGATATTCCTCTGGCGTTGGCAGACGTCCCAGCAGAGAGGCGATAGCCGCCAGTTCAGCGGAAGCCAGATAAACATTGGCGCCGTTGCCCAGACGGTTCGGGAAGTTACGCGTTGAGGTGGAAACCACGGTAGAACCGTCGGCCACGCGCGCCTGGTTACCCATGCACAGTGAACAGCCCGGAATTTCAACACGCGCACCGCTCTTACCAAAGACGCTGTAGTAGCCTTCTTCCGTCAGCTGAGCGGCATCCATTTTGGTCGGTGGCGCAACCCATAAACGGGTTGGCAACGCGCCTTTATGGCTGTCGAGCAGTTTACCGGCGGCGCGGAAGTGACCGATGTTGGTCATGCACGAACCGATAAAGACTTCATCGATTTTGCTGTTCTGCACGTCAGACAGCAGACGCGCATCATCCGGATCGTTCGGCGCACAAAGAATAGGCTCTTTGATATCGGCCAGATCGATTTCGATCACCGCCGCATATTCGGCATCAGCATCGGCTTCGAGCAGGCTTGGATTCGCCAGCCACTCTTCCATGCCGTTGATGCGACGCTCAATGGTACGACGATCGCCGTAACCTTCAGAGATCATCCACTTCAGCAGCACGATGTTAGAACTCAGGTATTCTTTGATCGGTGCCTGATCCAGCTTGATCGTACAACCGGCCGCTGAACGTTCTGCGGACGCATCCGCCAGTTCAAACGCCTGTTCCACTTTCAGTTCCGGCAAACCTTCGATTTCCAGAATACGGCCAGAGAAGAGGTTTTTCTTACCCTTCTTCTCAACGGTCAGGTGACCTTCTTTGATGGCGTAATAAGGAATCGCATGAACCAGATCACGCAAGGTGATACCCGGCTGCATTGTACCTTTGAAACGCACCAGAACGGATTCCGGCATATCCAGCGGCATCACGCCAGTCGCAGCCGCAAACGCCACCAGGCCGGAACCCGCCGGGAAGGAAATCCCGATCGGGAAACGGGTGTGAGAGTCACCGCCGGTACCGACCGTATCCGGCAACAGCATACGGTTCAGCCACGAGTGGATAATACCGTCGCCCGGACGCAGGGAAACACCGCCGCGGTTCATAATGAAGTCAGGCAGCGTGTGGTGCGTGGTCACGTCAACCGGCTTAGGATAGGCTGCGGTATGACAGAATGACTGCATCACTAAATCCGCCGAGAAGCCCAGACACGCCAGGTCTTTCAGCTCATCACGGGTCATCGGGCCGGTAGTGTCCTGAGAACCCACAGACGTCATTTTGGGTTCACAATATTCGTTCGGACGAATACCGGTAACGCCACAGGCGCGACCCACCATTTTCTGCGCCAGCGAGAAGCCTTTGTTACTCTTGGCGACCGGCTTCGCAATGCGGAATACTTCGCTCTGAGGCAGTTTCAGCGATTCACGGGCTTTGGTGGTTAAACCACGGCCGATAATCAGCGGAATACGGCCGCCTGCACGGACTTCGTCCAGCAGCACGTCAGTTTTCAGTTCAAAAGTCGCAATCACTTCACCGGTTTCGTGGTTACGTACTTCGCCTTTGTACGGATAGATGTCGATAACATCACCCATGTTCAGGTCAGAAACGTCCACTTCGATTGGCAATGCACCGGCATCTTCCATGGTGTTGAAGAAGATTGGCGCAATTTTACCGCCCAGCACCACACCGCCGCCGCGCTTGTTAGGGACATGAGGGATATCGTCGCCCATGAACCACAGCACGGAGTTGGTCGCGGATTTACGGGAAGAACCGGTACCGACCACGTCACCGACATAGGCCAGCGGGAAGCCTTTTTTGTTCAGTTCTTCGATTTGTTTGATCGGGCCAACGCTACCCGGTTGATCCGGATGGATACCTTCGCGTTCATTTTTCAGCATGGCCAGCGCGTGCAATGGAATATCTGGACGGGACCAGGCATCCGGAGCAGGAGACAAATCATCGGTGTTGGTTTCGCCGGTCACCTTGAAGACGGTAACGGTGATTTTTTCAGCCAGCTGCGGGCGTGACAGATACCATTCGGCATCAGCCCACGACTGCAAAATCTTTTTGGCGTGTTCGTTGCCAGCGCGTGCTTTTTCTTCCACATCGTAGAAGTTATCGAACATCAGCAGCGTATGGGATAACGCTTTGGCAGCAATCGGCGCAAGTTTGTCGCTCTCAAGCGCGTCGATCAGCGGATGAATGTTGTAACCACCCTGCATGGTGCCCAGCAGTTCAATGGCTTTTTCAGGAGTGACCAACGGGGAGGTAGTTTCGCCTTTGGCGACGGCAGCCAGGAACCCGGCCTTAACATAGGCGGCTTCGTCAACGCCCGGCGGAACACGATTAATCAGCAGGTCTAACAGAGTTTCTTCTTCGCCTTTTGGCGGATTTTTCAGGGACTCAACCAACGCTGCCATCTGTGAAGCATCAAGTGGCTTAGGGACGATGCCCTCTGCAGCACGCTCGGCTACGTGCTTACGGTATTCTTCTAGCACGACATTCTCCTCGCTCTCATTGTCATTTATTATGCCTGGCTTCCATCATCAGCATCACGCCGTGCCTGTAGGGACAGGGAAATTCAAGCTGTCTGATGAATCGGGAACACTGCGGGTAAGAGGGTTTCTTGATCGGAAACTTTACGTCCTGAACCTGAGCACAGTGCCCTTTAGCGCGCAAGCAGCATAGCAGGATTTTGCCCGCTTGTTAATTCGTTCACATAAAAGCAACATTAAATCTTTGCTGAATCGTTGAGCACAGACGGATCGGCTGTTCATCCCAATTCGCCTTCTAGATCATCACAACAACCTTATTGGCACAAGGGAATAAATGGCAGAAGTGGGAGAAAAAAGGCACAAAAAAACGCGTGAAAAAATCCTAAAAATTGTCTTTGCGAGGTGCTTTCCACTATATCGTGTGCCGTTTTTCAGACATAAAAAAAGCGGCACTTTTCAGCGCCGCTTATTCATACCGTCAGGCCAGAATTATTTTTTCTTGGCTTTCGGGTTTGGCAGGTCAGTAATACTGCCTTCGTAGATTTCTGCTGCCAGACCCACGGACTCGTGCAGAGTCGGGTGAGCATGGATGGTCAGCGCGATATCTTCAGCATCACAACCCATTTCGATGGCCAGACCAATCTCGCCCAACAGCTCGCCGCCGTTGGTACCGACAATGGCACCACCGATAACACGGTGAGTTTCTTTGTCGAAGATCAGTTTGGTCATGCCGTCTGCACAGTCGGAAGCGATAGCACGGCCTGAAGCTGCCCACGGGAAGGTGGCGGTTTCGTAGCTGATGCCTTTTTCTTTCGCTTCTTTCTCAGTCAGACCCACCCAGGCAACTTCTGGCTCAGTGTAGGCAATGGACGGAATGACTTTCGGATCGAAGTAGTGTTTTTTGCCGGAGATAACTTCGGCTGCCACGTGACCTTCGTGAACACCTTTGTGCGCCAGCATTGGCTGACCGACGATGTCGCCGATAGCAAAGATGTGTGGCACGTTGGTACGCATTTGTTTGTCGACGTGGATGAAACCACGGTCGTCAACTTCGATGCCTGCAGCGCCGGCTTCCAGCAGCTTACCGTTAGGTACGCGGCCGATAGCCACCAGCACGGCGTCATAACGCTGTGGTTCGGCTGGCGCTTTTTTGCCTTCCATGGTGACGTAAATGCCATCTTCTTTGGCTTCTACGGCAGTCACTTTGGTTTCCAGCATCAGGTTGAATTGCTTGCTGATTTTCTTGGTAAAGACTTTCACCACATCTTTATCAGCCGCAGGGATCACCTGATCAAACATTTCTACCACGTCAATCTGAGAACCCAGCGCGTGGTAAACGGTGCCCATTTCCAGACCGATGATGCCGCCGCCCATCACGAGCAGACGCTCAGGGACGGTTTTCAGTTCCAGTGCGTCGGTGGAATCCCATACGCGTGGATCATCATGAGGAATGAATGGCAGTTTGATTGGACGGGAACCCGCCGCAATGATGGCATTGTCGAAAGTGATAGTCGTTGGACCATTTTCGCCTTCAACAACCAGAGTATTTGCACCGGTAAATTTGCCCAAGCCGTTAACGACTTTGACTTTACGGCCTTTCGCCATGCCTGCCAGACCACCGGTCAGCTGGTTGATGACTTTCTCTTTCCAGAGACGCACTTTGTCGATATCGGTTTTCGGCTCACCGAAAACAATACCGTGTTCTGCGAGCGCTTTTGCTTCAGAAATCACTTTCGCAACGTGCAGCAGAGCTTTTGAAGGGATACAGCCTACGTTCAGGCACACGCCACCCAGGGTGGAATAACGTTCAACCAGAACTGTCTCAAGACCTAAATCAGCGCAACGGAAAGCAGCAGAATAGCCTGCAGGGCCCGCCCCAAGTACCACGACCTGAGTTTTAATTTCAGTACTCATCATGACCTCTTAATTTATTTCCGGCGGGTCAGACGTCTTTTTTATGTTGCAACGCCCATCATCCACCGGGTCGTTCTATCCGCCCGCAGTTTACAAAATTGTTAACATATTTGAAACAACAAACGGCATACGATTTACGTTTTCCACCTGATAATCTCTGACGGCACAAAGAGATTACCAGAAAAAAGCCGGCCGCTTGGCCGGCTTTTTGGCTTACATCACCAGGCGGCGAATGTCAGACAGTACGTTGTTGATGATGGTAATGAAGCGCGCACCATCCGCACCGTCGATAACACGGTGGTCGAAGGAGAGCGACATTGGCATCATCAGACGCGGAACGAACTCTTTACCGTTCCAGACCGGTTCCATCGCAGACTTGGAAACACCGAGGATAGCCACTTCAGGCGCATTGACGATTGGCGCAAAGTGGGTCGTCCCGATACCGCCAAGGCTGGAGATAGTGAAGCAACCGCCCTGCATTTCAGCAGCAGTCAGCTTACCGTCACGCGCTTTCTTGGAGATCGCCATCAGTTCACGGGACAGCTCAGCGATACCTTTCTTGTTCACATCTTTGAAGACAGGAACAACCAGGCCGTTAGGCGTATCAACCGCAACACCGACGTTGATGTATTTTTTCAGCGTCAGTTTCTGACCATCTTCGGACAGAGAACTGTTGAAGCGTGGCATCTGCTCAAGGGCAGCCGCAACGGCTTTCATGATGAAGACCACTGGGGTGAATTTCACATCCAGTTTGCGTTTAGCCGCTTCGTCATTTTGCTGTTTACGGAACGCTTCCAGCTCAGTGATATCGGTTTTGTCGAAGTGTGTAACGTGCGGGATCATCACCCAGTTACGGCTCAGGTTGGCACCGGAGATTTTCTGGATACGGCCCAGTTCCACTTCTTCGATTTCACCAAACTTGCTGAAGTCGACTTTCGGCCAAGGCAACATACCCGGAATACCGCCGCCAGTGGCAGCAGCCGGAGCGGCTTCAGCGCGTTTAACCGCGTCTTTCACGTAAGTCTGAACGTCTTCGCGCAGGATACGACCTTTACGGCCAGTCCCTTTGACTTTCGCCAGGTTTACGCCAAATTCACGGGCCAAACGGCGGATAACCGGCGTGGCGTGAACGTAAGCATCGTTCTCAGCGAATTCGCCTTTGCTTGCAGCTGGAGCAGCCGCTTTTTGTTCTTGCTTGGCAGGCGCAGCAGCCTCTTCTTTCTTAGCAGCAGGGGCAGGAGCTGCACCTTCTACTTCGAAGACCATGATCAGGGAGCCGGTGCTGACTTTGTCACCCGCAGCAATCTTGATCTCTTTCACGGTACCCGCGAACGGAGCCGGAACTTCCATTGACGCTTTGTCGCCTTCAACGGTGATCAGTGATTGTTCAGCGGTGACTTTGTCGCCCACTTTAACCATGATTTCAGTGACTTCAACTTCGTCGCCGCCGATATCAGGCACATTCACTTCTTTGCTGCCGGAAGCGGCTGGAGCAGCCGGAGCTGCTTCTGCTTTGGCTTCTTCTTTCGCCGGAGCAGCAGCGCCGGAGCCTGCAACGTCGAAGACCATGATCAAAGAACCGGTGCTGACTTTGTCGCCCGCCGCGATTTTGATTTCTTTCACTTTGCCCGCGAACGGCGCAGGGACTTCCATAGAAGCTTTGTCGCCTTCTACGGTGATCAGCGATTGCTCAGCTGTCACGGTGTCGCCCACTTTGACCATGATCTCGGTGACTTCAACTTCGTCGCCGCCGATATCAGGCACGTTCACTTCTTTACTTTCGCTGGAAGCAGGTGCGGCGGCAGCAGGTTTGTCTTCTGCTTTCGCTTCCTGTTTCGCCGGTGCTGCATCAGCAGCACCGTCAGCGGCTTCAAAGATCATGATCAGTTTGCCGGTTTCGACGGTATCGCCGACCGCAACTTTAATTTCTTTGACCACGCCTGCTTGTGGAGAAGGCACTTCCATAGAAGCTTTGTCGCCTTCAACGGTGATCAGCGATTGTTCAACTTCGACTTTATCGCCCACCTTCACCATGATTTCGGTGACTTCCACTGCATCTGCACCGATGTCCGGTACGTTAATTTCAATAGCCATCTGTCTTTACCTCTTATGCCAGACGCGGGTTAACTTTGTCAGCATCGATGCCGAACTTAGTAATGGCTTCAGCCACTACTTTCACATCGATCTCGCCACGTTTGGCCAGTTCGCCCAGCGCAGCAACCACAACGTAAGACGCATCAATTTCGAAGTGGTGACGCAGGTTTTCGCGGCTGTCAGAACGACCAAAGCCGTCGGTGCCCAGTACGCGGAAATCGCTGGCAGGAACGAAGTTACGGATCTGCTCTGCGAACAGCTTCATGTAGTCGGTTGAAGCAACAACCGGTGCATCGTTCATTACCTGAGCCACATAAGGTACGCGTGGGGTTTCAGTCGGGTGCAGCATGTTCCAGCGCTCACAATCCTGACCATCACGGGCCAGTTCGGTGAACGAGGTTACGCTGTAAACGTCAGAGCCTACGCAGTAGTCTTTGGACAGGATCTGAGCGGCTTCACGGACGTGACGCAGAATAGAACCGGAGCTCATCAGCTGCACTTTACCTTTGCTACCTTCCACGGTTTCTAACTTGTAGATACCTTTACGGATGCCTTCTTCCGCGCCTTCTGGCATGGCTGGCATGTGGTAGTTTTCGTTCAGCGTAGTGATGTAGTAATAAATGTTTTCCTGCGCATCGCCGTACATACGCACCAGACCGTCATGCATGATGACTGCCACTTCGTAGGCATACGCCGGATCGTAAGAAATACAGTTAGGGATAGTCAGCGACTGAATGTGGCTGTGACCATCTTCGTGCTGCAAACCTTCGCCGTTAAGCGTTGTACGACCCGAAGTACCACCGACCAAGAAGCCACGCGCCTGTTGGTCACCCGCTGCCCAGCACAGGTCGCCGATACGCTGGAAACCAAACATGGAGTAGTAGATGTAGAACGGGATCATTGGCAGATCGTTGGTGCTGTAAGACGTCGCTGCGGCCAGCCATGAAGAAGCAGCGCCCAGTTCGTTGATGCCTTCCTGCAGGATCTGACCTTTCTCGTCTTCTTTATAGTAAGCAACCTGCTCACGGTCCTGCGGGGTGTACTGCTGGCCGTTCGGGCTGTAAATACCAATCTGACGGAACAGACCTTCCATACCGAATGTACGCGCTTCATCGGCGATGATCGGCACAAGACGGTCTTTGATAGAGTCGTTTTTCAGCATCACGTTCAGCGCACGCACGAATGCGATTGTGGTAGAGATCTCTTTCTTCTGCTCTTCGAGCAGTTGTGAGAAGTCTTCCAGTTTCGGCATTTCCAGCTTCTGCGTGAAGTTTGGCAGACGGGTCGGCAGGTAGCCTTTCAGCGCAGCACGACGCTCGTGCAGGTATTTGTATTCTGCAGAATCTTTTTCCAGAGTGATGTACGGCAGTTTTTCCAGATTTTCATCGGAAACTGGCACACTGAAACGATCACGGATATAGCGCACGCCATCCATGTTCATTTTCTTCACCTGGTGGGCAATGTTCTTGCCTTCAGCCGCTTCGCCCATGCCATAACCTTTGATGGTATGCGCCAGGATCACGGTCGGCTGACCTTTTGTATTCTGTGCTTTGTTCAGTGCAGCGAAGACTTTCTTCGGATCATGACCACCACGGTTCAGTGCCCAGATCTCGTCGTCGGTCATGTCTTTGACCAGCTCAGCAGTTTCCGGGTAACGGCCGAAGAAGTGTTCACGAACGTATTTACCGTCGCGGGACTTGAAGGTCTGGTAGTCGCCGTCCACGGTTTCGTTCATCAGTTGGATCAGTTTGCCGCTGGTGTCTTTACGCAGCAGAGCATCCCAACGGTTGCCCCAGATCACTTTGATCACGTTCCAGCCGGCGCCTGCAAAGATGCCTTCCAGTTCGTTGATGATTTTGCCGTTGCCGGTGACCGGGCCATCAAGACGCTGTAAGTTACAGTTGATGATGAAGCACAGGTTGTCCAGTTTCTCACGGGTCGCGATAGTGATCGCACCTTTGGATTCTGGCTCGTCCATTTCACCGTCGCCCAGGAATGCGTAAACGCGCTGCGCGGTGGTGTCTTTCAGGCCACGGTGATCAAGATATTTCAGGAACTTAGCCTGATAGATCGCACCGATTGGACCCAGACCCATTGATACGGTCGGGAACTGCCAGAATTCAGGCATCAGTTTAGGGTGCGGATAAGATGACAGACCTTTACCGTGAACTTCCTGACGGAAATTGTTCATCTGGTCTTCGGTCAGGCGGCCTTCAAGGAAAGCACGCGCGTAAACACCCGGAGAGATGTGGCCCTGGAAGTACACCAGATCGCCGCCGTCTTTCTCGTTGCGCGCACGGAAGAAGTGGTTAAAGCACACTTCGTAAACCGCTGCGGAAGACTGGAAGGATGACATATGGCCGCCCAGATCCAGATCTTTCTTGGATGCGCGCAGAACGGTCATAATGGCGTTCCAGCGGATTGCGGTACGAATGTTGCGTTCCAGCTCCAGGTTACCCGGATATTCAGGTTCGTCTTCAACAGCGATGGTATTGACGTAGTTACGGCTGGCTGCACCAGCAGCGACGCTGACGCCGCCCTTGCGCGCTTCACTCAGAACCTGGTCGATCAGGAACTGCGCACGCTCAACACCTTCTTCACGGATGACCGATTCGATCGCTTGTAGCCAGTCGCGAGTTTCGATCGGATCCACGTCATTATTTACACGTTCTGACATGGTGCTTTTCCTTATCTGTATCTTATACGTTGGTTTATCTGGAGCCTGTCTTCCTGCGCTCTTGCTTCAAAAGCTCTTCATACTGAACAAAACGCACGAAGACAGGCCCGTCATGTAGTTGCCGTGAGCCCTCAAATGAAGGCTCTAAAAATTAACCCCGAAGGTTAACTTTCATCTTTTCTTTGCTGGAGCCGTCGTAAAGACCGATCCCGCCGGGTGTGTTCCCTGCTGAGATCCAGCAAAACTTCTTCTATGAACGCCAGGTGACGGTGTGATGCGGCACGCGCTATTTCTGGTTCCCGTGCAACAATCGCCTCGAAAATACTGGCGCGGTGGTTGCTTACCGTGGCCAGCATTTCCCGGCGTGAGTAAAGCAATTCAAAGTTCTGTCGAACGTTCTTCTCGAGCATCGGTCCCATACAGCGAACCAGATGCAGCAGCACGACATTATGCGCTGCTTCTGTTACAGCGACCTGATACTGCATCACCGCATCGGCTTCTGCGTCCAGATCTCCGCTGTCCTGTGCGGTCTGAATGACCACGTGACAATCGCGAATGCGCTGCAAATCTTCTTCTGTGCCACGAAGCGCCGCGTAATACGCAGCGATCCCTTCAAGGGCATGTCGTGTTTCAAGGAGATCGAATTGTGATTCAGGATGGTCGGCCAGTAACTCAGCCAGCGGGTCACTCACGCTTTGCCACAGATTACTTTGCACGAAAGTACCACCACCCTGGCGACGCAGGAGCAGTCCCTTCCCTTCCAGGCTTTGGATAGCCTCTCTGAGTGAAGGTCGCGAAACATCAAACTGTTTGGCCAGTTCGCGCTCTGGCGGAAGCTTTTCCCCGGGCCTCAAGGTGCCTTCGAGGATCAGGAACTCAAGTTGCTGCTCGATCACATCGGATAACTTAGGCTGTCTGATTTTGCTGTAAGCCATATCTGTGTTGTTCTCTGCGAGTAGCGACTCTGTAAGTTGCCGGAGTCAATTGGTAATACCAATTTAAAAAACGTGGCCGTAAAGTAACAAAGTATTCACCTTGTGTCCATATGGCTACCGAGTAAATGCTTCGACCCCGCACAATTTAACAAATCCTTAGCATTTCTCGATTTTTCTCTGCTTCAGGTCACATTTTTTAGATCCGGAACAAATTTCCAGTCAATTTGGCTATTTGTTATGCAGATGATGCATAAACCCCGTGCAAACTTTTGCGCATAACACTATTCTTGCCCGAACGGTAGATGATGCTGCTTTTTAGGCACAATCCAGCCGTAAATAATTAAATACAAAAAGTGTAATTATCGCCTTACATTCTTTCTAACACGCAGAATGTTATGGGTTTTGCCCCAATGACAGAGGACAGGTAAATGGTTGATCAACAAAAAGGCGATGAGCTGAAGCGCGGCCTGAAAAACCGTCATATTCAGTTGATCGCGCTGGGTGGGGCTGTCGGGACAGGTCTGTTTCTGGGCAGCGCCTCCGTCATCCAGTCCGCGGGCCCTGGGATTATTCTCGGCTACGCAATCGCTGGTTTTATTGCGTTTTTAATAATGCGCCAGTTAGGCGAGATGGTCGTTGAAGAGCCGGTTGCCGGGTCATTCAGCCATTTTGCGTATAAATACTGGGGCGGATTTGCCGGTTTTGCTTCCGGCTGGAACTACTGGGTGCTTTACGTTCTGGTCGCGATGGCTGAGCTGACGGCAGTCGGCAAGTACATTCAATTCTGGTACCCAGAGATCCCAACCTGGGCTTCAGCGGCCGTTTTCTTTGTGGTGATTAACGCCATCAACCTGACCAACGTAAAAGTGTTCGGGGAAATGGAGTTCTGGTTTGCCATCATTAAAGTGGTTGCCGTTGTCGCCATGATTCTGTTCGGCGGCTGGTTACTGTTTAGCGACACCGCAGGCCCGCAAGCCACTGTCCGCAACCTGTGGGAGCAAGGCGGTTTCCTGCCTCACGGTATGACCGGGCTGGTGATGATGATGGCGATCATCATGTTCTCGTTCGGCGGCCTTGAGCTGGTGGGTATTACCGCAGCAGAAGCGGATAATCCTGAAATCAGTATTCCTAAAGCAACCAACCAGGTTATCTACCGCATCCTGATTTTCTATGTGGGTTCGCTGGCGGTTCTGCTTTCCTTAATGCCGTGGACGCGCGTCGGGCCGGATACCAGCCCGTTTGTCCTGATTTTCCATGATCTGGGTGATGCACTGGTCGCCAACGCGCTGAACGTCGTGATCCTGACGGCGGCATTGTCGGTCTACAACAGCTGCGTTTACTGCAACAGCCGCATGTTGTTTGGTCTGGCTCAGCAAGGAAACGCGCCGAAAGCCTTGCTCAATGTCGACAAGCGCGGCGTTCCGGTGGCATCCATCCTCGTGTCTGCCGCGACGACTGCACTTTGCGTATTGATTAACTACCTGATGCCGGGCGAAGCTTTCGGCCTGCTGATGGCGCTGGTAGTTTCTGCACTGGTGATCAACTGGGCGATGATCAGCCTCGCGCACATCAAATTCCGTCAGGCGATGCGCCGCGCCGGTATCGAGACCAAGTTTAAAGCGCTGCTATATCCGCTGGGTAACTACATCTGCCTGCTGTTCATGGCCGCAATTCTGGTGATTATGGCCATCACGCCGGGCATGGCGATCTCCGTCTGGCTGATCCCGGTCTGGCTGGTGATCCTGGGCGTTGGCTACTGGATTAAAAATCAGCAAAGTGGAAAATCGGTCAACGCGTAATCTCCCGATTTATCACAGCTAAAAACTTAAAGCGCCCCGGCTACGTTTCACTTTCCGGGGCGCTTTGTTATATACGTCACAGTTTGCCCAGCATGACCAAATCGTCCATCTTCATGACTCTTACCTCCTGACTCCTCTTCGTCTCTCCAGCCAATACTCAATGCTATCAAACAGTTTTTTAACAACTCACCTTTTTAACCAATAGCCGGAGAACATCCATGAAGGAAGGCGCACTGTCGTTCAAAGAGAAAGTAGCGTACGGAATGGGAGATGCAGGCTGCAATATGATTGGCGGTGCAATCATGCTGTTCCTCAATTATTTCTACACCGACGTTTTCGGGCTTGCCCCGGCGCTGGTCGGCGTTTTGCTGCTGTCGGTGCGGGTTATCGACGCCGTCACCGATCCGATAATGGGTGCGATTGCTGACCGCACCACCACACGCTGGGGCCGGTTTCGTCCGTATTTGTTATGGATATCGGTGCCCTACGTTCTGTTCAGCGTGCTGATGTTTACCACGCCGGAATGGAGCTACAACAGCAAAGTTATCTATGCTTTCGTCACCTATTTCCTGATGTCGCTGACCTATACCGCCATCAACATTCCCTACTGCTCGCTTGGCGGTGTGATTACTGCCGACCCGCATGAACGCGTCGCCTGCCAGTCTTACCGCTTCTTTATGGTGGGTATCGCCACACTGATTTTATCTTCCACTTTGCTGCCAATGGCCGATTACTTTGGCGGCGCAGACAAAGCCAAGGGCTACCAAATGTCGATGGGCGTCATGGCGATCATCGCGCTGTTTATGTTCCTGTTCTGCTTCAGTTCAGTGAAAGAGCGCATCCAGCCTGCCGTGCCGTCAAAACACGCCTTAAAATCTGACCTGAAAGACGTATGGAAAAACGACCAGTGGGTTCGCATTCTGCTGCTGACTTTTTGCAACGTCTGCCCCGGCTTCATCCGCATGGCGGCAACCATGTATTACGTCACCTGGGTAATGGAAAAATCGACGTCATTTGCCAGTATGTTTATCAGCCTCGGCGTGGTCGGCATGATGATTGGCAGTGCGCTGGCAAAACCGCTGACGGACAAATACTGCAAACTGAAAGTCTTTTTCTGGGCCAATATCATCCTGACGATTTTCTCCTGCGGATTCTATTTCCTCGACCCGCACGCCACGACGCTTATTCTGGTGGCTTACTTTGTTTTGAACATCATGCACCAGCTCCCTTCACCGCTGCACTGGTCGCTGATGGCCGACGTTGATGACTACGGCGAATGGAAAACCGGTAAACGCGTCACCGGGATCAGCTTCTCCGGCAACCTGTTTTTCCTGAAATGCGGGCTGGCCGTGGCCGGTGCGATGGTCGGATTCCTGCTCTCCGCTTACGGCTATAACGCCGGTGCGGCGCAGCAAAGTGACCATGCGATCAACGGGATTGTACTGTTGTTTACCATCATTCCTGGTGTGGGTTATCTCATTACGGCGGGGGTTGTCCGCCTGCTGAAAGTGGATCGCGAAACCATGCGGACGATCCAGGCTGATCTGGAAATTCGTCGCCGTAACTACCGCGAACTCAATGAATATCATGATGAAAAACAGGCGCAAGTACTTGCCTCTGCCCCCCTTCACAGCAAGGAGCTGAAACATGAGTAATTACCCAAATCCGCTGATCGAACAGCGTGCGGATCCTCATATCTGGCTGCACAGCGATGGACGCTATTATTTTATCGCGTCGGTTCCGGAATATGACCGGCTCGAAATCCGCCGTTCGTCAACGCTGGCAGGCCTCGCTGACGCCACCGCCACCGTTGTCTGGCATAAACCCGATTCAGGTCCGATGAGCGCGCTGATCTGGGCGCCTGAACTGCATTTCATCGACGGGAAATGGGTAATTTACTACGCGGCAGCGCCTTCTCAGGACATTGTCGACGGTTTGTTCCAGCACCGTATGTTTGCACTGGTCTGTGAAGATGCCGATCCGCTGACAGGAAACTGGCTCGAGAAAGGCCGGATTCAGACACCAATCGACAGCTTCTCGCTCGATGCAACGCACTTTGAACACAAAGGGAAAAGTTATTATCTGTGGGCACAAAAAGACCCGGCTATTCGCGGCAACTCTAATTTGTATATCGCCGAAATGGAAAACCCGTGGACGCTCAAATCACCGCCCGTCATGCTCAGCAAACCCGAACTGGATTGGGAGATTATCGGCTTTTGGGTGAACGAAGGCCCGGCCGTGATTAAACACGGCGGTAAGATTTTCATCACCTATTCTGCCAGTGCGACCGATGAAAACTATTGTATCGGTTTACTTTCGGCAGAGGCTGACAGCAATTTACTCGACGCCGGTGCGTGGAAAAAATCACCGCGTCCGGTATTCACGACGCATACTGAGAACAGACAGTTTGGCCCCGGCCATAACAGTTTTACCCGCAACGAACAGGGTGAAGATATCCTGGTTTATCATGCCCGGAATTACACCGAAATTGAGGGTGACCCGCTTTACGACCCGAACCGTCATACCCGGATTAAAACCTTCATCTGGGATGAAAACGGGCTGCCGGACTTTGGCGTTCCCGGCCCGGATAACCGGCCGCTGACGTTGCAGAAAAATACTGCGCAATAAAAACAAAAAGCCCGGCAACAGAAATGTGCCGGGCTTTTGAATGCGTGCTTTTAACCTTGCGGGAATCAGGCCTTAAATCAGCGCGCCGTAGATCGTCAGAACCGCGACCACAACCAGAATAATCATGGTGACCTTGCGCGCCAGCCCCACCGCAGCACGCGGCGTTTGTACGGGATCCATATGCGGATCGCGCGCCAGAGAAAACTGCGCCAGCCGTGTCAGCACCTGATACTGCGAAGAATGAATATCGCCGAGCGAGGCAAACCACGCCGGTAAGGCTTTTTCACCGTGCCCGAGCAGCGCATACGCCGCACCGGCAAGACGAACGGGGATCCAGTCAAGAACATGCAACAGGCTGTCGACGCCGGACTGCGAACGCTTGAGCGGCGTCATGTGACGCGCCAGCCATGTCTGATAACCCCGCAGAACGGCATATCCGCCCAGTGCGACAGGTCCGTAAGGCCCGCATACTACAAACCAGAATAACGGCCCGAGATAATAACGATAGTTTATCCACAAGAGCGCATTTTGCAGCTCTCGCAAACGGGCTTCTTCCGTGCAATCGCCCGGTAAACCGTGGATCAGCGCCAGCTCTTCAGCCATCTCTTTACAGGCGTCAGTATCTCCCTGACGGGCTGATTTATGATAAGCACGGTAATGTTTACGCTTGATCCCAGCGCCGATACACAGCAGGCATAAAATCACCCAGATAACGAGGGACGGCACACCAAAGAACAACCCGTGTAGGACGCGCAAAATGGCCCAGATCACCGCCATCCAGACAATCATGATAGCCAGCGTTTTGACTAAAGAGGTCTGCCGCCCACGACGGAATATGAACTCAAACCGATGATCCAACTGCCAGTGTTCACCCAGTTTGAACAACCGTTCCCAGGCCAGTACCAGCAGCAAAGTAAATAACGTCATCGCCTGTCACTCTCTCTTTACACATTCTTAAAACAGAAACCGGTGGCCTTTTCACTCACTGGTCAGAAGGCTTATTTTGCCCTAACGGCGATGCTAACAGCTTGCGATAAAATGCCCAGTCGAACTCAGGGCCGGGATCGGTTTTGCGCCCCGGCGCGATATCGCTGTGCCCGGTAATGGCATTCAGACTAATCGGATAGTGCTTGATTAACAAGGCAGTAACGTGTGCGAGGCTGCGATACTGCGCCTCAGTGAAAGGCACAAAATCGGTGCCTTCCAGCTCAATACCAATCGAAAAATCATTGCAGCGTTCACGCCCGCACCAGGAAGAAACGCCGGCATGCCAGGCCCGTTTATCAAACGGCACATATTGAACAATCTCGCCATCACGGCGGATCAGGCAATGGGCTGCCACGCGCAACTGATGGATCCCTTCAAAGTAAGGATCATCTTGCGGATTCAGCGTACCGGTAAACAATTGATCAATATAAGGCCCGCCGAACTTTCCGGGTGGCAGGCTGATGTTATGAACAACCAGCAAAGAAGGGATCTCGTCGTCAGGACGGAGATCAAAATGAGGGGAAACGACCCGCCGGGCTCCGGCTATCCAGCCATGTTCTAAGTGCATCAAAGACCTCAATGATGTGCTTGTGTGGTACTTATCACGGCAACAGGGTAGCATGTTTTTTTGTCCTTCTTATCCGCCATTTCGGAGTATTTGTATGTCCACTCGCAGCTACAGCCCTGAAAGTCGCCGCGCACAGTTACTCGAACGTATTCAGCATGATATCCCTGCCATTGTGACTCAGGCGCTTGGCGAAGACCTCGGGGCGAGGCCAACGCTGACAATGACTTAACCGCACAGCTTTTGCCGCAGGATAAAGAAGCGAACGCGACGATCATCACCCGCGAAGCCGGTGTTTTTTGCGGGCAACGCTGGCTGGATGAAGTTTTCCACCAGTTGTCGGGGGAGAAAGTTTCAGTTAAGTGGCACGTCAAAGACGGTGACGTCGTTTCTGAAAACCAGAAACTGTGTGAACTGACCGGCTCCGCGCGCATGCTGCTGACCGGCGAGCGCACAGCACTGAATTTTGTCCAAACGCTCTCAGGCGTGGCAACCGAAGTAAATCACTACGTGAAAATACTTGAAGGCACCAAAACCCGGTTGCTGGACACGCGTAAAACCTTACCGGGTCTGCGTACGGCGCTAAAATATGCCGTCCTGTGCGGTGGCGGAAGCAACCATCGTCTCGGCCTGGCCGATGCCTTTCTTATTAAAGAAAACCACATTATCGCCTGTGGCTCGATTAAAGCCGCCGTTGAGCGCGCATTGTGGATCCATGCTGATGTTCCTGTTGAAGTAGAAGTGGAATCCCTCGACGAACTTCAGCAGGCACTGGATGCTGGCGCGGACATTATCATGCTCGATAACTTTACCGTCCCTATGATGCGTGAAGGCGTTGGCCTGACCGCAGGCCGCGCGCTGCTTGAAGTCTCGGGCAACGTCACTGAGAAAACACTGCGTGAATTTGCCGAAACGGGTGTGGATTACATTTCCGTGGGCGCTCTGACCAAGCATGTCCGCGCCATGGATCTCTCGATGCGTTTTAGCTAACAGCTTTTTCGCTATTGCCCCTGAACTCCATTTCAGGGGCAACACGACTTCCCTTCGGTCTATTTCATCTTGCCGCACTACCCTCCCACTCATCACTTCTGACCGCCACCCTCTTTTTCATTTGTCTTTCATTGCTGCGAGGCTTGCCGCAAAAATTTTGACGTGTTTGTCGTCTCCGGCAAAGACCGTGGAAGGCGTCCTGGAAAACTCACCAAAGGCGCTGGAAGAAAATTTCTTCCCCATTTAGTTTGCTGCCGAGCAACAACCACGCAGTCTTACAAATGGAGAAGGCCATGCACCGGCAACAAGGATTTACCCTCATTGAACTGATGGTCGTGATCGCAATTATTGCGATCCTGAGCGCCATCGGCATTCCCGCTTACCAAAGCTACATCCAGAAAGCCGCAATGACCGACATGCTGCAAACGATGGTGCCGTATAAAACCGGCGTCGAGCTGTGCGTTATTGATACCGGCTCATTAAGCGGCTGCAATGCAGGCAGCGAAGGTATTCCGGCTGCAGCTACCAGCCGTTATGTCAGCAAAACGCAGGTCACCGCAGGCGTAATTTCACTCACCGGCCAGCAGGCACTAAACGGGCTGAGCGTCGTCATGACACCATCGGTAGATGCACAGGCAGGCGGTATTATCTGGAACCGCACCTGCTCTAACGCCGGAAATGCCGCAATGGTGGAAGCCTGCGAGAGCGTCTTCCGCTTTGATGCCACGGGAGCCGCGAAATGACCGATACGCCACTCAACCCTGTCTCACCAACAGACAGCGAAAGACAGCACAGCGACGCCTCGCTGGACGCCCTTTGTCAGCGTTATAAAGCCATCATTGTGCATCGCGACAAGCAGACTCTCCGCGTTGCCTGTCATGAAGCGGAACCAGAGACAGAAACGCTGAGTAACGTACTGCGCTTTGCCAGCGGATTAAAAGTGCAGGTTGAGCGCTGGCCACGAGCCAGGCTGGAACAGCACAGGGGGACGAGCCCGGCAGAAACGAAGCAGGATACAGCAGACGATGGGCAACCCCCTGCGTCAGGAAACGCTGGTGATAATGCGCTGAACGACCTGAGTGATGCGCCAGTGGTGAACGTCCTCAACCAGATTCTGAGGCAGGCAATCAGCCGCCGGGCATCGGATATCCATTTTGAACCCTATGAAAACAGTTTCCGCGTACGGGTGAGAATTGACGGCGTGTTGCAGGAAATCCCCGGCCCTGAATTTTCAATGGCCGCCGGTGTTTGCGCACGCCTGAAGATTATGGGGCAACTGAATGTCGCCGAACGTCGTTTACCGCAGGATGGCCAGCTTTCCGTCATGCTGCAAAATCAGCGCTACTCCATGCGCGTCTCTTCCCTGCCACCCTGCACGGTGAAAAAATCGTTCTGAGGATCCTGCATATGACGCAACAGGATCTGGCGATGTCTCAGTTAGGTTTCACACTGCGGGATTTGGAGTTTTTCAAAGCCGCGCTCAAACACCCGCAGGGGCTGATCCTTGTGACCGGCCCGACAGGCAGCGGTAAAACGGTAACGCTTTACAGCGGATTGCGTCATCTCAATGCCATTTCACGCAATATCAGCAGCGTCGAGGATCCGGTTGAAATACCGGTCAGCGGCATCAATCAAACGCAGATCAACAGCAAGACAGATCTCAGTTTTGCCAGCGTCCTGCGGGCGTTGTTGCGACAGGATCCTGATGTGATCATGGTCGGCGAAATTCGCGATAAAGAAACAGCAGAGATCGCCGTTAAAGCCGCACAGACCGGCCATCTGGTGCTTTCCACGCTGCACACCAACTCAACCTGTGAAACGCTGACACGGCTCCGGCAGATGGGTATTGAAGGTTTCCATATCGCAGCCAGTTTGCGTCTGGTGATTGCCCAAAGGCTGGTACGAAAATTATGTCCGCACTGCCGGAAGCCGCATTTATCACTGGTCGAAAACGGGCCGGAGGGCAAAAGCGGTCCCGCGCCAATGTGGCAGGCGTCGGGGTGCAATCAATGCTTTTCAGGCTATTACGGCAGGATGGGGATTTACGAAATACTCAATATCACTCCTCGGCTGCAACAGGCACTTGTGGCTGATGCCAGCGTCAGCGAGCTGAGTAAAATTGCCCGCGAGCAGGGGCAAAAAACATTGCAGGAAGCGGGAATGTTGCTGGTGGAGCAAGGCATCACTTCTCTTGAAGAGCTCTATCGGGTGACCGGTGAAGGCTATTGCGCATGAGTGAAACGCCAGTGAACGCTCCCAAATGGCGGCTTTATCACTGGCAAGCCATTGATACTCAAGGAAGCATCCAGCAAGGAGACGCCATTGAGATAAACAGGGACAGTATTTATCAGCAACTTTTCGTTGCGGGTTTACAGCCATTGAAGATCAAAATGATCCAGCGTCTCGGGCCAGGTTACTGGAAAAATCAGGAGCGCATTTCAGTCATCAGGCAGCTCGCCACACTGTTGCAGGCCGGGCTGCCACTGGTCAGCAGCCTGGCATTGCTGGCAAACGAGCACCCGAAACCCGCATGGAACTGCGTTTTGCTTAACGTGGCAAAAGGCGTCAGGGAAGGTAACCCGTTATCGGCCATGCTCACTGCTTACCCTGACGTTTTTCCGGCGATATACCGGCAGCTTGTTTCCATCGGAGAACTGACCGGCCAGTTAGATCAATGCTGTTTGCAACTGGCGGCGCAGCAGGAGCAGCAGTCAGAACTGAGAACGAAGGTGAAAAAAGCGCTGCGCTATCCGCTGATCGTCAGCGTCATCGCCACGCTCGTGACGCTGTTAATGCTGACGCTGGTTCTGCCGGAATTTGCGAAAATCTATGCCACATTTGATGCACAACTGCCCTGGTTTACCCGCATGCTGATCGGGATATCTGAAGTGTTAGTGAGTTCAGGGCCGTGGCTGGCCGGCATTTTGTCGCTTTGCTGTTTTGGCTATCAGCAAAAGCTACATCCGCACACCCGCTGGAAGCTGCGCGAACAAAAGCTGCTTCTGCGATTGCCGCTGACTTCCCGGCTGGTCACTGACAGTTGCCTCAGTCAGGTTTTTCAAACGCTGGCCATGACACAACGAGCGGGAATGACGTTGATTGCCGGGCTGACTGCCGCGTCAGCGTCTGTCTCCAACCTGCATTTTCAGGCAGCGCTCGATGTGATTCGTGAAAAAATTATGCAGGGGACACCCTTACATAAAGCATTTCAGGAGTCACCGTTGTTTCCTGCGCTATGCCAGCAACTGATCA
This sequence comes from Rahnella sp. PCH160, assembly GCF_047784855.1. Classification (NCBI taxonomy): domain Bacteria; kingdom Pseudomonadati; phylum Pseudomonadota; class Gammaproteobacteria; order Enterobacterales; family Yersiniaceae; genus Rahnella; species Rahnella sp. PCH160. The sequence continues at coordinate 234,931 of NZ_JBLOGT010000001.1, forward strand.
AAATCGGTGAGGAATCCGGTACGCTCGATGAGTTGTTGCTTAAGCTGGCACAGTTACATAACAGCAAGGCAAATTCGCTGGCGGATACTTTATCTCAAACGATTGAGCCACTGCTGATGGCCGTAATGGGCGTGATTGTTGGCGGGTTAGTGATTGCGATGTACTTGCCCATTTTTCAGTTGGGGTCAGTGATGGGATGATGATTGCACGGGCAAAACAATAGCGGCGAAAACACGTTTCGCCGCAGATATTCTTACCGGTTTATTTGCTGCCGAACAGGCGGTTTTCCTGCTCTGCGACACGAATAAAGGTAGTTCGTTTGGTCAGTTCTTTGAGACGCTCTGCGCCGACATAGGTGCAGGCAGAACGCAGGCCGCCAAGAACGTCACGTACCGTATTCTCGACCGGGCCACGCAAAGGCAGCTTCACGGTTTTGCCTTCTGCAGCGCGATATTCAGCGACACCGCCAACGTGACGTTTCATCGCAGACTCTGAGCTCATGCCGTAGAACAGCATGAATTTTTCGCCGTTTTCTTCAACGACGGTGCCTTCACATTCTTCGTGAGCGGCCAGCATACCGCCAAGCATCACGAAGTCTGCGCCGCCGCCAAACGCTTTCGCCACATCGCCAGGGACTGCGCAACCGCCGTCACTGACGATTTGTCCACCCAGACCGTGTGCGGCATCCGCACATTCGATAACAGCAGAAAGCTGCGGATAGCCCACGCCGGTTTTTACACGGGTAGTGCAGACAGAGCCTGGGCCAATGCCGACTTTAACGATATCTGCACCGGAAAGAATCAGCTCTTCGACCATTTCGCCCGTAACCACGTTGCCGGCGCAAATGACTTTGTCCGGACAGGCTTCACGAACGCGCTGCAGGAAACCCACGAAGTGTTCGGAATAGCCGTTCGCGACGTCAAGACAGACAAATTTCAGCAGCGGAGAAAGCGCGAGGATTTGCAATGTTTTAACAAAATCCGCTTCTGACGTCCCGGTCGACACCATCACATTGCGCAAAACTGACTCGTCAGCGGAAGTGATGAAGGCCTGCCATTGCCCGACGCTGTAATGCTTATGCACCGCCGTCAGTAAACCAAAAGACGCTAATACCGTCGCCATGCGGAATGTACCCACTGTGTCCATATTAGCAGCGATAATCGGTGTGCCGGACCAGCTGATACCAGAGTGTTTGAATGTGAATGTGCGTTCCAGTTCGACTTCAGAACGGCTTTTGAGGGTAGAACGTTTCGGGCGGATGAGAACGTCTTTAAAACCTAACTTCAAATCTTCTTCAATACGCATGACGGCTTTGTCCTGGTTTGGCGACGGATCGCTAGGGTGTACAACAAATTTTAGACACCCTTTCCAGGGGTTTTATCATACACAGGAAAATGACAACGGCAAGGTGGCTTTTACAGCTTACATCACAGACTTTTGATTGCGCTGGTGAATAATTTTTTGCATCAAAACCAAGATGACGGCGGCTTGCACTTACTCATAATCTCTTTATCATTTACCTAACTAATTTTATCAGAGCGCCAGTATGAGCTATATCGTTGCATTGACCGGGGGTATCGGAAGCGGTAAAAGCACCGTAGCCGAAAGCTTCAACCGGCATGGCGTAAGTATTGTCGATGCAGATATTATTGCCCGCCAGGTTGTTGCTCCGGGTGAGCAGGCGCTGGCAGAACTGGGCAAACGATTTGGCAAAAGCATTATTCTTGCCGATGGCTCACTGAACCGACCGGCATTGCGGGAACGCATTTTTAGTAATCCGTTTGAAAAAGAATGGGTTAATAAATTATTGCACCCTATTATTCATGCCCGAACACAGCATCTTATAGCGCAGGCAAATACGCCTTATGTGCTTTGGGTGGTTCCGTTACTGATCGAAAACGGATTGCAAACGCAGGCCGATCGGGTTCTGGTGGTGGATGTCGAGCCACAGATTCAGCTTTCCCGCACGATCTTGCGGGATGGCGTTGACCGCCAGCAAGCTGAAAGTATTATTGCCGCGCAGGTGAGCCGTGAAAAACGTCTGGCCTGCGCGGATGACATTATTGATAACAGCGGAGATCCCCAAACGATCGAACCGCGTGTTGCCCAATTACATCGCCACTATCTGAAACTGGCGGCGGGCGAAAACAGACAGGATATTGCCAAGCATGACTGATGTAGCTGCAACCGTTCTTTTTGAACATCCTCTGAATGAAAAAATGCGTACCTGGTTGCGTATCGAATTCCTGTTACAGCAGATGCACGCAAATGCACAAATTACTGCTGCGGCTTCGGCTCTTCTGTTCTTTCGTACCGCGTCTGACTTACTGGACGTGCTGGAACGCGGAGAAGTCCGCACCGATTTGCTCAAAGAGCTGGAACGCCAGCAACAGAAATTATCTCAATGGCAGGATGTGCCGGGTGTTGATTCGTCGCGGGTTGACGGATTACGTTCCGATCTAAAACAGTGCGCGTCAGTGTTGATGAAAGCACCACGAATTGGTCAGGCACTGAAAGAAGATCGTCTGATTGCGCTGGTTCGTCAGCGTCAGAGCATTCCGGGGGGTGTTGCAGTTTCGATTTGCCGACACTCCACCTCTGGCTGCATCTGGCACAATCCCAGCGGGACAGTGAAGTGCAAAACTGGCTTGAGACACTGGCTCCGCTCAACAGCTCACTCACTCTGGTTCTGGATTTGATACGTCAGTCCGGCGCTTTCCGTAATCAAATCAGCCTGAACGGTTTTTTCCAGGATAACGCAGAAGGTGCAGATCTGTTACGCTTGCGCCTCTCGATGGAAAACCAGCTTTACCCGCAAGTTTCCGGGCACAAAACCCGTTATGCCATCCGCTTTTTACCGCTCGACAGTGAACATGGCGTGGTTCCGGCACGACTGAATTTTGAACTTGCCTGCTGCTAGGAGTTGCAAATGGATCCCGAAATTATTGAAGTAAATTGCCCGACGTGTAACAAAACGGTGGTCTGGGGCGAAGTAAGCCCTTACCGTCCTTTTTGTTCCAAACGCTGCCAGCTTATCGATCTCGGCGAATGGGCCGATGAAGAAAAACGCATTCCGAGCAAAGGGGATGTGAATGATCTGGACGACTGGAGCGAAGAAGAGATTTAACGCTAACATTTAGCAGTTGCTGCATTCCACATAGATTAAAAAGGGGCCTGGCCCCTTTTTTAGTGGCAGAGCTGATCACTAGCCAATCAGAATTGGTTATTTTTAAGCGCGTTTACGACCACTTCGTTGGCGGGAGGAAATTCTTCCGCTTTCAGCTCTGACTGTTTAACCCAGCGCTTTGGTTGCCCTTCTTTTCCATAGGGCTCGCCCTGCCACTCCTCTACCAGAAAGAAGTAAAGCGTGATAATACGATCCGGGAACCGGTGTTCTAGCGTTTTCAGCAAAACAGGCGCTTTCGCGTCAATGCCGACTTCTTCGTGTAACTCACGAACGACAGCCTGCTCAGGCGTCTCACCCGCTTCAATTTTACCGCCCGGAAACTCCCAAAATCCCGCCATGTGCGATGACGCATCACGTTGAGTAATAAAAATTTCATTACCGGAATTCCGGATAATGCCGGCTGCGATATTCAGTTGTTTAAGCGTCACTTTTCCACCTATTGACTGACTGTAATGACTGTCTGATATAAGGATTTTGAGACAAAAATAAAGGCGGGGATTAGCCCGCCTTTAAGATTAACACGATGACTTAGCCTGAGATCTTACTTTTGCAGACGGCCATGACATTGTTTGTATTTCTTGCCAGAACCACATGGGCAGAGATCGTTGCGGCCTACTTTGCGTTCGCCGGATGCGGCAAGACGCGCAGCTTCAGCTACTTCAATTTCCTGCTGATCCTGATGGCTCAGCTGCTGCTGACGGGCCAGATGCTCGGCCTCTTCACGGCGCTGAATTTCCATTGCTTCAATTTCTTCAGGCATACGAACCTGAACTTTGCTCAGCACGCTGACCACTTCATATTTCAGTGATTCCAGCATGGCGGCAAACATGGCGAAGGATTCGCGTTTGTATTCCTGCTTAGGATCTTTCTGCGCATAGCCACGTAAATGGATGCCCTGACGCAGGTAGTCCATCGCCGCGAGATGCTCTTTCCATAGGGAATCAAGCGTTTGCAGCATCACACCTTTCTCGAAGTTACGCATCATTTCTGCGCCAACCACTTCTTCTTTACGGGCGTAAGATTCCTTCGCGAGTTCCATAATACGTTCACGCAGGGTTTCTTCATGCAGCTCCGGCTCTTTATCCAGCCATTCTGCAATCGGCATTTCCAGCTCGAAATCTTGTTTCAGGCGATCCTGAAGGCCCTGAACATCCCACATTTCTTCCAGAGACTGTGGCGGAATGTAGCTGTCGATTGTTGACTTGAAAACATCTTCGCGGATGCTGGCAATGGTTTCGCTCACATCGGACACGTCCAGCAATTCGTTACGCTGGCTATAGATCGCACGACGCTGATCGCTGGCGACATCATCGTATTCCAGCAATTGTTTACGGATATCAAAGTTACGGCTTTCAACTTTACGCTGTGCATTAGCAATCGCTTTGGTGACCCAAGGGTGCTCAATCGCTTCGCCCGGTTTCATACCCAGTTTACGCATCATGCTCGTCACACGGTCGGAAGCAAAGATACGCATCAGGGCGTCTTCCATGGACAGATAGAAACGGGATGAACCGGCATCACCCTGACGACCCGCACGGCCACGCAGCTGGTTATCGATACGGCGTGATTCGTGACGCTCTGTACCGATAATGTGCAGACCGCCGGAAGCCAGAACGGCGTCATGACGGATTTGCCATGCTGCTTTGATTTCCGCGATTTTCTCATCAGTGGCTTCTTCGCCCAGGTTTTCAACTTCAACCTGCCAGCTGCCGCCCAGCACGATATCGGTACCACGACCGGCCATGTTGGTTGCAATGGTGACCGCGCTTGGCTGACCCGCCTGTGCGACGATATCCGCTTCTTTGGCGTGGAACTTAGCGTTCAGAACGCTGTGCACGATGCCCGCTTTAGTCAGTTCATTGGAAACAACTTCGGATTTTTCAATCGAAATGGTACCCACTAGAACCGGCTGGCCTCTGGCAGTACACTGACGGATATCTTCGATAATCGCGCCAATTTTTTCCATTTCAGTCATGTACACCAGATCGGCCATATCTTTACGCACCATAGGGCGGTTCGTTGGCACAACGATGGTGTCCAGTTTGTAGATGGAGCTGAATTCGAACGCTTCAGTATCCGCAGTACCGGTCATACCGGCCAGTTTTTCGTACAGACGGAAGTAGTTCTGGAAGGTGATAGAAGCCAGCGTCTGGTTTTCGTTTTGAATATCAACGCCTTCTTTCGCTTCCACAGCCTGATGCAGACCATCAGACCAGCGACGACCCTGCATGGTACGACCGGTGTGTTCGTCAACGATGATAACTTCACCGTCTTTCACGATGTAATCGACATCACGGGTGAACAGCACGTGCGCGCGCAGAGCGGCGGTCACGTGGTGCATCAGCATAATGTTGGTCGGGGAGTACAGAGATTCGCCCTCTTCCATGATGCCTGCTTCCACCAACAATTCTTCAATCAGCACCAGACCACGTTCAGTCAGATGAACCTGACGCGCTTTCTCATCCACAGAGAAATGGCCTTCACCCTGGAAGGTTTCTGAGTCTTCTTTTTCCTGACGGATGAGTTTAGGGATCAATTTGTCGACGCGGGTGTACATTTCTGAGCTGTCTTCAGCCGGACCGGAAATGATCAGCGGGGTACGCGCTTCATCGATCAAGATGGAGTCGACCTCATCCACCAGTGCGTAGTGCAGTTTACGCTGAACACGTTCTTCAGGGCTGAAAGCCATGTTGTCGCGCAGGTAGTCAAAGCCGTATTCGTTGTTTGTGCCGTAAGTGATGTCAGCAGCGTAAGCCTCGCGCTTAGCCGGAGAAGGCATGCCCGGCAAGTTAATACCGATGCTCAGACCGAGGAACTCAAACAGTGGACGGTTATTTTCGGCGTCACGCTGTGCTAAGTAATCGTTGACGGTCACAACGTGAACGCCTTTACCGCTCAGTGCGTTCAGGTATGCCGGCAGCGTTGCGGTCAGGGTTTTACCTTCACCTGTACGCATTTCAGCGATGCAGCGCTCGTTGAGCACCATGCCGCCGAGTAACTGAACGTCAAAGTGGCGCATACCAAATACACGCTTACTGGATTCACGAACCACCGCAAAAGCTTCCGGGATCAGCGTCTCAAGCACTTCACCTTTCGCCAGACGCTCACGGAACTCATCGGTTTTAGCTCTCAGTTGCTCATCGGTCAGCTTCTGAATTTCAGGTTCCATGCGGCTGATCAGGTCAACCACTTTACGCATGCGGCGCAATGTACGATCGTTACGGCTACCAAAAACTTTGGTCAATAATTTGATTAACATGATGCTTAATATCTCTTGGAGGCCACGTAATGTAGCCACTAATTTGTTGATTTATAGATAGAGTTTAAACTTACAGTCTGTTAAATCAGGAAGGCCGGGCCGGCACGAATGCCTTGCACCTGTGCTAACCACAGTCCGGTTTGGTACGACGAAGAGAAGGTGTAAAAAGGTTGTTGCGTGTGACGGATGATAACCGGCGGTTTGGATTCATGCGTCAGTAATGCATTCAGGGTTACCAGCAGTGCAAGTTGCTGTACGTGCAGGGGTTCGGCTTCCTGCGCAACAATTTCAGGTTGGGATACGGTATAAACGACCTGGGGTGCCAGCGCAAAAGAAAGATGACGGATAACCGTGCGCAGTGCATGCTGCTGCCAGTAATCCACACCGAAAGACGGGCGGCGATTCGCCTGGAGCAATGCGAGATTACTCAGCCCTGAACTGCCGATGTTAAGTCTGTTTAGGCTTGAGGACGTATTGGGAACCGCAGGCAGTTCCGTTTGCGAGAGGTTCGTTGACACGCCAAGGCTTGCCGCGACCATCCCCAACAGGAGATGCGGCCAAAAATACTTTCTGCCAAATTGTCGCCAACGATTTAGAATACCAATCACAAGTTTACAATCCGCCGGAGCCCATCATGCGCGATAGCCGCCCACAATTATTAGATATCCTGTTCGATGATGCTTCTTCCACTGAGCAAAGCCCGCTGCGTATTGTTCAACAGCGTGCGGCGGCGTTATTAAATCTAAACCGCGCAGTGAAAGGTCTGTTACCGGCGCCCATGCAACCATGGTGTCGTGTCGGTAATTATCGACAGGGAGTTTTAGTGCTGGAGATAGCCAATGCCAGTTGGATGATGCGCTTACGCTATGAACAACCGGCACTACTCTCTGCACTTCGAGCGCAAATTCTACCATCTTTGTCGTCAATCGACATCAGGATTAATCCTTCGCTCATGGCGAAAATGGAAAATGCCTCGCAGATTGCCGTTAAAAATAAAGCGATCGCTTCGGAATCAATGCCCGTCAGGCATTTAAGTGCGCAGAGTGCGGAAGGATTACGGGGACTTGCGAGCCGTAGCCCGGAAAAACTCAGAAAGGCATTAGAACGACTGGCTGAATTGGCCGGAGAGGGTGCCAAAACAACCAGTCGTAATAAGTCATGATATCAGTAGCGATTACGCCAATACTGTAGAGGGTGCTTTAAAAGCCACAGGCATTTCAGCTTCATCCTGGAAGGTAACTAATTCCCAGGCTTCCTGCTTAGCCAGTACCGCTTGCAATAACTTATTGTTCAACGCGTGGCCAGATTTGAATGCGGTAAACGCACCAATAATGTTATGCCCACACATGAACAGGTCGCCGATAGCATCAAGCATTTTGTGACGAACGAATTCGTCTTCAAAACGCAGGCCATCTTCGTTAAGCACGCGGTAATCATCCACAACAATCGCGCAATCAAAGCTGCCACCCAGGCACAAACCACGTGACTGCAGATACTCGATATCACGCATAAAACCAAAAGTACGTGCGCGGCTGATTTGGCGAACAAATGCTTCTGCGGAGAAGTTCATTTTGTAACGCTGAGAACTGGAATCAATCGCCGGGTGATTGAAGTCGATAGTGAAGTCCAGAGAAAAACCATTGAATGGTTTGAACTCAGCCCACTTATCACCGTCTTCAACACGCACAGTTTCTTTGATGCGCAGGAATTTCTTCGCGCTCTTCAGTTCTTCGATCCCAGCGTCCATCAGCAGATAGACGAAAGGCGCGGCGCTACCGTCCATAATCGGCACTTCAGGCGCATCGACTTCGATAACAATGTTATCAATGCCCAGGCCCGCTAATGCCGCATTAAGGTGTTCAACCGTAGAAATGCGTACGTCTTGCTCATTCACCAGGCAAGTACAGAGCATGGTATCACGCACGGATTTTGCATCTGCCGGGAAATCAACCGGGGGATTCAAGTCAGTGCGACGATAGATGACCCCGGTATTTGCCGGTGCAGGACGCAGAGTCAGGGTGACTTTCTTGCCGGTATGCAAACCGACGCCCGTCGCCTGAACGATACGTTTTAATGTACGTTGTTTGATCATCGTTTTTATCTCGCAATGTTATCCATCCAACCGACCTAAGCTTACCTTAAGATCGGCGGGACAGTTTAGCACAAAGAGCGGAGATCCTACAATTCGGACTAGTCTGCCTGCTTACGCAGGAAGGCCGGGATGTCCAAATAGTCGGGCTCTTTATTAGATTGCGCGCTTGGATCATTCACCACTTTAGCCGCTGGCTTAGTTTCCTGCGGCAGCGGAGACATCCCGTGCTGCTGGTAACGGTGATCCATCACTGGCTGGCTGGCTGGCTTATTGGTCACCAAAGTGATCTCAGGACGTTTGTCCATGCCAATGCCGGTCGCCACCACGGTAACACGCAGTTCGTCATTCATTTCCGGGTCAAGGGAGGTCCCGATAACGACGGTCGCGTTGTCAGAAGCGAAAGCACGGATGGTGTTACCCACGGTTTCAAATTCATCCAAACGCAGGTCGAAGCCCGCGGTAATATTGACCAGAACGCCGCGCGCGCCAGACAAGTCGATGTCTTCCAGCAACGGGCTGGAGATCGCCATTTCAGCCGCTTCTTCAGCACGGTCTTCACCGCATGCCACGCCGGAACCCATCATGGCATAACCCATTTCGGACATTACGGTGCGCACGTCAGCAAAGTCGACGTTCATCAGACCCGGACGGGTGATCAGCTCAGCGATACCCTGCACCGCGCCTTTCAGCACGTCGTTGGCTGCACCGAAGGCGTCCAGCAGAGAGATACCGCGACCCAACACTTTTAACAGCTTGTCGTTCGGGATGGTAATCAGGGAGTCCACATGCTTGGACAGTTCAGCGATACCCTGCTCCGCGAATGCCATGCGCTTCTTGCCTTCAAAATTGAAAGGCTTAGTCACCACAGCAACGGTCAGAATACCCAAGTCTTTTGCTACTTCAGCCACCACTGGCGCTGCACCGGTACCGGTACCGCCGCCCATGCCCGCTGCGATAAAGACCATGTCTGCACCTTCAAGCGCAGCGCGCAGGGCTTCACGGTCTTCTTCTGCCGAATTACGACCCACTTCAGGGTTCGCACCAGCACCCAGACCTTTGGTAATACCGCTACCGATCTGAATCGTCTGGCCTACAGCCGTTTTACGCAACGCCTGGGCGTCTGTGTTAACGGCAAAGAATTCAACACCTTCAATGCGCTCACGCACCATGTGTTCGACAGCGTTACCGCCGCCACCGCCGACGCCGATGACTTTAATCACCGCGTCGTTGGTCAGTTCCATAGGTTCAAACATAGTTTCTCTCCGTTTTGTGCCTGTCGCGTCGGAATCAAAAGCTATAAGAGCATGATCCCGTTGTTAAAACATTAAAACTCTTTTCTCAGCCAGCTATTGATTCGTTTGAACCAGTTGCCCACTGAGGCGCGTTTTTCCACTTCGGCCTCACCGCTCAGGTGAGACTCCTTCCCGTAGTGCAGCAGCCCTACAGCCGTTGAGTAGTAAGGTTCCTGCGCATAATCTGTCAGCCCTGTGATGTTCAGAGGTTGCCCGATACGCACCTGGGTATGGAATACCCGCTGCGCACAAGCTGCCAGACCATCAATTTGTGCTGCGCCGCCTGTCAAAACAATACCTGCGGCCAGATGATGTTTTACGCCTTGCTGACGTAACTGCTCCTGCAATTGCAAAATTTCGTCGTTCACTAAATTCAGCAATTCTGTGTAACGAGGCTCGATGACTTCAGCCAGTGTCTGACGTTGCAGACTGCGTGGCGGACGTCCGCCTACGCTCGGCACTTCGACGTTTTCGTCTTTGCCGACAATCGATCCTAATGCACAACCGTGGCGAACCTTGATGGCTTCTGCATCGGTCGGTGGCGTTCCAAACGCATAAGCGATGTCGCTGGTCACCACGTTCCCTGCATAAGGGATAACCTTAGTATGACGTAGTGCGCCGCCGGTATAAACCGCGATATCCATGGTTCCACCACCAATATCGACGACACAGACCCCTAATTCGCGCTCATCTTCGGTCAGAACCGCATAACTGGACGCCAGACCGGCAAAAATCAGCTGGTCAACTTTTAAGCCACAGCGTTCAACCGCCTTTACAATGTTCTTCGCCATATCGTTATGGCAGGTAATCAGGTGAACTTTTGCCTGCATACGCACACCGGAAAGCCCGACAGGGTTTTTGATCCCTTCCTGATAATCAATGGCATATTCCTGAGGGATCACATGCAAAACACGATGCTCATCACGAACGCGAACCGATTTCGCGGTATGCACAACGTTCTCTACATCTTCCTGCGTGACTTCTTCTTCTGAAATAGGAACCATCCCTATTTCATTCTGACAACTGATATGTTTACCGGACAAAGCAAGGTAAACAGAGGAAATTTGGCAATCCGCCATCAGTTCAGCCTGATCGATGGCGCGCTGTACGCACTTCACCACCGATTCCAGATCATTCACGCCACCCTTGTCCATGCCACGGGACGGGCAACTGCCCACACCGATAATATTGACCATGCCATCGGGCAGAACTTCCCCCACCAATGCGGCAACTTTTGCCGTACCGATTTCCAGCCCAACTACCAGTTTTCTGTCCGTCGACTTGATCATTGTTGTTTAGCCTGTGCCTGATTCTGTTGCTGATTACTGTTTTGCTGGTCAATAAACTCCGGAGCCCAACCGACCGACGCACCGCTGTCGTAACGTAAATCGACATAAGTGATGCGTTTTTTATCGGCTTCAGCCTGTTGCTGGAATCGCGGATAAAGCTCGATAAAACGTTGTAAACGCCCCATCCGGTCATCTCTTCCCAATTCCAGCCGGACGTCGCTGTCCAGAGTTAACTGCCACGAGTGACGCGCACTCATTACGACTGCCTTCAACGTGAATTTTCCGGCGGCCAGCGCCTGACTCATCGTTTGAAAGCCCTGCAAAACATCCTGTTCGCTGCCTTCCGGACCGTAAAGCAACGGCATTTTCTGTTTGACCACACGTTCAGCGGGTATGCTGAATGATTTGCCATCGGCATCAACCATATGCAGATCATTCCAGTGTGCGACCGGCACATACTCCACCAGGTGTATCTTCAATTCGTTCGGCCATTGCTTACGGACGCTGACCTGTTTTATCCAGGGTAAACGCTCAATCTGCTGCTGAATGACGTTAACATCCTGCGTCATAAACGTTCCCGGTGCCCCTAAGGACAGAATCGCCTGACGAATATCATCGTTGGTCGTGTAATGACGTTCTCCCGTAACCACAAGCTGGGACAACGGCAACCGGTTCGCATCCTGCATCCAGATAATTACCGCCCACGCACTCCATAAAATCGTTCCTACTACCAACAGCAGAAACACAATCCCTGCAAGCTGGCCACCATTACTGCGACGGCCGTTAGTCTCGACCGTCTCACGCTCTCGGGTATTCAGGGCGGCTTGAGACATATCAGTCAGCCAAAGCCAGAATACGGAAAACGAGTTGCGGGAAGCTCAGACCGGAATGTTTTGCCGCCATCGGCACTAAGCTGTGGCTGGTCATTCCCGGTGATGTATTCACTTCCAGCAAATTAAAGCTGCCGTCACCGTCCTGCATCACATCAACACGGCCCCAGCCACTGCAATCGAGCGCCTGATAAGCCTGCAACGCCAGCGCAGATAACTGCTGCTCTTGCGCCTCGCTCAAACCGCTTGGGCAAAAATACTGTGTTTCATCAGACAGATATTTCGCCTGATAGTCATAAAATGTCCCGGCAGGCTGGATACGGATGGATGGCATAACCTGATCACCCACGATCGCTACCGTGTATTCCGGACCACTTAACCATTTTTCAATCAGTACGTTATCGTCATGACGAAAGCCTTCCAGCAGGGCTGGCAGCAACTCTTTTTCAGTTGTCACTTTGCTCATGCCAACGCTGGAACCTTCACGGCTGGGTTTGACGATAACCGGCAGGCCTAATTCGGCAATTTTCGTTGCCAGAGCGCCCTGCCCTGCGGCTTCAATTTGTGAACGATGCAATGCCACGAACGGAGCAACCGGTAAACCCAGCGCCTGCCACACCAGCTTGGTGCGGAATTTATCCATGGTCAGCGCAGAAGCCATGACGCCACTGCCGGTATACGGCAGGCCAATGTGCTCAAGCAACCCTTGCAAAGTACCGTCTTCACCACCGCGGCCATGCAGCGCGATAAAGACTTTGCTGAACCCTTCTTCTTTAAGAAGCGCCACGTTAAATGTTTTGGTGTCGATGCCATGCGCATCCACACCTGATTCGCGTAAACCTGCCAGCACCGCAGCGCCGGACTGCAATGACACATCGCGTTCTGCGGAAGTACCACCCAACAATACCGCTACTTTCTCAGACATGATGTTCTTCACCTTTTTTCACTGGCTGCAACTTTTGATCAGCCAGTTTACGGGCCACTTTGCCAACGTTACCGGCACCCTGCACCAGCACTAAATCATCACCTTCGAGGATCTGCGCCAGGCTTTCAGGCACAGCGTCAATATCAGAAACCAGAATAGGATCCAGTTTACCTCGCGCACGAATGGTGCGGCATAACGAGCGACTGTCGGCACCCGGAATCGGCGCTTCACCGGCCGGATAAACATCGAGCATGATCAGCACATCTACCTGAGACAGCACATTCGCGAAGTCGTCATACAAATCGCGGGTACGCGTGTAACGGTGTGGCTGGAAAATCATGACCAGACGCTTGTCCGCCCAGCCCGCGCGTGCGGCTTTGATTGTCGCATCCACTTCTGTCGGGTGATGGCCGTAGTCATCAACCAGCATCGCGCTGCCGGTTTTTCCGTTCACATTTTCCAGCGCGTAGTCGCCCAGGAAATCAAAACGACGACCGGTTCCCTGGAAGCCTTCCAGCGCGCGCAGGATGGCGTCATCGCTGATACCTTCATCCGTCGCCACGGCCACAGCCGCAGCGGCATTCAGGGCGTTATGTCGGCCCGGCGCGTTCAGCGTGACGCTGATCAGCGGCAGATCCTGACGACGTATCGTAAAGTGCCCCTGTGCGCCAACCTGACGGTAATTCTCGATAATCACATCCGCATCTTCGCTGAAACCGTAAGTGGTAATGTGACGGCCTACGCGTGGGATCAGCTCACGGATCACCGGATCATCAAGACACATCACCGCACGTCCGTAGAACGGCAGGTTGTGCAGGAAATTCACAAACGTCTGTTTCAGGTTTTCAAAATCACCCTGATACGTATCCATATGATCTGCTTCGATGTTGGTGACAATCGCCACCATCGGTTGCAGATGCAGGAAGGACGCATCACTTTCGTCCGCTTCTGCAATCAGGAAACGGCTTGAGCCCAGACGCGCATGCGTGCCTGCCGCTTTAACCAGTCCACCATTCACGAAAGTCGGATCCAGCCCGGCTTCTGCGTAAATACTGGTGACCATCGCGGTGGTCGTGGTTTTACCGTGTGTCCCTGCCACAGCGATGCCATGACGAAAACGCATCAGCTCGGCGAGCATTTCCGCACGACGGATAACCGGGATACGCGCTTCACGGGCGGCAACAATTTCCGGGTTATCGGAAGAGATTGCCGTCGAAACCACCACCACGCTGGCATCGAGCACATTCTCCGGGCGGTGATTGAAATAAATCGTCGCGCCCAGTGCGGTCAGTTGCTGCGTGACCGCGTTCGGTGCTAAGTCAGAACCGCTAATCTGATAGCCTTCATTGGCCAACACTTCGGCGATACCACCCATGCCGGCACCACCGATGCCAACAAAGTGAATGTGCCGGACACGATGCATCTCTGGCACGAAGGTACGCAGTTTCGCCAATTGTTGTGTATTCACGTTTTTATTCACTATTTCAGGTTACTGATTAATCCGTTTCATACGGCCAGGACCACGCTGCGCATGGCCCGTTCAATTTCATTTTTTGCTGACGGCGACCACTTCTGCGGCCACGCGCTCTGTCGCATCAGGAATAGCGGCTGCACGGGCAGCGATAGCCATTTCCATCAGATGGGTTCTGTCCCATCCGGCCATCAGGTCAGTGACGGCTGCGGCACTAAAATCTTTCTGCTCAATAATCTTCGCGGCACCGGCCTTTTCCAGCGGCAACGCATTCCAGTACTGCTGACGATCTTTATGCTGGAACGGCACGAAGATCGCCGGTAAACCAGCGGCCGCTATTTCGCTGACCGTCAACGCACCGGAACGGCAGACCACAACATCCGCCCAGGCATAGGCCTGCGCCATGTCATCAATAAATTCGGTGACCTTATGCTGAGTCTGACCGGCTTTTTCGTAAGCCTGATTTGCGGACTCCAGCGCGCCTTTACCGACCTGATGCCACAACGTAATTTTATCGCCCATCAGCGCCGCCACTTCAGGCATAGTCTGATTCAGCACCCGCGCGCCCTGGCTTCCGCCAATGACCAGTACGCGGATGGGGCCTTCGCGCCCGGCCAGACGGGTTTGCGGTAATTCCAGCGCCAGCACGTCGGTACGCACCGGATTACCGACCACGGCCGCATTCGGGAACGCGCCGGGAAACGCCTGTAATACTTTTTTGGCAATATGCGACAAACCGCGATTGGTCATGCCCGCAATACCATTTTGTTCATGCAGCACCACCGGAATACCCAGTGACCATGCTGCCAGGCCGCCAGGGCCGGAAACGTAACCGCCCATGCCTAAAACGACATCCGGCTGGAAGCGCTTCATGATGGCTTTCGCCTGGCGCCACGCATGATATATGCGAATGGGGGCAGTGAGCTGCGCTTTCAGACCTTTCCCACGTAATCCTGAGATTTTAATGAAATCAATCTCGATGCCATTCTTTGGCACCAAATCCGCTTCCATTCGATCTGCCGTGCCAAGCCAGCGGACTTCCCAGCCTTGTGCCATCAGGTGATGTGCGACTGCCAGACCGGGGAAAACGTGCCCGCCGGTACCGCCTGCCATCACCATTAAACGCCGGGTATTGCCACTCATCGGGCACTCCTTACAAACGCCTGGGCTTTTGCCAGGCGCGTTTCAAAATCCACTCGCAGCAATAACACGATTGCTGTCGACATAATGATCAGGCTCGAACCACCGTAACTGATGAGCGGTAAGGTCAGGCCTTTCGTTGGCAACATCCCCGCCGCGGCCCCAACGTTAACCAGCGCCTGGAAACTGAACCACACACCAATTGAGCAGGCCAAAAACCCGGAAAACCGCTGATCTAGCTCTAATGCGCGACGCCCAATCGACATGGCGCGAAAAGCGACGAAGAATACCATCAACAACGCCAGAACCACACCGAAATACCCCAGTTCTTCCCCCAATATGGAGAAGATGAAGTCGGTATGCGCTTCCGGTAAATACTCCAGTTTCTGCACCGAATTCCCGAGCCCCTGTCCCCAGAGTTCACCACGGCCAAACGCCATCAGTGACTGGGTTAACTGGTAGCCACTCCCGAACGGATCGGCCCATGGATTCCAGAACGACGTTACGCGGCGCATACGGTAAGGTTCGGCAAGAACCAGCAGCACAACGGCGAAAGCACCGGAACCGATGATGGCCAGAAACTGCCACATCTTTGCCCCCGCCAGGAACAGCATTGCCAGCGTGGTAATAAACAGTACAACGACCGTGCCGAGGTCAGGCTGAGCCAGCAGAAGAACGGCCAGAACCACCATCACGCCCATCGGTTTACAAAAGCCCCAGAAGTTGCTTCGGACTTCATCAACCTTTCGCACCAGATAACTGGCGAGATAACAAAACAGTGACAACTTGGAAAACTCTGCGGGCTGAATACGCAATGGCCCCAGTGAAATCCAGCGCGATGCCCCGTTTACCGAGCTCCCCACCACCAGCACAACCAGCAACATCACCACGGAAAGCAACAGCAGGACGTTACTGTATTTCTGCCAGACCGCCATCGGTACGCGCAGCGTCACCAGCGACAACCCGAAGGCCAGAGCAAGGTAAATTGCGTCACGCTTGGCAAACAAAAACGGGTCATCCGCCAGACGCTGTCCGATCGGCATCGAAGCCGACGTCACCATCACAAAACCGATAATCGCCAGACCAAAGGTCAGCCACAGCAGTGTCCGGTCATACAACACCAGCGTCAGAGAGTCGTTTTCTTTCGACCCCATCACCCAGTCGTTAAATTTTCTGACGAGGCTCAACCCAGGGATACGGATCCGCATTAACCCAGCTCCTTCGCCAGCGCAGTGAAAATATCACCGCGTTGTTCAAAACTGCGGAACTGATCGAGGCTGGCGCAGGCCGGAGACAGTAAAACCATGTCGCCTGACGCCACACGCGTACTGATATCACGCATCGCCTGTTCCATCGTTTCAAACAAAGAAGAAACTTCAGGCCGTAAATCCGCCAGCTCCGCGCCGTCACGGCCAAAGCAGTAAATACGCAGATTGTCGCCCTGCAAATATTTCGTCAGCGGTGAGAAATCCGCAGATTTTCCGTCCCCGCCCAGCAGAAGATGCAATGTGCCCTCAACATGCAGGCCGTTGAGTGCCGCTTCGGTGCTGCCCACGTTGGTTGCTTTGGAATCGTTGATCCAACGCACACCGTTGTGCTGCCACGCCACCTGAAAACGGTGCGCCAGACCGGTAAAGGTCGTCAGGGCTTTCAGGCCAGATGCATGAGGAATGCCCACGGCATCTGCCAGCGCCAGCGCGGCCAGCGCATTGGTATAATTGTGGCGGCCCGTCAGCGGCATTTCGTTGGTATTCAGAACCTTCTCGCCACGCACGCGCAGCCAGATATCGTCCTGCTGGCGTGTCAGGTGATAATCACCGACATCCACACCAAAACTCACGCAACGCTTATCAGCGCCACGCACCGGCATTGTCAGCGCATCATCCGCGTTGACGACGCACAGCGCGGCATTCTCGTAAACTTTCAGTTTTGCCGCACGGTACTGCTGCAAACCAAACGGATAGCGATCCATATGATCTTCGGTCACGTTAAGAATGGTCGCGGCCGCTGCACGCAGGCTGTGCGTGGTTTCAAGCTGGAAACTGGACAGCTCAAGCACAAACAAATCGTATTCTTGATCAAGCATTGTCAGCACCGGCAAACCGATGTTGCCGCCCACGCCGACGCGCCATCCGGCGGCTTTCGCCATTTCGCCGACCAGCGTCGTCACGGTACTTTTACCGTTCGATCCGGTGATCGCCACAACCGGCGTTTGCGTTTCGCGGCAGAACAGCTCGACATCGCCGACAATTTCCACGCCTGCGTCAGCGGCAGCGCTCAGTGCAGGGGTGGCCAGCGCCATTCCGGGGCTGGAGATAATCAGATCCGCATCCAGCAGCCAGTCTTCATTGAGCGAACCGAGGTGACGCTCAATGTTATCCGCGAGTTTATCCAGTCCGGGCGGGCTGACGCGGGTATCAATAACACGCGGCGTCACGCCCCGTGCCACAAAGAAATCAACACAGGACAGGCCGGTAAGACCCAGCCCGATGATGACCACTTTTTTACCCTGATAGTCAGCCATAATTACCGCACCTTCAGCGTCGCCAGACCAATCAGGACCAGCATCAGCGAAATAATCCAGAAGCGCACAATGACGCGCGGTTCCGGCCAGCCTTTAAGTTCGTAATGGTGATGGATCGGCGCCATACGGAAAATGCGCTGACCGCGTAACTTAAAGGACCCGACTTGCAAGATGACAGACAGTGTTTCAACCACGAACACACCGCCCATAATCACCAGTAAGAACTCCTGACGCAGCAACACGGCGATAGTCCCCAGCGCACCGCCCAGAGCCAGAGAGCCGACATCGCCCATGAAAACTTGTGCCGGATAGGTGTTAAACCACAGGAACCCAAGCCCGGCACCGACAATGGCGGTACACACGATCACCAGTTCGCCCGCGTGACGCAGGTAAGGAATGTGCAGGTAGCTGGCAAAATTCATGTTACCGGTCGCCCAGGCCACCAGCGCAAAGCCAGCAGCGACGAACACGGTGGGCATAATTGCCAGACCATCCAGACCATCCGTCAGGTTGACCGCGTTGCTGGTTCCGACAATCACGAAGTAACTCAGCAGGATATACAGCAGGCCGAGCTGCGGCATGATGTCTTTAAAGAACGGAACAACCAGCTCGGTGGCTGGCGTGTCTTTCCCGATGGCGTACATCGTGAAGGCGGCGGCAAGCGCAATCACCGACTGCCAGAAGTATTTCCAGCGGGCGATAAGGCCCTTGGTATCTTTACGGACAACTTTGCGATAGTCATCGATAAACCCGACAACACCGTAGCCCAGCAGGACAAACAGCACGCACCAGACGTACGGGTTTGAAGGATAAGCCCACATCAGGACAGAAATCGTGATGGAAGCCAGAATCATCAGGCCGCCCATCGTTGGCGTTCCGCGTTTACTGAAATGCGATTCCGGGCCGTCGTTGCGGACAACCTGACCAAAAGACATTTTTTGCAGACGGGCGATCATCCGTGGTCCGATCCACAAAGACAGGAACAAAGCAGTCAGCAGGCTGACAATGGCGCGAAACGTCAGGTATGAAAAGACGTTGAAGCCGGAATAATATTTGACCAAGTGTTCGGCCAGCCAAACTAGCATGTTGCATTCTCCTGTAACGCGCGTACTACCTGCTCCATTGCGGCACTACGTGAACCTTTAATCAAAACGGTAATTACCGCATGTTCAGACAGTAAGCTCGTTAAACGGGCCGTCAGGGCTGCCTTATCCTCTAAATGCTCACCACATCCGCTGGCATCACTGATGATGCGGCTGTCGTGGCCTATGCTGAATACTTTGTCGATGCCTGCTGCACGAATCGCTTCGCCGACCTGACGGTGACAACTTTCGCTTTCGGCGCCCAGTTCAGCCATATCGCCAACGGCCATCACACGGTAACCCGGCATTTCTGACAGCACTTGTGCCGCCGCCGTCATGGAACCGACGTTCGCGTTATAGCTGTCATCGAGCAGGGTTTTGCCTTCGCTGAGTGCAATCGGGAACAGGCGTCCTTTGACAGATTGCAGCGTTTTCAGGCCAGCGCGCACGTTTTCAAGCGAAGCGCCGACAGACAGCGCCAGCGCCGCCGCAGCCAGTGCGTTAGCAATGTTGTGACGTCCCGGCACCGGTAACGAAACATCAATGCTGCCTTTCGGAGAATGCAGAGTGAAAGCGGTCTTCAGCGGGCTGAGTATGACGTCTGTCGCGTTGAAATCGGTGCCTTCCGTATTTGAAGAAGAAAATTGCCAGACGGTTTTACCGGTCAGTTTGTGCTGCCAGTTTGCCCAGTCATTACTGCCGGCGTTGATCACCGCAATACCGTTTTCAGGCAAACCGTCGAAAATCTCGCCTTTGGCGCGGGCAACACCGGCCAGAGAACCAAAACCTTCCAGATGAGCCGCGGACAGGTTGTTGATCAGCGCCGTCTCAGGACGTGCCAGCGCCGTGGTATAGCCGATTTCGCCCGGATGGTTTGCGCCCATCTCAATGACGGCAAAATCATGCTCTGCGGTCAGGCGCAGTAACGTCAGCGGCACGCCGATGTCGTTATTGAAGTTTCCTGTGGTGTAGAGCACATTGCCGCACTCACGCAATATCGCAGCGGTCATTTCTTTAACAGAAGTCTTGCCGGAAGAGCCGGTCAAGCCGACCACGCGGGCTGGCACCTGCTGACGAACCCAGCCACCGAGTTGCCCCAGCGCAATACGGGTATCATCGACCACTAACTGAGGGACTTCCACCGGTAAGTGCTTACTTACCAGCAACGCCCCTGCACCCGCTTTAACGGCGTCTGCCGCAAAATCGTGTGCATCGAATTTCTCGCCTTTCAGCGCCACAAACAAACAACCAGAGGTGATCTGACGGGTATCCGTGGTCACGCTGTCAATTTGCGTATCCGCACCGATAAGTTCAGCGTTGAGCGCGTCAGCCAAAGTTTGCAGAGAAACGCGGATCATGCGATCACCCCCAGCAAGCGTGCGACCGTGACGCGATCGGAGTAATCAAGACGCTGATTCCCTACCAGCTGATAATCTTCGTGCCCTTTACCGGCAATCAGCACAACGTCGTCTTCTTTAGCCTGCATGATGGCGCTGGTCACGGCTTCCGCACGACCGTGAATTTCCTGCGCACGACCTGCATCCAGCAATCCGGCGAGAATATCTGCCACGATGGCGCGGGGTTCTTCGCTGCGCGGGTTGTCATCGGTCACGATAACGCGGTCGGCGAACTGTTCTGCGATCCCGCCCATCAGAGGACGCTTGCCTTTATCACGATCGCCACCGCAACCAAACACGCACCACAGTTGCCCTTTACAGTGCAGACGGGCAGCCGCCAGCGCTTTTTCCAGCGCATCCGGCGTATGTGCATAATCGACAACGGCGGTAGGTTTACCCGGCGCGTTGAAGACTTCCATACGACCGCAAACCGGTTGTAACTGGGAACCTGTCGCCAGCAATTGTGCCAGCGGATAATCAAGGGAAAGCAGCGTCGCCAGTGCGACCAGCAGATTGCTGACGTTGAACGCGCCCATCAGGCGGCTCTCCAGCTTGCCTTCGCCCCAGCTTGAATCGATATTCACCGTCGCGCCGTTGTCGTGATAATTCACGCTACGGGCAACCAGCCAGCGGCCTTTCCAGCCTGCCGGGATTTTGTCTTCCATGCTGACCGCAATGGAATTCGGGGTTTTCGCCAGCCAGCGCGCCCCGACTTCATCGTCAGCATTGATAATTTTTTGACCGACCTGATGCGAAGA
This sequence comes from Rahnella sp. PCH160, assembly GCF_047784855.1. Lineage (NCBI taxonomy): Bacteria > Pseudomonadati > Pseudomonadota > Gammaproteobacteria > Enterobacterales > Yersiniaceae > Rahnella > Rahnella sp. PCH160. The sequence continues at coordinate 256,177 of NZ_JBLOGT010000001.1, forward strand.
GAAGAGCAGCCATTTGGCGTCTTCGTAGCTTTGCATGTCGCCGTGGTAATCCAGATGATCGCGGCTCAGGTTGGTAAACGCGGCGGCGGCAAACGGCAGCGCGGCCACACGATGCTGCACCAGCCCGTGGGAAGAAACTTCCATCGCGGCGAAAGTGGCACCCTGTTTCACTAAATCAGCCAGAATATGCTGCACCTGGACGGCTGAACCGGTGGTGTTTTCGGCTGGAACCACGTTATCGAGCAGGCCATTTCCTACCGTCCCCATCACCGCGCTGGTTTCGCCCAGCAACTGGCTCCACTGCGCCAGCAGTTGTGTGGTAGTAGTTTTACCGTTGGTACCGGTCACGCCAACCAAACGTAATGACTTGCCTGGCTGCTGATAAAAACGGCCTGCCAGTTCGGAAAGCAAGACGTTAAGATCCTCAAGATAAATCACTGGTACACCATGCATCTGGCTAACCGTGCCGTGCTCTTTTTCACCTTTTGCTTCGGCCACGACGGCAGCGACGCCCTGGGCAATTGCCTGGGGAATATAACGACGCCCATCACTGGTATGGCCTGAGACCGCGACAAACAGATCGCCGGCAGCCGCGATGCGGCTGTCTAAGATCATGTCTTTTAGCGCTACCGCTGGGGCTTCATTCACCCAGGGCGCTAAGATGTCGCGCAAATTACGATCTGCCACCTGTTGCCTCTTTTTGATTATTTACTATGTCTGCATTTTCATCGGCAGTCAGCGCGTCAGGTTCAACGTTCATGGTACGCAACACCCCGCCCATGATGGCGCCAAACACCGGTGCGGAAACAGCCCCACCGTAATACTTCCCTCCCTGCGGATCGTTAATCACGACCACCAGGGCATATCTTGGGTTGCTTGCTGGCGCAACGCCGGCGGTATAAGCAATGTATTTATTGACGTATTTACCGTCCGGACCGACTTTCTTCGCCGTACCGGTTTTTATCGCAATCCGGTAGCCCTTGATGGCGGCTTTCACGCCGCCGCCGCCCGGCAGCGCCACACTTTCCATCATATGCACGACGGTGCGCACCACCGGCTCAGGGAATATGCGTTCGCCGGAAACCGGCGGATCAACACGTGTGATCGACAACGGGCGATAAATGCCCATACTGCCGATCGTGGCATAGACTCGCGCTAGCTGGAGAGGTGTCACCATTAGCCCGTAGCCGAAAGAGAAGGTGGCCCTCTCTATGTCAGACCACCGTTGTTTTTTAGGGTATAAGCCACTGCTTTCTCCAACCAGCCCCAAATTGGTCGGTTTTCCCAATCCGAATCGCGAGTAAGTGTCTACCAGCTCTGCGGATGGCATCGATAACGCCAGTCGTGAAACACCGACGTTACTCGACTTCTGCAAGATACCCGTCACGGAAAGCTCCGCGTAACGGGCCACATCTTTAATCTCATGGCCGTTGATCCGGTACGGCAGCGTATTCAGCACGCTGTTCTCACGAACCACGCCATTTTTCAACGCGGTCATGACGACCATCGGTTTCACGGTAGAACCCGGTTCGAAAATGTCTGTGATCGCGCGGTTACGCATGACGTCTTTCGGCGTATCCGGCATGTTGTTCGGGTTGTAGGACGGGCTGTTGGCCATCGCCAGCACTTCGCCGGTTTGCACATCGACCAGCACCGCTGTGCCGGATTCCGCTTTGTTGAAAGCGACGGCGTTATTGAGTTCGCGGTACACCAGCGCCTGCAGACGTTCGTCGATGCTCAGCGCCAGATTGTGTGCGGCCTGGCTGTCAACGGTGGAGATGTCTTCAATGACGCGACCAAAACGGTCTTTACGGATAGTGCGCTCGCCCGGTTTACCGGTCAGCCAGCGGTCAAAACTCTTCTCAACGCCTTCGATACCTTCGCCATCAATGTTGGTGACACCAATCACATGCGACGTCACCTGCCCGGCCGGATAATAACGGCGGGATTCATGACGCAGGGAAATACCCGGCAGCTTGAGTTTATGGACATATTCGCCGACGGCCGGATTCACCTGACGCGCCAGATACACGAAACGGCCTTTCGGATTGGCATTGATGCGGGCAGAAAGCTGATCGAGCGGCATGTTCAGCGCATCGGCCAGCGCTTTCCATTTTGTATCGACGGTTATACCACCGCGATCATTGATTTCTTTCGGGTCGGCCCAGATAGCATTGACCGGCACGCTCACCGCCAGCGGGCGTCCAGAGCGGTCAGTGATCATGCCGCGAGACGTGGGGATGGTCTGGACGCGCAGGGAGCGTAAATCTCCTTCTTTGACCAGTTTGTCCGGATTGATGACTTGCAGGTAAGCCACACGCAACATCAGACCCACCAGGGCCAGAAGGATACAGGCGCACAACAACGCAAAACGCCAGCTGATAAAGCTGGCTTGGTCTTCGGGGCGCTTTAACTTCGCGGTGCGTGTTGCTTTCATTAGCTGCCTGTATTCTCCATGCGCATTTTAAGGCTGAACCACAATAATTTCTTGAGAGGGATCAACGTGCTGCATCTGCAATTTCTCCGTTGCGATGCGTTCTACCCGGCTGTGATCACCGAGAGCGTTCTCTTCGAGGATCAGGTTGCGCCATTCAATGTCCAGCGCATCCCTTTCCAATACCAGTTGCTCACGCTGCGCCGTCAGCAAACGCGTACGGTGCGCAGTGGTCACAACGAATATTGCGCTGACCAGAACGGCGGTCAGCAAAATCATCGGGATCTTGCCGTTGCGAAGAATATCGCTGGCAATGACCCCCACCAGTCCGTGGCGTTCGTTACCAATCACGCGCTCGTTCTCTCAGCAAAACGGAGAACAGAACTGCGTGCCCGTGGGTTTTCTGACACTTCTGCATCAGAAGGCATCATTTTTCCGACGGATTTCAGCGAACGTCCGCCAAGTTCTGCGATCTGTGCTTCGGTCATCGGGATACCCGCCGGAACCTGTGCACCACGACTGTGCTGGCGGATAAAACGCTTCACGATACGGTCTTCCAGTGAATGGAAGCTGATCACGGATAAACGCCCTTGAGGTGCCAGAATTTCCAGAGCACCGTCCAGCGCACGTTCAATTTCTTCCAGCTCGCTGTTGATATAAATACGGATCGCCTGGAAACTGCGCGTGGCCGGATGCTTATGCTTTTCACGAAACGGCGAGGCATTCGCAATCAGGTCAGCCAGTTCCTTGGTACGTGTCATAGGCAATTCACGGTTACGTTCAACAATTGCGCGCGCAATACGTTTTGCGAAACGCTCTTCACCAAACGTCTTCAGTACCCAGGTGATGTCTTCTTCTTCCGCTTTCATCAGCCATTCTGCGGCTGAATAACCACGGGTCGGATCCATACGCATATCCAGAGGCCCGTCGCGCATGAAAGAGAAGCCGCGCTCTGCGTCGTCGAGTTGCGGTGAAGAAACACCTAAATCGAGCAGTACGCCGTCGATTTTGCCTTCAAGGCCGCGATCGCGGACATACTCAGCGAGGTCAGAAAACGGCCCGTGAATAATCGAAAACCGTGGGTCTTCAATAGCCTCTGCGGCTTTGATCGCCTGTGGATCGCGGTCAATTGCCAGCAAGCGTCCGTCCGGCCCAAGCTGGGACAGAATCAGACGTGAATGGCCACCACGGCCAAAAGTTCCGTCGATGTAAATGCCGTCCTGTCGAATGTTGAGGCCGTTAACGGCTTCATCCAGCAAAACGGAAGTGTGTTTGTAGTTTTCAACCATGCTTATAATGACAAGTCCTGTAATCTCTCAGAAAGCGGTTCCTGAGATGATTGTTCAGTGTCGATGTCTTCCTTAACTTGTTGATACCAGGTCTGTTCATCCCACAGTTCAAACTTATTGAACTGCCCAACCAGCATCACTTCTTTTGCGAGCCCGGCGTGCTGACGCAACGTGGTAGCGATCAGTAAACGCCCGGCGTTATCCATCTGACATTCACTCGCATGCCCGAGTAACAGCCGCTGAATACGGCGCTCGACGGGGTTCATGCTCGACAGACGGGACAATTTTTGTTCGATAACTTCCCATTCCGGGAGGGTGTAAAGGAGGAGACATGGGTGATGGAGGTCTATGGTGCACACCATTTGACCTTGCGATTCTTCGCTCAGCAAATCCCGATAACGGGTGGGTACGGCAAGTCGCCCTTTGCTGTCGAGGTTAACCATCGTCGCGCCACGAAACATGACCGATTTACCCCTCTGTGACCTTTTTCACCACTTTCCCCCACAAATTCCCACATAAAAGAGTTTACGGATGGTTTTAAAACCTTGTCAAGCCAGAGCAGAGGCGGTTTGGCAATATTTACGCAGGTAAACGAAAGTGCTGCGCATTGTCGTGAGGTGTTTTAGAGGAGGGATAGAAAATAACGTCATGATTAGTTGAAGAAATTTTGCAGGGTTAATAATTTCGTTTAAAAAAAAACCAAACTGAACATTATTTAACTATTTATATTCTTCTGCTATCTAACTCTCATTTCTTGACCGGTTTGCCATAAAAAAAATCATTCTCAATTTTTTTCTGGCTATCACTGCTAAATCATCATCATTTTGTATGCCAACCCGCATGACATAAGCCTCTGCGCCGTTTTAAAAACCATCAGCGTCGGGGGTGTACACATACCGAAGGAAATTAAGCGGGGAATTCTACAGCACTTTTGCAGACAGTATTAACGTATTTTAGAAATTGATTGGAAGGTTTATATCAACCAAAGAAGCGCAAAAACATTTCTTAATAATTCAGTCATCTGAGAATGCTCCTAAATTACCCATTCCACTTCTATGGGAATTTTCGTATTGGTATTATCAGTAAGAATAACTCGAATTATCTTAAGCGAAGACCGGATGTGTCGGGAAGAAAGTGACGGGCAATCTGGATGACTGCCCGTTGCGGTGTTTACTTGCGGCTCAGGCGACCACGGCGGAACAGATTGCGACGGATCCGGGTCAGACCGGCTTTCGGTTTCTTCGGCTCATCAAGGCACGCCAGCACCAACTCCAGCACGCGTTCAGCCACATCACGATGACGTTGAGCGACGGCGAGAACAGGGCATTCGAGGAAATCGAGCAGCTCGTTATCGCCAAACGTGGCGATCGCCAGATCTACAGGCAAGCGCCCTTCTGTTTTGAGCGTCACGTCCATCACGCCCTGCAACAGCGGGAAAGAGGTGGTGAACAACGCCTGAGGCATCGGATTAGTTTTCAGCCACTCGGCAAAAACGACAGCCGCTGATTCACGATCGTAGGCATTGGCATACAGATATTTTGGCTGACGTGGATCATCTGCCCAGGCCTGACGGAAGCCCTGCTCACGCAGGAAACTCACAGAAAGTTCAGGCAACGCGCCCAGATACAGGACCGATTCAGCCGGGAATGTGCGCAATTCCTGCGCCAGCATCAGCGCGTCTTCTTGATCAGCGCCCACGACACTGATGAAATGCTCAGGGTCCAGCGCACGATCGAGTGCGATGATCGGGAAATTATCATTGGCCCAGCGCTGATAGAAAGGATGCTCTGGCGGTAAAGACGTGGAAATAATAATTGCGTCTACCTGCCGCTGAAGCAGATGTTCGATGCAACGCATTTCGTTATCAGGCTGATCTTCAGAACAGGCGATCAGCAACTGATACCCACGCTGTCTGGCCTGACGTTCGAGGAAATTGGCGATTTTGGTGTAGCTGGTGTTTTCCAGATCCGGGATTACCAGACCAATAGAACGGGTTCGGCCGGCACGCAAACCTGCGGCCACCGCATTCGGGTGATAGTTATGTTCCTTCACGACAGCCATGACTTTTTCGACTGTCTTATCGCTGACACGATACTGTTTCGCCTTGCCGTTAATGACATAACTGGCCGTCGTACGCGAAACGCCCGCTAACTTCGCGATCTCATCCAGCTTCACTGAGAAAACCCCTTAATAAAGATAATGCTTTATCTAACCTCAGAAGCCATTGCCGGGCAAGGGGTTTTACCGAATCGCTTCACCTGATCAGCAAAAAAGAAAGCCCAACGGAAAAGTTGGGCTTTCATCAGGCTAAGAAGTTTTACATGCTGCTGATTATTTACGCTTTAGCGCATGATTTTCTCACCACGGGAAACACCGACCACGCCGGAACGGGCAACTTCCACAATTTCAGCCACATCGCGAATGCTGGCTAAAAAGGCGTCAAGTTTATCGCTGGTTCCCGCCAGCTGAACGGTGTAAAGCGTTGCAGTCACATCCACGATCTGTCCACGGAAAATTTCTGTCGAGCGCTTCACTTCTTCACGTCCATAACCGGAAGCCTGCACCTTAACCAGCATGATTTCGCGCTCAACGTGCGCACCCTGGATCAGTTCGGTAACACGCAATACGTCAACCAGCTTGTGCAACTGCTTTTCGATTTGCTCCAGCACCTTGGCATCGCCGACGGTCTGAATCGTCATACGGGACAACGTCGGGTCATCGGTCGGGGCAACCGTCAGGCTTTCAATGTTGTAGCCACGCTGAGAGAACAGGCCGACTACGCGGGACAACGCGCCCGATTCGTTTTCCAGTAATACTGATAAAATCCGGCGCATGATCAGGTCCTCTCCGTTTTGCTTAACCACATTTCGTCCATCGCACCGCCACGGATGTGCATCGGGTAAACGTGTTCTGTTTCATCAATGCTGATATCGACAAATACCAGACGATTTTTCTGTTCCAGCGCCAGCGCCAGTTTGCTTTCCAGTTCTTCAGGCGTACGGATTGCAATACCGACATGTCCGTAAGCTTCCGCCAGTTTGACGAAATCAGGCAGCGACTGCATATAAGATTGCGAATGGCGGCCGGAGTAAATCATGTCCTGCCACTGTTTCACCATGCCGAGATAACCGTTGTTCAGGTTGACAACTATCACCGGTAAATCGTATTGCAGCGCGGTAGACAGCTCCTGAATATTCATCTGGATACTGCCGTCACCCGTCACACAAATGACCGTTTCGTCTGGCAGGCCGAGTTTCACACCCAACGCGGCCGGTAAGCCGAAGCCCATCGTGCCCAGACCACCGGAGTTGATCCAGCGGCGCGGTTTGTCGAATTTGTAATACAAGGCGGCAAACATCTGATGCTGACCGACATCAGAGGTCACGTAAGCCTCACCTTTGGTCAGACGATGCAGTGTTTCGATAACCGCCTGCGGTTTGATGGTGCCGCTATGTTTGTCGTAGCTCAGACACTCGCGCCCGCGCCAGTTCTCAATATTCTGCCACCAGTCACGCAGCGCGTCGTATTCCTGCTTCTCATCGCTTTGCGCCAGCAGTTCAAGCATCTGAACCAGCGTCTGCTTCGCATCGCCCACAATCGGGATGTCGGCATTAACGGTTTTGGAAATAGACGTCGGGTCGATATCGATATGCATGACCGTGGCATTCGGGCAGTACTTCGCCAGATTATTGGTGGTACGGTCATCGAAGCGCACACCCACACCGAAAATCAGATCAGCATTGTGCATCGCCATATTGGCTTCATACGTGCCGTGCATGCCCAGCATACCGAGACTCTGACGATGCGTGCCCGGGAACGCGCCCAGCCCCATCAGGGAACTGGTCACCGGCAGATTCAGTTTCTCGGCCAGTTGTAAAAGCTCTGCATCACATTCAGAGTTGATCGCGCCGCCGCCGACATACAACACCGGCTTTTTCGCGGCCAGCAGGGTCTGAACAGCACGTTTGATTTGCCCGCGATGGCCCTGCACGGTCGGGTTATACGAACGCATCGAAACCTGATCGGGGTAGGCGTAAGGCAGTTTGATTTGCGGATTCACCACGTCTTTAGGCAAATCGACAACGACCGGGCCAGGACGGCCGGTGGATGCCAGATAAAACGCTTTTTTGAGGACCGTCGGAATATCTTCCGCACGTTTTACCAGAAAACTGTGTTTCACCACCGGGCGGGAAATCCCCACCATGTCGCATTCCTGAAACGCGTCATACCCAATGAGTGAACTGTGTACCTGGCCGGATAGCACCACAAGTGGGATGGAATCCATATAAGCCGTGGCAATACCGGTGATCGCATTGGTTGCGCCGGGACCCGAAGTCACCAGCACCACGCCCACATCGCCTGTGGCGCGCGCATAACCGTCAGCCATATGAACAGCACCCTGTTCATGTCTCACCAGCACATGATCAATCCCACCGACCGTATGCAGGGCATCATAGATATCCAACACCGCTCCGCCGGGATAACCGAATACGTGCTTAACGCCCTGATCGATTAACGACCGGACGACCATCTCGGCTCCTGACAACATCTCCATGGTTTTGCCTCCAGGCTTTTTGCTTCTTCTATAGGGTGACTTTTCTTTCAGCTCGCTGTTCTATCAGGCAACGATTTAACGATAAATCTCTGAATTTTAGGACTTTCTGTCGGGTTTAAAAAACCCTGCTGTTCTTATTGGCGTTAACGAATCTAACTCAGTACCTTAGCGTCAGAATCTGAGTCAGGCAAACGCCAAAAATTGTCCGAAGCCGTTGTTTTATTACCTCACACTGTCTTCATTCACCCGTTCGGGACAAAACACTGCCTGCGTGCGCTAACCAGTCAGAAATATCAGGAAGGTCGGAAAAATTACAGTATTAAATTATGTCCGGGGCTGACATAAAAATAAGAGAGAAACCGGCAAACGGGCGTCGGCCGGTATTTTTAACAAAAAAGTGGTAAATCGACGGGTTCGACTTACTCGCGATAAAGCTGATCAATTTCCTGCTGGTAGCGGCTGAAAATGATTTTACGGCGCAGTTTGAGCGTCGGCGTCAGTTCTCCGGCTTCCATGGTGAAAGGTTTCGTCAGCAGCACAAACTTTTTGACCTGTTCAAAACCGGCCAGATCATGCTGGATCTCACGCAACTGATGTGCAAAGAGTGACAGGATCTGTTCGTTTTTCACCAGCCCGGCCCGGTTGAAATAATCAATGTGATGCGCCTGGGCATACACGTTTAGCACATCAAAATCCGGGACGATCAGCGCGGAAACAAAATGGCGCTCATCGGCAATCACCGCTGCCTGTTCAATATAACGATCCTGCACCAGCGTGCCTTCGATCCGCTGCGGCGCGATGTATTTTCCGCCCGACGTTTTCATTAAGTCTTTGAGACGTTCAGTAATGAAAACGTTGCCCTGCTCGTCCATTTTCCCGGCGTCACCGGTTTTGAACCAGCCATCCGCGGTAAAACTGGCGGCCGTTTCTTCCGGCTTATTGAAGTACCCGCGCAGCAACGTCGGGCCGCGCACCTGGATCTCATTTTCATCGCCGATGCGCACTTCGACTTCCGGCAACGCCGTTCCCACCGAGCCAAAACGGAAATTTTTTTCTTCCCAACAGGTTACCGTCGCGCAGGTTTCCGTCAGGCCATAACCGTATTTAATGTGCAGCCCGAGGGATTCGAAAAACAAAATGACATTGTCATCCAGGCTCGCGCCGGCCGCAGGCAGAAAGCGCAAGTTACCGCCGAGCAAACCGCGCAGCTTTTGCAGCACCAACTTATCCGCCAGATAATGAGCAGGAGAAAGCCAGAAAGGATAACGCTCACCGCGACGTTCGGTCAGGTATTTTTCTTTGCCCTGCGCCACAGCCCAGTGGAAAAGCCGCTTCTTCAGCGAGCCTGAGCGGGCAACTTTGTCATGGATTGCGCTGAAGACCTTTTCATAGAAACGCGGCACAGCGCACATAACCGTCGGTTTGACCGCTTGCAAAGCATCACGCACCAAATCGGTTTCCCGCAGGAACACATTCTGCGCGCCAGAATGGAGCACGAAAAAACTCCAGGCCCGCTCAAAGACATGCGCGAGCGGCAGAAAACACAATGAAACATCGGTGTCCGAGATACTCAGTCGTTCTTCATGTTGCCGGAGTTGCGTCGCCATGCTGGTGTAATCGAGCATGACGCCTTTCGCTTCGCCCGTGGTGCCCGAGGTATAAATCAGCGTGAATAAATCATCCAGATTACCGGCATTCACGCGGACTTCACGTTCAGCAGACAAAAACCGGTCCTGCGGAACGAGTTCGGAAACGTGCCGGGCAATAGTGACGCCGCCCAGATCAACGCTGCTGTCCAGCACCAGAATATGTTTGAGCTGCGGGCACAGGTCGCGCAAAGCTACTGCCGCGTCGTACTGTTTCTGGCCGACAACAAAGAGAATGCGGATATCCGCATCATTAAGCACATACGCCGACTGCGCAGGCGTATTGGTGGCATAAATAGGTACGGTCACGGCACGTAGCTGGAGAATCGCCAGATCGGCGATGGACCACGCCATAGAGTTATTTCCGCATATCGCGATGCGTTCCTGAACACTCACCTGTTCCTGCAATAACACGTCGGACAGGGCATCGACTTTTTCGCCAAGTTCACGCCAGGTCAGGGAGACTTCCCTCGCAGGGGACCATTCACGGAAAGCAACCTGCCCGGCACGGGCACTGACTTGCTGGCGAAAACGGGTAATCAGATGGTAGTTATTTAAGGTTGGATTCATTGAGCGTTTACACCGACATCCAGCGTCATCAGGAAAGGAGGAGGATTGACTGCATTGCTTTATTACAAAGATTTAACGCAGTCTACCGACAAAGAGGGCATGGTGAAATGAAATTGTGGGTGCGCTAAGCGCTTTTGGAAAGGAGGCCTGATGAATTTTTACTGCAAAAAAAACCTGCCTGGTTTTAACGAGGTAAAAAAAACAAGCAGGATAAAACACTCCAAAGAACATCATAACCAGCCACTTTTACTCCAGCCGGGGCTGCAATAAAAGTATGAGTCGTTGGCTTTTTACAGAGACAGAACACATTGGCTTAATAAAGACTTCATCCACATATTCCCTTTATCTTTGCTGGATGATTCATGCCAGGAAAGATAACAGGTCAGATGATTTTTCATCCACGGCAGAGGGATCACGGATAAATTGAGCATTCCTGCATTTGACTGTGCCAGCCAGCGCGGAACCAGTGCGACCATTTCGGTTTTAGACACAATTTCCATTACGCTGAAAAGATCGGTTCCCTGATAAGAAATTAAAGATTGCATTTCAGGGTCGTCGTAATAAGCCGAGCTGAAAGAATAGAAACGGTCCAGCACCATCACGGCATGTTTTTCTTTCAGGTATTTTTCATCAGACATATGCGGGCTAATGCGCGGGTGATTTTTCGCCGCAACCAGAACCAGTTCGTCATTAAATAACGCCTGATTACAAAAATCGGCACGTTCGAATTTGCGATAGCTGATCATAAATTCAATATTCTGATAACGCAGCTGATGCTCAATATTATCATTGACGATGGTCTGTAATTTAATGCTGACGCCGGTTGATAACGTCTCAATAGCATTGAGAACCTGAGAAGTCAGACGCTTATCCAGCGGGCTGCAAATCGCCACATTAAACTGACGCATGCTGTTGTGCGGGTCAAAACCGGCGCCCGGCAGCTCATTCATCACCAGTTGTAATGCCTGCCGGACAGGCCCGAAAAGCTGGCGGGCACGCATGGTAGGCTGAATGCCCCGCCCATAACGCACAAATAAATCATCATTAAACATGACTTTCAGCCGGGCTACGGCATTACTGACCGCGGGCTGAGACATTCCCAGCATATTGGCGGCGCGGGTAATATTTTGTAATTGCATTACCGCATCGAATACCGTCAATAAATTTAAATCCACATTACGAAGATGTGTTTCGGTTTCGGTCTGCTTATTTTTATTTTCTGTGGTCATATCTGACATGAAGTTCTCCATCAAGATCACTCCAATATCATAAAGGAGTAACGACGTTAATAACTTTCTTTATAAAAACAGGGCACGGAGAAATATCAGACCAGCAGAAACAATAACCGGTAATTCCGTGGGAATTCATCATGTTATTTAGGAAAGGATAGAGAAATACCTTTCCTAATAATCATAAAGGGAAATATAAATCTCACTTCCCCCTAAAAACTGATGATATAAGACAATAAAATGATTATGGAAACAACATGCGAAAAATGAATAATAAGTTAAGCAGAGCTACATTATCTCTAATTATCTGTATTGGAAGGGTTATTTAACGCAATGCTTAAAATTCCTGCCTATTTTTGGTCTTTTTATGTGCTTTGCATGAAGGAAAAAACCGCGAAAACCTTTGCGCCAGACATGTTCTGACAACCAGTTTTTTATGCTAAATGAGATAAAATATCATTTGCAAGGTTTTTTGCGTTTTCCACACAGTGAAGGTTGACATGCCAGGGACATTCCCGTATCACTTTAGGCACTGTTTGAACGGTATACGTTCCGACCACCCAATCAAGAGAAGCTGAAAACATGTTCATGATTACCCGTCTCCCAGGCCTACTACTCAACGCAGAAAATTTGCGCGGTAAGCCAGTGGGCGAAAATCAGAACTGATTTCAACTTCCACAGACAATAAACCCGCGCCGATGCGCGGGTTTTTTTTTATCTCCCCCGCAGGGCGCGAAAATAAAGCAGACAAGGAATAACCCATGAGCGAGCAAGTCATTATTTTCGATACCACGCTGCGTGACGGTGAACAGGCGTTGCAAGCCAGCCTGAGTGTTAAAGAGAAGATTCAAATTGCAATGGCGCTGGAAAGAATGGGCGTGGATGTCATGGAAGTGGGCTTCCCGGTCTCGTCTCCTGGCGATTTCGAGTCTGTACAAACTATCGCGCGTCAGATTAAAAACAGCCGTGTTTGCGGTCTGGCCCGTTGTGTCGACGGCGATATCGATGCCGCAGCCGAAGCGTTGCGTGTGGCAGAAGCCTTCCGTATTCACGTATTTTTGGCGACCTCTACCCTGCACATTGAATCCAAACTGAAACGTTCGTTTGATCAGGTGCTGGATATGGCGATTCACTCCGTGAAACGCGCCCGTAATTATACCGATGACGTGGAATTCTCTTGCGAAGATGCAGGCCGTACGCCGCTGGACAATCTGTGCCGCGTCGTGGAAGCCGCCATCAAAGCCGGCGCGACCACCATTAATATCCCGGACACCGTCGGTTACACCACGCCGGTTCAGTTCGGCGGCATCATTACTAACCTGTACGAACGCGTGCCTAACATCGATAAAGCGATTATCTCCGTTCACTGCCACGATGATCTGGGCATGGCGGTCGGTAACTCCATCGCCGCCATTCAGGCTGGTGCGCGTCAGGTTGAAGGCACGCTGAACGGTATCGGCGAACGCGCCGGGAATACCGCGCTGGAAGAAGTGATCATGGCCATCCGCACCCGTTCGGAATACATGAATGTTCACACCAACATCAATCACAAAGAAATCTACCGCACCAGCCAGATTGTCAGCCAGATCACCAACATGCCGATTCCGGGCAACAAGGCGATTGTCGGGTCTAACGCGTTTGCACACTCCTCCGGTATCCATCAGGACGGCGTGCTGAAAAACCGCGAAAACTACGAAATCATGACCCCGGAATCTATCGGTCTGAACCAGATTCAGCTGAACCTGACGTCCCGCTCCGGCCGCGCGGCCGTGAAGCATCGTATGGAAGAAATGGGCTATAAAGAATCCGATTACAACATGGATCATCTGTATACCGCATTCCTGAAGCTGGCCGACAAAAAAGGTCAGGTTTTCGACTACGATTTAGAAGCACTGGTCTTCATTAATAAGCAGCAGGAAGAACCAGAATTCTACCGTCTGGATAACTTCAGCGTGCAGTCCGGTTCCAAAATTACCGCAACGGCTTCTGTGAATCTGGCCTGTGGCGAAGAAATCATGACCGAAGCCGCCACCGGCAACGGCCCGGTTGATGCGGTCTATCAGGCCATCAACCGCATCACCGGCTATCAGATTGAGCTGGTCAAATACCAGCTGAGTGCAAAAGGCCAGGGCCGCGACGCGCTGGGTCAGGTCGACGTTGTCGTCTCCTTTAATGGCCGCCGCTTCCACGGCGTGGGTCTGGCGACGGACATCGTCGAATCCTCCGCACAAGCGATGGTGCACGTACTGAACAACATCTGGCGCAGCAAACAAGTTGAGATCGAAAAACAACGTTTGCAGCAGGAAAGTCAGCAACAAAACAACATTCAAAATAATCAGGAAACGGTGTGAACATGAGCAAGACCCATCATATTGCCGTCTTACCCGGAGACGGAATTGGCCCTGAAGTTATGGCCCAGGCCTATAAAGTTCTGGACGCCGTGCGTCAGCGTTTTGGCCTGAAAATTACGACCAGCGAATATGACGTCGGTGGCGCAGCCATCGATAAACACGGCAGCCCGTTGCCGGAAGCCACCGTTGCGGGCTGCGAACAGGCCGATGCCATTCTGTTTGGCTCCGTCGGCGGACCGAAATGGGAACATTTACCGCCGAACGATCAGCCAGAACGCGGCGCATTATTGCCGCTGCGTAAGCACTTTAAATTGTTCAGCAACCTGCGCCCTGCCCGTCTGTATCAAGGTCTGGAAGAATTTTGCCCGCTGCGTGCCGACATCGCCGCAAAAGGCTTCGACATTTTGTGCGTGCGGGAACTGACCGGCGGTATTTACTTCGGTCAGCCGAAAGGCCGCGAAGGTCAGGGACAACACGAAAAAGCGTTTGATACCGAAGTGTATTACCGCTTCGAGATCGAACGTATTGCACGCATCGCGTTTGAATCTGCGCGCAAACGCCGCAGCAAAGTGACCTCCATCGATAAAGCCAACGTGTTGCAGACCTCTATTATGTGGCGCGAAGTGGTTAACGAAATCGCAAAAGATTACCCTGACGTCAGCCTGAGCCACATGTATATCGACAACGCGACCATGCAGCTGATTAAAGATCCGTCCCAGTTTGACGTGCTGCTGTGTTCCAATTTATTCGGCGACATCCTGTCTGACGAATGCGCGATGATCACAGGCTCTATGGGCATGTTGCCTTCTGCCAGCATGAACGAGCAGGCGTTTGGTCTGTTCGAACCGGCAGGCGGTTCAGCGCCGGATATCGCCGGTAAAAACATCGCTAACCCGATTGCACAAATCCTGTCTGCGGCACTGTTACTGCGCTACAGTTTGGGCGCGGATGACGCGGCAAATGCAATCGAACAGGCCGTGAATAAAGCGCTGGAAGCAGGCCACCGCACCGGCGATCTGGCGAACGGCCAGCAGGCGTTGGGCACCAGTGAAATGGGCGACATTATTGCCCGCTTTGTGAAAGAAGGGGCATAACATGGCCAAGACGCTGTACCAAAAATTGTTTGATGCTCACGTGGTTTACGAAGCGCAAAACGAAACGCCATTATTATACATCGACCGCCATCTGGTTCATGAAGTGACGTCTCCGCAGGCATTCGACGGCCTGCGTGCGATGGGCCGTCCGGTGCGTCAGCCGGGCAAAACTTTTGCGACCATGGATCACAACGTGTCCACGCAAACCAAAGACATCAATGCGAGCGGCGAAATGGCGCGCATTCAGATGCAGGAATTAATCAAAAACTGTGCAGAATTTGGCGTGCAGTTGTATGACCTGAACCACCCGTTCCAGGGCATCGTACACGTCATCGGCCCTGAGCAGGGTATGACGTTGCCGGGCATGACTATCGTGTGCGGCGACTCCCACACCGCCACGCACGGCGCGTTCGGCTCACTGGCTTTCGGTATCGGTACGTCTGAAGTTGAGCACGTTCTGGCCACGCAAACCCTGAAACAGGGCCGCGCGAAAACCATGAAAATTGAAGTCACCGGCGAAGCCCCGGCGGGCATCACCGCCAAAGACATCGTGCTGGCGATTATCGGTAAAACCGGCAGCGCGGGCGGTACCGGCCACGTTGTAGAATTCTGCGGTAAAGCCATTGAAGCGCTGAGCATGGAAGGTCGTATGACCCTGTGCAACATGGCAATTGAAATGGGGGCAAAAGCCGGTCTGGTTGCGCCTGATGAAACCACGTTTGCTTATCTGAAAGGCCGCCAGTTTGCGCCGAAAGAGCAGAACTGGGACGCCGCTGTTGAATACTGGAAAACCCTGAAAACTGAGGATGGCGCAAAGTTCGACAGCATTGTGACGCTGGACGCGGCTGAAATCGCCCCACAGGTGACCTGGGGCACCAACCCGGGTCAGGTAATGGCGGTGAATCAGGTGATCCCAAATCCTGCTTCGTTTGCCGATCCGGTTGAACGCGCTTCCGCTGAAAAAGCGCTGGCGTACATGGATTTGCAGCCGGGCATTAAACTGACCGACGTTGCGATCAATAAAGTCTTCATCGGTTCCTGCACCAACTCACGTATTGAAGACTTACGCGCAGCCGCAGCGGTTGCCAAAGGCCGCAAAGTGGCGACCGGCGTGCAGGCGATTGTAGTGCCAGGCTCTGGTCCGGTTAAAGCGCAGGCAGAAGAAGAAGGTCTGGATAAGATCTTCATCGAAGCCGGTTTTGAATGGCGTCTGCCGGGCTGCTCCATGTGTCTGGCGATGAACAACGACCGTCTGGAACCGGGCGAACGTTGCGCATCTACCAGCAACCGTAACTTCGAAGGCCGTCAGGGCCGTGGCGGCCGTACGCATCTGGTCAGCCCGGCAATGGCGGCGGCGGCGGCGGTCACCGGCCGATTCGCTGATGTCCGTGAACTGAACTGAGGAAAACACCATGGCTAAATTTACCCAACACATCGGTCTGGTGGTTCCGCTGGATGCCGCAAACGTCGATACCGATGCGATTATCCCGAAACAGTTTTTGCAGAAAGTAACCCGCACCGGTTTCGGCCAGCACCTGTTTAATGACTGGCGTTTTCTGGACGACGCCGGCCAGATGCCGAATCCCGATTTCGTGCTGAACAAACCGCGCTACAAAGGCGCGAGTATTCTGCTGGCACGCGAAAACTTTGGTTGCGGTTCTTCCCGTGAACATGCGCCGTGGGCGCTGACCGACTACGGTTTTCACGCGGTCATCGCGCCGAGCTTTGCCGATATTTTCTACGGCAACTCGTTCAACAACCAGTTGCTGCCCATCACCCTGAGCGAAGCGGAAGTTGACGAACTTTTCCAGCTGGTGAGTGACAACGAAGGCATTCAGTTCGAAGTGGATCTGGAAGCGCAAACCGTGAAAGCCGGTGATAAAAGCTATCCGTTTGTCATCGACAGCTTCCGCCGCCACTGCATGATCAACGGTCTGGACAGCATCGGCCTGACCTTGCAGCACGAAGAAAACATCTCCAGCTACGAGAAAAATCAGCCTGAATTTATGCACTGATTACCGTGCATCAGGCATAAAAAAACCCGCGAAATTCGCGGGTTTTTCTTTTCAGCGCGGTCAGACGTCTTTCACTTTAACCATCAGGCCGAGCGATAAAACCGCCAGAACGGTCGCGGCCCAATACACCGGGTAATGGCCGAAGTTCTCCACGATCACGCCCTGAAGCAAACCGGCACAAATCACCCCGGTCGAAATACTGTTGGTGAATAACGTGGTCGCAGAACCGGCGCGCCCCGGCATCAGATCCTGAAAATACAGCATCCCGATACCCGCCACGATGCCGATGAAAATCGCGTTAAACAGTTGCAGGATCATCAGCGCGGCTTTGAACGGGAACGCCACCAGACCGGCATAGAAAATCACCCCGCTCGCCACCGCATAGAGCATCAGTTTGCGCTTACCGGTACGTTTAACCAGATAGCCCGCCAGTAACATCGCCGGGATCTCAAGCCCCGCAGCCGTTCCCATCAGCAACCCCGCCAGCCCTTCCGGCAAACCTAAATCCCGGGTGATATACAGCGGCATATCAATGATGTACATGATATTGCACGTCCACATCAGCAATGACGCGAAAAACAGCCGACGCACATCTTTGTTCCGCCACGCACTGACCGGCACCACTTTTTCATCCACCGGCTGTTCGAGGCGCGGCACGGACGGCAGGAAAAAGGCAATCATCAGTATGCTGCCGACAAACACCGCTGCCGCACTCAGATACATCGGCGTAAAGCCGTAATTCAGCGCAAGCATAAAAGACAGCGGCGGGCCCAGCACCCACGCCAGCGACAGCATCGCACGCATCATCGAGCTGAACATGACGACTTCACTGGAAGAACGGTCGGCGTGCTCACGCGCCAGCGCAAACAGTTGTGGCATCGCCGCATTCCCGATAGCTGCAAGTAAAACACCGACGGTGATCAGCACCAGATAATCGCGGCTGAACGCAAACACCAGACTGTTACCGATCGCCATCAGGCAGCAAAACATCAGCAACTTGCGGCGGTCGCCTTTATTGTCCGAGCGGTTCGCCAGCAGAAAGCTGATCGCAATCCCGGCAAGCGCATTGACGGTATAAAAGAAGCCAACCCACAGCGGACGGACTTTCACTTCGTTGGTCAGAAACAGGCTGAGCGTCGGCGCCTGTAATGCACCGGCGATACCACACAGCAAGGAGACCACCAGAAAGGTGACATAAATTGCATTAATACGAGGTTTAGACATAACGCCATCCCTGAGAAATGAAAGTCTTACAACGAAACATACAGTGTATACCCAAAACAATTCGAGTTGCAGGAAGGCGGCAAACGCGCGAATCCCGATGAGCTGACATGAGTCAGTGATTCGGGTGAACAAGAGCGGCCAACGCATCTGCGGCTCGAAGTGTGAAGGGGATATTGAATAGAAAAAAACCAGTGGGCTACCCCACTGGCTGGTGACATTACACCATTACTCAGAAAATCGAATCTGGCCGCGTCGGCGGATTATAAATGACGACGGTATTGCTCATCGCTCTGCGATTCTATGTCCCACTGTGTCAGACGGGAGAGAATGTCTAAACGGTATTCCACCGGAACCCATGACAACCAGTCAGCATGATTTCTGGCCGCATTTCTGCTGATGGCAGAGAAATAGCGCTGATAGAAGCGGGCAGTTAGAACGTTTTTCATGATGACCTCCTGACCTTCATGACGGGCTTTCGTTGGAGATCAGTATCGGGGTAATATGAGGAAAGATAAATTGATGAGATTTCCTGCGGAGTTCCTCTTTTATGACCTCATCCCGTTTGCAACAGCAGTTCATCAAATTGTGGCAAAGCTGCCACGGCGAAGAAACCGAGACCACCTTGCAGGCATTATCGGAAATCCTGAACTGTTCGCGGCGGCATATGCGGTCACTGCTTCGCACCATGCAGGAACAGGGCTGGCTGAACTGGGATGCCGAGGCCGGGCGAGGTAAACGATCAACGCTGACATTCCTTTATACCGGGCTGGCGCTCCAGCAGCAGCGGGCGGAAGAACTGCTTGAACAGGATCATATCGATCAACTGGTACAACTGGTGGGCGACAAAAGCAGTGTCCGCCAGATGCTGTTATCCCAACTGGGACGCAGCTTCCGTCAGGGCAAACATATTCTGCGCGTCCTGTATTATCGCCCGCTGTTTAACCTGCTGCCCGGCACCATGCTCCGCCGTTCTGAAACGCATATCGCGCGGCAGATTTTTAGCGGGCTGACGCGCATAAATGAGGAAAATGGGGAAACGGAAGACGACTTAGCGCACCACTGGCAGGAACTTTCGCCACTACACTGGCGATTTTATCTTCGCCCGGCGATTCATTTTCATCATGGTCGCGAGCTGGAAATGGCGGATATCATCGCCACTTTTACCCGCCTGATGCATTCACACCGGCTGTTCAGTAATCTCGCGTCTGTGACATCGCCGACGCCCAATGTCATCGACATCCATCTGAACGCGCCCGATCGCTGGCTGCCGTGGCTGTTAGGCAATATTCACGCCACGATCCTGCCGCAGGAATGGGAGTCCTTGCCGGATTTCGCCCGCCATCCGGTGGGCACGGGCCCGTATGCCGTGGTGCGAAACCAGAAAACCCAGTTGCGGATCCGCGCGTTTGACGAATATTTTGGATTCCGGGCGCTGATCGACGAGGTCAATATCTGGGTTTTACCGGAACTCTCTGAAGAACTGGTACATTCCGGCGTCCAGCTTCAGGCCGATGAATCCGGCAAAAGTGAGCTTGAAAGCCGCCTTGAAGAGGGCTGCTATTTCCTGATGTTCGACCAGCGCTCGGCCATCGGCCAGAAGGATGAAATACGGGCATGGCTGTGTGATTTACTGAGTCCGATTGCTTTACTGAATGCCGCAGAGCCAATCTATCAGCGCTACTGGTCGCCGGCATACGGCCTGTTGCCCCGCTGGCATCACAAGGCGCTTCAAACACGTCCGCCAAAACCCGAAAATCTGACGCAGATAACGCTGACGTTTTACAGCGAGCATTCTGAACATCACGCCATCTGTAACGCGCTGCGGCCAATACTGGCTTCGGAGGGGATCGAACTGATCATTCAGATCGTGGATTACGCCGTCTGGCACCGTGGCGATGCACACAGTGATCTGTGGCTCGGCAGCGCAAACTTCACATTGCCGTTGGAATTTTCCCTGTTTGCGACGTTCTTTGAACTGCCGCTGACGGCCTATTGCTTCCCGCAAACGATGGATGAAGACGCCGCGTTATGGCACGACGGTAAGCTGTCGATGGCACACTGGAGCGAGAAACAGGTCGCCACCCACCATATTCATCCGCTGTTCCATCACTGGCTGGTTTTGCAAGGCCAGCGCAGTATGCGCGGCGTGCGGATGAACACCCTCGGCTGGTTCGACTTCAAATCTGCCTGGTTCGCGCCCCCCGACAGCTAATCGGACTATCGCATTGCGCCGATAATCACTAGAATGACATCCGTTCTCAACGGGGTGCCTGCACTTGTTAACGCAAGTTTAAATATGGCTGAGACCTGATACCCGTCGAACCTGATCCGGTTAACCCCGGCGGAGGGATTTGAGACTGTGCAATGCTCACTCAAAATCCTTTGCCCCTTTTCTTTTTTGGAGCGCAAAGTTGAAAAAATTATTGTCCTGCCTGCTGTTACTTTCTGCACCTGCCTTTGCTGCAAAACCCGTTCTGACGGTGTACACCTACGATTCTTTCTCTGCCGACTGGGGCCCTGGCCCGGCAATCAAAAAAGCCTTTGAAGCACAATGCGGCTGCGAACTGAAATATGTCGCGCTGGAAGATGGCGTGTCGCTTCTGAACCGTCTGCGGATGGAAGGCAAAAATAGCAAAGCAGACGTTGTGCTCGGGCTGGATAACAACCTGTTGCAGGCCGCTGAGCAAACCGGTCTGTTTGCCAAAGCGCCGAAAACCGACGCAAAACTGACAGTGCCGGGCGGCTGGAATAACACGACGTTTGTGCCTTACGACTACGGCTATTTCGCGTTCGTGTATGACAAAAACAAACTGAAAAACCCGCCAAAAAGCCTCGATGAGCTGATCAACAGCGACCAGAAATGGAAAGTGATTTACGAAGATCCGCGCACCAGCACGCCGGGTCTTGGCCTGCTGCTGTGGATGCAAAAAGTCTATGGTGATAAAGCGCCGGAAGCGTGGCAAAAACTGGCGGCAAAAACCGTGACCGTCACTAAAGGCTGGAGCGAGGCTTACGGCCTTTTCCTCAAGGGCGAAAGCGATCTGGTGCTGAGCTACACCACCTCTCCGGCGTATCACATTGTCGAAGAGAAGAAAGACAATTATGCCGCCGCTGACTTTACCGAAGGCCATTACATGCAGGTGGAAGTCGCAGGTCAGTTGACCAGCAGCAAACAGCCGAAACTGGCTGAACAGTTCATGAAATTCGTCACCACCGAAGATTTCCAGAAAGTCATTCCGACCGGCAACTGGATGTATCCGGTGATCAGTACGCCATTGCCTGATGCCTTCAAACAGCTGACCGTACCGGCGAAATCCCTGCAATACAGCGCCCAGGATGTGGCTACTCACCGCAGCGAATGGATTCAGGCATGGCAGAACGCCGTCAGCCGTTGATCCCCCGCTGGCTTTGGCCGGGCGCGGTGGCGTCACTGGTGATGCTGCTGGTCGCCGCGCTGGCATTAGGCTCGTTGTGGCGTCATGCGCCACACATGAGCGGCGCGTCTGTGTGGCAGGATCCGTATCTCTGGCACGTCATCCGCTTCACCTTCTGGCAGGCGCTGCTTTCGGCGCTCTGCTCGATGCTGCCCGCCATTTTATTGGCCCGCGCCCTCTTCCGCCGCCGTTTTCCCGGCCGCCAGCTTTTATTACGCTTGTGCGCGATGACCCTGGTATTGCCGGTTTTAGTCGCGGTTTTCGGCATTCTCAGCGTGTACGGAAGACAGGGCTGGCTGGCGCAGATTTGCGGCTGGCTGGGCGTGGATTACCATTTTTCGCCGTATGGCTTACAGGGCATTTTGCTGGCGCACGTCTTTTTCAATCTGCCGATGGCGACCCGTCTTTTATTGCAGGCACTGGAAAATATCGCGGTTGAGCAGCGCCAGTTGGCGGCTCAGTTGGGGATGAACGCGTGGCAGCAGTTTCGCTTTGTCGAATGGCCCGCGCTGCGTCGCCAGATTTTCCCGGCGGCGGCGCTGATTTTTATGCTGTGTTTCGCCAGCTTTGCGACCGTCCTTTCCCTTGGCGGTGGCCCGCAGGCGACCACCATCGAACTGGCAATCTATCAGGCGCTGAGTTACGACTACGATTTAGGCCGCGCCGCCACACTGGCGCTGATCCAGCTATTTTGCTGTCTGGCACTGGTGCTGCTCAGCCAGAAACTCAGTCAGGCGCTGCCGGTCGGGCAAACGCATGCGCAGCGCTGGCGTAATCCGGACGATTCCCCGCTGCGCCGCATCACCGACGGCCTGCTGATTGGTCTGGCTTTGCTGCTGATCCTGCCACCACTGCTGGCGGTGATTTTCGATGGTGTGAATCGCGCCGCCATCAGTGTGCTGCAACAGCCCGCGCTGTGGCAGGCGTTATGGACGTCAGTCCGTATCGCGCTGGGCAGCGGAGTAGTGTGCGTGTTGCTGACGATGATGTTGCTGTGGAGCAGCCGCGAGCTGCGTTTGCGCCGGAGAAGTGGCTGGGCGCAGGCGATGGATCTCAGCGGAATGCTGATCCTCGCCATGCCGGGTATTGTGCTGGCGACGGGCTTTTTCCTGCTGCTCGGCGACACCACGGGTTTGCCGCAATCGCCGTGGCCGCTGGTCATTTTGACCAACGCGCTGATGGCCGTACCTTACGCCTTAAAAGTGCTGGATAACCCGATGCGCGACGTGGCCGAACGCTACAATCCTCTGTGCCTTTCGCTGGATATGCACGGCTGGCAGCGCTTGCGCCGGGTGGAACTCAGCGCGCTGAAACGTCCGATTGCGCAGGCACTGGCGTTCGCCTGCGTGCTGTCACTCGGCGATTTCGGTGTGATAGCGCTGTTTGGCAACGAGAATTTCCGCACGCTGCCGTTTTATCTGTATCAGCAGATGGGTTCCTATCGCAGCCAGGACGGTGCGGTCACGGCGCTTTTACTCCTGCTGCTATGCTTCCTGTTATTTACCCTGATTGAGAAATTGCCGGGCCGCCATGCTGACGCTGAATAAACTGACTTACCTGTACGAGCATTTGCCGATGCGCTTTGATTTGCGTATCGCGGCGGGTGAACGCGTGGCGATCCTCGGCCCGAGCGGTGCGGGGAAAAGTACCCTGCTCAGCCTGGTGGCGGGTTTTCTGACGCCGGTCAGCGGGCAGATTTTGCTGAACGGTGCCGATCACAGCGCAACGCCACCGGCGAAACGTCCGGTCTCGATGCTGTTTCAGGAAAACAATCTGTTCTCACATCTGACCGTGCGCCAGAACATGGGGCTGGGGCTGCATCCGGGGCTGAAACTCAGCGCGCAGCAAAAGCAGGCATTAGAGGAAATCGCCCGGCAGGTCGGGCTGCAAGAGTGTCTGGAACGCCTGCCGTCGCAGCTTTCCGGCGGGCAGCGTCAGCGCGTGGCACTGGCGCGTTGCCTGTTACGCAGTCAGCCGGTTTTGCTGCTCGACGAACCGTTTTCGGCACTCGATCCGGCGCTGCGCAGTGAGATGCTAAGTTTGCTGGATAACGTGTGTGAGCAGCGCAATCTCACGCTGCTGATGGTGTCGCACAATCTGGACGATGCGGCGCGGATTGCGCCGCGCACCTTACTGATTGTGGATGGCCGGATTTTCTACGATGGTCCGACGCAGGCGCTGGCTGACGGCACCGCGCCGGAAGCCAAAGTGCTGGGCATCCGGCGTCCTGATATCAGTGGCTGAGGACCGGTTTGGTGAATCCGGCCGGGTTGTGTTTGTATTTAAACGTGAAGGCAAAGACGATCACCAGAACCACGGTATAAGCGGCAAAAGCAAGCCAGATGCTTTGCCAGTCTTTAACGCCATCCACCGTAAAGTGATCGACCACGTGCCCGCTGGCAATGGCACCGATATACGCTCCGACACCATTCACCATCGTCATAAATAAGCCCTGAGCGCTGGCGCGGATGTTATGCGCCACTTCTTTTTCAACGAATATCGCCCCTGAAATGTTGAAGAAGTCGAACGCGCAGCCGTACACCAGCATCGACAACAGCAGGAAAATCATCCCGCCAAACGACGGATCGCCGAAAGCGAACAACGCAAAGCGCAGCGTCCAGGCCGCCATGCTGATCATCATGACCCGCTTGATCCCAAACCGGGACAGGAAGAACGGGATGGTCAGAATAAAGAAGACTTCGGCAATCTGGGACATCGACAACAGAATGGACGGATACTTCACCACCAGGCTGTCGTGGAACAGCGGATTGCGGTAGAAATCATGCATAAACGGGCTGGCAAACGTGTTGCTGATTTGCAGGGAAACGCCGAGCAGCATGGCGAAAAGGAAGAAAACGGCCATCTTCTTCTGGCGGAATAGCACAAACGCATCCAGCCCCAGCAAGGTCCCCCACGAACTGCCTTTCTTCACGCCGGACGTCGGGCAAGCCGGCAGCGTTAACGCGTACAGAGCCAGCACCACGGAGATGCCCGACGCGATATACAGCTGAATGTTGCTAAGCTCGAAGCCGGAAAGGCTGATGACCCACATGGCAAAAATAAACCCGACCGTGCCAAATACGCGTACCAGAGGGAAATTTTTCACCGTATCCAGCCCGCCTTTCTCAAGGCAAATATAGGAAATGGTATTGGATAGTGCGATGGTCGGCATATAAACCATCGCATTAAACAGCATCGCAAAGAACATCAGATCAGGGTCTGCGATGCCGGCCGCTGTAAATAAGGCTATCGCGCCGAAGAAATGACACAGCGCATAAAGTTTATTGGCTTTTACCCATCGGTCCGCAATAATACCGACGATGCCGGGCATAATAATACAGGCAATGCCTTTTGCGCCGTAAACTAATCCCACCTGCGCACCGGTAAAATTCAATGTGTTGATCATATAAGAACCCAGCGTCACCAGCCAGGAACCCCAGATAAAAAACTGAAGAAAGAACATAATTTTCAGCCGGATTTGTATTGTCATTTTATTTCCTTTCAGGAGAGCATGAACAATGCGATACGAGCAGATCAGAAGTTATATTTTATGGAATAAATAATCCCGTCCTGCAGGAAACTTTCACCCAATTTATTATCCGCATAACGGTACTGTAAACCGACCGTCAGGCTTGGATTAGGCTTCCACCAGAACCCGGCACCGCCGTTAACACCTTCTTTACCGCCGTTGCCGGCAGCATATTGGTCAGCGCGGTCAA
Source organism: Rahnella sp. PCH160 (assembly GCF_047784855.1). NCBI lineage: Bacteria > Pseudomonadati > Pseudomonadota > Gammaproteobacteria > Enterobacterales > Yersiniaceae > Rahnella > Rahnella sp. PCH160. The sequence goes on from NZ_JBLOGT010000001.1 coordinate 281,737, forward strand.
ATTCATATTCCGTCCAGTTAGTCAGGCTGAAATTCTCACCCCACGCGGTGAAGTCATACCCCGCAGCCCAGCCAAATACATAGCCATTATCGCCGGTGTAATACGTCTGATCGGTATAACGTTTGGCAATAAAAGGCTTATACCAGAAGTTACCCGCTTTAATGTTGTAGCCAATTCCGTATAACGCCATAACGTCATGGAAATGCACACCGAGCGGCGCGCCGTAGGTGCCATATAAATGCCCGTAAAGGTTAAAACCTGAATTTCCCAGATAGAACCGGTTGGTACTTTTGAAGGTATAACGCTGTTCATCTCCCGGCTGGTCATGTTCTTTATTCAGCGGATTTTCCAGATCGAAGAAACCATAGGTTTCGCCCCAGGTAAATCCCGCACCGCCCTCCAGTTCAAGATAGAAAAAGTCATCTTTATGCGATTTCATTCCCGTTCTGTGCGTGGTGTTTTGTGTCCAGTCCAGATAATGCAAACCGGTATCAAAGAATCCCCATAAATATTCAGCCTGAGCGCCAGGCGTTAAAAATGACAGTGCAAGAGGTAACGTATATTTAATAATTTTTTTCATTGAGCTTAATTCCCTTAGCCAGAAATGCACACGCGTAAAGTCTGTGCGCATAGGATTCAAATGTCAGAGCGCTGGGAGTATTCACGATGAGGAAAGAGTTAAACCAATATTGATTTATCGGGGCATTTATAGTTTTTACCTATAAATGGCACGGAACGGTATTTTATCTATAAAAAACAACCCATTGTGAAATTTTAAAAAACGGAAAATTCGGAAAGGAAAATAAACTATCGGTCAGAACTGAGAGAGAGTTCAAATTAAGTAAATCAATTAAAAAATAATCGGTAAGGTGAACTATTTATAGAGGAAAGTTATCATGAATGATAAGCAGACGATATCATTTCATGCAAAGAGAAATAATACGGCAATCTCCTGCAGAAAGCGTTTAGCAGGAAATTGCCGTTCCCGTCAGCGGGTAATCACTTTCCACAGCAGATGACCGTAAACCGGCATCATCGGCTGTTTGCTCAGCATCACGATGCTTACTACCGTCGCAACCAGGCTCAGCACGCACACCACTCGCAGACGCGGCAACGGTAACCATTTTGTCATCGCATCTGGCGCTGCTTTTCCGGCGCGGAACCCGCGCCAGATAAGCCAGGCACTCAGCCAGATCAGTACGAACGCCGCAAAGAGCATCCATTTGAAGACCGCGCTGTTATGGCCCGCAGGGATATCGATCGCCACACCGGCCAGAATTCCCGGCAAGAAATAGACTGGCGGCCAGGCAATGCAGCCGACGATATTGGGCGGCGCAAATTTAAACGGCGGCAGATTCAGCATACCGGCAACCATCGGCACCAGCGGGCGCGTCGGGCCAATAAAACGCCCGATGATCACGGTGGCAAAACTGTGGCGATCAAGGGCGAGCCCGGTTTTATCGAGCAATGACTGATAGCGTTGCAGGAACTTCCACTGATGCAGCGGTTCTTTGAAACGCCGTCCGATAAAGTAAGACGCCCAGTCGCCCAAGAAGCAACCGAGTCCGGCTGCCAGCCACGCTTCATACAAGCCGACCTGCCCGCTGCCGATCAGCGTCCCGAGCGTCGCCATCATCACCGTGCCGGGCAGAATCAGCCCGACCAGCGCCAGCGATTCGAAAAAAGCCACCACGGCGACAATAATTAAAGCAAAGCCCACCGACTGAGCGACCAGATGTTGTAAATAGGCTTCCATAAATTCCCAGTAATTGTGACGCAAAAGGCGTAGAGCATCAGTACGGATAAATAATGAGACAAATGTCAGTTTTCTGAACTTTGATTGTAGTAAATACATCAAGCGGCTGGATTGTCAGCGCACGAACTATTGTCGTCAACCCAGTAATTGTATGCGTATTTGGCAGAAGCCAGAGTCGTGGACAAAGACTGTATAAATAACCATACTCTGTCATTGATTTTTTTTCCGCTTCCGAGGCGCTTATTAACGCACAATCCACTCCTTCCGCCACACGTACCCCCGACATGTCGCCACGTCAGGGATTCGTGCTGACCCGCCACTGGCGCGACACGCCGCGTGGCACGGAAGTGGAATTGTGGCTGGCGACTGACGACGGCCCGCAGAAAGTTCGCCTGCCGTTGCAGGAATCGGTCGCCTTTATTCCGGTGGAACAGCGGGCGCTGGCTGAGCGTCTGCTGGCCGATGAAAAAAATGTCAGTTTGCGCGACCTGCCGTTGCAGGATTTCCATTCCCGGCCGGTTCTCGGCCTGTATTGCCCGCAACACCGGCAGTTAATGCGGATTGAAAAGCGGCTAAAAGAGTACGGCGTCAGGGTCTATGAAGCGGATATCCGCCCGCCGGAACGCTTTCTGATGGAGCGCTACATCACTGCGCCGGTGTGGTTCAGCGGTAAACCGGGGCCGGGCAATCTGCTGCTTGAGACCAAAATGAAACCGGCGCAGGAATACCGCCCGCCGCTGAAACTCTGTTCTCTGGATATCGAAACCAGCGGCAACGGCGAGCTGTACTGCATCGGGCTGGAAGGCTGCGGACAGCGCCACGTCTATATGCTCGGGCCGCCGAACGGTGACCCGGACAGTCAGTTTGATTTTACGCTGGAATACGTCGACAGCCGTCCGCAATTGCTGCAAAAACTCAATGAGTGGCTGGAAGCTTACGATCCGGATGCGATTATCGGCTGGAGCGTTGTGCAGTTCGATTTACGCGTGTTACAAAAACACGCCGACCGCTACAAAATCCCGCTTAAATTCGGGCGCGGCGGCAGTGAGCTGGAATGGCGCGAGCACGGTTTCAAACAGGGGCATTTCTTTGCCGCCGCTGCGGGTCGTCTGATTATCGACGGCATTGAAGCCCTGAAATCCGCCTTCTGGAACTTCAACTCTTTCAGCCTGGAATTCGTCTCGCAAAGTTTGTTAGGCGAAGGGAAATCCAGCGATAACCCGTATCAGCGTCTGGCCGAAATCGAACAACGTTTTCGCGAAGACAAACCCGCGCTGGCACGCTATAACCTGAAAGACTGCGAGCTGGTCACGCGTATTTTTGCCAAAACCGAGCTGATGCCGTTTCTTCTCGAACGCGCGTCGGTGACCGGGCTGGCCGTCGACCGCAGCGGCGGTTCAGTCGCCGCATTCACTCACCTTTATTTACCGCGAATGCACCGCGCCGGGTATGTCGCGCCGAATCTGGGTGAGCTGGAAGGCGAAATGAGCCCCGGCGGTTTTGTGATGGATTCCCGCCCCGGTTTATATGATTCCGTGCTGGTGCTCGATTACAAAAGTCTGTACCCGTCGATTATCCGTACGTTCCTGATCGACCCGGTCGGGCTGGTGGCCGGGATGCAACAGCCCGACGATGAACATTCTGTTCCCGGCTACCGCAACGCCCGTTTTTCACGGGAAAAACATTGCCTGCCGGAAATCGTCAACCAGATCTGGCAGGGGCGCGAAGCCGCAAAAAAACACAAAAACAAACCGCTGTCGCAGGCGCTGAAAATCATCATGAACGCCTTTTATGGCGTACTCGGTTCGAGCGGCTGCAGGTTTTTCGATCCGCGTCTGGCTTCTTCCATTACGCTACGCGGGCACGACATCATGCGCCAGACCCGCGAGCTGATTGAGGCCGAAGGCTATCAGGTGATTTACGGCGACACGGATTCCACCTTTGTCTGGCTTAACAAAGCCCATACGCAGGAAGACGCCGATGTGATTGGCCGCCGTCTGGTGGAGCAGGTGAATGCCTGGTGGAAGCAGCATTTACAGCAGGAATACGGGCTGGAAAGCGCGCTGGAACTGGAATTCGAAACCCATTATCAACGCTTTCTGATGCCGACCATTCGCGGTTCTGAAACCGGCAGTAAAAAGCGTTATGCCGGGCTGGTGAAAGATGCCGACGGCGAACACATCGTTTACAAGGGGCTGGAAACGGTGCGTACCGACTGGACGCCGCTGGCGCAGGAGTTTCAGCAGGCACTGTATGAGCGGATTTTCCATCAGAAGCCGTATCAGGATTATGTCCGTGATTACGTGGCGCGCACGCTCAATGGCGAGTTAGACGATAAACTGGTGTACCGCAAACGCCTGCGCCGCAAGCTCAGTGATTACGAGAAAAATGTGCCGCCGCACGTCCGCGCAGCGCGGCTGGCGGATGAGTATAATGTGCAGCATGGCCGCGCAAAGCAGTACCAGAATGGCGGGTGGATAAGCTACGTAATGACCACCTCCGGGCCGGAACCGCTGGAGAACCGCCAGTCACCGGTTGATTACGATCACTACATCGAACGTCAGCTTGAACCAGTGGCCGACGGCATTTTGCCTTTCCTTCATGACGATTTTGCTACACTCATTACAGGACAGATGGGGCTATTTTAAGCAAAAGAAGGTGCGGCGAATGTGATTCTAAGGTGACGAATCGCTTACCTTCCATTACCATAGCGCCCTTTCCCATTTCTGAAACATCCTCACACAGTGAATCACTTCCCGCCTGCTGACGGGAAAAGAAAACTATTGCCCGAGCATTATCAGAGGCATAGCGAGCAATGCGCAGTCGCTGCCGCAGTTATCGTATACAGAGCAAATAACACAGAGAGAGATTATGCCGTTTACATTGGGTCAACGCTGGATAAGCGATACGGAAAGCGAATTAGGATTAGGAACCGTGGTCGCGCTGGATGTGCGCATGGTTACCCTGCTTTTCCCCGCCACCGGTGAAAACCGTTTGTATGCCCGAAATGATTCCCCGATCACCCGCGTGATGTTCAATCCCGGTGATACCATCAGTTGCCACGAAGGCTGGCAGCTGCAAGTCGAAGAAGTCATTGAGGACAAAGGTTTACTGACCTATATCGGTACCCGTCTGGATACGGAAGAAACCGGCGTTGCCATGCGTGAAGTGCTGCTCGACAGCAAACTGACGTTCAGCAAACCCCAGGATCGCCTGTTCGCCGGTCAGATTGACCGGATGGATCGTTTTGCCCTGCGTTTTCGCGCACGTAAATATCAGCGCGAGCAGTTCCGTCTGGAGTTCGGCGGCCTGCGCGGTATGCGCGCCAGCCTGATCCCGCACCAGCTTCACATCGCTTACGAAGTCGGCCAGCGTCATGCGCCGCGCGTTTTACTGGCCGATGAAGTGGGCCTGGGTAAAACCATCGAAGCCGGCATGATTATTCATCAGCAATTGCTGTCCGGCCGCGCCGAACGCGTGCTGATCGTGGTGCCTGAAACCCTGCAACATCAGTGGCTGGTTGAGATGCTGCGCCGCTTCAACCTGCGTTTCTCTCTGTTTGATGATGACCGCTACGCCGAATCCGTGCATGAAGCGACCAACCCGTTTGAAACCGAACAACTGGTCATCTGTTCGCTTGATTTCGTGCGCCGCAACAAGTCCCGCCTCGAGCAGTTGTCCGATGCGTCCTGGGACATGCTGGTGGTCGATGAAGCGCACCATCTGGTGTGGAGCGAAGACGCGCCGAGCCGCGAGTATCAGGTTATCGAGCAGCTTTCCCAGCAAATCCCGAGCGTCCTGCTGCTGACCGCAACGCCGGAACAACTGGGCCAGGAAAGTCACTTTGCGCGTCTGCGCCTGCTGGATCCGGATCGTTTCCACGATTACGAAGAGTTCATCGAAGAACAGCAGCAATATCAGCCGGTCGCTGATGCCGTGACGCTGCTGCTCAACAAAGAGCCGCTGACGCCGGAAGCGCTGGCCTTGCTGGGCGAAAGCGTCGGCAATGCTGACACCGACGCGCTGCTGACCGCCGCCAATAAAGGCGACGAAGCCGCCGCAAAACAGCTGGTTTCGATGCTGATGGATCGCCACGGCACCAGCCGCGTACTGTTCCGTAACACCCGTAACGGCGTAAAAGGTTTCCCGGATCGTCATCTGCATTCCGTGAAACTGCCGCTGCCAACGCAGTATCAGACCGCGATTAAAGTCTCGGGCATTATGGGCGCGAAGAAAACTGCCGAAGCCCGTGCGCACGACATGCTGTACCCGGAGCAGATTTATCAGGAGTTCGAAGGCGAAAACGCCACCTGGTGGAACTTCGACCCGCGCGTGGAATGGCTGCTCGGTTATCTGACCGCCAACCGTGACGAGAAAGTGCTGGTGATTTGCGCCAAAGCCGCCACCGCACTGCAACTGGAACAAGTTCTGCGTGAACGCGAAGCCATCCGCGCCGCCGTGTTCCACGAAGGTTTGTCGATCATCGAACGTGACCGCGCCGCCGCGTATTTTGCTTCTCAGGAAGAAGGGGCCCAGGTTCTGCTGTGTTCTGAAATCGGCTCCGAAGGCCGTAACTTCCAGTTCGCCAGCAAAATGGTGATGTTCGATCTGCCGTTCAATCCGGATCTGCTCGAGCAACGTATTGGCCGTCTGGACCGTATCGGCCAGCAAAACAATATCGACATCATGGTGCCTTACCTCGAACAAACCGCGCAGTCGGTGCTGGTTCGCTGGTTCCATGAAGGTCTGGATGCGTTCGAACATACCTGCCCGACCGGCCGCACTATTTATGACAGCGCTTACGATCAGCTGATTGCGTTCCTCGCCACACCGGCTGAGCAGGCAGGTCTGGACGACTTTATTCTCAAATGCCGCGCAGAACACGACGCGCTGAAAGAGAAGCTGGAAAATGGCCGCGACCGTTTGCTGGAGATGCATTCCAACGGCGGCGAACGTGCGCAGCAGCTGGCGAAGGAAATTGGCGAGCAGGATAACGACGTCAATCTGGTGAATTTCGCGCTGAACCTGTTTGATATCGTCGGCATCAATCAGGACGATCGCAGTGATAACCTGATCGTTCTGACGCCGTCTGATCATATGCTGGTGCCGGATTTCCCGGGCTTGCCTGAAGACGGTTGTACTGTCACGTTTAACCGTGAACAGGCGCTGTCGCGTGAAGATACGCAGTTCATCAGTTGGGAGCATCCGATCGTGCGTAACGGTCTGGATCTGATCCTTTCCGGCGATACCGGCAGCTGTGCGGTGTCAATCCTGAAAAACAAGGCGCTGCCGGTCGGTACGCTGCTGGCAGAACTGATTTATGTGGTCGAATGTCAGGCACCGAAACACCTGCAACTGACCCGCTTCCTGCCACCGACGCCGGTGCGTATGCTGATGGATCGCAAAGGCACTAACCTGGCCGCGCAGGTGGAGTTCGAAAGCTTTAACCGCCAGCTGAACGCCATCAACCGTCATAATTCCAGCAAGCTGGTAAATGCCGTACAGCAGGATGTTCACGCCATGCTGCAACAGGCTGAAGCGGAAATTGCAGAGCAGGCGCGTGCGCTGATTGACGCGGCGAAAGTCGAAGCGGACGAGCAACTGACCCAGGAGCTGGATCGTCTGAAGGCGCTGAAAGAAGTGAACCCGAACATTCGCGATGACGAACTGGAATCGGTAGACTCAAACCGTAAGCAGGTACTGGCGAATCTGAACGACGCAAGCTGGCGTCTGGATGCGATCCGTCTGGTGGTCGTCAGCCACCAGTAAGCCTGTCGGGATGCAGCCGGTACTGCATCCCTTCTTTTATTCCACCCTGAATGCAGACTGAAACCGCTATGAGCGAACATCAACCGACAATGCCTGAACCGTCCAAAACCCGGCCGCTGGAGAATTACAATCCACCGACCGATCCCTGGTTGCAGGTGATTTTCCAGGATGAACACATCATGGTGGTGAATAAGCCAAGCGGGCTGCTTTCGGTACCGGGGAAATTAGCCGAACATCAGGACAGCCTGATGACGCGCATTCAGCAGCAATATCCGGAAGCGGAATCGGTACATCGTCTGGATATGTCGACCAGCGGCGTGATCGTGGTGGCGCTGACCAAAGAGGCTGAGCGTGAACTTAAACGCCAGTTCCGCGAACGCGAAACCAAGAAAGTGTATATCGCGCGCGTCTGGGGGCGGGTCGGAGAGGATTACGGCATCATTGATTTACCCCTGATTTGCGATTATCCCAACCGGCCCAAGCAGAAAGTCTGCCATGAGACCGGGAAAAAAGCGCTGACGCAGTATGAAGTGATGTCGTGGGATGAAGACGGCACGACGCGCGTAAAACTCCGGCCAATTACCGGACGTTCGCATCAGCTACGCGTGCATTTGCTGGCGCTCGGGTATCCGATTCTGGGCGATAAGTTTTACGCACATCCGCAGGCGCTGGCCGCCGCAGACCGTCTGCAACTCCATGCGCAGGAGCTGTCGTTTTACCATCCGATCACTGACGCGCCGCTGGTATTCAGCTGCGAGCCGGATTTTTAAGCTTCCGGAAGACACAAAAAAGGCGCTGAATTCAGCGCCTTTTACTTTTGTGGCGGAGAAGATTACTTAAAACCTTTCTCTCTTTTGATGAGATCATACGCGGCCTGAATCGACTGCGCTTTCTCTTTCGCCATTTCCATCATTTCCGGCGGTAAACCTTTTGCCACCAGTTTGTCCGGATGATGTTCGCCCATCAGCTTACGGTACGCACGTTTGATAGTGGTCGCATCGTCCGTAGCATTCACGCCCAGCACTTTACAGGCATCGGCCAGCGTAGGGCCTTGCTGTGTCTGGTGATAGCCGCCGCGATAAGAGTTTCCGCCCTGCTGACTTCCACCGAACTGTTGTCCGCCTTCCATCATGCGCAGGAACTGATCGAACTGCATGCGGGAGATCCCGAGTTCTTCGGCAATCACATACAACACTTCGCGCTCGTTCGGGTGCAAAGAACCGTCGGCATACGCCGCCTGGATCTGGATTTCCAGAAAAGTCCGGATCAGATCAAAGCGGCCGAAACACGCAGTGCGCAATGCCCGCATTTTTTCCCGCAACGGATAATTCGCCTCTTTCCCGTCGCGGAAGGCGCGCTGGGCGGCTTCACGCTGCTCACCGTGCAACTGCATACGTTCCATGTAAAGACTGGCGATTTGTATATCCGCCTCGGTCACTCTGCCTTTTGATTTAGTCAGATTCCCCATCACTTCAAACGTGGTGCGGAAAAAGAGAGTTTGACGTGTCTGTTGATCGGCGAAATATCCACGGCGTTTCGCTGAACGCGCGGTATCAAACATATGCCCTATCAACACCCCTGAAACAATTCCCCAGAAGCCTAAACCGGACCATAAGCCCAGGATAAGTCCGAGCAGTTTTCCCCAATACTGCATATACTCCTCAATTCGCCATGCCGTCGCTTAAAAATTGCTTTATCATAACCGGCATTTATCGTTGTGCCTAACGGCGACAGCGTAACAGGTTGGATTTAACACTAGCGCAACCATGATGAGTGAGATAGTCTCTGACCGTTTGCCGGCATGATGCCTCTGATGACGGAACACCATTTTACGTATGAAAAACAGACGTCTGAAAACACGCTTACCCACAGTGCTGGCTGCCACAATCTGGTCAGTATTGTACAGTCACGGCGCAATGGCCGACCTCGCAGCGCAATGTATGCTCGGCGTTCCGACCTATGACAAACCTTTGGTGCAGGGTGATCCTAATTCACTGCCTGTGACCATCAATGCCGACAAGGCCACCGGAAATTATCCTGACAGCGCGCTTTTCAGCGGCAACGTTAATATTGTTCAGGGTAACAGTACGCTCGATGCCGATCATGTTCAGCTCAACCAAATTGCCAACCCCAATCAGCCCACTCCGACCCGCACCGCCACGGCGACCGGGAACGTGCGTTATAACGATAACCAGATCAAGCTGAACGGGCCGAAAGGCTTTGCGAACCTGACGACGAAAGATACCGACGTTCAGGATGGCGATTACCAGATGGTGGGCCGACAGGGCCGGGGTAATGCCGACAAGATGAAGCAGCGTGACAACAACCGCTACACCATCATGGACAACGGCACCTTCACGACCTGTCTGCCTGGCGATAACAGCTGGAGCGTGGTGGGTTCAGAAGTGATTCAGGACCGTCAGGAAGAAGTGGCTGAAATCTGGAATGCCCGCTTCCATATCGGCCCGGTTCCGGTGTTCTACAGCCCGTATATGCAGTTGCCGATTGGTAACAAACGCCGCTCGGGCTTCCTCATCCCGAATGCCAAATACAGCAGTAATAACGGCTTCGGCCTGATGGTTCCTTATTACTGGAACATTGCGCCAAACTACGATGCCACGATTACGCCGAACTACATGAGTAACCGGGGTCTGCAATTGCAGAACGAATTCCGCTATCTGACCGTGGCCGGTGCAGGTCTGATGGAATTTGATTACCTGGGTAATGATAAGAAGATTGATGATCAGTTTGTAAAAGATGAGGGGCGTACCGACGATACGACAAAACGCTGGATGTACTACTGGCGTCATGCCGGCGTATACGATCAGGTTTGGCGTTTCAACGTCGACTACACCAAGGTCAGTGATCCCTACTATTTCACCGATTTCGACTCGAAATACGGTTCAAGCACTGACGGCTATTCCACCCAGAAGTTTAGCGTAGGCTATGCCAACGAAAACTGGGATGTGACGCTGGCCAGTAAGCAGTTCCAGGTGTTCGCAGGTTCCGGCGATACAGATGCTTATCGCGCTCAACCACAACTGGACATCAACTATTATAAAAACGATCTGGGTCCATTCGACCTGCACCTTTATGGTCAGGCGGTGAAATTCACCAGCGTTAATCCGGACAACCCGGAAGCGGTTCGTACGCACTTCGAACCGACGCTGAGCCTGCCGCTGAGTAACGGCTGGGGAAGCCTGGATAACGAAGTTAAGCTGATGGCGACACACTATCAGCAGGATATTCCTGATAGCAATACGGATACGGAGCTTCGTTCATCCGTGAACCGCGTGATGCCTGAGTTCAAAACCGACGGCAAAATGGTCTTTGACCGGACGATGGACTGGAACAGTGATTATACCCAGACCCTCGAACCGCGTGCGCAGTATTTGTACATTCCGTATCGTAATCAGAGTGGCATTAATACCTATGACTCAACGCTGCTGCAGTCCGACTATACCGGTCTGTTCCGCGATAAGAGCTACAGCGGCCTGGATCGTATTGCGTCTGCAAACCAGGTGGCAACCGGTTTAACGACACGTATTTACGACGAAAATCTGGAAGAACGCTTCAATGCGTCTGCCGGTCAGATTTACTACTTCCAGCCACCGCGCACGGGCGACGTGGACAGTGTACTGGATAAAAGTGATGACCGGGGCAGCCTGGTTTGGGCCGGTGACAGCTATTACAAAATCAATAATTTCTGGGGCATCCGTGGCGGTGTGCAGTATGACACCCGTTTAGATGCGCTGGCGTTAGGTGATGCCGTTCTGGAATACCGCGCTGACTCAGAAAGAATGGTTCAGTTGAGCTACCGTTATGCCAGCCCGGAATATATTCAGGCGACGCTACCAAAACTGACTAACCCAGGCTATCAGGATGGTATTTCGCAGGTGGGCGGCATCGCCAGCTGGCCGATTGCCGACCGCTGGGCCGTTGTTGCGGCGTATTATTACGACACCAAAGCACAGCAATCCGCCGATCAGCTGATTGGTTTGCAGTACAACACCTGCTGCTGGGCCATCAACGTGGGCTACGAACGTAAGATCACCAGCTACGATACTACCAAGTCCGAAAGTAAGTATGACAATAAGATTGGATTCAACATTGAACTTAGAGGCCTGGGGAACAATCAAACCCTCGGAACGAAAGAAATGTTGGGCAGCGGCATACTGCCTTATCAACGCGCTTTCTAAGCCGACACCACGATTGATGAGTTAAGACTCGACGAACTCAGTGAACTTGAAACCCGCGCTTGCGGATTAGACAAATGGAAAAAGTATGAAGAACTGGAGAACACTTCTCCTCGGCGTGACGCTTTGTGCCAGCACTGCGTTTGCAGCCTCTCAGGAAGTTGATAAAGTTGCCGCCGTCGTGAACAACGGCGTTGTGTTACAAAGTGACGTAGACAGCCTGTATCAGTCGGTGACACAGCAGGCCAAACAAGCAAATCAACAGTTGCCCGATGAAGCAACGTTGCGCCATCAGATCCTCGATCGCCTGATCATGGATCAGATCCAGTTGCAGATGGCGACACGTATGGGGATCACGCTGACCGATCAGGATGTAGATAAAGCGATTGCGGGTATTGCACAGCAGAACAATATTTCCGTTGATCAGCTGCGCAGCCGTCTGGCGTACGATGGCCTTAACTACAGCACCTATCGTGCCCAGATCCGCAAAGAAATGCTGATCAGTGAAGTGCGCAACAGCGAAGTTCGCCGTCGCGTAACAATTCTGCCTCAGGAAGTCGATCAGTTGTCCAAGCAGGTTGCTGCTCAGAACGGCGGCAGTGCTGAATTTAACCTCAGCCATATTCTGTTGCCACTGCCAGAAAATCCAACGCAGGATCAGGTCGATACTGCAGAGCAGTTGGCGAAGAAAATCGTCGCCGATCTGAACAACGGTGCGGATTTCGGCAAATTGGCTATCACCTATTCTGCTGATTCTCAGGCGCTGAAAGGCGGCAATATGGGCTGGGGCAAATTGCAGGAACTGCCTTCCCTGTTCGCTCAGGCGCTGAGCACCGCGCAGAAAGGCCAGATTATCGGCCCGATCCGTTCAGGCGTGGGCTTCCACATTCTGAAAGTGAACGATATTCGTGGTGATAACAAAACGGTTTCCGTGACCGAAGTCCATGCACGCCATATCCTGATCAAGCCATCCGTCGTGATGACCGATGCGCAGGCACGTGCGAAGCTGGAGCAGGCTGCCGCTGATATTAAGAGTGGCAAAGCAACGTTTGCTGATGAAGCCAAACAGCTTTCTCAGGATCCAGGCTCTGCAAATCAGGGCGGCGATTTAGGTTGGGCGTCTCCGGATATGTACGATCCGGCGTTCCGCGATGCGCTGATGAACCTGAAAAAAGGTGAAGTCAGTACGCCGGTTCACTCCTCCTTCGGCTGGCACCTGATCCAGTTACTGGATACCCGTCAGGTGGATAAAACAGATGCAGCACAGAAAGAACGTGCTTACCGCATGCTGTTCAACCGTAAATTTGCGGAAGAAGCTCAGACCTGGATGCAGGAACAACGTGCTGAAGCGTACGTGAAAATTATGGACGGTAATGGACAATAAAACTCTGACAACGAAATCTGTCGTCATTACCCCCGGCGAACCTGCCGGGGTTGGGCCGGATCTGGTACTGGCGCTGGCTCAGCAGGCATGGCCTGTTGAGTTGGTGGTGTGTGCCGATCCGGCCCTGCTGCTTGATCGCGCTGAAAAACTGGGTCTGAAGATCCGGTTGCGCGAATACCAAAAAGACAGCCCGGCAGAACCTCAGGCCGCAGGGACATTAACGGTTTTACCAGTCAGCACGGCTGTGCCTGTGACGCCCGGTAAACTGAATGTCGCCAACAGCCATTATGTCATTGAAACGCTCGCCCGTGCCTGCGATGGCGCAATCAGCGGCGAGTTTGCCGCACTGATCACCGGCCCGGTGCAAAAGAGCATTATCAACGATGCCGGTATCCCGTTCATCGGCCATACCGAATTCTTCGCAGACCGCAGCCATTGCAACCGTGTCGTGATGATGCTGGCAACGGAAGAGTTGCGTGTCGCACTGGCGACTACGCATTTACCGTTATTAGCCGTACCGGGTGCGATCACGCGTCAATGTTTGCACGAAGTCATCACCATTTTGAATCATGACCTGAGAACCAAATTCGGCATCGCCGAGCCGCAAATCTACGTATGTGGTCTGAATCCGCACGCGGGTGAAGGCGGTCATATGGGTCATGAAGAGATAGACACCATCATTCCTGCGCTGGAAGAACTGCGCCAGCAGGGAATGCATCTTATTGGCCCGCTGCCCGCCGATACGTTATTCCAGCCTAAATATCTGCAACACGCCGATGCTGTTTTATCGATGTATCACGATCAGGGCCTTCCGGTGCTAAAATATCAGGGATTTGGTCGCGCCGTGAATATCACGCTGGGCCTTCCCTTTATCCGGACTTCCGTTGATCACGGCACCGCCCTTGAACTCGCTGCAACCGGCACTGCCGATGCAGGCAGTTTCAAGACAGCAATAAATCTCGCCATTCGTATGGCAAATAACAGCAACGATAAATAACAACAATGAATAGTAGAGTCCACCAAGGTCACTTTGCCCGTAAACGTTTTGGGCAAAACTTCTTAACCGATCAGTTTGTTATCGATAGCATCGTGTCGGCCATTCATCCTATGCCGGGCGAATCTGTCGTCGAAATCGGGCCCGGTTTGGCTGCCTTGACGGCGCCGGTTGCCTCACGTCTGGATAGTATGACGGTGATCGAAATTGACCGTGATTTGGCCGCGCGCCTGGAAAGCAATCCAAAGTTTCAGGGCAAGCTGCGCGTTATCCAGTCTGATGCGATGAAAGTTAATTTCGCGGAACTCTCCGAAGAATTAGGCCAGCCGCTGCGCGTATTCGGCAATTTGCCTTATAACATTTCGACGCCGCTGATGTTCCATCTGTTCACCTACACGAATGCCATCAAAGACATGCACTTCATGTTGCAGAAGGAAGTGGTGAACCGCCTGGTTGCAGGCCCGAACAGCAAAGCGTATGGTCGTTTAACGGTGATGGCGCAGTATTACTGCAACATTATCCCGGTACTGGAAGTGCCACCGGAGTCCTTCACGCCGGCACCGAAAGTTGATTCGGCCGTGGTCCGTTTAGTCCCACACGACAATATTCCTTACCCGGTCTCAGATATTCGTATTCTCAGCCGTCTGACCACCGATGCGTTCAACCAGCGCCGCAAGACTATCCGCAACAGTCTGGGCCATCTGTTCACACCAGAACAAATGAGCGATCTGGGGCTGGATCTCAGCATGCGTGCTGAAAATATTTCGGTTGAGCAATTCTGTAAACTGGCTAACTGGTTGTCCACGCGACCTAAAACCCCGGAACCTCAGGAGTAGCGTTATGCTTAATTCGCCCCGTGTTTGTGTTCAGGTGCAAAGTATCTACGTTGAGTCACAGTCGATACCGGAAGAAGAACGTTTTGTCTTCGCCTACACCATCACTGTCCGCAATCTGGGGCGTTTTAATGTGCAACTGCTTCGCCGTTACTGGTTAATCACCAACAGTAACGGCTGTCAGACTGAAGTCCAGGGCGAAGGGGTTATCGGTGAACAGCCGCTGATCCTGCCTGGCAACGAATTCCACTACACCAGCGGTGCGATTTTAGAAACGCCGCTGGGCACGATGGAAGGCCATTACGAAATGATCACGCACAACGGTGAAAGCTTCCGTGTGCCGGTTCCGGTCTTCCGCCTCGCCATCCCTACACTGATAAATTAATCCACATGTCGACATATCTTATTGGTGACGTTCACGGCTGCATCGATGAACTCAAGGCGCTGTTGGCGCAAGTGGATTTTGATCCGCAAAATGATGCTCTCTGGCTGACGGGCGATCTCGTCGCACGCGGGCCTGCTTCGCATGAAGTACTGCGTTTTGTCAGCGGTTTGGGCGATTGCGTGAGAATGGTGCTGGGTAATCACGATTTGCATCTGCTGGCGGTTTACGCAGGCATTAGCTTTAACAAGCCGAAAGACCGCATCACGCCTTTGCTCGAAGCAGAAGATGCCGATGAGCTGATCAACTGGCTGCGCCGCCAGCCGGTGTTGCAGGTGGATGATGACCTGAAACTGGTGATGGCTCATGCGGGCATTACGCCGCAGTGGGATCTCGACACCGCGAAAATGTGCGCCCGTGAAGTGGAAGCCGTGCTGAGCAGCGACACCTATCCGCTGTTTCTCGATGCCATGTACGGAGACATGCCGAACAACTGGCATCCAGAGCTCAGCGGTCTGGCTCGTTTACGTTTCAGCACCAATGCGTTCACCCGCATGCGCTACTGTTTCCCGAACGGGCAGCTGGATATGATTTGCAAAGATGTGCCGGAGAACGCGCCAAGGCCCCTCAAACCCTGGTTTGATATTCCGGGTCCGGTGCAGGAGGCGGGTTACAGCATTGCGTTTGGTCACTGGGCATCGCTGGAAGGGAAAGGCGCGCCGGAAGGCATTTACGCGCTGGATACCGGTTGTTGCTGGGGCGGGGATTTAACGATGCTGCGCTGGGAAGATAAAACCTATTTCACCCAACCGTCGAACCGCCACAAAGAAAAAGAGCAAGCTGAACTGCCGAAAATGCTGTAATTTTGCGGCGGGATAAAATACAAAAGGCACCTCTGAAAGGTGCCTTTTGGCTTTACGCATCAGCCCGAAAAATCAGGCGCGCCGGTCAAGAATTTCGAAGCAGTAGCCGTGAGAGTTTTGCTCATCAGCGTCGTGGAACTCGCTGAACGTGCTTTCCCAGTCATCCGGCTCGTAGTCAGGGAAATGCGTGTCCCCTTCCACTTCCGCATCAATGTGGGTCAGATATAAACGGTTCGCCTTCGGCAATAATTGCTCGTACACGCGGCCACCGCCCATCACCATCACTTCTTCCACGTCACCGGCTGCGGCCAGTGCGGCATCCAGAGAGGTCACCCAGGTCACGCCGTCGTGTTCACCAGGCTTTGAGCTGATGACGATATTCAGCCGGCCGGGTAACGGACGCCCAATCGACTCGAACGTTTTGCGCCCCATGATGACAGGTTTGTTGAGCGTATTACGCTTAAACCAGGCCAGATCACCGGGTAAATGCCAAGGCATTGCGTTTTCCATGCCAATAACGCGATCGGTCGCCAGTGCGGCGATCAGGCTGATAATCATTATGAAGCCCTGTGTTGATTGAAGAGACCCAAAAAAACAGCCCACACTATACGGAAAGCCCAATCAGCCGTCGATAGGGAGACTCACGCTTTACAAAGATATAAGAGAGCGCTTACCCTCGCAGGATTTTACCCGCCTGTCGTGCCAGTTTCCGGCATAAAAGGGCGTTAAAAACCGGAAAAACTTTCACTAACCCAGCCGAAAATGCTGGAAATGTGATCGGGGGTTTATCCTTCTCACTGGCCTTGTACAACAACGCTTACACACCGGGGCGTTTACGGTACAGTCGCCGCTATTTCCATAAACACCCGTCGCAAAAAAAGCCATAAGAGTGATTTATCTTGCGAAGGATTGGCGTATCATGCGGCCTTCATTTTGCTCTGAACATTAACAACGGTTATTTACATGCTTGAAACCACCCTTTTTGTTGCCAGTATTGCGTTCCTCGGCATGCTTTCCCCCGGCCCTGATTTCTTTCTGGTCATCAAAAATGCAGCCCGATACCCGCGCGTAGCGGCACTCATGACGTCACTGGGTGTTATTTGCGGCGTCATCACGCACATGTCTTATTGCGTGGCCGGTCTGGCGGTGGTGATCACCACCACGCCGTGGCTGTTTGATTTGCTGAAATACGTCGGCGCCGTCTATCTGATCTGGGTCGGCATTCAGGCATTGTTCTCGCGCAGCAACAGCAAAATGAATCTCGACGGGCTGGAACCGCAGCAGGTCAAACTGCGTACCGCATTCGTGCAGGGTTATCTGTGTAATCTGCTGAACCCGAAAGCGACACTGTTTTTCCTGGCGATGTTTACGCAGGTATTGCAGATCAACTCCACTCTTGGCGAAAAGCTGTGGTACGCGTCGATTATTGTCAGCTTATCCCTGGTCTGGTGGCCTTCGCTGGCGTTATTAATCCAGAGCGCCCCGGTTCGCCGTGGTCTGGCAAAAGCACAGAAAATTATCGATAAACTGCTCGGCGGCGTGCTGATTGGTTTAGGCATCAAAGTCGCGCTGAGCTGATCAAAAAAGCCGGCACTGCGGATGCCGGCTTTCCGTTAACACGTTAATGGTTTCTGCGTTTATCCCTTCGCTTCAATCACATCCTTTTCCGGCGCTTTGCCATCAATACTTCCGCGCCAGCCAGACTGAACCGATGACAGACGTACCTGATCCTGCTCGATAGCCGCGGTCAGCATGTCTTTCGCACGTTGCATACTGGCAATACGGAATTCAGTATCTTCGTAGTTCTCAATGGTCGCTTCCAGCATTTTCAGGTTATAGCAGCGGAACAAATCGGCTTTTTCGCGCGCTTCATACGCATCCAGCCCGAGTTCTTCGAGCACGTCACGCCCCACACGCAGGGAACCTTCAAACAGTTCACGCTCCGGCGCTTCCACACCTAACTGGCGTAACTGATACCAGTGGTCAACGTCGCGGGCACGCGCAATCACTTTCAGATTAGGGAAATGCTCTTTTGCCAGCGCCGTCAGTTGCAGGTTGGCTTCGACATCATCGATGGCGTTGATCAGGACTTTGGCCTGCGCTGCGCCTGCCGATTCCAGCAAATCCACGCGGGTCGCGTCACCGTAAAACACTTTGGTACCGAATTTTCGCAGCGTTTCGATATGGTCCGGATCGTGATCCAGAACGACGGTATGAACATTGTTGGCCAGCAACAAACGACCGGCAATCTGCCCGAAACGACCAAACCCGGCGATAATCACCTGCGCATTTTCGTCGTCAATGGTGTCCTGCGGACGATCATCTTTCGGCGCATTACGCTCCAGGCGGCTCGCAATCACCAAAAGCAGCGGTGTGACAGCCATAGAAAGCGCAACGGCAAGCGTCAGCGCTTTTGACCATTCGTCAGGCATCACGCCGGCCATTTTCGCAGCACTGAAAATCACAAAGGCGAATTCACTGCCCTGCCCGATTAAGATTGCAAACAGGCCGCGCTGCTTTTTCGGAACACCCAGCCACGGTGCAATCAGCCACAACAGCGCCGCCTTGAGCGCCATAAAGCCCACCAGCAAGGTGGCGATCAGCAACGGCTGATGCACCAGCGTGCCGAAGTCGATAGACATCCCGACGCCGATAAAGAACAGCCCAAGCAGTAAACCTTTGAATGGCTGAATATCGCTTTCCAGCGCGTGGCGATATTCCGAGCTCGCCAGCAATACGCCCGCCAGAAACGCGCCCATCGCCATCGACATGCCGGCCATTTCCAGCAGAATGCCGAAACCGAACACCAGGAAAAGTGCGACGGCACTGAACACTTCACGCATGCCGGAACGGGCAACGAAATGCAGCAAAGGTCGCGTGACATAGCGCCCGAGCAACACCACCAGCACCAGCGCACCGGCCACTTTTGCCGCCGACAGACCGAAGCTCAGGAGCGTCGTGGCTTCGCCGGTGCTGGCAAGAAGTGGGATCATTGCCACCAGCGGGATCGCGGCTATATCCTGGAACAGCAGCACGGCAAACGCGCTGCGGCCAATGGGTGACGCCGTCAGGCTGCGTTCGCTCATCGCCTGCATGGCAATCGCGGTGGAAGACAGCGCCAGCGTCATGCCTATCAGTAAGGCAACTTTCCAGTCCAGCCCGAGGAAATAACAAAATGCACTGAGTACCGCGCCGCAACCGGCCATCTGAATACTGCCGCCGCCAAAAACGGAAGCGCGCATGGTCCATAACCGTTTAGGATCAAGCTCCAGACCAATCACAAACAGCATCAGCACCACGCCGATTTCCGCAAACGTCAGAATCGACTCGGCATCAGACACCAGTTTCAATCCCCACGGCCCGATAATGCAGCCCGCAATCAGATAACCCAGCACGGAGCCCAGCCCGAGGCGGACGGCAATCGGTACAAACAGCGCCGCGGAGCCGAGATAAATCAGCCCTTCAATCATCAGGGTATGGTTATCCATGATTCACCTCCGTCGGGCAGCCTTCTTTCAGACTCAGGCAGGCAGTCAGGCGTTGGCGGTATTCCTCTCCGGCGGCTTTCAGCGCCACTTCGTCACAAATGAACGTGTTATGCACCGCAAAATACGGCAACCAGTGCATGCCGCAGTAAACGGCCGTCGCCTGTAATGGCTGCGCCAGTACATCGAAATTCGGGTGGTCGCCCAGTTCAAAATGATGCTCGTTACCGCCAGTGGTCACCGCCCACAGGCAATGTTTTCCGTTAAGCGCATTGCCCTCATGGCCGTAGGCCCAGCCGTGCTCCAGCACTTTATCTATCCACAATTTCATCAGCGGCGGCAGGCTGTACCACTGGATCGGATGCTGGAAGACCACCAGATCGGCGCGCTCGACGGCTTTCTGTTCAGCGTCAATGTCGATATTGAAATCGGGGTAAAGGTCGTACAGCGAGCGGATTTCGACGTTGGGTAAATCTGATACTGCCGAGAGCAGTCCCTGATTGGCCCGCGAATGGCGCGGATAAGGATGGGCGTAAATTATTAAAATCATGCAGGTCTCTTGTCTTATTTCATTTACTTCAGCATACGCAATTTTGGGCTTTCTGTTGAAATCCTGACGCATTAAATGAAAAAGGCGCAGCTTTCGCCACGCCTTTTGCCAACCAATTATGCCATCACCCTTTGATTTTCGCGTGCATTTCCTGCACGGAAGTCACCTGTTCGGTCGGGTCAGAAGACAGCGCCATCGCCGTGGCGAAACCACCGTTGAGCGTGGTGTCGTAATGCACTTTGTATTGCAGCGCACTGCGACGAATCAGCTTGGAGTCTTCAATCGCCTGACGGCCCGCCGTGGTGTTGACAATGTACACATACTCACCGTTTTTGATACGGTCCTGAATGTGCGGACGGCCTTCATGCACCTTGTTGACCAGACGCGGGTTAATCCCGGCTTCGCCCAGTACCACTGCAGTGCCGTGAGTTGCATCGAGTTCGAAGCCACGTTTCAGCAGTTTCGCGGCCAAATCCACCACGCGGCCTTTGTCGCCTTCACGCACTGACAACAGCGCGCGACCGGCTTTCTTCATGCCGGAGTTGCTGCCCAGTTGCGCTTTCGCAAACGCTTCTGCGAAAGTGCGGCCGACCCCCATGACTTCACCGGTAGAACGCATTTCTGGCCCGAGAATCGGGTCAACGCCAGGGAATTTATTGAACGGCAGCACCACTTCTTTGACGGAGTAGTAAGGCGGGATCACTTCTTTTGTGATGCCCTGCTGCGCCAGCGTCTGGCCTGCCATGACGCGGGCCGCCACTTTCGCCAGCGGTACACCGGTCGCTTTGGACACGAACGGTACGGTACGTGCGGCGCGCGGGTTGACCTCAATCAGATAAACTTCGTTGTTTTTCACCGCGAACTGGACGTTCATCAGGCCACGAACGCTCAGCTCGAAGGCCAGTTTCTCGACCTGCTGACGCATCACGTCCTGAATTTCCTGGCTCAGCGTGTAGCAAGGCAGTGAACATGCGGAGTCACCGGAGTGAACGCCCGCCTGTTCGATGTGCTCCATGATGCCGCCAATCAGCACGCGTTCGCCGTCGCAGATTGCGTCAACGTCCACTTCGATTGCGTCATCCAGGAAGCGGTCCAGCAGAACCGGCGCATCGTTGGAAACGCTGACCGCATTCTGGAAGTAACGACGCAGGTCGATTTCGTCGTATACGATTTCCATCGCACGGCCGCCCAGAACATAGGACGGACGAACCACCAGCGGATAACCCAAGCCAGCGGCTTTCTCAACGGCTTGTTCAATGGTCGAGACCGTGGCGTTAGCCGGTTGTTTCAGGCCCAGACGGTGAACCGCCTGCTGGAAACGTTCGCGGTCTTCGGCGCGGTCAATGGCATCCGGGCTGGTGCCGATAATCGGCACGCCAGCGGCTTCGAGTTCACGCGCCAGTTTCAGCGGGGTCTGACCACCGTACTGCACGATGACGCCTTTCGGCTGCTCGATGCGCACGATTTCCAGCACGTCTTCCAGCGTCACGGATTCGAAGTACAGGCGATCAGAGGTGTCGTAGTCGGTCGAAACCGTTTCCGGGTTACAGTTGACCATAATGGTTTCGTAACCGTCTTCACGCAGCGCCAGTGAGGCGTGCACGCAGCAGTAGTCGAACTCGATACCCTGACCGATACGGTTTGGTCCACCGCCCAGTACCATGATTTTTGGCTTGTCATTGGTCGGGTTGGATTCGCACTCTTCTTCATACGTGGAGTACATGTACGCGGTGTCCGTCGAGAATTCCGCCGCACAGGTATCCACACGTTTGTAAACCGGGTGCAGATTGTATTTGTGGCGCAGTTTGCGCACTTCGCTTTCTGAAACGCCGACCAGCGTCGCCAGACGCAGGTCAGCAAAGCCTTTGCGTTTGAGCATGCGCAGGTAATCCTGCGTCAGGATGTTGAAACCGCCTTCGGCGACTTCGTTCTCCAGCTTCACCAGTTCTTCAATCTGCACCAGGAACCAGCGGTCAACGTTGGTCAGGTTGAAGATACCGTCAACAGACATCCCGGCGCGGAAAGCGTCCGCGATGTACCAGATGCGTTCCGCGCCCGCTTCTTTCAGCTCGCGGCGGATTTTGGTCAGCGCTTCCGGGTCATCCAGGCTCACTTTCGGGTCGAAGCCGCTGGCGCCGACTTCCAGACCGCGCAACGCTTTTTGCAGAGATTCCTGCTGGGTGCGGCCAATCGCCATCACTTCGCCGACAGATTTCATTTGCGTAGTCAGACGGTCGTTAGCACCGGCAAATTTCTCGAAGTTAAAGCGAGGGATTTTCGTCACAACGTAGTCGATAGACGGTTCGAACGATGCAGGCGTTTTGCCACCGGTGATGTCGTTCATCAGTTCATCAAGGGTATAGCCGACAGCCAGTTTCGCGGCGACTTTTGCAATCGGGAAGCCGGTCGCTTTAGAGGCCAGCGCAGAAGAACGGGAAACGCGCGGGTTCATTTCGATAACAATCAGGCGGCCATTTTTCGGGTTGACCGAGAACTGGACGTTTGAACCGCCGGTTTCTACGCCGATTTCACGCAGTACCGCCATCGAGGCGTTACGCATGATCTGGTATTCTTTGTCGGTCAGGGTCTGCGCGGGCGCGACAGTGATGGAGTCACCGGTGTGAATCCCCATCGCATCGAAGTTTTCGATTGAGCAGACGATGATGCAGTTATCGTTTTTATCACGCACCACTTCCATCTCATACTCTTTCCAGCCAATCAGCGACTCATCAATCAGCAGCTCTTTGGTGGGGGAAAGATCCAGGCCGCGTTCGCAAATCTCTTCGAACTCTTCGCGGTTATATGCGATACCGCCACCGGTGCCGCCCATGGTGAATGAAGGACGAATGATACACGGGAAACCCACGTCAGCGGCGATAACCAGCGCTTCTTCCATGGTATGCGCAATGCCTGAACGAGCGGTATCAAGACCGATTTTCTTCATCGCAATGTCAAAGCGGCGACGGTCTTCGGCTTTATCAATGGCGTCTGCGGTCGCACCAATCATGGTCACGCCGAATTCTTCCAGCACGCCGTGACGTTCCAGCTCCAGCGCACAGTTCAGTGCAGTCTGGCCGCCCATGGTAGGCAGAACGGCGTCCGGACGTTCTTTTTCGATAATCTTGCGCACCACTTCCCAGGTAATCGGCTCGATATACGTCGCATCGGCCATGTCAGGGTCAGTCATGATGGTTGCCGGGTTGGAGTTCACCAAAATGACGCGGTAACCCTCTTCGCGCAGCGCTTTACACGCCTGTGCGCCGGAGTAGTCGAACTCACAAGCCTGGCCGATAACAATCGGACCTGCGCCCAGAATCAGGATGCTTTTTATGTCTGTACGTTTTGGCATTTTTTATTCGCTCCTGATTTATTTGCTTATAAGAGTGGCGTTGTTGTTATGAGAAGCGCGGTAAGCGTTTATCAGTTCGATAAAATGGTCGAACAGTGGCGCAGCGTCATGCGGACCGGGGCTCGCTTCCGGGTGTCCCTGGAAGCTGAATGCCGCTTTATCGGTGCGGTGGATGCCCTGAACCGTGTGGTCGAACAGCGATTTGTGCGTGACACGCAAGTTTGCTGGCAGATTGCTTTCATCGACCGCAAAACCGTGGTTCTGCGCCGTAATCATCACCACGTTGTTATCGATATCTTTAACCGGGTGGTTACCGCCGTGGTGGCCGAGTTTCATTTTCAGCGTCTTC
Organism: Rahnella sp. PCH160; assembly: GCF_047784855.1. NCBI lineage: Bacteria > Pseudomonadati > Pseudomonadota > Gammaproteobacteria > Enterobacterales > Yersiniaceae > Rahnella > Rahnella sp. PCH160. The sequence continues at coordinate 305,647 of NZ_JBLOGT010000001.1, forward strand.
GCGCCGCTGGCGAGAGCCAGTAACTGATGGCCCAGGCAGATGCCGAACACCGGAATGTCGGTTTCGAGGAAAGTTTTAATCGCAGCGATAGCGTAATCGCAAGGCTCCGGGTCACCCGGACCGTTGGACAGGAAAATGCCGTCCGGATTAAGTTTCAGCACTTCGGCCGCCGGAGTCTGCGCCGGAACCACCGTCAGGCGGCAACCGCGATCCACCAGCATGCGCAGGATATTGCGTTTCGCGCCGTAGTCGTAGGCCACGACATGGAACGGTAATTCTTCATTTTTCTTCGCTTCAGGCAACTCACCTTCCAGCGTCCAGCTGCCTTGCTGCCAGCTGTAGGATTCTGCTGTCGTGACTTCTTTTGCCAGATCCATCCCTTTCAGCCCCGGGAAAGCTTGGGCTTTTTGCAGCGCAAGTTGAGCATCTGGTGAATCGCCGGCGATGATGCAGCCATTTTGCGCACCTTTTTCACGAAGCAGGCGCGTCAGTTTACGGGTATCAATATCGGCGATGGCAACAATGTTATTGCGCTTAAGGTAATCAGAGAGGTTTTCTTCATTGCGGTAGTTGCTGGCGATCAGAGGCAAATCGCGAATGACCAGGCCTTGAGCGTGTACTGCGGAGGATTCTTCATCAGCGGCATTGGTGCCGACATTACCGATATGGGGATAAGTGAGAGTGACAATTTGGCGGGAATAGGAAGGATCAGTGAGGATTTCTTGATAACCGGTCATCGAGGTATTGAAGACCACTTCCCCCACTGCCGACCCTTCTGCCCCGATGGCCCGACCGTGGAATTGGGTTCCGTCTTCCAGAACCAATAGCGCTGACTTTATCAAAGCATCCTCCAAGAATAATAAATCACAATATTTGCATATTAATTCAGATAACGAGATCTAAATCAATGCAAAAATTGCTCCCAAAGCCAATTTTTGGCAAACGGCGGCATTTTAGAGAGGGTGATGAGGTTTGTCTACCAAAAGCATCATTATTTCTCTGTTTTTCGCACAACTCAGGGAAAAGACCCGCTTACCGCCATAAAAGCACAGCCAAAGTCAGTATAGTAACCGTTTGCGGAAGGCGATGTCTGAAAAATGGTGATGTAAACGAGGTTATTGCAAATCAGGGAAGGTGCTGCGCTCAAAAAACAGACAGAGCACGGAGTATTTAGGAGGAAAATATATAAAAATAAGTGATACAGAAAGAATCGACCCCATAACCGATATTTTAAGAATAAAAAGAGAAGGGCAATCAAGGAACTGCCCTTTTATCAAAAGATTATGACCAAAACAACCACATCACATCTAAATCATCTGCTACAAATCATCTAAACCAAGCACATCCCGCATGTCATAAAGACCACTTTTATGCGAAGAAAGCCATTTTGCCGCACGAACCGCGCCATTTGCGAAAGTCATACGGCTGGAAGCCTTGTGCGTTATCTCAACGCGCTCACCAATGTCTGCAAACATGGCGGTATGCTCACCGACAATATCCCCGGCACGAATGGTCGCAAAACCAATGCTTTTCGGATCACGTTCGCCGGTATGGCCTTCGCGGGCATACACGGCGCACTCTTTCAGATCACGGCCCAGAGCATCAGCAATCGCCTCGCCCATCGCCAGCGCAGTGCCAGAAGGCGCATCGACTTTGTGGCGATGATGCGCCTCCACAATTTCGATATCCGTATAATCGCCCATCACCTTCGCGGCTTTTTCCAGTAACTTGAGCACTACGTTCACGCCCACGCTAAAGTTAGCGGCAAAAACCACAGGAATACTTTCTGAAGCCTGCTTAATTGTGGCCTTACCGGCGTCATCGAAGCCCGTAGTGCCAATAATCATACCTTTATGGTGTTTCTGACAAAAAGCCAGGTGCGCCAGCGTGCCTTCCGGGCGGGTGAAGTCGATCAGAATATCGAAGTCATTCGCCACCGCATCGAGGTCATCATTCACTCTGATGCCGGAAGTGCCGGTACCCGCCAGTTCGCCCGCATCGGCGCCGACCAGTGAAGAACCCTTGCGCTCCAGCGCAGCGCCCAATACCACGCCATCGGTATCAGAAACGGCCTGAATCAGCTGCCGGCCCATACGACCGCCCGCGCCAACGATAGCCATGCGAATATCAGCGTTACTCATAATTACTACTCTCTTCTTATAGTCGTTCTGCCGTGAAACAGAATCAGGTTATCGACCCTGCGATCCAGGAGCCAGAGAAATTGCCTCATAATTAGAAAATTATGATACAGGCCGGTTAACATCAGTAAAAGCCATCTGATTTCAGGTTACGTAATCTGAGTTTTTGTGTTAAACGGTTCGTAAAATCGGAACCGATTGAGAAAAAATGCCTTAAACCCCCTCCCCCAAGCACTTCGCATAATCATTCATTTCCGTGCATAAACGCCCGGCATCGCTTCAATGCACCGTGCGGCACTCTTTCCCGCCAGTCTGAAAACGCAGCAAATAACCCCGGCATTACAACATTCCTGTGCAGAGGAAATATAGCAAGATACGAATTATCACCGTGGTATCTCCGCGCTGCGTAAGACAAATAAAAGAACAAACTCGCCTTTTCTTAGATCTGAAACATTAATTTTTTATTATATGTGATGAAATAATATTGATAAAATCAATGATTGTGATAATAAATAGCAACCTAATTTTAACCACCTAAATTTGATTTAGGCACGTTAGAATAAGTAGCCTGGTTCCATGAGGCGCGTCTTCACCCTGACCAGACAGTTACCGGTAAGGGGAAATAATAAAAATACACCGCCAATTCACCTCCGGTTCTTTCGGATAAGTATATTGGCGCAGGGACTTAACATGAAATTCAAACTTAACAAAGTCACGCAAGTGGCGACTGCAGGCCTGCTGTTTGGTCTGGCTTCCTTTGCCTCACACGCAGAAATCACACTGATTAAACAAGACCCGCAGCCAAACGATCCGCTGAGCCGTCTGCAATTTCAAGTTGGCGGGAGTATTCGTCCACAGTTCCAATTCCAGAACGGCGTGAAAAACTACAAAACCAACGGTTTTGATGGCGGTACACGTTTCCGTTTCTCCACCGATTATTATCTGTTTGACGATATCAGCTGGATTAACTACTACGAGCTGGGTGTCAATATTCCGGCACTGACTGGCTGGGATAATCACCACGCTGCCGGCGCGCACAATACGACCCGTCGTATGCTGTACACCGGTCTGAAAAGCAAAACCTACGGTCAGCTGACTTTCGGCCAGCAGAACAGCGTCTATTATGATGTAGTCGGTGCGAAAACGGATATCTGGGACTACGACATGCTCGCCCAGGCACCAGGCAACGGTGTTAACGGCGACTACGATGGTTCTTACCGTTCACGTAAGATGCTGAAATACAAAAATACCTTTGGCGATGCTGATGTATATGCGTCTTATCTGTTCTCAGATAACGATTTACTGACCGGCAAAAACAGCCTGCGTTACAAACGTAACGGTGGCGGTTCCGTGGGCGTGGATTACCACATCACCAAAGAGCTGACATGGGGTACTGCGTACAACTACACCGACGCAGAAATGAAAAACCCGAATAACAATACTTCGAAAGACTACAATCAGAGCATCGTGGGTACCGCTCTGAGCTGGAAACCAGGCAACTGGACCGCGTCCTTCGGTGGCGGTTATTACCATGACTTCCTGACCACTGGCCTGAAAACTGAAGATCACTTCTTCGCGGGTGATGCGTACGGTCTGGAATATTTCCTGGGCTATGCATTCCCAATCAACCAGCTTGCTGTGAAAACCATTCAGCCATACTTCATGGGTGACCGCCTGACTTATGTGACTGGCCGTAACTATCAGCGCATCGATAACGGTCTGGGTGTGTCTGTCCAGCTTGATTACGGTTTCCGTGTTGATTACGAACATGTGTTCACTTCCTCTACCGATAATCTCGGTGATATGAACCTGATCCGCCTGAGATACGATTTCTAAGTCTGAATGATTGAACTTCAGGGGCCAGCTTTACGTCTTATTGACGGGCTGGCCCTTTCTTTTTACTTCATTGTTATTCCCTGCGGGCAAAGCCAGACTAGACTGATCACAGACAGTTTTTCGCTATATCCACTTTGCAGCCAGCAGGAGAGCTTTGCGATGTCAGCATTTTTCCGGTCCGACATAACTGCCATTGGCGACTATCGAGCCGAATTGGGTGAAACGCCCGTCTGGTGCCAGCGCACCCAGTCATTATTGTGGGTCGATATCCTGGCGCAGCGCGTATTACGTTACTGGCCAGCCTCCGGCCAGACTGAAATCCACGAACTCCCTTCCCTGACCAGCGCCGTATTGTTAACGCAAAAACGAAATGTCTTTTTGCTGGTTTCTCAGGATGGCGTTCATCTGTACGACTATGAATCCGAAATCCGGCAAAAACTCTGCGATTACCCTGGCGCGGAAGGAACGCGTCCAAACGAAGCCGCTGTCGCGCCCGATGGGTCACTCTGGTTTGGCACAATGGATATTGAAGAAAAGCAGATGACCGGCGCGTGGTACCGCTTTGAAGCCGGGGCTGAAAAGCCTGAAGTCATGCTCGATAACGTGGGAACGACCAATACGCTGGTCTGGTATGAAGGCAAAGTGTGGTTTGCAGACAGCCGGAAAAAACGCTTTTATTCCGCTAACGCGCGACGCATGAATCCTCTGAAAATCTCCTGTTACTCTTCCGGCGATAAAATACCTGACGGCTCGGCGCTGACGCAAAACGGCTGGCTGATTACCGCCTGCTGGGGCTCAAAGTGCCTGTTACGCCAGCAGATTAATCAGGGGGAACTGCTGACGCTGGATACCCTGCCGGTGCCCGTCACGCAGCCAAGCTGCTGCACCTTTGGTGGCCCGGATATGACTGAGATATTTATTACCTCGGCGCGCAAAAATCTGGATACCCCGCATGCACTGGAAGGCGCGTTGCTGCACGCCCAAACGACGACCGTCGGCGCGCCGCAGAATCTGTTCAAACTCGGAACCCCTTAAGGGGAGCCTGACAAAAGACGTAAAAAAACCGGCCACGTGAGCCGGTTTTTTAATTTTATGCGTTTCATCAGTCGATCTGACGCACATCCACACGCAACTCTTTCGGTACTTCGAAGACGATATTTTCTTCGCGCCCTTCGATATTAATCACATCGAGGCAACCAAACGCTTTCAGCTTGCTGATCACGTCCTGCACCAGAATATCCGGTGCTGAAGCGCCGGCCGTTACGCCAATGCTTTTCGCATTTTTCAGCCAGCTTTCCTGGATATCTGCCGCAGAGTCGATCAGATAAGAAGGCACACCGACGCGCTGAGCCAGTTCCGCCAGACGGTTGGAGTTGGAAGAGTTTTTCGACCCGACTACCAGCACGACATCCGCACCATCCGCCAGCGTTCGCACGGCTTCCTGACGGTTGGTTGTCGCATAGCAAATATCGTCTTTGCGTGGCCCGATAATCTTCGGGAAACGCTCACGCAGTGCATCAATCACCGCAGAAGTATCATCAACAGAAAGCGTGGTTTGCGTCATAAAGCACAGGTTATTTTCATCTTTCACCTGCAATTTATAGACGTCTTCCGGCGCCTCCACCAGATACATTCCCCCGTTCGGGTTGCTGTACTGGCCCATTGTGCCTTCCACTTCCGGGTGACCGGCGTGACCAATCAGAATCGCTTCAGTGCCCTTACGGCTGGCACGTGCAACTTCCATATGGACTTTGGTCACAAGCGGACACGTGGCGTCAAACAACATGGTCAGGTCACGCGCTTTGGCCTCTGCACGGACGGCCTGAGACACGCCGTGAGCCGAGAAAATCAGAATCGAGCCGTCAGGCACTTCGCTGATTTGCTCGATAAAAATTGCCCCGCGCTGACGCAGACTGTCAACCACATAGCGGTTATGCACCACTTCATGACGAACGTAAATCGGCGCGCCGTAAATTTCCAGCGCGCGTTCTACGATGCTGATTGCACGGTCAACGCCCGCACAAAATCCTCGCGGATTAGCCAGCAATATCTGCATGCTTCTCCTCCCGTTGCGGGTCGATTTCCAGCACTTCAATATCGAAATCGATATGCTGGCCCGCCAGCGGATGGTTGAAATCGACAGTGATAGAATCTTCCGTCACCTCACGCACCACGCCCGGCATTTCGCTGCCGTCACGCCCGGAAAACAGCATAATCGTGCCGACATCCGGCACGCCTGTTTCCTGGAAGTCACGGCGCGAAAAGAACTGAACCAGATCGGGGCTTTTGCCCCCGAAAGCCGATTCAGGTGCAAGGGTAAATGCACGCTTGTCGCCCACCACCAGACCTAACAACTGATTCTCCAGCGCGTCAGACAAGCTGCCATCGCCAAGGCGAAACAGCGCGGGTTTCCCATTAGCGCGGGTTGATTCTGCCGTCGAACCGTCTTCCAGTTTCAACGTAAAATGCACCAGCACGGCGCTGTCATGTTTCACCTGTTGAGACATCATACTTATCCTTTGCTCTTTTCCGCCTGAGTAGGTTTTGCCAGAAAACCTTCCAGCACGACCAGCGCTGCACCGACGCAAATAAAGCTGTCAGCCAGATTGAATGTCGCGAAATGCCAGTTACCGACATAGAAGTCGATAAAGTCGACCACAAAACCGTGATACAGGCGGTCAAATAAATTGCCTAACGCCCCGCCGATAATCATCGCAAACGCGATGTTATTGAGTTTCTGCTTCGCAGTGCCGCGGTACATCAGTACGACCAGCGCCACGACGATGGCCAGCGCAATGACAGCAAAGAACCAGCGCTGCCAGCCGCCTTTATCTGCCAGGAAGCTAAATGCCGCGCCGTGGTTTTGCGCATAGAACAGGTTTAAATACGGGATCAGCGGCATGGATTCGCCAAGCTGGAAGTTCCCCATAATGAGGAACTTACTGCCCAGATCCACGATGATGACCACGACCGCCAGCCAGAGCCAGCGGAGTCCGGTGGAACAAATAGATTTACTCATTATGCAAACTTACGCTCTTCGCCGTCGCCGGCAATGTTAGTCACACAACGGCCACAGAGTTCGCTGTGTTCCGCATTCTGGCCGACGTCAGTGGTGTAATGCCAGCAGCGCGGGCACTTGTCGCCTTCTGCTTTTGCCAGACCAATTTTCAGGCCTTTAAGCAATTCACTTGGCTGAGCGGATTCGTCAGCTTCTGACAGCGCAGCAACTTTCGCGCCAGAGGTCAGCAGAACAAAGCGCAGTTCATTGCCTAAAGAGCGCAGATCGGTCGCCAGAGCGTCGTCGGCATACAGCGTCACTGCGGCTTCCAGGGAACCCCCAAGACGTTTATCCGCACGCGCCTGTTCGATGACTTTGTTCACTTCGCCACGGACTTTCAGCAGCTCATCCCAGAACACATCGTTCATGGATTCGTTGCCGGTCAGGCCAAACAGACCGTCAAACCATTCTTCGGTGAAGACGAATTTCTCGCGCTGGCCCGGCAATTCCGCCCAGATTTCATCCGCAGTGAAGGACATGATCGGTGCCATCCAGCGGACAAGAGCCTCGCTGATGTAATACAGCGCGGTCTGGCAGCTGCGACGTGCAACGCTGTCGCTTTTTGCGGTGTACTGGCGATCTTTGATGATATCCAGATAGAAAGAACCCATCTCGATGGAACAGAACTGCATCAGACGCTGAACCACACCGTGGAAATCATAGGCTTCATACGCGGCAATGATCTCTTCCTGTGCAGCTTTCGCGCGGCCAACGGCCCAGCGATCCAGAACCACCATCTCCTCCGGAGCCACGCTGTGCAGCGCCGGATCGAAACCGTTAAGGTTCGCCAGCAGGAAGCGCGCGGTGTTTCGGATACGGCGGTAAGAATCCGCAGCACGTTTGAGGATTTCGTCGGACACGGCGATTTCACCGGTGTAATCCGTTGACGCGACCCACAGACGCAGAATATCGCCACCCAGCTTGTTCATCACGTCCTGAGGCGCGATGGTGTTGCCGATGGATTTGGACATTTTGCGGCCCTGACCGTCCACGGTGAAACCGTGTGTCAGAACTTGTTTGTAAGGCGCTTTGCCTTTCATTGCTGTCGAAATCATCAGTGAAGACATGAACCAGCCGCGATGCTGGTCGGAGCCTTCCAGATAAAGATCCGGAGAATGACCGTTGAACTCAGGGCGCACATCCACAACGGAAGAATGCGTAGAACCGGAGTCGAACCACACGTCCAGCGTATCCGGCACTTTGACGTACTCAGCAGCGTCTGCGCCCAGAATGTCTTCAGGGTTCAGATCCCACCACGCCTGAATACCGTCGGCTTCAACGCGTTTCGCGACTTCTTCCATCAGTTCAAGGCTGCGCGGATGCAGTTGCTCGGTGTCTTTGTGGACAAACAGAGACATTGGCACGCCCCAGGTACGCTGACGGGAGATACACCAGTCAGGACGGTTGGCGACCATGTTTTCAATACGTGCCTGACCCCAGTCCGGGATCCACTGAACGCCTTTGATCTCTTCCAGAGACTGCTTACGCAGGCCTTTCTGATCCATGCTGATGAACCATTGTGGCGTGGCGCGGAAGATGATTGGCGTTTTGTGACGCCAGCAGCACGGGTAGCTGTGCGTGATTTTTTCAACGTGCAGCAATGCGCCTTTTTCACGCAGAAGCTCGACAATCAAATCATTGGCTTTAAAGACGAATTTACCGTCCAGCGCAGGGTAAGTGCCTGGCAGATAGCAACCGTTCGGGCCAACCGGGTTAGCCACTTCCAGACCGTATTTCTGGCCGATAACAAAGTCATCAGGTCCGTGGCCCGGCGCGGTATGCACAGCACCGGTACCGGCGTCGAGCGTCACGTGATCGCCCAAAATAGCCGGAACGTCGAAGTCCAGGAACGGGTGTTTGAAGCGCAGCAATTCAAGGTCTGCACCTTTGCATTCGCCCAGCACGGTCCATTCTGCAATACCTGCGCGCTTCATGACGCTTTCAACCAGATCGGTTGCCAGAATCAGACACTGACCTTCCACCTGAACCAGCTGATAAGAGAATTCAGGATTGAGTGAAATTGCGCGGTTTGCTGGCATGGTCCACGGCGTGGTGGTCCAGATAACCAGAGAAATCGGGCCATTAAAGGAAGCCGCACCGAATTTCGCTGCCACAGCCGCTGCGTCAGTAGCGTTAAACGTCACATCGATAGACGGAGACGTTTTGTCGTAATACTCAACTTCCGCTTCAGCCAGTGAAGAACCGCAATCGGTACACCAGTGTACAGGCTTCGCACCTTTGTGCAGGTGGCCGTTACCGATGATTTTGCTCAGCGCACGGATGATATTGGCTTCAGTTTTGAAGTCCATGGTCAGGTACGGGTGATCCCAGTCGCCCAACACGCCCAAACGGATGAAGTCTTTCTTCTGACCTTCAACCTGCTCGGCGGCGTATTTACGGCACGCTTCACGGAACTCAGCCGCCGTCACTTTCTCACCCGGCTTGCCGATCAGTTGTTCAACTTTCAGCTCAATCGGCAGACCATGACAATCCCAGCCCGGAACGTACGGCGCGTCGAAGCCCGCAAGCCCTTTGGACTTGATAATCATGTCTTTGAGAATTTTGTTTACTGAGTGACCAATATGAATGCTGCCGTTCGCATACGGAGGGCCGTCATGCAAAATAAAGGTTTTTTTGCCTTTCTTGGCAGCACGAATAATCCCGTACAGATCCTGGTCATACCAATTTTTCAGCATGTCAGGTTCACGCTTGGCCAGATCGCCACGCATCGGGAACCCTGTTTCCGGCAAATTCAGGGTGTTCTTGTAGTCACTCATAGATTCTCGGTTCCGTTTTTCGGCTGGATTCCAGGCTTTGTTACACGCCTGTCAGTACATGTTTAGCGTGGTGTCTTTAACCCAAAGAATTCCCGGGCCGTCACCTCATCGTTCGCAATTTGTTGCTTCAAAGCATCAAGCGAGGAAAAACGCTGTTCGTTGCGCAATTTTGCGCGAAGCACCACGTCAATGTGGCGCCCGTATAAATCTAATGTGGTGTCGATAAGGTGCACTTCCAACTGCTTGCGCACGCCACCGACCGTCGGGCGTATACCAATGTTGGCGACGCCCGGCAAAGGTTCTGGCCCAAGGCCTAAAACGTCCACGGCATAAACACCGCGCACGGGTGAAACCACGCGTTTCAGCGGGACGTTGGCCGTCGGGAAACCGATAGTACGCCCCAGTTTATCGCCGTGAACGACGCGGCCCGAGATACTGAACGGATGGCCCAGTAAATTGGCGGCCAGCGCCAGATCGTCGTCGCGCAGCGCATCGCGGATCGCGGTGCTGCTGATACGATTGCCGCCTTCGCGGAAGGTTTGTGTGCTGATCACTTCAAAGCCATATTCTTCACCGGCTTTCTGCAACAGCTCAAAATCCCCCAAACGGCTTGCGCCGAAGCGGAAATCATCCCCGACCGTCAGGAACCTGACCCCCAGTTTCTCCACCAGCAGTTTAGAGATAAATTCCTGTGCAATATGCGCAGCGAACCGGGGCTCGAAGCGAACGCACAACAGATAATCCACCCCACACTCGGCCAGATACTTGGCTTTGTCACGCAAACTGGTCAGGCGCGCCGGTGCTTTATCACCGGCGAACAGCTCCAGCGGCTGTGGCTCAAAAATCATTACCATCACCGGCAGACCCAGACGTTGACCTTCCAGCTTCAGCTGTTCGATCAGGGCCTGGTGACCCCGGTGTACACCATCAAAATTGCCAATAGTCAGCACACATCCATGATGACGTGCTCGAATATTGTGTATTCCGCGAATTAGCTCCATAGCTGGCTCAAATCCAATGCTGACTCATAACGATGGAAATCGGCGGATTATACCTTGTACAGCCTCCAAGGTTAACCAGCGATTCACAGGATCACACCATTCTCCCTTGCATACCGCAGATATTGCGGTTCAAATGGATACGTGGCGATGAAAATCTTTCGTTGCATACAGGGAATGCGTGACTTTTCGCATAAACAAGGCGTTAATGGCCGCAGTGGGCAGTTTGTACACTCTCCTGTCGATTTTTCTCGCGAAAGACTGTATTCCGATGCCGGAAGCTGTTAAAATCCTGCGCCATCACAACGTAACAAGTGACGATTAAAGTTTACGCTTAAAATCGCCGCTTATTTGCACAAATCCGTTGACAAAAGAAGACCGAAAAGGCATATTCCTCGGCCTTTGAATTGTTCATCAATAGAAAAATATTTGGGAGTTGGCCTTGGCTAATATCAAATCAGCTAAGAAACGCGCCGTACAGTCAGAAAAACGCCGTAAGCACAACGCGAGCCGTCGTTCAATGATGCGTACCTTTATCAAAAAGGTTCACACGGCTATCGCAGCAGGCGACAAAACTGCTGCACAAAATGCATTTAACGAAATGCAACCAATTGTGGACCGTCAGTCTTGCAAAGGCCTGATCCACAAAAACAAAGCAGCGCGTCATAAGTCAAGCCTGACTGCGCAAATCAACGCAATGCAATAATCGCATTACGCTGAAATGCTTTGATAAAAAAACCGGCCCTGGCCGGTTTTTTTATATCTGGAATTTGAGTCATTTCAGGCTTTAAGCTTCAGGCCTTTAAGTTTCAGGCCTTTAAGTTTCAGGAAAAGAGCGCCGAAAAGTCGGTGTGACAAATCCGCTGTACCGAAGGATGCTGAATCATCCTTTCCGCAAAAATCACGTAATACTCTTCCATGATCCCTTCTACCCGCCCGACTTCTTCAATTTTCTCGTCCTGAAATTCCGTCGAAGAGTAGATTGCCGGTGCGACAAAAATGGCATCGTTGTTCATTCCAAACGCCTTCATCAGCGCCGCGTCATCAAACTCACCGAGAATATTCACGTTCAGCCCCTGCGTCGTAAACCAGTTCAGCAATTTACGCCCAAGCATCGAACGGCGGCCAGGGATCAGCAATGAACGTTGCTCAAGACAGGCCGGGAAATCTACGCCTTCCGGCGGTCTGCAACAAAAGAAGCTGATCGGGCTTTCACCCAGCTTGACCGAAAACAACCCTTCCTGCTGCGTCGAATCCACCGGGCAATCGGACAGGATCATGTCCAGTTTATGCAAACTGAGCTGTTCGAGCAGCATTTCATGCGTCGATTCAAAACAGCGTAAATGAATTTGTTCGTTGTCTGGCACGGCGGCTTCCAGCACACGGCTGACCAGACGCTTGGACAAGGCATCTGCCACACCCACGTCAAACAGCAGGCTCGACTCTTTGCGGTAATTGACGATATCCAGCATTTCCTGGCTCAGTGTGAACATTTTGTCCGCATAGCGATAGACCAGCTGGCCCAGCTCTGAAGGTATCAGCCCGCGCCCCTGCCGTTTAAAAAGCTTTCCGCCAAGCCTTTCTTCCAGTGATTTGATCTGGCCGGTGATAGTCTGCGGGGTCAGATATAACGCCTCGGCGGCTCCCACAACAGAACCTGATTTACACACGTGCCAAAAATAATACAAATGGTTGTAATTAATATGAGGCATGTTTTCAACCTTTTCTGAAGTACGAGATGGCTATCAGGTTGCGCGACTCAGCGCGCACCCAGTCGGTCAGTGTTTAACAACTTTCTTTGGTAAAGCACGACTTAACAGCACGTATCCCAGCAGGGCCGAAGCGACTGACCCCATCAGGATACCCATTTTTGCGTAAGTCAGCAGAGCCGGATCCCGCAAGGCGAAAGCCAGTGACCCAATAAAAATCGACATAGTGAAACCAATGCCGCACAACACAGATACCGCTGAAATCTGGCCGAACGAAATACCTGACGGCAAACGGGTGATGCCCAATTTAAGCGCCACACTGCTGAACAACATGATGCCCAGCGGTTTGCCCAGCAACAGGCCTGCTGCAATCCCCATCGGCAGCAGGGAAAAAGCACCGGAAGCAGAGACGCCCTGCAAAGAAATCCCCGCATTCGCAAAAGCGAAGATCGGCAAAATAAACCAGGCGACGTACGGATGAATTCCGTGCTCCAGGCGGCGTGCCGGCGAAGCCTTATTTTCTTTGGTATTGAGCGGGATCAGGAAGCCAAGGATCACCCCCGCTAACGTCGCATGAATACCTGATTTCAGAACACATACCCAGAAAATCGCGCCAATCAGCAGGTAAGGCGTCAGTTTAGTGACCCCGCGCCAGTTCAGGCAGGCCAGGGCGGTGATACAAATTGCCGACAGCCCCAGCGCCATCATCGAAATATCGTGGCTGTAGAACAGCGCGATAATCACGATGGCACCCAGATCATCAATGATGGCCAGCGCCAGCAAGAATACTTTTAGCCCGGTCGGTACACGCGATCCCAACAGCGCCATTACGCCCAGTGCAAAAGCAATATCCGTTGCAGCCGGGATTGCCCAGCCCTGACGCGCAATTTCGTCATTGCCGTTGAACAGCAGGTAAATCAGCGCAGGAACGATCATGCCGCCCAGCGCGGCAATGGCTGGAAACAGCGCCTGCTCGCGATTAGCCAGTGCGCCTTCACACATCTCACGTTTTACTTCCAGGCCAATCATCAGGAAAAACACCGCCATCAGGCCATCGTTAATCCACAGTAAAAGCGGTTTATCGATCAGCAATTCAGAAAAACGCAGCGTGACCGGAATCTCTAAAAACGCCTGATAAGCGCCCTGCAACGGGCTGTTAGCCATAAGTAGTGCCACGATGGCGGCAATGATGAGTACAATGCCGCCCGCAGCTTCCATACGCAAAAAACGACGAATTAAATTCGGCATTCGGACTCTCCTGTAAAATAAGCGTGGCTGAAATCGGGACGCCACAATGGGATACGCGGATTGTACGCAGTGATTCACTTCGTAAAAACTCGATTATTTCTGGAGTATAACTCGGTTTTTACGAATCATTCATTACACGGTTTTAGGCTAATAACTCCAAAAATCCCATAAAAAAAATCCCCGGCGCGAAATGCTGCCGGGGATTTATCTGGACTGCCGTTCCTGTTTTGCAGGAGGCGGTTAGCGAGTCAGATCATCAAAAAACTTTTTCACGCCGTCCAGGAAGCTTTTAGAACGCGGGCTGTTTTTTTCGCCCGATACGCCACCAAAGCTCTCTTCCAGATCACGCAGCAATTGCTTTTGCTTTTCGCTCAGGCTTACCGGCGTTTCGACGACCACACGGCACATTAAGTCGCCCTGCGCGCCGCCACGAACGGATTTCACACCACGTCCGCGCATACGGAACATTTTGCCGGTTTGCGTTTCGGCTGGGATCTTCAGGTTTACGCGGCCATCGAGCGTAGGAACCTCAATTTCTCCACCGAGTGCTGCCATCGCAAAGTTGATTGGCACTTCGCAGTACAGGTTGTTGCCTTCACGCTCAAAGATTTTGTGCGCTTTTACCTGAACCTGAACGTACAGATCGCCTGACGGTGCACCGTGCTCACCCGCTTCGCCTTCACCTTCCAGACGGATACGGTCGCCGGTGTCTACACCCGCAGGGATTTTAACGGACAATGTTTTTGCACGTTCTACGCGGCCATGACCGTGGCATTTGTTGCACGGATCTTTAATAACTTTGCCACGCCCCTGACAAGTCGGACACGCCTGTTGCACAGTAAAGAAGCCCTGACGCATCTGCACCTGGCCCGCACCGTGACAAGTCGGACAGGTGGTCGGTGAGCTGCCCGCTTTCGCGCCGCTGCCGTGGCAAACGTCACATTCATCCAGAGTCGGGATGCGGATTTCTTTGGTGACACCACGAACGGCCTCTTCCAGAGTCAGATCCATGTTGTAACGCAGGTCTGAACCCCGGCTGGCACGCTGACGGCGTCCGCCGCCAAAGATGTCGCCAAAGACGTCACCAAAGATGTCGCTGAAATCTGCACCGCCGCCGCCGTAACCACCGCCACCGCCCATACCACCCTGTTCAAAGGCTGCATGACCGTACTGGTCGTAGGCCGCACGTTTTTGCGCGTCGGTCAGAATTTCATAAGCTTCTTTAATTTCTTTAAATTTGCTTTCAGATTCTTTGTCGCCCTGATTACGGTCAGGGTGATGCTTCATTGCCAGCCGTTTGTAGGCCTTTTTAATTTCGCGCTCATCGGCCGTTTTGGAAACGCCCAACAGCTCGTAATAATCTTGCTTCGCCATGCTTTTTCCTGCCCTCAACATGCGTGCACGGGCGTAGAGTTTCCTCGACGCCCGTGCTGGTTTTCAGTAATGAACTCTTACTGTGCCCGCTAAAGGGCGATTATTTCTTGTCTTTCACTTCTTCGAATTCAGCATCAACAACGTCGTCATCTTTCTTCGCGCTGTTGTCGCCGCCTTCGGCCTGGCCTTGCTGCTGAGCCATTTCCATCAGTTTGCCGGAAACCTGAACCAGCGCCTGGATTTTCGCTTCGATATCCGCCTTGTCTTCACCTTTAGCAGAAACTTCCAGTGCTTTCAGGGCTTCTTCTACAGCAGTTTTGTCTTCTGCTGGCAGTTTGTCGCCAGCTTCGTCCAGTTGCTTACGGGTTCCGTGGATCAGGTGGTCCGCCTGGTTACGGGTCTGAACCAGTTCTTCAAACTTACGGTCAGCTTCAGCATTCGCTTCAGCGTCGTTAACCATTTTCTGGATCTCTTCTTCCGTCAGACCAGAAGATGCCTTGATGGTGATCTTCTGCTCACGGCCGGTCGTCTTGTCTTTCGCAGACACATGCAGGATACCGTCGGCGTCAAGGTCGAAGGTCACTTCGATCTGTGCCTGACCGCGCGGTGCTGCCTGAATACCGTCCAGGTTGAACTGACCCAGAGATTTGTTATCACTTGAACGCTTACGCTCACCCTGCAACACGTGGATGGTTACTGCAGACTGATTGTCTTCCGCAGTAGAGAACACCTGGCTGTGTTTCGTCGGGATGGTGGTGTTTTTGGTGATGAGCGGAGTCATCACGCTGCCCATGGTTTCGATACCCAGAGACAGCGGCGTTACGTCCAGCAACAGAACGTCTTTAACATCACCCGCCAACACACCACCCTGAACTGCTGCACCGATTGCCACAGCTTCGTCCGGGTTCACGTCTTTACGCGGTTCTTTACCAAAGAATTCAGCCACTTTCTTCTGAACCATTGGCATACGTGTCTGACCACCGACCAGGATAACATCCTGAATGTCAGACACAGACAGGCCTGCGTCTTTCAGAGCCACTTTCAGTGGTTCGATACAACGGTTAACCAGGTCTTCCACCAAAGATTCCAGTTTTGCACGGGTCACTTTGATGTTCATGTGTTTCGGACCGGTTGCATCCGCAGTGATGTACGGCAGATTCACGTCAGTTTGCTGAGCAGAAGACAGTTCAATCTTCGCTTTTTCAGCCGCTTCTTTCAGACGTTGCATCGCCAGCGGATCGTTACGCAGATCCATACCTTGTTCTTTCTTGAACTCTTCAACCAGATAGTTGATCAGACGGCTGTCGAAGTCTTCACCACCGAGGTGAGTATCACCGTTGGTTGCCAGAACTTCGAAGGTTTTTTCACCGTCAACTTCGTCGATTTCGATAATAGAGATATCGAAAGTACCACCACCCAGGTCGTATACCGCAATAGTGCGGTTACCGATTTCGCGATCCAGGCCGTAAGCCAGTGCCGCAGCGGTTGGTTCGTTAATAATACGTTTAACTTCCAGACCTGCGATACGGCCAGCATCTTTCGTTGCCTGACGCTGCGCATCGTTGAAGTATGCAGGTACGGTGATAACAGCTTCAGTTACTGGCTCACCCAGGTAATCTTCAGCGGTTTTCTTCATTTTCTTCAACACTTCAGCAGAAATCTGCGGAGGTGCAATTTTCTGACCTTTAATGTCGATCCAGGCGTCGCCGTTGTCGGAGCCTACGATCTGGTAAGGCATGATGCCTTTATCGCGTTGTACTTCTTCATCCTGGAAGCGACGGCCAATCAGGCGTTTGATCGCAAACAAGGTGTTCTGCGGGTTGGTCACTGCCTGACGTTTAGCCGGAGAACCTACCAGAGTCTCGCCATCTGCCGCATATGCGATGATGGAAGGAGTGGTGCGGTCGCCTTCAGCATTCTCCAGTACACGAGCAGTCGTGCCATCCATGATAGCTACACAAGAGTTGGTGGTGCCCAGGTCGATCCCAATAATTTTACCCATCTAAAACGTCTCCACTTAAATTCATATTCGTTCAGGTTGCTACTGTATATGAGGACGATCTTTTCGATTTCAACAGCCCCATATTACGGTTTTACCGACGGTAACAACTGCGGTTGAGGATAAGATGGGGCCTTGACGCTCAGCATCAAGGGGCAAAGTGAAAAAAAATCTTCAATTGCTGTTACGCCAGATCAATGTTTACTGACGCAACCCTCCTTATGATGCCGCGCGCTTCCAAAGATATGCGGCTTTTTTACCCATTTCCCAAGCGTTTCTTCCCCCGATTATCAATTAATAATAATTCTGATACAGAGGATCTATGCAGACCAAAACGTTGGCAAATCCAGGCCCGCTCGGGTTAATGGGATTTGGTATGACTACTATCTTATTGAATTTACACAACGCAGGCTTTTTCCCGCTGACCGCCGTTATTGTCAGCATGGGCATTTTTTATGGTGGTTTAATTCAAATTCTTGCCGGGATGATGGAATTTAAAAAAGGGAATACCTTCGGCACCACGGCGTTTACCTCCTACGGTGCGTTCTGGCTGAGCCTGGTCGGTATTCTGATGCTGCCACGCATGGGCATGGCGGATGCCAGCAGCGAAAGTTTCCTGGGCGCTTATCTGGGCATCTGGGGCGTTTTCACTCTCTTCATGTTTTTTGGCACGTTGAAAGCAAACCGTGGTTTACAGGTCGTTTTCGGCAGCCTGACCCTTTTGTTTGCCCTGCTGTGTTTCGGCAACATGACCGGCAATACGGCAGTTCTGCATTTTGCAGGTTTTGAAGGCATCTTCTGCGGCGCCAGCGCGATTTATCTGGCGATGGCCGAAGTGCTCAACGAGCAGTATGGCCGTACCGTTTTGCCGATTGGCGAACCGAAAAGCCATGCGCGTGATGTGAATGCGGTGACGGCATAACGCACGACGTCTCAGATGAAAGAGCCCCGATTCATAAACGGGGCTTTTTTTTGTATGCAAAAACGAAAACTTACTGGCCGGAAGCGGCGCGTTCTGCAAATTTAGCTTCGCGGGCAGTTTCACTGTTCAAATCACGGCTGAGATAGATGCCGGTCAGTAAACCAATCGCTGACAATGCCAGCACGTAATAAGCCGGTGCCATCGGCGTCAGACGCATAATGAGCGTCACGAACACTGGCGTCAGGCCACCGAAAATGGCGTAGGCCACATTGTAAGAGAACGAAATCCCCGTAAACCGCACTTCCGCCGGGAAAGCCCGCACCATCACATAAGGCACCGCGCCAACGATCCCCACGCTAAGCCCTGCCAGCGCGTACATGCCCATCAGTACAGACGGGTCAGCCGCAACCCTATGATAGAAAGACCAGCTGCAAATACCGAGGAACAGGCTGCCGATAATGAACGTTTTACTGGCGCCCAGGCGATCCACAACGCTGCCCGAAATAATGCAGCCAAACATTAGCGCAACGGTGGCGAGGCAGTTTGCCTGCAAGGCCGCCGCCGCCGGAATGCCCAACTGTTTTTGCAGCCACGTTGGCGTCATCAGAATGACCACCACGATGCCCGCGGACAGCAACCAGGTCATCAGCATCGACACCACAATTTCTTTTTTATGATTCGCGACAACGGCCTTCAGCGGCAATTCTTCTGCCAGCGCTTTGTGGGCTTTCATCTCAATAAAGACCGGCGTTTCCTGCAACCAGCGTCGCAGATACAGGGCGATTAACCCGAAGATCCCGCCGATGAAGAACGGAATGCGCCAGCCATACTGGCTGATGGTTGCAGGCGTCATGCTGGTGTTCAGTAAAGTTGCCACCAGCGAACCCAGCAGAATCCCCATCGTTAAACCCGCCGTCAGCGTCCCGCAGGCAAAACCAATGCGGTTACGCGGAACGTGTTCCGCCACAAAAACCCAGGCTCCGGGCACTTCGCCGCCGATCGCCGCGCCCTGCAAAATACGCATCAGCAACAGCAATAACGGTGCGGCAATGCCTATTGAGGCATAGGTCGGCAGAAGCCCCATCGCCAGCGTCGGTAACGCCATCAGCAGAATGCTCAGGCTGAACATCCGTTTGCGGCCAACCCGATCCCCAAAGTGCGCCATGATAATGCCGCCCAGCGGACGCGCCAGATAACCGGCGGCAAAAATGCCAAACGTCTGCACCTGACGCAGCCAGTCTGGCATATCAGACGGGAAAAAGAGGTCGCCAATGACGGCAGCGAAGAAGACGAAAATGATGAAATCGTAGAATTCGAGCGCGCCGCCCAACGCAGCCAGGGAAAGCGTTTTGAAGTCCTGCCGGTTCAGCCGGCGCGATTGTGCGTGTTGCATAAGAGTCCGTGTGACGCCAGAGTGAAAATGGAAACGATTTTTTGCCGCATCCTGTAAAGTAATTATTACTATAGCGGCAAATATTTTTCACACCAGAGCGTCTGAATCTTATTTCAAAAACAAACCGTATTCAGTTTTTTGTGTCGCGACGGGCACTTTTGGGACGGAAAGCTGCTACCACGTGGTCGTGTGTTTCGATATAAGGCCCGTCCAGTAACTGGATGCAGTAAGGGACGCTGGCGAAAATGCCGGAAACGATCACTTTACCGTCGGCATCTTTCAGCCCTTCCAGCGTTTCCTGAATGGATTTAGGTTGCCCCGGTAAATTGAGGATTAGCGCCTGTTTGCGGATCACGCCGACCTGACGCGATAAAATCGCCGTCGGGACAAAGTGCAGGCTGATCTGACGCATCTGTTCACCAAAGCCCGGCATCACACGATCGGCAATAGCCAGCGTGGCATCCGGCGTTACATCGCGGCGCGCGGGGCCGGTTCCGCCAGTGGTCAGTACCAGATGACAGCCGCTTTCATCGACCAGCTCGCTGATCGCCTGTTCAATCAGAGGTTGTTCATCCGGGATAAGCCGGGTTTCCAGCTTGAAGGGCGTAATGAGCGCTTTTTCCAGCCATTCTTCCAGCGCCGGAATACCTTTGTCCTGATACACCCCACCTGAGGCACGGTCTGACACCGATACCAGACCAATTCGCAATTTATCCATGCCATTTCTCCGTGACAAAATCTGCTTTCAATACGCCTTATTATATCGATAACGACGCGGGGGTTTTATCGCAGACACAAAAAAAGCGGCTGATTAGCCGCTTTTCATCGAAAACTGAGTGCTGATTACAGCAGGTCAGAAATCATTTTTTCCAGTTTGCCCTGGTCGATGGCAAACTTACGGATGCCGTCAGCAAGTTTGTCGATCGCCATTGGATCCTGGTTATGGTCCCAGTAGAACTGAGCTTCAGTCAGTGGCGCAGGACGTGGTTTGGTTTCGCCGGAGAAGGACAGTTTGCGCTCCAGCGGACCTTCGCTTTCTGCCAGCTCTTTCAGCAGTGCAGGTGCGATGGTCAGACGGTCACAGCCAGCCAGTTCAATGATTTCGCCGATGTTACGGAAGCTTGCGCCCATCACGACAGTTTCGTAGCCGTGTTGTTTGTAGTATTCGTAGATTTCGGTCACGGACACAACGCCCGGATCTTCATTGGGTGCGAACTCTTTTTTGTCGCCATTGGCTTTGTACCAGTCGAGGATACGGCCAACGAAGGGAGAAATCAGGAACACACCGGCTTCTGCACATGCACGCGCCTGAGCGAAGGAGAACAGCAGCGTCAGGTTACAGTTGATGCCTTCTTTTTCCAGTTTTTCCGCCGCGCGGATACCCTGCCAGGTAGAAGCCAGTTTGATCAGGATACGGTCGTTGCTGATACCTGCATCGTTGTACAGCTTGATCAGGTGTTTCGCTTTGGCCACGCTTGCGTCAGTGTCGTAAGACAGACGTGCGTCAACTTCAGTCGAAATACGGCCCGGAACCAGTTTCAGGATCTCCAGACCGATGTTCACTGCCAGTTTGTCAGCGGCATCAGTAATTTGCTGATCGTGATCGCTGCTCTGGTCACGTGCCCAGGCGATGGCTTCGTCGATCAGTTTACGGTATTCAGGAATTTGCGCAGCGCTGAGGATCAGTGACGGGTTAGTGGTCGCATCCTGCGGCTGGTACAACTTCATTGCCGCGATGTCTCCGGTGTCAGCAACAACCTGGGTCATTTGGCGTAGGGAAGTCAGTTTATCGGTCATTTTGGCATATCTCATCGTTTGGACGTTTTCGTATAGGCATTTTCATGCCTTGCCTTTGGCTGATGATAACATGCAAAAAGCCATGCGCAAGGCGCTTATCGCGGCATGCTCGGCTACGAACATCTCTGGATTTCTCACCTTCCAAAACACACAAAATCAGCCAATTTGCATATGTCCCCGTTTCAATAAAAAAGGTATGTTAGCCAGCCAAAGTGGTCATGACACTCTGAGCGAACAACTAAAAAAATGAAGGGTTAATCAACCAAGGATAATTCATGAATGATCTGCTGGATTTTTTCGACACAATTCTCTGGAGCTCCATCCTGATTTACCTGCTGTTTGGCACCGGCATTTATCTCACCGTTCGTCTGAGTTTCATCCAGTTTCGTCGTTTCAGACATCTGTTCTCCCCGACCCTTTTTAAATCAGGCCGCGATCCGCGAGGAATGCCTGCCTGGCGCGCGCTGTGCCTGAGTTTATCCTCACGTATTGGTACCGGTAACCTGACCGGTGTCGCGATAGCCATTACCCTCGGCGGGCCGGGCGCGATTTTCTGGATGTGGGTGATTGCCGTCTTCAGTATGGCGACGGCGCTGATTGAAAATACGCTGGCACAGATATACAAAGGCGTGGGCGAACACGGTAAATTTCGCGGCGGCCCGGCGGATTACATGGAGAAAGGATTGGGCATGCGCTGGATGGGCATTCTGTTCTCTTTGCTGATGGTCATCTCCTGCGGTTTTGTTTTCAGTGCGTTACAGGCCAATTCTATTGCACAAGCCTCCTTCCATCTGCTGCATGTTCCCCACCTCACCACCGCCGCTATTCTGGCCACGCTGACCGCCGTGCTGATTTTTGGCGGCATACGCTCTGTCATCTGGCTGTCCAAATGGCTGGTTCCGCTGATGGCCTTTACGTACCTGCTGCTGGCAATTTGGGTCATCGGCCATAACATCGAAAAACTGCCACAGGTGATCGCACTGGTCTTCAAAAGCGCTTTCGGCTTGCAGGAAGCGGCCTCCGGCGCGCTGGCTTATGGCGTCACACAGGCCGTCACTCAGGGCATGCAGCGCGGCGTGTTTGCCAGTGAAGCGGGCGTGGGTTCCTCGCCGAATGCGGCGGCCATGGCGTCCGTCCGTCACCCCGCCACCCTGGGTTTCAACCAGATGTTTGCCGTCTTCATTGATACGGTGGTGATTTGCACCGCCACAGCGCTGATTGTGCTGACATCCGGCGTGCTTGATCACCCGGACGCGCCTTTTGGTATCCGCTTATTGCAGCAAGCGATTACGCCCTCAACAGGCGGATGGAGCCACATTGCGCTGGCCGTACTGGTGTTTTCTTTTGCCTTTACGTCGATCTCAGGCAACTACGCTTACGCGGAAAACAACCTGAGTTTAGTTCACCGCGCCGCGCCGTATAAGTTACTGATTTTCCGTTTACTGGTCATCGCTATGGTGTTCTGCGGCTGTCTGATGGAACTGCATATCGTCTGGAAACTGGCGGATATTTTCATGGCACTGATGGCGATACTGAACCTGACGGCGCTGCTGCTCCTTTCGGGCGTGGCGGTCAAAGTGGTGAAAGACTATGAACGCCAGCAGCGCATGGGGAAAATACCGGTGTTTAATCCCGACCATTTCCCGGAATTACGTGGTCAGCTGGAGCCGGGGATTTGGGATAAGAACCGCCCCGGCGCTGACCGGTAAGCTTTCACCTATCGATATCATGGCTCCCCCGCAGCGGCTTTTTTGCTACAGTAGTGCAACGAAAAAAATTCCAAATTTGAAGCGTCACTGACCAACGGACGAGACTATGCTGACCATTATTTCACCTGCCAAAACGCTCGATTACGAAAGCCCGCTTGCGACAACGCGCTACACCCAACCTGAGCTGCTGGATAAATCCGCTCAGTTAATCACGGTGGCACGTAAAATGTCTCCCGCACAAATCTCTTCACTGATGGGGATCAGCGATAAACTGGCCCACCTGAATGCCGAACGCTTCAATGACTGGCAGCCGGCTTTTACGCCAGATAATGCGCGCCAGGCATTACTGGCGTTCAAAGGTGACGTTTATACCGGCCTGCAGGCGGAAGATTTCAGTGAGAAAGATTTCGATTTTGCGCAAAAGCATTTACGCATGTTGTCCGGTTTATACGGTCTGCTGCGCCCGCTGGATTTGATGATGCCGTATCGCCTGGAAATGGGCATCCGGCTGGAAAACCCGCAGGGCATTAATCTTTACGCCTTCTGGGGTGAGCTGCTGACCGAAAAACTCAACCAGCTGCTGAGCGAACAAAAAAGCAAAGTGCTGGTGAATCTGGCGTCCGACGAATATTTCAAAGCGGTAAAACCTAAACTGCTGGATGGCGAAATCATCAAACCGGTTTTCCTTGATGAAAAAAATGGCAAATACAAAGTCATCAGCTTCTACGCGAAAAAAGCGCGCGGGCTGATGAGCCGGTTTATCATCAAAGAACGTCTGGATAAGGCAAAGCAATTACAGGATTTCAATCTGGAAGGTTATGCCTTTGACGAATCACGCTCACAGGGCAACGAGTTGGTCTTTACGCGTCCTGAACGCTGATTTCTCTTTCTATACCCGTAAAAAAGCCCTCACGAAGAGGGCTTTTGCATTTCAGAGGCCCCGAATTTTATTCAGGCAGCGCCATCAGGAATGCGCGCATTTCGCTGAAGTCTGCCGGCAGATTGTGCGACAGCAGCGGCAGGTCAGCGCGATCCGCCAGTTCTTTCGGCAAGCCGATGTCCTGATCCAAAATCGCTTCCACGCTTTCTTTGAACTTCGCCGGATGCGCCGTGCCGATGAACAGGCCGAATTCGCCCGGTTGCAGTTGGTCACGCAAAACGCGATAAGCAATCGCGGCATGCGGTTCAGAGATGTAACCGATATTCGCCAGCTCACGCATCGCGTCTTCCGTGGTGTCATCGCTGACCGCACCAAAACCGAGATCTTTCAGTTGCCAGATTTTACGGCGATACAGTTCTTCCACGCGCGGCCAGTTATTTGGCTGGCTGACGTCCATGGCGTTCGACAGAGTCGCGACAGTTTTCTTCGGATCCCATTCACCGTTACTCAGGAAACGCGGCACGGTGTCATTGGCGTTAGTGGCAGCGATAAAACGCTTCACCGGCAGGCCGAGAGATTTCGCTAGCAGACCGGCCGTCAGATCACCGAAGTTACCACTTGGCACGGAAACCACCAGCTGATTGCGGGCTTCCTGCGGCAGTTGCGCCACGGCTTCGAAGTAATAGCAAATCTGCGCCAGCAGACGGCTGATGTTGATGGAGTTTGCCGAATTCAGCTTCAGGGCGTGTTTCAGTTCTTCATCATCAAACGCCTGTTTGACCAGCGCCTGGCAGGCATCGAAATCGCCATCGATAGCCACGGTGTGAATATTGCCACCGAGGGTACAGAACAGTTTTTCCTGGAGCGGGCTGATTTTGCCGCGCGGATACAGAATCACCACGCGAACATTTTTCATACCGTGGAACGCATGCGCCACAGCGGCACCGGTATCACCGGACGTCGCGGTCAGGATGGTCACTGGCTGGTCGCCTGATACCTGCGTCAGGATCTGCGCCATGAAGCGGCCACCGAAATCTTTAAAGGCCAGGGTCGGGCCGTGGAACAGCTCCAGACAGGCAATATCGTCTTCCACTTTTGCAACTGGCGCCGGGAAAGCAAACGCGTTTTTCACGCGCTGATGCAATTCGTCTTCAGGAATTTCATCGCCGATGAAAGCAGAAAGAATGCGCGTGCTACGGGTGACGAAATCCAGATCCAGCAGGCGGTCAATTTCGGTCAGCTCAAACTCCGGCAGGTCGAGCGGGAAGAATAATCCCTGCTGTTTGCCCAGACCTTGTTTGACGGCCTGCGCAAAACTCACTTGCTCGTTGTGATCCTTCAGGTTGTACAATTTCATTAGTTATCCCAGTCGATTATCGAGTTATCCCAATACCCGCGCGCCAGCGGTATCCAGACGACAAATATGAACAAAGCCTTCGTCATTTTGCAGATAGTGCGTCTGCAACCAGTCGGCCATACGTTTCGCGGTTGCGCTGTCATTGCAGACGGCAAACAGCGTCGGGCCGGAACCGGAAATCCCGCACGCCAGTGCACCGATTTCTTCGGCCGCGCTGCGCGCTTCGGCAAAGCCCGGCAGAAGACGTGTGCGGTAAGGTTCAGCGATCACGTCTTTCATCAGCTTCGCGGCCAGCGCCGGTTGCTGTGTGTGGCACGCATGAATAAAGCCCGCCAGATAGCGCCCGTGACTGATGCAATCCTGACGGCGATACTGCGCCGGTAAAATCGCGCGCGCTTCCGCCGTCGAGACTTTGATGCCCGGATACGCCATCACCCACAGCCAGTCGTCAAAACTTGGCACGTTCTGGCTGATAATATCCAGCTCTTCAAGCATCAGCTGAATGCCGCCCAGATAGCACGGTGCGACGTTATCAAAATGCACGCTGCCGGAAATCCGCCCTTCCAGTTCGCCCATCAGCTCCAGCATTTTGTTGTCGCTGAGCGGTTTGCCGCAGAATTCATTCATCGCCATCAGACCGGCAACCACCGAACAGGCGCTGGAACCCAGCCCGGAACCGATCGGCATATTTTTTTCAAGCGTCATCGCCACCGGCACATCTTTGCCGATTTCCTGACAGAAACGCTGCCAGCACTGATAAACGATATTGTCTTCCATCCGGTCAGGCAGTTTGGAAACAAACTTACCTTCGTTTTTCAGGCTGAATGATGTAGCGGCTTCTACCGATACGCAATCACCCAGAAGCGTGCCATCCACCGGAGACACTGCTGCGCCCAGAACGTCGAAGCCTACGCTGACGTTCCCGATTGAAGCCGGGGCATACACCTTAACCATATTAAACTCCTAACTTCCATGACAGCGTTCTCAAAAGATCGGCAAACACACCCGCCGCCGTCACATCATTACCGGCACCGTAGCCGCGCAATACCAGCGGCAGCGGCTGGTAATAGCGGCTGTAAAACGCCAGCGCATTCTCACCATTTTTTACTTTATAAAGCGGGTCATTACCATCGACAGCGTCGATTTTTACCTTACAACGCCCTTCTTCGATAGCGCCCACATAACGCAATACTTTACCCGCTGCCGTCGCATCCGCAACGCGCTGCGCAAATTCGGCGTCCAGCTCTGGGAGACGTGCCACAAATTCATTCACATTCCCTGAGGAATCAAATGACGCAGGCAAAACGGATTCGACGTCGATATCCGACAGTTCCAGCTTATAACCGGCTTCACGCGCCAGAATCAGCAGCTTACGGGCGACGTCCATACCCGACAAGTCGTCACGCGGATCAGGCTCGGTGTAACCCATATCGCGCGCCTGCAAAGTGGCCGCAGACAGCGACATGCCTTCATCCAGTTTACCGAAGATGAACGACAGCGATCCGGAGAGGATCCCGGAGAAACGCAACAGTTCGTCGCCCGCATTCAGCAGGTTTTGCAGGTTCTCGATAACCGGCAAACCCGCGCCGACGTTGGTGTCATACAGGAACTTACGGCGTGAGCCATCTGCCGCTTTACGCAACTGATGGTAATAATTCATCGACGAGGTGTTGGCCTTTTTGTTCGGCGTGACAACGTGGAAACCGTCTGCCAGGAAATCGGCGTATTGATCCGCCACTTCCTGACTGGACGTGCAGTCCACAATCACCGGGTTCAGCAGATGGTATTCCTTCACCAGGTGGATCAGACGGCCCAGATTCAGGGGCTCTTTCGCTGCGCCCAGCTCGTCCTGCCAGGTATCCAGTGCAATGCCGTGAACATTGGTGAGCAACGCGCGGGAGTTGGCGATGCCACACACGCGCAGATCAATATGTTTGGTTTTCAGCCAGGTCTGCTGACGGCGGATCTGTTCGATCAATGCCCCGCCGACACCGCCGACACCGATCAGAAATACTTCAATAACCTGATCGGTGTTGAACAACATCTGGTGGCTGACGCGGACACCGGTGGTCGCATCTTCATTATTCACCACCACGGAAATGGAACGTTCAGAAGACCCCTGCGCGATGGCGACGATGTTGATATTGGCGCGTGCCAGTGCGGAGAAGAATTTCGCAGAGATGCCGCGCAGCGTACGCATGCCGTCGCCGACCACTGAAATCACGGCCAGTTTTTCCATGACGTCCAGCGGCTCAAGCAGGCCATCCTTCAGCTCAAGGTAGAATTCATCTTCCAGCGCCTTGCGTGCGCGAACCAGCTCACTTTGCGGCACGCAGAAGCTGATGCTGTATTCAGACGAAGACTGGGTGATCAGCACAACCGAAATTCCGGAACGCGACATCACCGCGAAAACGCGCGCCGCCATGCCGATCATCCCTTTCATCCCCGGGCCGGAGACGTTGATCATCGCCATATTATTCAGGTTAGTGATGCCTTTCACCGGCGTATTGTCGCCGAGGCTTTCGCTGCCAATCAGGGTGCCGGGCGCTTGCGGGTTGGTAGTGTTTTTGATCAGGCAAGGGATCTGGAACTGGGCAATTGGCAGGATAGTACGCGGGTGAAGCACTTTTGCACCGAAGTACGACAGCTCCATCGCTTCCTGATACGACATCGATTTCAGCAAACGGGCATCTGGCACAGTACGCGGGTCACAGGTATACACGCCATCGACGTCAGTCCAGATCTCGCAACAGTCAGCGCGTAAACACGCCGCCAGCACGGCCGCAGAATAGTCGGAGCCGTTACGCCCCAGCACAACCAGTTCACCTTTCTCGTTGCCCGCAGTGAAACCGGCCATCAGCACGATGTGATCGGCAGGAATGGCACTGGCGGCGATACGGCGGGTGGATTCGTTGATATCCACAGTCGATTCAAGATAGTGGCCCTGAGCCAGCAATTTTTCGACCGGGTTGATGACGGTGACGCCAAACCCTTTCGCGAGGAAAACGGCTTCCATAATGGCGATGGAGAGCTTTTCGCCACGACAGATGATTGAAGCATTCACGCTGTCCGGACATTGCCCCAGCAACGCGATGCCGTGCAGCAACTGTTTAAGCTGGGCAAATTCCTGATCGACAAACGCTTTCACTTTCGGCAAATCAAAGCCCGGCTGCTGTGCCGCCAGACCGGTGATGAGCTGACCAAAAATGTTTTCTGCGTCGCTCATGATGCTCCTGATGTCCTGCCCGGCGACAGTCCGTTCAATCATGGCAACCAGATAGTTGGTAATTTTGGCAGGCGCGGATAATACCGTCGCCACCTGTCCCTGACGCGCATTGCTTTCCATAATGTCCGCAACCCGCAAAAAGCGTTCTGCGTTTGCTACTGAGGTCCCGCCAAATTTCAACACTCGCATTTCTGGTTTTCTCCTGAAGCTCTCGTTTAAATGTAAAAAAAAAGCCCGCACTGTTTAGGTGCGGGCTTTTTTTCTTTTTCCTGTACGCGTCAGCCCGCCCCGTTACCTGTGGTATCGGTGGTGGTAATAATTGTTGTGTTCAGGCTGATGATTCGCATTTTTATTTTCTGTCTGTCTTTAGGTTTCTACTCTGTCTGCCTCTATTAGCTAAAGCATAAGGCAAAATAAGTCAATTTTTTTCTCTTTTTGCCCGGTTAATCACGGGCAGTATTAAATGAATAATGACCTGCGTTTAAAAACAATTCCAGTGTTATCTGCAGGTCAATTTTCCTGATGCCGCAGATCGCACCGGTGAAATGGATATTCTTATCAGATCATTGGGTCAGCTTTTTTTCGATGTCATGCAGCAAAGTGTGCAGCATCGCAGCATCCCGCTGCTGCAAAAGACCAAGCCTCTGATGCAACCAGTCCGACAGTTTTTGATCGTCTCCGGCACCGACATTTTCCAGCAAACTATCCACTCTGACACGCAGCGCAGCCAGCTGCCCTTCCTGCGCATTTTCCGCTTTCACTGACGTCACCTGATTCAGTGCCGACAACTGATAACAGAAAACCATCACCGCCTGGCCCAGGTTCAGCGACGGATAATCCGCCACCATCGGAACACCGGTCAGAACGTCGGCAAGTTCCAGCTCTTCATTGGTCAGCCCGGAATCTTCGCGCCCGAACACCAGCGCCGCATGGTTTATCCAGTCACTTTTCTCTTCGAGCTGAACCTGCAATTCCTGAGGCGTGCAGTAATAGTGGAAACGCGCGCGACTGCGTGCGGTGGTGGCAACGGTAAAATCGATGTCAGCCAGCGCTTGCGCAAGCGTATCGAAATGCAGCGCATTTTGCAGGATCTCCTGCGAACCGTGCGCCACCCAGCCGGCTTCTGGCCTGAGATGTGCCTCGCTGTCAACAATACGTAATGACGCAAAGCCCATCGTTTTCATTGCACGGGCTGCTGCGCCGACATTTTCCGGGCGAGCCGGAGAGACTAAAATAATATGAAGTTGCATGTCGTGCCTCTGCAAAGAGTGAATGAAATTGCCGCCTGTTTTTCAGCGATGAAATTTTATCCGCTTTCAAAACGGCTCCTCGCTTATATTCTTCACAAGAACTTAACAGTCGGCTGAATATATTCCTTTATTTTATCGGAAAAGCTTATCCGATAGGTAAAAAAGGTGCTGGCGCGGTTAAGCTCACTTTAAAGAAAAAATTATCATTATTTTTCATGCGGATATATAATAACGACACATACAGATTTTGCATTTATCTTTCGTTTCTTAATGCATTGCTGAATCGTGTACAATAAAGGCCGAAATGTGACTCAAGCGTGCATTCTTGTAAGTGTTTTTCACTGTTCTGTTACCGTGCTACAATTGAACTTGATATATGTCAACAAACCGTAATTTTGTTGGGTGGTAATTTCGACACTCGCTGTTATATTGCTGTTAATAGGGTTAGGATGTTTGCCGCTTTAGGACCCCGTGGAACTGCAGAAAGTGGAATCCCTGACCGAGCTTGCGATGTTGTTGCCGTTGATGGAAATTGCATCGAGAACGCGTTTACGTACTTTAGTCATGTAACGAGTGAGATGGCCAATAAGGCATCGAAATTCATCGGGATAACAAGGACTTCTGTACTCCTATTTTCTATTTGTTGGCAATCTTAGGTAGCAATCATGCAGACCCCTCACATTCTGATCGTCGAAGACGAGTTAGTGACACGTAATACGTTAAAGAGCATTTTTGAAGCAGAAGGCTACATGGTACATGAAGCCAATGATGGCGCGGAAATGCACCACATTCTGTCCGAAAATGACATCAATCTGGTTATCATGGATATCAACCTGCCAGGCAAAAACGGCCTGCTGCTGGCACGCGAATTACGCGAACAAGCCAGCGTTGCTCTGATGTTCCTGACGGGCCGCGACAACGAAGTTGACAAAATTCTGGGTCTGGAAATCGGCGCTGATGATTACATCACGAAGCCATTCAACCCGCGTGAACTGACTATCCGCGCACGCAATCTTTTGTCCCGTACAATGAACCTGGGCACAACCGGCGAAGAACGTCGTCTGGTAGAAAGCTACAAATTCAATGGTTGGGAACTGGATATCAACAGCCGTTCACTGATCAGCCCGCAGGGCGAACAATACAAGTTACCGCGCAGCGAATTCCGCGCGATGCTGCACTTCTGCGAAAACCCAGGCAAAATCCAAACCCGTGGCGATCTGCTGAAGAAAATGACCGGTCGCGAGCTTAAGCCGCATGACCGTACTGTTGACGTTACCATCCGCCGCATTCGTAAACATTTCGAAGCGACGCCAGATACCCCGGAAATCATCGCGACCATTCATGGCGAAGGTTACCGTTTCTGTGGTGATCTGGAAGACTAATACAGAAGGTTGCCAACCGCTCTGTAGTCGATGCATCAAAACCATTTAAGGCCAGCGAAAGCTGGCCTTTTGTTTTAGTGCTTTGACATCACCGAAAACTTACGGCGTCGTGTGCGCCCACGGAATGATCGGTACTGCACTCAGCGCATTTTTAGGCGAGCCATCGACCACTTTGTCGGAGTAACTCAGGTAGATAAGCGCATTGCGTTTCTCATCGTAGAAGCGCACGACCTGAAGTTTTTTAAATACCAGAGACGTCCGTTTCTGAAACACCACGGTTCCCTTGTCTTTGCCTTGTTTAATCTTATCGCTCAGATCAATCGGGCCAACCTGCTGACAGGAAATCGCCGCATCTGACGTGTCTTCTGCCAGCCCCAATCCCCTTTGATCCCGCCGGTTTTTGCGCGACTGATATAACACGTTACATTTTTAATATCAGGATCATCAAAGGCCTCGACGACAATTTTGTGGTCCGGACCGAACAGTTTAAAGACCGTATCAACCGATCCCACTTCCTCAGCATGGGCTGCGCCAGAACAAAAAACAAACATCCCAAAAACAAAAATCCAACACTTTTTCATTAAGTTACTCCGCGTCATAAGCATGACGTTGTTTTCTAAAGAAACCCCATTCAGAAAGCGTGTATTCACAGTTTCTGAATGAAATACTCTGTAACACCTGTAAATAGCACAGATAGCCAAAAAATTCTTAGGAAGTCTTATCAGGAAAAAGTTGCTATTATGCCGCCCAACATTCTCTGAATTATCTTAGCTCAACGAGGACGATCTATGGATCAAGCAGGAATCATTCGTGACCTTCTTAGCTGGTTAGAAACCCATTTAGACCAGCCCTTGTCACTCGACAATGTCGCAGCCAAGGCCGGCTATTCAAAGTGGCACCTGCAGCGAATGTTCAAAGATGTCACAAACAATGCAATCGGTGCTTATATTCGCGCGCGTCGCCTTTCAAAAGCGGCCGTCGCTCTGCGCCTCACCAGTCGCCCCATTTTAGATATCGCCCTTCAGTACCGTTTTGACTCTCAACAAACGTTTACCCGGGCATTCAAAAAGCAATTTGCTCAAACTCCGGCACTGTATCGTCGTGCTGAAGACTGGCACTCCTTCGGGATCTGCCCGCCAATTCGTCTGGGTGCCTTTATTCTGCCTCAGCCGGAATATATCGTGTTGCCTGAACAGCATCTGATCGGCATGACGCAAAGTTACGCCTGTACGCTGGAGCAAATCACCACGTACCGTAACGAGATGCGTCGTCATTTCTGGCGTCAATACATTGGTGAAGCGAAAACGCTGCCGCCGATCCTTTATGGCCTGCACCATTCACGTCCAAGCCAGGAAAAAGATGACGAACAGGAAGTCCTTTACACCACCGCGCTTGAGCCCGCACATCTGCCGGAAAATGTGGAAGGTCAGCCGATTGTGTTGCAGGAAGGTGAGTATGCCATGTTCCACTACACTGGCACGCCTGAGCATTTACAGGAGTTCATTTTGACGTTGTACAGCACCTGTCTGCCAACGCTGAAACTGACCCGCAGAAAGGGACAGGATATCGAACGCTTCTACACTAATGGCCGTGATCCCGGCACTGCACCATTAGAAATACAGTGTGATTACCTGATCCCAATCCGCCGCTAACGCCTCCAGGCGTTAGCGTTGTAATTCGTCTAACGCGGGCATATCCAGATGTGATACATCGCCCGCTGTTTCAACAATCCAGCCATTCGCCAGCCAGGCACTTTGCTGATGATCCACGCGCGACAATGAACAGTTACGCAGGCGCAGACGACGTTCCGCATAGGCAGGCAATCCCAGAATCGTACTGATCAGACACCCCAGCGCAATGCCGTGGCTGACCAGCAAAGGTTTACTGCCCGGCGGCAGTTGCAGACAGTTGTCGAGCGCAGCGCGCATACGCGCAGCCAGTTCCGTCATGGTTTCTCCTTCAGGAATACGCCCTTGCGGCGAACCATCGACCATCTGCTTACGCCAGATTTCTTCCTGTTCCGTCAGGCCATCCAGAACACGTTCTTCCAGCACGCCCATGTGCAGCTCGCGCAGACGTGGTTCATTGATCACTTCACAGCCACAGGCATCAGCGATAATCTGCGCGGTGTGACGGGTTCGCCCCAAATCACTGGTGATGACGTGAGTAATCCCTTCATTGCGCACGCGCTCAGCAACCTGACGGGCCTGATAAAGACCTTTGGCCGTCAGCGGGCTGTCTGACTGCCCCTGAATACGACGCGCTGCGTTCCATTCTGTTTCGCCGTGACGGACGAGATATACCTGTAACATGTGTGTTTTCCGTTATACTGCGTGAAATTTGCTAAAGGATGCCAGAACTCTATGTACCATGTTGTCGCTGCAACCACTAACCCGGCAAAGATCAAAGCTATCGCCATGGCTTTTGAAGACATTTTCGGCGCTGAGGCGTTTCGCATTGAAGGCGTTGACGTCGATAGTGGTGTTCCCAATCAGCCTATCGGCAGTAATGAGACCCGTACCGGTGCGCGTCATCGCGTTATTGGTGCGCGTCAGGTTCGCCCGGAAGCGGACTTCTGGGTCGGCGTGGAAGCCGGTATCGAAGACAATATGACGTTCGCCTGGATGGTGATTGAGAATATGCACCAGCGCGGCGAATCCCGTTCTGCAAGCCTGATGTTACCTGAAATTATTTTACAGGGAATCAATCAGGGCAGCGAATTGGGAGATGAGATGGAGAAGCTGACCGGTATTGCGGAAGTTAAACGTAAAGGCGGCGCGATTGGCATTTTTACGGCGGGGAAACTGACGCGCACCAGCGTTTATCATCAGGCGCTGGTTCTGGCTTTAGCGCCGTTCCATAATCCGGTGTATCAGGCTCGCGCGCAGACGCACTGAGCTTTAAATGACAACGGACGCATCAGTCGTCCGTTTTTTCTGACAGTAACTGCTCACCCAGCCATTCTTTCAGTTCCGCCGGTGCCGTTTTCAGACCGTTGGAACCCCGGGTAATCGTCGCGATACCGGCACCCAGCTGGCTTTTCAGCTCACGCTGGCTCATTTCTCCCCGCATCAGTTCCTGAATAATGCGCACCCGCGTTCCCAGCGCCGCACGTTCATCGGGCGTAAGAAGCAGTTGCAACAAATCCTGATGCAGATTTTCAGCAAAAGATTGCTGTAGCAGTACCAGAAAGCACTGCCAGTCCTCATTGCCTTGTTGGGAAAGAGCAGGGTCAGTGAGTGTTCGTTGCGTCATGTGAGGGCTGCCATACTATTGAACTAGTACAGCAGCTTAACATAAACGCCCGAAAATCAGTAACGCCTCTGCCATTCGGCATCCGTCAAAATTTTGGCCGGTTGATGTAAAAAATAACGATAAAACGCATCATAAGCCAACACATTTTTAACATATCGGCGCGTTTCAGAGAAAGGGATACTTTCGATAAATGCGACGGAGTCCACCCTGCCCGCGCTGGTTCCCAGCCAGGTATTCACCCGCGACGGGCCGGCGTTATAGGCGGCGCTGGATAAAATACGGTTGCGGCCAAACATCTGATAAACGTATTCAAGATAGCTGGTGCCGATGGTGATATTCATCTGCGGATCCAGCAGCTGCGCCGGATTGCTGTAACCCTGCAAACCAAACATGTCGACCGTGTGCTGCGCCGTCGCAGGCATAACCTGCATCAGGCCAGCCGCGCCCACCGGAGAACGTGCTTTAGGGTTCCATGCGCTTTCCTGACGGGCAATGGCCATCGCGTAGCTTTGTGTGATGCCTTTATCGTTGGTCGCACGACGGAATTCATCCGGCCACGCCAGCGGGAAACGTTCTTCGAGATAATCCCACAGCTTGCCGGTAATCGTGGCCTGTACGCTCAGATCCGGCCATTTCTGCTCAAAGGCATAACGCGCCAGCGCAGACTGCTGTGCCTCACTTCGGCTGCTCACCAGATAGCTCCACTCGGTGCGCGCCAGATTATCCATCTGCCAGTACATCAGCTCGCGAACGCGTGCCACTTCCGGTAAGGAAGAAATACTGGAATCCGGTTTCGTCGCCACAGAAATCTGCATCGGATACGCGACATTCAGCTTCTGCGCCGCCGCCATCGGATAGAAACCGCGCCCCTTCATTAAGGTGCGCAACATCGCTTCGCCCTGCGAACGCTGCCCTTTGTCGATCATCACTGACGCACGCCAGTATTGCCATTCGTCCTGCTGCAAAGCGTCCGACGGCAAACGATCCAGCCACTGACTCAGCCCCTGACGGTCACCGGCGGCCAGTGCCATACGGATCCGGCGCTCAACCAGCGTGGTGGAATGGCTGCGCAGAATCACGTTATCGCGCCATGCGGCCTGCTCCGGCGTGGCATCGCTGCCCATATAACGCCAGGCCACGGCTTCTTCCAGCTCAAGGCGATCGCTGTCACTCATCTTCTGCAAACGGGCCAGAACCGGGATCATCGAACGTGCGTTTTCCGAATCATCACGGGCAATGCGGGCGAACGTAATGCTGGTGGCGTTGCGGGTAAAATCTGTTGGCCCGACGTTGCGCGCAAAGCTTTCAATCGTATTCGGGTTATTTTGCAGATCGACCAGCGCGTCGCGCATGGTCTGATAATCCGGCGGCAACTGCTTCGCCAGAAAACTGACCAGACTGGTGTTCCCGGCTTTCATTGCGAGACCAATACGTTGCAGCGTAGTCAGTGCGGTCTGATTCCCGGCGCCTTGCCAGACGGAGAATAATTTATCGCAGGTACCCGGCAGTGACGTGCCGGTTAACCAGATATCTTTCGCGCCATCGAACGCGGTTTTCTGGTCGCCGGTGGTCCATTTGGCATAGTAATAGTTACAGCGGGCAGCGACCGGCTTCGGTGGCTGCGGGCTGAAAGACAGCAAACTGTTCCAGTCCTGACGACGCGCCAGTTCATTCACATAGCGTGCAGGCAGGGAACGTGCTGGCGCCAACGTCGGATTCGCTTTCACAAAGGCATTCACCTGAGCCGGCGTCGCCTCGCCCAGATCCTGCGTCAGCTGGCGGTATTCGAGATAAGGATAAAGAGGATAGTCTTCGAGCGTCGGCATCAGCTGGCCAACGACATCCATCTGATTGTTATCCCACGCCTGCTTAATCTGCATATAGTGCTGACGTTGCGAATCAAGCGAATCCGCTTTCGCCACGCCCGATGCTGTCACCAGCATTACGCTCATTGCCAGAGCGTGCCATTTGTCCACCTTGACCATACTTACCTTTATCCTCACGGGTTGTCTTTCCTGCTGTGCCAGCGGCACAGATATTGCCCTACAGACGTGCTGTTTTTGATGTAAGAACCGTTCTTCGTTCTGTAGACAGTCACTACGCTAATCGATTCATTTTTAAAATTGAAGTCATGCGGGAACCGCATCACAAACTTTACACAGTGTGATGCAAGCGCAAAGCCGTTACCAGAGAACCCCGCCCTTATTTTACGTAACACAACGTAGCAGACGAATAAGCGCTCATGTTTTTTCAATTTCCCTGAAAATGCCTAACAGGTGAGACAATAAAAACAGATAGCACGCTTACAATGACAATCTAAATAAATGCACTGACAAAACTCATCATTATTTACGCTAATTTACCGTGATATTTAAACCTTAAACAAAACCTAAATGAAAAACGAAAAATACCGATATTCCTAATTTATTCATAGCACTGTTTTTATTGATTATTTTTATTATTTCCGTGACTAAAAAAGTCTTTACTGGTTCAGATCAATTTTATTTTCGCATAATTACTTATTATCACGTCATATTCTCAACCCCATTTGAATACCCGTAGCAATTACACGCTTAATTTATTCATGTGCAAGCATTCTTATTCATCGCCTATGGAAAAGTATATGACTCATTCCCCATCATCTGTAAAAACCAATGCCAGCCCTTCTTCTTCAACGGCGGCAGAAAACAAAAACTGGTATCAGATTAGTGGTAACGATGCCATGTCGCGGCTGGAAACTCGCGAAGCGGGTCTGAGCCAGCAGGTTGCCGCTGAGCGCCTGAAAGAATTTGGCCCGAATGCCTTACCTGAAAAACAAACCAAAAGCGCCCTGATGCGCTTCCTCGCGCATTTCAATGACGTCCTGATTTACATCCTGCTGGCGGCGGCGGTCGTGACCGGCGCGATGGGCCACTGGGTCGATACGCTGGTGATCCTCGGCGTTGCCGTCATTAATGCCATGATCGGTTTCCTGCAAGAAAACAGCGCCGAGAAATCGCTGAAAAGCATTCAGAATATGCTGTCCAGTCAGGCGGTTGTATTCCGTGACGGACAAATTCAGACCCTCAATGCCGACCAGCTGGTGCCCGGCGATATCGTTCAGCTGCGTCCGGGCGATAAAATCCCCGCAGACCTGCGTATCGTCAGCGCACACAATTTGCAGGTTGAAGAAGCCATCCTGACCGGCGAGTCCACCGTCGTCACCAAAACAGCCCGAACCATCGACGATGAAGTCATGATTGGTGACCGTCACAACCTGCTGTTCTCGGGCACCATGATCAGCGGCGGTACAGCTACCGGCGTGGTGTACGCCACCGGTAAAGACACGGAACTGGGTCATATCAACCAGATGATGTCGTCGATTGAACCGCAGCGCACCCCGCTGTTGCAGCAAATCGACAAACTGGGGAAAGGCATTTTCGCCCTGATTTTGCTGATGATGGCGTTCCTGTTTGTCTTCGCCTTTATCCTGCGTGACATGCCGCTCGGCGAATTGCTGCTGTCACTGATAAGCCTCGCCGTCGCCTCCGTGCCGGAAGGTTTACCCGCCATCATCTCGATTATTTTGTCCCTCGGCGTTCAGTCGATGGCGCGTAACCACGCGATTATCCGTAAGCTGCCGACCGTCGAAACGCTGGGCTCAATGACCGTCATCTGCTCGGATAAAACCGGCACGCTGACCATGAATGAAATGACCGTCAAGGCGGTGATTCTGGCAGACCGCGCTTATCACGTTGAAGGTGAAAGCTACCAGCCGAAAGGCCGGATTACAGACGCCACGACGCAGCAACAAATTGATGTCATCAATACGCCGGTGCTTAACACCTTCATCATGGCGGTCGATATATGTAACGACAGCCAGCTGATTCAGGACAACAAAGGTCACTGGGGCATTACCGGCGGGCCGACTTCCGGCGCGCTGAAAGTCCTGGCAGCAAAATGCACGCTGAATACCGGTAAAGTCGAATCTCTGGATAAAATCCCGTTCGATTCTAAACACAAATACATGTCCACCCTGCAACGCATTAACGGCAAAACGCAGCTCTTTGTGACCGGCGCGCCGGATGTGTTGTTCTCGCTGGCAAAATTTGAGCTGACCGAAAATGGCGTCAAACCTTTCCGTCGTGAGTACTGGGAAGAAGAGATGGCGCGCTACGCCCGTCAGGGCCTGCGCATGGTTGCCGCTGCGTTCAAAGAAGAGCCGGTTATTAACGGCGACCTGAGCCATGACGATTTGCAGCAAGATCTGGTCTTTGCCGGTATCGCCGGGATGATGGATCCGCCGCGCCCTGAAGCTATCGATGCAATCGCGCAATGTCAACAGGCCGGTATCCGCGTGAAAATGATCACCGGTGACCATCAGGAAACCGCGATGGCTATCGGTAAAATGTTAGGCATTGGCAACAGCGGGGATTCCATCACCGGCAATCAGCTTGAGCATATGGACGACGCTGAGCTGGCGATCGCGGCCAGCCAGTACGATATTTTCGCCCGTACCAGCCCTGAGCATAAGCTGCGCCTGGTGAAAGCATTGCAGGAAAACGGGGAAGTGGTCGGCATGACCGGCGACGGCGTGAACGATGCGCCGGCGCTGAAACAGGCTGACGTCGGCATCGCGATGGGCATCAAAGGTACTGAAGTCACCAAAGAAGCCGCAGACATGGTGCTGACGGATGACAACTTCACGACCATCGCCAGCGCGGTGAAAGAAGGCCGTCGTGTTTACGACAACCTGAAGAAAACCATTCTGTTTATTCTGCCGACTAACCTCGCGCAGGGGTTGCTGATTATTCTGGCGATTCTGGCCGGTGCGGTGATCCCGCTGACGCCGGTTCAGATCCTGTGGATGAACATGGCGACGTCGACCACGCTGTCATTCGGTCTGGCCTTCGAGCCTGCCGAGAAAGGCATGATGCGCCGCCGTCCGCGTGAGCCGGGTCAGCATGTTTTAGACCTGCACGCCGTCTGGCGTATCGCGTTCGTCGGTATTCTGATTGCCTGTAGCGCCTTCATTCTTGAGGCCTGGATGCAACCGCTCGGCTACAGCAGCGATTTGATTCGTACCGTCTTGCTGCAAACGCTGGTCACCGCGCAATGGGTTTATATGTTTAACTGCCGCGTGATGGACCGCTTCCCGCTGAGCCGCGAAGTGTTCGTCAACAAAGGCCTGTGGATTGTCTCCGGCGTGCTGCTGGTACTGCAACTGGCGCTGATTTATCTGCCGTTCATGAACCATCTGTTTGGCACCGTACCGCTGCCGCTGAAATTCTGGGGCATTACCCTGCTGGTCGGTGCGATGATCTTCGTGATTGTCGAAATCGAAAAATGGCTGGTTAACCGCTTCATTCGCAAGAAAATCTGACCATAATGTTCTCCGCCGGGCGGCTTTCTGTCGCCCGGTTTTTATATTAAAAACATCACAATTCTGAAACTTTAGTGCTTCCTGCCCTCATTTTGTCTCAAAGATCTCACAAAACGTCCCAAAGCCCGTTCTGCTGATTTACATCAATCCATCCCCGCCTTATTACTCTGCGTAAGGGTTTTCCCGTCACACAGCAAAGTCTTTTTTGCCGCCCTCTGGCAATTTCCCAGGGATACGCCCCATCGCAATACGGCTGCGTTGAAAAACCGGTCGCCTTTATAAAAACGAGCTCTCTGCGCCTGCAGAAAAACATAGAGCCAAAAAATAGGTAACTTACGATGTCATCGCTCATTGTAGATCAGTGTTTTTACACGCAGCTGGCATTGCATTCACTCTTGCAACTTAACGGACAACATCAGAAAGATATTCTTTCGCTTAAGGACATCGACGCACTGCAAGCCACATGCAATTCCCTGAGGCCTGAAATCATCTTTGTCAACGAAGACTGCTTCGTGACCGACGCGCAGTCCGGTCATGCATTACGAGAAGTGATCAACACGCACCCCGGTACCCTGTTCTTTGTTTTCATTTCCAAAGAAAATCTGAATTATCAAAACTATGTGCCGATCCGGAAAAACATCATCATTATTTCAAAATCGATCCGCACAACCACCATCTACCAGCTGATCGCGCATAATCTGCAACTTTCACGTTCCGCAGAAGCCGAACCTGAAGCAGAAACTGAACAGCCGCTGGATCTCACGCCGGTCAGCCTGAGCCGCACCGAGTCGAGCATTCTGAAAATGTGGATGTCGGGCCTGAACACGCAAAACATTTCCCAGCACCTGAACATCAAGCAGAAAACAGTGGCGTCTCACAAAGGCAATATTAAACGCAAAGTCAAAACACAGAATAAACAGGCCATTTATCATGTTGTTAAGCTCACAGACATTCTGACCAGCGGGATGTTTGTCGGCAGAACCCAACCTATCCGCCTCACCGGCGAACCGGATGAATTCTCCGTTCCGTTCGGCTGATCGGTAACGCCTCTGTATCGGGCTGGCAACATTCTTCCCTTACTGTGAACCTGATGGTTGGGAACACGACTGAAACACGCTAAACTTCGCAGTCGGAACCCTTATCAGTCATGCCGCAGTCAGGCGGGGCTGGCTTTAATTCGCCGCAGCGCCTGCCGGATCAGTCTCAATGATTCGGCGTATGCGCGCGGCCCGCAGAGAAAGAGGCTCAAAACAACGTGGCTCAATACGTATATTCCATGCACCGCCTCGGCAAAGTTGTTCCGCCGAAGCGTCATATTCTTAAGAACATCTCCCTGAGTTTCTTCCCCGGCGCCAAAATCGGCGTTCTGGGTCTGAACGGTTCAGGTAAATCTACCCTTCTGCGCATCATGGCCGGTATCGACACCGATATCGAAGGCGAAGCACGTCCGCAGCCTGATCTGAAAATCGGTTATCTGCCGCAGGAACCGCAGCTGAACATGGAACACACCGTACGTGAATCCGTGGAAGAAGCCGTTTCTGAAGTGGTTGGCGCACTCAAACGCCTTGATGAAGTTTATGCGCTGTACGCCGATCCGGAAGCGAATTTCGACAAGCTGGCCGCTGAACAGGGCAAGCTGGAAGAGATCATTCAGGCACACGACGGCCATAACCTGAACAGCCAGCTGGAACGTGCCGCCGATGCGCTGCGCCTGCCAGACTGGGATGCGAAAGTAGCTAACCTGTCCGGGGGTGAACGCCGCCGTGTGGCGCTGTGCCGACTGCTACTCGAAAAACCAGACATGCTGCTGCTCGACGAACCCACCAACCACCTGGATGCTGAATCCGTGGCATGGCTGGAACGCTTCCTGCACGAATTCGAAGGGACCGTTGTGGCGATTACCCATGACCGTTACTTCCTTGATAACGTGGCGGGTTGGATCCTTGAGCTTGACCGCGGCGAAGGTATTCCGTGGGAAGGTAACTACTCCACCTGGCTGGAACAAAAAGATGAACGCCTGGCGCAGGAAGCGTCTTCCGAAGCGGCCCGTCGTAAATCTATTGAGAAAGAGCTGGAATGGGTTCGTCAGGGCGCGAAAGGCCGTCAGTCTAAAGGCAAGGCCCGTCTGGCTCGCTTTGAAGAACTGAACAACACCGAATACCAGAAACGAAACGAAACCAACGAACTGTTCATTCCACCGGGTCCACGCCTGGGCGACAAAGTCGTTGAAGTGAAAAACCTGAGCAAATCTTACGGTGATCGCGTTCTGATCGACGACTTGTCCTTCTCCGTACAGAAAGGCGCTATCGTCGGTATTATCGGGCCGAACGGTGCCGGTAAATCCACGCTGTTCCGCATGATGTCCGGTCAGGAAGAAGCGAACGGCGGCACGATTGAGCTGGGCGACACCGTGAAACTGGCGTCTGTTGATCAGTTCCGTGACTCAATGGATAACAGCAAAACCGTGTGGGAAGAGGTGTCCGGTGGTCAGGACATCATGCGTATCGGCACGACCGAAATGCCAAGCCGCGCCTACGTGGGCCGTTTCAACTTCAAAGGGGTTGATCAGGGCAAACGCGTCGGTGAGTTGTCCGGTGGTGAGCGCGGTCGTCTGCATCTGGCAAAACTGCTGCAGGTTGGCGGTAATATGCTGCTGCTCGATGAACCGACCAACGACCTCGACATCGAAACCCTGCGCGCACTGGAAAACGCCTTGCTGGAATTCCCGGGCTGCGCCATGGTCATTTCTCATGACCGCTGGTTCCTCGACCGTATCGCGACTCACATCCTCGATTATCAGGATGAAGGTAAAGTTGAATTCTTCGAAGGTAACTTCACCGAATACGAAGAATACAAAAAACGGACTTTAGGTGCCGAAGCGTTAGAGCCGAAGCGCATCAAGTACAAGAAGATGATCAAGTAATCGTCTTATGCACGAATGAAGGCCCGGCAACGGGCCTTTTTCATTGCCTTCGGGTCTGCTTTACGCCACGTTTTTGCCTCCGCGCACCCTTCATCTACAGCATAAAATCAATAGATCAGGCCAGAGTATGAAGACTAGACTGTCTGAATACCCAATGGAGGAATTTTTATGTCTGTTAAAGCGATTGCCGTCAATCCAAAAGAACCATCCCGTTTTATTGCCATCGAACTGCCACAACCTGCGCCGGGCGAAAATGACCTGCTGGTGGAAGTGAAAGCCGTTTCCATTAACCCGGTCGACACTAAAGTGCATAAAGGCGTGCAGAAAAGCGGTCTGGACGCACCGAAAATTCTGGGCTGGGATGCCAGCGGCATTGTGAAAGCCGTGGGCAGCGCGGTGAAAAACTTCAAAGCGGGCGACGAAGTCTGGTACGCCGGTGACATCACCCGTTCCGGCAGCAACGCTTCCGAGCAACTGATCGACTCACGCATCGTCTCCGTAAAACCGAAATCCCTGAACTGGGCAGAAGCTGCCGCCATGCCGCTGACCACCCTGACGGCCTGGGAAGCACTGTTTGAACATCTTAAAATTCAGGATGCTTCGGGCGATAAAACGCTGCTGATTATCGGCGGTGCCGGTGGTGTTGGTTCGCTGGCGATCCCGTTTGCTTCACAGCAAAGCAAAGTGAAAGTGATTGCGACCGCTTCGCGCCCAGAATCTGCGCAGTGGTGTCTGGATCGCGGTGCCGATCTGACCGTGAGCTACAAAGATCTGAAAGGCGAACTGGCGAAACACGACATCAGACAGGTGGATTTCATTCTTTGCCTGAATGACACCGACGGTCACTGGGACGCGATTACCGATCTGATCGCGCCAATGGGCCACATCTGTACCATCGTTGAGAACGAACATCCGCTGGATATGAACAAGCTGAAGCTGAAAAGCGCCGCGCTGCACTGGGAACTGATGTACACCCGCAGCATGTTTAATACGCCGGATATTGCGCAGCAGGGCGAAATCCTGAAACAAGTCGCCGCGCTGGTGGATGAAGGTAAAGTCACCACCACGTTGAGCGAAACCCTGCACGGTCTGACCGTT
This sequence comes from Rahnella sp. PCH160, assembly GCF_047784855.1. Classification (NCBI taxonomy): domain Bacteria; kingdom Pseudomonadati; phylum Pseudomonadota; class Gammaproteobacteria; order Enterobacterales; family Yersiniaceae; genus Rahnella; species Rahnella sp. PCH160. Next base: position 349,338 of record NZ_JBLOGT010000001.1, read on the forward strand.
GAAAGCATCGAAGCGGCTCACGCGAAAGTGCTGGATGGTCACATGCAGGGCAAAGTCGTCGTCGCCTTCTGACCTCTTCTGTAAAAGCAAAACCCCGCGATTTTCATGGCGGGGTTCTTTGCCTCAGCGTTTCCGCCTATTCGCCGTCATCAACCTTCTGCCATTGGGCATCCGGATCAAACGCCGTCATTGCCCGCGCTAAAGCATCGGTATCAGCCCCTAAATCCTGCTGATATACATCGCCTTGCTGGTTAATCATAAAACTGGTGATACCGGTATGGCCGTAAACCACCGGCCACGCGATAAGCGCAAAACCTTGAGTCATTTTTCCGTTTTCAATGTAACTGTGCGCCCCGCCGCTGGCGTTCCCGCCCTGCGCGCTGAGAATACGGTAGTAGTAGCCGTGATAATCCGTGCCTGGCTGATCCTGACCAAATGCTGGACCGAGCGGGCTTGGCGCTTCACCCTCTTTGACCGGCCAGTACAATCCGTCGTGCTGCCCGTCCGTGCTGATAATCTTCTGAGCAAACTGCCCGGCACCCAGCTGATATTGATGCTGCGCGTCTGCGTAAGCCGAAACCGCCTGCATTGCCGAAAGCTCATTGCGACCAATGGTGCGGGTTTCAATTTCTGCCGCGCCCGCCGCCATATCGAATTCCCAACCCTGCGCCGTGCGCTTCATAGGAATGGGCAATTGCCAGTTTTCATCCCCGACGTTCAGATGCGCAATATCGCCCTGCTCGACAATTTTGTGGCCGACATTCCAGTCACGCAGAAAACGCGCCACCTCGTCAGGATCGACATCATTTTGCGGCAGATAAACCTGCCAGTTGCTGCCAAGAATTTCCCCCAACGCCTTATCGTCATGCGCCTGCGTCGCTTTCACCAGCGCCTGCGCCGCCAGCTCCGGACGGGAAAATGCCTGCTGCGCAAAACCCGTCAAAGGTAAGGCAAGCAGGCTGATGCAAATCACAATATTATGTAATGTCTTCATGACTTTTCCTTACCAACCTAGCGGCGGTGAAAGTGAACCGGTTCCGCGTTCGCCGGGCGTGCGTGCTGGAAGTTTTGCATCTGCTGGCGGCTCTGATTACCGCGCGCCTGCTGCTGTTGCCATGACGGCGCACGGCTTGAATTTCCGCTGAATGCCGTGCTGCGCGGCATATTGCCGGCCTGATGGAAGTTCTGCCTTTGTTGCTGATTTCCGGCACGCAGGGCGTTCTGGTTGCCGTTTTGCTGACGGTTTAACGTCTGATGCTGCTGCGGTAACTGGCGACCAGAAACCTGATGATTATCTGCCTGCATGGGTTGTCTGCTGGCAGGAACAGCTCTTGGTGCCGGATGTCCGGCGGCAGACATATTACCCTGATGGTTACTCATCACCGAAGCGGCCTGCTGCCGTCGCTGATCCAGCGTCTGCCCGCTCAGTTTATTTTGCCCGCCCGCATTGCCGTCAAAACCACGATAATTATTACGCTGCGCCACATTGTTCAGCGCCTGATTTTGCGTCGCCCCGTTCAGGTTCGCCCGGTTATTCGGGACACCCGCGCTGAAAGCCGGATTATGCTGCCAGCCTTGTGTCGCCGCTGAGCCTGAATGGTTAACCGCGTTGCTGTTATTGCCGGATATCCGGTTGTAATTATTGACGTTTACGTTGACGTAATTGTTAGACGAACCGCCGTGATGGCCGTCGTCATGATGATCGTCATGGTGGTCATAATCGTCGTGATGATGGTCATCGTCCCAGTCGATATTGCCGAAAATCGCGTAGGTTGCCGCCACGCCAACACCAAAACCGATGCCGGACGCCACGCCGTTCACAAACTGCTGACCCGGCGGCGGTGGCAGATAAACCGGCGGATAAGCCGGTGTCGGCCATGCGCCGTAAACCACGTTCGGGTTATAGCTCGGCACGTAAACCACCTGCGGATCGGCGGATTCAATAATGATGGTTTGCTGAGCGGGCTGAGCATTGACCACGGTTGTGCTGAGCTTGTGTAAAAGCAGGAGGTATAACGGGCGTTGCTGTCGGAGGAACGGCAGCGACAGGTGCCGCAACGGGCGCGGGGGACGCAGTTTGCGCGGTCATTTCCGCCTGGCTGCGCACCGGAAACCAGCCCTGCATAAACATCACGCTCGCCAGCGAAAAAGCGCCCGCACTGCACAGCACTGCGATACCCCAGGGCTTGAATGATAAATTCATTCGGATCACCTTAAAAAGCCTCAGCCGGAATGAGAGGCACAATGAATGAGTATAATCGGACAAGTAAAACTCAACGGACGCCACTCTATTTTTATTTCGCAAATGGGATTTACGCATAAAATGCGCAATAAAAACCCGGCTAAAACAAACCCGGCCAATGCATTGATACAACAGCGCTTTTAAATTCAGACTGTTACAAGCTGAATTAATTAAAAACCGGAGCCGAGGCAATCAGATGAATTCATTAATAATTATTGAAAATACACAATCTAAAAGCATTCATACCATGAATAATTAATAAGGATCTGAACGTTGAATTATAAAAATAGCGGCCATAAAAAAGCGCCTGTTCCGTAAAACAGACGCTTGGCTCTTCCGGCATAAAAAAGTCAGTTCGCGGTGGGATCATTCAACCGGCTGGTATCCGCAGCCAGCATGTTTTTCACCAGATCTACGCACTCGAGAAAACGCTGATCATAATCCGATGATTCAACGTGAACGTAATCCACATTGTTCTGTTTCAGCATATCGATAAGCAGGTTCTGGAATGACATGCGATCGGACGTACTGCCCAGACTGCGCAGGCCATCTGCCACCCACGGCGTGTTGTTTTCCAGCAAGATCACCAGATCGAATTTGTATTCGTCCATCAGAGCCTGAACAAACGGATGCTCACGCCCTTCGTACTTTTTACAAAACGCCTGCGTCGTCAGGAAATCGGTATCAATAAACGCCACTTTATTGGCATATTTCACTGCGAAATCAATGTACTGCGCCTGACCGAGTGCGATTTTATCGTAGTCGGAATATTGCAGCGCCATTTCGTCGCCACCGAGATGGGAGAAAACGTAATCGCGGCCATATTCCCAGGCACTCGTGGTATTGAAAATGTTGGCTAACTTATTGACGAGCGTGGATTTACCGCTGGATTCGCCGCCCAGAACCGCCACGGTGCGCACAAAGAACGGCTTCACTTCGGTCGGAATGTAATCCCAGTAACGGAAAGGATCCTGACGGATCTGGCGGCCACTGATATTCATGAAAGAGCGTTTCGGGTCGATCAGCACCGTTTCAATCCCGAGATGTTCGCGGTACTGCGGCGCGTCGGCCTCTTCGCTGGAATAAATGGTATTGGGCTCAATGCCTTTCTGGCTCATGAACTCTTTGATGCCGCGCCCCCAGACATCCCAGCCGTGCGGATACGGCTCCATCCCTTCTTCATTAAACGCATGAATACGAATGTTTTTCTGGTATTTGAACGTCTGCAATAACCAGCGCAGACGATCGCTGACCGTCGGCTGCTGAGACATCGAGCTGTTTTCAAAGAGTTCGCGGTCACGGGGCTCGTCATAGCCCATGATGATATGGAGTTCATCGACCTGACTGCAGGCGCGCTGAATCAGATAAATATGGCCGGTGTGCAGCGGATAAAACTTACCGAACACGACGCCAATATTTTTTTCACGGCGGGGAAACTCAAGATCAAGGAAGCGATGCAGCGCCTCCAGCTTTTGGGCGCTGGGGCTTTTTATCTTTGCATTCAACAACTGGCTGAGATAACCCTTGGTCATCCCGCTGGCTTCGGCCACCTGCTGTAAAGTGCGTCCCTGTTGCTTGATGGCGGTTTTCAGATAATCGAACTGAGACATACCCTGTCCTTATGTTTGCTTTACTAAACAAAAATAGCTAAACAAAAAATAACACAAAGACAGGGTGAAAAGACACCCGGCAACCGCTACAAATCGTCGAGGATCGCCAGCGCATCGGCCAGTTTTTTAACACCAAACACCTGCATTCCGGCAGGGACTTTTTTCGGCACGTTGGCGTGCGGCACGATGGCGCGTTTAAATCCGTGCTTCGCCGCTTCGGTGATACGTTCCTGGCCGCTTGGCACCGGACGGATTTCCCCCGCCAGCCCCACTTCGCCAAACACCACCAAATCGTGTGGCAGCGGGCGGTCGCGCAGACTGGAGACCAGGGACAGCAACAACGCGAGATCAGCACTGGTTTCCGTCACTTTCACGCCGCCCACGACGTTCACAAACACGTCCTGATCTGCCATCTGCAAACCGCCATGACGGTGCAGAACCGCCAGCAAAATCGCCAGCCGGTTTTGCTCAAGCCCGACGGCCACACGACGCGGATTGCCCATCATAGAGTGATCAACCAGCGCCTGCACTTCAACCAGCAATGGCCGCGTCCCTTCCCACAGCACCATCACCGAGCTGCCCGACGTAATTTCATCGCCACGGCTCAGGAAAATGGCTGACGGGTTACTGACTTCGCGCAGACCCTGTTCGGTCATAGCGAATACGCCCAGTTCATTCACTGCGCCGAAGCGGTTCTTATGGCTGCGTAAGGTGCGGAAACGGGAGTCGGCATCGCCGTCGAGCAGAACGGAACAGTCGATGCAATGTTCGAGCACTTTCGGCCCGGCCAGCGATCCGTCTTTGGTGACGTGGCCGACCATCACAATCGCCACGCCGCGCGTTTTCGCAAATCGGGTGAGATAGGCGGCGGTTTCACGCACCTGTGCGACGGTGCCCGGCGATGACTGAATGTCCGCCATATGCATCACCTGAATGGAGTCGATCACCATCAGCTTCGGCTGTTCTTTGTCGGCAATTTCGCAAATCTGTTCGATGCTGGTTTCCGACAACATATTCATATTGGACGTCGGTAAACCCAGACGGTGCGCGCGCATCGCCACCTGTTGCAGCGATTCTTCCCCGGTGACATACAGGGTTTTCATGTGTTCGCTGAGGTGACATAAAATTTGCAGCAACAGCGTACTTTTACCCGCCCCCGGATTACCGCCGATAAGAATTGCACTGCCGGGCACCACGCCGCCACCCAGCACGCGGTCAAATTCCTTGAAGCCGGTGCTGAAACGCGGAAGTTCATCGAGGCTGATATCAGAAAGTTTTTGTACGCGGCTGACGCCTGCATCACCCGCGTAACCGGTCAGGCGCTCATTGCGCGCCACAGTCGGGGAAGCCGCCAAACGGATTTCAGTAATGCTGTTCCAGGCCTGACACGCACTGCACTGCCCCTGCCAGCGCGGATAATCTGCGCCACATTCATTACACACAAATGCACGTTTTGCTGCTTTCGCCACAACTTACCTCTTTGAACATTAATAGAAATTGATACCCTAAATAATTCGGGTTGCATTAAGGCGGCAAGAGAACGAATCCCGATGAGCTTACACGAGTAAGTGATTCGGGTGGGCGAACGTAGCCAACACAGAGGCAACCTGAAGTATGACGGGTATTAAGACTGGCTGCCGCTCAGGATGCATAACACACCGAGCAAATCGGCATGACGGATGCAAACGGCAGCCTGTTCATACACTTTCGGTTTGGCGTGATAGGCAATACCCATCCCCGCAACGGCCATCATTTTGAGATCGTTGGCGCCATCGCCGATAGCGATAGTTTGCTCCTGAGAAATGCCCAGTTTTTCCGCCAGTTTTAACAGCGTATCGGCTTTGTATTGGGCATCGACAATCGGCCCGATCACACGCCCGGTCAGCTTACCGTCGCGGACTTCCAGCTCATTCGCCGCCACGTCGACCAGATTCAGCTGATCACGCAGATATTCGGCGTAATACGTGAAGCCACCCGACGCAATCGCCACATGCCAGCCCGCTTCCTGCAGGCGCTGAACCATCACGGTCAGGCCCGGCATCAGCGGCAGCGTCTGGCGCACCTGTTCAAGAATACCGGCATCAGCATCTTTGAGCGTCGCGACGCGCTGACGCAGGCTGGCCGAGAAATCCAGCTCGCCACGCATCGCACGTTCGGTGACTTCCGCCACCTGCTCACCGACGCCCGCCAGTTTGGCAATTTCGTCGATGCATTCAATCTCAATCGCGGTAGAATCCATGTCCATAACCAGCAGGCCAGGCGTTCGCAGGTAAGGCACTTTACCCAACTGGGTGACATCGAATTCAAAGGATTCGGCCAGAACTTGCGCGTCGGAGGTCAGTGAACCCGCCAGACGGACAACCTGATAACCTTCTACTGCCCATGCACTGACAATCACCAGAGCACGGCCTAAGTGAAGCTGGAAAAGCGTAATGCTCGTTTTGTCCAGTTTTCTGCCATAGAGCAGCCATCCGGTGTGTCCCGCCCGGTAATCGAGTGGCATGACTTCATCACCGCTCAGTGAAAGGGGAAGCCCCGGCCATTGATGGATCTCCGCAGGAAGATCGCAATAGGTCAGACTGTTTGGCATGATGGCTCCGGTAGATTGTTTTGTTATAAACGACGGTTCGTAAAACGAGTGAAAAGGCAGAGGTAACGCCGGGTAAAACGAGGCATCAAGCTACCCTATCGTAACCGCTTCTGGCAACATTAAAGTCATCGAAAATCGCAAGGAAACAGAATGGCCAAGGCCAAACTAAAATTTCGCCTGCATCGCGCCGCTATCGTACTGATAAGCCTGGCGTTATTAGTCATCCTGATGCAGGGCGCATCCTATTTCAGCCTGGGACATCAACTGGCACGTTCCACTCAGGTGGAGCAACTCGCCCAGACACTCGCGAAGCAGGTGGCATTTTCACTCGCGCCGCTGATGGACAGCGACAATGATGGCGCTGATATCGCGCAAATTTCCACTATTTTGAGTCAGCTTACCGATGGCAGTCGCATTCTTGATGCCAGCGTTTATGAATCCGACGGCTCGCTGGTGGCCCACGCAGGCGAGCAGGTGCCGGTGCGCGACCGGTTATCGCTGGACGGTAAACGCGCGGGCAGCTACTTCAATCACCAGATTGTCGTGCCGATAGAAGATAAAAATGGCCCGAGCGGATTTCTGCGCATCACACTCGATACGCATGTGCTGGCAACGGAATCCAAGCAGGTCGATAACACTACCAACCTGCTGCGCCTGATGATGCTCGCAGCATTGGGTGTCGGGATCATTCTGGCGCGCACGTTGTTACAAGGCCGCCGTTCACGCTGGCAGCAATCTCCGTTCCTGCTGACCGCCAGTAAACCGGTGAAAGAAGATGATGAACAGGAAGAAGAAACGGACGAATTTGGCCCGCCGCCGGTGCTGAATATACCTGAGCCGGAAGCCGACGTTGCCGAGGCAAAACCGGCAACAGAAGCACAAACCAAAGAAGCGGCTCAGGCGGCTTACCGCAGCCTGAAACGCAGCCGGCCTAAGTGATTCAGGACTCAGAGACAGTTAGTCGACCAAGCTATGCATAGCTAATTTCATACCAAAACGCATAGCAAAACGGGCACCTTTCGGCGCCCGTTTTCATGTCTGCAATAATCGGCAGAATTTATTCTTTGTCGCCCAGCAGAACGGATTCCAGCGCGATTTCGATCATGTCGTTGAAGGTCGTCTGACGTTCAGCGGCAGTGGTTTGTTCGTGCGTACGGATATGGTCGGAAACGGTACAGATGGTCAGCGCTTTTGCACCGAACTCTGCTGCCACGCCGTAGATACCGGCGGCTTCCATTTCTACGCCCAGAATGCCGTATTTTTCCATCACGTCGAACATTTGCGGGTCTGGCGTGTAGAACAGGTCAGCGGAGAAGATGTTACCGACGCGCGCGTTAATGCCTTTGGCTTTCGCTGCATCTGCCGCATTACGTACCATGTCGTAGTCTGCGATAGCCGCGTAGTCGTGATCTTTAAAACGCATGCGGTTAACTTTGGAATCGGTGCAGGCACCCATACCAATAACGATGTCGCGCAGTTTGATGTCTGCACGTACCGCGCCGCAGGAACCTACACGGATGATTTTTTTGACGCCGAATTCAGTGATCAGCTCTTTGGCATAAATTGAGCAGGAAGGAATGCCCATGCCATGGCCCATCACGGAGATTTTGCGGCCTTTGTAGGTGCCGGTGAAGCCCAGCATCCCGCGCACGTCATTCACCTGCTTAACATCCTGAAGGAAAGTTTCAGCGATGTGCTTGGCACGCAGCGGATCGCCCGGCATCAGCACTACGTCAGCGAAGTCGCCCATTTCAGCATTAATGTGTGGAGTTGCCATCTTCTTATTCCTTAATTCTGCGAGGTGTCATGTTCATAATAAAAACGCGGCCAGTAAGCTTTACTGGCCGCGCATTGTGATCGTTAAAGCATCGGCGTGCCGTAATCCATCGGCGTCAGATCGAAGTATTTCGCGACCGTCTGCCCGATGTCCGCGAAGGTTTCACGGTGGCCCAGCGAGCCCGGTTTTACTTTCGGGCCATAGATTAACACCGGAATGTGCTCACGGGTATGGTCTGTGCCGCGCCATGTCGGGTCGCAACCGTGGTCAGCGGTGAAGATGATGATGTCGTCTTCTTTGACCAGCTCCAGCAGTTCCGGCAGACGGCGGTCGAACAGCTCAAGCGCCGCAGCGTAGCCCGGAACATCACGACGGTGGCCATAAGAGGAATCGAAATCAACAAAGTTGGTGAAGACAATGGTCTTGTCGCCCGCTTCTTTCATCTCTTTGATGGTCGCGTCAAACAGCGCGTCCAGCCCGGTGGCTTTCACTTTTTTGGTAATACCGACCTGCGCATAGATATCCGCGATTTTACCGACGGAAACCACATGGCCGTTTTTCTCATCAACCAGTTTTTTCAGGACAGTCGGTGCCGGTGGCTCTACCGCTAAATCATGACGGTTGCCGGTACGTTCGAAATTACCCGCTTTGTCGCCGATAAACGGACGCGCGATAACACGGCCAATGTTGTAGCCGCCTTCGGTCAGTTCTTCACGGGCGATTTCGCACAGTTCGTACAGGCGATCCAGCCCGAAAGTTTCTTCGTGGCAGGCAATCTGGAAAACGGAGTCCGCAGAGGTGTAGAAAATCGGCTTGCCGGTTTTCATGTGTTCTTCGCCTAAATCATCCAGCACGACGGTGCCGGAAGAGTGGCAGTTGCCAAGATAGCCCGGCAGATTGCCGCGTTTCACCAACTTATCCAGCAATTCCTGCGGGAAGCTGTTGGTGGTGTCGCTGAAATACCCCCAGTCGAACAGCACAGGCACACCGGCGATTTCCCAGTGGCCTGACGGCGTGTCTTTACCGGAAGACAGTTCGCTGGCGTAGGCATACGCGCCGGTGATTTCGGAATCACCGTCCATGCCGTCAGGAATTTTACCGGTGGATCCTTCAGCGGCTTTCGCCAGCCCAAGACGGGTCAGGTTCGGCAGATTCAGTGGCCCTTTGCGGCCTTTGTCGGCTTCGCCACGCGCGCAGGCAGCAGCGATGTGGCCCAGCGTGTCAGAACCGGCATCGCCAAAGCGCTCGGCATCTTCACTGGCACCGATACCGAATGAGTCTAACACCATGATAAATGTACGTTTCATTTTGCTCTCCTGCGAATGGTTACGCATTGGGTCACGCGGAACTGCCGCGCACCTGATCGTTCTTAAATGGGGTCGATTTAGCCTGAAATCAAGCGTTTCCGCCGATACGGCGATACACCACCGGCGTGCTTTCCGGCGCCTTGTCACTCAGGACAATCGCCGCACGCACTTCTTCCGCTGCCTGTTGCCAGGCCGCTTCGCTGTTGGCATGGATCATCGCCAGCGGCTGACGGGTATCCACCTGCTGCCCCAGCTGCGCCATGTGCGTCAGACCGACGCTGTAATCGATAGCATCGCTGGCCCGACGGCGACCGCCACCCAGTGAAACCACGGCCATGCCCAGCGCGCGGGTATCCATCGCACTGACAATGCCGTTGCCTTCGGCATACACCGGCTTGGTCAGCGTGGCCTGTTGCAGATAACGGTCGTAATGTTCGATGAAATCGGTCGGGCCTTTTTGCGCCGCAATCATGCGACCAAAGACTTCGGCCGCTTTGCCGTTGTCGAGAACGGCCTGCAATTTGCTGCGGGCGTCCGCGTCGTCTTTAGCCAGACCGCCGGATAACAGCATTTCCACGCACAACGCCATTGTGACTTCGAGCAGGCGCGGATTGCGGTATTCGCCGGTCAGGAAGCGTACGGCTTCACGCACTTCGACGGCGTTACCGGCGCTGGACGCCAGCACCTGGTTCATGTCGGTGAGCAGCGCCGTGGTTTTGCAACCTGCGCCATTGGCCACATCCACAATCGCCTGTGCCAGATCTTCTGAAAGCTGGTAGGTCGGCATAAACGCGCCGGAGCCCACTTTGACGTCCATGACCAGCGCGTCCAGTCCTTCGGCCAGTTTTTTGGCGAGGATCGAGGCGGTAATCAGCGGGATAGAATCCACGGTCGCGGTGATATCACGCGTTGCGTAGAAACGTTTGTCTGCCGGTGCCAGCGAACTGGTCTGGCCGATGATCGCCACACCGACGTCCTGAATGATGCTGCGGAAACGGCTGTCGTCCGGGAAAATATCGAAGCCCGGAATGGCTTCAAGTTTATCCAGCGTGCCGCCGGTATGGCCCAGACCACGGCCGGAAATCATCGGCACATAACCGCCACAGGCAGCGACCATCGGGCCTAACATCAGGGATGTCACGTCACCCACGCCGCCGGTGGAATGTTTATCCACAATCGGGCCGTTCAGGTTGAGGCTTTTCCAGTCCAGCACGGTGCCGGAATCGCGCATTGCCATGGTCAGCGAAACGCGCTCTTTCATGGTCATGTCATTGAAATAGATGGTCATGGCCAGCGCGGCAATCTGACCTTCTGAAACCTGGCTGTCGCGAATGCCGTTCACAAAGAAACGAATTTCTTCGTCGCTTAAAGGCTGGCCGTCACGTTTTTTTCGAATAATTTCTTGTGCGAGAAACAAGGTATCCCCCTGCTTAGGCTGAGCGCCGGATGCGGACGCGAATACCGGGCGCTGTTAAACAGCGCCGCGGCAAAGGTCGTGTAGTGGTTATTAATAGCTGCTGGTGGCTTTCTGGCCAGCGTGACCCAGTGTGGTCAGCAGGCTTGCCAGCAGGCTGGAAGCGCCAAAACGGAAGTGACGTGCGTCAGCCCATTCGCTGCCCAGCAGACGGTCAGCCAGTGCCAGATATTGCGCAGCATCTTCAGCCGTTTTCACGCCACCGGCCGGTTTGAAACCGACGGCTTTGCCCACGCCCATTTCAGCAATCACGCTCATCATCAGTTCAGCGCTGTGCAATGTGGCGTTTTCAGGCACTTTACCGGTTGAGGTTTTGATGAAATCAGCGCCTGCTTTAATAGCAATTTCGGAGGCTTTTCGGATCAGCGCATCTGATTTAAGTTCACCGGTTTCGATGATCACTTTCAGCAGAACGTTTGCGGCCGCACAGGCTTCTTTGCACTGTTTAACCATCTCAAAACCAACCTGCTCATTACCGGCCATCAGTGCGCGGTACGGGAATACCACGTCAACTTCATCGGCACCGTAAGCAATGGCTGCGCGGGTTTCTGCCAGCGCGATTTCAAGATCGTCGTTACCGTGCGGGAAGTTAGTCACGGTCGCGATACGGATATCTGGCGTACCTTGCTCACGCAGGGTTTTACGCGCAATCGGGATAAAACGAGGATAAATACAAACAGCAGCGGTGTTACCTGCCGGGCTTTTCGCCTGGTGACAAAGCGCGATCACTTTTGCATCAGTGTCGTCTTCGTTCAGCGTGGTTAAATCCATCAGGTTCAGCGCACGTTGCGCTGCGGCGGTTAAATCGGTCATATAACTCTCCAACAATTTTCAATTCCAGCGACCGGCCAGAACTGAGCATACAGTCATGAATTCATTCCGGCGAATAACGTCGGGGAGAAGAATTCTGCACGTTGGCGAGCGGACTTGGTTCCATGAAGATAGCGTGCGTAAACCCTGTGGCTTACGTGGCAACTGAGATCCTTCTCACCGCGCTTGGACTGGCTGACGCCAATTCGTTGTGACTATTTGAACACGTCACATCAGGTTCCTGTGTGCAGTATTTCACACAAAATGAAAACCGTTTGCAACGTTGCTTATTAAAATGAGATCTAAATCACACTTTAACGGCGCTATGCTCAGTGTCTAATCCAGATAAGAGTGTATACCCGATTCATGACAAACGAAGTGCAGGCGGATATACAGAGAACGCCGACCGGCGCCCTTGCGGATAATGTTATAATAATAACATTTTAAAGAGAACATAAATCGCAATGCAGCGGCACAAACCCGAATAACTGGCGCATAAAGGTAAACGAAAATGTTATTTAAATCACAAAAAATCAAACCCATTACCGGCGTGCAGATAATGGAAAAACCCGGCGGGTGTTGGCGAGCAGCGTATCGGCGATTTCTTGCGCAGGTTCCGTGCGCAACTGGCATAACACATCAAACACCGCCGCGGCGCGTTCTGGCCGGTTCGGTTGTCCCTGAAAACCCTGCAACGGCATGTCCGGCGCATCGGTTTCGAGTAATAAAGAAGAGAGCGGCAACTGCGCCATCACCTGACGGGTTTTCTGCGCACGTTCATAACTTATCGTTCCGCCGACGCCTATCGCATAACCGAGTTTGATAAACGCCTGCGCCTGAGAAAGGCTTCCGGCAAAACCGTGTACCACGCCGGTCGCAGGCAGTTTCGCCTGGCGTAGCATCGCGGCAAGCTGATCGTGGCTGCGGCGCGAATGCAAAATCACCGGTAAGTTTTCTTTTTTCGCCAGCGAAAACTGAGCCTTTAGCAACCGTTTTTGTTGCTCAAACATCGGCTCTTCCATGTATAAATCCAGCCCGATTTCGCCTACGGCGACCAGCCGCACATCCCGGTGACTGAGCAGCGCCTCCAGCAATTCGACATCCTGCTCTTTGTGCTGCGCGATGTATAAAGGATGCAGGCCCAGCGCGGCGTGGATCTGCGGGTAATTCCTGGCGAGCGCGAGAATGCCACGAAAACGATCTGCCGTGACGGCCGGCACGATAAGCTCACGAACGCCCGATTCACCGGCAAGTTGCAGGCTTTCCGCTTCCGCGCCGGTAAAAGGCGGGAAATCGAAATGGCAGTGCGTATCAATGAACGTGAAACTCACAGCTTTTCACCTTCGCTGGCCGGATAGTGGCTTTCGGACAGGGCATTGTCGCTAAACGCCGCAGGACGGACTACGCCGCCATCGGCAACCATGTCCGTCAGCACGGCGGGATCAAGAATAATCTGTTCGAGTGTGCTGCTGGCCGCAGCCAGCGGGATCACATTCTCCGACTCGTCCTGCGGAACAACAATACGTTTTGGCCGGGTAACGCGCGGGGTAATCTGCGGATAAGGTCGTTCATTCTCACGCGGCAAAAACCAGTGCGCGGCAGCCGAAAGAAAATAACGCCCGCAACGGCGGCCCAGATGATAATCCTGATTCAGCGCCGGAAGACGGCTGCCCAGCGCATGGCTGGCTAATGGTTTGGGCGGGAAAATTTCGAAAATACGCACGTCATCCGGCGGATTTTCAATGAATTGCTGGATGCGGTGATAGCTTTCTTCGTGGTGCTGCATCATGCGCACCAGCTGTTGCAGGCTGCTTTCACTCAGCCATTGCTCCATCCGTTTCATCCACTGCGGTGTATAAAACATCGCCGAAGGCACGGTGCGGATAACGACAATCGTGTCTGCGCCGCGACGGTAGGCTTCTTCAACCGGGATCGCATCGCTGATCCCGCCATCCTGATAACTGATGCCATCCAGATCTACGCCCATGCGGTAGAAACCGGGGATCGCGCTGGAGGCTTTGATAACCGGCAGCCAGTTCTCGCGCGTCGGCGCAAAATAGTTGGCGGTGTAATCATCGCTGCGGCAGGCACACATCAGAAATTCTCGGCCGTCGATCAGCAGTTTTTCTGCACTTTCCATCGCCAGCGGCATGTTTTTCGACGTTTCATCGACCAGCCAGTCAAGATCGATAAGGTGTCCGCCACGCACAAAACGCAGAGGATTGAAAAAGTCAGGGCTGGTGGTGTAACGGGTAATCACCCTTCTGGCGTAGCCGGGCTGACCACACACAAATGCGGAAAGGTTTTGCGCGCCTGCTGACGTGCCCAGATAGAGATCAAAAGGATTGAAACGAGCCCGCTGGAATTCATCCAAAACGCCTGCGGTAAAAATGCCTCTCTGTCCTCCTCCTTCACACACCAGGGCGATTTTCCCCGGCATATAAGGTTTATACGCCAGCGGTTCTATATTCCCCAGCGTGACAGGTATTCTGTATCCCAACGCGCTATCCTCGCAAAATCGGCATGACACGATTGGCCTTTTTCCGGCCTCCTTTCTGAGCATACCTCGACTTCTCGTTTTGCGTGAATTACTTGCCAAAATCGGCCGATAAAATCGTTACGTCCTGTTAACGAAATGCCTATCTGGCTGAACGGAATCCAAAAAAAGTCTCGCCCCCTTTTCTGAAAACACGGCCTCAGGCAATGCGTTCAGAGAAGGGGGCGAGAGTGATATTTTACAGCGTTACCGCTTCACTGTATTACAGCGTCAGAGTCTCTTGCGGCCGGTAAACAAGCTGATGAGGAACAAGATAATACCGACGACGAAGACAATTTTTGCAGCCCATGCAGCGGTACCGGCTAATCCACCGAAACCCAGTGCTGCCGCGATCAACGCGATGATTAGAAAAATAATGCCCCAACGAAACATAAGCTTCTCCTTACCCTATTTTCACTTTGCCAGTTTAAAAGGTGGTGCCCCGCTTCGGGCCATTGTTACTGTGAAACTCGTGTCTTTCTGACACTTCATGTACCGGCTCAGCGCCGTATAACGCAACAGATTACCTATTAAAGGTAGTCGAAAAATGAAAGTGTTAGCGTTTTCGGCGTCGATTTATTTGTACAAAGCTTTGTAGAAATAAACGGACAAAAAAGGTTCACATGGTCTACACGACCCGATATTCAACGGGCAACACAAAATATTGTTATGCTTTGTTCATATCATCGGTGCCCGCCCCACAGGGTAGGCACCTTTTGACTCAGAAAGATTATGGCGCGACTTTCAGGTCGTTTTTGACGCTTTTCACGCCATCAACGGTTTTCGCCACACTTTCAGCGCGGTCAGATTGCGCCTGATCTTTTACTGAACCGGAAAGCAGTACGACGCCGCCGGTGGTTTCCACTTTCACGTTACGTGAAGGGACAATATCGTCGGCCAGCAGTTTGGCTTTAACCGAAGCGGTGGTGGCAGTGTCACCTGCGTAACCTTTTACGCTCTGATCTTTGCTGTCTTTGGTGTGCAGTTTGTCGCTGACAGATTTCACACCTTCAACTTTTGTCGCGGCAGCAACGGCTTGTTCAGCTTCGGCCTGTGAACCTACAAAACCGCTCAGCGTGACGACGCCGGAGGTAGTGGTTACAGAAATGTCGCTGCTTTTGATGGCCTTATCATCCACCAGAGCACTTTTGACTTTTGCTGTGATGGCGCTGTCGCCCATGTAGTTATCAACTTTCTTCATGGAGCTATCGATTTTTGCACCTGCGCTATCCGTGGTAGTTGCAGCCAGTGCACCACCGCTCATCAGTACGGTACCCAGAACTACGGCCATCATTGAATAGGCAAATTTAGAGTTTTTCATCGATTTCTTCCTTACAGTTTGTGAGCCTCAATCGGGGCCCTTCACGTCACAGTCTTGGTGACGTCTCCTAACAATTTGTATTGCTGCTGTTTTCAGGTCCGGAAGCGCAGAGTACGTCGTTTTATTCTGGCTTTTATTCGCCACGCGATATAACACTCTGCATTGTGATTCAAAGTCAGTGCTTTAATCCACTCATTCCTGAACACCCATTTAATATAGTCAAGAATGTTCAAATGTGTAGGAAGATCACCGGATACGCCCGCGAATGCAGACAAGTCTTAAGATTTCACACGAATTTCGCCCATTTTTCGGACAGTGCGAGTGGAAATTGAACAGGAAAGAAAGGCGGTGAGGGGCAACAGACGAAAAAAAAGACGGCCAGATTGCCGTCTTTTTCATCACAACCCCTGCGAAGAAAGGATTAATGCTCGCGGGTTTTACGGAATTTAACTTCCGGATAACGTTCTGAAGCCAGGTTCAGGTTTACCATGGTCGGTGCGATATACGCCAGGTTATCACCGCCATCGAGCGCCAGGTTGGTTTCATTCTTACGTTTAAATTCTTCGAATTTTTTCACGTCGCTGCATTCTACCCAGCGCGCCGTTGAAACATTCACGGACTCGTAAATCGCTTCCACGTTGTATTCGCTTTTAAGACGCGCCACAACCACTTCAAACTGCAGAACACCGACCGCACCGACGATCAAATCGTTGTTGGAAATCGGACGGAAGACCTGAACCGCGCCCTCTTCTGAAAGCTGAACCAGACCTTTAAGCAGCTGTTTCTGTTTCAGCGGATCGCGCAGGCGGATACGACGGAACAGTTCTGGGGCAAAGTTAGGGATGCCGGTGAACTTCATGTTCTCACCCTGCGTAAAGGTGTCGCCGATTTGGATGGTGCCGTGGTTGTGCAGACCGATGATGTCGCCCGGATAGGCTTCTTCAATATGCGAGCGGTCACCCGCCATAAAGGTCAGGGCATCAGCAATCACCACATCTTTACCGGTACGCACCTGACGCAGCTTCATACCTTTTTCGTACCGACCTGAAACCACACGCATAAACGCCACGCGGTCACGGTGTTTCGGATCCATATTCGCCTGGATTTTAAATACGAAACCGGTGAACTTCTCGTCGTCGGCTTTCACTTCACGCACGTCAGTCTTACGTGGCATCGGCGCAGGAGCCCAATCCACCAGACCGTCGAGCATATGGTCAACACCAAAGTTACCGAGTGCAGTACCAAAGAAGACCGGCGTCAGTTCGCCCTGCAGGAAGGCTTCATGGTCAAATTCATGGGACGCGCCCTGAACCAGTTCCAGCTCTTCACGCAATTGCTTAGCCAGATCTTCGCCAACGGCAGCGTCCAGTTCCGGGTTATCCAGGCCTTTCACCACACGGACTTCCTGAATGGTGTGACCTTTACCGGTCTGATACAAATACACTTCGTTTTTATAGAGGTGATAGACCCCTTTAAACAATTTACCGCAACCGATCGGCCAGGTAATGGGTGAACAGGCGATTTTCAGCTCGCGTTCAACTTCGTCCATCACTTCCATGGGATCACGGATGTCACGGTCAAGTTTGTTCATGAAAGTCAGGATCGGCGTATCACGCAGACGGGTAACTTCCATCAGTTTGCGGGTCCGGTCTTCAACACCTTTCGCGGCATCGATCACCATCAGACAGCAGTCAACAGCGGTCAGGGTACGGTAAGTATCTTCGGAGAAGTCTTCGTGCCCCGGAGTGTCGAGCAGGTTGACCAGACACTCTTTATACGGAAACTGCATCACAGACGTAGTGATGGAGATACCACGTTGTTTTTCCATTTCCATCCAGTCCGATTTGGCATGATGGCTTGAGCCACGGCCTTTTACCGTCCCTGCGGTCTGGATAGCGTGTCCGAATAACAGAACTTTTTCAGTAATCGTGGTTTTACCAGCATCGGGGTGAGAGATGATGGCAAATGTGCGGCGCTTAGCCACTTCAAGGGCGTATTCACTGGGAGACATGTTTTTCACGTTTCTGCGGTTGGTCCGCCCTGCATCGGTATTCACATCACGTCAGAAGGTGACGTCAGGCAAAGCGGTAATAAAAGTTATAGCCGGCTATTTTCACTGATTTAGACGGGATGGGCAATCAATGGTTTTTTTGTGTGCTAGCCCAGCGGCAGCGCCATCATGATGGCGTCTTCGCGGCCTTGTGCGGCGGGATAATAGTTACGGCGGACCGAGACTTCGTTAAAGCCCAGGCTTTCGTATAGCGCGATAGCTTTTGCGTTGGAGGCACGCACTTCCAGCCAGAGCGTGAAAACGTCTTTTTTCTCAATCTGTTGAATGACGTCTTCCAGCAAGGTACGGCCCAAGCCCTGACGCTGAAATGCCGGATCGATGGCAATATTAAACAGCGTGGCTTCATCAAGGACGATCTGCGTAATGGCAAAACCGGCCATCACGTCGTTGTGCATCATTTTGAGATTCAGGTAGCGTTCACCCTGATTGCTGGCAAGCGTTTTTTCCGTCCACGGGAAGGCGTGGCTGGCCTGTTCAATCTCAAATGCGCGGGGAAGGTCAGCGGGCGTCAGGATAGAAATGTTGTTCATTTTCACAGATCTGCTGCCAGAGTGCGCGTTTTGCGCTGGCGTCTTGATAAAGCTCGGCGAGAGCCGGGCTGGATAACTGCGTACCGGCGAGCGTAAGCGGTTCGCTTAAACCCAGTCGCCAGATATTGCAGCGGGTGTCTTCAGGCAACATCGTTACCTGTTCCGGTGTCAGGCGGTAAACCTGCGGTTCGGCCAGCGCCAGACTGCGCAGCACATCGCGCACCAGCGGATCATCTTCAGCGGGCGGCACATCGGCGACGATCAATAATTTTGTCTCCGCAGGCAGGCTGACGGCAACTTCACCCTGCAATGCCGCAGGCCGGCGCAGCGTCCACTGGGTAATGCCCAGTTGTTGTAACAGTGTATCTCGTCTGGATGCCATGCCTGATCCCTGCCCGTTGAATAGCGAAAAGCCCGGCTATGCTAGCAAACACATCGAACATGCGCCAATAAACCTCTATAATCGCCGGCTAATCCCTGAGGAGCCACACCCTGATGTCTGCATTAACTCCGGCCAGCGAAGTCATACTGCGCCATAGCGAAGAATTTGAAGGCCGCCGCGTCCTGTTCGCCGGCGACTTACAAGATAACCTGCCCGCTGAACTCGACGCCGAAGAAGTCCGCGTTCACACCAATATGTATCACCACGGGCAGATGCTCAGCAAATCGCTGGGTGACAACGTGCAGTTCGGTTTACTTGCCGACGCTGACCTGATCGCCCCTTGCGATGTGCTGGTGTATTACTGGCCGAAGAGCAAACTGGAAGCCAAATTCCAGCTCTTCAACCTGCTGTCACAATTGCCGGTCGGCATCGACGTTTTTGTCATCGGTGAAAACCGCAGTGGCGTTCGCAGCGCGGAAACCACGCTGGAAGGTCTTTGCGAACTGAGCAAAATCGACAGCGCACGCCGTTGCGGTTTGTATCACGGGCGTCTGGAAAAACAGCCTGAATTTGATGCAGATGGCTGGTGGGATGAGTACATGGTCGAAGAAGTGACCATCAAAACCCTGCCGGGCGTATTCAGCCGTGAAGGTCTGGACAGCGGAAGCCTGTTGCTGATCAACAGCTTCGAAGAGCCAGTCAAAGGTAAAGTGCTGGATGTGGCCTGCGGTTCCGGCGTTCTGGCGTCAGTTCTGGCGATGTATTCACCAAAAATGAAAGTGACGCTGAGCGATGTGAGCGCAGCCGCTATTGAAGCCAGCCGCGCCACACTGGCCGCCAATGACCTGCAGGGCGAAGTGATCGCCAGCAACGTCTATTCCGACATTGCCGGTCGTTTTGACATGATCATCTCCAACCCGCCGTTCCACGAAGGGTTGCAAACCAGCCTGACGGCGGCAGAGCAACTGATCCGTGGCGCGGTCAGTCATCTGAATATCGGCGGTGAACTGCGCATTGTGGCTAACGCCTTCCTGCCGTATGCCGCGCTGCTCGATGACACATTTGGCAGCCATGAAGTACTGGCACAAAATGGCCGCTTCAAAGTGTATAGAGCAGTACGTGGTCGTCCGCCGCGTGATCCAAAGAAAAAGCGTTAATCCGTCGTTTTAGTGCTCGCTGAGGATACGCATCATTTCTGCGCTGTAGCGGTCACCCGCTGCCACGTGGAAAGGAAACACTGCTTCGATCGCCGCGATTTCGGCTTCACTCAGGGAGACATCAAGCGCGGCGATGTTTTCCTCAAGATAATGACGACGTTTGGTGCCAGGGATCGGCACCAGATTATCGTTACGCGATAACACCCACGCCAGCGCCAGCTGCGACGGTTTCACGCCTTTGTCCTGTGCCAGTTCACCGATTTTTTCCGCCAGTTGCAGATTCTTCGCAAAGTTTTCACCTTCGAAACGCGGGCTGAAGCGGCGATAATCGTCAGGCTCAAGATCGTCCATCGAACGGATTTGTCCGGTCAGAAAACCGCGTCCCAGCGGGCTGTACGGCACAAAACCAATCCCGAGACGTTCGCACGCCGGTAAAATCTCCGCTTCCACATCCCGCGACCACAACGAATATTCAGTTTGCAGCGCGGTGACCGGATGCACTTTGTGCGCGCGTTCCAGAAGGCTGACAGACACTTCGCTCAGGCCGATGTAACGGATTTTCCCTTCCTGAACCAGATCCGCCAGCGCGCCCATGGTTTCTTCAACCGGAACTGACGGGTCCGGACGATGTTGGTAATAGAGATCGATAACATCCGTTCCCAGACGTTTCAGGCTGCCTTCGACAGATTTGCGAACATAATCCGGATGGCCGTTCGTTGTGCGCACATTCGGATTCGCCGGGTCGCGCACAATCCCGAATTTAGTGGCTAAGAAAACGTGATCGCGACGCCCTTTCAGAAAACGCCCCAGCAGTTCTTCATTGGTATGCGGCCCGTACATGTCGGCGGTATCAAACATCGTGACGCCCAGCGCCAGCGCACGTTCCAGCGTCGCCATCGACTCTTTTTCATCCTGGCCGGTGGTGTAGAAATCACTCATGCCCATGCAGCCCAAACCGAGCGCTGAAACCATCGGACCGTTTTTTCCAAGCTGACGTTGTTTCATAGAAATTCCCTCGTAACATGAATAGATAGAAAGTAACGGGATGAAGTGTGGTTGTTATTCCCGGAAAGATAAATCAGCAAAAACGTGCAACACTGTTCAAAAATCGCAAACAATCTTGCCCCCTGCGGAGAACAAAATGGATCAGATACAGGCGATGAAAATTTTCATCCGTATCGCAGAGCTGGAGAGTTTTAGCCGCGCG
This sequence comes from Rahnella sp. PCH160, assembly GCF_047784855.1. Classification (NCBI taxonomy): domain Bacteria; kingdom Pseudomonadati; phylum Pseudomonadota; class Gammaproteobacteria; order Enterobacterales; family Yersiniaceae; genus Rahnella; species Rahnella sp. PCH160. Next base: position 370,352 of record NZ_JBLOGT010000001.1, read on the forward strand.
GCGGAAGATCTTGATTTGCCACGCGCAACGGTCAGCACAACGCTGAAACGGCTCGAACAGCGGCTGGGCGTCCTGCTGTTTCTGCGCACCACGCGTCAGGTAAAAATTACCGATGAAGGCAAAATTTATTATCAGCGCTGCCTGCAATTGCTCGCGGCGCTGGAGGAAGCCGATACGCTTTTTGCGCATCATAAAAACCAGCCGACCGGCGTGGTCAGAATAGATATGCCGCATACGCTGGCTCGTGTGAGGGTCATTCCGGCGTTGCAGACATTTTATGCACGCTACCCGCATATCACCGTGAGCGTCAGCGCAAATGACAATTCTGTTAATCTGCTCGATCAGGGCGTGGATTGCGTGATACGTGCGCGGCCTTCTGAAGATGAAAATCTGCAATCGCGACATCTGGTCAGTCTTGAACAAATCACCTGCGCGTCTCCGGCGTATTTGGCAAAATTCGGTACGCCAAAAACGCGGGAAGATCTCGCCACGCATCACGTCATTGGCTATTTTTTTGCGCACCAGCAGCCGGAATCACACCTGGAATTTGTCACCAACGGCACCGGTGGGAAAATTCAGTTACGCAGCACGCTGACGGTCAGCGGCGCGGATGCTTACGTTGCAGCGGCCAAAGCCGGCTTTGGCCTGATTCAGGCATCCAGGCTGGCGATTGCGCAGGAACTGGAACGGGGAGAACTGGTTGAAGTCTTATCAGAATTAACGCCGCCGCCGATGCCGCTTTACATTATGTATCCGCCGGGGCGTTTTCTTGCGCCACGTATTCGCGTGTTTCTTGACTGGCTGATTGCGCTCTTTTCGCATCCCAATACGTCTTTAGCGCCGCCCGCTATAAATGAAAAAATCGCTGATTAAACCATCAATTAACCTGGCGCCGTTCAGACAGATTGACTCATTCACCGTGAATATGTTGTTTTTTACATCAACCGTCCGAAATGGGGGAAATAACAGTTGACGCCTGTGGGAAAATCTCTAGAATTCGCCCCCGTGGTTGTGTTACTTGATGATGACATTTCGATGACGTCAACACAGTAATCAATTGGTTCGCGATGGTGGCGGAATTGGTAGACGCGCTAGCTTCAGGTGTTAGTGTCCTTTGGATGTGAGGGTTCGAGTCCCTCCCTTCGCACCAAAACAATCACAAGATTTATATTACACGGCACGGTACGCGATGGTGGCGGAATTGGTAGACGCGCTAGCTTCAGGTGTTAGTGTCCTTTGGATGTGAGGGTTCGAGTCCCTCCCTTCGCACCACTCCGGTGATATAAATCAGCAGTAAGCAGAACTCATCTGTGCGAAGGTGGCGGAATTGGTAGACGCGCTAGCTTCAGGTGTTAGTGTTCTTACGGACGTGAGGGTTCAAGTCCCTCTCTTCGCACCACATGATTCTGTTCTTCGGTTTTCCCTTCCTGTATTAACTCCCTTGATTTCAAAAAGTAAAAAATTCCCTTTGTCTTGCTGTTTTTTCTGATCCTCATCTTCGTACTCCTGTCTTTATAGCAAACTAAAATTCAGCGTCACTGCCGCCAGCCCGCCCGCCAGCGCCATAAATGATGGCAGCAGCAGATAATGGCGCAGTGTCCGGTGGAACAGCATGCCCAGCGTTACCAGCATCGCGACCACAACCAGAACACGCAATTGATCCAGCGTCATATGTGCCAGCGCCAGTAAAGGCATCAGCGCACAAGGCAATAAAACGCCCCATCCGCTGGTCAGTCGCTTACCCAGCATCCAGACAACCGCCCAGATCCCACATGCCATGACAATCGCCGGTATCATAACCCTGCTCCAAACGTTGATAATGAGAACCAATATCATATAGGATTTTTTCTCATTTACCAGACGTCCACGCAATAATTCGGCGCGCAGAGCGCCCGCACTCCGGCATATGTCTTCCGGGCGCGACGGTTATTTGCGGTCTTGACTTCCGTTTGGGTGACACCTGCGTACAAAAGTGCTAATTTTAAAGACGTTAAACCAAATTAGTTAACCTTGCTTAATTAAATTTTTTACAATAGTCACTACAAAAACTATATTTATATAATTCTAATAATTACCCATTAGAACTATTAGCCTGCCTGCATGGAACTTGTCTTAACGGAATAAGCACGCGGTATTGGGCGATAAGAGTCTTTATCTATTCAGAATCACACACGCTAAATAGAGTAAATTTGATGATATCTCATTCCTATGATGAACTGCTGAGAAGCAAACATCGGCTGGCGATGCTCCTTTTCTTTTTTTTAAATAGTGCCACAGCGCTATTTTCTATGGTTTATCCCCCCGATAATGCCATGGCCATGCCATTCCCGCTGGTGGTGATTTTTACACTTTGTTGCGGCGGGTTAATATTTTCTTTTTTCAGTAAGAAAAATTACTCAGCACATCTGAATATGTGTTCTGTGATTATCGGTCTGCTATGGGCCTGGCAAATAGCATTACGTTTCGAGGAAGTCGGCCAAACAGATAAAAATTACCTGGTCATCAGTTTACTCAGTATATTCTTTATCAGCGCCATCGCTTTGTCAGATAATTTTCTGGCTTTTTGCCTTCATGCAGCACCTTCCACTGTCTGCGTGATCTTTCTGGACGACTTTCAGCATATCGGGCATATCATCTTTACCGTCATGCTGCCGCTGATCGGGCTGTGGCTGCATCATCTGATGCTCAAACGCAGTGACGAGTTCACACGCAGAATGGTGTCTAATCTCTACAGCGAAAGGGAGAAATTCAGCGATCTCAGTATGCTGGACCCGCTCACCGGCCTGTATAACCGCCGTGGCCTGCAAAACAAACTGGAAACTCTTTTTAATCAGGCCTCCGGTCATTACGTGATGCTGCTCGATATCGATCACTTCAAAGCCTACAACGACAATTACGGCCACAGCATGGGCGATCAGGCGCTGGTGCGCGTGTCCGCAGCCATCCGTGACGCCGTGCGTTCTCGGGATGTCGTCGTCCGCTACGGCGGAGAAGAGTTTCTGGTGCTGATGTCGAACGTTAAGCAGGATCACGCGATTCGCATGGCGGAACGCATTCAGAATAAGGTTCTTGGGCTGAACATCCCGCATTTGTTTAACGCACAGGTCTCAACGCACGTGACGGTGAGTGCCGGGCTGGCCGCGCTGGAAGAAGGCGATTTTATTCGTGCTTTAGGTCACGCGGATGCCTCACTGTATAAAGCCAAAAACAGCGGGCGTAATAAAATATTCTATGCCTGGGAAGAAAATAATGAACGTCAGGAAATCGCTGAAGAAAAATTAGCCTGATTATTGTTGAAAGGTAACCTCGATAACGGCTCGATCATTGTTATTAGTTTTGCTAACGATAAATATGCGGATGCCCTATTCGTAAATAAAGCGTTCTCATTCATAATCACTGCATAATCATTCAACTTTCAGCCTGATTAAGGTTCGGGCTGAAAGTTAAACAGCTTGTTTACCTTATTAAAGGTTACAGGTGAATGTTACCCGCCGGATTGACCATTCTGCTTTAATAAGCCGTAGCCCTTCACAAACCCCACAAAAAAAATAAGACCGATAAAGATAATCCTAATCGTGATGGTTTTATGGCCGTGCGGGCGAAGGATGTCACCTTCCGCCGCCTGACGCTTATGTTGCAAAACCCGCCTATTTTATTGTTTTAACGCTATTATTCTGCCGTTTTCCAAATCTGTGAACTCACTCACTTCCACCTTCCGGCGAGTGCCAGAGGCTATTTTCCCGTGGCACTGACCGGAAGGCTCCCCGATCGAACACTTCTTACACTACGGGTCACCCGCCGTACTGACTTCTGACGGATCAGCGTGTTACGGCGGTTTATTTATTTGAGCACCCCTCTGTTTCTCTACATAACAAAAGGTTCAGTGTATGAACAGTTCGATAGTTTTAGGGATTATCTGGCATCTGATAGGAGCAGCCAGCGCAGCGTGCTTCTATGCACCTTTCAAGCAAGTGAAAAGTTGGTCCTGGGAGACCATGTGGTCGCTGGGCGGCTTCTTTTCCTGGATTATTTTACCGTGGGCGGTGAGTTACGTGCTTCTGCCTGATTTCTGGACGTATTACGGCTCGTTCAGCTTTGCGACCCTGCTGCCGGTTTTCCTGTTCGGCGCAATGTGGGGCATCGGGAACATTAACTACGGGCTCACGATGCGCTATCTCGGCATGTCGCTGGGAATCGGCATCGCCATCGGGATCACGCTGATTATCGGCACACTGATGACGCCAGTCCTCCAAGGCAAAATCGGTATGCTGTTCGGTACCACCGGAGGCCGGTTAACGCTGCTCGGCGTATTGGTGGCAGTTATTGGCGTAGCGATTGTCAGTTACGCCGGGTATCTGAAAGAGAAAGCGCTGGGGATCAAAGCAGAAGAATTTAACCTGAAAAAAGGGCTGATTCTGGCGGTCATGTGCGGGATTTTCTCCGCCGGGATGTCGTTTGCAATGAGCGCAGCAGTGCCGATGCATGAAGCCGCACGCGCGCTGGGCATCGACCCGCTGTACGTCGCGCTGCCAAGTTATGTGGTGATCATGGGCGGCGGCGCTATCGTTAACCTGGGTTTCTGCATCATCCGCCTCGCGACGCGAAAAAACATTTCGCTCAGGGCCGACATGTCCGTGGCGAAATCCCTGCTGCTGACCAACATCCTGTTCTCCATCATGGGTGGCACCATGTGGTATTTGCAGTTCTTCTTTTACGCCTGGGGACACGCGAGCATTCCCATCGAATACGACTACATGTCTTGGATGCTGCACATGAGTTTCTACGTATTATGTGGCGGGATCATTGGTCTGGTTTTAAGAGAATGGGCGGGCGTCGGCAGAAAACCGGTACGCATTCTCTGCCTCGGCGCGCTGGTGATTATTCTGGCGGCCAATATCGTCGGTCTGGGAATGGCGCTCTGATTCCGCGTTCTTCAAACGTAACGGCAGAGTGGGTTCTGCCGTTAATAGCCTGCCGTAATCAGTCTGCCGTAATAAACGGGAAAGACCGTGGCGACACCTTTTTGGCTTCAGCAATAAAGCGCTGCCGGTAATCTCTCGGCGAAACACCGTACGCCCGGTTGAACACCACAGAGAAATAATTACTGTCATCAAAGCCGCATTCGGCGGCCACATCACCAATCGTCAGGTTGCCATAACGTAGCAGACTCATCGCACGGCACAGCCTGAGCTGACGCAAATAACTCATCACACTCAGCCCGGTATGTTGCTTGAATAACGTTCGCAGACTGCGGGGATTAAGCTCATGTTGCTGGCAAAACGTCTCCAGATGGAAAGGTTCGGCAATGCCTGCCCTCAGCGCCATCAGCAGTAAATCCAGCTGATGCGCATCGGGCAATGCGCCGCTGTCTGGCCGGTGGCGGAATCGCAACAGCAGCAGCGCCAGCTGCATCAGCAACGCTTCGCTTAGCTGAATGGAAAGCGGCTCTGACTTCATGCACTCCTTCGCCAGCTCATCGACTTTATCGCGCAAAACGGACATCCCGAGTGTACTCAGTCGCCAGTAACGCTGTTCCTGGCTGGCATTGATTCCCGGCAATAATTGCGCCCAGTCGGCTTCCAGCCCGAAACGTTCGCGGCAAAACAGCACATTGTCGAGCGCCAGCTCATTGGCTGATTCATAGCTGTGCCTGTCTCTGGCGTTGATATAAAACAGATCACCGCAGGTAATGGGATAAGGGATATCGTTCCAGATATGCATGCCGTTGCCACGCCAGACGATCACCAGTTCATCGAAATCGTGATCATGGGTGGGGAAATCCGCCTGCGGATGGCGCTCTTCTACCACCACCGAATTCATTCCGGTCAGAAAGAGGTCATTCTTTTGAAGTCTTAAAGACATAGCAGCAATCCCCTACCCGTTTGACGACAAAATAAACGAGGCGGATCAGGCAAAAACCTGAGCGCACGAGAGGCACCGCTTAACGTAGCTGATCACGCATGAGTTTTGGCGACACCGAAAATTCCCGACGAAACTGGGTCGAGAAATGGTTACTGTCACTGAACCCGCAGGCATAAGCGATATCGGTAATGCTTTGATCGCTGTGATGTAAACGACGGCGGGCTTCCAGCAGACGTAAACGGTTGAGATATCGCTGCGGCGTCATGCCGGTGTAATGCTTCATCTGCCGGTGCAGCGTGCGCAGCGCCAGTGAAAAACGTTCTGCCGCCTCGGTCCAGTTAATCTCCTCACTGTAATGTGACTGGAGCCATTGCAAAAGTTGATTGACCCTGTTTTCCGAGGTATCTCGCAATTGTGGCTGGAAACAGTCCTGATAAAGCAGGATCAGCAACTGTAAAAACACACTTTCGCGCGTGGCGATATGTTCCATTTCCACGCCGGCGGGCAGCGCTTCCAGCTGCGCGATACAGTTCAGCACCTGATGCAGCACGCACGGACTGAGCTGCCAGTGGATCTGTGACTGATAGTGATGTTCCTGCGGCAGAAAATGGCCGACATCCTGAATAAAGCGAAAAGCTTTTGGCGAACGGAAAAGCACATTGGTCAGCCGCAAATTATCGACGTTTTCAAACAAATGATGATCGCTGGCACGCACAAAACACACGGTGCCCGCCGTCAGGGTATAAGGATTGTCATTAAAGATGTGTACGCCCGATCCGCTTTCCACCAGCATAATTTCGTGGAAGTCGTGGTAATGCTCCGGGAAAACGCCTTGCGGAAGACGCCGCTCAACCGTCACAGTCAGTTCAGGTGCCGCAAAATAATCATCACCCTTCAGTAACGTCATTTATCGCCTCCGGTACAAAAATCATGGGTCTTCGGAAAACAACCCTACCCCGCTCGTAATGTTCTTACCTTCAAACGGCGGCGTGAAAAACGCTATAAACGGTCAGATTTTTAAGATTCACCCCACCACGATTAAGATCTGCGGCGAAGATCACAGTCGCCTCCCCCGCGCATCGGAAGATTTCAGAAACCGCCTCAGGGGAAGCTTTCCGCTGATCTGTGATCTGCCTCGCATCTACCTTTTTAATGCTGCCATCCCGTCAAAACCGGTGGCAATCACCGGAAGGTGTCCCCGCAATGCCTCCCCTACACTGGCCGCATATTCAATAAGGAATGGCCGCTATGAGAACTCACCATCTTGCCGCTATTGACCTCGGCGCTTCCAGCGGCCGGGTAATGCTGGCGACGTTTACCCGCCACGATGCAGACCCGGCAGCAACGCTGACGCTGAAAGAAGTTCACCGTTTTCCGAATAACCTGACGCACATTGACGGTCATGAAACCTGGGATCTCGATGCGCTGGAAAAGCACATTCTCGAAGGGCTGAACCGCCTGGATGCGTCCGGCGTTCAGCTCGACGGTATCGGTATCGATACCTGGGGCGTGGACTATGTCCTGCTTGATGAGCAAGGACAGCGCGTGGGCTTGCCCGTTTCCTATCGCGACAACCGCACGGAAGGCGTGATGGCGCGCATGGAACAACAGCTGAGCCGCGAAACGATTTACCAGAAAACCGGCATCCAGTTTATGCCGTTCAACACGCTGTATCAGTTGCGGGCATTGAGCGAACAGCAACCCGACGTCGTGAAGAAAGCCGCGCATCTTCTGATGATCCCGGATTACTTTCTTTACCGTCTCACCGGCAAACTGAATCAGGAATACACCAACGCCAGCACCACGCAGATGCTGAATATTTCTACCGGCGACTGGGATGAAGAACTGCTGAAACTGGCCGGCGTTCCGCGCCACTGGCTAACAAAACCCCTCCAGCCGGGCAACTCTCCCGGACTGTGGCACAGCCCGCGTGGCCGCAGCGTACCCGTTTTCAGCGTCGCCACACATGACACCGCCAGTGCGGTGGTGGCCGCGCCGCTTACCGGCATGCACAGCGCCTATATCAGCTCCGGCACCTGGTCGCTGATGGGCATCGAAAGCCCAAAAGCGTTCAATCACGCCGGCGCGCTGCACGACAATGTCACCAATGAAGGTGGGATCAACGGCAGCTATCGCGTACTGAGAAATATTATGGGTCTGTGGTTGTTCCAGCGCGTTTGTCGGGAACTGAACATTCAGGACTTGCCTTCATTAATTACGCTGGCCAAAAACGTTCCACCGTTCACCTATCTGATTAACCCGAACGAAGACCGGTTTATCAATCCGCCGTCGATGGTCGGGGCCATCCGCGAAGCCTGCGAGCAGACGGGAGAACCGGTACCCACTTCACCGGCCGAACTGGCACGCTGTATTTTCGACAGTCTTGCCATGCTTTACCGCCAGGTTTCCGTGCAACTGGCGACGCTGCAAGGCGAGCCGTTGCACGATATCCACATTGTCGGCGGTGGCAGCCAGAACCAGTTCCTGAACCAGCTTTGCGCCGACACCTGCCAGGTGAACGTCAGCGCCGGGCCGGTTGAAGCCTCCACACTCGGCAATATCGGCTGCCAGCTGATGGCGCTTGATGCCGTCAAAGATGCCGCAGAATTTCGTCGGATTGTCGCCACGAATTTCGAGCAACGCCATTACCTCCCCCGTATTCACGAGGATTTCCCAATTCACTGGCGCCGTTTCCAGGCGCTCTGTCACGCCAATGAGGAGCTCGCAGTATGACTTCATCTATCGATCACGCATGGACGCTTGCCAAAGAACGTTTTGCCCAGCTGGGCATTGATGCCGAAGCCGCAATCAAACAACTCGATACCCTGCCGGTTTCAATTCATTGCTGGCAGGGGGATGACGTCGCAGGTTTTGAGAATCCGGAAGGCGGGCTGACCGGCGGCATTCAGGCGACCGGTAATTACCCCGGCAAAGCGCGAAATGCACAACAGCTGCGGGCAGATTTAGAACTGGCGATCTCAATGATCCCCGGCCCTAATCGTCTGAACCTGCATGCTATTTATCTGGAATCCGACAAACCGGTTCCGCGCAATGAAATCGAACCGAAGCATTTCACCGGCTGGGTAGACTGGGCGAAGAAAAACAAACTGGGACTGGATTTTAACCCGTCCTGTTTCTCGCATCCGATGAGCGCAGACGGCTTTACGCTCTCCAGCGCCAATCCGGAAATCCGTCAGTTCTGGATTGAGCATTGTCAGGCCAGCCGCCGCGTTTCTGCTTCATTTGGCCGCGCGCTGGGCACGCCTTCCGTCATGAACATCTGGGTTCCGGACGGCATGAAAGATGTCACCGTGGATCGTCTGGCACCGCGCCAGCGCCTGATGAGTGCACTCGACGAAGTGATTGCCGAGAAGTTTGATATCACCGAACACATCGACGCCGTCGAAAGCAAACTGTTCGGCATCGGCTCTGAAAGCTACACCGTCGGCTCCAACGAATTCTATCTGGGCTACGCTGCCAGCCGTGGCACCGCGCTGTGCCTGGATGCCGGGCATTTCCATCCGACCGAAGTGATCTCCGACAAAATCTCTGCCGCCATGTTGTATGTGCCGCGCCTGTTGCTGCACGTCAGCCGTCCGGTACGCTGGGACAGTGATCACGTCGTACTGCTCGACGACGAAACGCAGGCCATCGCCAGCGAAATCGTGCGCCATAACCTGTTTAACCGCGTGCACATCGGGCTGGATTTCTTCGACGCCTCCATCAACCGCATCGCCGCCTGGGTTATCGGCACGCGCAACATGAAAAAAGCCTTGCTGAAAGCGCTGCTGGAACCGACTGATTTGCTGAAAAAACTGGAAACCGAAGGCGATTACACTGCGCGTCTGGCCCTGCTGGAAGAACAAAAATCGCTGCCTTGGCAGGCCGTCTGGGACATGTATTGCCAGCGCCACGACGTACCGGTCGGCGGTCAGTGGCTGGATGCCGTTCGTCATTACGAAACCAGCGTGCTGTCAAAACGCTGATTATCGAAGAATTTATTGCTTAAACGCATTCACCTTATTTGCAGGAAAGAACCGATGAAAACATTATTTAGCGCGTGGTTTGTACAGGGCATGGTCAAGGCGACCACTGATATGTGGCTGAAAGGCTGGGACGAGCGCAACGGCGGCAACGTCAGTATGCGTCTGCTGCCGGAAGACGTGGCACCGTACAAAAATGATTTCTATGCCCAGCCGCGTCAGGTTGAACTGACTCAGCACGCACCGGATCTGGCCAACGAATACTTCATTGTGACCGGCTCCGGCAAGTTCTTCCGCAACGTGCAGCTCGCGCCTGCCGAAGCGCTGACCGTGATCCAGCTCGATGACAAAGGTGCCAGCTACAAAATTCTCTGGGGCCTGACCGCAGGCGGCCTGCCGACGTCTGAACTGGCGTCGCATCTGCAATCTCACGCCGTGCGTAAACGCGTTACCCACGGGCAGGACCGCGTGATCATGCACTGCCACGCCACCAACCTGATTGCGCTGACTTACGTGCTTGAACTCGACAGCGCGAAAATCACCCGCAAACTGTGGGAATGCAGCACCGAATGTCTGGTGGTCTTCCCGGACGGCGTGGGCATCGTGCCGTGGATGGTGCCGGGCACCGACGGTATTGGCGCAGCCACTTCCGACCGTATGCAGCATCACAGCCTGGTGCTGTGGGCATTCCACGGGATCTTCGGTTGCGGCCCGACGCTTGATGACGCCTTTGGTCTGATCGACACCGCTGAAAAATCAGCGGAAATACTGGTGAAAGTGATTTCAATGGGTGGCATGAAACAGACCATTCAAACCGACGAACTGATCGCGCTGGCTAAACGTTTTGACGTCACACCGTTTGAAGCCGCGTTAAAAGCCTGATCCGGCCATTAAGGCTCCAACCTATTAAAAACCCGGCACAGGAACGACGGAAAGTTTCCTGTCGCCGGGACCGGCGCAGATCAGGAGCCGTGCTGTCAGGACATTGATTGTTAATTAAAAAGAAGAGGGAATTTTATGAGTTTCATGCTTGCACTGCCAAAAATCAGCCTCCACGGCCAGGGCGCGATCAGCGATATGGTTGCGATGCTGGCGTCAAAACAACCGGGCAAAGCGCTGATCGTCACAGACGGTCAGCTGGTCGAGTTAGGTCTGCTCGAGGGCCTGTTCTCCGCACTCAAAACCGCCGGACTGCCGTATGCGTTATACGGCGGCGTGGTGCCCAATCCTACCTCTGCACACGTCGACGAAGGCTTCCGCCAGTATCAGGAAAATCATTGCGATTATCTGATTGGTTTCGGCGGCGGCAGCCCGATTGATACGGCAAAAGGCATCAAAATTCTGACCGCCAATCCGGGGCCGGTGACGATTTATTCCGGCGTCGGTAAAGTGACTCAACCGGGCGTTTTCCTGGTGGCGGTCAACACCACGGCCGGTACCGCAGCGGAACTCACCAGCAACGCGGTGATCATCGACAGCCAGCGTCAGGTGAAAGAAGTCATTATTGATGCGAATCTGATCCCGGATATCGCGGTCGACGATCCGTCGATTATGCTGAAGATCCCCGCTGACGTCACCGCAGCAACCGGAATGGATGCCCTGACGCACGCCATCGAAGCTTATGTTTCTGTCGGCGCGCATCCGCTGACCGATCCGACCGCGCTGGCGGCGATCTCGACGATTACCCGATGGCTACCAGAAGCGGTTGATCATGGCGATAATATTGAAGCACGCGAGAAAATGGCGCAGGGACAATATCTGGCCGGCATGGCGTTTAACAGCGCCGGTCTGGGATTAGTGCACGCGCTGGCGCATCAGCCGGGCGCGACACATAACCTGCCACACGGCGTCTGTAACGCCATTCTTCTGCCGGTCGTGGAAGAATTTAACCGCGCTTCCGCGCCGCACCGTTTTGCGGATATCGCGCGCGCCATGGGCGTAAACACGCAGGGCATCAGCGAAACGCAGGCCAGCGTTGCGGCAATTAAAGCGATCCGTGACTTGTCGGCGAGAGTGGGAATTCCTTCCGGATTAAAAGCATTGGGCATTGTCGACGCCGATATCGAAGGCTGGCTCGACAAAGCGCTGGCTGACCCTTGCGCGCCGTGCAATCCGAGAACCGCAACGCGCGAAGAAGTCCGCGAGTTGTACATGAAAGCGATGTAACTTCCTTTCTCCTCCCCCTGCGAAGGGGGAGTTTTCCCTCCGCCAACAAGAATCTCCCTGGAGTAAACATGATCCGTAAATCCTTCGTTATGCAGGTCAACCCGAATGCGCATGCGGAATATCAGCGGCGGCATTCGCCGGTCTGGCCGGAACTGGCGGAGACCCTGAAAGCGCACGGCGCGCACCACTACAGCATTTTTCTGGATGAAAAACGCAACCTGCTGTTCGGGTATGTGGAGATTGAATCAGAAGAAAGATGGAACGCCGTGGCGAAGACGGAAATCTGCCAGCAATGGTGGAAGCATATGGCAGACGTGATGCCTGCCAATGCCGATAACAGCCCGATCAGCAGCGATCTTAAGCCGGTCTTTTACCTCGATTAACCCGCGGTTCCCCGCTTTTTCCCTGCGCGGCAGACTGACCGTTTTTACCCTGAGCCGGTCTGGCCGCCGCCGGTTTTTTCCCTGCACGGAATTCTGTCGCTTTGCCTTTTCCGGTCGCCGGATTTTGCGCTTTGGATCCGGTAAAACGCGTCGTGGCCGGTGTATCTTTCCCGGAACGTGACGCGGTGAATTTCGGATCAAAACCGTCCGGCGGCACCAGGCAATCCGGACGAATGCCGATCAAACGGCGCATCCCCATCGCCGTCAGCGCTTCGCGGATCACCGGCCAGTTGACCGGATCGTGATAGCGCAGCAACGCTTTATGCAACCGTCGCTGACGATCGCCTTTCGGCACCACCACGTCCTCACTTTTGTAATCCACTTTGCCGAGCGGGTTTTTACCGCTGTAATACATGGTGGTCGCGCTGGCGAGCGGTGACGGATAGAAGTTCTGCACCTGATCCAGCCGGAAGCGGTTCTTCTTCAGCCACAGCGCCAGATTGATCATATCTTCCGTGCGCGTCCCCGGATGGGCGGAGATGAAATACGGGATCAGATACTGTTCTTTTCCAGCCTGTTTGGAATAGCTATCGAACAGCTCTTTGAACCGGTAATAACTGCCCATTCCCGGTTTCATCATTTTCGACAGTGGCCCGGTTTCGGTGTGCTCCGGCGCAATCTTCAGATAACCGCCGACGTGATGTTCGGCCAGTTCCTTGATGTAACGCGGATCTTCTACCGCCAGATCGTAACGCACGCCGGAGGCGATCAGGATCTTCTTAATGCCTTTCAGGCTGCGGGTGCGGCGGTAAAGATTGATGGTCGGCTCATGGTTGGTGTCCATGTGCGTACAGATTTCAGGGTACACACAGGACGCGCGGCGGCAGCTTTGCTCCGCTTTTGGCGACTGACAGCGCAGCATATACATGTTTGCCGTCGGGCCACCGAGATCGGAAATCACGCCGGTAAATCCCGGCACGTTATCGCGGATCTCTTCGATTTCACGCACGATCGACGCTTCGGATCGGCTCTGAATGATCCGCCCTTCATGTTCGGTGATCGAGCAGAACGAACAGCCGCCATAGCAGCCGCGCATGATGTTGATCGAAAAACGGATCATGTCATACGCCGGGATCGTCGCTTTACCGTAAGACGGGTGCGGCACACGCTGGAACGGCAGTGCAAACACTTCATCCATCTCTTCGGTAGATAACGGGATCGCCGGCGGATTGATCCACACGTAACGATCGCCGTGTTTTTGCATCAGCGCCCGCGCGCAGCCCGGATTGGTTTCGTGGTGCAAAATTCGCGAGGCGTGCGCGTACAGCACTTTGTCGCCCTTCACTTTTTCAAACGACGGCAGCAGAACGTAGGTTTTCTCCCACGGCTTCGGTTTGGGTGCCCGAACGGTGACTGGCTGCGGCGCATCCGGCGCAGGAAGTTCCCCTTCTGAGCACGGCAAATCCTCGCCGTACGGGTTCATGATTGGCTCAATTCTGCCAGGTTTATCGAGCCGGGTGGAATCCACGCCGCTCCAGCCAGTCAGGGCGGTTTTGCGCATCACGGCGGTATTTCGCACGTCGTGAATATCCGTAATCGACTCGCCCGCCGCCAGACGGTGCGCCACTTCCACCAGCGGACGCTCGCCGTTGCCGTAAATCAGCATGTCGGCTTTGGAATCCACCAGCACCGAACGGCGCACGGTATCGGACCAGTAATCGTAATGCGCGATACGCCGCAAACTGGCTTCGATTCCGCCGAGTAAAACCGGCACATCGCTGAACGCTTCTTTGCAGCGCTGCGTGTACACCATCGTCGCACGGTCCGGGCGTTTGCCGCCGACATTACCCGGCGTATACGCATCGTCGTGACGAAGTTTCCGGTCGGCGGTATAGCGATTGATCATCGAATCCATGTTTCCGGCAGTCACGCCGTAAAACAGATTCGGTTTTCCGAGCCGCATGAAATCGTCTTTATTGGTCCAGTCCGGCTGCGCGATGATCCCCACGCGGAATCCCTGCGCCTCCAGCATACGGCCGACGATCGCCATCCCGAAACTCGGGTGATCGACATACGCATCGCCGGTCACCACGATCACATCACAACTGTCCCAGCCGAGTTCATCCATTTCCGCCCGGGTCATCGGGAAAAACGGCGCGGTGCCGTAACATTCGGCCCAGTAGCGCGGGTAAGAAAACAATGTGCGATCGGGTTGGATCAGGCTGATTGGCATAGGAGGTTCTTCGTTCGACGGCAAATAATTGGCCGCAAATTATACGTGGGCTAAAATTTCGACGGGCGAGCAAATCACTCAATTTTGATTTAGATCAGTTTTTGTTTTGGGTACAAAAAAGGCCTGCCGGTTTCCCCGCAGGCCTTTTCTTTATTCTTTAAACAGAGCGGTGCTTCAAACACTTTTTCGACAGTGACAACGTCCGGACCGGCTCACTGTGAGGGTGTTTAGTTACACGCCAAAACTTTAATCGCCAGACCGCCGGTGGACGTTTCACGGTACTTCGAGTTCATGTCTTTGCCAGTTTCGTACATGGTTTCGATGACTTTATCGAGGCAAACGCGCGGTTCGCTGGTGCGGCGCAGCGCCATGCGCGAGGCGTTAACGGCTTTCACCGCCGAAATCGCATTTCGCTCAATGCACGGTACCTGAACTTGCCCGGCCAGCGGATCGCAGGTCAGCCCGAGATGGTGCTCCATCGCGATTTCTGCCGCCATAAAGACCTGCGCGGTACTGCCACCCAGAAGCTCGGTCAGACCCGCTGCCGCCATGGAACAGGCCACGCCAACTTCGCCCTGACAACCGACTTCAGCACCGGAAATCGACGCATTCATTTTGAACAGAATGCCGACGGCGCCCGAGGCGAGGAAGAAACGGCTGTAAGAATCGGGGCTGATCGGGCGGATAAACTGATCGTAATACGTCAGGACGGCTGGGATAATCCCGCACGCGCCGTTGGTCGGGGCGGTCACCACGCGGCCGCCTGCCGCATTTTCTTCATTGACCGCCATGGCGTACATGTTGATCCAGTCAACGACGCCCATCGGATCGACGTTATTTTTATCCTGCGTCACCAGAATGCGACGCAGAGCCGCCGCGCGGCGGTTGATTTTCATCGGACCAGGCAATAACCCTTCCGTATGAATACCGCGGGTGATCCCTTCGCTCATCACATTCCAGATAGCCGCAAAATGATCGCTGATTTCTGTCCGAGTGTGGCTTGCCAGCTCATTTTTGAGCATCAGCGCTGACAATGACAGGCCGGTTTCCGTGCAATGTTTTTGCAGGTCGCTGGCGGAACGGAACGGATAAGGGCGCACGACCGGGTTTTCATCCTGCACGCCAAATTTGCTGGCTTCGACAATAAAGCCGCCGCCGATGGAATAATAGGTTTGGGTATACAACAGTTCATCACCGTTTAACGCGCTGATGGACATGCCGTTTTCATGCAACGGCAAATTGCTGGTGTGGAAATTCATGCCGGAACCGGCCGGGAAATCCACTTCTTTCGCCCCTTTGCCCAGCATCAAACGACCGGAAGTTTCCACCTGCTGTATAAAACCGGGGATCGCATCGATATCAACATCATCCGGCATATTGCCGGCCAGCCCCATAATGATGGCCAGATCAGTATGATGACCTTTTCCGGTCAGTGATAAAGATCCATAAACATCCACGACGACGCGGGTCGTCTGGTCAATATGGCCTGAAGAGATGAGTTCATCAGTGAATATTTTCCCGGCTTTCATCGGGCCGACAGTGTGCGAACTGGAAGGACCAATACCAATTTTGAAAATATCGAAGACGCTGATCACGGTGGACTCCCTGTCTGAATAGGATAAAGGATTAAATAAAGATGAAGGTGAATAAAACAGAAGCAGTGAGCGGAATTATTACCGCTCACTGGATTATGCTATTTTATTTATTAACCGATCAGACTAAATATGATGGCAGACATGGCAATCAGGCCCATAATAACCACGAATACGTTACTGATATGACCACTGTATTTTCTCATCGCAGGGACTTTGCGAATTGCATACATAGGCATCAGGAATAACAGCATCGCAATAATCGGGCCACCCAGCGTTTCAATCATCCCTAAAATACTTGGGTTCAGCGTTGCGACTAACCAGGTGGTTAATAACATGAAGATACCGGTATAACGATTCAGGGCTGGCAGGGCAATGGTTTTTCCTTTACTGCGCAGTGATTTAATCACCATACCGTTGAAACCTTCACGCGCGCCCAGATAATGGCCGAGGAAAGATTTGGTAATCGCAATAAAAGCAATAAACGGCGCGATATAGGCAATCACCGGATTAGCGAAATGGTTGGCTAAATAAGACAGAATTGAAACGTTCTGGGCTTTTGCTTCCATCAGGTTTTCCGGAGACAGGCTCAGGACGCAGCTGAAGACGAAGAACATCACCGTCAGCACCATCATTATGTGGCTAAAGGCCAGAATACGGGAGCATTTTTTCTCAGCGTCTTCGCCGTACTCTTTGCGTTTTGCGACAGCAAAAGAGGAGATGATCGGGGAATGGTTGAAAGAGAACACCATCACCGGAATGACCAGCCACAGCGTCATTAGCATCCCGTGACCCACGCCATTACCGGACAGAGACACGTTTTCAAATACCGACGTATTCCAGTTAGGTATGAGGTACAGCGCCAGCGCCATCAGCACGGCAACAAACGGGAAGACCAGAATACTCATCGCTTTCACGATCATATCTTGCCCGAAATGCACCAGCGTCATTAAGCCGAGGATCAGAATTAATGACAGCAACGCACGCGGTGGCGCATTCATGTGCATCTGGTGAGTAATAAAACTCTCAACCGTATTGGTAATAGCCACGCTGTAAACTAAAAGAATGGGATAAATGGCGAAAAAATAAAGCAGGGTAATTAACTTACCGGCTGAAATACCGAAATGTTCTTCAACGACTTCCGTAATATCTTCGCCCGCATTTTTACCGGATAATACAAAGCGCGTTAATCCACGGTGAGCGAAGAAAGTCATTGGGAAGGCGAGGATCGCCATGATGATTAACGGAATTAAGCCGCCAATCCCTGCATTAATAGGAAGAAATAGAACACCTGCACCAATTGCCGTTCCGTAGAGGCCTAACATCCACATGGTGTCAGTTTTACGCCAGGAACTTACCGATTGTTTAGACAGCGTTCCGATTGTTGTATTATCCATGATTCCTCAGTACCTGATTATAAAAATAATTCCGTTTTCCCCAGGAATGGTTGATGTTTTTTTTACTGCACCCGTCATCGAAAAAACCACCCTGACGGACAAAACATACCATTAATGCGGGCATGATACCTATCGGTAGCATAAAAATCTGGGTAACAACCTGGCTTTGAGAGCATGATCACGAATAACGCAAGAATTCCGCCTAATATTCCTTTAAATTCAGAATCATTAACATTTCCTGCAATTTTAATTCATCAAATAGTGATTCCGATAACATTTATTTTTTGTCATATTTTGTTATCCCCGTGACTATTATTTAAATAATGGTTGAAATGCCGCCAAAGTGTTTTATTTATCGCCTGTCTGGCGCGCGCCAAATCGGCTAAAAAACAAACAATTTTAAAATCGAAATCATTAATACCGCTTCAGAATGCGCAGTTTTCCTGCTTTGTGTAAAAAATTCGAAACAGAGCGGACGGCGTAACTACATGAAAAATTTTTTATTGACGCTTTCAGAAATCATGCCGATAAAGTTATTCTTATTTCGGAGAAATAATTTCAACCGGAAGAAATGCTGAGCGACTCAATGGGAAAAGCCCGATCTCTTTTTTGCCTGTCAGTGAAGACTCATTCCCGCCGTTTTTTGAAGGCTGCGTATGGCTTTGCGCTGCTGACATTGCTTTTGGCTGTTCCGCTGGCACCCGGCGTGGCAGAAACCGGCAATGACGCCACGAATGCCGCCGTCGCGCAGACGGTTAACGGTATTCTCAGCTATTCGCGCTGGCCTGACGGCACTGCGTCTTCTGCCCTGACCTTGTGCATCGTTCCCCCGGTAAAATACGCCGCGCAATTAACGCCGGACGGCAGCGCATTTTCCGGCAGATCCCTCAAGATTTTAACCCTTCCTATAGACAGCCCGCTGCTGACATCGCAATGCGACGCCATTTACTCCGGCAGCACGACGGCCGATCAGCAGACTGATTTACACCAGCGCCTGGAAGGGCATGCCATTTTGACTATTGGCGAACAGGACGATACCTGCGCATTACTGAACGCATTTTGTCTGGTGATTACAGCACAACACACCGGTTTTAAATTGAATCTGGATACGCTGTCACGCAGCGGCGTGCGGGTAAATCCGGCCGTATTACAACTTGCCAGGGAAAAGGAGTGACCATGGAACATAAAATTCCTGTTCCTGACACCGAACAGCAGAGCCCGCGCACGACGTTGAGCGCCGCACTGAACAGAATCCATGTGATTGTTATTGTGACGGCGATTGGCCTTGCTGGCTTTTTACTGACCCTGCTGGCCCTGATCGCTTTGCGTTCGCACGCCGAAAGTAATCTCGAACTGACGGCACGCGCGATCAGCTACACCACGGAAGCGGCGCTGGTCTTTAATGACCCGACGGCGGCGCATGACTCGCTGGAATTTATCGCCAAACGGGGTGATTTCACGCAGGCGAAAATCCTGACGCCTGCCGGTGCGACCTTTACCGAATGGCAGCGCCCGGTTAACAGCAACTGGGATAAGCTCGGCCAGTTTGTCGGGCATCTTGCGTTCCCGGAGCCCATTACCACACAGGTGATCCACTCAGGTTCCGTCATCGGTACGGTCTGGCTCGCCGGTAACGGCACCAGCCTGATTGGTTTCCTGCTGGAAACCGTGCTGAGCCTGCTCGGGTGTCTGGTGCTGACGGCGCTGGTCGCGCTGTATTTTTCCCGCCGGATGCAGAAAGGGATCGTCGATGCGCTCGGCCACATTACGCGCGTCACGCACGAAGTGAGCGCTAACCGCTCTTTCAGCCTGCGTGTGCCTTCCGCCCCGGTTGTTGAGCTGCATACACTGAGTCAGGACTTCAACAGCCTGCTGACCGAGCTGGAAGCCTGGGAAAATCACATGCGTAACGAAAACAGTTCGTTGACACAAAAAGCGTTGCACGATGGATTGACCGGTCTGCATAATCGCGCGTTCTTTATTGATACGCTGAATCAATGCTTTAACCCGATGCGTCCGCCGCTGTCGCTAGCCCTGCTGTTTATTGATGTCGATAACTTCAAGGAGATCAACGACACGCTGGGGCATGCCGCCGGTGACCGTGTACTGATGGTGATTGGTGAGCGGCTGGCGAAAACGCTGCGTCAGGGCGATGTTCTGGCGCGTCTGGGGGGCGATGAATTTGCTATCCTGCTCGACCCGATGATATCCACGGCGGAAGCCGTGGCCTTCGCCGAGCGGATTGTCGATATCATGAAAACGCCGGTTATCCTGCTCAATAACAAGACGCTGGATGTTTCCCTGAGCATCGGTATTGCGTTGTCGCCTTCCCAGGCGAACAGCGCTAAAGAATTGCTCGAAAAAGCCGACGAAGCGATGTATCGCTCGAAAAAAATATCCGGCAGCTGCTGGCATGTCTCTTCAGGCATGCCGCTGCCTGTTGTGATGAAAGACTAAAAGGAGTTAACACACATGCACAATAACAATCGTTTTAAGACCTGGTGCCAGTATGCCGGAATGGCACTTTGCATTATTTTCCTGGCGGCCTGTCAGGCCAAACCCGTGACCGGATTAACCCCGGAACAGATTGCGGTTCTGCAAAAAAATGGCTTTACCAAAACGGATTCGGGCTGGGAACTGGGTCTGGATGCCAAAGTTCTGTTTGGCAATAATCAGGACAAACTTTCCGCTGAAAGTAAGCAGACGGTGGAAAAACTGGCGAGCGAACTTCTGCACGTCGGCCTGAACAAAGTGAACCTCGACGGCCATACCGATAACTACGGCGATGCCAGTTACAACACTGACCTGTCGCTGCGTCGCGCCAATACTGTTGCCGCTGCCTTTGCCGACGCCGGAATGCCGCGTGCCAATATCCAGACCCGCGGATTAGGCCAGAGCCAGCCGGTTGCCAGCAATAAAACGCAGGCCGGACGCGCCCAGAACCGCCGGGTTTCTGTGATTATCGTGGTGTAATTTAGAGTAATCCCACCAGATGCAGCGCGGCCTTGCAGTTATCTGTTCTGCGCCAGGCCAGCGCGATTTGCGTCGTCAATGTCTGCCCTGCCAGGGGCAGACAGCGCACATTGGTTTCATCAATCTTACTCAGCGACGCCGGCACCACCGCATAACCAAACCCTGTCGCCACCATACTCAGCGCCGACGTAATTTGCGGACATTGCTGCCCGAAGCGCGGCGAAAAACCCGCATCCTCACACGCCTGCGTCACGGCGTCGTACAGCCCCGGTGATAAATCGCGGGGAAAAGTGATCAGCGTATCGTGGCGCAGCGCCGCCAGACGCACTTCTTTTCCCTGGCTGAGCGGATGATTTTTCGGCAGCGCCACCCTCATTTCTTCGATATCCAGTACCTTAAAACTGAAGTCTTTGCTGCGTTCGCAAGGCAGGCGGATAAACGCCGCGTCCAGCGCGCCCTCGCCCATTGCGGTCATCAGCCCCGCCATATCCTTTTCCTGTGGCTCCAGCACGATGCCCGGATATTTATCCCGAAAGCGATGCAACAGCGCAAAAACCTGCGGGTTAAACGCCGTCGAGGTGGCGAAGCCGATACGCAACGTCCCGTTTATTCCACGCGCCACGGCACGGGTGCGCTCAAAGGCGGCATCAGTGAGTTTGATGATGTTCAGGGCGTCGTCGTAGAGCACTTTTCCGGCTTCGGTCAGCTCGACGCCACGGGTCAGACGCTTGAGTAAAGGGGTGCCGATTTCATGTTCGAGCCGCTGGATTTGCTGGCTCAGGGGAGGCTGGGAAATCCCCAGTTGTTCAGCCGCACGGGTGAAGTGGCCCGTCTCAGCGACCGCAACAAAATAGCGCAGATGACGAAGTTCCATATCAAAAACGTCTCAAAGTGAACACCTCGTCATATTGGAACTTCTGGCTGAATCGCGTCAACCTTTAATCAGATAAGTTAATCATTCGACCGGAGCCACCTGCATGAAAACCCATTCTGATCCCTGTTCCTGCGTCGCCGAATTTGCCCGCACGGCCTCGGCGTTTAACCAGCGACATCCTGACCGCGTGTTGTACCAGTCATCCCTGATGAGCGCCCTGCTCAGCGGCGTCTACGAAGGCGAGACCACCATGGCTGACCTGCTGGAGCACGGCGATTTTGGCCTGGGAACCTTTAATCATCTCGACGGAGAGCTCATTGCTTTTAACAGCAATATCTTCCAGTTGCGCGGCGACGGCAGCGCACGACGCGCCCTGCCCGAACAAAAAACCCCGTTTGCGGTGATGACATTCTTTAATCCTACGAATGAATACGTGATCGACAGACCACACACCCGCGGGCAGATCCACGCGGTGATCGACCGCGCCGTCGCCAGCCAGAACACCTTCTGTGCGCTGCGCATCGACGGTGAATTCAGCCGCGTGGAGACGCGCACCGTGCCGGAACAACAGCGCCCGTATAAACCGATGCTGGAAGCCATCGAAGCCCAGCCGACCTTTCACATCGAGCACAGTCAGGGCGTGCTGATTGGTTTTCTGACCCCGGCGTATATGCAGGGCATCAATGTGGCGGGTTATCACGAACACTTTATTAATCAGGCACGCAGCAGCGGCGGCCACGTTCTGGATTATCAGGTTGAGAGCGGCGTTCTGACGTTCGGCACCGTCGAAAAGCTGCTGATCGACTTCCCGCAGGACAGCGATTTCCTGCACGCCGATTTAAACCCCGATGATTTAAACGATGCGATTCAGTCCGTTGAGAGTTAACAGCCCGCAGGTAAAAGGAAAACACCATGAAAAACTCAGACCCTAAAATCGAATGGAAATGCGGCGCAGATCTGGTGGTCGCTCAGCTTGAAGCGCAGGGCGTCAAACACGTATTCGGCATTCCCGGCGCAAAAATCGACCGCGTATTTGATTCGCTGATCGACTCCAGCATCATCACCATTCCGGTGCGTCATGAAGCGAACGCCGCCTTTATGGCCGGTGCC
Source organism: Rahnella sp. PCH160 (assembly GCF_047784855.1). Taxonomy (NCBI): domain Bacteria; kingdom Pseudomonadati; phylum Pseudomonadota; class Gammaproteobacteria; order Enterobacterales; family Yersiniaceae; genus Rahnella; species Rahnella sp. PCH160. Next base: position 392,925 of record NZ_JBLOGT010000001.1, read on the forward strand.
GTCGGCCGCCTGACCGGCAAAGCGGGCGTCGCGCTGGTGACATCCGGCCCCGGCTGTTCGAACCTCATCACCGGCGTTGCCACCGCAACATCCGAAGGCGATCCGCTGGTCGCACTCGGCGGCGCGGTAAAACGAGCCGACCATGTGAAACAGGTTCACCAGACGATGGACACCGTCGCGATGTTCCGCCCGGTAACCAAATATTCTGCGGAAGTCACCTCGCCTTCCGCACTGGCCGAAGTGCTGGCAAACGGCTTTCGCGCCGCCGAATTTGGGCGTCCGGGTGCGGCGTTCATCAGCCTGCCGATGGATATCGTCAACGAACCCGCCAGCGGCAAACTGCTGACCTCACCACCGCCCGTGCTCGGCAGCGCACCGCACGACGCCATTTTGCAGGTCGCGCGTCTGTTAACACAGGCCAAAAACCCGGTTCTGCTGCTCGGCCTGATGGCCAGCCAGCCGCGTAACGCCGAAGCCATCCGCCGCCTGCTGCACAAAAGTGATTTGCCGGTTACCAGCACCTATCAGGCCGCCGGGGTTATCGATCAGGCGTCGTTCCACCGGTTTGCCGGTCGCGTGGGTTTATTCAATAATCAGGCCGGTGACCGCCTGCTGCGCAATGCCGATTTAGTGATCACCATCGGCTACAGCCCGGTCGAGTACGAACCGGCGCAGTGGAATAACGAGAATGCCGAACTGGTACATATCGACGTGATGCCCGCCGAAACGGACAGCGAATACCTGCCGGACGTCGAACTGGTGGGCGACATCGCCGATACGCTGGACCTGCTGACAGAACAAATCCAGCAGCATTTCGTGCTGAGCACCGCGTCCATCGCGATTCTGGAAGAGCGCCGCCAGCAACGCGAACTGCTGGATCAAAAAGGCCGGAGCCTGAACCAGTTCGCCATCCACCCGCTGCGGCTGGTGCGCGCGATGCAGGACATCGTCAACAGCGACGTCACGTTGTGTGTCGACATGGGCAGTTTTCACATCTGGATCGCCCGTTACCTTTACAGCTTCCGCGCGCGTCAGGTGCTGATTTCCAACGGCCAGCAAACCATGGGTGTCGCGCTGCCGTGGGCGATTGGCGCGGCGCTGGTCGATCCCGGCCGCAAAGTGGTGTCCGTTTCCGGCGACGGCGGCTTTATGCAATCGAGCATGGAACTGGAAACCGCCGTCCGGCTGGGCGTGAATTTGGTGCACATCATCTGGGTCGATGAGGCGTACAACATGGTCGCCATCCAGGAGGAGAAAAAATACCAGCGCACCTCCGGCATCCAGTTCGGCCCGATCGATTTCAAAGCCTACGCCGACGCATTCGGTGCCAAAGGTTTCGCCGTCACCTCCGCCGAAACCCTGGAAAGCACCCTCCGCGCCGCGATGGACGTACAAGGCCCCGCCGTCGTCGCCGTCCCGGTGGACTACAGCGACAATGCGTTGCTGATGGGACAGCTGGAGATGGGGGCGATGTTTTAGGGGGGGGTTCTTATGATGGTAATGCGCAGAAATGCGCCTAAAACATTGAAAAAACGTAAGTGGTACATGTAAATTGGTAGGCATTACGATAAATTACTCAGCACTATGCTGACTTAAACTGTGGTGCCACCAAATGAGCACAAATTTTGAAGAAGCGCTAAAACAAATTAATTTTGCAGAAGAAGTCCGAAAATTTATAGAACAAGCCAAAACTGGAAACTTGAAAGTCAAGGGGCTTTATTCTGATCTGGTATGCTCTTTTAAATTAAAAGTAAGTTTCGGGCAGGGCAACCAAGCGGAAGTACCTTGGATAGCATTTCTGGGTAAAGGGCAGGAAGTTTCAAATGGTATTTACCCAGTTTTCCTTTATTACAAAGCACACGATTATCTAGTTCTGAGCTATGGTGTGAGTGAAACCAATCATCCTAAAAATAATTGGCATGAAGAAATAATAAAAAACGGAACTGTATCTGCACATATGAAAGAAAAAGGATTTACCATAAAACGCTATGGTTCTTCTTATGTAGCAGCAGTTTACGAAAATGTTTCTGAGGTAGTTGGCTCACCATCATTTGATACACAACTCTACAGCGATTTAGGTAAAGTGCTTCAAAAGTACCAACTCACTTTAGAGCTTAAAAATGAGAGTGAAGATATTCAGATAACCAAACCTTTGGAGGATATCCCAATGTTGAATCAAATTCTCTTTGGCCCTCCGGGTACGGGTAAAACTTATGCAACTATTGGTACAGCACTTAACATTCTGGATGGGAAGTTTTTAGAATTAAATCGGGATGATAGAGCCGCTCAAAAAGCGCGTTTTGAAGATCTTAGAGAGAATGGATTTATTAATTTTGTTACCTTTCACCAAAGTTTTACTTATGAAGATTTTGTTGAAGGGTTAAGACCGTCAATTGGGGAAGGGAAACAACTAGAGTATCACGTTGAACCTGGTATTTTTAAAAGGATTTGCATAAACGCAGCAAAAAAACCTTCACAACCCTTTGTTTTAATTATAGATGAAATCAACAGAGGAAATGTTTCTCGCATTTTTGGTGAGCTGATTACTTTAATCGAAGTTTCTAAAAGGAAGGGGAAGAAGAAGAGCTTGTCACTAAACTTCCGTATTCAAAAGAAGAATTTAGTGTTCCCAACAATGTTTATATTATCGGCACAATGAACACTGCAGATCGTTCTCTTTCTGGTTTAGATATTGCGTTAAGACGCAGGTTTATTTTTCGAGAAATCCCGCCAAATCCTGATTTACTCGATGAGATTATCATTGAAGGTATTAATATCGGCACAATTCTAAGAACAATGAACAGTCGTATTGAAGTACTGCTTAATGCTGATCATTGCTTAGGCCATGCTTACTTTTTACCTTTAAATAAAAAACCAACACTTACACATTTAGCCTCTATTTTTCGTGACCAAATAATTCCTCTCTTGCAAGAATACTTCTTTGAAGACTGGCAAAAAATTCGTTGGATCCTCAATGATCACCGCAAGAAAAATATTTTTTGCTTTATTTCCCCTTCGCAATGGGACGACTCACTATTTGGCCCAGAGGTCACTGAACCGATGAAGGGAAATGTCTATAAAATTAATGACTTGAATTTCTCTCACGTTGAAAGTTATCTCGGGATTATTGATGTTAATCTTGCCCCGGCAAAAGAAAGTGAAATAGTTTTACAAGAGAGTGGAGAATAATGCTAGCCATTACCGTTAGAGAATTTGCCAGGCTAACGACATCTAGTATTGTATCAACTCTAGATCGCGCCCAAATTACGACAAGTGCTTTTGACTATTTATGTAAACTCGCATCTTCGTTTAATACCGGCACAGCCTTGTTACAAGTCGAAGATCGAGCATGGTTAAAGCTCGATAATTACGTGGGTGTAATCGAAACCCCTTGTGGAACGCGTATTGAAATTTTACCTAAAAGCTTTATGGATGAAGACTGCATTCATAAGGCGAGAAAGCTCCTACGTAAAATGATTGAAGCATCTTTCGATCTTCCTACTCGCCAAGTGGGTGAAACCTCGTTGGAGCTTTTTAATGCCCCGCTTACTGAGTGGGTAATGGAGAGGTTTTTAGATTCCTTTAATTCGCTGATTAAAAGAGGATTACGTGCTCATTACCAGCGGATAGATGAGGAACAGTTTTATCTTAAAGGGCAGATTAATTTCTCAGCTCAAATGAGACAATCCCCTAGCCAACAGCATAAATTTCAAATCCGTCACGACATATTTACTTTTAATCGTGCAGAAAATCGCCTTTTGAAATTAGCTTTATTACGTGTATCTAAAACGACTAGACAATCGACCACGTGGCGCTTGAGTCAGGATTTACTTTCACTATTGAACGAAGTGCCAACGAGTTCAGCAATAAATAGAGATCTCAGCGCATGGCGTAATGATCGCCTTATGAATGACTATAAAGATGTTAAACCATGGTGTGAGTTAGTGTTAGGTGAGCATATGCCGACGTCGATCTTAGGCGAATGGAGAGGCGTTAGCTTGCTTTACCCTATGGAAAAACTTTTCGAACGCTACGTTGTTAAGTGGCTCAGAAAAAATCTTCAAAGTGACGCAGTTCTCCATGCTCCGATAAAAAGCAGATACCTTTGCTCTCAGCTGGAATCCCCGATATTTCGTCTTGAACCGGATATTTTCATCGAGTTTGAGGGTAAAAAATGGCTATTGGATACAAAATGGAAACGCTTAAATAGTGATGATAGAGCGAGTAAATACGGTCTCAGCCAAAGCGATTTCTATCAGCTATTCGCCTATGGGCACAAGTATCTAAATGGCCAGGGACATATGTTTTTGGTTTATCCATTAACTTCTTCTTTCAATCGGCCGCTGCCCCCATTTTCATTTAGTGACACGCTTACACTTAGTGCGATTCCTTTCGATATTGAAAATGACTTACTCCTCATTGACGAAGAGTCGTTTCCATCCGTTGCTAAATAATGCAACAAATAGCGAGATTTCATGTTTCTCCAAGACATCTCGCAAGAATGAAAACTGCCTAAAAATTCTTCTTACTGTATAAATTCCCATGATGTAGTCTCTCCTCACTGCGGCAAAATCCGCAACCGGAATTGGCGTTCCGGATCCCCAATCGTGCTTGAGTTCGCGTAAACAGCGTTTCTCATTGGCACAGGCCTTACTCACCCTTAATATGGTGGCTCGGGCGAGGCAACCGTAAGGTTGGCCGATAAAGATTGGGATCGGTACGCCAACTTCGCCCGAGCTACCACCAGAGTTTGGCGTCTCTGTTGGTAGTGTGAATTACACCCAATGGAGTTACTGAAATGGAAAATATCTTCTCAAATATCTGCTTAATCAACACCTCCGCCCAGGAGGCAGCCCATGTCTGACCTTTATGACAATACACAGCTGGAATTGGAAGAGATCGTCGATCAATGCCGCGCACTGGCTTATGCCATCGTGACGCTGGATAACGCGCAGGCCAAAGACTTGCTGGGCTTTATTCTTTGTGAGCGATTATGTAAGTATCCCGGTAAAACGAACCATTCACTTTTAGAGATCTTCCGACATACTGATTATGTCCCCTGAGGAGATCGCTATGCGCAAGATCCGATTCACCGAGCACCAGATCATCGCCGTCCTGAAATCCGTCGAAGCTGGCAGGACCGTCAAAGATGTCTGCCGCGAGGCCGCAATTTCAGAAGCCAGCTATTACAACTGGAAAGCGAAATATGGCGGGATGGAAGCCGCCGATATCAAAAAGATCAAAGATCTGGAAGACGAGAACCGGCGGCTCAAACAGATGTTTGCCGACCTCAGTCTGGAATGCCGCGCGTTGAAAGACGTCATCGAAAAAAAGCTTTAAAACCAGCGATAAAGCGTGAGCTCGTCAGCTATCTGACGGCGCAATTTGCCATGAGCTTACGTCAGGCATGCAGGACATTATCGCTGAGCAGGACGGTGTATTTTTATCAGCCCGATACCCGTCGCGATGAGCCGGTGATCCAGGCGCTGACTGAAATGGCGGAACGCTATCCGCGATACGGTTTTAAGAAGCTCTTTCAGGTGCTTCGCAGGCACGGTAATGCCTGGAATCATAAGCGTGTACACCGGATTTACTGCCTGCTGAAACTGAATTTTCGTCGTAAGGGTAAACAACGCCTGCCGGTGCGCGACCCGGTACCATTGGCAACACCGGAAGCATTAAACCAGAGCTGGTCGATCGATTTTATGCACGATGCGCTCGTCTGCGGCAGACGCTTTCGAACCTTTAACGTGGTGGATGATTTTAACCGTGAGGCGCTGGCGATAGAAATAGACCTGAATATTCCGGCCCAGCGTGTCGTCCGGGTACTGGACAGGATTGTGGCAAACCGCGGATACCCGCTGAAGATGCGGATGGACAATGGACCGGAATTAATCTCACTGGCTCTGGCGAATTGGGCAGAAGAGCATGGTGTGATGCTGGAATTTATCAAGCCGGGTAAGCCGACGCAGAATGCCTTTATCGAACGGTTTAACCGGACGTACCGGACAGAAATACTGGATTTTTACCTGTTCAGAACTCTGAACGAAGTACGGGAAATCACAGAGCGCTGGCTGATGGAATATAACAGCGAGCGACCTCATGAATCTCTGAATAACCTGACGCCGGAAGAGTACAGGCTGATGGCCGAAAATACGGAAATCTCAAAAAGTGCGTGGAACTAAAACGGGTGTGCTTACAATTAGAGGTGCTGAATCTGGCATTGGAACTGCCGTTTACCGATGATGACATCGCCGTAGAGGAAGAGCCGCTGGCGGCATAAGTGCGGATTCAGGGCATAAAACAGCCAGCGCATTTCGGCGCTGGCAATTGAAAACACGAGGCAATCGGTCATTAGAAATCGTAGAACACGGTAACCCAGGTCTGATCCGGTTCGCCGTCGGTAGAATGCGCCAGTGTGCGTTCTACATAAACTGACAGGCCGTAACCGATCGTGGTGCCCGCACCGAAATAGGTGTGGTTTGCGTGGTACTCTTCGCCGCCTTTCAGTTGCAGTGAATCGGCTGCAACGTAAGGTTGAATAGATTTCAGGAACGGTTTGTCGATGTTAAAGGTATAACCGACGAAACCTTCCACACCATAACCGCTGCCCGCGAAGTAATGATCAACCGGATTGGCGCGCGTGCTTGGCACAAAGTCTTTGTAATAACTGCCGGTCCCGACGATATACCAGTTACCCGGCTGCCAGGTTAATGCCGTACCCGAAAGCTGCTGGTGATAATCTTTTTCATTGTATTGATTATCTTTAACCGTCGCATCGGTCAGGCTGTAGGCTGCGCTCCAGACTAAATCTTTGGTCAGCTTATAATCGAAACCTAAACCGCCGCCATTACTGCGACGGTAATATTGATTTTCACCCGCAGCGATTTGATCTTCCGGCAGCAAATAGTTTGCATATAAAGTCAGAGGGCCAAAGTCATTGGTATATTTAATACTGTTCTTCGGTTTATTGGCACCGTCGTAGTTGCCGTTGATACCAATACCCGTACCGCCGGCGTGACCATCGTTATCCCAGACGTCGCTTTTGATCCCGACGACAGAATAATAAATACCGTACTGGTGACCGTAGGTTAATGTCCCGTAGCGGTCATCTTTAAACCCGGCATATAACTGACGCTGAGTATCGCGGCGTGCACCGTCTTCATAGTGTCCGTCCATGCCCAGCAGGTGCGCCATGTCCACACCCAGCTCGTAGTAAGCGATGATCGAGGTGTCTTGCGTCAGTTTATAATCACCACGGAAACGGAAACGCGTGCCGCCGTCATGACCATTTTTATAATAGCCCGGCTCTTCACCGTTATTGAAAATCCACTCAGGACGGATACTCCCGCCGACCTGTAAACTTAACGGTGCGAGCAAAGAATTACTCTGAGGATTTTTATCTAAAACAGTAATCTCGGCCTGCGCACTTGCCGATAAAGCCGACAGCACGACACCGCCAATTAACATTGACGCTTTTAAATTGTTCATTATTACCCTGTCATTATTATTTATGTGATGTGTGAGCGGTCTTGCGCCGCGTATAAATAATTAACATAGGTAAGACGGGCGACAAAGTGAAAATTCAGAAAGTTCCCTATAAGAAAAAGATATATACGGGCTACTAATTCGACATTATTATTTTTAAATGTAACACAGGAAAACAAAATGTATATTAAAGATTAATTAACGCGCAGATTGTTTGTAATGCAATCAAATGTAAATTCAATGCTGTCTTAAACAGAAATATTTAATAACAATTATCGGATAAAAACAGCACCTATAATTAAATCATGTCTGCGTGACAATTACATTACGTTATAACCACTTTATATCATTATTGTGATCACCGTTATAATCCCTGCTGACAGAATAATATTTTGCAAAGCCTGTTATTTATTAATCGATTTCATTTTTTATTTCTTTAATCCCTTTTTGATGAGGGGAAATGCAGGGTTTGGCGTGGATCTCAGGCAAGTCAGATGGATGAAGTCCAAAGCACAAAAAAGGGTTCCCCCGCACTGGCAGAAACCCTTTTCACACGTCCGTTGTCTTCAGCTCACCGAGACTTTCCGGCGGCGCTTATCGAGGTCTTTGATGAGTTTATTCACCTGCTCGTCGGCAAACATCTCTTCGAGAGTGCAGGAAAGTTTACGACGCCAGTTCGGGTATTCGTCGCTGGTGCCGGGGACGTTCACCGGCGCGTCCATGTCGAGCCAGTCTTCCGGTTGCAGGCCGAGTAACGCACAGGCGCTGTCGGCGACATAGCGTTGCAGGCCACGATTAAGCACCGGCGTCATTTCCATAAATGCGGCTTTGTGTCCGGTTTTCTTCGGGATGCAGTCGTAATGATGCAAACCGTCGAGCAACCCCTGACGTGCGCGCGCGCGGTCGGCGTACAGTTCCTGTAAAACGTCTTCGTCACGGTAAAGCCCGAGGGTTTTACCCAGCGCCAGGTCGTCACTTTGCCAGTAACCGCGCAGCGTCGGCAGGTCGTGTGTGGTGATGGTCGCCATCGCCTGAACCGGATACGACTGCGGCGCACGGAAGTTATTTTCCTCATCGCGCTCGAAATACAGCACTTTGTAGGAATACACGCCGCCCTCGCGCAGCTTGCTGACGATCTCCACCGGCACGGTGCCCAGATCTTCGCCGATGACCATGCAGCGGTGACGCTGACTTTCCAGTGCCAGAATCGCCAGCAGATCGTCCACCGGATATTGCACATACGCGCCTTTATCCGCGGTTTCTCCGGCCGGGATCCACCACAAACGCAGCAGCGTCATCACATGATCGATACGCAACGCGCCGCAGCTGGTCATGTTCGAACGCAGCAAATCGATAAACGGCTGATAGCCACGCTTCACCATCACATGCGGATCCATCGGGCGCAGATCCCAGTTCTGGCCGAGTGGCCCGAGAATGTCCGGCGGCGCGCCGACCGAGGCTTTCAGGCAATACAGCTCGCCGTCACCCCAGGTTTCAGAACCGCCTTCGACGACGCCCACCGCTAAATCGCGGTATAACCCCATCGGCATATTCTGCTGCTGGCTGGTGCGATAGCAACTGGAGAACTGGGTTTCCGCCAGCCATTGCAGCCACAGATAAAACGCCACATCTTCAGCGTGTTGCTCGCAGAATGCGCGCACCGCCGGGCCACGGGCGTCGTGATATTTCTCCGGCCAGCGGTTCCAACCGAGCGCGACATCCGTTTCTTTCGCCAGATGTTCATACAGCGCATCAAACGCCGCCTGCAAATACAGACTTTCACCGCCCTGTTTCACGAAACTGGCCAGCGATTTCACCTGATGATCCTGCGTTTTGCGGCCCCGGAAATGCGTATACGCCAGCCGTAAACCTTCGAGTTTCAGCGGCATCACGTCGGCGTAATCCACCCATTCACTGGCGCGCGCAGCCTGCAAACGCTGCTGCGTCAGCGGCTGGTTCCACCAGATTTGGGCTTCCTGACTCTGCTTAAAATCATCTACGGCGCTGACGTCGATATAAATGACGTTCAGCCAGCGGCGCGAAGACGGGCTGTACGGGCTGGCCGCCACCGGGTTCGCCGGATACAGCGCATGAATCGGATTCAGGCCGACAAAAGCGCCGCCGCGCTGCGCGACGTTTTCGAGCAGCATATGGAGATCGCCGAAATCGCCGATGCCCCAGTTGTTTTCCGAGCGCAGCGTATAAAGCTGCACGCAGGCACCCCACAGCTTTTTACCGGCCAGCAAGGCGTCCGGTTCGTAGCAGCGTTTCGGGGCGACAATCACCCGGCAATCCCACTGCTGCGCGTCCTGCGTCAGCGTCAGCTGGTGGTAACCGGCGGGAATTTTGCCCGGCAGCGCCAGCGTCATTTTGCCGCTGATCCGGCCCTGTTGCGTTGCGCCGTTTTCCAGCTGCAATGTCCAGCCGAATTCGCCGTCGCCGCTCACCGGCAGCGCGAGACGGCTCCCGGAGACAAAGACTTTGACCGGCGGAACCGGTGTGTCAGCCGGGCGATGCCCGACCTTCCAGCCCATAGCCGACAACAGTTCGCGCTTGGTTTCCGGCGCGATCGCCTGTTGCTTGCCATGTGCATTAATGAAACCAGAGGAAATACCCGCCTCCCTGGCGGCCTGCTCCAGTACTTTGTTCTCCATGCGGGCTCCTTAACGTTTCGCCTGCCAGATCCGCTGCTGATAATCGCGAATCGATCGGTCGGAACTGAACATCCCGACGCGGGCAGTGTTGAGAATAGTTTTGCGCGTCCACGCGTCCTGATCGCGGTACAGGGCATCGACTTTTTGCTGTGCCGCGCAGTAATCCGCGAAGTCCGCCAGCACCAGATACGGGTCGCCGCCGCCGAGCAGGCTGTCGAGCATCAGGCTGAACGCCTGTTTGTCGCCGTTGCTGAAGAAGCCGCTTTCCAGCTCTTTTAGGATCTTATCCAGATGTTTGTCTTTCTTACGGATTTTCAGCGGATCGTAGCCTTTGGCCTGCAACGCTTTCACCTGATCGACGGTATTGCCGAAGATGAAGATATTCTCTTCGCCGACCTGCTCGGCAATCTCGACATTCGCGCCGTCGAGCGTGCCGACGGTCATCGCGCCATTCAGCGCCAGCTTCATGTTGCCGGTGCCGGAGGCTTCTTTCCCGGCCGTCGAAATCTGCTCGGAAACGTCTGCCGCCGGGATCATCAGCTCCGCCACGGACACGCGGTAATCCGGGATAAACACTACTTTGATCCGGTCACGCACCAGCGGATCGTTATTCACTTTTTCAGCCACCTGATTGATGGCGTAAATAACGTTTTTCGCCAGGTAATAACCCGGTGCCGCTTTCGCGCCGAACAGGAACACGCGGGGCACCAGGTCCATTTCCGGGTTATCGCGCAGCTGGCGGTACAGTGAAAGTATATGCAGCAGATTCAGGTGCTGACGTTTGTACTCGTGCAGGCGCTTGATCTGCACGTCGAAAATCGCGTCCGGGTTCAGGGTCAGGCCCATCGTGTGTTTGACGTACTCCGCCAGACGTACTTTGTTTTCACGCTTAATCTGCTGATAACGCTGGCAGAACGCCGTATCGTCAGCGGAACTTTCCAGCCCTTTCAGGGCGTCCAGATTGTTCACCCATTCGGTTTTCAGGGTGTCATCAATCAGCGCGGACAACGCCGGGTTACACTGTTTTACCCAGCGGCGCGGTGTGATGCCGTTGGTGACGTTGTGGAATTTGTTCGGCCACAGCTGGTGATATTCCGGGAACAGATCTTTGACCACCAGCTCGGAATGCAGCGCCGCAACGCCGTTCACCGCAAAGCCGCTGACCACGCACAGATTAGCCATGCGTACCTGTTTGTTCTGATGCACAGAAAGTTTTTCCCATACCGCTTTGTCGCCCGGCCACTGTTTTTCGACCACTTTTTTGAAGCGGGCGTTAATGGCTTTGATCAGAGAGAAGTGGCGTGGCAACAGGCTGCGCACCAGTTTTTCATCCCAGCATTCGAGCGCTTCCGGCATCAGCGTGTGGTTGGTGTAGGCGAACGTCTGGCGGGTAATCGCCCACGCGGCGTCCCAGTCCAGCTGATGTTCATCGAGCAAAATACGCAGCAGTTCCGGGATAGCGATCGTCGGATGCGTGTCGTTGAGTTGGATCACTTCAAACTGCGGCAGATCCTGAATTTTGCGGCCCAGGAAATGATGGCGGCGCAGAATATCGGCCACCGAGCACGCGCACTGGAAATACTGCTGCATCAGGCGCAGGCGCTTTCCTGCTTCATGGTTGTCATTCGGGTACAGCACTTTTGTCAGTTTAGCGGCATCAATGCCTTTCTGTTCCGCTTTGAGGAATTCGCCATCGTTGAATAAAGTCAGGTCAAACGGATGTACGTCGGTGGCCTGCCACAAACGCAGCGGCTGAGTGACGCCATTTTTATAGCCGACCACCGGCAAATCCCAGGCCTCGCCGCGCAGGGAAAACGCCGGATGCCATTGCTCAATGCCCTGCTCATTTTTGACCAGCTTGCCGCCGAACTGAACGTCCACGGACAACGCGCTGTTATGGGTAAACCACGGGTAGCTTTCGCGGTGCCAGTTATCCGGCGCTTCCTGCTGCTGGCCTTCGCTGAATGACTGACGGAATAAACCGTACTGATAGTTCAGGCCGTAGCCGGTCGCCGGTTGCCCGACGGTCGCCATCGAATCAAGGAAACAGGCCGCCAGACGCCCTAGGCCGCCATTGCCCAGCGCCGGGTCGGTTTCCTGTTCCAGCACATCCGCCAGCTCTGCCCCCTGCTCTTTCAGCGCCTGTTGTACGGTGTCGTACCAGCCGAGATTGATCAGGTTATTCGCGGTCAGGCGCCCGATCAGAAATTCCATCGAAATGTAATTAACGTGCCGCTGCGGGTGATTTGTGGCTGCGGGCGCGGGTTGCGCGCTGAGTTGCTCTGACAGCGCACCGCTGGTGGCCTGCCACCACTGATGCGGCGTCATGTCCTGCGCCTGCTGTAAACCGAATCCCTGCCACTGGCGTTTTAGCGCGGCTAAAAACTGTGTCTTATCCAAAGTCACCTGCATCACATGCCTCTTTATCCGGGAATTTGTGGGAAAACCTGATGTTGATAGTCACTATGCTGAAGCTTCCCCGGATGAGCAGCATCATCCCGCCAAAGATTAGGCGGGGAGGAGAAACGGGGCGTAGTCGGATGAGACGGGCGCTCAGAGGGAAGGGCTGAAAATTTGTATTAAGAAGTGTGATACAGAGCAACTTAACGACATGTAAAAACGTAACATTCTTGCAATCAATGTTTCAAAGGAGGACTTTAGAAAAAGTGATTAATTACACGCTGTGAAATAAAGATCGCCCCTTCTGTTCACCGTCAAAAGAATCGTAAAAAATGCTGATCCCGTCGAAATTGAGCCGCCCGGTGCGGCAGCAAAATACAGTGGTTCGCGATCGTCTGCTGACGAAGCTGGCGACTGCGCCAAATTACCGTCTGACCCTGGTTGCCAGCCCGGCCGGCTACGGGAAAACCACGCTGGTGGCGCACTGGGCAGCAGGAAAAAGCGATCTCGGCTGGTACTCCCTGGATGAAAGCGATAATCAGCCCGAGCGTTTTGCCAGCTATCTGATTGCCGCCGTGCAGCATGCCTGCGGCGGTCATTGCGTCAAAAGTGAGGCGCTGAGCCAGAAGCATCAGTATGCGAGTTTGTCCGCGCTGTTTGCTCAGGTGTTTGTTGAGCTTTCCGACTGGCATCGCCCGCTTTTGCTGGTGATCGACGATTATCACCTCATTTCCAATGACGCCATCCACGAAGGGATGCGTTTCTTCCTGCGCCATCAGCCGGAAAATATTTCGCTGGTCGTGCTCTCACGCACCCTGCCTCCGCTGGGCATCGCCAATATGCGTGTGCGCGAACAGTTGCTGGAACTCAATGCCTCGCATCTGGCGTTTACACACCCGGAAACGCAGCAGTTTTTCGACAACCGTCTTAAAGATCCGATTGATCAGGCCGACAGCAGCCGCCTGTGCGATGACGTTGCTGGCTGGGCTACGGCGCTGCAACTTATTGCGCTCTCCGCGCGCCAGTCGACGACCTCTTCGCAACAATCCACGCAGCAGTCCGCACGCAAACTGGCCGGTCTGAACGCCAGCCATTTATCAGAATATCTGGTGGACGAAGTGCTGGATCGCGTTGATGCGCCAACCCGCGATTTTCTGCTGCGCTGTTCGTTGCTGCGTTCGATGAACGACGCCCTGATTGTGCGGCTGACCGGAGGCGAAAACGGTCAGCAGCGGCTGGAAGAGCTGGAGCGACAGGGGCTGTTTATTCACCGCATGGATGACACCGGCGAATGGTTTAACTTCCACCCGCTGTTTGCCACGTTTTTGCGTCAGCGCTGTCAGTGGGAGCTGGCGGCTGAATTGCCGAAAATTCACCGCGCGGCCGCCGAAGGCTGGCTGGCGCAGGGTTTCCCGGCCGAAGCCATCCACCATGCACTGGGCGCGGAAGATACCGATATGCTGCGCGATATTCTGCTGCAACATGCCTGGTCGCTGTTTAATCAGAGCGAACTGGCGCTGCTGGAAGAGTGCCTCGCCGCGTTGCCTTATGATTGCCTGATTCAGAACCCGAAACTGGTGCTGTTACAGGCGTGGCTGGCACAAAGCCAGCACCGTTATGCCGAAGTGGAAGCCCTTCTGGTGCGTGCGGAAAGTGAAATGCAGCAGCGCAATATCGTGATGGAACAGGATCTGGCGGCAGAATTTGACGCCCTGCGTGCGCAGGTGGCGATCAACGATGGCCGTCAGGATGAGGCCGAAAAACTGGCCACCGACGCCCTGCGTTTTCTGCCGTATGAAAGCTATTACAGCCGCATAGTTGCCACGTCGGTGACGGGTGAAATCCAGCACTGTAAAGGCGATTTAACCCGTGCGCTGCCGCTGATGCAGCAAACCGAGCAAATCGCACGCCGCTACGAAGCCTATCACTACGCGTTATGGGCGCTGCTGCAACAGAGCGAAATTCTGATTGCTCAGGGCTTTTTGCAGGCCGCGTTTGAAATGCAGGATCGCGCTTTTGAACTGGTGCGCGAGCAGCACCTTGAACAACTGCCGATGCATGAATTTTTACTGCGCCTGCGCTCGCAATTGTTGTGGTCGTGGTCCCGACTCGATGATGCCGAAGACGCGGCGCGTCAGGGGCTGGACGTACTGACCAACTTTCAGCCACAGCAACAGTTGCAGTGTCTGGCGATGCTGGCGAAATGCTCGCTGGCGCGTGGTCAGCTCGACAATGCGCATCATCATTTACAGCGCTGTGAAAGCCTGCTCAAAACCGGTCAGTATCACATCGACTGGATGACCAATACCGATAAACCGCGGGTGATTTACTGGCAGATGATCGGGGATAAGTCCGCCGCGCGGCAATGGCTGCAACAGGCGCGTAAACCGGACATGGCGGATAACCATTTCCAGCAGGGCCAGTGGCGCAACATTGCCCGCGTGCAGATTTTGCTGGAACAGTTTGATGAAGCAGAAGTGGTGCTCGACGAACTGAATCAGACCGCCCGACAATTACGCCTGACCAGCGATCTGAACCGTAACCTGTTGCTGAGTAACCTGCTTTACTGGCACACCGGCCGCAAAAGTGACGCGCAGCGCGTGCTGATTGAAGCGCTCGGGCTGGCGAACCGCACCGGATTTGTCAGCCATTTCGTTATCGAAGGGGAAATGATGGCGCAACAACTGCGCCAGCTGCTTCAGCTCAATCTTTTGCCGGAGCTGGAACAGCGCCGCGCACAGCAAATTCTGCGGGAAATTAATCAGCACCATCGCCATAAATTTGCGCACTTCGACGAAGGCTTCGTGAATAAATTACTGACCCACCCGCAGGTGCCGGAGCTTATCCGCACCAGCCCGCTGACTCAGCGCGAATGGCAGGTGCTCGGGTTAATTTACTCCGGCTACAGCAATGATCAGATTGCCGGTGAGCTGGATGTCGCGTCGACCACCATCAAAACGCATATCCGCAATTTGTACCAAAAACTGGGCGTCGCCCACCGTCAGGAAGCCGTTCAGCAGGCGCAGCACCTGCTTCAGGTCATGGGCTACGGCGCCTGAAATCCGGTTTTTATTTCCTTTTCATAACACACCGGGCTTTTATGGCGGTGTGTTATGCCTATTTCGCATGACTACAAGCGAACATTTTTTGCTCATAATGAAAATCCGGTGATATAATGTGATCTTCGTCACACTATTTAACTTCACCATTTTCTTCAGTAAAGCCCATTGCCAACCAGCGGTAACAGCCTTCAGGCTGATTTGGCTTCGTGCAAACGGCTGTAGTGAGTAAGGATTTTTATCGATGGGTACTTTAACTGCCGGGTTTATCATGATGCGCTGGGAACTGCTGAGCGCCTTTTTAATGTTCTGCACCAGCCAGCTTAATATTGTTTGCCGCCAGTCCAGCCGCAATACCATGGCGTTTATTTGCAGCGGAATCGGCCTGACCGTGACGTGTTTCTTCGTGATGAGCCTCATGGGAATGAGCTATAACGCTGAAGCGATTGCGCAATTCTGGTCCACGACGAAAGACGTGTTCTTCGACGTTATGAGCAAAACCCCGACCGATATGTCTTACTACTATTAATCTTATTCTCTGATCGCTATTGACGATTTTAAGGGGCAGAACTTCCGGTTCTGCCCTTTTTATTGCGCATTTTCATTCTCCCCGCCGCGATTTTGTTGCTTATTTACGCAGCGAAATGCCATCTAATCCTAAATTTAAAAATTTGCGCGATGCGTCGACTGTCTTTTTGTACCTATCCTTCTGATTACCTGTAAATTGCAGTCTGCCTCGAAGGATAAAAAGATAATGTGCCGACGCCTCAAACTATTGATTGCTAATAGTTGAACGGTCGTATTAGATTCTCACACTATACTTTTCTTAGAATGATCATTGTTTTGTTTGCTTCAGGCTGCTGAATTTTCACTATTTTGGCATCCCTGCTTATGGTTGAAGGAATTCCGATGAATACGCATCACGTGCTTGGCGCGTTAGTGTTACTGGTAAGCTCTGCCTCGTCACTCGCCGTTGAAACAACGGGTATCCCGCAGGATCAGGTAAAAGAACGCAATGCGTTCATTGCTGACCTGATGAAAAAAATGACCCTTGACGAAAAAATTGGTCAGCTGAATCTGGTCACCGTTGGCCCGGATTATCAAAAAGAAGCCATCATGGCGGACATCAAGGCCGGTAAAGTTGGCGGGGTATTTAATACGGTCACGAAGCCTGATATCCGCCGTATGCAGGATGAAGTCAAAAACAGCCGCCTGAAAATTCCTCCTTTCTATGCGTATGACGTTGTCCACGGGCAGCGCACGATTTTCCCGATCAGCCTTGGCCTCGCATCGAGCTGGGATATGCAGGCCGTCTTCACCAGTGCGCATATCGCTGCGGTGGAAACGGCTGCCGATGGCCTGAACATGACCTTCGCGCCGATGGTGGATATCACCCGTGATCCGCGCTGGGGCCGTGTTTCCGAAGGCTTTGGCGAAGACACTTATCTGACCTCACGCCTCGCACACGAAATGGTGACCGGCTTCCAGGGCAAAGACCCGTCTGCGCCCGACGCCGTGATGGCAAACGTGAAACACTACGCGTTGTACGGTGCTGTCGAAGGGGGCCGCGAATACAACACCGTCGACATGAGCCTGACCCGCATGTTCAACGATTACATGCCGCCGTACAAAGCCGCGATTGATGCCGGTGCCGGTGGTGTGATGATTGCGCTCAACAGCATTAACGGGATCCCGGCGACGTCCAATACCTGGCTGCTGAAAGACATTCTGCGTGACGACTGGCAATTTAAAGGCCTGACCGTCAGCGATCACGGAGCGATTGGCGGGCTGGTGAAACATGGCGTGGCCGAAGACGATCGTCAGGCGGCCGCGATGGCGCTGAAAGCGGGCGTGGATATGGACATGGCCGACAACATGTACGGTAAGTATCTGAAAGGATTACTCGCCGACGGTCTGGTCAGCCAGCAAGATATCGATCGCGCCGTGCGCGACGTACTGGCCGCCAAATGGGACATGGGTCTGTTCGTTGATGAATACCGCCATTTAGGCCCGGCATCCAGCGACCCGGCTGACACCAATGCCGAAAGCCGTCTGCACCGCAGCGAAGCGCGTGAAGTGGCGCGCACCTCGCTGGTTCTGCTGAAAAATAACAATCAGACCTTACCGCTGGCGAAGAAAGGCACGATTGCCGTCGTCGGTGCGCTGGCTGACAGCAAACGTGACGTGATGGGCAGTTGGTCCGCCGCCGGTAAAGCCGCTCAGGCCGTCACGGTATTGCAGGGCATGAAAGATGTGCTCGGCGATAAAGGCACGGTGCTGTACGCACGCGGAGCAAACGTAACCGACGATCAGGCGATGGTCGATTTCCTCAATTCTTACGAAAAACAGGTCATTAACGACACGAGAAAACCACAGGACATGATCGACGAAGCGGTAAAAACTGCAGAGAAAGCCGATGTCGTGGTTGCCGTGGTCGGTGAAGCTCAGGGCATGGCGCACGAAGCCTCGAGCCGCTCTGAGCTGAATATTCCGCAAAGCCAGCGTGACCTGCTGAAAGCGCTGAAAGCCACCGGCAAACCGCTGGTCATCGTGCTGATGAACGGCCGTCCTCTGACGTTAACATGGGAAAACGAAATCTCTGATGCGATGCTGGAAACCTGGTTCAGCGGCACCGAAGGCGGCCATGCGATCGCCGACGTTCTGTTTGGCGATTACAACCCGTCAGGCAAACTGCCGATGACCTTCCCGCGTGCTGTCGGCCAAATTCCGTTGTATTACAGCTTCCTGAATACCGGGCGTCCGTTTAATCCGCAGCATCCGGATAAATACACCACCCGCTATTTTGATATCACCAACGGCCCGCTTTTCCCGTTTGGTTATGGGCTGAGCTACACCCATTTCAGCGTGTCTGACGTGAGTTTGTCTTCCACCACAATGGACATCAAACATCCGCTGACCGCCAGCGTGACGGTGAAAAACACCGGAAAAGTCAGCGGCGCGACGATTGTGCAGTTGTATCTTCAGGATGTGGCGGCCTCTGTCAGCCGGCCAGTCAAAGAGCTGAAGAACTTCGAAAAAATCACCCTGCAACCGGGTGAAGAGAAAATCGTTACATTTGCGATCAATGAAAAGGATTTACGTTTCTTCAATGACAAGTTGAAATGGGCTTCTGAACCTGGAAAGTTCAACGTATTCGTGGGGTTAGACTCTCAGGATGTGAAGCAGACCCACTTCCTGTTGAAGTGATTTTACGGGCCCGGACAGGGCCCGGAGTACGGTCTGAAAAGTCGTCTCTTACAGGCGGGTTACCGGTAACGGCCCCGCCTGTATTGAGCAGTAATTTCTGTCTGGCGACTGGATATATAACCGACAGTTGCTAACCTTAAATTCAATGTGTTACGCCCTCTCGCCCTTTATCCGCCTGTTGCGGAGCGTTGCGAGTGTGCGAAACAGAGTAAACTCCGTCTGTGCTGACTGTCGCCATGTCGCCACACCGGCGGCGTATAGCGTTCTTTGCGGAGAAACATTCCATGGTCGACTCTCAAGATGCCTCCATTTTGTACCTACATTTCGGTACCCCACGCCCGTACTGGCGGTTGGGTTCCGACAGCAATGCACTGGAGCTGTCCGCTGAGAAAGGCATCGTCAACATAGCGATTTCCCTGACGCAATGGCAGGCAGGGAAAATCAGACAACTGACCGGGATCACCTCAAGTTTCACGCTGGATATCACGCTGTTCGGATCGCCCGTCCGTCTGTATCTGGTGGGCCGTAAAATCGACAGCAAAGCCTGGGCGGGTACGGCTTCGGCTTATCAGGATACTGAATCCGTCGCACACGATCTGGAAGTCGGCCTGACGTTTGCTGAGCAGGTGGTGTCTGAAGCCAATTCAGTCATCGTGATTATCGATCAGGAAGGCAAAATCCACCGTTTTAACCGTTTAAGCGAAGAATACACCGGCCTGCGCGAAGAAGACGTCATCGGGCGCAGCGCTTATGATCTGTTTATGTCGATGGAAGAAGGTCTGGCGTCGCGCCAGAACATTAACGGCTTCTTTCAGCATCAGCAATCCTACGAAGTCGAGCGCTGGATCAACACGGTGAAAGGCCAGCGGCTGTTCCTGTTCCGCAATAAATTTGTGCACAGCGGCAGCGGCAAACAGCAAAAATATCTGATTTGCTCCGGCTCCGATATTACCGATGAACGCAAAGCACAGGAGCGGCTGCGCGTTCTGGCCAACACCGATTTAGTCACCGGTTTTGCCAACCGTAACGCGTTGCAGGAATCTCTCGCGAAAGCGCTGAAAGAACGTGGTGATGACAAAGTCGGCCTGATTTATCTGGATCTGGACAACTTCAAAAAGGTCAACGACGCCTACGGCCATATGTTTGGCGATCACCTGCTGCGCGCGGTTTCAGATGCCATTCAGGATTGCCTGTCACCCAACGATAAGCTTGCGCGATTGGGCGGCGACGAATTCATTATTCTCAGCACTCACGCTGAAATTCATACACTGGAAGAACTGAGCCAGCGCGTATTACGCCGTCTGGGTTTACCCTTCCGCATCGGTCTGATTGAAGTCTATACCGGCTGTTCAGGCGGTATTGCGATTTGCCCCGAACACGGTACCGATGGCGATACGCTGTTGCAAAACGCCGACACCGCGATGTACGTGGCGAAAGATAAAGGCAAAAACGCCCACTGTATTTTCTCGCAGGAAATGAACCAGAAAGCGGCGGAATATATGTGGCTGGATACGCATTTGCGTAAAGCGCTGGCCGAGAAAGGTCAGCTGGTTTTGCACTATCAGCCGAAAGTGTCTTTATATGGCACCGTGCAAAGCGTTGAAGCGTTGCTGCGCTGGGAATCGCCGGAGCGCGGGCTGATTCAGCCGCAAAGCTTTATCCCTTATGCCGAAGAATCTGGCCTGATCACACCTATCGGAAAATGGGTCATTGAAACAGCGACCCGTCAGGCCACCGAATGGCAGAAAAAAGGCCTGAATCTGCGCGTCGCGGTGAATCTTTCCGGGAGGCAGCTCAACAACGGTTCCTTCATCACCACGCTGTCTGATGCGATGAAAAAGTCCGGGATGAAAGGCTGTCTGCTCGATTTTGAACTGACGGAAAGCTGTCTGGTGGAGGATGAAAGCGCCGCTGTCATCATGATTAATCAGTTACACAAACTGGGTGCGCAGGTGCATCTTGATGACTTCGGTACCGGTTATTCCTCGCTGTCGCAGCTGGCGCGTATCCCGCTCGACTGCATCAAGCTGGATCAAAGTTTTATACGCGGAATCAATGATAATCCGGTTTCTCAGGCGCTGGTACGGGCCATTGTTGCGGTGGCAAAAACCCTGCAACTGACGGTGGTGGCGGAAGGTGTCGAAACCGCTGAGGAAGAAAAGCTGGTGGATGAAATCGGTGTGGACAGCAAACAGGGCTTTCTTTACGCCAAGCCAATGCCCGCAATTGAGCTGGAGCACTGGCTTGAGGAAAAAAGAGTTGCTTCACCCAATGTTTTTAAACATAAAGCAAAACAGAAATAGCGCCAGTGACGGGCTGTTTCTGCCTGCTGCTAGCCGGTTTTACGCAATGATGCGGTATGCCGGTTTTGCAGCATGACCAGACGCTCCATATAACTCAGATCCTTTTCCTCCAGCGTAAATGCGGCATCCACCCAGTCTTCCGTAATATCCATCAGCTCTGAGCGGGACAGCTGCAACACGCGCTGACGCGCCCGGATCATCGCCCTGATCCCGTTGAGTTTTGGCCGCAGGACATCCATGAAAGTACGCGTGGCGTTGAAACCCTCGCCCGGCTGGAACAAAACGTCCACCAGACCGCGACTTTCGAACCACTCCGCCGTATGCGATTCACCGGTAGAAATCAGCTCTTCCGCCAGTTTCATTCCGGCTTTGCGTGACACCAGAGAATAGCCCCCCATCCCCGGGAACAGATTAAATGCAATTTCCGGGAACCCCATGCGCGCGGTGTTTTGCGCCAGGACATAATGGTGCGCCAGCGCCGCTTCGAAACCGCCACCCAGTGCGGTGCCTTCGATCATCGACAAGCTGATTGCTCCGACATCAAAACCCCGCGCCGCCGCGTGAACGCAGTCAACACAAGCTCGTGCATACGCACGTAAGGCCTCGCGTTTGTTATTGATGATGGATTCAACAAAGAAACTGAGATCACCACCCACATTGTACATATTGGGCACAAGCGATCCGGTAACCCAAAAATCGAAACGCAGCCCCGATGCCTTCGCGGCGTAGGTCAGCGTCATGATGTCTTCAATGAGCTCCTGATTAAAGCAAGGACGTGGATAAGACCTGAGCATCATCCACATGACATTACGGCCTTCTTCATAGTAGGCTGCAATCTGGGACAAATGCCCGGCTTCGGTAAACGGGCGGCAGGCTGTATGGTCAATAAGATTCATAGTATATATCCAGGTTAGGAATGAAGTTTTAGGGTGAAGCAGCTCCAGCCTAGTCCAGCTCTAACCCGAACTGAATCGATTCGAGATTGTTTTATAAAAATAATCCTAGTCATAACGATTCAACAAAAAAATGTTAAAAATAAACAACCTGCATACAATCAATATTGTGTAAAAACAAAGAAATAATTAATTTATCTGCTACAACGCGATGTTTACCCCTGCCCTAAATAAATATCCTAATTAAAGAACCACCCTTAATAATATGCGTAAGAGTTCACTAACGCTCAGGGTTCCCCGGAGTGACGCCTATCACAATCATCGCGTGCTAACTTTCCAATTCCCCCGCCAGACGCTAAATTGAAATTATCTCATCCGACCACTTAAGAGAATTCCATGACTGAACGCGCGTTGCCATTTTATCCGCACCTGCTGGCCCCCCTGGATTTAGGTTTTACGCAGCTAAAAAATCGCGTGCTGATGGGTTCCATGCACACCGGCCTTGAAGAGCTGGAAGACGGGCCGGAACGTCTGGCGGCCTTTTATGCCGAACGCGCAGCGGCGGGTGTCGGGTTGATTGTGACGGGCGGAATTTCGCCTAATGCGCAGGGTGTTGTTTATCAGGGCGGTTCGGTTCTGGCGGAGCAGGAACACATCGCGCATCACCGCGTGGTGACGCAGGCTGTTCACCAGGCGGGCGGTAAAATTGCGCTGCAAATCCTGCACGCCGGACGTTACAGCTATCAGCCGCATCCGGTCGCGCCTTCTGCCCTTCAGGCGCCGATTAACCGATTTACGCCACAAGCCCTCACCGAAGACGAAATCGAATCCACGCTGGAGGATTTCACGCGCTGCGCCAGACTGGCGAAAGAATCGGGCTACGACGGCGTCGAAATCATGGGCTCGGAAGGTTATCTGATTAATCAGTTCCTCACCGCCCGCACCAATCAGCGCACCGACCGCTGGGGTGGAAACGTGGAAAACAGAATGCGTTTTGCCACGGAAATCGTCCGCCGCGTGCGCCAGATTTGCGGGCAGGAATTCATCATTATTTACCGCTTATCGATGCTGGATCTGGTCGAGGAAGGCTCGGACTGGCGGGAAGTCGAAATGCTGGCGCAGCGCATCGAACAGGCCGGAGCCAGCATCATCAATACCGGTATCGGCTGGCACGAAGCACGTATTCCGACCATCGCCACGATGGTGCCACGCGGCGCATTCAGCTGGGTGACGCAAAAACTGATGGGCAAGGTCGGCATCCCGCTTATCACCACTAACCGCATCAACGACCCCGACGTCGCCGAGAAAATACTCGCCGAAGGCTACGCCGATATGGTGTCGATGGCGCGCCCGTTCCTCGCCGATCCAGCGTTTGTCGAGAAAGCCGCGCAGGGCCGTGCGGACGAAATCAACACCTGCATCGGCTGCAATCAGGCGTGTCTGGATCAGATTTTTGCGGGCGAAGTGACGTCCTGTCTGGTGAATCCGCGCGCCTGCCACGAAACCCAAATGCCGGTCGTTCGCGCACAGCATTTCAAACGCCTCGCCGTTGTCGGCTCTGGCCCGGCCGGTCTGGCCTTTGCGACAACCGCCGCCAGCCGCGGGCATCACGTCACGCTGTTCGACGCCAATACTGAAATCGGCGGCCAGTTTAACGTCGCCAAACAAATCCCCGGCAAAGAAGAGTTTTATCAGACGCTGCGCTATTACTCGCGCCAGCTGGCGCTGCTGGGCGTCACGTTACGCCTCGGTGAAACCGTGGAAGCCAGCCAGCTTCACGGTTATGACGAAGTGATCCTCGCCTGCGGAATTTCGCCGCGCCTGCCGGACATTCCGGGGATCAATCATCCGCGCGTACTGACTTATCTCGACGTCCTGCGCGATAAAAAACCGGTCGGCCAGCGGGTCGCGATTATCGGCGCTGGCGGGATTGGTTTTGATACCGCCGAATACCTCATTCACAACGGCCCGTCTTCAAGCCTGAGCAGCAGCGCGTTCAGCCACGAATGGGGGATTGACCAGACACTGACGCAGCGCGGCGGCCTTGCGCCACAAGGCCCGCAGCCGGAACCTGCCGCACGCGATATCGTCCTGCTGCAAAGAAAATCCACCAAAGTCGGCGCGGGACTGGGTAAAACCACCGGCTGGATCCACCGCGCCAGCCTGTTGCAGCGCGGCGTAAAAATGCAAAGTGGCGTCAGTTATGAACGCATTGATGACGCAGGTTTGCACCTCATCATGAACGGCGAACCGGTGTGTCTGGAAGTAGATAACATCGTTATCTGCGCCGGGCAGGAACCGCAGCGCGCGCTGTATCAGCCTTTGCTGGACGCCGGAAAAACCGTGCATCTGATTGGCGGCGCAGACATCGCCGTGGAACTCGACGCGCGGCGCGCTATCGGTCAGGGAACAAAACTGGCGCTGGAGATCTGAAGGAGTAGTCAGTCGAAAAAAAACAGACGAAAAAAAAGCCGCGAGAGCGGCTTTTTTAACGGCGAGTCAGATGCGTGAATATCAGCTGACCCGGCAGTTTTTACAACTCTGCATGTTGGAGAATGTCGCTGCCATTCTTCCGGTATGATTTTGTCGCTTACCGACCTGACCCACACCAGGGTGCCTGCACGAACCCACATTCCTTGCAGAATGCTTCATATTTTAACAGCCAAGGGCGTATGTTGGCTGCGAACCTCAGTATACATTATAGGCATAACAACACCAACAGGCATTGGCTCCGCCGCCCTCGCCCGCAGGGCCTTACAAATCACTCAGCAAGCAAATCGCGCTGTGACATTGAATATCAACCCGCTCAAGCTCTTCCCTCGCATTCAGTAACGTCGTCCCCGTAGAGAGCAAATCATCGACCAGTAAAACAGGCCCTTTCATTATCAAACGCAAATCGCAGACCGGGTTCAGTTTCAATGGACGAAAATATTCGCGGATATTGTTTTCGACCAGTTTCATCGAAAACAATGTATTCGGCGGGACTTTATTCAGCTCAGCGAGTACACGGTTCACATCAGATTTATGTCTGGTTTTAGGAACCACGTGGCGCTGACGATACTCAGCAAGAATTTCTGTCGCAGTCCGCTTACAAAACGCATTACTGACTATGTTACCGCGCAATTTTCTGGCGATACGGCGTCCAAATTGTTCTGCCAGTGCAGAGGAGGACGGCATTGTGAGTACAGATGCAAAGGGCAAGCCGAGAAGAGTTTTATCGACGATTGCTGAGAAAGTCGGTTTGAATGCACGTAGTTCAGATTTAGTGATCGTAAAACCGTTCAAAGATTTCAGGGCATAAATCAGGGGATTACCATCGCGCCTGAGGTCGCCTTGTTTAGTGCGGGTATAAATACTGAAAATATTCAGGTAGGGATTTCGCCCGACTTTGGACTTCTTGGGATTTAAGTGAACGCCCGTAATCACCCGATGTTCGTGGGCATCGTTAAATTTCACTTCCCTGTTAACCGTAACGTCAATACCCAATGCCTTCTCCCTGAAAGCTCCCGGCCTTTATTTAAAAAATCCTGCAATAAGGCCGGGAAATTATCTATTTCGCCAGATCATTAAATCAGTGCTGAGCCGCCGTTTTCACCGCACGCAGGATCACGAACTTCTGGTTGGTGGCGATGGTTGTGCAGTTGCCGAACAGGCGTCGCAGTTTCTGGTAGTAATCCAGATGACGGTTGCCGACGATGCGCAGCTCGCCGCCGGTTTGCAGGCAACGTTTGGCGTCGCAGAACATACGCCATGCGGTGTCATCGCTGACGACGGTTCCCTGATGGAACGGCGGGTTACACAACACGGCGTGCAGCGTTTCACGTTCAACGCCTGCCAGCATGTTGTTCACTTCGAAATGACAGCGGTTCAGATCTTGCGGCAGGTTGTTTTCAACGTTCAGACGGCTTGATTCCACCGCCATGTAAGACTCATCGACAAACAGCATTTCAGCATCCGGGTTCAGCGCCAGCGCGGTCATGCCGATCACGCCGTTACCGCAGCCCAGATCCGCCATGCGGCCTTCGATGCCTTCCGGCAAATGTTGCATGAAGAAGCGCGCACCGATATCCAGCCCGCCGCGTGAGAACACGTTCGCGTGGTTGGAAATGCGGAACTCACTGTCATCCAGCGCCCATTCGGCAATCACCGGTTCTGCCGTTTGCGCAGGCAATGTGGCTTCACAATGGATCAGACGCGCTTTTTTCCACGCCAGGCTGGTTTTGGTCGGGCCGAGGATTTTTTCAAACAGTTGCAGCGTTGAAGTATGAATATCTCGGGCTTTGGCACCGGCGATAATCTGCGTATCCGCCGTCACCACTTCACGCAGCGCCAGCAGTTGTTGTTCGAGCAGCGCCAGCGTTTTTGGCACTTTAATCACCACCAGACCGGGATTGATCGGCAACGGCACCAGGCTGCTTTGCGCTGCCACACTGTCTTCGTCGAATCCGTTATTACGCAGGTTATGGCGCATCGCCAGCTGGCTCATGAACGAGTCATTAATGCTGGTCGGATTGAATTCCTGCAACGCACAGGCCAGCGTGCCAAAAGCATCGTTGAAAATCAGCAGCGGACGGCCGTTGAGCGCGTCGGTGTTCAGGGTTTGCAGCAGATATTCATCGGCCGCTTCCCATGCCTGCAACTGCGTTGCCGCTTCATCCTGCGGATAACGTTCCAGGTTCAGTTGCAGTGACTGTCCACCCACTTCGAGTTCGAATTGGCTCATTGGCCCTCCTCAATATTCAATTTGCGCTGTTTATCCCTAATTTGGGCTATCAGTAAAATGTTTTTTCAGTTAAAAAGGGTTTATCTGCCTGATCCCAGCGATCGCTCCAAAAACCACGCTTAACGATCCGGCACCTTTTCCCCAGCAATAAGAGACAAAGCAAACAGTTATGCCTGAATTGACCTATCTGCAAGGCTATCCCGAGCAACTTCAGGCTCAGGTACGCCAGTTAATCGAACAGGAACGTTTAGGTAACGTCTTGCTGACGCGCTACCCCGAGCCGCACGCGCTGACCACAGACAAATCGCTCTATCAGTATACGCTCGACCTGAAAAACCAGTTTTTACGCAGTTCATCACCGTTAAGTAAAGTGGCTTATGACAACAAAATCCACGTGATGAGACATGCCCTGGGGCTGCACACCGCCATTTCCCGCATTCAGGGCGGCAAGCTGAAAGCCAAAGCGGAAATCCGCGTGGCCACCGTCTTTAAAAGTGCGCCGGAAGCTTTCCTCAAAATGATTGTGGTTCACGAACTCGCACACCTGAAAGAAAAAGACCATAACAAAGCGTTCTACAGCCTTTGCTGCCACATGACCCCTGACTATCATCAGTTAGAATTTGATACGCGCATGTACCTGACGCATCTGGAAATATTCGGCAAGCTGTACCAATAATTAATCCGTCACCCTACCAATGAGGTCGTTATGATTCGCTTTGCTGTAGTCGGCACCAACTGGATCACCCAGCGTTTTATCGATGCCGCGCACGAGAGCGGTAAAATGAAGCTGACCGCGATTTACTCCCGCACGCTGGAAGGCGCGAAAAAGCTCGGCGAGGATTATCCGGTTGATCATTATTTTGATTCCCTTGAGGAAATGGCCGCGTCCGATCTCATTGATGCGGTGTATATCGCCAGCCCGAATTCTCTGCACTGCCCGCAGTCGCTGCTGTTTCTGAGCCATAAAAAACACGTCATTTGCGAGAAACCGCTGGCGTCTAATCTGACCCAAGCCGAAAGCCTGATTAGCTGCGCGAAAGAAAATAACGTCGTGCTGTTCGAAGCGTTTAAAACGGCTTACCTGCCGAATTTCCTGCACATGAAAGGCGCGCTCAGCCGCATCGGCACACTGCGTAAAGCCATTCTGAATTACTGCCAGTATTCATCGCGTTACCCGCGCTATCTGGCCGGTGAAAATCCGAATACCTTTAATCCGGCGTTTTCAAACGGGTCGATTATGGATATCGGTTACTACTGTCTGGCGAGCGCCATTTCGCTTTTTGGCGAGCCGGAGTCCGTAACCGCCACTGCCGTCCTGCTGGAAAGCGGCGTTGACGGCCAGGGTACAGTGATTTTGTCCTATGCCGATGATTTCGAAGTGGTGATCAACCATTCCAAAATCAGCGATTCCCTTCTGCCGAGTGAAATTCAGGGCGAAGAAGGCACGTTGCAGATGGAAAAATTGTCCGAATGTCAGACGCTCAGCCTGACGCCACGCGGCGGCCAGAAGCTGGACCTGACGCAACCACAGCACATCAATACCATGCTGTATGAAGCTGAAACCTTTGCGATTCTGGTGGATAACCAGTTTGTCGCGCACCCTGGGCTGGAAGTATCACGCATCACTGCGAAAGTGCTGACGGAAATCCGCCGTCAGACCGGCGTGGTGTTCCCTGCCGATCACCAGCCTGCTTAATTTCCACCTGGACGGAAATTTTTGTTTATTGGGATTTTCGTTTATTGGGATTTTCATTAATTGGGAGTAACAGATGACTGCACCCGGCCAGAAACCGTTGTTGATTTTGCAGACCGGCCACGCGCCTGACCCTATCCGTCGCGTACACGATAACTTCCCGCAGATGTTTATCCGTCAGGGCGATATCGATCCCCGCCAGGTCGTGATTGTCGATTTACAGGCCGGTGAGCGCCCGCTGCCACCGGAGAATTACTGCGGTGCCATTATCACCGGTTCGCGCAGTATGGTGACAGAGCATCTGGCGTGGAGCGAAGAAGCCGCCGACTGGGTGCGTCTGGGCATGTTGCAGGAATTACCGATGTTCGGCGCCTGTTACGGCCATCAGCTGATGGCTTACGCGCTGGGTGGCGAAGTGGATTACCATCCGCAGGGCATTGAAGTCGGCACGCACGACGTCACGCTGACGCCCGCCGGACATCTGGATCCTCTGGTTTCACAACTTCCGGCGCAGTTTGCAGCAAACCTGATCCATCTGCAAACCGTCATCACGCCGCCAGCAACGGCCACCGTTTTAGCCAAAACGCTGCACGATCCGCATCAGATCCTGCGCTACGGGCCGAACGCGGTCAGCACGCAATTCCACCCGGAATTCAGTCTGGCGGTGATGAAAACGTATCTGTCATGGCTCGGATCGATTGCCGAAGACGACAGCATGGATTTTGCCGCTCAGGCTCAGCACCTGAGCGAAACACCGCTCAGCCGCGGGCTGTTGCTGGCGTTCGTCGACTCACTCGGCAAACGGGTGGCGCTGGCGGGATAATGAGCCATAATGTTTCTGAATGTTTGACAGCGGATACATTTTGTATTATTTTCCGGATCGCAAAGGGGAGTAACTTCTTCGTCGGATAATCGTCATTACGGTGTCTGGACCCGCGCTTAAGCGCCGTCTCAGCCACCCGGTTACCGAGGCAATCAGATATATTCTATGAATACATCCTGGTTGTAAGTGAGACCTTGCCGGAAGGCGAGGTTTGCTTATAGCTCAGAGAGAGCGGCTAACGTCTTCCGACGCTGGCCGTTTTTTTTTGATGTTTTTCGAGGATAAACCGATGATGAACTCCGTAGGCAACCCGATTCTCTGGGGCTCTTTTGCCGTGGTAGTGATTATTATGCTCGCTTTCGACCTGCTGTTGCAGGGCCGCAAAGGCGCGCAAATTATGACAATGAAAAGTGCCGCGCTGTGGTCGCTGGTGTGGATTGGCCTGTCGCTGTTGTTTAACTTCGGCTTCTGGTGGTATCTCAACGGCGAGTTTGGCCGTGAAGTGGCGGACGCAAAGGCGACCATGTTCCTGACCGGCTATCTGCTGGAAAAAGCGCTGGCGGTCGATAACGTCTTCGTCTGGCTGATCCTGTTCAGCTACTTCTCGATTCCGGCCAATCTGCAACGCCGCGTGCTGGTTTACGGCGTGCTCGGCGCGATCGTCCTGCGTACCGGTATGATTTTCGCGGGCAGCTGGCTGGTCGGGCAATTTAGCTGGATCCTGTACGTGTTCGGCGCGTTCCTGCTGTTCACCGGTATCAAGATGGCGCTGGCGAAAGACGATGACGGCGAAGTGGGCGAGAAGCCGATGATCCGCTGGCTGCGCAGCAAAATGCGTATGACCGACGATTTGCAGGGCGAGAAATTTTTTGTGCGCCGCAACGGGATTCTGTTTGCCACGCCGCTTCTGCTGGTGCTGATTATGGTCGAACTCAGCGACGTGATTTTCGCGGTCGACAGTATTCCGGCCATCTTCGCCGTGACCACTGACCCGTTCATCGTGCTGACGTCTAACCTGTTCGCGATCCTCGGCCTGCGTGCGATGTACTTCCTGCTGGCGGGCGTGGCGGAACGTTTCTCAATGCTGAAATACGGTCTGGCGGTGATCCTGATTTTCATCGGTATCAAGATGCTGCTGCTCGACGTGTTCCACATTCCGGTGGGGATTTCGCTCGGAGTGATCGCGTCGATTCTGATTATCACCCTGCTCATCAACACCTGGGTGAACCGTCGTAACGACCGCATAAAATCGCAAGAATAAGTCAATACTCATCGCAGATTGAAACGAACGGGCACTTGTGAGTGCCCGTTATTTTTACTGCCAGCCGTAACGGCGTACAAACCAGCCTTTCACGCACTGCGTCAGCACCATGTAACCGGCCAGGATCGCGATGAGCCACGGGAAGTAGCTCAGCGGCAGCGCCTGCAATTGCAGGAATCCGGCGACCGGCGAGTAGATCAGCGCGATGCCGGTAATGACCACCATCAGCGTCATGATGCACAGCGGCCAGGACGCGCGGCTCTGGATGAACGGCACTTTGCGCGTGCGGATCATGTGGACGATCAGCGTCTGCGACAACAGCCCTTCAATGAACCAGCCGGACTGGAACAGCGTCTGCGCTTCAACGGTATTGGCTTTAAACACCCACCACATCAGGCTGAAGGTCAGAATGTCGAATACGGAGCTGATCGGCCCGAAGAACACCATAAAGCGGCCGATATCCCCGGCGTTCCAGCGCTGCGGTTTTGCCAGCTGTTCCTCATCGACGTTATCAAACGGGATCGCCACCTGAGACACATCGTAAATCAGGTTCTGAATTAACAGGTGCAGCGGCAACATCGGCAGGAACGGCAGGAAGGCGCTGGCAACCAGCACGCTGAAGACGTTACCGAAGTTAGAACTGGCGGTCATTTTGATGTATTTCAGCATGTTGGCGAAAGTTCTGCGCCCCTCCGTCACGCCCTGCTCCAGCACCATCAGGCTTTTTTCCAGCAGGATAATGTCGGCGGCTTCTTTGGCAATATCCACCGCAGAATCCACGGAAATACCGATATCCGCCGCACGCAGCGCCGGAGCGTCGTTGATGCCGTCGCCCATAAATCCGACCACATGCCCTTCGCCGCGCAGCACGCGCACGATGCGTTCTTTGTGCATCGGCGTGAGTTTGGCAAATACCGTGGTTTCGCGGGCAACGTGCAGCAGCTGTACGTCGTCGAGTTGGTCGATATCGCTGCCAATCAGCACGTTATCGGCCTTTAAGCCGACGTCTTTGCAGACTTTACGCGCCACCAGCGGGTTGTCGCCGGTAAGAATTTTGACGGTCACGCCTTTGCGTTGCAGCGCTTCCAGCGCCGGTGCGGTGCTCTCTTTTGGTGGGTCGAGGAACGCGATATACCCGGCCAGAATCAGGCTGGATTCGTCGGTCACGCCGTAACCCTGCGTGCGGGAGGGCATCACTTTGTGTGCGACAGCGACCACCCGCAGACCCTGCTGGTTGAGGTCGTCGGTGATGCGGCGAATCCGCGCCAGCAGCACATCGGTCAGCGGAACAATCTCACCGTTAAGCTGTACCAGCGTACAAATCGACAACATTTCTTCCAGCGCGCCTTTGCAAATCAGGCGGTGGTTCTGATCGTTTTCAGCCACCACCACCGACATCCGGCGGCGGTCGAAATCAAACGGAATTTCATCGACCTTCAGCGAGTTGTGCGCATTGCTAACGTCGCCTGCGTCCAGCACCGCCACATCGAGCAGGTTTTTCAGGCCAGTCTGGTAATGACTGTTCAGCCACGCCAGATGCAGCACGTCATCGCTGGTCACCCCGAGCACGTCGGTGTGGCGTTCGAGAACGATTTTATCCTGCGTCAGCGTACCGGTTTTGTCGGTGCAGAGAATGTCCATCGCGCCGAAGTTTTGGATCGCGTCCAGACGTTTGACGATGACTTTCTGGCGCGACAGTTTCACCGCGCCTTTCGCCAGCGTGGACGTCACAATCATCGGCAACATTTCCGGCGTCAGCCCGACCGCGACGGACAGCGCAAACAGCGCGGCTTCCCACCAGTCCCCTTTGGTGTAGCCGTTGATCAGCAGCACGACGGGCGTCATCACCATCATAAAGCGGATCAGCAGCCAGCTCACTTTGCTGATGCCCGCCTGGAAGGCGTTCGGCTGGGTGTCTTCCTGCACCACGCGTTCAGCAAGCTGGCCGAACCAGGTTTTGGTGCCGGTCGCAATCACCATCGCAATTGCCGTGCCGCTCACCACGTTGGTGCCCATAAAGCACAGGGTATTCAGTTCAAGCGGATCGTTAGCAATGGGTTTCTTTTCGCAGGCATGTTTTTCCACCGGCAGGGATTCACCGGTCAGCGCCGCCTGGCTGATAAACAGATCTTTGGCGGAGAGGATACGCAAATCCGCCGGGATCATATCGCCCGCCGACAGCTTAATCAGATCGCCCGGCACCAGCTGGCTGATGGCAATTTCGACCGTTTCACTGCGGCCGGTTTGCGCGTCACTGCGCAGCACGGTCGCGGTGTTGCTGACCATCGCTTTCAGCGCATCGGCCGCTTTGTTGGAGCGCGCTTCCTGAATGAAGTGCATGAAGGTCGAGATAAACACCATCGCGCCGATGACCAGCGCGGCGGTCAGATCGTCAGTCGCGTAAGACACCATGCCGAGTACGGTCAGCAGCAAATTGAACGGGTTACGGTAGCAGTGCCACAGATGCAGCCACCACGGCGCAGGCTGTTGATCGCCGGTCTGATTCAGGCCGGAGACTTCGCGGATCGCCTCAGTTTCCTGCTCCGTCAGCCCTTCAGGATGGCTGTCAAATTGCAGGTAAAGCTGGTCTTCTGTCGCACGGGCACAGGCCTGACAATGCGCTGCCATTGCCGCAGGCACCGCCTGTGCGGCGCGGCCTGGCACGGTTTCGAGCATCGGGTCGCGACGAACTAAACGACGCGGAAGGTTGCGGCTGAGCGCATTGAGCAGCCGGGAAGTTATATTTTTGAACATCATTCGCACCTTTGTTGCGCCCACGGCGAAACCGCCACAAGCATGGCAAAAGGGTTTTATAAAAACAGGGCGAACGAAGAAACGTGCACCACTGCTCACCAGATAACGTCACGGCAAGCAGCAGCAAAGGCGGGTGCTTACCGGATCACAACGGACCTACAGAATTGGGGTCGGGTTCCATCAGGTTTTCACCTCCGGTAAGGAACAGTTTGGAAATTCATAGCCGTCGGGCAGGAAAATCCGTTAGGGTAATCAGGAATAAGTGGATATACCTTCGATAATTCGCGCAGTATACGCCGGTGAACTGCAACCAAAATTAAACCTGATCAAGTTATTAATCATTCATCAAACAACCATACAAAATAACTATGCAAAATCGCCTGACCATCAATGACATTGCCCGCCTGAGCGGCGTCGGAAAATCCACGGTATCGCGCGTGCTGAATAATGAAGGCAATGTCAGCCCGCAAACCCGTGAACGCGTTTTGCAGGTGATTGAGCAGCAGCATTTCAGCCCGTCAAAATCGGCACGCGCCATGCGCGGTTTCAGCGACAAAATTGTGGCGATTATCGTTTCGCGTCTGGATTCCCCTTCCGAGAATCAGGCGGTGCGCGCCATGCTGCCGTTGTTTTATCAGCAGGGATACGACCCGATTGTGCTGGAAAGTCAGTTCAGCGCCGAACGCGTGAAAGAGCATTTACAGGTGCTCAAACAGCGAAATATCGACGGCGTGGTGCTGTTTGGTTTTACCGGATTGTCGGCACAAATGCTGACGCCGTGGAAAGACAAACTGGTGATGCTGGCGCGCGATATGCCGGGGTTGTCTTCGGTCTGCTACGACGATGCGGGTGCGGTGCAGCTGCTGATGCAAAAATTGCTGGCGCAGAATATCCGGTCGGTTGGCTTTATCGGCGTTTCACCGCACGACACCACCACCGGACAACGGCGCAGCGAGGCGTACCGGGCTTTTTGTCAGGAACATCACCTCACGCCGCACATTGCGCTGGGCGAACTCACCTATCAGAGCGGTTTCGAGCTGATCCCGCCGTTGCTCGCCAGCGGGATTCAGGCGGTAATTTGCGCCTCCGACACCATTGCGATTGGCGCGCAAAAATACCTGCAACAGCAGCAAATCCGCGACGTACAGGTTTGCGGTATCGGAAATAACCCGTTGCTGCATTTTCTGTTTCCGGAATCCCTGTCGGTTGAACTGGGTTATGGCGCGGGTGGAGAAGCCGCCGCGAAGCAGCTTCTGGCGCAGCTCGACGGTTCCGCGACGCTGCAACAGCAGATTATTCCCGGCCAGCTCGCCGTCTGATCTCCCCTCTTTCTTTTTCTGAATAACAGAAACTTTGTGATCGTCCCGGCAAAACCGGGAACGTTCCCGGACAAGTTCCCACCGCCTTCGCTATGCTTGACCCGTTCCCTACAGCGGCATTTAAAAACAAGAAGGTTTGTTCATGAGCAAAGTAAAGCAACAGGATGTTGATCAGCTGATCGCCCTTGTGGGCGGCAGTGACAATATCGCGATGGTGACTCACTGCATCACGCGTCTTCGTTTTGTCCTCAATGACCCGTCCAAAGCCGATCCGAAAGGCCTCGAAGCCTTGCCGATGGTCAAAGGCTGTTTCACCAACGCCGGCCAGTTTCAGGTAGTGATCGGCCCGGAAGTGGACGATTACTACAAAGTACTGATCGCCAGCACCGGCAAAAGCGAAGCCGGTAAAGAGCAGGCGAAAGTGGCCGCTCGCAAGAATATGAGCTGGTTTGAGCGTGGTATTTCGCACTTCGCTGAGATCTTCTTCCCGCTGTTACCGGCGCTGATCAGCGGCGGTCTGATCCTCGGTTTCCGCAACGTCATCGGCGATATTCCGATGAGCGGTGGCCAGACGCTGGCGCAGATGCATCCGCTCTGGCAATCCGTTTACGACTTCCTGTGGCTGCTGGGCGAAGCGGTGTTTATGTTCCTGCCGGTGGCCGTGTGCTGGTCAACCGTGAAGAAAATGGGGGGAACGGAAATTCTCGGCATCGTGCTGGGTATTACGCTGGTTTCGCCGCAACTGATGAACTCCTATAACCTCGGCCAGCAAATTCCTGAAGTGTGGAATTTTGGCTGGTTCACCATCGAAAAAGTCGGTTATCAGGCGCAGGTTATCCCTTCCGTTCTCGCCGGTATGGCGCTGGCGATGATTGAAAATGGCCTGAAGCGTATTGTGCCGCATTACCTGTATCTGGTGATTGTGCCGGTCACGTCGCTGATTATTGCCGTCTTCCTGGCGCACACGCTGATCGGGCCCTTTGGCCGCATGATCGGCGACGGTGTCGCCTTCGCGGTGAAATTCGTGATGACCGGCAGCCTCGCGCCCGTCGGTGCCGCGCTGTTTGGTTTCCTGTACGCACCGCTGGTGATTACCGGTGTGCATCAGACCACGCTCGCCATCGACATGCAGATGGTGCAAAGCACCGGCGGCACCCCGGTCTGGCCGCTGATCGCCCTCTCCAATATTGCGCAGGCCGCCGCCGTTGTCGGCGTCATTATCGTCAGCCGCAAACACAACGAACGTGAAATTTCCGTGCCTGCCGCCATTTCCGCGTTCCTCGGCGTAACCGAACCGGCAATGTACGGGATCAACCTGAAATACCGCTTCCCGATGCTCTGCGCGATGATCGGCTCTGCTTTCGCCGGGCTTATCTGCGGCCTGTTTGGCGTGACGGCAAACGGCATTGGCGTCGGTGGCCTGCCGGGCATTTTGTCTATCAAACCGCAGTTCTGGAGTATCTACGCGCTGGCGATGCTGGTGGCGATTGTGGTTCCGATCATCCTGACTGTACTGGTTTATCAGCGTAAAGCCCGCCGTGGCGAGCTGGCTGTGGTGTGACACATTTAAGAAGGAAAATGGAATGAACAGCGAATTGCCGTGGTGGAAAAACGGCGTGATTTACCAGATTTACCCGAAGAGTTTTCAGGACACCACGGGCAGCGGCACCGGCGATATTAACGGCATCACGCAGCGTCTGGATTACCTGAAAACGCTGGGGGTTGACGCGCTGTGGCTGACGCCGATGTACCTGTCGCCGCAGATTGATAACGGCTACGACGTGGCCGATTACTGCGCGATTGACCCGGCTTACGGCACGCTGGAAGATTTCGAGCGCCTGACCCGCGAGGCTCACCAGCGCGGGATCCGCATCGTCATGGACATGGTGTTTAACCACACGTCTACGCACCACGAATGGTTCCGCCAGTCGCAGGATCCGGCCAGCGTCTTCCGTCCGTTTTACCTCTGGCGCGACAGTGCACCGCAAGGCGGGCCGCCGAATAACTGGCGCTCGAAATTTGGCGGCAGCGCATGGCAATGGCACGAAAACAGCGGGCAATATTACCTGCATCTGTTCGCCACCGAGCAGGCGGATCTCAACTGGGAATACCCGCCGGTGCGCGAGGCGCTGAAAAAAGTCTGCCAGTTCTGGGCCGATAAGGGCGTCGACGGTCTGCGTCTGGATGTGATCAATCTGGTGTCCAAGCAGCAGGATTTTCCGGCGGACGATACCGGCGATGGCCGCCGTTTTTACACCGACGGCCCGCGCATCCACGAATTCCTGCAGGAATTTAGCCGCGACGTTTTCAAACCGCTCGGGCTGATGACGGTCGGTGAAATGTCATCGACCAAACTGGAACATTGCCGCCGTTACGCCGCCAACGACGGCAGCGAATTGTCGATGACGTTTAACTTCCATCACCTGAAAGTCGATTATCCGAACGGTGAAAAATGGACGGACGCGCCGCCGGATTTCGTGCAGCTCAAGCAGATTTTCCGCGAATGGCAGCAGGGAATGCACGGCCACGCCTGGAACGCGCTGTTCTGGTGTAACCACGATCAACCGCGCATTGTGTCGCGCTTTGGCGATGAAGGCGCGCTGCGCGAAACGTCCGCGAAAATGCTGGCGATGGTGATGCACGGTTTGCAGGGCACGCCGTACATTTATCAGGGCGAAGAGATCGGCATGACCAATCCGGGCTTTACACATCTTGAGCAGTACCGCGATGTGGAAAGCCTGAATATGTTTGCAGAACTGAAATCCGACGGTCGCAGCAACGAAGAACTGCTGCGCATTCTGGCGCGAAAATCCCGTGATAACAGCCGGACGCCGATGCAATGGAACGACGGCGATCAGGGCGGTTTCACCACCGGCACGCCGTGGATTTCAGTCAGCCAGAATGCAAAAGACATTAACGCCGGTCAGGCGCTGGCGGACAAAAACTCGGTGTTTTATCTCTACCAGCAACTGATTCAGCTGCGCAAAACCGTGCCGGTGCTGACCGACGGGGATTATCAGGATTTGCTGCCGGAACACCCGCAATTATGGTGCTACCAGCGTGAGGCAAACGGGCAAACGTTGCAGGTGATGGCGAATCTGAGCGGTGAAAATCAGGCCACCGGCCTGCCCGATTTCGCGGGCAAAACGCTGCTAAGCAACTCTGGCGATGAACCGGTTTCAGGCAGCCTTCGTCCTTATGAATGCCGCTGGCAACTTCTCGAGTAATCTGAATTTTCACATCTGTCGGGTCGGTCACACCAGTGGCTGACCCGTTTGTTTTTTATGCATCTCCTTTAAAAACAACACGCAAAAAACAGGCCAGAATTAACATTTGTACACCTATTCTTCCGACGAAAAAATTCTTTGTTTCAGGTCAATAAAATGACAATTAACGCTCGCGCAGATCCTACATCTAGTGTGTATAGTACACACCCAACCCAATATGTAGCGATTTCTCGCAAAACACCCACAACCGGCCTGTAAGCCTTGCGGGGCGCGGGAATGAGCGTAAAAGGAGTGTCATTGTGAAGGCAGACAGACTGGAATCCGTACCCGCAAGATCCAACAATAAAATGCAACCCATCGTGATCAAGCGGGATGGTTGTCAGGTCCCTTTCGATGAAGTTCTGATCAAACAAGCGGTGCAACGCGCCGCCGCTGCCGCAGGAATCGACAGTATCGGTTACTGTGAACAGGTCGCCCGCGTTGTCGCTGAAAATCTGCAAGACCAGGCCCGTGTCGATATCCATGAAATCCAGGACGCCGTTGAAAACCAGCTGATGGCTGGCCCGCATAAAAAACTGGCGCGCGCCTATATCGAATACCGCCATGACCGCGACGTAAAACGCGAAATGCGTGGCCGCCTGAATCAGGAAATCCGCGGTCTGGTTGAGCAAAGCAATATGGCGCTGCTCAACGAAAACGCCAATAAAGACAGCAAAGTGATCCCGACGCAGCGCGATTTGCTGGCCGGTATCGTTGCCAAGCATTACGCCAAACAACACATTTTGCCGCGTGACGTGGTGCTGGCGCATGAGCGCGGTGAAATCCATTACCACGATCTGGATTACTCGCCGTTCTTCCCGATGTTCAACTGTATGCTGATCGACCTGAAAGGCATGCTGAATCACGGTTTCAAAATGGGGAATGCCGAAATTGACACGCCAAAGTCAATTTCAACCGCCACGGCGGTCACCGCGCAAATCATCGCGCAGGTCGCCAGCCACATTTACGGCGGCACCACCATTAACCGCATCGACGAAGTGCTGGCACCGTTCGTCACGTCCAGCTTTGAAAAGCACCGCGCCATCGCGCAGGAATGGCAGGTCGCTGACGTCGAAGCCTTTGCGCACAGCCGCACCGAAAAAGAGTGTTACGACGCCTTCCAGTCGCTGGAATATGAAGTCAATACGCTGCACACCGCCAACGGCCAGACACCGTTTGTCACCTTCGGCTTCGGCCTCGGGACGTCCTGGGAATCGCGCATGATCCAGCAATCTATTCTGCGCAACCGCATTGCAGGCCTGGGCAAAAACCGCAAAACCGCCGTGTTCCCGAAACTGGTGTTTGCTATCCGCGACGGCCTGAACCACAAAGCCGGTGACGCGAATTACGACATCAAGCAACTGGCGCTCGAATGCGCCAGCAAACGCATGTACCCGGACATTCTGAATTACGATCAGGTGGTCAAAGTCACCGGATCCTTCAAAACGCCGATGGGCTGCCGCAGCTTCCTGAGCGTTTACGAAGAAAACGGCGAGATGATCCACGAAGGTCGCAACAATATCGGCGTGATCAGCCTGAACCTGCCGCGCATCGCGCTGGAAGCCAGACAGGATGAAGCGACGTTCTGGAGTCTGCTCGACGAACGTTTGCTGCTGGCGAAAAAAGCCCTGATGACGCGCATTGCCCGCCTGGAAGGCATCAAAGCCCGCGTCGCGCCGATTCTGTATATGGAAGGGGCGTGCGGTGTGCGTCTGAAAGCCGATGACGATATTTCCGGTATCTTCAAAAATGGCCGCGCATCGATTTCTCTGGGTTATATCGGCGTGCATGAAACCATTAATGCGCTGTTCGGAAACCAGACTCACGTCTTCGACGCCAGCCAGCTGCGTGAAAAAGCCGAGGCGATTATTGCCCACCTGAAAGCCGCCACGGAAAGCTGGAAAGACGAAACCGGCTACGGCTTCAGCCTGTACAGCACACCAAGCGAAAACCTGTGCGACCGTTTCTGCCGCCTCGATAAAGCCGAATTCGGCCTGGTCGCGGGCGTTACCGACAAAGGCTATTACACCAACAGCTTCCATCTGGACGTGGAGAAGAAGGTGAATCCGTATGAAAAACTCGACTTCGAAGCGCCGTATCCGCCACTGAGCAACGGCGGTTTCATCTGCTACGGCGAATATCCGAACCTGCAACACAACCTGAAAGCGCTGGAAGACGTATGGGATTACAGCTACACCCGCGTGCCTTATTACGGCACGAATACGCCGATTGATGAGTGCTACGACTGCGGCTACACCGGCGAATTCGAGTGCACCAGCAAAGGCTTCACCTGCCCGAAATGCGGCAACCACGAGCCTTCACGCGTGTCAGTGACCCGCCGCGTCTGCGGTTATCTCGGCAGCCCGGATGCCCGTCCGTTTAACGCCGGTAAGCAGGAAGAAGTGAAGCGCCGCGTGAAGCATTTGGATAACGGACAGCTAGGTTAATGTTTTGAATTTTCATCAATATTACTCAGTTGATGTGGTCAACGGGCCCGGAACGCGCTGCGTACTGTTCGTTTCCGGCTGCGTCCACGAATGCCGCGGATGCTACAACAAAAGCACCTGGCGCGTGGATTCCGGTAAGCCGTTCACGCAGGAAGACGAAGAGCGGATTATCGCTGACCTGCAAAACACGGTCATTCCCCGCCAGGGACTCACGCTCTCCGGCGGCGACCCGCTGCATCCGCAAAATCTGTCTGCCGTACGCCAGCTGTTGCTGCGCGTACAGGCAGAATGTCCCGGCAAAGACGTATGGATGTGGACCGGCTACACGCTCGGGGAACTGACGCCAGAACAGCAGGACGTGGTGACGCTTATCAACGTGCTGGTGGACGGCAAATTTGTGCAGGAACTGAAAGACCCGTCGCTGATCTGGCGCGGCAGCGGGAATCAGGTGATTCATTACTTACGGTAAAGCGCCTGATATGAAGCTTAAAGAGGGGAAATCACTCCCCTCTTTTCTCTAAATTCCATTCAGCAAAAAATCAAACGCGTTTTTCACTTCATAGATTTCACCGTCGAGCTGTTTTATCCACTCACCGATTTCCGATGGCGGGATACCGCCAGGAATATGAGTCATTAATACATAGTGCTTATGCTGAACTTTAAGTAATGGGCACAATTTTTTGGGTGGATAAATACTCATCTTCGCCAGAGGAACCAGCGGTACCATTACCGTATCGCCATACCCACTTGCGAGAGGGTGAAGAACATTAAGCAGATAAGGATAAGCACGCTTCTTACTGCCTTTATTTTCATAAATAGCGTACTGCTCCATTTATAATTTCCGCGGAGGATGAGTCAGCGTCCCATGCTTTTCCACATACTTTTTGATAGCTTCAAGCCCCGCTTTATTCTCCCGTTTCCATTTTTCACCCGCAGATTCCTCAACGAGTTGCTCCGCAGACACTTTAAAATCCTTCTTATTTCCTTTAGACATAACCGTTCCTTTTACATGTTTTAGTATAAAAAACAAACAACTAGGAACAGTGTATTCCTCCACTTTCACGCCGTAAACCGCCGATGTGTATTCCTGCGAGACATCTTCCAACTCTTCACTTCTTTGCAACCTGACCTTCACCCAACTGTCACTTTGTTTCGCCAACATGATGCCAACGCCGAACTGAGGTTTGCATCATGTCGTCTTCTTATCTCCTTCAAAAATCCCCTGCCACTGCCAGATTCCCCTGTGCGAGGTATTCATTGTGATGAACTT
The DNA here is from genome assembly GCF_047784855.1 of Rahnella sp. PCH160. Taxonomy (NCBI): domain Bacteria; kingdom Pseudomonadati; phylum Pseudomonadota; class Gammaproteobacteria; order Enterobacterales; family Yersiniaceae; genus Rahnella; species Rahnella sp. PCH160. Next base: position 434,485 of record NZ_JBLOGT010000001.1, read on the forward strand.
ATCTAGACATCCGACCAGTTACGCCACGGTTTACCAGCAAATTGCTGCGGAACTGGAACACGAACTGCGTAACGGCTATCGCTGCGGAGATTATCTGCCGCCGGAACAACAGCTTGCTGAACGCTTTAAGGTCAACCGCCATACACTGCGCCGCGCAGTGGATGAACTGGTGGATCGCGGCTGGCTGCAACGCCGTCAGGGAATTGGCACGCTGGTACTGATGCGGCCTTACGATTACCCGCTGCATTCGCAGGCACGGTTCAGCCAGAACCTGCTGGATCAGGGCAGTCACCCGACCAGCGAACGTTTGCTGGCGGTGCTGCGTCCGGCCACCGATCACGTCGCGGCGGCGTTATCGCGTCAGGAAGGCGACACCGTGATTCATCTGCGCACGCTACGCCGCGTCAACGGCGTGCCGGTCTGCGTGATTGACCATTATCTGCCCGATCTCGACTGGTGGCCTGCGCTGCAAAACTTTCATAACGGCTCGCTGCACGATTTTATCCGCGAAGAAATTAAGCAAAAACTCAGCCGCCGCACCACCCGCATCAACGCCCGCCGCGCGCTGGCGAAGGAAAGCAAATTACTCGAAATCGTGCCGCAGGCTCCGCTGCTGTGTGTGCGCACCCTGAACATTTGTGAAGGCAGCGACCAGGTGGCGGAATACTCCGTCAGCCTGACGCGCGCCGACATGATCGAACTGACCATGGAGCACTGAATGGATCACCTGCAAACCCGCCAGCGCTGGATGTCGGTACTGGCTCACAGCCGCCCGGATGAACTGCTTGCGCACTGGCAACCGCTGAATCTGTCTCCGCAATTTGAACGCATCCGCGCCGCCGAAACCGGCCTGACGCAGCTTCAGGGCCGCATGGGCGGCACCGGAAAACGTTTTGTGATGGGCGACATGACCGTCACCCGCGCCGTGGTGCAGATGGACGGCGGCGTCTACGGCTACAGCTATGTCAGCGGCCGCAATAAAGCCCACGCTGAACTGTGCGCCGTTATTGATGCTTTGCTGCAAATCCAGGGGATGGATGAGCTGCTGCATAAGCGGGTTATCGCCCCGCTGGCAGCACTGCAACAGGAACGTCGCCAGCAGCGCGCCCGTGAGGTGGCTGCCAGCCGTGTCGATTTCTTTACCCTGGTTCGCGGAGAATAATTCATGTCACTTGTTGCCAGTTTTCAAAATCCGGTTGCCGATGCGCAATACAGTTTTCGTCGTATTCTCAAAGCGTTAAGCGAGCCCGGCGTCAGCGTGCAACTGCCCGCGATGCCCGGTTTTGGCGCGCTGGGTTCTGCCAGCGCCTGCGTGTTGCTGACGCTTATCGATCAGGACACGCCGCTGTGGCTGAGCGCCTCGCTCAACGATGAAATCCTGCGGAAAAATCTGCGCTTTCATACCGGTGCGGTGCTGACCGATTCCCCTTCTGCCGTCAGTTTTGCGCTGGCGGATCCGGCGCTCGACAGCGCCACATTGCTGGCTTTCCCGTGCGGTGACGAAATGTCGCCGGAGCTGGCGACCAGCGTGATTGTTCAGCTTGAAGGTCTGACCGGCGGCACACCGCTGCGTCTGCGCGGACCGGGCATTGAGAGCAGCCGGACGATTTCGCCACAGCTGCCGGATGCAGTGCGCAATTACCTGATCAACCGCCCTCACCGTTTCCCGCTCGGTCTGGACTTTATGTTCACCTGCGGCGAAGAACTGATTGCCATACCGCGCACCACGCGCGTGGAGGTGTGCTGATGTACGTCGCCGTTAAAGGGGGTGAAAAAGCGATTGCCGCCGCCCATCAGCTGCTGGCGCACGAGCGCCGTGGCGATACCGATGTGAATGAACTCGGCTGCGATCAGATTGAGCAACAGCTGGGTCTGGCGGTCGATCGCGTGATGAGCGAAGGCGGGATTTACGACCGCGAGCTGGCCGCGCTGGCGATCAAGCAGTCCGGCGGCGATCTGGTGGAAGCCATTTTCCTGCTGCGCGCTTACCGCACGACACTGCCGCGTCTGGCAACCAGCGAACCGCTGAACACCAAAGCGATGCGCCTTGAGCGGCGTATTTCCGCCATCTATAAGGATTTGCCGGGCGGTCAGGTGCTGGGGCCGACCTACGATTACACCCACCGTTTGCTGGATTTTGCCCTGCTGGCAGAAGGTGAAGCGCCGTTTACACCGATTGCCGACGAACCTCAGCCGGAGAATTGCGGTCACGTCTTTGACCTGCTGACCCAACAACAGCTGGCGATAGAAGAACAGGATGACGGCACGGAGCCGGAAGATATCACCCGCACGCCGCCGGTCTATCCGGCCTCGCGTGCGGCGCGGTTGCAGCAACTGGTGCGCGGCGACGAAGGTTTTCTGCTGTCACTGAGTTATTCCACGCAGCGCGGATATGGCCGTACGCACCCGTTTGCCGGTGAAATCCGTACCGGCTGGCTGACAGTAGAAATCGTGCCGGAAGAGCTGGGTTTTGCGATTGATATCGGCGAAATCCTGCTGACCGAATGCGAGATGGTGAACGGTTTTGTCGCGCCCGAAGACAAACCGCCGCATTTCACCCGCGGTTACGGGCTGGTGTTTGGCCGCGCCGAACGCAAGGCCATGTCGATGTCGCTGGTCGACCGTGCGCTGCAAACCCGTGAATACGGCGAGCAAATCAGCAGCCCGGCGCAGGACGAAGAATTCGTTTTATCTCACGCAGACAACGTCGAAGCGGCGGGTTTCGTTTCGCACCTCAAGCTGCCGCACTACGTCGATTTCCAGGCAGAACTGGAATTGCTTAAGCGCCTGCGCGCTGCGAAAGAACAGGACTCCGCCCATGAACAATAATGCCGCTCAGACGCTCACCGGCTATAACCACGGTTATCTTGACGAGCAAACCAAACGCATGATCCGCCGCGGGATCCTCAAAGCCGTGGCAATCCCCGGCTATCAGGTGCCGTTCGCGGGCCGCGAAATGCCGATGCCTTACGGCTGGGGCACCGGCGGGATCCAGCTCACCGCCAGTGTGATCGGCGAAAAAGATGTGCTGAAAGTGATTGATCAGGGCGCTGACGACACCACCAACGCCGTGTCGATCCGTAAGTTTTTCCAGAGCGTCGCCGGGGTAAAAACCACCGAGAAAACCGTGGATGCCAGCCTGATCCAGACGCGTCACCGCATTCCGGAAACGCCGTTGCAGGAAGATCAGATCCTGATTTTCCAGGTGCCGATCCCCGAACCGCTGCGCTTTATCGAACCGCGTGAAACCGAGACCCGCAAAATGCACGCGCTGGAAGAGTACGGCGTGATGCAGGTGAAACTGTATGAAGACATCGCGCGCTTCGGCCATATCGCCACGACCTACGCGTATCCGGTGAAAGTGAACGATCGCTACGTGATGGATCCGTCGCCGATCCCGAAATTTGATAACCCGAAAATGCACATGATGCCGGCTTTGCAGCTGTTTGGTGCCGGGCGCGAAAAACGGATTTACGCCCTGCCGCCGTTCACCAAAGTGGAAAGTCTGGACTTCGACGATCACCCGTTCACCGTGCAGAAGTGGGATGAACCCTGCGCCCTCTGCGGTTCGCACCACAGCTATCTCGACGAAGTGGTGCTCGACGATGTGGGCAACCGGATGTTCGTGTGCTCAGATACCGATTTTTGCGCTCAGCAAGTTGAGCAACAGGCTTCCAACGAGGTTAACCGCTGATGACCACTCCATTAAATCTCGCCGCCGCGCCGCTGTTGTCGGTGAACAATCTGACCCATCTGTATGCGCCGGGAAAAGGCTTCAGCGATGTGTCTTTCAATCTGTATCCGGGCGAAGTGCTGGGCATTGTCGGTGAATCCGGTTCCGGCAAAACCACGCTGTTGCAGTCGATTTCAGCCCGCCTCGCGCCGCAGCAGGGCAACGTCATTTACAACAATGGCCAGACACCGGCGCAGTCTTTGTATGACATGCCGGAAAGCGACCGCCGCCGCCTGTTGCGCACCGACTGGGGCGTGGTGCATCAGCATCCGATGGACGGCCTGCGCCGCCAGGTGTCTGCCGGTGGCAATATCGGCGAGCGCCTGATGGCGGTCGGTGAGCGTCATTACGGCAATATCCGCCAGAAAGCCAGCCAGTGGCTGGAAGACGTGGAGATCCCGGTGTCGCGCATCGATGACCTGCCGACCACGTTTTCCGGCGGGATGCAGCAACGTCTGCAAATCGCCCGCAATCTGGTGACGCATCCGCGTCTGGTGTTTATGGATGAACCGACCGGCGGCCTCGATGTGTCGGTGCAGGCGCGGTTGCTGGATTTGCTGCGCACGCTGGTGGTGGAAATGCAGCTGGCGGTAGTGATCGTCACCCATGATCTGGGCGTCGCGCGTCTGCTGGCACACCGTCTGCTGGTGATGAAACAGGGCCAGGTGGTGGAAAGTGGTTTAACCGACCGCGTGCTCGACGATCCGCATCATCCGTATACGCAATTGCTCGTGTCCTCCGTGTTGTCTTAACCCTTATTCCAGAGAAAGAGTGACCAAAATGACGACGAAGCTCAGGGTCGAAAATCTCAGTAAAACGTTTGTGTTACACAACCAGCACGGCGTGCGGTTGCCGGTGTTCAGCAACGCCAGTCTCGACGTGAAAGCCGGAGAATGCGTGGTGCTGCACGGCCATTCCGGCAGCGGAAAATCCACGTTACTGCGCTCGCTGTACGGTAATTATCTGCCGGACAGCGGCAAAATCTGGGTCGAACATCAGGGCCAGCAAATCGATATGGTCAGCGCCGAAGCGCGCGAAATTCTGTCCGTGCGCCGCCATACCGTCGGCTGGGTCAGCCAGTTTCTGCGCGTGATCCCACGTATCAGCGCGCTGAATCTGGTGATGCAACCGCTGCTGGAACTGGGCGTGGATAAAGCACAAAGCGAAGCCCGCGCCAGCGCATTGCTGCGCCATCTGAATGTGCCGGAACGTCTGTGGCATCTCGCGCCATCAACATTCTCGGGCGGCGAACAGCAGCGCGTGAATATCGCACGCGGCTTCGTGGTCGATTATCCGGTGCTGCTGCTCGATGAACCGACCGCCTCGCTGGACGCCACTAACCGCGCCGCCGTCGTCACGCTGATTGAGCAGGCAAAAGCGCGCGGAGCCGCCGTGGTCGGGATTTTCCATGACGCCGATGTCCGTGAACGCGTCGCCGATCGCCTGTATGAAATGAGCCCAGAAACTGCCCCGGAGATGTCCGCATGATCATCAACAACGTCAAACTGGTTCTCGACGATCAGGTCGTCGCAGGCTCGCTGGAGATGCACAACGGCATCATTACGGCTTTTGCCGACACACGCAGCCAGTTACCGCAGGCGCTGGACGCTCAGGGCGGCTGGCTGCTGCCGGGGTTAATCGAGCTGCACACTGATAATCTGGATAAGTTTTTCACGCCGCGCCCGAAAGTGGACTGGCCTGCGCATTCCGCCATGAGCAGCCACGATGCGCTGATGGTGGCGAGCGGGATCACCACGGTGCTGGACGCCGTGGCCGTGGGCGATGTGCGCGACGGCGGGCACCGTCTGGAGAATCTGCAAAAGATGATCGACGCCATCGTCAACAGCCAGAACGCCGGGCTGAACCGCGCCGAACACCGTCTGCATCTGCGCTGCGAACTGCCGCACGACACCACGTTGCCGCTGTTTGAGAAGCTGATGGATACGTCCGTTCTGTCACTGGTGTCACTGATGGATCACTCGCCGGGCCAGCGCCAGTTCGCCACGCCACAGAAATACCGCGAGTATTATCAGGGCAAATATCACATGAACGACGAGCAGATGGACGCGTATCAGGAAGAGCAAATCGCCCTGTCGCGCCGCTGGGCACAGCCAAACCGCGAGGCGATTGCCGCCCATTGTCGCGAGCGAAATATTTCGCTGGCCAGCCACGATGACGCCACGGCGGCGCACGTCGAGGAGTCTCTGGCGCTCGGCAGCGTGATTGCAGAATTCCCGACCACCGAAGAAGCGGCACGCGCCTCGCACGCCAGCGGGCTGGCGGTACTGATGGGCGCGCCGAATATCGTGCGCGGCGGCTCGCATTCCGGCAACGTGGCGGCGCATAAACTGGCATCACTGGGCCTGCTGGATATTTTGTCCTCCGACTATTATCCCGCCAGCCTGATGGACGCTGTTTTCCGCATCGCCAATGATGAAACGAATGCCTTCAGTTTGCCGCAGGCTGTGAAGCTGGTGACGCGAAATCCGGCCAATGCACTGGGCTTGCAGGATCGCGGTGAAATTGCCGAAGGCAAACGCGCCGATCTGGTTCTGGCACGTGCGCATGGCGAACATCACTATGTGCAAAACGTCTGGCGTCAGGGCATTCAGGTGTTTTAGGGCATGAGAGTCTTGCTCAGCAACCATGCTGAAAGCCTTTATTTTTCTGCTCCTCCCCCTGCGAAGGGGGAGGCCGGGAGGGGGTTTAGCAAACAACCCGGATGCTATTAAAACCCCACCCCAACCCTCCCCTTCGCAGGGGAGGGAGCTGATCAAGTTCTTACTCAGTAAGGAGACAAAATGAGTCGTTTACTTTATCTGATGGGCGCTTCAGGTTCGGGAAAGGACAGTCTTCTGGACGCGCTGCGCCAGCATTTACCGGCGGACGTCACCGTGGCGCATCGCTACATTACGCGCCCCGCTGATGCCGGTTCTGAGAATCATATTGCGCTGAGCGATGCCGAATTTATTCAGCGCCGCCAGCACGGACTCTTTGCGCTGGAATGGCACGCACATCAGTGCCGGTACGGCGTGGGGATTGAAATTGACACCTGGATGCAGCTCGGTTGTCACGTGGTGGTCAACGGTTCGCGGGCGCATCTGGAGAAAGCGCAACAGCGTTACGGCCAGCGGCTGGTGCCGGTGTGTTTGCAGGTTTCAGACGAAGTACTGGCTGAGCGTTTGCTGCGGCGCGGACGTGAAGACGCCGGGCAAATTGCCTGTCGTCTGGAACGTGCCAGAGCGTATGACAGCGCGCTGCCCGCCAGTTGCCACCGGCTCAATAACGACGGTGCGTTGCAGGATACGTTACGGCATTTAGTGGCCATTCTGTCGCTGCCGGTCAGCGCACCGTTTTATTCCGTCACTTCATCATGAGCGAGATTATGACAGACATCATTTCCCCGTTTTCTTTAGCGGACGAACAGGATTATGCACGTCCGAAAATCGGTCAGCAGGTCGAACTGAACCGCTCGCAGCTCGGGCAATATGTGCATATTGCCGACAACGCGATCATCGAAGAAACGCAGATCGGCGATTATTCGTATACGGCGGGCAACAATCAGATCTTCTACGCGACCCTCGGCAAGTTTGTATCGATCGCCACCTACGTGCGGATCAATCCGGGTAATCACCCGACGTATCAGCGCGTTGCGCAGCATCATTTCACCTACCGCAGCTCGGTTTACGGGCTGGGTGAAGACGATCAGGATTTCTTCGACTGGCGTCGTGCACATCACGTCACCGTCGGCAACGACGTGTGGATCGGCCATAACGCCGTGATCATGCCGGGCGTCAGCGTCGGGAACGGTGCGGTGATCGGGACGTCCGCCGTGGTGACCAAAGATGTTGAGCCGTATTCCATCGTGGCGGGCGTGGCCGCGAAAAAGATCGGCATGCGTTTTGAAGATTCAATGATCGAAAAGATCGAGAACAGCCAGTGGTGGAACTGGGATCATGAGACGCTGAAAGAAAGGATGCCAAATTTTCGAAATCTGGACGTGTTTGCGGAGAAATATCTGTAAGGATCGGCACGATCCTTGCGGGGCAAAATTCGCGTTTTTTGCTGATACCTTATCATAAGGATCACGGTCAGCAGAGAACGCGGATTAAAGTTCTTCAATACTGGCGGCGATTTGGTCAGATTCCAGCACGGTCACGCCGCCCAGTCCTGCGTTAAACGCCTGTTCCTGCAAGGCTTTGGCGACAACGTCCGAATCGATGGCTTTCCATTTTCCCGGCAGCAGTTTAAACAGCGGCGCGCTGAGTTGTTCGAGCAGGCGCGGTGGATGGCGTTTTCCCACCAGCAGCGACGGCCTGACCAGCGTCAGCAGCGTCCAGCCCTGATGCATCAGCGCCTGTTCCATTTCCCCTTTCGTCCGGTTATAGAGAAATCGTGAATGCGCATCCGCGCCGTTGGCACTGACCGCCAGACAATGGCGCGCACCGAGTTTCTTTGCGGCTTTGGCGCAATCCACCACCAGATCATAATCCACGGCGCGAAACGCTTCCGCACTGCCCGCCTGTTTACGCGTGGTGCCGAGACAGCAAAACAGCAGGTCGATCGGCTCATCCAGCGCGACCACCAAAGACGTGAGATTCGCTCCGAGCGGATTAATCAGTTTATTGCCCGGCGGCAGCGGGCGTCGGCTCGGCGCAACAATCCGGCTGACGCGCGGATCCAGTTGCAACAGACGCAAAAGCTCACGCCCGACCAGACCACTTCCCCCAGAAGAAGAACTTTTGCCATATCACTTCCTTATAAAAAACGGCTTTTACACAGTGTATTAGACACAGATATTTTTTAGTGTTACCTGATTGTAAAATACACGCTATCAGACAGTTCCTGTTACTCCGGCTTATCAGAAAGTACGCGCTCCCATATCAGCTTTTTCCCGAATCCCAGCGCGTTATCCGTCATCTTGATGCTGTTAAGCTTCAGCGCCCAGACCGGCGCTTTCATGGCAATCGCCACCGGGAAATGTTGGCAGTAAAGACGGCGCGCATGGTTCTCTTCTTCACCGGTCAGGATCATCGCCTCACCGCGATACTGAATGCCTTTAATCAGCGCAATGGTCTTCGGATGCGGCGCGATCGTGCCCACGACGGGCGGCGATTTCGCCATCAGCGTGCCGTGCAGCGTTTTCAGTTCTGTCATGAAATACAAAGACATGTTTTCGGCATCGGTGACGTAAAAACAGTTGGCGCTCCACATTTCGCCGTCGGCGGCGGCACACAGCGCCAGCACATGATTTTTGGTCAGGAATTTGAGAATGTGTTTCAGGTCGTCGGGGTTATTCATCAGAAGATCCTTGTCGTCTTTGCAGCAGTGTACCGTGACACACCGATGTTTTACGTCATTCTGCGGTGCGGTTCAGGTAAACTTACGCAAACTTTTCCTCACGCGATGCATCTATGTCCACTTCTTCCGGCTGGTTTTTATACATGTTGAGAACGCCCACCGGCATGCTTTATACCGGTATAACGACCGACGTGGCGCGGCGTCTTGGCCAGCATCAGTCGGGCAAAGGGGCGAAAGCATTACGCGGAAAAGGCGAGCTGGCGCTGGTGTTTCACAGTCCGGCGGGCGACCGTTCTCTGGCTTCCAGGCTGGAAATCCGGGTTAAAAAGCTGAGTAAGGTGCAGAAGGAAGTGCTGGTGAAAGACGCGCCGGAATGTCTGGTGCATTATCTCGGGATGGAGGAACGCGGGCGTCAGGAAGAAAGCTAACGGGCCTGATGTCAGACCCGTTAAAAATCAGAGCCGGTCAAACGGCGGGGAGAATTCCACCTGCCCGCTGGCGTCGCTGAGCGCATCGTCGGACAAGGTAAAGAGCTGGAATGCCGCCTCAGTGTCCGGCCAGCGGCACTGTAAATCATGAGCCGCCGCCGGTTTAAAACCAAAACGCCCGTAATACGCCGGATCGCCCAGTACCACGACGGCGGCGTAACCAAATTCATTCAGGGAATCGAGCCCTTCATACACCAGCTTTTCACCCAGGCCCTGACGGCGCAAAGGCTCATCAACTGCCAGCGGTGCCAGCGCGACCCAGTTGCGATCTTCGCCCTGAATATCGACCGGGCTGAAGGCGACATAACCGACCACGCCGCCTTCGTCATCGGTGGCGACAACGCCCAGCGTCAGCAGGCCGTCTTCGCGCAGTTGCTGCACCAGATCGGCTTCAGCACCGCCGGGAAAGGCGCGGCGCAACAGGCGGTCAATGCCCGCCGCATCTACCGGAATTTCAGTACGGATTAGCATGGTTCAGCTACCGGAGCTTTCGGCTCGCGGTCCTCTTGCAGTCCCGCTTCGACGAAATCGGCCAGGCGCAGCAGACCCTTTTTCAGCAGCAGCGGCATAGTATCAAGATCGATAGAATCCATCAGATTCTTCACGTACAGACCGAGTTCCGTGTCACCTTCAATGCGCAGACGACGCTGGAAGAACAGCGTATCCGGATCTTCTTTCCGCGCAGCAATCAAAATCAGGTCATTCGCGCTGCCACTGAAGCTGACATCCGCGTCGCCTTTTTCGGCGACAATCAGTTTGCCTTCGTCCACTGACATCAGCCAGCTCAGGCTGAGATCGCTGACATCAATTTTCAGCCATCGGCCTTCGAGGAAATCCAGTTCGCCATCGGCCAGTGCCTGACGAAGCTGCCCGCTCAGTACCTGTTGCAAGACCTGACGCTGCAGCGCAAAAGGCGTGAATTTCAAAGGCACACTTAACAGGGAGGGTCCCTGACGAACCAAACGTGCACGTAGTTTTTGCAACACTGGCACTACTCCTTTCGGTAACTTTTTCGGCAATTTTCTGGCAACTCTTTGTACTATTTTGCCACATCGCCGGTAACGTTCAGCGGTCTACATCAATAAATACTGCAACAGAAAAACCTCCTGTACAACCTCCCCGACGGTTGCAACCCCTTCAACACCCCAGAAACTGCCTCAAATCAAAATATTGCATCTATAGCTTCTCTAAAATAGTTCGCCAATCAAAGCCCTGACTGATGAATGAATAACGTCGGCAACTGGCTTTTCATCACCCACAACCCTTTCGCCACGGCGTGCGGTTGCAGTAAGGAACGAGAATGGAGCTACTTTGCCCGGCAGGGAATTTACCTGCGCTAAAAGCGGCCATCGATAACGGCGCTGATGCGGTTTATATCGGCCTGAAAGATGACACCAACGCACGCCACTTTGCAGGCCTGAACTTTACGGAGAAGAAATTGCAGGAGGCGGCAAATTACGTTCACCACCACCGCCGTAAGCTGCATATCGCCATCAATACGTTTGCCCACCCTGACGGCTATCAGCGCTGGGAACGCGCCGTGGATATGGCCGCGCAGCTCGGCGCCGATGCGCTGATCCTCGCCGATATCGCCATGCTGGATTACGCCGCCACGAAGTATCCTCACGTCGAGCGCCACGTCTCCGTTCAGGCTTCCGCCACCAATGACGAAGCGATCCGTTTCTACAAAAACAATTTTGACGTCGCCCGTGTGGTGCTGCCGCGCGTGCTTTCGATGCATCAGGTGCGCCAGTTATCGCGCACCACCGTCGTGCCGCTGGAAGTGTTCGCGTTCGGCAGCCTGTGCATTATGGCCGAAGGACGCTGCTATCTGTCTTCCTATCTCACCGGCGAATCGCCCAATACCGTGGGTGCCTGTTCTCCGGCACGCTTTGTCCGCTGGCAGCAAACCGCGCAAGGCATGGAATCGCGTCTCAATGACGTGCTGATTGACCGCTATGACGAAGGCGAAAACGCCGGTTATCCGACGCTGTGTAAAGGCCGGTATCTGGTGGATGGCGCGAAATACCACGCGCTGGAAGAGCCGACCAGCCTGAATACGCTGGAATTACTGCCGGAGCTGTTCGCCGCCAATATTGCCTCGGTAAAAATCGAAGGGCGTCAGCGCAGCCCGGCGTATGTCAGCCAGGTGGCGCGTGTGTGGCGCATGGCCATCGACCGCTGCATGGCTGATCCGCAAAACTACAAAACCGACGAAGCCTGGATGAATGCGCTGGGCGCGATGTCTGAGGGTACGCAAACGACGCTCGGTGCCTATCACCGTAAATGGCAGTAATTAAAGAGATCATCATGAAATATTCATTAGGAGCCATCCTTTATTACTGGCCGAAAGCGCAGGTAGAAGATTTTTATCAGACGGCGGCAAACAGCAGCGCCGACATCATTTATCTCGGCGAAAATGTGTGCACCAAACGGCGCGAAATGAAGGTCAATGACTGGATGGATGTCGCCCGTGAACTGGCGTCAGCCGGAAAACAGGTGGTGATTTCCACGCTGGCATTGTTGCAGGCACCGTCCGAGCTGAATGAGCTGAAACGCTACGTCGAGAACGGTGAGTTCCTGCTGGAAACCAACGATTTTGGCGCGGTCAATATGGCGTCAGACCGGAAGCTGCCGTTTGTCGTCGGCCACGCGCTGAACTGCTACAACGCCGTCACGCTGAAACTGCTGCAAAAACAAGGCATGGTGCGCTGGTGTATGCCGGTTGAGCTGTCCCGCGACTGGCTGGTGAACCTGCTGAATCAGTGTCAGGAATTGGGCATCCGCGATAAGTTCGAAGTGGAAGTGCTTTCTTACGGGCATTTACCGCTGGCCTATTCCGCCCGCTGTTTCACAGCACGTTCTGAAAACCGCGCGAAAGACGAATGCGAAACCTGCTGCATCCGTTATCCGCAGGGTCGGAAAGTGTTGTCGCAGGAAAATCAGCAGGTGTTTATTCTCAACGGCATCCAGACGCAAAGCGGCTATTGCTACAATCTCGGCAATGAACTGACGTCGATGCAGGGGCTGGTCGATATCGTGCGATTGTCGCCGGAAACGCACGAGACGCTTTCCACTCTCGAGGAATTCCGCGCCAATGAACGGGGTTTGCATCCGTTGACGCTGACCGACAAAGCGGACTGTAACGGTTACTGGCAGCGGATTGCCGGGCTGGAACTGCGTCGCTAACCGCCAAAGTGACACCATGAAAAAGGGATATGACTTTGCGGTAATATCCCTTTTTGATCAGGCGCCTTTTCGTCGTGGCCTGAACATTGCCCGCAGGCGCACACCGTCACGCAACATCCCGACGGCGATGCTTACAAATATGCCGGGGTGGGAAAATATTCTAATTACAGGCTCTACAAGATAGTGAAGAAGTTTTTATTATCATCGGCATAAATTATCTGGTCTAATACATCTGCTTTGTTTGTTATTGCTATAATTATGTACCTATCATCTTTTCCATTCAAATTCTTAACATTAACTGTATACACGTCTCCTGTATTTTCATCGGTTATATCATATGGCACTGTTTTGCCTTTAGAATTTATTGAGTCTTTAACTATTTTATTCAATTCGTTTTGAGCTAAATTCTTTACATCATAACTATTCATGTCCAGTCCTTTCGCTAATTATATTTTTGGATTCCAATATAGATTATCGGCACGGACAAGAAAAAATTTAGCACTCTCACTTCAAACCAGCAAAAAATCTTCATGAGCAAACACCTTTAAGATCATAGAGTGTGATCCTTTCTGGTGAATCCAACGCCCTCTTGCAATAAAGGGCTCTTTCTTCATCGATACAGAAACCTATAACTCCACCTGTATTTCCTACTTAAAGCAGCCCTGTTGAAAATTAATTTTAAATACCCACTCCAAACATCGGTAACATCTTGATGATTAATTATTTCCTATTTAGCCACTCTTTTCTTATCCCGATTACTTTTTCCCTGTTTAATAACCCTTCGCCTTTTAAAAAAACTTTAATAAATAACGACGTTATGCATGTATAATTATCACTGTTAACCATAATTGTTAGTCAATTTAGACCTTAACGTCTCAATACTCAGCACTTTACTCCCGCGATGTACCATTGCATGGCAGTTTGGACAAAGTGGAACCATTTCTGTAACGGGATTTACAACGTAATTTTCACCAACTGCGTGCAGCGGTTTAATATGATGAACATGAATAAAGCCCTTACCGTGCTCACCATAAACCTTCTCAAAGTCAAAGCCACAGCATTTACAGGTCGTGCCGTGATGGTCAATACAAGCTTGCCTTGCCCTTGGATCGCGCTCGTATGAATTAACTGTTACTTGCTTCTTAGCCCCTCGGCGTAGTTCTCAGGCGCAGGAATTTCGTCAGGGAATGGATTGGGAAGATAGTCTGCATACCAGACAACCCCCTCTTTTCTTAAGTACCGTTTATTTAGCTTACGCTCAAAGTCCTTAATTACAGCGATTTCTGGATTGTCTGGATGTTCTGAAAATACCATATTGAAGGTGTAAAGTTCGTAGCCTTCGTGAATGAATTTTATATGTTCAATTGCCTGAGTATAACCTGGTTGTTTCTTCTGTTCTGAGTTCTTATGCCAACGCTCGCGAAGGATTACTGACCTCTCCTGTTCGCTTTCAACGTCCCAGGCCCCAAAAATCACGATTCGCTTTTCATGGTTCACAAATGACCAACTCCAGGTCCAGTTACTGCAAGTAGCCCCATGTGACTGGATAAATTGTTTTCTGTTCATCTCATCTCCCTCTGAAGTGCTTCTTTGTACATACAAAATACCCTATTGATCCAGTCTATTATGCAGTGCTGAGTTCATTATCTGACCGTTACAATTACCTTAAATTATAGTTTAAGTGATTCCAATCCAATTTAAGCATGTTTAAACGGAAATTAAGGGCACAAATGCCGTATTCAATAAGCACGCAATGGGTAATACTCGGTTTAATTATGAGCGGGATGCCCCCTTTCCCCTCCTCTTCATCAACGAGTGAGCCGTGATTATGTCTGATAAAAACACCGTTCCCCTTTCCGTGCTTGACCTGGCACCCGTCCCACAAGGTGCTGATCCGGCAAAGGCTTTTCAATGTTCTCTGAGTCTGGCGCAAAATGCCGAGAAATGGGGCTATCAGCGTTACTGGATGGCAGAACACCACAACATGACCGGCATCGCGAGTGCGGCGACGTCCGTTTTGCTGGGCTATATTGCGGGCGGGACGAAAACGATCCGCGTGGGTTCCGGGGGGTGATGCTGCCAAACCACTCGCCGCTGGTGATTGCAGAGCAATTCGGGACTCTGGCAACGTTGTATCCGAACCGTGTCGATCTTGGCCTTGGCCGCGCGCCGGGAACCGATCAGCGCACGATGATTGCGCTGCGCCGCCATCTCTCCGGGGAAATCGATAATTTCCCGCAGGATGTTCAGGAATTACAAATGTATTTCGGCGATGTTCAGCCGCAACAACCCGTTCAGGCGGTTCCGGGTCAGGGTCTGCATGTGCCGATCTGGCTGCTGGGTTCCAGCCTGTACAGCGCTCAGCTTGCCGCTGCACTGGGCCTGCCGTTTGCCTTCGCATCGCACTTTGCACCGGATATGTTGTATCAGGCGCTGGCGATTTACCGCAGCAAATTCCAGCCCTCCGCGCAGCTTGATAAACCGTATGCGATGGTATGTATCAATGCGATTGCCGCAGATACCGACGAACAAGCGCAACGGATGTTTACGTCCAATCAGCAGCAGTTCATCAATTTACGACGTGGCGTGCCGGGGAAATTACCGGCACCGGTCGATAACATCGAAAGCTTGTGGTCGGCGTCAGAACGCTTTGGCGTGGATAATGCGCTGCGGATGTCTGTCGTCGGCAATAAAGCGTCGATCCGTCAGGGTTTGCAGTCCATTCTGCGTGAAACCGAAGCCGATGAGCTGATGATTAACGGGCAGATTTTTGATCATGAAGCACGTCTGCGTTCATTCGAAATCGTCTCTCAGTTACAGGGCGATTTGGTGAAAGCACAGCGCATCGGATAAACATTGCGGTAAATGACAGACGAAAAAAAACCAGCCCGTTAAAAGGCTAATGCCGATCAGTTAAGGATCAGTTGAACGATCCAGTGGCTGTGTAAAAATCCAGAAACGTTCTTCGTTTCTGGATTTTTTTTATGCGCATTGCTCAGGCTCTTGAGCTCGTTTCCTGCTACGACTCTACCCGTAACCCTCTGACTTCTCTCGGTGATGTTCTGGATCCCGACCTTGTCTCCCGCTGTCTGGCCGAGTCAGGTTCCGTCACGCTGCGTAAACGCCGTCTCCCGTTGGAAATGATGGTCTGGTGCATCATTGGCATGGCGCTCGAACGCGAAGAACCCCTCCACCAAATCGTGAACCGTCTGGATATTATGCTCCC
This sequence comes from Rahnella sp. PCH160, assembly GCF_047784855.1. Classification (NCBI taxonomy): domain Bacteria; kingdom Pseudomonadati; phylum Pseudomonadota; class Gammaproteobacteria; order Enterobacterales; family Yersiniaceae; genus Rahnella; species Rahnella sp. PCH160. The sequence goes on from NZ_JBLOGT010000001.1 coordinate 450,422, forward strand.
CGGCAACCGGCCCTTCGTTGCCCCAAGCGCCGTTATCCAGGCCCGCCAGCGCCTGGGAAGTGATGCCGTTCGCCGCGTGTTTACCCAAACGGCACAGGTGTGGCACAACTCCGTCACCCATCCACACTGGTGTGGTCTGACATTACTGGCGGTGGACGGTGTCGTCTGGCGAACCCAGGATACACCAGAAAATGATGTGGCTTTCCCGCGACAGACCTATGCCGGGCAACCGGGGCTTTATCCGCAGGTGAAAATGGTCTGCCAGATGGAACTGACCAGCCACCTGCTTACGGCTGCCGCCTTCGGTACGATGAAAGAAAGCGAATATACGCTGGCAGAAAAACTGATAGAACAAACAGGCGATAACACACTGACTTTACTCGATAAAGGTTATTATTCTCTGGGGCTGCTGAATGCCTGGCATCAGGCGGGAGAGAGCCGTCACTGGATGATCCCGTTGAAAAAAGGAGCGCAGTACGAAGAGGTGCGAAAACTCGGTAAAGGCGATCATCTGATAAGGATGAAAACCAGTCCTCAGGCCCGGAAAAAGTGGCCTGATCTGGGGGAGGAAATGACGGCTCGCCTTCTGACGTTTACCCGTAAAGGCAAAGTCTGCCATCTGCTGACCTCAATGACAGATGCCATGCGGTACCCGGGGGGGAAATGGCCGATCTCTACGGCCACCGTTGGGAAATCGAACTGGGTTATCGTGAAATTAAGCAGACGATGTTACTGAGTCGGTTAACGCTGAGAAGTAAAAAACCAGAACTTGTCGAGCAGGAGTTATGGGGGTATTACTAGCCTATAATCTTGTTCGTTATCAGATGATTAAGATGTCTAAAACCCTAAAGGGTTACTGGCCGAATCAGCTAAGCTTCTCAGACTCGTGCAGTCTGGTGATGAGGATGTTAATGACGCTTCAGGGCGCATCTCCGGGCCGGATCCCGAACTGTTGCGTAATCTGGAGAGTATGGCGCAGATGGTGAAGCTGCCGATAAGAAGAGAAAGGGCCTTTCCGAGAGTGGTGAAGGAAAGACCCCGGAAGTATCCAAAAGCACAGGAAAAAAGCCAGTCAGTTGCTTAACTGACTGGCATTACCCGTTAAAAGGCTGGTTTTTTATTATCTGAAGTTCAGCGAACTGAAGTCAGATTATGCGTCGGTAGTACGACGTGGTGCGCGGCTTGGCGGACGACGTTCGCCGGCTGCTGAAGCACCTTCACGACGTTCACCGCTGAAAGAACGTGGAGCACCGTTACCGCGGCCACCTTCACGACGTTCGCCATTGAACGGACGCGGAGCACCAGTACCACGACGCTCACCGCCAGCACCAGCCGGACGGTCACGACGCGGAGCTTGTGGCTGCGCATCACCGATCAACTGCATGTTCATCGGTTTGTTCAGGATGCGGGTACGGGTAAAGTGAGACAGAATCTCGCCCGGCATACCTTTTGGCAATTCGATAGTGGAGTGCGTACCGAACAGTTTGATGTTACCGATATAACGGCTGCTGATATCACCTTCGTTAGCGATAGCGCCAACGATATGACGAACTTCAACGCCATCATCGCGACCCACTTCGATACGATACAGTTCCATATCGCCAGCTTCACGACGTTCACGACGTGGGCTATCGCCATCACGCGCTGGACGGTCACCATCACGTGCCGGACGATCGCTGTTACTGCGAACCGGACGGTCACGACGATCGCCACGGTCGCCACGATCACCGCGGTCACCACGATCTTCGAATTCACGACGTGGTGGACGGCTTTTGAAGACCGGATCCGCTGCAACGATCAGAGGACGTTCGCCCTGTGCCATTTTCAGCAATGCCGCAGCCAGCGTTTCGATGTCCAGCTCTTCTGCAGGTTGCAGTTTCGCCAGCAGACCGCGGTACTGATCCAGATCGCTGCTTTCCAGTTGTTGCTGAACTTTTGCTGCAAACTTCGCCAGACGACGTTCGCCCAGAACGTCTGCAGTAGGGATTTCAACTTCTGGAATGGTCAGCTTCATTGTACGTTCAATGTTGCGCAGCAGACGACGTTCGCGGTTCTCAACGAACAGCAATGCACGGCCTGCACGCCCTGCACGGCCAGTACGGCCAATACGGTGAACGTAAGATTCTGAGTCCATCGGGATGTCGTAGTTAACAACCAGGCTGATACGTTCTACGTCGAGACCACGTGCTGCCACGTCGGTTGCGATCAGAATGTCCAGACGGCCATCTTTCAGACGTTCCAGAGTCTGCTCACGCAGGGCCTGGTTCATGTCACCGTTCAGTGCAGCGCTGTTATAGCCACTACGTTCCAGTGCTTCTGCCACTTCCAGCGTTGCGTTTTTGGTACGAACGAAGATGATCGCCGCATCAAAATCTTCAGCTTCAAGGAAACGAACCAGCGCTTCGTTTTTACGCAGACCGTATACAGACCAGTAGCTCTGGCTGATGTCCGGACGGGTCGTCACGCTTGACTGGATACGCACTTCCTGCGGATCTTTCATGAAGCGACGGGTAATGCGACGGATAGCTTCTGGCATGGTGGCAGAGAACAACGCGGTCTGATGGTCAGCCGGGATCTGCGCCATGATAGTTTCGACGTCTTCGATGAAGCCCATACGCAGCATTTCATCGGCTTCGTCCAGCACCAAACCTTTCAGATTAGAGAGGTTCAGGGTGCCGCGTTTCAGGTGGTCCAGCAGACGGCCCGGGGTACCTACAACAACTTGTGGACCCTGACGCAGTGCGCGCAGCTGAACGTCATAGCGCTGGCCGCCGTAAAGGGCAACCACATTTACGCCATGCATATGTTTGGAGAAATCAGTCATTGCTTCAGCAACCTGAACCGCCAGTTCGCGGGTCGGTGCCAGAACAAGAATTTGTGGTGCTTTCAGTGAAGCATCGATGTTGTGCAGCAGCGGTAAAGAAAACGCTGCCGTTTTACCGGAACCGGTCTGAGCCATACCCAGAACGTCGCGGCCATTTAACAGGTGAGGAATACACTCAGCCTGGATTGGTGATGGTTTTTCGTAGCCCAAATCAGTCAGGGCAGAAATGATCGGAGCAGACAGCCCCAGGTCAGCAAAAGAGGTTTCAAGCTCAGTAGTCATGTACACGTGCCTCATTAATAATGGCAGCCAGTCTACATAACTCGTCGAGAAAATTTTCAGTCATTTTCATTGAAAAGTGTGAACCGGCTCAAATTAGATTATAAAACGAACAAAACAACCCTCGCCCGTTAAGGCGCTTAAAAATGGTAAATACCATGATTAAAAAGGCTGATTGGTGTCGTCAGCTATTGCTGGTCCGATTCTGATAGGTCGTCTTGCTCATGGCCCAAAAGCGCCAATTCCAACAATGCATAGCGGTGCTCAACGAAGTTGTGAACGTTGTTAGCTACCGTCAGTTTGAACAGTGCCGCGGCGCTGTTCTTGTCCCCCAGACTTAGGTAATGCTTACCTAAATAGAAGTCAGTTTCACTGAGATGCTCAGCGAGCGAAGTGTTATCCGTTGCTTCTGCCCTGAGGCGTTCCATCAGCGTAGCTTCGCTGATCTTGCCCAGGTAGAATTCGACGATATTCCATCCCCATTGCCCTCTGTCCGCTTTGTCATAACGCTGTTGAAGCGCTACTTCGGCATCCTTCGGATTGATTTCTCGCTCCGCAAGGTAAAGCCATAACGAACGGAAGGGATCATTTGGATCGTCTCGATAAAACGCCTGCAGATCATCCTGCGCTAACGAGAATCGGCCACCGTAATACAGGGCGATACCTCGGTTCAAACGCGCGTAGTTGTAAGTTGGATCAAGCTCTAGTACAGAATCAAACGCTTCATAGGCAGCATCGAAATTGCCTGCCTGCGTTAGGTAAATCCCCAGGTAGTTAAAAACTTCTGGCATATCAGGACGAATAGACAGCGCTTGTGAAAAATCATTTCGCGCCAGTGCTCTTAGCCCGAGACTATCATACAGCACACCGCGCTCATATAATAGCTGTGCTCTCTCATCATCAGTCAATGACCGGCTGGCAAGAATTTGTTCCATGCGTGCCAGAATGACTTCCTGCTGCAACGTCGGCTGCAACGGAATCGCCAGAACTTCATTTTTACGCCAATCATGGTTGCTGCATCCTGCCAACATAAGTGCTGTCGCAACATAACACCAGCGCAAGAAAGGCTTCATTTCTACTCCCGGAGACAAACATTGGATGAACGTCCTGTCATCCGCTTGCTTAACACAAACGCTTCCTTACGTTCGTGAGACGAACAGCTCCCGTCCACGTGGAAAGGAGCTGTAAAACTTCTGTTACAGATTATTCTGCTGAAGGTTGCTCAGTTGTTTCTTCCTGAGTCGGTGCCGTCGCTTCTTTGATGCTCAGACGCACGCGACCCTGACGGTCAACTTCCAGAACTTTAACCGGTACTTCCTGGCCCATCTGCAGATAATCAGTCACTTTCTCAACGCGCTTATCAGCGATTTGAGAGATGTGAACCAGACCTTCTTTACCGCCACCGATGGCAATAAACGCACCAAAGTCTACGATACGGGTCACTTTACCCTGATAGATACGACCGACTTCGATTTCAGCAGTGATCTCTTCGATACGGCGGATAGCGAATTTCGCTTTTTCGCCGTCGGTTGCTGCGATTTTCACAGTACCGTCATCTTCGATTTCGATAGTCGTGCCAGTTTCTTCAGTCAGAGCACGGATCACAGAACCACCTTTACCGATCACGTCCTTGATTTTGTCCGGACTGATCTTGATGGTATGGATACGTGGAGCAAACTGAGAGATATCGCCACGTGGGGTGCTGATAGCCTGTTCCATTACGCCCAGGATGTGCAGACGCGCACCCTTAGCCTGGTTCAGAGCCACCTGCATGATTTCGCGGGTGATACCTTCGATTTTAATGTCCATCTGCAGCGCGGTGATACCGTCGCGGCTACCGGCCACTTTGAAGTCCATGTCGCCCAGGTGATCTTCGTCACCCAGAATGTCGGACAGAACGACAAAGCTTTCGCCTTCTTTAACCAGACCCATTGCGATACCCGCAACAGCGGCTTTAATCGGCACGCCTGCATCCATCAGGGCCAGAGAAGCACCACAAACAGAAGCCATTGAAGATGAACCGTTAGATTCGGTGATTTCAGAAACCACACGTACGGTGTACGGGAAGTCTTCTGGTTTTGGCATCATCGCCAGCACGCCACGTTTAGCAAGACGGCCATGGCCAATCTCACGACGTTTTGGCGAACCAACCATACCTGTTTCACCCACAGAGTACGGAGGGAAGTTGTAGTGGAACAGGAAGCTATCCGTCTTCTCGCCCATCAGCTCATCCAGGTTCTGCGCATCACGTGCAGTACCCAGAGTTGCGGTAACCAGTGCCTGAGTTTCACCACGGGTGAACAGAGCAGAACCATGGGTACGTGGCAGAACGCCAGTGCGCACGTCCAGGCCGCGGATCATGTCTTTTTCACGGCCATCGATACGCGGTTCGCCACGCAGAACACGGCTACGAACAACGTTCTTCTCGATGCTGCCCAGGATGTCAGAAATTTCGCCAGCATCCAGAGAGTCATCTTCAGCTTTCAGAGCCTGAACAACGTCAGCTTTGATCACGTTGATCTGAGCGTAACGATCTTGTTTGTCAGTGATCAGGTACGCATCACCCAGACGGGATTCAGACAGCGCAGCAACGCGAGCTTGCAGCTCAGCGTTAACCACTTCAGGCAGCCATTCCCATTTTGGTTTGCCTGCTTCAGCAACCAGTGAGTTAATGTTGTCGATAACGATTTGTTGTTGTTCGTGACCGAATACAACCGCGCCCAACATCTGATCTTCGCTCAGCACTTCAGCTTCAGATTCAACCATCAGAACAGCACCCTGAGTACCCGCAACAACCAGATCCAGACGGCTGGTTTTCAGCTCATCGGCAGTTGGGTTCAGAACGTACTGATCATTGATGTAACCTACGCGAGCTGCACCGATTGGGCCGCTGAATGGAATACCAGACAAGCTCAGGGCAGCAGACGCACCGATCAACGCAACGATATCCGGGTTAACTTGTGGGTTCAGGGAAACCACAGTCGCGATAACCTGAACTTCATTCAGGAAACCTTCCGGGAACAGAGGACGGATCGGACGGTCAATCAGACGGGAAGTCAGTGTTTCGCCTTCGCTTGGACGGCCTTCACGACGGAAGAAGCTACCCGGGATACGACCAGCAGCGTAAGTACGCTCCTGATAGTTAACCGTCAGCGGGAAGAAACTCTGACCTGGTTTCGCTTTTTTCTGGCCAACAACGGTAACGAATACCGCAGTGTCGTCCATGCTAACCATAACTGCTGCAGTGGCCTGACGAGCCATCATGCCGGTTTCCAGCGTAACGGTGTGCTGGCCGTATTGGAATTTACGAATAGTCGGATTAAGCAATGTAATATCCTTGTTTGTGGCGCGCAGCTGTTATGACAGCAGTTCACACCGATAAATATCCGAGCTTCTCACTACATTCTCGCGACTAATGACAATCCTTATTGGCCTGACGTTGTGGCAATAAAGTCTCTCATTAGCCGCGCGAAAACATCTGTAACGGAAGTTCATGTTCTTGGAACAGCAGTAGAAACAGCAGCCATACAGTAACCTGATTTGGCTATGCTTCCTAGAATAAAGGGGCCTATTGGCCCCTTTACACTGAAACTCGCTTGATTAGCGACGCAGACCCAGACGTTCGATCAGGCTGGTATAACGTGCTACATCTTTACGCTTCAGGTAGTCCAGCAGTTTACGACGCTGAGAAACCATACGCAGCAGACCACGACGGCTGTGGTGATCTTTTTTGTGCTCTGCAAAGTGACCTTGCAGATGGTTAATTTGAGCAGTCAGCAGAGCAACCTGAACTTCGGTAGAACCACTGTCGTTAGTGCCACGACCGAAGTCGGAAACGATTTGAGCTTTAGCTTCAACGCTTAGAGACATAATCTTACTCCAAAATATTATAGATAATTAAACGGGAGCCGATCTCTAATTCAGCTACCCAATGCATAAGCTGCGCTATTCTACCCTTTGCTATATATGATCGCAAGGTGAGCAGAAAGCGCTTAATCCGTGTATTCGACGACTAAACGACGCGGCGCAATGCGGCCATCATCATCTATTTCGCCCACACCGATAAACTTACGTTCTTCGCCTTCGGTGATGCGAACCATACCACTTGTGGGCGCACCCGATGCCTGAACAGGTTGACCCTGTTTCACATATCCGGCGACCACTGGCAACAGATTCACTTCCGGGAAGTCTTCACATGCGCTGTCCATCGGTAACAACAACGGATCCAGCAAAAGACGCGGCTCGATGCCCTGCTCTTCTGCCTGAGCAATCAATTCATGGAGTTTTTCCATGGTGACCATACGCTCAGAAGGATAGGTTGCGACCTGCAAACGACGCAAATAAGTTACATGCGCACCACTCCCCAACTTTTCGCCGAGATCGTCAACAATTGTGCGGATGTAAGTGCCTTTTGAGCAGTGAATTTCCAGCTCAACTTCAAAACCTTCCCAGCGGATGAACGTCAGTTCATACACTGTGATGCTGCGCGATTCACGCGGAACTTCAATCCCCTGGCGTGCGTACTCATAAAGCTTCTTCCCTTCGTATTTCAATGCGGAATACATCGAAGGAATCTGCTGGGTTTCCCCGCGAAAGCTGTCGAGTGCATCGTCCAGTTGCTGCTGACTGAAGGTCACTTCACGTTCGGAAATGAGGGTGCCTTCTGCGTCAGACGTGTCCGTGCGCTGTCCCATACGGGCGATAACGCGATAACGCTTATCGGAATCCAGCAGGAACCGGGAAAATTTGGTGGCTTCACCTAAGCACAGCGGCAACATGCCAGTGGCCAGTGGGTCGAGCGCACCGGTATGCCCTGCGCGGTTAGCGTTGTAAAGACGTTTAACTTTTTGCAGAGCATCGTTGGAAGACAAGCCAATTGATTTGTCCAGTAGCAGAACGCCGTGTATGTCACGGCCGCGGCGACGTGGGCGACTCATTATGCTTCCTCGTCATCGCCTGCAGCTGAACGGCGTTCAGCATCGTTCTTAACAACGTTGGTTACCAGGTTCGACATGCGCATACCTTCAACCAAAGAGTTGTCATAAGCGAAAGTCAGTTCCGGAACGACACGCAAACGCATCGCTTTACCGATCAGCGTACGGATAAAACCGGATGCGTCCTGCAAAGCTTTGATGCCATTTTTGACACGGTCAGGATCGTGATTGTCAGTGGTCAGAACGTCCAGGAAGGTCACGAACACTTTGGCATAAGCCAGGTCACGTGAAACTTCAACGCCTGAAACTGTCGCCATTCCTACGCGCGGGTCTTTGACTTCGCGCTGTAAAATGATAGCGATTTCTTTTTGCATCTCCTGAGAGACGCGCTGGGTACGGCTAAATTCTTTTGCCATGATGCTTTTTTCCTCACTTGATCCAGACGAATAAGGGGGCGCAAGGCCCCCCATCTGGATATCAGCTACTTCGCAAACGTTAAGCGATAGTACGTTTGATTTCGATGATTTCGAAGACTTCGATCACATCGCCAGCACGCACATCGTTATAGTTCTTAACGCCGATACCACATTCCATGCCGTTACGAACTTCAGCAACGTCATCTTTGAAGCGACGCAGGGATTCCAGTTCGCCTTCGTAGATCACCACGTTATCACGCAGTACACGGATTGGGTTGTTACGCTTGATCATACCCTCAGTAACCATACAACCTGCAATTGCGCCGAATTTAGGTGACTTGAACACGTCACGAACTTCAGCCAGGCCGATGATTTGCTGTTTATATTCTGGCGCCAACATACCGCTCATTGCCTGTTTAACTTCGTCAATCAGGTTATAGATAACGGAATAGTAACGCAGATCCAGGCTTTCGCTTTCAACAACACGGCGAGCAGAAGCATCTGCACGGACGTTGAAGCCCAGGATGATCGCACGGGAAGCGGCTGCAAGCGTTGCATCAGTTTCGGTGATACCACCAACGCCCATACCCACGATTTTCACTTTCACTTCGTCGGTAGACAAGCTTTGCAAGGCATCAGAAATCGCTTCGCAAGAACCCTGTACGTCAGATTTCAGAACGATGTTCAGTTCAGAAACTTCACCTTCTGTCATGTTCGCAAACATGTTTTCCAGTTTAGATTTCTGCTGACGAGCCAGTTTAACTTCGCGGAATTTACCCTGACGGTAAAGCGCAACTTCACGGGCTTTTTTCTCATCACGTACAACAGTGACTTCATCACCCGCAGCAGGAACGCTGGACAGACCCAACACTTCCACCGGGATAGATGGACCCGCAGACAGAATGTCACGGCCCATCTCATCACGCATTGCACGAACGCGGCCGTATTCGAAGCCACACAGAATGATATCGCCTTTGTTCAGCGTACCTTCCTGAACCAGAACGGTTGCTACCGGGCCGCGACCTTTATCCAGGAAGGATTCGATCACAACACCACTCGCCATACCGGTACGAACGGCTTTAAGTTCGAGAACTTCAGCTTGCAGCAAGATAGCTTGCAGCAGGTCGTCGATACCCGTACCGACTTTCGCCGATACATGGATGAACTGAGACTCACCGCCCCACTCTTCTGGCATAACGCCATACTGAGAAAGTTCAGTACGAACGCGATCCGGATCAGAGTCTGGCTTATCAATTTTGTTGACCGCAACAACGATTGGCACACCAGCGGCTTTCGCATGCTGAACAGCTTCAATCGTTTGTGGCATCACGCCATCATCTGCAGAAACAACCAGAACCACGATGTCCGTTGCCTTAGCACCACGAGCACGCATTGATGTAAATGCGGCGTGTCCCGGAGTATCCAGGAAGGTGATCATGCCGTTTTCAGTTTCAACGTGATAAGCACCGATGTGCTGAGTAATACCACCAGCTTCGCCCGCAGCAACTTTCGTTGAGCGAATGTAGTCAAGCAGGGAAGTTTTACCGTGGTCAACGTGACCCATGATGGTCACTACCGGAGCGCGTGGCTCAGCGGCAGCGGATGCGCCCGTATCACGGTCGCTCATCAGCGCTTCTTCCAGTTCGTTTTCACGACGCAGGATAACTTTGTGGCCCATTTCTTCCGCAACCAGCTGAGCAGTTTCCTGATCGATAACCTGGTTGATGGTGGCCATGGCGCCCAGTTTCATCATCGTTTTGATGACCTGAGAACCTTTAACTGCCATTTTGTTTGCCAGTTCGGCAACGGTAATGGTTTCACCCACTACAACGTCACGGTTCACTGCAGCAACGGGCTTGTTGAAGCTCTGTTGCAGCGTGCTTGGCTTACGTTTGCCTTTACCATTACGGCCAACGGCACGCGCTTCTTCGCGATCAGCTTTAGATTCAGACAGTTTATTGCCTTTCTTCTGCTTGGTCGCTTTACCACCGCGGGTACGACTGCGACGTTCGCCTTCAACTTTGGCGTCGTTCTCGTCTTCAGCCGCACGGGCATGGGTAGAAGTGGTGACATGATAGTCAGCAGATTCTGATTCGCTGGGTGCGACAGTTTCAGTCCAGACACCAGAATCGGCCATTTTACGGGCTTCTTCTGCAATGCGCTTGGCGTTTTCTTCAAGCTTACGCTGGGCTTCTTCTTCCGTTTTGCGTTTCAGCTCTGCGGCTTCAGCTTCACGGCGTGCTTTCTCTGCCTGAGCTGGTTTGGTTACTTCGTCGGTATGTTGATTCGTCACTTTATCTTTTTCCGCTGCATCACGTTTAGCTTTATCAGCGGCCTCACGTTTAGCTTGCTCTTCGGCGGCGCGTTTGGCTTTTTCCTGAGCTTCGCGCTGGGCTTGCTCTGCTGCTACACGCTGTGCCTGTTCTTCCGCGTCACGCTTCGCCTGCTCTTCCGCTTCGGCCTGGGCAATTTCTGCCTCGGTCATATCACGTTTAACATAAGTGCGTTTCTTGCGGACCTCGATTTGCACCGATTTACTCTTCCCGCCGGTGCTCGGAATATTCAGTGTACTACGCGTTTTGCGTTGTAACGTCAGTTTGTTTGTCGCACCGGCGTTTCCACCATTCAGATGCGCCAACAATGTTTCTTTTTCTTGCTGGGTCACAGAGTCAGCTTCGGACTTCGAGATCCCTGCATCAGCAAATTGCTGTACCAGGCGATCTACCGGGGTCTGAATCTCTGCCGCCAGCGATTTTACAGTTACATCTGTCATGCTGTTCCTTCCTGCTACAGTTTATTACGCGTTGTCGCCAAACCAGCAGATATTGCGCGCAGCCATGATAAGTTCACCAGCCCGCTCGTCAGTAAGACCCTCAATATCAGCCAGATCGTCGACACCCTGCTCGGCAAGATCTTCCAGCGTACAAACCCCTAGGGCAGCCAGTTTAAATGCCATGCTACGTTCCAGACCCGCCAGGTTCAGCAGATCATCAGCAGGCTTTTTATCACCGAGACTTTCTTCCTGGGCTAAAGCAATGGTGGTCAGCGCTTCTTTTGCACGTTCGCGCAGCGCGTCCACGGTGTCTTCATCCAGGCCGTCGATTTCAAGCAGTTCTTTGGCTGGTACGTAAGCCAGTTCTTCAAGCGTAGAGAAACCTTCTTCTACCAGGACCGTGGCAAAATCTTCATCAATGGCCAGGTATTTCGTGAAGGTAGCAATCGCAGCGTGTGCCTCAGCCTGATGTTTGGCTTGCAGGTCGTCTGCTGTCATCACGTTCAGTTCCCACTTGTCATCACTACGATGCTGTTTCAACAATTGGGAGGCCAAACGCACGTTCTGACCATTACGGCCGATCGCCTGTGCCAGGTTGCTGGCTTCAACGGCGATATCCATGGTGCATTTATCTTCATCAACAACGATGGAGGCGACGTCTGCCGGCGCCATAGCGTTGATCACGAATTGCGCAGGATTGTCATCCCAAAGGATGATATCAATGCGTTCACCGCCCAGTTCACTGGATACGGCCTGAACGCGTGCGCCACGCATACCGACACAGGCACCTACCGGGTCGATACGTTTATCGTTAGTTTTCACCGCGATTTTTGCACGGGAACCCGGATCACGGGCTGCCGCTTTAATCTCAATCAGCTCTTCGCCGATTTCTGGTACTTCGATGCGGAACAGTTCGATCAGCATTTCGTTACGTGAACGGCTGACGAACAGCTGAGCACCACGCGCTTCCGGGCGAACATCATACAGCACGCCACGAATACGGTCGCCAGAGCGGAAGTTTTCACGCGGAAGCATGTCTTCACGCAGGATAACGGCTTCAGCGTTGCTGCCTAAATCCAGTGCGATGCTGTCGCGGTTAACTTTTTTAACGACACCAGTGACGATCTCGCCCTGCTGTTCGCGGAATTGCTCAACCACCATCGCACGTTCTGCTTCACGTACTTTTTGTACGATAACTTGTTTAGCAGTCTGCGTGGTGATGCGGTCGAAAGTGACCGACTCAATTTGGTCTTCGAGGTATCCGCCAAGTTCAATAGACGGATCTTCGTATTGTGCAGCCTCGAGAGTGATCTCGCGGGTTGGCTGAGTCACTTCGTGGACTGCAACCCAACGACGGAAGGTATCAAAGTCACCGGTTTTGCGGTCAATGCTGACGCGGACTTCGATTTCCTGTTCGTATTTTTTCTTGGTCGCTGTTGATAATGCAATTTCCAGCGCTTCAAAAATCTTCTCGCGCGGGAGGGATTTTTCATTAGAAACTGCTTCTACAACAGCCAGAATCTCTTTGTTCATCCTAGTTGCCTCTTCCAAACTCTTCAAAAGTGGGGTACCAGGTTCGCTTTCTGGATGTTGCTCAGTGCGAACACTTCATCTTTCCCTTCCACTGTCACCGTGATCATTTCGCCTTCGACAGCTTTGATAATGCCCTGCCATTTGCGACGGTTCTGCACAGCCATTCGCAGGACAATGCTGACTTCGTCACCGAGGAAACGTTGATAATGTTCAGCGGTGAACATAGGACGATCAAGGCCTGGAGAGGAAACTTCCAGGTTATAGGCGACGGTGACTGGATCTTCTACGTCCAGCACAGCGCTCACCTGGTGGCTGACATCAGCACAATCATCAACATTGATCCCGGCGTCACTATCAATATAGATGCGCAACGTCGATTGGCGAGCCCGAACGAACTCGATGCCCACCAGCTCAAAGCCAAGTGCCTCGACTGGTGCTGAAATCAGCTCTGTTAATTTTTGTTCTAATGTGGACAAGCCCACCCCCAAGACATAAAAAAAGGGCTAAATAGCCCAGTGATTCTGTTGCCAAATAACAAAAAACCCCGATAAATCGGGGCTTTATGCAACTGGACCCTATTTGCCGCACAGGCGGCTTCGGTGCAACTTTCGCAAAGTATTATTTTCAAATTGAAGCTTTCAAATTGGAACTGCAGAACATCACAGGAAGATACTGAAAGTCTATTTGAAATAAACACTTAGGGAAAGTGGTTGCGGGGGCCGGATTTGAACCGACGACCTTCGGGTTATGAGCCCGACGAGCTACCAGGCTGCTCCACCCCGCGTCCGAAAACGTGGCAAATACTACGCCGATAACCGCTAAAAAGCAAGTTATCATAAAGATTGGTACCGAGGACGGGACTTGAACCCGTAAGCCCATTCGGGCACTACCACCTCAAGGTAGCGTGTCTACCAATTCCACCACCTCGGCACTCTTTTTTTCACAATCGCTTATACTGTCCAAGCACAAGCCACTGTTTAAAACTCTGCTTCTTTTGATAAGAAGTTTACTGCTTAGTGAGGAACGTCACTGTTAGGCGCTGCTGGAGCGGCCGGTGCAGTTGTCTGCTCAGTTTTCGCTGGCTGACTTAAGTTTTCCCACTCACTACCTTTTTGGCCTTTATTGGTGCTCATGTTCCCGAGAATCAGACTAATGATAAAGAACAGTGCTGCCAAAATGCCTGTCATGCGGGTCATGAAGTTACCGGAACCACTCGAACCGAACAATGTGCCAGAAGCACCTGCTCCGAAAGAGGCTCCCATATCAGCGCCTTTACCCTGTTGCAGCATAACCAAGGCCACAAGGCCGATTGCTACGATAAGGAAAATCACCAGAAGAGCGTCGTACATAGTAGTACCTGTATCCTCGCGGGTTCACCGCATGCCAATTGCTTCTCACCAATTTAGCAGGTCACTCAAGGACCCACTGAAGCGGGTGTGAATACTAACCAAAGCCGTATTACCGTGCAAGGGCAATTTTCATCAGACTGTTCGTTTGCGGAAAAAAGCGTCAAATATCCATCAAAACAACCAAAGTGATTCATTTTACGCCGCCCCCAAGATAAAAAATGGCGGCGTAAAAGATGAAAATTTACTGTTTTTTATCAGCTTACGGTTTCACTGCTTTTACGGTATCAGCGATACGGTTCGCCAGCTTTTCAACCAGCGCCGCATCTTCGCCTTCTACCATAACGCGCAGCAACGGTTCAGTACCTGACTTACGCAACAGTACCCGGCCACGGCCACCCAGTTCTTTTTCAACTTCGGCAGTCACTTTTTTGACATCGTCAGATTCAAGCGGATCGTGTTCACCGGCAAAGCGGACATTCACCAAAATCTGCGGCAGCAATTTCATACCACTGCAAAGATCGTGAAGGCTCATATGGTTACGTACCATCGCTGTGAGCACTTGCAAACCTGCCACGATGCCGTCACCCGTGGTTGTTTTGTCCAACAGGATAATATGGCCTGAGTTTTCTGCCCCAATACGCCAGCCTTTCTCCTGCATTTTTTCCAGCACGTAACGGTCACCGACCTTAGCGCGCGTGAAAGGAATGCCCAGCTGTTTGAGTGCCAACTCCAACCCCATGTTGCTCATCAGTGTGCCCACGGCACCGCCTTTCAGCTGCCCCTGGCGCAAACCTTCACGTGCGATAATGTAGAGGATCTGGTCGCCATCAACCTTATTGCCTTCGTGGTCGACCATGATCAAACGGTCACCGTCGCCATCAAATGCCAGACCGAGATCGGCTTTCTCTGCCAGAACACGTTTTTGCAACTGACGGACATCTGTCGCGCCGCATTCTTCATTGATGTTCATGCCGTCCGGCTCGCAGCCGATCGCGATCACTTTAGCGCCCAGTTCACGCAGCACACTCGGCGCGATGTGGTAGGTGGCGCCATTGGCACAGTCGACCACAATTTTCAGGCTATTCAGGCTCAGTTCGCTTGGGAATGTGCCTTTGCAGAACTCAATGTAACGGCCCGCGGCGTCCACAATGCGGCTGGCTTTGCCCAGTTCGGCGGACTCTACGCAGGTCAGCGGTTTTTCAAGTTCGGCTTCAATCGCTTCTTCCACGTCATCCGGCAGCTTTGTCCCGTCGATGGTGAAGAACTTGATCCCGTTGTCGTAGTACGGGTTATGCGACGCAGAAATAACGATCCCCGCTTCAGCCCTGAATGTTCTGGTGAGGTAAGCAACGGCAGGCGTTGGCATCGGCCCGGTGAAAGAAGCAGAAAGCCCGGCAGCAGCCAGCCCGGCTTCCAGTGCAGATTCCAGCATATAACCAGAAATGCGGGTGTCCTTGCCGATAATGACTTTGCGAGAACCATGTCGTGCGAGCACTTTACCGGCAGCCCAGCCCAGCTTCAGAACAAAATCAGGTGTAATCGGGCTGTCACCAACTTTCCCGCGGATGCCATCTGTCCCAAAGTATTTACGGTTGCTCATAATTATTTTTTATCCCTTGCAGAAAGTGTCGCTTCGACGATACGCATCGCTTCAACGGTTTCTTTGACATCATGTACACGGATTATCTGAGCGCCTTGCATGGCCGCGATGACGGCACAGGCAACACTTCCGATAACCCGCTTTTCAGGAGACACATGCAGCAGCTGTCCCACCATGGATTTGCGCGACATACCCACCAGAAGGGGCAACCCCAGGTGATGGAACTCTGACAGTCTGGCGAGCATCTGGTAGTTGTGTTCCAGATTTTTACCGAAACCGAAGCCAGGGTCGAGTAACAATTTATTTTCAGGAATGCCGGCGTTCACACAACGCGCAATTTGCCCGACAAGATACCGTTCAACTTCCGCAACGACATCGCCGTAATGCGGAGCATGCTGCATCGTTTTTGGATCACCCTGCATATGCATCAGACAGACCGGCAAACCGGTTTGCGCCGCAGCCGCCAGTGCTTCAGGCTCCTGTAACGAGCGAATATCGTTAATCAGATGCATACCCGCATTCGCAGATTCGCGGATCACCGAGGCCTTTGAGGTGTCCACAGAGATCCAGACATCAAAACGCCGGGCAATCGCCTCCACCACCGGCACCACACGGGCCAGTTCTTCGTCTTCACTGACTTCTGCAGCGCCAGGACGTGTTGATTCACCGCCAATATCGAGCAGAGTAGCACCGGCATCCACCATCATCTGAGCATGTCTGATAGCAAGTTCGAGCGTGTTATGGCGTCCGCCGTCCGAAAAGGAATCAGGGGTAACATTCAGGATCCCCATGACCTGGGGAAAAGTGAGGTCCAGCGTCGACTCTCTGGCTGTGAGGTGCATAAGTCAGGTCCCTTCTGGTCAATCAGTAATAGCAGTATCTAAATTCCGGGGGAAAGAATGCACGCATAAAAAACCCCGGGCAAGCCCGGGGTTGAGAGTTGTGCATTATTTTCTAACCAGCGCCTTATTTGCCGCTGAATTGCTCAAACATCGTGTTGCCAGGATTTGGCGTACGAGGTTCGTCAACTGGCGTTGGCGCTTTTGGCGCACCACCATCGTTAGAATTGTCGCTACCGTTTTTACCATTTACATCGTCCCAGCCCGCTGGCGGGCGAACTTCTGTACGGTTCATCAGGTCGTCAATTTGTGGTGCATCGATGGTTTCATATTTCATCAGGGCATCTTTCATTGAATGAAGGATATCCATGTTTTCCATCAGCAAAGTACGTGCACGCGCATAGTTACGTTCAACCAGTGACTTCACTTCCTGATCGATGATACGGGCAGTTTCATCAGACATATGCTTAGCTTTCGCGACTGAACGGCCGAGGAAGACTTCGCCTTCTTCTTCCGCATACAGCAACGGACCTAATTTCTCTGAGAAGCCCCACTGGGTAACCATGTTACGGGCAATCGACGTTGCAACTTTGATGTCGTTAGAAGCACCGGTAGATACTTTCTCCACACCGTAGATGATTTCTTCCGCAAGACGACCACCGTAAAGGGTAGAAATCTGGCTTTCAAGTTTCTGACGGCTTGCACTGATAGCATCGCCTACCGGCAGGAAGAAGGTGACACCCAATGCACGTCCGCGAGGAATAATCGTCACTTTATGCACAGGATCGTGTTCAGGAACCAGACGGCCAATGATGGCGTGGCCAGCTTCATGATACGCGGTCGATTCTTTCTGCGATTCTGTCATCACCATGGAGCGACGCTCCGCACCCATCATGATTTTGTCTTTGGCTTTTTCAAACTCAACCATAGACACGACGCGTTTATTACCACGCGCGGAGAACAGCGCGGCTTCATTGACCAGGTTTGCCAGATCCGCACCGGAGAAACCAGGTGTACCACGGGCAATAACAGAAGGTTCAACATCGGTCGCTAAAGGAACGCGACGCATGTGAACTTTCAGAATCTGTTCACGGCCACGAACGTCTGGCAGACCAACCACAACCTGACGGTCGAAACGACCTGGACGCAGCAATGCCGGGTCAAGAACGTCCGGACGGTTAGTCGCGGCAATAACAATGATACCTTCGTTACCTTCGAAGCCATCCATCTCAACCAACATCTGGTTCAGCGTTTGTTCACGTTCATCGTGACCACCGCCTAAACCTGCACCACGCTGACGGCCAACGGCGTCAATTTCATCGATGAAGATGATACATGGAGCGGCTTTCTTCGCCTGTTCGAACATGTCACGCACACGAGATGCACCCACACCCACGAACATTTCGACGAAGTCAGAACCGGAAATAGTAAAGAACGGAACTTTTGCTTCCCCTGCAATGGCTTTAGCCAGTAAGGTTTTACCGGTACCCGGAGGGCCGACCATCAGAACGCCTTTAGGAATTTTACCGCCCAATTTCTGGAAACGGCTTGGCTCGCGCAGGTAATCTACCAGTTCGCTCACTTCTTCCTTCGCTTCGTCGCAACCTGCAACATCCGCGAATGTGGTTTTGATTTGGTCTTCCGTCAACATGCGGGCTTTGCTTTTGCCAAAGGACATTGCGCCTTTACCACCGCCACCCTGCATTTGTCGCATAAAGAATATCCAGACGCCAATCAGAAGCAGCATCGGGAACCATGAAATAAAGATAGTTGCGAGGAAACTCTGCTGTTCAGGCGGTTCGCCAACAACTTTCACGTTTTTGCTCAGCAGCGTATCCAGTAATTTAGGGTCATTTACTGGGATATAAGTGGTGTACTTGCTGCTGTCTTTTTTGATTACATCAATCGCACGTCCGTTGATACGTACTTCACGAACCTGGTCTTGGGCCACTTCGGTAGTAAAGGTCGTGTAATCCACCTTACTGCCATTCGACTCGCTGGGCCCAAAACTCTGAAATACAGACATCAATACAACTGCGATGACTAACCAGAGGATCAGGTTCTTCGCCATGTCACTCAAGGGATTAACCTCATATTACAACTGTGTTAACAAACAGCGTTAGGGAACTACAGTTTCCGCCCTGTCGCTACGATGTACACTTCTCGCGAACGTGCTCGGGAAGCGTCTGGCTTACGAATCTTCACCTTCGTAAACAGGGAGCGAATTTCCCGCAGGTATTCATCAAAGCCATCTCCCTGAAACACCTTCACCAGGAAACTTCCGCCTGGTGCTAATACATCCCGACACATATCCAGTGCTAATTCAACCAGATACATCGATTTTGGAATATCGACTGCCGGAGTACCGCTCATATTCGGGGCCATATCGGACATGACCACCTGAACTTTGTTTTCTCCCACGCGTTCAAGCAGCGCTTTGAGAACTAATTCATCACGAAAATCCCCCTGAAGGAAATCGACTCCAACAATAGGATCCATAGGTAAAAGGTCAAGAGCAATGATGCGCCCTTTGCTACCTATCAGTGTTGCGGCAAACTGTGACCATCCACCGGGAGCTGCGCCTAAATCCACAATCGTCATCCCAGGTTTAAACAGCTTATCGCTTTGCTGTATTTCATCAAGCTTAAACCAGGCGCGGGAACGCAGACCTTTTTTCTGAGCCTGAATCACATATTTATCGCTAAAGTGTTCCTGCAGCCAGCGGGTGGAACTTGCAGAACGCTTTTTAATAGACATTATTTAGTAACCATATAGTTTTCCAACCACCCTGTGTTAGAGCTTTTGGAACAAGCTGTTAGCATCATGACGTCTATGGCTAAGTCAGTATAATTCACTTCCCGGAGCAGTCCGGGTTGGTGATATACATGAGATGGCGGTAGAATGACCCGTTTTCAATCCCAACTTAAGCAAAAAAGACGATGAATCTTAACAATAAACAAAAACAGTACCTGAAAGGTCTGGCACATCCACTAAAACCGGTTGTCATGCTGGGTAACAACGGCCTGACTGAAGGCGTGCTGGCCGAAATTGAACAGGCGCTGCAGCATCACGAGCTGATCAAGGTAAAAGTCGCGGCAGAAGAACGCGAAACGAAGACCCTGATCGTAGACGCAATCGTGCGTGAAACCAAGGCGTGTAATGTGCAAGTCATCGGCAATATGCTGGTACTTTATCGCCCTTCTACCGAAGACCGCAAAATTATCTTACCGCGTTAATCCGTTAAGGTTTAACGAAAAGCGCTTTAGATTTTCGGAAAGGTGCCACGAAATCACGTTCAGGGAAAGGCCTTAGGTGGCCTTTTTACTTTAGTTTTCAATTTACTGTGAAGCAATTCACTGCATGAATGTGAAATTTACAGGGCGAAACAACACGTTTCGCCCTTTTTAATGCAGATTTTAGAGATACTCAACCTTCAGGACTTCAAACTCTACATCACCGCCAGGCGTTTTGATAACAACCACATCATCCTGTTCTTTACCAATCAAACCGCGTGCAATCGGAGAGTTCACAGAAATCAGATTCTGCTTAAAATCAGCTTCGTCATCACCCACAATGCGATAGGTCTGCTCTTCTTCAGTATCCAGGTTCAGTACTTTTACTGTAGCGCCAAAAATGACACGACCTGTTACTGGCATTTTTGTGACATCAATAACCTGAGCATTTGAAAGCTTGGCTTCGATTTCCTGGATACGACCTTCGCAAAAACCCTGCTGCTCACGGGCTGCGTGGTACTCAGCATTCTCTTTCAAATCACCGTGCTCACGCGCAGTCGCGATATCTGCAATGATTTTCGGGCGACGGACGCCCTTCAGATGATCAAGCTCTTCACGTAATCTTTCTGCGCCACGCAACGTCATCGGAATCGGTTTCATATATTATTACCTCTAACTTTGTCCTTTCGGTAAACACCGTCCTGATTAAATCAGGTAAGAAATTAAGCCAGCTCTTGTGACCGACTCTCTCTGGCGAAAAACAAAAAAAACCTCACCCGGGGTTACCACCAGGCCAAGATTCATTTTGCATTATGATTCGTATTTTAACGTAGAGTTCACTGAGGATCATCGTTTACTTTCAGCCACGTTGCGCCTTGGTTCGTAGCATCGTAGTATGGCACCACTTTATCCTGCCGTTACCCAGAGCCTTTACTCAAAATAATGCGTTTTTTACGAATTGTCAGTGGATTAGCATGCGCGTTTGTTCTGAATACAAATGCGGCCCAGATCGAGAATTACACAGAATATCTGCCGGATGGCACGAATCTGGCTGTACTGGTACAGAAAATCGGTGCGCCCGCTCCCGTGCTTGATTACCACGGTTCGCAGATGGCACTGCCTGCCAGTACGATGAAGATTCTGACGGCGCTGGCGGCTTTGTTGCAACTGGGCCCCGATTTCCGCTTCACCACCACACTTGAAACTCCGGGTTCCGTTACTGACGGCGTTCTGAAAGGTGATCTGGTTGCTCGTTTTTCCGGCGATCCGACGCTAAAACGTCAGAATATTCGGAATATGGTCGCGGTGTTAAAAAAACAGGGCATCAAAGAAATCAGTGGCGATGTGGTTATTAACACTTCGGTGTTTGCCAGCCACGATAAAGCGCCCGGCTGGCCATGGAACGACATCACTCAGTGCTTCAGCGCACCGCCGGCTGCCGCGATTGTCGACAGAAACTGTTTCTCCGTATCCCTCTACAGTGCCCCAAAACCGGACGAAAATGCCTTTATCCGCGTGGCATCTTATTATCCTGTTCACATGTTCAGTGAAGTTCGCACCCTGGCTAAAGGTTCGCCAGATGCACAGTACTGCGAGCTGGATGTGGTACCGGGCGAGTTTAACCGTTACACGCTGACAGGCTGTCTGACTCAGCGCAGTGAGCCGTTACCTCTGGCCTTCGCGATTCAGGATGGCGCCAGCTATGCGGGCGCCATTCTCAAAGACGAGTTGCTGCAAGCCGATATTCAGATTGATGGCACGTTAAAACGCCAGACTCAGCAGACGCCTGCCGGCACGGTGCTTGCCCAAACCCAGTCAGTTCCGTTGCATGATTTGCTGCATCAGATGCTGAAAAAATCCGACAACATGATCGCCGATACTGTCTTCCGCACCATTGGTCATCAACGCTTTGGCGTTCCGGGAACCTGGCGCGCGGGCTCCGACGCGGTTCGTCAGATTCTGCGTCAAAAAGCCGGCGTGGATTTGGGCAACTCGATTCAGGTTGATGGCTCCGGCCTTTCCCGCCATGACTTACTCTCGCCGGCCACCATGATGCAGGTCCTGCAATACATCGCTCAGCACGATAAAGAGTTAGACTTTATTTCAATGCTGCCATTGGCGGGCCATGACGGAACCTTGCAATATCGCGGCGGTCTCCATGAAGCGGGCGTAGATGGCAAGGTGTCGGCGAAAACCGGCTCACTGGCTGGCGTTTATAACCTGGCGGGCTTTATCACCACGGCAAGCGGACAGCGCATGGCATTTGTCCAGTTCCTCTCCGGTTACGCGGTTCCCCCTGAAGATCAGCGAACACGTCGTGCCCCGTTGGTACGCTTTGAGAGCCGTCTCTACAGGGACATCTACCAAAATAATTAACCACGGAGTAGTGCCAGACGATGAAACTGCTGATAGTTGAAGATGATGAACTTTTACGGCAGGGATTATCTCTGGCACTCACCAGTGATAATTATGTTTGCGACTGCGCTTCTACAGCCGCCGAAGCGCACAGTCTGATTCAAACCAGCCAGTACAGTCTGGTGATCCTGGATTTGGGATTGCCTGATAAAGATGGCGCAACGCTGCTGCGTCAGTGGCGACGTCAAAGCATTTCCCTCCCCGTGCTTATCCTCACTGCGCGCGATGCTCTGGAAGACCGCGTTGATGGTCTGGATGCCGGTGCAGACGACTATCTGATCAAACCTTTCGCGCTGGTTGAATTGCAGGCCCGCGTCCGTGCGCTCATCCGCCGCTATCAGGGGCAGAGCGACAACCAGATTTCTGTCGGGAATCTCACCATTAATCTTTCGTCGCAACAGGCATATCTGGGCGATTCCCCCGTGGAAGTCACCCCCAAAGAATTCGCCATTTTATCCCGCCTGATGATGCGCGCCGGGCAGACCGTCAATCGCGAATTGCTTCAGCAAGATCTCTACACCTGGCAGGATGATTTGGGCTCTAATACGCTGGAAGTCCATGTACACAATTTGCGACGCAAGTTGGGCAAAGAACTCATCCGGACAGTTCGCGGCATTGGATATCGTCTGGAAGTTTTACCATGACCAGTATGCGCCGCCGCCTGCTGGTTATGCTGGCGCTGATCCTCTTCGTCACTCAGCTCACCAGCGTTTTCTGGCTTTGGCATGAAAGCCAGGAGCAGATAAATCTGCTGGTCAATGACACACTTTCCGCAAAAGTCCGCAATGCTCATGTAGAGAAAGAGATAGCAGAAGCTATCGCGTCACTGATTGCGCCCTCTTTGCTGATGATGACGATTACGCTGGTGTTATCTTTCTGGGCCATCAGCTGGATTATCAGCCCGCTCAATCAGTTGCAAAAACGCCTGGAAACCCGCTCCGCTGATAACCTGACACCGCTGCCATTGAACAGTGAAATTCGGGAAATCGTGGCAGTCACCAACACGCTCAATCAGTTGTTTTCACGACTTTCCAACACCATTCAGCAGGAACGCCTGTTCACCGCCGATGCCGCACATGAACTGAGAACGCCGCTGGCTGGCGTGCGGTTGCACCTTGAAATTATGCAAAAGAATGGCGTTGATGGCAGCGATACGCTGATAAACCGCATCGATCTGTTGATGCATACCATCGAGCAGTTGCTGATGCTTTCGCGTGCGGGGCAGAATTTTGCAAAAGGCGAATATCAGCAGGTCGATCTGGTGAATAACGTCGTCGGGCCTCTCAGGGAAGAACTGAGTGAAATGCTTACCGATCGTCAGCAAAAACTGATCGTGCAGACGCCGGTTCGTGCGGAAATTCAGGGAGATGCGGTACTGCTCCGGCTTATGGTGCGAAATCTGGTGGAAAACGCCTACCGGTACGGGCCGGAGAACAGTGAAATCACCATCGCGATTGAACCTCAGAACAACGGTTTTCTGATACAGATTAACGACGAAGGTCCGGGTATTGATGAAGCCAAAGCCAGCGAACTGACACAAGCCTTCAAACGAGGCGATCAGCGCTATGGTGGCAGCGGGTTAGGTTTAAATATTGTAATACGTATTGCGAATTTACACGGTGGAACCCTGGCGCTTCGTAATCGCTCTGCGGCTAAAGGACTTAGCGCGCAATGCTGGTTACCGGATGTGGCCCTACAAACCTCATTAACACGTCCTATTCTCTGAGGAGAACATATTAAAAAAGACTGCCCTGAACAGGCAGCCTTTTCGCTTTAATCACAACGTCAGGACGGGGGATTAACGTTCGTAAATGATTTCGACGCCTTCGTCGTCATCTTCATCCCAGTCATCATCCCAGTCGTCGTCTGCTTCAGATTCCACTTCAGCCAGTTGTTCACGGTGATAATCATCCCACATGAATTCAACTTTCTCTGGCACAGCCGCTTCAACGGCCATGTGCTTAGGATTTTCATTGATGAATTTCATCACATCCCAGCACAGCGCATTAACGCCTTCACGATTTGCCGCGGAAATCAGGTAGTAATTCCCTTCCCAACCTAAAGCTTCAGCTATCGCTTTAGCACGCGTCTCAGCTTCTTCTTTTTCGATCAGATCAACTTTGTTGAACACTAACCAGCGTGGTTTTTCAGCCAACTTCGCGTTGTATTGCTTCAGTTCGTTAATAATAACTTTAGCATTTTCGATCGGATCAGATTCGTCGATTGGCGCAATATCAATCAGGTGCAACAGAACGCGGCAACGCTCAAGGTGCTTAAGGAAGCGGATACCGAGACCGGCACCTTCAGAAGCGCCCTCGATCAAACCCGGAATGTCGGCAACCACGAAACTTTGTTCGTGATCCATACGGACAACACCCAGGCTCGGAACCAAAGTGGTGAACGGATAGTCAGCCACTTTCGGTTTTGCCGCAGACACTGAACGGATAAATGTGGATTTACCCGCATTTGGCAGGCCCAGCATCCCCACGTCGGCTAACAGCATCAGCTCAAGAGCGATATCACGCTCTTCACCTTTGGTACCCATGGTTTTCTGGCGCGGTGAGCGGTTCACGGAAGATTTGAAACGGGTGTTACCCAGACCGTGGAAACCGCCTTTAGCGACCATATTAATCTGACCATTTTGGGTCATATCGGCCAGCACTTCACCCGTGCTCTGATCCAGAACGCGTGTCCCGACAGGCACTTTAATGGTGATATCTTTACCGCGTTTACCCGTACAGTCGCTGCTTTGACCGTTAGTCCCGCGCTCCGCGCGATAAGATTTCACGAAGCGGAAATCGATCAACGTATTGAGGTTTTCATCTGCAAGCAGGTAAACATCGCCACCATCACCGCCGTCGCCGCCGTCAGGGCCGCCACGAGGGATATATTTTTCGCGACGGAAGCTGACGCACCCGTTACCGCCATCACCGGCCACAACCAGAATCGTGGCTTCATCAACAAACTTCATTTGTACCGTCTCCGTAAATCATTCACCGGGCAGCTAGTGTTTAGCTACCGGGTTTTGCTCTGTCCGACGTGGCCACCAGCGATGGCCAACTGCGGAAAACATTGCCCCCGCCACCACCACAATTGCCCCGATATAACCAATAAAATTGAGCACGGGTGCAGCAAAAAAGTCAGGCCAGGCAAGTGCCAGTAAATCTGAAAATAGCAGGGTAAACAGCGGAGTCAGCGTCACAATTGCACTGACCTGGGCCGCCTGCCATCTCGCCATCGCTTCCGCTAAGGCGCCATATCCTACTAAGGTATTCGCGCCGCAAAACAACAGACAGGCAAACTGCCAGCCGCTGAGCTGTGAAAGCACCGCCGGGCTGGCCAGCGGGAGCAATGCGATAGAACATAAAGTGTACAGAAAAAACAGGATCTGCGGTGAGGCGAGTTGGCGCAGCAATACTTTCTGTGCCACACCATAAATCACCCAAACCGAGGCTGCCCCGACACCAAAGATCACACCCAAAGTGTAATCCGTAAGGCGGGTAAAAATTTCTATCAAGCTGGTATTGAAGAATAATACCAGCCCGAAAATCAGCATACTGGCCCCAATGACCTGCGTGATGCGCATCCTTTCTTTCAGGATGATTATACTTGCCAGCATCATACCGACCGGCGAAAGCTGGCCGATAACCTGCGAGGCTGTCGGGCTAAGGAACTGCAGGGAAGAACTAAAAAGAACGAAATTCCCCAGCAATCCGCACGTGGCGATCAACACTATAACCAGCCAGCGTGGGCGATTAAAAATCGTTCTGGGCGGCAATCTGCGCTTAACGGCCAGAATGCACCCCAGCACAATTGCTGCCAGAGAAAACCGATACCAAACCACAGTAAAAGGATCCATTACCACCAGCACCTGCTTCATGGCGATGGGTAAAGAACCCCAACTCACGGCAGTAATCAGTGCCAACAGGATACCAACAGATGCCTGTGATTTCGTGTCCATATCCCGCCAGAATGGGCTAACCAGAATGTAAAAAGCCCCGCAACGAATTGCGGGGCTTACATCTATTTACTAAGACGCGAAAAACTTATTCAGCTTCGATGCTGATGTACTTACGGTTTTTCGGGCCTTTAACTTCGAACTTGACTTTACCGTCAGCCAAAGCAAACAGAGTGTGGTCCTTGCCGCAACCCACGTTAATACCCGCGTGGAATTTGGTGCCGCGCTGACGAACGATGATGCTGCCTGCCAGTACTGCTTCGCCGCCAAAGCGTTTTACGCCCAGACGTTTAGCTTCTGAATCGCGACCGTTACGTGTGGAGCCGCCAGCCTTTTTGTGTGCCATTGTTCCGCTCTCCTAATCTTAAGCGCTGATGCCGGTGATTTTAACGTCAGTGAACCACTGACGGTGGCCCTGCTGCTTACGATAGTGTTTACGACGACGAAACTTAACGATTTTGACCTTTTCGCCACGACCGTGAGCAACGACTTCAGCTTTGATTACACCGCCAGCAACTAATGGCAGGCCGATGTTAATTTCTTCACCGTTTGCAATCATCAGAACCTGATCGAACTCGATAGCTTCGCCAGTTGCAACGTCCAGCTTCTCAAGGCGAATAGTCTGCCCTTCGCTGACACGGTGTTGTTTACCACCACTTTGGAAAACCGCGTACATATAAAACTCCGCTTTCCGCGCACTCAACTTTGTATAGTCCAGAGGGCGCTATAAATATTCACAATAGGGCGCGAATTCTACGCAAAAAATCAGCATAAGACAAGAGCACAATGACGACAAAAGAAGAAAAAAAGCGCAGTTCTTTCGATATCATTTATCTACACTGTTTTTCAAGTACAATCCCCATTACAGTTAGCGCCATGTGCCAATGTGAGCCAGACCTCATTGCGGCGAAGAGAAAAACAGCCGAAAAAACACAATGAACCTAGAACAGATTATCGATCTTACCCAGGATGACATGGCTGCGGTTAACGCATCCATCCTTGAGCAGTTGAATTCAGAGGTTTCTCTCATCAATCAGCTGGGATATTACATCATCAGTGGCGGCGGCAAACGTATCCGCCCGATGATAGCAGTACTCGCAGCCAAAGCACTATCTTACGACGGCGATAAACACATAAAAGTCGCCGCTCTGATTGAGTTTATTCATACCGCCACATTACTGCATGATGACGTGGTTGATGAGTCCGATATGCGCCGTGGAAAAGCCACTGCTAACGCAGCGTTTGGTAACGCGGCAAGCGTGCTGGTCGGAGATTTTATCTATACCCGTGCTTTCCAGATGATGACGGATCTGGAATCAATGCCTGTTCTGGCCCTGATGGCAAAAGCGGTGAACGTGATTGCAGAAGGTGAAGTGCAGCAGCTCATCAACTGTAATGATCCGGACATCACCGAAGAAAGCTACATGCAGGTCATTTACAGTAAAACCGCCCGTCTGTTCGAAGCCGCCTCACAATCTTCTGCCATGCTGGCTGGCGGAAGCAGTGAGCAAATTAAAGCGTTGCAAGATTATGGGCGCTATTTGGGCACCGCATTCCAGCTGATTGACGATTTACTGGATTATGACGCAGACGGTGAAACGCTGGGCAAGAATACCGGTGACGACCTGGATGAAGGTAAACCGACGCTGCCGCTTCTTCATGCGATGCAACACGGCGATGCCGAACAGTCGGCGATGATCCGCAAAGCTATCGAAGAAGGCAACGGGCGTCACTTGCTCGAGCCCGTTTTGGCCGCTATGCACCAGTGGGGCTCTCTGGCTTATACACGCCAGCGCGCCGAAGAAGAGGCTGATAAAGCGATTCAGGCACTTCAGGCTCTTCCTGAATCCGAATATCGCTCAGCGCTGGAAGGTTTAGCGCATCTGGCCGTAAAACGCGATTTCTGATGTTTTCCTGACGTGCCTGTCTTTTACAGGCGCGTCAGTTTTAGCAAATCTAGGAATCGTCAGACTTACGCAGCCTGTTTAGTATTTCCGATACCCCTTCCCTCACGATAAAAGAGATGATCGTTTCGCGCTCAGGCTCCTTGAGTTGCTTATAACTTTCGATCCAGATCGCCAGTGGATCCTGATGTGACGTGTAAACATATTCAGCAGAATGTTCATTCATTGCCAGACTGGCGGCGGTGTTACCCGGCAGGCTGTCTATGTGATATTCCACCGCCCGCCCCTGGACACCACGTCGTCGCCGTTTAATCCAGCATAATCTGCGAGCCATCCCATGCACGCCTTGTGTTGATGTAGGAAGGCCATCTTTCCCGGTCAGTTCCTTTGCTGCAAACCACTCTTTTTTCATAACGATCCTTGTCTTTCTCATATAATCCAATAAGAAAGGTTGCTGTTATAAATCCATGAGAATTATGCGGATGTTTTCCCTTTTCACCGTAAGCCCATTTTAGAGAAGATATTAAAACAGACCATTTAGGAAAACGCCTATTTAACAGAAAGAAGATATTCAATTTTTCGGAATGAGTCTACTGTTGAAGAACATTGTTTCCATGAATTATGTTTATCAACAACAGAATATCGCCCATAAAAGTATTTTTTAGAAAGTTATGTAATCAGATTCCTATCCGGCCAATTAAGCAAGGATTTAAATCATTATAAAACAATGAGTAAAATGACTATTTCGCCACAATCGTCCCGTATTACCTCTGCAATCTATTAGTGCAGATCGTTATATCTCGCCCTCAAATCACTGAGATCTATAGATACGTTCAAAACATCAACACTTCAATAACGCATTCGTATTAAATGAATTCAAAATATACGACAAAAACAGATAGAAATGAAAAAAAGCAAACTGAATTTACTTGTTTGTTTTAATTTTAATAAGAATGTATTTTCTTAATCAGAGCAGAAAATATTTTTAGGAAACATTGATGAGATTGAATGGGAAACGACTAAACAATCATTGAAAATATGTTTTCAAAAAATAGTCTTATAAAAGTGATTTAAAAATAAGGAAAACACTATGATGACAAGGAATGAAGACTGGCATCAGGCTGATATTATCGCAGCACTGAGAAAAAAAGGGACGACATTGGCGGCAGTCTCACGCTCCGCCGGATTGAGCTCTTCAACGCTTTCTAATGCCCTTTCCAGACCCTGGCCAAAAGGAGAGTTACTCATCGCCAGCGCGCTGGGCATCCACCCTTCCATTATCTGGCCAAGCCGCTACTTCGATGCCACCACCTTTAAGATCATTGAGCGCCGGTGCCGCATTCCGAATGAGAATAAATGATGTGAAGAAAGCCGCCGGAAATCCCAGCGGCTTCACATGCGGCTCATCAGTGATTGATAAACTGTTCACCCAGTTCGATATCTTTACGCAGGATATCCAGCATGGAATCCAGTGATTGCTGTTCAAAAGCGCTGAGCTTGCCAATATCAATGAGCTCAATGATCCCTTTTTTACCCAACAGAACAGGCTGTGCGAAGAAACGGGCATAATCGCCGTTACCTTCTACATAGGCGCATTCAACCACGTTGCTTTCGCCTTGCAAGGCACGAACCAGAGAAAGCCCGAAGCGTGCGGCCGCTTGACCCATAGACAAGGTGGCAGAACCGCCACCTGCTTTGGCTTCGACGACTTCCGTTCCCGCATTTTGAATGCGTTTGGTCATCGCAACGATTTCATCGTCACTAAATTCCACGTCAGGCACCTGAGACAATAAAGGAAGGATTGTCACACCAGAGTGTCCGCCAATCACGGGCACATCAATGTCTTCAGGATGCTTACCTTTAAGCTCAGCTACAAACGTGTTTGACCGGATTGCATCGAGTGTCGTCACGCCGAACAGTTTATTTTTGTCATACACGCCCGCATTTTTCAGCACTTCGGCAGCAATGGCGACCGTGGTGTTGACCGGGTTGGTGATAATGCCGATTAACGCTTGCGGGCATGTTGTCGCAACTTGCTGAATCAGATTACGGACAATGCCGGCGTTAACATTAAAGAGGTCGGAGCGATCCATACCCGGTTTGCGCGCCACGCCCGCTGAGATCAAAACAATATCCGCACCTTCCAGAGCTGGTGTTGCATCTTCGCCACAAAAACCTTTGATTTTGACGGCTGTAGGGATATGGCTCAGATCGACGGCGACACCCGGAGTAACAGGCGCGATATCATATAATGACAGTTCAGAACCGGAAGGTAGCTGGGTCTTGAGCAGAAGTGCGAGGGCCTGACCGATACCGCCCGCTGCACCTAGAACTGCAACTTTCATCCTATACTCCTTTTTAATCACTAACTTATAAGTATCGTGGGATTATTTTGGGTGTGACCATAATCACTTATACAGCTAAAAACAATCGCTCAACTGCTGGAAAACTGAGCCTGGTCGTTAAGAAAGTAAAAAAACACCTCTTCGTGCCTTTTTTCCGGCCTTTTATGACTTTTTATCGGAAAGCTTCACCTTAAAAGTAGCACCACAAAACACACCAGGTTAAAAAATGGTTAAATTCAATTCAATGTGAGAGCTGAATCGAGATCATGGGTATAACAACATCCTGACTCATTCCTTCACTACAATGCACAATTTCAGCATATTCATGACATCCAGTTATATTTTCCGGCGCCGATATTCCTGTCGGAATGCATAATTTGGTGGTTACCTGCTTGCCTTCTGTTGCATAAAAATGCAAATATCTGCATAATCAACGAAACGATGATACAGAGACCAGGGTGCAAAATGCGTAATCCTGCCAAACAGGAAGATTTGATCAAAGCCTTCAAAGCACTGTTGAAGGAAGAGAAATTCAGTTCTCAGGGCGAAATTGTCGTCGCACTTCAGGAAGACGGTTTCGAAAACATCAATCAGTCTAAAGTCTCACGGATGCTGACAAAATTCGGTGCGGTGCGAACCCGCAACGCGAAAATGGAGATGGTTTACTGTCTTCCTGCCGAAATCGGTGTGCCGACAACTACCAGCCCGCTGAAGAATTTGGTATTGGATATAGACCACAACGACGCAGTCGTCGTTATCCGCACCAGTCCGGGCGCGGCACAGTTGATCGCCCGCCTGCTCGATTCCCTGGGTAAATCCGAAGGGATACTGGGCACCATTGCCGGTGATGACACGATTTTCACCACGCCAGCAAGGGGTTTCAGCGTCAGACAGCTCCACGACGCCATCCTCAGTTTGTTTGAGCAGGAACTCTAGTCCAGCGATATATTGCGCTATTTCCTGCTGCCATTCTGTGTATGAGGTCAGAAGAAAAGAATTTCTGGCCTCAGTGTTTTAATTTTTCTCCTGTTCCCCTTATCCCTCTTTAGCGTTTCCCGGCAGGCTGTAAACATCCTCCTTACGCCATTACCTCTGTTAATTCCATTCACACGAACCACATTCCCGTCACATAAAGATTTCCAGGGTGTGATTGACTGCAAAATTAAGCACGAATAGTCAAATTCACTCAATCTATTGATTTTACGAAAAATTAACACAAAAAGATCGTTTTATACTCAATTTTTATTCCTTTTTGTTATTAAAAAATCAAATACCCCCCACATCACTACCAAAATAACTATTAGCAAACTATTAATATTGTGAGTGACTAGATGTATACTCATTTCCGTGGTGTGAAGCACCCGTTGTTGGAAACATAATAAAATAGACGAGGTCAAAATCATGAACGTTAAAACTACAATCGCAACATTAAGCATTCTCTCTGCCCTTTCATTTGGCGCTTTTGCAGCACAACCTGTTAGTCAGGATCAGGCCGCAAATCTCCAGTCACGCGGCATGATAAGCGTAAGCGGCGTTGCCGGCGCACCTTCTGATATCCGTCAGGCACTGTCTGACAAAGCGGATGCCAAAGGCGCTAGAGCATTTCGTGTGATCGAAGTGCGTGAAGAAGGTAACTACCACGCTACCGCAGAAATTTACCAATAAGTTTGGGTAAATGAAGCGAAGGGGCCTGAATGATTCAGGCCCGCGCAAAGCGCATCAAGACGGATTCGTCTCTGCCACATCAATGTTCCCCCACGCTTCCCGCGCTGCCGGACGCCGATATTCCAGAACTGATGAATCCAAATCTCAACCGACGTTGCTCTCTCATTTTTTGCATCAACGTCTATGGAATTAGGAAATTATCATGAAAATCATGACCACTATTGCCGCCCTTAGTCTGCTGTCTGCTGTTTCTTTCGGTGCGTCTGCCGCACAGCTGGTTTCTAATCAGCAGGCAGAAAACCTTCAACCTATGGGCACTATCAGCGTCAGCGGCGTCAATGGCGTCCCGACAGACATTCGTCAGGAGTTGTCCGATAAAGCCGACAACAAGGGCGCTAAATCTTATCGTGTGATCGAAGCGCATAACGACGGTGCTTATCACGCCACCGCAGAAATCTACCAATAAGATTTCTGAGTCAGTCCCTGATATGAAGCCACTGTTTGAGTACTTGAATTAGCGTTACCGGGTTTCAACAGCCACATACCAGCGAAAATTAATGCGCTGTTGAGGCTGGGAAGAGAGAAGACACTGCCACTGCCGCTCTCTTGCTAACGTAACCCTCGTCGTCCTGTCCGACGACACCCTTTGGCCCTCAAATTTTTTGAGGGCCTTTTTTTGTCAGAAAATCGCCACGTTGACAAACAACAGGCAAAAAAAAGCACAGCCATCGCTGTGCTTTCGGTTTATCGCTTACCGTTTTACTTTTGCTGAGCGGCTTCTGCTTTGGCAGCCAGCGCCGTCAGCAACTTCGCGTGAATCCCACCAAAACCGCCGTTACTCATCACCAGAATATGATCGCCCGGCAGTGACGCCTTGATCACCATATCGGCCAGTGAATCGACGTCCGCACTCCAGTGCGCAGGCTGAATGCAGCGCTCGGCCACTTCCGCAACCTGCCACGGAATATGCTGTGGCTGAAGCAGAAAGACTTCATCGGCGCGGCCCAGAGAAGGCGCCAGCTCGTTTTTGCTCATGCCCATTTTCATGGTGTTTGAGCGCGGTTCAAGAACCGCCAGAATGCGTGCCGTGCCGCCTACTTTGCTGCGTAATGCAGAGAGCGTTGCCAGAATAGCCGTCGGGTGATGCGCAAAATCGTCATACACGCTGACGCCATTTTCCACGCCACGCAGTTCAAGACGACGACGGGCATTGATAAAATCACCCAGCGCCTTACACGCATCTTCAGGTTTCACGCCAACATGACGCGCAGCGGCAATCGCCATCAGCGCGTTATGCATATTGTGTTCACCGACCAGATTCCAGTTCACCTGCCCGACCACGTCGCCATGCAGATAAACGTCGAAAGAGCTGGCATCCGGCGTCAGTTTTTTGGCATCCCAGGCACAATTTTCCGTTTCACCGGCAAATTCCTGTTCACTCCAGCAGCCCATCGCCATCACTTGCTTGAGCGGCGTGTCATGCTCAGGAAGGATAATTTTGCCTTTCCCCGGCACCAACCGCACCAGATGGTGGAACTGTTTCTGGATCGCTTTCAGATCATCAAAAATATCCGCGTGATCGAACTCGAGATTGTTGAGGATCAGTGTGCGTGGGCTGTAGTGAACGAATTTAGAGCGTTTATCAAAGAACGCACAGTCGTACTCGTCAGCTTCCAGCACCATAAACGGGCTGTTTCCGAGACGTGCAGAAACATCGAAATTACCCGGCACGCCGCCAATGACATAGCCAGGCTCATAGCCACAGGCTTCGAGGATCCATGTCACCATCCCGGCGGTCGTCGTTTTACCGTGCGTCCCCGCTACGGCAATGACCCAGCGCCCCGGCAGAACGTGATCGTGCAGCCACTGTGGGCCGGAGACATACGGGATCCCCTGTTCGAGCACGGCTTCGACGCACGGATTCCCGCGCGTCATCGCGTTGCCAATAATCACCAGATCCGGCTGAGGATCTAACTGAGCAGGATCGTAACCCTGGATCAGGTCGATCCCCTGGTTTTCCAGCAGCGTACTCATCGGTGGATAAACGTTGTCGTCCGAACCGGTTACCTGATGCCCTTGTGCTCGTGCCAGCATCGCCAGCCCGCCCATAAACGTGCCGCAAATCCCAAGAATATGAATGCGCATATATTTTCCATTAATGCCTTTAAGTCAGCCGCTATTCTACCGCTCAGAATCACCCAGAAGAAATGGATTTGCCTATGATTCGTCCATATATTTGGGCTAAACTGCCCATGCTCTTGTGAAGGTTTTATTAACGAACCGTTATCCATCCTAGATTCAGGGAACGTGTTATGAAAACGTTAGGCGAATTTATTGTTGAAAAACAGCAAGACTTTCCTCATGCAACCGGTGAGCTCACCGCCTTGCTGTCAGCAATAAAACTCGGCGCTAAAATCATTCACCGCGATATCAATAAAGCGGGTCTGGTTGACATTCTCGGCACCAGCGGTGTGGAAAATGTGCAGGGTGAAGTGCAGATGAAACTCGATCTGTACGCGAATGAAAAATTGAAAGCGGCGATGAAAGCGCGGGGGGAAATTGCCGGTATCGCGTCTGAAGAAGAAGATGAGATTGTCATTTTCGATGGCGAACGCGCTGAAAATGCAAAATACGTGATTTTGATGGATCCGCTGGACGGCTCTTCAAACATCGACGTTAACGTGTCAGTCGGGACAATCTTCTCGATTTACCGCCGGACATCTCCGCTCGGGCAGCCCGTGACGGAAGCAGACTTCCTGCAACCGGGGAACCGTCAGGTTGCCGCAGGTTACGTGGTCTACGGTTCTTCCACCATGCTGGTTTACACCACCGGCGCAGGCGTTCATGCCTTTACTTACGATCCTTCACTCGGTGTCTTCTGCCTCTCTCACGAAAAAGTCCGTTTCCCTGCAAAGGGCAACATGTACTCTATCAATGAAGGCAACTACATCAAATTCCCTCTCGGCGTTAAAAAATACATCAAGTATTGCCAGGAGCAGGATGAAGCGACGCAACGCCCTTATACCTCACGTTACATCGGTTCACTGGTTGCAGATTTCCACCGTAACCTGCTGAAAGGCGGCATTTATATTTACCCAAGCACGGCCAGTCATCCGACCGGAAAACTGCGTTTGCTGTATGAATGCAACCCGATGGCGTTCCTGGCTGAACAGGCTGGCGGTAAAGCCAGTGACGGCAAAAACCGCATTCTGGATATCATTCCGCAAAAACTGCACGAACGCGCACCGTTCTTCGTCGGTAACAGCTCAATGGTTGAAGATGCAGAACGCTTTATCGCCCAATTCCCTGATGAATAAATCAGTACCCGACACAAAAATCATCAAAGAATGAACGTGATACCTCTGTAACTTAGCGTTTCTCAAAGGCAAAAAGGTGGCTTTTTATGGCCACCTTTTTTATTACTCTCAGACTCAACGTATTTAGTAATGCTCAGTACGGTTCAGCTTAAACACCGCCATGCTTTCCGCCAGCAATTGCGCCTGCTCTTCCAGAGAGCGTGTCGCCGCAGTGGCCTGTTCGACCAGCGCCGCATTCTGCTGTGCAACCTGATCCATCTGCGTAATCGCCACGTTAACCTGCTCGATGCCGTGCGTCTGCTCAGTCGTCGCGATAGAAATCTCGCGCATCAGGCTGGTGACACGCATCACTTCGCTGGAAATCTCGACCATCGTTTCCGCCGCTGATTTCACCATCGCCGAACCTTCCGAAACACGGTTATCTGAATCACCGATCAGCTCTTTGATCTCACGGGCTGATTGCGCACTGCGCTGCGCCAGGCTGCGAACTTCACCGGCAACAACGGCAAAACCACGCCCCTGCTCACCGGCGCGGGCGGCTTCTACTGCGGCGTTCAGCGCCAGAATATTGGTCTGGAACGCAATGCCGTCAATGACACTGATGATGTCGCCGATACGCTTCGAACTGTCAGTGATGCCCTGCATTTTATCCATCACCTGATGAACAACTTCGCTGCCTTTGTCCGCAATCACAGATACGCTTTGCGCCAGTTGGTTGGCCTGTTCGGAGTTCGCCGCGTTCATGCGTACCGTTGACGTCAGCTGTTCCATACTGGCGGCGGTTTCTTCAAGAGAAGCGGCGGATTCTTCCGTGCGCTGCGCCAGATGGACGTTACCGGCGGCCAGTTCGCGTGAACCGACGTCAATCTGATTCCCGGCATCGCGGACGCGCCCGACTGAAAGCACCAGCGAGTCCTGCATTTGTTTCATGGCCTTCAGCAGGCGCCCCATTTCATTATTGCGTGAGTCATCAATTTCATGGGTCAGATCGCCCTTCGCGATGTGTTCCAGCTGCGCAATCGAGAAATTAAGCGGATGCATAATAATTTTTTGCAGGGCAAACCAGGCGATCAGCGCGATAGCCAAAGCGACAAGGAAACCGACCACAATCACTGTCACCTGGATATGGGCATTGGTGCGCGCCTGTTCGATTCTCTGGCGGGTGTTATCCGTTGCGTATGCTCGGAAATCTGTCAGCGCTTTGTCGTAGGCATTGCTGTAAGGCGTGATCTTGTTTTCCAGCACGTCGTAATAACCGTCGGCACTTTGCGCCTGAAGAGCCGCCAGGAGCGGTACCAGACCATGAGTTTTGTACGCATCGTAGGTTTTTTTCACTGCATCCGATAAATCCCTTCCGCGCTGCGTGTCATCCAGAATGTTGACGAATTTTGTCATGTCCGTGTCTGCCTGTTTGATATACCCGGCAATCCGGTCGGTGGTGGATTTAGCGTCATCCATCATGCCGATTTCGAGCTGACGCACGGCAACGCCGCTGGCAACACGGGTCCGCAGTGAGAAACTGTAATTGTCCGCCAGCGACCCCAGTTCGTCCCCCTGAAGTTGGTTAATTTTCTGTAATGAAGTCGCACTTTGCCGGATGGCATTGGCGCCAAGGACACTCACCAGCAACAAAATCAACGTCATCACGACCAGTAAGCCAATCAGACCGGCTTTTACGCTCAACTTATTCAACATACGGTGTTATCCAGCTATTCAGGTGAAAAGGAGAAACTGCGAATGAAGTAGGGGTCAGGTTTGCCTGACTTTTTTGTATGAATATTGTTATCGGCAATCCACTGAATCTCTTGATAAGAAAAGCAAAAACAGGCAGTTACACGGCAAAGAGGCGCATGCGTAAACTTTACTGCCGATTCTGAAGATTTTGCCGATCTTCAACAGCAGGTCATGCCGGAAAATAGGCGAAGGCGATAAGACGAAAAGGGCGGGAAATCACGGGAGAGTTGGCTATAATGTTCGGCACTCTATTCCTGGTTCAATAAAGGAAACCAACAATGAGCTTACTGAACGTGCCGGCAGGCAAAGATCTGCCAGAAGATATCTACGTAGTTATCGAAATTCCGGCAAACGCGGACCCTATCAAATACGAAGTTGATAAAGACACCGGCGCACTGTTCGTAGACCGTTTCATGTCTACCGCAATGTTCTACCCTGCGAACTACGGTTACATCAACCACACGCTGTCTCTGGACGGTGACCCGGTTGACGTACTGGTTCCCACGCCATACCCGCTGCAACCAGGTTCTGTGATCCGCTGCCGTCCGGTTGGCGTTCTGAAAATGACTGACGAATCGGGTGAAGATGCGAAAGTTGTTGCGGTTCCGCACACCAAGCTGAGCAAAGAATACGATCACATCAAAGATGTGAACGACCTGCCAGAACTGCTGCGTGGCCAGATCACTCACTTCTTCGAGCAATACAAAGCGCTGGAAAAAGGCAAATGGGTGAAAGTTGAAGGTTGGGCTGATGCCGCTGCTGCAAAAGCTGAAATCGTGAGCTCCTTCGAGCGCGCTAAAAACAAGTAATTGTTTTCTGCGACACGAAAAAAAACACCGTCCATTGGACGGTGTTTTTTTTATACTTCGTTGTAAATTAACAACTATTTCTGACGACCTTGCTCAGATTACTCGCTGACCGGTTCGTTACGCTTCACCCAATCGCCACCCTCAATTCTCGGCACACCATCCAGTGAGCGAATGTAGAGGTAAATCCAGGCACTGCCGTAAGGCGTCGAAATCAGCTCGCGACGATAATCTTTCGTATTACTTTTCAGCTCATCCAACTCAGCCATGATTGACGAGTTAATGCGGTAAACTTCGCAATAGACTTTTCCCTCCCCTGGAATAACAGCCGGATAGTGCCCCAGATTATAAAGCGCATACCCTTCCAGCTCATGGTCACCCAACCATTGAGCATTCGTCATCCAATGACTGTTGCCTTGCTTGCGTCGCAGACTACCGTAAACAATTATTCGCATGTTTATATTCGTATAGTAAAAGTCACATGAGTTAAAACTCAAACTGATAGAGCAAATCCAATGCCTGATCGATGCCCGATACAGCCTGCAGATAAAGCTTCGGCATCAACCGATAGCGCAATGTCAGGGTTGCCAGCGAGTCGAATATCCCGACACCATATTTCACCTGTAAACCCGGTAAAACATAGCCACTGACCACGACCTGAGAACTGTCTCCCACGCCCTGAGTATCCAGCGCCAGATTGCTGACACCAAACGCCTCGCCGATTTTACCCACAAGTTTACCACTTTGCGCAACCCCTAACCCGATAAGAGCTGAGGTCATTGCGCCACTGTCGCCGCCGGAATTGTCTAATCCTTGCCCGCGAAGCAGGTAGGACAAGGCTTCCTGCTGCGACATCGCCGGATCTGAGAATATTTCAAGTTTAGGTGCATCGGCCTCGCCGGTCACGCGTAAACCAGCAACAACGTCATTTTCTGTCGCATCCGGGTTACGGATAGCTTCCAGATTAAGCAAAGGCTGATCCGCCGGACCGGAGAATAAAAGCTGCCCTTTGCGCACTATTAAATCCTGACCGTACGCATGGAAACGCCCGGACGGAATATTAATTTGCCCGTTCAGACCCAACCCGTGGCTGTCCTGTGCCACCTTCAGCGCACCTTCAAGACGGGCTTTCAGGCCAAACGCATCAAGGCGCACGTCCGGGCCGATATTCACCATCAGATTACTGTTGATAGGAATCGAAGCCGAAGCCGGGGCGATCGGCTGACGCTGGTCGTTAAGCATCACTTCATCCGACGAAACGCCCACGGCGCTTTCCGGTAATTCCTGAAC
Source organism: Rahnella sp. PCH160 (assembly GCF_047784855.1). Classification (NCBI taxonomy): domain Bacteria; kingdom Pseudomonadati; phylum Pseudomonadota; class Gammaproteobacteria; order Enterobacterales; family Yersiniaceae; genus Rahnella; species Rahnella sp. PCH160. The sequence continues at coordinate 489,636 of NZ_JBLOGT010000001.1, forward strand.
GGTAATGCGTGCCCACGGAATATCGACGGTGCCGTTGAGGGAGAATAATTGCGGCGTGGCGTCAAACACCAGATCCGGCGACACATCCAGCCGCACCATTGGCGGCACGGAAACGCGGACTTTATTTCCGCGCGCGGCAATACGGGCGCGCCACGCGTTGATTTCGCTCCAGTCGGCGTTACCGTTCAGTTCCAGCTGGCCCTGAGCAGTTTTGATGACGCCTTCCATAATCGACGACATGCCATTGAAGTTGATGCTGATATTGGCATCCTTGATATCAAACGGCATAAATTGCCCGTCGAAATCCACGCCGGTCAGCGCCATTTTGCCGAAGACCTGCGGTTTCTGCGCATCGCCGCCCAGCCGCAGATTCGCATTCAGGATACCTGAGGCTTTCTCGCCATCCATCAGCGCGGGTTGCAGCAGCGCCATGGAAATACGCGTGATATTCACGTTACCGCTGAGATTGCGTTTCCCCTGCGGATCGGCAATCTGGATGTTACCGTCAAGCTGCCCGTTGTGGGTAATTTTGATCAGCCAGTCGAGACTGGCACGGCCATTGTTCAGCCCGGCATTCAGGTTCAGCGTATCGAACGCCACTGGCAGCGGATTACCCTGCACCAGTTGCTGCACTTTCACGCCCTTGCCCACCAGCGAAACACTCGCCTGCGGCAAACCGCCTTCCGCTTTCCAGCTTACGTCGGCTTTGCCGCTGAACGTCCCGCTCAGTTGCGTATCATCGGTGAGGAAAGGTTTGATCATTGCCAGATCAAAGCGGTTCAGCACCACACTGGCCTGCCCGCTGGCACCGGCATCAATGGTTTTCGGCACGCATAGATCCGCGTTCGGGTTCTGCCAGCAGTGCGGCCCGACGGTGATCCGCTGCTCTTTATTGAAATAATCCAGCGCGATAGAACGGTTCAGACGCCATTGCCCGACCGGCGTATCAAACGACGTATTGTTGATATTGCCTTTCCATTCTTCGGTTGCGCGGTCAAAGCTGCCGGTCAGCGCCAGACGCCCGGAGACTGGTTTGCCCTCCACTTTCAGCGTCAGCTGATGCTGCTTTTCGTTGCCTTTGGCGTCCAGATTAATATCCGAAATATCCAGCGCATCCTGTTTAAGCTGCTGGACGCGCACGGCGAGATTGCCCTGAATCTGATCGGTGGAACTGACGTCGCCCTTCACATCCACGCGACGCACCGTCAGCGCCTGCCATTTCAGGCCGGTGGCAGTCAGATCGGCCAGCAGCTTCGGTGCTTTCAGGTCGCCGCGCAGTTGCAGCATCCCTTTCGCCACACCGCCCAGCCCCGGCAATGCGCCGTCCAAATGCGGGGCATCCACTTTGGCGTCCAGATTCCAGGTGTCGCTGAGCTTGCCTTTCACATCCAGATTATTGCGCCCCAGTTCAAGATGCAGTTGCGGAATATCCCACTGTCCGTAGCTGTTTCCGCGCACGTTGCCCTGCGCCCTGACGGCGTTTTGTTTGACGTTACCGGTCAGATCCAGCACCGGAACCTGCATCTGCCATGTGCCGCCGTACAGGCTGCCGCGCGTGGTAATTTTACCCTGCAACTTCGCAGGCCAGTCCGGCCACTGTCTGGCGGTGTTAATCCCCGTCAGTTTCAGTTCGCTGTTCCAGCTTATTGCTTTGCTCCAGTCGACCACGCCGGTCAGATCCGTATTCCCTTCGAGCGCAGCCAGACGCAGCAACGTGAGTTTGAATTGCTCCACGTTCCCTTTACCGTCGACGGTCAGCGTGGCGGGTGGGATCTGTTCGCCTTTGAAATCAGAACGCAGCGAAAGCGCATAATCCGTCGCCTTACCGCTGAAATTCAGTTTAAAACCTTTCACCTGATACTGCGGTGTGCCGGTCAGCGGCCACTGCAATGCATCGCTGCTGAGTTTCAAATCCAGCGGCAGTCCGGCTTCCGCCAGCTGAGTCTGCAACGCCAGCTGAGCACGCACCGGGCCGGAAAGGTTGAGCCCCACATCGAGCTTATCGCGCAGACCCCCGGCGATTTTGAGTTTGATTTTCTCGCCTTTAAGCGGTTCGAGATTGACGGCGGTGTTGACCGTCATGTCCACCGGCCAGTTTTGATTCAGCGTCGCCTGCCCGATACCGTCCAGCGAACCTTGCGGCGAACGCACCTGCAACTTATCGAGCTTAACGATTTGATTTTGCGTACTGGCTTTCAGTTCGAAACGGGTGATAAGCACATCGGTGTCACCGGTCAGACGCAGGTTTTCACCGAGAATTTGCTGAATATCCAGATCTACCGGCAGACGGAAATCCGGTAATTCAGGCAACAGCGGTTTGGCGAACATTTCCTGTAAGGTTTCACCGAGTGGCTTTTCAGGTACGACAACGGCCGGTTCAGCCGGTTTTCCGGTGGCTTTTTCGACCGCTTTGTCCTGCGCCGCCTGCACGACTTCCGGCAACGGATTCACCGGCGTTTTTGGCAAGGCAATCAGCAGTCCGCCGATATGGGTTGGCATCAGCTGAATCGCCCGCCCTTCCCAGTGTGCGCCGGTGCGGAATGACGCCAGAGAAATCGCCCGGTCATCGAGCGTTACGTTGATATTATCGAGCGTCAGCACACGCAGCGTAATCGGGTACGGCGTGCTGAGATTGGTCAGCGGTTCATTGTTTTCGGGCTGCGGCTGTTCAGCCGCGGGCGTCATGTCTTTGGTGCTCACCACGACATTGACGTCTTTTACGCGGAGCGCGTTGACGCATAACGCGCTGTTTTTCAGGCACGAGAAATCCAGCGAAAGATGGAATTCTCCTGCTTTTACGTCAACGCCCGGCATTTCGTAATGCACACCTTTAAGGGTGAGGTCACGCCATCCGCCTTCGGTGCTGGCGATATTCAGCCCCGGTACAAAACGGTTTGCGCCGTTGATCATCAGATGCAGGCCGGTTTGTGTTCCGACTAAAAACGCCACCAGGCTGATGATCAGCAGCAGGAAGATCAGGAAACCCAGGCAGATTTTCTTAAATAAACTCATAATTCCGGACCCAAACCGATGTAGAACTGCAATCCATGCTCATCTTTGTCGCCAACGGGGGCGGCAACGTCTAATTTCACCGGACCGATCGGTGAAGCCCAACGCACACCTACACCCGCGCCGGTTTTGAAATCGTTTTGCGTGATGTCGTTCACCGCTTCACCGGAATCGACAAACACCGCGCCCCACCATTTTCCGGTCACGTTGTACTGATATTCCACCGAACCGGTGCCCAGATAGGATGCGCCGGTCAGCTTGCCGTCATCGTCGCGCGGGGAAATGGATTTGTATTTGTAGCCACGAATGCTGCGGTCACCACCGGCGAAGAATCGCAGGGAAGGCGGCACGCGCTCGAAGTCATTGGTTTCAATCCAGCCCAGATTGCCACGGAAAACAAATCGATGTTTTTCCGCCAGCGTGCGGATCCAAACGTTCTGCGCCTGAACAACGGCGAAATCGACATCAGAGCCCCAGGTGGTATCGGAGACATCCAGAGAGTAGCGTTGGGAATCGCCCCAGGTGGGCATCAGGCCGCCGCGCTGGCGCGTGCGGTTCAGGCTAACCCCCGGATAAATCAGCATCGTCGTGTTAGTGACGCTACCTTGCGTAAAGTGATCGAGGCTCCAGCGCAGGTTAACCGCATGCTGCCAGCCGCTGGACAGATCCCAGTAACGGGCCAGATTCACCGTGGTGGAATCGGAGTTGGTGTCATTTAGGTCTTCGCGTTTGAAGCCGCCCTGCACCAGATAATATTGTTCGAGCGGAGATTTCAGCAGCGGGATTTTATAGCTGAGATCCAGCGATTGTTCAGGGCCGGAAAGCGTCGTGGACGTTTCAAAGCTCTGACCACGATCGTTAACCCAGGGTTTCTTCCAGTTGGCCGTCAGACGTGGGCCAATGTCAGTCGAATAACCGACACCGGTTTCAATCGTGTTTTCAGTACGCGGCGACACCAGCGCATTCAGCGGCAGCGTTTTTGTGGTTTTGGCATCAGTAAAATCTGGTGACACAACGACCGAGTTAAACCACCCGGTAGCGGACAGGCGGCGGTTAAGCTCAGCCAGTTGCGCAGACGTGTAATAATCGCCCGGCTTAAATGGCACCAGATTTTGCAGATATTCATCGCGGATCTGCGAGCCCTGATAATGAACGTCACCAAAGCGATAGCGGTCACCGCTGTCGAACTGGATATCCCAGAACGCTTTGTGTTCATCTTCTATCACGCCCAGCTGGCTTTTGCGCATGTTGGCATCGAAGTAACCTTTGCGCAGCGCCTCACCCGTCAGAGAACTTTTAAAGCTGTCGTAAGTGCCGTGATTGAGAATGGTGCCAATCGCAGGAACCTGCGCCTTCTTCAGCTTCTCAAACTCATCATCTTTGGCCGCCTGGCCTTCAATAACGACATTCGTACCGGCAATTTTGACCGGCGTGCCCGGCGTCACTTTGGCAATCAATACCGGGCGTCCCGGCGGAGGGGTTTCGCGGTAATCGAAATCGATGGTTGGCGAATAATAGCCTAATGGCCGCAAACCCTGCTCAATGGCGGCGCTGACACGCGCGCGAAACCGTCCATTAGCGCCCACTTCATCACTTTGAATTGAAGATAAGCGAACGCGAACGTTCCTTTCCAAATCGCCATCCAGGCCTTCCAGTTGCAAACGCACTTTCGCTGCCATGGAGAGTGAGGGGGCCAGCAGCACACATAACAAACCCAGTTCACGATATCGTGGCACACGCACTCCTGCTGATTTTTGCTTTCCTGTTAAAAAATTCGTTACCCATCGGGGTAGTTCTGCTCGTTTCTGGCAGATTCATCTTTCCAAAGTCAGATGACAGCAGTTTAGTGCTAATCCTCTGAAAATGTTCAACGACGAAGCAACGTTCCCCGTATTGTGTGCAAAGACGCAATCAGATACAACTAAGAGTGGCCTGTTAGTCACTGTTATTCACTCAGAACGTTTGTTACAAACCTTGTTCATTAAAGCAACAGTTGGAGTTTCCCGTGGTGCAACTTTCCGATAAAACGCAGCCTGTCCGTCATGACGATGCCTTACCTGGCCGTACAACCCCGATGCCGGTTGCAACGACGCATGCAGTCAACGGCCATTCCATGACGCATGTTCCTGACAATATGGACGTCGCTATCCTTGGGATGGGCTGCTTCTGGGGCGTTGAGCGTTTATTCTGGCAGCAGGAAGGGGTTTACAGCACCGCCTCCGGTTACAGCGGCGGTTTCACACCGAACCCGACTTACCGCGAAGTGTGTACCGGCCAGACCGGCCACGCAGAAGTCGTCCGCGTGGTGTTTGATCCGGCCGTCATCAGCTATGCGAAATTGCTGCAAATTTTCTGGGAGAATCACGATCCGGCTCAGGGAATGCGTCAGGGCGGCGATATCGGTACACAATATCGCTCTGCATTATACGTCCTGAGCGCAGACCAACAGGATCTGGCGCTGGCCAGCCTGGCAAGTTTCCAGCAGGCAATGGATGAGGCGAACGATAAGCGCGCCATCACCACGGAAATTACCGAAGCCCTGCCGTTTTATTATGCAGAAGACGATCATCAGCAATATCTGTATAAAAACCCGGAAGGCTATTGCGGATTAGGCGGTATCGGGGTCTGTTCACCGCCGCAATAATGCGGGATTTTTAAGCGCTGGCGGCAGTCTCAGTGCTGCTGCTATACTATGCGGGTCACAAATGTGGCCCTTTAAAACTATTTCTGGCAATTATCTTTGTTTTTCATCCTTACGCTTTTTTCTTATGGACTGCTTTTTATGGCTTCATTTAAAAAGATGTTCTTTTAAGCAACAAAAATAATGAGAGCCTTTCCCTGCCGGTTCACTCCGGTGTTAAACGGATAGATTATGTTAAACAGTATTTTACTGATTCTTTTACTCATCGCGATCAGTGCATTCTTCTCGCTGTCAGAGATATCGCTGGCGGCTTCCCGCAAAATCAAACTTAAACAGTTGGCAGACGAAGGAGACGTCAATGCCGCACGCGTAATGAAATTACAGGAAACTCCAGGCCTGTTCTTTACGGTGGTTCAGATCGGCCTGAATGCCGTCGCCATCCTCGGTGGTATCGTCGGCGATGCCGCGTTCTCCCCCGCATTCCAGTCATTCTTTGTTCGCTTCATGTCGCCAGAACTGGCGGATCAAATCAGTTTCATCTGCTCATTCGCACTGGTCACCAGCCTGTTTATTCTGTTTGCTGACCTGACGCCGAAGCGCATCGGTATGATTTCACCTGAGTCGGTTGCCGTCCGTATAGTCAACCCGATGCGTTTCTGTCTGATGATTTGCCGCCCGATGGTCTGGTTCTTTAACGGCATGGCAAACATGATTTTCCGTCTGTTCAAGCTGCCGATGGTGCGTAATGACGACATTACCACCGACGACATTTATGCCGTGTTTGAGGCCGGCGCGCTGGCTGGCGTGCTGCGTAAACAGGAACATGAGCTGATTGAAAACGTGTTTGAGCTTGAATCACGCACCGTTCCTTCTTCAATGACTTCGCGTGAAAGCGTGATCTATTTTGACCTGCGCGAAAGCGAAGAAAGCATTAAAGAGAAAATCGCCACGCACCCGCATTCCAAGTTCCTGGTCTGCGATGGTCATATCGATCAGGTCGTCGGCTACGTCGATTCCAAAGATTTACTGAACCGTGTGCTGGGCAATCAGAGCCTGATGCTGAGCAGCGGTGTGCAAATCCGTAATGCGCTGATTGTGCCGGATACCCTGACGCTTTCCGAAGCGCTGGAAAGCTTCAAAGCGGCGGGCGAAGATTTCGCGGTGATCCTCAATGAATACGCGCTGGTGGTGGGTATTATCACCCTCAATGACGTGATGACGACGCTGATGGGCGACCTTGTCGGTCAGGGCATGGAAGAACAGATTGTGGCCCGTGACGAGCATTCATGGCTGATTGAAGGCGGTACGCCAATTGAAGACGTCATGCGCGTGCTGCATATCGAAGAATTCCCGCAGTCCGGCAACTATGAAACCATCGGCGGCTTCATGATGTTCATGCTGCGTAAAATTCCAAAGCGTACGGATTTTGTGAAATTCGCCGGTTATAAATTCGAAGTCGTGGATATCGACAGCTACAAAATCGATCAACTGCTGGTAACCCGGATTATCGATCAGCCTGCTGCGCCGCTGCTGCCAAAAACGCCGCAGGAGATTAAAGACGAGAAGAAAGCACAGGCATAAGCCCCTCTGCCCTTCGTTCTCCGAAAAGACAAACGGCCCCAAAAGGGGCCGTTACTGTTTGCGCAAGCTGCGCGCACAAGGCGGCAGCGACGACGCGCAGGGCTGTCAGCCCATTTCCGCCTGCAGGTGTGTCACCTGGCGGTTAACTTCAGACATCACGCTGAAATGGCGCTTATCACGAACCTTTGGCAACAGGATCTTGCCTTGGTCAAACTCAAAAGCGCCGACGTCTTTAATATACAAACGCCCACGGAACAGTGTCTTGACGTACTTTGCGACTTTCATCGGATTGTAACGCTGGAAGATTCTCATTTTTCTACTTTTCTCCGTTAAATCACTGCATGCACCAGCCACGTCGCAAGGCGACAGATACTGGAGCAGAAAAAGGTCGATTGCAGTGAAGAGACCTATAACATAGCAGCGCAGTCAGGTATTGCCAGTATATTTAACTGCTTTTACATTGCTTTTCAGTATTGTCTTAAGCCTTGACGTTAAATAGCAGTATAACCCTGCTTTATGTCGCAATTTTGTAACGCGCAACACAATTTTAACAACCCAACAGGACAGACCACTTGGGCGATCCTATGATGGAGTGGACTGTTCTTTTGCGCCCTGGAGAATCTATGCTTTTAAGAAGTCTTTTTATTATCACTTTTATGACATTTTCACTTTTTGCATCCGCCCATAACTTCACGGTCGGGCAACGCGTTGCAGCCGTCGGCGTAGACGATAAAGGCGAGCTCAACGACGTCAACGATCAGTTCAGCTACAGCAAATGGAACAGCGCGAAACTACCAGGCAAAGTCCGCATCGTGCAGCACATGGCGGGCAGAAGCAGCGCCAAGGCGTTGAACGAGCCGCTGATCACCTCCATCCGCGCCGCAAACTTGCCGCACGACCGCTACCAGACCACCACCATCGTTAACACTGACGACGCGATCATCGGCACAGGCATGTTCGTGCGTAAAAGCATTGAAAGTGGCAAACGTGAATTCCCGTGGTCGCAGGTAATTGTCGACAGTAGCGGTGTGGTGAAAAAAGCATGGGAACTGCAACCGGAAAGTTCGGCGGTCATCGTGCTGGATAAAAATGGCGTGATTAAGTTTGCCAAAGACGGCGAACTGACGTCGCAGGAAGTGCAGCAGGTGATTACGCTGGTGGATCAGCTGGTGAAAGAGTAATGAAGAAAACCCCGGCGTGAAACCGGGGTTTTAGTATCAGAAGAGAGAAACCCGGAAGCCCGGATTCAGGAAAGACTCGCGCGGTGTATACGTCAGCGTCTGCCCTTTCCAGTCATGCACCTGCGCACCGGCGGCCAGCGCCACAGCGTGTCCGGCACCGGTATCCCAGATATTGGTCGGCCCGAAGCGCGGATAAAGCTGCGCAGAACCTTCGGCCACCAGACAGAATTTCAGCGATGAGCCGATGGCGACGGTCTGATGTTCACCCAGTTGTGCCAGATAATCCTGCAATTCCGGGTCATTGCTGAAATGTGACCGGCTGACGACCACCAGCGGCGGATGCGCATCAAGCACCTGAATCTGCTGACGCCCGCCCTGATCTTCTTTCCACGCCTTACCTTCTGCCGCGCTGTACATCACCTGGGTCACCGGCACATACACCACGCCCAGCACCGGAACACCGTCTTCGATCAGCGCGATATTGACGGTAAATTCGCCGTTACGCTTCAGGAATTCTTTGGTGCCGTCCAGCGGATCGACCAGCCAGTAACGCGTCCATGTCTGACGTTCGCTCCAGTTTTGCGGATCTTCTTCGGACAACATCGGCGTTTGCGGATCCAGCTTTTGCAGACCGGCCTTAATCACGTTATGCGCCGCAATGTCGGCCGCCGTGACGGGTGAATCGTCTTTTTTATGACGCGCATCGAGCGGCTGCTCGCCGTCATAGACCGCCATAATGGCGTCGCCCGCCTCGCGCGCTAACTGACAAATTTGCTCTAACATCGTTTACCTCAATGCTTTGATTCTCATTTCTCAAGCCTAGTTTTTTTTACCGCGAATAGCCATCCCGTAATGTTATCAGGCCAGCGTATTGACGGTTTAAACGCTTCATAAAGTTGTTACAACTCACATTTACTTATGACAACTGATTACATTCTCAGCAAATTTTGAGATATATATCCGGTTTTTCTTTTCCGGGCGTCGCCCGTTCTCTGGAGGCAAGGCAATGAACAAGCGTCATCTGACGTTATCCCTGTTGGCTACGCTGGTCGCAACATCTGCGGGTGCGGCACAGGTGGATCTGCGCATCATGGAAACCACGGACCTGCACAGCAACATGATGGACTTCGATTACTACAAAGATAAACCGACGGACAAATTTGGTCTGGTGCGTACCGCCAGCCTGATCCACGCCGCGCGAAACGAAGTAACGAACTCTGTGTTAGTCGATAACGGCGACATCATTCAGGGCAGCCCGCTGGGCGACTACATGGCAGCAAAAGGGCTGAAACAGGGCGATGTTCATCCCGTTTATCTGGCCATGAACACGCTGGATTACGCGGTCGGCAACCTGGGGAATCACGAGTTCAACTACGGTCTGGATTACCTGAAAAAAGCGCTGGCCGGGGCGAAATTTCCTTACGTGAACGCCAACGTCATTGACGACAAAACCGGTAAGCCGCTGTTCACGCCTTTCCTCATTACCGACAACGCGGTGAAAGATCGCGACGGCAAAACGCATAATCTGCGTATCGGTTATATCGGTTTTGTCCCGCCGCAAATCATGGTCTGGGACAAAGCAAATTTGCAGGGCAAAGTCACCGTCGCGGATATTACCGAGACCGCCAAAAAATGGATCCCGGAGATGCGTAAACAGGGCGCGGACATTATTGTCGCCATCCCTCACTCCGGCCTGTCCGGCGATCCGTACAAAACTCTGGCCGAAAACTCGGTGTATTACCTCAGCCAAGTGAAAGGCATCGACGCCATTATGTTCGGCCACGCGCATGCCGTATTCCCTAGCGAAGAATTTGCCAATATCAAAGGCGCAGATATCAAACAGGGGACGCTCAATGGCATTCCAGCGGTAATGCCGGGCATGTGGGGCGACCATCTGGGCGTGGTCGATATGGTGTTAAACAACGACGGCAACGGCTGGAAAGTCGAAACCGCGAAAGCCGAAGCACGTCCGATTTATGATAAAGCCCAGAAGAAATCGCTCGCCGCCGAAGACCAGGGTCTGGTGAAAGTCCTCGCGTCTTCGCATGATGCAACACGCGAATTTGTCAGCAAGCCCATCGGTAAATCGAACGACAATATGTACAGCTATCTGGCGCTGGTGCAGGACGATCCGACGGTGCAAATCGTCAACAATGCGCAGAAAGCCTATACCGAACACTTCATTCAGGGCGATCCTGATTTAGCCAATCTGCCGGTATTATCCGCTGCCGCACCGTTCAAAGTGGGCGGACGTAAAAACGATCCGGCCAGTTATGTCGAAGTGGAAAAAGGCGAACTGACTTTCCGTAATGCAGCGGATTTGTATCTTTATCCGAATACGCTGGTGGTGATGAAAGTCACCGGGCAGGAAGTGAAAGACTGGCTGGAATGCTCCGCCGGGCAGTTTAATCAGATTGACGTGAACAGCACCAAACCGCAGTCGCTGATTAACTGGGAGGGTTTCCGTACCTACAACTTCGACGTGATCGATGGCGTGAATTATCAGATTGATGTCAGCCAGCCGGCAAAATATGACGGCGAATGTACGGTCATCAACAAAGATGCAGAACGTATTAAAAATCTGACGTTTAACGGTAAGCCTATCGATCTGAAAGCAACGTTCCTGGTCGCCACAAACAATTACCGTGCATACGGCGGAAAATTTGCGGGCACCGGCGATACGCATATTGCCTTCGCGTCACCGGATGAAAACCGTTCTGTGGTTGCCGCATACATCAGCGCAGAAACCAAAAAGCACGGTGCGGTAACGCCAACGGCGGACAATAACTGGAAGCTGGCGACGATTAAAGCGCCGCAGCCGCTGGATATCCGCTTCGAGACGTCACCGGGCGACAAAGCCGCTGCCTTCATAAAATCTCACGCGCAATATCCGATCACCGCCAAAGGCGCGGATGATATTGGCTTTGAGGTTTATCAGGTCGATTTGCAGAAATAGCCCCCCACTCAACGCTCCTCCGGGAGCGTTTTTTCTTTCTGTACTTCCTTTGAGCTATAGCCCTGCCTTAAAGATGCATTTACAATGCATGTTATAAACACCTTCATTTAACGAGGCTTCATCATGGACTATCGCGACCAACCCCTTGGCGCTCTGGCTGTTGCCATTCCGCGCGCAACCCGCCTGTTTCGTCAGTACGATCTGGATTTCTGCTGCGGGGGCAAACAAACCCTGTTGCGCGCCGTAACGAAAAAAGATCTGGATATCGATCTCATCGAACAGCAACTGGCTGAAATTGCGCAGCAACCGAATTCTTCCACCGACTGGAAAACCGCGCCGCTGGCGGAGATCATCGATTTCATTATTCCGCGCTACCACGATCGTCACCGTCAGGAATTGCCTGAGCTGGTGCTGATGGCGGATAAAGTTGAACGCGTTCACGGTGACAAACTGCCCTGCCCGCACGGTCTGGCGGTTCAGCTGCAACTGATCCTCGACGAACTGACCCAGCATATGATGAAAGAAGAACAGATCCTGTTCCCGATGATCCGTGGCGGAATGGGCCGTCAGGCCGCCGGGCCGATTTCAGTGATGGAACGTGAGCATGATGATGCGGGCGATATTCTGGAAGAGATCAAACGGCTGACCAATAACGTGACGCCGCCGGAAGGTGCCTGTGTGACCTGGCGTGCGCTGTATGCCGGGATTAACGAATTCATCACCGACCTGATGGAACATATCCATCTGGAAAATAACTTGCTGTTCCCGCGGGCATTACGCGGCGAGTAATTCCGCTGTCCGCAGCGATTGTCTATAAATGACAAAGATGAAAAAAGGGCGCAAATGCGCCCTTTCGTTGCTGATATCCGTGAGGAATTACAGAATTTCTAACAGCTCAACTTCGAAGACCAGCGCGCTGTAAGGAGGGATGGAAGCACCCGCACCACGTTCGCCGTAAGCCAGGTTGTGAGGGATGTACAGTTCCCACTTCGAACCGACTGGCATCAGAGTCAGTGCCTCAATCCAGCCCGCAATCACGCCGTTAACCGGGAATTCAGCTGGCTCGCCACGCTGTACGGAACTGTCGAACACCGTACCGTCGATCAGTTTACCGGTGTAGTGAACACGTACGCGGTCCTGACGGCCCGGGATAGTGCCTTCGCCCTGAGTAATCACAGAGAATTGCAGACCGGATTCGGTGCTGCTTACGCCTTCGCGCTGTGCATTTGCAGCCAGGAATTCCTGGCCCTGAACGGCCAGTGCTTCCTGACGTTCACGACGAACAGCATCAGCACGTTCGTGGACTTCACGCAGTGCGCGGTGAACCACATCAACAGGAACGGCTGGCGTATTCCCTTCCAGCGCATCACGTAAGCCTGCCAGCAGTGCGTCAGGCTCTAAGCCCTCCAAACCTGATTCCTGCAACTGTTGACCGACCTGCAGGCCGATACCGTAACTTGCCTGCGCTTCTACGCTGTCAAATGAAGGGGTAGTCATGAATTTTCCTTAGCTCTTAAAAATGTCGAACGCGCAGCATAGCAGCGCAACGCTTTTGGGTAAAATTCTCTGTGAGGCAACTTGACGGCTGACGCAGTTCCTTCCACTTTTCGATGAATTTTTCGTATTTGCCGCTATTTAACACATCGTTTGGGTGATATTTATGCTTTGCCCCTTTCCGCATCAAGCAGTTAAGCGGCTATACTAGGCAGCAACAGGCAGTCGAAATTGTGACAGTGAAAAAGAGAGGTTGTCATGGGCAGAATCCCGCCCAGGAGAAGGAAAGCCGTCCGTATTTATCAACCGATGTTGAGATCCTGGATTGCGATTATGAAAAGGCCAATGCAAGACACGACAGCGCAAAATGAAAACGAAGAGGAAGAGATTGCCGCACAAACCGGTCGCACTTCTTCTGCAGTGACGAAAAGCAAAACGCTGCTGAGCAAAATCTGGCATATGAGCGACGATTTCCACTGGATGTCGCCCCTGCCTTACACGCACCGTCGTGGCATCATTATTAGTGTGCTGGTGATCCTTCTGGCACTGCTTTGGCCTTACACGCCGGAAAATACCTACGCGCCTTCACAGCCACAACAACCGGCCAGTATCCCGATGCAGGCCGATTTACGTAACGATCAGGGCCGGACCACGCAGATGGCGGATCCGGTACAGCCGCAGGTAAATGACAGTGCCGGCACCTGGCGCAATTATCAGGTTCAGTCGGGTCAGACACTGGCGCAGCTATTCCGCGACAATAATATGGCTGTGAATGATGTGTTCGCGATGGCGCGCGTTGAGGGCGCAGATAAGCCCCTGAGCACGCTCAAAACGGGTCAGCAGGTGAAAATTCAGCGGGATGCGCAGGGTATAGTCACGGCGTTACAGGTGACCACGGAGCAAAATGTGACGGTGACGTTTACACGTCAGCCGGATGGCAGCTTCCAGCGCGGAAACTAATCGTCAAAAAAAGCCACTCGTTCTTATTTCTCCCGGGATGAAAATTCCCGGACGCAGAAAAGCAAAACGCCGGCACAAGGCCGGCGTTTTACAGGTTAACTTCAGCGTTATTACGCTTCAGCAACCACGATCACGTTCAGTTTAGCGAACACATCGCTGTGTACCTGGAATTCCACTTCGTGGTCACCCGTAGTACGCAGGACGCCGTTCGGCAAACGAACTTCGCTTTTAGCAACTTCAACACCAGCAGCAGTTACTGCATCAGCGATATCGCGAGTACCGATAGAGCCGAACAGTTTGCCTTCGTCGCCTGATTTAGACGCGATGGTTACTGAACCCAGTTCGTTGATTTTAGTTGCGCGAGCTTCAGCAGCGGACAGAACGTCAGCCAATTTAGCTTCCAGTTCTGCACGGCGTGCTTCGAAAAATTCAACGTTTTTCTTGGTAGCAGGAACAGCTTTGCCCTGTGGTACCAGGAAGTTACGAGCGTAGCCCGCTTTAACGTTAACTTGATCACCCAGGCTGCCCAGGTTTGCTACTTTATCAAGCAGAATAACTTGCATTACCTAATCCTCTCAGAGTCGTTAATTGACAGTTGCCGATTACTGATGACGATCAGTGTATGGCAACAGAGAAAGATAGCGTGCGCGCTTGATACAACGAGCGAGCTGACGCTGGTATTTTGCACGAGTACCGGTAATACGGCTCGGGACAATTTTACCACTTTCGGTAACGTAGTTTTTCAGCGTAGCGATATCTTTATAATCAATCTCTACAACGCCTTCCGCGGTGAAACGGCAGAACTTGCGACGACGGAAATAACGTGCCATTAGGCTAGTCTCCAGAATCTATCAAATCAATCTGCTCGGCATGTAACACCACTTTATTCAGTCCATTGCGCCCTTGATGGCAACTAATGAATCCGGTAACAGTGAGTTGCGTGCCGACCGTTATACTGTGAGTTAATGCTTGTGACGCTTGTCCGCTGACAACGATGGGCATTCTGCACCACGCTTGTCGGCTAAATCCGGCTTCCTGCTGCTGCGAGCGGTGCTCAAGCACAAACTGGCAGTGAGGAATACCCGAAGGACTGACTTTACGAATGGGGGTCTTGCACACAGTGCCTGACAACACCAGACGATTCGCCATCACGGCAATTACTCTTCAGAATCCCCAGCTTCGGCATCATCATTAGCTTCAGCAAAGTCTTCACGGCGATCACGACGTTCGTCTTTTGCTTTAACCATTGGAGATGCTTCAGTTACCGCGTGTTTAGTACGCATAACCATGCTACGGATAACGGCGTCGTTGAAGCGGAAGTTTGTTTCCAGCTCATCGATCGCTTCCTGCGGAGCTTCAACGTTCAGCAGAACGTAGTGAGCTTTGTGCAGTTTGTTGATCGGGTAAGCCAGTTGACGGCGGCCCCAGTCTTCCAGACGGTGAATCTGACCAGCAGCGTTAGTGATTACTGCACTGTAACGCTCGATCATGCCCGGAACCTGTTCGCTTTGGTCAGGGTGAACCATAAATACGATTTCGTAATGACGCATAGAATTGCTCCTTACGGATTATTCAGCCTCCTGTCAGGGTCAACCGCGGCCCATGGAAGCAAGGAACGTGTTTGTTGTGCGGTCGAAAAAATGACGCGCAATTATATGTACAGCCTGTGGGAAACTCAAGGAGAAAGGTAGATTAATTTCTCTACAGCCTGGCGGCGAAAAATTCGGTGCTTGCCGCCAGCGCGTTTACCGACACTTTATGCTTCGCATCGGCTTCAGAAATGAACGTCAGATTGGCATCCGCGCCATTTTCCGCAAGCTCCTGCCTCAGGCGCTGACTTTCGCCGAACGGGACGACATCATCCTGTTCACCGTGCCAGACAAACAACGGTTTACCGGCGATTAAGGCCGTTTTCCCGCTGATATCCAGGCTCAATAACGGTGCAAATTCACGTTCAAACGCGTTGCGTTGCGCGGAGTCTTCCACATCGTAAGCCGGAAAAAGACGGTGCGATAAATGTGAAAAATAGCCGGAGCCCATCAGATTTGCCGCCACTTTCACCCAGGGGAATTTGACCAGCGCCGCCATCGTCGTCATGCCACCCATAGACACACCGCCGACGCCTAATCTCTCCGAACTGGCCAGGCCGTTGCCGACAAAGTGATCTTTCAGCACCGCTAACTCTTCTATATTGCCCTGCAAAATGCCCCAAAAATTGGCCAGCAACCGGGCTTCGTCGCCATCAGCACGCGCACCATGGAGCCGGGCATCAGGCAAAATAACGCGAAAACCGGCTTTCGCCAGTGTGTAGCCAAAATAGGAGTAAATTTCCTTCGACGACGTAAAGCCGTGATAGAAAAATATCGTCGGGAGCTGCTGCGGATATTGTCCGGCAGGAACGGCGTGGATCACCTGGATCCCTTCAATATTTTCTTCATACATCTCAACCATCTGATACTCCCTTTACGCCTTTTGGCAAACGAGTTTGGCTTCAGTCTGTTTTTCAGTTTACCGGCCCGACGCCGGCCGGCCACAACCTTTTTCGCATGATTTATAACCATTTATTGAAGTGAAAGTAAAATCAGTGATTTTTGCCTAATTCAAATTCACACATTTAGAATAATTTCATTGATTCAAATCAATTTTTAATGAAATAACTGGTTACAGTTGATCATTAATCCTTTCCCGTTTGCCGCCGTTAGTGCGCTTACATAAGCAAACGGAAAAAACCCATGAAAACGGCATCAAAACGTGCATTTCGCCGCTGGAGCATAGGCGCAAAACTGGCCAGTATTGCATCTCTGCTGGTCGGCACCCTGTTTATTATTTTCACTTTGTCTCTGACGCATTCTGCCGGCAGACAGGTTAATGAGCTGGCCATTAACGCCATTTCAGAACAGGTGACCGGCGTCGTTGACATGATTGAGATGTATAACGCCAGCCTGAATGCGGAAGTTGACAGCTACACGCGTTTATTCAGCAACTTCCTGCCAGAGAATTTCGAGCTGGATACCGCCAGCCCGGTGATGGTCGGCAGTGAGTCTGCGCCTGTTATTAAAGCCGGCGGTAATCCCCTGAATCTTGATACGCGGATCCCCGATGATTTTCTGGCACGCACCGGTGCCATTTCTACCGTTTTCGCACGCCGTGGCGACGACTTTATCCGTGTGACCACTTCACTGAAAAAGCAGGATGGCACGCGCGCTATCGGGACGTTGCTCGACAGCGCCAGCCCGGCATATGCACAAATTATGGCCGGACAATCCTTTAGCGGTCTCGCGACGTTATTCGGCAAAAAATACATCACTAAATATCAGCCGGTGCGCGACGCACAGGGCAGCGTGATCGGCATTCTGTTTGTCGGGGTCGATATCACGCAGGAATACGCGGATATGCGCTCAAAAATTTTGTCCAAACGCATTGGTGAGAAAGGCTATTTCTTTGTGCTCAACAGCGCACCGGGGAAAGGTCTCGGCAAGTATCTGGTGCATTCCACGCATGAAGGCAAAACCCCGGCGTGGCCAGACGGTGAGTTGCAGCAGGTGATGTCACAATCGCACGGAGAGCGCGAGTACACCGACCCTGCCAGCCAGCATCAGCAATTTATTGTCTATGCCAATGTCCCGGCGTGGCATTGGGTCGTCGTGGGCAGTACCGACAAAGACAGTCTGATGGAACAGGTTAACAACACGCGTAACCGCTTCCTGATGATCAGCCTTATGGCACTGGCGTTGTTCGCGGCGCTGTTTATCGGGCTGACGCGAAAACTGGTCAGCCGCCCGCTCAGCGACGTGGTGCTGATTGCCCAGCAATACGCCAGCGGGGATTTGCGTGCCCGCGCGCAGACGCAGCGCGTCGATGAGATTGGTTCCCTGATGCACGCCATTGACGGCATCGGCCACGGGCTGGAGAAAATTGTCGGCGAAGTGCGTCAGGTGTCTTCTGAAATTATGACCAATACGCACGGGCTGGCGCACGACAGCGATCAAATCAATCAGCAGATTGGCACGCAGGCGAGCAGTCTGGAAGAAACCTCGGCCAGCATGGAGCAAATCACTGCCACCGTGCAGAACACGGCGGACAACGCCACGCAGGCAACGCAACTGGTGCTGCAAACCGATAAGGCCGCCACGGTGGGCGCGGACGCGGTGAATCAGTCCGTCGAAAGCATGGAAGCCATCAAACATGCCTCGACGCGCATCGCAGATATCACCACGGTCATCGAAGGCATCGCCTTCCAGACCAATATTCTGGCGCTGAACGCCGCGGTGGAAGCCGCCAGAGCCGGTGAACACGGTCGCGGATTTGCAGTGGTGGCTGCCGAAGTCCGGGCGCTGGCGCAACGCAGTTCAAATGCGGTGAAAGAGATTGAAAATCTGGTCGCCGACTCCCTGAGCAAAGTCGAAGACGGTCATCAGAGCGCGGCCAAAACGCAGGCGAATATGAGCGGTATTCTTAGCGGGATCCGTCAGGTGAAAGTGCTGATGAGCGACATCGATGTGGCTTCACATGAGCAGTCTTCGGGGATTTCGCAAGTCAATATTGCCATCATGCAGATTGGTAAAGCGACGCACGAGAACGCCACGCTGGTGGAAAATTCAAGACAAACTGCGGCGGCGCTTAGCGAACAGGGGCGTCACCTTTCTCAACTGGTGAGCGTATTTAAAATTTCCGAAAGATAAGACGTGAGTCGCGCGGTAATAAACACCGCGCAGACTCGCCAGCTTAGCGGTGAAAGGGCTACACTCAGAGTATCGCCCTTTTTCCGGATATCACGATGAAAACCCTCCAAATCTCCGCCGCGCTGCTGTTACTGGCTGCGCTCAGCGGTTGCAGCAATGTCATGCAGACTACGCCCGTTCCACCGCCCGCACCGACGGCAAAAGCGCAGGAAATTACTCGCGCCCAGACATCAACGCTGACCAAAATCGGCAGTATTACCGCCGAAGCCCTTGGCAGCCCGATGGACGTCGAAGCGGAAATCCAGCGCAAAGCCAATGCAGCGGGCGCACGTTATTACGTCATCATGTTTAACAGCGAAACCATTATCCCCGGTCGCTGGTACTCTCAGGCCACGCTTTACCGCTGATCATTCGGCTCCGATTGCGCGGTTGATCAGCAACTGACACAGGCGTTCAGGCAACAGCGTTTCTCCGCGCGGATCCAGTACCATCCTGCACCACGCGTCGGCCATGGGCGGCGAAGCAAATTCCAGCATCTGCGTGGCCGCCAGCAGGTTAAACAGTTGTCCGGTCAGCCAGCGCCCCTGCGCTTCTTCCGGTGCATGCAGACGTTGCTGGAACTGGCGTGAAGCGCGGTCAAAAATCCGGTTTTGCCCGCGCGACTGATGCAACAGGTGTTGCAGCATTTCTCCGCTGGCGGGCAGCTTTTTGAGTGTTCTCAGCACATCGAGACACATCACATTCCCCGAGCCTTCCCAGATACTGTTCACCGGCATTTCACGATACAAACGCGGCAACTCGCTGTCTTCGCAGTACCCGATCCCGCCTAATGCCTCCATCGCTTCCGCCACAAAAGGCATGCCCTGACGGCAGACTTCAAACTTCGCGGCGGGCGTCAGCAGGCGGCACAAAATCTGTTCATCCGGGTTATCGCATGCGCCGGTCGCCGCGCCCAGGCGCATCAGCAGCATCGTTTGCCCTTCCAGATGCAGGGCCATCCGGCTCAGCGTCTGGCGCATCAGTGGCTGTTCAATCAGCGGTTTGCCGAACACCTGCCGCTGGAAGGCGTGATACAAGGCCACGGATAAAGCCCGGCGCATCATGGCGTGGCTGCCCAGCGCGCAGTCAAAACGCGTATGTCCGCCCATTTTCAGGATATGGCGGATCCCTTCTCCCTCTTCGCCCAGCAGCCAGCCCGTCGCATCCTGAAACTCCACTTCACTGCTGGCGTTCGAGCGGTTACCGAGTTTATCTTTCAGGCGTTCAATACGGATGGCATTTCGCGAGCCGTCCGGCAGAACCCTGGGCAAAAAGAAGCAGGACAGCCCGCCGTCGGCCTGCGCCAGCACCAGATGCGCATCGCTTTGCGGTACCGAGAAAAACCATTTGTGGCCGGTCAGATGATACGGTTTTCCGCTGCCACGGCCTTCCAGCGCAACCGCCCGCGTGGTGTTGCTGAGCACGTCAGAACCACCCTGCTTTTCGGTCATGCCCATACCAATCAGCACACCTTTCTTCTGATCGCCGGGCTGCAAATGCGGATCGTAACGGTCAGAAAGCAGCGGTCTGAGCCAGCTGCGAAATTCCGCAGGCAGATAATGTTGTAAAAGAGGAATCGAGCCGAAAGTCATCGTTACAGGGCAAAGTGTTCCGGCTTCAACCTGAGCATGCAGAATAAAGCGCGCGGCACGCGCCACGGCAGAACCAATACGCGCATCTTCCTGCCACGGCAAATTATGCACCCGATTAGCAATCAGCCCCTGCATCAGCAAATGCCAGGCCGGGTGAAACCGGACATCGTCGAGCCGTTCACCGGTGGTGTCATAGCGCAGAAGATCGGGCGGATTCGCATTCGCCAGCCGTCCGAGTTCCAGCGATTCGGCAGAGCCCAGCTGTTGTCCTAAAGAAGCCAGCACGTCACTGTCCCAGCCCGCCTGCTGGCGGGCAACGGCTTCGCGCAGCGGCGTATCAGAGAGGAATAAATTGCTGTTACTCAGCGGCTTGGGCTGATTGAAAACCCGATGTGTTTCCCAGTTCATCGCCTGCTCCCTTTCATAAGGATGAGGTATCAGTATGGTAAAAATCGGAGAATTAACAGGCGCGCAGATCACAAAGGCAGAAATGCAAACGGGAGCCCGAAGGCTCCCGTTTTATGGCATGACGTCAGAAATCTGAAATCAGCTTTTCTTCAGACCACGCTGACGTACCGCCTCGAACAGGCAAACGCCGGTCGCGACAGAGACGTTGAGGGAAGACACGCTGCCTGACATCGGGATGCTGATCAGTTCGTCGCAATGTTCGCGGGTCAGACGGCGCATACCTTCGCCTTCTGCGCCCATCACCAGCGCCATCGGGCCGGTCATCTTGCTCTGGAACAGATCATGATCCGCTTCGCCTGCCGTGCCGACGATCCAGACATTATGTTCCTGCAATACGCGTAAAGTACGCGCCAGATTGGTCACGTTAATCAACGGTACGTTTTCTGCCGCGCCGCTGGCGACTTTTTTGGCTGTCGCGTTCAGTTTTGCAGAACGGTCACGCGGAACGATAACGGCATGAACACCCGCCGCATCAGCAGTACGCAAACATGCGCCCAGATTGTGCGGGTCGGTTACGCCGTCCAGCACCAGCAGGAACGGGCAATCGAGGCTTTCAAGCAGCGCAGGCAGATCGTTTTCCTGATACTGGCGGCCTTCACGCACGCGGGCAATAATCCCCTGATGCACGGCACCTTCGGATTTCTCATCCAGCCACTGTCGGCTCGCCACCTGGATAACAATGCCGCCCGCTTCCAGCTCGTCGATCAATGGTTTCAGACGTTTGTCGTCACGGCCTTTCAGGATGAAGACTTCCAGAAAGCGCTGCGGATCGTTGTCGAGTAAGGCTTTAACGGAATGAATACCGTAGATAATTTCGCTCATGATGCTCTTTAAAATAGAATTGCGGACAGCATGCTGTCCGCAATTTAATAAGGTTACGGGCGATTCTACCATAGACGAATCGCCGGGAAGGGTTAGCTGTCGGTCGACTTTTTCTTCGCGCGCTTGGCTTTGGTGGCCGATGCAATTTTCGTCGTTTTGTCAGAAGGCTTTTTAGCTTTCTTCGGTTTACCGTCTTTACCCACTTCGCCAACCGTTTTCTCTTTCTTCGGTTTAGCCGGTTTTGCGTCGTCTTTACGGAAGGTGCTGTCCGGCTCAAAGTTCACGTTTTTCTTGCCAGTACGGCGACGCCCTGCATTGGCAGGCGCGGTGGAACGCATGGAACGTTCGCCGCCTTTTTTGGCACGATCGCGTGCTGTTTTACCTTCACCGCGTGCTTTACGGGTGCTGGAAACCAGAGCGAAGTCGATTTTACGCTCGTCCATATGTACAGCTTCAACGCGGATTTCTACCGTATCACCCAGGCGGTAAACCGCGCCTGAAGATTCACCCACCAGGCGCTGCCCGATGTTGTCGTAACGGTAGTAATCGTTGTCCAGCGAGGACACATGCACTAAGCCGTCTATGAACAAATCGTTCAGGCGAACGAAGAAACCGAAGCCGGTGACGCTGGCGATAATACCGGTAAAGACTTCGCCGACGTGATCCTGCATGAAGTCGCATTTCAGCCAGTCAGCTACGTTCCGGGTGGCTTCGTCCGCACGACGTTCAGCCATGGAACAATGCTCGCCAAGCTGCAACATATCTTCATAATCGCTGTGCCAGCCACCGGTTGGCGTCCAGCGGTCTTTCAGCGTGCCGTGCTCTTTCGCCAGAAGATATTTGATGGCGCGGTGCAATGCCAGATCCGGATAACGACGGATTGGGGACGTGAAGTGCCCGTAGGACTGCAACGCCAGACCAAAGTGGCCACGGTTTTCCGGGTCATAAATCGCCTGTTTCATCGAACGCAGCAACATCGTTTGCAGCATTTCGCGGTCAGGGCGATCCGCCAGTTCATCCATAATCTGAGCATAATCTTTCGGCTCAGGTTTCAGACCGCCGCCCATGACCAAACCCAACTCACCCAGCACGCTGCGCAGCGCGGAGATATGGTCGTCGCTTGGACGGTCGTGAACACGGAACAGCGCCGGTTCATTATGTTTTTCAACAAAACGCGCCGCCGCGATGTTCGCGAGGATCATGCACTCTTCAATCAGTTTGTGCGCATCGTTACGGACGGTCGGTTCGACGCGTTCGATACGGCGCTCGGCGTTGAAGATGAATTTCGCTTCTTCCGTTTCAAACGCGATACCGCCGCGTTCTGCACGCGCCTGATCCAACACTTTGTACATGGTGTGCAGTTCAAGCAGATGCTTAACCAGCGGGCTGTACTGTTCGCGCAGCTCCGGGTCACCTTCGATGACGCGCCAGACTTTATTGTAGGTCAGACGGGCGTGGGAGCTCATCACCGCTTCGTAGAATTTAGAACTGGTCAGCTTGCCCTGCGCGGAGATAGTCATCTCACAGACCATACAGAGACGGTCAACCTGAGGGTTCAGGGAGCACAGGCCATTCGACAGCACTTCCGGCAGCATCGGGACAACTTGCGACGGGAAGTAAACGGATGTCGCGCGGCTGCGTGCTTCGTCGTCCAGCGCGGTGCCATGACGGACGTAATAACTGACGTCAGCGATAGCCACCCACAAGCGCCAGCCACCACCGCGTTTTTTCTCGCAATATACGGCGTCATCGAAGTCCCGTGCGTCTTCACCATCGATGGTGACTAACGGCAGACTGCGTAAATCAACACGGCCTTTTTTGGCTTCTTCCGGCACCTGTTCGCTCAGGTCTTCGACCTGTTTCAGAACCTGTGGCGGCCAGACGTGTGGGATTTCGTGCGTACGCAGTGCGATATCCACCGCCATGTTGGTGCCCATTTTATCGCCCAGCACTTCAACGATTTTACCGACAGCTTTGGTACGGCGGGTCGGACGCTGTGTCAGCTCAACCACCACCATGTACCCCATGCGCGCGCCGTTAATGGCATCGGCCGGGATCAGGATATCAAAGCTCAGGCGGCTGTCGTCTGGCACCACAAAACCTGCACCGGCATCGGTAAAGTAACGACCGACAATCTGGCTGGTTTTTGGCACCAGGACACGCACGATACGCGCTTCACGGCGGCCTTTACGGTCGGTGCCGACCGGTTGTGCAAGCACCACGTCGCCGTGGATGCACATTTTCATTTGTTCAGCAGAAAGATACACGTCGTCTTTTTTTACGCCTTCAAGGCGCAGGAAACCATAGCCATCGCGATGGCCAATGACGGTGCCTTTCAGTAAGTCCAGACGCTCCGGCAGCGCGTAGCACTGACGGCGGGTGAAGACCAGTTGCCCGTCACGCTCCATCGCACGCAGACGACGGCGCAGGGCTTCCAGCGCGTCTTCTCCGGAAATATTCAGCTCATTCCCAATCTCTTCCCGGCTGGCGGGCGTTTCACGTTTGCCGAGATGTTCCAGAATAAATTCACGGCTGGGAATAGGTGATTCGTATTTTTCTGCTTCTCGTTCCAGGAATGGATCTTGTGACATAGCGATTCCTCCGTTGTCATCAGCAGTTTGTTGAAAGTCTTTCATTCAACAAGCAATAATTTGTAGAGCGGTGAATTGTCTTTGACCATATCGGCCAGAGTGTACTGATTCAGCTCATCAAGAAAATGTTCTACAGCAGTGTGCAGGACGAGTTTTAGCCGGCAAGCGGGCGTGATATGGCAAAAATCACTGTCGCAATTGACCAGTGACAGCGGTTCGAGTTCGCGAACCACATCGCCAATGCGGATTGTCTCCGCGGGTTTCCCCAGTTTAATGCCCCCGTTTTTGCCACGGACAGCGGTGACCAGGCCCGCGCGGCTCAACTGATTAATGATTTTCACCATGTGATTTCGCGATACACCATAAACTTCGGTGACCTGTGAAATGTTGGTCATCTGATCGCCTGGCAGCGATGCCATATAAATCAACGCTCTCAAACCATAATCAGTAAAACTCGTTAACTGCACACATACCTCTGGGTAGTTGTTTACCCGGTCTTTCCACGTCAGCAATGGCAACAGGGTGAAGATGATTGTTTATTATGACACTTTGATGATAAACCAGCCGCGAACTTTGCAGCTAATCATTTAGATAGTGGATGCTTCGCGGGAAGTAAACAAGCGTGGACGGTCAGAAAAAAATAAACCGGGCAAATTTGCCCGGTTATGACGTTTTACGCAATCAGCTCAGGCTGTTAAGCGTCAAACGGGTCGCGCAGGATCATGGTTTCGCTACGATCCGGGCCAGTCGAAATGATATCAATCGGAACTTCAGTCAGCTCTTCGATACGCTTGATGTAGTTCAGTGCTGCCTGTGGCAGATTTTCGACTTCTTTCACACCAAAGGTGGTTTCACTCCAGCCTGGCATGATTTCGTAGATTGGCTCGATGCCTTCCCAGCCTTCTGCTGCCAGCGGGGTCGTCGTCATTTCGCGGCCATCAGGCATGCGGTAGCCAATACACAGTTTCACTTCTTTCAGACCGTCCAGCACGTCCAGTTTGGTCAGACAGAAACCAGACAGCGAGTTGATCTGCACAGAACGACGAACAGCTACGATGTCCAGCCAGCCGCAACGACGGCTACGACCGGTAGTCGCACCAAACTCGTTACCTTGCTTACGCAGGAATTCACCGGTTTCGTCGAACAGTTCAGTCGGGAACGGACCTGCACCTACGCGGGTGGAATAGGCTTTTACGATACCCAGAACGTAATCAACATAACGTGGACCAATACCCGAACCGGTAGCGACGCCGCCTGCTGTGGTGTTGGAAGACGTTACGTACGGATAAGTCCCGTGGTCGATGTCCAGAAGCGTACCTTGTGCGCCTTCGAACATGATCAGATCGCCGCGCTTACGCGCGCCATCCAGCAGCTCAGACACGTCAACAACCATAGCGGTCAGGATGTCGGCAATAGCCATGACATCATCCAACGTTTTCTGGAAATCAACGGCTTCTACTTTGTAGTAGTTAACCAGCTGGAAGTTATGATAATCGATGATTTCTTTCAGCTTGATAGCGAAAGTTTCTTTGTTGAAGAGATCGCCAACGCGCAGACCGCGACGGGCAACTTTATCTTCATAAGCCGGGCCGATGCCGCGACCGGTGGTGCCGATTGCTTTATCGCCACGCGCTTTTTCGCGCGCCATGTCCAGTGCAACATGGTATGGCAGGATCAGCGGGCAAGCTTCAGAGAGTAACAGACGTTCGCGTACAGGGATGCCACGAGCTTCAAGTTCACCCATTTCTTTCATTAAAGCGTCAGGTGCCAGAACAACACCGTTGCCGATGATGCTGATCACGTTCTCACGCAAAATGCCAGACGGAATTAAATGAAGAACGGTTTTTTCACCGTTGATAACCAGAGTGTGACCGGCGTTGTGACCGCCCTGATAGCGCACAACATATTTAGCCCGTTCAGTAAGCAGGTCTACGACCTTGCCTTTCCCTTCATCACCCCATTGTGTGCCGAGTACGACGACGTTCTTACCCATCTCAAGAATCACCAGGTTGCTTAAAAAAGGATTCTAACATCTCATTCTGTGCTTTCCAGTACTTTTAGCACACGTTTGCGGGAAAAATTTTAATTGCGTGCTACCGGTCTCAACAGGACGTGACACGCTGAACGTAACAAAACCTCAACCACCCAGACGACCACGCAACATGTAGTAAATTACGAAGCCCGCAACCACAAGACCCCCACCAAAACGGCGCAAAATGTGATCGGGAAGATTCGCCAGCGTGAGGATCATTTTTCTCCAGGATTTTGGATAAAGCATCGGCCCCAGGCCTTCCAGAACCAAAACTAATGCCAGCGCCAGCCAGATTGTCGAATTCATGGTGAATGCGTCTCAGTGATTCCCTTCAAATAGAAAAGGGTGTTTCAGAAATGACAAAAGGCCCACAAAGGGCCTTTTAGAAATTGCATCAGCAATTATTTATTTTTTTCAGGTGACTTCATGAAGCGGAAGAAATCGCTGTCAGGGCTTAACACCATGACGTCGTTACCGCTCTTGAAGCTGGCCTCATAAGCACGCAGGCTGCGGATGAATGCGTAGAAGTCAGGATCCTGGCTGAAGGCATCAGCAAACAGTTTCGCCGCTTCTGCATCGCCTTCACCGCGCGTAATACGGGCGGTACGTTCTGCTTCAGCGACAGTACGGGTTCTTTCGTAATCTGCTGCGGCCTGAATTTTAGTCGCCTCTTCTTTACCCTGAGAAATGTGACGCAATGCCACCGCATTACGCTCAGCGCGCATACGGTCGTAAATCGCGCTGGACACTTCTTCCGGCAAGTTGATTTGTTTCAGACGAACGTCAACCACTTCAATACCCAGCGCTGCCATGCTGTTCGGGTTCACTGCAGGCTGTTTGCCTTTGGTTTCCTGCTCAACACGTTTAGCCGCAGACGCAATTGCATCATCCGCTTCGGTCGTTGCTTCAGGCTCATCACCTACGCTGCCGGTATTGAGCGCATCACGTACGTCCAATGTCAGACGACCACGGGAATCGGTCACGATGTCTTTCACATCCAGACGACCAATTTCAGAACGCAGACGGTCACTGAATTTACGTTTCAGCAGGATCTCAGCCTGAGAGACGTCACCGCCGCCCGTGGCCAGATAATAGCGGCTGAAATCGCTGATACGCCATTTCAGGTAAGAATCGACGATTAAGTCTTTCTTCTCGCTGGTCACGAAACGGTCAGCCTGGTTATCCATCGTCTGGATACGCGCGTCGAGCATTTTGATCGATTCCACAAACGGAACCTTAAAATGCAGACCCGGCGCATACACCAGAGGCTTGTTATCGCTGTCGCGCAGAACTTTGCCGAAACGCAGCACAATACCGCGCTGACCTTCCTGAACCACAAACAGTGAAGCATAAAGCGCCACCAGCACCACAACGACGATAAGTAAAAATGACTTACGCATTGTTATTCTCTCCCTACGCGAAGTGTATCGTCACGCTGTGCATTAGCACGGCGCTGGTCCATGACACTGCCAGACGAACGGGAACTGCTGTTATCGGCATTGCTTTTGCCATTACTGCTGGTTAAACCCGGTACAGAAGGCAACAAACCTGCTTCATCATTTTTGCTGGTGTCGTTCGCTGCGGCGTTATTACCGCGCAGCATCTGATCCAGAGGCAATACCATCAGGTTATTTCCTTTATCACTCACCAAAACTTTACGGGTGTGACTGAGGACTTTTTCCATGGTTTCGATATAAAGACGCTCACGGGTAATTTCCGGTGCTGCTTTATATTCCGGTAACAGTTTGGAGAACCGGGCCACTTCACCCTGCGCTTCCAGAACGGTACGGTCTTTATACGCTTTCGCGTCTTCCAGTAAGCGTTGTGCTTCACCGTTTGCCAGAGGCTGGATCTGGTTCGCGTAAGCTTCTGCTTCACGAATAGACTGTTGCTCTCTTTCACGGGCGGCAATCGCGTTATCGAAGGAAGCTTTCACTTCTTCCGGCGGACGCGCGGTCTGGAAGTTGACGTCCTGAATGGTAATACCCATTTTGTACGGACGGATAGTTTCTTCCAGTACACGCTGAGTATCACTACGCACGGTGGTACGGCCTTCCGTCAGGATTTTATCCATCGTGTATTTGCCGATAACGCCACGTAGTGCGCTGTCCGTCGCCTGACTCAGGCTGTCGTCAGGGTTGGCGACGCTGAACAGGTACGCTTCAGGGTTGGTCACACGGTACTGCACGTTCATTTCAACGCGTACCACGTTCTCATCAGATGTCAGCATCACACCAGACGCTGCCAGTTCACGTACGGCTTCGACGTTCACTGCGCGAACCTGATCGATGAAGGTCGGTTTCCAGTTCAGGCCCGGCTCAACCAGGTGGCTGAACTTACCAAAACGGGTGACCACGCCACGCTCCGCTTCTTTAATGGTATAGAAGCCCGTCGCCGCCCAAATCACAACCACCGCGGCAACCGCGATGCCCGCAATTCGGGTGCCACTCATTCCATGACCAGAACCGGTTGGCGTACCGTTGTTATTGTTGTTGCCTGAACCTTTTCCGCCGAATCCACCCAGCTTCTTGCTAAGTTTACGGAAGATATCATCCAGGTCAGGTGGCCCCTGATTGCGGCCGCCCTTGTTGTCATTATTACCACCAGAATTTCCACCAGAGTTGCCGCTATTATTATTGCTGCTGCCCCAGGGGTCGCGGTCCTGTCCGTTATTACCGGGCTGATTCCACGCCATGTTATAGCTCCATTATTCTATGATTGGTGTTCTTCAGGCCAAATCAGACAGGCTCTGGTTGCGGACATAGCTGGCCAGTTCCTGCTCTTGTTTGCAGAGGCGGCGCCAGTCAACAATGGGCATTCGCACCATCAGACCAATACTGCCATCCTCTTCAATCCATTCTTTTTCAATGGCCTGAAGCTGGTAAAAACGGCTACGAAGGCGGCCTGCTTCCGGCGGCAGGCACAATTCATGCTGCGCAATTTCGCCAGATAACCGCTCCGATAACGCCTGAAAGAGCAACGGAATACCTTCACCTGTCACGGCTGAGAGCCAGACCCTGACCGGCAAATTCTCCTCGTTGCGATCGATACGCGGGACAAAATCATCCAGCATGTCTATTTTGTTCATCACTAACAGCGCAGGAATTTCATCTGCTTCAATCTCTGCCAGCACCGTATTCACCGCGTCAATGTTTTCTTCAACACGGATGTCCGCTGCATCAATAACATGGAGTAACAGAGATGCCTGTTGGGTTTCCTGCAGTGTTGCTTTAAAGGCGGCAACTAAATCATGGGGCAGGTGACGAATAAACCCTACGGTGTCCGCCAAAACTGTCTCCCCGACATCCGCAACCATAATGCGTCGCAGTGTAGGATCCAGCGTAGCAAACAACTGATTGGCCACGTAAACATCGGCCTGAGTGATACGGTTAAAGAGTGTGGATTTTCCGGCGTTGGTATAACCGACCAAAGACACCGTTGGAATATCCGCACGGACGCGCGAACGACGACCTGTTTCGCGCTGCTTAGCTACTTTTTCAAGACGGCTGAGGATTAGCGTAATTCTGTCCCGCAGTAAACGGCGGTCCGTTTCGAGCTGGGTTTCGCCCGGACCACGCGCACCAATGCCGCCGCCCTGACGCTCAAGGTGTGTCCAGCCACGAACCAGTCGGGTAGCAATGTGGCGTAATTGCGCCAGTTCTACTTGTAGCTTACCTTCGTGTGTTCGTGCCCGCTGGGCAAAGATATCTAAAATTAATCCTGTGCGATCGACAACGCGACACTCGCACAAGGCTTCCAGGTTTCGTTCCTGAGCAGGAGAAAGCGAGTGATCAAACAGGATGACAGAAGCGCCCGTTGCTTTGACGGCGTCTGCAATTTCCTGGGCTTTGCCTTCGCCGACAAAGTATTTCGGGTGCGGTGCCTTGCGGCTCCCGGTGACGACTTGCAGCGCCTCTACACCGGCAGAAGAAACCAGCGATTCGAATTCGCTCAGGTCTTCCGTGTCTTTGTCTCTCGAGAAATAGATATGAACCAGAACGGCCTGTTCGCCGCCTTCATAACGGTCAAACAAGCTTGCGACCTCTCATTTGGGAAAAATTCGCCAGCCGGGGGTACATAAGCATAATCGGAATACTTATGAACCCCTTCGTGGTTGACCAACGTTGCGCTTTATTCAGCGTCATCGTTTTCCTGCTGCGGCTGTTGCTGCGCAGACGGAGTACTGCCTTGATGATAGTTGCTGGTGCTGCCCGTACCTGGATTATTGCTATGATGTGACACCGGGCGGGAAGGCACTACGGTGGAGATAGCGTGTTTATACACCATCTGGCTTACCGTATTTTTTAACAGAATGACAAACTGGTCAAAAGACTCAATCTGGCCTTGCAGCTTAATACCATTCACCAAGTAAATAGAAACCGGAACACGTTCACGACGCAATGCGTTCAGGAACGGATCTTGCAAAGATTGCCCCTTAGCCATTCTATCTTTTCCTTATTAGTTTGTTGTTTGTAACTTTGAGCCTATCGGCTCGAAAATAAATCACATAAAAAATTTGCGCGCTGAGTACTGATCAATTGTACACAATCATCCAACCTATGCACTAAGAACCTGAATTACACGGTTTAAGGCCTCTTCCGGCTTCTCAGAATCAAGCCATTGGACACCCTCCCAACCCCGCAACCAGGTCATCTGACGCTTGGCCAGTTGTCGTGTCGCGCAAACACCACGAAAAACCATTTCATCGTAATCGAATTCACCCGATAAATATGACCACATCTGGCGGTATCCGACGCAACGAATGGAAGGCAAATCCGTATGCAAATCGCCCCGAGCTATCAGCGTTCTGACTTCGTCTTCAAAACCATTGGACAACATCTGACTAAAACGTTCCTCGATCCGCGCATGTAATGTTTCACGACGGGTCGGGGCAATCGCAAACTGATGAACGTGATAAGGCAGCGTTTCACCCGAAATTTTAGTCAGTTCCGTTAAAGTTTTACCCGAAATATAAAAAACTTCCAGTGCTCTGGACAGTCTCTGCGGATCATTCGGATGAATTCGCATAGCCGCGACGGGATCTATCTCGTTCAACTGGCCATGAAGTGCTTCCCAACCCTGCTCTGCGGCCTGTTTTTCAATGCGCTCACGCACAGCCGGATCGGCCGGGGGCAACGGTGAAAGACCTTCGAGCAATGCCTTGAAATAAAGCATAGTCCCACCCACCAATAACGGGATCTTATTGCGTGAGGTTATTTCTGCCATCTCGCGTAATGCGTCAGCGCGAAAGTCTGCGGCAGAATAAGCGCGGGTCGGGTCCAGAATATCAATCAGACGATGTGGTGCTTGCGCCAGTTCTTCTGCCGTCGGTTTCGCGGTGCCGATATCCATTCCACGGTAGATCAGTGCGGAATCCACACTGATTAACTCAACGGGAAGATGTTTCATCAGCGACATCGCCAGTGCCGTTTTACCGGATGCGGTCGGCCCCATGATAAAGATTGCCGGGGGAGCGGCGTTTTTTTCAGAATCAGTCATGCTTAAAAGCCGCCAGCGCGGACTGTAAATCAAGAGGTTGCAGAAGTCCGGAGGGAGGCGCTTTAACCAGATGTGGGCAAAGTCGCTCAACGTCCGTGAGTAATTGTATGGCTTGTGAAATCGTCCAGACCTCGTGCTCGCAGCCGCAGTGGCGGGCAAACCACATAGCTACCGCATCAGAAGTCACCTCCTGCTGAACAGCAAGGTAACCTAACAGATCGGGTATCAACTTTTGTAAATTTTGTTGGCGTAATGGTAAAGGTACTGCGCGAACCGTCACACGTTGTGACTCGCTGAGCATTTCTAAACCAAAATGCTGTAATAACAAGGCGTTTTTCGCCAACACGGCGGCTTCTTCTTTGCTTAATGTCAGTTTTAGCGGGATAAGCAAAGGCTGCGGACGGAGCCCTTCTTCCGGCGGCGTCAGTTGCGCCCATTTCAGCCAGCGATCGGCCACCGGTAAAGATAAAAGTACCAGTTGTTTTCCGCGCTCCAGCAACGCGTATTCCGCCGCACAGACCGTCAGTACGCGCCCGAAACTTTGACTGTGCGCTTCGAGTGCCGGTTCAGCCAGTGTACGGGCCGCGGATGTAGCAGGTTTAGCGGCCTGTGCCACGACAGGGGGCGATTCCTGCAATGAGAAATCCCCGGCGGCAGGCTGTAAAAGCTGCTGATAGGGCTTCGCTTCACTGCGGTTGTACGCCGGTTCAGCACTGCGAAATACCGGTTCGCGCGGCGCGCTGCTTCGGGACGTTTCAGGAAATACATTTTCCCGTGCGGGCTGAGCCGGTTTTTTATCAGCGGGCCGTGAGAAATGATTCCCCCCCGCCGCCTGCCGGTTTTCCGGCTGCCAGCGCGGCGTTTCTTCCTGCAACTGTGGTTCTTCAAGCACCGGATTACGCGCCTGTTGCAAAACAGACATCACGGCCTGATAGATGAAATCATGAACCAGCCGCGACTGGTGGAAACGCACTTCGTGTTTGGCCGGATGCACATTGACATCCACCTGATGCGGATCCACGTCCAGATACAACACATACGCGGGCTGCTGATCGTCTTTCAACTGATCCTGATATGCCTGACGGATCGCATGATTAATCAGACGATCCTTCATCATGCGGTTGTTCACATAGCAATATTGCATGTCAGTCAGGCTGCGCGAACCCGCCGGGTCCGCAACCCAACCGCGGATCCCCAGGTCGCCATGACTCCACTCAACTTCCAGCGCATGTTCAACGAACGTCGGGCTGCAAATACTGGCCAGACGGCGGGAAGCCTGAGACGGATCTTTTACCGCACGGTATTGCCGGATCAGTTTGCCGTTGTGGCTGAGATTGACGGAAACGTCAAAACGCGCCAGCGCAATGCGACGGACGACTTCATCAATATGGGTAAATTCTGTCTTTTCGGTGCGCATAAATTTGCGCCGGGCTGGCGTATTGTAAAACAGATCCAGCACTTCAACGGTAGAACCCTGCGGGTGCGCGGCCGGTTTGACGGTCACCGCCATGTCGCGGCCTTCGGCGTATGCCTGCCAGGCTTCATTTTGTTCTGCGGTGCGCGACGTCAGAATCAGACGCGATACGGAACTGATACTGGCCAGCGCTTCGCCTCGAAAACCGAGGCTGAGAATCGCCTCCAGATCGTCGAGGCAGGTGATTTTACTAGTGGCGTGACGTGCCAGCGCAAGGGCCAGATCGTCTTTGCTAATCCCGCAACCGTTGTCACGTATACGGATAAGCTTGGCACCCCCGCGATCGATATCGATATCGATGCGCGTCGCGCCAGCGTCCAGGCTGTTTTCCACCAATTCTTTCACCACGGAAGCCGGTCTTTCGACAACTTCACCGGCCGCTATCTGATTAGCAAGCTGCGGCGGCAATACCTTGATCGGCATATCGGCTCCTGTGGCTGGCGGCTGCAGACCGCCGTTATGACTGTGGAATCGTTAAGGTTTGGCCGAGCTGTACCTCGCCAGACTTCATGTGATTCGCCGTTTTGATGTCATTCATACTGACACCGTATTTGCTCGCAATCGCGGAAAGCGTATCGCCGCGCTTCACCGTATGTTTCGCCGGTTTCTTCGCCGCTGTGGCGGCAGCGCGCGATGCAGATGAAGTAGAAGTGCGGGTGCCGGCAGGAACTTTCAATCTCTGGCCGACCCAGACGCCCTCTTTTTTCAATTTATTGAGGTCACGCAACGCCGCATTGGTCGTTCCGTAACTGTTGGCAATACCTGTCAGCGTTTCGCCACGGGTGACTTTGTGGATCTGCGTCGCCCCGCCGGAAGCGGCTGTGGCTTCAATCGGGCCGGGCTGGCTGACGGAAGAACGGGCAGATGCACTTGCCGTTGCACTATCGCTTGCCGCCGATGCTGATGCCAGCAGCGGACGGTTTTCGACCTTTGGGCCGTTTTGTATCGGATGCGACTGGAAATAATTACGCAGGCCAACGTGAATGGCTCGTGCAATTTTATCCTGGTACGCGCTGCTGCCCAGCAGCCGCTCCTCGGTTGAGTTACTGATGAAGCCCGTTTCTACCAGCAAAGACGGAATGTCCGGCGAACGGAGCACGCCTAAGCTGGCGTGCTCCGGTTTAGCTTTGTGCAGCGAGCCGACCGAGCGAAGTTCGCGTAAGACGCGGGTCGCCACGTCATAACCTACGCGCTGGGAATGGCCGAACTGTAAATCCAGCACCGCCTGACTCAGATAAGGGTCAGACGCGGTATTCGCCAGCACATCGCCTGCGCCGCCGAGCAATTCGGATTGTTTCTCGTGCTGCTCCAGCCAGTTACCCATTTCACTGTTGGCGCGACGGTTTGACAGAACCCAGACTGACGCCCCGCGCGCGCTGCGGCTTGGCGCGGCATCGGCGTGAATAGAAACCAGCACATTCGCATTCTTCTTGCGGGCGACGTCAGAACGCCCCATGACGGAAATAAAATAGTCGCCATCGCGCGTGAGCACCGGTTTAAACATCGGGTCGGCGTTGAGCAACGTCTGAAGCTTACGGGCGATGGCAATCGTGACATTTTTTTCTTTTAAACCACCGCCACCAATGGCACCCGGATCCTGCCCGCCATGACCGGCGTCGATCGCGACAATAATTTGACTGTCGCTGGTGGAAATGGTGGAAGATCGTGAGTTGTCCGGTGCCACGGACGTGGAGACAACTTTCGTCTGGTCGTTGGTAAATGGATTCGATTTTTCCGATGCGGCAGGCGTGGCGACGGCGTTCGGCGACGGCGTATTCGTTACCGTGGAAACCGGCGTATTCCGGCGCGGCGCAGCAGACGCATTCATGGTCAGCACCACGGTGTACTGGCTGCCGTCTTTTTGTTTCGTCGCGTTGGTTCTGACTTTCTGATTCAGTTCAAAAACCAGACGCTGACTTTGCGCATTCGGCGGCGTACTGGCGCGCACGCGGGTCACCAGATTCTGGCCATTAAACGTCAGCGGCAGCCCTTTCATCAGACCGTCCTGACGGATATCCATGACGACGCGTTCAGGGTTATGCAGCGGGAAAAAAGAATAATCCGGTGATCCGTCAAAGGTAATGGTCACCGTCGACTGCGTTGCGCCATTGGAAACATTGATGTTTTTCATGCCTGCCGCAAACGCTGCGGAAGGAATCAAAACAACTAAAAGCATCAGCGCCAACAGAAATGTCGCCGCGGAATGGAAAAGAGAGCTAAAGCGTGAGTTCATCGCGCAGTCATCCTTGCTGTTGAACACGATGCAACAACTGAATTCCGGCTTCAGACACTGCGATCAGCTTCGCCGTGCGCGCCAGAGGCTGCGCCTGCGAGGCATAATCCAGTGTCAGTTCAATATCCGGTTCGGGTAAAAACCCTGCGCCTTTTTGCGGCCATTCCACCAGACAAATGGAATCCTGCGCAAAATAATCGCGGATCCCCATAAATTCCAGTTCTTCAGGATCGGCAAGGCGATATAAATCAAAATGATACACAGCAATATTACCCAGCTGATAGGGTTCAACCAGCGTATAAGTCGGGCTTTTTACATTGCCCTGATGCCCTAATGCCTGAAGAAAACCCCGGCTAAAGGTGGTTTTACCGGCACCCAGATCACCATAAAGATGGATAACCGCAGAGCCTTCACAGGCTTTCGCCAGTGAAGCACCTAATTGCAGCGTCGCTGCTTCGTCGGGTAAAGAGATATTAAGTTGATTCATTCAGATATCTATTTCTTCAGGTCTGGATTAACTAACGGGGGAATCACCGCTAAAAGATCGGTCGCCAGCATACCGCGCGTTCCCTGCCGGTGGGCGATTTCGTCCGCAGCTGCGCCATGAACCACTGTGCCCGCGCAGGCCGCATCATATACATCAAGTTTTTGAGCCAGTAATCCGCCGATAATACCAGAAAGTACGTCGCCCATGCCGCCCGATGCCATTCCGGCATTACCGACGTCGGCAACAGCGAGCTCGCCGCATTCACTGGCAATCAGCGTGCCTGCGCCTTTGAGGACGACCACACCGCCGTAGCGTTCAGTGAGTTTCCTGGCTGAAAGTAAGCGATCACTCTCAATGTCCCTCACACTGCAGCCGAGTAAACGGGCGGCTTCGCCGGGGTGCGGTGTCAGTACGCGATTTTGCCGTTTCCCGGGATTGATTGCCAGCAGGTTAAGCGCATCCGCGTCCCATAACGCCGGTTTATCGGATTTTTCAGCCTGTTCTACGGCCTGTTTGCCCCAGTCACGTTGTCCGAGTCCCGGACCGATGACCAGAACGTCCGCCCATTTCAGCCCTTCTTCCAGGGCTTCCGCCGTGAGTGCCTGCACCATCAGCTCAGGTCTTGCCGTGAGCAATGGCCCGGCATTCTCAATGTGAGTGAGCACTCGCACCAACCCAGCACCGCTGCGCAACGCGGCTTCCGACGCCATACGGATCGCCCCGGCAAAACCCGTATCGCCGCCAACCACCAGCAAACGCCCGTGATCGCCTTTGTGCGAACAAGGGCGGCGCGGATGCAGCCATTGCGCGAGCTGTGTGGCGTCCAGCCGTTGCAGATGCGGCAGATGCCCGCCCAGCCAGCTTTGCAGCCCGAGCGGATCACAATGCAATTTCCCGACATAATCACGAGCCTGCCCGGTCAGCAGACCGGGTTTCAGGGCAATAAAGGTGAGCGTGTGCGTGGCATGAACCGCCAGTCCGGCAGCCTGCCCGGTTTGAGCATCCAGACCGGAGGGAATATCTAAAGAGAGAACAGGCACCGGCGTTGCGTTAATTTTGCCGATCAATGCGTCGTAAGGCGCGCGCGGCGCGGACGTCAGGCCAGTGCCCAGCAAACCATCGATAATAAGATCAGCATCCTGCGGCCATGCCGCATCAGCCGCGCCGATTTCTCCGCCCGCTTTCTGCCAGCCCAGACACGCGGACTCCGCTTCATCGGGCAGCGGTTTGTCGCTGCAGACCGCCAGCAATGTCACACGGATCCCGGCCAGTTTCGCCAGTCGGGCAACTTCATAACCATCGCCGCCGTTATTGCCGTGCCCGCAAAATATCAGCCAGTGACGCGCGTCAGGAAACTGACGTTGGGCCAGCAGAAAAGCCGCTTTGGCCGCGCGCTGCATCAGGGTAAACAGAGAAACCCCTGTTTCCTGCGCCGCCTGACGCTCAGCTTGTCGCAGCCAGTCTGCAGAAAACACGGAATGTGGTAAACTCGCCTCGTTTCGTTTTTCACGTTGGTTCGTCATGACACTCCCTCTCGATCTCGTTCAACTGGCTCAACATATCAAGCAATGGGGCCAATCGCTAGGCTTCCAGCAGGTCGGTATCTGCGATACAGACTTATCTGCTGAAGAGCCCAGACTCCAGGACTGGCTTGATAAACAATATCATGGCGAGATGGAATGGATGGCGCGCCACGGCATGTTACGCGCACGCCCTCACGAGCTTTTGCCCGGCACATTGCGGGTGATCAGCGTTCGCATGAACTACCTGCCCGCCAAAGCCGCCTTTGCCAAAACCCTGAATAATCCACAGCTCGGGTATGTCAGCCGGTATGCGCTCGGGCGCGACTATCACAAAGTGTTGCGTCAGCGGCTGAAAAAGCTCGGCGATATGATTCAGGCGTATTGCACCGAACAGCAGC
Source organism: Rahnella sp. PCH160 (assembly GCF_047784855.1). NCBI lineage: Bacteria > Pseudomonadati > Pseudomonadota > Gammaproteobacteria > Enterobacterales > Yersiniaceae > Rahnella > Rahnella sp. PCH160. Next base: position 527,298 of record NZ_JBLOGT010000001.1, read on the forward strand.
CCGACCAAAACGTCACGTTCCGGCCATTTGTCGATTCGGCTCCGGTTATGGAACGCCCTCTGGCAGCGAAAGCCGGACTTGGCTGGGTTGGTAAACACTCACTTATTCTTAACCGTGAATCCGGTTCCTGGTTCTTTCTTGGCGAACTGTTGATTGATCTGCCGTTGCCGGTCGATCAGCCACAGGAAGAAAAATGCGGCAAATGCGTGGCCTGCATCACCACCTGCCCGACCGGCGCGATTGTCGCACCCTATACCGTTGATGCGCGTCGCTGCATTTCTTACCTGACGATTGAACTGGAAGGCGCGATACCGGAAGAATTCCGGCCAATGATGGGTAACCGCATTTATGGCTGTGACGATTGCCAGCTGATTTGCCCGTGGAACCGTTATTCGCAACTGACGGATGAAGAGGATTTCAGCCCGCGCGCCGCGTTACATTCACCGGAGCTGATCGCGTTGTTTGGCTGGACGGAAGAGAAGTTTCTGCGCATCACCGAAGGTTCGCCAATACGCCGCATCGGCCATCTGCGCTGGTTGCGGAATATTTCGGTGGCGCTGGGCAATGCGCCCTGGTCGCAAGAGGTGCTGGACGCGCTGAATTCGCGTGCAGGCGAACATCCGCTGCTGGATGAACATATTGAATGGGCAATCCGGCAACAAACCGAAAGAAGAAATGAACATCGTATTGAAGTGCAAACTTCGCAGCAGAAACGGCTGATTCGCGCTGTTGAAAAAGGTCTGCCGAGAGACGCATAACCCATCCCAAAGCACATTATTAGAAATGCGATATTTTCTGTGCATAAAAATAAAAATGCTTTGCCAATCAATTGCAAAAAAAAGAGCAAGTGATCGTCATAACGTTTTGTTATTAATTTATTTATAATAAAATCAGATAATTATAAATTGGCAATATGGAGAGGTCAAAAAACGTGCAGTCTAAAAAAACAGCTAAACCTGTGGATAAGTCTGTTTAAGAAATTACTACAAATCGTGTAATGATCGTTTGAATCACGCACGAAATATGCATGAAAACGCTGCTGAGATATGAAAGTAAACCGAAGAAGAAAATTGGAGCGGGAAACGAGACTCGAACTCGCGACCCCGACCTTGGCAAGGTCGTGCTCTACCAACTGAGCTATTCCCGCATTGAGATGCTGATTGCATCCGCTGTAAATTTACAGCCTTTGAAATTTTGGAGCGGGAAACGAGACTCGAACTCGCGACCCCGACCTTGGCAAGGTCGTGCTCTACCAACTGAGCTATTCCCGCGTCGCATGGTACTGCATGTTTTACATTGTAAATCTAAAACACTTAAAACAAACACTTAAAAATTTGGAGCGGGAAACGAGACTCGAACTCGCGACCCCGACCTTGGCAAGGTCGTGCTCTACCAACTGAGCTATTCCCGCTCTGCGCACTCAACGAAATTCTTCATCGGTACGGGGTGCGCATTATACGAGAAATCCTTTTAGCCGCAAGCCCCTGAAAGCAAAAAAATGATTTTTTTGTTCAAGTGCCGATTAAAACAGCAAAGCGGCGATTTAAGCAGCGAAACACGGTGATTTCGTGTTCCGCGCGCTTTTATAAAGATTTTTTAAATAAATCGCCTAAATCATTCGAGTTGCAGGAAGGCGGCAAATTCTCGAATCCCGATGAGCTGACATCGGTCAGTGATTCGGGTGAGGGAGTGCAGCCAACGCATCTGCAACTTGAAGGATGAGGGAGATTAGAGATTAATAAAATGCTCGCGGTAATACGCCAGTTCGGCGACGGATTCACGAATATCGTCCAGCGCCTGATGGGTATTTTGTTTCTTGAATCCGCTCAGCACTTCCGGCTTCCAGCGACGCGCCAGTTCTTTCAGGGTGCTGACATCCAGATAACGGTAATGGAAGTACGTCTCGAGCTCCGGCATGTATTTAAACAGGAAACGGCGATCCTGTCCGACGCTGTTGCCGCAGATTGGCGATTTGCCTTCCGGCACCCACTCGCGCAGGAACTCAATCGTTTTTTGCTGCGCAGCATTATCGTCAAACGGGCTGGCTTTCACACGATCAACCAGACCACTGCCGGTATGCGTGCGGACATTCCAGTCGTCCATCAGCGCCAGTTGCGCGTCAGACTGATGAACGGCCATGACCGGACCTTCCGCCAGAATATTCAGGTGCGCGTCAGTCACCAGCGTCGCAATCTCAATAATGCGATCGCGCTCAGGATCCAGACCGGTCATCTCCAGGTCGATCCAAATCAAATTCGAGTCATTTGCAGCCATGATGTGTCCTATTACAATGAAAGAGATATAGCTGGTATCATAGACGTTTTGGTCGCACCGAGCGATTAAAGCCAGTCAAGTGAGGCGCAGTGACTAAGTCAAAACTGTCTAAAGGGCAACAACGTCGCGTTCAGACTAACCACCAGCGTCGTCTGACACAGACCGACAAACGGAAAGAGCTGGACGATTCTCTGCACGGCGAACCGCAAGACGGCGTCGTCATCAGCCGTTTCGGGATGCATGCGGACGTTGAAGCGGCCGACGGCAGCCAGCACCGTTGCAACATCCGCCGTACCATCCGTTCACTGGTCACCGGTGACCGCGTCGTCTGGCGCAAAGGCGAAAACGAAAGCGTTAAAGGTATCGTTGAGGCGGTACATGAACGCACGTCCGTCCTGACGCGTCCTGATTTCTACGACGGCGTGAAACCTATCGCCGCCAATATCGACCAGATCGTGATTGTTTCCGCCATCCTGCCGGAGCTGTCCCTGAACATTATCGACCGCTATCTGGTGGCCTGCGAAACCGTCGAAGTTGAGCCGCTGATTGTGCTCAACAAAATTGACCTGCTCGACGACGAAGGCCGTAAATTCGTCGAAGGCATGATGGACATCTACCGCAAGATTAATTACCGCGTGCTTGAAGTTTCGAGCCAGACCGGCGAAGGCATGCCGGCGTTTGAAACAGCGCTGACGGACCGCATCAGTATATTTGCCGGCCAGTCTGGCGTAGGGAAATCCAGCCTGCTGAATGCCCTGCTGCCACCGGATGAAAAACAGATCGTGGTGAACCAAGTCTCAGACAACTCAGGTCTGGGCCAGCACACCACCACAGCGGCGCGTCTTTATCACTTCCAGCACGGCGGCGATGTTATCGATTCCCCTGGGGTGCGTGAATTTGGCCTGTGGCATCTCGCGCCAGAGCAAATCACACAAGGCTTTGTCGAATTCCGTCCTTTCCTCGGCTATTGCAAATTCCGTGACTGCAAACACGGCAGCGATCCGGGCTGTGCAATCCGCGATGCCGTAAACCGTGGTGAAATCGCCGAAGAGCGTTTCGACAACTACCACCGCATTCTGGAAAGTATGGAAGACGTAAAAACGCGTAAAAACTTCGACGCGCTTTAATGTTAAGCCATTGAGCTAAAAGGTTAAGGACAAACGGGTGAAGTTAACGGAAGTTGAACCGATGATTTCACCCCGTTACAATCCCCCGCCTAAAAACACTGTGGGGCCGTCATAAAGACGGCCTCCTGCAAAATGGCCGGTTCAAACCGGTCATTCATACCATCCAAGAGGTTTCCCCGTGCTGGACAGTATCAAAATCAAACTCCAATATTTACTTCCTAAACAAGGATTAACCCGTCTGGCAGGCTGGGGCGCAGATAAGCGCGCGGCCACGCTGACGCATTGGGTCATCAAAGCTTTCGCCCGTTTTTACAGCGTGGACATGAGAGAAGCGCAGAACCCGGATCTCAAGTCATACGCGACCTTCAATGAATTCTTCGTCCGCCCTCTGCGTGATGGCGCGCGTCCGGTGGTCAGTGGTCTGGACATGCTTTGCCTGCCCGCCGATGGCGCTGTCAGCCAGTTAGGCGCGATTACCGACGGCAAACTGTTCCAGGCAAAAGGCCATTTCTATAGCCTCGAAGCGTTGCTGGCCGGGAATTATCTGCTGGCTGAAAAATTCAAAGAAGGCCAGTTCGCCACGATTTATCTGGCACCACGCGACTACCACCGCGTGCATATGCCGTGCGGCGGTATGCTGCGCGAAATGATTTATGTCCCCGGCGATTTGTTTTCCGTGAATCCGCTGACGGCGGCCAACGTCCCGAACCTGTTTGCCCGTAACGAGCGCGTCATCTGCGTATTTGATACTGAATTTGGCCCGATGGTACAGATTCTGGTCGGCGCGACCATCGTCGGCAGCATCGAAACCGTGTGGGCAGGCTGCGTCACGCCGCCACGCGAAGGAATCATCAAACGCTGGACGTACCCGGCCGCTGGCGAAGAAGGCGCGATTGCGCTGGAAAAAGGCCAGGAAATGGGACGTTTCAAACTGGGCTCAACCGTGATCAACCTGTTTGCTGCAAACCAGATCCGCTTCATGCCACAACTGAGCAACGGCACCGTCACCCGTATGGGCGAACCGTTCGCCGAAGCGCTGCGCACACCGGCAACTGCAGCGGCAGAACCTGCGGTACCAGAAGCACTTGTCACTCCAGAAGCACCCGTCATCAAAGAAACGCCGGCAGGTGTGGCCACATCTGAACCACAAGCACCCAAAGACTATTGAGTTCAGACTGAACTGACATAAAGAAAAGGATGTGACCAAGTGCGCCTGATCCCCGCCCTGCTGATGAGTTTCTTGCTGGCCCTGCCTCTGGCGGCGACAGCAACCCCGACCGAAGATCAGCTTAAGCAAGAGCTGAAACAGGCGGAAGCCAATAAAGAAATGGCCAATCAGACGCAGGTGGTTGAGGCGTTGCAAAGTGCGCTCAACTGGCTGAATGAGATGAATGTGTCGGCCGGGCGCACAGCGCAATACCAGACGGTCATTGATGATTTTCCAAAACTTACGCAGGCATTGCGCCTTGAGCTGCAAAACCAGCCTGAGAAGCCGCCAGCCGTTGATGACAGTATTCCGGCCGCGCAGCTTGAGCAGCAGATTTTGCAGGTCAGCAGCCAACAACTGGAAGAAACCCGCCAGCTGCGTCAGGAACAAGATCGCTTCCGCGATATCAGCGATTCGGTCAGCCAGATCCCCCAACAACAAACCGAAGCCCGGAATGCGCTCAGCGATATTGAGCAGCGCATGCAGGCGGCCATGGCAGCGGCGGCATCTTCCCCGCTGGCGCAGGCGCAGCTCAGTGCGCTTCAGGCAGAATCGGCGGCGCGCAAAGCCAAGGTCGATGAACTGGAGCTGGCGCAGCTTTCTGCCAATAACCGGCAGGAACTTTCACGACTTCGTGCCGATCTCTACAAAAAGCGCGCCGATTTTCTGGATCAGCAGTTGCAGGCTTTACGCAACATGCTCAATAACCAGCGCCAGCGTGAAGCGGAACAGGCACTGGAAAAAACCGAGCTGTTAGCCGAGCAAAGTGGTGAACTTCCGCATTCCATCAGCCAGCAGTTGCAGTCGAACCGTGAGTTATCGCTGGCCCTGAATCAGCAGGCGCAGCGCATGGATCTGATTTCCTCGCAGCAGCGTCAGGCCGCCGCGCAGACACAGCAGGTTCGTCAGGCGATCAACACAATCCGCGAACAGGCGCAGTGGCTGGGTGCATCAAATCTGCTGGGCGAAACGCTCAGGGCGCAGGTTGCACGTCTGCCCGACATGCCGAAACCGCAACAGCTTGACCGCGATATGGCGCAGTTACGCGTCCAGCGTCTGCACTATGAAGATTTACTCGATAAGCAGGCGATTTACCGTCAGGGGCGTCAGGACGACGGCCAACCGCTGACGGCAGCGCAGCAGAAAATTCTGGATGCTCAGTTGCGGACTCAGCGTGATTTACTCAATTCGCTGCTCTCCGGCTGCGATACGCAAATTCTTGAACTGACCAAACTGAAAGTCGCCAACAGCCAGTTGGTGGAAGCGCTGAATGACGTGCATGACGCCGCGCACCGCTATCTGTTCTGGGTCGCCGACGTCAGCCCGATTGGTTTCTCCTATCCGGTGCAGGTCGCGCATGATCTGAAACGTCTGGTGTCGCTCGATTCACTGAGCCAACTGGGCGGCGCATCCATGATGATGGTCACCAGCAAAGAAACGTTGTTACCGCTGTTTGGTGCACTGATTCTGGTGATTATCAGCATCAGTTCCCGCAAACACTATTACGCCTTTCTGGCGCGTGCCAGCAGCAAGGTCGGCAAAGTCACACAAGACCATTTTTCACTGACGATGCGCACGGTTTTCTGGTCAATTCTGGTGGCCATGCCGTTGCCGGTGCTTTGGGCGGCGCTGGGTTTCGGGCTGCAAAGTGCATGGCCTTATCCGATTGCCGTCGCCATAGGCGATGGTGTAACCGCAACGCTGCCAATTCTCTGGGCGTTTATGGTCAGCGCCGCGCTGGCTAATCCTCAGGGGCTGTTTGTGGCGCACTTTGGGTGGCCGCAGCGTGCCGTCTCGCGGGCGTTGCGCTATTACGCCCTGTCCATCTGGGTGATGGTGCCGCTGATTATGGCGCTGATTACTTTCGATAATCTGAATGACCGCGAATTCTCCAATACGCTTGGCCGCCTGTGTTTCGTCATTCTCTGTCTGGTGGTCGCGCTGGTCACACACAGCCTGAAACGCGCGGGCATTCCGCTTTACCACGATAAACACGGCAACAGCGAGAACGTCCTCAATAACACGCTGTGGTGGATGCTGCTGGGCGCACCGCTCGTGGCTGCACTGGCTTCGCTGATGGGCTTCCTCGCCACATCACAGGCGCTGCTGGCGCGTCTGGAAACCTCGGTCGCTATCTGGTTTGTACTGCTGGTGATTTACCACATTATCCGCCGCTGGATGTTAATTCAGCGCCGCCGTATCGCCTTCGAACGTGCTAAACAGCGCCGTGCTGAAATGCTGAACCAGCGCGCACGCGGCGAAGAAGACGGACATCACACCAGCAGCAGTAACGAAGGCACGGTGGAAATCGAAGAGCCGGTGGTCGATCTGGATGCGATCTCCGCGCAGTCATTGCGGCTGGTACGATCCCTGCTGACGTTGATCGCGCTGATCTCGGTGATCTTCCTCTGGTCGGAAATCCATTCGGCATTTTCCTTCCTGGAAAATATTCATCTGTGGCAGGTTTCCTCGACCGTTCAGGGCGTGGAAAGTATGCAGCCGATCACGCTGGGATCGGTGTTGATCGCCATTCTGGTGCTGATCATTACCACGCAGCTGGTACGCAATTTGCCGGCCCTGCTGGAACTGGCGCTACTGCAGCATCTGGATCTGACGCCGGGCACCGGTTACGCCGTGCTGACCATCACCAAATACGTTTTGCTGCTGATTGGCGGGCTGGTGGGCTTTTCGCTTATCGGGATCGAATGGGCAAAACTGCAATGGCTGGTCGCCGCACTGGGCGTCGGACTGGGCTTTGGGTTGCAGGAAATATTCGCCAACTTTATTTCCGGCCTGATCATTTTGTTCGAAAAACCGATCCGTATCGGTGATACCGTCACCATCCGCAACCTGACCGGCAGCATCACGAAAATCAATACGCGCGCCACGACGATTGCCGACTGGGACCGCAAAGAAATTATTGTTCCGAACAAAGCCTTTATCACCGAGCAGTTTATTAACTGGTCGCTTTCCGATTCGGTCACGCGTGTTGTGCTGACGGTTCCGGCGCCATCGGAAGCCAACAGTGAAGAAGTGACGCAAATCCTGCTTAACGCCGCGCACCGCTGTTCGCTGGTGCTGGATATGCCTGCGCCGGAAGCGTATCTGGTGGATTTACAACAGGGGATTCAGATCTTCGAGCTGCGTATGCATGCCGCTGAAATGGCGCACCGTATGCCGCTTCGCCACGAAATCCATCAGCTGATTCTGGCCGGATTCCGCGAGCACGGCATTACGCTGCCGTTCCCGCCGTTCCAGGTGCGTATGGAAACGCTGCACCGGGCGCAGAATGGCAGTAATGCGACGTTTACCAGCAGCAGCGGCAGTGGCCGCAGCGGTAACAGTTCGCGTTCGCCGGGTGATTTGTAACAACGGCTTTTTATTAAAAGAATCGGGGCAGATTTTCTCTGCCCCAAATCGGTAATCAGTGACTTTTAACCCCTCCGGCGGGAGGAAGAGAAAGAAAACCCTGACCGACGGGGCAGAAATCAGGCGCGAGTGACCGGGAAGGCCAGCACCTGGCTCAGACTGGTTGCGCGCAGCGCAATCATAATCAGACGATCAACGCCCAGCGCTACACCGGAGCACTCCGGCATACCGTGCTCTAAGGCATCCAGCAAATTGTTATCGATAGGATGCTGAGTTAAACCGCGTGCAGCACGTTTGCGGTTATCCTGTTCGAAACGCTGGCGCTGTTCGCGACCATCGGTCAGCTCACGGAAACCGTTTGCCAGTTCGATGCCTTTGTAATACACCTCAAAACGCTCAGCAACGCGGTGATCTTCAGTGCTGATTTCGGCCAGAGACGCCTGCGTCGCCGGGAAGTGATACACGAAAGTCGGCTTGTCGCGGCCAATGTGCGGCTCAACGCCCATCGTAAACAGCAACTGCAATAAGGTGTCGCGGTCTTCTTCGGTATCGGCAATGTTCGATAAATCCAGCTTCGCGGCAACTTCACGCAATTCGGTTTTATCCGCAGATAACGGATCTACGCCCAGATGGCGCGTAAACGCCTGCTGATAAGACAGGGTTTCTGCCGTATCGCAATCGAGCACCTGTTGCAGTAAATCGTCCACTTCATTCATCAGACGGTACATGTCATAACGTGGACGATACCATTCCAGCATGGTGAATTCAGGATTGTGATGAATACCCGCTTCTTCATTACGGAAACTGCGGCCCATCTGATAAATCGGCCCGCTGCCCGCCGCCAGCAGGCGTTTCATGTGATATTCCGGGCTGGTCATCAGATACAACGTCATGCCGTCAGCCGCACCTGGCCCGACAAAACGCGTTTCAAAAGGTACCAGATGGATGTCGGTCACCGTGGCCTGGCTCATCGCCGGCGTTTCCACTTCCAGCACGCCGCGATCGGCAAAGAAACGTCGAATCTCAGCGAGAATAGCCGCACGCTTCAACAAATTGGCGACAGGAGCACTGGGTTGCCAGCTTGCCGTTTCGCTCATGGTGATTTACTCCAAATTCAGAAAAGTCATGCAGTCTACCTGCAACCCTCAGGGCAAACAAATATCTCATTTTGCGAAGCAAAATACAGAGAAAGCCTAAACCTGCATTCACATCAAATTACCACTACTCCTCATTAGGTATAATAATTCCCTTACAAATAATAAGAATATTAGCCACTGAGACAGCGCCTGACTGTCATCAGCGGTGGTTAAGCCTCAGATTCAAAAACCTTTTTCGCGGGTGTTTCAAACCCGATCTCATTGATGATAGTGGAGGAATGCAGTGCAAACCTTTAACGCCGACATTGCAATTATAGGTGCAGGTGGGGCGGGTTTACGCGCAGCAATAGCCGCAGCGGAAGCCAATCCCAACCTGAATATCGCGTTGATTTCGAAAGTGTACCCTATGCGCAGTCACACGGTGGCCGCCGAAGGCGGGTCTGCCGCAGTGACGCAAGATCACGACAGCTTTGATTTTCACTTCCAGGATACCGTTTCCGGGGGCGACTGGCTGTGTGAGCAGGACGTAGTGGACCATTTCGTTCATCAATGCCCGACTGAAATGGCACAGCTTGAGCTGTGGGGTTGTCCGTGGAGCCGTAAAGAGGATGGTTCAGTCAACGTCCGTCGTTTTGGCGGGATGAAGATCGAACGCACCTGGTTTGCCGCAGATAAAACCGGCTTCCATATGCTGCATACCCTGTTCCAGACCTCGCTGAAATACCCGCAAATCAAACGATTCGACGAGCATTTCGTTCTCGATATTCTGGTCGATGACGGCCAGGTTCGCGGCGTCGTCGCCATCAATATGATGGAAGGCACCCGCGTACAAATCCGGGCGAACGCCGTGGTGATGGCGACCGGCGGCGCGGGCCGTGTTTACCGTTACAACACCAACGGCGGGATTGTCACCGGCGACGGCATGGGCATGGCGTTCCGTCATGGCATTCCGCTGCGTGATATGGAGTTCGTGCAATATCACCCGACCGGCCTGCCCGGCTCCGGTATTCTGATGACTGAAGGTTGCCGTGGTGAAGGCGGTATTCTGGTCAATAAAGACGGTTACCGTTATTTGCAGGATTACGGCATGGGGCCGGAAACCCCGCTTGGCGAACCGAAAAACAAGTACATGGAACTCGGCCCGCGCGACAAAGTGTCGCAGGCGTTCTGGCACGAATGGCGCGCCGGACGCACCATTTCCACCCCGCGTGGCGATGTGGTGTATCTGGATTTACGTCACCTCGGCGAGAAAAAATTGCGTGAGCGTTTACCGTTTATCTGTGAACTGGCCAAAGCCTACGTCGGCGTCGATCCGATCACCGATCCGATCCCCGTACGCCCTACCGCGCACTACACCATGGGCGGTATCGAAACGGACGCGCAGTGCGAAACCCGCATCAAAGGCCTGTTTGCCGTCGGTGAGTGTTCATCGGTTGGCCTGCACGGCGCAAACCGTCTGGGATCCAACTCACTGGCAGAGCTGGTGGTGTTTGGCCGCATGGCCGGTGAAAAAGCGGCAGAACGCGCCGCGCAAGCCAAAGACTACGGCAATACTGAAGCTCTCGACGCGCAGGTTCGTGATATCGAAAACCGCGTTAACGCGCTGATGAAGCAGGAAGGCGATGAAAGCTGGGCGGCCATCCGCGACGAAATGGGGCTGGCGATGGAAGAAGGCTGCGGGATTTACCGCACCACCGAGCTGATGCAAAAAACCATCGACAAGCTCACTGAGCTGAAAGAGCGCTTCAAACGCGTCAAGATCAAAGATACCTCCAGCGTTTTCAACACTGATTTGCTTTATACCATCGAGCTGGGCCACGGGCTGGAAGTCGCCGAATGTATGGCGCATTCCGCCTTGCATCGCCGGGAATCTCGCGGCGCACACCAGCGTCTGGATGAAGGCTGTACCGAACGCGATGACGTCAATTTCCTTAAGCATACGCTGGCCTTTTATCAGCCAGATTCCGCGCCACGTCTTGAATATGGCGATGTAAAAATCACCACATTGCCACCGGCAAAACGTATGTATGGCGGGGAAGCTGAGAATCACGATAAAAAAAATAAGGAGCAATCACGTGGCTAAAATGCGAAGCCTGAAGGTTGAAATCATGCGCTATAACCCGGAGACGGACAACGCGCCGCATCCGGTGGTGTATGACGTACCTTTCGACGAAACAACGTCGCTGCTCGACGCGCTGGGCTATATCAAAGACTATCTCGCCGCCGATCTTTCCTACCGCTGGTCATGCCGTATGGCCATTTGTGGCTCCTGCGGCATGATGGTTAACCGTGTGCCAAAGCTGGCCTGCAAAACGTTCCTGCGTGAATATCCCGAAGGGATGCGGATCGAAGCGCTGGCTAACTTCCCGGTCGAGCGCGATTTAGTGGTCGATATGACGCACTTTATCGAAAGCCTTGAGGCCGTTAAGCCGTACATCATTGGCAATACCCGGACGCTCGCGGAAGGCCCTGGCAAACAAACGCCCGCACAAATGGAGAAATATCATCAGTTCTCCGGTTGTATCAACTGCGGTTTGTGTTACGCCGCCTGCCCGCAATTCGGCCTGAATCCCGAATTCATCGGCCCGGCCGCCATTACGCTGGCGCACCGTTACAACCTGGACAACCGGGATCACGGCAAAGCACAGCGTATGCCGCAGCTTAACGGCCAGAACGGCGTCTGGAGCTGTACGTTTGTCGGCTACTGTTCTGAAGTTTGTCCGAAACACGTCGATCCGGCCGCTGCCATTCAGCAGGGCAAAGTCGAAAGCTCGAAAGACTTCATGATAGCGAGGCTGAGACCGCAATGAGGGAGGAAAATATGACGACTCGAACTCAGACCCCGGGCAGCAAACGTAAACCTTACGTGCGCGAAATGCCCGCAAGCTGGTGGCAACGTTCACCTTTCTATCGTTTCTATATGCTGCGCGAGGGCACATCCGTTCCGGCAGTCTGGTTCAGTATTTTGCTGCTGGCCGGTATTTTCGCCTTACGCAACGGTACGGAAAGCTGGGCGGGATATGTTCACTTCCTGCAAAACCCGGTGGTGATGTTGATCAACCTGATCGCACTGCTTGCGGCCCTGCTTCATACCAAAACCTGGTTTGAACTGGCACCGAAAGCTTCCATCGTGATTGTGAAAGGCAAGAAAATGGGGCCTGAACCGATAATTACTGGTTTCTGGTGCGTGACAGCCGTTGTGACGCTGGTGATCCTTGCCATCGCGCTGTTTCTTTAAGGAGGCGATATGAAAAATACTCTTCCTAAACGTTCAGACGAACCGGTGTTCTGGGGCTGTTTGGCGCGGGCGGTATGTGGAGTGCAATTTTTGCACCGGTGATGATCCTGCTGGTGTGCTTCCTGCTGCCGCTCGGGTTCTTCCCCGGTGACGCACTGAGCTATCCGCGCGTACTGGCGTTCGCACAAAGCTGGATTGGCCGCCTGTTTCTGCTGCTGATGATCATCCTGCCGTTGTGGTGCGGTCTGCACAGGATCCACCACGCTATGCATGACCTGAAGATCCACGTGCCTGCCGGGAAATGGGTGTTCTACGGTCTGGCGATGATCTTGAGTGTGGTGACACTTATCGTGTTGATCCGCCTCTGATCTGAGAAGATCCTCTCTTCAGCGGTCATTCCTGTGGCCGCTGATTTTCCTCCTGCATTTACCTTTTCTCTTTTCCTCAATTGTTACCTAAACTTAGTGGATTACCTAAGGAAGGAACATTTATGCGTATCTGGTCAAAACTGGGTGTAATTGCCACGGCACTTTTATCGGTCGCCTGTAGCGTGACACCGCCCAAAGACGTCAAAGTCGTCAGTAATTTCGAGCTTAATCGCTATCTGGGAACCTGGTATGAAGTGGCCAGGCTGGATCACAGCTTTGAAAGCGGTCTTGAACGCGTAACGGCCAATTACAGCCTGCGCGATGATGGCGGCGTGAAAGTCATTAACCGTGGCTTTAATCCTGAGAAAAACAAATGGCAGGAAAGTGAAGGCAAAGGGTATTTCACCGGCCCAACGTCGCGGGCTGCGCTTAAAGTCTCTTTCTTTGGCCCGTTCTATGGCGGCTATAACGTCATCGAGCTGGATAAGGATTACCGCTATGCGCTGGTCTGCGGGCCGGATAAAAGCTATCTGTGGATCCTCTCGCGGACACCCGCGCTGGAGGATGGCGTAAAACAGCAACTGCTGAAAACCGCGCAAGGCTACGGCTTTGATACCAGCAAACTGGTATGGGTGAAACAGCCTTAATTTTCTGCCCCACAAAAACAACACTGCCTGCATCAATGTGCAGGCAGACTTCAGCTTACTTCAACTCGCACGCCCGTTACTGAGCGCTTTTCTGAATCGCCTGACCACCTGCAGAGACGTCCTCACCCACGCCACGCGTGGTATTGCAGGCAGTTAACGCAGAAGACAAGATAAGAACAGACAGAATTGCGAGGATACTTTTCTTCAACATATAAAATTCCTTCCTATAAGAGAATGTAAAGTACGACACACTAAGTGTAGCTAATTTTCCGGATGTGACGGGAAACAGGAAGGATTTTAGGAAAGTGGGTAAAACAAGGCTGAAGGGATCAGCCTGCTTTGGAAATCGCGCCACCCAGGTGCTGGATGTCTTCACCGAAACCATGAACCGTGTTGCAACCGGTTAACGAAGCCAGCAACATGACTGAAACCACGATAAACATCATCTTCTTCAACATGGTAAACACAATCCCATTCAACAGGTTGAGCCGGAAAGCTGCGACAGGCATTACCCTGTGGCAGCTTTCATCCAACGTAATAAGTCGCTTATTTAACGCGGGAAACGTATTCGCCAGAGCGGGTGTCACAACGGACGATTTCGCCAATCTGCACGAATAATGGCACTTTAACCACAGCGCCGGTGCTCAGCGTTGCTGGTTTGCCGCCGGTACCTGCGGTATCACCTTTCAGGCCTGGGTCGGTTTCAACAACTTCTGCTTCGATGAAGTTCGGTGGCTGGACAGCGATAGGACGACCGTCCCACAGAGTCACGATACATTCAGCGTTATCTTGCAGCCATTTAGAGGCTTCAGACACAGTTTTAGCTTCAACACCGTGCTGCTCGAAAGTCTCAGGGTGCATGAAGTGGTAGAACTCACCGTCGTTGTACAGGTAAGTCATGTTGGTATCTACAACGTCTGCGCCTTCGCAAGAGTCAGTAGATTTGAAGGTTTTCTCTACACGTGAGCCGGTCAGCAGACGGCGCATTTTCACACGTGCGAAAGCCTGACCTTTGCCTGGTTTTACGAACACGCTGTCTTCGATTGCGAAAGGCTCGCCCTCGAACATGATTTTAAGACCCGGACGGAAATCGTTGCTAGAATAAGTCGCCATGATGGCCCTCTAATTTTAAACTGGTATTAGCCAAAAAAATGGCAAACATTGTAACCCTAAACACGCCATTTAGAGAAGATTGGTTGTATCAACTCGGCGATGTTATCACTGACCCGAATGAACTGCTTACTCTTCTGGCACTTAACGACAATGCAGATCTGCAAAGTGGCCATGAAGCCCGTCGTTTGTTCCCGCTTCGCGTGCCCCGCGCTTTTGTAGCACGTATGCAGCACGGCGATCCGCGGGATCCTTTGTTGCTCCAGGTACTGACCGCACGCGAAGAATTTATCGCCGCGCCGGGCTTTACTACTGACCCGCTTGATGAACAACGCAGCATTGTTCCCGGCCTGTTACACAAGTATAGCAATCGTGCCCTGCTGCTGGTGAAAGGCGGCTGTGCAGTGAATTGCCGTTACTGCTTCCGCCGCCATTTTCCGTATCAGGACAACCAGGGAAATAAGACCAACTGGGTTCAGGCGCTGGATTATATCCGTACACAGCCCGAACTCGATGAAATTATTTTCTCCGGCGGTGATCCGCTGATGGCGAAAGATCACGAACTCGACTGGTTGATCGGTGAACTGGAAGGGATCGCGCACATCAAACGCCTGCGTATCCATACCCGTTTACCGGTGGTGATCCCAGCGCGTATCACGGATACGCTCTGCCAGCGCCTTGAACAGTCGCGTTTGCAGGTGCTGATGGTGAC
This sequence comes from Rahnella sp. PCH160, assembly GCF_047784855.1. Taxonomy (NCBI): domain Bacteria; kingdom Pseudomonadati; phylum Pseudomonadota; class Gammaproteobacteria; order Enterobacterales; family Yersiniaceae; genus Rahnella; species Rahnella sp. PCH160. Next base: position 542,447 of record NZ_JBLOGT010000001.1, read on the forward strand.
GCACATCAATCACGCGAATGAAATCGATGATGCTTTACGCGCCAGCATGGCCAAACTGAAACGTCATGGCGTCACGTTGCTTAACCAGAGCGTCCTGTTGCGTGACGTGAATGATTCTGCGGATGTCCTGGCCGCGCTCAGTAATGCGCTGTTTGATACAGGAATTTTGCCTTACTACATCCACGTACTGGATAAAGTTCAGGGCGCGGCGCATTTCATGGTGAGCGACGATGAAGCGCGCATCATTATGAAAGGGCTGATGAGCAAAGTTTCCGGTTATATGGTGCCGAAGCTGACCCGCGAGATTGGCGGCGAGCCGAGTAAAACTATTTTGGATTTGCGGCTTAAGCAGTCGTAGCCGTGAATTGCAAAATGAAAATTTGAAATGCAAAAAGGGATGCCAACGGGCATCCCTTTAGTATTTCTATGAAGGTCTATGCAGGTTCACGCGGCTAAAGCGTGAACAGCCCGATTATGGGCACTTATAAACCTGGCCGACCATTTTGCTGTCAACCGGTGCAAAGCTGGACAGGAAATTTTGAGACGGGCTGTTGGCACCATAAATGGTATTGCCGCCCATCGCTGCTGCCTTGTTACGCAGGTCGTTGGCCGCACCACGCATTGAGCTGCCGTCGCCGCCGGTACCTGAGAGCCAGTTGCTTTGGGCACCAGTGACGGCACCGAGGAGCTGACAATTTGCGCCTGGTTTGTCGTCCGTGAATTTCACCTGCTGGCCCGCTGTATCCAGTTGATGAGTGGTACTGCACCCGGCAAGCAGCGCGATAGCTGACAGGCCCAGTAACATTTTAATCCGCATCACTTTCCCCATTTGTTTTTGTAATCACATAAAGCCTATCAGAAAACACCTGGCTCTCTTAGGCATCCGTTGCCACGCATACCCAAGGTTCCGCGTGATGGGCGCATACCCGAAAACCACGCAGAAATGAGTCTACACGGTAAACCTGGAAGACATTGAGACTTATCTTACTGAACACGATAAAAAATGGTCAAATAAAAAAAACCGGCCTTTTCAGACCGGGTTTCTTCAGTACGTTAACTCAGGCGACAGAACTGCCGCTGATTTGCCGTACCTGCGGATGAACGCAGGGGGATGATGATTACATCATGCCGCCCATACCGCCCATGCCACCCATACCGCCAGCACCGCCCATATCGCCTTTATCATCTTTAGGCAGGTCAGTGATCATGCACTCAGTGGTGATCATCAGGCCAGCGACAGAAGACGCATACTGCAGAGCAGAACGGGTCACTTTAGTTGGATCCAGGATACCCATTGCGATCATGTCGCCGTATTCTTCAGTGTAAGCGTTGTAGCCGAAGCTGCCTTCGCCTGCTTTCACTTTGTTCGCGATAACAGAAGCTTCTTCACCTGCGTTAACCACGATCTGACGCAGTGGAGATTCCATCGCACGCAGAGCAACGCGGATACCGACGTTCTGGTCTTCGTTGTCACCTTTCAGGCCAGCCAGAGTGTGAGCAACGCGGATCAGCGCAACACCACCACCGGCAACCACGCCTTCTTCAACCGCAGCACGTGTTGCGTGCAGGGCATCTTCAACACGGGCTTTTTTCTCTTTCATTTCAACTTCAGTCGCTGCGCCAACTTTCAGAACGGCTACGCCGCCTGCCAGTTTAGCGACACGCTCTTGCAGTTTTTCGCGGTCGTAATCAGACGTCGCTTCTTCGATCTGTTGACGGATCTGAGAAACACGGCCCTGAATAGTCGCTTCTTCGCCAACGCCATCGATGATGATGGTGGTGTCTTTGTTGATAACAACACGTTTAGCCTGACCCATATCTTCCAGCGTCGCTTTTTCCAACTCCAGACCGATCTCTTCAGAGATTACGGTACCGCCAGTCAGGGTTGCGATGTCTTGCAACATGGCTTTACGACGGTCGCCGAAGCCAGGAGCTTTAACTGCAGCCACTTTCACGATGCCACGCATGGTGTTCACAACCAGAGTCGCCAGGGCTTCGCCTTCAACGTCTTCAGCAATAATCAGCAGTGGTTTACCGGCTTTCGCAACGGCTTCCAGTACTGGCAGCATTTCACGGATGTTAGAAATCTTTTTGTCAGCCAGCAGAATGAACGGGCTTTCCAGTTCGATTGAACCGGTTTCTGGTTTGTTGATGAAGTATGGAGACAGGTAACCGCGATCGAACTGCATACCTTCAACAACGTCCAGCTCGTCTTGCAGACCGGTGCCTTCTTCAACGGTGATGACGCCTTCTTTGCCCACTTTTTCCATCGCTTCAGCGATGAGTTTACCGACGGTTTCATCGGAGTTAGCAGAGATGGTCCCTACCTGCGCAATCGCTTTAGAATCAGAGCAAGGGACAGACAGTTTTTTCAGCTCTTCAACAGCGTGGATGACCGCTTTGTCGATCCCGCGTTTCAGATCCATTGGGTTCATGCCAGCGGCAACGGCTTTCAGGCCTTCAGTGATGATGGCTTGTGCCAGAACGGTTGCGGTAGTGGTACCGTCACCCGCTGCATCGTTCGCTTTGGACGCCACTTCTTTCACCATCTGTGCGCCCATGTTTTCGAACTTGTCTTCCAGTTCGATTTCACGCGCAACGGACACGCCGTCTTTAGTGATGGTTGGAGCACCGAAAGATTTGTCCAAAACCACGTTGCGGCCTTTAGGGCCCAGGGTCACTTTTACTGCATCAGCAAGGATGTTTACGCCACGCAGCATTTTCACACGGGCGTCGTTACCGAATTTTACTTCTTTAGCTGCCATTGTTCATTTCCCTTCAATTCATTCAGTTCAGAAAAAAGTGGGTCGGAGGACGATCAGGCTTCTACGATTGCCAGGATGTCGCTCTCAGACATAATCAACACTTCTTCATTGTCGATTTTTTCAGCTTTCACGCCGTAGCCGTCGTTGAAGATGACGATGTCGCCAACTTTCACGTCCAGCGCTTTAACTTCACCGTTTTCCAGAATGCGACCATGGCCGACAGCCAGGATTTCACCGCGGGTAGATTTACCAGCAGCTGAGCCAGTCAGAACGATGCCGCCAGCGGATTTAGATTCTACTTCTTTACGCTTGACGATAACGCGGTCATGCAATGGACGAATTTTCATTGATAACTCTCCTGTGAGCGGGTCCATATCTATTTTTAGGGTTGAATGCCTGACAAATGCTGCCCGGCCTCGTGGTTTGTTTAATGGGGGCGATACACAGCCCTTCAAGGGGAAGAACAGAAAAAATTTCGCTTTTTCTTTCAACTTTCAGGGGATCCCAAAATCGACCTGAAACAGGCTTCCCAACAATGTATTAACAATCAAGGCCACAGAGATTAGCGATCGCGGTGCTCTGTGTCGTCATCTTTTTTCGGTGACACCAGGCGTTCATGCGTTTCATCTGTCCGCTGGAACTCACCATCAAAGGTATTCCCGGTAGGTGCGCTGTTACCCCAGTTTCCGCCAGACCGGACAATATTCAGATGCGGCATAAGCTTAAGCGTCAGTCTCTTCTGAACCGGTGGCAGCAAGAGCAGCAACCCGAGGAAATCGGTAAAGAAGCCCGGCACCAGCAGCAGGAAACCGGCAATTACCAGTGAAACACTCTTGACCATCTCAGCCGCCGGGCTTTCACCGACCGCCAACTTCTGCTGAAGCTGCATGAAGGTTTTCATTCCCTGATTTTTGACCAGAGAAACGCCCACGCAGGAGGTGAATACCACCAGCAATAACGTCGTGGCGACGCCAACGACCGCAGCCACCTTGATAAATAAGGTGATTTCAATGTAAGCCAGCAGAAATAACAGTAGTAACGGTATCCAGCGCACCGCATTCTCCTTGTGATTTGGCCCCGAAATTCTTCTTCAGAAACGTTCGAAACCTTGAATAAGTGCCTGCTTCAGATCTTTGCCATCAAAGAAATGCAGGCTTACTACACTGAAATGGTGCTGTGTTCCGGAGATTTCAAGCGCCAGACCTGATTTAATTGAGCAGGTAAATGAATTGTGAGAATTCTCACAGATACTAAAATCTTGCACAATCATAGGGCAGGATAGTGATCTTAGTACGTGCAATTCGCCTGAAGCAGCATATGATCGCCTTCGTTGTGGCAACAACGGTTGATCGTTTTAAATTTACTACGGCTAGTAACATAATTTTAAACATCGCATAACACATTCAGTACCGAAGAGAAGGTTCTCATGTCAAACACCATTCGTATCGAGGAAGACCTGCTGGGCACGCGCGAAGTACCGGCAGAAGCTTATTACGGCATTCATACCCTGCGGGCGATTGAAAACTTCTATATCAGCAACACCAAGATCAGCGATGTGCCTGAGTTTGTTCGTGGCATGGTGATGGTGAAGAAAGCAGCGGCTCTGGCTAACAAAGAGTTGCGCACCATTCCACGCCATATTGCGGACATCATCATTCAGGCGTGCGACGAAGTGCTTGATAACGGTAAATGCATGGACCAGTTCCCCATCGACGTCTATCAGGGCGGCGCGGGAACCTCGGTAAATATGAACACGAATGAAGTGCTGGCGAACATCGGCCTTGAGCTGATGGGCCACCAGAAAGGCGATTACCAGTTCCTGAATCCTAACGATCACCTCAACAAATGCCAGTCCACCAATGACGCCTACCCGACCGGTTTTCGTATCGCGGTCTATGCCTCTCTGCTGAAACTGGTTGATGCGATTTCTCAGTTGGGTGATGGCTTCGAGCGTAAAGCCGTTGAGTTCGAAAACATCATCAAAATGGGCCGCACGCAGTTGCAGGACGCGGTACCGATGACGCTGGGCCAGGAATTCCACGCATTCAACGTGCTGCTCAAAGAAGAAACCCGCAACCTGATCCGCACCGGCGAATTGCTGCTGGAGGTGAACCTTGGGGCAACGGCAATCGGTACGCGTCTGAATACGCCGGAAGGCTATCAGCAACTGGCCGTACAGAAACTGGCGGAAGTGAGCAATCTGGCCTGCGTTCCGGCGGAAGACCTGATTGAAGCGACGTCAGACTGTGGCGCTTACGTGATGGTTCACAGCTCCCTGAAACGCCTGGCGGTTAAGCTTTCCAAAATCTGTAACGACCTGCGCCTGCTCTCTTCCGGCCCGCGCGCCGGGCTCAATGAGATCAACCTGCCAGAATTGCAGGCCGGTTCTTCCATCATGCCAGCCAAAGTTAACCCGGTGATCCCGGAAGTGGTGAATCAGGTTTGCTTTAAAGTCATCGGCAACGACGTGTGCGTCACGATGGCCGCCGAAGCGGGTCAGTTACAACTGAACGTCATGGAACCGGTGATCGGCCAGGCCATGTTTGAATCCGTGCATATCCTGACCAACGCCTGCTATAACCTGCTGGAAAAATGTATCAACGGCATTACGGCTAACAAAGAAGTGTGCGAGTTCTACGTCTTCAACTCCATTGGTATCGTGACCTATCTGAACCCGTTCATCGGCCACCATAATGGCGATATCGTCGGGAAGATTTGTGCGGAAACCGGCAAGAGCGTCCGTGAAGTCGTGCTTGAGCGCGGTCTGCTGACGGAAGCTGAACTGGACGACATTTTCTCTATCGAGAACCTGAAGCACCCGGCCTACAAAGCGAAACGCTATACCGATGAAAATGAACAGTAACAGACTGTATTATTGACCTTTTAAAGGCTCGTTGTTCTGCGGAACAGCGGGCCTTTTTACTTTGTATCAAAAAACAATTACATAACAATTATTTTTCAATTCCTTAAGGATTGCTGGATATATGGACGGACAGCCATGTTAATCATCGAACTTATTATTGTACTGGCCGCGATTTTTCTGGGTGCCCGCTTAGGCGGCATCGGAATTGGTTTCGCTGGCGGATTGGGCGTTCTGGTACTTGCTTTAATCGGCGTGAAACCAGGCTCTATTCCTTTTGACGTCATCTCCATCATCATGGCCGTGATTGCCGCCATCTCGACCATGCAGGTCGCAGGCGGGATGGATTATCTGGTGCAGCAAACCGAGAAACTACTGCGCCGCAACCCGAAACACATCACTATTCTCGCGCCCATCGTGACGTACTTCCTGACTATCCTCGCAGGAACGGGCAACATTTCGCTTTCAGCGCTGCCAGTGATTTCTGAAGTGGCAAAAGAGCAAGGGATTAAACCCTGCCGTCCGCTTTCGACGGCTGTCGTTGCCGCGCAAATTGCCATTACCGCCTCGCCAATTTCCGCCGCGGTGGTCTATATGGCGTCGACAATGGAAAACCACGGCGTCAGTTATTTGCATCTGCTGATGGTGATGATTCCTTCGACGCTGGCGGCAGTGATTTTGATGTCGCTGATTATCAGCTGGTGCTTTGACTCGAAGCTCTCCAACGATCCGGTTTACCTCAAGCGTTATGAAGAAGGCCTGATTGAGCTGCGTGGCGATAAGAAAGTGGAAATCAAACGGGGCGCGAAACTCTCCGTTTTGCTGTTCCTGCTGGGCGTTTTTTCGGTGGTTGGCTACGCCGTGATTAACAGCCCGAGCCTTGGCTGGGTCGCTCAACCAGTGATGACCACCAACAGCGCGATTCTGATTATCATGCTCAGCGTTGCGACGTTAATCACCCTGTTGTGCCGCATTGAGACCGACTCGATTCTGACATCCAGCACGTTCAAATCTGGCATGAGCGCCTGCATTTGTATCCTCGGCGTTGCCTGGCTCGGTGACACGTTTGTACAGGCGAATCTGGGCTGGATTAAGGAAACGGCAGGCACCATTATTCAGGCGCATCCGTGGCTGCTGGCCGTGATTTTCTTCTTCAGTTCGGCTCTGTTGTATTCGCAGGCCGCGACGACGAAAGCCCTGTTGCCTATGGCGCTGGCGTTGAGCGTTTCCCCGCTGACGGCGGTGGGCTCTTTCGCGGCAGTTTCCGGGCTGTTCATTTTGCCGACGTATCCGACGCTGGTGGCCGCCGTGCAGATGGATGACACCGGCACCACCCGAATTGGCCGGTTCGTCTTTAACCATCCGTTCTTTATACCGGGCACGATCGGCGTATTTTTGTCGGTTCTTTTCGGCTTCGCCGTCGGCAGTATTATTCTCTGACAGTTTTTCCGGGGGCTGCGGCCCCCGCCTTTTCTGCGTTCTCCCGCTTCACTCTTTTGTAAAGTACCTGCAAGGCTTTCTGCGTCGCGTTCGCACGGGGTATACTCACATCTCATTAACGCGCTGCGGCATGAAGCCGTCCGCATCTTCTGTCGAATCACCCAGTGGCCGTTCATTTGCCGCGACAAAGAGAACTTTACTCCGCATGGATCACCGCACTCTTCGAATTCTCTTCCTGCTGTGCAGCCTGTTTATGTTGCCTTTGCAGGCTCACGCCTCATTGTTTGATAAACCGGCCACCCGGCAGTTTGTCCCTGTTGATCAGGCTTTCAGCTTTGATTTTCAGCAACAAGGTCATGACCTCAAACTGAACTGGCAGATCCGCGACGGTTACTATTTATATCGCAGCAAAATTGAGATTGAACCGAAGAATGCCCGGCTGGCAGCGTTTATCCTGCCGAAAGGACGCGAACATCACGATGAGTTTTTCGGTGACAGTGAAGTCTTCGAAAATGCGCTCCGCCTCACGGTGCCGATACGGCAGGCCAGCGCCGATGCGACCGTCCGTGTGACTTATCAGGGATGCGCCGCCGCCGGTTTCTGCTACCCGCCGGAAACCCGCGACGTGCCGGTCAGCGTGGTTTCAGAGCCCGTCATAGCCAGCGCAGTCATCACTGAATCCGCTTCTCAGCCGGTCGAAGCCACACCTGCGAAGGGATCCGCGCCGCTGCCTTTCTCGCCGCTTTGGGCGTTGCTGATTGGTATCGGCATCGCGTTCACGCCGTGCGTGCTGCCCATGTATCCGCTGATTTCCGGCATTATTCTCGGGCGTCAGCGTCCGCACAGCATGAAGCGAATCTTCCTGCTGTCGCTGGTCTACGTGCAGGGAATGGCCCTGACGTATACGCTGCTGGGCATGGTGGTCGCCGCCGCGGGCTTGCAGTTCCAGGCCGCATTACAAAGCCCGTGGGTGCTGATCGTTTTATCCGTGATGTTTATCGCGCTGGCGTTATCGATGTTTGGGGCTTTCAGTCTGCAACTTCCGTCCTCCGTTCAGACCCGGCTGGCGTTGTGGAGCAATGAACAAAAAGGCGGTTCGCTGCCGGGCGTCTTTATTATGGGCGCACTGGCTGGCCTGATTTGCTCGCCCTGCACCACCGCCCCGCTGAGCGCCATTTTGCTCTACATCGCCCAGAGCGGAAATCTGCTTGCCGGTGCCGGCACGCTTTATCTGTATGCCCTGGGGATGGGGATCCCGCTGATTATCGTCACGATGTTCGGGAATAAACTCCTGCCACGCAGCGGCCCGTGGATGCAATACGTCAAAGAAGGATTTGGTTTTGTCATTCTGGCGCTGCCGGTTTTTCTGCTTGAACGCGTGATTGGCGATACCTGGGGATTACGCCTGTGGAGCCTGCTGGGTATTGCATTTTTCGGCTGGGCGTTAGTGCTGAGTCTCAGAAGCCAGCGTGGTATCGTGCGTGTTCTGCAACTGATTTTCCTGGCCGCTGCGCTTATCGTCAGCCGTCCGTTGCAGGATTGGGCCTTTGCGCCCGCCAGCAGCGAATCTGCACCACAGCACGCGCTGAACTTCCAGAAAATCCATAATGTTGATGAACTGAACACCGCCTTGCAGGGCGCGCAGGGCAAACGCGTCATGCTGGATTTGTACGCAGACTGGTGTGTAGCGTGTAAAGAGTTCGAAAAATATACGTTTTCCGCGCCAGAGGTGCAGAATGAACTGGCGGACGCCTTGTTGCTTCAGGCCGATGTCACGCAAAACTCACCGGAGCAGAAGGCGTTGTTAAAGCGTCTTGAAGTGCTGGGCTTGCCCACGATTTTATTCTTCGGCCCCGACGGCCATGAATTGCCGCAGTCGCGGGTGACCGGTTTTATGGATGCCACAGAGTTCAGTGCGCATTTGCAGAAAACCCGCCCTTAACCGACACTACATTTTGAAGTACGCGAATTGTGAGGAGGCAAACGTGCTACGTGAACAGGTTCTCGATCAAACCCTTAATCTCTTGGAACAACGTGGCCTTGCAACATTGTCACTGGAAAAAGTCGCAGAACTCGTCGACGTTCCGCTTAATGAACTGCGCCGTTTCTGGCCCGACGCCGAAGCGCTGCTCTACGACAGCCTGCGCTATCACGGCGAGCAAATTGAAATCTGGCGGCGTCAGCTGATGCTGGATGACACGCTCACCCCGCCGCAGAAATTGCTGGCACGGTATAAAGTGCTCGATGAGCAGGTGCGCCAGCAGCGTTATCCGGGTTGCCTCTTTATTGCAGCCTGTTCGTTTTTCCCTGAGAGCGACGCACCCATTCACCAACTGGCTGAAAATCAGAAACGGGCGTCCTACGACTACACGCTGTCTTTGCTCCAGGAAATGGGTTCCGATGACGCAGAAATGGTGGCGCAGCAGATGGAACTCATCCTTGAAGGTTGCCTGAGTAAGTTGCTGGTGAAACGTCAGCTCATCGATGTGGAAGTGGCTCGGCGTCTGGCGGAGGATGTGCTGAATATCGCCCGCTGCCGCGAGCATGGCGCGCTTTCCTGAGTTTCCCTGATGCCAGACAGACCAAATCGTCATTTTTGAATGAAAAGACAGCAAACGAACGTCTTTTATGTGTTTTAGATGACAAAGCCGTTGACGGCACATGCCCAATACGGTTTAATGCGCCCCGTTGCCCGGATAGCTCAGTCGGTAGAGCAAGGGATTGAAAATCCCTGTGTCCTTGGTTCGATTCCGAGTCCGGGCACCAACTTTAAAGAAACCAGCCTAACGGCTGGTTTTTTGCTTTCTGCTATTCCAAAAATTTTTCATACTCTCCTTTCGTGACTGACTTCTCATCCCTTGATTCATTTGCACAAAACTCCCGTTCAATATTGTTTAAACGTTAGGCCAGAAGGCTTCATTATGGACATTAATCCTTTGATTTTCCGTGTTCAACCTGTAACTGAGCTGATACATTGCAGGTTGAACATTGAGCAAATTTATAGGATATAGAAATGCCTTCGTCCGGAACTCCGCTATTCCCGCCGGCATTGAAAACCGGTGACACTATTGGTTTCTTCTCCGCCTCTTCACCGGTTACCGCAACAGCACCAAACCGCTTTGCGCGCGGGAAGGAATTCCTGCGGGAGAAAGGTTTTAGGCTCAAACCGGGATTGCTGACCGGTGAATCAGACCATTACCGTTCAGGATCTGTTGCCCGGCGTGCAGAAGAATTAAATCAGCTGTTTCGAGATCCGCAGGTGCGCTGTGTGATGTCCACTATCGGGGGCAATAACACCAACTCGCTGCTGCCTTATCTGGATTACGACGCGCTGCGCGCTGACCCGAAAGTTATTATCGGTTATTCAGACACTACGGCGCTGCTGGCAGGGATTTACGCGCAAACCGGGCTGGTCACCTTTTACGGCCCTGCGCTGGTCGCCTCTTTCGGTGAATTCCCTCCGCTGGTTGAAGAGACATTTGCCTCTTTCGCTGACGTTCTGATGACCCGCCACGACGCACCGTATCGTTATTCCCTGCCCTCACACTGGACGGACGAAAGGCTTAACTGGAATGATTTCACACCAGTGCGGGCCAAGCATTTGTATGCCAATAGCTGTCGTTTTCTGGGCAAAGGGCGTATTGAAGGGCGCGTCATTGGGGGCAATTTGAATACCCTTTCGGGTATCTGGGGAGTCCTTATATGCCTGAAATCCGCCAGGGCGACATTTTATTTATCGAGGATAGCCTGCTGAATATCGCCACCGTCGAGCGTTCTTTTTCCATGTTGAAACTCAACGGCGTTTTCGATCGCGTGAGCGCAATCTTGCTCGGAAAACATGAATTGTTCGATGATGCCGGAACCGGAAGGCAACCTGTTGATGTGCTTCTGGAAGTCCTTAACGGCCAGGATATACCGCTGGTCGACGGTTTTGATTGCTGCCATACCCACCCGATGCTCACCCTGCCGCTGGGGGTTGATATCGCTGTCGATTTTGACCGTCAGCAGGTTCACATTACCGGCCAGTACCTGTTATGACCACCGTATAAATCACGTACTACTAAAATTCCGTACGTGATTTATATCGCTTCCCTCTGAAATCCCTTCTTCATTCCCTGATAAGGCGGCACATCGCCATCCTGTAAATATTTCTGACAACAATCTGACTTTTAAATAGTACGGTTTATACTGACTGCTCTTTTACGACAGTATTTAAAAGTAAAATTCTGATAGGGTAACAGTGTACTCGTTATCTGAAAATGAATGTGCAACAGGATATTTTTAACAGGGAGAGGAAGGATGCAAATGATTTATCTGATTGAAAATGACATAGTGTTCAATCCAGAGGATAACTCACTTTCTTTGCTGAGCGATGCTGAGAGTAAGGTCGCTGTATCCAATCCTGCACGGAGGATTTTATTATTACTGATTGAACAGCATGGCGTTGTTGTTCATCGTGAAACATTTTTTAAAAAAGTATGGGATGACTATGGCCTGACTGCCAGCAATAATAACCTTAATCACTGCATCAGCAAATTACGCAAGGTGATTTCACTGCTGGGTTATTCCGATGAATTCATTGTCACCGTTCCTAAGGTCGGTTTCTTCATCAAAAAAGAGATCTCCATTGAAGTGAGCTTCGAACAAATCGCGCTTCCAAAAGAAAGTAACGAAGCGCGTAATACTGTCATCGAAATCCCAGAGATAATTCAGCCCGTCAGTGAAGAAAAACCTTCTGCAGAGGTTATGGCTGTTCCGGTTAAACCTGAACCTGTTCCTCAACTGCGCCGCCATTGGGAAGCTAAACACTCTATTTTTATGAGTATTTTAGTCACCACCGCGTTCACCCTCCTGGGGGGGTTCATCCTTTATCATAACCTGAGTGACCCGAAGGCACATTTGCAGATTACGAAAATAGGTACCTGCGATTTGTATTCAACTGCCCCCGTTACGCCATCACGGAAAGAGGAGTTCACACGTCTGGCCGAAATATACCAGCGAAAAAACAATATTTCCTGCAAGCCGGGGGGATTTTAATATTTCAAAGTGAGCATTTTTCTCTCCCGATAAATACGGGTTCCGTGCGAGACTTCATGACGCAATGTAATACAGATGACAATCACAAAATGAACATTTGCATAAGCTATTATACAAATGACAGGACCACGCATGACAAATTATAATAAAAACTTACCCTCAGTTAAGAAAATACTTTTTTTATCCTTACTTCCAATTATCGTTTTGCTGATAATTATTTCTTGCGAGATTTTTTTAAGAAAAAATAAAGAGGCATTTCCGGTTAACATCCCCTGCCGGGGAAACATGATCATTGAAGCACAATATGATAATGAAAGAGCCAGAATGGTGACATCACTTTACTTTAGTTTTCTGGGGAAGAATAAAATTTTGATTTCTCTGAGCGGGACAGGATATTTGTATAACAACAAAAATGTCGTCATTGAGAAAAAGACGCTGCTGCGGAATATCTATTATGACTCTGTCCAGGAAAGTAAAGCGACGGAGACCTACTCGCTGACCAGCAGTCAGATCAATATCGACAGCGTAGATGATTTTGACTGGCGTATTTCCTCCCTTTTACTGATGAACAGTTTTTTCCTGACGGGCCACACAGATACGCTGGTCTTAAAGAAATTTGGCGATAACGCCCTGCTCATCGGAAACAATCAGTCACCGTTTACGTTGTGCGTCTTCAATACGAGCTTGTGAGACCCGGCCCCGACAGTGACTTCTTTTATCTATTTATAATACAGATACAACTGAAATCCGCAGGCTTGTGCGTAACGGGCCAGCGTGCTGAAACTGGCTTGTGCAGGGCGCTTTTCCAGACGGGTGATGGCCGGTGGTGTGATCCCAAGGCGCCGGGCCAGTTCGGTTTTATTCAATCCGGCATCTTCGCGTAAAGTTTGCAGCAACGCATGAATTTCTGTCTCAGCAATGCGCTCCGGAGCCTGCGCAGAATAAACCGGTTCTTCAAGTGCCTGAGCCCGTAATTTAGCCGTTCTTAGCATGTCGTTCTCCCTCTCTTTCAGACGCGGTCAGTAGTAGTTAATCTTGACGATCACTGACGCATCAAATTGCCCGAGAGAAAGTGCTCTCCCCGGGATCGCACTCACTTTCGCCGTGAAGTTTTTCGTCACTTCATTCACGTTGTTGAGTTCAGCAAAATCATCGTAACGATTGAACGTAATCGCCTGATCTTTATCGTTGTAGAGCATTAATTTGGCGCCATTGGAGAGGTCGATAGCCGTGTTATCCAGCAACGGACTGGCGGTGGAAAACTCGGCCTGCAGGGAGAAATTGTCCAGACACCCCTGTTTCACGGCTTTAATGGCAAACGGCAGGGAAATGCCGGAAGAACGTGACAGAATGGCGCTCTGAATCGGGCCAAAATCGACAATCTGAGATTCCGGATAGACTTTCAAATCGGAGCCACAGGCCAGGAAGCGAATCCCCTGTAAGCCCGACAGGTTGTACTTCAGGTTTTTGGCACCCGGAGACTTGTTGATGCCCCGGCTGCCATCCAGCTGGAATACCGTGAACTGATCTGCCCCCTGATAATTGCCGCTGGAAGGCGCATTCCCGCTGACTTTGATATACAGACGGAAAGTGACGTTGACCGTGACGTTTTGACCCTTTTTGATGGGCGAACTGTTGGTGCTCAACCGCTGCTCATTCTGCTCAAGATCCTGCCCGTTATAGCTCACGCCCAGCAGTAAACCCTCGCCAATCGATTGTGATTTTGGGTTGAAGTAAAAATGCACCACATCAATGATCGACCCCAAAACGTTATCGCAGTATGCCGTCACGTTGATGTCATTGGATTCCCAGACTTTGGTACCCGCCGGCACATTCGACGGTATAGCCAGTTGCCCGACCGGGATCGCAGGTTTATCTACGATCCCCGTCCCTTTTTCCACACAGTCGAGCGCCAGCGCGCTGCGGGAAAAACAGAACAACAAAACAATCAGTATCATCCTGCCAGCGGATAACCGGTAAAAATCAGGCATAACAATCCCTTATCGATGAGATAAACAGGTTCAAATACGGGCGTTTACACAGACGTTAGCGCTTACCTTCTTTGCTGATGCGCTGACACTCGGTCGCCTGGCACTGGTACTCATTCACCTGCAAACCACCGTAGTCATCCATATATCCCAGACTGTACCGGTCGCTGACGTACTGGCTACCGGTCAGGGATTCCGTCATAAACGGTGCCAGCATGACGCTGTCAAAACCCGGCACGTTGCCTTTGTGGTCTTTACCCAGATAACCCACGGTGATATAGAAGGGCGTCGGATTTGTCAGTTTCAATCCGTCCTGAAGGCGGCCGACCTGAAGCTGTTCCTGCCAGTTTCCCTTCAACAACTTGCGCAGTTCGGCCGGACGGAAGAAGAGTTTCACGCGGCTCTGTATTGCAACCTGCATGACGTTGGCTATGTCACTTTTTGGCGGCACTTCCCGCACATTGAAATAAAATAAGGATTCGCGATCCTTCGGCAGCGCGGCGGTTTCCGGTAACTGAAGTACGCGGATCTGGCTTTTCTGGCCCGCGTCAATTCGCTGCATAGGCGGTAGTGCCACCAGCGGAGATGTAATTTTTTCACCCTGTGCGTTCTCCAGCCAGACCTGTGCCAGATAAGGCAACCCCTTACTCTGGTTCTCCAGCATGACGCTGACTGATTTGTCATTGGCATTAAAAATAATGCGCGTCCGGTCAAGGTTAATCGCCGCAATGGCCGGGCAGGCGACGCCGGCCATCATCAGTAACACCATGCCAGTCTGTAAAATCTGCTTCTTCATCGGACTCTTCCTTTCCTGATTCACTTTGTTAATTTTCAGCTGCACGGTAATAACACCTGACCTGTATTGGTCACGGGCTGCGAAGGCACCTGAACCCGGCATTGCTGGCCATCGCCCCAGCGGACAGTCAGCGATTTCTCGCCGGAGACGCCCGCCAGATACGCCAGACCGCCATCCCCAATGAGACCAGCTTCAAACCCGGAACTGTTGTCCGTCACCGACGAACCTAATGGCGGAAAACTGCCGTCAGCGAGACGAATCACTGCCATCAGGCGCTCGCCTTTAATCGCGCGGATTTTACGGAATCCTATTGCTCCCTCCGTCAGGGTTTTGCTGACAACCGAGCTGTAGACTTCCACATCATCAGGCAGATGATTGACGTCAACACGGATATCAGAAGTCTGATAGCTGGAGACGCCGTTCACGACGGCGATGCCGTAATCATTCGTTACCGACGCGCCCTCGCTGATCGGAATGCCCTTCACACCGGCTGACACCATCATGCGCGGTTCGCTGCCCGAGCTGCTCTGGTGCAATGCGGCTCCAGTGGCGGTCGCCGTAAACGAGCCGTACCAGTTGGCGTTCACCGAGCGGTAATCGTTATTTTTCACGCTGCCATTCACACCTAACTGACCGTACGGCGACATATGCTGGTAGTTAGCGCGGAAAACACCGTCGCCTTTTTGCAGATCCGGGCTGCTTCCGCCTGCGCCCACGCGCCAGCTGTTATTCGGATCCTGGCTGTTGTAGTAAGACGCGGTTTGCGAAAAGCCGCTCTGGGAATCCTGCTGCGCGTCATAGCTGATTTGCTGCCCGGAAGAAAGCGGCAAACTGAATGACAGGAACATCTGGTTTTCATCGGTATCGCGATATCTCAGTTTGCTGGCAGATAACGTTCCGGAAATCCCGGTGAACCGCCCGATATCAAATATCTTGCTGACGGAAACGCTGTAGTTATTGCTGGGGTTTTCATTCCAGTACACCTTGTGCGTCGCCGAGAGGTATAACGTGATCGCCGGCCACGGCAGAAACTGGTTTGCCGTTACGGTATAAGTTTGTTTATCGTCGCGGGAATACCCGTCTCCGTTCACCTTGTCGAGATACTGGTTGAACGACATAAAGGTTTTTTCCGAGAAACGATAACCGGCAAAAGTGATCTGGCTTCCAGTGGAATCAAACCGTTTGGAATAGTTGCCGCGATAGCTGAAACCCGTTTGTTTACCCGCCACAGGGACCGTCGCGGAAGAACGCGTGACATCAAAAGATACGGCGCCCAGTTTCTGTAAGTTCTGCCCGACACCGAGCGCCTGAGCCTGATAGTTCCCGGTGGTGGCAATCAGCCCGCCATATAATGAGAAGTCGTTCAGCGCGCCCCACGACATTTCTCCACTGTAAAAACCCGGTTGCAAGACACGATTGCTGCTGCCAGTGGTCGGTTTCCCCATCGCTGTTTTGAAACGCACCTGCCCTTTACGGGTCAGAAAGGGGATCGTCGCTGTGGTCACCTGATAGGTTGTTACGCTGCCGTTTTCTTCTTCAATTTTCACGTCCAGCGCCCCCTGTACGGCTTCCGTCAGATCCTGAACGACGAACGGCCCGGGGGAAACGTTAGTCTGATAAATCACGCGGCCGTTCTGGCTGATACTCACTCTGGCGTTGGTTTTGGCGATACCCGTCACCTGAGGCGCATAACCGCGCAGCGAAGGTGGCAACATCCTCTGATCACTGTTGACGGAAACGCCGACAAAGCGGAAAGAATCAAAAATGTCTGAACTGAAATAGGTTTGTCCGCCGGTCAGACGCGCGCCGATGGAAGGTAATGCACGAAACAGATAGGTTTGCGTCCAGGTAAATTTATCGTTCGCCGGCGATCCTGACGTCCGGGCGGCGGAATACTGATAATCCGCACGGGCACGCCACGCCCCAGATTAAATCCGGTGGTACCGTAGCTGCTGAAGCTGGTGGAGCTGTCGCCGTGCTGCGGCATGTATTGACTGCCCAGCAGGTTGTAATCAAGCAATGCGCCATTAACGCCATTATCCCACTGTGACGGTGGCACCCAGTTTTCATCGTGAAACGTCAGCCAGGCCTGCGGGATACTGATATTCAGCGTCTGCTTTTCCTGATCGTAACGGGCGGTGACTTCTTTCTGACGATCCAGAGAAGTACATTCTCCGTGATGCCAAAGCGTAAGTTGCTCCTGCGCGGCTTTGGTCAGATCGAATTTATCCACCAGTGAAGGCGGCACGCACAAGCGACTGTTTTTATTATTCTCAGTCGGAATATATTTAATCAGGCTCTGATCGCCCAGTGTGCGGCCATTGAGCACGATATCCAGCAGATATTCACCGGGCGCGATGTAATTCGCCACCTGAAAACGTGAAAGGTCTACATTATTGCGATCGGCAGAATCTATAAAGTTAACGTTAAACTCTACAGCCAGACTTTTGAATGAAATAAAGCATCCCGACAAGAAAATAATAACCCCTGTTGTTATTCTCATCCTTGTCGATGTTCTGTCCATCGCAAATAACATAATAAAATCACTTTTTTATTTTTATAAATCCAGCACGGAATACCGGTGCATCCGGAAAATAAAGGGGAGATAACTCCCCTAAATAACAGCAATATTTATTTGTAGTTCAGGGCGTAAGTCGCCTGAGAAACGATAGTACCGGTGGACACTGGCTGAGTGTTGGCTTCTACGCGCGCAGCAAATACCAGCTCGTTATTACCTGTCACCAGATTAATGTCTTTTGATGTATCGCCAACTTTCAGCAAATCACCGTTAGCGTCAATGAGACGGATGCCTGCACCTTTTGCGCTACCGGTGTTCGCCAGCAATTCAGTGGCGCTGCTGTCCGGCGTACCCGCGAAGGATACGGCAACTTTAGACATCGCCGGATATTCAACGGTGCCCGCAGTTTGCGCGGTCAAATCGCAGTCTTGCAGATGGATGGTGTAGTTAACGTTTTGAGAATATTTATTGCCGGTTGCCAGCACCTTATTCGCCACCTGACCCATGTCGACATTAATGTCTTCATCGCCGGCTGCAATAGAGCAAGGCGCATTAATAACGGTACCGGTGAAATGAATACGGCCTGAACCCTGATCAGCTCCGGTCGGAGGTGTCGTGTCGTCAGCAAACGCTGAAGCGGAAATTAAAACGGATAAAGCAATAACCAGTGTCTTTTTCTTAGCGTTAAACATAGTAAGTCCTTGAGATTTAACGGTAGCTATTAAGTGATCAATACGCACACGGGCGATATTTTTCGCTGTACCGAAGAGAGCACCCCTCTCTTGCCAGATCAATATACTGATATTTTTAATTTAACGTTATAATAAATTGCCAATTGCAAATATTAAGAGTTTTAATCTCAGATTAATCTTTAAACATCACCTTTATGAAAGGAAATTAACTTAAAGGTTAAAATATTTAACATTATATGTTCCTGCCTGAATAAAAATCATTCTTGTTAAGTTGAAAGCTAAGCTTTAATTAACTAATAATTTACTTTTTGTTTAACTAAAATTTACGTTTTCAGGGTTATAGATACATTTTCTCTGACAGCAGCGATAAAACTCTGCATTCAGATCAAAAGATCCTACCGCGTGCAGCCCGCCCGGATCTGCCTTCAGATCATTTTCAGTGCTTCCTTTTTCTCAAACCGACGTGCGTTCATTGAGAAAGGACAGATTCCGTATCTTTTTTGGCTCGTGCATTCATAACTTCTGACTGCATCCTGGCTTTAGTGGCCTGTCCCGCACCACTGTTGCAGATATCTTGCTGTTTTTTCTCCGCTTGCGTGATCTGCCCCCCAGAAAGCAAACAAAGCCCTAACGCAAACTACACTTAACTTTTGATTGACATATATTTAACAAAATAAAGGAGAAAAAACATGAGCCAAATTCATAAGCATTCTATTCCTGCCTCCGTGGCAGAACGCGCCCTGATCACACCTGAAAAATATCAGCAGTATTATCAGCAATCTGTGGAAGACCCCGATGCATTTTGGGGAGAACAGGCGAAGGTACTCGACTGGATTAAGCCGTTCACAAAGGTGAAGAACACCTCATTTGCGCCGGGAAATATCAATATCCGCTGGTTTGAGGATGGTACGCTCAATCTGGCCGCTAACTGCCTTGACCGGCATTTAGCAGAGAAAGGCGATCAGACTGCGCTTATTTGGGAGGGCGATGACCCGCATGCCGAAAATAAGCATGTCACTTATAAACAGCTTCACCACGATGTCTGCCAATTCTCTAACGTATTAAAAGGACTCGGCGTTAAGAAAGGCGATGTTGTCGCCATTTATATGCCCATGGTGCCCGAAGCCGCCGTGGCGATGCTGGCGTGTGCCCGTATCGGCGCAGTACACTCCGTCATTTTTGCCGGTTTCTCACCGGAAGCCGTTTCCGGCCGAATCATTGATTGCAACGCCAAGGTCGTGATCACCGCCGATGAAGGTTTGCGCGCAGGTCGCAGCATCCCGCTTAAACAGAATGTGGACGATGCACTGAAAAATCCGGCAGTCACCAGCGTTACGCACTCTATTATCTTCAAACGCACCGGGAAACAGGGTGAATGGAAAGAAGGCCGCGATATCTGGTGGCATGACGCAATAAAAGACGTGTCGACGGATTGCCCGCCCGAAGAAATGAAAGCGGAAGATCCGTTGTTTATCCTCTATACCTCCGGCTCCACCGGTAAACCTAAAGGCGTTTTGCATACCACTGGCGGATATCTGGTTTATGCAGCGCTGACCTTCAAATACACCTTTGATTACCATGACGGGGATATCTACTGGTGTACAGCTGACGTCGGCTGGGTAACTGGCCACAGCTATCTGCTTTACGGCCCGCTGGCTTGTGGCGCAATCAGCCTGATGTTCGAAGGTGTACCCAATTATCCAACACCAGCACGTATGGCTCAGGTTATTGATAAGCATAAAGTAAATATTCTTTATACGGCGCCTACCGCTATTCGTGCATTGATGGCGGAAGGGGATAAGGCGGTCGAGGGTACCAGCCGTGCCTCGCTGCGGATCATGGGTTCCGTCGGTGAACCGATTAACCCCGAAGCCTGGGAGTGGTACTTCAAAACGATCGGTAACAGCCAGTGCCCGATCGTCGATACCTGGTGGCAGACCGAAACCGGTGGTTTCATGATCACACCGTTGCCGGGCGCAACAGAGCTGAAAGCCGGTTCTGCGACACGCCCTTTCTTCGGCGTGCAACCCGCACTGGTCGATAATGAGGGCGTTCCGCAGGAAGGCGCCTGTGAAGGCAATCTTGTCATCACCGACTCATGGCCGGGACAGGCGCGTACATTGTTTGGGGACCATGACCGCTTTGAGCAAACCTATTTCTCCACCTTCAAAAATATGTACTTCAGCGGTGACGGCGCGCGCCGTGACGAAGATGGCTATTACTGGATCACTGGCCGCGTGGATGATGTCCTGAATATCTCCGGCCACCGTCTGGGAACAGCTGAAATTGAATCCGCACTGGTATCACATCCGAAAATTGCAGAAGCCGCCGTTGTTGGGATTCCGCATAACATTAAAGGTCAGGCTATTTATGCTTACATCACTCTGAATCATGGCGAAGAACCGTCGCCGGAGCTCTATACCGAAGTGCGCAACTGGGTGCGTAAAGAGATAGGGTCCATTGCCACACCGGATGTTCTTCACTGGACCGATTCATTACCCAAAACCCGTTCAGGCAAAATTATGCGCCGCATTCTGCGCAAAATTGCTGCCGGTGACACCAGTAATTTGGGAGATACCTCAACGCTTGCGGATCCGGGCGTAGTCGAAAAATTGTTGGAAGAAAAACAATCAATGAAAGTGCCGTCATAATTTTCACCGCCCTGGCGCGGTGAACTCTATCAATGCCTCACAGGAGTCACTGAGATGAATGATCTCATTTATCAGAGAGTTGTAAGTAATCCGCGCTTCAGGGAACTGGTGCAAAAACGCAGCCGTTTTGCCTGGCTTTTGTCGGGCATTACGCTGGTATTGTATGTCGCTTTTATATTACTGATTGCGTTCGACCCAAAATGGCTGGGAACACCGCTGTATGAAGGTGCCACAATCACGCGGGGCATTCCGGTAGGCGTCGGTCTAATCGTGATTTCTTTCTTGCTCACCGGCATCTATGTGATACGCGCAAACAGTGAGTTTGATCAGTTGACGGCTGATATTATCCGTGAGGTGCAGCCATGATTGCGCGCCGCAGCTCCCTTCTCTTCCTGATGTTATCTCTGACTTTCCCTTTCAGCATTTTTGCAGCAGAAGGGATTGCAGGCGAGGTAAAACGTCAGCCTCTTAATATCGAAGCGATCGTGATGTTCGTTTTGTTTGTCGGCGCGACACTTTACATCACCTACTGGGCCGCCAAGCGGACACGCTCCCGTCAGGATTATTACACGGCGGGTGGCCGAATTACCGGGCTGCAAAACGGGATGGCCATTGCCGGTGATTTCATGTCAGCGGCGTCTTTCCTTGGGATCTCCGCGCTGGTGTATACGTCAGGTTACGATGGCCTGATCTATTCAATCGGCTTTCTTATTGGCTGGCCGATCATACTGTTCCTTATAGCAGAACGTCTGCGCAATCTGGGGAAATACACCTTCGCCGACGTCGCCTCATATCGGTTGAAACAAAAACCAATCCGTGTGCTTTCGGCCTGTGGTTCGCTGGTGGTTGTCGCGCTTTATCTTATTGCACAGATGGTGGGTGCCGGTAAGTTAATCCAACTGCTTTTCGGCCTGAACTATCACGTCGCAGTCATTCTCGTTGGGATCCTGATGGTGCTTTACGTGTTGTTCGGCGGCATGCTGGCAACAACGTGGGTACAAATCATCAAGGCCGTCCTGTTGCTCGCAGGTGCAACGTTCATGGCAATAATGGTCATGAAATCCGTCGGTTTCAACTTCAATACCCTCTTTGCTCAGGCTGTTGCCGTACATTCAAAAGGTATCGCGATCATGAGCCCTGGAGGATTGGTTTCCGACCCGATATCTGCACTATCGCTCGGGCTCGCGTTGATGTTTGGCACCGCAGGTTTGCCGCATATTCTTATGCGCTTCTTCACCGTTAACGATGCCAAGGAAGCCCGTAAAAGCGTATTTTACGCCACCGGTTTCATTGGGTACTTCTATATACTGACGTTCATTATCGGATTCGGCGCTATCGTGCTGGTCAGTTCTAACCCTGCATTTAAAGATGCCAGCGGCGTTTTACTCGGCGGCAATAATATGGCAGCGGTACATCTGGCCGATGCGGTAGGCGGGAGCTTCTTCCTTGGTTTCATCTCTGCTGTGGCCTTCGCCACTATATTAGCCGTCGTTGCCGGATTAACTCTGGCTGGAGCCTCGGCGGTATCTCATGACCTGTACGCAAGCGTCATTAAAGACGGTAAGGCAACAGAACGCGATGAACTTAGGGTCTCAAAAATTACTGTCATCATTCTCGGTATCGTGGCTATCGCGTTGGGTATTTTGTTTGACAAGCAGAATATTGCATTCATGGTTGGACTGGCATTCTCCATCGCGGCAAGCTGTAATTTCCCGATTATTATTTTGTCGATGTATTGGGCTAAATTGACGACACGCGGTGCGATGATCGGTGGATGGCTGGGGTTACTGACGGCAGTCATACTGATGATTCTGGGCCCAACAATATGGGTACAGATTTTAGGGCACGCCAAGCCGATCTATCCTTACGAGTATCCGGCGCTATTCTCGATGATTGTTGCCTTTGCGGGAACCTGGTTCTTCTCAGTTACAGACAACTCGGTTGAAGGGCAAAAAGAGAGAGAGCGTTTTTATCCTCAGTTTGTTCGCTCTCAAACCGGGATTGGGATATCGCAGAGTTCAAATCACTGAGTTTTTACGTAAACAAAAGCAAATAAGGCCATCCGGGAAGTTGGCCTTATGTTTAATAACCGGAAAATCAGAGCAGTAAGCCAGTTTTTGACCTATTTGCCTCTCAAATTCTGCATAGCAAAAAGCCCTGTACGTCAGTACAGGGCTTTCCACTTGTTTGATGCCTGGCAGTTCCCTACTCTCGCATGGGGAGACCCCACACTACCATCGGCGCTACGGCGTTTCACTTCTGAGTTCGGCATGGGGTCAGGTGGGACCACCGCGCTGTTGCCGCCAGGCAAATTCTGTAATTTACCGAACTCTACGCTTATTACTGGTGCTGATACCCAGAGTCGAACTGGGGACCTCACCCTTACCAAGGGTGCGCTCTACCAACTGAGCCATATCAGCACGCTTATTCTTATAACAGCCTGCTTAATAGCAAACTTTACTAATTTAATGCCTGGCAGTTCCCTACTCTCGCATGGGGAGACCCCACACTACCATCGGCGCTACGGCGTTTCACTTCTGAGTTCGGCATGGGGTCAGGTGGGACCACCGCGCTACTGCCGCCAGGCAAATTCTGTTTCATCCATAACGCTTACCCTGTCTCAGGCTTGCACTACGAACCAATCTCGGAACATCAGCTGAAAATCAAAGTATCTGCACAGAATCTCTAAAAACACCTTTGGTGTTGTAAGGTTAAGCCTCTCGGGTCATTAGTACTGGTTAGCTCAATGCATCGCTGCACTTACACACCCAGCCTATCAACGTCTTAGTCTTAAACGTCCCTTCAGGTGGCTTAAAGCCACAGGGAAGACTCATCTCGAGGCAAGTTTCGCGCTTAGATGCTTTCAGCGCTTATCTTTTCCGCATTTAGCTACCGGGCAATGCCATTGGCATGACAACCCGAACACCAGTGATGCGTCCACTCCGGTCCTCTCGTACTAGGAGCAGCCCCTCTCAATCTTCCAACGCCCACGGCAGATAGGGACCGAACTGTCTCACGACGTTCTAAACCCAGCTCGCGTACCACTTTAAACGGCGAACAGCCGTACCCTTGGGACCTACTTCAGCCCCAGGATGTGATGAGCCGACATCGAGGTGCCAAACACCGCCGTCGATATGAACTCTTGGGCGGTATCAGCCTGTTATCCCCGGAGTACCTTTTATCCGTTGAGCGATGGCCCTTCCATTCAGAACCACCGGATCACTATGACCTACTTTCGTACCTGCTCGAGCCGTCACTCTCGCAGTCAAGCTAGCTTATGCCATTGCACTAACCTCACGATGTCCGACCGTGATTAGCTAACCTTCGTGCTCCTCCGTTACTCTTTAGGAGGAGACCGCCCCAGTCAAACTACCCACCAGACACTGTCCTCACCCCGGATTACGGGGCCGAGTTAGAACATCAAACATTAAAGGGTGGTATTTCAAGGTTGGCTCCACAAGAACTGGCGTCCTCGCTTCAAAGCCTCCCACCTATCCTACACATCAAGGCTCAATGTTCAGTGTCAAGCTATAGTAAAGGTTCACGGGGTCTTTCCGTCTTGCCGCGGGTACACTGCATCTTCACAGCGAGTTCAATTTCACTGAGTCTCGGGTGGAGACAGCCTGGCCATCATTACGCCATTCGTGCAGGTCGGAACTTACCCGACAAGGAATTTCGCTACCTTAGGACCGTTATAGTTACGGCCGCCGTTTACCGGGGCTTCGATCAAGAGCTTCGCATTGCTGCTAACCCCATCAATTAACCTTCCGGCACCGGGCAGGCGTCACACCGTATACGTCCACTTTCGTGTTTGCACAGTGCTGTGTTTTTATTAAACAGTTGCAGCCAGCTGGTATCTTCGACTGGATTCAGCTCCGGGAGCAAGTCCCTTCACCTACGCGCCAGCGTGCCTTCTCCCGAAGTTACGGCACCATTTTGCCTAGTTCCTTCACCCGAGTTCTCTCAAGCGCCTGAGTATTCTCTACCTGACCACCTGTGTCGGTTTGGGGTACGATTTCGTGTTACCTGGAGCTTAGAGGCTTTTCCTGGAAGCATGGCATCAACTACTTTACCACCGTAGTGGCTCGTTATCACGCCTCAGGGTTATACAAAAGAGCGGATTTACCAACTCTTCCCCCTACACGCTTGAACCGGGACAACCGTCGCCCGGCTAGCCTAGCCTTCTCCGTCCCCCTTCGCAGTAACACCAAGTGCTGGAATATTAACCAGCTTCCCATCGACTACGCTTTTCAGCCTCGCCTTAGGGGTCGACTCACCCTGCCCCGATTAACGTTGGACAGGAACCCTTGGTCTTCCGGCGTGCGGGTTTTTCACCCGCATTATCGTTACTTATGTCAGCATTCGCACTTCTGATACCTCCAGCAAACCTCACAGTTCACCTTCGACGGCTTACAGAACGCTCCCCTACCCAACAACGCATAAGCGTCGCTGCCGCAGCTTCGGTGCATGGTTTAGCCCCGTTACATCTTCCGCGCAGGCCGACTCGACCAGTGAGCTATTACGCTTTCTTTAAATGATGGCTGCTTCTAAGCCAACATCCTGGCTGTCTATGCCTTCCCACATCGTTTCCCACTTAACCATGACTTTGGGACCTTAGCTGGCGGTCTGGGTTGTTTCCCTCTTCACGACGGACGTTAGCACCCGCCGTGTGTCTCCCGTGATAACATTCTTCGGTATTCGTAGTTTGCATCGAGTTGGTAAGCCGGGATGGCCCCCTAGTCGAAACAGTGCTCTACCCCGAAGATGAGTTCACGAGGCGCTACCTAAATAGCTTTCGGGGAGAACCAGCTATCTCCCGGTTTGATTGGCCTTTCACCCCCAGCCACAAGTCATCCGCTAATTTTTCAACATTAGTCGGTTCGGTCCTCCAGTTAGTGTTACCCAACCTTCAACCTGCCCATGGCTAGATCACCGGGTTTCGGGTCTATACCTTGCAACTTGACGCCCAGTTAAGACTCGGTTTCCCTACGGCTCCCCTATACGGTTAACCTTGCTACAAAATATAAGTCGCTGACCCATTATACAAAAGGTACGCAGTCACCCCATAAAAGAGGCTCCCACTGCTTGTACGTACACGGTTTCAGGTTCTATTTCACTCCCCTCGCCGGGGTTCTTTTCGCCTTTCCCTCACGGTACTGGTTCACTATCGGTCAGTCAGGAGTATTTAGCCTTGGAGGATGGTCCCCCATATTCAGACAGGATGTCACGTGTCCCGCCCTACTCATCGAACTCACAATCTGTGCATTTTTGTGTACGGGACTATCACCCTATACTGTGCGACTTTCCAGACGCTTCCACTAACACACAAACTGATGCTGGTTCTGGGCTCTTCCCCGTTCGCTCGCCGCTACTGGGGGAATCTCGGTTGATTTCTTTTCCTCGGGGTACTTAGATGTTTCAGTTCCCCCGGTTCGCCTCATTACACTATGTATTCATGTAATGATAATGTGTCGAAACACACTGGGTTTCCCCATTCGGGTATCGTCGGTTATTACGGTTCATATCACCTTACCGACGCTTTTCGCAGATTAGCACGCCCTTCATCGCCTCTGACTGCCTAGGCATCCACCGTGTACGCTTAGTCGCTTAACCTCACAACCCGAAGGTGTTTCCACCATCGCATTGCGATTATTTGAGAGACTCTGTTACAGACTAATCACCACTCAGTACTTCTACGGAGAGTGATGTTCAGCTGTAAACTTTCAATTTTCAGCTTGTTCCAGATTGTTAAAGAGCAATATCTTAAACACGACTCGTTAAAGTCATCTTTAAGATTTTTTATCGTTCATTAAGAACGGTTGATAATGTCTTTCACACATTATCGGATTGGCGTCCCCAAGGGGATTCGAACCCCTGTTACAGCCGTGAAAGGGCAGTGTCCTAGGCCTCTAGACGATGGGGACACGAAAAATCCGTACCAGACCGTATAACGGTATGGCACTTTTCGCATCAGCGTAAGGTCTCCCTTACGGCATCAACAGGTGCTCTTGCTCATTAATTTCTATCAGACAATCTGTGTGGACACTGCACAATGCGTATCTTGAGGTAAGGAGGTGATCCAACCGCAGGTTCCCCTACGGTTACCTTGTTACGACTTCACCCCAGTCATGAATCACAAAGTGGTAAGCGCCCTCCCGAAGGTTAAGCTACCTACTTCTTTTGCAACCCACTCCCATGGTGTGACGGGCGGTGTGTACAAGGCCCGGGAACGTATTCACCGTAGCATTCTGATCTACGATTACTAGCGATTCCGACTTCATGGAGTCGAGTTGCAGACTCCAATCCGGACTACGACATACTTTATGAGGTCCGCTTGCTCTCGCGAGTTCGCTTCTCTTTGTATATGCCATTGTAGCACGTGTGTAGCCCTACTCGTAAGGGCCATGATGACTTGACGTCATCCCCACCTTCCTCCGGTTTATCACCGGCAGTCTCCTTTGAGTTCCCGACATTACTCGCTGGCAACAAAGGATAAGGGTTGCGCTCGTTGCGGGACTTAACCCAACATTTCACAACACGAGCTGACGACAGCCATGCAGCACCTGTCTCAGAGTTCCCGAAGGCACTAAGCTATCTCTAGCGAATTCTCTGGATGTCAAGAGTAGGTAAGGTTCTTCGCGTTGCATCGAATTAAACCACATGCTCCACCGCTTGTGCGGGCCCCCGTCAATTCATTTGAGTTTTAACCTTGCGGCCGTACTCCCCAGGCGGTCGACTTAACGCGTTAGCTCCGGAAGCCACGCCTCAAGGGCACAACCTCCAAGTCGACATCGTTTACAGCGTGGACTACCAGGGTATCTAATCCTGTTTGCTCCCCACGCTTTCGCACCTGAGCGTCAGTCTTTGTCCAGGGGGCCGCCTTCGCCACCGGTATTCCTCCAGATCTCTACGCATTTCACCGCTACACCTGGAATTCTACCCCCTCTACAAGACTCTAGCTTGCCAGTTTCAAATGCAGTTCCCAAGTTAAGCTCGGGGATTTCACATCTGACTTAACAAACCGCCTGCGTGCGCTTTACGCCCAGTAATTCCGATTAACGCTTGCACCCTCCGTATTACCGCGGCTGCTGGCACGGAGTTAGCCGGTGCTTCTTCTGCGAGTAACGTCAATGCAATGTGCTATTAACACATTACCCTTCCTCCTCGCTGAAAGTGCTTTACAACCCTAAGGCCTTCTTCACACACGCGGCATGGCTGCATCAGGCTTGCGCCCATTGTGCAATATTCCCCACTGCTGCCTCCCGTAGGAGTCTGGACCGTGTCTCAGTTCCAGTGTGGCTGGTCATCCTCTCAGACCAGCTAGGGATCGTCGCCTAGGTGAGCCATTACCTCACCTACTAGCTAATCCCATCTGGGCACATCCGATGGCGTGAGGCCCGAAGGTCCCCCACTTTGGTCTTGCGACGTCATGCGGTATTAGCTACCGTTTCCAGTAGTTATCCCCTCCATCAGGCAGTTTCCCAGACATTACTCACCCGTCCGCCGCTCGTCACCCAGAGAGCAAGCTCTCCTGTGCTACCGCTCGACTTGCATGTGTTAGGCCTGCCGCCAGCGTTCAATCTGAGCCATGATCAAACTCTTCAATTAAAAGTTCGATTTGCTTAAACAAGTTAAGCGGTGCTCAAAAATTAACTTTCGTAATAATTCACTAAATGAATTACTGCTTGGTCACTCTTTAAGACTTGATATTTTTTGCCACCGAGGTGGCTGATATCGTCTTGTGAGTGCCCACACAGATTGTCTGATAAATTGTTAAAGAGCAGTGAGTTACGCGCTTTCGCTTGCTAACTCGAGGTGGCGTATATTACGCTTTCCTCGTTCAGTGTCAACCGTTTATTTCATCCGGTTGCCGCTGCTTTAAATCTTTTCCGACCCGGTCACTTCGTGATGTTGTTCACGTTGTTCCCTGTCGATGGAGCGGCATTATAGGGATCCGAATTTTTTGCACAAGCCTTTTTTCGAATAAAAGGATCGACTGCGTATTTTTCGACCCTTTCGCGGAGATCTCGTCCGATCCGCTGGTTTTGACACCGATCTTATCCCCCCTGAATTGGTATTTCCGCCAGCCAGGACTATATTGCCAAGGTTAAAACTCAATTATGAGGTACTTACCTATGTCTCAGGCTTTGCGGTCTTATCAGGGATTAACGCCAACATTGGGCGAAAGGGTGATGGTGGATCCTTCCAGCGTTGTGATTGGTGATGTCGATCTCGCGGATGATGTCAGTATCTGGCCGCTGGTTATCATTCGGGGTGATGTAAATAGTGTCTCGGTGGGCTGCAGAACGAATGTGCAGGATGGCAGCGTGCTACATGTGACTCATCAGTCGCGCCAGAATCCTGAAGGGCATCCTCTTATTATTGGAGAAGATGTCACGGTCGGGCATAAAGCAATGCTGCATGGTTGTACGATCGGAAACCGGGTTTTGGTCGGAATGGGATCAATACTGCTGGATGGGGCAATCATAGAAGATGATGTGATGATTGGCGCCGGAAGTCTGGTTCCTCCCGGAAAGCGGCTCGAAAGTGGCTATCTCTATTTAGGAAGTCCGGTTAAGCAAATCCGCGAACTGACATCCGACGAACTCACCGGGCTGACCTACTCTGCAAATAACTATGTCACATGGAAAGATATCTATCTGACGAGTAAATAGTTAACGAGCCTGGACAGCGTATGCAACAAGGCTGTTCAGGCTCTTTCAGTTAGCCCAATAAATCTTGTTTTAACTGCACCAACACGGGTTCTATTTCCGGCATGACACCGTGCCATAAATAGAAGGCGTGAGCGGCCTGTCCCACCAACATTCCCAACCCATCAGCATAATGCGTCACACCGTTACCTTTGGCCCAGCAAAGAAAAGGTGTCACTCCGGCCTGATAATACATATCGTAAACCCGCGTCTGTGCAGTGAAAACCTGCTCAGATATAGCCGGGATTTCACCATTAATACCTGATGCCGTAGCATTGATGATCAGATCGAATTTCTCGCTGGCCAGATCGCTGAACGCAAGAGCCCGGATATCGCCTTTGCTCTCGAATATATGACTGAGATGTTGTGCACGTTCAAAAGTACGGTTGGTGACGACAACAGAACACCCATAGGATAAAAGCGGAAGAATAACTCCCCGCGCAGCTCCGCCAGCACCCACCAGCAAAACCCGATCGCCGGGCTGGATAAGCGCCAGGCGTTCCAGATCACTCAACATCCCTATGCCGTCGGTGTTATCCCCGAGCAATCTTCCGTCTTCAAGCTTTTTGAGGGTATTCACAGCGCCTGACATCGCCGCGCGGTCGGTCAGTTCATCCGACTCAGCAAATGCCCGCTCTTTGAAAGGCACGGTAATGTTTGCCCCACGAGCACCTTCTTCAAAAAAGGATCGCAGCGTTTCTTCAAACTCTTCATTCGGTGCCAGCACCGTTCCATAACTGTGTTCAATCCCTGTCTGGCGAGCAAACAGTGCGTGAATACGGGGGGATTTGCTGTGACTGATTGGATTACCAAATACCGCGAAAGATGGCATGGCTTTCGTTCCTTAACCTTGACGGATGAGATCGCCGGTGAGGGCATCCCGGATTTCAGATGGGTTTTCTCTTCCCCCGACCTTGCCATTGAGCACAGGGAAATCTTCACCAAACTGGAGCCGGACTTCATCAGCAAAGCGACAAGGTTCCTGACCATTCAGATTGGCGCTGGTAGAAACCAACGGTTTTCCGAATTGCTGGCAGAGTTCTTTGACCAGCGGGTGGTCAGTAACTCGAACCGCCAGCGACGAGAACCGTCCGGTTAGCCAGTGAGGCGTCGATAGTTTTGCGGGCATCACCCATGTCACCGGCCCAGGCCAAAAAGACAAGATATGCTCGAGCTGCTGCCGGGTTAACGATGAATCATCAATATAAGGGAGAAGTTGCTGATAATTATCGGCGATTAAAATCAGCCCCTTATCTTTCGGGCGTTTTTTAAGCACCAGAAGAGACTCAACGGCCTGCTCGCTGTCAGGATCACAACCTAGCCCGAATACGGCCTCTGTCGGATAAGCGATAACCTGCTGTTGATGTAACGCTTCAAGTACTTTTGGAAGTGAGTTTTCTGCTTCTTTATTCATTTTCTTCGTTATCTTTTATTTCTACGGCTTTGCCGCACAGTTTACTGGCACAGAATAGTTTCATACCTTGCACCGTTTTCTTTTCCATCAATAGAGGATAATGGCAGTTCACACACTCGCCAGCGACGGGCTTATTATTGATGGCAAACTGACAATCAGGGTAACGATCACAGGCGTGAAAAACTTTACCAAAACGAGACTTACGCTGCAGCAGATGGCCTTTACCGCACTGCGGGCAGCCGAGGTTAGTTTCTTCTGGTTTATCGATGACCTCAATATGGTCACATTCCGGATAATCGCTGCATCCGATGAACATTCCATAACGCCCCTGACGCAGCACGAGCGTGGCACCACATTTAGGGCATAACTGCCCATCCAGAATTTTCACAATATGACCATCGGCCTGCGCTTTCAGAGGCCGAATATATTCGCACTGTGGATAAGATGAACAACTGAGAAAAGGGCCGTGGCGACCACTACGGATCACCAGATCGGCCCCGCATTCCGGACAGGATTCATTTTGCTTCTCAGCAAAAAGTGCTGCTTTTGTCATATGTTACGTTTTACCTGTTATCTCTTAATGCAGATAACCTTCATTAACTTCAAACAACAGCTCTTCCATTTGCTGATATGCACTTTCATATCCGGGAATATTAAAGAGAACCATCAGCACTACCCACTTCAGATCCTCAAGATCGAATTCTTCAGTGTCCAGAGCCATAACACGATCGATAACCATTTCCCGGGTATCGAAGTTTAAAACCTTAATCTGTTCCAGAAACAACAAAAAGCCACGACAACTGCTATCTAACCGGCTCGTTTCCTCGTCGGTGTAAACACGTAATGCTGAAGGATCTGAGTCCAGCATATAAGATGGGGTTCCACCCTCTTGCATATCCGCAAGTTTTTCAAGCCAATTCAGCGCATTGTGAATATCGGCCCGGTGAAAACCAGCCTCGGTCAAGTCATCCGTTAACCTATCCTCGTCAACATTCATCTCCGCTTCGTTGTGAATGTAAGTTTCAAATAAGTACATTAGTACGTCGAACATGGCTTGCCCTCTTAATTCGGACATAGCCGCCGGATACAGCTGCGATCCATCCTGCTAACTCCAGCTCGAGTAGTTTACCTACCACTTCTGGCACAGGTTGGCCGGCACGTTCGGCGACGACGTCAACAGATGTCACCTCATATTCTACGTTAGCCAACACATCAGCAAATGGCAATTCAACTTCGCATTCTTGTGCACAAATAATCGCCTCTGACGCCTTTAGTGGCTTACCACGGGGGACTTTTAGCGATTCTGAGACGCGTATATTAGGAAACCAGGTCAATCCGCTGCCAATATGCTCGGCAATATCGTTAGGCTCAGTGACCAGATAAGCACCTTGCTG
This sequence comes from Rahnella sp. PCH160, assembly GCF_047784855.1. Lineage (NCBI taxonomy): Bacteria > Pseudomonadati > Pseudomonadota > Gammaproteobacteria > Enterobacterales > Yersiniaceae > Rahnella > Rahnella sp. PCH160. Next base: position 574,713 of record NZ_JBLOGT010000001.1, read on the forward strand.
GATAAGCCAGTGGGTACCTTCTGACGTCTGGCTGCCAAGCGGCCCGGGCAGAGCGAAAACCTCTCTTCCCTGTTCCAGTGCGTAACGGGCGGTTATCAACGAACCGCTGCGCAATGTTGCCTCAACCACCACCACTCCCGCGCTGAGCCCACTGATAATCCGGTTCCGTCGCGGGAAATTCGCCGCAATTGGAGGCGCAGTCACCAGATGCTCTGAAACCAGAGCCCCGCCGTGTTCAATAATACTGTCAGCTAACATCGAATGACGGGATGGATAACGCTTCATCAGTCCGCTGCCGAGAACAGCGATAGTTTTGCCATGAGCCTCCAGAGTGGCTTTATGGCTTATTCCATCGATTCCCATCGCAAGCCCGCTGGTGACTGTAAAGCCACTGTGCACTAACCCTGCGGCAAAAACCTGTGCATATTGCTCACCGTAATGGGTGTAATGACGGCTTCCCACCATCGCTATTTGAGGAGATAACAGTAAATCCGGGGTTCCCTCAACGAACAAAATCAAAGGCGGCGACGGAATCTGCGCTAACAAAGGCGGGTAAAGTACGCTGTCAAATGTAACCAGATGCCTGTTATCCCCTTCCAGCCAGTTCAGTGACGCGGATAACCATTGCTGATTGATATTCCTGAAATCTTCTATTTGCTCAGCGGTGAGTCCGCACGAGGATAGTTCTGAAGGGCGATATTGCCCGTGGCAGAATAGTGTCCGAATAATGCCTTCGGCGCGGCCAGCATCAAGGCGTCTTACGGCCGATAAACGTATCCATACTTCCTGTAATGTCATTATACTGCCCCTGTTCAATACCTTTCGACGAAGGATTCAATTGGCAGAGGATGCTGTCAATCGGAGCAGGAAATGTCTAGAATAGACTCTATATATCTTCAATCAATTGAATAAAGATCCAGAAAAATATGTCCGTATTACAGATATTACATTTCCCAGACGAGCGGCTTCGCATTACTGCAAAACCGGTCAAAGAAGTTAACGCCGAAATTCAGCAGATCGTGGATGATATGTTTGAAACCATGTATGCAGAAGAAGGCATTGGCCTGGCTGCAACTCAGGTAGACATTCATCAACGTATTATCGTTATCGATGTCTCTGAAAATCGCGACGAACGCCTGGTGCTCATCAATCCGGAACTGCTGGAAAAAAGCGGCGAAACCGGTATTGAAGAAGGCTGTCTGTCGATCCCAGACCAACGGGCACTGGTGCCACGTGCTGAGAAAGTGAAAGTCCGCGCTCTGGATCGTGAGGGTAAAACCTTCGAACTGGAAGCTGATGACTTACTGGCGATTTGCATCCAACATGAAATGGATCATCTTGTGGGTAAATTGTTCGTGGATTACTTGTCGCCACTTAAACGTCAGCGTATTCGCCAGAAAATGGAAAAAATGGCCAAGCTGAACGCACGGCCTGACTAATATTCGAGTCACACAGGACACTGCTTTGCGGATCATATTTGCCGGTACCCCAGACTTCGCAGCGCGTCATCTTGACGCGCTGTTGTCATCAGAACATCAGGTTGTGGGTGTATTCACCCAACCCGACCGCCCGGCCGGCCGTGGTAATAAGCTGACTGCAAGCCCGGTAAAAACGCTGGCTCTGGCTCATGATATTCCCGTGTTCCAGCCAAAGTCATTACGCCCTGAAGAAAACCAGTCATTAGTTTCCGCTTTAGAAGCCGATGTCATGGTCGTTGTAGCTTATGGTCTGATTTTACCTAAAGCTGTGCTGGAAATGCCTAAACTGGGTTGCATTAACGTGCACGGTTCTCTGCTGCCTCGATGGCGTGGTGCAGCACCAATCCAGCGTTCCTTATGGGCTGGCGATGCCAAAACCGGCATCACTATCATGCAGATGGATGTTGGCCTTGATACCGGTAGCATGCTGCATAAAGTGGAATGCGATATTCTCCCGGAAGATACCAGCGCATCCCTTTATAACAAACTGGCTGAGCTCGGCCCGAAAGGTATGCTCGAAACACTCGGGCAACTGGCGGACGGAACGGCTAAACCAGAAGTACAGGATGAAAAACTCGCTACGTATGCTGAAAAGCTCAGTAAAGAGGAAGCTCGTTTAGACTGGACGCTTTCCGCTGAACAGTTGGAGCGCTGCGTACGTGCATTTAATCCGTGGCCGGTCAGTTTCTTCATGATCGATGAGCAACCCGTGAAAGTCTGGTCAGCTGAAAGTTTGCCTGCAAGTCACAACGCCCTGCCCGGCACGATTGTTTCTGCGGATAAAAAGGGGATCCAGATTGCTACGTCTGACGGCATCTTGAACATCACCCAGTTACAACCTTCAGGTAAAAAGGCAATGTCCGCACAGGATTTGCTGAACTCTCGTCGTGAATGGTTTATCGAAGGCTCCCGTTTAGCCTGACCCTCCCGACTACGCCCGATATTTCGTCGGGCCTTATCTCTTTGATAATGCTGATCCATTCAGCTATTTGAACAATGAAAACAGCCTATAATCTCCGTAGTATTGCAGCTCAAGCCATTAGCCAGGTTCTAGACAAAGGTTTGTCTTTGTCGACGGTCCTGCCAGGTCTGCAGAAAAACATTTCAGATAAAGATCGCGGATTGTTGCAGGAATTATGTTTCGGTACGCTGAGAGTATTGCCTCAGCTCGAATGGTGCTTGCAACAACTCATGGCAAAACCGTTGACGGGAAAGCAACGGACTCTGCATTACTTACTGATGGTTGGCTTGTATCAGCTGATTCACACTCGTATTCCTGCTCATGCCGTATTGGCAGAGACCGTAGAAGGTGCTGTGGCACTTAAGCGCCCACAGCTAAAAGGCCTGATCAACGGTGTTCTCCGGCAGTTTCAGCGTCAACAAGAAGAATTGCTGCAACGTATGGCCAATAACGACAGCCGTTATCTCCATCCAAGCTGGCTTCTTAACCGGCTGAAGAAAGCCTATCCCGATGCTTGGGAAAGCATTGTTGATGCCAATAATCAAAGACCGCCTATGTGGCTGCGCGTAAACCGCAGACACCATACCCGCGACGATTATCTTTGTTTGTTGAATGAAGCTCAAATTGAAGCTGTTCCACATCCTGAGTATTCAGATGCATTACGTCTGCTCACGCCTTGTCAAGTTGGCCTGCTCCCCGGCTTTGCTGAAGGATGGGTGACGGTACAAGACGCCTCGGCACAAGGCAGTGTTGATCTGCTGGATCCACAGGATGGAGAGATGATCCTCGATCTGTGTTGTGCTCCTGGCGGCAAAACGACTCACATACTTGAAGCTGCCCCAAAATCCCACGTACTGGCTGTTGATGTGGACGAACAACGTCTGAAGCGTGTTCATGAGAATCTGCAGCGTCTGAATCTCAGTGCAGAAGTAAAACAAGGCGATGGCCGCGAACCACAGACCTGGGCGGGCGACCGCATCTTCGATCGTATTCTGCTGGATGCCCCCTGCTCGGCAACGGGTGTTATCCGCCGACATCCCGACATAAAATGGCTGCGCAGAGACAGCGATATTGCTGAGCTTGCGAGTTTGCAAAAAGAAATTCTTGAAGCCGTATGGCCGCGCCTTAAAAGCAAAGGGGTCATGGTCTACGCAACGTGCTCGGTTTTACCCGAAGAGAACTGCCTGCAAATAACGGAATTCCTGAAGTCTCATCCTGATGCAACGCTGGTCGAGACCGGAACAATGGAACAGCCTGGCAGGCAGAACCTCCCACACGCCGAAGACGGTGATGGCTTCTATTACGCTAAACTGATCAAAAGATGATTGTTTAGTATTAATGCTACTTACTCAGGCTGAAATCTTCGCGGCCAAACAGAGAGTCATATGAAAATAATAATTCTCGGTGCCGGACAGGTTGGTGGAACGCTCGCCGAAAACCTGGTGGGTGAAAACAACGACATTACCGTTGTCGACACCAATACAGTCCGGTTACGTCAACTTCAGGACAAATTTGACCTCCGCGTTGTGCAGGGGCATGGTTCTCATCCGCGCGTACTCCGTGAAGCCGGTGCTGAAGATGCTGATATGTTGGTGGCAGTGACCAATTCTGACGAAACCAACATGGTGGCTTGTCAGATTGCGTATTCGCTTTTTAATACACCAAACCGCATTGCGCGCATTCGCTCCACGGAATATATCCGTGAGTCCGAAAAGCTTTTCCATCCTGAAGCTGTGCCGATTGACCACCTGATCTCACCTGAGCAACTAGTCACTGACTATATCTACAAATTAATTGAGTATCCGGGTGCTCTGCAGGTTGTAAATTTTGCAGAAGGTAAAGTGAGCATTGCGGCGGTAAAAGCCTATTACGGTGGTCCGTTGGTCGGTAATGCCCTCTCCTCAATGCGCGAACATATGCCGCATATTGAAACCCGCGTTGCGGCAATTTTCCGTCAGGATCGTCCTATCCGTCCACAGGGTTCTACCATTATTGAAGCGGGCGACGAAGTGTTTTTTGTAGCCGCCTCTCAGCACATCCGTGCGGTAATGAGCGAACTTCAACGATTGGAAAAACCCTACAAGCGGATCATGATCGTCGGTGGCGGTAACGTTGGTGCTGGTCTGGCCCAACGTCTCGAGAAGAATTACAGTGTAAAACTGATTGAACGCGATCAGCAGCGCGCTGCCGAACTCGCGGAGCTGTTACAGGATACAATTGTTTTCTATGGCGATGCTTCTGACCAAGAGCTGTTAGCAGAAGAACACATCGAGCAAGTCGATGTGTTCATAGCACTTACCAATGATGATGAAGCAAACATCATGTCTGCAATGTTGGCAAAACGTATGGGAGCCAAGAAAGCCATGGTTCTCATTCAGCGCAGCGCTTACGTGGATTTGGTCCAAGGCAGCGTGATTGATATTGCGATCTCACCGCAACAGGCGACGATTTCAGCACTGCTTGGGCACGTCAGAAAAGCCGACATTGTCAGTGTTTCGTCCTTGCGCCGGGGTGTGGCCGAAGCCATTGAAGCCATTGCGCATGGCGATGAAACGACATCTAAGGTCGTCGGTCGTACGGTGGAACAAATCAAATTACCGCCTGGTACCACGATAGGCGCTATCGTACGCGGGAATGATGTCATCATTGCAAATGGCAACAGCCGGATCCAGCAAGGTGATCACGTGGTGATGTTTATTACGGATAAGAAATTTGTCAGGGATGTGGAACGCCTGTTCCAACCGAGTCCATTCTTCTTATAAATTGATGAGTCGCTGATAATTTGGTGCTAAGCAGGTTTTGTAAGCACACCCGTTTTAGTTCCACGCACTTTTTGAGATTTCCGTATTTTCGGCCATCAGCCTGTACTCTTCCGGCGTCAGGTTATTCAGAGATTCATGAGGTCGCTCGCTGTTATATTCCATCAGCCAGCGCTCTGTGATTTCCCGTACTTCGTTCAGAGTTCTGAACAGGTAAAAATCCAGTATTTCTGTCCGGTACGTCCGGTTAAACCGTTCGATAAAGGCATTCTGCGTCGGCTTACCCGGCTTGATAAATTCCAGCATCACACCATGCTCTTCTGCCCAATTCGCCAGAGCCAGTGAGATTAATTCCGGTCCATTGTCCATCCGCATCTTCAGCGGGTATCCGCGGTTTGCCACAATCCTGTCCAGTACCCGGACGACACGCTGGGCCGGAATATTCAGGTCTATTTCTATCGCCAGCGCCTCACGGTTAAAATCATCCACCACGTTAAAGGTTCGAAAGCGTCTGCCGCAGACGAGCGCATCGTGCATAAAATCGATCGACCAGCTCTGGTTTAATGCTTCCGGTGTTGCCAATGGTACCGGGTCGCGCACCGGCAGGCGTTGTTTACCCTTACGACGAAAATTCAGTTTCAGCAGGCAGTAAATCCGGTGTACACGCTTATGATTCCAGGCATTACCGTGCCTGCGAAGCACCTGAAAGAGCTTCTTAAAACCGTATCGCGGATAGCGTTCCGCCATTTCAGTCAGCGCCTGGATCACCGGCTCATCGCGACGGGTATCGGGCTGATAAAAATACACCGTCCTGCTCAGCGATAATGTCCTGCATGCCTGACGTAAGCTCATGGCAAATTGCGCCGTCAGATAGCTGACGAGCTCACGCTTTATCGCTGGTTTTAAAGCTTTTTTTCGATGACGTCTTTCAACGCGCGGCATTCCAGACTGAGGTCGGCAAACATCTGTTTGAGCCGCCGGTTCTCGTCTTCCAGATCTTTGATCTTTTTGATATCGGCGGCTTCCATCCCGCCATATTTCGCTTTCCAGTTGTAATAGCTGGCTTCTGAAATTGCGGCCTCGCGGCAGACATCTTTGACGGTCCTGCCAGCTTCGACGGATTTCAGGACGGCGATGATCTGGTGCTCGGTGAATCGGATCTTGCGCATAGCGATCTCCTCAGGGGACATAATCAGTATGTCGGAAGATCTCTAAAAGTGAATGGTTCGTTTTACCGGGATACTTACAGTTTCAGTAGAGAACTTTTATAGCGAAGACGCAACATATGGTCTTTACTTTGTTGGACACATTTGATGAATTTGCCAAGGAGTATTTTATGAGTTTTATGAAAGAGTTTCGTGAATTTGCCATGCGCGGCAATGTGGTCGATCTGGCCGTTGGTGTCATCATTGGTGCAGCCTTCGGCAAGATAGTGTCATCATTTGTTGCTGATATTATTATGCCACCGCTGGGCCTGCTGATTGGTGGTGTCGATTTCAAGCAATTCGCTTTTGTACTCAGAGAAGCGCAGGGAACCGTACCCGCAGTCGTGATGCATTACGGCGTGTTTATCCAAAATATCTTTGATTTCGTCATTGTTGCTTTAGCAATCTTCTGCGCGATCACCCTGATGAACAAAATGCGTCGTAAACAGGAAGATGTGCCTGCAGCAACGCCAAAACCTACTGCTGAAGAAATTTTACTGGCAGAGATTCGCGATTTACTGAAAGGGCAGCAGACACCGAAATTGTAACGAAGAAGAAAATTGCTTTTGGTTTGAATTTTAGAAGGGCAGTGTTGAATATTCGATTAAACACTCAACACTGCCCTCCAGATAACTCCCCTTTCCATTCTTCTCTTTTCTACGATAACTTCCCTTACCTTTCTGATTCTTCTCAATGCGCTGTTTAAACAGTGGGTCATGAAGAAGAGCCTGCAAAGCATTATCCTGAATGGTCCCTTTTTGGTGCTTATAGTGAGTCATAGATTCCTCGGTTTATAAAAATGCGATTGGATAAAATACCAGCGCATCATACTGTGTTTAATTTCCAGCCGGTAGTATACTTTTCAAAATGTATCAGTAAATCAGGCCACTTTTCCGGCCCCATCTTCAAGTGCCTCTAAAATTGAGCAGCTTTCAGTGGTGTGGGCAGAACCACAGCAAGCAGCACTCAGTCTTTTCAATGATTCCCGCATCTGTGTCAGCTCTTGCAATTTCAGTTCAACCTCAGCAAGACGCTCATCAACGATAGACTTCGATTCCTGGCAAGTATGATGCAGGGGATCAACGCGAATAGAGAGCAGTTCCTTTATTGCATCAAGCGTAAATCCGGTAGATTTTGCATACCGGATAAATCGCAAGCGTTGTAAATCGTTCTCGTCATACTGACGATAGCCTGAGGGATTTCGTAAACCCACCGCCATCATTTCCTGTTTTTCATAATAACGAACAGTATCTGTCGAGACGCCCGCCAAAGCAGCCAGCTCACCAATTTTATACATGATCATTAACCTCCAAAGTTATCCTTTAGCGCTTCTTTATACCGCCCATGAAGCAAGTCTATGTTCATACCCGCTTGCTGCAAACGCAGTAGGAGGACTTTGAGGCGCTTTTCAATAACAGAAAACAGAGGATCATCGCAGGTTAGAACATTAAGCATATGATCCAATTCCATCACTTCTTTTCGATCCTGTAACTCAGGAGGCAAATAACCTGCATTTTTGAGAATACGGTAAGCCGTTCTCAGCGCCTCTGGAACACCGCTATCATCATCAAGGATAAGAGGCTGCCCACTTCCGGGAAGATTATCAAACTCACCATTTTCCTGAGCATGTTGAATGTGTTTTTCAACCCACTGATCAATCAGAAACATGATTATGCCTTAGCCAGACTGGCAGTTTCACCTTAGAGCAGCATAGCGCGGAAAGAAAAGAAATTCAGGATGTATGGTGCTGGAAGAGATGAAATTTGAGACGTCAAATTTTAGGCGTAAAAAAACCGGGCAAAGCCCGGCTTTTTCATGCATCTACAGATTATTCAGCAGTTGCTACTTCTGCTTGTGACTCTGCACGATCAACGAGCTCGATGTAAGCCATCGGCGCATTGTCGCCTGCACGGAAACCACACTTCAGAATGCGAGTGTAACCACCGGCACGGCTCGCGAAACGCGGGCCCAGTTCATTAAACAGTTTTGCCACGATCTCGTTATCACGAGTACGGGCGAATGCCAGACGACGATTTGCAACGTTGTCGGTCTTGGCAAGAGTAATCAGCGGCTCAACAACGCGACGCAGCTCTTTCGCTTTCGGCAGGGTCGTCTTGATTATTTCATGACGAACCAAAGAGCCGGCCATGTTACGGAACATAGCCTGTCGGTGGCTGCTGTTACGGTTCAGTTGACGACCACTCTTACGATGGCGCATGACCTTATCCTTCTCAGTAAAACCTTAACCTGTGATCCGGTTACTCGTCAGCAATACTTGCTGGTGGCCAGTTTTCCAGGCGCATGCCCAGAGACAAACCACGGGACGCAAGTACATCTTTGATCTCAGTAAGAGATTTTTTACCCAGGTTAGGTGTTTTAAGTAACTCAACCTCGGTACGCTGTACCAGATCACCGATGTAGTGGATTGCTTCTGCCTTAAGGCAGTTAGCAGAGCGGACAGTCAATTCCAGATCGTCAACAGGGCGCAGCAGGATTGGATCGAATTCCGGCTTCTCTTCTTTGACTTCCGGTTGACGTACATCACGTAAATCAACGAAAGCTTCAAGTTGTTCAGCAAGAATGGTCGCCGCACGACGGATCGCCTCTTCAGGATCGATCGTACCGTTGGTTTCCATTTCGATAACCAGCTTGTCCAAATCAGTACGCTGTTCTACACGCGCTGCTTCAACATTGTAGGCAATTCGCTCTACAGGGCTGTAGCATGCATCTACTAACAGACGACCAATTGGGCGCTCATCTTCTTCCGAATGAATTCGGGCAGACGCCGGCACATAACCACGACCGCGCTGAACTTTGATGCGCATGCTAATAGCAGCGTTCTCATCGGTCAGGTGGCAGATGACATGTTGCGGCTTGACGATTTCGACATCACCATCATGGGTAATGTCGGCTGCAGTCACAGGGCCAATGCCAGACTTATTCAGGGTAAGAATAACTTCATCTTTCCCTTGAACTCTCACCGCCAGCCCTTTCAGGTTGAGCAGGATCTCCAGGATATCTTCCTGTACGCCTTCTTTGGTGCTGTACTCATGCAGTACACCATCAATCTCAACCTCGGTCACCGCGCAACCCGGCATGGATGAAAGCAGAATACGGCGCAGTGCGTTGCCTAAAGTATGGCCAAAGCCACGTTCTAAAGGCTCAAGGGTCACCTTGGCGTGCGTCGAACTGACTTGCTCGATATCTACCAGGCGCGGTTTTAGAAACTCTGTCACAGAACCCTGCATTGTGTCCTCTCTTTGGTACTAAGCCTTACTTGGAGTAAAGCTCGACGATCAGGTGTTCGTTAATGTCGGAAGACAGATCAGTACGTTCAGGCATACGCTTGAACACACCTTCCATCTTAGCAGCATCAACTTCAAGCCAAGTCGGCTTTTCACGCTGTTCAGCCAACTCCAAAGCGGCCTTCACACGAGATTGCTTTTTAGCTTTCTCTCGGATGCTGACAACGTCATTCGGAGATACCTGATAAGAAGCGATGTTAACAACGCGACCGTTTACCATGATAGCTTTGTGGCTAACTAACTGGCGCGATTCCGCACGAGTAGCGCCGAAGCCCATACGATAAACAACGTTGTCCAAACGACCTTCAAGCAGTTGCAACAGGTTTGCACCGGTGTTGCCTTTCAGGCGTGCTGCTTCTTTATAATAGTTACGGAACTGACGCTCGAGAACACCATAGATACGGCGAACTTTTTGCTTTTCACGTAACTGTACACCGTAGTCAGACAGACGCGGTTTACGCGCACCATGCTGACCAGGAGCTTGTTCAATTTTACACTTGGTATCGATCGCGCGAACGCCAGATTTAAGGAATAAATCTGTGCCCTCACGACGGCTAAGCTTGAGCTTAGGACCCAAATATCTTGCCATTTTCTCTCTCCAACAAACCTAAAAAAGCAGCGTTATACGCGGCGCTTTTTCGGCGGACGACAACCGTTATGAGGGATAGGAGTCACATCAGTAATATTAGTGATGCGGAAACCAGCCGCGTTTAATGCGCGGATAGTAGACTCACGACCAGGACCAGGTCCTTTAACCATAACTTCCAGATTCTTGATACCGTATTCTTTCACTGCGTCAGCGCAGCGCTCTGCTGCAACCTGAGCTGCGAACGGAGTGGATTTACGAGAACCACGGAAACCGGAACCACCAGCTGTTGCCCAACCCAAAGCATTACCCTGACGATCGGTAATGGTAACAATGGTGTTGTTGAAAGAAGCATGGATATGAGCCACGCCGTCAGAGACTTGTTTTCTTACACGTTTACGTGTACGAACAGGTGCCTTTGCCATTTATTCAATCACCCCGATTATTTCTTGATCGGTTTACGCGGACCCTTACGGGTACGTGCGTTAGTCTTGGTACGCTGACCGCGTACTGGAAGACCACGACGATGACGCAAACCACGATAAGTCCCAAGGTCCATAAGACGCTTGATGCTCAGGGTGACTTCACGACGCAGATCACCTTCAACAATGAACTTGGCAACTTCGTCACGCAGTTTTTCGATTTGCTCTTCAGACAGCTCACTGATCTTAACATTTTCAGCAATACCGGATGCAGCACAGATAGACTGTGAGCGGGTTTTACCGATGCCGTAAATCGAAGTTAATGCGATTACGGTATGTTTCTGATCAGGAATGTTAATGCCTGCTATACGGGCCACTATGCACTCCTACTATTTATATACGGCAATACCATTCTGAAAAGCCCGTTTTCAGGATACTCAAATAGTATTGCTGCTTACATACAAAAGATTGGCTGGCTAATCTAGCCAGCTCAACCCAACTTTGCAAGAAAAATATGCGAGATAATCAGCCTTGACGCTGTTTATGCTTCGGTTCGGCGCTGCAGATTACGCGAACGATACCGTTACGCTTAACAATTTTGCAGTTACGACATAATTTCTTGACGGAAGCACGAACTTTCATTTTTACTCTCCGTAACTTCGCAAACGCACCAGATCAGCGGTTATAGCCTTTCAGGTTTGCTTTCTTCAATGCAGACTCGTACTGACTTGACATCATCAGAGTTTGCACTTGAGCCATAAAGTCCATAATGACCACGACTACGATTAGTAGTGAAGTACCACCAAAGTAGAATGGAACTTTCATCGCGTCACGCATGAACTCCGGGATAAGGCAGATGAAAGTAATATACATCGCACCAATTAAGGTTAAACGAGTCATCACTTTATCGATGTACTTCGCCGTTTGCTCTCCCGGACGAATTCCTGGTACAAATGCACCGGACTTCTTCAGGTTATCTGCTGTCTCACGCGGGTTAAACACCAACGCAGTATAAAAGAAACAGAAGAAGATGATTGCAGTCGCATAGAGTAACACATAAAGCGGTTGTCCAGGCTGCAAATACAGCGAAATCGTAGTCAGCCAGTTCCAACCAGTTCCGCCCCCGAACCATGATGCAATCGTGGCAGGGAACAGAATAATGCTGGAAGCGAAGATTGCAGGGATAACCCCGGCCATATTCACTTTCAACGGTAAGTGCGTGCTCTGTGCTGCATAGACACGACGACCTTGCTGACGTTTGGCATAGTTAACGACAATACGACGTTGACCACGTTCGACAAACACAACAAAGAAAGTCACTGCAAACACTAAAACTGCAACCAACAGCAACAGGAGGAAGTGCAGGTCGCCTTGCCGAGCTTGTTCGATAGTATGTGCAACTGCTGGCGGGAGACCCGCTACGATACCGGCAAAAATAATGATCGAAATACCGTTACCGATACCTCGTTCAGTAATTTGTTCACCCAGCCACATGAGGAACATTGTCCCAGTAACCAGACTCACAACAGCAGTAAAGTAGAATGCGAAGCCTGGATTTAACACCAGGCCTTGCATACCAGGCATGTTCGGCAAACCGGTAGCAATACCGATCGACTGAAACACTGCCAATACCAGCGTACCGTATCGGGTGTACTGGCTAATCTTACGACGGCCAGCCTCCCCTTCTTTCTTAATTTCCGCTAACGCTGGATGAACCACCGTTAACAACTGGATAATGATCGATGCCGAAATGTACGGCATGATCCCCAGAGCAAAGATTGAAGCACGGCTGAGTGCACCACCAGAGAACATGTTAAACATTTCTATGATGGTGCCTCTTTGCTGCTCGAGCAATTTGGCAAGTACAGTGGCATCAATACCAGGGATCGGAATAAAAGAGCCGATACGGAAAACAATCAGCGCACCGATAACAAACAAAAGTCTGCGCTTCAGTTCGCCTAGTCCACCCTTGGCACTTTGAAAATCTAATCCCGGTTGCTTAGCCATCTGCTACTTATTCCTCAATTTTACCGCCAGCAGCTTCGATAGCAACACGAGCGCCTTTGGTGACACGCAAACCACGCAGAGTTACCGCACGACCAACTTCGCCTGAAAGGATTACTTTCGCGAACTCGATCTGGATACCAACTACGTTAGCGGCTTTCAGCGCGTTCAGGTCGATCACGTCGCCTTCCACCAGAGCCAGTTCAGACAGACGAACTTCTGCCGTGATCATAGCTTTGCGGGAGGTGAAGCCGAATTTCGGCAAACGACGATATAAAGGCATCTGACCACCTTCAAAACCGCGACGTACGCCACCGCCAGAACGTGAGTTCTGACCTTTGTGACCACGACCGCCGGTTTTACCCAGGCCAGAACCAATACCACGACCTACACGCCTTGGCGCTTGTTTGGCACCATCAGCCGGAGACAGAGTATTTAAACGCATCTCTTACTCCTCAACCTTAACCATGTAGGAAACCAGGTTGATCATACCGCGTACAGCAGGAGTATCCTCGCGCTCTACGGTGTGACCAATACGACGCAGACCCAGACCAACCAGAGTAGCTTTATGCTTAGGCAGGCGGCCAATTGAACTGCGAGTTTGTGTAACTTTAATAGTCTTTGCCATGGTTAATTACCCCAGAATTTCTTCAACGGATTTACCACGCTTGGCAGCGACCATTTGTGGGGATTTCATATTTGCCAGAGCATCAATAGTTGCACGAACCACGTTAATCGGGTTTGTAGAACCATAAGCTTTAGCCAATACGTTATGTACCCCTGCAACTTCCAGGACGGCGCGCATTGCACCACCGGCGATGATACCGGTACCTTCGGAAGCCGGCTGCATGAACACACGGGAACCCGTATGAGCACCTTTAACAGGATGCTGCAGGGTGCCGCTATTCAGCGCGACATTCAACATGTTGCGACGGGCTTTTTCCATCGCTTTCTGGATCGCTGCCGGAACTTCGCGTGCTTTGCCGTAGCCAAAACCAACGCGACCGTTACCATCACCAACTACTGTCAGTGCGGTAAAGCTGAAGATACGGCCACCTTTTACGGTTTTAGATACGCGGTTTACCGCGATCAGCTTTTCCTGCAGTTCGCCAGCTTGTTTTTCGATGTGAGCCATCTTAAACCTCTTCCTTAGAACTGAAGGCCAGCTTCACGGGCAGCATCTGCCAGTGCCTGGACTCGACCATGATATTGGAAACCGGAACGGTCAAAGGATACTTTCGTGATCCCTTTTTCCAATGCGCGTTCTGCGATAGCTTTACCTACAGCAGTGGCAGCATCTTTGTTGCCGGTATACTTCAGTTGCTCAGTGATAGTTTTTTCTACAGTAGATGCAGCAACTATGACTTCAGAACCGTTTGGTGCGATGACCTGTGCGTAAATATGACGCGGGGTACGATGTACCACCAGACGAGTCGCACCCAATTCTTTGAGCTTGCGGCGTGCGCGGGTCGCACGACGGATACGAGCAGATTTCTTATCCATAGTGTTACCTTACTTCTTCTTAGCCTCTTTGGTACGCACGACTTCGTCGGCGTAACGGACACCCTTGCCTTTATAAGGCTCAGGACGACGGTAGGCACGTAAATCCGCAGCAACCTGACCAATAACCTGTTTATCAGCGCCTTTAAGCACGATTTCGGTTTGGGTCGGGCATTCTGCAGTAATGCCTTCCGGCAGTTGATGATCGACCGGGTGAGAGAAGCCTAAGGCCAAATTCACCACGTTGCCTTTAACAGCAGCACGATAACCAACACCTACCAGTTGAAGCTTTTTAGTGAAGCCGTCGGTAACACCTACAACCATAGAGTTCAACAGTGCACGAGTGGTACCCGCTTGGGCCCAACCGTCTACAGCGCCTTCGCGTGGAGCGAAAGTCAGTGTATTTTCTTCCTGTTTAACTACAACAGCGTCATGGATAGTACGTGACAGCTCGCCGTTTTTACCCTTAATCGAAATAACCTGACCGTTGAGTTTTACCTCTACGCCGGCAGGAATGACGACGGGTGCTTTTGCAACACGAGACATTCTTTCCTCCCAATTAAGCTACGTAGCAGATAATCTCGCCACCAAGACCAGCCTGGCGAGCTGCACGATCGGTCATAACACCTTTAGAGGTAGAAATAACAGCGATACCCATGCCGGCCATAACTTTTGGCAGCTCATCTTTTTTCTTGTAGATGCGCAGACCTGGACGGCTGATACGTTGAATGCTTTCTACCACCGGGCTTCCCTGGAAGTACTTCAGTACTAATTCCAGTTCAGGTTTGGCGTCGCCTTCGATTTTAAATTCTTCAATATAGCCTTCTTCCTTCAGCACGTTGGCAATAGCCACTTTCAGCTTGGAGGAAGGCATGGTGACCGCAACTTTGTTCGCGGCTTGACCGTTACGGATACGGGTCAGCATATCCGCGATCGGATCTTGCATGCTCATCTGTCTTTACTCCCGTGATTCAATTGGTGACAATTACCAGCTAGCCTTTTTAAGACCCGGAATTTCACCGCGCATAGCGGCTTCACGGACCTTAATACGGCTCAACCCGAACTTCCGCAGGAAAGCATGCGGACGACCAGTTTGACGGCAGCGGTTACGCTGACGAGACGGGCTGGAATCACGCGGCAGAGACTGCAGCTTAAGAACTGCATCCCAACGATCTTCGTCGGATGAGTTCACACCAGAGATAATAGCTTTCAATTCCTCGCGTTTAGCGCGGTATTTATCAGCCAGTTTTACGCGAACGACTTCGCGTGCTTTCATGGATTGCTTAGCCATTAGTAACCCTGCCTTACTTGCGGAACGGGAAGTTAAAGGCTGTCAGCAATGCACGGCCCTCATCATCGGATTTCGCAGTAGTGGTGATAGTAATATCTAAACCACGAACGCGATCGACTTTATCATAATCGATTTCCGGGAAGATGATCTGTTCACGCACGCCCATGCTGTAGTTACCACGACCATCGAAAGACTTAGCAGACAAGCCGCGGAAGTCACGAATACGTGGAACAGCAATAGAGACCAGACGCTCAAAGAACTCCCACATGCGTTCGCCGCGGAGGGTTACTTTACAGCCGATCGGATAGCCCTGACGGATTTTGAAGCCTGCAACTGATTTGCGTGCTTTGGTGATCAGCGGTTTTTGACCGGAGATTGCTGCCAGGTCAGCTGCTGCGTTATCCAGCAGTTTCTTGTCAGCGATCGCTTCACCAACACCCATGTTCAGGGTGATCTTCTCGACCCGAGGGACTTGCATGACAGAATTGTAACCAAACTCAGCCATGAGTTTTTTTACGACATCGTCTTTGTAGTAATCATGCAGTTTCGCCATCGTACTACTCCAAATTACTTGATAGTTACGCTGTTAGATTTGAAGAAACGGACTTTTTTGCCGTCTTCGAATCTAAAGCCTACACGGTCCGCCTTGCCAGTAGCCGTGTTGAAGAGAGCAACGTTAGAAACCGGAATTGCAGCTTCTTTTTCAACGATGCCGCCTGGTTGGTTCAGGGCCGGTACAGGCTTCTGATGTTTTTTAACCAGGTTGATCCCTTCAACAATGACCTTGCCAGAAGACAGGACATTTTTTACTTTACCGCGCTTACCTTTATCTTTACCGGTAAGCAGGATAACTTCGTCATCACGACGGATTTTCGCTGCCATGGTTCGCTCCTTAGAGTACTTCTGGTGCCAGAGAGATAATTTTCATGAACTTCTCATTACGCAGTTCACGAGTTACCGGCCCAAAAATACGCGTGCCGATTGGCTGCTCACTGTTATTATTTAAAATAACGCATGCATTACCATCGAAGCGAATGACAGAACCGTCCGGGCGACGAACACCCTTCTTGGTGCGCACCACTACCGCCTTCAGCACATCGCCTTTCTTCACCTTACCGCGAGGAATTGCTTCCTTGATGGTAATTTTGATGATGTCGCCGACGCCTGCGTAGCGACGGTGCGAGCCACCTAGAACCTTGATACACATTACGCGACGTGCACCGGAGTTGTCGGCCACGGTCAGCATAGTCTGTTCTTGGATCATGTTAGTGCTCCGCTAATGTCAACTACAACTTTAGGACCCAGGATAGGTCGTTAAGAAATCCCCACAATATGAGGGCGCGGCATTATAACACCGGTTCCCGATTATGGGTAGAAAAAATAAACGGCCCACGTACATGAGCCGTTTATTTATTTTTGAGAGGCGCTACTGTATTACAGAATCGCTTTCTCTACAACTCGAACCAAGGTCCAAGACTTAGTCTTAGACAGCGGACGGCATTCGCTGATTTCTACAACGTCGCCGATACCACATTCATTGTTCTCGTCATGTACGTGCAATTTGGTCGTACGTTTGATGAATTTACCGTAGATCGGGTGTTTCACCACACGTTCAATCGCAACAACGATGGATTTCTCCATTTTGTCACTGATTACGCGACCCTGCAGAGTACGGATCTTATCAGTCATTACGCACCCGCCTTTTCAGTCAGTAAAGTCTTCACACGTGCAACATCACGACGCACTTGTTTCAACAGGTGTGTTTGCTGCAACTGGCCACTTGCCGTTTGCATGCGCAGGTTAAACTGCTCACGCAAAAGGTTAAGAAGCTCAGTGTTCAGCTCTTCCACGCTTTTTTCGCGCAGCTCTTGTGCTTTCATTACATCACCGTCTTAGTTACAAAGGTGGTTTTGATAGGCAGTTTGGCTGCTGCCAGCTGGAAGGCCTCACGAGCTACCTCTTCAGGCACACCGTCCATTTCATACAGGACTTTACCAGGCTGAATCAAAGCAACCCAATATTCTACGTTGCCTTTACCTTTACCCATACGAACTTCAAGCGGTTTCTCGGTGATCGGTTTGTCCGGGAATACTCGGATCCAGATCTTACCTTGACGCTTAACTGCACGGGTCATCGCACGACGTGCTGCTTCAATTTGACGAGCAGTCAGACGACCACGGCCAACAGCTTTCAGACCGTAAGTGCCGAAGCTCACATCCGTACCTTGCGCAAGACCACGGTTGCGGCCCTTGTGCACCTTACGGAATTTTGTACGCTTTGGTTGTAACATCAGCGACTCTCCTTACTTGCGGCCTTTACGCTGCTGCTTTTTAGGTTGAGCAGCCGGTTCCGGTTGTTCAACTGCAGCCATACCACCCAGGATCTCACCTTTGAAGATCCATACCTTAACGCCGATTACACCATAAGTGGTGTGCGCTTCAGATGTGTTGTAATCGATATCCGCACGCAGAGTGTGCAACGGAACACGACCTTCACGGTACCATTCGGTACGCGCGATTTCAGCACCGCCAAGACGGCCGCTTACTTCAACTTTGATACCTTTAGCGCCAAGACGCATTGCGTTCTGTACAGCACGCTTCATAGCACGACGGAACATAACGCGACGTTCCAGCTGTGAAGTGATACTGTCAGCAACCAATTTTGCGTCCAGTTCCGGTTTACGGATTTCGGCGATGTTAATCTGCGCAGGAACGCCAGCGATATCCGCTACGACCTTACGCAGTTTTTCGACATCTTCACCTTTCTTGCCGATAACGATGCCAGGGCGAGCAGTGTGAATAGTCACACGGATGCTCTTCGCTGGACGCTCGATAACGATGCGAGAAACGGAAGCTTTCGCCAATTCTTTAGTCAAGAACTGGCGAACTTTAAAGTCGCTGTCCAGGTTGTCAGCGAAATCTTTGGTATTTGCATACCAAGTAGAATTCCAAGGTTTGACAATACCTAGGCGAATACCATTAGGATGTACTTTCTGACCCATTGCTAGTCTCCAGAGTCTCAGCGATCGGACACAACCACAGTAATGTGGCTGGTGCGCTTCAGGATGCGATCTGCACGACCTTTAGCACGCGGCATAATGCGCTTCATGCTTGGGCCTTCGTCTACGAAAATCTTCGTGACTTTGAGATCATCGATGTCAGCGCCATCGTTGTGTTCTGCGTTAGCAATGGCAGACTCCAGCACCTTCTTAACCAGACCAGCAGCTTTCTTGTTGGTATAGGCCAAAGTTTCCAGAGCTTGCGACACTTTCTTACCGCGGATCAGGTCAGCAACAAGGCGGACCTTCTGAGCAGAAGAACGAGCGTGGCGATGTTTAGCTATAGTTTCCATCTCTTCCTCCTACCTTAGCGCTTTTTAGCTTTTTTATCAGCCGCATGGCCGCGATAAGTACGAGTCGGCGCGAATTCACCCAGTTTGTGACCGACCATTTCATCGGAAACGAACACTGGTACGTGCTGACGACCATTATGGACAGCGATGGTCAAACCGATCATGTTAGGAAAGATCGTTGAACGACGGGACCAAGTGCGCAAAGGCTTCTTGTCACCGCTTTCCACCGCTTTCTCTACCTTCTTCAGCAAGTGCAGGTCAATAAAAGGACCTTTCTTGAGAGAACGTGGCATGGCTTATCCTCTAATTATTTTTTACTACGGCGACGTACAATGAATTTATCAGTACGCTTGTTGCTACGGGTCTTCTTACCTTTGGTTTGAACGCCCCACGGAGTTACCGGGTGCTTACCAAAGTTACGACCTTCACCACCACCGTGTGGGTGATCGACTGGGTTCATCGCAGTACCGCGAACGGTAGGACGAATACCACGCCAACGACTTGCACCTGCTTTACCCAGAACGCGAAGCATATGTTCAGAGTTACCGACTTCACCTAAGGTGGCGCGGCAATCAATCTGAACTTTACGCATTTCGCCAGAGCGCAGACGCAGAGTTACGTAGGAACCGTCACGAGCAACGATCTGAACGTAGGCACCGGCTGAACGAGCCATCTGCCCGCCTTTACCTGGTTTCATTTCTACGTTATGAACCGTTGAACCTACTGGGATGTTGCGCATAGGCAGGGCGTTACCTGTCTTGATTGCAGCATCAACGCCAGATTGGATCTGGTCACCCACTTTCAGGCCTTTCGGCGCCAGGATGTAACGGCGTTCGCCGTCTTTGTACAGAACCAGCGCGATATTCGCGGAACGGTTCGGATCGTACTCCAGACGCTCAACCACTGCAGCGATGCCATCTTTGTTGCGTTTGAAGTCAACAAGACGGTAATGCTGTTTGTGGCCACCACCGATATGACGGGTGGTGATACGGCCATTGTTGTTACGGCCACCGCTTTTGCTCAGTTTTTCAAGCAGCGGGGCAAAAGGTTTACCCTTGTGCAGCTCAGGGTTAACCACTTTAACAACGTGGCGACGACCCGGAGATGTAGGTTTACATTTAACAATTGCCATTGTTTCTTACTCCTCCGACTTACTCAGCGCCGCTGATGAAGTCCAGATTCTGGCCTTCTTTCAGGGTGACGTAAGCTTTTTTCCAGTCGCTACGACGACCAACACGCTGACCCTGACGTTTCACTTTGCCTTTAACCAGCAAGGTGTTTACGTCTTCGACTTCGACTTCAAACAGCTTCGAAACCGCAGCTTTGATTTCTGCTTTAGTCGCGTCTTTGGCAACTTTGAGTACGATGGTGTTGTTCTTTTCCATCGCGGTAGAAGCTTTTTCAGAAACGTGCGGCGCGCGCAGCACTTTCAGCAGACGTTCTTCACGAATCATGCCAGCATCTCCTCAACTTGCTTCACAGCGTCAGCAGTCATAACCACTTTGTCGAAGGCGATCAGGCTTACTGGATCGATACCTGCAACATCGCGAACGTCAACCTTGTAAAGGTTACGTGCCGCCAGGAACAAATTCTCGTCGACTTCGCCAGTTACAATCAGCACGTCTTCCAGAGCCATGTCTTTCAGTTTCTGTGCGAGCAGCTTAGTTTTAGGCGCTTCGACAGAGAACGTTTCGACAACGATCAGACGATCTTGACGTACCAGTTCGGACAGAATGCTTTTCAGCGCGCCGCGGTACATCTTTTTGTTTACTTTTTGACTGTGGTCCTGTGGCTTTGCAGCGAAGGTCACACCACCGGAACGCCAGATTGGGCTCTTTACAGAACCTGCTCGCGCACGGCCAGTACCTTTCTGACGCCAAGGTTTTTTACCGGAACCAGTTACTTCAGCACGGGTCTTCTGAGCGCGAGTACCTTGACGGGCACCTGCTGCATAAGCAACAACGACCTGGTGTACCAGCGCTTCATTGAAATCACGCCCGAAGGTAGTTTCGGAAACAGTCAGCGCGCTTTGCGCGTCTTTCACTACTAATTCCATTCCTATCTCCTCGACGTTAAGCCTTAACAGCAGGTTTAACGATCAGGTTGCCACCGGTTGCACCCGGAACAGCACCCTTGACCAGTAGTAGGTTGCGCTCAGCATCAACGCGTACTACATCCAGGCTCTGAACGGTTACACGTTCGTTACCCAGTTGGCCTGCCATTTTCTTACCTTTGAACACTTTACCTGGAGTCTGGTTCTGACCGATTGAACCATGTCCACGGTGTGCCAAGGAGTTACCATGGGTAGCATCTTGGGTACGGAAGTTCCAGCGCTTAACTGTGCCAGCAAAACCTTTACCTTTAGAAGTACCGGTAACATCGACTTTCTTAACGTCTGCGAAAATTTCAACGCTAATGTTCTGACCTGCAGTAAATTCTTCACCTTCTGCAAGGCGGAATTCCCACAGACCGCGGCCAGCTTCTACGCCAGCTTTAGCGAAGTGACCCGCTTCTGGTTTGGTTACACGGTTAGCTTTTTTGCTACCAGTAGTAACCTGCACAGCACGGTAACCATCGTTGTCCAGGTCTTTGACCTGAGTAACGCGGTTTGCTTCAATTTCGATAACGGTTACTGGGATAGAAACGCCATCTTCTGTGAAGATACGAGTCATACCCACTTTCTTACCGACTAAACCAATCATTGTTTCAACCTCTCAATCGTCAATGACCTGATTAACCCAGGCTGATCTGCACGTCTACACCAGCAGCCAGATCCAGACGCATCAGAGCATCAACGGTTTTCTCGGTTGGCTCAACGATGTCAACCAGACGCTTATGAGTACGAATTTCATACTGATCGCGCGCATCTTTATTGACGTGCGGAGAAATCAGAATAGTAAAACGCTCTTTGCGGGTCGGCAGCGGGATTGGACCACGAACTTGCGCACCAGTGCGCTTCGCAGTCTCAACGATTTCCGCAGTTGATTGATCGATCAGACGATGATCAAACGCTTTCAGGCGGATACGGATTCTTTGGTTCTGCATGAGACCAGAGCTCCAATTATTTTAAACGTAAATGATTACTACTCATACCCATTTCGATTGATGGGAGAGTGTAATCGTTCTTCACATAACCCCCATATCGGGAGTATTGTTGACCAGCGAGTTACCTCATTGGCCAGCTGATTCTGATTGAATCAGGCTTACCAATATTAGGTAAGCCCGCGCATTATACGTAAATCGCCGGAATAAGCAACTCCCAATGCTGACGATGTGCTTTTATTTTGCTCGACACATCATGACTGGCCTTCCTGTTGAATCTGTTTCTCTCTCAGTAATTCATCCCACCTATACCCTCCCTTCAAATCATCATTTTCAAAATGTCATCACAGTTAAGATTGAATTCTCTCGCCGTTCTCATATATGAAATGCAATATCTTCAGCTACTAAATTTTGCGATTTAAGCTAGTGAAAGGAAAAATCATGGAGGAAATATGGCGAGGTCTGCTGGGAGGGCGTGGGATTTTTACATACAGTTTGCAGGTTGGCTCTTTGGTAGCAGGTTTGTTCTTCGGCCGTTTTTTCAATGCGTTCGTCTGTCATTATTGTCCCAAAGTGAGCTCAAAGACAGACTCAGGTCTCCTTCCAGATTTCTCAACGTCTGCATGCTATTGCCAAGACTGCAAACACGTATTGAGTACCTGGCAAAACATTCGCTTATTTAATGAGTTGTTACTTAAGCCGCGCGGCTATTACTGTCATGAGCGAATCTCTTTACGCTATTCGCTTGCAGAGTTAACTTGTGGGCTGTTGTTCCTCAGCATCTCTTTTGTTGCCCCCTCCCTCATCGATGTTATCCAAATATGCGTATTCGCTTGGTTTCTCATAGCCCTAAGTATGATCGATTGCTTCACCCTTCTGTTGCCAGATGCACTCACTCAGCCGCTAATGTGGTTGGGGTTACTGTTAAGCGTGTCTGGCTTTGGAATACCACTGGAGTTTGCTGTGCTCGGCTCAATCTTAGGTTATCTGTCTTTGTGGATACTTTATTGGATATTTAGAATTTTCACAGGGCAAGAAGGTATCGGGTACGGTGATTTAAAATTACTCGCAGCCATCGGAGCATGGGTGGGATTTGAAATGCTTCCGCTCGTCTGCACTTTAGCTGCATTTTCGGGGATTGTATTTTGGCTGTGTTGGAAAGCAACGGGGCGCAGTAGTCATCTTATACCGTTTGGCCCCGGACTTTCATCTGCTGGCTTGCTCATCTACATCTGCCAGAAGAGCCACATGCTCTGGCTGATGTAATCTTTACGGGTTCAGCTCTCAGACCTCACTGCGATTCATCTTTTAACTGAGACTGGATATAGTTTTGCAGGCCAATGCGGCCAATGAGTTCAATCTCTGTTTCCAGCCAGTCGATGTGATGTTCCTCATCGGCCAAAATTGTGATCATGATATCTCGGCTGACGTAATCATGAACGGAATCAGCATGTGCGATGGCTTCGCGCAGATCTTTCGCACCCTCAAGCTCAAGAAGTAAATCTGACTTCAGCATTTCCTCGACATCTTCACCAATATTGAGTTTGCCGAGATCTTGCAGATTAGGAAGACCTTCCAGAAACAAAATACGCTCTATATAGATATCAGCATGTTTCATTTCGTCGATAGACTCATGATACTCGATACCATTCAGGCGCATTAAGCCCCAGTTTTTAAACATACGGGCGTGCAAAAAATACTGATTAATCGCAACCAGTTCATTTCCAAGAAGTTTATTGAGGTGTGCAATGACTTTTTTATCGCCTTTCATAGGTAACTCCTCCGTTCCGGTATCTAAAGCGTAGATCCGGTACAGAGTAAGTCAAAAAAAAGGCACACTTTTAATGAAGTATTTTTACGCTATGTTTTTGAACTCTGGAATTTGCTGTAATTCATCTTCCATTATCTGGCGTGCAGCTCGCACACATTTGCCACACTGAGTTCCTACGGGAACAAAATTTCTGAGCTGTTGAAACGTTTGTGGCTGGTAACACCTTACGGCCTGTCTGATCGTTTTATCACTGACTGAATTACATAAACACACGTACATATAAACCACACTTCGTCTAAATCTTAGACTAACTGTAAATGAGAATGGTTATTATTGCAAATGCTGTTTATGCACTTCCCTCACAAATTTCTCACAATAAAAAAGGGTGCCGAAGCACCCCTTTTTTGCTTTTAATTATCAGCGATTAAGCGATAACTTTAGCAACAACACCAGCGCCTACAGTACGGCCGCCTTCACGGATTGCGAAACGCAAACCTTGGTCCATCGCGATTGGATGGATCAGGGTAACAACCATGTTGATGTTGTCACCTGGCATTACCATCTCAACGCCTTCTGGCAGTTCGATGGTACCGGTCACGTCAGTTGTACGGAAGTAGAACTGTGGACGGTAGCCTTTGAAGAACGGAGTATGACGGCCGCCTTCATCTTTGCTCAGGATATAAACTTCTGAGTCAAAGGTCGTGTGTGGTTTGATTGAGCCTGGTTTAGCCAGAACTTGACCACGTTCGATGTCTTCACGCTTAATACCACGCAGCAGAACACCAACGTTCTCACCAGCACGGCCTTCGTCCAGCAGTTTGCGGAACATTTCAACGCCAGTACAAGTAGATTTCACGGTATCTTTGATACCCACGATTTCAACTTCTTCGCCGACTTTAACGATACCGCGCTCTACACGACCGGTAACAACTGTACCACGGCCGGAGATGGAGAATACGTCTTCGATTGGCAGCAGGAACGGCTGGTCGATAGCACGTTCTGGTTCTGGGATGTAAGAATCCAGGAAACCAGCCAGTTCGATGATTTTAGCTTCCCACTCAGCTTCGCCTTCCAGTGCTTTCAGCGCTGAACCACGAACAACTGGGATGTCGTCGCCTGGGAATTCGTACAGAGAAAGAAGTTCACGAACTTCCATTTCTACCAATTCCAGCAGCTCTTCGTCATCAACCATGTCGCATTTGTTCATGAATACGATCATGTATGGAACGCCAACCTGGCGACCCAACAGGATGTGCTCACGAGTCTGAGGCATAGGGCCGTCAGTTGCAGCAACAACCAGAATTGCACCGTCCATCTGAGCAGCACCGGTGATCATGTTTTTCACATAGTCGGCGTGGCCTGGGCAGTCAACGTGCGCGTAGTGACGAGCTGGGGTGTCATATTCAACGTGTGAAGTGTTGATGGTGATACCACGAGCTTTTTCTTCTGGTGCGTTATCGATCTGGTCGAATGCGCGTGCAGAACCGCCGTAGGTTTTAGCCAGAACGGTAGTGATTGCTGCAGTCAGGGTAGTTTTACCGTGGTCAACGTGGCCGATAGTACCAACGTTAACGTGCGGTTTTGTACGTTCAAATTTTTCTTTAGACACGGCTATATTCCTTACTCTTGTGCTCTCCCTTCAAAGAGAGAGCACGGGATCATTGTGTTTAAACCAGTGGCTTATTTGCCACGAGCTTCAATAACGGCCAGGGCCACGTTATTCGGCGCATCATCATACTTCAGGAATTCCATGGAGTAAGATGCACGGCCTTTGGTCAGTGAACGCAGCTGAGTCGCATAACCGAACATTTCGGAAAGCGGAACTTCAGCGTGAATTTGAACGCCAGTAGCGTTTGATTCCTGACCTTTCAGCTGGCCACGGCGACGACTAAGGTCACCGATAACGTCACCAGTATTCTCTTCCGGCGTTTCTACTTCAACCTTCATGATCGGCTCAAGCAGAACAGGTTTTGCTTTCTTAAAACCATCTTTAAAGGCAATAGAAGCAGCCAGTTTAAACGCCAACTCGGAGGAGTCAACGTCGTGGTAAGAACCGAAGTGCAGACGCACACCGAGATCTACTACTGGGTAACCCGCCAATGGACCAGACTTCAGCTGTTCCTGGATGCCTTTATCAATCGCAGAGATGAATTCACCAGGAATCACACCACCTTTGATTTCGTTGACAAACTCATACCCTTTCGGATTAGAGCCTGGCTCCAATGGATACATGTCGATCACAACATGACCATACTGACCGCGACCACCAGACTGCTTAGCGTGTTTACCTTCAACATCAGTAACTTTAGCGCGAATCGCTTCACGGTAAGCAACCTGCGGCTTACCGACGTTAGCTTCAACGTTAAACTCACGACGCATACGGTCAACAAGGATGTCCAGGTGAAGCTCACCCATACCTGCGATGATTGTCTGACCAGACTCTTCATCAGTCCAAACGCGGAATGATGGGTCTTCTTTCGCCAGACGTCCCAGAGCCAGACCCATTTTTTCCTGGTCAGCTTTGGTTTTTGGTTCTACTGCAACGGAGATTACCGGCTCAGGGAATTCCATGCGTTCCAGAATGATCACGTTATCCGGATCACACAGGGTGTCACCCGTAGTCACGTCTTTCAGACCGATCGCAGCAGCGATGTCGCCTGCACGAACTTCTTTAATTTCTTCACGCTTGTTAGCGTGCATCTGAACGATACGACCCAGACGTTCACGCTGAGATTTCACTGGGTTAAATACAGTGTCACCTGAGTTGACGAGACCGGAATAAACACGGAAGAACGTCAAGTTACCCACGAATGGGTCAGTAGCGATTTTGAACGCCAGAGCAGAGAACGGCTCTGCATCATCAGAATGGCGAACTGCCGGAGTGTCTTTACCGTCATCCAACAAACCGTTGATAGCTTCAACGTCAGTTGGTGCTGGCAGATACTCAACAACCGCATCCAGCATTGCCTGTACGCCTTTGTTTTTAAACGCAGAACCACAGGTAACCAGGATAACTTCGTTACGCAATACACGTGCACGAAGTGAGCTTTTGATCTCTTCTTCAGTCAGCTCTTCGCCACCAAAGAATTTCTCCATCAGCTCATCAGAGCCTTCAGCAGCGGCCTCAACCAGTTTCTGACGCCATTCTTCAGCCAGTTCTTGCATATCAGCCGGGATCTCTTCGTATTCGAAGGTCACGCCCTGATCGGCTTCGTTCCAGTTGATCGCTTTCATTTTCACCAGGTCAACAACACCGGTGAATTTCTCTTCCGCGCCGATTGCCAATTGCAGAGGCACCGGAGTTGCGCCCAGACGTTTTTCAATCTGATCAACAACTTTCAGGAAGTTAGCACCCATACGGTCCATTTTGTTAACGAACGCGATACGTGGAACTTTATATTTGTTTGCCTGACGCCATACGGTCTCAGACTGTGGCTGAACACCACCAACAGCACAGTAAACCATTACCGCGCCATCAAGAACACGCATGGAACGTTCAACTTCGATGGTGAAGTCAACGTGCCCTGGGGTGTCGATGATGTTGATGTGGTGTGGTTCGAACTGCTTAGCCATACCTGACCAGAAACAGGTGGTCGCAGCGGACGTGATGGTAATACCACGTTCCTGCTCCTGCTCCATCCAGTCCATGGTGGCTGCGCCATCATGAACTTCACCGATTTTGTGGTTTACACCGGTGTAGAACAGAACACGTTCGGTAGTGGTTGTCTTACCGGCGTCGATGTGAGCACTGATACCAATGTTACGGTAGCGCTCAATGGGTGTTTTACGAGCCATTTGATTCCTCTATTACTAGGACGTTCAAGTTCGGTTAACCCAAGCGGGTTGGCTTCTTGAAGCGCCCGCTTGGTTAGCATAACTACTGCGAAGTGATTACCAGCGGTAGTGGGCGAACGCCTTGTTGGCTTCAGCCATACGGTGAACGTCTTCACGTTTCTTAACTGCAGTGCCTTTGTTCTCTGCAGCATCAGAAAGTTCGTTCGCCAGGCGGAGAGCCATGGATTTATCACCGCGTTTACGAGCAGCTTCAACGATCCAACGCATTGCCAGGGCATTACGACGAACCGGACGGACTTCAACTGGAACCTGGTAAGTAGAACCACCTACGCGGCGGGACTTAACTTCGACAGTCGGACGAACGTTGTCCAGAGCGACTTCGAAAGCTTCCAGATGGCCTTTACCGCTACGTTGAGCCAGGGTCTCAAGAGCAGTGTAGACGATTGCTTCTGCAGTAGATTTTTTACCATCTACCATCAGAATGTTTACGAATTTCGCCAGAAGTTCGGATCCGAACTTAGGATCTGGCAGGATTTTACGTTGACCAATGACGCGACGACGTGGCATGGAAATACTCCGTTGTTAATTCAGGATTGTCCAAAACTCTAAGAGTTTATTTTGACAGTAAAGTGAAAATGTTTGGCCTTACTTAACGGAGAACCATTAAGACTTCGGCTTTTTAACGCCGTATTTAGAACGAGATTGCTTACGATCCTTAACGCCTGAACAGTCCAGCGCGCCACGGACGGTGTGATAACGCACACCTGGCAAGTCTTTTACACGACCGCCACGGATCAGGATCACGGAGTGTTCCTGCAGGTTATGACCTTCACCGCCGATGTAGGAGGTAACTTCAAAACCGTTAGTCAAACGCACACGGCATACTTTACGCAGTGCGGAGTTTGGTTTTTTAGGGGTGGTAGTATATACACGAGTACATACGCCACGTTTCTGCGGGCAAGCTTCCAGCGCTGGAACGTTGCTTTTAGCAACCTTCGTAGAGCGTGGTTTGCGTACCAGCTGATTAATTGTTGCCATTAAAAAGCTCCTGGATTTTGATTCATAAACTACTTTGTAAACGCGTGATAAATCGCCCCATAAAAAGCATTAGCTAATATGGGGACGCAGAATTTTAGGGCTGACCTAAGAGGGTGTCAAGAAATATACAGTACATCGTTGATTCACCATGCCGTTTGCTGGGCATGTTTCTCCGTCAGCGCAACGAAACCAGTATAGTCGATCAGGGTGGCTTTGTGCGAAATTTGACCAACCAATCCTCGCGCAGCCAGATCTTCGCTTAAAACATAAACTGACTGAACGTACTGGCTCAGCAGTTCGCAGGCTTCACTGTCATGTATTGCCGCGAGGACTCCATCCTGCATCAGCAAAAGCGCGTCATCCGGTGTAACCATCTTAAGAAGCAATGAAAAATCACAATGTTGCGGAGAACTGGAAAGGGTAAAAAGCATGGGATTTCCTGATTTAAAACGTCATCACCACATCGTAACTGGCCAACCGACCACGGATTTCAGTCACGGACAGCGGCTCAACATCGAGTACCCATTCATGTCCTGAAGATAAACCGCGAGCCTTCAGAGACTCGGTGCAGACAAAACACTGGTCGACATCATAAAGGGGCAGCACACCGAACGTGGCAATATAGTTACGGGCAAGAATTTTTTCAGGCTGCTGCGCTGGCATCAGCTGAAAAACGCCGTCTGCCATAAAAAAGACCCCGATATCTTCGTTCAGCGCTGAAGTAGCAAGCAATGCATCAAGGCCTTCGCGCCCTGCGGAAGACCCGTGAGGTCCCTGCGTGAATATAAATGCTACCTTCTTCATTTTTGTTCTCTGCAATAGCACATCAGAACTGCACCATACGGTCACAGGTCAGCGAAGCTTCGGCAAGACTGCCCAGACCCGTCAGATGAAAACCGGGCTGCAGGTTAGTCTGACCGTGCCCCTGATTTTGGGCTTCCGTTTCGTCAATCACGCCACGACGCAATGCCGCAGCGACGCACACATTAAGCGCAACCTGATAATCGGCGGCCAGACGCTGCCAGGATCTCACTAAATCGAATTCATCTGAAGCCGGTGCAGAAAGCAAATTGCCGTTCAGTACGCCTTCACGATAGAAAAAAATGCTGTCGAGCTGATGCCCGCTGGCAATCAGTGCCAGTGCAAACTGATAAGCCGCACTGGCTTGCTGCGTTCCATATGCCGGACCGGTTACCAAAAGGCAGTAGCGGAGCTTCAACGTTCGTTCCCCACCAGGTCACCACTTTTAAACTGGCGGATATAAAGATATACAGTATGTTTGGAAATATTCAGACGGTCAGCCACCTGGTTAATCGCATCTTTGATATCAAAAATACCTTTTTCATAAAGATTCAGCACAACCTGACGGTTCTTCGCGTTGTTAGAAACATTGCGATCCGCATTCACTTCTTCAATCGTGAATTCCAGCGTCTGAGCGACCAGATCATCAACTGACGACGCGAAGTTAACCGAAGAAGCCACTTCCTGCGTTTCCGGTGGCATGAAGGTCTGAATGATTTGCGAGAAAGGCACATCCAGGTTCATGTTGATGCACAGCAGCCCGATGACACGCTGCTCACGGTTGCGGATGGCGATAGTCACCGACTTCATCAACACACCGCTTTTTGCACGGGTGAAATAGGCTTTGGATACATTGCTGTCTGCGCCGGTCATGTCATGCAACATGCGCAGTGCGAGATCAGTAATCGGCGAGCCGATTTTCCGGCCCGTATGTTCACCATTAGCAATGCGGACTGCTGAACATTTCAGGTCTTCCAGTGAATGCAGAACAATTTCGCAGTGCTCACCAATCAGCATTGCAAGCCCGTCCACCACGGCCTCGTATGAAGACAAAATTTCATGGTCGACCTGGCTGAAAGGACGTTGGTCCAGCAAATCCAGATCGCCGGTTTCGCCAGTTATAAGCGAATTAGACATCGAAGCTACCACCCTCTATATCGCGCCTTCCAACGGGAGTCAGAGCGCATTATTCATCGTTCCAGGATCGTTACTGTATCAAAAGTACAGAAAAAACGACCTTGCGAGTATATGGATCTGTGACGTTATGCCGGGCAGACAAAAGCGTCAAGTTATCATCATAGAGTAACCGCAATAAAATGAGGGGCAGGTTCAGATAAAAGTGACTGACGAAAAAAAACCGCCGCGTTAAGCGACGGTTTTATGCAGTAACAGTGCGGTAGCTTAGTTAGCTTTCGGCGCAGCTTCTGCTTCAGCAGGTTTTTCTGCAGCTTTAGGATCAGCTTTTGGCGCTGCTTTCACGTCCAGCAGTTCAACATCGAACACCAGAGTAGAATTAGCAGGGATCCCAGGGACACCCGTTTTGCCGTAAGCCAGTTCCGGTGGAATGACCAGCTTGATTTTGCCGCCTTTCTTGATGTGTTTCAG
Organism: Rahnella sp. PCH160; assembly: GCF_047784855.1. Taxonomy (NCBI): domain Bacteria; kingdom Pseudomonadati; phylum Pseudomonadota; class Gammaproteobacteria; order Enterobacterales; family Yersiniaceae; genus Rahnella; species Rahnella sp. PCH160. The sequence continues at coordinate 605,627 of NZ_JBLOGT010000001.1, forward strand.
GCCTTCGGTCCAGCCAGGAATAACACCGTCAAGACGGAAGGACAGTGGCTCGCCACGGGTATAAGAGTTATCGAACTCAGTACCGTCGGTCAGGGTGCCCTTGTAGTTAACAACAACGGTGTCGCTGTCTTTCGGCGCTGCACCGGTACCTGGTTTCTCTACCTGATACAGCAGACCAGATTCAGTTTTCTTCACGCCTTTATCTTTGGCGAAGTCAGCACGGAATTTGTCGCCTTTGTCAGCGTTAGCTTTAGCGTCCTGCTCCATTTTAGCCTGTGCAGAAGCTTTCACACGGCCTTCGAAGGTTTGCAGAGTTTGTTCGATTTCCTGATCAGACAGTTTGCTTTTGTTCGCAAATGCGTCCTGAACACCGGCGATCAACTGGTCTTTATCCAGTTTGATACCCAGTTTTTCTTGTTCTTTCAGTGAATTGTCCATGTAACGGCCCAGAGATGCACCCAGTGCATACGCTGCCTGCTCGTCATCACTTTTGAACTTGGTCTTATCTGTTGCTGCCGGTGCAGCTGCAGCGGCTGGCGCAGGGTCAGCAGCGGCCGGTGCTGTGGCTTCAGCAGCCATAACCTGAGTGGCATTCAGGGCGATAGCCATGGTGGTTGCCAGCAGAGTTACTTTAAACAGTGATTTCATCCATTTCTCCAAGACCAGAAGTGTGTGACCTCTGGTAATAATTACGAAAGTTCGGCGGTTACTATAACTGTCCGTCTCACGACAAAACAATCTCTATACATGCCATTAGCGTCTTATTCCGACCTTTTTTGCATCATTTAGTTTCGTAAAATTCTCCGTTCACCCCGATAAAGCGCCACAGGGGTCAGGCAATCCGGCGGGTTTACGGGTAGAATCGCCGGTCTATAATACAGAATGAGGTTCCGGTCAGCGCTCAATCTGAGAGGCTTGGGACGCACAATGAGGGAATGATGATGGACTCAAACACCGTTGAACAACGTCTGGAGATGCTGGAAAACAAACTGGCTTTTCAGGAAATCACCATCGAAGAGTTGAATTTGATTGTGACGCAGCACCAGCTGGAGATGAGCAGATTGCATGATCACCTGCGTTTACTGACAGACAAACTGCGCGCCAGCCAGCCGTCAATGATTGCCGATCAGTCGGAAGAAATGCCGCCGCCGCATTATTGATTTCCGCAATTGCACCCAGCAAAAAGGCGCCTGACCGGCGCCTTTTCGTTTCAACCGCCCTGTTTACAGAACGATCAGTGGCAACCGCAACCCCCTTTCTTACCGTGGTCATGGTCGTGCTCGTGGTCATGGCTGTGGCCGTGACCACCGCAGCAACCGTCACCGTGTTCATGGTCGTGACCATGGTCATGGCCGTGTTCACCGTGAACGTGGCCATGAGCCAGTTCTTCTTCAGTGGCTTCACGAATTGCGACAACTTCTACGTGGAAGTTCAGATCCTGACCCGCCAGCATGTGGTTACCGTCAACAACAACATGGTCGCCGTCAACTTCAGTGATTTCGACAGGAACCGGGCCCTGATCGGTGTCGGCCAGGAAACGCATGCCCACTTCCAGCTCGTCAACACCCATGAACACGTCTTTCGGTACGCGCTGAACCAGATTTTCGTCGTAGTTGCCGTAAGCGTCATTCGCGCCAACATGCACGTCGAACACATCACCAACAGCGTGACCATCAAGTGCAGTTTCCAGACCGGAGATCAGGGAACCATGGCCGTGCAGATAATCCAACGGTGCGCTCACCGGAGATTCGTCAACCAACACACCGTCTTCTGTACGTACCTGATATGCAACGCTGATGACCAGGTCTTTTGCTACTTTCATGATAACTCCTACCGTTGGAAACTCAATTTGTTGTCTGCGAACGTTTCGGGAACGATCGCTACTTCGCTTAAGGCTAATTCAGTGACGGCGTCTTTTGGATAAGATCATCCTGAAAGTGTGGCCGGGTAAATTTGGCGAAGAGTGTAGCGGAAATCCGCGTCTCTGTACTCAACAGCATAAAAAAACGCGAGCAATAACGCTACTTCGGATCGAAAATTCCAATCACTTGCTCTTCCGGGCGCAGCTTCTTACTGACCTGCGCATCCGTCTGCCGCTGATGGTGCCCGCACTTCACGCACTCCACCACCTCAACCTGATCTTCCTGCCATAAAGCCAGTGTATCCATTGCCTTACATTTCGGGCACACCGCACCAGCGATGAAACGTTTACGGGTAGACGCCATGTTAATTCTCCTGAAATTTTCGACATTGCTTCCGGTCATTTTTCATTCAGACGACACAATAAATTTTCATCTGCCGGGCTATTCATCATCGTCCCAACCATCAAGCTGACGCCGTTCGTTGTGCATTTCGCTCTGGAAGATGTCTTCCAGCTCACGGCGCGCTTCTTTCACGCGGGAAATCTGCGCCACGTCTCCACGGTTTTGCGGCACCAGTTCACGCAACATCCGCATATCAAGACGACGGAAATGTTGCTGGGCACGATAGGCGCTGTGCGGATGCATCCCCAACGTCACCAGCGCCTTTTTCCCCAATTCAAGCGCACTGGAAAACGTCTCGCGGGAGAAATTCGCCACGCCGGCCTGCAACAACTCGTGCGCCTCAACACGCCCACGGGCACGCGCCAGAATATTCAGATGCGGGAAATGCTGCTGACACAAATGCACGATGGTCATCGTATCCTCCGGTTCATCACAGGTGATCACGATTGACTTCGCCTTTTCCGCACCAGACGCCCTGAGTAATTCCAGTTCAGTCGCATCGCCGTAATACACTTTGTAGCCGTAAGTCCGCATCAGGCTGACGGCGCTGATATCACGCTCCAGCACGGTAATGCGCATTTTGTTCGCCATCAGCAACCGGCCAATCACCTGCCCGAAACGCCCGAACCCGACAATAATGACCTGCGGTTCGTCATCCTGCACAAAGTGTTTTTCATCGCTTTCTTCGCCGTCGTTGTAGCGACGAACCAGAATACGATCCACCCACTGCATCAGCAGCGGCGTGGTCATCATCGATAACGTCACCACCACCAGCAACAGCGAAAGCTGCGAAGAGGAGATGACTTTCTGCGCGCCCGCCGCCGAGAACAATACGAAGGCAAACTCTCCGCCCTGACTGAGAACGGCAGAAAACTGCAACCGCACCGATGTCCGTAATCCGAACATCCGCGAAAGCGCATAAAGCACCGCGCCTTTGACGGTCACAAGAATAACGACACCGGCCAGCACCAGCAGAATATGGGTATAAAGCACGCCGAGATTGAGCGCCATGCCGACAGAAATAAAGAACAGCCCGAGCAGTAAACCCTTAAACGGCTCAATCGCGATTTCCAGTTCGTGCTGATATTCGCTTTCGGCCAGTAAAATACCGGCGATGAATGTTCCGAGCGCCATCGAAAAGCCCAGCGTGTCCATAAACAACGCAGAACCGAGCACCACGAGAAGTGCCGCCGCTGTAAAGACTTCGCGAACGCCAGAAGCCACAATCAGCCGGAAAATCGGCCTTAGCAGATAGCGTCCGCCGATTAACATACCGCCGAAAGCCAGCACTTTCAGGCCGATCATTTCCCAGTTATTGCTGCCTTCAGAACCGCCCGCAAGAATGGGGATCAGTGCCAACGCCGGGATCACCGCGATATCCTGAAACAGCAGCACGGCAAAACCGAGCTGACCGCCCTCATTGCGCGTCATGCCTTTGTCGCGCATCAGCTGCAACGCCATCGCCGTCGATGACATCGCCAGACCAATGCCGCCGATCACCGCCGCCTGCCAGGAGAATTTCGTCAGCCACAACAAACCGCCCAGCACCAGCGCGGTCAGAATCACCTGCCCCGCCCCGACGCCAAAAATTTGCCGCCGCAGTTCCCACAGTTTCCCCGGATTCAGCTCCAGTCCGATGATAAACATCAGGAACACCACGCCCAGCTCGGAGAAATGCAGAATTTCATCGACGTCACGGATAAAACCCAGGCCCCACGGGCCAATGGCGATCCCGGCCAGCAAATAGCCGAGCACCGCGCCAATCCCTAAACGCTGGGCAACAGGTACAGCAACCACAGCCGCGAATAAAAACAGCAGGATCGCGGCGGGTAAATTCGAACCCTCCATCAGGCAATCCCTCCGTTCGGCAGCGGGGATTTCAGCCATTCGCCGTAAGCTTCAGCGTGGCTTTGCAGCACGTCAGGTTTCTGACGGCGCGCCCAGTAAATGATAATCGGCGTCATCCAGTGCATATGACACATCGCCGACGTCAGCTCGAACGGACGCATAATGTCAGACATCGGATAGCGGTTATAGCCGCCCGCTTTATACGCCCCTTCCGGCTCACCGGTGGTTACAACCGAACGCCAGTATTTTCCGTTCAGCGCATTCCCGCCTGCCCCGCTGGCAAAACCACGCGCCAGAACGCGGTCCATCCACTCTTTCAGCAGCGCCGGGCAGCTATAGGTATAAAGAGGGTGCTGGAAAACGATCACTTTGTGATCGCGCAGCAGTTGTTGTTCACGGTGGATATCAATAAAGAAATCAGGATAGTGCGCATACAAATCATGCACGGTGACATGTTCGAGCTGCTGTGCTTGTTGCAGTAAAACGCGGTTGGCGACCGAATCGGGTGATTCCGGGTGAGCGTAAAGCAGCAAAACCTTTGGTGGCTGCGACATCAATACCTCCAAAGCGTCGTCAGGGTGCGGTTTTTCCGTTACCATGCTTCGCAAAGACTAAATGGGACGCGATACGTCTTGTTTAAATCATTATCATGACAATTTAACATACTCTCAACACGGCGCTTTATGATTGTTTTCTCCTCCTTACAAATCCGACGTGGCACCAATGTGCTGCTGGACAACGCGTCTGCGACCATCAATCCCGGCCAAAAAGTCGGGCTGGTGGGCAAAAATGGCTGCGGTAAATCCACCCTGATTTCGCTGCTGAAAAGTGAAATGAGCGCCGACGCTGGCAACCTGACTTTTCCGAGCAACTGGTCGCTGGCCTGGGTGAATCAGGAAACACCGGCACTCGACGAGCCGGCGATAGAGTATGTTATCGACGGCGATCGCGAATTTCGTCAGTTAGAGTCCGAATTACAACACGCCAATGAACGTGATGATGGCCATGCTATCGCCACACTTCACGGCAAACTCGACGCCATCAACGCGTGGACAATCCCGGCGCGCGCGGCCAGCCTGCTGAGCGGTCTGGGTTTTACGCAGAATCAATTGCAGCAGCCGGTAAAATCCTTCTCCGGGGGCTGGCGTATGCGCCTCAACCTGGCGCAGGCGCTGATTTGCCGTTCTGATTTACTGCTGCTGGATGAACCGACCAACCACCTGGATTTAGACGCCGTCATCTGGCTGGAAAAGTGGCTGAAAGGTTATACCGGGACACTGGTTCTGATCTCCCATGACCGCGATTTCCTTGATCCGATTGTCGATAAAATCCTGCACATCGAACAACAGTCGCTGAATGAATACACCGGTAACTACTCGTCTTTCGAACGCCAGCGCGCGACCAAGCTGTCTCAGCAACAGTCATTGTTTGAAAGTCAGCAGGAAAAAGTGGCACACCTGCAAAGTTACATCGACCGTTTCCGTGCTCAGGCGACCAAAGCCAAACAGGCGCAGAGCCGTATCAAAATGCTGGAACGCATGGAACTGATTGCCCCGGCGCACGTCGACAATCCTTTTCATTTTAGCTTCCGCTCGCCGGAAAGTTTACCCGATCCGCTGCTGCGCATGGAAAAAGTCAGCGCAGGCTACGGCGACACCACCATTCTGGATTCCATCAAACTGAATCTGGTGCCGGGTTCGCGTATCGGCCTGCTCGGCCGTAACGGCGCGGGCAAATCGACGCTGATCAAACTGCTCGCCGGGACTATGCCGCCGCTTCAGGGTGACATCGGTCTGGCGAAAGGCGTGAAGCTCGGGTACTTCGCCCAGCATCAGCTGGAGTTTTTGCGTGCCGACGAATCGCCGCTGCAACATCTGACCCGTCTCGCCGCGCGTGAAACGGAACAGCAGTTGCGTGATTATCTTGGCGGATTTGGTTTCCACGGCGACAAAGTGACGGATCCGACCGGGCGTTTCTCCGGCGGTGAAAAGGCACGTCTGGTGCTGGCTCTTATCGTCTGGCAGCGCCCGAACCTGCTGCTGCTCGATGAACCGACCAACCATCTGGATCTCGACATGCGCCAGGCGCTGACCGAAGCGTTAATCGACTTCGAAGGCGCGATGGTTGTCGTCTCGCATGACCGTCACCTGTTGCGTTCCACCACCGACGATTTGTATCTGGTTCACGGCGGCAAAGTGGAACAGTTCGACGGCGACCTGGAAGATTATCAGCAATGGCTGGTGGACATTCAGCGTCAGGAAAGCCAGCAGGATGCGCCGGCCAAAGACGGTGGCGTGAACAGCGCGCAGTCGCGTAAAGATCAGAAGCGCCGCGAAGCTGATTTCCGCAACCAGACTCAGCCGCTGCGCAAGCAAATCACCAAACTCGAAGCGCAGATGGAAAAACTGAGCACCGAACTGGCGACCATCGAAGAGCGTCTGACCGATTCCGCGATTTACGACATCAGCCGTAAAGCCGATCTCACCGAGTGTCTGCAACAGCAGATCAAAGTGAAAGGCGCGCTGGAAGAAACCGAAATGACCTGGCTCGATGCCCAGGAACAGCTGGAAGAGATATCAAAAACGTTTGATATAGAAAGCTGATCTTGCTGTAAAAAAAGTCAAAAGGAGCCATCACGGCTCCTTTTTTATCTGAAAAATCTCAGTCTGAAGCAATCAGTGCCAGATCAGCAATACACACGCGGCGGTCAAAATTCCCATCGCGATGTTAAAGGTGTACCACGCGCGGCGGCTGCGTAACAGGCGGCCAATCACGGTGCCAAATCCCAGCCAGATAATCCCGGAAACCAGATTCACCATAAACATTCCCAGGCTGATCCCGGCAATCGAATGGTTATAGGCGGCACCGGCGAGACTGAAACTGGCGACAGCGCCAAGCCCCATCAGCCAGGCTTTCGGATTCAGAAATTGCAACAACCAGCCCTGATATAAACGGATCGGCTTCGGCGGCGGTGCGCCGGTCTCCAGCTTTTCATACGCTGACGTTGCAATCTTCCACGCCAGCCAAAGCAGATACAGACTCCCGGCGATTTTGAGGAAAAGGTGTAACGCAGGATAAACGGTAATCAGCCCGCCCACGCCAAACGCCACCAGCAGCAAAATACTTTGCATACCAAGCATAATGCCGACCATCAGCCAGAGTGACCGGAAGAAACCGAAGTTAGCGCCAGACGTGGTTAACAGCATATTATTCGGGCCAGGTGTGATAGCCGCGACCCATAAAAATCCAAGCATCGAGAAAAATAAACCAAGTTCCATTTAATTTGGGTTCTCCGACCCGAAAGATGTGCGATAGCATTGAAGCTAACAGCGTGATATTGATCGCACAAGAGCCCCTTAAGAGAAATTTATTCATCTTATGTATGAATCCTTTCATCCCCTGCGCGGGGCCAGCAATCCGCATATCCAGACGCTGCTTCCGCGCCTGGTCCGGCGCAATGCAAAACTGAAACCTCACTGGCAACGGCTGGACACGCCGGACGGTGATTTTCTGGATTTAGCCTGGAGCGAAGACCCGGAACAGGCGCGCCATAAGCCTCGGATGATCCTGTTCCATGGGCTGGAAGGCAGCTTCTACAGCCCCTATGCCCACGGCTTATTACAGGCGTGGAAAGAACGCGGCTGGCTCGGCGTGGTCATGCATTTTCGCGGATGCAGCGGCGAACCGAATAAACTTCAGCGTATTTATCATTCCGGTGAAACCGAAGACGCCCGCTTTTTCATTCGCTGGCTGAATGAAACCTACGGTGAAGTGCCAACCGGCGCAGTGGGCGTTTCGCTGGGCGGCAATATGCTGGCGTGTTATCTCGGGCAGGAAGGCGAAAATTGTACGCTGAAAGCCGCCGTCGTGGTGTCGGCTCCGCTGATGCTGGAACCCTGTGCGTACCGGCTCGAACAAGGTACATCGCGGATTTACCAGCGTTACCTGCTGGAACAGCTCAAAGGAAACGCGTCGCGAAAACTGGCGAAATATCCCGGTACCCTGCCCGTCACACTCCCGCAATTGAAAGCCATGCGCCGCATCCGGGATTTCGACGATGCGATTACCTCAAAGGCACACGGTTTTGCCGACGCGCTGGATTATTATCGTCAGTGCAGCGGAATGCCGTTACTCGCGCAGGTCCGGACACCGTTGCTGATTATCCATGCGAAAGACGATCCGTTTATGACACCGGACGTGATCCCGAAAGCCGGGGATTTACCGGATTGCGTCGAATACCAGCTAACCGAACACGGTGGCCACGTCGGTTTCGTATCCGGCAGCCTGCGTAACCCGCAGATGTGGCTGGAGCAGCGCATTCCGGCGTGGATTGCGCCGCATTTAGAACCCGCAGCAAACCCCGTCACAGAACAGACCGAAGAAAAAACAAAGGAAACAACGTTGTGATAATTCCCTGGCAGGAACTGGACACAGAGCTGCTCACCAGCGTGGTGGAATCTTTCGTTTTACGCGAAGGCACCGACTACGGCGAGCAGGAAAAATCTCTCGAACAAAAAGTGGATGACGTGAAACGCCAGCTGAAAAGCGGCGACATCGTGCTGGTCTGGTCAGAACTGCATGAAACGTTAAATATCATGCCCCGCGGCCAGTTCCGCGCCGGGCAGGAAGAAATGCCGCAGGACGGGTGATCTCACCCCACCTTCAGCCCGAGCTCGCCGGAAATCGCGGCCGCGGTTTCTTTCAGCGGTTTCAGCAGTGCTTCTTCGCCGATTACGCCGAGTTTTGCCGTCGAGAGTGAAATCGAGACGGCATAGGTCACGCGCCGGTGGATATCAAACACCGGCACCGCCAGGCACGATACGCCAAGCTCATTTTCTTCCCGGTCCATCGCCAGACCCTGCTCGCGGATTTGCGCCAGTTCTTTGTCCATCTCTTTCAGGCTGACAATCGTATTGCGGGTCAGCGGCTGAATCTGTTCGCTGTGACTTTCCCAGTAAGCCGGCACGTAATCCTGATGGCCGTACGCCATGTAAATTTTGCCCATTGCCGAACAATACAGCGGCATATGCTGGCCGATGTACGCGCGGGTTCGCAGCATTCCGGTGGTCGGTTCCAGCTTGTAAATCAGAATGGCGTGGTCGTCTTCCCGGCTGGAGAAGTTAACGGTTTCCCCGGTCGCGATATTCAGCGCTTCAAGATGCGGCGCGGCGACGTGAATAATATTCAGGGAAGACAGTGACTTCTGGCCGACAGAAATAAATTTGGTGGTTAAACGATAGCTCCCTGCAGCCGGAGCTGGCGTGACATAACCGCAGGATTGCAGCCCCTGAAGTAAGCGATGAACCGTACTTTTATTCAGTTCCGCCAGTTCAGAAAGATGCGCCAGCGGGCAGCCGTTCGGGTAATTACTGAGGATTTCGATCAGCTGTAACCCACGGAACAGACTCTGACTTCCTGCCGGTTTATCTTTGCCCTGTTCGTTCTCTGCGTCTTTCATACCTTGAAGAATTCCCGTTGTGCCGATGGCGTTTCAATCCTGAACCGATGGTATAGCAAACTTCCTTCGCACGCGAAATAACTCCTTTTCCCTGCCTGCTTTTTGCCCTGCCTAAAATGTGTCCTTCATCACGAACCGGACATGAAGTTTTTATCCAACTGATTTTAAAGCATTTTAAAAACACCCGGATGGATTGTGATCTGCTCAGGACAAGAGTAGATTTTTGAAATCATATTCCACATAGTGAAATATTGAGATCTAAAAACAACCAATCCTTTAACAATCACACCGGAGAAAAGTATGAAACTGAGCTTTGAAACATTGCAAAAGGAGTTCAAAAGAGTGCTTATCGCGCGCCACGTCAAACCTGAGGTCGCCGATGAATGCGCCACGATGTTTGCCCAAACCACAGAGTCCGGCATTTATTCCCACGGCGTAAACCGTTTCCCGCGCTTCATTCAGCAACTGGATCAGGGCGATATTCACCCGGACGCCGTAGCGAAAAAAATTCTGTCGCTGGGCGCGATTGAACAATGGGATGCGCAGCGCTCTATCGGCAATCTGACGGCGAAAAAAATGATGGATCGCGCCATATCTCTGGCTTCTGACCATGGCATCGGGCTGGTGGCGTTACGCAATGCCAACCACTGGATGCGCGGTGGAAGTTACGGCTGGCAGGCGGCAGAAAAAGGCTACATCGGGATTTGCTGGACGAATTCCATCGCGGTGATGCCACCGTGGGGCGCGAAAGAATGTCGTATCGGCACCAACCCGCTGATTGTCGCCATTCCCGGTTCGCCGATCACGATGGTGGATATGTCGATGTCGATGTTCTCCTACGGCATGCTGGAAGTGAACCGTCTCGCAGGCCGCGAACTGCCGGTCGATGGCGGCTTCGACGACAACGGCCAGCTGACGCGCGAACCCGGCGTCATCGAAAAGAACCGGCGCATTTTGCCGATGGGCTACTGGAAAGGTTCCGGTTTATCCATTGTGCTCGACATGATCGCCACCCTCCTTTCAGACGGCGCGTCCGTGGCGGAAGTCACCGAAGACAACGCGGACGAATACGGGATTTCGCAGATTTTCATCGCCATCGAAGTTGACCGCCTGATTGACGGCGCGACCCGCGATGCAAAACTTCAGCGCATTATGGATTACGTCACCACCGCAGAACGCAACAATCCGGACGAAGCCGTGCGCCTGCCGGGCCACGAGTTCACCCGCCTGCGGGCAGAAAACCGCCGCAACGGGATCACCGTCGATGACAGCGTCTGGGCGAAAATTCAGGCCTTATAAGGAGTTGGCTCATGATATCCGGACATATCAGCAATCCGAATCCCTGCACGTTTCCCGCAGCGATCGAGAAGGCGCTGAATTTTTTGCGGACCACGGATTTTCACGCACTGGAAACCGGGGTCGTCGAAATTGAAGGCAGAGATATTTACGCGCAGATCCTCGATCTGACGACCAAAGCAAAAACGGAAAATCAGCCCGAAGTTCACCGCCGTTATATTGATATTCAATTTTTAGCCTGGGGCGATGAAATTATTGGTTATGCCGCCGACCGGGGAAATAACATAATATCTCAGTCGTTGCTTGAAGAAAGGGACATTATTTTTTATCACGGAATGGAGAACGAATCCGAAATCATCATGACACCGGGAACCTACGCCATATTTTTTCCGCAGGATGTTCACCGCCCGGCGTGTATTCATCATACCGTCAGTAATATCCGGAAAATTGTCGTCAAAGTGAAGGTGGATAAACTCGGGTAACCGTCAGGATAAAACAGTTCGGAAAGACAGTTAATTCAATGGGAAAATAAATATGCAAAACAATGCAGGCTTTATTGTCGGCGCTTATCCTTGCGCGCCCTCTTTTCATCAGCGACATGAAAATGAAGAAACCGAATTCTGGCGCAAACTGGCCGATATTCCGGGGATCCGTGGAATAGAACAGCCGTGTCTGGAAACCTTGCATCCGTATGGCGACGAATGGCTATTCCGGCATCTGCCTGACGAGTGGGACATCGTGGTCACCGGCGTGATGGAAACTATGCGCAGGCGCGGAACCTTGCCGGGCTTCGGGCTGGCGTCCGAAGACGCCGAACAACGTCGCGCCTGTGTCAGCTATTACCGTCACGTTTTCGAAAAGGTTGAGCAGACCAATGCGCGATTTGGCAGAAACAAAGTGCTGGCCGTGGAGTTGCAGTCCGCGCCACTGGCGGGCACACAAAATGTCAGCCTGGCCGCGCGCTGTTTCACGGAGTCTTTGCAGGAAATCCTGAGCTGGGACTGGCCGTGCGGGCTGATTATCGAGCATTGCGATGCGCTGGATAAACCGGCTGCGCGTAAAGGTTTTCTGCCGCTGGCGCACGAACTGACTGCGATTGCAGAGGCCAAAGCCCACACAGGGAAAACCGCCGGTGTGTGTATCAACTGGGCGCGATCCGCCATTGAAGGCCGCAATACTTCCCTGCCGCTGGAACATCTGCAAATCAGCCAGCAGGCCGGTGTTCTTCAGGCGCTGATGTTCTCGGGCACCACACGCGAAGGCGCTTATGGCGACTGGCAGGACCTGCACGCACCGTTTGCGCCGTTCTCAGGCAGTGAAGCCGGATGTCAGGAAAGCCTGATGACCGTCGATATTGCCGCAGAAATGTTCCGGCACGCACCCCCGGAATCCCTGAGCTTCTCGGGCATTAAGCTACTGGAAATTAATGCCAGCGCCAGTGTGGATCATCGTGTTGCTATTTTGCGAGACGGTATTCAGGCCATGAATCTGGCAATCAATAAAAAATAATAATTATAAAATAGCATTACCTCATTTTACACCACATCCCTTTCTCTGAGGGAAATCCGCTCGTTTGTTAAACGGGTTCTGTAACTCATTATTAAGGTAATAAGTTATGAATAAAAACTCTGATACTCTGCAAAGCAATCGGTTATTAAAAGAAATACCTAAACAACGCTGGCTTAGAATTATTCCACCCATCCTGATCGCCTGCATTATTTCTTATATGGACAGGGTGAATATTGCCTTCGCCATGCCGGGCGGGATGGACGCGGATTTGGGTATTACCGCATCCATGGCCGGGCTGGCCGGTGGAATATTCTTTATCGGGTATTTATTCCTGCAAGTTCCGGGCGGAAAAATCGCGGTTCACGGCAGCGGTAAGAAATTCATCGGCTGGTCACTGGTCGCGTGGGTCATTATTTCGATTCTCACCGGCCTGGTGACGAATCATTATCAGCTGTTATTCCTGCGCTTCGCACTCGGCGTTGCGGAGGGCGGTATGTTGCCGGTCGTACTGACGATGATCAGCAACTGGTTCCCCGATGCCGAACGCGGCAGGGCGAACGCCATTGTGATCATGTTCGTGCCGATCGCCGGGATCATCACCGCCCCGCTCTCTGGCTTGATCATCAGCGCACTCGACTGGCGCTGGTTGTTCATCATTGAAGGGCTGCTTTCCGCCGTCGTTCTGGTGATGTGGGTACTGACCGTTTGCGACCGACCGCAGGAAGCGCGCTGGATTTCGCCCGAAGAGAAAAACTGGCTGATATCAACACTGGCCGCCGAGCAAAAAGCCATTGCCGGGAAAGAAGTCAGAAACGCCTCACTCGGCGCGGTGCTGGCCAACCGGACGATGTGGCAACTTATCGCCCTGAATTTCTTCTACCAGACCGGCATTTATGGCTACACCCTGTGGCTGCCGACCATTCTGAAAGAACTGACGCATTCCACCATGGGTCAGGTCGGCGTCCTCGCAATCCTGCCTTACATCGGCGCCGTGGCGGGCATGTTGCTGTTCTCCTCGCTGTCTGACCGCACCGGTAAACGCAAACTGTACGTGTTCCTGCCTCTGCTGGGCTTTGCGGCCTGCATGTTCCTGTCGGTAATGCTCAAAAACAGCGTCTGGCTTTCGTATGCCGCGCTGGTCGGGTGTGGCTTCTTCCTGCAATCCGCCGCCGGAGTGTTCTGGACCATTCCCGCCAAACTTTTCAGCGCGGAAATGGCCGGTGGCGCACGCGGTGTCATCAACGCCTTGGGCAATCTGGGCGGATTCTGCGGGCCGTATGCCGTCGGCCTGCTCATCACCTTCTACAGCAAAGATGCCGGTGTTTATTGTCTGGCGATATCGCTCACGCTGGCGGCACTGATGGCATTGCTGCTGCCTGCCCGGTGTGACGTTCCGGCGCAATCTGCGAACAAATTACCCGACAGCCATCCGACAGCCGCCTGAGGAAATACGATGAAAGTTTCATCCGGAGAATACTGGTTAGGAATCGACTGCGGCGGCACCTATCTCAAGGCGGGATTGTACGATCACACAGGGCAGGAATCCGGCGTTTGCCGCCAGTCCCTGCCGGTGCTGAGCGACCATCCCGGCTGGGCTGAACGTGACATGCCTGCGCTGTGGGCGTCATGTGCAAGTTGTATTGCCGCGTTGCTGCGCCAGCAAAACGTCAGCGGTGCGCAGGTGAAAGGCATCGGTATCTCGGCGCAGGGCAAAGGGTTATTCCTGCTCGATAAATCCGGAAATCCGCTGGGCCGGGGGATTTTGTCCTCCGACCGCCGCGCCGGTGATGTGATCAGCGCCTGGCAGCGTGACGGTTTGCATCAGCAAATCTATCCGCTGACCCGACAGGCGTTGTGGGCCGGGCATCCGGTGTCATTGCTGCGCTGGATAAAACTGCATCAGCCGGATCGTTATCAGCAAATTGGCACGGTAATGATGGCGCACGATTATCTGCGTTATTGCCTGACCGGCGAGCGTGGCTGCGAAGAAACCAACATCTCCGAATCCAATCTGTATCACATGGCGAACGGCGGTTACGACGCCCGGCTGGCTGAAATGTTAGGGATTGCCGAAATCAGCGCGGCGCTGCCGCCGGTGGTCGGTTCGGCTGAAATCTGCGGAACCGTGACGCCAGGCGTCGCAGAACTGACCGGATTAACCGCCGGAACGCCGGTGGTCGGCGGATTATTCGATGTGGTGTCCACCGCGCTGTGCGCCGGACTTCACGATGAATTTACCCTGAATGCGGTGATGGGCACGTGGGCGGTCACCAGCGGAATATCAGCGGAAATGGGCGAGCGGGAAAACCATCCGTACGTCTATGGCCGCTACGCGGGCGGCGAAGGCTATCTCATCCACGAAGCCAGCCCGACGTCCTCCGCCAATCTCGAATGGCTGAACCAGCAAACCGGCAGTATGCCGTTTGAGGAGATTAACCGCGCCGTCAGCGCCCTGCCGAAAGCCGGAACCGACGTCCAGTTCCTGCCCTTCCTCTATGGCAGCAATCAGGGTGCGGAAATGACCGCCGGATTCTATGGCCTGCAATCGCTGCATCATCGCGGCCATTTGTTGCAGGCGGTGTACGAAGGCGTGGTGTTCAGCCACATGACGCATCTCAACCGCATGCTGGAGCGCTTTCCGCAGGCGAAAACCCTGCGCGTCACCGGCGGCCCGGCGCGTTCTGAGGTCTGGATGGAGATGCTGGCCGACGTCAGCGGAATGCCGGTGGAACGCCCGCAAATCGAAGAAACCGGCTGCCTGGGTGCGGCGCTGGCGGCGATGGTCGGCACTGGCGTGTATCCGACTTTCGCGCAAGCCCAGCGCCATCTGCACTTTGCCGTGAAGCGTCTGGAACCCGACGCCGGTGCGCAAATTGCCTATCAGAAAAAAACACAACGTTACCAGTTCCTGATCGACGCACTGGGCGGTTATCACGCCCGCTGCGCGGCGGCTGACTCACAGGGAAAACTTCATCATGACTAAACCTCTTCTCCAGCTGGCGCTGGATCATACCGACCTTCCGGCCGCGCTGCGCACCGCGAAGGCGCTGAAAAATCACGTCGATATCATCGAAGCGGGCACTATTTTGTGTCTGTGCGAAGGGTTGCAGGCGGTGGAAACCCTGCGTGAACTTTGCCCGGACAAGATTCTGGTGGCCGACCTGAAAGTGGCCGACGCCGGTGAAACGCTGGCGCTGGAGGCGTTTAAAGCCGGGGCTAACTGGATGACGGTGATTTGCGCCGCACCGCTGGCGACGGTTATCAAAGCGCACGACGTGGCGAAAACATATCGGGGCGAAATCCAGATAGAACTCTTCGGCAACTGGACGATGCAGGATGCGCGCGACTGGCACGCGGCGGGGATCCGTCAGGCGATTTATCACCGCGGACGCGACGCGCAGGCCAGCGGACAAACCTGGGGCCAGCAGGATCTGGATCGCATGAAACAGCTGTCGGATATCGGGCTGCGCCTTTCCGTCACCGGCGGCATCACGCCTGCGGATTTGCCGCTGTTCCGCGACATTGACGTTCAGGCGTTTATTGCCGGGCGCGCGTTATCCGACGCAACGCAACCCGCGCAGGTCGCGCAGGCGTTTCATCAGCAAATCAGCGCCATCTGGGGAGCAACGGCATGAGAAAACATCCGCTGGGCATCTATGAAAAAGCGCTGCCAAAACACCTGAGCTGGCCGGAAAGGCTGGCGCTGGCCAAAAGCTGTGGCTTTGATTTTGTTGAAATGTCGGTGGATGAAACCGATGAGCGCCTGTCACGCCTCGACTGGAGCATTACGCAACGCGTCGCGCTGGTCGAAGCGATGATGGAAATCGGCGTCTCCATTCCGTCGATGTGCCTTTCCGCGCACCGCCGCTTTCCATTCGGCAGCCACGATGAAAGCGTCCGCGAACGTGCGCGGGAAGTGATGACCAAAGCCATCAAACTGGCGCGCGATTTAGGCATCCGTACCTTACAGCTGGCCGGTTATGACGTGTATTACGAAGCGTCCGACGCCGGTACCCGCGAACGATTTGCCGAAGGACTGGCGTGGGCGGTGGAACAGGCCGCCGCCGCGCAGGTCACGCTGGCGGTCGAAATCATGGACACCGAATTCATGAATTCGATAACCAAGTGGAAAGCGTGGGACGAACGCCTGAATTCGCCGTGGTTCAGCGTGTATCCGGACATCGGCAATCTCAGCGCGTGGGGAAACGACATCGCATCGGAGCTGGCGCTGGGCATTGACCGCATCGCCGCCATCCACCTGAAAGATACCTATCCGGTCACCGCGACCTCAAAAGGCCAGTTCCGCGATGTGCCGTTCGGCGACGGCTGCGTCGATTTCACCGGTTTTTTCCGCACGCTGGGCGCACTGAATTATCGCGGCGCATTCCTCATCGAAATGTGGACGGAAACTGCCGCCGAGCCGGTGCTGGAAATCATCAAAGCCCGCCAGTGGATTGAAGCCAAAATGCAGGAAGGAGAATTCGCATGTTAGAACAGCTGAAACAGGACGTGCTGGAAGCCAATCTGGCGCTGCCCGCGCATCATCTGGTGACGTTTACCTGGGGCAACGTCAGCGCGGTTGACCGCGAAAAAGGGCGGGTGGTGATCAAACCGTCGGGCGTGGAATATACCGACATGAAAGCCAGCGATATGGTCGTCGTCGATCTGCATACCGGTGAGCGCATCGAAGGCGACAAAAATCCGTCGTCGGATACCGCCACGCATCTGGCGCTTTACCGGCAGTTTCCGGAAATCGGCGGCATCGTGCATACGCATTCCCGCCACGCGACAATCTGGTCGCAGGCCGGGCTGGATTTACCGGCCTGGGGCACCACGCACGCCGATTACTTCTACGGCAATATTCCCTGCACGCGCCTGATGACCGAAGCAGAAATCAACGGCGCATATGAACGGGAAACCGGTAACGTCATTATCGAAACGTTCCTGAAGCGTGGTCTGGACGCCATGCAGATCCCGGCGGTTCTGGTGCATTCTCACGGGCCATTCGCCTGGGGAAAAAATGCCGCTGACGCCGTGCACAACGCCGTCGTGCTGGAGGAATGCGCCTACATGGGCATCTTCTCCCGCCAGCTGACGCCCGCGCTTAGCGCTATGCAACAACCGCTGATGGACAAACATTATCTGCGTAAACACGGGAAAAACGCCTATTACGGGCAGCTGAAATAACCGGTCGTCGCCTGTCACTTCTCGAATAAATATGGTAACAATAGGCTTAATTATGCGCAGCGATGTCGCCAGGTCTTCGACCACAGAAAAGACCGCGACACGCCTGCCTGCCTCACCTTTATGGAGAACAGCGCATTATGTCAGCCAAACATCCCGTTATTGCCGTTACCGGTTCGAGCGGTGCAGGCACCACCACCACCAGTCTGGCATTTCGGAAAATATTCCAGCAGCTTGGCCTGCACGCCGCTGAGCTGGAAGGCGACAGTTTTCACCACTTCACCCGCCCGGAAATGGACGCCGCCATCCGCAAAGCCCGAGACCTCGGGCGTCATATCAGCTACTTCGGGCCGGAAGCCAACGACTTCGGTTTGCTGGAAAAAAGCTTTATCGAATACGGCAAAACCGGCACCGGCCGTTCACGCAAATATCTGCATACTTATGACGAAGCGGTTCCCTACAATCAGGTGCCGGGGACGTTTACGCCGTGGCAGGCATTGCCGGAACCGACGGACATTTTATTCTACGAAGGCCTGCACGGCGGCGTGGTGTCCGACAAAACGGATGTCGCGGCGCATGTCGATTTGCTGGTCGGCGTGGTGCCCATCGTTAACCTCGAATGGATCCAGAAACTGGTGCGCGATACCGGCGAGCGCGGACATTCCCGAGAAGCGGTGATGGATTCCGTGGTGCGTTCGATGGACGACTACATCAACTACATCACGCCGCAGTTTTCCCGCACGCACATTAACTTCCAGCGCGTGCCGACCATCGACACCTCCAACCCGTTTGCCGCAAAAGCTATTCCTTCGCTGGATGAAAGCTTTGTGGTGATCCATTTCCAGGGGCTGGACGACATTGATTTCCCGTATCTGCTGGCGATGTTGCAGGGCTCGTTTATCTCGCACATCAAAACGCTGGTGGTGCCGGGCGGCAAAATGGGGCTGGCGATGGAGCTGATTATGGCGCCGCTGGTGCAGCGCCTGATGGAAGGGAAGAAAATCGAGTAAGTGAAATCAGGGCATGGCGCTGACACAAACCGGCCGCGCCTTTGCGCTGGTCGTGAATTATTCGGCGTTCACCACTTCAAAACTGTGGGTGATCGTCGCGGCTTTGCCCAGCATCAGGGAAACGGAGCAGTATTTTTCCGCAGACAGGCTGACGGCGCGATCGACAATTTTATCCGTCAGGTCTTTGCCGGTGACGATGAAATGCAGATTGATGTGCGTGAACAGACGCGGTGCTTCTTCGCGGCGCTGAGAGGTCAGTTTCACTTCGCAGTCACGGACGTCATTGCGGCCTTTTTGCAAAATAGAAACCACGTCAATCGCGCTGCAACCGCCCGCCGACATCAGCAACATCTCCATCGGGCTCGGCGCTTTATCGCCCGCATTGCCGTCCATTGTGATCTGATGGCCCGACGCTGACTCCCCCAAAAATGTCAGCCCTTCTACCCATTTTACGCGTGCGTGCATGTACTCTTCTCCCGGTGGATAAATTCGTCAAATTTTCCCCTCAGACTACCCTTTCACCCAAAATCTGGCAACGTAACCCGATCGCCATCATGCTGAAGCGAGACAACAGAAGACAGCATTGCAATCCTGTGTTACAAACAAAGCCGAAACATACTTTCCAGTAAATTGCGGTGACGGTTTTTGCGGTTTAAGAACAGAACCCACGGTGTTAACAGCAATAATCAGGCTGTTTCACTCCGACATCCGCTTGCAGCATTTCTGGGGAGTTATATGCTGAAAGGGCGCTTTATAAAGTAAGTGCCGTACAGGGAACTCTGAGCCCTGTGATTTTGGGCAGCGATAATAACAGAGGATAATAGCTAATGGTTCTCGGCAAGCCACAAACAGACCCGACTCTCGAATGGTTCCTGTCTCACTGTCATATACATAAGTATCCTTCTAAAAGTACGCTGATTCACCAGGGTGAAAAAGCCGAAACGCTGTACTACATCGTGAAAGGGTCGGTTGCCGTCCTGATTAAAGATGAAGAAGGCAAAGAAATGATACTGTCATACCTTAACCAAGGTGACTTCATCGGCGAGCTGGGACTCTTCGAAGAAGGGCAGGAACGCAGTGCCTGGGTTCGTGCTAAAACTGCCTGCGAAGTGGCTGAAATTTCTTATAAAAAATTCCGCCAGCTGATTCAGGTAAACCCGGATATTCTGATGCGTCTTTCCGCGCAGATGGCAAACCGTCTGCAAGTGACGTCAGAGAAAGTCGGCAACCTTGCCTTCCTCGACGTAACAGGCCGTATCGCGCAAACTTTGCTGAATCTGGCTAAACAGCCTGATGCAATGACCCATCCGGACGGGATGCAAATCAAGATCACCCGTCAGGAAATCGGCCAAATCGTCGGTTGTTCACGTGAAACAGTCGGACGTATTCTCAAAATGCTGGAAGATCAGAGCCTGATCTCCGCACACGGTAAAACGATTGTCGTTTACGGCACACGTTAATCCCTCAGAAATTGGCGCGACAGCTTACTGTCGCGCCTTTTTTATGGGCTAAGCTTTACCCATGACGCTATGGCGAAGACTGTTCTATCATCCCGAAGTTAACTACGCGCTGCGCCAGACGCTGGTGTTGTGCCTGCCTGTCGGTATTTGCTGGCTGTTTGGCAATCTGCAAATGGGCCTGCTGTTTTCCCTGTGTCCGGCCTGCTGCAACGTTGCCGGTCTCGATACCCCGCACAAACGCTTCTTTAAACGCCTGATGGTCGGCGGTTCGCTGTTTGCCGTCAGCAGTATTCTTTTGCAGGTGATGCTCGAAAACTGGCACATTCCCCTGCCGCTCATTATGTTAACGCTGGCCTTACTGCTCGGCGTTACCGGTGAAATCAGCCCGCTGCATGCGCGTTTATTGCCCGGCGCGCTGGTGGCCACCATCTTCACACTGAGCATGGTCGGCGTGAGGCCGATGTGGCAGGCACCCGCGCTGTTTGCCGCCGGCACCGCCTGGTACGGGCTGTTTAACTGGGCGTGGTTCCGTATTTCCGAAGAACAGCCAATGCGAGAAACGCTCAGTCAGCTGTATTTACAGCTCGCGGATTATTTCGAGGCCAAATACAGCCTGCTGACGCAGCATACCGACCCGGAAACTGCCCTTCCGCCGCTGCTCAAACGTCAGCAGCAGGTTATTGATCTGATTGCGTTGCTGTATCAGCAACTGCACATGCTCCCGCAGCACGGGCATAATCATCACCACAAGCGGCTGTTCCAGCGTTTTCAGGTCGCGCTCGATTTGCAGGAACACATCACGGTGAGCCTGCATCAGCCGGAAGAAGTGCAAAAACTGGTGGAAGAAAGCCACGCCGAAGCGGTGATCCGCCGGAATGCGCAGGTGATTTCCGCCCGGCTGCGCGTGATTGCGGACGATATTCTTTATCACCGGTTTTCCGAACGTTTCACGATGGCGAATGAACTGGCGGCGCTGGAAAAAATCGCGGCACAAAATCCGGACAATCCGGTTGGCCGCTTTTGTTATTACCATTTCAGCCGCATCGCCCGACTGCTGCGGACGCAGCGCCCGCTGTACCGCCGAGATCTGATGAACTCCCAGCCGCGCCTGCCGTTCTGGCCTGCACTGAAAAGTTATCTGTCTTTTAAATCTTCAGCCCTGCGCAACGCTGCGCGTCTGGGGCTGATTCTGGCGATCGGCAGCAGCCTGGGCCTCTTCTTCAATCTGCCGAAACCCTACTGGATTTTGCTGACCATCATGCTGGTCAGCCAGAACGGTTATAACGCCACCCGTGTGCGTATCCAGCACCGTGCGCTCGGCACGCTGGCCGGTCTGCTGATTGCCGCCGGATTGCTGAAACTGGAGATGCCGGAAGGCATCACGCTGATTTGTATGCTGGTGGTGACGCTGATTTCCTACACGGTGCTGCGCAAAAACTACGGGCTGGCGATGGTCGGGATGACGGTCACCGCCGTGTATACGTTGCAGCTGCTGGCGATGAACGGCATCCATTTTCTGGTGCCGCGACTTATCGATACGCTGATTGGCTGTGCGCTGGCCTTCGGCGGCACCATCTGGCTGTGGCCGCAATGGCAAAGTGGCCTGATGCGCCAGAACGCCCATCAGGCGCTGGAAACGTATCAGGACGCCATCCGGCTTATCCTGCAGGAAAACCCTGACGCGTCGAAACTCGCGTACACCCGGATGCAGGTGAATCAGGCGCACAACAAGCTGTTCACCTCGCTGAGCCAGGCGATGCAGGAACCGGGTTTTAACTCGCATTATCTGGCGGATATGCGTTTGTGGGTCACGCACAGTCAGTTTGTCGTTGAGCACATCAACGCGATGACCATTCTCGCCCGCGAGCATTACATGCTGCCGGAAAAGCTGGCAACGGAGTATTTGCAAACCTGCGAAATTGCGCTGCAAAGCTGTCAGCAACGGCTGCTGTACGACGGCCCCGGCAGCGAGAACAGCCTGTTTAATGCGCCGGAACTGCACCCGGACATGCCGCTGACCGAAATGGAGCGGCACCTGCGCAGGGTGATTTCGCATCTGAGTGTGATGCATACCATTTCGTCACTGGCGTGGAAGCAGAGGCCACATCACGGGATCTGGCTGACGCGGCGGGCGTAAAAGGGGGATCCCCTTTTATATCCCCCGTTTAAAGGCTGGATCGAGAAGGTTTCGGTTTTTCACTCGCCGTGAGGGGCTATGACCGAGAAAATTTCGGTTTTTCATATGCAGTGATCACCTATTCAACTGCGCCGAAACCGACAAAGAGGGAGGAAAGCGCCTCCCTCTTTGATCTCCCACGCTTTTTTTTCAACACGCGCTACCGCTGGATCGATGGACATATTCTGGAACATCCGCGTGTGGCGCAAATCCAGGCACTTCGTGCTGCCTTCACTCGGTCTTCGAGCCTCTGGTCTCGAAGCCGCTCCGTTCAGCTGGATTTTGAGTGCGCCAGATTGCCTTTGTAAAAGATTAAAACCGGCCTGATTTTGAATTGGGATCAGCCTCTGGCCGCTTTCAAAAATCACGCTGAAAGGAGAGGTGGAAAACCGCGTATCTTTTCGCGCGGTTTGTAATCCGACTGGAAGGAACCGCGCAGCGGCGGGATTTTGCGGCAATAGATGTGGCGCCTGAAACATAGCCAGCCAGCGGTAGCGCTTGTTTGAAAAAGCGGGGAGAGATCCAAGAGAGGGAAAGCACTTCCCTCTCTTGGGCGGTTTCTGCGCGAGCCGCTGAGCGATCACCGCCCATGAAAAACCGAAACTTCCTCGGTCAGCCCTTCACGGCGAGTGAAAAACCGAAACTTCCTCGGTCAAGCCCTCACGGCGAGTGAGAAACCGTCTCGATCCGATTTCATCAGCGTGTCCCGCAAATTTTTGCTACCGCTTTCTCAAACCGCTCCATCCCCTCGCTAATATCCGCGAAGTCGATCACCAGTGATGGTGCAAACCGCATCACATTCGGGCCCGCCACCAGCATCATCAACCCGAAATCAGCGGCGGCTGCATGAAACTCTCCGGCGCGGTTTTTGAAGGCGTCCGACAGCTCGGCGCCAATCAGCAGCCCCTGGCCGCGGAATTCTTTGAAGATAGGGTATTTCTGGTTGATCGCATCCAGCGCGCTGATGAATTTCTCGCGGCGTTCGCTGATACCGGCCAGCACTTCGGGCGTATTGATGATATCCAGCGCGGCTTCGGCGACGGCGCAGGCCAGCGGGTTGCCGCCGTAGGTGGTGCCGTGTTTACCCGGTTCCATCACCGACGCAACGTCTTCGGTTGCCAGCATGGCACTGACCGGGAAACCGCCGCCCAGTGCTTTCGCCGTGGTCAGAATGTCCGGCGTCACGCCGTAATGCATGTAGCTGAACAGCTTACCGCTGCGGCCCATGCCGCTCTGAACTTCATCGAGCACCAGTAACGCCTGATGTTTATCGCAAAGCTCGCGCAGACCTTGCAGGAATTCCTGAGTGGCGGGCATTACGCCGCCTTCGCCCTGAACCGGCTCCACCACGATGGCGCAGGTATGGTCGTCGATCACCGCTTTTACCGCGTCGAGATCGTTGAAGGGTACGTGCACGATATCAGCCGGTTTCGGGCCAAAACCGTCGGAATATTTTGGCTGGCCGCCGACGGAAACAGTAAACAACGTGCGACCGTGGAAGGCGTTATGGAAAGCGATAATCTTGCTTTTGTACGGGCTGTGGCGATGCGAAGCGTAATAGCGCGCCAGTTTGAATGCGGCTTCGTTGGCTTCTGCGCCGGAGTTGGCAAAAAATACGCGGTCAGCAAAGGTCGCGTCGATCAGCTTCTGTGCCAGTCGCAGCGCGGGTTCGTTGGTGAAAACGTTGCTCACATGCCACAGGGTTTCGCCCTGATCGTGTAACGCTTTCACCAGTGCCGGATGGCAATGGCCCAGCGCGGTCACCGCAATCCCACCCGCGAAATCAACATATTCGTTACCCTGCTGATCCCACACGCGGCTGCCTTTGCCTTTCACCGGGATAAATTTCGCGGGTGAATAAACCGGCAAAATCACTTTATCGAACGTGCCCCGGTTAACCGCTGCTTTTTCTGCCATAACCCTTCTCCCTTTCTGATTCTTACCAGTGAGTTGTTACGATGATCTGGAATTCACAGCCGCAATGGATGTGAAAATATAATCACAAAATATGCATAAAAAATCACACGCAGGCAAACAGAAATCATGCCTGTCGCGTAAGTAATTTTTACCATGCAATTAAGTGTTTAGATTTTAAGGAAATTATCCAGAAGCTGATGTCCCTGCTCGCTGAGAATGCTTTCCGGATGGAACTGAACGCCGTGCAGCGGCAGAGTTTTGTGCATGATGCCCATGATTTCGTCACGCCCGCCTTCGCGCTCAGTCCACGCGGTGACGTCAAAGCAATCAGGCAACGTGTCGGGCGCAATCACCAGCGAATGGTAGCGCGTCACCGTCAGCGGATTATTCAGCCCGCTAAAAACGCTGTTGCCGGTATGGCGGATGGGAGACGTTTTACCGTGAATGGCCTGACGGGCGCGGACTATTTTTGCACCGAACGCCTGCGCCATTGCCTGATGCCCGAGGCAGACGCCGAGAACCGGCAGCTTACCGGCAAAATGCGTGATGGCTTGCAGGGAAATCCCTGCCTGATCCGGCGTACACGGGCCGGGCGAAATCACCAGATGTGACGGGGAAAGGTGTTCTATATCCGCAATCGTCAGCCGATCGTTACGCATCACGCTGACCTCTGCCCCCAGCTCGCAAAAATATTGGTAGAGGTTATAGGTAAACGAGTCGTAGTTGTCGATCAGCAGCAGCATGGTCAATCCCGGTAAAGTCGAAAAATTTACCGGGCAATTCTACGCATTTTTCAGCGCGGGCTTCAAAATTTTGTCGATCTGTTTTTTGATTAACGCGGCAAAAAAAGGACGCCTTGCGCGGCGTCCTCTATGCAGATTATGCGGCTGCAACGATTACTCAACGGCAATCGGTTGATCGCTGACCTCGGTTTTGTGTTCACCCTGCAACGTTTTCACCCTTTGCTCAAGCTGTTGAACCGCTTTTGCATCCGGCAGCAGGGAATATTTCAGCTCAAACACGGTGCTCTGGCCGGGTTGCAGCTGTTTCACACGACCCTGTTTACGCTCAATCGTTACCGGATACGCGTAGTTAGTGCCCGGTTCAATACCGGTCACATAGCCCTGTTTGAGGGTGTCAGTATTTTTCCACAGCGTCAGCAGCGGAAGCTGATGCGTATCGAACTCAATCGACGCGCCTTTATCACCGGCTTTGTTCACGACGCCCGCGATGGTTTTGCCTTGTGCATCCGCCAGCGGCACCATGTTGAAGACCATTTCATCGAAGCCTTTGGTTGGCCCGGCGTAAGTCTGCCAGTCGGTCAGGCCTTTTTTGGCGTAATCATTGAACGGAGAAATGGATTTCAGCGGTGCGATAAAGCGCGCGCCCTGCTCAAGGATCGGCTGACCAAAGTTGCTGTGATAAATAATCTGGTAGTCATGCGGATAATCGGACGCGTTAGTCAGCTGGTCGTGAATGGTCCATGACTGGCTGCCCGGCACATAACGCAGCTCAGTCCAGGTTTCCAGTTTGGCTTTTTTGAAGGTGTCTTCTTTCAGCAACCCGCGCACGGTGATTTCGTACGGCGCTTTTTCTGCAATATCCACCACCACTTTCGAGGCTGGCGTGTTGCCTGCGCGGCCATGCAGCGTGTAAATCATGCCGTCAGCGGTAACAGGATGTCCGGTCCATTCAAAGCCACAGCGCACCATCATTTCGTTGAAACCTTCCAGCCAGCCCACGCCATTGCGGCTTTCCAGATTGATGTACGCCGGATTCACCACTTCCTGCACCGGCGAATCCCAGCCCAGCCGGATGTTATCGCCGGTGACATGCAGTAAATCCATGCCGCGCGTCGGGCTAAGAGCAATGGTCAGCCCTTTGCTGGTGATCGTAATGACTTTAGACCCTTCCTGTTTACCGCCATGTAAGACTTTTTGTTCGATGCTGAAATCTGCACCGGCGATATTCAGCTTTTTGCTGTCAGTTTTCCAATTTCCCAGTTCAGTACCGGCTTCAGCATCCGTCAGCACGATGGTTTGTGCAGCAGCCTGCCACGAAAAAAGCCCCATGACGATCCCGGTGACGAGTAATTTTTTCACATCCACTCCTTTTTGCTGAATTGATTTAGCCCAAAAGCAATTCAGCCTACAAATCCCGCAGGGCGAAAAACGTGACAGCCTTCACCTTGATCGGTATTGCAATAAAACCACCGGTCACAACGTGCTGCAAGTGGCAAAAAATGGAATGAAACAAATGTTGTTACAGGAAATAGTGAGAAGTCCGGCAGGTAAAGCACACCCAAAGCTGATGCGTTTCAGCTTGGGGTGTTGAGCAGAGCGGATTACTTTTTACGGCCACCCATAATGGAACCCAAAACGCCGCGCAGGATTTGCCGCCCTAAATCGCGGGCCATGCTTTTTGCCGCAACCTGCACCACGCCATCGCGTTTTCCGCCGCGCGGGCCGGTGCTGCCAAACAGAATTTCATTAAGGCCGCTCATCAGCCCGCCGCCAGAATCGGTTTCAGCAGCGAGTTTAGCCGCACCACCCGGTTGTGGCGCAACCACGGTGCCGAAGCCCTGCGCGCTGATTTTTTCATACGCCGATTCGCGATCCACACGGTCTTCGTAGCGGCCATACAGCGGCGACTGGTTAATGGCTTTATTGCGCTCATCTTCCGCCAGCATGCCCATTTTTGATTCCGGTGCGATGACCATGGCGCGCTGCACTATTTCCGGCCGCCCTTTTTCGTCGAGGAAAGACACCAGCGCTTCGCCGACGCCCAGCTCGCTAATCGCCGTTTCCGCATCGAACGCCGGATTGGCCCGCAGAGTCTGCGCCGCGGCTTTCACCGCTTTCTGGTCGCGCGGCGTAAAGGCGCGTAATGCGTGCTGAACCCGGTTGCCGAGTTGCCCGAGTACGCTGTCCGGGATATCCAGCGGGTTCTGCGTGACGAAGTAAATCCCGACACCTTTGGAACGGATAAGGCGCACCACCTGTTCGATTTTCGTCAGCAATGCTTCAGGCGCGTCGTTAAACAACAAATGCGCTTCGTCAAAGAAGAACACCAGTTTGGGCTGTTCCGGGTCACCCACCTCCGGCAGATGCTCGAACAGCTCCGCCAGTAACCAGAGCAGGAAAACAGAATAGAGTTTGGGCTGATTAATCAGCTTATCTGCGGCCAGCAGATTGATGATCCCGTGGCCGTTTTTATCGGTCTTCATCAGGTCGTTAATATCCAGCATCGGCTCGCCGAAGAACTGATTCGCACCCTGACCTTCCAGCGTCAGCAGGCCGCGCTGAATCGCCCCGATGGACGCCGTGGAAATGTTGCCGTACTGCGTCTGGAACTGCTTCGCGTTTTCGCCGGTAAACTGCACCATCGCGCGCAAATCTTTCATGTCGAGCAGCAAAAGGCCGTTATCATCGGCAATCTTGAAGACCAGCTGCAACACGCCGCTTTGCACGTCATTCAGATCCAGCAACCGCGCCAGCAAAAGCGGCCCGAGATCGGAAATCGTCGCGCGGATCGGATGGCCTTTTTCTCCGAAGATATCCCACGGGATAATGCTGCACGCCTGCGGCTGCCAGCCGGTGACGCCGATATTTTTCAGACGCACGGCGAGTTTTTCCGACGGCACGCCTTGCGTGCCAATCCCCGATAAATCCCCTTTCACATCGGCCAGAAAAACCGGAATGCCGATACGCGAAAACTGTTCGGCCATGCGTTGCAGCGTGACCGTTTTGCCGGTGCCGGTCGCGCCGGTAATTAATCCATGCCGGTTAGCCAGCGCAGGCAGGATCACCAGATCCTGAACCGGTTTACCTTCACTTATCGCTTTCGCAATCAGGCGGGGTTCGCTCATTTCATTTTCCTTGAAAGTGGGACGCGGGAACGTTTATCAAAACCTGATAAGTCAAAACAGGCCGGGCTAAATAAAGTTGAGAGCATTAGCCAGGGTTTTATGTAACAAAACAACATGTGGCCTGGCTTACACTTTTAGCTTCCATCATAAATTATAGTAAGTACCACGCTCAGAACGACATATTTAATCTTCATGGCATCATTGAAAGACCTCACAAATAGCAGAGTTTTTGGCGCCCTCTTATTGCGCGTTCTGAATAATCCTAAAACGTTGCGGGATAAATACTATTCCCTTCTTTCACTTCATCAGCACTGGCTGAAATTGTCATTGCTTTGTATTCATGTCTGCGCAATAACAAGGTGTATATATGTCTGTAACTACAATGGAAAATAAAAGCGCTTACGAAAAACTGAGCCGTAAAGAAAAGATCGGTTACGGGATGGGCGATGCCGGTTCATGTATGATCTGGAGTGTACTGGCCCTTTATCTGACATGGTTTTACACCGATGTGTATGGCTTAGATCCCGCAGTCGTTGGCACCTTATTTCTGGTCATCCGTATATTTGACGCCTTCAGCGACCCGGTTATGGGCGCTGTATGCGACCGCACCAAAACCCGCTGGGGTAAATTCCGGCCCTGGTTGTTGTGGATGGCCGTGCCGTTTGGTCTGGGCGCAGTCTTAATGTTCACCACGCCGGATCTGAGCATGAACGGGAAAATCATTTATGCCTGGGTCACTTATCTGATCATGTCATTGATCTACACGGCGATAAATATTCCGTATTGCTCGGTTGCGGGCGTGATTACGCTAAACCAGAAAGAACGCATGGGCTGCCTGTCATGGCGTTTCTTCCTTAACGGCCTCGCGACACTGATTATCTCCTGCTCTATTTTGCCTCTGACCGACTGGCTGGGTAATGGCAACAGGGCATCGGGTTTCCAGATGACAATGATGATTATGGGCGGAGCGGCGACGTTAATGTTCCTTTTCTGCTTCTCCAGTATTAAGGAGCGTGTGGTTTCAATTAAAGCTAACGATTCATTAAAACGCGACCTGAAAGACATCGTGAAAAATGATCAGTGGCTGCTGATGATTTCAATTACTTTCCTTAACGTCTTTCCGGCCTTTATCCGCGGTGCAGTTACCATTTATTACGCCACCTACGTAATGCACGCTTCTGTCGGGTTTATTACCTTCTTCATGGCACTTGGCGTCGCCTGCAATATGGCAGGGAGTGTCATTGCTAAGCCGCTCACCGATCGCTTCGATAAAATTAAGTTATTCCGTATTATCAATATTATTCTCGGCATCCTGTCGTTCGCGCTGTGGTTTGTCGACCCAGCCTCTTTGACGCCGCTGTTAGCCCTGTTTATCGTCATTAATATTCTCCATTTAATTCAGTCAGGCCCTATTCTGTGGGCCATGATGTCCGACGTGGATGACTACGGTGACTGGAAATTTGGCAAACGCCTGACCGGTATTTCCTTCGCGGGAAACCTGTTCATGTTAAAAATGGGGCTGGCGGTGGCGGGTGCCATTGTCGCCTGGATACTGTCATATACGGGTTATATCGCTAATAAACCGGAACAAAACCCACAGACGATTCAGGGCATTATTATGATGTTCTCGTTACTTCCAATGGTGAGCTATTTCCTCAGCGCGTATGTAGTACGTTATTTCAAGCTGAATAATACATTCCTTGAGAGGATTAAAGTCGATCTCGCCAAACGCGAACTGGAGAACGGCCACGCGCAGTCACAAAAGCAAAGTGATACCACAGTTATTCAACCCACGCATTGATTGGTGAATAAACGAAGTGCAGCCCGCATTTTCGGGCTGCACTCGCTTTCCTATTTTTGTTACAGGAACTTTTATTTATGGTGAGTAAAAACAATTACGACGTTACCGAGTGGAATGTAGCTAATCCATACGAAGATATTGGCAAGGTTATTAACAGCATCATCGCAGATATTAAAACCAGGCAAACGAACGTTGATGTTAATGACGGCGGAAAACCGGGTGCAGTGATTTATATCCCGCCAGGTGATTATCATCTGACGACTCAGGTTGTTATTGATATCAGCTATCTGAAAATCATGGGATCTGGCCACGGTTTTACGTCTTCAAGTATTCGTTTTAATACGCCGCCGGGTGAACTGGCACACTGGCACGAAGTATGGCCAGCCGGCAGCCGGGTGCTGGTGGATATTTTACCTCAGTCAGGAAGTGACGAAAACACCGGAGCCGCGTTCTATGTGAAGCGGGAGGGAGAACCTCGTATAAGCTCAGTCGAATTTGCCGATTTTTGTATTGATGGTTTGCACTTTGTGGATGATGCTTCAGGACATCACGATCCAGAGAATAGCTACACGAATGGGAAAACGGGTATTTATATCGCAAATGCGCAGGATTCATTCCGTATTACCGGCATGGGGTTCGTGTATTTAGAGCATGGTATTACCACGTATCAGTCTGATGCACTTTCTATACATGATAATTTCATCGCTGAATGCGGAAACTGCATCGAATTACGCGGCTCAGGACAGGCGTCCAAAATAACCGATAACCTCATCGGTGCGGGTTATAAAGGATATTCCATTTATGCGCAAAATTTTGGCGGCCTGTTGGTGACAGCGAATAATGTTTTTCCACGCGGAAAAAGCAGTGTCCATTTTTCTGGCGTCGTGCGTTCCTCGGTGACCAGCAACCGATTCCATTCATTTTATCCGGGGATGTTAGTCCTTGATAATAACAGCTCGGAAGTGCTGGTTTCTTCGAATCATTTTCTGCGCGACCATGAGCCCTGGTTACCGATGCAGGAATACGATAACGGCGTAGATGATTTGTATGGTCTCCTGCATATAAGCGGAAATAATAACTCTGTTATTTCTAACCATATTTCGGAAACGATTGAGACTCAATATATCAGGCCGTCCGGAGCAAAGCCGGTCATCATACGCATTGTTTCAGGCACGGGTAATTTTATTTCCAGCAATCACATGGTTACCACGACCGAAGAGTCCAAAATGCAAACGGCCGCAACAAATTCCTGCTTCGATGCACAGGTGGGGGCGTTGCTGACCGTCGATGCCCTGAAGCCGCTTGATGTCACGGCGGTGCAGATAGATAACGAATCTCTGCACAATACGATCCTTGATTCGGGACGTGATGCACAGGTCGTGATGGACAGAACGGTGAATGCTTTCAGAGCTACCCCCGCGCCAGGATTGTAAGCAACCGGAGTCGTAACAAGAACGGGTGCCTCAGGGGCACCCGTTTTGCATTGCGAACAAACCAGAGGTTCTGGCGGAATAATTATATTTTCGTCACAGTCATTCCGAGACTGCTCTCCCGAACAATAAGTTTTGTTGTCAATGCGATTGAATCGATGTGATCGTATTTCTCAGTTTTATTGATAAGTTCAAAGGCCAGTTTCCCCATCTCATTTATGGGCTGAGCGATGCTGGTGATATTCATCATCTGCGCAATAATTGTATTATCGAAGCTTGCCACAGCAATATCTCCCGGCACACTCCCTCCCCTGCGCCTGAGTTTTTCGATAACATAACTTGCGGCAACGTCGTTATAAATAAGCAGGCAGTTTATTTTATCTTCCCGACTCGTTATTTTATCAACGATGGAATCCAGAGAATGAATATGTCCCCGGCTATTTTCACCGTCACCTTTGGGGATCCAGTAGCCGTGGTGTTTTTCCACCCGATGGCCGTGACTGAGTGCTTTCTTACAAAAGGCCGACATTTTGCGGTTGTCTACGCCGTCCTGGCCGATAAAGCCAAAACGGGTACGCCCGATATCAATAAAATGCTCGGCTATCGTCTCCGCCCCGCGTTCCTGGTTGTTAGACACTGAATTAAAGAAACGCGAGGTTTGTGTCACAACCGCAGTATTGACACCCGTGCTCAGCAGCCACTCTGACAAAGAAGATTCCGCTTCGGTGGGAACCCAAATCAGTGCTTCGATTCCCATTCCAACTAAGATTCTTACCAGCTGCTTATCCTGAAATGGCTGGTTCTGGTGGGTTTTAACCAGCACAGATTTCCCTACGTAACGGGCTTCCTCCTCAAGCGAGGCCAGCAGTTCACAGAAATGCGGATTAATCAGATTGGGGACCACTACGCCTATTAACCCGGAGCATTTACCGTTCAGTTGAACGGCGCTCCGGTTGGGGACGTAACAGAGAAAATCCATTGCGCTGTGCACATCGCGACGAGTCTCAACGGACACGCTGGGATGATTATTGATCACCCGTGACACGGTTGCGGTAGAAACACCCGCTTTTGTCGCCACATCTTTTATAGAAGCCATGTTCTTCATGTCACCGGTTACATTCGTTATCAATAATATAAAATCTGCACGCCACGAAGTATGCAAACCCCATCACATGTCGTTTTGTTACATGAAACCAGCACCGGGATCACATTGCTAATAAAAACCCGAACCGAAATTTATTATTTACCCTTCACGTTGTATCAGAGGTTGCACAGTGATATCCACTGTCCTTTAAAAAAATATTGGCTAATACTCTCCTCAGCCATTAATAACAAGGGTAAATAAACGACTCATTAACACAATAAATAAGGGTGCTGGACAGGACGGAAAATCCGGTGCGGTAACTTATATTTCTTCCGGCGATTATCATTTATATTTCAGAAGGGGATTAATCTCAGTTACGACAGAGATCTGGGGCTGATTTTAATGGACGGTAATAATATTTTTCGTCGACAAAAAAACGGCTTCCATAACAGGAAGCCGTTTTTTCCGGAACCGGAAAGCTGAACGTTAAGGCAGCACTTTCGCAGACAAAATCACGATCGGCGTGGTTGGAACGTTCTGGTATGGCCCGACGTTGTCGGTTTTCACAGAGGACATTTTGTCGACCACGTCCATACCTTTGATGACTTTACCGAAAACGGCATAGCCAAAGTCACGCTGGCCGTGATCCAGGAAAGCGTTGTCTGCCACGTTGATGAAGAACTGGCTGGTCGCGCTGTCTTTATCGGCTGTACGCGCCATCGCAACGGTGCCGCGCAGGTTACGCAGGCCGTTGTCAGCTTCGTTCTTGATAGGTTCTTTGGTCGCTTTCTGCTGCATATCCGCAGTAAAGCCGCCGCCCTGGACCATAAAGCCCGGGATCACGCGATGGAAAATGGTGTTGTTGTAATAGCCGCTCTGGGCATAATCGACGAAATTCTTCACAGAAACCGGTGCCTTCGCACTGTCGAGTTCCAGTTCGATATTCCCTGCTGAAGTGGTCAGCATTACGTGGGTTTGACCGGCGGCGAAAACCGGTGACATTGCAGTCAGGGATAGCAGCGCAGTTAAGGCCACTAAAGTACGTTTAAACATGACGGTTCCTTTATCCAGAATACAAACAACAGATCCCACTGATTCTAAAGAGGCTTTAGGCTCAGCGCCAGACCTTTACCTTTATTTACGCGTTAAACTAAATTGTTCAGATATTTCAGAATATTACAGGGTATTTATCTGAGCGTTAGCTGTTGAAATCCACCGGGTAATCCCTATCAAGATGGATGACCGTTTTCGCCGGTTGCGTTTGCGCGATAATCACGCCCTGACGGAGGGAATAACGCACCGGCGTCTGGCGGCGGACGGCATCAAAACCATTCTGCGCGGGCAGGATCACCAGGTTCGCCGGATTGCCGCTTTGCAGCCCGTAATCCGTCAGATTCATTGTTCGCGCGCTGTACGTGGTAATCAGCTTCAGGCCGTCGTCAATTTGCTGATATCCCATCAGCTGGCAGACATGCAGCCCCATGTGCAAAACCTGCAACATATTGGCGGTGCCCAGCGGATACCACGGGTCAAAGACGTCATCATGGCCGAAGCAGACGTTAATGCCCGCCTCCAGCATTTCTTTCACGCGCGTAATACCGCGACGTTTCGGGTACGTATCAAAACGCCCTTGCAGATGGATATTCACCAGCGGATTGGCGACAAAATTAATGCCGGACATTTTCAGCAGACGGAACAACCGCGAGGTATACGCACCGTTGTAAGAGTGCATCGCGGTGGTATGGCTGGCGGTGACGCGCTCGCCCATGTTTTCGCGCAGCGCCAGCGCCGCCACGGTTTCCACAAAACGCGATTGTTCGTCATCGATTTCATCGCAATGCACGTCGATGAGCTTGTTGTACTTCTGCGCCAGCGCAAAGGTTTTGTGCAGCGATTCCACGCCATATTCGCGGGTAAATTCAAAATGCGGAATGGCCCCGACAACGTCAGCACCCAGCTTCAGCGCCTCTTCCAGCAGGGCTTCGCCGTTGGGGTACGACATAATCCCTTCCTGCGGAAACGCCACGATTTGCAGCGTAACCCACGGCGCGACTTCGGCTTTCACTTCCAGCATGGCTTTCAGCGCCGTCAGCGTCGGGTCGGAGACATCAACGTGCGTGCGGACATGCTGAATACCGTTGGCAATCTGCCATTTCAGCGTCTGCCACGCGCGCTGTTTGACGTCTTCATGCGTGAGCAGCGCCTTGCGTTCCGCCCAGCGTTCGATGCCTTCAAACAGGGTACCTGACTGATTCCATGCGGGCTGACCGGCGGTTTGCGTGGTATCAAGGTGAATATGCGGTTCGATAAAAGGCGGGATCGCCAGCCCGCCTTCCGCATCAAGAATATGTTCACCCTGCGCATCATTTTGTGGCTGGGAGATGATCTGGCGGACAACGCCGTCTTCGATATCGATCTGCCACAATCCTTCGCTGCCGGGCAGGCGTGCGTTTTTGATGGTCCGTAAAGGGGTTTTCGTCACGCGTAACCTCATCGTTATAGAAAGTCGGTTTTAGAAAGCAATAGAAGAACAATAGCCTGAAAGTGTTTATAAATCGAAAGGTTACATAAAAACCCAATTAAATCAGTCAAATACCACCTAAGGAGTATATTGGGAGCGGCTTGATTTGCATCAATACCCCCTGTTACGCGCGGGTTATGTTTAGCCTCATAAAATCAAAATTGAGGCAATTATGAACAAAGTCAGACTCGCGATTATTGGTAACGGCATGGTCGGCCATCGCTTTATCGAGGATTTGCTGGATAAAGCGGAGCCGGGTCAGTTCGATATCACGGTATTATGTGAAGAGCCGCGCGTGGCCTATGACCGCGTCCATCTTTCCTCTTACTTCTCACACCATACCGCCGAAGAACTGTCGCTGGTTCGTGAAGGATTTTACGAAAAACACCACGTCAGCGTGCTGATTGGTGAACGCGCCATCACGCTGAACCGCCAGGAAAAAGTGATTCACTCCAGCAGCGGCCGCACGGTGTACTACGACAAACTGATTATCGCGACCGGTTCCTACCCGTGGGTGCCGCCGATCCCCGGTTCTGACGGCCAGGACTGTTTCGTTTACCGCACCATCGAAGATTTGCACGCCATCGAATCCTGCGCCCGTCGCAGCAAACGCGGTGCCGTCGTCGGCGGTGGTTTGCTCGGGCTGGAAGCGGCAGGCGCACTGAAAAACCTCGGCGTGGAAACGCACGTTGTTGAATTCGCACCCGGCCTGATGGCGGAACAGCTTGATGTGATGGGCGGCAGCCAGCTGCGCCAGAAAATCGAAAGCATGGGCGTGCAGGTTCACACCGCGAAAAACACCAAACAAATCGTTCAGGGCGGAAGCTCTGCCCGCAAAACCATGGAATTCGCTGACGGCACCGCGCTGGAAGTCGATTTCATCGTGTTCTCTACCGGCATCCGTCCGCAGGATAAACTGGCGCGCCAGTGTGATCTCGAGATTGCACCGCGCGGCGGCATCGTCATTAACGACCAGTGCCAGACCAGCGATCCTGACGTTTACGCCATCGGCGAATGTGCGTCGTGGAATCAGCGTACTTTCGGTCTGGTCGCGCCGGGCTACAAAATGGCGCAGGTCACCGCAGACCATCTTCTGGGCCGCGAAAATACCTTCACCGGCGCGGACATGAGCGCCAAGCTGAAGTTGCTGGGCGTTGATGTCGCGGGGATCGGCGACGCTCACGCACGCACACCGGGCGCACGCAGCTACGTTTATCTGGATGAAAGCAAAGCGTTATATAAACGTCTGGTCGTCAGCGAAGACAACAAAACGTTGCTCGGCGCGGTACTGGTCGGCGACACCCGCGATTACGGTAATCTTTTGCAGCTGGTGCTGAATAATATCGAACTGCCGGAAAACCCGGATGCGCTGATCCTGCCTGCCCACGCAGGCAGCGGCGGCGCGGTGATCGGCACCGATGCGTTGCCGGAAAGCGCGCAAATCTGCTCCTGTTTTGACGTCACCAAAGGCGACATCATCAAAGCGGTTCAGGGCGGCTGCCATACCGTCGCGGCGCTGAAATCCGCGACCAAAGCCGGTACCGGCTGCGGCGGTTGTATTCCGCTGGTCACACAGGTACTGAACGCTGAGCTGAGCAAACAGGGCATCGAAGTAAACCATCACCTGTGCGAACACTTTGCGTATTCCCGTCAGGAGCTGTATCACCTGATCCGCGTCGAAGGCATCCGTTCGTTTGACGATCTGCTCAATAAATACGGCAAAGGTTATGGCTGCGAAGTGTGTAAACCGACCGTCGGTTCGCTGCTCGCCTCCTGCTGGAATGACTACGTGCTGAAAGCGCAGCACACACCGCTTCAGGACACCAACGACGTCTTCCTCGCCAACATGCAAAAAGACGGCACGTATTCCGTTATCCCGCGCTCACCGGGCGGCGAAATCACGCCACAGGGCCTGATGGCGATTGGCGAAATTGCGGCGGAATATAACCTCTACACCAAAATCACTGGCTCGCAGCGCATCGGGATGTTCGGCGCGCAGAAAGACGATTTACCGGCGATCTGGCAGAAACTGATTAACGCCGGTTTCGAAACCGGTCAGGCGTATGCGAAAGCGCTGCGCATGGCGAAAACCTGCGTCGGCAGCACCTGGTGCCGTTATGGCGTCGGCGACAGCCTCGGGTTCGGCATCAGTCTGGAAAACCGCTACAAAGGCATCCGCACGCCACACAAAATGAAGTTCGGCGTCTCCGGGTGTACCCGTGAATGTTCGGAAGCTCAGGGCAAAGACGTCGGGATTATCGCCACCGAAAACGGCTGGAATTTGTATGTCTGCGGTAACGGCGGGATGAAACCGCGCCACGGCGATCTGCTGGCCGCCGATCTGGATAACGAAACGCTGCTGCGCTATCTCGACCGCTTTATGATGTTCTACATCCGCACCGCCGATAAGCTGCAACGCACCTCGGTCTGGATGGACAACCTCGAAGGCGGCATTGATTATCTGCGCAAAGTGATTATCGATAACAAACTCGGCCTGAACGATCAGCTGGAAGCCGAACTGGCGCGCCTGCGTGAATCTGCAGTTTGCGAATGGCAGGAAACGCTGAACGATCCGGCGGCGCAGACCCGCTTCACGCACTTTATCAACAGCGCGCAGCGCGACCCGAACGTCCAGTTCGTGTCAGAACGCGAACAGCACCGTCCGGCGCGCCCGGACGAACGCATTCCGGTGAAAATGATCGCCGACGGGGAGGAAGTATTATGAGCCAGTGGTTAACGCTTTGTTCTGTTGAGCAAATCCTGCCGGGCTGCGGCGTTTGTGCGCTGGCGGGCGATCAGCAGGTTGCGCTGTTCCGTCCTTACGCTGATGAACAGATTTTCGCGTTGTCGAATATCGATCCCTTCGCAAAATCGAGCGTGCTTTCACGCGGGATTATTGCGGAACATCAGGGCGAGTTGTGGGTCGCCAGCCCGCTAAAAAAACAACATTTCCGCCTGACGGATGGTTTGTGTATGGAAGACGATACGCATTCTATTCCGGCCTATGAAGTTCGTGTTCAGGGCGGCCATGTGGAAATCAATACCGCCAGCCTTCACGCTGAAGCCTGCTAAACTCCGCGCCTTCACGCCGCCTTCGGGCGGCGTTGTTATCTGCTTTTGGGAACGTCGACATGGATTATTTACCCCTCTTTTGTCAGTTAAAAAACAGAGCCTGTCTGCTGGTGGGCGCCGGCGACGTTGCCGAACGCAAAGCCCGTTTGCTGCTGGATTCCGGTGCCAAACTGACGGTGAACGCCCTCACCTTCACGCCGCAGTTTGAGATTTGGGCAGACGAAGGCAAAGTCCGCCTGCTGAGAGGCGAATTCTCGCCGCTGCTGGTCGATGAAAAGTGGCTGGTCGTCGCCGCGACAGATTCTGATTTAGTGAATCAGGAAGTCAGCGAAGCCGCCGAGCAACGCCGCGTGTTCTGTAACGTGGTGGATGCACCGGAAAGCGCGAGCGTGATTATGCCGTCGATTATCGACCGTTCACCGCTGATGATCGCCGTCTCTTCCGGCGGCAATGCGCCGGTTCTGGCGCGCCTGTTACGCGAACGTCTGGAATCGATTTTGCCGCAGCATCTGGGCAAACTGGCGCAGGTTGCGGGCGGATTACGTGCGCGGGTCAAAGCGCAGTTCAGTGAGATGTCTGACCGCCGCCGCTGGTGGGAAAAACTGTTTAATCATCATCGTCTGGCACAATCACTGGCCAATAATGACGACGCGCAAAGCGGGCAATATCTCGAAGAATTATTCAGCGAGCCAGTGGATAAACACGGCGAAGTGATTCTGGTCGGTGCCGGGCCGGGCGATGCCGGTCTGCTGACACTCAAAGGTTTGCAGCAGATGCAATTGGCCGATGTGGTGGTTTATGACCGGCTGGTTTCCGACGGCGTACTGAATCTGGTGCGCCGCGACGCCGAGCGCATTTTCGTCGGCAAACGCGCCGGACATCATTGTGTTCCTCAGGAGCGCATCAACGAAATTCTGCTGGAACAGGCGCAAATGGGTAAACGCGTTGTGCGGCTGAAGGGCGGCGATCCGTTTATCTTTGGCCGTGGCGGCGAAGAGCTGGAAGCCCTGAAAGCCGCGGGCATCGCGTTTTCCGTTGTGCCGGGCATTACGGCCGCGTCAGGTTGTTCGGCCTACAGCGGCATTCCGCTGACGCACCGCGACCATGCGCAAAGCGTCCGGTTAATCACCGGTCACGCCAAACAGGACGGCGCACTCGACTGGGCGTGTCTGGCACAGGGCCAGCAAACGCTGGTGTTTTATATGGGGCTGACACAGGCGGGCGAGATCCAACGGCGTCTGCTGGAAAACGGTCTGGCGGCACAAACGCCTGTCGCGCTGGTCGAAAACGGCACCAGCCAGCAGCAGCGCGTGGTCACCGGAAACCTGACTGACCTCGAAAATCTGGCAAAACAGGTGCAAAGCCCGAGCCTGATTATCGTCGGCAGCGTGGTCAGCCTGCGCCAGAAACTCAACTGGTTTGCCAGCGAAACGCCGCAGTAATTCCCATTCCACCGCGAAACCCCATTTATTTTTTTAATCAATTCAGAGAAGTGAATACCCTTTCACTTCTCCCACTCAAATTATAAGAAAATTCCTATAACAGAATAAAAAACCTCAATAACAGAAATTACACTCTAAAAACCAAAATAATCACGCCGCACAAATGGAATATTCAGAATCTTCAACTTAAACTTTAAGTACGCCAACTGTGGCGTATTCTCCCGTGGAGGGTCAAATCATGCGCCATACCATTCATATTGGTCATGTAAACAAGGTTGCTTTGGCAATCTTAGTTGCCCTGTCACTGGCTGCCTGTAGCGGCAGTGGCGGCGGCGGTTCTTCTCATACGGCAAAAACGTCAACCACCGGCTCGGCGACGACCGGAGGGGGGACAACAACAGGCAGTGACGGCACAACGACAGCCGGAAATGGAACCGGGACAGGAACAGGCACAACGACGACCGGTGACGGAACGACCACCGCAGGCAATGGAACAGGTACCGGAACGGGAACTGGAACTGGAACGGGGACAGGCACCGGAACGACATCCACCACACTCACTACCGGCACCATCCTGAGCAGTGCGGGTGGCGCAGTCAGCGGCCTGGGCACACAAGTCAGCAGTATCGCCAGCCAGACGCCTGTCAGTAATATTCCGGTCGCAGGTACCGGTGTTGTGACCATTATCGACAGCGCCGGTAATGCGGTGACTTCGGTGGGCAGCGGCATTCAGAACGGTGTGGGCCAGATCGGCACCAATCCTAATGCTATCGGCACTACGGTCGCAGGCGTACCGAAAGCGGTGGCTGATTTAGGCTCCGGCGTGTCCGGCCTCGGGACATCCCTTGCAACCAATACGGCCGGAACACCGCTGGGTGGCGTAACCGGTGCGACGGGCGGTCTGGTGAATAACGTCGGATCTCTGGTCACCACGACCGGCAACGGTCTGGCGCAAAACGTGCAGAGCGGCGCGCTTTCCGGCGTCACGACGGCAGCGACTGGCATCGTGACGCCGGTTGTCGCGAATGTGCAAACCACCACGCAAACCGTGGGCGGCGCGACTGGAGTGGGCGCGCCTGTTAACGGCTTGCTGAATCAGGTGGGCGGTACGGTCAGTTCCGTCGGGACACAGGTTTCTACCAGCACACCGGCGCTGGCGGGTCTGGGCACCGCCGTCACGGATACCGGCCAGGCAGTGTCTAAAACCGGTACGCTTCTGGTTCCGGCCAGCAGCACAACGACGACCACCGCCAGTAATTCTGGTGGTATTTCTGCTGGCGCAGGCGCTTCGCTCACACAATCAGGCGGTCTGATTGCGGGCGTGGGGACCACGCTGGGGACAGTCACCGGTGGGCTCGGCCTGAAGGTGAATAAAACCCCATAGTACGTTGTTGTAAAAAGCCCGCTGTCCGGACATCCGGGAAGCGGGCTTCTCCCTCCGGGTTCCCACATTTGCCTGTGCGTTCAAGGAATGTTTATGAGAATAAAATCCTGCATAGTGGCGTTACTGGGCTCTGTCGTTGGTTACAGTTCGGCAGACATGTTCCCTACGTTGATTGACCCGAATAACCCGGCCAGACTGGCCCAGCCGATTTCACAACCTCCGGCTAAAACGCAAAAAATCGAACTGCCCGCACAAAAAACCGCCCCGAGCCTGACGCCTCAGACGCTGATAGATGTGAAACACATTCAGTTTGTCGGTGGTACGCAATATCCGCTGAATTCACTGGCCGCGCCTTTTGCCCCTTACGTCGGCAAGAAAGTGCCGCTGTCGCAACTGCTGGCAGCCACGGACGGAATTACCCGGCGTTATCACCAGGACGGGTTTGTGCTCTCCTATGCATATATTCCGGCGGATAATTTCAAAGATGGCGTGGTGAAAATCGGGCTGGTCGAAGGGTATATTTCCGGCACGCAAATCCACAGCGATAATCAGCAGGTCGGGCGCTGGCTGAGCAAATTGTCGCAGCACATCATGGCGGAGAAACCGCTGACGCAGGATACGTTCGAGCGTTACACCATCCTGATGGAGCGCACGCCGGACACCAAAGTGACCGCCTCCGCCAATAACCCGGACAATATCTACGGCGCCACCGTGCTGAATGTGCAGGCTTTGCGCCCGCGTAACTGGAACATTCAGACCGCCGTCGATACGCGTAAAGGTGACAGTTCCGCGGTGGTCAACGCCACGCTCAGCGGGCTAAGCACTTACGGCGAACAGCTGGGAATTGCAACGTTAATTCCGCTGGAAAGCGACTCGCGCAAAACCTATGCCGGTCTGAACTATCAGCAATATCTCGGTGACGACGGGCTGCTGATGCAGCTCAAAGGCAGTTATTACCAGCAGAAAGACAAAGACTACAACACCATTTTGTCGCTGCCAAACGGCATCAACGTCGGTTCGCAGAATACCCAGACGCAATACAACGGCGGCGTCGTGTTCAGTTATCCGTTAGAGCTGACACGGAAAAAACAGTGGACGATCAGCGGCGGGCTGGATTATCTCGACAAAAAATATGATTACGATTTGCAGGCAAGTCTGGGTAACCAGCGCGTCCGGCTGCCGGAAGTGAATCAGCGCATACGCTATCCGGCAGCGGAGATCACGCTGGCGGGTTATCGCGAATACGACCAGTCTTACTGGAGCACGAAATTTAATGTCCGTCAGGGGATCGACGGGCTGGGCGCGACGAACTCCACCCCAAATGCCGACCTGTCGTTTACACGCTGGAAATTCAACGGCGACGCCGCGTACCTGTTCGACAAAAAATGGCGGCTCAGTACGTCAGTCGAAGGCGACTGGTCAGATAATGATTTGCCGGAGCCTGAGCGGGTGAACTTCGGCGCACTGCATTACGGGCGCGGTTATCCGGACAGCGATGCGCAAGGCGATTACGGCGTCGGCGGCCAGGTAGAACT
Organism: Rahnella sp. PCH160; assembly: GCF_047784855.1. NCBI lineage: Bacteria > Pseudomonadati > Pseudomonadota > Gammaproteobacteria > Enterobacterales > Yersiniaceae > Rahnella > Rahnella sp. PCH160. Next base: position 647,886 of record NZ_JBLOGT010000001.1, read on the forward strand.
GCGTTATATCCACAATCTGGAACAGGGAGACTGGCTTAAAACCATTCAGCCTTACACGGTGATCGACGGCGCGCACACCGGATTTAATCAGGCCGGATTACCGAAGCAGAATCTGTCGTCTTATGCGATTGGCGTGATGTTTGGCGATAACCGTCACTACACGTTATCGGTCGAAGCCGCGCGGGCCCTTGGCGATGCGCCGCTCGACAGCCATTCCCGTGACTGGCGCTACAACGCGACATTTACCTACAACTTCAGCGCCGGTTCTTAACGCTGCAAGCCGACCCGAAAACAAAAAAGCCACGTCCCGCAGGCGTGGCTTTTGATTTTCAAACAAACTCAGCGATTAAGGTGCAGGCACAAATCCGATAGCTTCATAGGCTTTTGCCAGCGTCACTTTTGCACGCGCGCGCGCTTTTTCAGCGCCTTCACGCATCACTTCCTGCAGGTAAGCTTCGTCGTTACGGAAACGGTGATAACGCTCCTGTACTTCGGTCAGCATACCGGCAACCGCTTCAGCGACAGCGCCTTTCAGATGACCATACATCTGGCCTTCGAATTGGGCTTCCAGCTCTGGAATCGCTTTGCCAGTCACGCCGGACAGAATATCCAGCAGGTTAGACACGCCCGGCTTGTTTTTCACGTCATAACGCACGACAGGCGGCTCTTCGGAGTCGGTCATCGCACTTTTGATTTTTTTGGTCACCGCTTTCGGATCTTCCAGCAGGCCGATCACGTTTTTGCGGTTGTCATCCGACTTGGACATTTTTTTAGTCGGTTCCTGCAACGACATCACGCGCGCGCCGGATTTCGGAATAAACGGCTCTGGCACGGTAAACACCTCACCGTACAGCGCATTGAAACGGCTGGCAATATCGCGGCTCAGTTCCAGGTGCTGTTTCTGGTCTTCACCGACCGGCACCTGGTTGGTCTGATACAGCAGAATATCCGCAGTCATCAGTACCGGATAATCAAACAGACCGGCGGTGATACTTTCGCTATTGGAACTTTCGTAACGCGCTGATTTGTCTTTGAACTGCGTCATACGGCCCAGCTCGCCAAAATAGGTATAACAGTTCAGCGCCCAGCTCAGCTGGGAATGCTCAGGAACATGAGACTGCACGAAGATCGTACTTTTCTTCGGATCAATACCGACGGCCAGATAGAGCGCCAGCGTATCAAGCGTCGCTTTACGCAGCTGAGCAGGATCCTGACGGACGGTGATCGCATGCAAATCGACGATGCAGTAAATGCATTCGTAATCGTCCTGCATATGGACCCATTGACGCAGCGCACCCATGTAGTTGCCAATGGTCAATTCACCGGAGGGTTGTGCGCCACTAAATACGATGGGTTTACTCATTTTATGCTTCCTGATCTTGTAAAGATGACAGCCCCAGAGTGGGCAAAAGGTCGGCGAAATGATCCAATACGCGATCGGGTTTGGTCAGCGCGATGGATTCACCGTAGTTATAGCCGTAAGTCATGCCCACACAAGGGCAGCCCGCCGCCTGAGCGCAATGAATATCGTTGCGGGAATCGCCCACAAAGACCATTTCGCTGGCACGCAGACCGAGTTTTCCCAGCATCAGATAGACCGGTGCCGGATGCGGTTTTTTCACCACAACGTCATCCCCGCCAATCACCAGCGAGAAATAGCTGTCGATGCCCAGTGAGGCAAGCAGAGGCGCGATAAACGGCGTGGGTTTGTTGGTGACCAGCCCTAATGGCAGATCCAGAGCCACCAGCGCGGCCAGCGTTTCTTTCACCTGCGGGTATAAACGGCTGCCGGAAGCCGCGGTATCCGCATAGTAATGGTCGAATTTATCGCGCACTTTTTGCAGGAATGCGGGCGATAAATCACCTTCTGCCCAGCGAACCGCGCGTTCAACCATCACGTCAGCACCGTTGCCAATCCAGGTGCTCAGGCGTTCAACGCCTGCGGCCGGTAAGCCAAAATCACGTAATGCTAAATCAACGGCTTCTGACAGGCCGGGTGCGCTGTCGACCAGCGTGCCGTCTAAATCAAACGCAATGCCGCGTGCAACAAGAGGCTCAGTCATGGGAGACCTTCGCCAGCTCACTGCGCATGTGGTCAATAACGGTGCGGTAATCAGGCTGGTTAAAGATGGCGGAGCCGGCGACGAACATGTCTGCACCGGCGGCGGCGATTTCGCGGATATTCTCAGCTTTCACGCCGCCATCGATTTCAAGGCGAATGTCGTAACCGCTGTCATCGATAATTTTGCGAACCTGACGCAGTTTATCAAGCGTGCCCGGAATAAATGACTGACCGCCAAAGCCCGGATTGACGGACATCAGCAGGATCACATCCAGTTTATCCAGCACATAATCCAGATAACTCAGGGACGTTGCAGGGTTGAAAACCAGACCGGCTTTGCAGCCGTGGCTTTTAATCAGTTGCAGCGAGCGGTCAACGTGCTCGGAGGCTTCAGGGTGGAAAGTGATGTAAGACGCCCCCGCTTCTGCGAAATCCGGGATCAAACGATCAACCGGTTTCACCATCAGATGCACGTCGATAGGCGCGGTGATGCCGTAATTGCGCAGTGACTTGAGGACCATCGGCCCCATCGTTAAATTCGGGACGTAGTGATTGTCCATCACATCAAAATGGACGACATCTCCGCCAGCTTCCAATGCTTTCGCCGTGTCTTCACCCAGGCGGGCAAAGTCAGCCGATAGAATGGACGGTGCAATCAAAAACTGTTTCATCCGCTTCTCCAAACGATAAGGTACCCGATGATTACCGGCTAAACGGCAATCAGCGATATAACGCTAAAAGTTCATTCACCATGCTGCGTTGGGCAACTTTGCTGCTGATGGTCCGGCGCGCCGAGACGCGGTGCAGCTGTTTCGCCTCTGCGTACCATTCCAGCGTCAGCGGTGTTTCGTGGTTGGAAATCAGCACCGGCACATTATTTTCATGGGAAAGCTGATACGCCAGCCGTGCCAGATTGCGCTGATCTTCCATACTAAAACTGTTGGTGTGATACGCCGTAAAATTGGCCGTCGCCGAAAGCGGTGCATAAGGGGGATCGCAATACACCACCGAGCCCGACTGCGCTTTCAACAAAGTATCCTGATAATGCTCGCAAACAAACACGGCATTGCGGGCTTTTTCAGCAAACCAGTGGAGCTCTTCTTCAGGGAAATACGGCTTTTTATAGCGGCCGAACGGGACATTAAACGCACCACTGAGATTATAACGACAGAGGCCGTTGTAACAATGGCGGTTGAGATAGAGGAAAAGTACCGAACGACGATAAGGATCGCTGCTGGCATTAAACTCAGCCCTCAGTGCGTAAAAACGATCTGATTCGTTAAACTCAGGCGTGAAAAGCACACGGGCGTCGCGCACAAATTCTTCTGTACGCATTTTCACGATGTTATAGAGATTGATCAGGTCGCTGTTGATGTCCGCCAGAATATAAGCGTCATACTCGGTATTCAAAAATACCGAACCCGCGCCAACAAAAGGCTCTATCAAACAATCTCCCGCTGGAAGATGACGTCTGATGTCATCTATCAGCGGGTATTTGCCGCCAGCCCACTTCAAAAACGCGCGGTTCTTCTTCATGCCGTCAGTTAGCTACTTATACAATTCACAGCCGCAGATTGTATCTTGTTTTTAGACAGCAAATCGCGTTGAGATCAGATTCATTTTTTAAGGTCTTGCTGTACCTGGTGTACAGGTTTGACCCACGGTTTTTTCGCCTGAACCTCCGCAGGCAAGCTGGAAATGGCACGCTTAGCATCTGCAGAAGACGCATAGTTGCCGCTAACCAGTACAAACCACGGCTTCCCGTCGCGGGCGGTCTGATAAACCAAATAATTTTTCAGGCCCTGCTCTCTTGCGAACGCGTTCAACGTACTGGACTGAGAAGCTCCGCTCAATTGCAGGGTAAAATGCGAACCCGGCGCAGATTTAATCGCCGAAGCGCTGCCGGAAGCAACAACAGGGGCTGAGACAGCTGGTGCGGCTGACGGATGTGTCGCCGGTGATTTCGTGGCCTGCTGAGGCTGAGATTTCGCCGTATGCGATGGGGTTGCCGTCGGTTTGTGCTCAGCCGGTTTCGCAGTATGAGCAGGTTGTGCATTACGCGCAGGCTGTACCGGACGGGTATGCGTTGCTGAAGGCTGAACGCCCGCTGGCGCCTGTGTACGCGCCGAACCGTTCACCGTGGCCGGTGCTGTTGGTAAAGAGGTCAGTGATTGGGCGGCGGGCGTCATACTGCCCTGCGCTACGCCATCCACCTGATTCTGCTGAGAAGATAAGGCATCGCCCATATCGCCGGGTAGATCGACACGCTCTTTCTGCCCGGTATCTGGCAGAGGCTGTGCTTCGGTAGGGGTTGACGAAACCGGCGGTAAACCGATGGTCTGTGGCTGCTGACCGCTGGCTGCCTGCGCCGTATTCGCCTGAGCCTGCACAGAAGGCTGAGCCGGAGCGGCGGCATCGTTGCCCGCAAGGCTGATGTCTTTAGGCCCGTTGTTCTGCTGCGCGGATGGGGTCGTCGTTGGCGACTTCATGGCGGAACCAATGCCGACAATCAGCAAGACCAGCACAACAATACCAATGCCGATCATCACGTACTGACGATTAACAGGAACCTTAGGAATGGAAGGAGACGGTTTGCGCGCGCGCGGTGGGCGGCGATCGCTGGTGTCTGGTTTGAGATCGTCTTCCGGTGTTAAATCATCCATCTAAAACCTCCAACCCGGCTAAAAACCTGAAACAGGTTTTACGCGGAGCAACTTTCCTGACTAAAAAATAAAGCTTTGCTGGGCATTGGTAAAATCGGTCGTTATCTGGCCAAAATCATGGCCGCAGTCTTAACGGCAATCTTCAATCGAAGCCAGCACCATTTCATGCGATACGCCGGAGCGCACTTCAGACTGACCAATTGCTTTGGGTAAAACCAGACGCAGCTCGCCAGCCAGTACTTTCTTATCACGCATCATGTGCGGCAGATAAGACTGCGCTTCCATGACCTGCGGGCCTGCAACCGGTAAACCCGCGCGGGTTAACAACGCTTTGACCCGGGCGATATCACCTAGGCTAAATTGCCCGAGGCGATGCGCGGTATAACACGCCATCACCATACCCGCTGCGACAGCTTCGCCGTGCAGCCAGTTGCCGTAACCCATTTCTGCTTCAATAGCATGGCCGTAAGTATGGCCCAGATTCAGTAAGGCGCGCATGCCGTTTTCGCGTTCATCGGCAGCCACAACCTCAGCTTTCAGCTCGCAGCAACGACGGATGCAATACGCCAGCGCGTTCATATCGAGCGCCAGTAATGCTTCCATGTTGTCTTCAAGCCAGACAAAGAAGTCGGCATCCAAAATAATGCCGTATTTGATAACTTCCGCGAGACCCGATGACATTTCACGGGCAGGCAGCGTTCGCAGACAGTCGAGATCAACCACCACCGACGCAGGTTGATAAAACGCGCCGATCATGTTTTTTCCGAGCGGATGGTTTACCGCCGTTTTACCGCCAACGGAGGAATCAACCTGAGACAGCAACGTGGTTGGCACCTGAATAAAACGCACGCCGCGTTGATAACTGGCAGCAGCGAAGCCGGTTAAATCACCGACAACGCCGCCACCAAGGGCAATCAGCGTGGTATCACGTCCGTGCGGCTTTTCAAGCAGCGCGGAAAACACGTCATTTAGAACAGTCAGGGATTTGTATTGTTCACCATCAGGCAGTATCACCTGATCAACACGAACGCCTGCCTGCTCCAGCACTGAACGAACAGCATCCAGATAGAGAGGAGCAAGCGTCTCATTGGTCACTATCATGACCTGATCGCCTGCCTTTACCGGCATAAAAGAAGCCGGATCGTGGAACAATCCGGCAGCAATCGTAATGGGGTAGCTACGCTCCCCTAACGTTACGGTAATCCTCTCCATGTCGTGCTTTGTAACCTTTTTAGCTGACACCCTCAGGCAATGATTTGAACCAAGAATCAGTTACTTTCCAGCATGTTAATAATCTGGTTAGCAACGACTTTGGCGCTTTGATCATCGGTACGAATAGTGACGTCGGCAATCTCTTCATACAAAGGATTGCGTTCCTTCGCCAGTGCTTCAAGTACTTCACGTGGCGGAGCACTCACTTGTAATAATGGACGTTTTTTGTCGCGTTGTGTACGCGCCAGTTGTTTTTCGATGGTAGTTTCAAGATAGACGACAACGCCACGCGCCGACAAACGGTTACGGGTTTCACGTGATTTAACGGAACCCCCACCTGTTGCCAGAACAATGCCCTGTTTTTCTGTCAGTTCGTTGATCACTTTTTCTTCGCGGTCTCGGAATCCGTCTTCGCCTTCTAAATCAAATACCCAGCCCACATCAGCTCCGGTACGTCGCTCAATTTCGTGATCGGAGTCGAAAAACTCCATATTGAGTTGCTGAGCTAACTGTCGACCAATAGTGCTTTTGCCGGCACCCATAGGCCCAACCAGAAAGATATTGCGTTTCTCTGCCATGTTTTTCGGTATTACTAAGACAAGTCGTTGATGATAACCCGCCCCGCCAATCAAATCAGCGGCGGGACCTAAACTGAAACCTCATGAGCGATATAGTGCGAGATCAGAAAAAAATTATCTCAACACTCTTGGTAGTTTGGCAACCGAATAAATCACTTTGCACGCCGCAGGAGGGAAACCGTACGTTTTTATCGGCGTGTCTGTCGTAATAAAAAGATCACGGTGCTCAATTCGGTAACCCTTGTAAGCTAAATCGACGGCAGCGTCAAACTCAGAAGCCTCTCACGACACAAAAAGTTGTATGCGCTCAACGTTATTGTGCAATTTCAGTTAAGCCAGAATACCCGTTTATTGGGTGCGGATTAAGGTCGGAGTGATGAAAATCACCAACTCGCGCCGCTGTTCATTCATGTACTGGTGTTTAAACAAGGAACCCACGACGGGAATGTCGCCCAGCACCGGCACTTTTGTGTCTGTTTTCTGGTTTTTACGCTGAAATATCCCGCCAAGTACCAGAGTTTCACCGTCTTTTACCGTCACCTGCGTTTTAATTTCCTGCTTATCGATTGCCAGCGCTTCGCCTTCGGCCTGTTTGATACTTCGCCCCGGCATGTTCTGGCTGATTTGCAGCGCCAGCTGGATGCGTCCGTCGCGCAGGATTTTCGGCGTCACTTCCATACCGAGCACCGCTTCTTTAAATTCGATAGGCGTGCTGCCGCTGGCTCCGCTTGAAACCTGATACGGAATTTCAGTGCCCTGCTTGATACTGGCGGTTTGCATATGCGCAGTCAGCAAACGCGGGCTGGCGATGATATCCACCTTATCTTCCTGCTCAAGCGCCGTCAGTTCCAGATCCAGAATCCGGCCACTGATGTGCGCCAGGTTAAAACCCGCAGCAAACATCGGATTTTCCACCGGCAGGCCCATACTGAAATTATTCACGCGCACCGCTTTGGTGATGGCTTCTTCCCCGTTGAATCCCCAGCGTACACCCAATTCACGCAGGCTTTCGCTGTTCATCGTGACAATATGCGCAGACAGCTGTACCTGCTGCAACGGCAAGTCCATTTCTTTTACCCACGGCTCCACGGCATCAAGCGCTTCGCGGGTATCCCGTAATAAAAGTGTGTTGGTGCGCGGATCGGCGGTTGCGCTGCCTTTGGCGGAAAGCAGTGAGCCTTTTTGCGCATTCAGACTGAGCGCAACTTCTTTTGCATCAGCATATTTCAAAGGCACCGTCAGGCTGAGAACCGGGCTTTGCTGCGCCATTTGCTCTGCGGCGTCCTGACGCTGCTGCTGTTGCACAAGCGGATCGATAACCGGTGACACCAGCAAAACATTCCCCTGTAACTGGCTGGTGAGATGGCTCATTTGCAAAATGATGTCCAGCGCCTGCTGCCAGGGAACATTTTTCAGCTTCACACTGATCTGGCTGTCGACGCCCGGCGCTATCACCAGATTTAACTCCCTCGTTTCCGCCAGTGCCTGCAATACCATCGCAACCGGAGAAGCCTGAAACTCAAGAGACACCGGTGGCAACGTTGCCGCTTTTACCGCGCTGAAACACAGCATGAGTACTGCCAGAAGATAACGACTGTTTTTCATTAATTTCCTTTCCCTGGAGAATTCGTGTTTTTGCCAAGCCAAAGTGTCTGCCGCTGCTCACCACACTGGAGATCCGTGATGCTGAGTTCAGCGTGTGAGCTGTCCAGATTGTCGATGGTCCACGCAGGCGTGCCGAGCTGTGTGCCCGTTTCAACACGGGTCCATCGCCCTTCGGGCGAAATCAACCAGCCAGAAAACTGTTCACCGGCAAAAGAGATACCGCTTAACCGCCACAAAAGCGGTTGAACGGCTGTTGTGCAGGACGATGAAACGGCCGCAGCGAACGGATCACGCTGCGCCACCGCAGTGATTGCATTTTCAGGAAGAGATTCCAGCCCCGTCGTTTGTGTCAGCAAAACCGACGCCGTCATTTCACTTCCGGCAGACTGCAAACTCAGTTCACTGAATGCGGGCTGTTCCTGCTGCTGAAGTGCTGACAGAAAATTCATCAGGCCGCTGAAGGATAACTTCAGCTGTAATTCTCCCTGAGGCTCGCCAGCCGGTTCTGCGGCTGGCTGCCAGCGAATCAGCGTGGCCTGCGCGTCTTTTAGCGGCTGCGCAAATTGCTGTGCCAGCGGTAAACGCTGCTGCTGTGCCGCAACGCTTTTGTTAAGCGAAGATTCAATGCTGTCCAGCGCAGGTGCCTGCAATAATGTGGCCTGCGCCCGCGAAACCGTCAGTTGCTGCACTTCGGTTTTCTGCTTTAACTCTGTTCGCTCCAGCCATAAGCCCCGGAGCAAAAACTGATAACAGATCAGAACAAAAATCAGCGCGCATCCCGCCAGTGCCACAATACGTTGCCAGCCCGGTTTTTCCATCAGGGGCTCAAGGCGCACGGAGAATGTCGTCATCATGGCAACACCTTCTCAACAGGCGCTGCATTCAGCCATTGAAACCGCGTTTTCAGCACGAAACTCAGCGTATGGTCAGGCTGCTGCTCCACGTTCGACAGATGAACATCCCGCAGCAAGGGACTGGCGGCCAGCGCTTCGCTGAATGCCAGAATGTCGTGATAAAAACGGCCCTTCCCTTTTAACGTCAGTTGCCCCTGATGTTCCGTCAGTTCGCTCAGCCAGACTTCCGCTGGGATCTGCGCCGACAGCAACGCCAGAAGTTGAAGATCGTTCAGGCTGGCCTGTCTGTGCTGCTGGCTGGCGATGCGTTTATCGGTGATCACTTTGAGCTGCGCCTGTGCACTGGTCACACGTCGTTGCTGAAGCGATAACGTTTGTGTGCTGGAATTTAGCGCAGATAAATGCACCTGCAACAGGGTTCGCTCCTGAAGGATAAAAAGCGACAGGCACATCACGCCACAAACAATACCGGCGGGAATACAAACGAAGCCCCTGAGCCAGCAGTGCAAAAGGCGCTGACGACGCAGCCTGCGCCACGGCATGAAGTTAACCTGCAGCATCAGTAATCGGCCTGACGGAGCGCCAGCCCGACAGCGGGAGCAAATGCACCCGGGTTGGCCGGAAGCGGCGCAGATAACTGGCCGATGGCACTCAGTGGTGACCAGTTTTGCATCCGCGGCTGTGGTGATTCACCACTGAAAAACACGTCGCGATGGCACAAGGCGGCAGCACGGTATTGAGCGCGTACTTTCTCTAAAAAAGAGGGCTCGTTTTCGATTTCACCGTGAGAAAACAGGCCAAACTGAAAAGGCAGGCTGTGCGGTGAAACCCACAGGAAAGCATCATCAAGCGGATGGATTAACAGTGCATCACCCGGAAGCCCTGCGGCATGCGCGGCAACCTGAAGCGCGCAGGGAGCGAGTTCAATGGTATCGGGAAACAGATGCGCCTGAGCCAGGCAGGATATCCACTGCTCAATTTCCTGCTGCCGTGCCGCCGTCACCACAACCTGATTATCGCCATGCGGGTCAGCGCGGTAATCCATCACCAGATGTTCCATGCTCAGCGGAAACTCTTTGGCAGCGCAGGCAAAGATAAATGCACTGCGGGCAGGTTCACGTAAACGGCTGTCCGGCGCAGCCAGTCGCTGTTGCATAATCCGTTGTGCAGGAAGGCTTATTCGCAGCGAAATCGCCGCCGGCAGCGTTTTTCGCCAGCACGATAAAATGGCGATCAGCGGCGTGGTCTCATGTAATATCCCCTCCCGCAATGTGAAATCGGGCAAGGGATGTTGCCACCAGTGACGTAATTGCCAGCCATGCCGCCGCCGCTGAACGGCAATCGCACGGGCAAAACCGGCTTGAATATCCAGACCTACCTGCCATGCTTGTAGTCGCATTTTCGCTCAATCTCCATATTGTCAGGTAAATAAAAGAACGTATCCATGTTGCTGCCTTGCCTTTATACTACCGCGCGGTTGTTTATAAACTGCCCAATTGACACTTAATGGGAAATCTCAGGTGAAGTTCGTAAAGTATTTATTGATTCTTGCAGTGTGTTGCATTTTGCTGGGAGCAGCCTCGATCTTCGGTTTGTATAAATATATCGAGCCTCAGCTTCCCGACGTCGCCACGCTTAAAGACGTGCGCTTGCAAACACCGATGCAGGTTTACAGTGCTGAAGGTGATTTGATCGCCCAGTACGGCGAAAAACGCCGTATCCCACTGAAACTCGACCAGATCCCACCGGAGATGGTGCATGCGTTTATTGCGACAGAAGACAGTCGTTTCTATGAACACCACGGCGTGGATCCGATCGGAATTTTCCGTGCGGCTTCTGTTGCGCTGGTGTCCGGGCACGCCTCGCAGGGCGCGAGTACCATTACTCAGCAGTTAGCCCGTAACTTCTTCCTCAGCCCCGAACGCACGCTGACCCGTAAAATCAAGGAAGCTTTCCTGGCCATCCGTATCGAACAGATGATGACCAAAGATGAAATCCTTGAGTTGTATCTGAACAAGATCTATCTCGGTTATCGCGCCTACGGCGTGGGTGCCGCAGCGCAGGTTTATTTCGGTAAAAACGTTGATCAACTGACGCTCAGCGAAATGGCGGTAATTGCCGGTCTGCCCAAAGCGCCGTCAACCTTCAACCCGCTGTACTCTCATGATCGTTCTCTGGCGCGCCGTAATACCGTGCTGGCGCGTATGCTGGATGAGAAATACATCACGCAGGCGCAGTACGACCAGGCTCGTGCAGAGCCGCTGGTGGCGAATTATCATGCCCCGCACATTGAATTCTCCGCGCCGTATCTGACTGAAATGGTGCGCCAGGAGATGGTGAAACGTTATGGCAACAACGCCTATAACGATGGCTATATGGTCTACACCACCATCACCAAGAAAACTCAGCTGGCCGCGCAGGAAGCTTTGCGCACCAACGTGATGAACTACGACATGCGTCATGGCTACCGTGGCCCGTCAAATCAGTTGTGGAAAGTCGGCGAGCCGGCATGGGATGAGAACAAGATTGTTCAGTCTCTGAAAACGCTGCCGGTTTATGGCCCGTTGTTCCCGGCCGTGGTTACCGCAACGGATAACACTCAGGCAAGCGCAACCCTGTCCAACCGCGCGGTGATAACCCTGCCTTACAGCGGAATGCGCTGGGCACGTCCTTATCGCAGTGACACGGCTCAGGGCGCGACGCCAAAACGCGTCTCCGACGTGGTGCAACCAGGCCAACAGGTTTGGGTACGTAAAGTGGGCGATGACTGGTGGCTGGCGCAGGTTCCTGACGTCAACTCAGCCATTGTTTCCCTGAACTCGACTGACGGTGCGATTGAAGCGCTGGTCGGTGGCTTTGACTTTAACCAGAGCAAATTTAACCGTGCTAATCAGGCGGTGCGTCAGCTCGGGTCGAATATCAAACCGTTCCTGTACACCGCCGCGATGGATAAGGGCCTGACACTGGCCACTATCCTCAACGATATGCCAATTACCCGCTGGGATGCCGGCGCAGGCACTGACTGGCGTCCGAAAAACTCACCGCCAACGTACTACGGCCCGATCCGTTTACGTCAGGGTTTAGGTGAATCCAAGAACGTGGTGATGGTGCGTGCAATGCGCGCGATGGGTGTGGATTACGCGGCAGAATATCTGCAACGTTTCGGCTTCCCGGCAGCGAACATTGTTCACTCCGAATCGCTGGCGCTCGGTTCGGCTTCCTTCACCCCGCTGCAGGTTGTGCGTGGTTATGCGACGCTGACCAACGGCGGCTTCCTGGTTGACCCGTATTTCATCACCAAAATCGTCGATGAATCCGGTCAGGTACAGTTTGAAGCCAAACCGAAAATCGTCTGCCGCACCTGTAATATCCCGGTGATTTACGGCGAAACGCAGAAATCTGCCGTGCTGTCGGATGACAATGTTGAAAACGTTGCAACGTCTACGTCAAACAACAATGCCAGCGTACCTACGCCACAGTTGGAACAGGTTCCGCCGAACTCGCCGCAGGTGGATGCTGCGCAGCAATATGCGCCGCACGTCATCAGCGCACCACTGTCATTCCTGATCAGCGACGCTCTGAACTCCAACATCTTCGGCGAACCGGGCTGGATGGGGACTGGCTGGCGTGCAGGCCGTGATTTGAAACGTCATGATATCGGCGGCAAAACCGGTACGACTAACAGTTCGAAAGATGCCTGGTTCTCTGGATACGGCGGTCCGGAAGTGGTCACTTCTGTCTGGATTGGCTTCGACGATCACCGCCGTGATTTGGGCCGCACGACGGCTTCAGGCGCAATCCCGGATCAGATTTCAGGCTATGAAGGCGGGGCGAAGAGTGCCCAGCCCGCGTGGGATGATTACATGAAATCTGTGCTGGAAGGTGTGCCGGAACAGCCACAAACGCCGCCTCCGGGCATTGTGACCGTGACCATCGATAAGAGCACCGGTAAGTTATCCGACGGCGGCGGTAACAGCCGTCCGGAATACTTCATCGACGGGACGCAACCGACGGAACATGCGGTTCACGAAGTCGGAACCACCATTATGGATAATGGTCAGGAACACGAACTGTTCTGACAGGCATGAAAGAATACGTTGTCCGGCACACATCGCCGGATAACAAAAAGCCGGTCTGCATAATGCACGACCGGCTTTTTTTGTATTTGACTCTGCTAGCGCGCGTTGCGCGTCAGGAAATCATGTGCCAGGAATAACGCGCTGACGTTGCGCGCCTCGCAAAAATCAGGATGTTGCAGTAATTCCATCATGCGCGAAACCGGCCAGCGGGTTTGCGGCAAAGGCTCCGGCTCATCGCCTTCGAGGCTTTGCAGATACAAATCTTTTGCGATGACGATATTCATACGGCTGGAGAAATAAGACGGTGCCATGGTCAGTTTTGCCAGCACATCGAAGTGCCGCGCGCCAAAGCCGACTTCTTCCATCAGTTCACGGTTCGCCGCTTCAAGCACACCTTCACCGGCATCAATGAGCCCTTTGGGGAATCCCAGTTCGTAACTTTCTATGCCCACCGCGTATTCGTGGATAAGCACCAGTTCGTCATCAATGACCGGAATAATCATCACGGCTTCACGCTCTGAAGGGCGCATACGTTCATAAACGCGCTCGGCTCCATTGCTGAAAGCCAGCTCGACAGATTCAATGGTGAACAAACGCGAACGGGCAACGGTTTCCACCTTCAGGATTTTCGGTTTTTGCAGGTGTTGTGTCATTTCATCCCCAGCTTATTATTCACCTGACCAGAGGCATTTTAATGGGTTCGTTTTACGATTAAAAAGCCGCTTACAGAAGTCATTGTGCGTTAATGCGGCCCAGAATCGCAATAATTACAGAATAACATCCGTGCCGCCGATCCCTTAAGCAAGAATTTTTGTTTAAAAAGCACACCCGCCCCGTTTAAAAAAAAGCCTCTGACTTACTGGCGTCACACTTTTGCTTTAACAAAAATGCACTCACTTCAAAATAGGATTATACCGATACCCGACGCCTCACAAATGCCGGTATCCTTTACAGTGGTGTTTTTGTGCACGCGATTCAGGCAAGCAACAATAAAATTCCTATCAAAAAGACCTCCGCGCGCGGAATGTGCATTTCGTTTATGTATAATACTTTCACAGAGTTGACGTAAGTCACCCACGTCTGAACGGGGATCGGATGAGCACAGTAGTCGTGACACTGGTGTTGTTGTGTATCGCAATCATTGCTACAGGATCGTATTTTTGGCTTGTCATGCGTCGTCGTCAGCGCGACGACGCCGTCGTGCGCTTTCCCACACCCAGTCAGCGAAAACTTTCGCAAAAAGAACGCGACGCCGTTGAGCGCTATCTGCGCCAGAATGAAGGTCTCGGGCAGACGCCGATTACCCACCGTAATGATCTGATTATCCTGCGCGATAAGCTCACCCTGACGACGAAAAGTGAGAATGTCTTCAGCGTGACGAAGGCGATCACGCGTTATGGTGTCGCCAGCGAAGATCCCAACAAGTGGCGCTACTTTCTGGACGCCACTGAAATCCATCTTCCTCCTTTCTGGGAGCAATATATTGCCCAGGAAAATCAGGTCGAGCTGATCAAAACCCAGACCATGCCGCTGGTGATTTCACTCAATGGTCATACGCTGGCCGATCACGTATACGAAGGCCCCGCGCCGGTTTCTGCTGTCATGCCTTCCCAGCCACAAAATGCCTCGATTCGTCATGAAGAAAGCGAACACATTGAGCTGGTGAAAGTGCGCAGGGAAACGCGGGAAGAGCACGCGCTGACCCGGTCTAACGGTGTTAGAGAAGCGCTGGCCATCTCCGGCGCGCTTTTGCTGTTGTTCATCATGCTGCAAAGCCCGGTCATGCTGTTGCCCTGGCTGCTGACGCTTTCCGCCTGTCTGGTTGCATGGGTTGTCTGGCGGCTGGTGTCCGAGCGTTTAGGTAAAAACCGTAAAGAAATTCATTGCCTGCGGGGCTTACCTAAACGCTGGGGGCTGTTTGGCGAATCTAAACAAGGCGATATCAGCAATATTTCGCTCGGTGCAGTCGATCTGGTTTATCCGTCGCATTGGCAGCCTTACATCGGGCGTGATTTAGGGCAACCGACCGACGTTGAAGTGTATATGAACAGCCAGGTCGTGCGTCAGGGAAGCTATCTGTCGTTACACGAAGAAGTGAAAAAATTCCCGCTCCAGCTGTGGGGTAAAAACCTGGTGCTGGCGACCTGTGCTTTCCTCCTGCTGCTGGTTTTACTGGTTTATATCCCTCTCGGTTTGCCTTTGAAACTCAGCGTCGCGTGGCTTCAGGGCGCACAAAGTTCTCAGGTCAACAGCGTGCAGGAACTGGAAAAAACGGCCCTACGCGTCGGCGATACTCTCAAAGTTCAGGGCAGCGGCATGTGCTACGTGCCGCCTTCTGCCAGCCGTACAGCTTCCGGTTACATGCCTTTTGATTGCTCAGGAATTTACTGGAATACCGCAACGCCGTTACCTGTCCCGCAGTCCGAAATTATTGACGCCGCCACCGCGCTGCAGACCACGGTGAATAACCAGATGCACCCCGGAGAAACCCCTGAGCAGAACATCAACCCGCAACTGGCGACCGCCATTGAAAAATCCGGCATGATCCTGCTCGATGATTTCGCCGATATTGTGCTGAAAACGGAAACGTTATGCGGCAAGAGCAATGATTGTGTGCGCCTGAAAAATGCGCTGGTCAATCTGGGTAACTCCAGCAACTGGAACGCATTGGTGAAACGTGCCAAAGCCGGTTCTTTGCAAGGGATCAACGTTCTGTTGCGCCCGGTCAGCGCGCAGTCTCTGAGTGAACTGGTTAACAACGCCACGTCTTCGTTCTTTATTCAGGAAACCCGCCGTGCCGCTGATAGCCTGAACAGCCCGCCGCCGGGCGGCTTTTTGATCAGCAACGATGAAGGTCATCAGCTTATTGAAATGCCGGTGCCGCCTGTCGGGCTATACGCCAATCCTCCACAGGATCAGTGGAAACAGTTGCAACACCTCTCTACACTTTTGCTGCATACGCCATTCAGCGCGCAGGGCGTGATCACCAGTATCAGCATTGATGCCAACGGAACACGTCACATTTCACTGCACAGTGAACCGGACATTTCGACGCTGTGGCGCTATCTGGGCACCAGCTTATTGCTGATCCTGCTTATCGGTATCCTGTTCGTGAATACCGTGCTATTTATCCGCCGCTTTGTGAAAGATAAACGCCGTATCGACGACATTCAGCAATATTATAATTCTTGTTTTCACCCGACGCTGATGCCAATGCCGGTCCATACACCGGGCTGAAAAACACACGGTGGCACTGCGCCACCGTCACTGATTATGTTACCCTGACGCCCTTCCCTGCATTTAATCATTCGCTCCTGCGCCGCCCGACGTCCATCCAGCCGCCAGGACATGGAGTTGTCATGCCCCCTGATTTTGACTGGAATAACATCGACACCGTTTTACTCGATATGGATGGCACGCTGCTGGATCTGGCCTTCGACAGCCAGTTCTGGTTGCAGGATGTACCGCTGGCGCTCAGCCAGCAACGCGCAATTCCGCTGGAGAATGCACGTCAGATTATTCATGACGAATATCTTGCCGTTCAGCACACCATGAACTGGTACTGCTTTGATTACTGGAGCGAACGGTTAAACCTTGATATTTACCAGATGACCACTGACATCGGCAAAAATGCGCGCTTACGTGACGATACGGTACCCTTTCTGACCCATTTGCGACAATCCGGACGTCAGACCATTTTGCTGACCAATGCGCATCCCCACAGTCTTTCGGTTAAAATTGAACATACCGGTTTAGACCAGCACCTTGATTTATTACTTTCCACCCACACATTTGGTTATCCGAAGGAAGATCAGCGGTTGTGGTCAGCGGTGCAACAACAGACCGGTTTTATTCCTGAGAGGACATTATTTGTCGACGACGGTGAACCTATCCTCAATGCGGCAAAAACCTTCGGTATCCGCTATTGTCTGGGTATAGAAAATCCAGATTCCACCACGGCAAACAAGTCATTTCAGGGTTATCCCTCGATCAATGACTTCCGCAGCCTGTTGCCTTCGATTGACCCCGTGGCAGGCCCGGACAGGTAATACCGGTAGTTTCAGGGGAGAAAAATGAAAGGCAAAACGGAAGAAGACGATAATGCAGTTCGTCTCGATAAATGGCTGTGGGCGGCTCGTTTTTATAAGACCCGCGCGCTGGCACGCGAGATGATTGACGGCGGCAAAGTGCATTACAACGGCCAGCGGGGAAAACCCAGCAAACTGATGGAACTGAATGCCGAAATCACCCTTCGTCAGGGAAATGACGCCAAAACGGTCATTGTGCTGGGGCTGACGACTCAGCGCCGCAGTGCGGAAGAAGCGCAGACGCTTTATCAGGAAACCGACGCGAGCATCGTCAGCCGGGAGAAAATCTCCGCGGCGCGCAAAATGAATGCGATGCCGCACCCGGACAGACGTCCGGATAAAAAGGAACGCCGCAACCTGATCAAATTTAAATATGGCGATCAAGAGTGATCGTCACTGAGAGAGAAAACTATGTCCAATCATGACCAACTGCACCGTTACCTGTTCAATAATCATGCCGTCCGCGGTGAACTGGTCGCGCTCAATGAAACCTTCCAGCAGATCGTTGCCGGTCACGATTACCCGGCAGAAGTCCGCAATCTGCTGGGCGAAATGCTGGTCGCCACCAGCCTGCTGACCGCTACGCTGAAATTTGACGGCGACATCACCGTTCAGTTGCAAGGTGATGGCCCGCTGAAACTGGCGGTGATCAACGGGAACAACCGTCAGGAACTGCGCGGCATCGCGCGCCTGCAAGGTGATATCACTGAAGGCAGTTCGCTCAAAGAGATGATTGGCAACGGCTACATGGTGATCACCATTTCGCCACGCGAGGGTGAACGTTATCAGGGCGTCGTCGGCCTGGAAGGTGAAAACCTGGCCGAGTGCCTGGAAAACTACTTCATGCAGTCAGAACAGCTGCCGACCCGCATTTTCATCCGTACCGGTGAATCTGAAGGCCAGCCAGCCGCAGGCGGCATGTTGTTGCAGGTGCTGCCAGCCGAAGAGACCGACCCGGAAGAATTCAGCCATCTGGCTCAGCTGACCACCACCATCAAGGCAGAAGAGCTGTTCACCCTGCCCGCTAACGAAGTGCTTTATCGTCTGTATCATCAGGAAGAAGTCACACTGTATGAACCGCAGGATGTGTGTTTCCGCTGCACCTGCTCGCGCGAACGTTGTGCCGGTGCGTTGCTCACCTTGCCTGACAGTGAAATCCTCGAGATGCTGGAAGAAGACGGTAAAATTGAAATGCACTGTGATTATTGTGGTTCCGACTACGAGTTCAACGCAATGGATCTGGCAACCCTGAAGGCGGACGGCGACGTTCATCCTGAAAATAATAACGTTCATTAATCGTTAACAAACGCCATCCGGGGACTTTTCGTTGAAAAGTCCCTTTTTTATTGCTTATGCATAACGTCATTTGCACAAATTTAGAGTTTTCATCACAATTCCATAAAATTATTTACACCCCCCGTTATTCTTTGATACCCATCGCGGTTAAAAATCGATAAATACCTACAATTATAATGAGTTTATCCCTACGGGTTTCTGACGTGGGGGATTCAAATTTCCGTTCAAGGAGCAGGGAAATGCCTACAACTCTCGGGGTCACCGCCGAAACACTCGCCCGTTACGGGATCCATCAGAATAGCGAAATCGTCTATAACCCTGATTACGATCTTCTTTTCAACGAAGAAACAGCCCCCGGTCTGGAAGGCTTTGAGCGCGGACAAGTGACAGAGCTGGGCGCAGTAAATGTCGATACCGGTATCTTTACCGGCCGCTCTCCGAAAGATAAATACATTGTCCGTGATGACACCACCCGCGACACGCTGTGGTGGGCCGATCAGGGCAAAGGTAAGAACGATAACAGACCGCTTTCTCAGGAAGTCTGGACGTCACTGAAAACGCGCGTCGGCAATCAGCTCTCCGGTAAACGCCTGTTTATCGTCGACGCGTTTTGTGGTGCGAACGCCAATTCACGCCTGAAAGTGCGCTTTATTACGGAAGTGGCCTGGCAGGCGCATTTCGTCAAAAACATGTTTATCCGTCCGACGGACAGCGAGCTGGAAGGTTTTGAGCCTGACTTTGTCGTGATGAACGGCGCGAAATGCACTAATCCTGACTGGCAGAAACAGGGGCTGAACTCGGAAAACTTCATCGCTTTCAACCTGACCGAACGCATGCAGCTTATCGGCGGATCCTGGTATGGCGGCGAAATGAAGAAAGGTATGTTTGCCGTCATGAACTACCTGCTGCCTTTGCAGGGAATTGCGTCGATGCACTGTTCTGCCAACGTCGGTGAAAAAGGCGATGTGGCCGTGTTCTTTGGCCTTTCCGGCACGGGCAAAACCACGTTATCCACGGATCCAAAACGTAAGCTTATTGGCGACGATGAACACGGCTGGGACGACGATGGCGTCTTCAACTTTGAAGGCGGCTGTTACGCCAAAACCATCAAACTGAGCAAGGAAGCTGAGCCGGAAATCTTTGGTGCCATCAAACGCGATGCGCTGCTGGAAAACGTGGTGGTCAGTGAAGACGGTAAAATCGATTTTGATGACAACAGCAAAACCGAGAACACCCGCGTTTCCTACCCGCTCTATCACATTCAGAACATTGTGAAACCGGTCTCGAAAGCCGGGCACGCCAGCAAAGTCATTTTCCTGACGGCAGATGCGTTTGGCGTTTTACCGCCGGTTTCCCGGCTGACCGCATCCCAGACGCAATACCATTTCCTCTCCGGCTTTACGGCGAAACTGGCGGGCACCGAGCGTGGCGTGCATGAACCAACCCCAACGTTTTCCGCCTGCTTCGGCGCAGCGTTCCTGATGCTGCACCCGACGCAATATTCCGAAGTGCTGGTAAAACGCATGGAAGCCGCAGGCGCTCAGGCTTATCTGGTCAATACGGGCTGGAACGGGACGGGTAAACGTATTTCCCTGAAAAACACCCGCGCCATCATCGATGCGATTCTGAACGGGACGATCGATGACGCCGAAACCTTCACGCTGCCGTTGTTTAATCTGGCCGTTCCAACCGAACTGCCGGGCGTCGACAACCCTATTCTGGATCCGCGCAATACTTACGGCAGCCGCGAACAATGGCAGGAAAAAGCTGAACATCTGGCTCAGCTGTTTATCGATAACTTTGATAAATATACCGATACTCCGGCAGGCGCAGCGCTGGTGAGCGCAGGCCCGCACCGTTAGGCGATAATCTCCTTTCTCAGGCGCGGGCTTCCGCGCCTTTTTTATTACTGGCCTTAAGCTCAAGGTCGTGGGTTGCTGCCCAATAATTTCCTCTAACAGGACGTTGGGAAGGCTGCGCTTTAGAAAGCTATTGGCCGCTTTCAAAACGACGTCGGGTGAGTGGTGAGAAACAGCGAGAGTCTTTTTTCGAGCAGGTTCGAATCCGAGGCGAGAGAACCGCGCAGCGGCGGCGTTTGCGGCAATAACCGATGTTGCTGAAAAATAGTTTGCGAGCGTCAGCGCGGGTTGTAAAAAGACGGGGAGAGTCAAAAGAGGGGCCGTCCTGGCCCTCTCTTGTCGGTTTCGGCGCGGTGAGTTAAGCGATCACTGCAAGTGAAAAACCGAAACCTCCACCAGTCCCGCTTAAGAAACCGGAACTGCAGCAGTTTTCTGCAGTATCTCCACCGGCAACGGCAGATACGCCCTGATCCTCAATCCACCGCGATCACTGCGGCCGATATCCAGAGTCCCGGAATGTGCATCAATAATACGCTGCACTATCGCCAGCCCAAGCCCGGTTCCGCTGGTGGTTCGGGCACTTTCGCCACGTACAAACGGCTGGAACAGATGTTTGAGCTGATCCGGCGCAATCCCCGGTCCATCATCTTCAACCTGGAACCACGCACGCTGAAGTTCACGTCCGCTGCTGACTTTGATCCAGCCATTTCCGTACCGGGCGGCATTCACCACCATATTCACTACAGCACGTTTGATGGATAGCGGATGGGCATTCACCAGCAATTCGCCGTCGACCAGATCGGAATCTATTTCACGTTCGTAACCGCTTTCGGTGGCAATCACCTCACCCAAAATACCGTTGAGATCGGTGATCTCCGTCGGCATTTCCTGCCCGGTGCGGAGATAATCAATGAACTGTTCAATGATGGCGTTGCACTCTTCGATGTCTTTATTAATCGACTCGGCAAGATAACCGTCATCATCACTCATCATTTCTGTCGCTAAGCGGATACGCGTCAGCGGCGTACGCAAATCATGGCTTACACCAGCCATCAGCAACGTGCGGTCATCAGCCAGTAATTTTACACCGGCGGCCATCTGGTTGAAGGCGCGCGTCACTGAACGCACTTCAGAAGCACCGTATTCACGTAACGGCGGCGGAATAATGCCTTTCCCAACCTGTAAGGCCGCGTGCTCCAGTTCAACAAGGGGTCGGTTCTGGATGCGGATAAACAGCCACGCGCCACCAATGGCCAGCAACATAATTGCCAGCGTATAGCGGAACAGCGGAGAGAAATCGCCCTGATGGATTTCGGTAAGAGGAACGCGTACCCAGATATCAGGCGACAACCAGGTTTTCAGCCACACAACCGGGGTATTTTTATTGACCTCAACGCGCACGTCCGTCGGGCCACCAAGCTGTTGCGCCATCTGCTGGCTGAGGAATTCATAGTGCTGCGCCCAGCGCAGACCGCTCTCCTCAGCTGCAGAGTTGGTGTAAAGCGAAATGCCCAGTTCGCGGTAAATCTCGCGACGAAACGCAGGGGGAACCGCCAGCAACGTGCCATCTTCCAGTTGCAGCCGGTCGGTCATCAGCATACGGACTTCATACGCCAGGACTTTATTAAACTGCTGCAAACTGGGCAGGATGGCAAAGTTCAGCACCACCAGATAGGTCGTCACCAGGCTGACGAACAGCAGGGTGACGATTAATAACAGTGTTCGGGCAAACGAGCTACGCGGTGAAAAGCGTATTCGTCTCATGCCTTACTGCCGTCCGGCACAAATACGTAGCCCAGGCCCCAGACGGTCTGGATGTAACGCGGATGCGCCGGATCTTCTTCTACCATGCGGCGCAGACGGGAAATCTGCACATCGATAGAACGTTCCATTGCACTGTATTCGCGGCCACGTGCCAGATTCATCAGTTTGTCACGAGACAGCGGCTCACGCGGATGGCTGACCAGCGCCTTAAGCACGGCAAATTCACCGCTAGTCAGTGGCATAGGCTCATCTTCACGGAACATTTCGCGGGTGCCGAGGTTCAGTTTAAACTTACCAAAGGAAATCACGGCTTCTTCCTGAGAAGGCGCGCCCGGCAGTTCATTCGCCTGACGACGCAGCACCGCACGGATACGAGCCAGCAACTCACGCGGGTTGAACGGTTTAGGAATATAGTCGTCGGCACCGATTTCGAGGCCCACGATACGGTCAACTTCTTCGCCTTTTGCCGTAACCATAATGATTGGCATCGGGTTACTCTGGCTGCGCAGGCGGCGACAGATAGACAAACCATCTTCACCAGGCAACATCAAATCCAGAACCATCAGATGGAAAGACTCACGGGTCAGCAAACGGTCCATCTGTTCAGCATTGGCAACGCTACGCACCTGGAAACCCTGTTCAGTCAGATAACGCTCCAAAAGTGCACGCAGGCGCATGTCGTCATCGACTACCAGAATCTTGTGATTTTCTTGCATGTAAATCTCCCAAAGGCGTGAATGCCTGAAGCTTCTATTGTTAGAAATATCAATCAAAACAGACAGCGTTTATTGGTATATATTCTAGACGAAATTGTAACAATGGATATGCTTTTCCTAATTTATCAACAATATCAGAGCAATCTTCCGACCTTTGTGCTCGGTTCTCCGGAGATCGCACCGCGACCCGTGTGCATACTCTCCCGCGCATGATGGTTGAAAAGCGAGCTGCGGGTTTCTGTATCAGAGATGAAACGGCGCTTTAATGAAAAAGACATTCTTAAAAATTACTGTGAATATCGTTATTAGTGCCCTTGAAATTCCGTTTATTCGCTTTCTTCCTGTTGGAATACAATTAAATCATTCAATTAAAAGAAACGTATTAATTATATATTCAGAAAGATATATATTTTATTTGAAACCATGATGAACAATAAATAAATTGAATTAGAATCCCATCAATGATCAATAAAATGAATAGAACTGATCAAATTTAAATCATCGTGTAACTCAACAAACTAATACCTACTATTCAATAAACAAAACAATTGATAGACTCACTTTCCGCGAAAAATCATCAGTGGTATTGCGAACTTTCTGATAAACTTCGCGGGACAACCTTCAACGTTTTATTTCAGAATGGATGCAACAATGAAAACGACATACAAGCTCATGGTAAGTGGGTTGCTTCTGGCATTAGCCGGAAATAGCTATGCGATTGATGGAAGAATTAACTTCTCTGGCGCAATTATTAAAACTGCATGTGTCATTAACGGGGGGAATGATGTAGATGTTCCTTTGGGTACATATTCCGCAGCTCAATTTAGAGAAATTGGCGATACTTCCCCAAATATCCCTTTCACTCTGCCTTTAGCGAACTGCCCTGTGGCACAGAAAGAGGGCGACCCTCTTCCGCATTTCCGTATATGGCTGGAGGCAGAAGCGGTTGATTCAACCCATCCTAATCTCGTGAAACTGGGCAATAGCTTCAGCGATACGATGGCGGACGGCGTAGGTATTCAAATTTTGGATGCCAATACAAAAGCCGTTATGCTGCTGAATACTTTACCGACTATTACCTATGACATTAAAACAGCAACGATGGATGTCAATTTGCTTGCAAACTACCAGTCGTTCAAAGATCCAGATGACATCACTGCCGGTCCAGCCGATGCAAGTGTCAACGTTACCCTCGATTATCGCTAATCTGCTTTGACGCCGGCGGACTCTGTCACGGAGCCTGCCGGCTTAACTATTATAAAAAAACAAGGCCTACTCATTTCTGGATCGAATAATCACATGTGCAATGCAATCAACCGACTCATTCAGTTAACTCTTCTGTTTTTCTTTTCTATTCAGCTAAGTTATGGTGGCGGAATTCTTGTGGGTCGTACCCGTGTAATTTATGCCGCTAATAAAAAAGAAGCGTCATTGCCTCTTAGCAACAAATCGGAAAGTAAACCGTTTCTGATTCAGTCCTGGATTGATAATGGGGACGGGAAAACACGTGGTCCGTTTGTTGTCACCCCTCCACTTTTTAGATTGAATGCAAATGATGAAAACAACCTTCGTATTTCATATACAGGAGGAGAATTGCCGCAAGATAGAGAATCCATATTTTATATTAATGTACGCGCTATCCCATCCACTCCCAAAAATGATGCTAACGAGTTAAGGTTAGTTATTAAGACAAGAATAAAACTTTTTTACCGCCCTGAGAAATTACAAGGGAAATCTTATGACGCCTATAAGCTACTGACCTTCTCACGCGCTAATGGTCAACTCAACATCACTAATCCTTCCTCTTATTACGTTGTGTTCAGTTATCTGACGGTGGGCAATACCTTGCTCAAAGACACTGAAATGATTGCACCTGGCAGCCAAATCAACGTGAAAATTCCAGGCGATATCTCTGGCAATACCGTTGAGTGGAGCGCAATCAATGATTATGGCGGCGACACACCACCCGAAAAGAGAAGTCTCTAATTACATGTTTTTTAACCCGGCAATTTAGCTGCATCAGAATCTCTTCAGGGAATTCAGTGATAATGACTATGGATAACTCTCCGAATGCAATAAATCCGGGAAATTGCCCCCGCCTGCAGTGTCATATTTTCACACTTGTACTGATCTGTGCTTTCACGATGACGGCTTTGTTTATTGATATTGCGCGGGCAGAAGACGTTTTTTTTGATCCCCGGCTGCTTGAGCAAAGCGGACAACCCACTGACAATGTAGATCTTTCTATTTTTTCCAGAAGTGATAAGGCGCAGATAGCAGGTATGTACGATACCGCTGTTTACGTCAATCTTGATAAGGTGCTCCAGCAAGAAATTCGTTACAACCAGATGCCCGATGGCTCGCTTGAACCTGAGATAACGCCTGATTTACTTCGCGCAATGAACGTCAGGGTCGACGCATTTCCCTCTCTGGCAAATCACCAGCATGATGCCCCTCTGGATGCATTAGCTCAGTATATTCCCGCAGCAGCCGCTAAATTCGATTTTAACCGGATGCGCCTCGATATCAGCATTCCGCAGGCTGCGATGGATCGTAAAGCCAACGGCTATGTCGATCCGAAAAGATGGGATGACGGTGTCCCTGTGTTGTTTTCTAACTATGCATTCTCTGGATCTCAGCGAAAGAACAAGAATGGCAGCGATGATTCCAGCCAGTATCTGAACATGCAAAACGGGTTGAATCTGGGCGCGTGGCGTTTACGTAATTACAGCACCTACAGCAGCAGCGACGGTCAGCAAAGCTGGGATGCCATTTCAACTTACGCTCAGCGCGACATCAAAAGTCTTAAATCCCAGTTTCTGATCGGCCAAAGCTCGACACCGGGCGATCTGTTTCCCAGTCTGCAATTTATCGGTGTTCAGCTAGCTTCCGACGACAATATGCTGCCCGACAGCCAGCGAGGTTTTGCACCGACGATCAGAGGAATAGCCAGCTCCAACGCCGAAGTTACCATCCGGCAAGATGGATATATCATTTATCAAAGTTATGTCGCGCCCGGTGCATTCGAAATTAACGACCTTTACCCGTCTTCCTACAGCGGCGATTTAGAAGTCACCATTAAAGAAGCCGACGGAACTGAGCGCAGGTTTAATCAGCCTTTTTCATCCGTGCCGGTGATGCAACGTCCGGGGCGTCTGAAATACAGCGGCACCGCAGGACGCTACCGTTCAAACAACAATGGCGACAAAGAACCAGACTTTGCCCAAGGCACGGTGATTTATGGTGTCTCGAATGAAATTACAATGTATGCCGGTACATTATTGTCACCCGATTATGTTTCCGGAATGGCTGGGGTTGGGTTCAGTTTACTGTCATTAGGTTCTGTTTCTGTCGATATTACGCAGGCTCAAACCACACTGGACAACAATCAAAACAGCAGCGGCCAGTCTTATCGTATTCAATATTCTAAAAACATCGAGGCGACTGATACTAACTTTTCAATTGCCAGCTACCGCTATTCAACCAGCGGATTCTACGATTTCGATGAGGCGAATCAGTCTCAGGATAACGCGACACAAGAGGGCCATAAGCGCAGCAAATATCAGGTCAGTATTAATCAGGCGCTTTGGGAAGGTACAAGTATGTACGTGTCGGCTTATCAGCAGAACTACTGGCGTGATAGCAACAAAGAGAAAAATATCGCCCTCGGGATGAACACCACCCTTTACGGCATCAGCTATAACCTGTCCTATTCCTACAGCCGACTGGGCGGTGGAGATAATGATCAACAGATCGCGTTGAATATTCGCGTTCCGCTAAGCCGATGGCTGCCACAAAGCTGGGCAACCTATAATGTTACGCACGATAAAGAAGGTGAAACTCGTCAGCAAATCGGACTCAGTGGGACGGCTCTGGACGATCATCGGCTCAGTTATTCGCTTCAGCAAAGTCATACCCGGCAAGGAGGAAACGACAGCAGCAATATTAATACTTCCTATCGGTCATCCTACGGCACGCTCAACGCCGGTTATTATTACGACAACAATTCCCAGCAAATGAGCTATGGCGTTGCTGGCGGCGTTGTCGCTCACGCCCATGGCGTTACGCTGTCCCAACCCCTGGGGGATTCATTTGCCCTGATTGATGCCAATGGGGCGAGCGGTGCAAGAGTACAAAATCTGCCGGGCCTCAGGACCGACTGGCGTGGCTACGCCGTCGTGCCTTACCTCACGTCTTATACCGAAAACCGCATCGTTCTCGACACGACCACTTTGCCTGATGACGTGGATGTGACTAATACATCTGAATTAGTCATTCCCAATAAAGGTGCAATGGTTCTGGCCCATTTTGATGCCCACATAGGCGCACGCGCCTTAATCAAACTGGTGCGCAATGATGGCACGACAGTTCCTTTCGGTGCCGTTGCGGTCAGTGAAGATCAATCGCTGGAAAATATCGTAGATGATGGCGGCGTCCTTTATCTCTCCGGGATAAAGACAGGCGAGCAGGTGGGTTTGCACGTGAAGTGGGGGATTGCGGCTAACCAACAATGCAAAGCCAGCATAAATCTGAAGCCCGTTGCCTCAACGGTGCAATCCATCACGGCCTCATGCATTTAAGGATAAAAACATGAACCACAGTAAAAGCACGTTGTTTGCACTGATATTGGGTATTTCAAGTCTCTATGCCTTACCCGCACTCGCGGGCTCGGCCACCTGTGAATCCAGAAATGGCAGTGCGACTACGTATGAAAACTCTATTTTGCGTGACCTGAGTAGCGATGATAACGCGCGGGGTAGCACTTTCTCTGAGGCGCTGAACAGCAGCCAGCAAAGTTATCAAATTACCTGCAACTGTTCAGCGGCAGATGCGTCGAGCGCGAATGGGGTGCTGATTATGTACAGCCTGCAAACTTCGCTCCCGCTCGGACATACCACGAACTACTTCAAAATTAATGATCATCTCGATGTAATGACCCAGGTCGCCATCCCTAAAAATGGAAACGTGATCGTTCCTACCAGTAAAGCCGTCAGTGACGGAACACATCATTGGGATAAGGAAAACACCGGTATCTGTGCACAGCAGAGCACGCAAGATAATCTGAACACCGGTTCGCAGGGCAAAGTAGACCTTTACATTACGACGCCTTTTATTGGCGAAGTCACCATCCCTCGTATTGAAATTGCCCGGGTTTATGCCTCTTCGGCAACGGTAAACACAACGGCCCCTCCGCTGGGATCGCCCGTTGCAATTTTGTATCTCAGCGGAACAATTACGGTGCCACAAAACTGTGAGATCAATCAGGGGGAAATTATCTCCGTCAGGTTCGGCACAATTCAGGGCAGCAGTTTCACAAAGATAAATACGCCACCGGATGGTTACCGGCCTGTCACGTTTGATATCAAATATGACTGCACAAAAAGCGGGCTACCGGTCATTCCTGTCAACGACAAACTCGAAATGATCCTCGAGGGACAGGACGTTGAGAATCAATATTACCTGATTGCACGCCGCCGTCCGTCCGATAACAAGGCAGATATAGGGATTGTGGTGCAGGATGCGGGCGGGACCTACATGCCCTTTGCAGAAGGTGTTTTACCCATGAACCAGAACGGATTGGGAAAAGTCACCCTGACTGCATTTCCGATAAATCTGGTGGGCGGCGAACTCGATACCGGTGAATTCGAAGCAACAGCTACGCTAAAAGTCGATATCAGATGATAAAAATCAGGCAGCTTATCCGCTGCCTGATTTCCTACTTAGTTCAAAATTTCAATACTGATTAACCGGCTGTCGGCGCGGCCATGATCGTCGACGGCACGGATGCGGTATTGCCCGTTGTTGATGGGCCGCCAGTCGATGGCCGATTTGCTGGCAGAGCTGCCGAGATAAATATCATCCACAAACCAGTAGACCGTTTTACTGTCCGCATCCGTCACCGCGTTGAACGAAATCCTGTCGCGCCCTTGCTGAGATTGCCGCAGGGTGTAGACCGTGTTTTTAAGCGGAGATGTAATGCGCGGCGGATTGCCGCTGACGTCGGCACCCTCATTTTTACAGTGATTCACCGGCGGTTTGCGTTTTGGCAGGCCTGCCTGAGCAAACACATTGGCCAGATCTGACGGCCAGAACTCAAAAACTTCCGTGCGGGTTTCGTTTTCTTCATAAGGCGGACAAGCCACTTCGCCGGTCAGTTTATCCAGCCTGACAGGGCGATAAACCGTATCAACTTTGATGGGCGATTTTCCGGGTATAAACCACGTTTTGCCTTTTTGCTGGCACCAGGGCGTCGGTAAATCACCGCTGGCGAGGCAGATATCAACCCGCTTCAGCTGTTTCGGAAACGGATGGCGGGGTTCCTGCAACGCGGGATAGCTGGCGTTAATGCTGTCGATGATATTGAAGAACAGCGGCGCGGCGGCTTCGGCACCCACAAACACGTTGTTACCTTTGCTGTCGAAATTCCCCTCCCAGACCACCAGAACGTAAGGCCCGAAAATGCCCACGCTCCAGGCATCACGGAACCCCCACGATGTGCCGGTTTTCCAGTACACCGGTAACGATGAAGGCTGCTGAGCCAGCGTATCGCCGGGGCGGCGGTGCTGACGCAGCATGTCCAGCGTCATAAAGCTGGCTTCCTCGCTGAGCAATCTGACCGGCGTCGCGGCTGCCGGATCGCTCTTTTGCATCCGTAGTGGTTGCAGAACGCCACGGTTCGCCAGCAGCGCATACAGTTTTGCCAGCTCCTGCATCGTCACTTCGCCACCGCCCAGCACCAGCGACAGGCCGTAATGGTTTTCGCTCGACATATCCGCGACACCGGAAAGCCGCAGAAACTGGTAGAACGTCGGCTGCCGGAGCTGTGAAGCGACGTACACCGCCGGAATATTGCGGCTGAAGTTCAGGGCATCTGTGGCGGTGACTGGCCCGAGAAAACGCCGGTCAAAATTCTCCGGTGCATAAGCCCCGAACGCCGAAGGCACATCTTTCAGGATGGTCATCGGATGCAGCACGCCCTGCTCCATCCCCAGCGCATAAATAAAAGGTTTAAGCGCCGAGCCCGGCGAGCGTTTGGCGTTCGTGCCGTTTACCTGCCCTGAATTTCACGGTTGTAATAGTCCGCCGAGCCCACCAGCGCCCGCACGCCCATATCGCGGGTATCCACCAGCAGGGCGGCGGCATTATGGATCCCGCGGCTTTCATTGCGGGTGATGAAGGCGCTGACCTGCCGCTCAATCAGCCGTTGCAAACCGGCGTCCAGCGTGGTGTCCACGCGGTTATCGGTCTGAACCAGCTGCTGATTTTGCTGGCGAAGCTGCTCGATAAAGTGCGGTGCGATGTACGGCATCTGCTCCGGCTGACGCAGCGCCAGCGGCAGTTTGAACAGTGAAATCTGGCTGCTGTCGGTCGCGTAATGCGCCTGCCAGCGGCCGAAAAGCCGGTTGCGTGCCTGCGTCAGTGCCGTGCCCAGCACGCCGGTTTTGGCGTCGATGCGGTAACTGGGGGATTGCGGCAAAACGGCCAGCGTCAGCGCTTCCGGCAATGTCAGGTCTTTCGGGGCTTTGTTGAAATAAATCAGGCTGGCCGCGCCGATGCTCTCAATGTTGCGGCCATAGGGCGCGTAGTTCAGATAGGCTTCAAGAATATCGTGTTTGGAATAACTCAGCTCCAGCTGGACCGCGCGTAAGATCTGCATAATCTTGCCCGATGGCGTGCGGGTATTGAGATGCCAGTGCATCCGCGCCAGTTGCATGCTGATGGTCGAACCGCCCTGCATTTTTCCGCCCGCCACATAACTACGCCAGAACCCGCGCATCAGGCTGAACGGATTGAAACCCGGATTGACGTAAAACCAGCGATCTTCGTGCAGCAACAGACCTTTTACCGCCAGCGGCGAAACCTGTTCGAGCGGCGTCCACACGCGATAACGATCGTCATTGGCCAGCGTGATGCGCATCAGCGTTCCATGCCGGTCATAATAGACGGATGAAAAAGGTTGCCCCTGAGAAAGCGGCGGATGTGGCCAGAGACGGCACGCCAGAAGCAGCAGCGCCAGTAAAAAACCCGCCATGGCGATATTTTGCAGGAGGCGTTTGGCTGTTTTGAAAAAAAGAGGAAAGGTGTTCATCTTGCTACTCAGCGTCAGTTACGCCCCGCCAAAACAGCGGGGCGCAGTCTGCGGTCTATTATTTTTGAGCTACAGCCGGTTCGTCTGCCGGGACGACCACCAGTTTTTGATCACTGACGGAAAGTGCCTGAACTTCGCGGTCATACATCGCTTCGCCATACGCCGGTGGGATGATGAAACTGCCGGTGTTGGTGGCTTTGATCTGATAGACAAACTCCTGCACATCAGTGCTGGCGCTGCCGTAAATCACCACGCGGTCTTCGCGAATGTCACTGTAATCCGGCGCCCACGTCGAGCCGGAGGCGGACAGCGGTGACTGCCAGGATGCGGAAGCTGCTGCATCGCTGTTTTCATCGCTGCTGTCAGATTCCGGTTCCGGTGCCGTTTGCTGTACCACTTCAAATCCACCCGGCAACAAATCGACAATCGCCAGATTATCCTGCCCTTCTTTCGAATTGGCGCGGATTTTCAGGTGTACATTGATTTTCTGCCCCAGCGTAATTTGCGTCACCGGTTTACCCTGGTCATCGGTGTAATCACGGGTAATTTCCAGCCCGCGCGAAATGGCTTTCTTCGGCGCGGCGAGGTCATAACCGGCCTGCGTCACCACGTACCACGCTGGTGTGTCGTTACCATTCTCCACGCGCAATGCCTTCGCATCGGCGGTGAAATTGGCTTTCGCAAACAGCCCCTGAACGCTGGAAATCAGCTGCGGTTCAACATTTTTGGTTTTGCTGATCTGCGTGATTTTCAGCGCGTCCGGTGCCGTGGCCTGCGCCGCGACCTGTGCGGAATAACTCTCCAGCGCCAGAATGCTCATTGCCGAAGAATAGGTGGTGTAACGCTCCTCTTTCAGCGATTTGACCATGTTTTCCAGCACCTGCGGCGGAATAGCAGACACTTTTTCCGGGAAGTGGCGGGCGATGAGATACAACCGCGTCGCGTCCTGAACCAGCGGGTCAAAGTAACTTTGCGTCCACCAGGCTTTGTCATACGCCTTACTCAGTTGCTTCCACGTTGGCTGCAACAGGGTATTGGCTTCATCATCCATTTTCAGCATGCGGTAAGACGACGCCAGATACAGCGCGCTGAGATCAGTTTTCCAGGTGTCCGGATAGCGCTGTTGCAGCGTGTCCTGCACCGACGCCAGCGAACTGGTGGTGATCTCACCCTGACGCGTTAACAGATACACCGCCCACGCGCGCAGACGCAGGGTGTACAAATCATCACTCTGACTGGCCGCCAGCTCGCGCAGTGCCGCGTTGGCCTCATCGAGCATACCGGCCGGTAATGCAACGCCTGCCCCTTTGGCCTCCAGCAAATATTGCACCACGTAAGGCGTGACGAACGGATCGGTTTGCGGCGACGAACGCCACAGGCCAATCGCGCCGCTGTCGTTCTGACGTGAACGCAGGATCGCCAGCATGTCTTTCAGTTTTTTGCTGGTCTCGGCCTGACTCAGCGAGCCTTTCATTTCCGGATGCAGACCTTCGAGGATCATCGGAATGGAACGGCTGACAATCTGCTCAGAACAGTAATACGGATAATCCGCCAGATACTGTGAAAGCCCGTTAGTCAGCACCAGCGGCGAGTTGGACACCGCGGCTTTGCGCACCGCGTAAGCATCAAACATCTGACGAAGGTTATCGACGTTCTGGCTGCTGCCGCTCATGCGCCCCATCACTGACTGCGTGCGGAATGGCATGGCCGGGCGTACCGACGTGCTGATGGTGCGGCGGCTGGTTTTATCGGCATACGTTGCTTCAAATACCAGCGGCGCGTCCCCCGGCACAGCTTTGGCGCGCAGGCGGAAATTAATCACGCCTTCACGTTTTTCAGCCAGAGACAGGTTTTGATCCGCTTTACCGACCACTTCCAACTGCGGCGGCACCGCCAGATGCACGGCGATGGCCACGCTCTTGCCGTTCAGCCCTTCGAGGTTATTGCTCACGCCGACGCTGACATCAAATTCATCGCCCAGCGCAACCATTGCAGGCACGTTTGGCGTCATGATGAAGTTGTCGCGCACAGTCGCCGCGGTTTGCGCTTTGCCGATTTTGTCCGGTGTGACGGAAATCGCCATCACGCGGATTTTGCCGTTGAAGTAATCCGGCACCTGATAATCAAACTGCTTCTCGCCGTTCACTTCGGTAATGCCCGACCAGTACGCCACCGGTTTGTCGCGTTTGCGTTTGAACGGATTGACGTTCAGATCCAGCCCTTCGCCGCCGTCACCGCCCGGCGCTGCCGCCAGCTGCATCAGCTTGCTGAACTCCGGCAGGATCAGGTCTAGGATTTGCGAACTTTCCACGCCCAGCTCGCGCTTGCGGAAGAAATACTCCAGCGGATCTTTCAGGCGATAACGCGCCACCTGCAAAATACCTTCGTCCACGGCAAACAGCGCAACCTGCTGCGGGCCATCGGTCATGACGGTCATCGCCAGATTTTCGCCCGGCTTAATCACTTCCGGCGCATCCACTTCCAGATAGTTCTGGCGCGCTTTGGTGCTGATCTTGAACGGCATCACGCCGTAACTCAGCGGGCTCATGAAGATTTCATTAGAATTCACATCACGCACAAACTGCACGTTGATGTAGCCGTTGCCTTCCATTCCGGCCGGCACACGGATTTTCTGCACGGAACTGGTGGTATCCGTGTGGAACCACTGCCAGCTGTAGACTTTGTCCTTCTCGATGGTGATCAATCCGCTGCCGGTATAAGGCGCATTGATGGAAACCTCGATTTCCTCACCCGGCTGATATTCCGCCTGATTGAGTTTCAGCTTCAGCTCGGCGTTGCGATCCAGCGAACGGCTGAGGTTGGCGTTGCCCGCGACGGTGTACGCGATGCGGTTAAGCACGTTGGCCTGCGCGTCTTCCACCACCAGCACGAAATCGCCCGGCTTGTCGGTCGTCAGCGTCAGGTCGTTGCCCTGCGCGGTCAGCGAAAGCGGTTGTTCCGAAAGCTGCACTTCCTTCATTTTCGACTGATATTTATAAACGCCGGAATCCTGCTTAGTCAGAACCGAAATGTATTTCTGTTCGATCAGCGCCACTTTCAGCGCAGGCAGGGCAATCTGTTTAAGGGTCGGATCAACGGCAATCACGTTCAGATGACGAACTGCACCGCGATTGATGTACCCCAAATCGCCGTCCGGTTTCACGCCAATCAGATAATCATAAGGCGAAACCAGAACCCGCGCGGTCGCAGAGACTGAACGCCCGCCACCGGCCACAAAGGCTTCTGACAGCAGTTGCAACTGGTAGGTCGCATCGGCATACGATTTCAGATCCAGCGGAATATTCGCAGTGCCTTTATCGTCGGTGGTGCGGTCTTCCAGATTGGTTTCAAACCCGTCGCTGTTCTGCCGATTCTCGTAGAACGCATAATCCGGGAACGCGTCGAAGCTCGGGTACATCGGGCGCAGCGTCAGTTTCGACGTCACGCGGCGATCCTGCGCTGGCGTACCAAACAGGTTTTGCACGTCGATATTGGCCTGCAATTCCGTCGGTTTCACCCAGCCCTGCTTACGTTCCGGCGTCAGCTGCAGTTTCACTTTCAGCTGATCCGGCTCGAACTCTTTCACGTTGACTGAGGTGTGACCCAGCAGCACGGAAGATTCGTTGTCTTTGCCGATCAGGTACAGATAAACGTTCCATTCACCGGTCGGTGAATTGTCGTCAGTGGTATAGCTCAGCTCGTTGAAACCGCTGGCACCGAGCGTCAGCGGAATGGTGCTCATCAGCTTGTCGCGCGGGTCGTGGATTTCAGCGCGTACCGGAACACCGGCCAGGCCCATACTCCAGTCGGCTGCGCGGGTGATCAGACCGATGTTGAAAGTGTCACCCGGACGATAAACGCCGCGATCGGAGAACAGATAACTGCTCAGCGTACGCGGATCGTTCGGGGTAATTTCGCCATCGACGTCAAACCGTGAGAAGTCTAGGCCGCGATCGTTATTGCGGTCGGCGGGCAGGAACGACACATCACCCTCTTTTTCGACCAGGAACATCACCGGTTGCCGCTCGCTGGTGTAAACGTCCAGCGCCGGAAAACGCACATGCCCGTCGGCGCCGGTGGTTTGCGTCAGCAGCGTGACGCCGTTTTTCGCAATCACCGACACTTTGGCGTTGCTGACCGGCGTACCGCTGTGAATCGACTGCACAAACACGTCGCGGGTTTTATCCTGCGAACGCTTGGCGATAATCCCCAGATCGGTGACCACCACAAAGCGGGAATCGCCGACCGGCGCTTCGTCTCCGCTCTGATCGTCATCCTGATACTGATAACCGTCGTCATCGGTCGCCGGTTTTTCTTCTTTCTTCTTCGGATCCCATTCCGATAGCGTCAGCAGGAATACGCCGCGATGCGAGGAAGGATCAGTGGACAGATAACGGGAAAGATCGACGCCCTGATAATTCACTTCACCCGGTTTGTCGTTATTCACCGCCGTCTGGTATTTAAAGTGCTCGGTAAAGTATTCGTCATTCAGACGGTTAAATTCCGCCGACGAATATTCACGGCTTTTAAATGACACGATGTGTTGCAGCTGGCTTGGGATCACGCGTTTGATGTCCAGACGCATTCCCGGCACGTTGCGCGCCGCCACGCTGATTTGCTTGTCACCGTTCACCGACAGCAGCGAACCCTGCGACATAAATTGCAGGGATTTCGGATAATCCGGGACTTCAACAATGCGGTAGACTTTTTCCGGCATTTTATAGCCGCCGGAAGACGTCAGTACGTTGTCGATTTCCACCAGCATGGCGCGGTGCGCGGGCGCATCGAAGCGGAAACTGAACTGCGGCTGATAGTCGCTTTCGGCTTCGTTCAGCTGGATATTGAGCGGCGTGGATTGCGCCAGTACGTTATTTTCGACGCTGTCCACATTCCAGCTGGCGTAATCGTCCGGGCCGGTTGCGGCGTCTGAATCATTCGGATCGTGCTGCGGTAACAGCCAGACTTTCACGGCGCGGCGGATATATTTATCTTTCACCGCATCGCTGAACCCGATGATCAGCGCACG
This sequence comes from Rahnella sp. PCH160, assembly GCF_047784855.1. Taxonomy (NCBI): domain Bacteria; kingdom Pseudomonadati; phylum Pseudomonadota; class Gammaproteobacteria; order Enterobacterales; family Yersiniaceae; genus Rahnella; species Rahnella sp. PCH160. The sequence continues at coordinate 683,777 of NZ_JBLOGT010000001.1, forward strand.
CTGACCTTTCGCGCCGTCGGCATCGACCACCTGCGCGCTGGCGTCACTCACGGTCAGGCTGTAAAGCGTCGGCACGGAAACCCAGGCATTACGCGCCTGCGTGGTGGCATTCGATGCCACGGACGCTTTCACGCCCTCGCCTATGGTCACATGCACGGAACCACCGTGATCGAGTGATTTCAGCGGTTCAGAATGCACCCACGCATTGAGTTTTTTCTGGTCATACACCACGGAATAATTGAGTTTGGATTCCGTTTTGGCTTTCCCTTCGCTCAGACCCAGAGAGATTTGTTTCTCAAAGCTGGCCACATCCACCGGCGCATTGAATTTGACGTTAAAAATCGCGCTGCGTTTTTGTGGATCCTGCGGGTCCTGGAAATACTCGGCGGTGCCCAACTGATAATCGAAGGCCGGCACGGTAAATTCGTAACGCGTGGTCGCCAGTTTTATTTGCGGCGCGAGCAATACGTCCGGCGTGAAATTCACTTCGTATTTCGTGCCCATCGGCAGCGGATTTTTCGGCGTGAAGACTAACGTATAACCGCTGATCCATTTCCATTCGCCTTCGGTAGCCGGTTTGAGCGCAATGCCTTTTTCGACCACTTTGCCGACATCAGTCAGCGGCGCCGCCGAATTTCTAAAATTAAAAATGGCCTGCTGAGGCGCAAGTTTTTGCGCAGCATAATTAATCGCTTCCGGGTTACTGACCCGCACGCTGGTTTCCTGATACACCATCGGCGCTGGCTCAATCGGCTGCGGCCGGTTTAACCACCAGTGCCAGCCATAAACGCCCGCGCCCGCCGCGCACAGCAGCACCAGAATCGCCAGACTGATGGCTTTCGGGTATTTATCGACGTCGCCTTCCAGCCGCGTAAATCCGCGTTTGAGCCAGCCGGACATTGCCGTCCACCAGACCGGCGCACGCCAGTCGATATTGCCGACAACAGGTTTAATGACGCGCCCGAGCAGACTTAAAAGAAAAGCCAGCACGCGGAGGACGCCTTTTATCAACGTAAAAGGCAAACGCAGTAAGAATCTGAGTAAATCCATTTGTAGCTGTACCCCTAATCCCTATGACCCATAATCTGAAGTGATATTTAATAAAAATATTTTGAAATTCAGAATATTGCGAAAGTTGTAACGGAATAATAAATTCGCAAGAAGCGCGGCGAAGGATAATAACTATCCGACTAAAAAGCCATCAGATAAAGCGTAGCAGCCCGGCAGTTTTTTCGGTCAATTTCTGCACTGCCAGCAACGCAATTGTGTGAAACAATGGCGAAAGAATTTTAAGGAAAGTGGCAGAGGATATGAAGACCAAACTGATTACCCGCGAAGGCTACGACAAGCTCAAAGCTGAGCTGGATTTTCTGTGGCGCGAAGAGCGTCCGCAAGTCACCAAAAAGGTGACCTGGGCCGCCAGCCTGGGCGACCGCAGTGAAAATGCCGATTACCAGTACAACAAAAAGCGCCTGCGTGAAATTGACCGCCGTATCCGCTATCTGACCAAATGCATGGAACAGCTACGCATCGTCGATTACTCGCCGCAACAGGATGGCAAAGTGTTCTTTGGCGCGTGGGTGGAAGTGGAAAACGACGACGGTGACATCAAACGCTTTCGCATTGTCGGTTATGACGAAATTTTTGGCCGCAAAGACTACATTTCTATCGACTCCCCGATGGCGCGAGCGCTGCTGAAAAAGGAAGTCGGCGACAGTCTGGTGGTCACCACGCCGGTCGGTGATGCGACGTGGTACGTCAATGAAATCGACTACGGCAAATAATCAGATAACGCCCAAAACGTGAGGCACATCGTCCCGACGGCTGGCATTTTCAGCCTTCAAATCGTATAACGGTGCCCTGTATTTACGTCACTCACTAACGAAAAAACTGATACCCGACCTATGAATGATCAACTGAGCCGCATTATCGCAAGTGAATTGCAGGTTCGCCCGGAGCAGGTAGCTTCCGTGGTGCGTCTGCTGGATGAAGGTAATACCGTGCCCTTTATTGCGCGGTATCGTAAGGAAGTCACCGGCGGGTTGGATGATACCCAGTTGCGTCAGTTAGACACACGTCTGGGCTATCTGCGTGAGCTGGAAGACCGCCGCCAGACCATCCTCAAATCCATCGACGAACAGGGCAAACTGAGCGACGATCTGGCAAAAGCCATCAACACCACGCTGAGCAAAACCGAGCTGGAAGACCTTTATCTGCCGTTTAAACCTAAACGCCGTACGCGCGGGCAGATTGCGATTGAAGCGGGCCTTGAGCCGCTGGCCGACCTGCTGTGGAATGAACCGAAGAACGAACCGGAAACCACCGCCGCCCAATTCATCGATGCCGAAAAAGGCGTCGCCGACACCAAAGCCGCACTCGATGGCGCGCGCTATATTCTGATGGAACGTTTCGCCGAAGATGCCGCGCTGCTGGCGAAAGTCCGTGATTATCTGTGGAAAAATGCCCATCTGACGTCCCGTATGGTCGATGGCAAAGAACAGGAAGGCGCGAAATTCCGTGATTATTTCGATCACCATGAACCGATTTCTCAGGTGCCGTCTCACCGTGCGCTGGCGATGTTCCGTGGCCGCAACGAAGGCGTATTGCAACTGGCGCTGAATGCCGATCCGCAGCACGATGAACCGCCGAAAGAAAGCTACGCCGAACAACTGATTATCGACCATCTGGGCTTGCGTCTGAACAACGCACCGGCCGACGTCTGGCGTCGCGCGGTGGTGAACTGGACGTGGCGTATCAAAGTGCTTCTGCACCTCGAAACCGAACTGATGAGCACCGTGCGAGAACGCGCCGAAGACGAAGCGATTAACGTTTTCGCCCGCAACATGCACGATTTGCTGATGGCCGCACCGGCTGGAATGCGCGCGACAATGGGCCTCGATCCGGGTCTGCGTACCGGCGTAAAAGTCGCCGTTGTGGATAACACCGGCAAACTGGTGGATATCGACACGGTTTATCCCCATACCGGTCAGGCGGCGAAAGCGGCGCAGCAGGTTGCCGCGCTGTGCATCAAACATAACGTTGAGCTGGTCGCGATCGGCAACGGTACCGCTTCACGCGAAACCGAGCGCTTCTTCCTTGATTTGCAAAAACAATTCCCGAAAGTGATTGCGCAGAAAGTGATTGTCAGCGAGGCAGGCGCGTCCGTCTATTCCGCTTCCGAACTGGCCGCGCTGGAATTCCCGGATCTGGACGTATCGATTCGTGGCGCCGTTTCCATTGCCCGTCGCTTGCAGGATCCGCTGGCCGAGCTGGTGAAAATCGATCCGAAATCCATCGGTGTCGGTCAGTATCAGCACGACGTCAGCCAGTCTCAGCTGGCGAAGAAACTCGACACCGTCGTCGAAGACTGCGTGAACGCCGTGGGTGTGGATCTCAACACCGCATCGGTTCCGCTGCTGACCCGCGTCGCAGGCCTGACCCGCATGATGGCGCAGAATATCGTTAACTGGCGTGATGAAAACGGGCAGTTCCGCAACCGCGAACAACTGCTGAAAGTCAGCCGTCTGGGGCCAAAAGCCTTTGAACAGTGCGCGGGCTTCCTGCGTATCAATCACGGCGATAACCCGCTCGATGCCTCAACGGTCCACCCGGAAACCTATCCGGTCGTCGAACGCATTCTGGCCGCCACACAACTGGCACTGAAAGAGCTGATGGGCGATTCCAACGCGCTGCGCGGCCTGAAAGTCAGCGAATTCACTGATGAAAAATTTGGTGTGCCGACGGTTACCGACATCATCAAAGAGCTGGAAAAACCGGGGCACGATCCGCGTCCTGAGTTCAAAACCGCGACCTTTGCCGAGGGTGTGGAAACCATGAATGACCTGATGCCGGGCATGATCCTCGAAGGCTCAGTCACCAACGTCACCAACTTCGGTGCGTTCGTGGATATCGGCGTTCATCAGGACGGGCTGGTGCATATTTCTTCTCTGGCAAACAAGTTCGTCGAAGATCCGCACACCGTGGTGAAAGCCGGCGATATCGTTAAAGTCAAAGTGATGGAAGTCGATTTGCAGCGCAAGCGTATTGCCCTGACCATGCGTCTGGACGAGCAACCGGGCGAAGCACCGGCGCGCCGCGCCTCTGCACCGGCGTCCGGCAATAACCGGGATGCGCAGAAACGTCCTGCGGCCAACAAACCGGCAGGCCGTAATGCGGCTCCGGCCGGGAATAATGCGATGGCCGATGCGCTGGCTGCCGCAATGGGTAAAAAACGCTGATTTTTTCGTTTTCCCCCATCAAACGAAAGCCGCTGATAACCAGCGGCTTTTTTTATGTATTTTTTTTCGACACTTTTTAAACACTGTCCTAATGAATCAATCACTGAGGTAAATCAATAAAACAGGTATCCCACAGGCATAGCATATGCCTCGCGGTGGAGATACCCGTGAAGAGGTTAACCTCTTTTCTTTTGTCTCTTCACGCGTACTAATTATGATAACTATTTTCGTTTGTACTTCTTTGCGTATTCAATGCGCTGTCAGTTTCAGGCTGACCACTTCGCATCAGGGACAATTTTTGAGCAATTCTTTTTGCCACACTCATCGCCGTTAAGTGGGAACACCGGGCAAGGACGCGCGGCATTGCAGGACCTTTACTCTCCTGCCGCCGTCTCCACATTTACCGGATCGCTTCGCGAGGAAACTATGCAACTTAAATCAAAATGTGCTTATAAAATCACCGGCTTTTCCCATGAAATTAGCCCGGCTTACCGCCAGAAACTGCTCTCACTGGGCATGCTGCCGGGTTCATTCTTCAATATTATCCGCGTCGCACCGATGGGTGACCCGGTACAAATCGAAACCCGCCGCACCAGCCTCGTGGTTAGAAAGAAAGACCTCGACCTGCTCATGCTCGAGATGATGGCCTGATCTTCAGCATCAGGCCACGTAGTCATGTTGACCTTTTTTTTGGGGCGGGCCGCTTTGACTCCCCGCGATTTCCCTTTCTCACACGTAGACCTTAACGTATGAAACCATTAACTATCGGCCTGATTGGTAACCCCAATTCAGGTAAGACGACGCTTTTTAATCAGCTGACCGGCTCCCGCCAGCGCGTCGGTAACTGGGCTGGCGTGACCGTTGAACGCAAAGAAGGCCATTTCTCCACAGAAGAACATCGGATCACGCTGGTGGATTTACCGGGGACGTATTCCCTGACGACCATCTCCGAGCAAACCTCGCTCGATGAACAAATTGCCTGCCATTACATTCTGAGCGGCGGCGCTGATTTGATGATCAACGTGGTTGATGCCTCAAATCTTGAACGCAATCTGTATCTGACGTTGCAACTGCTCGAACTCGGTGTTCCGTGCATCGTCGCGCTCAACATGCTCGACATCGCCAAAATCCAGAACATCAACATCGATATCCCGGCGCTGTCTGCCCGTCTGGGTTGCCCGGTCATCGCGCTGGTTTCCACCCGCGCCAGCGGTATCAAAGAACTGAAAGCCGCCATCGATACCCTTCCGCAGGTCGAAAAACTCGAACGCGTGACCTATCATCCGGTTCTGCAACAGGAAGTGGACGTGCTGGCCGCCGCCATGCCGGAAAATATGGCGATGCAGCAACGCCGCTGGCTGGCGCTGCAAATCCTTGAAGGGGATATTTACAGCCAGACTCACGCGGGCAGCGCGCAGGCTTTATTGCCGGAAGTAAAAGCGCGTCTGGCGCAGCAAGATCTGACTGATCCTGCCCTGCTGATCGCCGATGCGCGTTACCAGAGCATTGCGTCACTGTGCGCGGCAGTCAGTAATTCACATCTCACCGCGCCAAACAAGCTGACGCAGGTGCTGGACCGCGTGATCCTCAACCGCTTCCTCGGCGTGCCGATTTTCCTGCTGGTGATGTACCTGATGTTCGTGCTGGCGATCAACATCGGCGGCGCGCTGCAACCGATTTTTGATATCGGCTCCGCAGCCATTTTCATTCAAGGTATGCAATGGATTGGCTTTACGCTGCACTTCCCGCAGTGGCTGACGATTTTCCTTGCGCAGGGCATTGGCGGCGGGATTAACACCGTTCTGCCGCTGGTTCCGCAAATCGGCATGATGTACCTGTTCCTCTCTTTCCTCGAGGATTCCGGTTATATGGCGCGTGCGGCGTTCGTGATGGACCGCCTGATGCAGTCACTCGGCCTGCCGGGCAAATCCTTTGTGCCGCTGATTGTCGGTTTCGGCTGTAACGTGCCGTCGATTATGGGTGCCCGTACGCTGGATGCCCCGCGTGAACGCCTGATCACCGTCATGATGGCACCGTTTATGTCCTGCGGTGCGCGTCTGGCGATTTTCGCCGTTTTCTCCGCCGCCTTCTTCGGGCAGGACGGCGCGTCCGTTGTCTTCTCGCTGTATCTGCTGGGAATTGTGGTCGCGATCCTGACCGGGCTTCTGCTCAAATACACCATCATGCGCGGCGAAGCGTCTCCGTTCGTGATGGAACTGCCGGTGTATCACGTTCCGCACCTGAAAAGCCTGTTGCTGCAAACCTGGCAGCGTCTGAAAGGTTTCGTGCTGCGTGCAGGTAAAGTGATCGTGATCGCCAGTATTTTCATCGGCGCACTGAACAGTTTCTCCTTCAGCGGCCAGGCCGTCGACAGCATCAATGATTCTGCGCTGGCCTCTGTCAGTAAAGTGCTGACGCCGGTACTGACGCCGATGGGTGTTCATCCGGATAACTGGCAGGCGACCGTCGGGCTGGTCACCGGGGCGATGGCGAAAGAAGTCGTCGTCGGTACGCTCAATACGCTGTATACCGCCGAGCACATTACTCACGAACAGTTTGATGCCGCCAGTTTTGACCTCCCTGCCGAACTGGGTGGCGCGTTCAAGCAAACCTGGCAGGGTCTGAAAGATACCTTCAGCATCAGCGTACTTTCTAACCCAATTGAAGCCAGCAAGGGCGACGGCGAAATGGGCGTCAGCTCAATGGGCGTGATGAGCACCAAGTTTGGCTCAGCGATTTCTGCTTACAGCTACCTGATTTTCGTGCTGCTTTACGTGCCTTGTGTTTCGGTGATGGGCGCAATCGCCCGCGAAACCAGCCGCAGCTGGATGACGTTCTCCATCTTCTGGGGGCTGAATGTTGCCTACTCGCTGGCTACGCTGTTCTATCAGGCGGCTACGTTCAGCGATCATCCGGGGCACAGCGCGCTCATCATATTGATCGTGCTGATCTTCAACGCTGTGGTGCTCACCAGCCTGCGTAAAGCACGCAGCCGGGTCAGCGTTCACCTGCAACCGCGCAATGTCGCAGCCTGCTGTGAACCCGCTACCGGCAGCGATTGCCACTAGGAGAGATAATGGCCAGTCTGATTCAGGTACGCGACAGCCTTGCGCTGGCCGGGCGGGCAGATGCCCGCCAGCTCAGCCGCCAGTTGAATACGCCTCAGCCGCTGGTTGAGGCCATGCTCGAAAAGCTGGTCGCCATGCATAAAGCCAAAACGATTGACGCCGATGACAGTTGCCTGAGCGGCAGTTGTAAAAGCTGCGCCGACGGCAAAAAATGCCTGACGGTTTCCTACACGCTCATTAGCTAATCTCCGTCATCTGCTAACACCGGGTTTCGCCCTTACTGAATAGTCGCACTGCGGCTATTCAGCTATCATCCACAGGTCGCAACGGCCATGAGTGCGCCGCAGGAGCCTGCATGATCGACAGTGAAATTACCTTCCGTAAACTTGAAATTTTCCTCGCCTACATGGAAAAGCAAAACATCACCCGCGCAGCCGAACAGCTCGGGCTGAGCAGCGTCAGCGTGCATCGCGCTTTGCATTCTCTGGAAGAGGGGTTGCGCTGTCCGCTGTTTGTCCATCGCGGCCGCAACCTGCTGCCGTTGCCTGCCGCCGAGGCGTTGCTCGAACACGCCACGCAAGTCATCGAGCAGATGGAGCACGGTATTATAGCCACGCAGCGTGCCGCCGGTTTTGGTGATAAACGGCTTAAAGTGGGCACGCTCTATTCGCTGACGCTGGAAACCATTCCCCGTTTAATCATGGGGCTGAAAATGCGCCGTCCGGAGCTTGAACTGGAACTGGTGATGGGGTCGAACAACGACCTGCTGCAAAAACTGGAAGACGGGCAACTGGATGCCATTCTGATTTCCACCAGCGATTCCAACGTCGATGCCCAGCGTTACGATCAGCTGCCATTATTTCAGGATGATATTTTCCTCGCCGCGCCTGCCAGTTCGGATCTGGCATGTGAAGGCACCGCCGATTTACGTGATTTCAAAAAGAAGAAATTTGTCTCGCTGGCGGAAGGTTTCGCGACATATCACGGATTTCAGGAAGCGTTTCAGGTGGCCGGTTTCGAACCCGATATCGTCACCCGCGTGAATGATATTTTCTCGATGCTAAGTCTGGTACAGGCGGGCGTCGGGTATACGTTGATCCCCGGCAGGATGAAAGGGGTGTATGAAAATACGGTCAGGCTTTTGCCGCTGGCCGAAGCCTATCAGATGCGCCAGACCATCGCGCTGGTGTTCCCGCACAGCCGCGAACACGATCCGAATTTACTCGCGCTGGCGGCAGAAAGCCGGATGTATGCGCTAGCGAGCCGCAAGCGCTGAAAGGCGCTCGCTGTTTTGCGCAATTAAAACCACTGGCCTGTGCGTTTTATCCGGATGATCGCTCCAGATGGCGGATTCAGGAATGCTCACGCCGTCGTAACGCATTTTTGTACCGTCGTAAGGATAAAATTGGCCTTTCGCGGTATCCAGAACGAAAATCACTAATCCGGCTGAGTCCTGAGCAAGCCGTTTCCACAACGCACGGCCACCGGTATATTGCTCATTATCGCTCATCAGGGTGAGATCTTTTTTAGTGACCAGCGTTTCATACAACAAGGTCGCTAAACGGTAATCTCGCATTCCAGAATTGACGACGACACCTTCGATTTGAAATGCTTTATCGTCTTCCCAAAATTCACGAACCTCGAGAATTTCATCGTCATGCTTCCGGCGGGCAAGTTCCAGCGTAGCGACTACGTGGTGTCGTTTTTCGCCCCGGTTGTCTGTTCTGGTTTGGGCTTCTGCAATGGCTATAAACGGAATTTTTTCATCATAAATGACCAACATGTCGACATTGTTGAAATGTATCTCATCAATGACTTCAAACCGTCGGGCCAGGGTCGCTGTGCTGTACGATCTGTCGAGCACTATCATTTTTGAATCCCCGCGAATTAAAACTGGCATGATATCCCTTCATGTAAAGAGGCAACGCTTCAGTCAACAATTGAAGCGTGGTTGGACAATAACATATTGCGCAATATTTCTACGAAAAGGAATGCGGAATATATAATTTTCTTTTGTACTTCATCAAGTTACATGTAAGCGTAACGCAACAAGAACATCAGTTCATGACCAACCTATCACACTAATTTCTAACGCTCGTTTTCCCGTAACCGGGCTGCGAGACGTCCCGCAACCTGCATGCCGGACTGGCATACGGACAGCGCTTCGCCCTGATCCATGGCGCGTTTTGTCAGGCCGGTCAGCACGCAGCCGGGCGGCATTTCGAGTGCGAGACGGACGTCGCGCTGATAGGCCGCGACCATGGCATCTCGCCAGTTCACGGTGCGCGCCATGTTCATCGCTAAATCATCGGCGATTTTCTCCGGTTGCCAGTAAACGCGTCCGGTGGTTCCGCTGAGATAACCGCAAACCGGGCGGGAAATGTTCACCTGTTTAAAGGCTTCCACCATTCTGGCGGCGGGTTCATCAAGCAGCGCGCAATGCGACGGCACCGTGACCGCCAGCCGGTGCGTTTTCTGGGCGCCCTGCTCTTTCGCAAGCAGCATCACCTGTTTCATCGCCGCATCGCTGCCCGCGATAACCAGCTGATCCTCCGCGTTAATATTGGCGAGATAAACCGGAAGCTCGCCGCTGTTAACCTGCGCCACCAGTGTTTCAATTTGCGCCTGACGCAGGCCGGTGATGGCAGAAAGGCCAAAGCCCTGCGGATAAGCCTGTTGCATTAATTCGCCGCGCAGGGCGACCAGTTTTACGGCATCGGAAAATTCCAGCGCGCCCGCAATCACGGCGGCAGGAAATGCCCCGATCGACAGCCCGCTGCAAAAATCGGCGTCGATGCCTTCGGCCTGACACTGTTTTGCCCACACCACACCGGCAATCAGCAGACAAAGCTGAACCGCGCGCGTGGAATGAAAAGCGTCAGCGTTATCAAGGAGGAGAACATCTTCGCCAAGCGCCAGGCTGGCCTGTTCAATCAGGGAGTGTGTCAGGGCATTATCGGGCAAATTGTGCAGCATTTGCGGCACCTGCGGGCCCTGACCGGGGAAGGTAAATAAGATTTTCATCGTGCTCCTTGCTGCTTTTGCCAGACATCAGCCTGTCAGCGATTGCCACGGGTCACGCACCCGGAACGGGCCGGTCGCGGTTTTCAGCATCACATCACCGCCACGCAGCCATTCGCTGAGGGCAAATCCCCCTTGCGGCGTATTGATCTGAACATCGGCACGGCACGGAAGCCGCTGAAGCTGGTCGTAAAAATCGAGAAACTGCGCGGGTGTCGCCGGAACATCGCAGCGCACCAGCAAATCCAGATCGCTGTCAGCATGCATCACAGGAATATCACTGGCCAGCGCAAACGCACAACTGCCCGTCACGCCCCACGGGAAAGGCCATTGCAGGCTACTTAACGTAATCAATGCCTGCACCGGTTGCTGTGAAACGAACGGCGATTGCAAAAGTACGTTGACGTCACTGGCCAGCGATTCCGGCGTCGCAACCCGCACCACAGCGGCCGGGTTCACCCAGGCCGCCGCGCGCTGAATGCGGGTCAACCCGCGTACCCCAACCGGAATCGCCCCGTCCGCACGCTGGTCGCGACGGACCACCAGCGGCAGCGCGGTGCGCCAGCTGCTGTTGACCCAGTCGGGTAAAACGTTGTCGCTTTCCAGCGCGGAACGGTCGCTAATCCAGACAAAATCATGGGCACGCGGGTCGGACATCTTTATAAATCCTGTCTTATCAGTGAAGTGCAGCCGTCAGAGAGATGAACAGCGGCAATGTCACAATACACAACACGGAACTGATCAGCAGTGAAGCTTCTGCATCCGGAGACTGAACGCCGAAACGGTTGCCGAACACAATACCGAAGAAACCGGCAGACAGCGCAATCATCAGGATTGCGGTCACCGCAACCTGACCACTCAGGCCGAACGCCAGAACCAGACCCCACGCGATAAACGGCTGAATCAGGTTTTTCGCGACACAGGACAACAGCACCGGACCGTTAATTTTCAGCTTACGGGCTGACAGGATCACACCGGTCAGGAACAGCGCAGACGCGGTCGCTGACAGACCCAGCGGTTTGATCGAGGCCAGGAAGATTTCCGGCATTTTAATGCCAAATGCCGCCAGAATCACACCCAAAAGCGGTGCCCAGACGATAGGTTTCTTCACTGAACGCCACATCAGAACCGGCAACAGCGCCAGAGATGATCCCTGATTTTCGCCGCTCAGACGCGCTTTTTCACGTTCCAGAATCAGCAGGCAGAACGGTGTCATCAGCACGGAACCACAGGCGATAGACACCGCCACGGACAAGGATGTTGACGGTGCATCGCCCATTACGCTGCTCAGAATCGGCAGGCCGAGTGCCGCATAGTTTGGTAGCGCCACAGTCAGCGTCAGAACAGCAGCATCCTGGGCAGATTTCTTAAACACTTTGGTGCAAATAAAGTAAATCGCGGCGTAGGTGATCCACATCGCCAGAACCAGCACCAGAATCAGCGGTGACTGTTCAACAATGCCGGCCCACGGCGTTTGTACGGTGGCTGCAAACAGCGCAGCGGGTAAAGCAAAATCCATCACAAAAATATTCAGTAAAGAGACGTTCTGGTTATCCACCATTTTCGCTTTCCCGGCATAAAAACCGAGGATCATGATGACGAAAATAGGGGCGAGCGCGTGCAATATTACGTAAGTCATAGCGTTTTTCCTGAGGCAAAGTATGAATGCTCAGTCGGCGCCGGTGCGATGTTTTTTTAGTATGACAGTCCAGTTGCAGACAACAGCAGGCTCTCGCTCCTGAACGCCAGGGGCGGGAACCTGCAAATGCGGCTGCGTCACGCTGCTTGCAGGTGCGTTACCGGTTGAGACTGAAAGTTGTTAACGAATTACCATTCCTGACGCATCTGCTGGCGAACGCGCTGCGAACTTGCGCGATTTTCTGCACCCAGACGGTTGCTGAGGCTAACGCCTTCTTTGCGCGCGTCCTGGATGTTTTGCCATACTGCGTCTTGTACGCGGGTGATGTCGTCGGGTGTTGCGCTGTCCGGGTTAGCAATGTCGAGTAATTGCGACAGCAGCCCCAGCGTGGCGTAGTTTTCGATGTCGTAAGCCATCGGCGGGATGGTGGCGGCCAGTTTTTCCAGCGCCTCCACTGAGCGTAACGTGATACGTGCGGCGGATTCTTTCCCCATCGCGTGGATCATGACGCCGTTGTTTTTGAAGGCGATCAGCTTGTTGGCCTGATAACCGTGCGCCAGAAACGCGCCGGACATCGCTTTACCGACAATCAGACCGATCACCGGATGTCCGGCCAGACGGGCTTTGGCGTAAGCGCCTGCGGCACCGGCCAGCGCCTGATGAATACCAAACGCTTCCTCGCGGCGGCCATAAGCCTGACTTGGCACATCAATCACTGCCACGATGGCGCGTTTGGTGTCGGAATTCGCGTCAGCGGCAATGGCGTCGTTAACGACTTTTGCCAGCGTCCAGCCTTCCAGCAACCCCACTTCACCGCCCGCTGCGCGCGGATAGTGATTATTTTTATCCGGCACGACGGTAATGAAACGGACAGCCTGATCGTTGAGTTTGCCATCGGCGGCTTTCACCGAAGGGCAAAGGCCAGTCACCGGTGTGGCGTCTTGGGTCAGTTCGGCAAACCAGTAATCACCCCGGCTGACGGTGTTGTTTTCTACGTTGCTCATGCGCGGTCCTCCCGGTTAAACAGGGCTTCAGTCACTTCGCGGCTGGCCTGCTGCGCGGTGTCAAAACCGGTCAGTTTTGGCAGGTAATAATCATAATTATCAGAACGATGTGTCGCCGGAACGCCTTTTTTGATGAAGGCGAGCACGTTATCTTTCACTTCGCTCAGGGAGTCTTTGACCAGCGCATCCACAAAACCGCTGTGATAACGCACTTCGCCACCGGTCATGCTCCAGATAAACGGACGGTCGCGGGAATCGTATTCGTCGATACCGGCTTCCTGTTCGATAACCTGCGGGCCGTTCAGCCCCAGACGCGCTTCACGGGTGACAATCAGATAGCTGCATAAGGCGGCGGCGATGGACATCCCGCCGAAACAGCCGACGGTGCCCGCTACCACGCCAATCACCGGCGTATAACGGCGTAAATCGACGATGGCGGCGTGAATATCCGCGATAGCCGCGAGGCCCAGATTGGCTTCCTGCAAACGCACGCCACCGGTTTCGAGCAAAAGCACTGCCTGAGTCGGGATACCATTACGGTTATCTTCTGCCGCCATTTCCAGCGCAGCGGCCATTTTGGCACCGGACACTTCACCCATGCTGCCGCCCTGGAAGCCGCCTTCAATCGCGACAACCACCGCGGGCTGACCGTTGATCTGGCCTTTCGCGACAACCATACCGTCATCGGCCTGCGGGACGATGCCCTGCGGTTCCAGCCACGGCGACATAATGCGTTCGAACGGCCCCAGCAGTTCGCGGAAAGTCCCGGCGTCCAGCAATTTGCGGGCGCGCTGACGGGCGCTCAGTTCGATAAAGCTCTGATCAGTATCAGTTGGCATTTTCAGCCTCCTCAAAGACCTGTTCGATACGCAGACGGGCAACCCCTGGTGTGGCGCCAAAATCATTAATGTCCAGACGGCCCGCCGGTAATTCGCGCAGCGCGTTCAGACGGTCGAAAAAGTGCTGCCACAGGCTGTGGCTGCCATCGACGGAGGTGGTGACAATAATTTTAAGCTCAGCTTCTGCTTTTGGTTCATACAGCGCTTCTAAATCGCCGGAACCCACCACGCCGGCTTCGGCGCGGCCTGGCAGCGCTTTTGCCGCCGGGTAGTTAAATTCAAAACGTTCCATAACACCTCTTTGTACTGATGTTAGTTAATGCGTATCCGGTTCAGTCAGGCCACGCTGACGCGGTCGAGAAACAGGGTGGCAGCCAGTAAATCGGCGGCACCGCCGGGCGACGTGTTATCGGCCAGCATCCGCTGTTCCAGATGGCGCAGCCGTTGCTTGCCTTCGCGCGTCTGAAGTCCGCCGGCATCCAGCACGGCCTGCGCGCCCTGATGCATGGCATCCAGCGCCGGTAATCCGCCGCGCGATAACACGCAGGTATCGGAAAGCCGGGTCATCACTGCCAGCAACGCATCGACCTGTGCTTCGCTTTCGCTGGCACCGCGCGTGCGGCTGTGATGAAGCTGCGGCAGCGCACAATCGATAATATGCGGGAAGCCGCTCTGCGCCTCTTCGCGCGCACCGGGCACCTGATAACGCTGCACGGCGTGCGAACCTTTACTGAATTTTTTCGGGCTGAAGGCGTCGGGTAATTTCGCGATTTTCGCGGCACGTTGTGCAATGTGCTGCGGCATCAGATTTTCCGGCTGCATGGCGACAGCGCTGACCAGCAGCCCCATCGCCCAGATAGCGCCCCGGTGAGTATTCACTCCGCCGGTTTCCGCCATCATTTGTGCTTCACCTGCACGGCCCAGACGACCGACTTCCTGACGCAGGGCGATATCCGCCGGGCGCTGCCAGCTGTGTAACGCCAGCGCATAAAAAGTCGGGGTCAGACTGCATGCCGAACGCACCATCAGGTCCAACGTGAGATCCTGATGTGCGCCGGAACTCCGGCTGTCCACCAGCCCCGGTTTCGGGCTAAGCCGCGCTTCGTCGATCAGCGCCTGCGTCGCCGTGTCTGCCAGCCTTTCGGCCAGCTCTTCCGCTGTGAGTACAGCGCCAATCGCTAAAGTCTGCGGCATAATCAGTTACCAGCTGCGGAATTTGGCAGGCGGGTTATACAAACCGCCGGACCAGTCAACCAGCTCGCTCACGCTGCCAGCCGCCAGTAATGAACGGGTGGCGTCAGTGCGGCGAATCCCCATGTCTTCCGGGAAGACCACCAGTTCCTGACGGCGCAGGTCGGCAACGCGTTTGGCGTCAACGCCCAGACCAATATCAGTGATACCGGCAACCGCAGCGACCATGGCGCGGCGTTCTTCCAGAGAACGGGCGCGATACAGATACGCAATCCCTTCTTCGGTCAGCACGTGCGTGACGTCATCGCCGTAAATCATCACAGGCGCCAGCGGCATCCCGGATTCTTTACCCACATCGACCGCTTCCAGTTTTTCAACGAACGTCGGTTTACCACCGGCCTGGAAGGTTTCCACCATCTGCACGACCAGTTTTTTACCGCGCGCCATTGGGTCCGGCTCTTCAATCATGTCGAGCCACGCAGGCGTTGAGTGACGGCGACCGTGCGGGTCATGCCCCATGTTCGGTGCGCCACCGAAACCGGCCAGACGGCCACGGGTCACGGTTGAGGAGTTCGCCAGACCATCGACCTGCAAGGTGGAACCGATGAACATATCCACCGCGTACTGGCCTGCCAGCTGGCAGAACGCGCGGTTAGACCGCATGGAACCGTCAGAGCCGGTGAAGAACACGTCCGGACGGGCGCGGATATACTCTTCCATCCCGAGTTCGCCGCCGAAGCAGTGGACGGTGTCGACCCAGCCGCTTTCAATGGCCGGGATCAGCGTCGGATGCGGGTTGAGCGTCCAGTGTTTACAGATTTTGCCGCGCAGGCCGAGTTGTTCGCCGTAAGTCGGCAACAGCAGTTCGATCGCCGCAGTGTTAAAACCGATACCGTGGTTCAGCGACTGCACGTTGTGTTTGGCGTAAATGCCTTTGATCGCCATCATCGCCATCAGCACGTGAACCGGTTTAATCAGACGCGGGTCGCGGGTGAACAGCGGTTCGATGAAGAAGGGCTTGTCGGCGACGACCACGAAATCAATCCAGTCGCCCGGAATATCAACGCGCGGCAGGTCGCAGTCGTCTTCGACCAGTTCGTTAACCTGCGCGATGACGATACCGTTTTTAAAGGCCGCGGCTTCGACCAGCGCGGGCGTATCTTCGGTGCTTGCGCCGGTATACAGGTTGCCTTTGCGGTCAGCCTTGAAGGCGGCGATCAGGGCAATGTTCGGCACCAAATCGACATAAAGACGGGAATACAGTTCGATGTACGTGTGGATCGCGCCGATTTCCATCTGACCATCTTCCAGCAACTGCGCGATACGCAAGCTTTGCGGGCCGGAGAAGGCAAAATCGAGCTTACGGGCAATGCCACGTTCGAAAAGATCCAGATGTTCTGCGCGACTGACGCTAGGCATGATCATGTGCAAATCATGCAGCTTTTCAGGGTTCACTTTCGCCAGTGAGCGGGAAAGGAAGTCAGCTTGTTTTTGGTTGTTACCTTCCATCACCACGCGGTCGCCGGAGGCAATCAGCGTTTCGAGGACAGGAATAATTTTATCTGTGGGTAAGACTTTACCCTCGGCCACGGAACGGACACTGTCGAGACGCCGTTGTTTTTCAGTGCGGCGGGTGTCCCACGCTTTCGTGGTCTGCGGATGTTGCGGCATGCCAAACCTCCCTGGGTTGAGCTTGCTGAATTTTTCCCGGCGTGATGAAACTAAGAGGACGGTGGGAAGTTCAGTCAAGTGGCGGTTGCATCACATTTGACCTGCTTAAGTAGCCTGCTAAGTGTAGGAATCTTCGCCTGCCCTATCAATTAAGCGGACAGACACTTCGTTACTCTCAGAGTAATGATTCAGGAAAATATTTTAAAATCAGAATGATAGTGGGGATAAAAAGTGAGGTAGCGCAGAATTAAAGAAAATAAAAAGGGATGCGCACAGGCATCCCCCGGATTTTTCAGCGGAAAGAAGGGATTATTTGAACACTTCAGCGGTTGCGCTGATTTTCTTCTTCTCCTGAGCGGCGATAATGACGAAGTATTTACCGCCTTTTTCATCCGCCAGTTTTGCCAGTTCTTCACGGGCGTCCATTGGCGCGGTGTATTGATTAGAAGTCGTGACCACGCCCAGGCTGGTATAGCCTTTTTCTTTCGCTTCTTCTTTCGTAATCAGATCAGCCGCCATTGCGTTGACCGAGAATAACCCTGCCAGCACGGCCGCAATGATAATTTTATTTGATTTCATGACATTACCTCTAAATTGGATGAATAATTTTCAAAGAAAGCTGTCAAAATATGAACCGCAGGTACATTTGCGCTGGCATGACCTTCATGGTTAAACACCAGTAAACTCCCCAGAGACGCAAACAGGTACACGTAAAAACTTACGCCAGCCTTACCCGGTCATCATCGGCTTAAGTATTAATCACCCTTGAGAATTAGCCAGAAATTAGACAACTTTTTTTACATTCACTTTCAGTTCGCAATCAGAAAGCGTTCGACAATTTCACAAAACCTTTCAGGGTGCGAAATAAACGGAGCGTGGGCTGATTTTTCAATGACTTCCGAACACGAATCCGGCAGTAACGCATCCAGCAACGGCACGATTTTTCTCGGCACCAGTCCGTCCAGTGCGCCATAAATGCGTAAAAACGGAACGGAAAGTTCCGTCATCGCCAGGCGTAAATCGACCTGCCGTAAAATCTCCAGCCCGCCGTTCAGCACCTCCACAGACGGTACAGGCTGGCCCAGCACGACGGATTTCAGCAACCGCGCATCCTGCCGCGCGCTGTCGCTGCCGAGCGTTTGCAGCGCCAGAAAACGTTCCACGGTGCGCTGAAAATCCTCGCTTAGCTGATGCTGAAAACCGTGCAGCACTTCGGGGCGGATCCCCGGCCAGTTTTCCTGCGCAGAGAAACACGGCGAGGAAGAAACGGTGATCAACTTTTCCACCCGCTGCGGCGCGCTCAGCGCAATCTGGCTGGCGACCAGTCCGCCCAGAGACCAGCCCATCCACGACGCTTTTTCCGGTGCGCCGTCGAGCACAATTTCGGCCATCTCCGCCAGTGTCATCGCGCCAAAGTTTTCACTGCGGCCATAGCCCGGCAAATCCACCAGATGCAGACAAAAATGCGGCGCAAGTCGCTCCGCCGTGTAACGCCAGACCTCTGCGTTCAGTCCCCATCCGTGAAGCAGCACAAGATGGCGATCTCCTTCGCCGATTGTCTCCCGGTAAAGCTCATTCATAGCGTATTGTCCGTGTCAGTCTGATTGTTCAACCCATGAAAATGGCAAAAGGAACCCGCCACTATGCTAACAATTGCCAGCCGCTGTTGGCTATGTCAGTGTCCGCTGCACCTGGCGATACAGGGAATTTGCAGTCTGTGCCTCAGACATCTGCCCACCGCACCGCCCTGCTGCCCGCGCTGCGGTTTGCCCGGCGCCGGGGGAAATCTTGATTGCGGACGCTGCCTGCTGAAACCTCCGCCGTGGGACGCGCTGGTTTTCGCCAGCCCGTATGAACCGCCGGTCAGCGCACTGGTGCTGCGGCTCAAATTCGCCAATCTTCCCGAGCTGGATACTACGCTGGCGCGCCTGTTTCTGCTGCGCTGGCTGGCGCGCTGGCGGTCTGGCACTCTGCCGCGCCCGGACATCATTCTCAGCGTGCCGCTGCATCAGAAACGTTATTTTTCCAGGGGTTACAATCAAAGTGAATTGCTTGCCCGGCCGCTGGCCCGCTGGCTTCACTGCGAATACCGCCCGTACGCCCTGAGCCGCGACCGGCGCACCGTGTCACAGCAAAGCCTGAGCGAACGGGAAAGAAAGTGGAATCTGCGCAAAGCGTTTAGCTGCCATGCCGATTTACGCGGTAAAAACGTGATGCTGCTCGATGATGTGGTCACCACCGGGAGTACGGTGCGGGAAATCAGCAAAATGCTCGTCAGTCAGGGTGTTGCTTCGGTACAAATCGCGTGTATCTGCCGGACATTACAGACGTGAGCACCTGCTGCTAACACTCTGGCAACGTGAAGGGTGACGGTTAAAAACAAAGGGCGTATTATAACCAACTAGAGTAGTCAACTATTGAGCGAATGTTATGATCCTTATTACCGATGCTGCCCAAGAGCACTTTGCCAAATTGCTGGCAAACCAGGAAGAAGGCACCCAAATCCGCGTATTCGTGATCAATCCCGGTACGCCGACCGCAGAATGCGGTGTCTCCTATTGCCCACCTGACGCCATTGAAGCGACGGATACCGAACTGAAGTTCGAAAAACTGTCCGCTTTCATTGACGAACTCAGCGCGCCTTATTTGCAGGACGCGGTGATCGACTTTGTCACCGATCAGCTCGGTTCCCAACTGACGCTGAAAGCGCCTAACGCTAAAATGCGCAAAGTGTCTGACGATGCACCGCTGATGGAACGTGTTGAATATCAGTTGCAGTCGCAGATTAACCCGCAGCTGGCCAGCCACGGCGGTCGTGTTTCCCTGATGGAAATCACCGACGACGGCATCGCGGTTCTCCAGTTCGGCGGCGGTTGTAACGGCTGTTCTATGATTGATGTCACCCTGAAAGACGGCATCGAAAAAGAACTGCTGCAAAACTTCCCGGAACTGAAAGGCGTTCGCGATCTGACTGAACACCAGCGCGGCGAGCACTCTTTCTACTGATTAACCGTTGATCAGACAGAATGTAAAAAGCACCCTTCCGTTGGGTGCTTTTTTTATGGTTTGAATACGGGCGTCGCCATTAATACCCCACCCCAACCCTCCCCTTCGCAGGGGAGGGAGCTGCCCGAAGCCGCCTTTGAGGTTTTGCTTTTAGCTCCTCCCCCTGCGAAAAGGGGGGTTGGGAGGGGGTTTAGCAAACGACTCAGCGGTCGCTAACCGTCTCCGGTTCAAATCTGCCAGCAGCAGATTAATGTGCTCATCGCTGAACAACGCTTCCAGCGTGTGCGTCAGTTTGCGCCGCCAGTTGGGGTATTCAGTGTTCGTGCCGGGCACGTTAACCGGCGTCGCCATATCCAGCCAGTCTTCCGGTTGCAGCCCGAGTAATGCACTGGCGCTGCCCGCCAGATAACGCTGAATCCCCCGGTTCAGCTCAGGCGTCATCGGCATTTTTGCCGCCGTTTGCCCGGTGGATTTCGGCACGCAACGCGTCAGATGCAACGCATCCAGCAACCCCTGCTTACTGCGCTCGCGTTCGGCGCGCAGCTTTTCCAGCACCTGCGGATCCGGGTATACGCCCAGCGTCGCGCCGAGCGTTAAATCCCCGCCTTCCCAGTAACCGCGCAAGGTCGGTAAATCATGCGTGGTCACCGTCGCCATCGCCTGAACGACATAGTTTTCAGGCGGCCGATAGGTGAAAGTTTTATCGTGCTCGAAATACAGCACTTTGTAGGAATAGACGCCGCTGTCACGCAGGCTGGCGACAATTTCTTTCGGCACGGTTCCCAGATCCTCGCCAATCACCATGCACTGATGCCGCTGACTTTCCAGCGCCAACACGCCGAGCAGGTCTTCCAGCGGATAACGGACATACGCGCCGTTGCCCGCCTCTTGGTCGAAAGGGATCCACCACAAGCGCAGCAACCCCATTACGTGGTCGATACGCAAAGCCCCGCATTCTGCCATATTCGCACGCAGCAAATCGATAAACGGCTGATAGGCACGGGCTTTCATTTCGTGAGGATCAATGGGCGGAAGCCCCCAGTTTTGCCCCTGCGGCCCCAGAATATCCGGCGGCGCGCCAATCGTCGCATTCAGACAATACAACGACGGATCTGACCAGGTTTCCGCACCGCCTTCCGCCACGCCGACCGCCAGATCACGGTACAAACCCAGCGGCATCTCCAGTTCCACACTGCGTTGATAACATTCTGAAAATTGCGTATGCGCCAGCCATTGCAGCCACTGATAGAACTCAATTTCACCGGTATAACGCTGGCTGAATTCCGCCACGTCTGCCCCCTTGCTGTCCCGATACGCATCGGGCCACACCGGCCAGCCCCACAATCCGAGATCTAAATCCCGCAGATGAACATGCAGCGCATCGAACAGCGCCTGTTGCCGCAAGCTTTCTCCGCCCAGCAGCACAAAGCGTCGAAAATCCCGCTTGCGCTGGCTGGCTTCCGGCAGTTCGTCAAAGTACGGCCAGGCCAGTTTCAGCGCGTTTAATTTCAACCGCATCACCAGCGGATAATCGACAAACTCGGTGCTGCGCGCCTGCAACAATGCATCGTGCGTTTCGATGGAATGCCACCAGCTTTGCGCTACATCGCTGGCGGTAAATTCTTCCACCGCATTCACGTCGATGTACGCCAGATTCAGCCAGCGGCGTGACGACGGGCTGTACGGGCTGGCGCTGAGAGGATTGGCCGGATACAGCGCGTGTATCGGGTTCAGCCCGACGAACGCGCCGCCGCGCTGGCCGACTTCTTCCACCATTTTTTTCAGGTCGCCAAAATCGCCGACGCCCCAGTTATTTTCCGACCGCAGTGTGTATAACTGAATCGTCGCGCCCCACAATTTTTTACCGGCAAGCAGCACGGGCGGCTCATAACAGCGTTGCGGTACAACAATAATCCGGCACGGCCAGATTTTGCCGTTTTGCGATAACGTCAGCTGATGGTAACCCGTTGGCAATCCGGCGCTGAGATTCAGGGCTTTGCCAACCTCAACGATGCCCTCCGTCTGGTCGCCATTTTCAAGCGTGAATTGCCAGCCGAATGCGCCGCTGCCTTCCGGGGTCAGCAGCACGTTTTTGCCTTCCGTAAACACTTTTACCGCAGGCAAAGGCGTGACCTCGGGCACATCTTCCGGATCACGCCCCATAGCCGCCAGCAGCGATGCCCGCGTTTCGCTGGACACCGTTTCCACTTCATCCGACATATTTATAAAGCTGTCTAAAATACCTGCCCGGCGCGCGGCCTCAACAAGTTGCTTATCCTCCATGCCTGCTCCTAACGTTTTGCCTGCCAGATACGCTGCTGATAATCGCGGATGGAACGGTCTGCGCTGAACATCCCGACACGCGCGGTGTTGAGCAGCGTGCGGCGCGTCCATTCGTCCGCGTTGCGGTACAATTTATCGACCTGTTTTTGCGCTTCGCAATACTGCGCAAAATCCGCCAGAACCAGATACGGATCGCCGCCATCAAGCAGGCTGCTGAGCATCAGATCGAAGGCCTTTTTATCGCCGTTGGCATAAAAACCGCTGGCCAGTTCATCCAGAATCGCCTTGAGATGTTTGTCTTTTTTCACCACGGCTTTCGGCTTATAGCCTTTCTTCAGCTCGGCTTTCACTTCATCCACGGTCAGGCCAAAGATGAAGATATTGTCTTCGCCCACCTGCTCGGCAATTTCGACATTCGCCCCGTCCAGGGTGCCGATGGTCAGCGCGCCGTTAAGCGCCAGCTTCATGTTGCCGGTGCCCGACGCTTCTTTCCCAGCCGTTGAAATCTGCTCGGAAACATCCGCCGCAGGGATCATCAGTTCCGCGACCGACACGCAATAATCCGGGATAAACACCACTTTGATTCGATCGGCCACGATCGGATCGTTGTTGATCTTCTCTGCGACCTGATTGATCGCATAAATGATATTTTTCGCCAGGTAATAGCCCGGCGCCGCTTTGGCACCAAACAGGAAAACACGCGGCACGATGTCGAGTTTCGGGTTGTCGCGGATCTGGCGGTAAAGCGAAAGGATGTGCAGTAAATTGAGATGCTGACGTTTGTATTCGTGCAGGCGCTTAATCTGCACATCGAAAATGGCATCCGGATTAAGTCTGATTCCCATGCGATGCCAGACGTATTCCGCCAGCCGGACTTTGTTGTCGTGCTTGATTTTGCGGTAGTGCTTACAGAATTTTTTATCTTTAACGCCGTCTTCCAGACCTTTCAGCAGATCCAGATTATTCACCCAGGAATCTGTTTTGAGGCGTTCATCAATCAGGGCGGAAAGCGCCGGATTACACTGTTTCAGCCAGCGGCGCGGTGTAATGCCGTTGGTAACGTTGTGGAATTTTTCCGGCCACAGCTGGTGATATTCCGGGAACAGGTCTTTGACCACCAGATCAGAATGCAGCGCCGCCACGCCGTTTACCGCAAAACCGGCGACCACGCAGAGATTCGCCATCCGTACCTGTTTGTCGTGATGTACGGCCAGTTTCGCCCAAACCGCCTCATCCCCCGGCCAGGTTTTGCTGACCCGCTTTTTGAAGTTGGCGTTGATTTGTTTGATGATTTGGAAATGTCGCGGCAGCAGGCTGCGCACCAGACTTTCGTCCCAGGTTTCCAGCGCTTCGGGCATTAACGTGTGATTGGTATACGCAAACGTGCGGCTGGTAATGTGCCACGCATCGTTCCAGCTCAGCTGATGTTCGTCGATCAGTATGCGCAGCATTTCCGGAATGGCGATGGTCGGATGGGTATCGTTGAGCTGAATCACTTCGTAATCTGGCAACTCGCTGATTTTGCGGCCCAGGAAATGGTGACGCCGTAAAATATCCGCCACCGAACAGGCGCACTGGAAATATTGTTGCATCAGGCGCAGGCGTTTACCGGCCTGATGGTTGTCATTCGGATACAACACTTTGGTGAGTTTGGCCGCATCAATGCCCTGCTGCTCGGCTTTGAGAAACTCGCCGTCATTGAATTTTTCGAGATCAAACGGGTGCGGATGCGTGGCTTCCCATAAACGCAGCGGCTGCGTAATTTCGTTGCGATACCCTATCACCGGTAAATCCCAGGCTTCGCCGCGCAGCGTGAATTCGGGTTCCCAACGGGAAACGCCCTGCTCGTTCTTCACGATTTTCCCGCCAATACCGACACTCACCGCCAGCGAGCTGTTATGGCGGAACCACGGATATTCACTGCGGTGCCAGTCATCCGGCGACTCTTTTTGTTTGCCCTCGACAAAGCGCTGGCGGAATAGACCGTACTGATAATTCAGGCCATAGCCGGTGCCCGGTTGCCCGACCGACGCCATCGCATCGAGATAACAGGCCGCCAGACGCCCGAGCCCGCCGTTGCCGAGCGCCGGGTCGATTTCTTCTTCCAGCAGGTCTGTCAGGTTGATATCAAACGGCTCAAGCGCGCTGGCTATTTTTTCATACCAGCCGAGGTTAATCAGGTTATTTCCGGTCAGACGCCCGACCAGAAATTCCATCGAAATGTAGTTAACGTGGCGGGTGATCTTTTTACTTTTACTGCTCACGGACTCGTTTTGCGGCGGGAGTTGTTCAGCCACGGCGGCGCTGACCGCGTGCCACCATTGATGCCGGGTCATGTCCCTGGCTGAAGTGAGTCCAAACGCTTGCCACTGGCGGGTTAGCGCCGCCAAAAAAACATCCTGCTTGAGCGTGATTTTCGACATAGGGCAGTCTCTTTTCTGTCAGTGGGGACGGAATGTTTCCGTGAGAAAAAATGCAAATGTGATGAAAAATGTGATCTGGGCATCTTTATGTATAAACCCTATGTCGAAAAAATGCTCACTGCCTGAACGGCAAAAAATGCATGAAATCATGTCTGAGGGAATTTCGGCATGGCCGGAGATGTCATTAATACCCCCTCCCAACCCTCCCCTGCGAAGGGAGGTTGGGAGGGGGTTTGGCTGGCGATTCAGAACTTATGTAATGCTTTTCTATTTTTGGCAGTAATAGGTCTATTTCTGCCCGTAATAGGCATCCGGCCCGTGTTTGCGGCTGAAGTGTTTTTGCAGCAGATAATCATCCATCGGAGGCTGCGAGCGTTGCAGCGTGCCGGTGATCCACGCCATTTTCGCGACTTCTTCCAGCACAACGGCGTTATGCACCGCCTGCTCCGGCGTGGTTCCCCAGCAGAACGGGCCGTGCTGTGCCACCAAAATACCGGGCATGTGCAGCGGATTAATGCCTTCCAGCGTTTGGGCAATCACCCGGCCGGTTTGCAGTTCGTATTCTCCGGCCACTTCTTCACGCGACAGCGCGCGGGTACACGGGATCGCGCCCGCAAAATAATCCGCATGCGTGGTGCCTAATGCGGGAATGGCAACGCCGGCCTGTGCCCACGACGTCGCATGAGTCGAATGGGTATGCACGATGCCGCCGAGTTCAGGAAAACGCGCGTAAAGCTCAAGGTGCGTGGCGGTATCCGAAGACGGCCTGTAACGCCCCTCAACCACTTCCCCGCGCAAATTCACGACCACCATATCGCTGACCTGCATTTTCTCGTATTCCACACCGCTCGGCTTGATGACCACCAGCCCGCGCTCGCGGTCGATGCCGCTGACGTTACCCCAGGTGAATGTCACCAGACCGTACGCCGGAAGCGCCATATTCGCTTCAAAAACGCGTTGTTTCAGTGATTCCGTCATGCCACGTCTCCCATATCCAGCCCGGCTTTCTGCATTTTATCCACGACCCACGCGCGCGCGTTGCGGACTTCCTGCATGGGGTCAGCAGCGGTTTCACTCCACATTTCGATGAGATAAGGCCCGCGATAGCCGCTTTTCTGTAGCGTTTCGAAGCAGCGCTCAAATTCCACGACGCCGCTGCCGAACGGGACATTTTTGAATACACCCGGCTGCGTATCTTTAATGTGTACCGCGACGATATGCCCGGCACCGCTCGCCAGTTCCATCTGCACGTCGTTGTCCCAGGCCGATAAATTGCCGATGTCCGGATACAGCTGGAACCACGGGTTATTCAGGTAATGCGTATATCCCAACGCTTTGCTGATTGAATTCATCAGCGGGTAATCCATGATTTCCATCGCCAGCGTGACCTGCGCCCGACTGGCCATTTCGACGGATTCCTGCAAACCGGCACGGAAACGCTCACGGGTATGATCGTTGGCCTGCTGGTAGTAGACGTCATAACCGGCGAGCTGAATGACGCGGATGCCTAAATCCTGCGCCAGCACGATAGCTTTACGCATGATTTCCAGCCCCTGATGACGGGTTTCATCGTCTTCAGAGCCCAGCGGGAAACGCCGGTGTGCGCTCAGGCACATCGACGGAATGCGGATGCCGGTGCGCGAAATCGCATCGACGACTAACAGACGTTGCTCGCGTGACCAGTCAAGCCGCGCCAACCGGCTATCGGTTTCATCGACCGACATTTCGACGAAATCAAACCCCAGCTCTTTCGCCAGCGTCAGGCGCATCAGCCAGTCTTCACCCGCAGGCAACGCTTTTTCATAGATCCCGAGTGGAACGGCTTTATGCATCATACGATTTTCCTTAGCCCCAGAGCTGGCTGATGGATTTTTTGAACTGACGCGCCGCGTCTACCGGGTCTTTGGCGTCACGGATACTGCGCCCTGCGATGAAAACGTGTACCGGAATGTCTTTGAACAGCGGCAGGTCTTCCAGCGCCAGACCGCCGGTGATCGTGACTTTAAAGCCCATATCGGAAAGGCGTTTAATTGCCGTGATATCGGCATCGCTCCATGCCACACCGGCGGCCTGTGCGTCGCGGCTGCGGTGATAAACGACTTGCTGGATGCCCGCGTCATGCCATTCCTGCGCCTGTTCCCACGTCCAGTAACCGGTCAGCTCAATCTGTACGTCGCCGCCAAATTCTTTCGCCACGTCCAGCGCACCTTTGGTGGTGTTGATGTCAGCGCAGCAAATCACGGTGACCCAGTCAGCGTTGGCTTCAAAACACATGCGCGAAAGGATTTTACCCGCGTCGGCAATTTTGGCGTCGGCCAGCACGATTTTTTCCGGATAAAGCGCTTTCAGGTCACGCACCGCACGCACGCCTTCTGCCACGCACAGGATGGTGCCGACTTCAATAATGTCGACTTCATTGGCAATCAGACGCGTGGTTTTGTAAGCGTCGTCCATGGACTGGTTATCCAGCGCAACCTGCAACATCGGTAATGAATGAGACATAATGAATTCCTTCTCTGGTGACTAAATAATGAATCAGTGAACCGCCGAAGCGGACGTCAGGTCGATTAAATCCAGCACCTGCTGAGCGGTGGTACAGGCGCGCAGGCGGTCGAAGTTGGCTTCGTCATCAAACAGATTCACGACCTGCATGATGCCCACTTCCTGATGCGCATTGGCATCCACGGCGGCCAGCGTGATTAAGATATCCACCGGATCGTTATCTTCATGATTAAACACCAGCGGTTTTTTCAGCGTAACCAGCGCAAAACCGGTTTTTTTGACGCCCTCTTCCGGGCGGCCATGCGGCATTGCCAGGCCCGGCGCAATCACAAAGTACGGGCCAAAACGCGCAACGCTGTCCAGAATCGCCTGGTAATAACGCGGCTCGACGACGTCGGCGGCGACCAGCAAATCGACGCCAATTTTTACCGCTTCCTGCCAGGTTTCTGCCTCGGCGTTCAGGCAAATCGAGTTATTCTCGGCCAGCGAATCTCGCAGTTTCATTGCGCGCTCCTTACTTTTTCAGCGACGTCGGGAAGTGGGCGTTAATGACTTCCATGACCTTCGGGCCGAAATCCGCTGCCGAAAGCATGTTGCGCACACCCACGACGTATTTGTTGCCGCTGACGGTGATTTCGTCAGCAACGTGCGTGGACGCCACAATAATGTCCGCGCCACTCAGCTCAGATTTGTACTCACCGACTGCGCAGCTGTTCATGGTGTGATCCACGCCTTCCTGTGTCAGGAACTGGCCAATTTTCATCTTCATGATCATCGAACTGCCTTGCCCGCAACCGCAAACTGCCAGAATTCGTACTGTCATGGGAACCTCGTTGATTAGTGGGAAGTGGACTCATTAAGAGCTTGTTTTTCGGCATCTTCTTCGGCGCGAAGCGTACGGCCGGCGAAGAACATATACAGCACAGCGATCACGGCAATAACGCCCATGAAGGCCATGCCAACGCTAAAGAATCCCTGCATCATTGGCGGTGCCAGAATTGACCAGTCGGCCATGCCCATCCAGGCGCTGAGGCCGGTCAGTTTGATGGCCCAGACGCAGCCGAAGATTTCGATCATTCCCATCACCAGACAAATTTTCAGCGCAGCGCGCCAGCCACCGAAGTGGTTAGCAAATACGCCGATGGTGGCGTTAGAGAAGAACATCGGGATAAAGCCGGGAATGATCATGATGGAAGAGCCCACGCCAAACAGAATGGCGACGGCAATCAGCTGGCCGATAGTGCCCCACATAAAGCCCCAGACCACGGCGTTCGGCGCGAAGCTGTAAATCGCCGCGCAGTCGATAGCCAGAACGGCACCAGGAATTAAGCGTTGGGAAATACCGTTAAAGGCTTCAGTCAGTTCAGCGACGAACATCCGCACGCCCTGAATGATGATGAAAATGGCAACCGCAAACATCAGCCCGGTTTGCAGGATGTAAATTGTCCAGTGTGTTTTACCGGCCATTTTTTGCAGCGTATCGAGTCCGAACGAGCTGAGGATAATGCCGAAGAACACGGTCATCACGATGGCGGTGGAAACGATATTGTCGTGGAAAATATTCAGCCAGCCGGGCAGTTTGAGGTTTTCAACGCTGTCCTCTTTTTTGCCGAGATACGGCGCAACTTTACAGGCAATCCATGACGCAAACTGCTGCTGGTGTCCGATAGAAAAACCACTGTTTTCGGTCACGGACTGCGTCGGTTTGTACATCATGTTGGAGGTAATCCCCCAGTACAGCGAAACCAGAATCGCCGTCGACCAGATGGTGGTCCACATCGGCCAGCCGATAATGTAAAAGAAAACGGCAATCAGCCCCGCCTGCTGGAACATGATGTGGCCCGTCAGCATGATGGTGCGGATGCCGGTAATCCGGCGAAAAACCACCATCAGGATGTTCAGCGCGAGCGCGATAAGGACCGCATAGCCGACCCAGCTGTAGGCATCGCCCATGCGTTCTACCGTCGCCATCATTGAGGCGTAGGTGTCAGAAATCGCGCCGTTAATGCCGTAGACTTCCGAAAGTTTGGCCACCACAGGTTTGAATGTGCCCGTCAAAATGCCGGATCCCGCCTGCAGCAACATAAAACCGATGATGGTTTTGATAGTGCCTTTGATGATAACCGTCGCGCTCTTCCTGAGCAGGATGTAACCGAGCATGGTCACAAGCCCCAGCAATAACGGCGCGTTGGTCATTACCTGATTAAAAAATACGGTAAAGAGGGTGTAGAGGAATTCCATAAAACTCTCCGTCTGACCTTGTTTGATCTCTTCAGCGCAGGACTCTGCACTAAACAGTGAGGGACAGATGCACTCTAATGCTCACATTAAATCAGATAAAGATTCATAATGATTATTTGTGAGCGGTCTCGCAAGATATCGTCATCCCATCCTTCACGGGATAACGCGATAAATTAATATTTTGTATATTTATCATGTGAATAAACAAATATTTTCATGACCTACCTTTCCTGCTTATTCCGTTACCTTGCCTTATTACCGCCAATAACCGGTCAAAAAAACGCCAATGAAAATCATTGTCATGACAAAATTTCGATGATAAGTTTCTCACAATCAAATCATATTTAATCATTAAATGATTTATTGTGATTTAATCATTCAAACCAAACTCAGATGAGGGAATACAATGAGCAAAGTAGAAACGATCAGCCGCGAATCCTGGATCCTCAACACGTTCCCGGAATGGGGCACCTGGCTGAACGAAGAAATCGAGCAGGAAAAAGTCGCGCCAGGCACTTTTGCGATGTGGTGGCTGGGCTGTACGGGGATTTGGCTGAAATCTGAGGGCGGCGCGAACATTTGTGTCGACTTCTGGTGTGGCGTGGGCAAGCAAAATCACAGCAGCCCGCTGATGAAAACCGGCCACCAGATGCAACGCATGGCAGGCGTGAAAAAGCTGCAACCGAACCTGCGTACCACGCCGTTCGTGCTTGATCCGTTTGCGATCAGAGAGATCGACGCCGTCCTGTCCACCCACGATCACAACGATCATATTGATGTGAACGTCGCGGCCGCCGTGATGCAAAACTGCGCTTCCGATGTGCCGTTTATCGGCCCGCAAACCTGCGTGGATTTGTGGATCAGCTGGGGTGTACCGAGAGAACGTTGCATCGTCATGACGCCGGGCAAAGTGGTGAAAATCAAAGATGTGGAAATCCACGCGCTGGACTCTTTCGACCGCACGGTACTGATCACCCTGCCTGCCGACCAGAAAGCCGCGGGCGTTCTGCCGGACATGATGGATCAGCGCGCGGTGAATTATCTGTTCAAAACGCCGGGTGGAAACCTCTATCACAGCGGGGATTCGCACTATTCCAACTACTACGCGAAACACGGCAATGAGTACAAAATTGACGTCGCACTGGGCTCCTACGGCGAGAATCCACGGGGTGTGACCGACAAAATGACCAGCGTCGATATGCTGCGTATGGCGGAATCGCTGAACACCAAAGTCGTGATCCCGTTCCACCATGATATCTGGTCGAATTTCCAGGCGGATCCGCAGGAAATCCGCGTGCTGTGGGAGATGAAAAAAGACCGCCTGAAATATGGCTTCAAGCCCTTCATCTGGCAGGTTGGCGGCAAATTCACGTATCCGAATGACAAAGACAATTTCGAATATCACTACCCGCGTGGATTCGAAGATTGCTTTACGACAGACACCGACTTACCGTTTAAATCGTTCCTCTAAAGCATTGTGAGAAAAGGCGGAGACTATTCTCTCCGCCTTTTCAGAAACAATGTTATTCGCATTACTGCTCGTTTATAATCACGCGGTAATCATTCATTCCCGCGGAGACACCATGACAGAGCCACAACGCCACAATGCCATCCTTGATCTTTTGCAGCGTCAGGGCCAGATTTCTGTCGCTGATATCATTGATCATTTTGATATTTCACCGGCCACTGCGCGTCGCGATATTACGAAACTTAATGAGTTGGGAAAATTGCGCAAAGTGCGCAACGGCGCTGAAGCCGTTAACCAGCCGCGCCAGAACTGGACTCCGCTTAATATTCACCAGACCCATAATCTCAACGAAAAAATGCGTATCGCCAAAGCCGCGGCCGAATTGTGCCAGCCGGGCGAAAGCGTGGTGATTAACTGCGGCTCAACCGCGTTTTTGCTCGGGCGCGAAATGTGCGGGAAAGACATTCAGGTGATCACTAACTATCTGCCGCTGGCCAATTACCTGATTGAACAGGAGCACGACAGCGTGGTCATTATGGGCGGGCAGTACAATAAAAGTCAGTCGATTACGCTGGCACCGCAGGATGGCGACGCCAGTCTGTACGCCGGGCACTGGATGTTTACCAGCGGCGCAGGGCTGACGCCAGACGGCCTGTATAAAACCGATATGCTGACCGCAATGGCCGAACAGAAGATGCTGAATTACGTCGGAAATCTGGCGGTACTCGTCGACAGCAGCAAAGTCGGGCAACGCGCAGGTATGCTGTTCAGCCGCACGGAACAAATCAATGTGCTGATCACCGGTAAAGAAGCCGATGTCGAAATTATCGAAAAATTACGCCTTAAAGGTGTGAAAGTGATTTTGGTTTAACCTTTATCCCTGCAATCCATCGGGTCTTCGTCAGGCAATTATTAGGTAGAATGGCGGCATAACATTTTATGAGGCTCGATCAGAATGGAACAATTTGAAGCAATCAGCGTTGAACAGGCGCATACCCGTCTGAAATCCGGCGAAGCGGTGATGGTCGATATCCGTGACCCGCAAAGTTTTGGTGCCGCACATGCGCCCGGCGCATTCCATCTGAGCAATGAAAGCATGCGCGCCTTTATGGAAAAGGCCGATGCCAAAACGCCGGTTCTGGTCATGTGCTATCACGGCATCAGCAGCCGTGGCGCGGCGCAATTCCTGATAAGTCAGGGGTTTGAGTCTGTTTACAGCGTTGACGGCGGCTTTGAAGCCTGGTCACAAACCTTCCCGCACGATATCGAAGCCTGATCCCCTTCTCTCCGGCGCAGACCAGAGTCTTCAAAAACCGAGTCTTTATAACCAGGCTATCCGGTTTGCGCCGAAAATGTTCTTAAGCCGAAAAAGCTACCTTTCTCCAGTGTTGATATAATTTCCGCCTACTATCGACAGGATTTCAAGATGAAACAACTGAACACAACACGTTCTCTGGGCATGCGTACACTCGCCGTTCACGGTGGCCAGCAGCCCGATGCCCAGACCGGTGCCGTCGCGACACCGATTACAGCCTCTTCCGCGTTCTCGTATCCGGATTTTGACAGCGGTGCGCGCCGTTTCAGCGGTGAAGAACCGGGCTACATGTACAGCCGTTTTGCTAACCCGACAGTGACAGTTTTCGAGCAGAAACTGGCCGCGCTGGAAGGCGCAGAAACCTCCGTGGCCTGCGCAAGCGGCATGGCGGCGATCAGCGCAACATTATTTGCCCTGCTGGTGCCGGGCGATGAAATTATTCATGTCGGCACGCTGTACGGCGGAACCGAAGGCGTGGTGCGTAATCTTCTGCCACGTTATGGCATCAAACCGGTTCACGTCGCAAACGTCGGCGAGCTGGAAGCCGCGTTCACGAAAAACACCAAAGTCGTGCTGGTTGAGACACCGGCAAATCCGGGTCTGGACATTGCCGACCTGGCGGAAATCGCGCGTTTATCCAAAGCAGCTGGCGCAATCAGCGTGGTGGATAATACCTTCGCGACGCCATACCTGACGCGTCCGCTGGCGCTGGGCATCGATATCGTTCTGCATTCGGCGACCAAATACATCAGCGGTCACGGCGATGCGACCGGCGGCGTGGTGGCCGGTTCTGCGGCATTCATTACACCAATCCGCACACTGAGCCTGAAACAGTTCGGCGGTTGCCTGAGCCCGTTCGAAGCCAGCTTATTGATCCGCGGGCTGAAAACCCTGCCATTGCGCGTGGAAGCCAGCTCACTGAGCGCACAGGCTGTCGCGGAATTCCTCGACGGCCACAGCGCAGTCGGCACAGTATTTTATCCGGGGCTGCCGGAACATCCGGGCCATGCCGTCGCGGCGCGTCAGATGAAACTGTTCGGCGGGATTATGGCGATTGAGCTGAAAGGCGGGCTGAACGCTGCACGGACTTTCCTGGATAAACTGAACATCATCACGCAGGCGGTTTCTCTCGGCGATACCGACTCGCTGGCCTGTCATCCGGCCTCGACCACTCACAGCGCCGTCGCGCCGGAAGTCCGCCGCCAGAGCGGGATTACCGACGGGCTGGTGCGCATCAGTATCGGTATCGAAGACACCGACGACCTGATTGCCGATCTGGAACAGGCGCTGGAAGGGCTTTAATTCTCCGTTTCTTTAGCGCGCCACATCACAACTTCGGCGCATCAATGTGTAATTATTATGGCGATATTCGTGTAATATCGCCATAATAGTGACAGTTTAGCTTCCACATTGGCTGCGCCCATGCCCAGAAAAACATCTCCATTACTCCCGGCAACAGAATCACTATTAGTGGCATTTGGTGAGCGCCTTCGTCTGGCGAGATATCGCCGTAAGCTGACCGCGGCACAGGTCGCAGAGCGGGCGGGGATGGTTCCGATGACACTGCGAAATCTTGAACGTGGCAGTGTGGGGGTGACCATTGGTGCGTATCTCGCTGTCATGCAGGTATTAGGTGTGGAAGAAGATTTAAATCTTCTCCTGAAGGATGATCCCTTCGGGCGTCAGTTGCAGGATGCCAAATTGCTGCCCGGCAAACCTGCGCCACGCAAACCTCGCGCTAAAAAAACGCCCATATCAATAGCGGCTGATCAACAACCTTTAAATCCTGTTGATCCTGATGAGCAAAGTCACTGGGCAGATGAAGATTTCCTCAGCGCAGAATCTTTAGCCTCACTGCTCACCCGTGATGAAAAGACGGACAAGAATAAGAAAAAAAGGACTAAAAAATGACGGTAAGGATAGCCGTGTACGCTGACTGGGAGCCACTTGCTGCGCCTTTGCGCCTCGGTTTCCTGAATGTGCATCAGGCCGCCGGGCGTGAAGTGTTTGCCTGGGAATTCGACCATCAGGCACTGGTACATCCTGACTTGGCTAATCTCCAGCTCGATCCCTGGATTGGCCTGTTCACCGGCCCGCAATATCCCGCACAAGGCCAGCAAATTTTTGGCGCCTTCGCCGATAGCAGCCCTGACCGCTGGGGCCGGTTGTTAATGAAAAGGCGGCTGGAACGTGAAAAACGTGCAGGATTAGCGATTGCCACACAGCGACTGCATGAATCCGACTATCTGCTCGGCGTTCATGATAATTACCGCATCGGTGCGCTGCGCTTCAGGCTTAATGATGAAGGCCATTTTCTGGATGACCGGCACGATGTCGCCGCTCCGCCTTTCATACAAATTCGCGAGCTTGAGGCCGCCAGCCTCGCGCTGGAAAAAGATAGTGAAAATCTGGCCCCGGATGCAGATGAATGGCTTCGGTTGCTGATTGCGCCGGGCGGCTCTCTCGGCGGCGCACGCCCCAAAGCCAGCGTCTGTGCACCAGATGGTCATCTCTGGATCGCGAAATTCCCCAGCATTAATGATGAATACAACGTTGGCGCGTGGGAACTGGTCGTCAATACGCTGGCAAAAGCCTGTGGCCTGAACGTGCCCGAAAGCCTTGCCCGCCGTTATGCCAATCCCCATCACTGTTTTTTAGTGAAACGTTTTGACCGAACATTGCGGGGCCAGCGTAGACACTTCGCTTCGGCGATGACTCTGACCGGGCACCAGGATGGCGAAGACGCGTCCACCGGTGTCAGTTATCTTGAACTGGCT
Source organism: Rahnella sp. PCH160 (assembly GCF_047784855.1). Taxonomy (NCBI): domain Bacteria; kingdom Pseudomonadati; phylum Pseudomonadota; class Gammaproteobacteria; order Enterobacterales; family Yersiniaceae; genus Rahnella; species Rahnella sp. PCH160. The sequence goes on from NZ_JBLOGT010000001.1 coordinate 718,463, forward strand.
GCTGTGCTCATTAATCAGGGCGCACAGCCGAACAGGGATTTGCGTGAACTGTGGTCACGAATTGTTTTTAACTTGCTGGTTTCCAATACTGAAGATCACCTGCGCAATCATGGTTTTCTGCTGGAACCGGGAAAAGGTTGGCGGCTTTCACCGGCGTATGACATGAATCCGGTGGCGCAAAGTGCAGGATTAAAACTGAATATCAGCGAAGCCGATAACGCTATGGATCTGGATTTAGCGCTTTCTGTCGCGCCAGTTTTTCGGATTTCAAACAGTGATGCACAGGAGATTATTCGTCACTGCCAGCAAATTGTCAGACAGTGGCCGACCCTTGCCAGCAAAATTGGGGTGTCTTCCCGTGAGCAAAATGCGATGTCGTCAGCATTTAGGTTAGCATGAGCCTGTTAACCATGATGATGCTGACAGATAATCAGGTGACGAATACATCGCTATGTGAAATGAAATTTACAAATCAAACAATTAGGGAAATCACTTAACGCTATGGTGCGCATTCTTAACCTGAACAACCCTCGCCTCGCTCAGGCCTTTGTCGATTACATGGCCACGCAGGGCTTTACGCTGACAATTAAACACGAAAGTCAGGAAGTCCAGCTCTGGCTGGAAGACGAATCACGTCTGGAAGAAGCGGAGAAGCAGGTCGCGCTGTTTGTTCGTGACCCTCTTCACCCCCGCTATCAGGCCGCCAGCTGGCAAACCGGCAAAGCGCAGCCGGGTTTACATATGTCCCATACCCCCTTTATGAAAACGCTGCGCAGCCGTGCAGGCCCGCTGACGATTGGCATGATCGTGCTATGTATCGCCGTCTATATTCTTCAGCAGATGGTCGGTTTTGAGCAGGTGATGGACTGGCTGGCATGGCCGGACAGCTCGCGGTATTTGCAGGTCTGGCGCTGGTTTACGCCTGCTCTGATGAATTTTTCATTATTTTCATTGCTCATCAATCTGGCCTGGTGGTGGTATATGGCCAGTCAGATTGAACAGCATCTCGGCAGCGGAAAATTATTCACCGTTACGCTGATTGCGGCGCTGATCAGCGGCTGGGGCCAGTCGATGGTCAACGGTTCGTGGTTCGGCGGTTTGTCCGGCGTGGTCTACGCTCTGATGGGTTATGTCTGGCTGACCGGTGTGTTGAAACCCGAAAGCCGGTTGTACGTTCCCGGAGGATTACTGGCTATTTCGCTGATCTTCATGTTCATCGGCTATGCCACAGGGGGTGCAGCGGTAGCCAATGCTGCCCACACATTCGGCCTGGGTCTGGGTCTGGTGATGGCATTTGTTGATACGCGCTCACCGCGCAAAAAACGCAAGTAGGGGATTTGGGTGAAACAAACACAACGCCATGACGCGATTATCGAGTTAGTTCGCCAGCAGGGTTATGTCAGCACCGAAGAACTGGTTGATCATTTTGCGGTCAGCCCGCAAACCATCCGCCGCGACCTCAATGATCTGGCTGAACAGAACAAAATCCACCGGCATCACGGCGGTGCAGCGCTGCCGTCGAGTTCCGTTAATGCGGCCTATAACGATCGCAAAGTGATGTGGTCAGAAGCGAAAGCGCGCATTGCTCAACGCGTCGCGGGCCAGATCCCCGACGGTTCCACGCTGTTTATCGATATCGGCACCACGCCGGAAGCGGTGGCGTACGCACTGCTCAATCATAAAGATCTGCGGATTGTCACCAACAACCTGAACGTGGCGACATTGTTCAGCGCCAAAGACGATTGCCGTCTGTTCCTCGCCGGTGGCGAAGTCCGCGCCCGCGACGGCGGTGTGATGGGTGAAGCGACGCTCGATTTCATCTCTCAGTTCCGCCTCGATTACGGCATTCTCGGCATCAGCGGCATTGATATGGACGGCTCGCTGCTCGAATTCGACTATCACGAAGCGCGAACCAAGCGCGCGATTATCGAAAACTCCCGCTGCGTGATGCTGGTGACTGACCATTCCAAATTTGGTCGTAACGCGATGGTTAACCTCGGTAAAATGGATTTGATTCACTATCTGTTTACCGACAAACAGCCGCCGGAGAGCGTGAAGCAAATCATCGATAAGTACGACGTACACCTCGAGCTTTGCTGATTTCCGGGTCTTTCAGGGAGCGCCGCCTGTGCGCTCCTGTTTTATCTCCCTTCCCAGCCTCTGCGTAAAACGAACAATTTCGAAAAATTCCACGCGCTGTTGCGTTCGGTTTTGTCTTCACACTACCGTTTTGCGCGTGACTGACACAAAAATGTTACCTTCATCACGCATAATTGTTTTTATTTGGTTAACTCTTGGCTTGTTTGTCGAATCTCGATTACAATCGTGAGCGAAAACGAACATAAAAGAGCTATTGCGAACATCTGGAGGAAGATGACGTGGAAACCAAAGACTTGATCGTAATTGGTGGCGGTATTAATGGTACCGGCATCGCAGTCGATGCAGCTGGCCGCGGGCTGTCTGTTCTGCTGCTTGAAGCGCAAGACTTGGCCTGCGCGACCTCTTCGGCCAGTTCTAAATTGATCCACGGTGGCCTGCGTTACCTGGAACACTACGAATTCCGTCTGGTCAGCGAAGCGCTGGCTGAACGTGAAGTGCTGTTAAAAATGGCACCGCATATTGCCTTCCCGATGCGTTTCCGTCTGCCGCATCAGCCGCATTTGCGTCCGGCCTGGATGATCCGCGCCGGTTTGTTCCTGTACGACCATCTGGGCAAACGTACCAGCCTGCCCGCCAGTAAAGGCCTGAAATTCGGCAGCGAATCGGTACTGAAGCCAGAACTGACCAAAGGTTTTGAATACTCAGATTGCTGGGTTGACGATGCGCGCTTAGTCGTCGTGAACGCGCAGGAAGTCGAAGAGCGCGGCGGCGAAGTCCGTACCCGCACCCGCGTCACCCGTGCATGGCGTGAAAACGGTTTGTGGGTGGTGGAAGCCGAAGATATCGATACCGGCAAAACCTTCACCTGGCGCGCCAAAGGTCTGGTGAATGCCACCGGCCCGTGGGTAAAACATTTCTTCGACGACGGCCTGAAGCTGAAATCGCCCTACGGCATTCGCCTGATCAAAGGCAGCCATATTGTGGTTCCGCGCGCGCACAATCAGCCACAGGCTTACATTCTGCAAAACGAAGATCACCGTATTGTGTTCGTGATCCCGTGGCTGGATGAATTCTCGATCATCGGCACCACCGACGTGGAATATCACGGCGATCCGAAAGACGTGAAAATCGACGATAACGAAGTGAGCTATCTGCTGAAAGTGTATAACGACCACTTTAAAAAGCAGCTGACCACGGAAGATATCGTCTGGACTTACTCCGGCGTTCGTCCGCTGTGCGACGATGAGTCCGATTCTCCGCAGGCGGTCACCCGCGATTACACGCTGGATGTTCACGATCAGGATGGCAAAGCGCCGCTGCTTTCGGTATTTGGCGGCAAGCTGACTACCTACCGTAAACTGGCCGAGCACGCGCTGGAAAAACTGGTGAAGTACTACCCGAAAGCCGGCCCGGCCTGGACGAAAACCGCCGTTCTGCCTGGCGGTAAGCTGAATGGCGATCGCGATACGTACAGTGCAAATCTGCGCAACCGCTTCAAATGGTTGCCGGAATCACTGGCACGCCGTTATGCGCGCACCTACGGCAGCCAGACGGAACTGTTCCTGAATGACGCGACCGGCATCGAATCGCTGGGCGAAGATTTCGGTCACGGTTTATATGAAGCCGAATTGCGCTATCTGGTGGAAAAAGAGTGGGTTTCACAGCTCGATGACGCCATCTGGCGTCGTACCAAACTCGGTATGTGGCTGGATAAAGCGCAGCAACAGCGCGTCGCCGAATGGCTGGAAACGCACAAACAGCAGAAGAAACATTTGTCGCTGGCGTCTTAAAAGCGACTTCAATCCGCTCCCTCCCCTGCGAAGGGGAGGCATGGGGTGAGGTATTAAGGTCAAAAAAACATATTTTAAGTGAGCATAACCCACTGTTTTGTCGCCTAAACCCCCTCCCAGCCTCCCCCTTCGCAGGGGGAGGAGCCAAAACACCCTTCCCGTCTTTCTTCAGTATTCTTATAACTTCACCGGCTTAATGTTCCAGATCTCATCCGCGTATTCCTGAATCGTACGGTCTGACGAGAAATATCCCATATTGGCGATGTTGTGCAGCGTGCGCCGCGTCCACTCTTCCGGCAGTTTATACAGATCGTCGACTTTATCCTGCGTATCGACGTAACTGCGGTAATCCGCCAGCACCTGATAGTGGTCACCCAGATTGACCAGCGTATCGAACAGATTCGTGTAACGCTTTGGTTCTCCCGGACTGAATACACCGGTGGCGATTTGCGTCAGCACCTGGTGCAGTTCGGCGTCCTGCTCAAAGTACGTATGCGGGTTGTAGCCTTTTTGTCGCAGTTCTTCGACTTGTGGCGTGGTATTGCCGAAGATAAAGATATTTTCCTCGCCCACGTGCTCGAGCATTTCGACGTTCGCGCCGTCCAGCGTGCCGATTGTCAGCGCACCGTTTAACGCAAATTTCATGTTACTGGTTCCCGATGCTTCAGTCCCCGCCAGCGAGATTTGCTCGGAAAGATCGGCCGCCGGAATGATCATTTGCGCCAGACTGACGCTGTAGTTCGGAATAAAAACGACCTTCAGTTTATTGCCGATACGCGGATCGTTGTTGATCACCGCCGCCACGTCATTGATCAGCCGGATAATCTGTTTCGCCGCGTAATACGCCGACGCCGCTTTACCGGCGAAAATCACCGTGCGCGGCACCCAGCTTGCATCCGGCTCTTCCAAAATGCGGTTATATCGCGTGATAACGTGCAGCACGTTCATCAGCTGGCGCTTGTATTCGTGGATACGTTTAATCTGCACATCGAACAGGCTTTTCGGATCGACAACAATATTCAGTTTCTGAGCGATAAACAGCGCCAGCCGTTTTTTGTTATCCAGCTTGGCTTTGCGGATCGCCTGCAGAAAACTCTCGTAATCCAGATTCTGTTTCAGCTCGGCAAGCTGGCTGAGATCAGAACGCCAGGTCTGGCCGATGGCGTCATCAATGACCGCCGACAGCGGTTTATTGGCCAGCGCCAGCCAGCGACGTGGCGTCACACCGTTGGTTTTATTGCAAAAACGATCCGGGTAAATATGCGCGAAATCGGCAAACAGCGACTGCACCATCAGATCGGAATGCAGCGCAGATACGCCGTTCACTTTATGGCTGGCAATCACCGCCAGCCAGGCCATCCGCACTTTACGTCCGTTCGCTTCATCAATAATAGACACGCGCGACAACAGGCCATTATCGCCAGGGATCTGTTCCGCGACTTCTTTGAGGAAGTGATCGTTAATCTGAAAAATAATTTCGAGATGACGTGGCAGGATCTTGCCGATCATGTCCACCGGCCAGGTTTCCAGCGCTTCGCTCATCAGCGTGTGATTAGTGTAAGAGAACACCCGACACACAGTTTCCCACGCGTCTTTCCACTCGAATTTATGCTCGTCGATCAGCAGCCGCATCAGCTCAGGAATCGACAGCACCGGGTGCGTGTCGTTGAGGTGAATGGCAATTTTGTCGGCCAGATTGTCATAAGTATGGTGCGTGGTGTAATGGCGGTTGAGAATGTCCTGCACGGTCGCCGACACCAGGAAATACTCCTGACGCAGACGCAGCTCACGTCCTGAATAGGTAGAATCATCCGGGTACAAGACGCGCGATACGTTCTCGGAATGGTTTTTATCTTCCACCGCCGCGAAGTAATCGCCCTGATTGAATTTACCCAAATTAATTTCGTTACTGGCCTGCGCGCCCCACAGCCGGAGCGTGTTGGTGGCGTCGGTATCGTAGCCGGGAATCACCTGATCGTAAGCGCAGGCGATAACTTCTTCCGTTTCCAGCCAGCGCGTTTTCACACCCTCATGCTGCACGCGTCCACCGAAACGCACTTTATAACGGGTGTTGTAGCGCTGGAACTCCCACGGGTTACCGTATTCCAGCCAGTAATCCGGCGATTCTTTTTGCTCACCGTTCACGATGTTTTGCGCGAACATGCCGTATTCATAGCGGATGCCGTAACCGCGCCCAGGCAGTGCCAGCGTGGCCAGCGAATCGAGGAAACAGGCCGCCAGACGCCCCAGACCGCCGTTGCCTAAACCGGGGTCATTCTCTTCGCCGATCAGTTCTTCGAGATCAAAACCCATTTCATCGAGCGCGCTTTTGAGGTCATCATAAATGCCCATCGCCAGCAGCGCATTGGAGAGAGTACGTCCAATCAGAAACTCCATCGACAGATAATAAACCTGCCGTACGTCCTGCGAGGTTTGTGCCCGGTTGGAGCGCAGCCAGCGTTCCACCATACGATCGCGCACCGCAAACAAGGTGGCATTCAGCCAGTCATGTTGCGTGGCAATGGAAGGATCTTTGCCGATAATAAACATCAATTTATAGGCAATAGAGTGTTTTAGCGCTTCGACACTGACTGTCGGTGAGTTGTAATTAAACGGTGAAGTCATAACGTTACATTCCCGATCTGGTGAGCTATGTTCAGGGTTCAGGACAACAGACGGTTGTACAGCGTGAGATATTCCTGCGCTGCCACCTTCCAGCCGAAATCAATACCCATGGCGTGTTGTTGCACGTGTCGCCAGTGCTTAGGACGGCTCCACAAAACAAAGGCCCGGCGGATCGCATTTCCCAGCGATTTCCCCGTTGCTTCTTCAAAGACAAAACCACTGGCCGTTCCGTCGGCCAGATTTTCCAGCGCACAATCCACGACCGTATCCGCCAGCCCACCGGTCCGGCGCACCAGCGGCAACGTGCCGTATTTCAGTCCATAAAGTTGGGTTAATCCGCAAGGTTCGAACCGGCTCGGCACCATGATCACGTCAGCGCCACCGATGATGCGGTGGGAGAACGCTTCGTGATAACCGAGCTGAACGCCGACCTGCCCCGGATTGTCGGCCGCCGCCGCCAGGAATGCCTGTTGCAACACCGCATCGCCCGCGCCCAGCAGCGCCAGCTGGCCGCCACGTTCGAGCAAATCGGGCAATGCTTCCAGCACCAGATCCAGCCCTTTCTGGCTGGTTAGTCGGCTGACCACGGCAAAAACCAGCCGCGAATCGTCAACATCCAGCCCCATCGCCCGTTGCAGATAGGCTTTATTGATGGCCTTGGAGCGCAAATCGTCGGCGTCATAACGGGCAGAAAGCAGGACGTCATCGCGCGGCTGCCAGATCGCTTCATCGACGCCGTTGAGAATACCGGTCAGACGCCCCTGCATTTCACGTTCCCTTAGCAGAGATTCCATGCCATAACCAAATTCCGGACGGGTAATTTCTTTGGCGTACGTCGGGCTGACGGTCGTCACATGGTCGGAGTAAAACAGCCCGGCTTTCAGATAGGAAATCTGGCCGTAGAATTCCAGCCCGTGCATCTGGAAGAATTCGCGCGGGATATAAAGCTCATCGAGATGGTGCCCGCCGAACAGCCCCTGAAACGCCAGATTGTGTACGGTAAAGACGGTGCGCACCGGCGCATGGCGGGCGCGGATATACGCCGATGCCAGCCCGGCGTGCCAGTCATGAGAATGCACTATATTCGGCTGCCAGTGCGGGTCAAAGCCCAGCGCCAGTTCACACGCCATCCAGCTCAGCAGGGCAAAACGACGATGGTTATCCGCATAAGCGAAAGACGATTGATCGTGATAAGGGCTTCCGGGACGGTCGTACAAACCGGGCACATCAATGATGTAAATACCCACGCCGTCGAAGAAGCCCAGTGAAAGGGTGACATGTCCGGCAAACGTCGCCAGCGTGCAAACGACTTTGGTCTCTCCCAACCCTTTTTTGATATCGGGGAAAGCCGGAATAAGTACGCGGACGTCAGCGCCTTCAGCGATCTGAGCGGCGGGCAACGCCCCCGCGACATCCGCCAGTCCACCCGTTTTTAACAGCGGAAACAGCTCGGAACAAACATGTAAAACCTGCATTCGCGCTCCTGATTATCCCGGTCACCCCGGCGTTCACCGGGATGACGAAAAATACTGCTCTCTAACGTGTGTTTATAGTTTCGCCAGCATCGCGCGCGTCACCAGTACAACGCCATCTTCCGAACGGTAAAAACGACGGCTGTCTTCATCGGCATTCTCACCAATCACCATGCCTTCCGGGATCTGGCAGGCACGGTCAATCACACATTTGCGTAAACGGCATGAACGTCCCACATTCACATCCGGCAAAATAATCGTCGAATCAATATTGCAGAAAGAGTTGATGCGCACCCGCGGGAACAACACGGAATGCACCACCACCGAACCGGAAACAATACACCCGCCGGCCACCAGCGAGTTCATGGTCATGCCATGGCTGCCCGACCGGTCTTGCACAAATTTGGCAGGCGGCAAGGGTTCCATGTGCGTGCGGATGGGCCAGTTGCGGTCGTACATATCCAGCTCCGGCATAACAGATGCCAGATCCAGATTGGCACGCCAGTAGGCATCGAGCGTCCCCACATCACGCCAGTACGGCGTTGATTCATCGTTTTGCGTCACACAGGACAACCCGAAGGGATGCGCGCGAGCGACACCCTGACGGGTCAGTTTAGGGATCAGGTCTTTGCCGAAATCATGGCTGGATTCCTCGCTCGCCATGTCTTCTTCGAGCATCCGGAACAAATAGTCTGCATTAAAAATGTAGATGCCCATGCTCGCCAGCGCCACATCCGGGTTGCCCGGCATCGCGGGGGGATCTTTGGGTTTTTCGACGAAACTGGTGATCTGGTAATCTTCGGTCACGCCCATCACGCCAAATTCACTGGCTTGCGAAATTGGCACTTCGAGACAGGCGACAGTACATTCTCCTCCCTTCTGCACATGGTCAATGAGCATCCGCGAGTAGTCCATTTTGTAGATATGATCCCCAGCCAGAATCACCACAAATTCGGCGTTATAGCGGCGGATAATATCCAGATTCTGATACACAGCATCGGCGGTGCCCTTGTACCAGTGTTCAGTGCTGTGGCGTTGCTGGGCCGGGAGTAAATCTACAAACTCGTTCATTTCTTCATTGAGGAAGGACCAGCCGCGCTGGATGTGCTGAACCAGCGTATGCGACTGATATTGTGTGATCACGCCGATGCGGCGGATCCCTGAATTCAGGCAATTCGACAGGGCAAAATCAATGATGCGGAATTTCCCGCCAAAGTGAACGGCGGGTTTTGCCCGGGTAGAGGTCAAATCTTTCAGTCTTGAACCTCGTCCCCCGGCCAGAATCAACGCCACGGATTTTAGCGGCAATTGTCGCGCCAGCATAACCGGGTCCCGATTATCTAATGTCGCCATATCTGACTCCTTCTTTTTATAGTTACCGGCTCTGTGGAGCAAAATCTTGTAGGACACAGAGGGTTTTTGCTGCTGCCCGCCATTGCGAGCCTTCCATGACGCGCCGGGGTTCCTCATCAAAAAGCACGCTATTGAACGGCGCAACCGGCTGCCAGTTTCCCGGCGGCAGCTGCAGTTCAACTTCATGCAATGAGGCATTCACGATCAACAACCAGCGCCGTGACAGGCAGATTTGCAGCCATTGCTGCGGCCCCTGCTCCCAGTCGCCAGAGCTCATCGGTTGCCCCTGCTGATTCAACCATTGCACGTCATCACCGCCGTCCTGCCACCACCGGTTTTGCGTCAGCGCAGGAATTTTCCGGCGCAGCGCAATCAGCGCGGAGACATAAGCCGTCAGGCCTTCGTCGGCATTTTCCCAGTCAAGCCAGGTCAGCGGGTTGTCCTGGCAATAGGCGTTGTTGTTTCCCTGCTGGCTGTTACCCTGCTCGTCACCGGCCAGCAACATCGGCGTACCCTGTGACAGAAACAGCGTCGCCAGCAAAGCACGCTGGCTGAGACGACGCTGCTGCAAGACTTCAGCAGACACTTCCAGCCCTTCCTCGCCGTGGTTTTGGCTGAAATTTTCGTTATGCCCGTCACGGTTTTCCTCGCCGTTGGCCTGGTTATGTTTCTGGTTAAAACTCACTAAATCACGCAGCGTAAAGCCGTCGTGCGCGGTCAGCATGTTGATGCTGGCGTAAGGTTCACGCTGCGCGGGATTGAATTTGTCCGCCGACGCCGCGAAACGGCCTGCAAACTGCCCGATTGAGATATCACCGTGCAGCCAGAACTGACGCATTTCATCTCGCCAGGTGTCGCTCCATTCGGCGAAGGGTGCCGGGAAATTCCCGAGCTGATAGCCGCCGGTGCCGATGTCCCAGGGTTCAGCAATCAATTTGCATTGCGAAAGCACGGCGTCCTGCTTAATGGCCTCAAACAGCGGCGATTGCGCTGTGAACTCCGGCGTTCTGCCCAAAAGAGTCGCTAAGTCAAAACGAAAACCGTCAACGTGGCATTCACGCACCCAGTAATGCAGGCAATCGAGCGTCCACGCAATCACTTCGTCCTCTGTCAGACGCATCGCGTTACCGCAACCGGTCATGTTGTTATCCGACCCGTCGTCGTTGAGCCAGTACCAGCTGGCATTGTCGATACCGCGAAACGAAATAAACGGCCCGTCGATATCCAGCTCTGCGCTGTGGTTGAACACCACGTCGAGGATCACTTCTATCCCGGCCTGATGCAGCGCTTTCACCGCGGATTTGAATTCGCTCAGCGCCGATACGCCGCCCAGCCCGCTGGCATAACTTTGCTCAACTGCACAGGGTGCCAGCACGTTGTAGCCCCAGTAATTACGCAGGCCGAGGCGTTGCAGGCGCGGCTCATCGGCATGATGCTGAACCGGCAATAACTCAATGGCCGTGACGCCCAGATGCTGCAAATATTCGAGCATGACCGGATGCGCAAGCCCGGCGTAAGTGCCGCGGATCGCCGCCGGAATGTGCGGATGCCGGCGCGTCAGCCCGCGCACATGCGCTTCGTAAATCACGGTTTCGCCCCACGGCGTGGCGGGTGGTTTATCGTCTTCCCACTCAAACTTCCCGGCGACGACCACCGATTTCGGTGCCACGACCGCGCTATCCTTATCGTCTGGCGCATCCTTTCCGCCAGTGAACCGGGCGTTATCGAGAAGCACGCCATCAATCGCCCGCGCGCTGGGGTCAATCAGCACTTTTTTTGGATTAAAACGATGGCCCTTTTGCGGATCAAAAGGCCCGTAAACGCGATAACCGTAGCGCAACCCGGCTTTCGCCTCGGGCAAAAATCCGTGCCACAGATTGCCGGTCCGGCCCGGTAAAGACAGATGCTGCTCGCTGCCGGTTTCATCAAAAAGACATAACGCCACTTTTTCCGCATGCGCGGAGTACAGGCAAAAATTAACGCCGTTATCTCTGAGATGTGGGCCAAAAGGCCAGGCCTGACCGGTTTCGAGCTGTTTCATTACGCCTCTTCTCTTCGCAAATAAATGGTCGCCAGCGGCGGAATGGTGACGCTGATCGAATGTTCACGTTGATGATGGCCGATGTTTTCACTGTAAACGTCACCGCCGTTGCCAACGTTGCTGCCACGGTAGAAGTGCGAATCGGTATTGAGAATTTCGTGATAACGCCCCGGACGGCTGATGCCGATACGGTAGTGTTCGCGCGGAACCGGCGTGAAATTGCTGATGACAATAATCTCACCGCCATTTTCATCGCGGCGCGCAAAGGCAAAAATCGAATTCTCGTGGTCATCGACCACCAGCCATTCGAAGCCACGCGGGTTGTAATCGAGCTCATACAACGGCGCGTTGGCCTGATACGTCAGATTCAAATCACGCACCAGATGTTGCACACCGCTGTGCCAGCCGGTCGGGTCGTCAAGCAGATGCCAGTCGAGGCTGGCGTTGAAATTCCACTCTCGCCCCTGGGCAAATTCACCGCCCATGAACAACAATTTCTTGCCCGGATGTGCCCACATGTAAGCGTAATAGGCACGCAGGTTGGCGAATTTCTGCCAGGTATCGCCGGGCATTCTGTCGAGCAGGGATTTCTTGCCGTGGACCACTTCATCATGCGAAAGCGGCAGGATAAAGTTCTCGCTGTAGGCGTAAAGCACGCCGAACGTCATGAGATTGTGGTGGTATTTGCGGTGAACCGGATCAAGCTGCATGTATTGGAGCGAATCATGCATCCAGCCCAGATTCCATTTGTAATGGAAGCCCAGCCCGTTGGCGTCCGGCGGCATGGTGACGCCGGGATAATCCGTGGATTCTTCCGCCAGCGTGACCGCGCCACCCAGCTCGCGTCCGATGGTCTGGTTGGTGTATTTCAGGAAGGAAATCGCTTCGAGATTTTCACGGCCACCGTAATAGTTTGGGATCCACTCACCAGGTTTGCGGCTGTAATCACGGTAAATCATCGACGCCACCGCATCGACACGCAGGCCGTCGATGCCAAAACGCTCAATCCAGTAAAAACCATTCCCCGCCAGATAGTTGCGCACTTCGTGGCGGCCATAGTTATAAATCAGCGTGTTCCAGTCCTGATGATAGCCTTCACGCGGATCAGCATATTCATACAGGGCGGTGCCGTCGAATTCCGCCAGCCCATAGGAATCGCTCGGGAAATGCCCCGGCACCCAGTCGAGGATCACGTTAAGACCCGCGTCATGCGCGGCGTCGACAAACGCTTTGAAATCCATCGGCGTACCGAACCGGCGGGTCGGCGCGTACATTCCCAGCGGCTGATAACCCCAGCTGCCATCGAACGGATGCTCGTTGACCGGCATCAGCTCAATGTGCGTGAAGCCCATCCATTTGGCGTAAGACACCAGTTGCTCCGCCAGCTCGCCGTAGCTCAGCCAGAAGTTATCGTCGGTATGACGACGCCACGAACCTAAGTGCACTTCGTACACGGAAACCGGCTGATTCAGCGCGTTAGCTTTCTTTCTGGTTTCTGAAAAAGGCACAACGTCCGGAATTTTCCTCACGCAAGAAGCGGTATCCGGGCGCATCTGAGCTTCGAACGCATACGGATCAGCGCGCAGACTGACATTGCCGCGACAATCGATAATTTCGAATTTATACAACTGACCTTCCTGGACGGCCGGAATGAACAGCTCCCAGATGCCGTTTTCACGGCGCTGACGCATCGGATGGCGACGGCCATCCCAGAAGTTGAATTCACCCACGACGGAAATACGCGTCGCGTTCGGTGCCCAGACGGCAAAACTGACACCATCGACATCATCGAGCGTTTGCGGATGCGCGCCGAGTTTTTCGTAGGGCCGCAGATGTGTCCCTTCCGACAGCAACCAGATATCTAGTTCCTGCAACAACGTGCCGAAGCGATACGGGTCGTCAATCACATGGAGTGTGTCGCCCCAGCGCACTTCCAGCTTGTAGCGGAAAGCACTTTTACGACGGGGAATAAGGCCGACGAAAAAACCGCGATCGTCATAACGACGCAGTTCAGCGACCTGCTTACCTTTTTCTACATCAATGACCCAGACCTGATCGGCATCCGGCAACAGCGCACGAACTTCCAGCCCGGCACTGACGGAATGCATTCCCAAAAGAGAAAAAGGATCAGCGTAATGGCCAGAGATAATTTGATTAATGACGTGCTGATCGGGAAGTACAGACATGTATTTCGTCCTATGATTAATTAAATCAATAAAATCATTCAGGTATTCAATACGAAACGTAACCCCAGTGTGCTCCAATTTTTCTTTTCACTTTGTGATCTGGTGAGATTTCGATTTACCAAAAAATGCGTGATGGCTCTTGTGTTCACAATTTACAAATAAGTTTCTGTTTCTGCTTCTCAAAGAGGCAGAGGTCTTCTACTAAGCATAGACAAAGGTTCGGTAAATCAGCGGCCAGAAACCGATGAATTTTTCGCAAAATGAAATTCAGAGAGTTGCGCTGGGAAAATGCGGATAGGCAGTGAAGTGATTGATGATAGAAATAAAAACGGGACACCGTGCTGGTGTCCCGTTGGGCGTAAATCATGGCAGTGATGCCGTTACAGCAGAATACGTAACATGCGACGCAATGGCTCTGCCGCACCCCACAGCAGTTGGTCACCGACGGTAAACGCAGACAGATATTGCGGGCCCATATTCAGTTTACGCAGACGACCCACCGGCGTATTCATGGTGCCGGTCACTGCCGCAGGCGTCAGTTCACGCATAGACAGTTCGCGGTCGTTCGGAATGACGCGAACCCAGTCGTTGTGCGATGCCAGCATTTGTTCGATTTCAGGAATCGACACGTCTTTTTTCAGTTTCAGCGTGAACGCCTGGCTGTGGCAACGCAGCGCACCGATGCGGACGCACAGGCCATCCACCGGAATAATGCTGGACGTGCCGAGAATTTTGTTGGTTTCCGCCTGACCTTTCCACTCTTCTTTGGTCTGGCCGTTATCGAGCTGTTTGTCGATCCACGGAATCAGTCCACCCGCCAGCGGAACACCAAAGTTGTCGGCCGGCAGCGTGCCACTGCGGGTCAGCGCCGTCACTTTACGTTCGATATCCAGAATGGCAGAAGCCGGGTTTTCCAGCTCTTTCGCCACGCTGTTATGCAGCATACCCATTTGGGTCAGCAGTTCACGCATATGGCGCGCGCCGCCGCCGGAAGCTGCCTGATAGGTCGCAACAGACGCCCATTCAATCAGATCATTGGCGAACAAACCGCCGAGGGACATCAGCATCAGGCTGACGGTACAGTTACCGCCCACAAAGGTTTTGATCCCGTTGTCGATACCCTGATGAATAACCGCGCTGTTCACCGGATCGAGGATGATTATCGCGTCATCTTCCATTCTCAGAGAGGATGCTGCGTCAATCCAGTAACCAGACCAACCGATTTCACGCAGCTTCGGGTAGATTTCATTGGTATAATCGCCGCCCTGACAGGTGATGATAATGTCCAGCGCACTCAGTGCGTCCAGATCATAGGCATCCTGCAAGGTTCCAGACTGGCCCGTGAAAGAAGGCGCGGCCTGACCGTGCTGAGAGGTGGAGAAGAATACCGGACGGATAGCGTCGAAATCGCGTTCTTCAATCATGCGTTGCATGAGTACAGAACCGACCATTCCACGCCAGCCAACGAAACCTACATTTTTCATAATATCTGTCCTGCCCTGAGGGTGATAACGGCTTAAAAAGCTTAATGCGCGTTTGCACTACGTTGGCGCCTTTTTATGATGCGCCATGCTCTGTTAACGCGCTGGTCTACCACCTTACAAAATGTACTAAAAGTGGCAAGTGAATTTAATCAATAGTGCCGCCATTAATAGCAGCACAGCTTATAACACGCGTTTTTAACCCGAATTTCATCATTCTGAGGTAGTCATGACCGAAATGATTTCAGCAACCATTTTGCTGTTTTTAATTATGGATCCGCTGGGCAACTTACCGATTTTTATGTCGGTATTAAAACATCTTGATCCGAAACGCCGCCGCGTGGTGCTGATCCGCGAAATGCTGATTGCCCTGATCCTGATGCTGATTTTCCTGTTCGCCGGGGAAAAAATTCTGTCGTTTCTGAATTTGCGTACCGAAACCGTGTCGATTTCCGGCGGTATCATTCTGTTTCTGATTGCCATCAAAATGATTTTCCCGTCGGAAGAGAAAAGCAGCAGCGGCCTGCCTGCCGGTGAAGAGCCGTTCCTCGTGCCGATGGCGATCCCGCTGGTCGCCGGGCCGTCGATTCTCGCCACGCTGATGCTGCTTTCGCACCAGTATCCGAATCAGATGAGCCATCTCACGCTGGCCCTGTTCATCGCCTGGGGTTTATCGATGGGGATCCTGCTGCTATCCAATCTGTTCCTGCGCCTGCTCGGCGACAAAGGCGTGAGCGCCCTCGAACGCCTGATGGGCCTGATTCTGGTCATGCTTTCAACGCAGATGTTCTTAGATGGGATCAGGGCGTATTTGAAGATTTAGGGGATATTAAAATGAAAGACCCAATTGAAGTTGAAATCAGCAGCGGGAATGTTTACGCCGACATCGACTTACCCGATGCAGAAGAAATGCTGGTTAAAGCTCAGCTTGCTCAGAAAATTGGAGAGCTCATGCAAAACCGACGTCTGACCCAGGCTGCGGCCGCGAAACTTTTTGGCATGACTCAACCGAAAGTATCTGCATTGCTTCGTGGTCAGTTCCGTGGGATCAGCGAAGCGAAGATGATTGAATGTCTTAATAAGTTAGGCCGGGATGTACAAATCGTTATCGCTGAGTCCCGGCAAGCCACCGGCACCTTGAAAGTCGTTTTCGCGTAATGCGGCGGCATATTCAGATGCCTGCAAACAAAGGCGAGCCCGGTGGCTCGCCTTTTTTATAACTGCAGCAGTTAATCAAACCACCATCGACAGCAACATGCAGCCTGCCAGACCGCACAGGGAAATGATGGTTTCCAGCACGGACCAGGATTTGAAGGTTTCGACGATGCTCAGGTTGAAGTATTCCTTGAACAACCAGAAGCCCGGGTCATTAACGTGCGAGAAAATCACGCTGCCGGAACCGACCGCAATCACCATCAGTTCAGGGCTGACGCCGGTGGTCGCAATCAACGGTGCCGCGATACCGCCTGCCGTGATCGCCGCAACGGTTGCGGAACCCAGCGCGAGACGTAAAACGGCGGCAATAGACCAGGCCAGCAGGATCGGGGATAAGTTGCTGCCATCCATCAGGGCTGCAATATATTTCTCAATACCGCTGTCGACCAGAACCTGTTTGAACGCACCGCCACCGCCGATAATTAACAGCATCATCGCGATGATTTTGATCGAATCGGTCACGGTTGCCATGACGTCTTCCATCTTACGCCCACGGTTCAGGCCGAAGGTGAAGATGGCGATCAGCACCGCGATAAGCGTTGCCATCACCGGGTCACCGAAGAATTCAGCGTAAGCCAGAACCGGATGGCCTTTCGGCAGGATCATTTCGCAAACGGCGCGGAATGCCATCAGAATCACCGGCACCAGAGACGTCGCGACGCTCACGCCAAAGCTTGGCATCTCTTCTTCGGTAAAGGTTTTCGGATTGAAAAGACCTTCCGGAACCGGTTTATCGATACCTTTCAGGAAGCGCGCAAACACCGGCCCCGCCAGAATCACCGTTGGCACCGCCAGCAGCGAACCGTACAGCAAGGTTTTCCCCATATCCGCATGGAAAATGGTCGCGATTGCCGTCGGACCAGGGTGCGGCGGCAGGAAGCCGTGGGTTACGGATAACGCGGCAGCCATCGGCACACCGACGTACAACAGGGGCAAACGCGCCGCCGCGGCAACGGTGAAGACCAGCGGCAGCATCAGTACGAAGCCGACTTCATAGAACAGCGCAAAACCGACGATAAAACCGGTCAGCACGATGGCCCACTGAATGTGCTCACGGCCAAATTTGGCGATCAGCGTCGTTGCGATACGTTGCGCACCGCCGCAATCCGCCAGCATTTTACCGAGCATGGCCCCGAAGCCCATGATCAGCGCCAGGCTGCCCAGCGTTCCGCCTACCCCGTTTTTAATCGATGTAATGACTTTATCGACCGGCATACCCTGCATAATCCCGACCGCCAGCGCGACCAGAATCAGCGCGATAAAGCCGTTCAGCTTAAATCGGATCATCAGTAACAACAGCAGTGCAACGCCCACCGCTACAATAACTATTGGCATATTCTTCCCCTCATGCGGTCACCGTGGCATCGTGGCATCGTGGCCAGGTGGGGTGACGCATTGTTTTTAATTTTCAACATGTTGTAGGAATTAACAGTGCAACGGGTACAGACCGCGACCGCTAAAACAGCAGTGCATTCCTTTGTGATATTAGTCACATCTCCATTTGTTACCGGTATCATGATACCGGTAACATGCTAATATTAGGACTCACTACGCAGTCGAAATGTTCATTTTGGGATAGAGATCATACTTATGGCAGGACAAAGCATCATTCTGATGGGCGTGTCAGGCAGCGGTAAATCCACCGTCGGCGCGGCACTGGCCCGTGAAATTAACGCAAAATTCATCGACGGTGATGATCTTCATCCCCGCGCAAATATTCAAAAGATGGCCAGCGGTACGCCGCTCAATGACGACGATCGTGCGCCGTGGTTATTACGTCTGAATGACGCGGCTTACAGCCTCCGCCATAAAAATGAAACCGGTGTGATCGTCTGTTCCGCGCTGAAACGCCGCTACCGCGACGCGCTGCGAAAAGACAACGAAGGCATGGTCTTCATCTACATGAAAGGCAGTTTTGACGTGATTGCCGAACGCCTGAAAGCACGCGCCGGGCATTTCATGCCGACGGATTTACTGAGAAGCCAGTTCGATGCGCTCGAAGAACCGGGCGAAGATGAGCCGGATGTGTTGCGCGTAAATATCGATCATAAGTTTGAAGGGGTGGTCGATCGCTGCGTAGCCGCGTTGAAAACATTACAGAAGTAAGACTTTCTCCTCCCCCTGCGAAGGGGGAGGTCGGGAGGGGGTTTTAATGGCAACGCTGCCATGCGCAAAACCAACACCCCATCCCAGCCTTCCCCTCGTGAGAGGGGAAGTAGTTTCAAATCAAATACTTCCGCCTGCCGAGATGGTGAAACCAACATCCACCATTCTCGGTACGACTTCTTCGCCGCGCAACCTCGCCAGCAGGCGTTCGGCGGAAATCTGCCCCATTCTTTCGCGCGGCGTGAGTACGCTGGCGAGCGGTGGCTCCATTGCCTGTCCCATGTTGTGACCGTGGAAACCGGCAATCGCCATTTGTGACGGAATGCTCAACCCCTGCCGTAAACATTCAAAGAATGCGCCCGCCGCAAGATCATCGTTGGTGCAGAAAATACTGTCGATTTGCGGCCAGTCTTTTTGCGCCTGACGCAGTAATTCCGCGCCGCCGCTGTAGCTCGATGACCGGCTGGTCATGACGCTGTAAGGTTCCAGCCCGGATTCCCGCATCGCCTGCTCGTAACCCTGCTGTTTGATGATCGTGCGTTCATCCTGACGAGCGCCGAAATACACCACATGCCGGTGCCCGTGCGCAATAATCTGCTGCGTCATCTGCCGAGCGGCTTCGAAGTTGTTAAAACCGACCGCCAGATCGACGCACGGCGAGACGCAATCCATCATCTCAACGACCGGAATACCGGCGACTTCGATCATTTTCAGCGTACGCGCGGTGTGATGGCGTTCGGACAAAATCAGGCCGTCGATATTGTAAGAAAGCAGGGAGGTGAGGCGCTGTTCTTCGCGCTCCTGGCTGTAACCGTAGTGCGCCAGCATGGTCTGGTAGCCGTGAATATCCGTGACACTTTCGATGCCGCGCAGCACTTCGGCGAACACCTGGTTGGTCAGCGACGGCAGCAACACGCCGATGGCACGACTTTTGGCGTTCGAGAGAATATCCGGGGCGCGGTTTGGGATGTAACCCAGTTCATCGAGCGCAGCCGAAATCTTTTCCTGCAAGGCGCTGGAAACTTGTTCGGGATTGCGCAAATAACGGCTGACCGTCATTTTGGTGATGCCCACTTTGTCGGCAACATCCTGGAGTACGGGCCTTTTTTTCTTCACGTTTTTCAATGAACTGGATTAAGGGGATCAGAGCGTAATGGTAGCAAACAATCGCGCAGGCGGGTATCCGTTGCTGCGCGACATGAGATGTGGGTCAGAAAGGGATAGAAAGCTGCCCGCGCACCGGTGCGCCCGCGTTCGCTGAAAATTGCCCGGCGAGCAGCGCCATGGCGGTTTGTGCCAGCGTTTCCAGCGGATACGTGATGGCCGGAACGGCGGAAATCCCCGGCGGCAACGTGCTGTCGAGGCTGAAAACCATCACGCTGGCGGGCACGGCGCGCCCGTGTTGCGCGAGTTGCCGCAGGGCATCCTGCGCGCAGGCATCGTCCGGCACCAGCAATGCGTTGAACGGAACGTTTTGCGCCAGCAGTTGCGTCAGCGCCTGTTCGCCACTGTGAACCAGCCGCCGGTCGTACGGCAGCAGGAATTTTTCCAGCGCCTGATGATATCCCTGCAAGATTTGTCCGGCAGTTTCGCCGTTTGCTGCGTTTATCAGCGCAATCTGCCTGCGCCCTTGCTGCAACACATACTGGCAGGCGGTTTCGGCGGCAAAGCTGCGGTCAAAGTGAATGCTCCGCTCGGAATCTTCATCCAGACAATCAATCGTAATGACGTTTTCTGGCAACGGCGGCAGTTCAAAACGTGCGCCGATAACGATCATCGCATCGCATAACCCTCTGCCGATTTCGTTGACAGAATGCGCCAGACCCGCCGCATCGGTGGCGAATCTCAACAGCAAATATTTCTGGTTCAGCCGTAACTCTTTTTCCAGCGCGTGCAGATATCCGGTCGACTGGTTGATGTTTTCTGCCGCACAAATCACGCCAATACAGCCGGTGGACTGCGTAGACAGCGACTGCGCTATCACGCTCGGTTTGTATTGCAGCGTTTCCACCGCCTGCATCACGGCCAGGCGGCTTTCCTCTTTTACTCCGCGGCTGCCACTCAGGACACGGGAAACCGTCGCTTTCGACACGTTCGCCAGCCGCGAGACGTCGTTTATGTTTGCCATGCCGTTCCTTTGTTAATCGAAACCGTTGTTTTTAGACACGTTCGCGAACCATTCGCCGCTTTTCTTCACCGTCCGTTTTTGGGTGGCGAGATCCAGCTGCACGAAACCATAGCGGTTTTTGTACGCATTCATCCATGACCAGCAGTCGATAAATGTCCACATATGGTAGCCAAGACAGCCACTGCCTTCCTGCAAGGCGCGGTGTAACCATTTCAGATGTCCGCTGACAAACTCGATGCGGTAGTCATCGTCAATCCGCCCCGCCTGTTCGAAGCGCAGTTCATTTTCCACACCCATGCCGTTTTCGGAAATAAAACAACGCGGATTGCCGTAGTTTTCGCGCAGATTGGTCAGGATATCGTAGATCCCCTGCTCGTAAATTTCCCAGCCACGGTGCGGGTTCATTTTGCGTCCCGGCATCACGTAGTTATCAAAGAACCATTCCGGCATAAACGGACTTTCAGGATTCACCATGCTGTCGCGGCACTGGATCCGGCGTGGCTGGTAATAATTGATCCCCAGTAAATCCACCACGCCCTGCTGCAACAGCGCCGCATCGCCTTCCTGACACGCCGGAAGCTGGCCGTGTTTTTTCAGCAATTCCACCAGTTCCTGCGGATATTCACCGCGCAGCGCCGGATCCAGAAAACTGCGGTTAAACATCAGGTCGGCAATGTTCGCGGCTTTCAAATCTGCCGGATTTTGCGAACGCGGGTACGACGGCGTGAGGTTGAGAATGATGCCAATTTCGCCGCCCTGCTGGCGGGCGCGGTAGGCTTTCACCGCCAGCGAATGCGCCAGCATGGTGTGATACGCCACCGTCGCGGCGCGTTTGAAATCCACTACATTCGGATAGTGGAAATCATACAAGTAACCGCCTTCCACCGGCACGACCGGTTCGTTGAACGTGAACCAGTGTTTCACGCGGTCACCGAACAGCGCAAAACAGGTATCGGCATATTTTGCGTAAGCCTCCACCACGTCGCGGTTTTCCCAGCCGCCAATTTCCTGCATCGCCATCGGCATATCGAAATGGAACAGGTTGATAAACGGCTGCACGCCCTGCGCCAGCATTTCGTCAATCACCTGATTATAAAACGCCACGGCTTCCGGGTTCACTTCGCCCTTTCCGCCGGGGATCAGCCTCGCCCAGGAAATTGAGGTGCGGAACGTGTTGTGGTTGAGCTGTTTTAGCAGCGCGATGTCCTCGCGCCAGTTTTTATAAAACGTCGATGTGTCCTGCGGGCCGACGTCGTTATGGAAACGCGTCGGTTGCTGCGAATACCAGTGATCCCAGACCGTCGCGCTTTTACCGTGGCTCAGGGTTTCACCTTCCGTTTGCGGTGCAGAGCTGGCGCTGCCCCACCAGAACTCTTTGGGAAATGCGTATTTCATCGTCATCCTCGCTGTCCGTTGCTTTGCGTTTTAACTGTTTACCGGTACGGCGTTACCCGCCGTTTGGGCACCGGCCTTTTCCGCTTCCTGTTTCAGTAAGGTACGTTCGTACGCTTTCAGGAACGGGTAATACATCACTGCTGATAACACCATACAGAACAGGCACATAATTACCGGGCTGAATGCCCAGTTTGCGGCCCATGACGCACCAATCGGCGCAGGCGTTGTCCAGGGTGTGAGCGACACCACTTGCGCGACCCAGCCGAGTTTTGTGGCGGTATAGGCGAAAACGGCGTTGAGCATTGGCACCAACGTGAACGGCAGGAAAAACACCGGATTCATGATAATCGGCGTGCCGAACAGAATCGGTTCGTTGATGTTAAAGAAGCTCGGTACCACGCCCATTTTGCCGATCGTCCGCAGATGTACGGCCTTGCTGCACAACAGCAAAATCGCCAGCGGCAGGGTCGAACCGACGCCGCCAATCAGCAGATAGTGATCCCAGAAACCTTGCAGATAAATGTGCGGCAGCGGTTCTCCCGCCTGCAATGCGGTCTGGTTCAGCGCCAGATTGGTCATCCAGAACGGGTTCATAATGCCGGTGACAATCAGCGCACCGTGAATACCGGCGAACCACAGCACCTGGCAGATAAATACGGAAATTAAAATGGCAGGCAGGGAATCCGACGCGGAAACCAGCGGCGCCAGCAGATGCATAATCGCTTCAGGAATAATCATGCCGGTGGTGGACTGAATAAACAGGTTCAGCGGATGCAGTGTAGCGACAATCACCACCACGGGGATCAGGATTTCAAACGAACGCGCCACACCGGTCGGCACTTCTTTTGGCAGGCGGATCGTAATATTGCGGCGTTTCAGCAGCGCATACACTTCGACGGCGTAAATGGCCGTCAGTATCGCGGTAAAAATGCCTTCGCCTGAGAAGTATTGCGTCGAAATTTGTTTGTCGTGATACGGCGCGGCGACCAGCAGAAAGGCCATAAACGCCAGCAAACCGGTCATGATCGGGTCAAGTTTGTAATATTTACCGAGGCTCGCGCCGATACCGACCGAGATGAAAAAGGTCATCACGCCCATGCTCAGATACCACGGCAGCATCAGCTGTTCGCGATATTTCAGCGAGAGATCCAGCCAGCCGCGCGCGAAACCGTTGGTGGTATCCGGCGAGAATGGCGGAAAAATAAAAACCAGCATGAACGACCCGATAATCATGAAAGGCAGTGCGGCAATAAAACCGTCGCGGATCGCAATCACATGCCGTTGCTGGCCCACGCTGCCCGCCAGTGGCGTGATGTGCTTTTCGATGACGTTAACCATCGCCTGATAAAGGCCACTCATACGCGGCTTCCTTCCTGTGCGATCAGGCCGAAGGCGAAGTCCAGCACGTTATCGCCGCGCTGCATGCCGTAATCCATCATGTTGATCACTTCGACCGGAATATTGAATTCCGCCGCTCTCGCCGACAAATCGCCCTGCATATAACGCACCTGTGGCCCGAGCAGCACCACCTGATAATCACGGAATTTTTCGTCAAACTCGCTGGCCCCGAATGCGTCAATCTGCACGTCTTCGCCGCGCTGCGCTGCGACCTCTTTCATTTTGCGAACTAACAAACTGGTCGACATCCCCGCCGAACAACAAAGCATGATTCTTTTCATTTTTGCTTTACTCCCAGATGATTTATGTTCTGCCCGTTTCTCTTGCTGAGGGTATTTGAGTCTCTTTGGAAACCGGTTTCCATCGTGCCGAAAGTAATGTGCGAAGAGGGTCAAAAAATTGCCGGTCGATTTGTTGCGGGTGTGAATAGCATCACGAAGCGGAAAAATTCAGCAATGCAAATGCGGGGAAAAGGACTATGGGACAAAAACAAAAAAGGCGACCGGAGTCGCCTTCAACAGGGGTGCCAGAAATCATCAGACCGGTGGCAGGTCAAACAGCAGAATTTCACTGTCTTCATCGGCATGCACGGACAACGCCGTTTCATCCCAGATCGCCAGCGCGTCGCTCGGCCCGGCTTTCTGGCCGTTAATGGACACGGTGCCTTTCACCACCTGGATCCATACACGGCGTTCAGCCCGGATCGTATAAACCGACTGTTCGTCTTTTTTCAGCGCCCAGCGGGAGAGCTCCATATCCTGGAACACTTTCAGCGAGCCGTCGCGGGCATCGGGCGAAAGCACCAGCTGGCGGCCTTGCGGCGCGTCGAACAGGCGCTGTTCGTAACGCGGTTCCAGACCTTTTTTATCCGGAATGATCCAAATCTGATAAAGATGCAGCTTACGGTCGCTGTTTCCGTTGTACTCGGAGTGCGTCACGCCGGTTCCGGCACTCATAATCTGGAACTCACCCGCCTGAATCTGCTCTTTATTGCCCATGCTGTCCTGATGTTCCACGGTACCTTCGAGCACGTAGGTCAGAATTTCCATGTCTTTGTGCGGATGCTTACCAAACCCCTGCCCCGCATCGATGAAATCTTCATTGATCACCCGCAGCGCGGAGAAGCCCATAAAGTTTGCATCGTAATAATCGGCGAAAGAGAAGGTATGCCAGCTTTCCAGCCAGCCGTGACTTGCGTGACCGCGTTCTTGTGCCTGACGTAAGTAGATCATGTTCAACTCTCCTCAATGTTTTCTCTAGTCTAGTCAACGCCTGAGAATAAGAAAGCGTAAAAACTTCACCCCTCTGTTCAAAAAATATGAACAAATGCAGATGATTAAATCCAAAGGATTTGTGGAAGAGTTAGAAAAAGGAAAGATGCGTTTTTTTCGAAATAGTTCGTGTTGTGGGAAAGATAAGAAAAAAGTTTTTCCAAAATAGTTCAGGTTGGGAGAAGGCGGCAAGGGAACGAATCCCCGGGAGCATACATAAGTATGTGACCGGGGTGAGCGAGTACAGCCAACGCACTACCAGCCGGAAATATGAAGGAAAAAAGGATAAAAAAAAGCCAGCACCCGGCTGGCTAAGTAATACTGGAAGCAATGTGAGCAATGTCGTGCATTCATGGGGACCCGTTTGACCTTGGTGTGAGGCCATCCCCGGAACGCATGGCAATAATAATCATTATCATTCGCACTTGTAAAGCATTATTTTTCACCTAACATTCGATTGACTCTTATCCAATTCCTGATAAATGTAGAGGATATTCAAACAGTAACCACAAAAAGAGGAGTGTCGCCATGAGCGAAATAGTCATCCGCCACGCTGAAGCCAGAGACGCCGAAGCGCTTCAACACCTGTACGCTCAGGTTCCTGTTTACAGCGGCACCCTCCGGCTTCCTTATCCACCCGCCTCGCTATGGGAAGACCGTCTGGCCAATCAGTCTCCCGGCAGATTTGCGCTGGTCGCCTGTATTGACGGCAAACTCGTCGGCAATCTGACGCTGATGGTCGAAGATATCTGGCGCCGCCGCCATGTCGCGTCTTTCGGCGTGGGCGTGGATAGCGGCTTTCAGGGGCGTGGCGTGGGCAGCAAATTGCTCGAAGCCGCGCTGGAACTCTGCGACAAATGGCTGAATGTGAAACGCGTCGAGCTGACGGTCTACGCCGATAACGAGGCCGCTATCGGGCTGTACAAGAAGCATGGTTTTAGCATTGAAGGCCGCAGCCCGTGCTACGCCATGCGCGACGGCGAGTTTGTAGATACGCTTCATATGGGGCGTATCCACGGCGTTTAATCTGTTCAGACGGAGGCGCGGGCTTCGCGCGGTAAATGCCGCAGAACCAGCGCCAAAGCGATGAATACCAGCAGCGCCGACCCCAGATAAATCGAGTCAATACCGGCCTGCGCCATCAGTATTCCCGCCAGCGGGCCGGTAATTCCCAGTGATAAATCGAGAAACGCAGAATAGGTCGCCAGTGCGCTGCCCTGATTTTCCTGTGGCAATTTTTTAACTGCTACCACGCCGAGCGCCGGGAAGACCAGCGAGAAGCCCGCACCTGTCAGGAATGCGCCGCCCATGGCGACCAGCGACGTCGGCGCAAAAAAGACCAGGATCAGCCCGGCAATTTCCACCACAAAGCAGGCCAGCGCAACGCGTAAACCACCAAAACGGTTGATGCAGTTCGGGAACAGCAACCGCATACCGATAAACGCCGCGCTGAAAAACGTCAGCGAGAACGCCGCACCGGACCAGCCTTTGGCATCGTAAAACAGCGTGATGAACGTGGCGATCACACCAAAACCGGTGGACGCCAGCGCGAGCATCATGCCGTAGGGCAAAATTTTTCCCAGCACCTGAGTGAACGGAATTTGCGCGGAGCCTTTCCCCGCCACCGGCGGTTTACACCACGCCGCCAGGAGCGCCGTCAGCGCGACCAAAATGATACACACAGACAATAACGTCAGGCCGCCCAGGCTGAAAATCCCCACGCCAAGCGGCGCACCAATCGCCATCGCACCATACGTCACCACCCCGCTCCACGAAATCACCTTGCCGATATGCAGCGAACCGACCACGCCAATGCCCCACAGCGTCGAACCGGTTCCGGCAAAACTTTGCCCCGCACCCAGCAGTAAACGCCCGAGACATAACAGCGTCAGGCTGGCCACCGGCGAGGCGTCCATCCATAGCGCAAGCAAATAAAACACGCCGCTGAGCAGACAGCCGCTTAGCCCGAGCATCACAACCCGCTTTGGCCCGACTTTATCGGCGTAACGCCCCGCGTGCGGCCGGCTCAGCAGCGTCGCGAAATATTGCAGGCTGATCACCAGCCCCGCCCAGAACGCGCTGAAGCCCAGATGGTCGTGGACATAACCGGGCAAAATCGCCAGCGGCAGGCCGATCGTCAGGTAGTTGGCAAAGTTGAACACCAGAATGGAGAGAATTCGCAGTGTGATGTTTGAAGACGAACTTTCGGGTAAAGCGGGAGCAGGCATGGAAATCAACGTCTCACGAAGAAGGTTCTGGCGTGTTGCACAGCCGTAAATGAGTCTTTGACTTTATTAGCTATTGGTTGTTTTAGCAACACGTTGAAATGCTGGTTTATGTGAACAGGATCCGCAGCCCTTATGGGAAATAAGTACCACGTCCATTTGTGGACATACAAAATAAAAATGAATGAGGGTATGATTCATTCACCAGCTAGATAATTAAGAAATGATTTAACCTCAGGCAATATATTCCAGCACGTTTATATTGTAAAAAACACAAGAATAAAGACAATGCCCCCGGAATAAGACTTCCGGGAAAACAAACCGTCCATAATTGGACGCGTGTAATTATTTGACAATATTCAAACTAATTAAAGTTAATATTATATTATGAAAAAATACATGCCATTTAAATATATAAAGATCGCACTTTGTATTTTGATGAGCTTTCCTGTCTGCGCACAAGAAGGTTTCATCCTTCCAACGCTCGGCAGCCAGGATGTATTTTCAGACAAGGCTCCGGCCAGTAATAGTGAAAACGACAGCCAAAGTATCGGGAAAAAATCTGAGCAAATTTTAACAAACGAAGCGCAGCAGGGTTTCCAAAACCTGAGCGTCGAAGGAACTAAAAGTCAGCTGTATCAGTACGGTAAAGGCGCAGCAACGCAGGCTGTGCAATCACAGGCTGAACAACTGCTGTCACCTTATGGTCATGTCAAAACGACGCTGAATGTCGGTGATGACGGCAGTCTGGACGGTTCATCACTGGATTATTTAATTCCCTGGTATGCCGGTGAAAGTACGCTGATTTTCAATCAGTTCTCAGCGCACAGCAAAGACGGCCGAAATATTGCTAATATCGGCGCAGGCGTTCGTTATAACGTGAATAAAGACTGGTTGCTCGGTGTTAATGCTTTTTATGACTACGACATCAGTCGTGGTCATCGCCGGGGAAGTATTGGTTCTGAAGTCTGGACGAACTTCTTAAAACTCAGCGGGAATTATTATATTCCGCTCTCGCAATGGAAAACGTCAAAAGACTTCGATAATTACGAAGAGCGCCCGGCACAGGGTTGGGATGTCCGGCTCCAGACCTATTTGCCAGCGTATCCGCAATTAGGTTCATCACTGGTTTATGAACAATATTATGGCGATCAGGTTGCGCTTTTCGGCACCGATAATCTTGAGGAAGATCCTTCTTCCGTCACGCTCGGCGTTGACTACACACCGGTGCCATTAGTGACGATAGGTGCAGGGTATAAACAAGGTAATTCTGATGAGAGCGAACTGACCGCGAATATCAGTTTTGACTACCACATCGGTACGCCGCTTTCGAAACAACTGGATGCGTCAGCGGTTGCCGATATGCGCACGCTGGCAGGCAGCCGGATGGATTTTGTCGATCGTAACAACGATATCGTTCTGGAATATCGCGAAGTTAAAGATCTCGATATTGATGTATATCTCAAACCCACGAACACGGCGCCGCAATGTATTCTGGCTGATGACCCCGACCAGGCACAGGCCTACGAAGGCTGTCACTGGACATTGAATGCCGATATTAAATCTCACCGGAAAATCGTCTCCGCACGCTGGGTGCCGGTCGGCGGATATTCAGCCGAAAATACGCTGGGCTTACCGGCGCTGTCGCCGAAATCGAATATCAGTGCCGGTAACAATAACCACTGGACGCTGACGTTTCCGGCTTGGGTCAGTTCGAAAGACCCGCACGCTAACGAATACGATTTAGCCGTCACGTTTAGCGATGATAAAGGCGACAGCAAACAGTCCAACGTGGTGAAAATTAAAGTTTCCGAAGCTCCGGTCAGCTATCAGTTGGCAATCAAGAACGACACTCAAAGTGACAAAGCCGTGAAACGCAACGCAAACGGCAAAGACACCGTTGATCTTGAAGCCAGCGGTGCCAAGGTGTCAGGTTTGCAAGGCGAAACGACGGCGTTGACCGGTGAAAATCTGAATATGAATTTCCACGCTTATGCCGTTGCAGATAAAAACCATGAGCATGAAATTAAAATCCACGCTTCCAAAGAGGATTGCGATAAAAATACCGGCGGCCTTTATTACGTGAATTTACCCGATAAAGGCAAATCCACCATCGCCAGTACGTTGCCGGGTATTTTCTCTATTATCGCCACGCCGGTTGATCATGAGAACCAGCAAACGAATCAGGTTCTTGTAGATTTTAATGCCGGAAATAAAGAAATCGTCACGGCTATTGTTGATACACAGAATCCCGATGTGAATCTGACGGCAACAAAAGGCAATCATCTTTTATTAGGTCACGAATATAAATTCAGAGTGGCCTATGACAGTAATAAAAATGGTCAGTGGGATCCTACCGACCGGGAAACGATTTCCGAAACAGACAAAACACCGATTATTTCCCTGGTGAATTATAAGTGGCTGTTTGACGGCATTAATCCGCAAGGTGATAAAGGCGGTTATGCCGCCAGTAATACGGATAACCAAAACCTGGTTATTCCTGAAACCAATGCACAGGCCACCACGGTATTAACGTCGGCAGGACAAAGCGGCGTTCAGGGATTTGATTTGAAAGTTGATTTTGAATTATCCGATGCTGGCTCCAAGCTTTTGAAAAGTCTCTCAGGCAATTAAGTCCTGGAAAAATCTGCTTTATACATTAACTGAATACAAACTTACAGAGTGATATTGATATGACAAAGTTTAATAAAACCCTTCTGGCCAGCCTGTTATTTGCCGGCTGCTCACACGTTGCTTTGGCTGATATGACCGATTCCGCCGGTCAGCTGATCGGGACCATACCCGTATTAAGAGGTACGGGGGCCAGTCAAACACAGCACAGCGTTTCTTTCTCAAACGGTCATGAAAGTGGCTCCTCCGCCGCGATGTCGCCGGGCGATAAAATTTTGCTCCATTACAATTTTATCGATCAAGAAGGTGACGTTGACAGCAGTAAAACGACCATCAAGTGGTTTACCACCAGCGACGGTAAAGGTGCCGATAGGAAGAGTATCGACAACGACGGCAACAATACCTATACCATTGCAGCAACGGATGCAGGCCGCTATCTGGGGGCTGAAATTACCGAGCAATCCTCTACCGGTACGCCGTCAAAAGGCCAGCTGATTACCATTGAAGACGTCAGTAGCAACGACGCTGGTGATGATATTCCAAGCGGTCCAATCGTCGGCGGTAATGTCGGCGTAGAAATTGTTGATGCTACGGCACCGACCGTCAACCTGATTGGCAAGGCAAATAGCCAGCTGCTGGTCGGTCACACTTATCAGTTCAAAACCTGGTATGACGCGAACAACAACGGCACATGGGATGCCGGCGAACTGGAAGCAACCAGCAACTATAACTACAAATGGTACTTCGATGGCACCAGCGCCACCACCGGCACGGCGGGCGGTTATGCTGTATCTGCAACGAATAATAAAGATCTGGTCATTCCTGCAACCAATGCTCAGGCCACTTCTGTCTTCGCGACCGCTGGCGCAGACGGCGTTCAGGGTTACAGCCTGAAAGTCGATTACGCACCATTACTGAAATCAGTAAGAAACGTTCAGTCGGTTAAGAAATAATTAACGTTGCCGGTTAATCAACTTATCGGGAATGTTATTTGAAAGCTGGGCACGAAAGTGCTCAGCTTTTCACATCCTCTGAGCGTTATCAGGCTCAAAAAATCAGGATGAAATTATGTTGTCTAAATATTTTACCTATTCAGGGTTTTCTCTCCTGATATTACTCGCTTTCACGACACATTGTCGGGCCGAGGCAACAGAGCCACAGGCCGGATATGTCATGACGGAAGCGGCAGGTATTGTAAATGGCACGCCTCCGGTCATCAAAAATAATGCCGGTGCCAGCAATAAAGTCGATTTGAAAAAAATCAGCGAACACGATGACACCGATGAACTCGATGAAGGCGATGTCGTCACATTAGCGTGGGAATTAGAGGATAACGAAGGAGATGCAGATGCCACGCTGGCATCCATCGTCTGGACCTGCGACCACCCGACAAAAGGTAGTCGCGTACTGGCGTCACAGGTGAACAGCTACACCATTACCTCCGCCGATTACGGTTGCAATATTGGCGTGGCTTTACAATCTCAAACGCAAACGGGGATTCCCCGCACCGGCGAAGCGATTACCGTTCCGGATATAAGCACCAATGATGACGCAGATAATATTACCGACGGGCCGGTCAATCCGCATTCAGTGAACTTTACGGATTATATTGTTGCCCCCGGAACCAGCCAGAGTAAAACGGTCACTTCGGATAATATTTTGCACACCGCCTGGCCGGGTGCCGAGATTCAGCTGGAAACAGACAACCCTGCATCGCAGATAATATGGAAGAGCAGTAATATAAATGTTGCGACTGTTACACAGGATGGCGTCGTGACTTTCCTCACCAAAGGCCCGGTTACGATTCAAGCCAGCAACGATAAAGCCATTGCCCGAATAAATTTTGATCCGAAAAAATTCTTCACCTTCAGCACCGTTAAAATGGACTGGAAAGATGCAAAGGACTGGTGTGAGTCGCAGGGATATAGCCAGCCAGATACGGATGATTTATCGACAACTAAAAATCTGCGACAAATTCCGTCTGATTCATTGTGGCAGGAATGGGGCGATATTTCGAAGCAAAATGCTCAATTTTTGGGTAGTGTTTTCTGGTCTTCAGAGGGATGGGGAGGCAATCATTACTACTATATGTACATCAATGACGGACATATCTCTTCAAATGATGAAGATGAGTTAGAAGGTGTTGCCTGTCTGGTAAATTAAACAATATGCATACCAGGTATTAATACTCATGCGGTAATTTCTTGAGAATCGCAATCAGTTTGCCGTTCTCGATATTAATATATTCCCCCTGGCGAAGATCGGACAAAATTTTCATCACACCGCTCCGGGCCAGGTGAGTATGTTCATAGATATAATTAAAGACGCTGGTACGCAGTCTTTGCTCTGGCGGCATCATCTCCAGTTCAAAGAGGAATGCGCGGACAATCTGATACGTCGATTTGCTGATCAGCAAATTCGTCCGGTATGCCTGAAAATCGCTGAGATAGGTCTGGAAATCCAGTACCTCTCTGAAAAGCAGATGTTCATTGATGAGTTCAACCGCGCGGCTATGGGGCAACGTCTCAAGCACAGTGCTTTTTTCGCTTCTGAACTGATAAAGGTTGTAGCGAAACGGTGAACCCTGCATTCCAAATAAATTAGGCGCGGCAGCCGTGACAAACCGTAAATTGTCTGCCGTGCGGTAAATGTTTAGCGCGCCCTCTAAAACCAAAAGGACCCTTGGCTCACCGTTTGCCGGCTGTAAATCGATAACGGAATCCTGGCCTTTTATCTCAACGGGAACTGACTCCGTGCGAAACGCCACAATGAGTTTATTAATCGCCTCGGTCGGTTTTAGCATAGGAGTCGATAAATCAGGACCTGAGTTTGTATCCATTTTTGAACGCTCCCTTACGTTGTTGAGTATATCTACACACTATAGTCTGGCGCGGGCACTATACGGAAATAATTGAACGCCGAACAGGTTCCTTATTCTGTCATTTCGGTGACATATCACTGTCACACCGGCTGACTATGTTCAGAGGACTTCAACCGGAGAAAATCCTATGTTCAGCATGGATACCCTGTTTCAGGATCTCGACCCGCAGCATAAAACCCCTTCCTGGCAACGTCGTCTCTTAAAAGCCCTGTTCCGCGAAAAAGAATTCCACCGTTTTGCCGAACAACATCAGCATCTGAAAGGTATTGATATGGCTGAACAGGTGCTTGAGCATTTTGCTATTCGCTGCGAACTGACGGAACGCGATCGGGAGCAAATCCCAAGCTACGGGCCGGTTGTTATTGTCGCCAACCATCCGATCGGAACGCTTGACGGGCTGGCATTATTACACGCAGTGGCGTCTGTACGTCCTGACGTCAAAGTCGTGGCTAACCAGATATTGTCGCTGGTGACATCGCTCGGCAGCCTGATGATTCCGGTCGATAATATGGGCAACCGCACCCGCCGTAATCAGGTCACGCAAATGCAGGAACACCTGGCAAATCAGGGGGTGCTGATTGTCTTTCCGGCCGGTGAAGTCTCGCGCATGAGCTCGAAAGGCGTGCGTGACGGCAAATGGCACACCGGTTTTATTCGCCTCGCCGCCAAAGCGCGTGCGCCCGTGGTTCCGGTGCATATCGGCGGCAGCAACAGCGCATTGTTTTATCTTAGCTCAATGATTTACCGCCCGCTCAGCACCTTATTGCTGGTTCACGAAATGTTCGGGCAACGCGGAAACAGCCTGACGCTGAAAATCGGCGCACGCATCCCGTATTCCAGCTGGCACGATGGCCAAATGACCGCAGGCGATCTGGCCGCGCGTTTCCGAAAACACGTTTATCGTCTTGCCAGCGGCAAGCCAGCACTGTTTCATACTGAAACGTCTATTGCCCGCGCCGAAGACCGCGCCGTCCTTAAACACGCGCTGGAAGCCAGCGAAGTGCTGGGCAAAACGCCCGACGGCAAAATGATTTATCTCTATCGCCGCCACGGCGAAGACTACGTGCCGATCCTGCGTGAACTGGGGCGGTTACGCGAAATCGCTTTCCGCGCGGTAGGCGAAGGCAGCGGTCGTCGTCGTGACCTCGACGGCTATGATGACGATTATTATCACCTGGTTTTATGGGATCCGCAGGCGCTGGAAATCGTCGGCGCATACCGGTTTATCCCGACCGCCGAACAGGTCGCCAGCAAAGGGCTGAACGGCATTTACAGTCAGAGCCTCTTCCAGTACGGCCACCAGATGGATCCGATTCTGGCGCAGGGCATTGAACTCGGGCGCAGCTTTATTCAGCCTGCGTACTGGGGCAAGCGCGGGCTGGATTATTTGTGGCTCGGCATTGGTGCGTATCTGGCGAAATATCCACAGACGCGTTACCTGTTTGGCCCGGTGTCGATTTCCGGCGGATTACCGCTGGCCGCACGCGATTTGCTGGTGGCTTTTTATCGCCTGTATTTCGCGCCTGCCCTGCCGCTGGCGACGTCGCGCCGCCCTTATCCGGCGTCGTTACCCGACGTGCTTGCACAGTTTTGCGGTGAAGATTATCAGGAGGATTTACAGCGCCTGAAGCGCCTGCTGGCAAACCTCGGATGCAGTATTCCGGCGTTGTATAAGCAATATTCAGAACTTTGCGAAACCGGCGGCGTGCAGTTTATTGATTTCGGCAGCGACCCGGAATTCAATCACTGTATCGACGGACTGGTACTGGTCGATCTCAGCCAGCTGAAACCCTCAAAGTTTGAGCGCTATATCGCCGTGCATCAGGCTGATGCCTGAATTCTGAAGCAAAAAAACGCCCGCATAGGTACAAAGGGGGCGTTTTTCTTTTTAAGAATGATTACAGCGTTTTATTCACATTCACCACAGAGATGGTGTAAATCACCACGACGTCAGGTTTTTTACCCGCATCCGCATTTTCAACGGCAGCAGGCGGAATCACCACCTGAATCTCACCGCCTTTGCGGATCAGTTTTACGCTGTCGCGCAGAACCGGCGGCATATTGGCGACGCGGAATACCTGATTTGAATTCTCAATCTGCGGACCGTCTACGATTGTGCCATCCACCAGCTTGCCCTGAAAGCTGACTTCCACGGTATCGGTATCTTTCAGTGCGTCGCCCTGGCCTTTGTTTTTAACGAGATACAACAAGCCTTGTTTGGTCTTTTTCACGCCATCTTGTTTGGCGAAATCAGTAAGGAAGGCTTTATCTGCCGCACTCTTCTTATCCATTTCGGCTTTCGTCAGGACTTTGACCTGTTCATCAAACGCCGTCAGCGTTGCCTGAATATCCTGATCGCTCATTTGCACCTTTTTATTAAAGGTATCGGCGATGCCCGCCAGCATAATGTCTTTGTCCAGCGTAATGTGCAGCGCCTTCTGCTGCTCAATCTGATCCTCAATATAACGCGCCATCGCAACACCGCTTGCATAGGCTCGTTTTTGCTCTTCGCTGTCCAAACTGAACGCGGGTTTCACCGGCGATTTCGGCTCTTCTTTTGCGACAGGAGCGGCCGGAACAGTGGCTGTCGATGTCGGTAAAGTGGTCAGTGGAGCCGCTATTTCAGCTACAACAGGTGCTGGTTTTTCTACGATTGCAGGAGCCGGTTCTGGCGTCACTGCCGGAGTTGATTTTTCAGCAACCGGCGCAGCAGGTTCTGCGGCAACTGCCGGAGCTGATTTTTCAACAACTGGCGCGGCAGGTTCTGCGGCAACTGCCGGAGTTGATTTTTCAACAACCGGCACAGCAGATTCCGGTGTGACAACCGGGGCGGTCTCAGCGGCAATTGCGGCGCCAGACAACATCATGATGCCCGCCAGGCAGGCATTTTTTTTGCGAGAAAGAGAGAACATAACGGGCCTTAGAAAAGGTAAGAGTCCCCGGAGGGCGTGATAGTTTTCCTGCAGGTTATATTATTTATAGAAAAGAAATATCTGATTCAGCGCAAAATCGGTGAAACTTAAAAATAAAAATGTGATGAAACAACCACTCAGGGCGAAGTTTACTGTGTAAAAATACGTGTTCAGATAAATAAAATCGATAACAAAACTCTAATGCATTCATGTGGGAAATGTTAATGACATTTCCCGCGATA
The DNA here is from genome assembly GCF_047784855.1 of Rahnella sp. PCH160. Classification (NCBI taxonomy): domain Bacteria; kingdom Pseudomonadati; phylum Pseudomonadota; class Gammaproteobacteria; order Enterobacterales; family Yersiniaceae; genus Rahnella; species Rahnella sp. PCH160. The sequence goes on from NZ_JBLOGT010000001.1 coordinate 753,915, forward strand.
ATCATCGGCCAGGGCCATTCTCAGTAAAAGGTCATGCCCGATATAATTGCTCCAGTTAAAAGTATTTTGTAATACCACCACAGCATTTTGATGCTTCTTATCAAAGCCAATGTAACTGGAATAGCCGCCGATATAGCCGACCTGATAGGTAATGCTCTGATTATTAATATGATCGGTTACCCAGGCAATATTGGCCGCTTCAATATTTCGCTGGAAATACACCTTTTCCGTGGTGCTGATAGCCAGATTGAGGTCACCGTTTCTTGAGTCATCGATATGAGCACGCAGATACTTAAGCAGGTCATCGACATTGCTGTACAGGCTGGCGGCGGCCACCATGTTATTGGAGAAATGCCAGTCCGGCACCACTTCGCCACGCGGGATAAATTTTGGCTGATCGCCCGCATGACCGATGGCGCGATAAGGATAGTCTTTCAGGCGTGTCGCATAAAAACTGGTGTTATCCATCTTCAGCGAACTGAAAATAAAATCATAAGAAAGCTGCTGGATGTCTTCGCCGGTTTTTAGTTTGAGAATATAACCCAACAATGCATAGCCTAAGTTTGAGTACTGCGGCTCACGCTTCTCGGGCCTTTTAAATCCGGACAGATCGTTGACGACGGCATCGCTGTCCAGTTCATGATAGAAATTGTCGCCGGTATAGAGATACCGGAGAAAACTCTCCAGCATGTCTTTATTCATATTTTGTCGTGGCAGGCCGGACGTATGCGTCGCGAGCTGCAACAGCGTGATGTTTTTGGCATCTTCGCTCAGCGGGATATTTTTCGGCAGCAGATCCGAAAGCTTGTCGTCCCAGCGCAGTTGGCCTTTATTGACCAGCCCCGCCACCACTTCGCCGGTCACGCCTTTACTGACTGAACCGAGCGCGAACAGCGTTTCCCCGTCAATTTTGTAGCGATTCGTGGAATTGGTGTAGCCGAAGCCCCAGGTTCCGGCCTCACCGTTATTTCTGATAATGCCTATCGCCAGACCCCCTGCTTTCTCTTTTTTCTGATACTGATGCACAACACCATTGACCATGTCATCGAGATCGCCCGTGCAGGCCAGCGCCCGTACAGCATCAGGATGCGCTTTCACCTGCATGTCGGATAAGGTTCCACAGGCGGTCAGATACAAGGGGAGGAGGACGATTAAACAGTGAAATCGACGCATTATTTTTTCATTTCGCAGACTTCAGCCGGGAGAATGTTGGAATCTTAAAAATTATGATCATTGCTAACTTTCAAAGGGTAAATTTTATGACGCTTTTTATCAAAATTTCACCAATAAGACGAATTTATTTTTCACAATTAACAGGAGAATGCATCATATTTTCCTGAATGAGGTGCTTCGAGGTCAGAAGATGAAATACATACCCCTCAAAAATACCCCTTGAACTCACACTGTTAATACCTGAATATTCAGATGCATTATATCGAAATCTTATTAATCGTGCATTTTTAACCAGTTTTAAACATTCAGGTAAAACGTCTTTTAACGTAAACAAATAATGTGTTGTATTGATTGGAACCGTTGGTTGTGATGAAACCAAAAAGTATTATTTAGATTTTCCACATAACCACTAACATACTGATAAAGCTGTAGTTTTATAAAATCGCACTTTTATGGGCATCTTTATTAATAAAAACACCTGGAGTATAGTCCTTCCGTCGAATGACTGACTTGCCTGTGAAATTCACCGCTTATAGAGTAAGAGGTGAATTAATTTACAATATCTTTATTACAGATAATTAATACTATTTCCGGAAGCCCTTCTTGATAATAAATTCATTAAGGCGGGAATGGTAATTCACATCACAAACATATGAATATAGGAAATATAAATATGAAAGCTTCAAAAATGGCTGTATCTGCATTGTCTGCTTTAGCACTTATGATGGCTGCCGGTTCCGCCATGGCCGAGGGTGTCGTCACGCCAGTGACCGTTGCCGGTGGTACCATTAATTTTACCGGGGAAGTGACTGACGCTGCTTGTGTTGTGAACGTTAAATCTGCCGACCAGAATATCCCGTTAGGTTCTGTAAACACCAAGGCCATTGTTAAAGGTGCAACGGTTAAAGACGTACCATTCAGCATCGTCCTGGAAGAGTGCTCTATTGATACTTATACCACTGCCTCTTTTGACTTTGGTGGTCAAAGTGCACTTGATAACCCTACGGTTCTGGCAAACACCGCAGGGGGTGGTGAGGCAACTGGCGTGGGCGTTCAGCTGAAAGACATGGACAGCAAAGTCATCACTATAAGAGCTGCGACAGGTTCTGGTGCAAAAATGACGCTTGCAGCGGGTACTAACATCGCAAGTTTCTCTGCGGGTATGTACGGTCTTACTACTGCTGCAACAACGGGTCATGTCGTTGCAACAACTGATTTTAAGGTTCATTACGAGTAAGCGTTAATCCGACGTTATATTAATTCTTGTTGGAATAGTTTTACACCCGGGTGTTAATGAAAATTAACCCGAACGGACTCTATTTCATTAAAAAACGCCATAACTATTATGGCGTTTAATTAATAACTACGGTTTTCAAAGCCGCGTGTTTAATCAATGTATTTCTTTAGAGTATATTGCAGTAAATACATCGTTCTTAAAACATCATGTAATTATCTATCCTCGTGATGTCATTCACGATGCTAATCAAGGTAACGCCTTATGGTAAACAATAAAATGAAACCTCTGTTAACAATGTTGTTAACCGGGGCGATCTCTCTGTGCTCTATCTCAACGGCAATGGCCGGAGGGATCTCTCTGGGCGCAACCCGGGTTATATATCCTCAGGGTGCTGCTCAAACCTCACTTTCTATCGCTAACAGTGATGTCGGTAAAGTATTTTTAATCCAATCCTGGGTATCCGAGTCTGACGGTAAGAAGAGTACTGATTTTGTCATCACTCCGCCTATTTTCGTTATTCAACCGAATAAAGAAAATACAATCCGTATTATGTATGTCGGGAAAAATCCACTTCCTGTTGACCGTGAATCACTTTATTACCTCAACAGCAAAGCGATTCCGTCGGGTAAACCTGAAGAAGGCAAAAATACGCTTCAGATCGCCACAGAAACTACGATAAAAATGTTCGTGCGCCCGGATAATCTGCCGACGAAGAGTTTAGAAGCCCCTAAGGCGATACGTTGCAAACTGAACGGTGCCAACGTTAGCGTGAGTAATCCCACGCCTTATTACGTGACACTGGTCGGTATCACTGTCGGAGATCAGAAATTACCTAACACGATGGTCGCACCAAAATCTGACACCCAGATCCCATTGACAGGCGGCCCCGGTGGAACCATTAAATTCCAAACGGTAAATGATTTCGGTTCAAAAACAGATCAACAAAGCTGCGCCATATAAAACCCAAAAATTCTGTTATTGAATGAAATTACTTTTATTTTACCCAGGATGAAAAGTCAGATGAAAAAACAACGTTATTTCGTTTCAGCAAAACGAATAAAATCAACTATTACTCGTTATGCACCCGTTGCTTTTTCCTCACTGGCTATTTTTTCTTCTGTGCAAGCGATGGCTGAGCAATATTTCAACCCCGCTTTTTTGTCCAATGATCCGTCTGCGGTTGCTGACCTGGCTCAATTTAATAACAATACCGGTCAGGCGCCGGGAAGTTATCGCGTTGATATTTACATTAACAACACTTTTTTTCTACACGCGATGTTGAATTCAAGATTGCAAACTCTGAACAGAAGTCGTCGTCCACTGTTAGGAAAACAGATAACTCTGATACAACGCTCGCGCCCTATTTTAGTATTAAAGAGCTGGAGGACTTTGGTGTGAATACAAAGTCCCTGCCCGGGCTTAAAGATTTACCACCGACTCAAATCGACAATCTGGAAAAGAGTGTTTCCGGTGCAAAAGCCTCTTTTGACTTTGAAACATTACGCTTGGATCTCAGTATTCCACAAATTGCCATGAAAAATGATGCGCGCGGCTATATACCACCGGATCAATGGGATGAAGGTATCAATGCTCTGCTTTTGAATTACAACTTCACTGGCAATGAAACTAACACTGATTTCGGGCATGAATCTGATAAATTTCTTAGCCTGCAAAGTGGAATAAACTTCGGAGCCTGGCGTTTACGTGACAACTCGTCGTGGCGCACCAGTAATACTGACGATAGCCATACCAATGAATTTCAGCATATTAGCACTTTTGTAGAACGCACCATTATTCCCTTAAAAGCTGAGTTGGTGGCTGGTGATACCAGTACGTCAGGCGACGTTTTCGACAGCGTGCCGCTCCGTGGAGTTCTGCTTTCCTCTGACGATAATATGCTGCCCGACAGCCAGAAAGGATTTGCACCAACGATTCGTGGTATTGCAAAAAGCAATGCAAAAGTCACCATTAAACAGAACAACTACGTTATCTATCAGACCTATGTTGCACCGGGTGCATTTGCGATAAACGATTTATTTCCGACGTCTTCCAGCGGTGATTTGCAGGTTTTGGTGGAAGAGAGCGACGGAAGCATTAACGCCTATTCCGTACCGTTCTCAGGGGTGCCGGTTTTGCAACGCGAAGGGCACATCAAATATGCCATAAGTGCAGGTCAATACCGTAACGGCGGCGATCAGCAAACTCAAACCGATTTCGAGCAGGCGACGTTACTGTGGGGGCTGTCTCATGGTTTCACCGTGTATGGCGGGACACAGCTCTCCAGCAAATACCGCAGTTTTGCACTGGGGATGGGAAAAAACCTGGCTGACTTAGGCGCCCTTTCCGTTGATATCACCCAGGCGAACAGCACGCTGGCCGATGACAGCAAGCATCAGGGGCAGTCCGTACGTTTTCTGTATGCGAAGAGTCTCAATAATTATGGCACTAACTTCCAGTTATTGGGGTATCGCTATTCCACCGAAGGCTTCTATACATTGAGCGAAACCACGTATAAAAGAATGAGTGGATATAACGACACTGAGACCACAGATAAAGAGAGAAAAGACGATCAGCCCGATTATTTTGATTATTACAATTTGAATTACACAAAGCGCGGAAAGATACAGGCGAATATATCCCAACAGATTGGCAAAGAAAGCAGCATATTTGTCACCGGCAGTAAGCAAAGTTACTGGCACACCGATGGAACCGACACCCTGATACAGTTGGGGTTTAACAGCATGGCGTGGGGTGCCAGCTACAACGTTGCCTATAACTACAATAAATCACAGAGCCAGCCAGAAGCGGATCAAGTTTTCTCTTTCAACGTCTCTATTCCGTTATCTCAGTGGCTGTCACCGGGTTCAGGTATTCCGGGGCAGTCATCCAACAGTGCTTTTGCGACCTATAACAACAGCACGGATAAAGACGGGAATATGACCCAACAGGCGGGGCTTTCAGGCACGTTATTAAACGATAACAACCTGAGTTACAGCGTGACACAGGGTTATGGAAATAATGGTGTCGGCAACAGCGGCAGCGTCAGTGCAGGTTATCAGGGGGGCTATGGTAATGCCAGCGCGGGCTACAACTACAGCACCGGATATAAACAGGTCAACTATAGCGTATCCGGTGGCATTGTCGCTCATCGTAATGGTGTCACACTAAGCCAGCCTCTTGGCGATACCAACGTACTCGTTGCCGCGCCGGGAGCGGATAACGTCGGCATCGAAAACAATACCGGTGTGAAAACCGACTGGCGCGGGTATGCCGTTGTGCCTTATGCGAGCACCTATCGCCAGAACCGCATTGCGCTCGATATCAATACGTTAAATAACTTTACGGATGTTGATGAACCCATCGCCAACGTGGTTCCCACACAGGGCGCCATTGTTCGTGCCAGCTTCAATGCACATGTTGGGGCAAGAGTATTAATTACCCTTATGCATAACGGTAAACCATTACCCTTTGGCGCAAGCGTAAGCCGGACGGACATTACGGCAGGCGGAATTGTCGGGGATGCCGGCCAGGTCTACATGGCAGGCCTGCCGTTAAAAGGGACGTTGAAATCTCAATGGGGTACCGGTGCCGATCAACAGTGTCAGGTCGATTATTCATTGCCTGATGATAGTCTGAAAAATGCCATCACCTATGCCAATGTTGCCTGTAAATAACGGGAAATAATAATGCAGATCTTAACAAATTATCGTGAAAAGGTGATGCCATCGGGTATCACTGGCAGGGATAAAACAATGAAATCAAGAAGTATGAATATAAACCCGAAACGATTCGACATGTTAAAAAATAACTTTTTTATTTTTACATTATTATTGATTGTAATTTTATTTAGTCATTTCGCGCACAGTGCGAATACTTTACTGTGCTCACCGAGCAATGGCACGATACCTTCTATACATATTCAGGCGGACATTTATGCACCGCCGGCAGGTTCTTTAAGTGGAATGTATTACTTTGATTCAACGCCGGCTATGATGCCCGGCCCAATAAGTTGCCCAACCTATACTCCTACGGGATATACGGCATATGCGGTCAACGCAAATGGTGTGGTTGGCTGGGGTGTTTATACAGTTAAACTGGACTACGGTTTCCAACTCGCGATGGCGATAGGCACTACGCCGGGGCTTAAGGGTAATGAAACGGGAAATTGGTTTTTTAGTGGCAATACCGTAAATATCCCTCAAGTATATTACCCGGGATTTATCATCTTCCCCCCACCCGATATCGCTAACACTCAAGATCTGGAAATTAATAATTTATTGATTGGATATATGGCAACAGCAGGGGAGCAGGGGCTCCCAACCGGTTACTCAAATTATACAGATGAAATGACGGCTGTTTATCTCTCCGGGCGTGTCCATTTCCCACCTTATTGCAGATATTGCATATTCTGGCCTATCGTGAACACTCATTCTGGCAGAACGTGAACGCACTTTCTGGTTTCGCGTGAACGCGTATTCCGACGGAAAATACCACGATTTTGCACCATGGCCAGAATCACTGTTCATTTTGCCAGAATCGGTGTTCACCTGACCGGAATTGCTGTTCACGTTTCCAGAATCATTCTTAACGCATTGATTTTTGCTGCTATATCTATCCCTTTCATTACAGGGGGTGATATATGCCAAACAAGAGAATCGCAATGCGTAAAATCCATGAAATTTTAAGGCTGCGTTTTGAGGTCGGCCTGTCATTCCGTCAGATAAGCCAGTGCGCCGATGTCAGCACAGGTGCCATCCAGAAAATGCTCAAACGCCTTGAGGCCTCCGGGATCTCCTGGCCGTTACCAGAGGGGATGTCAGAGCCCAGGCTTGCCAGCATGCTGTATCCGGACTCTGACAGTCGTCCCGGTGCGCTGGAAGATCCTGACTGGGCTAAAATCCATATGGAGTTGCGTAAGAAAGGCGTCACCCGCCACCTTCTGTGGGAAGAGTATTGTCAGCGGATGCCGATCCGGGCGTACAGCTACTCACAGTTCTGCTGCCGCTACCAGACCTGGTCCCAGTCACAGAAGCGCTCCATGCGCCAACAGCATCTCGCTGGTGAAAAATGCTTTATCGACTACTGTGGGCCCACGGTGGCGGTTATCTCACCCGAAACCGGTGAGTGCCGGCAGGCTCAGATCTTTGTGGCGGTGTTGGGGGCATCAAACTATACCTTCGCGGAGGCCACGTATACACAGTCGCTACCGGACTGGCTTCTCAGCCACGTCAGGATGCTGGAGTTCTTCGGCGGCGTTCCCGAAATCCTGGTCCCTGATAACCTCAAAAGCGGGGTTAATAAAGCCTGTCGCTACGATCCCGAACTGAATCCGTCCTACCAGCAACTGGCGGAGCACTATCAGGTCGCGGTAATACCGGCCCGCCCCCGAAAACCCAGAGACAAGCCGAAGGTGGAAGTTGGCGTTCAGATCGTTGAGCGCTGGATCCTGGCCCGACTGCGGCATCAGGTCTTCTTCTCGCTGGCAGAACTGAACCACTGTATCCGTACGCTGGTTACGGATCTCAACGAACGCCCCTTTAAAAAACTGCCCGGCAACCGCCGGGAAGCCTTCGACAGGCTGGACAAACCTGCGCTCAGGCCGTTACCGGTACAGCCGTGGCGCTACCGGCACATCAAAAAAGCGAAAGTGAATATCGATTATCACGTTGAATATGAACAGCACCATTACTCTGTGCCGCATCAGTACGTCGGCAAAACGGTGGAACTTCATGCCTTCGACAACCTGCTGGAGGTCTGGGCTGAGGGCCTGATGATCACCAGTCACCCGCGGCGTCTTCATCCCGGTAACAGCACCGCAGCAGAGCATATGCCGGAGCGTCATCGCCACCATCAGCAGTGGACGCCAGAGCGGTTGAAAAACTGGGCGGCAGGCGTGGGCTCCGACACGCTCAAGTGGGTCAGTGAGCGTCTGGTGGAAAAAGCGCATTCGGAGCAGGCCTACCGCCTGTGTCTGGGGTTACTGAGCCTGACGCGCGAGTATCCTTCTGAGCGCGTCAACAACAGCTGCCGGCTGGCTAATGCTGAGGGGCTAACCCGACTGAAGCAGATAAAATCGATACTGAAAAATAATCGCGACCTTGTTCCGGCGGACGGCGATCTGCATCCGTCTCAGGAACTTCCTCAGGAACATGAAAACATCCGTGGCCCACGCCACTTCCACTGAAACAGGGAACTCGATAATGCCACATACGCTGATGAAACAGCTGACTGAAATGAAACTGATGGGAATGGCAGCCGCGCTGTCCTCACAGATGGAACAACCCGGCACTTACGAAGAGCTCTCCTTCAGGGAAAGGCTGGCGTTGCTGGTGACGCGTGAATCTCTGGAAAGGGATCAGCGCAAACAGAAACGCCTGTTGCAAAAGGCCCGGCTGAGGCTTGAAGCCTCGGTTCACGACATCGACTATCAGCCGGTGAGAAACCTGGAGCGTTCGCGGATCGCTCAGTTAAGCCAGAACGAGTGGGTGGTCAGGGGGCAGAACCTGCTGATAACGGGTCCCTGCGGCTGCGGTAAAACCTATGTAGGCTGTGCGCTGGGCAACAACGCCTGCCAGCAGGGTTACAGCGTACAGTACTGGCGACTGAGCCGGTTGCTGGTTGAACTGACCCACAGCCGGGCAGACGGCAGTTACCGGAAACAACTTGCTCAACTGTCCAAAACGCAGTTGCTTATCCTGGATGACTGGGGTCTCGAACCGTTACTACCAGCGCAACGTAACGATCTGCTGGAACTGATGGACGACAGGTACGGTAAGAACGCCACGGTCATGATAAGCCAGCTGCCAACGGATGAGTGGTACGGTTGCGTTGGAGATAACACATTGGCGGACGCGATCCTTGATCGTCTGATGCATAACTCGCACCGTCTGGAAATGAAAGGTGAATCGATGAGAAAACGACTGGCACAGGTTGACTAAAAGTGAACGGTCGGTGTAATAAAAAGAAGTTAGGGCGCGTTAGGAAATAACGCATTCACGTTCAGCCGGAACGACCGTTCATCTTCGCCAGAATACGCAGATATCAACCCGAGACTCAACAGGTAACCATGCCTGCTCATTTTGCTTCTGATTTTTCTGACGTTAGCGCAGGCGCCACTGTGGGTACGCCGATGTTCGTTCCGGGAAAGGTGACATGTCAAGGCGGTAGCTCAGGGGGTGAGGGCGATCTGGTTCATATATCAATTATCCCGGGAATCCCCGGGGACGGGCAGTATATTGCGGGCATTCAGGACTTGCCTGAAGTGGGAATTAAAGTCCTTGATGGCGCGGGAACCCCTCTTTTAGTGAATGGAACGGAAGCGGTGACGATGACAACGCATAGGTCATCGGGAATGGGCATAGTCACAGGTACTTTCGACTTCCCGCTGCAACTTCAGTTGGTATCTCGAACCGGTACTGCGCCGGCTAACGCTAAAAAAGATTATTTTTCATTTTTAACGATTCAAATGAGCATGGATTAAGGGGAGGCAATGAAAAATAAATGGAATAAATGGATTTTTACACTGGGTTGTCTGCTTCCTTTTATGGCGAACGCAATAACTGTTGGCAGCAATTATCTTATAATTAACGTGCCCATTTTACCCAGCTCTTGCACGATAGCCACCGGTAAGAGCAACCTTGATGTTAGCCTGGGGCCTGTTACGAATAATACCTTAACCACGGTAGGGCAGCTAATAACCCCCGGGAAATCTTTTGATGTTTCCCTGACAGGTTGTAACAGCGGCATTATTGGTACAGTGATGACGTTTTCAGGCGCGACAGATAACGATCAACCCGCATTGCTCGCACTCAGTAACCCCAATGCGGCGGATACCGCAAAAGGGCTGGCCATACGACTGAGTGATAAAGCGAATAATATTATTGATATTAATAAAAAAATGACGCTTCAACCTTTGCTCCCGGGTGACAATACGATAACGTTTAATCTGGCTTACCAGGTAACCAAAGTACCTGTGACTACCGGCAATGCTAATGCCGTACTGTATCTCGATCTGACCTATCAATAGGGATAAAAAGATGAGTCATTATTTTACGAATATAAACTCAATTTTAAATGAGCTATTTTTCAAGAAATTGTCTTTGGTTACACCACTAATAATTTCATCATGCGCTCTTGTGACCTGTCAGGTATCAGCACATGACGTTACCGTGAATATTACCGGTGCCGTGACAGATGCAACCTGTACGGTATCTCCTGACTCTGTAAATAAAACGGTTTATTTAGGGAAAGTTCCGGCAAAAACTTTTTATCGTGCCGGGGGGAGTTCCCTGCCCGTGGCCTTTAACATTAATCTCGAAAAATGCGGGGCTATTGCCAATGGGGTCGTTATTTCCTTTTCAGGCACTCCCGATGACAGTATGACCGATTTATTAAAGCTCTCACCTGAAAGTTCCGCCAGCGGTATTGCTATCGAACTCATGGACGACACGCAACAATTGGTTGCTGTTGGCGGCAGTTCCCGGCCCTATTTAATTACAGGCGGCGCAACCACGGCATCATTGAAATTTTATTCTAAAATGGTCGCGAACGGTGAAAAATTTCAACCCGGATCGATTATCTCAAGCGTGACGTTTAATACATCATATCCTTAGCGGGTTTACATCAGACAGATGAAAAAACACATTACCCTTCAAAAAACATGGCTTGTTTTATTTTTCATGTGGTTATTAGCCTTGCTTCCTGCAAAAGGCTATGCCGGTGTCATGATTGGGGGCACCCGTTTTATTTATAATGAAAAAAGTGAAAACGGACTTGCATTTCTGGTCAGAAATACGGATGAAACACCGTATTTAATTCAGACCAGAGTGTTGCCTGATAAAACGAAAGGAAACGAAAATCAGGGCGCGACACAAAATTCGACGGGGGCAGACTTCGTCGTTACGCCCCCTCTTTTACCTCTCAGGAAGAAACAGGAGAATTATCTACGGATCATTCGTACCGGCGGGAACCTGCCTGCCGACCGCGAAAGTTTATTTCAGCTAAGCGTCGCGGCAATTCCTTCCGGACAACCCGGCACCCATGATTTGCAGGTCGCCATACGTTCAAACTTCAAATTGCTTTACCGGCCCGCTGGCCTGAAAGGCATACCCGACGATGCTTACCAGCAACTTACCTGGCAAAGACATAGCGCCTCTGTGAGAGTTGAAAATCCCACGCCTTATTATGTGACATTGTTTAAAATGACGGTAAATGGCAAAACGCAGTCTGCCGAAGGTGTGGTATCTCCCTTTTCTGCCCGCACGGAATCCTGGTGCCCGGCAAATGGGCCATGTCAGCTGCAATGGCAAAGCCTGGATGATACGGGCATACCCACCAAAGCCTGGAATATTGTACCGGTTGAAGTAGCAAAGACTGGAAATATAAAGCTATAAACTCTAGCCGGTAACATTAAAGTTTGTTGTTAAGTCCAGACTTACAGAAGAAAAGCAGGCGATTGACCGTATCGCATAGAAGGTATTGATAAAAATGGATTAGAAATATTGATTATTCTAAAATGGAGTGTTGAATGATAATTTTAAAAAACTTCGAAGATTATAAAATTTGGTTTCACGAAAATTACGTCTGCGATATCGTCGAAGACATTGAAATAGAAGAATGGATCCAGGAGGATAAACCCTTAGAATACCCGTGTATTGTGTATAGTTTCCCAAGAGAAAAAAATGAAATCTTGGGGAAAACGGTTTTCATTACGCTGAAAGAGATAGAATCCTGGTGCAATTCTTTACACTACTTAGAATCATGACCTGTAATTTAATACGAAAAGCGCCTTAAAGTCATTAAATCACACGCTCACATACTTTGCTTAAGATTTCAACTTCAGAGTATTAAAAATGATCAGCGACAGCCTTATTCCAAATCTGGATAAAATAAGTTCATTTGATTTTAATTTACTTTTTATTTTCGAAACTATATTCACCTATAATAGCGTTTCGATTGCGGCAAAAAAATTAGGATCCAGCCCTTCCTCTGTGAGTCAATCTCTTAACAGACTGCGAATTTACTTTTCAGATCCCCTTTTCATTCGAAAAGGACAAGGTCTGATCCCGACGACCGTAGCAATTAACTTACATGAAAGAGTCAGAGTTGAATTAGGTGCACTGGTAAAAAGCCTGTTTACCGTCGCAGAGTCTGAAATGAATCATAACTTTATGATTTACTCTTCACCCTATACCGCGCAACGTATTTTGCCTAAGATAGGCTCCGTATTATTCGAAAAAAACTTACCCTACGAATTGACACACATTCCTGCAAATGCTGCATTGGATGCAGGCGAAGACATTCTTACCTACCGTAAAGCAGATCTCGTTTTTGACACTAAACCCTATTACAGCAATTCAACCGTCACAACATTATATATGGAAGAAAACATCATTGCTGTATGCCGTAAATCTCACCCCCGACTTGGTACATTCCTGAGTAAAGAAAACATGGTTCATGAAAAATTCATACGTTTCAACATAAATACACCCGGAGTGCAAAAAACGCAGGTCGATATTGAGGAGAGTTTGCCTGGCCGTATTTTTAATTTCACCAGCAGTTCTATAGATGTCAACGCAGCGGTTGCTGAAATTACAGACTCAGTAACTTTTATCAGCGAATGGTTTTTCAATAAATTTGGGGAGAGTTATAATTTAAAAAAGCTCGATACGGGTTTTGAACTAAAACCCATTAAATACTTTATGACCGATAATAAAAGCGCAACAAACAATGCACACTTTGCCAAGTTCATTGATGTTGTGAAAAAAACAATCAGGGATGATTTGGTCACTAATCATTTATCACTCCCTGTCAGTTAAGCTCTTACGTAAATTTTACGTCATTCAGTAAACGAAATCTTCTGCCGTGCAAGGTGTGAAATCCTGTTTCATGCCATTTTGCTCATGAGCATTTCTTCAGGATCAGATCCTGCGCGCACGCCCACGCCGAGCTCCACGCCCACTGGAAATTGTAGCCCCCAGCCAGCCGGTCACGTCCACAACTTCACCAATAAAATACAGGCCCGGCACTTTTGCCGCAGCCATGGTTTTGGAAGACAGTTCACGCGTGTCGACACCCCCCAGCGTCACCTCTGCCGTGCGGTAGCCTTCGGTGCCGTTCGGCTGCATCTGCCAGTTTTGCAATTGCTCAACCAGCTCGGCCTGTTGCGATACGTTCAGTTGTTTCAGCGTGACGTCCGGCAACTGGCCGAGCGTTTGCAGGCATTCCACCAGGCGCTTCGGTAACTGCATCGCCAGCGTATTTTTCAGGCTCTGGTTCGGGTGCTCCTGCCGCTGCGCATTGAGAAACGCCGCCAGATCGACATCAGGCAGTAAGTTAACGCTTACAAACTCACCAGGTTGCCAGTAGCTGGAAAGTTGCAGAACGGCCGGACCGGACATCCCGCGATGCGTAAACAGAATGCTTTCGCGGAATACGGTGCCATCCTGTGCGGTGAGCACAGCAGGCACGGAGACGCCTGAAAGCGTTTGCAAATGGTCGAGCAGTGGCTTGTGCAGCGTAAATGGCACCAGACCGGCGCGGGTCGGTAAAACTTTCAGGCCAAACTGTTCGGCCAGACGATAACCGAAAGGCGACGCCCCCAGCCCCGGCATGGAAAGTCCGCCGCTGGCAACCACAAGTGAGTGAGTACTTACAGTTGAGCCATTCACGTTGATAATAAAGCCATCTTCAGTTTTCTGAACCTCAGAAATCACGCTGCGCAGACGCACTTCGACATTCCCCCGCTCACATTCTTTATCCAGCAACCCCACAATTTGCGTCGCGGAATCATCGCACAAAAGCTGGCCGAGGGTTTTCTCGTGCCAGGCGATGTTGTAGCGGTTGACCAGATCGATGAAATCCCACTGGGTATAACGCGCCAGCGCGGATTTACAGAAATGCGGGTTTTCTGAAAGATAGGCAGCCGGTTCGGCATACAGATTGGTGAAATTGCAGCGACCGCCGCCTGACATCAGAATTTTTCGTCCGGTTTTTTTGCCATTATCCAGCAGCAGAACCCGGCAGCCACCCTGTCCGGCCTGCGCTGCACAGAACATGCCTGCCGCACCCGCACCAATGACTACCACATCAACCTGTTCCACTTTTGGCCTCTCTTTACGAAAAATTCAACGACGTTTTAGACAGGACTTGCGCTGTCCGAATGGGCTTTGGCCGCATTGCGACGCGGATTGTAAGGGACTGACGCCCCTTAAACCAGCCAGAGAGGGGGTTTTCTGAACGTCGTAAGTAAATGTTTCAGAGCCAAAAGAAGGAATAACGTTTTGATATTTAAAATATTAATTGAAACAAACTCAAATATTGAACTGTTTTTAGTCAAAAAAATGTCATATTTTCCTTTTCCCGTCCCCCTGTTCTCGCAGATAATGCGCGGCGTTCATGACCACTAACTGGCGTAACAATTATGCTGCATCTATTTGCCGGGTTGGATATTCATACCGGTTCGTTATTGATTCTCGCGTTACTGTTTGTTCTGTTCTATGAAGCCATTAACGGTTTCCATGATACGGCCAACGCAGTAGCAACCGTCATCTATACCCGGGCAATGCGTTCGCAATTAGCGGTCGTGATGGCAGGGGTATTTAACTTCTTTGGCGTCCTGCTCGGTGGTTTGAGCGTGGCCTATGCCATTGTCCACTTACTGCCAACCGATTTGTTGCTGAATGTAGGCTCCGCGCATGGCCTTGCCATGGTGTTCTCTATGTTACTGGCGGCGATCATCTGGAACCTCGGCACCTGGTATTTCGGTCTGCCGGCTTCCAGTTCTCATACCCTGATCGGCGCCATTATTGGCGTGGGTTTGACTAACGCGCTGTTGACCCACACATCGGTGGTTGATGCGTTAAACATCCCGAAAATGATCGGCATTTTCGCCTCACTGATTATCTCGCCGCTGGTGGGGATGATTATGGCGGGCACCATGATTTTCCTGCTGCGTCGCTATTGGAGCAGTAATAAAAAACATGCCCGTATCCACCTGACGCCTGCAGAACGTGAAAAGAAAGACGGCAAGAAGAAGCCGCCATTCTGGACCCGTATTGGCCTTATCCTGTCAGCGATCGGCGTGAGTTTCTCGCACGGTGCGAACGATGGTCAGAAAGGTATCGGCCTGATCATGTTGGTATTGATTGGTGTGGCTCCGGCGGGTTTCGTGGTGAACATGAGCGCGACCGGTTACGACATTGCGCGTACCCGTGACGCCGTGACGCACCTCGGTCAGTACTATTCGCAACATGTTGATGCGGTGCCGCACGTTGTGGCTCAGACGCCTCTGGTGCCTGCTCCTGACGTCAATATCGCCCTGACCGACGAGACAAAAGTGTTCCACTGTGACAGCAGCCATGCGCTTGATGCGATTGGCCGCGCGCAGACACTGCTGACCAATCTTCAGTCTTACAGCGACCTGGCACCGGACGAACGCAGCCATATGCGTCGCCTGCTGATGTGTGTTTCTGATACTGCCGATAAAGTCGCTAAGTTGCCGGAAACGTCAGCGGCGGATAAACGCTTCCTCGGCGAGCTGAAAACCGACATTCTGCAAACCGTCGAATATGCACCTATCTGGATCATCATCGCAGTGGCTCTGGCGCTGGCGCTGGGTACCATGATTGGCTGGAAGCGCGTGGCGACCACCATCGGTGAGAAGATTGGTAAGAAAGGCATGACCTACGCACAGGGCCTGTCTGCGCAGATGACGGCGGCGATTTCGATTGGCGTTGCCAGTTACACCGGTATGCCGGTTTCCACCACGCACGTATTATCCTCTGCGGTTGCAGGCACTATGATTGTAGATGGCGGCGGTGTACAGTCTAAAACTGTTAAAAACATCGCGATGGCGTGGATCTTAACCCTGCCGGTGTCGATTGTTCTTTCAGGCGGGCTGTACTGGATTGCGCTGAAGCTTATCTGATGAATGTCCGTGTTCAGGCACGGATGTAAAAAAGGCGGCCTTGTTCTTTGAACAGGTCGCCTTTTTTTATTCCCTTTTTCACACATTCCTCGCAACGATTTCAGACGTTTTAGTACCAGATCAGCATCGCGATCATGCTCGTCAATATCAATCCGACCAGTGCTGTCGTCAGGACAAACTGGCCGCGAACTCGCTCACATCGGCGAATAAACTCTGGGTCGTGATGTTCAACATAGCGCTGAGCATAAATATAGCGAACCAGTCTTATTTGCTTGCTCGGCTGACCGTGGGAAGTAAAGAATCCCCCGCCGTCCACATACTGGTAAAGCAACGGATCACATCCCCGAAGCACCACCAGCAACCCGCGCAAAGACGAGTAATAACGCAGCATATTCACCACACACACAAAACATAAAGCCCAAAACAGCGCAACGGGACTGATCATGATTCCCCCTCAAGGCGAACTGACACCGCGCAATGCCGCCCAAAATCTGCTGCACACCCGACGTTTCGCCCTGCCTTTCCGCGATTTCACACCCCAGGCTAAATTCGCCCGCCCTCTTTTCTTATCACAGGAAAATGCTTAAGCAGGAGAAGCCTGCATTATTGAGTGTAGGAAACGAATCTGTAACTGTTCATATTATTTGTATCTATAGATTGTCAGATTCGGAAATGGGATCCGTATGCTTGATTTCTTTAACCATTTTGGGGCTATACTGAACTCATGGAATTCGCATGATGCTGATATTGCTATTAACCGACTTATGGAAGGAGTTTTCTTATGGCTTACAAACACATCCTTATCGCTGTAGACCTGTCGCCGGAAAGTAAGGTACTGGTCGAGAAAGCCGTTTCCATGGCGCGTCCTTACAACGCCAAGGTATCCCTGATTCACGTCGACGTGAACTATTCAGACCTGTACACCGGCCTGATTGACGTAAACCTGGGCGATATGCAGAAACGCATTTCCGAAGAAACGCACCACGCGCTGAATGAGCTTTCGCAAAATGCGGGTTACCCGATTTCAGAAACCCTGAGCGGCAGCGGTGATTTAGCACAAGTGCTGGTCGATGCCATCAACAAGTACGGCGTAGATCTCGTGTTGTGCGGCCATCACCAGGATTTCTGGAGCAAGCTGATGTCCTCCGCGCGCCAGTTGATCAACACCGTCCATATCGACATGCTGATCGTGCCATTGCGTGACGAGGAAGAAGAAGCGTAAGACCCAACGTCTGAGCTTTGATGAGAAAGAGGTGTCATTGGCACCTCTTTTTTTATGGGGATTTACAGCGGCGTATAAATATCAAACCGGTGGCTTTTGGTCACCACGGCGGCCTGCGCGGCGATGTCAGCCATCGGCGGCGCGTAATCCGGGCGTTTCACGACAATGCGCTTGGTCGCTAACCGGCGCGCCGGTTCCAGCAGGCCGTCAGCATCTTCGTCCGGGCCAACCAGCCCCTGAAATACGCGCATCTCTTTCTTCACCAGCGCACTTTTCTGTTTGTGCGGATACATCGGATCGAGATACACCACTTCCGGTTTTGGCGAAAGCTCAGAGAGCGCCGTCAGGCTCGAGGCGTGCAGCAGCGTCATGCGCTCGCGCAGCCACGGGCCGATTTCTGCATCACGATAGCCACGCGCCAGCCCGTCATCAAGCAAAGCCGCCACGACAGGATTACGCTCCAGCATTCGCACTTTGCAGCCCAGAGACGCCAGCACAAACGCATCACGGCCCAGACCGGCCGTTGCATCGACCACATCCGGCATATATTTGCCTTTGATGCCGACCGCTTTCGCCACCGCTTCACCGCGTCCGCCGCCAAATTTGCGGCGATGCGCCATCGTGCCACCGACGAAATCGACAAAAATCGCGCCGAGTTTTGGCTCGTCGCGTTTGCGTAATTCCAGACGCTCAGGCGTCAGCACCAGCGCCATCACGGCATCCGGGTCAGACGTCAGATTCCAGCGCTGCGCCAGAACAGATAAGGCGCCTTCATCGGCGCCTTCTTCACAAAGTAAACACACACTCACAGGCAGAAATTATCCTTTGATACCGTAATGGCGCAGCATAGCATCCAGCTGCGGCTCACGCCCGCGGAAGCGTTTGAACAACTCCATCGGCTCTTCGGAACCGCCACGTGACAGAATATTGTCGAGGAACGACTGCCCGGTTTCGCGGTTGAAAATCCCCTCTTCTTCGAAGCGGGAATAGGCATCGGCAGACAACACTTCCGCCCACAGATAGCTGTAATAACCGGCCGCATAACCGCCTGCGAAAATATGGCTGAACGCGTGCGGGAAGCGACCCCAGCCTGGTGACGGCACAACCGCAACCTGCTTCTTGATTTCCGCCAGCGTTTGCAGAATTTGAGCGCCTTTCGCCGGGTCATATTCCGCGTGCATACGGAAATCGAACAGGCCGAACTCGAGCTGACGCAGAATAAACAGCGCCGCCTGATAGTTTTTCGCGGCCAGCATTTTATCCAGCATCTCTTTCGGCAGCGGTTCGCCGGTTTCAAAATGCCCGGAGATGAACGCCAGCGCGTCCGGCTCCCAGCACCAGTTTTCCATAAACTGGCTTGGCAGCTCGACGGCATCCCACGGCACACCGGCAATACCGGCGACGCCAGGGGTGTCGATGCGGGTCAGCATATGATGCAAACCGTGGCCGAATTCGTGGAACAGCGTGGTGACTTCGTTGTGCGTGAACAGCGCCGGTTTATTGCCGACCGGGCCGTTAAAGTTACAGGTCAGGTACGCGACCGGTTTTTGCAGTTCGCCGTCGGCTTTACGCATGCTGCCGACGTAATCGTTCATCCATGCCCCGCCGCGCTTGTTTTCGCGGGCGTACAGGTCGAGATAGAAACTGCCGCGCAGATCGCCGGATTCATCGAACAAATCGAAGAAACGCACGTCTTTGTGCCAGGTTTCCACGTCTTTACGTTCTTTGGCGGTGATGCCGTAAATGCGTTTCACCACTTCGAACAGCCCTTCCAGCGCGCGCTGTTCAGGGAAATACGGACGCAGTTGCTCGTCGTTGATGGAGAACAGATGCTGTTTCTGTTTTTCGCCGTAGAACGGCAAATCCCAGGCTTCCATTTCGTCCACGCCAAAATGTTCTTTCGCAAAGGCGCGGAGCTGCGCCAGTTCGCGTTCGCCTTGCGGGCGGGCACGCGTCGCCAGACCGCTCAGGAAATCAATCACCTGTTGCGGGCTTTCGGCCATTTTGGTGGCCAGCGACATATCAGCGTAGGAATCAAAGCCCAGCAGTTGCGCCAGTTCGTGACGCAGCGAGAGAATTTCCGCCATCACGTCGCTGTTATCCCACTTACCGGCATTCGGGCCCTGATCGGACGCGCGGGTGCCGAACGCGCGATACATTTCTTCGCGCAGCGCACGGTTTTCACCGTAGGTAATCACCGGCAGATAGCTCGGGATATCCAGCGTCAGCAGCCAGCCTTCCTGTTCTTTCGATTCTGCCAGCGCTTTCGCCGCCGCCAGTGCGCTTTCCGGCAGGCCTTTCAGTTCGGCCTCGTCGGTAATCAGCTTGCTCCAGCCCATTGTGGCATCGAGCACGTTGTTGCTGTACGTCGAACCCAGCTCAGACAGACGTGCGGAAATTTCGCCGTAACGTTTTTGTTCTTCGACCGGCAAACCAATGCCGGATAACTCGAAATCACGCAGCGCGTTATCAATCGCTTTTTTCTGCGCAACGGACAGCGTGGTGAAATGCTCGCTGTCTTTTAAATCGCGGTAAGCCTGATACAAACCAGCGTGCTGCCCGGTCCAGGTGCTGAATTCGGATAAAATTGGCAGGCATTGCTCATACGCTTCACGCAGTTCCGGGCTGTTTTTCACGGCATTCAGATGCCCGACCGGCGACCAGATACGGCTCAGACGATCGTCGCTTTCCGCCAGCGGCTGGCACAGATTTTCCCAGGTATAAGGCGCGCCCTGAGCGACCACGCGTTCAATCGTCTGGCGGCTTTCTTCGATCGCAGATTGCATCGCAGGGACGATATGTTCAGGTTGGATCGCAGAGAAAGGCGGCAGGGAGAACGGTTTTAAGAGCGGATTCGACGCGTTTTGCTGTTCAGTCATAGGGCCAGTCCTTCGTTATAGCGTTTGGGGCTGATGCGCCTGTGGCGCACCACGCCGTGAATTCGGGTCGTCTTAAAGATGACGTAAATTCTAACATGCGGTCAAGTTGCGGGGAAATCAATGGGCCGCCGGGCACGGGAGTACAAACCTTGCGAATGTCTGACAAGGCTTTTGCCTTTTTCACGCTCAGACGGTTTATACTAAGCCGCAATAAAGGCGTGCCGTTTT
Organism: Rahnella sp. PCH160; assembly: GCF_047784855.1. Taxonomy (NCBI): domain Bacteria; kingdom Pseudomonadati; phylum Pseudomonadota; class Gammaproteobacteria; order Enterobacterales; family Yersiniaceae; genus Rahnella; species Rahnella sp. PCH160. The sequence goes on from NZ_JBLOGT010000001.1 coordinate 774,581, forward strand.
CATCGGCCGCCTGCTTCATACGCCCAGCACAGTATAAAATTTCGGTAACCCACTGATTTTACTGTCTACATTCATTATTCGGAAACGTAAATCCATGTTGAGTTACCGCCACAGTTTTCACGCTGGCAACCATGCCGACGTCCTGAAACACACCGTTCAGAGCCTGATCATTGAATCTCTGAAAGAAAAAGAAAAGCCCTTCCTTTATCTCGACACCCACGCGGGTGCCGGGCGCTATCAGCTGAGCGGCGAACACGCCGAACGTACCGGCGAATATCTGGAAGGCATCGGGCGAATCTGGCAACGCGATGATATCCCTGAAGAAATGTCGGCTTATATGTCCGTCGTGAATCACTTCAACCGCAACGAAAACCTGCGTTATTATCCGGGTTCCCCGCTGATTGCCCGTCAGTTGTTGCGCGAAGACGACAGACTGCACCTGACCGAACTGCACCCGAGCGACTTCCCGCTGCTGCGCAGTGAATTCCAGAAAGATGACCGTACCCGCCTTGCGCGCGCCGACGGTTATCAGCAGTTGAAAGCTCAGTTACCGCCGCTGTCACGCCGTGGCTTCATCCTGATGGATCCACCGTACGAAATGAAAACCGATTATCAGGACGTGGTAAAAGGTATTCAGGAAGGCTACAAACGTTTTGCCACCGGCACCTATGCGCTGTGGTATCCGGTCGTGATGCGCCAGCAAATCAAAAAAATGCTGCGTGATCTCGAAGCCACCGGCATCCGCCGTATTCTGCAAATCGAACTGGGCGTGCGCCCGGACAGCGATCAGCGCGGCATGACGGCTTCCGGCATGATTGTGATTAACCCGCCGTGGAAGCTCGAACAGCAGATGAACAACGTGCTGCCGTGGCTGCTGAAAGTGCTGGTTCCTTCCGGTACCGGCCACACCACCGTGAACTGGGTTGTGCCCGAGTAAGTAAAGTTTTTCCCCTCGCTGAGACCTTTTTCTAAGGTCTCAGCTATCAAACCTATTACAATCATTGATGCAATCTTTGCGACAAAATCATTTCGCACGTTAAACTCTTAGGCAATTTTTAAGATTAGCGACGCCGGTAAGGCGTACTTCATTTTCGACAACTCATGGAAAATCCGATGACCAAACATTATGACTATCTGGCAATTGGCGGCGGCAGCGGGGGTATTGCATCAATCAACCGTGCAGCTATGTATGGGAAAAAATGTGCGCTGATCGAAGCTAAAGAGCTGGGCGGTACGTGCGTCAACGTGGGTTGTGTCCCGAAAAAAGTGATGTGGCACGCCGCGCAAATCGCAGAAGCGATCCGCAATTACGGCCCGGATTACGGTTTTGATACCACCGTGAACAGTTTCAACTGGAAAACGCTGGTCGCCAACCGTACCGCCTACATCGACCGTATCCACACCTCGTACGACAACGTGCTGGGCAAAAATAACGTTGATGTGATCAAAGGTTTTGCGCGCTTTGTTGACGATCACACCGTTGAAGTGAACGGTGAGACGATCACCGCGGATCACATCCTGATCGCCACCGGCGGTCGCCCGAGCCATCCAAATATTCCGGGTGCAGAATACGGCATCGATTCCGACGGTTTCTTTGACCTGACCGAAATGCCAAAACGCGTTGCGGTTGTCGGCGCAGGTTACATCGCCGTGGAAATCGCCGGTGTGATGAACGGGCTGGGCGCAGAAACTCACCTGTTTGTGCGTAAACACGCGCCGCTGCGCACGTTTGATCCGCTGATGGTTGATACGCTGGTTGAAGTCATGGAAGCCGAAGGCCCGGCGCTGCACAAAGAATCCATTCCGAAAGAAGTGGTGAAAAATGCCGACGGCAGCCTGACGCTGAAACTGGAAAACGGTCAGGAATTTGAAGTCGACAGCCTGGTTTGGGCAATTGGCCGCGAACCGGAAACCGACAACTTCAACCTGAAAGCGACCGGCGTGAAAACCAACGGAAAAGGTTACATCGTCGTCGATAAATTCCAGAACACCAGCGTTCCGGGCATTTATGCGGTGGGCGATAACACCGGCGCTGTTGAACTGACGCCAGTGGCCGTTGCAGCGGGTCGTCGTCTTTCCGAACGCCTGTTCAACAACAAGTCGGACGAACATCTGGATTACAGCAACATCGCGACTGTCGTGTTCAGCCATCCGCCAATCGGCACGGTCGGCCTGACCGAACCGCAGGCTATCGAACAGTACGGCGCAGAAAATGTGAAAGTGTATAAATCCGCGTTCACCGCGATGTACACCGCCGTCACGCAGCACCGTCAGCCGTGCCGCATGAAACTGGTGTGCGTCGGTAAAGAAGAGAAAATCGTCGGCATCCACGGTATCGGTTACGGCATGGACGAAATGTTGCAGGGCTTTGCGGTCGCACTGAAAATGGGCGCCACCAAAAAAGACTTCGACAACACCGTCGCCATCCACCCGACCGGCGCGGAAGAGTTTGTAACTATGCGTTAAGCATTTAACTTAACAGCACCGATGAAAAGGCCGGAGATTCTAAAATCTCCGGCCTTTTTTAATTCTCATTATTTCATCAATTTTTTCTGTTATTAAAATTACATCAATATTATATTACTTTATTATCAATAAGTTGAACCCTCATTTCTTTATAACAGATAAAAATTTGAATTTATTAGCAATATTACTAATTAAAACATTACTCCATATCCCAATATTATTAAAACACAACAATCCTGTTGTGCTTAAAAGGGATTTAAAAATGTCTAAATCAGATAGCGACTTCATTAATGTCAACCAACCCTATGAATTAAAAGACTGGCTTACGCGCAATGAATTTGCAGCCAGCGATGACAATGTAGAAAAATTAAAAGACATTATTCTCAAGAAATTGAAAGACAATGACTCAGCGAAAAACGTCAGATGGTCTGAGCTCGATGCAGCACTGAAAGATCATCCATCATTGTTTGATGGTTTGGATCCGATAAAACATCAGTAATAACAACAAGTTTAATTTCAAATAGCCGAGTCCGACTACGGCTAGAATCCTATATTCTCTGGAGATTATTATGAGCATTAAACCTGGCCCAAAACCCATCGCTGATACAACAGGCGAAGAAGATAAAAGACGAAGAGTCACACCGGAAAATAAACCGCAGCACCCTGATTTGAAAGAGCATAAGCACAAGAAAGGTGAATGAAAGCCCGCTTCATAATTTGATATTATGAGTGAGGCGACGCATTTTTTCACCTGACGGTGTTTGTAATAAAATTAAGGCTTCAGACTTTCATCTCCGAAGCCTTTTCTATTGCCCTCAGTCCAGCAAAATCACCTTCGGGCTGTCGGTTTCAAACAGCGGTTTGCAGAGGATTTTATAACTGTCGCGGTCAAAGTGCGGAACAGCGATATCGAACTTTTTGGCGTCTTCCAGTGTTTTCACTGTGCCGAGATAGAACCAGTGATTGATGACGTGATATTCCGTTACGCCGTCGGCTTCTTCCACGATGGCGATGCGCCCCGGATAGGGCCAGTTGCGGACTTTCAGGGTGCTGAGCGCATTTTTAAGGCGTTCCTGATGCGCTTCCGGCGACTCTTTTCCACAGCACACACCGGCACATTTCCTCAGAGAGAACCGGAAACACGCGCGGTTTTTTGCCAGCTTTTCCAGCCCCAGTGCGCCATAACACAGCTTTTCCTGATCGGCGATATCGCGGATTTTTTCCAGCGCGGACATTTTGGTTTTGAACAGGCCAAACAGATCATCGGTGTGGGAAAAATCCACTTCATTGCTGAAAACAACCGTGGAGGTCAGCCCCTGAAGGCGGATAGAACACAGCTTACGCGTGGTGCGCAGACGCTTATTAAACAACGGACGCCGGTTTTTGATCAGGTCAGATTCCAGCAATAACGCGCCGACTTCGCCGATGGTTTCGATGAATTCGATATCCCGCGTCATGTACAGAAGTTTGGCTTCATCGGCGTTGCGAAAATGCGACATCACGCGACTGCGGATATTCACACTTTTGCCGATATACAGCGGAAAGGTTTTATCGTCGCCATAGAAAATATAAACCCCGGAGCGGGACGGTAAGTTTTCGAGCGTATGACGAAGATGTTCAGGGTATTTATAAAGCTCGGTAAAAAGCTCTTTTTCCGGATTCCACAAAATCGCTGACCTGTTGTTATCGGAGAAAACGTCGTTTAAAAAAACAACGGCCGATAATACTGGCTATCCGTACAGCCTTCAACCAATGCGGCTAAAATAAAGTGTAAATTCTGACCGGCGAAAACTACGCATGCGTGCGCATTTCAATATATTCCTGACCATTCAGTAAGTTGGCTAATGCGGCCTCGCGGATTTCGCGCTGGTCTGACTGGATCCAGCCATACAGATTATCGATGTTATCGAAACGCACCAGCACGGTGTAAATCGTTTCGCCATGAACAGGGCGTAAAACGTTAACACTTTCGTAACCAACAAACCGTGCCGAATCCGCCTTCAGCTCTTCCAGCCAGCCTTCGTATTCCGCCAGCTTATCGCGCCGCACGCCGTGCGTAATCACCAGGGTGATGTGTTCGGGTTGATGTGGGTAAGTCACAGGATGTTCCTTCTGGTTAACCGCTGTTCTGGTTAACTGATTGTTGCGTTATATTGATGAACAATACGAAACGCGAACAGTTATTGATAACGGAAATTTTTTGGGAAGTTGTTAAACAATTTTTGGGGTGGGGAAAATAATGCGACTAAGCCTTGAAGCGCTGCTGATCCTGGATGCGCTGGATCGTCACGGCACTTTTGCTGCGGCAGCGGCCAGACTGTTTAAAACCGCGTCTGCGCTGAGTTACACCGTGCAGAAAATGGAAAGTGACCTGAGTATCAAACTGCTGGACCGTTCCGGACACCGCGCGACATTCACGCCAACCGGCCGTCTGATGCTGGAAAAAGGCCGCGTTTTACTGCGCGCAGTCAGTGAGCTGGAACAACAGGCGCAATATGTCGAAAGCGGCTGGGAAAGCAAACTGACAATCAGCGTCGATGCTTCCGTTCCTTTCGCCCTGCTCACCCCGCTTATCGACCGCTTTTACGCACAACATCAGCACACACAACTTCTGTTCCGCCAGGATGTACTCGCCGGTTGCTGGGAAGCACTGAGCTACGGCGAAGCCGACATTGTTTTCGGCGCGGTGCAGGAACCGGTCACGCGCAGCGGCATTGAATATCGTCCTATCGGCTGGCTGGAATATGTGTTTGCCGTCGCGCCGCATCACCCGCTGGCGGCGCTGCCGGAGCCGTTATTGCGTGAACAAATCCGTCAGTACCGCGCGGTGGTGGTTCACGATACGTCGCGTCATGGCGCGGGGACGGATTTACGCGTGCTGGACGAGCAGAAAATGCTGAGCGTTCACGACTTCAACGCCAAAGTTCACGCGCAGGTCGCCGGTCTGGGCTGCGGTTATCTGCCGCGTTATCTGGCCGCGCCGCATCTCGAAAGCGGTGCGCTGGTTGAACGCCGTCTGGATACCGAAACCCGCCGCGATCAGGCCTTTATGGCCTGGGACGAAAAAGCCACCGGCAACGCCGCCATGTGGTGGCGCGAACATTTGCAAAATTTCGACGGCATCGGTTCCGTTTACAGCCGGGAATAATCATTGCCCGTTTAAGCTGAAAGGCCGCACTGCGCGGCCTTTCTTATATCCATCCCTTTTTCTGACAGCAAGATTTCATCTCACGGAAAGACGTCATCTCACAGACAAATAATGCTGAACCACCGGCTTATTTTCGCCACGATGGTAACGCGTGACCTCACTTTGCAAATCGGCGTCGGCATGCGAAACACGCTGATGCTGGCGTAAATGCTCATGCCAGGATTCCACCAGGAACCATTCGACCAGCCGTGAAGGATCGTCGCTGTGCTCGGTAATTCCCCAGGCGTATGCGCCATCCCGGCGACGTGCCAGAGACAACTTGCGGATTTCCGCCAGAAACGCCGGGCGATCTTCCTGTGAAATCTGGTATTCAATCTGAATCATCACCGGACCGCGATCCCCGTGAACATCGCCTTCTACCACCGGATTTTCCCAGTGACCGGCGGGCTGCAAATCGGCTTCACCGGCCGGTAATTTCAGACGCCAGCACAGCAACGCGGCGATTGTCAGCCCGATGCCCGCCAACATTAACGCGCCAACCAGGCCGGTTTCCCGCGCCACCAAGCCCCAGAACAGGCTGCCCGCCGCCATCGCGCCGTTGAAAACCATCAGGTAAACCGCCAGCCCGCGGCCGCGCACCCAGTCGGGTAACACCGCCTGCGCCACGCCGTTCATCGAGGTCAGCGCGATAATCCAGCCCACGCCCAGCACCACCATCAGCACAACCGCCAGCCATTTCGCCGGAGACGTCGCCAGCATCAGCATCACGGCGGCGGACAACAGCGCGGAAAGCAGAACCAGCCCGTCAACACTGAGCTTCTGTCGCAAACGCGGCAACAGCAGCGCACCGAAAATCGCCCCGACGCCCACGGCACCGAGCAGGATGCCGTAGAATCCGGCCGTTCCGTGCAACATGTTGCGGGCAATCAGCGGCAACATCGCCCAAATCGCACTGGCAAACGCAAAGTAAATCGCGGCACGCAGAAGCACGCGGTGCAGTTCACGGCTGGCTTTCACATAACGCAGCCCCGCACGGAACGCGCCAAGAAAATGTTCTGACAGTTCATTTTTCGCTTTAACCGGACGCTTCCACCACAGCAGTGCGCCAATCACGAAAACGTAGCTCATGACATCCGCGCCATAAGCCGCACCCGCACCGAGGCTGGCTAACAGCAAACCGCCACCCGCCGGACCGACGGCGCGGGCGATATTAATGCCCAGAGAATTCAGCGCCACGGCGTTACGCAAATCCGTGCGCGGCACCAGTTCCGGCACAATCGCCTGCCACGCCGGGCCCATCAGCGCAGCCCCGATACCGCCGATAAACGTCAGCGCCACCAGGTATTCGACGGTCAGTAAATTATTGTGCGACAAAATCAGCAAAGTCCCGCTGACGCTCGCCAGCAGTAACTGCACAAAAATCAGCAGACGGCGGCGGTCGAGAATGTCGGATAAAACACCGGCCGGAATGGCCAGCAGAAAAATGGGCAACGTGGCAGCAGTTTGCATCAGCGCGACGGCCGCCGGGTTTGACGACAGCCCGGTGACGAGCCAGGAGCTGGCGACATCGCGCATAAAGCTGCCGGTGTTGCCGAGAATGGTCGCCACCCAAATCGTGGCGAACAGCCCCTGTTTCAGCGGTGAAAATGCGCCGGATGCGGCGTTATTCTGGCTCATGCGCGCCCCTTCAGGTCATCCCACGCGACATAAATAAATGCGCCGGCCAGACCGATATGTTCAAAGAAACCGTTCATCAGCATCGCCCGGTCATGCCCTGACGCCTGCCAGAAGGCGTTTGCCATAAAGTTGGCGACAAAAGTAAACAGGGCCAGCGCCAGCGCGCCCGCCCAGCGAAAACGTCCGGAAAGGATCAGCGCCGATGCGCCCAGTTCCAGAATAATCACGGCGGCGGCCATGGGTGCCGCCGGGGATAAACCAAAGTGCTGCATCTCGGCAATCGCACCGCCGAAATCAAACAACTTAACCAGACCGCCCTGCAAATACGCGGCACAAAGAGCCAGCAGGGCGAACCCGCGGATAAACGCAAAACGAACAACGGGAACCGACAGGCCGGAAACAGGTGCATTACGCATCATTCTCTCCTGCCGGAACCCGCTCACAGCGCAGTTCCGGCGTTATTAATAAATTAAATACCTAAATCATTCAGGTTGCAGGAAGGCGGCAAGCGAGGGAATCCCGATGAGCTTACTCAAGTAAGTGATCCGGGTGACTGAACGCAGCCAACGCTCCTGTAGCCTGAAGGTATTTTTAAGCTTTACGCTGCGGCGCTTTATGCACCATGGTGTAGGCGTAATCCACGCCCATGCCGTATGCGCCGCTGTGTTCGCGAACCAGATCCATCACGGCGTCGTACGTTTCTTTGCGTGACCAGTCGCGCTGGTACTCGAGCAGAACCTGTTGCCAGGTCACCGGAATTGCACCGGCCTGCACCATGCGGTCGATGGAACGTTCATGCGCATCCACGCTGGTGCCGCCGGAGGTGTCGGTCACTACATACACTTCGTAGCCTTCTTTCAGCGCCATCAGGGCCGGGAAAGTCAGACACACTTCGGTCCACAATGCGGAGATAATCAGTTTTTTACGGCCTGTCGCTTCAACGGCTTTCACAAACGCCGCATCTTCCCAGGAGTTCATGGAGGTGCGTTCAATCGGCTTCACATCCGGGTGAACCGCCAGCAGTTCCGGCCAGATATAGCCGCTGAAGCTTTCGGTTTCGACGGAGGTGTAAATCACCGGCACGTTAAAAACTTTGCCTGCTTTAGCGAGAGCGACGGTGTTATTTTTAAGCTGCTGGCGATCGATGTTTGCGACGCCGAAAGACATTTGTGGCTGATGGTCGATGAAAATCAGGGTGGAGTTCTGTGGGTCCAGCAGATCGAATTTAGACATTTTCATTTCCTCTCAGAGTGCATTATCAGGTTGTGTGTTTGTATTTCACGTTGTGTTGTTGTGCTGCTGGAATTAACGATAGGTCAGAAGGGGAAAAGCAGATAGCGGAAAGAATTTGCGAACTTGTTCAGATTTTTTTGACAGGCTAATGCCTCTATAAACAGCCTTAAGTGTTATTAATAATCATATAGATAGGAACAACAAAATCTTTTAACGAGTTATTAAAAATAACCCATTATGACTATTCCCAGGACACGTCTACTGTTTATTGCAGCACAGCACACTTTCACTTAAAACCCTGCAAAAACACTCGCTGAGGAAAGACAAAAGCTAAAAAGGCATTCCCCGCCAAGGGAATGCCTTTTTGTTTGGCCCATGTGCCAGGGGGAAATGCCGGGCTTTATGCCACCGGCAGTTTATCCAGGATCGCCTGTGCGGTATTCACGTCGGTGACCAGCGAATTAATCATGCCCGAACGCACCGCGCCAATAATCCCGGCGGCTTTTTCCGGCGTCGCGGCCACGCCAATGGTCAGCGGCGTTTTACGAAGCTGTTCAACCGACGCTGCAATCATTCGCTCCTCGCCCTCCCAGTGCAATAACTCGCCGGATTCCGTGAAGTAATGACGCAGCACATCACCCGCCGCGTCGCTGAGCGCCTGTTCGCCCGGCGTGGCCGTGGTCGATTCACTCGGTTTAGGCGTATGCGTCAGACCGATGCCGACAATCGCGGCGTCCAGTTTGTCCCACAGGGAGATAATTTCCTGCACGCTGCCGTCAGCGAGAAATGCGTCGCGCAATTCTGCCGAAGAAAGATAAGGCGCATGCAGAAAATACGGCGTGCCTTCCATCTGTTCTGCCGCCCGACGGACGAACTCGGTAATTTGAAAATGCGGCGCAGACTGCTGCATTCCGCCATTCAGCGCCACGGTCATAATGCCCGGCAGGCGCGGCATTCCGGCCAGCGTCACCTCGCGCACCGCCCTTCCCCAGCCAATGCCCAGCACCGAACCGGCACCTAAACCCGCCTCCTGCAACAACGCAGCCAGCGGGGCGGCCAGCGCACCTTGTTCATTACCCGGCGGTGCATCGACCACATAGGCTTTTTTCAGCCCGAGGCGGTTTATCAGGTCAGATGTCATGTCTTCCGGTGAAGATAATCCCACCACTTCGATGCGCACAATGCCCGCCGCGCGGGCCTTATTCAGCAGCCGTGAGATTGTCGCCGTTGAAACATCCAGCTTGCGCGCAATCTCCACCTGAGACATATCAGACTCGTAATGCAGCTTTGCCACTAAATGCATCATGGCACGCGTTGCTGCAATATCTTGCAAAATTGGCTCTTTCAGCTTGAAATTCCTTTCAGTAATGAATTACACTCAAATCGTTGATTGAGGGATTATTGCGCAACACCTGTGAAAATGCAATGTGCAGGATCGGGCTACAACCCTTGTAAAACGGCGTGTTACGCGATTTTACCGCCCCTTTTAGTCAGGGAGCAAAGACAGAACGTCCAGTGTAATCGAGATTTTTTCATCTGTAATAAATTTCACGCAAAGGAGAGTTCCATGTCAAAAATGTCTACTTCAGAATTACGCAGCTATCAGCAGATTTGCGGTAAAAACGGCGCAATGCTGGTGATTGCCTGTGATCAACGCGGTGCCATGCGCAGCCTGCTTGCCAGCGACCCTCAGCAACAATCTGCCATTTCCGAACACCAACTTGGCCTGATCAAAGCCGATATCACTCAATACCTCGCCAGTAAAGCCTCCTGCGTTCTGGTAGATCCGGTCTGTGCGGTGCCGCAGTTGGTGGATAACGGCATTATTGCCCGTGATACCGCGCTGCTGATCGGCCTGGATGCGTCAGGCTGGGATATTTCGCCGGAAGGCTACCGTCTGTCGCGGTTAGTGGCGAATGTGGATGCGCGCCGCGTACGTGAACTGGGCGCGACCGGCGGCAAAATTATGGTGTATCTGCGTTCGGATCAGGAAGCCGCAAACCGCCATAACATTGAAATTCTGCGCCAGTGCATCGGGGATTTCGCCCGCGAAGACCTGCTGCTGGTGGTGGAGTTCCTCACCTATAAACTCGACAACGAAACCGAGGAAGAATATAAAGAAAAAGTCCCGTCGCTGATTTATGGTGGCACGAAGATTTGTCTGGAATGTGGCGCGAAGGTGTTGAAACTGCCCTATCCTGGTTCAAAACAGGCCTGCGCAGACATCACTAAACTGGCCGGAGACGTGCCGTGGGCTGTGCTTTCAGCGGGTGTTGACCACACGACGTTCCTCAAACAAGTGGCGGATGCCATGAGCGAAGGCGCTTCAGGCGTGATTGCCGGACGTTCGTTGTGGAAAGACTGCATTTCGCTGGATCGCAGCGCGACAAAATCCCGGCTCGAATCACTGGCAGTTCCGCGTCTGAACGAACTTCAGGCCGTCATTCAGCAATATTTCCATGCTCCGGCTCACAACCAAACTGAACAGGTGGAACATGTCTGAAAACAGAAGCGCCTCACGAAATGGCTTTACCGGCAAACGCGTCGTCCTGGTGAACGGGATCCCGGCGTCAGGTAAAAGCCGGCTCGCCGTTGAGCTTTCTGAATACAGCGGCTGGCTGCAACTGTCGCTGGATGGCATCAAAAACCCGTTTCTGCAGCGGCTGCAAAATGTCGATCGCCCTTTTAACCGCGTGCTCGGGCTGGCCAGCTATCAGGTTATCTGGGATATCATCGGCGGCGCACCGCAGGGCAGCACTTTTATTGCTGATGCGTGGTTTGGATTCCAGCCAAAAGAGGTGTTGCAGGATTATTTGCAACGGGCGGGCGTGACGCAGGTTCTGGAAATCTGGTGTCAGATTGATGCAGAACTCGCAGCGGAGCGTTTTGCTTCACGACTCGGCGAACGTCTACCGGGGCACGTCGGGGCAGAATATATTCCCGAATTAAAAATTCTCGCCGGAAATGCGCGACCAATGGCGTTGGGGCCAGTTTATTCTGTTGACCAGAATGTTACTGCACAAAATAAGCCTGTAAATATTGTTGATATACATGAATGGATATTAAATTCATTTCAGACTCAAACCCAATAAACATCCACCATAGGAAATATTCTTTTACTGAAAAGTCAGCACATTCTGATATCTGGACAATGTTAAACCCCTACTATCATTAATTCCTTCATGTCTTTTGAAATTATTATCTTTCATTAATGGCAAATAGGATTGGATAGATCACAGTTTTTATTTTAATTAAATATCATACTGAGAAAAGACCCTATTAATGTGAAGAGGCATTATGTTAAGCGACTGGATTAATGAAAATAACACCACCATTATCACCAAAATAAAAGACTGGCAAAGTGCCGTCGCATTAGCTGTGCAACCTTTAATTGATTCCGGGGCTGCCGAAAGTCGCTATCTTCAGGCGATATATGACATGCATCGGGAAATCGGCCCTTATTATGTTTTGGGTGAAGGGATTGCCATGCCACATGCCCGGCCAGAAGAAGGGGCTGTCAGAACCGCACTCTCTCTGGTGATTGTTTCAGAAGGTGTTGAATTCGGCAGCGAAGATAACGATCCGGTCTATGTCATCTTCGCGCTGGCGGCGGTTGACAGCCATTCACACATTGAAATGATCGCCAGCCTTTCTCACTTGTTCTGCAATGATGAGGCAGCGAAAAAATTAAAACAGAGTAAAAACAAGGAGGAAGCATTAGATATTATCAGACAGTTTTAGACGTGAAGTGTAGAGAGACGAACATAACCCTATTAACTCTAGCACCCAAAATAATTCGAGTTGCAGGAAGGCGGCACATGAAAGAATCCCGATAAGCTGACATTAAGTCAGTGATTCGGGTGAGAGAATGCAGCCAACGCATCTGCAGCTTGAAGTATGAAGGGTAAGGAATACTTATGAAAAAGTTATCTATTCTTGCGGTATGCGGTGCAGGTCTGGGCAGCAGTTTTGCCTGTGAAATGAGCATTGAAGCCGCATTGAAGGATTTAGGCGTGGAGGCAGATTTATCACATTGCGATATTTCCAGCGCCACATCATCCAGAGCCGATATTATTATGACCGGCGAAAACTTCAGATCACAATTCCAGCATTACACCATCAGCGCCAATATTATTTATCTGAAACGCTTAGTGGATAAAAAAGAAATAAAAGATAAGCTGACACCCGTTCTTCAGGAAATGGGTCACCTGGCTGTCTGATAATAAAAATACTGTCATCCAATAGAACAACTCTACATCTCTACTACAGGGGACGCTCATGTCTTTCCTTCACTTTATTGTCAATGATGTTTTAGGCCAGGCATCAATATTAATCTCGCTGATCGCCATGATTGGCCTGATTGCATTAAAGAAAAGTCCGGGGCAGATTATTACCGGTACATTAAAAACGCTGCTCGGATTTCTGGTTTTACTTTCCGGTGCCAGTATTATTGTGAATGCGCTGAACTTCCTGGGTGAAATATTCCAGAAAGGTTTCCATATGCGCGGCGTGGTCACCGACGTCGGCTCCATTGCCGGTATCGCGCAACAAACGCTCGGGCGGGAAACCGCGTTAATTATGGTGCTGGCGTTTATCGTCAATATCCTGATTGCCCGCCTGACGCGCTTTAAATACATTTTCCTCACCGGCCAGGCGTCGTTATGGATGGCGACCGTCTGTTCCGTCATCGGCTATATGGGCGGGCTGCGCGGTGCGGAGCTGATCATTACCGGCGGCGTGATTGCCGGTGTGATGGCGGTCGGGATGCCGGTCCTGGCACAACCGATTGTGCGCAAAATTACCGGTTCCGATGATTTTGCACTCGGCCATTTCTGCACCATCGGCTACATCGTGCAGGCGGGCGTGGCGAAAATCACCGGTAACGTCAACAAAAGTACCGAAGATCTCGAGTTGCCACAGGCTCTCTCTTTCCTTCAAGACACCTATCTTTCGATGATGGTGGTGATGATCCCGATTTACCTGATCCCCGCCGTTGCCGCCGGCCCCGAAGTCGTCGCGCCTTTCGCCAACAGCGTTAACTATCTGGTCTACTCGTTCCTGCAATCCATTCAGTTTGTGGTCGGCGTTTACGTGCTGCTCTCCGGTGTGCGCCTGCTACTGGCAGAAATCGTGCCGGCTTTCCGTGGGATCGCCCTGCGCATCGTGCCAAACGCTATTCCGGCGCTCGATTGCCCGGTGCTTTTCCCTTACGCGCCGAACGCCGTCATCATCGGATTTATCTCGACCACCATCGGTTCTGTCATCGGCATGTTCCTGTTCCCGAGCCTCGGGCTGGCGATGATTCTGCCGGGTATGCTGACCAACTTCTTCGCGGGCGGCACGGCGGGTATCTTCGGTAACGCCGTCGGCGGGCGTCGCGGGGCGATTATCGGCGGTATCTTCCACGGCCTGTTTATCACGCTGTTACCGGCGCTGTTGCTGCCACTGCTCGGCAAATTTGGCTTCTCGAACGTGACATTCAGTGACTCGGATGTCATCGGCGTCGGGCTGGTGTTCGGCCATATTCTCAACTTCTTCCATTAATTAAGCCGGAGGGCATTCATTATGGATACGCGTATTGAGCAAATTTTATCCCAACACCTGCCGCCTCAGGAGTCGGCCAAAGCACTCAACGAGCTGGGAAAACAGTATCAGGAGCAGCAGGATCTGGAGGCCGCCATTGCCTGCTGGGAGCAAAGTATGGCGTGCTACGGAAAGCCCGGTTTCGCACAGGCGCAGCTGATGAAGGCTTACAACGCGCGGCGTCGTCAGTGCTCAGAAGCCGGTGACGGCCAGGGGCTCGAGGCGTATTCGCAGAAAATAGATACGCTGATGCAGAAAAGTAAGGATGCCATCCGCTACGGATTTTGAGCCAAAAAAAGCCAGAACAAACGTTCTGGCTTCTGCCGTTTACGGATTCAGCGATTTCGTCCGTTGTGCAAAACCCTTACGCAGCTTTTGCAGTTTCGGCGGAATAACAGCCATGCAGTAGCGGTTCTGCTGCCCAGCGCCCTCCCAGTAATTCTGGTGATAACCTTCCGCAACATACACCTCGCCCAGGGGTTCAATACTGGTGACAACCGGATCGCTGTGATCCTGTTGCGCGCGCAAAATAGCCGCCTCAGCTTCAGCTTTTTGCTGCTCATTGGCCGGGAAAATCACTGAACGGTATTGCGTGCCGACGTCATTTCCCTGGCGGTTAAGCTGGGTCGGATCATGCGTGACGAAGTGGATATCCAGTAAATCGCCGTAACTGAGTTTCGCCGGGTCAAAGCCGACACGAATGGCTTCTGCGTGACCGGTCGCTCCGCTGCAAACCTGCTCATAGGTCGGGTTCGGCCGCGCGCCGCCGGTGTAAACACTTTCCACCGACTCCACGCCGATGACGTCTTTGAACACTGCTTCCGTACACCAGAAACAGCCGCCACCGAAGATAGCGTATTCGATTGTCATACAGACTCCTTGATTTAGGGAACAGAGAAATAATGGGGGCGGATCGCGCAGAGATAAAGGGAAGATAATAAAAAATGCCGGATGAAATCCTTTAGCGCTGAATTTTATAATATTTTAGGAAAACTGATTTACCCTATAAATAGTAGTGATTTTCCGTCTGATTGATCTGCCTTTTTTTTCGTGGCAGTATCGATGGGATCGAAATACAGGAAATCCCCCTATGAAAGACGTAATTGAAGGCTTCCTCAGATTCCAGAAAGAGGCGTTCCCACAACGCTCTAAATTATTCAAAGAACTCGCATTAAACCAAAATCCAAAGACCCTGTTTATATCCTGCTCTGACAGCCGGTTAGTGCCGGAATTAGTCACGCAGCGTGAGCCGGGCGAACTGTTTGTTATCCGCAACGCCGGTAACATCGTGCCGCCATTCGGGCCGGAACCGGGCGGCGTTTCTGCCACCGTCGAGTACGCCGTGAAGGCGCTGGGCGTGAAAGATATCGTCATCTGCGGGCATTCCAACTGTGGCGCGATGAGCGCAATCGCCAACTGTACCTGTCTGGATCACATGCCAGCGGTGGCTCACTGGCTGCGTTATTCCGATGCGGCGAAAGCCATCAACGAAGCCACAGAACACGACACGCCGGAAGCGCGCGTCAACGGGATGGTGCATCAGAACGTGGTTGCACAACTGAGCAATCTGCGCACACATCCTTGTGTGGCGGTGGCGTTAGCGAAAGGCGACGTTACCCTGCACGGCTGGGTTTATGATATTGAATCAGGCTGCATTGAAGCCTTTGATGCGAAGAGCGCCAGCTTTATTTCGCTGTCAGATAATCCTGAAGTCAGAGCCAGTTAATTAATTTTTCGCATGCCGTAAAATTAATTACCCTCCGGGATATTGTGGTTAATATTCCGGAGGGTAAATCAGAGAATTACGCCATTCGTTATTTGAAAAATCCTTTCCAGAGCACTCTACCCAAAATAATTCGAGTTGCTTAAAGGCGGCAAAGCCGTAAATCCCCGGGAGCTTACTCCGGTAAGTGACTGGGGTGAACGGGTGTAGCCAACGCATAAGCAGCTTGAAGTATGACGGGTATAAATCAGCGCCCGCTAAATCACTAATCATTATAATCTGAACGCGCTACCGCCTTTTCCACCACAGTGAGAAAATTGATGCCCATTACGCCGTTAAACCGTCTGGTCGATTTACCCGCCGAAGAGTGGGATGCGCTGGTGCCTGCGCAGCAACCGTTCCTCAGCCATGCGTTTTTATCCACGCTGGAAGACAGCGGCAGCCTGGGGCCGACTTCCGGCTGGCGTCCGGAACATCTTCTGTGGCGGGAAAACGGCAAAATTCTGGCGGCTATTCCCGGCTATCGTAAACGGCATTCTTACGGCGAATACGTGTTTGATCAGGGCTGGGCGGACGCCTGCCAGCGGTCGGGCATTGCGTATTATCCGAAGTGGCTGGGCGCAGTGCCGTTCAGCCCGGTGACCGGCGCACGGCTGCTGGGCGATGAAGCGGCAGCGGTAAACCTCATACAAGCACTGCCGGAATATCTCGAAGCAAACGGGCTGACCGGCGCACACATCAATTTCACGGACACCCGCGCCAACCGGCTGCTCGGCGATGAAGCTGTGTGGCAGCACCGGCTGGGCTGTCAGTATCACTGGCAAAACCGCGACTACCGCGATTTTCAGGATTATCTCGACGCCCTCACCTCGCGTAAGCGCAAACAGTTCCGTAAGGAACGCGAACAGGTCGCGGCGCAGGGCATTGAATTTGTGTGGCGGGAAGGCGCGCAGCTGACCGAAACGCAGTGGGATTTCGTGTACGCCTGCTACAGCAATACCTACCGGATCCGCGGCCAGTCACCTTATCTGACCCGTGAATTTTTCAGCCTGCTGGCAGAAAGAATGCCGGAGGCGATCCGCGTGGTGATGGCGCAACAAAATGGCCGCGACGTGGCGATGGCGTTCAGTTTAATCAGCGGCGATACATTTTATGGCCGCTACTGGGGCTGTCTTGCGGAGTTCGACCGGCTGCATTTCGAAACCTGTTTCTATCAGGGAATGG
Organism: Rahnella sp. PCH160; assembly: GCF_047784855.1. NCBI lineage: Bacteria > Pseudomonadati > Pseudomonadota > Gammaproteobacteria > Enterobacterales > Yersiniaceae > Rahnella > Rahnella sp. PCH160. The sequence continues at coordinate 791,635 of NZ_JBLOGT010000001.1, forward strand.
AATACGCGATTGCACACGGGCTGGCGCGGTTCGACGCAGGCGCACAAGGCGAACACAAACTGCTGCGCGGCTTTGAGCCGGTGATCACCGACTCGTGGCACTATTTACGGCATCCGGGTTTGCGCGACGCCGTCGACGATTTTCTGGTGGAAGAACGTGCCGGCGTGCAGCGCTGGGCCGATGAAGCCCGTGAAGTGCTGCCCTACCGGCACGCGCCGTCTTAAAGAACGACGGTTAATCCATTCCGACAAATCCGCCGGTCTGATGCTGCCACAAACGGGCATACAGACCGCCGTGCGCCAGCAGTTCGGCGTGACTTCCCGTTTCGACGATCTGCCCTTTTTCCAGCACCACCAGACGGTCCATTTTGGCAATGGTCGATAACCGGTGCGCAATCGCAATCACCGTTTTACCGCCCATCAGTGTTTCCAGGCTTTCCTGAATCGCCGCTTCCACTTCCGAATCGAGTGCCGACGTGGCTTCGTCCATAATCAGGATTGGCGCGTTTTTCAGTAACACGCGCGCAATCGCAATACGCTGACGTTGCCCGCCGGAGAGTTTCACGCCGCGTTCACCGACGTGCGCATCCAGCCCGGTGCGTCCCTGTGAATCATAGAGTTGCGGAATGAATTCATCGGCGCGTGCCTGACGTATCGCCAGCTGCAATTCTTCATCCGTCGCGCCCGGCCTGCCGTACAGCAGGTTGTCGCGAATAGAACGGTGCAACAGCGATGTGTCCTGCGTAATCATGCCGATTTGCGCGCGCAGACTGCCCTGCGTGACGTCGGCAATATTCTGCTCATCAATGAGAATCCGACCGCCGTCGATGTCGTATAAGCGCAGCAGCAGGTTCACCAGCGTGGATTTTCCCGCGCCGGAAGGCCCGATCAGGCCGATCTTCTCGCCGGGACGGATCGCCAGATCCAGGTTCCGGATCACCGGGCTGCCTTTCCCATAGTTGAAGTTCACGTGATCAAAGCGGATCGCTCCCTGATCGACTTTCAGCGCCGGAGCCTGCGGTTTATCCGTGACGGTCAGCGGCTGCGCGATGGTATGCAGACCGTCCTGAACCGTACCGATATTCTCGAAAATGCCGTTGACCACCCACATAATCCAGCCGGACATATTCACGATACGAATCACCAGCCCCGTCGCCAGCGCGATAGCCCCGACGGTGATCAGCGATTGCGTCCACAGCCACAGTGCCAGCCCGGTGCTGGCAACAATCAGCAGGCCGTTAAGCGTGGTGATCGCAAACGCCATGCCGGTTAACAGGCGGCCAGCGAGCTGGGTTTTTAAAGTCTGCTCGGTGATGGCCTCGCGGGCATACTGCTGTTCCATATCGGTATGCGCAAACAGTTTCAGCGTCGAAATATTGGTATAGCCGTCCACAATGCAGCCCATCAGTTTCGAACGGGCTTCAGACGATTCGACCGAACGCTGCTTCACACGCGGAACGAAATACCACAGGCAGATGGCGTAACAGAAAATCCAGATAATCAGCGGGATCATCAGACGCCAGTCGGCTTCAGCAAACAGGTATAAGGCGCTGGCGGCGTAAATCACCACATGCCAGATGGCATCGACCATCTGCACCGCGGAATCACGCAGCGAACTGCCGGTCTGCATGATGCGCTGCGCAATACGCCCGGCAAAATCGCTCTGGAAAAAGTTGAGGCTTTGTCTGAGGACGTATTTGTGATTCTGCCAGCGGATCATGCTGGTCATGCCGGGCGTAAGCGTCTGATGAACCAGCAAATCATTCAGCCCGAAAAACACCGGCCGCATGATCATCGCCACCGCTGCCATCCAGAGCAACTCGCCCCTATGGTCGGAAAAAAAACTGCCAGGCGGCGTGTCTTTAGTGAGATCGATAATCTGGCTGAGGTAGCTGAACAGCGACACTTCAATCAGTGACGCTACCAGTCCGACGACCAGCAGCACCGCAAAACTCGGCCAGACCTGACGCAGATAATAAAGATAAAAAGGCCAGACTGTGCCCGGTGGCTCGGCCCCCGGCGCCTCCCGAAAAATGTCGATCATTCGCTCGAACCGGCGAAAAAGCATGGTACACCTCTTAATGGATTTATCGTCAGGGCTGTCCTGCCCTGATGTTCTGGTTTGCATGACGTTACAGAACCTTTAAGCGTAGAAGGTTTCTGACGCTTTACCCAGAAATTATATTCATTTGGCTTATTGATTGGCATTAAATAAACAATTTAATAAATACGGGGAGGGCATTTAAAACAATAAATAATCCAATCAGAGCCTCATAATTAAAAAACACAACATGCTAAAATCAGTCTCAGAAAATAAATACATAAAAATCTCGTCAGGAAATACACATACAAATCGCTTTTAAAAGGAATTTTAAGAATGTCAAACTGTACATATTTAACCATAAATGGAATGACTCAGGGCCTGATATCAGCCGGTTGTTCAAGTTACAGTTCAATCGGTAACAGATTCCAGGCAGGGCATGCAGATCAGATACTTATCTATTCATCGCAGCACGATATTACCCGTGAACAAAATGTTAATCATCACCCGATGCGTGTAACCAAACCTCTGGATAAATCGACGCCATTACTGCTGGTCGCTATTTCTAATAACGAGCGTATTCAGTGTATTTTGGATTACTACAGAACTTCGCAATACGGCGTGCAGGAGAAGTATTTAACCATCAAACTGACTGATGCCACCATTGAAAGTATTTCCTCGACCAATCCCAGCACGCTTCCGGGAGGAGATTCACAGCCTTATGAGACACTTTCATTGCGCTATGAAACCATAGATGTCACGCATCATATCGCAGGAACTTCTGGTTATAGTCTATGGATTGACAGAGTTTCTTAACGATTCCGTCAGTGCCATTTGGGTTGATCTCAAATGGCACTATCAGACAGAGACCGTGAAACGCTAATGCATGATGCCCTGGTCGGTTGCTATGACTTGATCATTTAAGGAAATGTTCAGATTCCAGATTTGAAATACATCATTGGAAGATTTAGAATCCGGTCGCAATGTATAAGTATAATTTCCATTTTTAAACTCATACCCCTGAAGTCATGACTATAATAATTTGTAATAACCCGACCTTTCAGATGCAGTCTCGCCCCCGTTTTTTTATTAATCCCGTCATAGCTAACATCATCACAATCCATTTCTCCTTCAGGGCAATTGTCTTTGAGATCGATATCGAAACGCTGCCCTTCAAAATCTGGGAGTCCTGAGTGAAGTCTGTAGTTTTGCGCAAAACAACTCATGCTACACATGCATATTAATACTATTAACATTGATTTTTTCATAAATTATAAATTCCTTTTCAAAGGGAAAAATTACTGCATAACACCTTCATCAGTTGCTATGACCTTGTCTTTATAAAATACGTTTAAAATCCAAACTTGTCCTGAATCTGTCTCTTTAGAATTATCAGGATTCAGAACATAACTATACTCGCCGTTGTCAAATATATATCCCTGAAAATCATAGCTATGAGAATTGAACATTACGCGGCCTTTGAGATGCAATCTCGCACCTGTTTTCTTATTAATCCCGTCGTAATCAACATCCTTGCAAGTCATTTCGCCTTCGGGACAATTGTATTTTAAATCAATATCAAAACGTTTACCCTCAAAGTCTGGATGTCCGGCGTGCAGTTTATAGCCTTCAGCGTGACAAGCTATAGAGCCCATAATAAGAAATGACAATAGTATTCTTTTCATCGGGCATAGACTCCATTGTGAAAAACATTCAGCTCTGACCTTCTCCTATTCATCAGGCCATTAGAAAAATGATGCTGACTGTACCCCCACCGTAACCAGGCCTCATCAATATCTCCAGTAGATGTGCCATTCATTATTTTTAAAACTTCAGATGAGACAAATCCTTTGTCATGTTTAACGCTTCCATATCCGATATTAAAAGAAAACATAATTATTGCATCATATTCATTTTGATTTACTTCCGCTTTGAGAACTTTCTTTACTTTCTCCTCGAATTCATTTATATCTTCCAGATATAGCTCATTTGCTTTCATTTCTGTTATTCCATTCTTATAAATTTCAAATTCACTGGCGTTTTCTATTAGATGACCATATCCGATTGTCGCTCCATCAACATATTTATTTATTTCCAAGCCAGTTTGGTCGAAGTATGTCTTTAATTTTAAACTTTCATAATTCTTAATCAATGCATGCCCCTGAGGACTTACCGATAACTCATTAACATTCCGTCTCACGCCACCGGACACCGGCGCGTTACTCGCTGGCGGCACAGGGGTATCCAGACGAGCACTTCCCTGTGAAATCGCTGCGGACTGCAACCGGCGAATCGTTGCGCCATTAACTTCAACCAGGCCATCGGGCAAAGACATAAAGCGGCGCTGATATTCTCTTATCGCCGCGACAGTTTTCTGACCACAGTTGCCATCAACCACCAGATCAGGGAAACCGGAATTCTTCAACCTATACTGCACCTCGATAACGTCATGGAATAAGTTGACGCCAAAACACCCGACACTCCGGCTTAATGATGAGAACATATCAATATCCTTATTGCTATGAAATAACGCTCAGTGATTTATATATTACTAGATGGGGATTTCTGATAAACATTCATCAAAGCAATACACTTTCCCTGCCAAAATAATAACAGATCGGAATATCATCAAAACGTATAAATAACAGAAAGGAGACCGCACGAGGATTTTTAATTGAAATTCTGGCGGTGTGAGAAAAAACTCACAACCGCCAGGGAAAACTTAGAGGCGGGTTTGCTCTTTCTTCAGCACGCCCTCTTTTTGCAACAGCGAAAGAATAAACGCCAGCACCATGACACCTGCGGCGATCTGGTACACCGAGTGCAGCGCCGTGCCGAATGCCTGCAAATAATCGTCGCGGATTGCAGCGGGCAATTGCTGAACGGCCTGCGCACCCAGTGAGCGCGGGAGCTGCGTTCCTTCGGGGATCCGCGCTTCAAGCTGATTACGCAAAACATGCGTGAAAATCGCGCCGAACATCGCCACGCCGATTGATCCACCGATCGAGCGGAACAGCGTAACACCGGACGTCGCAACGCCCATTTGCTTCATCGAAACCGAGTTTTGCACCGCCAGCACCAGCACCTGCATCACCATGCCCAACCCGAAACCGAGCACGCCGATGTAGAGATACAACATATGAAGCGGCGTGCCGACTTTCAGAAAGCCCAGTAAAACCATGCCGGCAAAGCTCAGTAACGTCCCGAGGATCGGGAAAATACGGTAACGCCCGATGCGGCTGATAATCCGTCCGCTGATAATCGAACTGACCAGCAAAGCGCCCATCAGCGGCAGCAGCTGCATCCCGGCTTCCGACGGCGTCGAGCCTTTTACCACCTGCAAATACAGTGGCAGGAATGTCATCGACCCCATCAGTGACATCCCGATAATAAAGCTGATGGCGCAGCTCAGCAGGAACGTGCGGTCGCGGAATAACCCGAGCGGAATAATCGGTTCTGCCGCCAGCGTTTCTTCATAGATGAATCCGCCGAGCGTAACCAGTCCGAACGCCAGAATGCACCACAGCTGCGGATCCGACCACTGATAGACCGTGCCACCTTCGCTGGTGAACAAAATAATGCAGGTCAGCGCCGCCGCAAGATAACCCGCGCCGAGGAAGTCGATTTCATGGCGTATACGCGCGGTCTGCGATTTCAGCGCCACGCCGATGACCAGCAGCGCGAAAATACCCAGCGGCAGGTTGATGTAGAAAATCCAGCGCCACGAAATATGCTCCACCAGGAAACCGCCGATCAGCGGCCCGATAACCGTCGCGAGGCCGAAGACGCCGCCGAACAACCCCTGATATTTCCCGCGCTCAGACGGCGGGATAACGTCGCCCACGGCGGCCATACTGACCACCATCAGCCCGCCGCCGCCCAGCCCCTGCAAGGCACGCATCAGGATCAGCTGCGTCATGTTCTGCGCCAGCCCGCACAATACCGAGCCGAGCAGGAATACCACGATGGCGGTTTGCAGGACGATTTTGCGGCCAAGCAGATCGCCGAATTTACCGTACAGCGGGACGACAATGGTTGACGCCAGCAGGTAAGACGTCACCACCCACGAAAGCTGATCCAGCCCGCCCAGCTCGCTCACAATCGTCGGCAGCGCGGTGGAAACAATCGTCTGGTCGAGCGCGGCCAGCAGCATTACCAGCATCAGGGCGGAGAACAGCAGCTTTATCGACGGCTTCTGTTCTGCGACATCACTCTGCGCTGAATGTATAGTGGTCATGAATAGTTTCCTGACTTGTAATTAATTAACTGTATAATTAATATTGAGGCATCCACCCCATCCGGTCAATGGATCAAACCACTTATGACAGACAGAAAAATCTCAGAAACGACAGGATCCGCACAAAAGGATCAAACGCCAGCGCGCCGTCCGGGCCGCCCGCGCAGCGTCAAAAAAGGCGCGGACAAGCGGGAATTACTGCTGGATGCCGCTCTGAAACTGTTTGCCCAATACGGTATCGCCGAGACACCGCTGAGTCAGATTGCCAAAGAAGCGGGCGTAACCACCGCGATGCTGCATTACTATTTTAATACCCGCGAGCAGTTGCTGGATGTCATGATCGACGAACGTTTTCAGCCGGTACGCGCCGGGTTTACTGATATTTTCGAAACCCACGCCGACGATCCGCTGATGGCGATTACGCACATGGCGCAATGCATGATTGATGCTGCGGAAAAATACCCGTGGGTCGCGCCGCTGTGGGTGCGGGAAGTGATCAGCGAAAGCGGCATGCTGAAAAAGCGTATGGAAGAACGTAACGGCGACAAAAACCGCAAAGTCGTGCATGAATCGATTGCCCGCTGGCAGGCCGAAGGGCGTCTGAATCCGGATCTGAATCCGGCGCTGCTGTTTATTTCATTGTTCGGCCTGACGCTGTTCCCGATGGCCTCCATGAAAATGAGAAAAGAAGGCGGCTCACTGATTTCCCCCGACATGCTGCGTAAACACGTCTCCCTGCTACTCTTCAGCGGGCTGGGGCCGGAGAAGCGCTGAGCGAAATTCTGACCGCGCGGGTCACTCCCGCGCAACTCTCTTTAATCCCTTCTTTTTGTATCGAAAAATACTGCGCAGACTCGACTATTATCTTTGGCTATCCATAACCACAAACACACTCAATATTGAAAGGAATGCCTCGAGAATGAAGGGGATGAAGGGAATGCCGCCGCTGATCCTTGCGCTGCTCGCCAGTTCGTTAGTACTTACTATCGGACGTGGTGTCACTCTGCCGTTTATCACGATTTATCTGACCGAGCACTATCATCTGCTGCCAAAAAGCGTCGGGATTATTCTTGGCGCCAGCCTGGCGATCGGTATTCTCAGCAGTCTGTACGGCGGTTATCTGGTGGACAAATTTAATCACCGGACGCTGATTACCGTGTCGATCAGTTCTTTCGGCCTGAGCTTTTTACTGCTGCCGGTGCTGCCGGATGTCACCGGCGTTTTGCTGGTTCTGGCGCTGCTTAACGCGTCTTACGCCCTGCTGAGTATTACCCTTAAAGCCTGTATCGCCAGCTGGTTACCGGTTGAAAAGCGGGTCAAAGCCTTCTCGATGAACTACACGCTGGTGAACGTCGGCTGGGCGGTCGGGTCGTCGCTTGGCGTCTGGCTGGCCGGTTTCAGCCCGATGCTGCCGTTTATTATTTCCGGCGTGCTGGCACTGGGCACCGTGATTTCGTTGGGCTGGGGATTGCGTAATATCCCGCAAAAACCACCGCAAACAGAGCTGGAACAAAAACCGCTGCCCAAACCTAACCTGCGCCAGACGCTCAGCATTCTGGCCCATGATCGCCGCCTGATTTACTTCACGCTCGGCAGCACGCTGGGTTCGGTCGTTTTCGGGCAGTTCGCCGGTTATCTGTCGCAATATCTGATTCTGGTTTCCAATGCGGCGTTTGCGTACAAAATTATCGGCGCCGTGATGATCACCAACGCCGTCATCGTGATCGTCTTCCAGTACGCGTTAAGTAGCCGGATGAAACAAAAAAGCCTGCTGAAATGGCTGCTGCTCGGCACCATTTTCTTCATCATCGGTCTGATTGGCTTCATGACGGCCGGGCAATCGGTGCTGTTCTGGATCATCGCGATGGCGATTTTCAGCTTCGGCGAGCTGATCGTCATTCCGGTTGAATACATGTTTATCGACTATATCGCGCCGGAAAACATGAAAGGCAGCTACTACGGGATGCAAAACCTGAGCAATCTTGGCGGCGCGATAAACCCGGTGATGTGCGGTTTCCTGCTCAGTTACGCCGCACCGCCGGTGATGTTTATTGCGCTGATTGCCGCTTCGGCCGGCGGGCTGGTGTTCTTCTGGATGGGCCACCGGCTGGCGGCGCGGACGGCGTAAAAAAAGCCCTGAACGCATAACGGTCAGGGCTGTTTCATGGCGGATTGAATTACTCTTCCAGACCTCTGTTTTTCAGCATCGGTTCAATGGACGGTGCTTTGCCGCGCCAGGTTTCATAGAGTTTTTCCAGATCCTCACTGTTACCGCGTGAAAGAATTTGATCACGGAATTTCTGACCATTTTCCCGCGTCAGCCCGCCTTGTTCGGTGATCCCGGCAAAGGCATCGTCGGCCAGCATTTCTGTCCACAGATACGCATAATACCCGGCGGCGTACCCGTTCCCCCAGATGTGCTGGAAATAGCTGGAACGATAGCGCGGCGGAACGTACGCCAGATTCACTTTGTCCTTCGCCAGCGATTCGGCTTCGAACTTATCGACATCCTGCTGCGGTTCCGTGGCACTCAGGCTGTGCCAGTGCATGTCCAGAAGCGCGGCGGCCAGCAGCTCGGTCATGTCATACCCTTTATTAAACTTACTGGCTTTCTCGATTTTGTCCTGCAAGGCCTGCGGCATGACTTCACCGGTCTGATAATGCTTCGCGAAGTGAGTAAACACTTTCGGGTCACTCGCCCAGTGCTCGTTAAACTGGGACGGGAATTCGACGAAATCGCGCGGCGTCGCAGTGCCTGAAAGGCTCGGATATTGCTGGTCGGCAAACAGCCCGTGCAGCGTATGGCCGAACTCGTGGAACATCGTGATCACATCATCCCACGACAACAACGCCGGTTGCCCCGCCGCAGGTTTCTGGAAGTTAGCGACGTTATAAATCACAGGTTTGGTGCCGAGCAGTTTAGACTGGTCGACGAAATTACTCATCCACGCGCCGCCGCCTTTGTTATCACGCTGATAATAATCGGCGTAAAACAGCGCCATCGATTTACCGTCTTTATCGAAGACTTCAAAAACGCGCACATCGGGGTTCCAGACCGGCAGGTCTTTGCGCTCTTTAAACGTGATGCCGTACAGCAGATTCGCCGCGTAGAACACGCCGTTTTCCAGCACGTTATTCAGCTCGAAGTACGGTTTGATCTGCGCATCATCGAGATCGTATTTCTCTTTGCGCACCTTCTGGGCGTAATGCTGCCAGTCCCAGGCCGCTACGCTGAATCCGCCCTTTTGCTTATCGATTTCTGACTGAATATCTTTCGCCTCACGCTCCGCGCGGGCAGTCGCGGCTGGCACAATTTTGTGCATGAAATCCAGCGCAGCCTGCGGCGTTTTCGCCATCTGATCTTCCAGTTTACACGCTGCATAACTTGGGAATCCCAGCACTTTGGCCTGTTCCGCACGGACTTTCGCCAGTTTTGCGATTAGCGTACGCGTATCGTTGGCATCGCCTTTTTCAGCGCGATTAATGGACGCGTCGTACAGCGCCTTGCGCGTGTCGCGGTTTTCCAGCGGCTGCAACAAAGGCTGCTGGGTGGTGTTTTGCAGCACCAGCAACCACGCGTTATCCAGCTTACGGTCTTTGGCCGCCTGCGCTGCCGCGGAAAGCTCGGCGTCGCTCAGCCCGGCCAGTTGCGTTTTATCTGTTACCGTCAGCCCGCCCGCTTTCGTCGCCGCGAGAAGTTTATTGGTGAACTGCGTACTCAGCGTGGCCGCCTGCTGGTTCAGCGCCTTGAGCTGGTCTTTACCGGCGTCCGAAAGATTCGCGCCCGCCAGCTCAAAATCTTTATACGTGACTTCAATCAGACGCTGCGATTCCGCATCCAGCTTCAGCGTATTGCGCTGGTCATACACGGTTTTCAGGCGGGCAAACAATTTGCTGTTGAGGTGAATGCTGTCGTCCATCGCCGCCAGTTTTGGCGAGGTGTCTTCATCAATTTTTTGCAGCGTATCGTTGGTATTCGCGCCGGTCATCGCACCGAAAACGCTCTGTACACGCTGCAACGTGCTGCCGGATTTTTCCAGCGCAACGTAGGTATTTTCGAACGTCGGCGGTGACGTATCGTCGGCAATTTTATCGACTTCAGCGAGCTTCTGACGGATGCCTTCGAGCAGCGCCGGTTCGTAATCGCTGTCTTTATACAGGTTAAATTGCGGTGCCTGATATTCAAGCGGGCTCGGTTTCAGAAACGGATTATCTTTACTGATGGCATGGTTCATGACGGGCTCCTGCGTGGCGGGCTGCACGCTCTGCGCAGCGCCTGCAAACTGGCTCATGGCCAGACTGGTTGCCAAAAAGAGGTAGGACAAACGCATTTCAGTCTTCCTTATCTGATTAAGAGAAATTGCTCCATTAAGCCATTGAGAATAGACCCCGCTCGCCGATCCGGCAAAAGAAGTGCGTAAGGAAATCGTGTGATGACAAGGGGTTTCAATATTTTCAGGGGAATTTTTCTGTCAGGATATTGCCCTTTGCAGTGCGTAAAAAGGGCAGGAAAACAGCATGATTAAAGACCAGACTTTCACCGGCCAGCGTTTTGGCGTGAAACAATTCACCGGCGAAACGCTGGAAAACTGCCGCTTTTACCGCTGCCATTTCGACAGCTGCGATTTATCGGAAACCGCTTTTACTGACTGTCTGTTTTACGATGATGACGAACAGGCGGGCTGCTCGTTCCAGCACGCAAAATTGCAGGATGCGAGTTTTAAACACTGCGATCTGACAATGGCTGATTTCAAAAACATCCAGGCGCTGGGTCTGGAGATCCGCGAAAGCAAAGCCACCGGCGCAGATTTCAGCGGCGCCAGCTTTATGAATATGATCACCACCCGCACCTGGTTTTGCAGCGCGTTCATGACCAAGAATAATTTCAGCTACGCCAACTTCAGCAAAGTGATTCTGGAAAAATGTGAGCTGTGGGAAAACCGCTGGACCGGCGCAAATGTGCAAGGCGCTAACCTCAGTGGTTCCGACCTTTCTGGCGGAGAATTCACCGAATTCGACTGGAATAATGTGAACATCACCCACTGCGATCTGACAAATTCCGACCTGGGCGAATTAAACCTCAGAAAAGTCGATCTCGACGGCGTGAAAATCGACGACTGGCAGCAAAGCCATTTGCTGGAGAAGTTGGGCGTGGTTGTGATCTTTTCGAAATAACGGCACCCGGAATGAGGGGGTTTGGGGCTGATATCAGAAACATTAACGTTCCATCCATCCCGCCAGACGTCATCAGAATCACTGCTACAGTGAGGCTACTAGCTTGTCCACATTGCCTGAAACAGGGCGAACCGAAAAGTGCGCTTCTCCCCCACCCGTCATCAGATCCTCGCCGCACTATGCTATAACAGACGTTCGCTGTGGCAACCAAATTAACCTCATGAAAGATAATAGTATTTATTCTCCTCAGGCTTCAGTTCCGGAAAAATCACGGGTTCTGGGCTGGTCCGATTTATTCTCACTGTGGTTTTCGTTAGGTATGGGTCTGATGGTCTTGCAGGCCGGTGCGATTCTGGCACCCGGTTTGGGGCTGGCGGGTTCGATTGCTGCTATCGTGCTCGGCTCGGCAGTCGGCGTCGGGCTGCTGGCGCTGGTCGGCGTGATTGGCGGCCAGACCGGTTTGTCTTCGATGGCCTCGCTGAAACTGAGCCTCGGCAAACGCGGCATTGCGCTGCCGGTCATCTTCAATCTGATCCAGCTGATTGGCTGGGGCGCGTTTGAAATCGTGGTAATGCGTGATGCGGCCAGCCTTCTGGCAAAACGCGCATGGGGCGAAGAAAGTGTCTGGGCCAATCCCACGATGTGGACGTTCATCTTTGGCGCCGTCGCCACGCTGCTGGCAGCCAGCGGCCCGCTGGCGTTTATCCGCGTCGTGCTGCGCCGCTGGGGCATCTGGTTATTGCTGGCAAGTTGCGCGTGGCTGACCGGTTATCTGTTCCTGCACGCCGATTTATTTACGCTGTGGCACAAAGCCGGAGATGGCTCGATGCCTTTCGCGCTGGCCTGCGACATCGTGGTTTCGATGGCTTTTTCCTGGCTGCCGCTGGTGTCGGATTACACCCGTTTTGGCAAATCTGCCCGGCAAAATTTCTGGGGCACCGCCTGCGGGTATTTCCTCGGAAGCGTCTGGATGATGTCGCTCGGCGTGGCGTATACGCTGGCCTTTGTCAGCACATCGACTGACGCCAATGCGTTGCTTCTGGCGCTTTCCGGCGTCGCGTTCGGTATTCCGCTGCTGCTGATTCTGGTGGATGAGCATGAAAACGCCTTTGCCGATATTCACTCGGCGGCGGTTTCAGCGGGCACTTCCGTACCCGTCGGAATTGGTAAACTGACGCTCGGCATCGGCCTGTTGTGTACGCTGATCGCCTGGGGCGTTCCGCTGACTCAGTACGAAAACTTCCTGCTGCTGATTGGCTCGGTGTTTGCGCCGCTGTTTGGCGTGGTGCTGACGCATCATTTTGTTCTGCGCGAAGCGACAAGCAAACCACTGAAAATCACCTCGCTGATCGCGTGGATTGCGGGCATTGCGGTTTATCACGCGATGGCAAATCTGCTGCCTGACGTCGGCGCAACGATACCGTCGCTGGTTGTGGCCGGGGCCGTATGCTGGGGATTAGGGCGGAAAAGATAACGTAAAAAAACCGCCCCGAAGGGCGGTTCCTCTACTGCTTTAAACCAGACCCCATGTTGACGTTAATGTTGATATCAGAAACGTTAACGTTCCATCCATCGCCAGCAGACGTCATCAAAGAACCCAGTACAACGATCAGTGCATAAATACACTTTTTCATTGATACGGCCTTAAAAAGCCGCGTTTCATCAACCAGCACCGGGACCGACTGACAAAGGACAAGCAGAGTTGGGATTGCTCGCCCACGCGGTACTCGAGTGCTAATTCCAGAGCCCGATGTTCCGTCGCTAAACGGATGAACTAGCCCCGCGCAGAGACTAGCACCAAGCCCACATCAACTGTAAGGACTATTTTTACGCAAATACTTGTCCGCATTGCCTGAATGATGTACAGTTTTTTCGTTGGGGTTGCTCGTACCCGCTTATTTTAGCGAATCAAAACTGGGCTGATTTAGCGCTAACTGAATCACCCAACAAAAAAACCGCTCTCTAAAGCGGTTTTTTTGTGCCTGAAATCCGGCCATTACGCGGTGAATATTTCCTCATTTCCCCTGTCCGAAGAAATCGTTATAGAGCATATACAGATGCGCTGCGCTCCAAGAGAAGTTGGGTGCGCCCTGTTGCTGGCCGTTAAGCGGATTGTAGTTTTCGCGGATCGGGCCGTCAGTCATCAGGCCGTCGGCGTGGTCGAAAAAGGCCTGCGCCATGGCAATGGCGTCATTGCCATAACCGTATTGCTCCATGCCTTTCAGCCCGAAATAAAGCTGATCGACCCATACACGGCCGCGCCAGTAAATGTCTGCGCCGAACGCCGGACTGGTCAGCGCCGCCGTGCCGAGCGGCACGTAAGTATTGAATTCACGCGCGTCTTTCATGACTTTCACCACGGCGTCGGCGTGTGCCTGCGTCGCCGCTCCGTTAAACAACGGTGACCAGCCTTCCGGGCCTTTTCCGCGTTCGACGATCGGTTTGCCTGCGCAGCCGTTCGTCAGCGGTTTTTCCTCAATCCTGATGTCGTAGAAGAAGCCGCTGCGGTCGTCGAACATGCAGGTATTTATGTAATCCGCCAATTTACTGGCTTTGGTGCGAAAGGTTTCCGCCTCCGCTTTCTTGCCGAGAATATCCGCGATTTCAGCCAGATATCTGTTATCGCTGTACATATAACTGGCTTCATCGACCGATTCCTGTAACAGCGAATAGCCGAGCAGCGTGCCGTCGGCGGCGCGGTTTTCGGCGAAGCTGACCTGCCAGTCCTGTTTTTTACCGCCATTTTTGACGTATTTCGCCAGCTGATCCGCATCGATAAAACCGAAAGCCGCAGCGTCATCGCGGCCAGATTCCCATGAAGCCGCGACCTGCGCGGGGATTTCGATGCTGTCATATTTGCCGGATCTCACCACGCGCTCGTAGTTTTTCAGCCCTGATTCGGTCTGTCCTTTTTGCCCGTTTTTAACGGTAAACAGCATTTTCCCCTCGCTGGTGTTATGCGCCTTATCGCGTGTTGCGCCGTATTCCGGCAAGCCATTGTGGTTGTGATCGCGGTTGCGCAGCCACCAGTCGTGGTAGGCGACCAGTTTCGGGTACATTTCTGCCAGCCACTGTTTATCGCCGGTCGTTTTATAGACCTCCATCACCGACCACGCCGCCAGACTGGGTTTGGTGTTGCGCTCGTTCCAGTTGGTGCCGTCACCGCCGCGTTCCGCACTTGGGTTATAAGCGATGAGATCGGGAACAAAACCGGCGTCCCACGGGCGAACCGCATCACCGGGCTGGATCTGAAACGCGAACACTGCACGGATATTGTCTTTCGCCACGTCGGGGTTGAAATGCGCCATGGCGTAAGCCTGTTTCCAGGTATCCCACGGCCAGGTCTGGTTGCCGGAGAACCAGCGCCCCGTGACCGAAGGCGTCACAGAATCAAATTTCATCGCGCCCGCCGCACCGCGCCAGTTGCCGTTCAGGGTTTCGATCGCTTTCACCGCCACGCGTTCCTGCGCCGCCGTCGCGTGAGGGTTGGTCAGTCCTTTATTGAGATAACCTTCCCAGCGCTTTTCCGAGGCAGCGAGATACGTTTGCGGATGCGCCAGAATATCGGCGATTTTCGGCTGTTCTCGCTGCACTTCGGCGGCGGTCAGCAGATGCGAATAGGTGGTGTAAATTGTAGTGGAACCGGCGATTTGAGCTTTCGCAGTAAACTGATGGCCTTGCGCGGTAGTCTGAACCGGCAGCGATTTATGGATCTGATATTCCGACTCACCGGACGTCATCAGGCTGGAGGCCGCACGCACTTTGCCAAACGTCACCCGCAGGCCATCGGCAGTCGGGATGATTTTTCGGGTATAGCCGGGATATTCCTGCTCGATGGTTTTATCCGACTGCGGCTTTCCCTCCTGAGCGTGAAGTTTTTCCAGCAATGCGCCGTCCCAGACCAGTTCCAGCGGCGCGTCGGTGGTGATTTTGGTTTCCAGCAGCGAGGTGCGGTTCGTGACAAAACGCAGCGTCAGATCGACACGGACTCCGGGCGCGGTCAGCGTCTGGATTAATGCGCCGGGAATGCTGTAAGCGGTCATGATCAGCGTGACTTTTTTACCGTCTTTCCAGACCGTCAGGCGGTCAAAATTATCCGCCATAAAATTGATGTACTCTTCCGTCAGCAGCGCCGGACCAGGAAATCCGCCAGCCCCTTCCGCGCTGGCCGGTAATAAATGTCCGTGCCACGAGCCATCGTCAAATAAAGGATTAAAACGCTGATGCTCATCGAAATCATAATCGAGCATATAGTGCGGCGCGCCGGTTCGGTTAATCACATTCTTATATTCACCGGCGCGCAGGATATTGGCGGTTTCGGCCAAAACATTGCCGGAAATAAATAATGTCGCGACGATAAATAAAGCAACAGGTTTACGCTTGCTGACGGTTTTCATTATGATTTTCCCCAATAGAAATATTGCATCAGAAATATGGAATTGCTGGCACCGGTATTGTCGTTGCTCATATAAAATTTGCTGTCGAGCGCCGTCGCGAACCGGCCACCGTAATATTCGTACCAGATACCGGCCTGCGCGTAGGATGTCGTGGTGTCCGCTGCGTTATCTAAATGATGTTCGGCGTAACTGTAGGCGGTGGAGAAATAGAGGCCGGACACCGCTTCAATCATGGCGCTGACCATCGCGCCGGATTCGCTCCCCGGATGATTGCCGTCGCCTTTGCCGGTGTGATGCCAGACGCGCCCGGCCAGGTTTTTGCCCTGCAATCCGGCGAGGAATAATTGCCCGGTGCCGTCGGTGAATTCGAGGCCGTTGAGCAGCGTCAGCCCTTCCGTCAGGTCATACTGCGTGTAGCCGTTGACCATCGCTCGGTACGTGTATTTATCTGAATAACGGTCGTATTTCCCGAAATGCAGCAACGCAGTGCTTTCATTCACGCGACTTTCCGGGGCGGCAGTCACGCTGTAGCGAAACTTGCCGGTGAGATTCTGGATTTTTGCCGCCTGGGTTAAATCGCGCGTATTGGGGATGACGTAGCCGTATTCCGGGGTGAAATCGCCCCACCATTGCAGGTCGTCCAGCGAGGAATCGTTGCGCATACTCAGGATCATTTCGGTGCCATTATCCGTGCGGTAACCGCCATAAAAACGGTTCAGTCCGCCTTCAAATCCGCCCCAACTGTGGTCCGGCACCCAGGCGTTTCCATGATGATCGGCCTGCACCGTCCAGCCTTCCCCATAAATAAGCCCGAACCAGTTGCCGTGCTTTATTTCCAGACCGCCTTCGATATAGGTGCCGTCGCTGTATTTGTGCTGGTCTTTACCCTTTAAATATACGCTGCCACCGCCGCCCATTTCGCCATAAAAGCGGTACGCGGTGTCATTTGCATTTTTAGGCGTTATTTCCGGAGGAAGTAAAACAGTATGTTCAGCGGGCACGACGGATTCCTGCGCCCAAGAACTTATTGGCGAGGCGAATAATAAAATCATGAACATTTTGTGGAATGATATTTTCTTCATAGATTGCGCTTCGCTCAGGGTGAACTTTTGGAATTGAGGTAAAAAAGTAAAACGCAGTCTAGTAAATATTTTACTAAAATATACTTAAATATCGGTAAAGCGTTAACCCTGTCACATTGCGTTTTTCGGGGCTTACGCATCCGGGGCTGGTGTACATAAGCCGCTGATCACATTAAGCTACGGCTTTAGTTTACCTGATTATGAGACGCTGATGGCTACTTTGAAGGAAATCGCTGAGGCCGCGAACGTATCCGTTGCGACGGTTTCACGTGTGCTAAATGACGATCCGAGCCTGAGCGTGAAAGCGCAAACCCGGCAGAAGATTTTAGAAGCAGCAGAACGCCTGGAATATAAACTGTCGCCGTCCAAACGTAACGCCACGCACCGGATGACGTTCGCCGCGCTTTTCACCTACCGGCAGGGGCTGGAAATCGACGATCCTTACTATCTTTCCATGCGCTATGGCATTGAAACACAGTGCGAAAAACTCGGCGTCACCCTGATTTCCGGTTATGACTTCACCGGTGATAAACCGCTGCCGGCTGCCGACGGTTTTCTGGTTATCGGCCAGCCACAAACCGCGCTGCACACCCAGCTCAGCCAGCAATCCAGCCCGGTGGTTTTCATTGATGGCGTGATGGAAGACGCGCAGTTTGACTGCGTGAACGTCGATCTGTTTAAGATCAGCCAGAAAGTGATCGACTTCTTTATCGGCCAGGGTTATTCGCGGATCGGTTTTATCGGCGGGCGCGATCTCCCGGAATTTGCCGACCAGCGGGAACAGGCGTTTGTGGAATATGGCCGCCTGAAAAACGTCGTGCAGCCGCAGGATATTTATTACGGCGATTTCACCAGCCAGTCCGGCTACCAGTGCGCGAAGAAAATGTTGCAGGAGAACACACCGTTTCCTCCGGCGCTGCTGATCGCCACCGACACCATAGCGCTGGGTGTCACCCGCGCGCTGCTGGAACACGGCGTGAAAATTCCGGAGCAAATTGCGCTGATCAGCGTCAACGATATCCCGACCGCTCGCTTTGTTTTCCCTTCTTTATCAACGGTTCGCATCCATTCCGAAACCATGGGCGCGCAGGCCGTTAACCTACTGACCGAACGTCTGCGCGATGAACGCAGCGTCCCGCTTTCCGTGTTTGTGCCCAGCTCCCTCCAGTTGCGCGACACCACCCGACGCTAAATTCCCGGCCTCAAAAAGGATCATCAGTCTCAGTAAAAATTAACTGCATGATCCTTCTGCGTATTTTTTAATTTTTGTGATCCCCTGAACAATCGGTAAATGTTTTTAGTTATTTTTACTAAATATTTACTATCTTATTTCCCATAGAAACACGTCTCAGGAGAGATCACGTGAATAATTGGGAAAACATCGACAAGCAGTCAGAAAACCGTTTACCGCCGCGCGCCCGTTTTTTCAGTTATGAAAATGCACAGCAGGCACGGAGCTTTGACCGCGCGGCCAGCCAGCATTTTCAGCTGCTCAGCGGCCGCTGGCAGTTTCGCTATTTTGAGCACCCGGATTTAGTCCCGGACGAGTTCTACAATCAGCCGGTATGCGGCTGGGGCGACATTGCCGTGCCGGGCATGTGGCAGATGGAAGGCCACGGCCAGCTGCAATACACCGATGAAGGGTTCCCCTTCCCGATCGACATTCCTTTTGTTCCGACCAATAACCCGACCGGCGCGTATCAGCGGAAATTCCATCTCGATGCGGCGTGGGAAAATACGCAAACGCTCATTAAATTCGACGGCGTCGAAACCTACTTTGAAGTGTACGTGAACGGCCATTACGTGGGGTTCAGCAAAGGCAGCCGCCTGTGCGCGGAGTTTGATATCAGCGCCTTTGTGCAGCAGGGCGATAACCTTTTATCGGTGCGCGTTTTGCAGTGGGCGGATTCGACCTATATCGAAGATCAGGATATGTGGTGGATGGCCGGGATTTTCCGCGACGTGACCCTGACCGGCCAGAACGCCGTACATCTTCAGGATATAACCGTCGTCACCGCGTTCGATGAAAACTACTGCGACGCCACGCTGAAAATTGATGCCGTTTTGCATAATCTGCATCGGCCTGTGGACGGCTATCGCCTGCACGCGCAGTTACTGGATGGCGAAAACTGCGTGGCGGAGCGTTCCGTCACAGACCTTTATCTCGCGGATGAAACCCGCTGCCATCTTGAAATCCCGGTCAGCCAGCCACGTCAGTGGAACGCCGAACATCCTGCGTTATATCAGCTGCTTTTGACGCTGTACGACGAGGCGGGCAACGTGATTTCCGTGGTGCCGCAGCGCGTGGGCTTCCGGGATATTGGCGTGCGCGACGGGCTGTTTTACGTCAACGGGCGCTACCTCAAACTGCACGGCGTAAACCGACACGATCACGATCATCGCAAAGGCCGCGCGGTCGATATGGCGCGGGTTGAGCGCGATATCATTCTGATGAAACAGCACAACATCAACTCGGTGCGCACCGCGCATTACCCTAACGATCCGCGCTTTTACGAACTGTGCGACATCTACGGCTTATTCGTGATGGCCGAAACCGATCTGGAAAGTCACGGTTTCGCGAACGTCGGCGATCTGAGCCGTATCACCGACGATCCGCGCTGGGAAAATACCTATGTTGAGCGTATCGAACGGCATGTAATGGCGCAGAAAAATCACCCGTCCATCATCATGTGGTCGCTCGGTAACGAATCCGGCTATGGCTGTAACATCCGCGCGATGGCCGCGCGCTGCAAAGCCCTCGACCCGACACGCCTGATCCATTACGAAGAAGATCGCGACGCCGACGTCACCGACGTCATCAGCACCATGTATTCCCGCGTGCAAATGATGAATGCGTTCGGCGAATACCCGCACGCCAAGCCGCGCATCCTCTGCGAATACGCCCACGCGATGGGCAACGGTCCCGGCGGATTAGCGGAATATCAGGCCGTGATGAACCGCCACGCCAGCCTTCAGGGGCATTACATCTGGGAATGGTGCGACCACGGGTTGCTGGAAACCGGTGAAAACGGCCAGCCGCGCTATGCCTACGGCGGTGATTACGGCGATTATCCGAACAACTACAACTTCTGCATGGACGGCCTGATTTACCCGGACCAGACTCCCGGCCCCGGCCTGCGCGAATACAAACAGGTGCTCTGCCCGGTGGAAATCCGCCGCGTCGGCAATACGCTGCGGGTCAAAAACCGTTACTGGTTCAGCTCACTGGAAGACATCACGCTGACGCTGACCGTGCAGGTGGCGGGCCGCTGTCTGAACACCCGCGAAATCACCCTGCCGCATCTGCAATCCGGCGAAAGCGAAACGGTTCCGCTGCCGGAATTCACCGCCAGCGGGCAGGAAACCTTCCTGAATATCCGCATCAGCAAAAACAGCCCGACCGCTTACAGCGAAGCGAATCATCCGCTCGGCCATTATCAGGTGCTGTTGCAGGCGGCTCAGCCTCTGGACACTTTGCCGGATCTTACGGCCACGACGGCGCTGGTCTGCGACGAGCAAAAACATCAGCTGATCGTCTGTGGCGAAAACTTCCGTCTCGAATTTTCCCGTCTCGACGGCGAACTGAAATCCTGGCAGACGGACGGCGAAGAGATCGTCGGGCGCGCGCCGAAACTCAACTTCTTCAAGCCGGTTATCGACAACCATAAACCGGAGTTCGAAGGCATCTGGCAGCCAAATCATCTGCAAATCATGCAGCAACATTTCCGCTCACTGAGCTGGAAAAATCAAAATGGCGACGTGGTGATTGAAGTTCACAGCGTCATTGCGCCGCCGGTCTTTGATTTCGGGATGCGCTGCGTTTACCGCTGGCAGATATCGCCGCAGGGCGCGGTGAGCCTCGATTTATCCGGCACGCCGTATGGCGATTTCAGTCACGTGATCCCCAAAATCGGGCTGGATTTTGGCCTCAGCCGCCGCTTCGGACAGGTGGAATATTACGGGCGCGGACCGGGTGAAAACTATCCGGACAGCCGTCAGGCCAACCTGATCGGCCATTATCAGCAATCAGCGGCCAGCCTGTTTGAGAACTACCCGATGCCGCAGGACAACGGCAACCGGCAGGATGTTCGCTGGCTGAGCCTGCGCGACAAAACGGGCAACGGCATTTTCATTCAGCCTCGCCAGCCGCTCAATTTCAGCCTTTGGCCGTACAGTTCGCAGAGGCTGCAACAGGCGCAGCACATCGACGAACTCACACCGGACAGCTGCCTGACGCTCAATCTCGATCACCAGATCATGGGGCTCGGCTCGAACTCCTGGGGTTCGGAAGTGCTCGATTCCTACCGCGTGTATTTCACGGCATTCCGCTACGGTTTTACGATGTTACCGTTCTGCCAGCAGGACACCGACAGCCTGAGTCTCGCGCAATTCAGCATCCAGCCGCAGGAGGAAAACTGATGATTATTCTCGGGTCTTTGGCTGAGTTTCATCAGCTTTATCATGCAGGGAAAAAATGGCAGCGCTGTATGGAAGCCATTAATAATATTGAAAAAATCCGCCCCGGCGTCTTTCACTCGATCGGGGATTCGCTGGTGTACCGGCTGGCGTCCGGCGTGGAACCTCAGCGTGAAGAATTCGAAGGCCACCGCCGTTATTTCGACGTGCATTACTACCTCGAAGGACGCGAAGAAATAGAATTCGCCCGCAAATCCGCGCTGGAAAATATCGCGCCTTATTGTGATGAAACCGACCGCGAACGGTTTACCGGCCACGGCGAAAAAATCACGGCCCAAAAAGGCAACGTTATTATTTTTGAAAACCACGAAGCCAGCCGGTTCAGGCCGGAAAAAGACGTCAAGAAAGTCATCTTAAAAGTGACCATCGAAGAAAGTTATTTCGTTAATAAATAATAAAAATCTTACCCAAAATAATTCGAGTTGCAGGAAGGCGGCAAACGCAGGAATCCCGATGAGCTTACACAAGTAAGTGATTCGGGTGACTAAGTGCAGCCAACACACCTGCAATTTGAAGTATGAAGGGTAAACCCTACAAAAAGAAGTTGGAGAGTACTTATGGCCGGGTCGAGCAGAAACACAATCGGTAAATTTGGATTGTTATCCATGACATTTGCCGCCGTTTTTAGCTTCAATAACGTCATTAATAACAATATTCAGTTAGGCATCGCCTCTGCGCCGGTCTTTCTGGTGGCGACGATCATTTACTTTATTCCGTTCTGTCTGATCATCGCCGAGTTTGTCTCGCTGAATAAAAACTCGGAAGCCGGGGTTTACGCCTGGGTAAAAAGTGCACTCGGCGGACGCTGGGCATTTATGACTGCGTACACTTACTGGTTCGTGAATTTGTTCTTCTTCACGGCATTACTTCCGCGCGTCATTGCCTATGCGTCGTACGCCTTTTTAGGGCACGACTATATCTTCACGCCCATCACCACGGCTTTTATCAGCATCTGTCTGTTCGCCTTTTCGACATTAATTTCCAACAGTGGCGCGAAACTGCTTGGCCCGATGACGTCGGTGACATCCACGTTAATGTTGCTGCTGACGTTCTCTTATATTGTACTGGCGGGCGCGGCATTAATTGGCGGCGTGGAACCGGCGAATCCGATTAACGTGGAAGCTATGACGCCGCATTTTAACTGGGCATTCTTAGGCATTATCGCGTGGATATTCCAGGCGGCTGGCGGCGCGGAATCCGTTGCAGTTTATGTGAATGACGTCAAAGGCGGCAGCCGTTCATTTGTGAAAGTCATCATCATTTCCGGGCTGGTGATTGGCGTGCTGTACTCCATCGCGTCATTGCTGATTAACGTTTTTGTAGCGCAGTCGGCGCTGCATTTCACCGGCGGCACCGTGCAGGTTTTTGAAGGCTTATCGGCGTACTTTGGTTTACCTGCCGTCATGATGAACCGTTTTGTCGGCGTCATTTCTTTTACCGCGATGTTTGGATCACTGCTGATGTGGACGGCCGCGCCGGTGAAAATCTTCTTTACTGAAATTCCTAAGGGGATTTTTGGCGAGAAAACCATCCGCCTGAATAAACACGGCGTTCCGACGCGTGCGGCGTGGATCCAGTTTCTCATCGTCATCCCGCTGATGTTAATTCCAACATTAGGCTCCGACAGCGTGCAGGAATTAATGAATACGCTGATCAACATGACCGCCGCGGCATCCATGCTTCCGCCGCTGTTTATTATGCTGGCGTACCTGAATCTGCGGCTGAAATACGATAACGTCGAACGCGATTTCAAAATGGGTTCCAGAATGCAGGGCATCACCATTGTCAGTACGTTGATTGTGATTTTCACCGTCGGGTTTATTGCGTCAACCTTCCCGACCGGCGCCAGTATTATGACTATCGTGTTTTATAACGTCGGCGGGTTGGTACTTTTCCTCGGGTATGCGTGGTGGAAATACAACAAATATTCCAGGGAACTGGATGATAAAACGCGTTATCACGAAGACACACCACTGGCGAGAATTGTGCTGGAATCACAAAACGAAACGGCGCGCGTGAAAGCAGCGAATATCGCAAAACCGCTTTCCGGCGTGTAGATCGGAATTATGAGCATAAAAAAACCGCCTGAGAAATCAAGGCGGTTTTTGTTTTTCTGAAATCCGAACTTACAGCGCGATATCCGCAGGTTGTTTCGGTTCTTCTTTGGTTTGCACATCGAGCGGACGGAGTTGCACAACATCGGCAACCGGCGTCGTTTCCATTGACGGGATTTCCAGTTCGAGAATGCGGCTGGTTTCCATCAGCTCTTTCTCGGTCGCTTCCACATTGCCGTTCAGCTTAGTACCGTAGGACGGAATGATTTCGCGGAATTTCGCCTGCCATTCAGCGCTGGCGGCTTTCTCTTTGAAGACCGTTTCCAGCAATTTCATCATGATGGGTGCCGCCGTGGACGCGCCCGGAGAGGCGCCCAGCAGTGCCGCGATGCTGCCGTCTTTCGCGCTGACCACTTCCGTGCCCAGACGTAAAACGCCGCCATGCTTGCCATCTTTTTTGATGATTTGCACGCGCTGCCCGGCAACCCAGCGTTTCCAGTCTTTCAGCTCGGCTTGCGGGAAGAATTCCTTCAACGCCGCATGGCGATCTTCATCGCTCAGCATGACCTGCCCGACCAGATATTTCACCAGATCGAAGTTACCCACGCCGACGTGCGTCATCGGCAGTAAGTTGGAGCTGTTCACGCTGCCAAACAGATCCCACAGGGAACCGTTTTTCAGGAATTTACTCGAGAAGGTGGCGAACGGCCCGAACAGCAGAACCTGTTTGCCATCGATAATGCGGGTGTCGAGATGCGGAACGGACATCGGCGGCGCGCCCACGGCGGCCTTGCCGTAAACCTTCGCCAGATGACGTTTCACCACGTCCTGATTCTCAGTCACCAAGAATTCACCGCCGACCGGAAAACCGCCGTATTCCCGCGCTTCCGGAATGCCGGACTTTTGCAGCAACGTCAGCGATGCACCGCCCGCGCCAATAAAGACGAACTTCGCATTCACGACGTGGTGTTTGTGGCTGTGCTTGAGGTCGGTAATGGTGACGCGCCAGGTTTTGTCGCGGTTGCGCTGGATATCGCGCACTTCCTGACCGTTCGCCAGCGTGAAGTTGGATTGTTTCTGTAAAGCGTCCACCAGCTGGCGGGTCACTTCACCGAAGTTAACGTCCGTGCCTGCCGTGGTGCGCGTTGCAGCGACTTTCTGATTCGGGTCACGGCCCTCCATCACGGCCGGGATCCACTGTTTAATTTGTTCCGGGTCTTCCGAATATTCCATCCCGCGGAACAGGGTGCTTTCCTGAAGCGCAGCGAAACGTTTGCGCAGGAAACCGATGTTGTCATCGCCCCAGACAAAGCTCATGTGCGGCACGCTGTTAATGAAAGAGCGCGGATTATTCAGCACACCTTTTTGCACCTGATACGCCATAAACTGACGGGAAACCTGGAAGGCTTCGTTGATCGCCACGGCTTTCGTGATATCGACAGAGCCGTCGGGCATCACCGGGGTGTAGTTCATTTCTGCCAGCGCGGCATGACCGGTGCCCGCATTGTTCCAGCCGTTGGAGCTTTCCTGTGCCACGCTATCCATGCGTTCGATCATATGGATCGACCAGTCCGGCTCGAGTTCCCGGAGATACGTCCCCAGCGTTGCACTCATAATTCCGCCGCCGACCAGCAATACATCAACGGATTTTTCGTCTTCTGCGGCCGCAGGCTCGCTGGCACCCAGTGAGTCACGGTTGAGAAGCATACCAAGTATCTTTCTCATGACGTCTGTTTCTCTAAATGTTCAGTTCTGTTTTGTTAAGACTATCGAACAAGAAATTAGCAAAAAAACACGCGGGATCGTTACTGAAACTTCATTTTTTCAAATGACGGCTACGAATATAACATTATCACTACATAATTTAAAAAAGGATTTAACGTTTCAAAAAAACGGTAGCCGATGATGTGATCTCCCTCACAGCCCGCAGCCTGTCGGGGTTTTTTGAGCGTTTGAAGGAGTTTTAAGGCGTAGGTGAACCGTACAAAGAATGCGCTATTCGTGCTAAATCGGGTTTTTGAGAAAGTGGCGGAAAGAGAGAAACAAAAAAGGCGCAGTCTCCCGCGCCTTCAAAATCACTGCTTAACCAATCCGATCAGAGCGCGACGTCAGCCACGACTTTTTGCTCTTTTTTCGGCGCGGAATCGTTATCCGCCGCCGGTGCCGGTTCTGCCGCTTTAGGCTGCGGGTTGTCCAACATCAGAACGCGGCTGGTGTCGCCCAGTTCTTTCTCGGTGGCCGCGACGTTGCCGTTCAGCTCAGTGCCGTAAGAAGGGATGATTTCCTTCAGTTTGGCCTGCCATTCCGGCGTGGCGACTTTGTCTTTGAACACTTTTTCCATCAGATGCAGCATGATCGGAGCTGCGGTAGATGCGCCCGGTGATGCGCCCAGCAGCGCGGTAATGCTGCCGTCTTTCGAGCTGACCACTTCGGTGCCCAGGCGCAGAACGCCGCCTTCTTTCTCATCTTTCTTGATGATCTGCACGCGCTGACCGGCTTCCCACAAGCGCCAGTCTTCTTTCTTCGCATCCGGGAAGTATTCACGTAACGCATCGAAACGGTCTTCGTCGGACAACATCACCTGGCTGACCAGATATTTCACCAGATCAAAGTTATCGATACCCACGTGGGTCATCGGCATGATGTTGGAGAAATTCACGCTGCCGAACAGATCCCAAAGGGAACCGTTTTTCAGGAATTTGCTGGAGAAGGTCGCGAACGGCCCGAACAGCAGAACCTGTTTACCATCAAGAATTCGGGTGTCGAGGTGCGGAACGGACATCGGCGGGGAGCCGACGGCAGCTTTACCGTACACTTTCGCCAGATGGCGCTTCACGATTTCCGGGTTCTCCGTCACCAGGAACTGGCCGCCAACCGGGAAGCCACCGTAGTTATCCGCTTCAGGAATACCGGATTCCTGCAACAGGGTCAGGGACGCACCGCCCGCACCGATAAAGACGAATTTCGCCTTGATGACGCTTTCTTTGCCGTCATTTTTCAGGTCAGCCACCGTCACGTTCCAGGTGTTATCCGGGTTACGTTTGATGCCGCGCACTTCATGGCCGAGGCTCAGCGAGAAGTTAGGCTTTTTCTGCAGTGATGCCACCAGCTGACGGGTGATTTCACCGAAGTTCACGTCGGTACCGATCGGAATACGGGTCGCGGCGATTTTCTGTTTCGGGTCACGGCCTTCCATCACCAGCGGGATCCACTGTTTGATTTGCGCCGGGTCTTCTGAATATTCCATGCCACGGAACAGCGTGCTTTGTTGCAACGCTGCAAAACGTTTACGCAGGAAATTAATGTTGTCGTCACCCCACACAAAACTCATGTGCGGCGTGCTGTTGATGAAGGAACGCGGGTTGTGCAGTACGCCGTTCTGTACCTGATAAGTCCAGAACTGGCGGGAAATCTGGAAGGATTCGTTGATTTCGACCGCTTTGGAAATGTCGATGATGCCGTCAGCTTTTTCCGGCGTGTAGTTCATTTCAGCCAGCGCAGAGTGCCCGGTACCGGCGTTATTCCAGCCGTTGGAGCTTTCCAGCGCCACACCGTCCAGACGCTCGACCATGTCGATTGACCAGTCCGGCTCTAATTCCTGAAGGTATGTCCCCAGCGTCGCGCTCATAATGCCGCCGCCGATCAGTAACACATCAACGGGCTTTTCATCTTCTGCGAACGCTGTCTGGCTGAATGCAACCACGTTAAGGCAGAGGATCATGGCGAGTATCTTTCTCATGACGTCTGTTTCTCTGAATGTTTAGTTTTAGTTTTGCAGGTGAAAGCTATCCAGATCTCCCTGGATAAACGAAATCAACAACCCGTTGCGGTGGGGAAATACGCGAATATTTCCTCAGAGTCTGAAAGGACAATAATGGGGAGTAACGAAAACCGCGGTGAACAACGACAAATCAACCACACAAATGTTACCGAATACTCATATTATCGAGATTTCGTAAACAATTTAACATTGCCGTTACCTGCATTAAAAATAGTTTACTACTTTAAATAATTACATAAGTTAGTTTCGCTGGGAAAAGACTCAGGCGAGGTTTGCCCGCAAAACCCCGGCCTGCGCGGCCAGAACGGCTGCGGGACTGTGGCCGATCAGCATGAAGTTGTAGCCCGCTTCGCGCCAGTAAATGACATTCATTTTTTGCCGGATTTCACTTTCCTGCGCCGTATTATCCCGGTGTTCGCTGCGGGTAATGCACAGCGCCATCGGCCCGTAGCGCGCATCAAGGTAAGTGATCTGCGCAATATCGTAGTCGTCGTAATGCAAAATGCGGGCGTTTTTCAGCTCAGCGCCCTGCACTTCCAGCGCCGCCGGGCTGAGCCCGATTCCCATTGTTTTATGCACCCGCGCCAGCTGAATTTGCTGCTGTTCGGGAGAATCATTCACGTCCGCCAGCGTCTGCGCGGTGTACAGCGACATGTAATCCGCCACGCGATCGCGCCAGCTGTCTTTGGAAGCCTCACCGGGAAACAGCGCGGAGTAGCGTCCGGCGAGCAGCCCGACAGCCATAAAACTGACCGATGCCGCCAGCAACGCACGGCGGCTGACTCCGCGCGAACGGGCAACCGGTGCGTCCGGGATGGCATCCAGCGCGGCCTGTAAACGGCCGACCGGCGCATTCTGCAACATCGGCCCGAAAGCATCATGGAAAGGCAAATTGCTGCGCGCCATCTGCGCCACACGGCTGGCCAGTAAAGCGTCTCCGGCCAGCCGTTCATCAATATTCGCCCGCTGGTTTTCGCTCAACCGGTTGTCGAGATAGGCGACCAGAACGTCATCGGAGAATGGCGCTGGCGGAATTTCGCGGGTCATTTTTTCTCTCCCTTTTGCGGCTGAGCGCCAGTAGCGGTGTCTTTTGCCAGCAAAAGCCGGGCGGCGGCCAGACGGCTCATGATGGTGCCAATAGGCACTGACAGCGTCATTGCCGCTTCCTGATAGGTAAAACCTTCAACATACACCAGAAACACCGCGTTGCGCTGGGCTTCCGGCAGGGCATGAACCCGCTGCATCACCTGCGTATGCCAGTACCGGTCTTCAAAAGAGAACGCATCGGCGGGCACGTCTGTTTCACTGATATCGACAAATCCCTGCCCCTGACGGACATGCTGCGCCCTGAGTTCGTTAACCCATATGGAGTGCAGAATGGAAAAGAACCAGCGATCGGCTCCGGCGCGATCAACCACCTGCGCGCAGCGTTCAAGTGCCCGCACGCAGGTCGATTGCACCAGGTCATCCGCCACGTCCGGCTTACGCGACAGCACCATCGCGTAACGCCAGAGACGTGCCAGACACTGACTCAGTTCATGACGTAAGTCGGTCGGTGAAATTTAGCGTTTCCCCGTTTCAGGATTCAGGATGCCCGTCGATGGCCGCGCTCAGGTCGCGATATTCTTCGCAGCCGGTGCCGCACAGGCCCTTGATAGTCGCCAGCTGCGCTTTCGCGAGATCAGGACGCCCTTTAATCATATAAGCCTCGCCGAGATATTCCCGGACTTTGGCATAATTCGCATCGATGGCGATCGATTTCTGATAATAGCTGATGCCTTCGTCGGTGCGCCCGAGTTTGCGGGTGGCGTAGCCGCGATAGTTCCAGGCCTCTTTGGTGTTCTGATCTTTCAGCGTATTGAGCACCGTCAGCGCTTCCTGATACCGGCCGGTTTTCGCCAGATGATAGGCGTACTGCGTTTTATCCTGATCGGAAATCATGCTGCCTTTATCCACCATGCAGCTTTTGGTTTTGCTGTCATAGATTTGCCCTTTCGGGCAGTCCGGCGTTTTCTTTTCAGCAGAATCATCCCCCATCGCATGCGCGGCGACGCTGAACATCAGCAAATTACCCGCCAGACACACTACCGACAACGCCTGAATTACTGTTTTTGTCTTCATAACTTTTGTCTTCCTGTAGAGCAGAGATTATTTACGGACGGCTGATGCGGCCCGGTAGCATGCGGCGCAGAATGCCGTCGCGGAGAACGTAGTGATGGAAAAGTGCGGCCAGCGCGTGAATGCCCGCCAGCACAATCAGCGCCCAGGCGACGTTGTTGTGTAACGCGCCGAAGGTGCGGGTCATCACGCTGTCGAAATTGAAAACGTCAGGAATGGGGAAAAGCCCGAAGAAGTAGAAAGGCTCGGCCTGCGACCAGCGGAATAAAAAGCCCAGCACGATCTGAGTGATCAGCAAGATATAAAGCGCCAGATGGGTCAGATGTCCGGCGGCTTTCATCGCCACCGACATGGCGACGGGCTCCTGTTTGCTGCGTCCGGTGCTGACCGTGAACAGCCGCCACAGCAAACGCCCGAGAATGATCGCCGCCAGTAAAATCCCGACAGAAATATGCACGGATTGCAGCCCTTTGCGCAGCGGCGTGCCGCGCTCAAGCACTTCCCAGATATGCGCGCTGGCAAAAAGGAAAATGACGCACAGCGCCGTCAGCCAGTGCAGAAGAATGGTCAGCCCGTCGTAACGGTGGCGGGAAACAGATGTGGAAGTTTGCATAAAAAGGGTGCCTGTAAGTGTTCGATATCAAGTAAACACCTGAGCACCACTTTTTATTCGGTGTGAATAACAAAAATCCCTGGATAAGGGGGAAAGAGCCTTCGAGAGTGTGAAAGATAGCCTATATATAAAGTGGAGGCGGCATAAACACTGGCCTGACGTCGACAGAATTCCACGTTAAGTCGGAGAAAATATCAGTTATTACACAATAAAGATTTGTTCTGAGTAGCCGATAACCGTATTGGGCGCTTTATACGTCATAGGCTGCGTCATAATTTTGCATTTATTTCTGATGAGGTGCGGCAGGTGAGCGAAGTATCCAGAGAGTCGTTTGCTAAGCGGAACACGCTGGCAATCTTGTCCGTACTGCGTGACTTGAAGAAGAACCAGACGCTGGTCATGGTCAGTCACGCCCGCGGGCAATTTATCAGTAAAATTTTGGACGTGGATTCCGATAACCACCAGTTTTTGTTCGATCTGGGCAGTTCAGATTATGAAAACAGTCTGGCGATCAATGCCGGAACGCTGAACTTTGTCGCGGAACCGACCGGTGCGAAAGTGGAGTTTGCCTGCGGGCAGGTGCGTCAGGTGACGTATGAAGGCCTGCCGACGTTTACCTGCGACATTCCGCCTGTTTTGTATTTTATTCAGCGCCGTGAGTACTTCCGCGTGAACGTTCCCTGGCTGCCGGATTACCGTTGCAGCGGAAAACTGCCGGATACTTCGGCGTTTGCGTATCGGGTCAGAGACATTTCTCTGGGCGGCCTTGGGCTGGAAATTGACGGAATGACGCCACCGGAAATCTCGTCCGGTGCAGTACTGAAAGATTCGCTGATTCAGCTGGCCGAACTCGGCTCTTTCAAGCTCGATTTGCAATATATCGGCGCGATGCCACGTAAATCTGTCAGCAATAAAGGCGAAACGGTCAGCACGCAGCGGCTGAGCTTTAAGTTTCCGAATTTGTCGCCCGCACAGGAACGCGACCTGCAACGGGCGATTTTCGAGCTGGAAAAACAGCAGCATCTCAAAGCCAGACGTTTCCAGGAAAGTTAACGTTCAGGGCTTTAACTCTCAGGGTTAAGTCATACCGGCTCAGATAAACATGCCGCCTGATGCTTCCACGCGCTGGGCGTTCATCCAGCCCGCTTCATCGCTGAGCATCAGCGCCACCATCCCGCCGATATCATCCGGCAAACCGGCTCGCCCCAGCGCGGTGTTCGCGGAGACAATCTGGTTCACTTGCGGATTGTCACGCACCATCCCGCCGCTGAAATCCGTTTCAATCGCCCCCGGCGCCAGAACGTTGGCGGTGATACCGCGCGCGCCTAACTCTTTTGCCTGATAACGGGTCAGCACTTCGACAGCGCCTTTCATGATGGCGTAAGCCGAAGAACCCGGCAGCGAAAACCGCGCCAGACCGCTGGAAATATTCAGAATTCGGCCACCGTCGGCCATCAGCGGCAGCAGTTTCTGCGTCAGGAAGAACGGCCCTTTCAGGTGGACGTTCATCATCAGGTCAAACTGTTCTTCGGTGGTGTCGGTGAACGCTTCATGCAGCCCCACGCCCGCATTGTTGACCAGAAAATCAAAAGTCCCGCGCTGCCAGACCTGCTGAAGCTGCGTTTTCACCTCAGCCACAAATGCATCAAACGATCCGGTTTCGCCGGTATTGAGCGCTAAAGCCACCGCCTTTCCGCCCGAGGCTTCCACCGCCTGCACCACGGTTTTCGCGGCTTCACTCTGACTGTGGTAAGTGAAAATGACGTCTACACCCTTTTTCGCCAGTTTTTCAATGGCATTCCGGCCTAAACCACGGCTTCCGCCGGTTACGATAGCGATTTTACGATTCATTTCAGACCTCATTGGCTTTTGGTACGTTTTCGTTGTTTAAAACACAGCCTATTGGACTCCGCCATAATGATAAATAGTCCATAATGAGTTTCACTGTCTCAGAACCAACAACAATCGGGCAAAATGTGGATAAAATTCAATCAATGAAGGTTTTCGTCCGTGTCGCGGAACTGAGCAATTTTACCCGCGCAGCCGAAAGTCTGGGATTACCGAAAGGCAGCGTGTCGCGGCTGGTCCAGCAACTGGAAATCCGCATGTCCGCCCGTTTGCTGCACCGTTCCACGCGCCGCGTTCAGCTGACGCAGGACGGACAGGTGTTTTATCAGCGCTGCAAAGAACTGCTTTCCAGCATGGAAGAACTCGAATCGATGTTTCAGTCGAACCCGGCGAGCATCAGCGGGCGGCTGCGCGTGGATATGTCGGTGGGCATGGCGACGCATCTGGTGCTGCCGCGTCTGGCGGAGTTTCTGAACCGCTATCCGGCGCTGGAAATCGAACTGAGCAGCACCGATCACCGCGTGGACGTGGTGCGCGAAGGGTTTGACTGCGTGGTACGCAGCGGAACTTTGAAAGATTCCGGCCTGATCGCCCGCCCGCTGGGGCATCTGAGCGTGATCAACTGCGCCAGCCCCGGTTATCTGCAACGTTACGGCACGCCGGATCACCCCGATCAGCTGGCGCAGCACGCGATGGTGCATTACGAACAAACGCTCGGCAGCCACACCTCCGCGTTTGAATATCTCGACGGCAAGCAGGTGAAAACCGTCAAAAGCGGCGGCGCGGTGACGGTCAACAGCACGGAAACCTATGTTTCGGCCTGTCTGGCCGGTCTGGGGATTATTCAGGCACCGCTGATTGGTGTGCGCAATGCCCTGGCGGGCGGCCAGCTGGTGAGCATTTTGCCGCAATTTCGCGCGCCGCCGATGCCGGTGACGCTGGTGTATCCGCACCGCCTGAACCTGTCGCGGCGCGTCAAAGTCTTCATGGACTGGCTGACCGAAATCACTCAAACGTTCATTGCCTGAGCAGTTAAACCCGCGCGCCATCGCCCGGACGGTTCAGGCGTCTATACTTAAGGCCGGATGCACTTTTAAGGACAACATGGATCAATGCCCATTATTTCCAAGCAAGAACCGGTAAAACAGGAAAAACCCGCCCCGCTGATTAACATCAAAACCGGCAATTCGACGGTGGATAAAAACATCGGCAGATTTTCACGCCTGGTGGAACACGTTCAGTCCTGGGGCTGGGTCGCGCATTTGCTGCGTGCCACCGAACGTTTCAACGATCGTCTGGGCAGCCAGTTTGGCGCAGCGATTACCTATTTCTCGTTTCTGTCGCTGATCCCGATTCTGATGGTTTCCTTCGCCGCCGTGGGTTTCGTGCTGGCCTCCAATCCGGATCTGCTGGCCGGCCTCATCAATAAAATCGTGAACAGCATCAGCGACCCGAATCTGGCAAATACGCTGAAAAGCACCGTCAACACGGCCATTCAGCAACGTACCGCGGTCGGGTTATCCGGCCTGCTGATTGCGCTGTACTCCGGCATCAGCTGGATGGGGAATCTGCGAGAGGCGATCCGTGCTCAGTCGCGTGACGTCTGGGAACGCAATCCGCAGGATCAGGAGAAGATTTACCGCCGCTACATCCGTGATTTTATTTCGCTCACCGGGCTGGTGCTGGCGCTGATTATCACGCTGTCGCTGACCTCGATTGCCGGTGCGGCGCAAAAAACCATTGTGGATGCGCTGGGACTCGGCGGTATCGAGTGGCTGAGGCCGGTGATGACCAGTATCACGCTGGTCATTTCGATTGCGGCCAACTATCTGCTGTTCCTGTGGATTTTCTGGATGCTGCCGCGCCACAAACCACGCAAGAAAGCCCTGCTGCGCGGCACACTGCGGGCGGCAATTGGCTTTGAGGTAATCAAGTTTGTGATGACCATGACGCTGCCAAAACTGGCCACCTCGCCTTCCGGCGCGGCCTTCGGGTCGGTGATCGGCCTGATGGCGTTCTTCTATTTCTTTGCCCGCCTGACGTTGTTTATTGCCGCGTGGATTGCCACCGCAAAATACAAAGATGACCCGCTTATGCCCGATCACACGAAAAAGGGCGCAAAAACGGCCAAAACGGCGTCGGGAAACGACAGTGAATACACGCCTGACGATCTCATCGTGCCAGATGAAATCCATATCACCGCCGTTAATTCCGCAAGTGAAACCAAAAAGCAGTGAATAACACCAGATAGCGGTTCTCACCCCCTTAAAACCAGAATAACTGACTAATGGCCGTACTTTTATTTCACGGTTTTGCAGTCAGTTACTCTGAATTTATTCCATTGAGCAAACTTATGATTTGCAAATGGGCAACGCCAAAAAAGAATCCCCCGATCCCGTCCGAAATGCCGTTTTTGGGCATTTCTCCCTCGTTGAAAACCCGTCTGGCTGTGCATAAGATGCCCTTTCACCGCACATTTATTTACAAACCCTCTATTTCATCAACAACAAATAAGAAACACTTATGCAAGCCTCCATCGCTCAAGAATTAGAAGCTGACGCCAATCTGGTGAATCAGAACTCACGCGGAAAAGTCATCGTTGCGTCGCTGATCGGGACGGCTATCGAGTTTTTCGACTTTTACATTTATGCCACTGCCGCGGTGATCGTGTTCCCGCATATCTTCTTCCCGCAGGGCGACCCGACGGCCGCCACGCTACAGTCGCTCGCCACTTTCGCTATCGCCTTTATTGCGCGCCCGATTGGTTCCGCGCTGTTCGGGCATTTCGGCGACCGCGTCGGACGTAAAGTGACGCTCGTGGCGTCCCTGCTGACCATGGGCGTTTCCACCGTCGTGATCGGCCTGCTGCCGACTTACGCAACCATCGGCGTTTTCGCACCAATGCTGCTGGCGCTGGCGCGTTTTGGTCAGGGTCTCGGTCTGGGCGGCGAATGGGGCGGCGCGGCATTGCTCGCAACTGAGAATGCGCCACCCAATAAACGTGCGCTGTACGGCTCTTTCCCGCAGCTTGGCGCGCCGATTGGCTTCTTCTTCGCCAACGGCATGTTCCTGCTGCTGTCCTGGCTGCTGACCGACGAACAGTTTATTTCCTGGGGCTGGCGCGTGCCGTTCCTGCTTTCAGCGGTGCTGGTGCTGGTCGGTCTTTACGTGCGTGTCTCCCTGCACGAAACGCCGGTGTTCGCCAAAATCGCCAAAGCCGGTAAACAGGTGAAAGTGCCGATTGGCACCCTGTTCACCAAATACAAAAAAGCGACCCTGCTCGGCACGTTCATCATGGTGGCAACCTATACGCTGTTCTACATCATGACCGTGTATTCGCTCGGTTACGGCACGGCGGCGAAGCCGGTCGGTCTGGGCATTCCGCGAAACGAATTCCTGCTGATGCTGATGATTGGCGTGATCGGCTTCGGCGTCATGGTGCCGGTTGCCGGTCAGTTGGCGGATAAATTTGGCCGTCGCAAGACCATGATCTGCATTACCCTTCTGATGATTGTTTTCGCACTGAACTTCCCGGCGATCCTCGGCTCAGGCTCGCAGGCGCTGGTGATGGTCTTCCTGCTGTGCGGTTTTATGGTGATGGGGCTGACATTTGGCCCGATGGGCGCACTGCTGCCGGAACTGTTCCCGACAGAAGTCCGCTACACCGGCGCATCCTTCTCCTATAATGTGTCTTCGATACTGGGTGCGTCCGTCGCGCCGTACATCGCCACCTGGCTGGCAACCCATTACGGGTTGTTCTATGTGGGCATTTATCTGGCCTTTATGGCAACGCTGACACTGATTGCGTTGCTGCTGTCCAAAGAAACTGCCCATCAGTCGCTATAACTTATCCGGACACCGTGTCAGGGTTTGCGCCCTGCACGGTGCCTTCTGCGAAGGTTTCTTATGCGTTTACGACGATTAGTTTTGCCTGCTCTGCTCCTGCTTATCATCATTGCCGCCGCTCTCTGGTATTTCTGGCCCCACTCTTCAAATCCCAACGCTTTGTGGAACATCATCAGCCAAAAATGCGTGCCGGCGGGTAAACCCGATCCCTGCGCGCAGGTGGATGAACAGCAGGGATTTGTGGTACTCAAGGATATGAACGGACCGTTGCAGTATTTACTGATGCCCAGCGCGCGGATCACCGGCATGGAAAGCCCGGCGCTGCTCGAGCCGGAAACGCCTAACTTCTTCAATCAGGCCTGGAATGCGCGGCATTTTATGGCGGATAAATACGGTAAACCGATTGATGACAGCAATATCTCGCTGGCGGTTAATTCACAATACGGACGTTCGCAGAATCAGCTGCACATCCATATTTCCTGCCTGTTGCCGCAGGTAAAAACCACGCTGGCCAGAGATGGCGCACAGATGGGATACAACTGGCAGGAGCTGCCGGATAAATTGCTCGGCCACACCTATCTGGCGCGTAAAGTGACGCCCGCCGAGCTGCATGAGAAAGGCGCGTTCAGGATTCTGGCGCAAGGCGTGCCGGACGCGGATAAGAAAATGGGCCACTTCGGCATGGCGATGGTCAGCTTGCAAAGCGGTGATTTCCTGCTGCTCGCCAGCGAGCGCAATTTACTGAAGCTCAATAACGCCTCGACCGAGGAAATCCAGGACCATAACTGCGCGGTACTGGATCCTGTGCCGGTTCCCTGAAGCGCGCCGTTACTCAAATAAACAGCGCGGGAGAAATGCCAAAACGGGCCGCAAGCTTGCCAATATGTTCGACGGTCAGCTTGCGTTCTCCGCGTAAAATCCGCGACACCAGCGATTTTCCGCCGATTTCATCGGCAAAATCACTCTGCTTTAAGCCGTACTGATCCTGTAATGGTCTAATCATTTCGGACACTTTGTTAGAGATATAATGAGCAACGCTAACGAGGTGAAAATGCGAAGAAAAACGTTTACCCATGAGTTCAAGCAGGAATGTGTCAATTTGGTTCTGCAGCATACGTACCCGGTGACCCAGGCTGCTGAAACGATGAATATCGGTCTTTCAACATTGCAACGCTGGTTACGCCAATATCGCGAAGAAGTCAGGGGAGATACTCCCATCGCCACCGCGATTACGTCTGAACAACGACGAATACAGGAACTTGAAAAGCAGGTGCGTCAGTTGCAAAGCGACAATGACCTGTTAAAAAAGGCTTCAGCCTTCTTCGCCATGGAAATGAACAACGACAAAAAGTCGCGGTGAAGCTGAAGAAGGCCGGGGTAAACATCCAGCAAGTATGTCGATGCCTGTCGCTCACGCGCAGTGTATTTTACGCCCGGAGCCGGCGGCCAGCCCTCAGAGCAAATGTTCTGATGCTTCATGCGGCGGCTAAGCATGTTCATGCTGAAATGGATGCGACGTATGGCAGTCGGCGCATGTGTATTGAGCTGCGTGAACAGGGTTTTAACGTTGGCCGATACCGTGTCCGTCAGATAATGAAATCACAGTCACTGGTTGCGAAGCGTCCCGGACGTCATCGCTATCCTCGAGGTGGTAAACCAGCTGTAGTGGCGGCTAATCTGTTGAATCGACAGTTTAATCCAGAGACATTAAATACCTGGTGGTCAGGTGATATCACCTATCTTCGTACCGCTCAGGGCTGGTTATATCTGGCTATTGTCATGGACTTATGTTCAAGAAAAATAGTGAGTTGGGCCTTCTCGGACAAACCGGACAGCGCCCTGACTATCCGGGCATTACGACTGGCGGTTAATAAACGACGGCCAACAGGCCCGGTCGTATTCCATGGCGATCAAGGTGCTCAGTATACTAGCGCCCAGTTCCAGTCCTGCCAGCAGGAACTTGATGTGACGGGCAGTATGAGCCGCAAGGGTAACTGTCTGGATAATGCCGTTACGGAGAGGTTCTTCCGCAGCCTGAAAGCAGAGAGCGTTAACTACCGTCGCTATGAAACCCGAAGTCAGGGCATTGCGGACGTTATCGATTATATCGACAGTTTTTATAATCTGAAGCGTCGGCATTACCGGCTGGGAAATATATCGCCGAATGAATATGAACGCCGATTATAACAATGTGCCTAAATCCGTGTCCGGTTTTAGTTGACCATTACAGAATTTGAGAGGGTTTATGCCCTAATGGATTAAGCCTGTACGCATTTGATCCATTCTCATAAAATGTATGTGTGTCGGGGCTATTAATATTTCGCAGTGGGTATGGCCAAGTTGTTCCTCCTACTAGCTCCATCATAACATTTCCTCTGCTGTCTCCTATGAACCGGCCAACAGGCTGCCCTGTAATCGGATCTATTGTACATTGCTGATTTGCAGCCAGCCCCATAGGGTCAATGCTTTGCAACGGATCCAACACATACCCATATAAATTCCATCCGCCTCTCAACCCAATCGAATCCTGCGTAATATACCGTCCCAGCGCTGGATCATAATAACGATGGCGGTTGTAATGCAGCCCCGATTCCTCGTCGTAATGCTGACCCTCCATTCTTATTGGCTGATGCAGTTTGTACGGATTAAAAATATCTACCGCGTTCCCCCAGACGTCTGAAATCGCGTCCCATTCCACCTTGCCGATTTTGTGATTAATAAGCGCAATCAGTCCCGGTCGACTGCATATGTGTGTAGTGATAATCGCCGAGATCTGTGTCCGTCTGCCTGACAGTTTTGTAGTTGGAGGGAACATATCCAAAAAGTAAATTGCACTAAAATAACTGCAGCCTCTGAAATATTCATTCCATTTTACTTTCGAACTATCTTCGAGCCAAGAGTCCTTGTATCTGATTAAAGTATAGCAGCCTCCTCTGTTATCAGGCATATCAGGAGTCATTCCTCCTGAATACATCTTAAATAGAAATTCATTATCTCTAATTTTCTCCATGGAATAATCAAAAATATAGTCATCCGGAATTGCCCCTGGAGGAGTTATCTGAAAATGTGTTACACCTGAGAACACCATATAACCATCTTCAATATCTTCATCAGTATAAAACCCCCAATTGTGAGTACCAACCTTTAGCCTCGAAATAAAATCAATCTTAATTCTAACAATCAAATCCCAAGAGTCTATTTCAATCCCTCTGACTGCCCTATCGCCTAAGTAAACTCGCTCAATCATGATAAACCATTTAATTATCGAAAGGTTACGTTAATAAATATCGCCTACTCACCGATTTTAATTAATTTATCATTACTAAATGAAATTTTTATGTTATCGACCCAAATAATGTTCCCATCATCTTTTTGAATGATTTCATTTTCCTGCTCAGTGGTTTTTAATCCGGTTTTGACTTTTTCCAAGACACTTTTCTTTGACTTCCCGAACCACTCCTTTTCAAGCAGTATTTCCAATGCATTAGTCTTTTGAGTGCTGTTATTAACGCATTTTTCACTATAAGAAAGTGTAATCGAGCGATCGACCCATAAATAAGCAAAGCAAACACAAGAAATTAGTGATAAAAGAAG
The DNA here is from genome assembly GCF_047784855.1 of Rahnella sp. PCH160. Taxonomy (NCBI): domain Bacteria; kingdom Pseudomonadati; phylum Pseudomonadota; class Gammaproteobacteria; order Enterobacterales; family Yersiniaceae; genus Rahnella; species Rahnella sp. PCH160. Next base: position 830,896 of record NZ_JBLOGT010000001.1, read on the forward strand.
TAAAATGGAAAGAATTGCAGTTGTTTTTTTCATAATTTTCACTCTCCTGCTTCTAATGCTTTTTCAGCAAAAGTTCTACATTGATTTGAACTAAACGGATTCCAATTGTATTTATCTCTATCTTTGTTTTTTGCAACATTTTCGGCATATTTGTAAACCTTGTTTTGGTCGGCGTTTGCATTACAGGTCAATTTCGCAGATGTTCCTTTACCTGCTTTAGTGGCTAATGAAGTTAGCAACTTATCCATAGAAGCTTCCGTTGGGGAACCATCAGATCCAATTTCTAGATTAGGGACAGAGATTTTACGAATATTTCCATCTTCCGATGGAAGTTTAGAGCCTATAACTCCCGCGGCACCAGGGTTATACCTTCCATATTCATAATATTGAGTTTTACCTTTTTTATCATATCCGAGAGAGCCAGCATGTCCACCAAGCCATGTGCTCGTTTTTCCTTCAGCATACTCTATTGGATAGTCTGGAAATAAAACGGTACATGCAGCCAGACCCAATGGATCCATTCCAAGAACAGGATCCAACGGATAACCATATAAATTCCACCCACCTCTCAGCCCGATCGGATCCTGCGTAATATATCGCCCCAGCGCCGGGTCATAATAACGGTGGCGGTTGTAATGCAGTCCTGATTCCTCGTCGTAATGCTGGCCCTGCATTCTTATTGGCTGACGCAGCTTGTACGGGTTGAAAATATCTACCGCGTTGCCCCAGACGTCTAAAATCGCGTCCCATTCCACCTTGCTGGTTTTGTGATTTATCAGCGCAACCGGCGTGCCGAGATGATCGCAGTGGTACAGGTGCAGTTTGAGTTCACCGGCTTCCGGCAGCGGTTCCAGCCACGGGGCGAGATTTTCGGTTTTCAGGCCCACGGAGGCCAGCCACTGCAGGTGCGCGTCGCTGACGTCGTTACGGCGGATTTCCTTTTCAATATCATTAAAACGCTGGTGAATGTCGCCGGGGAACGGGCTGCCCGCGTCTTCTTCGAGCTTTTCCGCCAGCGTGCGGTGGCTGTCTTCCATCCGTGCGTGTTCGGCGCGCAGCAGCGGGACGAAGCTGCCGGGGTGATAAATGGTGTGCAGCTGGGTGTCGCGGTTTTCAGTCAGCACCAGCCGGTCGCCGTCCCAGCCGAACCAGGTGTTCTGTGTTTGTACTTCGCCCGATTGCGGATTGATTTGCGTGACGTGCTTACCGACGCGCCGCCCGAGCGGGTCGTAGATATACCTCGCTTGCGTCTGAATCTGGCCGTCTTCTTCCGTTGTCAGGCGCGTCAGCCGGTGCGCCTGGTCGTAGGCGAAGTGGCTGATGGCTCCGCGCGGTGCCTCCATCCATCCGGCGCGGTACGGGCGTTTTTCCGTCAGGTTGCCAGATTTGTCGTACTGATAAAGATACCGCTCGTCGTGCTGCACGCGGTTGTGATGCCAGACCGGCAGCGTGTCGGTTAACGGCGTGTTCAGGTCGGGATGCGTGCAGTTGCGGTTACCGGCGGGGTCGGTCAGGGTGGCGAGAAAGCCGTCGGGGGAGCTGACGCTTTGCACGCGTCCGGCGGGCGTATAAGCGTAGTGATGGTCACCGAGGCCGGTGGTCATTTTCGTCATCTGTCCGGCGGTGTTGTAGTGATAATCGCGTTTCAGGTTCGGATGGCCGGTGTCCGGCGTTTGCTGCGCGGCGAGTTGTCCGGTCAGTGAATAGGCGTTTTCGCTCTGCCAGTTTTGGCTGAACCGGCGTGTGGTTTCGCGGTGCAGCCTGTCACGGCTGAGTTCGAGCACCACGTCGTGCCCGAGCTTCACGCCCAGTAAATGGCCGGGGCCGTAGGTCTGCCAGTGGATTTCCGGCAGGCCGTCGTAGCGGGCTGAGACCTCGAACCCGCGCGGGTCGAACTGGTGGCGGACGGTGTGCTGCCACAGCAGGTCGCCGTGCGCGTTGCGGATAATCTGCCGCTCGCCGGTCAGGTTGTCGTTGTCGTCGTACTGAAAGCGCACGGTGACCAGATGCGTTTCGCTGCGATGGGCGGTTTCGTTGACGCGTCCGGCGGCGTCATATTGCCAGAGCACCTCGTCCGGGCCGTCGCCGGTGTCCAGGCGCTGCTGACGCACAAGGTGACCTTCCTCATCGTAGTGCCAGTGGGTAATCAGCCCTGCGTCGTCGCTGCGGATAAGCTGTCCTGATAAGTCGTACAGATAATTTTGCACGCACCCGTCAAACCCGGTTTCCTGTATCAGGCGGTCCATGAGGTCGTAGCTAAAATGCGTCTCCGCGCCGTTTTCATTAACCAGCCGCACCAGCCTGCCCGCGCTGTTGAATTCGGTTTGTCGCGTGAGCCCGCCTTCGGTTTGTGAGGTCGGGTTGCCGCGCTCATCGTAAGTCTGCGTGGACTGACTGCCGTCGGGGCGGGTGATGGTAATGACGTCGCCCGCCGCGTTGTATTCCCAGCAGGTTTTGGCTCCGCCCGCATCTTCGCGAACAATCCGCCTGCCGCGCGCGTCGTACGCAAAACGGGTTTTCATCCCTTCTTCATGCAGGATTTCCACCGGCTGGCCGTCGCGGTTGTAGCGATAGGTGGTTTTGAAACCGGAACAGTCGGTAAAACTTTCCAGCAAACCGGTCGCGTTCCAGTCCAGCGTCTGGCGTCCGCCCGCCGCATCTTCGGTGGCACCCGGATGCGCACTTTTATCGTCGGCATAATGATACTTGCGGGTCTGATTCAGGGCGTCGGTCTCAGCCGTCAGCCTGCCAAATGAATCGTATCCTTTACGTACCTGACGTCCGTCGGGCGCGGTAGCCGAAATCAGCTGACCGGCGCGGTTATAGCTGAACCGGCTGCGTTTTTCACCGCCGGGATGGACGATTTCGGTCAGGTCGCCGCTGGCCGGATTGAGATGAAATTCGGTGGTACGCCCGGCGGCATCGGTCTGCGACGTCAGCCCGCCGCGGCTGTCGAAGGTGCTTTGTACACAGCTACCGTCAGCGTTGTCGAGTTTAACCACGCGGCGCAACCCTTTCTCACCCTCAAAATGATACACACGCAGCCGCCCGAGGCTGTCGGTGACGCGGGTCTGATTTTTGCCGTATTCAAACTGATAACTCAGGCCACCGGGATTGACCTGCGAAACAACCTTGCCGGACGCGTCGTAAACGTAGCGGGATGCAGGACGTCCGGCGTAGCGGTGGGCAACCATCAGGCCGGAAAGTTCGGGATGCCAGTCAAACTGCCGGACCCTTTCACCGGCGCGGTCGTACACGGTTTTCAGCTCGCCGCGCGGGCTGTACTCGTAGCGGGCCAGCGGTTTTGACGGCAAATCCGGAAACGCCACATCCTTCGTCAGCCAGACGGCGGATAAGCGAACGGCGCAATCAGCGCCCCAGCCGGTGTTCAGAACGGGTTTAAAATCCGGCAGCGTGAGTAATTCAAGGCGGAAACGCCGCCCGCCGCTGTCAGTGACGCCGGTAATCTGCCCGGCAAATTCGCCTTCTGCGTCGCGGTGATAATTAAGCTGATGGCCGAACCGGTCGGATAGGCCAAAAAGGACGCGGGATGACGGCAACGGGCGGGGCAGCACGTCTTCAACAGTCGCGGGTAACTGAACGCAGCCCAAAATCCACCAGGGGCCGGTGGCGTCATTGGCTACAAAATAGTAATGCGGGCTGTTGCGCAGTGCCTCCGGCAAGGCCTGCCAGAGCGGACTGAGCGGATGATTATCGGCCTGCTTATCCACGCCGCCGCGCGCCAGCCAGAGTTTTTCGCTGTGGCTGAAGGCAATCTGGCCGGGCGGAAGCAGGTGGAAATGAATGCTGCGCCCCGAATTATCGTTGAGGATAAGTTCGTCAGCACGGATTTGCAGGCGGATATCCGCCGCCGCCGACCAGCCGGGGCCGAACATCCCGACCGGCGCAGGCGTATCGGTTTTATAGCTGCTGTAAGAACGTGAAAGCACAAAAGGCAAAGCCGCAGGCAGCGCAATATCGGTCTCACCGGGCAGAACTTTGGCACCGAGCGACGGGTTAACCGGGCTGCCTTCCAGAACGCCGCCGGGGCAAACCGAGCACGCCACGCCGGTGGGGGCGCCAATCATAACGCCCAGAGAACCCTGAACAATCGGGCCGCCAATGGCGGTGTTGTCGAACTGTCGGGCAGCGGGAAATCCGGTCATGGGTAAGTCCTTTTAGGTGAAGCGTCCGTGAAATGATTGATTTGAAGATGAGGTATTTATTGTTTTATTCATAAAATAAATACAACAAAATCAAATACATGGTTAAACATAAATCTTTAAGGGAGTGTGCGTTGTGAGGAGGTTCACAGGTGTGAGGAATGCAGAAAAAGTGAAGGGAAAACAGATAAAAAATCCCCGACATGAAGTCAGGGATACGTGGAAAACAAATGAACGAGAAAGAGAAAAACGGCGTTTCTAAAAAATCACTTCTCTTTCATCTGTTGCAATATCGGACCGCACTGATTTTCTTCGTTGTCGCTTGGGGAAATCAGCGCGAGTAATGCGGCTGCCGGGGCGACTACCGCGCCGAGAGCGATAGCGGCGGCACCACGGGCGATCAGCGGGCCGGGTTTTACACCCGCATCCGGGTTTTTATAGGTTCCACGAACATACAGCGGCGACCGCAGCGTCAGAATACGCACGCCCTTACTTTCCGGATTGATCGACAAATCCAGCCGCTCGGTCGCCATGTTGGTATTCCCGGTAATGTTGATCACCGCATTCTCGGTATCGAACACGAACAACCGTGGCGTCACCAGTCCGTTTTTAACATTCACGTTGGCGGCGGCGCAGTTAATCGCCACTTCGTCATCGCCAAACAGTTTGCTGACCACATAGTTCCCCACGTTCAGCCCGGCCAGTTCCATCAGACCACGGCTGATCACGCCGTCGTTGATGAGGATTTTCATGTCGCCGTTGCTGGTGCCGAGCAATGCCGCCACCGAATTCCCGGTGCCGGTCAGCGTCGCATCACCGTTTAAATCACCCAGGCTGCGCTCCATCGACTGTACGCTCGGCAGCAACTGTTTCAGTTTGAGCTTACGCGCATGAATATCCGCACGCGCCTGCATCGGCGATTTGTCACCTTCCAGCCGGACCGTGGAATTGAGATTACCGCCCGCCACGCCAAAACGCAGAGGGTCGAGCAAGATTACGCCGTCGGTCAGTTTCAGGTGTGTGCTTAAATCGCTCAGCGGCAGCGATTTTCCGTGCTCAATGCGTGTCGCGCTGAATTTCACATCCGCATCCATCACGCGCCAGCTTTTAGTATCAAACTTCTCCACCGGCAGCACTTTGTCGGCAGGCTGACGGGTCGCCTCGCCGCGTTTGGCTTTATCCGTATTGGAATCTGCACCGATCAGCGGCGCAAGGTCGGCGAAGCGCAGTTGTTTGGACACCACCTCACCGGTCAGTTTCGGCCTTGGTTTACTGGCCTGATACGTCAGCGAGCCGTGAATATCGCTGTCGCCAATCTGACCGTTGAAATTCTGATAACGGTAAATTGCGCCGCTTTTATCGTGCAGCGTTGCCGACAAATGGCCGTCGGTAGAATACGGCGGCGTTTGCGGCAGCAGGACACCGGTCAGACCGTACAAATCAGACAGCGTCTGCCCGGAGAATTTCAGGCGTAAATCCAGGCCGCCGAGGTTCATCGGATCCTGTAATGTCCCGGCGACGGCCACACGGGTTTTCCCAGAACGCACATCCGCCTGTAATGGGAACAGCGCGTCCGGGTCTTTCAGCGCCAGCATTCCGCCAATTTTCCCGCTGCCCGACAGCGATTCGCCGTTGTATTTGCCGTCCACTTTCCAGCCAAAAACGTATGGCGGCGTTTTGGTTTGCGGTGCCTCTTTTTTATCGCCGACCACTTCCGTAAACGGCAGCGGTTTCCCCAGCGGATCAATCACAGCGCGGAAATCAGCTTTAAGTTTGGCGTCTTTATAGTCAATCTGCCCGCGATCAAACACGATATCGTTGAGGGTAAATGACCAGGCTGACGGCGGCTGCGCAGGGTCTTGGGTATCGCTGTTAGCGAGATTGAACGTCCAGTTATTTTTGCCGTTATCTAAACGCAGCAGCGAGGCATCCGGCTGTTTCAGCCAGATGCGCGGGATCAGCACTTCTTTGTGCAGCAGCGCGAGCGGCGCAATGCTGGCATCGACGCGGGCGAGTTTCACCATCTGCGCGTCTTTTTCGCCGGTCTGAACGTCGGAAGGGTTTCCGAGCACGATATCTTCCGCATGGATGTGAGGCCACGGAACCCACGCACGCCAGCCCGCTTCATCTTTTTGCCGCGACCAGTCCACGCCCAAATCACCGCGGATGGCGAATTGCCGGTTGAGCTCGGTACTGACCTTTTGATTTATCGTGGGTTTGAGGCGGTTCCAGTCGAACATCGCAATGAAAATCACGATGAAAATCAACAGAATAACAATCACACCGACAACCCAGGAGATCACTTTACCTGTGCGGGTCATAAAGCTGTTCCTTTCAAGCAGTTAACGAATCCCAAGGTATAACCATAGTTGAATTCGTCACAGTTTGCCGGAAACGGCCTGCATGGGAAGGGGGAAATTATCAAGAAGAGAGGTCAGTAAAATCTTTAAAATCAGCGCGATATAATGCATCACACCACATCAACTCACCCGGTATTTTGAGCGTTAGCCTCAGGGAGTTAGGTGTGATTCATTATTCTTTGAAATGTATTGGCAGATTATCGAGATGATCGAAAACAACCGGGCGCGCGAGATAATAGCCCTGAGCGGCCAGCGCATCAGAATTACGCACCATCGCCCATTCGGCGGCGGTTTCAACCCCTTCAATAATCACGCCTTTGCTGTAGCGCTTCATCAGCGTCACCAGCGTGTAAAACAACCGTGAGCCTTCTTCGCTCTGGCCCAGCAGAATAAACAAATCGCGGGCAATTTTGATGTATTCGTAGTGCCAGGTGGTGAAGGAAGAGAAGTTAGCAATGCCCTGACCGAAATCGTCAAGCCACAACCGGTCGGACTGTTCGATTTGCGATAACGGAATGCTCAGCGCATTTTCAGCACTTTCAACCAGTTCAAAACGGACATACGGCATCGCGCTGATTTGCGCACGCAGCGCCGAATCAGACTGTAACATTTCCAGAACCTGACCATCGACGTTGATTGAAGCCAGTAATTCGTTATCGATGAACAGACTTTGCCAGCGCTGCAACAGGTCGAGTTGTTCCTGAACGATTTGCAGGCGTTTACCGACGGCGATCGCGACAAAATATTCTTCGGGCGAAATGAATTTATGCGGGTTCGCAGGGTGGAAAACCCCGGTCAGCAATTCAATCCCCAACAGTTTTCCTGTGGTGCGATAAATAGGCTGAAAACGGTACACTCTCTGACATTGACGCCAGTAAGACTGTGCTTTAACGCGTTCGATGGCGGTAAAAGAAGGCGTTATCAGCCCTAACATCATCTTAGTTATCATATTTTTCTGCCGTCATGAATAAGAATCAGATCATCAGGGGACATGCGGCAACATGTGTTGCGTGACTACAATGTGATCAGTAGCCCGATTTCCTGGCTTTCATTAGTTGAGATATCTATCGGCGCTGCGCGGGGAAACTTTAATCACTCCGCATTTCTTGCCGTTCCGCCCCAACCTGAAGTCCTGCGACGTCCACTTTTACCCTCTTTTTATTTCATTTCTTCGCTTCATGGCTAAAAAAATAAAACCTCGTTTTAATTTATTTGACTGACCGCATTCTTATGAAGAGACTAGAGCGCAATAATGACGGTCTTTTCTTTCCTTTCGTTTTAATGCTTCAGACATAGGCCAGGTACAATGACCCGCAAAAACATTGCCGTTATCGGCGAATGCATGATCGAGTTGTCTCAGAAAGGCGATGCCCTTCACCGTGGTTTTGGTGGCGACACGCTGAACACGTCTGTTTATATTTCCCGCCAGGTTTCGCCTGATGCGCTGAACGTTCACTACGTGACGGCGCTGGGCAATGACAGTTTCAGCAATGAAATGCTGGAAGCGTGGCAGCAGGAAGGTGTCCACACCACGCTGACGCAGCGTCTGGAAAACAAACTGCCGGGTTTGTATGTGATTGAAACGGACAGCACCGGCGAGCGCACGTTTTACTACTGGCGCAACGACGCCGCCGCGCGCTACTGGCTGGACAGCCCGCAATCCGAAGAGATTTGCCAGAAGCTGGCGGAGTTCGATTATCTGTATCTGAGCGGGATCAGCCTGGCAATCCTGAACGATGAAAGCCGTAAACGTCTGATGACGCTGCTGCAAGCCTGCCGTTCACGCGGCGGAAAAGTCATTTTCGACAACAACTACCGTCCGCGCCTGTGGGCCAGCAAAGAGCAAACGCAGGCGGCATACAACGCCATGCTTTCCTGCACGGACATCGCGTTCCTGACGCTCGATGATGAAGACATGCTGTGGGGCCAGAAGCCGTACGATGAAGTGATTGCCCGCACCCATGCGCTGGGCGTCAGCGAAGTCGTGGTGAAACGCGGCGCAGACAGCTGCATCGTGTCCAGCGCCGACGGCGAGCTGCATGACGTTCCGGCGGTTAAGTTGCCGAAAGAGAAAGTGATTGATACGACTGCGGCAGGTGATTCGTTCAGCGCAGGGTATCTGGCGGTTCGGTTAACCGGCGGCAGCGCGGTGGAAGCCGCAGTGCGCGGGCATGAGACGGCGAGTACAGTGATTCAGCATCGCGGGGCGATCATCCCGGTGGAGTTTATGCCAAACCGGGCATAAGGGCGGTTTTTCGCTTGCCACAGGGGGGCGCTTGCAGCGCGGTTTTCGCTTGCAGCAAATGGCTGGACCGAGAAGGTTTCGGTTTCTTACGTGCGGTGATCGCTTAACTCGCAGTGCCGAAACCGACCAAAAGAGGGAAGAGCTTTCCCTCTTTTGGATTTCTCCCCGCTTTTCAACACGCGCTAACGCTCGCTGGTTATGTTTCAGCCACGACAGTTATTGCCGCGAAATCTTGCCGCTACGCGGTTCCCTTGCTCGGTTTCGAGCCATAGGTCTCGAAACACTTCGCTCGGCAAGCTTTCTGAAAGCGGCTGGGGGCTTATCTAAATTCAACAGCATTCTGTTTTCTTGCTTAACTTCAGGCGAGAAAATTCACTCGTTTTATAATTAACATTCAGTAGTGAGGTTGCGAATTAGAAAGTTTGTGGCCGCTTTCAAAACGACGTCGAGTAAGTGGTGAGAAACGGCGAGAGTGTTTTTTCGAGCAGGTTCGAACCCGAAGTGAGAGTACCGCGAAGCGGCGGAGTTTGCGGCACTAGCAGACGTTTCTGAAACATAGCCAGCGAGCGATAGCGCGCAGTAAAAAAGACGCGGAGATTCAAAAGAGGCCCCGTCCTGGGTAATGCCGATCAGTTAAGGATCAGTTGAACGATCCAGTGGCTGTGTAAAAATCCAGAAACGTTCTTCGTTTCTGGATTTTTTTTATGCGCATTGCTCAGGCTCTTGAGCTCGTTTCCTGCTACGACTCTACCCGTAACCCTCTGACTTCTCTCGGTGATGTTCTGGATCCCGACCTTGTCTCCCGCTGTCTGGCCGAGTCAGGTTCCGTCACGCTGCGTAAACGCCGTCTCCCGTTGGAAATGATGGTCTGGTGCATCATTGGCATGGCGCTCGAACGCGAAGAACCCCTCCACCAAATCGTGAACCGTCTGGATATTATGCTCCCCGGCAACCGGCCCTTCGTTGCCCCAAGCGCCGTTATCCAGGCCCGCCAGCGCCTGGGAAGTGATGCCGTTCGCCGCGTGTTTACCCAAACGGCACAGGTGTGGCACAACTCCGTCACCCATCCACACTGGTGTGGTCTGACATTACTGGCGGTGGACGGTGTCGTCTGGCGAACCCAGGATACACCAGAAAATGATGTGGCTTTCCCGCGACAGACCTATGCCGGGCAACCGGGGCTTTATCCGCAGGTGAAAATGGTCTGCCAGATGGAACTGACCAGCCACCTGCTTACGGCTGCCGCCTTCGGTACGATGAAAGAAAGCGAATATACGCTGGCAGAAAAACTGATAGAACAAACAGGCGATAACACACTGACTTTACTCGATAAAGGTTATTATTCTCTGGGGCTGCTGAATGCCTGGCATCAGGCGGGAGAGAGCCGTCACTGGATGATCCCGTTGAAAAAAGGAGCGCAGTACGAAGAGGTGCGAAAACTCGGTAAAGGCGATCATCTGATAAGGATGAAAACCAGTCCTCAGGCCCGGAAAAAGTGGCCTGATCTGGGGGAGGAAATGACGGCTCGCCTTCTGACGTTTACCCGTAAAGGCAAAGTCTGCCATCTGCTGACCTCAATGACAGATGCCATGCGGTACCCGGGGGGGAAATGGCCGATCTCTACGGCCACCGTTGGGAAATCGAACTGGGTTATCGTGAAATTAAGCAGACGATGTTACTGAGTCGGTTAACGCTGAGAAGTAAAAAACCAGAACTTGTCGAGCAGGAGTTATGGGGGGTATTACTAGCCTATAATCTTGTTCGTTATCAGATGATTAAGATGTCTAAAACCCTAAAGGGTTACTGGCCGAATCAGCTAAGCTTCTCAGACTCGTGCAGTCTGGTGATGAGGATGTTAATGACGCTTCAGGGCGCATCTCCGGGCCGGATCCCCGAACTGTTGCGTAATCTGGAGAGTATGGCGCAGATGGTGAAGCTGCCGATAAGAAGAGAAAGGGCCTTTCCGAGAGTGGTGAAGGAAAGACCCCGGAAGTATCCAAAAGCACAGGAAAAAAGCCAGTCAGTTGCTTAACTGACTGGCATTACCCCGTCCTGGGCCTCTTTTGTCGGTTTCGGCGCAACAAGCTAAGCGGTCACCGCAATTGAAAAACCGAAACTTTCTCGATCCAGCCGTTCGCTGCAAGCGATAAACCGAAACTTTCTCGATCCTGAAATGGGGATAAATAAGGGTCCAACCCTTATTGAGCAGTCGCCGAAGCCGCTGGCACTTCCACCGCCGGGGTTTCCGCCGCCGGAGCAACATCGGCTGCTGCCATTATCTTATCGTACAACGCCCGTAACTCACCCGTATTCACCTCGGGTTCCCCTTTCGGCTGCGCGATTAACAGCGCCGGATCCCGAGATAACTGTTGTTTGAGTTCCTGATTCAATACCGGCAGGGTCAGCGTGGTCAGGAACTGCTGACGCAACTGCTGATACTGCTCCGGGGCAATATCCACCACACCATTTTGCTGCGAACGTAAACGCTGGCTCATCAGCACATCGGTGTCTGTCCGGGCGTAAGTGGCGAAAAGCTTGCTCAGTTGATCGTTCTTCTGCGCAATCAGCGCATCGAATTCCGCCTGAGAAATCCCTTTATCACGAACAGCCAGAAGCTCTTCGGACAAACGCTTAAACAGCTCAGTCAGCCTGGCCTGCGGCGCATCGATACGGATGGCGCACTGCGCCCGCTGGTACTGCACGTTGCAGTCAAAACCCAGGCCGGGGCCCGGCGTTGTCGCGTCTTTTTTACTTTCAAAGGCGCTTTTCAGCTCTTCCTGCAAATGCCAGAACAACGCTTCGCGGGCGAGATCACTGCGCCAGTAAGCTGCCAGCGCCTGCGAATCCTGGATTGGCTGCCACGCGTTATCCCACATTAATGAAAGACGATCCTGCGTCAGGTTGCCGTCCATCAGGGTCATCGATTTGGTCGTGACTTCCGACAGCGTCGGCAACGTTTGTGGCGTCTGACGGCTGCCTTTCAGCGGTGAGAATGTCCGGTTGATTTGTTCACCCAGCCCGCGGCTGTCGACATTACCCACCACAAACAGCGTCATCGCATCTGGCGTATACCACTGATGATAAAACTTCGTCAGGGCGTCGATATTGACCGGTTTAGTCGGCAACTGGTCCGGGCTATGCCCCACCAGCGTTGAGCCGACGATTCGGGTACGCCACCAGGCATCCTGAGTATTTTGCGGCAATGAACCCACCGGATCCTGCGATTCCTGTCGCGCGGCGCTGACCAGTGCGGGCGTCACGGAGATTTTTCCCGCCGTATTCGCCAGCCAGTTCAGCGCATCTTTCAGCAGCTCCGGGCGGTTATTCGGCAGGCTCAGGTTATACATCGTGAACTCATAAGAACTGACCGCGGGCGGCAATGGCCGCTGCGGATTGATACTTTGCTGCCAGAGTGATTGCAGCTCAGACGTGCTGAATCCTTCGCTGTGCATCAGCGCCAGACGCGGAAGGAAATGGGCGTAGCCCGCCTGCTGGGCAGATTCTGCCAACGAGCCGGTGCGTACCACCAGACGTAATTCGATACGATCGCTTGGGCGTTGCGGCGTGGTCAGCAACTGCCAGGTAAATCCATTATCCAACTTGCCCTGCTGCCAGGCCGGGTCAGGTTGTAATGCTTCAGCTTGCACATGACTTGCGGCTGCTGCCAGCAACAATCCACCAACGAGTAAACGGATTTTGGTGCCCTGCATGTGAACCCCTACGTAATAACAATCTAATGTTCAAATATGCTGTCCTGCCGGTGCCGCTCGGCGAGCCCACAGGAACTGAATGCGTAAGTTAAGGACGAAAATTACAGCCCTTCGTTAGACCGCGCCTTTTTCGCAATGTCGCGCAGCCCATGAAAATATTCTGGTAAAAAGCGCCGGAGGTGGCCTTTAAGGGATTTATTATGAAGATAATCCACCGGTTACATCAAGTAACCGGTCGATATTAGGGGGGGTTGAGGCTAAATAAATGCGTTTTTAGGCGCGTTTTGCGATATTTTCCTCCGCTAAGCGGTCATTATTCAGAAACCAGACGCCGATTTTTCCGCTTCCGTCAGGCCTTTCTGACCATTCAGGGTGGCTTTTAACTGCCCTTCATCCAGCTGATCACACCATTTTGCGACCACGATTGTCGCCACGCCGTTACCCACCAGATTGGTCAGCGCACGGGCTTCCGACATGAAGCGGTCAATACCCAGAATCAGCGCCAGCCCGGCAACCGGTAAGTGACCGACCGCAGAGAGTGTTGCCGCCAGAACGATAAACCCGCTTCCGGTCACCCCCGCCGCCCCTTTTGACGATAACAGCAGCACGACAATCAGGGTGATCTGATGCCAGATATCCATGTGGGTATTGGTCGCCTGCGCGATAAATACCGCCGCCATGGTCAGATAAATCGATGTGCCGTCCAGGTTGAACGAATAGCCGGTCGGGATAACCAGACCTACCACGGATTTCTTACAGCCCAGACGCTCCATTTTATCCAGCATGCGCGGCAGTGCGGATTCAGAGGACGACGTGCCCAACACGATCAGCAGTTCTTCTTTAATGTAGTTAACAAACTTGAAGATACTGAAACCGGTGAAGCGGGCAATCAGCCCCAGCACCACGACCACAAACAGAATACAGGTCAGATAGAAGCACAGAATCAGCTGACCGAGCTGCAACAGCGAACCTACGCCGTATTTACCAATCGTGAATGCCATCGCCCCGAAGGCCCCTAAAGGCGCGAGACGCATGATCATATTGATGATGCCGAAAATGACCTGTGAGAAGCTTTCGATGACGTTGAAAATCAGCTGGCCTTTGTGGCCCATGCGGTGCAGCGCGAAGCCGAACAGTACGGCAAACAGTAACACCTGCAGGATATTACCGCTGGCAAACGCGCCAATTACGCTCGACGGGATGATATCCAGCAGGAACGGAATGATGCCCTGGCTCTGCGCCTGCTCAGCGTAAACGGCGACCGCTTTGGCATCCAGCGCCGCCGGATCAACGTTCATTCCTGCGCCAGGCTGGACGATATTCACAATCACCAGACCGATAATCAGCGCCAGCGTACTGACGATTTCAAAATAGAGCAGCGCGATAGCCCCGGTACGGCCCACGGCCTTCATGCTTTCCATGCCCGCAATGCCGGTCACCACCGTACAGAAGATGACAGGCGCGATGATCATTTTGATTAATTTAACAAAACCATCACCTAATGGTTTCATCTGAGCGCCGAGATCGGGATAGAAATGCCCCAGCAAAATACCGAGGGTGATTGCCGTAAGAACCTGAAAATACAGGCTCTTGAAGAGTGATTTTTTCATAAATACCCATCCTGAAGTGATTGCGCCGCCTTCTGTTTTTGTAGGGTCAAAGGTAATGAGCGGCAGCAGGGAAATAACACACACACAACATGATGGAAATAATTCGTTTCGCACTGCAATAACGGGTCATGAAAAACCAGAGCGGAAAGCATTCAGCAGCAAGTAATGTAATTAAAAAAAGTAAAGGAGGGGAGAAAAAGGCCGGACAGGAAGGGTTTTCCTGCCCCCTGGCAGATTCAGGCGGGCTGACAGAACTTCTGTTCGAACTCGTCTTTTGATAGCGGCGCAGAGAACAAATATCCCTGCCCGAACTGGATATTTTCTTTCAGCAGCCACTGACGCTGCGCTTCGGTTTCGACGCCTTCCGCAATCAGCTGAATGTTCATCGCGCGGGCAATCGACGCCACAATGTTCACCATCACTTCGTCTTCCGGCAGAACACTGACAAAACTGCGGTCTATTTTGATGACATCGATAGGCAAAGAACGCAGGCGGTTGAGATAATCCAGACCGGAATAACCCAGACCGAAATCGTCCAGTTCAATTGAGACGCCCACGGCACGAAGCTCGCTGAGCAACAACAGCGCGCGATCTAAATCATCAATGCGCGCCGTTTCAGTGATTTCCAGCACCAGTTGCCCCGGATTAATTTTGTAGCGGCTCAGCAGGCTGCGCAGTTCAGGCAGGAAATTACGCTGCTGTACCTGAACGCCGGACAAATTCACCGAGAGCGGCAAGGTAATGCCGCGCTGTTGCCAGTCGGCGAGAATGCCGCAGCCCAGCTCGAGGATTTTGTAACCTAACATGCTCATCACGCCAATTTCTTCGGCCAGCACAATGAAATCGCTTTCCAGACCATAACTGCCATTGGCCATTTTCCTGCGCAGCAGGGCTTCAGCCCCCACGACCGTGCCGGTCGCCATATTGACCTGCGGCTGAATGAACAACGTGAAATCGCTCTGCTCCATCGCGTGCAGAATTTCGTTTTCCTGCAACAGACGCTTCTGGATTTTCTCTGTCAGCTCCGGTTCGAAGAACAGGATCTGGTTTTTCCCCCGCTGATACGCCGACACTCTGGCTGCGCGCGCATTCATCATCAGTTGCTGCGCCGTGACCGGCGTTTCGCCCGTGTGCTGGACTATGCCGATGCTGCCCGTCGGATGCAGGGACATATTGCCGGAATCGTTTTCCTGCGGCGCATTAATGCGCTCCATCATTTGTCGCGCGAGACGCATCGCCATAAATGGCCGCGACACATCACCTGCCAGCAACGCAAATTCGTTATAACTCAGACGCGCCAGCAAACAGTGTTCCGGCAGCACATTCATAATGGAAGCAATCAGCGGGCAATCGACATGCCCGTCATCGCGCAGACTTTCAATACCGATCAGCATCAGGTGGAAGCCTTTTTCGGGCTCCGACGAATGCAACCGGTGTTGCAGGCGCAGCATAAATTGCTCTTCATTATTGAGACAATTTTCTGAAGGTAAGAGCGCGTCGTTCATTCTCTGCTGTGCTTTCTCCAGTTGTAACTGATTGCGGTTATAACTGCGGATCAGCATGCCGATTTCATCGTCTTCATGACGTTCCGGCATCGCCAACTGGTGATAAGGCACTTCGCTTTCCGGCAGCGATTCCAGCTCGCTGGCAATTGAGCGTAACGGTTTGACAATCAGACGGTTAATCACCCAGCTCACCGAGATAGTCAGGATCAGCGCCAGCAGCAAATACGTCGTCAGCATGGTCGAGAGCGCACTGACGATAAACTGATACATCCGGTACGAATCCGCCTGAAGTACCAGGTAGGCCAGCGGTTTGGGCGCTTTTGGGCTGGCAGCCGCAGAATAAAGAGGAACAGAAATGGTGACGGGCAGGTTAAAACCGCGCGTCACCCATTGCGGAACCGGCCTGCCGGGCGGGAAATGCGTGTGTAAGGCCGCAATCTCATTGGGCATCACGACGTCGGCGCGGCTGAGTATCCCAACCGGTTGCAGCGTATTGAGGATGTCCTGCGTTTCTTCCAGATCAACATCCAGCACCGCCTGCGACAACGGCTCGCGGACAGAATGTGCAATATTTTCAAGTTGCTGGGCGTAATCGTCCCTCCGTTGTTGCACAAAGTGAAACAACTGGATGACGATAAAAATACAAACGGCGATTGAAGCGATACTGGATACCGCCGCCATCTGCTTAATCGTTAATGAACGCCTGACCCGCAACTTATTTCTCCCTCAACTCCCGGGCTGATTTGCCCCACATACCCTAACAGGAACGGTACTTCTGCGCAGTATACCTCATTACCGGTTATTTCGAGGTGATTCACAATGTTTGACTATAAAAAACAACACGTTTGATGGGCAGCATCTACACTCATAACTCTTAAGGGTATTTCTCTTACGGTAAACATACATTAGGGGATGTCATTGAATACTTAGCAGCGTAATAAGATTCCGACTTCAAGATACTTAATGAAGATTGTGTGCTGCCGATCACACCAGAGGCAAATGATTAGTCTGCGCTAACACAAAAAAGCAGATAATTAATATCAAAAACCTTGTGTGACAACCAGTTATCAATGTGGTGCTATTTATGCGTGAAAATCCTATTTTTTGTAAAAAGTGCTCTATGCTGTTAAAGAGCTGATATATTAAGACGTGTCTGATTCCAACTAAAAACCTAAAGAAAATTAAACGGTTCACATCCTTTGTTAGCGGCCTTTTTAGGGGCGCTTTGACGCTCAGAAAATACTTATATATATAATCCTAGCGGGCGGGATTTATGAATAAATATGACGACATTAAACGTTTTATGGATAAAACGAAGTTGGAACAGCTTGATTATAAAGAGCTTAACGAAAAATCAACGGGTGAATCCATTACCGGCTCCATGAACCAATGGACATTGATCAAACAAGTGTCAGCCAGCGAAGACCCGGTAGGACCACTCGACAATGGCCGTTCGACGCAACCCACACCACAATCTATTTCTGCCGATGAGTTTTCACTCTCTGCCTCGCAGCCGGTGAACGAACTCCCGACAACGCACGCCCCTTTGAATCAGCAACCTGTGCCGCAAGCGCCGGCGGCTCAGCCTGTTGCACACACTCAGGCTACGCCAATATCCTCGGAAGTGCCGCCGCCAGCCGCCGGTTTTGGGTTACTCGAGGCCCTGCGTGAAACGCTGCCGCCTGCTCCGCCACAGCCTGCTCCCGTGCCGGCCGCGCAGCCCGGAAAACATCAGCCGGTTCACGCCGCGCCGACGTTGCACGCTCAGTCTGTTGTTCCTGATACCGGCTCGGGTTTGCTCGATTCATTGCGTAAAGTAATGCCCGAAGCGCCTGTACCCCCGGCTCCGGTTCAGGCACCTGCCCCTGTTCAGCAGGCCGCACCGCCGCGAAGCCAACCTGTACAGCCCGCAGTTCCGGTGTATCAGCCCGCGCCTGTACACCAACCCGCACCGGTCAGCCCGTACACAACCAGCACTACGCCCGTTACACACGCAGCCCCGGCGTCTGCTGATGCTAACCAGCGCTTTAAACAAATGTTTAAACAGCGGGCTCCGCAGCCTGCCGGCGCTTATTTACATCGCGACACACCGCTTCAACCCCTGTTAGAGATGATTGCCTCATGCCGTTAGTTTGCGTTTGTTCACCGAAAGGTGGGGTAGGAAAAACCACGGTGGCCTCGAACCTGGCCTATTCGCTCGCCCGCAGTGGCAGCAAAGTACTGGTTATCGATTTTGATGTGCAGAACGCCCTTCGCCTTCATTTTGGTGTACCTATTTCCGATACCCGCGGCTTTGTCGCCGGTTCAGGCAATGAATCCGACTGGAGTCAGTTTATTCTCAAAGCGGGTTCAAACACGTTTGTATTACCTTACGGCGAAGTGACGGAAGATCAGCGTCTGGAATTCGAACACCAGTTAGCGTCTGATCCGAATTTTTTACCGCGGGGACTGAACACCGTCCTGAATTATCCAGGTTTAATTATTATTGCCGATTTTCCTCCCGGCCCAAGCCCGGCCTTAAAAGCCGTGCAGGCTATTGCTGATTTACATGTTGTGGTCATGCTGGCCGATACCGCGTCATTATCTCTGCTGCCATTAATGGAAAAAAATAAATTAATTGGCACACCTTTGAACAATAAAAAGGGGGAATATTACGTCGTTAACCAAAGTGACACGCGCAGAACATTAAGCCGCGACGTCACGCAATTCTTTGAGCAACGTCTGAACGAAAGATTATTAGGCACGATCCACAGGGATGAATGTGTGCCAGAGGCCAACGCCTCGCAGCGCTCTATTATTGATTTTAGTCCGGTATCGGCTTCGGCTTTTGATATTGAACTGATCAGCAAGAAAGTCGCCGCCATTTTAGGGATTAAAGTCGGTGATGGTGAATTACACGCCGCGCCTAAATCTGGCAGTTATTAACTATCACTGTTAACAGCGACCCCAAAGCGATGAATAAATTCCTGTTTTCCTTACTTGTGCTTCTGCTGCTGCCGGTGGCGGCAGTGATCATCATCACCCCTATGGACAGCCAAAAGCAGTACATTTTTGGTCTGATCAGTATCGGGCTTTTATTCCTGCTCGGCATCAGCAAGAGCCGGCGTATCAGTGTGGTCATGGTCATCATGTCCATTATTATGTCGACGCGTTATATTTACTGGCGCGCGACAGAAACACTGCATTTTAATTCCACGATTGAAGCCATTTTAGGGATCGGATTATTCCTCGCCGAACTGTACGTCTGGCTTATTCTTTTACTCGGTTATCTGCAAACGACCTGGCCGCTGAAACGCTCCATTGAACCCTTGCCAGATGACACGACGCTATGGCCAACCGTTGACGTGTATATTCCGTCTTATAACGAAAGCCTCGATGTGGTGCGCGATACCGTTCTGGCGGCGCAGTGCATCGATTATCCGAAAGACAAAATCAAAATATATGTGCTGGATGACGGAAAGCGCGACGAATTTGCCGTGTTCTCCGCCGATGCGGGCGTGGGTTATATCACCCGGGATAATAACGCCCACGCCAAAGCCGGTAACCTGAACCATGCGATGAAACTCACCAAAGGCGAGCTGATTTGCGTATTTGACTGCGATCACGTCGCCACGCGTGCTTTTTTGCAGGCCACCGTCGGCAGCTTCCTGAAAGACCCGCGTCTGGCGCTGATCCAGACGCCTCACTATTTCTACTCGCCTGACCCGTTCGAACGTAACCTTTCCGCAGGCCGCACCATGCCAAACGAAGGTGCGCTGTTCTACGGCCCGGTGCAGCAGGGCAACGATAACTGGAACGCCACGTTCTTCTGCGGTTCCTGTGCCGTTATCCGCCGCGTTGCACTCGAAGAAGTCGGCGGCTTTGCTGTTGAAACCGTCACAGAAGATGCCCACTCTGCGCTGAAAATGCAGCGTCGTGGCTGGAATACCGCGTTTCTGGATATCCCGCTGGCCGCCGGTCTGGCCACAGAACGTCTCGGCCTGCATGTCGTCCAGCGTACCCGCTGGGCGCGTGGCATGACGCAGATTTTCCGGGTGGATAATCCGTTATTTGGCCGGGGTCTGAAATGGCAGCAACGCCTGTGTTATCTGAACGCCATGCTGCACTTCCAGTTTGGCCTGCCACGCGTGGTGTTCCTGACCGCACCGCTGGCGTTCCTGCTGTTCAACCTGAACATCATTTCCTCGTCCGCCAGCCTGATTTTTGCTTACGCGCTGCCGCACCTGGTGATGTCCCTGCATATCAACTCCCGCATGAATGGCCGCTTCCGCTACACGTTCTGGGGTGAGATCTATGAAACCGTCATGGCATTCCATCTGATCCTGCCGACGCTGGTTACGATGCTCGCGCCAAAACGCGGGAAATTTAACGTAACAGACAAAGGCGGCCTGCTGGATGTCGGCTTCTTTGACTTCAACATCGTTAAACCGCACCTGATTGTCGCCATTCTGATGATTATCGGGATTGGTTACGGCGTGGTACGCGCGATTTTCCATGACTACTTTGCCATCGATCCGAGCGTTATCGCCCTGAACGTCGCCTGGGGCAGTTTCAGCGTGCTGATCCTGCTGGCGGCCATTGCTGTAGCGAAAGAAACCCGTCAGGTGCGTAAAACCATCCGTATTGATGTCGCTATTCCGGCCATCATTCACTATGCAAACGGGATTTCACTGCGCACGACCACAATCGATATGTCGATGGGCGGCGTGCAACTGGTGACGCCGGATGTGCGTTACATCGACGAAGAAATTGAAGAAGTAGAAATTCAGCTTTCCTCCGGTGCAGAGAGTTTTCCGGTGACACAAATCAGCGGCAACAAAGAGCGGCTGCGTCTGCAATTTGAAAACCTGCCGCTGTCGAAACGTCGTGAACTGGTTCGCGTTGTGTTATGCCGTGCTGACGCCTGGATTGGCGAAGAGTACCCGCCAGACAACCCGTTCAAATCTCTGATCAGCATTATCCGTTGCGTATTTGAGCTGTTCTACAACACCTGGAAAGAGCGCCGTGCCAAAAATAAACCCGCTGACGCCACCAGCAAGAGTGAAGCAGCATGAATCGACCACGTAAACAGACCGTAAAGCGCCGGTTATCTGCTGTGCCGGGTGCGTCCCTGCTCAGGAAAATCTGCACCGGCCTCCTGCTGACATTCAGCAGCCTGCCGTTAACCCATGCTGAAGACGCTGCGGCTCCGGCCGTTGATCCGGCGACCAGCCTTCCTGCTGCGCCGTCATGGTTGCCGCCGGTTACCCCGATGCCGGGCGAAAGTGCGCCCGTCAGTGCAGCCGCACCGGCCCCAGCGGCGGCGGTTGCGGCAGGCGATGCGCCTCAGCCTGATACCACGCCGGTGAATACCAGCGCAGTACCTGCCACAGTGGCCACCGATCCGTCTGTGCCGCCGGTTGTTCCGCTGGTCCAGCCGGTCACCAGTAATATCACCGTGGCTGAAATGGGGCAGCCCAACGGCCTGACCCTCAGCGGCGGCCAGTTACAGTCCGGGATTATCTTTACGCTGCCTGCCGATGAAGTGGTGACCAACGCCCACCTGTCGCTGGCGCTGAAGATCTCCCCGGCGCTGATTGCGCGTGATACTACGCTGGAACTGATGCTCAACGGCCAGCCGCTGGGCAACCTGCCGCTCAATCAGAGCAGCAACGGCGGGGATGTTTACGATCTGGATATTCCGTCTGCGATGGTGGTGTCCAACAACAACCTGAGCTTCCGCGTGCATGACAGCAACACCATGACCTGCGAGAAAGATCAGTCCGACAAATATTGGGTCACGATTTTGCCGACCACCAGCATTGGTCTGGAAGGTCAGCAGCTGAATATTGGCCGCAATCTGGGTAACTTCCCGCGTCCGTTCTTTGATGGCCTGCAAATGCAGGAATCGAAAATTACGATGGGCTTCTCCGCTGCGATGAAACCCGGCGATGTCAGCGCAGCGGCGATGGTTTCTTCTTATCTCGGCATGTTGTCCGATTATCGCAGCGTCGATTTCCCGGTCATCCTGAACGATTTGCCGGATCAGAACGGCATTCTTTTTGGTAAACCGGGCGATAAAATCGGTTCACTGACGTTACCGGCCAGCAACGGCGCGTCGATTCAGATTATCGATAACCCGATTAACCCCATTTATAAACTGCTGCTGGTACTGGGCAACGACGATAACGAACTGCGTCAGGCCGCTTACCGCCTGATCAGCGGCGGAATGCCGAACAACGCCGAACGTCTGGACGTCACGCAGCAAACTATTCCCTCCAGCAAGCTGTATGACGCGCCGCGCTGGATTGACACTTCGCGCCCGGTCACGCTGGGTGAACTGGCGGGTAAAGATCCGGATTCCCTGATTTCCAACGGGATTTACCACGACGGTATTCAGGTCGCTTTCCGCGCCGCGCCCGACCTGTTCATGTGGGATGGCCACAACATTCCGGTGCGCATCGATTACCGCTTCCCGACAGAAAACTGGATTGATGAAGACAGCTCGCGTCTCAATGTTTCCATTAACAGCAACTTCCTGCGCAGCCTGACGGTAAACAAAGTCGGTCTGGTGGAAAACATCTGGCGTCGCCTGGGCGGTGACAGCCGTCAGGAACGTTATACCCTCCAGCTCGCGCCGTACCTGATTTACGGGGATAACCAGCTGCAATTCTATTTCGACATCAAGCCGAAAAAAGATGCGCCGTGCAGTATTCTGACCAGCGACAACATCAAGAGTCGTATCGATCCGAAATCCTTTATCGACCTGAGCGGAAGCTACCATTTCGCGCAGTTGCCGAACCTGTCGTATTTCGTCGGTGCGTCTTATCCGTACTCCAAACTGGCGGACTTTACCGACACACTGATGTTGCTGCCCGAAGCGCCTTCGGCGGATGAAATCCATGTGCTGATGAACCTGGCGGCCCGTGCAGGTAAAGCGACTGGCGTCCCGGTGAATCACGTACAAGTCGCTTTTGGTCTGAAAGGCGATGAGAAAAATAATGCGTTGTTTGACCGCGATATTCTGGCCGTCACCACGCTGGGCGATACGTCGTTCAACCAGCAACTGCTGGCGGATTCACCGTTTAGCGTCAATGCCGGTTCGATGGGCGTGAAAACACCGACCGAAGTCCAGCGTATCGTGGCGTGGCTGACTGGCGACTGGTACCGCCAGCCGGTTGATGCTGACCGCTATCTGTCGTCTACCGGCGCATGGCGCGGCTTCGTCAGCTACCGTTCACGCTGGTCTAACGATCACGTCGTCGTTGTGGCAGCAGGCACGGATGACCAACAACTGCTGAAAATTCATAACGACCTCAAATCACCCAAAATCAACGCCAACGTGCGGGGTGATCTGGCGATTATTACCGATGAAAATGGCATTCGCAGCTTCTCCGTTGGCCAGCAATTCCCGACCGGCCAGATGCCGTGGTACATGATGGTGTTGTGGTATGCGAGTACGCATATCGTGATCCTCTCGCTGATTGCCACACTGGTTTCACTGCTGATTGGCCTGAGCCTGTTCGTCGTGTTGCGTCGTCATGCGGCTAAACGTCTGGGTCAGAAATGAAAAGCGTCGTCTTAAGAAGAACAACAATAACAATGAAGGTAGCCGTTACTCCCGGCTATAACCTGGCGATTACCGGAGCTGGAAAATGAGAAAACATAAACTGTCGCTGGCGGTGATCAGGGCTATTTATCTGGTAGGGATCGCCGGCGTTGCAAGTTTCAGTGCCACCACTTTTGCGGCGAATACGACCAATCCGGCCATGAAAGCCCTGTTCGATCAGGCGGCTTACTGGCATGAACGTGCCCATGATGATCTGGCGAAAGATGCCTTGCAGAAAGTGCTGCTGGTCGAGCCGAACAACGCGCAGGCGTTGTATCTGATGTCACTGTATTCCATGCAAAGCGGCGACAAAACGGCGGCGAACCAGTGGCGTCAGAAACTCTCCAGCATTTCACCGGATGACCCGCGTCTGGCGTCGCTCAACAGCGCCAAAGCGATGCAGTCAATTCCGCCGGCGCAACTGGCTGCTGCCCGCCAGATGGCGGCGCAGGGTAACGTCAGCGGCGCGCTTTCGGCTTACCGCACCATTTTCAATGGCAACCAGCCGCTCGACAGTCTGGCAACCGAATATTATCTGACCATGGCGGGCGACAAATCGCTCCAGCCACAGGCCATTCAGGGATTACAACAGCGCGTAGCGGCACGCCCGGACGACACGCAGGCGCGTCTCGGGCTGGGCAAAGTACTGACTTATCAGGAATCCACCCGCCGCGACGGGATCAAGCTGCTGAGCACGATGGCCGGTTCCAGCTCCGAAGCTGACCGTTCGTTGCGCCAGGCGTTGCTGTGGATGGCACCGCAGGAAGGCGACCGCGACTTGTATCAGGCCTATCAGGCGCGTCATCCCAATGACACCGGCGTGATGGCGTATTTCCAGAAAAACATTGGTGGCGCGGCGAAAGGCCAGGGCTTCACCGCGCTCAACAGCGGCGACGTCACCAGTGCGAAAACCAAGTTTGAAAGCGTACTGGCCGATAACCCGAACGACGCCGATGCACTGGCCGGTTTGGGTTATATTGCACAGCGCAGCGGTAACTTTGAAGAAGCCTCGCAGTATCTCAGTAAAGCCGCCGCACAGGGCGGCGCGAACAGTGCCCAGTTAGGCAATCAGGCGCAGGATTCTGCGTTCTACGCCCAACTGGCGAAAGCCAAAGACGCCGCCGCATCCGGCAGTTATGACGCCGCACTGGCCGCCGTGACTCCGCTGGCTTCCGTCGGCGGTGAAAAAGGTCAGTCAGCCGGTTTGCTGCGTGCGGATATTCTGCGCCGCAAAGGCGATCTCGCCGGTGCGGAGCAGCAGTACAGCGCACTGGGTGACAACGCCGACGCCCGCGCCGGATTGTTCTACGTGCTGCGTCAGCAAAACAAAACCGCTGAAGCCAGTCAGGTTCTGAAAACGCTGCCAGCCAGTTTGCAGGCGAAGATGAATCCGCCGACCGTCGCCGATGTGATTGAACCGATGCGCCGTCAGGCGGCGCAGGCCGTTGCCAACAACGATCCGCAGCGCGCACTGAATATTCTTCAGCAGGCGCAGGAACGCCAGCCGTCGAACGTCTGGGTAAAACTGGATATGGCGCGCATTCTGCAATCGCAGGGGCAAACCGCGCAGGCGCAGTCCATCATGGCACCGTCTTCGCGTCCGGGCGCGTCATCGGCCGATCTTTACGCCGCCGCGCTGTTTGCGTCCGAAACCAAAAACTGGGCCACCGCCAACGCCCTGCTCTCGCGCATTCCGCGCAACAGTCAGAATCAGGGTATGCGTGAACTGGCGCAGCGCGCCAACTTCAATGCACAAATGGCGGATGCCGAAGGTTATCTGCAACAGGGCAACAGCGCGGCGGCGGCCAACACCCTGCGCGCACTGGCGCAGAACCCGCCCTCCGCGCCAGCCGATGTCGGTTTACTGGCAAAAAATCTCGCCGCCTCCGGCCAGTTACCGCTGGCCGTGCAACTGGTCCGCCAGAACATGCGTCAGGGCGTGAACGGCAATGCGGGCGATTATGCCGATCAGATCACCGTGCTCAATTCCGCCGGGCTGGGCATGGAAGCGCAGGCCTTCCTGCAAAATCCGCAAATTCAGTCCGGCACGTCTGCGACGGCGCTGGCCAATCTGCGTAACGGTTTCGTGATCACGCAGGCCGACCAGTTACGTGAACAGGGCCAGTACGCCGCCGCTTACGACAAACTGGTCGTCGCGTTGCAGTCTGATCCACAAAACCGGGATCTGATGCTGGCGATGGCGCGCCTTTATCAGTCCGGCAAACTCAATAAACAGGCCGGTCAGGTTTATAACTATCTGATGCTGAACGATACACCAGCGCAGGATGCGCGCGTGGGTGCCATCAACGTCGCGCTGGGTGAAGGCGATAATAAACGGGCGCAGGAGCTGATGAACGGCCTGCGCGGCGAACGCACGCCGGACCGTTTGTTACTCGAAGCGCGCGTGGCCGAAGCTCAGGGCGATCACCAGCAGGCGCTGGCGTTACTGCGTTCCGCGAAGGGCAAGATGATTGGCCTGGAAGGCGCAGACGGCACGGCGCAGGTGGCCGGTTTGCAGATAAGCGACAACCCGTTTATAAACCGCTCAACCCGGACTTCACCGGGGCGCCCGACCACACAATCTTCTTACGGCACCGTGTTGCCTTGGCAGCAGTCTGATCAGGTGACCATTCCGGGCAATATTCCGACACCTGCCGTACCGACCGCCGTGGCACAACGTACCGCAACGGAAAAACAGATCGACGGCATGCTCGACGATTTGCAGGGCAAAACCGCGACCTGGGCGCAGGGGGATATGTCGATTCGCGGACGTGACGGTGAAAGCGGCCTCAGCCAGCTGACCGAAGCGAAAGCGCCAATGACCTTTGCTTTCGTGCCGTTTGACACCTCGCGTCTGAGCATCGGCGTGACACCGGTTTCCTTGAGCGCAGGCAGCCCGTCCGGCACCGGCAATGCCCGTTATGGGCAAGGTGCGCTGGCGCAGGCACAGTCGGCGGAGAGCGACGTCGCGACCGCCGCCGCCGCCGCAGGTCTGGATATTGCCAGTTACAGCACCTTTGCAAAACTGCAAACCGCAGCCGCAGCGGGCTACACCGCCAACTGTAGCTCGACCAACGCCACGTCGACGCAGTGTGCGGCCTACAACACCATCACAGCCACGGATCCGACCACCTACGCGGCGCCTTCCGGCGGTAACCAAAGCGCGACAGGTGTAGAAGTCAACGCGGCACTGACCGGCGACAGCTATAAAGCCGATGTCGGCAGTACACCGCTCGGGCAGGATCTGAACTCGCTGGTCGGGGGCGTGCAGTGGGCTCCGAAACTGACTGATTTCACCACCCTGCGCCTGACGGCTGAACGTCGTGCAGTGACCGACAGTATTCTTTCTTACGTCGGCACCAAAGATACCTACAGCGGCAAAACCTGGGGTCAGGTCACCAAAAACGGCGGCAGCGTGAATCTGTCCTATGATGACGGTGATGCCGGTTTCTACGCCGAAGGCGGTTACTACAGCTATCTGGGTAACAACGTGAAGAGCAACCAGTCGGTCAGTGCCAATGCGGGCTTGTACATTCGCCCGTACCGTTATGACGACCGCGAACTGAAAACGGGGATCAACGTCGGTTACATGAACTTCGACAAGAACCTCAGCTACTACTCCTACGGCCAGGGCGGTTACTTCAGCCCGCAGAACTACGTCAGCGTCTCCTTCCCGGTGGAATACACCCAGAAGTATGACGACTGGGATCTGAAACTGTCCGGCTCGGTGGGTTATCAGTCCTATTCTCAGGACAAGAGTGCGTACTTCCCAAATAACGCCGATCTGCAGAAACAACTGGAAGAACTGGTAAATGCCGGCTATGGCTCTGAAGCGTATTACGCGGGTAAAACCCAGAATGGTATTGGCTGGAGCGCAGGTGTTGGCGGTAACTATCATTTGAACAAAAACATGCAGATTGGCGGACAAGTTGGCTACGATACTTTCGGCGATTACAACGAAAGCACCGCGCAGGTCTACTTCCGTTATCTGATGGGCCAAAATTAATCCTGGTGGAATAAAACCATGCAAGAACAAAACTATGCACAAGTTGCGCAGGAGTATTACCGCCAGCGTCTCACCACACCAGGCTGGCAAAGCCTGGTGCAGGTGCTATTTTCAGGTATTCTGGCATCCGCTGACGATGAAGATGGCCGTCGTTTTATCACACTGATGGGCAATAATCTGGCGCGTCAGCATGCGTTACCGGCCTCTTCGACGCTGGGTGAACTGGAAGATAACATTAACCATATTCTCAGCCATTTTGACTGGGGTGTGGTGAAGCTCGAAGCCACTCAGCAACAACTGGCGCTGGTGCACATTGCCTGGCCGGTTTCCCCGCAAGGACAGGATGACGAATTGTGGCGCATCGCCCTGATTTCGTTGTTTGAAGGTCTGTATGCTGAATGGTTGTTATCACAAGGCGGGCAGCCCTATGTTCCTCTGCGCTGGCAGGAAAACACACCGGAAGGCGCCTTCGTTTTCCGCTATCAAAATGGTTTGTAAGGAATTTATATGGGGTTATTTCGGCGCTGCAGCCTCGTGCTGTGGTTCAGCCTTATTGTTGCATTTTTCAGTTCTTCAGTAATGGCGCAGGATGCCGGCTGGTCGGCTTATAAAAGTCGCTTTCTGATGCCAGATGGTCGAATTATTGATACTGCCAACAAAAACGTCAGCCATACAGAGGGACAGGGTTTCAGCATGCTGCTGGCCGTGTTCAATGACGATCAGGCGACATTCGACAAACTGTGGCAGTGGGCAAACACAACGCTTTACCGTAACGATATTGGCCTCTATTCATGGCGCTATGACCCGAATAACAGTGTCCATGTTACGGATAAAAATAATGCCTCTGACGGCGATGTGCTCATCGCCTGGGCGCTGCTGCTGGCGGGGGATAAATGGAATGAATCCCGCTACACGAAGGCTTCTGACAAATTGCAGGCCGCGCTGCTCAAACATACTGTAATTGATTACGCAGGCTACAAAGTGATGCTGCCGGGCGTATCAGGCTTTAATCAGACCAGCAACATCACGGTCAACCCGTCATATTTCATCTTCCCGGCCTGGCAGGCGTTCTTCGAACGCAGTCACCTGAAAGTGTGGAAACAACTCGATGAAAGCGGCACCGCAATGCTCAGCAAAATGGCTTTTGGTGAATTCCGTTTACCGACAGACTGGGTGGACATTCAGGCAGACGGCACGATGAAACCGGCCACCCGCTGGCCAACGCGTTTCAGCTACGACGCCGTGCGTATCCCGCTGTATCTCGGCTGGGCACACCCGGGAAGCCCGCAGCTGGCTCCGTTCATTCTCTGGTGGCAGAAATCGCCGCGTAATACGACGCCCGCCTGGATTGACGTCATGACCGGCACCAAAGCCAGCTACAACATGTCGCCGGGTCTGTTAGCCATCCGTGATTTCACCATGGCCAACGCCAGTGCCATCAGCCCGACTCTGGCACCGAAGGATGACTATTATTCTTCCAGCCTTCAGCTGCTGAGCTGGTGGGCGAGTCATAAAGGTTAAGGGATTTATTGCAGTAAAAAAGCCTGTCGGTGAAAGCTGACGGGCTTTTTTTATGAGAAAGAACGTCTAAATAATTGCATATATGCAATAAAATAATTCGCATTTCATTGTATATATACAATGAAATTTATCAAAATCTATTGTATATATACAATAAAATATTCGATGATTTATTGCATATATACAATTAAAAGGTGACGCCATGTGGGATAAAGAGCTAAAAATCAAACAGGTAGATAACCTTCTCGATGAAACAAAACCTCAGCGTAAAGTTAAGCGGCCCAGGAAAGGCTGGATACAGCTCATCAGAACGACGCTTGGAATGAGTGCACGCGCACTCGGTGAAAGATGCGGACTCAGTCAGTCGCGGATATCACTGATTGAAAAAGGAGAGGCAGACGGTTCTCTGACGCTAAACACGTTGGAAAAAGTGGCTGAAGGTCTGGATTGCGAACTCGTGTACTTTCTAGTCCCCAAACAGAGCCAGACACTTAAGGCGATAAGAGAACGACAAGCGGAAAAAAAAGCAAAGTTTCTGAATCAATACACCGAAATACATATGTCTTTGGAGCAGCAACCGACATCAAAAAATTTCCAGAACGCCACTCAGGATAAAATTAAAAGTGACCTGCTGGAAAAATGGCCGCGTGATTTTTGGGATGAAAAATGAGCGAAAATATCAACAGAGATCTCCCAGATGGGGCAACGGAACTGAGCCCTGATGACCTTGTCGGTTTAATCCCTGATTACATCGATACAAGAGAAGATCTCAATCAGTTTGAGAAGTTGAATATTCAAAGTGCGTTAACCAGACTCAGCAAGCAGAAGCTAACCTACTCGCACATACTCACCGTGGATTTCTGCATACAATTGCACAGAAATATGTTCGACAAAACATGGGAATGGGCGGGTCAGTTCAGGAGAAGAGAAGTTAATATCGGAAACACCCCTCCTCATGCCATTTCAACACAGGTAAGGAATGTGCTGGATAATGCGGTCTTCTGGATAGAAAACGATATCTGTTCCACCGATGAAACCTGCCTGAGAGTTCACAGAGATATCGTTTGGATCCATCCATTTCCAAACGGTAATGGCAGGCATTCCCGCATATTTTGCGATGTCCTGCGCAAATCATTAGGGAGCAGTTTCTTCAACTGGGGTAATTCCGGTGGAGAGTTAGTCTCCCCTGATAAACATCGCGCGGCGTATATTCTTGCGCTGCGAAGAGCCGACATTGGCGAATATGACCCGCTTATAAAATTTGCTACAGGGACATAGTGATACTCCCGGCCCCACAAAAAAACCCGCTTTCGCGGGCTTTGTCATTTCTGTAGATCAGCCAGAATTACGCGACGGTTTGCGTGGTTCCGTTTTCATCCTGATCGACGGCGAAACAGGCAACCAGCTGGTCACCGTATTGTTTCAGCTGTGGCTGGAACTGCTTGCAGGTGCCGAACGCGCGGCGGCAGCGGGCGTTGAACGCGCAACCGGCTGGCGGGTTCAGCGGGCTTGGCAGCTCACCGGTCAGTTTGATACGTTCACGACGCTCGTCCGGGTTCAGACGCGGTGTGGCGGACAGCAGCGCCTGTGTGTACGGATGGCGCGGGTTGCTGAAGATGGCGTCTTTCGAGCCTTTCTCCACGCAGCGGCCAAGGTACATCACCATCACTTCGTCAGCGATATGTTCCACAACGGACAAATCGTGAGAGATGAAGACGTAAGACAGCCCCAGATCCTGCTGCAAATCCATCATCAGGTTCAGCACCTGCGCACGCACGGAAACGTCGAGCGCAGAAACCGGTTCATCTGCGATCACCACATCCGGGTCCAGCATCAGGCCACGGGCGATAGCAATACGCTGACGCTGACCGCCGGAGAACATGTGCGGATAACGATCGTAGTGTTCGGTTTTCAGGCCGACTTTCGCCATCATCGCCAGCGCTTTTTCACGGCGTTCAGCGGCAGTCAGTTTGGTATTGATCAGCAACGGTTCTTCGAGGATCTGACCGACTTTCTTACGCGGGTTCAGCGATCCGTAAGGATTCTGAAACACGATTTGGATCTTCTGACGACGCAGCTTTTCCGCCGTGGCGTCAGGTTTCAGCAAATCTTGCCCGCGATAATAAAGTTCACCACCGGTCGGCACTTCGATCATGGTCAGCAAACGGCCCAGCGTGGATTTCCCGCAGCCGGATTCACCGACCACCGCCAGCGTTTTCCCGCGTTCGAGCGTGAAAGACACGCCGTCGAGCGCTTTGACGGTACGTTCCGGGGCAAACATCCCTTTCTTCACCGGGTAATGTTTTTTCAGGTCAATCGCATGCAACAGCGGCTGCGGTTGGGTGTTATCAGGACTCATAAGTAGGTCTCCCGGCATCATCCAGCGGATAATGGCACTTCGACTGACGCCCGTTCGCGAGGTCACGCAGCGCAGGTTCTTCTTTACGGCAACGGTCAGTTGCATACGGGCAGCGCGGGTTCAGCAGACAGCCGTTCGGGCGGTCATATTTGCCCGGCACCACGCCCGGCAATGACTGCAAGCGGGCTTTATCCGCCGCAAATTCCGGCAAGGAACGCAGCAGCGCCTGCGTGTACGGATGGCGCGGCGCACGGAAAATCTCCGTGGCTTTGGCCGATTCCACCACCTGACCGGCGTACATCACGATGATGTGATGCGCAGCTTCCGCCACCAGCGCCAGGTCATGGGTGATGAGCATCAGCGCCATGTTTTCTTTCTGTTGCAGCTCAAGCAGCAGCTCAATAATCTGCGCCTGAATGGTCACGTCGAGCGCGGTGGTCGGCTCATCGGCAATCAGCAATTTTGGACGACAGGCGATCGCCATCGCGATCATCACACGCTGGCTCATCCCGCCGGAAAGCTGATGCGGATATACGTCGAGACGCGAAGCCGGATCAGGAATACCGACCAGATTCAGCAGGTCGATGGTGCGCTGACGGCGGGTCTTTTTGTTGCCACCCTGATGCACCTTGATGGCTTCCATAATCTGGAAACCGACGGTGTAACACGGGTTCAGGCTGGTCATCGGATCCTGGAAAATCATCGCGACTTCCGCACCGACAATCTGACGGCGCTCTTTCTCGCTGATCCCCTGAAGATTACGACCACCAAACTCCAGCTTTTCCGCCATCACTTTGCCAGGGAAGTCGATAAGCCCCATCAGCGCCAGTGAACTGACCGATTTACCGGAGCCGGATTCACCGACAATCCCGACCACTTCGCCCTGCTTCACGCTGTAACTGATACGGTCTACAGCGCGGAACGGCGTACCTTCGTCACCAAAGTGAACGGAGAGTTTGTCCACGGTCAGCAATGTTTTACCGACCTGAACGTCATTCGTTAATGTTGTTTCCATCTCCAACCCCTTACTGCTTGAGTTTAGGGTCGAGGGCATCACGCAGGCCATCACCCATCAGGTTAAATGCCAGTACCGTCAGCAGAATGATCACACCGGGGAAGGTCACGACCCACCAGGCACTTTGAGCAAACTGTAAAACGTCAGACAACATGGTGCCCCACTCCGGCGTTGGCGGCTGTGCGCCCATGCCGAGGAAGCCCAATGCGGCCATATCGAGGATGGCGTTGGAGAAGCCGAGCGATGCCTGAACAATCAGCGGCGCTAAGCAGTTAGGTAAAATATTGATGAACATCTGGCGCGCAGCACCGGCACCGGCGACGCGCGACGCGGTCACGTAGTCACGGTTCACTTCCACCAGCACCGCCGCGCGGGTTAAGCGGACGTAGTGCGGCAGGGCGACGAACGTCAGCGCCAGCGAGGCGTTGACTATCGACGGGCCGAAGATCGCCACCAGCACCAGCGCCAGCAACAGGCTTGGCAGGGCCAGCATGATATCGACCACACGCATGATGATGGCGTCCACGATACCGCCGTAGTAACCGGCAAACAGGCCGAAAACCACGCCGAGAACCAGGGAAAGCACCACCACCAGACAACCGACCAGCAGCGACAAACGCGCGCCGTACATCAGACGCGAGAGAATATCGCGGCCCACGTCGTCAGTGCCCAGCAGGAATTTCCAGCTGCCGCCTTGCATCCAGACCGGCGGGCGCAGCAACGCATCGCGGAACTGTTCAGCCGGCGCATGCGGGGCAATAACGTTCGCGCCAATCGCCAGGATCAGCATGATGATGATATAAACCAGACCGGTGACGGCCCCTTTATTACGCTTGAAGTAGTGCCAGAATTCGCGCAAAGGCGGCATCGGCGCTGGCGCAGCCGTCACTAACTCGTTAGCGACTGGCTCAGTGGTTTGAGACATTGTGCGCCCCTTATTTCTTGTGGCGAATACGCGGGTTAACCACGCCGTAGAGTACGTCTACCAGCAGGTTAACCACGATGATCAGAGTAGCGACCAGCAACACCCCGCCCTGCACAACCGGATAGTCGCGGCGCTGGAGTGCGTCGATCAGCCACCGGCCAAGACCTGGCCAGGAGAAGATGGTTTCCGTCAGGATGGCGCCGCCCAAAAGCGTACCGACCTGCAAACCGATGATGGTCACCACCGGCAACAGCGCATTACGCAAGGCGTGAATGACGATCACCCGCATACGGCTGACGCCTTTGGCGCGCGCGGTACGGATGTAGTCTTCACCCAGCACTTCCAGCATGGAAGAACGGGTCATACGCACAATCACCGCCAGCGGAATGGTGCCCAGAACGATGGCGGGTAAAATCATGTGCATCACGGCATCCACGAAATCACCCGGTTCGCCCCAGAACAGCGTGTCGATCAGCATAAAGCCAGTCAGCGGCAGGCTCTCATCGAGGAAGACGGTATCGCTTATTCGCCCCGATACGGGCGTCAGATTCCAGTGCACAGAGACCAGCATAACCAGCATGATCCCCCACCAGAATATGGGCATTGAATAGCCGGTCAGCGATATTCCCACGGCCGTGTGGTCGAATATCGAACCCCTTTTTACTGCCGCCAGCACCCCGACAGGAATACCGACAATGATCGCAAAGATCATCGCGCAGATACCCAGCTCCAGCGTGGCTTTAAAGCGCGGCACAAATTCCTGCCAGACAGGCGTGCGGCTTTTTAATGACGTGCCCAGGTCGCCGTGAAGCACCCCGTTCACATAATGGAAATATTGTTGATAAAGAGGCTTGTCGAGCCCCATATCTGCCATTAACTGGGCATGACGCTCGGGGGAAACACCGCGCTCGCCTGCCATAATGGTGACCGGGTCGCCTGGTATCATGTGTACGAAGGCAAAAGTCAGCAAAGTAATGCCGATAAACGTTGGGATAACTAACCCCAAACGTCGGAGTATGAACTGCAACATATCCCGTACTCTCTGTATAAAATGCCCGGAGAACCGTAGCGCTCCGGGCTTATTAGTAGCTCACAAAACTCTTAACAGGTGGATTCAATAGCGAAGCGCTATTACTCCATGCTTACGTTTTCGAAGTGGTGTTTGCCCAACGGATCAACGACATAGCCTTTGACTTCTTTACGAACAGGTTCGTACACGGTGGAGTGAGCGATGATCAGCGCAGGTGCCTGGTCATGCATCACAACCTGAGCCTGCTGGTAAAGCGCAGCACGTTTAGCGTGATCAGATTCAGCACGGGCTGGCTGGATCAGATCTTCAAACGGCTTGTAGCACCAGCGGGAGTAGTTGGAACCGTCTTTTGCTGCGGTACAGCTGAACAGGGTGGCGAAGAAGTTGTCCGGGTCCCCATTGTCGCCGGTCCAGCCCATCATCACAGACTGGTGCTCACCGTTTTTCGCACGCTTGAGGTATTCGCCCCACTCGTAAGTCACGATGTTGGCTTTCACGCCAATTTTCGCCCAGTCGGACTGGATCATTTCAGCCATACGGCGTGCGTTCGGGTTGTACGGACGCTGTACTGGCATTGCCCACAGATCGATAGTGAAACCGTCTGCGTGACCCGCTTCTTTCAGCAGTTCTTTGGCTTTTACCGGATCATACGGGTAATCCACGATGTCTTTGTTGTAGCCCCACATTGTTGGTGGGATCAGGTTCTTAGCGGGCTGACCAGCGCCCTGATAAACCGCGTCGATGATGGCTTTTTTGTTCACAGCCATGGTCAGTGCCTGACGCACTTTCACTTCATCGAGTGGTTTTTTCTCAACGTTGAAGGACAGATAACCCACGTTCAGACCTGGCTGCTGCATCAGGTTGATGGTTTTATCTTTCTTCATTGCCGCGATATCAGCCGGATTCGGGTACGGCATCACCTGGCATTCATTTTTCTGCAATTTCGCGTAACGCACAGACGCGTCAGGCGTGATGGAGAAGACTAAACGGTCGATCTGCGGCTTGGTGCCCCAGTAGCCGGGGAAGGCTTTGTAGAGAATACGGGAATCTTTCTCGTATTGCAGAAGCTGGAACGGACCGGTACCGATAGGATTGAGGTCAACTTTCTCAGGGGTTTTCGCTTTCAGCATGTTGTCAGCGTATTCCGCAGACAGAATGGAAGCGAAGTCCATCGCCAGGTCAGCCAGGAATGGAGACTCTGGGCGGTTCAGGACGAACTGCACGGTGTTGTCGTCCACTTTCACGATCTTGTTGATCAGATCGCCCATGCCCATACCTTCGAAGTATTCGTAACTGCCGCCGGAAACGCCGTGGTAAGCGTTGTTTTTATCCAGCTGGCGTTCGAAGGAGAAGACGATGTCGTCCGCATTCAGATCACGGGTCGGTTTGAAGTCCTTGCTGTCCTGCCATTTCACGCCTTTGCGCAGATGGAAGGTGTACGTTTTGCCGTCGGCGGAAACGTCCCACTTCTCTGCCAGACCAGGCTGGATTTCAGTGGTCCCGATTTTGAACTCAACCAGACGGTTGTAGATAGGCACGGAGCTTGCGTCATACGTGGTGCCGGAGGTGAACAACTGAGGGTTGAAGCCTTCAGGTGAACCTTCGGAACAATACACTAACGTTTTTGCCTGGACACTGGCCGCAACGGTCAGCGCAATCAGGCCCATACTGAATTTCAGTAGCCCCGACTTACCTAAAGAGATTGTCATCGCTTCTGCTCCATTGATGAATGGTGATGTGGATGTGTGTGTTGTGTTTTACAGCTCACGTCACCCTTTATTTTTATTTGCGGGTGACTGTGTTTGCTCGTGCGCTGCAATAAGTCCAACCAGAGCATGGTGAACTGCCATTTTTTTTCCTGCGTTCTGTAAAGTTGGCTTTACAAAACCTTACCGGAAATAATCACTGGTCTTCCTTGGGGCTATCAATTTGGCAACTCCTTCCCTTGACGTCAATATAACCATCAGGCATTTACACAGACTGTGAGTAACAGCAAACAAACATAAAAAAATATTTAATTAACGAATGCAGGATGAATGTTCAGTTCTGACCACCAATACCCACACAATCCTCTATGTAAAAGAATATTAATGGGGATTTAGCCCTTTTTTAAAGCTTAAAAATTTCTGGCTAAATGATGAATATATGAACGGTTATTTTTGAGATCAGGGTGAAAACCAGCGGAAAATGCTGGGAAGTGCGACAAACGGCGCTAACTCGTCAGGGAAAGAGTTTGCCTCTGTTCCCTGAAAAGCCCCCAAAATAGCGCAAATGCGCCATCGTGGTGCAGATGATTATCCATACAAATTCCGACTGTTTTTCCAGCATCATGACCGTATAGGGGGGAAATGGATTGAAACTAATATGTTAATGGTTTTTTAAACCTTGGCGTATTTCTTGCAAGCTTGCAAGACTGTGAAGCTTGTCACCCGTCAAAGGTTTTAGGATGGAACTGAAGTGGTTTGAAGATTTTCTCAGCGTCTCTCATTGCTACAGCTTCACGCGAGCCGCCAGTGAAAGAAACATCACACAGTCTGCGCTGAGCCGCCGCATCAGACAGCTGGAAGAATGGTTAGGTGTCCCGCTTTTTGATCGCAAAACCTACCCGATACGCCTGACGCCGGAAGGCGAAGACTTTCAGCAAACCGCTGCCGAACTGGTGGATTCAATGGCACAGTTGAGGAGTAATTTGCGGATCAGAGCGCATGAGAAGAAAGAAACGGTGTGATATTTGCGATGCGTTACGTATCAGCGAGGGAAGAAATCATCTGATTTTTCTTCGCACAAAACAAAAAGCCCGCAACCAGAAGGCTGCGGGCTTTTTGCTGTCTGAGGATTAACTGCATCATCAGATTGGGATATGGTCGGCGAGAGAGGATTCGAACCTCCGACCCACTGGTCCCAAACCAGTTGCGCTACCAAGCTGCGCTACTCGCCGAGTGGGGCGCATCTTACTGCGACGGTTTCAGAGCGTCAACGGCTTTTTAAAACTTAAATGCTGACTGACCATTAATCACCCGATACGCCGCTAAAATCGCCTAAAGCTTCTGTTCAGCCTGAGGTTTTGCGCACCAGTTATTCGCCGGGTTAATCCCACCGTCTGGCGAGGTATAGCCCAGACAACCCAAAATCGAATCGAATAACTCGACATGGCGTTTCTTTGCGCCCACCCGCTGCTGCGCCTGTAACTGCTCAAACGCCTGCTTATGGTCGGCCTGTTCAAGGAAACGGTCAGAGGCCCAGACGATCATCGGCACGCGGAACTGTTCCGGCGGCGCCATTTCACGCGGCGTGCCGTGCAGGTGCGAGTTCTCGTCGATGGATTCACCGTGATCGGCGGCATAAAACACCAGTGCTTTTTTGTCGCGCAGTTGATCAATCACGCTGTCAATAAAGGTATCGGTGTACAACACGCTGTTATCAAAGGCGTTGATCAGTTCTTCTTTGCTACAGGTGTTGCCCATACATTCCGGCGTATAACGGGCATAGCTGCGCGGATAACGCTGGGAATACATATAATGCGAACCTTTGGTATGCAAAATCACCAGGTGCTTGCCTTTGGGATAGTTCTTCAGCGATTCCTGTAATTCATTCACCAATAGCATGTCATCGACCGGTTTACCGTCGTTGCGCTTCTCAGAGGCGATGATTTCACGGAATGAGAAATTGTTGGTGTCCGCGTTATTGTAGAACCACAACTCGCTTTGCATTGCGAACAGCTCGGAAGTGAACCCTAAAGACTTCATCACGGCAAAGATATTTTGCTCTTTCAGCGTTCGCTGCGGGTTGTCTTCTGTCCCGCCTTCGCGGACAAACATGCAACGCAGCGAAAGCTTGGTCGCGGTGTCACAGGACGTTCCGCGAAAGGCCACCAGATTCTTTTCTTTCGACAAAAGTGGCGTGGTGTCGCGCTCGTAGCCCAAAATCCCCATGTGATCCCAGCGGGTCGTTTCGCCGATAATAAACACCACATAGGTATCGTCGATATCAGCTGGCGGCACATACGTGAACTCTTTGGCCGGATCCAGATAATTGCCTGCATCCTGGCTTTCATCCACCTGCGTATAGGCATACAAACCCAACGCCGCCAGCCAGTTAGACGGCAAATACGAGTGCGCGACAACGCCGCCGTAGCTCGGCAAATCAACGTTCGTTTTTTTCTCGTTGACGCTCTGCGCGTGGTCAAGCGACCGCAACGGCAGCCAGACCAGCAGAACCGTCGCCAGCATCACGCCCAGCGGAAGCAGCCGCTGCCCCGGCGTTTTAATCTGCTCAATCAGCGTCAGCCGCAGGTCATTTTTCCAGATCAGGACCAGCGGTAAAGCACTGACCAGCACCATCCAGATGAACAGCGGTAATCCGATGATTTCTTTGCTCAGATCGACATCTGTGGTCATCACGGACGCTACGATGCCGTAGCCGATCACCACATTGAACATCATCATGTAATAACTGGCGGCGACGGAAATCAGCACCAGTAAACTGGCTACTACGCGGAAAAAAATTTTTCCGCCGAGCGACAGCAAACGCAGCACGAAGAAGGTAAACAGGACGATGGCGCACACTTCCGTGATCGCCTGGATCAGCTCAGTTGACGTGAACTGATGGATCAACGCGGCGAAACGGCGCTGGAACACCGAGACGTTAAGGAAAATACCGATATAAATCGCTAACAATAAAGAGATATTTTGCTGCGATAGAGTCTTCACTCTATTCATGTAATTAGGATATCCGGAAAATTTTTGAAAGATTCGGAATCATTGTGACATGATTATATAAGACGAGTTCACAGATTATGCCGAGATTACGTTTATATACAAACTTCCGGAAAGTTCTGCGTCGGCCGTGCCTTGCAGGCGGGATGAGAACATTTTTGAATTCGTTTTAGCCACGAAAAAGGAGGCCGAAGCCTCCCCGAGATTTTCTTATTATTGTCTTACTTACAGCTCCCTGGTGAAGGCGCTGATTCTGCGTGTTATTTCACGTTAAGCGTCACGTCGATGTTGCCACGGGTGGCATTTGAGTACGGGCAAACCAGATGTGCTTTCGCCACCAGCGCTTCTGCTTCACTGCGTTCAAAGCCCGGCAGAGTGATGTCCAGTTGTACTTCAATCCCGTAACCGCCAGGAATTGCGCCAATACCGACTGCGCCTTCAATTTTTGCATCCGCAGGGATTTTGATTTTTTCCTGCGCGGCGACCGCTTTCAGTGCGCCGAGGAAGCAGGCGGAATAACCGGCTGCGAACAATTGTTCAGGGTTAGTCCCGCCGCCCAGGCCGCCCATTTCTTTTGGCAAACCCAGCTTAACGTCCAGAATGCCATCATCAGATATCGCACGACCATCACGACCACCGGTTGCAGAGGCATGAGCACGATATACAACGTTTTCAATAGACATGTTTGGTTCCTTTTCGATCAGAGTGAGTAGGGAAAATGCTTAAATTTATTATGCGATTTAATCGCACACTACTTATTTGCCACACACAAACGGATTGAAAAACGTTGTCTTCCGCTCCGTTTGTTGAATCATTCTTCTCAGGCTTTATCCTGAAGATGGCCGCGCAGCACTTCAAGTTGCTGTTTGAGCGAAATAATTTCGTCCATATTGCATTCTGTGGCACAAAAAATCGCTTCAGGAATACTTTGTGCTTTTTCGCGTAATGCTTTGCCTTCAGGGGTCAGGGTGATAATCACCTGACGTTCATCGGCTTTCGCACGCTGACGAATCAGCAAACCGGCCACTTCGAGACGCTTTAACAACGGCGTTAACGTCGCGGAATCCAGAAACAGCTTTTCGCCGATATCAGAAACCGTCACTTCATCACGCTGCCAGAGAACCAACATCACCAGGTATTGCGGATAGGTGAGGTTTAGCTGTCCGAGCAGTTTGCGGTACACCTTATGCAGCGCAAGATTCGCGGAGTAAAGGGCGAAACACATCTGTTGATCAAGATGTAGCATGCTGCTGTGTGTTAAGTCGGTGTCTGTTTTCGTCTTCATGCTTTCAATATATATAGTGCACGATATTATCGCAAGCGCTTTTAATGATTATTCTCTCAAAAACCGATCTTTTTAACGTATCCCCTTCAAAATACTTCAATTTTTTTCAGCATATACGGATAGAAAGGATTGGAGGAAACGCGCATCAGCTGATCCATACTCACCACCAGCGCGCCATTTTCACCCCGCGCAGCCAGCGTCCCCAGGTGAATACCGAACTGCGCCGGGCCTTGCGGATTGCGCCCGTACAGCGAATCATCCGTTGGGAAAGGCAACGCGACGTGCGATAACGAATAGAATTCAGAAGGATAATTCAGCCCCAGCGGGCTGCTGCTGACCGTGGTTTGCGCCGCCAGCGTGGTTTGCGCAATCGCAGCGGCCTCATCCGGTGAAGCGTTAGTGATAATCGTTGTCTGATACGCGCGCGGAGGCGCAGGCAGCAGGCGTTCAACGGCAGTTTCCGCCGCAGGCCGCAGCAACGGGCCAACGTAAGCGCTGCGGTTGATATCAAACAACACCAGCTGGCTGCCGTTGGCGGGAAGCTGATTAAATAATGCGGTGACCACCGCGCGGGTGCTGACGGTGGAATCAATCACCGACTGGAAAGCCAGCAGCGGCGGCAACTGCGTCAGCTTACCGGACTGCGCATCCTCGCTGATTTGCTGTTGCAAAGCTTGCGTGAGCAGATAAGACTGTCGCGCCGCTTTCACCGGGAAAGAATTGTATTTAAACGGATTAAATTCTGGCATCAGATTCAGCCAGGCGGTTTTGGCGAAGGCCGGAAAAATCGACGGCCAGCCCGCATAGCCGGCGAATCGCGCAAAACGGGTAACACCGATCATCGGAGAAATCAGGACCACACGCGTCGGGCGCACCAGCGATTTATCGTCCAGCGTATCCAGCGTGTACTTCATCGCCAGCGCACCGCCGTTGGAGAAACCGACGATCTGCAACGGCGCATTTTCACCCGCCACGCGATGCGCTTCTCTTACCGCCAGCCGCGTGGCCGCCAGCCATTGTTCCCAGTCAACGCGCGTCAGGCCGCCGGGCACGGTTCCATGCCCCGGCAAACGAATGCCTACCGCCACAAAACCACGGCGACGATAATCTTCTGCAATATGGCGCAGGCTGTAGGGCGAATCCGTCAGCCCGTGCAATAACACCACCGCGCCGACCGGTTTACCGTCAGGCATCAACTCATATGAGCGGTTCCAGTCCTGCGCAAAGTGTTCAGGATAAACCGGGCTGCGGTCGTAATACCGGTTCAGCGGAATACGGTCTTCAGCATCGAGCTTGTCCGTCACCTGCTGCTTCACTTCCACAAAAGCCTGTTGCTCGGCCCGTAAATACGCAGCCCAGTCGCTTTTATCCAGCTGTGACGCGCTCAGTTCATCAGGAACCAGTTTGTGCCACGGCTCCAGCGCCGGCCCCTGTAAGGCGTCGTAAGTGCGGACCGCTAACAAGGTCAGCACGATAAGGATAACCGCCAATAACAGTTTTTTCAGGCGTTCAAAGAGGTGACGGAATTGCATTAGTTTGTATTTTCCTAAGGCCAGTGCTGAGCGGTAT
The DNA here is from genome assembly GCF_047784855.1 of Rahnella sp. PCH160. Taxonomy (NCBI): domain Bacteria; kingdom Pseudomonadati; phylum Pseudomonadota; class Gammaproteobacteria; order Enterobacterales; family Yersiniaceae; genus Rahnella; species Rahnella sp. PCH160. Next base: position 872,502 of record NZ_JBLOGT010000001.1, read on the forward strand.
GTACAAGTCTGACAATCTGAATTTCTGTTTCCGTGATGCAATAAACCATTCTGAAGTGCATATGCACTATGCATTCGCGCGTTCCGGCAACCCGCCCGGCAACGTACATATCCGGACGCAGGAAAATGCGTTCTGCGGCGGCATCAAACTCCTCATCCAGTTCAATGGCCGCATGCGGATGTGCTTTCGAGACATAGTTGAAAATATGCTCGCGATCCTCCAGAGCGTGTGGTTTCCATACCTGTTTGATCGTCATCCGTTACTTGTCCCGCCCTTTCAGCAATGCCTCTTTGCGGGCGGCAAACTGAGCTTTAACGTCTTCATGCGGGATGGCGGGACGCGGATCATCCAGTGATTCTTTAACTCTTTCGCGAAACCAGAGGTCAAAGGCCGTTTCGTCGAAAGCTGCCGCTTCATGGGCGCGTTTCAATGCAGCCGATCGGTCGGGCCGCGTTCCTTTACCGCTACCTTCAGGATCATAGTCGGTAATATCCACTTCAAACTGATTTATCCCCATGTCTTTAAGATAGGCTGCCAGCGTGTCGAAGCGCTTAAATACCCGTATTTTCCCACTGCGTTGTGCCACTAAGGTGCGCTGATGTTCGCCGTATCTGATCATTATTGTCCACCCTCCTTGTTGTGCAGTCACATTGAGATGACCAATCGCGCCTGCTTCTGCCAGACAAGCCAGTGTTGAATGGTCGATCGTTTCCTGTGTCATAAATTCGCTCACTTTTCTGCAAACAATAATAAATCATCGATTCAGACAACTATATACCGGTTCAATCAACAAACGGCTTTAATCTTATTCTTGCGAGACATCGCGCACAAAATCGCCCCATTTTTGTTCAGTTGCATTCCGTCCGTGGTGCAACAAATGAGCAACCCATTCGCCCGATAAATAATAAATCATTTAAAATCAATAAATAATGATGTGGCACAGCCCTTGCTTAGATGAATTCAATCTTGTGTACTAGATGGGATTCAAAACATGGCTTCAACTTCAGACTCTGTTACCTCGCCTTATCGCGGTTTTACGCTGCGGGAATGGCAGCAGCATTACCGCACCGCGCCGGACAGCCTGCGAACGACGCTTTCTCTGGTTTTGGGCAGCCTGAGTAAAGCCGATAATGCCTGGCTTTATCTCGCTACGGCGGAGCAGCTTGAAGCCCAGATCACCCGTCTGGAAACCCTGCGCAGTCAGGCCGGCGGATCACTTACCTCCCTGCCGCTGTTTGGCGTGCCGTTCGCCGTAAAAGACAATATTGATATCGCGGGCTGGCCAACCACCGCCGCCTGCCCCGCCTTTACCTATACCGCCGAAGCAGACGCCACCGTCGTCGCCCATCTGAAAGCCAAAGGCGCAATCGTCATTGGCAAAACCAATCTCGATCAGTTTGCGACCGGCCTGGTCGGCACGCGTTCACCGTTTGGCGCGGTGCGAAACACCTTTAACCCGCAATACGTCAGCGGCGGTTCCAGCTCCGGCTCCGCGTCGGTTCTGGCGCGCGGTCTGGTGGCATTTTCGCTGGGCACGGACACCGCCGGTTCCGGCCGTGTGCCCGCCGGTTTCAACAATATCGTTGGTCTGAAACCCACCAAAGGCTGGCTGTCGAACACCGGCGTGGTGCCAGCCTGCCGTCTCAATGACACCGTGTCTATTTTTGCCCTGACCGTCGCCGATGCGCAGGCCGTGGCGCACGCTGCGGGCGGGTTTGACGCCGCCGATGCGTATTCGCGCAAAAATCCGTACACCGCGCCGTTCTCGCTGCCGGTTCAGCCGCGTATTGCGGTGCCCGATCGTCTGGAATTCTTTGGCGATGCACTGGCCGAAGCCGCGTTCAGCGAGGCGCTTGAACGTCTGCGCCATCACGGCGTGACGCTGGAAACGATTGATTTCACGCCCTTCCGCGAACTGGCCGAGCAGCTGTATTACGGCGCGTGGGTAGCGGAACGTACGGTGGCCGTCGGGGCAATTTTTGAGGAAAGCCCGGAAGCGATGGATCCGGTGGTGCGCGGCATTGTCGCCAGCGGCCTGAATTACACCGCCTGCGATGCCTGGCGGGCGGAATATCTGCGGGCGGAACTGGCACGCAAAATCAATCTGGCGCTGGAAGGGTTTGATGCGCTGGTTGTGCCGACCTCGCCGACCATCCGCACGCTGGAAGAGATGGCGCAGGAGCCGGTGCTCTACAACTCGCAGTTCGGGATTTACACCAACTTCACCAATCTGGCGGATTTATCTGCGCTGGCGCTGCCTGCCGGAATGCGCGCCGACGGCCTGCCTGCCGGGATCACGCTGATCGCCCCCGCCTGGCACGACGATGCGCTCGCCAGTTTTGGCCGTCAGTGGCAGCGCAGCCTGAATCTGCCGCTCGGTGCCACCGGCCTGACGGTAAAACAGGAAGAATTCATGGTTTCCGTGCCGCTCAGCCCGGCGTGGGTGCGCGTCGCCGTGGTCGGTGCGCACCTGACCGGCATGCCGCTCAATTTTCAGCTCACCCGCCGTAATGCGGTTCGCGCAGAGCAAACCACCACCGCCGCCACTTATAAGCTGTATGCGCTCGCCAATACTACACCGCCGAAACCGGGGCTGGTCAGGGCGGAAGGCGGCAGCGCGATTATCGTCGAGCTGTGGGATATCCCGCTGGCACGCTTCGGGGAGTTCGTCGCGGAAATCCCGGCGCCGCTGGGCATAGGTTCGCTCGAACTGGCCGACGGCCGCACGGTGAAAGGCTTTATCTGCGAGCCGTGGGCCATTCCTGACGCCACCGACATCACCCATTTTGGCGGCTGGAGAAATTACATCCAGAGCCTCAATTCACCGGTAAAACGCTGAGGAGCCACGATGATGTTTACTAAAGTTCTGATCGCCAACCGTGGCGAAATTGCCTGCCGCGCGATCCGCACGCTGAAACGTCTGGGCATCGCCCCCGTTGCCGTGTATTCCGACGCCGACCGCAACGCGCCGCACGTCACGGATGCCGATATCGCCATCGCGCTCGGCGGCGAAAAGGCCAGCGAAAGCTACCTGATGATCGACAAAATTCTGGCCGCCGCGAAAGAAACCGGCGCGCAGGCGATTTATCCCGGCTACGGATTTTTATCCGAAAGCGCAGAGTTTGCCGACGCCTGTGAAGCCGCGGGCATCGCGTTTATCGGCCCGACCGCCGCGCAAATCCGCGAGTTTGGCCTCAAGCACCGCGCCCGTGAATTAGCCGGTGCCGCCAATGTGCCGATGACGCCGGGCACCGGTTTGCTCGACAGCATTGACCATGCGGTCACCGCCGCTGCCGAAATCGGTTATCCGGTTATGCTGAAAAGTACCGCAGGCGGCGGTGGCATTGGCCTGACGCGCTGCGACGACGAAGATGCGTTGCGCGCCGCGTGGGACAGCGTGAAGCGCCTCGGCGAACAATTTTTCCGTGACGCGGGCGTTTTCATCGAACGCTTTGTCGATCGCGCCCGGCATGTTGAAGTGCAGATTTTTGGCGACGGTAAAGGCCGCGTAGTGGCACTCGGCGAGCGTGACTGCTCGTTGCAGCGCCGTAATCAGAAAGTCGTGGAGGAAACGCCCGCACCCAACCTGCCGCAGGCCAGTCGCGAAGCATTGCATCGCGCCGCCGTACAGCTCGGCGAATCGGTGAATTACCGCAGCGCCGGAACGGTCGAATTTATTTATGACGCCGCGCGCGACGAATTTTATTTCCTCGAAGTGAATACCCGTTTGCAGGTCGAGCATCCGGTCACCGAAAGTGTCACCGGGCTGGATTTAATCGAATGTATGTTGCAAGTGGCCGCAGACGAACCGCTCAACTGGCCTGCGATGGAAAAAGCCCCGCAGGGCGCGTCGATGGAAGTACGAATTTATGCCGAAGATCCGCTGAAAAACTTCCAGCCAAGCCCCGGCGTGCTGACCGAAGTATTTTTCCCGCCAGACGTTCGTGTTGATGGCTGGGTTTCAACCGGCAGCGAAGTGTCGGCGTTTTATGACCCGATGATCGCCAAGCTGATTGTTCACGGCAAAGATCGTCAGGACGCGCTGGCAAAAATGTCTGCCGCGCTGGCCGCCACCCGTCTGCACGGCATCGCCACCAATATTGATTACCTGCGTCAGGTCGTCGCCACGCCGGTGTTCCGCGAGGGCGAAATGTGGACGCGGATGCTCGACAGTTTTGTCTACGCGCCAAACGCCATCGAAGTGATCGCGCCCGGCACGTACAGCAGCGTGCAGGATTATCCGGGGCGTCTGGGTTACTGGGATATCGGCGTGCCGCCGTCCGGGCCGATGGACGATTTTGCGTTCCGCCTCGCCAACCGCATTGTCGGCAATCATCTCGACGCCGCCGGGCTGGAATTCACGCTTCAGGGGCCGGTGCTGCGTTTTCATTGTGACGCGATTATCGCGCTGACCGGCGCATGCTGCCCGGCCGATCTCGACGGCGAAAGTGTCGCTTACTGGCAGCCGGTGCCGGTGAAAGCTGGTCAGACACTGACGCTGGGCCGCGCCACGCAGGGCTGCCGTACCTATCTGGCGGTGCGTAACGGTTTCGACGTACCGGTTTATCTTGGCAGCCGCTCAACCTTTGCGCTCGGGCAGTTCGGCGGTCACGCAGGCCGCACGCTGCGTGTCGCGGATATGCTGACCGTTTCGCAGCCGGAACTTGCCGCCTGCACCACGCCCGCGCCGGTGGATTTACCCCAAGCCGCTGCGGCCAATATCGTTCAGCATTACGGCGAACTCTGGAACATTGGCGTGCTTTATGGCCCGCACGGCGCGCCGGATTTCTTCACACAGGAATCTATTGAGACGTTCTTCGAATCCGAATGGCAGGTGCATTACAACTCCAACCGCCTCGGCGTGCGGCTGGTCGGCCCGAAACCGCAATGGGCGCGGCAGGATGGCGGCGAAGCCGGTCTGCACCCGTCTAACGTGCATGACTGCGAATACGCCATCGGTGCAATCAACTTCACCGGCGATTTCCCGGTCATTCTGACCCGTGACGGGCCAAGCCTCGGCGGTTTCGTCTGCCCGGTGACCATCGCCAAAGCTGAGCTGTGGAAAGTCGGCCAGGTCAAACCGGGCGATAAAATCCGTTTCCATCCGATCAGTTTTGAACAGGCGCTGGCGCTGGAACGGGCGCAGCAAAGCACGATAGATGCGCTGATGCCCGTCAATGCCATGGCGCTGCCGGTGCCGTCGCTGCTGCCGGACACCACGGTTTCCGCCACGGTTCTCGCATCCTTACCGGCCACAGCAGAACGCCCTTCGGTGGAATACCGTCAGGCGGGCGATGGCTACGTGCTGATTGAGTACGGCGATAACGTGCTGGATCTGGCGGTGCGTATGCGCATTTATCTGCTGATGAATGCCATCAGCGCGGCCGGTCAGGCAGGCATCGAAGAGCTGTCGCCGGGCGTGCGTTCGCTGCAAATCCGCTTCGACAGCCGCGTGCTGCACCAGACCGCGCTGCTCCGGCATTTACTGGCGCTCGAGCACAATCTGGCGGACGTCAGCCAGCTTAAAATCCCGACCCGCATCGTGCATATGCCGATGGCGTTTGAAGATTCCGCCACACTCGGCGCGGTTGAACGCTATCAGCAAACCGTGCGCGCCGACGCGCCGTGGCTGCCCAATAACGTGGATTTCATCCAGCGCACCAACGGGCTGGCCAGCCGCGAAGAGGTGAAAAAAATACTCTTCGACGCCAGCTATCTGATCCTCGGGCTGGGCGATGTGTATCTCGGCGCGCCTTGTGCGGTGCCGGTCGATCCGCGCCATCGCCTGCTCAGTTCCAAATACAACCCGGCGCGCACGTTCACCGCTGAAGGCACGGTCGGCATCGGCGGCATGTACATGTGCATTTATGGCATGGATTCGCCGGGTGGTTATCAGCTGGTCGGCCGCACGTTGCCTATCTGGAACAAATTCCTGAAAAACGAACAGTTCCAGAACGGTGAACCGTGGCTCCTGCATTTCTTCGATCAGGTGCGTTTCTATGAAGTCAGCGAAGCCGAGCTGGATATTGAGCGCGACGCTTTCCGCGAAGGCCGAGCGCAGGTTCGCATCGAAGAAACCGAGTTCGATTTTGCGCAATATACCCAATTCCTTGCCGACAACGCCGCCGATATTGCGCAATTCCGCACCCAGCAGGCCGAGGCATTCACCCGTGAAGTGGCGCACTGGCATGAAGCGGAAAGCACCGCCGTGGAAGCCGCCGCCAATGCCGTGCAGTTAGTGGAGGACGAGGCGGTTCAGGACGGGCAGTTAGTCAGCGCCGATCTCAACGGCAACGTCTGGAAAATTCTGGTGGAGCCGGGTCAGCAGGTCGAAGAAGGCCAGCCGCTGATTGTCGTCGAGGCCATGAAAATGGAGCTGTCCGTCAACGCGCCGTGCGCCGGTACGGTGTTGAAAATCAGTTGCCAGCAGGGCCGTCCGGTCGGGCCGGGCGATGCCTTGTTGTGGCTGGACGCAGCCGTTTAACGCCGTTCTGGCCGCGCAAAGCGGCTCAAAAATTCAGGGAATATTTTATGCAACTGACGGGCTCTAAATCTTCACGCAGCAAAAACCGGCCGGAAGGGCTGGCGGAACGGATTTACCAGCAACTCAAAGATGACATTTTCAGTTTCCGCCTGCTGCCGGGCGACAAGTTCAGCGAAAACGACATCGCCGATCGTATGGAAGTCAGCCGTACACCGGTTCGTCAGGCGCTGTTCTGGCTGGAGCGCGAAGGCTATGTCGAAGTGTTTTTCCGCAGCGGCTGGCAGGTGCGTCCGTTCGATTTCGACTTTTTCGAACAGCTTTATGACCTGCGCATTGTGCTGGAACTGGAAGCGGTGAAACGCCTGTGCGCCCTGCCACCTGAGGCACAACCGCTGCAACTGGCCGAACTGAAAGCGTTCTGGATTGACGAGCCCCGGCTCGAAGAGGGTCAGGTGGTTTCACGTTACGACGAAGAGTTTCACATGACGCTGGTGGCGGCGGCCGGTAACGCCGAAATGGCCCGCATCCACCGCGAACTGACGGAGAAAATCCGCATTATCCGCCGTCTGGATTTCACCAAAGACGAGCGCGTTAACGCGACGTACAAGGAACACGCGAGCATTTTGCTCGCCATCATTCAACAACAAACCGGGGAGGCGCAACGCCAGTTACATGACCACATTGCCGTCAGCAAAGCCGAGGTGCGCAAAATTACCCTGCATATGTTGCACCGGGCCAGGGCGGAGAATGACGAGGGCAACCCGTCATGACTTTTTTATCTTTTTTCGACTTAAGACAGTCCAGCGTTCTCTTTAATCACAGCGTTTTTTACAGAGGGTACATCTATGCAACGTCGACGTTTTATTAAAGCCTTTGCTCTGTCCGCCACCGTAGTCAGCATGGGATTAGCCTGGAGCGCGCAGGCTGCCGACACCATAAAAGTCGGCATTATGCATTCCCTTTCCGGCACCATGGCCATCTCCGAAACGCCGCTGAAAGACGTGGCGCTGATGACCATTGATGACATCAACGCCAAAGGCGGCGTACTGGGCAAAAAGCTGGAACCCGTGGTAGTCGATCCGGCGTCCAACTGGCCGCTGTTCGCTGAAAAAGCCCGCCAGTTACTGACGCAGGATAAAGTCGCCGTGGTGTTTGGCTGCTGGACGTCAGTGTCGCGTAAATCGGTGCTGCCGGTGTTCGAAGAGCTGAACGGCCTGCTGTTCTATCCGGTGCAGTACGAAGGCGAAGAGATGTCACCAAACGTGTTTTACACCGGCGCGGCGCCTAACCAGCAGGCGATTCCGGCGGTGGAATATCTGATGAGCGAAGACGGCGGCGCAGCCAAACGCTTCTTCCTGCTCGGCACGGACTATGTGTATCCGCGCACCACCAACAAAATCCTGCGTGCCTTCCTTCATTCTAAAGGCGTGAAAGACAGCGATATCGAAGAAGTCTATACGCCGTTCGGTTACAGCGATTATCAGACCATTGTGTCCAACATTAAGAAATTCTCCGCAGGCGGCAAAACTGCGGTGATCTCCACCATCAATGGGGATTCCAACGTGCCGTTCTACAAAGAGCTGGCGAACCAGGGCGTGAAAGCGACCGATGTGCCGGTGGTGGCGTTCTCCGTCGGCGAAGAAGAACTGCGCGGCATCGACACCAAACCGCTGGTCGGCGACCTCGCGGCGTGGAACTACTTCCAGTCCGTGGATAACCCGACGAACAAGAAATTCGTGGCCGAATGGAAAGCGTACGCCAAGGCTCACAAACTGCCAAACGCCGACTCAGCTGTGACCAACGACCCGATGGAAGCGACTTATGTCGGCATCCATATGTGGGCGCAGGCGGTTGAAAAAGCCGGGACGACGGATGTGGATAAAGTCCGCGCCGCCATGGCCGGACAGACCTTCGCTGCGCCGTCCGGCTTCACGCTGACCATGGATGCCACTAACCACCACCTGCACAAACCAGTGATGATCGGCGAAATCGAATCGAACGGTCAGTTCAACGTGGTCTGGCAGACCGACAAACCCATCCGCGCCCAGCCGTGGAGTCCGTACATTGCGGGCAATGACAAAAAGCCTGATACCCCGGTGAAAACGACGAACTAATAAGCACCTCCCCCAGCGAAGGGGGTTGAAGGATAAACCGGTCAGCTCCCTCCCCTGCGAAGGGGAGGGTTGGGGTGGGGTATTAATGGCAACGTTGAATCTTGAGTTGCCTGCTAAACCCCCTCCCAACCTCCCCCTTCGCAGGGGGAGGAGCAAATCAGCATCAACTTTTTGCGGCGAGAACATTATGAGAATCCTCATCAGGCCACTGCTTTTCCTGCTTTTCTGCCTGCCGTTGCTGGCGCAGGCCGGGGCGGCGAATGACTTTGCTGCCGCCAGCCGCAGCCAGCAAGCCGACTTATTACAACTATGGGCAGCGGATCCGCAGCCGGAAAGATTGCCGCTGCTCGAGGCGCTGAAGCAGGAAAATGTCGTCATCGACGAATCTAAACACGCGTTCATGCAAAACGGCGATCAGCTGACGCCGCTCGACGGCGACGCCAAACCGCAGGGCGACACTAAAAAAGTGTGGCTGAACAACCGTCTGCGCATTCTGATTGCCAATGCATTATCCGCGCACCGCCTGGTCAGCACCGACAGCGCCGTGCGTTTACAGGCCGCAAAATCCTTACAGCGCGACGCGCAGGCCGACCAGTTGTCGCTGCTGACCCGTCGTCTCGACGCGGAAAAAGACAGCGCGGTTCACGATGCGCTGGCTATCGCGCTGGCGAATTTACAGCTGAGCGACACTAATCCGCAGGTGCGCTTAAAAGCCGTGGAGCTGCTCGGAACATCCGGCGACCCGGACACGCAGGGCCGCCTGCAAAGCCTGACCGATCCGAAAACCGAAGCCGACGCCACCGTGCGCGCAGCGGCAGACATCAGCCTGAAAGCCGTTCAGCACCGCCTGCTGATTGGCGATTTGCTCGGACAGGCATTTACCGGTTTATCGCTCGGCTCGATTTTACTGCTCGCCGCGCTCGGACTGGCGATCACTTACGGCCTGCTGGGCGTAATCAACATGGCGCACGGCGAAATGCTGATGCTCGGTTCGTACTCGACGTACCTGGTGCAGTCGCTGTTTCAACATTACGCACCGGGCCTGCTGGCGATCTACCCGCTGGTCGCGCTGCCGGTGGCGTTTTTCATTACCGCCGGGATCGGCATGGCGCTCGAACGCACGGTGATCCGCCATTTATATGGCCGCCCGCTGGAAACATTGCTGGCAACCTGGGGCATCAGCCTGATTCTGATTCAGGGCGTGCGCGTGCTGTTTGGCGCGCAGAACGTCGAAGTCGCCAACCCCGGCTGGCTCTCCGGCGGCATTCAGTTATTGCCGAATCTGGTACTGCCGTACAACCGTATCGCCGTCATCATTTTTGTGCTGCTGGTGCTTGGCCTGACCTGGCTGTTGCTCAATAAAACGCGGCTCGGCATGAACGTGCGCGCGGTGACACAAAACCGCGCGATGGCCGCCTGTTGCGGCGTGCCGACCGGTCGCGTGGATATGCTGGCGTTCGGCCTCGGTTCCGGCATCGCCGGGCTGGGCGGCGTGGCGCTGTCGCAACTCAGCAACGTCGGCCCGGAACTCGGGCAGGGTTACATCATCGATTCATTCCTGGTGGTCGTGCTCGGCGGCGTCGGCCAGCTGGCGGGAACCGTCGTCGCGGCCTTTGGTCTGGGCATCGTGAACAAAATTCTTGAGCCGGAAATCGGTGCCGTGCTGGGCAAAATCCTGATCCTCGCGCTGATTATTCTGTTTATCCAGAAACGTCCTCAGGGACTCTTCGCCTTCAAAGGCAGGGTGATTGACTGATGAGCCAACCGTTAACCCTTACCGGCGTACAAAAAGCGCCAAAACTTGCGATTTCCGTGGGCACGCTGGGGCTGATTGCTCTGATTATCCTGCCGTTTCTGGCGCTGCTTCCGGCAGACAGCCCGCTGGCGATTTCCACTTACACGCTGACGCTGATCGGTAAAATCCTGTGCTACGCCATTGTGGCGGTCGCGCTGGATCTGGTCTGGGGCTACGCCGGTTTGCTGTCGCTCGGCCACGGCCTGTTCTTCGCGCTCGGCGGTTACGCAATGGGCATGTACCTGATGCGTCAGGCGGCGGGCAGCGGCCTGCCGGATTTCATGTCATTTCTGTCGTGGACTGAACTGCCGTGGTTCTGGGCCGGAACACAGCATTTCGCCTGGGCGTTATGCCTGATCGTTCTGGTGCCCGGCGCGCTGGCGTTTGTATTCGGCTACTTCGCCTTCCGCTCAAAAATCAAAGGCGTCTATTTTTCGATCATGACACAGGCGCTGACTTACGCCGGTATGTTGCTGTTTTTCCGCAATGAAACCGGTTTTGGCGGCAACAACGGCTTCACCGGTTTCACCACCCTGCTCGGCTTTCAGGTCACCGCGACCGGTACCCGCGTCGGATTATTTTTGATGACCGTTTTGGTGCTGGTCTTCAGTCTGGCGCTCGGCTTCGCGCTGGCACGCAGTAAATATGGCCGCGTGCTGACCGCCGTGCGCGACGCCGAAAACCGCCTGATTTTCTGCGGCTACGATCCGAAAGGTTTCAAACTGTTCGTCTGGACGGTTTCCGCCATGCTGTGCGGGCTGGCGGGGGCGCTGTACGTGCCGCAGGTCGGCATCATCAACCCCAGCGAAATGTCGCCAACCAACTCCATCGAAGCCGCCATCTGGGTGGCGCTCGGCGGGCGCGGCACGCTGATCGGCCCGATTATTGGCGCGGGCATCGTCAACGGCGCGAAAAGCTGGTTCACCGTCGCTATCCCCGAATACTGGCAATTTGTTCTTGGCGGCATGTTCATTCTGGTGACGCTGTTCCTGCCGCAAGGCGTGATCGGCCTGCTGCGCAAAAGGAAATCCTGATGACCATGGCCGGAGACTTGTTTACCCAGCCGCAGCGGGCGGATAAACACCGCGAACAGACCGATCCTATTTTGCAGCTGGAGAACATCAACGTCAGCTTTGACGGTTTTAAAGCGCTGACCAATTTGTCGCTGAACATCGGCGTCGGTGAGTTGCGCTGCGTGATTGGCCCGAACGGCGCAGGGAAAACCACGCTGATGGATGTGATCACCGGCAAAACCAAACCGCAAAGCGGACGCGTTTTTTACGACCAGCGAACCGATCTCACGAAGCTCGACCCGGTACGCATCGCGCAGTCCGGCATTGGCCGTAAATTCCAGAAACCGACGGTATTCGAAGCGCTGACAGTATTTGAAAATCTGGAAATTGCGCAGAAAACCAATAAATCGGTGTGGGCGTGTCTGCGCGCCAAAATGAACAGCGAGCAGCGCGACCGCATCGATGAAATGCTCGGCACGCTGCGCCTCACGGCGGAACGCCATCGCCCGGCGGGATTGCTGTCCCACGGCCAGAAACAGTTTCTGGAGATCGGCATGTTGCTGGTGCAGGAGCCGCATTTGCTGCTGCTCGATGAACCGGCGGCGGGCATGACTGACGCCGAAACCGAATACACCGCTGAGCTGTTCAAACAGCTGGCGGGCAAACATTCGCTGATGGTGGTCGAACACGACATGGGGTTTGTGGAAACCATCGCCGATCACGTCACCGTGCTGCATCAGGGGCAGGTACTGGCCGAAGGCTCGCTGCGCGATGTGCAGGCCAACGAGCAGGTTATCGACGTTTATTTAGGGCGCTGAGGCTTTTTTCGAGGAAAAACACGCATGCTGGAAGTGAATGAACTGAATCAGTTTTACGGCGGTAGCCACATTCTGCGCGGCCTCTCCTTTGACGCAAAAATCGGCGAAGTCACCTGTCTGTTGGGCCGCAACGGCGTGGGCAAAACGACGCTACTGAAATGCCTGATGGGGCTGATCCCGGCAAAATCCGGCACCATCAGCTGGCAGGATAAGATTATCAATTCCCGCAAACCGCACCAGCGGGTGCAGGCGGGCATTGCTTATGTCCCGCAGGGACGCGAAATTTTTCCGCGCCTGACGGTAGAGGAAAATCTGCTGATGGGACTTTCGCGTTTTTCCGGCAGCGCCGCAAAACAGGTGCCCGACGAAATCTATCATCTGTTCCCGATCCTGCTGGAAATGAAGCACCGGCGCGGCGGTGATTTGTCCGGCGGCCAGCAACAACAGCTGGCGATTGGCCGGGCGTTAGCCTGCAAACCCGGCCTGCTGATCCTCGATGAACCCACCGAAGGCATTCAGCCTTCCGTCATCAAAGAAATCGGCGCGGTGATCAAACAGCTCGCCGCCAAAGGCGACATGGCGATCCTGCTGGTCGAACAATTCTACGATTTCGCCGCCGAACTCGCCGACAGCTATCTGGTGATGTCGCGCGGCAGTATCGTGAAACGCGGACGCGGGGAAGATATGGAAGCGGACGGCGTGCGCGGGCTGGTGGCAATTTAAGGGTTTGAGAACCCTTGTTTTAGTGGCCGTTATGCATCAAAGCCGTTCACCCGCCAATATCATGCGCCAGCGTTTGCCTGAGCCTGATGTGGAATACCAGAGCACACCGCAGGAATAACAGAAACAAAAAAGCCGCGACTCAGCGCGGCTTTTGCTTTCAGGCGTAATGGAAAACCATTAGCTCCTGATTTTACGGTAGATAAACAGAACCACCAACGCACCGATCACGGCGACAACGAAGCTGCCGAAGTTGAATCCGTCTACGCGGCCAAAGCCGAAGAAAGTACTGATGTACCCCCCGATAACGGCACCGACAACACCCAGAACCACGGTCAGAATAAACCCGCCGCCGTCTTTGCCCGGCATGATCCACTTAGCCAGAATACCGGCGATCAGACCAAAAATAATCCAGGATAAAATTCCCATTTTCGACTCCTCCGAATGAATTTCCGTTACCGTGAATATTGTTCAGCAAAGTCAGCCAAACAAAAGCAGAACAACTCAGGTTCTGCGAGCCGGATGCGTTTTCCACACAAACAGCCCTCTTCTTGCACTACATCTAAAGTCTAGCACTGTTTGCACAAAACCGCCCAAAATCAGCAGGAAGGGAAGAAACGCAGAGAAATCTAAGGCTGTTTCAGGCTGTGTCAGCACGAATGCGGTTTCGTCAGGCACCCGCATCTGGACGTAAAATTGCGTAAAAAGTAGACCAAATTTTTTGAATGAGATACTCAAATCAATCCGTTTTTCATCCGCCGCTGTCAGGCCTATTATGCATCCATCGAAAGGCAAACACCTTTCACTCACACAAACCTGAATGGAATACATATCATGAAAAACGTCAAAATTTTTGCTGTAGCTGCAACCCTTTCCCTGATTTCCTTCGGCAGCTTCGCGGCTCAGCAGATTAATCAGCCCTCAGGCGACATGCAGAAAATCGGTGTGATTTCCGCCGCTAACTCCACCACCCTCGGCGGCCTGGAAGCGAAACTGTCACAGCAGGCTAAAGAAGCCGGTGCTTCTTCTTACCGCATCATCTCCGTGACCGGTAATAACAAACTGCACGCTGACGCTGAAATCTACAAATAATCGCCACGCAAAACGGTAGCCCGATAAACCCGCTTAAAAAGCCTGTGGAAGCACATCTTCCACAGGCTTTTTGTTTTTCTGACGATTGGAAACTTCCTGAGTGATTGACTATTCTCATTTTTCCCCAGGAAAAAGGAAAAATGTCATGAAGACCCGACTCAGCCATGCCCCGACCGAAGACGATATCGCTGAAATCAAAGCCGGTCTGCGCAGTTTCAACAGAAACTTCATTCCGCAGCCGAAATTTCGCGAGTTAGGGATTTTTGTTGAAGATGAAAACGGCCTTAAACAAGCAGGGATTGTGGCTGAAACTATCGGCCATTGGATGTACATCCAGATGCTGTGGGTCGATGAGTCGTTACGCGGTAAAGATGTGGGCACGCAGCTGATCCGCGAGGCCGAAGAAGAAGCACAGGCGCGCGGCTGCCGGTATTCGCTGGTCGATACGTTTAGTTTTCAGGCGCGGCCTTTCTATGAGCGCATGGGTTATGCGACGCAGATGACGCTGGAAGATTACATCGCCGATTCGCGCGCGCCGGAAGATGCACCGTCAACACATACCCGCTATTTTCTGACGAAGAAACTGCTCTGACTTTTCCGCGCAGCACGAATTTTCTTCCTGCTGCGCGCTGTCATTATTTCGCAGATAACGCTAACCATTCTAAAACTGATGCCCGCTGCCATTGCGTTTCGGCGTAAGCCGCCAGTTTTTCCGGCATCGTATCGCCGTTCAGACGCAGGCGGTTGAGCATCAGCGCCAGATCCACATCCGCAATACTCCATTCGCCAAATAAATGTTCTTTATCTCCCAGCAAACGCTCTGCCGCCGCATACAATTTTTCGGCAGCCTGCTCTCCGCTGGCGGAAAGTGCCGGGCGTTTCTCACCGGCAAACACGATTTCCGTCGGACGCTCCGCGCGAATGGGCATCAGATCACTGCGCAGCCATGCCTGAACTTCACGGGCTTTGGCGCGATTTTCCGGGTCTGACGGATAAATAGCCGGGAACGTCGGCGCAGGGAAAAGCGCTTCGACGTATTCATCAATCGCGGACGATTCGGACAGAACAAAGGTGCCGTTGGTTAATGTCGGTACGCGACGGGTGACCGAAATCGCCGAATAAGATTCTTTCAGGTTATCCGCCTGCGCCAGATCGACGGTTTCCAGCTCAAAAGGAATGCCTTTTTCGGTCAGCGCCACGAAAGCGGACATCACGTAAGGGCTGAAATAATCGGCATCGGAATACAAAATCAGCGAAGGCTGGCTCATGGCGAACTCCTGAAAAATAAAACGAAAGGATAAAAAACATAGCGCAGAATCAGGGGGATGTCGTTAAAAAACCGGATTTTCTGTCCCTGATTTGTACACGCTGAAGCTAAGCAGGAATTCCCTTATCGCCTGAATGACCGGGGCGAGTTTAGCCAAAACGGTAAAAAACTACCCCGCAAAGATAAACGTTCGCATCCTGCCGGTGTCTCCCTATACTGCTGTTATATCGGCTGGCTCAGCACCTTGTTTGGGAAAATCCTATGAAGTCATGGCTCTTATCGCTTTTGTTGCTTGTCCCGTTGTGCTCGCAGGCGGCGTCTACGCCGAAAGAAATCCAGGCGCGTTTCAGCCAGTTTAAGGTCGGGGATAAAACCATCTGCCTCGATGATGTGACCTACGCCAACAACAACAAAATGAAGGTCATCGAGAACGGCTTCGTGGTATCAAAACGTAAGAATGTGCTGATTTACCAGAGCAATACGCTGTTTTTGCTCGGTAACGATGTCACGGTGAACATCAAAGCGGTGATTGAAAGCAAGATGGGGAAAACGTCATTCTCTAATCAGTTTAAGCAGGCCATGATCCTGGTCGACGGGATGGATGATCCGGCGCGGGCTGGCGAGAAAGCCAAAATCATTCGGTCGTTCGAAGATGTGATCTCCGATAAGCACAACGAAACGCCGTACAGCTCGGTGGCGCTGACCGAGAAAGGCTACATCATCACTCAGGTTGAAAGCCATTCCACCACCATCAGCGAATGTTATGTGACGCCGTATAAAAAGGCGGAAAGTGCCCGATAAATCAGAGGGAAATGATGACTGTTTTAGTACCGATGAGCACTGCATTTTATGAAGAATTTGCAGAACGGCTGGCGAAAGATTACGCCGAAGAGAATGTGACCGCCGGGCTGTGGCTGCCGGATACGGCGCTGGAACGCGCGCGCAGCTCCACACAAAACGCGCTGCCGCAGGGCGTTGAAACACCGGATCACTATTTGTATGAAATCAGGCAGGAAGAACCGGGCGAAACCGTGGGATATTTGTGGTTTGCCAATATTGAACGCTACGGCGTGCGCAGCGCTTTCGTGTATGAACTGACGGTTTACCCGCAATTTCGCCGTCAGGGACATGCCATCGCGGCGTTCCGGCTGATGGAAGAACGCCTGCGCGAGCTGGGCAGCGTGGCTATCGAACTGAACGTTTTCGCCAGCAATCCCGGCGCGCAGGCACTTTATGCCAGCCTGGGTTATGTCACGACAAAAATGAATATGCGCAAACCGCTTTAACGTATGTATTTCATAAAGTTAGTCGCTTTACCCACGCGGTCATACAGTTTGCGCGCGGTGTAATTGGTGGTCTGCGTCATCCAGTACACGTTGGCTTTTTCGTTTTTGTCGGCGTGTGCGTAGACCACTTCAATCAGTTTCTGTCCGATGCCCAGTTTGCGTGCGGACTCATCGACGTATAAATCCTGCAAATACACCACCTGCTGCATGTGCCAGCCGTGATCGTGATTCAGGCAATTCACCAGCCCGACCAACCTCCCCTGATATTCCGCCACATAGCCAAACATCCCGTCATAGTCAGGGTCTGACAGCCTCCGGAACGTGAAATCAAACTGCGCCGGATCCAGCTCTGACTGGTAAAAATCCAGATAACCGCGCCACAGATTCTCCCAGCTTTCACGGTCAGCGGGCGCTAATGAACGGATAACAACATCTTGCGACTGGCTCATCGGTCATTCTCCTCGGTAAATAAAATCGTTACGGGCGGGACTGCGGATAATGTATCAGGTCGTGGAAACGCACGGAATGTTCGCTGTTGTTGCGGTAAGCGTGCGCGCAATCGGCGGCAAAACGCAGTGCTTCACCGGCGCTGAGGGTACGTGTGACGCCGTCGACCGTCAGCGTCAGTTCGCCCTCAATCACAATCACATGTTCAATGACCCCCGCTTCGTGCGGCGAAGATTCGCTGCATCCGCCGGGTTCGAGATCGATAACAAACATGTCCATCCGCAGCGTGGTATCAAACGGAAACAGCGGCACGACGCGCATTCCCGACGTGTGGCTGTTAAATGTAGTCAGCAAACCATGACGGTGCAGCGCTGCAGACTGCGCGGGCGGCGTTTCGAGAAACTCGGAGAAAGAGACGTTCAGCCCGCTGGCGATTTTCCACAGCGTCGCCACCGTCGGGCTGGATTCGCCCCGCTCAATCTGGCCGAGCATCGCTTTACTGACACCGGTTTTTTCTGCCGTCTGGCTGAGGCTCCAGCCCCGTTCGCTGCGCACGGCTTTCAGCTGGCTGCCGATGTGGTGCGTGAGATCCTGCATCCTGACTCCTCTGGCAATCGGATATTTGATGATCGCAATTGTACGCTATAACGCACAGTGATATCTTGAACGCCACGGCGTGCGCTATAACGCACAACAGCATAGCGCCCGCGTCCGGTAACCAGAAGGATTTTCATCAATGCCATCGCGAATAAGCTTCCATGATTTGACGTTTTCGGCGGTTATCGCCGGATTTGTCGCCGTTCTCGTCGGATATACCAGCTCTGCGGCGATCATCTTTCAGGCTGCCGAAGCCGCCGGTGCCAGCGTGGCGCAGATTGGTGGCTGGCTGAGTATGCTCGGGCTGGGAATGGGCATGACGAGCATCGGTCTGTCGCTGTATTACCGCACACCGGTGGTCACGGCGTGGTCGACGCCGGGCGCCGCGCTGCTGGTCACCAGCCTGCACGGCACGACAATCAATGAAGCGATTGGCGTTTTTGTGTTTGCGACCGGGCTGATCCTGCTGTGCGGCGTGACCGGATTATTCGCCCGGCTGATGCAATACATTCCGCAGGCGCTTTCAGCCGCCATGCTCGGCGGGATTTTACTGCGTTTCGGGCTGGATGCTTTTACCTCTCTGCACAGTAATTTCGCGCTGGCGGGCAGCATGTGTCTTGTTTATTTGCTGGCGAAACGCGCCCTGCCACGCTATGCCGTAGTGCTCGCCCTCGCCGCCGGACTGATGGTGGCCGGATTACAGGGCGATATTTCGCTGCACGGCCAGACCATGACGTTCGCCGTTCCGGCGTTTGTGATGCCGCACTTTACGTGGTCCTCCATTATCGGCATCGGCATTCCGTTTTTCGTGGTGACGATGGCGTCACAAAACGCGCCGGGTATCGCCACGCTGAAAGCCCACGGCTATCATCTGCCCGTTTCACCGCTGATTTCATGGACGGCGCTGACTGCGTTAGTTTTAGCGCCATTCGGTGGTTTTACCATCTGTATCGCCGCCATTACCGCCGCAATCTGCATGGGCGAAGATATCCATCCTGATCCGAAAAAGCGCTATATGGCCGCCGTCGCCGCCGGGATTTTCTATCTGATTGCCGGAGTATTTGGCGGTTCGATCGGTATGGTATTTACCGCGCTGCCTCCCGCGCTTATCCACACCATCGCCGGGCTGGCGCTGCTCGGCACCATTGCCGGGAGCTTATACCGTGCGCTGGAAAATGAACGTCAGCGCGACGCGGCGATCATCACTTTTCTGATCACCGCCTCCGGCGTGACCTTACTCGGCGTCGGCTCGGCATTCTGGGGCTTAATCGGCGGCGTGATGACCCACCTGATCCTGAGTATTCCTGCGCGCAACAAGGCGCAACCGCCCGCGAAAGGTTGAGTCCGTTCAAGTTATGGGTAACAGGTTTTCGTAACACGAAACAAAGTGACGGTGATCACATTTTCCGGCGTCCAAACGCTCTTTACTGGGAGCCATCAGGCCAAAAACGCCCCCCTTTAAAGAGCGAGAATTCCATGACGATTGCCACTCAATCCTGCGTAGTGACCGGGAAAAAAGACGTCTCAGTGATCGGCCAGACCCTCGACTACACGGGCCAGGGCACGCTGGTGAAAATAACCCGTGGCGGCATCTGCGGCTCTGATCTGCATTATTACGAACACGGTCAGGTCGGCGATTTCAAAGTCCGCGAAGCGATGGTGCTCGGGCATGAAGTAGTCGGCGTGGTGGAAAAATCAGATAACCCGCGTTTGCAGCCGGGTCAGAAAGTCGCGCTGAACCCGAGCAAGCCGTGCAAAGCCTGTAAATACTGCCTTTCCGGCGATGAAAACCAGTGCACCACCATGAAATTCTTCGGCAGCGCGATGTATTTCCCGCACATCAACGGCGCGTTCACGCAGTATAAAATCGTCGACAGCGACCAGTGCATTCCTTACGACAATCAGGTCAGCGACCGGCTGATGGTCTTTGCTGAACCGCTGGCGGTGGCCATCCACGCAGTGAATCAGGCCGGGGATATTCGTGGCAAAACGGTGTTTGTTTCCGGCGTCGGCCCGATTGGCTGCCTGATCGTGCTGGCGGCTAAAGCCAAAGGTGCCGCAGACATTGTGGTAACCGATCCGAGCGAACGCTGCCGTACGCTGGCGCTGGCGGTCGGTGCCAGCCAGGCGCTCGACGCCGCGCAGGGTGATTTCTCCGCGTATCAGGCCGAAAAGGGCTTTTTCGACGTGTCTTTCGACGCCTCCGGCCACCCTTCTTCTATCCGCCGCTGTCTGGACGTCACCCGTGCGCGCGGTACGCTGGTGCAGGTCGGCATGGGGCCGGTGGTCAATGAATTCCCGCTGATGATGCTGATTGCGAAAGAAATTAATTGGGTCGGCAGCTTCCGTTTCACCGAGGAATTCAACACGGCGGTGGAATGGCTGGCGAATAAAACCGTTGATCCGATGCCGCTGCTTTCCGCCGAATTCCCGCAACAGGATCTGGTGGACGCGCTGGAGTTTGCGCTGGATAAATCCAGAGCGTCGAAAGTTCAGCTGGTTTTCTAGTCTGCTGACGGATTCACAATATCAAAACATCGTTTCATTTTATGATGTCCTCTGATTTTCATCCTCAGAGGACATTTACATTATGGTGAAGGACAACGCGAAAAAGCAGGTCGCCCTGCTGCTGGCGGACGGATTTGAAGAAGGCGAAGCGGTGATCGTGCTCGATATTCTTGAGCGGCTGGAGATTCAGGTGACGACGCTGGCCTGCCAGAAAAGCCTGACGCTGCGCACTTACCACGGCATTCAGATGCACGCCAATGAATTGCTGAGCGCACAGAGCGACCGTTTGTATGACGCGGTGGTGATGCCCGGCGGCCCGGAAGGTTCGGTGGCGCTGGCGGCCAGCAAAGACGTCGTGGAATTTGTCCGCCGTCATGACGAAGCCGGAAAGCTGATTTGCCCGCTGTGCTCGGCAGCGGCGCGCGTTCTGGGCGGCAACGGCCTGCTGAAAGGACGGCGTTATGTCTGTTCCGGCGATTTATACAAAGACGTCAAAGACGGTGTTTACGTGAATCAGTCTTTCGTCGAAGACGGCAATCTGCTCAGCGGCAAAGGCTTAGGGCTGGCATTTGATTTCGCGTTCCAGCTGGCGTACCGCCTGACCGGCGACGCCCAAACCACCAATTTCCAGGCCGAACACATCGATTATCACCACTGGCGCGCTGACCAGAAAATCTGAATGCCATCAGCGGACGGCGCAGGTCGTCCGCTGTGGTCATCATCATGTCCGTTTTTGGCATTTTCCTCACAGGCTTTCAGGCGCAGACTGGTTTAACACTCACCAGATGGAGTCCGAAAATGACCCACAGCGCCCTGTTAAATATCGATGTACAACGTTCTTTCGAACAAAAAGACTTCTGGCAGCAGGATGATTTACCGGCATTCAGCCAGGCATTAACCCGCCTGATTGATGGCTGTCAGACCCGCGACGTTCCCGTCATTGACGTATTTCACGTTAACCCCGATGGCGTATTTTCGCTTGAGTCCGGGCTGGTCACGCCGATGGCTTTTCTGACGCATCAGCCACAGCACGTCGTCCATAAACATGTTCACAATTCCCTGACTGAATCCGGCCTCGACGCCTGGCTTCGCGAACGCGGAATTACACATCTGATAATCGCCGGAATGCGTACCGAACAATGCTGTGAAACCACGGCGCGCGTGGCGTCTGATCTGGGTTACACAGTGACGTTTGTTACTGAGGCGACGCTGACGTTTCCGATGACGCACGCCAGCGGCGTGACGCTGAGCGCGGCTGAGATTAAATTGCGCACCGAGCTGGTGCTGGCCGACCGTTTCGCCACGATCACTGACGTCGACGGCGCACTGGCGGAAATCGATCACGCTGTGTGAAGATAGGCGCTGCGAAGGCTAACCCACGAGGCGATATGCAGCGAAATGTCTACTTTGTAATGCTCCCCGGCGTGATGTCGCTGGATCTGACCGGTCCGGCGGAAGCGCTGCGCATCGCCGGGCAGTTTGCCTTGCACTACATCGGCCCGCTGCCGGAAGTCACGATGTCGACCGGGCTGACAGTCAGCCATTTGCTGCCGCTGCCTGAGACTTTGCCGGAAGGCAGCATTGTCATAATGCCCGGCGTTGCAGATTCGGCAGATAACTTTGCCACGCCTGCCGCACAAACCGCCTGCGACTGGCTGCGCCTGCAAAAAAGCGCGATCGAAGGGGGGCGTTTAACGCTGGTGTGCATCTGCGCGGGGAGCCTTCTGGCGGGAAAAGCCGGGCTGCTCGACGGTTATCAGTGCACCACGCATCACGACGTGATCGCGCGTTTACGCCAGCAGGTGCCTGCCGCGCAGGTGAAAGATAACCGGATATTTGTCGAAGACCGTTCCGTACTGACCAGCGCGGGGATCAGCGCCGGTATCGATCTGGCGCTGCATCTGATCGCCACACATCTCGGGCCGCAGGCCGCGCTGGACGTCGCCCGCGAAATGGTGGTCTATTTCCGTCGTGGCGGCGATGACCCGCAACTTTCCCCGTGGCTGCGCTACCGTAATCATCTGCATCCTGCCGTCCATCGCGCGCAAAACCTGATGGCCGCCGAACCGGAATCCCCGTGGCAGGTGGAAGACGTCGCCGCCAGAGCGCACATCAGCGGCCGCCACCTCACCCGCCTTTTCCGCCAGCATTTGGGCATCAGCGTGCGCGACTACCACGAACAGCTGCGCATCGCCGTCGCACAACAACGCATCCAGCAAGGATCAGGCATCGAGAAAGCCGCCCTCGCCGCCGGATTCTCCTCCGGCAGACAATTCAGACGGGCGCAGGAAAGGTGGAGCTGAGAGGGTTTAACTCACCCAATTCCGCCGGTCAATTTTCCCCAGCGCCATTGCCAGTAATAAACCGCCGCCGAGTCCGCAAATAAACAGGTACCCGACATTGAGCAGCGGGAATTGGGGGAAATCGAGATGGCGGCCGCGCAGACCGATGATGATCAGCGCATGAAAGCCGTAGATCGCCAGTGAATGGCGGGAGATAAGCGAAAATCCTGGCAACACACGATCTGCCAGCGCGTTTTTGAACGTCACAAACAGCGCCATCGCGGAGATAAACACCAGCGGACCGCTGTAGACGTAGAAAGTATCGGCGAAATTCTGGTTAATCAGCATCTGCCGGTAAGTCCCGCCCGCAATCGCCAGCGTGCTGAGAACGAAAACGACAGCGGCGGTCAGCGTCACGCCGGGCTTTCGGGTATCAATCTGGCTGATGGCGCGTCCCATCAGGGCATACAGGACGTAATAAAACGTGTCGCCGCTGATGTACAAATCCAGCGGCAGAAGATGGACTTTCTGCCAGGTGAGCGCCGGAAGCTGCGGGTTCGCCAGTACGGCGAGCAAAATCCCGGCAATCAGTAAATATTTCCCGGAGACGGCTTTTACGCTGATCAGCGGAGAAAGCAGGTAAATCACGATAATCGCGTAGAAGAACCAAAGGTGATAAAACACCGGTTTTTCCAGAATCAGCCGCAGAGACGGCCAAAAACCTATTTTGGTCATCGTAAAAATATAGAGCAGCGAGACAACGCTGTAGAACAACAGGCATAAACTGACGCGCAGAAAATGGCGCTTCTGCGCACTTTTTTCCCCAAAAAATAGCGCACCGGAAATCATAAAGAACAGTGGCACACAGACGCGGGACGCCGAATTCAGCAGGTTTGCCACGGTCCATTCCGCCGTCTGTATCGCCGGGAAATTCACCACCAGCGAGGTGCTGGCGTGAATCATCACCACCATCATGCAGGCGAGCGCGCGCAGATTATCTATCCAGCTGATTTTTTGGCTCATTATCTGCAAATTCCTTCCCGTTGATGTGCTGTTTGCAGCGTAGTCACCTTTTTGAACGCTAACAAGGCAAAAGTGCCGATCTCAGATTGTGCTTAACGTGAATCAGAAGATTGCACTGCGCTCAAAAAATCGGCAAAATAACGCCCATTACTGCCTCGCTTGCGAATCCCGCCCGGACAGTCTCTTATTTTTTCGCTAAATCTCAACCGATTAGCCTTACGTCTGTGAAATAAAAATATGCATAATTCTCCAAATACTGCGTCCCTTCTGGGGCGGCAGGCGCTTTTGTTCCCCCTGTGTCTGGTGCTGTTCGAGTTTGCGACTTATATCGGCAACGATATGATCCAGCCGGGCATGCTGGCCGTCGTGGCTAATTTTAATGCCGGGGAAGAATGGGTGCCCACCTCAATGACCGCGTATCTCGCGGGTGGAATGTTCCTGCAATGGCTGCTCGGGCCGCTGTCCGACCGGCGCGGGCGTCGTCCGGTGATGCTCGCGGGCGTCAGCTTTTTCATCGTCACCTGTCTGGCGATTCTGTTCGTGCAGAACATCGAACAATTTATGGTGATGCGTTTCCTTCAGGGCATCAGCCTGTGCTTTATCGGCGCCGTCGGGTACGCCGCGATACAGGAATCCTTCGAGGAATCCATCTGCATTAAGATCACCGCCATGATGGCAAACGTGGCGCTGATTGCGCCGCTGCTGGGCCCGCTGGCCGGTGCGGCGCTGATCCACGTTGCGCCGTGGCAGCTGATGTTTGTGATTTTCGCCGTGCTGGCCGCGATTTCGCTGTGGGGATTGTGGAAATCCATGCCGGAAACCGCCTCGCGCCTTGGCGAGAAGTTTTCCATGCCAAGCCTGCTGCACGATTACAAACTGGTGCTCAAAAACCGCCAGTTCGTGTGTGGCGCACTGGCAATTGGTTTTGCCAGCCTGCCGCTGCTGACGTGGATTGCACAGTCGCCGGTGATTTTAATCAGCGGCGAAGGGCTTTCGACCTACGATTACGGCCTGTTGCAGGTGCCGATTTTCGGCGCGCTGATTATCGGTAACGTTACGCTGGCGCGCCTGACCGGCAAACGCACAGTGGAATACCTGATTAAATTCGGCGCAGGCCCGATGGTTGTCGGTCTGCTGATTGCCGCCGCCGCGACGCTGTTCTCCGCCCATGCCTATCTGTGGATGACGGCGGGGTTGAGTTTGTATGCTTTCGGGATTGGTGTGGCGAACGCCGGTTTGTACCGCCTGACACTGTTCTCGAGCGACATGAGCAAAGGCACCGTTTCAGCGGCGATGGGCGTCATCAGCATGATGATATTCACGTTAGGGATTGAGCTGGCGAAAGTCGCTTACGTCGAAGGCGGCGCGGGGATGTTTAACCTGTTCAATCTTCTGAGCGGCCTGTCGTGGCTGGCGCTGGTGGTCGTTTTCCTGCGCAGCCGTCAGGTCGTATTGCCGCCGAACAGCGTGGTTTAATGTAGTCCTGAGTCGCCTGCTAAACCCCTCCCAGCCTCCCCCTTCGCAGGGGGAGGAGCCGAAAACCGATCTGCTCCCTCCCCTGCGAAGGGGAGGGCTGGGGTGGGGTATTAATGGCAACGCCGAATCAGAACAAGCCCATCGGTTTGCTTGAATAGGACACCAGCAGGCATTTCGTTTGCTGATAGTGATCCAACATCATCTTGTGAGTTTCACGCCCAAGCCCGGATTGTTTGTAACCGCCGAACGCCGCATGTGCCGGATAGGCGTGGTAGCAGTTAGTCCAGACGCGACCGGCCTGAATGTTGCGCCCCATGTGATACGCCACGTTGCCGTCGCGGCTCCAGACGCCCGCCCCCAGCCCGTACGCCGTGTCGTTAGCGATTTGCAGCGCGTCATCCATATCTTTAAACGTCGTCACTGCCAGCACCGGTCCGAAGATTTCTTCCTGGAATACGCGCATGTTGTTTTTACCCAGCAAAATGGTCGGTTGCAGGTAATAACCGTCGTTCAGCGAGCCTTCGAGTTTTTTCTTCGCGCCACCGGTCAGCACTTCCGCGCCCTCTTTCTTACCGATTTCGATGTAATCCAGAATGGTTTTCATCTGTCCGGCAGAAACTTGCGCGCCCATCTGGGTCTCCATATCCAGCGGGTTACCCGTTTTGATGGCTTCCACGCGTTTTATCGCGCGTTCCATGAAACGTTCGTAGATGGATTCCTGCACCAGCGCGCGGCTCGGGCAGGTACAGACTTCGCCCTGATTGAACGCAAACAGCGCGAAACCTTCCAGCGCTTTGTCAAAGAATTCGTCTTCTTTGTCCATCACGTCGGCGAAGAAAATGTTCGGGGATTTTCCGCCCAGTTCCAGCGTGGCCGGGATCAGGTTTTGTGCCGCGTAACCGGCGATTTGCTGGCCGACTTCGGTCGAACCGGTGAACGCAACTTTGGCGATACGTTTGGATGTCGCCAGATATTCACCGATTTCACTGCCTGAACCGTTTACCACGTTGATGACGCCCGCAGGCAGAATGTCCTGCACCAGTTCCATCAGCAACAGCACGGAGAGCGGCGTCAGTTTGGCCGGTTTGAGCACGATGCAGTTACCGGCAGCCAGCGCCGGTGCCATTTTCCAGCACGCCATCAGCAGCGGAAAGTTCCACGGAATGATTTGTGCCACAACGCCCAGCGGTTCGTGGAAATGATAGGCGACGGTTTCGCTGTCGATTTCGCTGATCCCACCTTCCTGCGCCCGGATACAGGACGCGAAATAGCGGAAATGGTCAATCGCCAGCGGCACGTCGGCACCGCTGGTTTCACGGATCGGTTTCCCGTTGTCCCAGGTTTCGGCATTAGCCAGCAACTCAATGTTTTGTTCCATCCGGTCGGCGACTTTAAGCAGTAAGTTCGCCCGTTGCTGCACCGGCATTTTGCCCCAGTCAGCTTTGGCTTTGTGCGCGGCGTCCAGCGCCAGCTCAATGTCATCAGTACTGGAACTGGCCACTTTACACAGCACTTCGCCGGTCACCGGCGTCAGATTGTCGTAATACTCTTTTTTCACCGGTGCGACCCATTCGCCGCCAATAAAGTTGTCGTACTGTTTTTTGAGTTTGAGCGGGAAACCGTATTCTTCCGGTTTAACAGCATGAGGATTTTTATCATAAGCCATGATGAGACTCCTTTATGCAGCAGGTTTTAGCAGAGCGCTGCATAAAGCGTAGGCCGCAGATGCCTGACGGGTGGGATGTAAAGAGAACTCTTCGAGCCGCTTCACACCTTTTTTGTCGCAAGCCCGGCATTACCCCCTCCGGGTGGCGTCGTGCGCGCAAAACTCTCGCGCAGGAACAGGCGTTCAACCAGTTTGATCAGCGCCGGACGCTCAACACACCAGCCCGGCGCGATGCGGCGAAAGTTGATATAACCCAGCGAACAGGCGGTGGCGATATCGGCCACGTTGAGATGGTCAGAATTGAGCAGCGTGCGGTTTTCGGCGTGTTTTTCCAGCGCGTCCAGCCCGCGCAGCAATTTCTCGCGCTGACGCAAAACCCAGGCTTCGTTGCGTTTATCGGCCTCGCGACGGTTTTCCAGCACCAACGCGACGGCGGCGTCCGTTACACCATCGGCCAGCGCTTCGATTTGCTTTACCCGCAACGCGTCCAGCGGCTGCAACGGCAAAAAAGCCGGCGCGACGTTCATCAGCTCGATGTACTGCACAATAATGGGGGAATCGTAAAAGACTTCGCCGTCGTCAGTGACCAGCGCGGGGACTTTGCCGAGGGGATTAAATTGGGTGATTTTGCAGCCGGGTTCGTGCGGCACGTCGTTAATGAAATCGAACGGGATACCTTTCTCCAGCAGCATCACCGAAATTTTGCGCACATACGGGCTGGTATAACTGCCGATCAGTTTCATCAGAGCCTCCACGTTTTTCATCGGAACCTCTGTTAAAGCTAGCAGCCACGGCACGCTTTACCAGTAAAGACGCGGCGGGCTGCCAGCTTTGAGCATCATCCGGCAGGGAACAGGAAGGGGTTCACACCGCTGCCGGTAAAGCCTTTATCTTCCATGCGGTCGTCGAGCAACAGCGTGGCGAGATCGTCGGCGACAGCATCGGCCTGCGGATCTTTGTCCTGATAAATCACTTTCAGATATGCACCGCAATCATCACAGGCTTCGGCTTTGATCGTGGCCTGCCCGACGTCGGCGGAACCCTCGGTTAAAGACCAGTAGTGAAGATTACCCATTTCGTCGCAATTGCTGCATTTCGCGCGCACAACGTGCCATTCACTTTCGCAAAGATTGCAGTGCAGATAGCGCAGGCCGTTGTTAGCACCCAGCGCAATCACCGCCGAAACCGGAATACTGCCGCACACCGGGCAGAACTGGCGGCTTTCACCGTAATCCGCACGGCCTACGCCGCGAAGCTGCGCGGCCATCTGCGTCCAGTACAGCGACAGCGCTGCCCAGATAAACGGCGCTTTGTCGGCAGGAACCGGTGCGAAATCCTGATTCAGCAGCTGCGTTGCCATCATTTCCCGCTGAAGGCTCGGAGAATGCTCGAGGCGCTCCAGCACGCGACGCACGGTTTCATCCGCACCCGGTTTGAGCTCTGTAATCAGCGCATCCAGCAGAACCAGCCAGTGCGGCGTTCGCGGAAACAAACTGCAATCAAGCGGCGGTTTACCGGCGGCTTTTTGCAGCTCTTCGCTGAGGTCAATTTCCAGCGGAAACGCCGCCAGAACCCGCTTCTGCGCGTCGCAAATCGTCGCGGCAAAGTTCAGATACCCGTCCAGCGGGCTGTCTTCTGCCAGTTTGCGCAAACGGTCGGCGCGGCGCGGGTAAAGGGTTTTCAGATTGGCGAACAATACCGGCGGGATATTTCCCGCCGTTTTGCCGTCAGCCAGTTCGTCCTGCGGAACAATCTGTATGCTCATCCGGCTTTCCTTTCGTCCTGTTCTTTTTTCTGTTCTTCAGCACGCACCTGACGATACCAGCGCGGATGATGATATTTCGCCCAGGACGCAGGCACTTTGCCTTCGGTCATGGCCGTGATGGAGCCTCTCGCCCAGGTCGCGGCGTAGACATGCATGATGATGACCAGAATCAGCCCGATACCCGCCAGCGAATGCACCAGCAATGCCAGGCGAATCAGCGGGATCGGGAAGTAACCGGCAAACCACGGACGCCAGATCATCACACCGCTTGCCATCAGCAAGACCAGGCAGCTGATGGCCGCCCAGAACACGCATTTCTGGCCGAAGTTATAGCGCCCTGTATCACCAACTTCATGATTGGTGAGCACTTTGTGGATATTTTTCGCCCACACGATGTCATCTTTTTCCGGCAGATTGTGCTTCCAGTAACGGAAGAACATCCGAGGAACGAGACGAACATCACCACGCCAAAGAACGGGTGAAGGATACGCGCCAGTTGCGGGGTGCCGTAAACATTCATCAGCCAGTTAAACGATGGGAAGAAGAAGCCGATACCGCTGAGCGCCAGCGTCACAAAACAAAAAGCGACGATCCAGTGATTGAGACGTTCCACCAGATTATAGCGCTGGATTAACTTCTCTTTTTTCATGAGTGTGTCTCCTCATCATTCTGTTTTTCTTCGTCTTTTTCATCCACAGGCTCTTCTTTCACATAGTTGGGTCCCACGCCGAGGAAGTGGAAGGCCGCCGCCGCGAAGGTCACGGCAAAGCCGACGGCCGCCAGCGGTTTCCAGATGCCTTTCCAGAGCGTGACCGCCGTGCTGATCGCCGGGTCTTTTGGCAGGCCGTGGTACAGCTCCGGTTTGTCGTTGTGGTGCAACACATACATCACGTGCGTGCCGCCGACGCCTTGCGGATCGTATAATCCGGCCTGTTCAAAACCGCGTCCTTTCAGCTCGCTGACGCGTTCCGCCGCCAGATCCTGCATTTCCGTTTTGGTCCCGAAATGAATCGCACCGGTCGGACAGGTTTTCACGCAGGCCGGTTCCTGCCCGACGCTGACGCGGTCAACGCACAGCGTGCATTTGTACGCCCGGTTGTCCTGCGGGTTAATGCGCGGGATGTTGAACGGGCAGCCGGCGATGCAGTAACCGCAGCCGATGCAGTGTTCCGACTGAAAATCGACGATGCCGTTAGCGTACTGAAGGATCGCACCTTCCGCCGGGCAGGCTTTCAGACAGCCCGGATCGGCGCAGTGCATGCAGCCGTCTTTGCGGATCAGCCATTCCAGCTTGCCGTTTTCTTCCACTTCCGAGAAACGCATCACCGTCCAGGATTTCGCGCTGAGATCCATCGGGTTGTCGTAAACGCCGGTGTTCACGCCGACGTCATCGCGCAGGTCGTTCCATTCGGAACAGGCGACCTGACAGCCTTTACAGCCGATGCAGGTGGTGACGTCGATAAGCTTCGCCACTTCCTGCTGATGATCGCGGGCACGTGGCGCTGGCGTGAACCCGTTGGTTGCGGACTTACGAAGTATGTCCTGAGATTGCATTGCCATAATTCGCCTCCGTTAAACCTTTTCCACGTTAACCAGGAACGCCTTAAATTCCGGCGTTTGCGAGTTAGCGTCGCCGACTGACGGCGTCAGCGTATTGGCCAGATAACCTTTACGCGTTGCCCCTTCAAAACCCCAGTGACACGGGATGCCAATGGTATCGACCTGTTTTCCGTCGATGGTCAGCGGGCGGATACGCTTGGTGACCACGGCTTTCGCCACGATAAAACCGCGCTTCGAGGAGACTTTCACTTCATCGCCCTGCGCGATATTTTTCGAGGCGGCCAGACTTTCGCCGATCTCGATAAATTGCTCAGGCTGCGCGATGGCGTTTAGCAAGGCGTGCTTGGTCCAGTGGCGGAAAAGTTCGGTGATCGAATACGTGGTCGCGACGTACGGAAAGTCTTTGGCGGTACCCATATTCGGTAAATCGCTGGCAAAAATGCGGGCGACCGGATTGGAAATCACGTTTGGATGCAACGGGTTGGTGCCAATCGGCGATTCGATCGGTTCGTAATGCTCCGGGAACGGGCCATCGGCCATTTTGTCGGTCGCAAACAAACGCCCGACGCCTTCCTGTTGCATGATAAACGGCCCGACGCCGGTGCCCGGTGCAGCGTTGCTGTAATCAGGGACATCAAAACCGGTCCATTTCGCGCCATCCCAGCGGATGATTTCACGTTTTGGATCCCACGGCTGGCCCTGCGGGTCAACGGAGGCACGGTTATACAGAATGCGGCGGTTCAGCGGCCAGCTCCATGCCCAGCCGGAGGTGCAGCCCAGACCGGACGGATCGGCGTTATCGCGACGCGCCATCTGGTTGCCGGCTTCGGTCCAGCTACCGGCGTAAATCCAGCAGAAACTGGCGGTCGAGCCGTCATTTTTCAGGTGCGCGAAAGTGGAGATTTGCTGGCCTTTTTTCGCCAGAATATTGCCCTGATCGTCGTGAATATCCGCCAGCGCTTTGCCGTTGGCTTCGCGGGCGATCTCTTCCGGCAGCGGGTCGAGCGGATCCTGATAATCCCACGCCATGTTCATCACCGGCAGCGGATTCGCCCCGCCTTCTTTCTGGTACAGCTCGC
Source organism: Rahnella sp. PCH160 (assembly GCF_047784855.1). Classification (NCBI taxonomy): domain Bacteria; kingdom Pseudomonadati; phylum Pseudomonadota; class Gammaproteobacteria; order Enterobacterales; family Yersiniaceae; genus Rahnella; species Rahnella sp. PCH160. The sequence goes on from NZ_JBLOGT010000001.1 coordinate 903,494, forward strand.
GCAGTTTCATGAACAGACGTGCAATGATTTTGCCGTCGTGCAGCGCTTCACCCGGTGGCTCAGACGCCTGAAAGTGCCATTGCAGCCAGCGGCCGGAGTTCACGATTGAGCCATTTTCTTCCGCAAAGCAGGAAGAAGGCAGACGGAACACTTCGGTCTGAATGTCGGCGGTTTGCACGTCGTTCATCGCACCGTGGTTCTGCCAGAAGTTCGAAGACTCGGTCACCAGCGGGTCGATCACCACCATGTATTTCAGTTTTGAAAGCGCGCGCGAAGATTTGTTTTTGTCCGGGAAAGCCGCCAGCGGGTTGAAGCCCTGCACGATATAGCCGTTGAGTTTCCCCTGGGTCATCAGCTCAGCCTGTTGCAGCACGTCGTAGCTTTTGTCCCATTTCGGCAACCAGTCAAAGCCCCAGTCGTTGTCCGCCGTGGCGTGTTCGCCCCAGAAACTTTTCATCATGCTGACGAAGAAGTTCGGCGTGTTTTTCCAGAAGTTGACCTGATTTTCGACCAGAGTTCCCGGCGTAATTTGTTTCAGGTAATCAGTGATATTGGTTTGTTTCTCAGAAGGCAGCGGCATGTAGCCCGGCAGATTGAGCGACAGCAAACCCAGATCGGTATAACCCTGAATATTCGAGTGGCCGCGCAGCGCATTGACGCCGCCGCCGGGCATCCCGATATTGCCGAGCAGCAACTGGATCATCGCCGCACAGCGGATGATTTGCGCGCCGCCGGTGTGGTGCGTCCAGCCCAGCGCGTACAGGATGGTGGAGGTTTTATCGCGCGCGCAGGTTTCCGCCAGAATCGAGCTAATCAGCAGGAAATCTTCTTTCGACGTACCGCACAGGCGTTCAACCAGTTCCGGCGTATAGCGGGAAACGTGCTCTTTCAGCAGATTCCAGACACAGCGCGGGTCTTGTAACGTTTTGTCCTGTTTCGCGATGCCGTTTTCATCGAGCTGATAATGCCAGCTGTCTTTGTTGTAGGCTTTTTTCGTGGCATCGAAACCGCTGAACAACCCGTCGTTAAAGGCATAATCTTCGCGCACCAGCAGGCTGGCGTTGGTGTATTCCCTGACGTATTCGGTCTGAATTTTATTATGCGTAATCAGGTAGTTGATCATGCCGAGCAGGAAGGCGGTGTCGGAACCGGCACGGATTGGCGCGTAAATATCGGCCACGGCGGCGCTGCGGTTAAAGCGCGGATCGACAACAATGACTTTGGCGTTATTTTTGGTTTTGGCTTCAATCACCCATTTGAATCCGACCGGGTGGGCTTCCGCCGCATTACCGCCCATAATCAAAATGACGTTGGCGTTTTTGATATCCACCCAGTTATTGGTCATCGCGCCGCGACCGAAACTTGGCGCTAAGGCGGCAACGGTCGGCCCGTGGCACAGGCGCGCCTGACAGTCGATGGCGACCATGCCCATTGCGCGGGTGAATTTCTGATCCAGCAGACCGGTTTCATTACTTGCCGCAGACGAGCAGAGCATTCCGGTGGTCAGCCAGCGGTTGACCGTCACGTTGTTGTCATTTTTCTCAACGAAGTTAGCGTCGCGGTCATCTTTCATCAGGCGGGCAATACGGGAAATAGCCTCGTCCCAGGTGATACGCTGCCATTTATCTGAGCCCGGCGCACGGTATTCCGGGTATCTCAGACGGCCTTCGCTGTGAATATAATCCAGCACGCCGGCCCCTTTCGGGCACAACGAGCCGCGACTGACCGGGTGATCGGCATCACCCTCAACGTGGAAGATATTCTCGGTGACATTTTTCGCACCGTCGCCCTGGCTGTAAATCAGCATTCCGCAACCGACTGAACAGTAGGTGCAGTTATTGCGGGTTTCACGCGAACGGAGCAGTTTGTATTGGCGGGTTTCCGCCAGCGCCAGCGTCGGGGCGAACCCTAATAACGCGGCGGTTGTACCGGCCATTCCGCCCGCACAGATTTTGAATAATTGTCTTCTGCTGACCTGCATGAAAGACTCCTTCCCATCATTTGTTAACACATTGCTTTTCAAATTGGCGCTTTCCCCGTCAGACGCGGAAGCGGTAAAATTAAGGCTGAGTACCCATATTTTTTGTACGGCTTATGTAGCCGGATTGTTTATAAGGTTATTGCCAATGGATGTCCATCAAGTAAACGAACTGAGCGAAAAAGATGACAAAAAAGTGACTCAGATCATCGGAGCGCGCCAAAAAACGGTGATGCAACGTGCCCGTCTGGATGCGCCGGAAGAAGACTGGATTGCTGAAGAAGTGCCCGTCGCGCTGGTCTATAACGGGATATCGCACGTGGTGATGATGGCGTCGCCAAAAGACTTCGACGCCTTCGCACTGGGGTTTTCGCTCTCGGAAGGGATTATCGACTCAGTGAGCGACATTTACGGAATGGACGTCGCGCAAAACTGTAACGGCATCGAGGTTAATATTGAGTTATCGAGCCGACGCTTTGCCGGGCTGAAAGAACGCCGCCGCGCGATGGCGGGGCGCACCGGTTGCGGCGTCTGCGGCATCGAACAACTGGGCGATCTGTTTCGTCCGCTCGCGCCGCTGCCATTTACGCAAACCTTCGATCTGGCGAATCTGGACGCCGCGCTGCATCAGCTGAAATCCGTTCAGACCATCGGCCAGCTGACCGGCTGCACACATGCCGCCGCGTGGATCACACCGGAAGGCGCGTTGTCGGGCGGCTGCGAAGACGTCGGCCGCCACGTCGCGCTGGATAAAATGCTCGGCCTGCGCGCCAGACAAAACGACTGGAACACCGGCGCCGCGCTGGTTTCAAGCCGCGCCAGCTATGAAATGGTGCAGAAAGCCGCGATGTGCGGCGTTGAAATCCTGTTCGCCGTCTCCGCCGCCACCACGCTTGCGGTGGACGTCGCAGAAAAATGTAACCTGACGCTGGTCGGTTTCAGCAAACCTGGCCGGGCAACGGTGTATACGCATCCTCAGCGGTTAAGGTAACCCTCTAAGCACTCAGTGCCTTTAGACAATTTAGGATTGTTTGCGGTTATCTGGTTCTAAGCCCTCAATAACAGGGGCTTACGCGTAGCCTTACAAAGCGTCAGGCTTAGATAATCATTTTCAATATCATTTAATTAACTATAATGATCCGACTGATTACGCGGTGCTCACAATGACGGTGCCGCCCTACACTATGGAGACGATGAACATGAGTTATTCACTGCCATCACTGCCTTACGCATACGACGCACTCGAACCGCATTTCGACAAAGAAACGATGGAAATCCATCACTCTAAACACCACCAGGCTTACGTTAACAACGCTAACGCTGCGCTGGAAAGCCTGCCAGAACTGGCTGCGCTGTCTGTCGAAGAGCTGATCGCTAACCTGGACAAAGTGCCTGCGGATAAGAAAGTTGCACTGCGTAACAACGCAGGTGGCCACGCTAACCACAGCCTGTTCTGGAAAGGCCTCAAAACTGGCACCACCTTACAGGGCGAACTGAAATCTGCGATCGAACGCGATTTCGGCAGCGTTGATGCTTTCAAAGAAGCTTTTGAGAAAGCAGCAGCAACCCGTTTCGGTTCTGGCTGGGCATGGCTGGTTCTGAAAGACGGCAAACTGGCTGTTGTTTCTACTGCAAACCAGGACAGCCCGCTGATGGGCGAAGCTGTTTCAGGCGTTTCCGGTTACCCGCTGCTGGGTCTGGACGTTTGGGAACACGCTTACTACCTGAAATATCAGAACAAACGCCCTGATTACATCAAAGCCTTCTGGGCTGTTGTAAACTGGGACGAAGCAGCAAAACGTCTGGCTGAAGCGAAATAATTTCGCTTTGCTGCCCGTAACGGGCACGATGTTTTCGCAAGAGGCAGGTCTGTGACCTGCCTTTTTTATGCCTCGGTTATCATGCTAAAAACGTAAGCCTGATCACTGTATTTCAGAGAATTATCCTCCGCCCTTACGTCATTTTTAGACGGCCCTCGCATTAATCAAAAATACACCGCAGAACCTATAAAGTTTGCCCAGACGTCTACCGATAGAACTTTCACAAAGGCGTCACAAAATCGCTAACTTTTCGCAGGGATGTTTGACGGAGAAAAAATATGGGCAATGGATCGGGTCTTTCGCAGTGGATGAATAATCTCAAAGTCGGTACAAAACTGGGGCTCGGCTTCGGGTTAGTTCTTTTGATCGCAGCGGTGATCACGGCTGCAGGAATGATTAAATTTAACGATATCAGCCAGCGCGCTGAGAAAGTTGATTTCAGCAATCAGATGAATGCGTTACTCAATGATGCCCGCCTGAGCCGCACGCTTTATCAGCTCAATTACGACCCTGCCTATCTCAAGCAAAATCAGGACAAAATCAACGCACTGTCCGGGCTGATTGCGCAGTCGAAAGACAAGCTGAAATGGGATGCGGCCAGCCAGGCCGATCTCAATCAGGTGCCGGTAAAAATCCGTGAATATCAGGTGGCGCAGGATGCCTTCAAACAGGCCGTCGACAGAAAAGATGCTGTGCGCGCCAGCTGGAATCTTTCTGAAACCGAAGCCGTCGTGAAACGCCTGCAGGACCAGTTACGCGTAGAAGATGCCGATCCGTCGATTCGTCTTTCTCTGGCGGAAGTGATTCAGAAACTGATCAGCGTGCGTTATTACGTGCGCGGCCTGTTGCTCAACATCAACAAAGAGTCTGAGGCAACATTGTTGCAGGCCATCGACGATACGCAGGCTAATGCCAAAAAACTTAACGCGCTGTTGCTGCCCAATCAGCAGGCAACGCTGGCTCCACTGATGACCACGCTGGCGACGTACAAAAGCCATGTCGTCGCGTACATGCCCGCCTATGAAGATGAGCAGAAAAACTCGCAACTTCTGTCTGTGAAAGCCGCCGAGATGAACACGCTGGTGGCGAAAATCTTCAAAAATGAACTGGATAATACGCACAACGATATCAGCAATGCGCAGATGATCATGATGGTGATCACGCTGATTGTCATGCTCACCGGTATCCTGATTGCGTGGCGAATTACCCGCCAGATTGCGCAGCCGATCCGCGATACGCTCAAAACCGCCGAAGCCATTGCGCAGGGCGATCTGACCGCCGCCCGCACCACAACGCGCCGCGACGAACTGGGCATGCTGATGAACGCGGTTGCCGGGATGAGCCAGAATCTCAGTACGATGATTTATGAAATCCGCTCAGGCGTCTCGCAGGTTTCCCACGCCGCAGCGGAAATCGCTGCCGGGAATACCGATTTGTCCTCACGCACCGAGCAGCAGGCCGCTGCGGTTGAAGAAACCGCCGCCAGCATGGAAGAACTGAGCGCCACGGTGAAACAGAATGCCGATAACGCCCATCACGCCAGCAAACTGGCGAGTGAAGCATCCGGCACGGCAACACTCGGCGGCAAACAGGTTGGCGAAGTGGTCGATACCATGCAGCAGATTTCCGGCAGTTCTAAACGGATTGCCGAAATCACCTCCGTCATCAACGGCATTGCCTTCCAGACCAATATTCTGGCGCTGAACGCCGCCGTAGAAGCCGCACGTGCCGGTGAACAGGGCCGCGGATTCTCGGTGGTGGCGTCTGAAGTCCGCACGCTGGCACAACGCAGTGCGCAGGCGGCAAAAGAGATTGAAGGGCTGATTGCCGAATCGGTCGAGCGGGTGAACACCGGTGCGAAGCTGGTGGAAAATACCGGGCGCACGATGCAGGACATCGTGAAATCCGTCTCGCACGTCCGCGATATTATGGGCGAAATTGCGTCGGCTTCTGACGAGCAAAGCCGGGGGATCAGCCAGATTTCGCAGGCGATTGTCGAAATGGACAGCACCACCCAGCAGAACGCCGCGCTGGTTGAGCAGTCTTCGGCGGCAGCGGATTCTCTGGAAGATCAGGCCGCGACGCTGACGCAGGCGGTGTCGGTATTCCGTCTGGCCGATAACGGCAACATGCTAAAAGCGCCCGCGTCCAATGCGTTGCGCCGCCCGGTTCTGCCCGCAGTAAAGGGTAAAAACAGTCAGGATAATTGGGAAACCTTCTGATTTCCCTCACGTCACTCTGCGTGATTTCCACGCGGGGTGATTCCTGATACTCCGAACGGGCAATGCGGGTTATGCTGAGGTCAACGACTGATTCCTGACGGAGACCTTATGCATTATCCCGACGTCTATATCGGCAATATCGAAAGTTATCCTGATTATTCGCCCAGCGCGATTGCTAAACGACAGGTCGATGGCGCGGTGGTTTTGACGCCAGCCGGTCTGGAAGGCGATCAACAGGCAGAAAAGAGTTATCACGGCGGCGCAGACCGCGCGCTGTGTCATTTTCCCCGCGAACATTACGCCTGGCTTCGTCAGCAGTTTCCCGAAGAAGAAGATCGTTTCCATCCGCCCGCCTTCGGCGAGAATCTCTCAACGCTCGGCATGACCGAAGATAATGTGTTTATTGGCGATATTTTCCGCTGGGGAGACGCACTGATTCAGGTCACGCAGCCGCGTGCGCCCTGTTACAAGCTCAATCATTTTCTCGGATGCAAAAATCTGTCGCCGCTGTTGCAACAAAGCGGACGCTGCGGCTGGCTTTATCGCGTAGTGAGCACCGGGAATGTCAGCGGTGATCGCCCGCTGGAGTTGCTGACGCGTAACAGCGAAGTCTCCGTGGCAGAAGCGATTTCGATTGCCTTTAACATGCCGTTTGATGAGGAGCAGTATCGCCGTCTGATGTCGGCTGCCGGGCTTTCTGCCAGCTGGAGCAAAACGATGCAAACGCGTCTGGTTCAGCGCAAGATCGAGGATTTTGGACGGAGATTGTCCGGTTCGGAAGGGAAATCGTTTTAGCTTCCTCCCCTGCGAAGGGGATTTTCCTTGCTCCTCCCCCTGCGAAGGGGGAGGCCGGGAGGGGGTATTGCAAACGACGGAGATGTCATTAATACCCCACTCCAACCCTCCCCTTCGCAGGGGAGGGAGCTAAAATCAGAATTTTTTTATGGCAAAACCGGTCACAACTTTCAGGCCCATTTCGCGGCCCAGTGCGGTCATCGGGTGAACCACCACAATACCGCGTACGGTTTTCTTCAGCGTGCCCATATCAGCCTGTTCTTTCTTGGTGATTTCACGGCTGAACAGTTTTTCCAGTTTCTGCGCTTCGGTGCTAAGTTTTTTTACCCGCACATCTTTCAGACGCGCGATTTCTGCCGCCAGTTTTTCTTTCTCTTCTTCGTGCTTGGCGATCAGCTCAGCATTACCTGCCTGAATAACGGTCGCATCTTTGTGGTTCAGGGCATCCAGCATGTCGCTGAGGCGCTTAATCTCGGTTTTTTCGATTTCTTTCATGGTGTCAGTTCCGTTCATGCCGCAACGGGCACGACTGTAAAAAAGGATAATAACCATCAGTGTATCAGGAAGTGCGTGACTCTTCAGCTTACTCCTGCGTCGCCGCCAGCCCCGGTGGCAGACCGCACATCTCACATGCCCGCTCGCCAATGCGGATCATCGCCGAAATATAGCGTGTGTCGAACACATAACAGCAGGATAAACGCAGGCCGTTACTGTAACGCCCGCTCGGGGAATACAACTGGCCGGGCGTCATGCAGATTTTATCTTTCAGCAGCCGATGGAACAGTTTGACGCAATCCACTTCCGCCGGAAAATCGACCCAGATGACGAAACCGCCCGCCGGTTGTGTCGCCCTTGTTCCTTGCGGAAAATGCTGAGCGATCAGCGCGCGCGCCTGCTCAACCTGCGCGGCATACCGGCGTCGCAACGTTCGCAGATGATGATCGTAGCCGCCGGATTCCAGAAACAGCGTCAGCGTCTGTGAAAGCAGGGCCGATTCCGCCATCGAGGAAACCGCTTTCAGCTTGTGCAGGCGGTCAGCAAAGCGGCCACCTTCCACCCAGCCGATACGAAAATCCGGTGCCAGCGTTTTGGTGAAACTGGTGCAAAACAGGATCCAGCCATCACGGTCGAACGCTTTCACCGCCGGAGACAGCGTCGCGCTAAACTGAATTTCGGCATACAAGCCGTCTTCAATCAGCGGTACCTGATGATCGTTCATCAACCGCGCCAGCCGTTTTTTGGCTTCCAGCGGCATAGTAAAGCCCAGCGGATTTTGCGCCGTCGGCATCGCAATCACCGCATTCAGGCGCTTCTCGCTGAGCAGCATTTCCAGCACATCCAGTGAAAGGCCAGTTTGCGGATCGGTCGGGATTTCCACCGCTTTCAGCCCGAGACTCGCCAGCATCGGCAGCAGATAAAAATAGGTCGGCGTTTCCAGCCCCACGCTGTCGCCCGGTTTGGTCGTCACGCGCAACGCCAGCTGCAACGCTTCCATGCAACCGTGCGTAATCGTGATGTCGGTCGGCTCTAAAATCATGCCCAGCGCCAGCGCACGGCGGGCGATTTGCTGACGCAGCGCGGGATGACCCGGCGGCAAAGCATATTTGCCGATCAGGTCCGGCTGGCGGCGCAACAGGGACGACATAATACGCCCGAGTTTTCCGCTCGGATAAAAATCATTGGATTGCGGACAGGCCAGCGACAGATTGGTGTACGCCGGGTCGGTTTGCGAGGCAAAAACGGTGTCGATCAGATCCAGCACTTCGTCTGCCGGTTCGGCGGCGGGCGTCTGGGGTTGTTCCAACGCCGGCTGATGTTCCAGCGCGGGCAATGCGGCGCGAACATAAAAACCGGACTGCGGACGGGCTTCGATAAAACCGCGATCTTCCAGCCGCCGGTACGCCGCGACTACAGTATTAATGCTGACTGACCAGGTTTGCGCACTGCGCCGCACCGAGGGCAAACGGCTGCCGGGCGCAAGCGTACCGCGGCGGATCGCGTCGGCCAGTTGTCCTGCCAGCTGGTTGTAACGGGTGTCGGGCAGTTCCGCAATATCAGTCATGGTGTCAGTTCCGTAAAAATGAAAGGGTACAGTTTTTCTTATCTGAAACTGTAACCCTAACAATAGCGTATTTCTGGTTCTGTTACCTTTCCCCTGCACTGATTATTCTGGTTGTCTGGAATACAGGGGAAAAATAAAAATGATAGATACCGCTTTTGTCAGTTACGTCACTGTGATGTCGATTACGCCAGGCCCGAACAATCTGTTGCTGGCGGCGTCCGGGGTGAATTTCGGGTTACGCCGCAGCGTGCCGATGATGCTGGGGATCACGCTGGGCTGCGTGGTGCAATGTGCGCTGATGACCTCCATGCTGGCGATTTTACTGAGCTGGATGAACGTCGTGCGCCTGCCGATGGCCGTGGTGGGTTGTACTTATCTCTTCTGGCTGTCGTGGAAAATTTACCGTTCCGGTACGCCAAAAGAAGGCGAAAAACAGCAACCGATGAACATGGTCGGCGGCGCGCTTTTTCAGGCCATTAACCCGAAAGCCTGGCTGATGGCAACCAACGTGGCGATTCTGTTTACGCCGCCGGACGGCAATATGCTGCATCACACGCTGCTGATTTGTGTGGGATTCGCGCTGGTCAATCTGCCGTGCATTCTGGTCTGGGTGGTGATGGGTGACCGGTTACGTCAGGCGTTGCGCGTGGAATGGAAGCTGAAACTGTTCAATACGATTATGGGCGGAATGATGGCGTTAACCGCGCTGTGGTTGATGGTCGGCGAAGTGCGTCACGCGCTGGCGTAGTGCTATTTCTTAACAGGAGAAAGACGTGATGGCTGCTGATTGCTGATATGCGCGATCAGGCCAGTGATAGAAAGGACCATCGTGGAGCGGACGATTTGCTGGTAACGCTGACGTTGCATGGCAATCAGTGATTCGTCGGCCTCACCGGGTTTGAGGAACGTCGGCACGGGCGGCAGCTCCGTCACGCAATGTAATTCACCGAACGGGCCGAGAATTTCATCGTCAGTAAAACGATATTCTTCACCGTCATAATTCAACTCTTCACGCAGTGCCATCAGTAATTCTGCATCTTCGTACTCATGACGGCTGATCACGCCCAACGCATAAATCAGTTTCAGGCGCACGGAAAGATCGCCAAGCGGACCGGTGCCGGTCAGCAACGGTTCTACGGCGTACTTCACGGCATAATCGTCTTTGCGGAAAACCTGCACGACCAGAATATCCAGCGCTTCGGCCAGCAATTCCACAGCAGTCATCAAAAAGCTGCGCACGGTTTTACCCGCATTAAGCTTTTCCAGTACTCGGTTTTCAAACGCCTGAGCTTTTTCCATAGGGCTTACTTGCAGTAAAGAACCGGTGCTAATAGCGCCCCTGGCGTCATCCATGATGCGCACATGAAGGGCAGGAAGATCCTGCCCGACAGGGCTTTCTTTGCCTGGTATTGGCGAAATCAAAACGAACGCAGTATTAGTGCATAGATTCGTAGATTTTTACAGCCCGGGCAACCACTTCGCCCTCTTCCGGCAGACCTGAAATCTGGGCAAGCGCGGCTTTTGGCCCGACTTTTTCCAGTAATTCGGCCAGCTCTTTGGCTTGCGGATCCTGCTCGCTACGGTAGTGCATCGCAGCCGCAATCCCTCTCAACAGATTCTCATGAGGAAGGCGATATTCCTGAGTGCCCAGCAGAGGTTTGATCAGACGATCGCCCGCGCTCAGTTTACGCAGTGGCTGACGGCCAACGCGTTCAACATCATCATGCAGATACGGGTTTTCGAAACGGGACAGAATTTTTTCGATGTACGCCGCGTGTTTTTCAGGGTCAAAACCGTAACGACGGATCAGCACTTCGCCACTTTCGACCATCGCACCACGAACCACCAGACGCACTTTCTCGTCGAGGATCGCATCACGGATTGTCGCATGGCCCGCCTGCTGACCGAGATACGCAGTAATGGCGTGGCCGGTATTCAGGGTAAAGAGTTTACGTTCCACGAACGCCATCAGGTTGTCAGTCAGTTCCATCCCGGCGATTTCCGGCAGAGGGCCTTTAAACTGGGTTTTATCCACAATCCACTCGCTGAAGGTTTCAACGGTGACTTCCAGCGGATCGGTCGAACCGGCGGCTGCTGGTGGCACGATGCGGTCTACAGCGGAATCGACAAAGCCGATATGCGCTTCAACCCAGGCTTTTTCATCTTCCGGCAGCGCGTTGAATACGTGCTGTTTGAACTGGCTGGTGCCGCGCACCATGTTTTCACAGGCAATAATATTCAGCGGCTTTTCGTTGCCCTGCTGGTGACGCAGCACCAGACCTTTCGCCACGTTCGGCGCGATTTTTTCGAGCACAGTCGGGCCAACGGCGGTGGTCACTAAATCGACTTCGGCAATCAGGTTAATGGCATCCTGACCGGCGCTGTTGACGGCATTCACATTGCTGACAGGCTCAACCGTGGCCTGTTCACCGACAACGTGCACGTTGTAGCCTTTGCGGCTGTTCAGTGCATCCAGTAAAGCAGGGCTGACATCCGCAAATGTCAGTTCAGCCCCGGCATCAGCAAGTAATTTGCCGATAAAACCGCGACCAATGTTACCTGCGCCAAAATGTAATGCTTTCATAATATTTCCTTCAAATCGGGGGCCATACTTTCTGGTAAAAAGCTTTAGGTAAAGCTGGGAGCCGCCCGGCTCCGAATCAACAAGCGGGTCTCGATATCAAGACCCGCTTAGTAACGCTCTACTGATTAACCGCGAAGAATCGTCAGCACTTCTTCAACGCTGGTGGTGTTCGCCAGTCGTTCGATGACACCGTCTTCGTCAAGCGCAGTGGTCAGCTTGGTGATTACGTTGATGTGTTCATTGTTGCGTGCGGCGATACCCACCACCAGACGCGCTGAATCATCTTCGTCTTCTCCCCAGCGGATGCCCGCCGGATACTGACAGAACACGATACCGGTTTTCAGTACGCGATCTTTCGCTTCGATTGTACCGTGTGGCACCGCGATTGACTCGCCCAGATACGTGGACGTCAGTTTTTCACGCGCCAGCATCGCATCAACATATTCTGCCTGAACGTAGCCGCCTTTAACCAGTTGTTCACCCGCAAAACGAATGGCGTCTTCTTTTGTTGCCGCCTGCAGGCCCAGGAAGATGTTGCTTTCGCTGATGCGGAACAGGTTTTCGTTTTCACTGTCGGACACGATGCTGTCGCCCAATGTGGTGGTCACTTTCTCTTTGTACTGGCTGCTTTTATTCACTTCAACCAGACGTGCTGTCAGGTCAATGTATAAGCCGCTGTCGAGGAAGTTGGTCAGCGAGATGTGCTGTGCATGGGGCACCTGACGCATCGCACGTTCAGTCAGGTCACGGTGTGTGATGACCAGGTCAACGTCGTCCGGCAGGTTGTTGATTGCACTGTTGGTGACGCTGATATTGGTCAGCCCTGCATCCTGCACTTTTTTGCGCAGAACACCGGCACCCATCGCGCTGGAACCCATACCGGCATCACAGGCAACGATAATTTTACGCACGGTAGACAGGTCGCCAGCCACGCCGGTTGCGCCTGGTTTGCCACCTTTAGATTCTGCTTTCATATCGTGAACGCGACGGGTTGCGTCTTCCAGATCATCACCTTCTTTCGCTTTCGTGGTTTTCAGCAGAAGAGCAGAGATCACGAAGGACACCGCAAACGCGGCCACGATAGCGGAGATATTAGCGAAGTAAGCGCCTTTTGGCGTCATCGCCAGCACGGCCAGGATGGAACCCGGAGAAGCCGGAGAAACCAGACCGCCGTTCAGCATAGTCAGGGTGAACACGCCAGTCATACCGCCCAAAATTACCGCCAGCAGCAGACGTGGGTTCATCAGAACGTACGGGAAATAAATTTCGTGGATACCACCCAGGAAGTGGATGATTGCCGCGCCGCCAGCAGATTGCTTAGCACTGCCACGACCGAAGAACATGTACGCCATCAGGACGCCCATACCCGGTCCCGGGTTCGCTTCAATCAGGAAGAAGATAGATTTACCGGTCTCAGTCGCCTGCTGGATACCCAGTGGAGAGAAGATACCGTGGTTGATGGCATTGTTGAGGAACAGGATTTTCGCCGGTTCAACAAAGATAGAGGCCAGCGGCAACAGGTTATGAATAACCATGATGTGCACGCCTGCAGCCAGCACTTTAGACAGCGCTTCTACCAGCGGGCCGATAGCCAGGAAGGCGAGGATCGCCAGCAGCATACCGATAATGCCCGCGGAGAAGTTGTTAACCAACATCTCGAAGCCGCTTTTGATTTTACCGTCAACCCAGCGGTCGAAACGCTTGATTGCCCAGCCGCCCAGTGGGCCGCCAATCATTGCGCCGAGGAACATTGGCATATCCGCACCGACGATAACACCCATTACGGTGATTGCGCCGACCACGCCACCGCGATCACCGCCGACCAGACGACCACCGGTGAAACCGATGAGCAATGGCAGGAGATAAGTGATCATCGGGCCAACCAGCTTCGCTAATGTTTCATTAGGGATCCAGCCGGTAGGAATGAACAGAGCAGTAATGATACCCCAGGCGATAAATGCGCCGATGTTGGGCATTACCATGTTACTCAGGAAGCGACCAAAGTTTTGAACTTTGATCTTAACGTCTGGTGAAAACATAAAACGCACCCCTATTGATACGCGCTGACAATAGAGCGCGTGATATCAGTTAATTATCGGTGACGGTTATTTCGGTTTTTCTGCCACTGCTTTAAAAATCCGTCCGTCGAATTGCTGTCTGCGAGGCGGACTCTACCACGTGATTATAGGCCTCGCGTAGCCACCCCACAGCCCGTGACGGAGATCACACGTATACGACCATTACCCCCTGCATTTTAGTGATGGCGATCACAAAACCCCCTGTAATCCGGCTACACCGCTGATAAATTAAGCTGATAACGCATAAAAGTGTGATTAAAGTCACTTTTTATTAACGAGTCTTTATCATAAAAACGTGATATTCATCACAAAGTATTTTTCGATGACCTTGCTTATTTCGCTTAAAAACCGTTCAGACGTGTCAGGTGAATGCGGAATTGAGTTTACGGGGGAGAGTTTGAAATAAAATTACAGGGTGGGGGGGTTGAGACTACAGGATTTGCAGCCTCACGGACGGCTTCTCAAATTCGCTAAGAAGTGATTTCTTCACCAATTTTTGTGGTCACATTTTGGACGACTTTAAGCTCGAAATCCGTATAGCTGTCCATTTGCTGGGAATCAACATGATGTGAGCTATCAACGTCATAAGTAATCACTTTTCCATTGGCATCTTTACGATCCCGGCTATAGCCGAAAAACTTGCTATAACGTCTCGGCGCCGTCCCTTCAAAGATATCAAAAATGACTTTATTACTTTTGTCCTGAGCATCTGAACCCGTGATGGAATCACCGTGCAGATCTTCAGCCAAACTCTTCGCGTAGGGTTCAATATAAACAACCCGTTTTATCCCGGCAGCAACGATGTGCCGCGCGCAATTATGGCAAGGATAAGTCGTGCAATATAAAATCTTACCCAGCGTATCTCCCCTTGAGGATCTTGCTACCGAAGTAATAGCATCCATTTCTGCATGAATTGCTCTTGAGTATTCAATTAACGATTTCAACTTAGTGGTTTTCATTATCTCTTCAGCAAGCTTTTTTTCATTTCCGACGTTGAAATCTTCTAATACTTTTTCAATTTCACGCTTAACGAGTTTTTTATGCTGGTCATTGTGACAACCTCCGTTGGCATAACAACGCTTATCAGCGCTGCCACTTTCACAGGAATAAAGCCCACCGCCAGCCACAGGCACGTCATTACATCCTGTGGCTAAGAGATTGTGGTTTTCATCCATAATTGCCGCACCAACCTGTCGCGAGAGACAGGCAGAACGTAATGAGGCCGAGTTAGCATTAAACATACCGGTTTCATCACGCGTCGGCGTCAGATTATTGGCACCGTGGACAAGATCGACAAACCGGATAACGGACTGATCGAGCCAAAGGTCGTTGGTATTATGAATAAAATAATCTGAGGAATGCAGTGTATCTTCTACCTGCTGACCATATTTATACGCAGAACGCCGGTCACGGTTAATCACCTCATTAATTTCATTATCATTCAAAGAGTCTTTCTTTAAGTTATTACGTCTTTCTTTTAGCGACCTGATTAATCCGATGAGGTAGAAGTTATTTCGATAAACTTCACGTAATAATTCTATTTCAGCGGGATGCTTTAACTGATCGATGATATAAGCAACTTTATTGGTCGTCTTACCCGACATCCCTTCGATCCGCCCTTGTTCTAATAACTTGTCGCGCAGGTACCTGATATTTCTGATCGCCATTTGAGCAGCTATCATTGAACCATACTTATCCCTGAGCGAATCGCCTAAATCTTGTAGCTGTATAAAATGCCCGGAACCGTCCAGAGCTTTAAGCGATTGGGCCCGCTCTGCATCCTGAGTTCCAATCATTAAGTCGCTGATACGGATATGCTCAACGTGATAATGGCAACTTTTCAAACGTGCGATTAACTTGTCTTTTAAAGTTCGGATCCCGGAACCACTTGCTCCGCATAATCCAAGAATAAGCTCCTGAGAACGTCTTGATAAAATAGAATCGATACTGTCATCTTCGGCAGAACTTTTTGAGCCTGCAATAGGGACAATTTTATTTGCTGAAACAGCCATAGAAACTCCAATGACTGGACAGGCAGGGCGTGATTACCAGTCGAGTTTAGCGGCAGCTTCCTGCACTCGTGCTTTAGCTCTCTCATACGCAGCAAACTCTTGCCGAGCAGACAGCTCAATAACCTGAGGCGAACCCAACGTTTCTGATACACCCGGTTCTTTATCCTGCTTACTTTTTTTCAGCGCAGCATACTCAGCAAATTGAACAATCATTAGCTATCCATGTAGTCGGTCAAAGATTGGGGAACTCTGATGCCAGATCCAACGAATCAGAGGTTGCTTCACAGAGATAAATATCCATGAAGAAGGCAAGGTTACCACGGCGAAAACAATGAAGCGGGTAAAAATTTACCCCTTTCAGACATTACATCCAATATTGAGAAGTGCTTTCCAAACTGGGGGAAAAGAGGATCCGGCAGCACAGGCTGCCGGATTGAAATTGATGAGAAATTACTTCCCGCCTTGCGCCTTAACAATGGCGGCTTGCAATTCTTCGGCTGAAACTGCGCCCGGAAGGACGGTGGTGTTCGCCGCCGTTGCGCCGTTGGTTGGCATCACCACAAAGCCAGGTGTGCCGCTGAAGCCCAGCGTGCGGGCCAGTTCGTCGTTGGAGGCGATGGCGTCGTGCGTGGCTTTACGCTGCGCGTCGGTCGGCTGGGTAGCTTTGGCCGCTTTCACCGCACCGGCGATATCCGCATCGGTCAGTTTGCCTTCGTCATGGCCGGTACGATAAATGCTGTTGTGGTAGTCAAAGTACGCCTGCGCGCCTTTTTCTTTCCAGATAGCCATGCCGGTTTCTGCCGCAGTGATGGACGCTTTCCAGCGGTCACCGAAGATTGGCCATTCTTTGAAGACGAAACGGACGTTCGGATTCGCTTTCACCGTTTGTTCAACCACCGGTGCCATACGGCTGCAATACAGACACTGATAATCGAAGAATTCTACGAAAGCCACTTTGGCATCTTTCGGGCCGTAGCCTGGCGTGGAAGGATCTTCAATGAGTGCTTTTGAATTCGCCAGAACGGCGCTCAGGATTTCCTGTTGCTGCTGATCGGCCTGCTTCGCCTGAAGTTTCTGGCTAACCTGCACCAGAATTTCAGGGTGCTGAAGCATGTAATCTGCTGCAATTTTACCAATGGCTTCCTGTTGCGCCGGGGTGAAATCTGCTGTTGCGCTGTCGGCAGCGTTGGCCAGAACAGGTGCCAGCACCAGAGAAGCCAACAGAGTCATCATCTGACGTTTCATCAAAAATCCTTAAAGTGAAATACGGGGGAAATCGGGCAGTTGCCTTCAAAAGTAGAGGAATTCAGCAGAGTTTGCAGGTTAAAAATTGTCATTTTTTATAAATATGACGCCATCAAGTCCCGGATTTTCCCAACAAAAAAACCACGTACAAAATGACGTGGCTTTTTACGAAAATTCCAGTCTGGGTTAGTTGCTGAAATCGCCCTGTGCAACTTTCTGCGCTTGCAGCAATGTCTGCTGTTTACCCACCAGATTCGACATCATAGTGTTGTACTGCGTCGCCTGTTGCTGCGTCGGGAACTGCACGCCGCCGTTAGCGAAAGCCACCTGAGGGCCCTGCTGTTGCAGGAAATCACCCACTGAGACGATATCCTGGGTGAAGCTTTGCAGCGCAGGCACCAGCGGGGTCAGCACGTTTGCTGGCTGAGTGACCACGGTGTTGTAGACCTGACCGTAAACGGCTTTCAGATCGTCAGGCTGCTTGAGAGCGGCCATCGCGGTATCGGCTTTAGTTTTCGAATCGCGCAACTGGGCATTCATCATACTCAGCGTGCTGGCGGCCTGTTGCAACGCGCTACGCTGGGTCATGTAATCCTGCGGCGTGCGCACCTGACCAATCGCGTTAACTACCGGCACAAAGCTGCCTTCAACGGCACCTTTCATCTGACGGGAGAATGACAGGATGATGCCGTAGTCATTCGCGTAATTACCAAAACGTTGCTTCTGATCTTCACTCAGCGATGGCAGGTTTTGCCCGCTGCGCATCACAGTATTTTGCAAATAATCGATAAAGGCTTTGCGTTGTTCCGGTTCTTTATCGCCGCATGCAGTGAGCTGAAACACTACCAGCAATGCGATAAACGGCGCCAGCCAGCGAGAATATACACCGCTTCTGATCCCTACAGCCATGAGTCCTGACTCCTGATTTCAATGTTCTTTGCCGGCGAATTCCGTGCCGATGCTGTGCGTCCATGCGGGGTATAGGATAGAACATCTGGGGGGGATGTGATACTTAAGGCTGCGCCTTAAAATCCCTTTTTTTGCCGAGGTTCAGCTGTTGAGCTTTTTAAATTCAACGTCAATACCTTGGGTTGCCACCCAAACTGGCGTTACTGGCCTTAATGCTAAAAGAAGAACCGCGAAAATTTCGGTTTCTCAATTGCAGCGCTCACTTAACTCGCTGCGCCGAAACCGCCCAAAAGAGGCCAGGACGGGCCTCTCTTGGATCTCTCCCGTCTTTTTACTACGCGCTACCGCTCGCTGGCTATATTTCAGAAGCCACAGCTACTGCCGCGAAAACTTGCCGCTGCGCGGTTCCTTCGTATCGGTATTCGAGCCTTGCGGTCTCGAAACTCTCACTCAGCAAGTATCCTGAAAGCGGCTGGAGGATTTTTTAAAGTCAAAGGCAGGCCTGAAAATCAGTCAGTAAGGCTGTGCTTTAGAAAACAGTCAGTAAGGCTGTGCTTTAGAAAGCCAGTGGCCGCTTTCAAAACGACGTGGAGTGAGCGGTGAGAAACAGCGAGAGTCTTTTTCGAGCAGGTTCGAACCCGAAACGAGAGTACCGCGCAGCGGCGGCGTTTGCGGCACTAGCCTGAGTTGCTGAAACATAGTCAGCGAGCGGCAGCGCGCAGTGAAAAGAGCGTGGAGTCCAGAGGCCCGCGCGATTGCGGGTCTCTGGGCCAGTGTGGGCGGCGAGCCCACGACTTTGACTTTAGAAAAGTTGCTTACTTACTGAAGTAAAGAAATATCCGCCACTTGTAAGAACAACTCCCTCAGCTTGGAGAGAAGCGTCAACCGGTTGATTCGAACCGCTTCGTTCTCATCCATCACCATCACGGTGTCAAAGAACGTATCCACGGTTTCACGCAGGGCAGCCAGTTCGACCAGTGCTTCTTTGTACTGACCGGCAGCAAACAGCGGCTCCAGTTTGTCGCGCAGAACCACCAGATGCGTAGCCAGTTTCAGCTCAGCAGGTTCTTTCAGCACGGAGGCGTGAACGTGATCCAGCAGAACGTCGGTGGATTTCGCCAGGATGTTGGAAACGCGTTTGTTGGCCGCAGCCAGCGTTGCCGCTTCATCCAGCGTACGGAAGTAGCTCACCGCTTTCACACGGGCGTCGAAATCAGCCGGTTTGGTTGGACGACGTGCCAGCACAGCCTGAATGGTATCGACCGCGTGACCTTCTTCCTGATACCACGCGCGGAAACGACCGAGCATGAAATCAACCACTTCATCAACAACCTTGGCGTTAGTCAGCTTGTCACCGTACAGGCGCACCGCTTCTTCAGTCAGAGTTTGCAGATCAAGAGACAGGTTTTTCTCAACGATGATACGCAGAACGCCCAGCGCAGCACGGCGCAGCGCGAACGGATCTTTATCGCCTTTCGGATGTTGACCGATGCCGAAGATACCGGCCAGCGTGTCCATTTTGTCAGCGATAGCCAGCGCACAAGCCACCCGCGAAGCCGGTAATTCGTCGCCCGCAAAGCGTGGCTGATACTGTTCGTTCAGCGCAACCGCAACTTCTTCCTGCTCGCCGTCGTGACGCGCATAGTGCATGCCCATCACGCCCTGCGTGTCGGTGAATTCGAAGACCATGTTGGTCATCAGATCACATTTGGACAGCAGACCCGCGCGTTTTGCGTTCTCAACGTTGGCATCGATTTTCCCGGCGATCCAGCCAGACAGTTCTTCGATACGAGCGGTTTTATCACGCAGCGTACCCAGCTGTTTCTGGAACAATACGGTTTCCAGACGCGGCAGGTTATCTTGGAGACGTTTTTTGCGGTCAGTATTGAAGAAGAATTCCGCATCGGCCAGACGCGGGCGAACCACTTTCTCGTTACCGGAAATAATTTGCTGCGGGTCTTTCGACTCGATGTTGGTCACGAAGATGAAGTTCGGCAGAAGTTTGCCCGCGGCGTCATACACCGGGAAATACTTCTGGTCGCCTTTCATGGTGTAAACCAGCGCTTCCGCTGGCACCGCCAGGAATTTCTCTTCGAATTTAGCGGTCAGCACCACCGGCCATTCCACCAGAGAGGTCACTTCTTCCAGCAGGCTTTCGCTCAGATCGGCAATACCGCCAATCTCTTTCGCCGCTTTCTCAGCATCCTGTTTGATGATGGTTTTACGCTGCTCGTAATCCGCAATGACTTTGCCGCGTTCCAGCAGAATTTGCGGGTACTGATCGGCGTTGTCGAGAGTGAATTCCGGCTCGCCCATGAAACGGTGGCCGCGAACAGTGCGCGCAGATTCGATACCGAGGATTTTCGCCGGGATCAGTTCATCGCCTAACAGCAATGTCACGGTGTGAACCGGACGCACAAACTGCACGTCAGAATCGCCCCAGCGCATCAGTTTAGGAATAGGCAGCTTGGACAAAGATGTCGCGATCATCGCCGGCAGCAGTTGTTGCGCGCTTTCGCCTTTGACGTGTGCGCGGTAAACCAGCCATTCGCCTTTGTCGGTGACCAGACGGTCAGCCTGATCGACGGTGATGCCGCAACCACGAGCCCAGCCTTCTGCGGCTTTGCTTGGTTTGCCTTCTGCATCAAACGCCTGCGCCACAGCCGGGCCGCGTTTTTCAACTTCGCGATCGGCCTGTGATTCATGCAGACCAGAGACTTTCAGCGCCAGACGTCGCGGTGCAGCAAACCATTTTACGTCACCGTGTGGCAGATTCGCCGCAGCGAGTTCCGCCGTCAGGTTAGCGGCAAAGGATTCAGCAAGGCTGCGCAGAGCCTTAGGTGGCAGTTCTTCCGTGCCAATTTCCACCAGAAAAGTTTTTTCAGTCATGGCTGTTTCTCACTTCTCGTTCTTTTTGCACATCGGGAAGCCCAGTACTTCGCGGGAAGCGTAATACGCCTCAGCTACCGCTTTAGTCAGGGTACGGATGCGCAGAATGTAGCGCTGACGTTCAGTCACAGAAATCGCTTTACGTGCATCGAGCAGGTTGAAGCAATGTGCGGCTTTCAGGATGCGCTCGTAAGCAGGCAGTGCCAGCGGCTTTTCAAGAGCCAGCAGGGTTTGCGCTTCTTTCTCGTGCTGTTCAAAACAGGAGAAGAGGAAATCAACATCGGCGTATTCGAAGTTATAGGTGGATTGCTCCACTTCGTTCTGATGGAAAACGTCGCCGTAGGTTGTTTTGCCCAGCGGACCGTCGCTCCAGACCAGATCGTAAACGCTGTCCACGCCCTGGATGTACATCGCCAGACGCTCAAGACCGTAGGTGATTTCACCGGTCACAGGTTTACATTCCAGGCCGCCGACCTGCTGGAAGTACGTGAACTGCGTCACTTCCATGCCGTTCAGCCACACTTCCCAGCCGAGACCCCAGGCGCCAAGCGTCGGGTTTTCCCAGTTATCTTCTACGAAGCGGATATCGTGGATCAGCGGGTCAAGACCCAGCTCTTTCAGGGAACCGAGGTACAGTTCCTGAATGTTTTCCGGCGACGGTTTGATCATCACCTGGAACTGATAATAGTGTTGCAGGCGGTTCGGGTTCTCACCGTAGCGACCGTCGGTCGGGCGGCGGGAAGGCTGAACATAGGCTGCCGCAAAAGGCTCAGGGCCGAGTGCGCGCAGGCTGGTCATCGGGTGCGAGGTGCCCGCGCCGACTTCCATATCCAGCGGTTGAACAATGGTGCAGCCCTGCTGCGCCCAATAATCTTGCAGTGTCAGGATCAGGCCCTGAAATGTCTTAGTATCAAACTTTTGCATGTTGGATTCGCACGCGAGAAAGTGGGTTTATAAAGAGTCGGACAGTATACCCGCTGAACGGAAGATAATCACACAACAGATCCCTGTGAATTACCTTAAAAACGCCAGTATTCAGCGTTTCTCTGCCAGTTTATAGGCTTCATTGCCCTCACGTTTACCAATCGCGACAACAATTACCACGATTTCCTGATCCTCAACCTGATAGACCAGACGGTAGCCGAGGCTCTTCAATTTAATTTTATAACGGTTAGTTTTTGGGCCACATAAACGGGCAGAAACGACATGAGGATTTTCGAGCCGCTCAGCGAGTTTCTTTTTAAATTGGTCTTTAACGGGAGGTGCCAGCGCCTTCCATTCTTTCAGAGCTGACTTCAGAAAATCGATTTTATAAGTCATCCAGTGTCAGCCTTATCCTTTCTTCGCCCTGCCGCGCATCCATTATGCGGTTCAGTTCCACGTCTTCTGCAAGACTCAGGAAATAGGCGTAGACCTCCGGTGGGACGCAATAAAAGGCCGGTTCATTGCGGTTAAGGATCGCCACGGCTTCACCTTCTCCGGCGGAGAAGGTCCCCATCGGATCACGTTTTAGCTCGGTAATACTGGCAGCTGAGGAAGTGAGTATTTCAAACGGCATAGGTTTTCTCCTGTCACACTATGCCGTTATTATAGCCTTAAAAGCATCTTTAAGAGCACCCTTTAAGATGCTTTTAAAATCTTGCGCTGATCCCCGCGTGGTATGACGTTTGTTCGCCTGGATCCGGGAGGTCAAGACAGTAGCCACATAAAGATTAAGTGATAGTGAAACTAAATAAGCGCCTGCGACTCAAAAGAAAATCTTAATGTAACTGCAAGGAAGCACCACTAATGAAGTATCTATCAACAAGTATTTGGATATACAAACCAGCAGTTTTTCTTACCGCTGTAATCTGCCTTGGACTGGGCTTTTTTCATGTAAACGGGCCATTAGTTTACATGGTTTGTGTCGGCCTGATTTTCCCGGTCGGCATGTCAGTTCACTTACATCGCCTCAAGGATCAGGCTTTAATTTACATGCCGGAGAAAAAAAGTGACTGGATGATCTATGTCCATGGGATACCAGTACGAGATTCACACAGCTCTCTGAGTAATCCTTTTTTCATGAATAAGGAATTACTTAAAACCTTTTATACAAGGATGTTTGTTGTAAAAATCATCATTCAGGGTTTTGCCCTCTTTTTAACGATTAGCCAGTCGTGGCCATATTTCATGCAATTCAGTTCCGCTGATATTGCCATTCAGGCTGTTTTATTTATCGCTCTCTTCATTCAAGTTCTTCGGTTTGTCAGGACATCCCGCAATCTTTTCATGGTGTTCAGCGAAAAGTGGGTTCTGTCTGAACGCGAAAATTCAGAAAGTGGATTTGTTACCGCCTTCTTTAAACACACCAAGCGAAAACAAACCACCTTAATCAGTGGTTTGGATTCATTGTTAGCTTTATAGAAATCAGCCAGGAAAATTAATTTAAAATCTTGCACTAATCCCCGCGTTGTATGACGTTTGTTCGCCGGAATCCAGGCCGGTGGTCTGGGAGACGGCGGCGAAGGCGGAAATGCTGTGGGTGATCTGGACGTTGGCGCCGACGGTCATATCGACCCAGTCGTCGTCCTGCTCGCCGGTGGTGCGGCTAAAATGCGTGCGGGTGGATTTGATGGCGCCGGTCGCGGTATAGGTTTTGTCGCCGAACTGGCGGTCATACGTGACCTGCGCATACGGATTCACAATGCCCAGTTCCGCGTTCAGACGCCAGCCCAGTGCACCGATTTGTGAGTGCGAGGTCTGGTCACCAAAGCGCATCGACGTGCTGTTCTTACCTTCCTCGCTGTAACCCTCAATGCTGCTGTAATCCCAGCTGTACTGCGCCACCGGACCGGTTTTCAGCACCGGTAAAATCGGGAAATCCCAGCCGGCGGTGACGCGGCCGCCAATCTGCTTACCGTCGGTTTCGCCGCGCTCGGTGCGGGTGGTTGGCCCGAGTTTGATGCTGCGGTTGATGTCGTCATAATTCAGCGAACCGTAGTGCACATCGCCGTTGATCCAGCCGTTTTCGGCGATTTTCACGCCGGTAAACGCCGTCGCCATCCAGCCGCGTGTGCGGTAACTGTAATGGTCAGTCGGATCCTGTTTATCGTCGGAACCGGAAATCATCAGCCCCATCATCCAGCGATCGGTCATCTGATAATCCATCCCGATATTGAGCGAATTCGAGGTCAGATCGCCATCGCCTAGCGACGGGTTGATTTTTCTGTCCGCACTTTGCCCGGCGTAACCGCCGAACATGCCGAAGGTTCCGGCGTCGTTATCCTGTGTGCGTAATTGCTGATAACGGCTGTCGAGTATTCCCTGCGTATTTCGCGCTAGCGCCAGCGAGCCCTGATTCAGCGCCGTAGCTTCCAGCGGGCCGTTGAGCACGGACTGCATGTATTCTGCGATCAGCGCGTGCGCCTGCGGTGTCGGGTGAAAATGGTCAGCAAACAGGAAAGCTTTGCTGCTGTCGAAACCCGGCAGATTTGACGTACATTCGGAAGCGGATGTCCCGACCGGACAGGCCGTGCCCGCTGTATTCGCGAAACCGTACAGCGCCGGATCGGCAATCACTTCATTGAACAAACCGTTGATATCCACACGCGCAATATTGCCACCGGTTTTCGCCAGTGCAATATCCTCAGTCGTGTTGTAGGTGTCGGTCAGCCCGCCTGCGACGTCCTTCAGTGCGTCATAAGCGGCGGCCAGCCCTTTCGCGATCACCTCCTGAACCAGCGGAATATTCGAACCTTCGGCCGCCGCGGCCGCAAGCGCGTTATGAATCGCTTCGGTACGCGCTTCGGCATCCGGCGTGTTCTGCGCATTCAGATATTTATAGGCCGCTTCCAGCGCCTGCTGCTGAACCGGCAGCAATCCGACCTGAATAATCCCTTCCATCAGCACCGGCGTCAGACCAATATTTGGCACCGTCGGCACAATCACCGTTCCGGCACCGGCTTTCAGCAAATCGTTGACCTGTGATGCGGCCTGCGTCGCGCTATTGGTGGCGATATCCAGCGCGTTCAGCGGATTGAGCGCGGCCGCCGCCAGGTCGTTACCCCCAATCCAGTGAATATACGGCCCGTTGGGATCGGCTTTGCCGCCGGTCGAGGCCAGATAACTTTTCACCTGATCCTGCGTGGTGTAATCAGAATCCAGCCCCGGCACCGCGACGCCGCCGCCTTCGGCATAGTTCAGCCCGCCTTGTGAAGAAGGTTTTAAGGTCGTGCCGATATTATTCGCCAAAATCTCGTCATAAAGCTGATGCGTGCTGCTGTCGAAGGTCCAGCGACCGATATTGCCGGTATCACTCAGACTGTCGCCAAAAACATAAAGCTGATCGTAAGCCTGCGCTGAAGCCTGCGTTCCGAGGCAAAGCGCCACGGCGAATGCGCCCTGCGTCAGCCGTGTTGCGTACTTTTTTGTGCCTGCCATAAACCTGTTTTCCTGAAGTTTCAGCGGCGCATGCCCCTGATTAAATGTAAGGAATTCGTAATGAATGGCTTTAAATATTGTTCAGAACCGACCAGCGTCAAGTTCGCGGTACGCAAATTGCGACGTTGCAGAGTTATCCGAGAAACCACACACTGGAGCCCACGCTTTCAAGGAGAAAACGAGATGACGCGCTGCAGCTGGGTTTCCAAAGAACCGATTTACCTCGAATACCACGATAAAGAATGGGGCGTGCCGGTCAAAGATGGCCGTGAGTTGTTTGAAATGTTGTGCCTTGAAGGCCAGCAGGCCGGGCTTTCGTGGATAACCATTCTGAGAAAACGCGAAAACTACCGTCAGAACTTCCACAATTTCGATCCGGTCCGTATCGCCAAAATGACCGATGACGACGTCGAACGTCTGGTGCTCGATGCGGGGATCGTGCGCCATCGCGGAAAAATCAAAGCGATCATCCTGAATGCGCAGATTTATTTAGCCATGCAGGCCAGCGGCGAGGACTTCTCAGATTTCATCTGGGGCTTCGTGGGCAATCAACCGGTCATCAATAATCCGCTCGGGCCGGAAGGCGTTCCGGCCAAAACAGCGGTGTCAGATGCGATGTCTAAGGCGCTAAAAAAGAAAGGCTTTAAGTTCACCGGCTCGACCATTTGCTACGCTTTTATGCAGGCTGCCGGACTGGTGAACGATCATCAGTCGTACTGTTTCTGTCATCCGAAAAACCAACCGGCATGATCCGCCTCGCGCAGCCCGCTGATACCGAAAAAATTATGCTGCTATGGCTGCGCAGTACGCTTGCGGCGCATCCGTTTATTGAGGCGTCGTACTGGTTTGAAAGCGCACCGATGGTGCGCGAGACGTTTCTGCCGCAGGCCGTCACCTGGGTTTCCACCGCTAACGACGGCGTAATCAATGGTTTTATCAGCGTGCTGAATCAGCAATTTATCGGTGCGCTGTTTGTCGATGAAAACATTTATGGTCTGGGCATCGCGCAGCAATTAATGCATGAAGTAAAAGACCGTTATCCGCTTTTACTGCTGGAGGTTTATCAGCAAAATCCGCGTGCCGTGGCGTTCTACCGCAAAGAGGATTTCCTGGTCGTCAACGACACTGTTCATCCGGGAACCGGGCTTCCGACCTGGGTATTACGCTGGTACCAACCCCTTTCTGAATAAATTCTTCACTTCCGCAAAAATACAAAAACAGATAACCGGAATTCTCCTACTGCTTAACGCCACGAAATTGCGCATAAAGAGCGCCAGAACGCCGCAGGGCTGAAGTCTGCCTGTTGCATTTGTTTATGTTTTGACACCTTTTTCTGTGCAACTTACAGAAAAGCGTGCAGTCATAATGCAGCGGTCAGGTTCTGAAAAAAGAACACAAAGAAAACATCCAGAAAGGAATTACGATGAACAAAAGACTTCTAGTGGTTGCGGGCGTGCTGTGTGTGACGATGGGCCTTTCAGCCTGTACCACCAACCCTTACACCGGCGAATCAGAAGCCGGAAAATCCGGTATTGGCGCGGGTATTGGTGCGGCACTCGGCGCGGGCGTCGGTATGCTTTCTTCATCTAAACACGATCGCGGCAAAGGTGCGCTGATTGGGGCGGCAGCCGGTGCGGCGCTGGGTGGCGGCGCGGGTTATTACATGGATGTGCAGGAATCTAAACTGCGCGACAAAATGAAAGGCACCGGCGTCAGCGTGACCCGTCAGGGCGACAATATCGTGCTGAATATGCCGAACAATGTGACCTTCGATACCAACAGCAGCACGCTGAAACCGGCGGGCGCGAACACGCTCACCGGCGTGGCGATGGTACTGAAAGAGTATCCAAAAACGGCCGTGAACGTGGTCGGTTACACCGACAGCACCGGTTCCCGTGCGCTCAACATGAAGTTGTCACAGCAACGTGCTGACGGCGTGGGCAGCGCGCTGATTACCCAGGGCGTTGAAGGCAGCCGCGTGCGGACGACCGGCGCAGGCCCGGATAATCCGATTGCCAGCAACAGCACTGAGGCCGGTAAAGCGCAGAACCGCCGCGTGGAAATCACCCTCAGCCCGATGCAGTAATTGCGTTAAAATCCAAAATATACGCGGAGCCTCAGGGCTCCGTTTTTCGTTTGTGCTATTCTCCGCCAAAGAATCCTCCCTTATTTGTGCAACGGAAATCAGTATGTCGCTGAAAGCTATCGCGAAAGATCTCGGTCTCTCTGTCACCACCGTCAGCCGTGCGCTGAACGGTTACGATGACGTTTCAGCGGAGACCAAAGCGCGGGTTCAGGCGGCGGCAGATTTACGCGGCTACCGCCCGAACACCCTCGCCCGCCGGTTGAAAATGGGCAAGATCGACGCCGTTGGGCTGATTTTCCCCTTCACTTCACATCCTTTAAGCAATTCGGCGTTTATCGAAATGGTCGGGTGCATCACCCGCGAACTGGCGAAATATGAAATCGATTTACTGCTGGTGCCGGATGAACTCGGCACATTTTCGTGGCGGCGGCTGATCGAAAGTAAACGCGTGGATGCCATGCTGGTGGCGCATACGCTGGATAACGACCCGCGCCTGCTGGATTTACAGCAGCGCAATTTTCCGTTTCTGGCGCTGGGGCGCAGCCAGTGTCTGACGCAGGATTACGCCTGGTTTGATTTCGATAACCGCGCCGGTATGCAAATGGCGGTCGATCATCTGGCCGCACTTGGCCACCGCCGTATCGCGTTCCTCGGCGAGAACAATCAGCAATCGTTTATTGGTCAGCGCCATCAGGGTTATCTCAATGGTTTGCGGGCGAACAACCTGCCGTTCAATCCGGATTATGCGCATAAAGTCAGCCCCAGCCGCCGTGCCGGATATCAGGCCACACAGGCGCTGCTGGCGCTGCCTCAGCCGCCAACCGCAATTGTCTGCGACTGCAATATGCACGGCGAAGGCGCGGCGCTGGCGTTAAATGAAGCCGGCTTGCTGATCAGCGGCGGCGTTTCGCTGATTATTTTTGACGGATTACCTTCCGACAGCGTGCCAGACGTCGCCGTCACCGCTATCCGTCAGGGCACCCGCGAAGCGGTCGGGCTGCAAATTGCGGACATGACGCGGGCTCTGATTCGCAACGAACCGCTGAAGAATTTGCAGATTCTCTGGCAGCCGGAATTGCAGGCGGGCGTCACCGCACATCCGCCACACTGATACTTCCCCTTTAAATTATTTTTCCACCCTATATCACAAATTTGAGTCGTCTCATTTCCCATCCGAAACGTTTCGGATCAATAGTTACTCCACAAAATCGCGTTTTATCGCCGCATTTTACCCTTGTGGAGTTGTGACAATATGGAAAACCAGACCGTCCATTTAACCAGCGAGCACATCAGCCTGATCGTGCGCTGCACGCCGTTCGCCGAAATCCTTTACTGGGGAAAACGCCTCAGCCAGTTTTCAGCGCAAGACCTGATTTCCCTGAGCCGCGCAGTGCCCAACGGGCGTATTGACGTCGATGCACCGGTCAATCTCAGCGCCGATTCTGGCAGGGGTTCGTTCGGAAATCCGGGGGTCGAAGGCCATCGCGACGGCCTGGACTGGTCGCCTGTCTTCAATACGACGAACGTCAGGCACCACGATAATCAGCTGACGATCACCACCGAAGACCCGATCGCTGGTCTGCAATTTCGCAGTGAACTGCATCTGGATTCCAGCGGTGTTTTGCAGGCGCGAAATGCGCTGACCAATCTGAAACCCGGTACGTATCAGCTGACGCGTCTGGCCGTTACGCTGCCACTGCCGGAGCGCGCCGCCGAAGTGATGGCGTTTCATGGCCGCTGGATCAAAGAATTTCAGCCTCACCGCACGTTGCTGGATCACGGCGGCGTTATTCAGGAAAACCGTCGCGGCAAAACCTCTTCTGAGCATTTTCCGGCGATGATGATCGGTCATCCGGGTTTTAGCGAAGAACAGGGCGAAGTCTGGGGGATGCATCTGGGCTGGAGCGGCAATCACCGCCTGCGCGCGGATATCAAAACCGATGGCCGCCGTGTGGTACAGGCTGAAGCCCTGTATTTCCCCGGCGAACAGCGTCTCGAACAGGGAGAAACGCTGGAAACGCCGTGGCTCTACGCCAGTTATTCCGCCAGCGGCCTGAACCGCATGAGTCAGCAGTTTCACCGCTTTGTGCGTGAGCAGATTCTGCGCTTCCCGGTGGAAAAACCGCGCCCGGTGCATCTCAATACCTGGGAAGGCATCTATTTCGATCACGATCCCGACTACATCATGCAGATGGCGACCGAATCCGCGGCGTTAGGCGTTGAACGCTTTATTATCGACGACGGCTGGTTCCGGGGACGTGATCATGACCGCGCCGCGCTGGGCGACTGGTATCTCGACGAGAAGAAATACCCGAATGGCCTGAAACCAGTGATTGACCATGTCAAAAAACTCGGCATGGAATTTGGTATCTGGGTTGAGCCGGAAATGATTAACCCGGATTCGGATTTGTACCGCGCGCATCCCGACTGGCTGCTGGCGCTGCCGGGTTATCAGCAACCGAGTGGCCGTCATCAGTTCGTGCTCGATCTTAATAATCCGCAGGTTTTTGATTATCTGGTGGAACGCATGAGCTGGCTGCTCGGTGAGCACGACGTGGATTACGTGAAATGGGACATGAATCGCGAAATCGTTCAGCCGGGGCATGAAGGCCGCGCAGCGCTGACCAACCAGACGCAGCAGTTTTATCGCTTGCTCGACGTGCTCGGCGAGCGTTTTCCGCACATTGAGTTTGAATCCTGCGCGTCCGGCGGCGGACGTATTGATTATGAAGTACTCAAACGCAGCCACCGTTTCTGGACATCGGACAACAATGACGCGCTGGAGCGCCAGAAAATTCAGCGCGGCATGAGCTATTTCTTCCCGCCGGAAGTCATGGGGTCGCATATCGGCAACAAACTGTGTCACGCCACCTCACGCCAGCACAGCATTGCGTTTCGTGGCCTCACGGCGCTGTTCGGGCACATGGGCATTGAGCTGGACCCGGTGAAGGAAGGCGAAGCAGAACGCGCCGGATTCGCGAAATATACCCGGCTGCATCAGCAGTTGCGGCCTTTGCTGCACAGCGGCGATGTGTACCGCGTCGACAGTCATGACGAGGCCATGCTGATTAACGGCGTGGTCAGCGAAAATGGCGATCGCGCGGTGTTTCTGGTCAGCCAGCTCGCCATGCCCACCTGGTCATTGCCGGGAACACTGCGGGTACCGGGGCTGAAACCGGACGCCCGTTATCGCGTCACTGTGCTGGATGAACCGGCATTGCTGGCGGGCGGCGGGAGCGGTCACACCATGCGCGTGCAACCGGCGTGGCTGCACGAATCGCCGGTATTGAGCGGTGAATGGCTGGGGAACGCCGGGCTGACGCTGCCGGTGCTGGACCCGGAAAGCGCCCTGCTGCTGAGTTTTGAGCGCGTTTAGCGTTTTCAATAAAGAAGAAAAAACGCCGGTACCCAGGTGCCGGTTTTGATGGTTTCGGCAAGGAAATCACGATGAACCCTACACAAACTACCGATCGCTGTTTCTATAAAAAAAATACTAACTTCTGGATATTTGGCAGTTATTTTTTCCTGTATTTCTTCATTATGGCAACCTGTTATCCATTTTTACCAATCTGGCTATCTGACGTTATTGGCCTGAGCAAAACGGAAACCGGCATCGTGTTTTCCAGCATGTCGCTGTTTGCCATTTTGTTTCAGCCCTTCTTTGGCGTTATTTCTGACAAGCTCGGCCTTAAAAAACATTTGTTGTGGATTATCGCGGTGCTGCTTTTCCTGTTTGCGCCGTTCTTTATTTACGTTTTCGCCCCGCTGCTGAAAATCAATATTGTGCTCGGCGCGATGCTGGGCGGCGCGTATATCGGCTTCGTTTTTGCCGGCGGTTCCGGCGCTACCGAGGCGTATATCGAAAGGGTCAGCCGCAACAGTGCTTTTGAATACGGCAAGGCACGGATGTTCGGGTGTTTTGGCTGGGGGATTTGCGCCTCGACCGCAGGCGTGTTGTTTAACATCAACCCGAATATCGTGTTCTGGATGGGCTCCGGCGCAGCGCTGATTCTGATGGTTCTGCTGCTGGTTTCCCGCCCGCAGGAAAATAAAAATGCCGTGGTGATGGATAAACTCGGTGCCAATCAGCCGCAATTCTCGCTGAAGACGGCGGCTTTGCTGCTGAAGGAACGCAAACTGTGGATGCTGATTTTATACGTGATCGGCGTCGCCTGCGTCTATGACGTGTTTGATCAGCAGTTCGCCACGTTCTTCAAAACCTTTTTTGCCTCGCCGCAACAGGGCACGGAAATGTTCGGCTACGTCACCACGGCGGGCGAGCTATGCAACGCGCTGATCATGTTCTGTTCGCCATGGATTATTAACCGCATCGGCGCGAAAAATACGCTGCTGCTGGCAGGGACGATTATGTCGATCCGCATCGTCGGTTCGTCATTTGCGACCACCGCCATCGAAGTCATTCTGCTGAAAATGCTGCATGCGCTGGAAGTGCCGTTCCTGCTGGTCGGCGTGTTCAAATACATCACGCAGATTTTTGATGTCCGGTTCTCGGCAACCATTTATCTGATCGGGTTTAATTTTGCCAAACAGCTGGCAGCGATTTTCCTTTCGGCTTTCGCAGGCAGTTTGTACGACCGCATCGGATTCAGCGATACCTATCTGATCCTCGGCGGCATCGCATTTTCCGTGACGATCATTTCCGCGTTTACGCTGAGTAACCGGCCGGAGAAACAGGCGGCTCCGGCGGCAAGACCGGCAGAAGGATTGCGCTGAGTAACGGATGCAGCCTTTCGGCACTCTGTGCTAGTCTCCGTGGGACAAGCATGACGGGAGAAAGGTAGTGAGCAAAAAACAGGAGCCGGGCGCACCGGTACGCGCCACGATACGTGATGTCGCCAGCGCCGCGAAAACGGGTAAAACCAGCGTTTCACGTTATCTCAACGGTGAAAAAGACCTGCTGTCCGACGCGTTAACAGAACGCATCGGACGGGCGATCGCCCTGCTCGATTATCAGCCCAGCCAGATGGCGCGCAGCCTGAAAAGCGGCCAGACGCGTCTGATTGGACTGATTATTGCGGACATCACCAACCCGTATTCCGTTGAAGTCATGCGTGGCGTCGAAGCCGCCTGCCGCCAGGAAGGGCTGACGCTGCTGGTGTGTAACACCAATAACGAGCTCGATCAGGAAAAACATTACCTGCAATTGCTCAGCAGTTATCGCGTGGACGGCATTGTGGTCAACGCCGTCGGCATGCGTGAGGCGGCAATTTCCACGCTGCAACAGGCCAATTTACCGATGGTTTTGATCGACCGTAAAGTCGCGAACTTCGCCTGCGACGTTATCGGGCTGAACAACGTGGAAGCCACGCAGATGATGACCGATCACCTTCTGCAACAGGGTTTTGAAGCCCTGCTTTTCATCAGTGAACCAGCCACAATTAATACCCGTTTAGACCGCCTGCGCACGTTCCTCCAGCGTATGCAGCAATCGCCGCAGCACATCGCCGAACAAGGCGAGATTGAGATTTCGAATACCGAAGCGCTGGATAATATGTTGCGTGAATTCATTGCCCGCCATCCGGACAAACGAAAAGCCGTAATGTGCGTGAACGGCACACTTACATTGCAGGTCGCGCGCGCCATGCGCCGGCTGGGGATTGTCTGGGGACAGGACATCGGTTTGTCTGGTTTCGACGAGCTGGTCTGGGCCGAACTGGCAGGCGTCGGGATTACCACGCTTAAACAGCCGACCTACGAAATGGGCGTCGCCGCACTCGGCCAACTGGTGGCGCGAATTCAGGGAAATACCGACCCCGTTAAAGACCTCGAATTTTCCGGCGAGCTGATTGCGCGAGGCTCCACGACGGCGCACTGAATCTTTTCTTCCCCTGTTTTCTGCCCCGTTCTTCGTGAGCGGGATCATGTTTTCGGCCTTTTGTCCTGTTGATTGGAACCGGTTCCAATTAGGTTGTATAAAACGAAACAAAACATTAACAACGTCTCCCACTGTCGTTTGTTTTACTAAGATGATGTTTTGGGATTGAACGCCTGCGCCGCCGCTGTGGCGCGTTTTATCAGGATAAACTCGCATGAAAAGAGAAGTCGTCATTGTCACCGCCGCTTACGGAAACAGCGTGGTGAAGGCCCTGGGCGGGCAGGCCGCGCTGCTTTCTATCATCGCAGACGCACAGGCAGACGGTGTGGAAATCCGCCGTGAACTCTTCTGCGCAGAAGAGCTGAATACCCTGCCCGAACTGGCGGAAAACATTAAGCGTCACGGGCTGTTTTCAGTCTATTCGGTGCCCTTCCCGCTGTTCATTTCGGGCGGCAAACTGAATCCGGATGCAAAACAGTATTTTTCCGAAGCGCATGTTTTAGGTGCCCGCACCATTAAGTTTTCGCTGGGCGAGTTTGAACCGGGAGCCGATCTGACGCCATTGCGCGTACTGCTGGATTCTCAGACCGTCAAACTGGTGGTGGAAAATGACCAGTCGAGCGATTGCGGAATTTTGTCGCGCATTAATGCTTTTGCCTTTGCGGCGGAATCCCTGCATTTACCTGTGAGTCTGACGTTTGATACGGCGAACTGGCTGTGGGTGGGACAGGATCCTGTCGCTGCAGCCGAACGTCTGGCGCGACATGTGGGTTATGTGCACGTGAAAGCGGCAGAGCAACGCGACGGCAAGTGGCACGCCGTGGCGCTCGATAACAGCGATGGCAGTTGGGAACCGTTGTTAACACTGTTGCCTCAGGATGTGCCCCGCGGCATCGAATTCCCGCTGGAAGGGGATGACCTGACTGCCGTGACGCGTTATTACGTCGAACTGCTGCGTCAATAATTCTGATGCCTCATCAGGAGAAATGGCCATGAAACAGCCCGGGATCGCCGCCCGCCGGTGGGGGTACATCATGCCGGTGGTGTTCATCACCTACAGCCTGGCCTATGTCGATCGTTCGAATTTTAGTTTCGCGTCGGCGGCGGGCATTAATGACGATCTCGGCATAACCAAAGGCATGTCGTCCCTG
The DNA here is from genome assembly GCF_047784855.1 of Rahnella sp. PCH160. NCBI lineage: Bacteria > Pseudomonadati > Pseudomonadota > Gammaproteobacteria > Enterobacterales > Yersiniaceae > Rahnella > Rahnella sp. PCH160. The sequence continues at coordinate 937,580 of NZ_JBLOGT010000001.1, forward strand.
CTGGGCGCGCTGTTTTTCTTAGGCTATTTCTTCTTCCAGATCCCCGGCACGATTTACGCCGAACGGCGCAGCGTCAAAAAACTGATTTTCTGGTGCCTTTTACTGTGGGGCGGATTCGCCTCACTGACCGGGGTGGTCACTGATATTCCCATGCTGGCAGTGATCCGTTTCGCCCTGGGCGTGGTGGAAGCCGCAGTCATGCCTGCGATGCTGGTGTATATCAGCAACTGGTTTACGAAGTCCGAACGCTCACGCGCCAATACGTTTCTGATCCTCGGTAATCCGGTCACGGTACTGTGGATGTCGGTGCTTTCCGGCTATCTGATCAGGTCGTTCGGCTGGCGGGAGATGTTTATTTTCGAAGGTATTCCGGCGGTGATCTGGGCGATTATCTGGTGGTTCACCGTCAAGGATAAGCCCGAAGAAGTCAGCTGGCTGAGCAGTCAGGAAAAAAAAGCGCTGGCCGCGCAGCTGGAAAAAGAGCAAAAAAGTATTCAGCCGGTCGGCGGTTATCGCGAAGCTTTCCGCTCGCGAAACGTCATTGTCCTTTGTCTGCAATATTTCTTCTGGAGCATCGGTGTGTACGGCTTTGTGCTATGGCTGCCGTCGATTTTGCGCGACGGAAAATCGATGGGCATGGTCGAAGCGGGCTGGCTGTCGTCCGTGCCGTATCTGGCGGCCACCATCGCCATGATTCTGGTGTCGTGGGCTTCCGACAAAATGCAAAACCGCCGGGTATTTGTCTGGCCGTTGTTGCTGGTCGGCGCGCTGGCGTTCCTGGGTTCATGGGCCGTTGGCACAAACTATTTCTGGCTTTCGTACAGTTTACTGGTGGCCGCTGCCGCCGCAATGTATGCCCCGTATGGCCCGTTTTTCGCCATCATTCCTGAAATGCTGCCGAAGAATGTTTCCGGTGGCGCAATGGCGTTAATCAACAGCCTCGGGGCGCTTGGCTCGTTCTTTGGTTCCTGGTTTGTCGGCATGCTGAACGGTAATACGGGCAGCCCGGCAGCCTCCTTTATTTTTATGGCCGTGTCGTTACTGGTTTCCGCAGGGCTGACCCTGCTGGTCAAACCGCGACAATCTGAAATGAAACAAAAAGAAGTTTCCTTAACCTGAGGGAGTGGTAATTGATGAAGCCGTCTATTGTTGTGTATAAGAAACAACCTGCTGACCTGCAACAACGCCTTGAGCAGCACTTCGCCATCACTCAATTTGATGACATTACAGAAGAAAACCGTGCGCAAGTTTTAGAAGCGTTACAGAACGCGGAAGGGTTGCTGGGCTCAGGCGGAAGGGTGGATAAAGACCTGTTGGATCACGCGCCGCGCCTGCGTGCCGTTTCCACCAGTTCTGTCGGTTACGATAATTTTGATGTCGCAGAACTGACGCGCCGTGAAATCCCGCTGATGCACACTCCGACCGCGCTGACCGATACGGTTGCCGATACCGTGATGGCGCTGGTGCTGGCGACGGCCCGCCGCGTCGTGAATCTGGCGGAACGTGTGAAAGCGGGCGAATGGACACAAAACGTCGGCCCGGACTGGTTCGGCATCGATGTTCACCACAAAACCATGGGCATCGTGGGCATGGGCCGCATCGGTCTGGCACTCGCGCAACGTGCGCATTTCGGTTTTGATATGCCGATTCTGTACAACGCACGCAGTCAGCACACCGAAGCAGAAGAGCGTTTTGGCGCGCGCAAATGTGAACTGGACGAGCTGCTGGAGAAATCTGATTTCGTTTGCGTTCTGCTGCCCATGACCAAAGAGACGTTCCATCTGATCGGCAAGGAACAACTGGCGAAAATGAAATCCAGCGCCGTGCTGGTCAGCGCCGGTCGTGGCCCGGTCATTGATGAACCTGCGCTGATTGAAGCACTGAAAGACGGGACGATTTATGGTGCCGGTATGGACGTGTTTGAAACAGAACCGCTGCCGAAAGATTCCCCGCTACTGAGCCTGCCAAACGTGGTGGCGCTGCCGCACATTGGTTCTGCGACGCATCAGACCCGTTATGATATGGCGGCCTGCGCGGTGGATAATCTGATTGCCGCCCTGAACGGCGACGTGAAACAGTTCTGCGTGAATCCGGAAGTTCTCAGAAAGTAACCCCTTCCTTTTCCTTCCCTTTCAGTGATTTTGAAGGGGAAGGACAATTCAAAACCCGGTGGTCGGATTGCGCTGCTTTGCCTCAGGCGTTATGGTGGGCATCACATTTCGATAACATACAAAACTTTCTATGACGTTTTCTGCTTTCGGTAACAAATTTACCCGTTTTTCAGGCATTACCCGCCTGATTGGCGACATGAATGACGGTTTACGCACACCCGGTGCTGTGATGTTGGGCGGCGGTAATCCGGCGCAGATCCCTGAGATGCAGGATTATTTCCAGACGCTGCTGGCGGACATGTTGGCCGACGGCAAGCTGACCGAAGCGCTGTGCAATTACGACGGCCCGCAGGGCAAAGACGTGCTGCGTCACGCACTGGCAGAAATGTTGCAGAAAGAACTCGGCTGGCAGCTCGATGCGCAAAATATCGCGCTGACGAACGGCAGCCAGAGCGCCTTCTTCTATTTGTTTAACCTGTTCGCAGGGCGTCGCGCCGACGGCAGCATGTCGAAAGTGCTGTTCCCGCTGGCCCCGGAATATCTGGGTTACGCCGATGCCGGGCTGGACGAAAATCTGTTTGTTTCCGCCAAGCCGAATATCGAACTGTTGCCTGAAGGTCAGTTCAAATATCACGTCGATTTTGATCATCTGAATATCACCGAGGATATCGGCCTGATCTGCGTTTCGCGCCCGACCAACCCGACCGGCAACGTGATTACCGACGAAGAGCTGATCCGCCTCGATGCCCTGGCGCAGCAAAAAGATATCCCGTTATTAATCGATAACGCCTATGGCGTGCCGTTCCCCGGCATCGTGTTTACTGACGCGACGCCGCTGTGGAACCCAAATATCATTCTGTGCATGAGCCTGTCGAAGCTGGGCCTGCCGGGTTCGCGCTGCGGTATCGTGATTGCCGATGAGAAAATCATCAGTGCGATCAGTAATATGAACGGGATTATCAGTCTGGCACCGGGCAGCGTCGGGCCCGCCATTGCCACAGAAATGATTGCCCGTGGTGATCTGCTGAAGCTTTCCGAAAACGTGATCAAGCCGTTTTATTATCAGCGCGTGCAGGAAACTATCGCCACGCTGCGCCGTTATCTGCCGGAAGAACGTTGCCTGATCCACAAACCGGAAGGCGCGATTTTCCTGTGGCTGTGGTTTAAGGATCTGCCGATTACCACTGAAGTGTTGTATCAGCGCCTGAAACAGCGCGGCGTGCTGATGGTGCCGGGGGATTATTTCTTCCCGGGGCTGGAGCATCCGTGGCCGCACACGCATCAGTGTATGCGCATGAATTACGTGCCGGATGCCGAACAGATCGAACGCGGTGTCAAAATTCTGGCGGAAGAAGTCGAAAAAGCGCACGCCGAAAATTAACTTTTCTGCGCGACAGGCATAAAAAAACAGGAGGGCAAATGCCCTCCTGTTTTCGTTTTTACCGGCTGACCGGGATTAGGCTGACTGATTTTCCAGTGCAGGTTTCTCGGTACCGATCGCAATTTTCTGCGGCTGCAAAGCTTCCGGTACGTCACGCACCAGATTGATGTGCAGCAAGCCGTTTACAAACTCGGCGGCTGACACATGCATGTGCTCTGCCAGCGTGAAGCTCAGGGTGAAAGGCTTAATCACTAACCCCTGATGCAAATACTCAACTTTCGTTTCCTGCTGAGCCGGGGTGCCGCTGACGGTTAAGCGCGGACCTTCCACTTCAATATTCAGCTCACTTTGCTGGAAACCGGCCAGTGCCAGCGAAATACGGTAATGATTGTCGTCAGACTTCTCAATATTGTACGGCGGGAAAGCCTGGTCGCCGCCCTGCATTGAGCTGGCTAATTTATCAAAACCAATCCACTGACGAAGTAATGGGGAAATATCGTAATTACGCATGGTGTAACTCCTTCTTTGAAGCGAGATTAATTAATCCGTCACCCGATTTGGGTGTGACGGTTCAGCTCCCTGACGGCGAGCCCAAACTTTTTCATTTGTGCGTTGTCTTTATAAACGCTTAGCGGATCTCGATACGCCGTGGTTTGGACGTTTCAGGAACGATGCGTTCCAGATCGATATACAGCAAACCATTCGACAAATTGGCCGCTTTAATTTGAATATGTTCGGCCAGCTGGAATTTGCGTTCGAAATTACGCTCAGCAATGCCCTGATATAAATACGTGCGGTCGGTGTCAGACGGTGCATGCGCGCCTTTGACCACTAACATATTGTCCTGCGCTGTGATGTCCAGTTCGGATTCGGCAAATCCCGCTACCGCGATAGCAATCCGGTAATGGTTTTCGTCAACCAATTCAACATTATAAGGAGGATAGCCGCCACCCTGATTCTGACCCGATTCGATAAGATTAAATAAACGGTCAAAACCAATTGCAGAACGGTATAGTGGGGATAAATCAAAATTACGCATTACTACTTCTCCTGACATTCAGCGAGTGTATGTATATAGCCTTCCGGATGGGACAGGCTCGCGACGCAGTTTATATTCACGATCCCTTCCGGCGATCGTTCCGCTGCGTCGTACATTAAAAATGGCGATAAAAGCGATAATTTCAAGTGGGCATTCGCAAGAAAAAGACAAAAATTTTGTTTTCGTTTGAACTGCGGGGGTCAAAATACAAATATTGCCACGGCGAAAAGCCAGGGACAGCAGGCAGTTTCCTGCAAGATTTCAAATAGTCATTACACTTATTGGGATCGCAGCCACAGAGCTACAGCTTGCTTTGTTAATTTTTTGTGCTGGGTGGTATAAGTCACTTTGACTTAAAAGCTCAGCCTGACAGCATAAGATGAGTTCTAACATGAAGAAATGTGTATTAACGCCGCTGATGACAGGATGTGTTTTTTTAGCGACGAGCGGCTGTTCCAGCGTCATGAGCCATACCGGTGGCGATACCGGGTATTATTCGGGCACGCGCTCAGACGTCAATATGATGAAAAGTGACGACACCAGCTGGGCAATGACTCCGTTGCTACTCGTGGATTTGCCTTTCAGCGCCTTACTCGATACGTTTTTGCTGCCTTACGATTATTATCGCAGCGGAAAAGTGACGACGCGCGACCGGGTCAAAGCCAGCGAAGAACACAATATTGCGCTGAGCAACGGGGTGGATATCGATCACACCCCGCCGATGACTTCGACGCCGCGCGGTGAGAAATCCTCCACGCATAAAAAGTAATCATCGGCCGGTTGGGTAAAAACTTAGCGGCTGGCCGTCACGAAGATTTGCGCGAATTCACCCATCTGGCGCATGAAAGCCACCTGGCTGCCGTCGGGTGAATACACCACCGCATCCGCGCACGGCGCTATTTCCGTTCTTTCGGTCAGCCGGTGCATGTCTCCGCTTTGCATATCAAGGCGCATCACGCTGTTGTCGCACACCAGTGCCGCTGATTTCCCGTCCGGGTTCCAGCTAAATGCCGACTGAATTCCGCTGGCCGAATAGCTGATTTGCACAGGCGCCCCGCCATTAGGCGAAACCGTCCAGAACTGCACCACGTCGTTTTCATCTTTCATCAGAAACGCAATCTGGCTGCCATCCGGCGAAGACCGCAACCAGTGACGCGGCTGAGTGGCGATACCTTTTTCAGTAAACGTAATTCGCCGCTGTTTCACGCCCGCCGGGGGCGCAGGCAGTGTGTCCGGCGTTCCCTGCAACGGTTTTTCTCCTGCTTTCAGGTAATCCGCGTCGTCTTCCGGCAAATCCACCACGAAAATTTCCGGATGCTTTTCTCCGCTGGCTGAAAGCGTATCACCAATAAAAGCCAGCGCCCGGCGCTGACGATGACCGTCCGGTTTGATATAGCCTTTCTGGCCGATCCAGCCTTCTTCATACGCGCGGTTAATGTCGTCGCTGCCGGGCTGTGGTTTAGCGGTAGTTTGACTGACCAGCACGCTGAAATGGCTGCCATCATATTCGCGCGGGTGATGTTTTGGCGGCGCGACCGGATGTGCCGATAACGCGACGCCGACGTTACGTAAGTCCAAAACAGGGGCCAGTTCATGCAAAACATGGTCGTTGTAGGTAAAACTGAGGCGGGAGCCGTCGGGGCTGAAAACATGAACATGCGTGCCGCCACGCAGAGCGCCGGGCGTAAACGGCGCGGTGATGTCCATCGCGTCGAGCGTCACGGCCTCCTCACGCTGCGGCTCTGAGACAATTACGCCGCGCCGGTGATAGAAATCATACTGCCAGCCGGCATCCGGTTTTTCCGGGCCATGAATAAACGCATAGCGGGCGGGCTGATCCGGGCTGACCGTCACCACGCCCACATGAGCACCTTCACCAGCGCGATAAAGGACTTCCGTCTCGCCGGTTTTCACATTCACGCGCTCAATGGTGGAACCGGTGAAAGAGCCACCGTGCGGGCGCACGTCGTAGACCAGCCACTGGCTGTCCGGCGTCCAGACGTTAATGTTGGTCAACTGATGCCCGCGGGGATCGGAAGTTAACTGTTTTTCCATGATAAATCTCAGACGTTAAGAACAAATTTCTCAACCGCAAACGCCACACCGTCTTCGGTATTGGTTTTGGTGACGAACTGGCTGACGGCTTTTACGCTGTCGAGCGCGTTACCCATCGCGACACCAATACCGGCGTATTCCAGCATTGCGATGTCATTTTCCTGGTCGCCCAGCGTCATGACGTTTTCACGCGAAATACCCAGCTTTTCAGCCAGGACTTTAACGCCTTCACCCTTGTTCACACGCTTATCGAGGATTTCAAGGAAATACGGTGAGCTTTTCATGATGGTATAGCGATCTTTGGCTTCTTGCGGAAGCTGGCTGATGGCGCGATCCAGCACGTCAGGATCATCAATCATCATAATTTTCGGGAAGGTCAGGGACGCGTCCATTTCTTCCGCCGGGCAGAACTGAAGCGGAATGCCGGTCGTGAAGGATTCATGCACGCTGAATTTGCTGATGTGGCGATTTGCGGTGTAAAGGTCGGTTTTGGTCAGCGCATGAAAATGCACGCCCAGCTCACGCGCCAGTTGTTCGAAGTAGTGATAATCTTCAATTTTGAGGGATATTTCGGCGATCACGCTGCCATCTTTCGCATTGTGAACCAGTGCACCGTTGTTGGTGATGCAATAACACCCTTCCTGCTGCAAATCCAGTTCCTTTAAATAACGCTGCACGCCGATAAACGGGCGGCCTGTCGCCAGAACGATTTGCACACCTTTTGCTCGCGCATCGGATAACGCTTTTTTAACGGCTGGGGTCACTTCATGCTGCGGATTGAGCAATGTCCCGTCCATATCAATTGCAATTAATTCAATAGCCATAGCATCCTCAGAGTTTGAAAAATCTTCCTTAATGCTAAGCGACATGCCGGGCTAAAGCCAGCCAGAAAGCGGGTGACGATAGACGAAAAAAAAGCCCGAAGCGGTTTCCCGGTTCGGACTTTTTTCAGCAACCACGATCAGATTTTCATCAGATATCGATATTGGCTGCTTTCAGGGCGTTTTCTTCGATGAAGGCGCGGCGCGGTTCAACCGCATCGCCCATCAGCGTTGTAAACAACTGGTCAGCGGCAATGGCGTCTTTCACAGTCACACGTAACATGCGACGTTGTGCAGGATCCATAGTGGTTTCCCACAGCTGATCAGGGTTCATTTCGCCCAGACCTTTGTATCGCTGAATCGACAGACCACGACGGGACTCCTTCACCAGCCATTCCAGCGCCTGCTCGAAGCTGGTCACTGGCTGACGGCGTTCGCCACGTTCGATGTACGCGTCTTCTTCAATCAGGCCACGCAGTTTTTCACCCAATGCGCAGATTTTGCGGTATTCGCCGCCCTGAATGAAATCAGCATCCAGATCGTAATCCGTGTCCACGCCGTGAGTACGGATGCGCAGAACCGGTTCGAAAATCTGTTGTTCGCGATTTTCACGTACGATAGCGCTGTAGCTGCTGCCGTGCTGCTCTTTCTCATTAAGCAGCGCAACCAGCGACTCCATCCAGGCCTGAACTTTAGCCTGTTCGGCCAGTTCAGTACCGGCCAGCGTCGGCTGATAAATCAGGTTGTTGAGCAGCGCACGCGGATAACGACGTTCCATACGGCCAATCATTTTCTGCACGCTGTGATGTTCAGCCACCAGTTTTTCCAGTGGTTCGCCCGCCAGTGCCGGTGCGTGAGCGTTGGCGTGCAGCGTTGCGCCGTCCATCGCAATGGAGATCTGATACTGATCCATTGCTTCGTCATCTTTAATGTACTGCTCCTGCTTGCCTTTCTTCACTTTGTACAACGGCGGCTGTGCGATAAACACATGGCCACGTTCAACAATTTCAGGCATCTGACGGTAGAAGAAGGTCAGCAGCAGAGTACGGATGTGTGAACCATCGACGTCGGCATCGGTCATGATGATGATGCTGTGATAGCGCAGTTTATCCGGGTTGTATTCGTCACGGCCGATACCACAACCGAGCGCGGTAATCAGCGTTGCCACTTCCTGAGAAGACAGCATTTTGTCGAAGCGTGCTTTCTCAACGTTGAGGATTTTACCTTTCAACGGCAGAATCGCCTGATTCTTACGGTTACGGCCTTGTTTTGCAGAGCCGCCCGCGGAGTCCCCTTCCACTAAGTACAGTTCGGAGTGCGCCGGGTCGCGTTCCTGACAATCCGCCAGTTTGCCTGGCAAGCCGGCCAGATCCAGCGCGCCTTTACGGCGGGTCATTTCACGGGCTTTACGTGCTGCTTCACGCGCACGGGCTGCATCAATGATTTTCCCGACCACGATTTTCGCGTCGCCCGGGTTTTCCATCAGATAATCAACCAGCTTCTCGTTCATCAGTGACTCAACGGCGGTCTTCACTTCAGAAGAAACCAGTTTGTCTTTGGTCTGGGAAGAGAACTTAGGATCCGGCACTTTTACCGAAACGACGGCAATCAGACCTTCACGGGCATCATCACCGGTGGCGCTGATTTTTGATTTTTTGCTGTAGCCTTCTTTATCCATATACGCATTAAGTGTACGGGTCATCGCAGAACGGAAGCCAACCAGATGGGTGCCGCCGTCGCGCTGAGGGATATTGTTGGTAAAGCAGTAAATGTTTTCCTGGAAGCCGTCGTTCCACTGCAAGGCTACTTCAACGCCGATATCGTCTTTCACCGTGGAGAAATAGAATACGGTCGGGTGAATGGGCGTTTTGTTCTTGTTCAGATATTCCACGAACGCTTTGATACCGCCTTCGTAATGGAAATGATCGTTTTTGCCGTCACGTTTGTCCAGCAAACGGATGGCAACACCAGAGTTCAGGAATGACAATTCACGCAGGCGTTTCGCCAGAATTTCATACTCGAATTCGGTGTTATTGGTGAAGGTATTAAAGCTCGGCCAGAAACGCACTGTGGTCCCGGTCTGATCGGTATCACCGATCGCTTTCAGCGGAGCCTGTGGCTCGCCGTGCACATACGTCTGAGAGTGCACTTTGCCTTCGCGGCGGATAACCAGCTCCAGTTTTTCCGACAAGGCGTTAACGACGGAAACACCCACGCCATGAAGACCACCGGATACTTTGTACGAGTTATCATCGAACTTACCGCCAGCATGCAGAACGGTCATGATCACCTGAGCGGCAGAAACGCCCTCTTCTTCATGAATGCCGGTAGGAATACCACGACCATCATCTTGCACGGAGACTGAGTTGTCTGCGTGGATCGTGACCTGAATCTCTTTACAGTGGCCCGCGAGGGCTTCGTCGATAGCGTTGTCCACAACCTCGAATACCATGTGGTGCAGACCAGTGCCGTCATCGGTATCGCCGATATACATGCCGGGGCGCTTACGCACCGCGTCCAGCCCTTTTAATACCTTGATACTTGAGGAGTCATAAGAATTCGACATCAACGTTTCTCGCTCATTTTTAGTCCTGTGATAGAACGGCTATTTTACCTTGTTCCACGCGGAACATCTTGCCCTTTTCACCCATCATGTCGGTCACTTGCTCAGCGCTTATCGCACTGACAAAAACCTGTGCCTGGGTGGCTTTCAGGCGATCCGCCAGCAACCGACGTCTGTCGGCATCCAGCTCGGAGGCAAAATCGTCAAGAAGATACAGGCAACGCCGCCCGCTCTGTCGGGTGAGAAACTCACCCTGCGCTAACCGGAGCGCACACATCAGTAATTTCAGCTGCCCACGGGACAATAAATCTTCCACCGGCGTGCCGTCGGCACGAATGCGGAAATCCGCTTTGTGTGGACCTGATGCGGTATAGGTTAAGGCTCTGTCGCGTTCAAAATTACGCTCCAGCAACTCGCCGTACTCGGTTTCCTTGTCCCATCCACGCTGGAACGAAAAACTGAGGGCGAATTCAGGCAGGAATTGCGCGCAGGTCGCGCTGATATCAGCCGCGATCGCTTCGCTGTACGCCGCCCGCCATTCGCTAATACGCTCGGCTAACGGGATCAGTTCCTGATCCCAGGCACGAATTTGCGCATAGCGACTCACCTGTCGCAACGCGGCGTTGCGCTGCTTGAGTAACCGTCTCAGGTTGCTCCAGGCGATAAAAAAACCGGGATCGTGATGGAAACAACCCCAGTCGATAAACGCCCGCCGGTACTTCGGCCCGCCATTGAGCAGGGTGAAGCCTTCGGGCGTGATAAGTTGCATCGGCAACATCTGCGCCAGTTCAGACACTTTGTGTCCGTCACTGCCGTCGATGCGTACTTTACTGTCGCCCTGACGGCTTTTGCTCAGGCCAATCGATAATTCACGATCGCCGCCGTCATCGACCCGCGCATGCAGCACAAATTCAGGCTGATCGTGTCGAATGACACGCCCGGCCAGCAAACTGCGAAAAGCGCGGCCATGCCCGAGGGTATATACCGCCTCGAGCACGCTGGTTTTACCGCTGCCGTTGGGACCGACGAGAAAGTTAAAACCCGGCGAGGGATCTAAATCCGCCGCCTCGATGTTGCGGAAATCTTTTATCAGTAAGCGCGTTAAGGCCATTAATTCAGATCAAAGCCTCATTGGCATAACGACATACGCCGCAGACTGACTGGCGGCATCTTCGATCTGCACGCTGGACACAGAGTCGGTCAGCAGCAAGTTAACGTCTTCGCACTTGAGGGCGTTAAGCACATCCAGCACGTAACTGACGTTAAAGCCGATTTCCATTTCAGTGCCTTCGTAGCCGACATCCAGAATTTCTTCGGCTTCTTCCTGTTCCGGGTTATTGGCGGTGATTTTCAGCTGGTTATGGCTGACATACAAACGCACACCACGGAATTTTTCGTTAGAAAGAATGGCTGCACGGGCAAACGCCTGTTTCAGCAAGTCACAACCTGCCTGTAGCGTTTTGTCCGGATTCTTCGGCAATACACGGCGATAATCAGGGAAACGACCATCAACCAGTTTGGATGTGAAAATGAAGTCGCCGACGTGCGCACGGATATTGTTGCTGCCGATTTGCAGTTGCAGCGTGTTGTCGCCGCCGTCGAGCAAACGCACCAGTTCCATCACACCTTTACGCGGCACGATCACCGAATGCGAAGGCAATGACTGACCAACGGGCATTGAACAAACCGCCAGGCGGTGACCGTCGGTCGCCACCGTACGCAGTTCTTCACCTTCGGTTTCAAACAGCATACCGTTTAAATAATAACGGACGTCCTGATGCGCCATGGAGAACTGCGTGGCTTCGATCAGGCGTTTCAACGTGGCCTGCGGCAGGGTGAATTCCACCTCGCTTTGCCAGTCGTCGAGATTAGGGAAATCTGTTGCCGGCAGGGTCGACAGCGAGAAACGGCTGCGGCCTGAACGTACCAGCATACGGTCGCCGTCGAGCGCGACGGAAATTTCCGCGCCTTCTGGCAATCCCCGGCAGATATCAAAGAATTTACGCGCAGGAACGGTCGTCGCCCCGGCTTCATGTGGCTGAGACAGCGCGACTTTCGCCACCATCTCCATTTCCAGATCCGTCCCGGTCAGCGACAGCGCGCCATCCGTCACCTGTAATAACAGGTTACCCAGAATTGGCAACGTCGGTCGTCCACCCAGCGGGCTACTGACCTGTTGCAGTGGTTTCAGCAAATGCTCACGTTCAACAATAAATTTCATAGCGCTAGGAAGATAATGTTCTGATTAAGTTGGAGAAATCTTCTTTGATGTCGTGACTTTCTTCACGCAACTGCTCGATTTTCCGGCAGGCGTGCAACACCGTGGTATGGTCCCGACCACCGAACGCATCGCCGATTTCTGGCAGGCTGTGGTTGGTCAGCTCTTTCGCCAGCGCCATCGCCATCTGGCGTGGACGGGCTACCGAACGGGAGCGCCGTTTGGAAAGCAGGTCAGCGACCTTGATTTTATAATATTCGGCCACTGTTTTCTGAATATTATCGATAGTGACCAGCTTCTCCTGAAGCGCCAGTAAATCGCGCAGCGCTTCACGAACGAAGTCGATGGTAATCGCACGGCCAGTAAAGTTGGCATTGGCAATTACGCGGTTCAGTGCACCTTCGAGTTCACGCACATTGGAACGCAGACGTTTAGCAATAAAGAACGCCACTTCACCCGGCAGACGGATATCGTTCTCGTCGGCTTTTTTCATCAGGATCGCCACGCGCGTTTCTAATTCTGGCGGCTCGATCGCCACCGTCAGGCCCCAGCCGAAACGCGATTTCAGACGATCCTCAACACCGTTGATCTCTTTCGGATAGCGGTCAGAGGTCAGGATGATCTGCTGATTACCTTCGAGCAGGGCATTAAAGGTGTGGAAGAATTCTTCCTGGGAACGTTCTTTATTAGCAAAGAATTGGATGTCATCGATGAGCAACGCATCGACTGAACGGTAGTAACGTTTGAACTCTTCGATCGCGTTGTTTTGCAGGGCTTTTACCATGTCCTGCACAAAACGCTCGGAGTGCATGTACACTACTTTTGCGTTGGCTTTGCGCGCCATAATGCCGTTACCGACCGCGTGCAATAAGTGGGTTTTACCCAGACCGGTGCCGCCATAAAGGAAAAGCGGGTTGTACGCGCCACCCGGATTATCAGCCACCTGCCGCGCCGCCGCGCGAGCCAGCTGGTTTGATTTACCTTCAACGAAGTTATCAAAAGTATGTTTCGGGTTGACGTTAGAACGGTAAGAAAGTTCGGGCTGAACCGGAGAACTGTCCCAGCTTGGGCGGGACGGAGCCAGACGCGGAATAGCAGGCGCCGACTGTGAGCTGACGCTGGCCGCGACCGGTTGACTGACGCGTTGAATCAACGGCTTGCTGCCGACTTCAAAACGCAGCAACGGAGCATCCGTGCCACAGAAATCGTTTAGCAAGCCGTTAATATTGTTTAGGTATTTGTCACGAACCCAATCCAGGACAAAACGATTCGGGGCGTAAAGCGCCAGCGTATTGTCGTTGAGTTCCGCCTGCAGGGGGCGTATCCACATACTGAATTCTGTGGCAGGTAGTTCATCCTGCAAACGGGCAAGACATTGCTGCCAAAGCGAAAGTGACACGGCGGACTCCACTCGAACAAGTATAAAAAAAGAAAAGGATCAGGATATTTTTTAAATCATGATTTTTGACACACGTTCCGCCCGCAATGGGGGAAATTTCTCTCACCACCCTGTCAGTGGCGTAAAGTCACGTGTGAACCGCTTTTTACGGTTTTTGTCGAAAGCTACCCTGCTGGGATGGCGATCGGAATGGCGGATCATAACGCAATCCGTCACAGAGATCCTCCCCTTCCTGAGAGTTTAGATCCTTTTTATCCACAGGCACTGATCGGCAAGTGGGTAAGCTTAGCCGATCCTTTTAAAATTAGGCGATGTAATCATCACTCTGGTGAAAAAATAGGAGTCCGCTGAGGCTATTTTCGCCAGTTTGGGAGAAAGATCTCCTCCCTGTGGATAAGGATCAGGCGAGGATCCTTGCGATTTATAGCAGAGTCCGTATAATCCTCAGCCCTACGTGTGAAGCCTGTGCTCCTGATGGTCATAACCAGATGGATATTACGGTGTGACCACGGGCCATTCTGGTAAACACTTGAGCCATTTCTGGCAATGTAAATTGACTCAGGACTGTACAGTTATTACAATCCCGCTTCTTTATATGTTGCGACAAAGGCATCGGTCGTATTTTCGCCGAAATGTCTTCGCGTTTACTGATCAGTAATAATTTAAGTTTAGGTAGAAATCGCCATGAAACGCACTTTCCAACCGTCCGTATTGAAGCGCAACCGTACCCACGGCTTCCGTGCTCGTATGGCCACCAAAAATGGTCGTCAGGTTCTGGCTCGCCGTCGTGCGAAAGGCCGTACCCGTCTGTCAGCTTCTAAGTAATAAAAGCTAACCTATTTAGTGGTTAAGCTCGCTTTTCCCAGGGAGTTACGTTTGTTAACTCCCCGTCATTTCACTTTCGTCTTCCAGCAGCCACAACGGGCTGGCACGCCGCAAATCACCATACTCGGCCGCCTGAACGAGCTGGGGCATCCCCGCATCGGTCTCACCGTCGCAAAAAAACACGTCAAACGCGCACATGAACGCAATCGGATCAAACGCCTAACCCGCGAAAGTTTTCGGTTGAATCAGCACACGCTGCCGTCGATGGATTTTGTGGTGGTCGCCAAGAAGGGTGTCGCCGATTTAGATAATCGCGCGCTGACGGAAGCGTTGGAGAAATTATGGCGTCGACATTGCCGACAGGCTCCCGCATCCTGATTAAACTGATACGTGGTTATCAGTTATTCATCAGTCCGTTGCTCGGGCCACATTGCCGCTTTCGACCAACCTGCTCTCAATACGGTATTGAAGCAATTGGTCGTTTTGGCATGTTAAAAGGCAGTTGGTTGACATTGAAACGCGTATTAAAATGCCATCCTTTGAACCCAGGTGGTGATGACCCCGTACCGCCGAAAACCGACAATAACAGAGAACACTAACGATGGATTCGCAACGCAATCTTTTCCTCATCGCTCTGCTGTTCGTGTCTTTCATGATCTGGCAGGCATGGCAAACGGACCACGCTCCGCAACCCGCCAACCAGACCACGCAACAGACTGCGAACACTGCAAACGGTGATGCTGCTAACCAGGCTGTTCCTGGTAGCGGACAGGGCAAATTAATTACAGTTAACAGTGATGTGCTGTCATTAACGATCAACACCCGTGGTGGCGACATTGAGCAGGCTCTGCTGACTGCTTACCCTACATCTTTGGGCTCTGACCAGCCTTTCCAGTTACTGGAAACCACTCCTAATTTTCTCTATCAGGCACAAAGCGGTCTGACAGGTAAAAACGGCCCTGATAATCCGGCAAACGGCGAACGTCCTCTGTTCCAGGCCAGCTCGGATTCGTTCACATTGGCTGAAGGCCAGTCTGAACTGCGCATTCCGATGTCTTACACGGCGCAAAACGGTGCGGTTTATACCAAAACCTTCGTGATCAAGCGCGGTTCTTACGCGGTGAACGTTGAATACAACATCAACAACACCACGGCTGCCCCGCTTGAACTGACCCTGTTTGGCCAGTTGAAACAAACCACCGATTTGCCTAAGCACCGCGATACCGGCAGCAATAACTTTGCGCTGCATACGTTCCGTGGCGCGGCATACTCCTCAAGTGATGACAAATATCAGAAGTATGCGTTCGATAAGAGCGAAGCGCTGAATGTCACAACTCAAGGCGGTTGGATTGCTATGTTGCAACAGTATTTTGCAACAGCGTGGATCCCGTCAGCGAAGGACACCAACACGTTCTTCACGACCACCAACAACGGTATCTCCTCGATTGGCTTTAAAGGTGCACCGTTTACCGTGGCACCGGGTGCGCAACAACAAGTCGCGTCTACCCTGTGGGTCGGTCCTGAACTTCAGGACAAAATGGCCGCTATCGCACCTCACCTTGACCTGACCGTTGATTACGGCTGGTTGTGGTTCATCTCTCAGCCACTGTTCAAACTGTTGAAATTCATCAACAGCTTCGTCGGTAACTGGGGCTTCTCAATCATTGTTATCACCTTCATCGTGCGCGGTATCATGTACCCGCTGACCCGTGCTCAGTACACGTCGATGGCGAAAATGCGTATGTTGCAGCCGAAACTGGCCGCGATGCGTGAACGTATCGGTGATGACAAACAGCGCATGAGTCAGGAAATGATGGCGCTGTACAAGTCTGAGAAAGTGAACCCGCTGGGTGGCTGTCTGCCGCTGGTTATTCAGATGCCAATCTTCCTGGCACTGTATTACATGCTGTCTGGCTCCATTGAATTGCGTCACGCGCCATTCATCCTGTGGATCCATGACCTGTCAGCGCAAGACCCGTACTACATTCTGCCGGTTCTGATGGGTATCACGATGTTCTTCATTCAGAAGATGTCGCCGACAACCGTTACTGACCCGATGCAGCAGAAGATCATGACCTTCATGCCGGTCATCTTCACCGTGTTCTTCCTGTGGTTCCCGTCTGGCCTGGTGGTGTACTACATCGTCAGTAACCTGGTGACCATTCTCCAGCAGCAGCTGATTTATCGCGGGCTGGAAAAACGTGGCCTGCACAGCCGCGACAAGAAAAAGTCATAAGTCAGCGTCAGGGCGTTTGCCGTCCTGACCGCTACACTCATGATTAAGACACGAAGGCGGTCATCGAGACCGCCTTTTTGCATATTCAGAAAGAGACAATTGCTATGAGTACCTCAGATACCATTATTGCCCAGGCAACGCCTCCCGGTCGCGGCGGCGTTGGCATTTTGCGCATTTCCGGCCGTGCGGCGCGTGATGTGGCACAGGCTGTCTTAGGTAAGCTGCCAAAACCCCGCTATGCCGATTATCTTCCGTTTCAGGATACCGACGGCAGCACGTTAGATCAGGGGATCGCACTGTGGTTCCCCGGCCCGAATTCGTTTACCGGTGAAGACGTGCTGGAACTGCAAGGCCACGGCGGCCCGGTCATTCTCGACCTGCTGCTCAAGCGGATTGTCGCGCTGGAAAATGTACGCATCGCGCGTCCGGGCGAGTTTTCTGAACGTGCATTTCTCAACGATAAGCTGGATCTGGCACAGGCAGAAGCCATCGCCGATCTGATCGACGCCAGTTCCGAACAGGCCGCACGCTCAGCGGTCAATTCGCTTCAGGGCGTTTTCTCGCAGCGTATTCATCATTTAGTGGAAGCACTCACTCACCTGCGAATCTTTGTCGAAGCGGCTATCGATTTCCCGGATGAGGAAATCGACTTCCTGTCCGACGGCAAAATCGAAACCAAACTCAACACCGTGATGGGCGACCTGGATGCAGTGCGTGCTGAAGCCCGTCAGGGTAGCCTGCTGCGTGAAGGGATGAAAGTCGTGATTGCCGGGCGCCCTAACGCCGGTAAATCCAGCCTGCTGAACGCGCTGGCCGGTCGCGAAGCGGCGATTGTGACGGACATCGCGGGCACCACGCGCGACGTGCTTCGCGAACATATTCATCTCGATGGAATGCCATTGCACATCATTGATACCGCCGGTCTGCGTGAAGCCAGCGACGAAGTTGAGCGTATCGGTATCGAACGTGCGTGGAATGAGATCGAACAGGCCGACTTAGTGCTGTTTATGGTCGATGGCACCACCACTGCGGCAACTGAACCGGCGGAGATTTGGCCAGAGTTTATGGCTCGTCTTCCGGCTTCCCTGCCTATCGTCGTGGTACGCAATAAAGCCGATATTACCGGCGAAGCGCTGGGGCAAACAGAAGTGAATGGTCACTCACTTATTCGCCTTTCAGCGCGCACCGGTGACGGCGTAGATTTGCTGCGCGATCATCTGAAACAGGTGATGGGCTTTAATCACAACATGGAAGGCGGATTCCTTGCCCGTCGTCGCCACTTGCAGGCGCTGGAAGACGCCGCGCAGCATCTGGTGCAGGGTAAAGATCAGCTGCTTGGCGCATGGGCGGGCGAATTGCTGGCGGAAGAACTGCGTCTTGCGCAGCAGTCGCTGAGTGAAATCACCGGCGAATTCACGTCTGACGATTTGCTGGGCCGTATTTTCTCGAGTTTCTGTATCGGGAAATAATGACCGGCAGAATGCAGAAAAGCCCGCGACTGTTGCGGGCTTCTTTATGTAATTCATAATGTTATCTTACCAGACTTAATAAATACGCCCGGTTTGAGCACCTTCCACACTGCGCACATAAGCTTTCGCCACGCGCGCCGTGCATGTGGTTTATCTGCCCGATTTCCGCCCGCGAGCAAAACTGAACAGCCTGATTAACTACATGGCAGAAAACGATTTCTACTGATGATCCCGTCCATAAAACAACGGTAAGTGATCGCTCACTTACCGTTCTATTTATAGTGAAAACAAACAATCAGAGTTTAAAGCTGGCCACCACGGTTTCCAGCTGGACCGTCTGATCCTGCATGGCCTG
Source organism: Rahnella sp. PCH160 (assembly GCF_047784855.1). Classification (NCBI taxonomy): domain Bacteria; kingdom Pseudomonadati; phylum Pseudomonadota; class Gammaproteobacteria; order Enterobacterales; family Yersiniaceae; genus Rahnella; species Rahnella sp. PCH160. The sequence continues at coordinate 956,052 of NZ_JBLOGT010000001.1, forward strand.
AGCGGCCGCAGAAACCTGTTCCACCAGCGCGGCGTTCTGCTGTGTGGCGTTATCCAGCTGGGTGATCGCAACGTTCACCTGCTCGATGCCGAGACTTTGTTCCTGGCTGGAAGACATGATTTCGTTCATCAGCGTCGCGACGTTATTCACGCCGCCCATGACTTCATCCATCGTCGTCCCGGCAGTTGCCACCAGCTGGCTGCCGGTGGTGATATCGGCCACGGAATCTTCAATCAGCTTTTTGATTTCACGGGCGGACGTTGCGGAACGCTGTGCCAGACTGCGTACTTCAGAGGCCACGACAGCAAAGCCGCGCCCCTGTTCACCGGCACGCGCCGCTTCGACGGCAGCATTCAGCGCCAGAATGTTGGTCTGGAAGGCAATACCGTCTATCACGCTGATGATATCGACAATTTTGTGCGAGGAACGGGTGATCGAGCCCATGGTATCAACGACCTGTTTCACCACTTCCGACCCTTTCTGCGCCACCGCAGACGCATCGCGCGCCAGCTGGTTAGCGCCTTCGGCGTTGGCCGCGTTCTGTTTCACCGTGCTGGTCAGCTGTTCCATAGACGCCGCTGTTTCAACAATCGAACTCGCCTGCTCTTCGGTACGCCCGGAGAGATCCATGTTGCCGCTGGCGATTTCGCGCGAGGCCGACGTGATCGCCAGACTGCTGTCGCCAACCTGACGGAGAATCGATTGCAGGAATGACAGGAACTGGTTGAAGCTTTGGTTCACACGGTTGAATTCCGGGCTGCGGCTTTCCGGCAAACGGCGGGTCAGATCCGCGCCACCGGCTGAAAGCTGGCTGATATTTTTATATAACGCATCCAGCTGACGCATAAAAATTTTGATCGCCATAATCAAAACGACCAGCAGCAAAATCACCATCGGAATTTGCACCATCCCCAGACTTTGCAGGATACCGTGCGTACGCGTCAGCAGCTGGCTGGTTGGCATGTCGGTCGCGATGTACCACGGCCCCTGAATGTTGCTCATGAACATCGTGTGAGACGTGCCATCGTTATCGTAGTCAGCAACCAGATTCGTCTGCCCGTTAATTTGATCGAGACTTTTACGAATCTGTATCGCCAGCGGAGATTGTTCGCCCAGAGAAGCCAGCTTCGGTAACTTTTCGTCGCCTGAATGACTGCTGCCAACAATTTTTCCGTCTTTTTCGACGATATAAACGGTGCCGTGGACTTTTTTCTCCATTTCCGCCACCAGCTGGTTAAAGAAGCCCAGCGTGACGTCAACGGTGGCAACACCCCAGAGTTGATCGCCTTTATAAATCGGCATCGCGCAGTTGGTTCGCGGCTGGGGGCTGGCGTCATCAAAGTAGGCAGGCGCCCAGACACACTGGCCTTTTTCACCTTTTGAGGCTGCAAGATACCAGGATTGCTCAAAGTAGTTCGGCGATTCGGCGCTGTTCCAGAACGTGTTTACCGTCAGCTGATTATTATTATTTCGCGCGAAGAAGGTGCTGAATTTGATTTTTGCCGGGTCACGCTGATTCGGCAAAGGCCAAATACCGCCGCCAAATACTGCAGAATCACCATATTGATCAACCAGTGCAGGGAGCAGCCGGTCAATACTGTCGCTGTCGATTTGTGCGACGGTTTGAGTGATGGTACGCATCTGAGATTCAACTTTGTTCAGCCGGTCGTTGACAACAACAGCGATATCATCAACCTGATTAGCAACCAGAGTGCTTTCTGTTTGTTTCAGCTGAGGGCAACAAAGACCTGGATCACAATGAGCGTGACGATGACCAGCACAATAAAAAACACGCTGATCAATGCAATAAACCGGGATTGCGTTGTTTTTAACATTTTAGGGTAACTCACAGGCAAAGCAGCGAGATCGCTGCTTAATTAATAACGGCATTTTCTGACGTTTCTTTATGAGGCTATAGTAGATATATCTGGGACTCAGATCATCGGAGTGAAAAACCAGAACATCGTCCCGATGAGTTTTTTTCTCAATACGTGGTTAATACTGTGATTAGTTTCACTTTATGGTTATGAAAAACTTTCTGAAAAGTAAAAAAAGTGTGCAGAGACGCTGGGTTTAAGCGGTTTTTAATGATTTCTCTTAATGTTATTCTTCCATAATATAGTGAAAATACGGTCGAACCATTAATCATGGAGTGAACAATGGCGTGCCATTTTGCAAGATGGGCTGTGACGGAAGCAGAACCGGATACACACCGGTTGCCCAAAAGTATTGTGATGTCCGCAAGACATCTCTCTGATAAACAGCGAAGACGTTTCTTAAACGGCCGTGTCCTTCTGGCTGAAATCATTTTCTACCTTTACGGCATCGCAGAACTTCCCCACGTGATCACGCTGCCCAGTGGTCGCCCGAGCTTTGAATCCCCCGATCTCCCCGACTTCAGCCTGGCGTATGCAGGCAGCACAGCAGGGGTTCTGATCAGCAGCGAAGGGAAAGTCGGACTTGATCTCGAAATCATTCACGCACGCAGCGCACTGGTAAACCCGCAGCAGCAACTATCCGCCGTCGAAAAAACCTGGATTGCCATGCAGTCCGACCCGTGGAATCCTCGCTACAACTGTGGTGTATTCGTCAGAGTATGCTGAAGATGTCCGGCCTGAACGAGCAAGACCCGCTGACGCTTAGCCTGAATCCGGCTTCCGGGCGTCTGCGGTCAACCGTGACACCCGAAGCGCAGGTGATGAGTGATATTGAAGGGTCGATTACCTGGGCGTGTGCGCAGTCACCGTCGATTATCCGTTTACAGTGCTGGCGCTATGAACCGGAAAATGGTTTCACCCGTACACAAACCCTGTCTCCAGACCAGCAATCCGAATCGCCGCATTTTATGAAGTTCACCAGCCTGCCGCCTGCCAAATAAAACTTCACGCATGTTTTCAAAAACCTTGTATATCGCCGTGCCGTTTTTCGTTTAAGGTAAGAAATACGCCATCCCTACCCTGAATGCAGCTCTACGTATGACGGGTAAATAACAGGAGTTAACCATGTCAGCTCAACCACTGAAGTTTGTCACACTGTTAGGTAGTCTTCGTAAAGCCTCTTACAACGGTATGGTCGCGCGCACGCTGCCCAAAGTCGCGCCTGAGGGCGTCACCATTGAAGCGCTGCCGTCTATCGGCACTCTGCCGTTATATGATGCGGATATTCAGCAGGAAGAGGGCTTTCCGGCCGATTTAGACGCGATTGCTGAGCAAATCCGTCAGGCGGATGGTGTGATCATCGTGACGCCGGAATATAACTATTCCGTTCCCGGTGGCCTGAAGAACGCCATCGACTGGATTTCACGTCTGCCAAACCAGCCACTGGCGGGCAAAACCGTGCTGATTCAGACCAGTTCCATGGAGCCGGTCGGCGGCGCACGCTGCCAGTATCATCTGCGCCAGATTCTGGTCTTCCTCGACGCGATGGTGATGAATAAGCCTGAGTTTATGGGTGGCGTCATTCAGAGCAAGGTGGACGAACAAATTGGTGAAGTTACCGATCAGGGAACGCTGGATTTCCTTAAAAGCCAGCTGACCGCATTTGCAGATTACACGCATCGCGTCAGCAAATAATTTCCACCGCTGAAATACAAACAGCCCGCCAACTTATGGAAAGTGGCGGGCTGTTTTTTTATCGTTCGTAAAAGCTAAATCGCGTGCGGATTAATGCCCGTCAACAAACGCGATTTTCAGGACGAAAAGCAGGGCAACGACCACTACACACGGGCTGATTTCTCTCCAGCGACCGGTGCCCAGTTTCATCACCACATAAGAGATGAAGCCCAGCGCAATACCTTCCGTGATAGAGAAACTGAATGGCATCATCACTGCCGTCACGAAAGCAGGAACCGCTTCAGTCAGGTCATCCCATGACACGCGCGCCAGGCTGGAGGTCATCAGAACGCCCACATAAATCAGCGCGCCGGCGGCCGCATATTCCGGCACCATGCCCGCCAGCGGGGAAATGAAGATCACCAGCAGGAACAGCAAACCGGTGACGACGGCGGTCAGCCCAGTACGGCCACCCACGGACACGCCGGACGTGCTTTCGATGTACGCGCCCACGGAAGAGGTCCCGATGAAAGCGCCTGCCACAGAGGAAATACTGTCGACGTACAGCGCCTGTTTCATCTGCGGGAATTTACCCTTTTCATCCGCCAGACCGGCTTTGTCCGTCACGCCAATCAGCGTACCGGAAGAGTCAAACAGGTTTACCAGCATGAAGGAGAAAATAACCCCCGCCAGACCGATGTTCAGCGCGCCTTTCAGGTCAACCTGACCGACGACAGTGGTGATGCTCGGCGGCATCGACCAGAAACCGTTGTAATGCACGTCACCGATCGCCAGACCAATGCCCGTCGTCACCACAATCGACACCAGCACGGAGGCGTGGAAGTTACGTGACGCCAGCACCGCAATGATGAAGAAGCCCAGCACGCCCAGCAGCACGTTGTGGGATGTCAGGTTACCGATGGTGACGATGGTGTCCGGGTTCGCCACAATAATGCCGGCATTTTTCAGCCCCATCATGCCGATGAACAGCCCTATACCGGCGGTAATCCCCACGCGCAGGCTGACCGGAATGTTCGCGATCATCCAGTAGCGGATACGGAAAATGGTCAGCAACAGCAGGCCGACGGCACCCCAGAAAATAGCGCCCATCCCGATTTGCCAGGAAACACCCATCGCACCCACCACCACAAAGGCGAAGAAGGCGTTCAGGCCCATTGCGGGTGCCAGCGCAACCGGCAGGTTGGCAATCACACCCATCAGGATGCTGCCGAACGCGGCAATCAGACAGGTGGTCACAAAGACAGCCTGTTTATCCATCCCCGCGACACCCAGGATCTGCGGGTTCACGAAAACGATGTAGACCATGGTCAGGAAGGTGGTTAAGCCTGCGATAGTTTCGGTGCGTACCGTGGTGCCGTGCTGCGTCAGTTTAAACAAACGTTCAGCCAGACTTTTTCCGCCGGTAGCATTGCTGTGTGGTGTGCTCATTAGTGAGTTCCAAAATGGGGGAAAAACAATCGGGGGTATCCTAAGGATTTTAGCCGGAAAGTGCCAGCACTGGATGTATGGGATAAAATCTATGGTTCGGTACAGTCGCATAAACCACGCGAATAGATAAATTCTCGCGGGGAGGAAGTATGTCAGCGGTTAAATGTGTCTTTTTATTTTCCGATCTTATCCGCTGAGCCCCCTTTCCACGACATGTGCGAACCGCCTGCGCTTTGGGGTGAAAAAAGGGATCAGATCACGCGTGGAGTGATTTGTCGTAAGCCTGCATACGCCGCTCAAGTTCCGCCAGGGAACTCAGGCCCTCTGCGAGCGGCAGGGTTTTATCGTTGAAGATCTCCAGCGACCACGGCCCGGTAAAACCTTTCCGGTTCAGCGTGCTGACGAAATCCACCAGCGGTAAATCGCCCTGACCGGGATAGCACCGGTAACTGCGGCTCCACTGCTGCACGTTCATGTCTTTGAACGGCGCATCGGCCAGTTGCAGGAAACTGATTTTCTCCAGCGGGACTTCGTCCAGACGATCAAGATTGTCGCCGACGGCGAGAATATGGAAGCTGTCGAGCACAATCCCCAATGCCGGGTGGTTCACCTCGCGCACACGATCCCAAGCCTGCCGGTAACGGTTGATATGTTTCCCCCACGCCAGCGCCTCTAAGCCAATATGGATATCATGAGGCTGCGCCATCTCTGCCAGTGCGGCGAGATCGGCAATCTGGACATCGCGCTCCGCTGAGCTTTCGGGGTCGGTATTGCTGCACACCAGCAAACGTTCGCAGCCCAGTTCATTCATCAGATCAAACTGTCGCCGCGCGCTGGCAAATTTCTCATGACGTTTTTCCGGCGGAACACCTTCAAAATCACGGAAAGGCTGGAGCAGGAAAATCCGCAACCCGAGGGAATCCGCCAGATTTCGAATAGCGATCGGTTTAAGCGGGCTTTTGAGTAAATCATCTTCAAAAATCTCTACGCCATCAAACCCCGCAGCCGCGATAGCCGTGAGTTTTTCGGGCAGAGTTCCTGATGCTGAAACTGTCGCAATAGAACGTAACCGGGTGGTAGCAGGCAAAATAGCGTCCTTTTGTCAGGCTTCGAGACTTACAGTAGTGGACCTTCATGCCGCGTTCGTCAAGTGTTGGCCGCTTGTGTGGAACGCACAGATTGTAACTGAGCGAATCAATGGTTAATCTCTGTGGCGAGATTGGGTTATTAATGAGGATATGACGCTGAGCAGCCAAAGTTCCCCGGCGCCGGGACGTAAAAATGATCCGATAGGACTGAAACAGCGCATTTTCGACAGTGCTCTGGCTGAATTCGCTGAATCTGGCCTGATGGGCGCGCGGATGGAAAATATCGCCTCAAACGCCAGTACCACAAAACGTATGGTGGTCTATCACTATAAGACCAAAGAAGCCCTGTACATGCTGGTACTGGAACACGTTTACCGCGGCATCCGCCAGCACGAGCTGGATCTGGATTTGTCGTCATTTCCCCCGGCGGAAGCGATCGTCAAACTGGTGGAAGCCAGCTTCGATTTCCACGTTTCGCACCCGGAATTCATCCGGATTGTGTCAACGGAAAACATGCTGCGCGGCCGGTTTATCCGTCAGTCCACCAGCATCCGCGAGATCAACAAAACGGCGTTAACGCTGCTGGAAGATATTCTCGAACGCGGAAAGCAGAGCCATTTATTTAAGGAAGATTCGCAGGCGCGCGACGTCCACCGGTTGATCAGCAGCCTGTGTGTGCATCAGGTCGCGAACCAGTACACGTTTGGTGCGCTGTTCGAAAACCCTGACGAAGTGGATTTGCAGGTCGCGCATTATCGCCAGCTGGCGGTGGTGGTGGCACTGCGGTATGTGATGAAATAACGCGTCAGCGGACAGCAAAAAGGCCTCGGAAGAGGTAATGCCGATCAGTTAAGGATCAGTTGAACGATCCAGTGGCTGTGTAAAAATCCAGAAACGTTCTTCGTTTCTGGATTTTTTTTATGCGCATTGCTCAGGCTCTTGAGCTCGTTTCCTGCTACGACTCTACCCGTAACCCTCTGACTTCTCTCGGTGATGTTCTGGATCCCGACCTTGTCTCCCGCTGTCTGGCCGAGTCAGGTTCCGTCACGCTGCGTAAACGCCGTCTCCCGTTGGAAATGATGGTCTGGTGCATCATTGGCATGGCGCTCGAACGCGAAGAACCCCTCCACCAAATCGTGAACCGTCTGGATATTATGCTCCCCGGCAACCGGCCCTTCGTTGCCCCAAGCGCCGTTATCCAGGCCCGCCAGCGCCTGGGAAGTGATGCCGTTCGCCGCGTGTTTACCCAAACGGCACAGGTGTGGCACAACTCCGTCACCCATCCACACTGGTGTGGTCTGACATTACTGGCGGTGGACGGTGTCGTCTGGCGAACCCAGGATACACCAGAAAATGATGTGGCTTTCCCGCGACAGACCTATGCCGGGCAACCGGGGCTTTATCCGCAGGTGAAAATGGTCTGCCAGATGGAACTGACCAGCCACCTGCTTACGGCTGCCGCCTTCGGTACGATGAAAGAAAGCGAATATACGCTGGCAGAAAAACTGATAGAACAAACAGGCGATAACACACTGACTTTACTCGATAAAGGTTATTATTCTCTGGGGCTGCTGAATGCCTGGCATCAGGCGGGAGAGAGCCGTCACTGGATGATCCCGTTGAAAAAAGGAGCGCAGTACGAAGAGGTGCGAAAACTCGGTAAAGGCGATCATCTGATAAGGATGAAAACCAGTCCTCAGGCCCGGAAAAAGTGGCCTGATCTGGGGGAGGAAATGACGGCTCGCCTTCTGACGTTTACCCGTAAAGGCAAAGTCTGCCATCTGCTGACCTCAATGACAGATGCCATGCGGTACCCGGGGGGGAAATGGCCGATCTCTACGGCCACCGTTGGGAAATCGAACTGGGTTATCGTGAAATTAAGCAGACGATGTTACTGAGTCGGTTAACGCTGAGAAGTAAAAAACCAGAACTTGTCGAGCAGGAGTTATGGGGGGTATTACTAGCCTATAATCTTGTTCGTTATCAGATGATTAAGATGTCTAAAACCCTAAAGGGTTACTGGCCGAATCAGCTAAGCTTCTCAGACTCGTGCAGTCTGGTGATGAGGATGTTAATGACGCTTCAGGGCGCATCTCCGGGCCGGATCCCCGAACTGTTGCGTAATCTGGAGAGTATGGCGCAGATGGTGAAGCTGCCGATAAGAAGAGAAAGGGCCTTTCCGAGAGTGGTGAAGGAAAGACCCCGGAAGTATCCAAAAGCACAGGAAAAAAGCCAGTCAGTTGCTTAACTGACTGGCATTACCTCGGAAGAGGCCTTTTTTATGACGAATAGCGCTTATGAAGAGTATCAGTGACCGATCACTCTTTCGCGGCGTCTTTACCGTCTGTCAGCAATTTGTCCAGCGCATCGCCGCCGACGTGACGGAAATCCTGTCCTTTCACGAAGTAGAAGATGAATTCACAAATATTCTGGCAACGGTCGCCGATACGCTCAATGGAACGGGCGCAGAACAACGCGGTCAGGACGCTTGGAATGGTACGCGGATCTTCCATCATGTAAGTCATGAGCTGGCGCACAATACCTTCGTATTCCTGATCCACTTTCTTATCTTCACGGTAAATACGCACCGCTTCGTCAAGATCCATACGCGCGAACGCGTCGAGCACGTCATGCAGCATTTCTACCGTGTGGCGACCCAGAGATTCCAGGCTGACCAGCAGTGGCTGATGCAGGTGCGAGAATTTCTCGAGCGCGGTACGGCATATTTTATCCGCCACATCGCCGATACGTTCCAGTTCAGAAATGGTTTTGATAATCGCCATCACTAAACGCAGATCGCTGGCGGTCGGCTGGCGCTTGGCAATAATACGCACACAGGCTTCGTCGATCGCCACTTCCATCAGGTTAACTTTGTCATCACCTTTGATGACGCGCTGTGCCAGTTCGGCATCCTGATTGTGCATCGCGGTGATCGCATCAGTCAGTTGCTGCTCAACCAGCCCGCCCATTGCCAGAACCTGTGTACGGATGTGCTCAAGCTCGGCGTTGAACTGGCCGGATATGTGTTTGTTTAAGTTCAGGTTGTCCATCTTTCTTACCTCAACCGTAGCGGCCAGTAATGTAATCTTCAGTCTGTTTGCGCGCTGGCGAAGTAAACAGCGAGTCAGTATCACTGTATTCGATCAGCTCACCCAAATACATAAACGCAGTGCGGTCTGAACAACGCGCAGCCTGCTGCATGTTGTGGGTCACGATCACCACAGTGTAATCAGATTTTAGCTCGGTGATCAGCTCTTCGATACGGCCGGTTGAAATAGGATCCAGCGCCGAGCACGGTTCATCAAGCAGAAGAACATCAGGACGGATCGCAATACCGCGCGCAATGCACAGACGCTGTTGCTGGCCGCCGGACAGGCTGTAACCGCTCTGGTGCAGCTTATCTTTGGATTCGTTCCACAATGCAGCTTTGGTCAACGCCCATTGCACGCGCTCATCCATGTCCGTACGGGACAGTTTTTCAAACAGACGGACACCAAACGCGATGTTGTCATAAATAGACATCGGAAACGGCGTCGGTTTCTGGAAGACCATGCCGACTTTGGCACGCAGCAGCGCGATATCCTGTTTATCGACCAGAATATTTTCGCCATCGAGCAGAATTTCACCTTCCGCATTCTGCTCCGGATAAAGCTGGTACATTTTGTTAAACGTACGCAGCAGCGTGGATTTACCACAACCTGACGGGCCGATGAATGCCGTGACTTCGTTCTTAGCGATATCCAGGGAAATATTTTTCAACGCGTGGAATTTGCCGTAATAAAAATTCAGATCGCGAACCTGAATCTTGCTGTTGGATGCGTCAGTCATTCGACTCATAAGACATCTCTCTTTTGCGCGCGTCGCCGTGCGACGCCGGGTAAACAGTGACGGCAGATTTAACACGCATCTGCCATCAGTAATGAATTAACTTACTGCTTCTTCGTGGCGAAAATCACACGCGCCAGAATGTTCAGCAAGAGCACACACACTGTAATCAGCAGCACGCCCGCCCAGGCCAGTTGTTGCCATTCGCCAAACGGGCTCATCGCAAACTTAAAGATGGTGACCGGCAGGTTGGCGATCGGCTGCATCATGTCGGTGCTCCAGAACTGGTTGGAGAGCGACGTAAACAGCAGCGGTGCGGTTTCACCGGCGATGCGGGCGATAGCCAGCAAAATACCGGTGATAATGCCGGAAACAGACGCTTTCAGGGTGATCGCAGAAATCATTTTCCATTTCGGCGTGCCCAGCGCATAAGCTGCTTCACGCAGGCTGTCCGGCACCAGTTTCAGCATGTTTTCCGTGGTACGGATAACAATCGGGATTTGCAGCAGCGCCAGCGCCAGTACGCCCGCCCAGCCAGAGAAGTGTCCCATTTTCGCCACCATAATGGTGTAAACGAACAGGCCGACCACAATGGAAGGGGCAGAAAGCAGAATGTCGTTGATGAAGCGAATGAATTCCGCCAGCCAGGATTTACGGCCATATTCTGCCAGATAGATCCCCGCCATGACGCCCAGCGGCGTACCGATGGCTGTCGCCCATAAAATCAATAATCCGCTGCCCGCAATGGCGTTCGCCAGCCCCCGCCTGCCGTATTGGGCGGCGGCGTGTTTTGGGTAAACAGCGCCAGAGACATGCCGTCTACGCCTTTAACGATGGTCGTAAACAGGATCCAGACCAGCCAGAACAAACCAAAGAGCATGGTCAGCATGGAGACCATCAGTGCCAGACGGTTCTTCTGGCGACGCCATGCCTGACGCTTGCGGCGGGATTCCAGTAAAGCTGGGTTACTTTGCATTTCGAGTGTCGTCATCTTAACGGCCCTCTTTCTTAGCCAGGCGCAGGATCATGACTTTCGACAGCGCCAGAACGATAAAGGTGATAACAAACAGGATAAGCCCCAGTTCCATCAGTGCGGAAGTGTGCAGACCCGCTTCGGCTTCGGCGAATTCGTTCGCCAGCGCCGACGTAATGCTGTTGCCGGGTGCGTAGAGCGACGCACTGTCGAGCTGGTAGGTGTTACCGATAATGAAGGTCACCGCCATGGTTTCCCCCAGCGCACGACCCAGACCGAGCATGACACCGCCGATGACACCATTTTTAGTGAACGGCAGTACAATGCGCCAGATAACTTCCCAGGTCGTACACCCAATACCGTAGGCCGATTCTTTCATCATCACCGGCGTTTGCTCAAACACGTCACGCATGACGGAGGCAATATACGGAATGATCATGATGGCCAGAATGACGCCTGCCGCCAGAATACCGATACCAAACCCCGGCCCGGCGAAAAGCGCACCTACAATCGGGATACCGGACAGCACATCGCCGACTGGCGTCTGGAAATACTTCGCAAACAACGGCGCGAAAACGAATAAACCCCACATGCCATAAACAATACTGGGGATAGCCGCCAGCAGTTCGATGGCAATACCCAGCGGACGTTTCATCCAGTTAGGTGCAAGCTCAGTGAGGAATAATGCGATACCAAAACTGACGGGTACGGCAATCAGTAAGGCGATAATTGAGGTAACGACCGTGCCGTAAATAGGCACAAGTGCGCCGAACTCCTGATTAGGAGCATCCCAGGTTTTATTCCACAGGAAGGATAATCCGAACTTTTCAATACTCGGCAGCGAAGCGACAAACAGCGAGACAATGATGCCGCCCAGCATTAATAACACGATCAGCGCAGCCAGTTTGACCAGTGCACCGAAAATAATGTCACCGTTTTTGCTCGGTGCTTTGATAGCCGGTTTGTATTCAGCCATACCACTCTCTTTTAATTCAGATTTAATTCCCTCCCCGGCCGGAGAGGGAATGAAGCAGAAGACTTGTACTTTATATCAGACGAGACGCCGGATCCTAGTAAAGTGCTTTGCCGCTGCTATCTTTGACGTTGGCTTTCCAGGCTGCGCGAACCTGCTCAACCACAGCGGGTGGCAGCGTTGCGTAATCCAGATCAGTCGTCAGTTTGTTGCCGTTTTTGTAAGCCCAGTCGAAGAACTTCAGAACTTCAGCGCCTTTCGCTGCATCCTGCTGATCTTTGTAAATCAGGATGAAGGTGGTGGAGCTGATTGGCCACGCATTGGTGCCTTTCTGGTAAGTCAGATCCTGAGCGAAGGTTTTGCTCCAGTCAGCGCCTTTAGCTGCTGCGCTGAAGGATTCTTCCGTCGGGCTGATAGCTTTTCCATCGGCATCCACCAGTTTGGTGTAAGCCAGGTTGTTTTGTTTCGCGTAAGCGTACTCTACGTAACCGATTGAGCCTGGCAGACGCTGTACAAATGCGGCCACACCGTCGTTACCTTTGCCGCCCAGACCGGTAGGCCAGTTAACCGTAGAGCCTGAACCGATTTTCTCTTTCCACTCGTTGTTCACTTTAGCCAGATAGCTGGTGAACACGAAAGAAGTCCCGGAGCCGTCAGCACGACGAACAACCGCGATATTGGTATCTGGCAGTTTCACGCCCGGGTTCAGCTTAGTGATCGCCGCGTCGTTCCACTTTTTAATTTTACCCAGGTAGATATCACCCAGCGTTGCGCCATCCAGCGTCAGCTGACCTGATTTGATGCCCGGGATATTGACAGCCAGTACCACGCCACCGATGACGGTAGGGAACTGGAACAGGCCGTTTTTGTTCAGATCTTCTTCTTTCATCGGAGCATCAGATGCGCCGAAATCAACGGTCTTGGCGATGATTTGTTTCACGCCGCCGGAAGAACCGATGCCCTGATAGTTAACCTGAGTACCGGTGGCTTTCTGATAAGCATCCGCCCACTTAGCGTAGACAGGTGCAGGGAAGGTGCCGCCAGCGCCAGTCAAATTACTAGCAGCGAAAGCAGACATTGCTGTGAGGGAAAAAGTCGCTGCTACAATACCGGCGACGGTGTTACGCATCAATTTCATGTTCCACTCCTAGTGGTTTTTTTTTGTTCGACCCAGGTCGAGATATATAAAGTGTTTGGCACAGGAGGAAAATAGGACAGTTCGGTGACAGTAAAATGTACGTTATATGACAGTTTTATGACACCGGTCACAATTTGAGCGAGATGGGCAAGCTGGCGGGGACCCATCAAATAAAAACCGGCGCGAAGGCCGGTATCAGCGAAAAAACATTCAGGCTTAACGCCCTTTCTTTTTACGTCCAGGCTGTGCAAAACGCATACGGGACGCTGAATTCCCGTCAGGTTTTTCAGTATTTTTCGGTTTTGTGACAACCGTTTTTTTCGCCTGAGCAGGTTTCGCCTGCGTTTTTTTGGCCGGTTTTTCATCAGACGTTGAGTTTTCAGTCAGCCTGAATAATTCGACCAGCTCGTCGTCCGTCAAATCACGCCATTCCCCCAAAGGCAGGCCTTTCAGGTTGATGTTCATAATCCGCACACGTTCAAGCTTGGTGACTTCAAAGCCAAAGTGCTTACACATACGGCGGATCTGGCGGTTAAGCCCCTGAACCAGCGTGATACGAAATACAAAGGGCGCTTCTTTCTTCACTTTGCATTTTTTGGTTACCGTTCCCAGCATCGGCACGCCCGCGCCCAGGCCGGTAATAAACTCATCCGTCACCGGTTTGTTGACCGTTACGACGTATTCTTTTTCGTGATCGTTACCGGCACGAAGGATTTTGTTGACCAGATCACCGTGGTTGGTCAGTAAAATCAGCCCCTGAGAGTCTTTATCCAGACGCCCAATCGGAAAAACACGTTTGCTGTGATTTACGAAATCACTGATGTTGTCCCGTTCACCGTCTTCCATGGTGGTGATGATGCCCACGGGCTTATTGAGCGCAATCAGCACGACATCTTCTTCATCACGCGGTTCAATCAGCTGGCCGTTAACTTTCACCACATCCCCGGCAAATACCTGTGCACCCACGGAGGCGCGTCTGCCATTAATAAAAACGTTTCCTTGTTCTACGTAACGATCGGCATCGCGGCGAGAGCAGATCCCGCTCTCACTAATGTATTTGTTGAGACGAATGGAGGGGTTGGACAGCATTCAGCAAGGCACCTTCGTAAAAAGGCGGACTATACCTTATGCGTGGCGGGTAACGAAGCCTGAGAGAAAAGAATCGTGACAGCGGCTGGGAAAGAGAAAACCCGCAGGTAGCCGTTTGGAAATAAAAAAGCGCCCGAAATGGGCGCTTAGAAGTCAGTATCAAAACCGGCGTGGCTTATTCTACTGTGACTGATTTGGCCAGATTACGTGGCTGGTCTACGTCAGTGCCTTTAATCAGCGCGACATAGTAAGACAGCAGCTGTAACGGAACTGTGTAGAAAATCGGAGCGACGATTTCTTCGACGTGCGGTAACTGAATGATCTTCATACCGTCGCTGTCGGTAAAACCAGCATCCTGATCGGCGAATACATACAGCAAACCGCCGCGGGCGCGCACTTCTTCGATATTCGACTTCAGTTTTTCCAGCAGTTCGTTGTTAGGCGCCACCACGATCACCGGCATATCTGCGTCAATCAGCGCCAGCGGGCCGTGTTTCAGCTCGCCTGCCGCATAGGCTTCCGCATGAATATAGGAAATCTCTTTCAGCTTCAGCGCACCTTCCATGGCAATCGGGTACTGATCACCACGACCGAGGAACAACGCATGATGTTTGTCAGAGAAACCTTCCGCCAGCGATTCGATGGTTTTATCCAGCGAGAGCATCTGTTCGATACGCGCAGGCAGCGCCTGTAATGCGTGAACAATGTCGTGCTCAACCTGCGGTGCCATGCCTTTCAGACGGCCCATACGCGCCACCAGCATCAGCAGAACGGTCAGTTGGGTGGTAAACGCTTTGGTCGATGCCACACCGATTTCCGTGCCCGCTTTGGTCATCAGCGCCATATCGGATTCACGCACCAGAGAGGAACCGGCAACGTTACACACGGCCAGGGAACCGAGATAACCCAGCTCTTTGGACAGGCGCAGTGCCGCCAGCGTATCGGCGGTTTCACCTGACTGAGACAAGGTGATGATCAGGCTGCCCGGGCGCACGGCAGATTTGCGATAGCGGAATTCGGACGCGATCTCGACATCACACGGCATACCGGCCAGAGATTCGAACCAGTAACGCGCCACCATCCCGGAGTTGTATGACGTGCCGCAGGCGATAATCTGCACATGCTGAACGCGGGACAGGATCTCATCCGCCTTTTCGCCCAGTTCGCTCAGATTCACTTCACCGTGACTGAAACGCCCTTCCAGGGTGTTTTTAATCGCCAGCGGCTGTTCGTAGATTTCTTTCTGCATGTAGTGGCGGTAAGCACCTTTATCACCGGCGTCGTACTGCACTTTAGATTCGATCTCTTCGCGTTCAACGGCATGACCTTTTTTGTCATACACGCTGACGGAACGGCGTTTAACCTCGGCCACATCGCCTTCTTCCAGGAACAGGAAGCGGCGGGTGACAGGCAACAGCGCCAGCTGATCGGAAGCAATGAAGTTTTCACCCACGCCACGACCAATCACCAGCGGACTACCGGAACGGGCAGCGATCAGAACGGACGGATCACGTCGGTCCATCACCACGGTGCCATAAGCGCCGCGCAGTTGAGGGATCACGCGCTGAACGACTTCCAGCAACGTGCCGCCCTGAAGTTGTTCCCAATGCACCAGATGCGCAATCACTTCGGTATCCGTTTCGGAATCAAAACGGTAACCGCGTTCGATCAGCAATTCACGCAGAGGTTCGTGGTTTTCAATAATGCCGTTGTGCACTACCGCAATGTAATCAGAGACATGCGGGTGCGCGTTCGCTTCGGAAGGTTCACCGTGCGTTGCCCAGCGGGTATGGGCAATACCCGTACCGCCGTGCAAAGGATGTTCATCCAGCGCATCTGCCAGCATCTGGACTTTACCCAGACGACGCAGGCGCCCCATTTTTCCGTCCTCATCAATCACAGCCAGACCCGCTGAGTCATAACCGCGGTATTCCAGACGACGTAAACCTTCTAACAGAATTTCAGCAATATCGCGTTGCGCTACTGCGCCTACAATTCCACACATCAGTTTTATTCCTATTGAAGGTCTTTCGGGACCTTTTTTGATGCCTGACCTGATTTATCCACACGCCCCGTTTTCCGGTGTACGTGCGGTTCCCCGAGCCTTGTAGAAGTTGGGGATTATTATGTTTTGGTCTGCATTCGGAGAAAACACAGACCAAAACACAACGTGACAGAAAGAAATCAGGCGCAAATTTTTGCGCCTGACGCACTCCATTTCAGGGTAGCTTATTTTTTCTTCACGGGTTTCTGCCAGTCCGGCTTATGCACCTGCGGGACACGGCTCAGCAGCAAACCGTTATCCGGTACATCGCGCGTCACGGTTGTTCCGGCAGCGATAGTGACATTATTGCCCACGGTGACCGGCGCAATCAGCTGAGTGTCAGACCCGACGAAGACGTTGTTGCCGATAATCGTTTTGCTTTTGTTCACGCCGTCGTAGTTGCAGGTGATCGTACCCGCGCCGATATTCACGTTGTCGCCAATTTCAGCGTCGCCAAGATAGGAAAGATGGCCCGCTTTCGAACCCTTCCCAAGACGCGCTTTTTTGATTTCGACGAAGTTACCCACATGCGCGCCTTCGGCCAGTTCGGCACCTGGTCGCAGGCGGGCAAAAGGCCCGACCGTACAACCGCTTTCCAGCACGGCATCTTCGAATACGCTGTAAGGGCTGACTTCGCAGTCATCGCCGATTACGCAGTTTTTCAGTACACAGCCCGCACCGATTTTGACGCGATCGCCCAGTTTTACGTGGCCTTCGATAATAACGTTGGTGTCGATCACCACATCAATCCCGTGAGACAACTCGCCACGGAGATCAAAGCGCGCCGGATCCATCAGCATCACGCCTTCCAGAAGCAGACGTTCGGCCTGTTCGGTCTGATACACACGCTCAAGACGGGAAAGTTGCAGGCGGTTATTCACGCCATCGACTTCACTGTCACGCGCCGGATGAACGGTGGCGATCAGATTGCCTTCCGCATGCGCCATCGCGATGATATCGGTAATGTAATACTCGCCCTGCGCGTTGTTGTTATTCAGCTGACCGAGCCAGCGTTTAAACGACGCGCCGTTGGCCACCAGAATACCGGTGTTAATTTCTTTGATTTTCAGCTGTTCGGCATTGGCATCTTTCTGCTCAACGATGCCGGTCACAATGCCATTTTCACGCACGATGCGACCATAGCCGGTTGGATTATCCAGTACGACGGTGAGCAAACCGATACCGCCTTCAGGTTTGGCTTTCAGCAATTTATCCAGCGTTTCGACTGAAATCAGCGGGACATCGCCGTAAAGCATCAGGACATCTTCGTCATCCGCAAAGAAAGGCGCAGCCTGCTGCATTGCATGCCCGGTACCCAGCTGTTCGGCCTGCAATACCCAGTTCAGATCACTGCCAGCCAGCGTTTTCTTCAGTAAATCCCCACCGTGGCC
Source organism: Rahnella sp. PCH160 (assembly GCF_047784855.1). Taxonomy (NCBI): domain Bacteria; kingdom Pseudomonadati; phylum Pseudomonadota; class Gammaproteobacteria; order Enterobacterales; family Yersiniaceae; genus Rahnella; species Rahnella sp. PCH160. The sequence goes on from NZ_JBLOGT010000001.1 coordinate 973,573, forward strand.
ATAGACCAGATGCACGTTTCTTGCACCCACCTGCGTGGCTGCATCGATAACGTGTTGAACCATTGGCTTGCCCGCCAATGTATGAAGAACTTTAGGAAGGTTGGAATACATGCGTGTTCCCTTGCCCGCGGCAAGGATCACCACACTCAGTGCGCTGTTTGACATAGATAACCTGACAAATCCAATTTGAGTGACAAAAATAACCCGTTATGTGAACGGATTACTACATATTTCGCGTCAAAAACCGTCTGCAAGCCGCAGCCCGCAAGGGTTGAACACGATATAGACTATAACAAAAAACCTGAGGGTAAAGTGTCCATTAATCACGCAAGTATTCCACCAAAAGCCAAAATAAGCCTTGGGATAAATGCTGAAAACACTCTTTTTTAAAGGTAAAAAAAAAGCGACCCGAAGGTCGCTTTTCTCACTGATGTTGTTACATCGCTTTTCTGGTCAGTTCGATAACGCGAAGTTTCGCGATCGCCTTAGCCAGTTCCGCTGACGCCTGAGCGTAATCAACGTCGCCGTGAGAACCACTAATGTGTTCTTCCGCTTTGCGCTTAGCTTCAAGCGCGCGCGCTTCGTCGAGGTCTTGCCCACGGATTGCAGTATCAGCCAACACGGTCGTTGCATTCGGCTGCACCTCAAGGATGCCACCGGAAAGATAGATATACTCTTCTTCACCGTGTTCTTTAACAATGCGCACCATGCCAGGCTTGATGGCGGTGAGCAGCGGAGCATGCCCCGGGAAAATACCCAGTTCGCCTTCGCTACCCGTCACCTGGATTTTCTGTACCATGCCGGCAAACATACGTTTTTCCGCACTGACAACATCCAGATGGTAAGCTTTTTCAGCCATGTCATCCTCTCTCACAACAAACTAGCGTTACAGTTTCTTGGCTTTTTCCACTGCTTCTTCAATGGTGCCAACCATGTAGAACGCTTGCTCTGGCAGGTGATCGTAGTCGCCGTCCATAATGCCTTTGAAACCACGAATGGTGTCTTTCAGCGATACGAACTTGCCCGGAGAACCGGTAAAGACTTCGGCCACGAAGAATGGCTGGGACAGGAAGCGTTCGATCTTACGCGCACGGGAGACAGCCAGTTTGTCATCTTCTGACAATTCGTCCATACCCAGAATCGCGATGATGTCTTTCAGTTCCTTGTAACGTTGCAGAATAGACTGCACGCCACGAGCCACATCATAGTGTTCCTGACCAACAACCAGTGGATCCAGCTGACGGCTGGTGGAATCCAGTGGGTCAACCGCCGGGTAGATACCCAGTGACGCGATCTGACGGCTCAGTACCACGGTTGCATCTAAGTGAGCAAAGGTGGTGGCTGGAGATGGGTCAGTCAAGTCATCCGCAGGGACGTAAACGGCCTGTACGGAGGTGATAGAACCACTTTTGGTCGAGGTGATACGTTCTTGCAGAGCGCCCATCTCTTCCGCCAGCGTTGGCTGATAACCTACCGCCGATGGCATACGGCCCAGAAGTGCAGACACTTCGGTACCCGCCAGGGTGTAACGGTAAATGTTGTCAACGAACAGCAGTACGTCACGACCTTCATCACGGAATTTCTCCGCCATGGTCAGGCCGGTCAGTGCAACGCGCAGACGGTTACCTGGTGGCTCATTCATCTGACCATAAACCAGAGAAACTTTGTCGATAACGTTGGATTCGGTCATTTCGTGGTAGAAGTCGTTACCCTCACGAGTACGTTCACCCACGCCTGCAAACACAGAATAACCGGAGTGCTCGATCGCGATGTTACGGATCAACTCCATCATGTTTACAGTTTTACCTACACCCGCACCACCGAACAGACCGACTTTACCGCCCTTAGCGAAAGGGCACATCAGGTCCATAACTTTGATACCGGTTTCCAGCAATTCCTGGGAGTTCGCCAGCTCTTCATAAGAAGGTGCCGGACGGTGAATGGCACGACGTTCTTCTTCGCCGATTTCACCTTTCATGTCGATTGGTTCACCCAATACGTTCATGATACGACCCAGAGTTGCCACACCCACTGGAACTTCGATTGGGTGTTGCAGGTTGTTCACTTTCAGACCGCGACGCAGGCCGTCTGAGGTACCCATTGCGATACAACGAACAACGCCGCCGCCTAACTGTTGCTGAACTTCCAGCACCAGCTTGGAGGTACCGTTTTCTACCTCAAGAGCATGGTACACGTTCGGTACCGCATCCTGAGGGAACTCGACGTCCACCACGGCGCCGATTACCTGGATAATCTTTCCAGTAGCCATCTTGAATCCTCTACGTAATTCGTAAACCTAGCTTAAACCGCGGAGGCTCCCCCGACGATCTCGGTGAGTTCCTGAGTGATGCTGGCCTGACGAGCTTTGTTGTATACCAACTGCAGCTCTTTGATCAGGCTGCCGCCGTTATCGGTTGCGGCTTTCATCGCTACCATTCGCGCGGCCTGTTCGCTGGCCAGGTTTTCTACGACGCCCTGATAAACCTGCGATTCCACGTAGCGACGCAGGAGGGTATCCAGCAGTGCTTTAGGGTCCGGCTCATACAGGTAATCCCAGGATTTCTTCGCCAGTACGCCATCTTCTGCCGGAGGCAGAGGCAACAGCTGTACGATGCGGGGTTCCTGAGACATGGTATTGACGAATTTATTGCTAACAACGCATAACTTGTCTAAGCGACCTTCGTCGAAAGCCTGCAACATCACTTTCACCGGTCCGATCAGTTCTGACAGGGAAGGGTTATCCCCCATGCCAGTCACCTGAGCAACAACGTTGCCACCCACGGAGCCGAAGAAAGACGCTGCTTTGGAACCGATCAGGGCTAAGTCAACCTCAACGCCTTTTGCGGACCAGTCTTTCATCTCTGTCAGCAGTTTTTTGAACAGGTTAATGTTCAGACCACCACAAAGACCACGGTCGGTAGACACCACCAGATACCCGACGCGTTTAACGTCACGCTCATCCAGGTAAGGGTGCTTGTATTCCAGATTCCCGAGCGCGAGGTGACCAATCACTTCACGAATGGTTTCTGCATAAGGACGGCTGGCCGCCATGCGATCCTGCGTTTTACGCATTTTGGAGGCGGCGACCATTTCCATCGCTTTAGTGATCTTTTGCGTGTTTTGAACGCTACCGATCTTACTACGTATCTCTTTTCCGCCGGCCATCTCTGCTTCTCCTCATGACCAAACGGCCTGCTGCTTATCTGCTAAAAGCAGGGCAGCAGGGCCGTTTAGTATTACCAGGACTGGGTTGCTTTGAAGGTATCGAGGATATTTTTGAATTTACCCTCGATCTCATCGTTATACGCACCAGTTTGGTTGATTTGCTGCAGAAGCTCGCCGTGTTCACGGTCAGCATAAGCCAACAGTGCCGCTTCGAAGCTACCGACTTTGGACAAGTCAACGTCTTCCAGGTAACCACGTTCTGCTGCGAAGATGATCAGAGACTGCGCAACGATAGACATCGGAGCGTATTGTTTCTGTTTCAGCAACTCAGTCACTTTCTGACCGTGATTCAGCTGTTTACGGGTTGCCTCATCCAGATCAGATGCGAACTGCGAAAACGCAGCCAGTTCACGATACTGTGCCAGAGCGGTACGAATACCACCGGACAGTTTTTTCATGATCTTAGTCTGAGCAGCACCACCAACACGGGATACCGAAATCCCCGGGTTAACCGCAGGACGAATACCGGCGTTAAACAGGTTTGATTCCAGGAAGATCTGACCATCAGTAATCGAAATTACGTTGGTAGGAACGAACGCGGAAACGTCGCCCGCTTGCGTTTCGATGATTGGAAGCGCAGTCAGGGAACCGGTTTTGCCTTTCACTTCACCCTTGGTGAATGCTTCAACGTAATCGGCGTTTACACGCGCAGCACGTTCCAGCAGACGGGAGTGGAGATAGAAAACGTCGCCTGGGTAAGCTTCACGACCTGGTGGACGACGAAGCAGCAGGGAAATCTGACGGTATGCAACAGCCTGTTTAGACAGGTCATCATAAACGATCAGTGCGTCTTCACCGCGGTCACGGAAATATTCACCCATTGCGCAACCGGAGTACGGCGCCAGGTATTGCAGTGCAGCAGATTCTGATGCAGTTGCAACAACAACGATGGTGTTTTCCAGTGCGCCGTGCTCTTCCAGTTTACGCACCACGTTAGAAATGGTGGACGCTTTCTGGCCGATAGCCACATAGATACATTTGATGCCGGATTCGCGCTGGTTGATGATCGCATCAATTGCCAGAGCAGTTTTACCGGTTTGGCGGTCACCGATGACCAGTTCACGCTGACCACGACCGATTGGGATCATGGCATCAACGGACTTATAACCTGTCTGCACAGGCTGGTCTACGGATTGGCGTTCGATAACGCCAGGTGCGATTGCTTCAACAGCTGAGAAGCCGTCGTGCTCTACCGGACCTTTACCGTCAATTGGCGCACCCAGGGTGTTAACAACACGGCCCAGCAGGCCACGGCCAACGGGAACTTCCAGGATACGGCCAGTACATTTTACTTTCATCCCTTCGGCGAGGTCAGCGTAAGGGCCCATTACAACGGCACCTACAGAGTCACGCTCCAGGTTCAGGGCGATAGCGTAACGGTTACCCGGCAACGCAATCATTTCCCCTTGCATAACATCGGCTAAGCCGTGTACGCGGATGATCCCGTCACTGACGGAAACGATAGTACCTTCATTGTGAGCTTCGCTCACTACATTGAACTGAGCAATGCGCTGCTTTATCAGTTCGCTGATTTCGGTGGAATTCAGTTGCATATGCTCCAGTCCCCTTAAGACTGCAAGACGTCTGCCAGGCGTTCAAGACGACTGCGAACGCTGCCATCAATCACCATATCACCTGCACGGATAATGACACCGGCAAGAACAGACTTGTCAATTTTGCAATTCAGCTTAACTTTGCGAGACAGACGTTTTTCCATCGCAGCAGCAATTTTTGCCTGCTGTTCTTCCGAAAGTGGATTTGCTGAGGTTACTTCGACTTCAGCAACAGCCTCGAGAGAGGCGCGCAGTTCAATAAACTGCTCCAGCACTTCCGGAAGAACGCGTAAACGTCCATTTTCAGCCATCACCTTAATCAGGTTCTGGCATGCCTCGTCGAGTTGTTCACCACATACGGCAATAAACGTTTTAGACAACGTTTCTGGCGCGCTAGCACCGGAAAGCAGTTCTTCAATCTGTTCATTGCGCGTGACTTCAGCCGTGAACGCTAACATGGACTGCCAGCGATCTACGCTTTGGTGCTCAACGGCAAAGTCAAAAGCTGCTTTGGCGTAGGGGCGAGCTACAGTTACAAATTCAGACATCAGCCCCTCCCTCCTTACAGTTCAGCGACCAGTTTATCAACGATGTCGCTGTTAGCAGCTTCATCCACGGAACGTTCGATGATCTTCTCGGCGCCAGCAATGGCCAAAATCCCGACCTGTTTACGCAACTCTTCACGTGCACGTTGGCGTTCGGCGTCAATCTCTGCCTTAGCTTGCGCTACGATCTTGTTACGTTCCTGCTCGGCTTCGGTCTTCGCTTCGTCGACGATCTGTGCTTTACGCTTGTTCGCCTGGTCGATGATTACCTGAGCTTCAGCTTTGGCTTTCTTCAGTTGGTCGGTCGCATCGGCTTGCGCTAAGTCCAGTTCTTTTTTTGCACGTTCTGCGGAAGATAAACCTTCAGAAATTTCTTTCTGACGTTTTTCGATGGCAGCCATAATTGGCGGCCATACGTACTTCATACAGAACACGACAAACAGGACAAACGCGATAGCCTGGCCGAGGATTGTTGCGTTAAGATTCACAGCACAATGCCTCTTTCAAAGTGAAATATTTGATGTAGTTCGTTTAACGCTGAGCGAACTCAGTGTTAGGCGACAGCAAACATCACGTACAGACCCAGACCAACCGCAATCATTGGGATTGCATCGACCAGACCCATAACGATAAAGAACTGTGTACGCAACAGAGGGATCAGGTCAGGCTGACGTGCAGCACCTTCCAAGAATTTACCACCCAAGATGCCGATACCGATCGCAGCACCGATTGCCGCCAGGCCCATCATCACAGCGGCAGCCATGTACAGCAGATCCATACTCAGGTTTTCCATGACAGTCTCCAGTTTGTTTCAGTTAAAACGCAGTAGTGTTGAAAGAAAATCAGTGTTTTTCAGATGCCATCGAGAGATAGACAATCGTCAGAACCATGAAAATAAAGGCTTGTAGCGTAATGATCAGGATGTGGAAAATGGCCCAAGGCACATTCAGGATCCACTGTGACCACCACGGCAACAGGCCAGCAATAAGGATGAAGATCAACTCACCCGCATACATATTGCCAAACAGTCGCAGACCCAGTGAAACTGGTTTAGACAGCAGGCTGACACCTTCAAGAATCAAGTTAATCGGAATGAAAACCGGATGATTGAATGGCTGCATTGTCAGTTCTTTAATGAAACCGCCAAAGCCTTTCATCTTAATGCTATAGAAAAGAATCAGAATGAATACGCCAAGTGCCATGGACAACGTAATATTCACGTCAGCCGTAGGAACCACACGCAGCGCTGGCAGACCAAGCAACTTTTCACCGATGAGAGTCGGCAGCAAATCGATTGGCAGCAAATCCATCAGGTTCATCATAAACACCCAGACGAAGACGGTCAGCGCGAGAGGTGCAATCACTTTGCTTTTGCCGTGATACATGTCACGCACGCTGCTGTCGACGAAACCAACGACCAGTTCAACTGCAGTTTGCAATTTACCCGGTACACCGCTGGTGGCGTTTTTGGCTACGCGATGGAAAATAACCAGAAAGAGTACTCCGAGGAACACGGAGAAAAACATCGAATCGATGTTAATCGACCAGAATCCCGTCCCGATCTGAAGCTGAGTCAGATGGTGACTGATATACTCTTGTGGAGTAGAGATTTCTCCTGATGCAGACATGATGCCTCTTACCCTTTAGTAGTTAAGTACGGTAACTGTTAATGACGACCGGTGCCAAAATCTGAGTCATCAACACCGATAAATAGGCCAACCCCAACGGAGCAAAAGCCGCCTTAAACAGGCCAAGTGCGACAATCATTAAGATCACCGTCACCAGAACCTTCAGCGCTTCCCCGATAGCAAAGGACCAGGCAACCCGTCCAGAGACCGTTGTTTGCGCCTGGTGGCGCCATGCAAACAGCATAAACAGCACATTTGGCACCCAGGCGGCCAAACCACCCATAAGGGCCGATGTGGTCCATTCCAGGCTTTTAAAGCCAAACACAGCACTGAGCAGAACAAAGGTCAATAACTGCAGTATCAACAGCTTTCTGGCAACCTTCACACTATGGGCACTGTGTAAAATACCGGATACAGACATGACGTTTGTTCTCTCCGTATCAAGTACCTAGCTGGAGGTATACTGAATGCCGTATATCACTGCCTTTACTGTTTTGAGTCAAGCAGCAAAAACCGAGCAAATTATACGGGGCACAGGAACGAATTCAATGGATAAGTAGCGAAAAGGTGAACAATTATTTAAATTTTCCGCTTCATCACTATTTTGACAACCAAACTATAGCTGAATTTGCCCTTTTTACATTGCTTCGGTTATTTCATCATCTGACAAAGAAGCGTGCACTGGATCACATAATTAACCCAGATGTCTTTATATACCCTGCGCTGTTTAAATGTCTTTAGCTAATCAGGCCTTTTAAAATCTTTATAAATCAAATTGTTAAGAATGCAATGTTCGATAAACAATCTTATTTAAAATTGGCTACGATTTATTGACACAACAACCCAACAAATAACAACATTTTCATTACAATTTAAATATCAGGAAGTTGTCCCCTGTTCAATTTCAAAAGTGACGATTACGTCGCGGATTACAATAAAAACATCACTGAAATGCTATCAGTATGTAAAAAAGCAGTAATTGAGAGGTCGGTTGTACTATTTAATTAGCCTGCTCATTTTAACCCTGATAACACACACGTTTTTTAAGGATTAATTGATAAAACTCAACTTTAGTTTGCAGTAAGAATGACCAGATGACGTTCTCCGTCAAGTTCCGGTACCTGCAATTTTATGACGCGTTCCAGAGTGATACCTTCCGGCAACACGTTGAGCTCATCATCCGGACGCACGCCTTTCAGCGCGTAAAAACGCCCCTGCCCTTTCTGTGGCAAATGGTGACACCATGACAACATATCCTGAAGCGAAGCAAAGGCGCGGCTGATCACGCCATCAAAAGGCGGCTCTGGCTGAAACTCTTCAACACGGCTCTGCACGGGCTCGATGTTTTTCAGGCCCAGTTCATGCTGAACCTGACGCAGGAAGCGTATACGCTTACCCAGGCTGTCTAGCAATGTGAAGTGTGAATCAGGACGGACAATTGCCAGCGGGATGCCAGGCAGGCCCGGTCCGGTTCCTACATCGATGAAACGACGGCCCTGCAAATGCGGGTTCACCACAATACTGTCCATAATATGACGAACCAGCATTTGCATCGGATCACGTACAGAGGTCAGGTTGTAGGCCTTGTTCCACTTATGCAGCAGTTCGACATAGCCAATCAGTTGATGTTTTTGCTGATCGGGTAACGCTATTCCTGCCGCAGCAAGCAGCGAGTCCAGTTTCTTTTGCACAGTGAAATCCTCAGACAAAGTCGATATGCCGGGAACAGCCCGGTTTGGAAATGATAAAACAGCCAGAAAAGTGGGAAAAGAAAGAATTGACCGCTCTTCGAGTTTAAAGAGCGGTCATTAAAGATGTGGTTCAGGCACTGCGGCGCAGTAAGCCTTGTTTTTTAAGCCAGATCAGCAAAATGGAAATTGCAGCCGGTGTAATACCGGAGATCCTTGACGCCTGACCAATCGACATCGGTTTGTGATCGTTAAGTTTGGCGATCACTTCGTTCGACAAGCCGTTTACCTGGCTGTAATCAAGATCGAGAGGCAACACCGTGTTTTCGTTACGCTGTTGTTTTTCGATCTCTTCCTGCTGACGGGCGATATAGCCTTCGTATTTGATCTGAATCTCAACCTGTTCTGCGGCCTGGACATCCGGTACGCCGGGGCCAAACGGAGACAGACTCGCGATCAGTGCATACGTCATCTCAGGACGACGCAGCAGTTCTTCAGCACTTGCTTCTTTAGAAAGAGGTGCAGAAAGATGCGCGTTGATCTCTTCAACCTGAGCATGGTGAGGGTTAACCCAGATCCCACGCAGACGCTGACGTTCCTGTTCGATCATTTCCAGTTTCTGGTTGAAACGAACCCAGCGGGCATCATCAACCAGGCCAAGTTCACGGCCTTTTTCAGTCAGGCGTAAATCGGCGTTGTCTTCGCGCAGCATCAGACGATATTCAGCGCGTGACGTAAACATACGGTACGGTTCTTTGGTACCCAGCGTACACAAGTCGTCAACCAGAACGCCAAGGTAAGCCTGATCTCGTCGTGGTGCCCAGCCTTCTTCTTCGCTGGCGCTGCGTGCCGCATTCATACCGGCCAGCAGGCCTTGTGCGGCGGCTTCTTCGTAACCTGTGGTGCCGTTAATTTGTCCGGCAAAGAACAGGCCGGCGATAAATTTGCTTTCCAGCGTCGGTTTCAAATCACGAGGATCGAAGAAATCATATTCGATGGCATAGCCAGGACGAACGATCACCGCATTTTCCATCCCTTGCATTGAACGGACGATTTGCATCTGTACGTCAAAGGGCAGGCTGGTCGAAATCCCGTTGGGATAGACTTCGTTGCTGGTCAGGCCTTCCGGTTCAAGGAAGATCTGATGAGAATTACGATCGGCAAAACGCATGACTTTATCTTCGATCGACGGGCAGTAGCGCGGGCCGATCCCTTCGATGATCCCGGCATACATCGGGCTGCGATCCAGATTATTGCGGATCACATCATGCGTTTTTTCGTTGGTGTAGGTCATGTAGCATGGGATCTGTCGCGGATGTTGCGACACATTGCCCATGAACGAGAAGACCGGAGCCGGGTTATCGCCATGTTGTTGTGCGAGAACGCTGAAATCTATGGAACGTGCATCGATACGCGGCGGTGTACCTGTTTTCAGGCGGTTTACGCGTAATGGCAATTCACGCAGACGTTGTGACAAAGAGATCGCCGGAGGATCCCCCGCACGGCCGCCGCTGTAGTTTTCAAGACCGATGTGGATCTTACCATCCAGAAACGTCCCGACGGTCAGCACAACGGCTTTGGCGCGGAATTTGAGACCCATTTTTGTCACAGCACCCACGACGCGATCGTTTTCGACGATCAGGTCTTCAACAGGTTGCTGGAAGATCATCAGGTTAGGCTGATTTTCTAACGCAGTACGGACAGCCTGGCGGTAAAGCACCCGGTCTGCCTGAGCACGGGTTGCCCTGACAGCAGGGCCCTTGCTCGCGTTTAGTATCCTAAACTGAATGCCTGCATGATCGATGGCGGTGGCCATCAGTCCGCCCAGCGCGTCCACTTCTTTAACCAGATGTCCCTTCCCGATCCCGCCAATAGCCGGGTTACACGACATTTGTCCAAGCGTGTCGATATTGTGGGTGAGTAATAAGGTCTGACGTCCCATGCGTGCCGAAGCCATGGCGGCTTCTGTACCTGCATGACCACCACCTATGATGATGACGTCAAATTGATCCGGATAAAACATGCGACTGCACCTCGGCGTTCAAGCGAACTTTCTTTGTATGGCGTTGGGAGGAGGGATTCTACTCAAGTTTAGAGGTTCCACAAGTCCCCGGGGATCTTCACTAATTAAAAGAAGATCTTTTTTATTTAAAGATCTCTTATTAATACTTCTATTAGGATCGCGATCCTCTGTGCATAAGTCTCTTTTGTTTAAGAAGATCAAGATGCTAAGAAGGATCCAATGCTGTGAATGATCGGTGATCCTGGACAGTATAAGCTGGGATCAGAATTGAGAGTTATGCACAGCATGAAAAGCATACAGGAGTTGTTAGAGGGATAACTACGGGTTTTACCCTGCTTTTAAGCATAGTTATCCACATCTGATCGCCTGAAATTTACACTTATTTGATCAAATTAATCCAGTTGAGGACCCAAACCTCAGCAGGATCTTCAGGAATTTCGTGTTGAGTCACGTCGATCTCAAGACGATCACCGATCCGTTTTGCCCCTAATGAGGTCAGTTTTTGATCCAAAGCGACGATCGCACCACAGAAGGTGTCATATTCGCTGCTGCCTAAACCTAAGGCACCAAAGCGAACTTTGGAGAGATCGGGTTGCTGATCGTCCAGTTGCTCTAAAAAGGGCTGTAAATTGTCAGGCAGTTCACCCGCACCGTGTGTTGAACACACCATCAACCAGATCCCGTCCTGCGGGACTTCATACAGCTCCGGGCCATGAAACGTCTCAGTAGAAAAACCGGCTTCTTCCAGCTTTTCTGCTACGTGTTCTGCCACATATTCGGCGCTGCCAAGCGTACTGCCACTGATCAGGGTAATGTCTGCCATTGTGCTCTCAACCCGAGAAAAGGGGCTATTGTACGCTGTGAATGAGCTGGGATCTACCTGTGGATAATAGGGGTATAGAAATGGAGACTCAGGGCTGGATAGTCCGTGTGATGGGGTTCTGCAGGGAGATCAGGGTCTCTGTGGACTGGATCTCGTCAATCGTTTGGATCTTGTTGATAAGTACATGTTGGAGGGAATCGATAGAGCGACACATGATCTTAATGAAAATGCTGTAATGGCCCGTGGTGTAATAGGCTTCAACCACTTCTTCTATACTCTCGAGCTTTTTCAGCGCAGACGGATAATCCTTGGCGCTTTTAAGAATGATGCCGATAAAACAGCAAACATCGTAACCGAGTTGCTTGGGATTCACGGTGATGTGCGCGCCAGTAATGATGCCGGCCTGCTTCATTTTCTCGACACGAACGTGGATGGTTCCCGGGCTGACGGTGAAGACTTTGGCCAGCTCGGCGTAGGGTGTGCGGGCATTTTCCATCAACGCGTTCAGAATCCCGCGATCCAGCTCATCGAGCTGATAAATTTCAGTCATGGTTATCTTTCTCTTTAAGCTTAATTTCTCTGCCAGCGTCGCTGAACGCGGCTCTTCACGCCGGTATCAAAGCGCCAGATATGATCGAATATGCGCAGAATTCCGGGCTTTCCGTAGTGTGACATTGCCAGCGCATGGAAGCGGTGCTGTTTTTCCTGTTGCAGTAATTTAACTTTTCTCTGCACCTCATCAGGCAATCGCTGGGCGATGAAATCGGAGATGACGACGGCATCCGCGTCGTGCCATTGCGGAGAAGCCAGTTTGTCCAGCGTGGCATTCAGGCAGGCGGCCAGATCGGTACCGCCACGAAAATGCTGTCCGAGAAAGCGCAGCGCCTGATCCAGCCCGCCGGCAGAGGTCAGTTCGTAATGGATCACTTCGCTGGCAAACAGCATGATGTAACACTTCCGGTTATCGGCGAGAGCGATTTTCAGCAGTGCCAGGCAGAACGCTTTCGCACACTGCTCATTGAAGCCACCCATCGAACCTGAGGTGTCCACGCAGACCACAAAAGGGCCCCGCGGCTGTGGTTCCTGCTGCTGATAAACCACCGGGCGTTTCACGACTTTTTCACACCAGACATCGCCTTGCAGCCGGTACGTCATCAGACGTTTTTCCAGCAAGCGCCGGTAAAATTCATATTCGAGTTCGGGGATGCCCAGCGTGCCCAGTTCGGTGGGCATCAGGCGCAAAATGTCATCGCTCTGATGAATGCCATTCACTTCTTCCGGCACTGTCGCAGGCTCGCGAACCATCAGCCGGTGCGTTTCCATTTTGGCATCTTCATGCGGGCTGGTTTTCACCGTCTGGCTGCGCCCGAGTTGTTCTGCCAGTTTCATCAGTTCCGGTTGTTGCTGGAGAAATGCGCCGAAACGCGCCAGCGACTGAATATCACCGCGAAGACGCTTTCCTTTACTCATGTCCCACAACCGGCCTGCGGCAGTATCGTTCTCTGCTAATAAAGGAGACAACTCGCTGCTCAGTTCAAGCCGCTGTAACAATTCTTCCTGAAGCTGCTCCTGCTCCTGTTCCAGTAACTGGTGATGAACGTTCACCGTCTGGAACGTCAGATTCAGGCGCCAGCGCTGGAGGAATAAAGTCTGGAAGCTACTGCCGGTCTGCGCAGTACGGGAGGTTTCATGATTGTCACGCAAGGTACGGGCTTCGGTGGCAAACGGGGAATTCAGCCTTGCCAGCTCATCAAGCAGGGATCCCAGCTCTGCCTGAAATATCAGGGCGTCGGCTTGCTGACAATGCTGGTAGAGATAAAACTCTTTTGCCAGATCCTGAGGAACCGGAGTTTCGTGGATCCTCTGGCGCAGGCGTAATTTCCATTCAGGAAGATCCCGGGTCAGCGCGCGCTTCAGGCGGGGAAACTTTTCGAAGAAAACCGCCAGGGCTGGCGCGGCCAGTAACCCGACGATCAGTTCCTCAATCAGTTCTCCTTCGCTGATAGCCAGCAGAAGATCCAGAGATTCCAGGGTAAACATGATCAGTGCCCGCTGAAGGTTTGTTGCTGCAGGCGTAGCTGTTCAGAAACCTGCAAAAGACTGGCTTCAATTTTTGCCATCCACGTTGCGGGAACAAAAAGGCAACTCTGCTGCTGTCCGAACTCATGTCTTTGCTGAGCGAGTTTTGCGGTCAGATCATTCAGCGTATTTTTCATTTCGTCCGGCACCGCGATGTGTTCGTTGCCCGGCAACGTCAGTGGCGTACTTTGACGGCTGACGTCCAGCACCAGCAATTGCTGCTTATCATCGATTTCGGCATCAACCGTTTGAACAAAACCAATCCCGTTAAGTTTGGCTTTCAGAACGCCACCTTTATTTATCCACTCTTCCAGAACGCTGCGTTCAAAAAGCAGATGCGTGACTTTAATCTCATGCAGATGCAAAGGCGTTTGCAGCAACAGCGTTATTCCGCTGGCAACGAGGGCATCAGGCAGGCTGTATTGCGGTTTACGGCTGAAAATGCCAGCTTTCTTGCTCAGCTTAATCGACTGACGTGAGCTTTGCTGCTGCTGATATTGCATCCATTGCTGATTGAGTTGCTGGATTTTCATCAGCAAGGTTTGTTGCTGGTAAGCCTGTTCGGTGATCAGCTGCTCGATTTGGGTTTGCAACAGTTGGTAGGTATTCAGGTCATGCCACAGACAATCTTTCAGCAGAATCAAATCTATCGGAGTGATAGTATTCCGGCCGCTGAAAAAAGCGCAGGCCTGCAACAGGCGGAGTGCCTTTTTCCAGCGACGATCGGAAACATAAGGCGCGGTATCGAGCGCATCAAGGCGCTGGCGAAGCTGAAACACCAGTTCGAAGCAACTGTCTGAAAGATTGACTTTATCGATCTCCGGCTGCCATTGTTGATATTCTTCATCGCTGATACTCAGGGATTCCGCCACCGGATTGGCGCTTTCATTGGTGCGGCTGGTCAGCAGTAAGCGGAAATTCTGCTTATCCTGCACTTTATCCAGCCACAGGCGAATCAGCATGCGGTCATACAATGCTTCCAGGCCGCCATCAGCTTCGGGCAATTCGTTGGAAGCGCTGACCAGCAGACGCATCGGAATCGGTTCTTCGCGCTCGCCATTACGGAAACGACGTTCGTTGATGGCTGTCAGCAAGGTGTTGAGGATGGCGGGACCCGCTTTCCAGATTTCATCAAGGAAGACAATTTCCGCTTCCGGCAAGTAACCTTCGGTCAGACGCAGATAACGGCCTTCATCTTTCAGGGCCTGAATGGACAGCGGACCAAAGACTTCTTCCGGAGTGGAAAAGCGTGTCATCAGATATTCAAAAGCGCGCGCGTGTCGGAAAGCAAATTTCAGGCGGCGGGCAATCAGGCTTTTCGCGATGCCTGGCGGGCCAAGCAGAAAAACGCTCTCTCCGCATAAGGCCGCCAGAAGACACAGGCGTATCGCATCTTGCCTCTCGTACAGGCCATGTTCTAATGCGTTAGCAAGACGGGCTATCCGTTCTGCCAGAAGGGGGGATTGCGCCATACTGTCTCTTCCGGTTTCCATTTAGTTGTTGAATAGTGTACTGGCTTATGACGATATGCCACGTTTATTTTTATCGTTATAGCTTGTTGATTACTAAAAATTTTCTATTATCAGAATTGTGACCGCGTTCATCTTAATGGCGGTTTCGCTGCACATTTATGGGTAGGCAATCTGATTTATTCGTGCATACTGTGCGCCTTTTAGTGGGCATCATAAGACTGAGCGCACGCATCGCTTACAGATGTTCGAGCAAAAAAGAAACAAAATATGAGCACTGAACATAAACGGTCACTCCCAGCAGTAACCCTGGCCGCCATTGGTGTGGTCTATGGCGACATCGGTACCAGCCCTCTCTATACCTTAAGAGAGTGTTTTTCTGGTCACTATGGTTTCAACGTTGAACCCAGCGTCGTTTTTGGTTTTCTCTCTCTGATTTTCTGGATGTTAATCCTCATTGTTTCGCTCAAATACCTCACTTACGTGATGCGGGCGGACAACGCAGGTGAAGGCGGTATTCTGACGCTGATGTCTCTGGCGGGCAGAAATACATCGGCACGTACCACCGCTGTTTTGGTGATTCTTGGCCTGATCGGTGGCAGCTTCTTCTATGGTGAAGTGGTGATCACACCGGCTATCTCGGTGCTTTCCGCGATGGAAGGTTTGGAAATCGCCGCGCCTGCCCTTGATCCTTATATCGTCCCTCTTTCTATCTCTGTTCTGACGTTGCTTTTCATAATTCAGAAGCACGGCACCGGCATTGTGGGCAAACTCTTTGCCCCGGTTATGTTGCTGTGGTTCCTGTCGCTGGCGATCCTCGGTGTGAACAGCATCATGCAGAATCCGGAAGTGCTGCGCGCCATGAACCCGATGTGGGCGGTTAACTTCTTTATTGAGCATAAGTCCTTTTCCTTCCTGGCGCTCGGCGCGGTCGTGCTGTCAATCACCGGTGTAGAAGCGTTGTATGCGGATATGGGGCATTTTGGGAAATTCCCGATCCGTCTGGCCTGGTTCACCGTGGTATTGCCTTCTCTGGTACTGAACTACTTCGGTCAGGGCGCGTTGCTGCTGAAAAATCCGGAAGCGATCAAAAACCCCTTCTTCCTGCTGGCACCTGACTGGGCGCTGATTCCGTTACTGATTCTGGCGACGCTGGCAACTATCATCGCGTCTCAGGCCGTGATTTCCGGTGTGTTCTCCCTGACCCGTCAGGCGGTGCGTTTGGGCTATTTACCGCCGATGCGCATTATCCATACCTCAGAAATGGAAGCGGGTCAGATCTACATCCCGGCGATTAACTGGCTGCTGTATTTCGCGGTGGTTATCGTGATTGCCAGCTTCGAGCATTCGAGTAATCTGGCGGCGGCTTATGGTATTGCCGTCACCGGCACCATGGTGCTGACCAGTATTCTCTCCTGCACGGTGGCGCTAAAAAACTGGCACTGGAAACCTTTCCTGGTCGGGCTTTTACTGATTGCCCTGCTGTTTATGGATATCCCGCTGTTTGCGGCGAACGCCACAAAACTGTTCTCCGGTGGCTGGCTGCCACTGACGCTGGGTCTGTGCATGTTTATCGTCATGACCACCTGGAAAAGCGAGCGTTTCCGTCTTATGCGCCGCATGAACGAACACGGGAATTCACTCGAAGCGATGATTGCTTCACTGGAGAAATCACCGCCAGTTCGCGTTCCGGGGACTGCGGTTTATATGTCCCGTGCCATCAACGTGATTCCATTTGCGTTGCTGCATAACCTTAAGCACAACAAAGTGTTGCATGAGCGTGTTGTCCTGCTGACGTTGAGAACGGAAGATGCGCCTTATGTACATAACGTCCGGCGTGTCACCATTGAACAGCTGTCGCCGACGTTCTGGCGTGTGGTCGCGAGTTACGGGTTTAAAGAAACGCCGAATGTGGAAGAAGTCTTCCATCGATGTGGTCTGGAAGGATTGCCGTGCAGGATGATGGAAACGTCGTTCTTCATGTCGCACGAATCGCTGATCCTCACCAAGCGTCCATGGTATCTGTATTTCCGCGGAAAACTGTTTATGGCGCTGAGCCGTAACGCCCTGCGCGCGCCGGACCAGTTTGAGATCCCGCCGAATCGTGTGATCGAACTCGGTACGCAGGTGGAAATCTGATTTCCCTTTCTGCTTTCAACAGGGCACCCTCGGGTGCCCTGTTTTATTTCTGCCCTTTCCCTTTATTTAAGTGCTAACTCAAATTGAGCTGCGTTTTATGAAGCGTTCAGCGAAACGTTTCGACGCTGATCACAATTCCATCACATCTTCATTGCCTTGTTCTGCGAGTTTCATAAACTCATCCATGAGCGAAACGTTTCGCTGTAGGAGTCAAAATGAAGAAGTCACCGCTATTAAATGCCGAAATCTCAAATGTTATTGCCCGGTTAGGTCATACCGATCAGCTGGTTATTGGCGATGCCGGTCTTCCGGTGCCAGCAGCTTGCCAACGCATCGATCTGGCGCTAACCCAGGGAGTCCCCACCTTTTTACAAGTCTTAGAGGTAGTGACACACGAGATGCAGGTTGAGCGGGCTATCCTCGCCGAGGAAATCCTCACTAACAATCCTCAACTCCATGAAGCGTTACTCGCCCAATTGACACAACTCGAACAACACCAGGGAAATACCATTGCTTTGGATTACGTCAGTCATGAGGCATTCAAAGCGCAAAGCGAAAAAAGTCGGGCTGTGATCCGCAGCGGGGAATGTTCGCCTTACGCGAACGTTATTCTGTGTGCCGGCGTAACCTTCTGAGGCCTTTATGCAACCTTTGCTGAAACTGACAGGGATTGATAAAGCCTTTCCCGGCGTAAAAGCACTTTCCGGCGCGGCGCTCAGCGTTTATCCGGGACGTGTGATGGCGCTGGTGGGAGAAAACGGCGCGGGCAAGTCCACCATGATGAAAGTGCTGACCGGCATCTACCAGAAAGATGCCGGCTCAGTACAGTTTCTTGGCAAGGAAACCACCTTCAATGGCCCGAAAGCTTCTCAGGAAGCGGGGATTGGCATCATCCATCAGGAATTAAACCTGATCCCACAACTGACTATCGCTGAAAACATTTTCCTTGGCCGTGAGTTCGTCAATGGCTTTGGCCGCATCAACTGGAAAAAGATGTATGCCGAAGCCGATAAACTCCTGGCGCGTCTGAATCTGCGTTACAAAAGCGACCGGCTGGTCGGTGAATTATCGATTGGCGACCAGCAGATGGTTGAGATCGCCAAAGTGCTGAGCTTTGAATCTAAAGTCATCATTATGGATGAACCGACTGATGCGCTCACCGATACCGAAACGGCGTCTTTATTTAACGTCATTCGCGAACTGAAAGCCGCCGGATGTGGCGTGGTGTATATCTCCCATCGCCTGAAAGAGATTTTTGAGATTTGCGATGACGTCACCGTATTCCGTGACGGTCAGTTTATTGCTGAACGTCCGGTCAGCGAACTGCAAGAAGATACGTTGATCGAAATGATGGTGGGCCGTCGTCTAGAAGAACAGTATCCGCGGATAAACCACGAACGCGGCGCACTGCGTTTGCAGGTCCGTAATTTATGCGGTCCGGGTGTGGATAACGTCAGCTTTGAACTTCACAGCGGCGAAATCCTCGGCGTGTCTGGCCTGATGGGCGCGGGCCGTACTGAACTGATGAAAATTCTCTACGGCGCGTTGCCGCGTAAAAGTGGTTACGTTTCGCTGGATGGCCGCGAGGTCGTCACACATTCTCCGCAGGACGGGCTGGCAAACGGCATCGTCTACATTTCCGAAGACCGTAAGCGTGATGGTTTGGTGCTCGGGATGTCGGTGAAAGAAAACATGTCACTGACCGCGTTGCGCTATTTCAGCCACGGCGGCGGGCGTTTGAAACATGCCGACGAGCAACAGGCTGTGGGCGATTTCATTCGCCTCTTCAATATAAAAACGCCATCGATGATGCAGACCATCGGCCTGCTTTCCGGCGGGAATCAGCAAAAAGTGGCGATTGCCCGCGGATTAATGACGCGGCCAAAAGTCCTGATCCTCGACGAACCGACACGTGGCGTTGACGTTGGCGCGAAAAAAGAGATTTACCAGCTTATTAACCAGTTCAAGCGCGAAGGGCTGAGCATCATTTTAGTCTCCTCGGAAATGCCGGAAGTGATCGGCATGAGCGACCGGATTTTAGTGATGCATGAAGGCCATTTGAGCGGTGAATTCCCGATAGAACAGGCAACGCAAGAAGTGCTGATGGCAGCCGCTGTCGGCAAGCAATACGGCGTGACGCAGGAGTAATCAGATATGAGTTCTCAGACATTGCCAGCCAAAAAGCGCTGGATCAGTAAAGAGTTGTTGTTGGAGCAAAAGTCTCTGATTGCACTGCTGGTGTTGATTGCCGTGGTTTCCTCGTTGAGCCCGAACTTCTTCACGGTCAATAACCTGTTCAACATTCTTCAGCAAACGTCGGTCAACGCCATTATGGCCGTGGGCATGACGTTGGTTATCCTGACTTCCGGTATCGATTTGTCTGTCGGCTCTTTGCTGGCGCTGACCGGTGCGGTTGCCGCATCAATTGTCGGGCTGGAAGTTAATGCACTGGTTGCTGTGGCGGGCGCGCTGGCGCTGGGTGCCGGTGTCGGCGCTGTCACGGGGTTGATTGTTGCGAAAGGCAAGGTGCAGGCGTTTATTGCCACGCTGGTCATGATGTTACTGCTGCGCGGTATCACGATGGTTTATACCAACGGCAGCCCGATCAGCACCGGTTTTAACGATGTAGCAGACGTATTCGGTTGGTTTGGTATCGGACGTCCGCTGGGTATTCCTACCCCAGTCTGGCTGATGGCCGTGGTGTTTATTGCAGTCTGGTACATGCTGCATCACACCCGGTTAGGGCGTTATATCTACGCGCTGGGCGGTAATGAGTCTGCCACGCGTCTGTCAGGTATCAGCGTCGATAAAGTCAAAATCATCGTCTACTCCCTGTGCGGGCTGCTGGCGGCTCTGGCCAGTATCATCGAAGTGGCGCGTCTGTCTTCCGCGCAGCCTAATGCGGGGACCGGTTACGAGCTGGATGCGATTGCCGCTGTGGTTTTAGGGGGAACCAGCCTCTCCGGCGGGAAAGGACGTATTGTCGGCACCCTGATCGGTGCTTTGATCCTTGGCTTCCTGAATAACGGTTTGAACTTATTAGGTGTTTCTTCCTACTACCAGATGATCGTAAAAGCAGTCGTCATTCTGCTGGCGGTTCTGGTGGATAACAAAAGCAACAAATAAACTCTCCTACAGGACTTATGACCATGAATATGAAAAAACTGGCTGTCTGGGTTTCCGCCGCAGCGATCACCGCTTCCTTCAGTGCTAACGTTCTGGCGAAAGACACTATTGCACTGGTCGTTTCAACGTTGAATAACCCGTTCTTCGTTTCCATGAAAGACGGCGCGCAAAAAGAAGCCGACAAACTGGGTTATAACCTGGTGGTTCTGGATTCTCAGAACAACCCGGCGAAAGAACTGGCGAACGTGCAGGACCTGACCGTTCGTGGTACCAAGTTGATTCTTATCAACCCGACAGATTCTGACGCAGTAGGTAATGCCGTTACGATGGCAAACCAGGCGAAAATCCCGGTGATCACCCTTGACCGTCAGGCGACCAAGGGCGTTGTCGCCAGCCACGTTGCCTCTGATAACGCCTTCGGCGGCCAGATGGCAGGCGATTACATTGCCAAAAAACTGGGCGAAAACGCAAAAGTTATCGAACTGGAAGGGATTGCAGGAACGTCTGTTGCCCGTGAACGCGGCAAAGGTTTTGCACAGGCCGCTGAAAAGCACCATTTCAAAATCCTCGCCAGCCAGCCTGCTGACTTCGACCGCACCAAAGGTCTGAACGTGATGCAAAACCTGCTGACCGCGCATCAGGATGTGCAGGCAGTCTTTGCTCAGAATGACGAAATGGCGCTCGGCGCATTGCGTGCCCTGCAGACTGCCGGTAAAACTGACGTGCTGGTTGTCGGTTTTGACGGCACAGATGACGGCATCAAAGCGGTCAACGGTGGCAAAATGGGCGCTACCGTGGCACAACGTCCTGAACAAATCGGCGTAATCGGCGTCCAAACTGCAGACAAAGTGCTGAAAGGCGAAAAAGTCCCGGCGGTTATCCCTGTTGATTTGAAACTGGTTGCTCAGCCGTAATATTGACGCTGTATCTGCGCGCCTCCTTACGGGGGCGCTATTTAACTCAGGGAGCAACACGTGAAGACAGGCAAACTGGTCGTTCTCGGCAGTATCAATGCCGACCATATTTTGAATATCAACCACTTTCCGCAACCGGGTGAAACCGTAATCGGTAAGCAATACACCGTGGCTTTCGGCGGTAAAGGTGCAAACCAGGCAGTTGCTGCCGGTCGCAGTGGTGCTGATATTTCATTTATTGCCTGTGTCGGAGATGACGATATTGGCGAGCGTGTTCGCAAGCAGCTGGCGAGCGACCACATTGATACGCAACCTATCGAAGCCATCAAAGAGACAACCACCGGCGTAGCGCTGATTTTTGTGAATGCGGAAGGTGAGAATGTCATTGGTATCGATGCGGGGGCAAACAAAGCCGTCACGCCTGACTATCTTGAGCGTTACAAACAAAACATTATCGACGCCTCAGCCCTGCTGATGCAGCTGGAATCTCCGCTGGAAACAGTTATCGCAGCGGCGAAGCTGGCTAAAGATAACGGCACGCAGGTCATCCTTAACCCGGCTCCGGCCTGTGAACTGCCTGATGAATTGCTGGCGCGGGTGGATATGATCACCCCGAACGAAACCGAAGCCGAAAAGCTGACGGGGATTAAAGTCGACAATAATGATGACGCTGCGCGTGCTGCACGCGTACTCCATGACAAAGGTATCGCGACGGTCATCATTACAATGGGAAGTAAAGGTGTCTGGCTGAGCCAGAATGGTGAAGGTAAGCAGGTTGCCGGGTTCCGCGTGAAAGCCGTGGATACCATCGCCGCCGGCGATACCTTTAACGGTGCATTAGTCACCGCGTTGCTCGAAGGCAAAACCATGGACAATGCCGTGCGTTTCGCCCATGCCGCTGCCGCGATAGCCGTAACACGCCCTGGCGCGCAACCCTCGGTTCCGTGGCGTAAAGAAATCGACGATTTTCTTGCTCAACAGGAGGCCTGATTGGCCACCATGAAAGATGTCGCCCGCCTCGCGGGCGTTTCAACCTCTACAGTTTCTCATGTCATCAATAAAAATCGCTTTGTCAGCGAATCCATTGCCGACAAAGTGAATGCCGCCGTTGAACAACTTAACTATGCCCCCTCCGCGTTAGCCCGAAGCCTTAAGCTCAACCAAACCCGCACCCTCGGAATGTTGCTGACCGCCAGCAGTAACCCGTTTTATTCCGAAGTGGTTCGTGGCGTTGAGC
This sequence comes from Rahnella sp. PCH160, assembly GCF_047784855.1. Lineage (NCBI taxonomy): Bacteria > Pseudomonadati > Pseudomonadota > Gammaproteobacteria > Enterobacterales > Yersiniaceae > Rahnella > Rahnella sp. PCH160. The sequence continues at coordinate 996,022 of NZ_JBLOGT010000001.1, forward strand.
GCAGCTGTTATGAACGCGGTTACAGTCTGATCCTCTGTAATACCGACGGGGACGCAGAACGCATGAACCGCAGTCTGGAAACGCTTTTGCAAAAGCGCGTCGACGGGTTATTGATCATGTGTACTGAAAACCACAGGCCTTCGAAAGATGCTATCAGCCGCTATCCTTCACTACCTATTGTGATGATGGACTGGTCGCCCTTCGAAGGTTCAATCGATGTCATTCAGGATAATGCGTTGCTGGGCGGCGAGATGGCGACGGATCATTTAATCCGTCACGGATACAGTCGTATTGCCTGTATCACCGGTCCGCTGGACAAAACGACGGCGCAGGAACGGCTGAACGGATACCGTAAGGCTATGAAAAAAGCCGGTCTGGAGATCCTGCCCGGTTATGAAGTCAGCAGTGACTTTGAATTTGGCGGCGGTCTGGTAGCGATGGAGCAGTTGCTGATGTTGCCTGTACCGCCTCATGCCGTTTTTGCCAGCAATGATGCGATGGCCGTGGGCGTCTATCAGGCGCTTTATCAGCGAGGAATACGCGTGCCCGATGATGTGGCTGTTGTGGGATACGATGACATTCAGCTGGCGCAGTATATGATGCCGCCACTGACAACCATTCATCAGCCGAAAGATTCTCTGGGTGAACTGGCCGTGGATGCATTATTGCATCGTCTGCAAGATCCGGAATCAGAGCCTCAGGTTTTAGTGCTCACGCCGGAGCTGGTAGTGCGTCAGTCTGTAGGATCACTCATCAGCCAGTAACAGACGCTGGCATTCCTGTAATGCGACATTTGCGTTACCAGTAAGGATGGCATCCGTCAGGCGCTGGTGATGTTCCAGCTTGATGACTTCATTTTCCGTGATCGCCCGGAAATAGCTTTGGTAGACCGAACTGAACAAATTCGAAAATGAAGTCAGGAAAGGATTTTTCCCCGCTTCATAGATGAGCTGGTGAAATTGAGTATCGACGGTTATCCAGCGTTCCCGGTCAAAGCGCTTATGCAACTGGCGCATTTCAGACATATAGAGAGAGAGCTGATGCTTTTGCTCCCTGGTGGCGGAGATTGCCGCAAGAGCACAAGCCTGCGGCTCCAGCGCGCGGCGCAAAACAATAAAATGTGCCATCACTTCATCAAAGTTCTCCCTTGTCATCCACCATGTCAGTAATTCCTGATCGAGGAAGTTCCAGCTCGATTGTGGCATCACCCGCGTACCTATACGTGGTCGCGGCAAGAGCATTCCTTTTGCTGTTAACGTTTTTACCGCCTCACGCACCGCCGTCCGGCTGACGCCAAAAATCTCCCCCAGCTCGTTTTCCCCGGGAAGGATAGATCCCTCCGGATACTCGCCAGACAAAATACGTTGTGCAATCTTCTCTGCCAGTAAGTAAGAAAGGTTACGTTGAGCAGCCTGTTGATGTGTATTGAGTAGCATGTAAGGTATTCCTGAATGTCTTTCTCTTATTATAAAGGAGAGTTTACGTCAGCCTCAGGCTTTAAACTGGCGCATTTTTAGCTGGTTTAGTGTGTTTATTATCCTATTCATGTGAAATTGTTGAATTAGTGAACGGTTGATAAAATAATTGAAATTAGGGGTTGCGGCCTTCTGAGAACTCCCTATAATGCGCCTCCACTGACCGGGAACAACGACTGACAAGTCGCTCGGACAGGAAGAGAAAAGATGAAAGTTCAAATGAATAATCTCTTGACTCTTCAGCGGGAAAACGTAATATACGCCTCCCGCGCCGCATAAGATTCCTTGCGAACCGCGGCATGCTCTTTAACAATTTATCAGACAATCTGTGTGGGCACTCACAAGACGATATCAGCCACCTCGGTGGCAAAAAAATATCAAGTCTTAAAGAGTGACCAAGCAGTAATTCATTTAGTGAATTATTACGAAAGTTAATTTTTGAGCACCGCTTAACTTGTTTAAGCAAATCGAACTTTTAATTGAAGAGTTTGATCATGGCTCAGATTGAACGCTGGCGGCAGGCCTAACACATGCAAGTCGAGCGGTAGCACAGGAGAGCTTGCTCTCTGGGTGACGAGCGGCGGACGGGTGAGTAATGTCTGGGAAACTGCCTGATGGAGGGGGATAACTACTGGAAACGGTAGCTAATACCGCATGACGTCGCAAGACCAAAGTGGGGGACCTTCGGGCCTCACGCCATCGGATGTGCCCAGATGGGATTAGCTAGTAGGTGAGGTAATGGCTCACCTAGGCGACGATCCCTAGCTGGTCTGAGAGGATGACCAGCCACACTGGAACTGAGACACGGTCCAGACTCCTACGGGAGGCAGCAGTGGGGAATATTGCACAATGGGCGCAAGCCTGATGCAGCCATGCCGCGTGTGTGAAGAAGGCCTTAGGGTTGTAAAGCACTTTCAGCGAGGAGGAAGGGTAATGTGTTAATAGCACATTGCATTGACGTTACTCGCAGAAGAAGCACCGGCTAACTCCGTGCCAGCAGCCGCGGTAATACGGAGGGTGCAAGCGTTAATCGGAATTACTGGGCGTAAAGCGCACGCAGGCGGTTTGTTAAGTCAGATGTGAAATCCCCGAGCTTAACTTGGGAACTGCATTTGAAACTGGCAAGCTAGAGTCTTGTAGAGGGGGGTAGAATTCCAGGTGTAGCGGTGAAATGCGTAGAGATCTGGAGGAATACCGGTGGCGAAGGCGGCCCCCTGGACAAAGACTGACGCTCAGGTGCGAAAGCGTGGGGAGCAAACAGGATTAGATACCCTGGTAGTCCACGCTGTAAACGATGTCGACTTGGAGGTTGTGCCCTTGAGGCGTGGCTTCCGGAGCTAACGCGTTAAGTCGACCGCCTGGGGAGTACGGCCGCAAGGTTAAAACTCAAATGAATTGACGGGGGCCCGCACAAGCGGTGGAGCATGTGGTTTAATTCGATGCAACGCGAAGAACCTTACCTACTCTTGACATCCAGAGAATTCGCTAGAGATAGCTTAGTGCCTTCGGGAACTCTGAGACAGGTGCTGCATGGCTGTCGTCAGCTCGTGTTGTGAAATGTTGGGTTAAGTCCCGCAACGAGCGCAACCCTTATCCTTTGTTGCCAGCGAGTAATGTCGGGAACTCAAAGGAGACTGCCGGTGATAAACCGGAGGAAGGTGGGGATGACGTCAAGTCATCATGGCCCTTACGAGTAGGGCTACACACGTGCTACAATGGCATATACAAAGAGAAGCAAACTCGCGAGAGCAAGCGGACCTCATAAAGTATGTCGTAGTCCGGATTGGAGTCTGCAACTCGACTCCATGAAGTCGGAATCGCTAGTAATCGTAGATCAGAATGCTACGGTGAATACGTTCCCGGGCCTTGTACACACCGCCCGTCACACCATGGGAGTGGGTTGCAAAAGAAGTAGGTAGCTTAACCTTCGGGAGGGCGCTTACCACTTTGTGATTCATGACTGGGGTGAAGTCGTAACAAGGTAACCGTAGGGGAACCTGCGGTTGGATCACCTCCTTACCTCAAGATACGCATTGTGCAGTGTCCACACAGATTGTCTGATGAAATTAATGAGCAAGAGCACCTGTTGATGCGGTAAGGGAGACCTTACGCTGATGCGAAAAGTGCCATACCGTTATACGGTCTGGTACGGATTTTTCGTGTCCCCATCGTCTAGAGGCCTAGGACACTGCCCTTTCACGGCTGTAACAGGGGTTCGAATCCCCTTGGGGACGCCAATCCGATAATGTGTGAAAGACATTATCAACCGTTCTTAATGAACGATAAAAAATCTTAAAGATGACTTTAACGAGTCGTGTTTAAGATATTGCTCTTTAACAATCTGGAACAAGCTGAAAATTGAAAGTTTACAGCTGAACATCACTCTCCGTAGAAGTACTGAGTGGTGATTAGTCTGTAACAGAGTCTCTCAAATAATCGCAATGCGATGGTGGAAACACCTTCGGGTTGTGAGGTTAAGCGACTAAGCGTACACGGTGGATGCCTAGGCAGTCAGAGGCGATGAAGGGCGTGCTAATCTGCGAAAAGCGTCGGTAAGGTGATATGAACCGTAATAACCGACGATACCCGAATGGGGAAACCCAGTGTGTTTCGACACATTATCATTACATGAATACATAGTGTAATGAGGCGAACCGGGGGAACTGAAACATCTAAGTACCCCGAGGAAAAGAAATCAACCGAGATTCCCCCAGTAGCGGCGAGCGAACGGGGAAGAGCCCAGAACCAGCATCAGTTTGTGTGTTAGTGGAAGCGTCTGGAAAGTCGCACAGTATAGGGTGATAGTCCCGTACACAAAAATGCACAGATTGTGAGTTCGATGAGTAGGGCGGGACACGTGACATCCTGTCTGAATATGGGGGGACCATCCTCCAAGGCTAAATACTCCTGACTGACCGATAGTGAACCAGTACCGTGAGGGAAAGGCGAAAAGAACCCCGGCGAGGGGAGTGAAATAGAACCTGAAACCGTGTACGTACAAGCAGTGGGAGCCTCTTTTATGGGGTGACTGCGTACCTTTTGTATAATGGGTCAGCGACTTATATTTTGTAGCAAGGTTAACCGTATAGGGGAGCCGTAGGGAAACCGAGTCTTAACTGGGCGTCAAGTTGCAAGGTATAGACCCGAAACCCGGTGATCTAGCCATGGGCAGGTTGAAGGTTGGGTAACACTAACTGGAGGACCGAACCGACTAATGTTGAAAAATTAGCGGATGACTTGTGGCTGGGGGTGAAAGGCCAATCAAACCGGGAGATAGCTGGTTCTCCCCGAAAGCTATTTAGGTAGCGCCTCGTGAACTCATCTTCGGGGGTAGAGCACTGTTTCGACTAGGGGGCCATCCCGGCTTACCAACTCGATGCAAACTACGAATACCGAAGAATGTTATCACGGGAGACACACGGCGGGTGCTAACGTCCGTCGTGAAGAGGGAAACAACCCAGACCGCCAGCTAAGGTCCCAAAGTCATGGTTAAGTGGGAAACGATGTGGGAAGGCATAGACAGCCAGGATGTTGGCTTAGAAGCAGCCATCATTTAAAGAAAGCGTAATAGCTCACTGGTCGAGTCGGCCTGCGCGGAAGATGTAACGGGGCTAAACCATGCACCGAAGCTGCGGCAGCGACGCTTATGCGTTGTTGGGTAGGGGAGCGTTCTGTAAGCCGTCGAAGGTGAACTGTGAGGTTTGCTGGAGGTATCAGAAGTGCGAATGCTGACATAAGTAACGATAATGCGGGTGAAAAACCCGCACGCCGGAAGACCAAGGGTTCCTGTCCAACGTTAATCGGGGCAGGGTGAGTCGACCCCTAAGGCGAGGCTGAAAAGCGTAGTCGATGGGAAGCTGGTTAATATTCCAGCACTTGGTGTTACTGCGAAGGGGGGACGGAGAAGGCTAGGCTAGCCGGGCGACGGTTGTCCCGGTTCAAGCGTGTAGGGGGGAAGAGTTGGTAAATCCGCTCTTTTGTATAACCCTGAGGCGTGATAACGAGCCACTACGGTGGTGAAGTAGTTGATGCCATGCTTCCAGGAAAAGCCTCTAAGCTCCAGGTAACACGAAATCGTACCCCAAACCGACACAGGTGGTCAGGTAGAGAATACTCAGGCGCTTGAGAGAACTCGGGTGAAGGAACTAGGCAAAATGGTGCCGTAACTTCGGGAGAAGGCACGCTGGCGCGTAGGTGAAGGGACTTGCTCCCGGAGCTGAATCCAGTCGAAGATACCAGCTGGCTGCAACTGTTTAATAAAAACACAGCACTGTGCAAACACGAAAGTGGACGTATACGGTGTGACGCCTGCCCGGTGCCGGAAGGTTAATTGATGGGGTTAGCAGCAATGCGAAGCTCTTGATCGAAGCCCCGGTAAACGGCGGCCGTAACTATAACGGTCCTAAGGTAGCGAAATTCCTTGTCGGGTAAGTTCCGACCTGCACGAATGGCGTAATGATGGCCAGGCTGTCTCCACCCGAGACTCAGTGAAATTGAACTCGCTGTGAAGATGCAGTGTACCCGCGGCAAGACGGAAAGACCCCGTGAACCTTTACTATAGCTTGACACTGAACATTGAGCCTTGATGTGTAGGATAGGTGGGAGGCTTTGAAGCGAGGACGCCAGTTCTTGTGGAGCCAACCTTGAAATACCACCCTTTAATGTTTGATGTTCTAACTCGGCCCCGTAATCCGGGGTGAGGACAGTGTCTGGTGGGTAGTTTGACTGGGGCGGTCTCCTCCTAAAGAGTAACGGAGGAGCACGAAGGTTAGCTAATCACGGTCGGACATCGTGAGGTTAGTGCAATGGCATAAGCTAGCTTGACTGCGAGAGTGACGGCTCGAGCAGGTACGAAAGTAGGTCATAGTGATCCGGTGGTTCTGAATGGAAGGGCCATCGCTCAACGGATAAAAGGTACTCCGGGATAACAGGCTGATACCGCCCAAGAGTTCATATCGACGGCGGTGTTTGGCACCTCGATGTCGGCTCATCACATCCTGGGGCTGAAGTAGGTCCCAAGGGTACGGCTGTTCGCCGTTTAAAGTGGTACGCGAGCTGGGTTTAGAACGTCGTGAGACAGTTCGGTCCCTATCTGCCGTGGGCGTTGGAAGATTGAGAGGGGCTGCTCCTAGTACGAGAGGACCGGAGTGGACGCATCACTGGTGTTCGGGTTGTCATGCCAATGGCATTGCCCGGTAGCTAAATGCGGAAAAGATAAGCGCTGAAAGCATCTAAGCGCGAAACTTGCCTCGAGATGAGTCTTCCCTGTGGCTTTAAGCCACCTGAAGGGACGTTTAAGACTAAGACGTTGATAGGCTGGGTGTGTAAGTGCAGCGATGCATTGAGCTAACCAGTACTAATGACCCGAGAGGCTTAACCTTACAACACCAAAGGTGTTTTTAGAGATTCTGTGCAGATACTTTGATTTTCAGCTGATGTTCCGAGATTGGTTCGTAGTGCAAACCTGAGACAGGGTAAGCGTTATGGATGAAACAGAATTTGCCTGGCGGCAGTAGCGCGGTGGTCCCACCTGACCCCATGCCGAACTCAGAAGTGAAACGCCGTAGCGCCGATGGTAGTGTGGGGTCTCCCCATGCGAGAGTAGGGAACTGCCAGGCATCAAACAAGTGGAAAGCCCTGTACTGACGTACAGGGCTTTTTGCTATGTGGAATTTGAGAAATATTGAATGAGCAGGAGCAGATGTCGCGCCTATTCTCTCTTTTTTTCCAACCATTCGACGATAAACTCACCTATTTCATCAGGGTTATTAAGATCTAAAACCCTGATATTGTTGAAAACGGCTGCTGAAGTAAGATCCGTAGCAACAGCAAGCACATGCTCATCGATTAACTGATCCGACGGTCTTCCTGTTTCTTCTCTGTGAAGGGCAATCTTTTCAATTCCCTCATGCTTGAACCCCTCCACTAAAATCATATCCAGACTGTGGCCGTCAAAGCGGCTGGCCAGATAGTGAAGATCAGGCTGATTTTGCTGAGGTGTCTCCGTTATAAGTGCCCACCTGTTGTTGCTGGCGACCATAGTCTGATCCGCGCCAGCTTTGCGTAGCTCGAAGCTATCCTTTCCCGGAGAATCTACGTCAACATCATGATGAGTATGCTTTATCAGGCCTGTCCGGATACCACGTGAACGTAAATACGGGATGAGTTGTTTCAGCAGCGTCGTCTTACCTGTTCCGCTGTATGCGACGATTCCAAGTAAAGGGATCTGTGTACTTTTCATAGTTTGATGTCTCGCTGACTAGCCTTCCAAAGTTCAACATCTTCCGGTGTATTGAGGTTTGAAAAAGCTGAAGGATCCTGGAACAGAGCTGATTTAGCGCCTATTTTTTCGAAGAAAAACATCAGTTTTCTGTCACCATTTCCAAGATAGGATTCAAGATCTGGCATAACTTTTCGATTCAGAAGGCAAAGTGTCGGATGGGCTCTTTCAGGATCACGAGCATAAACGGCCTGCTGCCCGTCAGCTTCGGCCCTCAATGCTTCAGCAAGATTGTCTGGGAAGGCAGGAACATCACAGGGGACAAAGAGTATCCATTCGGTTTTACTCACCGATAATGCGGCAAGCATGCCAGCCAGCGGGCCGGAGAAGTCGGGTGTAATATCCGGAACGGTCATAAAATCCCTCCCATAACGTTCAGCATTCTGGTTACAGCTGATTAGGATTTCACCGACCTGAGGTCGTAATTTCTCGGCGATATGTTCAAATAGTGGCCGCCCATTGACTTCCACCAGCCCCTTATCTTCGCCCATTCTGGTTGAGCGGCCACCAGCCAAAATAACGCCAGTAATATCACTGCGGTTCATAATTTTCCTGCCGGGAAATTTGTATTGTGATGATTGTAACGTCTAACGATAAGCGCGGGCAGGTTTAACTTTTCGTCATAAGCTTGCTCTTCCCCAAAGGAAATAACCCTGTTATTTTTAGGGTCTGTAAGCTAATGGAGAGAAATACTGTGAAAGAGCATCGCGTAAACGAGTTGATTGAATTACTGCATCCGGCATGGAAAGAAGATTGTGATCTGAATCTGATGGAGTTTATTCAGAAACTGGCGACCGAATGTGGTTACCAGGGGCCGTTGGGTGAACTGAGCGATGACACCTTGATTTATCACCTTAAAATGCGTGGTACCGATAGCACAGCGGAAATCCCGGGGCTTAAGAAAGACTACGAGGATGACTTTAAAACCGCTCTTTTACGTGCCCGTGGCGTGATTAAAGATTGATGTAAACTTATGTGAACTTCATGCGTGCCGCTAAAAATAGATGATACTATTTCGCATTGTCATTTTTCTGTGCGGCCAATCCGAATGAAGTCATGAATAATTCAGCATTTAATTTTCAGGCATTGTCGCCGGATCTTATCCTTGATGCTTTAGAGAGTGTCGGTCTTGTCGCTGAGTCCGGCCTCACTGCATTAAACAGCTATGAGAATAGGGTTTACCAGTTTCTTGGTGAAGACAGAAAACGGTACGTCGTGAAATTTTACCGCCCGGAACGCTGGAGCGAAGCGCAAATTTACGAAGAACACCGTTTTTCGCTTGATATGGCTCATGCTGAAATACCGGCTGTCGCTCCCCTTTCTATCAATAAAGATACTCTTCACCGCCATCAGGGTTACTTATTCACTGTGTTTCCCAGTGTCGGTGGCCGTCAGTATGAAATCGATAACCTGGATCAGCTGGAATGGGTAGGCCGCTTTCTTGGGCGCATTCATCAGGTTGGTAGTCAGAGCCAGTTCAAAGTGCGTCCTACGATAGGTTTGGATGAGTATCTGACGCAGCCGCGCGAAGTTCTTGCACAATGTTCCCTTATCCCTGTCAGCCTGCGCGAACCTTTCTTATCAGTTACTGATAACCTGATAAGCACGACGCGGGAATTTTGGCATACGGACTGGCAGCCATTACGTCTGCATGGCGATTGCCATCCGGGAAATATTCTCTGGCGTGATGGTCCGCTGTTTGTCGATATGGATGATGCCCGCACCGGACCGGCCGTTCAGGATTTGTGGATGCTATTGCATGGCGAGCAAAGTGAACAACGAATTCAGTTAGATATCTTGCTGGAAGCTTATGAGGAATTTGCCGATTTTGATTCCAGTGAACTGGCCTTAATTGAGCCGCTGCGTGCTATGCGCATGATTTATTACCTGGCCTGGGTCGCGAAGCGCTGGGGGGATCCGGCGTTTCCAAAAAGCTTCCCGTGGATGCAGGACGAAGACTTTTGGCGTGGTCAGATAGCCGCTTTCACCGAGCAAATTAAGAAATTACAGGCACCTCCTTTACAGCTGATGCCAATGTATTGAGTCACGATTAATATTCGAAGTTTAATTAAATGGAGATAGGCTATATATGAAAAAGATATTCCTGGCACTGGTTGGTATGGTTATGGCCTTCAGTGTATCTGCAGCACAGTTTTCTGATGGTGCACAATACGTTACTTTAGATAAAACCGTTGCTAATGAACCACAGGTAATCGAGTTCTTCTCATTTTATTGCCCGCACTGCTACCAGTTTGAACAAGTCTGGCATGTATCAGACAGCATCCGTAAGAACCTGCCAAAAGATGTGAAATACACCAAATACCACGTGGAATTCCTGGGGCCTTTGGGTAAACAATTAACTCAGGCATGGGCTGTTGCTATTGCGTTGGGTGTTGAGGATAAAGTCAGCCCGCTGATGTTTGATGCCGTTCAGAAACAGCAGTCTGTACAGACTGCTGATGATATCCGTAAGGTATTTATTCAGGCGGGTGTGAAAGGTGAAGACTATGATGCTGCACTTAACAGTTTTGTGGTGAAATCACTGGTTGTTCAGCAGGAAAAAGCCGCTGCCGATCTGGGTCTGCAAGGCGTGCCTTCTGTATTTGTGAACGGCAAATATATGGTTAAAAATGAAGGACTTGATACCAGTTCAATGGACATTTACGTCAAACAATACTCTGATGTCATTAACTTCTTATCGACAAAAAAATAAGACGTGTTGATCCCAACGCCAGCCTTCGGGCTGGCGTTATATTTTGGTAAAATTAAAAACCAGAAATGATTGCAGGCTAAAATATAAATGTTTTTTACCAGGAATGCTTTTGAATAAATATTACTATCCACAAAAGCCATTAAGTTTCTATTACACTACGATCCCGCGCATACTGACTATAACCTCATGAAACCAGTAGTTAAAATTCTGCAACATTTCCCGATGCAATTCAGAGAATAATTCCCTGTAGAAACTATTCACAAACTTATCCACAGGACGATCCTTCGAGATCCCTCGCAAGTTCGCAATGATTTTTCCTCCTGAGGTTCGTCTTTCCGGCTGGCTATGGCATCCTTAGAGCATGTCTGATCACGAATGAAGAAGAGTTATGGCCCAGATAGCAGAAAACCCCTTAATCTTGGTGGACGGTTCGTCTTACCTTTATCGCGCTTATCATGCGTTCCCGCCGCTGACCAACTCAGTGGGTGAACCGACAGGTGCGATGTATGGTGTGCTTAATATGTTGCGCAGTTTATTGCTGCAATACACACCAAGCCATGTCGCCGTGGTTTTCGACGCGAAAGGCAAAACCTTCCGTGACGAACTTTTTGAACAGTACAAATCACATCGTCCTCCGATGCCTGATGATCTGCGTTCGCAGATTGAGCCTTTGCATCAAATGGTTAAAGCCATGGGGTTGCCGCTGCTGGTGGTTTCCGGCGTGGAAGCTGACGACGTGATCGGTACTCTGGCACTGGAAGCGGAAAAGGCGGGTCATGCCGTTCTTATCAGTACCGGCGATAAAGATATGGCGCAACTGGTTACACCGGGCGTTACGCTGATTAACACCATGAATAATGCGATTCTTGGGCCTGAAGAAGTCGTTGAGAAGTATGGTGTACCGCCTGAACTGATTATCGATTTCCTGGCACTTATGGGTGATTCTTCGGATAACATTCCGGGCGTGCCGGGTGTTGGGGAGAAAACCGCACAAGCCCTATTGCAGGGTATTGGCGGCCTTGATGCGTTGTATGCTGATCTTGATAAGGTTTCGACATTAAGTTTCCGTGGTTCTAAAACCATGGCCGCGAAGCTTGCGGAAAATAAAGACGTCGCTTATCTGTCCTATCAGCTGGCAACCATTAAAACAGATGTTAAGCTCGATTTAACCTGTGCTGAACTGACCGTTTCAGAACCTGATGCTGATGAGCTTCATCAGTTATTTGGCCGTTATGAATTTAAACGCTGGCTGGCCGATGTTGAATCGGGCACCTGGCTGAGCGGTAAAAAATCTGCAGTTAAAGCGTCAGCCGCATCGAAAAAGAATTCAGAAGCAACGGAAGTCACCTCAGCAGAGCAACCTCTTGAACGCAAACAGCTTTCTCAGGAAGGTTATGCCACGATTCTGGATCAGGCGACTCTGGACGAATGGATCGGTTATCTGAAAGCCTCCGACGTTTTCGCTTTCGATACAGAAACCGATGGTCTGGATACGCTGACGGCCAACCTGATTGGGCTGTCTTTAGCGACAGAACCAGGCAAAGCCGCTTATCTGCCCGTTGCTCACGATTATCTGGATGCGCCGGTACAACTTGATCGCGATGAAGTGCTTAAGCAATTTAAACCGTTACTGGAAGACGAGAAGCAGTTGAAAGTCGGGCAGAACCTGAAATTCGATCGCGGCATCTTAATGCGCTATGACATCGAAATGAAAGGCATCGCTTACGACACAATGCTTGAATCGTACGTGCTTGACAGTGTGTCAGGCCGCCATGATATGGACAGTCTGGCAGATCGTTACCTTGGGCATAAAACCGTAGGTTTTGAAGAGATTGCGGGGAAAGGCAAAAACCAGCTGACTTTCAACCAGATCGCTCTCGAACAGGCCGCGCCGTATGCTGCTGAAGATGCGGACGTCACGTTGCAATTGCATCAGGCGCTCTGGCCACGTATTCAGGAAAGTGAATCGCTGAAGAAAGTCTTCACTGAAATTGAAATGCCTCTGGTGCCTGTTCTGTCTCATATCGAACGCACCGGTGTCTTGATTGACCAGAATATTTTGGCTGCTCACTCTAAAGAGCTGGCAATTCGCCTGAACGAGCTGGAAAACAGAGCGCACGAGCTGGCGGAAGAACCTTTTAATCTTTCTTCGACCAAACAGCTTCAGGCTATTTTGTATGAAAAACAGAAATTGCCGATTCTGAAGAAAACGCCGGGCGGCGCGCCATCGACGAATGAAGAAGTTCTGGCTGAACTGGCACTGGATTATCCGTTGCCGAAAGTGATTCTGGAATATCGTGGTCTGGCGAAGCTGAAATCAACCTATACCGACAAACTGCCTTTGATGATCAACCCGCTTTCTGGCCGGGTTCATACCTCGTATCATCAGGCGGTGACGGCCACCGGTCGTCTTTCCTCCAGTGATCCCAACCTGCAAAATATCCCGGTGCGAAATGATGAAGGCCGTCGCATTCGTCAGGCTTTTATTGCGCCAAAAGATTACATCATTCTGGCTGCCGACTACTCGCAGATTGAGTTGCGTATCATGGCACATTTATCCAAAGATGAAGGTTTGCTGAAAGCGTTTGCTGAAGGCAAAGATATTCACCGGGCGACCGCAGCGGAAGTCTTTGGCACGCCGCTGGAAAGCGTCACCGGCGAACAGCGTCGCAGCGCCAAGGCAATTAACTTCGGTCTGATTTATGGCATGAGCGCTTTCGGTTTGTCCCGTCAGTTGAACATTCCCGTAAAGAGTCCCAGCGTTATATGGATTTGTATTTCGAGCGCTATCCGGGCGTACTCGAATATATGGAGCGCACCCGCACTCAGGCGTCTGAGCAGGGCTATGTTGAAACGCTTGATGGCCGCCGTCTGTATCTGCCAGATATTAAATCCAGTAACGCCATGCGTCGTAAAGGCGCCGAGCGTGCTGCAATCAACGCCCCGATGCAGGGAACGGCGGCGGACATTATCAAACGCGCCATGATCAGCGTCGCTGACTGGCTGAAACAACCGGATGCTCCGCGTGCCCGCATCATCATGCAGGTACACGATGAACTGGTGTTTGAGGTGCATAAGGATGATGTCACGGCAGCGAGCGAGAAAATTCGCGATCTGATGGAAGCGAGTATGACGCTGGCAGTTCCGCTAAAAGTGGATGTCGGAACGGGTGAAAACTGGGATCAGGCTCACTAAGTGATAATTTGACTAAGTGGATAGGAATTAAGCTTTTTTTGTAATTAAGCTACAGAATTATGTGCTCAGACCTTGAAGGTGATCGCATAATCCACGATTTTTGTGTAAGTAAACTACAAAAAGTTCTTTTTCCCCGTCAGGAAATAGGGTAAAGTTTCTCTCGTAGGGTACAGAGGTAAGATGTTCTATCTTTCAGACCTTTTACTTCACGTAATCGGATTTGGCTGAATATTTTAGCCGCCCCAGGCATTTATGTCTGGGGCGTTTTTTATTGTGCTTTTCATGGCGTTGCTAAAGATTTCGCTCAAACGCGACCCATAAAAAAGGGCAACCTGCTGGCCACCCTGATGATGTTTTTTACTTAACATGCCATTCAAAAATGGCCGGCAACTTTATTCGCCGGACAATTCTTCTTCCAGTACTTCCGGTGGGATCTCACTGAACCAGGTGTTCAGCTTGTCGCTTAGTTTATCCACGCCCATTTTCTTCGGCGAGGAGAACGCTTCTACCTGAATATCGCCCATGAATTCTTTTACCGCTTCACGGACCATTTTGATCTGTGCCTGACGCGCACCGGAAGCCAGTTTGTCGGCTTTAGTCAGCAATAACATGACCGGCGTACCGACATCGACAGCCCACTGAATCATCTGCTGATCCAGATCTTTAAGCGGATGACGGATATCCATCAGCACAACCAGACCTTTCAGCGAGTTACGCATTTGCAGATATTCGCCCAGCGCGCGCTGCCATTTGCGTTTCATTTCTTCCGGTACTTCCGCGTAACCGTAACCCGGCAAATCGACCAGACGGATGCCTGGTTTGACTTCGAACAGGTTGATCAGCTGAGTACGTCCCGGTGTTTTACTGGTACGTGCGAGGCTTTTTTGCTGTGTCAGTGTATTCAGCGCACTGGATTTGCCGGCGTTTGAACGACCAGCAAATGCGACTTCAATGCCTTCGTCAGCTGGCAAGTGCCGGATATCCGGGGCGCTCATGACGAAATGGGTCATATGATAGTTGTATGTTTGGCTGGTCAAAACGTGCGTCTCCGTGAGGCATGAGTATCTGGCTGGCGATTATAACTGCAACAGAGCCGAGATGTGTTCGTGTTTTTGAAATCCGAATAATGAGGCGAAGGGACCACAGAGATGAAGGCGGGGGAAATTGCCTTCATGATGTAAGACATTTGCTATTCATGATGCGGGATATTTCGCTTGTTTTATCGCAGTATTCTTTAATTCTTATCTTAATCAATAAGATATATTTTGAGTGTTTCCGAAACCTCACAGGCGATTGGCGGGTATCTTGAGCCTTTGCGCCAGTCGGGTAAAGTAATTCTTACGCGATGAAGGCAAGTAGGGAAACACGGATGAATTTTGCATTCACGGATCACAGGAAATGCATTGCGATTTAAGGATGAACGGGGCTGGAGGCTCTGAAAGGCAAAGGAAAAACCGGGACGTTGACGCTATACAGGGAACGTGTTTGATGAATATCCTTCTGATGAAGGAAAGAAAAAGGCAGCAAGGTTACCTTGCTGCCTTTTTTCTTTGTTCGCTTTCTGCTAGATTCCGGCGCAAATCTATACTAAATGTACACACCTAAGAGCAGATGCCATGAAACAGCCAGCGAAAGCCCCGCGTGCCAATACCGCGACAACTAAAACAAAGAAGAAAAATCGCGTCGAGCTTGATATCGAAGCGCGCGAACGCAAGCGTGACAACAAGCGTCGTGGCCATAAAGCTGGCTCACGCGCTAATCCGGGGGCAGCCCAGAACCAAAGCGGTTCTGATGCTAAAAAATCCGATCCGCGCATCGGCAGCAAGAAAGCCGTGCCATTGATTATTGAAACTGTCACCAACAATGCGGCGAAGGCTAAAAAAGCGGCTCAGCCGAAGCAAGATGCAACACCAAAAATGTCACCGCAAGAAGAACTGACGCTGCTGGAAAATGATGCGCGTCTGGATTCGCTGTTGGATCTCATCGACGATGGCAAAGCTCTTAGCGCAGAAGATCAGGCTTATGTTGATCAGACGCTGGATCGCATTGATGTTCTGATGGAAATCCTCGGCATTGAACTCGGCGACGACGAAGATGAAGAAGAAGAAGAAGAGAAAAACGAAGACATGATGCAGTTGCTTAAGCGCGGAAATCCAAAAGACGGTTTCTAAGCCATGCGCTGGGTCATCCCGGCAATAGCCTTACTCTTTGCATGTTATCTGCTTTGGTTATTCGGTAAACTACGGCGGTTATCGAAAACCAAAGCACGTTTGCGCAGAGCGACCTTTGCACGGCAGGCCCAAAGCCTGCCTGTGAGGCGAACCGGCAGCATCCGGCGCCGGAAGGAGTAAGTCACCCCATGTCAGAACAGACAACCGTCTGGGATTTAGCGCTGATCCAGAAGTACAATTACTCAGGTCCGCGATACACATCCTATCCAACAGCACTCGAATTCAGCGAAAGCTACGATAATGCAGCCTTTAAAAAAGCGGCTGGGCGTTATCCTGAGCGTTCCCTCTCGCTGTATGTGCACATTCCTTTCTGCCATAAGCTCTGCTATTTCTGCGGCTGCAATAAACTGGTGACCCGTCAGCAGCATAAAGCCGAAGAATATCTTAATGTCCTTGAGAAAGAGATCAGCCACCGTGCGCCGCTCTTTAAAGGCCGTCAGGTCAGCCAGCTTCATTGGGGCGGTGGTACTCCGACTTACCTGAATAAAGCGCAGATAAGCCGTCTGATGAGCCTTCTGCGGGCACACTTCGATATCCTGCCTGATGCAGAGATGTCGCTGGAAGTCGATCCGCGTGAAATAGAGCTGGATGTTCTCGACCATCTGCGCAGTGAAGGTTTTAATCGTCTGAGCATGGGTGTGCAGGATTTCAATAAAGAAGTGCAACGCCTGGTAAACCGCGAGCAGGACGAAGACTTCATTTTTGCGCTGATTGAACGGGCGCGTGCGCTGGGTTTTAACTCCACCAATATCGATCTCATCTACGGCCTGCCAAAACAAACCTCAGAAAGTTTTGCGTTTACGCTAAAACGCGTAGCGCAGCTTAACCCCGACCGCCTGAGTGTTTTCAATTACGCGCATATGCCGAAACTGTTCGCCGCTCAGCGCAAAATCAAAGATGCAGATTTACCCGGTGCCGAAGAAAAGCTGAAGATTTTGCAGGAAACCATCGCTTCGTTAACGGATTCCGGATACCGCTTTATCGGCATGGATCACTTCGCCCGCCCGGATGATGAACTGGCCGTGGCGCAGCGCGAAGGTAAATTGCATCGCAACTTCCAGGGCTACACCACGCAGGGCGACAGCGATTTGTTAGGCATGGGCGTTTCGGCGATCAGTATCCTGGGCGACACCTATGCGCAAAATGAAAAAGACCTGAAAACTTACTACGCCCGCGTAGAAGCAGAAGGAAATGCGTTGTGGCGGGGTCTGGAAATGACCGGGGACGATTGCCTGCGCCGCGACGTAATCAAAGCGCTGATCTGCCATTTCGAGCTGGATTTTGCTGATATCGAAAAACGCTACGGGATTCAGTTTACGGATTACTTTGCCGATGATTTAGCGTTGCTGGATCCGCTTGTCAAAGACGGTCTGGTGGAATTCGGTGAAAATCACATTCAGGTCACGCCGCGCGGTCGTCTGCTGATCCGCAACATCTGCATGTGCTTTGATATTTATCTCCGCCGCCAGGTTCGCCAGCAGCAATTCTCCCGCGTTATCTGATGCACTCTGCACCAACAAAAACAGCCGCATCTGCGGCTGTTTTGCTTTCAGACAAATGACGTTATTCCATGCCTAATTCTTTCAGTTTACGGGTCAGGGTATTTCGCCCCCATCCGAGCAAGCGTGCAGCTTCCTGTTTGTGCCCCTGAGTGTGACGCAGAGCCGTGGTCAATAGCGTACGCTCCATTTCCGGCTGTGCTTCTGACAGCAGGTTTTGATGACCGGAACGCAGGGCGCGATCGGCCCATTGTGCCAGCAGCGTTGCCCAGCTGTCCGGCAGGCTTTGGCCGCCCGTTTCTGGCGCTGTCGTTTCAAACAGTTCGCTCGGTAAATCCTGAATTAACACTTCCTGACCGGCGGCCATAACGGTTAACCAGCGGCAGGTGTTTTCCAGCTGGCGCACGTTCCCCTGCCACGGCAGGCGCGTCAGCGCCGTTTCAGTTTCAGGGTGAAGATTCTTGGCTTCAACACCCAGCTCTTTCGCCGCAACTTGCAGGAAGTAACGCGCCAGACGCGGAATATCTTCACGACGTTCACGCAGTGGAGGCAGGTGCACGCGGATGACATTCAGACGGTGGAATAAATCCTCACGGAATTTGCCTTCCTGAACCCTCAGCTCCAGATTCTGGTGGGTGGCCGCAATAATCCGGACATCCACTTTCACTGGCGCATAGCCACCGACCCGGTAGAACTGCCCGTCAGCCAGCACGCGCAGCAGGCGGGTTTGTACGTCGAGCGGCATATCACCAATTTCATCGAGGAACAGCGTGCCGTTATCGGCCTGCTCAAAACGTCCCTGCCGGATGGTATTGGCCCCGGTAAATGCGCCTTTCTCGTGCCCGAATAATTCGGACTCAATCAGGTCTTTCGGGATCGCCGCCATATTCAGTGCGATAAACGGCGCTTTGGCGCGCGGGCTGTGGCGGTGTAGGGCATGGGCGACCAGCTCTTTACCGGTACCCGATTCCCCGTTAATCAGTACGCTGATTGAGGAGCGTGATAACCGGCCAATAATGCGGAACACATCCTGCATTGCTGGCGCTTCACCAATAATATCCGCCGTCGGGCCGCTGGCTGGCTGGGTGCGGGCCGGTTGCTGTTGTTCCTGATAATGACTAATCGCACGTTCGACAAGCGCAACGGCTTCATCGATATCGAACGGTTTTGGCAGATAATCAAATGCACCTTGCTGATAGGCGCTGACCGCTGCATCCAGATCGGAATGCGCTGTCATTATGATGACCGGAAGCATCGGATGGCGTTGTTTAATCTGTTTTAACAGCGCTAAACCGTCCATGCCGGGCATACGAATATCTGATAACAAAACGTCAGGGGTTTGAGTCGCAATGGCATCAAGCACTTCATTGCCGCTGTCAAACGTGGTGCAGGTTAAACCGGCTCCGGTGAGCGCGCGTTCAAGTACCCAGCGGATGGAGCTATCGTCATCGACGATCCAGACTATCCCTCGTTGCATAAGAACCTCACTGGCGAATAGGCAGGAAAACCGAGAATTCGGTGTGTCCTGGCCAACTGTTAAATTCAACTTTACCCGAATGCTGATCAATCAAACTGCGTGCGATGGACAGGCCTAAACCGGTGCCCCCTTCGCGGCCACTGACCATGGGGTAAAAAAGGGTGTCCTGCAAATGCGCCGGTACGCCGGGGCCGTCATCTTCAATATCGATACGGGCCACCAGACGATAACGCACGCCGTGTAACGTAATCTGGAAAGCAGTGCGCGTGCGCAACGTAATTGTGCCGCCTTCGTCCCCGAGCGCCTGCAATGCGTTGCGGGTGATGTTTAACAAAATCTGTTCTATCTGATCCGGGTCGTGGGCCAGTTCCGGCAGGCTAGGGTCATAGTCCCGCACTAATTGAACGTTATCCGGCTTTTCCATCGACACCAACTGGCAAACGCGTTCGGCAACCTGATGAATACTTTGTGTGACGTGCTGGCTAGGGCGTTGTGGCCCCAGCAGGCGATCAACCAAATTACGCAGACGGTCAGCCTGCTCAATAATAACTTTGGTGTATTCCAGCAGAGCCGGGTCGGGCAATGCTCTGGATAACAACTGGGCAGCACCACGCAGCCCGCCGAGCGGGTTTTTAATTTCATGGGCCAGGCCGCGGATCAAATCACGCGCGGCAACCTGTTGAGCATGTTGCAGTTGTTCCTGACTCAGGCGTCTCTGGTTATCCATCGGCGCCAGTTCGACCAGAATGAAACCTTCCGGCAGCATCTGTGCGGTCAGTGACAACACATGTGCGCGGCCATCGACCACTAAGGTCACTTCGCTGTCTGTAAAGCCCTGTCCGGCGGTCAGACTTTCACGCATTAACTCGATATTGAGCGAAAAATACCCCACCAGTTCCGGCAAAGGGGTGCCAAAGAGTTTGCGGGAACTTTGCGCCAGTAACTGCTGAGCGGCAGGATTGGCATAATGCACAGCCAAATCGTCGTCCAACAACAGAACGCTGTTGATTAAGGAATTCAGGATCTGCCCAGCATCGGGCAGCTTGCCAGTTGCCATACCGCAGTCTCCCGCACCTGATGGGTGCATTTTTATCTCGCTACCCGGCGAAATCACGGGTCAGAGGGGTTAAGCAGGAAAGAGTGTGGAGAAAAAAGCCCATCCGGAGATGGGCTGAAAGTTTCCACGGCAACAAATAAAATCGTCTTACTTAATTTTGACGCTAAAGGCTTTCTGACTACCAGGCCTTCAGTCGGGTATTACGCTCAGCACCGGCCAAACGACTGGCGCTGAGTTCAGGGTTTAATCAGAAATTAAACGCTGTAGTACAGTTCGAACTCAACCGGGTGTGGAGTCATGCGCACACGGTCCATTTCTTCTTTACGCAGACCGATGTATGCATCGATAGCGTCATCAGTGAACACGCCGCCGCGAGTCAGGAACTCACGGTCTTCGTTCAGTGCGTTCAGAGCTTCTTCCAGTGAACCTGCAACTTTTGGAATTTCTGCTTCTTCTTCCGGTGGCAGGTCATACAGGTTTTTATCCATCGCGTCGCCAGGGTGGATCTTGTTGATGATACCGTCCAGGCCAGCCATCATCAGTGCAGCAAACGCCAGGTATGGGTTAGCCGCTGGATCAGGGAAGCGTGCTTCGATACGCATTGCTTTCGGGCTGGATACGTGTGGAATACGGATAGACGCAGAACGGTTACGCGCAGAATACGCCAGCATGACGGGTGCTTCGTAGCCCGGGACCAAACGCTTGTAGGAGTTGGTCGTCGGGTTAGCGTAGGCGTTGATCGCTTTAGCGTGTTTGATGATACCGCCGATGTAGAACAGTGCCATTTCAGACAGGCCGCCGTATTTGTCACCAGAGAACAGGTTATTACCGTTCTTGGACAAAGACATGTGGCAGTGCATACCGGAACCGTTATCGCCAAACATTGGTTTTGGCATGAAGGTCGCCGTTTTGCCAAATGCGTGAGCAACGTTGTGAACCACGTATTTGTAGATTTGGATTTCGTCAGCTTTCTTGGTCAGCGTGTTGAAGCGTGTTGCCACTTCGTTCTGGCCAGCCGTTGCTACTTCGTGGTGGTGGGCTTCAACAACCAGGCCCATTTCTTCCATGGTCAGACACATGGTAGAACGCAGATCCTGGGAGGAGTCGACCGGAGGAACCGGGAAGTAACCACCTTTAACTGCAGGACGGTGGCCTTTGTTGCCGCCTTCGTATTTGGTGCTTGAATTCCATGCGCCTTCGATATCATCGATAGCAACGTGGGAACCGGAGATGCTGCTGCCGAAGCGCACATCATCAAACAGGAAAAATTCTGGTTCTGGCCCGAACAGGACGGTGTCCGCGATACCGGAAGAGCGCAGGAAGTCTTCTGCACGTTTTGCGGTAGAGCGTGGGTCGCGGTCATAACCTTGCAGAGTGGTTGGCTCAAGGATGTCGCAGCGAATGATCAGCGTGGTTTCTTCGTAGAATGGGTCAAGAACAGCAGTGCTCGCATCTGGCATCAGAACCATGTCAGATTCGTTAATGCCTTTCCAGCCACCGATGGATGAACCATCAAACATTTTGCCTTCTTCGAAGAAGTCAGCGCTTACCTGGTGCGCTGGAATGGTGACGTGCTGTTCTTTACCCTTGGTGTCAGTGAAACGCAAATCTACGAATTTCACTTCATGCTCATTCAGCATCGTCAAAACGTGTTCAGCGGACATACTAGTTCTCCCGAATTTCTCATTATCGTCGTGGAACGAATAACCATTTTTGGTCTTTAGTTGGAAATAACAGCCTTACTTGAACTGGCGTGTGGCCTAAACAGCACTATCATTTGTCTGATCAGACTCTTTTCACCCTGTAAAAACTTTTTACCCTAAAAAACTTTTACTCTAAAAAGTATTAGCGAAAACTGTGCCAACTTTGAGAAAATGCAAACAACGCCATTTTACAGGGCTTTTGCACTCAATAAGTATGCACCATAACGGAATTCATGCACTACAATGGTGCTAATCGTGAGATGCAAGGCACCAAAAAGGTGCGTCATAATGGTTCATTGGTTCTTTTGCACCGTGAAAGGGATCACAAAGTAGCCATCCACAAGTTGTTTCAACAAGATCCTTGTGATCTTGTTTAGAACCTCGCTTAATACGTGTACAATAGCGCGCTATTTCTAATGCCTGAGGCAAAGCTGTGATCGAAAATTTGCGTAACATCGCCATTATTGCCCACGTTGACCATGGTAAAACCACCCTGGTCGACAAACTGCTGCAACAATCCGGTACTTTCGGAGAACGTGTAGAAGCTACCGAACGCGTAATGGACTCCAACGATTTGGAGAAAGAGCGTGGGATTACCATCCTCGCAAAAAACACCGCCATTAATTGGAAAGACTACCGCATCAACATCGTGGATACCCCTGGACACGCCGACTTCGGCGGTGAGGTAGAGCGTGTGATGTCAATGGTCGACTCGGTGCTGCTGGTTGTGGATGCAATGGATGGCCCAATGCCGCAAACCCGTTTCGTGACCAAAAAAGCATTCGCTAATGGTCTGAAGCCGATCGTGGTAATCAACAAAGTTGACCGCCCTGGCGCGCGTCCTGACTGGGTTGTTGATCAGGTCTTCGACCTGTTCGTAAACCTTGACGCAACTGACGAACAACTCGACTTCCCAATCATCTATGCATCTGCACTGTTGGGTATCGCGGGTAACGACCATAACGATATGGCCGAAGACATGACCCCGCTGTACCAGGCAATTGTTGACCACGTATCTCCGCCACAAGTTGAGATGGAAGCGCCTTTCCAGATGCAAATCTCTCAGCTGGACTACAACAACTATGTTGGCGTCATCGGCATCGGTCGTATCAAGCGTGGTACTGTTAAACCTAACCAACAGGTCACTGTGATCGACAGCGAAGGTAAAACACGTAACGGTAAAGTCGGTAAAGTTCTGACCCACATGGGCCTTGAGCGTATCGAAGCGACCGTTGCTGAAGCTGGCGACATCATCGCAATCACCGGTCTGGGTGAGCTGAACATTTCCGACACAATCTGTGACCCGACAAATGTTGAAGCACTGCCAGCGCTGAGCGTTGATGAACCAACCGTGACCATGTACTTCTGTGTTAACACCTCTCCGTTCTGTGGTAAAGAAGGTAAGTATGTGACTTCACGTCAGATCCTTGACCGTCTGAACAAAGAACTGGTGCACAACGTTGCATTGCGTGTTGAAGAAACTGAAGATGCTGATGCATTCCGCGTTTCAGGCCGTGGTGAACTTCACCTGTCGGTTCTGATCGAAAATATGCGTCGCGAAGGTTTCGAGCTGGCGGTTTCCCGTCCTAAAGTAATCAACCGTAAAATCGATGGCCGTATGCAAGAGCCATTCGAGAACGTGACACTGGATATCGAAGAGCAACACCAGGGTTCTGTAATGCAGGCCATGGGTGAGCGTAAAGGCGATGTCAAAGACATGATCCCAGACGGTAAAGGTCGTATCCGTCTTGATTACCTGATCCCTGCTCGTGGTCTGATCGGCTTCCGTACTGAATTCATGACCATGACTTCAGGTACCGGTCTGCTGTACTCCACGTTCAGCCATTACGATGACGTCCGTCAGGGCGAAATCGGTCAGCGTCAGAACGGCGTTCTGATTTCCAACGGTCAGGGTAAAGCAGTTGCGTTCGCACTGTTCAGCCTGCAAGACCGCGGTAAATTGTTCCTGGGCCACGGCGCAGAAGTGTATGAAGGCCAGATCATCGGTATTCACTCACGTTCTAACGACCTGACCGTGAACTGCCTGACCGGTAAGAAACTGACCAACATGCGTGCGTCCGGTACTGACGAAGCGACGACTCTGGTTCCTGCTATCAAAATGTCTCTGGAGCAAGCTCTGGAATTCATCGATGATGACGAACTGGTCGAAGTGACTCCGACGTCTGTGCGTATTCGTAAACGTCACCTGACCGAGAACGACCGTAAACGTGCAATGCGTGGTCCAAAAGAAGGTTAATCTTCTTTTACGCAAGCCGTTAAACAGAAACAGGGTGCCTTTGGGTACCCTGTTTTTTTTGTGTTTTTTTTCCTAACCTGCGCTAAACCCCACGCATCTGTCACTGTTCACCTGTACGTTTTACCGCTAAAGTTAAAAGTCATCTTTGAAATCAGGAGCGTGCAATGCTGTACATTTTTGATATGGGAAACGTCATTATTGATATTGATTTCAAACGAGTGCTCGGCGTGTGGAGCCATCTGAGCGGTACGCCGCTGGCAACGCTGACTGAGCGATTCTCAATGGGTGAGGTATTCCAGAAGCACGAACGTGGCGAAATCAGCGATGAACAGTTTGCCGCCGATCTATGCCATGAAATGGGCATTGCGCTCAGTTTTGAGCAGTTCAGCGCAGGCTGGCAAGCCATCTTCGTCGGGCTGCGGCCTGAGGTGATTACGGTATTCAAGAAACTGCGCGAAGAAGGCCATCGCGTTGTCGTATTGTCGAATACCAACCGCCTGCATCTGGATTTCTGGCCTCATCACTATCCTGAAATTGAAGCCAACACTGATGCGATGTACCTCTCGCAAAATTTAGGAATGCGTAAACCCGAGCCGGAAATTTTCCAGCATGTGCTTGAAAAAGAAGGTTTCAGTGCGGCTGAGACGGTCTTCTTTGACGATGTGGTCGAGAATATTGAGGCTGCCCGTGCGGCCGGAATCGAAGCGGTGTGGGTGGAAGACAATCAAACCGTACCAAAATACTTTTCCTGAAGGATGAAAGGATGCAAAAAAGGGCACTGAGCCACTACCCGAAATCATTGTGGAAATTTATCCACCTGCTCTTAAAGCGCTCAGATAAAGATGGCCTGACGCTTCTTGCGGGCCATTTAGCCTATGTTTCTTTGCTTTCACTGGTCCCGCTGATTGCGGTGGTCTTTTCATTGTTTGCGCTGTTTCCGGTGTTTTCGGATATCAGCGCGCAGCTCAAAACATTCATTTTTTCCAATTTCATGCCAGCGACCGGCAATGTCATCCAGCGTTATCTCGAACAGTTTGTCGCCAACTCCAGCAAAATGACGGCGGTGGGCACCTGCGGGCTCATCGTCACAGCGCTGCTGCTGATCGCGTCTGTCGACAGCGTGCTGAATAAAATATGGGACAGCAAAACCAAACGCCCGATCGTCTTCTCATTTGCCGTCTACTGGATGGTGCTGACGCTCGGACCAATCCTGCTGGTGGCCAGCGTGGCCGTCAGTTCGTACCTTCTCTCGCTGAACTGGCTGAACATCAGCGGCGTACATTCTGTCATCGACCATTCCCTGCGGGTTCTGCCGTTATTGATTTCCTGGGTTTCCTTCTGGCTGCTCTATCAGGTGGTGCCCACCGTCCGGGTTCCGTCCAAAGATGCGCTGGTCGGCGCGCTGGTTTCCGGTGCATTATTTGAATTGAGTAAAAAAATCTTCGCGCTGTACATTCAGCTTTTCCCGTCTTATCAGTTGATTTACGGTGTACTGGCGGTGATTCCTATTTTATTTCTTTGGGTCTATGTCAGCTGGTGTATCGTGCTTCTTGGCGCAGAAATCACCGTTACGCTTGGCGAGTTTCGTTCCCTGAGAAAATTGCAGTCTGCTCAACAAGGAGCAGCAGAAAAATAAGTCTGAAGGATTTGTATGATTGCGTTAATTCAGCGGGTATTGAATGCCAGCGTGACTATCGACGGAAATATCTGTAGTGAAATCGGGCCGGGATTACTGGTTTTGCTGGGCGTTGAGCGGGGCGATGACGAACAAAAGGCCAAACGTCTTTGTGAACGGGTGATCGGGTACCGGATATTCGGTGACCAGAATGACAAAATGAACCTGAACGTTCAGCAGGCTGTCGGCAGTTTGCTGGTGGTTTCGCAGTTTACGCTGGCGGCTGACACCCAAAAAGGCATGCGTCCGGGCTTCTCTCAGGGCGCAGAGCCGCAGGAAGCTGACCGGTTGTATCAGTATTTTTGCGGACAATGCCGTGAAAAAGGTATTGCTACCGAAACGGGCCGTTTCGCCGCAGATATGAAAGTGGCGCTGGTGAATGACGGGCCGGTGACCTTCTGGCTACAAGTCTGATCGATAAGGCATAACGCCGGAGAGAAAGCATCTATGTATCACCTGAGAGTACCGACGACCGAAAAAGAGCTGGCCGCTTATTACCGATTCCGCTGGGAAATGCTGCGCAAACCGTTGCATCAGCCAGAAGGTTCAGAACGTGATGCCTACGATTCGATTGCGCATCACCAGATGGTGGTGGATGAAAACGGTGATCCGGTTGCGGTTGGCCGTTTATATATCAATGCCGATAACGAGGCCTCAATCCGTTTTCTGGCGGTTAATCCGAATGTGCAGGATAAAGGGCTGGGGACGCTGGTGGCGATGACACTGGAGTCTGTCGCGCGGCAGGAAGGCGTGAAGCGTGTGGTGTGTAGCGCGCGTGAAGATGCCGTGGAATTCTTTGCCAAGCTGGGTTTTGTGAATCAGGGTGAAATCACCACGCCGCAAACGACGCCGGTTCGCCATTTTCTGATGATCAAACCGGTCGAAACGCTGGACGATATTTTGCACCGCCCCGACTGGTGCGGTCAGTTGCAGCAGGCCTGGTACGATCATATCCCGTTGAGTGAAAAAATGGGGGTACGCATCAGCCAGTACACCGGCCAGCGATTCGTGACCACGATGCCGGAAACAGGTAATCAGAATCCTCATCACACGTTGTTTGCAGGCAGTTTGTTCTCGCTGGCCACGCTGACCGGCTGGGGGCTCATCTGGTTATTGCTGCGTGAACGCCATCTGGGCGGCACTATCGTGCTGGCCGATGCACACATCCGCTACAGCACGCCAGTGACCGGCAGACCGCGAGCCATCGCCGATTTGGGCTCCGTCCGGGGTGACCTTGACCGGCTTGCTCGTGGGCGTAAGGCGCGCGTGCAGCTTGAAGTGAATTTATACGGTGACGAGACCGACGGTGCCGTGTTTGAAGGCACTTATCTGGTGCTTCCGGCTGCGCCAGGCGCGCCGCTGGAACCGGAAATCAACTGATTCGCTTTGCGTAAATACAAAAGGCACCGCGCAAACGGTGCCTTTTTACGTTCAGACGCAAAATTGATTATTGCGGTGCAGCGCCTGAAACCAGCCCGTTAACCATCTGCTGATTCACCGTCTGCCCGTTGCTGCCGGTGACCTGCAAACTGCCTCTGAGCGTGGGTTTATAATCCACGCTGGCCGGCATCTGCCCCTGCAAATTGAGTTGCATATTGGCATTGCCGTCCAGCGCGAGATGCGGCCATCCCCAGTTTTCCAGCTCATTGGCTGGCACCGCACGACCGTTCATTTTTACGGAGAAATGACGCTGTGGTTGCTGATCTACCGTTGCCGTTGCCTCCAGTAATCCTTCTTTGGTGAAGGCGCTTAGCTCGGATATATTCACCTGGCTGTCGTTCGCGTCCAGCGTTATAGAAGGGCGACGGACATCATTGCGATTAAACGTGGCTTCACTGGCGTTGAGATTCAGCTTACCGCCCCAGATCCCCCACTGATGGTTGCGCGCCAGTAACAAATTACTGCCTAAACCATCAAGCGCTGTGATCTGGAACGGGAACTGCGGGTTGATATCGATAATCAGATTCCGGTTAGCGATGAACCGGCTAATGGAAATTTCGGCAAGCGGAGCTGGCAACGCCTGAAGCCAGAGCTGTTTCCAGTTCTGTGGCAGCGTGTATTCCAGCCCGGCAACGGAAAGCTCATCCAGTTGCAGGCGTTTGTTTGCGCGCAGCCAGTTTCCGGTGGTTCTCAGCAAACTGCGTTCCCAGCGTGCGGTGGCCTGCTTAATGGCAATCCCCTGTGGGGAAAGGTCGAGGCTGATGATCGGATCCTGAATATGCAGATTCCCGTCAATCATGTCCGTCGCGTTCAGCGTGATTTCGCCGTCATCACTTTGCCAGTCGCCTTTTTCCAGCGTCAGGTCCTGTACTGAAAGGTCGACATCACTGAAGGCCCAGTCGGTGCCTTGCAAGCGTGCATCAATCAGATCCAGTCGCTGAATCGTCACTTTCGGCAATGTCTGGAAATCATCAAAGAATGCCGAAAGCGTTTTTGACGTTTGCAGGCGAACATTACTCAGACGCAAATTCTCAATATTCCAGCTGCCGTCGGCGGCCTGCGTCGCTTTACCGGTCAGTTGCCCGCGTGCCAGATCGCCACCGAAATTACTCAATGTCAGATTCCTATTGTTGATATTGCCCTGAATCAGCACGTTTTCCGCCGGAAGCCCGTTCACCGTCAGGCTCGATGCACTCAGCTGGAAATCGGCTTTATCACCCAGAAGCTGATTCGGTTTCGGCTGCCACGGCGAAATGCCGGCGTTAATTTGCTGCCCCTGAATATCAAGACCTGCGGTATTCCCGGCCAGCGCCATCTTGCTCAGTTGCAGCGTATTAGCCTGGAACGGCAGCGTATTGGTGGAAGGATTCACATTCAGGCGGCCATTGGCCAGAACAACGTGATTGAAAAAGTAAGGGTCAGTAATCTGACGCCAACTCAAATCGAGATCGACTTCTCCGGCATTCAGAATTTCAGGCTGATTTTTTTGCCCGAAGATGACATTCGTCAGTGTGACACGACCGGGTGTTGACCAGTTGTGATCGAGCTTTTCTACCGAAAGCCGGTATTCGCTGTTGTCGCTTATCCAGCGGCTGACCCATCCGGCAGCCCAGCGGGTTTGTAATAAGACGTACACCAGCACGATAGCCAGCACCAGAAGTAGGGCGAACGTCAGCAAAATTTTACCGATAAATCTCATCGTCTGGAGCCCTGTAACGGGAAAAAGGAAAAAAGATTCTTTGTTTATGCCGCAAACAGCGACTTTTCTCAACAAGTTAGCAGAAGCGAGGCAATAAAAAGCGGCAGGGGTTCCAGACCCGCTGCCGCTGTTACACCTGGATTACATCCCGTGATCACTTTTCGTGAGGGAAAACCAGATTCAGAACAATCGCGGTAATACCGCCAGCCGCAATACCGGAAGACAGCAGCGTTTTTATCCAGTCAGGCGCGAATTGCAGGATCAGCGGCTGCTGGGAAACGCCCATGCCGACGGCCAGAGAAAGCGCCATGATCATAATCGCGCGGCGGTTCAGGCGCTCGCGGGAAACGATACGTACACCGGAAGCCGCAATGGTACCGAACATCACGATGGTTGCGCCGCCTAAAACAGGCTCTGGAATGTGCTGCACAAATCCGGCGACTGCCGGGAAAAGCCCCAACACGATCAGCATCAGCGCAACCACGAAACCGACATAACGGCTGGCCACGCCGGTCAGCTGAATCACGCCATTGTTCTGGCCGAAACAGGAATTCGGGAAGGTATTGAATACGGCTGACAGCATCGAGTTCAGGCCGTTAGCCAGCACGCCGCCTTTTATGCGTTTCATGTACAGCGGGCCACTGACCGGCTGTTCGGAAACGTCAGACGTCGCGGTGATATCCCCGATGGTTTCCAGTGACGTCACCATAAAGATAAGCATCAGCGGGACCAGCAGATTCCAGTCGAAGCCGAGCCCGTAATACAATGGCGTCGGCAACGTAATCCAGCTGCTCTGCGCGGCTGGCGCAACGTCGGGTAACATGCCCATCATCCATGCCGCCAGATACCCTACGGCCATGGCGATAACCAGAGACGCGACGCGCATGTACGGATTACGCTGGCGGTTGAGCAGAATGATAACCACCAGAACGACCGCCGCCAGAATCAGGTTTTTAGGCGCGCCGAACGTATGATTGCTCATCGCTGCATAGCCGCCACCAATCGAAGTCAGCCCGACCTGAATCAGTGAAAGACCGATAATCATCACGACAATGCCGGAAACCAGTGGGGTAATGACGCGGCGTGCAAGGTGCAGAAAACGCGACAAAACGATTTCGGTGCAGGAAGCCAGCATCAATGTGCCGAACAGTGCGGCCATCATCGTTGGAACGTCAGCGCCGCCGTTTTTGAGCGCCAGCCCCCCATAATCAGGGGTGAAACAAAATTAAAACTGGTGCCCTGAATAGAGAGCAGACCGGAACCGACGGGACCCCAGGTTTTAATTTGCAGAATGGAAGCCAGACCCGAAGCAAACAGCGACATGCTGATGATGTGCTGGGTGTCCTGCGCAGGTAAACCGAGCGCCTGGCAAATCAGTAATGCGGGGGTGATCACCGCGACAAACATCGCCAGTAAATGCTGACAGGCGGCAAACAGAGTCTGAGGAAGTGGCGGACGGTCTTCGAGCCGGTAAATCAGTTCACTTTTTGGCTGGCGGGAAAGGTCGGGTTGTTGCGAGTCTTGTTCTGTGGTTTGCGAACTCATGTTATGGCATTCCAATAAGCGGCAAAGCGGGCATTTTTATTGAAATACGCGACAAAAGCAAACGTTTGCTAACGACAATGCAAACTGTGAAATCTTCGTTAAAAATTCTTTTATGAACTGTTTACCCGGCTGCGGTTTGTTTCGGAGGAAGTGTTAGTCAGTTTCAGGGATAAAATCGGGTGTGTCCGGCAGGTATCTGAATGTAAACAGGCACCTGAATGAATGTACGGTGCCTGTTTTTATGCTTTTGCTTCTTCACTTATCGCTTACTGAGTCGCCTCTGCTTTTTCCGTAAACACGGCTTCCGCTTCAGCCGCTTTTTCCTGCGTCAGTAACTGCTTCTCGTAAACCTTGAAGAACGGATAGTAAATCACCATCGAAAGCAGCATCAGCATGATCACCAGAATCGAGACTTTGAAATCCCAGCCCATTGCCCATGCAGCCCCAATCGGCGCCGGAGACGTCCAGGGAACCAGTGAAATCATATGCGGAAGAAGGTCTGTCGATACGGCGCAGTAGGCGATCACGGCGTTAACCATCGGCGCGAGAAGGAAGGGGATGAAAAACACCGGATTCATCACAATCGGCGTGCCAAAAATCACCGGCTCATTAATGTTAAAGCAGCTCGGCACCAGGCTGAGTTTTCCCATGGTGCGCAGATGCGCTGATTTGCTGCGGCAAAAGAGCAAGACCAGCCCGATGGTGGCACCGGATCCGCCGATTACGATCAGGAAGTTCCAGAATGCTTCGGTCATGATGTGTGTCATCGGCAAACCGGCGGCGAGATCGGTCTGGTTCAGCCCCAGATTGGTCAGCCAGAAAGCCTGCAACATCCCCGAAACGATAGCCGAACCGTGGATACCGGCAAACCACAGCAAATGGCAAATCAGCACGGCTAAAAGGACGGCGGGGAGGGAGTCCGCTGCGGAAATCAGTGGTTCGAACAGCGCCATAATGGCCTGCGGCAATAGCATGTCGAAGCCCGACTGCACCAGTAAACTCAACGGGAACAGCGTAATGACGACGGCAATAATCGGGATCAGCAGATCGAATGAATGCTTAATGTTGGAAGGAACCTGTTCGGGAAGCCGGATGCCAATATTGTATTTTTTCAGCAGCCGCGTCAGTTCTGTCACATAGATAGCTACCAGAATAGCGGTGAAAATCCCCACGCCTCCCAGCGCAGCCGTCGACATTTTTTCATCAATTTGCGGCGCAGCCACCAGCAGAAACGACATCAGCGACAACATCGCGGTCATAAACGGGTCAAGCTTGTAGCTTCGAGCCAGATTGTAGGCGATGGCTGCCGCAATATAAATCGACATAATCCCCATCGTCATATTAAACGGCGTAAGAATTTGTACTTCATATTTTGCCGACAGTTCCAGCCAGCTTCGCGCGAATCCCCATGAGGATTCAGGAGAGAATGGCGGATGGACGAAAACCAGCAAAAATGAGCCAACAATCATAAATGGCATTGCTGAAATAAACCCGTCACGCACCGCCATCACATGGCGCTGAGAAGACAATCTCGCCGCAAACGGACTGATTTTCTGTTCTATAAAATCAAAGAGGGATTGGCTGATACTCATGATGATAATGGCCTTATGGTGAAAGGATCTGACAGGCTTACCTTAATTATCATCAGTGTAGTGGCGGGGTATGAAACCGGTTACCGATTTTGCCCCAGTCTGTGAAGGTCATCAAATAACCAGAGGTCTTAATGGTTTGAGGCGGAAATGGGCATGCGTGGGGAAAATACATCGAAGCCAAAACATCATTTTCAATAATGTTTTGGCATACCAGGAAAGCAAGAGGGGGAAATCAGGCGTTGGTGTAACGCACTCTTTCCGGCAGCCATCGCTCAATCAGCGCTTTGGCATGATCGGGAAACTGCTGCTGGAGATAACGGGCTATACGCTGTACATCGGGGATCATGGCCTGATCACGCAGCAGGTCTGCGACTTTAAATTCGGCGCTGCCGGTCTGGCGCGTGCCCAGTAATTCGCCCGGCCCGCGGATTTCTAAATCCTGCTGAGCAATGACAAAACCATCGTTGCTGTCGCGTAAAACCTGCAAGCGCTTCTGCGCTGTTTTGCTCATCGGCGTTTTGTACAACAACACGCAGTGAGAAGCGACGGCACCACGGCCGACGCGGCCACGCAACTGGTGTAACTGCGCCAGCCCGAGACGTTCCGGGTTTTCGATGATCATCAGGCTGGCATTGGGCACGTCGACGCCCACTTCGATGACGGTTGTCGCCACCAGAAGCTGTACTTCGCCCTGTTTGAACGCCTGCATGACGGCCAGTTTTTCCTGCGCTTTCATCCGGCCATGAACCAGACCGATATTCAGCGCAGGCAGCGCTTCTTTCAGCCCTTCCCAGGTGGCTTCTGCTGCCTGAGCTTCCAGCATTTCAGATTCTTCAATCAGCGTACAAACCCAGTAAGCCTGACGATTTTCCTGCTCGCAGGCGCTTTTCACCCGGCTGATAATATCGTTTCGGCGCGTATCGGGAATCGCAACGGTCGTCACCGGCGTTCTGCCCGGCGGAAGTTCGTCGATAACCGAGGTATCCAGATCGGCGTAAGCGGTCATTGCCAGCGTCCGGGGGATGGGTGTTGCGGTCATGATCAACTGATGCGGATGGAAGCCCTGTTGCAGACCTTTTTCC
Source organism: Rahnella sp. PCH160 (assembly GCF_047784855.1). Taxonomy (NCBI): domain Bacteria; kingdom Pseudomonadati; phylum Pseudomonadota; class Gammaproteobacteria; order Enterobacterales; family Yersiniaceae; genus Rahnella; species Rahnella sp. PCH160. The sequence goes on from NZ_JBLOGT010000001.1 coordinate 1,028,942, forward strand.
CACAATGCCAGCCGCTGATGCACACCGAAGCGGTGCTGTTCATCAATGATGACAAGAGATAACGAGGAGAACAGAACCTGTTCCTGAAATATCGCGTGAGTCCCGACAACCATGGAAACCTGGCCGCTGGCAATCGCGTCCTGTTGTGCCTGTCTGGCTTTACCTTTCTGTTTGCCCGCCAGCCATCCGACCTGAATACCCAGAGGCTCGAACCACTGACGGAAATTATTGGCGTGTTGTTCGGCAAGTAATTCTGTGGGTGCCATCAGACCGACTTGCTGACCCTGCGCAATCGCACAAAGCGCGGCAAGTGCCGCCACCAGCGTTTTGCCTGAACCCACGTCGCCCTGAACCAGCCGCATCATCGGATAGTTTTTTGCTAAATCCTGTTCGATTTCAGCTACCACCCGCTGCTGTGCGCCGGTCGGGCTGAACGGCAAAGAGGCCAGGAACTGATTTTTCAAACGATCGTCATGATGCAGCGGCATGGCTTTATAGCTTTGCGTACCGGCGCGGACGGCCAGCATACTCAGATTGTGCGCCAGCAACTCTTCCATAATCAGACGTCGCTGCGCCGGATGATGCCCTTTTTCCAGGTCAGCCAGCTGAATGTCAGGCGGTGGCCTGTGCAGCAAATGCAGCGCTTTGGGAAGCGGGATTAACGAACGGCTCAGTTCTTCCGGTAATAGTTCAGCGATGGGCACGGTATCGAGCAATTCCAGCGCCTGATCGGTCAGTTTACGCAGTGTGGCCTGACGGATACCTTCGGTTGTCGGATAAACCGGCGTCAGCGATTCTTGCAAAACAACTTCGCTGTTTTCACCCTGAACGCGGTATTCCGGATGAATAATTTCAGCGCCGTGCGTACCGCGTTTGATTTCGCCATAAGCCGTCACGCGTCGGCCAGCAGCCAGACTGTTTTTCATTGCGGCGTTGAAATTGAAAAAGCGCAATGTCAGTAATCCCGTGCCATCACTAATCTGGCAGGTGAGCATTCTGCGACGCCCAAAGCTGATATCACTCCGCAGCACCTCGCCTTCTACAGTCGCAAAGATGCCCGGCAATAAATCATTGATGGTGTACAGGCGGGTGCGGTCTTCATAACGCAGGGGAAGGTGAAGTAGCAGATCCTGAATAGTTTCAAGACCAAGTTTAGCGAGTTTGTCTGCCTGACTGGCTCCCACGCCGGAGAGCGAGGTGAGCGGGATGGCGTCGAGCAGGCGGCCTTTCATCTTTTTTTCACCGTCATTTGCATTGCTGACCACCAGTCATCATCAGCAATAATTTGGCCAGTCTCATCGATGAATGGGCGCGGTAATTTCTTGCGTTGCGCCACATGGGATAAGACCGGATAACCGCCTTCAAAGAGCAGACGCTGCTGTTCTTTCTCGCTTAAAACGCTGTTCTCACGATTATACATCCCGGCATTTTCACGCTGGCGCTGCGCTTCGTACAGGATTAAAGCGGAGGCCACAGACACGTTCAGTGACTGTACCATCCCGATCATCGGAATAATGATATCGTTGTCTGCAAGCGCCAGAGCTTCGGGCGTAATACCGGTTTTTTCCTGACCAAGCAAAACACAAGTCGGGCGGGTGTAATCAATCGAGCGGAAGTCGACGGCTTTTTCAGACAGGTGGGTCGCAAGGATTTGCATACCCTGCGCCTTCATTTTAGCGACGGCATCCTGAATGGTTTTGTGCGTTTTAACCTGAACCCAGCTGTTACTGCCCGCAGCAGAAGATACCAGCGTCTTCATTCGGGTCGTTGGCCAGACGGCGTGGATTTGGTGAACACCAACGGCGTCGGCAGTCCGGATGACAGCAGAAACGTTATGCGGTTTATGCACCAGTTCCATGCAGACCGTCAGGTCTGGCTGTCGTGCCGCAAGCATTTCGCGGATGCGTGCATAACGTTCTGGGGTCATAACAATCAGTTTCTGTTACGGGTAACTTTGATGACGTCCGGCATGATGCGAATTTTACGCATGATATTCGCCAGATGAACGCGGTCGCGGGTCGTCAGGCGGATAAAGGCACTGTATACGCGGCCGTCTTTTTCTTCAGTGCTCAGACTCTGGATGTTTGACTGCGCGGCATTAATCGCCGCGGTCAGGTTTGCCAGCGCGCCCTGATGATTGAACATATCGACTTTGATTTCAGCGATAAATTCCTGATCGGTTTCCTGGTGATTATCCCAGTCAACGGCCATGAATTTCTCAGGTTCTTTCTGATAACCGCGAATGTTGCGACAGGATTCATGGTGAATCACCAGTCCTTTACCCGGACTTACGTGAGCAATGATCGGGTCACCCGGAATAGGGCGGCAGCATTTCGCGAAGGTAATCAGCACGCCATCTGCGCCTTTGATTGGCAAATTGCGTGTACCCGATGTTGCCATCGAAGACTGATCGCCCATCAGATTTTTAGCCACGACGACGCTCATGGCGTTGCCGAGGCCAATTTCAGCCAGTAAGTCGTCCATCGCCGCGAGTTTCATGCGGTCAAGTTCGTTTTTGATATTTTCTGGCGGAATGTCTGACAGTTTTTTACCGGCACCCAGCGCATGGTTCAGCAGACGGCGACCGAGTGAAACGGAATCATCGCGTTTCAGGTTCTTGAGCATCTGACGAATTTTGGCGCGAGCGCGTGAGCTGACGACAAAATTGAGCCATGCTGCGTTAGGACGGGCACCCGGTGCAGTAATGATTTCGATAGTCTGACCACTGGTCAGCGGCTGCGAGAGCGGATAAGGCTGGCGATCAACACGTGCACCGACGCAGGCATGGCCGATATCGGTGTGCACGGCGTATGCAAAGTCGACCGGGGTCGCGCCCGCAGGCAATTCGACAATACGGCCTTCCGGCGTGAAGACGTAAATCTCGTCCGGGAACAGATCTGATTTTACGCTCTCGATAAATTCAAATGAGCTGCCTGCGCTCTGTTGCAGTTCGAGCAGGCTTTGCAACCAGCGTTGCGCACGGATCTGCGCCGTTGTGCTGGTTTCACTGTTCTCTTTATAAGCCCAGTGTGCCGCAACCCCCATCTCTGCCATCTGATCCATATCTTCGGTACGGATTTGTACTTCAACCGGAACGCCGTGCGGGCCGATTAACGAGGTATGCAGAGATTGATAGCCGTTGGCTTTGGGAATGGCGATGTAATCTTTGACCCGACCCGGACGCGGTTTGTACAGACTGTGCGCCTGGCCCAACACGCGGTAACAGGTATCGAGTTCTTTAACGATCACCCGGAACGCGTAGATATCCATAATGGAATGGAAACGCTGTTCTTTAAGGTGCATTTTGCAATAGATCGAATACAGGTGTTTTTCACGACCACTCACACGGCACTGAATACCGGCTTCGGTTAAACGGCCTTCTATCTCAGAGAGGATTTTTTGGATCATCTCTTTACGGTTACCACGCGCGGCTTTCACCACTTCTTTGATGACGCGATAGCGGTTTGGATAGAGTGCTTCGAAGCCCAGCTCTTCGAGCTCGGTTTTCAGGTGGTGAATACCCAAACGGTGAGCCAGCGGGCTGTAAATTTCCAGCGTTTCGCGGGCAATGCGACGACGTTTGTCCGGGCGAAGAGAACCCAGCGTGCGCATATTGTGGGTACGGTCAGCGAGTTTGATCAAAATGACGCGGATGTCTTGCACCATCGCCATGACCATTTTGCGGAAGTTTTCCGCCTGCGCTTCTTTCTTATCGCGGAATTTCAGCTTGTCTAACTTTGAAACGCCTTCAACCAGTTCAGCAACGCTTTTGCCGAACAGTTGTTCCATATCCTGGTAGGTTGCAGGCGTGTCTTCGATAACGTCGTGTAATAACGCCGCCATCAGAGTCTCATGATCGAGCCTCATTTCAGCCAAAATACATGCCACGGCTACCGGGTGAGTAATGTAAGGCTCACCGCTGGAGCGTGTCTGCCCCTCATGCGCGTCCCGCGCGACGAGGTAAGCCTGCACGAGGCGCTTAATTTGCTCCTCCGGCAGGTATTTTTGAATCAGTTGATTCAGGCTTTCAAAGATATACAAGTGAGATCCGTTTCGTTAATTAACGACGACCTTCAGCGATGGCAGTCACTGCCTGAATCTCTGCGGCTTCCTGTTCTTGCTGTTCCTGACGGTCGCGAACGTCGAGGATCTGATTCGTGATCAGGCCTTCTTCGATTTCGCGCAGGGCAATAACAGTCACTTTGTCGTTTTCTTCAGCGACCAGTGGATCTTTACCACCAGATTGCAGCTGGCGTGCGCGACGAGCAGCCACCAACACCAGGTCAAAACGGTTACCAATTTTCTCAACAGCGTCTTGAACAGTTACGCGTGCCATATATGTGCTACTCCACAGGGTGACGAAAGACTGGGCATAATACTGAAAGTGACTTCAGTCTGCCAATAGTTTGGTGATTAATCCGTCATGACGGAGCCGTTGACGGCTCAGACGCAGACGTTCGGCGCGAATAATCGTTTTTAAATCCGATAAAGCCAGATCAAAATCATCATTCACAATTAAATAGTCGTATTCGGCAAAGTGCGTCATTTCAGCAACGGCTTGTGCCATCCGTTTCGCGATAACGTCTTCGCTGTCCTGACCCCGGCCACGCAGGCGACGGTCAAGCTCATCTTTTGATGGCGGCAACACGAAAATACTGCGTGCCTGCGGCATTCTTTTCCTGATCTGCTGGGCACCTTGCCAGTCGATATCCAGGAAAACATCAACGCCAGACGCTAAAACCTGCTCAATGGTTTCACGTGAAGTCCCGTAATAATTACCGAAAACTTCTGCGTGTTCTAAAAAGGCATCACGTTCAATCATCTCGCGAAACTCTTCTTTAGAGACAAAGAAGTAATGTTCGCCATGTTTCTCGCCCGGACGTTCTGTACGGGTGGTATGGGAAATAGAAACCTGTGTGTCGTAGAGCGGTTGTGTTTTCAGTAAAGCCTGAATCAGACTTGATTTACCTGCTCCACTTGGGGCGGAGACAATATATAGCGTGCCTTGAACCATGATGACGTTTCAACTGATTGGGTTGATAGGAAGTATGCGAAGAGTGATCTCTCGCACAGTATACACGCTCGCCGCATTCGGTGCAGCGTTCCGACGTATTTCATCGTAACTAAGCCCGAGAAAATAGCCCCTTTTTGGAGATTTACGCGCTGCATTCCAAAATTTCTTTGCATTACAGCAACGAATGAAATAACCGGGAAAGCATCTCGCAAGAACGAACATTGGCACTGGCAGATAAAATATCGACAGCGTTTACTTGTGCCCACAAGGAGGTGCTTATGCGCCGTTTCACTCTTTTTATCAGCGTGTTCTGTTTTATTTTTCCTGCGGCGGCCAGTGAGGTCTTCCCGCAAGATTGCCCTGCTTGGTCATCCGCACAACTGGCCCAGGAAACACATCAGCTTTCTGAACAACTGACCCAATGGGACAAGGCTTACCACGTCTCTGGCAGCAGCCCGATCGAGGATTCCGTTTACGATAACCTGCGCCAGAAACAAAGCCGGTGGCTGCAGTGCGCCGGATTGCCATCACCTGAACTCGTGATACCGGGTGGCAATAATGCCATTGTTATTCATCCGGTCGCGCATACCGGGCTCAATAAATTACGCGATAAACAGGCTGTATCAGACTGGATGCGCGGGCGTAAAAATCTCTGGGTGCAGCCGAAAGTCGATGGCGTGGCCGTTTCGCTGATTTACCGCTTTGGTAAACTGGCGGCCTTGCTTAGCCGGGGAGATGGTGCCAAAGGCCAGAACTGGACCGCCAAAGCGGCCTCTATACCGTCAATACCCCTCAATATTCCCGATAACAGCCCTGAGCTTGTATTGCAGGGTGAGCTGTATCTGAAGATGACCGGTCACCAACAAAGCGTTGAAGGCGGCATGAATGCGAGATCAAAAGTGGCGGGAGCCATGATGCGAAATTCGGTGTCCGATCAGCTCAGCCAGATTGGCATCTTTGTCTGGTCATGGCCGGACGGGCCCGCCGACATGTCGGTGCATCTTCAAACACTGAGCGATTTAGGTTTCCCTGCGGTTTCTCAATTCACACTTGCGGTGAACTCGGTGGAAGACGTATCGAAATGGCGTGATACCTGGTTTCTCCAGCCGTTGCCTTTTGCGACCGATGGCGTGGTTATCCGCCAGCAAGAAGAGCCCGCCGGTAAATACTGGAAAAATAAGTCAGCGACCTGGGCCGTTGCATGGAAATATCCGCCTGCCAGACAACTCACGGAAGTTTCGGGTGTTACTACAACCACGGGTCGAAGTGGAAAAGTGACCGTGATTCTGAATCTGAAAACGCTGAAGCTGGATGATAAATGGGTGAATAAAGTCAGCGTGGGGTCGGTTGCCCGCTTTAAAGCATGGGATGTCCTTCCCGGCGATCAGGTTGCAATCAGTCTGGCCGGGCAGGGGATTCCACGTCTTGATGACGTCACATGGCGCGTGAGCGAGCGGCCCGATATCAACCTTCCTGATCCGCAACAGTTCGATACGCTTTCTTGTTTCACACCGGAACCCGGCTGCGCGCAGCAGTTTCTTTCGCGTCTTGTCTGGCTCAGCGGCCCTGAAGGATTAGATATGGCCGGGTTTGGTGGCGCGACGTGGCAAAAGTTGCTCGACGGGATCCCGACTGACTCACTGGTGGCGTGGTTAGATCTCAATGAGAAAGATATGGCGGCGGTGCCGGGGGTTAGTGTTAAGCAGGCGCAGAAACTGATAGCGCAAATCCAGCTGGCGCGGGGAAAAGGCTTCAGACACTGGTTGTCAGCACTGGGTTTCCCGACCTTCGCCCTGAAGTTTGCGGAGCAAAGGCAAAGCTGGCGTCTGCTGGAACAGTTAACTTCCGGTGAATGGGAAACAATGACGGGAATAGGGCAAAAACGCGCCAGGCAAGTTTACGACTTTATCCATCACCCGCAGGTTATGGCGCTGGCCGAGCGGCTAAAGCAGGCAGAACTGCCTGCTTTTCAGTAGCTCCTGAAGGCGGGGGCAATCTAATGGTCTGAATGCGGATAATTGAAAACCGGCAGCCCGAGACGAAAGCGCAGCGCGATAAGACGTGCGGTAAAACCGACAAGCAGGGTGATGATCACCACCAGATTGTGCGGCAACGCGAGGTATTGCAGGCCGATATAAACCCAGGCGGAGGCGAAAGAGATCCCGGCGTAGATTTCTTTCTGGAAGACCAGCGGGATCTGATTACACATCATATCCCGCAGTACGCCGCCGAAAACGCCTGTAATTACGGCACAGACTGACGCGATGATTGCGCCGTGGCCCATATCAAGCGCGACCTGTGTCCCGATGATTGAAAATACAACCAGACCTACGGCATCAAGTACGAGGAATAACCGGCGAAGGTGTTGCATCAGCGGAGCCAGCCAGGTCGTCATAATGGCGGCTACGGCCACAATGACAATATATTCCGGGTGCTTAACCCAGCCTAAAGGATAATGTCCCAACAACATGTCACGAACAGAACCGCCGCCAATAGCCGTCGCTGCCGCAATAATAATGACGCCGAAAGTGTCCATTTTACGACGCCCGGCCGCCAGAGCACCTGTCATGGCTTCTGCGGTGATCCCAATAATATAAAGCACTGTGAGTAACATGAATGTTCGCCGGACAAATCAATGAATGGGAAAGCTGGAGCCGCGTAGAGTAATGAGATTTTCATAAACTCTCGATTGAGTTTTTCTTTTGCATCCACGTTCAGATTACTAAAACTAATATAACTGGCTCATCAGTAACGCAATATAAAAGGCTCAGGAAGGATCCTGGATTATTTTAGATTAGAAAAACAGATGTCGCTTGCCCGTTTTTAGATCCTTCTTTCGTTTTCTTCCCGACGAGTCTCTTTCATAAAGGTGAAAAACGGCTACTTTTAAGTTACGATTATTTAAAATCGTAACTTAAAGACGTAAAGTCCAATTGTTTTATCTGTCCGGAGGAGTGTATGAAGCCCGAAATTCCGGTTGCGTTAACTCAGCGTGGACCAGCCGAACACGAACGGCGCGAACAAATTATTGATGCGGCATTTGAGCACTTTCGCCTCTATGGTTATGCCAAAACGTCTGTGGCGGATCTGGCTAAATCAATCGGTGTTTCAAGTGCTTATATTTATAAGTTTTTTGAGTCAAAACAAGCGATTGGTGAAGCAATCTGTTCCCAGCGTGTCGGCCAGATCGATCAGGCATTACTGCTGATTGCACAGAGCGACCAAAGTGCAACTCTGCGCCTGCGTTCAATTTTTAAAACGTTGTTAACACGTAGTCTGGATCTCTTCTTTCAGGATAGAAAGTTACACGATCTGGCCGCTATTGCTTCGGCCCAGCAGTGGAAATCCACGTTAAATCACAGGGCTGTCATGTATAGCATCGTGGAAAAAATAGTGAACGACGGGCGTGAGTCCGGTGAGTTTGAGCGCAAAACGCCGCTGGATGAAGTTTGTATGGCCATCACCAGTGTGACGACGCCGTTCTCTCACCCGCTGTTGCTGGAACAAAAAACGCCGGAGCAACTGGAAGAACGCGTTCAGGCCATCACCGGTCTGGTTCTGCGTAGCCTGGCAAAGTAGTCGCAACAAAATTTTCGAGTTACGGGTTTACAAAATCGTAATTCGTCACATACTGTCAGCCTTAAATTAAAATCGTTTCTGCCCGCTTGTGGAAGTTTCAGCAGAAACTTATGTCTTTAACAGACAGAGAGGAAATTTTTATGACTCATCGTCGAGTGGTTGTTACCGGCATGGGGGCTGTGAGTCCTCTGGGCTGTGATATCGAAACTATCTGGAAGCGCCTGCTGGCCGGTCAGTCTGGTATCCGCGTTTTGCCGGAAGAAATTGTTGCAACGCTGTCCGTGAAAATTGGCGGCCAGGTACAAACTAAGGAACAGGATCCTGAATCAGGGTTCGAACCCGACCTGTTTGTTGTACCGAAAGACCAGAAAAAAATGGACCGGTTCATTCTTTTCGCCATGGCTGCTGCCGATATGGCGATCGCGAATGCAGGCTGGAAAGCGGAAACCGCTGAACAGCAGGAACGTACTGCAACTGTAATCGGTTCTGGTATTGGTGGTTTCCCGGCGATTGCGCATGCGGTGCGTACCAACGACAGCCGTGGTGCTAAGCGTTTGTCCCCGTTTACGATCCCTTCATTCCTGGTGAATCTGGCTTCCGGTCAGGTTTCAATTAAACACCAGTTCAAAGGCCCAATCGGCGCGCCGGTAACCGCGTGTGCGGCGGGTGTTCAGGCAATCGGTGATGCCGTTCGTTTAATTCGTAATGATGAAGCGGATGTTGCACTGTGCGGTGGTGCTGAAGCGGCTATCGATACCGTCAGTCTGGGTGGTTTCGCGGCAGCAAAAGCGATGTCTGCGGGTCATGAAGATCATCCTGACAAAGCCTCCCGTCCATTCGACAGCGCCCGCGACGGCTTTGTGATGGGTGAAGGCGCAGGCATGCTGGTTATCGAAGAACTGGAACATGCAAAAGCACGTGGTGCAAAAATTCTGGCTGAAATCGTCGGTTACGGCACCAGCGGTGATGCCTACCACATGACTTCCGGTGCGGAAGACGGCAACGGCGCTGGTCGTGCGATGAAAATTGCTTTACGTCAGGCGGGCATTCAGCCTTCCGACGTACAGCATTTGAATGCGCATGCGACCTCTACGCCGGTGGGTGATTTGGGTGAAATCAACGCGATTAAAACCCTGTTCGGCACAGACGGGAAACTGGCGGTAACGTCCACTAAATCTGCCACCGGCCACTTGCTGGGCGCTGCGGGCGGTCTGGAAACTATCTTCACTATTCTGGCTGTGCGTGATCAAATCGTTCCGCCAACGCTGAATCTTGAAAACAAAGATGCAGCGGCAGAAGGCCTTAACATCGTTGGAAATACGGCGCAGAAACACGGCATTACTTACGCACTGTCCAACGGCTTTGGTTTTGGCGGCGTGAATGCGTGCGTGCTGTTGAAGCGCTGGGAAGATTAATTTCTTTCTGACTTTCAACGTTAAAGCATAAAAAAACGCCTCCGGTCAGATTGACGGGAGGCGTTTTTTATTGCATCCGAACGGGCGATTTACTCAATATTCTGAATCTGTTCGCGCATTTGTTCGATAAGTACTTTCAGCTCAATAGCTGAAGTCGTGACATCGGCATTAATAGATTTGGAGGCCAGCGTGTTCGACTCGCGGTTAAATTCCTGCATCATGAAATCAAGACGGCGGCCGACAGCCTCTTCTTTCTTCATGATTTTATGCGTTTCTTTAACGTGTGCTTCCAGTCTGTCGAGTTCTTCGGCCACATCAATACGCTGCGCCATCAATACCAGTTCCTGTTCCAGACGGGTATTTTCCAGCTGAACCTGCGCGTCTTCCAGTTTGCTCACCAGACGTTCGCGCTGCCATTGCAGAATATTTGGCATCTGGGCACGGACTTTCAAGACTTCGGTGCTGACGCCGTCGAGGCGTTGTTCAATCATCGTTTTCAGTGCAGCACCTTCGCTTTCGCGCGCGCTGATAAAGTCGTCCAGCGCGGTATCCAGCGCCAGCAGCAGTTCATTGCTGATGGCATCCAGATCCTGTTCTTCGGCCAGCATCACGCCCGGCCAGCGCAGAACTTCCAGCGGATTAATCTCGCCTTCGTCGCTTTGCATTTTTACCCATTGAGCCGCTTCAACCAGCTGTTTCGCCAGTTTTTCATTTAGCTGCAACGTGCTTTGTGCGCCCGGATCGAGATCAAAACGCAGATTACATTCGACTTTACCCCGTGTCAGACGGGCACGAATGCGCTCGCGGACAACCGGCTCCAGGCTGCGGAATTGCTCTGGCAGACGGATGTAAGTTTCGAGATAACGTTGGTTTACCGAGCGAAGTTCCCACGCGGCGCTGCCCCAGTCACCCTTAATTTCGCGTCGGGCATAAGCGGTCATACTACGGATCATGTATGCGTCCTGTTAATGTAAAGATGAAGCGATTATAGCCCCGGTGAGCGGGTCATGATAGGCATTACCTCGCGAAGTCCGTATAATGCGCAGCCAAACACGATTCGCGACCCGGAGAACTATCCATGCGTCCAGCAGGCAGAAATGCGCAACAAGTACGCCCCGTAACACTGACCCGCCATTACACTAAACACGCTGAAGGTTCCGTGCTGGTGGAGTTTGGTGATACTAAAGTGCTGTGTACCGCGACGGTGGAAGAAGGCGTTCCGCGTTTCCTGAAAGGTCAGGGACAGGGTTGGATCACGGCTGAATACGGTATGTTGCCACGCTCCACGCACAGCCGTAATGCGCGTGAAGCCGCCAAAGGCAAACAAGGTGGCCGTACTCTTGAAATTCAGCGTCTGATTGCGCGTTCTTTACGTGCGGCAGTGGATCTCAAAAAGTTGGGTGAATTCACCATCACGCTGGACTGCGATGTTTTGCAGGCTGACGGCGGTACGCGTACTGCGTCTATCTCAGGTGCCTGTGTGGCGCTGGCGGATGCACTAAACGCGCTGGTGGCAGCGGGTAAACTTAAAGCCAATCCGATGAAAGGCATGGTTGCCGCTGTTTCTGTCGGTATTGTGAAAGGCGAAGCGCTGTGCGACCTCGAGTATGTTGAAGACTCGGCTGCCGAAACGGACATGAACGTGGTCATGATGGAAGATGGCCGCATGATTGAAGTGCAGGGTACCGCAGAAGGCGAGCCGTTCAGCCACGAAGAACTGCTCACTTTACTTTCCCTCGCACGGGAGGGGATCGACACTATCTTCCAGGCGCAGAAAGCGGCGCTGGCGGAATAATTTTTTAAGGCGACTGAGAAGTCGCTTTTTTTATGGCCTGCGGGCTGACAATTGCAGATATAAGACCTTAATGAGGAGACCATCAATGAAAGCCTATCAGCGCCAGTTTATTGAGTTCGCACTGAACAAACAGGTTTTGAAATTCGGCGAATTTACCCTGAAGTCCGGGCGCATCAGTCCTTACTTCTTTAATGCCGGTTTGTTTAATACGGGCCGTGACCTGGCGTTACTGGGACGTTTCTATGCTGAAGCATTGATGGATTCAAAAATTGATTTCGATTTAGTCTTCGGGCCTGCCTACAAAGGGATCCCGATTGCGACAACCACCGCCGTCGCGCTGGCTGAACATCATGACCGCGATGTGCCGTATTGTTTCAACCGTAAAGAAGCCAAAGATCACGGCGAAGGCGGTTTACTGGTGGGCAGCCCGTTGCAGGGGCGCGTCATGCTGGTTGACGATGTGATTACCGCCGGGACGGCTATCCGCGAATCCATGGAAATCATCAATGCCCACAGTGCGACGCTGGCGGGTGTGCTGATTTCTCTGGATCGTCAGGAACGCGGCCGCGCTGATATCTCTGCAATTCAGGAAGTTGAGCGTGATTATCACTGCAAGGTGATTTCAATTATTACGCTGGCAGATTTAATTGAATATCTGGAGGAGAAAGCGGAAATGGCTGACCATCTGGCGTCTGTTCGCGCGTATCAGCAAACCTACGGCGTGTAAGATTTGGCAAAAATGAAAAAGGGCCTTTTCGGCCCTTTTTTGCATCTGTAACCCGTGTTGAAGATTGACGTTATTGCAGCTGAGCAGAAATCAGAGGCCAGCGGGTATCAAAGTCCTGAGTCGGACGATACTTGAACTCTGAACGCACAAACCGCGACAACATACCCTCGCAAAATGCAAGCAACTGGCTGGCGAGAAGGGTTTCATCAATGATGAATCCGCTGCCCTCACGCATTTTCTTTTCACGCAATACCTGCCGCAGTTGCGCTTCAATTCGCTCAAAAAGCTGGTTGATGCGGCCTTGCAGACGGTCTTGTTCGAACATCAGCGCATGACCGGTCATGATGCGGGTCAGCCCTGGATTGCGTTCTGCAAAACCTAAAATCAGCAGCAAAATCAGACGGATTCGGTTCAACGTATCTTTCTCATCCTGCAGGATAAGATTGATACGGGTGATCAGGCTGTCTTCGATAAATTCGATTAAGCTGTCAAACATCCGCGTCTTACTGGGAAAATGACGGTATAGAGCTGCTTCCGAAACGCCTACGCTGGCGGCGAGTTTCGCGGTGGTGATCCGCTGGCTGCCATCGCTGGACTGAAGCATTTGCGCTAACGCCTGCAAAATCTCTTCGCGCCGGTTCCTTTTTGTCGTTTCTTTCTCTGCCATGTCTGAATAGACCCTTGCTAAAAAACGGCTAAAATCATGGAGAAACCGCACAACTGCCGCATGAATCGCTGTGATCCTGCGGCTTATTTCGTTCCCTTGGTGTTGTTACGGTCTGATAGTGATAAGGATCTGTTCAATATCGCGTCAAAATCAGCGGTGCTGAACAGGTTCTTATTGACGGCCTGAGTGGCCAAAACCACCTTCACCGCGTTCACTGGCGTCAAAATCTTCCACCAGATTGAATTCTGCCTGAACAACAGGCACAAAGACCATTTGAGCAATGCGCTCGCCCGGTTCGATAACAAACGTTGTCTGACCGCGGTTCCAGACGGAAACCATCAGCTGGCCCTGATAATCGGAATCGATAAGGCCGACCAGGTTGCCCAGAACGACGCCGTGCTTATGGCCCAAACCGGAACGTGGCAGGATAACCGCCGCCAGATTTGCGTCACCGATATGGATAGCCAGACCGGTTGGCAGCAACGTCGTTTCGCCCGGTTTCAGCTCTACAGACGCGTCCAGACAAGCGCGTAAATCCAGACCCGCGGAGCCCGGTGTCGCGTAGGCAGGTAAAGGGAAAGTCGAACCGATGCGCGGGTCGAGAATTTTAATGTCGATTTTTTTCATCATAACGGCTGACAATCTCTTCTAATAAACGTTGACCAAGCAGGGACTTATCGCTGAGCGGTAAGATTTTATCCCCGTCCTGCCAAAAAAGATGCAAAGCATTGGTATCAGTATTGAAACCCTGCCCGGCAAGTGAAACGTTATTGGCGCAAATCAGATCCAGATTCTTGCGGATCCTTTTTTGCCGCGCGTATTCTTCCACATTCTGGGTTTCTGCAGCAAATCCCACGACATAAGGCCGGTTCTCCGTCATTGCAGCAACGCCTGCCACAATATCGGGATTTTTGACCATTTTTACAGTGATTTCATCACCTTGTTTTTTGATTTTTTCTTCAGAAACCCGCTCCGCACGGTAATCCGCAACGGCCGCACAGGAGATGAAAATCTGCTGAGACGCGGCGGAAAGCTGCACGGCTTTTTGCATATCCAGTGCACTTTCGACATCAATGCGGCGGACATTCGGCGGTGTCGGTTGTGACACCGGACCCGCAATCAGTGTGACCTGAGCCCCACGGTCTGCGGCAGCTTTGGCGATAGAGAATCCCATCTTTCCTGAACTGTGATTGCTGATGAAACGCACCGGGTCGAGCGCTTCGCGCGTCGGACCTGCGGTGACCATAATGTTCAGGTGAGCCAGATCTTTCCGGGCAGAGAAATGGGTATTGGCTAAATCGACAATCACCAGCGGATCGAGCATCCGGCCGGGGCCGATATCGCCACAAGCCTGGCTTCCGCTGTCGGGGCCCCAGATTAACGTGCCGCGCGCGGCCAGTTTTTCCAGGTTTTCCTGAGTGACAGCCGCGCGATACATCTGCTGGTTCATGGCAGGCAGTACGGCGACGGGCGCGGCGGTTGCCAGACAGACGGTCGTCAGCAGATCATTCGCCATACCGGCGTTCATTCTCGCCAGTAAATCCGCCGTTGCGGGGGCAATCAGAACTAAGTCAGCCCATTTGCCTAACTCGATATGCCCCATTGCCGCTTCGGCCGCCGGATCAAGCAGGTCATCAGAAACCGGATAGCCAGAAACGGCCTGCAGGCTCAGGGGAGTCACAAAGGATTTGGCCGCTTGTGTCATGACCACGCGCACTTCTGCGCCTCTTTCACGTAAGCGACGTACCAGTTCTGGTGCTTTATAGGCAGCGATACCACCGCTGATACCGAGCACAATATGTTTGCCGGAAAGTCCCGTCATCATCATTGTCCGATTGGTTGTTAGCCGAAAGAAGCGACATTTTAGCATAACGCGGAATGATGACAGCTATTGGCGATACTCTTATGCAGATGAATAAAAATTCTGCGTAATGCCTCGCAGGCTTTCAAACCGAAAACGCTGTCTTGCCGTGCTCTGTGCCACAATCGGCGCGTAAAAGGAGTCAGGATGACGAAAGCACAGGAAAGCTGGCCGGGCGAAATGCCGCCACGGGAAAAACTCTTACAGCAGGGCGCAAAAGGGCTGACAGATCAGGAACTGCTGGCGATTTATTTGCGTACGGGTTGCCAGGGGACGCACGTCATGGCGCTGGCGAGCAATCTTCTGGAAGAATTCGGTTCTCTGCATAAATTGCTGATGGCTGATTTTGCTTCAATGGCGGGCATTAAAGGGATGGGCGTCGCGAAATTTGCACAGTTAGTGGCGGTTTCGGAACTGTCTCGCCGGTCATATTTGCGCCACCTGAATGCTGAAAATGCGATGCTCAGCCCTGAGGTCATCCGGGAATATTTGCAGAATTTGCTGGTTTTTCGGGAAAGAGAGGTCTTTCTGGTACTTTTTCTCGACAACCAGCATCGCGTTATTCGCCATGAGGAGATGTTTGCTGGTACTATTGGGCACGTAGAAGTGTATCCACGCGAAATTGTTCGCGGTGCGATGAAGGTTAATGCGGCAGCCCTAATTCTGGCGCATAATCACCCATCGGGTCGGGCTGAGCCCAGCCTGATGGACCGGAAAGTGACTGAACAGATTATTCGAGCGTGCCAACTGCTGGAAATCCGCGTCCTCGACCATTTGGTTGTAGGCCACGGAGAAACAGTCTCTTTTGCTGAACGTGGTTGGATTTAGCATCGTTTTTTGAAGATCCTTAGGGATCTTTAGCTGTTCGGGACTTGAGCACTTACGCTACAGAGCGTATACTACGCCACCTTTGAGAATCTTGGGTTTGGCGTTAAGAGCCTATCTCAGCAGGTTTCTAACCTGATGAAATGGTTTTTACCCGACGACAGTGAGTCGGTTCTCAGTGGAGTTTGCTGAGATGGGCTCTAAAAGCCTGACGAGGCGGCCATACCCTATACGAAGCTCGAGCTGATTTGATTTTTGGAGATATAGACATGTCCCGAGTCTGCCAAGTTACTGGCAAGCGCCCGGTGAGCGGTAACAACCGTTCCCACGCAATGAACGCGACCAAACGCCGTTTTCTGCCGAACCTGCACTCCCACCGTTTTTGGGTTGAGGCTGAGAAGCGCTTTGTAACTCTGCGTGTATCTGCTAAAGGTATGCGTGTTATCGATAAGAAGGGTATTGAGACGGTCTTGGCCGATCTGCGTACCCGCGGTGAGAAGTATTAAGGAACTGCATCATGGCTAAAGGTGTTCGCGAGAAGATCAAGCTGGTTTCTTCTGCTGGTACTGGTCACTTCTATACCACTACGAAGAACAAGCGTACTAAGCCGGAAAAATTGGAACTGAAGAAATTCGATCCAGTTGTCCGTCAACACGTGATCTACAAAGAAGCTAAAATTAAATAATTTTAGTGGATTAATAAAACCCGGCTCCGGCCGGGTTTTTTATTGCCTGAAATTAGTCATTTTTCCTCAGCGCGACTTTTGTTTGCCTGATAACTGTGTCTGCGACACACTCTGAGAATCATTCTGCTAAGGGAGAAATTATGCCGGAATTACCTGAGGTTGAAACCAGCCGCAGAGGGATTGAACCCTATCTGAAAGGCCATACGATTATGCACGCCATTGTGCGTAATCCACGTCTGCGCTGGCCTGTTTCGGCAGAGATTTTGTCGCTCAGTGACCAGCCGGTGCTAAGTGTTCAGCGTCGCGCAAAGTATCTTTTGGTTGAGCTTAAAACGGGCTGGATCATCATCCATTTGGGGATGTCTGGCAGTTTGCGGATATTGCCGGAGGAAACCGAAGCGGGTAAACATGACCATGTCGATCTGGTGATGGATACCGGTTTTGTGTTGCGTTATACCGATCCGCGGCGTTTTGGTGCCTGGTTATGGTCTTCTGATCTGGCCGCCAGCAATGTTTTAGCGCATCTCGGGCCGGAGCCGCTGAGCACCGATTTCACCGCCGATTATCTGCTGGAGAAATCGCGTGCCAAAAAATCCCCTATCAAGCCGTGGCTGATGGATAACAAACTGGTAGTCGGGGTGGGCAACATCTACGCCAGTGAATCGCTGTTTGTTGCGGGCATCTCGCCGGACAAGCTGGCGCATTCACTGAAACGCAATGAGGCCGAGTTACTTGTCAGAACCATTAAAGCGGTGTTGTTGCGTTCCATTGAGCAGGGCGGAACCACGCTGAAGGATTTCCTTCAGTCGGACGGAAAACCGGGATATTTCGCGCAGGAATTGCAGGTTTATGGCCGTGCAGGCGAGCCTTGCAGGGTATGTGGTACGCCCATCGAGAGTAAGAAACACGCTCAGCGCACCACGTTTTTTTGCCCGAACTGCCAGCGGTAAAACACACTCAGGTGCTGATCTTCTCCATCAGCGCCTGAGTGATTTTTTGGGGCAGGAACGGCGTGATGTCGCCACCGTGGCGGGCCACTTCTTTCACCAGAGAGGATGAAATAAACGACCACTCCTTCGAGGGCATCATAAACACGCTTTCCAGCGTCGGCAGCAAATGCCGGTTCATATTCGCCAGCTGCATTTCATACTCAAAATCAGACACCGCACGTAAGCCACGCACCAGTACATTCGCGCCCTGCGCTTTGGCAAAATTCGCCATCAGATCGCTAAAGCCAATCACTTCGACATTCTTCAGATGCGCAGTGACCTGTGTTGCCAGCGCTACGCGCTCATCCAGAGTAAACATCGGTTTTTTACTTGGGCTGGCGGCAATCGCCAGAATGACGTGATCGAACATCAGCGCAGCACGCGTAACGATATCAAGATGTCCGTTAGTCAGCGGGTCGAAAGTACCGGGATAAATTGCCTTAGTGCTCATAAAGGCTCACTTTTGCAGTTGGTGGCTGAGCGCCCACAGGGCGGCATATTTATTGAAAGTATACTGCGCATTGACGCCCGCCAGGATAAAACCCTGTTTGCCATCCAGAAAACCCGCCCGCAGGATCCAGGTTTTTACGAATGCGCCCAACGTGTGCGAAATGACAGAGGAAAAACTGCAACGACGACCTTGCTGATGACGCTGACTGGCCCATGCTTCGGCATAACTGAGCTGCTTACGCTGGAAGGCAAAGAAATCCCGGCAAGTCAGGTGCAGTAAATCGCCTTGTAAAGGGACAACGGCGGCGTTGCCAGTATTCAGCGATTCATGAACTAAATCATCGTTATAGCGGAAGGATGATGCGTATAAGCGGTTAACGCGATCAGGATACCATCCGCTGTGGCGCATAAATTTCCCGAGGAATAAATTACTGCGACCGAGGCTATAAACGGTGTTTTCCTGCGGGTTATTCAGAACGTTTTCAACCGACTGACGCAGTTCCGGGGAAATCCGTTCGTCTGCGTCGATCATCAAAATGTAATCGCCGGTCGCATAGCTTTGCGCTAACTGGCGCTGCTTGCCAAAACCCGGCCACTGCACGTTGGTGAAAACTTTCGCGCCGAACTGACGGGCAACGTCCGGCGTGGCATCTTCACTGCCGGAGTCGAGCAGGATGATTTCATCTGCCCAGGCCACAGACTCAAGGCATTCGGGCAGCAGATCTGCTTCATTGCGTGCAATCAGCACGACGGATAAACGTTTTTTGTCGGCCATTAATGACCTCGCACAGGCAGATAAGGCTCCAGTAAATGCAGCAGGCGTTGAAGCGCGCCCTGATTTTGATGCAAGACTTCTACCGCGTGACGCCCGTAATACAGACGATAGTCTTCATCTGTCAGCAGCGTGGAGATTTCTTTAACCAGCGACGGCGTATCCGTCACGGTGATCAATCCGTCGTCCTGCGCAAGTTTGGCGCAGATATCTTTGAAGTTGAACGTATGCGGGCCCATCAGTACAGGAATAGCATGTGCTGCGGCTTCAAGAGGGTTATGCCCCCGCGGTCGACCAGACTGCCGCCAACAAATGCCAGATCGGCAATTCCGTACAGCAGCATTAATTCGCCCATCGTATCACCGATCACCACCTGCGTTCCCGATGAAGGTACTTCGCCGGTACTGCGCTGTGTGAAGGTCAGACCCGCTTTACGCGTCAGTTCACACGCGACCGGGAATCGTTCCGGGTGGCGTGGAACCAGAATGAGCAGCAACGTCGGGTGAGACTTCAGCAATTCTTTATGTGCGTCCAGCAGCAGGATTTCTTCCCCTTCATGCGTACTGGTCGCAATCCATACCTGACGGCGCGACGCCCACTGGCTGCGAAGTGCGATGGCTTTAGCCGCTAATTCCGGGGTGACTGAAATATCAAATTTCAAACTGCCGGTCACCGCGAGCTGATTACGTTTCAGCCCCAGCGAAAGGAAACGGTCGCCATCTTCCTGATTTTGCGCGGCAATCAGCGTGATGCGTTGTAAAACCGTGCGAATAAACTTGCCCAGTTTTTGGTAGCCTTTAGCTGAGCGCTCAGAAAGGCGCGCGTTGGCAATCACCAAAGGAATTTTACGACGATGCAGAGCGCTGATGAGGTTTGGCCACAGCTCGGTTTCCATAATGATAACCAGCTTGGGGTTCACTTCATCAAGAAAACGGTTCAGCGATCCGGGCAGATCATAAGGCAAATAAACGTGATGAACACCGGCACCAAAAGCGGACTGAACACGCTCAGAGCCTGTTGGTGTCATGGTGGTGACTGTGATAGGCAATGAAGGATAACGATGGCGCAGCGCGCGGACTAAAGGAATGGCCGCCAGCGTTTCGCCCACGGAGACGGAATGCAGCATGATGCCACCCGAAACCACCTTCCCCTTGCAGAAGCCATAACGTTCAGCCCAGCGTTTACGGTATGCCGGTGACTTCCGGCCACGTACCAGCAAACGGATCCAGATAAGAGGCTGGATGAGGTATAGAAGAACTGTATACAGCGTTTGCAACATAATATCCGTGAAGTCTCGAGTAGGGTTGGAATTCTAAGTTTTTAGCCAAATCAAAGCGAATACTTTTAACGCCAGAGGCAGGGCGGCCGCGCATTACGATGCGATAGCCTTCCGGCACGGGATCTATCCACTGATTAATTTTCGCAATTTGAAATACCGACGGCCAAGCCGCCAGCGGAGGCGGAAAGTATTGGCGTTACGCCACATCAGGTTCCAGATGCCTTGCTGAAAAATTTCCTCAACCAGCTTTTTTTTCAACGCCGGGTCTTTTATTTTGTCGACGGTATGAAGAATACCCAAACCTTCTTTCGCTATTTGCCATTTACACCCCGGAATTTTAGCGACTTTTTCCGGGTACCGATGATTGATATCATCCAGCATACGCAGAATCTTCATGTAATGATGCGCAGAACGAACCTCGGTGGCATCACCGTCCGTTTTATGTGAAACCGAATTCGAATGGATTAAATAATCGTAGAAAACATCGCTGGTATATTGAACACGATCTGCCGCCAGCAGTATCTCGGTGGTCCACGGAATATCCTGATGTCTCAGGCCCGGCTCAAAAGAAAAGTGATGGCATTGAATAAAGTCATGGTTGTAGATATTTAACCAGGTGACATGCAGAAATTTGCGGGAGTCGAGTGCCTGTTTGAGCCAGACGTCACCGGATAAAACATCTGTCGAAGATAAGCGCTCAGGCGGGAAGATTATTTTGCTTTCGTCACTATCTTCATAAACATATCGCCCATTGCACGTTGCGACATCCAGTGAGTTTTTTTCAGCCATCTCCAGCAGTTTCTGATACATACCAGGATGAATGTTGTCATCTATGTCCGGAAATGCCAGATACTGGCCGGTGGCTTGTGATAAACCGTGATTACGTGCAGCGGAAACCCCCTGATTTTCAATCGTGAATACCTTGAACATCTTGAAAGAGGCCCGGTAGGATTCAATAATTTCTGCACTTTTATCCGTTGAACCGTCATTAACAACAATCATCTCAAAATGGGTTAATGCCTGCTGGATGATATTGTCGAAAAAGTGGGCGAGAAATTGCTCCCCGTTATAAACGGCAACGATAATACTCAGTGAAGGGGTCTGTAGCATAATGGTCCTGAAATAAACGTAGAGCAGCAGGTGCTCAGAATGAATTCTTGTTTAGCTGTCAGGCATTTTTTGCCAGCGAACAATATTGTTCACAAATAGGTTTAATGCCAAAGCCCGATAAAGATTTTTGATTGATTTGTGGGGGATGTTGGTAAATATCCGCCATCACTTTGGCTAAATCATGGCTGTTGAGCTGAGCTAATCCGCGCGCAAGTTCCCCTTTCAGGATTTCAGCCGGGCCGCCCGGACAACGGGTACTGACGACCGGTGTTGCCAGCAGCAGGGCTTCAACCAGCACATTCCCAAACCCTTCGCTGTCCGAACTTAACACCAACATTGCTGCATTTCGAATGAAAGGATAAGGGTTGGGCCTGAATCCGAGAAACAGAACCTTGTCTTTTACGCCAAGATCCTGAGCTATTTTTTTCAGTTTCTCTGTTTGTGCCTCTGAACCTTGTCCTAGCAGAACCAGCGGGAGTTCAATGTGGCTTTCGGCATAAGCCTGAATCAGCCGGTCGTGACGCTTACTCTCATGAAAACGGCCCACATGAATCAGGTATGAATCAGGTGGAAATTCACATTCCTGCGCAGCCGCCTGCCTGATAGCATCGATATCGAACGGATTGTAGATGACCCTGAGTTGTGAAGGACGAAGTTCGAAATGGGATAAATCATCCGCTACAGCTTGTGAAACAGTGACGATATTCCGGTTCTGATAAACGCTTTTTATCTTAAGTTTTTTCATCCAGCGGCTCAGGCCTGTCCGGTGCCCCAGATAAGACGTCGAGAACATACCGTGTAAACAGAACCAGACTTTATGACGGGGAAGGCATTTACTGCGGGCGACGATGCGATCGGTTTTGTGCAGGTTTGATAACACTAAATCGAACTCTTCGCTGGCCTGTACGGCCTGATCAAGCAACCGCGCCCGGCGTGAAAGCTCGGTGATTTTTCGCCAAGGTGTGCGGCTTTTATCACTGATCACCCGGTATGTCAGACCTTCCGGCAGCGGATACTCACAAACGTCTCTTAATGAAAATAGCGAGACCCGGTGTCCGGCGCGCAAAAAACCTTCCGCTAAGGTCAGAACAACCTTCTCGGCACCGCCGCCTGGCAAACCATCAATAACAATCAGAATATTCATCATCGGCTCAGAAGCTGTTTATAGAGTGTCAGGAGCTGTTCCGAAAGGCGCTGAGGCGTATTGTTCATGACCGTTTCCCGTGAGTGTAGAGACTCGCGAGAATCTACCACATTCGACGGCAGAGCCATAATCGCTTGCTGCAGGTCGTTGATATTCAGCGCATCACAAACGAATCCGTTTCTTCCGTTCTCAATAAACTCGGCTCCGCCACAGGTCGGTGTGGTGATCACGGGCAGACCGCAGGCCATGGCTTCAAGGATCACGTTGGGGAACGGATCGTATAGCGTAGGAAGTAACAGTCCGTCGGCCATTTGATAGAACGGCAGCGTGTTTTGCTGAACACCATAGAAATGTACCTGATCTTTACAGCCGGTTGCTGCCGCCAGTTCCCGATAGCGTGGTTCATTTTTATCTTTGCCGACCACCAGCAAATGTCGCTGCGTTCCTGAAATCGCTTTGATTGCCGCGTCCAGCCCTTTGCGTTCAAAGCCCGAACCGACGTAAATCAGGCAGGTCGCATTCTCAGGAAGACCGTATTGCCGGCGCAACTGAGCACGCAGCGAGGCTGTGCCGGGTATAAAATGCTGATTGTTTACAGCGTTATAAATGACGTGAATTTTTTCTGCAGGCACTGAAAACTGTTCGATGATTTCCTTTTTAACCATTTCAGCATTGCAGATAACCGCTTTCAGCTCGGGCGCTGCATACATCGCCTTCTCCGATTGCATCACGTAACGGTGGAAACGGTCAGTAAAAAGTCTTTTCGCCTTGTGCCTGGGCAGCAATCGAGAACGTTCTTCGAGCCACCTGACGTGAACGCCATCACCGGCCCGGTACAAATCACAACCCGGGATCCGCTCATGGCTTTGGACCAAATCGAAATGTTCTTTCTGCCAGATTTGCCGGGCCGCGTTGGCAAAACCGCGTTCCCTGCTTACGCGGCCAAATTTCCAGGGATTGCAGAGGTGCACATTCCAGTCGGGATTAATATCACCCTGCCATTCGCGGGTGATGACATTAAGCTCGATGTTTTGGTTTTCAAGTGCTTCAAGCGCCCTGGAGACAAATCGCTCGGCACCTCCGTCAGGGCGATATTTCTGTCTAACTAAAGCTAGCCGGAATGCTTTCATGCTAATAATCTCCTGGCCGCATCAGTCACGACGTCAACGGGAATGGCATTCAGATAACGTTCTGACGTGTTGGTATCGATATTGTCCGGATCAGGAAGGGGGCCGTAATCACCGGCCCAAATAACTTCACCGATCGCGTCCCACGGCCGCCAGAAAACCAGTTTTGAAGGGCCAAACAGGGCGATGAGCGGGGTTTTCAATGCTGCAGCCATATGCATCGGGACAGAATCTACACCAATAAACAGCGCGGCACCGTCAATCAGCGCGGCGAGCTGGCGTAATGTTAATTTGCCGGCAAGAGAAGTCACCTTGATTTGCGGACAAAGTTTCAGGATACGGTCGACCATGGCGAGCTCGTGCTTATCTGGCCCGGAAGTGACGACCAGGGGATATCCTTCATCGTGCAACTGCGTCAACATGGCGGCCATTTTTTCTTCTGACCAACATTTGAAAAACCACCGTGAAGTTGGTTGCACCACAATATAGCGATTGGGAATATGATTTTCTTGTAAAAAATGCTGAATTTTCTCACCGTCTTCCTGAGCATAACTCATTGTAGCTTCGGGCTTTAACGACGAAAGCTGAAGAGGTTCCAGCAGGGAGAGGTTTTGCTCAACGGTGTGAAGGGCGTGATGATTTTTCGTGCTGACTAACTGCGTGTGGCAAAAACGCCAAAATAGTCCCTGACGTTTTGGGAAATCAAAGCCCAGGCGGACGGGCGCGCCGGTGAGCCGGGTAGCGATAGCACTTCGCCACTGATCGCTTAAGTTGAGGGTCAGGTCATAATGGCGGGACATGACCTGTTTCATTAAACGAATTTCATGACCCATGTGAGACAGCGCGCCGAGTTTTTTCCAGGTGCGGTCGATGCAGTGCAGATGATGAATTGCAGGATTTGCCGCCAGCATATCGCGGGTTTCCTGGTATATCAGCATATCAATTTCGGCGTCAGGGTAGCGTGCTTTCAATGTATTGACGACAGGGGTCGTCAATAGCATATCGCCGTGGTGACGCAGTTTGATGATAAGGATACGCCTGATAGAGGAACCCGGATTTTGTGCATGAGCCGTCGTCATAATTCATCACTGTTTAGGAATCAAAGCACGATTCTAAAGTACACTGAAGCCTCAGGCTATACCCAACGCGGTTCTTGCGTTGTGGGTGGAAATCCCAAAAAATAGAAACAATCCAATAAATTGTTGTCTTAACGGTATGTTTGCATGCGCATCCCCTCGTAACAGACATCCTGTACGTTTGATTAATAAGATAAAATTAGGCCAGTTCAATGAAAAAACCCGCATTTATCATCACCATAGATACCGAGGGTGACAATCTTTGGCAAAATCATGAGCGCATTTCCACCGAAAACACCCGCTTCCTGCCGCGATTCCAGAGCCTGTGTGAAAAGTATGCTTTCAAACCGGTTTATCTGACGAATTATGAAATGGCGCAGGACGCTGCTTATGTGGAGTTTGCCAGTGATGTGATCAAACGGGGTCAGGGCGAAGTGGGCATGCATTTACACGCCTGGAACAGTCCTCCGCTTGTTGCGCTGACCGATGATGACTGGCGACATAAACCTTATCTGATTGAATTCCCGGCAGAACAAATCAAAGCCAAAGTGGCGTTTATGACAGAACTGCTGGAAGACAATTTCCAGACCAAAATGCTCAGCCATCGCGCGGGTCGTTGGGCCTTTAATGAATACTACGCGTCGCTGCTGGTTGAGCAGGGGTATCTTGTTGATTGTTCAGTGACGCCGCATGTGAACTGGTCATCTTCACCAGGTAATCCCAAAGGCACCGGCGGAACGGATTATAGCCGTTTCCCGAAAGAGGCCTATTTCATCGACCTCAACGATATTGCGAAAGCGGGTAACTCTCCGCTTCTTGAAGTCCCGATGAGTATTCAGTTGAAGCACTCCGGACTGCTCAACCAAATTAAGAGCGGATACGATAAGCTTCGGGGCAAAAATCGTTCGCCCTCTACGCTCTGGTTGCGCCCCTCTGGCGGCAATGTTGAGAATATGCAAAAAGTGGCGGAACATTCTCTTAAGCAGGGTTCCGACTACATCGAGTTTATGCTGCATTCTTCTGAGTTTATGCCTGGCGGAAGCCCGACGTTCAAAAATGAGCATGACATCGAGAGGCTCTACGAAGATTTAGAAAAGCTGTTTAGCTGGATAAGTGAACGGTCACAAGGGATGACGCTGGCTGAATATTATCAATGGAAGATAAAATAAGATGTCGCAGAAAAGAATGAAAACGTTTTGGATTAATCTTTTCTTACATTGCTATGTCAGGATTAAGCCTACCCTTAAAAGCCGGGAGTCATTCTCGTCGAAAGAGAATTTCAAAAATATTGCCATTTACTCGACCACTGCACTCGGCGATTTAATGTTCAATACACCAGCGATTCGCGCGATAAGACAACGTTATCCCGACGCATTCATTACACTGGTTTCCAGTGAAAAGAATAAAACGCTCGTTGAAGGAAGCCATTTTTTTGACCGGATTGTGTATTGGGATGAAAAAGTAAAAAATGTCCGGAAACTTATTGCTCGCCTCAGAGAGCGGCAACCTGAGTTAACGGTGATTTTACACTCAAAAGCACCCTACGATATTCTGAGCGCAGTGATGTCCGGTTCCCAATATATCCTCAAGGATATTTACGGCGGTAAGAAAATTGAGATGGAGAAGTGGCTGGTCAACGAAGGGTCGGTTTTAAGTTGCCATCTGATTCAACGAAAATTGAATATGTGCAGTTTATTAGGGTGTGATGTCTCCAATAAGGAAATGGTTATTCCTGTTGGTTTCCCACATATTAATAAAGAGACCGGAAAGAAAATTATTGGTTTTCAGATGGGTGCCTCTGAGCCGATAAGGTGCTGGCCGATTTCAAAATTTTCAGAGCTCGCCAGGGCTATATTCCAACTGGGGCCAGAGTATGAAGTGGCGCTGATTGGGACGAAAATGGAACTGGCTTATGAGAAAACTTTTCTGAATTTATTGCCGGAAGATGAAGCAAAAAGGGTGACCAGCTACATCGGCAAAACCGATCTGAAGCAACTGATGGGTATCATAGAAAATATGGATGTGCTCATTACCGGGGATACCGGGCCACTGCATCTTGCCGTTGCGCTGAAAACAAAAACTGTCAGCCTTTTTGTGACCGCGAATCCCGACCATACAGGGCCTTATCAGGATAGGGAATTGCATCAGATTATGCGTGTTTCTGCGGATATTAAAAATCTTGCCGCGGATATTAAGATACAACCTTTGGCTATCATTAACGCAGAGGATGTTCTGGAAAAAATCGAACTGTTGTTGCCGCGCTGATGATGAGAGCAAGGGAATAGCCGCTGTTCCCTTGCTCATTTTTACCCTTTCCTATCTGGCTTTCTTTATCTGTCCGGTCAGTAAAACGGCTATCGGGAACCAGAATAAGTACCAGCATTCGCTGGGATTACCGATATTGAACATTCCCTGAGAAACATAAAAGATCAGCATGAATATAAAGATAGCTGCCTCAAAGCGCCTGTCTTCTTTTATGTAGCCAAACGCCCTGCGAGCGATATAACCCAGCAGCAGCAGAAGTGAAACTAAACCTATCAACCCGCCTTTCAGCATGGCACCCAGATACAAGCTGTGGGTTGTGGTGATGTGCTCGCCACTGTAGTTGATGAAATTCAGGCTCTTATCAAAACCGTAACCGAAAATAATGTCCGGAGATACCACCTCAAACGTATGTCGCCAGATACTGAGACGTAAGTAAATCTGTGATGACAACTCCTGAAAACGTTCTATGACCATCTCAGTAATACCGATATAGGACATTGCTGTAATGACGACGGCCAGCACGATGGCGGCAATGAAAACGTTTTTCCTGGAAAGAATTTTGTAGTGGGACGTTACGATGAGCGAGATCATCAGGGCAATAAAAGGCCCGCGGCTTTGAGTGAGTAATAATGCGATGAAGAGTATAGATGCCGTGATAATAAATACAGGCTTCTTGCTTTCTTTGAACGCCAGCAATGACAGAATTACCCCGATGGAGAAATATCCTCCAACATCAATGACATTGCTCGGTCCGGGAGATAAAGAGCTATCGAGACGGTTGGTCAGTAAATTCTGATAATCAACAACGATTAAGAAAAGCGCCAAAGCAACAAACCCGAAAATTATTGCGGCCAGCGCAATATCTCTCTTCTCGCTGCTTAAAATTGTCGCGACCATGGCGACAAAGATCAGGATGTATAAACTGTGCGTTAACGCTGATTCGAGATTGGACGGAATGTCGCCCCAAAGTGTACTTAATGAGAAATACACAAGATAGATTGAGCAAAAAACCAGGCCGTAAAGCATTTGTTTTTTGTGCAGCAGGTTGTCGCGAAAGGCTTTGTTTCTGAAAATAAGGAAAAGGAAAATTATTCCCGATAAATGGAAGAGGTTTGTCGATCTTGTGTAGCCACAAAAAATCGCACTAAAGAAAAGAAATAATGTAAAGAATAAATAATAAAGATGCTCTGCATTAATTCTTTTTAAAAAATGCATCATTATATGAAACCTTTTCAAAAATGTAGTCTGGAATAGCACTATTGACTGAAAGATTAATAACTCTTATTTTTTTATCTTTAAGTAATAAGCTGGCATGTTCAAATGCAGGTAAAACAAGGCTTGTAAAAATACCTTTAAGGTTCGTGGGTTGCTTTTCGCTCTGGCTTTCATAAAACCGGGGTTTATCAAAGTTGTTCATATCCAGGCCTGCGATGAACAACTCATTAAAACCGAGATACAGTGAAATTTGCAATGCCCAGTAAATT
Organism: Rahnella sp. PCH160; assembly: GCF_047784855.1. Classification (NCBI taxonomy): domain Bacteria; kingdom Pseudomonadati; phylum Pseudomonadota; class Gammaproteobacteria; order Enterobacterales; family Yersiniaceae; genus Rahnella; species Rahnella sp. PCH160. Next base: position 1,057,206 of record NZ_JBLOGT010000001.1, read on the forward strand.
ACTGTGCCGGCATCAAAAATCCCCTTGCGGATATCCATAGAAAACCCGATATCTGCACGGTCCTGAGTAAACGCCGCAGCGTTCTCTTTTATATAAAAATCTTTTAGCTCATGAGGCTTCAGGGCTGGTTGGTAAATTTTACAGGCGGCATCTTCAATAAGCGCTAATGTGCATTGAAGATTTTCCAACCCGATACGGTCAATAATTCTGGCTATACCATGTGCTGTGGTGAATAACGTCAAACCGCGTGTAGCGACAATGTTAGCCACGATTTCGGGCTTTTTATCGAAGAACCCCATGTCTACGATAACGTAAAATGAGAATTCAAAAAATTGGCTTAGCGACCATGCCCCGTTAACACCAAAAGCCGGAACCGGGAGTGGTGGTTGGGTAAAATCAATTTCTTTTACAGAAGGACCGGTGGCGGTCAGCATTAGCGGGCCTGAAAACTTTCCTTTTAAGGAGGAAAGATCGGCAATGGGTACAGACTGGCCGCGATACTCGAGTTTCTTTATTTCCCCCGTAGCTGCCCTGCCTATTTTCATATAGGGCCATAGGGTTTCGTTGTGTCTGAATGACCGCGGGTGGGTGTATCGGTAAACCTGTTTAAACAAAGATCCCACGATTAACCGACCTCCTCATCAAGCAGTGCTTTTACCTGTTGCGGAAGAATATTCGCCATTTGATTCCCGGTTAACGGGCGGCAAATAAACTGATTCTTCCCATATCCCCCGATCAGCCCCGGATCTGTCGGGCCGTAAAGCGTGATATTCGGGCGGTCCAGCGCAGCCGTTAAATGACTCAGGCCGGTATCGACTGAAACCACCGCTTTCGCCCCTGCCAGCACTTCGGCCACATTTTGCAGGCTTAATTTGGGTAATACTTCAACCAAGGGAAAACCGTCTGCAAGTCGCAGTGCGCGCTGATATTCGTGTTCCGCTCCCCACGGCAGCTTGATACGGATATTTTGCGTGCTGAACAGGCCGATCAGTTCGCGCCAATGTTCTTCCGGCCAGTGTTTATCGGCGCGGGTGGTGGCGTGCAGAAATACCAGATACTGACCTGCATCTTCCGGTGGGTGTGAAAGAAATCGCGCGGCGATGGCGTAGTCGCCCTGAATCGCAGGTTTTTTATAGCCCAGGCTTTTTGCAAAAAGTTCGCGGGTACGCTCTACAGCATGTTGTTTCTTATCGATTTCGTGGCGCTGGTTGTAGAACCAGCTGGCAAAAGGCTCGCGGGCACTTTTGCAGTCCTGACCGTGCTTCTCGCCTTTTGCGACACGGGTAATCAGCGCCGCGCTTTTGATCAGGCCTTGTGCGTCGATGACAGCATCGTAAGTCCGGGATTGCACTTCACGTTTGAAATCGCAGCGTTGCTGGCGGGTTTCAGAACCAAACCAGTTCTTGCGCCAGCGCCGGATGGCCACCGGGATCACGCGATCTACCGCCGGATGCCAGCCGGGAATTTGCGTGAAACCTTCCTCCACGACCCAGTCAAAGCGGATACCGGGGATGGCCTGCATGGCATCGGTCAGTGCGGGGAGAGTATGCAGAACGTCACCCATTGACGATGTTTTGACGATGAGAACCCGCATTACTGCTCCTTCCCTGTATTCAGTAACTGACTTAATTCCTGATAAACCTGTTCTGGATGAATGTCGATCAGACTCTGGTGATAGCCTTCTTCCGCATCGCCTTTACGGACTTTATGGTAGCCGGTAATGAGGCGAATGACTTTGGCCTGATGGCTGAGCGGCGGGGTGAAATCCGGGCTGCTCGGCCCGTAAAGGGCAACCAGCGGTTTATCCAGCGCGGCGGCGACATGCATCAGCCCTGAGTCATTGCTGACCACGGCCTGACAGGCGGCAATCATTACCACGGCCTGATCCAGTGAGGTTTTACCTGCCAGATTCAGGCAGAAAGGCTGCGCGCTTTCGGTCAAGGCAAGGCGGATTTGTTCTCCTGCCGGATGGTCTTTCGCAGAACCGAAGAGCACGACCTGCTGGCCTTCGCCAATCAGTTTTTCGGCCAGAGCGGCGTAATGATAGTGCGGCCAGCGCTTTGCCGGGCCAAATTCTGCACCCGGACAAAAACCCACTAACGGCCTGTTGTCATCGACAGCAAATGAGGTTTTAACCGCTGCAACTTCCGCTTCTGACACCTGTAATTTCGGCCAGAGAATCGGCTGCGGTATATCGGCAGCGGTGCGGATTTGTTGCGCGTCAAAGCCCAACGCGGCATAGCGCTGAACCATCAGAGGAAAGGCGGCTTTATCGAGAACTCGCAGATCATTGAGCAGGCCATAACGCATTTCGCCACGCCAGCCGGTACGCTGAGGAATGCGGGCAAAGAACGGAACCAGTGCCGATTTAAACGAATTAGGCAGCACGAAGGCGCGCTGATAATTTTCGCCACGCAGCGAAATGCCCAGACGGCGGCGCTCCCCAAGTTCCAGAGCACCGTGACCCAGCGGCATCGGCAGAGCCTGACGCACTTCCGGCATCCGGTCGAGCAATGGTCGGCACCATGCCGGTGCCATCACGTCGATTTGCGCGTCCGGATGCGCTGCTTTCAGCGTGCGGTAGAGACTTTGTGACATCATCATGTCACCGACCCATGACGGCCCAATTACCAGTATTTTCATACCGTTAATCCATTCCTCAATCAGCGGACTTATACTGTGCGGTTAAGCCAGCTCATGTATTCCGTTACGCCTTCAGCAACCGTTTTGAACGGTTTGTCGTAACCGGCATTACGCAGCGCGGTCATATCGGCCTGCGTAAAGGATTGATAACGGCCTTTCAGTTTTTCCGGGAAAGGAATGTATTCGATATCGCCAGATTTGTGGTAAGCAACTACGGCATCCGCAACGGCCTGGAACGATTCTGAACGGCCCGTCCCGCAGTTGAAAATACCGGAAACACCGTTCTGCCAGAACCACAGGTTCACAGCGGCAACATCGCCCACGTAGATAAAATCGCGTTTGAAGCCTTCACTGCCTGAGAACAATTTCGGATTTTCACCGGCGTTGATCTGGTTGTTCAGGTGGAATGCTACGCTGGCCATGCTGCCTTTATGGCCTTCACGCGGTCCGTAGACGTTGAAGTAACGGAAACCACAGATCTGCGAATCAGCCTGTGGCAGGATTTCGCGAACATACTGGTCAAACAGGAACTTGGAGTAGCCGTAGACGTTCAGCGGCTGTTCGTATTTACGGTCTTCAACAAAGCTGGTGCTCTGGCTACCGTAAGTGGCGGCGGAAGAGGCGTAAAGGAAAGGAATGCTGCGATCGAGGCAATAGTGCAGGATATCTTTGGAATACTGATAGTTGTTATCCATCATGTACTTGCCGTCCCACTCGGTGGTGGAAGAGCAGGCGCCTTCATGGAAAATGGCGTCGATATCACCCAGATCGTCGCCGGCTACAATGCTGGCAATAAAATCTTCTTTGTCGCAGTAATCCGCGATATCCAGATCAACCAGATTGACGAATTTGGTGCCGTCTTTCAGATTATCGACCACCAAAATATCGCGGTATCCCATATCATTGAGCGATTTAATAATATTGCTGCCGATAAAACCAGCGCCGCCAGTGACGATTATCATGGGATTCACCTTTAATCTTTTGAAGAGCCGCGCACCATGCACAGCCTATACAGTGGGTAATATCATAACACTTCATTATGAAGCTCACATTGGGAAGGTGTCCGATAAGACGCATTCTTGTGTTTCAGGTGGTAAGCCGTGAACTATGCTGCAAAACTAAGATATTGTGAGCGGTTCCATCGTTATTTTGCAGGCAGATTAGTAAGGTATTCCGTGAATGAGTCATTTCAGGAGAATACTGTATGTCTGTTTCGTTTTATCGCCAGTTAGAAGATCAGCTTGACCAGGCGAGGGCTGAAGGGCTGTTTAAAGAAGAACGCATTCTGACCACGCCTCAGCAGGCCGAAGTGTCCGTCGCAGGCGGCAAGCCGGTCATCAATTTTTGTGCGAATAACTACCTCGGGCTGGCAAATCATCCGGAATTAATTCAGGCCGCAAAAGCGGGGCTCGACAGCCACGGTTTTGGCATGGCGTCGGTACGTTTCATTTGCGGAACGCAAGATACTCACAAAGAACTCGAACATCGCCTGGCAGATTTTCTGGGGATGGACGATGCCATTTTGTACTCCTCGTGCTTTGATGCCAACGGGGGCTTATTCGAAACCCTGCTCACCGAAGAAGATGCCATTATTTCTGATGCGCTGAACCACGCGTCGATTATTGACGGCGTGCGTTTGTGCAAGGCTAAACGTTATCGTTATGCCAATAACAATATGGCCGAACTTGAGGCTTGTCTGTCGCAGGCGAAAAAGGATGGCGCGCGCCATATTCTCGTGGCGACAGACGGCGTGTTTTCGATGGACGGCGTTATTGCCAATCTGAAAGGTGTTTGTGATCTGGCGGAGCGTTTCGATGCGCTGGTCATGGTGGATGATTCCCATGCCGTCGGTTTTGTTGGCGCAGAAGGACGGGGAACGCACGAATATTGTGACGTCATGGGCCGCGTGGATATTATCACCGGAACGCTCGGCAAGGCGCTGGGCGGTGCATCCGGTGGCTACACCGCCGCGCGTCAGGAAGTGATCGACTGGCTGCGTCAGCGTTCCCGCCCTTATCTTTTTTCAAACTCATTAGCCCCTTCGATTGTTTCCGCCTCCCTGAAAGTCCTGTCGATTCTGGAAGCCGGCAGCGAACTGCGTGAAAAGCTGCTGAGCAATGCAAAACTCTTCCGGGAAAAAATGACCGCTGCCGGTTTCACGCTGGCCGGAGCCGATCACGCCATTATTCCCGTGATGCTCGGCGAAGCGCGGCTGGCACAGGAATTTGCCGCGCAGCTTCAGCAGGAAGGCATTTACGTCACCGGCTTCTTCTATCCCGTGGTGCCGAAAGGGCAGGCGCGTATCCGCACACAAATGTCTGCCGCGCACAGCACGGAACAAATCGAAAAGGCGGTGAGCGCCTTCACCCAAATTGGCAAAAAACTTGGCGTGATCGCCTGAGGAGTACCTGTGAAAGCCTTAGCAAAACTGAAACGTGAAGAAGGCATCTGGATGATCGACGCGTCGGTGCCGGAGATGGGACATAACGATTTGCTGATCAAAATCCGTAAAACCGCCATCTGCGGAACGGATGTGCATATCTATAACTGGGATGCCTGGTCGCAAAAAACCATTCCGGTACCGATGGTGGTCGGGCATGAATATGTCGGCGAAGTCGTGGGGATTGGTCAGGAAGTGAAAGGTTTTAGCATCGGCGACCGGGTTTCCGGTGAAGGACATATCACCTGTGGCCATTGCCGGAACTGCCGTGGTGGTCGCACACATTTATGCCGCAATGCACAGGGCGTAGGCGTTAACCGGCCCGGTGCTTTTGCGGAGTATCTGGTTTTGCCTGCCTTTAATGCTTTCAAAATCCCGGACAATATTTCCGACGATCTGGCGGCCATTTTCGACCCCTTGGGCAATGCTGTGCATACCGCATTGTCATTTGATCTGGTCGGTGAAGATGTCCTGATCAGCGGTGCAGGCCCGATTGGCATTATGGCGGCGGCAATTTGCAAGCATGTGGGTGCCCGGCATGTGGTGATCACGGACATGAATGAATATCGTCTGGGACTGGCCCGTAAAATGGGCGTGACCCGCGCGGTGAATGTCAGCCAGCAGAGTTTGCAGGACGTCATGGAAGAACTGGGCATGACCGAAGGTTTTGACGTGGGTCTCGAAATGTCCGGCGCACCGGCGGCGTTTCGCAGTATGCTCAACGCCATGAACCACGGCGGGCGTATTGCGATGCTGGGTATTCCGTCGACCGAAATGGCGATCGACTGGAATCAGGTCATCTTCAAAGGGTTGTTCATCAAAGGGATTTATGGCCGGGAAATGTTTGAAACCTGGTACAAAATGGCGGCGCTGATCCAGTCAGGATTAGATCTCACACCGCTGATAACGCACCATTTCCCGATTGATGATTTCCAGAAAGGCTTTGATGCGATGCGTTCAGGGCATTCAGGAAAAGTGATTTTGGACTGGTAGTTTTAAACGGGTAGCACAGATATGCAGGGCCTCCCGCGTTCAGGAGGCTCTGAGATATTATTTCTGAGGAGCAGCAACCGGCTCCACTTGCGCGGCGGCCGGTTTATCAATAAAACTCACCAAAACCCCATACTGGCGTTCCACGAACTGGACGGCTGGCAGTGATTGCAGGCTTTCTCCCACGACGCTAAACAGGCTGCCGGCATAAACTGGCGGCGCAGGATGTTTAAACCGGCACTGACTGATCCCTTTGCGTGATAGCTTGGCTGGCGGGATAATCACCGGTTTACCTGACGGTGCAGCGCGCTGCGCTTCATCTAACAAATCACTCGGGCGCACCAGCACAATATCGGACGGCAAGTTCGGCAGCATTTGTTGCAGCACTTTCACCGTGGTCGGGTGCGGGTGCCCGATGGCAATCGCATAACCATTTTTGCGGGCCAGCTGAATCGCACGCTCAAACTGGCGGCGGATTTCGGCTTCGTTCTGCACATCATCTAAAAAGACATTGCGCTTGATGACTTTCACGCGGGTGCCCTGAGCGGCTTTAACCGATTGAGTATTGCCGATCGTCATGCTGTCGAGGAAGAACAGGTTATGGGCGTTCATGGCCTGCATGACGTTTTCCATGCCTGTCAGGCTGGAGGTCATGGCGCTGCCCATGTGGTTATTGATGCCGATAGCGTAAGGGATATTGCTGATGGCCTGATCGACAATGCGCTTCACTTCCGCCGCACTCATGGACGGCGTCAGCGTATTTTTTTCCAGCGGCTGTTTGCTCAGCGGCGCCATCGGCAGGTGGATCAGGATTTCACGTCCCTGCTGATGGGCTTTGTTCATCATCATTTGGGAATCTGGCGCATTGGGGAAAATCGCCACGGATACCGCTTTTGGCATCTGAAGTACCTGGTTTTCCTCATGCTGGCGATAACCAAAGTCATCAATCAGGATGGATAACTTCGCTGCCTGAACCTGACAAACGAAGAACGCAGTACCACAAAGGGCAGCTAAAACGGACTTTTTATATCGCAATGCTATCTTCCCAACCACGGCTGTGGATTAACGGCCTGGCCCTGACGACGAATTTCAAAATACAGCGATGGCTGGCCCTGTCCGCCGCTGTTTCCTACTTTAGCAATGGCCTGGCCGGTTCTGACCTGATCGCCAACACTGACTAACGCATCCTGGTTGTATCCGTACAGGCTCATATCGCCTCTGCCGTGATCGATGACCACAACCAGCCCGTACCCTTGTAACCAGTCAGCCAGAATGACGCGACCGTCGGCAATCGCCCGGACGTCGCTGCCTTCTCTGGCTGAAATAACAATACCTTTCCAGCGTAGTTCACCCTGAAGTTGTTCGCCGAAACGGTGTATCAACGAACCGTTAACCGGCCACATATTCTGACCAGACGGCCTTCCAAGCCCACCGGTTCGCGCCATCAGAGACTGTTCACTTTGGGTCGGTTTATAGGTGGTGCCGGTTTTCTTGGCCTGCTGCTCTTTCGCCCGGACGGCGGCGGCTTCGCGCGCTTCCTTCTCGGCACGGGCTTTTGCAGCGCGTTCAGCGGCGGCAATTTTATTCTGCAAACTGGCTTCGTTAGCACGCAACTCTGTCAGGCTTTGTTCGTCTTTTTGCAAAGAGGATTCCAGCGCCGTCAGCGTTTGTTTTCGCGCCGAACGGGCCTGTTCAAGTTTTTGTTGCTGGGTTTGCTGCTCGCCTAACAAGCTTTTTTGCTGAGTTTCCTTCGATTGCAGGGAAACCCGCTGCTCTGCCAGCTTAGTACGCGTTTGTTTGAGTTCTTCGATGGTTTTCTGGCGGGCTTCATTCAGATAGCCAAAATAGGCCATGATCCGTTCGCTGCGTTCGGTTTCTTCACCACTTAACAGCAATTGCAGGCCTTTGTGCTGGCCGATACGGAATGCCGCATCAAGCTGCTTTGCAAGAATGGCTTCCTGCGTTTTCTGCTGTTTTTGCAGTTTATCGATGGAGGCATTCAGCCCGGCGATATCTTTGTTGAGCGTCGCAAGGGTCGACTGTGTCCCGCGCAACTGGCTGCTGGCCGACGCGATGGTTTTTTCCTGCACCTGCAACTGTTGCAACAACGTTCCGCGTTGCTGTTTCTGCTGCTTTACGCTTTTCTCTTTTTCCGCAATGTTCTGCTGGATGGTTTTGAGCTGATCTTTGTTTTCGTCAGCGTGCACACTCACGGAGAGAGTTAACAATGAAGCGCAAAGTAATAAGGCTGGAGATGGGAAAGCAGATACGACCTTGTCCGGAGCGGAAAGGCGGGTTCTCATCAGGCTGAAATGAATGAATTTGCTCAAACTTTTTTCCGCTTGTCGACCGTGGATGATAGACAATATGGCTGTCCCTTATCTTATCGTAACACTAATCAACCGGCTGATGCACAAACAAAAAAGGCGTACCAGCCTGCGCTGATACGCCTTAAATTCGCGGTCTTAACGGAAATTAGCGTGCAATAAACAGGGGTTTGCCGCTCATTTCAGCCGGGATTTCCATCCCCATCAGGGAGAGCATGGTCGGCGCAATATCAGACAATTTCCCGCCTTCGATTACTTGTGCGTTGCCGCCCACATATATCAGCGGAACCGGCAGGCTGGTATGCGCTGTGTGCGCCTGGCCGGTTGCCGGGTCACGCATTTGCTCTGCGTTACCGTGATCGGCGGTGATAAGCAGTTGCCCGCCAACCGCTTTAACCGCATCCACAACCTGAGCAACACATTGATCCAGTGCTTCTACCGCGTTGACGGCAGCGTCATAAACACCGGTATGGCCAACCATGTCGCCATTCGGGTAGTTACAGATGATCGTGTCATATTTGCCGCTGGCAATCGCGCCCAGCAACTTGTCTGTCAGTTCTGCTGAGCTCATTTCCGGTTGCAAATCATAGGTCGCGACGTTCGGTGATTTCACCAGAATACGGTCTTCACCTTCAAACGGATCTTCCATACCGCCGTTGAAGAAGAAGGTGACGTGAGCATATTTCTCAGTTTCGGAGATACGAAGCTGAGTTTTCTTATGTGCCATCAGCCATTCGCCCAGCGTGTTTTTCAGTGATGCAGGTGGATACGCGCAGGCTGCTTTAATATCAGCGGCGTATTCGGTCAGCATGATGAAATCGCCGAAGTTGATGACTTTTTCGCGGGCAAACCCGTCGAAGTCCGGATTGATGAAGGCACGGGTGATTTCACGCGCACGGTCAGCACGGAAGTTCATGAAGATCATCGCGTCGCCGTCATTGATTGCCGCATTTTCTTCGCCGGCAGCCTGCAACACAGTTGGTTTCACGAATTCATCATTTTCGTCACGGGCGTAGGCGGCCTGTAAGCCTGCCAGTGCGTTATCCGCGGTGAATGCACCTTTGGCCTGAGACATCAGGTCATAAGCCAGTTGCACGCGATCCCAGCGATTATCACGGTCCATGGCGAAGTAACGGCCCACGATAGACGCGATACGCCCGGTGCCGATTTCTGCAAATTTCTCAGAGAAACGTTTTAACGCGGCTTCGGCGCTGCGCGGAGGCGTGTCGCGGCCATCCAGGAACGCGTGCAGATAAATCGCTTTCGCGCCACGGCGGTGAGCCAGTTCAACCATCGCCATGATGTGATCTTCGTGACTGTGAACGCCGCCTGCGGAAAGCAGACCCATAATGTGAACGGCTTTGCCTGCACTGATTGCGCGATCAACCGCGCCGGTCAGTACGCTATTATTAAAGAAGTCGCCTTCTTTGATTTCTTTATCCAGACGGGTGAGATCCTGATAAACGATACGGCCCGCGCCTAAATTGACGTGGCCCACTTCGGAGTTGCCCATCTGGCCATCAGGCAGACCCACGTCAAGGCCTGATGCGGCAATCAGGGTATGCGGCTGAGTCGCCCACAGCTTATCCATGACCGGGGTTTTTGCATTCAGAATCGCGTTATCCTGTTGTTCTTCGCGAAATCCGTAGCCATCAAGAATAACCAGAACCATCGGTTTTTTATTGCTCGACATGTCAATTGACCTCAATTTGAAAGATGAAATGCTCAATAGGCTCGCCAGCTCGACGTGAATAAACTGGCGTGGCTACGTGCATTTAAGCGGGCTGATTTTACCCCAGCGCTGAAAGCGGAATAGCCGTGGGAGATCAAAGATGGAGCGCGGTGGGCGTTAACTTCGGCATAAAGGCGTGTTAATTTTTCGGGATGTGCCGCAGTTTGTGGCATTAGCCCGCGCATACTGGCTGTATTTGCTCCGACGCGCAGGTATACTCTGAGGCCTTGAATTTTCCCCCAACTGACGGGAGTTGCTACACCCCATGCAAGATATTATGCCATTCATCAGTGCGCATCCGGTTCTCAGCCTGGCGTGGGTTGCGTTACTGATTGCAGTAATTGTGACCACCTTTAAAACACGTTTTTCTAAAGTGAAAGAGATCACGCGTGGCGAAGCAACCCGCCTGATCAACAAAGAAGATGCTGTTGTTGTCGATGTTCGCGCGCGTGAAGAATTCCGCAAAGGCCACATCGCAGAATCTCAAAATGTGCTGAGTGCAGACATTAAAAACAATAACCTGGGCGAACTGAGCAAGCATAAAGCACAACCGGTTATCGTTGTTTGCGCCACCGGCCAGACTTCCCGTACGGCGGCAGAAGGCCTGATCGCGGCTGGTTTCGAACGTGTTTACACGTTAAAAGAAGGTATCAGCGGCTGGAGCGGTGAAAACCTGCCTTTAGCACGCGGTAAGTAAGATTCAGACCCCGTCGCAACGGCACTAAATTCTACGACTCAGAGGTGGAACCCATGGCTAAAATTGAAATCTATACCAAGGCAACCTGTCCTTATTGCCATCGTGCAAAAGCCCTGCTCAATAGCAAAGGCGTTTCATTCAATGAAATCGCTATTGATGGTGACGCAGATACGCGTGAAAAAATGATTGCCCGCAGCGGTCGTTCGACTGTTCCTCAGATTTTTATCGACGGACAGCACGTGGGCGGTTGCGATGATTTACATGCACTTGATGCGCGTGGTGGCCTTGACCCTTTACTGGGTTAATGCAGAAAGCCGCGTATTTTCATTAAGTGTTTAAAAGGACTATTAACTCGAGGGTACTACTCACATGTCAGAACAAAATAACACCGAGATGGCTTTCCAGATCCAACGTATCTACACCAAAGATATTTCTTTCGAAGCGCCAAATGCTCCTCAGGTTTTCCAGCAGGACTGGCAGCCGGAAGTGAAACTGGATCTTGATACGGCTTCCAGCCAGCTGGCTGAAGGCGTATATGAAGTCGTCTTGCGTGTGACCGTAACTTCTTCACTGGGTGACGAAACTGCATTCCTGTGCGAAGTTCAACAGGGTGGTATCTTCACTATTTCCGGTATTGATGGCAACCAGATGGCACATTGCCTGGGTGCATACTGCCCGAACATTCTGTTCCCGTATGCGCGTGAGTGCATCACCAGCCTGGTTTCACGCGGTACCTTCCCGCAACTGAACCTGGCACCTGTTAACTTCGACGCTCTGTTCATGAACTATCTGCAACAGCAAGCTGAAGGCGAAGGTGCTGAACCACATCAGGATGCCTGATGAAAACCGTCAATGCGTCAATGACTCTTATCGGTGCCGGATCTTACGGCACCGCTTTAGCGATTACTCTCGCCAGAAATGGCCATCCCGTTGTGCTCTGGGGACACAATCCCGACCACATCAATGCCTTACAACAAGCCCGTTGTAATCAGGAATTCCTTCCTGATGTGCCGTTCCCCGATAATCTGCTGCTTGAAACCAATCTGTCCGTCGCGTTAGCAGCCAGCCGTAATGTGCTGGTTGTTGTGCCGAGCCACGTTTTTGGTGACGTCCTGCGTCAGCTGAAACCGCATTTGCGGGCAGATGCACGCGTAGTGTGGGCGACGAAAGGGCTTGAGGCGGAAACCGGACGCTTGTTGCAGGATGTCGCGCGTGAAGAGCTGGGTGATGCCATTCCGCTGGCCGTAGTTTCCGGGCCGACGTTTGCCAAAGAGCTGGCAGCAGGCATGCCGACAGCGATTTCACTGGCAGCCACCGACGCAAGCTTTGCGGAAGATCTTCAGCAGTTGCTGCATTGCGGCAAAAGCTTCCGTGTTTACAGCAATCCAGATTTCATCGGTGTACAGCTTGGCGGCGCGATTAAAAACGTCATCGCTATTGGTGCCGGTATGTCAGATGGGATTGGCTTCGGTGCGAATGCCCGAACTGCGCTGATTACCCGTGGTCTTGCCGAAATGACCCGTCTGGGCTCCGCACTGGGTGCTGATCCTGCGACATTTATGGGCATGGCGGGGCTGGGCGATTTGGTGTTAACCTGCACAGACAACCAGTCACGTAACCGTCGTTTCGGCATTATGCTGGGACAGGGCAAAGATGTTCAGACTGCTCAGGACACCATCGGTCAGGTTGTTGAAGGCTATCGCAACACGAAAGAAGTACGGGCGCTGGCTCAGCGTAATAACGTTGAGATGCCTATTACGGAACAGATTTACCAGGTGTTGTACTGCGGTAAAGATGCCCGTGAAGCGGCCATCAGTCTGCTTGCCCGTGCGAGCAAGGACGAAAAACACAGCCACTGAAAGGCGACATGAAGCATAGCCACCTTGTTGGGTTTCCCGACAGGGCGGCTTTTTATTATTAAAACCTGCTAAGTCGTAAGGAAAAGTGATGTCGCTAGAAGAATTAGAACTGGTCTGGAATAACATTAAATCAGAGGCGAGAGCACTGGCTGAGTGTGAACCGATGCTGGCCAGCTTTTTCCATGCGACGTTACTCAAACATGAAACGCTGGGCAGTGCGCTGAGCTATATTCTGGCTAACAAGCTGGGAAACCCAATCATGCCGGCGATGGCGATTCGTGAAGTGGTTGAAGAAGCCTACCGTAACGATGAGCAAATGATCCTCTCCGCTGCCCGCGATATTCTGGCGGTACATCAGCGTGATGCGGCGGTCGACAAATTTTCCACGCCATTGCTTTACCTGAAAGGTTTTCACGCGCTTCAGGCGTATCGCATCGGTAACTGGCTGTGGAAGCAGGATCGCAAAGCGCTGGCGATTTATTTCCAGAATCAGATTTCTGTCTCCTTCGGCGTGGATATTCACCCGGCGGCGCGTATTGGTTGCGGCATCATGTTTGACCACGCCACCGGTATTGTTATCGGTGAAACGGCCGTGGTTGAAAACGATGTGTCGATTTTGCAATCGGTCACGCTCGGGGGAACGGGCAAAACTGTCGGTGACCGTCATCCGAAAATTCGTGAGGGCGTAATGATCGGCGCGGGCGCAAAAATCCTCGGCAACATCGAAGTCGGTGCAGGGGCAAAAATCGGGGCGGGTTCTGTGGTATTGCAGTCCGTTCCTGCGCACACCACGGCGGCAGGTGTTCCGGCTCGTATTGTCGGGCGGCCAGAAAGCGAACGACCATCGATGGATATGGATCAGCATTTCAACGGTATCGCGCAGGGTTTTGAATTTGGCGACGGTATCTGACAGATTTCCGATGGCATGTTCTTGCATGCCATCGTTCACTTCATCATTTCCTTTCCGGCTTACTCTTTGAGTAAAGCTCCCGGATATCCCAGCTGGCGCCAGGCCTCATAAACCACGACAGATACAGCATTCGACAAGTTCATGCTGCGGCTTTCTGCGAGCATCGGAATACGAATCTTATGTCTGGCAGGCAGCGCATCCAGAATCGTCGCGGGCAGGCCGCGTGTTTCCGGGCCAAACAGCAGGAAATCATTGTCCTGATAGCTGACGGCGCTGTGAGCGGGCGTACCTTTGGTGGTCAATGCAAAGAGGCGCTGCGGATTTTCGCTGCTGAGAAAGGCGTCGTAGTTTGCGTGATGCTTGATGTGAGCGAATTCGTGATAATCGAGCCCGGCACGGCGCAGACGCTTATCGTCCCAGCCGAAACCCAGCGGTTCGATAAGGTGAAGCTGACATCCGGTGTTGGCACACAAACGGATAATATTGCCGGTATTTGGCGGGATTTCTGGTTCAAATAAAACGATGTTAAGCATGCGTCCCCCTGATAGAGGGACGCAGAATAGCAGAAACTCAACGCTGGTGCAGCGGCAGCCAGATAATCAAACGAAGGCCACCCAGCGGGCTGTCCTCGGCTTTAACCTTGCCTCTGTGCTGCTGAACGGCGGTATCCACAATCGCCAGTCCGAGGCCGGTGCCGCCGGATTCGCGATCGCGTGCTTCATCAGTCCGATAGAATGGACGGAAAATCTGTTCGCGATCCTCTTCACTGACACCGGGGCCGTCGTCATCCACGGTGATGGTGATGCCGTCGTTATCGTGAGCAAAATTCAGCGCGATGTGATGATGTGAATAACGCAGAGCGTTACGCACAATATTTTCCAGTGCACTGTCGAGCGCAGCCGCATTACCGATGAGCTTCCACGGGCCCGGAGGCGAGGTCACTTCAAGGGTTTTGCCCATCTGCTCGGCTTCAAACTGCGCATCATCAATTACGCCAGCCCACAATTCATTGGCCTTGAGGGTTTCCCGCGACAGCTCATTCTTGTGCTGACTGCGCGATAATACCAGCAGGTCGTTGATCATGCCGTCGAGACGTTGCGCCTCATTTTCGATGCGCTGCAACTCTTTGCCTTCACCGTGACGACGGCGCATCAGCGCGGTTGCCAGCTGAAGACGCGTCAGCGGAGTCCTGAGTTCATGTGAGATATCCGAAATCAGCCGTTGCTGCGCAGTCACCATGCGTTCGAGCGCGCTGACCATCTGATTGAAACTGGCACCGGTCGCGAGGAATTCCTGCGGCCCGGATTCGAGCTCAGGATGTTGCTTGAGATTCCCCCGTGCGACGTCATCTGCGGCGTTTTTCAACTTACGTGCAGGTTTCGCCAGACTCCATGCCAGCCAGAGCAGAAGCGGGGCGCTGATCAGCATCGTGACGATTAACAGCAGTAAAGGTCGGTCAAACATCAGATTGATGAAATCAGACTGAGAGCTGCTGGCCGGACGCATCAGGTAAAGCTGATAGTTGTCTTCGCCGTCACGAACAGAAAAAGGCCCCACCATTTCGACGCGGCCATATTTCTTTTTCTTCGGACGATCGGAGTTGTCAGACTGACCGATGAAGTTACGCACAATCTGCATTTCATTGCGCTGCGCACCGATGACGCGGCCTTCGCTGGTGACCAGCAACAAACGCTGGCCCGGCGGCGCCCACTTATCGATCGCGCGGAACAGCCTGCGCCACCACATCAGGTCATTGGCAGGATCGGTGGCGAGTTCGGCTTCGACATGTTGTTCTATCATCAGACCTTGCCGCTGTTCGTTATCGAGCAACGGCGTAATCTGGCGTGAATCGAGTTTCGGCACCATCAATACCAACATCAGCACCAGCGCTAATGTGAACCAAAAAATGGCAAAGATACGTGCCGTAAGGCTGTTTATCATGAAGCAGAAACCATCAGGTAACCGCGTCCACGCAAGGTTTTAAACCACGGATGCCCGTCCTGACGATCGGGCAATTTACGGCGCAAATTGGAGATATGCATATCGATAGCACGGTCAAACGGCGTCAGGCGTTTGCCCAGCACTTCCTGGCTCAGATGCTCGCGTGAAACGACCTGACCGAGATGTTTTGCCAATAAATACAGCAGGGTAAATTCGGTGCCGGTTAAATCCAGCGCTTCGCCATTAAAACTGGCTTCCTGACGACCCGGATTGAGTTGCAGTCCGTCGACTTCCAGCGTTGGCGAGCCATTGTTTTCATTGGTTTGTTGCTGTTCGCTCCAGTTGGAGCGGCGCAACATAGCGCGGATACGCGCAACCAGTTCACGGTCGTTAAACGGTTTTGGCAGATAGTCATCGGCGCCCAGTTCGAGGCCGAGAACGCGGTCTAATTCACTGCCACGGGCGGTCAGCATAATCACCGGCGTCTGGTGACGCTGGCGTAATTCTTTAAGGGTTTCAATGCCGTTTTTCTTCGGCATCATGACGTCAAGCAGCAAAAGGTCGATGGTATTATCGACTTTCTCTAATGCCTGCTCACCGTCGTAAGCAACCACAACATTAAAGCCTTCCATTTCGAGCAATTCTTTCAAAAGTGAAGTCAGTTCACGGTCATCATCAACTAACAAAATTTTATTCATTGTATTTACCTCTAGACGCAAAATACGTCATCAATTGCCGCTATTCCATGACTTTACGTACTTTTACAAGCACTGACGCTTGTTTGCAGCAGCAGGTTTAGACTGCTTTTAATGATTCGCGATAAGCGATAAAGACTTCAGGAGTATGTGATGTTTAAGGCAGCTTCAATGGGTTTGGCCACGCTTCTGACGCTGAGTTCAGGTGTCGTTTTAGCAGATGGCGCAAAACCAGTGTCGGCGATGCCAGCAGAACATGATAGCACGTTGTTGGATAAGCCTCAGGAACGCAACACACTGTTTGACGGTGTGAATCTGACAGAGCAACAGCGCCAACAAATGCGCGACCTAATGCATCAGGCCCGTAAAGATTTGCCTCATGTAAATGTAGAACAAGTCGAAACTATGCACAGGCTGGTGACCGCTGAAAAATTTGATCAGGCCGCTGTAAGGGCCCAAGCCGAATTAATGGCTCAGGAACAGGTGGATCGCCAGGTTGAAATGGCCCGCATCCGCAACCAGATGTTTAACCTTCTGACGCCTGAGCAAAAATATGTACTGAACCAGAAGCATGAGCAACGCATGAAAGAAATGCAGGCACAGCTTTCCGGATTACAACCCCCTTCTGCCCAGAAGACGAGTAGTACCAGCACGACCGAGTAAGATCCCTGTTTTTCCTTGCCATAGACACCATCCCTGTCTTCCCCCACCGAAAGGTGGGGTTTTTTTTGTCCGCAATTTGGAATTGTTTCAAAAATCGGGAATTAACAAGATGGAAATCTGCACGTAACCAACCGGAAATATCTTGTAAAAGCCGTATGAATCAGTAAATTGCGATGTACAGGGCGTTGTATGCGTGTTCTTGCTGACTTGAATCAATTCAGCTACGGTGTTTTGTTATACTATAGGCTCAAACGCTAATAAGCCCTTTGGCTGCATAAGTTAAATCCGCCCAACAGGCAGGCTCAAGATTCTTAAGAAATTGCATCTACAAGTTCAGAGGTAGTCATGATCAAAAAAATTGGTGTACTGACAAGCGGTGGCGATGCCCCGGGCATGAATGCTGCTATCCGTGGCGTTGTGCGTGCGGCTTTATCAGCAGGTTTGGAAGTTTTCGGTATTGAAGATGGCTACCTCGGCATGTACGAAAACCGCATGAGAGAACTCGACCGCTATAGCGTTTCAGACATGATAAACCGCGGCGGTACTTTCCTGGGTTCAGCGCGTTTTCCTGAATTCCGTGATGCGGACATGCGTAAAGTCGCCCTGCAGAACCTGAAAGATCGCGGTATCGACGGTCTCGTCGTTATCGGCGGTGACGGTTCTTATGCCGGTGCTGACCTGCTGACCAAAGAAGGTGGCATCCGTTGTATCGGCCTGCCAGGCACTATCGACAACGACGTTGCCGGTACTGACTACACCATCGGTTTCTTCACTGCACTGGGCACCGTGGTTGAAGCTATCGACCGCCTGCGTGACACCTCGTCTTCTCACCAGCGTATTTCTATCGTTGAAGTCATGGGCCGTTACTGTGGCGATTTGACTCTGGCTGCGGCCATTGCCGGTGGTTGCGAATTTATCGCCATTCCTGAAGTCGAATTCAAACGTGATGATCTGGTTGCTGAAATCAAAGCCGGCATCGCGAAAGGTAAAAAGCACGCTATCGTCGCCATCACTGAAAAGTTAGATGATATCGATGAGCTGGCTAAATACATCGAGAAAGAAACCTGCCGTGAAACCCGTGGCACCGTACTGGGCCACATCCAGCGTGGTGGCGCACCGGTTGCTTATGACCGCATTTTAGCGTCCCGCATGGGGGCTTACGCGGTTGACCTCCTGATGGAAGAAGGTCGTGACTACGGCAAAGGCGGTTACTGCGTCGGTGTTCAAAACGAAAAAATGGTTCACGAACTGATCTCCGTGTGTATTTCTCCGGAGAACAAGAAAAGTAAGTTCAAAGAAGACTGGTACGACACAGCGAAAAAACTGTTCTAAAAACAGATTGTTGCCTGACGCTAAGAACCTCCTTCATGGGAGGTTTTTTTTTGACCTGTTTCTGGTTATTCCAGAAAGTAATAGAAAAAAACCTTTTATTCTTTAGTTGTTTTCTTTTTCTCTGGCACGCTCTGTTCATCCGAACAAATTAATGAAATTCATAGAAACTATTTCTGGGAGAGAGTGCGATGCGTATGCGTAAATGGGGTGCAGGTCTGGCATTACTGTTGGTTGCAACCGGGGCGATTGCCAAAGATATTCAGATTCTGAACGTGTCGTACGATCCCACCCGTGAGCTCTATGAACAATACAACAAAGCATTCAGCAAATACTGGCAGGGTAAAACCGGTGATACCGTCACCGTCCGTCAGTCACATGGCGGTTCAGGCAAGCAAGCGACGTCCGTCATTAACGGTATCGAAGCGGATGTCGTGACTCTGGCGCTGGCGTATGACGTGGATGCTATCGCTGAACGCGGTCGTATTGATAAAAATTGGATTACCCGTCTGCCAGACAACTCTGCACCTTACACGTCGACCATTGTATTCCTGGTCCGCAAGGGTAACCCTAAACAAATTCACGACTGGAATGATTTGATCAAACCGGGCGTGTCAGTAATCACGCCGAACCCTAAAACGTCTGGCGGCGCACGCTGGAATTATCTGGCTGCGTGGGGTTATGCCCTGCACCACAACAACAATGACAAAGCGAAAGCTCAGGATTTTGTGAAAGCGCTCTATAAAAACGTGGAAGTGCTGGATTCCGGTGCCCGTGGCGCAACAAACACCTTTGTGGAACGCGGTATTGGTGATGTGCTGATTGCATGGGAGAACGAAGCTTTGCTGGCTACCAAAGAAGTCGGCAAAGACAAGTTTGAAATCGTGACGCCTAGCGAATCGATTCTGGCAGAGCCAACGGTTTCTGTGGTGGATAAAGTGGTTGATAAGCGTGATACGCGCACTGTGGCGGAAGCTTATCTGAAGTACCTGTATTCACCGGAAGGCCAGACCATTGCGGCTGAAAACTACTATCGTCCGCGTGATCCGGTTGTTGAGAAAAAATTCGATGCTGAATTCCCTAAACTGAAATTGTTCACCATTGGTGAAGTGGCCGGAACATGGGCTCAGGCGCAGAAAGATCACTTCGCGACTGACGGGATTTTTGACCAAATCAGCAAGCGTTAATCCTGCTTTACAGGCAATAAAAAACCCCGGGATTCCGGGGTTTTTTGTGCTCAGAAGAAACAGGCTTACGCTTGTTTTGCTTCTGCAGCCGCTTTAACGATCACCGCGAAAGCGTCAGCTTTCAGTGATGCGCCGCCAACCAGTGCGCCATCGATGTCTGGCTGGGTGAACAGTTCAGCCGCATTAGCTGCGTTAACAGAACCGCCGTACTGGATGATAACTTGTTCAGCAACTGCAGCATCTTGTTTCGCGATGTGGTCACGGATGAATTTGTGAACGGCCTGAGCCTGAGCCGGGGTCGCTGATTTGCCTGTACCGATAGCCCAAACAGGTTCGTAAGCGATCACTGCGCCTTCAAATGCTTTCGCGCCCAGAGTGTTCAGCACGGCGTCCAGTTGCTTAGCGCAAACGGCTTCCGTTTTACCGGCTTCGTTTTCTGCTTCAGTTTCACCGATGCACAGAACAGGGATCAGACCCGCTTCTTTCAGCACACCAAATTTCTTAGCAATGAATTCGTCGCTTTCTTTGTGATAAGTGCGGCGTTCTGAGTGACCGATGATGATGTATTTTGCACCGATATCTTTCAGCATGTCGGCAGAGATTTCGCCGGTGAATGCGCCAGACAGGTTAGCATCAACGTTCTGAGCACCCAGCGCGATACGGCTGCCGGCCAGAGCGTGTTTAGCCTGTGACAGGTAAACTTCTGGTGGAGCAATTGCAACGCCACAACCTACAACGGTGCTCAGCTCAGTACGCAGAGCAGCAATCAGTTCGTTAACCATGTGGGTGCTGCCGTTAAGCTTCCAGTTACCCATCACTAATGGATGTCGCATGTTTTTTCCTCCAAAAGGGGACGCGAGTGTCGATTAAAATTTCTGCCAAACAAGCAGATTACCTGTCCAACAGTATAGAGGTCATTGACCATAAAGGCTTTGCTTTTTGTCATTAAAAACCGTCATCTCAGGGCTCAGCCAGCGCCAGTTTTACCGGCTCAACGGCAAACGTCAGGCCTTTTTCGCCATTGTCTGAAATCACGAAACGCACCGCCCCGACTTCCTGTTTATAAAATTGCTGACCTTTCCCTTTTTCAATCAGGGATGTCACTCTCGCCAGACTTTGTTCAGGGGAAAGCGTGGCATCAAACTGGCGCATCAGGTTTGCCATATAGCGGACAGCCAGCGTGCGTGCGGCCTTTTCTTCGGGGCCCTGAATCGGCAAATAGGTAATTTGCAGCGTTTTGATTTTGCCGGTGCCTTTTTCCAGCGCGGTGGAGGCATAAAGATTTTCGTTAATTTTGCTGGCTGCGCGGGTCAGCGAGCTGTTGGCGGGTTCAGTGATTGCGCGAAATTCGCCAATCTGCTGGGTCGGATTCGCTTCATTGTATTTGGCGCGGAAGTTAATCAGCGTCGTTTCGAATGTCGGTGCGCCTGCCAGAAGATACGGGGCTTTCGGCATCTCTTCTGCGCCGGAATGGTCCGCCGGCGGATCGGCAAGGGCAGTGTTCTGGCCCGCGAGAATCAGCAATACGGGCAAAACCATCTGTAAAATCGATTTAGCAACAGTCATAGGGCGTTTCTTATTTTGTTTCAACAGACCGATTAAAGCGGTGATCGGGGGGCAATGTCAAAAGGAGTGCGTAAACATTCTCGCGCCATTGCGCATCAGGTACACTCGCTCTGTTTTAACATTTTCCTCTCATTGTTTTAGGGAACCGACGTTCAATGACGTTACAGCACGCACTGTTTTCTTTTAACGGCCGCCTGGGCCGCCGCGATTTTTGGCTCTGGATGATCAGCTGGCTGGTTCTGATGGTCGCCGATTTCTTCTTTGCCGCGCAACTTTGGATTACCTATCAGACCGCCGGTTTCGCGCTGGTGGTTTTATTGTGGCCAACAGCAGCTGTGCTGGTGAAAAGGTTGCATGACCGTAATAAATCAGCCTGGTGGGCGCTGTTGTTTGTGTTGGCCTGGATGCTGGTGGCCGGAAACTGGGCCGCCGCGATGCCGCAGACGTGGAGCTGGGTATTAGGGCGGCTGGCGCCTTCGGTGATTTTCATCATGCTGATTATCGACTGCGGGGCTTTCGTGGGGACACCGGGCACAAATCGTTTTGGCCCGGAACCGGAAGACGTCAAATTTAAATCCGCATAAAACACGCTTACCAGTAATGTTCGCTGGTCATGTGGCCCGGTTTGCGTTTGAGATGTTTACGCATGCCGTGCAAGTCTTTCAGCACCTGCTGGGTATCACGAACCATCTGCGGGTTCCCGCAGAGCATGATGTGGCTGTCGTCCGCGTTCATCTTCAGGCCGACAGCCGCTTCCAGCTTGCCGCTTTCAATCAGCGCCGGAACACGGCCGGTCAGCGAGCCTGAAATCTCTTCACGGCTGACGACGGTCTGAATGTGCAGTTTGCCTTCATAACGCCGCTGTAATTGCTGCATCAGCGGTAAATAGCTGAGATCGGCGGCAAAACGCGCGGCGTGAACCAGCACGATATTTTTAAAACGCGCCAGCCCGATTCCTTCCTGCAAAATCGACAGATAAGGCCCGATGGCGGTGCCGGTTGCCAGCATCCACAGGGTGTTGCATTCCGGAACTTCATCAATCACGAAAAAACCGGCGGCTTCTTTGGTGACATGAATTTCGTCACCGGGCTGCATCACGTGCAGGCGCGGGCTGAGTTTTCCTTCCGGTACGTTGACCAGATAAAATTCCAGGTCATTGCTCGAAGGCGGATTAACGTAAGAATACGCGCGCTGAACCCGTTCGCCATCGATTTCCAGAGAGAGTTTGGCAAACTGACCTGCGGTAAAAGAGTCGACTGGCGCATTGACCGTGATGCTGAACAAATTGTCCGTCCAGTGCTCAACTTTTTTGATTTTTCCCGTCACCCAATCAGCCATAAAAACTCCCGTCGTTTCTGATTTCGTCATGCATAGCGAATTTATGCGCTGATTTTATTTCAAATTTTTCGGATCGCTTATCGGTTAAATGTTATCAGCCTGTTCTGCGTCCGTTAGCCGGTATCGATTTCTGTACATTCTGCGTTACAGATCTGGCTCCTGCCGCTGCCAGCAAAATATCAGGAGAGTTTGTCTCAACCCTCGCTTATTCATCTGAATTTGTTAACTTATGCGCCGCCGTATTATCGGCGGTTTTACTGGTTATTTGTTCTGCACATTCCCAACCTTATCTGATAACGAACTGAAAAATGAAAAATATGGAAAATATTCACCTGCTTGTGATGCTGATTTTGCTGGTGGCGGTCGGTCAGATGGCGCAGACCATTTATGTGCCGAACATCGCCGATATGGCGACCAGTCTGGCCGTCAAACCGGGGTCAGTACAGCGCGTTATGGCCGCTTATTTGCTGACCTACGGCGGCTCGCAGCTGATTTATGGCCCGTTGTCCGACAATGTGGGCCGCAAACCGGTGATCCTCACCGGCCTGATGATTTTCCTGGTTGGCGCAGCAGGCGCGATGATGTCTTCCAGCCTGAATATGCTGATTGCCGCCAGCGCCGTGCAGGGGTTGGGCACCGGCGTGGCGGGCGTGATGGCGAGAACCATGCCGCGCGATTTATACAGCGGTGGTGCTTTGCGCCACGCCAACAGTTTGCTGAATATGGGGATTCTGGTCAGCCCGCTGTTAGCGCCGGTTATCGGCGGGGCGCTGGCTGCGTGGTTGGGCTGGCGGGCGAGTTTCGGTTTCTTACTGATTTTGTGTGCAGGCGTCGCGTTTTCGATGTACCGCTGGTTGCCGGAAACCCGCCCGGAATTTACCGCTGATCATCCGCCTCGCAAGATGCTGAGCAGCCTGCGTTTATTGCTGGCAGACGCTAATTTCAGCCGTTATCTGGTGATGCTGGTCGGCGCGCTGGCGGGCGTGGCGGTTTTTGAAGCCAGCTGCGGCGTGCTGATGGGCGGCGTGTTGGGGCTGAGCGGTGTGATGGTCAGCATTCTGTTTATCCTGCCGATCCCGGCCGCGTTTTTTGGTGCCTGGTATGCCGGGCGCACGGAGAAGAGCTTCCAGCAACTGATGTGGCATTCGGTTATCAGCTGTCTGCTTGCGGGGCTATTGATGTGGATCCCAGGCTGGCTGGGCATTATGAATATCTGGACGCTGATCGTGCCAGCGTCTTTGTTTTTCTTCGGCGCAGGCATGTTATTCCCGCTGGCGACGACCGGCGCAATGGAACCATTTCCGTATCTGGCGGGTGCGGCAGGGGCGCTGGTGGGCGGTTTGCAGAATATGGGGTCAGGGCTGGTGGCGTGGATGTCAGCGATGTTGCCGCAAACCGGTCAGTTCAGTCTGGGTCTGCTGATGTTTGCGATGGCCGTGCTGATTTTGTTGTGCTGGTGGCCGATGTCGAACCGCAGTCAACATGAAGGTCACGTGGTCTGAAATGGAAAAGCAGGGCGCAAAGCCCTGCTTTTTGATGACCGGAAGGCCGTCGATCAGATAATAAATTCGTGCAGTGCGGTGTCTTTGCGGTCGAGATAATGCGTCGAACTGATGCGGCGAATGGTGCGGGATTTGCCACGAATCAGCAGTGTTTCGGTGGTCGCCATATTTCCCTGACGGCTGATGCCTTCCAGCAGATCGCCTTTGGTAATTCCGGTCGCTGAGAAAATCACGTTATCGTTACGCGCCATATCATCGAGCAACAACACTTTCCCGGCTTCGATACCCATCGCTTTACAGCGCGCCAGTTCCTCTTCGCCAATCCGGCGGTTTTCCGGCGTATCCCCTTTGACGTCATGACGCGCCAGTAAACGTCCCTGCATATCGCCATCCAGCGCGCGGATAACGGCGGCGGAAATCACGCCTTCAGGCGCGCCGCCAATGCCGTAAAGCACGTCCACTTCACTCTCCGGCATGCAGGTCAGAATAGTCGCCGCCACGTCACCGTCCGGAAATGCAAAGACGCGGACACCGGCGGTCAGCATTTCGCGGATTGCATCGTCATGACGCGGTTTCGCCAGTACGGCGACGGTCAGCTCGGTCAGCGGTTTATTCAGGGCTTTGGCGATATTCGCCAGATTTTCCGCCAGCGTCAGATTCAGATTAATAGCGCCTTTTGCGCCCGGACCGACGGCGATTTTTTCCATGTACATATCAGGTGCGTTAAGGAAAGAACCCTGATCGCCCACCGCCAGCACCGCCAGCGCGTTGGACTGACCCATTGCGGTCATGCGCGTGCCTTCAATCGGATCCACCGCGATATCGACTGCATCACCGTTGCCGGTACCGACTTTTTCACCGATATACAGCATCGGTGCTTCATCGATTTCACCTTCACCAATCACAATCGTGCCGTCGATATCGACTTTGTTGAGCATGATGCGCATGGACTGTACGGCGGCGTTATCGGCGAGGTTTTTATCGCCACGGCCCAGCCATTTATAACCGGCAAGCGCGGCAGCTTCGGTCACGCGGGAGAACTCGATTGCTAATTCACGTTTCATTGGAAAACCTGTTGGAAGAAAAGAAAGCGTTCGGTGAGGCAAGGCTCATCTGTGCTGCAGATTTTAGCACAGTGGGAAGGGCGCATAAAAAAACTCCCCGGATGGGGAGTTTCATAAAAGGTGTTGGCGTAAAACTGACGGGATTATTCGTCGTGATCTTCCCACGAACGAACGCGTGCCACTGCTTTCTGCCAGCCTTTATAGCGGACATTACGTTCCGTCGTTTCGATGCTAGGGCGGAATTCACGTTCGATGGTCGCTTTGCTGCGAACTTCTTCCAGATCGTTCCAGAAACCGACGGCCAGACCTGCAAGGAATGCAGAACCCAGCGCGGTGACTTCCAGCACAGCCGGACGTTCAACGCGAGTGCCGAGAATGTCTGACTGGAATTGCATCAGGAAGTTGTTGGCAACTGCGCCGCCGTCCACGCGTAAGGATTGCAGACGGGCACCGGAATCAGCCTGCATGGCATCCAGCACGTCGCGGGTCTGATAAGCAATAGACTCCAGCGTAGCGCGGATGATGTGGTTGCTGTTCGCACCACGGCTCAGACCGAAGATGGCGCCACGGGCATACGGATCCCAGTAAGGCGCGCCGAGGCCGGTGAAGGCTGGCACCACATAAACGCCGTTGGTGTCTTTCACTTTACCGGCAAAGTATTCTGAATCGGTCGCGTCGCTGATCAGTTTCAGTTCATCACGCAGCCATTGGATCGATGCGCCACCGACAAACACTGCGCCTTCCAGTGCATAGTTCACTTCACCACGCGGGCCGCAGGCGATAGTGGTCAGCAGACCATTTTTCGATTCCACAACCTCGGTGCCGGTGTTCATCAGCAAGAAGCAGCCGGTGCCGTAGGTGTTTTTTGCCATACCCGGTTGCACACACAGCTGGCCGTACAGCGCCGCCTGCTGGTCACCGGCGATACCGGCGATAGGAATACGCGTACCGCCTTTACCCCCGATGTTGGTCTGGCCGTAAATTTCTGAAGAAGGACGGACTTCCGGCAGCATTTCACGCGGAATATCCAGCGCTTCGAGCATGCGTTCATCCCACTTCAAATCACGGATGTTGAACAGCATGGTACGTGATGCGTTGGTGTAATCCGTCACGTGAACACGTCCCTGCGTCATTTTCCAGACCAGCCAGGTATCGACAGTCCCGAACAGCAGTTCGCCGCGTTTAGCACGTTCACGGGAGCCCTCTACGTGATCGAGGATCCATTTCAGTTTGGTGCCGGAGAAGTACGGGTCAACCACCAGGCCGGTGTTGTGACGGATGTACTCTTCCATCCCGTCTTTTTTCAGCTTTTCACAGATATCAGCAGTACGACGGCATTGCCACACGATCGCGTTATAAATCGGCTTGCCAGTTTCTTTTTCCCACACAATCGTGGTTTCACGCTGGTTGGTGATACCGATACCGGCGATTTGATCAGAATTGATGTCGGCTTTGGCCAGCACTTCAACCAGTACCGAGCTTTGCGATGACCAGATTTCCATCGGGTCATGCTCAACCCAGCCAGATTTAGGGTAGATCTGGGTAAATTCACGCTGAGAAACGCTGATGATATTGGCATCGTGATCCAGCACTACAGCGCGTGAGCTGGTCGTACCCTGATCGAGTGCGACAATGTATTTTTTTTCGTGAGTCGTATCTGCTGA
Organism: Rahnella sp. PCH160; assembly: GCF_047784855.1. Lineage (NCBI taxonomy): Bacteria > Pseudomonadati > Pseudomonadota > Gammaproteobacteria > Enterobacterales > Yersiniaceae > Rahnella > Rahnella sp. PCH160. Next base: position 1,083,753 of record NZ_JBLOGT010000001.1, read on the forward strand.
CATAATATTCATCCTGCAAATGAGTAAGCTGTGGAACAGTTTAGCCGATCAGGCTTTGCGCTGTTTGGTTGGCTGCGACGCTTTGTCTGCTGCCGGTTCGTTAATCTGGTGTGGCAGATGACGGCTAATCAACGCTTTATAGCCGACAGCACCCAGACAAGCGCCAAGCAGCGGACCAAAAATCGGTACCAGGAAATAAGGGATATCACGGGCACCGGTGAATGCCACTTTGCCCCAGCCTGCGAAGTAAGCGAACAGTTTCGGTCCGAAATCACGCGCCGGGTTCAGTGCGAATCCGGTCAGTGGCCCCATTGATGCACCGATCACCGCAATCAGAATACCGATCAGCAGCGGAGCCAGCGGGCCACGCGGCAGGCCATTGCCGTCATCGGTCAGGCCGAGGATCAGCGACATCAGAACGGCGGTGATCACGGTTTCAACCAGGAACGCCTGCAACACGCTGATGTGCGGGTTTGGATACGTCGAGAAGATACCGGCAAGGCTCAGACTGTCTACGCTGCCGCGTACCATGTTGTGAGTTTGCTCGAAATCGTAGAACAGATTGTAGTAAAGGCCGTAAACCAGTGCAGCGGCGCAGAAGGCACCGGCGACCTGCGCGATAATGTAAGGCAGAACTTTGCGTCCTTCAAAGTTTGCAAACAGACATAGCGCGACGGTGACAGCCGGGTTCAGGTGTGCGCCTGAGATCGCCGCAGTCAGGTAAATGGCCATGGCCACACCGAAACCCCAGACGATACTGATTTCCCACTGGCCAAAGGATGCTCCGGCAAGTTTCAGTGCAGCAACACAGCCTGCACCGAAGAAAATGATAAGCCCGGTACCCAGAAACTCAGCGATGCACTGACCTTTTAATGTGGAACTCATGGTTTGGCTCATAGTTTGATCCTGCTAAGGATGATGTTAATGATTGGTTATAGTTTTTTGTTATGTCGTACGCGAACGTAATCGGATTTTGACGTTCATCATTAAATGAGAACGTAATGTGAATTTATCGTTAACGAGCATAAACGAGAAATAGCGAAATCAAAATTTGCGTGTCATGTCATAAAAATGAGCGATTTCGCGTATTACCGGACCATCGCGAACGGCAAAAAGGCCACGATTTAACATTTTCCGGGCACGGGTAGGTGAAACGAACATAGCAACAGGCCGGATAAGGATATGCGGTATTAACGGGGATTTCTGGTGAGTGACGCTGCTTTTTAAGCATTTCCTGATACCGGGCGCTGTAAAATTGCAACAGACTGCGTGCAGGAAGGGGTTCTTGCTAGACAGGGCAAAGCTGGCTACATACAATCACCCGGTAAGACACCCGCTGGTTTTACAAGACTTTGGCGCAAATCAGACCTGAATTTGGTTTGAATTCGTTATCAAAATCGACGGAGTGCAGGAATTCATGAGCCGTGTCCGGATGATGCGGCAGAACATAAGATGTGCGCCTTGCGAACATAAGGGGACCGAAAAATGTCATTTGAAGTATTTGAGAAATTAGAAGCTAAAGTTCAGCAAGCGATCGATACCATTACTCTTTTGCAGATGGAAATCGAAGAACTGAAAGAACAAAACAATACCCTGTCTCAGGAAGTTCAGCAGGCAAGTGGTAACCACGAATCGCTGGTGCGTGAAAATGCACAGCTGAAAGAAGAACAGCACGTGTGGCAGGATCGTCTGCGTGCACTGCTGGGAAAAATGGAAGAAGTCTGATGACTTCGGCCTGAAAATAAAAAAGGACGCCACGGCGTCCTTTTTTGTTGCTGAAAGCGCAAGGTTATTCGATGTCGAGCGGGTCTTCGGACAACACAATACCGGTATTGTCGGCATAAAGATGGTCACCGGAGAAGAAGGTTACGCCGCCGAAATTGACACGAATGTCGCTTTCGCCGATCCCTTCACTGCCCGCGCCTGCCGGAATTGCTGCCATCGCCTGAATGCCGATATCCAGTTCTTCCAGATCGTCAACCTGACGAACCGCGCCGTAAATCACAATGCCTTCCCATTCATTTTGCAACGCCAGGCGTGCCAGACCGGCATCCAGCAATGCGCGACGAACGGAACCACCGCCATCGACCAGTAAAACGCGTCCACGGCCATTTTCTTCCAGCAAGTCATAAAGCAAGCCATTGTCTTCGAAACACTTCACTGTCGTGATTTGCCCGCCAAATGAAGTACGGCCACCAAAGTTGGAGAACAGGGGTTCGACGACATTCACTTCTTCATGGTAGATGTCGCAAAGTTCGGAAGTATCGTATTTCATAGGATTTCATCTGGTTGCTGCATGAGTATTCAGTATATCCCTTTCGGGCGGATGTTGGCAAAATCATCAATTGTTAAATGTGAAAAGCGGCCGGATAAACGCACACCCGGCCACTTTTACTCAATTGAGCAACAGACCCACCGCAAACAACACGTTAGTCAGTAACGCCGTTTTCACCATATGTTCGAGCAGCGGACGTACTTCCAGAGACGTTTTGGCCTTTCTCACGCGGATCAGATGAATGACCAGCATCGGAACTGCTAAAATAAATAACCATCCCGTCCAGTGGTGCAAATGTACCGCGGAAAAAATGGCCAGGCACAGCGTGGCGGCGGTCAGAATAAGCGTGTGATAGCGACGCGCATTCACCGGCCCGAGACGAACCGCCAGCGTGTTTTTGCCGTTAGCGCGGTCAGTTTCGATATCACGCAAATTATTGATATTCAGCACCGCCGTCGAGAGTAATCCCGTTGCGGTGGCGGGCAGCATCACAATCCAGTCGAAATATCCCGCCTGCAAATAGAACGTCCCGGCGACGCTGATCCAGCCAAAGAAAATCAGAACGGAAATATCACCCAGTCCCATATAACCGTAAGGGCGCGTGCCGACGGTATACGTGATGGCCGCGCCAATCGAGAGCAGGCCGAGGATGACAAAGCCCACGACATCGCTCGGTTTGTGGCAGGCTACTGCGATAAGCGCGATACCGCACACGAGCGTCAGCACGATGGTCAGGATAATTGCGCGCTTCATCTGGGCGGCGGTAATCATCCCTTTTTGCATTCCGCGCAATGGCCCGACGCGATCGGGCGTATCGCTGCCTTTCTCAGCATCGCCATAATCGTTCGCCAGATTAGACAGGATTTGCAGACAGCCGGCCGTCAGCAACGCCAGCAGCGCGATGAGCGGATGGAAAACGCCTTGCAGGCTGGCAATCGCCGAACCCATAACGATGGAGGCAAAAGCCAGAGGCAGCGTTTTAGGACGCAGGCTTTCAAGCCATGCGCGGGCAGGCGTGGTCGGGGTGCAGGGAGTCATTGTGCTCATAGGTGATTTCGCTCAGGTGAACAGTCAGTCCGAAATCTAAAAAAAATCAGGGAGGCAAACGCCTCCCTGAAGATCACTTTCGGAACGTATGAGCAAATTATAAGATAAAACGGCTCAGATCTTCATCAGCTACCAGCTGATCAAGGTGGCTTCTAACATAATCTGCATCAATGTTTATGGAGATACCGTTGCTTTCGCTGGCGTCATAGGAAATATCTTCCATCAGACGCTCCAGAACCGTGTGCAGACGACGCGCACCGATGTTCTCGGTGGTTTCGTTCACCTGCCATGCCGCTTCCGCGATACGACGGATGCCGTCAGCTGTGAAATCAATGGTCACACCTTCGGTCGCCATCAATGCTTTGTACTGATGTGTCAGAGATGCACTTGGCTCAGTCAGAATACGCTCGAAGTCTTCTGTCGTCAGCGCCTGCAGCTCAACGCGGATTGGCAAACGCCCCTGCAATTCAGGGATCAGGTCTGACGGGCTGGACGTCTGGAACGCACCGGAGGCGATAAACAGAATGTGGTCAGTTTTCACCATGCCGTGCTTAGTGGAAACGGTACAGCCTTCCACCAGCGGCAGCAGGTCGCGCTGAACGCCTTCGCGTGACACGTCCGGGCCGGAACTCTGGCCGCCGCGTTTACAGATTTTATCGATCTCATCGATGAACACGATACCGTGCTGTTCGACGGCTTCAATCGCCTGTTCTTTCAGCTCTTCCGGGTTCACCAGCTTCGCCGCTTCTTCTTCAACCAGCAGCTTGTAAGCTTCTTTGATTTTCAGTTTGCGCGGTTTTTGCTTCTGGCCTGCCATGTTCTGGAACATCGATTGCAGCTGGTTAGTCATTTCTTCCATGCCCGGCGGGGACATGATTTCAACACCGGCAGGCGCAGCCGCCAGATTAATTTCGATTTCTTTGTCGTCGAGCTGGCCTTCACGTAATTTCTTGCGGAAGTTCTGGCGCGCGGCAGAAGGCTCATGTGCTTCGTCAGCCTGGCCCCAGTTGTTTTTCGCCGGCGGGATCAGCACATCGAGAATCCGTTCTTCGGCCATTTCTTCGGCGCGGAATCGGTTTTTATCGATGGATTGCAGACGCACCATTTTCACTGCAGAGTCGGTCAGATCACGGATAATAGAATCCACTTCTTTCCCGACGTAGCCCACTTCGGTGAACTTGGTGGCTTCGACTTTGATGAACGGCGCGTTAGCCAGTTTGGCCAGACGACGGGCGATTTCGGTTTTACCGACACCGGTCGGGCCGATCATCAGAATATTTTTTGGGGTGACTTCATGGCGCAGCGCTTCATCGAGCTGCATACGGCGCCAGCGGTTACGCAGTGCGATCGCCACAGCACGTTTCGCTTTATCCTGGCCAATGATGTAGCTGTCTAACTCGCTGACAATCTCGCGCGGGGTCATCTCAGACATAATTTTCGATCCTTACGCTTTAGAAGACAATTCTTCAATGGTGTGGAATTGGTTGGTGTAGATGCAGATATCACCCGCGATGCTCAGCGATTTTTCCACAATATCGCGTGCGCCAAGCTCTGAGTTTTCCAGCAATGCACGGGCAGCGGCTTGCGCATACGGGCCACCGGAACCAATCGCGATCAGGTCGTTTTCAGGCTGGATGACGTCACCGTTACCGCTGATAATCAGCGAGGCATTTTCATCCGCAACGGCCAGCAGCGCCTCAAGACGGCGCAGCATACGGTCAGTACGCCAGTCTTTTGCCAGCTCAACGGCGGCTTTAACCAGATGTCCCTGGTGCATTTCCAGCTTGCGTTCGAACAGCTCAAACAGCGTGAAAGCGTCAGCGGTGCCGCCAGCAAAACCCGCGATCACTTTGTCGTTATACAGGCGACGTACTTTTTTGACGTTGCCCTTCATGACGGTATTTCCCAATGTGGCCTGGCCATCACCACCGATAACGACCTTGCCGTTGCGGCGTACACTTACAATTGTTGTCACGAGCGGTTCCTCGTTGCAGACGTAAAAGATCCCCGCAGGCTTGTGGGACACTTTGCGTGTCTCACAAACTTACGGGGCATATTGAAAGTATAGATTGGGGAAGGATTACGGGTTTTCAACCCCCGGTTGCGAGGGGAATGCAACCGGAGATGCCTGCGCTCTTCAGGCGGGATAAGGTGCTGTCTGCACCTGAGCGAGTGTTATAAGGGCCAATCACGACGCGATTCCAGCCGCCGCCGATGGTGATCCGGCCTTCAAACCCTTCGAATGCCAGCTTGGCGCGCTGGGATTCCGCCTGCTCGGAGCCTTTGAATGAACCGCACTGCACCATAAAGCGCTGGGTTTTTTCCTGCTCTTTCGGTTTCTCTGGCACAGCCTGTGTGATGGCGGCCGGTTGCTGTGCTTTCGGTTGTTCTTTCGGCGCTTCTTTCGGTACTTCTTTTACCGGCTCTTTGACCTGTGGCTTCGGTTTTGGCTGAACAGGTTGCGTTTGTACCTGTGCTTGCGGAGCACGAACGGGCTGCGTTTGTGGCGTATACGTTGGCTGCTGAACCTGACGTGGTGGCGTCTGCACCGGCTGTTGCTGGGCATAAGTCGGCTGCTGTTGCTGTTGCTGAACCTGACGCTGTGTCTGAGCCGGGTGCGTTGCGACCTGACTCGGGTCGTTATACGGCACTTCAGACAGCTGTGTCGGCGTCTGGCGCATATCGGCCTGCATCTGTTCGAGAAGTTGTCGCTGTTCCGGCGTCAGTTGCGTTTTAGATTCAACCTGACCACCGGCCGTCGGTTCAGTCGGCGTGGTGACGCCCATCTGACGGTTTTCCAGCTCCTTGATGTAACGCCAGCGCTCTTCAGGCTTAGGCGGTAATCCGTTACCCGGACGAACAGCATGCGCCGGCAGTACCGCCGCTTCTTCATGTTTATTGTGCGCAATAAAATAGAGGCCACCGACAAACACCACCAGTACCGCAACGGCTAACACCACCATGGTTTTGGAGATCGTTGTGGAACTGCGTTTTTTACTCCGGCTGGTACTTTTCCGCCGCGCTCCTGAGCGCCCACGGCTTACATAGTCTCTTTGTGCCACTATCGTTTCGCTGTGTCGTGATGAATGAAGAAGTGCGTCATGTTACTTAACCCTGCATATATAACAAACCAAAAACTGAATCATGTTTTCGGGGCGGCCGTGCTTTCGCGCACCACCAGCTCACTATCAAGCAGAAGCGAACCGTTTTGTACCGGATTTCCCTGTAACTGCTCCAGTAATAATAACATAGCCTGACGACCCAGCTGGAATCTTGGCTGGGCGACGGTGGTCAGCGGAGGGTCAGTAAACTGGCTGGCTTTGATGTCATCGAAGCCGACCACCGACAAGTCCTGCGGAATGCGCAGGCCCATTTTCTTCGCCTGGAACATCGCGCCGATAGCCATAATATCGTTATGACAGAAGATAGCCGTGGGCGGGGAAGGCAGCGACATCAGCGCAATGACTGCCTGCGCGCCGGATTCGTAGCTAAAATCGCCCTGAGCGGTTAAGGCATTTTCAACGCTGATCCCATTGCGGCGCAGCGCCTGAATATAACCTTGTGAGCGGTACTGGCACAGCGGCATATGTTTCGGCCCTTCGATACAGGCAATGCGCTGATGGCCCAGATTCAGCAGATAATGTACCGCTTCAAACGCGGCAGTCAGGTTATCAATGTGGACGGTCGGCAGTTCCAGTTCTGGCGCAAATTCATTGGCCATCACCATCGGCGGCAGATTCCGTTGTTCTTCTTTGCTGGCGTCGAAAGGTAAATCGGAACCGAGCAGCAACATCCCATCAATCTGTTTGGTGATGATCAGATTGATGAAGGTTTTTTCCTGCTGGTTTTGCTGGGCGCAATCGCCAATCAGCACCAGATAACCACTTTCGGCGGCGGTGCGTTCGATCCCTTTGATCAGATCGGCAAAAAACGGATCGCAGATGTCCGGGACGATCACCAGAATGGTTCGCGATTCGTTACGTTTCAGGTTTCGGGACAAGGCATGTGGAGAATACCCTACGGCCATCACTGCCTGGTCGACCTTCTGACGGGTAGAGGCGGAGACTTTTTCCGGATTCATTAACGCGCGGGATACCGTTGCTGTTGAAACGCCTGCCTGTTCTGCCACATCTTTCATTGTTGCGGCGGGTAATTCTTTCTTGTGCTCCAACGCATCTCTCCTTGCAACAGCATCAAACTGACACAACAACATCAACATTCCTCACCTGGCTACCCGTGATGTGTAGCTCATCACATTCTAAACAGAATGTGAGTAGGATTTGTTACCTAATTTGCATTAAAAGTGTGACGCAGATGCTTTTTTCGATCCATCACGCAGAAATCCTGACTATTCATGCGGATTAGCTATCGATTGGATCGACATCCAGCGTCCATTTCACCTTTTTAGCCTGCGGCAGGCTGGCAATCAGCGGCTGAGAACTCTTGATCAGATGCTGCAAAACGCGGCGTGAAGGATGCTGTAATAACAGTTGCCAGCGGAAACGCCCGTTGCGCTTGGCTGCCAGTGCAGGTACCGGCCCCAAAATCCACAACGAATCATCTTTCAGCGGGCTGGATTCCAGCAGATTTCGCAGTTGCTGCAAGAACAGCGCCGACTGCTGATTATCGTGGTCTTCAGAGCGGATCATAATGTGGCTGGTGTAAGGCGGCAAAAAGACGCTCTTGCGCTCAGCAAGCGTTTGTTTTGCAAATTCGTCGTAGCCTTTATGCAACAGAACCTGCAACAGCGGGTGTTCAGGATGATGCGTTTGTAAAACCACTTCCCCCTGTTTTCCGGCACGACCGGCACGGCCTGAAACCTGGGTATAAAGCTGGGCAAAACGTTCTGCTGAACGGAAATCTGCCGAGAACAGCGCACCGTCAACGTCCAGCAGCGAGACCAGCGTGACATCCGGGAAGTGATGGCCTTTGGCCAGCATTTGCGTGCCGATAAGAATACGTGCGCCGCCGCGATGCACTTCATTCAGATGCTGCTCAAGCGAGCCTTTGCGGCTGGTTGTGTCGCGGTCGATGCGGGTGATCGGCGTATCAGGGAACAGCGGTGCCAGTTCGTTTTCCAGTTGCTCAGTGCCGACACCGACCGACACCAGTTGCGTCGATCCGCACTGCGGGCACTGATTCGGCACAGCACGCTGGCTGTCGCAATGGTGGCAGCGTAACTGGCGCTGATTCTGATGCAGCGTGTAATAGTGATCGCAGCGCTGGCATTCGGCAATCCAACCGCATTCATGGCACAGCAGGGCAGGTGCATAGCCGCGTCGGTTAAGGAACAGCATGACCTGATTGTCGGCCTTAAGGTGTTCCTGCATGCGCTGTATCAGCGGCTGAGAAAGCCCGACTTTTAGCTGTAAGCCTTTTAAATCCAGCAAATTCTGCCGCGCAAGTTTGGCGTTCCCGGCACGTTTGGTCAGCTTCAGCAGGCGATATTTGCCCAGTTCCACGTTGTGCAGCGTTTCCAGCGCAGGCGTTGCCGACCCCATAATAATGGGAATGTTTTCCGCGTGGGCGCGATATACCGCGAGATCCCGCGCGTGATAACGCCAGCCTTCCTGCTGCTTATAAGAGCTGTCGTGTTCTTCATCGATAATGATGACGCCCAGACGCGCAAACGGCGTGAACAGCGACGAGCGCGTGCCGATCACAATTCCGGCTTCGCCATTACGCGCACGCAGCCAGACGGAAAGGCGCTCGCTGTCATTAAGGCCGGAATGCAAGACATCCACCGGTGCGCTGAAACGTTCGCGAAAACGCGCGATGGTTTGCGGCGTCAGGCCGATCTCCGGCACCATCACCAGCGCCTGACGACCCTGCGCGAGAATATTTTCCAGCACGCTCAGATACACTTCGGTTTTACCCGAACCCGTCACCCCGGCCAGTAACCAGGCGGAGAACTGCTGATCTTCACTGCGGATGGCGCCGACGGCGGTAGCCTGTTCGGTGTTAAGACGCAGGCGTTCGCCCACGACGGAGAAATCTTTGCGCCAGTCCTGCGCGGCAGGGGCGATGCTGCGCAAATCGGTCAGCCCTTTCGCCCGAAGCGCCTGCAAGGCCGTGTCGGTCAGATCGAGATCGACAACCTGATGGCGGTACAGCGGTTTTTGAATCAGCGCGGCCATCGCCTGTTGCTGTTTCGGCGCACGTTTCAGGCTGTCGAGCGGCGTGGCGCGCCCCTGTTCTGTGGCAAACCATTGCCAGAGCGGCGTCAGTTCAGCGGGTTTCCCCTGCCGTAACAGCACTGGCAGCGCGTGAAACAACACTTCGCCAATGGGGAAATGATAATAGTCGGCAGCCCAGAGCAGGATGCGCCACAGATCGGGCGTAAACAGGCTGGACCGGTCGAGGACTTCGCGGACCGGTTTCAGCTTTTCCAGGCCAAATTCGCTGGAATCACTGACGCGTGTGACAATGCCAATAGCATCGCGTTTACCGAAAGGCACACTGACCCGACACCCCTGAGAAACCTGTAATCCAGGCGGCAGGAGGTAATCGAAAGTTCGGGCGAGTGGAACAGGTAACGCGACGTGGGCAACAGGCATTGTGGGTCCAGACTATAAAAAAATGACGAGATAGTGTACACTGTGTCCTTCGAAATGCATGAACATCATTGCGCGGTTCTCAGAGATTCTGTATGATTCGCCGCCTTTGGTGCATTTCGCATTCAAAGCCTATCATCCACTACGCGTGGTGTCTGACAGAACAGGGTTGGATAGCGACGCGGCCTTAAGAAGAGGTTTCCATGAAACAAGGTATTCACCCTAAATATACAGAAGTTACTGCAACTTGCTCATGCGGTAACGTTATCAAAACTCACTCAACTGTGGGTCATGATCTGAACCTGGACGTCTGTGGCGAATGCCACCCGTTCTACACTGGTAAGCAACGTGAAGTGGCTACCGGTGGCCGCGTTGACCGCTTCAACAAGCGTTTCAGCGTTCCAAGCAGCAAATAAGCTACGCTTGAGAGCAAAAAAAGGCGCCTTTGGCGCCTTTTTTGTTGCCTGCTGTTTCAACTTCCCGCCAGACAAAACTTCATTCTCACGAAGTTTCACTTCCTGTAAATGCACTGAAAAAACGCGCGACGGGTTCGCACGGTCTTTCAGCCCATTATCGCGAAGCCGCGATCAGTATTCCCAGGTATCAGGATCAACACCCAGTTCACGCATCAGGATCTTCGCCGCTTCCGGGATTTCGTCACTGCGTTCTTTACGCAGGTCTTCGTCATTCGGCAAAGGCTGACCGGTGAACGCGTGCAGGAAAGCTTCACACAATAATTCACTGTTCGTCGCATGACGCAGGTTATTCACCTGACGACGGGTGCGTTCATCGGTGAGAATTTTCAGGACTTTCAGCGGAATGGATACCGTGATTTTCTTAACTTGTTCGCTTTTCTTACCGTGTTCAGCGTAAGGGCTGACATATTCGCCGTTCCACTCAGCCATGGGACACCTTAAATTTATCAAAAAATAAAATACTGAAAACCGTGTGATTATGCCCGATTTTCACTGTTCTCACTAAATAAATGTCGTCATTTTACAGGGATATCTCACGATTTGCCCTGCGGCATTGTTCATTTTGTCGCCTTGCGCTTAACTGCTTCACGCAACGGATCTGCCGGACATCTTCATTAACGCCATAATTTTAGCGGGTATTGCTCTGTTGCTCAATCTATACGCAAAGAAGTTTAGATGTCCAGATGTATTGACGTCTATAATCCCGGGCGTTACTCTTTACACCCTCATCCTCCGCATTTCGTCAGGAAGAAACGACTATGACGCACAAGCAAGCCACCATTGCCGTAGGCAGTGGCCTGAACAATGATCAGCAATATGGTTGTGTAGTTCCGCCTATCGCCCTTTCCAGTACTTACAACTTCGAAGATTTTAATCAGCCGAGAGCCCATGACTATTCACGTCGCGGAAACCCGACGCGTGATATCGCTCAGCGTGCGCTGGCAGATCTGGAAGGTGGTGCGGGTGCGGTTCTCACCAGCAGCGGGATGTCCGCAATCCACCTGGTGTGTACGGTGTTTCTCAAACCGGGTGATTTGCTGGTCGCGCCGCACGATTGCTACGGCGGCAGCTACCGTCTGTTCGACAGCCTGAGCAAGCGTGGCGCGTATCGCGTGCTGTTTGTCGATCAGGGTGACCCGCAGGCGCTGGCTGAAGCGCTGAAGGAAAAACCCAAACTGGTGCTGATTGAATCCCCAAGTAACCCGTTGCTGCGCGTGGTCGATATCGAAGCGATTTGCGCGGCGTCGCAGGCGGCTGGCGCGCTGACCGTGGTGGATAACACGTTCCTGAGCCCGGCGTTGCAAAACCCGCTGAAGCTGGGGGCGGATTTAGTTGTACATTCCTGTACGAAATATCTGAATGGGCATTCTGATGTGGTCGCCGGTACGGTAATATCTAAGACCGCAGAGCATGCAACTGAACTGGCGTGGTGGGCGAACAACATTGGTGTGACCGCCGCGGCATTTGACAGCTATCTGCTCTTACGTGGCCTGCGCACTTTAACGGTTCGCGTAAAACAACAGCAGGAAAATGCACTGGCGATTGTGGCGTATTTGCAGAAACAATCGCAGGTTAAAAAGCTGTATCATCCGTCGCTGCCGGAAAACCAGGGGCATGAAATTGCCCGCCGTCAGCAACGTGGCTTCGGAGCCATGATCAGTTTTGAATTTAACGGAGATGAAGCGCAGTTGCGTCATTTCCTGAAAGAATTGAAGTTATTTACCCTCGCAGAATCACTGGGAGGCGTCGAAAGCCTGATTTCTCATACGGCAACCATGACACACGCTGGCATGGCGCCGGAAGCGCGTAAAGCCGCCGGGATTTCTGACAGCTTGCTCCGTATTTCTGTAGGTCTTGAAGACAGCGAAGATTTGATTGCTGATCTGGAACACGCATTCCAGTCAGTGGCAACGAGGTAAGTATGAATGCAATAGCGGTTGCAGCGCCGGCGGGAAGCCGGCAGTTGCACAAATTTGGTGGCAGCAGCCTGGCTGACGTGAAATGTTATCTGCGCGTCGCAGGTATTATGGCGGAATACGCAAAGCCGGGCGATTTGATGGTCGTGTCGGCGGCGGGCAGCACAACCAACCAGCTGATCAGCTGGCTGAAACTGAGCCAGACCGACCGGCTTTCCGCGCATCAGGTTCAGCAGGCCTTGCGCCGGTATCAGAGTGATTTGATTTCCGGCCTGCTTCCGCCAGAAATGGCAGAACCGCTTATTGCTTCTTTTATTCATGATCTTGAACGTCTGGCTGTTTTGCTCGATGACAAAATGACCGATGCGGTTTACGCCGAAGTTGTTGGTCATGGCGAAATCTGGTCTGCACGACTGATGTCTGCTGTGTTGTGCAAAATGGAACTGCCAGCCGCCTGGCTCGACGCGCGCGAATTCCTGCGTGCAGAACGCGCGGCTCAGCCTCAGGTGGATGAAGGTCGTTCTTATCCGCTCCTGCAACAGCTTATCGCGCAGCATCCTCAACAATATCTGGTGGTGACCGGGTTTATCGCCCGCAGCGACGCCGGTGAAACCGTTCTGCTTGGCCGTAACGGCAGCGATTATTCCGCCACCCAGATTGGCGCGCTGGCGAACGCCAGCCGGGTCACCATCTGGAGTGACGTCGCCGGGGTTTACAGCGCCGATCCGCGTAAAGTGAAAGATGCCTGCCTGTTGCCACTGTTGCGTCTGGATGAAGCCAGTGAACTGGCGCGTCTGGCTGCACCTGTGCTGCATACCCGCACTTTGCAGCCGGTTTCCGGCAGCGACATCGATTTACAACTGCGCTGTAGCTACAAACCGGAGCAGGGCTCGACGCGTATCGAACGCGTGCTGGCGTCCGGTACGGGCGCAAAAATTGTCACCAGCCACGATGATATTTGCCTGATCGAAATGGCTATTCCGTCCGCGCATGATTTTGCGCTGGCGCAAAAAGACGTCGAGTTACTGCTCAAGCGTGCGCAGATCAAACCGCTGTGTACCGGTGTGCATCCTGACCGCAATCTTCTGCAATTTTGCTATACCTCTGAAGTGGCGGGCAGCGCCTTGCAGGTGCTGGAGGATGCCGCATTACCGGGGCGTCTGACGCTGCGTGAAGGGCTGGCAATGGTCGCGCTGGTCGGTGCAGGCGTATGTAAAAACCCGCTGCACAGCCACCGTTTCTATCAGGAAATGAAAGATCAGCCGATCGAATTCATCTGGCAGTCGGAAGACGGCATCAGCCTGGTGGCTGTTCTGCGCGTCGGCCCGACCGCTCACCTGATTCAGGGGCTGCACAAAACCCTGTTCCGCGCTGAGAAACAAATCGGCCTGATGTTATTTGGTAAAGGCAATATCGGTTCACGCTGGCTGGAACTGTTTGCCCGTGAGCAAAAGAACATTTCTGCCCGCAGTGGCTTTGAGTTCGTACTGGCCGGCGTGGTTGACAGCAAACGCAGCCTGCTCAATTACGAAGGTCTGGACGCCAGCCGCGCGCTGGCTTTCTTCGACAACGAATCTCAGGCGCACGATGAAGAATCGCTGTTCCTGTGGATGCGTGCGCATCCTTACGATGATTTAGTCGTGCTGGATGTGACGGCGAGCGCAGAGCTGGCCGATCAGTATCTGGATTTCGCCAGCTACGGTTTCCATGTGATCAGCGCGAATAAATTGGCGGGCGCTTCAGACAGCCATAAATACCGCCAGATCCGTGATGCCTTCTCCAAAACTGACAGCCACTGGTTGTATAACGCGACCGTGGGTGCCGGGTTGCCGGTCAACCATACCGTGCGCGATTTACGTGACAGCGGCGACAGCATCCTGGCGATCAGCGGAATTTTCTCCGGCACATTATCGTGGTTGTTCCTGCAATTTGACGGCACGCTGCCGTTTACCGAACTGGTCGATTTAGCGTGGCAGCAGGGGCTGACAGAGCCTGATCCGCGTGATGATTTGTCCGGGCAGGATGTGATGCGTAAGCTGGTGATCCTGGCGCGTGAAGCCGGTTATGACATCGAGCCGACGCAGGTTCGTGTGGAATCGCTGGTGCCTGCCGGTTGTGAAACGGGTTCTGTCGATCAGTTTTTCGAGGACGGTGAAGCGCTGAATCAGCAAATGGTTCAGCGTCTGGAAGCCGCGCGGGAAATGGGCCTGGTGCTGCGTTATGTCGCGCGTTTTGATGCCAACGGCAAAGCGCGTGTCGGCGTTGAAGCGGTGCGCGAGGATCATCCTCTGGCCGCGTTGCTGCCATGCGATAACGTTTTTGCCATCGAAAGTCGCTGGTATCGCGACAACCCGCTGGTCATCCGCGGGCCGGGCGCGGGTCGTGATGTTACTGCTGGCGCATTGCAATCTGACCTTAACCGGTTGACTCAGTTGCTTTAATTCTTTGCTCCCTCCCCTGCGAAGGGGAGGGTTGGGGTGGGGTATAGCAAACGACACTGAGTTGCCAGCTAAACCCCCTCCCGACCTCCCCCTTCGCAGGGGGAGGAGCTAAAACACTCATCTTCTCCTCTGCACTTTTCCCCCAACATGAAATTCCTTCAATTTGAGTGAAGATTAATCACACTCAGATGCATTTTTGCAGTTGACAGTTTTGCTCACTTCCTCCATTGTCTATCCATACGTTTAGACGTCTAGACGCTTACCAGATAAACCAATAATTAAAACGCAGTGATGCATGAGGTCGTGTTTATGAGCTTTTTCCACGCTAACCAGCGCGAGGCGCTGAATCAGAATCTGGCAGAGTTGCAGGGTCAGATTAACGTTTCTTTCGAGTTTTTCCCCCCGCGCACCAGCGAGATGGAAGATACGTTGTGGAGCTCCATCGACCGCCTCAGCAGCCTCAAGCCTAAGTTTGTGTCCGTGACTTATGGTGCGAACTCCGGCGAGCGCGACCGCACGCACAGCATCATTAAGGGCATTAAAGAACGCACCGGTCTGGAAGCGGCTCCGCACCTGACCTGTATCGATGCCAGCCGTGACGAACTGCGTCAGATTGCGCAGGATTACTGGGAAAGCGGTATCCGTCATATCGTCGCGCTGCGCGGTGATTTACCGGCGGGCGGCGGTAAGCCGGATATGTACGCGACCGATCTGGTGCATCTGCTGAAAGAAGTGGGCGATTTCGATATCTCGGTGGCGGCTTACCCGGAAGTTCACCCGGAAGCCAAAAGCGCGCAGGCCGACTTGATCAACCTGAAGCGCAAAATTGACGCCGGTGCCAGCCGCGCCATCACGCAGTTTTTCTTCGACGTGGAAAGCTACCTGCGTTTCCGTGACCGCTGTGCGGGTCAGGGCATTGATGTTGAAATCGTACCGGGCATCCTGCCGGTGTCTAACTTCAAACAGCTGACACGCTTTGCCACCATGACCAACGTGCGTGTCCCTCACTGGATGAACAGCCTGTTTGAAGGGCTGGATGATGATGCAGAAACCCGCAAAATGGTCGGCGCAAATATCGCGATGGACATGGTGAAAATCCTCAGCCGCGAAGGCGTGAAGGACTTCCATTTCTACACCCTGAACCGTGCCGAAATGAGCTACGCGATTTGCCATACGCTGGGTGTTCGGCCTGATATCGCGGTTCCGGTTCGTGCGTAAGTAAGTAAATAATTTCCACAATGCAGAAAGCAAAAAACCCGCGAATTCGCGGGTTTTTCTTTGGGCTTTCAGGCTGAACTAGCCGGTGTTGCGCATACCGGCTGCAACGCCTGCGATGGTCACCATCAGTGCCTGTTCGACATTCGCATCCTGCTTACCGTCTTTTTCCAGCTCGCGTGAACGGTGCAGCAACTCAGCCTGCAGGACGTTCAGCGGGTCGGTGTAGACGTTACGCAGTGCGATAGATTCAGCAATCCACGGCAAATCTTCCATCAGATGATCGTCGTTGGAAATCGCCAGAACCACTTTGATATCGCCTGCCAGCTGCTCACGCAGTTTCGCGCCCAGCGGCCACAGTTCTTTTTCGACCAGACGCTGATCGTAGTATTCCGCCAGCCACAGGTCGGCCTTGGCGAACACCATTTCCAGCATGCCGATACGCGTGGAGAAGAATGGCCAGTCATGACACATCGCTTCCAACTCATCGCGTTTTCCGTCATCGACCACGGCTTGCAAACCGGCACCCGCGCCCAGCCAGGCTGGCAGCATCAGACGGTTTTGCGTCCAGGCGAAGATCCACGGGATCGCACGCAGGCTTTCCACGCCGCCGTTGGCTTTACGTTTCGCCGGGCGTGAACCCAGCGGCAGTTTCGCCAGTTCCTGCTCCGGCGTCGCCGCACGGAAGTAAGGCACGAAGTCTTTATTCTCGCGAATATAGCCACGGTACATTTTGCAGGAAACGTCAGACAGCTGTTCCATAATGTCTACCCAGGCTTTTTTCGGCTCAGGCGGTGGCAACAGGTTGGCTTCCAGAATGGCGGAGGTATACAGCGCCAGACTGCTGATGGTGACTTCCGGCAGACCAAATTTGAAGCGGATCATCTCGCCCTGTTCGGTCACGCGCAGGCCACCTTTCAGGCTGCCCGGAGGCTGAGACAGCAACGCAGCCTGTGCAGGCGCACCGCCACGGCCGATAGAACCGCCGCGTCCGTGGAACAGCGTCAGCGCCACACCGGCTTTCTCACAGGTTTTGATTAATGCATCTTGCGCGCGGTACTGCGCCCATGAAGCCGCCATCACGCCCGCGTCTTTCGCGGAGTCGGAATAGCCAATCATCACCATTTGTTTGCCCTGAATGAGGCCGCGATACCAGTCGATGCTCAGTAATTGCTTCATCACATCGTCGGCGTTATTCAGGTCATCCAGCGTTTCGAACAGCGGCGCAACTGGCATCGGGAACGGACAACCGGCTTCTTTGAGCAGCAGATGCACGGCCAGTACATCAGACGGCGTACGCGCCATGGAAATGACGTAAGCAGCGATAGAGCCTTCCGGCGCTTCCGCGATAACCTGGCAGGTATCGAGCACTTCTTTGGTATTGGCGCTCGGTTCCCAGTGGCGCGGCACCAGCGGACGTTGTGAATTCAGTTCACGGATCAGGAAAGCCTGTTTGTCGGATTCTGACCAGCTTTCGTAATCGCCCAGCCCCAGATAACGGGTGATTTCGGCGATCGCATCGGTGTGACGGGTACTTTCCTGACGCACATCGATACGCACCAGCGGCACGCCGAAACAGCGTACGCGGCGCAGGGTGTCGAGCAACTGACCGTTCGCGATGATGCCCATGTTGCAGGCCAGCAGCGACTGGTAACAGGCGTAAAGCGGTTCCCAGAGCTGATCGTTTTTCACCAGCAGATCGTGAGGGCGCGCAACGCGTTCGCCTTTCAGACGGGCTTCGAGATATACCTGCGTGGTGGTCAGCTGTGTACGCAGCTGTTTCATGATTTCGCGGTACGGCTCGAGAATATCGGCACCACCGGCCCGCTCGCGCAGCTCCGGCGTACATTCGGTCATGGAGAGTTCTGAAACCAGCACGGCGATATCGCGCAGGAACAGATCGGTGGCTTTCCAGCGGCTCAGCAACAGAACGTGGCGGGTAATATCGGCGGTCACGTTCGGGTTACCGTCGCGGTCGCCGCCCATCCAGGAAGTGAAACGCACCGGCACGGCTTCCACCGGCATTTTGTAATTCAGTGACGTCTCGAGTTGCTCGTTCAGTTCACGCAGGAAAGCGGGAACGCCTTCCCACAGGCTGTTTTCGACCACCGCAAAACCCCATTTGGCTTCATCAACCGGAGAAGGGCGGTTCTTACGGATTTCGTCGGTGTGCCATGACTGCGCGATCAACTGACGCAGGCGGCGCATAATTTGTTTGCGCTCGTAATCGGCCAGATCGTTATGGTCGAGTTGCTTGAGGCAGTTATTCACTTCCACCAGTTTGTGGATCAGCGTGCGGCGGGCAATTTCCGTCGGATGCGCGGTCAGCACCAGTTCGATAGAAAGCTGGTCAACGGCGTCACGTAATTGTTGTTCAGAGAGATTTTTGGATTTCAGACGATCGAACAATTGTGCCAGAGCTTCAGGATTGCTGGCCGCTTCGCCGTGTGGCGAAATACTGTGATATTGCTCGGCTACGTTGGCTAAGTTAAGGAACTGGCTGAAAGCACGGGCAACAGGCAACAACTCATCATTCGAGAGATTTTGCAGCGTTGACAGCAATTCCTGACGATCAGCATCATTTCCTGCGCGTGAGGATTTGGACAACTTACGGATTTTCTCAACACGATCCAGGATATGTTCTCCCAACGTATCTTTGATCGTGTCGCCCAGCAATTTACCTAACATACTGACATTACTTCGCATTGCGGAATATTGTTCGTTCATATCACCTCTGACCCGTTCTCTCGTTTGATTTTTATATTCTGTAAATAACTTTCACCCGTCAGGCATTCATGCCCCGTTCACCCGCCAACCTGGCCATACTTTTTAAATGCCGCACCTGTTTTAACCCAAAAACACCCGATCACTCACGTTAAAAATGGTCTTTTTGGCAATGTCGCTGAAATTTAATTACAACAGCGACGATATCAGTTTGGCTAATCCATCATTTGTACAGTATCAAAGGGCGCCCGGAAGCGCCCTGATTGTTTCTTCATCAACCCTGATTCAGGATCAGTGATAGCAGAAGTGATGAACGACCTGAGAAATCAGCTCACGTGTCGGTTTTATGAACGCGGTATCAATATATTCATCTGGCTGGTGCGCCTGATCGATAGAACCCGGCCCCAGAACCAGCGTCGGGCACAGTTCCTGAATGAACGGCGCTTCGGTGCAGTAGTTCACGATTTCCGTTTCGACGCCCAGCAACTTTTCCACCACCTGCACCAGCGGGTGATCCGGCGGGCATTCATAACCCGGGATCGGCGGATGCAGTTCTTCGATGGCAATACGACCCGGCCAGCGCTGGCTGACAGGCTCCAGCGCTTCGTTGAGCAAGCCGTTGATATCGGCCAGCGTCAGACCGGGCAGCGGGCGGATATCCATGTGCATTTCGCAGCAGGCGCAAATACGGTTCGGCGCGTCGCCGCCATTGATGTAACCAAAGTTCATGGTCGGGTACGGGATCACGAAGCCACTGTGGTGGTAACGGGTTTTCAGCGTATTGCGCAGCGTCATCAGATGGGTAATTGACTCGTGCATCAGTTCGATGGCGTTCACGCCGCGCGACGGATCACTGGAATGGCCGGACTGACCGGTGATGCGGATGGCGTTCGACATATGGCCTTTGTGGGCACGCACCGGTTTCAGCGAAGTCGGTTCGCCGATGATTGCGCAGTCCGGACGAATTTTTGCGTTTTTGGAGAAGTAGCTGGCACCGGCCATCGTCGTTTCTTCATCTGCCGTCGCTAAAATATACAGCGGTTTAGTCAGTTTGGTCAGATCGACATCGCGAAGCGAATCGAGGATAAACGCGAAGAAACCTTTCATGTCGGCAGTCCCCAGACCATAGAGCTTATTTTCATGTTCGGTCAGGGTGAAAGGATCGCGTGTCCAGCGTCCGTCATCGAACGGAACGGTGTCGGTATGACCGGCCAGCAGTAAGCCGCCTGCGCCGTGACCTGTGCTGGCTAACATATTGAATTTGTTGCGCGTACCTGGAACGGGTTGCACTTCAATTTTGAAGCCTAAATCACCGAACCAGCCTGCCAGTAAATGGATTAGCGTCTCATTGCTCTGATCCAAAGCAGCGTCCGTTGCGCTGATGGAAGGGGTTGCGATTAACGCCCGATAGAGCTCAATAAAAGGAGGTAATTTCATCTTCACTGTTGACAGCCTTTAGTTAGGGTAGTATTCATATTCATGCAATAATTGTGAATAAAAATACAATAAGCCAGTGCGTAAGGAAACCAGAATAATTATCCGGCCCCTTACCCAAAATTGAGAAGGTGAACAGACCCTATGTTGAATACGCTGATTGTTGGTGCCACAGGTTATGCCGGAGCTGAACTCGCGGCCTATCTGAACCGCCACCCACATATGAACATAACCGGTTTAACGGTTTCAGCGCAAAGTGCAGATGCAGGAAAATTGCTTTCCGATTTGCACCCTCAATTGAAAGGCATCGTCGATCTGCCTGTTTTGCCGCTCAAAGACGTGGCAGAAGCAGCGAAAGGCGTCGATGTGGTATTTCTGGCGACCGCGCATGAAGTCAGCCATGATTTAGCCCCGCAGTTTCTGGCGGCCGGTTGCGTGGTGTTTGACCTGTCCGGGGCTTTCCGCGTTAGCAAACCGGAGTTCTATACCGAATTCTACGGCTTTGAGCATCAGCATCTCGATTTGCTCGACAAAGCCGTGTACGGTCTGGCCGAATGGCAGGCTGACAAATTAAAAGACGCGCAGCTGATTGCCGTGCCGGGGTGTTACCCGACCGCTTCCCAGCTGGCGCTGAAACCGCTTATCGAAAACGGCTTGCTCAATGACAGCCAGTGGCCGGTGATTAACGCCACCAGCGGCGTCAGCGGTGCAGGCCGTAAAGCCACGCTGGGCAACAGCTTCTGCGAAGTCAGCCTTCAGCCGTACAAACTCTTCAGCCATCGTCATGAACCTGAAATCGCCGAGCACCTTGGCGTACCGGTGATTTTCACGCCGCATCTGGGTAACTTCCCGCGCGGTATTCTGGCGACCATTACCTGCCGTCTTAACGTAGGTGTGACGGAGCAGGATGTGGCGGAAGCTTTCCACAATGCGTATCACGACAAACCGCTGGTGCGTCTTTACACCAAAGGCGTTCCGGCGCTGAAAGACGTGGTCGGTCTGCCGTTCTGTGATATCGGTTTTGCGGTGAAAGGCGAACATCTGATTGTGGTGGCGACGGAAGATAACGTTCTGAAAGGAGCGTCCGCGCAGGCAGTGCAGTGCATGAATATCCGCTTTGGCTTCCCGGAAACACAATCCCTGCTTTAACAATCCTCAGATTGTCAGCAAACAGAAAACACGCGTCCCTGAGCGTTTATTCAGACGTTCGGGGATGCTAAATTAAATTAAACGCATTGTTATTAATTAACATAATCAACCGATCGAGGCGTAAACAGCTATGAATCCGTTAGTCATCAAGTTAGGTGGTGTGTTGCTGGATAATGAAGAAGCACTTGAGCGCCTGTTCATGGCGGTTGTGGCTTATCGTCAGGAATATCATCGTCCGCTGGTGATCGTTCACGGTGGCGGCTGCCTGGTTGATGATCTGATGAAAAAGCTGAATCTTCCTGTCGTGAAGAAAGCCGGTCTGCGTGTCACACCAGCCGATCAGATTGACATTATTACCGGCGCACTGGCAGGCAGCGCGAACAAAACCTTGCTGGCGTGGGCGGTGAAGAACCACATTAACGCCGTCGGCCTGTCTCTGGCAGATGGCGGTACGGTCAGCGTGACCCAGCTGGATGAATCTCTGGGCTTCGTCGGTAAAGCCGAAGCGGGCAATCCTGCGCTGATCAATACCCTGACCTCTGCGGGCTATCTGCCGATTGTCAGCTCTATCGGTATCACCGAAGCCGGTGAGCTGATGAACGTCAATGCCGATCAGGCAGCAACCGCTTTGGCGGCGACGCTGGGCGCGGATTTGATTCTGTTGTCAGACGTCAGCGGCATACTCGATGGCAAAGGCCAGCGCATTCCGGAAATGAGTGCGGAAAAGGCTGAACACCTGATCGAGCAGGGCATTATTACTGACGGTATGATTGTCAAGGTTCATGCTGCTCTGGACGCCGCACGGACTCTCGGACGGCCGGTGGATATCGCCAGCTGGCGTCACGCCGAGCAATTACCGGCACTCTTTAACGGCGTTGCGATCGGCACACGCATTCTGGCGTAATTTGCCCATCGACAGGCTTACGACCTGGCGCGCATTTGGTACACACTTTTGTCAGGGCGCAGCAGTTTGCGCCCTTTTGCATAAAAAAATTCAGGAGCAGGAAAATGGCACTTTGGGGCGGACGTTTTACTCAGGCAGCGGATCAGCGGTTTAAAGAACTCAATGACTCACTGCGTTTCGACTACCGGCTGGCAGAGCAGGATATTGTGGGCTCCGTCGCCTGGTCCAAAGCGCTGGTGACCGTGAATGTGTTAACGGCTGACGAACAAATTCAGCTGGAAGAAGCGCTGAACATTCTGCTGGAAGAAGTCCGTGCTAACCCGCGCGCTATTTTAGCCAGCGATGCAGAAGATATTCACAGCTGGGTTGAAGGCAAGTTGATCGACAAAGTCGGCAATCTTGGCAAGAAACTGCACACCGGCCGCAGCCGTAACGATCAGGTCGCGACTGATATCAAGTTGTGGTGTAAAGCGCAGGTGGCTGAACTGGGCGACGCGCTGTATCACCTGCAACAGGCACTGGTCGCCACGGCTGAAGCCAATCAGGACGCCGTGATGCCAGGTTATACACACCTGCAACGCGCGCAGCCGGTGACTTTTGCGCACTGGTGTATGGCGTATGTGGAAATGCTGGCGCGTGATGAAAGTCGTCTGAAAGATACCCTGACCCGTCTGGACGTCAGCCCGCTGGGTTGTGGCGCACTGGCCGGCACAGCGTATCCGATGGATCGCGAGCAACTGGCGGGCTGGTTAGGTTTTGCGTCTGCCACCCGCAACAGCCTCGACAGCGTTTCCGACCGCGATCACGTGCTTGAGTTACTGTCTAACGCCGCCATCAGCATGGTCCACCTTTCCCGTTTCGCCGAAGATCTGATTTTCTTCAACACCGGCGAAGCGGCGTTTATTGATTTGTCCGACCGCGTGACGTCCGGTTCTTCCCTGATGCCACAAAAGAAAAACCCGGACGCACTGGAACTGATCCGCGGCAAATGTGGCCGTGTTCAGGGCGCGCTGACCGGCATGATGATGACCATGAAAGGCCTGCCGCTGGCGTACAACAAAGACATGCAGGAAGACAAAGAGGGGCTGTTCGACGCGCTCGATACCTGGATGGATTGCCTGAATATGGCGTCGCTGGTGCTGGAGGGCATTCAGGTGAAACGTCCTCGTGCGAAGGAAGCTGCGCAGCAGGGTTACGCGAATTCCACCGAACTGGCGGATTATCTGGTCGCCAAAGGTGTGCC
This sequence comes from Rahnella sp. PCH160, assembly GCF_047784855.1. NCBI lineage: Bacteria > Pseudomonadati > Pseudomonadota > Gammaproteobacteria > Enterobacterales > Yersiniaceae > Rahnella > Rahnella sp. PCH160. The sequence goes on from NZ_JBLOGT010000001.1 coordinate 1,107,131, forward strand.
GTTCCGCGAAGCACACCACATTGTCGGTGAAGCCGTGGTTGAAGCCATCAGACAAGGCAAAGCGCTGGAAGCCTTAACGTTGGCCGATTTGCAGAAATTCAGCAGCGTGATCGGCGATGACGTGTATCCGATCCTTGAGCTGCAATCCTGCCTCGATAAACGAGCAGCCAAAGGCGGCGTTTCTCCGCAACAAGTCGCACAGGCGATTGCCGACGCGAAAGCGCGTTTAGGGCTGTAGGTTTTTAGTTTTCTCCCCCGAAGAACCGGGGGAGACATTCCCATCAATAACTCCTCTCCTCCCATTCCCGCGGGCTTTTCGTCAGCACTTCGCTGCCGCTTTCTGTTACCAGAACATCATCCTCAATCCTCACACCGCCCAGACCCGGAACATAAATACCCGGTTCGATGGTGATCACCATGCCCTGTTCCAGCGGCTGCGTATTTTGCGGGCTGAGCGCGGGGGCTTCGTGGACATCCAGCCCTAATCCATGCCCCAGATTGTGGCTGAAGTATTCGCCAAATCCGGCCGCAGAAATAATGTCGCGCGCCACGGCATCGAGTTCCTGACAACGAATTCCCGGTCTGACGGCGTCGCGTGCGGACTGCTGGGCGAGAAGTACCGTGTCGTATAACGTTTTCAGTTCTGTACTGACGCTGCCCAGCGCGAATGTCCGCGTCATATCGGAACAGTAATGCTGGCAGACCGCGCCAAAATCAATCGTCACTAATTCACCCGCCGCGAGCTTTTTATCCGTCGGGCGCCCGTGTGGCAACGCGCCGCGCAGGCCGGAAACCACCACGGTATCAAACGACGTTTTGCTGCCACCGGCCTGACGGACCGCCATTTCGATGTGATCCGCCAGCGCTTTCTCGCTGATACCTGGCCGGATCAGCGGCATAACGGCCTGTAAGGCGCGATCGGCAATCGCCGCCGCTTCACGGATTATCGCGATTTCATCGGCATATTTATGCACACGCAGAACCGACGCGTCCCAGTGTTGCAGCTGCGTCTTGCACTGGTTTTCCAGCGTTTTCCAGGCCAGATGAGACAGCGCGCTGGCATCGGCAAACAGCGTTTTATCACCGGAAATATGCTGCGCAAGAACCTCTGCCAGCGGAAGTTTTGCGGTGAGCGTGACGACTTCTGTGTCGGGGTTGTTCTGCCGGCATTCGGCGCTGTATCGGCCATCGACCAGCACCAATAAGCGGTCTGCGGTGACCAGCACGTAGCCGGACGCGCTGTAGAGTTCAGCCAGCGAATATTTGCTGAATCTGTCTGTGAGTAAAACGGCGGGCATTTGATGTTCTGCCATGTGCTGGCGCAGGACATTAAGGCGTTGCTGACGGCTCATGTTTCCTCCCGTGAGCAGAACAGGGCGCGTGTGCGCCCTGTCAGGATGACGATCAGGCGATTTCGAGTAAGCCCTTTTTGATCAGACGGTTGCGGTAGAACACGCAGGTCACGGCGATAAACAGCGAACCGCCCGCCAGACCTATCAGGTAGGCCGGAATGTTGCTGATCAGCGGCCATGCCCAGATCGCGGATTCCGGGAACCATTGCACCGCGCCGATAATGGCCCCGACCACGTACACCGGGATCACAAACCCCGGGCGTTCGAGCGCAAACGGAATCGACCCTTCGGAAATCCCCATAAAACCGAGAAAAATCGCGGTGCGGCCAATCTGGTTGAACTGGCGATCATAAACACGACGCCCGACCAGCCATTTGTCGATCACCGTCGACAGTCCGAGACCGAACGAAGGAATAACGACCGCCAGACAGCGCGCGGTTATCGGCGCTGGCGGGCGGCAACTTCAATGGCTTCGGCGGCCATAAAGGTATGAGCAAGACCCATCGGGCAGGCACACAGCGCAATCAGTTTTTTTGCAGACATCGTGAATTAGCTCGTGTTATCGGAAGGAGCGGCGGGCAGATTTGCCAGCCGGTAAAGGGCTTCGGCGTAGATGCCGATGGCGCTTATAAAACGGCTCAGGCTGCCGTATTCGTCCGCGCCGTGTGTATTGCCGGAAGAACCCGTCGGGAAATTCATAGCCAAAAATCACTGCGTTTTGCATTGCGCTGGCGTAACTGCCCGCGTCGCCATCGCGGCATGACGTGCGGCAACGAGGGGCAAAGCCAGTTTCAGGGAATGTTCGCACTCACCGAAACCCGTCAGTGCGATGCGCCGCGAGAACAGCCGCCACCGGGAGGTGTGCAAACCTTCGGCCAGCGCGTGATGCGCGGCCAGTAATACCGTCGGATTGTCGCAAAGGATCGCGGAAATTTTGGGGCTTTGTTTGATCAGCTGAGTGACTGCGCGGAAGCTGTCGTCAAATGTTGCTGCGCAGGGCTGACTTAACGATGCGGAAAACGCCAGACCGGCTTTCCCGAGCGCGAGCGAAAGCCCGCCCAGCCGCTCGGCGCGAACCAGCGAATGATTTTCCCCGCCGAGATAACCAATATTCTGGTGCTGCTGTTGAAGTAACGCGTCCGTTGCCATGTGTGCGGCCAGCGCGTTGTCGGGATGAATTGTCGCGAGCGGACCGGTGTGGAAATGCGTGCCGACGCCGGTCAGCGCCACATGCCGCGCTGTCGCCCGAGCATGCAGGGCTTTCAGCGTATCAGGCTGCGCATTGAGTAATTTTCCGCACACGAAAATCCCGCGCACGTCCTGCGCCAGAAGCTGCGCGGCATGTTCCAGAAGCGTTGAGGTGTCTGCGTAGCCCGGTAAAAGTGTCAATCTGGTCTGTTGCAGCGCACGGGACAATTCGGGGAGTAAACCAGCGGCGAAAGCGCAATCTGGCGAAAGCAGAATGCCCGTTCGTGTGAAAGGCGTGACTGACGGCGTGGCCGGTAAATGATAACCGAGCTGGTCGATGGCCTGATAAATACGCTCCACGCCTTCAGGGGATATCCGTCCTTTGCCGCCGAGCACCAGCGAAACCGCAGCAACGGAAACGCCTGCCAGACGCGCGACATCCTGCTGAGTGATTTTAGTGCGGGGCTTTTGCGCCGTCATCTTCCTGCCATTCGGAATAAATTGACCGCAAAGTGTTGCAGGAGAAGGCCGGGAAAAAACGGGCTGACATCGCAGAAACAAAAAAATGGCGGATTCAAGATCCGCCGAAAGTTCACGTAGTCTGACTTTGCTTTTTTGTTGGTAATGCAGGGATTATCGTCTTACTTCTTACGGCTGTTTTCGGTGAAGCTTATTGTGCAACTTCGCACACATCTTGTGTTTCTGAATGCAGGTAAACGTCCAGATCGTCGCTTCCGCCGATGTGGCGCCCACCGATAAAGACTTGCGGCACGGTCGCACGGCCGGTGACAGCGCGCAGGCTGACGGTGGTGGCGTCTTTGCCCAGTACGATTTCTTCGTACTGAATGCCGCGTTCCTGCAACATTTGTTTGGCTTTGGCGCAGAACGGACAGCCCGGTTTGGTGAATACGGAAACCGATTCCTGCACTTTGAATTCTGGTGCCAGGTATTTCAGCATCGTGTCTGCATCTGACACTTCAAACGGGTCGCCCGGCTTGTTCGGCTCAACGAACATTTTCTCGACCACGCCGTTACGTACCAGCATGGAATAACGCCATGAACGCGGGCCGAAACCTAAATCAGCTTTCTCAACCAGCATGTTCATGCCTTTGGTGAATTCGCCGTTACCGTCTGGAATAAACGTAATGTTTGACGCCTTTTGCTCTGATTTCCAGGCATTCATCACGAACGTGTCGTTTACAGAGACGCACAGAATGCTGTCCACGCCGTGTTGTCTGAATACCGGTGCCAGTTCGTTGTAACGCGGCAGATGGCTTGAAGAACAGGTCGGGGTAAATGCGCCCGGCAGTGAAAAGACAATGACTGTTTTGTTTTTGAACAATTCATCAGTGCTGAGATCTACCCACTGATCGCCCTGGCGGGTGTGAAAAGTAACGTGCGGAACGTGTTTACCTTCCTGGCTTGAATACATGAATAACCTCTTAATTAATCGATAAAATGTGAATATCTTTCGGCTGTGCCGTTTCGTTGGAAAGCATTATTAACGATAATAGTTGATAGATATAATCGTTGATTGCTATCTTATCTATCGTTATCGGCTATCACATCGCCTTATAGGGACTGGAGGAAAAATGAACATTCGTGATTTAGAGTATCTGGTGGCACTGGCAGAGTTTCGTCACTTCCGCCGTGCAGCAGATTCCTGCCATGTCAGCCAGCCGACGTTAAGCGGGCAAATCCGCAAGCTGGAAGATGAACTTGGCGTGATGCTGCTTGAAAGAACCAGCCGCAAGGTGTTGTTTACACAAGCCGGCTTGCTGCTGGTAGATCAGGCGCGCACGGTGCTGCGTGAAGTGAAAGTCCTCAAAGAGATGGCCAGCCAGCAGGGCGAAGCGATGTCCGGGCCTATGCATATCGGGCTAATTCCTACTGTCGGGCCTTATCTGTTGCCGCAAATCATTCCTTCACTGCATAAAACATTCCCTAAACTCGAAATGTATCTGCACGAAGCGCAAACCCATCAGTTACTGGCACAACTCGACAGCGGAAAACTCGATTGCGCGATCCTGGCGCTGGTCAAAGAAAGCGAAGCCTTTATTGAAGTGCCGCTGTTTGATGAACCGATGAAACTGGCGATCTACGACGATCATCCGTGGGCATCACGCGATCGCGTGGCAATGGCGGATCTGGCCGGTGAAAAGCTGCTGATGCTGGAAGACGGGCACTGCCTGCGCGATCAGGCGCTCGGTTTTTGCTTCCAGGCGGGTGCCGATGAAGATACGCATTTCCGCGCAACCAGTCTGGAAACGCTGCGTAATATGGTGGCGGCGGGAAGCGGAATTACATTGCTGCCGGCACTGGCTGTGCCGAATGAGCGCAGCCGCGATGGCGTAACTTATCTCACCTGTGACAAACCGGAACCCCGTCGCACTATCGCGCTGGTGTATCGTCCCGGTTCGCCACTGCGTGGGCGCTATGAACAACTGGCCGAAGCCATCAAAGAACACATGCAACCTTATATGGATAAAGCCGCGGGCTTAAAAAAGGCGGTTTAATCCGTTCAGTGCTGCAACGCGGTAAGCTTCTGCCATGGTCGGATAGTTGAAGGTGGTATTAACGAAATAGTCGATAGTATTGCCTTCGCCTTTCTGTTCCATAATGGCCTGACCGATGTGGATAATTTCCGCAGCGCGCTCTCCAAAGCAGTGAATGCCGAGGATTTCCTTGGTATCACGATGGAACAGCAGCTTCAGGCTCCCCACATTCATTCCGGCGATTTGCGCACGAGCCAGATGTTTAAACTGTGCGCGACCCACTTCGTAAGGCACTTTCATTGACGTCAGTTCCTGCTCGGTTTTGCCGACGGAGCTGATTTCAGGAATGGTATAAATGCCGGTCGGAATGTTTTCGATCAGATGGACTTTCGCTTCGCCCTGAATCATCGCTTGCGCGGCGATTCTGCCCTGATCGTAGGCCGCTGAGGCCAGGCTTGGGTAACCGATGACGTCGCCGACGGCATAAATGTGCGACAGCGCTGTCTGGTACATGCTGTTTACTTTCAGCAAACCCCGGCTGTCTGCTTCCAGACCAATATTTTCCAGACCCAGTTTGTCAGTGTTACCGGTGCGTCCGTTAGCGTACAACAGCGCGTCAGCTTTCACTTTCTTACCTGATTTCAGGTGCATGATCACGCCGTCTTCCACGCCTTCAATCATCTCGAATTCTTCGTTGTGGCGGATGACCACACCGTTATTCCAGAAGTGATAAGACAGCGCGTCGGACATTTCCTGATCGAGGAAAGACAGCAACCGGTCGCGGGTGTTGATTAAGTCCACTTTCACGTTCAAACCACGGAAGATAGACGCATATTCGCAGCCGATAACGCCCGCGCCATAGATGATGACGTGGCGGGGTTCGTGGCTCAGTTCAAGGATCAGGTCGCTGTCATAAATGCGCGGATGGCCAAAATCGACGTTGGCAGGGCGGTAAGGGCGCGAACCGCAGGCAATCACAATGTTGTCGGCGGTAATTTGTTCGTGCGTGTTATCGGCGTAGCGGATATTGACGGTATTGGCGTCGACAAAACTGGCGTCGCCCGAGAATAACTGGCACTGGTTTCTTTCGTAGAAACCCTGACGCATGCGGGTTTGCTGATTAATGACAGAATCCGCGTGACGCAAAATATCCGGGAAGCTGGAGCTCAGGGTGCGGGAGTTATCACTGTAGAGCGGGTTTTGGTTAAATTCGATGATTCTGCTGACGGCGTGACGCAGTGCTTTGGAAGGGATAGTTCCCCAGTGAGTACATCCGCCACCGACGTTGTTATAGCGTTCGATGACAGCAACCCGGGCGCCTTGTTTAACCAGTCCCATCGCGGCGCCTTCTCCGCCAGGGCCTGAGCCAATGATAATGGCATCAAAATGTGAGTGCTGTGGCATAGTTCGAAACCTATTTTTATACAAAATCACAACGAGAAAGTAACATATTACACCTATTTACCCCACATGCAGTTGTCATTTAATGGTAATGCAGCAACATTCTGACCCACATTATGCTGTGGTATCTATAACTCCGCCCGGTAAAAATTTTGGTATAGTGAAGCGATAACGGGCGAATAATTAACAAGAAGAACATTATCCGAATGAATGTTATGGGCGTTAGAGCACAACAAAAAGAGCGCACGCGTCGCTCACTGGTTGAAGCGGCTTTTAGCCAGCTCAGTGCCGAGCGCAGCTTTGCCAGTCTGAGTTTGCGTGAAGTGTCCCGTGAAGCGGGCATTGCGCCGACGTCCTTTTACCGGCATTTCCGTGACGTGGATGAACTGGGTCTGACGATGGTTGATGAGAGCGGTTTAATGCTTCGTCAACTGATGCGTCAGGCGCGCCAGCGTATTGCCAAAGGCGGCAGCGTCATCCGCACGTCGGTTTCGACCTTCATGGAGTTCATCGGCAATAACCCCAACGCCTTTCGCCTGCTGCTGCGCGAACGTTCCGGTACATCGGCCGCGTTTCGTGCGGCTGTCGCCCGTGAAATTCAGCATTTTATTGCGGAACTTGCCGACTATCTGCAACTCGAAAATCACATGCCCCGCAGTTTTACCGAAGCGCAGGCCGAAGCAATGGTCATCATTGTTTTCAACGCCGGTGCGGAAGCGCTGGATGTGGATCTCGCACAGCGTCGCCAGCTCGAAGAGCGTCTGGTGTTGCAACTGCGTATGATTTCTAAAGGTGCGTATTACTGGTATCGCCGGCAACAGGAAAGAACGGCGGTGACTCCGATTCACAATAAGACCCGAGGTAAAGAAGATGACCGAACAAGCGAACCAGGATAATGGCACTCTGGTTTTGGCTTTGATTGCCGGGCTGTCGATTAACGGCACCTTCGATGCGTTATTCAGCTCCGTCGTCGCGTTTTCGATATTCCCGATAATCGCTCTGGTGTTATCGGTATATTGCCTGCATGTTCGCTACCACAAAGGCGAAATGCCGAAAGGTTTGCCGCTTCTGGCCGCAGCCTGTTTCCTGCTTGGATTGCTGCTCTACAGCGCGTTTGTCCGCGTGGAATACCCGGAACTAGGGTCGAATTCCCTGCCAACGCTGATTTGTGTGGCGCTGGTCTTCTGGATAGGTCTGAAGCTGAAGAAACGTAAATCTGCCGCCCAGTAACCTCCTCATTATTTTCCAAAATCAGGCAATCCTCAGGTTGCCTTTTTTATACCCTACGTCTGGCAACCCTCTTCTTGTTTTCTTCTCTGCTTGTTATTTATGAACTGTCATTTCATAAATAATAAACCCATGTTCAATATTTTGATGTTGATCGCCCACTTCTTTATTTCTTTGCCATAAAGTCTGTATGAGTGGCAAAAATCGAAAGGTTTTCATCCGGGCTCCTCGCTAATTTGAATCATGGCCGGACGAAGTATTTTCGTTCGCATTCAGCCTACGCCTATAGGTGATTTAACAGAGGCAAGACGGCAATGAAAACACGTAAGATCGGATTCTTTAATTACATCGCCTACGGTTCTGGCGATTTTTTGGGGGCGGGCACAACGGCCCTGACTGCGGCGTGGTTGCTCTACTTCTACACCACGTTTTGCGGCCTTTCGCCCATCGAAGCGACATTTATCTTCGCCACGGCGCGCGTCGCCGATGCGGTTCTTAGCCCGCTGATGGGATATCTCACGGATAACTTCGGCAATACCTGGCTCGGCAAACGCTTTGGTCGCCGTAAGTTCTTTATTTTACTCGGTATTCCCTGCGTATTCAGCTACAGCTTTATGTGGGTGGGCGACATGGGATATGTCTACTACCTGCTGACTTATCTGCTGTTCGATATCGTCTACACCATGATTCTGGTGCCGTATGAAACGCTGGTGCCAGAAATGACCGACGATTTCAAACAGAAAACCAAATTCTCCGGGGCACGTATCGCGCTGGCGCAGCTTTCAGCCATCCTCGCCGCTTTCCTGCCCGGCATTCTGTTGCAGCATTTCGGCAAAGATAACGCCATTTCCTTCTTCTATTCGAGCCTGGTCTTTGCGGTGATCTGCGCCTTCGTGCTGACGCTGGTGTATTTCTTCACCTGGGAACGGCCTGAAGAACTCAAATCTGAAGCCACGAAGAAAATTGAACGCGAACGTCAGCAACTGACGCTGGCGCAAAGCCTGAAACGCCTGAAAGTGGAATTGTCCTCGACACTGCGGATCAAAATTTTCCGTCAGCATCTGGGGCTGTACCTCGGCGGGTATATCGCGCAGGACGTGTTTAACGCCGTCTTTACCTATTACGTGGTGTTTGTGCTGATGCAAAGCGCGTCGATTGCCTCCAATCTGATGGGGATGATGGCGATTCTGCAATTCGTGGCGGTTATCGGCATGATCCCGCTGTGCATCCGCTTCGGGCCTGCGCCGTCTTATCGTCTTGCTGTGACGTTATTCGGGCTGGCGGCGATTTCTTACGGCGCGCTGTATTACACCGGAATGAACGATTCAATGTCGTTGTTGCTGTTGATTTCTGCACTGGCTGGCCTGGGGCGCGGTGGGATCAACTACGTGCCGTGGAATATCTACACCTATATTGCCGATGTCGATGAAACCATTACCGGCCAGCGTCGTGAGGGGATTTTCGCGGGTGTGATGACGCTGACACGCAAAGCCTCGCAGGCCGGAGCGGTCATGCTGGTGGGGATCATTTTGCAACTCGCCGGATTTGTTTCCGGGCAGAGCCAGCAGGTGCCCGCCGTCGGCCATACCATTCTCGGCGTTATGGTGATCGGTTCACTGCTGATGCTCAGCATGGGCTTTATTATTTCACTGTTCTTCCGCCTCAATCAGAAAACGCACGGCGTGCTGACCCGCGAAACGCAGAAAATGCGTGATGCGAACCGCATCGTGCCGGAGCAAATTACGCCGGAAGACCGGGCGACCGTCGAAATGCTGACAGGGATGAAGTACGAATCGCTGTGGGGCAACAACAATATTGGTTATCTGCATCGTCATAATCCACCACCTGAAAAGCTGACCCGTGAAAATGTCGCCGAAATTCCGGCACAGGGACGTTTGTAATTTTGGTGAACATTTATCAGGAGAACACCATGAAAGTTTTTGAAGTTAAACACAGCGCGCTTTTACGCCAGCCTGAACATTTCATTTCGCGCAATGAACTGAAAGCGCTGATCCACAATGTGACGGACAATCTGGTGAATATCGAAGATAAAACCGGTGAGTTTCTGTTACGGCTCGACGATGGCCGCGTCATTGACACTAAAGGTTGGGCGGGCTGGGAATGGACGCACGGCATCGGGCTTTACGGCATCTATCAGTATTATCAGCAAACCGGCGACGAGAAAATGCGGGCGGTGATCGATGACTGGTTTACTGCGCGTCTGGCGGAAGGCACGCCAACGAAAAATGTGAACACTATGAGCCCGTTTCTGACGCTGGCTTACCGCTATGAAGAAACCGGTAATGCGGCATGGCGGCCGTATCTTGAACGCTGGGCGGAATGGGTGATGTATGAAATGCCGCGCACCGATAAAGGCGCGATGCAGCATATTGTTTATAACAACGAAAACCATCAGCAAATGTGGGATGACACATTGATGATGAGCGTGCTGCCGCTGGCAAAAATCGGGAAATTGCTGGATCGCCAGGAGTTTGTGGAAGAAGCAACGTATCAGTTTCTCCTCCACGTTCAGTATCTGATGGATCGCGAAACGGGCCTGTGGTTCCACGGCTGGACATTCGACGGTCATCATAATTTTGCGCAGGCGCGCTGGGCACGCGGGAACAGCTGGCTGACGATCGCCATTCCTGAATTCCTTGAGCTGGTGGACTTGCCGGAAAATAATGCGACCCGCCGCTATTTGTTGCAGGTACTGGAAAGTCAGGTCAGTGCGCTGGCGAAATGTCAGGATGACAGCGGTTTGTGGCATACGCTGCTCGACGATCCGCAGTCCTATCTCGAAAGCTCAGCAACTGCCGGTTTTGCCTACGGAATATTGAAAGCGGTACGTAAACGTTATATCGATGCGTCGTATGCGCCGGTGGCGGAGAAAGCGATTCAGGGCGTGATCAAACATATCAATCCGGCAGGGGAACTGACGCAAACGTCATTCGGCACGGCAATGGGTTCTGATCTGGATTTCTACCGCGAAATCGCGCTGACGTCCATGCCTTACGGGCAGGCGATGGCGATTCTGTGTCTGTCAGAATATCTGCGGGTTTATCTCTGAGTTTGGCGGTACAGAAAGAGAAACGGGCATGTGAGAGTGCCCGTTTTCATATTTAACGCTGCGGAATCAGATTTTTTCCAGCAGAACGCCGGATTCCATATGGTGGGTATACGGGAACTGATCGAACAACGCCAGACGCGTCACGCGGTGTGTCTGGCTCAGGGTTTCCAGATTTGCACACAGTGTTTCCGGGTTGCAGGAGATATAAAGGATGCGCTCGTATCCCTGCACCATTTTCACGGTTTCATCATCCAGGCCGCTGCGCGGTGGATCGACGAAAATCGTGTTGCATTCATATCCGCTTAAATCCACATCCTGCAAACGACGGAATTCACGCACGCCGTTCAGCGCCTGGGTAAAATCTTCAGCCGCCATGCGGATAATCTGCACGTTATCAATATGGTTCGCCGCAATGTTGAACTGCGCCGCTGCGACCGACGGTTTGGCAATTTCGGTTGCCAGCACGCGGCGGAAATTGCGCGCCAGAGCCAGTGAGAAGTTGCCGTTGCCGCAATACAACTCGAGCAAATCACCGGTGGCGTTTTCCGTGGCCTTCAGCGCCCATTCCAGCATCTGAATGTTCATCTCAGCGTTGGGCTGGGTGAAGCTGTTTTCCACCTGACGATAAATCATATCGCGCCCGCCAACCGGCAGGACTTCATCAACATAATCCTGATCCAGCATGATTTTGGTTTTGGCGGCACGGCCAATCAGCTGGATGTCAAAACCCTCGGCACGAAGCTGGTCGCGCAGAATTGTCGCAGACTTCTGCCATTCTTCATCCAGCTTACGGTGGTAGAGCAGCGACGCGATAATTTTGCCGTTGCGGGTCGACAGGTAGTCGATCTGGAAGATCTTACGGCGCAGCGCCGGATCTTGTTTCACGGCGCTGATAAGCACCGGCATCAGACGGTTAATCAGCACGCTGGCCGTCGGGAACTGGTCGACGCGCACGCGGGCTTTGGTCTGCTGGTCAAACATGATGTGGTACAGGTCCCCTTCATCATGCCAGACGCGGAATTCAGCGCGCATACGGTAATGGCTGACGGGAGAACGAAAAACCTCAGGCTGCGGCGCATTAAAAGGCGACATCATCGCCGTGAGACGTGCGGTCTTTTCCGCCAGCTGGTCGTCATATTGTTCAATGGGCAGGTTTTCAGGCGTCATCGGTTATCTCGTCTAACAAGGAATAAATGGGCGAACTTTGCGGGGGATTGTAGGGAAAGTCTCCATTATGTCCAGCTTTCCCCTTCGTCCTAGACGTTATAGCGACGTTACCTGCACTCGCTCACCCGAATCACTGACGAATGTCAGCTCATCGGGATTCTCTCATTTGCTGCCTTGCTCTCACGCCAATGCCGTTGGGGAACGGTAATACGCTCTACGGATGTCTGGATTTCCAAATAGGTTGATCGTAGGATTGCTCATCGGCCTCATTGACTGAGTTAAAAGGGAATCTGGTGTGAATCCGGAACTGGCGCGCAGCGGTATGGGGAAATCACGGCGATAGCATTCTTTATTATGCAGACACTGTTTTCTTCTTCTCTATATAGATAAGAGAGAAGCAATGGGAAGTCATCGCCCGGTGCAGGTATCTGAATTACGCGTTTTGTCATTAATAAGCAGCGTAATTAATCAGCCTGCAAATCCTAAGTCCGAAAACCTGCCGATATTACGTCGCATTGTTCACTGTCGTCGCGAAAACGACAGCGTCTTTCTGCGGCATCCGCCAATTAAGTTTGGATGCTCGATTCATGACAATTAAAAAGCACGTGCTGCTGACGGCATTATCCGTCACGGCTTTTTCAGGGTGGGCGCAAGACAGCACTTCCACAAACAGCAGTGATAATCTGGTCGTCACGGCTAACCGTTTTCCACAGCCAGTTTCTTCAGTTTTAGCCCCGACGGATGTTGTGACGCGCGAGGATATCGACCGCTGGCAGTCAAAATCTGTTGCTGATGTACTCCGCCGTTTACCGGGTGTCGATATTGCCCAGAACGGGGGAATGGGGCAACTGAGTTCTTTATTTGTTCGCGGCACCAGTTCCAGCCACACCTTAGTATTAATCGACGGTGTTCGACTGAACCAGGCGGGGATTTCCGGTTCTGCGGATATCAGCCAAATCCCGCTTTCTCTGGTACAGCGAATTGAGTTTATTCGCGGGCCACGTTCCGCGGTTTATGGTTCTGACGCAATTGGCGGCGTTGTTAACATTATTACGACACGCGATAAAGACGGTACAAGGCTCGGCGCGGGTATCGGCTCAAACGGCTATCAGAACTATAACGGCTCCACGCAGCAGAAGCTGGGTGAGAACACCACCGTCACGGCGGCCGGCGATTACACCTATACGCGCGGCATTGATGTTGTAGCCGATGGTAATAACGGTGGCGTGCCTCAGCCGGACCGTGACGGCTTCATGAGCAAAACGCTCTATCTGGCGCTACAACATCAGTTCAATGACGATATCAGCGGTTTTGCGCGAGCTTACGGTTATGACAACCGTACCGCTTATGATGCGTATTACACGCCGGGCAGCGCGCTTATTGATACCCGTCAGCTTTACAGCCGCACGTACGACACCGGCCTGCGTTATCAGAACGGCATTTATGCCACACAGTTAATCGGCAGCTACAGCCACGTCAAAGACTATAACTACGATCCGAAATACGGCCCGTACGACACCTCGGCTTCGCTGGATGACTCTGATCAGTACAACGTGCAATGGGGCAACACCCTTCAGGTATGGAAAGGGGAAGTCAGCGCAGGGCTGGACTGGCAGAAGCTGACCACTGAGCCAGGCACCAGTTATCTGGCTGATGGCTATGATCAGCACAACACGGGTGTTTATCTGACCACACAGCAAAAAATTAGTGATTTCACGCTGGAAGGCGCGGTGCGCAGCGATGATAACTCGCAGTTTGGTCAGCACACGACCTGGCAAAGCAGCGCAGCATGGGAATTCATTGACGGGTATCGTCTGATTGCCTCTTACGGCACCGCGTACAAATCACCGAACCTGAGCCAGCTTTACAGCGACTACTATGGCAACCCTGATCTGAAGCCGGAAGAAAGTAAGCAATGGGAAGGAGGGCTGGAAGGTCTGACGGGCCCGCTGGACTGGCGCTTATCAGTCTATCGTAACGACATCGATCAGATGATTGATTACGACAGTTCGACGAGCCGTTATTACAACGTCGGTAAAGCCACCATCAAAGGTGTCGAATGGACGGGTTCGTTTGATACGGGTCCGCTGCGCCACCAGATTACCCTGGAATATCTCGATCCGCGTGATGCCGAAACCAACGAAATTCTGGTCCGTCGTGCCAAGCAGCAGGCGAAATACCAGATTGACTGGAATATTGCCGACATAGACTGGTCGATCAATTACCAGTATCTGGGGCAACGTTACGACACCGACTACGGTTCATATCCTTATCAGACCGTTAAACTCGGCGGTGTCAGTTTGTGGGATCTCGCCGCTTCATATCCGGTCACCTCACACCTGACAGTTCGTGGTAGAATTGCCAACCTCTTAGATAAAGATTACGAGACGGTTTATGGCTACGAAACACCAGGACGTGAGTACTATCTCTCTGGAAGCTATACCTTCTGATACAACACGAGTCCCTGACCGCCCGACGGTGCTGGTTTTCGATTCCGGCGTCGGCGGGTTGTCGGTTTATCATGAGGTCCGGCAGATGTTGCCGGACCTGCATTACATTTATGCCTTCGATAATGTGGCTTTCCCTTATGGTGAAAAGTCAGAAGAATTTATCGTTGAGCGCGTCGTCGAGATTGTCAGCGCCGTCGCGAAACGCCATCCCCTTTCTATTATCGTTATTGCCTGTAACACGGCGAGTACCGTTTCCCTTCCGGCATTGCGTGCCAAATTCAGTTGTCCGGTCGTCGGCGTTGTGCCGGCTATCAAACCTGCGGCGAAATTAACGCGCAATGGGGTCGTTGGATTACTGGCAACGCGCGCGACGGTTCAGCGTCCTTATACACATGATCTGGTGGCACGTTTTGCGACGGATTGTCAGATTCTAATGCTGGGGTCGGCTGAACTGGTCGAACTGGCAGAGGCGAAGCTGCATGGCGAAGAGGTTTCACTGGCCGCGCTGAAGAAAATCCTGCATCCGTGGCTGCGTTTGCGCGAACCGCCGGACACCGTGGTATTAGGCTGCACGCATTTCCCGCTGCTTTCGGAAGAGTTGTCACAGGTTTTACCCGACGGTACGCGTATGATCGACTCCGGTTCTGCGATTGCACGCCGCGCACATTGGTTAATTGAGACTTCTCACGTGCCGATTCCACAAATAAATCCAGAAGTTGAAATAGAGAGTGTGGCGTATTGCATGGCGATGACGGCGGAGGCGCAAAGTCTGCTGCCTGTTTTACAGTCATATGGCTTCAGAAGTATCCAGGAATTGCCGCTTTAAACGCCATTTGATGAAAGATTCAGCGGTCAGTAAATTATTTGTATTTTAGGGGTTGCGGCCTTCTGAGAACTCCCTATAATGCGCCTCCACTGACCGGGAACAACGACTGACAAGTCGCTCGGACAAGAAGAGAAAAAGATGAAAGTTCAAATGAATAATCTCTTGACTCTTCAGCGGGAAAACGTAATATACGCCTCCCGCGCCGCATAAGATTCCTTGCGAACCGCGGCATGCTCTTTAACAATTTATCAGACAATCTGTGTGGGCACTCACAAGACGATATCAGCCACTTCGGTGGCAAAAAAATATCAAGTCTTAAAGAGTGACCAAGCAGTAATTCATTTAGTGAATTATTACGAAAGTTAATTTTTGAGCACCGCTTAACTTGTTTAAGCAAATCGAACTTTTAATTGAAGAGTTTGATCATGGCTCAGATTGAACGCTGGCGGCAGGCCTAACACATGCAAGTCGAGCGGTAGCACAGGAGAGCTTGCTCTCTGGGTGACGAGCGGCGGACGGGTGAGTAATGTCTGGGAAACTGCCTGATGGAGGGGGATAACTACTGGAAACGGTAGCTAATACCGCATGACGTCGCAAGACCAAAGTGGGGGACCTTCGGGCCTCACGCCATCGGATGTGCCCAGATGGGATTAGCTAGTAGGTGAGGTAATGGCTCACCTAGGCGACGATCCCTAGCTGGTCTGAGAGGATGACCAGCCACACTGGAACTGAGACACGGTCCAGACTCCTACGGGAGGCAGCAGTGGGGAATATTGCACAATGGGCGCAAGCCTGATGCAGCCATGCCGCGTGTGTGAAGAAGGCCTTAGGGTTGTAAAGCACTTTCAGCGAGGAGGAAGGGTAATGTGTTAATAGCACATTGCATTGACGTTACTCGCAGAAGAAGCACCGGCTAACTCCGTGCCAGCAGCCGCGGTAATACGGAGGGTGCAAGCGTTAATCGGAATTACTGGGCGTAAAGCGCACGCAGGCGGTTTGTTAAGTCAGATGTGAAATCCCCGAGCTTAACTTGGGAACTGCATTTGAAACTGGCAAGCTAGAGTCTTGTAGAGGGGGGTAGAATTCCAGGTGTAGCGGTGAAATGCGTAGAGATCTGGAGGAATACCGGTGGCGAAGGCGGCCCCCTGGACAAAGACTGACGCTCAGGTGCGAAAGCGTGGGGAGCAAACAGGATTAGATACCCTGGTAGTCCACGCTGTAAACGATGTCGACTTGGAGGTTGTGCCCTTGAGGCGTGGCTTCCGGAGCTAACGCGTTAAGTCGACCGCCTGGGGAGTACGGCCGCAAGGTTAAAACTCAAATGAATTGACGGGGGCCCGCACAAGCGGTGGAGCATGTGGTTTAATTCGATGCAACGCGAAGAACCTTACCTACTCTTGACATCCAGAGAATTCGCTAGAGATAGCTTAGTGCCTTCGGGAACTCTGAGACAGGTGCTGCATGGCTGTCGTCAGCTCGTGTTGTGAAATGTTGGGTTAAGTCCCGCAACGAGCGCAACCCTTATCCTTTGTTGCCAGCGAGTAATGTCGGGAACTCAAAGGAGACTGCCGGTGATAAACCGGAGGAAGGTGGGGATGACGTCAAGTCATCATGGCCCTTACGAGTAGGGCTACACACGTGCTACAATGGCATATACAAAGAGAAGCGAACTCGCGAGAGCAAGCGGACCTCATAAAGTATGTCGTAGTCCGGATTGGAGTCTGCAACTCGACTCCATGAAGTCGGAATCGCTAGTAATCGTAGATCAGAATGCTACGGTGAATACGTTCCCGGGCCTTGTACACACCGCCCGTCACACCATGGGAGTGGGTTGCAAAAGAAGTAGGTAGCTTAACCTTCGGGAGGGCGCTTACCACTTTGTGATTCATGACTGGGGTGAAGTCGTAACAAGGTAACCGTAGGGGAACCTGCGGTTGGATCACCTCCTTACCTCAAGATACGCATTGTGCAGTGTCCACACAGATTGTCTGATAGAAAGTAACGAGCAGAAATACCTTAATAGGCTTGTAGCTCAGGTGGTTAGAGCGCACCCCTGATAAGGGTGAGGTCGGTGGTTCAAGTCCACTCAGGCCTACCAATTCCCTCCTCCTCTTCGTTGTCGCCATGTCTCGTTTGCACAAGCAAACTTCGCATGACTCCGCCTTGATGAGAAAGTAATTGGCTGACTCATCTGACTGATGAGTAATTAAGGTATCTGTAAGTGACTGTATGGGGCTATAGCTCAGCTGGGAGAGCGCCTGCCTTGCACGCAGGAGGTCAGCGGTTCGATCCCGCTTAGCTCCACCATTACCGTACAGCCTTTAAATAATACTTCAGAGTGTATTGGAAACAGTATGCTGCGAAGTATTTTGCTCTTTAACAATCTGGAACAAGCTGAAAATTGAAAGTTTACAGCTGAACATCACTCTCCGTAGAAGTACTGAGTGGTGATTAGTCTGTAACAGAGTCTCTCAAATAATCGCAATGCGATGGTGGAAACACCTTCGGGTTGTGAGGTTAAGCGACTAAGCGTACACGGTGGATGCCTAGGCAGTCAGAGGCGATGAAGGGCGTGCTAATCTGCGAAAAGCGTCGGTAAGGTGATATGAACCGTAATAACCGACGATACCCGAATGGGGAAACCCAGTGTGTTTCGACACATTATCATTACATGAATACATAGTGTAATGAGGCGAACCGGGGGAACTGAAACATCTAAGTACCCCGAGGAAAAGAAATCAACCGAGATTCCCCCAGTAGCGGCGAGCGAACGGGGAAGAGCCCAGAACCAGCATCAGTTTGTGTGTTAGTGGAAGCGTCTGGAAAGTCGCACAGTATAGGGTGATAGTCCCGTACACAAAAATGCACAGATTGTGAGTTCGATGAGTAGGGCGGGACACGTGACATCCTGTCTGAATATGGGGGACCATCCTCCAAGGCTAAATACTCCTGACTGACCGATAGTGAACCAGTACCGTGAGGGAAAGGCGAAAAGAACCCCGGCGAGGGGAGTGAAATAGAACCTGAAACCGTGTACGTACAAGCAGTGGGAGCCTCCTTTGTGGGGTGACTGCGTACCTTTTGTATAATGGGTCAGCGACTTATATTTTGTAGCAAGGTTAACCGAATAGGGGAGCCGTAGGGAAACCGAGTCTTAACTGGGCGTCAAGTTGCAAGGTATAGACCCGAAACCCGGTGATCTAGCCATGGGCAGGTTGAAGGTTGGGTAACACTAACTGGAGGACCGAACCGACTAATGTTGAAAAATTAGCGGATGACTTGTGGCTGGGGGTGAAAGGCCAATCAAACCGGGAGATAGCTGGTTCTCCCCGAAAGCTATTTAGGTAGCGCCTCGTGAACTCATCTTCGGGGGTAGAGCACTGTTTCGACTAGGGGGCCATCCCGGCTTACCAACTCGATGCAAACTACGAATACCGAAGAATGTTATCACGGGAGACACACGGCGGGTGCTAACGTCCGTCGTGAAGAGGGAAACAACCCAGACCGCCAGCTAAGGTCCCAAAGTCATGGTTAAGTGGGAAACGATGTGGGAAGGCATAGACAGCCAGGATGTTGGCTTAGAAGCAGCCATCATTTAAAGAAAGCGTAATAGCTCACTGGTCGAGTCGGCCTGCGCGGAAGATGTAACGGGGCTAAACCATGCACCGAAGCTGCGGCAGCGACGCTTATGCGTTGTTGGGTAGGGGAGCGTTCTGTAAGCCGTCGAAGGTGAACTGTGAGGTTTGCTGGAGGTATCAGAAGTGCGAATGCTGACATAAGTAACGATAATGCGGGTGAAAAACCCGCACGCCGGAAGACCAAGGGTTCCTGTCCAACGTTAATCGGGGCAGGGTGAGTCGACCCCTAAGGCGAGGCTGAAAAGCGTAGTCGATGGGAAGCTGGTTAATATTCCAGCACTTGGTGTTACTGCGAAGGGGGGACGGAGAAGGCTAGGCTAGCCGGGCGACGGTTGTCCCGGTTCAAGCGTGTAGGGGGAAAGAGTTGGTAAATCCGCTCTTTTGTATAACCCTGAGGCGTGATAACGAGCCACTACGGTGGTGAAGTAGTTGATGCCATGCTTCCAGGAAAAGCCTCTAAGCTCCAGGTAACACGAAATCGTACCCCAAACCGACACAGGTGGTCAGGTAGAGAATACTCAGGCGCTTGAGAGAACTCGGGTGAAGGAACTAGGCAAAATGGTGCCGTAACTTCGGGAGAAGGCACGCTGGCGCGTAGGTGAAGGGACTTGCTCCCGGAGCTGAATCCAGTCGAAGATACCAGCTGGCTGCAACTGTTTAATAAAAACACAGCACTGTGCAAACACGAAAGTGGACGTATACGGTGTGACGCCTGCCCGGTGCCGGAAGGTTAATTGATGGGGTTAGCAGCAATGCGAAGCTCTTGATCGAAGCCCCGGTAAACGGCGGCCGTAACTATAACGGTCCTAAGGTAGCGAAATTCCTTGTCGGGTAAGTTCCGACCTGCACGAATGGCGTAATGATGGCCAGGCTGTCTCCACCCGAGACTCAGTGAAATTGAACTCGCTGTGAAGATGCAGTGTACCCGCGGCAAGACGGAAAGACCCCGTGAACCTTTACTATAGCTTGACACTGAACATTGAGCCTTGATGTGTAGGATAGGTGGGAGGCTTTGAAGCGAGGACGCCAGTTCTTGTGGAGCCAACCTTGAAATACCACCCTTTAATGTTTGATGTTCTAACTCGGCCCCGTAATCCGGGGTGAGGACAGTGTCTGGTGGGTAGTTTGACTGGGGCGGTCTCCTCCTAAAGAGTAACGGAGGAGCACGAAGGTTAGCTAATCACGGTCGGACATCGTGAGGTTAGTGCAATGGCATAAGCTAGCTTGACTGCGAGAGTGACGGCTCGAGCAGGTACGAAAGTAGGTCATAGTGATCCGGTGGTTCTGAATGGAAGGGCCATCGCTCAACGGATAAAAGGTACTCCGGGGATAACAGGCTGATACCGCCCAAGAGTTCATATCGACGGCGGTGTTTGGCACCTCGATGTCGGCTCATCACATCCTGGGGCTGAAGTAGGTCCCAAGGGTACGGCTGTTCGCCGTTTAAAGTGGTACGCGAGCTGGGTTTAGAACGTCGTGAGACAGTTCGGTCCCTATCTGCCGTGGGCGTTGGAAGATTGAGAGGGGCTGCTCCTAGTACGAGAGGACCGGAGTGGACGCATCACTGGTGTTCGGGTTGTCATGCCAATGGCATTGCCCGGTAGCTAAATGCGGAAAAGATAAGCGCTGAAAGCATCTAAGCGCGAAACTTGCCTCGAGATGAGTCTTCCCTGTGGCTTTAAGCCACCTGAAGGGACGTTTAAGACTAAGACGTTGATAGGCTGGGTGTGTAAGTGCAGCGATGCATTGAGCTAACCAGTACTAATGACCCGAGAGGCTTAACCTTACAACACCAAAGGTGTTTTTAGAGATTCTGTGCAGATACTTTGATTTTCAGCTGATGTTCCGAGATTGGTTCGTAGTGCAAGCCTGAGACAGGGTAAGCGTTATGGATGAAACAGAATTTGCCTGGCGGCAGTAGCGCGGTGGTCCCACCTGACCCCATGCCGAACTCAGAAGTGAAACGCCGTAGCGCCGATGGTAGTGTGGGGTCTCCCCATGCGAGAGTAGGGAACTGCCAGGCATCAAATTTATAATGAAGAACATGTTCCTTTTCCCCTGACAAGGAAAATAACAGGAACAAACATATATCAGCCGGTTGCTGATATATGTGAAAGAACCGGTGGAGCGGTAGTTCAGTTGGTTAGAATACCTGCCTGTCACGCAGGGGGTCGCGGGTTCGAGCCCCGTCCGTTCCGCCACTAATTAACTATTATGCCTGCTAAATTAGCAGGCATAATAGTAAGCGTAATATAGGGGCGTAGCTCAGTTGGTAGAGCACCGGTCTCCAAAACCGGGTGTCGCGAGTTCGAATCTCTCCGCCCCTGCCATATTAAAGCCCTTCGCGAAAGCGAGGGGCTTTTTTGTTATTTACTCATCTTACTTTCCTCATTCTTCGTATTACTCTGATTAAATCCTCATTTACCGCAAGCTTTTACATCATTAACGCTCAATCCTTCCCCGTTTTCTGGTTGTTTTTTTGTCATATTTTGGCTAAATACATGCACTAAATGATTGTTATCCCCGTATGTGACACCGCTCATGCTCCCATTCTCCCAGTGTACTAAACCTAATCATCGTCCGATGACGATAACCCGATCCTGGCATACGGATTCCCCCCTTTATATTTATGGCGTCTTAGCCAGGAGGGGGGAATACGTATGTCGGATGAAGATCCAGGCCGTACCCAACGAGTCATAACAAAAAGTAGCTCAGACTACACGCGAGGAATAAAACATGTACAAACGTTTATTTGTGGCAGCAGCAGTTGCAACAGCACTCTGTGGGGCGGCGCAGGCGGCTCCGTTGGTTGTGGGTTTTTCGCAGATCGGTTCTGAGTCCGGGTGGCGTTCTGCTGAAACTAAAGTGTCGAAATCAGAGGCTGAAAAACGCGGTATTACATTGAAAATTGCTGATGCACAGCAGAAACAAGAGAACCAAATCAAGGCGATACGTTCCTTTATCGCTCAAGGCGTGGACGCAATTTTCATCGCGCCTGTTGTCGCCACCGGCTGGGCTCCCGTTCTGACCGAAGCCAAAGAAGCCAAGATTCCGGTATTCCTGCTGGACCGTACTATTGAAGTCAGTGATCCGACGCTCTACACCGCAGCGGTCGCTTCTGACAGCGTTTACGAAGGCAAAGTAGCCGGTGACTGGCTGGTTAAAGAGGTAGCAGGTAAACCTTGTAACGTTGTTGAATTGCAGGGAACTGTCGGTGCCAGCGTTGCATTAAACCGTAAGCAAGGTTTTGCGGATGCACTGAAGGCCGCGCCTAATGTCAAAATTATCCGTTCACAATCTGGCGACTTCACCCGCAGCAAAGGGAAGGAAGTCATGGAAAGCTTCATCAAGGCTGAACAAAACGGCAAAAACATCTGTGCTGTCTACGCACACAACGATGACATGGCAATCGGTGCCATTCAGGCAATCAAAGAAGCCGGTCTGAAACCGGGTTCTCAGATCAAAATCGTTTCCATTGATGGTGTTCCGGATATCTACAAAGCCATGCTGGCTGGCGAAGCGAATGCCTCTGTCGAGCTGACACCAAATATGGCTGGCCCAGCCTTTGATGCGCTGATCGCACTCAAAAAAGACGGGACTCAGCCGAAGAAATTCATCCAGACTCAGTCAGCTCTGATCCTGCCTGATATGGCTCAGAAAGAGTATGACATGAAAAAAGACATGGGTTATTAAGCCGATTTTACCGGTTTGTCTCACGGGCAAACCGGTAAAAATTATTCCCATTTCGCCGTTGGCGAATGCAGCAGGAGTAGTGAAGTGACGGATAATCCTGGTTCAGTATCGCTGCTTGAAGTGCGCGGCCTATCAGTTGAATTTCCCGGCGTAAAAGCGCTTGAAAATGTCGACTTTACCCTTGAACGTGGCGAGATCGTTGCGCTTTTGGGGGAGAACGGTGCGGGTAAATCAACTATGATCAAGGCTCTGACCGGCGTTTATAAACGCTCCACAGGTCAGGTCTTTCTTAATGGAAAATCCATCGAGCCGGTAAATACCGCAGACGCACAGTCGCTGGGGATCGGCACGGTATATCAGGAAGTAAATCTTCTGCCGAATATCTCCGTTGCCGCCAATTTGTTTATCGGTCGTGAACCGACCCGTTTCGGGCTGGTGAATCAGCGCAAAATGGAACAGCAGGCTGAAGCGCTTATTGAGGGCTACGGTTTGCACCTTGATGTAAGCCAGCCGCTTTCAACCTATTCCATTGCTATACAGCAAATCGTGGCGATTGCGCGTGCCGTAGACCTTTCTGCTCAGGTTCTTATTCTCGACGAACCGACAGCCAGCCTGGATGCCAAAGAGGTCAGTATGTTGCTGGATATCCTTGTGCAACTGCGCAACAAGGGTGTCGGCATGATTTTCGTGACTCACTTCCTCGATCAGGTTTACCGTATCAGCGACCGCATTACCGTTTTGCGTAATGGCAAAAGCGTAGGGTCGGAACGGACCGTAGATCTGCCGCGCATTGAGCTGGTCCCGATGATGCTGGGACACAGTTTCGACGAAAGCCTGCTTAAACGCACTGAGCACCGGAATGTCACGGGCGAGCCATTAGTTGATTTCAAAGATTATGGTCGTCGTGGCGTGGTCGAGCATTTCGACCTGAGAGTTCGTCGTGGCGAAATTGTCGGGCTGGCCGGGCTGCTGGGTTCTGGCCGTACCGAAACCGCTCAGTTGATTTTTGGCATTAAAGGCCATGACAGCGGTAAGGCTCAGGTCGATGGTCGTGCGGAAACAATCAACACGCCACGAAAAGCGGCGAAACTTGGGTTTGGTTATTGCCCGGAAGATCGCAAAACCGATGGGATTATTGGTGCGGCAACGGTTCGCGAAAATATCATTCTGGCGTTGCAGGCTCAGCGCGGCTGGTTGCGTCCTCTCCCCATGAAAGAACAGCATCAGATTGCCGAAAAGTTCATCAAACTCCTGGGCATTCGGACCCCCGGTACTGAGCAGGAAATTCAGTATCTTTCCGGCGGTAATCAGCAAAAAGTCCTGCTTTCCCGCTGGCTGGCGACCAATCCCCGTTTTCTTATTCTCGATGAACCCACTCGCGGGATTGATGTCGGCGCACATGCGGAAATTATCCGCCTGATTGAAAAACTTTGCGATGAAGGGTTGGCGCTGCTGGTGATTTCCTCGGAACTGGAAGAGCTGGCAGGTTATGCCGACCGCATCGTTGTGTTGCGCGACCGTCGCCATGTTGCTGAAATTGAGCAGGCCGAGATCTCCGTGCCAGCCATTATGAAAGCCATCGCGGCTCAATGAGGAGATACCGATGAGTAACAGGAGTCTGCCGATGACAGGAAGACCACGCAAAGTGAGATGGGTATTTCCTAAAGGCGCCACACAGATTGGCGCTTTTGTCGCAATATTACTGATCGACAGCCTGGTCGCGCCGGGCTTTTTCTCTATCCATATTCAGGATGGCCGCTTGTTTGGCAGTCTGGTAGATATCTTTAACCGCGGCGCGCCGGTGGCTTTGCTGGCTCTCGGGATGACGCTGGTCATTGCCACGGGCGGTATCGATCTCTCAGTCGGTGCGGTGATGGCGATTGCCGGTGCGACGGCCGCAACGATGACAGTTCAGGGGTATCCGCTGATGGTGGTGTTGCTGGCGTCGGTAGGCGTCGGCGCAGTGTGCGGTCTGTGGAATGGTTTTCTGGTCGCCGTTTTGCAGATTCAGCCCATTGTTGCCACGCTGATGCTCATGGTGGCCGGGCGCGGTATCGCACAACTGATTACGGAAGGGCAGATTGTTACTTTTGAGCACAACGGTCTTTCTCAGTTCGGCAGCGGCTCGCTATTTTATCTGCCGATGCCGGTGATTATTGCCGCAGTCATGCTGGTACTGGTTTGGGCGCTCACGCGTAAAACCGCGCTCGGGCTCTTTATTGAATCTGTCGGCATCAATATTCGTTCTGCCTATAACGCCGGTGTGAATGCCCGTCTGGTGCTCATTTCCACCTACGTTATTTGCGGAATATGCGCAGCTGTTGCGGGCGTCATCGTCACGGCGGACATCCGAGGTGCCGATGCCAACAATGCCGGATTATGGCTGGAACTCGACGCTATTCTGGCGGTTGTTATCGGCGGCGGTTCGCTGCTTGGCGGGCGTTTTAATCTCCTTCTTTCGATAATCGGAGCGCTGATTATCCAGGGGATGAACACCGGTATTTTGTTATCCGGCTTCAAACCTGAATTCAATCTGGTTCTGAAAGCGCTGGTTGTTCTGACTGTGCTGGTGGTGCAATCGCCGCGCGTCTCCTTCAGTAATCTGTTCCGGAGGAAGGGATAATGCTTAAAAGAAATCTGCCCTTACTGATTACCATTGTGGTTTTTCTTGCCGGATACGCTTACTGCTTCACGCAATTTCCCGGATTTGCATCGACGCGTGTGTTCTTCGATTTACTGACGGATAACGCGTTTCTCGGCATCGTGGCCGTCGGGATGACATTTGTCATTCTCTCGGGCGGGATTGATCTTTCTGTCGGCTCAGTTATCGCATTTACCGGTGTGTTGCTGGCAAAACTGATTGGGGATTACGGCGTCGCACCGGGTTATGCCTTTGTGATTGTCCTGCTGATGGGGGCGATGTTCGGGGCGCTGATGGGCTGGATCATTGACACACTGAAACTCCCGGCCTTTATCATCACGCTGGCGGGGATGTTCTTCGTGCGCGGCATGAGTTTTATTGTCTCCGAGGAATCCCTCCCGATTAATCATCCCGTTTATGATTTTCTCGCCAACTATGCATGGAAAATGCCGGGCGGTGGCCGTTTCACGTTGCTGGCACTGGTAATGCTGCTGGTGGTCTTTGGCGGCATCATTCTGGCTCACCGTACGCGTTTCGGTAACAACGTTTATGCCGTGGGCGGCAGCAATGTTTCTGCGGCGCTGATGGGCGTTCCCGTCAGACGCACAACGATTTATATCTACATGCTGTCGAGTACGCTGGCGGTGTTGTCGGGGATCATTTTCTCGCTTTACACCTCTGCTGGCTATGCGCTGGCGGCCAGCGGCGTTGAGCTTGATGCGATTGCGTCCGTGGTCATTGGCGGCACACTGCTGAGTGGTGGCGTGGGAACGGTGCTGGGAAGTCTGTTTGGGGTCTTAATTCAGGGGCTTATCCAGACTTACATCACGTTTGATGGCACGCTGAGTTCGTGGTGGACCAAAATCGTCATGGGCGTTTTGCTGTTTATTTTCATCGGGCTGCAAAAAGGCATGGGCACCTTCTGGACTGCCAGAAGGGTGCGTCATCCACGACCAGAGCCGTCCTGAGTCAGGACGGCGTCAGAGATGAGTGATCAGCGGCGTTTTGAGTAACTGACGAATCAAAACCTGCTGGTCACTGTTTTGCAGCCATACGGCGTAAAGCGGGCGGATCACTGGCGGAACATCTTCGTGCGCGGCGAGCTGCGGATACTCTTTTGCCCAGTGCGCCGGCAGAAAAGCGCAGCCACCGGTATTTTCCAGCAACTGACGCGTCAGTTGCGCAGACGTTGTAGTCAGCACCGGCTCCTGCTCGCTGTTTTGTAGTTTTTCCTGTTGCGGGAAATCTGCGCCCCATTCCAGTTTTACGTATGGCGTTTGTTCCCCTCTGACCGTTTTCTTCGATGAAAAAAGTCGTAACGAGAAATTACCCAGGAGCTGACTCGACAGCTCATCCATCTTGGGTGGCTCGGTTGTGATCAACAAATCCAGTTGTCTTTCATGCAATTGTTTGACCAGCGACTGGCGCAATGCGATGCGGGCTTCGAGCCTCAGCGTGTCACGTTGTGTGTAAAGCGACTGCATCCAGGGCGTGAGATACGCTTCCCAAAGCGATGCCGTCGCGCCAATGGACAATTCTGTGTGCTGTAACGAGCGTACAACCTCTTTTTTCGCCAATTGCCACGTAGACATCAGATTCTCTGCATAGGGCAGCAGACGTTCTCCTGCGGGCGTTAAGCGGATGTTATTGCGATGCCGTGTGAATAAATTAGCGCCAAGTTGAGTTTCCAGTTGCCGGATACGAAAGCTGACAGCCGATTGCGTCAGATAAAGGGATTCCGCCGCCCGACCAAAGTGGCGAGTTCTACTGACCTCCAAAAAGGTTTTCAGTAATTCCGTGTCCAAAACTATCTCCAATAATTTTTGTCGTTAAGATTTAAATGTTTTGTTTTACACAATGTCAAGCCTAACTAATACTCCGCGCCATAACAGCACGACCATGAGTGAATTAGGAGCGTGTCAGATGGCGGAAAGCTTCACCACGACAAATCGTTTTTTTGATAATAAACATTACCCTCGCGGGTTCTCCCGGCATGGCGATTTCACCATTAAAGAAGCGCAAATGCTAGAACGTTGCGGCTTTGCTTTTAATGAGCTGGATCTGGGAAAACGTGAGCCCGTTACCGATGAAGAAAAACTGTTCCTGGAGGTTTGCCGTGGTACGCGCGAACCTGTGACAGATGCAGAGAAAGTGTGGAACAAATATATAGTCCGCACCCGTCGTCCAAAGAAATTCCACACGCTGTCTGGCGGCAAACCGCAGGCAGACGCTGTAGAAGACTATACGGAAAGCGACGATTAATGAAACGGGGCGATGCCCCGTTTTTTTATGCCAGATTCTTATGTAAAGTTAACAATAGCCTATCCATGGTGCGATAGCTCAGCGCCTCTGCAATATGTTTTCGTTCAATCGTTTTGTCTCCCCCTAAATCGGCTAATGTTCGCGCAACTTTCAGGATGCGGTGCCACGCCCTGACCGATAACCCCAGTTTATGCAGGACCTCTTCCAGAAACTCCGCATCGGCTTTCGTTAAAACGCAGAATATTTCGACTTCGCTGCTGTTAAGGCGTGCATTGATTTTTCCCGCGCGCTTTATCTGAATCTCCCGCGCGACTAATACCCGTTCCCTGACTTGCGCACTGCTTTCCCTGACTGTCGGCGTATGGTTTTGCTGGCTCAAAATTCCGGGCGGCAACAGCGGGACTTCAATCGATAAATCGAACCGGTCAAGGAAAGGGCCGGAAAGCCTGCCCAGATAGCGTAAAACCTGCTGTGGCGGTGTGCGGTTGTGGATCCCCTGATAGTGTCCGGTCGGGCTGGGATTCATTGCAGCAATCAGCTGTGCTCTGGCCGGATAGCGAACTTTTGCCCGTGCCCGGGAAATCGTGATTTCGCCAGACTCCATCGGCTGGCGTAATGCGTCCAGAACCTGGCGCTGAAACTCCGGAAGCTCGTCGAGAAACAGAACGCCATTGTGAGCCAGTGAAATTTCGCCCGGCTTGGGCAGCGAACCCCCGCCGACCAGCGCACTGATCGACGTACTGTGATGCGGTGCCCTGAAAGGCCGTACGCGTGAAAACTCACCGTCATCTTCCGGGTTATACACCAGACTGGCGATGGCGGCGGTTTCGAGTTTTTCTTCGTTGCTGAGCGGGGGAAGTAATCCGGGTAAACGGCTAGCCAGCATGGTTTTCCCGGTTCCCGGCGGCCCGATAAGCAATAAATTATGGCCTCCGGCGGCCGCGACCTCCAGTGCGCGCTTAGACTGCTCCTGACCAATGATATCGGCGATGTCTGGCTGGCAGGCGGGTTCCGGCGCAACGGGCGGATATTCAATCGCCGGCAGGCTGTCCTCGCCCTGCAAAAAAGCGCAAACCTGTAGCAGATGCCCGGCAATATTGGCGACGCCGGGATCGAGCAGTGTCATTTCGGACTGATTGGCTTGCGGCAAAATTAATATCCGGCCTTCTTTCTGTGCTTCGAGCGCCGCAGGAATTGCGCCGTTAACGCTGCGCAAAGCGCCCGACAGCCCCAGTTCTCCCAGAAACTCATACTTCTCCAGTCTGTCGCCTTTAAGCTGCTCAGAGGCCACCAGAATCGCCAGCGCGATAGATAAGTCATACCGGCCACCTTCTTTGGGCAAGTCGGCAGGGGCGAGATTCACCGTGATGCGTTTGGGCGGGAAATTGAAACCGCAGTTGATGATGGCGCTGCGAACTCTGTCCCGCGCCTCTTTGACGGTGGTCTCGGGCAAACCAACCAGCGTCAGGGCCGGTAAGCCGTTACTGATATGCACTTCAACGGAGACACCGGGAGCCTGAACACCCAGCGATGCGCGGGTATACACCACGGCTAATGACATGTTTCTTCCTTGGCTGTGAATTTTCCTGAAAAAGCAGCATGCCGCAGTCTGTAAAACATGTGGGAATAAGATCTGCAGAATGCGCAGCGTCACGTAAAAAGACTGGCCGGTTCAGCAGGTTGTCACGGGGTTGTGCGGCGTGCTTCGCAGTAGCGGTAATACTCATTAACAAAGTGAGGTCTTCGGAAACAAATTAGCGGGCTAATTAAGTTGCTGTTTATACAGGCAGCGGTGTTTAATCTTGATGTATTTAACAATAAAGAAACAAACATCAATCATTGATTAACATCTCTCTGCCTCGCTGAGGATTTTCCGGAACAGTTCAGTGAGTGCACTGCCTACAGCTATTCCGGAATAGGGATAAACCCATGTTTGGTTGGACCTCCCGGCAGCGTAATGTTGCCATCGCCAGCTTTTTAAGCTGGACGCTCGATGCTTTCGATTTCTTCATTTTAGTCTTTCTGCTCAGTGATATAGCGACAGCCTTTCATGTCGATATCAAAGAAGTCACACTGGCGATTTTGCTGACACTGGCGGTGCGGCCCATCGGCGCGCTGGTGTTCGGGCGGGCCGCGGAAAAATACGGGCGTAAACCGGTGCTGATGGTGAATATTGCCTGCTTTTCCGTTTTTGAACTCTGCACGGCAGCTGCGCCTTCACTGACCGTTTTCCTGATCCTGCGCGTAATTTACGGCGTGGCGATGGGCGGCGTCTGGGGCGTGGCCTCTTCACTGGCGATGGAAACCATTCCTGACCGTTCACGCGGCATGATGTCCGGTATTTTTCAGGCCGGCTACCCGTTCGGGTATCTGCTGGCGGCGGTAGTTTACGGGCTGTTTTCGGAGATGGTCGGCTGGCGCGGAATGTTTGTCATCGGCGCTGTGCCCATTTTCCTGCTGCCTTTTATCTGGTTCAAAGTGCAGGAATCGCCGGTCTGGCTTGCCGCCCGCGAACGCAAGGAAAGCACCGCGCTGCTGCCGGTACTCAAATCACACTGGAAACTCTGTGTTTATCTGGTCGTGCTGATGGCGGCCTTCAATTTCTTCAGCCACGGAACGCAGGATCTTTACCCGTCATTCCTGAAAGTTCAGCACGGTTTTGATGCGCATACGGTCAGCCTGATCGCCATCGGTTACACTATTGCGTCGATCATCGGCGGTATCTTCTTTGGGACGCTTTCGGAGAAAATTGGCCGCAAAAAAGCCATTATTATCGCGGCCTTACTGTCTTTGCCTGTGATCCCTCTGTGGGCATTTTCCAGCGGAACCTGGACCATCGGCCTGGGCGCGTTCCTGATGCAGTTTATGGTGCAGGGCGCGTGGGGCGTTGTGCCGTCTTATCTCACTGAGCTGGTGCCCGCGAACACCCGCGCCGTCTTGCCCGGATTTGTTTATCAGCTCGGGAATCTGCTGGCGTCGGTTAATGCGACCCTACAGGCAAGCATCGCCGAAAGTCACGGACATAACTACGGGCTGGCGATGGCGATTGTCGCCGGGACGGTGGCGATCGTGATTTCTGTACTGGTTGCATTCGGGCGGGATACGCGTGGAAAAGCGATCACGGGAGCAATAAATAATCAGAGAACAGATCGGCCTGCTAAGGTTTGATTTTTCAGATTATTTTTGTCGGATTGTGCAGCACGTCGCAAATAATAACGCAAGAAAAGTGTTGTCATTAAATGCATTACTGTGATAACTCTGTAGGCAATCGTTCGCAATATGAATTATAGAAACTAAAAAATGAAAGCCCTTCTCCTCGTAGTTAGCCTAGTCGTGATTAGCGTGGTGGTGATTATTATCCCACCGTGCGGGGCTGCACTTGGACGAAGAAAGGCTTATTAAACAAGCCTGAACCTGAAAAGAAACCCCGCACCGAAAGGTCCGGGGTTTTTTTTTGGGTTCAGGTATTTCAGAGAACAGTGAAGCGGGGTCGGAAAATGAGCAACAGCATAATATTCTGCACTTGTCGCAAAAAGGCAGGAGAATAAAGATGAACGGAGCACAGTGGGTAGTACAAGCGTTGCGTGCGCAGGGTGTAAATACAGTATTTGGTTATCCTGGCGGGGCAATCATGCCGGTATACGATGCATTGTATGACGGCGGCGTGGAACACCTGTTGTGCCGGCACGAGCAAGGTGCCGCAATGGCCGCCATCGGCTATGCCCGTTCTACCGGAAAAGTCGGCGTTTGCATCGCCACTTCCGGCCCCGGCGCGACCAACCTGATCACCGGTCTGGCTGATGCGCTGCTCGATTCCGTTCCGCTGGTCGCTATCACCGGGCAAGTCAGTTCCGCGTTTATCGGCACCGACGCCTTCCAGGAAATCGACGTTTTAGGTTTGTCCCTGGCCTGCACCAAACACAGCTTCCTGGTGGAATCTCTGGAAGCGCTGCCGGAAATCATGGCCGAAGCGTTCGCCATCGCCAGCTCAGGCCGTCCGGGTCCGGTTCTGATCGACATCCCGAAAGATATCCAGTTAGCAGTTGGCGAATTACCGCCGCATCTGGTCGCGGTCGAAGAAACCTTCCCGCACCCGGCTGCTGAACTGAAACAAGCCAGCGCGATGATTGCTGCGGCGCAAAAACCAATGCTGTACGTGGGCGGCGGTGTGGGCATCGCGCAGGCGGTTCCCGCTTTGCGTGAATTTATCTCGGCGACCGGTATTCCTGCGGTTGCCACGCTGAAAGGCTTAGGCGCGCCGGATGCCAGCGACCCGTGCTATCTGGGTATGCTGGGGATGCATGGCACTAAAGCGGCGAATCTGGCCGTTCAGTCCTGTGATTTACTGATTGCCGTCGGTGCGCGTTTTGATGACCGCGTGACCGGTAAACTGAATACCTTCGCGCCGTACGCCGCCGTGATCCACATGGATATCGACCCGGCGGAGCTGAACAAACTGCGCCAGGCGCACGTTGCGTTGCAGGGGGATCTGAATGCGTTGTTACCGGCGCTGCAACAGCCGCTGAACATCAATGCCTGGCGCGATGAAGTGATGACCCTGAAAGCGCAGGGCGAATGGCGTTACGACCATCCGGGCGAAGCCATTTACGCACCACTGCTGCTGAAACAAGTTTCCGACCGCAAATCCGCCAATACCGTTGTTACCACCGACGTCGGCCAGCATCAGATGTGGACCGCGCAGCATATGCAGTTCACCCGCCCGGAAAACTTCATCACGTCCAGCGGTCTGGGCACGATGGGCTTTGGCGTTCCTGCTGCCGTTGGCGCACAGGTTGCGCGTCCGGATGACATGGTGATCTGCGTTTCCGGCGACGGTTCATTCATGATGAACGTTCAGGAGCTGGGCACCATCAAACGAAAACAGTTGCCCGTTAAAATCCTGCTGCTGGATAACCAGCGGTTAGGGATGGTCCGACAGTGGCAGGAATTGTTCTTCGACGGACGCTTTAGTGAAACCAACCTCTCTGATAACCCCGATTTTGTGACGCTGGCCAGCGCATTCAATATCCCCGGCCAGCGTATCAGCCGTAAAGATCAAGTCGATGCCGCACTGGATGCCTTTTTCAACAGCAAAGGCCCGTATTTGCTTCATGTCTCCATCGACGAAAATGAAAATGTCTGGCCCCTGGTTCCACCGGGCGCAGGCAACGAAACCATGTTGGAGAAAATGTCATGATGCAGCATAACGTCTCAATCCAGGCCCGTTTCCGCCCAGAAATGTTAGAACGCGTATTACGCGTTGTCCGCCACCGTGGTTTTCAGGTGTGCGCAATGAACATGACCCCGATGGTCAATGCAGAAAATATAAATATCGAATTGACCGTTGCCAGCCAGCGGCCGGTAGATTTACTGTCTTCACAGTTAAGCAAACTTATGGATGTCGCCTGTGTCGAGATCCAGCAACATACATCACAACAAATACGCGCGAATGCGTGAGTAAAGGAACGAGAGAATGACGAAGAAAGCTGATTACATTTGGTTCAATGGCGAGATGGTTCCGTGGGCAGAAGCGAAAGTACACGTCATGTCACACGCATTGCATTACGGCACCTCCGTCTTCGAAGGCGTGCGTTGCTACGACTCCCATAAAGGGCCGGTCGTATTCCGTCACCGTGAACACATGCAGCGTCTGCGCGATTCCGCAAAAATCTACCGTATGCCAGTTTCCCAAAGCGTTGATGAACTGATGGAAGCCTGCCGCGAAACCCTGCGCAAAAACAATCTGGTCAGCGCGTATATTCGTCCGCTGGTCTTCGTGGGCGATGTCGGTATGGGCGTAAACCCGCCGGATGGCTACAAAACTGACGTGATCATTGCCGCTTTCCCCTGGGGTGCGTATCTGGGCGAAGAAGCGCTCGAACAGGGGATCGACGCAATGGTTTCTTCATGGAACCGCGTTGCCGCCAACACCATTCCTACGGCGGCGAAAGCCGGGGGTAACTACCTGTCCTCTCTGCTGGTAGGCAGCGAAGCACGCCGCCACGGCTATCAGGAAGGTATCGCGCTGGACATTCACGGCTACGTGTCTGAAGGCGCAGGCGAAAACCTGTTCGAAGTAAAAGAGGGCATTCTGTTTACGCCTCCGTTCACCTCTTCTGCGCTGCCGGGCATCACCCGTGATGCGATTATTAAACTGGCGAAAGACATGGGTCTGGAAGTGCGCGAGCAAGTTCTGTCCCGCGAATCTTTGTATCTGGCTGACGAAGTCTTTATGTCCGGTACGGCCGCAGAAATCACGCCGGTTCGCAGTGTTGACGGCATTCAGGTCGGCATCGGTAAACGTGGTCCGGTCACCAAACAAATTCAGGATGCGTTCTTCGGTCTGTTCACCGGTAAAACCGAAGACAAATGGGGTTGGCTGGATCCAATCAACCCGCAATAGTTTCAAGAACAAGAATTATGCTGGCGGCGCAATCGCCGCCCGCTAAACAGAAATGATTTGGAGTGAATAGAGCATGCCTAAGTACCGTTCCCATACCACGACACATGGCCGCAACATGGCTGGCGCCCGCGCTTTATGGCGTGCCACCGGCATGACCGACGATGATTTCGGTAAGCCCATTATTGCCGTTGTTAACTCCTTTACCCAGTTCGTTCCGGGCCACGTCCATCTGCGTGATCTGGGCAAACTGGTTGCCGAGCAAATCGAAGCCTCCGGCGGCGTGGCCAAAGAGTTCAACACCATTGCCGTGGATGACGGGATCGCCATGGGTCATGGCGGCATGCTGTATTCACTGCCTTCACGCGAGCTGATTGCAGACTCCGTGGAATACATGGTGAACGCGCACTGCGCCGATGCCATGGTGTGTATTTCCAACTGCGACAAAATCACCCCGGGGATGTTAATGGCGTCTTTGCGCCTGAACATTCCGGTGATCTTCGTTTCCGGCGGCCCGATGGAAGCCGGTAAAACCAAGCTGTCCGACAAAATCATCAAACTCGATCTGGTCGATGCGATGATTCAGGGCGCAAACCCGAACGTCAGCGACGCCGACAGCGAACAAATCGAACGTTCTGCCTGCCCGACGTGCGGTTCCTGTTCCGGGATGTTCACGGCTAACTCCATGAACTGTCTGACCGAAGCGCTGGGCCTGTCTCAGCCGGGTAACGGTTCATTGCTGGCGACTCACGCTGACCGCCGCGATTTGTTCCTCAATGCCGGTCGCCGTATCGTTGAACTGACCAAACGCTATTATGAGCAGGACGACGAAAGCGCGTTGCCACGTAACATCGCCAGCAAAGCCGCATTCGAAAACGCCATGATCCTGGATATCGCGATGGGTGGCTCGACCAACACCGTTCTGCACTTACTGGCTGCGGCGCAGGAAGGCGGAATCGAATTCGATATGACAGATATCGACCGTCTGTCCCGTATCGTACCGCACCTGTGTAAAGTGGCGCCGAGCACCCCGAAATATCATATGGAAGACGTTCACCGCGCCGGTGGCGTGCTTGCCATCCTCGGTGAACTGGACCGCGCTAACCTGCTTAACCGCGATGTCAAAAACATTCTGGGTCTGAGCCTGACTGAGACGCTGGAACAGTACGACATCATGCTGACCAAAGATGAAGCCGTGAAAAAAATGTTCCGTGCGGGCCCGGCAGGTATCCGTACCACGCAGGCTTTCTCACAGGATTGCCGCTGGGACACGCTGGACGATGACCGCGCCGAAGGCTGTATCCGCTCGCTGGAAAATGCGTTCAGTCTGGAAGGCGGTCTGGCCGTGCTTTACGGCAACATCGCCGAAGCGGGCAGTATTGTTAAAACCGCAGGCGTGGATAAATCCAACCTGGTGTTCCGTGGTCCGGCCAAAGTCTACGAAAGCCAGGATGATGCAGTCGCTGCGATCCTCGGCGGCAAAGTGGTTTCCGGTGACGTGGTGGTGATCCGCTACGAAGGGCCGAAAGGCGGGCCGGGCATGCAGGAAATGCTGTATCCGACCACCTACCTGAAATCCATGGGTCTGGGCAAAGAATGTGCGCTGATCACTGACGGTCGTTTCTCCGGCGGGACTTCAGGCTTGTCTATCGGCCACGTTTCTCCGGAAGCGGGCAGTGGCGGCCTGATTGCGCTGGTGGAAGATGGCGACATGATCGACATCGATATCCCTAACCGCAGCATGGTGCTCGACGTTCCTGCGGCTGAACTGGCTGCCCGTCATGAAGCCGAACTGGCGCGTGGCGACAAAGCCTGGACGCCGAAAAATCGTGAACGTGTGGTGTCTTATGCGCTGCGTGCTTACGCGATGCTGGCAACCAGTGCTGACAAAGGTGCTGTTCGCGACAAGTCTAAGCTGGGAGGCTAAAGGTCATGGCGGTATCACAACCTCTACCCGACCAGCCGTGCGGCGCAGAATATCTGCGCGCTGTGCTGCGTGCGCCGGTTTATGAAGTCGCACAGGTTACGCCTTTGCAGGTCATGGAAAAGATCTCTTCCCGGTTGGGCAACACTGTTCTGGTGAAGAGGGAAGACCGCCAGGCTGTTCACAGTTTTAAACTGCGCGGCGCGTACTCCATGATTGCCAGCCTGACGGAAGAACAGGCTGCGCGTGGCGTGATCACGGCTTCTGCCGGAAATCACGCACAGGGCGTTGCGCTGTCGGCGACCAAAAAAGGCATTAAATCTCTGATTGTCATGCCGGTTGCCACAGCGGATATCAAAGTCGATGCGGTACGTAATTTCGGTGGTGAAGTGCTGTTGTTTGGCGCGAATTTCGACGAAGCCAAAGGCAAAGCCATTGAGCTTTCACAACAGCGGGGCATGACCTTTGTGCCACCGTTTGATCATCCTGCGGTGATCGCCGGGCAAGGCACGCTGGCGATGGAATTGCTGCAACAGGATGCGCATCTTGACCGCGTATTCGTGCCGGTTGGCGGTGGCGGCCTGGCCGCTGGCGTCGCCGTGTTAATCAAGCAACTGATGCCTCAAATCAAAGTGATCGGTGTCGAAGCCGAAGATTCAGCCTGCCTGCGAGCGGCGCTGGATGCCGGTGAACCGGTTGATCTGGCGCGTGTCGGGCTGTTCGCTGAGGGCGTGGCCGTGAAGCGTATCGGTAACGAAACCTTCCGCCTGTGCCGTGAATATCTCGATGACGTGATCACCGTCGACAGCGATTCCATCTGCGCGGCGGTCAAAGATTTGTTCGAAGATGTCCGCGCTATCGCTGAGCCTTCCGGGGCGCTGGCGCTGGCAGGCATGAAGAAATACGTGCAGCAGCACAACATCAAGGGCGAACGTCTGGCGCATATTCTTTCCGGCGCGAACGTGAATTTCCACGGCCTGCGTTATGTGTCTGAGCGCTGCGAACTGGGCGAACAACGCGAAGCCTTGCTGGCGGTGACCATTCCCGAACGCAAAGGCAGCTTCCTGAAATTCTGCCAGTTGCTCGGTGGCCGTTCGGTAACGGAATTCAACTACCGTTACGCCGACGCTGACAACGCCTGCATTTTCGTGGGTGTGCGTCTCACACGCGGCCACGCAGAGCGGCAGGAAATCATTGCCGAGCTGAATCATGACGGTTATCAGGTCGTAGATTTATCTGATGATGAAATGGCGAAGCTGCATGTACGTTACATGGTCGGCGGGCGTCCAACCAAGCCTCTGCGCGAGCGGCTTTACAGCTTCGAGTTCCCGGAATCACCGGGCGCGTTGCTGAAATTCCTGCATACGCTGGGCACGCACTGGAATATTTCGCTGTTCCATTATCGCAGTCACGGCACCGATTTTGGCCGTGTGCTGGCCGCGTTTGAGTTGAACGAAGAAGAGCCGGAGTTCGAGAAGAACCTGACGGCGCTGGGGTATGACTGTCATAACGAAAGTGATAATCCTGCGTTCCGCTTCTTCCTGGCGGGCTAAAAACCGAAGGGCCCGAACGGGCCCTTTTTCTTTGCCATCATTTTGTCGTGAACGCGCGTTATAACAACTGCCAGAACGCCTCGATCAGCGGTTCGTTCAGGCGTTTTTTCTGCACGCAGACGCCCAGTTCCAGTGGTGCGCCGAGCGTGACGTTATCCAGAATAGAAATACGGTTGCGCACCGGTTCCGGGCTGTTATCGACAACCACCGACGGAATGAGCGCGATGCCGCAACCGAGCGCGACCATCGACACAATGGCTTCATGGCCGGACACCGTGGCGTATATCAGCGGATTGCTGAGGCGGTTATGTTTGAACCAGACATCGATACGTTTTCGCGCCGGGCCATGTTCAGGAAGGATAAACGGAATTTGCGACCAGTCGGGATGCGGCACGCTGACCTGCGTTCGGACCGCACCCGGCAGAGAAGGAGAAATCAGGATCATCGGGATTTCGCCGATCTGCGTGAAATCCACGCTGCCCGGCAAACTTTCCGGGCGGCCTGCAATCCCTAAGTCCGCTTCGGTGGACTGAACTTTTTCGACCGCATCGGCGGCGTCGCCGGTGGTCAGTTTAATTTCGACCAGCGGATGTTGCGCGCGGAAGCGGTCAAGAATGGGCGGCAGATGGCTGTACGCGGCGGTGACCGAGCAGAACAGCCGCAGCTCGCCACTGAGCGTCGGGCCATGCTGATCCAGACCGCTGCGCAATTGCTGGTAACTCAGCAGCGTTTGCTGGGCAAAAGTTTTGAGCTGTTCACCCGCGCTGGTCAGTTGCACGGTGCGGTTGTCACGCTGAAATAACGGCTGGCCGAGCTCTTCTTCCAGCCGCTGGATCTGGCGAGACAGCGTTGACGGGCTGACATGCATCGCCTTCGACGAACGGCCAAAATGGCGGCTTTCCGCCAGATGTAAGAACAGTTTCAGATCACGTAAGTCCATAAAGAGGTCCCGGCATTTTAGTGACGCAAAGGTCAAACGAAGTACATTGCATTTTTTGCAACGTCATCTTCGTAATATATCAATTTAAGCAATGTGTCGCATGACATATAGTGAATTCACGGCGTTCACCGGCTCACCGGTGAAACAAAAAATAACAGCACTTACCTCGATAGAACGGAGCAAGACATGGCTAACTATTTCAACACACTGAACCTGCGTCAGCAGCTGGCACAACTGGGCAAATGCCGCTTTATGGGTCGCGATGAATTCGCGGACGAAGCCAGCTACCTCAAAGGTAAAAAAGTGGTGATTGTAGGCTGTGGCGCACAGGGCCTGAACCAGGGTCTGAACATGCGTGATTCCGGTCTGGATGTTTCCTACACCCTGCGTGCAGAAGCGATTGCTGAGAAGCGTGCTTCATGGCGTAAAGCGACCGAAAACGGCTTCAAAGTCGGCACCTACGAAGAACTGATCCCACAGGCTGACCTGGTGGTTAACCTGACGCCAGACAAACAGCACAGCGCTGTGGTTAAAGCGGTTCAGCCCCTGATGAAAGACGGCGCAACGCTGGGTTACTCACACGGTTTCAACATCGTTGAAGTGGGCGAGCAAATCCGTAAAGACATCACCGTCGTGATGGTTGCACCAAAATGTCCGGGTACTGAAGTTCGCGAAGAATACAAACGTGGTTTCGGTGTTCCGACGCTGATCGCCGTTCACCCGGAAAACGACCCGAAAGGCGAAGGCATGGCCATTGCTAAAGCCTGGGCAGCAGCAACGGGAGGCCACCGTGCTGGCGTTCTGCAATCTTCCTTCGTTGCAGAAGTAAAATCTGACCTGATGGGCGAGCAGACTATCCTGTGCGGTATGTTGCAGGCCGGTTCCCTGCTGTGCTTCGACAAACTGGTTGCTGAAGGTGTTGATGAAGCTTATGCAGAAAAACTGCTGCAATTCGGTTGGGAAACCATCACCGAAGCGCTGAAACAAGGCGGCATCACGCTGATGATGGATCGTTTGTCCAACCCGGCGAAACTGCGTGCTTATGCACTGTCTGAACAACTGAAAGAGATCATGGCGCCGCTGTTCCAGAAACACATGGACGACATTATCTCCGGCGAATTCTCCAGCGGCATGATGGCTGACTGGGCGAACGACGACAAAAACCTGCTGACCTGGCGTGAAGAGACGGGCGCAACGGCGTTCGAAAACGCACCACAGTTCGACGGTAAAATTTCTGAGCAGGAATACTTCGACCACGGCGTTGTGATGATTGCGATGGTGAAAGCGGGCGTTGAGCTGGCCTTCGAAACCATGGTGGCTTCCGGCATCATCGAAGAATCTGCTTACTACGAATCACTGCACGAACTGCCGCTGATCGCCAACACCGTTGCGCGTAAGCGTCTGTACGAAATGAACGTGGTTATCTCTGATACCGCAGAATACGGTAACTACCTGTTTGCTAACGCAGCAGTCCCGTTGCTGAAAGAGTTCATGACCACCCTGCAGGCGGGTGATTTGGGTAAATCTGTTGCAGAAACTCAGGTTGATAACGCGCAGCTGCGTGACGTTAACGAAGCTATCCGC
Organism: Rahnella sp. PCH160; assembly: GCF_047784855.1. NCBI lineage: Bacteria > Pseudomonadati > Pseudomonadota > Gammaproteobacteria > Enterobacterales > Yersiniaceae > Rahnella > Rahnella sp. PCH160. The sequence goes on from NZ_JBLOGT010000001.1 coordinate 1,146,942, forward strand.
AACCACCCAATCGAGTCAATCGGTCGCACTTTACGTGGTTATATGACGGATATGAAACGCATCGCGGTTGCGAGTTAATTTTTGCCAACAGCTTAGCGAAATAGAAATAGAAAAGGGCACTGCATGAAAATGCGGTGCCCTTTCTTTTTACTGCGCCGGAACGGAAACTCAGTTGCGGTACAGGATCTTAATGATGTGGTAGCCGAACTGGGTGTGCAGCGGGCCTTGTGGCTCGATCAGCGGTGCAGAGAAAACCACTTTATCGAAAGCGGGTACCATTGCGCCTTGTTTGAATTCACCTAAATGACCGCCTTTTTTGCCTGACGGGCAGGTAGAATGTTTTTTCGCCAGTTTTTCGAAATCGCCACCGTTCTTCAGCTGTTCCAGAAGATCAAGCGCCTGTGCTTCTTCCTTAACAAGGATATGCATTGCTGCAGCAGTTTTTGCCATGATTGAGACCTTTTATGCGAGAGTGTTTCCAGGGGCGTAATGTAACATCTGCAACGTTGTATGTGGACTCCGGCCTGCATTCCAGACATCACAAATTGCACCGTAAAGGCTGTCAATCTCAGGCGGCGTTTCTGCTACAATCGCCGTCCTTGTCCATCAGGTGAGCAAAAATACGCCATGCGATTAAACCCCAGCCAACAACATGCCGTCGAATTCGTCACCGGGCCCTGCCTGGTTCTGGCGGGGGCTGGCTCCGGCAAAACCAGGGTGATTACCAATAAAATCGCACACCTGATCCGTGAGTGCGGCTATCAGGCCCGCCACATCGCGGCCGTGACCTTCACCAATAAAGCGGCGCGCGAGATGAAAGAGCGTGTGGCGCAAACCCTTGGGCGTAAAGAAGCACGCGGCTTGCTGATCGCGACTTTCCATACGCTTGGGCTGGAAATTATCAAACGCGAATTTGCCGCGCTGGGCATGAAATCCAATTTCTCCCTGTTCGACGATCAGGACCAACTGGCGCTGCTCAAAGAGCTGAGCGAGAAGTGGCTGGAAAACGACAAAACGCTGTTGCAACAGCTGATCTCGACGATCTCAAACTGGAAGAACGATCTGGTTGATCCCTCTCATGCGGCAGGTCTTGCGCGTTCGGAACGTGATCAGATCTTTGCGCACTGCTACGGGCTTTATCATGACCATATGCGTGCCTGTAATATTCTCGATTTTGATGACCTGATCCTGCTGCCGACGCTGCTGTTGCAGAAGAATGAAGAAGTGCGCGAGCGCTGGCAGAACAAATTGCGTTATCTGCTGGTCGATGAATATCAGGACACCAACACCAGTCAGTACATGATGGTGAAACTGCTGGTCGGCAACCGCGCGCGTTTTACCGTGGTCGGCGACGACGATCAGTCCATTTACTCCTGGCGCGGTGCACGGCCACAAAACCTGGTGCTGCTGAAAGAAGATTTCCCGCAGTTGCAGGTGGTTAAGCTCGAGCAGAATTACCGTTCCTCGCAGCGAATTCTGAAAGCGGCCAACATCCTGATCGCCAACAATCCGCATGTATTTGAGAAGCGGCTTTTCTCTGAACTGGGTTACGGCGAAACACTGAAAGTGGTGACCGCCAACAACGAAGATCACGAAGCCGAACGCGTGGTTGGCGAACTGATTGCGCATCACTTCATCAACAAAACCGGCTATGGCGATTACGCGATTTTGTACCGGGGTAATCACCAGTCGCGCCTGTTTGAAAAAATGCTGATGCAAAACCGCATTCCGTACCGCATTTCCGGCGGCACGTCGTTCTTCTCGCGGCCTGAGATTAAAGACCTGCTGGCCTATCTGCGCGTCCTGACCAACCCTGACGACGACAGCGCGTTTCTGCGTATCGTGAATACGCCGCGTCGTGAAATCGGTGCCGCGACGCTGCAAAAACTCGGCGAATGGGCGAATCAGCGCAACAAAGGTTTATTCAAAGCCAGTTTCGATATGGGGCTGAGCCAGTATCTGACCGGGCGCGGTCTGGAATCCCTGCAACGATTCACGCACTGGATGGGCACTCTTTCCGAACTGGCCGAACGCGAACCGGTCGCGGCGGTACGGGATCTGATCCACGGCATCGATTACGAAAGCTGGTTGTTCGAAACCTCGCCGAGCCCGAAAGCGGCGGAAATGCGCATGAAAAACGTCAATCAGCTGTTCAGCTGGATGACTGAAATGCTCGAAGGCACTGATCTCGATGAGCCGATGACGCTCACTCAGGTGGTCACGCGCTTTACGTTGCGCGACATGATGGAACGCGGTGAAAACGACGAAGAGCTGGATCAGGTTCAGCTGATGACGCTGCACGCCTCGAAAGGTCTGGAGTTCCCCTATGTGTTTCTGGTCGGGATGGAAGAGGGATTATTGCCGCACCAGAGCAGTATCGATGAAGACAATGTCGATGAAGAACGCCGTCTGGCGTATGTAGGAATTACCCGCGCCCAAAAAGAGCTGACGTTTACACTTTGCCGCGAACGCCGCCAGTACGGTGAATTAATCCGTCCGGAACCCAGCCGCTTCCTGATGGAACTGCCGCAGGATGATTTAGCCTGGGAAAGTGAACGTAAAGTGGTCAGTGCGCAGGAGCGGATGGTAAAAGGCCAAAGCCATCTTGAGAAGATCCGTGAGCAGCTGGCGAAAGCCAAAGGCGGAAACTGACAGACAAAGAAAAGGCAGGGGATAAGCCCTGCCTCGGTCGGTAACGTATTTTTTGCAGAAATCAGAGCTGTTCTTCGACGAACAGCGGCCAGTGGACATAACTTTGCCAGTGGCTTTCCTGTTCCAGCTCTTCTGCACGCAGCGGATGCTGAGCCAGCCAGCCCTGCGGCACAATCACGTTCAGTTCATCGTCATTTGCCCGTAAACGCACGGCGGGCAACGTATCGTCGCGACGACGGCTGGCAAAGATAATGGCGAGCCGGAGAATGCGACAAAGACGTTGTGCCTGACGCGGCGGCACGGCGTTTTGCTCATTGAGCAACGGTAAATCGAGCATTCCATTCTGGTTCTGCAACAGCGTCGCCAGCAGCTTTTTCTGCGCCGGCGTAAAGCCCGGCAAGTCTAAATGACGGATCAGATAAGCGGCATGTTGTGGCGCTTTTTTGAAGTCAACGCTCAGCCCGATTTCGTGGATCAGACAGGCGCTGTTAAGCAGCTCACGGGCGCGGGCATCGAGCTTCCATTCCTGCGCCACCTGCAACGAGAAGTTCTCTGCAAGCTGTGCCACGCGCTGTGCCTGTTCATTATCAAGCAGATAGCGACGTTGCAGATTACGCAATGTGCGCTGGCGAATATCCTGTTCAATCGGCAGATGCAACATGCCGTAAACCAGACCTTCACGCAGTGCGCCACCGGCCAGCGTCATGGTTTCGATATTCAGGGTTTTGAAAATGGCGATGAGAATCGACAGACCGCTTGGGAAAACCAGCGCACGCTCAAGCGTCAGGCCTTCAATTTCCAGCTCTTCCAGTTTTCCGCACTGAATCGCGCGCTGTTTGAGCTGTTGAAGTTTCGGCAGCGTAATACGCTCATCCATACCCTGAGCGACCATGATTTCCTGCAGTGCCTGAACTGTGCCGGAAGCACCGACACAAATCTGCCAGCCATTGGCGATCAACTGAGGAGCAACCGGCAGGATCATGTCGATCGCGGCCTGTTCGGCCTGATCGAAGTTTTCTTTGGCGAGATTCCGGTCTGTAAAATAGCGTTCCAGCCAGGTCACGCAGCCCATCGAAAGGCTGAAAAGCGTGGTGGCCTGTGCGCCGGTACCGGTGACCAGCTCTGTACTGCCACCGCCAATATCAACGACCAGACGTTTATCCGGGCCACCCGTGGTATGGGCAACGCCGTGATAAATCAGACGGGCTTCTTCTTCGCCGGCAATGACCTGAATCGGACAACCGAGGATTTCCTGAGCTTTACCCAAAAATTCGTCAGCATTACTGGCAAGCCGCAGCGTTGCAGTCGCAACGACGCGGATTTGTTCGCGGGGAATATCCTGCAATCTTTCGGAAAACAGCTTCAGACATTGCCAGCCACGTTGCATGGCTTCCTGAGAAAGCAGATTTTGCTTATCCAGACCGGCAGCCAGACGCACTTTGCGTTTAATTCTGGCGAGGGTCTGGATACTGCCTGCCACCTCACGAACAACCAGCATGTGAAAGCTGTTAGAGCCCAGATCAATTGCTGCATACAGTGAGGTGGAGCTTAGCATAGGTTATCAGCCCGGACGTTTACGGTTGCTACGTGGTGCGCTGCTGCTGCGACGCGACGACGAATTACTGTTACGACGCGGACCGTTCCCGGTGCGTGAGCGAGCCAGACGTTTCGGCGCAGGCAAATCAGATAACAGCGCTTCGCTGCTGTATTTGCTGACCGGAATACTGTGGCCGGTGTAGTTTTCGATTGCCGTCAGGTTCAGCGCATACTCTTCACAGGCCAGACTGATGGAGTGACCGCTCAGACCCGCACGGCCGGTACGGCCAATACGGTGAACGTAGTCTTCACAGTCGTCAGGCAGGTCATAGTTAAAGACGTGCGTAACAGCCGGAATGTGCAGACCACGGGCAGCAACGTCAGTCGCAACCAGAATGTCCAGCGTGCCTTTGGTGAAGTCTTCCAGAACGCGCAGGCGCTTCTTCTGTGGGACATCGCCGGTCAGCAAACCTACGCGATGGCCGTCGGCAGCCAGATGGCCCCAGACGTCTTCACAACGGTGCTTGGTATTTGCAAAAATGATGCAGCGGTCTGGCCATTCTTCTTCAATAAGCGTCTGTAGCAGGCGCATTTTTTCTTCATTTGAAGGATAGAACAGTTCTTCCTGGATTCGGTGACCGGTCTTTTGCTCCGGTTCGATCTCAATCGACTCGGCATTATTCATGTTTTCGAACGCCAGTTCTTTCACACGATAGGAAAGGGTTGCTGAGAAAAGCATGTTGAGGCGTTGAGTCGCAGGTGGCATCCGGCGGAAGATCCAGCGGATATCTTTGATGAAGCCCAGATCGAACATACGGTCTGCTTCATCCAGCACCACTACTTGGATCGCGCCCAGGTCGACGTGGTTCTGTTTGGTGTAATCGATTAAACGGCCAGTGGTTCCGATCAGGATGTCCACGCCGCTTTCCAGCACTTTAAGCTGTTTGTCGTAACCGTCGCCGCCGTAGGCCAGGCCTAATTTCAGCCCGGTAGATTCGGATAATGCTTCGGCATCGGAGTGGATCTGCACCGCGAGTTCACGCGTAGGTGCCATGATCAAGGCACGCGGCTGGTTAGTCTGACGACCTTCCGCAGCAGGGTGAGAAAGCAGATAATGGAAAGTAGACGCCAAAAAAGCCAGCGTCTTGCCGGTACCGGTTTGCGCCTGACCTGCAACATCACGCCCAGCGAGCGTGATCGGCAATGCCAATGCCTGAATAGGCGTACAGTAATGGAACCCTTTCTTTTCAAGGGCTTCAACTGCTAGCGGGTGCAGGGCGAAGTCGGAAAACTTCTGTTCGGTCAAGTGTGTTTTGCTCATAGTGTGGTAGAATATCAGCTAACTATTGCTTTACGAAAGCGTATCCGGTGAAATAAAGTCAACCTACTGTTGGTTAATGCTACATCAACAAGGTAAAGATAATCCTTTGGAGTAAACATGAGCGATAAAATTATTCACCTGACCGATGACAGTTTCGACAACGACGTATTGAAAGCCGAAGGGCTGGTGCTGGTCGATTTCTGGGCAGAATGGTGTGGTCCTTGTAAAATGATCGCTCCGATTCTGGATGAAATTGCCACTGAGTTCGAAGGCAAGCTGACTATCGCGAAGCTGAACATCGACGAAAACCCAGGTACTGCACCTAAATACGGCATCCGTGGTATTCCTACCCTGCTGTTATTTAAAGGCGGCGAAGTCGCAGCAACTAAAGTTGGCGCACTCTCGAAAGGTCAGCTGAAAGAGTTCTTAACAGCTAATCTGTAGTCGGTCGGGATGACCCAAGCCAGGTGTTTAGCGGGCTGCCGTGTTTTTCACATTGTCCGCTAGACGCCTGTCAAGAAGCGTGCTAAGTTTACGCTTACTGCAAATAGAGCTTACCTGTAGTTTAATTCTTACGTTTTACTCTGTTGTGTCAAAAACATCTGCCTATAAGTTTCTTTGAATAATAATTAAATTGAACTGGCACTGTGCTTGACCATCTAACGGTTTTAACAAAATCGGCTTTAAGACACCTTCAATATCAGTTTGCCCCTCTAGAATATCGCCCGCGAGCGTCTGCCTGCGGCTGGATTTCAAAGCTGTGATTTGAAGTGTCATACAACAAACAGGCACGGATGACCCTGCCATACCCATTCACGACAGATGTTCGAGACATACCCCGAGTTTAAGAACCCACCATTATGAATCTTACCGAATTAAAGAATACGCCGGTCTCTGATCTGATTGCACTCGGCGAAAATATGGGGCTGGAAAACCAGGCCCGCATGCGCAAGCAAGACATAATCTTTTCAATATTGAAGCAGCATGCGAAAAGCGGAGAAGACATCTTCGGTGATGGCGTACTGGAGATATTGCAGGATGGATTTGGTTTCCTCCGCTCCGGAGACAGTTCCTACCTCGCAGGCCCCGACGACATCTACGTATCTCCAAGCCAAATTCGCCGCTTCAACCTTCGCACTGGCGACACTATTTCCGGTAAAATCCGCCCACCGAAAGAAGGTGAACGTTATTTTGCCCTGTTGAAAGTTAACGAAGTTAACTACGACAAACCCGAAAACGCCCGCAACAAAATCCTGTTCGAAAACTTAACCCCTCTGCATGCAAATTCACGTCTGCGTATGGAACGTGGTAATGGTTCAACTGAAGATTTAACCGCGCGTGTACTGGATCTGGCCTCTCCGATTGGCCGTGGTCAGCGTGGTCTGATTGTTGCTCCGCCGAAAGCGGGTAAAACCATGCTGCTGCAGAACATCGCCACCAGCATTGCGTACAACCATCCTGATTGTGTGCTGATGGTTCTGCTGATTGACGAACGTCCGGAAGAAGTGACCGAGATGCAGCGTCTGGTTAAAGGTGAAGTTATAGCTTCTACCTTTGATGAGCCGGCATCCCGCCACGTTCAGGTGGCTGAAATGGTCATCGAAAAAGCGAAACGCCTGGTTGAGCACAAGAAAGACGTTATCATCCTGCTGGACTCCATTACCCGTCTGGCGCGTGCATACAACACCGTGGTTCCGTCATCAGGTAAAGTGCTGACCGGTGGTGTGGATGCCAACGCCTTACACCGTCCGAAACGTTTCTTCGGTGCAGCACGTAACGTGGAAGAGGGCGGCAGCCTGACTATCATCGCGACCGCGCTGGTCGATACCGGTTCTAAAATGGATGAAGTTATCTATGAAGAATTTAAAGGTACCGGCAACATGGAATTGCATCTGGCGCGTAAAATTGCTGAGAAACGTGTCTTCCCTGCAATCGACTACAACCGCTCTGGTACCCGTAAAGAAGAGCTGCTGACCACGTCGGAAGAACTGCAGAAGATGTGGATCCTGCGTAAAATCATTCACCCGATGGGTGAGATTGATGCAATGGAATTCCTCATCAACAAACTTGCCATGACGAAAACCAATGACGACTTCTTCGATATGATGAAACGTTCGTAATTTGGTGTAAAACGCAAACTAACGCCACGCTAAGCCGTGGCGTTTTTTGCTTTTGGTAGCTACCATAATGCTACTTTGGTGAAATTGTCAGACTATTCGGATAATAGCTGATGGTTTTTCCAGTGCCCTTTCTTTATTTTATCGGTTTACTGCCCAAGAAATGGCAACAGATAAGGTCTTGCCTGAGACAAAACCATAACTGTCACCATAGGATTTGATTTAAGGCTGCGAGGTTTATGATTTTCTGGATTCCGCGCACCTTATTTTTGCAGAAGAGACCTCTTAACTGTGAACTTACTCACTATGAGTACTGAGCTTGCCATTGTTTTTGTATTTTCATTTCTGTTTCTGTTTGTTGCCCGGAAGGCAGCGAATAAAATCGGACTCGTAGACAAACCCAATTTCCGCAAACGCCATCAGGGGTTGATCCCGCTGGTCGGCGGTATTTCTGTGTATGCAGGGGTTTGTTTCGCCTTTCTTATCACCAGCTATGTCATTCCTCATGGCAACCTTTATCTCGCCTGTGCGGGCCTGCTCGTGCTGGTCGGTGCGCTGGATGACCGCTACGATATCAGTGTAAAAATTCGTGCAATGGTGCAGGCCGTGGTCGCTGTCGCCATGATGAGCTTTACAAATCTTACGCTGCGCAATCTCGGGCATCTGATCGGCCCATGGGAAATGGCGCTCGGGCCGTTTGGTTATCTGGTGACCCTGTTTGCCGTGTGGGCTGCGATCAACGCCTTTAACATGGTGGATGGCATCGACGGGTTGCTGGGCGGATTATCCTGCGTCAGTTTCGGTTCTTTAGGCATCATTATGTATGGCAGCGGGCACATGGAACTGGCGCTTTGGTGCTTTGCCATGATTGCCGCTATCTTGCCTTATATCCTGCTTAACCTGGGCGTTTTCGGCCCTCGTTATAAAGTGTTCATGGGCGATGCGGGCAGTACGCTGATTGGCTTTACGGTGATTTGGATCCTGCTGCAAAGCACGCAGGGCGAAACGCATCCGATGAACCCGGTAACCGCGCTCTGGCTTATCGCGATCCCTCTGATGGACATGGTTGCCATCATGTACCGCCGTCTGCGCAAAGGCATGAGCCCGTTTTCTGCCGATCGTCAGCACATTCATCATTTGATCATGCGTGCCGGTTTTACTTCCCGTCAGGCCTTTATGTTAATTACCGTGGCAGCCGCACTTTTGGCTGCGGTTGGCGTGATAGGCGAACATCTGTCCTTCGTGCCTGAATGGGCCATGCTGGCTTTATTCTTCGTTGCTTTCCTGTTGTATGGCGTTTGCATAAAGCACGCCTGGCGTGTGGCCCGGTTTATCAAACGTGTTAAAAGACGTTTGCGCCGTTCATCTCCTCAATAATTCCTCTTTTACGCAAGGGCAAACTGGCTGTGGATAAACCAGAAATGATAAGAAACCAGAATGATCGTGACATCGAAAACGAGCTCGATATTCGTGGTTTGTGCTGCACCTTATGGAAAGGTAAATTTTGGATTGCAGGTCTGGCCGTATTGTTCGCGTTAGTGGCTCTGGGCTCCTCTTATCTGATGAAGCAGGAGTGGAGTTCGACAGCCATTACCGATCGCCCAACAGTAAACAATTTATCGTCCTATTTCTCACAGGCGCAGTTCCTGCGTAATCTGGATATGCGCACCGCGCCGCCGTTGGATACCGGTCGTCCGCCGATCTCTGATGAATCCTATAATGAATTTGTGATGCAACTGGCCGCCTACGACACCCGTCGTGATTTCTGGCTGCAAAGTCCTTATTACAAGCAACGTCAGGAAAATGATGCGCGTGCGGATGCCGTTTTGCTTGATGACCTGATTAACGATATTCAGTTTACGCCGCGTGATGCAACCAAAGTCCCGAATGACATTGTGAAACTGACGGCAGAAGATGCCGCTGATGCCAATAAACTGTTGCGCCAGTATGTTGATTTCGCCAGCCAGCGCGCGGCGCAACATTTGTACGATGAGTTGCAGGGCGCGTGGGCTGCCCGAACACAGTCGATGAAAGCGCAGGTCAAACGGCAGGAAGAGGTGGCGCAGAGCATTTTCAAACGCACGGTGAATAACACCGGGCAGGCGCTGAAAATTGCCCAACAGCAAAATATCACTAAAAGCGTCACGGATACGCCAGCCGAAGAACTGCCGGATTCCGACATGTTTCTGCTGGGGGTGCCTATGTTGAAAGCGCGTCTGGAATTATTGCAGGCCTCCGGGCCGGGTTATGATCTGGATTACGACCAGAACCGCGCCATGCTTTCAACGCTGAACGTTGGCCCAACCCTCACCGCTAAATTCCAGACTTACCGTTATCTCAGAACACCTGAAGAACCTGTAAAACGTGACAGTCCCCGCCGTGTGTTACTGATGATTATGTGGGGGATTGTCGGTGGTTTAATCGGGGCAGGAGTTGCCCTGACGCGTCGTAAAAATAAGAGAAACACATTGTGAAAGTGTTGACGATTTTTGGCACCCGTCCGGAGGCCATTAAAATGGCGCCGCTGGTGCTTGCTTTGTCGCAGGATGCGGCTTTTGAATCTAAAGTTTGTGTCACGGCGCAGCACCGTGAAATGCTCGATCAGGTACTGCGTCTGTTTGAGATTACGCCCGATTATGACCTCAATATTATGAAACCGGGGCAGGGTCTGACGGAAATCACCAGCCGTATTCTGACCGGCCTGAAGCCAGTGCTTGATGAATTTAAACCGGACGTTGTGCTGGTTCATGGCGATACCACTACGACGCTGTCCGCGAGTCTGGCGGCTTTTTACCATCAGATTTCGGTCGGCCATGTGGAAGCTGGCCTGCGCACGGGCGACCTTTCTTCGCCGTGGCCGGAAGAAGGCAATCGACTGCTGACCGGTCATCTGGCGCGCTGGCATTTTGCCCCGACGGAAAATGCCCGTTCGAATCTGACGCGGGAAAATATTCCCGAAAGTCGCATTTTCGTCACCGGCAATACGGTAATTGATGCGCTGCTGTGGGTCCGCGATCGCTTTAACAGCGATGCGTCTCTGGCGCAGCAACTGGCCAATACTTACCCGTTCCTCGATGCCAATAAAAAACTGATCCTCGTGACGGGTCACCGCCGTGAAAGTTTTGGTGGCGGTTTTGAGCGGATTTGCTCGGCGCTGGCCGATATCGCCCGCCAGCATCCGGATGTTCAGATTGTTTATCCGGTACACCTTAATCCTAACGTCAGTGAGCCGGTAAACCGCATTCTGGCGGGCATCGACAATATTGTGTTGATCGACCCGCAGGATTACCTGCCTTTCGTTTATCTGATGGATAAGGCCTATCTGATCCTGACGGATTCAGGCGGTGTACAAGAAGAAGCGCCTTCGCTGGGTAAACCGGTGCTGGTGATGCGGGAAACCACAGAGCGTCCGGAAGCCGTCGATGCCGGTACGGTACGTCTGGTTGGCACTGATCCTGCAAAAATTGTTAAGGAAGTGAACCGTCTGCTGAGCGATGAAAACGAATACAACAGTATGAGCCGGGCGCACAATCCTTATGGCGACGGACACGCGTGTCGCCATATTCTTGATGCATTAAAAAATCATCGGGTATGACCATGAATTTCAATACTATTTCTGTAATCGGACTGGGTTACATCGGCTTGCCGACGGCTGCCGCCTTCGCCTCACGCCAGAAAAACGTGGTGGGTGTGGATATCAATCAGCACGCGGTAGATACGATTAACCGCGGCGCCATTCATATCGTTGAACCCGATCTCGACACGCTGGTGAAACAGGCCGTAGAAGGCGGTTTCCTGCGCGCAGTCACCCGGCCTGAACCTGCTGATGCTTTCCTGATTGCCGTGCCGACGCCTTTTATGGGCGATCATCTGCCGGACATGAAATTCGTGGAATCCGCCGCGCGCTCATTATCGCCGGTGCTAAAAAAGGGTGATCTGATCATTCTGGAATCCACCTCTCCGGTGGGCGCGACAGAACAGATGGCGACATGGCTGGCCGAAACCCGCCCGGATCTGAGTTTTCCGCAACAGGCGGGTGAACAGGCGGATATCAATATTGCTTACTGCCCTGAACGCGTTCTGCCTGGCCAGGTGATGGTTGAGCTGATCAAAAATGACCGCGTGATTGGCGGCATGACGTCCGTGTGCTCACAGCGCGCCAGTGATTTGTACAACATTTTCCTGAAAGGGGAATGCGTGGTCACGAATTCGCGCACGGCGGAAATGTGCAAGCTGACCGAAAACAGCTTCCGCGACGTCAATATTGCTTTTGCGAATGAGTTGTCGCTGATTTGCGATGCGCAGGGTATTAATGTCTGGGAGCTGATCAGCCTGGCAAACCGTCATCCTCGGGTGAATATTTTACAGCCCGGGCCGGGCGTTGGCGGTCATTGTATCGCCGTCGACCCGTGGTTTATTGTGGCGCAGAACCCGGAGCTGGCGCGGATCATCCGCACGGCGCGTGAAGTCAATGACAGCAAACCACACTGGGTGGTTGATCGCGTGAAAGCGGCGCTGGCAGACTGCCTGACCACCACCGGCAAGCGTGCTTCAGAAATTAAAATCGCCTGCTTTGGTCTGGCGTTTAAACCCAATATCGACGACCTGCGCGAAAGCCCGGCCGTTGAAGTCACCCATCTGATTGCCGACTGGCATGCCGGCGAGACCTGGGCCGTTGAACCGAATGTTCATCAGCTTCCGGCGTCGCTGGCCCAAAAGGTCACTCTGCATTCTCTGGATGATGCCCTGAACGAAGCCGATCTTCTGGTGATGCTGGTCGATCACACCTCGTTCAAGGCGATCCCGGCCAGCACGATCCGCCAGTCGTGGATCGTAGACACCAAAGGTGTGTGGCGGTGAGCCTGCACGTCCACGGCAATATTGAGCCGCTCGACTGGGAGAGCGATTTCTTCCAGTTGCGTAGTGCGAAACTAAGCCTGGATGCGTCGGCGAAAACAATCGTGACGCCTGAGGCGCTCGCGCAATATGCGCTGGTGCAGGCGAAAGTCGACGCTGACCAGACCGAAATGCTGGATGCGATGTCCGCGCTCGGTTTTCGTCTGGCCGAAGGTGAAACGGATGTGTGTGTCGCGGTGAGTCCGCAAGACATCGCGCTGCCCGCCGGGCGTCTGGCGGTGCCGGAAGACATTGCCGACGTGGTGAATATCGCCCGTCAGGCGTTTAGACTGAGCCGCTTTAGAACACCTTGGTATCAGCCGCAAGACAGCGCGCGTTTTTACGCGATGTGGGCGGAAAAAGCAGTTCTCGGTACGTTCGACCATCTTTGCCTGTGGGCCGATGACGAACACGGCAACGGCAGCGGATTTGTGACGCTGCGTCGGTTAGCCGGTGGCGAGGCACGAATTGGCCTGCTGGCCGTCAGACCTGAGTGTCAGGGGCGGGGAGCGGGCAAAAAATTAATGGCGGCTGCGAAACAATGGTGTGCCGGTCAGGGCGTTTCGCGGCTGCACGTCGCGACACAAACCGGCAACCTTGCAGCTTTAAACCTTTATCTCGCCAGCGGTGGCAAAGTCACGCGCACGGCGTACTGGCTGTACAGGTGAAACGATGATCCCTTTTAATGCGCCGCCAATTGCCGGCACTGAAATTGATTTCATGCGCGAGGCGATGAGCAGCGGCAAACTTTGCGGTGATGGCGGATTCACGCTGCGCTGCCAGAAATGGTTCGAACAGCGTTTTAACTGCCCGAAAGTGTTGCTGACGCCGTCCTGCACGGCGTCGCTGGAAATGGCCGCATTGCTGCTTGATATCCAGCCGGGCGATGAAGTGATTATGCCGAGTTTTACGTTCGTCTCGACCGCCAATGCGTTTGTCCTGCGCGGCGCGAAAATCGTCTTCGTGGATGTCCGCCCGGACACCATGAATATCGATGAAACCCTGATTGAAGCGGCGATTACGGATAAAACTAAAGTGATTGTGCCGGTTCATTACGCGGGCGTGGCCTGTGAAATGGATACCATCATGGCGCTGGCCGAAAAGCATCACCTGTTCGTGGTGGAAGATGCCGCGCAGGGTGTGATGTCGACTTACAAAGGCAAAGCGCTGGGGACTATCGGCCATATTGGCTGTTTCAGTTTCCACGAAACGAAAAACTACACCGCAGGCGGCGAAGGTGGTGCGACGCTGATCAACGATCCGGCGCTGATTGACCGTGCTGAAATCATTCGCGAAAAAGGCACCAACCGCAGCCAGTTCTTCCGCGGTCAGGTGGATAAATATACCTGGCGCGACATCGGATCCAGCTATCTGATGTCTGATTTGCAGGCCGCGTATCTGTGGGGAAACCTGGATGCTGCTGACAAGATTAATCAGCGCCGTCTGTGTATCTGGAATGAATATTACGAAGCCTTGCAGGATCTGGCTGATGCGGGGCGTGTTCAGCTTCCGGCTATTCCGCAGGATTGCATCCAAAACGCCCACATGTTTTATGTTCGCCTGAACGATATCGAAGACCGCGATGCGTTCATCCGACATATGAAAGCGGCGGATATTCTCACCGTATTCCATTACATTCCGCTGCATGGCTGTCCGGCTGGCGAAAACTTCGGGCGTTTCTCTGGCACTGACCGCTTTACCACGCAGGAAAGTGAGCGTCTGGTGCGCCTGCCGTTGTTCTACAACATGACCGACGACACACAGCGCACTGTGATTGCGGCCATGCTGCAGTACTTCGCCTGATATGTCGCTGGCAAAAGCGTCAGTCTGGACCGCCGGTTCCACGCTGATTAAAATTGGCGCCGGATTGCTGGTGGTCAAATTGCTGGCCGTGGCGTTCGGGCCGGAAGGCGTGGGGCAGGCGGGGAATTTCCGTCAGATGGTCACGGTGTTGGGCGTATTGTCCGGTGCCGGGATATTCAACGGCGTCACCAAATATGTTGCCGAACACCATGATAATCCTGAACGGCTTAAAGCCGTGCTCGGGACATCGTCATCGCTGATTTTAGGTTTCTCCACCCTGCTGGCGGCGATATTTCTGCTGCTCGCGGCACCAATAAGTACCGGCCTGTTCGGGCATGAACGCTATCAGGCTGTGGTTCGCGCCGTGGCCTTTATCCAGATGGGCATCGCCTACGCCAACTATTTTCAGGCAATCCTGAAAGGGTACCGCGATGCGATGGGCAACGCGCTGGCGGTGATTGGCGGAAGCCTGATTGGTTTAGTCGCTTATCTGGCTTGCTTCAAACTGGGCGGTTACGAAGGCGCGCTGGCCGGTCTGGCGCTGGTGCCTGCGCTGGTTATCCTGCCCGCGGCTGGCATGTTGTGGAAGCGCAAATCCTTTCCGCTGGAATACTTAAAACCGGGCTGGGATCGCTTTATTGCCAGCCATCTCGGTAAATTTACGCTGATGGCGCTGATCACATCCGTTACGATCCCGGTGGCGTATGTGATGATGCGAAATCTGCTGGCTGAACATTACAGCTGGAATGATGTGGGGATCTGGCAGGGCGTCAGCAGTATTTCGGATGCTTACCTGCAATTTATCACCGCCTCATTCAGCGTGTATTTGTTGCCCACATTATCCCGGCTGACCGATAAACGGGATATTTCCCGCGAAATCGTGAAGTCGCTGAAATTTGTCATCCCCGCCGTGGCCGCAGTCAGTTTCACGGTCTGGTTACTGCGCGATTTTGCTATCTGGCTGTTGTTTTCAAAACAATTCATCGCGATGCGCGATTTGTTCGCCTGGCAACTGGTGGGCGATGTACTGAAAGTCGGCTCGTATGTTTTTGGGTACCTGGTGATCGCCCGTGCGTCTTTGCGCTTTTATGTGCTGACCGAAATCAGTCAGTTCGCGCTGCTGACCGGTTTTTCACACTGGCTGATCCCGATTCACGGTTCTCTGGGCGCTGCGCAGGCGTATATGGCGACGTATATCGTCTATTTTGCCGCGTGCTGCACTGTATTTGTTATCTATCGTAGACGAGCATGACAACGCTGATTCACGTTTTGGGATCTGACATCCCTCACCATAATGTTACCGTACTGCGCTTTTTCAACGACGTGCTGGCCGAATGCACGCCTGAAAAGCGGATTTGTCATTTTATGGTGGCGGCGGCGGATGCTTCGGCATTTGCTGAATTTACGCGTCTGGACATCCGTGTTTATCCGGACAAAAAAACGCTGGCGGCGGCGGTGATTTCCCGCGCGCAGGACCGGACGCACCACTTTTTCTTCCACGGGCAATTTAATCCTGCGCTCTGGCTGGCGCTGCTTACCGGCAAAATCAAAGCCCAACAGGCCAGCTGGCATATCTGGGGGGCGGATTTGTATGAATCTGCCGGAGGGCTGAAATTCCGCCTGTTTTATTTTATGCGCCGTATGGCGCAAGGGCGTATCGGGCATATCTTTGCCACACGCGGCGATCTGATCCATTTCCATCAGCGCTATCCCCGAACGCCGTCGTCTTTGCTGTACTTCCCGACACGTATGGATCCGGCGCTGACGCAACCCGCTGACCTGCCCGAACCTGATGGGCCGATGACGGTGCTGGTCGGTAATTCCGGTGATCGCAGTAACCGCCACATTGAAGCCCTGCGTTCACTGCATCAGCAGTTTGGTGGCGATATCCGCGTAATTATCCCGATGGGATATCCGGCGGATAATCAGGCCTATATTGAACAGGTTCGCGCGGAAGCATTAACGCTGTTTGCGCCCGAAAATGTTGACCTGATGACCGGCGCAATGGCTTTCGATGATTACCTCAATGTGTTGCGCCGCTGCTCGCTGGGCTATTTTATTTTCGACCGGCAGCAGGGGATCGGGACGCAATGCCTTCTGATTCAGTTCGGCGTGCCGTTTGTCGTCAGCCGCCAGAATCCCTTCTGGCAGGATCTGGCCGAGCAGCATCTGCCTGTGCTTTTCTACGGCGATACGCTGGATGAAAAAGTGGTCGCTGAAGCGCGGCGTCAGTTGCTGAATGCCGATCGCAAAAATATCGCCTTCTTCAACCCGAACTATATTTCGGGCTGGCAGCAGGCATTGCTGCTCGCGGCGGGAGAAACATCATGACGCTGGCACAGTTAGGTGGCCTGACTGTCGTTTACGTGCTGTCGCTGTTGTTTATTCTCACGCTGACGTACAAAGAATTCCGGCGCGTGCGTTTCAACTTTAACGTCTTATTTTCGTTACTGTATCTGCTGACGTTCTACTTTGGTTTTCCGCTGACCTGCCTGCTGGTTTTTCAGTTTGACGTCAAAGTGGTGCCGGTGGAAAACCTGTTGCAGGCAATGCTGGCCGCGACCTGTTTCTATGGCATTTATTACGTTTGCTACAAAACGCGGCTGAAGGCTAAACGCGACGGTCCTTCACGACCGCTGTTTACCATGAACCGGGTCGAAACCCATCTGACCTGGATGCTGCTGGCGCTGATTGCAGTCGTCACCGTTTCCATCTTCTTCATGCACAACGGTTTTTTGCTGTTTAAGCTGAAATCCTACAGCCAGATCTTCTCCAGCGATGTCTCCGGCGTGGCGCTTAAACGCTTCTTTTACTTCTTTATTCCGGCGATGCTGGTGGTATTTTTTATCAAACCGGACGTCCGCCGCTGGCTGTTTTTCCTCGCCAGCACCGCGGCTTTTGGTTTCCTGACCTACGTTATCGTCGGCGGAACCCGCGCCAATATCATCATCGCTTTTGCGCTGTTTTTGTTTATCGGCATTGTGCGTGGCTGGATAAGTCTGTGGATGTTGGCGGTGGCGGGCGTGCTGGGTATTGTCGGCATGTTCTGGCTGGCGCTTAAACGGTATGGCCTGAACGTCAGCGGCCCGGAAGCGATTTATACTTTCCTGTATCTGACGCGCGACACATTTTCTCCGTGGGAGAATCTGGGGCTGCTGTTGCAGAACTACGACAAAATCAGCTTCCAGGGGCTTGCGCCGATTGTGCGTGATTTCTACGTTTTCATTCCGACCTGGCTGTGGCATGACCGTCCGGGCATAGTGCTCAATTCTGCCAACTACTTCACTTGGGAAGTGCTCAATAATCACTCCGGTCTGGCGATTTCCCCCACCCTGATTGGTTCTCTGGTAGTGATGGGCGGCGTGTGGTTTATCCCGCTAGGCGCTGTCGCCGTTGGCATGATCATGAAATGGTTTGACTGGTTGTACGAAAAAGGGAAAGCGGATGCGAACCCTTATAAGGCCGCTATTTTGCAAAGTTTCTGCTTTGGTGCGGTGTTTAATATGATTGTGCTGGCCCGTGAAGGCGTGGATTCCTTCTTCTCGCGGGTGGTGTTTTTCTGTCTGGTGTTCGGCGCGTGTCTGGTCGTCGCCAAACTCCTGTACTGGATGTTTGATGCCGCCGGGCTTATCCGTGCCAAAATGCCGCGCAGAAAAAACCTCATGGAGCCTGACTCTGGCAGGAATTTGAATGAACTCTGAGAATAACGTTCCACAATACGATATTCGCGGGATCCGTCTCTGGGGCTTCCGCGATATGGCGCATTTTATTGATTATCTGTTTGCCGATAATCAGGTGAAAACCGGTTCGATGGTGGCGATGAATGCCGAGAAAGTGCTGACCGTTGAAAGCAACCCGGAAATGAGCGCGCTGATTAACGTAGCGGAATATAAATACCCGGACGGCATCAGCATTGTGCGCGCGATTCGCCGCAAATATCCCGAAGCGAAGATATCGCGCATCGCCGGTGCGGATCTGTGGGAAGGGCTGATGCAGCGCGCCGGTGCTGAAGGGACGCCGGTGTTTCTGATTGGCGGCAAACCTGAAATTCTTCAGCAGACCGAAGAGAAGCTCCGCGCGCAGTGGAACGTCAATATTGTCGGCAGCAAGAACGGTTATTTCACGCCGGAACAGCGAGATGCGTTATTCGGACGGGTAAAAGCCAGCGGCGCGGCGATAGTGACAGTGGCAATGGGCTCGCCGAAACAGGAAATCCTGATGCGGGATTGCCGCCTCGTGCACCCTGATGCGCTGTATATGGGGATCGGCGGAACCTATGACGTTTTCACCGGCCACGTTAAACGCGCGCCCAAACTCTGGCAGAACCTGGGGCTGGAATGGCTGTACCGCCTGATTTTGCAGCCAAGCCGTTTACGTCGTCAGCTCAAGCTGCTCAAATTCGTCCGCTATTACTACACCAACCGTCTGTAAATCCTGACTGCCTCAAAAAACCTTCGCCGCCCAATCTCTCAGGGCGGCGAGCGACCTCTCATTTTTGCCTTCCTCTTGCTTTCGTTTGCAGTCTGTCTTGTCTATCAATGCTTATCTTTCTCAATTGTGGTTTGCAACTCGTCAGAAAATACGAAACCATAACGCCGTTTTTCCGCCTTCTGCGGCGAACACCACAATAAAAATAACAATTCGGTCATTCCGAAAGGCAAACACAAATACAGAGAAATTGAGGATCTATGGCGAATCAAGAAGAAAAAGGCGGGCTACACCGGGGGCTTGAAGCGAGGCATATCGAGCTGATTGCACTGGGCGGCACCATCGGTGTCGGGCTGTTCATGGGCGCGGCGAGTACTCTCAAATGGGCGGGCCCGTCGGTACTGCTCGCGTATATTCTGGCGGGCGTTTTCGTCTTCTTTATCATGCGTTCAATGGGTGAAATGCTGCACCTTGAACCGGTTGCCGGTTCGTTTGCGGTTTACGCGCACAAATATCTCGGGCCGTACTACGGATATCTCACGGCGTGGAGTTACTGGTTTATGTGGATAGCGGTGGGGATTTCTGAAATCACCGCCATCGGCGTTTACGCGCAATACTGGTTCCCCGATCTCCCTCAGTGGATCCCGGCGCTGATTGCCGTGGCGATTGTGGCGTCAGCGAACCTGGCCGCCGTTAAGCTTTATGGCGAAATGGAGTTCTGGTTTGCGCTGATCAAAATCACCACCATTATTGTGATGATTGTGGTCGGGCTGGCGGTGATTTTCTTTGGATTTGGTAATCACGGCGAGCCGGTGGGGTTTGCTAACCTGACGGCGCACGGCGGCTTCTTTGCCGGTGGCTGGAAAGGGTTCCTCTTCGCGCTGTGTATTGTCGTGGCGTCGTATCAGGGCGTTGAGCTGGTGGGGATCACCGCCGGTGAAGCGAAGAACCCGCAGGTGACGCTCAAACGTGCCATCAATAATATCCTGTGGCGTATCCTGATTTTTTACGTGGGCGCGATTTTCGTCATCATCACGATTTTCCCGTGGAACGAAATGGGCACGCACGGCAGCCCGTTCGTTTTAACCTTCGCGAAAATTGGTATTGCCTCAGCGGCCGGCATCATCAACTTTGTGGTACTGACGGCGGCGCTGTCGGGCTGTAACAGCGGAATGTACAGTTGCGGACGTATGCTTTACGCCTTGTCAAAGAACCGCCAGCTGCCTTCGTTCCTGAGCCGGGTTTCAAAAAGCGGCGTCCCGGTTTATGGCATCGCGATTACGATTTTATGCCTGCTGGTGGGTTCATGCCTTAACTACGTGATCCCGAATCCGGAGAAAGTGTTCGTGTATGTCTACAGCGCCAGCGTACTGCCGGGCATGGTGCCGTGGTTTGTCGTGCTGATTAGCCAGCTGCGTTTCCGCGACGCGCATAAAGAGAAACTGAAAAGTCATCCGTTCAAATCCGTGCTTTTCCCTTACACCAACTATCTGACGCTGATTTTCCTCGCGTGCGTACTGGTGGGGATGGCAATTAACCCGGATACGCGGGTTTCTCTGCTGGTTGGCGGTATTTTCATCGCGGCGGTGTCACTGATATACTTCGGCCTGGGCATGCATAAGCGTGCTGCACTTACGCCGGAAAAAGCAAAATAACGTCGTAAGTCATGGGTGGGGAAGGGAAGGCGCTTACTTTTAATGCGGATTGGATAAAGCGTAATCAAACGCAATATTTCTGATAAAAAGCACTAGACAGCTTGGCGTTAAAACCGTAGTATCCCCACCCGCAACGGCGCTAAGCGCCCGTAGCTCAGCTGGATAGAGCGCTGCCCTCCGGAGGCAGAGGTCTCAGGTTCGAATCCTGTCGGGCGCACCATTAGTTTGCGCTAGAGTTGCGGTGAATTGTTGAGTTAAGCATTTCACGTTAGTTAGAGATATGGTGGCTATAGCTCAGTTGGTAGAGCCCTGGATTGTGATTCCAGTTGTCGTGGGTTCGAGCCCCATTAGCCACCCCACTCTAAAATGAATTTGTGATTGTGACATGCGATGGTGGCGGAATTGGTAGACGCGCTAGCTTCAGGTGTTAGTGTCCTTCGGATGTGAGGGTTCGAGTCCCTCCCTTCGCACCACACACAAAATTCATTTAAATGATGCAGTTAGTATCATAAAGTAGTAAGATGCACGACATCGGCGAGTAGCGCAGCTTGGTAGCGCAACTGGTTTGGGACCAGTGGGTCGGAGGTTCGAATCCTCTCTCGCCGACCACATTTAAGAAACCTGCTTTTTAAAAGCAGGTTTTTTTTCGTCTGTTGTATAAGAGGATGAGAACCTCCGCAGGAGGTTTGAGCCGAGCGAAGCGAGACCACGTTGCTTTAGCAACGGCCCGCAGGGCAAGCATCGAAGATGCGCGTAATCCTCTCTCGCCGACCACATTTAAGAAACCTGCTTTTTAAAGCAGGTTTTTTTTCGTCTGTAGTTTCTCAAATCCCTTTCCTTCCCGTTGTAGCCGTTTCACGACATTGCCCCTGTTACCTGTCTCAGTCTGGAGACATTTATCTTATTGATAAATATAAAGTCATCTGGACAGGGTTTGAGTTGTCGTTCAGTGGAGACAAATAAAGGTGGTTGTGGAATGCTATTGGGCGTAGAACCTTTTTGTACTGGCAATGTTGAAAAATAAAACGCTTACTTTTCAACGATTTTAAAAATTTCACATCCGCTATTGCCATACTGGCACGGCTCCTGCAATATTCCCGGCGTAGATGCTCATTCCACCCATTATGTTTGCTCCGGCTTCATAAACCTGGGAATGATGCAGAGCCAATTTATAGTGCCTATTGTCATCCTGACCGATAACGCTGATGCGCTATCAACCAGAAGGCAAAACGTTGAGTGAGGCACTCATCTGTTGTCCTGTACCTGATTGTTTTTATACACCTGCTTATATTGCAGGTGTTTTTTTATCTGCGATTTGCACCAGGCGTAAAAAAGGCTCCCGAAGGAGCCTTTTGCATAATATGAAGTCCGGTTCTGATTAAAGCTGCTGATCGTTATTGAGCGTCAGCATCAATCCTTCACGGCGCATTTCCGCGGCTTCAGCCGGTTTATGCAATTTATCCAGCGCATCCGCCAGCCACGCGTAATCATAAGCATCAGGACGCTGTTTCAGCGCTTCACGGAAGGCCTCGCTCGCTTTCAGCCATTCGCCATGTTTCATCAGCAACTGCCCAAGCGTACTGCTCAGCAGCGGCGACGCACCGTTTTGTTTGATCAACAGATACAGCGTTTTTTCAAGTTGCTCCGGATTACCGGAACGCAGCTTAGGCATCAGCGCGACAAGACGGTCGTCATACTGGCGTTTCAGTCCGTCGAGAATCACTTCCTGCGCCAGATCCTGATCGTTGCATTCAATCAGGTGTTTCGCCATCGCGACCTGTAATGCCACTTCATGACGGGTTTTACGGCTCTGATCTTTCCACCAGCGCTTGAGACCGTCGCTGCCTTCTTCCGCCATCAGCTGGTTCATCATGCCGATATACGCCTGTTCCTGAAGAACGCGAATCTCGTCGTCGGTATGAATTTCCGCTTTCGCCATAGAAGGTAGAATTTCCAGCAGCGAACCGTAAGCGCCGGTGCGCAGATAAGCCTGTTCCGCCAGACGTAAAATTTCCGGGTGACGCGGCGACTGCCCGATCAGCCGGTCAACGCCGTGGCGCGCGGCATGAATTTGGCCCTGCGCCAGCTGAATGCGGACACGGGTGATATCCACCGGCATCTGGTCGGTATCGGCAATTTCTGCCGCCCGCTCGAGATACTGATTTGTGCGAATATCATCACCACGCTGTTGCGCGGCTTCTGCGGCAAGCAGGTAATTCACCACCGGCTGATCGGCGTGATCGGCATTGCGCGCCAGCAATTTTTCCATCTGACGATGATCGCCTTCTGCCAGTTTCAGCATCGCGGCTTTGGTTTGCTTGCGTGCTTTGGAGCTTTTACGCCCCGCAAACCAGCCGCGCGTACGAGCACCGGTACGCAGAACGCGGCGAAGTACCCACTCGATGAAAAACAGCAGCAGAATCAGGACGATCAGCATGATGACCAGACCGGTGACGCTGGTTTCAATGTTGTAATTGTCCGTCTGAATCAGGACGTAACCCTGATGGCCGGCCAGTATCGGGCCGACGATGATCCCGGCAAACACAATCAGGAACAGCACGAAAACTCGTAACATGCGTTATTCCCCCTGTGTTGCGGCGGCGGGCTGCTGAAGCAGGTTACGCACGCGGGTCTGCATCAGTTTTTCCAGCATCGGCTGGCTTTTCAGCTCATCCGGCACATCCATCGAAACGGATTGCTGGCTGAGGCTGTCCAGTTCCTCAAGGAAAGCTTTGGTCGACGGATCTGACGTATCAAAGTAGGCGCGAACCCAGGTCGATACGCTTTCCAGCGACTGTTTGTAGACTTCATCCTGATGGCGCGGAACGGCTTGCGCGGCAATCAGCAGGCGCGAGCGGATATTTTCCCGCAGATACACATCCTGATTCGGTGCCAGCAGCGGCTCAGCGCTGGTATCACGGCGGCGGATGGTAATGAAGTCATCCATAAAGTTGTGCCAGCTTTTGGTCAGATTCTGACGCCATTCGGCCAGTGAACCGGACACACTGGAGCCGTCGCTGTCCATTGGCGAATCGTCGGTGTCATTGTCTGCCAGACGCAGGTTATCTACCTGATTAGACAGCTGATTCAGCTTAAGAATGATGCCGTCGAAATCAACCTGAGCCACGGCGGACAAACTGCCGACGTCTTCGTTCAGGGCGCGACGCACATCAATCAGGCTGGGATCGTTCATGTCTGCCAGGCTAGCATCAGCACTTTTCAGCAGCGCGGCGGCGGTCGTGACATCCTGATCGCTCCAGAGTTTACGGCCCGCCAGTTTTACCAGATAGTCGGCCTGCGCCAGCAACCAGGTTTTCGCATCACTGCCGGAAATGCTGGCGACTTTGTCCTGCAATTCGTTCAGCTGACGACCGAATGACGCCTGCTGACGATCGGCGTCCTGTCGGGTTTTGTCCTGCTGAGCAAGCAGGGCAGCAATTTGCTGTTTATCCTGTTGCTGGGTTTTTTGCAGGGCATCGAGTTGTTCAGAAAGCGCTTCGTTAGAAGCCGCCTGAGCCAGCGATTGCTGATGGCCGTGGTAATAAAGACCTGCGCCGAGCGCAATCACTAAAACAATCGCGATAGCGCCTAACACCGGCGCGGTACGCTGCTTTTTACGCAACACTTTCAGCTCCTTATCGCGGCCGGAGGCGTCTGGCTGGGGGCTCTCAACCGCGCTGGAGATCATCACTTCATCATCCGGGGCGGAAGGATTTTTTTGTTCCGTCATTTTGGCACATCCCTTAGTCAGGTAGTTGTAATGCGCGGATCAGCGCATCATTATCTGCATTATCGGCAACCCGAATGTTGCTCCAGCCAAGCTGGCGGGCAAGGGTTGCCAAACGTTCACTGACCACCACCAGATTACAGCGCAGTAACCATGAATGTCGGTAGTAATCAGGAACTAACTGGTACAGCTGTTGCAGCATTTCTCCGCTGGTGACCACCAACGTGTCAATCCCGGCGCGTTGCCATTGGGCGCTTTGCTCGCTGGCATCGTAATGAATCGGGCTGCGCTGATAACATTCGCAGTACGTCACGTCGACGCCCCGTTCAGCCAGCGTTTCAGCCAGTAATTCACGCCCGCCGTTGCCGCGTAAAATCAGCGCTTTTTTGCCTTCAAGGCGGCGTAGCGCCGGAAGATTGAGCAGCATTTCGCTGGTTTCACCGTCCTGTGGATACTGAACAGGTAAACTGCTGACCCGGTGAAACAGCAGGCCGGTGGTTCGGCCAATCGCGAAATAGTTGAGGTTGCCCGGCCAGCGAACTGCAGCCTGATGTAATGCGCGATCGGCGTAATTCACGGCATGTTGCGAGAGAACAAACACCAGATCCTGCTGATTTAATGAGGATAGCAGGTTCGGCAATATTGCGAGCTGGTTCCCTGGTGCAAATTCAATCAGCGGGGAATGGAAGGCCACCCGGCCTAAAGTGCGCAACCGGCTAACCAGTGCTTCTCCTCCCGGAGAGGGGCGGGTGACCAGAATAGTCATTTAGGGGGATTTCCCTGATAGACCTCATGCAGAATTTCGCGGGCACCGTTCGCCAGCAGTTCTTCGGCCAGCTCAATACCCATGCTTTCGCCATTTTCAGCAGGGCCACGGCGTTCGCCGCACACCATCTGGCTGCCGTCCGGTGCGCCAACCAGCGCACGGAGCCACAGTTGATTGCCTTCCAGCTCGGCGTAACTGCCGATAGGCACCTGACATCCGCCTTCGAGGCGCATATTCATGGCGCGTTCGGCCTGTACGCGCAGCGTGGTTTCACGGTGGGCCAGCGGTGCGAGTAAAGCGCGGGTGTATGAGTCATCAAGACGACATTCGATACCTACCGCGCCTTGTCCGACGGCGGGCAGACATTCTTCCGGCGTCAGGGCGGCACTGATTCTGTTCTCCAGACCAAGGCGTTTCAGCCCGGCAACGGCCAGAATAATGGCATCGTATTCGCCATTATCGAGTTTGGATAAACGCGTACCGACGTTACCGCGCAAATCGCGGATTTGCAGGTCAGGGCGTTTCTGACGCAACTGGCACTGACGGCGCAGGCTGGAGGTTCCGACGATGCTGCCGTGCGGTAATTCCGCCAGACTGACGTAATGATTGGAGACGAAAGCATCCCTGGGGTCTTCGCGTTCACAAATAGTGACCAACCCGAGCCCTTCAGGGAATTCAACCGGCACATCTTTCATGGAATGCACGGCAATATCTGCGCGTCCATCCATCATGGCCAGTTCAAGCTCTTTAACGAACAAACCTTTGCCGCCCACTTTGGCCAGAGGGGTATCTAAAATGATGTCTCCCTTCGTCACCATCGGGACCAGTTCCACCTGTAAACCGGGGTGACAGGCCATCAGGCAGGTTTGAACATATTGTGCCTGCCACAAAGCCAGAGGGCTCTGGCGGGTGGCAATTCGAATGATTTTGTCTAACATTTTTGTTACCGTTTAACTGTCTCTTCAACCATCCTACCACTGACAATAGAAAGCTGTCAGCGTAAGAAGCCATTCGCAAAAGAAGGCTAACGATGATGAAGGTCATTTGTTCCATTACGGAACAGGCGGTAAAATTCTGAGAAGCGGAAGAGTAATTGTGGTGCGTTACTTTCTTTACGGTCAATCACCAAGGTGTTAAATTGATCACGTTTCCAGCAATTATTCGTCAACTATTTGCACAATCGCGGTTGTTCAAAGCATAAGCATCACGATAAATGACGGATTTGGAACGGGGTTATTTCCAGACACTGTATAATCAGGCGAAACGTCTTGTACCTCTACATCGAGACATTGAAGCAAAGATTGGATGCGATCAACCAGTTACGCGTCGATCGCGCACTGGCAGCAATGGGTCCTGCGTTTCAGCAGGTCTATCAGTTGCTTCCTGTCTTTCTACATCAACATCACCCTCTGATACCGGGATACCTTGAAGGTAAGGTTCCGCACGGTATCTGCATTTTCACGCCTGATGAATCCCAAAACACCTATCTCAATGACCTCGAAGACAAATGGGGAAGCACGCTCGAACCTCTGGCGAAAGGCGAATTGCCGATTACCGGCGTGTATTCGATGGGCAGCACTTCATCTATTGGTCAGAGCCAAAGCTCAGATCTTGATATCTGGGTGTGCCACCAGTCATGGCTTGATAATGAAGAACGCAACCGCTTACAGCAAAAATGCAGCCTGTTAGAAAAATGGGCCGCGTCGCTGGGCGTGGAAGTCAGCTTCTTCCTGATTGATGAAAACCGCTTCCGCCACAACGAAAGCGGCAGTCTGGGCGGTGAGGACTGCGGTTCAACGCAGCACATTTTATTGCTCGACGAATTCTACCGGACGGCCGTGCGCCTGGCCGGTAAACGTATTCTCTGGAATATGGTGCCCGGCGAAGAAGAAGCGCATTACGACGAATATGTCCTCTCGTTGTATTCACAGGGTGCGCTGACACCTAACGAATGGCTCGATCTCGGCGGCCTCAGTACGCTGTCCGCAGAAGAGTATTTCGGCGCGAGCCTCTGGCAACTGTATAAAAGCATCGATTCGCCGTACAAAGCGGTGCTGAAAACGCTGCTGCTGGAAACCTATTCGTGGGAATACCCGAAAACACAATTGCTGGCGATGGATATCAAACAACGCCTGCATCAGGGAGAGATCGTCTGCTTCGGGCTCGATTCCTATTGTATGATGCTCGATCGCGTGACCCGTTATCTCACCCAGATTGAAGATTTCACCCGCCTTGATTTAGTCCGCCGCTGTTTCTACTTAAAAGTTTGCGAAAAACTGTCCCGCGCCCGTGCGTCGGTGGGCTGGCGTCGTGAAATTCTCAGCCAACTGGTGGCGGAATGGGGCTGGGACGAAGAGCGTCTGGCGATCCTCGACAACCGGGCGAACTGGAAAATCGAGCGCGTGCGCGAAGCGCATAACGAACTGCTCGATGCCATGATGCAAAGCTATCGCAACCTGATTCGTTTTGCCCGCCGCAACAATTTAAGCGTCAGCGCCAGCCCGCAGGATATCGGCGTGCTGACCCGTAAGTTGTACGCCGCATTCGAAGCGCTGCCGGGTAAAGTCACGCTGGTGAATCCGCAAATTTCACCTGATCTGTCAGAAAACGATTTAACCTTTATTCATGTGCCGATTGGCCGTGCGAACCGCACCGGCTGGTATTTGTATAACCAGTCGCCATCGATGGAGTCCATCGTCAGCCATCAGCCGCTGGAATATAACCGTTACCTGAACAAGTTGGTGGCGTGGGCCTATTTCAACGGCCTGCTGACGTCTGCCACGCGTCTGCACATTAAAAGTGGCGGCTTGTGTGATATCGCCAAACTGCGTGAACTGGTGGCGGATGTGTCCCACAGCTTCCCGCTGCGTTTACCGGCACCGACGCCAAAAGCGTTGTACAGTCCCTGCGAAATACGTCATCTGGCCATTATCGTCAATCTTGAACACGATCCGACCGCCGCCTTCCGCAACCAGGTTGTGCATTTTGATTTCCGTAAGCTGGACGTCTTCAGCTTCGGGCAGAATCAGGAATGCATGGTAGGCAGCATCGATTTGCTTTATCGCAACTCGTGGAATGAAGTGCGTACGTTACATTTTAGCGGCGCGCAGGCGGTTCTGGAGGCGCTGAAAACTATTCTGGGCAAAATGCATCAGGATGCTGCGCCGCCGGAATCGGTGGAAGTGTTCTGTTATAGCCAGCATTTGCGCGGGCTTATCCGCACGCGTATTCAGCAACTGGTATCTGAATGTATTGAACTGCGCCTGTCGAGCAAACGTCTGGAGCCTGGCCGTTTCAAAGCGGTGCGTGTTTCCGGCCAGACATGGGGATTATTCTTCGAGCGTCTGAGCGTTTCCGTTCAGAAACTGGAAAATGCCATCGAGTTTTACGGAGCCATTTCCAATAATAAACTGCACGGTTTGTCGGTAAAATTGCAGACCGATCAGGCACATCTGCCCGCAGTTATTGACGGCTATGCGAGCGAAGGGATTATTCAGTTCTTCTTCGAAGACAGTGCCGACGATATCGGTTTTAACATCTATATTCTTGATGAGTCGAACCGCGTCGAGGTGTATCACCACTGTGAAGGCAGTAAAGAAGATCTGGTGCGTGATGTCAGCCGGTTCTATTCATCATCACATGACCGCTTCACCTACGGCTCGAGCTTCATCAATTTCAACCTGCCGCAGTTCTATCAGATTGTGACGCTGGATGACCGTATTCAGGTGATTCCATTTCGCAGTAACGCGTTATCTGCTGTCTGCGCCGTCATACCGGAAACCGATGTGGAACCGTCCCGCCTGAAACAGCAATTTCAGCTGCATTAGAAACTGTGCCCTTCTACTGACTGGACACGCGGCAGATTATCCGGCTTTCTTTCTCTTTCAATCCTAAAAATGTGCCTGCGGGTTTTATCGATTCCTGTTGCTTTTCATGATCCACCTGCGATGATAGAGAGCTTGGTCGCATGAATTACAGGCATTCATAAAATGAAAAACGTTTTACGCTGGTCTCTGGCCGCGACGATATTATTTGCTCTCTCCGGTTGCGGACTGAAAGGGCCGTTGTATTTCCCACCACCGGAAAAAGCCTCAAAGCAAAAAACCAGCAATGTACCGGGTACTGCTAACGATGGTTCTTCGCAGCAGAAAGGTGTATCACCCGAAGATCTCACGACGAACTCAAGAGATTAATCGACACGTTGTGTCGGCGTACCGGCTGGTGTCTGCCGGTTCGTATCATGAAGGGATCATCGCGACTGGATTTGACCAGCGGTAAACGGAGTCAGTTATGCAGTTCTCCAAAATGCACGGCCTGGGCAACGATTTTATGGTTGTTGACGCCGTCACTCAAAATGTCTATTTCTCTCCTGAGCTGATCCGTCGTTTGTCCGATCGCCATCGTGGTGTGGGTTTTGACCAACTGCTGGTGGTAGAGCCCCCTTACGATCCCGAATTAGACTTCCATTATCGTATTTTCAACGCGGATGGCAGCGAAGTGGCGCAATGTGGCAACGGTGCGCGCTGTTTTGCGCGCTTTGTCCGCATTAAGGGCCTGACGAACAAACGCGATATCCGCGTCAGTACGCAGACTGGCCGCATGACGTTGACCGTCACGGAAGATGAAGAAGTTCAGGTCAATATGGGCGAGCCGGTCTTTGAGCCCCAGCAGGTTCCTTTCCGTGCAGCAAAACCGGAAAAGACCTATATTCTGCGTGCGGAAGAGCGCACAGTATTTTGCGGCGTCGTGTCGATGGGAAACCCGCACTGCGTATTGCAGGTCGAGGATGTTCTGACGGCAGAAGTCGAAATCCTCGGCCCCGTGCTGGAAAGCCACGAGCGTTTTCCTGAGCGCGTGAACGTCGGATTCATGCAGATTGTCAGCCCGGAAAGCGTCAAACTGCGCGTATACGAACGCGGAGCGGGCGAAACACAGGCGTGCGGAAGCGGCGCCTGTGCCGCGGTTGCTGTAGGTATTCAGCAAGGTTTACTTGCAGAAGAAGTTCAGGTGGAACTGCCGGGAGGCAGCCTCGATATTCGCTGGAAAGGGCCGGGTCATCCGCTGTATATGACCGGACCTGCCACTCATGTTTACGACGGATTTATTCATCTATGAACAATCTTGATGACCAGATTGAACCGCTGATTGCACTCGACGACGACAGCGTCATGCAATATCTGCTGCAAAACCCGGATTTCTTTATCCGCAATGCCCGCAGCGTTGAACAGATGCATGTTCCGCACCCGGTTAAAGGCAGCACTTCGCTGGTGGAGTGGCAGCTCGGACGTCAGCGTCATCAGATTGCTCAGCTTGAAGAAGAAATTACGTTGCTGATGGAGCAGGCGTCGATCAACGAATCGTTGTTCGGACGCATGATCGAACTTCAGGCCACGCTGGCCGCCGCCAGCAGTTTGCAGGATATGCTAAATCGCCTGCAACGCTGGGCGCGTAGTCTGGGTCTGGCTGGCGCGAACGTCCGCCTGTTCAGCGAAGGCTGGCGTATCGGCGCACCGTCTGATTTCACCCATCTTGCGGTCAGCCGCAGTGCCTTTGAATCCATGCGCATTCAGCGTCTGGGTGAAACCCCGCATTATCTCGGTGGCCTGAACGGTCCGGAACTCTTATTACTGTTGCCCCAGGCCAAAGCCGTCGGCTCGGTTGCCTTATCGCTGATGGGCGCGCAAGGCGAACTGGGCGTGCTGATTTTCAGCAGCCGCGACCCGCAGCACTATCAGCGGGGAATGGGCACCGTATTACTCGACCAGTTGGCCAAAATGTTACCCGGCCTGCTGGAACGCTGGATTGAACGGGTATGAGCCCGTCTGAATCGCCTCTGTATCCCGCAGTCGAGGCGTTTCTGCGTTATTTGCACGTCGAGCGTCAACTCAGTCCGTTAACGACCACCAATTACAGCCGCCAGTTAGACGCCCTGATCGTGATCGCAGGCGAGATTGGTATTGCTCACTGGCAGCAACTCGACGCGCCAAAAGTACGCATGTTGCTGGCCCGCAGTAAACGCGCCGGTTTGGGCCCATCCAGTCTGGCGTTACGCATGTCGTCGCTGCGCAGTTTTCTTGACTGGCTGGTGCGTCAGGGCGTGTTAAGCGCTAATCCCGCCAAAGGGATTTCCACCCCGCGTTCTCCTAAACATTTGCCGAAAAATCTCGACGTCGATGAAGTGAACAAACTGCTGGAAATCAATCTCGACGATCCGCTTTCCGTGCGTGACCGCGCGATGCTGGAAGTGATGTACGGCGGCGGGCTGCGTTTATCCGAACTTGTGGGCATCGACTGCAAGCATATTGATATGGCCTCAGGCGAAGTGCGTGTTCTGGGGAAAGGCAGCAAAGAGCGCAAAGTGCCCATCGGGCGAACGGCTGTCACCTGGCTGGAACACTGGCTGGAAAGGCGTGCGCTGTTTGGCCCGAAGGACGACGCGATGTTTCTGTCGAGCCAGGGCAACCGGATTTCTGCCCGCAACGTACAAAAACGCTTTGCCGAGTGGGGCGTGAAACAGGGCGTGAACAGCCATATTCACCCGCATAAACTGCGTCACTCTTTTGCGACGCACGTGCTGGAATCCAGCGGTGATTTGCGCGCAGTGCAGGAATTACTGGGCCACGCCAACCTGTCCACCACGCAAATCTATACCCACCTCGACTTTCAACATCTGGCGACGGTTTACGACGCCGCGCATCCCCGCGCAAAACGAGGAAAATCCTGATGAAGTTCTATCGTCCGCTGAAACGCATTGAAGCGATCACTTTCGATTTAGACGACACGCTGTATGACAATTATGACGTCATCCGCCGCACCGATTCTGAAACGCTGAAATTTATTCAGGGTTTCCACCCTGCGCTGGCGGACATGGCGCCGGACACCATCCGGCTGATGCGTAATGAATTGCTGGCAGAAGATGCTGAGATTTATCACGATGTGACGGAATGGCGTCGTCAGGCAGTGCATCTGGCCATGACCCGCGTGGGTCTGAGTGAAAGCGATGCAAAACAGGGCACGAAATCCGCCATGGAAACCTTCGCTTTGTGGCGCAGCCGTATTTATGTTCCGCAGGAAAACCACGATGCGCTGGCGGCGCTGGCAGAACGCTGGCCTCTGGTGGCGATCACTAACGGTAACGCCGATCCGCACGCCTGCGGTCTGGCGCAGTATTTCCAGTTCACATTGCGCGCGGGCGATCATGGTCGTGCGAAACCTTATGCCGACATGTATAAAAAGGCGGCGATGAAACTGGATTTACCGCTGGAGCAAATTCTCCACGTGGGTGATGATCTGACCACAGATGTCGCCGGTTCCGTGCGTTGCGGCATGCAGTCATGCTGGATTAATCTGCGCGAAGGCGACCTGATGCACATTCAGGATGCCCGTCTGTTACCGCATATTGAGATTTCGCAGTTGGCATCGCTGACAGCATTGCTATAATCCCTTCTTAAATTACTCTGTATAAATTCACAGTAGAAAAGCGTTCACGTCGGTACTGACCCCGTGAATGTTTTCTCATCCTGACAAACGGTGCCTATGGACGTTTCTGACCTGCTCGACAGCCTGAATGAAAAACAACGTGAAGCCGTGGCCGCGCCGCGCAGCAATCTGTTGGTGCTGGCCGGAGCAGGCAGTGGCAAAACCCGCGTGCTGGTGCACCGCATCGCGTGGCTTCTGGCGGTAGAAAATTGCTCGCCGTATTCCATCATGGCGGTGACGTTTACCAACAAAGCCGCAGCAGAAATGCGTCACCGTATTGATCAGCTGATCGGCACCAGCCAGGGCGGCATGTGGATCGGGACTTTCCACGGGCTGGCGCACCGTTTGTTGCGTGCGCACCATCTCGACGCCAATCTGCCACAAGATTTCCAGATTTTAGACAGCGACGACCAGATGCGTCTGATTAAGCGCCTGATTAAAGCGCTGAACATCGACGAGAAACAATGGCCGCCGCGTCAGGCGATGTGGTACATCAACGGCAAAAAAGACGAAGGTTTACGTCCGCAGCACATTGAAACCTATAACAATCCCATTGAAGCGACCTGGTTACGTATTTATCAGGCCTATCAGGAAGCCTGTGACCGCGCCGGGCTGGTGGATTTCGCCGAGCTGCTGTTGCGCGCCCATGAATTGTGGCTGAACAAGCCGCACATCCTTCAGCACTATCGCGAACGTTTCACCAACCTGATGGTGGACGAATTCCAGGACACCAACAGCATTCAGTATGCGTGGATCCGTCTGCTGGCGGGCGACAACAATAACGTGATGATCGTCGGCGACGATGACCAGTCGATCTACGGCTGGCGCGGCGCGCAGGTCGAAAACATCCAGCGTTTCCTGAAAGATTTCCCGAATGCGGAAACTATCCGTCTGGAACAAAACTACCGCTCCACCAGCACCATTCTGAAAGCCGCTAACTCACTGATTGAGAATAACAACGGTCGTATGGGGAAAAACCTGTGGACCGAAGACGGCGCGGGCGAGCCGATTTCGCTTTATTGCGCGTTCAATGAACTTGATGAATCGCGCTTTGTGGTCAGCCGGATTAAAACCTGGCAGGACAACGGCAACGTGCTGAAAGATTGCGCCATTTTGTACCGCAGCAACGCCCAGTCGCGCGTGCTGGAAGAAGCGTTATTGCAGATGGCGATGCCGTACCGGATTTACGGTGGCCAGCGGTTCTTCGACCGTCAGGAAATCAAAGATGCGCTGGCGTATCTGCGTCTGATGTCCAACCGCAATGATGATGCCGCGTTTGAACGCGTGGTGAATACGCCAACGCGTGGCATCGGCGACCGGACGCTGGACGTGGTTCGCCAGACCGCGCGCGACCGACAGATGACCATGTGGCAGGCGACGCGCGCACTGTTGCAGGACAAAGTGCTCGCGGGCCGCGCGGCTTCTTCGCTGCAACGCTTCACCGAACTGGTGGATGCGCTGGCGCATGAAACCGCCGATATGCCGTTACACGTACAGACCGACCGCGTGATCAAAGATTCCGGCCTGTTCATCATGTATGAGCAGGAAAAAGGCGAAAAAGGTCAGGCACGCATCGAAAACTTAGAGGAGCTGGTGACGGCAACGCGCCAGTTCAGCTATCAGGATGAAGACGAAGATCTGATGCCGTTGCAGGCATTCTTGTCCCACGCGGCGCTGGAAGCGGGCGAAGGACAGGCTGATGCGAATCAGGATGCAGTGCAGCTGATGACGCTGCACTCAGCCAAAGGGCTGGAGTTCCCGCAGGTCTTTATCGTCGGCATGGAAGAGGGCATGTTCCCGAGCCAGATGTCGCTTGAAGAGGGCGGGCGACTGGAAGAAGAGCGCCGTCTGGCGTACGTGGGCGTCACCCGCGCGATGCAAAAACTGACGCTGACTTACGCGGAAACCCGTCGTCTGTACGGCAAAGAAGTGTCGCACCGGCCTTCACGCTTTGTCGGGGAACTGCCGGAAGATTGTGTCGAAGAAGTGCGGCTCCGCGCCAACGTTTCACGCCCGATGAGCAACCGCAGCATGGGCACGCCGACTAACGTCAGCGACACCGGTTTCAAACTCGGTCAGCGTGTTAATCACCCTAAATTCGGTGAAGGCACCATCGTTAATATGGAAGGCAGCGGCGAACACAGCCGCCTGCAGGTCGCGTTCCCGGGAGAAGGGATCAAGTGGCTGGTTGCGGCCTACGCTCGCCTCGAAGCCGCAAGCTAGCTTACTGGTGCTTTTGAGATTGGGCAGTGCTCGCAATCCTCACGTACTTGAGTACGCTCCGGTTGCTGTGCGCTGTCCGCACTCAAAATCCCTGCGCCACTGACGCTTGCCCGGTGGTACTTTAAAAACTAAAGGGCAAAAATATCGCCTTCTTCCGCTTTCGCATACCATTCCAGCGTCGCTTTTACGCGTTCGTCGCCTTCCGGTGGTGTGCCCGGCAGATAATCCTCTTCCAGCACCGGCTGGTACGCACCGTGTTTCACTTCAAAGATTACGCCGCCTTCATCGAGCGATAATACGCTGTGCCAGGTATTGGCCGGGATTTCCAGCAGACGCGTTTCTGCGCCGAGCCACAGACGGTCGGTCACTTTTCCGCTGGCATCATAAATCAGTACCAGAAAGCGTCCGCGCAGTGCGGTCAGCATTTCCCAGGTGTGCGGGTGGCGGTGAATGCGTACGTAAGTGCCGGGTTCCATTGCGATCGCCAGACGCTGCACCTCGTCTTCCGGTGCCGGGTGCATGTTCAGGTTCTGACGCAATCTCGGTGAGTGAGCCGCCTGAGTAATCAGGTCGCACAGCGTGTCTTGGTTAATCTGCTTAATCATTGGGGTCATCTGAAAAGTGTGAGGAAATCTGGTCTCTGAGTGTAGCCAAAAAAACAGCTGCGCATAAGTCAGAAAAGGTTGCTAACAACGCCTGAAATTTATGCATAAATGTTGCCAGATTAGATTTACTGGCGGTTGACAGTCTTTTTATTCCCAGCGTAACATGCGCGCACTATTATCGATGAGGAACTGCGCCTTGGACACACCCAGTAGATACTGGCTCAATAACCTGTTCATTAGGTACCACTTCTAAGGCCCTCCTCTATGCTGATGGCCTTAGTGGTTGTCAGCGACCCCCGTTCTGTCGCTGTGAGTCAGATCTGAATTTGGTCTGAATTGCGCCGGTGACATCTCTCACCTCGTGATTTTCTGTGCTTCAACGCGTTGTCCACTTTCTGTCATTCTTGGGAGAACGGGCACATGCTGAGTGCTTTTAAATTAGAAAACAGCCGCTTATCCCGTTTAGAGCTGGACGAGTCAGACGATCTCAAAACCTCATTGTGGGTCGATTTGGTTGAGCCTGACGAGCAGGAGCGCGAACGCGTTCAATGTGAATTAGGGCAAAGCCTGGCCACGCGGCCTGAACTGGACGATATCGAGGCTTCTGCACGTTTCTTCGAAGATGAAGATGGTTTGCACATTCACTCCTTTTTCTATTACGAAGATGCTGAAGACCATGCGGGCAACAGCACCGTCGCGTTTACCGTGCGCGAGGGGCGTCTCTATACCTTGCGTGAGCGCGAATTACCGGCGTTTCGTCTCTACCGCATGCGCGCCAGAAACCAAAAACTGGTCGACGGCAACGCGTATGAACTGCTGCTGGATTTGTTCGAAACCAAAATCGAACAGCTGGCGGATGAGATTGAAAATATCTACAGCGATCTGGAAAAACTCAGCCGCGTTATCATGGAAGGGCAGCAGGGCGACGAATACGACGCCGCACTTTCCACGCTGGCAGAACTGGAGGATATCGGCTGGAAAGTCCGGTTGTGTCTGATGGATACCCAGCGCGCATTGAATTTCCTGGTACGTAAAGCGCGTCTGCCTGCGGGCCAGCTGGAACAGGCGCGTGAAGTGTTGCGCGATATCGAATCCCTGTTGCCGCACAACGAATCCCTGTTCCAGAAAGTGAACTTCCTGATGCAGGCGGCGATGGGCTTTATCAACATCGAACAGAACCGGATCATCAAGATTTTCTCGGTGGTTTCAGTCGTCTTCCTGCCGCCAACGCTGGTGGCATCAAGCTACGGGATGAACTTCGAATTCATGCCGGAGCTTAAGTGGTCATTCGGTTATCCGGGGGCGATTGCATTAATGATCCTCGCCGGGCTGGCGCCTTATTTGTATTTCAAACGCAAAAACTGGCTGTAAGTGTCTTTATTGAAACCCTAAAAAAGCCCCTCTTCGACATCGCCGGAAAGGGGCTTTTGCCTCTGTTACGTATTTATCGAGACGGAGCGACGCAGGCGGCCCTGCGTGTAAAGCGCGTCGCCGATAAAGCACAGCAGCCCGACCCAGATAAAGCCGAACGTAATCAGTTGCGAAGGACGAACCGTTTCACCGTAGAACACCACCGCCAGCAGGAACATCAGCGTCGGGCCGAGATACTGGAAAAAGCCCAACGTTGAAAGCTTCAGGCGCGCGGCGGCGGCGGTGAAGAACAGCAGCGGGATCGTCGTAATAATCCCGGCGGCCATCAGCAGTAAATCCAGCGACCACGGATTTGCCGCCAGATTGCTGGTCGGGCTGTGGGCAATAAAGAACAGATAAATGCCCGCAAACGGCAGCAGCCACAGGGTTTCGATGAGCATACCGGTTTGGGAGTCTACGCCGACTTTCTTACGCAGCAGGCCATAAAACGCGAAAGTCAGCGCCAGCCCGAGCCCGATAACCGGCACCGAGCCAAACATCCAGACCTGAATCAGCACACCGGCGAACGCCAGAACCACGGCCAGCCACTGCAAACTCCTGAACCTTTCGCGTAAAAACAGCATGCCGAGCACCACATTCACCAGCGGGCTGATAAAGTACCCAAGGCTGGCTTCGAGAATATGATTATTATTGATTGCCCAGATAAAAATCAGCCAATTCCCACCGATAAACAGCGCGGTGATGAGTAATATGCCGACTTTCCTGGGTTGTGCGAGCACCCGCCGGACATCGCCCCAGCTGCGGCTGACGGACAGAAGCACTAACATAAAGAAGAACGACCAGATTATCCGATGGGTAAGAATTTCACCGGCGGGCACTTCTTTGATCAGCTTGAAGTACGCCGGAGCGATCCCCCAGATTAAATAGGCGATAAAGGCAAAAATAACGCCCTGCCGGGTACGGTGTGCGTCCATGTGGGTACCTGAAAAAATAAGAAAGAGAAGGATTGCGAGTGTAACTGATTTAGGCCGCCGGATTTATTTTTCGACGTATCAGCCGACCATATAGGTTGCGGTGGTTGTCGCAATATGAACACCGGTATCGCTGTGCAAATCAACACGTGCTACCGAGACTTTGTTCCCTGCGCGGATCAGGCTGCTGGAGGCGATGAAAAACTCGCCACGTCCCGGACGAAGATAATCCACGCGCAAATCAATGGTGCCCATTTTTGATAAACGCTGGCGCATCTCCGCTTCCAGCAAAGGATGATCGGGTTTATCGCGGCGGATCAAAGAACTGGTTACACACACCAGCCCGGCGGCGACATCCAGAACGGCGGCGATCACACCACCGTGTAAGATTTTTTGCGCGGCGTTACCGACCAGTTTGGTTTGACTGGAGAATTTCAGCTCAGCGTAATCACAGTCGAGACGTTTAAGTTCGAGCCCAAGTTCGCGGTTAAACGGCATGTCATAAACAAAGATATTGCCGATCAGTTGCAGGGCAGCCTCGTGGCTGAGGGATGAAGCAGGCATGGAGTGGTTCCTGACGAATATGTAAGACGCGTATGTTCGCCGAAAAAGTTAACGGAATGTTGATTTTAGGTGCGGTGGAACGCGATTTCCAGAGTACGACTGATAAATGTATTCAGTGATCATGTAGAAATGTATTTGTGTGTAAAATGTTCCGCTTTGGATTTCCGGACTTAAGTCAGCAGGAAACCGGCCAGGCTATGGGCCAATAAACAATAACGAATTTTAAACTTTATAGGGCGAGGGTAAGGAAAATGCGTAAAATTTGGGCTGTCGGTGCCGCCACACTGGCGTTACCAGCGTTGGGTTATGCGGCAGAAGCCACCATTCAGGAAGTACATGATCAGCCTGCCGTTCGTGGCAGTATCATCGCCAGTATGTTGCAGGATCACGACAATCCGTTCACGCTTTATCCTTACGAATCAAACTATTTGCTGTATACCGATACCAGCAATATCAACAAAGAAGCCATAAAGTCTTATGACTGGGCGAAGAATGCCAAACACGACGAAGTTGAGTTCCAGCTCAGTCTGGCGTTCCCGCTGTGGCGCGGGATTGCCGGTGACAACTCGGTGCTCGGCGCGTCTTATACGCAGAAATCTTTCTGGCAGTTATCCAACCGTGCCGAATCATCACCGTTCCGCGAAACCAACTATGAACCGCAACTGTTCCTGGCCTGGGCGACGGATTACGATTTCCTCGGCTGGACTTTACGCGAAGCCGAATACGGTGTGAATCACGATTCTAACGGGCGTTCTGACCCGACATCGCGCAGCTGGAACCGTGTCTATGCCCGCTTTATGGCGCAAAACGGCAACTGGCAGGTCGATATCAAACCCTGGTATCGCATTCCTGAAAGCGACAAAGATGACGATAACCCGGACATCAGCAAGTACATGGGTTATTACCGTCTGAAAGTCGGTTATGCCCTCGGTGACAGTGTGTTCAGCGTCGAAAGCCGCTACAACTGGAACACCGGCTACGGCGGCGCGACAACCGGCTGGAGCTATCCAATCAGCAAACATGTTCGCTTCTACACACAGGTGTTCAGTGGCTACGGCGAATCGTTAATCGACTACAACCACAAGCAAACTCGCGTCGGTGTCGGTATCATGCTTAACGACATGATGTAATATCCGTCATACTTCAGGTTGCGGTCGGTTGGCGGCAACCTGAATTATTTAGGGTATATTATGTCGGTGCAGTACAGCCCCGGCGGCTTTAGGGCTTAGCCGGGTGGTTTGAACAGTTGGGGAATTGAGTGTCTACGGCGGCAGTGATAAACAAAGAAGAGCTGGCTCATCAGGTATTACGCGATACCTTCGGCTATCAGCAATTCAGACCAGGTCAGCAAACTATCATCAATACCGCCATTTCTGGCCGGGATTGTCTGGTCGTGATGCCGACCGGCGGCGGTAAATCGCTGTGCTACCAAATTCCTGCGCTGGTGATGGACGGCCTGACGCTGGTCGTTTCTCCGCTCATCTCGCTGATGAAAGATCAGGTTGATCAGCTGATGGCGGCGGGCGTTGAAGCGGGATGCCTTAACTCGACGCAAACCCGCGAACAACAGCAGGAAGTGATGGCCGGTTGCCGAACAGGTCGCATCAAAATGCTGTATATCGCGCCGGAACGCCTGATGCTCGGCGATTTCCTCGAACAGTTGCAACAGTGGAATCCGGCGATGCTGGCCGTCGATGAAGCCCACTGTATTTCCCAATGGGGCCACGATTTCCGTCCGGAATATCGCGCGCTCGGCCAGCTTAAGCTGCGCTACCCGCAATTACCGGTGATCGCGCTGACCGCGACCGCCGATGAAGCCACGCGTAATGATATTGTCCGCCTGCTTGAGCTGAACGATCCGCTGATTCAGGTCAGCAGTTTCGATCGCCCGAACATCCGTTACACACTGGTGGAAAAGTTTAAACCGCTCGATCAGCTGATCCGTTTTGTGCAGGATCAGCGTGGTAAAAGCGGCATTATTTACTGTAACAGCCGCGCCAAAGTGGAAGACACTGCCGCGCGTCTGCAAAGCCGCGGGCTGAGTGTTGGCGCGTATCATGCCGGTCTGGATAACGACACCCGCGCCCGTGTGCAGGAAGGTTTTCAGCGCGATGATTTGCAAATCGTCGTCGCCACCGTGGCATTCGGCATGGGCATCAATAAGCCCAACGTACGCTTCGTGGTTCACTTTGATATTCCGCGCACCATTGAGTCTTATTATCAGGAAACGGGTCGCGCCGGGCGTGATGGTCTGCCCGCCGAAGCGGTGCTGTTGTACGATCCGGCCGATATGGCGTGGCTGCGTCGCTGTCTGGAAGAAAAGCCAGCCGGTGCGCAACAGGATGTGGAACGCCATAAGCTGAACGCGATGAACGCCTTTGCCGAGGCGCAAACCTGCCGCCGTCTGGTGCTGCTTAACTATTTTGGTGAGGGCAAACAGAACGCCTGCGGTAACTGCGACGTCTGCCTCGATCCGCCAAAACGCTACGACGGCCTGCTGGACGCGCAAAAAGCGCTGTCGGTGGTGGCGCGCGTCGGGCAACGCTTTGGTTTGGGTTACGTGGTCGAAGTGCTGCGCGGCTCGAACAACCAGCGTATCCGTGAATACGGCCACGAAAAACTGACGGTTTACGGCATCGGCAAAGAACACAGCAATGAACACTGGACCAGCGTGGTACGCCAGCTGATCCACCTCGGGCTGATTATGCAAAATATCGCCATGCATTCGGCGTTACAGCTGACCGAGTCCGCCCGTCCGGTTCTGCGTGGGGAAATTCCGTTACAATTGGCAGTGCCGCGTATTCAGACGTTGAAAATTAAAAGCACGTCGCGCCAGAAAACCTATGGCGGAAATTACGATCACAAGCTGTTTGCCAAATTGCGCAAACTGCGTAAGTCACTGGCGGATGAAAATAACGTCCCGCCGTACGTGGTCTTCAATGACACCACGCTGCTGGAAATGGCCGAGCATCTGCCGATAAGTCCGAGTGATTTGCTGGACATCACCGGCGTCGGTCAGCGTAAGCTGGAGAAATTCGGCCGGCCATTTATGACGATGATCCGCGATCATATCGATAACGGCGACGCGTAACAGATTTCAGTTCCCTACACACAACACAGAGAGTTAATCATGCTGACGCTATTTCTGATGGTTGCGATGGTGCATATGATCGCACTGGCCAGTCCTGGTCCGGACTTCTTTTTTGTCTCACAAACGGCGGCCAGCCGTTCGCGCAAAGAAGCGATGATGGGTGTCATTGGTATTACGCTGGGTGTTGCGGTCTGGGCGGCGGTAGCGCTGATGGGCTTACACTTAATTCTGCAAAAAATGGCGTGGCTGCATCAGATTATCACCGTCGGCGGTGGCCTGTATTTGTGCTGGATGGGCTGGCAATTGCTAAAATCCGCACGGGCTAAAAAGCAGAATAGCGATGAAGCGCCGGTGGTTCTGCCCGCCCGTGGCCGCACTTTTATGCGCGGTCTGCTGACCAATCTTTCCAACCCGAAAGCGGTCGTCTATTTCGGCAGCGTGTTCTCCATGTTTGTCGGTGACAGCGTCAGCAGCGGCGAGCGTCTGGGCATCTTCCTGCTGATCGTGGTGGAAACCCTGGCGTGGTTCTCATTAGTGGCGGTGGTTTTTGCGCTGCCAAAAATGCGCCGTGGCTACCAGCGTTTAGCGAAATGGATCGACGGCGTGGCGGGAGTTGTTTTCGCAGGTTTCGGCATTGCGCTGATCGTAAATCGCTGAGTTTTATCCTTTCTAATAAAACGGAAGCGTAATAGCTTCCGTCTTTTCTTAATATGTTCCGCTTTCCTTAATTGATATATTGTTGTCTACTATACTCTGTTTAATTGATATATATTAAAAACAGATGTGGTATGAGGCTTTCATG
Source organism: Rahnella sp. PCH160 (assembly GCF_047784855.1). Taxonomy (NCBI): domain Bacteria; kingdom Pseudomonadati; phylum Pseudomonadota; class Gammaproteobacteria; order Enterobacterales; family Yersiniaceae; genus Rahnella; species Rahnella sp. PCH160. Next base: position 1,188,949 of record NZ_JBLOGT010000001.1, read on the forward strand.
GATAATAATGATTTATTTGAGTTGATGAGAGAGAATGGATTCAAAGATAGAGAAATAAAAAGAATCCATGCGCAGTCGGTAAAGGAAGGCACATCCTTACTGGATATTCTTATAGAGCTATCTTATTCATTTCCTAAAGTCATAAAAATGCATTTCATATTGCTTTGTATCACTGGGTCAATAGTTGCATTGAACTGTATGACTATAGACCCAGATGAGATAATTGCTTTAGGAATTGCTCATACTATTGTTTGCGTGATTATTGAAGGTTTTTCTCCCGTTAAAATTTCACTTAAGGCGTATCGTTTAAGGAAAAAAATAATCTTCTAGTTTTTTTGACTCTCAAATGTATCGTATGCTGCGCTTATTGTTAGCCCATCAATGAGCATTTCCATCGTCAATACAGGACCATTCATATCTTTAAACCCTATGACCGTATCAGTATTGACCCATCTAAACAGGCGGTATGAATCAGGCTTAAGGATATTTCTGAATAACCCATACCCTGAAAGAACAAGATCTACGCCTCCATAGAGAATATCTCCTTGTTCACTGGTGAGGCCAGCCGTAATCGCGGCTTGTTCATAGCCTCTTCTTACATGACCTTTGTAATTTGGGTTACCTCGTTTTATTGATATTAGATTCTCCTCAATCGCTCCAAAGCCATGTACTATTAATGCTACGCCTGCGATATTCCCTACAATTGCTCCAGGACCAGTGAGATAACTCCCTCCTACTAATGCGCTACCCGCCTGAATTTGGGCTACCCCTGCATAGATCCCTACTGCCTTAACGATATAATAGGCGGGCGCTTTGACCGAGTCTTTCACGAATTCAATGGCAAATGATATACCAATAATTACTTTTTTATATTTAAGTAAAAACTCCTGATGGTTTAGGTTATCTTTTTCCTTTTTTAAATAATCCAAGGCCAGTTTTTTCTTATCAACATGGTAATTGCCATTGATGATTTTTAACTGATTCTCGACGAATATTTCTAACTCATTTGCAAATTTCATCTTAACGCTGTTATATTTAATAAATCTCGCTGCTGTCGAACCCGCCTCAATAGCTGCTCTGCCAGCCAGATTTCCCATCACTACATAATAATCACTTTCCCTCTCGGATCTCTTTCTGAATATATCATCCATCAGTAGATCCTCTCTTCCCAGAAACTGTAAGCACTGGTACCCGCTTTGACGTGTTCCCAGGTAATGCTTTGGTAATTTAAGGACACGGTTTCGATAGGTTGAGCATCATTGTGATCCAACGAGTGCGGGCAAACAACGCTTAACTCTGAAAGGGTCGCTTTAATTAACTTGACCCGATAAAAAAGAACCTGAGCGCCAGAGGTGTCGGTTCTGTATTTTTCGAAAACAGCGTCAAACTCTTCGTTATTAGAAATGCCGAATCCTAATAACGGGGACGACTTATCGATAGGTTTTTTGAACGTCACCGGGTGATGGACTACGTTCTGATCGCGGGTAATGGTATGACTCAGTTCATAAACTAATATCTGATCCCGGTGACTGCTTTGATATGCATTTCCTATAGAGTCAAATGTTGAACATCCCGCTGAGATTAAGCCTTGTTTTTTCCCTGTCAGTGTCAGGTAAATATTATGTGCATGATCTTTATCCTTAATATCTTGGTGGTTTTTATTAAGGAATTTGTTTAACGCGTATCAGGAATGTGTAGCAACAAGGATTTTTAGGTATAAATACAGAAATGAGGTTTTTGAGGTTATAACTTTATTTAATTCAACGTGATGAACTGCCAGTTCATAATAAGTTAAATGAATGAGGGGATTATTAGCGGGATAACAGAACGCCTCCCGCTCTCCGACTTACACTTTTCGCGCACTCGCCAGCAATACGCCAACCAGCATAAACAGCGAACCAAAAATGCGGTTCAGCAGTTGCATTTGTTTCGGTGCTTTTACCCAACCGGCGATTCTCGTGGCCAGCGTGGCGTAACCGATCATCACAATGATATCGACGACCACGGTGGTGACGCCCAATACCACGTATTGTGCAGCCTGCGGCTGATGCGGAATGATAAACTGCGGGAATAGCGCGGCCAGAAACACAATGCTTTTGGGATTGGTCAGATTCACCAGAATGGCGCGTTTGAACAAACGGCGGCGGGGCATGCTGCTGGCCAGCGCATTCAGGTCAATGGCTCCGGCAGAACGCCACTGACAGATGCCCAGCCAGATTAAGTACGCGGCGCCCAGCCATTTCAGAATTTCAAAAGCCATCAGCGATTGCGAAATCAGTGCGCCCAACCCGATACCGACCAGCACGATGTGGATAGTCAGACCCAGCTGTAAACCGGCAATCGACGCCACCGCCCCCGGTAACCGTGGCTGATGCCGGTACTCATGGTGTTAATGGCCCCGGAGCCCGGAGATAAACTTAAAATAGAGGTGGTGAGCAGGTAGGTTAACCACCAGTCCAAGGTCATTGTGAGACTCCCTGAATACGTGTTGTGTTGTTTTATGGCACAATACGCCATTGTCTATAATTGCGCTATATCTCACAAATAACACTTTCTTCCCCCTGCCATGCGACTTTGGATTATTGAATGCCTGTAGATATTGCGAAGTGGTTAACACGTGAGAAAGAGTTCTCCGCCTTTGCGACCGGGCCTCTGCTCGATTTCTGGCGGCAACGTGAAGAAGGTGAGTTTAACGGCGTGGATGATGTCCCGATCCGCTACGTCCGCTTCTGCTCGCCCTCCCACGATAAAGTCATCGTGGTGTCACCGGGACGTATTGAAAGTTACGTAAAATACCCCGAAGTGGCTTACGACTTATTTCACTGCGGTTACGATGTCATGATCATCGATCACCGTGGTCAGGGGCGTTCGGGACGGATGCTTGAAGACCCGCACTGCGGGCATGTTCAGCATTTCGACGACTATGTCGACGATTTCGAAACATTTTATCAGCTTGAAGTGGCGCCCCGTCAGTACGTGAAAAAGTTTGCGCTGGCCCATTCCATGGGCGGCGCCATTCTGGCGTTGTTTATGGCGAAGTACCCTGAGCGCTTTGATGCGGCGGCGTTATTAGCGCCAATGACCGGTATTTATTTGATGATGCCGGGCTGGCTTTCCCGCCGGATCCTCAACTGGGCGGAAAATCGCCCGGTTCGCCGTGACGGTTATGCGCTGGGCACCGGCCACTGGCGTCCGCTGCCGTTTGTGGTGAATCAGTTGACGCACAGCCGTGAGCGATATCGCCGCAATCTGCGTTTTTACGCGGATTACCCGGAGCTCCAGGTCGGCGGGCCAACCTATCACTGGATGCGTGAAGGCATTGAAGCGGGTATGCATATCCTCCAGGAAGCCAAAAAAATCACGACTCCTGTTCTTTTATTGCAGGCGAGCGAAGACCGTGTGGTAGACAACCGGTCGCACCTCGCATTTTGTCAGGCCATGGCCGCTGCGGGGCACCCTTGCGAAGGGGAAAAACCGCGGGTCATCGAAGGCGCGCGCCATGAGATCCTGTTCGAGCGGGACGACCTGCGGGCACAGGCGCTGGACGCCATCATGCGCTTTTTTGCGCGACAGCATTAACTCGCGGTTCGCCGCGCACAACTCCATCAGAGGTTAGAACCTAACGCTATGTATCCTGTTGTTGCTTCCGATTTAGATGGCACACTGCTATCACCTGACCATACCCTGAGCCCGTTCGCGAAAGAGACGCTGAAATTGCTGACCCAGCGTGATGTGAATTTCGTGTTCGCGACCGGACGTCACCATATCGATGTCGCACAGATGCGCGACAATCTGGAAATCAGTGCATACATGATCACCTCGAACGGTGCGCGTGTGCATAACACCGACGGCGAGCTGATTTTCGCTCACAACCTGGATGAAGATATTGCCAGAGACCTGTTTGGCATCATGCACAACAATCCGGATATTCTGACCAACGTGTACCGTAACGACGACTGGTACATGAACCGTGACCGAGCCGATCAGGATGATTTTTTCCGTGAATCCGTTTTCAAATACAAACTGTATGAACCGGGTTTGCTGGAAACTGACGGCATCTGCAAAGTCTATTTCACCTGCGAAGATCACGAAAAACTGCTGCCACTCGAAGAAGCCATCAACGCGCGTTGGGGCGACCGTGTGAACGTCAGTTTCTCACTGCCGGTGTGTCTGGAAGTGATGGCGGGCGGTGTATCGAAAGGTCATGCACTGGAATACGTGTCCAAGCTGATGGGGTATACGCTGAAAGATTGCATAGCGTTTGGCGACGGTCTGAATGATTTGGAAATGCTGAGCATGGCCGGAAAAGGCTGCCTGATGACCGGCTCTCTGCCGCGTCTGAAAGCCGCTATGCCCGATGCGGAAATCATCGGTTCCAACGCCGATGACGCCGTGCCGCATTACCTGCGCAAAATGTATTTATCTGAAGATATCTGACCGCCGGCCAGAAAATACGCATAAAAAAACGGGCAGGGTGAAAACCTTGCCCGTTTTATTTGTGCGGAACTCAGCGTTTACTGAATTTTCAGCGTATTAATAATCGCTTCGGCATCGGTCTGCGCCTGTTGCTGATTATCGGCTGGCAGCGTGATTTGCAGCGTCAGCAGGTGGTTGTCGACTTTGCCCAGCACGATAGAAGAATACGCTTTCTGACCGGCAGAGGTGATCACGCTGTCGTACTGCTGCAATGTCTGGCCGTTCACCTGAATGGATTTATTGGTGACGACTTGCAGATTGGTATCGCGCGCTTTTTGCTGATCCTGTAAACGAGCCGCCAGAACGTCCAGCGATTCAGCGGTGTTATCACCCAGAATCACAATCACCGCTTTCTGGCCGGTGCTGTCTGCGTAGACGTGCATATTGTTTGCCTGAGTGCCCAGCTTACCGCTCTGGTCGCTCATTCCCTGCGGCAGGGAGAAGGTAACTTTGCCCTCCAGCAGGCTGACTGGCGTGGTCGCCGCTGCGGCAGCGGACGGTGCGCCTTTACCTGCGGCTGGCGCGTCCGTTGATTTACCATCACACGCAGCCAGACCGGCGATCAGTACTGCCATTCCCATCATTTTCGCGATATTACGCATCGGGCTTCCTTAAGTGGCCTGTCTATCAGGCTTACATGTTGACTTAACAGCCGTTATGGCAAACTATTCAGGCCACAAATGCAAGTCAGATTATGGCGCGATTTGTGTCATCTGAGATGCTGTCGTCACTCTTAGTGCGCGCTGACCGAAGAAGCACTGCGATTTCCCTGAGCCGACAGTCGTTTGAGCAACATGTTGAGCAGCATGCCGTACATCGGCAGGAAGAACACCAGACAGATCAGCACCTTGAAAGTGTAATCTACCAGCGCGATTTCTACCCAATTCGCCGCCATAAAGGCATCGGTGCTTTTGTAGAAAGCGATAAAGAAGAAGGACAGCGTATCGCTGATATTGCCCAGGAACATCGAGGCGACCGGCGCAATCCACCAGCGGCGATTTTGGCGCAGGCGGTTGAAGACGTGAACGTCGAGGATTTGTCCCAGCACGTAAGCCATAAAACTGGCGGTCGCGATGCGGGCGACCATGATATTCAGGCTACTGAGCGCTTCAACGCCCTGCCACTGTGCTTCAAAGAACAGCGCGGAAATCACGTAAGAGATGGCCAGCGCCGGGATCATGACGGAAAGGATAATCCGGCGCGCCAGCGGTGCGCCAAAGATTCGAACCGTGAGATCGGTGGCCAGGAAAATAAACGGGAAAGTGAACGCGCCCCAGGTGGTATGGAAACCAAAAATGGAGACAGGCAGCTGAACCAGATAGTTGCTGGACGTAATGATGGCGATGTGGAATAGCGAAAGCCATATCAACGCGGAAAACCGCTGTTGAGCAGTAAAAGAGTACATAGATGTGACCTTTTTTTATAAAGAAATTGGGGTGAGGGAACCCAAACGTATTTTTACTTATGCACTGACTGAGTTATCACGTGCGGCGCGCATAGTACCTGTTTGCGCACCGTTTGCGCAACAGATTCGATGGTTAATTTTAGCGCAATGCGCCTTGTTGGTTGCACCAGAAAACCAGCGGGTTAAACTGTCGCGCATTCACGTATGAAGATGTTGAGACACGAAATGACCGACCCCTTTATCAATCCCGACCATCAGCTTGATGCGCTGGGTTTGCGTTGTCCGGAACCTGTCATGATGGTTCGCAAAGCAGTGCGTACCATGAAAGACGGCGAAACGCTGCTGATCATCGCCGATGATCCGGCAACGACCCGCGATATTCCCGGTTTCTGCCGTTTTATGGAACACCGGCTTTTAGCGTCTGATACGGAAAACCTGCCGTACCGCTATTTGCTGTGCAAAGGTCTGGTGGAAAAACAGGGCTGATTGCTCAGCCCTGACGGTCAGTGTGATTTCTTGCGCAACAGCCGCAAGGCATTGGCGGTCACTAACGCCGTTGCGCCGGAATCGGCCAGCACCGCCAGCCACAAACCGGTCAGCCCCATAATGGTGGTCACCAGAAATATCGCCTTCAGCCCCAGAGCAATCGTGATGTTCTGACGAATATTCGCCCGCGTTGCGCGTGACAAACTGATCATCTGCGCCAGCCCGCTCAGGCGGTTGTGCGTCAGCGCCGCGTCGGCGGTTTCCAGCGCCACGTCGGTGCCACTTCCCATTGCAATCCCGATTGTGGCGGCTTTCATCGCCGGTGCATCGTTAATGCCGTCGCCGACCATCGCGACCGGTTTAACCGCATTCAGCGCGGTGACCGCCGAGACTTTATCCGCAGGCAACAAACCCGCGCGGAACTCAATCCCCAGACGATCCGCGATGGTTTTCGCCGCACGCGGGTTGTCACCGGTCAGCATCACTGCAGACACGCCCAGCGCTTTGAGTTTCTGCAACGCATCCACCGCATCGTCGCGCAGACGATCCTGCATCGCGATGAGCCCGATCGCTGTTTCATCTTTTAAAACCACAACAACTGTTTTGCCGGTGGATTCCCAGCCCGTGATTTGCGCGCGAGTCTCTTGTGTCAGTAGCGGTTCCGCCACACGCAATGGCGCGAGAACCTGAACCTTGCTGCCCGACACCACGCCTTCCACGCCGGAACCGGCCAGCGCGCGGCGGTTCTGCGCCGTCATCGGCAGCGGGTTGCTTTCTTTTGCGCGAGCCAGAATCGCCTGCGCCAGCGGGTGATGCGACCCGTCTTCGACGGCTGAGGCCAGACTTAACAGTTCTTTTTCGCTGGTATCATTGAGCGCGAAAACGTCCGTGACTTCCGGTTTGCCTTCGGTCAGCGTGCCGGTTTTATCCAGCGCGACGGTTTCGATCAGCGCTAACTGTTCCAGCGCTGCACCACCTTTGATTAATGCGCCCTGACGCGTTGCCGCTGCCAGACCGGAGGTAATCGCCGCCGGCGTCGAAATCACCAGTGCGCACGGGCAACCAATCAGCAGCAGCGTCAGGCCACGGTAAATCCAGATCTCCCACGACAGCCCCATTGCCAGCGGCGGAATGATAATAACCAGCAGCGACAGCAGCATGATGACCGGCGTGTAATAACGGCTGAAGGTATCAAGGAAACGCTCGATCGGCGCGCGACGCTCATCGGCTTCTTCGATCAGTTGCAGGATGCGGTCAATCGCGCTGTTGCCGGGTGCTGAGGCCACTTCGAGACGCGTCAGACGGTCAACGCACAGGCTGCCTGCCGGGACTTTTTCGCCGGGCTGATGTTCCACGGGCACGGATTCGCCGGTTAATGCGCTTTCATCGAAACTGGCATGGCCTTGCAAAATGGCGTCTGCGGGCAGGCGCGCGCCCGCCGCAATTTCAATGATATCGCCTGGTCGCAGGCTGCTAACGGGAACCGTTTCTGTTTTGTCATTCACCACGCGAACGGCGGTATCCGGGATCAGCGCCATCAGCGATTTCACGCCACTGCGTGCGCGGCTGGCGGCAAAGGACTCCAGACGCTCGCCCACCATAAACAGCAGCAACACCATCGCGGCTTCGGCGGTCGCGCCAATGAACAGCGCACCGAGCGCCGCAATGCTCATCAGCGTTTCAATGGCAAAAGGCGAACCCGAACGCGTCTGGCGGATGGCCTGACGCAGCACCGGCCACAGCCCGACCAGCGTGGTGGCGATAAACGCGATTTCACCCGCCTGCGGACTGACGTGATTGAGCGCCCAGCTCAGCAGCATCAGCACCGACAGGGCGATCAGGGGCAGGATTTCTTTCAGACGGGACGCTTCAGGTTCGGACGCAGCGGTTTTTTTATCGAGAGATTGCAGGGTAAAACCGGCGGCGATGACGGCCTGCTGAACATTTTGAGAAATGTCATAACCCGCATCAATGACCAGTTTTTCTGTCGCAAATAAAACTCTGGCGCGGCTGACGCCGTCGAGGCCGGAGACGGCATTTTCAATTTTACGGGCACAGGCGGGGCAGTCCATTCCGGCCACTTTCCAGCTGTACTGCACGTCAGCGGAATGCGCGGCTTCGGGGGCATCTTCCCCCGGCGAGCCTTCTGTATTGTCGTCGCCGGAAGTGTGTGAGTGCTCACCTGATTTTGGTGCGCAACAACTGTCGGTGGTGCAACTGTCCGTGGTCGCGCTGGCTGAAACTGCCAGCGTCGCACGGTTATCACAGCAACTGGAAGGGTGTGTGCCGGACTGAACCGGTGCGCTGATTTTATTGATACGCAGCGTCGCGCCGCGTTTGGCCTGACAGCCGCAGCTGCATCCGTTTTTTTCTTGAAGTGGTTTCATACTGTCTCCGGTTTAAAACCGAGTGGAATTGCAGACAGTGTAAACGTTGGACTTAACTCTAAGGTCAAGAGTTTTCTCAACGGCAGATCTGAAACAGACCTGCCGTAAGGGAGGATTACAAATACAGCGAACGGACAATCAGGAAGTGCCCGCCGAAATAACACGCGGCGACCAGTGCGTCGGAGGCGCGAAAGGTGAAGCGATAGCGGCTGGTGAGCCAGAAAATATTCCCCAGCAACAGCAGCGCCGCGCCGCAAAACAGCGAGAACGCCATGTCGGTGCTGCGTGCGAAATACTGTTCACCCGCCAGCCAGACCATCAGCAGCGTCATCGCGATGTAAGTGGTCACTGCCCAGCGGAGCTCCGCCAGCCGTGTCCAGATCACCGCAAGCAATACCGCGCCGATAATCAGCAGCGCCAGCGGCAAAGGCCAGAAGAACGTAATCGTCATCTGGCTGGCAAAGCTGAGCGTGTACAGCAGATGCGAAAGGAAAAACGCCCCGATGGCATACATAAACCGCTCTTCCGGCAACAGCAGGAGACCGTCGGCGACCAGCGTCGCGGCCAGACCGAGCAGGATCAGATAACTGTACACATTAAGCGTCGGTGCCTGCCAGGCGAGTAAAAGCAGCAATAATAAGGTGACGGGTTTGAATACCCAGCGCTGCCAGCGCGGGCCGCGATAGCTGGCGTCAACGAACAACCAGCCTGAGAAAAATACTGCGAGAAATGGCCAACTCATTGTTTATCCTTATCTGCGTTATGAACATCAGGACATTACTTTTTGGTCGGTAGCGGAGGCTGTTTTTTCTGCCAGGCTAACAATTCAAACACGCCGAACAGGAAAATACGGGTTTGCAGCCAGGCGCCAATGGTGTCCTTTTCCTTGCCCTGCGTGGCTTTCAGCAACATCACCTGCAAGCCGTGCATGAAGAACATGAACACAATCGCCACGTCTAAAAAGTATTTGATCGGTTTCGGGAAAGGGTGAATCAGGTTGAATGCCAGAAACGCCCAAATACACAACATCAACAACCGACCAATATTGATCAACATCTTACTGCTCCTGTTCTGGTGAGCCGGTTTCAGGCGTCACATCGCGATGATAAAGGCGATAAGCAACTTGTCCGGCGACTTTCTCACGGTGCAAACGCCAGCTGGCGGGCACGTCCAGCGTATCGTGTTCGGCTTCTGTTTCGACATAAATCCACGCTTCACCGGCCAGCCAGTTATTTTGCTCCAGCAGATTCAGCGTGTCCTGCAGAATACCTTTACGGAAAGGCGGATCGAGGAAAACCACGTCAAAGGCATTCCCGGCTTTTGCCAGCCAGTTCAATGTATTGACGTTAAAGACTTGCGCCCCTTTGGCGTTTAGCAGCGCCAGGTTTTTCTCTAACTGTTGCGCAACCGGGCGCTCAAACTCCAGCAGGGTAGCGCTGGCGGCATAGCGCGATAACGCTTCCAGCCCGAGTGCGCCGCTGCCTGCAAAACAGTCCAGACAATGTGCGCCCTGCAAAACCGGCGCGAGCCAGTTAAACAGCGTTTCGCGCACGCGATCGGTGGTCGGGCGCAGTCCCGGACTGTGTGGAACCGGAAGTTTGCGTCCGCGCCAGAGACCGCCAATAATTCGGATCTGGCCTGCGGCTGGAGTGTTGGGTTTCTTTGCCATAGTTCGCTTGTGTAATCCAAAGCCGTCGGGCTTCGTTGCATATCGTTTGGAGGACTATTCTACCGGTGTGCGGGCAATGGGCAAATGTTTAACATGGGCGATTGAAAAACCAGCGGAATTCAATACGCGGGCGTGTTGCCGGAAGGGGAAAGTGATAGACTGCCCGACCATAACCCTATTAATAATCCGTTCGCCAATCATTAGCGGCGAGGAGTGAAGTTGTAAAATGGCAAAAGATAAAAAACGCGGTTTCTTCTCCTGGTTTGGTCGCGGCCGTCAGGAAGAAGAGCAGCAGAAAGAAGAAGCACGCGTAGAGCCGCCGGTTGCTGAAGAACCTCGCGAACAGGCAGCGGCTGAACTGGCCGAAGAAATTGTTCACATCACCGGACAGGTGGCTGCGCAGCCAGTGGCTGAAGAGCCTGTTATTGCAGAAGCAATAATCGTCGAACCGGTCATTGAAGAACCCGTCGCTGAAGCACCGGTGGTCGTGGAAGAACAAATTGTTGAAGATGAATTCGTTGAGTCGGCGGCGGAGATTGCAGAAGACGCCCGCGAAGACTCTGTCGACGCCATCGACGACAACCTGGTTGTGGTAGAAGATGACGTTGCTGAAGAAGAAACTGTCGAAGAAGAACCGGTTGAAGACGAGCCGCTGCCCGTTGCGCTCGATCCTATCGTTGTGCTGCCTGCCGGTGAAACTGAGCAGGAACGTCCTACCAAAGAAGGTTTCTTTGCCCGCCTGAAACGCAGTCTGGTTAAAACCAAACAGAATCTCGGCTCCGGTTTTGTCGGGTTGTTCCGCGGTAAAAAAATCGACGACGAACTGTTTGAAGAGCTGGAAGAACAGCTGCTGATCGCCGACGTTGGCGTTGAAACCACGCGTAAAATCATCACTTCGCTGACCGAACATGCTTCCCGCAAGCAACTGAAAGACGCCGATGCGCTCTACGGCAAGCTGAAGGAAGAAATGTCCGAAATACTGTCGAAAGTGGATCAGCCACTGGATGTCAGCGGAAAAACCCCGTATGTCATTCTGATGGTGGGTGTGAATGGCGTCGGTAAAACGACCACCATCGGTAAAATGGCGCGTCAGTTTGAAGCGCAGGGCAAATCTGTGATGCTGGCGGCGGGCGATACGTTCCGTGCGGCAGCCGTTGAACAGTTACAAGTCTGGGGTCAGCGCAACAAGATCCCGGTGATTGCACAGCATACCGGTGCGGATTCAGCTTCCGTGATTTTCGATGCCATTCAGGCGGCGAAGGCCCGCAACATCGACGTGTTGATCGCCGATACCGCCGGCCGTTTGCAGAACAAAGCGCACCTGATGGAAGAGCTGAAGAAAATCGTCCGTGTGATGAAGAAACTCGACGAAGACGCACCGCATGAGGTTATGCTGACGCTCGATGCCAGTACCGGCCAGAATGCGGTCAGTCAGGCCAAATTGTTTAACGAAGCGGTCGGGCTAACCGGCATTACGTTGACTAAACTGGACGGCACCGCCAAGGGCGGCGTGATATTTGCCATCGCCGATCAGTTCAGTATCCCGATCCGTTATATCGGTGTCGGCGAAGGTATCGAAGATTTAAGGCCGTTTAAGGCAGACGATTTTATTGAGGCACTTTTTGCCCGAGAGGATTAATACGGATGATTCGCTTTGAACAGGTCAGTAAAGCTTATCTGGGCGGACGACAGGCGCTCCAGGGCGTCAATTTTCACATCCAGCAAGCGGAAATGGCATTTCTGACCGGACACTCTGGCGCGGGTAAAAGTACCCTGCTGAAGCTGATTTGCGGCATTGAGCGCCCGAGCGCCGGGCAGATTTTGTTTGGCGGTCACGACATCAGCCGCCTGAAATCCAGCGAAGTGCCGTTTTTGCGCCGTCAGATTGGCATGATTTTTCAGGATCACCATCTGCTGATGGATCGCACGGTGTATGACAACGTGGCGATGCCGCTGATTATCGCCGGTGCCAGTACGGAAGATATTCGCCGTCGTGTTTCGGCGGCGCTGGATAAAGTCGGGTTGCTGGATAAAGCCAAAAACCTGCCGATCCAGTTATCCGGTGGTGAACAACAGCGCGTGGGCATTGCCCGCGCCGTCGTGAACAAGCCTGCGGTGCTGCTGGCGGATGAACCGACCGGTAACCTCGACGGCGAATTGTCGGAAGGCATTTTGCGTTTATTCGAAGAATTCAACCGGGTTGGCGTCACCGTTCTGATGGCAACGCATGACGTGGGCCTGATTGCCCGCCGTAATTACCGCACGCTGACGCTGAGTCAGGGACGCATGTCGGGAGGCGTATACTGATGGCAAACAGTCCAAATCCGGCGAAAACCGCAAAAAGCGCCCGCGCGGCCAAAAGCAAAGCGTTGCAGGGTGGCTGGCGCGAACAGTGGCGTTACGCGTGGATGAACGCGCTGGCAGACATGCTTCGCCAGCCGCTGGCAACTTTGCTGACGGTCATGGTGATCGCAATTTCCCTGACGCTGCCAAGCGTGTGTTATCTGGTGTGGAAAAACGTCAGTACGGCGGCTGAGCAGTGGTATCCGACGCCACAGCTGACGGTGTATCTCGACAAGGCGCTGGATGACGACGCGGCTGAGAATGTGGTGAAAACCCTCAAAACCGAAGCGGGCGTGGATAAAGTCAATTATCTCTCCCGTCAGGAAGCGATGGGCGAATTCCGCAACTGGTCAGGCTTTGGCGGTGCAATGGATATGCTCGAACAGAATCCGCTGCCTGCCGTGGCTATCATCACGCCGAAAATGAATTTCCAGGACTCCGCCACGCTGAACACCCTGCGCGATCGCGTGGCGGCGGTTCATGGTGTGGATGAAGTGCGCATGGACGACAGCTGGTTTGCTCGTCTTGCGGCGCTGACCGGCCTGGTGGGGCAAATTGCCGCGATGATTGGCGTGCTGATGGTGATCGCCGTCTTCCTGGTAATTGGTAACAGTGTGCGACTGAGCATCTTCAGCCGTCGCGATACCATCAACGTCATGAAGCTGATTGGTGCGACCGATGGCTTCATTTTGCGGCCGTTCCTCAACGGTGGCGCGATGCTGGGTTTCACCGGGGCATTGATGTCGCTGATTCTGTCGGAAGTGCTGGTGCTGCGCCTTGAGAGCGTGGTGACACAAGTCGCGCAAGTCTTCGGCACCACCTTTGACCTGCACGGTCTGGGCTGGGATGAAGCGCTGTTGCTGCTGATCGTTTCAGCGATGATTGGCTGGATTGCTGCGTGGCTGGCGACCGTGCAACATTTACGGCGATTTACACCACAGTAGCGATAGTTTGCTATAATATCCCCCTGCTGCTCAGTCATTGTGTCTCAGGGGGAAGCTGTTTTCGGCCTTTCCGCCACATCATTTCCCTGCTTTCTCCGCAATGGCACAAATTCACTATCCAATAGTCAGTCTGTCACATACAGTCGTCAGACTCTTGAATCCGGCCGCGAACTTTTTGTAAAATTCGGGGTCGAAGAGCAGCGAATATTAAGGGCTCGGCGTTGCTTCTGTGGTCGCCAGATGGCACACAGCGTAGCGGTATCATCCCGCAGCAACGTGGTATAAAACCTGCACAACGTCATACATGAGAGGCTTTTGAATGACTAACGAAATGCGCACTTTAGCATTAGTTCCCCAAGGTAGCCTGGAAGCCTATGTTCGGGCAGCCAATACTTATCCTATGCTTACCGCAGAGGAAGAACGGGCACTGGCTGAGCGGCTGCATTACGACGGTGACCTGGACGCAGCGAAAGAGCTGATCCTGTCTCACCTGCGCTTTGTTGCTCATATTGCCCGTAACTATTCAGGCTACGGTTTGCCACAGGCAGACCTTATCCAGGAAGGTAACATCGGCCTGATGAAAGCGGTTCGCCGTTTCAATCCGGAAGTCGGTGTACGTCTGGTGTCCTTTGCAGTGCATTGGATTAAAGCGGAAATTCACGAATACGTGCTGCGTAACTGGCGCATCGTGAAAGTCGCGACGACGAAAGCACAGCGTAAGCTGTTCTTTAACCTGCGTAAAAACAAACAGCGTCTGGGCTGGTTCAGCCACGACGAAGTCGAGCACGTAGCCCGTGAACTGGGTGTGACCAGCAAAGATGTGCTGGAAATGGAATCACGCATGGCCGCACAGGACATGACGTTCGACCCGACACCGGACGACGAACCACGCGACGGCGCGGCGATGGCACCGATGTTGTATCTGCAAGATAAAAGCTCTGACTTTGCAGAAACCATCGAAGAAGATAACTGGGATCAGGATGCAACCGACAAGCTTTCCTATGCAATGGAAGGTCTGGACGAACGCAGCCAGGATATCATCCGTGCCCGCTGGTTAGATGACGACAACAAATCGACTCTGCAGGAACTGGCCGATAAATACGGTGTTTCAGCAGAACGTGTTCGTCAGCTTGAAAAGAACGCGATGAAGAAACTGCGCCTGGCGATTGAAGCCTGATACCACAGTTTTCTGAAACAAAAAAGCGACCTTCGGGTCGCTTTTTTTATGCCTGAAATTCAGCGTGGATTACGGCTTCTGCCAGAGATCCCCGGTCAGGGAAAAACCGCAAGCCTGCATAAAGGCAGCGGTCACGGCTTCGCCATCGGACGGCATTCCCCAGCTTTTGACCTGCGGCAGTTGCGCCTGCAAATCTTCCATCAGATACAGCCCGACGCCGCGACGGCGCGTCACTTCGCGAACCCGCAGATCGCTGAGCCCACCGTGGTCACCGGACAGCCGGACTTTCACCGCGCCAAGAATGCGCTCGTTAAATACAGCGGCGAACAGCGCGTGGTGTTCACTCAGGCTACCTTGCCAGTCACTTTCCGTTTGCTCAGGCCAGACTTTTGCCAGATCGATGAGATCCTGTGTGCTGAGAGAAGTGAGTTTTTGGATGGTTAATTTCATGATGTGGACGGTCAGAAAATAGAGGCGTTTAGTGTAGCGGATCCGTCTGAAAATCGGGCGTAACTTTTTTTGTACAGTATCAAGTCGAAAACTTTTTTGGCGATCCCTGTATAAGCGATAAATGTTGGCTTTAATCAATAATGCCAGCGTTAACCACTGATTGTTTGAAAATGTACCGACTTTATGCCCAGATAAAATTCTGTTTACACCTCATATTTCTGACTGTGCTATTTGATTTGCAGAAGAAAATTCCTGTTTAATGATATGAATTATAAAGTCTTATTAGAAAATAAGGCGAAATAAGCCGGTAACTCATTATTACTTATACTAAATTTCTTAAGTGATGATGTTTTGAACAGGCAGGCAAAGAGCAAACCACAACACACATCAACGGGGTAATCGATGAAAGCAACTAAGGGTAAGATCTGGCTGGCAGGGTGTATTGCATTGGCAATGAGTCAGGCTGCATTTGCAAAAGATATCAAAGTCGCCATCGTGGGTGCTATGTCAGGTCCGGTCGCCCAGTACGGTGATATGGAGTTTACAGGGGCAAAACAAGCGATCGCAGACATCAACGCCAAAGGCGGCGTGAAGGGCGACAAACTGGTTGGCGTTGAATATGACGATGCGTGTGACCCGAAACAAGCGGTTGCCGTCGCCAACAAAGTGATCAACGACGGTATCCGTTACGTGATCGGCCACCTGTGTTCATCCTCAACACAGCCGGCTTCTGACATCTACGAAGACGAAGGCGTTCTGATGATCACGCCCGCGGCGACCAACGCAGACCTGACCACCCGCGGTTACAAAATGGTGATGCGTACCACCGGCCTGGATTCCGATCAGGGCCCGACCGCCGCAAATTACATCCTCAACACCATCAAACCAAAACGTATTGCCGTTGTGCATGACAAACAACAATACGGCGAAGGCCTGGCCCGTTCCGTACAGGGCGCGCTGAAAAAAGGCGGCGGCAACGTCGTACTGTTTGAAGGTATCACCGCAGGCGACAAAGACTTCTCAACGCTGGTTGCACGACTGAAGAAAGACAACGTGGACTTCGTCTATTTCGGTGGTTATTACCCGGAAATGGGCCAGATCCTGCGTCAGTCCAAACAGGCGGGTCTGAATGCGAAATTCATGGGGCCGGAAGGCGTGGGCAACTCCTCACTCTCTAACATTGCCGGTGATGCGTCCGAAGGCATGTTCGTGACCTTGCCAAAACGTTATGACCAGGTTCCGGCTAACCAGCCAATCGTAGATTCCCTGAAAGCGAAGAAACTGGATCCAACCGGTCCGTTCGTCTGGACGACTTACGCCGCATTGCAGGCGCTGACCACCGGTATGGAACGCAGCGGTAGCATGGAACCGGCAGACATTGCTAAAAACCTGAAATCAGCTTCTGTGGACACCGTAATGGGCCCGCTGAGCTGGGATGAGAAGGGCGACCTGAAAGGATTCGAATTCGGTATTTTCGAGTGGCATAAAGACGGTACGTCTACCCCTATCAAATAAAACCGCAACAAAGTGGTCCTCCGCTCCCTCCCCTGCGAAGGGGAGGGTTGGGGGGGGTATTAATGGCAACTCAATCGTTTGCACAACCCCCTCCCGGCCTCCCCTTCGCAGGGGGAGGAGTAGCACAAGTCATCAAACCCTTGATTAATAAGGATAGGGTATGTCAGAGCAGTTTCTCTATTTCATTCAGCAGATGTTCAACGGCGTGACGTTGGGCAGCACTTATGCGCTGATCGCCATTGGTTACACCATGGTTTACGGCATTATCGGCATGATCAACTTCGCCCACGGCGAGGTGTATATGATCGGCAGTTATGTTTCCTTTATCGTGATTGCCGCCCTGATGATGATGGGTATCGATGCCAGCTGGTTGCTGATCGGTGCCGGATTTATCGCGGCGATTGTGATTTCCAGTGCCTACGGCTGGAGTATTGAACGCGTGGCGTATAAGCCGGTGCGTAACTCCAAGCGTCTTATTGCACTGATTTCCGCCATCGGGATGTCTATTTTCCTTCAAAACTACGTCAGCCTTACGCAAGGCTCACGCGATCTGGCGTTACCAAGTCTGGTCACCGGCCAGTGGAAACTCGGCGAAGCAAACGGCTTTGCGGCGACCATCAGCACTATGCAGCTGATTATCTGGATCGTGACCTTTATCGCGATGCTGGCGCTCACGCTGTTCATCCGTTATTCCCGCATGGGGCGCGCGTGCCGTGCCTGCGCCGAAGATCTCAAAATGGCCAGCCTGCTGGGGATCAGCACTGACCGCGTGATCTCCCTGACTTTCGTGATTGGCGCATTAATGGCGGCGGTGGCGGGCGTTCTGCTGGGGCAATTTTATGGCGTGATTAACCCGTACATCGGCTTTATGGCCGGGATGAAAGCCTTCACCGCCGCGGTTCTGGGCGGCATCGGCAGCATTCCGGGTGCGATGATCGGCGGCCTTATTCTGGGCGTGGCCGAAGCGCTGACGTCGGCGTATCTGAGCACGGAATACAAAGATGTGGTGTCCTTCGCGCTGCTGATTGTGGTGTTGCTGGTACTGCCGACCGGTATTCTGGGCCGTCCGGAGGTGGAAAAAGTATGAAGCGCCTGAATCTGTTAAATGCGCTGGTTTCCGCTTTCGTTCTGCTGGTGCTGGCCGCTTTCATTATGGGGCTGCAACTGAGCCTGGACGGCACCAAACTGGTGGTGAACGGCGCAGGCGAAGTTCGCTGGATGTGGATTGCGGTTGGCTGCGCGATTGTTTTCGTGTTTCAGCTGTTCCGTCCGCTTGTAAGCAGCGGCCTGAAAAAAGTTTCCGGGCCGGGCTGGGTATTGCCCAGTTTTGATGGCTCGACGCCGAAACAAAAGCTGCTGGCACTGGTGCTGATTATTGCCGCCATCGCGTGGCCGTTTATCGTCTCGCGCGGCACGGTGGATATCGCCACGCTGACGCTCATCTACATCATGCTCGGCCTCGGCCTGAACGTGGTGGTCGGCTTGTCCGGCCTGTTAGTGCTGGGTTACGGCGGTTTTTACGCCATCGGCGCTTACACCTATGCATTGCTCAACCACTATTACGGCATCGGTTTCTGGGAAGCCTTACCGATCGCCGGGCTGGTTTCGGCGGCGTTTGGTTTCCTGCTCGGGTTCCCGGTTCTGCGGTTGCGGGGCGACTATCTGGCGATTGTGACGCTCGGCTTTGGAGAAATCGTCCGTATCCTGTTGCTCAACAACACCGAACTGACCGGCGGGCCGAACGGCATCAGCCAGATCCCCAAACCGACATTGTTCGGGCTGGAATTCAGCCGCACGCCGCGCGACGGCGGCTGGGATACCTTCAGCAACTTCTTCCATGTGACCTACGACCCGAGCGACAGGATTATTTTCCTGTACATGGTGGCGCTGTTGCTGGTGCTGGTGACGCTCTTCATCATCAACCGCCTGCTGCGTATGCCGCTGGGCCGCGCGTGGGAAGCGCTGCGTGAAGATGAAATCGCCTGCCGTTCGCTGGGGCTGAACCCGACCCGCATCAAACTGACCGCGTTCACCATCAGCGCCGCGTTTGCCGGTTTTGCCGGTACGCTGTTCGCTGCGCGTCAGGGCTTCGTCAGCCCGGAATCCTTCACCTTTGCGGAATCCGCTTTCGTGCTGGCTATCGTGGTGCTCGGCGGAATGGGCTCGCAGTTTGCGGTTATTCTGGCGGCCATCTTGCTGGTGGTTTCCCGCGAACTGATGCGTGATCTGAACGAATACAGCATGTTACTTCTCGGTGCCTTAATGGTCCTGATGATGATCTGGCGTCCGCAGGGCTTGTTGCCGATGAAACGTCCGCAGCTGAAAATGAAACTGTCGAAGAAAGAAATCGCCGATCAGGGGAACAGGCATGAGCACGCAACCTCTGTTAGCCGTTGAAGGTTTGATGATGCGTTTTGGCGGCCTGCTGGCGGTCAACAATGTGGCGCTGAACCTCAATCAGGGCGAAATTGTTTCCCTTATCGGCCCGAACGGTGCCGGTAAAACCACGGTATTCAACTGCCTGACCGGTTTCTACAAACCGAGCGGCGGCACCATCAAACTGCGCGATCAGCATCTTGAAGGCCTGCCGGGGCAGAAAATTGCCCGCATGGGCGTGGTACGTACGTTCCAGCACGTCCGTCTGTTCCGCGAAATGACGGTGATTGAAAACCTGCTGGTCGCGCAACATCAGCATCTGAAAAGTGGCGTTCTGGCCGGTCTGTTCAAAACGCCGGGATTCCGTCGTGCAGAAGCCGAAGCGCTGGATCGCGCCGCCGACTGGCTTGAACGCGTGGGTTTACTCGAACTGGCGAACCGTCAGGCCGGTAATCTGGCGTATGGACAGCAACGCCGTCTGGAAATCGTCCGCTGCATGGTGACGCGCCCGGAAATCCTGATGCTCGACGAACCCGCTGCCGGTCTGAATCCGCGCGAAACCGAAGAGCTGAACCAACTGATTGCCGAACTGCGCAACCAGCACAATGTCTCGGTCCTGCTGATTGAGCACGACATGAAACTGGTGATGGGCATTTCCGACCGTATCTACGTGGTGAATCAGGGCACGCCGCTGGCGCAGGGCACACCGGCCGAAATTCGTAATAATCCTGACGTGATCCGCGCCTATTTAGGCGAAGGTTAATGGGCGAAGGCTAAGGGACAGAACAAGATGTTGTCATTTAATCAGGTATCCGCCCATTACGGCAAAATCCAGGCGCTGCATGAAGTCAGCCTGAATATCAACAAAGGGGAAATCGTCACGCTGATCGGCGCGAACGGCGCGGGGAAAACCACGCTGCTCGGCAGTTTATGTGGCGAACCGCGGGCGTCGCACGGCGCGATTATTTTCGAAGGCCAGGACATCACCCAGTGGCAGACCGCCAAAATCATGCGCGGCGATATCGCGATTGTGCCGGAAGGCCGCCGCGTATTTTCGCGGATGACGGTGGAAGAGAATCTGGCGATGGGCGGTTTCTTTGCCACGCGTGATCAGTTTCAGTCACGTCTGGAACGCGTGTATACGCTGTTCCCGCGTCTGAAAGAGCGCCGTCTGCAACGTTCAGGCACCATGTCCGGCGGCGAGCAACAGATGCTGGCGATTGGCCGTGCGCTGATGAGCCAGCCGCGTTTGCTGCTGCTCGACGAGCCGTCGCTCGGTCTGGCGCCGATCATCATCCAGCAGATTTTTGATACCATCCAGCAACTGCGCGAAGAAGGGATGACCATCTTCCTGGTCGAGCAAAACGCCAATCAGGCGCTGAAACTCGCCGATCGCGGTTATGTGCTGGAGAACGGTCATGTGGTGCTGGAAGATACCGGCGCGGCATTACTGGCGAACGAAGCGGTACGTGCGGCGTATCTCGGCGCATAAATCCGCTTTGGAGTTCGAAAATCTGTGATAAATCTATAAAACCGCACGGCTGGCGCTTTGCGGTTTTTGTTTTGCCTATAAATTAACATCTCTCACATTCTAATAACGTTGCACCTCTTCAGGAACATTTCATGAACACAGAAGGTTTACTCGCCGCCCGTATGGTCAGGCTTAAAAGTTCAGCCATCCGGGAACTGCTCAAACACAGCAAAATGGAAGGCGTTATTTCACTGGCGGGTGGTATTCCTTCTTCGGCGCTGTTTGATTTTGACGGTCTGCGTGAAGCCACGCAACGGGCGATCACGGAACAGCCGGAGCACGCATTCCAGTATGGCCTGACCGAAGGCAGTTATACGCTGCGTGAGCGTATTGCTGAGCTTTGTCAGGAACGCGGCGTAGTGGCTAAACCCGATGATATCGTGGTGACCGCCGGTTCCCAGCAGGCGCTGGATCTGGTGATGCGCGCGGTAGTGAATCCGGATGATATTTTTGTGGTAGAGCGCCCGACGTATCTGGCGGCACTGCAAACGCTGGAGCTGGCGGAGGCGAACATCCTTTCTGTCGGCACCGATGGCGACGGCATGATTGTTGATGAGCTGGCCGAACTGCTCAAAACCCGCAAAATCAAAGGCGTATATCTGGTGCCGACGTTTGGCAACCCGAGCGGCGTGACCCTGAGCCGTGCGCGTCGTGAACAGCTGGTTCAGCTGGCGGCAAAACATGAATTCCTGATTGTGGAAGATGATCCGTACGGCGAACTGCGTTTCACCGACGAGCGTCAGCCAACGCTGTTTGAGCTGTCGAAAGCGCTGTTTGGTCACGCCGATAACATCATCTACACCTCAACGTTCTCCAAAATTCTGGCACCGGGTCTGCGTCTGGGCTGGGTGATTATGCCTGACTGGTTGCTGCACAAAGTCGCGATCATCAAACAGGCGGCAGACTTGCACGCCAGCGCGCTGTCACAGTCGATTGCCGAATGCTATCTCGGTCTGGGGCGTTTGCCTGCGCAAATCGAAACGATTCGTGCCGCGTACAAAAAGAAATGCCAGATCCTGGCGGAGTTGCTGGAGCGCGAGCTGGGCGACGTGCTGACGTTTGAATATCCGAAAGGCGGCATGTTCCTGTGGGCGCGTTTCCGCGAGCCGCGTAACTGCGCAGAGTGGATGAAAAAGACCCTGGAGCAGGGCGTGGTGTTTGTGCCGGGCGAATTCTTCTACGCCGATAATCCGGATCACTCGACCTTCCGCCTGTCGTTCGCCACCGCGACCGAAGAGCAGATGCATGAGGCCGTTGCCCGCCTGAAACGCGCGCTGTAAAACCCCCGCTTTCCCCTTCTTTATAAGGCGTATCGCTCACCCGATGCGCCTTCTTTTTTGCCATCTGTTCGTCACCTGCACTTCATGCTGCTGTAACGTCAATGTCATTTAACTGTTATTTATCTGTAATTTAGCCGTGTCATGTTACCTCCGCATAAAAACGTTTCTCAATACCCCATTTATCTCTGCCCCTTTTACACCAGCAGAATTCAGGAGACAGGCATGTTCATCAATCTCAAAAAAACGGTACTCGGCACCGCGCTGACGCTGGCTTTAAGCGCCAACGCTTTTGCTGTGACAGAAATTCCTTTCTGGCATTCCATGGACGGCGAGTTAGGTAAAGAAGTGAACTCTCTGGCCGACCGTTTTAACCAGACTCACCCTGATGTCAAAATCGTGCCTGTCTACAAAGGTAAATACGACGAAAGCCTGGCCGCCGGTATTGCGGCGTACCGCACCGGTAATGCGCCCGCTATCCTGCAGGTTTACGAAGTGGGCACCGCAACCATGATGGCGAGCAAAGCCATCAAACCGGTCTACGAAGTGTTCAGCGATGCCGGTCTTAAACAAGACGTTTCCCAGTTCGTGCCGACCGTCTCCGGCTACTACTCCGATTCCAAAGGCCGCCTGTTGTCGCAGCCTTTCAACAGCTCCACGCCGGTGCTGTATTACAACAAAGACGCCTTTAAGAAAGCCGGTCTGAACCCGGATCAGCCGCCAAAAACCTGGCAGGACATGGCGGTTTACACCCAGAAACTGCGCGAAGCGGGCATGAAATGTGGTTACGCCAGCGGCTGGCAGGGTTGGATCCAGATTGAAAACTTCAGCGCCTGGCACAGCCTGCCGATCGCGACCAAAAACAACGGTTTCGATGGCACTGATGCCGTTCTGGAATTCAACAAACCAGAGCAAATCAAACATATCCAGATGCTCGAAGACATGAACAAAAAAGGTGATTTCACCTATTTTGGTCGTAAAGACGAATCCACCGCCAAGTTCTATAACGGCGATTGCGCGATGACCACCGCGTCTTCCGGTTCTCTGGCTGATATCCGTCAGTATTCTAAATTCAACTACGGCGTAGGCATGATGCCTTACGACGCAGACATCAAAGGCGCGCCACAAAACGCCATCATCGGCGGTGCAAGTCTGTGGGTGATGAACGGTAAAGACAAAGACACCTACAAAGGCGTTGCCGAATTCCTGCAATTCCTGACTACGCCGGAAATCGCTGCCGAATGGCACCAGAAAACCGGTTATCTGCCGGTTACGACAGCCGCGTATGAGCTGACCAAAAAAGAAGGCTTCTACGAGAAGAACCCGGGTTCTGACGTTGCCACCCGCCAGATGCTGAACAAACCGCCATTACCGTTCACCAAAGGTCTGCGTCTGGGCAACATGCCACAGATTCGTACCATCGTGGACGAAGAACTGGAAAGCGTCTGGAGCGGCAAGAAAACGGCGAAAGAAGCGTTGGATACTGCGGTACAGCGCGGGAATTTATTGCTGCGTCGCTTCGAAGCGTCGACCAAGTAATTTTCTTGCTCCTCCCCTGCGAAGGGGAGGCCGGGAGGGGGTTTAACAAACGACTGAGTTGTCATTAATACCCCACCCCAACCCTCCCCTTCGCAGGGGAGGGAGCAAAACAGCATTCCCCCTGCGCAGGGGAGAAGCTAAACCCGTCATCGTTTCAACGAGTAAACCATTATGAGTTCACACCGTCCCGGTTTTGGTTGCAGCTGGCTGCCGTACGCACTGGTATTGCCGCAACTGCTGATCACCGCGATATTCTTCCTGTGGCCTGCGGGGCAGGCGCTGTGGTATTCGGTGCAGACACTGGATCCGTTCGGGCTTTCCAGCACGTTTGCGGGCATGACGAACTTCACGCAGTTGTTTCAGGATCCGTACTATCTCGACTCCTTCTACACCACGCTGAAATTCAGCTTTATGGTGGCTTTTTTCGGGCTGGTGCTGTCGCTGTTTTTCGCCGCGCTGGTCGATCACGTTATTCGCGGCAGCCGGATTTATCAGACGCTGATGATCCTGCCCTACGCCGTTGCGCCCGCCGTGGCTGCTGTATTGTGGATGTTTTTGTTCAGCCCCGGCCTCGGCCTGATTTCGCATTTCCTCGGCTCGATTGGCTACAACTGGAACCACGCGCAAAACAGCGGTCAGGCGATGTTCCTGGTCGTCCTCGCGTCGGTCTGGAAGCAAATCAGCTATAACTTCCTGTTCTTTCTGGCGGCGTTGCAGTCGATCCCAAAATCGCTGGTGGAAGCGGCCGCTATCGACGGCGCGGGCCCGGTGCGACGTTTCTTCAATCTGGTGTTGCCGCTGATTTCGCCGGTCAGTTTCTTCCTGCTGGTGGTGAATCTGGTGTACGCCTTCTTTGATACCTTCCCGGTGATTGACGCCGCGACGGGCGGTGGCCCGGTTCAGGCGACCACGACTCTGATTTACAAAGTCTACCGCGAAGGTTTCTCCGGTCTGGACTTATCCAGTTCCGCCGCGCAGTCCGTCATTCTGATGCTGCTGGTGATCGGCCTGACGTTCATTCAGTTCCGCTTTGTCGAGCGTAAGGTGCGTTACCAATGATTGAAAATCGCAAAGGGCTGGATATTTTCAGCCACGTCATGCTGCTGCTTGGCGTGCTGGTGATTTTGTTCCCGCTGTACGTCGCGTTTGTGGCGGCGTCGCTGGATAACAAACAGATTTTCGATGTGCCGATGACGCTGATCCCTGGCGGCCATTTGTGGGAAAACATCAGCACCATCTGGACGCAGGGCGCGGGCAACAACAGCCCGGCGTTTGGCCGTTTGCTGATCAACAGTTTTATTATGGCGATGGTGATCACCGTCGGGAAAATCTCCGTCTCGATGCTCTCGGCTTACGCGATTGTCTATTTCCGTTTCCCGCTGCGTAACCTGTTCTTCTGGCTGATTTTCATGACGCTGATGCTGCCGGTGGAAGTGCGTATTTTCCCGACCGTTCAGGTGATCGCCAATCTGCATATGCTCGACAGCTACACCGGCCTGACGCTGCCGCTGATGGCGTCGGCGACCGCGACGTTCCTGTTCCGCCAGTTCTTCATGACCCTGCCGGATGAGCTGCTCGAAGCGGCGCGTATCGACGGCGCGGGCGCGATGCGCTTCTTCTGGGACATCGTGCTGCCGCTGTCCAAAACCAATCTGGCCGCGCTGTTTGTTATCACCTTTATTTATGGCTGGAACCAATATCTGTGGCCGATTCTGATCACCAGCGATGCCTCGATGGGCACGGCGGTGGCGGGGATTAAAAGCATGATCTCCTCAGGCGACGGCTCGACCCAATGGAATCAGGTGATGGCGGCCATGATCCTGACCTTATTGCCACCGCTGGCGGTGGTGCTCCTGATGCAGCGCTGGTTTGTGCGCGGTCTGGTAGACAGTGAGAAGTAAACCGAAATGGCAAATTTGAAATTACAGGCAGTGACAAAGTCTTACGACGGCAAAAACCAGATTATCCAGAGCATTGATCTGGACGTGGCCGACGGCGAATTCATCGTGATGGTCGGGCCTTCCGGCTGCGGCAAATCCACGCTGCTGCGCATGGTGGCCGGGCTGGAGCGCACGACGTCCGGCGATATCTACATTAATGACCAGCGGGTCACCGATCTGGAACCGAAAGATCGCGGTATCGCGATGGTGTTCCAGAACTACGCGCTGTATCCGCACATGAGCGTGTTCGACAACATGGCGTACGGCCTGAAAATTCGCGGTTTCGGCAAGGCGCAGATCCAGGCGCGCGTGGAAGAAGCGGCGCGAATTCTCGAACTCGGCCCGTTGCTGAAACGCAAGCCGCGCGAGCTTTCCGGCGGCCAGCGTCAGCGTGTCGCGATGGGGCGCGCCATTGTGCGTGAACCGGCGGTTTTCCTGTTCGACGAACCGCTCTCAAACCTTGATGCCAAACTGCGCGTGCAGATGCGCCTCGAATTACAGGAACTGCATCGCCGCCTGCGCACCACCAGTTTGTACGTGACGCACGATCAGGTTGAGGCGATGACGCTGGCAGAACGCGTCATCGTGATGAACAAAGGGATTGCCGAGCAGATTGGCACGCCGTCGGAAGTTTACCGCCGTCCGGCCAGCCTGTTTGTCGCCAGCTTTATCGGTTCTCCTGCGATGAACTTACTGCCCGGTCAGCTGACCACTGACGGCACCTCGCTGGTGATGGAGGGGGGTTTTGAACTTCCGCTGCCGGTTCCTCGCCCGGAATGGGGTGGCCGCGAACTGACGGTCGGTATTCGTCCTGAACATATTCAGCTCACGGACGACACGCAAAACGGCATTCCGATGGTGCTCAATACGCTGGAATTGCTGGGCGCAGATAATCTGGCGCACGGCAAACTGGCGGGCAGCGGCGTGGTGGTGCGTTTATCACATGAAGTATTTCCTGCCGCCGGTTCGCTGTTACGCTTGGTTTTCCCGACGAAAGCGTTACACTTTTTCGATACCCACAGCGGATTACGGATGGAATGAACATGAAAGCCTGGCCTTATCCTCGCATTGTGGCGCACCGCGGCGGCGGCGCGCTGGCACCGGAAAACACGCTGGCGGCTATCGACGTGGGCGCGAAATACGGTCACACGATGATCGAATTTGACGCCAAACTGGCACAGGGTGGGGAAATTTTCTTACTGCACGACGACACGCTGAACCGCACCAGTAATGGCTGGGGCGTGGCAGGTGAATTGCCGTGGGAAAAACTCGAACGGCTCGACGCCGGTGACTGGTACGGCGCAGAGTTCAAAGGGGAAAAACTCCCGTTGCTGTCGCAGGTCGCGGAACGTTGTGCGCACCATAACATGATGGTGAATATCGAAATCAAACCAACGACCGGGCTGGATGAAAAAACCGGCACCGACGTCGCGCTGGCTGCCCGTGAATTGTGGAAAAATCAGGCCGTTCCGCCGCTGCTTTCTTCCTTCGAATTCGATGCGCTGGTCGCCGCCAAAAAAGCCGCCCCCGAACTTCCGCGCGGTTTGCTGATCGACACCTGGCACGAAAACTGGAAAGCGCTGACCGACGAACTGGAATGCGTGTCTTTGCATCTCAATCACAAACTGCTCAATGAAGAACGCGTGAAAGCAATCAAAGCCGCCGGGCTGCATATTCTGGTGTATACCGTGAATAACCCGGACCGCGCCCGCGAGTTACTGCGCTGGGGCGTAGATTGCATCTGTACGGATAAGATTGATGTGATTGGGCCGGATTTTGTCTGAGTTAATCGCCTGAAAACGCCAGCTGCGAAAAGGGATATCCTCTTTGTGATATCCCGGTGATACCTTTTTTATATTAATATCTTTGGAATTCTTCCGGTTCTGACCTTGGTTCATACTCACTTTTTATTCTGAGGAAAGACGAAGATGCAAACAAGAACATTAGGTGGAGAGTTGAGCGTATCGGCGATGGGCTTTGGCGCAATGGGACTGAGTGAGTTCTACGGCGAAGCGAAAGATGCGCATTCCCTTGAGGTACTGAAAACGGTGATCGACACCGGCGTTAACATGATCGATACCGCTAACGTCTACGGTCGTGGACATAACGAACGCCTGATCGGACATTTTCTGGCTACGCTGAAAAGTGCGCAGCGTGAACAAATCAAAATCGCCACAAAATGTGGTATCGATCGCCCGGTAGACGCCACCTACGAACGCAGCATCAACAACCAGCCTGATTACATTCGCCAATGCTGTCATGAGTCCTTGCAGCGTCTGGGCGTGGAACGCATTGATCTCTACTACCTGCACCGCGTCAACCCTGAGGCCTCCATTGAGGAGAGTATGTCTTGCCTGAGCGAATTGGTGAAAGAGGGTAAAATTGCGCATGTGGGGCTGTGTGAGGTTTCGGCGACCACGATCGAAAAAGCTCACCATGTTCACCCGGTCGCTGCGTTGCAAACCGAGTATTCCCTCTGGACGCGTGATATTGAACAGGACATCCTGCCGATGGCTGTCAAACTGGGGATTGGCGTGGTGCCTTATGCGCCGCTGGGACGAGGTTTCCTGACCGGGAAATACCGTAATAACAGCCATTTCTCTGAGGGGGATTTCCGTAAAAACAACGCCCGTTTCAGTGATGAAAATATGAAGTACAACACCCGCATCCTGGATGTTATTCAGCCCCTGGCCGAAAAGTATCACTGCACATTGGGACAAATTGCCCTGTCGTGGCTTCTTGCGCAATATGATCAGATTGTGCCGATCCCCGGCACCAAAAACAGTCAGTATGCGGTGGAAAATGCCGGTGCGGCTGACATTAGGTTAAGCCCAGAGGATGTGGCGTTTATTAATGCGCTTAAAAACAGGATTGAAATTAAAGGTGAGCGTTACAGCCTCGAAGGAATGAAAGGCGTGAATGCTTAGCGCCGTAGGTTGACCGCCAGGATAATAAAGGGCTGAATTATCAGCCCTTTATTTTTTGTCTCGATTAACCTTCAATCACGTCGTACTGCCAGAGCCACACCTTCCCCACCACCTGGCCCAGGCTCTCGGCTTTTGCACGGCTGCAGAGCAGGATTGCCGCTGCGCCATCATTGAGTGATGAGGCATTGCCTGCTGTAACGGTGCCTGCTTTTTCGAATGCCGGCTTCAACTGAGATAACTTGTCGAAGCTGGTTTCGCGCGGTCCTTCATCCTGAGAAAACACCCTGACTTCCCCTTTGCGGGTGACAGATTCAAACGGCACAATCTCGTCGCGAAAATGTCCAGCCTGTTGTGCTTTTAATGCCCGCTGATGTGAAATGGCAGCGTATTCATCCTGACGTGAACGGGGGATGTTGAACTGACGGGCGACATTTTCTGCCGTCACGCCCATATGGATATGGTGAAAGGCATCCCATAAACCGTCGTGAACCAACGTGTCCTTGAACTCGCCGTGACCGAGGCGCAGTCCCTGACGAGCACCGTTTAGAATATGCGGAGCCAGAGACATATTTTCCTGCCCCCCGGCGATCACGACCTCAGCCTCGCCGCATTGAATCGCCTGCATCGCCAGATGCACGGCTTTCAGACCGGAACCACAGACTTTATTGACGGTCATTGCATTCACGGTGGCAGGCAACCCTGCCAGTAATGCGGTTTGCCGTGCCGGGTTCTGGCCACAGCCTGCGGTCAGAACTTGTCCCATGATGACTTGCTCAATGGCCCCTGTCGGAATGCCGGTTTCGTCGAGCAGCGCCTTAATGACGGCGCTGCCTAATGCGGTTGCCGGTTGCTCAGCCAGTGAACCCTGGAAACTTCCCGTTGCGGTTCGTTTTGCCGCGACTACCACTACTTCTATCATGGTGTGTTTCCTTGGTTAATGGTTCTGCGCCCGGTACTGCGCGACCGCTAAGCGGTAAGCAGTGAGGGCATTCATACAGGCAGGAACACCGGCATACACCGCCATTTGAATGACAATCTCCAGTAATTCTTCCTGGGTCACCCCGACATTCATCGCACCGCGCATGTGCAGTTCAAGCTGAGGCTGCGCGTTTCCCAATGTGATGAGCGAGGCGACGGTAATCATCTCGCGTGTTTTGAGATCCAGGCCTGGACGTCCCACCACCGCTCCAAAGGCATAATCGGTGATAAGCTTTGGCAGGTCGGTGTCCAGTTCACTTAAACGTGAAGTGACTTTGTCAGCCAGACCTGTCTCTAACTTGTCCATAATCGAACGGCCGTACTCTGTTAACTCCTTGCCTGATTTCATGCTGCCTCCCCGGAGAGAATGGATGTCTGCTGAACTTTTATCGGAATGATCGCGACCAGAAGTAATGACAGGGCGATCGCTACGCCGGCAATGCTCATGAGTACAGGAATACTCAGTGTGGAGACCAGCCAGGCGCCAGCCAGTGCGCCACAACCAATCGCCCCATTAAAGAAAGAGACGTAGATGGCCGACGCGGGGAAAGCGTTCTCGCCCGCCAGCCTCAATACCCAAGTCTGGAAGCCGACGAAAATACCGGAAACCGCCAGGCCCCAGACCACAATCAGTGCCAGAATTTGGCCCGCAGCCAGGTTTTCACCCCATTGTCCAAGGGTGATCAGCGTTGCGGCAATCAGCACCACGGAGAGCGATACCAAAGGCTTCAACCATTTATCAATCAACATACCGGTGACAAAATTGCCCGCTAAACCGGCGATACCAAAAACGAATAGCATGACTGGGATCATGCTGGCAGATACGGCGTTAACGCTGTGTAGCCAGGGTTCGATGAAGGTGAATGCGGCAAAGTGTGCGGTGATCGCCAGCAGGGTGGCAGCATAGATTTTCCACAGAGCACCGGAGCGTAATACCCGGCCCAGAGCATCAAGCCCCAGCGTGCTGCTGCTTTTAACTTTCGGTACAATCAGGGCGATGCCGAAAAAAGCGATCACGCTGAGTAATGACATCAGCCAGAAGGCCGGACGCCAGCCGAGATTAAGGCCGATATAGTTTGAAAGCGGCACACCAAATACGCTTGCAGCAGAGACGCCACCAAAAACCACCGAGGTTGCTACGCCGATATACCGCACAGGAACCATCGAAACGGCGGTAGCCCCGATCATTGCCCAAAACGCACCGTGCGCGAGTGCACCAATGACCCTGGCCGCCAGCAACCATGAATAGCTGTCAACCGATGCGCAGAGGCTGTTAGAAACTAAAATAATCAAGGTCAATACCAGCAACAGCATTTTCTTCGGCAGGTTGCCCAAAAACAGCGAAGAGAGTAGGGCGCTGATCGCCCCAACCCAGGCATACAGCGTGACGGTGAGACCAATCATCGATTCAGACTGGTGTAAGCCCTGTGCCATGGGCGTTAACAGGCCAATTGGCGCTAATTCCGTGGTAACGATGGTGAACGTAGAAAGCGCGAGAATAATCAGCGCCAGCCATGTTTGCAGACTCAGAGGGGGATGGTCATGATGTGAGATATTCATAATATTCCTTACGTTGCTGGAACATTCTGTTCAAGAATGGTCCATTTATTCTGAAGCGCATATTCAGCAAGTTTTGAACCTGCTCCGACACATACGGGATAGCCTGTTACTTCCAACATCGGAATATCTGAAAGATCATCGCCATAGGCATAACTCTTTGTGAGGTTAATCGTATTTTTTTGGCTAAATTCTAATAATGCTCGCTGTTTCCCACGGCCAATGGTCTGTGGCTCACCAATTTCGCCGGTTAACTTTCCGCTGCTATTAATCAGTAGCGGCGCGCTAAGTATGGCGTCAACGCCGAGATGCTCTCCCAGCGGTTTCAAAATAGGCAGAATTGAACCCGAGATAAATACCGTCACATGCCCGAGAGATTTATGTTGACGAAGTGCATCGACTGCACTCGAAATATAAACCTCATCGTGCTGTAAGAAGGTGTTGAACCAGTTTTCTCCCACACGGTTAAGGTCATCAATATTTACGCCAGCAAATTCGCGATAATACATCCTATTAAGTTCTTCTCTGGCAGTGCCTGCCGATAATGCTTGCCTGAATCTCTCGGTAAAATGCTGATGTTTTTCCTGCCACTGGAAAACATCGCTCCAGTATTGATAAAAATGAAACATGCTTTTCATTTTTATCAATGTTTCATCCACATCAAAAAAAGCTGCTGCTGATTTCACAGCTTCTCCTCATAATTTTTCCTGCGACTTTGGGTAGGGAATGTTTCATCATTGCCTAATATCCCGGCATCGGACCAGCGGGAAGGGGGTAATTCGCTGATCACCACAGATATTTTATCCAGAGGTGCGCCGCAGTGCAGATGGATGGCATGGGTGATGTCCTCGACTAATTTTTTAACTTTAGTCTCATCATTCATTTTCCAGGTGGTGATTTGTGCAAATGGCATAGTCTTTCCTTATTCAGAAGTATTTAGTTCACTGAAAGATAATGTCGTTAATTTTAGATGAGCATGAATATCCCCACCCAAACCATACAGGCCGATTGCACCGCCATAACTTTGTTGGCAGCTCATAAAAAGCACCACAACATTAATGACTCGATTTCGTTCATTACCCGTGGCAGGAAATGGATTGGGAAGTTCAGCCCAATAGGTTGCATTGCCTTGTGCATCGGTAATAAATACGTTCGGAATACCTAACGGGCCAGGTCTGCTCGGTTGCTTCGGGGCAAGATCTCTTTCCCTTAAACTCATTATGGTATACAGACTGTCAGGTATTAGATTTTTAAATATAAAATCAAAACGCGCAGAGCGTTTATCTTCACTCAACGTCACGACGAGTTCGCCCTGAGCTTTAACCCAGTCTGCCAGTGTGATGGCCGGCAATTTTCGGCGGCCATCTGCCGGGCGACAATCGGCGATATAACCTTCATGCAGCGGTCGTGCTGGCCGCTTGTCCTGTGCTGCCTGCGGTCTTTGTTCCGGGGCAAACAGCATCGGGTAGTTATTCAGAGGAAGAGGCAGTGGCAGGGTGTAAAGCGTAATTTCGGCCAGCTGATCTTCCGTTAACTCACTAATATGATGAATAATCGTATAAGGTTTTACCTGGCCAAACGGCGGGAGTGGGCTGTTCTTATCCACAATCGCGCCACCCCAGGCAATGCCGGCGTGCGTTGAGATCTGACCGATAACAACAAAGTTCCCCTGCGCGTCCACGACCTCCGCAGGGGGGTAAAGCGGCCCCTGCGTGGTCACGGCCAGAGTATAATGCTGGCCGCTTGGTTTAGACATGTGTGCTCCCGTCAGCCACTAAAGAGTGTGTTATTGGTGACTGTAAAATGGAGTGGGTCATGTCTGTGGCTAATAATCCTTCCTTCTCACTGATCACGCTTGAAGGATAAACGGTGAACGCGACTGACATCGTTGCACATAACGTGGTGTGCTGAGATATTCGAATCGTGGCCTTAAAGCGCGATCTTCTTTCATTAATGTCTTTCTCCACTAACTCATAATTAACCAGCGCCGGAAGTGGAAAAAGAAAATTCTCAAATTTAATATTCATGTCATTAATAACGTAATAGGACTTACCCGCCTGCCCGGCCATATAAAACTCTTCCGTAATGGCAATAAAAGTCTGGCGGCAAGCTTCAACCAATATCATTCCCTGAATATGCTGACCTGTCTGATGATCAGCCATCAACTCGCAACGCTCATCAATTAATAACGAGAGTGCAAATAAATCCTCTTCAACCCTTTCTGCCATGCCAATTAAGGTGTTGTGGTACATTTTCTTATGTGAGTGTGCATTTTTGGCAGAGGTAGTCAGTTGCTGTAATTCGGTTAAGTCGAGTTTATTCTCATGGTTTTTATTCCGGCGCTGATTATCCAATACCTTGCCGGCATAATCATCACGAACACCTTGGCCTACAATAAAATGACTGTCCGTATCAATGATATGTGCGGGTATTTGTGTGATGAGATCTAACTGACTAATCGTAACAACATCTTTTCCGTTAGAAAATTCGCTAAATTTGTCACCAACGACAATGATTCTTTTAGTCATGATTATTTCCTATCATAGGAGAAAACATCAACAACCCGAAATGGAACGATAGAACCGGGTGTAAAGCCCCTCGTTTCCGCCAGTAATGTAATTATCCCCTGCTTGTTGGATAATTGTCTGGTAGCGCTCGTTGGTGAAGGCTTCTTTATAGGCTTCTTTATTGCCATTGAATGCGGAGATAAACATCACGCCAGGCTGACCACTGATCAATGAATGATAAGCACCAAAGCTGACGATCTTATCTTTGTTGTCACGAACCACATTGAAAATGGTCTCGTCACGCCATTGACGATATTGACTGTAATTCTCTGCAGGGACTTCGACATGACGCAGTTGTACATATTCAGTCGCTGGTAAATCATTCGTGGAGTCGATCGGGGCTTCAACATACTTAACCAACTCGCGGCGAACATCACCGGCGAGCACTTTGGCGAATGTTTTAAATGCTTCTTCTAATTCACCTTCCTGACTTTCAATGTCAGCAATTGAACTGAAAGCACGCAGCTCCAATAATTCATTGATGCCCTGCTCGTCGGAGAAAAAATATTTTTTGCTATCGCTATTATTTAATGAAGAGAAAAGCGTTTTATCAGTATTGGTTTTCAACGGGAAGCGCGAGATAAGTACATATTTAGCTGACATAGTAAAGCCTCTTTAGAGATGTGTGTGAGAGACATCACAATATCAATTCACTCTTTTTAGAGAATTGTTACTTTTGTAATATAGATTTGGTATCACACAGGTTATGGAAAGTGATGGTTGCTTCGGGTAACCTATTTAACAGCACTCTTTCAACTGTAACGGACACCCGGACAGGTTATTTTTCTGACATTGACTATTCCCTATTTCTCTCTGGAACCAGGGAAAATGGCGCGGGAGCTATGCATTGAATTTTTTCAGCGAAAAATTGCCTACAATCAAACAATTACAATGCTTTGTTGTTGTCGCTCATGAACTGAATTTTCGGCGTGCGGCCGAGCGGATGCGGATGACTCAGCCCCCGCTGACCCGGCAGATTCAGTGCCTTGAAGATGTGATTGGTTGCCATCTTTTTACCCGTAATACTCATCAGGTTCACTTAACTGAGGAAGGGGTGCGGTTACAGGCTCAGGCCATGCAACTCATTGAACAACTTTCACAATTGGTCAAAAGTCTTAAAGTAGAAAGTGGAACCGTCAGAATTGGCGTGACCAGAACGTTGGATTTCACGTTAATTCCCACCATTAATGCAGACCTGGAAAAACTGATTGATGCTGATGATGTTTCTTCTTATCAGCTGACGTCCAGGCAGTTATTACAAATCCTCGGCCGTGGAAATTTGGATATCGCGTTAACCGGGGAGAAATCTTCCAGTAATGATGACGAATTCGATTTCCGCTGGTTGCATCGCGAGCCTCTGATGCTGGCGTTGCCTTCATCACACCCTGCCAGTATTAAGGACAGCCTCTCATTGCAGGATGTGGCTGATTTACCACTGTATTGGTTCAGCCGCAGCGCAAACCCCAGCTTTTATGATAAGTGCGAAGCATTTTTTGGAAAGCTGCCTTTTACTCTCAAGCGGAAATCAGAACCAGATGACTCTTTGCTGACGCTGGCGAATGTGTCCCGTGGAAAAGGGATGGCGTTGATGCCTGAATCTATGTGTTTGTCGACGCGTGAAGGGTTGTGTTATCGCAAGCTGGAGGCGCGGACGGCACGGCACTTGAATATTGATGTCTATTTAGTGGTTCGCAAAAATGAGCAGCGCGAAAATGTACTCAGAGCCGTAGAGCAGTTGATGCCGCTTGTCCCCGGAGAGCAATCTGAACGGATTTAAACCAGGCAGGGCAGAACCAGATGAAAAGACGCCTTTACGGCGTCTGATTCAATTTCTGATTTAGCTGCTGATTGTTCTGATTCAGCTGTTGGGTTTGCAGACGCTGCTGATCATTTTGAATCTGTGAACGAAGCCTGAGCTGTTGTTGCTGCTGGCTGTTGTTTATGCCTTGCTGCAATTGGCGCTTTTGCATCTGCTGGTTAACCTGCTGCTGTTGCTGCATCCTTTGTTGTGAAGGATTGGTCAGCAGCGGATCGTTCGTATTCGGCACTTTCTCGACCGCGCTGGCCGCCTGTACGGCGAACAACAACGGCAGGGCGGTGATGATTCCATGCATGATTTTCATTTGGTCTTCCTCCATTTCCAGTCATCGGTTAAGTGTATGCCATCACACCAACGGGTGTGAGATTTCACGGCACGAATCCCTCAAAGCGTGGGGATGCTCTCGTTTGCTCTATAATTGACCATATGTAAACCACCTTCACACGCCGCGGTTATCCGCATTCCGCTACAATCGTGCATCTTTAACATTTTAGGGCTCAACTGCCGTGCCTTTACTTATTATCACCACTATTTTGTGGGCCTTTTCCTTCAGCCTGATCGGGGTTTATCTGGCCGGACAGGTCGACAGCGTCTTCGCCGTGCTGGTCCGTTTAGGGCTGGCGGCGCTGGTATTTCTGCCATTCCTGCGCTGGAAAGGCTATCAGCTCACCACCATTGTGCTGTATATGGCGGTCGGCGCGATGCAGCTTGGGATCATGTATCTCATCAGCTTTGAAGCGTATCTGTACCTGTCGGTGCCGGAATTCCTGCTGTTTACGGTGATGACGCCACTGTACGTGACGCTGATTTATGACCTGATCAGCGGACGCAAAATTCGCATGGGTTACGCGCTGAGCGCACTGCTGGCGGTGGCCGGAGCGGCGATTATCCGTTACGACCATATCAGCGAACACTTCATTATCGGTTTGCTGCTGGTACAGGCGGCGAACATCTGTTTTGCCATCGGCCAGGTAGGGTATAAACGTCTGATGGAAACCCGTCCGGTGCCGCAACATACAGCGTTTTCGTGGTTTTATATCGGTGCGCTGCTTTGCGCCGTGGTGGCCTGGTTCTTGTGGGGAAATCCGCAAAAACTGCCGACCACGGATCTGCAATGGGGCATTCTGGTCTGGCTGGGCATTGGCGCTTCGGGGCTGGGGTATTTCATGTGGAACTACGGGGCCACGCAGGTGGACGCCGGAACGCTGGGGATTATGAACAACTTTCACGTCCCGGCCGGGCTGCTGGTTAATCTGGCGATCTGGCAACAGCAGCCTCACTGGCCGAGTTTTATCCTCGGTGCGGCAGTGATTATGTCCTCACTGTGGGTACACCGGCGTTGGGTCGTGCCGCGTCGCGAACAAACGGCAGATGATCGCACGCGTGCTGCCGCGCCGAACGAATAAACGCTTCGGTCACTGGCTGGCGCTGTTCGCCGTCGCGCACGGCGGCGAACAGGCGGCTCCATAAACCGTCGCCCAGGGTTTTGGTCACGACCAGACCCTGGCGCTCAAAACTCTCCACGACCCAGTGCGGTAACGCCGCAATCCCCATTCTCGCCGACACCATCTGAATCAGTAACAACGTGTTATCGACGCTTTTCAGCGACGGGCTGATGCCTGCCGGTTGCAGGAAGTGCCGCCATATATCCAGACGCTGACGCTGAACCGGATAAATCATCAGGGTTTCCGTACTTAAGTCTTCCGGCGTAATCACCGTTTTGGTCGCCAGCGGATGATCCGGTGCCAGCACCAGACGGACTTCATAATCGAACATCGGAGAATAGTGCAAACCGCTGCGCGGCAGAATATCGGAGGTCAGCACGATATCCAGCTCACCCTGTTGCAGTGCGGGTTGCGGGTCAAACGTCACGCCGGATTTGAAATCCATCACCACCTGCGGCCAGTTCTGGTGGAAGTTATCCAGCGCGGGCGTCAGCCACTGAATACAGCTGTGACATTCAATCGCAATGCGCAGTGAAGTCTGGTGCGGCTCATTGCACGACTGTAATGCCTGCTGGATTTGTGGCAGCACCTGTTCAGCCAGATTCAGCATGATTTCGCCCTGTGGCGTAAACCGCAGCGGCTGGCTTTTCCGCACGAACAACCTGAAACCCAACCGCTGCTCAAGGTCGCTGAACTGATGCGACAGGGCCGATTGTGTCTGATGAAGCTGCGAGGCGGCGGCGGCCAGTGACCCGGTGTTGCGCAGTGCTTGCAACGTTCGCAGGTGTTTCAGTTCGATCATGAGAGTCCTTCACTGTGACATGAATAATTTGCGCTTGTGCAATATACAGTACCTGCGGATTATGGATGTGTAAACATCTGGATGGCTAAATGGGAATTTAAAGATGACGATACTGAATCACACTCTGGGTTTTCCACGCGTTGGTCTGCGTCGTGAACTGAAAAAAGCGCAGGAAAGCTACTGGGCAGGCAACGCCACTCAGGAAGAACTGCTGGCCACCGGCCGTGAACTGCGTGCCCGCCACTGGAAACAACAAGCAGAAGCAGGCGTGGATCTTGTGCCGGTGGGCGATTTCGCCTGGTACGATCACGTACTGACCACCAGCCTCTTGCTGGGTAACGTGCCTGCACGTCACCAGAATGCTGACGGTTCTGTCGATCTTGATACCTTATTCCGACTTGGCCGTGGCCGCGCACCAACCGGTAAACCGGCTGCCGCGGCGGAAATGACCAAATGGTTCAACACCAACTATCACTACATGGTGCCGGAGTTCGTTAAAGGACAAAAATTCAAACTGACCTGGACACAGCTGCTGGAAGAAGTGGATGAAGCACTGGCGCTCGGCCACAAAGTGAAACCAGTTCTGCTCGGGCCGCTGACTTACCTATGGCTCGGCAAAGTGAAAGGCGAGCAATTTGACCGCCTTTCCCTGCTCAACGACATTCTGCCTGTTTACCAGCAGGTGCTGGCTGAACTGGCCAAACGCGACATCGAATGGGTGCAGATTGATGAACCTGCGCTGGTTCTGGAATTGCCGCAGGAATGGCTGGATGCGTACCAACCGGCGTACACCGCACTGCAACAAAGCAAAATCAAACTGCTGCTGACGACTTATTTCGACAGCGTCGGTCATAACCTCGACACTATCCGCCAACTGCCGGTTCAGGGGCTGCACATTGATGCTGTTGCCGGTCACGACGACCTGCAAACCGTGATCAACGCGCTGCCAAAAGACTGGCTAATTTCACTTGGCGTGATTAATGGCCGTAATGTCTGGCGTGCAGATCTGAGCACCTGGTTTGACCGTCTGAAGCCGCTGGTGGAAGGCCGCAATGTCTGGATCGGCAGCTCATGTTCGCTTCTGCACAGCCCGATCGACTTAAGCGTTGAAAGCCGTCTGGATGAAGAAGTGAAAAGCTGGTTCGCCTTTGCCCTGCAAAAATGCGCCGAGCTGTCACTGCTGACCTCTGCACTGAATAATCCGACCGCAGAAGCCCGGCAGAAACTGGCGGAATACAGTGCGCCAATCCGCGCCCGCCGCGAATCCGCACGCGTTCATAACGCAGCCGTGAGCAAACGTGTTGCCGCGATTACGGCGGCGGACATCGAGCGTCCAAGCATTTACACGACGCGCGCCGTTGCGCAGCGTGCCCGCTTTAATCTGCCGGCATGGCCGACGACCACGATCGGTTCATTCCCGCAAACCACCGAAATCCGGGGTCTGCGCCTGGACTTCAAACAGGGCCGTCTGGATAACGCCAAATATCGTACCGGCATCAGCGAGCACATCCGCCAGGCGATTAAAGAACAGGAACGTCTGGATATCGACGTACTGGTTCACGGCGAAGCTGAACGTAACGACATGGTGGAATATTTCGGCGAACATCTGGACGGTTTTGTGTTCACCCAAAACGGCTGGGTACAGAGCTACGGTTCCCGCTGCGTTAAACCCCCGGTGATTATCGGCGATGTCAGCCGCCCGCAAGCCATCACCGTTGAGTGGGCGAAATACGCCCAGTCCCTGACTGAAAAACCGGTGAAAGGAATGCTGACCGGCCCGCTCACCATTCTCTGCTGGTCGTTTCCGCGTGAAGACGTCAGCCGTGAAACCATCGCTAAGCAAATCGGTCTGGCACTGCGCGACGAAGTGGAAGATCTGGAAAAAGCCGGTATTGGCATCATCCAGATTGACGAACCGGCATTGCGCGAAGGCCTGCCGCTGCGCCGCTCAGAATGGAATGCGTATCTGCGCTGGGCAGTCGATGCCTTCAAACTGAACGCCGCAATTGCCCGTGATGACACGCAGATCCACACCCACATGTGTTACTGCGAATTCAACGACATCATGGATTCCATTGCCGCGCTGGATGCTGACGTCATCACTATCGAAACCTCCCGTTCCGATATGGATCTGTTGGAGTCATTCAAAGACTTCGAATATCCGAACGAAATCGGGCCGGGCGTTTACGACATTCACTCACCGAACGTGCCAAGCGTGGAATGGATCGAAGACCTGCTGCGCAAAGCGGCAGACCGTATCCCGGCAGAGCGTCTGTGGGTCAACCCGGACTGCGGCCTGAAAACCCGTGGCTGGCCGGAAACCCGCGAATCGCTGGAAAACATGGTAAAAGCCGCCAAACGCCTGCGCGCCGAAAAACGCTGATGTTGTGTTGTTGGTGAAACTTTTGGGGCACTTCGGTGCCTCTTTTTTATTTCCCTGTCTGAAAAAAGGATTATTTCCTTTGTCTGTTGGTCTTATGTCATAGGCCGAATGACGTCTCCCTTTATTAATTATTGCGTCAATACTCGTTAAGCAGAGGAATTTTCCTCTGGTCCGACACACACGCAATTTCTACGTTATGGGAGTCATTATAATGAACATACTCATTGTTGATCCGTTGCCGCTTTTTATACAGGGAATGACGGCTGGCCTCAAAAATACAATGCCGGATATCTCTGTCAATGGCGTAAGTCAGTGCGAAGGTATTTGGGATATACTGTCGGCAATGCCTATTTCTGTCATGTTGATTGACGGAGGAATGGAGAATAGTTCGCAGTTTATCTTGCTCGATGATATTGCCACCCGATATCCCAATATTCGTATCATCGTGATGTTAATGAGGGTGAGGAAAGACTCGCTGCGGCGCTTCCTGGAACATCATGCCGTTGCGGTGGTATCGAAAGAAGCGTCAATGGACACTATTTTTCAGGTAATAAAAACGGCCTGCTGCGGGATGGTCTGTATTCCGCACAGTGAAAGCGTCTGGGATATGGACAGTGACCAGGCATTATTAACAAAATTAAGCGATCGTCAGCGGGAAGTGTTAAGGCTTATTGCCGCCGGCGAATCAAATAAACAAATTAGCCGTCATCTTAATATCAGCGCCGGAACAGTAAAGTCACATCTTGAATCTATTTATCGTCGTCTTAATGTGAAAAACAGAACTCAGGCCGCGATGATGATGTCTGCAGATGAGTAATTTTTTTGAAAGAAATCGTTTCGATAAGTAAATAAAGCCCGCCATTGGACGTTTATTTTTCACCAGGGATTATTCATTTACAGTACGACTGAAAAAAACATCAGACGTTACTGCTGCAACGTCTGATAAGTTAATCAGGATTTAATTTTGTGAGTTGTTCCCTTCCTGTCTGCTGGCACGAAGCCCGCGAGCGACCCGCTTAAGTTCTCCGGCGACTTCCAGAATATCGCTGTCTTCCCGGCGGTTGAAAAAATTGGCCAGCCAGGCAATGACCCCAACGCTCACCACCCCAAGGCCATAGCCTAATCCCATGGCATTATCGGCCTGACTAAAGTTCATCCCCAGCCAGCGAGAGACCAGACCGCCGAGGGCAAACGTCGCCGCAACGCTGATACTACAGATGATAAGCCCGGCGGAAAGCCGGCCATGCTGGTGCAGTTTTTTAGGTTGCCAGAAGAACGAAATACTCAGCCCGCCAAACAAACCAGAAAAGGCGGCCAGAATCTGGCTGATGAGGAAACTTTGTGAGGATTCAAGCATGACGGCTGCCATAGCGGACTCCTTAGAAAGACAGTGCCACCGACGTGGCACTGAACAGCAATGAAAGGCTGGCTCAGAAACAGATTAAAATCCCTGAGAAATCATACTGTACACCGTTGAGTGTTACCCGGTTCCCGACCGGCTGACCCACGGCACCGTGGAAATTGGATGCCGGATCGTAGGCATAGAAACCCTGTGCGTTGCGCCCGAGTGCAATCCAGTGATTACCGCCGAGCACCAGCGCCAGATAATAGCCTGCGGCCTGAACCATCGCCTGCAGATTGGCCGCGCTGTTAATGACCGCCGCCGCATTTCCAATCCGCAGGGTCTCCGGGTTGACCAAAGGATGCATGGCGACGGGCATCAACGCCTGATTAACCATGACCTGGACCTGATCGTTAAATCCACGGGCGATACCTGTGCGAACGAGACTAGAGGGTAACGAGCGTGGTGCCGGAGGGGCAAAAATCAGCGGGTAGCCAGGAGGAAGGGGGTTTTGCCTGGCGATAATATCGTTATATACCGCGGCCCCTGTAGGCGTATTGACGGGCAAACCCTGATTACGGGCATTTAATAATGCCGCCAGAGAAAATGCGCCACAAGAATCACTGCCTGCCGGTTGCTGAAGCGTAAAGGTTTCAAACATGATGATACCTCTCAATGTATATAAATGAGCTGTGGAGGGTTGGATGAAATAATTAAATTTCAGCTTCGTTTAAATGCACGCCTTAATGATGATTCGCGATGCGTTGTCATTTGTTGTCAAATATCGCTCCTGTCGTTGGGGTGAATAAATCAGGCGTTTTGCGCTGCGTAATCCGCGTACTGATTCCAGATCTGCGCTGTACCATTTTTCGCCGCTTTTTTGCTCCGGGATCTGAATGCTGTCACCGCCAATTTCTTTCTTATTCAGCACCCAGACTTTCCAGAGAGAGTCCTGAGGGTTTCCGCTCCAGCCCTGTTTCTTAGCATATTCAGTGGTGACATATTGCACAGGCAAAACGTCATCTTTGTTGAGTGTCCGTAATAATTTCACCAGACCGGCTTCATCATTAACAGGTTTGTTATTATTACTTTCCAGTTGCTGATTCGTCTCATGAACGGCAGCATCACAATTTATTTTATCTGCGGCATACGTCGTCGATGTTAATAATACTAAAAAAGATAAAGCAGCGAATTTCGGGAATGACCCGGATAAAGTGTTTCGGCGAAAATGCATAATGTCTATTTCCTGTGTTCGTGAACAGTCGATAATAAAAGG
This sequence comes from Rahnella sp. PCH160, assembly GCF_047784855.1. Taxonomy (NCBI): domain Bacteria; kingdom Pseudomonadati; phylum Pseudomonadota; class Gammaproteobacteria; order Enterobacterales; family Yersiniaceae; genus Rahnella; species Rahnella sp. PCH160. The sequence goes on from NZ_JBLOGT010000001.1 coordinate 1,231,560, forward strand.
AAATACAGGCGATGAAATCATTACGGCTGGCTAATAAATAACGCGCGTTCTGCCGTACGACGTCGGGTTAATCCGGCAACCTGTTTTCCACCCGCTTTATCCCAACGCAGAAATTCTTCAGCAGCGTCCTGATACTGGCGCGCATTCAGCACTCTCAGCAATGTTGAGCTTTTCAAATTGCCGATGCCGAGATTGAAGGTGAAAGACACCAGCGCATCAAACTGATTCTGCGTGAGCGGAACAATGACGTACTGATTCACCGCTTTTTCACTGATGCCCAGATCCTGGCGCAAAAGTGCATCAGCCTGCGCTTCCGGGATTGGCGCTGGAAATGATTCCTCCGGCAGGATCAGATGACCATAGCCGATGGTCCATTTGCCCACAACATCCTGGTATTTTTCGAGACGCAGACCTTCGAAACTTTTTATCAGCGCGATCCCTTTTACGCCGGTAGATAAACGTGGCTCACTCATCTGCAGGTACCTCTGTGGCGTTAGGTTTGGGGATAATCCGGTTGGTATATTCGTCAATCAGGCGCATGACGCTTTCGGGCGGTTCGAGTACGGTAAACTGCATTTCGATATCAACATGACGACTGTCACGGCCTTCCTGATTCTTGCTGGCTGGCGAAAGACTCACATGAAAACGGCTGACATTTTCTTCTCCGCCTTCAATGGGTAATTGCTCAACGCCATCGGTGCGGATGGTCAGATGAACCTTCATCTTTTCCAGCATCAGCCCGCGCGGCGTAGACAGAGCGACCAGAGGCAATTCGAAATGGTGCTTGTCGTCAATCTGCATAATCATCGTGCGTGGCACGACGGAGCCGTCATCGAGATGCTCAAAATACGGATCCAGCGCCTGCATATATTGATGTGCAATCAGCTGGTTGGCTGCGCTTGCCGCCTGTTGCATCCCACGGGTGACTTCCTCCAGGGATACCGGCATCAGGCCTCCGGGTTGCGAAGGTGGCGTGCCTGAATTTCCCGGAGGAGGAACCGCTCCGCCCGGAGGTGTTTCGCCAGAGGGTTTCCCGCCCCGTAGCCAGCTTTTTAAAGACATAATCTGCTCCTGATTGAAAAGGCCCCGCGATGGCGGCCTTCGGATTAGACGTGGTCAGGTTCCGGCTTGATCAGGCCGGGACTTTTTCCGGTGTTTTGTCTGCGGTTGTTACGGTTGGCGTGAAAGCATCCAGCTCTTTTTTGTTCGCTTCGGCTGGCAGAACGGCGGGTTTGGTCGCAGCATCCGTGAGGAAGTCGATCACGCGCATCAGCGCTTCAGGCGGCTGCTGACGTTTGATCTGTGTATGGATGCTGTACTTCGCGCGGGTATCGGATTTGCGGGTTTGTTCGGCTTTATGCGAAACGCGCCCGGAGACTTTCACTTTAACCGGCCCCCAACCCAGAGTGGCTTCGAAAGACCCTTCAGCGTCATCGCTGCTGGAACTGGATTCGCTTTGAGTCACCTCCAGTTCGAAGTCAATCGTACCTTCTTCAATACAAATGATCGGATGGGTAATGGCCGCCAGAAGAGGAATGCGCATGGTCTTTTTGACCACCCCCTGAATGACGCCGGCCTGATCGACGACCGTTTCGTCGTAGTCAAACTGAACGGCTTCAGCCTTGCCATCTTTAATACAAACTGAAAGCAGGAAGTCGGCATAGGCTTTACTGGCCTGAACCTGCGCTTTGATCATGGCCTGTAACGGCCCGCCAATCATGTTTTCCAGTGGCAGGGCATTGATGACGGAACCAATAAATTGTGAATCCATAATATTTACTCCTGTTGGATAATTGCGAAACGAGGTGCGGACCCGCAGACCAAGAGTAGGGCGATGAGAGATGTGAAAATATCCGTTGCCTGGCGGGAATAAGGGGGGTAAATGGCCGGTACGGCGATCCGCCATACGCCTCATCCGGAGGCTGTCTGCGCGCGGAGTGTTTACCGGCAGACTGCATTTCCGGCACGCCTCCCAAATTTGTGACTTCTTTTTCTGTCTGTGCGGCAGGTTGGTTATGATGAAGCGATTCTGCTGACAGGTAACCTGAACATGACGCATCCTCTTTTTTCTGTTTTATCTCCGGTACTTGAGCAACCCGAAGGTGTCCGGCAGGTCTTTTTTGCCGGTGCCCAGCATCCGGTGCCGGAGCTGGCATATCAGGTCGATTTTCCGCGTCTGGAGATGGTTCTCGAAGGGGAGCAAATGATGGAATGGGAAAATGAACAGGGTGTGACTCAGGCTGTCTGTATGCTGGCGGGGGATGTGTTATTTGTGCCCGCAAAAGGTTGGAATAATCCGTTATGGCAAACGCCGGTTAGCACGCTGAGCCTGTTATTTGGCAAACAACAGCTCGGTTTCAGCCTGCTTGGCTGGGACGGGAAACAGTTTGGATCCCGTGAAAAAGGCAATATCGGCCGACGTGGTCCACGTGTAGGGGCGTTTATGTTACAGGCTTTGAATGAACTGGCGTGGCACCGGGCAGATCAGATGACGGCGCGATTTTTGGTGAAAGGCTTACTGAGCCACGCGCTGGATTTATTCAGCTCATCAACGCATACCGCCTCACGCAGTCAGGCGCTTTTCGGGGCAATCCGGCAACATATCGAAGAGCATTACCGCGAGCCGCTCACGCGGGATTCGGTCGCCAACGCGTTTTATATTTCACCGAATTATCTGTCGCATCTGTTTCAAAAAAGCGGCGGGATTGGGCTCAACGAATACCTGAACTACGTGCGGCTTGAGCAGGCAAAAAATCTGCTGAAAGGGTACGACATGAAAGTGAAAGAAGTCGCCCATGCCTGTGGATTCATCGACAGTAATTATTTTTGCCGCCAGTTTAAGAAAAGCACCGAACGTTCCCCTTCTGAATACCGCCGCCAGTATCGCAGCCAGTTTGAAATTCTGGAGCCGTAATACATTTACGGCCTGCATTATGGGAGAACGATGTGCGTACCCTGTGGGGATGTGGAGACTTTTTTCGCGGCGGCCATGACTTTTTCAGGCGTGCGTAAAAATGTGTGAATGCCGGTCTGAACGCAACGGCTGCGGACAAAGCGGTCACTGTTTTCCGGTTGAATCTCCGTGATAAGCAAAACGATATCCGCCTGAGCAATATCGGTTTCCGTGAGCACGTTTTCGACCCCCAGCGCGCCCTGCGTCTCCACTTTAACCTGCCATTTTTCCTGTAAGCACAGTTTTTCCAGACGTTCCGCCGCCATATACGTGTGTGCCACACCACTGATACAGGCCGTGACTCCGACCAGTTTTAATGACATTTACGGCTCCTATAGCTGGAAACTTTACCCACCCAGCGTCACGGTATAACCCTCGCTTTCAGCCATCTCGCGAAAAGGTACGAGCGTTATGGCATCCGGCACGGGTGTTTTGTGCATCGAATAGGTTTTTCCTAATAACGGATATTTTGCTTCTCCGTACTTGTGGAAGGGTAACAAATGGATTTCTTTTAAGTTGAAGGGCTTAAGGAAATCCAGAATCTGACGCAGGTTTTCCTGTGCCAGCGTGTAGCCGGGAATAAGCGGAACGCGCGGGAGCAATTTTACGTCGCGTGTTGCCAGCGCCCGAAAATTTTCCAGCACTCTGGGCTGATTCATGTTGAGCACGGTGCGGGCGAGCGTGGCATCCATGATTTTGAAATCAAATAAAACCTGATCGCAGTGATCAACCACCGAAAGCAAATGATCCTGCGGCACATCGCCTGCTGTTTCGATGGCCGTGTGGATCCCGAGGCTCTGCAATTCCAGCAACAACTGACGGGCAAAAACCGGTTGCATCAGCACTTCTCCACCGGAAAGCGTAATGCCACCGCCGGATGAGCGGAAAAAAACTTCATCTTTGAGCAGGCATGACATCAGCGCCGCCAGCGTGATGTCTTCACCCACATATTCCAGCGCGCCGCTTGGGCACTCCTGCGGATCCTGCAAACAGGTCCGGCAGTTCAGGCATTTTGCCTGACGTTTGATTGTCTGGATCCGGGGTGACATGGATTCCGGGTTGGCGCACCACGGGCAGCGGTGCGGGCAACCTTTGAAGAAAACCATCGTGCGTATCCCCTGACCGTCATTGAGAGAGAAGCGCTGAATATTAAAAATTCGCCCCGTCAGGGATTTTTCAGCGGTTTCACTATCTCCGTTGAGCGTGGGGATACGCCATTCAGAGCTGGTGCGCGGTGCGGCCGATAATGTCATCCTGAATCTCCTTTGACAGTTCGACAAAGAACGCGCTGTATCCGGCGACCCTGACCACTAATCCGGCGAAATCCTGCGGACGCCTTTGCGCTTCACTAAGCTGTTCTGCATTCACCACGTTGAACTGAACATGTTGTAATTTCAGCCGGGTGAAAGCGCCGAGAAAATCAGCCAGCTTATTCAGACCCTGCAAACCTTCCAGCGTTGATGGCGTAAATTTCACGTTCAGCAGAGTGCCGTTTGAGAGCAGCGTATTGTCGAGCTTGCTGACGGATTTCAGTACAGCGGTTGGCCCCTGATGATCCTGCCCGAGCATAGGCGAAAGGCCACCGTCAGCCAGCTGTTCCCCCGCAAAACGCCCGTCCGGCGTCGCGCCTACGACTGCACCGAGCGGCACATGGGCTGAAACGGTATAGGACCCCGGCGTAAACTCGCCGCCGCGCGGGTTGCGGTATTGCTCGACTTCTTTGCAATAAAAACGCAGCAAGTCGGCACTGATCAGGTCGACTTCATCGACGTCGTTACCGTACTTCTCGAAGCGGTTGATCAGGCGGGCGCGGATCGCACGGCCCGCTTCGCTGGCGAAGTTCTCTTTCAGCGAGGCGAGCAGTTCATCAAAGCTCAGGCGTTGCTGATCAAACACCAGCCCTTTCAGCGCAAACAGCGAGTCACTGAGGTTTGCGATGCCGATACCCTGAACGCCGGAAAAGTTATAGCGCGCGCCACCGGCAGTAATGTCTTTTCCGCTCTTCAGGCAGCCTTCAATGAAAGATGAAAGTAATGGAACCGGTGCCCAGTCGCGGTGGCCGATGTCGCAGATATTGCTGCCCTGCGCCATCAGTTTCACGTAGTGGCTGATTTTCTGGCGGATCTGTTCCACCAGTTCTGGATAGGTAATCGCAGAATTGCCTTCGTTCTCATGCAGCGTTAACTCCATGACTTTCAGCAGGTTGAACATCGCAATGTCATGCAGCCCGTACGTTTTCCCGGGAATGGATAATTCGACGCAACCGACAACTGCATAATCACGGGCATCTTCCAGGCTCACGCCGCGGTTCAGGAAAGCCGGAATGACCACTTCATCGTTGAAGATTTGTGGAATGCCGGTGCCGAGACGGATAGTTTCGGCTGTTTTCAGCAGGAATGGACGGTCAATCATCTCATTGACCCGCACACCGAGATTAGGCTGTGGCAGGCAGATGCTCTGATAAGCGTCCAGACACAGAAATGACAACACGTTGACGGCGCTGCGTCCCGTCTCCGTTAAACCGCCGAGTAAAATCGTATAACCCGTTGGGAAACCGGCGAAATACCGGGCGCTAGACGTCGAACGTAACAGCACGATGTCATTGCATTTCACCCACAAACTTTCCAGCAGCTCTTTGAGAAACTCCGGCTGCTCACCGTGTGAAAGGGAATACTGATAGAACGGCAGCATGTACTGATCGAAGCGCCCGAGAGACAGCGAACTGGCGTTAGATTCGTACTGCAAAATGATATTCATGTACCAGAAAAGCTGACAGGCCTGATAGAAATCCTGCGGTTTCTTCGCGGAAATGTGCGCGGAGATAGCGGCAATGCGTTCCAGTTCCTGCTTTCTCTGGGCGTCTTCGCATTCACCCGCCATCTGCGTCGCCAGCGCGGTATAACGCCTGATGTGGCGCTGTGCGGCCTGCAACAGAACCAGCGCCGCCCGATAAAACGTGTTGTCCGGTGCCTGTTCAACGTGCTGTTGCAGTTCAGACACCAGATTACCCAGCCCCGTGTTCAGCAGACGCGGGTAATCAATAATGATGTGCCCCTGGCCTTTGTCGGTCTGGTTGATGCTGAAAATCTGCGTTTTGGTCGCTGCCTTCACGTCTTCCGGCATTTGCTGATTAATGAAATCTTTCATCGAGCGGGATTCCCAGTAAGGGAAAAGCTGCTCGCGGTAAACCTGTTTCTCCTGCTCTGAAATGTTGAAACGGTCCTGCGGACGGGTGGCGAAAGCATCCAGTTCTTTCAGCAACCAGTAAGGGTCCATTTCAGGAGAGACGATTCCCGCACGTGGTTTTACCGTGCGATTACCGGCGATCAGTTCGTCTTCACGCAGGGTAATTTCAACGTTGTCCAGAATGTAAGCCGTCGCTTTAGCGCGACGCAGTAGCGTACATTCGCCTTCTGTGTTGCGATGGCTTTCGGTATACAGCAGGGCACGTTCCAGCGAAATTTCACGCGGGCTGGCGAAGAGTGCGGCTTTCAGACGTTCGATGCGGGAAGTCATCTTATTCTCCTTGTGATTAATCCGTGGCCGCCGTGCTGGCGAGGTGTGCCGAGATTTTTTCCATCATGGCGTCAGCGCGTTTTACTGCGTCGCTGATTGCCACCCGAACCACCACTTTGCCTTTAAAGCGTTCTTCAAATTTGATGCCGATGTCTTTGGTGAGGATCACCATGTCGGCGGCGGCGACATCCTCCACGGTCAGCTCATTTTCCAGGCCAATCGAACCCTGCGTTTCGACTTTGCATTCCCAGCCTCTGACTTTGGCCGCGCGTTCAATTGCTTCGGCGGCCATATAGGTGTGAGCGACGCCGGAAGGGCAGGCCGTTACAGCAATAATTTTGGTCATGATCTTCACCTTTTGGTTTTACGTCTGAGGTCAGTTAATTTCGAAGTCCAGATCCAGGTCTGATTCCTGATGCTTTTTAGCCGACTGCTTTTTGGCAGCCAGATACTTCAGTACGTTGACGCACACGGCTGTCACGACCATGCCGACCAGCAGGGCCGCGATATAACCGAGTTTTCCCTCCACGACCGGTAGCACGATCAGCCCGCCCCAGCCGGCATAACATTCGGCGCCCAGCAGTGCAGCGGTCACTGCCGCACAGGCCGAACCGATCATAATGGAAGGAATAACACGCAGCGGGTCGGCGGCGGCGAAAGGGATCGCGCCTTCAGTGACGCCCACGCAACCCATCAGCAGGGCGGCTTTTCCGGCTTCGCGTTCTTCAGTGGAATAGTATTTGCGGCCAATCAGCGTGGCGAAACCCAGCCCCAGCGGTGGTGTGGCGATAGCGACGGCGGCAATGGCCACGACGGTATAAACGCCCTGTGCCACGCAAATCAGCATAAAAGCGTAGGCGACTTTATTGACCGGCCCGCCCATATCGAAAGCCAGCATCAGCCCCATAATGATGGCGAGCACGACAATGCTGCCTTGCTGCATATCTTGCAGCCAGTGCGTGAGTGAGGATGTCAGCAGCCCGACCGGTTCGCCCAGCCCCCACATCATGATGCCCGCCGTCAGCAGGGTACCGATAATTGGGATCACAAAGATCGGCATCACTGAGCGCAGGATCTTCGGCACCGGGATCTTCTTCAGATAGAAAACGATGATCCCCCGAGAAGACCGGCGATGATCGCGCCGAAAAAGCCTGCACCAAAGGAAGCGCCGACCCAGGCGCCAATGGCTGACGGCGCGAGTGCAGAGCGATCAGAAATGGAATAGCCGATGTAAGCGGCCAGAAAAGGCACCATCAGCGTCAGACCGGCCACGCCGATATCAAACAGTTTTTTCAGGTTCGGATCGGTAGCCGCGTCAGGCACGGCGCCTTTACCGTAAAGCATGACGGAGACCGCCAGCAGAATGCCGCCCGCGACCACAAAAGGGATCATATGGGATACGCCGGTCATCAGGTGCTGACGGGTATTTTTCAGAATATTAAGCAATTCTTTCATGGTGGGCTCCGGTGTCGGGCGAAAATAACGGAACGTCCTTTCAGCAAAACCTCGGAAGCTGAAAGAATATTGACGACCACAATAGGCCGCTGTCATGCGCGCTAATAGTGGACAAATTTGTGTTTTACTGGACTTTTGTAAGCTCAGTTAAAAAATGCGAGCAAGTTCAAATAACCCAAGTTTGCGCGAGGTTTTTACGCCCTATCGCAGTGTGAGCTGCCTCGCAGAAAACGGCGGACATTACATTTGTCCAGTGTTTGTCATTTCTGTCTGGTAGCAAGTTGCACCGCGAGACCCTTATCCTGCAATGAGCCGGTTTATCCGCCGGAATTTGGGATGAGGATTCAGAAATGACCAAGAAGTTGAGCTTCACCTGCGTACTGGTAAATGGTGTTCATGCCCGTCCGGCCAGCCATATTGAAACGCTATGCAATGGATTTGATTCTGCTTTTCACTGGCACAATGCCCGCTCTGACCGCAAAGCCGATGGCAAAAGTGTTCTGTCGCTGATTGGCGCGGATATTTTGCTGGGTGATGAATGCCACGTCACCGTGGAAGGGGCAGACGAAGAAGCCGCGTATGCCGCACTGGCGCATTTTATTGAACATCAGTTTCCGCTGTGTGATGAAGCCCTGCCTGAGCACGATGATCAGGCGGAGCGGGAACCGCTTCCTGAATCTCTGACACATCTTTCCCCGCGGGTCTTTCGCGCCCGTTCCGTCAGTGAAGGCTGTGCGCTGGGGAAACTGGTCAGCCTTGCCCGCGTGAATCTGGCGACGCTGACGGATTTACCCGAGCCGCAAGGCACGGATAAAGAACAAAGTTTGCTTTCCCACGGGCTGGCCGCGCTGGAGAAATTCATCGAACTTCAGCTGATGGCGGGGAATGGCACGGTGACCGCCGTGCTGGAGGCGCACCGCTCTTTGCTGCGTGATAACAGCCTGCGTGACGCGCTGCATAAGCACGTCATGGAAGGAAAAAGTTGCGCGCAAAGCATCGTGGAAACGGCCCTGCATTTCAGCGAACAGCTGGCGCAATCTTCCAGTGCCTATCTGCGCGAACGTGATCTGGACATTCGTGATGTCAGCTTCCAGCTGTTGCAACAAATCTATGGCGAAGCGTACTTCGCGTCTCAGCAAAAACTGAGCGAAGCGAGCATTTGTCTGGCGGATGAACTGACGCCAAGCCAGTTTCTTGCGCTGGATAAACAACACCTTAAAGGATTGCTGCTCGGCAGTGGTGGGAGCACATCGCACACGGTGATCCTCGCGCGGTCTTTCAATATACCCACGCTGGTCGGTGTCGATCCGCAACCATTACAGGCGTATCTGCGGCAGGATGTGCAGATAGATGGCGATCTCGGGCTGGTGGCTTGTGCGCTCAGTGAGCCAGTGCGCCGCTATTACCGTCAGGAAGAACGTGTCCGTCAGACTTTACGGCAGCAGCAGAGTGCCTATCTTGATAAACCTGGCTACACCGCCGACGGCGTGCGCCTGGAGGTCGCGGCGAATATCGCGCATTCGGTCGAAGCTGACGCGGCATTCAGTAACGGTGCCGAAGCGGTAGGGCTGTTCCGTACGGAAATGCTCTATATGGATCGTGCGAGTGCGCCTTCTGAAGATGAGCTGTACAACATTTATTGTCAGGCAACGGAGGCGGCAAAAGGCAAAAGCATTATTATCCGCACCATGGATATTGGCGGCGATAAGCCGGTCAGTTACCTGAATATTCCGGCTGAAAATAATCCTTTTCTGGGCTATCGCGCTGTCCGCATTTATCAGGAATTCCTGCCTTTATTCCTCACGCAGTTGCGTTCGATTTTGCGTGCCTCTGCGCACGGTTCGCTGAAAATCATGATCCCGATGATTTCCTCTATGGAAGAAATTTTATGGGTAAAAGACCGGCTGGCGGAGGCCAAACAGTCGCTGCGTAACGAACAGATCCCGTTTGATGAAAAAATTCCGTTCGGCATCATGCTGGAAGTCCCGTCGGTGATGTTCATCATCGACCAGTGCTGCGAGGAGATTGATTTCTTTAGTATCGGCAGCAATGACCTGACGCAATACCTGCTCGCCGTTGACCGGGATAACGCCAAAGTCACTCGCCATTACAACAGCCTGAACCCGGCATTCCTGCGTGGTCTTGATCACGTGGTTCGCGCGGTACATCACAATGGGAAATGGATTGGTTTATGCGGCGAACTGGGCGCAAAAGGTTCCGTGTTGCCCCTGCTGGTCGGACTGGGGCTGGATGAAATCAGCATGAGTGCGCCGTCGGTACCGGTGACGAAAGCGCGTCTGGCAAAACTCGACAGCCGGGAATGCCGGCAGTTGCTCAACCGTGCCATGCAGTGCCGCACGTCACTTGAGGTTGAACATTTGCTGGCGCAGTTCCGTATGGCTGTAAACGATGCGCCACTGATCACCGCAGAATGCGTGGCGCTCAATGTGGACTGGTGTAGCAAAGAGGAAGTGATTAAAGGCATGGTTGATAACCTGATGCTGGCAGGGCGCTGCCGCTATCCGCGAAAACTGGCCGCAGACGTCTGGGCGCGTGAGGCCGTATTTTCGACCGGTCTGGGCTTCGGTTTTGCTATCCCGCATACCAAATCAGAACATATCGAACAATCGACGATTAGCGTCGCGAAGTTGCCAGAGCCTGTGCAGTGGGGCGATGAAGAAGCGCAGTTTGTCATCATGCTGACCCTCAATAAGCACGCGGCAGGCGATCAGCATATGCGGATTTTTTCAAAGCTTGCGCGCCGGATTATGCATGACAGTTTCCGGGATGCACTGATGAATTCGACCACGGCAGCGCAGATTGAAACGATGCTGAAACAAGAGCTTGAACTCTGAAAGGAGAGGGTATGGAACTGTATCTGGATACCGCTGATATCAGCGAAGTAAAACGTTTATCCCGCATTTTGCCGTTACACGGCGTGACCACAAACCCAAGCATTGTGGCGAAAGCGCGGACGTCATTATGGGAAGTCTTGCCCGCGTTGCGTGATGCTTTAGGCGGTGAAGGAAAACTGTTTGCTCAGGTGCTGGCAAATCAGGCTGAACAGATGGTGGAAGAGGCTGAATTGCTTCATTCGCGCGTGCCAGGTCTGGTCGTAAAAGTTCCGGTGACGGCGGAAGGACTGGCGGCCATTAAAATCCTGCGCACCCGAAAAATCCCGACGCTGGGAACCGCCGTGTATGGCGCAGGTCAGGGGCTGCTTTCGGCGCTGGCCGGGGCTGAATATGTTGCGCCTTACGTGAACCGCCTTGATGCGCAGGGCGGGGACGGCATTGCGATGGTGACGGAATTGCAGCAATTGCTGACGTTGCATGCGCCAAATACTAAAGTGCTGGCTGCCAGCTTCAAAACACCACGTCAGGCGCTTGCCTGCCTGCTGGCCGGATGCCAGTCCATTACGATCCCGGTTGATGTTGCCGAGCAGTTTGTCAGCACACCGGCGGTGCAGGCTGCGGTGGTTAAATTCGAAGAAGACTGGCAGGGCGCATTTGGCCAGTTGTCGCTGCGTTAAATCATTCTGCGCATAAAGTTCGCATGTAAAAAAGCCCGGCAGGAAAACCTGTCGGGCTTCTGACATCTGGGCGGCTTTATCACGCCGTCTTGGTGATTACTTCACGCCATACTGTGCAAAAAAATCCAGCATACGCTGCCAGCCATCGTGAGCCGCTTCAGCGTTATAACTCGGGCGGTAATCAGCATAAAAAGCATGCCCGGCTTCAGGATAAACGACGATTTCCGCGTTGGCATTAGCCGCGCGAATGGCCTGACGCATGGTTTCGATAGTATCCAGCGGAATGCTGGTGTCCTGACCGCCGTACAAACCTAAGACCGGTGCATCAAGTGCGGCGGCGCGGTCAACCGGGTTCGTCGGGCTGGTCAGCGTTTTATTGCCGACCAGTTTTCCGTACCACGCCACGCCCGCTTTCAGCTGCGGGTTATGCGCCGCGTACAGCCATGCGATTCGGCCACCCCAGCAGAAACCGGTAATCCCCAGTTTTGAAATATCTCCGCCATGCTGCGATGCCCAATGCGCAGTGTGGTCGAGATCAGAAAGGACCTGCTGATCCGGCACTTTGCTGACCAGTTTTTCGAACAGTTCGCTGATTTCGGTGTAATCACGCGGATCGCCCTGACGGAAATACAGTTCAGGCGCGATGGCCATATATCCCTGCTTCGCCAGACGGCGGCAGACATCCTGAATATGTTCGTGAACGCCAAAAATCTCCTGAACCACCAGAATGATCGGTAATTTTCCGGTGAAATGCTCAGGCCGCGCAAGGTAAGCGGGAAGATCTTCACCTTGCGAAGGAATAGTGGTCTGCCCGGCGTGCAGTCCGTCGGTATCAGTGTGAATGGTCGTGCTGGCAACCGGTGTGACAGCAGGAGCAAAGCTGGTCGGAGCCTGTTTCAAAGTCAGTAATTTTTCTTCTTTTTTCATCGTAGTCTCCATGCAAGTGTCCATACGGAAATCTGGCTCTATGGATTAAAACTATAGCCGTAAAGCGGGAACAGCAAGGCAGAACAGATGTTCTATAGTTAAAAGTTATGCAGGAAATATGTCAGGGAAGAACCATAGAACGTCTGAATCTTTCATGAGGAGTCATGTTCAATGTCGAAATCACCGTCTAAAACGACCAAGAGAAGTGAGCCAAAATCGGTAAGCCGCGCCCCCGCCACGGGCAGTAAATCTTCACAACCCGGCCTGGGCAATCTCGCGCCATCCGACAGTGCTTATCAGGCTTCACCGCAACCTACGCCGCCCGGAAAAGAACCGACCGCCTCCGGCAGCGCCAAAAGCCCGGAGAACACCAACGCCAAACTCGATGCGCTGCAAAGACATCGAAAAAATGGTGAGAAGCAGCCGCTGACCACCAATCAGGGCACCAAAATTGCTGATGATCAGAACTCGCTGAAAGCAGGCAGCCGGGGGCCGACGCTGCTCGAAGATTTCATCCTCCGCGAGAAAATCACCCATTTTGACCATGAGCGGATACCTGAACGTATCGTTCATGCGCGCGGTGCCGCCGCACACGGTTATTTCCAACCTTACCGCAGCCTTAAAGCAGTCACGAAAGCCAGTTTCCTCTCCGACCCGAAAAAGATAACGCCAGTCTTTGTCCGTTTCTCCACGGTGCAAGGCTCAAAGGGTTCGGCAGATACGGTGCGTGATATTCGCGGCTGGGCCACCAAGTTTTATACCGATGAAGGGATTTATGATCTTGTCGGCAATAACACGCCGGTCTTCTTCATTCAGGATGCCCATAAGTTCCCTGATTTTGTACATGCGGTAAAACCCGAGCCGCACAACGAAATCCCGCAAGGTGCCAGTGCGCATGATTCCTTCTGGGACTACGTTTCGCTCCAGCCCGAAACGTTGCATAACGTTTTCTGGGCGATGTCTGACCGGGGGATCCCGCGCAGTTACCGCACGATGGAAGGTTTCGGGATCCACACTTTCCGTTTTGTGAATGCTAAAGGAAAAGCGACGTTTGTCCGTTTTCACTGGAAACCGCTGGCGGGCAAGGCTTCTCTGTTGTGGGATGAGGCGCAGAAACTGGCAGGGAAAGATGCTGATTTCCACCGGCGTGATTTGTGGGAAGCCATCGAAGCCGGCGATTATCCTGAGTATGAGCTGGGCGTTCAGCTGATCCCGGAAGAAGACGAATTCAAGTTTGATTTCGATTTGCTCGACCCGACCAAGCTGATCCCTGAAAAACTGGTGCCAGTCGAGCTTGTCGGGAAAATGGTGCTCAACCGTAATCCGGACAACTATTTCGCGGAAACCGAGCAGGTTGCTTTCCATCCGGGACACGTTGTGCCCGGCATTGATTTTACGAATGATCCGCTGTTGCAGGGGCGTCTGTTCTCTTACACCGATACACAAATCAGCCGTCTGGGCGGGCCGAATTTTCATGAGATCCCGATTAACCGGCCAACCTGTCCGTACCATAATTTTCAGCGCGACGGGATGCACCGGCAGGATGTGGATACCAATCCGGCCAACTATGAACCGAATTCCATCAACAATAACTGGCCGCGAGAAACGCCACCGGCAGCGTCCGGAGGCGGATTTGAAAGTTATCCTGAGCGCATTGATGCCGAAAAAATCCGTCAGCGAAGTGAGTCATTCGCAGAATACTATGCGCATCCTCGCCTGTTCTGGCTGAGCCAGACGCCGGTGGAACAGGACCATATCGCCGGGGCGTTCTCGTTTGAATTATCCAAAGTGGTGCGGCCGTATATTCGCGAACGCGTGGTGGATTTGCTGGCGCACGTTGACCAGACTCTGGCGGCTATCGTCGCGAAGAATCTGGGCATCACACTTTCGGCGCAGACGAGAAAGATTAAGCCTCCGAAACCGGTAAATGGTCTGGAAGCTGACCCTTCACTGAGTCTCTATGCCAGCGGGAAAGGGACGGTCAAAGGGCGTCAGGTGGCGGTGCTGCTGGGTGAAGGCGTTAACGCGGCCGATGTGCTGGAAACCTTGCAGGCGCTTCAGGCTGCGGGCGTTCATCCCAAACTTCTGGCCAGCCATCTGGGAAATGTCATTGCCGATGATGGTTCGACATTGCCGGTAGACGCCACGTTTGCCGGTTCGCCGTCCATTACCGTGGACGCCGTTATTGTGCCTCACGGCCACATTGATGCTTTGCTGATGAACGGTGATTCCCGTCATTACGTGCTTGAAGCCTATAAGCATCTAAAAGTCATCGGGCTGAGCGGGGATGCCCGTCGCTTCAAACCGTTGCTTGGACTGACAGATGACGTACCGGAGGACGGTATTATCGAAGGCGAAAAGGCGGAAGGGAAATTGCTGAAAGAGTTCCTGAAAGAAATGGCGAAACACCGTGTCTGGTCACGCAGCGCGGCAGCCGGAGCAGTTCCGGCCTGAGTTAAATTTTAATCAGCCTTACCGGCAGGCGGCGTCGTTCATCAGTGATACGGCAACGCCTGCCTTTATTTCCCCGTTCGGGAAAACACGTCATTCTGCGAAACATCACTCTGTTTAAAATTTCGGCGTAATGCATTTAATTTGTGACATGAATCACAAATTAAATGTATGCGTGATTCTTGTTGTTACATCATAGTGACTGCCGTCACGAAATAACGTCACAATGTTCAGTACAGTTGCCGGGTGTTCCTCCTGCCAATAAATGACCTTACATACAGAGGAGTTTGTTATGTCTCAGCCTGAAGTTTTCCACCTTGGCCTGGCCAAAAAAGATTTAAATGGTGCCACGCTGGCGATTGTTCCCGGCGACCCGGAGCGCGTGGAGAAAATTGCCAAACTGATGGAGAACCCGGTGCGTCTGGCTTCTCATCGCGAATTTACCTCATGGCGTGCTGAGCTTGACGGCAAATCTGTGATTGTTTGTTCAACCGGTATTGGCGGCCCGTCAACATCCATCGCGGTGGAAGAACTGGCACAACTGGGTATCCGGACGTTCCTGCGCGTGGGTACTACTGGTGCTATTCAGCCACACATCAATGTGGGCGATGTTCTGGTCACGACTGCTGCTGTTCGCCTTGATGGCGCGAGCCTGCACTTTGCACCGATGGAATTCCCGGCTGTCGCCGATTTCGCCTGCACCACGGCGCTGGTCGCGGCGGCAGAATCTGTTGGCGCTGCAACGCACATCGGCGTAACCGCGTCTTCTGACACCTTCTATCCGGGCCAGGAACGTTACGATACCTTCTCCGGCCGCGTTGTTCGTCGCTTCAAAGAATCGATGAAAGAATGGCAGGAAATGGGCGTGATGAACTATGAAATGGAATCCGCCACACTGCTGACCATGTGTGCAAGCCAGGGCCTCCGTGCAGGTATGGTTGCCGGTGTTATCGTAAACCGCACGCAGCAGGAAATTCCTGACGCGGAAACGATGAAAAAGACCGAAAGCCACGCGGTGAAAATCGTTGTAGAAGCCGCCCGTCGCCTGATCTAAAAAATACTAAAACAAATACATCACATCTGTGGGCTGCCTCTGGCGGCCCATTTTTTTGCCCCGATAATCAGATCTGTTAAGGTCGTGTTAGTAGAGTGTCTGGAATAATTTATCAATCCGAGCTTTTAACCGCTGACAAAAGGAACTGCTTTTTGACTGTTCACGACCTGCTTGATTACACAACGGCCTTTATTCGCGCGCATCAGGTATGGGCTGCGCCTATCGTTTTCTTCCTCGCCTTTGGCGAATCTCTGGCGTTCTTATCACTGCTGCTGCCGGCAACTTTTATTTTGTTAGGGCTCGGCGCGCTGATTGGTGAGACCGGCATTCCGTTCTGGCCAATATGGGCAGCGGCGGCGGCGGGTGCATTCTTCGGCGACTGGCTTTCTTACTGGGTCGGCGCGCATTATCAGGATCGCGTCGGGAGTTTCTGGCCGTTCTCCCGCCATCCGCAGATGCTGGTTCGCGGACATGCATTCTTCGAAAAATGGGGCATGCCGGGCGCATTTATCGGGCGCTTCTTTGGCCCGCTACGTGCCGTGGTGCCGCTGGTGGCGGGTATCTGCGGTATGCCGCAAAAATATTTCCAGATTGCCAACGTGACCTCCGCACTGATCTGGGCATTCGGCATTCTTGCGCCCGGTGCTTTTGGCATTCAATGGCTGAGCCGCTGGTTCTGAATCCTGCGCTGCATCGCTGACGTCTTCAAGAGGGGCGGGAGGGAGAAATTCCTTTTTGGAAGACGTCTCGCAAAGGCGTCATGCACCTGAAAATAGACTGGACATCCATACAGCCTGCTATTACCGTGACCGCAAGTGATTTTAAGAAGGAATACGCGTGGATATCAGCATTTTGTACGCCCTGGGCGCAGGGATAATCGGCCTGTTAGTCGGCTGGCTGGTTGCCAGTTTGCGGCAACAGCAGCAGCAGGCAGAATACGAAACACAGCGCCGGTTGCTTGAGCATTCACTGGAACAAGTGAAGGCAGAAAACGACGCGCACAAAAATGAGCGGCAGGCTGTTCAGCAACAAATGCGTGAAGCGGAACTTGAACTGCGCAAATTGCACAGCGCGGCGGCTGCCAGCCAGGAAAAATTGCAGTTGCTGGCTCACTGGCAAAATGAATGCGAGCAGCTCAATCAGGAATTACGCGCCCAGCGTGAAATCAACAGCGCTCAGGAAGCCGAGCTGCGCGAGGTTGCTACGCGGCTGGACGAAACGCGCATGGCAGCAGAAGACAAACAGCGTCTGCTGATCAACAGCGAACAACGTCTGAGCAGCCAGTTTGAAAATCTGGCCAACCGTATTTTTGAACAAAATGGTCGCCGGGCCGACGAACAAAATAAGCAAAGCCTCGACAAACTGCTGCTGCCGCTGCGCGAGCAACTGGATGGCTTCCGTCGTCAGGTGCAGGACAGTTTTGGTCAGGAAGCCCGTGAGCGTCACACGCTGGCGCATGAAATCCGTAACCTGCAACAGCTGAATGTTGAGATGGCGCGCGAAGCCGTGAACCTCACCAAAGCGCTAAAAGGCGATAATAAAACGCAGGGGAACTGGGGCGAAGTGGTGCTCAGCCGCGTGCTGGAGGCATCCGGCCTGCGCGAAGGTTACGAATATCAGACCCAGGTCAGCGTACAGGTCGATACGAACAGCCGTATGCAGCCCGACGTGGTGGTGCGCCTGCCGCAGAATAAAGACGTGGTGATCGACGCGAAAATGACGCTGGTAGCCTACGAGCGTTATTTCAACAGTGAAGATGACAGCGAACGTGAAGCGGCGCTGAATGAGCATATTGCGTCTGTTCGCGGGCATATCCGCCTGCTGGGCCGCAAAGATTATCAGCAGCTTCCCGGCTTGCGCAGCCTCGATTATGTTTTGATGTTTATCCCCGTTGAGCCCGCATTTTTACTGGCTATCGACCGGGAGCCAGAATTGATCAGCGAAGCACTGCGTCACAATATTATGCTTGTCAGCCCGACAACGCTGCTGGTGGCTTTGCGTACTATCAGTAATTTATGGCGCTATGAGCATCAGAGCCAGAATGCCAAACGTATTGCCGATCGCGCCGCCCGTCTGTATGACAAGCTGAGGTTGTTCGTGGATGACATGGAGTCGATGGGGCAAAGCCTCGACAAAGCGCAGGGAAGTTATCGCTCGGCGATGAATAAACTCTCGCAAGGCCGTGGTAATCTTATCGGGCAGGTTGAAAGTTTCCGTGCTCTGGGGGTCGAAGTTAAACGGCCAATCAGCCCGTCTCTGGCTGAGATAGCGAAAGCGGAAAATGAACCGGAAGATACCGCATCTCTGCCCGATACCTCTGATGCGGAAGAAGAACAGGCGCTGAACCCGCATGAATAATCAAAGCCGGCAAAGGTCTCCACAGGCTGTTACTGATTCAATCAGTGAATCTTTGCAATATGTTGAATCACCATCGGTGATGGGGCTTTCTAACGGGTTCTGGTACACTTCTCCCCAAGAGTTTGACTGAAAAAGCAGGCACAAATAATGGAAAAGCAGACGCAGGAAACCACCCATTTCGGTTTTCGTACAGTAGCCAAAGATGAGAAGCAGGAAATGGTGGCGGAAGTCTTCCATTCCGTTGCAGCAAAATATGATTTGATGAATGACCTGATGTCCTTTGGTATTCATCGCATCTGGAAACGTTTCACTATTGATTCTAGCGGCGTGCGTCAGGGCCAGCGTGTGCTGGATCTGGCCGGTGGTACTGGCGATTTGACCGCAAAGTTCTCCCGTCTGGTGGGTGAAAAAGGTGAAGTCGTGCTGGCGGATATTAACGATTCCATGCTGAAAATGGGCCGCGAAAAGCTGCGTAATCTTGGCATCGTGGGTAACGTTAGCTACGTTCAGGCCAACGCTGAAGCTTTGCCTTTCCCTGATAATTATTTCGACTGCATCACCATTTCTTTCGGTTTGCGTAACGTGACTGAAAAAGAAAAAGCGCTGCGTTCGATGTTCCGCGTACTCAAGCCGGGCGGCCGTTTGCTGGTTCTGGAGTTCTCCAAACCGGTGCTGAAACCGCTCAGCAAAGCTTATGACACCTATTCGTTCCATATTTTGCCGCGTATTGGCGAGCTGGTTGCGCAAGACGCTGAAAGCTATCGTTATCTGGCCGAATCTATCCGTATGCATCCTGATCAGGAAACCCTGAAGGGCATGATGGCGGACGCAGGTTTTGAAAATGTGACGTATCACAATCTGACCGGTGGCATTGTCGCTCTGCATCGGGGTTTCAAATTCTGATATGAGCATGCCGATGTTGTTGACACCGTTACTGACTGCCGCCATTGAGACGCCGCTTAATTACCTGCTTTTTCGCGATCGCAGCATGAAGGCGGCGAGGACGCGTCTGGCAGGTAAAGTTCTGCGTGTCGAATTGCAGGAACTCAGCGCACCGCTGACGTTCGTGTTCAGCGAGCAAAAAATTGATGTTCTCGGGCAGTGGGAGGGGGCAGCAGATTGCACCGTTATCACCCGGCTTTCTGTGCTGCATAAGCTGCGCGATCGTCAGCAACTATCGCCGCTGATGCGCAGCGGTGAGCTGGTGGTCGAGGGCGATATTTCTGTCGTCCAGCAATGGGTTGCCCTGCTGGATATGGCCGAATGGGATCCTGCTGAATTCCTGGCACCTTACATCGGTGATATCGCAGCGCAGGGGCTGACTCAGGCTGTTCAGGGGAGTTTGCGTTTTCTGCAAAAAGGCCTGAAGCATCAGCAAAGCTATGTGGCTCAGACGCTAACCGAAGAGTGGAAAATGGCGCCGGCTTCCCTGGAAGTGGTCTGGTTTAGCGATGAAGTTTCTGCGCTGGAACGCGAGCTGGATGCGCTGGATAAACGTATCGAAAAACTGGAGGGTAAACCGTGACGCCTAGGGAAATGCGACGTTTATATCTGATTATCCGCATGTTTCTGATCTATGGCCTTGACGAACTCATCCCTAAAATCCGCTTAACGCTGCCGCTGCGTATTGGACGTTATCTTTTTTTCTGGTTGCCTAATCGTCACAAAGAAAAGCCACTGGGTGAGCGCATGCGTATGGCGATGGAAGAACTGGGGCCTGTATGGATCAAGTTCGGCCAGATGATGTCGACACGCCGCGACCTTTTCCCTCCTCAGATTGCCGATCAGCTTGCTTTACTTCAGGACCACGTTCCGCCTTTTGATGGCGCGAAAGCGCGTCAGCAAATTGAAGTTGCGCTCGGTGGCCCCGTGGAAACCTGGTTTGATGAATTCGATCAGACGCCGCTGGCTTCAGCCTCGATTGCTCAGGTCCATACCGCCATTTTGAAAGAAAACGGTAAGCCGGTGGTCCTGAAAGTGATCCGTCCGGATATCTTGCCGACCATCGTGGCGGATATCCGTCTGATGTCGCGCCTGGCGAGCTGGTTACCGATTCTGTTGCCCGATGGCCGCCGTTTACGTCCCCGTGAGGTGGTGCGCGAATATGAAAAAACGCTGCTTGATGAACTGAATTTGCTGCGCGAAGCGGCGAATGCTATTCAGCTGCGCCGTAATTTCGAAGGCAGCCCGATGCTGTATGTGCCGGAGGTCTATCCGGATTACTGCAGCGAACGTCTGATGGTGATGGAGCGTATTTACGGCATCCCGGTTTCTGATATTGAAGCACTGAAGAAACAGGGCACCAATATGAAACTGCTGGCCGAACGCGGCGTGCAGGTTTTCTTCACTCAGGTTTTTCGTGACAGTTTCTTCCATGCCGATATGCATCCGGGGAATATTTTCGTCAGTTACGAAACCCCTGAAGATCCTTGCTACATAGGCATTGATTGCGGCATAGTTGGTTCGCTCAACAAGGAAGACAAGCGGTATCTGGCGGAGAATTTTATCGCTTTCTTCAACCGCGATTATCGTAAAGTGGCTGAATTACATGTCGATTCCGGCTGGGTTCCCCGCGATACCAATGTCGAAGAGTTCGAATTCGCTATCCGTACTGTCTGCGAACCGATTTTTGAGAAACCGCTGGCAGAAATTTCTTTCGGTAACGTGCTGCTGAATCTGTTTAATACGGCGCGCCGTTTTAATATGGAAGTTCAGCCTCAGCTCGTGCTGCTGCAAAAAACGCTGCTGTACGTAGAAGGTCTCGGGCGTCAGCTTTATCCTCAACTTGATTTGTGGACCACGGCGAAACCTTTCCTTGAAAGCTGGGTGCGCGATCAGGTCGGGTTACCGGCAATGATCCGGGCACTGAAAGAGCGTGCACCTTTCTGGCTTGAGAAAATGCCTGAGTTGCCGGATTTGGTTTACCAGAGCCTGAATCAGCATAAGTTGTTGCAATACAACATTGAGAAGCTTTCCTCCCAGATCCATAACCAGAGTTCCCGTCAGGGGCAGTCTCGTTATCTTCTGGGGATTGGTGCGACGCTGTTATTGAGCGGAACCCTTTTACTGTTGGGCGATGTTAAGGTTTATCCGGCTTGCCTGATGGCTGCGGGTGCTATTTCCTGGTTGATTGGATGGAAACGCGCCAGCTGAATACTTTGCAGTAAATTGAATGCCGTTTGCGAACGGCAATGAATGTCGTTCCTTCCTATTGAGGTGAAGATAATGGGTGGTATTAGTATTACTAAAATCCTGATTCTCGTTGTACTCGTGGTACTGCTGTTCGGTACTAAGAAACTGCGTGGTCTGGGTTCTGATCTGGGTGCATCCATCAAAGGCTTTAAAAAAGCGATGAGCGATGATGAAGGCCAGAAAGCCAACAAAGAGGCTGACACGTCTGCCTCTGATGCTGATTTCATTGCTAAGTCTGTTGAAAGCAAGCCAGCAGCCAAGGCCGATGAAACCAAGAGCCAAAACAAAGAGCAGGTATAAGCCGTGTTCGATATTGGATTTAGTGAACTGCTGCTGGTATTGGTGATTGGCCTGGTAGTGCTTGGGCCAGAGCGTTTACCTGTAGCAGTAAGAACAGTAGCAGGCTGGATCCGCACACTGCGTGCCATGGCGGCTTCCGTGCAGAGCGAATTGTCCCAGGAACTGAAACTTCAGGAATTGCAGGACACCCTGAAAAAAGCTGAAGAGTCAGGCCTGAAGAATTTAACGCCAGAAATCAAAGCGTCCATGGATGAGCTGAAAGAAGCGGCAGAGTCTATGAAACAGTCGATCAACTCAGGACTGAACCCTGCGGAGAAAGCTGTGGAGAACGCCAAAGCGGAAGGGAATACCATCCACAATCCGGTTCTGGATGAAGCTGAAGCACACCATGATGCGGGTATTTCTCCGGCTACGGCTGAGAAAGTGGTCTCTGCGCCTGCTGCTGTACCGCAAAGCGCCGTTGATGCTGCGCTGGCTTCCAATAAGACGGCGCATGCAGCGGCTGAACATGCTGAAACGCTGGCCGCTTCAGATGAGCCTTCAGTTACCGAACCTGCTGTTACCGAACCTGCTGTTGCTTCCGCGCCGGTGATGAAACCTGTTGTCGCTGAAGCCCCTGTTGCTGAACCCGCAGTGCCGGTTAAACCGGTTTCATCAACTCAAACGACAGGTGAGCGTTAAACATGGCTGTTGAAGATACACAACCCCTTATCAGCCATCTGATTGAGCTGCGTAAGCGTCTGCTGAATGCCATTGTCTGCATTCTCGTGGTATTCCTGGCGCTGGTCTATTTTGCCAATGATATCTACCAACTGGTCGCTTCTCCGCTGATTAAACAGATGCCGATGGGCGCGAGCATGATTGCGACAGACGTCGCGTCACCGTTCTTCACGCCAATCAAGCTGACGATGATTGTTTCGGTATTCCTTTCTGCGCCGTTTATTTTGTATCAGGTCTGGGCGTTTGTTGCGCCTGCGCTGTACAAACATGAACGCCGTCTGATGATGCCGCTGTTGTTCTCGAGCTCTGCATTATTTTATCTCGGCGTGGCTTTTGCTTACTTCGTGGTGTTCCCGCTGGCGTTTGCTTTCTTTGCGAAAACGGCACCGGCTGGTGTTCAGATAGCGACTGACATCAACAACTATCTCGATTTCGTGATGGCGCTGTTTATGGCATTTGGTGTTTCTTTTGAAGTGCCTATCGCGATTGTGCTGCTGTGCTGGAGTGGCGTAACAACGCCGGAAGACCTGAAAAAGAAACGTCCGTATGTGCTGGTCGGGGCGTTTGTGGTCGGTATGTTGTTAACGCCGCCGGACGTTTTCTCTCAGACGTTGCTGGCCATTCCGATGTACCTGCTGTTTGAAATCGGCGTGTTCTTTGCCCGTTTCTACGTCGGTGGCCGCCGTCGCGCTGATTTCGATAATGACGCTGATCCGGATCAGCCTGCGTAATACATTCTTTGATGAAAAAACCGCCCTGTTGGGCGGTTTCTGTTTTGGAACTGTCCATGTTTGAAATTGGTATTAATCTCACCAGTAATCAGTTTGATAAAGATCGCCCGCAGGTCGTGGAAAGAGCCAAAGCGGCGGGCGTGAGCGGTATGTTGATCACCGGCACGTCTGCGCAGGAAAGCGTTGAAGCACAGAAGATGGCGATGGAACATCCGGATTTCTGCTGGTCAACGGCGGGCGTACATCCGCATCAGGCGAGTGACTGGAACGAAGACGTTGAGCGCGGCATTCGTGAGCTGGCATCGCAGCCAAACGTTGTCGCAATCGGTGAATGCGGGCTGGATTTTAACCGTAATTTTTCTCCAGCGGACAGCCAGGAGGCGGCGTTTACCGCGCAATTGTCGCTGGCGAAAGAATTGCAGTTGCCGGTTTTTTTACACTGCCGTGATGCCGGAGAACGGTTTGCCGCACTGCTTAAACCCTGGCTATCGGATTTACCGGGCGGCGTAGTGCACTGTTTTACCGGCACGCGTGAAGAGCTTGAGCTGTATCTGTCTCTTGGGCTGTCGATTGGTATTACCGGCTGGGTGTGCGATGAACGCCGCGGGCTGGAACTGCGGGAAATGCTGCCGCTGATCCCAGTTGAACGGTTGATGCTGGAAACCGATGCACCTTATCTGTTGCCGCGTGATATGGAAAATAAGCCGAAGAATCGTCGTAATGAACCGGCTTTCCTGCCACATATTGTGAATCAGGTAGCGATGTGGCGGGGTGATGATCCGCAATGGCTGGCGGAAATAACGGATGAGAATGCGCGTAAGCTTTTTTCCCTTCCTCCGCGCTGAAATGGGTAGGTTGAAATAAAAAAGCACCGGTAAACGGTGCTTTTACGCAGGGATGCCAGAGATCGCAAAATCAGATTTTCTGGAAGTGCTTGTTTTCAATGCTCTGGCGGACTGGCTGGTTAATCAGGTTGAGCATCAGCAGGGAACGCGCTTCGCCATCGGGTTCGGTATAAATGGCTTCGATGCCGGTGAAAATCCCGTCGGTGATCACCACATGGTCACCTTCATAAGGCGTCTCGGGGTCGCGGAATTCGACAGTAGGTGGTTCCATCAGTTGTTTGATGACGTCAGGCTGAACCGTCGCCAATTTTGCGCCGAAGCGGATGAAGTGACTGACGCCACGCGTGGCGTTGATCGTCGTGGTATGGATACGCTCAGGGTCGAACTCGATGAACATGTAATTGGGGAACATGGGCTCGCAGACGGCCGTACGGCGTCCACGCACCATTTTTTCCAGTGTGATCATCGGTGTCAGGCAGTTAACTTCCTGGCGTTCCAGGTGTTCTTTCGCGCGAAGCAACTGACCACGTTTGCAATAGAGTAAGTACCAGGATTCCATAGTTTCCCACATTAAATCATTGAGCGGGGCAGCATACCAAAAGCCACTCATGAGATACAGACAGTGTAAGCCTGTGCAGACGTTTGCTGATTGTCTGCCCGTTATCTTTTATTATCGAAGAAAAGCGCGGTCTTATCCCCTCTCTTCGTCCTAATTTTATCAGGAGATGTCCCATGGAGTTGTTCTTGCTGAGTAACGGTAAACTCTCAGGTGAATCAGAGTTACTGGGATATGCAAAAGAGCGTATCCAGGCAATGTTGCAGGCAAAAAACATTCGTTCTGCTGTTTTGATCCCTTACGCGTTGATCCGCAGTGATTATGACGCTCGCGCAAATGAGCTTTCGCAGGCTCTGGGCATCAAAGTGGACAGCATTCATCACGCCGAAAACTCAGCGGAAGCCATTGCCAGCGCAGAATGTATTCTGATCAGCGGCGGAAATACCTGGATGCTCAATCAACTGCTGCATGAAAATAGCCTGATTGTGCCGATCCAGCGTGCAGTACGTGAACGCAATGTGCCTTACATTGGCTGGAGCGCGGGTTGTAACGTAGCCATGCCAAGCATTCGCACCACCAATGATATGCCGGTTCGCAACTCTGTGGTTCTGCCTTCTCTTGGCCTCTTTCCGGTGCAGATTAACCCGCACTATATCGACGCGCATTTAAGCGGCCACATGGGTGAAACCCGTGATGAACGCATTGCTGAATTCTGCGCGGTTAATCCGTCGGAGTCGGTGCTGGCATTGCGTGAAGGCAGTTTGTTGCAGGTTTCCGGCAACAATCTGAGCTATTTCAGCGCGAAAGGGCAGGGTTTTAAAGTGTTCCGTCACGGGCAGGAAACGCAGGAATATCAGGACACGCAGGAGATACAGTCGCTGGTGCCTTTTAACTGTCTGTAAGGCTGCTGCTCAGTCACTTGCGCATCGCCAGACCCGCAGCGTTTGCGTCTGGCGGTTATACCGCTTTTTCGTTATCAAGTGTTTACCTGCTGATAACAAAAAAGCAGCAACAACACCGGAGAGGCTCTATAATGCCCTCCTTCAACCCGGCGACTCAGAATCAGCATGAAATACCGTGATTTACGTGACTTCCTCTCGTTACTCGAAAAGAGAGGCCAACTGAAACGCATTACTCAGTCTGTTGACCCTTATCTGGAAATGACCGAAATCGCCGATCGTACTTTACGGGCGGGCGGTCCGGCGCTGCTGTTTGAAAATCCGAAAGGTTATGACATGCCTGTGCTGTGCAATTTGTTCGGCACACCCCAGCGTGTCGCCATGGGTATGGGGAAAGAAGACGTCAGCGCGTTACGCGAAGTCGGTGAATTACTGGCGTTTCTAAAAGAGCCTGAGCCTCCGCGTGGTCTCCGCGATTTATACGACAAGGCACCGAAGTTTAAGCAGGTGCTGAACATGCAGAGCAAAGTCGTGCATTCCGCACCTTGCCAGCAGCAGATTTGGGAAGGCGACGCGGTTGATATCACCAAAATCCCGGTGATGCAGTGCTGGCCGGAAGATGCTGCGCCGCTCATCACCTGGGGCCTGACCGTGACCCGTGGCCCGAGCAAGCCGCGTCAGAACCTTGGCATTTATCGCCAGCAGGTTTTGGGCAAAAACAAAGTGATCATGCGCTGGTTATCCCATCGCGGTGGCGCGCTGGATTTCCAGGAATGGTGCCAGCAGAATCCGGGGAAACGCTTCCCGGTGGCAGTCGCGCTCGGTGCAGATCCGGCCACTATTCTTGGCGCGGTAACGCCAGTGCCGGACACACTGTCAGAATACGCTTTTGCAGGTTTGCTGCGCGGCAATAAAACCGAAGTCGTGAAATGTATTTCCAACGATCTGGAAGTGCCCGCCAGTGCGGAAATCGTGCTCGAAGGGTATATCGAACCCGGTGAAATGGCGCCCGAAGGCCCTTATGGCGACCATACCGGCTACTATAATGAAGTAGACAGTTTCCCGGTCTTCACAATTACGCATATGACGCAGCGTAAAGATCCTATTTATCATTCGACCTACACAGGCCGTCCGCCGGATGAACCTGCAGTGCTGGGCGTGGCGCTCAATGAAGTGTTTGTGCCAATTTTGAAGAAACAATTCCCGGAAATTGTTGATTTTTATCTGCCACCGGAGGGTTGCTCATACCGTCTGGCGGTCGTTACCATGAAGAAGCAGTACGCCGGTCATGCGAAACGCGTCATGATGGGCGTCTGGTCTTTCCTGCGTCAGTTCATGTACACCAAATTTGTGATTGTGTGTGATGACGACGTGAATGCCCGCGACTGGAATGACGTGATTTGGGCGATCACCACCCGGATGGATCCCGCACGCGATACCGTGCTGGTGGAAAATACGCCGATAGATTATCTGGATTTTGCCTCTCCGGTTTCGGGCCTCGGCTCAAAAATGGGGATGGATGCGACCAACAAATGGCCGGGAGAAACGCAGCGTGAATGGGGACGCCCGATTGTGAAAGATCCGGACGTGACCGCGCGAATCGACGCCATCTGGGATGAACTCGCTATTCTAAATGATAAAGACGATGCGAAAAAATAATCGAATCTTTGTCCTACGCTTTGCTTTGATGACCCACAGAGGGAACGCATGACAATATTGAGCTGTAAAGTGACCTCGGTCGAGGCGATAACGGATACGGTGTACCGTGTCCGGCTGGTTCCGGAAGCGCCTTTTTCGTTCCGCGCGGGTCAGTATCTGATGGTCGTGATGGACGAGCGCGACAAGCGTCCGTTCTCTCTGGCGTCTACGCCGGCTGAAAACAACGTTATTGAGCTGCACATCGGCGCGTCTGAGCTGAATTTGTACGCGATGGCGGTGATGGATCGCATTCTGAAAGAACAGGCGATTACCGTGGATATTCCGCACGGCGACGCATGGCTGCGTGAAGAAGGCGAACGTCCGCTGGTGCTGATTGCGGGCGGAACCGGGTTCTCGTATGTCCGTTCCATTCTGATTACGGCGCTCGAGCAGCAGCCTCACCGGGATATCTCGATTTACTGGGGTGGCCGTGAACTGAAGCACTTGTATGATTTGGGCGAGCTTGAAGCCATGAGCATCAACCACCCGAATCTGAAAGTGATCCCCGTTGTCGAACAGCCGGAAGAAGGCTGGCAGGGCAGAAGCGGGACAGTGCTGAGCGCCGTTTTGCAAGATTTCTCTTCACTGGCGGAGCACGATATTTATATCGCCGGTCGTTTTGAAATGGCAAAAATTGCCCGTGAGCGTTTTGTTGCGGAACGCGGTGCGCTGGAAGACCGTTTGTTTGGTGATGCCTTCTCTTTCATCTGATCTGAAAATGAATGGTGAGAAAAAGCCCGCCCCTGACAGGCGGGAAAACGGCAACTAAAACGGGAAGTACAAGATTTAAAAAAGCGGACATGGCGTCCGCTTTTTCATTTTTACAGACTGACGTCAGAGGCGTTCGAAGACGGTGGCGATACCCTGACCTAAACCGATACACATGGTGGCGACGCCAAACTGCACATCGCGGCGTTCCATCAGGTTCAGCAACGTCGTGGAAATACGTGAACCGGAGCAACCGAGCGGGTGTCCGAGCGCGATTGCGCCGCCGTTCAGGTTGACGCGTTCTTCCATCGTTTCCAGCAGTCCCAAATCTTTTACGCATGGCAGCGCCTGCGCGGCAAAAGCTTCGTTAAGCTCAAACAGGCCGATGTCCTGCACGCTAAGACCGGCGCGTTTCAACGCCAGACGTGTCGCAGGAACCGGGCCGTAACCCATAATAGAAGGGTCACAACCGGTCACGGCCATCGCGCGGATTCGTGCGCGGGCTTTCAGACCTAAGGATTTCGCGTGGGATTCGCTCATCAGCAACATGGCGGATGCGCCGTCGGATAACGCCGAAGAAGTCCCCGCCGTCACGGTACCATTGACCGGGTCAAAGGCCGGACGCAATGCCGCCAGCGTGGCGACGGTGGTTTCCGGGCGAATGACTTCGTCAAAATCATAACGGGTCAGCACGCCTTCTGCGTTATGGCCTTCGGTCGGCACGATTTCATTAGCAAAGTGTCCGGCAAGCGTTGCGGCGTGTGCCCGCTGATGGGAACGTGCCGCAAACTCATCCTGCATCTCGCGGCTGATCTGGTGCATTTTCGCCAGCATTTCGGCGGTCAGTCCCATCATACCTGCGGCTTTCGCCACGGTTTTGCTCAGGCCCGGATGGAAATCCACGCCGTGGCTCATCGGGACGTGACCCATATGTTCCACGCCACCGATCAGGCTGACCTGTGCATCGCCGACCATAATAGCCCGCGCCGCGTCGTGCAAAGCCTGCATGGACGAACCACACAGCCGGTTCACCGTGGTGGCCGGGACGCTGTGCGGAATTTCTGCCAGCAGGGCGGCGTTGCGGGCAATATTGAAGCCCTGCTCCAGCGTCTGCTGCACGCAGCCCCAGTAAATATCATCAATCGATTTGGCATCGACGGACGGATTGCGTACCAGCAGGGCGCGCATCAGATGTGCCGATAAATCTTCAGCCCTGACCTGACGGAATGCGCCGCCTTTCGAACGGCCCATTGGCGTACGGACTGCGTCAACAATGACTACGTTTTCCATGATTTCGGTCCTTATGCCTGATTGCCGGTGCTGAGGTTTTCCAGCGCAGATGCAACCGGATAATAACTTTCGTTTGCCTGCGCTTTGGCGCGTAACCCTTCCGGCGCCTGATACATCGGGCCGAGGTGTGCGTATTGTTCGGTCAGTTTCAGGTACGCGGCGGTGCCGAGCGTATCCAGATAACGGAACGGGCCACCGTGGAACGGAGGGAAACCAAGGCCGTAAACCAGCGCCATATCGGCTTCTGCCGGGCTGGCGATAATGCCTTCTTCCAGGCAGCGAACCACTTCGTTGATCATCGGGATCATCATGCGGGCAATGATGTCTTGCGGTGAGAAATCGGAATGCGCAGGTTTCAGGTTTTCCGCTAACAGGCTGATCGCTTGATCGTCGACGTCTTTACGTGGCTTGCCTTTGCTGTCCTGGCTGTAACGGTAGAAGCCCAGCTGGTTTTTCTGACCAAAGCGGCGGTTGTCAAATAAGACGTCCACGGCGTCACGGTAATTGCGTGCCATGCGCTGAGGGAAACCGGCGGCCATCACGGCCTGCGCGTGGTGAGCGGTATCGATGCCCACGACATCCAGCAAATAGGCCGGGCCCATCGGCCAGCCAAACTGTTTTTCCATCACTTTGTCTATCTGGCGGAAGTCCGCGCCGTCACGCAGCAGCAGGCTGAAGCCGGATAAATAAGGGAACAGCACGCGGTTAACAAAGAACCCCGGGCAGTCGTTAACCACGATCGGCGTTTTGCCCATCGTCAGCGCGTAAGAGACGATGCGTGAAATTGTTTTGTCCGAGGTTTTCTCGCCACGAACGATTTCCACCAGCGGCATCCGGTGAACCGGGTTGAAGAAGTGCATGCCGCAGAAGTTTTCCGGGCGTTTCAGCGAAGAGGCCAGTTGGTCGATCGGAATGGTCGAGGTGTTGGACGCCAGAACGGTGTCGGCGCTCAGCAGGGATTCTGCTTCAGCCAGCACGGCGGCTTTCACTTTTGGATTCTCTACGACCGCTTCGACCACCACTTTGGCGCGTTCGATGCCGCTGTAATCCAGCGTCGGATGGATTGTCGACAGCACTTTCGCCATCTTCATGCCGTCCAGCTTGCCGCGTTCCAGCTGTTTATTCAGCAGCTTGGCCGCTTCATTCATGCCGAGCGTCAGCGACTGTTCGCTGATGTCTTTCATCACAACCGGCACGCCTTTCAGCGCAGACTGATAGGCGATACCCCCGCCCATAATCCCCGCGCCGAGAACGGCAGCTTGCGTTTGTTTTTCACAGTCTTGCGCCAGTTTTTTGGCTTTGCCTTTCACGAACTGGTCGTTAAGGAAAATGCTGACCAGCGCGCGCGCTTCTTTTGATTGCGCGAGAGGAACAAAACTGGCGGTTTCCAGCTTAAGGGCTTCGTCACGGCCAAGGCGTGCCGCGGCTTCGATCGTTTTCACCGCGGTCATCGGTGCCGGGTAATGTTTTCCGGCATTTTGCATGACCATGCTTTTTGCCACGCTGAAGCTCATCGCCGCTTCAATCTGGCTGAGTTTCAGAGGCTGCAGTTTCGGTTCCCGGCGGCTTTGCCATTCCAGTTTCCCGGCGATGGCCTGTTTGAGCATGCTGATACCGGCATCGCGCAATTTCTCAGCATCAACAATCGCATCAACCAGCCCGATTTTCAGGGCATCTTTGCCGCTGATATTTTTTCCTGCGGCAATAATTTCCAGCGCGCTGTCTGTACCAATCAGGCGCGGAAGGCGCACCGAGCCGCCAAAGCCCGGCATGATGCCTAAGCTGGTTTCCGGCAAACCGATGCGCGCGTCAGCGGTGATGATACGGAAATCGGTGGCCAGTACGCATTCGCAGCCTCCGCCCAGTGCATATCCGCTGATGGCAGAAAGCGTCGGAACCGGTAAATCTTCCAGGCGGTTGAAAATGCTGTTGGCGAAATTCAGCCACTCGTGCAGTTTTTCCGCTGGAGCGTTAAACAGAGATAAAAACTCGGTAATATCCGCGCCGACAATAAAAGCGGATTTCGCGGAGCTGAGCAGTAAACCTTTCAGCTCAGACTGTTTTTCCAGTACCGCAATGGCTTCGCCGAGGCTGGCGACCGTTTGGGTGTCGAGCTTGTTCACCGAGCCCGGAGCGTCAAACACCAGCTCAGCAATACCGCCATCGAGCCAGTGCAGATGTAATGTTTCGCCTTGGTAGAGCATGTGTCTCTCCTGAATCATCTGGGATGATCTGGTATGACCAGATGCTTTCGAGTGTGGTTTTTATGTTAATAATTTGCAAATGAGATGTGTTTTATTTGCAGGCAAGATCACAAACCTTCCGGGACTATGGTCGCCGTGAGGCTGTGGTAAGATGCTGCATCGTCTTTCCGGTGAAAAAAGGACAGTTGGATGGAATCGCTTACTACGCTCTATAAACAACATATCGCCACGCTGCAGGCGCGTGCCCGTGAAATTCTGCAACGTTCTCAGCTTGATGCGTTACTGATTCACTCCGGTGAACTGATAACGACCTTCCTTGATGACCACAGTTATCCTTTCAAAGTAAACCCGCAATTCAAAGCCTGGGTGCCGGTCACTAAAGTGCCGAACTGCTGGCTGTGGGTGGATGGCGTTAATGCGCCGAAGCTGTGGTTCTATTCGCCGGTGGATTACTGGCACAGCCATGAGCCATTGCCTGAGAGTTTCTGGACCAAAGAAATTTCGCTGACGCCGCTGGCGAATGCGGACGATATCAAAGGCCAGTTGCCGGTGGATCTGAAACGCGTGGGTTATATCGGCTCCAGCCAGGATCGCGCCATCAGCATGGGTGTTCCTGCGTCGAACGTGAACCCGAAAGCCGTGCTGGATTATCTGCATTATCATCGCGCCTACAAAACTGACTACGAGCTGGCCTGTATGCGTGAAGCGCAGAAAGTCGCCGTAAGCGGTCACCGTGCGGCGAAAGAAGCGTTTCTGTCGGGGATGAGTGAGTTTGATATCAATCTCGCGTATCTCACCGCAACCGGTCACCGCGATACCGACGTGCCTTACGACAACATCGTGGCGCTCAATGAACACGCTTCCGTGCTGCATTACACCACGCTCGATAATCAGCCCCCGGCCGAAATGCGCAGTTTCCTGCTCGATGCCGGCGCGGAATATAACGGTTATGCCGCTGACCTGACGCGTACCTATGCCGGAAAACCCGACAGCGATTTTGGCGCACTGGTTAAAGATCTTAACACCGAAGAACTGGCTCTGATTGACTCGATTAAATCCGGTGTGCGCTATACCGACTATCATGTTCAGATGCATCATCGTATCGCCAAGCTGCTGAAAGCGCACAAGCTGGTCGTCGATATCAGCGAAGACGCGATGGTCGAACAGAACCTGACCGGGCCTTTCCTGCCGCATGGCCTGGGGCATCCGCTGGGGTTGCAGGTTCATGATGTTGCCGGTTTTATGCAAGATGATCAGGGCACGCATCTGGCCGCGCCTTCGCAATATCCTTATCTGCGTTGTACGCGTGTGATTGAGCCGGGAATGGTTCTGACCATCGAACCGGGCCTGTATTTCATTGATTCGCTGCTGACGCCGTGGCGTGAAGGGCAATTCAGTAAGCACTTTGCCTGGGATCGTATTAATGCAATGAAGCCATTTGGCGGGATCCGTATCGAAGACAATATTGTTATTCATGACAATCGTATCGAGAACATGACCCGTGATCTGAAGCTGGCCTGATGCAGCCGTATTCCGTCCCCGCTGAACCGGTCAGTTACAGCGAAGAGATAAAGAAGAGCCGCTTCATTACCTTGCTGGCAAGAACAGAAGGCGTTGAGGCGGCGAAAGCTTTTGTTCAGGACGTCAGAAATCAACATCCGGCAGCGCGACATCACTGCTGGGCGTTTGTGGCTGGCGCACCGAACGATTCTCGGCAACTGGGCTTTTCCGATGATGGTGAGCCTGCAGGCACCGCAGGCAAACCTATCCTCAGCCAGCTGATGGGAAGCGGAGTCGGAGAAATAACGGCCGTTGTTGTGCGTTATTACGGCGGTATTATGTTGGGCACCGGCGGGCTGGTGAAAGCCTACGGCGGCGGTGTTCAGCAGGCATTGAAGTTGCTTGTTGTGCAGCAAAAAGTCCCCCTGGCAGAGTACGCGGTGCAGTGTGATTACAGCCAGTTACAGCTGGTGGAAACGCTGCTCTCGCAGGTTGGCGGGCATATTTTACGCAGTGAATACGGGGCGTCGGTCGATCTCGTTCTGGCTTTGCCTGCCGCACAGGCGCAGGCCGCAATCAGTCAGCTTTTCGATATCAGCCGTGGCGCGCTCATCTTGCGTCCGGTTTCTTAAACTTTTCTATGGTTAATTCGCTGAGGAACGCACCAGCATGCATTTTCGTGCCATAACACGCATCGTCGGGGTGCTTGTCATCCTTTTTTCCGGAACGATGATTATTCCCGGCCTGGTCGCTTTAATTTACCGCGATGGCGCGGGCCGTGCGTTCAGCCAGACCTTCTTTGTCGCTCTGGCCATTGGATTATTCCTCTGGCTGCCCAACCGTAAGCAGAAAAGCGAACTTAAGCCGCGCGAAGGTTTCCTGATTGTCGTGTTGTTCTGGACGGTGCTGGGCAGCGTCGGGGCATTGCCTTTTCTGTTCTCCGAGCGCCCGAATCTGTCGCTCACCGACGCTTTCTTTGAATCTTTCTCCGGGCTGACCACCACGGGCGCGACCACGCTGGTCGGGCTGGATTCATTGCCGAAGGCCATTTTGTTCTACCGGCAAATGCTGCAATGGTTTGGCGGTATGGGGATCATTGTGCTCGCCGTGGCGATTCTGCCGATATTGGGTGTCGGCGGGATGCAGCTGTATCGGGCCGAAATGCCAGGGCCTCTGAAAGATAACAAGATGCGCCCGCGTATTGCCGAAACGGCAAAAACGCTGTGGCTTATCTATGTTCTGCTGACTATTGCCTGTGCGCTTTCGCTGTGGGGCGCAGGGATGTCGGTTTTCGATGCCATCGGGCATAGCTTTTCAACCATCGCGATCGGCGGTTTCTCGACGCACGATGCCAGTATCGGTTATTTCCACAATGGCACCATTAATACGATTGTCGCCGTTTTCCTGCTGATCTCCGGTTGTAACTATGGCCTGCACTTTGCGGTGCTGAGCGGGCGCAACCTGAAAGTCTACTGGCGTGACCCGGAATTCCGGATGTTCATCGGCGTGCAATTTACGCTGGTGGTGATCTGTACGGTCATTCTGTGGATCCATAATACCTACGGCTCTGGGTTGGAAACGCTGAATCAGGCGTTCTTCCAGGTGGTGTCGATGGCAACGACGGCAGGGTATACCACCGACAGTATTTCTAAGTGGCCGCTGTTCCTGCCTCTTCTATTATTGTGTTCAGCGTTTATCGGTGGCTGTGCGGGTTCGACCGGCGGCGGCCTGAAAGTCATCCGCATCCTGCTTCTTTATTTACAAGGCACGCGGGAACTGAAAAGACTGGTTCACCCGAATGCGGTTTACACCATCAAACTGGGTAACCGTGCATTGCCGGAACGTATTATTGAAGCCGTGTGGGGTTTCTTCTCGGCTTACGCGCTGGTGTTTATTGTCAGTATGCTGGCAATAGTAGCGACGGGCGTCGATAACTTCTCCGCTTTTGCTGCGGTCACGGCCACGCTTAATAATCTGGGGCCGGGGCTGGGTGTTGTAGCAGATAACTTTGCCTCTATGAATTCCGTGGCGAAATGGATCCTGATTGTCACGATGCTCTTTGGCCGCCTTGAGGTCTTCACATTATTAGTGCTGTTCACGCCGACATTTTGGCGCGAATGAGTTTTAAGAAAGGGAATAAGGAATAAGAATGAAAGCGTTGATCCTCTACTCAAGCCGTGACGGCCAGACTCATGCCATCGCTTCCTATATAGCAAACGAGCTGAAAGAGAAGTGCAGTTGCGATGTTGTCGATCTAAATCATGCGGAGCACGTTGATTTAAAACATTACGACCAGGTGATGATCGGCGCGTCCATCCGTTATGGTCATTTCAATGCTGTGCTGGATAAGTTCGTTAAGAAGCATTCGGAAACGCTGAATCAAATGCCTTCTGCATTTTTTGGCGTGAATCTCACAGCCCGTAAGCCGGAGAAGAGAACGCCGCAAACCAATGCCTATGTGCGTAAGTTCCTGCTGACTTCACCGTGGGAACCGGCAATCTGTGGTGTCTTCGCCGGAGCCTTGCGTTATCCGCGTTATGGCTGGTTCGATAAGGTGATGATCAAACTTATTATGCGAATGACGGGCGGTGAAACAGATACCCGTAAAGAAGTGGAATACACCGACTGGCAGCAGGTGGCTAAATTCGCTAAAGATTTTGGGCAAATATCGTATAAAAAATCGCACTAATGCGGGCTTAATAGACGTTTAGACCAAAAAGAAAGCATTCGGAAAGTTTTTTGAAATTAAGGGTTGCGGCCTTCTGAGAACTCCCTATAATGCGCCTCCACTGACCGGGAACAACGACTCCTCTAACGAGAACCAAGTCGCCCAGTCAGGAAGAATCAACCCGGTGAAAACACCGCATCTTGTAAAAGAAAATGGTTGACTCTTCAGGGAGAAAGAGTAATATCTGCCTCCCGCGTTGCTGAGTTAAGTCTCGCAACGTACGCTCTTTAACAATTTATCAGACAATCTGTGTGGGCACTCACAAGACGATATCAGCCACCTCGGTGGCAAAAAATATCAAGTCTTAAAGAGTGACCAAGCAGTAATTCATTTAGTG
The DNA here is from genome assembly GCF_047784855.1 of Rahnella sp. PCH160. NCBI lineage: Bacteria > Pseudomonadati > Pseudomonadota > Gammaproteobacteria > Enterobacterales > Yersiniaceae > Rahnella > Rahnella sp. PCH160. The sequence goes on from NZ_JBLOGT010000001.1 coordinate 1,267,514, forward strand.
AATTATTACGAAAGTTAATTTTTGAGCACCGCTTAACTTGTTTAAGCAAATCGAACTTTTAATTGAAGAGTTTGATCATGGCTCAGATTGAACGCTGGCGGCAGGCCTAACACATGCAAGTCGAGCGGTAGCACAGGAGAGCTTGCTCTCTGGGTGACGAGCGGCGGACGGGTGAGTAATGTCTGGGAAACTGCCTGATGGAGGGGGATAACTACTGGAAACGGTAGCTAATACCGCATGACGTCGCAAGACCAAAGTGGGGGACCTTCGGGCCTCACGCCATCGGATGTGCCCAGATGGGATTAGCTAGTAGGTGAGGTAATGGCTCACCTAGGCGACGATCCCTAGCTGGTCTGAGAGGATGACCAGCCACACTGGAACTGAGACACGGTCCAGACTCCTACGGGAGGCAGCAGTGGGGAATATTGCACAATGGGCGCAAGCCTGATGCAGCCATGCCGCGTGTGTGAAGAAGGCCTTAGGGTTGTAAAGCACTTTCAGCGAGGAGGAAGGGTAATGTGTTAATAGCACATTGCATTGACGTTACTCGCAGAAGAAGCACCGGCTAACTCCGTGCCAGCAGCCGCGGTAATACGGAGGGTGCAAGCGTTAATCGGAATTACTGGGCGTAAAGCGCACGCAGGCGGTTTGTTAAGTCAGATGTGAAATCCCCGAGCTTAACTTGGGAACTGCATTTGAAACTGGCAAGCTAGAGTCTTGTAGAGGGGGGTAGAATTCCAGGTGTAGCGGTGAAATGCGTAGAGATCTGGAGGAATACCGGTGGCGAAGGCGGCCCCCTGGACAAAGACTGACGCTCAGGTGCGAAAGCGTGGGGAGCAAACAGGATTAGATACCCTGGTAGTCCACGCTGTAAACGATGTCGACTTGGAGGTTGTGCCCTTGAGGCGTGGCTTCCGGAGCTAACGCGTTAAGTCGACCGCCTGGGGAGTACGGCCGCAAGGTTAAAACTCAAATGAATTGACGGGGGCCCGCACAAGCGGTGGAGCATGTGGTTTAATTCGATGCAACGCGAAGAACCTTACCTACTCTTGACATCCAGAGAATTCGCTAGAGATAGCTTAGTGCCTTCGGGAACTCTGAGACAGGTGCTGCATGGCTGTCGTCAGCTCGTGTTGTGAAATGTTGGGTTAAGTCCCGCAACGAGCGCAACCCTTATCCTTTGTTGCCAGCGAGTAATGTCGGGAACTCAAAGGAGACTGCCGGTGATAAACCGGAGGAAGGTGGGGATGACGTCAAGTCATCATGGCCCTTACGAGTAGGGCTACACACGTGCTACAATGGCATATACAAAGAGAAGCAAACTCGCGAGAGCAAGCGGACCTCATAAAGTATGTCGTAGTCCGGATTGGAGTCTGCAACTCGACTCCATGAAGTCGGAATCGCTAGTAATCGTAGATCAGAATGCTACGGTGAATACGTTCCCGGGCCTTGTACACACCGCCCGTCACACCATGGGAGTGGGTTGCAAAAGAAGTAGGTAGCTTAACCTTCGGGAGGGCGCTTACCACTTTGTGATTCATGACTGGGGTGAAGTCGTAACAAGGTAACCGTAGGGGAACCTGCGGTTGGATCACCTCCTTACCTCAAGATACGCATTGTGCAGTGTCCACACAGATTGTCTGATGAAATTAATGAGCAAGAGCACCTGTTGATGCGGTAAGGGAGACCTTACGCTGATGCGAAAAGTGCCATACCGTTATACGGTCTGGTACGGATTTTTCGTGTCCCCATCGTCTAGAGGCCTAGGACACTGCCCTTTCACGGCTGTAACAGGGGTTCGAATCCCCTTGGGGACGCCAATCCGATAATGTGTGAAAGACATTATCAACCGTTCTTAATGAACGATAAAAAATCTTAAAGATGACTTTAACGAGTCGTGTTTAAGATATTGCTCTTTAACAATCTGGAACAAGCTGAAAATTGAAAGTTTACAGCTGAACATCACTCTCCGTAGAAGTACTGAGTGGTGATTAGTCTGTAACAGAGTCTCTCAAATAATCGCAATGCGATGGTGGAAACACCTTCGGGTTGTGAGGTTAAGCGACTAAGCGTACACGGTGGATGCCTAGGCAGTCAGAGGCGATGAAGGGCGTGCTAATCTGCGAAAAGCGTCGGTAAGGTGATATGAACCGTAATAACCGACGATACCCGAATGGGGAAACCCAGTGTGTTTCGACACATTATCATTACATGAATACATAGTGTAATGAGGCGAACCGGGGGAACTGAAACATCTAAGTACCCCGAGGAAAAGAAATCAACCGAGATTCCCCCAGTAGCGGCGAGCGAACGGGGAAGAGCCCAGAACCAGCATCAGTTTGTGTGTTAGTGGAAGCGTCTGGAAAGTCGCACAGTATAGGGTGATAGTCCCGTACACAAAAATGCACAGATTGTGAGTTCGATGAGTAGGGCGGGACACGTGACATCCTGTCTGAATATGGGGGGACCATCCTCCAAGGCTAAATACTCCTGACTGACCGATAGTGAACCAGTACCGTGAGGGAAAGGCGAAAAGAACCCCGGCGAGGGGAGTGAAATAGAACCTGAAACCGTGTACGTACAAGCAGTGGGAGCCTCTTTTATGGGGTGACTGCGTACCTTTTGTATAATGGGTCAGCGACTTATATTTTGTAGCAAGGTTAACCGAATAGGGGAGCCGTAGGGAAACCGAGTCTTAACTGGGCGTCAAGTTGCAAGGTATAGACCCGAAACCCGGTGATCTAGCCATGGGCAGGTTGAAGGTTGGGTAACACTAACTGGAGGACCGAACCGACTAATGTTGAAAAATTAGCGGATGACTTGTGGCTGGGGGTGAAAGGCCAATCAAACCGGGAGATAGCTGGTTCTCCCCGAAAGCTATTTAGGTAGCGCCTCGTGAACTCATCTTCGGGGGTAGAGCACTGTTTCGACTAGGGGGCCATCCCGGCTTACCAACTCGATGCAAACTACGAATACCGAAGAATGTTATCACGGGAGACACACGGCGGGTGCTAACGTCCGTCGTGAAGAGGGAAACAACCCAGACCGCCAGCTAAGGTCCCAAAGTCATGGTTAAGTGGGAAACGATGTGGGAAGGCATAGACAGCCAGGATGTTGGCTTAGAAGCAGCCATCATTTAAAGAAAGCGTAATAGCTCACTGGTCGAGTCGGCCTGCGCGGAAGATGTAACGGGGCTAAACCATGCACCGAAGCTGCGGCAGCGACGCTTATGCGTTGTTGGGTAGGGGAGCGTTCTGTAAGCCGTCGAAGGTGAACTGTGAGGTTTGCTGGAGGTATCAGAAGTGCGAATGCTGACATAAGTAACGATAATGCGGGTGAAAAACCCGCACGCCGGAAGACCAAGGGTTCCTGTCCAACGTTAATCGGGGCAGGGTGAGTCGACCCCTAAGGCGAGGCTGAAAAGCGTAGTCGATGGGAAGCTGGTTAATATTCCAGCACTTGGTGTTACTGCGAAGGGGGGACGGAGAAGGCTAGGCTAGCCGGGCGACGGTTGTCCCGGTTCAAGCGTGTAGGGGGGAAGAGTTGGTAAATCCGCTCTTTTGTATAACCCTGAGGCGTGATAACGAGCCACTACGGTGGTGAAGTAGTTGATGCCATGCTTCCAGGAAAAGCCTCTAAGCTCCAGGTAACACGAAATCGTACCCCAAACCGACACAGGTGGTCAGGTAGAGAATACTCAGGCGCTTGAGAGAACTCGGGTGAAGGAACTAGGCAAAATGGTGCCGTAACTTCGGGAGAAGGCACGCTGGCGCGTAGGTGAAGGGACTTGCTCCCGGAGCTGAATCCAGTCGAAGATACCAGCTGGCTGCAACTGTTTAATAAAAACACAGCACTGTGCAAACACGAAAGTGGACGTATACGGTGTGACGCCTGCCCGGTGCCGGAAGGTTAATTGATGGGGTTAGCAGCAATGCGAAGCTCTTGATCGAAGCCCCGGTAAACGGCGGCCGTAACTATAACGGTCCTAAGGTAGCGAAATTCCTTGTCGGGTAAGTTCCGACCTGCACGAATGGCGTAATGATGGCCAGGCTGTCTCCACCCGAGACTCAGTGAAATTGAACTCGCTGTGAAGATGCAGTGTACCCGCGGCAAGACGGAAAGACCCCGTGAACCTTTACTATAGCTTGACACTGAACATTGAGCCTTGATGTGTAGGATAGGTGGGAGGCTTTGAAGCGAGGACGCCAGTTCTTGTGGAGCCAACCTTGAAATACCACCCTTTAATGTTTGATGTTCTAACTCGGCCCCGTAATCCGGGGTGAGGACAGTGTCTGGTGGGTAGTTTGACTGGGGCGGTCTCCTCCTAAAGAGTAACGGAGGAGCACGAAGGTTAGCTAATCACGGTCGGACATCGTGAGGTTAGTGCAATGGCATAAGCTAGCTTGACTGCGAGAGTGACGGCTCGAGCAGGTACGAAAGTAGGTCATAGTGATCCGGTGGTTCTGAATGGAAGGGCCATCGCTCAACGGATAAAAGGTACTCCGGGGATAACAGGCTGATACCGCCCAAGAGTTCATATCGACGGCGGTGTTTGGCACCTCGATGTCGGCTCATCACATCCTGGGGCTGAAGTAGGTCCCAAGGGTACGGCTGTTCGCCGTTTAAAGTGGTACGCGAGCTGGGTTTAGAACGTCGTGAGACAGTTCGGTCCCTATCTGCCGTGGGCGTTGGAAGATTGAGAGGGGCTGCTCCTAGTACGAGAGGACCGGAGTGGACGCATCACTGGTGTTCGGGTTGTCATGCCAATGGCATTGCCCGGTAGCTAAATGCGGAAAAGATAAGCGCTGAAAGCATCTAAGCGCGAAACTTGCCTCGAGATGAGTCTTCCCTGTGGCTTTAAGCCACCTGAAGGGACGTTTAAGACTAAGACGTTGATAGGCTGGGTGTGTAAGTGCAGCGATGCATTGAGCTAACCAGTACTAATGACCCGAGAGGCTTAACCTTACAACACCAAAGGTGTTTTTAGAGATTCTGTGCAGATACTTTGATTTTCAGCTGATGTTCCGAGATTGGTTCGTAGTGCAAGCCTGAGACAGGGTAAGCGTTATGGATGAAACAGAATTTGCCTGGCGGCAGTAGCGCGGTGGTCCCACCTGACCCCATGCCGAACTCAGAAGTGAAACGCCGTAGCGCCGATGGTAGTGTGGGGTCTCCCCATGCGAGAGTAGGGAACTGCCAGGCATCAAACAAGTGGAAAGCCCTGTACTGACGTACAGGGCTTTTTGCTATGGGAAATTTGAAGGGGAGTAGGTCACTTTCTCTACACCCTCCCTTTCCCTGTTCGCTCCCTGCCAGAAAACTGTGCGTCAGAGAGCAGCGAATCGGTTAAACTAAGCTCAAATAAGTCACCAATGAGTAAATTAGTTATGTCGATTGACGACACCTCTCTTCAATCCCGAAATACCTTTTCCCTGGCTGCACATGCCGCTGAAATAGTAAGCGTTCACAATGTAGAACAGCTGACTTCGGCCTGGAAATCTGCGAAAGAAAAGCAGCAACCATTTCTTCTTTTAGGTGAAGGAAGCAACGTTCTTTTTCTTGATGATTTTGCGGGTTTGGTTGTTTTGAACCGGATCAAAGGTATTGAACTGACTGAAAATGCAGAGGAATGGTTGTTGCATGTTGGTGCCGGAGAAAACTGGCACGAGCTGGTTTGCTACACACTGAAACATAATGTCCCCGGTCTGGAGAATCTGGCTCTGATCCCTGGTTGTGTGGGCTCTGCGCCTATTCAGAATATTGGTGCTTATGGTATTGAACTGCAAAGTATCTGCCACTATGTCGACGTTTTAGATCTTCAGACAGAAAAACGGGTGCGTTTAAGCGATAAAGAATGCCAGTTCGGTTATCGGGAAAGCATATTTAAGCATTCTTATAAAAGCGGTTATGCGATCATAGCTGTCGGTTTGAAGCTGACAAAACAATGGCAGCCGAAGCTCACTTATGGTGACCTGACCCGACTGGATCCGAAGTCTGTAACGCCTCAGGAAATCTTTGATTCAGTATGCTCGATGCGACGTAGCAAGTTACCCGATCCAGCGGTCACCGGTAATGCGGGCAGCTTTTACAAAAATCCAACCGTCAGCGCTTCGGTCGCAGAGAAAATCAGCAGCCAGTACCCCTCAATGCCATCTTATCCTCAAGCCAATGGTCAGGTAAAACTTGCCGCAGGTTGGTTAGTTGAACAATCCGGTCTGAAGGGATTTAGCATCGGCGGCGCTGCTGTAGATGAGAAACAGGCACTTGTACTCATCAATAAAGATCATGCGAGCAGCGGTGATGTTCGTGCGTTAGCAAAATATGTTCGTGAGGCTGTTGCCGATAAATTTGGTATTTGGCTTGAGCCTGAAGTGCGCTTTATTGCAGCTCAAGGTGAAGTGAATGCTGTGGAGGCACTGTCATGAAGGATATTACAGTACCGCTACAATTGATCTCTATTTTGGCCGATGGTGAGTTTCATTCTGGCGAACAGTTGGGAACCGCCATGGGAATGAGTCGTGCGGCTATTAATAAACATATCCAGACGGTACGTGACTGGGGGGTTGATATCTTCACTGTTCCCGGGAAAGGCTACAGCTTGCCTTATCCTATTCAGTTGCTGGAAGAAGAAAAGATCCTCGGCATGCTCCCGGCTGGCGGAGTCAGCGTTTTACCTGTTATTGATTCAACCAATCAGTTTCTGATGGACAGAATTGGCCAGCTAAATTCAGGGGATGCTTGCGTTGCAGAATATCAGCAAGCTGGGCGAGGCCGTCGCGGACGTAAGTGGTTTTCACCGTTTGGCAGTAATCTTTATCTCTCTATGTACTGGAAACTAGAGCAAGGCCCTGCTGCAGCTATGGGGCTGAGCCTGGTAATCGGGATAGTCATGGCGGAAGTGCTTCATCGTCTCGGGGCCGAAGATGTCAGGGTTAAATGGCCTAATGACCTTTACCTCAATGACCGTAAGCTGGCGGGTATTCTCGTTGAGTTGACAGGGAAAACCGGAGATGCAGCCCATTTGGTTATCGGGGCGGGCATCAATCTCAAAATGCGTGAGCCTGCGACCGATACCATTACTCAGGGATGGATTAACTTGCAGGAAGCCGGTGTGAACATAGATCGCAACGAACTGACCGCCACGTTGCTGAAAGAGCTGCGTTCTGCCTTAGTGCATTTTGAGCAAGAAGGTCTGACACCCTTTATTGCCCGCTGGCGTGGCTTAGATAATTTCCTCGGCCGGCCGGTCAAATTGCTGATTGGCGATCAGGAAATTCATGGCATCGAACGGGGAATTGATCCACAGGGCGCACTGTTACTCGAGCAAGCTGGCGTTGTTAAACCATATATTGGTGGTGAGATTTCACTGCGCGGTGTCTGAATAAAAATACAAGGAGAGCATTGGCTCTCCTTAATTAATTTCTAATATTTTATTTTCTCAAGCGGACGTTTTCAACAGCATGATTAGCGCTTTTCGTCAGAATCAGGCTGGCTCGTTCGCGTGTAGGTAATATATTTTCTTTTAAATTCAATCCGTTAATTTCATTCCATAACTGCGTTGCAATGTTTACTGCTTCTTCTTCCGGCAGCTTTGCATAGTGATGGAAATAGGAGTCGGGATCAGAGAATGCCCCCTGGCGGAATTTCAGGAAGCGATTAATATACCAGCCCTGTAATAGATCTTCCGGTGCATCAACATATATTGAGAAATCAACGAAATCAGAAACAAATACATGATGCGGATCGTGAGGGTAATCCATTCCACTTTGTAAAACATTGAGCCCTTCTAGAATTAGAATGTCGGGTTGCTCAATGACTTTATTCCCATCGGGGATCACGTCATAAATCAGATGCGAATACACCGGCGCAGTAACCCGTTTAGCTCCTGACTTAACTTCAGAAACGAAATTAACCAGTTGATGCATGTCGTAGGACTGTGGGAATCCCTTTTTCTTCATGATCCCACGTTCTTGCAGCGTCTTATTGGGGTAGAGGAACCCATCAGTGGTGATCAACTCTACTGAGCGATGCTCTGGCCAGCGGCTTAACAACGCTTGAAGCACACGTGCCGTTGTGCTTTTACCCACAGCAACACTACCCGCAATGCCAATGACATAAGGTATTTTCTGTCCGTCTGTGCCGAGGAACTGTTCAAGCACAGCTTGCCGACGCAAGTTGGAACTGATGTAAAAATTGAGAAGGCGTGAAAGTGGCAGATAGATTTGCGCGACTTCCTCGAGGGATAAATCCTCATTGATACCTTTCAGGTTGACGACTTCCGCTTCTTTGAGCGTTAGCGGTACTGAATCACGTAAGGCCGCCCACTCCGCACGATCGAACTGCAGATAAGGAGTTGCCAAAGATGGGTCTCTTTTTTTCATAAGTTAAAGTCTGCCTGTTAGCGCAGGTCAGGAAAGGCGATCACGCCAACTCCAGACAGTAAACCAGCAGCATATTATAGACACCTAAATTTTCGGGGGAGATCTTTTTCTTATAACTTATCGATTTCTTTGATTGAGTTTAAAAATTTTTAAGAAAGTTATGCAAAAAAAAGAAAGTTATTGCATAAGCACGGGTACGGGATGACTTTCGTCTCCCCGTATGGACATCAGAAGAGGGAAGGGGAAGAGCAAATAAACGTGGAAAGTCGCTTGTAGTAGACCACTTCATTTTTTCGACTGTAATGGTCAGCGTCAGATTTAGAGGCTGCACAGCGATAACCCTGAGCCCTGTAGAAGGCTTCGGCTTCAGAACCCGATTCCATATCGGATGACAGGACGGTGCAACGTAAATCCTGAGCTGCATTTTCGAGTTCGCGCATTAACAATCTTCCGACGCCACGCCGTCTTGCACGCACACAAACCAATAAAGTATTAATTTCCGCCTCGTGCGGAGAATCTGCCGGATGCGTTAAATCCAGCTGGACTGTCCCGATAACGCCTTGCTCATCACGGGCTATCCAAAGCAAACGCTCATTTTGAGAAAGGGAGGGGCGCAAATCGTTGAAAGAATCTTCGGCGTCTTTCTGTTCTGTGGCGTAAGGAAACCCGGTTGAGTTGCCCAGGCTGTTGGCTTCTACCAGAAGCTGTGCCAGTTCATCCCGGTAAACAGGTAATGTCGCAGCATTAAGCATGACGATTTTCATTGCAGCACTCCTGAGAAGAAAAAACAGTGCGTTCGTAAAGAAGAAAGCAAAAATTGCGCCAACTAAAAAGGGCGAAAAATCAGTATTAGCCGAAAAGAAAAAGCGGGTTGGTGCTCTTTGATGAGGCAAAAGCACATTTTCAGTGCATAAATCGAACAGGTATACGCAGGGGATGATTTTTATTGAGATTAACAAAGAGGGAAACACAATACATCGTCTCAGCCGCGAGAGGCGAGGCGACTTTTTTTGCACATTATTTGAACCTTTAAACGTGTTAATTAGGGTGAAATCGTACTTTTTGAATAAAACATGAGCAATAGCGAAAAACATGCAATTTTTTTGTTGCATAGCCCGTAAACTCTCCCTAGAATGCGCAGCACTTGATGCCGGCATAGCTCAGTTGGTAGAGCAACTGACTTGTAATCAGTAGGTCCCGAGTTCGACTCTTGGTGCCGGCACCATTCAAGTATTAAACAATTAGGTGGGGTTCCCGAGCGGCCAAAGGGAGCAGACTGTAAATCTGCCGTCATCGACTTCGAAGGTTCGAATCCTTCCCCCACCACCATACAAGCTTCAGCAATGAAGCAACTTAAAGTGAAAGAGTCGCTTTAAGTGAAGGTGAGGAATTAAGTGTCTCACGTCCTTTTCCCCGTCTTCGAGTTCTTCAGAAAAATTAGGTAGCCGAGTTCCAGGATGCGGGCATCGTATAATGGCTATTACCTCAGCCTTCCAAGCTGATGATGTGGGTTCGATTCCCACTGCCCGCTCCAAGTATGTGCTGATATAGCTCAGTTGGTAGAGCGCACCCTTGGTAAGGGTGAGGTCGGCAGTTCGAATCTGCCTATCAGCACCACTTCCAAATCCTCCCTCCTGATTTTCTTTCTGTAAACTAATTCGTCAAGCAAATGCTTGGTTGATGTGGTGATACCACCGATTTAACCGTGTCTTAGAGGGACAATCGATGTCTAAAGAAAAGTTTGAACGTACAAAACCGCACGTTAACGTTGGTACTATCGGCCACGTTGACCACGGTAAAACTACCCTGACTGCAGCAATCACTACCGTTCTGGCTAAAACCTACGGCGGTTCTGCACGCGCATTCGACCAGATCGATAACGCACCAGAAGAAAAAGCTCGTGGTATCACCATCAACACTTCACACGTTGAATATGACACCCCAGCTCGTCACTACGCGCACGTTGACTGCCCAGGCCACGCCGACTATGTGAAAAACATGATCACCGGTGCTGCTCAGATGGACGGTGCAATTCTGGTTGTTGCTGCAACTGACGGCCCTATGCCTCAGACTCGTGAGCACATCCTGTTGGGTCGCCAGGTTGGCGTTCCATACATGATCGTATTCATGAACAAATGCGACATGGTTGATGACGAAGAGCTGCTGGAATTGGTAGAAATGGAAGTTCGTGAACTTCTTTCTCTGTACGAATTCCCAGGCGACGACATCCCAGTTGTTCGTGGTTCAGCGCTGAAAGCACTGGAAGGCGAAGCTGAGTGGGAAGCTAAAATCATCGAACTGGCTGGTTTCCTGGATTCTTACATCCCAGAACCAGAACGTGCTATCGACCAGCCGTTCCTGCTGCCAATCGAAGACGTATTCTCCATCTCCGGCCGTGGTACAGTTGTTACCGGTCGTGTAGAGCGCGGTATCGTTAAAGTCGGCGAAGAAGTTGAAATCGTGGGTATCAAAGATACCGTGAAATCTACTTGTACTGGCGTTGAAATGTTCCGCAAACTGCTGGACGAAGGCCGTGCTGGTGAGAACGTTGGTGTTCTGCTGCGTGGTATTAAGCGTGAAGACATCGAACGTGGTCAAGTTCTGGCTAAACCAGGCTCAATCAAACCACACACGACCTTTGACTCAGAAGTTTATATCCTGAGCAAAGATGAAGGCGGCCGTCATACTCCGTTCTTCAAAGGCTACCGTCCACAGTTCTACTTCCGTACAACTGACGTGACCGGTACCATCGAACTGCCAGAAGGCGTTGAGATGGTAATGCCAGGTGACAACATCAACATGGTTGTTACCCTGATCCATCCAATCGCGATGGACCAAGGTTTGCGTTTCGCAATCCGTGAAGGCGGCCGTACTGTAGGTGCTGGTGTTGTTGCTAAAGTTATCGCTTAATCGCTGATAGTTTTTTGTCACTAAACGTTGACGCAATACACACGAAAAGGGCATCATTCGATGCCCTTTTTTATACGCTGTGGTGCTAGAACCTATCTCATCAGCGATTTATACGTCATAATCACTGGTGAGATAGGCTCTTAGATATAGCGTAAAACACCGAATTGCGCTCAAGTAGAGCATCGATCGGTTTGGTTTGCCTCGCAATGCGAGGCAAAGTTGTTTGTTCTGAATCATTGTGACGGGTTGGTTTATGAGTGCGAATACCGAGGCTCAAGGGAGCGGGCGCGGCCTGGAAGCGGTAAAGTGGCTGGTTGTTGCCGTTTTGTTGGTTGTAGCTATTGTCGGTAACTATTATTACCGTGCATACAGCCTGCCGTTACGCGCGTTAGCCGTAGTAGTTATTATCGCAATTGCAGGCGCAGTGGCTTTATTGACCACCAAAGGCAAGGCGACAGTTGCGTTTGCTCGTGAAGCACGCACCGAAGTACGTAAAGTCATTTGGCCGACGCGCCAGGAAACATTGCATACCACACTGATCGTTGCTGCGGTGACTGCCGTTATGTCTCTGATTCTGTGGGGGCTGGATGGTATTTTAGTCCGCCTGGTATCTTTCATTACTGGCTTGAGGTTCTAAATGTCTGAAGCACCTAAAAAACGTTGGTACGTCGTTCAGGCGTTTTCTGGCTTTGAAGGCCGCGTGGCGCAATCGCTGCGTGAGCACATCAAATTACATGACATGGAAGAATTGTTTGGTGAAGTCATGGTCCCAACCGAAGAAGTGGTTGAGATCCGTGGTGGCCAGCGCCGTAAAAGCGAACGTAAATTCTTCCCGGGTTATGTGCTGGTACAGATGGTAATGAATGATGCCAGCTGGCACTTAGTTCGCAGCGTTCCTCGTGTGATGGGCTTCATTGGCGGAACGTCAGATCGTCCTGCACCAATCAGCGATAAAGAAGTTGATGCGATCATGAATCGCCTGCAACAAGCGGGTGATAAGCCACGTCCTAAAACACTGTTTGAACCAGGTGAACTGGTACGTGTTAACGACGGTCCGTTTGCGGACTTCAATGGTGTGGTCGAAGAAGTTGATTACGAAAAGAGCCGCTTGAAAGTGTCTGTTTCCATCTTTGGTCGTGCAACACCGGTCGAACTGGATTTCGGGCAGGTTGAAAAAGGCTAACAACATATTTCTAAATATTCATTAGAACAGATGTTGTACAAGGCGCGAAATTGAACTACAATTTCGCGCCTTTTGTTTTTATGTGCAGCCTCTGCACATAAAAAATTTAAAGAATAAAGTACTGCCAATAACGGGGAGCCTCTTCAAACAGGCGATATCACCCAAACGAGGATATTTACCATGGCCAAGAAAGTACAAGCCTACGTTAAGCTGCAAGTTGCAGCTGGTATGGCAAACCCAAGTCCGCCAGTTGGTCCAGCTCTGGGTCAGCAAGGCGTGAACATCATGGAATTTTGTAAGGCGTTCAATGCTAAGACTGAAAGCATGGAAAAAGGCCTGCCAACTCCTGTTGTTATTACCGTTTATTCTGACCGTTCTTTCACCTTCGTTACCAAAACCCCTCCTGCAGCAGTATTGCTGAAGAAAGCGGCTGGTATCAAGTCTGGTTCTGGCAAGCCGAACAAAGACAAAGTGGGTAAAGTAACGAGTGCTCAGGTTCGTGAAATCGCAGAAACCAAAGCTGCGGACATGACTGGTTCTAACGTTGAAGCGATGACTCGCTCCATCGAAGGTACTGCTCGTTCCATGGGCCTGGTAGTGGAGGATTAATAAATGGCTAAGCTGACCAAGCGCATGCGCGTGATCCGTGACAAAGTTGATGCTACTAAACAGTATGACATCACCGAAGCCGTTGCTCTGCTCAAAGAGCTGGCCACTGCTAAATTCGTAGAAAGCGTGGACGTTGCCGTTAACCTCGGCATCGACGCACGTAAATCTGATCAAAACGTTCGCGGCGCAACCGTACTGCCACACGGCACCGGTCGTTCTGTTCGCGTTGCCGTCTTCGCCCAAGGTGCAAACGCTGAAGCTGCTAAAGCTGCAGGCGCTGAACTGGTAGGTATGGAAGATCTGGCTGACATGATCAAGAAAGGCGAGATGAACTTCGACGTTGTTATCGCATCTCCAGATGCAATGCGCGTTGTTGGCCAATTAGGTCAGGTTCTGGGTCCACGTGGCCTGATGCCTAACCCGAAAGTGGGTACTGTAACGCCTAACGTTGCTGAAGCAGTTAAGAATGCTAAAGCAGGTCAGGTTCGTTACCGTAACGACAAAAACGGCATCATCCATACCACTATTGGTAAGGTTGATTTCGAATCCGACAAGCTGAAAGAAAACCTGGAAGCTCTGTTGGTCGCGCTGAAAAAAGCGAAGCCTTCTCAGGCTAAAGGCGTTTTCATCAAGAAAGTAAGCCTGTCCACTACCATGGGCGCGGGTCTTTCTGTTGATCAAAGCGGCCTGAGCGCTGTAGTTAACTAATTAACTGCCTGCGTTTATCGCTTTACGCGGGCGATAGATTTGTCTAGAATCTATGGCCCGTTGTTTCGTTAATGCGAAACCAAGAATTTTCGGTTGGAGCCTGGCCTATCCAGGCCTCCGTCCAAGACCGCAGGTGTCCTGAAAAGGACTTAATTCTTCCTGCGTAGACGGTGACAGAGCCTGAAGAAAATATTTCTTTGTCTTTTTTATAAAGAATTAAGATTTGTCTTTGCTGGATTCTCTGCTCACCGTGTTTGAACGCTTGATATCGATCTCGGTAACAAGCGATGTGAGTTCCGGGGATTTTCCCCGGCCAAATCCAGGAGCAAAAAGCTAATGGCATTAAATCTTCAAGACAAACAAGCGATTGTTGCTGAAGTCATCGAAGTAGCCAAAGGCGCGCTGTCTGCGGTTGTTGCGGATTCCCGTGGCGTAACTGTAGATAAAATGACTGAACTGCGTAAAGCAGGTCGTGAAGCTGGCGTTTACATGCGTGTTGTTCGCAACACCTTGATGCGTCGCGTCGTAGAAGGTACTCAGTTTGAGTGCCTGAAAGACACGTTTGTCGGTCCAACCTTGATTGCATTCTCTACTGAACACCCAGGCGCTGCTGCCCGTCTGTTCAAAGATTTCGCTAAAGCGAATGCAAAATTTGAGGTTAAAGCTGCGGCCTTTGAAGGTGAGTTTATCTCTGCGGCTCAAATCGACCGCTTGGCAACTCTGCCTACTTACGAAGAAGCAATCGCACGCCTGATGGCAACCATGAAAGAAGCCGCTGCAGGCAAATTGGTTCGCACTCTGGCTGCTGTACGCGATCAGAAAGAAGCTGCTTAATCAGCCTTTCTTCTCTCGTTCATTTGCTTACGTATACACTATTTCTGAATTCTAGGAACACTTGAAATGTCAATCACTAAAGAACAAATCATTGAAGGCGTTGCAGCTCTGTCTGTAATGGAAATCGTTGAACTGATCTCCGCTATGGAAGAAAAATTCGGCGTTTCTGCTGCTGCTGCTGTTGCAGGTCCTGCTGCTGCTGCTGAAGCTGTTGAAGAAAAAACTGAGTTCGACGTTGTTCTGGCTGCTGTTGGCGCGAACAAAGTTGCAGTTATCAAAGCTGTTCGTACCGCAACTGGCCTGGGTCTGAAAGAAGCTAAAGACCTGGTTGAGTCTGCTCCAGCAGCTCTGAAAGAAGGCATCAGCAAAGACGACGCTGAAGCTCTGAAAAAATCTCTGGAAGAAGCTGGTGCTTCTGTTGAAGTTAAGTAAGTTTAACTTCCCGGAGTGCAGTCTGTCCTAACAGACTGATGGCTGGTGACTTTTTAGTCACCAGCCTTTTTGCGCTATAGAGTGTCAGTGGTGTTTCACACTGTTTGAGCACTGAACTACTCTAATATCTCTTCTTGATACGCCTTAATATATTGCTGCCGCTTGCCTTGGCTCATCCAGGGATAATGCACAACGAAATGATTTAAGAGTGATAGAAACAGGTATTGCGGGAAGCGTTTCTGCTTTCCGGTCGACATAAACGGTGTTGCATGAACTGTCCTTCTCAGGGCAGACAAGATTGGGTCACTGATCAGCGAGCTGAGGAACCCTATGGTTTACTCCTATACCGAGAAAAAACGCATTCGTAAGGATTTTGGTAAACGTCCACAAGTTTTGGACATTCCCTTTCTCCTTTCTATCCAGCTTGACTCGTTCCAGAAGTTTATCGAGCAAGATCCGGAAGGCCAGCACGGTTTGGAAGCTGCATTCCGTTCTGTATTTCCAATCAAAAGCTACAGCGGTAATTCTGAGCTGCAATACGTTAGCTACCGTCTTGGTGAGCCAGTATTCGACGTTAAAGAATGCCAGATCCGTGGTGTAACTTTCTCCGCGCCACTGCGTGTGAAACTGCGTCTGGTCATCTACGAGCGTGAAGCACCAGAAGGTACGGTCAAAGACATCAAGGAACAAGAAGTCTATATGGGCGAAATTCCGCTCATGACCGAAAATGGTACCTTTGTGATTAACGGTACTGAGAGGGTTATCGTATCTCAGCTTCACCGTAGTCCGGGCGTATTCTTTGACAGTGATAAGGGTAAAACCCACTCATCGGGCAAAGTGCTGTACAACGCACGTATCATCCCTTATCGCGGTTCATGGTTAGATTTCGAGTTTGACCCGAAAGACAACCTGTTTGTACGTATTGACCGTCGCCGCAAATTGCCAGCGACTATCATCCTGCGTGCATTAAGCTATACCACTGAGCAGATCCTTGACCTGTTCTTTGAGAAGGTGATTTACCAGATCCGCGACAACAAGTTGCAGATGGAACTGGTACCTGAGCGCCTGCGTGGTGAAACAGCTTCCTTTGATATCGAAGCTGACGGCAAAGTTTATATCGAGAAAGGCCGCCGTATCACTGCTCGCCATATTCGCCAGCTTGAAAAAGACGACATTCAGCGCATCGAAGTTCCTGTTGAGTACATCGCAGGGAAAGTCGTTGCTAAAGACTACATCGATACTAATACCGGTGAGCTGATTGTCCCTGCGAACATGGAATTGTCTCTGGATTTACTGGCTAAATTGAGCCAGGCCGGACACAAAACTATTGAAACGCTGTTCACCAACGATCTCGATCATGGCGCTTACATGTCCGAGACCATCCGCGTCGACCCAACCAGCGATCGTTTGAGCGCATTGGTTGAGATCTACCGCATGATGCGCCCTGGTGAACCACCAACTCGCGAAGCTGCTGAAAGCCTGTTTGAGAACCTGTTCTTCTCTGAAGATCGTTACGACCTGTCTGCAGTGGGTCGTATGAAGTTCAACCGTTCTCTGTTGCGTGATGAAATCGAAGGTTCAGGCATTCTGAGCAAAGATGACATCATCCAGGTAATGAGAAAGCTGATCGGCATTCGTAACGGCCAGGGCGAAGTGGATGATATCGACCACTTGGGCAACCGTCGTATTCGTTCTGTCGGCGAAATGGCTGAAAACCAATTCCGTGTAGGTTTGGTTCGTGTTGAGCGTGCTGTTAAAGAGCGTCTGTCTCTTGGCGACCTCGATACCCTGATGCCTCAGGACATGATCAACGCTAAGCCGATCTCGGCGGCGGTGAAAGAGTTCTTCGGTTCAAGCCAGCTGTCACAATTTATGGACCAGAACAACCCGTTGTCTGAGATCACGCACAAACGTCGTATCTCTGCATTGGGCCCGGGCGGTTTGACCCGTGAACGTGCTGGCTTTGAAGTTCGAGACGTACACCCGACTCACTACGGTCGCGTATGCCCAATCGAAACGCCGGAAGGTCCAAACATCGGTCTGATCAACTCCTTGTCTGTCTACGCACAGACCAATGAGTACGGTTTCCTGGAAACCCCTTACCGCCGTGTGCGTGAAGGCATGGTTACCGATGAAATTAACTACCTGTCTGCCATTGAAGAAGGCAACTTCGTCATCGCTCAGGCGAACTCCAACCTGGACGAAGAAGGCCACTTCCTGGAAGACTTAGTCACTTGTCGTAGCAAAGGCGAATCAAGCCTGTTTAGCCGCGATCAGGTTGACTACATGGACGTTTCCACCCAGCAGATCGTCTCCGTTGGTGCTTCTCTGATTCCATTCCTGGAACACGATGACGCCAACCGTGCATTGATGGGTGCGAACATGCAACGTCAGGCAGTTCCAACCCTGCGCGCTGATAAGCCGCTGGTCGGTACTGGTATGGAACGTGCTGTAGCGGTTGACTCCGGTGTTACTGCCGTAGCCAAACGTGGCGGTATTGTTCAGTACGTGGATGCATCCCGTATCGTTATTCGTGTTAACGAAGAAGAGATGTACCCGGGCGAAGCAGGTATCGACATTTATAACCTGACCAAATACACCCGTTCTAACCAGAACACCTGCATCAACCAAATGCCGTGTGTAAATCTGGGCGAGCCAATCGAGCGCGGCGACGTGCTGGCAGATGGTCCGTCAACAGATCTGGGCGAACTGGCTCTGGGTCAGAACATGCGTGTCGCGTTCATGCCTTGGAACGGTTACAACTTCGAAGACTCCATCTTGGTCTCCGAACGAGTTGTGCAGGAAGATCGCTTCACGACCATCCACATCCAGGAACTGGCATGTGTGTCCCGTGACACCAAGTTAGGGCCTGAAGAGATCACCGCTGACATCCCTAACGTGGGTGAAGCTGCGCTCTCCAAATTGGATGAATCCGGTATCGTTTATATCGGTGCTGAAGTCACCGGTGGTGACATTCTGGTCGGTAAAGTTACACCTAAAGGTGAAACTCAGCTGACTCCGGAAGAGAAACTGCTGCGTGCGATCTTCGGTGAGAAAGCGTCTGATGTTAAAGACTCTTCTCTGCGTGTACCAAATGGTGTTTCCGGTACGATTATTGACGTACAAGTCTTCACCCGCGATGGCGTGGAAAAAGACAAACGTGCGTTAGAAATCGAAGAAATGCAGCTGAAACAGGCTAAGAAAGACCTGACTGAAGAGCTGCAAATCCTGGAAGCGGGCCTGTTTGCACGTATCCAGTCTGCGCTGGTTGCTGGCGGTGTTGAAGCTGACAAGCTGGGCAAATTGCCTCGCGATCGTTGGTTAGAACTGTCATTGACTGACGAAGACAAACAGAATCAGCTGGAACAGCTTGCTGAACAGTACGACGAACTGAAATCCGAGTTTGAGAAAAAACTTGAAGCTAAGCGTCGTAAAATCACTCAGGGCGATGACCTGGCACCTGGTGTGCTGAAAATCGTTAAAGTGTATTTGGCCGTTAAACGTCAAATCCAGCCTGGTGACAAGATGGCAGGCCGCCACGGTAACAAAGGTGTTATCTCTAAGATCAACCCGATCGAAGATATGCCTTACGATGAAAACGGGACTCCTGTTGATATCGTACTGAACCCGCTGGGCGTTCCATCACGTATGAACATTGGTCAGATTTTGGAAACCCACCTGGGTATGGCCGCGAAAGGTATTGGTGAAAAAATCAATGCCATGCTGAAGAAACATGAAGAAGTTTCTAAGCTGCGCGAGTTCATCCAGCGTGCCTATGATCTGGGCGACGACGTACGTCAGAAAGTTGATCTGACCACCTTCACCGATGACGAAGTATTGCGTCTGGCAGAAAACCTGAAAAAGGGTATGCCAATCGCAACACCAGTCTTTGATGGTGCGAAAGAGACAGAGATCAAGCAACTGCTTGAAATGGGCGGCGTCCCAACCTCTGGTCAGATCACACTGTTTGACGGCCGTACCGGCGAGCAATTCGAGCGTCAGGTTACCGTCGGCTACATGTACATGCTGAAACTGAACCACCTGGTTGACGATAAGATGCACGCGCGTTCTACCGGTTCTTACAGCCTCGTTACTCAGCAGCCGCTGGGTGGTAAAGCTCAGTTCGGTGGTCAGCGCTTCGGTGAGATGGAAGTGTGGGCACTGGAAGCATACGGTGCCGCTTATACCCTGCAGGAAATGCTGACTGTTAAGTCCGATGACGTTAACGGCCGTACTAAGATGTATAAAAACATCGTAGATGGCGATCATCGTATGGAACCAGGCATGCCGGAATCCTTCAACGTACTGTTGAAAGAAATCCGTTCTCTGGGTATCAACATCGAGCTGGAAGACGAGTAAGTACTCGAATTCGCAATGATCACAGGGGCACCTGTCTGTCTGGAGACAGGCAGCAGGTGCCTAACAGGTCTAACCCGACGGGAGCTAATCCGTGAAAGACTTACTAAAGTTTCTGAAAGCGCAAACTAAGACCGAAGAGTTTGATGCGATCAAAATTGCTCTGGCATCGCCAGACATGATCCGTTCTTGGTCTTTTGGTGAAGTGAAGAAGCCAGAAACCATTAACTACCGTACGTTCAAACCTGAACGTGACGGCCTTTTCTGCGCCCGTATTTTCGGACCAGTAAAAGACTATGAATGCCTGTGCGGTAAGTACAAGCGTTTAAAACATCGCGGCGTGATCTGCGAGAAGTGCGGCGTTGAAGTGACCCAGACTAAAGTACGCCGTGAGCGTATGGGCCACATCGAACTGGCTTCTCCGACTGCACACATCTGGTTCCTTAAATCGCTGCCATCGCGCATCGGTTTGCTGCTGGATATGCCACTGCGTGACATCGAACGTGTTCTGTACTTCGAATCCTATGTGGTTATCGAAGGCGGCATGACTAACCTCGAAAAACGCCAGATTCTGACTGAAGAGCAGTATCTGGATGCGTTGGAAGAGTTTGGTGATGAGTTTGACGCGAAGATGGGTGCGGAAGCTATTCAGGCTCTGTTGAAAAACATGGATCTGGAAGCCGAGTGCGAACAACTGCGTCAAGAGTTGAACGAAACTAACTCCGAAACCAAACGTAAGAAGCTGACCAAGCGTATCAAGCTGCTGGAAGCGTTCGTTCAATCTGGTAACAAACCTGAGTGGATGATCCTGACCGTGCTGCCGGTACTGCCACCAGACTTGCGTCCATTGGTTCCGTTGGACGGCGGCCGTTTCGCAACGTCGGATCTGAACGATCTGTATCGTCGCGTGATTAACCGTAACAACCGCCTGAAGCGCCTTTTGGATCTGGCTGCGCCAGACATCATCGTACGTAACGAAAAACGTATGCTGCAAGAAGCGGTCGATGCTTTGCTGGATAACGGCCGTCGCGGTCGTGCTATCACCGGCTCGAACAAGCGTCCGCTGAAATCTCTGGCAGACATGATCAAAGGTAAACAGGGTCGTTTCCGTCAGAACTTGCTGGGTAAACGTGTCGACTACTCGGGTCGTTCCGTTATCACCGTAGGTCCATACCTGCGTCTGCACCAGTGTGGTCTGCCGAAGAAAATGGCACTGGAACTGTTCAAACCGTTCATCTACGGCAAATTGGAGCTGCGTGGCTTGGCCACCACTATCAAAGCCGCTAAGAAAATGGTTGAGCGCGAAGAAGCTGTCGTTTGGGATATCCTGGACGAAGTTATCCGCGAACACCCGGTACTGCTGAACCGTGCACCAACCCTGCACCGTTTGGGTATCCAGGCGTTTGAACCGGTTCTGATCGAAGGTAAAGCAATCCAGCTGCACCCGCTGGTTTGTGCGGCTTACAACGCCGACTTCGATGGTGACCAGATGGCTGTTCACGTACCGCTGACGCTGGAAGCCCAGCTGGAAGCGCGTGCGTTGATGATGTCTACCAACAACATCCTGTCACCTGCGAACGGCGAGCCAATCATTGTTCCTTCTCAGGACGTTGTATTGGGTCTGTACTACATGACCCGTGACTGTGTTAACGCCAAAGGCGAAGGCATGGTTCTGACCGGTCCTAAAGAAGCTGAGCGTATTTACCGCGGCGGTTTGGCCTCTCTGCATGCGCGTGTCAAAGTGCGTATTACCGAAGAAATCAAAAATACCGAAGGCGAAGTTACGCATAAGACATCGATTATCGACACGACTGTCGGTCGCGCCATCCTGTGGATGATCGTGCCAAAAGGTCTGCCGTTCTCTATCGTCAACCAGCCTCTTGGCAAAAAAGCTATCTCCAAAATGCTGAACACTTGTTACCGCATTTTGGGCCTGAAGCCGACCGTTATTTTTGCTGACCAGATCATGTACACCGGTTTTGCCTACGCTGCCCGTTCAGGCGCGTCAGTCGGTATCGATGACATGGTAATCCCTGCGAAGAAAGCAGAGATCATCGAAGAAGCAGAAACCGAAGTTGCTGAAATCCAGGAACAGTTCCAGTCTGGTCTGGTCACTGCTGGCGAACGCTATAACAAAGTGATCGACATCTGGGCTGCGGCCAACGAACGTGTTGCTAAGGCAATGATGGAAAACTTGTCTGTTGAAGACGTCGTCAACCGTGACGGTGTTGTTGAACAGCAGGTTTCCTTCAACAGTATCTTTATGATGGCCGACTCCGGTGCGCGTGGTTCTGCTGCACAGATTCGTCAGCTGGCCGGTATGCGTGGCCTGATGGCTAAGCCGGATGGTTCCATCATTGAAACGCCAATCACCGCGAACTTCCGTGAAGGTCTGAACGTACTCCAGTACTTCATCTCTACTCACGGTGCGCGTAAAGGCTTGGCGGATACCGCACTGAAAACGGCGAACTCCGGTTATCTGACCCGTCGTCTGGTTGACGTGGCACAGGATCTGGTTGTTACCGAAGACGACTGTGGTACTCACGAAGGCATCATGATGACTCCGGTCATCGAAGGTGGCGACGTTAAAGAACCACTGCGCGAACGTGTATTGGGTCGTGTAACTGCTGAAGATATCATCAAGCCGGGTACGGCAGATATCCTGGTTCCACGTAACACCCTGCTTCACGAGAAGACGTGTGATCTGTTAGAAGAAAACTCCGTCGACAGCGTGAAAGTACGTTCAGTCGTAAGTTGCGAAACCGACTTTGGTGTGTGTGCAAACTGCTACGGTCGCGACCTGGCACGTGGTCACATCATCAACAAAGGTGAAGCGATCGGTGTTATTGCAGCACAGTCCATCGGTGAACCGGGTACTCAGCTGACGATGCGTACGTTCCACATCGGTGGTGCGGCATCTCGTGCGGCTGCTGAATCCAGCATCCAGGTGAAAAACACCGGTACCATTAGACTGAGCAACCATAAGCACGTTAGCAACTCTAACGGCAAATTGGTTATCACTTCCCGTAACACTGAGCTGAAGTTGATCGACGAATTCGGTCGTACCAAAGAAAGCTATAAAGTGCCTTACGGTTCCGTGATGGGCAAAGGTGATGGCGCATCCGTTAACGGCGGCGAAACCGTTGCTAACTGGGATCCGCACACAATGCCAGTTATCAGTGAAGTGAGTGGTTTCATTCGCTTTGCCGATATGATTGATACTCAGGCCATAACACGTCAGACAGATGACCTGACCGGTTTGTCCTCTCTGGTAGTTCTGGATTCTGCAGAACGTACTGGTAGCGGTAAAGACCTGCGTCCGGCACTGAAAATCGTTGATGCCAAAGGCGACGACGTATTGATCCCAGGTACAGATATGCCTGCTCAATACTTCCTGCCAGGTAAAGCCATCGTTCAGTTGGAAGATGGTACTCAGATTCACTCTGGTGACACCCTTGCGCGTATTCCTCAGGAATCCGGCGGTACCAAGGACATCACCGGTGGTCTGCCACGCGTTGCTGACTTGTTCGAAGCGCGTCGTCCGAAAGAGCCTGCAATCCTTGCTGAAATCAGCGGGATCATCTCCTTCGGTAAAGAAACCAAAGGCAAACGTCGTCTGGTAATTTCTCCGTTGGATGGCAGCGATGCTTACGAAGAAATGATTCCAAAATGGCGTCAGCTGAACGTGTTCGAAGGTGAAGTTGTGGAACGTGGTGACGTCGTATCCGACGGCCCTGAGTCTCCACACGACATTCTGCGTCTTCGTGGTGTTCATGCGGTTACCCGCTACATCACCAACGAAGTGCAGGAAGTTTACCGTCTGCAAGGCGTTAAGATTAACGATAAACACATCGAAGTTATCGTTCGTCAGATGTTGCGTAAAGGCACCATCGTTAGCGCGGGCGGCACAGACTTCCTGGAAGGCGAGCAGGCAGAAATGTCTCGCGTTAAAATCGCTAACCGTAAGCTGGAAGCTGAAGGCAAAATCACGGCAACATTCAGCCGTGACCTGCTCGGTATTACCAAAGCCTCTTTGGCGACCGAATCCTTCATCTCTGCTGCGTCGTTCCAGGAAACCACGCGCGTTCTTACCGAAGCGGCTGTTGCCGGTAAACGTGATGAACTGCGTGGCCTGAAAGAGAACGTTATCGTGGGTCGTCTGATCCCAGCCGGTACCGGTTACTCTTACCATCAGGAACGTGCACGTCGTAAAGCACAGGGTGATGTGCCAGTCGCACCACCGGTGAGCGCGGATGAAGCAACGGCTAACCTGGCTGAACTTCTGAACGCAGGTTTCGGTAACAGCAACGACGAGTAATCGTCCGCTGTCGAAACGTATCAAGCCGCTCCTTCGGGAGCGGTTTTTTTTTGCCTGAAATAACGATGCGTTGGATTTACGGATGAATAATAGAGAGGAGCCGGAACAGGAAACTGGACGATAACCTGTTCCGGCTGGTTGGAAGCAGCGCCGGGATATGTGGCGCTGGCCGGTTGCGATGATGCAGCGACAACG
This sequence comes from Rahnella sp. PCH160, assembly GCF_047784855.1. Lineage (NCBI taxonomy): Bacteria > Pseudomonadati > Pseudomonadota > Gammaproteobacteria > Enterobacterales > Yersiniaceae > Rahnella > Rahnella sp. PCH160. Next base: position 1,291,440 of record NZ_JBLOGT010000001.1, read on the forward strand.
GCACGGTAACCTTCCCGGCGTGCTGGCGCGAGGTGCAAAATCGCTTTATGGAATGCGCATTCCTGAGAGATTACTGCGTTGCTGTCTGGCGACATTTTCCTGCGGCGCACGCCCCAAAAAACTGTCCCAGTCTTTCCACACCGGCTGTAATCCAGCCTGCGTTAATGCCGCCGCCACCCGCTGTGGTGAGCGGTTATCATGTGGCGCGAATTGTTCCAGTTCAGGATGATCGTCTGCATAACCGCCCGGTTGAGTTTTGGATCCGGCGCTGACCGTGTTGATCGCCAGAGGAATGACATGATCGCGGAAATACGGTGATTCGCGTGTCGACAGAGAAAGCTCAACATCCGGTGAAAGCATCCGGAAAGCGCAAATTAGCTGCACCAGTTGGTTTTCCTCCAGCAATGAAGCCGGTTCGATTCCGCCGGTACACGGGCGCAATCTCGGGAACGCCACCGAATAACGGCTTTTCCAGTAGGTTTGTTGCAGATAAAGCAAATGCTCGGCCACCATATAACTGTCCGTGCGCCAGTTTCCCGAAAGCCCGAACAACGCCCCAAGCCCGATCTTATCGATTCCCGCGCGTCCCAGCCGGTCTGGGGTTTCCAGCCGCCAGAAGAAATCTTGTTTTTGCCCGCGAAGATGATGCAACGCGTAAGTCGGTGCGTGATAGGTTTCCTGATAAACCAGAACACCGTCCAGCCCCAGCGTTTTTAACTCGGCGTATTCCTCCTGCTGCAGCGGCTGCACTTCAATCATCAGCGAATCAAAATGGCTGCGGATAGCGGGGAAATGACGGCGGAAATAATCCATGCCGACTTTCCCTTTATGCTCGCCCGTCACCAGCAACAGATGTTTGAAGCCCAGCGCATTCAGCGCCTCACATTCAGCGCTAATCTCTTCTTCGTCCAGTGTTTTGCGTTTGATCTTGTTGCTCATCGAAAAGCCGCAGTACGTGCATTCGTTAGCGCAAAGATTGGAGAGATAAAGAGGCGCAAAGAAATTCACGGTATTGCCGAAACGCTGGCGGGTGAGCTGCTGTGCGCGCTGTGCCATTTCTTCGAGATACGGTAACGCGGCCGGAGAAATCAGTGCCATAAAATCATCGCGGTCTATTTTGCTCTGGCTCAGCGCCCGTTCAACATCGTGTGCTGTTTTGCTGTTAATTCGCAGGGAAATATCATCCCAGTCGACCGTCGACCAGACATCGGTAAAGTCGCTCATAAACTTGCCTGCGGGGAAGTCAGAAAACGGGTCAGCGGGCTGGATGCGCTGGCGTATCGCTGCCGGCCTCCTAATCCGCTTTGACGGGCAAGCACGCCCGCTTCAACAGCCAGACGAAATGCCGTCGCCATGGAAACCGGATCCCGCGCAACGGCAATTGCCGTATTTACCAGCACGGCGTCCGCGCCCATTTCAAGCGCTTGGGCGGCCTGACTGGGTGCGCCGATCCCGGCATCCACCACAACGGGCACCCGCGCCTGTTCGATAATAATTTGCAGGAACTCGCGGGTTTGCAGCCCTTGATTAGAACCAATCGGTGCGCCAAGCGGCATCACCGCAGCGCATCCGGCTTCTTCGAGGCGTTTACACAGTACCGGATCAGCACTGCAATAAGGCAAAACGACAAACCCTTGTTTCACCAATATTTCTGCGGCCTTCAGGGTTTCGATGGCATCAGGCAGCAGATATTTCATGTCCGGATGGATTTCCAGTTTGACCCAGTGCGTCCCCAGCGCTTCGCGTGCCAGTTGGGCAGCAAACACGGCTTCTTCTGCCGTTTTCGCCCCTGACGTATTCGGCAACAAGCGCACGCCAAGTTGCTGCAAAGGCGAAAGAATGTCATCGCCGCCGCGCCGCAGATCGACGCGTTTCATCGCCATCGTTACCAGCTGAGAACCGGATGCCGCGAGCGATTGCTGCATCAAAGAAGCATTGGCGAACTTTCCTGTCCCGGTAAACAAATGTGAGGTAAACGTAGTATCAGCAATTTTTAACATGTTTCAGCCTCCGGCAATCGCCTGAAAGAGCAGAACCTGATCACCGTCTTTCAGTAAGTGAAAAAGCCAGTTATCACGCGGAATAATGATCTGATTGACCGCCAGCGCGCTCCCCGCCGGGTTCAGATCCAGCAGATTAAGCAACGTATTCAGCGTCAGAGGATCAGCGAAATGATGCGTCTCTTCGTTGACCAGAATGTTCATGGCTGGCCTCCGCAGACGGCACAACCCGGTGAACGCGTAAGTTGCAGGGAACGCCAGTTTTGCGTTTTTCCGTCGAACAGCCGCAGCTTTCCGCTGAGAGAACTCGGTAACCCCGCCAGAATTTTCAGCGTTTCCAGCGCCTGCAATGTGCCGATGGTGCCGACGACTGGCCCGAGTACGCCTGATGTCCGGCAGTTGCGCTGTACTGTTTCCTGATCCGGATACAAACAGGCGTAGCAGCCGTGAAGATAGGGCGCTTCGATGACCAGAAGCTGGCCGCTGAATCCGACTGCGCTGCCGCTGATCAACGTTTTACCCGCTTCAACGCAGGCTTTATTGACCGCATGGCGGGTTTCCATGTTGTCGCTGCAATCCAAGACGATATCGGCATTGCCGACGGCCCGAAGCAGAGCTTCTCCTGCAAGCCGTTCAGTGATGGCAACGGCTTCACAAAGTGGGTTCAGGCGCAGCAGCTCGCGTTTCGCCAGTCTGGCTTTCGGTTGGTCAAGGTCAGTGGTACGGTACAGAATTTGCCGCTGAAGATTGGTGATGTGCAGTGTGTCATCATCGGCCAGAAATAACGTACCGATACCCGCTGCCGCCAGATAAAGCGCTGCCGGTGAACCCAGACCGCCGAGCCCGACGATCAGCACTTTTGCCGCCAGTAACTTTTCCTGCGCCTGTGGACCGAATTCTTCCAGCATCAGTTGCCGGCTGTAACGCATAAAGGCCGCGTCGTTAAGCATCTTCCGGAACCTTGCTGGCGCATAAGGCCAGCAGTTGCGCGGTGGCCGCGCGCCAGTCCGCGGCCTGCGTTATGGCGCTGACGACGGCGATGCTGCCGACGCCGCAATCAAGAACCGACGGTGCGCGGTCAATACTGATGCCGCCGATGGCGACTGTCGGGAAACTGCCGTTCAGCTGCCTAATGTGTCGGGCTAATTCCGACAACCCCTGCGGCGCCGACGGCATATCTTTGGTCTGCGTCGGGAAAATATGGCCGAGTGCGATATAAGACGGATTGACCGCCACGGCGCGGGCCAGTTCTTCATCGTCATGCGTCGATACGCCCAGACGCAAACCGGCATCAAGAATGGCCTGCAAATCGGCGGTATCCAGATCTTCCTGACCTAAATGCACGCCGTATGCCTGATGTTTTACCGCCAGACGCCAGTAATCGTTAATGAACAGCCGCGCGTCATATTTTCGTCCCAGCGTAATGGCGTCGATAATGGCGGGTTCGACGTCTTCATCGGGTAAATCTTTCACCCGCAGTTGCAGCGTTTTAACGCCCGCATCCAGCAGGCGGGCAATCCATTCGACAGTATCCACCACCGGATATAAACCCAGATGGAAAGGAACGGACGGGAACGTTTTAGCGTGCCGACTCATTTACTGATCTCCGGCGTGTAATGGCTGGCAGGATGATAAAGCTCGCTGCCGCGCGAACGGAATTCCGCAGACATTTGTGCCATGCCGGATTCCATAAGTTCGATAGGCCGGGCTTTGGCTTCCAGCGCGGCGGCGTAATCGCGAACTTCTTGCGTGATTTTCATTGAGCAGAATTTTGGGCCGCACATTGAACAGAAGTGTGCGACTTTTCCGGATTCCTGCGGGAGAGTTTCATCGTGATAAGCGCGTGCTGTGGCCGGATCGAGCGCCAGATTAAACTGGTCTTCCCAGCGGAATTCAAACCGCGCTTTAGACATGGCGTTATCACGGATTTGTGCGCCCGGATGGCCTTTCGCTAAATCTGCCGCGTGCGCTGCTATCTTGTAGGTAATCAAACCCTGTTTAACGTCTTCTTTGTTCGGCAGGCCAAGATGCTCTTTTGGCGTGACGTAACACAGCATGGCGCAACCGAACCAGCCAATCATCGCCGCGCCAATCCCGGACGTGAAGTGATCGTAACCGGGTGCAATGTCGGTCGTCAGTGGCCCGAGCGTATAGAACGGCGCTTCATGGCAATGCTCGAGTTCTTCGGTCATATTGCGGCGGATCATTTGCATCGGCACATGCCCCGGCCCTTCAATCATCACCTGTACGTCATATTCCCAGGCGATTTTCGTCAGCTCGCCCAGCGTATGCAATTCTGCGAACTGCGCTTCGTCGTTTGCATCCTGAATTGAGCCCGGACGCAGGCCGTCGCCCAGCGAAAGCGAGACATCGTAGGCGGCGCAGATTTCGCAGATCTCACGGAAATTCTCATACAGAAAGCTTTCGCGATGATGCGACAGGCACCATTTCGCCATGATTGAGCCGCCGCGCGAAACAATGCCGGTCAGGCGTTTGGCGGTCATCGGTACGTAACGCAGCAGCACGCCTGCGTGTATGGTGAAGTAATCCACGCCTTGCTCGGCCTGTTCCAGCAGGGTATCGCGGAACATTTCCCAGTTCAGGTTTTCGGCAATGCCGTTCACTTTTTCCAGAGCCTGATAAATCGGAACGGTGCCAATCGGAACCGGGCTGTTACGCAGGATCCATTCGCGGGTTTCGTGGATATAGCGGCCGGTGGAGAGATCCATCACGGTATCCGCGCCCCAGCGTGTCGACCACACCAGCTTTTCAACTTCTTCTTCGATGGAGGACGTCACCGCTGAGTTACCGATATTGGCATTCACCTTCACCAGAAAATTGCGGCCAATGATCATCGGCTCGGATTCAGGGTGGTTGATATTGGCGGGGATAATCGCGCGACCGGCGGCGACTTCCTGGCGCACAAATTCCGCAGTGATATTGGCGGGCAGGTGCGCTCCGAAGCTTTCGCCGGGATGTTGCTGGCGCAGAACTTCTCCGCGGATCCGCTCACGCCCCATATTTTCACGGATGGCGATGAATTCCATCTCAGGAGTAATCATGCCCCGGCGCGCATAATGTAACTGCGTGACATTTTTACCGGCAAGGGCTTTTCGCGGGCGCGGCAGATGCTCGAACCGCAAATGATCCAGTCCTTCATCGGCCAGACGCTGCTGAGTAAAACCGGAGCTGACCTGTGGAAGTTCTTCGGTATCGGCGCGTCCGGTTATCCAGCGGGCGCGCAATTTTTCCAGACCGGTATGCACGTCGATAGTTGCAGACGGATCGCCATACGGCCCGGCGGTGTCATAAACCGGAATCGCTTCGTTTTCTTCAAACTGCGGATTGTCTTTTCCGCCGCCGATCAGCGTCGGGCTGAGCTGGATTTCCCGCATAGGGACACGAATATCAGCGTGGTTGCCCTGGAGATAGATACGTCGGGAATTGGGAAAGGCTTCGCCTTGCAGGCTGTCGATAAACGACTGTGCCTGTGCGCGTTGTTCGCGGCGGTTAGCGGGCTTTTTTTCGGATGTAACGGGTTTCTGGGTACTCGACATAGCAAATTCCTTGTGTTGTTTTCACGGCAAAAGCGTGACAGAACGTAATGGAAAATTGCTTGTCTGGAGGTTTACGGCAGGAGTAAAAATGGGCGGTTGAACGCTGGCGGCCGTATGCAGGCTGATGCCAAATCGCGCTAAACGCATAACATTACTCTTGTTCCCTTCGCGGGTACTAACCCGATCAGGTTCCGCGGATCCCGAATTAACGGTCTCAGCCTGGCATCATCTCCGCGAGGAAATTTTGCACGAGGCACTCCGACAAGAAGCCTCAATATAGGAGGCCGTTTTAAAAACTACAACCCTGAGCAGGGTTTTTATTGTGGCAACGTGTTGTGCAGACGTAACACGTTACGCGGGTTTGGCGAGATGCTCTTCGTTTGCAGAAGGTAATTCTTTGCGACTTTCCGGATCAAAGGCCAGAATGATCAGTTGATCCTCGAGCTGAAAACGCGCATCCAACGCTTCACCCACATCAGATAATGCATAATGAAATGCGAAAGCATTGTCATCATCAATATCATTTTCGGTGTAACTGTCATGGAAAGCCATGATAGCTTCAGTATTGAGCTCGAGTGCGGGGTATATTTTCGCAGCCTGTAATTTTATCTCTGCACCTTCCACTTCATCAATGATCCGCTGATAAAGGTGGAAATGGCCGGCGGACAGATAATCCACCAGGTTATGGCAAAAGTTGTCCAACGCTTTTTCATTCAGCGGTGTATGTTTTTCTTTATTGGGTTTCAGGCCGACCAGTGTGCAGTAAGACACCAGCAGTTCTTTGCGTGCGTGCAGCCATTGATCCACTAACTCATTACTGCCACCAACGCGTTGGGTCAGTCTTTCCAGACGATTTAGCATGGTTGACTCCGTGAGCGAGAAAAAAGTAACCAAAGGTTACTAATATGTAAATATCAACCCCAGATTGTCAGTCTCGTCGAGGTTATGCAACAACAATTATGGAATTACAGATTACAGAACAACATACCGGCTGGTGGGTGATCAGCTATGAAGGCAAGCTGTGGCTGCCTGAAGGTGAACTGCCGTTTGGCAGCGCTGAAAAGTTTGCGCTGACAGGCAAAATTGGGCGTCAGATTGGCGAGTGGCAGGGCGAGCCGGTGTGGATGGTGCGTCAGGCGATGCACCATCACATGGTGTCCGCGCGGCAGATGCTCGATCAGGAACGCGGGCTATTCCAACTGGTCGGGCGCGGCGTGCAACTGTCGGAATTTTACCGTTCGCACAAATTCTGCGGCTACTGCGGGCATGAAATGCAGGTCAGTAAAACGGAATGGGCTGCGCTGTGCGGGAACTGTCGTGAACGGTATTATCCGCAAATCGCGCCCTGCATCATTGTCGCTATCCGCCGGGGTGATGAGATTTTGCTGGCGCAGCATGTTCGTCACCGTAATGGTATTCACACGGTACTGGCCGGTTTCGTTGAAGTCGGCGAAACCCTCGAAGAAACCGTGGCGCGTGAGGTCATGGAGGAGAGCAATATCCGCGTGAAAAACGTCCGGTACGTCAGCTCTCAGCCTTGGCCGTTCCCGAATTCGCTGATGATGGCGTTTATGGCCGACTATGACAGCGGTGACATCGTGCACGATCCGAAAGAGCTGCTCAGCGCGGGCTGGTATCGCTTTGATCAGCTGCCACAGTTGCCGCCGCCGGGAACCATCGCCCGCCGGTTGATTGAAGATACAGTTGCGCTGTGCCGCGCAGAAAGAGATGAAGACGACGTGTAGCAGGAGTGTTGCATGGTAGAATGCCGCCAGATTATTTTCGGGCGGCCCGAATATTGAAGGAAAAAGACAGAATGAATGAGTTGAAAAATGACCGCTACCTGCGCGCCCTGTTACGCCAGCCTGTGGATATCACACCGGTCTGGATGATGCGTCAGGCGGGCCGTTATTTGCCAGAGTACAAAGAAACCCGCGCTGTAGCCGGTGATTTTATGTCGCTTTGCAAGAATGCGGAGCTGGCCTGTGAAGTGACCCTCCAGCCACTGCGTCGCTACCCGCTGGACGCCGCGATTCTGTTCTCTGACATCCTTACCATTCCTGACGCCATGGGGCTGGGGTTGTATTTCGAAGCCGGTGAAGGCCCCCGTTTTTCTTCTCCGCTGACCTGCCGTGCCGATGTCGAAAAACTGCCCGTCCCTGATCCGGAAATGGAACTGGGCTACGTCATGAACGCGGTTCGCACTATCCGTAAAAACCTCAAAGGTGAAGTGCCGCTTATCGGTTTTTCCGGCAGCCCGTGGACACTGGCGACATATATGATCGAAGGAGGCAGCAGCAAAGCCTTCACAAAAATCAAAAAGATGATGTATGCCGATCCGCAGACTTTGCACCTTTTGCTCGATAAAGTGGCCGATAGCGTCATTCTCTACCTTAATGCCCAAATCAAAGCGGGCGCGCAGTCTGTCATGATTTTTGACACCTGGGGCGGCGTACTCACGCCTCGCGATTACCGCGAGTTCTCCCTGAACTACATGCACAAGATTGTCGACGGTCTGATCCGTGAAAACGAAGGTCGCCGCGTGCCAGTGACGCTGTTCACCAAAGGCGGCGGACAATGGCTGGAAGCGATGGCGGCAACCGGTTGTGACGCGCTGGGCCTTGACTGGACAACGGATATTGCCGAAGCCCGTCGTCGCGTAGGCGACAAAGTGGCGATTCAGGGCAACATGGATCCTTCCATGCTGTACGCTTCGCCGGTTCGTATCGAGCAGGAAGTGGAAACCATTCTGGCCGGTTTTGGTAAAGGTAATGGCCATGTCTTTAATCTGGGCCACGGTATTCATCAGGATGTTCCGCCAGAAAACGCCGGTGCGTTCGTGGAAGCGGTGCACAGCCTGTCGCGGCAGTATCACGAGTAAACCTGGCGTATGATCGATACCCGTGCATTACGTGAAGAACAACGGATCCTCGCCGATCAGACAGAACTGCAGGATCCGCCTGATTTCACTACACCGGCGCTTGTCGCGGGTGTGGATGTGGGTTTTGAACAAGGCGGTGAAGTGACGCGTGCCGCGGTTGCGATTCTGCGTTATCCCTCGCTTGAACTGGTGGAATACCAGATAGCCCGTATCCCGACCGTCATGCCTTATATTCCCGGTTTCCTTTCTTTCCGGGAGTTACCGGCGCTGTTGCAGGCCTGGCAGCAAATCACTTTGCGCCCGGATCTGGTGCTGGTTGACGGGCAGGGTATTGCGCATCCGCGCCGTCTGGGTGTCGCCAGCCATTTTGGTCTGATGATCGACGTGCCAACGATTGGTGTGGCCAAGAGCCGTTTGTGCGGGAAGTTTCTGCCACTCGGCGAAGAAAAGAACAGCCAGCAGGCGTTGTATGATGGCGATGAGCAGATCGGTTGGGTCTGGCGCAGTAAGCTACGCTGTAACCCGCTTTTTATCTCACCAGGTAATCGCATCAGCATGGAATCTTCACTTTACTGGGTTGAACGCTGTATGCGGCAATATCGTTTGCCGGAGCCAACCCGCTGGGCCGATGCTGTGGCATCAAACCGGGCAGCGTTTCAACGCTGGCAACGGTTGAGTGATGATCTTTAGGAATCAAGGAATAGGGATATTGATTTATTTCAGGTAAACTCCCGCGCAGAAAAGTTAACGAGATCAACTCATGTTACGTAATCCAATACATTTACGTCTGGAAAAGCTGGAAAGCTGGCAACACGTGACGTTTATGGCGAGCTTGTGTGAACGCATGTACCCGAACTATCAGGCGTTTTGCCTGGAAACCGGGTTTGGCGAGGCACAGGTTTACCGCCGTATCCTGGATTTAATCTGGGAAACGTTGGTGGTAAAAGACGCCAAGGTCAATTTTGACTCACAGCTCGAAAAACTGGAGGAAGCGGTGCCTTCTTCCGATGACTACGACATTTATGGCGTTTACCCGGCCATTGATGCTTGTATTGCATTAGGCGAACTGATTCATTCACGTCTGAGCGGCGAGACGTTGTCTCATGCGGTTGCTGTCAGTGAAGCATCAATTCGTACTGTTGCGATGCTGGAAATGACTCAGGCCGGTAAAGAAATGACCGATGATGAGCTGAAAGTCATTCCTGCTGTTGAAGAAGAATGGGACATCCAATGGGAGATTTTTCGCCTGTTGGCTGACTGTGAAGAGCGTGATCTGGAATTAATAAAAGGGTTACGTTCTGACCTGCGTGAAGCCGCTGTCAGTAACATTGGCATAAATTTAGCGCAATAAGGCTAGAAAACGTGATTTAACGCCTGATTTGTCGTGCCTTAAGGCTTCACATCCGCACCCTGTCTGGTCTACATTTGGGGTGCGTAAAAAAAGTGGCTATCGGTGCGTGTATGCAGGAGGGTGCTGTCAATCGGCATATCCGTCGCACTCGATGCTTTGCAAACGATAAACACACTGTAAAGGATAACTTATGAACAAGACTCAACTGATTGATGTAATTGCTGACAAAGCTGATCTTTCCAAAGCACAAGCCAAAGTTGCTCTTGAATCTACTCTGTCTGCTATTACCGAGTCTCTGAAAGAAGGTGATGCTGTACAATTGGTTGGTTTCGGGACTTTCAAGGTAAATCATCGTAACGAGCGTACTGGTCGTAACCCACAGACTGGTAAAGAAATCAAAATCGCAGCTGCAAACGTACCTGCGTTCGTTTCTGGTAAAGCTCTGAAAGACGCTGTTAAGTAATTGCTTGCAGTGAAAAGAATAAGCGGAGGGGCCTGTAAGCCCCTTCAGTTTATCACCCCCAGACTGGTGGCAAGTTTACTGGTTCTCGGTCTGGTGGGTTGTAGTTCAAAAAATTCCCCTGAATTGTTTTTTGCCAGCGGGTATGTTGCCGATCAAGGTATCAACCGCCTCTGGCGTGAAGACAACGCACAGAACGAACCTCAAACTATTCTCAACGTATACAGCCCCTATTTTGGCGGCGATACGATCATTACCCGATACGAATTCCAGCAGGGGCAATTGCACCTGATTAAAGAAACGCATGCGACTAAAACGGATTTAGGCGTGATGCTGCGTTTTGACGACAGCGGGCATGTCAGCTTTATGCAGCGACAACTTCCTGAGCGTCGGGAAAAATTATCCTCAGATGACATCGAGCGCTATAAATATGAAGCGGCAAAAATTCTCGACCTGAGTAGTGCGCTGCGCGTGGGTAATGTCCGGCTGGTGCAGGCTAACTGGCGGCAGGGTTTGATCACGACCTGCGCAGGCGAGCAGGTGACGCCAAAGCTGACCGTCCGTTCTCAGGTCTGGCTGGCTAAACGAGCCAGTCGCAGTAACGACAATCTCGGCCTTGCCTGGCTGACGGCACCGGAAGGCAACGAATTGCTACTGGTCGCAAATCAAGATTTTTGTCAGTGGGAACCCAAAGAGTCAGATCTCTGATCCCGCTTGCGTATACGTATAAACGAAAGGCACGCTGAGCGTGCCTTTTTTGATCGTCAGGATTTGATCGTCAGGTGAACCTGATTACAGATTACGTTCGCGGTCAATCGCGCGATAGCCGATATCCTTGCGGCAGAAACTGCCTTCCCAATGAATATCTTTCGCTAAATCATAAGCACGTTGCTGAGCGGCTTCGACGGTTTTACCCAGCGCAGTCACGCACAGTACGCGTCCGCCATTCGTCACCACGCGTTCATCCTGCAAACGGGTTCCGGCATGGAAAACTTTACCGTCTGGCGCTTCTTCCAGCGGCAGACCGTGGATCACGTCACCGGTTTTGTAATCGGCAGGATAACCGCCTGCGGCGATCACCACACCCAGTGAAGGACGCGGATCCCACTCGGATGTTTTATCGGCCAGACGGCCTTCTGAACCGGCCAGACAAAGATCGACCAGATCGGAACGCAGGCGCAACATGATCGGCTGAGTTTCCGGATCGCCAAAGCGGCAGTTAAATTCGATCACTTTCGGCTGGCCGTCAGCGGAGATCATCAGACCCGCATACAGGAAACCGGTGTAAGTATTATTCTCAGCCGCCATGCCGTGCACAGTCGGCCAGATAACCTGATCCATCACGCGCTGATGGATTTCATCCGTGACAACCGGTGCCGGAGAATAAGCGCCCATACCGCCGGTGTTCGGGCCGCTGTCGCCATCGCCAACACGTTTGTGATCCTGACTGGTTGCCATCGGCAGAACATTTGTGCCGTCAACCATCACGATGAAACTCGCTTCTTCGCCATCCAGGAATTCTTCGATAACGATACGGCTGCCTGCATCGCCAAAAGCGTTTCCTGCCAACATATCGTGAACGGCGTCTTCCGCTTCTTTCAATGTCATCGCCACAATGACACCTTTGCCCGCAGCCAGTCCGTCGGCTTTAATGACGATCGGCGCGCCTTTGCTGCGCAGATAAGCCAGTGCCGGTTCGATTTCGGTGAAGTTTTGGTAATCCGCGCTTGGGATATTGTGACGAGCCAGGAAATCCTTAGTGAAAGCTTTCGAGCCTTCCAGCTGTGCAGCTTCCTGCGTCGGGCCAAAAATTTTCAGTCCAGCAGCGCGGAACGCATCAACCACACCAATCACCAGCGGCGCTTCAGGGCCGACAATGGTCAGGCCGATATCATTGCTTTTGGCAAATGCCAGCAGAGCGGCGATATCGGTCGCGGCGATATCAACATTCTCCAGCAGAGGTTCCAGCGCGGTACCGGCGTTACCGGGTGCGACAAACACTTTATCCGCCAGTGGAGATTGCGATGCCTTCCATGCCAGTGCATGTTCACGCCCGCCGTTGCCGATAATTAAAATATTCATTCGAGGACTCCGGGTGAGCGGGCGCATCGCACCCGCTAAAAGAAAATTAATGACGGAAATGGCGCATGTCTGTGAACAGCATTGCGATACCGTGTTCGTTTGCGGCTGCGATAACTTCATCATCACGAATTGAACCGCCAGGCTGAATTACACAGGTAATGCCCACCGCAGCGGCTGCATCAATACCGTCGCGGAACGGGAAGAAGGCATCTGATGCCATCACGGAACCTGCGACTTCCAGGCCTTCGTCAGCGGCTTTAATCCCCGCGATTTTCGCCGAGTACACGCGGCTCATCTGGCCTGCACCAATACCGATGGTCATTTTATCGCGTGCATAAACGATGGCGTTGGATTTAACGAACTTGGCGACTTTCCAGCAGAACAGGGCATCTGTCAGTTCCTGCTCGGTTGGCTGGCGCTGCGAAACAACACGCAAATCACCGGCATCAACCATGCCCAAATCACGATCCTGAACCAGCAGGCCGCCATTCACACGTTTGAAGTCCAGTGCTTTCTGGCGCCCTTGCCATTGGCCGGAAGTCAGAACGCGGACGTTTTGTTTTGCCGCAGTCAGGGCCAGCGCTTCTGGGCTGACCGACGGGGCGATGATCACTTCCACAAACTGGCGGCTGATGATCGCTTTCGCGGTTTCAGCATCGAGCTCGCGGTTGAAGGCAATAATGCCGCCGAAAGCGGAAGTCGGGTCAGTCTGATAAGCACGTTCGTAAGCAGCCAGAACGTTGTCTCCGATGGCAACACCGCAAGGGTTCGCGTGTTTAACGATGACACAAGCAGGCTCTGCAAATTCCTTCACACATTCCAGTGCCGCATCGGTATCTGCAATGTTGTTATAGGAAAGAGCTTTGCCCTGCAACTGGGTTGACGTCGCCACGGAAGCTTCGCTGACGTTTTCTTCTATATAGAAGGCGGCGTTCTGATGGCTGTTCTCGCCATAACGCATATCTTGTTTCTTTATATAGCTAAGATTCAGAGTTCGCGGGAACTGGCCAGACGCGGATTCGGTATCGCCGTGATAAGCCGGAACCATGGTGCCGAAGTAGTTGGCAATCATGCCGTCATAAGACGCAGTGTGCTCGAAAGCCTTAATCGCCAGATTGAAACGGGTCGTCAGCGTCAGTGAGCTGCTGTTGGCATCCATCTCTTCAATAACAGAAGCGTAATCATTACTCTTCACCACGATTGCCACGTCTTTGTGGTTCTTCGCCGCAGAGCGAACCATGGTCGGGCCGCCGATATCAATGTTTTCGACTGCATCTTCCAGTGAGCAATCCGGGCGGGCGACGGTTTCCGCGAACGGATAAAGGTTTACGACCACCATGTCGATTGGCGCGATCGCGTGCTGCGCCATAATGTCATCATCTTTCCCGCGACGGCCGAGGATCCCGCCGTGAACTTTCGGGTGAAGGGTTTTGACGCGTCCATCCATCATTTCCGGGAAACCCGTGTAGTCAGACACTTCTGTGACTGGCAGACCGGCTTTTGCCAACAGGCTAGCGGTGCCGCCAGTGGAAAGTAATTCAACGCCACGCGAAGAGAGTGCCTGGGCGAATTCTACGATACCGGCTTTATCAGAAACGCTGAGCAGGGCGCGGCGGATTGGACGAGATTGTTGCATGGTGGTTTATATCCTTGGCTTTGGAGTCGCAATAAAGAGCGTTATCTGAATTCAATGGGCGTTTTCTTCTCTTTATATAGAGCAATTTGCAGAAAAACGCGGGATTGAGCTCGGATAACTACCCCCTGACGGCTTACTTTTCATTTATCACCCGTAATGGGTGTCGAAAACTGACGCGCGAAATTGTAGCGAAAACGATTGCGCGACGCTCGCAAAATTTGAGATTCCTGCGGATCTGTGGATAAATCTGTGCAAAACACGGTATAAGCGGTGTGTTTGCTGTGTAATGCAGCAAACGGTATTTTTTCTTAAAATTAGCCCTTGCGGCCTGCTGAGAACTCCCTATAATGCCGCTCCATCGACAGGGAACAACGTGAACAACATCACGAAGTGACCGGGTCGGAAAAGATTTAAAGCAGCGGCAACCGGATGAAATAAACGGTTGACACTGAACGAGGAAAGCGTAATATACGCCACCTCGAGTTAGCAAGCGAAAGCGCGTAACTCACTGCTCTTTAACAATTTATCAGACAATCTGTGTGGGCACTCACAAGACGATATCAGCCACTTCGGTGGCAAAAAAATATCAAGTCTTAAAGAGTGACCAAGCAGTAATTCATTTAGTGAATTATTACGAAAGTTAATTTTTGAGCACCGCTTAACTTGTTTAAGCAAATCGAACTTTTAATTGAAGAGTTTGATCATGGCTCAGATTGAACGCTGGCGGCAGGCCTAACACATGCAAGTCGAGCGGTAGCACAGGAGAGCTTGCTCTCTGGGTGACGAGCGGCGGACGGGTGAGTAATGTCTGGGAAACTGCCTGATGGAGGGGGATAACTACTGGAAACGGTAGCTAATACCGCATGACGTCGCAAGACCAAAGTGGGGGACCTTCGGGCCTCACGCCATCGGATGTGCCCAGATGGGATTAGCTAGTAGGTGAGGTAATGGCTCACCTAGGCGACGATCCCTAGCTGGTCTGAGAGGATGACCAGCCACACTGGAACTGAGACACGGTCCAGACTCCTACGGGAGGCAGCAGTGGGGAATATTGCACAATGGGCGCAAGCCTGATGCAGCCATGCCGCGTGTGTGAAGAAGGCCTTAGGGTTGTAAAGCACTTTCAGCGAGGAGGAAGGGTAATGTGTTAATAGCACATTGCATTGACGTTACTCGCAGAAGAAGCACCGGCTAACTCCGTGCCAGCAGCCGCGGTAATACGGAGGGTGCAAGCGTTAATCGGAATTACTGGGCGTAAAGCGCACGCAGGCGGTTTGTTAAGTCAGATGTGAAATCCCCGAGCTTAACTTGGGAACTGCATTTGAAACTGGCAAGCTAGAGTCTTGTAGAGGGGGGTAGAATTCCAGGTGTAGCGGTGAAATGCGTAGAGATCTGGAGGAATACCGGTGGCGAAGGCGGCCCCCTGGACAAAGACTGACGCTCAGGTGCGAAAGCGTGGGGAGCAAACAGGATTAGATACCCTGGTAGTCCACGCTGTAAACGATGTCGACTTGGAGGTTGTGCCCTTGAGGCGTGGCTTCCGGAGCTAACGCGTTAAGTCGACCGCCTGGGGAGTACGGCCGCAAGGTTAAAACTCAAATGAATTGACGGGGGCCCGCACAAGCGGTGGAGCATGTGGTTTAATTCGATGCAACGCGAAGAACCTTACCTACTCTTGACATCCAGAGAATTCGCTAGAGATAGCTTAGTGCCTTCGGGAACTCTGAGACAGGTGCTGCATGGCTGTCGTCAGCTCGTGTTGTGAAATGTTGGGTTAAGTCCCGCAACGAGCGCAACCCTTATCCTTTGTTGCCAGCGAGTAATGTCGGGAACTCAAAGGAGACTGCCGGTGATAAACCGGAGGAAGGTGGGGATGACGTCAAGTCATCATGGCCCTTACGAGTAGGGCTACACACGTGCTACAATGGCATATACAAAGAGAAGCGAACTCGCGAGAGCAAGCGGACCTCATAAAGTATGTCGTAGTCCGGATTGGAGTCTGCAACTCGACTCCATGAAGTCGGAATCGCTAGTAATCGTAGATCAGAATGCTACGGTGAATACGTTCCCGGGCCTTGTACACACCGCCCGTCACACCATGGGAGTGGGTTGCAAAAGAAGTAGGTAGCTTAACCTTCGGGAGGGCGCTTACCACTTTGTGATTCATGACTGGGGTGAAGTCGTAACAAGGTAACCGTAGGGGAACCTGCGGTTGGATCACCTCCTTACCTCAAGATACGCATTGTGCAGTGTCCACACAGATTGTCTGATAGAAAGTAACGAGCAGAAATACCTTAATAGGCTTGTAGCTCAGGTGGTTAGAGCGCACCCCTGATAAGGGTGAGGTCGGTGGTTCAAGTCCACTCAGGCCTACCAATTCCCTCCTCCTCTTCGTTGTCGCCATGTCTCGTTTGCACAAGCAAACTTCGCATGACTCCGCCTTGATGAGAAAGTAATTGGCTGACTCATCTGACTGATGAGTAATTAAGGTATCTGTAAGTGACTGTATGGGGCTATAGCTCAGCTGGGAGAGCGCCTGCCTTGCACGCAGGAGGTCAGCGGTTCGATCCCGCTTAGCTCCACCATTACCGTACAGCCTTTAAATAATACTTCAGAGTGTATTGGAAACAGTATGCTGCGAAGTATTTTGCTCTTTAACAATCTGGAACAAGCTGAAAATTGAAAGTTTACAGCTGAACATCACTCTCCGTAGAAGTACTGAGTGGTGATTAGTCTGTAACAGAGTCTCTCAAATAATCGCAATGCGATGGTGGAAACACCTTCGGGTTGTGAGGTTAAGCGACTAAGCGTACACGGTGGATGCCTAGGCAGTCAGAGGCGATGAAGGGCGTGCTAATCTGCGAAAAGCGTCGGTAAGGTGATATGAACCGTAATAACCGACGATACCCGAATGGGGAAACCCAGTGTGTTTCGACACATTATCATTACATGAATACATAGTGTAATGAGGCGAACCGGGGGAACTGAAACATCTAAGTACCCCGAGGAAAAGAAATCAACCGAGATTCCCCCAGTAGCGGCGAGCGAACGGGGAAGAGCCCAGAACCAGCATCAGTTTGTGTGTTAGTGGAAGCGTCTGGAAAGTCGCACAGTATAGGGTGATAGTCCCGTACACAAAAATGCACAGATTGTGAGTTCGATGAGTAGGGCGGGACACGTGACATCCTGTCTGAATATGGGGGGACCATCCTCCAAGGCTAAATACTCCTGACTGACCGATAGTGAACCAGTACCGTGAGGGAAAGGCGAAAAGAACCCCGGCGAGGGGAGTGAAATAGAACCTGAAACCGTGTACGTACAAGCAGTGGGAGCCTCTTTTATGGGGTGACTGCGTACCTTTTGTATAATGGGTCAGCGACTTATATTTTGTAGCAAGGTTAACCGTATAGGGGAGCCGTAGGGAAACCGAGTCTTAACTGGGCGTCAAGTTGCAAGGTATAGACCCGAAACCCGGTGATCTAGCCATGGGCAGGTTGAAGGTTGGGTAACACTAACTGGAGGACCGAACCGACTAATGTTGAAAAATTAGCGGATGACTTGTGGCTGGGGGTGAAAGGCCAATCAAACCGGGAGATAGCTGGTTCTCCCCGAAAGCTATTTAGGTAGCGCCTCGTGAACTCATCTTCGGGGGTAGAGCACTGTTTCGACTAGGGGGCCATCCCGGCTTACCAACTCGATGCAAACTACGAATACCGAAGAATGTTATCACGGGAGACACACGGCGGGTGCTAACGTCCGTCGTGAAGAGGGAAACAACCCAGACCGCCAGCTAAGGTCCCAAAGTCATGGTTAAGTGGGAAACGATGTGGGAAGGCATAGACAGCCAGGATGTTGGCTTAGAAGCAGCCATCATTTAAAGAAAGCGTAATAGCTCACTGGTCGAGTCGGCCTGCGCGGAAGATGTAACGGGGCTAAACCATGCACCGAAGCTGCGGCAGCGACGCTTATGCGTTGTTGGGTAGGGGAGCGTTCTGTAAGCCGTCGAAGGTGAACTGTGAGGTTTGCTGGAGGTATCAGAAGTGCGAATGCTGACATAAGTAACGATAATGCGGGTGAAAAACCCGCACGCCGGAAGACCAAGGGTTCCTGTCCAACGTTAATCGGGGCAGGGTGAGTCGACCCCTAAGGCGAGGCTGAAAAGCGTAGTCGATGGGAAGCTGGTTAATATTCCAGCACTTGGTGTTACTGCGAAGGGGGGACGGAGAAGGCTAGGCTAGCCGGGCGACGGTTGTCCCGGTTCAAGCGTGTAGGGGGGAAGAGTTGGTAAATCCGCTCTTTTGTATAACCCTGAGGCGTGATAACGAGCCACTACGGTGGTAAAGTAGTTGATGCCATGCTTCCAGGAAAAGCCTCTAAGCTCCAGGTAACACGAAATCGTACCCCAAACCGACACAGGTGGTCAGGTAGAGAATACTCAGGCGCTTGAGAGAACTCGGGTGAAGGAACTAGGCAAAATGGTGCCGTAACTTCGGGAGAAGGCACGCTGGCGCGTAGGTGAAGGGACTTGCTCCCGGAGCTGAATCCAGTCGAAGATACCAGCTGGCTGCAACTGTTTAATAAAAACACAGCACTGTGCAAACACGAAAGTGGACGTATACGGTGTGACGCCTGCCCGGTGCCGGAAGGTTAATTGATGGGGTTAGCAGCAATGCGAAGCTCTTGATCGAAGCCCCGGTAAACGGCGGCCGTAACTATAACGGTCCTAAGGTAGCGAAATTCCTTGTCGGGTAAGTTCCGACCTGCACGAATGGCGTAATGATGGCCAGGCTGTCTCCACCCGAGACTCAGTGAAATTGAACTCGCTGTGAAGATGCAGTGTACCCGCGGCAAGACGGAAAGACCCCGTGAACCTTTACTATAGCTTGACACTGAACATTGAGCCTTGATGTGTAGGATAGGTGGGAGGCTTTGAAGCGAGGACGCCAGTTCTTGTGGAGCCAACCTTGAAATACCACCCTTTAATGTTTGATGTTCTAACTCGGCCCCGTAATCCGGGGTGAGGACAGTGTCTGGTGGGTAGTTTGACTGGGGCGGTCTCCTCCTAAAGAGTAACGGAGGAGCACGAAGGTTAGCTAATCACGGTCGGACATCGTGAGGTTAGTGCAATGGCATAAGCTAGCTTGACTGCGAGAGTGACGGCTCGAGCAGGTACGAAAGTAGGTCATAGTGATCCGGTGGTTCTGAATGGAAGGGCCATCGCTCAACGGATAAAAGGTACTCCGGGGATAACAGGCTGATACCGCCCAAGAGTTCATATCGACGGCGGTGTTTGGCACCTCGATGTCGGCTCATCACATCCTGGGGCTGAAGTAGGTCCCAAGGGTACGGCTGTTCGCCGTTTAAAGTGGTACGCGAGCTGGGTTTAGAACGTCGTGAGACAGTTCGGTCCCTATCTGCCGTGGGCGTTGGAAGATTGAGAGGGGCTGCTCCTAGTACGAGAGGACCGGAGTGGACGCATCACTGGTGTTCGGGTTGTCATGCCAATGGCATTGCCCGGTAGCTAAATGCGGAAAAGATAAGCGCTGAAAGCATCTAAGCGCGAAACTTGCCTCGAGATGAGTCTTCCCTGTGGCTTTAAGCCACCTGAAGGGACGTTTAAGACTAAGACGTTGATAGGCTGGGTGTGTAAGTGCAGCGATGCATTGAGCTAACCAGTACTAATGACCCGAGAGGCTTAACCTTACAACACCAAAGGTGTTTTTAGAGATTCTGTGCAGATACTTTGATTTTCAGCTGATGTTCCGAGATTGGTTCGTAGTGCAAGCCTGAGACAGGGTAAGCGTTATGGATGAAACAGAATTTGCCTGGCGGCAGTAGCGCGGTGGTCCCACCTGACCCCATGCCGAACTCAGAAGTGAAACGCCGTAGCGCCGATGGTAGTGTGGGGTCTCCCCATGCGAGAGTAGGGAACTGCCAGGCATCAAACAAGTGGAAAGCCCTGTACTGACGTACAGGGCTTTTTGCTATGGGAAATTTGGGGGGATTTTCAGCCACATCCTCCATTCTTTCCCTCCTGTCGTTCCCTTTTTATCACTCATTGCTTTCTGTTTTCTCTCTTATATAACCAAATCGTCTAATTTAATAACTGAAGCTGAAACATTTTCACTTACCGTTTGCAGGCTCGACATCTTAGATAAAAACCGCTATCTTCGGCTATCTAGAAGTCTAAACGTATAAATGGATGTAGTGAGGAAGTTGCTATGCCGATCCGGGTTCCAGATGAATTACCAGCCGTAAATTTCCTGCGCAATGAGAACGTTTTTGTGATGGCCTCATCACGCGCAAAAACTCAGGAAATTCGTCCTTTGAAAGTGCTGGTACTCAACCTGATGCCAAAGAAAATTGAGACCGAAAATCAGTTTTTACGGCTGCTTTCCAACTCTCCTTTGCAGATTGATGTGCAGCTTCTGCGCATTGATAGCCGTGAGTCTAAAAATACTCCAGCAGAGCATCTGGATAACTTCTACTGTGATTTCGAAGATATTCAGCACGACAACTACGATGGCTTGATTGTCACTGGTGCCCCCTGGGCTTAGTTGATTTCTGCGATGTTGCCTACTGGCCGGAGATTGAGCGCGTTATTCACTGGGCTAAGGAGCACGTCACGTCAACACTGTTCGTGTGTTGGGCTGTGCAGGCTGCGTTAAATGTCCTATATGACATCCCTAAAATGACACGCGAAACTAAGCTTTCAGGCGTTTATCCTCACCAGACATTACAGCCACTGGCTCTGCTAACCCGTGGTTTTGATGAAACATTCCTGGCCCCTCATTCGCGCTACGCTGATTTCCCAGCGGATACACTGCGTCAGCATACTGATCTCGATATTCTGGCGGAATCTGACGAGGCCGGGGCTTATTTGTTTGCAACGAAAGATAAGCGCATGGCCTTTGTCACGGGGCACCCGGAATATGACGCGGGCACTTTAGCCGGAGAATACCTGCGTGATGTCGCAGCCGGTTTATCGCCTGAAATGCCTTACAATTACTTCCCGCATGACAATGCTGAGTTATCGCCTAAAGCGACCTGGCGTAGTCACGGGCACCTCCTGTTTGCTAACTGGCTAAACTACTATGTTTACCAGATCACGCCATTCGATCTGCGGCAGATGAATCCAACCCTGGAATAATTCCCTTCGCAATTTGCAGACGATCTACACCCGATCGTCTGCTTCTGTTCGCCTCCAACCTCTTCCCAGCGATTTTCTATCTGTAATCCTCAAACTCTCAAAAAATGAAATCGATTCTCTTTTTTTGAGAATTTTTTACATTTTCATCTCACTGAATAAACGAGGTTATTTAATAAATAAAAATAAAATGGAAATCGTTTTTGATTTTATGTAAATCCTGATTACGCTTAAATCTATCGGGTAATAAATGACCATCGATAAATCGCCACAAGATCGTGTCAGGTGTCGTTGGGTTATTTTCTACCGTATCAGTATCTGCTTAGTGAGGCGGTCTGGCAGATTTAAGTCGAAAAATCAGGAGAGTTAGCGATGTCAGAGCAAATTACGCGCAGTCAGCTTGGTTTTACCCGCCATTTTGGTGAAAAAGAAACACATATCCTGACCGAGGAGGCTGTGGACTTTTTGTCTGAGCTGGTCGTGCGTTTTACCCCGCTGCGTAACCGCTTGCTGGCAGAACGTATCGCCGTGCAGCAAAAAATTGACGACGGGACATTGCCAGATTTTATTTCGGAAACTGATTCCATTAAAAAAACAGAATGGAAGATTCTCGGCATTCCGGCCGATTTGAGGGATCGCCGCGTAGAAATCACCGGGCCTGTAGAACGCAAAATGGTAATTAATGCGCTCAATGCCAATGTGAAAGTCTTTATGGCCGATTTTGAAGACTCTCTGGCTCCTGACTGGCAGAAAGTCATCGAAGGGCAGATCAACTTACGTGATGCGGTTAACGGCACGATAAGTTACACCAACGAATCAGGCAAAATTTACCAGCTCAAACCTGATCCAGCCGTGTTGATCTGTCGCGTCCGTGGCCTGCATTTGCCCGAAAAACATGTGGTCTGGCAGGGTGAGGCTATTCCAGGTTCCTTGTTTGATTTCGCTTTGTACTTCTTCCATAACTATCGCGCGTTACTGGCAAAAGGCAGCGGCCCGTATTTCTATCTGCCAAAAATGCAGTCTTATCAGGAAGCGGACTGGTGGAGCCAGGTCTTCAGCTTTGCCGAGGATTACACCGGATTATCCCGTGGCACCATCAAAGCCACCGTACTGATTGAAACTTTGCCTGCCGTATTCCAGATGGACGAAATCCTTTACCACCTGCGTGACCATATCGTCGGGCTGAACTGTGGTCGCTGGGATTATATTTTCAGCTATATCAAAACGCTGAAAAATCATGCTGACCGCGTCCTTCCCGATCGTCAGTCAGTCACCATGACGCAGCCATTCCTCAAGGCGTATTCGCGACTTCTCATCAAAACCTGCCACCGCCGCGGCGCATTTGCGATGGGCGGAATGGCGGCATTTATTCCGAGCAAAGATGTTAAGCGCAACGAGTGGGTTCTGAACAAGGTGAGAACGGATAAAGAGCTGGAAGCGAGTAACGGGCATGACGGTACCTGGATCGCGCATCCGGGGCTGGCTGATACCGTGCTGGAAGTTTTCGATAAAGCGCTCGGCTCCCGCTCAAACCAACTGGACGTATTACGCGCAGACGATGCCGATATTACGGCGGCACAACTGCTGGAGCCTTGTTCCGGCGAACGTACCGAAGAGGGGATGCGCGCCAACATTCGCGTGGCGGTGCAGTACATCGAAGCGTGGATTTCCGGCAATGGCTGCGTACCTATTTACGGGCTGATGGAAGATGCCGCCACCGCAGAGATTTCCCGAACCTCAATCTGGCAGTGGATCCATCACGGCAAAACGCTCACCGACGGCCAGCTGGTCACAAAGCCTCTGTTCCGTCGAATGTTGAATGAAGAAATGCTGGTGATCCAACAGGAGTTAGGCGAACAACGTTTCAGTTCCGGGCGCTTCACGCAGGCCGCCGCATTAATGGAAAAAATTACCACACAGGATGAGTTAATCGACTTCCTGACCCTGCCGGGCTATCAGCTGCTGGCCTGATTCTTCTTACCCTACTCATAAAAAGACCGGAGCATTTGCCATGAAAACAACACGTACTCACCAAATTCAGCAGCTTGAAGAAACCTGGAACCAGCCACGCTGGAAAGGCATTACCCGCCCTTATACGGCTGCAGACGTCATCAGCCTGCGCGGCTCAGTTAACCCGGAATGCACGCTGGCTCAGCACGGTGCTTCACGTCTGTGGAATTTACTGCACGGTGCATCCCGCAAAGGTTACGTGAATTGTCTGGGCGCACTGACAGGCGGACAGGCATTGCAGCAGGCAAAAGCGGGTATTGAAGCGATTTATCTGTCCGGCTGGCAGGTTGCCGCCGATGCGAATACCGCATCCAGTATGTATCCCGATCAGTCGTTATATCCGGTGAATTCTGTACCGGAAGTTGTGTCCCGTATTAACAATACCTTCCGCCGTGCCGATCAGATTCAATGGGCCAATAATATCGAACCTGGCCAGCCAGGTTACACCGATTATTTCCTGCCGATTGTCGCCGATGCAGAAGCCGGTTTTGGTGGTGTGCTGAATGCGTTTGAATTGATGAAATCGATGATTGAAGCCGGTGCGGCGGCCGTCCATTTCGAAGACCAGCTTGCTGCGGTGAAAAAATGTGGGCACATGGGTGGCAAAGTGTTAGTTCCCACTCAGGAGGCAGTGCAAAAGCTGGTGTCTGCCCGTCTGGCTGCTGATGTACTCGGCGTCCCGACATTGCTGGTGGCACGTACCGACGCCGATGCGGCTGATTTGCTGACGTCCGATTGCGATCCTTATGACAGCCAGTTCATTACCGGCGAGAGAACGCATGAAGGCTTTTATAGGACGCACGCCGGTATAGAACAGGCGATCAGCCGCGGGCTGGCTTACGCGCCGTATGCTGACGTTGTCTGGTGTGAAACATCGACACCGGATCTCAAACTTGCTCAGCGTTTTGCTGAGGCTATTCATGCGAAATTTCCCGGAAAATTGCTGGCCTATAACTGTTCGCCGTCGTTTAACTGGAAGAAGAATCTCGATGATAAAACGATTGCCAGCTTCCAGGACCAGTTGGCAGCGATGGGCTATCAGTACCAGTTCATCACGCTGGCGGGCATCCACAGCATGTGGTTCAACATGTTCGATCTTGCCCATGCGTATGCGCAGGGCGAAGGGATGAAACACTACGTCGAAAAAGTGCAGGGGCCTGAATTTGCGGCAATCGGCCGTGGGTACACTTTCGCTTCTCATCAGCAGGAAGTGGGCACCGGATATTTCGACAAAGTTACCACCATCATTCAGGGCGGCCGCTCATCGGTAACGGCATTAACCGGTTCGACCGAAGAACAGCAATTCTCTTCAACGTCACACTGATTTGGCCCGGCACAAGCCGGGTTTTTCCCTTCAGGAGCCCACACCATGCGCATCGAATTGCTGATCGCTCAGACTATTTTACAAGGGTTCGATGCCCAATATGGCCGTTTTCTGGAAGTGACTTCAGAAGCTCAGCAACGTTTTGAAAGCGCTAACTGGCAGGCGGTGCAGGCGGCGATGAAACAGCGAATTCATCTTTATGACCACCATGTCGGATTGGTTGTCTCGCAGCTCAAATGTATCACGGGCCAGCACTTCTACGACACTGCATTTCTGGTCCGCATAAAAAACTGTTACGCCGGATTGTTGCCTGATTATCCTCGGGCAGAAATCGCTGAAAGCTTCTTTAATTCAGTCTATTGCCGTATTTTCAAACACCGTGAGCTGACGGCGGATAAGCTATTTATTTACAGCGAACAGCCAACTCACCTCCCACAAAATTGCGTCCGGCCACTCGCCCGGCAATACCCTGTGCAAGGAAATCTGGTCGCGACGCTGGGCAAAGTTCTTAACGATCTTCCGATGCGTTTGGCGTGGGAAAATGCGCCGCGTGATATTGATTCTATTGCCACTGTGTTGCAGCAGAGATTTCCCGGTGATGCGTTATCAGAGGCGGTGATTGAGATCGCCTCTGAAGTTTTCTACCGCAATAAGGCGGCGTGGATAATTGGCAAAATCCGGTGGGGACAGCAGGTTTTTCCGCTGTTATTGCCGGTACATCAAAGCCATCAGCACCAGTTATTTGTAGATGCTTGCCTGACGGAGGGAAATGATGCCAGCATCGTTTTCGGCTTCGCACGTTCCTATTTTATGGTTTACGCCCCGCAACCGGGCGCGCTCATTGAATGGCTGCGGGAGATTTTACCGGCAAAAACGACGGCCGAACTTTACAGTGCCATCGGGTGCCAGAAACATGCGAAAACGGAATGTTATCGCGAGCATTTACGGTTTATGGCACAAACCGACGAGTCCTTTATTATTGCGCCTGGGGTCAAAGGTATGGTCATGCTGGTTTTTACCTTGCCGGGAAGCGACCGGGTTTTCAAAGTCATAAAAGACCGGTTTGCACCGCAAAAAGAGGTGACCGAAGCGCAGGTTATGGCCTGTTACCAGCTGGTCAAAGAGCATGATCGTGTTGGACGTATGGCGGATACCCAGGAGTTTGAGCATTTTGTCCTGGTTAAGAAAAACATCAGCCCGGAGTTAATGGCGGAACTGCAGCGCGAAGTTCCGGCGAAGATTGAGGATCTTGGCGACAGTATTGCCCTTAAGCATTTGTATATCGAACGGCGTATGACGCCGCTGAATTTATATCTGGAACAGGCGGATGATCAGCAACTGCATGACGTTATTGAAGAATACGGTAACGCGATTAAACAACTTGCGGCGGCGAACATCTTTCCCGGCGATATGCTGTTTAAAAACTTTGGTGTAACCCGCCATGGCCGCGTCGTCTTTTATGATTACGACGAGATATGTTACATGACGGAAGTAAATTTCCGCGATATCCCTGAACCGCGTTACCCCGAGGATGAACTGGCCAGCGAGCCCTGGTACAGCATTGCGTCGGGTGATGTTTTTCCCGAAGAGTTCCGCCATTTCCTGTGCAGCGATAAACGTGTCCGGCAGTTCTTCGAAGCGGCACACAATGATTTATTTTCTGCCGATTACTGGCGCGGATTGCAAACGCGGATCCGTGAAGGGCATGTTGAGGACGTCTTTGCGTATCGCCGCAGCCAGCGTTTCATCCACCTTTAAGTCTCATGCTCCCGCCATCCGTGCGGGAGTCATTCCCCAGTTAATGTTTCCCGCCGCCATACGCCTGCGTAATTTCTTTTGCCGCGTGGATCACCAGCGCACCCAGTTCGGTCACGCGATCGTCGGTTATCCTTGAAACCGGGCCGGAAATGGAAATCGCGGCGTAAGCATCGTTGTGTTCATCGTAAATACAGGTCGCCACGCAGCGCAGGCCGAGCGCATGTTCTTCATCATCAAAGGCATAACCGCGTTTACGTGTATCGGCCAGCTCCTGTTTCAGGTTTGCCGGAGACGTCTTGGTCAGCGGCGTATAGCTGTGCAAACCAATTTTGTGCAGAAGCTTCGCCAGCCGTTCTTCCGCCAGGGTGGAGAGAAATGCCTTTCCTGCGCCGGAAGCATGCATCGGCAGTTTTCCGCCGATTGGCGCTGACATCCGCATCAGCGCATTGCATTGCACCTGATCGATGATGATCGCCTGATAATCACTGTGATCCAGTACGGCCAGATTGACGGTTTCACCCGACTCCTCCATCAGCCGGCGCAACATCGGATGTACCATCGCCAGCAAATTACGGCTTTGCAGAAAACTGCTGCCGACCACAAACGCATGTGAACCAATGGTCCACAGGCCCAAATCGCCGACCTGCCGGACAAACCCCTGCTGCTGCATCGTTGTCAGCAAACGGTGAGTGGTGGAATTGGGCAAACCTGCCTGTTGAGCCAGATCCGTCAGCGCTACGCTGCCCTGAGCTTCAGCAATATATTCCAGCAACTTAAGGCCACGGGTGAGGGACTGAACCTGTCCGGTGGCGGCGCTGCCTGCTGTTGCAGCGGCTTTTGTTTTCTTAGCTCGCTTGGCCGGGGTCAATGCGGACGTTGCCATAAGCCTGTTCCTTGTAAGATGCGCCAAAATCTGGCGAAGAAAAGTCATTTTTGGAATTGGTTTTCGTTTTTACAGTATGGATCGCAACCTGCCTTTGCGCTCATCCGATGTGTTGCACAGCATTTGCGGGATGCCTTCCTGAATTGAAAAAGTCTCATGTCGGCACGGCCTTTTGCCTTTGGAAGGTATGCTAGGATGTTGACCATAATTTCCGGCGTATGAATGAACAATTTGCCGGGTGTGCGTGGTGGGTGATGAGGTGAAAGTGACTAATCGGGTTGAAGCGCTACATAAGCAATTGGCACAGCGCATTTTGGTGTTGGACGGCGGCATGGGAACCATGATCCAGAGCTACCGTCTTGAAGAGGAAGACTATCGCGGTGAGCGCTTTGCTGACTGGGAAAGCGATCTTAAAGGCAATAACGATCTTCTGGTATTGAGCAAACCCGAAGTGATCATTGAGATCCACAACGGCTATCTTGCTGCTGGCGCAGATATTCTTGAAACCAACACCTTCAACTCCACCACCATCGCGATGGCCGACTACCATATGGCGTCGCTTTCCGCTGAAATTAACTATGAAGCAGCACGTATGGCGCGAGCCTGTGCCGACGAATGGACTGCCCGCACGCCGGATAAACCGCGTTATGTGGCCGGTGTTTTAGGCCCGACCAACCGCACAGCGTCGATCTCTCCGGACGTAAACGATCCGGCTTTCCGTAATGTCTCTTTTGATCAACTGGTCGACGCGTACCGTGAATCTACCCGGGCGCTGATTAAGGGCGGTGCCGATCTGATTATGATCGAAACCGTTTTCGACACACTCAACGCCAAAGCCGCGACGTTTGCGGTAGAAACGGAATTTGAAGCGCTGGGCATCGTGCTGCCGGTCATGGTCTCCGGCACGATCACCGATGCTTCTGGCCGAACATTGTCAGGCCAGACAACAGAGGCGTTCTATAACTCACTGCGCCACGTAAAACCGCTTACCTTCGGCCTGAACTGCGCACTGGGGCCGGACGAATTACGCCAGTATGTCGCTGAATTGTCGCGTATTGCCGAATGCTACGTCACAGCGCACCCGAATGCGGGCTTACCGAATGCCTTTGGTGAGTACGATCTTGAAGCCAAAGAAATGGCGGAGCATATCGGCGAATGGGCGCGTTCGGGTTTCCTGAATATTGTCGGCGGCTGCTGTGGTACCACGCCGGCGCACATTGCCGCGATGGTGAAAGCAGTTGAAGGCGTGCCGCCACGCCAGTTGCCGGTTATTCCTGTCGCCTGCCGTCTGGCGGGGTTGGAACCGCTGACCATTGATGCGCAAACTCTGTTTGTGAACGTGGGTGAGCGAACCAACGTCACCGGTTCTGCCCGTTTCAAACGCCTGATTAAAGAAGAAAAATACGCCGAAGCGCTGGCCGTTGCTCGTCAGCAGGTGGAAAGCGGTGCCCAGATTATCGACATCAACATGGATGAAGGGATGCTCGACGCCGAAGCGGCAATGGTGCGCTTCCTGAATCTGATTGCCGGTGAGCCGGACATTGCCCGTGTGCCGATCATGATTGACTCCTCCAAGTGGGACGTCATCGAAAAAGGCCTGAAATGCATCCAGGGCAAAGGCATTGTGAACTCTATCTCGATGAAAGAAGGGGAAGAAGCTTTCCTTCATCACGCCCGGATTGTACGGCGTTACGGCGCAGCCGTGGTGGTCATGGCCTTTGATGAAACCGGACAGGCGGATACCCGCGCCCGTAAAATCGAAATCTGCCGTCGTGCCTATAAACTACTGACCGAGAAAGTCGGATTCCCGCCGGAAGATATAATCTTTGACCCGAATATCTTCGCGGTCGCCACGGGGATTGACGAACATAACAACTATGCCGTCGACTTCATTGAAGCCTGTGCGGATATCAAAGCAGAATTGCCGCATGCGATGATTTCGGGCGGCGTGTCCAACGTTTCCTTCTCCTTTCGCGGCAATGAACCGGTGCGTGAAGCCATTCACGCCGTATTCCTGTATCACGCGATCCGCAACGGCATGGATATGGGCATCGTTAACGCCGGTCAGCTGGCTATCTACGATGACTTACCGGCTGAACTGCGCGATGCCGTTGAAGATGTGATTCTGAACCGCCGTGATGACGGAACAGAGCGTCTGCTGGAACTGGCGGAAAAATACCGTGGCAGCAAAGACGACGGCGAAGCCAACAAACAGCAGGCCGAATGGCGTGGCTGGGATGTTAAAAAACGTCTCGAATATTCCCTGATCAAAGGCATTACCGAATTCATCGAGCTGGACACCGAAGAGTGCCGCCAGCAGGCCGCGCGCCCGATTGAAGTGATTGAAGGGCCGCTGATGGATGGCATGAACGTCGTCGGTGATCTTTTCGGTGCAGGTAAAATGTTTCTGCCGCAGGTGGTGAAATCCGCGCGTGTGATGAAACAGGCGGTGGCGTATCTCGAACCTTACATTGAAGCCAGCAAGGAAAAAGGCCAGACAAACGGAAAAATCCTGCTCGCGACGGTGAAAGGCGATGTCCATGACATCGGCAAGAACATTGTGGGTGTGGTGCTGCAATGCAATAACTACGAGATTATCGATCTCGGTGTAATGGTGCCGACCGACAAAATTTTGAAAACGGCGATTGAACAAAACGTCGATATTATCGGCCTTTCCGGGCTGATCACGCCTTCGCTGGACGAAATGGTCAACGTGGCAAAAGAGATGGAGCGTCGCGGATTCACGATGCCGCTTCTTATCGGCGGTGCGACCACGTCCAAGGCGCATACGGCGGTTAAAATCGAACAGAACTACAGCGGGGTGACGTGCTATGTGCAAAACGCCTCACGCTCTGTCGGCGTGGTTTCGGCACTCTTATCTGCCGGACAGCGTGACGCTTTTATCGAGCGAACCCGTAAAGAATACGAGACCGTGCGTATTCAGCACGCCCGTAAAAAACCCCGGACGCCGCCGGTCAGCCTTGAAGTGGCGCGTGATAACGCAACGGTCATCGACTGGGAAGATTACACACCGCCGGTCGCGCACCGTCTGGGTGTTCAGAAAGTGGAAGCCAGCATCGAAACCCTGCGTAATTACATCGACTGGACGCCATTCTTCATGACCTGGTCGCTGGCGGGTAAATACCCGCGGATTCTGGAAGATGAAGTGGTGGGCGAAGAAGCTAAACGCCTGTTCAAGGATGCCAACGATCTGCTCGATAAGCTTTCCGCTGAAAAATTACTGAATCCGCGCGGCGTGGTCGGTTTATTCCCGGCGAACCGCAAAGGCGACGATATCGAAATTTACAGTGACGAGCGTCGTGAAGAAGTGCTGGTAGTCAGCCACCATCTGCGTCAGCAAACCGAAAAAACGGACTTTGCGAACTATTGTCTGTCCGATTTTGTTGCGCCGAAATCCAGCGGCAAAAAAGATTACCTGGGCGCATTTGCCGTGACCGGTGGGCTGGAGGAGGACGCGCTTGCCGAGGCGTACGACAAGCAGCACGACGATTACAACAAAATCATGATCAAAGCGCTGGCAGACCGTCTGGCAGAAGCCTTTGCAGAATACCTGCATGAAAAAGTGCGTAAGGTTTACTGGGGCTTTGCCGCTAACGAAAACCTGAGTAACGAAGAACTTATTCGTGAAAACTATCAGGGGATCCGTCCGGCTCCGGGTTATCCTGCATGCCCTGAACACACTGAAAAAGGGCAAATCTGGACATTACTGGATGTTGAAACCAACACCGGCATGCAACTGACAGAATCCTTTGCAATGTGGCCGGGCGCGGCAGTCTCCGGCTGGTATTTCAGTCATCCTGACAGCAAATATTTCGCCGTCGCACAAATCCAGCGCGATCAGGTTGAGGATTATGCGGCACGTAAGAATATGCCAGTTGCCGAAGTCGAACGCTGGCTGGCGCCTAATTTAGGCTACGACGCCGATTAATATCCCCGTCATCCTTCCCGTTGACGGTCATCATGAACCCCGGTCACTGACTTCAAAAAGTGACCGGGGTTCATCTCAATTCACTTCCACATCAATATGCAGCGCGTCATAACGCCAGTATTCCAAATCACAGTCGATGACCCGGTCGTGTTGATCCCGGTTGGTGCGCGTAATAAATAATGCCGGGCTGCCGGAAGCGACTTTCAGGGCGTGCGATGCGTCTTTTGTCAGCAGCGTCGGCACCATATCAAACCGGACACGCCCGTAATAAATATCGTAACGCGAGGCATACAAATCAGTCAGCGAAGACGTTAAATCTGCATCAAGAATACCATTAAAATACAACGGGTTGAGGTAATGCTCGACGTAAAGCACGGGGCGTTTATCGATATAGCGTAACCGGCGGATGCAAATCACATCACTGGCGGGCGGCAGCAATAATTTCTGGCAAACGGCGTCGCTGGCGATGCAGTGTCTGGCATCAATGACCTCCGTCTGCGCACTTCGCCCCTGATCTTTCGCCATGGCGTGAAAATGGCTGCGCTGCAACGGGTTATAAATAATGCGTGGCGGCGAAACAAACCAGCCCCGACGTACTTCGCGATAAATCAGCCCCTGCGCTTCCAGATGGCCTAACGCCTCACGCAGCGTGATGCGGGTTGTGGAAAACTGTTCACTCAACGCGCGCTCAGAAGGCAGCCTTCCCTCGGCAGAAAATGCCCCGGCCGCAATACTTTCGCTCAATGCCTTGCAGATAACGGCAAGGGTGGTCTGCGGTTCACTCATCGGTTAGTAAGCCTCATTTTAGTGCGTTTTTGCACCAATCCGACTCTTCTTTGCGTAAATAATGTGCGCTTGTTAACAGCTATAAGGTTAAAACAGCTGCTTTTTCACGCTGACATATAATTATCACAATTGATCGTTAGATTGGCTTGGTTCTTGCTGGACTAGACCAGCACTTCACACACACTATCATCTGGAGCATCCGTTATGAAACAGTTGTTCGCTTCTGTGTTAACCAGCGCGCTTGTCCTCTCCGCTTCATCGGCTTTTGCCGCTGAACCTCCTGCTGAACTCCTGAAAGCGGCACAAGCCGAAGGCACGGTAAACAGTGTCGGTATGCCTGATGACTGGGCAAACTGGAAAGATACCTGGAATGATTTGAGCACCAAATACGGTCTGAAGCACAGTGATACCGATATGAGTTCTGCGCAGGAAATCGCTAAATTCCTCGCCGAAAAAGACAATGCCAGTGCAGATATTGGTGATGTGGGTGCGGCATTCGGCCCTGTTGCGGTCCAGAAGGGCGTCACACAGCCCTATAAACCAACAACCTGGGATCAGGTGCCAGACTGGGCCAAAGATAAAGACGGGATGTGGGCACTCGCTTACACCGGAACCATTGCGTTTATTATCGATAAATCTCAGGTGAAAGATGAGCCGCACAGCTGGGCTGATTTGCTGAAAGGGAAATACAAAGTCACCATCGGTGATGTGAGCACCGCTGCGCAGGCGGCAAACGGCGTTCTGGCGGCCACTTACGCGATGGGCGGCAACGAACAGAATCTGAAACCGGGTCTGGAATATTTCGGCAAACTGGCGAAAGCAGGGCGTCTGAGCCTGACTAACCCGGTTATCGCCTCTCTGGAAAAAGGCGAAGTGCAGGTCGGCGTGGTCTGGGACTTCAACGGTCTGAATTATCGCGACAAAATCGACAAAACCCGCTTTGACGTGGTGATACCTTCTGACGGTTCTATCACCTCGGGTTACACCACCATCATCAACAAATTCGGTAAACACCCGAACGCCGCTAAACTGGCACGTGAATACATCTTCTCCGATGCCGGTCAGATCAACCTGGCGCGTGGCTATGCCCGTCCAATCCGTGCCGATCACATCACTCTGCCAGACGACGTGAAAGCGAAACTGCTGCCATCCAGTGAATATAAAAATGCCCATCCGATTGCTGATCCGGCTGCATGGGATAAGAGCGCCAAAACGCTGCCTCGCCTGTGGCAGGAAAACGTCATGATCAACATGCAGCAATAATTTCCTGAATTAAAAAATAGAAAGACCGGGCAGCGAAAGCATTGATTAATGACAACACCTGCAAGAAAGGCAAAAGTGTAATGAAGAGCATTCTGGTAGTACTCGATGGCCTGAATTATCAGGTCGCCCAAGACGCAATGGGATATTTGCAGGCGCAATGTGCCGCCGGGCGCGGGCGTTTGTATCAACTGGAATGCGAATTGCCCTCGCTGTCCCGGCCGCTTTACGAATGTATCCTCACCGGCATCACGCCGGTGGAAAGCGGCATCGTGCATAACCACGTTGACCGCTTATCGACACAACGCAGTATTTTTCATTATGCCCGCGACGCCGGTCTGACGACGGCGGCTGCGGCCTATCACTGGGTCAGCGAGCTGTATAACCGCACGCCGTTTGACCCGCCGCGCGATCGCCATACCAGCGACGAATCCCTGGCTATTCAGCACGGTCATTTTTATTACGATGACGCTTATCCTGATTCGCATTTATTCGACGATGCGGAGAGCCTGCGCCGTCGACACGACCCTGATTTTCTGCTGATCCACCCGATGAACATTGATGATGCGGGCCACAAATTCGGGCTTTCGACGCCGCAATACCGCAACAAAGCGCGCACAGCGGATGGCATTCTTTCGCACTATTTGGGCGACTGGCTGGAAGCCGGTTATCAGGTGATTGTCACTGCCGACCACGGCATGAACGATGACCGCAGCCACGGCGGGATTTTGCCGGAAGAACGTCAGGTACCGCTGTATGTTTTCGGCAGCGCGTTCAGCCTCAAAGACGCCGCGCCGTTACAAACCCAACTGTGCGGTACCGTTTGTCAGATCCTCAATATTGCCCACGATAAGCCTCACTGCGCGGCATTACTGGCCTGAACTCCCTCACTTTTAAAGGATTCCCGATGAAAGGTAAGCGGATTGCGGCGCTGTTCATGTTGCCGTTTCTGGTGTTTTTCATCGCTTTCCAGCTGGCGCCGCTGGCCTGGATTGCGGTGAGCAGTTTTTACAGCGAAACCTATGAAGCGTGGGGGCTGGGCAATTACACCGACATTCTGACCTCTCCGTTTTATCTGCAGGCGATGCGCTTCTCGCTGGATATCTCGATCTGGTCGAGTTTGTACGGTTTGATTATTGCGTTAGTGGGCAGTTACTCACTTCGACAGCTAGGCCCGACAAAGCTTCATGATTTTGTGATGTCGTTTACTAACATGACCAGCAACTTTGCGGGCGTGCCGCTGGCGTTTGCCTTCGTCATCCTGCTCGGCCTGAACGGATGCCTGACGTTATTGCTGCGTAAATACGGCCTGATGGAGCATTTCGACCTCTACTCGAAAGACGGGCTGATTGTGCTCTACACCTATTTCCAGATCCCGTTGGGTGTTTTGCTGATGTATCCGGCCTTTGATGCGCTACGCGAGGACTGGCGCGAATCGGCTGCACTGCTGGGTGCCGGGCGCTGGAGCTACTGGCGGTACATCGGCATTCCGGTTTTGTTTCCGGCGCTGCTGGGCACTTTCGTCATTTTGCTCGCCAACGCCCTTGGCGCTTACGCCACGGTGTACGCGCTGACCACCGGTAACTTCAACGTGGTGCCGGTCCGTATTGCTGCGCTGGTGTCGGGTGATATTTCCCTCGACCCGAATATGGGGAGCGCGCTGGCGATGCTGCTGGTGGTGCTGATGGCCTTTATCACGCTGATCCATCAGTGGTTATTGCGCAAAAGTTATCTCAGTCAGCGTAGCTGATTGCCGAAAAAGGAACGTGAGATGTCGCGATCTGAAGCGATTTACCACCGTGTGGTGATCTGGATTTTGTTGATTGTTTTGATGTTGCCGCTGCTGGCGACGCTGGTTTATGCGCTGGTGCTGGAATGGGGAGCCACGATTTTGCCGAGCGGTTTCACGCTCAAATGGCTGGTGGAATTGTGGAGCGATCCGCGCTTCCTGATTGCACTCTGGCATTCGCTGCTGGTCTGTTTTGGCACGCTTTTCCTGTCACTGGTGCTGATCCTTCCGCTTATGTTTGTGATTGCTTACTATTTCCCAAAGCTCGATGCGCTCATGAATATTCTTATCCTGCTGCCGTTTGCCGTGCCGCCGGTGGTGTCATCCGTCGGCCTGATGCAGCTCTATTCCGGAGGGCCTTTCGCACTGACCGGAACGCCGTGGATCCTGATCGGCTGTTACTTCACGATAGCGCTGCCGTTTATCTACCGCGCCATCTCCAACAACATGCAGGCGATAAACCTGCGTGACCTGATGGACGCCGCGCATTTGCTGGGGGCCAGCA
The DNA here is from genome assembly GCF_047784855.1 of Rahnella sp. PCH160. Classification (NCBI taxonomy): domain Bacteria; kingdom Pseudomonadati; phylum Pseudomonadota; class Gammaproteobacteria; order Enterobacterales; family Yersiniaceae; genus Rahnella; species Rahnella sp. PCH160. Next base: position 1,326,818 of record NZ_JBLOGT010000001.1, read on the forward strand.
CCTGGAAAGCCGCGCTGCTGGTGGTGTTGCCGAACTTACGCAAGGGCGGAACTATCGCCGTATTGCTGTCATTTTCCTTCCTGATTGGCGAGTTTGTTTTCGCCAACCTGCTGGCGGGCAGTCGTTACGAAACGGTTCAGGTTTATCTCTATAACATGCGCAATGGCAGCGGCCATTTCACCAGCGCACTGGTTATCTCCTATTTCATGGTCGTCCTGATTTTCACCTGGGTGGCAAACATGCTGAACAAAGGAAAGAGCTGATTATGTCGTATTTACAGGTCACTCAACTTAACAAGTCTTACGGCCCAACTCAGATTTTCAACAACATCGATTTCTCCGCAAAAGAGGGAGAATTTGTGACGCTGCTGGGGCCGAGCGGCTGCGGGAAATCCACGCTGCTGCGCTGTCTGGCCGGTCTGACATCCGTCGACAGTGGCAAAATTCTGATTAAGGGGCAGGACATCGTGCCGCTGCCGCCGCAACAGCGCGGGATCGGCATGGTTTTCCAGAGCTATGCACTTTTCCCCAATATGACAGTGGAAGCCAACGTCGCGTTTGGCCTGAAAATGCAGAAAATACCCGCTTCCGAAGTCCATCGTCGCGTGGGTGAAGTGCTGGAACTGGTGGAAATGAACGATTACGCCAGGCGCTATCCGCATCAGCTTTCCGGTGGCCAGTGTCAGCGTGTGGCGCTGGCGCGTTCGCTGGTGACACAGCCGCGCCTGCTATTGCTCGATGAACCGTTGTCGGCGCTGGATGCCCGTATCCGTAAGCATTTGCGCGAACAAATCCGCCGTATCCAGCGCGAAATGAACCTCACCGCCATTTTTGTGACGCACGATCAGGAAGAAGCCCTGACCATGTCAGACCGGATTGTGCTGATGAACAAAGGACAAATCGTCCAAAACGCGGATGCCGAAACCCTCTATACTGAGCCAGTCGATGCTTTTGCCGCCGGTTTTATTGGCAGCTATAATTTGCTGAGTGCCGCGCAGGCGCTGGCGCTGACGGGCCAGACGTATACTGGGCGTGTCGCCATTCGTCCGGAGTCCGTGACGATTTGCACGGCCGAACAGGGCATTCCGGCTAAAATTCTCAGCCACAGCCTGCTGGGTAACGTCGTGCGGTATCGTGTTTTAGCGCACGGCGTTGAGCTTTCTGTGGATGTCTTAAACCGCTCTGTAGCCTCTCTTCGCGCCGATGGCAGCGATATAGGTCTGGAGTTAGATCTTGTTACGTTACGGGAAGTTGCATGAAACTGGCGCTGTTTGATCTCGATGAAACCCTGATTAGCGGTGACTGTTCAAGCTTGTGGTCAGCCTACATGGTGGCAAAAGGCTGGGTGGCCGATGAGCAGGCTTTCCTGCAACAAGATGCCGCGCTGATGCAGCAATATGCAGTCGGCAAAATGGATATGCAGGAGTATATGCGTTGTACTCTGGTGCCGCTGATTGACCGCCGTGAAAGTGACGTCGCGGCGATGGTCGCGAATTATATTCAGGATGTGATTGCCCCGCGTATTTATGCGCAGGCGCGTGAATGTCTGGCTGAACATCGCGATCAGGGTGACCGGACGGTGATTATTTCCGCGTCCGGCGAACATCTGGTCCGGCCGATTGCCCGTTTTCTCGGTGTCGATGAAACGCTGGCGATCGGTGTTGAAATACAGGACGGGCGCTTTACCGGCGCGACACAGGGGACGATGACCTATCGTGAAGGCAAAGTTTCACGTTTGCTGAATCTCATCAATCAGGACGAAACCTTGTTACAAGAAGCCCGCTTCTACTCGGATTCTCACAATGACCTGCCGTTACTGACCCGCGTAGGGCAGCCCGTGGCAGTGAATCCAGATGCTGTACTGCTCCGGCACGCACAGCAGGCGGGCTGGCCGGTTTATGCCTGGCGTTAAACAGACATAAACCTGAAATTTCCCGTCCGCTTTATATGAAGGGCGGGAAATTCTTACGCAGCGTCGGTTTCTGAGGCGTTAATTAAAAGCTGATTTTGACGCCAGTCGTGACCTGCCAGTAATCAATTCCTTCCTCCTCAAGACGTTTCTGATATTCCCCGCCGACACTCAGAGAGACATTCGGCAAAAGCGTATTCACCAGACCGACATCCAGCAGTGCCGCGCTTCCCGGCGTACCGGTTGCGAAGTCACTGGAATCACTACTATGTACATCTCTTATGGTGACGGTTTCGTCATGACTGAAGTCTTTAAATAGACGCGTGCTCATGATGACGGCCCATTTACCGGCTTGCGCGCTGTCCCAGTCATAGCGATACCGCAGCCCGATATGACCGGTGGGCCGTACGATATTGCCATAACTGACATGTGCGTCATCAACATCGGTAAAGTCGTCTACTTTCAGGTACTGAACTCCGGCGCCAATGAGAGGCGTGAGCTGATGCTGCCCGAAGGTGAACTGATAACCTAAGTCCAGCGTTGTCCCAAACGATTTGGCATGGATATCAGCCACATCGCCACCACGAAGATCTGTCGAAACCGTGCCGTCATATTTCGCCGCATCCAGTTCCCATTCCGCCAGTAAACCGTCGTTTTGTTTATAAACGAGCAGCGTTGAAAGATCCCACGCGGTGTAGTGCGTTTTGCTGTCGCCATCTGCGGCATCCGGCGTCACGTCGAGCTCTGCGCGGGAAAGTCCAACGTTCAGCCCGAGAGATTGCGTTTCGTCCTCAAGTTGCAACACCTTGCCGCCGAATAACCAGCCTTCCTGTTTTTGCTTGTAGTCGTACCCGTAATCTTTAAAACTCAGCGCCGAGTGATATGTATCTTCTCCGTTGAGATACTGGAAGAAAATGTTGATCCTCTTATCATCGAGCAGCAGAACCTGATCGTGGAAACTTGTATTCAGACGGCTGTTATAACTGAGTAACGCTGACGGCAGGGACAAATACGATGGCACCTGTGGCGTTACCGCAGAGCGGCTGTCACTGTTTTCAGGTGTCGGTGTTTTATCTCCGTTATCCGGTTCAGGGGCTGGCGTCGTGCCGCCGTCATCGGGATCAGGGACTGGCGTCGTGCCGCCGTCATCAGGATCAGGGACTGGCGTCGTGCCGCCGTCATCAGGATCAGGGATTGGCGTCGTGCCGCCGTCATCAGGATCAGGGATTGGCGTCGTGCCGCCGTCATCAGGATCAGGGATTGGCGTCGTGCCGCCATCATCGGGATCAGGGACTGGCGTCGTGCCGCCGTCATCAGGATCAGGGATTGGCGTCGTGCCGCCGTCATCGGGATCAGGGACTGGCGTCGTGCCGCCGTCATCGGGATCAGGGATTGGCGTCGTGCCGCCGTCATCGGGATCAGGGATTGGCGTCGTGCCGCCGTCATCGGGATCGGGGACTGGCGTCGTGCCGCCGTCATCGGGATCAGGGATTGGATCGGCAGTAGGTTCGGTATTGTCATTTTCACTCAGCATTCTGTTTTGCAGACGGTAGTCCCAGTACTGGGTTCCGGAACCTGCAACGTCACGCTGACCGGCCGCGCTGCGCCCCGGAGCAAAAGCGTAGAGCGTATAGGCATAAGCGCCCCGTGCGACGTATCCTCCCGCCAGCGCGAAGGCGTCTTTACCGGCATGGCCGCCGACCTGAATCAGGGAAATCCCTTCCTCATTATCCGCTGCACCATCGTTATCAATGTCGGTAAAGATCCCGCTGCCATTCGGCGTCACGGAGACCGTGATGGGTTTGCTATCGGCGACAATATCGCCGTCTATCAGCAGCCGGTCGTACTGCAAATCATCGGCATTGAGTTGCGCGCGCAGATTGATCACATCATTGTCGCCGGTCGACAGATTCCCGCTTACCCGCATTGCCGCAGGGGTAATACTGTCTGTGGCGGCCTGACCGTGATCGTAATACGGTGTCAGAGCGACGTTGTCTTGTAATATCAGGTCAGCAATGCTGGCGTTGCCGGAAAATGAAGTCTCGTTTTCCAATGTCAGCGCCGACGTCAGCGAACCTTCCAGCACGAAATCTCCGTTCTTAACGGTCGTACCACCGGAAAATGTATTGTCGCCGTACATCAGAAGTTTTCCCCAGCCGTCTTTAATCAGGCCGCCTGTCCCTTCCAGTGCGGCGGTAATAATAGCGTCTGCAGAACCGGCCGTGCTCTTATCGCTGGCATCACCGGCGATAACAGACAGTGTGGCGTTATCACTCAGCACAACATTTCCGGCAAGCGTGCTGCGGCTACGCATCTGTAATGTTGAATTTTCGCCAAGCGTAATATCAGACTTGAGCGTTCCATGTTCGCCCAACGTGAGCTGGCCGCCCTTATTCAGGTTCAATGTGGTGATCTGATACGTTTCATCTATCCAGTCATTACTGAAAACCGCTCCGCCGGCGTGAGGCGTCTGGCTTCCGGCCAATGTCAGGTTACCGTTGATGATGGCCAGATCATTAAGATAAGCGCCGCCGGTGAGGGAATAGTTATGGGTACTTTTTGTAGAATTCAAAATCACGTTCATTCCCTGTTGGTTATCGGGAGATCCCAACTGACCCATAAAGGTTTCGGATTTTGTATTCGCCAGCGTCAGCGTTGAACTGTCATTCGCGTTGGCATTAATGACAGTGGCACCGGCATCGCTATGATTGATTGTCGTGAAACTCATGTCGTAACCATTGAGATCCAGCACGCCCCCGCGATAACCAAAGAAGATTTGGTCGGAGGCGACCTGACTTTCGCCGCCAAGTTGCACGGTGGAGCGCCCGCTTACTATTGTCACGGACGAAAATGCCTGATGGTGGCCTGCGCCGTCGTCTTGCTGGGCGAGTACAACGGTGCCATCACCGACATTTAATGCCCCTGAGTTGTCGCCCGTTGCGTTAACGTACAGCGTACCGGCACCGATTTTATGCAGGCTGTCTCCCGCCACACCGTTAACTTCCCAGTCGACGGTTTTACTGGCATCAACCTCAATGCCGCCACCCATCCAGGTATTTCCAGCGCCTTCCGCGGAGACCACCCGATAATCATTGGAGAACTGCAGTTTTCCGGCTCCCTGATTAATACTGGTATCCAGCACAATCAGGCCGCCATCTCCGTTGAAACGCAAATCTTTAGAGGCGTCCAGCGACGGGTTACGAACATCCGTACCGACATCACCGGCGATAATTTTGTCGATGGTGAGGACAAATTGCCCTGGCAAATCTGGGTCAGCGCCGTGCCATTTCCAGGCCGTATCGCCCTGCACGATATCGCCCACCGCGCCTGTGCCCGCCCAGTGAATATCACCGTTGTCGGCGATATCAGTCACATCGGGATCGGTATTTTGGGCAAATATACTGTTAATGAAATCGGTCTGAAGCGCTAATGCATTTGTACTTGAGGTGTGCGTCGCACCATTCTCAACCAGGGTGCCTGAAGTGAGGACGCCATACATTTTCCATTTTTTATCGACGTTGTCATAAACCAGGATCGGGCTGCCACTGTCTCCTGAATTACCGGCGGCATCTAAAGGTGAATTGGTATCATTGTTGAGCCAGGTGATGCCATTTGGGGTCATTTTGGAGGGATTTAACGTTCCTGCACTTTTCCACGCATAAGGATAAGGTGTCAGCAAATTCAGATGCTGCCCTGTTGCATCAATCTGATATTGGTAGCCGCCACCGACGCGAGCAAAATAGGTATAACGCCCTGTATTTCTTTTATCGTAAACATCCGCAGGATCAACCATTTCGACAGGGGCAACTTCAGTAACGACTTTATTTAAACGCGCTGCGCTGAAATCTTCTGAAGGATGGTTATTGTAATTAATAACAAGATAATCATTATTGTATTTTGCGCCGGTCGCAAAGTTGGTGTTCTCGTACCATCCATTATGCTTAACGGTTGCGACATAAGTACCGGCGATGAGTGTGGTATACCCGGTTTTTGATGCGCTGGAAAAATCGGGAATAGAAAAAGGAAGGAATCCTGCAGAAGTACCGTCCATATTGAAGACTTCTACGTTTTCTGCACCGGGTTTATACTTCCCTAAGTTTTCGGCGAAATCGCGGTATTCCTGAACAGGAATATTTTCATTCATAACACCGGCCTCTGCGCCAAATGTACAGAGAGTTATTACGCTAACAAATAAGTCATACTTCATAAGTCCATTTCCTTGAGTATTTATGGGGAGCGTGACTTTCATCAATAAAAACCCATTTATTGATAAGATGTGTCGTTCCTGGTGAAATTCATTTCCGACTTACTTGTCTGAATAATTCATCTTTTATTTTGAATTAAACAACGCGTTGATTACGTGGTTATTTTATTTACGATTGTTTAAATTGTGGTGTTAATCTTTAAGGTAATATTATTTAGTGAATATAAAGGCGGGGTTAATGTCTTCGCGCGGATTCTAAACGACAGTCTTTGTATTAACAATTTCGCTGTTCTTAATAATAAAGTTAATACGCCTTAACTTTGCGGTTGTTTCTTCGCCACTTGTGTTCTTCTTAGGCGCGTAGTCTACAGTTAAATCTGTTAGATTAGGGTGTTCCAATAAGCTGGTGGCGTTCCTTACAGCCAGCCATAACAGGAGTCCTGCGTTCGTGTTAACCCTTTTACATCTTCTGTCTGCTATATCGTTGTTAGTCTGGGGGACGCACATCGTGCGCACCGGCATCATGCGCGTTTTCGGCGCCAATCTGCGTCGCGTTCTGAGCAACAGTATTGAGAAAAAGCCGCTGGCGTTTGTGGCCGGTATTGGCGTCACCGCGCTGGTGCAAAGCAGCAACGCCACGGCGTTACTGGTAACGTCTTTCGTTTCTCAGGGGCTGGTGGCGCTCGCGCCCGCGCTGGTGATTATTCTCGGTGCCGATGTCGGGACCGCCGTGATGGCGCGTATCCTGACCTTCGATCTCTCCTGGCTTTCTCCGCTGCTGATTTTCGTCGGTGTGGCCTTTTTCCTCAGCCGTAAACAAACCCGCGCCGGGCAAATGGGGCGCGTCTGTATCGGGCTTGGCCTGATTTTACTGGCGCTGGAACTGATTGTGGCGGCGGCAACGCCGATCATGCAGGCGTCCGGCGTCAAAGTGTTGTTCTCCTCGCTGACCGGCGACGTACTGCTCGACGCCCTGACCGGCGCGATATTCGCCATTATCAGTTACTCCAGTCTGGCCGCCGTTTTGCTGACGGCAACGCTGGCCGCGACCGGGGTGATTTCTCTCAAAGTCTCGCTGTGTCTGGTCATCGGTGCCAATCTGGGCAGCGGCCTGCTGGCGATGATCAACGCCAGCAAAATGAACGCGGCGGGGCGGCGTGTGGCGCTGGGCAGCACGCTGTTTAAGCTGATTGGTTGTGTTATCGTTCTGCCGTTCGTCGGGTTGCTGTCAACACAACTGGCGCGTCTGGGCATTCCCGATGAAGAGCTGGTGATCTATTTCCACATGTTCTACAACCTGATCCGCTGTCTGGCCATGGTGCCGCTGACCGCCCCGATGGCAAAAATCTGCGAGATGATGATTGCCGATGTGCCGGAGGACGATCCGCGTCTGCGCCCGCGCCATCTGGATGTGAGCGCAATTGATACCCCGACGCTGGCGCTGGCGAATGCCGCCCGCGAAACGCTGCGCATGGGTGATGTGGTCGAACACATGCTGATCCTCAACCGTGAAGTGATGCACGGAAAACTGGCGCAGGATCGCGAAGTACGACGTCTCGATGACGACGTTGATGTGCTGTACACCGCCATCAAACTTTATCTGGCGCAAATTAATAAAGAAGGGCTGGGCGAAGACGATTCACGCCGTTGGGCGGAGATCATCGAAATGGCGCTCAACCTGGAACAGGCGGGCGACATTATCGAGCGAATGACCGGGGATATCACTGCGAAATCCCACACCACGCGCCGGGCTTTCTCGCCGGAAGGCCTGGTGGAACTCGAAGCATTGCATGAAAAATTGCTGGATAACCTGCGTCTGAGCCTGGGCGTTTTCCTGTCAAACGACCTGACCAGCGCACGCCGTTTACGCCGCTCAAAACATCGTTTCCGTATTCTCGACCGCCGTTATGCGCATGCGCACGTTGACCGTCTGCATCAGCATAACGTGCAGAGTATCGAAACCAGTTCGCTGCATCTCGGGTTGCTGGGCGATATGAAACGCCTGAATTCCTTGTTTTGTGCGGTGGCGTATAACGTGCTGGATCAGGACGAGCAGGAAGATGAACAGCGTGAAAATAGCGATGATATGAAGCGGGTTTAATCTCCGATTCATGAACCGGGCGCGAACGATGCGCCCGGTTTTTTTTGGCCTGTCAGTCTTTTTTAACCGGCTTACCGGACCAGTAACCGGCCAGTAAAGAACCGGAAAGGTTGTGCCAGACCGAGAACAGCGCACCCGGCAAAGCGGCCAGCGGCGTGAAGTACATTTTCCCCAGCGTGGCGGCTAAACCCGAGTTCTGCATCCCGACTTCCATCGCCAGCGTGCGGCAGGTTGTCTCGTCAAATCCAAACAGTTTCCCGCCCCAGTAGCCGCTCAGCAGGCCGATGCCGTTATGCAGGATCACCGCCACAATCACGATCAGACCCACAGAACCAATAAAGCCCTGGCTGCCCGCGACAACGGCGCTGATGATTGCCACGATACACACCATCGAAAACAGTGGCAGCAGCGGCTCGATGCGTTTCACCGTTTTGGTAAACAGATGATGAATAATCAGGCCCGCTAAAATCGGGATCACCACGATCTGCAAAATGCTCAGCAGCATGCCTTCCACGTCGACTTTAATGTGCGTATCGACATAAAGACGCGTCAGCAACGGCGTGGCAAACACGCCGACCAGCGTGGAGACGGCGGAGATGGTCACCGAAAGCGCGACATCGCCTTTCGCCAGATAAATCATCACGTTGGATGCGGTTCCGCTGGCGACGCTGCCCACCAGAATCATCCCGGCGGACAGATCCGGCGGCATATGGAACAGTTTCGCCAGCACCCAGGCCGCCAGCGGCATGACCAGATAATGCAGGAACGTGGCCGCTGCGACCGGCGCCGGGCGGGAAAGTACACGTTTGAAATCACCGAATTCCAGCGTGACGCCCATCGCGAACATAATCAGCATCAGCAGGGTTGAAACGTGAGGCCCGATAGGGGTGAACGTGCCGGGCGAGTAGTACGCGGCGACCGACAACAGCACGGCCCACAGCGGGAAAAGGCGGGTTATTTTGGCTAACATGGTGAGGATGATCCTTGTCTTTGTTGTTTTGCAAAAGTACAGACAAAAAAAGACCGGGCACAAGGCCCGGTCTTCTCAGATACCGCGCCCGTTATTATTCGAATAGGTTGCGGTGCAGAGTTTTTACGACCTGATCGGCATCACTGCCCGGCACCAGGAAGCACAGGTTGTAGCTGCTTGCGCCGTAGCAAATCATGCGGATATTGAACGGATCCAGCACGCCGAAGACTTCTTTGCCGACGCCACAGGCCTGCGATAATTTGTTGCCGATAATCGCAATCAGCGCCAGGTTTTCTTCCACTTCCACGCGGCATAGTGATGACAGTTCGGTCAGCAGTGACGTGGTCAGCAGGCTGGCATCTGACGAGGTGGAACCGGTAGTGTCGAGCGTCAGCGCCACGCTGACTTCTGATGTGGTGATCAGATCCACAGAAATATTGTGGCGTGCCAGAATGCTAAACACATCGGCGAGGAAACCACGTGAATGCAGCATGGTCAGGCTGTGCAGCGTGACCAGCGTTTGTCGGCGACGCAGGGCAATGGCGCGGAACAGCGGCGGGTTTTCAGTGTTGTCACACACTAACGTGCCGCCGCCTGACGGATCTTTGCTGGAACCGACAAATACCGGAATACCGCGACGCACCGCTGGGAGCAGCGTGGCCGGATGCAGCACTTTGGCACCAAATGTCGCCATCTCAGACGCTTCTTCAAACGCAATGCGATCAATACGTTTCGCCGCAGGCACTAGACGCGGGTCAGTGGTGTAAATACCCGGCACGTCCGTCCAGATATCCACGCGGACGGCGCCCAGAGCCTCGCCCAGCAAGGCCGCGGTATAGTCGCTGCCGCCTCGGCCCAGCGTGGTGGTACGGCCTTTTCCTTCTGAACCAATAAAGCCCTGGGTTATCACCAGCGCGTCCTGTAAACGCGGCTGCAATTGCTGAAGCGTCAGGTCTGTCAGCGCCTGAGTGTCCGGCTCTGCGCGGCCAAAATGATCATTTGTGTGCATCACTTTACGCACGTCAAACCATTCTACCGGTACATTGCGCTGGCGGATGATTTCAACAAACAGCAAGGTGGACATCAGTTCGCCGTGGCTGACCAGTTCATCGGTCAGGGCCGTGGACGTCGCAAGGCTCGCGGCTTCGGACAGCATGGCGATATTTTCCAGCATGCGGCCGATTTCTTCACGGATCACCGTCGGATTATCGAGGCGGTCGATAATGGCGTTTTGAATGCGGCGGATTTCATCAAGCAGGAACACCCGGCGCTCGGTTTCTTTGCCTGTGGCCAGCTCGACTAATAAATTGGTGACGCCCGCGGAGGCGGAGAGAACGACCAGACGCACTTCAGGGCGCGCAAGAACAATGTCTGCGCTGCGGTTCATGGCGTCGAAGTCCGCTACGCTGGTACCGCCGAATTTGGCGACGATAACGTTGCCCAGAGGCTGCGGATTGGCGTTGCGGGATGCTGCGTAATTCATGTAAAACCTCGTGTCAGGGTCGTCATACCAGACGGCCATCGATTCCATAATTCTATAAGAATTGGCACAAGGGAGGGCGGATAACGGGAGCAGGCGTAGAGATGCTACGATACACCCAGAAGCGCTCCACCTTGTCGGCATCCTCGCGGATGCCCGGTGACAACCCAGGGGATTCAGCCCCTGTAGCCGATCTTATGCCTTCCGCAGGCTTTCAGACCTCGGCGTCGCTCCCCCTGATGTACCCTCGCAGGATTTCGGCTCCTCCGATACACTTCCTGGGCGACGCGCCTCTTCTGGCTCACGCGTAAAACGCTCGCATGAGTTAGGTGCCTAGGAATAACGGGTTCTCGCCTTTCTGTCAACGGCAACAGGCCTCTTGCACCACATTTTGACCGATTCTCATCTAATATTGTTCTCTGTCATTGTGATTCAACAGATCTGACCTATCGCAAGAAAAGGCATCTCATCTCGGGAACTACAGGTTACAATCGGGACAGTTACCTCATATTTATTCTCAGCCTAAGAGCATTGCTATGAAAAATATCAATCCAACTCAGACCGCTGCCTGGCAAGCCCTGCAGCAGCATTTCGACACGATGAAAGATGTGCAAATTAGCCATCTGTTTGCTGAAGATGGTGATCGTTTCTCCAGGTTCTCTGCCACTTTTGAAGACCAGATGCTGGTCGACTTCTCTAAAAACCGTATTACGGCAGAAACGCTGGATAAACTGCAGGCGTTGGCCAAAGAAACTGACCTTCAGGGCGCGATCAAATCGATGTTCTCTGGCGAGAAGATCAACCGCACGGAAGACCGCGCCGTTCTGCACGTCGCCCTGCGTAACCGCAGCAATACGCCAATCGTTGTGGATGGCAAAGACGTCATGCCGGAAGTAAATGCGGTTCTGGCGAAAATCAAAGGTTTCACCGAACGTGTTATCGGCGGCGACTGGAAAGGTTACACCGGTAAAGCGATTACAGATGTGGTGAACATCGGTATCGGCGGTTCAGACCTCGGCCCGTTCATGGTGACCGAAGCGCTGCGTCCGTACAAAAATCACCTGAATATGCATTTCGTCTCCAACGTGGATGGCACGCACATCGCCGAAACGCTGAAAGACCTGTCCCCGGAAACCACGCTGTTCCTGGTGGCATCAAAAACCTTCACCACGCAGGAAACCATGACCAACGCTCACAGCGCGCGCGACTGGTTCCTGAAAACCGCTGGCGACAACAAACACGTGGCGAAACACTTCGCGGCGCTGTCTACCAACGGTAAAGCGGTCAGCGAGTTTGGTATCGACACCGACAACATGTTCGAATTTTGGGACTGGGTCGGCGGCCGTTACTCACTGTGGTCTGCGATTGGTCTGTCCATCGCACTGTCCATCGGTTTCGAAAACTTCGAACAGCTGCTGAGCGGTGCTCACGCGATGGATAACCACTTCGCGAATACTCCGGCTGAGAAAAACCTGCCTGTTCTGCTGGCGCTGATTGGTATCTGGTACAACGATTTCTACGGCACTGAAACCGAAGCTATCCTGCCATACGACCAGTACATGCACCGTTTTGCGGCGTACTTCCAGCAAGGCAACATGGAATCCAACGGTAAATTCGTTGACCGTAACGGCAATCCGGTGGATTACCAGACGGGCCCGATCATCTGGGGTGAACCAGGCACCAACGGTCAGCACGCGTTCTATCAGCTGATTCACCAGGGCACTAAAATCGTCCCGTGTGACTTCATCGCGCCTGCGGTCAGCCACAACGCACTGAGCGATCACCACGCAAAACTGCTGTCTAACTTCTTTGCACAGACTGAAGCGCTGGCATTCGGTAAATCTCTGGACGTCGTCGAGAAAGAATTCGCCGAACAGGGTAAAAAGCCGGAAGACGTTAAACACGTCGCGCCGTTTAAAGTGTTCGAAGGTAACCGTCCGACCAACTCCATCCTGCTGCGCGAAATCACGCCATACAGCCTGGGTGCGTTGATCGCGATGTACGAGCACAAAATCTTCACGCAGGGCGCTATCCTGAACATCTACACCTTCGACCAATGGGGTGTGGAACTGGGTAAACAGCTGGCAAACCGCATTCTGCCAGAGCTGGAAGGCAGCGAAGATGTTAAAGGGCATGACAGCTCGACTAACGGCCTGATTAACCGATTCAAAAACTGGCGCTAATCCCTCGTCATCCTTCAGACTGTTTCAGCGTTGGCTGCGTGAACTCCCCCGGTCACTTACTTATGTAAGCTCCCGGGGCTTCGTTCCCTTGCCACCCTGATCCAGCCCGAGTGATTTAGAGGGACAGGTCGAAATATTTCTAAATAAAAGGGTTAGCCTCAACAGGCTGGCCCTTTTTTAATGCCGCTTTTCCGGCACGGACTCTGTGGTATTCTGCGGGTATTCATAACAAAAGTGGGATGTAGATCACATGGCAGGATCAAAACGGGCGACGATGATTTCAGTCATCATGCAGCGAATTTTGAACGTTTTCTTATTGGGGCTGGCCGTTATTCTGATGATCTTTATCGGACGCGAAACCTATCATCTGGCGATGGTTTTGTTCGTCAACAACGATCAGTCGTCATCGTATCTGCTGATAGAGGGTATCGTGATTTACTTCCTCTATTTCGAATTTATTGCGCTGATCATTAAGTACTTTTCTTCGGGATATCACTTCCCGCTGCGTTACTTTATTTATATCGGCATCACAGCGATTATCCGCCTGATTATCGTTGACCATAAAAGTCCTTACGACACACTGGTTTACGCCTGTGCCATCCTCGTCCTGGTCGTGACACTTTATCTCGCTAACGGCGAACGTCTGCGTCGCGAATAAATGAGGCGATTACTGCCTTGCATTCATGCGCTAGAATGCGAGGCAGATAATTAATTGGGGGTATGAATGCCTCCACCCTGGAGCCGTTGATGTCTGATTCCCATTCTCCTGTACAACCCCCGATTCATTGGTTTCAAGATCTGAGCGACGTGCCTGCCGATGTTGCCGACTGGCTGATGGAAATGGGCTCCATGACCCGCCGGTTTGAAAAGCAGGGTGTTACCGTCACCGTGAAACCAAAAAACGAATGCTTTGTGAGCCGCGCTGAACTGGGTGAAAGTGAAGCGCAGCAGTTACCGGAAAGCGCCCGTTATTGGGTTCGCGAAGTGATCCTGTTTGGTGATGCCGAACCCTGGCTGCTCGGGCGCACGGTGATCCCGGAAGAAACGCTGACCGGGCCGGATCTGGCGCTGGTTGATTTAGGCACTGTGCCGCTGGGTCGTTACCTGTTTAGCGGCAACAACCTGACCCGTGATTATATTCATCTGGGGCAAATAGATACTGAGCAGGGCAGTTTGTGGGCGCGTCGCTCACGACTTTGCCTGTCGGATAAGCCCCTGCTTCTGACAGAAATTTTTCTGCCGGACTCGCCAGTTCACCGCCCGAGGGCAAAGTGGGCGAGGTATGAGTCAAACCAATCGACAAGGAGAACAGAGAGTGTCAGGAAGTATGACGCAGGGTACGTGGCGGGATTACTGCCGCCTGATGCGCATTGATAAACCGATCGGTTCTTTACTGCTGCTGTGGCCGACGCTTTGGGCGCTGTGGCTGGCCGGTGAGGGCGCGCCTTCTGCCAAAATTTTACTGGTCTTTGTGCTGGGCGTGTTCTTCATGCGTGCGGCGGGTTGTGTGGTCAATGACTACGCGGACCGTAAATTCGACGGACACGTAAAACGCACCGCTAACCGTCCTCTGCCGAGCGGTGCGATCACCGGCAAACAGGCAAAAATCTTGTTCGTCGGGCTGGTGCTGGTGTCCTTCCTGTTGGTTCTGACGCTGAACCGGATGACCATTCTGCTGTCCCTTGCGGGGCTGGCGCTGGCCTGGGTTTACCCGTTCATCAAACGGGTCAGTAACCTGCCACAGTTTGTCCTGGGCGCAGCGTTTGGCTGGGCGATCCCGATGGGTTACGCTGCTGTGAGCGGGACGCTGCCTTTGAGCTGCTGGCTGATGTTCATCGCGAACATTTGCTGGACGGTAGCATACGACACGCAATACGCGATGGTCGACCGTGATGATGATTTAAAGATTGGCGTGAAATCCACGGCGATATTATTTGGTCGTTATGACACGCTGATTATCGGTCTGTTGCAACTGGCGACACTGGTTCTGATGGGCATTATCGGCCATCTTTCCCAGCTTGGCGCACCGTTCTGGTGGTCATTGTTGCTGGCGGCAGCGCTGTTTGTGCATCAGCAAAAGCTGATTGCTAAACGTGAGCGCGATGCCTGCTTCCTGGCTTTCCGCCAGAACAACTACGTCGGGCTGGTGCTGTTCCTTGGCATCCTGATGAGTTTGTCTGCTTTCAGCTTCTGAGACATTCAGGCAATAAAAAACGCCCGGTCTTTTTATAAGCCGGGCGTTTTGCTTTATGGCGTTACCGCAATGATCTTAACGTGAATCAGTGGTCGGTATCGCGCACATCCATCTTCGGCTCAGCCGGTGGCTCAGTGGCTTGTGGCAGCTCAGAAGGCATACCGGCGCTTTCGATGGTGAGTTTGATATCCGACGTCATCAGATCGCTGAGCATGTTGTAAATCTCGCGCGTCTGTTCCTGAATCGCATCGCCGCTGTCGCTGATGTACCCTTCCGCGCGCAGCGTGCCGACCAGCGTGGAGAACACCGCTTTGTCGAAGAATTCAGGGGCGTTAATGCCGTGTAGCACGGACAAACGCTGCGCCATAATCCGGCTCTCTTTTTCCAGCGCACCGCGGTTGATGCTTGGATTGTTAGTGAGCAGGGAGAACGTAATCGCGTAGCGTTGCAGCGTTTCACGGACACCCGCCGCCAGCAGTTGTAGCGTGCGGATACGCGCCGGGTTCAGCGTCAGCTCATCGTCTTCCAGATGAATGATCTGCTGACGCGCCAGTTCCAGCGTCAGAACATCCAGAACCTGCGGGAGCTCCGCTTTATCGAAATGCATGAACAGCTCGGCTTTCAGCATCGGATAAATCAGTTCGACCTGACGCAGCAACTCAGCACGACTCACATGGCGGTGATGCATCACGATGCTGGAAATCAGCGATGGCAACACCAGCATATGGTGGATGTTGTTGCGGTAATACGTCATCAGCACTGCTTGTTCGCGCGGCAGAACAATGATGTCGCCGATGGTGTCTTTCTCGACCTGGAACTTGTTCATGTTCAGGGCGTGATCGAGCAACTGGTCGGCAGTCAGATCCGGCACCGTTGAATCGGCGTTATACGGCACGTTACGCAGCAGTTGCAGATAGCAGTCAATCTGCTCGGTGAGCTGTTCGCGGGTCAGTGAACGCTGACGCGATGCCAGCAGCGCGGTACAACACAGGTTCATGGCATTTGCCGCCGCTGAGTTGTTGATGCGCACCATAATCTGTTCTGCCAGATCCTGAACCGTTGGCGTCAGCCAGCTCGGGCGTTGCGCTTCGATAGGATCGATAGCTTCGCGCCAGGCAGGGACATGCTGGTTCAGGTACGTGGTCAGATGCAGTGGCTCACCAAAGTTCACATAACCCTGACCCAGGTTACGCAGTTTGCGTAACCCATTGAGCATTTGGGTCAGGCTTTCTTTTTCTTTGGTCGCACCGCGTAATTCTTTCGCGTAAGTACCCACTTCCATCACGTGCTCGTAACCGATGTAGATCGGTACCAGCGTGATTGGACGTGAACCGCCGCGCAGCATGGCCTGAATGGTCATTGAGAGCGTACCAGTTTTCGGTTCGAGCAAACGCCCGGTGCGCGAACGGCCGCCTTCGACAAAGTATTCGACCGAATAGCCACGGCTGAACAACTCGCCCAGATATTCACGGAATACCGTCGAATACAGTTTGTTGCCTTTGAACGTCCGGCGGATAAAGAACGCGCCCAGACGACGGAAAATCGGGCCGGCAGGCCAGAAATTCAGGTTAATACCGGCAGCAATGTGCGGAGGAACCAGCCCCTGGTGATACAGCACGTACGACAGCAACAGGTAATCCATGTGACTGCGGTGGCAGGGCACATACACAATTTCCTGACCTTCCAGCGCCAGCTGACGCACACGTTCCGCATTATTGACGTTGATGCCTTTATACAGGCGGTTCCACGTCCAGCTCAGCACGCGATCAGAAAGGCGCACGGCTTCATACGAGAAGTTAGCCGCAATCTCTTCCATCAGCGCGATGGCGTTTTGCTGGGCTTTTTCGTGTGAAATTTTCTTACTGCGCGCTTCATCTTCAATGGCTTTTTCGATGGCCTTGGACGCCAGCAGCTTATTGAACAAATCCTGACGCGCCGGCAGACGTGGGCCCACTGCCGCCAGACGCTGACGGGAGAAGTGCATACGTGCAACACGCGCCAGTTTTTGTGCGATGGTTTTGTCTGTCCCGTGCTCGGTTGCCATATAACGCAGCGAAACGGTATTGGAGAAACGGACGAAACTGTCGCGCCCCAGCCACAATACGGCGAAGAATTTCTGGATGCCGTTCAGCACGCGCAGATGCGGCGTATCGTGGCCTTCTCGACCCGGCGCACGGCCAAACATCACCGACACGGGCAGCATCTGAATGTCCAGATCCGGGTTATTGCGGTGCAAATCCAGATAATCGTGGAACAGCTTTACCGATTCCTGCTTTGGCGTGTAATAGGAGAAAACACGCGGGCCTTCGGCAATAAACACGTGGCTCGGCAGCAGCGTTCCGTCGATTTCCAGCGGGATAAGGGGATCGGGCAGATTTTCGGCCAGACATTGCGCGCGCAATGTCAGCAAATCGGCTTTGGAGTTATAAGGCAATACGTACAGAATTGGCCGGGTCGGGTCTAAGTGCAACTCGGTAACCGGATCTGAAGGTATGACCTTGCTCTTTACCAGCAATGAAAGCGGTAAATTCAATAATGTGTAATAAAGTCTACGCCAACCTGACATAAAAACGTGAAGCCTCTTGTTAGCCATTTCGCCGCAAGGATACCAGAAAGATCAGAGGAGATCTGTGGTGATGAGATACCATTAAACCGCTAAAATGCGCAAAACCCGCAGGACAATATCTCAAGGAGCAGTAACAGAATGGCGAACCAAGTCACCGGATTTACCCGCATCTATAAAGCCGCAGGTTATTCCTGGAAAGGCCTGAAGGCCGCATGGCAAAATGAAGCCGCTTTTCGGCAGGAAGCCAGTGTTGCTATCCCGCTCATTTTATTATCTTTCTGGCTGGATGTGAGCAGTATAGAACGCATCCTGCTGATCGGCTCCGTTGTGCTGGTGTGTGTGACCGAACTGCTTAACAGTGCCATAGAATCGGCGATTGACCGTATCGGGCCGGAGTTTCACGTGCTGTCAGGGCGCGCCAAAGATATTGGCTCCGCTGCCGTACTTCTGACCATCATATTGGCGATTTTTGTCTGGGTCAGCATCTTTTGGCCGCGATGGTTCTGATTTGGAATCTGCATTCCAGGAATTGCCGTTATGCCCTGTTTTTATTCAATCTTAGGTTTTCATTGGCCGTTTAGCTGTATATACTCACAGCTAGACTGTATAAACAACCAGGGGGCGGAATGAAAGCTTTAACGACCAGACAACAAGAGGTCTACGACCTTATTCGCGATCATATCTCCACCACCGGTATGCCACCGACCCGCGCAGAGATTGCATCCCGTCTCGGGTTCCGTTCCCCGAATGCGGCGGAAGAACACCTGAAAGCGCTGGCGCGTAAAGGCGTTATCGAGATCGTTTCCGGTGCGTCGCGCGGTATTCGTTTGCTGATGGAAGAAGAAGAAGGTTTACCGCTGATTGGCCGCGTTGCCGCCGGTGAACCGCTGCTGGCTCAGCAGCACATCGAAGGCCATTACCAGGTCGATCCGGCCATGTTTAAACCGAGTGCGGATTTCCTGCTGCGCGTCAGCGGGATGTCGATGCGTGATATCGGTATTCTGGATGGCGATCTGCTGGCAGTACACAAAACGCAGGATGTCCGAAATGGTCAGGTTGTCGTTGCGCGTATTGATGATGAAGTCACGGTTAAACGCCTGAAGAAACAGGGCAGTATCGTTCAGTTGTTGCCTGAGAACAGCGAATTTCAACCGATTGTGGTTGATTTGCGCGAACAGAATTTCAGCATTGAAGGTCTGGCAGTGGGCGTTATTCGTAACGGCAACTGGATCTAATCTGCGTTCAATCTTTACGTTACAGGTGCGTTAGCCGCCTCTGACGCACCTGTAAGTTCCAGCATCGCCCCGTTCGGGGCGGTGTCGTTTTATGCCCTTTCCTGAAATTTTCCCGAGAAAACCCTTTGCCTTCTGCACTGTCTGCTCACTAAATTACCGGCCTTATTCAGTAAGATAGATTCTGTCTTCACGTTATTTCCTGCTTTGGATTAATCCTAATAGTGGCTTTTATCCCTGCTTTAGGAAGATTAATTGGCATTCTCTACTAAGCTTTGAAGTGTTAAGTACGGGCTGCACACCGAATGCGCAGTTCCACAACCCAAGGTAACAGGAGATATTTTATGAATAAGGACCAAGCCGACGGTAACTGGAAGCAGTTGAAAGGCAAAGTGAAAGAACAGTGGGGCAAGCTGACTGACGACGACCTGACAGTGCTTGAAGGTAAACGTGATCAACTGGTGGGTAAGATTCAGGAGCGTTATGGCTATCAGAAGGATCAGGCCGAGAAAGAGCTCAAGGAATGGGAATCGAAAAACAAACATCACTGGTAACACGCGACTCCCCCTCGCGTATCAGTGACGTATCCTGAGAATTATTGCTCCTACCCGGAACGCATTCAGGATACGGGTACAAGGATGTACCCAACCTTTCAGTTCTGCTGCTGTAAACCCGTCCGCTTCAATTTCTTACGAAACTCCAGCTAATATAAATCTGTTTTCTCAGCGTTTTTTTACCACGATGCTGTGGTCATGTTCGCAATGGTCGTGGCTGTCGCAGGTTTCAACGACTTTGCATTCCGCACACAAGCCATGCGCTTCAACAACTGAATGACGCAGCTCAAACCCTGATTCTATCGCCAGTTTCGCCAGACGTTCTTCGATGCCGTCAGTGGTTTTCTCCGTGACCAGCCCGCAGCGGTCGCAGATAAACAGCGCGGACGTATGGCTCGGCTCTTCGAAATGATGGCAGAGAACATAGCTGTTAGCCGATTCAACCCGATGAATAAACCCTTGTTCCAGCAGGAAATCCAGCGCCCGGTAAACCGTTGGCGGCTTGGCTTGCGGCTCGCTGACGCGCAGCAGATCCAGCAAATCATAGGCGCTGATGGCACCGGGTTGTTGCGCCATCAGTCGCAAAACTTCCAGCCGCTGTGGCGTAAGACGAACATTGCGCTGCTGGCAAAGTTCTTCAGCTTGTGAAAGTAATTTTTCCGGATTATTCAGGGTCATAGCAACATTCTCTGAGCGCAGATTGGGATGAATAGGCCACATCATGCAGCCATTCTTAATTTTATCATGCTTCAGCCAGATCGACGAATTATGCGCCGTTCAGTTGTGAGGGCGCGCGGGAGAGTTAGCCCGTTAAACCGCGCAAGATGCCGAATCTTTGTTCTGTGGTATAATCAGCGATTACCTTCTCTCTGGCCATCGTGCCGGTGGGAGCGCCACGAACCCCTCAGCGAATGTCAGGCCGATGTCAGAAACTCAACACGCAATGCCCCATAACGCCATGTCCTTAACCCAGCCTTTTTCCGCTCAGCGTTTTTCCGTTGCGCCGATGCTCGACTGGACCGACCGTCACTGTCGCCATTTCCACCGCCTGATGACCGGCCAGACCTTGCTGTACACCGAAATGGTCACCACCGGCGCGATCATTCATGGCAAAGGCGATTATCTGGGCTTTGGCAATGAAGAACATCCGGTGTCTTTGCAGCTGGGCGGCAGCAATCCGGCCGATCTGGCGCATTGCGCGAAGCTGGCCGAAGAACGCGGCTATGACGAGATCAACCTGAACGTCGGTTGCCCGTCGGACCGCGTGCAGAATGGCATGTTCGGTGCCTGCCTGATGGGGCAGGCGTCGCTGGTGGCGGATTGCATTAAAGCGATGCGTGACGTGGTGTCCATTCCGGTCACCGTCAAAACCCGTATCGGGATTGACGATCAGGACAGCTACGAATTCCTCTGCGATTTCATCCGTCAGGTGTCTGAAAACGGCGGCTGCGATACTTTTATCATTCACGCCCGCAAAGCCTGGCTTTCCGGCCTGAGCCCGAAAGAAAACCGCGAAATCCCGCCGCTGGATTACCCGCGTGTTTATCAGCTTCAGCGTGATTTCTCTCATCTGACGATGGAGATTAACGGCGGCATCAAAACGCTGGAAGAAGCCAAAACGCATCTGCAACACATGGACGGCGTGATGGTTGGCCGTGAAGCCTATCAGAATCCGGGCATGTTGCTGAACGTCGATCAGGCACTGTTCGGCTCTCAGGCTCCGGTGAAAACCGCTCCGGAGATTATCCGCGCGCTGTATCCATACATCGAAGCCGAGCTGAGCAAAGGTACTTATCTGGGCCACATCACCCGCCATATTTTGGGCCTGTTCCAGGGCGTGCCGGGCGCGCGTCAGTTCCGCCGTCATCTCAGTGAACACGCACACAAAGCGGGCGCGGGCATTGACGTGGTTGAGCAGGCGCTATCGATGGTCAGCCAGCCGCAGGAAGTGCCGGTTCAGGCGTAAGCGTCTTCAAAATTGACGTGAGTAAATTCACCATCAGTTAGTCATATTGACTATTTTTTCGCAGACCTTTTGCGTCTGCGAAAAACTTTCCCCTGTTAAATCAGTTAATTATTCATCCCGTCACTCTGGCACGCTTCTTGTAATAGCTTCATCGTGTTTTGACATTACGTCTTACTGCACACTGGCTTATTAAGGAGCACCCGATGCTGGAAATTCTCTTCGTGCTTGGTTTTTTCTTTATGCTGATGCTGACCGGCATTTCCCTGCTGGGCATGGTGGCGGCGCTGATCGTGGCATTTGGTCTGATGATGTTGGGCGGCTTCTTTGTGATTGTTATTAAAATGTTGCCGTGGCTGATTTTGGCGGTTCTCGCCGTCTGGATTTACCGGACATTTATCCGGCCTGACCAACCAAAATATCGCCGTCGCCGCCTGCCATAAAAAGGGCAGAAGATAAGCGGAACGCATAACTGCATGAAATAAAAAAGATGATGGCGGCGTTTTGAGCACAAAAAAATGTAAACGTTACATCTATAACTTTTACTTATGTGCTAACGGTCACAAGCTGGATCAGAATGTGCGGTCGAAATGCATAAATCATATTTTTTAACATGGGTGACTGTTAGGATAGAATTCATACGTGGTCAGCAGGCCGCAAACTGAATTCATCAAGTCCGGTGAGGCACACAATAGTCGCATAAGTGACAACGCCCTGCGGATTTACCCGGCAGTACCCTACAGCAGTACCCGTCTGAATTCAGAGGTCGTCTGTATCAGGCAGTAAAAAAGGCTTCCATCCGGAAGCCTTTTTTGCATTCGCTTCCCCGTCGTCCTTGACGCCACAGCTGCGTTAGCCGCACTCAACAACCCGAATCACTTACCGGAGTAAGCTCATCGGGATTGTCTCGTTTTCTGCCTTGCTGTAACGCCAATGACTTAGGGGATCTTTTGGCCGATATGCCTGTTAATTACTTGCCGGGGATCAGCAGGCTTGAACCTTGCGTGATGCGGCTTTCCAGCGTTTCGTGGGCGCGTTTCGCTTCGGAAAGCGGGAATCTCTGTGCGTCGCTGACGTCCACTTTAATCGCGCCGCTGGCAATCAGTGAAAACAGTTCACCGCTGGCTTTCGCCAGTTCTTCACGGTTGGTCACGTAGCCATTGAGCGAAGGGCGCGTGACGAACAGCGAGCCTTTCTGATTGAGGATCGCCAGATCCACACCTTTAACCGGCCCCGATGCATTCCCAAAGCTAACCAGCAAGCCACGGCGCTTCAGGCTGTTCAGCGATTTTTCGAAGGTGTCTTTGCCGACAGAATCGTAGACCACGCCGACTTTTTCGCCGTTGGTCAGTTCGGCCACGCGGGTGGCGATATCTTCTTTCTGATAGTTAATCGTCGCCCAGGCACCGGCTTCTTTGGCACGTGCGGCTTTTTCATCGGAACCGACAGTCCCGATCAGTTTTACGCCCAGCGCTTTTGCCCACTGGCTGGCAATCAGCCCGACACCGCCTGCGGCTGCGTGGAACAAAATGGTTTCGCCCGCCTGCACTTCATGCGTCTGGCGCAGCAAATAGTAAACTGTCAGCCCTTTCAGGAATGATGCCGCCGCCTGTTCAAAGCTGATGGCATCCGGCAGCAGGGCGATTTTTTCCTGCGGCACATTGTGAATTTCGCTGTAAGCACCGAGTGCAGACTGCGCATACACCACGCGGTCACCCGGTTTGATGCCGGTCACGTCGCTGCCGATTTTGGTGACAACGCCCGCCGCTTCGGTGCCCAAACCGGCCGGGAAATTGGCTGGCGGATACAATCCGCTGCGCACATAGGTATCGATGTAGTTAATACCAATCGCTTTGTTCTCAACCTGAACTTCACCGGCCTGTGGTTCTTGTGGCTGATAATCAACGTATTGCAGAACGTCAGGTGTACCTGTTTCAGAAAACTGGATGCGCTTTGCCATGTTTTTCCCTTGTGATGGAGTCTGATTTCAACCCTAGGCTAAATGCCTGTGACAATCCAGATTTTAGGCTCAAAGGGTTAATACCCTTTTGAAATGAGACATGACAACCTATACTAACGCGCACGTTGAGCTTCCGGTTTTTGGAAGCCCGACGCTCATAAAACAGGCGTTTACAGCAGGAACTAATCCACAGATGGCAGCAAAAAAACCGACCAATCAACAGAACGAAACCCGCGATCGTCAGATGGAAGGCCTGAAGCTTCCGCCGCATTCGCTGGAGGCTGAGCAATCCGTTCTGGGCGGGCTGATGCTGGACAACGAACGCTGGGATAACGTCGCGGAGCGTGTGGTCAGCAATGACTTCTTCAGCCGTCCGCATCGCCTGATTTTCACCGAAATGCAGCGTTTGCTGGAAATGAGCAAACCCATCGACCTGATTACGCTGTCTGAATCGCTCGAACAAAAAGGCGATTTAGACTCAGTCGGCGGTTTCGCCTATCTGGCAGAACTCTCTAAAAACACCCCAAGTGCGGCAAACATCGGCGCTTATGCCGATATCGTGCGCGAACGTGCCGTAGTACGCGAAATGATTTCCGTCGCCAACGAAATTGCCGATGCCGGTTATGATCCGCAAGGGCGCAGCAGCGAAGACCTGCTGGATTTAGCCGAATCCCGCGTATTCCAGATTGCCGAAAGCCGCGCCAGTAAAGACGAAGGCCCGAAAAGCATCGACCGCATTCTGGAAAGCACGGTTTCCCGTATCGAAGAACTGTTCCAGCGCCCGCACGACGGCGTGACGGGCGTATCCACCGGTTATGCCGATCTCGACAAGAAAACCGCCGGGCTGCAAAAATCTGACCTGATTATCGTGGCGGCGCGTCCGTCGATGGGTAAAACCACGTTTGCGATGAACCTCGCCGAAAACGCAGCGATGATGCAGGATAAACCGGTCTTAATCTTCAGTCTGGAGATGCCCGGCGACCAGCTCATGATGCGTATGCTGGCGTCGCTTTCCCGCGTCGATCAGACCAAAATCCGTACCGGCCAGCTTGACGATGAAGACTGGGCGCGTATTTCCAGCACCATGGGGATTTTGCTCGAAAAACGTAACATGTATATCGATGATTCCTCCGGCCTGACGCCAACTGAAGTCCGTTCCCGCGCACGCCGTATTTTCCGTGAGCACGGCGGCCTGAGCCTGATCATGATCGACTACTTACAGCTGATGCGTGTTCCTGCGCTTTCCGATAACCGTACGCTGGAAATCGCCGAAATCTCCCGCTCGCTTAAAGCGCTGGCGAAAGAATTGCAGGTGCCGGTGGTCGCGCTGTCGCAGCTGAACCGTAGCCTGGAGCAGCGTGCGGACAAACGTCCGGTCAACTCCGACTTGCGTGAATCTGGCTCCATCGAGCAGGATGCCGACTTGATCATGTTCATCTATCGTGACGAGGTTTATCACGATAACAGTGAAGAAAAAGGCATTGCGCAGATCATCCTCGGTAAGCAACGTAACGGCCCGATCGGGACCGTTCGCCTGACGTTTAACGGGCAGTGGTCGCGGTTTGATAACTATGGCGGCCCGCAATACGACGAGGATTAATCTCCCGGTTTGAGATTTTATCCCTCCCCATTCAGAAGGGGAGGTCAGGCGGGGTTTGGTTCTCAACCCCGCTTTCGGAAACTCTCCATTTCATTAAAGGACTCAAAATGAAAGCGGCTACGGCTGTCATTGATCGCCGCGCTCTGCGACACAATCTGCAACGGGTGCGTCATCTGGCGCCACAAAGTCGTCTCGTTGCGGTCGTGAAAGCAAACGCTTATGGGCACGGCTTACTGGAAACTGTGCACAGCCTGCAGGATGCCGACTATTACGGCGTGTCCCGGCTCAGCGAAGCGTTATCGCTGCGCAAATCGGGCATTGTTAAACCCATTCTCCTGCTCGAAGGTTTCTTCTCACCGGATGAATTGCCGCTGCTGGTGGAACATCAGCTCGATACCGCCGTTCACAGCATCGAACAGCTCGACGCGCTGGAAAACGCGGAGCTGGCGCGCCCGCTGAATGTCTGGCTGAAAATCGACACCGGTATGCACCGTTTAGGCGTGCATCCGGCGCAGGCTGAGGCATTTTATCAGCGCCTGAGCGCCTGCAAAAATGTCGTTCAGCCGGTCAATATGATGAGTCATTTCTGCCGTGCCGATGAGCCGGAAAGCGATGCCACGCCGAAGCAGTTGGCCTGTTTTAATGCGTTTGCCGCCGGTAAGCCGGGGCAAAAATCGATTGCCGCTTCCGGCGGGATCCTGCTCTGGCCGCAGTCGCACATGAGTCTGGTGCGTCCGGGGATTATCCTTTACGGCGTATCGCCGCTGGAGACCGGCGACGCCAGCGATTTTGGCCTGCAACCGGCGATGACGCTGACCTCCAGCCTGATTGCGGTGCGCGAACATTTTGCCGGTGAGCCTGTCGGTTACGGCAGCACCTGGACCGGCGAACGCGACACACGACTGGGCGTGGTGGCGATGGGGTATGGCGACGGGTATCCGCGCAGTGCGCCAAGTGGCACGCCGGTGCAGGTGAATGGCCGCATTGTGCCGCTGGTCGGGCGCGTTTCGATGGACATGATCACGGTGGATTTAGGGCCGGATGCGACGGATAAAGTCGGTGATGAGGTGATCTTCTGGGGACAAAGTCTGCCGGTTGAGCGCGTTGCGCAGGCAACCGGCATCAGTGCGTATGAACTGGTTACGCAGCTCAGCGAAAGGGTCTGCCGCCAGTATACTGGCGACTGACGTTTACTTCTTCACCGCCAGCCACTGGCTGACAATCTGCTGATACTCGCCAGTGGCTTTACTCAGGTGAAGCCACTGGTCGACATACATCTTCCAGCTACTGTCATCGCGCGGCAGCATGTAGGCTTTCTCGCCATATTGCAGCGGCTTCTTCGGGTTCACCGCACACAGTTTCGGATAGCGTTTCTGCTGATACAGCGCTTCGGACGCATCAGTAATCATCACGTCTGCTTTCTTATCCACCAGCTTTTGGAAAATCGTCACGTTATCGCTGAGCGTCAGCGTGCCTTTTGGCAGATGGCTGTGAACGAAAGCTTCATTGGTGCCGCCCGCCGGTTCAATCAGGCGAACAGAAGCGGTGTTCAGTTGCTCCACTGTCTGGTATTTACGCACGTCCTCGCACCGTACCAGCGGGATTTTTCCGTCCTGATCTAACACGTTGGCAAACCACGCTTTTTGCTGGCGTTTCAGCGTGACTGAAATACCGCCCATCGCGATATCACAATGCCCGGCGTTCATTTCATCCGGCAGGGATTTCCAGGTGACCGGCACCCAGGTCGGTTTTACGCCCAGACTGGCTGCCAGTGATTCCGCCATGGCGATATCAATGCCTTCGTACTGGCCGTCTTCTTTCAAAAAGGTGTACGGTTTGTAATCGCCGGTGGTACAGACGTTCAGTGAGCCTTTTTGTAATACACGTTCAAGACGGGAAGACGTGGCATCTGCGTGAACCAGCGCGGGTATTACGGCGAGAAATGCCAGAGGATAGAGGATCTTATTCATTATTCTTTCCTTGAGATTAAATCATGCGCAAGTATAAGAAAAAACAGCCGATAAGTATTTAACCGGTATAGTCTTTGCAAAGTTAAATCACTATAAACAAAAATTAAAACGACAGGAAAAGTGCTATGTACAGCGTTGATGATTACGACCTGAAAATTCTGACCTTATTACAAGCTAACGGAAGACTGACCAATCAGGAATTAAGCGATCTGGTCGGATTGTCGGCATCACAATGCTCACGTCGCCGGATTGGTCTGGAACAGGCGCAGTTAATCCTCGGCTATCATGCGCGTCTGGCGCCGGAAGCGCTCGGTCTGGGCATGATTGGTCTGATTGAAGTCAGGCTTATCAATCATTTACCCGCGCAGGTTGACGCATTCCACAGCATGCTCGGGGAAGTCGATGCCATTATCGATGCCTACAAAACGACCGGTGATGCGGACTACTTACTGAAAGTGGCAGTGAAGGATTTAGCCGGTTTGAGCACATTGATCAGCCAAATCCTGTCTGTACACAAAAGTGTGGCGCACGTGAAAACATCGGTTGTGCTTAACCGGTTAAAAGAAAACGGTCTTTTAACGTTAGTCTGATAAATATAACGCCAGCGTAATACACAAAATCCGCTGTTTATTACGCACTATTATGGTGACTTATTTTGGTGCGCGCTCCCGTTTCTGGTGCATGTAAGTGAATTAAAATGCGCAGTCCGTGCATGTAAAGATTAATTAACGCGTCACAAAATCTTATTTTCGTTTTTTAATGCAAATTACGTGCGTAAATATTGCCTTAATTCTCCGTCTCCATAATTATCTCAAAAAGCCTTTTGAGTATCTTTTTCTGGGGAATCGGGAATTATGGCAAGTTTAGACAATATTAAGCCCACCGCTGAACAACCACACCGCGGGCACACGCTGGTTGAAGATGCGCTGGCGATTATCATTGGCACGCTGATGGTGTCATTTGGCGTGGTGATGCTGCGTCAGGTCGGCGCGCTGACCGGCGGTACGGCGGGGATGGCGTTTCTGGCGCATTATATTTCGCACGTCTCCTTCGGTACGGCTTTCTTTATTATCAACTTACCGTTCTATTATTTATCCATCCGCCGCATGGGCTGGCAGTTCACGCTGAAAACATTCACGGCGGTGGCGCTGGTCTCCGTATTCTCGGATTTGCACCCGCTGTTTGTTCACTTCGATCATCTGCAACCTTTCTACGCCACGCTGTTTGCCAACGTCATCATGGGGATCGGGTTTATCGTCCTGTTCCGCCACAAAGCCAGCCTCGGCGGCGTGAATATTCTCGCGCTGTTCCTGCAAGATAAATACGGTATCCGCGCCGGAAAACTCCAGATGGGCGTCGACTGCTGTATCGTCCTGGCGTCGCTGTTTGTGGTCAGTGTTGAAATGCTGATCGCCTCCATTCTGGGCGCGGTGATCGTCAATCTGATTATCGCCATGAATCATCGTCCGGGGCGTTACAGCGTCTGACGCAAAAGCTGTGTGGCTGTGCGAAAATTGACAACAATGTTGTCATCTTTTTTAACGAACTTTGATAGTCTGTGAAAGAGCAGCGATGCGCCGGTATGACGGGCGTGGATTGCCGCGCCACTTAACCAAACCAAGGAGATGTATACCGTGTTCCAACATGTCGATGCCTATGCCGGTGACCCGATTTTGTCGCTGATGGAAAGTTTTAAGACCGATCCAAGACAAGACAAAGTGAACCTGAGCATCGGTCTCTATTACGACGAGCAGGGTATTATCCCGCAACTGGCTGCGGTGGAAAACGCAGAGCAACAGCTGAACGCCGGGCCACAGGCCGCGTCAGTGTATCTGCCGATGGAAGGCTTGCCCGCGTACCGCGCAGGCATTCAGGAACTGCTGTTTGGCGCGGAACATCCGGCGCTGAAACAACAGCGTATCGCGACCATTCAGACCGTTGGCGGTTCCGGCGCGCTGAAAGTGGGCGCTGACTTCCTGAAGTTTTATTTCCCGAATTCAGAAGTTTACGTGAGCGACCCGACCTGGGAAAACCACGTGGCCATTTTTGGTGGTGCGGGCTTTAAAGTGCACACCTATCCGTACTTTGACCCTGAAACGCTGGGCGTAAACTTTGAGGCGATG
Source organism: Rahnella sp. PCH160 (assembly GCF_047784855.1). NCBI lineage: Bacteria > Pseudomonadati > Pseudomonadota > Gammaproteobacteria > Enterobacterales > Yersiniaceae > Rahnella > Rahnella sp. PCH160. The sequence continues at coordinate 1,355,826 of NZ_JBLOGT010000001.1, forward strand.
ACCAACAGCCTGAAAACCCTGCCAGCGAAAAGTATCGTGCTGCTGCATCCGTGCTGCCACAACCCGACGGGTTCTGACCTGACGCCAGCCCAGTGGGATCAGGTGATCGAAATTACGAAACAGCGTGAGCTGATCCCGTTCCTCGACATTGCTTATCAGGGCTTTGGTGCAGGCATCGATGAAGATGCTTACGCGATCCGCGCGATGGCGTCTGCGGGTGTGAACTGCTTCGTCAGCAACTCCTTCTCGAAGATTTTCTCCCTCTACGGTGAGCGTGTAGGCGGGTTGTCCGTGGTGTGCGAAGACAGCGAAGCCGCTGGCCGCGTACTGGGTCAGCTGAAAGCGACCGTGCGCCGTAACTACTCCAGCCCGCCGAATTTCGGGGCGAAAGTGGTGGCGAAAGTCCTGAACGACAGCGTGCTGAACGCACAGTGGAAAGACGAAGTAGAGAAAATGCGCACCCGTATTCTCGAAATGCGCCATACGCTGGTCGACAGCCTGAAAGTCGCTTTACCGGGCCGGGATTTCAATTACCTGCTGCAACAGCGCGGCATGTTCAGCTACACCGGTTTCAGCGAAGAACAGGTTGTCCGTCTGCGTGAAGAATTCGGTGTTTACCTGATCCTCAGCGGTCGCGTGTGCATGGCAGGCCTGAATCACCATAACGTGAAACAGGTCGCCGAAGCCTTCGCTGCCGTGCAATAAATCCCCGTTCTACACGAAAAGGGCTGACAGCGATGTCAGCCCTTTTTCGTATTTGCGATCTCATCCCTTTCTTTTTCTCTATGTTGCTGCACACTAAATAGACGATTTCGGTAATGGAATCGCCAACCTCAGAGACGGAGAAAGGCAAAAATGACCAGTTCGGAATTGCTCGAATACTGCATGGGAAAACCCGGAGCAGAGCAAAGCACGCAGAACCAGCGTGGTGCGGATCAGATCAAAGTGGGCGGCGTGATGTTCGCGATGTTCTGCGATTGTCAGGGACATGAAGCCGTTTCGCTGAAAACCAGCACCGAAATGGCCGGAAAGCTGCGCGCGGAACATACCTGTATTCTTCCGGGCGAGCATCTCAACAAAGCGCACTGGAATACTGTTGTGCTCGATGGCAGTTTGCCGGATTCCCAGTTTTATTCTCTGATCGACAGCTCTTACCAAATGGTCGTTTCCGGTTTACCGCAAAACACCCGTCATGAATTCGGACTCTGATCGCCCGGCCACTGGCCGGTACCCAGCGTTGCTGGCGAATAATCCGGGGCTTCTCCGCGCCACGGCAGCGCTGCGCGAAAGCGCCAGAGGCGGGTGATCTCCAGACTCCAGTAACGTTCCGCGCCTGACGGACCGGGGATTTCCTCCGGCTGCCAGTGAATTTTGGTATGCCCCTGCAAATGCAAAATGTCGCCGCTCGCGAAATCGATAAACAGCAGTGCGGCGCGGGGCTCGGCCAGCAGATTTCCCAGCGTATTCATATACTGATTTCCCCGGTAGTCCGGCACCCACAGCCGGTTTCCCACCAGATGCGCAAACCCCGGCTGACCGCCGCGATGCGACACATCGGTTCCGCCGTGCGCGTGGCTGGCGATAAAAAAAGTATCGGCACGCGCAATCAGCGCGCGGGCGTTTTCGTCCGGTTCCGTCATGTCTTCGCGTGCGGGCAGCGGTTGGTTTACCGGAACGTCCGTCAGTTTGCGGATCTGAATGTACTTCGGACAGTTGCCAAAACTCTGATCGATGAGGATCTCGATCCGGTTTTTGTCCATGCGGCCGATCCTGCCGTTTGCCCGGTTTCGTCTGCGGTTGGAGAAATCGATCCCCAGCGCACCGACCTGTTTCCCCGGCTCCAGTGTGGCCTGCGCCGGATCGTCTGGACGCCGTGGCGCGTTCACCCGCAGATGTTTGTCATCCGGCGCGCGAATAAAACCGGCGGGACCGGTCAGAATCGTCGCCACCGGCCAGTCATTTTCATCCAGCGTGGCGACAAACAGATAAGGCAGCGCGGCAAAAAATAACCGGTGCTGTTCCGGCATCGCCTCGCGTATCCCGTGCGCAGAAACATCGAACCCCGCCAGATCCTGCGCCAGGATTTCCCCGGCATGGAATACGCTGTTCATGGTGGCTTACCGCGCTCTTTCGGGCAACGGCGATGCAGGAAGCGGCGTAAAGCCCGGCAGATTTTCAATCCGTTTCAGCCAGCGCCGGATCGCCGGATACTCTTCCAGCGAAACACCGCCTTCCGGCGCTGCGGCGATATAGCTGTAGCAGGCCAGATCGCCAATCGTGGCGCGGTCTGTCGCCAGAAACTCATGCGATTCAACATGCTTTTCCAGCTGCGGCAGGAATTTCGCCGTCAGCGCCAGTGCGTACTCATAAGGTTCCGGCGCGGAAAACTGTTTCACCATCCGCGTTGACGCCGGGCCAAAGCGCACTTCACCGGCGGCGCGGGACAACCATTTTTGCACTTCCGCCGCTTTCAGCGGATCCTCCGGCAGCCAGTGACTGTCCGGCGCGTAGCGTTTCACCAGATACACCAGAATGGCGTTGCTGTCGGTGATGACGTGCTCGCCATCGACCAAAACAGGCACCTGCTGCAACGGATTCAGATGAGCAAATTCTTCTGTTTTGCGTTCGGCGGCCCCGGCTTCTTTCAGCTCATAAGGCAGATTGAGCATCTTAAGCAATAAGGTGACGCGGTGGCAGTGGCCGGAAAGCGGCGTGCCGAATAGCTGGATGGCGGGCATGGGATGTCTCCTTTGTCTGTGTCGTATAAACATTACTCTTGCGCGAAATGATTGTGATCCACGAAGATTGAAATTGAGTGTTTCACTTTGTGGAAGAATCTATGGACCGTTTGGACGAAATGGCGATTTTTGTCGCCGTACTTCAGTATGGCAGTCTGGCGGAAGCCGCCCGTAAACTTCACCGTTCGCCGCCGGCGATCACGCGCGCGATTGCTTCGCTGGAACACCGCTTCGGCGCGCGGCTGGTCGAACGTACCACCCGCAGCCTGGCGCCGACAGAAGCGGGCGCACGTCTGGCCGAAAAGGCAAGGCTGCTGCTCAGCCAGTATCAGGACGCCGTCGAAGATACCGCTGAAACCCAGCTGAGCGGCCTGTTGCGGCTGACGGCACCGGTGCAGTTCGGGCGTAAACACGTTGCGCCGCTGGTGATGGAATTTCTCGAACAGAACCCGGACATGCAGATTGAGATGATGCTCAGCGACCGGAATCTGGATCTCATCGACGAAGGGCTGGATCTGGCGGTGCGCATCGGTCATCAGGAGGATTCAGGCAAAGTGGCGCGTAAAGTGGCCGAAGTCACCCGCGTGCTGGTCGCCAGCCCGGCGTATCTGGCGCAGCACGGCCTGCCGCAGCATCCGTCAGATCTCGCCACGCATCAGACCATCATGGGCACGCTGCGCACGCAAATCCGCGAATGGCGATTCGGACCGCACGAAGACGATCTGCGCGTCCGGCTTTCACCGCGCTTGCTGCTCAATGATGTCGAATCCCAGTTGCTGGCAGTGCGCAGCGGGCGCGGGATTGCGCGGTTGCTGTCCTACCAGGTGAGCGAAGATTTGCAGGCCGGAAGCATGGTCCGGCTGCTGACGGATTTCGAACCGTTGCCATTGCCGGTGCAACTGGTGGCACAGCAGGTGCAACAAATGCCGCGCAAAGTCCGCACATTCTGGGACTTCGCTTTTCAGCGCCTGAGCGTGCTGCCGCAACTGCATCCTTTAAAAAGTGATGCAGGTCACGATCCGGTGTTGTGAAAATAACCTACTCTGAGAGTTGTGCAAAAACAGTGAGTTACTTCAGGACAGATTGTCCGTTTGCTCACGACAACCCAGAAGGAAAGGATGATGACCCATAACCGGCTGAATCTCGCCACGCTTTTGATACTGGCGCTCAGTGCGCCGCTGCCCCTGACCGTTGCCGCGCAAAGCCTGCCGCAGGACGCCGACGCGTCCGTTCCGGCGAAGAGCTACATCACGGCGGTGAACCCGGATCTCACCATTACCTACCGGCTGTATGCGCCCGCTGCGGAGCATGTGGACGTGGTGACCGGCGCAACCCCGGTGACTTATATTCCGCATCAGATGACTAAAGACGATAAAGGCGTCTGGAGCTGGACGTCGGATAAGCAGAAACCCAATCTTTATGAATACTTCTTTAACGTGGATGGCCTGCGGATTGCCGATCCGGGCAGCGCAATGCCGAAACCGCAGCGTCAGGTGAACACCAGCCTGATACTGGTGCCGGGCGGTATTCTGGATGTGAGAAACGTGGCACACGGCGAAGTCCGTACGCTGACCTATCACTCTGCGGCGCTCAATGCTGAACGTCAGGTCGCGGTCTGGACGCCACCGGGTTACACCGATGCTTCGTCACCGCTGCCGGTGCTGTATTTCTATCATGGCTTTGGCGATACCGGCCGCTCGGCGCTGGATCAGGGGCGCATTCCGCAAATCATGGATAACCTGCTGGCAGAGAAAAAAATCGTACCGATGCTGGTGGTGATCCCTGATACGGAAACTGACGCCAAAGGCGTGGTGCCGGAAGATTACGTCACCAAAGACCGTCGCAAAGAATTCTATCCGCGCAATGCGGCGGCAGCAGATAAAGAGCTGACCGGCGACATTATCCCGCTGATTTCAAAAACCTTCCGCGTGCGCGATGACGCCGCCGGACGTGCGTTAGCCGGGCTTTCGCAGGGCGGCTATCAGACGCTGGTCAGCGGCATGACGCATCTCGACCAGTTCGGCTGGCTGGCAACATTGAGCGGCGTCAGCACAACGACCGTGCCAAACGCAGAGGTTGAAAAGCGTTTCGCCGAACCCGATAAAATTAACGCACAGTTGAAAAACTTCACGGTCGTTGTCGGGGAAAAAGACGTGGTGACGGGCAAAGATATCGCGGGACTGAAATCAGAACTTGAGCAACGCAAAATTAAGTTCGATTACCACGAATACCCGAATCTCGGTCATGAAATGGACGTCTGGCGCCCGGCGTTCGCGGAGTTTGTGCAGAAGATATTTAAGTAAGGTTTAGCGGAAATGCGGATTGGTTTTAGCTCCTCCCCTTTACAGGGGAGGAAGCCAAAAACATTAAGCTGTTTTCTTCGCCTGCTGGCTGTGGCGTTCGAGCAGCGGTTTCAGAAAGCGCGCGGTGTGCGATTCTTTGCATTCCGCGACCGTTTCCGGCGTACCGGCAACCAGAATCTGACCGCCGCCTGCACCACCTTCTGGCCCCAAATCGACAATCCAGTCTGCGGTTTTAATCACGTCCAGATTGTGTTCAATCACCACAATGGTGTTGCCCTGATCGCGCAACTGATGCAGCACTTCCAGCAATTGCTGAATGTCGGCAAAGTGCAGGCCGGTGGTCGGTTCGTCGAGAATATACAGCGTCTGGCCGGTGCCGCGTTTGGAAAGCTCACGCGCCAGTTTCACACGCTGCGCTTCACCGCCGGACAGCGTGGTCGCTGACTGGCCGAGGCTGATATACGTCAGGCCGACGTCGATTAACGTCTGCAATTTACGCGCAAGGGCAGGGACGGCGTCGAAGAATTCGCGAGCTTCTTCAATCGTCATTTCCAGCACTTCGTGAATGCTCTTGCCTTTGTATTTCACTTCCAGCGTTTCGCGGTTATAGCGTTTGCCTTTGCAGTGATCGCACGGCACATAAATATCCGGCAGGAAGTGCATTTCGACTTTAATCACCCCATCGCCCTGACAGGCTTCGCAGCGCCCGCCTTTGACGTTGAAACTGAAACGCCCCGGTGTATAACCGCGTGAACGGGATTCCGGCACACCGGCAAACAGTTCGCGGACCGGCGTGAAAATACCGGTGTACGTCGCCGGGTTCGAGCGCGGCGTACGGCCAATCGGGCTCTGGTCGATGTCGATCACTTTATCGAAATGCCCCAGACCTTCGATTTCACGGTACGGCGCGGCTTCGGCAATGGTTGCGCCGTTCAGTTCGCGCTGTGCCAGCGGGAACAACGTGTCGTTGATGAGCGTCGATTTCCCGGAGCCGGACACGCCGGTGATACAGGTGAACAGACCGACCGGCAGCGTCAGCGTGACATCTTTCAGGTTGTTGCCTTTCGCGCCTGAGAGTTTCAGCACTTTCGTTGCGTCCGCAGGAACACGCTGTGCAGGCACAGAAATTTCACGTTTGCCACTGAGGAACTGACCGGTCAGTGACGCTTCGTTCGCCATGATATCTTCTGCGGTGCCTTCCGCCACCACTTCACCGCCGTGGACGCCAGCACCCGGGCCGATATCGATAATATGGTCGGCGGCGCGGATCGCGTCTTCGTCGTGTTCGACCACGATGACCGTATTGCCGAGATCACGCAGGTGGATCAGGGTTTCCAGCAGACGTTCGTTGTCGCGCTGATGCAGACCAATGGACGGTTCGTCCAGCACGTACATCACGCCCACCAGGCCGGCACCAATCTGGCTCGCCAGACGGATACGCTGGGCTTCACCGCCGGACAGCGTTTCGGCTGAACGGGACAGCGAGAGATAATTCAGGCCAACGTTCACCAGGAATTTCAGGCGATCGCCGATTTCTTTCAGCACTTTCTCAGCAATTTGTGCGCGCTGACCACTGAGCTTCATGTTGCGGAAGAAATCCATCGCATGGCCGATGCTGAAATCAGAGATTTCCGGCAGCGTGGTTTCTTCGACAAACACGTTGCGCGCTTCTTCACGCAGACGCGTGCCTTTGCAGGAAGTACAAGGGCGGTTGCTGATGTATTTCGACAATTCTTCGCGCACCGCGCTGGATTCCGTTTCTTTATAACGGCGTTCCATGTTGTGCAGCACACCTTCGAACGGATGGCGACGGATTGATGTGTCACCGCGATCGTTGATGTATTTGAATTCAATGGTGGTTTTGCCGGAACCGTGCAGGATGGCGTGTCGTACGTCGCTGCTCAGCTCGTTAAACGGCGCTTCCACATCGAAATCGTAATGCTCGCCCAGTGAGCGCAGCATCTGGAAATAATAGAAGTTACGGCGATCCCAGCCGCGGATTGCGCCACCGGCCAGGGAAAGCTCGGGGTTTTGCACCACGCGATCCGGATCGAAGAATTGCTGCACGCCCAAACCATCGCAGGTCGGGCAGGCACCGGCCGGGTTGTTGAACGAGAACATACGCGGTTCGAGCTCGCGCATACTGTAGCCACACACCGGACAGGCGAAGTTGGCGGAGAAAAGCATTTCGTCGGCTTTCGGGTCATCCATATCGGCGACTACCGCCGTACCGCCTGACAATTCCAGCGCGGTTTCGAAGGATTCCGCGAGGCGCTGCGCCAGATCATCACGCACTTTAAAGCGGTCAACGACCACTTCGATGGTGTGTTTTTTCTGCAATTCCAGCTTCGGCGGATCCGACAAATCACACACTTCACCGTCGATACGCGCACGGATATAGCCCTGCGACGCCAGATTCTCCAGTGTTTTGGTGTGCTCGCCTTTACGGTCTTTCACGATCGTCGCGAGCAGCATCAGACGCTGGCCTTCCGGCTGCGCGAGCACGTTATCGACCATCTGGCTGACGGTCTGCGCGGACAGCGGAATATTGTGTTCCGCACAGCGTGGTTCGCCCACGCGGGCAAACAGCAGACGCAGGTAGTCGTGGATTTCGGTGATGGTCCCGACGGTGGAACGCGGGTTATGCGATGTAGATTTTTGCTCAATAGAAATCGCCGGTGACAGACCTTCAATATGGTCGACGTCCGGTTTTTCCATTAAGGATAAAAATTGGCGTGCATAGGCAGACAGCGACTCGACGTAACGGCGCTGGCCTTCGGCGTACAGCGTATCGAACGCCAGAGAGGACTTGCCTGAACCGGATAAGCCGGTGACAACAATCAGTTTGTCGCGCGGGATAATCAGGTTGATATTCTTGAGATTATGGGTGCGTGCGCCCCGAACTTCGATCTTATCCATTCATCATTCCCGGATTAACTTGATAGCTCACCGTGCCGGTGACCGTCGCAAAGGGTGGCATCGCGCTGGTCAGCGAATCAGGCACAGAGAAGAACGTAACGCGCAATTATGACACAAATCACAGCCCATGCCACCCCAAAACCTGAATGTATATCCAGTACTCGATGTAACAGCGGAACGTTTGCTGAGCAATCTGGAAGGAATCTTCCAGCTAATCATATCCGTTGGAGTGCGGCTACGTTTTGTGGTTATGACGGCAGCGTTTTGTGGTTATAATGATACGAAGTGAGTCTCTCACATCTCAAACTGTGGTTTCAGCCACGACATACATCATCAGGAGAATCCACATGGCCAGCAGAGGCGTAAACAAAGTTATTCTCGTCGGTAATCTCGGACAAGATCCAGAAATCCGCTACATGCCAAACGGCGGCGCTGTTGCCAACATGACGCTGGCAACCTCCGAAAGCTGGCGTGACAAAGCCACCGGCGAGCAGAAAGAGAAAACAGAATGGCACCGTGTTGTGCTGTTCGGCAAATTAGCCGAAGTTGCCGGTGAATACCTGAAAAAAGGTTCACAGGTTTACATCGAAGGTGCACTGCAAACCCGTAAATGGACCGATCAGGCTGGCGTAGAAAAATACACCACCGAAATCGTGGTTAACGTGGGCGGCACCATGCAGATGCTCGGCGGCCGTACCGGCGGCGGCGCACCAGCCGGTGGCGGTCAGGCATCCGCAGGCGGCGGCCAGCAAGGCGGTTGGGGTCAGCCTCAGCAGCCACAAGGCGGCAACCAGTTCAGCGGCGGCCAGCAGGCGGCTCGTCCGGCTGCGCAAAACAACGCGCCAGCACAGAGCAACGAACCCCCAATGGATTTCGACGACGATATCCCGTTCTGATTCTGTGCCTTCGGGCATCGATGCCAGGCATCTGTATCAGTACAACAAAAAGCCCCGCGAGGGGCTTTTTGCTTTTCAACGCCAGAGGATCTCGAACCTTAAACCTTCTCTACCGCGCCAAACACCAGTCTTCCCTGATGGAATGTCGCTTTGACGTCGGACACCCGCGCGACCGCTTCGGCGGAACAACTGGCGTCGACCAGGATCATTTCGGCGTTGTCGTTGAGTGCGGGCCACTGGCGTTTTCCGGCGTCGTCGAGCGGCAGGACATTGCCGGTGGCGATGGCGAGGGAGCGTGTCAGGCCGAATTCGTCGGAATTGCCGTAGAGCTGGGCGTACAGGCTGGCTTTTTCCAGCATGCTGCCCGTGCCGAACGGTGACCAGTGGTCGATCACGCTGTCGGTGCCGGTCATGACGAATACGCCTTGCTGGCTCAGCATCGGCAGCGGCATGTTCAGTTTGCCGAGCGGAATGGTGGACGCCACGGTGAACTGCTGTTCGGACAGCCCGGCGATCACGTCATCCAGCTCTGCGCCCTGCATCATCGCCAGCGCAAAACCGTGGCTGAGGGTCACCTTGCCTTTCAGTTGCGGGTTTTTCTCTACGGTCTGAATCATATATTTCACTGCGGCAATCCCGGCAGGCGTCGTTTCATGCAGATGAATATCCACGCCTTTATTCGTGTCGAGCGCAATCTGGAACATCGCGTCCAGCGACTTTTCCATTGCGCCGTCAACGTTGGTCGGATCCAGCCCGCCGACGTACTGCACGCCCATTTGCATGGCTTCGCGCATCAGGCCGTCAACTTTCGAATGCAGCAAACCGTGTTGCGGAAACGCCACAATTTCACAGCTGAAATCCTGCTGATGTTTTTCCAGGGCGATTTTCAGATGTTCGAGACTTTTCAGGCCGCTGACCGGGTCGATATTGCAGTGGCTGCGTGCCACGGTGGTGCCTTTGGAATGCAGCAACCCGATAATTGCTTCGGCGTGTTCGACCGACGTCGGCAGCAGTTTGGGGATCAGCACCTGCTCGCGGGCAATCATATCCATGATGGTTTTGCCTTTGCGCGGGCGCGGTGCTTCCCATTTGCCGCCGTAAAACGTCTTATCGAGGTGAATATGCATATCGCGTGTGGCGGGCAGAAGAAGCAGCCCTCTGGCGTCAAAAGCCGGTAACGTGCTGGCGGGGGCGTCTTTCGCGGGCTGAATCACCACAATCTTGCCGTTACTGATGTCGAGATTGTACAGAGCGGTTTGCGTGCCAATGACGATGTCGCCTTCGCGCTCGAAACTTTCTTCCAGCCGGACATTACGCAGCTGGTAGTGCGTGGCAGAAATCGTTGTCGCCTGACGGGGATCGTCGCATTTTTCACTTTTCTGACCGGCGCGGGCGGTGGACGCCGAAGCCATACCGGAGGCCAGCAGGGCACCGGTGGCAGTGACTTTCGCACTGTTTGAGAGAAAATTTCTGCGGCTTTGTTGCTGAGGGTTTTGCACGTCGAATTCCTTATTCATGATGCTCAGAGGATGCTGCTTTTCTCTTCACCCTAAAAGATCTCTCCGGTTCCGGCTGCGATATTTCCCACTGCCTGTCAGTGGGAAACGCAATGCTCAGCTGAGCTGGCAAAACTCGCGCAATTTTCCCGCCAGCGCGATTTGCGCCGCCGTGGCGTCCGGGCGGTAAAACAGCGCCAGTTCGACGTTATCCACGGTGGGTAAGCCGCTTTCTGCGCCGAGAATACGGTGTTCCGGCGTGACACAGCTGGCGGGCAGAAGCGTGACACCCAGCCCGGCGGCGCTTGCGGCGACCAGCGCGGCGAGGCTGGCGCTGCTGTAACTGATCCGCCAGCTGCGCCCGATGGCGTCCAGTGCCTGACACAATTCTTCGCGATACAAACCGTTGAGCGGAAACAGCACCAGCGGCACCGGATCGCGCTCAAAAGCCGGAAACCCGGCGCTGTCGAGCCACAGCATCGGCTCGGGGCGCGGCGCATTGGCTTTCTCGCCGGTCAGCTGTTTCACCAGAATAATATCCAGCATGTCCTGCTGCCACGCGCGGCGCAGTTCGTGGCTTAAGCCGCTGGTGACGTCCAGCCGGATATGCGGATGCTCGCGGCAAAACTGCGCCAGCAAAGACGTGGTGGCGGCCGCAAAATCTTCCGGCACGCCGAGACGTACAATGCCGTCCGGCCACTGATCGCTCAGCGCGTCGTGCGCCTCGCCGTTGAGCGCGATAATCCTCCGCGCATAGCCAAGCAGCCGCTCGCCTTCTTCGGTGAGCTGAACCTGATGCGACGTGCGTTCCAGCAACGGTTTACCCAGCGCGTCTTCGAGCCGTCGGATCTGCTGGCTGACCGTCGATTGCGAAAGATAAACGCGGTCGGCGGCGCGGGTAAAACTGCCGGTTTCGCACACGGCTACAAAACTGAGCAACTGTTGCGGGCTGAACATGGGATCGCGATTCATTTCATCACTACTTCTGGTTGTGGTATTTGAAATCTGAATAGTTCGAAGAGTATCAATCTTCATACCCACGCACCCGACTGGCTCATTTCGCGGTCGCTGCGCCTTGTTTTAGCGCATTCGGGTCATTCTGCGGCGGGCATCCATTTTCCTTAAGATTGTATACAAGGCTTATTGCGCAAATCCGCTTTCTGGTACAGAAATTGCTTTTTCCTTGTGAGACTTCAAGGAGAAAAATATGAAAGCGATCGTGATTGGTGGCGGTATTGGCGGGACATGTGCGGCGATTGCGCTGAAGCGTTTTGGTATCGAAACGGCGGTATACGAGGCGGTGAAAGAGATGAAACCGGTGGGCGCGGCGATTTCTATCTGGCCGAACGGCGTCAAATGCCTGAATTACCTCGGGATGAAAGAGCCGCTCCGCAAGCTGGGCGGCCAGATGCGTTTCATGGCCTACAAAGAGTATCAGCAGGGCCAGACCCTGACGCGGTTCTCAATGGATCCGCTGATTCAAAGCGTGGGTGAGCAGCCGTATCCGGTGGCGCGCGCGGAACTTCAGTCGATGTTGCTCGACACCTATGGCCGCGATCAGGTGCAGTTTGGCAAACGGGTTACGCACGTGGAAGAATCCGCAGACAGCGTTACTGCCTGGTTTGACGACGGAACATCCGCGACCGGCGATGTGCTGATTGCCGCCGACGGCACGCATTCTGTCCTGCGTCAGCACGTTCTGGGCTACGCCACCGAGCGCCGCTATGCCGGTTACGTTAACTGGAACGGGCTGGTGGAAATCGATGAAAGCATCGCGCCTGCCGATCAGTGGACGACGTTCGTCGGCGAAGGCAAACGCGTTTCACTGATGCCGGTGAGCGACAACCGTTTCTACTTTTTCTTTGATGTTCCGCTGCCAAAAGGCCTGCCGGAAGACCGCACTACGGTGCACGACGATTTAGAGCGCTATTTTTCCGGCTGGGCAGAACCGGTGCAGAAACTTATCGGACTGATTAACCCTGATACCACCAACCGGATTGAAATTCATGATATCGAACCGTTTATGCAACTGGTGAAAGGGCGGATTGCGCTGCTCGGCGACTCCGGCCACAGCACGACGCCGGATATCGGGCAGGGCGGCTGCGCGGCAATGGAAGACGCCGTGGTGCTGGCCAATGCGTTGCAAACCAATTCGTTAGGCATTGAAGACGCGCTGCTGCGCTATCAGGAAAAGCGGGCGTATCGCGTGAAAGATCTGGTGCTGAAAGCGCGTAAACGCTGCGACGTCACGCACGGCAAAGACATGGCGGTCACCGGCCAGTGGTATGAAGATCTGAAGCAGGAAACCGGCGAACGTATTCTTTCCGGCATGTGCGAAACCATTCTGGGCGGTCCGCTGGAATGACATAACGCCGGGCGTCGCAGTTCGCATTTTCAGAAACAGACTTTTACATGTCCTTAAAGTTTCCTGTGGTTTTGCCGAAAATAGCATCAGAAGGATCAGGGTATCCACTGGCGCTATGGCGCAACACAAGGGAACTATCGGGATGACAATCATTTCTGCGACAGGCAATCAGTCAGCCACTCCGCTGCTGGCCGCCACCAAAACCACGGCAACCGTGACCGCCGTCGCCAGCCAGCAAGCGGCGGCGACGCAGTCGACTTCCGTGACGATCGGGCAGGCGACCAGCAGCACGCCCGTTTACGCCATCACCAAACCGCCACTGGTGTGGGAAAATGCGTCCGCCGATCTTATCTCGTCGAAGCTGGCGGGTAACTTCAGTTCGGCAGGCAATGCAGCGCGTTTCGCCGGGCTGGGCGCGGCGCTGATGGCGCGGTTTGCCACGGAGGCAGGCAGTTATTCGCAATCGGTCTTAAAGCAGACGGCGGGTTCGGCTTCCGCCGTCAGCAGTGCGCAATCGCAACTTCATACCAAAGCGGATAACCAGATCACCCTGAGCGTGAAAACGGCCAGCGGCGCACTGGTGGATATCACCCTGGGCAGCGATGCCGACGGTCTGGGCGTGCAGGTGAGCGTCACCAAAGGCACGCTGACGGAGGCCGATCGCACTGCTCTGGCCGGTCTGGCCGACGGTTTTCAGAAAGCCATTGACGGGCTGACCGCGCAACCGCCGAAGCTGGATCTGAGCGGATTAACCCAATTCGATACGTCGGTCCTGTCTTCCGTTGATTTGCATGCCACGCTGGGCAAAATCACGACCCAAACGCTGGATTTCCACGCCGACGCCAGCACGCGTTCAGTGAAATCCACCGGCGAGCTCGGCACGGTGGATATCAGCGTGGACATGAGCAAACGTGCACTTCTCGGCACGGAGTCACAGCAGAAACAGGCGCTGAATCAGTATCTGAAACAGTTCAGCAGTGTGGGAGCGCGCGGCAATGCCGACGCCTCGCTGATGGACATGTTTAAAGACGCGTTTACGGCGCTCAACAGCAATTACGGCGAAACGGCGACAACGTACAAAAGCAGCGGTTCAGAACCGGTTTATTTCTCGCTGACCAAAACTGATAAGAACATGATGACCGGGCTGGCGGATTTCACCGCGTCAGTCACGCAGACGCCAACGCATAAAACCAATCCGATGAAGCTCAGCGAAGTGGATACGTTCTCCTACGAGGTTTCGCAGGCCAGCACAATCACAGGCGACAGCACGCAGAACCGCAATATCACGCAGAAGCAGCAGTCACATCTGGTCGCGAGCTTCCATCAGCCATTAACGCCGGGGCTTCAGCTGAACCTGACGACTGACAAAAATTCGCAAAATTATTTGTACTATCAGATTGATGATAAAGCCGAAAGTGAGACGTCGGTTCAGTACCACAAAGGGGCGCTGGTGAGTGCGTTTGTGGATCAGTCCGCCAGCACCTCAACGCATATTCAGAAGTATGTGAAAGGCTGGCTGGAATCCGACACGACGACGCCGGTGGAAACGTCAAAAACCACGGATTTGCTTGGCAAGCTGCAATCTGCGTGGCAAAACGATGCGCCGCGCATGTCGTTCCGGGATTATCTGGCGCACCAGTCGCTGCCGGATCTCAGCGGTCTGGTGTTGCTGGAATCTGACCCCGCGCAACTGAAAAATACCTCGGCCTGAATCGGGGTCACTAAAAGAGTAACAGCCGCGCATGAGGCTGTTATGCTTTCTGCTTACATCTCAAATTTCGTTCCCTGCACGGTGATTTCTGCAAATTGCAGATGGTGCATGAACTCGCGCAAAATCAGCAAAGTGGCCGCGAAATCATTGCCGTCCGGCAGCCCTTCAAAGTGCGCAGGGCGTCCGTTGATCACCAGCGCCAGCCGGTCAAATGTCCGTTCGACGGCGTCGAGCGACAGCGTCATCACCTCGTTTTCTGCCACACCGGCAATGCGTGCCAGCGCGCGGATATCGTTGTCTGTGCTGAACAGCGCCGCGCCGGCGGGAATGTCGTGCCGGATACGGATAATTTCATCTTCCACCACCATAATGGCGGTTTCCATTTCGTCCGGCGTTGGCGGCGTGTGGCGGAAATAGCCCACGGACGTCAGCTGCGAGCCCAGCGTCAGCGGCAACATCTTGTCTTCAGCCGTGGAATTTTTGACGATAATTTGCGTCTCTTCTTGGCCGATATGCAGTAATACAGCGGGTGTGGTCATCGGTTTCTCCCAATCGATAGCTTTCTAACATACTCCGCATTCATCCAGACGGTCTATCCCGTCAGTACACGACTGCGCCGCACAAACTCCTTCACCATCCAGTCGATAAATACCCGCACACGGGGCGATAGCTGGCGGTTACGGGGGTAAAGCAGCGCAACCGGCAACGCGCCGACCGGGTAATCCGCCAGAATCTGCACCAGCGTGCCCTGCGCCAGATCGTCGGTTAAACCGTAATGCGGCACCTGTATAATGCCCATTCCGCGCCGCGCCGCTTCTTTCATGCTTTCCGCACCGTTGACCGACAAACGGGTCGGCAAAATCACTTCCCGCGCTTTTCCGTTCTGATGAAAAACCAGTGGCAACAGCCCGCCGGTTGCACTTGAGCGGTAGCCAATCATCCGGTGGGTTGCGAGGTCATCCGGTGTTTCCGGCGTACCAAAATGCGCAAGATACGCCGGACTGGCGCAGGTGATTTCCGGCAGCGTTCCCAGCGGGCGCGCCACCATATCACTGTCTTTCAGTTCGCCCGCGCGGATCACGCAGTCGATACCTTCCCGGACCAGGTCTACGAACCGGTCGCCTTCACTCAGGTAAAATTCAATCTCAGGATACTGAGCCAGAAAATCCGGCAGACCGGGCAGAAGAAAATGCCTGGCCAGCGAACCGTGGACGTCCACCCGCAATAAACCTTTGGGCTGCGCACCGGCGAAATCCATCTCGGCATCTTCCACGTCGGCCAGAATGCGCAGACAACGCTGATAATATGCCTCGCCGTCCAGCGTCGGGCTGACATGGCGGGTGGTGCGTTGCAGCAAACGAACGTTCAGCCGCACTTCGAGCTGCTTAATGGCGTCGGTCACTGTCGAACGTTTCAGGTTCAGATCCTGCGCGGCCTGCGTAAAACTGCGCAGCTCCACCACGCGGGTAAACAGCCGCATACTGTCGAGTTTATCCATGATTGTTCGCTTTTACCGGATAGTGATAACGAATATCGGGTAATTATCCGGCAGCGTCAATCCACTACTCTTTGTCTGTCGCCACACTTCAACAGACCCAGAGGAAAACATTATGACTTCTCCCACTCAAAATCCGGCTCACAATAAAGTCGCGCTGATCACCGGCGCATCACGCGGTATCGGCGCGGCCATCGCTGAGCGTCTGGCGCTGGACGGTTTCACGGTCATCGTGAACTATTCACGCGGCGAGGCAGAAGCTGACGCGGTAGTAAGCAAAATCGAACAGGCAGGCGGAAAAGCCATCGCCGCGCAGGCAGATGTCAGTGATGCTGCTGCGGTCAGCCGTATGTTTGCCCGCGCACAGCAAGCCTTTGGCGGCGTGGATGTGCTGGTGAATAACGCCGGGATCATGACGCTTTCGGCTATCGCTGACACCGACGATGCTGCGTTTGACCGCCTGATCGACATCAACCTGAAAGGCACGTTCAACACCCTGCGCGAAGCGGCAAAACACCTGCATAACGGCGGACGCATTATCAATTTCTCCTCTACGGTGGTGGGTTTATATCAGCCAACCTACGGCGTTTACGCCGCGACCAAAGCCGCGGTGGAAGCGCTGAGCCGCGTACTGACCAAAGAAATGCGTGGCCGCCAAATCACCGTCAACACCGTCGCGCCGGGCCCGACGGCAACGGATTTATTCCTCAACGGTAAATCCGATCAGTTGATCGAAAACATTGCCAAAGCCGCCCCCTCGAACGCCTCGGCCAGCCGGAAGACATCGCATCCGTTGTGTCCTTCCTCGCGGGCCCCGACGGCGCATGGGTCAACGGCCAGACGCTGAAAGTGAACGGGGGATTATTTAGAGAGGCGGCTTTAAAGGCATCACTAAAACCGGAAGGCCGCTCGCAAAAGTCTGCATGGGGAATACGCCCGCAGACTTTTGGATGTATACTCTTTGTAGATACATACAGTGAGGTCATGAACATGCGGACTCAGGCGACATTACAGAAATGGGGTAACAGCATCGCGTTACGTCTTTCAGGAAATTTGAAGTCAATTCCACAATTTGAAGAAGGCGATGTCGTTGACATTGAGGTTTCTGAAGAAGGGCTGCAAATTCGAAAAGCCGAGAAGCAAAAGGTCACGGAGGCGAGCTTGTTATCAGGTTTGAGCGCGTATACTGCTCACGCGGACGAATTAGCTGAACCCACTGACAAGGAGCTTGATTATTAATGTATTTACCAAAGCGCGGGGATATTTGCTGGCTCGATTTTGAGCCTACCAAGGGAAAGGAAATTGGCAAATATCGCCCGGCGCTGATTTTGTCTCATGAAACATACAATCAGGTCACCGGGCTGGTGATTTGCATGCCTGTGAGCACCAGTGTCAGAGGTGCGCCAACTGAAGTGCCTGTGAATAATCTGAGCTCGCCGTGCGTGGTGGCGACAACGCTTATCCACACGATGGACTGGCGTCAGCGGCAGGCTAAATTCATCGCCGTTGCTGAAGAAGGTGTCTTTAACGATGTACTCGCCCGAATTATCCCGCTGATTGGCGGTGAAAGTTTACTGGCCTGAAGGTTGCCTTCCCGGCCAGCTTTCGGCTTCAATTCCCAGCGCCACGGCCTGCGGCTATCGCGCAAATGAAACAGGTGATGAGCCGGATCCTCAGGCAGTTCGACGGGCTGGCGTCTTAGCCGGTTAACGCCGCTTTCCGGCGAAAAATCTCCCGCCACGACGGGCGGAAAAACATCACCAGATTGCCCATAAGAATCAGTGCCAGCCCGATAACGGCGTTGGTATGCCACTGATAACTTTCACAGAACGTGGAAACCGTCAGTGCGACCAGCGGAAACAACAGCGTGCTGTAAGCCGCCTGACTCGCGCCGATGCGTCCGACCAGCGTGAAATACATGCCAAAGGCCAGCACCGAGCCAAACACCGATAGGTAAACCAGCGAGCCGATGTATTGCGGTCGCAGGTCGAGGGCGAAGGACGCGCCCTGAACCAGACTCAGCGCGCCCATCACTGCCGTACCGTAAAACATCGCGTAGGTATTGGTGGACAGCACGTCCAGACCGTGGCGCTGATGGCGCGAGCTGATCATATTGCCGAGCGAGAAGCCGTAAGTACCGAGCAGGCTGAGGCCGATGCCTTTAAGTAATTCCGGTGCGATATGGGCGGCGCTCAGGTCGTGCCAGAACAGGGTCACTATGCCCGCCAGTCCGAGGAGGGATGCGGGCATGACCGCCGGTGCCAGTTTCTGGCGGAAAAACAGCATCCCGTTAAAGGCGTTAAACAGTACCGCCATTGAGAAAATCACTGATTCCAGCCCGCTGGTTATGTACGCCGCCGCATGATAGAAACAGTAAAAGTTGAAGCAAAAAACGCAGCAACCCTGCACCATGCAAAACAGATGATCTTTCAGTGCCAGACGGCGCAAACGGCGGGCGGCCAGCAGCGCTACCAGCATAATCACGGCGGAAAGCAGGAAGCGGTAAAAAATCGAAACGGTTACCGGCACGTCGCCCTGTTGCAGATAAATCGCAAACCAGGTGGTGCCCCAGATCATAATCACCGAGATATACAAAAACACATTCATGGACTTCTCTCACGCAAAGTATTGATTGAACGTAAGTCTGCCGGAATAAGGCGCAACGGGATTTCAGCGGATTGCGGTGAGTTGCATATTCTTGCGCATTTTTTGCGGTTCAGTGGCAGCAAAATCTGGCTCAACCGGTGCCTGAAAACGTAAACTGAATCTCCTCTTTCCTCCACACGGTGCTCATCATGGCGAAGGTTTATCAGGCTTTCGAAACGCTGCGTAAGCACAAAGCGGTTCTGCACGACAGTGTGGCGCTGGGCTCCGGCATTCAGCTGGCGGCCTGGTCGAACAAAAATGACATCGTGACGCAGGAAAGTCCGGACCACCATACGCTGAGTCTTTACGTCGCCGACGGGTATGAGTGTTATCACAAAACCCGCGGCGGCTGGCGTAATGGCGGCGGGCCGGATCGTTTTTGCCTGATGCCAAAAGACAGCATGTCGAGCTGGGATGTGCGCGACGATTTATCGTTTGTGCATCTGTATTGTTCTGACGATCATCTGCGGCATCTGGTGGAACAGACGTGGGATCGCAGCCCGGCGTCGATTCTGGTGGAAGAACGCACCTTTGAGGAAGATCCGCAGATTACGCTCTTGTATCGCCACTTTTTGCTCAGCAGCCAGTGGCAGGAAAACAGCAATCAGCTGATGCTGAGCAGCGCAGCAAATCTGCTGATGGCGCATCTGGTCAAAAATTACACGCAGTTGCAGTGGGCGCTGCCGGTGGTGCGCGGCGGGCTCGCGCCGTACATTCTCAACAGTGTAAAAGACTATATTCACGCGCATCTGGCCGAGCCGTTATTGCTGCCGGAACTGGCGCTGCTGGCGGAACTCAGCGAGTTTCATTTTGCCCGCATGTTTAAGCTCAGCATGGGCATGGCACCGCACCAGTATGTGATGAATGCGCGGCTGATTCAGGCAGAAAATCTGTTGAAGAACAGCACGCGGGATATCACTTCAATTGCTCTGGAATGCGGGTTCAGCTCCGCCAGCCATTTCAGTCACCGCTTTAAATCGGTGCGCGGCATAACGCCTTCGGCGCTGCGCAGCGGCATTATTGTGTGATTTTCTTTTCCGGCCCCAAACCCCGCTTTCCGACCGAACAATTCCAATGCTAAGTTAAAGGCCATCGGAACAAATCAGAAAAACTCCAGGGAAAACTATGCTGACTCAGGCACCCGTTCTTGAAACCGAACGTTTGATTTTGCGCGCCCATTGCGTGGATGATTTCGAAGATATCGTCGCGCAGTGGGCCGATCCGGCCGTCGTGAAATATATCGGCGGCACGCCGTCCACCCGCGAGGCCAGCTGGAGCCGGTTGCTGCGTTATCCCGGCCACTGGTCGATGCTCGGTTTTGGCTACTGGATTGTGTTTGAAAAACATGAAGGTGCCGAAGGGGCGTTTGTCGGGGAAATCGGCCTGGCCGATTATCAGCGTGAAACCACGCCTTCGCTGAACGGCATGGCGGAAATGGGCTGGGTAGTTTCGCCAAAATATCATGGCAAAGGCTATGCTTTTGAGGCCGCGCAGGCGGTGCTGAACTGGGCTGAAACCCGTCTTGATCGTCCGCTGTGCTGCATTATCGCACCGGAACATCAGGCCTCAATCCGGCTGGCGGAGAAGTGTGGTTTTGTTGCACAAACAGACACGACGTATCACGGTGAAAAAACGCGGATTTTTATCCGCCGTTAATCGGTTCCACATTTAGGGGAAGTCATGCTGAAGATTTTGGGTAAATCGCCGTCAATCAACGTGCGTAAAGTCTTGTGGACCTGCCACGAGCTGGGGCTGGATTTTGAGCAGGAGCAGTTTGGCGCGGGATTTCAGTCCACGCAGACACCGGAATTTAAGGCGCTGAACCCGAATGCGATGGTGCCGGTGGTGCTCGACGACGAGTTTGTTTTGTGGGAATCCAACGTGATTTGCCGTTATCTGGTTGCCAGAGAAGGGCGCGAGGATTTGCTTTCTTCTGACCCGAAACGTCGTGCGCTGACGGAACAGTGGATGGACTGGCAGGCGGGCGAACTGAATAATTCATGGCGTTATGCGTTTATGGCGCTGGCGCGCAACAGCGCGCAGCATCAGGATCAGGCGCTGATTGATGCCAGTGTCAGCGAATGGAACCGCCACATGCAGATGTTTGAAGCGCAATTACAGCACAGCGGCGATTACGTGCTGGGCGATAATTTTACGCTGGCAGATATTCCGCTCGGGCTGGCGGTAAACCGCTGGTCAATGACACCGATGTCGCGCCCGGCATTGCCTGCGGTATCCGCCTATTATGACCGGTTAAACCAGCGTGAAGGCTTCCGGCTTTATGGGCGAAACGGCCTGGTCTGAGCCGCCGTGCCGTAAAAAAACGACGCCGCAATGTCCTTTGCGGCGTCGTGGTATTCTAAACCGTCCTCTTTGTCTTTCAGGCAGCGATAAAAAACAGAGGGTCGTTTGATGACTCAAACAGACGCATCGGTTTATTTAAAGTCCACTCTCATCAGTTCAGTTATTGTCTGACCGCGAGTAGACGAAACACATTTATCAATATAACTTTTGAATGCAGCGGGTTTAGGAATACCCATATTCAGCAAGCGTGAGTTATCAAATTTCACATTTAATTGTGCAAAGCCGCCATAAAGCTTTATTGCACGCAGAATGATTTTATCATTACACGGGCCGAGCACGTCTTTAAATTGTTTGCGGATGCCGGTAAATTCCTGATAACTGATCTGCTGATATTCACTGATAATACGTGACGTATTATTGGCTTTTGCAACAGACGTATCTATTTCATGGAATGGCGTACACATTTCTTCACCGGAAGAAATATGATAGAAACTGTGGCTGAGTTCAGCTGCAAGGCACAGTTTAACCAGTACCATGGCACAATAATCGACCGGAATGACATCCACCTGATCGTCGAGCGTGCAGGTAAATTTCTTCAGTTTAATCGCCATCATGAAGACCCAGAATATGCTGCTCGACGGCTGGCAGCCATACTGCGTGTGGCCCACAATGATTGACGGACGGGCGACCACAAACGGCAGATTCGGGCATTCGCTGCGCACCAGATTTTCGATGGCGCGCTTGGACGCCGTGTACTGCACCAGGTCTTCGTTGTGCTCGTTGTCTGGCATGCCTTCATAAAACACGCTGTCTTTATCCGGCATTGACGCCATCGCGGTGCCGACGTGGACAAACCGCTGTAAGCCCTGGACCTCTGCCATACGTTTGGCAAAAATCAGCGAGCCTTCAACATTGACACGCCACATAGCCGGGTTATTGCCAAATGAAGCAATCGCGGCGCAGTTAATAACATGCGTGACAGTATCTAAACGCGGGTCTTGAATAAATTTTTCGGGTTCGGCAAGATCGCCGGTTAATATAGATTGCTCGCTAATAGTCGCAAGCAGTTCGTCTGATAATCCGAATTTTTTCAAATTGTCGATAATTCTGGCGAGTCCCGTCGCATTATTGTCAGCCCTGACTAAAAGTAATAATTGGTTTTTAGAACTTAATTGCTGACGGAGAATATATTCAACGACAGCTCCGCCGACGAAACCAGTAGCGCCTGTAATTAAAATAGTGTTCATAATGATGACCTGCAACGGGAAATTAACGGCACAGTATCACCCTTATTCTAAACGGAACGTATACCAGATTTTGCCGCAAGTAAACACAACCTCAACAGCACGAAAAGCTTAAAAAAGGGAAAAGGTTCCGTTGTCATGAAAATTAAATAATCGGGTACCATTACTTACAACAGGAAATAATTATCAGGTGTGAATAAAATAATTAAGTCAAATTAAAGCGGGGCGCTAACGGGATATCAGCGGGCACCGGACAACATTTTCATCGCAGAATGGCAAGAACCTGCGTGCAGAAAGTATCCACTCAACCGCCACTACGTTAGACTGTAGGCTTGAGTATAGTGAAAAAGAAGGATTAAGAAAGGATGACGCGAACGGCGTGTCTGGTGTGTAATGCAGGGAATATTGCGCAGGTCATTCCCTCATGCGCTGAAATGAGGTACAAGGCTGCATGAAAATCCCAAATAGAATCCAACCTCTGGTGGATGACGGCCTGATAGACGATGTGGTCCGTCGTTTGAAAAGTGGCAAAGAAGCCGACGTTTACACCGTTTTATGCGGTGAAGAGATCCGTTGCGCAAAAGTTTATAAAGAAGCAACGCAGCGTAGCTTCAAGCAAGCCGTGCAATATCAGGAGGGCCGCAAAGTCCGTAATACCCGCAACGCGCGTGCGATGCAAAAAGGGTCAAAGTTCGGACGTAAGCAGCAGGAAGAGTCCTGGCAAACGGCTGAAGTGGATGCGTTGTTCCGTCTGGCGAACGCCGGGGTGCGCGTGCCGCAACCGTACATTTGTCTGGATGGCGTGCTGCTGATGGAGCTGATCACGGACGCTGACGGCGTGGTTGCGCCGCGTCTGAGCGACGTCATTCTGACCGAAGAAGAAGCCGTGGCGGATTTCGAAACCATGATCCGCAATATCGTGCGCATGTTGTGCGCGGGGATTGTTCACGGGGATTTGTCAGAATTTAACGTGCTGATGGATGCCGACGGGCCGGTGATAATTGACCTGCCGCAGGCCGTGGACGCCGCCGCGAACAATCATGCCGAATCGATGTTTGAACGCGATGTGAATAACATGACCGAATATTATGGTCAGTTCGCACCGCAGTTGCTGGAAACGCGTTATGCGAAAGAAATCTGGGCGCTATACGAGGACGGTAAACTGACCCCGGAAACGCCTCTGACCGGCCTGTTTGCCGAAGATACGCATAAAGCCGATGTGGATTCCCTGCTCGATGAAATCATCGCCGCTGAAGATGAGTATTATGACCGTCAGCGCGCAATGAAAGAGCGTGATTTAGACCACTAACCCGACGACTATTCCTGCATCACCGAGTGTTTCCCACAGAAACCGGCATTCTGCAAAATATGCTGGCCGGTCTCTGCAAGAATAAATTCTGCCAGCGGTTTGGCTTTTTCCGTACACGTCGCGAGTGCATACCTGGCTCGCACGTTGTAATCGGCCGGAATGTTGTAAACCTCCAGCGCATCGTTTTCCCGCAGCGAAGCCGCGTAACTGGTGTAGCCGATAAACACGTCGGCTTGCCCGCTGCCAATCAGCCATTCTGCTGCCAGTTTCCCTTCCGGGATTTTTGCCGATTTCTCACCACCGACCAGACGCAGCGCTTTATTGCGCAAGGCTTCGCCCGCGCCCGGATGACGCCGTTCAATCAGCTCAAACATCTGCCAGGTGTAATCGCCGGAAGGATCGCTTTGCGGTGTTGATGTCGCCAGGCGAAAACGCGGATCCAGTAAAACACTCAACCAGTTGAGCTTGTCCAGCGCCGGCCCTTTGCGCGCCGTCACGCACAGACTGTTTCCGCAGAAGGCTTCGACCTCCAGCGCCTTGCCGTGCTGCTGCAACGCCAGCGGATGCGCGGTGTTGGCCGAAGCGAATAAGTCGGTTTTTTCCCCCTGTTCAATTCTGTCGCGCAGCAGCCCGGCGGGGCCGAATTCCGTCACAACCTTGCTGCCGGTCTTTTGCTGGAAAGCCTCACACAACGGTGCCCATGCGCGGCGCAGACTGCCTGCAGCCAGCACTTTGATTGAGTTTGTCATCAGATCTCCTTGTCACATTACCCCAAAAAAGTACGGCACCGGGACGAGGTTATTTTCCCGCGTGCGCCGCTTCGGCGGCAGGTTTGAAGTCTGTCCGGTAGAAGCGCTGATAATAAGCGTTAGCCTGTTTTTGCATATCGATGTCGGCGAATTTTTGCGGATACAGTTTTTTCGCCATCCACAATTCACCGATCGCCAGCGCTTCGGGCATCGGGTAGCCCCACGCTTTGGCGTATTCCGGCATCAGATAAACGCGATGATTTTTGACCGCATCAATGCTCTGCCATTTCGGATCGTTGCTGATCTGACTGACAACTTCCGGATACCTGTCCTGCACAAAGATCACCTGCGGGTTCCAGACGATCACCTGCTCAAGTGATACCTGCTTGTAGCCTTTCACGGTCGCCGCGGCGACGTTAAACGCACCGGCATGGGACATCATCAGCCCGGTATATTTGCCGGAACCGTAAGTGGTCAGGTCAGGGTTAGCCATGTAAGTGCGAATGCGCTGGTCAGCCGGGATCGTTTTTAGCCGCGTGCCGGTTAACTGGCGCTGAGCAAAAGTATAGTCGATCAATGACTGCGCCTGTTTCTGACGGTTGACCACTTCCCCGATCAGCTGGATCCCTTTTTTCAATCCTTCGCTATACGCCCGATCTTCATCCGGCAGCACCGGATTCATCTTATGTTCTTCCCCTTTCGGATCATCACGCAAAGAAACGGCGACCACCGCGATACCGGTCTGGCTGATCTGGTCGATCATTTCCTGCGGCGCATAGTTGGTGACGAACACCACCTGCGGATGCAGGGCGACCACGCTTTCAAGATTCACGCTGGTTAAATCGCCCACCACCGGCGTTTTTTCCAGAGACGGCGCGAGACGTACATACCCGCTGCCCAGCTGTTGCTGCCAGTTATTGAGCACGCCGACGATATCTTTTGTAGCATCAAGCTGGACCAGAAGATTCAGCGTCTGGTGCTGCAGCACGACAACGCGATCAACCTGATCGGGGATCGTCACCTGACGCCCGAGCTGGTCGGTGATCTGGCGTGAAGCCAGGGCAGATTGCGATGAAAAGCTCAGGACAAGGCCGGGCAGTAAAGCGAATGGCAGTAATTTGGAAGTGAATGCGCGCACGTATGAATTCCTCTGTTTTCGTTGTGCAGAGGATTATATAGCGTTAGTCAGAGACTGAATATGACCGGAGACAAAGCCGCTTTCAGAAACGGCTTTATCTGTTTTATGGCGCTATTTACGTCCGTCGAGCAGCATACGCACCGCCAGCCCGCCAAGCACTGCGCCCATAAACCAGCGCTGAAGCACCATCCACAACGGGCGGCCAGCCAGAAACAGGGCGATATTTCCCGCCGAGAGCGCGATCAGGGCGTTGAAGGTAAAGCTGACGATGATTTGCGTGATGCCCAGCACCAGAGATTGCATGAGGACGTGACCTTGCTCAGGAACGATGAATTGCGGTAATAACGTCAGGTACAACACTGCGGCTTTCGGATTCAGTAAATTTGTCACCAGCCCCATGGTAAACAGTTTTCTGTTGCTGTCGCGCGGCAAATCTCTGACCTGAAACGGCGAGCGTCCGCCGGGTTTCACCGCCTGCCACGCCATATAGAGCAAGTACGCTGCGCCGCCGATCCGCAGGGCGTCATAGGCAAACGGCACCGCCATCAGCAGCGCGGTAATGCCGAGCGCGGCAAACAACATGTAAAACAGAAAACCCAGCACCACGCCGCCGAGGGAAATCAGCCCGGCTTTCGGCCCCTGGCACAGCGAGCGCGAAATCAGGTAAATCATATTCGGGCCGGGTGTTAACACCAGACCAATACAAATCAGTAAAAAGGGGATCCAATGGGCGGCATCTGGCATGGTTTTCTCCGGCTTCACGCTGAAAAGTTAAGCACACAGATATAGAAGATTTTGCGTTGTTTTGGCAAGCGGCCAGTTGTCATTTTTTATTCATCAAATCCGGTGCATTCTATGACCGCGTATTTTTTCTTCAGACTGAAAAATCAGGATTTATGATGACTCACACTACGATGTCCGCAAAGCTGGCGTTAGCCAGTCAGATTGCGGCTCAGGCGGCAGAACTGGCGATAGGTTTTTTCAACCGCCGGGACAGTATCGAAGTCAGCAGTAAACGGACGCAGGATTTTGTTTCGGAAGCCGATGTGGCGGTTGAACAGTTTATCCGCGCGCAGCTGGCACAGCATTTTCCGCAGGATGCGATTATCGGCGAAGAGCTGGGCGGCACGCTTACGGATGCGGCCTGCTGGGTGATTGATCCGATCGACGGTACGTCGAATTTCCTGCGCGGTTCGCCGCTGTGGGGCGTTTCGCTCGGACTGGTCGAACAGAAAAAACCGGTGATCGGCGTGGTTGCGTTGCCGGTGCTGAACGAACTTTTTGCCGCAGAATCCGGAAAGGGCATTTTCCATAACGGTAAACCTTTCTGCCGCGACGACCGTTTTGGCGATGTCCAGATTGTGTCGCTGGGGGACAGTTCGGACGACAAGCTGGATGAGGCGTCGGCATTTTATCAGGGGCTGCGCGCGGCAGAATGGTCGGTGCATTGTTACCGCTGTACGACTGTCGGCATGGTGTTTGCCGCCAAAGGGATTATCGACGGCCATCTGCAACGGCGTACCACGTTGTGGGATATCGCCGGAGGCGCGGTGTTATGTCAGGAAGCCGGGCTGGAAACCGTGGTGAAATTCACGCAATTGCCGGACGGCACCGAGAATTATCGCCACATGTCCGTAGCCACCGTAACGGCCCATCTGCTGTCCGTGGTTCAGCCGTTATGGCCGGATTTTGCACCCCAATAACCTTCTGGCGTTATTCTCAGCATAAACGAGCGTAACGCCAAAAATGCCAGCCACATCAAGTTTTCATCCCCCGCAGGTAACACGAAAAATTCGTTCAGTAACGCCCGAATTACATTTTGAAAGTCAGTGTTTAACAAAGTGAAATATAGTTTCATTTATCCTAAAGTTCTTCCTCCGGTTGCCGTTATCACAGTTTCAAGTCACTGACTTAACGAAGTGTCCGGATGAAAAAAATAACCAATCTCTCTGTACTGACGCGCTTACTGGGTGCTTTCGCGCTCGTTCTGGGTCTGATGCTGATCCTCGCAGCGATGTCTGCCTGGCTGCTCAACGGCAGCAATCAGCAAATTGAAAGTTACCGCGCCTACCGGCTGCCCGGCGTTCAGTATCCGTTAGTCATGCGCGGGACGCTGGCCGAATTGCGGCTGCAACAGGTGCAGTACATCGCCTCGCCACAGGGGGCGTCGCGCGACGGCCACCGGGGCGAAATCTTGCAGGCCGTGGCGAATTTTAAAGCCGCCGAAAATGCCTACCACAAACTGGACAGCGGCGGCAGTAAATCCGCGCTGTTTACGCAAATCGTGAATAACTTTGAGCAGTTCTCGCTGGCTAACGACGCCGTCATTGCCGCCGTTGAGCGCAACGACATTGCGCAGGCGACACAAATCAGCGGCGACAACTCACGCAAATACCGCACACAGCTGATGGCCGATCTGGCGACGCTGGTCAGCGACGAGCTGGCAAACAGTGAAAAGGCCGCCGCGCAGGCCCGCAGCCGTTATCACAATGCCAGCATGATGTTCCTGGCGCTGGTGGGCTTCACCTTTCTTGTCTCGCTGGCGATGGCGTTACTGCTGGCGCGCAATCTGGTGAAACAGCTGGGTGGCGAACCGGCGTATGCGGCGTCGATCATGCGTGAAATCGCCGCCGGAAATCTGGCGGCGAAAATTGCGCTCAAACCGGGCGATACCGGCAGCCTGCTGGCCTCGCTGGAAGGGATGAATCAGCAGCTCAACAAAACCATTCATCAGATTATGGAAGGCAGCGAGTCCATCAATCACGCCGCCAGCGAAATCGAACAAGGCAATATCGATTTGTCGCAGCGCACGGAAGAACAGGCGGCATCGCTGGTGCAGACCAGTTCAAACATGCAAAACCTGACAACGACCGTCAGCCAGAATGCCGAAAATGCCCGTGAAGCCAGCGCGCTGGCGCATGAAACGTCGAAAACAGCCTCACAGGGCGGCGCGATTGTGACCGGAATGCAGGCGCATATGCGCGACGTTTCCGGCAGTTCCCGCGAGATCATCAACATTATCAGCGTGATTGAGGGCATTGCGTTTCAGACCAACTTACTGGCGCTGAATGCGGCCGTGGAAGCCGCCCGCGCGGGAACGCAAGGGAAAGGATTTGCCGTGGTCGCCAGCGAAGTCCGCGTTCTGGCGCAAAAAAGCGGGCAGGCGGCGAAAGAAATTAAAGACCTGATCCAGGGGACGGTCAGCAAAATCGCTGAGGGGTCACAGCAGGCGGATCGTGCCAGTAAAGCGATGCAGGATATCGTCAGTTCAGTGAATAAAGTCGCCGGGATCGTCAGTGAAATTTCGACCGCGAGTTCGGAACAGCACACGGGGATTCACGAAGTCGGGATTGCGGTTGATCAGATGGACAGGGTGACGCAGCAGAATGCGGCGCTGGTTGAACAGGCCGCCGCTGCGGCGCAATCCCTGACGGAACAGAGCATCGAGTTGCGCAATGCCGTGCGGTTTTTCCGCACGGCGGCAGTTCAAAGCTGAACGTCAGGGCTGCACAGCGTCAGATTTTATCGATGATTTTGACCTGAGCCTCCCAGTCAGAATCGGGATGTTGGGCAATCTGTTGCGGCGTCATCGGACGCCCCAGCAGATAGCCCTGTAACGTGTCGCAGCCCAGTTGCGTCAGGAAATCCTGCTGCTGGATGGTTTCCACGCCTTCGGCCACCACTTTCAGATTCAGCGTCTGCCCCAGCGCAATGATCGCCGAAACAATGCTGGCATCTTCACTTCCCGCAATCAGATCGTTAATAAACGCGCCGTCGATTTTCAGCTCGCTGGCGGGCAGGCGTTTCAGATACAGCAGGCTGGAATAGCCGGTACCGAAATCATCAATAGACGCCTTAACGCCGTATTGCGTCAGGCGTTCGAGAATTTCCACGCTGACATCCGGGTTGCGCATCGCCGTGGTTTCCGTCACTTCCAGCGTCAGCATTTCCGCCGGGATCTGATGACGTTCGATGGTGTCTATCACCATTTCCACCAGATTGGCCTGCTCAAACTGCAGGGTGGAAAGGTTAACGGCAACGCTCCAGTGAATGTGTCCGGCAAGATGCCATTCGCGCAATTGCCGGCACGCTTCGTTCAGCACCCATTCACCTATCGGAATGATCAGACCGGTTTTTTCCGCCAGTGGCAGGAAGACGTCCGGGCTAAGGGTGATGCCGTTGCGCTCCCAGCGCAGCAGCGCTTCGAATCCGCTGACCGGCCCGTAAGGCGCAATAAATTTGGGCTGGTAATGCAAACGCAGCTCGTGGTGTTCAATCGCCAGACGCAAATCATTGAGCATCTGCAACTGATTTTGCGCGTTGGCGTTCATCGACGGCTGGAAGAAACTGTGCCCGTTGCGGCCGGAGTTTTTGGTGTGATACATCGCCGCATCCGCATTGAGGATGAGCTCGCGTTCGTTTTCGCCGTCACCCGGATAGACGGCAATGCCAATACTGGCGGACACCAGCAGTTCGTAGCGGGAAACGTAAAACGGACGCGCAATCAGATGCACCAGCCGGTCAGCCAGTTGCGAAGCATCGGCCGGTTCTGTTATTTCCATCAGCAGTACAAATTCATCACCCCCCAGACGCGCCAGCGTATCTGTTGCACGGAGCTGAGATTGCAAACGTTCTGTCACCGAGATCAGCAACTGATCGCCGATATGGTGGCCGAACGCGTCATTCACCGCTTTAAAACCGTCGAGATCGAGAAACAGCACGGCAAACTGAGATTCACCGCGCGACGCTTTCTGGAAGGCTTGCCCGAGGCGATCTTCCAGCAGCAGGCGGTTCGGCAAACGGGTGAGATTATCGTGCAGCGCCAGTTGCGTCAGCTCGCGGTTGGCTTTCGCCAGCGACGACGCCAGAATGGACGTGCGCGCCTGCATACGGCCATCGAGAACTGAAATAATGAGCGTGATCGCCAGAATCGCCAGCGTCACCACGATCACCAGCAGCGCCAGCCAGTTGTTATCCACACCGCTGAACGCCGCCATACTGTGGCTGTCCATCGGGAATTTCGCCGCCGCCATGCCGATGTAATGCATACCGACAATCGCCGTGCCCATTACCACTGCGGCGCTGACGCGTAACAGCCGGACGTTGGGGGATTGCTGGCGCAGATGGAACGCCATCCACAAGGCGGCGCCCGAGGCGACGATCGCCACGATAACGGACAGTGCCACCCACCAGTAATCATAAATAATCGTCGGCATCATCAGCATCGCGGCCATGCCGGTGTAATGCATCGCGGCAATTCCGCCGCCCATCAGCAACGCGCCGGCCAGCAAACGTCTCGCCGGTAAATGCGGCAGGCAGACCAGCCACAGCGCAAAGGCCGACGAGATAATAGCGATCACCATAGAAAGCAACGTGATGAACGGGTCGTAACCCATTGGCATTGCAGAATTAAAGGCCAGCATGCCGATAAAATGCATGGACCAAATCCCGATGCCCATGGCAATGGCACCCCCACTTAACCAGAGACGGGAAGCCTTTCCCTCTGTTGTGGCAACGCGGCCAGCCATATCAAGCGCGGTATAAGAGGCAAGCATTGCAACAATGAACGAAAACATTACAAGCACATTGTTGTAATTACTGGAAAACATGTCAGGCTCCACGCAAGCAGGGGGTCTATTTTAGATTCGGCGATAATGGCATTAAGATTTATTAAAGGCGAATGAAGTTACGATAATTTTTTCGTGTAATTAAGATTAATCCGTAAGTGATTTTAATCAAATGAAAATAATTTACGGGCGAATCTCGTTGTTAATAAACCGGATAAACATCATGGTTTTTAAATGAATCTGAACCGGCTATTCATACCTTGTCTATAGTTAACAAATAATTAAATGAAACAGGATGGGAAATATTTATGATCACAGTGCATCATTTGGATAATTCACGTTCGCAGCGAATCTTATGGATGCTGGAAGAGCTGAGCGTTCCCTACGAAATTCAGCGTTATCAGCGGGACGAAAAGTCGATGCTGGCCCCCGCTTCGCTGAAAAAAGTGCATCCTCTGGGCAAATCGCCGGTGCTGGAAGACAACGGGCTGATCCTCGCGGAGTCCGGTGCCATCATCGAATACTTGCAGGAAGTTTATGATGAGGCCGGGACGCTCAAACCGGCGGCCTTCGCTGAGCGCCAGCAATACCGCTACTGGATGCATTATTCGGAAGGTTCGCTGATGCCGTTGCTGGTGATGAAACTGATTTTCAGCCGTTTAGGCAAGCCGCCGATGCCGTGGCTGATTCGCCCTATTGCGGGTGCGATCGGGCAGGGGGTGCAGAAAAACTATCTGGATAAACAGATTTATACCCACATGGATTATCTGGAACATCATCTCGCCACGCATCCTTATTTCGCCGGTTATCAGTTCAGCGCGGCAGATATTCAGATGAGTTTCCCGATAGAGGCAATAAATGCACGCGCCGGGCTCGGGAAGTACCCACACTTAAATGCATGGTTATCGAATGTGACGGGGCGTCCTGCTTATCAAAAGGCACTGGAAAATGGCGGACCCTTCACTATATTGCGTTAACTGTCAGGACTATTTTGTTGCGCTCAGGCGATGGGTGAGGGATGCCATGAGCGCAATATAATAAACCCTGAAAATAATCCTGTTATTTGCCGCGCAATTTCTCTGCGATTTTTTTCGTTTTTCCTTCCACGCACTTTTATCCCGCCAAAACCCCGTCTGATAACGCTGATGCGCAACCGTTACCGCACAGTAAATCGCCAGCCGGATGAATTTGCACCACAACCGCGTTTTTATTGACCGGACAACGGTAAAATGTCGTCGAACGTAGTTGAAATGAGGGGTTTAAAGGCCGGATAATCGTTTGCTTAATTATTTTGTCCCGCCATATGCGATGTGAGTTAAACGTTTGCCTTGTCAGTCTGACGCTGATTTCGGCGGTTTCAGGCGACGGGTAAGGAAGCGAACGTGCAGAAACGATTTCATAATGACCACGCCGGCTAATCAGTCAAGACATTCAGAGGATTTTCCATGTCGAGTCAACACCCTCAGACGGGCAGCGCAGTTGCGCCAAAAGGCCCGTTTGATGCATTTTTCAAAATCAGTGCGCGTGGCAGCAACGTCCGCCAGGAAGTGATCGCCGGTTTAACGACGTTTCTGGCGATGGTCTATTCGGTGATTGTTGTGCCGTCCATGCTGGGCAAAGCCGGATTTTCGCCGAGCGCGGTGTTTGTCGCGACCTGTCTGGTTGCCGGTTTTGGCTCCCTGCTGATGGGCTTGTGGGCAAATCTGCCGCTGGCGATTGGCTGTGCAATTTCTCTGACGGCGTTTACGGCATTCAGCCTGGTGCTCGGTCAGCACATCAGCGTACCGGTGGCGTTAGGCGCGGTGTTCCTGATGGGCGTGCTGTTCACGATTATCTCAGTCACGGGCATCCGCTCGTGGATTTTGCGCAACCTGCCGGCCGGCGTTGCGCATGGAACCGGCATCGGTATCGGCCTGTTCCTGTTGTTAATCGCTGCTAACGGCGTTGGCCTGGTGGTGAAAAACCCGCTGGACGGTTTGCCGGTCGCGCTAGGCGCATTTACCTCTTTCCCGGTGGTGATGACGTTGCTCGGTCTGGCGGTGATCTTCGGTTTTGAGAAACTGCGTGTTCCCGGCGGCATTTTGCTGGTGATCATCGCGATTTCCATTATTGGCCTGATTTTCGACCCAGCGGTGAAATATCAGGGCCTGTTCGCGATGCCTTCACTGGCAGGCGCAGACGGCAAATCGGTCATTTTCGACCTCGATATCATGGGCGCGCTGAAAGCCGCCGTGCTGCCCAGCGTTCTGGCGCTGGTCATGACGGCGGTCTTTGATGCCACCGGCACCATCCGCGCCGTTGCCGGGCAGGCAAACCTGCTCGACGAAAACGGCCAGATCATCAGCGGCGGCAAAGCCCTGACGGCTGACTCCGTAAGCAGCATTTTTGCCTCTCTGGTCGGCGCATCACCGGCTGCGGTTTACATTGAATCCGCAGCGGGTACAGCGGCAGGCGGCAAAACCGGCCTGACGGCCACCGTGGTCGGCGTGCTGTTCCTGCTGATGTTGTTCCTGTCTCCGCTGTCCTATCTGGTTCCGGCTTACGCGACAGCGCCAGCGCTGATGTACGTCGGCCTGCTGATGCTCAGCAACGTGACCAAACTGGACTTCAACGACTTCGTCGATGCGATGTCCGGTTTACTGTGTGCGGTATTCATTGTGCTGACCTGTAACATTGTCACCGGCATCATGCTGGGCTTCAGCGCGCTGGTGATTGGCCGCATCTTCTCCGGCGAATGGCGCAAACTGAACGTCGGAACGGTGATTATCGCCGTGGCGTTGGTGGTGTTTTATGCCGGTGGATGGGCGATCTGAATGCCAGACCGGGCATTCGGGGCGGTTTTTGTCCGATTGCATCGGGGCTTTTAGCTCTGGTCAAGAGGATCTGCACGCTACTATTAGCGATTTTTAAAGACAGACTGGCGTAAGTTTCGGTTTTTCATGTGCGGTTATCACATGGCCTTTCGCGCCGAAACCGAGCAGAGAGGAAAGTGCTTTTCCTCTCTGCACTCTCCTCGCTTTTTTTACTGCGCGCTGTCGCTGGCTGGCTATGTTTCAGCGACTCTAGCTAGTGCCGCAAACGCCGCCGCTGCGCGGTGCTCTCGCCTCGGGTTCGAACCTGCTCGAAAAAAGACTCTCGCCGTTTCTCACTCCTCGCTCGACGTCGTTTTGAAAGCGGCCACTGGCTTCTCTCAATTCAAATGCAGACTGGTTTTATCTTTAAGAAGGGTAAGCTGGCGCGCTCAAAATCCAGCTGAACGGAGCGGCTTCGAGACCTATGGCTCGAAGACCGAGTGAAGGCAGCACGAAGTGCCTGGATTTGCGCCACACGCTGGAGTAACAGAACACGTCCATCGACCCAGCGACAGCGCGCAGTTAAAAAAACGCAGGATTCCAAAGGGTTTCGTTTAAAACCCTTTGGGCCAGTTTGGGCGGCGAGCCCAAGGTTTTGACCTTAAAGCCAGTGTGAGTGGCAACTCAAGGTTTTGATTTTGGTTTTAAAACAGCTCTGCGCAGCCCCCAACCGCACGCATCGATTTAAATCATGCCCCCTTTTGATCTACTATTCCCCCTGTATGTGTCAGACCCCGTCTGATTGAAATCATAAAAACAAGAGTCTAAGGAAAGCATGGAAATCTTCTTTACCATTCTGATTTTGATTCTGGTGGTGTCGCTCTCCGGTGTCGTCACCAGAATGTTGCCATTTCAGGTTCCTCTTCCATTAATGCAGATCGCCGTCGGTGCGGTACTGGCCGTGCCGAGTTTTGGTCTGCATGTGGATTTCGACCCGGAACTGTTTCTCGTCCTCTTCATCCCGCCGCTGCTGTTTGCCGATGGCTGGAAAACCCCGACCCGTGAATTCCTCCACCACGGGCGCGAAATTCTCGGGCTGGCGCTGGTGCTGGTGTTACTCACCGTCGTCGGTATCGGTTATCTGATTTATATGATGGTGCCGGATATTCCGCTGGTTGCGGCCTTTGCGCTGGCGGCGGTGCTGTCACCGACCGATGCCGTGGCGTTGGGTGGGATTGTCGGCAAAGGCCGCATTCCAAAATCAATCATGGGCGTGCTCGAAGGTGAAGCGCTGATGAATGACGCGTCCGGCCTGGTATCACTCAAATTTGCGATCGCCGTGGCGATGGGCACCATGATTTTCACCGTGGGCGGCGCGACCGTTGAATTCCTCAAAGTCGCCATCGGCGGCCTGATGGCGGGTGTCGCGGTGACGTGGCTGTACAGTAAATCGCTGCGCATCATGAGCCGCTGGAGCGGCGATGACCCGGCGACACAAATCGTTTTCCTGCTGCTGCTGCCGTTCGCGTCTTACCTGATTGCCGAACATATCGGCGTGTCGGGCATTCTGGCTGCCGTCGCCGCCGGGATGACCATCAGCCAGTCAGGCATTATCCGCAACGCGCCGCTGGCGATGCGTCTGCGCGCGAACAGCGTCTGGGCGATGCTGGAATTCGTGTTCAACGGGATGGTGTTCATCATGCTCGGTTTGCAGTTGCCGGGCATTCTGGAAAACTCGATTGATCAGGCCACGCATGACCCGTCAATCGTCACCTGGCACCTGTTTGCCGACGTCGGGATTATCTATTTTGCGCTGCTGATCCTGCGTTTCGTCTGGCTGTGGGTGATGAAAAACTTCAGCAACCGCTTCCTGAAAAAGAAACCGTTGCTGTTTGGCAGCTACAGTACGCGTGAGCTGTGGGTCGCGTCGTTTGCCGGTGTTCGCGGGGCGATTACCCTCGCCGGTGTGCTGTCGATTCCGCTGTTCCTCGCCGACGGTTCGGCCTTCCCGTCGCGTTATCAACTGGTGTTCCTGGCGACGGGCGTCATTTTGTTCTCCCTGATTGCCGGTGTGATTGCCTTGCCGTTCCTGCTGAAAGGCGTGGTGGTGGCCGACGGAACGACGTATCGCGAAGAAGAGCGCATGGCGAAATCCGTGGCGGCAGAAGTGGCGATAGAAAGCCTGCATAAGATGGAAGAACGTCTGGCGGCGGATACTGAAGAAAACATCGACGAACAGACGCTGAAGGAAATCAGTTCCCGCGTGATAGGCACACTGCGACGGCGGACGGCGAATCGCGATGATATGGAAACCGCGCTGAAGCTCGAAAACTTAGAGCGCCGTTTCCGTCTGACCGCGCTGCGGGCCGAACGCGGTGAGCTTTATCATCTGCGCGCTACCCAGAAGATCAGTAACGAAACGCTGCAAAAACTGCTGCATGACCTTGATTTACTGGAAGCGTTGCTGGTCGAAAAAGAAGTCTAAAAGGGCGTCTTTCCGGCGTTAATCTGCTGCAAAAAGGGGCTTCCCGCGAAACGTGCGGGAAGCCCCTTTTTAGTAGGAAAATGTGCTTTCCTCCGGCGTGACGATACTTTCGAACCACGTCAGTTCAGAGAGTTTGGTCTGGATCCACTGTTGGGAAAATGCCTCGCCCAGCGATTCGGTTAAATACGGGCATTGCCGGAATTCATCAAGGGCGTGCTGCTGGAATAACGGCAAAACAGGCGAGCAGGCTGTGAGATCGGCCACCGGGTCGTTTTCTATTTTCTCCAGCCCGTAAAGCATCCCCGTCAGTAGGGTGGCCATCGCCAGATAAGGGTTGGCGTCTGACCCCGCCAGACGGTACTCAATGCGGCGATGCGCTTCGCCTGAACAGGGAATGCGTAATGCCGCCGAACGCTGGTTTACGCCCCAGGAATTGAACAGCGGCTCATTCAGATTTTTTCTCAACCGTCTGAATGAATTGACGTTGGGTGCCAGAATTGCCATAGACGCAGGCATCAGATTGAGCATTCCGGCGAGACAAAGGCGCATCATTTCATTCAGGTTTTTGTCGCCGGAGGCAAAAACATTATTGCCCTCTTCGTCGTTCAGGCTGATATGAAAATGCAGGCCGCTGCCTGACATCTGCGAATACGGTTTGGCCATAAAGTTGGCGTTAAACCCGAACTTGTGGGCCACGATACTGGTTAAGCGGCGAAGCGCCAGAACGTTTTCGCAAATGTCCGCAACCTGCCCGGAGTGTTGCAGGTTTAATTCAAACTGCCCGGCTTCTGCCTCACACACAATGCCTGATAAAGGCAGGTTTTGCAGCGTCGCCATCTTCTCAAGTTCTTCGATAAATGCGGCATGTTCTGACGGAACGGCTAAATGAAAACACCCGGAATTTTGTATTTTTCGGTTCTGAGCGTCTTCGAGATAAAACTCTATTTCGGGTGCGATCACCGGATATAATCCATGTTCATGGAATTTACGTAATACGTTAGCAAGAATAATCCGGGGTTCGAGCGCATAGGGATGACCCTGATCGTTCTTCATCGTCAGTAATATCTGCGCATTCTCAGCCGGATTGTGGCCACACGGACGCAATGTTCCTGCGACGGGAAAACATATTCTGTCCGGTTCATTCATGGCCAGATCATCATTCTGGTTGCCCAGCACTTTGCCCTCTTTGTCCATGGAATAAACGGACTGAGGAAAATACGCGCCTTTTTCCAGTGAAAGCAGCGAGGTAATATTCATCCTTTTCCCCCTGAACGAACCGTTGATATCATTAAGATAAACATCAATATGTTTCGTGTTCGGGTTGTTTGATAAATAACGTTCGGCTTCCTGACGAAAGACGCTGCTATTATCAGTCATCGTTTTTTCAAGGGTAAGCTGGCTTTCATTAGCTACCAATTTTGAAATTACCGGAGTATTGAATAAAGCAGGTGAGTATTTTAATAGTGAAGGCTTGAATGTCGGATTCATTTTTTTCTTTCACGCATACCTTTCGGCGATAAATTGAGATTAATTTAAGCGCAGAAAAAAGGATATATCGGCAACATAAAGATTAAAGTTGCCGGCGTAAAGAAAGTATAAATTCAAGACCCCAGGCTCGCCACTGCGCGGTATCTTCTCCCGGTCTTCGAGCCTCTTTAACGTCTTGCACCATTTTGTTAAGCAGCATTTTGTTTATTTTTTCTGCTAGAATGCCGTCGGTTATATTTTCTGTGAAGTTGTTGTATATGCAGGAAAAATCTTAATAAAAAGAACATTTGGAATTTCAATAATTCATGGCAAGGATGCAAGATGATTTATCTGACACGGGCAGCGGTTTTCGCGGGTCTTTTATTCGTATCGGGATGCAGTACGCAGACGAATATTTCTCCGCAGGCGGCGTTGCAGCCTTCGGCCAGTGCAACTACGTTACACATGCAGCGCATTTCAACGCTTGAGAGCAACGACGCGGTGTCCATCGGCGCGGAGCAGCTTCAGCCTGGCGATATTCTGCTTTCGTCGACCACGGGCGTGACGTCGCTGGGGATCCGTTTATTCAGCCTTTCGGGTGTCAGCCATGCATCGGTTTATCTGGGGAACGGGGAAGTCGCCGAAGCGGTGGGTGAAGGCGTGCAGATTGTTTCTTTAGAACAGGCGTTGTCTCACAGTAACTCGATGGTGAGTTTGCGCCATCCGGGATTTAGCGATGTACAGCTGCAACGGTTAAGATTCTTCGCGCAAAGCAAACGCGGGAAGAAATATAATTACAAAGGCATCGTGATTATCGCGCCGTATACGCTATCGCGCCGGGTTTGCGATTTGCCGGTATTCTTTGGCAAAGGCCGCAGCCAGTGTTTTGATACGCTTGCCACCGTGCAGATTGGTGATCCGGCAGATGCGCAGGAGACATTCTTCTGTTCGCAGTTTGTGATTGAAGCATTCAATTACGCAGGCAACCCGATTACCGTTTCAAACGCATTATGGATTTCACCCGCCGATTTACTCCACATGCGTGAAGGCGATATTTCCTCGTTCACTCCCGTCCAGCCCTTGCAGTACGTGGGTCATCTGAAAAAATGGAATCTCTATAACGCTGTATTTGGTTAGAAACGCCTGACCCCACGCTTTTCAAAAATGCCCCAATGGCGCGCTCAAAATCTTGCTGATTGAGTGTTTCGAGACCTGAGTCTCGAAACCGAGTGAAGGCACCGCGCAGCGGCGAGATTTGCGCCACACGCGGGTGTTGCGGAATACGTCCGTCGTCCCCGCGACAGCGCGGAGTAAAAAAGCGGGGAGAAATCCAAAAGAGGGAAAGCACTTCCCTCTTTTGGTCGGTTTCGGCTCGAAAGGCTACGTGAGCACTGCTATTGAGAAACCGAAACTTTCACTAATCTATCTTTAGGCGGCTTAAATACCGCCAAGTGTTTAAGCGTTAATGAATAACCTGCGATAAGAACTCCCGTGTCCTCGCCGACTTAGGATTCGCAAAGAACTCCAGCGGTGGCGCTTCTTCAACGATCTCCCGCGATCCATAAAGATCACCCGGTCGGCCACCGTTCTGGCAAAACCCATTTCATGCGTGACGCACAACATGGTCATGCCTTCTTCGGCCAGCGTGATCATGGTGTCGAGCACCTCTTTCACCATCTCAGGATCGAGTGCAGACGTCGGCTCATCAAACAGCATGATTTTCGGTTTCATGCACAGCGAACGGGCGATTGCCACGCGCTGCTGTTGTCCGCCGGAAAGCTGACCGGGGAATTTGTGAGCATGTTCGGCGATACGCACGCGTTTGAGGTAATGCATCGCCAGTTCTTCCGCCTCTTTCTTCGGCATCTTACGCACCCAGCACGGAGCCAGCGTGCAGTTTTGCAGCACGGTCAGATGCGGGAACAGGTTGAAGTGCTGGAATACCATCCCGACTTCGGTGCGCACGCGCTCGATGTTGCGCAAATCATCATTCAGTTCGGTGCCGTCCACCACAATGCGCCCCTGCTGATGCTCTTCCAGATGGTTAATGCAACGAATGGTCGTTGATTTACCCGAGCCGGAAGGGCCGCACAGGACGATACGTTCGCGCGGTTTCACGTTCAGATTGATGTCTTTCAATACGTGGAACTGTCCGTACCACTTGTTCACGTTTTCCAGCGTGATCATCATATTTTGTTTTTCAGTGACTTGATGGTCGCTCATGGTTTACCTCAGTGTGCGGATCGCCCGGTGTGAAAGCGTCTTTCCAAATGCTGGCTATAACGCGACATGCTAAAACAGAAAATCCAGTAGACGGCAGCGGCGAAGACGTAGCCTTCGGTCGACATGCCGAGCCATTCAGGATCGACGGTGGCTTGCTGGACGCTGCTGAACAGGTCGAACAGACCGATAATGATCACCAGACTGGTGTCTTTAAACAACGCAATGATGGTGTTGACCAGACCCGGTATCACCATTTTCAGCGCCTGCGGCAGAATGACTAAACCCTGCGTTTTCCAGTAGCCGAGTGCCAGCGATTCGGCGGCTTCGGTCTGGCCTTTCGGCAGTGCCTGCAAACCGCCGCGCACCACTTCCGCGACATATGCCGACTGGAACAGCACCACACCCACCAGTGCGCGCACCAGTTTGTCGATGTTGGTTCCTTCGGTCATGAACAGCGGCAGCATCACCGAGGACATGAACAGCACGGTAATCAGCGGTACACCGCGCCAGAACTCGATGAAAATCACCGACAGAATACGCACGATCGGCAGACGCGAACGTCGTGCCAGCGCCAGCAAAATCCCCAGCGGTAACGCACCGGCGATACCGACGGCGGCAATGATCAGCGTCAGCGTCAGGCCGCCCCACTGGCGGGTTTCGACGAGGCTCAGACCCAATAATCCGCCGTACAGCATGATCCAGGTGAAAATCGGGAACAGAACAATCCAGGCCGTGATATAGCGCCCGCGACGTGGCATGGCTTTGAAGAAAATCGGTGCCAGCGTCAGCAGACCGACAATCAGGGTGACGTTGATGCGCCAGCGCTGATCAAACGGATACAGTCCGTACATGAACTGCCCGAAACGTGCATGGATAAACACCCAGCATGCGCCGGCTTTGGTGCAGTCCGTTCTTGCGGTGCCGACCCAGTTGGCCTGGAAAATCACCCAGTTCAGCAGGGGAGGGATCACCAGCCACATCAGCCAGATACAAAACAGTGTCAGCAGGCTGTTAAACCAGCTGGAGAACAGATTTTTGCGCGCCCACAGCACGGCAGTCCCGACTGGCGTACCGGGCTTGACGGCTCTGACTCCGGGAGGAAGTGTTGTCATCGTCATGGGTTTCCCTTAACGCTCGACCAGCGCAATACGCCGGTTATAAATATTCATCAGGAAGGAGATGATCAGGCTGATAATCAGGTAAACGGACATCGTGATGGCAATAGTTTCAATCGCCTGACCGGTCTGGTTGAGCACGGTACCGGCAAACAGCGACACCATATCGGGATAGCCGATGGCAGCCGCCAGAGAGGAGTTTTTCACGATATTCAGATACTGGCTGGTCAGCGGCGGAATAATCACCCGCATGGCCTGCGGCAAAATAACCTGACGCAGCGTCACCGGATTCGGCAGGCCAAGCGAACGGGCGGCTTCATGCTGACCGTGCGAGACCGACTGTATGCCTGAACGGATCACTTCCGCGATAAACGTGGAGGTATAGACCGACAGCGCCAGGGTCAGCGCCGCCAGTTCCGGGATGAGTACCATGCCGCCACGGAAGTTAAATCCGCGCAGCGCAGGCATATCCCAGTGCAGCGCGGGCCCGAAAATTAGGTGAGCCAGCCCCGGCAGGACGATAAGCATCACGACAGCCCACGGCCAGATGCGCCAGACGCGTCCGGTGTGGATCTGACGAAAATGGTTATAGCGTTTTAGCGCCACGATCCCGGCAATCGCCAGCAGCAGCGCGATAAAACCCGCGAGGCTGCCCGGTGCCAGTTCAGGAGACGGCAAATACAGGCCGCGGTTGCTGACGAAAATCGTGTCAAAAGCGTTCAGGCTCTGACGCGGACCCGGCAGGTTTCGCAACACGGCGAAGTACCAGAAGAAGATTTGCAGCAGCGGTGGAATATTACGGAAAGTCTCAATGTATACCGTCGAAACTTTACGGATCAGCCAGTTATCGGAGAGACGTCCTAAACCGATAATGAAGCCGAGAATCGAAGCGAAAACGATACACAGGGCGGAAACCAGCAATGTATTCAGCAGACCTATAACAAATACGCGTGCGTAGGTGTCACCTTCCTGGAAATCGATAAGATGCTGAACAATGCCGAAACCGGCACCTTTTTCAAGAAACGCGAATCCCGAGGTGATCCCTCGTGTAGTCAGATTGGTAATGGTGTTGTGGAGCAGGTAACCGAGACAGGCTACCAGCAACACCACCGCGAAAATTTGGTAAATCCAGGCTCGAACGGCTGGGTTGGTCAGCGAGAACGATCCTTTTCCGGTTGGGCGTTGCGACATCGACATATAGGGTGAACCTCAATATGCGGTAAATCCGTGGAAGTGATGCACCGGGGAACGACCGGTGCATCAACATCCTTAAAGCATTTCAATCACGGGAATATCTGACTTCATAAGCGAAGGATATTTAACGGACTGGTGGTGCGTACTGAATACCGCCTGCATTCCACAATGCGTTCTGGCCACGTTTGATTTTCAGCTCGCTGCCCTGACCGACGTTGCGCTCAAAGCTTTCGCCGTAGTTACCGACTTGTTTAACGATTTTCACCACCCAGTCATTAGGCACTTTCAGATCAGCACCGTAAGTCCCGGTTTTGCCCAGCAGGTTGCTCATGTCAGGCGTGGTCGGGTTAGCGGCCAGTTGCTCAACGTTTTTAGACGTTACGCCCATTTCTTCGGCATTCAGCATGGCGTACAGCGACCAGCGCACCACGGCCAGCCAGTCTTCATCACCACGACGAACGACCGGGCCCAGAGGTTCTTTAGAGATCACTTCTGGCAGAACGATGAACTCGTCAGGTTTGCCGAGTTTGATACGCAGTGCGTACAGCTGTGACTGGTCGGATGCCAGGGTATCGCAACGGCCTGAGTCCAGCGCTTTCGCACTTTCGTCTGAACGGTCGAAGGTCACCGGCGTATACGTCATTTTGTTGGCCTTGAAGTAATCTGCTACGTTCAGCTCGGTATCCGTGCCGGCCTGAAGGCAAACGGTTGCGCCGTCCAGCTCTTTCGCGCTTTTCAGACCCGCTTTCTTGTGGGTCAGGAAGCCGATACCGTCGTAGTAGTTCACGCCGGCGAAGATCATCCCCATGCCCGCATCGCGGGAAGAGGTCCAGGTGGTATTACGGGACAGGATATCCACTTCGCCAGACTGCAGGGCGGTGAAGCGCTCTTTTGCGGTCAGCGGGGTGTATTTCACTTTCTCAGCATCACCAAACACGGCAGCAGCCACCGCGCGACAGACGTCAACATCGATACCGGTGAATTTGCCTTTGGAGTCAGCGTAGGAGAAGCCTGGCAGGCCGTCACTGATACCGCATTGAACAAATCCTTTCTTTTTAACAGCATCCAAAGTGGTACCTGCGTGAGCCTGGCCAGCCAGAGTCACGAAACTTGCTGCGGCAATCAGCGTTGAGAGCAATATTTTTTTCATTAAGCGTCCTGTGAGACAAACTGAAAATTATTATTGTGTGAGTGCCGGAGCACCCTGTCTGTTTATGGGGCAACGCCCTCTGCACCTGTCTTTG
Organism: Rahnella sp. PCH160; assembly: GCF_047784855.1. NCBI lineage: Bacteria > Pseudomonadati > Pseudomonadota > Gammaproteobacteria > Enterobacterales > Yersiniaceae > Rahnella > Rahnella sp. PCH160. The sequence goes on from NZ_JBLOGT010000001.1 coordinate 1,399,226, forward strand.
CAAAGGGAGTGCCAACATGCAAAACGCCCGATCAATCAAGTCACCTTGAGGCTTTGCACAGTAACATTGATGGGCGTTATAAAATTTATTGCCCCGTTTGGGTGCGCGGTCAATGTGAACGCCTTAAAACGGTGCGGTATATTTCAATATTGGAGTGCAGATCGCGGTCTTTGAAGAAGGGGGAAACAGGACGTCATATTGGGTAAAAAAATGAGGCAAAACGATGAAGTCATCCCTCAGACCCGAAGGCCTGAGAGACATTTTGAAAAGATGTTGTTCAGAGTACGGACTTTATGAGTGCAGCCACCAGCGGCGGAAGCCGACCCTGTAGTGCGGCGCGTTCGGGTTGGAACAGTGTGGCGACAAAAAACGGATGTTCCGGCAATTCGATGGCGCGAACTTCACCGGCGGCATCGTACCCGACCATTTTCATCGGCTGAGCCTCCAGCGCGGCCTGAAATTCTGTATTGATGCCATAGCGGCAGTGGTAGCCTTCTTCGGCCTCCGTTTTGCCGTAAGCGCGTGCGGGAATACTGCCCGGCACAAACGTGATGGCACTTTTGACTTCCACCATTTCGCAAGACAGCGCGCTGATGACCAGACGGCCTTCGGTGTCGGTTTCACCGTGTCCGGCATCCTGCCAGTCCATGACGTTTCGTGCATATTCAATGATGGCGTGCTGGAATCCGCCGCAGGTGCCCAGGAAAGGTTTGCGATTTTCACGGGCAAAACGGATGGCGCTCAGCGCCCCTTCGGTTGAGCGGTACGGGCTGCCTGGGACAGACCAAAAGGCATCGTAAGTGTTGAGAATTTCAGGGGTAATTGTGTTGGTTGCGAGCCAGTCGGCGTGTATTTCTATGCTGAAGTGTTGTGCTGCGAGGTCGATGGCAAGGGGGATAGCTTGATGGGCTGTAAATGCGGAGTTGTAATCTCCGACCAGCGCCAGACGTACTAAGGTTTTCATCACTTCTCTCCAGGGCAGGTAAAAAGAGAGGTTACAGAAATGGGATTAATTTGTCGTTTGAAAAATTCTCAATCGCATTTTTTGTTGCACAGCAGGCATTAAAAAACCCACGCAAGGTGGGTTTACCGGAGGCGGCCTGACATCTTCATCCGGCCTTATTTTTTGTCGCCCTTAATTAATTTACGTGCAGCGGCGATCTGGTCGTTGTCCGGCGCTTTCGCTTTGGCATTATTGAGCGCGGTGCTGAGGCCTGACCGGCCCCAGAGATCGAAGCTGTCGTCATCTTTGAGATGGTCAAAGATGGAAGGTGTCGCATCGGGTTTTTTAGCCATAAGAAGATGAGTCTCGCGTATAGGTTTTCAACGAAAAACCCGATGCAGTGGCATCGGGCCTGATATCTTATTGCGTAAGCGGCTATCGATAAAGCGAAGGCGCTCCCGCCGGACGAGTTTTGAAGCGTCGGTGCAACCAGAGATACTGGTCTGGCGCACGCATGATCTCTTTTTCAATCACGCGGTTCATGTAAGCGGCTGCGGCCATTTCGTCGTCAATCGGGTAATCCTCTAGTTGCGGCTGGATCACCAGTTCGTAACCTTTTCCGTCAGGCTTACGTATCAGAACCACCGTCACCAGCGCTGGTTTTGCCAGACGTGCCAGCATAAATGTGCCGCTGGTGGTGGCGGCCTGATCAACGGCAAACAGCGGCGCGAAGACGCTGCCGCGCGGGCCGTAATCCTGATCCGGTGCAAACCACACGGCTTCGCCCTTTTTCAGCGCGTGGACCATGCCGCGTAAATCTTTGCGATCCAGCATCGCTTTGTTCGAACGCATGCGGCCCCAGGTCTGCACAAACTCCATCGCTTTATTGTTATGCGGACGGTACATCGCCATCATCGGCTGACATAAACCCATCGCACGGCCGCCGAGTTCCAGTGACATGAAGTGAACACCGATAACCAGCACGCCTTGTTTGTTTTCCTGCGCCTTTTTCAGGTTTTGCAGGCCGGTGACATCAAACCAGCGTTTGACGCGGGCATCAGACCAGAACCAGGCCATCCCGGTTTCCAGCAAACCCATGCCGAGCGATTCAAAATTGCTGACAATCCGGGCTTCGACCTGTTCGGCAGGCAAGTCCGGGAAGCACAGTTGCAGGTTGCGGCGGGCAATCGACACACGGCGCTTCAGAAAACGCATGGACGTGCGGCCAAGCCAGATCCCGAGCCTGTAAAGGACTGGATAAGGAAGCTGAACCAGCAGGAACAAGACACCCAACCCAAACCAGGTGAGCCAGTAGCGTGGATGTAAGAATGATGCACTAAAGCGAGGAGAAGTCATAAAACCCTAATCATCTGCATAAAAAACCGGAGTTACGCGTAAGGAAATAGCTCAGTCGCGATACGAATTGTCTGGCAAAAACTGGGACAACAGACGCTCAAAAATGTTTTGAAAACGACATGTGTTGACGCAATTTTTACTTTGTACAGACAGTGCTAAAAGGCGGGATCGCGAAGCTGAAGGGCTATCCGTAGGCGTTGAGCGGAGCGAACACGACTCTTAACGTAAGTATAGCATGGCGGGCTCTCTAACCGGAGAGGGGAGTTGTCCGATAAGTGCACTCTTTACCGTTTATTTACGCCCATTTTGGGCTGTTTTAACGAAAGTGTTGTGGAAAGAAGGGGCTGCTTTTCTGAAGTTTAATCACGCTTTACAGAAAACGCAGCGTGCTTCGGGTGGGAAACACGCTGCGAGGGAAAGTCAGCGGTATAACGGATTATTCATAACGGAATAACGGCCGCTGCCGTACAGCGCAATCACGACGGCTGCCATGAAGTAATACACGATATCTTCAATCGCCCACGCACCGACCGGTGACAGCGCGAAAGTGTGGTTAATGCCTACCATCAGCCAGGCCACGATCATCGTTGCCGCCGCCGACAAGGCGGCCAGACGGGTGAAAATCCCCAAAATCATCATGATCGGGGCAATCACTTCTCCGATAATCACGCCATATGCCACGAACGCCGGAATGCCGTACCCGGCCAGCATACCCTGAATGCCGCCGAGACCGTCGTGCAGCTTATGCCAGCCATGGAAAATCAGCAGGCCATAAGTAATTCGCAGCAGTAAAATGGCTAAATCAGGTTTGTTCAGCGCAGTGGTAAAACGGATATAAAGTTGCTTCATCATTGTCACTCCCAGAGACGTTTTTTTGTCTCTATAAAGTAATTCCTAATTGCCAACCTAAGGAGAGAATTATTCTCATTTGGGTTGATCTGGGTTAAGTTTTGTTCAGTTAATCCGGAGCCATGAAAAAGCGTGAAAAAAGAGGTCACTCTGATGGAGCCGGTGCGGGGAATCAGGGCAGGCATAGCTAATTCCTGTCAATAAGAAAATTTTTTAAACTTGAAGCTAATTCATTTTTTGAAGGCGCATCAAAAAAGCAGCAGAACTATTAAATAAAACGATCGACAGGATTTAAAGTATTTATTGTTATTGTTATTTATATCGATGTTTAATGTCTGGTTCCTCAATGGCAGTAAGTTATATTGTTATTTTATATGGTTTGGCAATTTAAATGAAATGGAACAAATAACATGTAAAGGATTATTCAATGCATACCCTGCTCTTGCCTATGATAACCACCTCTTTTCATATCATCAGCGTAGTCTATTTTGCTCTCTCAATTCCTTCTCTGTATCTGATGGCGCATAAAAAAGTAGATTCCCGAATTTGCCAGATAGGTATCGGCATTTTTAGCGGGCTGATTGCGAATTATATTTATAAAAACACTTTACTCAGCAGCGATGCCCTGCTGGGGCTGACGCTGTGTCCTATTGTTTTGGTGTCACTGATTTTTGGTCCGTATGCGTTGTTCTTTGGCGGACTCACCCATTTGTTAAGGGTAATAGGCAGGGAAAAATTTTATCTTTCCTTAATCGATGTCGATTTCTTCAAGGTCGTCAACGACACCTACGGGCACCTTACCGGAGATAAAGTTCTGGTAGAAATCGCGGCGCTGATTGGCGGCAACATTCGCAGCAGCGATTATCTCGGGCGCTTTGGCGGCGAAGAATTCATGTTGATCATCGATGCCCCCGACAAGAAAACAGCGGAAAGCACACTGGAACGTTTGCTACGGGCTGTGCGCTGTAATGAATTCGTCAATTTTGAGGGCGACACGACGCTCAGCCTCACTATCTCAGCGGGTGTGGCGTTGTGCGAAAAAAACTGCATGCCGGATACGGTGATCAACAGTGCCGATACCGCGCTTTACAAGGCCAAAGAAGGCGGCCGGGATCGGGTTGAGTTTGGCGTTGTCCGTTCTTCGGGGGAACGTTGAACCAACAAAAAAGGCGCTCTCCTTGCGGAAAAGCGCCTTTTCAAGACAACGACTGATTAGTATCAGTTCATGCCGTAGGTTCAAATTATCAGTTCTCGCGTTTTCTCATGGTTATTTAATAACGTTTTATTTCAATGTATTACTGTGTTTTGTGGTTCTACACTGTTCCAGTGCTTTTTGACGTTTTGTCATTATTGCGGCAGAATGTGTATAAACATCTGTATAAATACTTGGGGCATGTATGGCTGGCGAACTCAATAAGTTGAGTGATAAGAGGTTAAAAAACCTTCAGGGAACATCACGCCAGAATATAGAGTTCATTGCCGATGGTGCTGGTCTAAGCGCTAAATGTTCTAAAGTGGGCGGGATCAGTTGGGTGTTCACGTACCGATTGGTCGGTAAGAAATTGTATCGCGTCACCCTTGGCAACTATCCCGACATGAGCCTTAAGCTGGCACGAGAAGCCCGAGATAAATGCCGTTCCTGGCTGGCTGATGGTAAAGACCCCAAGATGCAGTTTAATCTTACAATGGAAGAAAGCTTAAAACCGGTGACTGTGAAAGAGGCTTTGACATATTGGATTAATGAATATGCCACCAATAACCGAACCAATGTTGAGAGGCATAAGGCCCAGCTTGAAAAGCATATCTTTCCTTACATTGGGAAAATGGCATTATCCGATTGTGAAACTCGTTATTGGCTTAAGTGCTTTGACCGTATTAAGCGGGAATCTCCCGTGGCTGCTGGGTATGTTTTTCAAATGTGTAAGCAAGCCCTTAAGTTTTGCCGTGTACGTCGATTTGCAGTAAGTAACTGGCTAGATGATTTAACTATCCCTGATGTAGGAAAGAAACAACAAAAAAGAGACAGGGTTCTGACTGATTATGAATTAGGCCAGCTATGGACAGCCGCAAATAACCAAAATTTTTTCTCACCATATTACTCTTCACTTTTGATTATCTTGATCACGTTTGGTTGTCGATCACAAGAAGCTAGGCTATCTGAATGGCAAGAATGGGATTTAGAACAATGGTTATGGACTGTACCAAAAGAGCATAGTAAATCAGGAGAAAAAATTATCAGGCCTGTACCATTACAAATACGCGACTTCATTACAGAACTTAATAAAAATACTAAAAATACTGGTTATGTGTTAGGTACTTTGAAAAAGTCTGAGGCCGTAAGTCAGACGGGGCGACAAATGCATAAAAGGCTTGAGCAAGTTGAGCCTTGGACTTTACACGATCTCCGCCGTTCTCTGGCTACTAAGTTGAATGAGCTTGGAATAGCTCCGCATGTGGTAGAGCAATTATTAGGACATTCTATGCCCGGCGTGATGGCTATTTATAATCGGAGCCAATATCTAACTGAAAAGCTCGATGCTTTAAATAAATGGATTGAAAGGTTGGATGTGTTATCAGGGATGCATGAGAATGTGGTCATTTTAAATTTAAAGAAGGTCATATCATGACAAGTTTTATTAAGCTTGGTATCTTCGAACGCGAAGCCAAAACTCCAGCGTTGAATGTTAAGCAATTATCGCTTCTACTATGCGGAGAAGATCCGGATACTAAAACGGCAGAAATTCCAGAAAATAAAACAGAGGCTTATAACATTTATTATCGACATATCAGCAAGTGGCTATCCGCTTCTGATCTTTTCCGAGGCGGGAATGGCGCTGCTCATGAAGCTGATTACATGTTTGCATTAGCTTATCCAATGATTGATAGCGAATTAACCCCCGAGCCAATTCAAAGGAGATGCTTGGAAGCTGTAGAGCTTGTCGCCATAAGAAATAGTGGTAAAGACCATCTTCTCCGAATGGGAGGTGTCGAACTTTATCAGGTAGGCCTTGAGCTAAGTAAAAATAAGCGTGGTTTACACCGAAAGGAAGATGAGCGAGATAATACGGATAAGTTAATTGGTTTGTTGGTGAAACTACTTTCTAAGAAAATCGGGCATTCATACGGGAATGTGCATAAACCGGTTATTGCTACTATTTATAACGATTTAGTTAAGTTGGCAGAAGATGAAAAAATATCTATGACTGGAATGTCGAAATCTACTATATACAAGAAAATAGGTGACTCTCTACTTGCTCTTGAATATGAATCGGAGTGATTAGCTAAGCGGAACCATTATTATTGGGCGATATAGTTCGCCTAAGTTCCTCAGCGTTCGTCATTGTTCGCCAACGCTTGTTTTTCAGGAGCAGCTTTTTGCACCTGATTCATATGTCTGAAGAAGTACGAGTAAGACTTACAGCGCCGTCAAACCTATGGAAACCCCTTTGAACCCCTCCAAAACCCTTACAACACCTATGAACACCTATGAACGCTTGATAACACTTGATAACGATTTACTTCGTTTTACAACTTTCAACAGTGTTGCCATTTTACCTATTCGCTAATGTTGAAAAATAATATTAAATCCAGTGATATAACAACAACTTAAATTATGATTTTTTAACCTAACCTCTTGATTGAATGACGTTACCATAATTTTAACTCTTTCACTGGAATTATTATCTTTCACTAAAATAGTATGTTCTTTCAAAAGATTCCAGACTCACTGGAATAACTGGATGCCTATCCATTACTCTTCTTCTACAGCACACGAACAGTGGAAGAAACATGACAAACCTTTATGCTTACCCAACCCCAGAAGAACGCCGCATCATGCTAGCTGATTATGGCGAACCCTATGACCGTCTTTGCCGTGAAAAAGAGCGTCAGCGCATAACTTCTATCTCCCGTTCTACCGCTTGGACGATGGAGAATGAAGGTCGTTTTCCAGCCCGTAAAACCCTTGGCCGCAACTCTTGCGCGTGGCTACTCAGCGATCTACTTTGCTGGGTTCGCAATCCACCAACTGTTGATAACGTAAACACACCATATGGCCGCAAATCGGCTTAACAGCATCTCTGCGCAATTAACCGCAAATTCGTCTGATCAGCGAAAAGAATTAAGTTGCGGTAACTTGCACGAAAAATATTGCAGTATCCCCAATGCTGTCGCGGCGGCTCTAATTAACTAAATTATTGGAGCATTGAAAATGGTATCGAAAAAAATTACTGCCTTAGCTGGCAGCGCCCAAACTCACCCTGAATCCAGCCAGAAAGATATTTCCAACAATGACTTTGCTGCGCGGATTCCAGTGACAATGAACACCATCGGCGATAAAGAAATCCAGTCAGTGCGTGGGCGAAATCTTCATGACTTTCTGGCTGTGGGCCGTGACTTCACAACATGGCTTAAAGCCCGAATTAAACAGTACGGTTTTGCCGAGGGTAAAGATTATGTAATTGTTGAAGATTTGACCGCCCCCAAACGGGGGAGCTCAAAATCTCGCCAGCGCATCGAACATGATTACATTATCAGCCTGAATATGGGCAAAGAGCTTTCAATGGTCGAACGTAACGATCAGGGCAAGTCAGCCCGCCAATACTTCATTGACTGTGAAGAGCGCCTGCGTCGGATTGCTCCAGAGGAACACCAGGCTGCTTTAGCAACATGGCGTAAAAATCGCGTAGCCGCTTGTGAAGACCACAAAAGCCTGACTGATGCGATGAAGGGCTACATCGAGCGTACTGGCGAAAATCAAAAAGGTTACGCCTACAGCAACGAATGCACGTTCCTGAATCGCTTGGTGTTGGGAATGCATCCGCCAGTGTGGGCAAAACTGAACGGCATCAAAGCCAAACAGGTGCGCGACCACATGAACTCTGAACAACTGGCGCTAGTGGCCTACCTGGAGAGCCGAGATTGTGCATTGCTGGATCTGGACACTGCCGCTGATGAACGCAAGGCGAAACTCACTGAACTGGCGCAACGCTGGCTGGCTCAACGTGTGGGAGGTGTTGCATGATTTTGCACAACTCAATCGGAGTTACGCAAACCAAACACGAACATTATTCGGCTTCGTTTAAACCGGAAAATTATTCCGGTTCGGCTGAACATAAATATTACTTAGGTTTGCAGGCCATCCCACATGGATGTACCTGCGAAAATCAGCATCTTGCAAAGTTGCAGGATAACCAACCCTCTTTGAGAGGGCCTGTTCAGCCTTTTGGTTCGATACCACGTTTTTTTAGTTCGGCACGGCCTAAATCTTTAAGCCAGTTACCTAGGCTTACCCCATCATTTTTTGCTTCTGTCTCGAACTGTTCTTTCAAGTCATGCGGGATACGAATCTGGAATGTAGGGGCTTTGCCTGTTCCCTTTGGTTGTTTATCGCGCTTAATGATTGTTGACATGTATGTACCTATTGGCGTAATGTTTTTATCAATAGGTACATACACTACCACGATGAAACCTATAAAAACAACGCCCCACAGTGCGTCAACACATGCGGGGCGTCTGACCAAACCGTTAATAGGAGTAACGATTATGGCTGGATCACAGCATACCCAAACTCACACGAAATTTCAGTACCGTTTCCGCTTCCTGGCTCTCTGCGCGACTGGCAGCGCCATTATCCACATCACCGCATCTGATGAACATGCAGCACGTGCAATGTCTCCCGCTGGTTTCGTGATGGTCTTCACTGCTCGCCTACCAGCGGAGGTTTGCCATGCGTAAGAACCTGACACGAATGGAGCTTATCGATGCAGCTGCAAGTTCTCAGTGTTATATCAAACAGCTGCGCGGCCTTATCGGCCTTCTTGATGATAAATACAGCGACCGCGATTCAGAGGATGCCTGGCAGATCGGAGCGCTGTTAACGCTGGCGCATCTCGCCAGTCAGGAACTTGAAACCGCAGTTTGGTCTGGCGCTCAGGAACCGGGGGCTAATCATGTCGCATGAAATAACAATCCAGCAGGCAGCAGACCGCGCTGATCAGGCGAATGTGACTTTGTTGATGTTGCGTCGTTCCATTGAAGATATGGATACCTCAGAGATTGAAACTGCCGTGAATCTGGCACAGGGGCTCATTGATTATGTTTCTGCATGGCTTATTGAAGAACAGTCACAGCGGGAGGCAGCTGATGCCAAATGATTTTGTCGGTGAAGTCAGGCAAAAGGCTAACGGTCATTGGGAAAGTATTTTCCAACGTCTTGATATCCCGACCAACCGAAGCGAAGGCGAATGCCCGAACTGTGGCGGCAATACCCGTTACCGTTTTGATGATCGGGAAGGGCGCGGAACCTATTACTGTTCACACTGTGGAGCGGGTTCCGGGCTGGATCTAGTGATGAAGGTCAACCAGTGCGGCGCGAGAGAAGCGGCTGAGCTGGTGGCCGGGGTAATGGCACTACCGTTGCCGGAACCCAAACCAGCCAGAGAGAAGCCTCAAACGGACGTAGCAGGAAAAGTTGCCGCGCTGGCCGCTAAGGCTTCTCCGGGGCAGTCTGCCTACCTTACATCAAAGGGGCTTCAAAGCCCCTTCCCGCTGCTGTCCGATGGCTCGCTGCTGCTGGTGCTGAAAAACGGCGCTGGCGCAACGACAGGCGCGCAAGTAATTAAGCCTGATGGCATTAAGCGGCTGGTGGCCGGAACGGTTAAGAAGGGCTCTTTTTACGTGGTTAGTTCCGGTGAAACGCCGGAAACGGTGATTATTGCAGAGGGAATTGCTACAGCGCTTTCGGTTCAGCAGATACGCCCGGATGCGACAATTATCGCCGCGATTGATGCCGGAAACCTGCTGCCTGTTGCGCAGGTCATACGCCAGCAACACTCGGAGGCACGGATCATCGTTGCCGCAGATAACGACATTAAGCCGGGCGAACCTAACACAGGGAAAATAGCAGCCGATAAAGCCGCTAAATCTGTGAACGGGTGGGTATCGCTGCCACCGACAGATCACAAGGCCGACTGGAACGATTATCACCAGAAATCCGGGCTTGAAGCGACCACAGCAGCATTTAACAATTCTATTCATCAACTTGAGGCTACTAAGGTGGCAGGAAAACTGACAGCGATAGAGGGTGGAAAACAAAAAGCTAAGCCACGGCAGGAGGAAGAACTCAAGCCACGTGTTGAAAGCCGAGAAGATGGCATTTTTTGGATTACACCGAAGGTAGATAAGGATACTGGTGAAATCATCAACACTGAGGCATGGCTTTGCTCACCTCTGGAGATTGCTGGGGACGGCAGTGACAGCGCCAGACAGCGATTTCTTATTCTCCGGTGGAAAATGCCTGGCAACATCGCAACAGTCACTCGTGCCATTCCTTGGGAGGATATCGGCGACCGAGAAGGATGGAGAATGATAAAAAATGGCGGGGTCAGTGTGACAACTAAGCCGTCACTAAGAGCGATTCTCGCCGACTGGCTTCAACGTAGCGTTAATGGACAGGAATGGTTAATCAGCCATGCGGCAGGGTGGCACAACGGCGCATACATTATGCCAGATGGTGATGTGATTGGTGACTCAGAAATCCCTCTGCTGTTCAGCGGTCGAAGTGCAGCAGCTGGCGGTTATAGCGTTAGCGGTACGCCTGAAAGCTGGAGAGGGTCAGTAGCACGTCTCTCTGGCGGTAATCCTTCGATGATGTTGGGAGTAGCAGCAGCGCTTACAGCACCATTGATCGGATTGGTCGGTGCTGACGGATTTGGTGTTCATCTCTTCGAGCAATCTAGCGCCGGAAAGACTACCACCGCTAATATTGCCAGCAGCCTCTATGGTGAACCGGATGCATTACGGCTGACGTGGTACGGTACCGCTCTAGGTATTGCCAATGAGGCAGAAGCACACAATGACGGGCTTTTGCCACTCGATGAGGTAGGGCAGGGCAGCAGCGCTAAAGACATTGCCACCTCGGCTTACACGCTTTTCAACGGTGCAGGGAAGCTGCAAGGTGCTAAAGAAGGGGGGAATCGTGATTTAAAGCGCTGGCGCACTGTGGCTATCAGCACCGGTGAGATGGATATAGAGACGTTTCTTTCTGCTGGGGGGCTGAAAGTGAAGGCCGGGCAACTGGTGCGACTGCTTAATGTGCCGATGGAAAAATCCGTAGCGCATCACGAATACCAGAACGGAAAGCAACACGCAGACGCATTGAAAGAGGCATATCAGGATAACCATGGCGCAGCCGGGCGAGAGTGGATTAAGTGGCTTGCAGGTCATCAGAATGAGGTTAAGCAAACTGTAAAAAATGTACAGGAGCGCTGGCGCGGCTTAATCCCCTCAGACTATGGTGAGCAAGTCCACCGAGTATCAGAACGCTTTGCCATTCTCGAGGCTGCATTATTGCTGGGAATGCATATTACTGGCTGGAGCGATCAAGAAAGCCGTGACGCTATTCAGCATAGCTTTAACGCCTGGATCAAAGAGTTCGGAACCGGAAACCGCGAGCACAAACAGATAGTAGAACAGGCCGAAGCTTTTCTTAATGCTTATGGCCTGAGTCGTTTTGCGCCTTTCCCATATAGTCCATCTGATCTACCAATCAGGGATTTGGCAGGTTATAGGCAGAAGGGAGAACACGACGAAAGCCCAATGATTTTCTACACATTCCCGGCAGCATTTGAGAAGGAAATTTCTCAAGGGTTCAACGCAAAACAGTTCGCCCGAGTGTTGGAAAATGCTGGCGTACTTAAACCCCCAGCCAGTGGAAGGGGCTATCAGCGGAAATCACCTCGTATTGATGGGCGGCAGATCAACGTTTATGTGCTCCAGTACCGGCAGGATGATTCAGAGGTAGAAGAATAAAAGTATCTGTGTGAAGTGTTTTTTTGTTGGTTCAGTTGGTTCAGGGTTTATGTTTTTAGATTAACTTGTTGTATTTAAATGAATAGTTGTTTTTAAATTGAACCAACACTGAACCAACAATTACTATATTTGAACCAACAATCGGTGGTTTTGAACCAACACTCTTTTTCTGGCTGGCTGTTGTGAATGAAGTTAACATTTAAAAGTAGAAAAGATTTGTTGGTTCAGTTTAGTAGTTTTGTTGGTTCAAAATGAAGGTTTGTTGGTTCACTTTCTGAAAAATAAGCCTTATAAAACAATCATCTTTACAAATTGAACCAACTGAACTGACTGAACCAACACATTTCTTTTTATATACGTCTTAAGCTCTGTTTTTTTTGCGCGTGTTGACTACCGATTACCACTAGATAGGATGATCGGGTTAAGGAAAGCCCTCTTTGGTTCATGAAGGATTATTATTCAAAAAGGACAACCAATTTTATGAAAAAAACAGTCAGTATAATTTTATTTGCAGTAGTAATTTCTGGTTGCGTTAACCGTCCCGTCCTGGAAGACCAGATAGACCGAGAATACGGGTGGGTAAAAATATATAGCACTAATGACATGCAAAACGCTCAAACGAAAGCTAATCAGCTGTGCGGCCAACGCGCTTTTTATCTCAAGCAGGTTTATGAATCGGATCTTAAAGCTCGTACCTCCCATTCGGCTTTAATTCCTTCGAACATTCCTTTCCAATGTGACGTATACGCAGCTGCGAAAGCGGGAAACCTCGAAGCGCAACAGCAGGCCGAAAAATTAACTGCCGAGGCATATAAGCGCCTCGACTCAGCAAAACAGCATCAATACGAAGTTCACAGCGAATATGCTAAGAAGCATGGTGGTGATTCATTCAGCACAGTAAACCCGGACGGTAGCATTGAAGCCCATAGTTTTGATGGCACCGGCAATGTTTGCCATGGTTCTTTAAGTAAATATGGTTCGGAAACATATTGCGACTGACCTAATCCACTTTTCTTATATAGATAAATTATGAGGTGTTAAATCATGAGCAGCCAAGCGCAGAAAGACATAGAAAACTCAAAACGTGTTATTGCGGAAATTACAGAACATAAAAGTGTGTTTGGTATACCTGACAAACTGTGGCTAATGCCGGATAACGACTACAGAGAAATAGTTAAAAATGAGGCTTATTTCTGGGTTGATCATCACGATTGTCTTCGCCATCAGTTTTCTGGTGAAATTTTGGCCGCAAGCACGGAACAGGTTGATATTCTCATTGAACAGTTGCACCAGCTTAAAGAAAAAATGACTTCTGCAAAGTTGGGATAATTAATATCTAACAGTTTTGTAAATGTTTTGTTCTGATGTTTATGAGTGTTTACCCCTCTATTGTTGAGGGGTTTTCTTTATATTTTTCATGTATATCTTGATAAGTGGCACTCAGACGTGAGCCGCCACTGGCCGTTTAATCAAGCTGTAGCGAGTACAGCCTGCGAGAGGCAGAAAAAGATTAAACGGCCAAATCCCTCCCGAGCTGGTTTCACGTCTCAACATCTTATTGTTACGGAAACCACACATGAAAAAATTACTCGAATTACGCCAGCAGAAAACGGCACTCAAAACCCAGATGCGCTCTATGCTGGAAAAAGCCGACAGTGAGAAACGCAGCCTGAACGATGAAGAAGGCAAGAAGTTCGACGAACTTCGAGCCCAGGCTGACACCCTCGAAATTGAAATCACCCGCCTTGAAGCTGTTGCCGACGATCAGCGCAATCTGCCCGGAACCTCTGTCGAAGGCAAAGGCGTGAGCAACGATGAACTGCGCACTTACATTATGACCGGTGACACCCGTTCACTCACCACACTGGTACCTGCTGATGGTGGCTATACCGTTATTCCCGAGCTGGACAAAGAGATTATGCGCCAGCTGCAAGATGATAGCGTCATGCGCTCTATTGCGACGGTGAAGACCACCAAAACCAACGAATATCAAAAGCTGGTATCTGTCGGTGGTACAACCGTTAAGCGCGGCACCGAAGGTGAAGACCGGACCGAGACGGCCACGCCAAAACTTGAGCGAGTGGATATCAAACTGAACCCAATCTACGCCTACCCAAAAACCACTCAGGAAATTCTCGACTTCTCCGAGGTAGATATTCTGGGCTGGCTTGCCTCTGAAGTTGCCGACACATTCACGCTCACCGAAGAGGATGATCTGGTGAACGGCGACGGTGTTAAAAAATCGAAAGGCTGGTTGTCTTACCCACGCGCGGCCACCAGCGACAAAACCCGCTCGTTCGGTACGCTTGAGAAAATGGAAACGGCTGCCGTGACCTCTGATGGCCTGATTGATCTGCTTTATAAGCTGAAAGCGAAATACCGCAAAAATGCCGTGTGGGTAATGAATTCCACGACTGCCGCCACCCTCCAGAAGCTGAAAAACGGTAACGGTGATTACATCTGGCGCGATCGCCTGGTGGCCGATTCTCCCGATACGTTGCTGGGCCGCCCGGTTCAGTATCTTGAAACTATGCCTGATGCCTCTGCTGGTAATCCATTCCTGGCTGTGGGCGACTTCAAACGCGGTTATTTCATCGTGGATCACACCACTGGCGTGCGCACCCGTCCTGACAACATCACCGAGCCGGGCTTTTACAAAGTTCACACTGATAAATACCTGGGCGGCGGCGTGGTGGACTCCAATGCGATCAAGGTACTGGAAATTTCAGAAGCAACTTCCTGAGTTTCCGCATAAGGGGCTGCGGCCCCTTTCTGGCTTGCACGGAGTCCAATAATGAAAACAATCGATTTTGAAATCCGCACCTCTGAACTGACCGCCAGTAATAAAAAACTTGTGGGATATGCCGTGCGCTGGAATAGCCTCTCAGAAATTATCTGGGATGAGTTCCGTGAGCAGTTCGCGCCTGGCGCTTTTAGCGAAAGCCTGGCCTCCGGTAGCGATGTCCGGGCGTTGTTCGAGCATAACTACACCCAGCTGCTGGGCCGCACCAAATCGGGCACGCTGGTGCTGTCAGAGGATGATACTGGCCTGCGTTTTGAACTTACCCCACCCAATACACAGCTTGGTAACGACGTGCTGGCGCTGGTGGAGCGTGGAGATATTTCCGGCATGAGCTTTGGTTTCCGTGCGCTTAAAGAGGCATGGGATATCGCTCAGTCCCCTTATCTGCGCACTGTCACCGCGGCGGAGCTGCGAGAAGTCACAGTCACATCCATGCCAGCCTACCCAGAATCTGACGTAGAGATCGCCCACCGGTCGCTCTTTGCTCAACATCCAGAATTGCGCCGCGCTGGCGATAACCGCCGCCTCTGGGCCGACTTAGCGGGGCTCTGATATGTGGAACATCTGGCCTTTTGCCCGTAAATCAGAACAACGCAGCATGACCATAGATGAGTTTATGGCGATGGCAGGGATCCCGAATACCGGATCAGGCGAGTATGTGTCTCCGGGTACGGCGGAATCCCTGCCGGCGGTGATGAACGCAGTCTCAGTTATCAGCGAAGCGGTGGCCACCATGCCGTGCTTTCTCTATCAGGTGCGCCACCTGAACGGGCAGGAAGAACGGGAATGGCTGAGCAATCATCCGATAGATTTTCTGCTGAACGAGCAGCCAAATGATGTACAGACGGCGTATCAGTTCAAACGCACCATGATGCGTCACTGCCTGCTGAGCGGTAACGCCTATGCAGTAATTACGTGGGGGCTGACGGTCAGCCACAGTCTTTATATCCGTATGCGCCGGGATCAGTTGTGCCCGAGCGTATTGGCGAACGCAGATACCGCTACACCATCACCGAACCCTATACCGGTAATGTGCGGGTTTACCTTCAGGAAGAAATTCTACACCTGCGCTATGCCACCGATGATGGCTTTCTGGGGCGTTCGCCGATCTCCGTATGCCGTGAGGCACTCGGGCTTGGGTTGGCTCAGCAGCGCCACGGCGCCAGCATCATGAAAGACGGCATGATGGCCTCGGGTATCGTGAAAGCGAAAGAGTGGCTCGACAGCACTAAGGGTAAGCAGGCTTTGGACGCATTGGAGCGTTACAAAGGTGCCAGAAATGCCGGTAAAACGCCGATCCTCGAAGGTGGCATGGAATACGAACAACTGGGCATGAGCAATCAGGATGCTGAGTGGTTGGCTTCCCGGCGATTCACCATCGAAGACATAGCCCGTATGTTCAACGTGTCGCCTATCTTCCTGCAGGAATACAGCAACAGCACATACAGTAATTTCAGTGAGGCCAGCCGCGCTTTTGCCACCATGACAATGCGCCCGTGGTTGACCAACTTTGAGCAACAAATCAAATCCGCACTGGTGATGTCTCCATCCGTTCCCGGCATCCGCTATCAGGTGGAGTTTGATACCGCTGACCTGCTGCGCGGCACGCCGAAAGAACGCTATGAGAATTACCAGACCGGCATTAAAAACGGCTTCCTCAGCCCGAATAATGCCCGCCTGCTGGAAGGTATGCCGCCGCGTGAAGGTGGTGATGAATTCAGCCAGGCGTGGAAACAGGAAGTCCTGGTGAGCAAGGGCAGCAAGAAGGAGGGCGACGCGTGAGAGCCGGAGGATTGAGAGACAGAGTTACCATCCGAAAATTCACTACATCGCGCGCACCATCCGGCCAGCTGATTGAGAAGTGGGAAGACGGAGCGACCATCTGGGCCGAGGTAAAGGGTATCAGCGGGCGCGAACTGGTTTCATCCGGTGCCGTCATTGCTGAAGCAACGATTCGCGTCTGGGTGCGCTTTCGTCGGGATATCACCGCGGCTTCACGCCTGAAAATCCTGAGCGGTGCCTACGCTGGCAGCACGCTAAACATCATCGGGCCGCCAATACCTGATACCGGCATGACCCGGCTTGAGATTCTCTGTAAACAGGGGACGGAAAAATAATGGCTGAAATTACCCTTACTGAAGCAAAGCTGCATTGCCGGGCTGATGGCGGTGAAGAGGACGTGCTGATTCAGGCGTATATCGATGCGGCGCTGGAAGTCTGCCAGAAGCATATCGGTAAGCGATTCGATGATGGCCTGACGTTCACGCCAGCTATCAAGATTGGATGCCTGATGTACATCTCTCTGCTGTACGAATACCGCACGATGATTAGCGACGTGGAAGCCAAAGAGATACCGCTGGCAATCTCTGCGCTGTGGTCTGTTTACCGTAATGTGGGAGTGTACTAATGCCGTGGCAACCACTTAGCCGGTGCACTGAACCGGGATGCAATAAGCGCGTTAAGGGCGGCAAGTGCGACGAGCACAAGCGAGTAGCTTCGAGGCAGCAGAACGCCAAACGCGGAAGCCGTCGTGAACGTGGCTATACGTCGGAGTGGGATAAATACCGTCTGACCTTTCTCAAGGCTAATCCGCTGTGTGCTCACTGTCTGCCTGCTGGGCTCTACACGCCAGCCACCATAGTGGATCACATTATCCCGATTGATGGTGGAGATGATGTCTTGTTCTGGCCTGCCAGTAACCACCAGCCGTTATGCCAGTCCTGCCACTCTCGTAAGACCACGACCACCGACCCAATGACCAAGGTCAGACGAAAGGCAGGTGAATACCGTGAGCAGGAAGACGCTGCCCGACATCGCCATGACTGGATGTACGACCATGACTGAGCAAGAGACCAGGCAACTGATAGCAGGACTGACGCGCTGTCGTGAACAGTTCAGCAGGCGACGCAGCAGCAAGCCGCCCAAGCGTATGGACGACAGAGAGCGTGATCTCCGCGAGGCCTTTCGCAACCGATAGCAATTCTCATCTGACGGGGTGGGGGGAGTTTCAAAGACGAGCCTCCCGCCCGGCGGCACCACCCGCCTCCTCAAATTTTTACGCACGGCGATTTTTTTGAAAATAAAACGACAGGTAAAACAACAAATTATGAGCAGAGCACCTAAACCGCCGACTTATCTTGATGAGATAGCCGCTCAGCAGTGGAAAGCCAAAGCGAAACAGCTTGCCGAACGTGGCGATCTGACGGCCGCTGACTGGAACAATCTTGAACTGTACTGCGTCAATTACTCAATGTACCGAAAAGCAGTGGAAGACCTTGCCAAGCGCGGGTTCAGCATTGTGAATAGTCAGGGTGGGGAAAGCCGAAACCCATCACTCAGCGCGAAATCTGATGCCGAAAAAATCATGATCAAAATGTCGTCTCTGCTGGGCTTTGATCCAGTAAGTCGCCGCAGAACTCCAGTCGAAACTGATGAGGAGGACGAAATTGACCGTATGGAATGATTACGCTGAGTCAGTTCGAAACGGTGATCTACTTGCCTGTAAGCGTGTTAAACAGGCTGTAGAGCGCTATTTTGCCGACCTCAACAATCCGGTTTATTTGTTCGATATGGCAACCGTGGAGCGATTTGTCGCCTTCTCACGGCTATGCCCGCACGTCAAAGGCCCATTGCGCGGTAAGCCGATTGAGCTGGAACCATGGCAGCAGTTCGCCTTTGCTAACTTGCTGGGCTTCAAGGTTCGGGAAACTGGCCGCCGGAAATACAGCAGCGCCTTTATCGAGGTGCCGCGCAAGAACGCTAAATCCACTGTGGCCGCGATGCTGGCTAACTGGTTCCTGGTGATGGAACAGGGCCAGCAGGATATTTACACGGCGGCGGTGAGTCGGGATCAGGCCCGTATTGTGTTCGATGATGCCCGTCAGATGTGCCTGCTGTCGAAGCCACTGAAAAAGCGCGTCAATATCCAGGCTCATAAGGTCATTTTCCCGAAGAGCAATAGCCTTTTAAAGCCGCTAGCAGCTAAGGCGGCGACCATTGAAGGGACAAACCCAAGCCTGGCTATCGTGGATGAGTACCACCTTCACCCTGATAACGGCGTTTATTCTGCGCTTGAGCTGGGGATGGGCGCACGTCCGGAAGCGATTTTATTCGCTATCACCACCGCAGGCAGTAACGTTGTGTCCGCCTGTAAGCAGCATTATGACTATTGCTGTCAGATTTTGGCTGGAGAAGAAACCAACGATTCGCTGTTTGTCCTGATCTACGAACTAGACGACGAAAACGAAGTTGACACGCCGGAAATGTGGATCAAGGCCAATCCCAATCTGGATGTATCCGTTGATGCGGCAAAACTGGAAGCAACCATTCAAAAAGCCCGCGGAATTCCCTCTCAGTGGGTAGAGATGCTGACGAAGCGTTTCAATATCTGGTGTCAGGGTTCCACGCCGTGGATGGGTACCGGCGCTTGGGATGCTTGCAAGACGGATTACAGTGAGGAGGATTTGGCCGGGATGGAGTGTTACGCCGGGTTTGACTTGTCCTCTACCAGCGACATTACCAGCGTGAGTTATGCCTTCCCGTTCGACCGCGAAATCCGCCTTCTCACCCGGCATTACCTGCCAGAAGCACAGCTACAGAACGTCGCCAACAAAAACCGCGCCATTTATCGTCAGTGGGTAAAGGCTGGCTGGATACGCACAACGCCAGGTGACTGTATCGACTATGACCGGATCCGCGATGACATTCTGCGAGATGCTGAGAGCTTTAATATTAAGCTGGTGGGCTTCGATACGTGGAACGCCACACACCTGCGCACTCAGTTGCAAGGGGCTGGCCTCGATGTTGAACCGTTCCCGCAAACCTATCTTAAATTCAGCCCGGTAGCTAAATCCTTTGAGGTTTTCGTTAACCGCAAAGTTGTGCGCCATAACGGCGATCCGGTGCTGGCCTGGGCTATCGGTAACGTGGTGATGGAGTCAGACGCCAACGCCAATATCAAACCCAACAAAAAGAAATCCTCCAACAAAATTGACCCGGCGATCGCAGGCCTGATGGCGTTCGGTACCTGGCAGGCTGAGCACGAGGATTTTGCATTCGACATGTCTGACAAATACAAACAACGCCTTTCTGAATTTACAGGCATATAAGCGAGGAAATTATGAGTCAAGCAACTGAAACGATGACAACGATTAGACTGTATGGGCAATTAGGCGAGTTGTTCGGAAAAGAACATCGGCGCTCGATCCGCACCGTTCACGAAGCCGCCCGAGCACTGAGTGCCACCGTAAAAGGGTTTGAGCAATTTATGGCGACCAGTAAGCGACGTGGCCTAACCTATGCTGTTTTTCGCGGAAAGGTGAATATCGGTCAAGATGATTTAGGTTACCCGGTGACATCTGAGGTTATAAAAATTGTCCCTGTCATTATCGGCAGTAAAAAAGCCGGTTTGCTACAAACCATTCTGGGCGCTGTTCTTGTCGCCGTTGGCTTCTTTGCTTTCGGTACAACATCAGCTGTTGGGGTTGGCTTGATGGCAAGTGGTCTTTCAATGTCAGTGGGTGGGGTAGTCCAAATGCTTTCCCCCCAAGCTACTGGGCTTGCCAGTAAGCAGGACTCAGCTAATCAAGCCTCATATGCCTTTGGTGGCGTGACGAATACTGCCTCACAAGGCTATCCCGTTCCCTTGGGGTATGGCCGTCGCCGAGTTGGTGGGGCTATTATATCCGCTGGCATCTATGTTGAGGATCAGCTATGAATTCAGCACAACGCATTTGGCCTGAAGGCGAACAGTTCACCAAGCCAGTCACAATCCAGACTAACACTGGCCCACTTGACGTAGAAATCACCTACATTGTGCCGCCTTTCGAGGTGGTAGTAGAAACCTGGCAGAATAAAGACCCGGAGAAAGCCTATCCGTTGTTCCGTCAGTTCTTGGTTGATTGGGATCAGCAACAAAAACTGACTGACAATGTGCTCATGATGTACCTGCAAGCCTATGAAGGGGCGTCAGAAGCCATTTTTGATACTCGGGCAACGCATATGAAAGATACGCTGACGCATAACTCTGAACACTTCCCGGCTGCATCTAACAGCATCAACTGAAAATTGTTTTCTGACAAACGAGGTCGCTTAGGCGGCCTTTTTTGTTTTCGTGTTGTGCCATCTGTTCAGAAACTTATGTATAAACATCCGTATAAATACCAATAAAAAAGGCGCCAACCAATTAAGGAAAAGCGCCTTTTTTCAATAGGTTGACTGATTAGTATCAGTTCATGCCGTATTTTTTCAGTTTCTTACGCAGCGTACCGCGGTTGATACCCATCATCAGGGCCGCACGAGTCTGGTTGCCACGGGTGTACTGCATCACCATGTCCAACAGAGGCTGTTCAACTTCAGCCAAAACCAACTCATACAGGTCATTCACGTCCTGACCATTCAATTGAGCGAAATAGCCCTTAAGTGCTTGTTTTACCGAGTCACGCAGAGGTTTTTGAGTCACCTGATCTTGTGAGTTTACGGTAGAAACGGTCAGTACGTCAGAATTCACGCGTTGTTCGAACATAGTTCTGTCAGCTCTTTTTTGTTACGCAAGATTTTCGAAATATGCTTCCAACGCCTCCAGCTGTTCGCTGGCATCCTCTATGGCGTTGAAGGAGCGCCGAAACTGGTCATTCGGGGCATGCTCCTGGAGATACCAGGAAACGTGCTTACGGGCGATACGGAATCCCTTGCCTTGACCGTAAAAGTCGTGCAATTCCCGTACGTGCCCTATTAACAAGCGCTGAACCTCACCCATAGGCGGTGGAGGTAACAGCTCCCCTGTGTCCAGATAATGCTGGATTTCCCGGAAGATCCAGGGTCTCCCCTGAGCGGCACGTCCTATCATCAAAGCGTCAGCTCCGGTGTAGTCGAGTACCGCCCTGGCTTTATGCGGGTCAGTTATGTCGCCATTCGCGATAATCGGAATGGAAACACTCTGCTTAACTGTCCGAATACTGTCGTACTCTGCTTCTCCATTGAAGAGGCAGGCACGGGTTCGGCCATGAATAGTCAGGGCCTGAATTCCACAGTCTTCAGCCAATTGGGCAATTTGTACACAGTTACGGTGTTCCGGTGCCCATCCAGTACGGATTTTCAACGTGACCGGCACATCTACCGCATTCACAACGGTAGTGAGGATTTGTTTGACCAAATCCGGATACTGCAGTAATGCAGATCCTGCCAGTTTGCGGTTCACTTTCTTGGCCGGGCAGCCCATATTGATATCAATGATTTGCGCACCGCTTTCCACGTTAATTCGTGCAGCCGCCGCCATATCTTCGGGGTCACAACCGGCAATTTGCACGGCGCGGATCCCCGGTTCATCGTTATGTACCATGCGCAAACGTGACTTATCCGTACGCCACACCTCCGGATTGGAGGAGAGCATTTCAGATACTGCCATCCCAGCCCCCATCGCATGACATAAGGCACGAAATGGTCGGTCAGTGATACCGGCCATAGGGGCCGCAATCAGGCAATTTGTAAGCTGTATGTGTCCGATGCGCATGAACTAGGAATGACCATACTGATGTCCGCAAGGGCGCGTATATTACGCATTTTCGCCACGATATGAAAGGCCAAACTTTGAGCAATTTGATAAGAAAAAGCCTTGCCAACGGGAAAACTCAGTGTGTTTTTGCCTTTTATCTTGGTTTTACATTGAGTTATGTGATGGCGGTCAAATTGTGCGCTTGGGCAAATTCCTAATATCTCTCTGAAACATCCTGATATAACAGTTGATTCTAAGGGTTGATTTGCCGTTTTAAGCAGCAACAACCACAAAATTCCGTGATGCAGATCGCCTTTTGGTTAAAAAGTGACTTATTTTACGTTGGGATAACATCTTGTTTTCGGAAAGGATTCAGGGCGACAAAAGCCGGTTCTGTGGCCCTGATGTGCTGAGGTTTTTATTCCGCGACGATTACGCGGCCGTGAAGGCTTTGTACGGGGCGGTTATTCGCATGATGCAGGACATGCTGGAATTTCTCTAACTGCTGCTCAGACAGCGTCTGAGGCTGTTTAATGACCAGCCAGCGAACGCCTTCTGAACATGGCGGCGTGGTCAGCGATCCGCTAAAACGGTAATGGGTCAGGTCTTTTGGCAGTAAACCGGAAAGCACAACTTTGCCGTTAAGCGGTTGCGTTTCACCCATTTTTTCAGGCATCTGCTGCCAGATTTTTTCAAGTTCAGGGTTTGCGGCACCGGTCTCAAACATCACGGCTACCACGGCAATCTCACCGTCAGCATTCATATGCACAAAATGCGCTTCCATCGGGAAAGATTTACCGTTGATGGTGTTTTCGCTTGGCGCATGGAAATGGAATTGCTGAAGAACAAATTTCTCACCATCCAGCGTAATAAAATCCCCCTGCTGAACATTCACCTGCACGCTGTGACCGTTATTGATTACGCTCACCGGGGTAATCCGTAACTGACTTGCAGAGGACGCGGGTGAACTTGTAATGCATCTTTAATATTGATCGGAGACTGCATTTTTCCCTGTTCACAAAGATGAAAATCCGGGCTGAGTTTTGACCAGTTTTGCGGGGCTTCGTCGCCATTGTAAGACCAGTGCGGGGTTTCGCTGGCGGCGGCTGTGAATGTCAAAGCGGCCAGCACAACTGACAGTAATGCGCGTTTCATGAAATATCCCTTTCATAACATTGAGTAAAAAAACCGTGCTGATATTAAGGGTTTTCGCGGGAAGGGAACAGAGTGACAGGAGGGCGGGGAAGATTTTCGGATAAAACTAACCCTTTCTGCACAAACAGAAAGGGTCGTACGCAACAAATCAGGCTTTCTTAACGCCCGTAATACGGCACCATTCTTCTTTCTCGGTTACCGCATCCAGTTCGAACTTATCACGATAAGCATCGACTACGCTTTGCGCCTGGCTGGCCAGAATGCCCGACAACCCCAGATGACCGCCGGCAACCGGCAGCACGCTGATAAGGGGGGCCAGCTCGCGCAGAGGGCCTGCCAAAATGTTCGCGACGACGACATCGGCAGACAGGTTCTCCGGCTGGTCTTTTGGCAGATACAGCGAGAGACGCTCTGAGACGCCGTTACGTTCGGCGTTGTCACGGCTGGCCTGAATTGCCTGCGGATCGATGTCGATCCCGACAACGTGTTTAGCGCCCAACTTCAGGGCCGCGATCGCCAGAATGCCGGAACCACAACCGAAGTCGATCACGGTTTTGTCGGTCAGATCCAGACTGTCGAGCCATTGCAGACACATGGCGGTCGTCGGGTGCGTGCCGGTACCAAACGCCAGCCCCGGATCCAGCATTACGTTAACCGCAGTCGGATCCGGCACATCGCGCCAGCTCGGGCAAATCCACAGACGCTGACCAAACTGCATCGGGTGAAAGTTATCCATCCACTCGCGTTCCCAGTCTTTGTCTTCGAGCTGTTCGATTTTATGTACGAAACCTTTGCCCAGCAGCGGTTCGTTTTCCAGCATGGCGACCACTTCTTCCATGTCGGTTTCGGCGTCGTACAGGCCGATGGCATCGGTATCGCCCCAGAGCAGGGTTTCGCCCGGCAGCGGCTCAAACACCGGATTGTCGTGCGTATCCTGGAAGGTGACGGACACGGCGCCACTGTCGATAAGCGCGTCGCTCAGCGTTTCCGCGTTATCGCCGGTGGTATTAATTTTCAGTTGGATCCAAGGCATAGCCATTCTCTTCTTAACAATCTGTAAAAATCAGTGCCGCCCGGTCAGGACGGCTTCAGTGCGGTTTCGCCCGCCGGTGAGCCAAATTTATTGCCGATATAAAACGCCAGCAGACTCAGCGAAAGTGAGGGCACAATCGGATGCAGACCGGCGATGTGCAGGTCGATACTGGCGAGCAGGGTATAACAAACCGCGCCAACAATCATTGAGCTCAGCGCACCTGTCGCGTTCGCGCGCTCCCAATATAAACCGAGCACCAGCGGCCACAGGAACACTGCTTCCAGCCCGCCGAAGGCCAGCAGGTTCAGCCAGATAATCATTTCCGGCGGACGCCATGCGGCCAGCAGAACCAGTAAACCCAGCACAAACGTGGCCCAGCTCGAGAAGCGTTTTAACTTACGCTCGTTCGCCAGCTGGTCCGGTTTGATGCCGAGGTATAAGTCTTTAACGATAGTCGCAGATGACTGTAAAAGCTGTGCGTTGATCGTCGACATAATGGCGGCCATCGGCGCGGCGAGGAAGATCCCGGCAGCGTAAGGTGGCAATACGGTGATCATCAGCGTGGGGATCACCTGATCCGGGATTTTCAGATCCGGCAGAACGGCGCGTCCGAGAGCGCCCGCCAGATGCATACCGAGCATTAATACCGCGACCACAATCGTGCCAAGCACAATCCCTCGATGCACCGCTTTGCTGTCTTTATAGGAGATACAACGAACGGCAGTATGCGGCAGCCCGATGACGCCAAAACACACTAAAATCCAGAAAGATGCCATGAATGGCAGCGAAAGGACGTCATCTCCACCATGGACTGAAACCAGTTTCGGGTCGATTTGTTGCAGTTTGTCGATAGCGGTATGCAGGCCACCGGCGGCGTGGATTACGGCAAACAGCAGCAAAATGGTGCCCAGCAACATCACCAGGCCTTGCATGGCATCGTTGAGTACGCTGGCGCGGAAGCCGCCAAATGCGGTGTACAGCGCGATACTGATGCCGAAAATCAGCAGGCCGGTGTCGTAAGGGATCCCGGCTGCGGTTTCCAGCAGACGTGCACCGCCGATGAACTGCACGGTCATCGCACCCAGAAACGCCACCAGCAGACTCAGGCTTGCCAGCCAGACCAGCAAACGGCTCTGGTAGCGCGCAAACAGCATGTCGTTGAGTGTGACAGCATTGTAACGGCGCGCCAGAATCGCGAATTTCTTACCGAGAACGCCCAGCGACAGCCAGACGGCGGGCAACTGGATCATCGCCAGCAAAACCCAGCCGAGGCCAAATTTGTACGCCGCACCGGGGCCGCCGATAAAGGAACTGGCGCTGATGTAGGTGGCGGTCAGGGTCATGGCCAGGACGAAGCCGCCCATGGAGCGGTTACCGAGGAAATATTCGGTCAGGAAATTGCCCTGCTGGCGGCGGGTATAGGCGTACACCGACAGGCCGAAAACCAGCAGCAAATAGGCGATCAGCGGTAATAAAACTTCAATTTGCATCATGATCCTCCAGCGGAATATCGCGGTAAATCACGCGAACCATCAGCCAGCTCAAAAGAATAAAGACCAGAGGCACCAGCAGACAGGCCATTTCGAACCAGTGCGGCAACCCGGTAATACCCTGTTTATCATCTGGAATATAGGCCGCAACACACCACGCCAGCAGATAGGCGATCGTCAGCCCAAATGCCCAGCGGGCTTCGCGGTTAGCTTGCAGAAAACGCTTATCAGTGATCATTTTCCTGTCCCCCAAAACGTAAAAAAGGCCGGAATATCCGGCCTTGATAAGAGAGTACACAACGGTACGGTCTTTTTTATTTTTCCTGCAAACCGAGTTTTTTCTCCAGATAGTGGATATTGGTTCCACCGTGCTGGAAGTTCTCATCGTCCATAATACGCATTTGCAGTTCAATGTTGGTTTTGATGCCGTCGATGATCAGCTCAGCCAGCGCATTTTTCATGCGGGCAATGGCCACTTCACGGGTTTCGCCGTAAGTGATCAGTTTACCAATCATGGAATCGTAGTACGGAGGCACTGTGTAGCCCGCGTAAATGTGTGATTCCCAACGAACACCGAAGCCGCCAGGTGCGTGGAAGCGTGTGATTTTGCCCGGGCTTGGCAGGAAGCTGTTTGGGTCTTCCGCGTTAATACGGCATTCCACCGCATGGCCTTTGACATGCACGTCGCTTTGTTTGATTGAAAGCGGTTGGCCGGACGCAATGCGCAACTGCTCTTTAATCAAATCCACACCCGTGATCATCTCGGTAACCGGATGCTCAACCTGGATACGGGTGTTCATTTCGATGAAGAAGAACTCACCGTTTTCATACAGGAACTCGAAAGTACCCGCACCGCGGTAGCCGATATCCACACAGGCTTTGGAACAACGTTCGCCGATGAAGCGACGCAGTTCTTCCGTAATGCCTGGTGCTGGCGCTTCTTCCACCACTTTCTGGTGACGACGCTGCATGGAGCAGTCACGTTCAGCCAGATAAACGGCATTGCCCTGACCATCTGCCAGTACCTGAATTTCCACGTGACGTGGGTTTTCCAGGTATTTTTCCATGTAAACCATGTCGTTGTTGAAAGCCGCTTTGGCTTCCGCACGGGTCATGTTGATGGACTGTTCCAGATCTTTGTCGCCGCGCACAACGCGCATACCACGACCACCGCCGCCGCCAGAGGCTTTGATGATGACCGGATAGCCGATGCGTTTGGCGAAGCCACGGTTTAAATCCATGTCGTCGCCCAGCGGGCCGTCAGAGCCGGGTACACAAGGTACGCCAGCAGCTTTCATGGCGTGGATCGCAGAAACTTTGTCCCCCATCAGGCGGATAGTTTCAGCTCTCGGGCCGATGAAGATAAAACCAGAACGTTCAACCTGCTCAGCAAAATCCGCATTCTCGGACAGGAAACCGTAGCCCGGGTGGATAGCCGCCGCGCCAGTAATTTCCGCCGCCGCGATGATGGCAGGGATGTTCAGATAGCTTTTTACTGAAGGTGCAGGGCCGATACAGACGGTTTCGTCTGCCAGCAGCACGTGTTTCAGGTCACGGTCAGCAGTGGAGTGCACAGCAACGGTTTTGATGCCCATTTCTTTACAGGCACGCAAAATACGCAGGGCAATCTCGCCGCGGTTCGCGATAACAATTTTATCTACCATGGAACGCCTCGTTATTCGATGACGACCAGCGGCTCGTCGAATTCAACCGGTTGGCCGCTTTCTACCAGAATTGCTTTAACAACACCGGATTTGTCAGCTTCGATTTGGTTCATCATTTTCATCGCTTCAACGATACACAGGGTATCGCCCGCAGTGACTTTCTGACCCACTTCGATGAAGGCTTTCGCGTCAGGGCTTGGCGTGCGGTAGAACGTACCCACCATTGGAGAGCGAACGATGTGACCACTGATTGCAGCAGGAGCCGCTTCTACAGGCGCAGCAGCTGGCGCAACCGCAGCAGCCAGACCCGGCTGTGGTTGTGCAGGCATTGCGTAAGCCTGTTGCATCATAGGATAAGCCTGCACAGGTGCAGCACGGCTGATACGAACTGACTCTTCACCTTCAGAAATTTCCAGTTCAGAAATACCTGATTCTTCAACCAGTTCGATCAGTTTTTTAATTTTACGAATATCCATGGGTGTGATTCCGTACTCTTTTTGCGTAGAAATTAGTGGGTTTTTGACAAGCGGTTAACCGCTGCCTGTAATGCAAAGTGGTAGCCATCTGCGCCAAGTCCGCAGATAACGCCCACTGCGATGTCGGAAAGATAGGAATGATGCCGGAACGCTTCACGGGCATGTACATTCGACAGATGGATCTCGATAAACGGAATCGATACCCCCAGTAATGCATCGCGCAGCGCCACGCTGGTATGGGTAAAGGCCGCGGGATTGATCAAGATAAAATCGACATTTCCGCGTGCCTGATGAATACGTTCAATCAGGACATGTTCTGCGTTCGATTGCAGATGGCTTAGTGCCACATCAGCGGCAGCAGCCTGAACTTCCAAACCTTTAACAATATCGTTGAGCGTGGTGTGTCCGTACGTTTCGGGCTCACGGGTGCCTAACAAATTCAGGTTAGGACCGTTAAGTAGCAAAATGTCAAACTTATGCGCCATTGTGAGCCTATCTCCGGCAATTAGACAAAGATTGTAGAAAATACCCTGATGTCACCGATTTGTCACCTATTTCGCGGCAAATCGACCCGACTCTTCGGCATGAGGTCGGGCATTATAATGATATCGTGGCAATTCGCAGCTAAATACTGGTCTTATCAGCGAAGATAATCAACCCTCGTCCTGTGAATGAGAGGGGGATTACCCGAATTTTGAGGGGCTGAACACAGAAAAGTTCCGGCACTTATCGCAGCCACTGGCGGAATTTTTTATAGCGAAATGCCAGCAAGATGACGGCAAGTGTTGCGTAAATGATCGGTTGTGGCGATAACACTTTCACCGACCAAAGGTAGTGGATCGGCGCAAGAATGGCGATCAGATAGATAAAGTTATGCAACTTTTGCCAGGATGCGCCCATTTTACGCTGCGCCCACAGCGTGGAAGTACAGGCCAGTGCCAGCAGCAATATCCAGCAGATAATCCCCAGCGTGAGATACGGGCGCGAAATCAGTTCACTGCCGAGCAGGCGTATATTGCTGATGCCCAGCTCCAGGAACGAATAACTTAGCAGATGCAGCGATCCCCATGCAAAACACCACAGACCCAGCAAACGGCGTGTGCGGATGAGCAGCGGCTGTTTTCCGTAGCGCGCGACAGGCGTGACCAGCAGCGTCACCAGTAAAAATTTTAGCGTCATCCTGCCGGTAAAATGCTGAATATCTTTTGCCGGATCGGCGCTGAACCAGCCCTGATCGACAGAAAGTACGAGCCAGAAAAACGGCAAAATGGCGGCAAGATAGATGACTACTTTCAGCCAGGTAATATTTGCAGGGCTTAAACGACGCATAATAAAGCGGCCTTCCTTAATAGAACTTGCGTAAATCCATCCCGTGATACAACGACGCGACCTGTTCGGCATAGCCGTTGAAGAGCAATGTCGGCTGGCGCTGCACGTCGAGCAATCCGCCTGAACCGATAAACCGTTCAGTGGCCTGCGACCAGCGCGGATGATCAACCTGCGGATTCACGTTGGCGTAAAAACCGTATTCATTGGTCGCAATCTGGTTCCAGGTGGTCGGCGGCTCGTCGTGGGTAAATTTGATGCTCACAATCGACTTAATCCCTTTGAAACCGTATTTCCACGGCACCGTCAGGCGAATGGGCGCGCCGTTTTGCGGCGGCAAGGCTTTGCCGTAAACGCCGACGGTCAGCATGGTCAGCGGATGCATCGCTTCATCTATACGTAATCCTTCGACATACGGATAATCCAGCCCGCCGCCGATAAACCGGTCTTTCTGCCCCGGCATATGCGCCGGATCATAAAGTGTGGTGAATGCCACGTAGCGCGCATTGCTGGTCGGTTCGGCCAGTTTAAGCAGCGAGCTGAGCGGGAATCCGACCCACGGCACCACCATTGACCAGGCTTCGACACAACGCATCCGGTAGATTCGCTCCTCCAGCGGGAAGCGTTTCATGATGTCGTCCATATCGAGAGTGAGCGGTTTATTGACTTCTCCGTCGATTTTTATCGTCCAGGGTGATGTCACCAGTTGGCCGGCATTGGCGGCCGGGTCTGCTTTGTCCAGCCCGAATTCGTAGAAGTTGTTGTAGCCTTCCACTTTGTCTTTCGGGGTTAACGCGAGTGAATTCTGATAGGCGGCGGGTTTGGTGAAATCCAGCGCTTTACCTGCGGGCGCGGGCGGGCGGTCATGCCCTTTAAACCAGGAAAGAATATCTGCCTGCGCGCTCGTCGGGATCGCCAGAGCGGCGGCGCTGATCCCCAGCGCCTGCAAAACTTTACGGCGATCCTGAAAGATATCCTCGGGGGTGACATCTGCTTCCGTCAGTTTGTGAAGTTTGGACATTGCAGTCTCCGGTATTCATCTTATTAATGTTTTTATCGTTATGTAGACAGCATGGCGTGAAACACAGGGTTTTGCGAGACAGGTAAGTGAAATAGCGATTTTTAATGAACCGGTTTTGGCTCATTTTCCCCAACAATATAAGAATTCTAAATTGATTAACTTTTGAGTTGCTATGCTATGAATGTATGTAAATGCAACTTTCCTGGTTACAAAACGTTCTGACGGGGGCGAATATCAGCCCGGTGGACGTTAAACCCGAAACATTCCTTCATGCCTGTTGGGTAAATTTCTCCTGCGGCCAAGTTTTTCTGTTTTATAGTAGCGGCGTTTTTTCGTGGCAGGCTTACAGAACAAGGGCGCTGTTTTCACCTCACCGTAGCGAGTAAGGCACAGGGATGCGATTTACTACCAGACTATCGGCACTCATTTCGATGTTAGTCGCGCTGGCAATGTTGTTAATGTTGCTTGGCGTGACGTTTAGTTTTATCTACCTCAATAAGCAAAGTACCGAGCAGCACCTGCAGGCGCTGGCGACCACTTATGATCAGTCATTACTGACGCACACACCGGCTGATGCCGAGCGCTGGCTACCACAGGCCATGCGCATGCTGGATGTCACCGATATCGAGGTGAAACTCGAGAACTCCACGGTTTATGAATACCATGAGCGCCCGGATTTACACCGTTCCTGGGACAGTGTGATGCCGGAATATGACTCGGCCGTTTTCCCGCTGATGCAAAACCACGCGATGTCGCTGCATGTTTCTTACATCGATCCGGTCAGCAGTTACATTCGTTCCCTGCGTTCTACGTTCACCATCGGAATTGCCATCGTGGCGATGCTCTGCATGTTGTTGCTCAGTTTCCGCTGGTTACGCCAGGAAACCGCCGGTGTGGAAAAACTGGAAGACCGCGCAGTCAGGATTTTGCGCGGTGAGCGGGAAGGGCTGGCAGGCACCGTCGGCGAATGGCCGCACTCCGCCAGCAGCGCCATTGATCTCCTGTTAACCGATCTTAATGAAGCGCGCGAACAGCGCAGCCGCGTCGATACGCTGATCCGCGCGTATGCGCAGCAGGACGCGCAAACCGGGCTCAGCAACCGTCTGTTTTTTGATAACCAACTGGCGACGCAGCTCGAAGAAGCGGGCGCGCATGGCGTGCTCATGCTGCTGCGGTTACCGGATTTTGACATGATGCGCGAAATCCACGGGCAGACGGTGGTTGAAGAATTGCGGTCGGCGATGGTAAATCTGCTGTCGACTTTTGTGATGCGTCACGTTGATGCGCTGCTGGCACGCTACTTCCACAGCGATTTCGCCGTACTGCTGCCTCACCGCACGCTGAAAGATGCCGAAGTGATGGCCGCACAATTAATAAATGCGTTGGGCGTTTTGCCGACATCTTCACTGATCGACCGCGACGCCCTGATGTATATCGGGATCACCGCATACCGTTTCGGCCAGACGCCGGATCAGGCAATGGATATGGCCGAGCAGGCGACGCGCCATGCGGCATTCCAGGGCAGCAATAGCTGGTTTATTTTCGATAAAAATGTCCCGGAGAAAGGCCGTGGTAGCGTGCGCTGGCGTACATTGCTGGAAAACACGCTGGCGCGCGGCGGCCCGCGTTTGTATCAGAAACCGGCTTTCGGCAGAGACGGGAAACTCGATCACCGCGAGGTACAGCGGCGTGTTTTTGACGGCGAGCAGGAATTGCTGGCTGCCGAATTTATTCCTCTTGTGGTGCAGTTCGGGCTATCTCAAAGCTTTGATCGGGTGATGTTAAGTCAGATTATTCCGTTACTTAACCGCTGGCCGGACGAAACGTTAGCATTTCACATGACGGTTGATTCATTATTGCAGCGCTCATTTGTTCGCTGGTTGCGCGACACACTGCTTCAGTGTGAAAGAAAGCAGCGAAACCGAATTTTGATTGAACTTGCTGAGGCAGATCTCTGTCAACATACCGACCGTCTGCGGCCTGCAATCCGGTTATTGCAAGGTTTAGGCTGTCGTCTGGCAGTTTCACAGGCCGGTCTGACGGTGGTCAGCACGTCTTATCTGAAAACTTTTCCGGTGGAAAGGGTTAAGCTTCACCCCGGCTTAGTGCGTGACATCGATAAAAGAGTGGAGAATCAGCTCTTTGTCCAAAGTCTGCTCAGTGCCTGTGAGGGGACTCAGGCGCTGGTTTTTGCCGCCGGCGTCCGGACCAAAGAAGAGTGGACCACGCTGCAGAAAAGCGGGATCCACGGCGGTCAGGGGGATTTTTTTGCCGAACCAAAGCCTGTTGAACGGGTCGGTAAAAAATATTCACACAACTGCGATGTTTAAGTGACCGTTATTGGATTATTTAACGTAGAATGAGCCAGCTTTCGACCCACTCCCTTATCTGGTATCCGGTGCACGCTTTATGGCCGCAGATGGACGGAAAACGTGGGTGAAAGTGTAAGAATTTATGTGCGGTGTTGCTACTTCGCCTGGGTGCCTGCCCGAGGTAAACCGAGCCTGCGATACAGAATTATTTCGCAGTGCCATCAGCCTCAAAAAGTAACAACCAGTGAATGGCGACATCGCGGACAATTTTCACGGAAGCAGGACGTTTTTGCGCCTTGTCGCTGCTTCGCGTGGTTGGTAAAGTAGGCGGATTTTATTTTCCGCCCCCAGCTTGCAGGATTATCCTTTCGTTATGTTTAAGAAATTTCGTGGCATGTTTTCCAACGACTTGTCCATCGACCTGGGTACCGCCAATACCCTTATCTATGTAAAAGGACAAGGCATCGTGCTGAATGAGCCATCTGTTGTGGCTATTCGTCAGGATCGTGCTGGTTCACCTAAAAGCGTTGCTGCTGTAGGTCACGACGCAAAACAGATGCTGGGCCGTACGCCTGGCAATATCGCGGCTATTCGTCCGATGAAAGACGGCGTTATCGCTGACTTCTTCGTGACTGAAAAAATGCTGCAACACTTCATCAAGCAAGTTCATAGCAACAGCTTCATGCGCCCGAGCCCACGTGTGCTGGTTTGTGTGCCTGTTGGTGCAACGCAGGTTGAACGCCGAGCTATCCGTGAATCTGCCCAAGGTGCAGGCGCGCGTGAAGTGTTCCTGATTGAAGAACCGATGGCTGCGGCAATCGGTGCAGGTCTGCCTGTTTCAGAAGCCACAGGTTCTATGGTTGTTGATATCGGTGGGGGTACAACGGAAGTTGCCGTGATTTCCCTGAACGGCGTCGTGTACTCTTCTTCTGTCCGTATCGGCGGCGACCGCTTCGATGAAGCCATCATCAATTACGTGCGTCGTAATTATGGTTCATTGATCGGCGAAGCCACCGCAGAACGCATTAAGCACAGCATCGGTTCCGCATATCCGGGCGATGAAGTGCATGAAATTGAAGTGCGTGGCCGTAACCTGGCTGAAGGTGTTCCTCGTGGTTTCACGCTGAACTCCAATGAAATCCTGGAAGCGCTGCAAGAGCCGCTGACCGGTATCGTTAGCGCTGTGATGGTTGCACTGGAACAGTGCCCGCCAGAACTGGCTTCCGACATCTCCGAACGTGGCATGGTGCTGACCGGCGGTGGCGCATTACTGCGTAACCTCGATCGCCTTCTGATGGAAGAAACCGGTATTCCGGTGGTTGTCGCAGAAGATCCACTGACTTGCGTAGCGCGCGGTGGTGGTAAAGCACTGGAAATGATCGACATGCACGGCGGCGACTTATTCAGCGAAGAGTAATTCTCAGCGAAGACTTGTTGTTTTAACAAGACCCGTTGTAAGCAGGAATAGTCTGCCCGGGAAGGTGGTTGTCCGTCAGGTAAAACCTGCAACGTGAAGTGTGCAGTGTTCAATGTGGATCCGCGCAAACACTGTCTGAGCGTAATTGTTCAGGCGGTGTTTTTGGCTATCCCATGAGATTGCCGCCTTTTCTGTCAGATGAAGCAATGACTTCAACTGGCTGAAACCTTCTGTTGCCGAGGAACTCGCATATTTTATGAAGCCAATTTTTAGCAGGGGATCTTCCCTGCAACTGCGACTTTTTTTGGCTATTCTTACGGCCATTGTCCTGATTGTTGCCGACAGTAAAATAGGTACGTTTGTTAAAATCCGCACCTATATGGATACTGCCGTAAGTCCCTTCTATTTCCTATCTAACGCCCCGCGTGAATTCTTAGATCAGGTTTCCTCGACGTTTGCGACACGTGGCCAGCTTGAATTGGAAAACCGCGCACTGCGTCAGGAATTGCTGTTGAAAAACAGTGATCTGATGTTGCTCGGCCAGTACAAACAAGAAAACGCCCGTTTGCGTGAATTGCTGGGCTCACCACTGCGTCAGGACGAGCACAAAATGGTGACGCAGGTACTTTCCACCAGTAATGATCCGTACAGCGATCAGGTTGTCATCGATAAAGGCAGTAACAACGGCGTTTATATCGGGCAGCCGGTGATCAGCGACAAAGGCGTAGTCGGCCAGGTTGTGGCTGTGGCCGCACTGACCAGCCGCGTTCTGCTGATTTGCGATGCGTCTCATGCGTTGCCGATTCAGGTATTGCGTAACGATATCCGCGTGATTGCGGCCGGCAGCGGCTGCGCAGACGATCTGCAACTCGAACATCTTCCAAGCAATACTGATATTCGCGTCGGCGATGTACTGGTGACGTCCGGATTGGGTGGGCGTTTCCCTGAGGGTTACCCTGTGGGCGTGGTGTCTTCTGTCAAAGTGGATAACCAGCGCGCTTATACCGTGATTCAGGCTCGTCCTACAGCCGGCCTGCAACGTCTGCGCTATCTTCTGTTGTTGTGGGGTTCTGACCGTAATGGCGAACACCCGCTGCCGCCGGATGAAGTACATCGGGTTGCCAATGAACGTCTGATGCAAATGATGCCGCAGGTTCTGCCGCCGCCGGGTGATATGGGGCCTCCGGCCCCTGTTCCGGCACCGGCAACGGGCACGGTGACAGCACCCGTGAGTGCTGCGCCTGCACAGAGGGCTACGCGATGAACAGTTACCGGAGCCACGGACGCTGGATTATTTGGCTATCCTTCCTGATAGCCATGTTATTGCAAGTGATGCCGTGGCCTGAGCAGCTCTACATGTTCAGGCCATCATGGCTGATGCTGATCCTGATTTATTGGGTGATGGCATTGCCGCATCGCGTCAACGTGGGTACCGGTTTTGTCGTCGGCTTCATCATGGATTTGATCCTCGGTTCAACGCTGGGGATCCGGGCACTGGCATTTGCGATTACCGCTTATCTGGTCGCCTTTAAATTCCAGCTATTCCGTAACCTGGCACTCTGGCAGCAAGCCCTGATTGTTATGGTGCTTTCGCTGGCCGTGGACGTCATGGTGTTCTGGGGCGAGTTCCTTGTTGTGAATGTTTCATTCCGGCCGGAAGTGTTCTGGAGTAGTGTGGTTGACGGCGTTCTTTGGCCCTGGCTGTTCCTGCTGATGCGTAAAATTCGTCGTCAGTTTGCTGTGCAATGAGGATGTTATGACCGCACTTTATCTCGCTTCCGGATCACCGCGCCGCCGTGAATTACTGGCTATGCTTGACCTTCCTTTTGAGCGTCTGGTGACCGAAGTGGCAGAAGAGCGTCAGCCTGACGAAGCTCCGCAGGATTACGTTATTCGTCTTGCCGAAGATAAGGCGAGAGCCGGCGTTGCGGTCGCAGCAGAAGATTTGCCGGTGCTGGGTGCCGATACGATTGTGGTTCTTGACGGTAAAGTGTTGGAAAAGCCGCGTGACGAAGCGCAAGCCGCTGTTATGCTTAAGGCATTGTCTGGAAAACAGCATCAGGTGATGACCGCCATCGCCTTTGCAGATCGTCGGGAGTGCCTCAGTACGCTGGTTGTGACCGATGTCACCTTCCGTTCACTATCCTCCGACGACATTGCACATTATATTCTGAGCGGTGAGCCCATGGATAAAGCGGGCGCTTATGGTATTCAGGGAAAGGGCGGTTGTTTCGTCCGTGAAATTCGCGGCAGTTACTATGCAGTGGTGGGTCTCCCTTTGGTGGAAACTCAGGAACTGCTAAATGAATTTTCTGCCTTACGCGAGCTTAGGAGAAAGCATGACAGCTGAATTACTGGTCAATGTCACCCCGTCTGAGACCCGCGTGGCCTACATTGATGGTGGAATTCTGCAGGAAATCCATATTGAGCGTGAGACCAAGCGCGGGATTGCCGGCAACATTTATAAAGGACGTATCAGCCGTGTATTGCCTGGAATGCAGGCAGCATTTGTGGATATCGGCCTTGAAAAAGCAGCGTTTTTACACGCTTCAGACATCATGCCTCACACAGAATGTGTGGCGCGTGACGAGCAGAAA
The DNA here is from genome assembly GCF_047784855.1 of Rahnella sp. PCH160. Lineage (NCBI taxonomy): Bacteria > Pseudomonadati > Pseudomonadota > Gammaproteobacteria > Enterobacterales > Yersiniaceae > Rahnella > Rahnella sp. PCH160. The sequence continues at coordinate 1,435,971 of NZ_JBLOGT010000001.1, forward strand.
AATTTCCATGTGCGCGACATCGCAGAGCTGGTGCATCAGGGCCAGGATCTGATGGTTCAGGTGGTGAAAGATCCGCTGGGCACCAAAGGCGCGCGCCTGACGACGGACATTACGTTGCCGTCCCGTTATCTGGTGTTTATGCCCGGAGCATCCCACGTCGGCGTATCTCAGCGCATTGAAAGCGAAGCAGAACGTGATCGCCTCAAACGTATCGTCTCAGAATATTGTGACGAACATGGCGGTTACATTATTCGTACCGCCGCCGAAGGCGTGGGCGAAGAAGAGCTCAAGCAGGATGCCGCGTATTTAAAACGCCTGTGGACCAAAGTCATGGAACGCAAGCGTCGAAACAAAACCAAGTACAAGCTGTATGGCGAACTGGCGCTGGCGCACCGTGTTCTGCGTGATTTTGCTGGTGAAGCACTGGATCGCATTCGTGTCGATTCGCGCCTGACCTACGAATTACTGGTGGAATTTACCAGTGAATACATGCCTGAGATGACCAGCAAGCTGGAGCATTACAACGGTAAGCAACCGATTTTCGACCTCTTCGATGTGGAAAACGAAATCCAGCGTGCGCTCGAGCGCAAGGTCGAGCTGAAATCGGGCGGCTATCTGATCATCGATCAGACAGAGGCCATGACCACCGTGGATATCAATACCGGTGCGTTTGTCGGCCATCGTAATCTTGAAGACACCATCTTCAACACCAATACCGAAGCGACGCAGGCCATCGCCCGGCAACTCCGGTTGCGTAACCTCGGTGGCATTATCATTATCGACTTCATCGACATGTCGAATGAAGATCACCGGCGTCGCGTGTTGCACAGCCTCGAGCAGGCTTTATCCAAAGACCGCGTGAAAACCGGCATTCACGGTTTCTCTGCGCTCGGTCTGGTGGAAATGACCCGCAAGCGTACGCGCGAAAGCGTGGAGCATGTGCTATGCAGCGATTGCCCGACCTGTCACGCGCGTGGCACCGTGAAAACGGTCGAAACGGTGTGCTATGAAATTCTGCGTGAGATCGTGCGCGTGCATCATGCCTACGAGTCTGACCGTTTCCTGGTTTACGCGTCTGCGGCCGTCGGTGAAGCGCTGAAAGGCGAAGAATCACATGCGCTGGCCGAAGTCGAAATCTTCGTCGGAAAACAGGTCAAAGTGCAGATTGAACCGCTCTACAGTCAGGAGCAGTTCGACGTGGTGATGATGTGATCTGATGGCCACAAGCCAGCAACATCAAGAAGTTAAAGGTTTCCATTGCCGTCTGTACGGGTGAAAACCCGTATGGAATCGGAAACAAGGAGAGAGGTTTGAGGCGACTGCCCGGTATTTTATTAACGACCAGTGCCACCCTTGTCGTGATAGTGGCTTTGGTAATCAGTGGCTTGCGTCTGGCATTGCCTCATCTTACCCGCTTTCAGACACAACTGGTCAGCAAAGTAGAATCCGTCACGGGCGTGCCGATCCAGCTGTCGCAAATCAGTGCGAGCTGGCAAACTTTTGGCCCGATCATGGAAATCCGTGGTCTGCATGTGACCCTGCCGGATTCTCAGTGGCAGGTTCAGCGCATCACGATGGCGCTCGACGTCTGGCAATCACTCCTGCATTTCCGCTGGCAGTTCCGCGATCTCACTTTCTATAATTTGCAGCTGGATCTCAACAGCACGCTGGGCGGCGATACCAACAAAGGTCACGGCGTTCAGGCTAACCGTATCAGCGACATCTTCCTCAGGCAGGTCGACCATTTCGATCTGCGCGACAGCCGCATTTCTTTTCTGACGCCTTCCGGCCCGCGCGCTGAATTTGATATCCCGCAACTGACCTGGCTGAACACGCATAACCGCCACCGCGCCGAGGGACAACTGAGTTTATCCAGTTTCAACGGGCAGCACGGTATTGTGCAGGTGCGTATGGATCTCAACGATACCAACGGTCTGCTCAATAACGGCAAAATTTATCTGCAAGCCGACGATATTGATATGAAGCCGTGGTTCAGCCGCTGGCTGCGCAGCAATACCGGTTTAGAAAGCGCCAATTTCAGCCTCGCGGCCTGGCTGACAGTGCGCAATGGCGATATTTATGCGGGCGATGCGTTGTTGAAAAACGGTTCGGCGACCTGGAAAACGGGTGCGGACGAACACCGTCTGGACGTTGATAATCTGGCTCTTCACGGCAACCGTCAGGGCAATGGCTGGCAGCTCGGCACGCAGCAGCTGAATCTGAAAACCGACGGCGTTGAGTGGCCCAAAGGGCGTCTCGAAGCGCTGTATCTGCCTGAAAACAATGATTTCCTCGGGCCCACGCAGGGCGAAGAATTACGAATCCGTGGTGCAAACCTGCAACTCGAACGTTTAGGGCCGATCATTCCGACGTTTTCCTTCCTGACGCCGTCGCTGCTTGAGCGCTGGCAGGATCTGAAACCCGCCGGAAATGTCGATCGCCTCGCGCTGGATATCCCGCTCAAACAACCTGACCAGACCCGTTTTGATGCGAGCTGGAACGATGTCAGCTGGCAGCACTGGACGATTTTGCCGGGCATCAATCACTTTAAAGGCAGCCTGAAAGGCAGCATGTCGGGCGGGCAACTGACCGTTAATCTTCAGGACAGCCTGTTGCCGTATGGCGACATGTTCCGTGCGCCGCTCGACGTAAGCGCGGCAACAGGTACATTCAACTGGACCCACGGCAATGACGGCTGGTCGCTGTCGGGCAAAGACGTGGATGTCAAAGCCAGTGCGTTGTGGGCGAAAGGCGATTTCAGCTACAACCAGCCTGCCGAAGGCGAACCGTGGCTGAACATTCTGGCCGGTATTCGTTTGTATGATGCGGGCCAGGCCTGGCGCTATTTCCCTGAACCGCTGATGGGCAAACATCTGGTGGATTACCTGAGCGGTGCGATCCAGGCCGGGCAGGTAGATAACGCGACGCTGACGTTTAACGGTAACCCGCATGATTTCCCGTTCAAAAAGAACGAAGGGCAGTTCCAGGTTTGGGTTCCGCTGCGCCATTCGACCTTCCAGTTCCAGCCGGAATGGCCCGCGCTCACCGATCTTGATATCGATCTCGATTTCCTGAATGACGGCCTGTTTATGAAAGCCGCGCACACCAAACTGGGCAACGTCGACGGCAATAACGTCGTGGCGAATATTCCGGACTATCTGAAAGAAAAACTGTTCATCGATTCCGATCTGCGCGGGCAGGGTAAAGATATCGGCGATTACTTCATGGATACGCCGCTTCACGACACGCTGGGTTCTGCGTTGCAGGAACTCCAGATCGGCGGCGAAGTGAATGGTCGCTTACACCTGGATATCCCGCTGGACGGTGAACTGGTGCGTGCGTCCGGTGGTGTGACGCTTAACGACAACAGTCTGTTCATCAAACCGCTGGACAGCAAAATCACCCATCTCAGCGGCCAGTTCAGCTACGACAATGGCAATCTGCAAAGCAATCAGTTAACCGGTAGCTGGTTCGGGCAACCGATCAACGTGATGTTCAGCACGCAGGAACTGCCGGATGATTTCAAAGTGCAGGTCGGTCTGGATGCCAACTGGCAACTGTCAAAAATTCCGGGTATGCCTGCGGCGGCGGCCAGCAAAATTTCCGGCGGAACGCCATGGAAAGGCAACGTCAACATCACGCTTCCGCACAAAGGTACGCCGACCTATACCGTAGACGTGAATGCCGACCTGAAAGATGTAAGCAGTCACTTACCTGACCCGCTGAGCAAAAAACCCGGCCATTCAATGCCGCTGGTGGTGAACGTCAAAGGTGATTTGCACAGCTTTAATCTTGAAGGTGAGCTGGCAGGTAAAAACCATTTCAACAGCCGGTGGTTGCTGGGCAAACAGTTGAAACTGGATCGTGCCTCGTGGCAGGAAAACACCAAAAAAACGCCGCCGTTGCCGGATGACAGCAGCCTGACCCTGCATCTGCCGCCGCTTGATGGCGAAAACTGGCTTGGCCTGTTGTCACCGGAAAAAGCGACGCAAAGCACCAATACAAAACTGTCCGGATTCAGCTTCCCGCACCAGATTATCCTGACCACACCGGCGCTGACGCTGGGGGGCAAGTCTGGAATGACCTGACGATTCAGTCGGTTCAGGGCCACCAGGGGATGGAAATTACCGCGAAAGGTAAAGAAATCGACGGCACGCTGAACATGAATGACAACGGTCCGTGGCTGGCGAATCTTCATTATCTGTACTTCAACCCGCAGTGGACGGCGGAAGACGTAGCCAGTAGCGGTCAGCCGGGCGGGAACCCGTTTGCCACGAGCAAGATTTCTTTCGCGAACTGGCCTGCATTGCAGCTCCGGTGCGAAGCGTGCTGGTTCCTCGGGCAGAATTTCCGCAAGGTAAATGCGGATCTGACGCCCCAGGGTAACCTGCTGATGTTGCGTAACGGCCTGATTGATACCGGCGTGGCAAAACTGGACGTGCAGGGTGACTGGAAACAGGACGAGCAGGGCGAAAATACCGGCCTGAAGGGGAAACTGTCGGGCAAAAACATCGAACAGGCGATGTCCTTCTTTGGCGTGACCACGCCGCTGAAAGGTGCACCGTTTGACATTAACTTCGATCTCCACTGGAAATCGGTGCCGTGGAGGCCGGATATCAGCACGCTGAACGGCACGCTGAAAAACGAGCTGGGCAAAGGCGAAATTGCAGACATCGGCGGTGGTCGCGCCGGGCAGTTGCTTCGTCTCGTGAGCTTCGATGCGCTGCTGCGCAAGCTGCGTCTGGATTTCAGCGACACCTTTGGTCAGGGATTCTATTTTGACTCCATTAAATCCACCGCGTGGATTAAAGACGGCACGATGCACACCGACGATCTGTTGGTTGACGGGCTGGCGGCGGATATCGCCATTACCGGTAAAGTGAATTTCGTGAACCAGCAACTGGATTTAGAAGCGGTGATTGCGCCGGAAATTTCAGCCACCGTCGGCGTGGCGACGGCGTTCGTGATTAACCCGGTGGTCGGCGTGGCGGTCTTCGCGGCCAGTAAAGTGCTGGCACCGCTGTGGAATAAAATCTCGCTGATCCGCTACCAGATTAGCGGCACGATTGCTGAACCGCATATCAATGAAATTTTGCGTAAACCCGTTGTACCGCCAAAAGAGGCTGCGGCGCAGTAACGTATCCGTGTCGGCGCAGGCAACCTCGTTCGGGCTGTGTTAGGCTGTTAATAACCTTGTAACAATGGATTGTCCGGCAGGCTGGCTGATTATCTCAGTGACAGCGCTGCCGGATTTTCGTCTAAAAGAGAGTGAATCTATGAGTCTGGCCTTAGTCAGTGAGCAGTTACTAACTGCCAATAATCTGAGTCATCAGGATCTGTTTTCCGTTTTGGGCCAGTTGTCAGAACGTCGCCTCGAGTATGCCGATCTCTTTTTCCAGTCCAGCTTCCACGAAGCCTGGGTGATCGAAGACAGCATCATCAAAGATGGTTCTTACAATATCGATCAGGGTGTTGGCGTGCGTGCGGTCAGCGGTGAAAAAACCGGTTTTGCGTACGCTGACCAAATCACACTGAACGCGCTGCATCAGAGTGCGACGGCGGCACGCAGCATCGTCCGCGAGCAGGGGAACGGTAAAGTCCATACGCTGGGCGAAATCGCTTACAAATCACTTTACAGCGCGCTGGATCCGCTACAAAGCTTGTCGCGTGAAGCGAAAATTGAGCTTCTGCACTGCGTCGACAAAATTGCCCGCGCAGCCGATAAACGCGTTCAGGAAGTCAGCGCCAGCATTACCGGCGTCTATGAAACCGTGCTGGTCGCCGCTACCGATGGCACGCTGGCGGCAGACATTCGTCCGCTGGTGCGTTTGTCCGTGAGCGTGCTGGTCGAACAGGACGGGCGTCGCGAGCGTGGTTCAAGCGGCGGCGGTGGCCGCGTCGGTTATGATTATTTCCTCGAAACCGTCAACGGTGAAGTGCGTGCTGAAGCCTTTGCCCGTGACGCCGTGCGTATGGCATTGCTAAACCTGACCGCCGTTGCGGCACCCGCGGGGGTATGCCGGTAGTGCTCGGCGCGGGCTGGCCAGGTGTGCTGTTGCATGAAGCGGTCGGGCATGGTCTTGAAGGCGATTTCAACCGTCGCGGAACGTCAGTCTTCAGCGGCCAGATGGGTAAACTGGTGGCTTCTGAGCTTTGTACCGTTGTTGATGATGGCACAATGCCAGGCCTGCGCGGATCGCTTGCCATCGACGATGAAGGCGTGCCGGGGCAATACAACGTGCTGATCGAAAACGGTGTGCTGAAAGGGTACATGCAGGACAAACTGAACGCGCGTCTGATGGGCGTTGCGCCAACCGGTAATGGCCGTCGTGAATCTTACGCGCACCTGCCGATGCCACGCATGACCAATACCTACATGCTGGCCGGGAAATCTACTCCGGAAGATATTATCAGCAGCGTGGAATACGGTTTGTATGCGCCGAACTTCGGCGGCGGTCAGGTCGACATCACCTCCGGCAAATTCGTGTTCTCGACGTCGGAAGCCTATCTGATCGAAAAAGGCCGGATCACCAAACCGGTGAAAGGCGCAACGCTGATTGGTTCCGGTATCGAAGCGATGCAGCAGATTTCCATGGTCGGCAACGATCTGGCTATCGATAAAGGCGTGGGCGTGTGCGGTAAAGAAGGCCAGAGCCTTCCGGTCGGCGTCGGTCAGCCAACCCTGAAACTGGACAATCTGACGGTGGGCGGCACGGCGTAACCTCAGGTTTTCAGCGATTAGCCTCCCTTCTCAGGGGAGGCTATTTATTTCCTGCCTAATTCCACTGCGTGACTTTCTTGCCCTGCCGGTATCCCTGATACACCTTGCTGACCCGTTTGAAATAATCGGTCAGGTAATCCAGACACACCTGTACTTTCAGCGGGAGTTTGTCTTTTTCGGTATACAGCGCGTACACGGGGCGCGGGTCGGACTGGTAGCTTCTGAAAAGGATCTCCACATCACCGGCGTTAATCTCTTCAATCACCCACATCAGCGGCACGTATGCTATGCCGACACCGGCTTTCAGCCAGCGGATCATGGTTTGCGAATCGTTGGTGACGAAACGCCCTTGCGGCGTGATGCGCGTGGAAATGCCTTCCGGCGCGATCAGTTCAAACTCGCTGTCCGGGCGGACGCTGTATTCCAGCCACGAAAAATTCACCATATCGGCGGGTTTTTCCGGCGTACCGTGCTGCGCCAGATAGCTGCGCGCCGCACAGACCACCATCGGCATGGAACCTAACCGCGTGGAGAACAGGCTGGAATCCTGTAACGCACCGACGCGGATCACCACGTCCAGACCGTCGGCAATCAGATCCGGCGCAGGAATGCCGGTCACCAGATTGACCGTCAGGCCGGGGTATTCCGTGAGCATTTCAGCGGTCATGGCAGCAAGAACATTTTGTGCCATTGTCGATGAACTCCCGATGCGCAACGTGCCGGTCGGGGTGTTGTTGAAGGCATACAATTGTTCATGCACTTCACGCACGTCATGCAGCATTTTCCGGCATCCCTGATAGTAAAGCTTTCCGGCCTCTGTCAGGCCGATACTGCGGGTGCTTCGGTTTAGTAACTTGATTTGTAAGTCATTTTCCAGCTTGGAAATGGTCTGGCTGATGGCGGAAACGCTCATGTCGAGGCGTCGTGCAGCGGCGGTAAAAGAACCGCTTTCCACAACCTGAGCGAATATCGACATGCGTTTTAATCGGTCCATTGTTAACTCTGGCTTAAAAGTGATTTAGATCACAGAACGTTGATTACTTGATAATAAGCACGCTAATATACTCGTACGGGCGATAGAACTCAGGTTTCTGATTTCCTGAATCAATGCTTACCTTCGCACACTTCCCTGGCAACCCCACAGTTTCATTGAGCATTTCCCAGTGAATTAATTATCTCCGGGGATGCGTGGCATTGCCTAAAATAATGAATAATGCGTGCGCGGGGCGAGCAGTTCGCCCGTCGTCACTACGGGTAATAATGTAAGGAATTTTTGATGAGTTTGCTTCCGGTAATGGTGATTTTCGGATTGTCGTTTCCTCCGGTGTTTTTTGAAATACTGCTGGCACTGGGGGTGTTTTTCCTGCTTCGGCGGGTATTACAACCGACCGGTATTTATGACTTTGTCTGGCATCCGGCGTTGTTTAACACAGCATTGTATTGCTGTCTTTTTTACCTGATCTCCCGCTTGTTCGTCTGAGGCCGTTGTGAAAAATTTCTCCATAAAAATAATACGTTATGCAATTACGCTGATTCTGGTCGTTCTGGCTGTCATCGCAATTTTCAAAGCCTGGGCGTTCTATACGGAATCTCCGTGGACACGTGATGCCAAATTTACCGCTGACGTTGTGTCGATTGCGCCGGATGTGACCGGTTTAATCACTGACGTGCCGGTAATTGATAACCAGCTGGTGACTAAGGGGCAGGTGCTCTTCAAAATCGACCAGCCGCGCTATCAGCAGGCGCTGGACGAAGCGAGCGCTGACGTCGCGTATTATCAGGCGCTGGCCGCCGAGAAAAAACGCGAAGCCGGACGCCGTGTGAAACTGGGCGTTCAGGCGATGTCGCAGGAAGAAATCGATCAGGCGAATAACGTCCTGCAAACCGCGCAGCATCAGCTGGCGAAAGCGCAGGCCGCACGCGATCTGGCGGTACTGGATTTAGAGCGTACCGTGGTTGTCGCACCGGCAGATGGCTGGGTCACCAACCTTACCGTGCATCCGGGCAACTACATTAATCGCGGTTCTACCGCCGTTGCGCTGGTGAAGAAAAACTCCTTCTACATTCTGGCGTATCTGGAAGAAACTAAATTGCCGGGCCTGAAAAAAGGCGATCGCGCGGAAATCACCCCGCTGGGCAGCAACCGCATTATGCACGGCACGGTAGACAGCGTCGCGGCAGCGGTCACCAACAGTTCTTCGTCGGCGGCAACCAACGGTCTGGCGACTATCGACAGCAACCTGGAATGGGTGCGTCTGGCGCAGCGCGTGCCGGTTAAAATCGTGCTCGACGATAAAGACCAGCAGCATCCGTACCCGGCAGGGACAACGGCGACCGTTGTTATCACCGGCAGCCATGACCGTAAACAAGATGAAGGCACCCCGTTCCTTCGCCTCCTGCATCGCCTGAGAGAGTTTGGCTAAGGCCGGAAAGATGAATAGCGTACTTATTCCGCGCGTACGGTTTGCGTGCAAGTTGACATTCGCCATTCTTGGCGCCCTGGTGCTCGGCTTCTATCTGCAACTCGAAACACCACGCTGGTCCGCCATGACGGCGGCCATTGTGACATCCGGCCCGGCACTGGCGGCGGGCGGCGAACCTTTTGCCGGTGCTATCCGTCACCGTGGTTTTCTGCGTGTGATCGGGACGTTTATCGGCTGTATTGCGGCACTGGTGATTGTGATTACCACTGCGCGTGCACCGGTCGTCATGCTGCTACTGTGCTGCATCTGGGCCGGCGTCTGCACCTGGTGGTCTACACTGGTGCGTATCGAAAACTCCTACGCACTCGGGCTGGCCGGGTATACCGCGCTGATTATTGTCGTGACCTCCGCCAGTTCGCCGCTGCAAACGCCGCAATTTGCGGTTGAGCGTTGCAGCGAAATCGTTCTTGGGATTTGCTGTGCGATCGTCGCTGACCTGCTGTTTTCTCCACGCTCAATCAAAAAAGATATCGACCGCGCCGTCAGCCAGCTGATACTTGATCAGTTCGCACTGATGCGGATTTGCGTGAATAACGCGTCGAAGGAGGATATCGATAAGTCATGGAATAACCTGGTGAAAAGCACCACGACGCTGAACGGAATGCGCGGCAGCCTGATGATGGAATCGTCCCGCTGGCAGCGGTGTAACCGGCGTCTGAAAGCGTTGCACAGCACGTCGCTGAGTATGATTACGCAGGCTTGTGAAACCTATCTGATTATGCAAGCGTCGCCGGAGCGGTTGTCTCCGGAGCTGAAAGCGATGTTTGATGAGCCCGCCGAGAGCGTCGTCGACGTTCATCGCCGGCTTAAACAACTGCGTCAGGTGATTGCCGGTATGCACAGCGATAACGTGCTGATGACTGTCAGCGCCTGGGCCGGTGCAGGCACCCGTGCGTTGTTGCTGATGAAAGGCGTGCAGACCAACAGCAGCATCAGCACCGTGGAAAGCGGTGTGCTGGATGGCGAAGTGGTGGTGCGTCCGGTTTCTGCCGAACGTCATCACGCGATGGTCAACGGTTTGCGTACCTTTACGGCGACGGCGATTGGTTGCCTGATGTGGTTGTGGACCGGCTGGACGTCGGCCAGCGGCTGCGTGATTATTATCGCCGTGGTGACTTCACTGGCGATGCGAACCCCGAACCCGAAAGGCATGGCGATGGACTTTATCGTCGGCATGTTGCTGGCGATCCCGGTCGGCTCGATGATGTTTATGCTGATTATGCCCGCGACGCAGCAGAGTTTGTTCCTGCTGTGTCTGATGCTGGGGATTTTCACCTTCTTTATCGGTATCGAAGTCACGAAACGCCGTCTCGGGATGCTCGGTTTGCTGGCGGGCACCATCAATATTCTGGTGCTCAGTAACCCGATGAAATTCAATGTGACGTCGTTTCTCGATAACGCGCTGGGGCAGGCGATCGGTACGGTGATTGCGATGGCCGTGTTGTTGATTATTCGCGATAAATCCCGTGAGAAAACGGGCCGCACGTTGCTCAACCGCTTCATGAGCAGCGCGGTTTCGGCGTTAACCACCAAAGCCTATCGCCGTCGTGAAAACCATCTTCCGGCGCTTTATCATCAGCTTAATCAGCTGCTGATGATGTTCCCGGATGACATCGGCAAATACCGTCTGGCATTGCAGCTGATCATTGCGCATCAGCGCATGAAGCAGGCGGAAGTGCCGGTTAACGATGAGCTTTCCGCGTTCCACAAGAAAATCCGAAATACGGCCGATCATGTGGTGTCATCGGGCGAAGGTAAACGCACGTATTATTACCAGCGCCTGCTGAAAGAATTGGGTGAATATCAGGAAAAGCTGGCCGATTACGAGGCACCGCCAAAAGTCACCGAACCGGTGCGGCGTCTGACCGAATTGCTCCACCGTTATCAGCATTCTTTCCTCGCCTGAGTTTTCTTCAGCGCAGCAAAAGGCCGGTGCATCGATTCATGCGCCGGCCTTTTTATTTTCAGCGTTTTTATTTCATGAACGTTTTGCGATCTTCCGCCGTTATCTCACGCAAAACCCGGCACGGCACGCCCGCGGCCACAACATCCGGTGGGATGGATTTCGTGACCACGCTGCCTGCGCCAATCACGCTGTTGCGGCCGATGGTGACGCCCGGATTCACAATCACGCCCGTGCCCAGCCAGACGTTATCTTCGATGACCACCGGGCGTGAGAATTGCTGCCCGGTAATGCGGATTTCAGGATCGATAGGGTGTCCGGCCGTCGCCAGCGTAACGTTCGGCGCCATCATCACGTTATCGCCAATTGTCACCGTGGCGTCATCCACCACCGTGAGATTGAAGTTCGCGTAGAAATTTTTCCCGATATGAATATGTGTGCCATAAGCCACGCGAAGCGGTGGCTCAATCCAGCCGTTTTCGCCAATACTGCCCATCATGTCTTTCAGCAAACGCTGGCGTTTTTCTTCTTCTGACGGGCGGGTCAGGTTGTAATCGTATACGCGCTCTTTCCCGGCGCGGCGCTCTTCGGGCAATCCTTCGCCCATGTCGGTGTAAAGCTCGCCAATGTTCATTTTTTCGCGTGTCGACATGCTTTCTTCCTTTTTAAGATGAGTCAGGTTGCAGACAGTTTACGGAGCGCTCATCCGGCTGTGAACGTATGACATTCAATTTTGCGACCTGTGTCTCTCAGTGCTGTCTGAGAGACGCTTGCGTTCAAGCCGCTATACTTGTTTCTGTTCACTGTTTTAGGAAACCAGTAAGTCAGCTTTTCAGAAAGCGCCTTTTAGTCAACAATAAACAGTAGAACCCCCTATTCTGGCAAAGCACAAAGGACGCCAATGAAGATTCTTAACGGGCTGCGTTCGCGCACTTTCGCACGTACTTTTTCGCGAAATATACTCATGGCTGCCGCCGTAATTGTAGGGCTGGCCGGTGTTGCCGGGCACGTTGTCGCAAAATCGACATACAATCAGGGCACAATCGTTTCGGGTACCGATGAACAAACGGTGGTCAGTTATTTGCGCCAAAATCATAGATTACCTGAATACTACATCACCAAGAAAAAGGCGCGGGAAGCGGGCTGGGATGCGCGAGCAGGAAATCTGTGCGACGTATTGCCGGGAAAAGCCATCGGCGGGGATCGTTTCTCAAACCGGGAAGGGCGCTTACCAGCGGCCGACAAACGGGTATGGCGTGAGGCAGATATCAACTATCGCTGCGGACGTCGCGGTGCTGACCGCGTGCTCTTTGCCAGCGACGGACTGATTTATGTCAGCCGTAACCATTATCAGAATTTTGTTCGGGTGGAGTAATGTCGATGAAAAAAGTGAGCTTCGATTTTAATCACATCCCGGATTTACCGGCATTTTACGGCGAGTTTGTCCGTCAGTTCGAACTGACCGACGAATTTGGCGCGAATCTGGACGCACTCTGGGACGAGGTGACCGGCGGAATTGCGCTGCCGGTTGAAATTGATTTCTTAAATCTGAATGCCAGCCGCAAACGGCGCTTTGGTGCGCTGATTCTGCTGTTTGAAGAGGCGGAAGAAGAACTGGAAGGTGAATTGCGCCTGAATTTGCTGGAGAAACCGGCCGCGAAAGCGAAAGGTTAAAAAAGAAAAAACCCGCTATTTTCTGTCAAGCAAAAGGCGGGTTTTAGTTTTTTTAGCCCTGGCCTTCAGCCAGTTCGCGCAGATACTGGAAAATCTGGCGGTAAGATTTTGGTGGCTTGTTCGCCGCTTTCTCTTTTTGCGCGTTGCGGATCAGCGCGCGAAGTTGCTGACGGTCAGCTTCCGGATAAAGATCTAAAACGGAAGGGATGACATCGTCGCCTTCTTCGACCAGACGGTCACGCAGAATTTCCAGTTTATGGAACAGCGAAACCTGCTGGTTATGGCGGTTTTTCAGTTTATCCAGCGCGGTCTGGATCGGCTCAATGTCACGGGAACGCAGCATTTTACCGATCAGCTGCATCTGGCGACGGCGGCCTTCTTTCTTGATCTTCTGCGCAAGATTGATGGCATCGCGCAGATCTTCGTCCAGCGGCAATTTGTCGAGCGAGTTATTACCGAGATCAACCATTTCTGCACCGAGATCTTTCAGCGCCTCGGCGTCACGTTTGATTTCACTTTTACTGACCCAGATGATCTCATCATCTTCTTCGTTCGCGTTGTTATCGGGAACGTCGTCGTGCCAGTCGTCAATTTTCTTTGTCATGGGCGCTTCCTCTTAACGAGGTAATCCTGTCAGTTTGATTGTGCTTTATTGCTTCGGCCGCATTATGCCACAGTCCTCTATATTCTGTTGCAACTTCGGTTTAACACCGTCGGACTGAAAGCGAAATTATGGCGAGTCTCTGTTAGACTCAAAGGTATTCGTTTTCATAAAGCAGTGTAGAACAATCCCTTTTATCTCATAAGCGATGGCATGCCGATGAACGTAGTCAATCAAGTTGCGCAGCAGCGTAAAACCCTGGAACAGGCCGTATCTCAGGCACTGGAGCTGGCGAAAGCAGGCTCAGACGCCGCGGAAGTTGCGGTCAGCAAAACCACCGGTATCGGCGTCAGCACGCGTTTTGGCGAAGTTGAGAACGTAGAATTCAACAGCGATGGCGCGTTAGGCATCACTGTGTATTATCAGAACCGTAAGGGCAGTGCGTCTTCCACCGATTTAAGCCCGGATGCGATTTCCCGCACCGTGCAGGCTGCGCTGGATATCGCGCGTTATACGTCACCGGATCCGTTCGCGGGCGTGGCGGATAGAGACATGCTGGCCTTCGATGCGCCAGATCTGGATCTCTTCCATCCGGAAGAGCTGGATCCGGATCGCAGTATCGAACTGGCCGCCCGCGCTGAACAGGCCGCACTGAAAGCGGATAAACGCATCACCAATACCGAAGGCGGCAGTTTCAACAGCCACTACGGTATCCGCGTTTTCGGCAACAGCCACGGTATGTTGCAAAGCTACTGTTCGACGCGTCACTCCATTTCTGCGTCGGTTATTGCTGAACATGAAGGCGATATGGAACGCGATTACGCCTATTCCATCGCCCGTAAAATGAGCGACCTGAAAGACCCGGAATGGGTCGGCGAAGAGTGCGCACGCCGCACGTTGTCGCGTCTGGCTCCGCGTAAATTACCGACTATGCAGGCGCCGGTTCTGTTCGCATCCGAAGTGGCGACCGGCCTGTTCGGGCATCTTGTCGGAGCAATCAGCGGCGGCAGTATTTACCGTAAATCGTCATTCCTGCTCGACAGCCTCGGCAAGCAAATTCTGCCGGAATGGCTGACAATCGAAGAGCATCCGCATCTGTTACAGGGTTTGGCCTCGACGCCGTTCGACAGCGAAGGTGTGCGCACCGAACGCCGTGATATCGTCAAAGACGGTGTGCTGCAAAGCTGGCTGATGACCTGTTATTCCGCACGCAAACTCGGTCTGCAAACCACCGGCCATGCGGGTGGCATCCACAACTGGCGCATCGCCGGGCAGGGTGACGATTTTGCCGGAATGCTGCGTAAGCTCGACAAAGGTCTGGTTGTCACCGAACTGATGGGGCAGGGCGTCAGCGGCGTGACCGGTGACTATTCTCGTGGCGCGGCAGGTTTCTGGGTTGAGAATGGCGAGATCCAGTATCCGGTGAGCGAAATCACCATCGCTGGTAATCTGAAAGACATGTGGCGCAATATGGTTGCCATCGGCAGCGATATTGAAACCCGCAGCAATATCCAGTGCGGCTCCGTGCTGTTGCCTGCGATGAAAATCGCCGGCGAATAATTCTTTACTAAAGCAGCGATTGCCCGATCGCTGCTTCTTTCTTTACTACCTTTCTTTACAAAAAATACATCCCGTTTTCTTCTCTCTCAGCCTATTTTTATAAAGCCTTACAAGCAATGTCGTTTTAACTAACAAATAAAAAACAATAGAGAGAAAAGAATATGCGCAAACAACTGATGGCGTTGGCGGTAATCGCCCTGTTAGGAAGCAGTACGGCAGTTCTGGCCGCTGATTTAGAAACGGATATGGACACGATTTCTGATAACTACAGTAAGGTGCTGAAAACCAGCGATCAGGCGGAACTGACCACCAGCCTGGCCAATATGAAAGCGGCAGCGGAAGACGCAAAAAAAGCCACGCCGCCGAAGCTGAAAGGCAAAGCACCCGATAGCCCTGAGATTCAGGATTACCACAAAGGGCTGGATACGCTGATTGGGCAGATTGATTCGGCATCGGCTTTGGCGAAAGCCGGCAAAGTGGATGAAGCGAAGAAAGAAGCTGAAGGGTTTAAGGCTACGCGTAATGAGAACCACAAGAAGTTTAAATAATAGATGTGGCTTCCTTGCCCTCCCCCTGCGAAGGGGAGGCTGGGAGGGGGTTTAGCAAGCGAAAAAAAGTTTAAGCGTACCTCAACTTTATGATTTTTCTTTAAAACCCCACCCCAACCCTCCCCTTCGCAGGGGAGGGAGCTGTTCAGAGCCTTACGCTGACTCATGCGATCTTACCGCCGTAACTCCCCGGCCGCCTCCGGCTGATACAGCAACTCCAGCACATTCACCACACTTTCACCGCCGCCGGGCATTTCCCACGTAATGCTGCCGCCGACGCGCAGGCCTAACAGTGCGGCTCCAAGCGGTGCCATCACGGAAAGCTGTTCGTTGCTGTCTTTCAGCGCCGCCGGATAGACCAGCGTACGGATGTGCTCTTCGCCTTCTTTACCTTCCGTAAAGCGAACCTTGCTGTTCATCGTTACCACGTCGGCCGGGATTTGCTCGGGTGGCAAAATCTCTGCGCGATCTAACTCTTCATTCAGCGCGTCGGCCACCGGGCTGCTGGCAAAAGCCGGTTGCGCCAGCAGTGTATCCAGGCGTTCTGCGTCAAGTTCGCTGATGATCAGTGTCGGTTTACTCATAACATTCTCCATGGTTCCTTTTGCATCACCCGCTTCATGCGAGTGGGGTGCCAGTAGGCAAAAAACAACACCCCTGCGGGTGAGCGCAGGGGTGTCAGTATTTTGCAGGTGTTCTTTGATACTAGGCATTCTTTTCGTTAAATGAAAGCGTTGTGAGGGAATTATTCCGCATTGCTAAAAATCCGATTACCAGTGAAATACGCTGCTACAGACGGCAATACTCAGTGATATGACGACTTAACTTTTCGTTTTGCGAATGAGATCTGCTCAGCTCACCGTATTTCCACTTCGAACTGGAAAAAGACCCTCTACACAGGAAATCTCTCCAGGGTTAGGGTAAAGACAGACGAAATAAACGGCTGAAAATAGAAAGTCAGGCAAGGAGAGAGGTAACCGCGAGTGAATAAGGGAACCGCATCGGTGAAAAATATCGGGCAGACAGAGCTGGAAGACGCTCCGGCGATAACAGAGCAAGTATTGAAAGAGATTCAATTGATGCAAAGTGCGAAAAATATCTACACCACAGATGTTCAGTTGCAGATGTTAACGTCACACGTTAAAGCCATGGTATTACGCTCAATGACCGGCGAGCCATTGCCTGAAGTCGAAAAAGATTTATTTGACGAAATTTCTGATGAATCCATGCAAATGGCGGAAGACGTGGTCAGCTGGTTCGGAAATTTACCGATTGAGGAAGCGTATTTACTCTCGGTGCATTTTGAAGTCGCAAGAGACAACGAACCGAAATAATCCTGATTTTTTGTTTTAACGAATTAACCAAATTGGAGATGTCAATTATGGGACAAGTATTAGTTGTGATCGGCGACCGTTTAGGTAAAGGTCAGAAAGTCGCTGCTGGCGTGGAAGCGGCTGGCGGAAGAGCCATTGTTGTCCCAGGTATGGCAGCAGATATGAAACTTGGCGACGTGATGAAAGCAGAAGGCGCGACCTTCGGTATTTCCTTCTGCGGCAGTGGCGGCGCGGGTGCGATTACCGCACAAAACAAATACGGATATAAAGCTAAGTACGGGATGCGTTCTCCGGAAGAAGGTGTCACGGCAATTAACGAAGGCTGTTTGGTATTAGGGTTCGGATTTATGGATAAAGAAGAACTGGGTCAGCGTCTGGTTGAAGCTTATAACAAGAAGTATGGTCAGGCGTAATGAAGCAACAATTAACCACGACAGTTCGGGTTGAAGGAAAGGGCGAAAATAAGGCTGCCGCCTTTTCTTCCGCACTGAGTCAGGTTCAGAGAACGGTTCTCAAATCTTCGGCCAGTAATGTCTTGCTGCGCATCGAACCGCAGGACGTCAAGGTTATTACGGCCGAGGAATCAGTAAAAAGAGAAAAGTTTCTGTTCTTTTTTCTGGCCAGGGAAAAAAAGAGTTATTACGTGGCGTTAGACATTACCGTCAACCTGACTGTTATTAATACGGAACAGGTGGTTTTTGTCACGAAATAAAAACGTTAGCTATAAATGACAAGGATATACTGATGTTTTTAATTATTTTATTTAAGTCGCTTATTATCGGCGGACTGGTAGGTGTGGGGGTAGGTGCCGGTGCGGCACGTATGTTCCACGCGCCTACCGTGCAAGGGATGGGGGCTTTTCGTACTCTGGGGGAATTAAATTCCTGTGAAGGCGATCCGGCTTCGCATTTTTCATTTGGTCTGGGCTTCTTCTTTAACGCCTGGGCTTCTTCCGTTGCGGCGGGTTCTTTCACACAGGACGTCGACCACCGCATCATCCCTCACTGGGCGACCGCTGCCCTGATGTTCAAAAACCGCAATGTGGCTGAAACCCTGCACGACCCGCGCAAGATGGCGATTGCGGGCGGCATCATCGGCATGATTGTGGTGGCTTTCTTAAACACCACCGCGTCTGCGGTGCCGGCGGCCTTGCAGGTGACGGCGATTAAAGTGCTGGTGCCTGCGGCTAACCTGCTGGTGAACACCGTGATGCCGGTGATTTTCTGGCTGGCGGCAATCGATGCAGGTCGTCGTTCCGGTTTCTGGGCCACCATTTTCGGCGGTCTGGCGCAGATGATCATGGGTAACGCCGTGCCGGGTCTGGTGCTGGGTATTCTGATCGGGAAAGGCGTTGAAGAAAGCGGCTGGAACCGCGTCACCAAAGTGATGATGGCGGCGATTATCGCGCTGTTCGCGCTGAGCGGCTTCTTCCGTGGTTTCGACGTCAAACTGTTGCAGTCTTTCATGCTGGATGTTCCCGCGTGGCTGAACGGCATTCACAACTCACTCAGCGGCAAGTAAGGGAGCATGACAATGGAAGAACAAGCCAAACGTGGTTTCTGGTACGCCGAGTGGTCGTTCCCGATCTTCGTCGGTCTGCTGTCCTCGGGCGTTTTCGCCGGGACGCACATGTATTACCTGTACGGCATTGGTGCGTTTAACGAAGTGGCGTTTGTCTCGATGCTGCGTTCAGGCATGGATACCGGCGTGTATGGCGCGGTTGCGGCCTTCGGTGCCAGTTTCCTGTTTGCCCGCATTATCGAAGGTTCACTGGTCGGTATTCTGGATATCGGCGGCGCAATCCAGACCGGTATCGGTCTGGGCGTTCCGGCGATGTTGCTCGGCGCGGGGATTATCTTTCCGGTGGCGAACTTCGCCGCCTCGCTGGTTACCGGCCTGATCCTCGGTTTAGCCGTGGGTTACATCATCATTCTGGCGCGTAAATTCACCATCAATCAGAGCAACTCCACCTACGGTGCGGATGTGATGATGGGCGCGGGTAACGCCTCCGGTCGTTTCCTCGGGCCGTTGATTATCCTCTCCGCGATGGCCGCGTCGATTCCAATCGGCCTGGGTTCACTGCTTGGCGCGCTGGGCTTCTACCTGTGGCAGAAACCGATCACCGGCGGTGCCATTCTCGGTGCGATGGTGCTGGGCGCTATCTTCCCGGTATCACTGTAAGTCATTCAATAAGAAAGCAGTAATCAGGCGTCAGGATTGCTCTGGCGCCTGAGATTATGGAGAACGTCGTATGTATGACTTAATCATCCGACAGGCAAAAAGCACAGACGGCAGCCTGACTGATATTGCAATTCAGGGCGGCAAGTTCGCCGCCATCGGCACGCTGGCCTCCGATGCCACCGCCCGCCAGACACTCGACCTTCAGGGCAAGGTTTACGCCAGCGCCGGTTGGATCGACTCCCACGTTCACTGTTACCCAAAATCGCCGATTTATCATGACGACGCTGACCTGATCGGCGTGGCCTGTGGTGTCACCACCGTGGCGGATGCCGGAAGTACCGGCGCAAGTGATGTCGACGATTTTTACAAGATCACCCGCGAAGCGAAAACCAACGTCTATGCGTTTCTGAATATCGCCCGCACCGGGATTGTTACGCAGAACGAACTGGCCGATATGGCGCAGATCGACAAAGTTGGCGTACGTGACGCCATTGCGCGCAACCCCGGTTTTATCATCGGGATTAAAGCGCGCATGAGCAGCAGCGTCGTCGGCCAGAACGGCATCAAACCGCTGGTTCGCGCCAAAGAAATTCAGCAGGAAAATAATGATTTACCGCTGATGGTGCATATCGGCAATAACCCGCCGAACCTTGATGAAATCGCGGATTTGCTGACTTCCGGCGACATCATCACGCACTGCTATAACGGCAAACCGAACCGGATCCTGTCACCGGAAGGCGTGCTGCGCGATTCGGTTAAACGCGCGCTGAGCCGTGGCGTGCTGCTCGATGTCGGGCACGGCACCGCCAGTTTCAGTTT
The DNA here is from genome assembly GCF_047784855.1 of Rahnella sp. PCH160. Taxonomy (NCBI): domain Bacteria; kingdom Pseudomonadati; phylum Pseudomonadota; class Gammaproteobacteria; order Enterobacterales; family Yersiniaceae; genus Rahnella; species Rahnella sp. PCH160. The sequence continues at coordinate 1,455,795 of NZ_JBLOGT010000001.1, forward strand.
CGACGTGGCGGAACTCGCCATCAGACAGGGCATTTTGCCCCACACCATCAGCTCCGATATTTACTGCCGCAACCGCATGAACGGGCCGGTTCACAGCCTGGCGACGGTGATGTCCAAATTCTTTAGCGTGGGCATGACGCTGACGCAGGTGATTGATTGCGTCACCTCTCACGCCGCTGATGCTTTACGCCTGCCTGCAAAAGGGCGTCTCGAAGTGGGCGCTGACGCCGACCTGACGCTTTTTGAACAGCGTTTTGTGCCGCAGGTATTTGTCGATTCCGAAGGGACGTCCGTGAAGGGCGAAAGTTTGCTGGTACCTCTGGCCGCCGTGGTCGCGGGTGTCACTCTGTTAACCGAAGAAGGGAAATCTGCTCATGTCTTCTGAACAATCTTTGTATGAAAAATATCAGCTGAAACAGGTTATTAACGCGTCCGGCCGCATGACGGCACTCGGGGTTTCCACGCCGCGCGAAGAAGTGGCGGCGGTGGTGAATACCGGCCTGAATCATTATTTCGAGATGAAGGATCTGGTGAATAAAACCGGCGCTTACATCGCTAAATTGCTGAATGTCGAAAACGCGGTGGTGGTGTCCTGTGCGTCTGCCGGGATTGCGCAGTCGGTCGCGGCTGTGATTGTCAAAGATGACGCCTGGCTGCTGGAAAACCTGCACGCCGCGCCGCTGGAAATCCCGCACGACATCGTGCTGCCCAAAGGTCACAACGTAAACTATGGCGCACCTGTTGCCACGATGGTGGCGATGGGTGGCGGAAAAGTGGTCGAGGCCGGTTATGCCAACGAATGCTCTGCGGCGCAGCTTGCGGCCTGCATTACGCCACGCACGGCGGCCATTTTGTACATCAAGTCCCACCATTCCGTGCAGAAAAGCATTCTCTCTGTGGAAGATGCGGCGGCAGTTGCGCGTGAACATAATCTGCCGCTGATTGTGGATGCGGCGGCCGAAGAAGACCTGACCTGTTATTACGAAATGGGCGCAGATCTCGTGATTTACAGTGGTGCGAAAGCCATTGAAGGCCCGACCAGCGGTCTGGTGCTGGGTAAAAAACAGTACGTCGAATGGGTGAAGCTGCAATCCGGCGGCATCGGCCGTGCAATGAAAGTCGGTAAAGAAGGCATTCTTGGTTTGACGCAGGCGATTGAAAGTTACATCACGCTGCCGAAAACCACCGGGCAGGAAATGGTCGACAAAATGACGCCATTTATCGCCAGCCTGAATGAAATCAATGGTGTGACCGGTCGTGTGGTGTGGGACAGCGCCGGGCGCGATATCGCCCGTACCGAAATCACGTTCGATGAAGCGGTTCTGGGCTGGAAAACCAAAGCCATTGTGGACGCCATGAAAAACGGCGATATCGCCATTTACTTCCGTGGCTACCGCGCCAATGAAGGCAAGATTGAAGTTGACGTGCGCAGCGTGACGCCGCCGCAGCTCGCCATCGTCGCCGACCGTTTCAAACAACTTTTCAGTGGAGAGAAAGCATGAAGCTGACCCCAAATTTTTACCGTGACCGCGTCTGTCTGAACGTGCTGGCAGGGTCAAAAGACAACGCACGGGATATCTACGAAGCCGCAGAAGGGCATGTTCTGGTGGGTGTGCTTTCCAAAAACTACGCGGATGTCGCAAGCGCCGTCGCCGACATGAAGGAATATGCCGCGCTTATCGAAAACGCGCTGTCCGTAGGCCTGGGCGCGGGCGATCCGCGTCAGTCGCTGATGGTCAGCCAGATTTCTCAACAGGTTCAGCCGCAGCATGTTAATCAGGTGTTCACAGGCGTCGGCACCAGCCGTGCGCTGCTCGGGCAGAACGACAGCGTAGTCAACGGTCTGATTTCGCCGACCGGTAAAGTCGGTTTCGTGAAAATTAACACCGGGCCGCTGAGCTCCGCTGCGAGTGACGCGATTGTGCCGGTGGAAACCGCGATTGCGTTGCTCAAAGACATGGGCGGCAGCTCGGTGAAATATTTCCCGATGGGCGGCCTGAAAACCCGCGAGGAGTTCGCCGCCGTGGCGCGTGCCTGTGCAGAACAGGATTTTTGGCTGGAGCCGACCGGCGGTATCGATCTGGAAAACTTCGAGCCGATTATGGAAATTGCGCTGGCCGCTGGCGTGACCAAAATCATCCCGCATATCTACAGCTCTATTATCGACAGCGCGACCGGCAATACGCGTCCTGAAGATGTGAAAACCCTGCTGGCCAGCGTTAAAAAGCTGATTGGTTGAAGGATTTTAACCTTCCGGTGTAATTTTTGATGATTGTAATATCATTCACTGAATGAATTAATAAGCTAACCACTTTGTCGGGCACTGATCAGTGCCCGTTACTGGCTCCGGTCTTTCAGGAAGAACCATGGTGAGATTTCCCAATCAACGGCTGGCGCAGCTTTTCGATGCGCTCCAGACCGAAACCCTGCCTCAGGATGAGCTGGCAAAACGTCTGGCGGTATCGACAAGAACGGTGCGCGCTGACATTACTGCGCTGAATGAAATCATTGCAGGTTACGGCGCGACGTTTGTCCACAGCCGGGGCAGCGGCTATCAGCTGCGCATCGATGATGCGGCGCTGTTTTCGTCGTTACAGCAATCAACGCAACGGAAACCTAACCCGACCCCGCGCACCGCCGCCGGACGGGTGAAGACGTTGCTGATCCGCTTTTTGACCTCAGCTTTTTCATTAAAGCTGGAAGATCTGGCCGATGAGTGGTTTGTCAGCCGGGGAACCCTGCAAAATGATATGGCTGAGGTGAGGGAGCATCTGACGCGCTATCACCTGAATATCGAAACCAAACCGCGCTATGGCATGAAACTGTTCGGCGCTGAGCTGGCGATCCGTGCCTGTCTGACTGATTTGCTGTTTCAGCTGGATGCCGAAGAACAGGCGAATCCGCTACTGAAGGCCGAAAGTCTGGAGCCGGAAGCCTTAGCTCCGTTAACGCGTTTTATGCATCAGTTGCTGACGCAGTCTTCCATTCGGCTGACGGATGAAGGCGAGCAGTACCTGATCCTTTACTGCGCCGTGGCGATCAAGCGGATTACCGGCGGTTATCCGCTGACGGATTTCGATGCTGAAGAGGGCGATCCAGCGGTGAAGCAGGTTTCTGTGCGGCTGGCGGCAGAACTGAAAAATCTGGTCGGGAAGGAAATTCCGGCTTCGGAAGAGGCGTATCTGCGGGTGAATATCGCCGCGCGCCGCGTACAGCAAATTTTGCCGACGGACATTAACGCCGACGACGATGAATCGCTGGTCGATTACATTCTTTCGTACATCAACTCGCACTATAACTATGATTTGCAGGGCGATAAGCAGCTTCGCGCGGATCTGCTCACGCACATCAAAACCATGATTACGCGGGTGAAATACCAGATCAATATCCCCAATCCGCTGCTCAATAATATTAAACAGCATTACCCGATGGCATATGATGTCACGCTGGCAGCAGTTTCAAGCTGGGGAAAATACACGCCGTATACGCTGAGCGAAAATGAGATCGGTTTTCTGGTGCTGCACATCGGCGTCGGGCTGGAGCGGCATTACAACATCGGCTACCAGCGCCACCCGCAGGTCATGCTGGTCTGCGATACCGGTAATTCGACCATCCGCATGATTCAGGCGCAGATTAACCGTAAATATCCGCAGCTGGTGATGAAGCAGGTCGTGTCGCTGCGCGATTACGAGAAGCTCGAACACATCGACGAAGATTTCATTATCTCCAACGCCCGCATTACAGAGAAGAATAAACCGGTGGTGGTGCTCTCGCCGTTCCCGACGGAATACCAGATGGAGCAGCTCGGCAAACTGGTGCTGGTCGATCGCACACGGCCTTATATGCTGGAGAAATTCTTCGACGAAAAACACTTCATGATCATCAATGAACCCATGACGCAGGCGGCGCTTTTCCGCCACGTCTGTTCGCAGCTTGAAGCGGAAGGGTATGTCGACCAGGCGTTTTACCCGTCGGTGGTGGAGCGCGAGGAGATTGTCTCGACCATGCTGGGTGAAGGGATTGCGTTACCGCATTCGCTCGGATTGCTGGCGAAGAAAACCGTGGTGATCACGCTGTTATCGCCACACGGGATTGCCTGGGGCGAAGGGGAAACGGCGCACGTGATTTTCCTTCTGGCGATCAGCAAGGCTGATTACGAAGAGGCGATGGCGATTTATGATTTGTTCGTGACGTTTGTGCGGGAACGATCGATGAGCCGTCTGCTGAGCAGTGAGAATTTTGAAAGCTTCAAGGCCATTGCAATAGATTGCCTTTCACGAATTTAGCCTGCGTCCTTGGCGCCGCAGCGGCGTTAGCGGCGTTCGCTCACCCGAATCACTGACTGATGTCAGCTCATCGGGACTCTCTCGCTTGCTGCCTTGCTGCAACGCCAATGACTTTGGCTAAGAGTGGGGGAGTCTTAATCCTCGTCGAAACCGGAGTTGATGAGATTAACGACGGCGGTCAGCGCCTGTTCTTCGTCGGGGCCGGTGGCTTCGATTTCAATCTGCTGACCTTTCGGAGAATCGAGCATCAGCAGGGCAATCACGCTGCTGGCTTCCGCCTCAATGCCTGTGCCGTTGCGCAGCATCACTTCTGACTCAAAGCTCTGCACCAGTTCAAATAACTTCATCGCCGGACGGGCATGCATCCCTAACCGGTTTTTGATTTCTACCGTTTGTTTAACCGTCATGATTTGCGTTTTTCCAGCGTGCGATGGCGGGACTGGACATTCTTCCCACGGGTACGGAAATAGTCTGCCAGCTCTTCGGCGATATACACCGAGCGGTGCTTACCGCCGGTACAGCCAATGGCGACGGTCAGATAGCTGCGGTTGTTGGTTTCCAGCGCCGGCAGCCATTGTTCAAGGTAGCTGCGCGTCTGGTAGATAAAGTTATGCACTTCGGTATGACGGTCAAGGAACGCGGCGACCGGTTTGTCGAGGCCGGTCATCGGACGCAGTTTCGGATCCCAGTGCGGGTTCGGCAGGAAGCGCACGTCGAAAACGTAATCCGCATCAATCGGAATACCGTGTTTAAAACCAAAGGATTCAAAGACCATGGTCAGTTCACGTTCGCGTTTGCCCAGCAGGCGTGTACGCAGCATTTCAGCCAGTTCATGAACGGACATCTCGGAGGTATCGATGATGAGATCGGCGGCAGAGCGCAAAGGCTCCAGCAAATCGGCTTCTTCATCGATAGCACTTTCAAGGGACAAGTTTTTGCTGGAAAGCGGGTGCAGACGACGGGTGTCGCTGTAACGGCGGATCAGGGTATTACGGTCAGCGTCGAGGAACAGCAACTGTGGCGAAAAGCTTTCCGGCAGCTGTGACATCGCATGCTCATAAACTTCCGGTGTTTCTGGCATGTTGCGAACGTCAATGCTGACGGCCGCAGACGTATTGCGTTCGACAAGGGTCTGGGCAAGCTGCGGCAATAATACGACCGGCAGGTTATCCACACAGTAAAAACCCATGTCTTCCAATGCCCTAAGGGCAACCGACTTCCCGGAACCGGAACGGCCGCTGACAATCATCAGCACCATGGTGTCACTCCCCTGGCATTCAGTGTTCAGAATTCATTTTCCCGGTGCGCTACCGGGAATAAGTAATTTATTCGTTTTCAGTCATTATATGGAACAATTCTTCGTCACTTTGCGCTCCGCGCAGACGACGACACACCCCTTTATCCGCCAGTTTTTTCGCGACTAAAGACAGGGTATGTAAATGGGTTTTACATTGATCTGCCGGAACCAGCAAGGCAAAAAGCAAATCCACAGGCTGATTATCGATAGCGTCGAAAGCGATCGGCTGTTCAAGCTGAATGAACACCCCGACGGCACGTAAAGTGTCTTCTTCCAGCTTTCCGTGCGGAATCGCGATCCCGGCACCGATCCCGGTGCTGCCCATGCGTTCACGGGTCAAAATGGCGTCAAAAATCACCTGCGGTGACAAATTTAATTGTTTGGCCGCCAGTTCGCTGATGATTTCCAGTGCGCGTTTTTTGCTGGCGCAATGAACGCCGCTTTTAGTGCATTCGGCATTAAGCACCGACGTTAATTGCATTGCAGTATCGTTAATCATGTCATCTTTCACTTTTGCGCTGTTTCACCCTTAAAGCTATATCGGCTCGTTTCCCGAAGGTCACAAGCCGATGCCCGAAGGTTTGTAGCACAGGGTTGGCTACATGAATGTCAGTGCTGTTTCAGTTTGTCTTTGTGCTTGTTCAACTGACGGGCCAGTTTATCAACCAGGCCGTCAATTGCCGCGTACATATCCTGATGTTCCGAGGTGGCATGCAACTCGCCTCCGTTCACATGCAAAGTGGCTTCCGCGACTTTCTGCACCTTTTCAACGCTCAACACCACATACACCTGATTAATCCGGTCGAAATACTGCTCAAGCTTGGCCAGCTTCGACGTGATGAATTCTCTCAGGGGATCCGTGATCTCAATGTGATGTCCGGTAATGTTGAGCTGCATAATGTCTTCCTTCTCTGTTGAGGTCAAACTAACTGTTTACGTTGGTTTGAGGGCGGGATGGACAAAGACTCTCGGTATTTGGCGACAGTCCTGCGGGCCACCATGATCCCCTGATCGGAAAGCAGGGTGGCTAACTTACTGTCACTGAGCGGTTTTACAGGATTCTCCGCTGCGATTAATTTCTTCACCAGCGCGCGGATCGCGGTTGACGATGCCTCGCCGCCGCTGTCTGTACTGACATGGCTGGAGAAAAAATACTTCAGTTCGAAAATGCCACGCGGGCTGTGCAGGAACTTCTGCGTCGTTACGCGTGAAATTGTCGATTCATGCATTTCCACGGCGCTGGCGATATCGGCCAACACCATGGGTTTCATAAATTCGTCACCTGACTCAAAGAACGCCTGCTGCTGCTCAACGATACAACGCGTCACTTTCAATAAGGTGTCGTTACGGCTTTCCAGGCTTTTGATCAGCCATTTGGCTTCCTGCAAATTGCTGCGGATAAATTGTCCGTCGCTGTCGCTGCGTGCGGAGTTTCCCATCGCGGCGTATTGCTGGTTGATCTTCAAACGCGGAATGCTGTCGGAGTTCAGTTCTACCGTCCAGACGCCCGTCACTTTACGCACCAGCACATCGGGGATCACATATTCGGATTCACCGGTGTTGATCGACTGGCCCGGACGCGGATCGAGAGACTGAATCAGCTGCATCGCTCCTTTCAGTGTATCTTCTTTTAGCCGGGTTGAACGCATAAGTGCGCGGAAATCATGGTTCGCCAGCAAATCCAGATGTTCGCTGATAATCAGACGGGCTTCGGTGAGGAAAGGGGTGTCTGTGGCGTACTGGGAAAGCTGGATCAGCAGGCAGTCACGGAGGTCACGCGCTGCCACACCGACCGGGTCAAAACGCTGAACGCGTTTGAGAACGGCTTCCACTTCGTCCATGCTGACGTTGTCGTCACCGATGCTTTCGAGGATGTCGTCAAGGGAAATGGTCAGGTAGCCGGTATCGTCTACGGCATCAACAATGGACGTTGCGATCGCGGCGTCAGTATCAGTAAACGGCGTCAGCTCAACCTGCCACATCAGGTAATCCTGAAGTGTCTGGGTGGTTTCGCCCTGATAAATCGGCAGCTCGTCGTCGCTGTAATCGTTGCCGGTGCCGGAAGGCGTGCCCGCGGTATAAATCTCGTCCCAGGTGGCGTCCAGCGGCAACTCTTCGGGCATGTCTTTTTGCTCGAGGGCTTCGCGGGTGTCTAACCCTTCGCTGTCCGGTGTTTCTACCGCATCAATCTCTTCATGCAGGTCAGTTTGTTCCAGCAGAGGGTTGCTCTCCAGCGCCAGTTGGATCTCCTGTTGGAGCTCAAGCGTGGACAGTTGCAACAGGCGTATGGCCTGTTGTAACTGAGGAGTCATTGCCAATTGTTGGCTGAGTCTGAGTTGCAAACCTTGCTTCATATCTTGGTTTTATTTCCGTTGATTACACACTGAGTAACTTCTGTCAGAGACCTGCCCGTGAGACTTTACGTCGAAACGGGCACGGTTCCGGCGGCACAGATCACAGACGGAATTCTTCACCAAGATAAACGCGTTTAACCTGTTCATCAGCAAGAATGTCGGCTGGCGTGCCGTGGGCGATCAATTTGCCCTGACTGACGATATAGGCACGCTCACAAACGTCGAGAGTTTCGCGAACGTTGTGGTCAGTGATCAGTACGCCGAGGCCACTGTCACGCAAATGCTCAATGATTTTTTTGATGTCGATGACGGAAATCGGGTCAACCCCGGCGAACGGTTCATCCAGCAGGATAAACTTAGGGTTCGCTGCCAGCGCGCGGGCAATTTCAACACGACGTCGTTCGCCACCGGACAATGACTGACCGAGGTTATCGCGCAAATGAGAAATATGGAACTCTTCCATTAACTCGTTGGCGCGGTCGTTACGCTGTTCTTTATTCAGATCGTCACGGATTTGCAACACCGCCATCAGGTTATCAAACACGCTCAGACGGCGGAAGATGGAGGCTTCCTGAGGAAGATAGCCAATACCGCGACGGGCACGGGTATGCAATGGCAGAAGACTGATGTCTTCATCGTCAACGATGATGCGGCCTGCATCACGTTGCACAATCCCGACGACCATGTAGAAGGTGGTGGTTTTACCCGCCCCGTTTGGCCCCAGCAATCCGACGATTTCTCCCGAATTAACATTCAGGCTGACATCTTCAACGACCTTGCGGCCTTTGTATGCCTTGGCCAGATTCTCTGCGATTAATTTTGCCATAAAATATCAGTTACTCTTTTTGGTCGGCTGGCCGCCTGCTGCAGGCGTTTTTTGTTGCAGCTGCGAAGGAACCAGAACGGTCGTCACACGGTTGCCTTTATCACTGAAGGCTTCCATTTGCTGTTTCTGCACCAGATAGGTAATACGATCGCCTTTCACGTTGCTGTCGAGTTGTTCAAGGTAAGCATTACCGGTCAGGGTCACGAGATCGTTTTCCACTTCGTAGCGGACTTTCTGCGCATGGCCTTTCACCGGCTTGCCGTTGTCCTGCATCTGGTAGAACGTGACCGGATTGCCGTAACCTTCCACCACTTCTTTGCCGGATACGCCCTGAGGACGGATCACAACAACTTTATCGGCTTTCACCTGGATGGTGCCCTGATTAACCACGACGTTACCGGTGAAGGTGGCCGTGTTGGTGTTCACATCCAGCGCCTGATTGGCGGAATCAATGGTGATCGGCTTCGTGGTGTCGTCTTTTAAAGCGAATGCCGGAATGCTCACGGCTAACAACGAGCTGACGATCAGGAGATCACGGATTTTATTTTTTGCTTGGAATTTCATAAGAGGTCGTTACCTTTTCGATCAGCTGTGCTGTCTTATCACGCAGATTGCCGCGCATTTTCATGCCGTTAGATGTAAAACCTGTGCCATAAAGCGTTACTTCATCGTCTGAGGCAACGTCCTGTGTCGTCAGGTTAACCCGGGCATTATCCGTTTTGATTCTTTGTAGCTGAGAAGTCTCTGGCGTCAGGCTATCGCCCTGCACATGCCCATAAAGATAGAGCATTTTATCCTGAGTCAACTTGGCCTTATCAGAACGCAGCACCCAGGTGGGTGTTTTATTCTTGTCATACATGGTCGCGACCGGGTTGGTAAACCACGTCACCTGATCGGCGGTATAGTATTTTACCTGGTCTGAAACCAATTTATACGTCAGGCTGCCCGTCGGGTCATACACCATCGTGACCGTGTGGGATGTCTGGTAAGTTGGATCCTGATCGTTAACCGCCTGCGGTGCGTCATCGCTGCTATCAGACAATGACCAGCCCACCAGAATCAGAACGATGGCCGTCAGGACCAGGATAATCCAAAGTTTTGTTTTACTCATATCGACAGCCCTTTGGCGTCCTCCAGCTTGCCCTGCGCCAGCAGAATCAAATCACACAATTCGCGCACTGCGCCACGTCCGCCAGCGATGCGGGTAACGTAATCTGCTTTCGGCAACAGAATCGGATGTGCATCCTGAACCGCCACGGAAAGACCCACTTCGGCCATCACCGGCCAGTCGATCAGGTCATCGCCGATGTAGGCCACTTCTTCGGCCCGCAATGACAGTGTATCTAACAGTTCACGGAAGGCCAAAAGCTTATCCGATTGCCCCTGATACAAATGGCGGATACCGAGGGTTTTAGCGCGATCTTCCAGTAATTTCGCATTGCGGCCTGTAATAATCGCGACCTCAATGTCAGATGTCAGCAGGCAACGGATGCCGTAACCGTCGCGGACGTTAAAACTTTTCAGCTCTTCTCCCTGATTTCCCATGTAGATCAGGCCGTCGGACATGACGCCATCCACATCACAAATCAGCAGGCGAACGGCTTTGGCGCGTTCGAGCACGTGGGTGCTGACCGGACCATAGCAGGTCTCCACCAGGGCTGCGCTATGATTCATTCGGGCTATTCCTCAATTAAACTACGCCAGCGCGCAGCATATCGTGCATATGTAACACACCTAACAACTGGTCACCATCGGCAACCATCACGCAGGTAATGTGTTTGTCTTGCATCAGATTCAGTGCGTCGACTGCCAGAAGCGATGGCCGGACGCGGATCCCGCCGGTCGTCATCACGTCTGCAATCGCCGCATTATTAATGTTCACGCCCATGTCAAAGATGCGGCGTAAGTCACCATCGGTAAAGATCCCTTCGATTTTCATCAAATCGTTGCAGATAACCGTCATGCCCAGATTTTTGCGGGTGATTTCCAGCAGGGCGTCACGCAAAGAAGCATCACGGCTGACGTGGGGGATCTCATCGCCGGTGTGCATAATATCGCTGACGCGCAGTAAGAGCTTGCGACCCAGTGCTCCGCCGGGGTGTGACAGGGCGAAATCTTCAGGGGTGAATCCGCGGGCTTCAAGCAGTGCCACGGCGAGCGCATCGCCCATGACTAAAACCGCAGTGGTGCTGCTGGTCGGTGCCAGCCCCAGCGGGCAGGCTTCTTTCGGCACGCGCACGCAGAGATGCACATCGGCGGCTTTGCCCATCGTGCTTTCCGGGTTGGACGTCATGCAGATAAGCGTGATATTCAGCCGTTTTAGCACCGGGATCAGCCCCAGAATTTCGTGAGCCTCGCCGGAATTGGAAATCAGTATGACGATATCTTGCTTCGAGACCATGCCCAGATCGCCGTGGCTGGCTTCGCCGGGGTGGACAAAAAATGCCGGCGTGCCGGTGCTGGCAAACGTCGCGGCCATCTTGCGGCCAATATGCCCGGATTTGCCCATTCCCATGACGACGACTTTTCCGGTGCAGGCGAAGATTTTTTCGCATGCACGGGTAAAGTCACCGTTAATGTATTGATCTAACTGCTCAAGTCCTTCACGTTCTGTTTTTAGCACATCACGCCCGACGGCCTGGAAATCAAAGTCGGAGGCGAAGGTAAAGTTAGCCATAGTCAGTTCCTGACAGAGTTCAGAAGGCAATGCTGTCCGGTAACAGGAACAGCACTGCCATATAAGCGATAAATCCGCACAGCAATAATGCACCGGCCAGATGCCCGATCCGGTGCTTGCGCATCAGGCACAGGCCGGAAAGCACCACGCTGACCGCCAGCATCACCCAGTAATCGCGGTGAAACGCATCCGGGTTAAACGAGCCGGGTGCCACCAGTGCGGGTAATCCCAGCACCAGACAGGTGTTAAAAATGTTGGCACCAATGATATTGCCCAGTGCGATATCATCTTCACCTTTAATTGCTCCGGCGATGAAGGTCGCCAGTTCCGGCAGGCTGGTGCCGATGGCGATGACCGTCAGGCCAATCACCAGCTCGCTGACACCAAAATACCGCGCAATGACTGTACTGTTGTCGACAATCATGCCGGACGCCAGCGGCATGATAATAAAGCCCAACGCCAGCCACAGAAATGCCACGGTGTTGCTGCTGTCTTGCGGAAGCTCGGACATTTGCTCGTAGGTCAGCGTGTCCAGCCCTTCTTTTTCGGCCGCACGGGCGATTTTTATCATCAGCAGCATAAACGCGGCAGCACTGGCCAGCAGTAAAACGCCATCCAGCCGGCTGAGTTCACCGTCGCTGATCAGAAAACCACACAACGCTGTGACCAGTAACAATAAAGGGAGTTCGCGGCGTAATATATCAGAACGAACGGAAAGTGGATGAATCAGGGCGGCACCGCCCAAAATCAGAAGAATATTAATGATATTCGAACCAATTGCGTTTCCAACGGCCAAATCCATTTGATCGTTGATGGCGGCGGTGGTGGAAACCACCAGTTCAGGCAGTGATATGCCTACGCCGACGACGGTCATGCCAATCACCAGTGGCGGCATGCCCAGCGAGCGTGCCAGCACAGCGGCTCCGTACACCAGACGATCGGCGGCGTAAACAAGCAGTAACAGGCCGACAATCATCAGTACGATAGCGAGAAGCATGAAACATCCTTTATTGGGTATAATGCGAGGTTCGTTGCCATGAGAGGCAGGCGATTCCTTCGTCAACATGCGCTAAGGCGACATTTTGTCTGAAAATGAGGCCAGCAGGTTCCTGTATGTTAGACGATGAAGGCTTTTAATTTAAAATGGTAATTCGTTGATTTTGACCGTCTGTGGCAGAAAAGTAAATCGATGGCAACTTTGGTAACGAAAGCGGGGTAAGTTTTTGTAAAAATACCAAAGTTATACGACGCCTCTTACGGGTCAGACGTATTCTTAGCGAAAGCATTCCCAAGGGATAAACTGAATGAGTCAAAGCGAATCGAATCTGGTTGAGATCAAAGGCATGAGTTTCATGCGCGGCGATCGTCCCATTTTCGAAGAGATAAACATGACCGTGCCGAAAGGCAAAGTCACCGCCATTATGGGGCCTTCGGGGATCGGTAAAACGACGCTCCTGCGCCTTATCGGCGGCCAGCTTACGCCGGACAAAGGTGAAATCTGGTTTGACGGAGACAACATTCCTGCGCTGTCACGCCGTAAGCTTTATGAGTCACGCAAGAAAATGAGCATGTTGTTTCAGTCCGGTGCATTGTTTACTGACCTCAATGTGTTTGAAAATGTCGCGTTCCCGCTGCGTGAACACAGTAAGTTGCCAGAGGAATTGCTGCGCAGCACCGTGACCATGAAGCTGGAGGCCGTAGGGCTGCGCGGTGCCGGTGAACTGATGCCCGCAGAATTATCCGGCGGGATGGCGCGCCGTGTTGCGCTGGCGCGTGCCATTGCACTTGACCCTGAACTCATCATGTTTGATGAGCCGTTCGTGGGGCAGGATCCCATCACGATGGGCGTGCTGGTCAAACTGATCGACGAGCTGAATCATGCACTGGGCGTCACTTGCATCGTGGTCTCCCATGACGTTCCTGAAGTGCTGAGCATTGCGGATTACGCCTATATTGTTGCTGCACAACACGTTATTGCCGAGGGAACGCCTGAGGAGTTGCAAAATAATCCTGATCCTCGGGTTCGCCAGTTCCTTGACGGTATTGCCGATGGACCGGTTCCTTTCCGTTTCCCTGCCGGTGATTACAAAACCGAGTTGCTCGGATGATGGGGTTCTCTATTCATGTTTATTAAGGTATTAGCCTCAGTCGGGCGCAGCGGGATTAATACCTGTGCGTCCTTTGGCCGTGCCGGTTTAATGCTCTTCCGGGCATTAGTCGGTAAGCCACAATTTGCGCGGCAATGGCCGCTGCTGGTGAAGCAGCTCTACAGTGTTGGCGTGCTTTCTCTGTTAATCATTCTCGTTTCCGGGCTGTTCATCGGCATGGTTCTGGGGTTGCAGGGCTATCTCATTCTGACTACCTACAGTGCCGAAGCCAGTCTGGGCATGATGGTGGCGCTGTCCCTGTTGCGTGAACTCGGCCCGGTCGTGACCGCGCTGCTGTTTGCCGGACGCGCGGGTTCTGCGTTAACCGCTGAACTGGGTCTGATGAAAGCCACTGAGCAAATCTCCAGCCTGGAAATGATGGCAATTGATCCGCTGCGCCGTGTTGTGGCACCGCGTTTCTGGGCCGGTCTGATTTCCATGCCTCTGCTGACGGCGATTTTCGTCGCCGTCGGGATCTGGGGCGGTTCGTTGGTGGGCGTGGACTGGAAAGGTATCGACAGCGGTTTCTTCTGGTCTGCGATGCAAACTGCAGTAGACTGGCGGAAAGACCTGCTTAACTGCCTGATTAAAAGCCTTGTTTTCGCTATCACCGTGACCTGGATTGCGTTGTTCAATGGCTATGACGCGATCCCGACATCCGAAGGGATCAGCCGGGCAACGACACGTACTGTGGTGCATTCGTCACTGGCGGTGCTGGGATTGGATTTTGTGCTGACAGCACTGATGTTTGGAAATTAAACCATGCAAACGAAAAAGAGTGAGATTTGGGTTGGCGCATTTTTAATCATCGCATTGATCGCGGTGGTCTTCCTGTGCCTGAAAGTGGCTGACATCCGTTCTATCGGTTCGGATCCGACCTACCGTATTTCTGCGGACTTTGACAATATCGGCGGCCTGAAAAGCGGCTCACCGGTGAAAGTTGGGGGCGTAGTGATCGGTCGCGTCAGCAGCATTACGCTGGATAAAAATTATTCTCCGCGTGTGGAAATGGATATCGACCAGAAATACAACCAGATCCCAAGCACCAGCACGCTGGCTATCCGCACCTCGGGTTTACTGGGTGAACAATTCCTGGCGCTGAACATTGGATTTCAAGACCCTGAGATGGGAACGACTATCCTTAAAAATGGTGGCGTCATTCAGGACACGAAATCTGCGCTGGTTCTTGAAGATCTGATTGGCCAGTTCCTTTACAAGAGCGGCGACGGCAAGGCTGACCCTGATGCAACGGCTGCACCTGAAGGGAATGCCGCACCTGCACCTGATGCGACTACAGCACCACAGCCGGCTGCCCATTAAGACTTGCCACCACGGATTCTCCATAAAAGAGGAAAGTAAGTATGTTTAAACGTTTAGTGATCGCTGCACTGCTGGTCGTTATGGCTCCGCTGGCAAATGCCGCTGTGGACAAAACCAATCCTTACAGCGTGATGAATGAAGCGGCGAATAAGACTTTCACCCGCCTGAAAACCGACCAACCGAAAATCAAGCAGGATCCTAATTACCTGCGTCAGATTGTTCGCGATGAGTTGCTGCCGTATGTGCAAGTCAAATACGCCGGTGCGCTGGTATTAGGCCGCTATTACCAACAGGCGACGCCTGCACAACGTGAAGCTTACTTTGCTGCGTTCTCTGAATATCTGCAGCAGGCGTATGGTCAGGCACTGGCGATGTACAACGGCCAGAGTTACACCGTGCAGCCTGAACAGTCTTATGCGGACAAAGATATTATCGCAATCCGCGTCACCATCACCGATCCCAATGGCCGTCCGCCAGTTCGTCTGGATTTCCAGTGGCGTAAAAACAGCCGCACCGGTGAATGGCAGGCGTATGACATGATTGCAGAAGGCGTCAGCATGATTTCGACCAAGCAGAATGAATGGGCGGATATCTTGCGTCAGAAAGGCATTGATGGCCTGACTGCCCGTCTGAAACAAGCTGCTGCTCAGCCGATCACTCTGGATAAACAATAATGAGTGACGCTCTGCGCTGGGAATCGCAGCCGCCGCGACTGACCTTGCAGGGTGAGTTGGACCGCGAAACGCTGGTGGCTTTTTGGGATGCGCGTAAAAAGCTGATGTCCGGCGTGACCACTCTGGACGTGTCCGGGCTGGAACGCGTGGATTCTTCAGGCCTGGCGCTTTTAGTGCATCTGCGCGAAGAAGCCAGCCAGCAGGGCGGTTCGCTGACTATCGCGGGAATTACCGACCGGCTGAATACGCTGATTGCTTTATATAATCTACAGGACATTATCCCGACGGACTCACTGGCAAATAAGTGAGCAGTTACGGGAGGTTAGGCGACGGGATGTAAATCGTTGCGTTAATGTCCACAAAGCCCCTGTGCGAAACTCTTCCTCAGGGGCTTTTTCGTGGTTTAAGATTTGGTCCGATCCCTATAAGATATTGGGCTGTTATGATTCTTCAGAAGAATAGATCCCTATGGAAACAAGTGAAATTAAAGACGTGCTGATGAACTCGTTGGCACTGGATGAAGCCCACATTACTGGCGATGGCAGTCATTTTCAGGCCATTGTCGTTGGTGCGATGTTTGATGGCATGAGCCGCGTGAAAAAACAGCAGACCGTTTACGCCCCGCTGATGGAATACATCGCCGACAATCGAATTCATGCGCTGTCTATTAAGGCTTATACCCCGGAAGAATGGGCGCGTGACCGTAAACTGAGCGGTTTATAAGACTGCCGGAGCGCCGGCAGCTTCCTCGTATTTAATCAGAGTTGAAATTTAAGAGAGCAGTCATAATGGATAAATTTCGTGTACAGGGTGGGACTCGTCTGAGTGGCGAAGTCACTATCTCTGGTGCAAAAAATGCCGCACTTCCTATTTTGTTTGCCGCACTGCTTGCTGAGGAACCTGTTGAACTCCAGAACGTTCCTCACCTGAAAGACATCGATACCACCATCAAGTTACTGAGCCAGTTAGGCACCAAAATCGAACGCAACGGTTCTGTGTTCGTGGATGCCAGCGCGGTAAACGAGTTTTGTGCGCCGTATGATCTGGTGAAAACCATGCGTGCATCCATTTGGGCCCTGGGTCCTCTGGTGGCGCGTTTTGGTCGTGGTGAAGTTTCCCTGCCGGGCGGTTGTGCGATTGGCGCGCGTCCTGTTGACCTGCACATTACCGGCCTGGAACAGCTCGGCGCGACTATCGTGCTGGAAGAAGGTTATGTGAAAGCGTCGGTTGACGGACGTCTGAAAGGCGCGCACATCGTAATGGACAAAGTCAGCGTGGGCGCGACTGTGACCATCATGAGCGCTGCGACGCTGGCTGAAGGCACGACGATTATTGAAAACGCCGCGCGTGAGCCGGAAATTGTCGATACCGCTAATTTCCTTAACACGCTGGGTGCAAAAATCACCGGCGCGGGCACCGATAAAATCACCATCGAAGGCGTCGCACGTCTGGGTGGCGGTGTTTACCGTGTTGTTCCTGACCGCATCGAAACCGGGACTTTCCTGGTCGCAGCGGCCATTTCCGGTGGCAAAATTACCTGCCGCGAAGCCCGTCCTGACACGCTGGATGCCGTACTGGCAAAACTGCGCGAAGCCGGCGCTGAGATTGAAGTAGGTGAAGACTGGGTCAGCCTCGACATGCATGGCAAACGCGCCAAAGCAGTCACTTTCCGTACCGCGCCGCATCCGGGCTTCCCGACCGATATGCAGGCACAATTCAGCCTGCTGAATCTGGTGGCTGAAGGTACCGGTGTCATTACAGAAACGATCTTCGAAAACCGCTTCATGCACATCCCTGAGCTTATCCGTATGGGCGCGCATGCAGAAATCGAAGGCAGCACCCTGATTTGCCACGGCGTTGAAAAACTGTCTGGTGCGCAGGTGATGGCGACCGATTTACGCGCATCCGCCAGTCTGGTTCTGGCCGGTTGTATCGCAGAAGGCGTGACCGTCGTTGACCGTATTTATCACATCGATCGCGGTTACGAGCGTATCGAAGATAAACTGCGTCAGTTGGGTGCGAAAATCGAGCGTTTCAAAGGCGAGTAATCTTTACACTGCACGCAATAAAAAAGCCGGAAGGGGAAACCTTTCCGGCTTTTTTTCGTTATTTGTTCAGCGGCTTCGGGGATCAGTGTTCAGGATATTCCTGCACCGTGACCTGCAATATCAGCTTCTGCCCGTTACGCATTATCTCAACCGGAATCACCGTGCCAGGGCGAACTTCGGCCACCTGGTCCATCGTTTCGATAGCGGAAATCGCAGGCTTATTATTGACGTTAACAATCACATCGCTGACCTGCATCCCCGCATTCGCCGCCGGGCCGTTGGCCGTCACTTCGTTAACCACAATCCCCTGAATATGATCCAGCCCGCTGTTCGGCCCATGCAGTGGCGATACTTCGCGCCCGCTGATGCCGATATACCCGCGTATTACGCGCCCATCACGGATGAGTTTGCCCATGACTTTGGTTGCCAGTGCGGTCGGGATGGCAAAGCCAATGCCTTCTGGTGTTGCGCCGTCGTTGCTCTGGTCAAAGGACAAGGTGTTGATGCCCATCAGTTCGCCCAGTGAGTTGACCAGCGCACCGCCGGAATTCCCCTGGTTGATGGAGGCATCGGTTTGCAGGAAGTTCTGACGACCGGAAGGGCTGAGGCCGATACGCCCCGTTGCGCTGATAATCCCCTGCGTTACGGTCTGACCGAGGTTGTAAGGGTTACCGATCGCCATGACCACATCGCCAACGTGCGGTGTTCTGCGCGGGTTAATCGGGATTACCGGAAGATTGCCTGCATTGATTTTCAGCACGGCCAGATCGGTCAGACTGTCTGAACCCACCAGCAGGGCTTCAAAAACACGTCCATCCTGCAATGCGACAATAATCTGGTCGGCATTATTCACCACATGTTTGTTGGTGAGAATATAACCGTTGTCATTCATGATCACGCCGGAACCCAGCGTGCGGATCGCCAGTTCGTTTTGCGAACTGTTGCCCATATTACGGTTGTATACATTCACAACCGCCGGAGCTGCATGACGGACACCGCTGTTAAAGCTGACAGGCTGTTCGCTGTCCTGATTGAAATTACGGTTGAAGATCGGTTCTGAGATGTTTTTACGCAACATAGGAACCGCTGCCAGCAATATGCCAGCAACAATCAGGCCGATAACAGCAGATCTCAATAGCTTAACAAACATGGATATATGGGGTGCGAGAGGAAAAGTGACTGAAGGATAGCATGAGTTAATCGGACGCAGCAGCTTCTGCGTCCGATTTTCAACGCATTACGGCATGAACAGATAGATATTTTGACCTTTACGCAAAATACTCAGCCCGATCAGGTCAGGTTTGCTTTCGAGAATTTTGCGGAATGCCGCCAGATTCTCGAGAGGTTCACGGTTTACGCCGATAATCACATCGTCTTTCTCAAGGCCGACCTGATCCGCTGGCGTGCCTTTTTTCACGTCATCGACATGCACGCCTTTGGTGTTTTTATCGGTCGGGTCACTCAGCGTGACACCCTGAAGCGCCGGATTGAGTTTCTCAATGCTGACTTCTACCGCCGGGCTTTTATCCAACGTCACGCTGACGGTCATTGGTTTACCGCCGCGCAGCAAACCGATTTGCATGGTAACGCCCGGCCCGGCTGTACCGACTTTCGCGCGCAATTCGGCGAAACTGCTCAGGGTTTTGCCCTGAAGCGTCACCAGCACGTCACCGGATTTAATACCGGCTTTCGCCGCAGCAGAATCAGGCAGAACTTCGTTGACGAAGGCACCGCGCTGGCTGTCGAGCTTAAATGCCTGAGCCAGTTCTGGTGTCATTTCACTGCCACGGATCCCCAGCAGTCCGCGTTTCACTTCACCAAATTCAATCAACTGATGACTGAGATTTTTGGCCATGTTGACCGGAATGGCGAAACCGATACCCACGCTGCCACCCTGAGAGGAAATAATGGCGGTGTTGATGCCAATCAGTTCGCCTTTCAGGTCAAGCAATGCGCCGCCGGAGTTACCGCGGTTAATCGACGCATCGGTCTGGATAAAGTTTTCCAGCCCTTCAAGATTCAGGCCACTGCGACCCAGTGCTGAAACGATGCCGGATGTGACGGTCTGGCCGAGGCCAAACGGATTACCCACGGCAATCGCAAAATCACCGACGCGCAGATTGTCGGAATCTGCCATCGTAATTTGTGTGAGGTTTTTGGCATCAATCAGCTGGATCACGGCAATGTCAGACTGATCGTCTTTGCCGATCAGTTTGGCTTTGTATTCGCGGCCATCATTGAGCTGAACGGTGATTTTATCGGCGTTATTCACTACATGATTGTTGGTAAGAACGTAACCCTTTGCCGCATCAATAATGACGCCGGAGCCCAGACCTTCGAAAGGTTGCGGCCCGGCATTTGGCTCGGGGTCTTGCTGGCCGAAGAAGAATTTATATTCAGGAGGAACGTCCGCACTCGGTGGCTGAGTGCCGGAAACCTGCACGCCAACCACCGCAGGCAGCACTTTTTCAAGCACCGGTGCCAGGCTGGGCAGGGGTTGTCCCTGAACTTCCGTAGGTAAAGCAGCATTCGCCATAGGCGCAGAAGCGAAAGTTAATCCAAGGCTAACAGCTAACACACTGAGCAAAAATGACTTTTTCTTCATCACGATAACTCTCTCGCTTTCTGTAATGGACGTCAGTAATGGACAATAGAACGGTGATTCACAGCACGGGAAGGATCAGGTCAGAAGAACGGCACATGCAGAAAACATGCGCCGTTATAAGCACCGGTGCTGTGAATCACACCGGTTAATGACGTCTGTTATTTACGAACAGGACGTTCGCCGCGCAACAGACCTGATGCGCCGTCGGAATAATCGCGTGGCATCTGAACCGGAACCTGATCGTTATCGGCTTCAGACCCTGTCAGACGGTAGTTGAACGGATTATCCTGCTCTGGCATATCCGGCAGCAGGTTGTTAGAGCTTTTCGCCATATGCTGATAAAGCTGGCGGTAATCCGTCGCCATGTTATCGAGCAACTCGGCGCTGCGGGCAAAGTGGCCCACCAGTTCCTGACGATATTCATCAAGTTCTGCTTTGCTTTTCTCCAGCTCGTTTTTCATGACTTGTTGATCACGTAATTTACGATTACCAAAGCGCATCGCTACCGCACCAATCGCGATACCGACCACTAATCCAATGAGTGCATACTCCCAGGTCATAATGACTCCTATTTTGACTTCGTTGTCCCGCAGGGCTTTTTCACGTAACTTTTATGACTTAACTTTTTTGGACAATGGTTTTAACGTAATTGTCACACGAATTCGTCATGCAATAGCTCCACTATAACCGGTAACCTTGTCAGAGTGGAATCCTGCCGGGAAAATCACTGCCATCTGTCGTTTTTTTCATACACACACGGCAGGGAAATGCGGCGAATCTACGGTAAAAAAGCAGCTAAACAACGTGAAAAACGTAAAATTTTTTTCTCAGGGACGTTAACTACGATGCAACCCAAATCACCCCTTACCCTTTATCAGAGTGCAGTTGATGCCGGGGAGTTCCAGCCGGACGCCGTTCAGAAGCAGGCTGTCGCTCAGCTGGATGTTATTTTTCAGGCGCTTTCCGCTCAGTCTGCGGCCGTTCCCTCAGGGGCCAGACGCGGTGGCTTGCTGGGCCGCTTGTTCGGCAAAGCACCGTCAAAAATGCCCCCGCGTCCGGTTCAGGGCCTGTATATGTGGGGCGGCGTCGGGCGCGGTAAAACCTGGCTGATGGATTTGTTTTTCCACAGCCTGCCCGGTGAACGCAAACTTCGTCTGCATTTCCACCGTTTTATGCTGCGTGTGCATGAAGAACTGACACAGCTTCAGGGGCAGGAAGATCCGCTGGAAGTCATTGCGGATAAATTCAAAGCTGAAACCGATGTGCTGTGTTTCGATGAGTTTTTTGTTTCGGATATTACCGACGCGATGCTGCTGGCGACGCTGTTGCAGGCGTTATTCGCGCGCGGCATCACGCTGATTGCGACGTCCAACATTCCGCCTGATCAGCTGTATCGCAACGGGTTGCAGCGTGCGCGTTTCCTGCCCGCTATCGAACTGATCAAGGAATACTGTGATGTGCTGAATGTGGATGCGGGCATTGATTATCGTCTGCGCACATTAACGCAGGCGAATTTGTGGTTGTCTCCGGCAGGACCGGAAGCGACGGAAGCGATGCAAAACATGCTGGGGAAACTGACCGGCAATCACAGCGGAGATTCCGGTGCTGAGCCGGTTATGCTGGAAGTGAATCACCGGCCGTTGCAGGCGCTCGCGGCGGTAGACGGCGTTATGGCGGTAGAATTCCATACCTTATGTGAAGAGGCGCGCAGCCAGCTCGACTATATTGCGCTGTCGAAAATCTTTCACAGTGTGTTGCTGCATAACGTTCCGGTGATGGCCGCTGACAGTGAGAATGCGGCGCGGCGTTTTCTGGCGCTGGTTGATGAGTTCTATGAACGCCATGTGAAACTGGTGATTTCGGCGGCGGTGCCGATGTTTGAGATTTATCAGGGTGAACGGCTGAAGTTTGAATATCAGCGCTGCCTGTCGCGCCTGCAGGAGATGCAAAGCGAGGAATACCTCAAACGCCCGCATCTGCCGTGATTATATACTGATTATGATTTGTTCGATTTGTGATATAAAAGCGTCTGTAGATTTTGCAGAGCGAGCCCTTCGGGCGACTTGAGGGAAATCTTCCTTTTTGTCGAAAAAGGGTTCGATCTTTGCCCTGGACTTCTCTATAATCTTGCGACCCCACGTTACTACAAAGTTTTTTTCCCGAAACTTTATAAGTGCCAGCATTGGCTATTCGAAGGGGTAGGTTTGCTGGACGATGGTCGTGTGAACCTCAAATACTTATTTTATAAACAAGTAAGCGTTCGGGTGTTCGCCAACGTGTAACTTTAATTGGGTAAGCTTTTAATGAAAACTTTTACAGCTAAACCGGAAACCGTACAACGTGACTGGTTCGTAGTTGACGCTACCGGCAAGACCTTAGGTCGCCTGGCCACTGAACTGGCCCGCCGTCTGCGTGGCAAACATAAAGCGGAATACACTCCGCACGTTGATACTGGTGATTACATCATCGTTCTGAACGCAGAAAAAGTTGCTGTAACCGGCAACAAGCGTAACGACAAGATTTATTACCATCACACCGGCCACATCGGTGGTATCAAGCAAGCGACCTTTGAAGAGATGATCGCTCGCCGTCCTGAACGCGTGATCGAGCTCGCGGTTAAAGGCATGTTGCCAAAGGGCCCGTTGGGTCGTGCAATGTACCGTAAAATGAAAGTTTACGCGGGTAACGAGCACACTCATGCGGCGCAACAACCGCAAGTTCTTGACATTTAATTCGGGATTATAGGCAATGGCTGAAAATCAATACTACGGCACTGGTCGCCGCAAAAGCTCCGCCGCTCGTGTTTTCATCAAACCGGGTAGTGGTAACATCGTAATTAACCAGCGTAGCCTGGAACAGTACTTTGGTCGTGAAACTGCCCGCATGGTAGTTCGTCAACCACTGGAACTGGTCGACATGGTTACCAAATTTGACCTGTACATCACTGTTAAAGGTGGTGGTATCTCCGGTCAAGCTGGTGCTATCCGTCACGGTATCACCCGTGCACTGATGGAATATGACGAAAATCTGCGTGGCGAACTGCGTAAAGCAGGCTTCGTTACACGTGATGCTCGTCAGGTTGAACGTAAGAAAGTCGGTCTGCGTAAAGCACGCCGTCGTCCTCAGTTCTCCAAACGTTAATTTTCTGCTGCCCACGCAGCTCAGTGCTTTGGCACGAAAATCAGCGTCAAAAACCCGGTGTTTCACCGGGTTTTTTTATGTCCGCTTTTCAGGTTTTTTAGGGGAAGTGATCTCCTGACACACAATTCACCATGAAATCGTCTCTGCGTCCCCCACAGCACGCGTAAAATCTGGTAAACTATCACACACTTTTGTGCCTATTCGCCGAGCAGTTGACGTTGCCGCGCTTCCTGGCTGGGTTCGCCTTGCCGATGGTTGTCTATGAAACTACGGGACAAAAACTGCAGGCTGGCGATAACTCGCTGTAATATTCTAGATAAACTTGGAGGTTTTCATGGCTGTCGCTGCCAACAAACGTTCGGTAATGACGCTGTTTTCCGGCCCGACCGACATTTTTAGCCATCAAGTACGTATCGTACTGGCGGAAAAAGGTGTCAGTGTCGAGATCGAGCAGGTTGAGATGGATCACCTGCCGCAGGATCTTATTGACCTCAACCCTTATCGCACCGTGCCAACGCTGGTCGATCGTGAGCTGACGCTGTTCGAATCCCGCATCATCATGGAATATCTTGATGAGCGTTTCCCGCATCCACCACTGATGCCGGTTTATCCGGTTGCCCGTGGCGAGAGCCGTCTGATGATGCACCGCATCGAAAACGACTGGTATTCTCTGATGCGTCAAATCGAGCAAGGTTCTGCGACTGAAGCGGATGCTGCGCGTAAACAACTTCGCGAAGAGTTGCTGGCGATTGCGCCAATCTTCTCTTACATGCCTTACTTCAAAAGCGAAGAGTTCAGCCTGGTCGATTGCTACCTGGCTCCGCTGCTGTGGCGCTTGCCTGAACTGGGCATCGAGTTGTCAGGTACAGGTTCTAAAGAATTGAAAGGCTATATGACTCGCGTCTTTGAACGTGATGCATTCCTGGCTTCCCTGACAGAACCCGAGCGCGAAATGCGTTTGCATACCCGAGGTTAAGGTATGGAGATGACCGACATGTCTCCGCGTCGCCCTTATCTGCTGCGGGCTTTTTATGACTGGTTGCTCGACAACCAGTTAACCCCGCATCTGGTGGTTGACGTAACGATGCCTGGCGTGATGGTGCCGATGGAGTTTGCGCGTGACGGACAAATTGTTCTGAACGTTGCACCACGCGCTGTCGGCAATCTCGAACTGGGCAACGACGATGTACGCTTCAATGCACGTTTTGGTGGCGTACCGCGTAACGTTTTTGTACCGATTGCCGCCGTTCTGGCAATTTATGCCCGTGAAAACGGTGCCGGTACAATGTTCGAGCCTGAACCTGCTTATGAAGCCGACGGCGCCTTTGACGGTGACCTGAGCATCACGCAGCCGTCAGAGCCGACCATGTCAGTCATTGATGGCGATTTGCCTGATGTGGCTGAAGAAGATCCGGATGATGAGCCGCCGACTCCGCCACGCGGTGGTCGCCCGGCACTGCGCGTTGTGAAATAACACTGCGTTTATCGTGTCACCGGCTAAAACCCTGCGTTGTTACGCGGGGTTTTTTATTGCCTTATTTGGTGTCGGGCGCTTGCCGCACACAATAAAAAAGGCCGCTTTCGCGGCCTTCGGACAGGGCAAAATGTCATTACACTTCGAGGTAATTCATGATGCCTTCAGCGGCTTTGCGGCCTTCGGCAATCGCCGTTACCACCAGATCAGAACCGCGAACCGCATCGCCACCGGCGAAGATTTTTGGGTTGCTGGTCTGGAATGCGTTGTCGCGGCTTTCCGGTGCCACAATGCGTCCTGAAGAATCGAGTTCAACATCGTGCGACGCCAGCCATTCCATTTTGTGAGGGCGGAAACCAAACGCCATCACCACGGCATCGGCTTCCATCACGTGCTCTGAACCGGCCACGATTTCTGCACGGCGACGGCCAGCAGCGTCTGGCGCACCGAGTTCAGTGCGAGCCATCCGCACGCCACACACGCGGCCAGAATCGTTCAGTTCGATGCTCAGCGGTTGCAGGTTGAATTTGAAATCAACGCCTTCTTCGCGGGCATTCTTCACTTCACGACGTGAGCCTGGCATGTTCTCTTCGTCACGGCGATACGCACAGGTCACATGCGTTGCGCCCTGACGGATTGACGTACGCACGCAGTCCATCGCGGTGTCACCACCGCCCAGAACCACCACGCGTTTCTTATCCATCGTGACGTAAGGCTCTTCCTGGCTGTCGTCGTAGCCCATCAGCTGTTTGGTATTAGCGATGAGGAACGGCAGGGCGTCGTAAACACCCGGCGCATCTTCATTCTGTAAGCCACCCCGCATGGACTGATACGTACCGACACCGAGGAAGACAGAATCATATTCTGCCAGCAGGGCTTCCATCGCGATGTCTTTGCCCACTTCCGTATTGAGCTGGAACTCGATACCCATCTCGGTGAAGATTTCACGACGTTTGGTCATTACGGATTTTTCCAGCTTGAAGGCTGGAATACCAAATGTCAGCAAGCCGCCGATTTCCGGATGACGATCGTAAACCACCGCTTTCACGCCGTTACGGGTCAGCACGTCAGCACAGGCTAAACCTGCCGGACCTGCGCCGATAATTGCCACACGCTTACCGGTTGGGTGAACGTGAGACATATCAGGACGCCAGCCCATTTCGATCGCTTTATCGTTAATGTAGCGTTCGATGTTACCGATAGTCACCGCGCCGAATTCATCATTCAGCGTGCAGGAACCTTCGCAAAGTCGGTCCTGCGGACAAACGCGTCCGCAAACTTCCGGCAGGCTGTTGGTCTGGTGTGCGAGATCTGCCGCTTCCATGATGCGGCCTTCGTTCGCCAGCTTCAGCCAGTTCGGAATGTAGTTATGTACCGGACATTTCCATTCGCAGTAAGGGTTACCGCAAGACAGGCAGCGGTCTGCCTGCGATGCAGCCTGAGTTGCTGAGAACGGCTCGTAAATTTCCACAAACTCAATTTTACGGATCTTCAGCGCTTTTTTAGGCGGATCAACACGCTGTAAGTCGACAAATTGATAAACGTTTTGACTCATCTTAACCTCTTACTGCGCTTGAACCCGCAGCTCAGCTGCGGAACGACTACGGTGACCCAACAATGCTTTGACATCACTGGACTTCGGTTTTACCAGGGCAAATTTAGGCGCCCATTCCGGCCAGTTCGCCAAAATCTCTTCACCACGGGTCGATGCGGTCAACTGTACGTGTTCGATGATCAAACCGCGCAGATGCTCTTCATGGATAGCCAGATCGGCCACTTCCAGGACTTCAACCAGTTCCGGGTTAACGCGTTTGCGGAATTCGCCGTCTTCATCGAGAACATAAGCGAAACCACCGGTCATGCCTGCGCCAAAGTTAACGCCGGTACGACCCAGAACACACACGATACCGCCGGTCATGTATTCACAACCGTTATCGCCGATGCCTTCTACTACGGTGATAGCACCGGAGTTACGCACTGCGAAACGCTCGCCGGCACGGCCAGCCGCGAACAGCTTGCCGCCGGTTGCGCCGTAAAGGCAGGTGTTACCGATGATGCTGGCTTCGTGGCTGCGGAACGCTGAACCGATTGGCGGACGAATCGCAATACGGCCACCGGCCATGCCTTTGCCCACGTAGTCGTTCGCGTCGCCAGTCAGCATCAAATCTACGCCGCCTGCGTTCCAGACGCCGAAGCTCTGGCCTGCGGTACCGTTGAAGTTAATACGCACCGGATCGGCCGCCATGCCCTGATCGCCATGCTTTTCTGCAATCGCGCCAGACAATGTCGCGCCGACTGAACGGTCAGTGTTGCGGATATCGAAGTAGAACGCTTTGCTCTGCTTGGAATCGATGTGCGCCGCAGCCTGCTCCAGAATGTCTTTGTTCAGCTGGCCTTTGTCGAACGCCGGGTTGCCTTCGGTGCAGAATACCGCTTTGCCTTCGTGCGGCGTCGCGGTTGCCAGCATTGCGGACAAGTCCAGATTGTTTTGTTTCGCCGTAAAGCCATCCAGTTCGGTCAGCAAATCGGTACGACCAATCAGATCCACCAACTGACTGACGCCCAGTTCGGCCATGATTTCACGAGTTTCCTGTGTGATGAACTTGAAGTAGTTCACGACACGTTCCGGCAGACCGTGATAATGGTTGCGGCGCAGTTTTTCATCCTGAGTTGCTACGCCCGTTGCGCAGTTGTTCAGGTGACAAATACGCAGGTATTTACAACCCAGCGCAACCATCGGGCCGGTACCGAAGCCGAAGCTTTCAGCGCCCAGGATTGCCGCTTTGATGATGTCCAGACCGGTTTTCAGGCCGCCATCCACCTGCAAACGAATTTTGTGACGCAGGCCGTTAGCCACCAGCGCCTGTTGTGTTTCCACCAGACCCAGTTCCCACGGACAACCCGCATATTTCACCGAAGACAGCGGGCTTGCGCCGGTGCCGCCGTCGTATCCTGCGATAGTGATCAGGTCTGCATACGCTTTTGCCACGCCGACCGCGATGGTGCCCACGCCCGGTTCAGAAACCAGTTTCACCGAAATCATGGCTTTCGGGTTGACCTGTTTCAGGTCGAAGATCAACTGCGCCAGATCTTCGATGGAGTAAATATCGTGGTGCGGCGGTGGAGAAATCAGGGTCACACCCGGCACGGAATAACGCAGTTTCGCGATGTACGGCGTCACTTTGTCACCCGGCAACTGGCCGCCTTCGCCTGGTTTTGCCCCCTGCGCCACTTTGATCTGAATAACGTCAGCATTCACCAGATACGCCGGTGTCACACCAAAACGACCTGACGCAACTTGCTTGATGCGTGACACTTTATTGGTGCCATAACGTGCAGGATCTTCGCCGCCTTCGCCGGAGTTAGAACGTCCGCCGATGCTGTTCATCGCTTCGGCCAGAGACTCATGCGCTTCCGGGCTCAGTGCGCCGATAGACATCGCCGCCGTATCGAAACGGGTAAACAGACCTTCAGCCGGTTCAACCTGATCGACCGGAATCGGCTGGCCTTTCGGTGTGACCTGCAGCAAGTCGCGCAAGGTTGCCACCGGACGTTCGTTCACCAGTTTCGCGTAAACTTTATAATCTTCGTAATCGCCGCTGTTCACTGCCGTTTGCAGCGTGGTGACGACGTCAGGGTTGTACGCGTGATATTCGCCGCCGTGGACAAATTTCAGCAAACCGCCCTGATCCAATGTTTTGCGTTTCAGCCATGCACGTTTGGACAGGTTCAGCAGATCCTGTTCAAAGTCGCTGTAACCGGCACCGCCGATGCGGCTGACCACGCCGTTAAAGCAGGTGTTGCACAAATCTTTCGCCAGACCGACGGCTTCGAACAGTTTCGAACAACGGTAAGAGGCGACGGTGGAAATGCCCATTTTGGACATGATTTTGTACAGACCTTTGTTGATGCCGTTACGGTAGTTCAGCATCACTTCACGGTATTTTTTCTCGATGACTTGCGAATCCACCAGCTTGGCCAGCGTTTCGTAGGCCAGATACGGATAAACCGCCGTCGCACCGAAGCCGATCAGAACGGCAAAGTGGTGCGGGTCGCGCGCACTGGCGGTTTCAACAATGATGTTGGCGTCGCAGCGCAGGCTTTTTTCCACCAGACGCAGCTGCAACGCACCGACGGCCATTGGCGCAGGCAGTGGCAAGCGGTTTGGGGCGATGTTGCGGTCAGACAGCACCAGCAGAACCGCGCCGTTACGCACTTTCTGTTCGCCTTCGTCGCAGAGTTTCTGGACGAACTGTTCCATATTCTGTTCGGTCGGATCGTAAGTCAGATCCAGCGTTTCCGCGCGGTAGTGTTTGCTGTCAAGTGTGGTGAGCTGTTTGAAATCAGACCACAGCAGGATTGGCGATTTGAAGCTCAGACGGTGCGCCTGGCCTTCGGCTTCGCAAAATACGTTCATCTCGCGGCCAATGCTGGTCGCCAGGGACATCACATGCGCTTCACGCAGCGGATCGATTGGCGGGTTGGTGACCTGCGCAAACTGCTGGCGGAAGTAGTCATATACAATGCGCGGACGGCTGGAAAGCACGGCAAATGGCGTATCGTCGCCCATTGAACCGACGGCTTCCTGACCGTTCTCACCTAACACGCGGATAATTTGATCTAATTCTTCGCTGCTGTAGCCAAACTGTTTCTGGAAGGTTTCCAGCGTGCTGTCATCGAGCTCGCGGCTGCCGACCTGATCTTCTGCCAGATCTTCGAACGGCACGAGGCGCTGAACGTTTTTCTCCATCCATTGCTTATACGGATGGCGGCCTTTCAGGTCGTTGTCGGTTTCTGCTGAGTGGTGAATTTTACCACTGCGGGTGTCGATCACCATCAGTTCGCCCGGCCCCACGCGGCCTTTCTCAACGACTTCGTCAGGCTGGTAATCCCAGATCCCGACTTCAGACGCGCAGGTGATCAGTTTGTCTTTTGTGATGACATAACGCGCCGGACGCAGGCCGTTACGGTCGAGGTTACAGGCGGCGTAGCGGCCATCTGACATCACGATACCGGCCGGACCATCCCACGGCTCCATGTGCATGGAGTTAAAGTCGAAGAATGCGCGTAAATCGTCGTCCATATCCGGGTTTTGCTGCCAGGCTGGCGGAACCAGCAAACGCATGGCGCGCAGCAAATCCATACCACCTGCCAGGAACAGTTCCAGCATGTTGTCCAGAGAGCTGGAGTCCGAGCCGGTTTCATTCACGAAAGGTGCGGCGTCTTGCAGATCCGGGATCAGCGGCGTTTTGAATTTATACGCACGGGCGCGGGCCCACTGGCGGTTACCGGTAATGGTGTTGATTTCGCCGTTGTGCGCCAGATAGCGGAAAGGCTGAGCCAGTTGCCAGCGCGGTACGGTGTTGGTCGAGAAACGCTGGTGGAACAGACAGATGGCTGATTCCAGACGCAGGTCGGCCAGATCTAAATAGAAACGTGGCAGATCCGCAGGCATACACAGGCCTTTGTAGATTGTGACCACGTTGGAGAAGCTGCACACATAGAAGTCTTTATCCTGAATGCGTTTCTCAATGCGGCGGCGCGCCATATACAGACGGCGTTCCATGTCACGCGGACGCCAGCCGGCGGGCGCGTTAACAAAAATTTGTTCGATGCGGGGCAGGGAGGAAAGCGCGATTTCACCGAGTACGTCCGGGTTAGTCGGAACGTCACGCCAGCCCACCACGGACAGCGTCTCGTTTTGCAACTCTTCTTCAATAATGCGGCGGCTCGCCTCTGCTTCTTTTTCATCTTTGCTGAGGAACAGCATGCCGACGGCATAGTTCTTCGCCAGGCGCCAGCCGCGCTCTTCGGCAATCATGCGGAAGAAGCGGTCGGGTTTTTGTAAATGCAGGCCGCAACCGTCGCCGGTCTTGCCGTCAGCAAGGATCGCGCCACGGTGTTGCATACGGGCCAGTGCGTGAATTGCAGTACGCACGACCTTATGGCTAGGTTCGCCTTCTATATGGGCGATCAGGCCGAAACCACAGTTGTCCCTCTCTTGGGATTTATCGTACAACATAACGTGAACCTCCCCAGGCTCTGCGAGACTCTCACACCAACCGCGATCGGGCTTATACACAGAGCGGGCCCGCAATTTCGCGCACTCTTGCGGTGCGTTATTTGCCCGGGCATCTCCGTCAAAGGCCTCTCGTGATGGTTCTCACAAGTGGTGGTTGACTTGTTTTAATGAGGGAGTCTTCAATTACTGCATAAATATGACGAGTTGCTCACCCGTCGAGATTGCTTCCAGCGGACTCCCAACTTAGCGAGAAAGCACAGGCAGGTCAAATGGCGAATTAAGTTATATTAAAAGTGATATAAAGACATTTAATCATTTGAAATGTATATAGTTTATGGTGTTTTTAATGGCGTAATGTCGGTGGGGTAATGCGTGTAAAGTGTGAGCTGACTCACTATGGGGAAAGCTTCATATCTCCGAACCGTGCTGGCAGGTCCGTAATTCCCAGTATTTTATACTGGAAAATGCTGCCAGCATGCGGTTTGTCACTGTTTTTAACCTGACAGTAATAATGTACTGATTCGCTCTTCGTAATAAGAATTATTTATACTGGCATGAATGATTTTATTTGCAGTAATAATGAATAGTTATGCCTGCGCGGAGTGCGCCGGAGAAGAATGCATTCGGAGAGTATAAGGAAAAGATGTTTGCTGTACGGCAGTTGGCAAAGCCGGCGACGAAATTAAGCCGGCCGATATTAATAATATCACGGCAGGAATTAGTCAATAACTCTGCCCTTAATTCCTGCATTGCACCATGACAAGCCCCCGCAAGGTGCATCTCACAAACTTTACGCGCAATCTCGCCCGCAGACGCACCACAGCGAGGTTTTGCGGTATGATTCAGGCGACTTCGTTTTAAGGGAACCGTTATGAAGCAAATCCGGGTTTTAGCGCAGTATTATGTCGATCTGATGGTCAAGCTGGGGCTGGTGAGATTCTCACTGCTACTGGCATCTGCGCTGGTGGTGCTGGCAATGATTGTCCAGATGGCGGTGACCATGCTCCTGCGCGGGCAGGTTGAAAGTATCGACGTGGTTCGCTCCATCTTCTTTGGTTTGCTGATTACACCCTGGGCGGTGTATTTCCTGTCGGTGGTGGTTGAGCAGCTTGAGGAATCGCGCCAGCGTTTAACGCGTCTGGTGGATAAGCTTGAAGAAATGCGCCACCGCGATCTCGAACTGAACCAGCAGCTCAAGGACAACATCACGCAGCTGAATCAGGAAATCGCTGACCGTGTGAAAGCCGAAGAGGCGCGTCTGGCCGTGGTGGACAAGCTGAAGCTTGAAATGCATCACCGCGAGCAGGCCCAAATCGAACTGAGCCAGCAATCGGCGCTGCTACGTTCATTCCTGGATGCTTCCCCGGATCTGGTTTATTACCGCAACGAAGATAAAGAATTCTCGGGCTGTAACCGCGCCATGGAATTGCTGACCGGCAAAAGTGAAAAACAGCTGATCGGCCTGACGCCTGATGATGTGTATACCCCGGACATCGCCGAAAAAGTGGTGGAAACCGACGAGAAAGTCTTCCGCCACAACGTTTCCCTGACTTACGAACAATGGCTGGTGTATCCGGACGGGCGTAAAGCCTGTTTCGAACTGCGCAAAGTGCCTTTCTACGATCGCATTGGTAAACGACATGGTCTGATGGGCTTTGGACGCGATATCACCGAGCGTAAGCGTTATCAGGACGCGTTAGAGAACGCCAGCAGGGAAAAGACCACTTTTATCTCTACAATCAGCCACGAGCTGCGTACGCCGCTTAACGGCATCGTCGGGCTGAGCCGCATTCTTCTCGATACCGAACTCGACAAAGAGCAGCACAGCTATCTGAAAACAATTCACGTCAGCGCGATTACACTCGGGAATATCTTCAACGACATTATCGAAATGGACAAAATCGAGCGCCGTAAAGTGCAGCTCGACAACCAGCCGGTGGATTTCACAGAATTTCTCTCCGATCTCGAAAATCTTTCCGGCCTTCTGGTACAGCCGAAGGGCCTGAAATTCATTATGGATCCGGATTTGCCGTTGCCGCGCAGTATCACGACGGACGGCACGCGTTTACGCCAGATCCTCTGGAACCTGATCGGCAACGCCGTCAAATTTACCCGCGAAGGTGAAATTGTGCTGAGCGTTCATTACGAAGCGAATGACATGCTGCGTTTTGTCGTCCGCGATTCCGGCATGGGTATTCCGCAGGATGAGCAGGACAAGATCTTCGCCATGTATTATCAGGTGAAAGACCAGAACGGCGGCAAACCGGCGACGGGAACGGGTATAGGGCTGGCGGTTTCAAAACGTCTTGCGCAAACCATGGGCGGCGACATTACCGTCAGCAGCGAGCCGGGTAAGGGTTCCTGCTTTACGCTGACCGTCCGCGCACCCACGCTGGATGCGCCGGTCGCCGAAGTGGATGAAGACGACGATATGCCGCTGCCCGCGCTGCACGTACTGCTGGTGGAGGATATTGAGCTGAACGTGATTGTGGCGCGCTCGGTGCTGGAGAAACTTGGGAATAGTGTCGAAGTGGCGATGAACGGCCACGACGCGCTGGAGATGTTCGATCCAGATGAATTTGACCTCGTCCTGCTGGACATCCAGTTGCCGGACATGACCGGGCTGGATATCGCCCGAAAAATACGTAACGACTACGCGGGCAAACATCTGCCGCCGCTGATTGCGCTGACCGCCAACGTTCTAAAGGATAAAAAAGAGTATCTCGACGCCGGAATGGATGATGTGCTGAGCAAGCCGTTGTCCGTCACGGCGCTGACCGCCATGATCCAGCAGTTCTGGGATCACCAGCCTGAAGTTTCCGTAACAGAAAAGGAACCTGTCGTAATGAAAAACAGCGAATCGTTGCTCGATACCGGCATGCTTGAACAATACATCGATCTGGTCGGGCCTAAACTGATTTATCAGAGCGCCGATATGTTCGAAAAGATGATGCCGGGCTATCTCGCGGTGCTGGATTCCAACATGACCGCTCGCGATCAGAAAGGGATTGCGGAAGAAGGCCACAAAATCAAAGGGGCTGCCGGTTCCGTCGGGCTGAAACATCTGCAACAACTGGCACAGCAAATCCAGACGCCAACGCTGCCTGCATGGTGGGATAACGTTCAGGAATGGATTGATGAACTGAAAGCAGAATGGCGTCATGACATTCAGGTGTTGCGCGAATGGACGGCAAACGCTGAAAAAAAATAACCCCAGCCGAAGCCGGGGTGCGCGAATACTGCGCCAACACCAGGGAAAGAGGTAACCCACGATAGTTATAAGGGTTCGGTTTTCGCAGGTCTTGGAATTCAGTTTTAAAGTCTAATACATACTGTAGCAATCAACATAACAAATATAAGCAGAACTGTTACGACATTCATTAAAATCTGTGATGTAGATTAGTCTTTGTCTATACAAAACATCAAGTCTTTATCGCAGGATTTTTGACAGAATACAAATGAAGCATGTTGATGTTGTATCGGTGTCATGCAATTTTGCTTATGGAATTGAACAATCAAACGCTGATTTGTTGCTTGTTTCGCCGTTAATTTAACCTAAAAATCAGTGTGTAAATGTGATGAATGAAATACAACCCACTGTTATTTATCATTTATACATGCATTTCGCGCAAGCCGGTATTTTGATTTTGGCGTATTTTTGAGTGTTGTTTTAAGTGAAAAAATTTCACTTAGGGTGATCCGTTTTTTGCCCGGTTAAGTTGCCGGTCTGCGGGCGATTTTTTGCCATTTTCATCTCTGCGATTTGGCTTAGAGAATACGGTGAAACAGGTGTATTCGGTGAAAAAACGTTCAGTATGGTTGTTTTTATTCATAAGAGTGGCTAATCTTTTTTTCTTGATTTTATTCACAAATATTTTACATGTTGTCTTTAAATACCCAAGGAACGAAAACCGATAAATGATGCGCTACTGATCGGAACTCATTGATGCCAGTGATCAAAACGGAATTTCACATGGGATTTTTTAGAGAAGAGTTACAATTTTTCGCACAATTGTTAGCAAGATTGTGGAGCATTTCGCTAGCCTGAGTTGTCGGGCACCCGTTGGGATTGATTAGATGGTCAGATGTGTTGTGGAAACTGCAGAATGAAGAAATTTGCTGGAAAAGGTATTTGGGGAAAACCGCTATTGTGGCTTAAACGTGCCGTAATACTTTTGCTTAGCTTATGGGTCGCGGGCATCGTGCTTTTTGCTTTTTTGCCCGTTCCCTTCTCCGCTGTGATGGTTGAGCGGCAGATATCTGCGTGGCTCACCGGTGATTTCGGGTATGTCGCGCATTCCGACTGGGTGCCGATGAACGAGATTTCAGCGCCAATGGCACTCGCAGTGATGGCGGCAGAAGATCAGAAATTCCCCGAACATTGGGGGTTTGACGTGGATGCCATTCAGTCGGTTCTGGATAAAGACGGCGGCAAAATGCGCGGTGCATCGACGCTTTCCCAGCAGACGGCGAAAAACCTCTTTTTGTGGGATGGGCGAAGTTGGGTAAGAAAGGGGCTGGAAGCGGGGCTGACTGTGGGGATTGAAACGGTATGGACAAAACGCCGGATTCTGACGGTTTACCTGAACATTGTTGAGTTTGGCGACGGCGTATTCGGCGTCGAGCAGGCCTCACAGCATTTCTTCCATAAACCCGCCAGCCGCCTGACGGCTTCACAGGCGGCATTACTGGCAGCTGTATTGCCGAATCCGCACCTGTTTAAGGTCAACGCGCCGTCAGCCTACGTGCTTCGTCGCCAGCAGTGGATCCTGAGACAAATGACCCAGCTCGGCGGAGAATCTTTTCTGCAAGAGCATAAGCTTCACTGATTCGAGTCAATTTTCACGCGTAAAAAAGGACAGCCTGGGCTGTCCTTTTTACGTTAACTGGCCGAATTATTTAACGTAGGTAAACGCTGTCGTCACGTGTTTCACGCCACTGACACCGGCTGCGATCCCCGCCGCTGATTTCCCTTCTTCCTGCGTTACCAGGCCGAGCAGGAACACTTCACCGTTCTCGGTCGTCACTTTAACATTAGAAGATTTAACGGAATCGCTGGTCAGCAACTGCGAGCGAACTTTCGTTGTGATCCACGTATCGACAGAGGCGGTGCCCATGCTGACCGGTTTGCCGGTGCGGATCTCGTTATACACTTCCGTTGCGCCTTCGACGCCCATCGCAATTTGTTTTGCTCGGGAGGCCATATCAGCGGACGGTGCCTGACCGGTTAACAGCACTTTGCCCTGATACGCGGTCGCGACAATCCGGGCCTCGTCTTTCAGTTGTTTATCTTTGCTTATCGCGTTGGAAACACGCGCTTCCAGCGTGCTGTCATCAACCTGAGTGCCGACTGTACGCGGGTCAGTGGTGGTTTTGGTTGCAACACCGGCTGCACCAACAACTGCAGCCGCAACACAGCCTTGCAACAGAAGGGCGCTTAACAATACAGCAAAGAGAGGGCTCGCCTTCATTGGATCTCCTTAATCGTCCTGGTGTGGGAACAGCGTATTATCTATCAGGTCACAGAGGCAGTTTACTGTGAGCATGTGCATTTCCTGAATGCGGGCGCTGCGATGTGAGGGAATACGGATCTCAACATCGTGAGGCCCCAGTAAACCCGCCAGTTCGCCGCCGTCATAACCCGTTAATGCGACGATTGTCATATCACGGGTGACCGCTGCTTCAACGGCTTTGACAATATCACGGCTGTTGCCGCGGGTAGAAATCGCCAGCAAAACATCGCCAGCCTGACCTAAAGCGCGCACCTGTTTGGCATAGATTTCATCGTGCAGACGGTCATTGGCAATCGCTGTCAAAACAATATTGTCTGCACATAGTGAGATTGCAGGAAGGCTGGGACGTTCAGTTTCAAAACGATTAATCAGACTAGCGGAAAAATGCTGGGCGTTTGCCGCAGAGGTGCCGTTACCGCAGCACAGGATTTTGTTGCCGTTGAGCAGCGATTGCACCAGCGTCATCGCGGCACGGGAAATCGCGTCAGGCAAGGCTTCAGCCGCTGCAATCTGGGTTTGGATACTTTCGGTAAAGCAGACTTTGATTCTATCCAGCACGGGTTTTCGTCCAGTCAGTCGTCGTAATATTTATTCCGCATTGAACGCATCGGGCAGCCATTCTAACTGGCTGCCGGTGATGGCGATGACATCAAAACGGCAAGATGATGTGTCAAAGCTTGCATTGTGTCCTGCAAGCCAGAAAGAGGCTGCGCGTAACAAGCGCTGCTGTTTTTGACGCGTGACGCTGGCCGCCGCGCCGCCAAAATTTGCATTGCGTCGGTAGCGAACCTCAACAAACACCCAGGTTTGCTGGTCACGCATGATCAGGTCAATTTCACCCGCACGACAGGCCACGTTGGCCGCCACAAAGGTTAACCCGGCTCTTTCGAGATAGCGTCGCGCGTAAGCCTCGTATTCGGCTCCGCACGAGCGCGTTTTCGACAAAAAATTAATCATCAGTACGTCCTTGTACTTGTTTGGTATGGAGAATTCCGTTTCCTCTGCGCCAGTTACCAGTGTTTCTTACGAAGAAACCGGAACCAGCGAGCCCTGACGGTATTGCAGCCACGGCAGTTTGCGGTGGATAACGCAGTTGGCATTGGCGCTTAAATCGCCGGTGCTGCCGGAGACCTGGAAGCCCGGCAGAGTTCGCATTTGTGAGAAGTGATTTGCCAGACTCCAGGCATCAATCCCCATTGCATAAAGACGAACCAGCGAGTAGTCGTTGCCGAATTTCGCTGCGGCCTGCTGCATCAGCGCAGGGTTGGAGCCCGCCAGTAAAGGAATGTCGCTAAATTCTACGCCTTCCATTTCCAGACGATAATCCGGGCCAGCTCCCGCCTGATAGCTGCGTGAACTTGCGTAAACGGACGGATGAGAACGGCCATTAACTGCCAGATCCAGCATCGGTTTAATCAGCGTCAGTTCGCCCTGAGTCGCCACGACGTAAACGGAATCCACCGCGCCGCCAGTGCTGCCCTGAACAATCTGTGCATCGGTCGGCGGTGCCGGAATGGTGATGCCGCCAATAGTCACGCCCTGTGCCTGCGCCGGAGCCGCGCTGTCACTGGTGGTGACTGGCGTACCGGTCAGACGAATACCGCTGCCAATCGATGAGCGTAATTCACCCGCAGAACCCAGCCCTTGTTTCAGGACGGTCTGACCGCCCAGTTTCTGCCATTCATTAGCAAAAGCCTGCGCAATACGGTCACCGAAGGCACCGCGCGGAACCAGCAACAGGGGCGAACGTTTTTGTTCTGCCCACATGTGACGGGCCGCATCCTGTGCTTCGTCTTCCGGCGAGAGCGCAAAGTAACAGATATTCGGACTGTTTTTCTCAGTTTCTGGCTGATTGAGCGCTAAAACATTCAGAGGCGTCTGGGTGTTACCCAGTTCATTCACCTGATCTTTGAGCAGTGGCCCGACGACCAGTGTTGCGCCATCCTGCTGAGCTTGCGTCAGTAACGCCGCCAGAGGCTGGCCGTTGGTGTCGTAGACTTTCACCTGCGCATTGCTGCTGATTACGGGAGCGGCAACCGTTGCGGGCTGTGCGGGTGTGGTTTGCGGTTGCGCGGCGGCATCCTGTGCGGAAGTGCTGACCGCGGCATTTGGATCTGCCTGCGTCGTTTGCGGCTGCGCATTAGGATCGGCTGGCGTTGCCGGTTGTGGCGTGGCCTGACTGACCTGACCGCTCATCGCGGCATTGAAACCCTGCTGAATGGCATTACCGTAAACCTGTGCCGGCCCGCTCATTGGCAGGAACAGCGCGATTTTACCGGTAGAGGCTGGCTGGAAAGTCAGCACGTTGTTGAGCTGCGTCGGCAGGGTTTTGGCCGCCGGGTTGACCGGATAACGGCGCTGCCAGTCTTTGATACCGGCTTTTAGCAAATCAGGATCCTGCTTGTTGCTCTGCCAGACACTCAGTAAATCCAGCCAGCCTTGCAGGGTATTTTCATCAGCGTTAATTACGATGCTGTTAACATCTTGCGGAGACATTTTCGTCAGCGCTGTCCACGTTTCGTCGATATTGGTCTGGTGTAGCTGGCCCTGTAACAGCGGCTCCTGCGCAATATAAGCACGAATCAGCCCCAGACTGGTGCGGCCCTGGCTGGCATCGATTTGCGCCTGGTAGTAACGGGCTTTCTGGTCATTGTTCAGTTTGGCCGGGTCTACCTGGTTCAAACTGGTGGCTGCTGCCGGATAATTCTTCTGGGCAACCTGAACTTCTGCACTGGTCAGCTGCTGTTCAACCGTTTGTGCCGCCGTCAGATTTTGCGGTACTTTGGCAAGTTGTTCGGCGGCCTGAGGCACTTTGCCTTC
This sequence comes from Rahnella sp. PCH160, assembly GCF_047784855.1. NCBI lineage: Bacteria > Pseudomonadati > Pseudomonadota > Gammaproteobacteria > Enterobacterales > Yersiniaceae > Rahnella > Rahnella sp. PCH160. The sequence continues at coordinate 1,494,999 of NZ_JBLOGT010000001.1, forward strand.
ACGTATCAGGGCACGGACTGCAAGCAATTGCCAGTCAGCCTTGTTATCATCACCGCTTTGCTGTGCCTGCTGCAGATAATAATCAGAGCTGCCGGACGCTGCACCCTGAACACTTTCAGTCGGTGCCTGCGGCGCCTGACCGGAACAGCTGGCGAGAAGCATAGCCACGATGATGGCAGGGAGTAAACGTCCCGAACGGGTACGAAAAGTCATTGAGGAAGGCATTCAGTTTCCAGTGATGTTTTTTCAAGATGCTCAATATTAAATCGGCAATCCGGATGAAACAATGAATCAAGACGATCAAGCAGATATTTCTGCCTCAACGCTGTATATCGTACCGACGCCAATTGGCAATTTAGGGGATATTACCCAACGCGCGCTGGCCGTTCTCAACAGTGTAGATTTGATTGCCGCAGAAGACACCCGCCATACCGGATTGCTCCTGCAACACTTCGCGATCAGCGCCAAAATGTATCCGTTGCATGACCACAACGAACAGCAGAAAGCCGAGCATTTACTGGCGAAATTGCAGAGCGGCCAGACTATCGCGCTGGTTTCCGATGCCGGTACGCCGCTCATCAATGATCCGGGGTATCACCTCGTGCGCCGTTGCCGCGAAGCCGGGATCCGCGTCGTTCCTTTACCGGGCGCTTGTGCCGCCATTACTGCGCTGTGTGCCGCCGGTTTGCCCTCTGACCGATTCTGTTACGAAGGGTTTCTGCCTGCCAAAACCAAATCCCGCAAAGACACCTTACTGGCGCTGATCGAAGAACCGCGCACGCTGATCTTCTATGAATCCACGCATCGCCTGATCGACAGCTTGCAGGATATGGTCGAAGTTTGGGGGCCGCAGCGTTATGTGGTGCTGGCGCGCGAACTGACCAAAACCTGGGAAAACATTCACGGCGCGCCGGTCGGTGAACTGCTGGCGTGGGTACAGGAAGTGGAAACCCGCCGTCGCGGTGAAATGGTGCTGATTGTAGAAGGCCATAAAGTGGATGTGGAAGCGTTGCCTGCTGAAGCCCTGCGTACACTCGCGCTGCTGCAAAAAGAATTACCGTTGAAAAAGGCCGCTGCGCTGGCCGCAGAAATCCACGGCGTGAAGAAGAACGCGTTGTATAAATATGCGCTTGATGAGCAAGAGGGTGACAAATAGGGCGTAATACCCTATTATCCGCCGCGGAGTTGACCAGACAGTCGCCGCTTCACTGCCGTCCCTTTCGGGGAGACAGGTGGAGGGAGGAAAGTCCGGGCTCCATAGGGCAGGGTGCCAGGTAACGCCTGGGAAGCGCGAGCTTACGACAAGTGCAACAGAGAGCAAACCGCCGATGGCCCACGCAAGTGGGATCAGGTAAGGGTGAAAGGGTGCGGTAAGAGCGCACCGCGCGGCTGGCAACAGTTCGTGGCAAGGTAAACTCCACCCGGAGCAAGGCCAAATAGGGGTTCACATGGTACGGCCCGTACTGAACCCGGGTAGGCTGCTTGAGCCAGTGAGCGATTGCTGGCCTAGACGAATGACTGTCCACGACAGAACCCGGCTTAACGGTCAACTCCCTCGTCAAAAAGAAAGCCCGCGCAGGAAACTGCGCGGGCTTTCGCCTTTCTGCTATCCGCAAAATCCGCCAATCCGTTGTCTGCGACTGTTAAACCGGCATGTCGATCAGCAATGCGCGCAGCGGCGTGCTGGCGGAAACGGTCAGACTGTTTTCCTGATGAATAAACGCTCCGTCGCCGCACGCCAGTTTTTGCGGTTGGTGGCCGATGGCACCCAGCGCATCGACTTGTCCGTGAATCGATTGCAGATACGCCCGCGGGCCGCGGATCGGCAGGGAAATCTGTTCACCCGGTTTTAAATCCAGATGATGTATCCAGACATTTTGCCGAAGTTGCAGGCTGCCGTTTTCGCCGTCCGGCGACGCCAGCAGGAAATGTTTCGCATCCGGCAGCGTCATTTTCTGGGTGAGCGGATTTTCATGTTCCGGGCAGGCATCCAGCCATAACTGCATGCGGGTCAGCGGCTGGTTAGCACGGGTATTCAGCTCGCTGTAACTGACGTTTGCCTGCGTGGAAAGCAGCGCGGCTTCACCGGCTTCCACCCGCACGCTGTTACCTTCGCTGTCGCGGTATTCCGCCGAACCCTGCAAAACCAGATTCAGAACATCAACGCGCGGATAAGTGCGTGGCTGGAAACTGGCACCCGGCGAGAGCACTTCCTGATTCAGCACGCGCAGCGACGCATAGCCCATCAGCTTCGGATCAAAGTAATGTCCGAAGGAGAATGTGTAACGTGCCTGCAGCCAACCAAAGTCAGCGGTGCCGCACTCTTTTGCCGTTCTGCTGGTGATCATGGCGGTCGCCTCTCTTAAAAATTTCGATGTATAAATGGTAAGCGTCTGGACGTGTGATTGTTAGCCAGTTAATCTGGTCGCTATATTCAAATTTCCTGACAGAGAAAAGAATGGCTAAGGATCGCGCACTCACACTGGAAGCCTTACGGGTCATGGATGCGATTGACCGCAGAGGAAGTTTTGCCGCCGCCGCAGATGAGCTGGGCCGCGTCCCGTCTGCGTTGAGCTACACCATGCAAAAGCTGGAAGAAGAGCTGGACGTGGTGTTATTTGACCGCTCAGGTCATCGGACAAAATTCACCAATGTGGGCCGGATGCTGCTTGAGCGTGGCCGTGTGCTGCTCGAAGCCGCTGACAAACTCACCGTCGACGCCGAAGCGCTTGCGCGTGGCTGGGAAACGCACATCACGATCGTTTGCGAAGCCTTATCTCCGGCTGTGCAATTATTTCCGCTGATTGAAAAGCTGGCGCTGAAAGCCAACACACAGGTTTCGCTGATTACCGAAGTGCTGGCGGGGCGTGGGAGCGTCTTGAGCAGGGACGTGCGGATATTGTTATCGCGCCCGATATGCATTTTCGTTCCTCGACCGAAATTAACAGCCGCAAACTTTACAAGCTGTTCAGCGTCTACGTGGCTGCGCCGGATCATCCGATTCATCTGGAGGCCGAGCCGCTCTCAGAAGTCAGTCGCGTAAAATATCGTGGGATTGCGGTGGCGGATACGGCGCGTGAACGGCCGGTGCTCACCGTGCAATTGCTCGATAAGCAACAACGTCTGACGGTCAGTACCCTCGAAGAAAAACGCAAAGCGCTGCTGGCCGGATTAGGCGTCGCGACGATGCCGTATCCGATGGTCGAACAGGATATTGCCGAAGGGCGTTTGCGGGTCGTCAGTGCAGAATATAAGCGTGAAATAGACATCATTATGGCGTGGCGGCGCGACAGCATGGGCGAGGCAAAAGCCTGGTTCCTGCGCGAAATTCCACGGTTGCTGGCAACGCGCGAAGCGAAGTGAATCAACGTGACGGGCATTCTTCCCCTTTGTGATAGGGGAAGAAGTCTGCATGATTAACTGAAGCGGGTATCGCGGCCGTGTGGCGAATCTAAGTCCTGCGCCGGCCCGGTAGAAATAATCCCGTACGGGTTTATCGTGGCGTGACTGCGGAAATAGTGATTGCGGATGTGTGCGAAATCCACGGTTTCACGAATTCCCGGCATCTGATAGATATCGCGCAGGAAGCCGTACAGATTCGGATAATCGCTGATGCGGTAACGGTCGCATTTAAAATGCGTGACGTAGACCGGGTCAAAGCGAACCAGCGTGGTCCACAGACGAAGATCGGCTTCGGTGAGCTTATTACCGGTCAGGTAACGGTGTTTCCCCAGTAATTCCTCAGCACGTTCCAGTGCCTCAAACACGCCACTCACGGCGTCGTCGTAAGCGTCCTGAGAGGTGGCGAAACCGGCTTTATAAACGCCATTGTTGATTTGCGGATACACCCACTCATTAATCGCGTCGATCTCAGACCGTAAGTTTTGCGGGTAATAATCACCCGCTTTGGCACCGACGGCATCAAAAGCGCTGTTGAACATACGGATGATGTCGGCGGATTCGTTGCTGACAATCGTCTGCTGTTTTTTGTCCCACAGGATCGGCACGGTCACGCGGCCAGTGTAATCATTCTGCGCACGCAGATAGATTTCATACGCGTAATTCAGGTGATACAAATCATCGCCGGTGGCGGCCGGGAAATCGGTGCCGAATGTCCAGCCGTGTTCCAGCATCAGCGGATGAACGACGGAGACGGGAATGATGTCTTCGAGCCCTTTCAGGGCACGCATCAGCAGTGTCCGGTGTGCCCAAGGACAAGCCAGTGAAACATAAAGATGGTAGCGGTCACGCTCAGCGGTAAAACCGCCGACGCCGTGCTCGCCAGGGGCGCCATCGGGTGTGATCCAGTTACGGAACTGCGCCGCAGAACGTTTGAAATGACCGCCTGTCGATTTGGTGTCATACCAGGTGTCCTGCCATTTGCCTTCGACCAGTTGTCCCATGATATTTTCCTTACTGTCAGTGATCTTTCAGAATTAAAAAAGGGCGAGGTGATTAATCACATCGCCCTGCAGGTGCTTTTTATTGTCTTATCTAATTATAGCTTGGTTACAGCGCCCTGGTGCCGGAGCAGCGATTACCAGTTTTTCTTGATCAGACGATCGATGCTGAATGCGCCCGGGCCTGAAGCGAACAGGACGAAGAAACCGCCAGCGATGGACAGGTTTTTCATGAACATCATCTGGTTCACGCCCTGTGCAAAATCAGTGTGGAAGATCAGCGCCGTCAGGATGGTGAAGATGGCTGTGATCAGCGCCGTAGTACGGGTGAAGAAACCGAACAGGATTGCCAGACCGCCGCCAAATTCTAACAAGATAGTCAGGGGCAGGAAGAAGCTTGGAACGCCCATGGACGTCATGTAACCCGCAGTTGCGGTGTAACCGTTAATTTTGCCCCAGCCAGCAACGATAAACAGAATGGGCATCAGGATACGGGCAACCAGTAAAGCGGTGTCTTGTAACTTAGTCATTTTCTTCTCCAAAAACGTAGTGTGCTCAAATTGAGCTTAAAGTGTTACCGGCCCGGTCAGAAAATGTTTCTCGCCGTTACCGCATCAGTTGATGGTGAGATAATAAGTCGAACGATTACGCTTTGTTAGCAAGTAAAACTGTTGGAATGATTCAAATAAATTGAACGGAGGAAGGCTTGTTATTCAAAAAGAAAAGGGTCGGATGAATAATCACCCGACCCTTTGATGTGAAAGTCGCTAAGCTTATTTGCTGGCGAACGTCTTGCGAAACAGCCGGACGGTGCCCCAGATGCCAAATGCCCGCCGTGACCAGCGCACAATGCTGCTGGGGTGGCGGATGCCATAAACGGCAATCAGGCTGGAACCGACGACCAGATACTTACGCATATCCACGATTTTCACCCAGCCGCGATCAATTTTCGCTGTGGCATCCAGCCAGTCAGAACCTGCTTCAGACAGCTCGGCGCGCTGTAGCTCAATCTGGCGCAGAAGTCTGACTTTCTCGATAGCACGGTTTGGGATACTCATAGAGTGTCATCCTTTTCCAGCAACGCCCGGTCGATATCCAGTTGTTTGCGGGTGAGGCTCAAAAGCGTTGAACGTTTGGCTTTTGCCAGCGTCATCACGCCCAGAACCACAGCAAGGAACAGCAGAACACCGGTCGCCGTGCCGATCGCGATCAGGCGATACGCCGGATCAATCGCCCAGAAAAGGAAAACCAGCAAACTCATAAGACCAAAGGCGGTGAAAAGCAGGGTAATACCAGCCATGAGCAGCAATTGGAAAATATTGGCCTTTTCCTCTTCCAGCTCAACAACGGCCAGCCTGATACGCGTTTCAACCATGCCCACAACGACGGCGGCAATCCGTGAAACGATATCAAAAAGTCCTTTGCCCGGCCCTTGTGGTGGCGATTTTATCGGTTCAGGCATAATCAGCGACGGGCTAACAGAACGCCAATCACAACACCGACAGCGGCACCAATACCGACGCCAGTCCACGGTTTTTCATGTACGTAATCATCGGCTTTGCCGGCGATTTCTTTGGTCTGGGTGGCAATTTTATCGCCCGTGTCGCTCAGCCGTTCGCGGGTGTCTTTCAGCAGGGATTCTGCTTTGCCGCGTAACTTATCGAGTTCAGCTTTCGACTTATCGGTAGAGGTCTGAAGAACTTCTTCCAGCGTATCTGCCAATGACTTTAATTCAGCGCGCAGTTGTTCTGATGTATTACTAGCCATGTGTAAGTCACTCCATACGTTAACTGATTCGAACTTTTAACATAGCGGATATTCAGGTGATCGCAAATGCGAATTGTCTGTTTCAAAAAGCAAGATCCCGCATTAAAGCGCCCATCAGGCGCTTTAAGAAAGCGGATTACAGACCCTGAGCCTGTTTAAGTTCAGACTGTGCTTCTTCCAGTTTTCGCTGCTTTTTGGTGATCTTTTCGTGATTGCCATTCGTCTGAGCTTCTTTCAATTCCTGCTCACGTTCGCGGACTTTTTCACGTTTTTCTTCGACACGTTTCTGATTTTCGGCTTTAAGCCCCGCATCGGTACAGTGCGATTTATTCTCACGCAGTGCCTTTTCCAAACCGTCAACGCGGTTTTCGTTTTTGTGCAGGCGGGCTTCATCGATTTGTTTCTGAATTTCGTGCTGTTTCGTCACGCAACTTTCTGGCTGAGGAGCCGCAAAGCTGGCTGTAGTGAATAGCAATGCAGGGGCTAAAACCAGTGCAGACAAAGTGATTTTCATCGTCGGGCTTCCTTTTGATGGTTAAGTGATTGTGGCACTTATTTCCGTGAATATAGATTTTTTGAATAACTAACATTTAAATCATATCACTAACAATATAGGTCGTGACATCAGACAAATCCGCCGTCAGTTACCCAAACTTTAAACGATCACGCTCCAGTTTGGTCAGCCAGGCTTTGGTGTGTGGGGGTTCGCAATATTGAATCTCAAAGCCCGCAGGTAAAATGGTCTGTAATGCTGCTTCTGCCATCTTGCGTTGTGCGGCGGAATCGAGCTGGACGACCAAGCCATCCTCCAGCGGAGTGATGCTTTTGATGTGAATCCCGCGCTCAGCCAGGCTCTGGTAGACATAAAAGCCGTCAGGCAATGCCACGCCGGAACGTGTCGGGCGGATTTGCAAGGTATTGGCCGGTGCCGGAAGACGTGATATCGCCAGCCCGATCATGGCCGCTGCGGCCAGCAGAATAAATAACGCTGGCCAGATAAATGAATGCTTTCTCAACAGGCGGTTCATTATGCGTTTTTGCCTTTGTTCTGGCGGTCAGCGTGCTTTTTACGCCACAGAACGACGATGGAACCGACCAGCCCGCCGACCAGCAAAAGCACCGGCAGCAGCATCAGGCAGTTCATCACCTGATCTTCGTATTTCAGGAACAGCGGTGTTTTGCCCAGGAAATACCCCAAAGAGGTCAGGATCAGGATCCAGAGCAGTCCGCTCACCCAGTTGAAGAACTGAAAACGGCTGTTGCTCAGGCCCGATAAACCGGCAATTGTGGGCAGCAGGGTACGGACAAAGGCCAGGAAACGGCCGACTAACAGCGCTGAAAGCCCGTGTTTATGAAATAAGGCGTGCGCGCGTTCGTGATATTGCACCGGCAAATGCGCCAGCCAGCTTTGCACTATTCGGGTGTTTCCCAGCCATTTACCTTGCGCATAACTCAGCCAGCAGCCGAGGCTCGCGGCGGTCGTCAGCAGGAAAACTGTCAGCGGGAAATTCATGGCACCTTTGGCAATCAATACACCCACGAGGATCAAAAGGCTGTCGCCGGGTAAAAAGGCCGCAGGCAGTAAACCGTTTTCCAGAAAGATAATCATGAATAAAATCAGGTACAGCGCCCAGACCAGAGACGGGTTGGCCAGGGTGACATAGTCTTGTTGCCAGAGGGCATCGATAAGCGAGCTGATAATTTCCATCTGTCGTGTAAAACTCCATCATTTTCAGTGGGTCAGCATTGACATCAGCGGAGTATATGTCTCGACGCGGCCTGTAAGCTGATAAGGTCGCCATTTCCCTGGCGGGCTATCTGGTTTTTGAATTCATTGGGGGTTTACGCGTTACATCAGGCTGTTTCATGCAACGTAAACGGGTAAAAAAAGTGGTCTAACTGTAACAAAATAACAATAGCTCAGACAGGTAAATATAGCGCGTTGAGACTGATCATTTAAGTCTGGCGCACGTTATGGAAAAGGGTTTTACATTGGCTGACACTACTCGACAGTGTCTGACAGGAATAAGCGAATTAAAGCTGTTGTGCAGAAAAGGCCGGTTGGGGGAAATAACCGGCCTTAAAGGGAATTTATTTAGTATTGAGCAGCGGTTGATCGAGATGCACTACCGGGTTTTCTGAATAGAGATAACGGTCTACGTTAAATTCGAAATCATCGGTGGTTGCGCGGAAAAGCATTTGTTTGGTGTTTTCCAGATGCTGCCACATGGCGAGTTTCGACGCATGCGGATCCCGGCGAATCAGCGCCTTTAGAATAAGGTCGTGATCTTCACACCAGCTTTCGATCGACTTCTCATCAATGTGCTCATGCAGTTTGCGCCAGTAAGGGTTATGCAAACGCTGGCTCCACATTTTTTCAACGATGGTCGACAACGCAGTATTCTGCGTGGCCTGTGCCACCTGAACGTGAAATTTCAAATCCCATTCTGAATCGCGGAAACGATCTTCCTGACGGGCGTGCTCCTGAATTTCCATCAGGCGCATGATGTCCTGTTTCGTGACCTGCGTGGCAGCGAACTCGGCGATATTACTTTCAATCAGTTGACGCGCCTGAAGCAGTTCAAACGGGCCGGCGGTTCCAAACTCAATACCATTATCAGGCACCACCAGATGGCGCTGCTGATTTGACATCACATGAATGCCCGAGCCTTTACGGACTTCCACATAACCTTCAACTTCCAGCATGATAATCGCTTCACGCACCACGGTGCGGCTGACATCCATCTCATCAGAAATGAGGCGTTCAGCCGGTAACTTTTCGCCAACCGGGTATACACCCGTTTCGATTCGTTCCTTGAGCGTGGCAGCCAGTTGTTGATAAAGGCGTCTGGTGTCTGTGGATTCCATATGAATGCTCTTTAAAAGTGGTGAAACCTGCAAGATGCGAGTGTCGGACAGACCTGCAAACCTATTATACAACTGCCAGTATACGATTTACGAAAGGTTGATGCACCGTGCATCGGACACAAATGCACGGGAGAAATGTGAGAAAGAGACAAACCCGGTAAAGGATTTCACCGGGTTTGTATTTTGCGGATCAGGCTTTCGCGGTTTTCAGTGGCGCTGCAACAGGTTCAACAGCTGAACGGTTCTGCAGCACTGTCCAGATGATGATAGCGCCAAGCAAATCGAAGACTGCAAGAGCGGCAAACAGCGGGCTGAAACCAAGGGTATCGGCCAGCGCACCGACCACCAGCGCAAACATGGTACTTGCCATCCACGCCGCCATACCGGTCAGGCCGTTGGCCGTTGCCACTTCGTTACGACCGAACACGTCAGAAGACAGCGTAATCAGCGCACCGGACAGTGACTGGTGAGCAAAACCACCGACGCACAGTAACGCGATAGCTGCATAAGGGCTGGTGAACAGGCCAATCATACCCGGGCCGATCATCAGGACTGCGCCCATGGTAACCACCATTTTGCGCGATACGATCAGGTTAACTTTGAAGTATTTCTGGAACAGCGGAGGCAGGTAACCACCCAGGATACAACCGAGGTCAGCGAACAGCATCGGCATCCACGCAAACATCGCGATTTCTTTCAGGTTAAAGCCATATACCTTGAACATGAACAGCGGGATCCAGGCGTTGAATGTGCCCCAGGCGGGTTCAGCCAGGAAACGTGGCAGCGCGATGCCCCAGAACTGACGGTTACGCAGGATTTCCCAGGCAGACATTTTCTTGCCGTTGTTAGTCTGATGCTGTGCTTCCTGACCTTCCAGAATGTAATCACGTTCTTCGTTGCTGAGTTTCTTTTGATCTTTAGGATGCTTGTAGAACACCAGCCAGCTCACTGCCCAGATCAGGCTCAGCGCACCGGTAATGATGAAGGCCAACTGCCAGCTGTGCATCACGATGCACCAGACAACCAGCGGTGGCGCAATCATCCCGCCGATAGAAGAACCGACGTTAAAGTAGCCCACGGCGATAGAACGTTCTTTGGCCGGGAACCATTCGCTGCTGGCTTTCAGGCCGGCAGGGATCATTGCGGCTTCAGCCATACCGACAGCACCGCGGGCGATAGCCAGACCACCCCAACTGCTTGCCAGCGCGGTTGCCATACAGAAGATGGCCCACATCACGGCAAACATGGCGTAACCGACTTTCGTCCCCATGACGTCAAGAACATAACCGGCAACCGGCTGCATCAGGGTATAGCAGGCGGAATAGGCGGCGATAATGTAAGAATATTGCTGTGTGGTGATGTTCAGCTGGCTCATCAGCGTAGGCGCTGCGGCAGCAATGGCGTTACGTGTCAAATAGCCTAATACAGTGCCACATGTCACCAGTGCGATCATGTACCAGCGTAACCCTTTAATCTTACTCATTTAACTCTCTCCCAGTAAATAATCCGGCGATGACAACGCACGCTGTCATGGCGTATCTCGCACCGCCTGAATAAGCGCGGGCTTCTGGCTTTCCTTAAAAAGTGTTTTCCGGGAACGTCGCCGCCAGATGATTTCACTGGGAGCTGCCCGATGGCTTACGCACTGGTTTATTGTTATCTGTGCGTAAGAGTCCGATGAACTTCCTGAACACCAGAATTACTGCTTCGCCATGGGCTGATTGCGCCTGGGAAGTGTTTTGCCCGGGCAACAGCGAAAGGACGTGGCAGGTAATCTCTGACGCTCTTGTCCGGGCGATGCAAAGATAACTTGTCATACAGATTTAAAATTTGAATGACATCACAAAACCACATTTAAATTGTGTGGTTACTTAACTTTTTTAACTACACACTTATTTAATTGAATTTACTCATAAAACTGTTTTTTTAGTTGATCCTGTTCACACTTTTTTGTGAAGGAGTAACATTGCGGACCGGATCACTGAAACTAAATTGGTGTAACAACTTTACGAGTTGATCACATTTCGGCCTGACAGTGGATGTCAGGGGGTTATGCCGACGCAAGACAGGCTTTCGGTAACGTAAAAGCGTCAATGTATAAAGGAATGGCAGCCGGGGCGGGGCCGGAGATGCCTGAAAACAGGTCAGGAACCTGCAAGCGGTGAAATGGGTTTTGTTACGTTGGGTTCGAAATAACCTGTCATACAGATTTAAAGTTTGAGTGACATCACAAAATGACACTCTGATTGTGAGGATAATAAGCACCCGTGCAGTAAGGCTTCAACGTTATTATTTTACAGAGAGTTAGTGAGTTTATTAGGCCGTGAATTGCCTGCTTTTACCGGCACATACCCCTAAAAAGAGCTGGACGACAACCTGAATTGGTGTGATAACTTCGCACCATTGAGAGACAACTCTACAGATTTCATGATGAGGAACCTAAGATGGCGCAGTTTTTAACAGAAGACTTCCTTCTCGACACTGAATTCGCACGTCGCCTGTATCACGACTACGCGAAAGATGAGCCAATTTTCGACTACCACTGCCATTTGCCGCCTGAGCTGATTGCTCAGAACTACAAATTCAAAAACCTGTATGACATTTGGCTGAAAGGCGATCACTACAAATGGCGTGCGATGCGCACCAACGGTGTGCCTGAACGTATGTGTACCGGCGATGCCACTGACCGCGAGAAATTTGACGCGTGGGCAGCGACGGTTCCTCACACCATCGGTAATCCGCTTTACCACTGGACGCATCTTGAGTTACGTCGTCCGTTCGGTATTACCGGCAAACTGCTTTCCCCGGCCACAGCAGGCGAAATCTGGGAACGCGGTAATGAATTACTGGCGCAGGACAACTTCTCTGCACGCGGCATCATGAAACAGATGAACGTGAAAATGGTCGGCACAACCGATGACCCGATCGATTCGCTGGAACACCATAAAGCCGTCGCGCAAGACAGCAGTTTTGATATCAAAGTGCTGCCAAGCTGGCGTCCGGACAAAGCCTTCAACATTGAAGCCGCGACTTTCGCTGACTACGTGAAGAAACTGGAAGCTGCGGCTGACGTTTCCATCACCCGTTTCAGCGATCTGCGTGATGCACTGAAAAAACGAATGGATCACTTCGCGGCGCACGGCTGCAAAGTTTCCGACCATGCGCTGGATGTCGTTGTGTACGGCGAAGCGGATGACGCCACCCTGGACGGCATTCTCGCCCGTCGCCTGAGCGGTGAAACGCCAACGTCTGAAGAAATTGCCCAGTTCAAAACCGGCGTATTGCTGTATCTGGCTTCTGAATATCAGCGTCGCGAATGGGTGCAGCAGTACCACATTGGTGCGCTGCGTAATAACAACACCCGTATGTTCCAGCTGATCGGCGCGGATGTCGGTTTCGACTCCATCAATGACCAGCCGCTGGCAGAACCGCTGTCAAAACTGCTGGGCGCGCAGGGCCTGGCCGGTGGTCTGCCAAAAACCATTCTGTACTGCCTGAACCCACGTGATAACGAAGTGATCGGCACCATGGTCGGTAACTTCCAGGGGAAGGGATGCCGGGCAAAATGCAGTTCGGCTCCGGCTGGTGGTTCAACGATCAGAAAGATGGCATGCAACGCCAGATGACGCAGCTCGCCAATCTGGGCTTGTTGAGCCGTTTCGTGGGGATGCTGACGGATAGCCGCAGTTTCCTGTCTTATACACGCCACGAATATTTCCGTCGGATCCTGTGCCAGATGATCGGCCACTGGGTGGAAGCGGGTGAAGCGCCGGCAGATATCGAACTGCTGGGCAGCATGGTGAGAAATATCTGCTTCGATAACGCCAAACAGTATTTCCAGATTGAACTGAACTAAAAGCACGACGGGGCGCAGATTCCTGCGCTCCTGATAAAATACATAAATAACAAACTATTATCCCAACAAAGAACGACGGCCACGGGACAAACTGATGTCCTCAAAGACCGGCGTCTGACCAAATTAAGGTGAATGTGAGATGCAAAGGTTAAATCGCCGTGACTTCCCAGGCCGTCAACATCCAGACAAAATTATCCAGTTCGGTGAAGGCAACTTTTTGCGGGCGTTTGTCGACTGGCAAATAGATTTGCTGAATGAACATACCGATCTGGATGCCGGTATCGTGATCGTTCGCCCGATTGATACCGATTTCCCACCTTCACTGAGTACGCAGGACGGTCTGTACACCACGATCATCAGCGGCCTGAATGAGCAGGGTGAAACCGTGCGCGACACGCGCATCATTCGTTCCGTAAACCGCGAAATCAATATTTATCATCAGTTTGACGAATATCTGGCGCTGGCCCGCGATCCGAATATCCGCTTTGTGTTTTCTAACACCACCGAAGCGGGTATCAGCTATGTCGAAAGCGACAGCCTGAACGATGCGCCACCGGCCAGTTTCCCGGCCAAACTGACCCGTCTGCTGTTCGAGCGTTTCACTCATTTCTCCGGCGCGGCTGATAAAGGCTGGGTTTTGCTGCCGTGTGAACTGATTGATTATAACGGCAAAGCCTTGCAGGAACTGGTGCTACGCTATGCACAACAGTGGGCATTACCGGCGGCGTTCACCCAGTGGCTGGAAAACAGCAACACCTTCTGCTCGACGCTGGTTGACCGCATTGTGACGGGTTACCCGCGCAGCGAAATCGACAGCCTGCAGGAAGAACTCGGTTATCAGGACAGCTTCTTCGACAGCGCCGAACACTTTTATCTGTTCGTGATCCAGGGGCCGAAAAGCCTGGCGCAGGAACTGCGTCTGGACAAATTACCGCTGAACATCCGCCTGGTTGACGACATCAAACCGTATAAAGAACGCAAAGTGGCGATCCTCAACGGCGCGCACACGGCGCTGGTGCCGGTGGCGTTTCTGTCCGGTCTGAACACCGTTGGTGAGTCTATGAATGACGCGCAAATCAGCCGCTTTGTAGAACTGGCCATTGCCGAAGAGATTTCTCCGGTTCTGGATTTGCCGCAGGACGAACTGACGTCATTTGCTCAGGCAGTGCTCAGCCGTTTCCGCAACCCGTTCATTCAGCATCAGCTGTTGTCTATCGCGCTGAACGGCATGACTAAATACCGCACCCGAATTCTGCCGCAACTGCTGGCGAGCCAGGAAAAGAATGGCATCCTGCCTCCGCGCCTGACTTTCGCACTGGCCGCATTGCTGGCGTTTTACCGTGGCGAACGTAACGGCGAAACCTATCCGTTGCAGGACGATGCGCACTGGCTGAGTCGTTTCTCCGAACTTTGGGCAAGCGTGCGCAGTGGTAACCTGCCGCTGGTCGGGCTGGTGGAAACCGTGCTGGCCGATGAAGAACACTGGGGACGTGATCTGAACACGATCCCTGGACTGACGGCAAAAATCACCGAACAACTGCAGGCGATTGAAGACCGTGGCATGCGCGATGCGTTGGCGGCTTACAGCTAAGAGAGCAACTATGCAAAGTATCATTCAAATTCATACTGCCGATAACGTCGCTGTAGCCCTTCGCGATATCGATGCCGGTGAGCAGGTCGATGCGGGCGGTTATACCGTGGTTCTGGCTCAGCCTGTCGTCCGTGGTCATAAGTTTGCCCTGCGTCCGATTGCGGCCGGTGAAAACATTGTTAAATACGGTCTGCCGATTGGTCATGCGCTGACGGCGATTGAGCCAGGTGTGCATATTCACTCACAAAACGGCAAAACCAATCTCAGCGATCTGGATCAGTACCAGTATCAGCCGGAATTTGCGACCCTGCCGGAGCAAATGGCCGATCGCGAAGTGCAGATCTACCGTCGTAAAAACGGTCAGGTCGGGATCCGTAACGAGATTTGGCTGATCCCAACGGTGGGTTGCGTGAACGGAATTGCCCGCCAGATCCAGTCACGTTTCCTGAAAGAAACCCATGACGCGGAAGGCACCGACGGCGTCTTCCTGTTCACCCATCCGTTTGGCTGTTCGCAGCTGGGCGATGACCACGTGAACACCCGCACCATGCTGCAAAATATGGTACGCCATCCGAACGCGGGCGCGGTGCTGGTGATTGGTCTGGGGTGTGAAAACAACCAGGTGGACGTGTTCCGCGAAACGCTGGGT
This sequence comes from Rahnella sp. PCH160, assembly GCF_047784855.1. Lineage (NCBI taxonomy): Bacteria > Pseudomonadati > Pseudomonadota > Gammaproteobacteria > Enterobacterales > Yersiniaceae > Rahnella > Rahnella sp. PCH160. Next base: position 1,510,130 of record NZ_JBLOGT010000001.1, read on the forward strand.
GAAGTTGACGAAGATCGCGTGCGTTTCATGACGCTGCAAAAATTCGACGACGAAGTGGAAGCCGGTCTGGAGCGTCTGCGCGAACTGTATGCCGTCATGCGTAATGACAAACGTGAAACCGGTAAACTCAGCGAGCTGAAATTTGGTCTGGAATGCGGCGGTTCTGACGGCTTGTCTGGTATCACCGCGAACCCGCTGCTCGGACGTTTCTCCGACTACGTGATCGCCAACGGCGGCACCTCTGTGCTGACCGAAGTGCCGGAAATGTTTGGTGCGGAACGTATTCTGATGAGCCGCTGCCGCGATGAATCGACGTTTGAAAAGACCGTTCACATGGTCAACGATTTCAAACAGTATTTCATCGAGCATAATCAGCCGATTTATGAGAACCCGTCTCCGGGTAACAAAGCGGGGGTATCACCACGCTGGAAGAAAAATCGCTCGGCTGCACGCAGAAAGCAGGGCAAAGCCCGGTGATGGACGTGTTGAAATACGGCGAACGCCTGACGACGCCGGGCCTGAATCTGCTGAGCGCGCCGGGCAACGACGCCGTAGCAACCAGCGCGCTGGCCGGTGCCGGTTGTCATATGGTGCTGTTCAGTACCGGCCGCGGCACGCCTTACGGCGGTTTTGTGCCGACGGTAAAACTGGCGACGAACAGTGAACTGGCGACGAAAAAACCTCACTGGATCGACTTCGATGCAGGACGCCTGATCCACGATGTCAGCATGGATCAACTGCTGGGTGAGTTTGTGGATTTGATCGTTGCGATCGCGGATGGCCGTAAAGCCAAAAACGAACTTAACGATTTCCGCGAACTGGCGATCTTTAAAAGCGGTGTCACATTGTAACGCTTACGCATAATCGTTAGAATGAAACGGCGTTTCAAATATGAAGCGCCGTTTGCTTTTTTACGCATCCTTCGAATGAGATCTCCGAAAAATGACGTATTACTGGTTTGCCCAGTCAGTCGGTGTTCTGGCCTTTGTGGTCGGTATCACGATGTTTTTCAACCGCAGCGACCGCCGCTTCAAACAGCAGCTTTCAGCCTACAGCGCCATTATAGGCGTGCATTTCCTGATGATGGGCGCTGCACCGGCGGGCATGAGCGCCTTGCTGAACTCGGTACGAACCCTGATTTCCCTGCGCACACGTAATCAGTGGATTATGGTGATTTTCATCGTCCTGACGCTGGTTCTGGGGCTGAGCCGCGCGCACCACTGGGTGGAATTATTGCCTGTTGGCGCAACGGTCGTCAGCACCTGGGCGCTGTTCCGCACCAGCGGGCTGACCACGCGCTGCATCATGTGGTGCTCGACCTGCTGCTGGGTATTCCACAATATCTGGCTCGGTTCGATCGGCGGATCGCTTATTGAAGGCAGTTTCCTCGTCATGAACGGCTTTAACATCATCCGTTTCCGCCGGTTACAACTTCGCGGCATCGATCCTTTCGAAGTCGAGAAAAAGCTCGTGAAGAAGATGGAAGAGAATCAGGCCGGATAATGGAGAGGTCCACAAATTGTGGATCTCTGTCTGAAAATCTCAGTGAAAACGTGTAACGATCTATTTTTATCTGAATCCGTCATTAAGTTTTTTACTTTCCTCATTGGCATCTTGAAATAAAACATTAAATTATGTTTTTTAAAATTTAATGATATTTTTCAGGGAAGATAATATGCCTTTTCAGTTAAGTGATGACTTTAACGAGTTACATCAAAATGGATTTAACTACCAATCATTCAAATTTTTAATAAATGGATTTCCGTTTATTATGGTCTTCTTTGAAATCTTGAGAAGTGATCGTGAGTATTTATGGGAACGTGAAAAAGAAGTTGGCTTCACTCTGCCTGCCGGGAGCTTTGACGTGAAATCCGATAGACAAAATAATGTTGATAAGGAAGAATACTACACGCCAGCACAGCCGGACGAGCAGCTCAATGCAAAGGGGATGGCGGCGCTGGGTAACGTGTTAGAAATCATTCTTGAAAAACACGTTATCAAATATCAATCACAACTCTTGCTGGCTATTGCCGATAATCCCAGACTAAAACACTTCTATGATCGTTTAGCCAGAAAACACCGGCACTCATTGAAATACACGATAGTGTCAAATATTGGATATGGAGGAAATGGATATGCCATCACTGCCCACTATTGAACAATACCGCACGATGACGTTACGCGAGCGTCAAATCCTGGGGATGCAGTTATTTAAATCGGCTTATGATAAAAGCATGGCTGAAATGAACAAGTTGAATGAAACGGCTAAATTGAGCCATCAATAATAATTGCCGGTATCTCATTGCCGGAAGCCATGGTGATTTACTATATCAATCGCCATGGCTTCCGGTTAAAGATTTACTCTTCCAGTTTCAGCGGTGGCAACTGCGCAAAAATGCTCAGCAGGCCTTCGCCCCAGCCTTTGCGGATCATGTCGAAATACGGATGGCTTTCGGTGATCCGATACTGTTGTGCGGTACTGTAGCTGTCTGTGGGGTAGGTCAGAACGTCCAGCGGCAGGCCGACGGACAGATTACTCCGCAACGTGGAATCCATCGAAATCAGCGCGCATTGCATCGCCTGATCCAGCGGCGTCTCGAAGCTCAGCACGCGATCGATAATCGGTTTACCGTACTTACTTTCACCCACCTGAAAATACGGCGTGTCGTGTGTGGCCTCGATAAAATTCCCCTGCGGATAAACATGAAACAACCGCAGCCCTTCGCCTTTAATCTGGCCGCCGAGCAGCAGGTTACAGCTGAAATCCGTGCTCCCGCCCTGATTCGCACCGCTGTCGCGGGCAATCACTTCGCGAACCGTTTCGCCCAGCAGGCTTGCGGCGTCATACATTGACTCCACGTTGAGCAGGTTTTCCCGCTCATCATCCAGGCATCGACGGTGCAGCAGGCTGATAATGCTCTGTGTGGTCGCCAGATTTCCGGCACTTTGGAGCACCAGCACACGTTCATCGCTTTGATGGAAAACGTGCAGTTTGCGGAAGGTGGAAATATGGTCCACTCCGGCGTTGGTGCGCGAGTCTGAAACAAACACCAGGCCAGAGGACAAGCGCATGGCCACACAGTAAGTCATAGAAAAATCTTCCTATTTCAATCAGTCAGGATTATTGCGGAATATCGAACATCTCTACCGCCGCGACAGTGCGCATGTCTTCGCATCCTCCACCTAACCGGATACCGCGGACCGGGCACGCATCAAGATAATCTATGCCGATAGCCAGTTTCAAATGCTGATTGGGCTGACAGGTGTTATTCGTGACATCAAAGCTCTGCCAGCGGTCATCCAGCCAGGCTTCAGCCCACGCGTGCATTGCCACATGTGCGGAGTCTTCGGTGTAGAGATAGCCGCTGACGTAACGCGCCGGAATGCCCAGACTGCGGCAACAGGCGAGGAAAACGTGGGTGTGGTCCTGACACACGCCTTGCTGTGCAGAAAACGCCTGCGAGGCACTGTCTTTCACCGTGGTGGTACCGGGGCTGTAAGGCATTTTCAGCAGCAGTTCGCCCATCAGGCTGCACAGGCTTTCGTGCTGCGCCTGCGGCCGGTAATAACGGTTGGCGAAATCACGGATTGCGCCGTCGGCCTGAGTCAGCGGGCTGGTGCGCAAAAAGACCAGCGGCGACAGATGTCCGCAATTGTCGTCTTCTGTGTTGTCTTCAATCTCCACCACGCCGTTGGCCTCGATGATGATCGCCTGATGCGGCTGGTCCAGTGTCAGTACGTGTAACACATTGCCATAAGCGTCCAGCGTGCGGGTAGCGTATTCAGGCAGCGTCAGATCCCATGAGAGGATTTTCTGATGGCTGGAGTCCTGCGGGGTCAGGCGCAGATATTGCGTGCTGTGTTTGACTTGTTGCGCATAGGTGTAATGCGTCTGATGACTGACATTCAGTTTCATTATTGTGCCTCCAGATAGGTTTGATGAATGCTCTCAGCGATGGCGTTGGTCTGATCAAGAAACTGCATTAACCAGGGGCTGAGGCCCATTTCGACTATCTCTTCCATTTCAGTAAAGCGGAGCTGAGCATGCAGGGTATGAACGCGGCGACGCGGCAAATTGCCCGCTGATCCGCCGATTTCCTCCAACTGCTCGGCCATGATTTCTACGCAGGACAACAGGGATCGCGGCAATTCGCGGCGCAGTATCAGCAGCTCGGCAATGCGTTTCTGACTGACCTGCTGCTTGTAGAGCGTGTGGAACGCTTCGCGGGCACTGACGGCGCGCAATAACGTGTCCATCCGGTAGTACTCGCGTACCGGATCTTCGTCGGCATTGAGCAACTGATTCTTGGCGTCCAGTAACCGTGCGGTGCTGTCGGCGCGTTCGAGCATGGTACCGAGCCGGATGAAATTCTGTGCGTCGCTGCGTAATAAGGTGCCAAACATCGCGCCACGAAACAGATGCGAGCGCTCCTTAACCCAGTCGAAGAAAGAATCTGCGCCTGCGGAGCCGACGCCCTGACGGCGGATCAGCTTCATTTCAATCCAGGTGGCGTTGATGCTTTCCCACACTTCGGAAGACAGGCTACCGCGCACCGCATGCGCGTTGTTCCAGGCCATCTGCAGACAGCTGAATATGCTGCTGTGGTTGAAACTGTCGAGTGCAAAAAAGTTGAGCAAATTGCCCATCGTTTCCTGCGGATAGTGCTCGTTAAATAACGTACGGGTGCCGGTCATGGTCAGCGGAACCAGCAAATCGTTATTTTCATCGCGGGCGTTAACATCACGAATCGACATCAATGACAGTTTATTGGTCACGTCCAGCAGGCGTGCGATATTCTCGGCGCGTTCCAGATAACGCGCCATCCAGTACAGTTCGCTGGCTGTTCTGCTTAGCATGCGTCACCCTCCGTTGGATCTTCCGAATCGTCTTCCAGCACCCAGGTATCTTTGGTGCCACCGCCCTGAGATGAGTTCACCACCAGCGAGCCTTCCTCCAGCGCGACGCGGGTTAACCCACCCGGCACCAGACGAATTTCAGCGCCGGTCAGTGCAAAAGGCCGCAAATCGATATGGCGCGGAGCCAGACCGTTTTCGACAAACGTCGGGCACGTTGAGAGCGCCAGCGTTTCCTGTGCAATGTAGTTTTCAGGCCGGGTTTTCAGTAACTGACGGAAGCGTTCAATTTCAACTTTGCTGGCGGTCGGGCCGATCAACATGCCGTAACCGCCTGCACCGTGGACTTCTTTCACCACCATTTTTTCCAGGTTTGCCAGCACGAAAGAAAGATCGGATCCCTTGCGGCATTGCCAGGTCGGCACGTTGTTAAGTATCGGATCTTCGGCCAGATAGTAGCGGATCATCTCCGGCACATACGGATAGATAGACTTGTCGTCGGCGACGCCAGTGCCAATCGCATTCGCCAGCACGACGCCACCGGCGCGGTAGACTGACAGCAGGCCGGGAACGCCCAGCATTGAATCGGCGCGGAACGCCAGCGGATCCAAAAACGCATCGTCGAGGCGGCGGTAGATCACATCGATCTTGCACGGGCCTGCTGTGGTGCGCATCAGCACGGCACCGTCTTTGACGAAGAGATCAGCGCTTTCCACCAGTTCGACGCCCATTTGCTGCGCAAGAAAACTGTGTTCGAAATACGCGCTGTTAAAGCGGCCGGGCGTCAGGACAACCACCGTCGGATCATTCACCGTGGTGCTTTCCCGCAAGGTTTGCAGCAGATGGGAAGGGTAGCGGGAAACCGGTGCAATCCGTTGTTCGGCAAACAGTTCCGGATATAACCGCATCATCATTTTGCGGTTTTCCATCATGTAAGAAACACCGGACGGCGTGCGCAGATTATCTTCAAGCACGTAATATTCGCCATCGCCGCCGCGCACCATATCGGTTCCGGCAATGTGCGCGTAAGTATCGCGGTGAAGATCGATGCCTTGCATACAGGGCTGATATTGTTCGTTTGCCAGAACCTGTTCGGCCGGGACGATCCCCGCTTTCAGTATTTTTTGATCGTGGTAAATATCGTGCAGAAAAGCATTCAGCGCCTGAACGCGCTGACGAATGCCGCGATCAAGCATTTGCCATTCGCTGGCCGGGATGATCCGCGGAACACTGTCGAACGGGATCAGCCGCTCCGCGCCATCATCTTCACCGTAAACATTAAAGGTAATCCCCACCCGGTGGAATAACAGCGCCGCTTCCTCTTTTTTGCGCTGAACCGCCTGTTGATCGGCTTGCTGCAACCACTGCCAGTAGGCCTGATAATGACTGCGGTGCGTCCCGTCAGCCATTAGCATCTCATCAAAAAAGGGTGAATCGGAAAGGTCAATCTTGATCATCATCACCTCACAAACTGGACAGGCCGCAATTGAATCGTTCAATAACAATGAAGATCAGGCATAAAGTGTGCCAGCGTGCAAAACGGGCTGAAAATGAAGGAAAAAGAGGTCATGCCGCCCTGTTTAGGTGCAGAAAAGTTTCTGACTGAGTGAAAAGAGGGCAAAAATGGTCGTGTTACGGTAAGTATGGTCGCTGATGAAGCAACCGCCACCGGTGGCGGAAAAACATAAGAAACGTGAACGGACAGGCGAAAAAAAACCAGCCCGCAGGCTGGTCAGTTCGAAGTGCGGCTGGCGCGATTAACGGCGGACGGCGATGGCTTCGATTTCGATTTTCACGTCTTTTGGCAGACGGGCAACTTCAACGCATGAACGTGCCGGGAAAGGTGCGTTATGTTCGGTGAAAAAAGCTTCGTAAGTGGCGTTAACGGTGGCGAAGTCATTCAGATCTTTCACGAAAACAGTGGTTTTCACGATGTCTGAAACTTTCAGGCCAGCAGCTTCAACGATAGCCTGGACGTTTTCCAAAGACTGACGCGCCTGAGCGGCGATGTCATCGGCCACAGTGCCGGTTTTAGGATCAACAGGGATTTGGCCTGACGTGATGATCATGCTGCCCAGATCCACGCCCTGAACATAAGGACCGATTGCGGCGGGTGCGTTTTCAGTGCTGATTTCGCGGGACATAACGTCTCCTGATTTTGGGTTAGGGGGGTAAAAATCCAGCCACCAGTATACCCTAAATAATTCGGGTTGCAGGAAGGCGGCAAGTGAGAGAATCCCGATGAGCTGACTCAGGTCAGTGATTCGGGTGAAAGAGCGAAGCCAGCGCACCTGCAACCTGAAGTATGACGGGTATGGTCAATCGTTGTTGAGTACAACCTGATGCTCAAACTCTTTCTCGCAGTATTTGCATTTCAGATGAACGCCATCTGCACGCTGTTTTACCGCAAAGCTGGAATCCACTGGTTCAAAACGGCTGATGCAGTTGCCGTTCGGGCAGCGCAAAACCCCGATAATGCGGTCCGGCAACGTCGGCATCAGCTTCTTCACGACGTCGTAATTATCAATGCGGTTCACCGTGGCGCGCGGGGCATAGACCGCCAGCTGATTGACCTGTTCGTCGGTCAGGAACGTGTTTTCGATTTTAATAATATCTTTGCGGCCAAGTTCACCGGAAGGCAAATTCAGGCCGACGGTAACGCGCTGTTCTGTCTGCGTAAATTTAAACAGCGACAGCAATTTAAAGCCGACCTGCGCCGGAATATGGTCGATTACCGTGCCGCATTTAATGGCTTCAACCTGAAGTTTATTGTCGTGTGTCATGATCGTTTTCTCCTCAAGCTGACTGTGCAGTCTCTGCGTTCAATACCAGCGCCAGCAAAGCCTGACGCGCAAAAATCCCGTTGCCGGCCTGCTGGAAATACCAGGCGTAGGGCGTTTTATCGACATCCGGCGTGATTTCGTCGATGCGTGGCAGCGGGTGCAGAACTTTCAGGTGCGGCTGAGCGCCGTTCAGATCCGCCGCGCGCAGGACAAACTGCGCTTTGACGTTGGCATATTCAGACGGGTCCAGACGCTCTTTCTGTACGCGGGTCATGTACAGAATGTCGATTTCCGGCACGACTTCATCGATGCTGCTGTGCAGGCTGTATTCAATGCCTTTCTCTTCCAGCAGCGCCAGAATATACCCCGGCATGGCGAGCGCGTCGGGCGCGATAAAGTAGAAGCGGTTGCCGTTAAATTTCGCCAGCGCCTGCGCCAGAGAGTGAACGGTGCGGCCATATTTCAGGTCACCGACCATCGCGATTTTGATGTTATCGAGACGTCCCTGCGTTTCCTGAATGGTGAACAAATCCAGCAAAGTTTGCGTCGGGTGCTGGTTCGCGCCGTCACCGGCATTGAGAACCGGAATGCCACCAGAGAATTCAGTCGCCAGACGCGCCGCGCCTTCCTGCGGGTGGCGCATCACGATGGCATCCACGTAGGTGCTGATCACCGAAATGGTGTCTGCCAGTGTCTCGCCTTTCTTGCCGAGCGACGTATTGCTGCTGTCAGAAAAACCGACGACGGAAGCGCCGAGACGATGCATGGACGTCTCAAACGACAGGCGCGTTCGGGTTGAGGCTTCGAAGAAACAACTGGCGATCACTTTGTGTTTCAACAATTCCGGTTGCGGATTCGCTTTCAGGCTGGCCGCGGTGTCGAGCACCAGTTCCAGTTCCTCGCGGCTGAGATCGTTGATAGAAATGATGTCTTTTTGATAGAGCGGGTTAGCCATCGTTATTCTCCTGTTTCTTTGTTCTTAGAAGATGCGCGCTCAAACGCGACACACCCAAATTTTGGACAAAAAAAAGCCCCTGCAATGAGGGGCCTTTCTTTTTGATCAACTGAACGCTGACCGGAGATGCAACGGAAGAACAACGGCAGCGGGCTGCCTGATGGCACGGTGTCTGGTCGATCATCTGAGCACAAAACGTGGCAATTGTTCATAGGTTCTCCCGGCAAATTGTGGCGCATTATACGCGCGTCACCGGCGACATCAAGCGGAAAAATGGCCGATAAGCAAACGATTGGTATGGCTGAAAATGGAGACGAAAATTGTTAACTGGATCAAAAGGTATTGCCTTTCTTTTCTTTATGATGTGCAGACATTGAAACAGTATTTCATTTTAACTTTAACGAAGGGAAAACCATGATCACCGGTAACATTCATCAACTGCATTTAGTGCCTTATCTGCCCGCTGAATTGCGCGAAGCCATTGAGTATGTGAAGAAAAATATCACGGCACAAACACCGCTGGGTAAACACGATATTCGCGGGAACGACGCGTTTGTTCTGATTTCTAACGATTCAACCGCGCCTCAGGCGGAACGCCGTGCGGAGTTCCATGCCCGTTATCTGGATATCCAGATTGTCCTGAACGGGACGGAAGGGATGACGTTCAGCAATCTTCCGGCGGGAACCGTTGATACTGACTGGCTGGAAGATAAAGACATCGCGTTTCTGGCTGCCGGCGAGCAGGAAAAAACCATGATTATGCAGGCCGGTGATTTCGTGGTGTTTTATCCGGGCGAAGTGCATAAACCGCTGTGCGCCGTCGGCGAACCGGCCAACGTGCGCAAAGCGGTTGTCAAAATGGATGTCAATACGTTGTCTGCTTAACGGCCAGTCAGTTTAACGTTTTGTCCGTTTAAACAATTTCATCCGCCAGCGACGCAGCCTGCCAAGACGTTCTGGCGCTTTAAGTTTGTGTTTGATCCACACCACCTGCCACGGCTGGAGCCGCATCTGGCCGTTAAATACTTCTCCGCCAATCAGATCTTTGCCTTCCACCGCCAGTTTCAGCATTTGGGAATGATCGCTGATGTTAAACACGCAGGTGATCCGATCTTCGCTTTTCGGATCATAACGTTCCATGGCGAATAACGATTTGCCCAGATCAAACACGCGCTGGCCTGCCTGCGGCGAAAACGCCGGATGTGCGCGACGATGTTTAATCAGTTCCTGTAAGCCGTAAAATACGCGGGAGCGCAGGCTGTCTTTCTTCTCCAGTTCAGCCTCCAGTGTGCCGAGTTCCAGTTTTTTACGGTTGATGCGGCGGTTGATCCCGGACTGATGCATGCCGTCGAGATCGTTCTCGCTGCCGAGCAGGCTGTGGATGTAAATCGCCGGAACGCCGATAAACGAGAGCAACAGCGCCTGCGCTGCCAGGAATTTACGGGCTTTCAGGTCGATATCATCTTCCGGTTCGGTCAGGGCGCTGAGGTAATTAATATTCAGTTCATAAGGCGAATGTGTGCCGTCGCCGTTGTCTTTATAGGAGACGCGGCCTTCTTTGCGCAGTGTTTCCTGCGCCATATATTTGCGTTCATCGTCGGTGAGGAAGGTTTCCGTCGGGCGCAGGCCAATGCCGTCGTGGCTCGCCAGAAAGTTGAAATACGTGGTGTCCGGATAGCGCGCTTCTGCATTCAGGCTTTGCGCCCATTGTGTCAGGGTCGTGGTGTCCTGACGTAAAAAGGCGTAGAGCGTCAGCGGCGGTAACGGAAACTGATACACCATATGCGCTTCATCACCTTCACCGAAATAGCTGATGTTTTCGTGATGCGGCACGTTGGTTTCCGTGATGAGCCGTGTGCCGGGGATCACTTCGTCGAGGATCGTGCGCCAGACTTTAATGATGTTGTGCGCCTGGGGCATATGAATGCATCGCGTACCCACTTCTTTCCAGATATACCCGATGGCGTCGAGGCGGATCGACTGGCCGCCGCTGGCCGCGTACTGCAACAATACGTCGATGCTCTCCAGCAGAACCTGCGGATTTTTGAAATTGATATCCACCTGATCTTCGCTGAACGTCGTCCACAGATACAGTTCGGTGCCGTCGGCTTTGATAAATGGCGTCAGCAGCGGCGAGGCGCGCGGACGCACCACGCGGCTGTAATCGAGCTCGGGATTCGAGGCAATAAAGTAATCTTTGTAATACGGATCGTCGTGCAGGTAGCCTTTCATCCACTCGCTGGATCGCGAGATATGGTTGATGACGCAGTCAAACATCAGATTGAAATGTGCGGAGAGATGATGAATATCGGACCATCCGCCGAGATTCTCGTCGATCCGGCGGTAATCAATAACGCTAAAACCGTCATCCGAGCTGTAGGGATACATCGGCAGAATGTGGATGTCGCTGACGATCTCGCGCAGATAAGTATTGGCGAAATGGTTTAAGGTCGCCAGCGGCGGTTGCTCGCCGTGGCGAATATTGTCGCCGTAGGTGATCAGATAAATATGGGTGCCATCGACCCAACTTGTCGTGCGGTGTTTGCCGTAGTTCCATTTTTCAGCGAGATGCAGGATTTTTTTCAGCAGGTCAGCAATGTGTTCTCTGGGGTAAATCCGGCTTAAAAGACTTTCCAGCCGCAGGACATACTCGAGATTAACTGAGCTCATAGCGGTTCCTTCTTACAGCATTCTTTTTGTATGAAAAATAACAGTGCTCTGAAAAGGTTAGTTGAAAATGGCAGGCTTTGACGGCAGGAGAGCGATATAGCAGAGGATTCCGGGGGAATAAAACGGCATCACTTTGCCTTGTCGCAAAAGATGCCGGATAAAATCAGGCGTTGCCGAGGGTAGCGACCATCACGGCTTTGATGGTGTGCAGACGGTTTTCAGCCTGATCGAAGACCACGCTATGGCTAGATTCGAATACTTCGTCGGTGACTTCCATGCCGCCGTGCAGGCCGTATTCTTCTGCCATTTGTTTGCCGAGCGTGGTCTGGTCATCGTGAAACGCAGGCAAACAGTGCAGAAACTTCACCTTCGGATTGCCGGTCAGTGCCAGCATCGCGCTGTTAACCTGATACCCACGCAACAGATTTATACGTTCTTTCCAGACCTCTTTCGGCTCACCCATCGATACCCAAACGTCGGTATACAGGAAATCGGCATCCTTCACGCCGGTCGCGATATCTTCTGTCAACGTTATGCTGCCGCCATTTTCTTTTGCCAGATTTTCGCAGGTGGCGACCAGTTCAGCTTCCGGCCAGCAGGCAGAAGGCGCGACCAGACGTAAATCCAGCCCGCATAACGCTGCCGCTTCCAGTAACGAGTTCCCCATGTTGTTACGGGTATCGCCCAGATAAGCCAGACGCATGCCTTTCAGCGGTTTGCCTGGCAGATGTTCCTGCATGGTGAGCAAATCCGCCAGCAATTGGGTCGGGTGGAATTCGTTGGTCAGACCGTTCCAGACCGGGACACCGGCGTATTGCGCCAGTATTTCCACTTTATCCTGGCCGTAACCCCGATACTGAATACCGTCATACATCCGGCCAAGCACGCGGGCGGTATCTTTCATGGATTCTTTATGGCCAATCTGGCTGCCGCTTGGGCCGAGATAGGTGACTTTCGCCCCCTGATCGTATGCGGCAACTTCGAAAGAGCATCGGGTGCGTGTTGAGTCTTTTTCGAAGATGAGCGCGATGTTTTTGCCTTGCAGGCTGGCCTTCTCGGTGCCGTTTTTCTTAGCGGCTTTTAATTCTGCGGAGAGTTTCAGCAGGGACGAAATCTCTGACGGGGTAAAATCCAGTAACCTGAGAAAATGACGTTTACTCAACAAACTCATGATGTCGCTCCATAGCGCGTTAGCATTTCGGATTGAATTTAAATTCAATTTAACTGTATGAATATGCAATTACAACCCCGAAGCAAAAACTTTGTCGTTTATAGTGGAGGCGCGCCCTGTGGTGTGTGAAAATAGCGGTCAAACGTCACATTGATTGAGGACTGAGATATGGCAAACCGTGAATTGCTGGACGAACAACGTGAAGAGACTCGCTTAATCATCGAAGAGCTGCTGGACGATGGCAGCGATCCTGACGCGCTTTACACCATTGAACACCACTTATCTTCAGAGAAATTCGAAGTTCTGGAGAAAGCGGCGGTTGAAGCTTTCAAGCTGGGTTACGAAGTTACCGACCCGGAAGAGCTGGAAGTCGAAGACGGTTCTGTTCTGATGTGTTGTGACGTAATCAGCGAAATCGCGCTGAAAGCGGAACTGATCGACGCTCAGGTTGAACAACTGATGAATCTGGCCGAAGCCAACGGCGTCAACTATGACGGCTGGGGCACTTACTTCGAAGGCGATGACGACGAAGAAGGTGAAGAAGGCGAAGATGAAGATTTCGTCGATGAAGATGATGACGGGAAACGTCATTAATCGAGCCTGATTTATGAATAATCGGATTTAAAAGTAAAAGGCTGCCGGAGACGGTGGCCTTTTTTTATGGGGCTTCACTTATATGATGTTCGGAATGTATAACCCAGTACCTGTTATTTATATCTGATAGAATAACTATTCTATCTAAATTTATTCGCTGACATATTCACTTGGGAAATCACTTCATTGAAATTCATCAGTCAGTTGTAGTTAAATTTTAATGTTATTATTACGACATAGATCAATTTTTGCAGGTTTTTCAAGAGTATTGTATAGCTCTGCTTATCGAGGTATGAGTAAGTTCATGTATTTACATTCTCTTTTCCAAATAATCAAAGGAATCAGTGAAGGGGGGTATTTTGATAATCACTAACTCCAGAGACATTGTCATAGATTCATTTTCATACACACCTATATTATTATATTTTTCTTTTTCATTTTGTGTCGCGATTTTTCTTTATTGGGTTAGATCTTTTTCTTCATCCTTCAGAAATGCTCCTTTGTTTATTATTGCACTAATTATAAACTTGTGTGTATCTGCTTCATATTTGTATGCTGGAATTTATGGCAATGGGTTTACAAAGATAATTGACTTCCTAGAATACCCATACTTGCAGTATTCATGTTTAATTTTTTCTTTTTTATACATGTCGTTAATTCCAAAGGCCAGTGGGCCATTAAAGTGGAAATGGTGGTAGTTTAAATATTTATATCATGTTAATTACCTGTGGAGCATTGAAAATGGTTGATAGATATCGTTGATATTATAGCGCTATCTATCAGCCAATATTCATCTCATGTCACTATGGTAAATTGATGCCTTGAACATCACAGAACTCTATCATTCCATAGGCTGTAGGCACTCGTCCCTGCAGTGATATGTTCCCAAGTGATTGTTTCATATGAAAGTGTTAGTGTTTCATGAGGCAGGCAATTACTGTTAAGTATCACGTTGCGTATTCTGGCGAAGATGAACGGTCGTTCCGGCTGAACGTGAATGCGTTATTTCCTAACGCGCCCTAACTTCTTTTTATTACACCGACCGTTCACTTTTAGTCAACCTGTGCCAGTCGTTTTCTCATCGATTCACCTTTCATTTCCAGACGGTGCGAGTTATGCATCAGACGATCAAGGATCGCGTCCGCCAATGTGTTATCTCCAACGCAACCGTACCACTCATCCGTTGGCAGCTGGCTTATCATGACCGTGGCGTTCTTACCGTACCTGTCGTCCATCAGTTCCAGCAGATCGTTACGTTGCGCTGGTAGTAACGGTTCGAGACCCCAGTCATCCAGGATAAGCAACTGCGTTTTGGACAGTTGAGCAAGTTGTTTCCGGTAACTGCCGTCTGCCCGGCTGTGGGTCAGTTCAACCAGCAACCGGCTCAGTCGCCAGTACTGTACGCTGTAACCCTGCTGGCAGGCGTTGTTGCCCAGCGCACAGCCTACATAGGTTTTACCGCAGCCGCAGGGACCCGTTATCAGCAGGTTCTGCCCCCTGACCACCCACTCGTTCTGGCTTAACTGAGCGATCCGCGAACGCTCCAGGTTTCTCACCGGCTGATAGTCGATGTCGTGAACCGAGGCTTCAAGCCTCAGCCGGGCCTTTTGCAACAGGCGTTTCTGTTTGCGCTGATCCCTTTCCAGAGATTCACGCGTCACCAGCAACGCCAGCCTTTCCCTGAAGGAGAGCTCTTCGTAAGTGCCGGGTTGTTCCATCTGTGAGGACAGCGCGGCTGCCATTCCCATCAGTTTCATTTCAGTCAGCTGTTTCATCAGCGTATGTGGCATTATCGAGTTCCCTGTTTCAGTGGAAGTGGCGTGGGCCACGGATGTTTTCATGTTCCTGAGGAAGTTCCTGAGACGGATGCAGATCGCCGTCCGCCGGAACAAGGTCGCGATTATTTTTCAGTATCGATTTTATCTGCTTCAGTCGGGTTAGCCCCTCAGCATTAGCCAGCCGGCAGCTGTTGTTGACGCGCTCAGAAGGATACTCGCGCGTCAGGCTCAGTAACCCCAGACACAGGCGGTAGGCCTGCTCCGAATGCGCTTTTTCCACCAGACGCTCACTGACCCACTTGAGCGTGTCGGAGCCCACGCCTGCCGCCCAGTTTTTCAACCGCTCTGGCGTCCACTGCTGATGGTGGCGATGACGCTCCGGCATATGCTCTGCTGCGGTGCTGTTACCGGGATGAAGACGCCGCGGGTGACTGGTGATCATCAGGCCCTCAGCCCAGACCTCCAGCAGGTTGTCGAAGGCATGAAGTTCCACCGTTTTGCCGACGTACTGATGCGGCACAGAGTAATGGTGCTGTTCATATTCAACGTGATAATCGATATTCACTTTCGCTTTTTTGATGTGCCGGTAGCGCCACGGCTGTACCGGTAACGGCCTGAGCGCAGGTTTGTCCAGCCTGTCGAAGGCTTCCCGGCGGTTGCCGGGCAGTTTTTTAAAGGGGCGTTCGTTGAGATCCGTAACCAGCGTACGGATACAGTGGTTCAGTTCTGCCAGCGAGAAGAAGACCTGATGCCGCAGTCGGGCCAGGATCCAGCGCTCAACGATCTGAACGCCAACTTCCACCTTCGGCTTGTCTCTGGGTTTTCGGGGGCGGGCCGGTATTACCGCGACCTGATAGTGCTCCGCCAGTTGCTGGTAGGACGGATTCAGTTCGGGATCGTAGCGACAGGCTTTATTAACCCCGCTTTTGAGGTTATCAGGGACCAGGATTTCGGGAACGCCGCCGAAGAACTCCAGCATCCTGACGTGGCTGAGAAGCCAGTCCGGTAGCGACTGTGTATACGTGGCCTCCGCGAAGGTATAGTTTGATGCCCCCAACACCGCCACAAAGATCTGAGCCTGCCGGCACTCACCGGTTTCGGGTGAGATAACCGCCACCGTGGGCCCACAGTAGTCGATAAAGCATTTTTCACCAGCGAGATGCTGTTGGCGCATGGAGCGCTTCTGTGACTGGGACCAGGTCTGGTAGCGGCAGCAGAACTGTGAGTAGCTGTACGCCCGGATCGGCATCCGCTGACAATACTCTTCCCACAGAAGGTGGCGGGTGACGCCTTTCTTACGCAACTCCATATGGATTTTAGCCCAGTCAGGATCTTCCAGCGCACCGGGACGACTGTCAGAGTCCGGATACAGCATGCTGGCAAGCCTGGGCTCTGACATCCCCTCTGGTAACGGCCAGGAGATCCCGGAGGCCTCAAGGCGTTTGAGCATTTTCTGGATGGCACCTGTGCTGACATCGGCGCACTGGCTTATCTGACGGAATGACAGGCCGACCTCAAAACGCAGCCTTAAAATTTCATGGATTTTACGCATTGCGATTCTCTTGTTTGGCATATATCACCCCCTGTAATGAAAGGGATAGATATAGCAGCAAAAATCAATGCGTTAAGAATGATTCTGGAAACGTGAACAGCAATTCCGGTCAGGTGAACACCGATTCTGGCAAAATGAACAGTGATTCTGGCCATGGTGCAAAATCGTGGTATTTTCCGTCGGAATACGCGTTCACGCGAAACCAGAAAGTGCGTTCACGTTCTGCCAGAATGAGTGTTCACGATAGGCCAGAATATGCACACGTTAGGGAAAATTACTTCAATGTTGGTAATTCGAGCTTTAGTTAACTTAAATTTATAGAATAATTCGTTAATGCCAAATTTGTTTATCCTGTGAACATCAAAGTCACATGTGAGTATTTCATTTTCTGATACTGACTTACAAAGTAAAAGCGATGATTTGTCGATAGGCTTAGTGATAAATACCGGGTGATGATTGGCATTTTCTTCTCGTGAAATAGCATGTGAAAGGTCATAAACCATTATCTGATCCTGATATGCTATCTGTGCCTTATTCCCAATAGAATCCTGCGATGAACACCCTGCGGAGATCAGACCATGGGTTTGGCCGTTGAGGGTTAAGTAAATAAGATGTGCCATGGTGTTATTCCCGGCTGCCCGGTACTTTTGATTAACAGCAAGCGGCTGGATAAGGCATCGAGCCGCTCGTCTATTTGTTTCTCTAAGGTTTGCGTATTTTGGTTCTTTTTTTTAGCGTCTTCGAGCTGAGTTAATAACGCTTCAACCGGTGTTTCCTTATTCAGCAGGGTTTCGGCCTGATAGGCGACGGTTTTGAGATAAGACAGCGTGACGCCTTCTTTGCTTTTTTCCCGCTGTAGCAGGAGTGCCGCGAATGCGTGTAAGTCCTGCTGAACCTGAAGATAGCCTCGCAGCGTCGGGCTGTTGTCGGCGCGCAGTGTAATTGCCGCATTCCAGCGGGCGGTGGCCTGCTGCTGCTGTTCGTTTTCAGGCCAGACGGCGGCCGCCATTTTGGCCATATGCCCGCCGGTTTCCAGCGGTTGCAGCGGGGAGGCATTCAGCAAGCGGTTCAGGCGTTGCGGGTAGTCTTTCAGCTCAGGTGATGCCAGCCAGAGTGCCGCGCCGCCCTGCGGGGTGTCGTTGACCCGCACGATTTGCTGCTGCATGGGCGCAACCTGCCACCACCATAACCCCCGCAGACCGCCGCTGTGCAGGCGCTGCCGGCCAGAAACACGCCATGTCAGACTTTGGAAAATCTAATTTATAAAAAATCACGCTGTAAAAAAAGTTCACAATGAATAATGTTCAAAGTAAGTTATTGCACAAGAGTTTTTTAATTAAATTAATGATAAGTGTTAATTTAATTGTTATAGGTTATGACTTTCATTCATGAAGCTAATAACACAATCCATTTTCATTTCTTATTATTATGGTAGGTTTTTTTTGTGGGTAGTTAAATTTTAATTTCTTATGTCGTATGATTTAATATACTATCCATAATAGGATATGGAGCCTCATGGTTGAGGTCTTATTGCGGTGGGCTTTTCTGTTTTATAGAAGATACAAAGCTCATGTATTTGAATTGAATAATAGGGGTTGTTAGCATGAGCATGCCACGTCATGTCAAAGGCACTGGGATATATTTTACTGTCGAAAAAATTTATGCAAAAAGTGGGCTACCTGCACTATGGAATACGGTTGGCAGTGCAGCTATCCAAGTGGTAAGAACGATCTATGAGGTATGTCATTTTCAAGATATATATCTTGATGACGAAAAAATAGACTATGACAACATAACGCTATGGCAGACCCTACGAATTTTATATGGGCATGAAGTGATTTCAAAAAACACTCCCGAAGTGGCTAATAACCTGGTTTTCTGTGGGACTAATACTTATATTGTTCCATTACCTAATCTGAATGATAACTTCTTAGGCGAAAAAATAACAAAATTACTTTCTGATAGCTACCATATTAATTTTGTTGCACCTCTTGATTTTGGTCAAGATCCTATCCCAGACATACAGCTATATGGTCGGTTAGATATAAATTTCATTTCAAGTAGTGGTGGGTTGGATGTGCCTACGGCAATTGCAAAATATAATAAAAAACTCGTGAAGTTGTAATTATTTCATCAGTTAATGAAATGAAATCCATTATGGATAGTATGAAATGAGGTTGTTTGTATGAAAGTTGAAATAGTTATAATATTTATGGCTTTTTTTTACATGATATTAGGTTTTGTTTTTTATCTTTATTTCATCGGTTATTTTTTTCTTGCTATGAAATAGTTATATCCAATCAACATGATGATGTTATTTCTTTGTTTAAGGCCGGTGGGTTTTTCTTCATGATGGGGTTGGCTGTTTCATTGTTCTTGTTATTAATTTCACGTAATTGGCGATTTGGTAAATGTAAGCGAAAATTGTTTTTTATGGTGGGGTATTTTCTTAATTTTATCATTTTAACTATTGTTTTAAAGGGGCAGGGGGCAGCTATATGTCATGGTGTATCAAATTTAAACTACACATTTTATTTGGCTAGAAATAGTGTGAGTTTAATCTGGGTTATTATCGCTACCACTATTTTAACACTGGTGGTTATAGGTATGTTTACTAGAGTTGTTAGTGGAGGTGATAAATGAATTTGGCGTGTATTATTCTCAATATTTTAAATCGTGGTTATGTTAACTCATTTAATTTTACAGGGAGGGATAATCGTTTTTTTTTGTTATTTTTGTTATTTTACATCATTTAATTTTAACTATTTTTTATATGTTGAGTGATGGATTTACTTTAGTGTTTTATTTATTTTACTTAATCCCTCTTCTTTCAAGTAATGTCCGAAGGCTAAGAGACACCAGGGTCTCAATTTGGTTATGCCTTGGGTATTTTTTTGTTCCATATATAGTTATCATCATATCTGTTTTTTTAAAGTCGAAAGAGGGTCATGTAAGAAATAGTGAATGACAAATCTTAATGTCAATCACTATTTCTTATTTTTGCAAAAAAATTAATGAAGGATAGGTTGTACTATAAGTAAAAGTACAGCCATTTATATACCCATGTATTTCTTTGTGGGGTAGTATTTATAAAATTCTATCATTCCACAAACTATACGAACTTGTACCTGCAGATATGTGCTCCCATGTTATTGTTTCATATGAAAATGATATTTTTTCTTCAGGCTGATTTTTATTATCTAATAATACATTTGGAATATTTAGATTAATATATGTCATTCTGGCCTTAGTGAGCTTTAATTTATAGTATAATTCGTTTATTCCGAATCTGTTTGTTCGATAAAAATCAAAATCGCATGTTAAAATCTCATTGTCAGATATAGCTTTCCCTAACAATGGAGATGATTTGTCAATGGGTTTCTTTATTATTACGGGGTGGTGTGTAGAACTCTGCTCTCTTGAGATTGAATTTGTCAACTCATAAACCATTATCTGATCTAAATGTGCGATCTGTGCCTTATTCCCAATAGAATCCTGCGATGAGCATCCTGCGGAGATCAGGCCCTGGGTTTGGCCGTTGAGGGTTAAGTAAATAAGATTTGCCATGATGTTATTCCTTTCGTTTAGTCATGTGTATTAACGGTGTTGATTAACGCGTTATTCCCGGTTGCCCGGCACTTTTGATTAACAGCAAGCGGCTGGATAAGGCATCGAGCTGCTCGTTTATTTGTTTCTCTAACGTTTGCGTATTTTGGTTCTGTTTTTTAGCGTCTTCGAGTTGGGTTAACAGCGCTTCGAGCGGTGTTTCCTTATTCAGCAGGGTTTCGGCCTGATAGGCGACGGTTTTAAGATAGGAAAGCGTGACGCCTTCTTTGCTTTTTTCCCGCTGTAGCAGGAGTGCCGCGAATGCGTGTAAGTCCTGCTGAACCTGAAGATAGCCTCGCAGCGTCGGGCTGTTGTCGGCGCGCAGTGTGATTGCCGCGTTCCAGCGGGCGGTGGCCTGCTGCTGCTGTTCGTTTTCAGGCCAGACTGCGGCCGCCGTTTTGGTCATATGCCCGCCGGTTTCCAGCGGTTGCAGCGGGGATGCACTCAGCAAGCGGTTCAGGCGTTGCGGGTAGTCTTTCAGCTCAGGTGATGTCAGCCAGAGCGCCGCGCCCCCCTGCGGGGTGTCGTTGACCTGCGCAATTTTCTGTTGCATGGGGGCAACCTGCCACCACCATAACCCTCCGCAGACCGCCGCCGTGCAGGTGATACCGGCCAGAAATCCGCCGATAATGGGCAGCCGGGAAGGGCGTTTTTTGTTTTCGGAACCGGCAAAATGCACTTCGACTTTCGGTGCCTGATGTCCGGGGTCCATGGCGGGCAGCGGCGAGTAGACGGGCTCGGCATAAGCCGCCGGTTCCGGCATATAGACCAGCGTCGGGGAAACGTACTGACAGGCCTGCGCGCTTTGCGCCTGCTGTTCGGCCTCCATCCGTTTACGGATGTTCTGCATAAAATAGAGCAGGTTTTCTACCCGGGGAACGCGCTTAAGTTCGACCTGCTGAAGCTTGTCGCAGATGAGTTGCAGGGTGCGTTCGGTGCGGTACAGCAACGGGACGTCGCCGAGCGCCAGAGCGGGATTTTTTCGCAGGATGTTGCCGATGCGGGTGTTGAACCACTCCAGCATGTCGCTGCGCGCCTGGTAGTTTTGCGGCCAGAAGCGCTCCCATTCGGCGGTGATCAGCCCCGCCAGCAGCTCGCACCCTTCACAGAACCCGGACAGGCCGTTAATTTTGGTGCGCGCCAGCGTGTAGTAAGTGGCCGTATGTAAATCGACCCCGTTGCTTTTAAACAGCGTCAGCGCCAGCGACTCAATCAGCCGCCAGTTCACTTCCGGTTGAGAAGGGTGGTTGGATTTGTTGATCTCTTCGCGTATCGCGCTGAACTCCGGTAAAAAGCGCGGATCGTCGCCAAGTTTGATGATGTGTGTGTCGTCGCTCATGGTTTTTCCTTAATACCCCGGCATCGCTGCCGGGGTTACTCCTTTAATACAAGGTATCCGGCAGGCTGAACTCGCTGAAAAGTCCGCCGGTGAACGGGTTGTCCTGGGTGTCGACATGCACGCGGTAATTCATGTAGCCGCCGTCGACGTTGAAGCGGACGTCAAACGAACCGTCGTCGACGTTGGTCAGGCTGCCGGCGTCCATCAGGCGGAACTGCGCCCACGGCCCTTTGAAGCTGATGCTGCGCGGTGACCCGCTGTCGTTGCCGACCAGCGTCAGTTTGCTTTCGGTGCCGTCGCGCATGGTGTTCGGCCAGACGAGATGTGCGGTGTAGTTGCGGCCGTGGCTGTAATCGAGCAGTTGCCCGTCCATATTCAGGACGCTGCGGCGTTTGTTGGAGGAGAGTTCGGTGGTTTCAATCGCGTACTGCGTGCCGAGCGCGCTTTGCTGCGTGAAGAAGGTCTCACGGATTTTTTGCGCGGTTTCCAGCTGCGGCTGAACGTCCGGGCGGATGAGCACGTCGCCGTCCTCGCCCCAGGTGAGTTTGTTCTCGATAAACAGTTTCAGGTTCTGCTGGTAGAAGCTGTCGAGCACGCCGTCGGGTTTGAAGAAGCGGTTGAAGGCATCGAGAGAGGCGTCCTGCGTGGCGTCCGGGTTAAACGGATAGCGGTCTGCCAGCTGTTCATTGAATGTTTTGACTACCTTGTCATTCCACTCGACTTCCATGTAATGAACGGCTTCGATCATCACCACATGCCAGGCCTGATCGGCCAGTTTACCGACCCAGCGGTTGAGGGGTGCAGGCAGGGTTTTTGCCATCTGGCGTGTGGCGAAGATGGGGTCGCTGTTGTTCTGGTCGAGCCGCATCTGCACCGCTTTCAGGGCGGATTTCCCCGGCACCGGCGAGTTCTGGATCGCCAGCAAATAACGGTGCAGTTCGGTTAACTGCTGATAGACCGCCTGCAACGTACTTTGTTTGTCTTTTGTCTCCGTCAGCACGCCGTTCTCCGGGGCGAACTCGCGGCCCAGGCGCGTCAGCAGCTGGAAATCGAGGGACGACATCATTTCGTCACGTGCTTTGTCCGGCAGGTTGGCGGGCGGTGGCGGAAGCTGAGTATTGTCCCGCAGGGTTTGCAGCGCACGGTAGAACGGCTGGTCACCGCTGATGATTTGCTCCAGCGCATCGGTAACGGCCTGCATATCCTCGTATTCACGGATATCCAGATTGTTCATTCCCGCCTGCCAGGTCGCGGTGTAATCGCTGACGTACTGCTCGGTGATGTGTCGCTGGATCTCTTCGCGGTCGGTATCACTGAAAGTGACGTCTTTGGTGATATTGAGCACCCAGCTGTCCAGCGCCGTGAGTTCGACCAGACTGTCGCGCTGCTTCACAAAATAGCTTTGCAGTCCGTAGCGGGTGAGGAACTGCGGGATCGCCAGATCCTCATCTTTATTCGCCACGAAAACTTTATCGAAGCTCGGCCCGATCTGGTCCCGCAGGTTGAGATCCGCAGGTAACACACCCTGCGCTTTCGCCCTCAGGCTTTGATAAACCCGCTGATAAATAGAGAGTTTGCTGAGTTCGCGCTGTGCGGTGGCGATCGGCTTATCGTAAGGAATGAAACGGTTTATCGCGTCGTTATTTCCGTTTGCCCTTTGTGAATGCCAGTCAGTGTGATCCAGTGCGTAATCGAGATGCGACATCAGTTGCGTTTGTAGCTCGCGCTGGCCGTGGAAATTTTCGCTCCAGCGCTGAGACATATATTGTTCGACGACTTTATTATCGCGACCACTTTTGTCTTCCAGCATGCGGATCACGCGCAGAACGGCGAGTTTCTTCTCACTTCCCGCCGGGGCCGCGTTCAGGTCTTTTATCAGCCCGTTGAGCAGCGCCGGTAAGAAGCGTTGATCGAGGAGCTGGAGATAGGTTTTTTCGACGTAAGGGCCGATTTTCATGCCCTGATACAGCGCCATGTCGGTGAGCGCGTTGTGTTCACGATAATCACCGTATGCCAGCGTGGCGTCGCGCATAGGGTTAAGCAGCGGAAGCTGGAGGTTGCCCAGTTCATCAATGCCTTGTGGCGGCGGGATATCCATAAAGGATTTTGCCTGCGCCAGTACGTTGACGCCTGCGTGATAGTTGGAATTGTAGTAATAGTGCCAGCCTGCGATGCAGGCCACGGCGGCGGCGGCGCCAATCGCGGAGAACAAGGTGCGCCGCCGGCGGGTTTTACTCAGCCAGACGCTGTTTTCCCCCGCCAGATTAGGCTCTGCAAGCAGCACTTGCGGGAATAAATCGCGGGTAAAGTACGGTTGTGTGACCACCATCGGCCATGAGGAGAGCGCCGTCTGTCCGAGCCGATACTGAGCGGCGGCGGACTGGATGAACATATCGTCGACCTGACCGCGCTGAAGCGAAGAGGTGAGATAAACCCCGCGCAGCATAACGGACATATTATCGCCGGCCAGCAGGCTGGCGATTAACGCTTCGAGATGTTCGTTGATCCCGTGCATCTGGCGGTTAAAGCTGAACAACATGCTGCGCTGGCTGGCTTCCACATGGCTGAGTAAGAGGTCGGGCAGCGCCCGATTAAAACGCTGAATCCACTCTTGCCAGAAGGTGCGTAACTCATCGCGCCAGTGGTCATTATCGTGGGAACCTTCAGTGAAGGTGACGCCGAGAATAGTGTCGCGCTGCTGTTTATCCAAAGGCTGGAACAGCGGGGCGAAACCGTAGAGTAAATCCAGTTTGGTCAGCACGATATAGACCGGTAACTCACAGTGCAGTTGCTGACGGATATCCTGAAGCCGCTGCCGTAAAATGGTCAACTGACGCTCGCGCTGATGCTTGCTGGCGGTCAACAGCTCAGGTAAATCCAGCGAAAGGATAATGCCGTTCAGGGGCTGGCGAGGGCGGTTCTGGCTCAGCCAGCCGAGCCAGTGCTCCCATAAGCGGCTGTAAACGTTAGCTTCATCCTGACCGCTGACCGGCTGGTCAATCAGAACGCCGTCAATGTCAAAAATGACCGCATGTTCACCGACGTGCGGCGAGATGTGCCAGACTCCGCTATTTTCGCCACGCACTTTTTCCGGCACATATATCGTGTCCGAGGAGTAACCTTCGCGCAGTAACGTACTTTTACCACTGTCCGTCGTACCGATGACGATGTACCACGGAAGATGATAAATGGTGTTACGCCGGGCCAGATGCCGCTGTAAACGTAACAGCCAATGGTCGAGATGGCGCTGTTGCTGGTGCACTTCCTGGCTCTGCGGATCTTTCTCATGCTGGCGCTGTTGGCGCTGCAACGTTTCCAGATGCTGAAGGCGTTTTACCACCCGCCATGTCAGCCAGACAAGTGCGATGAGTACCCAGACAGAGGTGGCCAGCCAGCGGTTAGGCTGTGGTGCCAGCGGATGTTGTTCCCCCAGCGTCCATGACGGGCCTTTCCACCAAATCCAGACCAGCGATAATACCCAGCCGATGATCAACAGGATCATGGCGGAGATTTTGAACCTTGGCATTGCGGGTTTGAGCGTCGGTTTTAATGCCCGGAGAAAACCGGGCTTTGATATTCTGAACACAATAAAACTCCTTTTTTACTTCACTGGTCCGTCGTGATTTTTTCTTTTAATTGCTCAAGCAACGCAGGTTCCCAATCGGGTAACGTTATCTGGCGTGCAGTCTGGTGCAGAGTTTTGTATTGCTGGTGAGCGGAAGTGACTAAACCTGCTTTTTCAAGGAGCTGCGCGCCGAGATATTGCCGATAAAACAGCTGACGGGGTTCGTGGGATTGATGCTGAAGCTGGTCGAGAAGCTGCAAGGCTGGTGCCAGACCCTGTTCGGAAAAATACTGCCAGATACGGTTGGTTTCATCATCATGCGAGGCAGAGACGCCCGAAACCGCTTTTGACGTGTTGTCTTCCAGAAGCCAGTCCTGAGTCTGTTCACACAAAAAAGGAGTGAGATCGGTAAATTGCAAACTCCGAAGTACAGGGATGCGACCGATAAAAAGAGCCAGTTCGTCACGGATCGCAGCCGCTGTTTCTGAATAACCCAACTGGCTGGCGATGCGGGCTGAAAGGCAGTGCCCGTCAAACCAATAGGGGGCCAGCAACAGGCTTTTTTCGACCTGTTCCCAGAAATCAATATTGGCCGCCGGAAGCCGGGCCTGATAATCAGCCATCATATCAACCGGAAATGCGGCCAGTGATGTACGGCCGTTATTCTCTGCCTGCGGGGCCGCCGCGATGTTTTGCCAGAGTGCATGACGGCGCAGGCGGTACCCTGTCGCACTTTGCGGATGACGTTCGCAAAGTACATCGGCCACTTTCAGCAGCGTCTGACGCCAGGATTTATCGTCATGCGTTTCGACGCTAACAGCGGTCGCCGGGCGCGGGTTTTGCGACTGGCTGCTATCACCGGGCTCAGTCCCCGCCGTGGCTGGTGCAGGCGTTTCCTGTCTGACCGTGGCTTCTGTGGCCTGCTCATGAATCCGGCGCTGATAAAGCGTGAAGAGTTCGTCAGCACCTTGTGACAGTAAGAGGCTATCTGTTTTCTTCCAAAGCTGGGCCAGATGGGCAAATTCCCCCAACATGGCGTCCCGCTGGGCCTGATCGGCATCATCGGCAAAGCTGGTCGCTGCCGTCTCAAATCGTTTGAGCACCTGCTGTGCAAAGCGATTTTTATGAACCCCTTTTTGCGGCCACGCGTGCAGCCAGAAGTGCTCCGTATATTTTGTCAGGAGCTGGAGGGCCAAAAGAACTTCTGCTGCTTTGCCACCATGTTGCAGCGTGCGCAACAGATGAACCATCAGCCGGAAATCTTTGCTTTCATTCATCAGTAATTTCAATGCTTTCTGCTGAATTTCTGCAATATCGAGCTGGCCATGCGTCAGCGAACCCAGCCTGACCATTTCACTGTCAATGTATTCCCAGTCCGCATTGGTTTCACTCATTTCAGAGCGAATTTTTTCTTGCGATAATGAAGCAAGTACCTGTCCGAACCATGCACCTGACGTCTGTGTGTCCATGAAAATTCCCTTTAAAAATCGGTATAACTAGTCCGCCCAGTGGCAGGCCACTCTCATTGGATCGAGTGTCTTTTCCAGATCGCTGATAGTGAAAGTCAGCGATGAGAGCGCTGCATTCTTGTTGGCTGAGACGTCATGACCTGACGTGTTAAATGTCACCGTTAGTGTTTTCGCGCCGAAGAGCTGCTTAATCTCATCAATTCCCGGAAGTCCGCGACTGGACTCCAGCAGCGAATCGTTTTCACGCAGGAACCAGTGGGTATTGACGTGGATTTTTTCCGTGGTCATCGTGATGTCCGGCTGGCCATTGAGTGGCTTTGGCAATGCGATTTGCATACGGGTGATATTGTCGATGCAGCTGAACATCAGCACAGGCCGGGGAGGAAGACTCCCCAGTGCAGGTGTGGTGATCACTACCGAAGGGCGCTCGCCCTCGGTCAGTTTGGTCAAAAATTGGGTTGAGTGATCGTCACGCTGTGCTTCCTGAGAAAATGCCCGCTGCCAGGCTTCGCCTTGTACTTTCGCTTGTACCAGTGCCCCGGAAAAATCTGGATAAACCGGGGTTAATAACCGGTCATAGCAATCAAGGCGCTCGAGTGATGCGGGCTCAGCCCGGCAAGCGGACATCGCTTTGAGCGTTGATTCTGCCGGGCTGAGTTCTGGGTTTGACGTGTCAGAAAATGCCTGACCTGAGGCGAAAGGCAGCAACAGGAAGACCAGCGTTACTCCACGCATAACTCGCCTTCATTCTCAGTGAGAGCTTCCTGAATATCCGCTGTGAAACGATGTTCGGCGACGCCAATAATGACGCGACGGATGGCTGAACCTGCGGCGAGTTTCTGTAGCAATAACAGAGACAGAGGGGGCAATACTTCGCCGTCGATAACGGATTCCAGCATACGGGCTCCGTTTTCAGCGCGTGTAACACGCAGCATAATTTCGTCGCTGACTTCTGCATCGATCACAACATCTGCGCCGAACCTCTGATTGAGCAACGTCTCCAGCCTTGCCAGTTTTGCCGCAATAATCGTGATGAGGGTTTCGCTGGATAACGGCAGGAACGGGATGGTTTCCATACGCGCCAGCAGGGCAGGTTTGAAGAAATCGGCCAGGATGGGGTACAGCGCTTCGTGCAGTTTCTCCGGGTTCTCGGCATGTTCAACAATCACCTGATAGCCCAGATTGGATGTGAGGAAGAACACCACATTTTTGCAGTCGATCAGGCGGCCTTCACCATCCGCCATTTCGCCTTTATCAAATGCCTGATAGAACAGATTCAGCACATCGGGGTGCGCTTTTTCAACTTCATCAAGCAGGACAACCGAGTAAGGCTTTTGGCGAATAGCTTCGGTCAGAACACCGCCTTCGCCGTAACCGACATAACCCGGAGGTGAGCCAATCAGACGCGAGACCGTATGTTTTTCCTGAAACTCTGACATGTTGATCGTGGTGAGATACTGGCGTCCGCCGAACAGTAGTTCAGCCAGTTGCAGAACGGTTTCAGTTTTGCCGACACCGCTTGGGCCTGCCAGTAAAAACGCGCCCAGCGGGCGACCGGGGCGGCGTAAATCCGCTCTGGCGGTCAGCAAATGTTTATGCAAGTGAGTAATCGCCAGCGACTGGCCTTTGATTTTTTCACCGAGCCAGACCGGCAGTTCGGTGATCAGCGCCATTTCACTTTGCGATAAACGGTTAAGTGGCACGCCCGTCCATTCTGCAATCACGGCGGCAATTTGGCCTTTGTCGACGTGCGGTGATACCAGCGTGCGCATTTGGTGCAGCTCACACAGCTCAGCCATCAGTGCTGCCAGCTTTTCACGTTTCTCCGGCGTTTCTTCGCTGTCCGTTTCAGCATCCGTCATGCTTAAGAATTCGTGACGCAACGAGATTATCTGATGGACTACATCGCGCTGATGTTTCCAGCTAACATCCAGATCATCCAGTTGAATTTTGGTTTCTTCGTGAAGCTGATGTAATTCATGTAGGCGCGTATCGTTCTGATGCAAACCAATGCGTTGTTCCCGTTCGAGCTGGCGAATTTCGGCTTCATATTGGTGCGTGGCCGTGGTGAGCGCAGAGATTTGTCGCGGCGGAGAAGACAAATTAATCGCTACCCGCGCGCATGCAGTATCAAGGACATCAATGGCTTTATCCGGAAGTTGTCGGCCAGACAGATAGCGTTCGCTGAGTATTGCTGCCGCCTGTAATGCTTCATCATCAATCAGCACGCCATGCGATTGTTCATAGACGGATGCCAGGCCGCGCAGAATAATCGTGGCCTCAGCGGCGGTCGGTTCGGAGACCTTCACGGGCTGAAAACGTCTTGAAAGTGCAGCGTCTTTTTCGAAGTATTTTTTGTATTCGCTCCAGGTCGTTGCGGCGATGGTTTTGAGTTCGCCACGGGCGAGGGCGGGTTTAAGCAGGTTGGAGATGTCCAGGCCACCTTGCTGATTGCCTGCACCGATCAGCGTATGCGCTTCATCAATGAAGAGAATCACGGGCGTCGCCGACTGTCTGATTTCGGTCATGATGCCTTTAAAGCGTTTTTCGAATTCCCCTTTAACCGACGCACCCGCCTGAAGTGCGCCTAAATCGAGCGTCACCAGTTCAGTGTTTTGCAGCTTTTCAGGCACCTGTCCCGCGACGATGCGCAGGGCCAGTCCCTCAATCAATGCGCTTTTACCGACCCCGGCTTCGCCGACCACAATCGGATTGTTTTTACGCCGGCGGCACAAAATATCAATCATCAGGTCGATTTCATTATCGCGGCACAAAACGGGATCAAGCTTGCCGTTGCGGGCATCTTGCGTCACGTTGGAGGAGTAGCGTGCCAGAAGGCTGTCTTCGTCGGAGTTCAGCGCGTGGCTTGCGCTGCCGTCAGGAAGAATGACGGATTCTGCCGAGTCCTTCGTCCATGCGGTGAATTCCAGACGCAGCAGATCGCGATTGATTCGTGCGAGTAACCGGGCCGCAGCTGGCGGAACATAACGTAACGGAGAGTGGATCAGCGCGAGCAGCAAAATCCCGCCACGCAGCTGTGAAAGCTGCATGTCAGCCGAGGCCAACAGCCACGCGTCTTTTAACCACTCAACCAACAGGGGTGAAAAACTCGGGTAACTTTCTACCGCCTGATTGCGGTTTTCACCCATGAGCGTCAGTGCGTCGCGCAGTTCGTCGGCATCAATATCGGTCTGTTCGATGATGACGCGAACGTCGCTGCGCGGGGTCATTAACATCTGCGACAGTACATGAGCTACTGTGATTTCTGTCGCCTGTTGATTGATGCATTCGGCTGCAGCCAGTTCCAGCGACTGTTTTGAAAGAGTATTCAGTCGGTTAACCAGTGTCGGTAAATCAATCTGGATCATAGAAATGTCCTTTTCCTATCTCAGCAAATTATTCAGTTGGTGCAAAATGTCCTGGGTCTGGGCATTCAGGCGCAATAAATAGAACAGATAAACAACGACCAGAATGGCGATACCGCCCGTCAGCAGGTGTTTGATCCCCAGCCGTTTAGCCAGCCGGTAAAAACCGTGTTCGCCCTGCTTATTCTGATGCAGCAGCGGGAAGGCACTCTCCCCTCGTAACTGGTGCAGAACGTGGTGTAGGCGGCGAAAAATCTGTTCAAATTCATCATTGTTTTGATTGCTGACTTTGTAGCGGCCACGAAACCCGAGTGAAAAGCACAGATATAAAAACTCCAGAAGATCCTGGTAGCGTTTGGGTTCCCCCATCAGCCTTTCGAGCAGGATGAACACTTTTTCACCCCCCCAGGTTTCATTATGGAAATGCACCAGTAATGACTGTTTGATCCACTCATTTTGCGTTGACCATCCCTGACCCAGCGCCGTTTCGTCGATGAATGTGCAAAGCACATACCGAAATGAAATGATGGTGCCTGGCTCATAGCCATGGTTCTGAAGTAACTGTTCGATGGCGCGGATATCCGTCACGACCTGACCAAACAGGTGCTCAGGCAACCCCCGGCTGCTCATGCTTTTCAGCCGCAGTACCATCCCAAGCAGCGGAGTTGCGGCATCAATCATAGGGTTCAGGCTGTTGCCGCGCAGCGTCATCCGATACTGGCGGTGTTCGTCATCGTGCGTTTCGTCCGGCAGCAATGACGTCACTGAAGGCATATCGCTCATGCGTTATCCCCTTATTGCCCAAAGTTGCAGATCCAGCTCCGGGAACGAGCCGGAGACGTGCATCGCGATGCTGTTTTGCTTCATGATTTCTGCCCATCCCTGACTGTTTTTATCCAGTGAGAAATAGACATAGTTGGCGTGATAAGGGATTTGGCGCGGCGCGGTATGCAGCGCGACTAAAGGCACGCCGGGAACCTGAACACTTACCACGTTGCGAATTTTTTCTACCGAGCTGATCTTCGATTGCTGAACGAACTGCCGTTGTAGTGCTTCATGCGGTAACAGTGACTTGACTGCCAGTACAAAGGTCGCTGACTGCAGCAGGGAGACATCGTTGATGAGGGTGACGTAAATTCCGTCCATTTGGGTAAATGGCAGATTCACGGCTCGCGGAGCCAGCAGGGTACCCAGTGCTTTTCGCAAACGTTGCATCGCCACGCCAAAGGTCTCTGTCAGGTTTTCGTGCTGGTATAACGCAAGCTTTTCCGGCAACCGCGATTCTTCGGTAAATGTTACCAGTTCGCCGTAGAGTGAAATCAGATCCCTGTAGAAATCTTCCGGATGCAGACAGGAGAGCGACGCACGGTGCGCAAATTTAATCTGATTGCGGTTGAACATTTGCAACATCATAAATTCAGCCACATCGGCAATACCTTGTTGGGAAGGCGAGCCAATACGTCCGGCAAGTTCAGCGGATCGGCTCGCCAGCGCGGAAGTGACTTCATCAAGATATCTTTTCAATGTGGTGCTGGCGTGGACGGTCTGGCAGCCTGGAATGAAATCAGGATCCAATTCCAGTCTCCCGTCAGGATGTCTGTTTTTAATGCGACAAACGGGAATGGTGACCCATGAGCTTAAATCCTCAGAGCCGTTCATCAGACGGGGAATGAGTTGCCCTAGTCCTAATTGAGTGGCATCGCCTTCATTAGTATGCAGGTCACGCACATCGCAGAAATTGATTCTGTAGCGGCCAGAGGTTTGGCCTGCGCTGTGCATGCCTTCAACTTCATTGATGACGTCGCTGATGATCGGGAGAACCAGAAAAATATCCCGGCTTGCCACGGAGTTGGCGTTTTCCACCAGTAAAGGGGCGGGGACGATATCCTGATCGGGCACACTGAAGACGGTACCGTCCGACAAACAGCCGACGGCTTTGTTAATGCTGATTTTGCCGTGCCTGAGCTGCGTTTCATCAATGTCGAGATCGGTAAACCCCCAGATAAGGCTACTGATAGCTGACAAACGATTGTGGATGATGTAGTCGTTATAACGCTGAAGTTGCTGAAAATGCTGAGGCTTCACAAACAGCCCTTCCTGCCAGATCACTTTATTTTTCATAGTTGCCACGATCATTCATCCTCTTTTTTTAATTCGATACTGTGTTCACGAACGTGTACCAGCAGGTGGTAGTGATGGCCTATGCCCGTAACGCGCTCAATAGCTTTCCATTCCGTTACCTGATCGTCAGAAAAATAGGCCACCACGCCGATATAGCGGGTCGTGGGTTCTAATTTCGTGAGCGGCAATGTTTTCATGGTGTCTGGCAATAAGTTGAAATCCTGATGGTCGATATAGTTTTTACCCAGAACGTCATCCAGTTTGTTGGTGGTTATCTGATCGAAATCAGCGGCCCGAAGCTTTGAATCCTCACTCATATAAATGAGCTGGAAGCTCACCGGAGAAGCCTCACCGCTGTCGTTAGGATTGATATCGGGCTCGGTTAACAGCATGACCGTCATATCTGAAGGTTGAGCCGCGTTCTCACCGACTTTGATGTCCGGGTTCGCGATCACTTTGCCTATTTTTTTTACGGTTTCGCATCCGCTCAGGGATCCGGCCATGAGACATATCAGTGACATCGACAGGAAAAAACGCCATTTCATGATGCATCTGACTCCCGGTTCATCTGGCGTAGTACGCGGTCATAAACCTGCGCATAGACTTCGTTGAACAACTTCTCAAAGCCCAGCTGTCGGCTGGATGCCAACTCCTGGTAATAGCTGCAGTACATGCGCCATGCCCAGGCATCACTCATTTCCTGACGTTGTTCGTGGCTGCGACGATACTGTGCAAAGCGCGTCATGAGCTGCTCAGGTGAAAAGGCATCGAGCATCATGCGTAGCGCCTCGACGATGGCAGTCTGGTTTGCCTGATTGTGCGATTTCAGATTACGCAGGCTTTCTGAAACAGCCGCAGGAGCGGAAAGATGCACCGGACTTTTTTGATCGGCGAACAGGACACTCAATGCGGTTTCATAATTAAGATTCAGACGCAGCGGGTTATCTTCGAGCGGGCGAAGATGCTTGTCGGAGAGGCTGTTTTGCTGGAATTGCAGATCCAGTAGCCCTTTCACCGCAGCTTGCAAAGTGCGCCCGATTTCTTCTAAAAAATCATCAGCATCCTGTGAATTGTGCAGCGGGACAGCATGGCCTAATCCGCGCATCAATGGGCTCATGGCGACATGCTGATAGGTCAGATCCTGTTCCTGCGTTTTAAAAGGGTCTGTATCGGCGTAATCGCGATGCGCGTGAATGTCAGGCAAGTCCATAAAATTATTGTCTATTCCACTCTTAGGGGCGATATCTGAATCAGGGGCAACCCGCGAGACGCGATGGGAATACTGCAACTGAGCAGGTTCATCAAAGGCAGAAAACCCGGCGTGAAGCGTGGTCAGGCTCTCTTTTTGTAAAGCCGCTAACGGGTCTTGCGAAAAACTGTTTACCAGCGTCGGGGCTGTTTCACTAAAGGTATGATTACCCTGATAACTGGGCTGCCCCTCAGTGGTTAATAAGGTCTCAGTCAGTTGATCTCGGTTCATGACGATTGTTTCGGGCGTAGCATTTTGAATGTCATAATCCACGGCTTCACCGAGGTGAAACTGGGCTTTGATGCGAAGTGTTCCGACGTGAATTTCGTCTCCCTGAGACAGACGGATTGGCCCCGAATTCAGTGAGACAGGTGCCTGATTTATCGTCAGATTCCGGCTATAACTTTGCAGGCAAAATGTCCCGTCATGCCAGATGACAGAGCAGTTTTTCTCTTCGATGCTCAGTTGGCGATCCTGAACAGACCAGAAGCATGTTTCTGCATGACCGATTTCACCGCCCTCTGTGGTGAACAGGCACTTTGCAGCCCGGCCACTTTCCAGTTCATTACCATTTAAAATCTGTAATGAGAGGGATGGCTGTTGTTGTTTTTCCTTTGCCATACTGCGCTCCATTTTTTGTACTGATTACGATCTCACGGCGATTGTCACGTGAGGATGCTGCCCGGGTTGCCCGACAAAACTGGTCCATCCCAGCAGAGAATTTTGCTCATTGCCTAAGGTCATACCGCCGACCTGATTCGGGGCGATTCCCAGACGAAGATCCCAGGCGAACTGGTCGCGTAAAATAAAAGCGACAAACAGCGTCAGAGGCAGAAAGTTATCGCCATTGGGCAGGAATGAAAGAAAACGCTCACGGGACAGGTTGTCTATGCATAACAGAAACTTGCCACCGCGATCTGGTACTCGGCTGCCAATGGAGAAGTTCTGACCCAACACGGATTTTTCAATGATCTTGCAGCCCAGCAAGCTTTTGCCACCCAAGCGATTTTGCTGTCCAGGCTCGATCATCATTTTTCGTAACTGCCAGCCGTGAAGTGTCACTTCGTCAAGATCAAAGCAGTGCGAAACCAGGCTGCAAATAACCTCCGGTGAGCGGCCTGGATTAGCCAGAGCGCCTGCATACGCCAACATTTTGCTGTGATTGATCGCCATTCGACCGCGAATGCTCTGGCTACCCAGGCCGACCAGCGAATACATCCGCTGCGAAAACTCATCCGTCCCGCCATTGCGAAAGCACACGTAATAACGGTATTTACGCCAGATGTGATAAATAAACTGCGTCCAGCGGTGCGAAAACATATCGAGAAAATCAGTCAGTTTTCTTTCACCCTGTGCTGACTCCCAGGCAAGGTTATCCAGATAATATCCCGGTAAAGGAGACTGGCTCCCATTCAGCCCCATAAAGGCGACCGTCATGATGAACTGCTGTGACTTATTGAGTTCAAGCGCCATGACATCGCTTAATGGAAAAGCAATGCTGGCATCAGCTTCAAAGCGTACGGCTTCCTCATGCGGATCAGTTTGCAGAGAAATATGTTCATAAGTGCCTGTCCGCTTATAAATGGCTTCAACCAGAGCATAAAAGTTATAACGGCGGACATCGCTGAATGGGATGTTTTTCATTAAATCAGCGCGTGCTGACCTATTCTTTCCGGCCATTCGTAGCACTCCTGATTATCGATATTGATCACTTTTAATATGTGGAAACTGTTCACGCTGGCATAAAGCGAAAAGAAATGAGAAAGCACGGTGCCCAGCAAATACAAATCACCTTCACAAACAAAAGGGGCCTGACGGATAGAAATCGTGGAGGTAAGCCCCCGGACAGGTACGCCTTTAAATAAACGGTCGACCGGGCGGGTTTCAATCTGTTCGATGGCATCCAGTTTTTGTTGAGATAGACGGGCGGCCTGAGGGTGATGAATTCCAGGTAAATAGTAGGTGCGCAGTACCTGTTTTAAAGCCTCGATATCCAGTAATGAAAGATAGTTAAGGCTCATGTTGGACAGTAATGACCAATGCAGACTGCCATCAAGAACAGGATAAAGAGGTAATGACGGTCGCGTTACATTACGAAATGAACTAATGGCCGGATCTTTTCCATCGGCCAGATTAATATCACCTGTCATTAACTGTGCAGGAAGATCCCGATTGGTACAGGTTAATGCGACAGAAACGATCTCCTCAACACCGGGCACTAACCTGTTTTTTTGTGACAGGCCATTGCCATGGACAAAAGAAATGAGATGTTCAAACCCCTGGTGGCTATGTGATGGCTGTGTTTTGACCCGATAATAAACGGCTTCACGTTGCTTCGAATATTCGACCTGATGTTGGAAACTTTCGAACGAAACATAGCTTCGGGTAAACGTTTCTGTAGAACGGCCATCCGCACTTTTCAGGGTCCAGCCACTCTCAACATGGTTTACAGAAAATATATCGTAGCAATCCATGAGTTTGTGACTTGCTTCCAGAATATATTCAGTAGACGTTTCATTTAGAACGATAGTTTCGGAATCCCCTGGGAAAAGATTCACTGCGGGTGTGCAATATAAACGCAGGGATTCTTTCCGTAATTTCAAATCCGGCGGTAACGGACGTGAAAAATGCAGGCGTAAAGTGAATTCCCCCGCAATCAGACCCTCGGGAAGTGACTGCACTCCGGTGATATCAAAGAAGAAGAAACTGTCCAGAAAACAGATATATTCCTGCAAGACGCGATAGCCGCTGTAGACATTTTTAGGGTACGGCAGCAAGGCGTCTTCTTTCTCAAAACCAACAGGGTGTAACCTGAAATTAGGCAAACGAATGGTTTGCTTACCAACGATTAACTCTACGTCAGTCAGGTATTCACAAAACCATAGATAGAGCTGATAACGGGTGTAGTTATCGTCGTTGCCAAGCCATAGACGTATTTTCCCAAAATCTAACGCATCGATTTTTTGTTGCGAGCCGGTAAGAAAACTAATGTCAATCATGCCATGTTTATGACTGTTATTTGAGGATAGGCTATCCAGGCTCAGGGGCAGCAGCCAGATATCACGACTCAACGTGAATTTGCATGAAGGGACCGGGTCAGCAGAGCCGTTGTCTAATTTTTTGCCCGTAATCTCCCCCGGCGGGCTCATGACCAGAGCGCCTTCTGATAACCGAAATGCTGTCGTGACCGTTTTAGGATCAGGGACATATTCCATGATCGTCATGCTGGGTGTAGGGCGAAGATAATTGGGCCACAGCATATTAAGCAGACTGTGGGTGAGTTCAGGGAATTCATCTTCAATTCTTGAACGCATATTTCCGGACAGGAATGCAAAACCTTCCAGCAGGCGTTCGACGTCAGGGTCGGCTTCTTTTTCCGCTAGAAACGGGGCCAGATGAGGTTTTTCTTTAGCCAGCAGTTTCCCTAACTGACGTAAATAATCGAGCTCTTCCCGGAAATATTTTTCCTCAAATGACATGGTGCTTAATCCAGTTGATAGTGGTGGTGATTATCGAGTTGCATATTGAATTCCACGACGTTGTGCAAACCGTTAAAGTCCACAAAGGCAACAATATGAAAATTCAGGTCCATCGGGTTATAGCCGTCGTTATTAAGCGCTTTAACGTCTGCTTTTCTCACCCGTGGCTCATAGCGTTCAATACATTTCTGAATGGCTTCTTCAACCGTTTTACGAAAATCAGCAGACGTTGCCGTCGCATCATTAAGATCGATAACGCCTAAACCTAATGTGCTCTGGCAACTGCCAGGCCTGGCATTGAGAATGTTGCGCAGATTTCGTTTAATCGACGTTTGTAAACGTTCGACTTGTACCGAATGAGAAAACCCTGCTGTTTCCCCCCGATACGTTCAAACAGACTGGCAGACACACCTTTTTTCCGACCTGGCATCATCGTGATTATTCCTTATCAAGCCTGCCGACCAGAGACAGTTCGAAATTCGCACCCATGTATTTAAAATGCGGGCGAACAGAGATAGCGACCTGATACCAGCCCGGATCACCATCCACATCCAGCACATCAATTTTGGCTGCACGTAAGGGTTTACGACTGCGCACATCTGCCGGTGGGTTTTCCTGATCCGCAATATATTGCTTGATCCAGTTATTCAGTTCGCGCTCGAGATCGTTGCGTACTTTCCATGAACCAATCTGTTCACGTTGGAGAACTTTGATGTAGTGAGCCAGGCGGTTGATGATGAACATATAAGGCAGTTGGGTACCCAGCTTATAGTTAGTTTCAGCCACTTTGCCTTCAGGGGTGCCCGGGAATTTTCGCGGTTTTTGAACGGAGTTAGCTGAGAAGAACGCCGCATTATGGCTGCCTTTACGCATAGTCAGCGTGATAAAACCTTCTTCTGCCAGTTCAAATTCGCGACGATCGGTGATCAGAATTTCGGTTGGGATTTTGGCCTGCGTATGCCCCATCGCCTCAAACATATGTACCGGAAGATCGTTCACAGCACCGCCGCTTTGCGGACCGATAATGTTCGGACACCAACGGTATTTCGCAAAGCTGTCTGTCAGGCTGCTGGCCAGCAAATATGCGGTGTTACCCCACAGATAATCTTCGTGATGGCTACTGACATCTTCCTGATAGTTGAACTTCTTCACCGGGTTTTCTACCGGGGAATAAGGCAGGCGTAACAAGAAGCGTGGTGCAGTCAGACCCAGATAGCGGGCGTCTTCTGTTTCGCGCAAAGCGCGCCATTTGGTGTAGGCCGGGCCTTCAAAAATAGAGGAAATATCTTTAATGGTCGGCAACTCGGTGAACGACTTAAGGCCAAAGAAATCAGGCGAGACTGAGGTCAGGAAGGGGGCATGTGCCATTGCGCCGACGGCGCTGACGTAATTGAGCAGCTTCATGTCCTGTGCGGAGTTGTTAAACGCGTAGCTCCCCACGATGGAAGCGATCGGTTCACCACCAAACTGGCCATATCCGGACGAGTAAACGTGTTTATAAAAACCGGACTGCACAATTTCGGGGGCAAACTCAAAATCTTCCAGCAACTCTTCTTTCGTCGCATGCAAGATGTGGATTTTAATATTTTCTTTAAAATCAGTGCGATCAACCAGCAACTTCATTGAACGCCAGAATGACTCCACCTGCTGGAACGCATCGGCGTGCAGAATGTTATTCATCTGCTGGCTGAGTTTTTTATCCAGTTCGGCGATCATGCGGTCAACGGCAAGTTTATTGACAGGTTCTGCGTGGCTGCCGGTTTCCAGAATGCTGGACACAAAAGCCGCTACACCTTGCCGGGCCACATCGTAGCCGTCAGATTCAGGTTGGATGCGGGTTTGCGCCATAATTTCATCCAGAAGCGACTTTTGCGGTGCAACCGATTCAGCAATGGATGTGGCCAGTTCTTCCTGTAATGACATAGTAAAAATCCCTTTTAAAATTACGCCTTATTGACGATATCGAGCTCTTTCAGGAGTTGCATACGTGACTCTTCCTGATCCAGCAGAGCCTGTAATTGGGTACGGAAAGCAGGCACGTTGCCCATAGGTCCCTTGAGGGCAACCAGCGCTTCGCGTAGTTCCAGAAGTTTTCTCAGTTCTGGAACCTGTTTAACGATGTTATCCGGGGAGAAATCCTCCATCCCTTTGATATCAATTTCGACCTGAATATCTTCGCTTTTCTTGTCACTCAGCGAATTTTCAACGCTAAAATTCAGGCTGATCCCTGTTTCACTCATCACTGAGTTAAAATTATTCTTATTAACAGACACTGATGAGCGCTCATCGATAGGGGCATCTTCTGGTCGGCCTTTCATATCACCAACAACCAGGAGATTGAGCGGTAGCTCTACTTCAGAGCTTAATCCATCCGCTTTTGGCACATAGCGAATATTAATTCGCTCTTTAGGAGCGACACTGCCGTCTTTGGTATTGCTCATATTGAATCATCCTTAATGTTACATGCCGGTCAGTTATATGATTGGCTTTTATTGATAAGCAGATCGTGGTGTTTAATCGAGGGCTTGTGGCTGCTCGACGTTGAGTTAATTACTTTCTGAGGCTGACTAAATTAGCATTTTCAAAATTAGTTTGTACATAACTATTGGTAAAAATTAAGGTTAATAAAATAATCACATTTCTTATTTCTCGTAATTCATTGTTTTTAAAAGATTATTTACAATATCATTTTTGTGTTTTCATAATTATTTTATATATTATGATTTGATTTATTAGTTTTAGGAATTGCATTTTATTTTTGATTTACATGTTTTTAATTATTTCATAGTCCATGAATTGGTGATATTTTACTGCCGACCTTTCTCGATGGGATATACTGTTTTTAGAAAGTTATTTTGGAATTATTTCCGAAAAGTAATCTAAATATGCACATTTGTTTTCTTTATTTTTTGTTTTATCAATATAACTCAACTACTTGGCGGTAAATGTTTTATTGGGAAAGCGGTCATTCTTAACAACCAATGGTATGTATTATTTACAAGGAGTTTTACGATGCCAACCCCATGTTATATCTCAATGAATGGTCAGACTCAGGGGAATATCACCGCAGGTGCTTTCACATCAGAATCTGTGGGTAATATTTATGTCCA
Source organism: Rahnella sp. PCH160 (assembly GCF_047784855.1). Classification (NCBI taxonomy): domain Bacteria; kingdom Pseudomonadati; phylum Pseudomonadota; class Gammaproteobacteria; order Enterobacterales; family Yersiniaceae; genus Rahnella; species Rahnella sp. PCH160. The sequence goes on from NZ_JBLOGT010000001.1 coordinate 1,549,790, forward strand.
GGGCCACGAAAACGAAATGTTGGTGCAGGAATTCCAGCACATCGTTACCGTCCCTACTGACCCGCAATCAGGTCAGCCAGCCGGTCAGCGTGCTCATAAGCCCTTTATCTTTACTGTGGCTCTGAATAAAGCTGTTCCGTTGCTTTATAACGCACTGGCTTCAGGTGAAATGCTGCCTACGACCGAGCTAAAATGGTTCCGTACTTCCGTTGAAGGAAAGCAGGAACATTTCTTCACCACTCGTCTGACTGACTCCACCATCGTGGATATCAACTGCCACATGCCGCACTGTCAGGATCCTGCAAAACGCGAGTTCACCCAATTGATCGAAGTCTCGCTGGCTTATCGCAAAATTGAGTGGGAGCACGTCTCTGCCGGTACCTCTGGTGCTGATGACTGGCGCGCACCGCTGGAAGCCTGATCCCTCAGGTAATAAGCCAACGCCCTGCATTGCATATGCAGGGCGTTATCCCCAGCGTATCGAAGGAATGACACCATGCCCCTTAACGGAACCCGCTTTACCTTCACCGCCGGCAGCGCACCGCGCGATACCTTTGCTGTCGTCAGCTTTCAGCTTTCCCAGGCATACTCCGAACTCTTTACCCTGAGCCTGGTGCTGGCCAGCAGCGACCCCGCCGTCGGGTTCGACAAAGTGCTGGACGAGATGGCGACGCTCACGATTTGGCAGGGCGATGAGATAAAGCGTCGGGTACGCGGCATCGTCAGCACTTGTGAGCAGGGGGACACCGGCAAAAACCAGACGCGGTACCGCATGACGGTGCGCCCTTATTTCTGGCGCAGCGCTTTGCGGCAAAACTGCCGCAGTTTTCAGAACCTGAATATTGTCGCTATTCTTGCCCCGTTGCTCAAAGAGATGGGGGTCCTCAAGCACGACACGCTGTTCCGCTCTCCGCATAAGTGGCGGGAGTTTTGTGTCCAGTTTATGGAAAGCGATTTTGATTTTATCTCGCGCCTGACTGCCGAAGAGGGGATTTTCTTTTACGAAGAAGAGTTCCTGAAGGCCAACGATCAAAAACTCACCTTTGCCGACAACTGTAGCGCATTGATCAGTATCGGCGCGTTCCCCTACAACCCAAACGCCGCCTCCGAGTCCGATACCTACTGCATCAACAACTTCCGCCGCAGTGCGCAGGTTCGCCCGTCAAAGGTTATCACGCAAGATTACACGTTTACCGCGCCGAACTGGCAGGCACAGTATCAGGAAAAAGCGTCAAACATGGGGCACCAGCATACGGTGTACGACATGTTTGACTATCCGGGCCGTTTCAAAGACGAGCAGCACGGCGCTGATTTTGCCAAATATCAGATGGAAGGCTGGCGTAACAGCGCTGACACCGTGGCGGGCTGCACCAATTCGCCGCAGTTGTATCCGGGCGTCTGTTTTACCCTGACCGACCACCCGCGCGAAGACCTGAACGCCAACTGGCAGGTGGTCGCTATCGAAATGAGCGGCGACCAGCCGCAGGCATGGATCGGCAACGAAGGCCAGGGCACCACGCTGAGCACTCAATTTGAAGTCATCCCTTCCACCCAAACCTGGCGGCAAACGCCGAAGCCGAAGCCCCAGGTCGACGGTCCGCAAATCGCGATTGTCACTGGCCCGCCGGGCGAAGAAATTTTCTGCGACGAGCATGGCCGCGTGCGGGTGAAGTTCGCGTGGGACCGCTACAACAAAGCCGACAACTACAGCTCGTGCTGGATCCGCGTCTCACAGGCGTGGGCAGGCACCGGTTTCGGCAATATCGCGATCCCGCGCGTCGGGCAGGAAGTGATCGTCGATTTCCTCAACGGTGACCCGGACCAACCGATCATCACGGGCCGCACCTACCATGCCAGCAACCGTTCGCCCGGTGACCTGCCGGGCACCAAAACCCAGATGGCGATCCGCTCGCAAACCTATAAAGGCAGCGGCTACAACGAACTGATGTTCGAAGATGCGACCGGCCAGGAACTTCTGTCGATGCATGCGCAGAAAGACATGAAGACCAAGGTGCTGAACAACCGGATGACGGACGTGGCGGTCGACCATACGGAAACGGTGGGTAACGACCAGAAAGTCACGGTCGGGAAAGGGCAGACGGTGACTGTGGGTAAAGAGAAAGCGGGCGGGCACGACCAGAAAACCACTGTGACGAATGATCGTGAAGTTAAGGTCGGCAATGATCAAAAGCTCGACGTTGCTCATGACCATCGCACGACCGTGGGGAATGACCAACACTTGGATGTGACCAATGACCGCCATGCCAAAGTCGGCAACGACCAAAGCAGCGAGGTAACAGGAGGCGATACTCAAAAGGTCACAAAATCTCAGGACATCAAAATCGGTGAAAACTACACGCTGACGGTAACGGAAAGCCTGACCATAAAAGTCGGGGAATGCCTGTTGAAAATGAATAAGGACGGGACGATCACGTTGAATGGCGTAAGCGTTCAGATCTCAGGGAAAAGCAAAATCAATATTTTTGGCGCTGATATTGATATGGACTAATTCAGGGGAATGATGAATGAACATTATTAATAAGACTGAGTTTCCACATTTCCAGTTCGAAAAGGTCAGCTATTTTGGTGAGTTATTTAGCGTGATCGTGGTGAGTCAGACATTCGATCTTTCATCCGATGGCGGTATTTGTCTGATATCTGAAATTCAGCGCCCGCCGGTTCTTGCCGATAGCTGGTTTGGTGAGCCGGAAATGAGCAGCCTGAAAACGACGACAGATCTTGTTTGTAAAAAGAAGCGCTCAGAAATTCTTTTATCAGGGCATGCATGGAATGCAGCAGGGCGCGCCCGAGATTGGCAGGCTGAATTTCAGGTGGGCGATTTTCGTCGGACTATTTCTGTCTGCGGTTCGTGCGAATGGCGATATTCACAGGGTGAATGGGAACTGAGTCAACCGGGGCAAACAGACCATGTGCCCCTGCGTTTTGAGCTGGCCTCATTCAGCGAATTCAACCCGGTTGGAAGGCGCTTGCCAGAGGATGCTAATACCCAACAGATTTTCCCTGCTCCTCAACTGTCATCTTCCCCAGGCGCGGTTTGCCGGAGCTGGCCATCGAGAATTCGTTATGCCAAAGGTTTCAATTCGCACTGGCAAAAACATACCCGTCCGTTTTACCCCGATGAGTTCGATTTTACCTTCCTGAGCTGTGCGCCGCCTGAACAGCAATATGTCGGCTTTCTTAAAGGTAACGAGAAGGTTGTTCTCAATGGGTTGCTTCCGTCTGCAACGAAATTCAGGGGTTTCCTACCGGGGATCCGGGTATGGGCGCAAATGAGCAAGGGCGATCAGGCGCTGGGACAGCAGCTCTTACTGGCGGATACTTTGACTTGCTATACCGATGAGGAACAATTGACTCTGGTGTGGCGAATTACGTTGCCGTCAGTCTCACTCCCGGACAGCCTGATATTAATCACGGACAGGGAGGTTCCTCATGGCTGAGAAACACATAGGAAGTCAGGAGTCACAGTACATGGTGATCAGTACTGCACCTGACGTCTGCATGGTAGGAGATTCCCCGGTACCGTTCGACAGTTTTCAGGATTTATCGCACATCAAAAGCTACATCACTAATGTCAGGGCGCGGGGTAAGCCCATTCTCACGGTGGGCTGTGAGATTGCCGGAACGCAAAGTAATGCAGGAAAAGGCATCAGTTCGGGTACCAGTCTTGGCAGTGGCGACTGCAAAATAATCACAGGCGTGCCGCATATTAAATGCAAAGGAAAACCCGTTGCCCGACAGGATTCGCTGGTTGCGATGAATAACGGCAATACGGTCGGCAAACTTTACACTCAGGTTAACCCGGCCAATGGCGAAATACCGGTAACGGGAACCCTTTCCCTGTGGGAAATGATGGGCGAGGCGCAAGTGCAGCAGGCAGAAGCGGAGATGGAAGCTGCCAGGCAGATGCCGGATGTTTTGGAGGGAATGGGAAAAGGATTTATTAACGGCTGGTATATGCTCGGGCATATGTTGGGAAAGGCCGGAATGTTGAATGGCACGATAGAAGCCGAACAACAAATGGCTGTGATGAATACGATGGGCATGAATACCAGCAGCATGGAAGCTGCCAGCCAACTGAACGAAGTCGTGTTGGAAGAAACAGATACCAGTGAACGACTCATGGAACTGGAGAACGAAGCGCAGGAAGTGGGGGCTAATGCCGAAGCTGCCCTAGAGTTGCTGTTTTTAGTCAAAGGATTAACTCAGGGGGCTGCAAAGCTTATTGGACGGGGTGGGAGGAATGGGTTTAAGGTTGTTGATGGAAGAAATATATTTATCAATGGTAAATGGTTCGATTCTAACGGATTACCTTTACCAGTCCCACCCAGTCTTAGTGCTGCAGGCAGAGTACCTACAGTATTGCAAACAGGGGGGCATACTTTAAGTAAAAATACAGCTAAAATATTGAACGAACAATTTGGAACTAACTTAACCAGCCGGGAATGGGGGCGGGCGCTTGAATCGTTGAAAAAGGATAATGGGCTAAGGAATGATTTTCATGGCCGAATTCTGGATAATGGTAGCTACATTGATGATGCCGGAAGTAATATTGGAAATATAGAGGATTATTTACCGTGAAAATAGAAGATTCTAGGCTTAACCCAATTTCACCTAACAATGAAAATTGTTATGAATGTTATGCTCAGTTGTTAATTTATCCTGCACACACTCACCCTAATGAAGTAAGTGAATTCCTTAAGCTTGAAGCAACAAAGATAAATATTGTTGGAGATATTATAACTAATTCTTTGGGGAAAACTAGAGAGGTTAAGTTGTCTGGCTGGTTTTTGTCTTCAGAGTTACACGTAACGTCTAAAGACTTAAGGGACCATTTGAATTGGTTTATTGAAAAATTGAATCCAGTTGAAACTGAATTAAGGAAATTGCAAAGCATTGATGATGTAACAATGACATTATGTTGTGTATGGCGTTCAAAATATGGACATGGTGGTCCAGTGCTTTGGCCTGAGCAGATGAAGAGTATTTCCGATCTTAATTTGGAGTGTTCTTTCGATGTGTATTTTAATTCCGAGGAGTGAAAATTACACTGTATAAATGCATAGAGCATGAGGTCGCATGGTCGCTTGGTTAAAATACTAACAGGATGTTAGTAGGGTTTATTGCTGCCGGTTGTTCCTTTCCCTTGGGAGCAACATTAGCGCTGGCTGACATCGCTGTCAGAACGCAATTCTCACTTTTACGCCAGCATCCTACTGCTGTTGATCGTTGTGGTTTACCGGTGAAAGCCATCTTTTTCCCGCAGCGTGAATTAACGTTTGATATCACCCGTTGGCAGGTGATCGCAGACAATGCAGTGCGGGATGCCTTGTTATCAGCCGGAGAATATGCGCTCTGCCATCACGCCTCTGGCTGATATTACCTCCTGCTGGCAGACCCGGAGTTCCCACAACGCTGGCATCTGCACTTTCTCATTCATTGTCGACCCGGCTACCACACTGCCAGCAGATTAATGTGTTGCGGGGCAGTCATGCCGAAGCCGGAAATGCACTGCTTCAGATCCGCCAACAGCAACGGCATGATCGCGCATTAACCATTGATATCGTCGTCGCCGTTGAGAGTTGGTTATCGCCTGAAACATTGATATGGCTTGAAAATCAACACCTGTTGCACAATAGTCATGCTTTTTATAAAGGTGAAGTTCGCCGTAATCCTTATGGCCGAGTTCCGGGTGAGGGGGCTGCGGTGCTGATGCTGGCGCCGACAAAATCCCTTCCTTGCTGGTGTACTGTGCCGGGTATTGCCGCAGGTGCGGAGCGTGTTTTACGTGATGATGATCAACCCTGTCTCGGCCTGGGGCTTAGCAGTGCAGCCCATGAAGCGATAAAACAAGCGGTTACTGACAGCGTTACCGGAGTACCAGCCGGTTTGTGTTCTGAAGGACGGTAAAAACCAGAGCCATACCCTTGCTCCTAATCTCGACACGCTGACTTTCGACCTGGATGAAAGGCTTATTTACGCCACCTGGCGATTAACGGTGCCGCGCTCACTGGATTTTCGTGAAGGGATATTGGGTTGCATCGTACCGGCGATGACAAAGGGAGCATGTTATGGCGGATAAGCACATCGCGGACGGCGAAGCGGCATTTAAGGCAGTGAGCTCAGCGCCTGATGTTTGCATTGTGGGGATCGATCCGGTGCCATTTGACAGTTTCCAGACGCTGATTAACCAAAAGCAGTATGCCAGCACGGTGTGGGCGCGTGGATGTTCAGTTTTAAACGTCGGGTCAGTGATTGCCGGAAGTCAGGGCAATACCGGGGCAGGCGTTGCTTCCGGAACGTCGCTGGCGAGTGGAGACTGCATCATATTAACCGGCAGTCCGTCAGTTTTTATTGAAGGAAAGGCGGCCGCCCGGCACGGTTCTCAGGTGGGCATGAATAATATGAACTGTGTCGGCTCACTGTATACGTTAGTCGAGCCGCCGCTGACCCGCGTGAAAGACAACGCGATCCCCTGCAATAACCCGCCGATCACTTCTGCTGCGCTGGAGCAGATGAAGGCTAAAAAAGAGGAGATGAAAAAGGGTCTGCTGGCGTCAGCGCGAAATTTTGTGGATGTGAGTGACTCTCTTAAATCCGGTGATGTTTATGCGAAAGCGTCAATTGATAAGCTGCGTCCAGGAAAAATTGAAGGTGCAGGGAGCGCGGGAGACGTCCTGAATGCGGCGAATGAAATAGGCGCTGGTGTGGTGCGTGGCGTCCTTGGGCTGGGTTGGGATTTGGTGTCTGGTGTAGAACATCTGGCTAACAGCGCGGTGCAGGTTGGACTGAGCCTTGCAAGCGAGGAGTTGTCGCTTGATGCCGCCATTTTGGGAGAAAACATCCGGCTGGGCAATATTTGTGCTGACGGCATATTGCAAGATGCTAAAAAGACATTGAATGCCGCGAAGAAAGCCGCTGCAGAGGAATGGGATAAAGCCAGCCATGCCTCGCTGGGCGATCAGGCTGAAATGGCGACGGGAATATTTGGCATTATTGGAACGCTATTTATTGGCGTAGGTGAATCTGAAGTCGTTGGCGCCGTATCGAAGGCAAGTGAAGTCGCTCGGGTAGATGAAGTTAATGAAACCGTTAATACATTGGATGTCATTGATGCAAGCAAAGTGATTCAGATGGAGTTTTAGTAAAAAAAACTTATTCTAACCCAAAAAATAGGCCAAGATATGCTAAGAGCCAGGTTGAGCAAGTTTGAGCAAGTTTGGGATAATGCATCAGGGCCTGACGGGAAGGTTTATGACCCAAATACAGGTGAAGAGTTAATTTGGGACGTAAGTGAAAAAAGAAACTGGGATATGGGTCATTTGCCAGGTGAGGAGTATAGAATACTACACAAACGATATATGGATGCGGATAACTACTGAAGAATTTTTAAGCGAGTATAGAGACCCAGCTAAGTATAGGCCGGAGTCTCAATCATCAAATAGGAGTCACAAATATGAAAAAAAATGAAACTGACGAAATATTTAATGCAATAAGAAACCAAGATGTAGAAAAATTTAAACTTTTATGCAAAGTTAGTAACATGAATTGTGTAAACGTATTAGGGCAATCTTTTTTGCACATTGCAATAAGCTCTAAGGTGCCTGAAATTTTAGATATACTTATGCAACTTGGTATTTCATTGAAGATCTTAGATAATAATGGTAAGTCAGCACTGCACTACGCAGCTACGCACCAAGATTTAGTTTCCACTAATATTTTAATTGATTTGGTAGATAAGAACGCTATAGATAAAAATGGGAATACGGCTTTGTTTGACGCATATGTTTCATCAAAAAAAGATTGGAATTTAGTTAAGAAAATGATTGCTCTAGGATGTGATCCATATGTTGAAAACAAATTTGGGAATTCTGTCGCTAAAATAGTTAATGAAAGCAGAAACAAAGTTGTATTAGATACTATCCAGGAGTTTTATGATGAAAGCCTATAAAATAGCCCCTAATGATATATTAAAGTTAATACCATCTATGGGGGGGATCTGCACAGATAAGATAACAGTTGACGGGTTGCCGATCATGTATATGTATCGAGATGAGCCAGTAAATGCGAAAGATAGTGGTTGGCGTTTTTTCTCAGGTACTGAGGACAGCGATTATATGGCAAACGCTGGGTTTCATTCTGTATATGACTTGAACACCATAGCAAATTATGAACCTGCTATAATACCATTCTTGAATCATCCGGTAGGAAGTGAATTTGAACGTAGTGATGATAAGGGGAAATTCATAAAAATCGAATGAAAATAATCTGCAAATGACTTTTTGGGGTTGAGGTTTCTCCTAAGGTTTCACAATCTACTGCTAGTACAATAGAAAGTAAGCGTTTTTTAGACGTTTTTGATAATATGAAATCACAGTAAAAAGATGCACATAGAGCTAGGCATAAAGTCTGCGGTGACCAATATCATGATTACCCGAGGTGATTATATGAATGAGTTAGATGAATTAGTAAGTCATTATAACAGCATCAAAAAAATCCGATTGAGGAAGAGGTTATAAGGATAAGTTTATTATTTTATTTTCAGAGGGAAATAATTACAAGCTATTTTAGTATTGAAGATTGTGCAGATAATTATTGCTTCGATGGCTTCTTCCAAAAACGATGTCTTGCATGCTAGATAATATATGGCGTATTAAATGTATCAAAAGAACTTAAATGCCTATTTTCGGATTTCTGTACAAAGTGCTTTACTTGGTAATATAACAGAAAACATCAGAGCGGTTGTCGGTGTTCTATCTGAACAGAAAATCCAGATCATTTTCTATTACGATGGAGTGATAGATGAAGTTGACGAAGAACTGGCATCAGAGGTTGGTACGGAAGTGATTGCTGATTTTGAGTCTGGGTTTAATATTGATATAAAAACAATACGTTTGGACTATCCTGAACCCATAAAAATTAAGGATGGTTTCTTACTGTTCCTTCGAAAAGAGTGAGCAGAAAAAGAATAAAGCCGACCCCAAGAGCCGGCCCTGTTTTTAAAGCAATTCCCCGTTACTGCCAATCACTTTCTGATACCAGCTGAAGCTCTCTTTTTTAGAGCGCGCCATCGTGCCGGTGCCATCGTCATTTTTATCCACGTGGATAAAGCCGTAGCGTTTGCTGTACTGGCCGGTGGTGAAGGATACACAATCGATGCAGCCCCACGGCGTATAACCCATCAGCTCCACGCCATCTTCCAGCACGGCTTTCTTCATCTGCTCGATGTGCGCTTTCAGATAAGCGATACGGTAATCATCGTGAATGACGCCGTCTTCGCCCGCTTTGTCGATAGCACCAAAACCGTTTTCGACGATAAACAGCGGTTTCTGATAACGCTCATAAAGAATGTTCAGAGTGTAGCGCAGACCAACAGGGTCAATCTGCCAGCCCCAGTCGGAGGCTTTTACATGCGGATTCGGAACGCTGCCTGCGAAGCCGGACAAGCCGTTGTCATCGCTCGGGTTATGCGCCGAAATCGCATTGCTCATGTAGTAGCTCAGGCCGATGTAATCCGCGCAACCGTCGCGCAGCGCCTGCAAATCGCCATCTTCCATTTTGATGTTGAAACCGCGGCGTTCCCACTCTTTCAGCGCATACGCCGGGTAGTAACCGCGCATATGGACGTCGCTGAACAGGAAGCGTTCGTGCATCGCCTCAACGGAATACATCACGTCGTCAGGATGGCAGGAGAACGGATACAGCGGCACCATGGCGATCATGCAGCCAATCTGGAAATCCGGGTTGATCTGATGGCCGAGTTTGACCACTTTGGCGCTCGCCACAAACTGGTGGTGCAACACCTGGTACATGGTTTCTTCCGGGTTTTCCTGCTCGGTGAACACCACGCCGGAGCAGCAATATCCAAACAACGGATACTTCCAGTTGCGCTGGTTGTTGATCTCGTTGAAGGTCATCCAGTATTTCACTTTGCCTTTATAGCGCTCCATGACGACCTGGCTGAAGCGTACAAAGAAATCAACGACCTGACGGTTTTTCCAGCCGCCATATTCCTTCACCAGATGCCACGGCATTTCGAAGTGGGAAAGGGTGATCACCGGTTCGATATTATGTTTGAGCAGTTCATCAAACATGTTGTCGTAGAATTGCAGACCGGCTTCGTTTGGCTGTAATTCGTCGCCGTTTGGGAAGATGCGCGTCCAGGCAATCGAGGTGCGGAAACATTTGAAACCCATTTCGGCAAACAGCGCGATGTCTTTTTTATAGTGCGAATAAAAATCGACAGCTTCGTGGTTAGGGTAGCTGTAACCCTCCAGTACGCCGTCGGTCATCACGCGATCGATGCCGTGTGCGCCGCCGGAAAGTACGTCGCAGATGCTCACGCCTTTGCCGCCTTTATTCCAGCCGCCTTCAACCTGATGTGCCGCAACTGCGCCGCCCCATAAGAAATCTTTCGGTAACTGTTGACTCATTTTCGTTCTCCCTTGAGGCGGGCTGTAGCAGCCCGCGTGATAAATGTAATATCCGGTTTAATTCATTTCTGCCTGCGCGGCGCGCTGACTTTCAGCCTGGATCTTTTTAGTAGCCGCAACATCGGGCTCATCTTTGAAACCAACCAGCCAGGTAAACAGGGCGCCGAGAACAAAGGCGACGGTAATCGACAGCAGGAAACCAAGGAACTGTGGCATGTGGCCTTCTTTGAAGAACACCGGCAATACCGCAATGCCCGGCAGGCAATAGCTCCATGAAACCGCGTTGAAAGAGCCGGCAATCGCCCCCCCGATACCCCCGGCAACGCAGCTGCACAGGAACGGTTTTTTCAGGCGCAGGGCCACACCGTAAATCGCAGGTTCGGTAATCCCGAACAGGCCGGTGACGCCAGCGGAAAGGGAAATTCCTTTGATTTCACGGTTGCGGGTTTTCAGGTAAACGCCAAACATGCTGCCGGTCATCGCGAATACGGCGGAGGCTTGCAGGCCGGTGAAGGTGTCGTAGCCCAGCGTTGCGTAGTTGCCGACAGTAACCGGCGTAATACCCCAGTGAACGCCGAGTGTGACCAGCGGTTGCCAGAATGCACCGACAACGAAACCGGCAATGGTCGGGCTGAGGTGATAGAGATAGTTGTAAACGCCGCCAATCGCGCCGCCGATCAGGTTGCCAATCGGGCCGAACACCAGAAGCGTCATCGGCACCATAATGGCGATACAAAACATCGGGGTGAACAGGTTGCGGATAACCACCGGTAACACTTTATTGAAGAAGCGTTCGACGTAAGACATCGCCCAGACCATCAGGATGATCGGAATAACGGACGCGGTATAACTCAGGTATTTCACCGGTATACCGAGGAAATCGAGCGTCGGCGAGGTCAGCGGAATGCCGACAATATTGGTCAGAATGCTGGCGATTTCCGGATTATTCACGGCTTCGCGCATCAGTTGTTGCATGGCCGGGTCGGCGGAGTTGATCGAGGTGATTTTGAACGCAGTCAGCATGTTCATGTAATCAGGGCTGATCAGCGCACAGGCCGTAATAACCGCGGTAAACGGATGAACGTTGAATTTTTTCGCCGCCGTAAACGCGATCATGACCGGCAGGAAGGTAAACGCCGTCCAGGAAACGAAGTTAAGAATACGGTAAGTGCCGCTGCTGGCGTCCATAATCCCGACGGCCGCGAGGAAAGAAATGATCCCCTGCAAAATACCGCAGGCGGCGAGCTGATAAAGGAAAGGGGTGAAGATACTGGAAATGACATCCATCACGCGGCTGACGATGCCGACATTCGGTGCAGAGACTGGCGCGTTTTCATCAATGTGGATGAGTTTCAGAACCTGTTTATACGCATCGCTGACGTGGTTACCAATCACCACCTGCATCTGGCCACCGGCTTCAATGACGGTGATAACACCTTTTACGCGTTTTAATTCTTCTTTATCGACAGCACTATTATTTTTCAGAACGAAGCGTAATCGGGTAGCGCAATGTGTGATGCTAATCACATTATTTTCGCCGCCAATATATTTAACAATATCCTGAGCTGTCTGAGCGTAATCAATAGCCATTATTTATTATTCTCCTGCGGGTATACAGAGGTGAGCTTTTTTGTTTTTTTACTCGTTGGCAGGAGTGTAGCAAAAGAAAGAATATTGTCACGATATAACAAAAAACAGGGAAGGTAATATGTCACATCTTTAAAACACCTTGTTTTTTCATTGCGCTGAGTCACGTTTTATTAAAGGTAATTTCTTTCCGATCGTCTCGATAATATAAAGTACAGGGATCTGAGTCGTAATATTATACTGACCTTCTAAGACAATTTGCGGCATGTGATAGGAGATATTGAGGTCTGCCATGCGCGCCAGCGTTGAGTTCTCGCTGTTCGTCAGGCTGATGATCTGGCAGTTGTGCTGGCTGAACTGTGTGGCAAACCGTAATACTTCTTCCGTTTCACCTGAGACAGAAAGAATAATAGCGATAGCATCTTTATACATGTCGCTGTTAATCGGAAAATAGGGATCGTCAATAAAGGTACTGAATTTCCCGACATTAGAGAAAAAACGTGCGCTGTATTTCCCTAATGAACCCGATGTTCCTACGCCGACAAATATAATTCGTTGCGCGTCGGAAATTCTTTTTGCCGCCTCATTCAATAATTCATCAAATTCGCTGTTATTAATACTTTTGAAATAGCTGATGATCTCGCTGATCCCAAAGGAGACTGGCGGCTTTTCTTCATGTTCCAGAAATAATTTAAAACGGATACGAAACTCAGAATATCCTTCGCAATCCATTTTCTTACAAAAACGCAGAACCGTGGTGGTAGATACCCCGGCGGCATCCGCCAGCTCACGGATGGTCATGTACATCACTTTATCGCCATTTTTGACGATGTAGTTATAGACCGTCAGTTCCAGATCGTTTAACGCTGAAATGGCTTTGTGTGTGAACATGCGTCTGCCTGTGTTTTCGTCATGACTATTGATGAATAGCTCTGATGAGGAGCTAAAGAGCGGTCAGAGGTATTTTAACATCGTCACTTCACAATCGACATGCCCGGTGTTGCCCAGCGAGCCATCAATATGTTGGAAACCCAGACGCTCATACAGCGCGATCGCCTGCGTCAGGCTGGCGGTTGTTTCCAGATAGCAGCGCGCGAATCCGTTCTGACGGGCGTGTTCAATTGCCTGCAACGCCAGCCGTTTCGCCAGCCCCTGACCGCGCAGTGAAGGCAGGAAATACATTTTTTGCAGTTCGCACAAATCATCTTCGCCGCCAGAAAGTGGCGCCACACCGCCGCCGCCGGCGACTTTACCGTCGACTTCCACCACCCAGTAAGCGCAACGTGGCTGACTGTAGCTTTCATACAGATGATCCAAATTCGGGTCTGCTACGGTATAACCTTTATCGGCAGTCAGACCAAATTCAGCCGATACATGGCGGATCACGTGTGCGATTGCCGCATTATCTTCAGGGCGAATCGGGCGCACCAGCACGCTGACAGGAAGGGAGGTCGTCATATTGCTCACTCAGTTTCAAATAATAAGATAAATAAACAGACCGTTTTAATACCATCTAAGGGCAGGTGGGTGCAACGTTACCGGTTCGTCCCGTTGATTTTACTTAATCAAATGAGAATTTTTCATTCCCGGTACTCACCCATTCGCTTAGTCGTACCCGTCAGGCAGCGCTGTACTGAACGTATGTGCATCAGGCACGATGCTAAACCAGACAGAAAATGGCCAGAATGATGTAAAAAGTGTTTCAACGCGGTAATAAATTTTTTATTCCTGTTATAAAGTATTGTCAGTTTACGTCCCTTTGTTCTGTGTGGTTAAATGCCAGCGGTTAATATTTATATTAAAACCCCTCTGCCATTCCGGTAGAGTTTCTATATTCTTTAAGGATGAAAGAATTTTATGTCAACTAATCAGAAAGAAATGAGAAAGGTTTATCCTTTCTCGTTTTACGGAAAAAGTAGTGAATATTTTTCTATATGGATTGTTAATTTATTTCTCAATATCATTACGCTGGGTATCTATTTTCCCTGGTCGCTGGTGAAAGAATGGCGTTATTTTTATGAAAATACAGAGTTAGCAGGAAATCGTTTTGAACTCTACGCAAAACCGACTGAAATCTTAAATTTCATTTTGATGGTTTTTGGGTGTGTATTTTTAATGATGTTACCTTTCGTAAATATCATCGTGATGTTTGCCCTGTTCTGTACCATGCCGCTGATTATTATAAAGATAATCGGTTATATCTGCAGGTCTACCGGTTTCCGAGGCACCCGTTTCGGGTACTGCTGTAAGCCGGGGGAGGCCTATGTCTCATGCCTCGCATGGCCATTCCTGACACTGATTGTCGTCATGGTACCGATGGGAGCGATAATAACTTCCATACTTCATCACCGTGATGCAACAGCTTTAAACTTTATACTGCTGTCCGTATTTTTTGTTCCGTTTTTTATTGTCAGATGGGCAATTCAAAACTATCTTTATATGAAGATGATTATTAATAATCTTCTTATCGGTAGAGCCAGATTTGCAGGGGATTTTAAGAAATCGGCTTTCATAAAATATCACTTTTACGCCTTTATTCTCTCTATTCCTTTTTTCCTGGTCGCAGCCAAAATAATGCTGACTTCTGCAGTGGAGATGGAGTCTGTTGTGCAGGCAGCGAAGACGGGGAGTTCACCATTACCTTTCCAGTTTATTTTCCATGTCTATGGTGGATTGCTTGTCATACTACTGGGGAACTATATCTGCTCTCTGTTCCTGAGAGTATCACTGACTAATTATGTTTGCCGTAATGCCGTTCTGGATGGCGATATCCGCATTACATCCACCATGAGTTACAGCGGCTATTTTAAACTCGCGTTGCTCAATCTGGTCATGGTCATGTGCAGCTTTGGGTTATGTATTCCCCATACTCAAATCCGGACGGCAAAGTATCTTGCACAATGCATTGCTATCGAAGGCGATATCGACCGTATTATCCCCGAGCCTTCAGAGCCAGTCGCAGGGACCACGGATGATCTGCGCGCTAACATTTCCTTTTGAAGGCCGTTAGTGCGCAACGGTTGAGTGTTAAAATGGAACCATAAAAAAGGCCGCTTGCGCGGCCTTTCTCTTTGTAACGTTTTTATATCAAAGGATTACAGTGCAGCGATTGTCGCTTTCTGTTCTGCAATTTTGATTTTGGCTTCACCGCAGGCTGCCAGACGTTCGCGTTCTTTTGCGACAACGGCTTCCGGCGCACGCGCCACGAAACCTTCGTTAGACAGTTTGCCTTCGATAGACGCAATCTCGCCATCCAGCTTCGCCATCTCTTTGTCCAGACGCGCCAGTTCGGCATCTTTGTCAATCAGACCGGCCATCGGGATCAGCAGCTCAGCGCCTTCCACCAGTTTGGTGACAGACACAGGGCCTTTGTCGCCGGCAGGCAGAATGGTGATGGATTCCAGACGCGCCAGAGATTTAATGAAGCTCAGGTTCTGTTCCACACGACGCTGTGCATCGGCACTTGCGCCGCGCAGCAGCAGTTCCAGCGGTTTGGCCGGAGACAGGTTCATCTCGGCACGCACGTTACGGATAGCGATGATCGCCTGCTTGATCCACTCGAGATCGGCCAGCGCCAGTTCGTCCGCTTTCGCCGCATCAAATTCCGGGAACGGCTGCAACATGATGGTTTCTGCTGTGATGCCTTTCAGGGTTTTCACGCGCTGCCAGATGGTTTCTGTGATGAACGGGATGATCGGGTGCGCAAGACGCAGCAGACCTTCCAGCACTTCCACCAGCGTATGACGGGTGCCGCGAAGTTGTGCTTCGCTGCCGCCGTTCATGACCGGTTTGGTGAGTTCCAGATACCAGTCGCAGAACTGGTTCCAGGTAAATTCATACAGAATGCTGGCGGCCAGATCAAAGCGGTAGTTGTCCATCGCTTCACGGTACGTTTTCACCGTGCGGTTATATTCCGCGAGGATCCAGCGGTCAGCCAGAGACAGCTCAAGTTCGCCGCCGTTCAGGCCACAATCCTGATCTTCTGTGTTCATCAGCACGAAGCGGCTGGCGTTCCACAGTTTGTTACAGAAGTTGCGGTAACCTTCCAGACGTTTCATGTCCCAGTTGATGTCACGGCCGGTAGAAGCCAGTGCTGCCAGCGTGAAGCGCAGGGCGTCAGTGCCGTGCGGCTCGATGCCGTTCGGGAACTGCTTCTCGGTGCGCTTGCGGATTTTCTCTGCCAGCTGCGGCTGCATCATGTTACCGGTACGTTTTTCCAGCAGGTCTTCCAGCGAGATGCCGTCAATCATATCCAGCGGATCGATAACGTTACCCTTGGACTTGGACATTTTCTGCCCTTCGTCGTCGCGGATAAGCCCGGTCATGTAAACGGTGTGGAACGGAACCTGTGGTTTGCCGTCTTCATCTTTCACGAAGTGCATGGTCATCATGATCATGCGCGCGATCCAGAAGAAGATGATGTCGAAGCCGCTGACCACGACGCTTGACGGGTGGAAGGCTTTGAGATCAGGCGTCTGCTCAGGCCAGCCCAGCGTGGAGAATGTCCACAGGCCGGAAGAGAACCAGGTGTCGAGCACGTCTTCGTCCTGCGTCAGAACCACGTCTGCGCCCAGATTGTTTTCGGTGCGGACTTCCGCTTCGTCGCGGCCAACAAAAACGTTGCCCTCGGCGTCATACCACGCCGGAATGCGGTGTCCCCACCACAGCTGACGGGAAATACACCAGTCCTGAATGTCACGCATCCAGCTGAAATACATGTTTTCGTACTGTTTCGGCACGAACTGGATATCGCCCTGTTCAACAGCTTCCACCGCGACTTTCGCCAGCGGCGCGGTACGGACGTACCACTGGTCAGTCAGCATTGGCTCAATAACCACGCCGCCACGGTCGCCGTAAGGAACGGTCAGATCGTGAGGTTTGATTTCTTCCAGCAAACCGGCTTCTTCGAATGCAGCGACCACGGCTTTACGCGCAGCAAAACGCTCGAGGCCACGGAACTGCTCAGGGATATCGTTGCAGCACGCATCGCTTTCTTCGCCGTTGGTGTCGAACACTTCAGCGGTCTGGCGGATATCACCATCGAAAGTCAGGATGTTGATCATCGGCAGGCCGTGACGTTTACCGACTTCATAGTCGTTAAAGTCATGCGCAGGCGTGATCTTCACGCAGCCGGTGCCTTTTTGCATATCGGCGTGTTCATCGGCCACGATGGGGATACGGCGACCGACCAGAGGCAGAATGATCTCTTTGCCGATCAGATCTTTGTAACGTGGATCTTCCGGATTAACGGCCACGCCGGTATCACCGAGGACGGTTTCCGGACGGGTAGTCGCCACGACCAGATAATCTTTGCCTTCAGCGGTTTTCGCGCCGTCAGCCAGCGGATAACGCAGGTGCCACATGGAACCTTTGGATTCGCGGTTTTCCACTTCGAGATCGGAGATCGCGGTGCGCAGTTTTGGATCCCAGTTCACCAGGCGCTTGCCACGGTAAATCAGATCTTCTTTGTACAGACGCACGAAGACTTCACGCACGGCGTTGGACAGGCCTTCATCCATGGTGAAGCGCTCACGCTCCCAGTCCACGGAATCGCCCAGACGGCGCATCTGACGGGTGATCGTGCCGCCGGATTCTGCTTTCCAATCCCAGATTTTGTCGATAAACGCTTCACGGCCGTAGTCGTGACGGGTTTTGCCTTCTTCGGCTGCGATTTTACGCTCAACCACCATCTGCGTTGCGATACCCGCATGGTCGGTGCCCGCCTGCCACAGTGTATTTTTACCCTGCATGCGCTGATAGCGGATCATGGCGTCCATGATGGTTTGCTGGAAAGCATGACCCATGTGCAAGCTGCCGGTCACGTTCGGCGGCGGGATCATGATGGCAAAGCTTTCTTTACGGGTATCACCATGTGGCTTGAAATAGCCCTGTTGTTCCCAGTGCTCGTAAAGCGGCTGCTCGATGTCTTGCGGGTTATATGTCTTATCCATTTCGCTTCGTATTTTCGTCGGTCGATGTGGTGACTGAGGGCGGCGTGGCCGTCGTCAAAGAGAAACCCACGCTGCGATAGGCTTTGTAGCGTTCGCGCGCAAGCTGTTTAAGGGAATCTTCGTAAGGAACGAAGTCTACCACTTCATGGAAAGCAGTAGCAAAATCTGCAAATTCAGGCAGGAGGCTTATCAGCAGGTCGCGTGGCGCATTGCCGCGCTTACCCGGCCAGCAAAGCTCCACAGGCGCACCAAATCTCGGGCCTTCGCCCGCCAGATTGTGCGGCACAAAGTGGTTCGGATCGCGCTTCCACAGCGCTTCGTCCAGACGCTCAGCCTGTTTTTGATCTTCACAGGCCAGCAGAACACGTTTGCCCATCCGGTAACGTTCAGCGGCGACCTGACAGGCCAGCGCTTCGTGTGAGCTGAGCTCGCCACTTGCATCCGGCGCATCGAGAAGAAAGAAGGTTGCCTGTTTCATGATGAGTTCACTGTGCTGCTGAGAAAAAACAGGGGCGCAACGGGGTGCGCCCGCCTGTGAAGGGCCTGATGGTGTTTCCAGACCCTGATAGGGGAATTATACCTTATTTAGCGAATGAATCATTCATCGCCATCAAGGCCAGCGCGGTTTAGCAGGAACTGCGCCAGAAGTGCGACCGGACGACCGGTTGCACCTTTATTTTTACCTGAACGCCATGCGGTACCGGCGATGTCCAGATGTGCCCAGCTGTATTTGCGGGTGAAGCGCGACAGGAAGCAGCCCGCGGTGATTGCCCCTCCCGCGCGTCCGCCGATGTTCGCCATATCAGCAAAATTAGAATCCAGCTGTTCCTGATATTCATCAGCCAGCGGCAGACGCCATGCGCGGTCACCGGACTGTTCGGATGCGCCGATCAGTTCGTGTGCCAGCGGATTGTGGTTCGACAGCAAACCAGTGATGTGATGGCCAAGGGCAATCACGCAAGCGCCGGTCAGCGTGGCGACGTCAATCACCAGCTCAGGATCAAAACGTTCGACGTATGTCAGTGCATCACACAGCACCAGACGGCCTTCGGCGTCGGTGTTCAGCACTTCAACAGTCTGGCCGGACATGGTTGTCAGAATATCGCCCGGACGGAACGCCTGTCCGCCTGGCATGTTTTCACAGCCTGCGAGCACGCCTATCACGTTGAGCGGCAGATTCAGTTCCGCCACCACACGCATCGCGCCGTAAACCGCAGCGGCACCACACATGTCGTACTTCATTTCATCCATATCAGCGGCGGGTTTAATGGAAATACCGCCTGAATCGAAGGTCAGACCTTTGCCGACGAGCACGATAGGCTTAGCGTCCGGATTAGGATTGCCCTTATATTCCATCACCGACATCAATGATTCGTTCTTCGAACCCTGACCGACGGCCAGATACGCATTCATCCCCAGCTCTTTCATCTGCTGCTCACCGATAACGCGCGTGGTGATGTTAGTGCTGAATGCATCGGCCAGCTGGCGTGCCTGCGACGCCAGATAAGCGGCGTTACAGATGTTCGGTGGCATATTGCCGAGATCTTTGGCCGCTTTGATACCGGCAGAAACTGCCAGGCCATGGGAAATTGCGCGCTCACCACTGGTCAGTTCACGGCGGGTCGGCACGTTGAAGACCATTTTACGAAGCGGACGGCGGGGTTCGGTTTTATTGCTTTTCAGCTGATCGAAGGTGTAAAGCGATTCTTTGGAGGTCTCGACCGCCTGACGCACTTTCCAGTAAGTATTGCGCCCTTTAACGTGCAACTCGGTGAGGAAGCAAACGGCTTCCATAGAACCGGTGTCGTTCAGTGTGTTGATCGTTTTCTGGATCACCTGTTTGTACTGGCGCTCATCCAGTTCACGCTCTTTGCCGCAACCAATCAGCAAGATACGTTCGGAAAGGATATTCGGTACATGATGCAGCAACAGGGTCTGACCCACTTTGCCTTCAAGTTCGCCACGGCGAAGCAGGGCGCTGATGTAGCCATCACTGATTTTATCGAGCTGTTCGGCAATCGGTGACAGGCGGCGAGGTTCGAAAACGCCGACTACAATACAGGCACTGCGTTGTTTTTCCGGGCTACCGCTTTTTACGCTGAACTCCATGCACTCTCCTGAATCTTAAAGACAAGGGCGGGAGGTACGGCTAGAATGAGTCGCCGGAGACACTCTCCCGTCATTGTGTTAACGACCTGTGTTAACCTTAAACGGCGTTAGTTTTTATTTTGGCGGCTATAAGCAAGTTCCTATAGGACACCCCAAATCTCGGTGTTGTAATACTATTTTAGCTGCGAAGGTTGCCATATGATGAGAATAAATGACGGATTAGCGATGAAACTAGCGATTTTCCTTCAAAAAGACAAGTTTTCACAGGCGTATTAAGCGTGATCATCATTAGATATCTGGTTAGGGAAACCTTCAAGAGCCAATTTGCCATTCTGTTCATTTTACTCTTAATCTTCTTCTGTCAGAAGTTGGTCAGAGTGCTTGGAGCAGCGGTCGATGGCGATATCCCAACAAATTTAGTTCTGTCACTTCTGGGGTTAGGTATTCCGGAAATGGCGCAGCTTATTCTTCCACTCAGCCTGTTCCTCGGTCTGCTGATGACGTTCGGCCGGTTATATACCGACAGCGAAATTACCGTCATGCACGCTTGCGGCCTTGGAAAACGCTCACTGGTCATCGCGGCGCTGGTTTTGGCGCTGTTTACATCAGTTTTCGCCGGGATTAATGCCATCTGGCTTAGCCCCTGGTCGTCAAAACATCAGGATGCGGTTCTGGCGGAAGCGAAAGCTAACCCGAGCATGGCGGCGATGGTTGAAGGCCAATTCCAGCAGGCGCAGAACGGGAATGCGGTTCTGTTCGTCGGCAGTGTAAAAGGAAAAGAATTCCATAACGTTTTCCTTGCGCAGTTACGCCCGAACGGTAACCAGCGTCCTTCTGTCGTGGTGGCGGATAAAGGCCATATGCTGCAACGTGCTGACGGCTCTCAACTGGTGATGCTCGACAAAGGCACGCGCTATGAAGGCACCGCACTCCTGCGTGATTTCCGCGTCACGGACTTCACCGATTATCTGGCTGTTGTCGGGCATCAGGCGGTTCAGCTTGATTCCAACGAATCTGACCAGATGACCATGACCCAACTCTGGAATTCTTCTGACCCTGATGCCCGTGCAGAACTGAACTGGCGTTTAACGCTGATTGTTTCAGTCTTTGTCATGGCATTGATGGTGGTTCCGCTCAGCGCAGTGAATCCGCGTCAGGGCCGCGTACTCAGTATGCTGCCGGCCATTTTGCTGTACCTGATTTTCTTCCTGCTGCAAACCTCGCTGCGGTCTAACGGCGCGAAGGGTAAGCTGGATCCAATGATCTGGATGTGGGGGACGAACCTGCTCTACTTCGGGCTGGCAATGGTTCTGAATGCATGGGATACCTTGCCGGTTCGTAAGGTCCGCGAGCGTCTGAGAGGAGTTGCCTGATGTTTGGCGTATTAGACCGGTACATTGGTCGCACTATCTTTAACACCATCATGATGACGTTGTTCATGCTGGTGTCGCTCTCCGGCATCATCAAATTTGTCGATCAGTTGCGTAAAGTCGGGCAGGGTGGATATTCCGCTGCAGGCGCGGGGTTGTATACCTTGCTGAGCGTGCCAAAGGATGTCGAAATCTTCTTCCCGATGGCCGCATTGCTCGGTGCATTGCTCGGCCTCGGCACACTGGCCACGCGCAGTGAGCTGGTCGTTATGCAGGCTTCCGGTTTTACCCGTATGCAGATTGCTGCGTCGGTGATGAAAACCGCGATCCCGCTGGTGCTGCTGACCATGGCGATCGGTGAATGGGTCGCGCCGCAGGGCGAACAGATGGCGCGTAACTACCGTGCGCAACAGATGTACGGCGGTTCGCTGCTTTCAACCCAAAACGGTCTCTGGGCGAAAGATGGCCACGATTTTATCTATATCGAACGTGTGGCAGGTGAAAATGAGCTCACCGGCGTCAACATCTATCACTTCGATCAAGAGAATAAGCTTCAGTCGGTGCGTTATGCGTCTTCAGCCACCTTCGATAAAGGCGTATGGAATCTCTCTCAGGTGGATGAATCAGACCTGACGGATAAACTGCAAATCACGGGTTCTCAGACGCTGACGGGCGTGTGGAAAACGAACCTGACACCGGACAAACTGGGTGTTGTTGCCCTCGATCCGGACGCGTTGTCGATAAGCGGTCTGCATAATTACGTGAAGTATCTGAAGCAAAGCGGGCAGGAAGCTAAACGGTATCAGCTGAACATGTGGAGCAAGATTTTCTCGCCACTGTCAGTAGCCGTCATGATGCTGATGGCGCTCTCGTTCATCTTTGGTCCGCTGCGCAGCGTGCCGATGGGTGTGCGTGTTGTGACCGGTATTTGCTTCGGTTTCCTGTTCTACGTGCTCGACCAGATTTTCGGCCCGTTGAGCCTGGTTTATAACATTCCGCCGATCCTTGGCGCATTGTTACCCAGCGGATTGTTCTTCGTCATCAGCATGTTCTTACTGCTGAAAAAACGCTGAATCTGATAATCCGATAAATAAAAAGCAGGCAATGCCTGCTTTTTTTACGTCTGTAATCTGGCTTCTCCGCCATCAGATCTCGTTATTTCGCACCAGGTCGGCCACCAGATCGTTCACGCCATCGCTCATATTCTTGAACTTGGTCAGCTCGCTGCGGGTTACCACCACGAACACGCCAACGCCACGCTGCGGAACCATCGCGACATACGTGATAAAGCCACCGCCGCCACCGGTTTTCTGGATGATGCGTGGCAGCAACGGCGTTGGCGCCATCGTGACCCAGCCCATCCCCAGTGAATCCGCCATGCCCGGAACGTCCATGCCTTTCAGCGAGACGAGATCGGTACGCTTGTAATACATCTTCTGTGCCATTTCAGCCGTTGTGGTGCGCTGCCCGAGGAACTGGCGCATCCACCGGCCCATATCGGCAGGCGTAGAATAAATGCCGCCGCTGCCTGCTGCCGCGATGGTATTGATGCAAGGGCTTGGACGCAGACCTTCCATCAGACGCGAACACTGGCTGGCGTTCGGCGTCAGGGTCGTATCCACCATCCCTAATGGCTGAGTTATCTGATCACGCAACAGTTGTGTATACGGCTGGTTTGCGGCTTTTGATAACGCATCGGAAAGCAGGTCAAAGGCCAGATTGGAGTAAGACGCGCGCGCGCCGGGTGGAATGGTCATTTTGGCCACGCTCAGCCAGCTCCAGCGATCGCTTTTTGTCGGCCAGGTAAAGACCGCGCGATTCGCCGCACCGCCCGGCTGCTCACGCGGCAGGCCGCTGGTGTGTGTTGCCAGATTCAGCAGGGTAATCGGATTCGTGCCGCTGTAAGAAGGCACCCGCGCACCGGCTGGGGCGTATTTACGCAACGGGTCGTTAATGCTGACTTTGCCCTGCTGTGCCATTTTGACCAGCACTTCGCTGGTAATCAGCTTGGTCAGCGAAGCAATACGAATAACGGAATCTTCACGCGGACGCAGGTTTGAACCGGGACGAATTTCCCCGAAACTGCGGAAAACCTGCTGATTGTTATCCACCACCACCAGCGCCATTCCCATCGCGCCGCTGCCGTAAAAGATGTGTTCTGCATGGTCATCCACGACCTGCGACGCCAGACGTGCATTTTGCTGTGCGTGGCTCCATAAAGGCGTACTGGCAAAAGCCAGCGCGAGGAGCGAAAGGGAGATTTTTTTCAACAAACGGGTATCCATCAACAGGCCATAAACTATTCGTGATTTGTATACTAATGCGAAGTTTAAAAATCGGCATTGGAAAAACGAGCACAAACGGAAGTTTTTTTTCAGCAAAACCCCGCTGCCCTGCGGCTGATGTCTGTTTTTTCAACACTTAAACCGAACAATGCCGGATAACTATTGCGTGACCGGCTGGGCTGGGTATAATGCCCACGTTTTCCGCATACTACTTTTCAGTGCCGAAGTGGCGAAATCGGTAGACGCAGTTGATTCAAAATCAACCATCGAAAGATGTGCCGGTTCGATTCCGGCCTTCGGCACCATTAGTATGTAAATAGACCTCAACTGAGGTCTTTTTTTATGCCTAAAATCCAGTCCCCGCAAGGCTTTGCCCCGCTTTTCAGTCAACCTACGTCAATCTGAGTTACCCCACATCAACATGCTTGTGAGTATAGAACCGAGTATATATGCTGGTTCGATAATGCTTATATACTCACGGCAGCATATGGAAGGAATACCATCATGGCCCTGACTGATACCAAGGTGCGTTCGGCAAAACCTGAGGCAAAGGAATACTCGCTCGTCGATGGCGATGGCATGTTTTTGTTGATACACCCTAACGGCTCCAAATACTGGCGTTTCCGCTTTCGCTTTGGCGGTAAACAACACCTGATGGCCTTTGGCGTTTACCCAGAGACATCTCTGGCTGATGCCAGACATAAAAGAGAAGCTGCCAGAAAATTGGTTGCGGCAGGCATCGATCCTCGTGAACAAAAGCGAGCAGTAAAAGAAGAGTTGGCTAAAGAAGTCTTCACCTTCGAAGTGGTTGCCAGAGAATGGCATGCGACTAATAAGAAGTGGTCAAAAGATCACAGCAATCGTGTTTTGAAAACCTTGGAAGACTTTCTTTTCCCGGCTATCGGTAAATACAATATCACCGAACTTAAAACTCGAGATTTGCTGGCACCTATCAAAGCGGTAGAGAAGTCAGGTCGTCTTGAAGTCGCTTCTCGTCTTCAGCAGCGTACGACAGCAATCATGCGCTATGCCGTACAAAGTGGTTTGACTGACTACAATCCTGCGCAGGAAATGGCTGGAGCCGTCGCTACAGCAAAACGGCAACATCGCCCCGCCTTAGAACTTAGCCGTACTCCTGAGCTACTTCACCGTATCGACACCTACACTGGCAGACCGCTCACTCGTTTGGCAATAGAGATGACATTGCTTGTCTTTATCCGCTCAAGTGAGATGCGTTTCGCCCGTTGGACTGAAATCGACTTCGAAACAGCAATGTGGACGATTCCGGCAGATCGTGAACCGCTAGAAGGTGTTAAGCACTCTCACCGTGGGTCAAAGATGCGTACTCCGCACCTGGTGCCGTTATCCCGGCAGGCGCTTGCAGTTCTTGAGAAAATAAAACGGCTAAATGGTAATCGCGATTTAATTTTCGTTGGCGATCACGATCCGCGTAAACCGATGAGTGAAAATACGGTTAACAATGCACTCCGGGTGATGGGCTACGATACGAAGGTGGAAGTCTGTGGTCACGGTTTTAGAACCATGGCATGTAGTTCATTGATTGAGTCTGGGATATGGTCAAAGGATGCGGTAGAGCGACAGATGAGCCATCAGGAACGTAACTCTGTGCGGGCGTCTTACATTCATAAGGCAGAGCATTTGGATGAGCGCAGGCTAATGCTGCAGTGGTGGGCTGATTTTCTGGATGTGAATAGGGAGAAGGGGGTTAGTCCGTTTGATTTTGCCAAGCTTGGGCGGTGATTGGTCATTGTTTCAGTTACATCGACTGCACCATCTTTGCATGAGCAAGGCGATCACCTGATCTGGCGTGATGTGCGGCTTGCCGACTTTGCTAAGAATAATTTCCTTGGACGTATAGCTATGCGCAGTATCTACAGGCGGTAGACAAGGCTGAGGTATGTGGATTACATGCAAAGCCTGAGTAGGCCGAAAAGGAGTCTGGGTGTAGGGCTTAGATGATTTACCGCTTTTCGGCTTGGCAGTAAAGATACACATATATCCATATTGGCAATGGATATTTGGAAAATAATCTAGAAGCGTTTGCTAAGCAGATAGCTCTGAATAACCAATTGACTTAGTAATCCTACTGTTGGTTAGTGAGCATCTCTGGTTGATGCTGGTAACTTAAACACTTTTATGAATGCAACTTCATTTTTGTGCTTCACAGGATAACGAAGGAATCAGGCTTGTAGCGGAATTTTTTTCACCGAAGGCCCAAATTCACAGGCCTCATTTCCTTATGTGACCAGCATTAGCATCTCTGGTCTTTTTTTTTTATTTTTCTGTAGATTATGTTGGATGTGATACTTGCCCTCTGTGTTCAATCTATGAACATTCAATTTGGCATCATATTTGTAGGACTATAGCCACTATTTTGTGGATACCAGAGGTGATGCTTTTTAGGTTTGGCTCTTAGATGTCGCCAAAAGCTAAGTATGTACTACCAGGAGTCGCAGGTTATACACACGGCTAAGGCTAGACTTAATCCCCCTTCCTAAAGAGATAACATATGCAGTTGTCTTGGTTCCTTTTCTAAACTCACAGCTACCGATCTGCATACTTATGATGTTGATTTTATTATTTTTATATTGATTATCTTGAGCTTATTCATGACGGTTAGTGAAGAAAAAAATTCGACTTTTTGGTACTGGAGAGCTTTGCCAGGAGAGAGACTTTCTTCTGGATAACTTCTCCAGTATCATATGAAGGACGAAATCCGTGAATATTTCATGTTTATTTATACAGTATAAACCGAGAGCTTAAAATGGTTAACCTGGACGGAACAGAACTTCATTTCTCAGGACACGAGACTTTCCCACTTAGGCAAATGTGGTTGAAGAAAGTATGTGATCAGGCTGATAGCGAAGGATGGATAGCTAAATCGGTTTTCACTGATGAGGATGCCATCACGAGGTTTGGTGTAGGGAAGAATATGGTTTCCTCTATACGTCATTGGGCTTTAGCCACAAGAACAATAAAAGATATTCCAGGGAAATCTTGCTTCCAACTGACGGATTTAGGAGCGAATATCTTTTCTGAAAATGGATGGGATCAATATTCAGAAAATATTGCTACTACTTGGTTAATGCATTGGCAGTTAGCTGGAAAGAATAATTTTATTAATGATAATAAGCATAGAAGTGCATCTTGGTATTTGCTTTTTAATACATATACGGCTCAAGATTTTAATAGTGAAGATGTTAGCCAACATATCAAAAAGTATTTAAGTGACCATAAATATAAGTCTGTATCAGATAATACATTAAAGCGTGACGTCGAGACATGTATTAAAGGTTATGTACCTTATCAGTCAAGTAGGAATATTGAAGATATTGCAGAACCTATGTTAGCAGAGCTATCATTAATTAAGATTTCAGAGTCAGGGAAGCTATGTTTTCAACGTGGACCTAAAACGAGTTTGTCTGATGAAATATTTGACTATTGTCTCATGATGTATTGGCAAGCCTATTCTGAAATGGAAAGTTCGCTTTCACTTAATGACATAGCGTATTCTCCTGGATCCCCTGGAAGAGTATTCAAGTTAGATGAGGATTCTGTTGCTGAACGTTTAGTTAATATTTCGGAGAGGACCAATGGCGTTCTTCAATGGATAAGCAGCTCTGGTATACATCAGATAATGAAAGATGTAAATCTACATGGGAATAGTTTGAGTAAATTGGCCTTTACACGTCTGCGGAGTGCATATAAATGAATAAAAACCACCACTTCTTAGCTGATAAAGTTTCGATCTCTGTTCAGTATCAACGTTCGATTCGCCTTGATGCTGACTTTGGTAAGCATGATCCTTTTCAAGGGTTTATATGCCACGAGACAGCTTCAAGAGTTATAGAAAATATGGCTCATCAAATTGTAAATACGAACCAACGAGCCTTCACATGGACTGGGCCATACGGTAGTGGAAAATCCTCTCTTGCATTAGCATTTGCATCGGCTATATGTTCTTCAGAGAATATCCGAATGGCAGCAAGAAAAAAGTTTCCCCCAACACTTCTTGCGGCTATAGATAAAACATTTCCCATTCATAATTCTGGATGGATTGTGCTTCCGGTTGTTGGAAAAAGAAGTAGCTTTAAAAATGAAATTATTATTGCGATAAATAACGCATTAGAAGATGAGAATATTGATTTAAAAATTTCAGAGGCTGAGCTAGTTAAGCAGCTAGTTAGAATATCAGGCAATTATGACGGACTTCTACTTGTAATTGATGAAATGGGTAAGTTTTTGGAAAATGCCGCTATCGAGGGTGATGATATTCATTTCTTTCAAGACCTTGCAGAATCTGCAGCTAGGACAGATAGTAATTTACTAACCTTAGGAATCCTTCATCAGTCATTTAGGCAATACGCTGATAAATTACAGGGAAATGTAAAAGATGAATGGTCAAAAATCCAGGGGCGATTTTCAGATATACCAGTCATAGTTAATAGTGATGAAATTGTTGATCTCGTTGGGAATGCAATTACTCGAGAGTATGAGCCGGGTTATGATAGTATTTTTAAGAAAGTTTGTGGTGTTGTTAAAGAAAATAGACCGGCTTTAAGTGATGACTTTTCAGAGAAACTGAAAAAATGCTGGCCATTACATCCAGTAATGGCCATGTTGCTTGGTCCTATATCTCGAAAACAATTTGGGCAGAATGAACGTAGCACATTTACTTTTCTTTCTTCTGCAGAACCAAATGGTTTTCAGGCTTTTTTGGAAAATACTTATTTTGACGACGCAGCCAGCTACAAACCTGATTATTATTGGGACTATATACGTGCTAATTTCGAGGTGTCAGTTCATTCATCAACTGAAGGGCATCGTTGGGCGCAGGCGGTTGAATCTGTAGAGCGAGCGGAATCTCGGGTAAGTAATACTGAAGATATAAGAGTATCAATTGTTAAAACTATCGCTATTTTGAATCTTTTCCGAAATGGCACAGGTTTAGTAGCAAGTAACGATGTTTTGAAAACAGTATATCCAAATATCACTGAAACAGATTTATCAGATGCTTTGAAAGACCTTTCCTTATGGCGTGTAGTGGTTTTCAGAAAGTATCTAGGAGCTTGGGCTATATTTGAAGGTAGTGACTTTAATATAGATGAGGCAATCAAAGAGGTAAATTCTGGGCTTGAAATGACAGATGCTAAGCTTTTGTCTCACCTGGCCGATATGCATCCTATAATAGCTAAGCGTCATTATTACGAAACTGGATCTTTGAGATGGATGGATATATCGCTCTTAAATTATTCAGAATTGAATAAAGCTATTAAAAAAGAGTTTATTCCTAATGGAGCATTTGGACGATTTATACTACTTCTGTCTGATGAGAATTTACTTAATCTAGACAAGAAATCTATGTCTTTACTTTTGGGTAAATGCAAGGATTTTGATTTGGTAGTTGGAGTGCCAAAAAACAGTAATATTATATTGTCGCTTGGTAAAGAATTAATTGCATTAAATACTGTTAAAGAAAATCTTGGCGGTGTACTGGAAGGTGACTCGGTTGCACGTCGTGAGGTTGATGCAAGATTAGATGCAATTAGAATTAGGCTCGAGGAAGAGCTTAAAAAAGCAATAACTTCCGCCCAATGGCTTATGGATGGAAAATGGAATGGGGATGTGAATATTCACATTCTTGCTTCCAAATTGGCAGAGATTCGTTTTCATAATACTCCAATAATAAGAAGTGAAATTATGAACAGGAATAAACTGTCATCAAGTGCTGTAAAAGCTCGCCGTGAATTAATGCATAGAATGGTCAATCATGAGGGGTTTGAAAATTTAGGATTGGAAGGTTATCCCGCAGAACGCGGGATATATGAAATTGTACTTAAAAATACAAATATTCATAGGAAAGATGTAAATGATAGTTGGTCGTTTGTACCACCAAATGATAATGGAAAATGTAGATTAAACATTTTGTGGAAAGATACTGATGAACTATTTTCCACTGAAATGGTTAATGTAGGTGATATATATAGTGTGTGGGGTGAAACACCTTACGGAATTCATGATGGAATAAAGCCAATTTTATTTTTGGCATATATGATGTCTCGAAGAGATATATTGTCAATTTATAAAGATGGTATGTTTCTTCCAGAGTTCGGAGATGTAGAAGTTGACGAGTTGCTACAGAATGAAAGGAAGTTTAAGCTGAGGAAAGTGATAATTGGCTTAGATGAGAAGGCATTTCTTGAATCTATTTCCGGAGTTATAAGAAAGCTTACTGGTAGAGGTTTAGTTGATAATAGCCCATTGGAAGCAGCGAAGGGTTGGTGAAAATTATTTTTACTCTACCTTTATGGACGTTACATACAAACTTACTATCTGAATCATCAAGAATTGTCAGAGATTTACTCAATAAAGCTAGTGATCCGTATAAAATACTATTTGTAGATCTCAAAGAGGCATTATGTAAGGATGAAGAATATAGTAAGTATTCTAGCCGATTAGAGGATTCTATTTCAGAGTTGCTAGCAGCATATCCAAATATGCTTGAGAAATTTAAAATCCATATTCAAAGTGAAATTGGGGCCGCATATGACCTACATCAGCGTTGTAATTATGTAAAGCAGCATACAGATGATTTAAGATTTAGTGCATTTATTGATCGATTGGACGGCCTGTTTTCTCAAGAGTTTAATGTTGAGAACGCCATAAGCCTTGCTCTGAATAAGCCAACTGAGAGCTGGCGTGATGGTGATATTAAAGAGGCTAGATTGATCGTATCTGAGTGGGCAACTAAATTTAAGCATATTGAAGCTTATGCTGTTGCTGATTGTAGGAAGCCGAAAAGAAATGTAGTTGCTGTCGTGATTGGTACGGGTGAAAATGCTAATACCCGGATATGTGAGTTTGATATTTTAGAGCATGATAGATTAGCTGCAATAACTGTAGTAAAAAAATTCTTTAATGATTGTGGGCATAACGGTCTAAGCCCCAAAGCATTACTAGGAGCTATAGCTGAGTGTGGTATTGATTTTGCACAGGGGGAGGATTAATAATGGAACGCCATGTTCTCGGTTTGTCTGGTGGCAAAGATAGCGCCGCTCTAGCTATTTATATGCGACAGAATTATCCGAATCTTAATATTGAGTATTTTTTCACCGATACGGGGAAGGAACTACCAGAGGTTTATGAGTTTTTGGGTAAGTTGGAAGGTTTCTTGGGCAAGCCTATAGTTAAACTTAATCCTAAACGTGATTTTGATTTTTGGCTTCGTGAATATAATCATTTCCTACCTTCACCTCAAACTCGGTGGTGTACTCGGCAACTAAAGCTATTACCATTTGAACAATGGGTTCGTCCAATGTTGGCAAACGGTGAGAAAGTATATTCTTATGTTGCTATTCGTGCAGATGAAGATTATCGAGAAGGGTATTCATCAAGTAATAAAAATCTTAAAATCGTGCTCCCATTTCGAGATGATGGGATTGATAAAGCAGGAGTAGGCGAGTTGCTTGAAAAATCAGGAGTAGGATGGCCTGATTACTATCAATGGCGCTCTCGTAGTGGTTGTACATTCTGCTTTTACCAACAAAAAATCGAGTGGGTCAGGCTTAAAGAACATCATCCTGATAAATTTATCGATGCTAAGAAATATGAGAAAGATGCATTGGAACATGGCTCTCCTTTTACTTGGACACAAGGGGAATCACTTTCTGAACTTGAAAAGCCTGAGAGAGTCGCTCAAATAAAGAAAGACTATGAGCTTAGGGTTGAAAGAGAGCGGCGTCGTCGACCAGTAAATCCACTGAGGCCGAACGACGTTTGTATTGATATTGATGAATTATATTACAAAGACGAAGGAGGAGGGGCTTGTAATATCTGCCATAAATGAAATTTGGAGCTTATAAATTATTCGGTGTAACTGCCACCACGTAATAGGTGATCGCTCAGGCGGTCACTGAACTTGATAATAAAGTGGTTCGTCGCCAGCCATCAGTTCTGGATCAGCATGCTCCTTTTTTAGCATCCTCTATTGCCAGATAAATAAACTTACGTACCGAGATGACTGTCGGGAATACCTTATGCTTCTTCATCGCCTGCGGGATCACGTTCTTCAACAACTCTATGGCTTTGGTCGTTTAGATAGCCTTACAGATCGGTTGGATAACCGAAGAACGTATTGAGATTTTCCCAGTGCGTACGCCATCTTTCGTAGTTTGGCAGGTATGTATCGTCTCCGCAAACATCTCCAGTACCATCAGCTACACCGTTTTGTATCCGCTAATCACGATCTTTTAATTCTTCCACGACAAGTCTTTCAGGCTGTTTCGCATCAAATGAATGAGGCAGGGCTAGATATGTGCATGAGGATTTACCTTGTTAATAGCATCCAGGAAACCTTTCATGCCATCCATACTAGCAATCAGGATGTCCTGACGATCCAATTTTTAAGCTCTGTCAGTGCGCTGAGCCAGAACAACGCGCCTACACGTTCTGCCAGACATACCAACGATATGTCTAACCGCTCTTTCTGTCCTTCGGTGTTAATACCTAAAACATGGAATACGGCCTTGTTAATCAAAGTTGACGCTGTGGCGAATTTTTAGAATGATACACTCAAGATAAACAATCGGATACAGCGTATACAGAGGGGGGGGTACTTTGTGGCCTGCTTTATAACTGTATCGGTGACTTAAGATATCAGATTCGGTGGCACGTCGGCGTCATAAATTTCTTTGAATATGGCGACGATTTCCCGCGTGATTATACCTTTGGCGTACAGATCTAAAAGCTGCCTGTACGTTTGAGTGAGACGAGTCTGTTTTTCCTTCGTGAGCAGGGGCTCCGAGGTGTTTTCGCGGTCACGGGGCGTACTGAGTTCATCCTCTACTTCATCAAACAGCAATGTATTGTTGGATTTACATTGCGGATATTCGAGCCTGTTTTAGGTACTTTTTAATGATACCCAAGGTGGCCAGATAGATCAGTCTTAGTGCAGTTTTGATGGACAGCTTCGTCAACATGGGCGAAAACTGATTGAGATCAGCTTCGGTTGTAAGGCCTTTAGCCAGTTCAGCAGTAAGTGCTGGTAGTATCTTTTCACCCATAATTTACCTATCTTTGTTACAGGAGTGAACATACCAAAAATAGGTAATTACGATTTTTAATTACATTCTCGAAGTTTTGAGTGCAACGGCTGCCTTTCTACTAACATGTGCAGTATTCTTTTATTACAATTACAAGTGCAGCATCTTGTTTTTTTGACAGATTAATTATTACTTCTTGGGAGGGGTCTTCTATTATATACCCTACTTTTGTGTTAGTTCCATTGATGTCTAAGTGAAGCGGATAAGGCTTATTTTTTGAGCTTTCAAGCTCTAAACTATGACAAATCAACTCTTGGAGCTGTATTGACTCAACTAGATGACCAATTATTACTTTGTTTTTTACGTAAACATCATTGGCTGAAATATTAGATATAGCTCTGCGAAGGTTTGAAGCTAAATCTTCACTAAGTGATATTTTCTTGATGTTTTTCTTTCCGTTATATCGACCAACATAACATACACCATAATAGTCATCTAATGAGTCGCTATTTTTGAGATGGATTTCCTTTAACTCCCTGCTATCATCAAGATAATAAGCGCATAATTCTACAGCATAAGACGCAGGCATTGGGCTATGAGCCCTATTCTTCCTATGCTAGATAAACAAACTTGCTGCAATGAAAGTGTTGCATTTTCACGTAATCGTGCAACTCTCTTGATTCTTTTAGAAGATAACAATAATGTGATGTCTTGAGCGGAAAGAGTTTCTATGCTTTTAGCATCCCATTTGATTGATTTATAATTATCATCAATTTTAACTATAGGTGTTATTAATTCATCATCGTTGCAAACCCACGTATTTAAAGAAA
Source organism: Rahnella sp. PCH160 (assembly GCF_047784855.1). NCBI lineage: Bacteria > Pseudomonadati > Pseudomonadota > Gammaproteobacteria > Enterobacterales > Yersiniaceae > Rahnella > Rahnella sp. PCH160. Next base: position 1,583,435 of record NZ_JBLOGT010000001.1, read on the forward strand.
GCTCTCTGATGTTACCTTTTAGTAAAATTATATTGTTTTTAATTTCTCTTTGTAAGTCACAAGCAGGAGTTATCACAAGAAATATATTTCCTGCATTGTTTTTATCAATAAAATAATGTTGGGTTGTGTTGGCTTCAATATTTATAACAAACATATCACCAAAGGCTAGTCTATTATCATTCTCAGGGTTTATTCGTATTCTGTTATTGTTCTTGAACATCACGCTATATAGAAGCTCATGCAAGTATTTGTCTGTTGTAATATATGGATAATATGATTTGCTATCTGTGATTTTATTTAAACCAATAGCGGAATCAATAATGCCATTGTTTTCTTCGAGTTTGTGTTGCATTATTAACTCAAATATATCTACTATATAACTTCCAGTGCTTTCACCCTCTCCATCCAATAGTAATTCTTTTAGTTTTGAATATGTAGAAAGGTCAAAGGACCTCATTATATTCAGAGTTTCATCCATGGCATTAGACATGCCATCACTCCATGCATTGATAAATTTCAAGATTTTATGAGAGTTTTCTTTTGCAGATACTAGGTTAAATAATACTTGACTCACCCTGCTTTCATCTGATATTTCTCTCTTAGATAATATCCTGAACATTGATTCAATAATGCCAATGTTGTCTCTAAATTCGATTCTTTTCTCTTGAAGTGATGGGCTTCGAGACATTAGTACAACCAGAGGGGGAGAAACTTTCCTTTCTGAAACAATTCTTTTTATCAAATTGCTAGATCTTTCTTGAGCTAATGAGTCTTGTTCGCCACCAAGAAATAGGTCAATGAATATAATATCTATATCGCTGTTAGATATCTTCCTTTCGTATATTTCTTTGTCAACATATGAGTCTATAACGCCCAACTCTTCGCTCTGTATATTAAGTTTTGTCAGGGTGGATTTTAATTTTCCGAGAATCTCTAAGTCGTGCGACATGTCATTACTATATCTTGCGAAAAGAGTTTTGCTTGCAGGTATTTCATCCCTTAAATCCCATAATGCTCCGATAAATGAATCTGATTTTTTAAGGTTTTCAGAATCAATATCATCATAATCTTTTATAATAGTTTTTATTAAATCGACGTCAACACTTTGCAAATCATCAAAGAACCTATCCCAATCGTCTAATGTGTAAGATATATTTGAAACATTAGGTTTTATGTTAAAGGAATCATCTATAACTAATGCTTTTTTTATTTTATTCTCACTAAGGATATTAATTAAATCGTTCATTTCTTATTCTCCAGATTACCTGCCTCTGGTAATTCAAGTATAAATGTATGCAATCTACTGGTTTCTTCATTTATTTCATTGTCAAGATAAAGTTTGCCACCAAGATATTCTGCGTTTTCTTTTGCAATATGTAGTCCTAGGCCTCTTCTTTTAGATTCCTCTTTCAATGAGAAGAATGCCTTAAATATCCGGTCTTTATTTTCTACAGAGATTCCTGTTCCATTGTCTCTATATATTACAGTTGGTGGTGATGACTCTATTATTATTTCAATCTTAGGTGAAAAGCTAATAATTCTATCTTTCTTAATTTTAAGCCAATACTTTGAATTGGATATTAAATTGGCAAATATTTGAATCAGAATACCCTTCACTATGGGCATCATTATTTTATGATTCGGTTTTTCTATAATCTGCACATCAATTTTATGGCGGATAAACTGTGGTTTGTGAAGATCTAGTATATCTTCAATCACTTCTATTAAGTCTAGGTTCTCACTTCTTTGTCTACCTGCAATGCTTATAGGGTCAAGAACACGAAGTCTCTTACTTAGACTATTCATTTCTCCTCTGAGGACTTCCAATCCTTTTCTGATATCAACGGATACTTCCTTGTTTTTTAAGTCATTTAAAGTATCTAAGGCATTTTCGGCAGTTCTAGCTAGTTCATGAGCAATTATCTCACTCATTAAACCAATCCCCGCTAGTTCAGTCATCATTAGACTATCATTTTCTACAGATTCTATTTTAAGTTTTGCATTTTTAGAAAAGTCTGCATATTGAAACAATGTCTGTTGTAAGTCTTCAAAAAACTCTTTTCCTTCTGGATCTATATGGCTTCTAAGTTGTTTTACCGCATCGTCAGCTCTTTTTTTCAGAGAGTTTACATCTGTCTCAATGGTTTCAATATTGATTTTTTTGTCTTTATATTGTTTTTTAATTGATTTTAAAAATTGAAGTAATCGTTCTTGTATTGTGTTTCTTAAAATCCGTATAAATAATTTTTGCTCGTCATTAATTCTTAGGCCTTCACGGTTAGTCTGGTCAATTAGTTGTGGATTGCCTATCCTCGAGATATTTACTCTTCCTATAAACTGAGCTTTATTTAGTGAGTAGCCTGAGTGGGCTAATGCTTTCCTATCTAGTGATAACCAATCATCGTCATCTTCACCATATGGAAATACCCTAAATCCATCTCTAAAAAGAAATATTCCTGACCATTGCTTTTGTAATTCCCTGGCAGTTTTTTGATTTCCGATGCCATCAATTGCTTTCAGTTTTTGCCTATTAAACCAGTAACACTCAAAATTAAAATCACCAATACTAATTAAAGATTCTAAAGAAATATTAAGCTTGTCTCCCACCAGTAGTCCGTGTAGATCAACATCGGTGAGGTAATATATATCCTCCTCGATAGGATGTTCCACTCCGGCATCTCTTACAATATAATGACATTTTATATAGGGCTTCCCATTCTCCACACTGTAAGACCCTCTTAGTTCAGCATGGCTATGTTCCAATAGTTTTCTATTCATTGATGGAATTGATATTCTAATCCTGTTCCAATGAATGAATATTTTTGGCCTTTTCCTCACATCTTCAAATGGATCTGTTAGTTTGGCAACTTCTAACTCAATTAATTCATCAACGCGTTTTCGGGTCCAGTTTTCTGTTAAATTGCTGATTTCAATTATACAGCCATGCCATTCTTTTTCTTTATTTTTCGATATTGCTTTTATTTCTATTTGATCGAGCATAAGATCGAGCTGTGAGAATTTCTCCCAATCAATTTCTAATACACTTTCTTCTTGAGATTTCTCAGTCGATGTTGTTAGTCTCAGGTAATTCCCTAAGCGCATAACTGAAAGACGACCTATTCCTTTTTCGCCTAGGTAAGGAGATGTTCCACTTTTTGCACTAATCGCGATATCAATATCTTTTTTTCTTGATGATGTACCTATTACTAAGAAGTTCTCATTTAATTGATCTGGTGACATGCCAACACCGGTATCTGAAATCGTTATTCTGTTGAAATTATTTTGGGCAATTTTAAAATTCTCATTTAAGCTATCCAAACTATTGGAGTTTTTTATAAATTCAAAATATTCTTTATAATAAATTGAATTTTTATCTAAGGCTGTGACAATGAGTTCGATGGCTGATTCTAATGAAATTTCTTTTCTATTTAGCAATCCATCTATTTTTTTAAATTCATTTCGCTGTAGTGTAATATCAAAGTTAATTGTCACGCCATTCTTTGTCTGAGCATCAAAGCTGTTCTTGATCAGTTCATAAAATGCAATTATATCGGAGCTAATTAACTCCGAGCCCAATTCTAAAATTGTTCTCGCGCTTACTTTAAACATTTCCTTTCCTTTCCTTTCCTTAATGAGACGCTACCGCCCCGAGGTTTATGGCCATCCCCAGACCTTTCTAAGCAGCTCCATCTAGCCTCACTCCGGCCTAGAAGCGGGTTGACTCGCAAACTTTCTACACAGGGCTTAATGTACTCTGTCCAAGCTGAATAGTTACATGCCCAAAAAGCACAGAAAAGCATAGAAGTAGCGTCAATAGGCACAGCTATTAGATGGATTATGAACAAGGTAACCTAAGTGTTCAACGACAATGTTCGCAATTGAGCCGCCCCGACAATTTTGGAGACTGCACTCTTTGAGACAAGTAACCAGGATGATAAAACATCATCGATTTCTCCTTGAAGTGTACGAGAAGGCTGATCGCATTGTTTTGGAAAAACAGAGCGCTTATAACTCATAATGGGCCGCTATTTGCCCCGTTGCCCCTAAGATCGGCCGCACTCTAGACGTATTGCATATCTAGATACGCCAGCGGGAGTCCGTTGATGAGCAGCAAGACAGCGAACGACTGGAACGTGAAAGCCGGTAACTGCTGCGCAGCAAAGACATTTTGCGCCAAGCTTCAGCGTATTGCTCTCATGCGGAGTTCGACCGTCACTAAAAAAATGCGGCTACTGGAAAATCTTAGCGGTGAGCACGGGAGCGGCAATGCTGGCAGGATAAGCGCGATGTCGCACGAATATCTGAGATACAGCGCGTATACGTAGAAAAAACAGCGGTTACGGTGTGCGTAAGGTCTCGCGGCAGCTAAAACACGAAGCCGTCAGTGCTGTCCGATGTCTCATTGACCGCCAGATGAAACCTTGCAGACACGTGGAAAAGTGTCTGCTCCCCAGCAGCAAAACCTTATCACCGCACGAGCGGGTAAACCGTAAGTTCTTGGCTGAACGCCCTGATTTATTCAGGGTGGCCGATTTTACCTATGTCAGCACCATGCGGGGGTTTGTATATGTGGCGTTCATCATCGATGTGTTCGCTATTGTCATCTTGAGCTAGCGGGTCTCATCCATGATGAAATCGTCTTTTGTGCTGGTTGCACTAGAGCAGGGACTGCGCACCCAAACGACCGTGTGGCGCCATCCATCACAGCGATAAAGGTGCACAGTATGTGTCAATGGCATATACGCTGCGGTTGAATGACACAGCGTTAATGGCCTCAACAGTCAGCACGGGGTTTCGTATACCAATGCAATGTCAGAACATATCAACGGGTTGTATAAGGAGGAGGTGATCCACTGGCAAAACTGACAGGATGTGGAGTTGGTCACACTAAAATGGGTGGGCTGGTACAAATATCATCGGTTAATGGGACGTACCGGATATGTTCCGCCAACAGAGGTAGAAAAAGCGTATTACGCATTCACTGAATGACGGGAATGCGGCAGCCTGAATACTTCTGCAAAATACTCTACATGAAAACCGGAGCGGTTCATACCTTGTAAAAAACCGGACCTGTACATAACTTTTGTAATTTAAGGCTTAATACAACTAACAAGATTTCCTTAAGCAGTTCATCGACAGACGTCATGTTTGTAGCTCATTAATAAATGTTCGAAAAGATGATTTAAAAAACACTATAATCAAAAGGCATATTCATTTAATAGTAAGTGCAGTGAAAAATATATGTAATAAAATAATCGTCATGCCTGCCAAACAGATTCTTAATGAGATAAATAAACTCAAAATGGCGATCTTTATTCCCTATCTAACAGCTATATAGATATGAGGGGTATTTTATTATTTATTTATATATTGCATATTAAGATCCCCGTTACCTTATTCGTACCCCTTATAATAGGGGGGGTTAACTAGACATACCTGGCTTGATTGCAGTCCCAGTCGTCCTTGAACCTGGGGGCACCGGGTTCAAGGACGACTGGAGGTGGCCAGTCAGACATTAGGCGGACAGAATAACCGAATCCAGCGATTACGAATCAGTCCAGGTCTTTATTGGCACTGATGCTGGTAAAGATACGCATCAAGCTGTTCCCGTTAGTCTTTTAGGAAAGCGTTCGTTCAATAAAGCATTGCCCAACGACGAAAACAATCTCAGACCGCTGATATCTGACCTTAAACAACATGGTCTGATAATGCTGGTTGCCGACCAGCCAGCTATCATCGGCGCTTTTCCCGGGCTGGTAATGCGCCGCATCGCAGATTTACACGCCGGTGAAGCCAAAACAGATGCCCGTAATGCTTCTATCATCGCCGAAACTGCCCATGCCCATGCCCATGCCCATGCCCATGCCCATGCCCATGCCTCATGCGCTACGCACGATAAAATCAGCTGACGAACAAATCGTTGAACTCTGCATGCTCTGCGGCTTCGATGATTACCTTGCCGCTCAGACAACTCAGGCCAGTAACCGTATTCGCGGCCTGCTGACTCAGATACATCCGGCAGTACTCGATCTTCTCCAACGATATACCTCACCCGAAAAGCTCGCTTCGCTGGATGAGAGGAAGTTGGCAACCCAGCTCTGCAAACTCACGCCTCGTCTCGGAAAGCGCCTTGCTGCAGATATTATCGATGCACTAACTGAGCAAACTGTCGTCGCTCCTGGTATGAATGCCGCTGTCGTGGTCCTGCCACGTTAGACACTCCTGCTCATCATGCTGCGTAAGCAAAGGGACGAGGTGGTTTTTGAGGTAGAACAGCGGGTTCTTGCTCACCCTCTATACCCGGTCCTGACCAGCATGCCCGGGGCGACGTCAGGACCGCCGCCACACTCCTCATTAAGGTCGTTTGTCGAGACTTCACCTCTACTGGACAACACGCAGTATATGCCGGTCTTGCGCCGGTAACCCGACGTTCCGGCTCATCAATATGAGTGGAACACTCTTCGTGGCGGAGTAATAAAACCCTCAAACGGGCGCTGTTCCTGTCTGCCTTCGCTGCGCTTAGAAATCCGATCTCCAAGGCTTACTACACACGCAAAATGAACCAGGAAAAACGGCACAACCAAGCGCTTATCGCTTTCGAAAGGCGGTGCTGTGAAGTCCTCTTCGCTATGATGCGTGACGCTACTTTTTATACACTCATGCCGTCATAAACATGCTTGATAATCTAATAGGGGCCCCCTCCAATTCAAGTTCATTCAATCATCCATCAAAAATGAAAAGTGAGCTATTTTGATGACTGGTCGAGTGTTTTACAGAACTCCCAGTTTATAAAATCCTCCCTAACAGCTTAATAAAGAAAAACGCATCACTCATATTACTTACTCCCTTTAATAAACTGAATACCGATATTCCCGTTCTAAAACTGCTTTTTACATTTAATGTATTGCATACATTATTCCTGTACAATCCCAAAAAGTGACGTGCCTCCACTAGCGCGTGCCGGTATAAAAACTGGCTGATCTTTTTGTTTTGGTCATGCTTTGCCAGACGAATAATTTCTGCAATCACCTCAATATAACTTTGAGCCCTGACATCAAAGTAATCGGTCCGATGTGTAATGGAATCTGCATTCATCTTATAGGTGTAATCCTTGCAATCAGAAAGATAAAAACGCCCGTTGCTGGTTGCGAGATGAATCGTCCAGAGAATATCTTTGTGGCTTTTACCGGACTGAAAGGATAAGGAGTTTTGCCGGATATAGGACGACCTGACAATCTGCAGCCAAAGGTAGTGCGGCCATTCCCGGAGCGTCACGCAGTGGCGTATCCACTCATGTCCGGATAAGGATTGTCCGTAAGGTTGCCTGGTGTGTACGGGCGTTCTGGAAGTTCCTGAACCCGTGCGCCAGGCATTGAAGATCACCACATCAGCATGAGTTGCCAGTGCGGTCTTCCAGCGTGTAAATATGAATCCGTCTTCAACGTCATCGTCCGCATCCAGGAAGATCACCCATTCGCCACGATGGATATCCAGTGCGGCATTTCGAGCAGCGTAGACGCCCTGGTTTTTCTGCTCAATGAGGATGAGCCGGTTGTCGCAGATATCCCGGATAAGATTGCCAGTACCATCAGTGGAACCGTCGTTAACGATAATGAGTTCAATAACGACACGGGTTTCCCTAAGGATCTTGCTGATGAGGTGACTGATGGTCTCTGCCGCGTTATAGACAGGGATAATGACGCTGACCTCGATTACGGCCTGCCGGTCTTGCTGAATGAGCGCCATTTAATCTTTGTGCCTTTGAACTGGGATTTCTCTTCTTTCTCGAATTTCCAATTGAATGTCGTATAAGCATTCCTCGCAGAGCTCTTTATCCAGCGCAAATAACCGTTCGATGAAGTTTCTTTTTTTATTGCATCGGGTACATCTTTTCATGTTCATCTCTTCGCAGCTGCATCGTTCGAGCATGGTGGCCTGGTGTTGGCGTACTAATCTGATGCAATAATGGTTACCTGAGGGACGACTAGTTTCTGGCACCCCTGTAGTGATGACGTAGCAAGCCCCACAGCTGTAATACGCCGTGATACAAAGCCATCTATCGTCAACAATGGAGCCAAGGATAACCAGAGAGATTGCTGAAAAGATAATCGTTTTGATAGATCGATAATTGGTTTTCGATCGTTATCACCGATCGATGCACTGCAGCTAGTGATAGTCGTTTGTTGCGTGATATATCCCAGTCACTTTTCTGAGTGCGGGTATGAACCTAATTTATTTTGCAAACTTTACAGACAAGGTCAGCGTATTTCTGTTTTTCACTTCCGTGCAGTACAGGCTGTTACCGCAGCGGGGACAGTGTTTTAGTCCGAAAAATTCGTAATCGCACATCACGCAGATAAAGTGCCTAGGTTGAGGATTTCCCAAATTAAAGGATTCATGCAGGGCTGTTGCCCGGGCAACAGTGGAGAGTTGCGCGGGTCTGTGGGGTAAAAGCAAATAGGGGCATTCTTCTAAACGGTTGATGTCGCTATTTTCAAGGTCGTGTTCAAAAAAACGACCTTCCGCATGCGTGATTCGAAAATGCAAAGGGTTTAAACAGCCCTCGCAGTAACAACGCAGCGATGCTGGCAGAGGATATAATTCTGCTTTAACCCACCCGCCATCATGGGTAACGCCACGCTTTATTTTCTTAAATTGCATAGATGCGCCTCTTGCCGCGACCGGCTGTAGTCATTGGGTGGTTTTTCCGATGAATAAGAAGATTGCAATACGATTGGAAGTGTTAGGGGCAGCCCACCCAGGATGGGAAGGGGCGGTACTTAAGGCGGGGTCTGACCCCACAGGTTGTAAAATGCGAAAAACACATATTCCTCAATCAGGTTATGCAGATTCGGTGTTTTCGCCAGGTGTGCGTTCAGTAGCAACACCCGATGATTTACTCGTTCAACTGGATGAAGAGAAGCCTCATGCTGCGGTGGTGCCAGCAGAGCAAAGTACTCCGGATCGTTCGCCAGCAAGCCGTAAAAGTAAGCGAGCGCAAACCTCTCCAGATGCCAGGGTTCATCGTAAAAATGTGAACTTAGCGCCAGCAAGTCATCGGCGAGCCCTGACCATCCCAGCCTTTGACATTCTGCTCGCAGCAATGAGAAGTAGAATTGCGTGCTCTGTATGAAATGTTCAGGCCGCAGATGTCTAGCCGCTGCATCGTGCGAGACCAGATTATCTGACTGCTGCTTCTGTCTAAGAGTTAGCAGGTGAGCGATGAAAACCGGTGCGATAATCTGACAGGTGTGGCTTCGCTGTTCAAAATCACACTGATACATCCCCAGCCTGAGATAGGGCCTCAAGGCCTGCACCGGTTGTCCCGTTACGGCATCGACCATGCGATAGCTATCAAGTATGTGTTGATAGCACTTCTTTAAAGCCGTAATTGCATGAGCATTAGGCATCGTGATTTCTCTTTATTTTTTTGCTGAAAGGGGAGTTGGGTGACTTGATCTTTTGATGGCCTGAGTTATGAATTTGCGTCAGGCCAGTGCAGTGAGAGCTACTGAAATACAGATAACTCATTCCAAGTGGGGGAGGCAGTTTCAATGCTGTAGATGCCTGTCTGGCAATGCGTGCAGTATTTCTCTGCATGGTAGTCACTTCTGCATTTTGTGCAGTACCAGTCGCCTTTCTGGACTATGGGCTGTGCTTCTGGAACGAAGCGGCGTAAAGCGCTGACTCGGGCCATCTCTTCTGCATCGGCAGTGAGGTAGGGGCAGTCATGGAGTTTGTGAACTAATGTCGTCCTTGTCGTTTGTTGGATGTGTTCAAACCAAGGATTCTTTCCGTTCTCTGGCGTGTGGAGTTTCATGAGGGCCCTACACAGATGGCAACGGTATTGGTCATTAGGGGCTAACGATGCCTTTGTTGCGGCCATGAGTTGCCCGTTGCTGTTGAAGGCGATAAATGATTTTGCGTGCATGTTTTTACTCCGTTACGCCAAATTGCAGACGTGCGTAATCCGTCCCAGGTGGGCAGGAGTAGCTACTGCAGGGGGCTTGTAGGGGTTAATTCAAGTTAGTGAGTGCGGGATATGCTTACGGGCGGGATTGGGCGATGCGCTGTTTTACCCACTGTTCAACTTCGCTTGTTAACCAGCGTGAACTGCGTCCGAGTTTGATGGGCTTAGGGAACTCTTCTTGCTGAATTAATTTATAAAGCCATTTGTCCGTCATCCCGGTGTAGGCTGTGATGAAAGCCATGTCAATCATCGGATCGTTTAGTAATTCTGGTGTCGTTGTCATGATGTTTTCTCTTCTTCGGTGGGGGGATGAAGAGCATGCGGTAAGGTTATGCGTGGTTACTGGCATCTCTACATATCATGTCCCTCCGAGTAAAAATTTACTTCTGAGCTTTGAATAAAAGGGATGGCGAAGAGTTCACGGATGCAGTGTTTGAAGAAGGTAACCGTTAGCAAGCATTTTTAAGTTCAAAAATTGAGATCTGGCTCCCCATTTACATAGTAATCAGGTTGAACCTCGACGTAATGCCACCATGTTCTGTGAATACGAAAACAACATGGAAACAGCTAATGCATATTGATAAATTAATTGAACAGACGGTTGAGGTATTGCCGTACATTACGAGTGAAGAAAAAGCGCAGGAGTTTCTGAATACATTACATGCTTCGGACCAGCTGGCGATTTTCTCAGCTTATAACGTCGGAAATACACATATCGGTTATGACCGACTTCAGGTCGATCACATTACTGTGCACCGCCATCTTGAATCACACGTTTCTCAGGCCAATTATGCCAATATGCTCTATATGAAGCGCCTGGTGATGAAAGAAGGCTTACAAACGTTTATTCGTTGCACTGAAGCTTCTGGTTTTAATCGCAGTAACTTCTAAGTAATCAGAACAGGGCTTAAAGCCCTGTTTTTTGATCATCAAGAAGACCAATCCGTAGAATGGACGGGTGATCTGGGACGTCCAGCACCAGAGGGAAGCGGAACCTCACTGCTGGCATAGCAACATAATCCTTCTTTTTGCTCTTCTTTCGCCAGATAGCTCAATATGTAGCGAATATTGGCGATACTGGCTGGGTCATTGTAGTTGATTGGCATGTTAATATTTGCGCTGTAATTTTCATGATATTCACAGCGGTAATGAAAACCTTCCTGTTTAGTAAGCTCCTGCCAAAATGAACCTGCCTTCTCTGCAAAGGGATAGGTTCGCTGTGTTTTATGACCATTTAGCCAGATAACAGCATGCGCATGAAAGCCATGATCTGGCGTCCATTCAACTACCCAGAAATACCCTACTACTGCAGGGGAAGCCATCATCTCCGTCATTAACAGGCGTAACTCATCCTCCATTGAGCGCGGAGAACTGTTTTTAAAACGGTCAGAGCCTTTTTTGTAGAAAAAATCGATCCTCAAGGCATAAAGCCTTGCATAGCGTTGTACCATTGCATCGATTTGATTATTGATGAGTGCATGAAGAAACCAGTTCATTGAATAGCCCTGATTGTATAATTCGTTTTCTCTCATAGTAGAACTCACAAGATTAGATGCTTTATTAGAACAGCCTCCTCAGGCCCTGAGGAGCCAATGCCTCAGGGCTGATAACAGGGTGAGATATCAATGGGGGTTGCCTAATTATCAGCAGGTTGAAATGGCTAAGGTGAATCAAAGCTATGTGTCGTATTGATGCTGACATGTGTGGTTGAGCGTGCGTTAATTACAGAGAGTTACGGTGTGTATTTATTGGGGTGCCTATTAATTATATTAATTAACCCAAATGTAATTTTTAGCCATAGAAACTCGGGAATCTGGAAGAGGTGATAATGGCAGAATTGACATGTTGATTAATCAAAGTAGTTGTTCATGACCGTGAGTTTTATCAGGATTCAGAGTTAAGAATACAAGCACAGATGATTGTGGTTAACAGAGTTAATGCGGTTCGTCTCATAAGGCTGCTATGTAAATTATTACTATTTTCATTCGAATATTTGCTTCTGTAAGTTCTTCAGTTATGAAGGAATGATATATTTGTCTTTGAAGCGGTAAGGGGCACCCTCAACCTAAAAGCACAATTTAACTGCCGACATGTACATGCTTTGCTAACAGCCTCTTCAAGGTAGAAAACTGGGTTTAATCGGAGTATTATTGTAAGTGTAAGTACAACTTACATGTAAAATGTATGAAGTTAAATATCTAAAATGTATGATTTGAATGAGGTAGATATGAATTCCTTTACTGATCATTTTGATTTTATTTTTCATAATAAAAAAGATGAAATAAGGCTGACAAAGTTAAGTTATGTGATGAAAAGATTGAGGGTCGTGGAAGCAGATTTTTGCCTTGACTATTATGATCAAAATGATAATAAAATAATAAAATATTTTAGAAGAGTTTCTAACTTGGTTGAGGGATCATTTTCTCTTAACGACTTTGATAAGTTAACTGAGGCTAAAAATAATATAAAGGAAATCACTCAACCTCTTTTAAAAAAGAAATCAGAACTTCTTAATACTCTGTTGCTTCATTATCATAGATTGAACAGGAAACATCCTTCTTTATACTCATTACGTTTTTCATTTTCTCTCAAAAGAGATGCGATAATAAATAAAGAACTCGATAATCCACTTGATGTCAAAAATAGTTGCTGGGTGTTAGTTTCTGCAATGCGTAATTTTTTAAATAATGCGAGGCAAAGGGTACTTCTTCAAAAAATAGTTGGTCATTTTTGGGTTGTGATGAAAGAGCCTAACGGCATGCCATACATCCATATTAATTTTTACATAAATGATGATAGATTTAACGCCAATCTTGCTACTGAGATTATTAACTTGTGGGCAAAGGTCACAAGTAATGATGGTTGTGCTTTATTTTTTGATGTTTCACGTAGGTATGGTAATAGTGAAGTATACAATGACAAAGTCAGAACGATGTTTTCACGAAAGTTGGTAGACGACAAAAGTAAAGCTGAAGATGTTTTTTTAGATGATTTTAATCAAAAAGGAAACTCTCAATTAAAATACGACGCTTTGGCTAGTGATATTAAAAGCTTTGAAGCTTACCTAATACTCCTCGCTAAGGAAAGTTATCCTGTTCATACACTCAACGCCATATCAAAAAATGAGGTTCGTAATAAAGATATGTCACTGAGGCGTTTCTACCCACCTTATGATCCTATAAAAGCAAAAAAAGTACGTAGTTATGCCATCTCACAGATAAAAAAATAAAAAGAAAAAAAGGAAATAAAAAAAACATAAACCTATATCACCAACTCGAACCCTGCCACGGTAAATCACCGTGGCTTTTTTATTCGTCACAAGGTGATTTATGCATGATGATGACATCCCATTTAATACTCTTTTCAGTTGGCTCGACCGTTTGTATGCCCAGGCTATTAAAGGAGGGCTGGGCACCGATTCTGCAGAAAAATTGGCCCATCACTATCTAAGCACATTTTCTGATATTCATCAGGCTGCAGACAGCTTAGTTAGCTGGGAATCAAGTAAAGCAGCAACCAGCGGGTTTATTACTGGGCTGGCCGGCATTATAACATTGCCTGTGGCACTTCCTGCCGGATTGACCGGCTTGCTATTTATTCAGTTCCGAATGATTGCTGCTGTCGCGATTTTGGGTGGCTATTCGCCTGATGATCTTAGAACCCGACATCTTGCTTACATTTGTCTCGGTGGCAGCGTAGCTAAAGAACTGCTCCATAACACCAGTATGCATTTTATTAGTCAGCTATCTTTCAAAGCCCTGGAAGCTGCGAGCGAGAAAACAATCACCACATTGATGATGCATTCAACCGTTGGTGTTGCTACTGGCTCCGCCTCCCGCTTGATTCCACTGATAGGGGGCATTATCAGCGGCACCCTAGACTGGCTGTTAGTTCGTTCATCAGGTGCATTAGCCGTTGAAATATTTCTCCCTGATATTAACCCACATCATAATTAAGGAAAAACCATGACACTTCTCGCATCCCGCTTTGGGCGGGTGAATTCTATTCGTCGCGACCGACCTCTTACGCATGATGAGTTGGCTCTCTACGTGCCCAGTGTATTCAGTGACAGCAAACATGAGTCACGCAGCGAAAGGTATACCTGCATTCCGACCATATCCTTGCTTGAAAATCTGCAGCGTGAAGGTTTTCAGCCGTTCTATGCCTGCCAGACCCGTGTTCGCGACCCAAATAAGCGCGAGCATACCAAGCATTTACTCAGGCTCCGTCGGGAAGGTCAGATCACTGGTCAACAAGTGCCGGAAATCATTTTGCTGAATAGCCATGACGGTTCGAGCAGTTATCAGATGCTGCCAGGCATGTTCAGAGCCGTGTGTGCTAATGGGCTGATTTGTGGTGATACCTTTGGTGAAGTTCGAGTCCCGCATAAAGGTGATGTGGTGGGGCGGGTGATAGAAGGAGCATATGAAGTTTTGGACGTGTTTGAACGCGTTGAAGAGCAGCGCGAAGCCATGCAGTGCCTGAGTCTGCCAGCCCCTGCCCGACAGGCTTTTGCTCATGCTGCTCTGAACTATCGCTATGGGGAAGAGCATCATCCTATCACCGAGTCTCAACTACTGACTGCCCGTCGCTGGGAAGACAAGGCGGATGACTTATGGACGACCTACCAACGGGTTCAGGAAAACCTGATCAAAGGTGGATTAACGGGGGTTTCCGCTACTGGCAAGCGGGCTCACACGCGTGCTGTTAAAGGCATTGATGGGGACATTAAGCTTAACCGTGCGCTATGGGTGATGGCTGAGCAAATGTTGCAACTCGCTTCCTGAAATTTCATCGTTTCCTCGAAAGGACATTTCTGTTCTGGCGCATTACTTCCCCGACCAAGTCGGCCTCATTAACTCTTGTTTTCATGTTACCAGACCTTCATTCAGTCATATTCCATAAAGGATATTTCCATGTATAAGAAATTCATTATTGCACTCGTCTTATTTCTATTTTCTGCATGTTCATTTGCTTCTGCTCCCGTAAATATTTCTTTATATAAAGGAGTTAATCCGCACTATAATTTCCCAGAATTAAAAGTGAAGATAACGGCAATAACTGATAAAGCCGAAATTAGAGATGTTATTGTCAATCGGGGTAACTGTCGTGTGGATAAAAAATATGCAATTACTGGGCGAAGCATGCTGCCCAAAACACTCAACTATGGTGAGTCCATAACGTTGTTTGTTTTATCGTCCTGTTCTGTGCTTCAGATCGACGTTGTCACTGACAAGGGTAACTGGACGATGCATTACCAATAGATGAGAATCGGTATTCTCATCTCCTGTACTCTGCTATTACTAAAGGGATGAAAGGATGTATTAATACTCCGTATTAATAGCCATCATAAACCTCTCCTCCGTAGGGTTCCTCTCCTTAAAGAGTTTCACCATATAATGCATCTCGCAAGACTAATTTATTGCGTCGCTATTAGTGAAATATAAACTATACCGTCGGGTTATGGTCTTTATGCCGTAATTCTAATATCTCTTTTAACCAGTCTTCGCTAAATAGCCGCTGTCTCAATAGATAGCGGCTTATCTTTTATTGGAGTTCTCCACATGCAATATCAAACCCACCAGCGCGTTATCCAGATGGCGCTGACCTTGCTTGAAAAACAGATGAAACAGAAACCCGTTAGTTTTAATTCCAGCGCCGAGACCCTGCAGTACCTGCGTTTACAACTGGAGCAGCTCGAACGCGAGGTGTTTATGGTGCTGTATCTGGATACTCAGCACCGCCTCATTGCCAGTGAAACGACGTCATTGGGCACCATCAACGCTACCTCTGTTTATCCGCGGGAAATCATAAAAAGAGCCTTAGGCCACAACGCGGCGGCAGTGGTCTTTGCACACAATCACCCATCGGGATCTGCGGAGCCCAGCAGTGCAGACCGTTCCGTGACAGAGCGCTTGATCGAAGCATCAACTCTGATGGGTATCAAGGTGTTGGATCATGTCGTCATCGGACACGGCGAATCGATATCTTTTGCCGAACGCGGCTGGCTGTGAGGATACATTCTGATGACTTCCATTTCTAAAGCAGTGACACCGACTGAAGCCTGGCAAACTCTGTTGGCATATCTGTTCCAGCAACATTATGGCCTGACGCTAAACGATACGCCGTTTAGTGAAAGCCAGGTCATACAGGAACATATCGATGCGGGGATCTCGCTGGCAGATGCGGTGAATTTCCAGGTTGAGCGTTATGCATTAATACGGACAGACCTCGATGGGTTTTCCTGGGAAGAGCCTTATCTCAACGTCGTCGATGTTCTGCGTGCGCGGCGGGCTACTGGAATATTTTCTCAAACAAAAGGGGAGAGGCCATGAACGATAACAATTCTTCCAATACTGGAATATATCGTATCAAACAGGTTCAGGAGGCTGAACCAGAGGCGTGGCTGGATCTATGCAGGGCCGTGACTTTCGCTTATCGCTACATAAGAACGCAATCGCAACCACAGGCCATCCCAGCCTGACCAACTGCGAGCATTCAGGTAATACGTCGCTGCGGTTTGACGATAGTTTAATTGGGCTAGGCGTCATTTCATTTAACGGAAGCGGAGCCCGCCAGCAGGCTGGGGATGCATTTATACTGACCCGCGGTATGCATCAAACAGCCGACTACAGCTGCAATACTAATAACCTGCCTTATGGTTTTTTGGTCAGGGTGGTTATTCTATTAGCTAACTACTATTGCCCTGCCACCTGCCACCTGCCACCTGCCACCTGGCAGATAAAGACTGATATTCCCCTCTCTGACTGGCAACAAACAGCTGACTGGATCGCTAAGTATTTAAATCTTGCAAGCCGCATTCCTGATTTGAACGTCTGATTTTTGTTGTCCCGACTCTCCCAGCATAATGCGCTAGCCATTCCCGGCAGGCGTGTTTGCTTTTGTGCATGGAAAACTAATTATGCAGACAGAACCTGAAGTATTAACTGACCATACTGAACTCATCTGCTCGACCAATATCGAGCGGATCGTCACGGGGCGTAACGCAGCGCTGGCACAGACTGAAGCCCTTATCTTCCAGCTTGAAGGCATCTCGGCAACCACCAGCAGCATTGGCGGTGGAATTGCAAGAGACTGGGCCATGCGACAAGACTTCCGCTGCGGCTGCTGGCTTATGGAGAAAGCAGAAACGGCGATGAAGGTGATTACCTGCAATCTTGATCGCGGTATATGGCGAGATTTGATGAAGAAATCGGGAATGCTCAGTTTGATGGATGCCCAGGCAAGGGACCAGTGGAACAAAAACCTTGAGGGGGAGAATATTCCTGCCATCAGCGAAGCGAATATTCTCAGCACCTTTGAGCAGTTGCATCTCAACAAAATGGATGTCTTTGAGCGTGGCATCATCAACGTCTTCAAAGGGCTATCGTGGGATTACAAAACTAATAGTCCGTGCAGTTTTGGAAAGAAGATCATCATCAATAATCTGGTGACTCACAATCGCTGGGGCTACAGTCTGAACTGGGGCTGGCGACGAGATCAGTTGGCCGATTTGGAGCGCATGTTATTTTTGCTGGACGGAAAACCGATCCCCGATAGCCGGGGCGATATTACTACCCGACTCATGGAATATGTGCGTGATCACCCGAGCCAACAGTCGTATGAAGATGATTACTTTAATATTAGATATTTCCAGAAGGGTACCGGGCACTTGACGTTTAAGCGCCCAGAGCTAATCGACAAGATGAATGACATCATTGCGAAACACTACCCCGGAATGTTAGCGCAACGGGTATGATCTCAGGAGTTTTTAAGACCTGTTTTTCTTCAGAAAAATCACGTAAAAACTCAAAACCACCAATCGTGTAACTTATTGATTTAATTGTATTTCTTGTCAAATTCAATTGAGTATATAAGTGAGTATACAAGGTGGTGGTGTCTCGATTTATTTACTTATAATTCAGATGTTTGAAATTGATTGGCGAGTCCGGCCTTCGCACCATTAGTATGAAAATCAAGTCACCTACGGGTGGCTTTTTTTATGCCTAAACTTCCTTCTTTACCCGCTTTTCCCTGTCCTTTCTTCTTTCCGATAACCGCATTAAACTCCTGAATTCACCCCACACTCAGGAAGAACCCCCCATGGCTCTGGAACCCGCAATCGCCTCCCTTGTTAATGATTTTATTGCCGCAGGTCGCCCGTCATCACGCAGTCAGACTTATGAGGCGCGTCGTGCCGGATATGTCGCCAGCACGGTTTTGGCGGGGGATATCGAGCAGCGCGTAAATGTTGAAGATGTGGTTATCGATGGCATTTCATTGCGCGTTGTGTCGCCTTTAAATGCGCAAAAAATATTGCCGGCGGTGATCTATTTTCATGGCGGCTGTTTTGTGAGTGGTGGTTTTGCGACACATGATAATCAGCTGCGTCAGTTGGCCTTTTTCAGCGGCTGTCGGGTGATTGCGGTGCAATATCGTCTCGCACCCGAGCATGTTTATCCGGCAGCGCACGATGATGCGGAACGTGCTGTAAACCTGATCCGGGAACATGCCGGGACGTTGGGCGTAGACTGCAGACGTATTGTATTTGCAGGCGACAGTGCGGGCGCACATATTGCCCTGGTAACGGCGCTTCGCCTTCGTGATGCAGGGCAGTGGTTGCCTCAGCAGCTAGTCCTGATTTACCCGATGATTGACGCCACTGCGTCATCTGCCAGCCATCAACGTAATGGTTTTGATTACGTCCTCACCAGCGAAATGTTGCTCAGCGGTTTTGAAGCTTATTGCCCGGATACTGATTTAATGCATCCCGAAGTCAGCCCGTTATGGCGTAATGATTTATCGGGGTTGCCGCCTGTGCATATCATCACAGCCGAGTACGATCCGTTATGTGATGAAGGTGAAAAGTTGTTTACCCGCCTGACAGATCAGGGCGTCATTTGCACGGCGCAACGTTATCTGGGCGTAATCCATGGTTTTTTCCAGCTTGGCGGAATCAGCCAGACGGCGCGAAATGCTATGCGGGATATCGCAACCCGTCTCAGTACCCTGTAAGCCATAAATTCCCGGACAAAAAAAAGCGGCCTATTCGGCCGCCCAAGACACAGGGAAATCAAACCCTCCTTCATACTTCGAACTGCAGATGCGTTGGCTGCATTCGCTCACCCGAATCACTGACTTATTGTCAGCTCATCGGGAGTCACTCACTTGCCGCCTTTCTGCACCTCGAATTATTTTGGAGGTAAGCGCATTAGCCTTGCAGTTAACCTTTCACACCGCCTGCCGTCAGGCCGCCGACCAGCCAGCGTTGAGCTATCAGGAATACCGCCGTAATCGGGATTGCCGACAGAATTGCGGCAGCCGCGAAGTCGCCCCACAGGTAGTTTTGCGGGTTGAGATATTGCTGCATACCCACCGCCAGGGTGTAGCTGTTCACGTCACGCAGTAACAACGATGCCACCGGCACTTCGGTAATCGCGGCGATGAACGACAGAATAAAGACCACCGCCAGAATCGGGACGGACAGCGGCAAAAGTACCAGCCGGAAGGCCTGCCACGGGCTGGCACCGTCGAGCGCGGCGGCTTCTTCCAGCGAGCCGTCGATGGTTTCGAAATACCCTTTGATGGTCCAGACGTGCAACGCGATACCGCCCATGTACGCAAAGATCACGCCGCCGTGGGTGTTCAGCCCGAGGAACGGCACGTAAATGCCGAGGCGGTCGAAGAGGGCGTATAACGCCACCAGTGACAGCACCGCCGGGAACATCTGGAAGATCAGCATCCCTTTAAGCAGCGAGCTTTTGCCACGGAATTTCATGCGGGCAAAGGCGTAGGCGCACGTCGTGGAAAGCGCCACGATCCCGACGGCGGTGATGCCGGCGATCTTGATCGAGTTCCACAACCACAGCATCACCGGGAACGGCGGTGGCGTAATGCTGCCGTCGCTGTTGGTCACTGCAATTCCCAGCGCCAGTTTCCAGTGATCCCACGAGACCTGATCGGGGATCAGGCTGCCCGTCGCGAAGTTACCCGGCCGCAGCGAGATGGCGAATACCATCAGCAGCGGGAACAGGATCAGCGCCAGAAAGCACAGCAGCAGAAGGTGCGTCACCAGTAATCTGACTTTTTGCGACTTAGGTTTAACCATTGGCATTTTGTGTTTCTCCTCAGTCGAATTTCATGCGTGAAGCTTTCAGGTTCACGATAGCCAGCGCGCCAACCAGCAGGAAGATCAGCGTGGCAATCGCCGCCGCCAGCCCGAAGTCCTGCCCGCCGCCGCCTTCGAAGGCGATGCGGTATGTATAACTGACCAGCAAATCGGTATGTCCGGCCGGTGTGGTCGTGCCGAGCATGTCCGGGCCGCCGTTGGTCAGCAGCTGGATCAGAACGAAGTTATTAAAGTTAAACGCGAAGCTGGCGATCATCAGCGGTGTCAGTGGTTTGATCAGCAGCGGCAGCGTGATGCGGAAGAAGTTCTGCATCGGCGTCGCGCCGTCCATGGCGGAAGCTTCGTAGAGATCTTCAGGAATGGCTTTCAGCAGGCCCATGCACAGGATCATCATGTAGGGATAACCCAGCCAGGTGTTGACGATAATGATCATGCTTTTGGCGGTCATCGGATCGCTGAACCACGCCGGTTTGATGCCAAACAGGGCGCTCAGCATCAGGTTGATTTCCCCGAAGCTCTGGTTGAATAACCCTTTGAAAATCAGTATCGAGATAAACGCCGGAACCGCATACGGCAGGATCAGCAGGATGCGGTACGCCGCTTTACCTTGCAGTTCTTCCCACTGCACGACGCAGGCCAGCACCATGCCGACGGCCACGGTCAGCACCACGGTCAGCAGCGCGAAAATAATCGTCCAGACGAAAATAGACAGGAACGGTTTTTGAATGCCGTCGTCGTGCAGAACGCGCAGGAAGTTGCCCCAGCCAATTCCGACGGTAAATCCGGGGCTGAGTTTTTCAGCCTGCCATTCACCTTGAGCGTTCACTGCCTGATAGAAACCGGTGTTCATGTTCGGGCGGTAAATTGTGCCGGTCTGGACGTTGGTCAGTTGTTTGTGGTCTTCGCCCAGCTTGTATAGCGGCTGCGTGCCGGAGAACTGGCGCAGGGAACTCATGCGCAGGATTTCGCCGTCAGGCAATTTTGCGGATAACTGGCCGAGTGCCAGACGATTTTGCGTCACCACGCGCAGCCCGGCTTTTTCAGCGGATGGCGGGGTTTGCGGCAGCATTTCCAGCGTTTTGGGTGCGGAAGCATCGAACGTAAAAGGCGGCGAAACCAGCGTCTCGCTGTCATCGGCTGACGTCAGCGCCAGCTGCCATTTATCACCGGCCGGCTCTTTACCCGCAGGGAATAGAGCGAAATTCAGCGCTTTTCCGCCCTGGAACTCGCGTCCCATCAGAACGGACTGCGCGCGTTCGAACGTCAGCTGGTTGGTGCTGCTGTAGTTGGTGAAGGCAATGGCGATGGTACAGATCAGCGGAAACAGGACAAACAGCCCCATTCCGGCAAGACCGGGGTAAACGTAGCGCCAAGAATACGCGTGACGGTTACCGTAAATGTATAAGCCGAGGCTGGACAGAATCAGCGTCAGAACGGCAAAAAGGTATTCACCCTGCGCATACATCAGCACGATCAGATAACCGGTAAAGCAGGCGAGCAGGCTGATCACCAGCCATTTTAACGCAGTGCTGAACGGCCGTTTTTTTCGAGCATTCATAGGGAAATCCTTTTATTCACGGCGCGGAACCCGTGAGTTCCGCGCCGGTGTTTGCCTTGAAAAGTGCTTACTTGGTAATGCGGGTTTCGACGTCTTTCAGCGCCTGTGGAACGGTCTGACGGCCATTCACTGCATTGATGATGGCGCTACGTTCTGCGTACCAGAAGGCGCTCATCTGCGGAATGTTTGGCATGATTTCGCCGTTTTTGGAGTTCGCCATAGTGGCCGCAATGCGCGGGTCTTTTTCCAGCTGTTCCTGATAGGTTTTCAGCGCCACAGCACCCAGCGGTTTGTCTTTGTTAACCAGAGCCAGACCGTCGTTGGTGATCAGATAGTTTTCCAGGAACTCTTTCGCCAGTTCTTTGTTCGGGCTGGCGGCGTTGATCCCGGCAGTCAGCACGCCGACGAATGGTTTAGACGGTTTGCCGTGGAAGGTGGGCAGCAGCGTCACGCCGTAATTGATTTTGCTCTTGTCGAGGTTTGACCACGCCCACGGGCCGTCGATAGTCATCGCGGTCTGGCCTTTGTTGAATGCGGCTTCGGCAATGGAATAGTCGGTGTCGGCATTGATGTGTTTGTTCTTCACCAGATCGATGATGAATTGCAGACCAGCCTGCGAACCTGCGTTATTTACGCCGGTGTCTTTGGTGTTGTATTTGCCGTTTTCATATTTGAACGCGTAACCGCCGTCAGCGGCAATAATCGGCCAGGTGAAGTACGGTTCCTGCAAGTTCCACATGATGGCGCTCTTGCCTTTGGCGCGCAGCGCTGTGTCCAGCGCCGGGATTTCTTCCCAGGTTTTTGGCGCTTCTTTGATGATGTCTTTGTTGTAAATCAGTGACAGCGCTTCGACCGCAACCGGGTAGCCGATCAGCTTGCCGTTAAAGGTTACGGCGTCCCAGGTGAACGGGAACAGCTTATCTTTGAACGTCTGGTCCGGGCTGATTTCTGCCAGCAGGCCCGATTGTGCGTAGCCGCCAAAACGGTCGTGCGCCCAGAAGATAATGTCAGGGCCGCCGCCGGTCGCTGCGACTTGCGGGTATTTTTCTTCCAGTTTGTCCGGATGTTCGACCGTGACTTTAATACCGGTATCTTTTTCAAACTTCTTACCGACTTCCGCCAGGCCGTTATAGCCTTTGTCACCGTTGATCCAGATGACCAGCTTTCCTTCTTCTATTTTGGCAAAAGCGGAAGATGACAGCACCAGAGTAGCCAGCGCCGAAAGTGCCAGTGTGTGTTTCACGATCTTCTTAATGCTGAGGGTCATAATCCAGTCCTTTTATTCCTGTTAGGAGTCGGTTTGCTTCCCGTCTGAGACGGAAAAGGCAGGGTACGACGCCAGTGTGGATTTAACCCGTCAGGGCTTCATCATCCCCCCTTCTACGCCCCCGCCCCTCAGAGTGTGATCCCGCCGACACTCTCAGGCGTTATGTGGCTCATCACTCAAAAAAATGGTTCGGTTTTTGCCATTCAGATCACGAATTTGATTTTTGGTGTGAACTTTCATCCGGTTGCATGAATAGGTCATCCTCCCTGCTCCTCCCCATGAAAAATTCTGTTACGGATGATTACGCTTAACGGCCGATCCTTCACTCTTCGTTGCATTGAGTTTTCCCGCTGGCAGCAAGTACAGGAGTTCAGGATGGCGAGCGTTTCCCTTAACAGCGTGTACAAAGCCTTTGGCGAAACCGTGATTTCCAGCGACATCAATCTGGAAATCGAAGAGGGCGAATTTGTGGTGTTTGTCGGGCCATCCGGCTGCGGTAAATCGACGCTGCTGCGCATGATTGCCGGTCTGGAAGACATCACCTCCGGCGAGCTGAAAATTGGTGACAAACGTATGAATGAAGTGCCGCCCGCAGAACGCGGTATCGGCATGGTGTTCCAGTCTTATGCGCTTTATCCGCATTTGTCCGTCGCTGAAAACATGTCTTTCGGCCTGAAACTGGCGGGCGCGAAAAAAGCCGAAATTAGTCAGCGGGTGAATCAGGTCTCCGAAGTGTTGCAACTGGCGCATCTGCTCGACCGTCGTCCGAAAGCGCTGTCCGGCGGGCAACGTCAGCGCGTGGCGATTGGCCGTACGCTGGTGGCAGAACCGTCCGTTTTCCTGCTCGATGAACCGCTTTCTAACTTAGATGCCGCGCTGCGTGTGCAGATGCGTATTGAGATTTCCCGTCTTCATAAGCGCCTGAAACGCACCATGATTTACGTGACGCACGATCAGGTCGAAGCGATGACGCTGGCTGACAAAATCGTGGTGCTCGACGCCGGGCATATCGCGCAGGTCGGTAAGCCGCTTGAGCTTTATCACTATCCTGCCAACCGCTTTGTCGCCGGGTTTATCGGCTCCCCAAAAATGAATTTCCTGCCGGTGAAAGTCACCGGTGCTGAACCTGCGCGTGTGCAGGTTGAATTGCCCAATCGCCAGCAAGTCTGGCTGCCGGTGGAAGGCACCGACGTCCAGGTCGGCAGCAACCTTTCGCTGGGGATCCGCCCTGAACATCTTCTGCCAAGTGACGTCGCCGAAGTGACGCTTTCCGGCGAAGTGCAGGTGGTTGAGCAACTGGGTAACGAAACACAGATCCACATCCAAATTCCGGCAATTCGTCAAAACCTGGTGTACCGCCAGAACGACGTGGTGCTGGTAGAAGAAGGTGCAACATTCGCCATCGGTTTGCCGCCACACCGCTGCCATCTGTTCCGCGAGGATGGAACGGCATGTCGCCGGTTACACCCCGAACCTGGTGTTTGAAAGCACGCGATCCCCTACAGGAGAAAATGATGATTACAATGCGTAGTTCTTCCCTGGCGCTGGCAGTGGCTGCTGGCATCCTTTCTACACAAGCAATGGCCGTTGATTTTACGGGTTACGCCCGTTCGGGTATCGGCTGGACCGGAAGCGGTGGCGAGCAACAGTGTTTCAAAGCGACAGGCGCAGACAGCAAATACCGTCTCGGTAACGAATGTGAGACGTACGCAGAGTTAAAACTGGGTCAGGAAGTCTGGAAAGAAGGGGATAAAAGCTTCTACTTCGACACCAACGTGGCGTATTCCGTATCCCAACAGAACGACTGGGAGTCAACCGATCCGGCTTTCCGCGAAGCAAACGTGAAGGGTAAGAACCTGATCGAATGGCTGCCGGGCTCCACTATCTGGGCCGGTAAGCGTTTCTACCAACGTCATGACGTCCACATGATCGACTTCTATTACTGGGATATTTCAGGTCCGGGTGCCGGTCTGGAAGATGTCGACCTGGGCTTCGGTAAATTGTCTCTGGCCGCGACCCGTAACACCGAAAGCGGGGGCTCTTACGGTTACATCGCTGACCAGCGTAATGAAGTGCCAACGTCCAACGACGTGTTCGACGTTCGTCTGGCTGGTCTGCAAACTAACCCAGGCGGTGTGCTGGAACTGGGTGTGGATTACGGTCGCGCCAATGCGCGTGACGGTTATTCTTTCGCTGATAATGCGACTAAAGACGGCTTCCTGTTAACGGCTGAACACACGCAAAGCATTTACAACGGCTACAACAAATTTGTCCTGCAATACGCGTCTGATTCCATGACCGATCCGGGCCAGGGCGCAGCAAACGGCCATTCCAACGGTGCCGCCATCGACAACAACGGCAGCATGATCCGCGTTCTCGACCACGGTGCCATCGACTTCAACGATACCTGGAGCCTGATGTATGTGGCGATGTATCAGGACGTTGACCGCGACAACAACAACGGCACGACCTGGTACACCGTGGGTGTGCGCCCGATGTACAAATGGACGCCAATCATGAGTACCTTGCTGGAAGTCGGTTACGACAACGTGAAATCTCAGCGCACCAGCGAGAAAAACGGTCAGTACAAAGTTACCCTGGCGCAACAGTGGCAGGCAGGCGACAGCATCTGGTCACGTCCGGCCATCCGTGTCTTCGCCACCTACGCGAACTGGGATGAAAAATGGGGCTATGACACTGACAGCGGCTCAAGCAATGGCTTAGCGATGAATGACACCAGCACAAGAACCTTCAGCCGCGGCAACGACGATGAAGTGACTTTCGGTGCGCAGATGGAAATCTGGTGGTAAACCTCGTCATCCTTCATGCCACTGGTGCGTTGGCTGCGCTTCCTCGCCCCGGTCACGTAGTTGTCTACGCTCCCGGGGACTTGGAGGCTTGCCGCCTTCCTGTGACACGAATGATTTAGAGGTTCGGCTCCTCATTGCATAAACAAAAGCAGTAAAGAAGATGTGCTGGCTGGCGGATTATCGGTGATGACCGCCAGCTTCAGGGTGATTTCAAAGGAAACAATAATGAAAAAAAATCTGCTGTCACTGTGTCTGTCGCTGAGTCTGATGGCGGCTGCCCCTGCGGTCGGGCACGCTGCACAAAATGATGCCAATACGGCACCGGCGATTTCCAGCCAGACCTTACGCAACCTTTCATGGACGCCGCTGGTTCCGCCAGTGACGCAGGATGTGACGCTCGGAACCTCCAGCGTACAGATTAATCAGGGTGAAATTCAGGGCGCGGTGGGCGCGTTTGCGCTGCCTGCCGATCGCGGTTCGCTTGAAATCACGCTGACCAGTATTGCCACCGGCAAAACCCTTTATGCGCCGAACGTCTTAGTGCTCGATGAGCAGATGCGTCCGGCGGCGTTTTATCCTTCCAGTTATTTCCCGTACCAGAAGCCGGGGATCGTCTCCAGCGATCGTCTGGAAGGCACATTAAAACTGACGCCAGCGCTGGGTCAGAAACAAATTTATCTGCTGGTGTACACCACGCGTCAGGATCTGGCAGGCACCACGCAGATGACCAATCCGGCGAAAGCCTTTGCGGCGGGCGTGGGTAACGCCGTGCCAGATATCCCGGATCCGATTGCGCGTCATACCCCGACCGGCACGCTGAGCATTAAAGTGACCGCCGAACAGCGAACCGGTAACGTGATGATTGGTCAGATCTTCCCGTCTTCCGCCCCGGCCGCGGCAACGCCAGTGGTGGTCGGCAATACCCAGCCTGCCGCCGCGCCCGCTGCAACGCCTGCGAAGCCAAACGAGCCGATGCTCAGCGATTCTGAAAGCTACTTCAACGACGCGATTAAGAAAGCCGTGAAAGCCGGTGACGTTGATAAGGCCCTGAAACTACTGGATGAAGCCGAACGTCTGGGCTCGAAAACCGCCCGTAAAACCTTTATCGAAAGCGTGAAACGGTAAGCACCTTTTACGCCTTTTCCCGCGAGGAAAGGGCGTAAATCCGTGCCGTCGTATTTAAGGAATTTTGTTGTCATTTATCCGTCATATTCCTTCTCTATTCTCCTGATATTCAAAAAATATCAGGAGTTTCACCGTGCGTAAGTCACTTGTCGCTTTACTGCTTTTCACTTTGGGTTCGACGTTTGTTGTTCAGGCCGCTGACGAAGCCAAACCCTTCATCACTTCCGAACAGCTTGATCTGACCAAATATTTGCCTGCACCACCGGCCGATGATTCCGCTCAGACCAAAGCCGAACTGAAAGAATTGCTGGAGATTCAGGCGACCCGAACGCCGGAACAGGAAAAAGCGGCGATTGCCGATGCCGAAGAAAACGTCTGGCGTTATGCCGATGTGATGGGCCCTGATTTTACGGCGGAAAAACTGCCAAAAACCGCCGCGTTGTTTGAGCGCGTCGTCGCGACAGAAGACGTGGTGGATGATCACGCCAAGAAAGCGTTTAACCGCCCGCGCCCGTACATGCTGGATGAGCAGATTCATCCGTTGCTGAAAAAATCCAAATCTGGTTCATGGCCTTCCGGGCATTCCACTATCGGTTACCTGATGGCGACGGTGCTGGGCGAAATGGTGCCGGAAAAACGTAATGCGCTGTTCACCCGCGCCGCCGGTTATGCCGAAAATCGCCTGGTGGCGGGTTTCCATTACCGTTCTGATACCGTGATGAGCCGTACCGGTGCGGCGCTGATTGCGCAGAGAATTTCTGAAGAGCCTGAGTTCAAAGCTGAATTTGAGGCCGCAAAAGCCGAGCTGCGCGCACAGATGGGCCTGAAATAACCGCTTTTCTCTCCGCTAATATTCCTACCCCTGAAGCGTTACATTCAACTATGTAACGCTTTCATTTTTCGAAGATTCTCTGGAAGATGTCCCGCAAATCCCTGTTTTGCCTCTTGGTCTGCTTCACGCCTTTCCGGTAAAGTGTTCTGCGCATAACAGGCTGAGGAAAGTACAAATGGACTACAGATTTAAGCGGATAGATTCACCGGTCGGATTACTCACCCTGGCGGCAAAAGGTGACAAGCTGACAGCTATTTTGTGGGAATGCGAAATCGATGGTCGGGTGAAACTGGGCGAAATGGTGGAAGACCCGACGTTTCCCATCTTGCTGAAAACCGAACAACAGCTGAATGAATATTTTGCGGGCAAACGCACGCGCTTTGAGCTGGATCTCGATTTCACCGGCACCGAGTTTCAGAAAGAAGTCTGGGCTGCCCTGCTGGAAATCCCGTTTGGTGAAACGCGAAGCTACGGCGATATCGCCCGGCGTATTGGCCGCCCGAAAGCCGTCCGCGCCGTGGGTGCCGCCAATGGCCGCAACCCGATTTCCATCGTTGCACCTTGTCACCGTGTAATCGGAACATCCGGTAAGTTAACCGGTTTTGCTGGCGGGCTGGACAATAAAGCGCTGTTGCTCAAACTGGAAGGTCGCAAATCCTGAGGGGATTTTTGGTGATTTTTACCCAATAAAAAGGGCGAAAAATTGCTTGATGTCCGTTCGTAAGTCGATGCAT
Organism: Rahnella sp. PCH160; assembly: GCF_047784855.1. Taxonomy (NCBI): domain Bacteria; kingdom Pseudomonadati; phylum Pseudomonadota; class Gammaproteobacteria; order Enterobacterales; family Yersiniaceae; genus Rahnella; species Rahnella sp. PCH160. The sequence continues at coordinate 1,611,860 of NZ_JBLOGT010000001.1, forward strand.
AGTCAAAAAATAAGCAGTAAATAATTAAGCAGCAAATAACAAAGACAACATCCCTTACGAAACGGAGTTTTACCCTCATGGATCAAATTCAATCCCTCGAACAGTTCTTATCCTCAGTCCAGCAACGCGACCCGCATCAGGTCGAATTTTCTCAGGCCGTTCGTGAAGTCATGACCACGCTCTGGCCGTTCCTCGAACAAAACCCGCAATACCGCCGTGCTTCTCTGTTAGAGCGTCTGGTTGAGCCGGAACGCGTGATTCAGTTCCGCATTGCGTGGGTTGATGACAAAAATCAGGTGCAGGTAAACCGCGGCTGGCGCGTGCAGTTCAGCTCTGCCATCGGCCCGTATAAAGGCGGCATGCGTTTCCATCCGTCGGTCAATTTGTCGATTCTGAAATTCCTCGGTTTTGAACAGACGTTTAAAAACGCGCTCACCACGCTGCCAATGGGCGGCGGGAAGGGCGGCAGTGATTTCAATCCTAAAGGCAAAAGCGAAGGCGAAATCATGCGTTTCTGCCAGGCACTGATGCTGGAACTTTACCGTCATCTGGGGCCGGACACTGACGTTCCTGCGGGTGACATCGGCGTCGGCGGGCGTGAAGTCGGTTATATGGCGGGGATGATGAAAAAACTCTCCAACAACACGGCGAGCGTTTTCACCGGCAAAGGTCTGTCATTTGGCGGCAGCCTGATCCGCCCGGAAGCCACCGGTTATGGTCTGATTTACTTCACGCAATCCATGCTGCGCCGTCATGGGCTGGATTTCGAAGGCATGCGCGTGGCGGTGTCCGGCTCGGGTAACGTGGCGCAATACGCAATAGAAAAAGCCATGTCGCTGGGCGCGCGCGTGATTACGGCGTCGGATTCAAACGGCACGGTGGTCGATGAAGCCGGTTTTACGCCGGAAAAACTGGCGCTGCTGACGGAAATCAAAGCCAGCCGCGATGGCCGCGTGTCTGACTATGCGCAAAAAATGGGGCTGTCATACCTTGAAGGCCAGCAGCCGTGGAACGTACCGGTGGACATCGCGCTGCCGTGCGCCACGCAAAATGAGCTGGACGTAGAATCCGCCCGCGTGCTGATCGCCAACGGCGTGAAAGCCGTGGCAGAAGGCGCGAATATGCCGACGACCATCGAGGCCACCGACCTGTTCGTTGAGGCGGGCGTATTGTTCGCGCCGGGCAAAGCGGCCAATGCCGGTGGTGTGGCGACGTCCGGGCTGGAGATGGCGCAGAACGCCGCGCGTCTGAGCTGGAAAGCCGAAGAAGTGGATGCACGCTTACGCCACATCATGCTCGATATTCATCAGTCGTGCGTGGAGTACGGCGGTGAAGGCAAACAGACGCAGTATGTGCGAGGCGCCAATATTGCCGGTTTCGTGAAAGTCGCGGATGCCATGCAGGCGCAAGGCGTGCTGTAAAAAATAGCTGTCACACCAACAAGATAGCCACCTTTTCAGGTGGCTTTTTTACAGGTCGCGAAGGCTTAGAAGTGCGTGTTCAGACTCATGTAGAAAGTCCGTCCCGGTTCGTTATAGGTCGCTGCACCTGCGCCATACATATAGGCGTTGGTGGTGGCGTTACCCACGGTCTGGGCATTACCCGCGCGGAACTGACGTTTGTCGAACACGTTATCAATACCGGCGGTTACGCTGACATTTTTTGTCGCAACGTAGGTGCCGCTCAGGCCAACCACAGAATACGGGCTGACTTCATTCTTCTCACTTCCGGTTACAGCTTCACCCTTGTAGTTGTATTTCTTCGGCTTCTGACGGCCATACCAGGTCAGGGTGGACTGCACGGAAAAATCTTCCGTTGCCTGCCAGCTCAGCGTGGAGTTGATCGTAAATTCAGGGATGATCGACAGATAATCGCCGGTCTCTTTGTTTTTACTTTCAATTATGTAGGTACCGTTGTTATTCCAGGAAATGGTGCTGCTGACCGGAATATTCAGCGTGCCTTCCAGCCCCTGAACCACGGCTTTAGGGATGTTTTGCCATTTATAAACGTCAGTGGTGCCCGTCGTTGATGTGCCGGTTGGCAGATAACCCGCCTCGATTTTATTGCGATAATCGTTACGGAAGTACGTCACACCCGCCTGATAACCGTTGCGGTGGAACTCCAGACCGATCTCTTTGTTGATGCTGGTTTCTGCATCGAGATCTTTATTCCCCACCAGATAACAGCCACCGCCGCTGGCCGCGCAGCCCTGACCTTTACTGTAGAGCACGTAGTTCGGGTTGGTCTGATAGAGGCTCGGCGCTTTGTAGGCGCGCGCGATCCCCATTTTCAGCGTGAAGTCATCACCCAGTTCCTGAGACAGATTCAGGGACGGACTCCAGTTATTGCCGACAATCGAGTGATGATCAAAACGCAGGCCCGGCACCAGCATTGTGCTGTCGGTCAGCTCAATGTTGTCTTCAGCAAACAGCGAGAAGATCTCCGCCTGCGAATACGGGCTGCGACCCGTGCTGTCGATACCGTCAATGGCGCCGCCGAGCATGGACTGAATGTTGGAAGACGGGTCTTTCATCTTCTGCTGGTTCCATTCGGTACCGAACGTGGCGGTTTGCGGCACGCCTAAATCAAACGGAATACTGACTTCGCTGTGCGCGAGAATGTCGCCCAGCTCGATAGTGTTGAAGCTATCGTCAGAGAAAATCCCCTCGGTGCCGCCAGCCAGACCTTCATCCATGCGTGAGTTACGGGTTTTTTCGTACTGCACATAATTGGTCGTCGAAACGCCGTTGTCCCACGCGCCTTTGTACGTCAGGGCGTAGGACTGGCGGTATATGCGGTTGGTCTCTTTGCCGTACATGCTTTTAACCAGCGTGCTGGTATTGGTGTTTTGCGTGTCACCGGCGTACAGGTTGCCCTGACGGCTGTTGGATACTTCAAACTCCAGTGACTGCATGCGGGCGAAATCCCAGTGCAGCATGGCGTCGATATTTTTGTTGATAACGCCTTCGCGACCGGCCGGAACGGTGTCGGCATAGGTGCCGGTACGTTCGGACTGATGGCCGTCGTTGATATATTGCGAATCAGCCTGCGTTTTGCTGTACCCGCCAAACAGACGGAAACTGAACTGATCGCTGAGCGGGCCGGACAGGCTGAAATCGGTGCGTTTCGTGGAGCCTTCTTCTTTATGCTGCGGCGCGTTCATGTAGGTATTCCATGAACCGTGCCACTCCTGGGTATCTTTTTTGGTGATGATGTTCACCACGCCGCCCGCCGCGCCATTGCCATACCGCGCTGCTGCCGGGCCACGGATCACTTCGATACGGTCAATCATATCGGGCGGAACCCAGCTGGTATCGCCGCGGGTATCACGCTCGCCGCGCCAGCCCTGACGCACGGAGTTGCGGCTGTTAACCGGTAAACCGTCGATCAGCGTCAGGGTGTTTTCCGGACCCATCCCGCGGATATCAATCTGACGGTTGTTGCCGCGCTGTCCGCTGGTGGAGTTACCGGTAAGGTTTACGCCAGGCATGGTGCGGATCAGTTCGTTGATGTCGCGTGCCGGGGGACGTTTTTGGATTTCATCGGCAGTGATGGTGGAAACGCCCGGTGCCTGAAGGTTTTGCTGTGCAGCGGTGACGACCAGTGTCTCTTCGGTTTTTTTCGGCGTTTCTGCAGCCGTTGTTCCCGGTTCTGTTGCGTTTGTTGCGGTAGTTTCTGCTGCGCTGGCTGGCAAGGTAAGCGCTGATCCCAGCCCGATTAAGGTTGCCAGAGAATAATGTGGTAGCCTGTTTTTCATGTCGAATTCTGCCCTGAAATTCCATCCCTTCCTGAAAATATCGAGATTGAACAGGAGGATGGCCTGTTGTATGTGTAGTTTTTATTGACCCGCGTTACGGGCTGTAACACATTATTGCAAATGAAAATAATTATCAATGCGATTACCATTCTTGATCTGTATGAAAAGCGTAAAGCGGTCATGCCGGGAATGTCTTTTCTTGTCTGCCAAAAGGCTGTAAAGCGTAAAAATGATGAAATCTCAGCATCCGGAAAAGTGCACGGCGCAGGCCATGTTATTGAGCCCTCAGGCGGGAAGTGCTGCGTGGTGGCATGAAATTGCCTCGCGGGGAACGCCGTGGACAGAACCTTTGCGTGACGGTTTTTGCGGTGTGACTTTTTTCTGGCGGGATCCGCAGGGCGACGAAATGACGTCGGAGACTCAGCGGGTTTGGATCAATATCAACGGGATTACCGATCACCATCAGTCGTCGCCGCCGCAGAGTTTACAGCGGCTGGCCGGAACGGATGTCTGGTACTGGCAGACCGAATTGCGTGCGGACTGGCGCGGGAGTTACAGCCTGATCCCGCGTACCGAAGCCGGCGCTGAATTTCCGAAAAATAACGATGATTATCAAAGCATGCTTGCTGCACGCGAATGGTGGAAAAACCTGTTCCGCCTCGCGACGCACGATCCGCTGAACCCGCATCGCCCGTGGCCCGGTGCAAAATCCCATGCGTTGTCCGGCCTGCATATGCCGGGAGCGTTGCCCCAGCCCGCCTGGGCAGAGTTTGACCTTCATGGCCCGAAAGCACCGCAAGCCCCGGCGTTGCTGCAAACGTTTCGCTGGAAAAGTGCGCGTCTGGGGAATATGCGAAACGTCTGGGTGTTTACCACCGGCGAAGGTCTGGAGCCTGCCTCGCGCCCGCTGGCAATCCTGCTCGACGGCCAGTTTTGGGCGAAACAGATGCCTGTCTGGCAGCCACTGATGCAGCTCACGCGCGAAGGGGCGCTGCCCGAAGCGGTCTACGTTCTGATTGATGTCATTGATATTCAAAGTCGCAGCCGCGAGCTGACCTGTAATCCTGAGTTCTGGCTGGCGGTGCAGGACGAGTTATTGCCGCAGGTGAAAAACCTGGCAGCGCACAGCGATAACGCGCAAAAAACGGTGGTCGCGGGGCAGAGTTTTGGTGGCCTGTCGTCGCTGTACGCCGGTTTGCACTGGCCTGAACGTTTCGGGTGCGTGCTCAGTCAGTCGGGGTCTTTCTGGTGGCCGCGGCGTAACCGTCAGCAAGCCAGTGATGATCAGCAAGAAGCGGAAAGCATCCTGTCGCAGGTTGAAAAAGGTCTGGGGGAAAGCAGCCATTTGAAAATCTTTATGGAAGCCGGCAGAAACGAAAAGCTGATTTATGAGGTAAATAATCAGATGGAGGCGCTGCTGAAACCGACCCCCAATCAGGTGCGTTACCGCGTGCTGGAAGGCGGACACGACGCGCTGTGGTGGCGCGGCGGTTTGCTCGACGGCCTGTGCAGTCTGTGGGATGAGACGCCGTGGGCCGCCGGGGATCCTCCGTCAAACGGCTAAATTGCCGAGCGGAATAATTAACGGCGTATGTGATACCGGACAGTCGATGATTGAGCAACGCAATCCGAAAACCTGCTCAATCAGTTCCGGCGTGACGATATCGGCAGGCGCGCCTTCCGCGAGGATTTTTCCGTCGCGCATGGCGATAAGATGCCCGGCGTAGCGGCAGGCCTGATTCAGATCGTGCAGCACGACGACCAGCGTCCGGCCATTTTCCTGATTCAGACGACACATTAACTCCATTAAATCAATCTGATGAGCGATATCCAGCCAGGTCGTCGGCTCGTCCAAAAGCAGCAGCGGCGTTTGCTGCGCCAGCACCATCGCTATCCACACCCGCTGTCGCTGCCCGCCGGACAGCGAATTCACCGTGCTTTCCGCCAGTTCATCAACGCCGGTAGCCCGCATCGCGTCATCGACAGCTTGCGTGTCGTGTGCGTTCCAGCGGCTGAAGAGATTCTGGTGCGGATAGCGCCCGCGACCGACCAGATCGGCGACCGTGATATCGCCCGGCGCGGTTGAACTTTGCGGTAATAAGCCCAGCCGTTTCGCCACGTCTTTTGTGCCGTAATCGCCAATCCGTTTTCCGTCGAGAAAAACCGCGCCGGATTGCGGCTGCATCAGGCGGCTCAGCGTGCGTAATAACGTCGACTTTCCACAGGCGTTCGGCCCGATAATTACCGTCAGTTTCCCTTCCGGGATCGACACCGACAAATCCCGCGCGATGACTTTTTTGTCATAACCCAGCGTCAGGTTCTGCGCATACAGCGGTGAAAAATGTTCGGACTTCATGAGCGGCGGGACTCCCGGATGAGCAAACCAATCAGATAAATACCGCCAAGACTGACGGTGAGCACGCCGACGGGCAGCTGATAAGGCAGGAACAGACGCTGCGCCGCGACGTCAGCGGCGAGGAGCAGCAGCGCGCCGGTCAGCGCGGCAAAAAATAACGCGTGCTGCTGGCTGGCGCACAGGCGGCGGGAAATCTGCGGTGCCACCAGCGCGATAAACGAAATGGGTCCGGCCAGCGCCGTCGCGGCGGCGGTTAATGCCACGCCCGCCAGCATCAGCAGCAGGCGCGAACGCTCCACCGGGACACCCAGCGCGCACGCGGTATCGTCACCCATTTCCAGCAAACGCATTCGCGCGGAAAGCAGACGTGCGAGGAACAGCGCCGCAACAATCAGGCAGATCACCGGCAGACTTTTTTCCCATGTAATACCGTTGAGCGAACCCGCATTCCATAACCCGGCGGTGAGCGCAGATTCCAGCGAGGCGTTGATAATCAGCCAGGTATTGCCCGCAATCAGCAGCGCACGCACGCCGATGCCGACGATAATCAGCCGGAAGGTTTCGACGCCCTGACGCCACGCCAGCACATAAACCAGCAGCGCACTGACGGTGCCTCCGGCCATGGCGCCGATCAGGGTTTCACCTGCGCTGGCGTTGAACAGCACGATGGCCAGCAAAACGCCGCTATAGGCACCGGTGTTAAAACCGATGACGTCCGGACTGCCCAGTGGGTTACGCAGAAGTGACTGGAAAATCGCGCCGCTGACGCCCAGTGCAGCGCCGATAACCAGCGCCATCACCACACGCGGCAGACGCCACTGAGTCACAATGATGTGCAGGTTTTTCGGGCCGTCACCGAGCAGGGCGCTGGCGACCTGAGCCGGTTTCAGCGCCAGCGCGCCGCTGCCCAGCGCAAGTATTGTCAATAAGAGTGTGCATAAAACTAGCGCAAACGCGGTCAGAAACGGCCGCGAAATTAGCGTGTTTTTTTTCAGTGTGCGGAATTCAGATAAGATCTGGCTCATGGCTAACCTCTGCGTAATCCGCCGGGGCGGCGAACCAGAAAAATGAGCACCGGCGCGCCGATAAAGGCGACGACGACTGAAACCCGCAGCTCACCGGCGACCAGAAGCCGCCCGGCGATATCCGCCGCCAGCAACAGCACCGGCGTGAGAACCAGCGTCCACGGCAACATCCAGCGGGGATCCGCACGACAAATCCAGCGCGCCATATGCGGCACCATCAGACCAACAAACGCTATAGGGCCGACGGCCGCCGTCGCGCTGCCGCATAACAGCGTGATGGCCAGTAATCCCAGCAGTTGGGTGGTGATGATTTTAGTGCCCAGCGCGGTCGCCAGTTCACTGCCCATCGTCAGATTATTCAGGGAACGGATCATCAGCAAACTCAGGAAAACGGCGAAAAGGATCGGCGGTGTGACGGTTCGGATCACCGCCATATTGCGGATATCCAGCGAACCGGCCTGCCAGAAGCGCAACTGATCGTAAACCTGCGGATTTAGGAGGGAAATTCCCGACGAGAACCCTTCCAGAACGGCCGCCAGCGCAACGCCTGCCAGCGTGAGACGAACGGGATCCAGCCTTCCGCGCCCGAGTGCGCCAATCATGGCGACCAGCAGCGTCGCTGATAAGGCTCCGGCAAACGAGAACCACAGATAACCGCTGACATCGGTGGCACCAAAGAAGGCAATCCCGAGAACGACCGCGAACCCCGCTCCGGCGTTAACGCCAAGAATGCCGGGATCGGCCAGAGGATTGCGGGTCAGAGTTTGCATCAGCGCGCCCGATAATCCGAGCGCCATTCCCGCCAGCAAACCGGCCAGCGTTCTCGGCAACCGGGCATCGGTCACGATCACGCAGTCAGCGCCGGTGCAGTGCCCGTTGAGTGCTGAAATCACGGTGCTGAATGAAAGAGATTTCGCACCCAGTAACAGACTCAGCGCCATCATCAGAACAAGCAGCAGCACGGCAAACAGTAACCCGGTGGCTTGTCGCGAAAACTGCCCCGGCGATGAAACGCGGGGCACAGAAACCGGGTGCATAAGACGAGGCATCAGCGGGAGGCGAACAGGGTTTCAAGCTGCGTCAGCATATTGCTGGCGCTGTAATAATCCAGCCTGAAAGTGTCATCACCCATCGCATAAACGCGCTTACCTTCTACGGCGGGCAATTTTGCGAGGAACGGATTGCTCAGCAGACGCTCCGCGTCGGTTTGACTGGCAGAGAACAACAGCAGGGTCTGGCCGTTCAGCGCGTCAGGCATTTTCTCGCCGGAAAGCTGAATGATATCATGACGTTTTCCCTGACTCAGGCTGGCGGCAATGTTTAAAGGCACCGATGCCAGCGTAAACCCTAACTCTTGCAGCAACTGTCCCTGCGGCGAGGCGGGGGTCCAGAGATTTGCCGTTTTGCCATCGGCGCTGTAAACCAGCGCAGAAACGGGCTGTGGTGGTAGTTTCATGGCTTTTTTCAATGCATTTTCGCGTGCATCAAATCGGGCAATAACGGCTGCAGCATCGGCTTCCTTGCCCGTTGCCTGACCTAATTCCTTCGCCAGATCCTGCCAGCTTTTGTCGTCATAATTGACCACCATGACCGGCGCAATCACGGAGAGCTGATCATACAGTTTCAGGGCGGAGTCGCCGCCGGTGGCAGCAATAATAATTAAGTCTGGAGCCTGACCGGCAATGGCTTCTGCATTCGGTTCGCCGATGTACAGACGTTCAACTCCGCGTTTTTTCGCGACATCTCCCCACTGGCGGAAGAAACCCTGTTGATCGGCAATGCGGCTGTTTGGCCCGGAAGCCCCGCTGGCAATTACCGGCGCGTTGATGGCCAGTAATGTCCCCGTGACCGTCACGCTGGTGGACACAATTCGCTGCGGAGGTTGCTGTAATGTGAGGATGCCGTGAGAGGTTTTGATCTCGCGAGGCCAGCCTTCTGCAAAGGCATGAGTGGTGAAAATTAGTGATAAAAAAAGCCCGGCGATCCCTGCAAAAATGCGAAAACCAGCGCTATTCATTGGATCCATTCCCTAATTTTTAATGTTAATGGTTCTCATTATTATATTTAGGCGCGGCGCGGTCAATCGCGGGAGGGGCAGATCGAGGGTAAAGGTCTGGTTAAGGCGGGAATCATGGGAACAAAAAAGCCACTTCTTGCGAAGTGGCTTAATTATATGATTTAAAAGCTAAAATTTGGTGGCCCTTGCTGGACTTGAACCAGCGACCAAGCGATTATGAGTCGCGTGCTCTAACCAACTGAGCTAAAGGGCCGAGGTGCGGGATTATACGGTAAACTCTGCTTACAGGTCTATATGTGTTCGGTCTGTATGCGTGTTTTGTGCACAGTTCTAGTATGTTGTGTTCGCAGACTTTTTTACCCATAACTCGAGCAAATACGTCTCAGGAAAACATTATGCTTACAGATATCCTCGCGGAGGATCTTCAGGTCGTGTTCTGCGGTATTAATCCCGGCCTTTCATCTGCCCATAAGGGTTACCCTTTTGCTAATGGTAGCAATCGTTTCTGGAAGGTGATTCATCAGGCGGGTTTCACAGGGTGTCAGTTAGCGCCGGAGCAGTGGCAGCAGTTGCAGGATTTTGGCTGCGGTATCACGGCGCTTGTGGCGCGTCCGACGGTGGAAGCCAGCGAGTTGAATCGCGATGAATTGCGCGATGGCGGTGAGGTGTTAAAAGAGAAAATATTTCATTACCAACCACGTGCATTAGCGATCCTGGGTAAACAGGCCTTCAGTAAAGCCTTTGGCATTAGCAAGGTAAACTGGGGGCGCCAGACGCTGAAAATTGGCCGGAGTGATGTCTGGGTTTTGCCTAATCCCAGCGGGCTGAATCGTGCGACGCTCGAAGAGCTGGTTGAGTCGTATCGTGAGTTATATGCGTCGCTTAATCCCTGACTTTTACATGAATACGAACAAAAAAGCCCCGCCATTTCCAGAGAAAGGCGGGGCTTTTTAATGGCTGACAGCCTGAAGGCGATTAATCGTCCAGGAAGCTGCGCAGCACTTCAGAGCGGCTTGGGTGGCGCAGTTTACGCAACGCTTTCGCTTCGATCTGACGGATACGTTCACGGGTAACGTCGAACTGTTTGCCCACTTCTTCCAGCGTGTGGTCAGTGTTCATGTCGATACCGAAACGCATACGCAGAACTTTCGCTTCACGTGCGGTCAGGCCAGCCAGAACGTCATGCGTTGCAGAACGCAGGCTTTCAGACGTTGCAGAATCCAGCGGCAGCTCGAGAGTAGTATCCTCGATGAAATCACCCAGATGCGAATCTTCATCGTCGCCGATTGGCGTTTCCATGGAGATTGGCTCTTTCGCGATTTTCAGCACTTTACGGATTTTGTCTTCCGGCATCAGCATACGTTCAGCCAGCTCTTCCGGCGTAGGTTCGCGGCCCATCTCTTGCAGCATCTGACGGGAAATACGGTTGAGTTTGTTAATGGTCTCAATCATATGTACCGGGATACGGATGGTACGCGCCTGGTCGGCGATAGAGCGGGTGATAGCCTGACGGATCCACCAGGTCGCATAAGTTGAGAACTTATAACCACGGCGATATTCAAACTTATCAACGGCTTTCATCAGGCCGATGTTGCCTTCCTGGATCAGGTCGAGGAATTGCAGACCACGGTTGGTGTATTTCTTCGCGATAGAAATAACCAGACGTAAGTTTGCTTCAACCATCTCTTTCTTCGCGCGACGGGCTTTCGCTTCGCCGATCGACATGCGACGGTTGATATCTTTAACCTGTTCAATAGTCAGGCCAGTTTCTTCTTCGATCTGACGCAGTTTCATGAGGCCGCGTTGGACATCTTCGGTGACATCTTTCAGCTTCTCAGACCACGGTTTACCCATTGCCAGAGCGGCATCAAACCAGGTATTGCTGGTTTCGTTACCGGCGAACAGATTGACGAAGTTTTTCTTCGGCATTTTGCACTGTTCAACGCACACTTTCATGATCAGGCGTTCCTGAGTACGTACGCGATCCATCATGGAACGCATGCTGTTAACCAGGAAATCGAATTGTTTTGGCACCAGACGGAACTGTTTGAACACGTCAGACAGTTTCAGGATTTCTTCTGCTGCGCTCTTGTGGCTGCGGCCGTTTTTCTTGATGACCAGACGCGTCGCTTCATGCTGTTCACGCAGTTCTGTGAACTTCTGGCGAGCCAGTTCCGGGTCGATGCTGTTGTCGTCTTCAGCGTCGTCATCTTCATCTTCTTCTTCGTCGTCATCAGTCTGCTCTTCTGTGGTCAGCTCAGAACCCACGTGAGTCGCAGTTGGTGCGATTTCTTCTTCGGCGTTAGGGTCAACAAAACCGGTGATCAAATCAGACAGACGAACTTCGCCTGCTTCAACGCGGTCATATTGCTCTAACAGATAAGTGATAGCTTCAGGATATTCAGCAACGGAGCACTGGACCTGATTGATACCGTCTTCGATACGTTTAGCGATGTCGATTTCGCCTTCACGGGTCAGAAGTTCAACGGTACCCATCTCGCGCATATACATACGCACGGGGTCGGTGGTACGGCCAATTTCAGATTCAACGCTGGAAAGTACCTGCGCCGCCGCTTCTGCAGCGTCTTCATCGGTATCAGGGCGGTTTTCGGCCAGCATCAAATCATCGGCGTCAGGTGCTTCTTCGAGAACCTGAATGCCCATGTCGTTAATCATCTGGATGATGTCTTCGATCTGGTCGGAATCGACGATATCTTCCGGCAGATGGTCATTGACCTCAGCATAGGTCAGATAGCCTTGCTCCTTACCACGGGTGACAAGTAGCTTAAGCTGTGACTGCGGGTTTTGCTCCATAAGACGGTATCCACACTTCAGAGTATTTGGGTTGGTGTCGGTCGGGTAACATCGCCAACAATAACGTTAGGGGCGTTTATTGTGCCGCGGCCCACCAGGGCGGCTCTGCGCAGGGCCATGCCCCGCTATATATCGGCACTTAAGCCGTGTCTTTTGTGTTACCCGTCATTCTTCAAACTACAGATGCGTTGGCGGCTCTCATTTGCCCGAATTATCTACTTGAGTAAACTCATCGGGACGCTTTCGTTTGCCGCCTTCCTGCAACTCGAATTATTTAGGGTAACCTTCTAATGTTCTTATTTTTTAAGACTTTCTCGCAAGTACCTGGTTCAGGGAACTGACTTCTGTGCGTTCCTCCGGACTCAGGCCATGCGTCCTGGCTTTTGCAATCAAGGTTTCAAGCCGTTGCTCTAAAATAGAGTCATACAGGCTGGCCAGCGTGGCACGAAATTCTTCTTCGACCATCTCCTCTACGATCATGTGGTTCCATGTCGCCAGAGTTTCAAGCTGCTGGTAGAACTTATTGTCACGATACAGTTCCAGCAATTGTCCTGTTGTCAGCCCCGGCTGGGCTAAGCAAGTCGTCACTAACTCGCTGAACAGATCCAATCCTGGTTGCTTCGCTTGCTCCAAACCTTGCAGCGAGGGTATAAGTGTAGCCAGTTGTGGGTTTTGTACCAGTAACCCTATAAGTATACGCATGGTTGTGCGTTTTAGCTGTGGCGCCTGGTAGACATTGCTACCTTCTGCCTGTTTAGGCATCAGCTTTTCCAACTGGCTGTCATCTAAAATGCCGAGCTTGTTCCCTAACTGCTGACGCAAATACATCCGTAACGTTTCACCGGGAACCTGGCGGATCAGCGGCAATGCCAGCATGCTCAATTTGGTCCGGCCGTCAGGGCTGCTCAAATCTACCTGCGGCATCAGCGAATCAAACAGGAAAGTGGAAAGCGGCATCGCCTGCTCCATCCTTTGTTCGAACACTTCTTTGCCTTCTTTACGCACCAGCGTGTCCGGATCTTCGCCGTCGGGTAAAAACATAAAACGCAATTGACGGCCATCATTGAGATACGGCAATGCCGTTTCCAGTGCGCGCCATGCGGCTTCACGCCCCGCGCGGTCACCGTCATAACAACAAACGATGTTATCCGTGCTGCGGAACATCAGCTGAATGTGGTCCGCTGTCGTGGAGGTTCCCAGCGACGCAACGGCATAATCGATGCCGAACTGCGCCAGTGCGACGACGTCCATATACCCTTCAACCACCAGCAAACGCGCCGGGGAGGGGGCTTTCAGCTGTGCTTCATACAGGCCATACAGCTGGCGGCCTTTATGGAAAATCTCGGTTTCCGGTGAGTTCAGGTATTTCGGCGTATCGTTGCCTAAAACCCTGCCTCCAAATGCAATCACGCGGCCGCGTTTGTCGCGGATCGGGAACATGACCCGTTCGCGAAAACGATCATAGCTGCGTCCGTTGTCATTGGTGACCAACATACCGGCGTCGATCAGAGACGCTTTATCATCGGCATTCTTACCGAAACGCTTTAACACGTTGTCCCAGCCCGGCGGGGCGAAACCAATGGCAAAATGGTTGATGACGTCTTCACTTAAACCGCGCCGGGCAAGATAGTCTCTGGCCAGTGCACCTGCGGATTGTTTAAGTGATTGCTGATAAAACTCGCTAAGCGGTGCCATCAACTGGTAGAGGCTTTGACGCTGATGACGCTCCATCTGAGTCGGGCCAGTGCCTGCTTCGTACGGCACTTCCAAACCCTGCATTGTCGCCAGTTCCTCAATGCTTTCGACAAACTCAAGTCTGTCATAGTTCATCAGGAAATCGACGGCATTGCCGTGGGCTCCACAGCCGAAACAGTGATAAAACTGCTTATCGCCATTTACGGTAAATGAGGGTGTTTTCTCATGGTGGAAAGGGCAGCACGCGTGATAGTTTTTACCCTGTTTCTTGAGCTTTACACGAGCGTCGATCAAATCGACGATATCGATACGAGCCAGCAAGTCATTGATAAATACGCGCGGAATTCTCCCAGCCATAAGCCCCTTACTCACTAGCCTATAAACGAGAACAAGCCGCGCATTCCTTTCGGAAAGCACGGCCTTCGTATGCTACTACGCAGTCTGCGCGTTCTTAATATTGCAAATCACGCGATTTGGGGTTGCCCCGAAGATTAATACAGACGAGTGCGGCGTGCGTTTTCGCGAGCCAGTTTCTTGGCGTGGCGTTTTACTGCAGATGCTTTAGCGCGTTTACGTTCGGTAGTCGGTTTTTCATAGAATTCACGACGACGAACTTCTGCCAATACACCTGCTTTTTCGCAGGAACGCTTGAAGCGACGCAGAGCTACGTCGAACGGCTCGTTTTCACGTACTTTAATTACAGGCATGTGCCTCTCACCTCGATAAAATCGGTTTGTTTGCTGGTGTTGTACCAGCACATTTCAAAATGGTGCGGAATTTTACTTCAATTCCCGTCGACTTGTAAAGCACAACGGCAAATTGAAGCGGGCGCCTCTTGCAACCCTTCTGCAACATCGTGCGCTCGCTTTTGCGTCGGGCGGCGATTATATACCAATCAATCAAAATTGCTCGACATTAATTGTCCGCAGCGTGAGGAATTCCTTCACCAGTGCAGCACCTGCCGGGGCTTGTGTGATAAACTGCGCGCCGCGAGTTAGCCTGAAACCATGATGGAAAGAGTGATGCGAGTACTGGGTATTGAAACGTCCTGCGATGAAACCGGAATTGCAGTTTATGACAGCGAAGCCGGTCTGTTAGCCAACCAACTGTATAGTCAGGTAAAACTGCATGCAGATTACGGCGGTGTTGTGCCTGAACTGGCCTCGCGTGACCATGTACGTAAAACAGTACCGCTTATTCAGGCTGCGCTGAAAGAGGCAGGGCTGACCGCTCAGGATATCGATGGCGTGGCGTATACCGCCGGTCCCGGTCTGGTCGGTGCGTTGCTGGTCGGCGCAACTATCGGTCGCTCTCTGGCGTTTGCCTGGAATGTGCCTGCCGTGCCGGTTCATCATATGGAAGGCCATTTGCTGGCTCCGATGCTGGAAGATAATCCGCCTGATTTCCCGTTTGTCGCTTTGCTGGTTTCCGGCGGCCATACGCAGTTAATCAGCGTGACCGGCATCGGTGAATATACTTTACTCGGTGAATCTATTGATGATGCAGCAGGCGAAGCGTTTGATAAAACAGCCAAATTATTAGGGCTGGATTATCCGGGAGGGCCGCTGCTGTCAAAAATGGCCGCGCAAGGTGTCGCCGGGCGGTTTACGTTCCCGCGTCCGATGACCGACCGTCCGGGGCTGGATTTCAGCTTTTCCGGCCTGAAAACGTTCGCGGCCAACACGATCCGCGGTAATGACAGCGATCCCCAAACGCACGCCGATATTGCCCGCGCTTTTGAAGATGCCGTGGTCGATACGCTGGCTATTAAGTGCAAACGTGCGCTGGACCAGACTGGTTTTAAACGTCTGGTCATGGCTGGGGGCGTCAGTGCGAATCGCACGTTACGCGCGAAATTAGCCGAAATGATGACCCGGCGTGGCGGCGAAGTATTCTATGCGCGTCCTGAATTTTGTACCGATAACGGTGCGATGATCGCTTATGCGGGCATGGTGCGGCTGAAAACGGGCGCAACGCCGGACTTAGGCGTGACCGTGCGCCCGCGCTGGCCTCTGGCCGAACTTCCGCCAGTCTGATCGGGGCTGCGTTGTTAAATAAGTGCGAAAAAAAACGATCTTCAATGAGGTAATGCCGATCAGTTAAGGATCAGTTGAACGATCCAGTGGCTGTGTAAAAATCCAGAAACGTTCTTCGTTTCTGGATTTTTTTTATGCGCATTGCTCAGGCTCTTGAGCTCGTTTCCTGCTACGACTCTACCCGTAACCCTCTGACTTCTCTCGGTGATGTTCTGGATCCCGACCTTGTCTCCCGCTGTCTGGCCGAGTCAGGTTCCGTCACGCTGCGTAAACGCCGTCTCCCGTTGGAAATGATGGTCTGGTGCATCATTGGCATGGCGCTCGAACGCGAAGAACCCCTCCACCAAATCGTGAACCGTCTGGATATTATGCTCCCCGGCAACCGGCCCTTCGTTGCCCCAAGCGCCGTTATCCAGGCCCGCCAGCGCCTGGGAAGTGATGCCGTTCGCCGCGTGTTTACCCAAACGGCACAGGTGTGGCACAACTCCGTCACCCATCCACACTGGTGTGGTCTGACATTACTGGCGGTGGACGGTGTCGTCTGGCGAACCCAGGATACACCAGAAAATGATGTGGCTTTCCCGCGACAGACCTATGCCGGGCAACCGGGGCTTTATCCGCAGGTGAAAATGGTCTGCCAGATGGAACTGACCAGCCACCTGCTTACGGCTGCCGCCTTCGGTACGATGAAAGAAAGCGAATATACGCTGGCAGAAAAACTGATAGAACAAACAGGCGATAACACACTGACTTTACTCGATAAAGGTTATTATTCTCTGGGGCTGCTGAATGCCTGGCATCAGGCGGGAGAGAGCCGTCACTGGATGATCCCGTTGAAAAAAGGAGCGCAGTACGAAGAGGTGCGAAAACTCGGTAAAGGCGATCATCTGATAAGGATGAAAACCAGTCCTCAGGCCCGGAAAAAGTGGCCTGATCTGGGGGAGGAAATGACGGCTCGCCTTCTGACGTTTACCCGTAAAGGCAAAGTCTGCCATCTGCTGACCTCAATGACAGATGCCATGCGGTACCCGGGGGGGGAAATGGCCGATCTCTACGGCCACCGTTGGG
This sequence comes from Rahnella sp. PCH160, assembly GCF_047784855.1. NCBI lineage: Bacteria > Pseudomonadati > Pseudomonadota > Gammaproteobacteria > Enterobacterales > Yersiniaceae > Rahnella > Rahnella sp. PCH160. The sequence goes on from NZ_JBLOGT010000001.1 coordinate 1,628,628, forward strand.
AAATCGAACTGGGTTATCGTGAAATTAAGCAGACGATGTTACTGAGTCGGTTAACGCTGAGAAGTAAAAAACCAGAACTTGTCGAGCAGGAGTTATGGGGGGTATTACTAGCCTATAATCTTGTTCGTTATCAGATGATTAAGATGTCTAAAACCCTAAAGGGTTACTGGCCGAATCAGCTAAGCTTCTCAGACTCGTGCAGTCTGGTGATGAGGATGTTAATGACGCTTCAGGGCGCATCTCCGGGCCGGATCCCCGAACTGTTGCGTAATCTGGAGAGTATGGCGCAGATGGTGAAGCTGCCGATAAGAAGAGAAAGGGCCTTTCCGAGAGTGGTGAAGGAAAGACCCCGGAAGTATCCAAAAGCACAGGAAAAAAGCCAGTCAGTTGCTTAACTGACTGGCATTAATCTTCAATGAGGTCGTTTTTTTATGTCTGAAATCTGACGTTATTGTGCTTTTTCGTCTTTCACTGCTTTACGCTTTTTCTTCAGTTTATCCCAGATTTTCCCTTCCTGACCGCGCCACAGACGCTGAATATTGTCGTGATGACGCAATAAAATCAGGCAGGAAAGCATGGCGACCGGGAACGTGAACTCAGGTTTAAACCACCAGACATAGAATGGCGCAATGAGCGCACTGACAATCGCACCCAACGACGAGTATCCGCTGAGCAGCACGGTCAGAAGCCATGTGCCGGTCATCAGGCCGGTTAAGTCCCAGCCGATAGGAGCAATGGCACCGAACGCCGTAGCCACACCTTTGCCGCCTTTAAAGCGGAAGAAAACCGGGTAGATATGGCCGACGCACGCCGCAATGGCTGTCAGACCGAGATACATCGGCGGAATGTTCAGGCGATAGGCCAGCCAGACGGGCAACATGCCTTTGAGCACATCGAAAATCAGAACGGCCGCTGCGGCCACGCGTCCACCCAGGCGCAAAACGTTCGTGGCACCGGGATTGCCAGAGCCAGCAGTGCGCGGATCCGGTAAGCGGGCGACCCGGCAGACCAGAATTGCACTCGAAATCGAGCCGCAAAGGTAGGCGAAAATAATCATTCCAAGCGCGGTAGCACTCATAAAGCCGTTCCGTCTAATAAGGGTCGTTTTAATCGCAACATCCATGGATAATACGCATTTTCTGCTGGAAGTGGTATCCGGCTGGGCCAAAAACAGAGAATCGCGTGATGGATATCGTATTTATTGAGCAACTAAATGTAATCACCACTATCGGCGCTTACGACTGGGAACAGACCATTAAACAGAAACTGGTGTTCGATATCGAAATGGCCTGGGATAACCGAAAATCCGCCGCCAGCGACGATGTGAATGACTGTTTAAGCTACGCCGACGTCAGTGATGCCGTCATTGAACATGTCTCATCGCAGAATTTTGCGCTGGTGGAACGCGTTGCAGAAGAAGTGGCGGCGCTGCTGTTGGCGCGTTTTAATTCACCGTGGGTGCGGGTTAAGCTCAGCAAACCGGGCGCAGTCGCTCAGGCAGCGAATGTTGGCGTGGTCATTGAGCGCGGAAAACGATTGTAAATCCTGTCAGGGATGAAATTCGGAATCCGGTCGTATATGAATTGTCATAAAAAAACGTTAAAAGAGCACTCGGGGTCACCGGCTGTTCTTAACTGCAGTCGCGAAGTTGATGCCGCTTTTTTTTTGTTTATCGTTTTGGCCGCTTTTTTCCATTCGCGGATACTTAACAGGGTTGGGGTTGATAATGATTGTTGAAAGTCATTCTTTGCTTGTTGCTGCTATTTTGGGTGTTGTTGAAGGGCTGACGGAATTCCTGCCTGTCTCTTCCACGGGACACCTGATTATTGTGGGCAACCTTCTTGGCTTTACGGGAGATACGTCGAAATCCTTTGAAGTGGTCATTCAGTTGGGGTCTATTCTTGCTGTCGTGGTGATGTTCTGGCGTCGTTTGTTTGGCATGATTGGTTTGCATTTTGGCAAGCCGCCTGCTCATGAAGGCACCGGTACGCGCCGTCTGAATCTCGGGCATATTATTTTAGGGATGATCCCGGCAACCATTCTCGGCTTGCTGTTGCACTCAAAAATCAAATCCCTTTTTGAGCCCAAATACGTCATGTACTCGCTGGTTGTGGGCGGTGTTTTACTGATTGTGGCGGAGTTGCTTAAGCCCAAAAAACCGCGTGCGAAGGGGCTGGATGATATCACCTACGTGCAGGCATTTATGATTGGTGTTTTCCAATGTCTGGCTCTCTGGCCGGGTTTTTCCCGTTCAGGAGCGACCATCAGTGGGGGGATGTTAATGGGGATCAGTCGTTTTGCTGCGTCTGAGTTCTCTTTCCTGCTGGCTGTGCCGATGATGATGGGCGCAACGGTTCTGGATCTATACAAGAGCTACAGCTTCCTCACTCTGGCGGATTTACCAATGTTCGCCACCGGTTTTGTTACTGCGTTTATTGTGGCACTGATCGCGATTAAAACCTTCCTGGCGGTGATTAAACGTATTTCGTTTATCCCGTTTGCGATTTACCGTTTCTTCGTCGCTCTGGCTGTATATTTCGTCTTTATTGCCTGATTTTTCATTCAATCATGCAAGAAAAAGCCCCGCCGGTTTTGCCGTGCGGGGCTTTATTTTTAAGCGCTGAAACGAAGAAAATTAAACAGCCGTTTCCTGCGTTTGTTTCCAGTCAGCCAGTGCCTGAGTACGTCGTTTTTTCAGTTCATCGCGAATAGCTATGCCCTGAAAACCCGCATCCAGCACTTCTTTATTAGAAATGCTGTTCGCCACTTTGAAGGCTTCACGCAAGTAATCGCCCTGCGGATAAGGGTTGTTTTCAAACGTGGTACGCCCGCGCGCATCGGCTTCGCTGGTCATGATCATCTGCTCAAGACGCTGCGGTTTACGCCAGACGTCGAGGGTATCGAACAGTTTCAGCAAGGTTTCCGGGCGCAGCTTATTCACCGTGTGGATGAGATCATGGAACTCGGCGACCAGTTTTGCCAGATCGCGGATATGCGTCGGGACTTTCAGTCGCAGACAAATATTCTCCACCAGTTTGACGCCCGCCGGGCCGTGACCGTGATGATGCGGCCAGTATTGCGGTGGCGTCAGGCCTTTCCCTAAATCGTGGCAGAGTGCGGAAAAACGCACGTCGACGTCAGGTGTCAGCGTGCTGGCGATTTTCAACGTCATCATTGTGTGAACGCCGGTATCAATTTCCGGATGCCATTTTTCCGGGGCCGGCACGCCAAACAGCGCATCGATTTCAGGGAAGAGCACTTTCAGCGCGCCGCAATCGCGCAGCACCTGGAAATACACCTGCGGATCCTGTGTTTGCAGCGCCTTTTCTGTTTCTTTCCACACGCGTTCTGCCGTCAGGGCTTCCAGCTCGCCGCTTTCTGCCATTTGTTGCATCAGCGTCTGGGTTTCAGGCGCGACGGTGAAACCTAAATGGGCAAATCGCGCCGCGAAACGGGCAACACGCAGAACGCGTAATGGATCTTCGCCAAACGCATCGGATACGTGGCGCAGCAGGCGCTGCTCGATATCACGCTGGCCGTGATAAGGGTCGAAAAGTTCACCGTTGTCACTTTTAGCGATAGCGTTAATAGTCAGGTCACGTCGCATCAGATCTTGTTCTAGCGTCACATCCGGCGCGGCATAACAGGTAAAACCATTGTAGCCGGAGCCTGATTTTCTTTCCGTCCGCGCCAGCGCATATTCATCGTGAGTTTTGGGATGCAGGAACACCGGGAAATCTTTGCCGACCTGCTGATAGCCGTTTTCGAGCATATATTCAGGCGTTGCGCCGACCACCACCCAATCGTGCTCAGACACAGGCAGGTTTAATAAACTGTCTCGGACTGCGCCGCCGACCAGGTAAATCTCCACGCGATAACTCCTGAAATAAGTCAATTCCAACGCATTATGCTGCTGAAAGCCGAGCAGGGCGCTCTGTTTTTATCATAGCAAAGTTGTGTCGTTGATTTGCGGATTGATGGAAACACGAAAAGGCACCGGAGTGCCTTAACGTTAATGCGGAAAGTGGGCGCGGGATTAAGCGATCAGCTCATCCAGCGATCTTTTTTCCTGCGACGCGGAACCAGATGCGGTAGCACCAGACCCAGTACCAGACCCACACCGGCAACGCCGCCACCGTACATAAACCATTGTAAAATAATGGTACGTTGCTTGTCGTCGAGCTGGACGTTAACGGCATCCACTTTCTTCTGCGCGACGATCAGCTGGTTTTTCAGATCCTGATTTTCTTTCTTCAGGTTATTGATAATGCTGTCACTGGAGCCGACTTTGGTCTGCATTTCAGCGGTGCGCTGGTTCCAGCTGGAATCGATATTCGTCAGCTTGTCGGTCAGGGTTTTGACCTGTTGTTCCAGATTCGGAACGCGGGTACGCAGGCTGGGGACGTTGCTTAACTGGTCGAGAGGGATCCAGGCGGTTTTCCCTTTCGAGTCAATGATTTCGCCGTATTTAGTGCTGTCGTTCACGCTGCGCAAGGTGACTTCATCACCGGCATTCAGCGTTCCAACGATACGAAATTGATTGCCCGGACCACTGTGGATATACGTGATCAGATCATCAGAGATATAGCGCTTCTCGTCGGCGTGGGCAGTCCATGTGATGCTTAAACCAAGCAAAGCAAAACCAATTAGGCGTAATTTCTGCATTATTTCATCGTTTCTTTGTGAATTTAGGGAACGTGAAGTGCGGATCCGTTTTATCGGGATACGTCTTCTGGCAACCGCCGTTTTCAGGCCATTGCGGCAAATTATCCGGTAAATGCAATAAAAGTTTGGTTATTGCAAAACGTTGGAAACCGATATTAAGGGCAACAGTCTGACGACGCAATGCATAAACCGGAATGAGAACTATCTTACAATCCCGCAACATGCGGCTTGCGCGCTGTGCTTATGGTAGAATTGGAGCGACGCGTTAATCCCTTATTGGCAGCAAAGAATCGGTGTGAAGACTCCTATGACCGTAGAAATAGAATTAAAATTTATCGCCACCCCGGCTGCAATTGCCGAACTCCCTTCGCAGCTCGCGGGTTTCAACGCTGAGCACACCGCGCCGTCGAAACTGACCAACATCTATTTTGAGACCGCGGATAACTATTTACGTTCGCATGATATCGGTCTGCGCATCCGTGGTTTTGACGATCAGTACGAAATGACCATCAAAACCGGCGGGAAAGTGATGGGCGGTCTGCATCAGCGGCCTGAATATAATGTTGAGCTGAAAAAGCCGGTGCTGAAACTCAGCGCGTTCCCGAAAGATATCTGGCCGGAAGGGTGTAAACCTGCCGCACTGCAAAAAGAGCTGGCTCCGCTGTTCCGTACAGATTTCACCCGTGAGAAGTGGGTGATTACTTACGGCCAAAGCGAGATTGAGCTGGGTCTGGATCAGGGCGAAGTGGTCGCCGGTGAGTTGACTGAGGCGCTGGCTGAAATTGAGCTTGAGCTGAAAAAAGGCAATACCGCAGATCTGCTGAAACTGGCGGCAGAAATCGGTGCGCACGGCGGCTTACGTCAGGGCGGTTTCAGCAAGGCGGCTCGCGGTTATCATCTGGCGAAAGGCAATCCTGCGCGTGAAATCAAACCGCTGCCGGTGTTTAAAGCCAAACCCAAAGCTACCGTTGAACAGGCGATGTCAGCAATGTTCGAGCTGGCGCTCGATCACTGGCAGTATCACGAAGAACTCTGGGTTCGCGGTGATAAAACGGCACGCCTGACCGTGTTGCAGGCGGTTGAAACCGTGCGTCAGGTTCTGGTCCTGTTCGGCGGGCTGGTGCCGCGCAAGGCTTCTTCTGAACTGCGTACGCTGCTGACTGATCTGGTGCCGGTGCTGGAACAGAAATCAGCTGACGCGCAGGATGTTTGCTACAGCGCGACCTACCTGAAGTGTAAGTTGGTCCTCACCTCCTGGCTGGCGACATCCGGCTGGACGCCATTTGTTGATGATAAATCCGCTAAAAAGCTGGAAGGCTCCTTCAAGCGTTTCGCGGACATTATGCTGGGCCGTACCGCGGCGGATCTGAAAGAAGCGTTCGCGCAGCCACTGACCGAAGAAGGGTATCGCGACCAGTTAGCCCGCCTCAAACGCCAGATTATTACCTTCCATCTGCTCGGCGGTGCGTATCCGGACAAAGACGCCGCCGCGTATATTGCCGGTTGGGGGGATTTGCAGCAGGCTATCGTTCAGCAACAACATGCGTGGGAGGATTCCGCCCGCTCTCACGCGGTGATGATGGATGCCTTCTGGTTAAATGGACAACCTCGTTAATTGACTGATAAGCCTGGGCAAAAAGCCCGGGCTTTTTTTTGCAAGGAACCCGATCTCATGCTGCCACTCTCTTCTGTCTTACACGACCACGCCCGGAATGTCCTTGCGCGCTGGCGTGAACATCCCGAAAAACGCTCTCTTCCCGATGACGCCTCGCTTGCGGTACTGACGAGCAGTGAATTCGTGACGGACAGTTTGCTGGCTTTTTCGCAGTGGTGGCATGAAATCGAGCAAAACCCTCCGCAGGCGCAGGAGTGGCAACTTTATCGCCAGTGGCTTGAAGAATCGCTGGCGGAAGTGACCGATGAAAACGGGTTAATGAAAGCGCTGCGCTTGTTTCGCCGTCGCATTCTGACCCGCATCGCCTGGTCGCAATCGGCGCAAACCAGTGAAGCCAAGGATACCCTGCAGCAACTGAGTGAACTGGCGGAATTGCTTATTGTCAGCGCCCGCGACTGGTTGTATGACGCCTGTTGCCGTGAATTCGGTACCCCGGTAAATGCGGCGGGTGAAGCCCAAAAAATGCTGATCCTCGGGATGGGGAAACTGGGCGGCGGCGAGCTGAATTTCTCTTCCGACATCGACCTGATTTTTGCCTACCCGGAAAACGGCCAGACGCAAGGTGGCCGCCGTCAGCTGGATAACGCGCAGTTCTTTACCCGTCTCGGGCAGCGGCTGATTAAAGCGTTGGATCAGCCGACGATTGACGGATTTGTGTATCGCGTGGATATGCGTTTGCGTCCGTTTGGCGACAGCGGACCTCTGGTGATGAGCTTCCCGGCGCTGGAGGATTATTATCAGGAACAGGGCCGCGACTGGGAGCGTTATGCGATGGTCAAGGCGCGTCTGATGGGCGGCGCGGATGACGCCAGCAGTCAGGAACTGCGCAAGATGCTGATGCCGTTTGTGTTCCGGCGCTACATCGATTTCAGCGTGATCCAGTCATTGCGTAATATGAAAGGGATGATCGCCCGCGAGGTGCGGCGTCGGGGTCTGAAAGACAACATTAAACTCGGCGCGGGCGGCATCCGCGAAATTGAATTTATCGTGCAGGTTTTCCAGCTGATCCGGGGCGGGCGTGAACCTGCGTTACAGCAAAGGGCGCTGTTACCGACGCTTCAGGCGCTGGAAAACCTGGGCTTATTGCCGGTTGAACAGGTTCTGCAATTACGCACCAGCTATCTGTTCCTGCGCCGTCTGGAAAATCTTTTACAAGCCATCGCCGACGAACAGACGCAAACGCTGCCTTCCGATGAACTCAATCAGGCGCGTCTGGCATGGGGCATGAATTTTGACGACTGGCCACAGCTGCTTGATGCGCTGAACGCACACATGCAGGCCGTGCGTTCGGTCTTTAATGATCTGATTGGTGATGACACGCCGGACGCCGAAGACGATCAGTTGCATTCGCAGTTCAGCAGTTTGTGGATTGATGCGCTGGAGCCTGCCGAACTCGCGCCGCTGGTGCCTCAGCTTGAGGAAAATGCTCAGCGCCATATCCTGCAACAAATCGCTGAATTTCGCCGTGATGTGGATAAACGTACCATCGGGCCGCGTGGCCGCGATCAGCTTGATTTACTGATGCCGCGTTTGCTGGCGCAGGTTTGTACTTATAAAAATGCGGACGTCACGCTGCAACGCCTGATGCAATTGCTGCTCAACATCGTCACACGCACGACGTACATCGAGCTGCTGGTGGAATATCCCGGCGCGCTCAAGCAACTGATTCGCCTGTGCGCGGCCTCGCCGATGGTGGCCAGTCAGCTTGCACGACATCCTCTACTGCTTGACGAACTGCTCGACCCGCGCACCCTTTATCAGCCGATTGAGCTGGGCGCTTACCGTGATGAACTGCGCCAATATCTGATGCGCGTGCCGACGGAAGATGAAGAACAGCAACTGGAAGCGGTGCGCCAGTTTAAACAGGCGCAGCATTTGCGCATCGCCGCCGGGGATATTTCCGGCGCGCTGCCGGTCATGAAAGTCAGCGACCATCTGACCTATCTGGCCGAAGCGATTCTTGAAGTTGTGGTGCAACAGGCGTGGGATCAGATGGTCGTAAAATACGGTCAGCCGGCGCATCTTCAGCACCGTGAAGGCCGTGGTTTTGCGGTGGTCGGTTATGGAAAATTAGGTGGCTGGGAGCTGGGTTACAGCTCAGATCTGGATCTGGTTTTTCTGCTCGATTGCGCGCCGGAGGTGATGACCGACGGCGAACGCGTAATCGACGGGCGACAGTTCTATCTGCGTCTGGCGCAACGGATTATGCATCTGTTCAGCACGCGCACGTCGTCGGGTATTTTGTATGAAGTGGATCCGCGTCTGCGGCCTTCCGGCGCTTCTGGCATGCTGGTCAGCACGATTGAGGCGTTTGCTGATTATCAGGCCAACGAAGCCTGGACGTGGGAACATCAGGCGCTGGTGCGCGCGCGCGTGGTCTACGGCGAGCCGATTCTGACGCAGCAGTTTGATGCCACGCGCCGCGAGATTCTCTGCCGTCAGCGCGACGATGCGGAGCTGCGCAAAGAAGTCCGCGAAATGCGCGAGAAAATGTACACGCACCTCGGCAGTAAAAAAGCCAGTGAGTTTGATCTGAAAGCCGATCCCGGTGGCATCACAGATATTGAATTCATTGCACAATATCTGGTGTTACGTTTCGCCCACGATCAGCCGAAGCTGACGCGCTGGTCTGATAACGTGAGGATTTTTGAGCTGATGGCGCAACACGACATCATGCCGGAAGACGAAGCCCGCAACCTGACGCAGGCGTACGTGACGCTACGTGATGAAATTCATCATCTGGCGTTACAGGAGCACAGCGGTAAAGTTGCCGCTGACAGTTTTGCCAGCGAACGGGCACAAATCCGTGCCAGCTGGGAAAAATGGCTGAGCTGAGGGTTTTTATTCGGGGCACAGGCGCTTGTGATATTATCCGGCGCACTATTTCTATGTTGAGTTTTGCCTGTTTTGGAGTCTTGGGATGAAAGTGACTTTGCCTGATTTTCACCGCGCGGGTGTACTGGTGGTCGGTGACGTAATGTTAGACCGCTACTGGTATGGCCCGACCAACCGTATTTCACCGGAAGCCCCGGTACCGGTCGTAAAGGTGAATACCATCGAAGAACGCCCTGGCGGCGCGGCTAACGTGGCGATGAACATTTCGTCTCTCGGTGCCTCTTCCCGTCTGATTGGCCTGACCGGTGTGGACGATGCGGCCCGTGCGCTGGGCGAGCGTCTGGCTGAAGTAAAGGTACACTGCGATTTCGTGGCGTTACCTACGCACCCGACTATCACTAAACTGCGTATTCTTTCCCGCAACCAGCAACTGATCCGCCTCGACTTCGAAGAAGGTTTTGAAGGCGTTGATCTGCAACCGATGCTGACCAAAATTGAACAGGCACTGCCGCAAAGTGGTGCGCTGGTGCTGTCGGATTACGCCAAAGGCGCGCTGACCGAAGTGCAGAAAATGATCCAACTGGCGAGAAAAGCGGGCGTGCCTGTTTTGGTGGATCCTAAAGGTTCTGACTTTGAACGTTACCGTGGCGCGACGCTGCTGACGCCTAATCTGTCTGAGTTCGAAGCCGTCGTTGGCCATTGTAAAAACGAAGACGAAATTGTGGCGCGCGGTATGCAACTGATCGCTGATTTTGAACTTTCCGCGTTGCTGGTGACCCGTTCAGAACACGGCATGACGCTGTTGCAGCCGGGTAAAGCACCTTTCCATATGCCCACGCAGGCGCAGGAAGTGTACGACGTGACCGGCGCCGGTGACACCGTGATCGGTACGCTGGCGGCGGCACTGGCAGCGGGCAATACTTTGGAAGAAGCCTGCTTCCTAGCGAACGCGGCGGCGGGCGTTGTGGTCGGTAAACTCGGGACGTCTACCGTTTCTCCGGTCGAGCTGGAAAATGCGATCGGCGGACGTTCAGACGTGGGCTTCGGCGTGATGACCGAAGAGCAGCTGAAAGCCGCGGTCGCAATGGCGCGTCAGCGCGGCGAAAAAGTCGTGATGACCAATGGCATTTTTGACATCCTGCACGCGGGCCATGTCTCTTATCTGGCCAATGCCCGTAAGCTCGGCGATCGTCTGATTGTGGCGGTGAACAGCGATGCTTCTACCAAACGTCTGAAAGGCGAAACCCGTCCGGTAAATGTGCTGCAAAACCGCATGATCGTGCTGGGTGCGCTCGGCGCTGTCGACTGGGTTGTGGCGTTTGAAGAAGATACCCCGCAGCGTCTGATCGCCGGGATCTTGCCCGATCTGCTGGTGAAAGGTGGCGACTACAAACCGGAGCAAATTGCCGGTTGTCAGGAAGTCTGGGCGAACGGCGGCGAAGTGCGCGTGCTGAATTTTGAAGATGGGTTATCCACCACCAAAATCATCAATCAGATCAAAGCGCAGGACTGATTTTCTGCGGTTGAATTTCTGATGTTCGCACCGAAGGGCTTATCTGATAAGCCCTTTTCTTTTTGATTTTTCTCTCAAAAACACAAAACGGAAGTGACTCTGTTGTGAGCGGATTAAAACAGGAATTAAGTCTGGCGCAGGGCGTCGGGCTGCTCTCCACCTCATTGCTGGGAACCGGCGTGTTCGCGGTGCCTGCGCTTGCCGCGCAACTGGCGCAAGACGACAGTCTGTGGGCATGGCCGGTGCTGATCCTGCTGGTATTCCCGATTGCTATCGGCTTTGCCGCGCTGGGTCGCCATTTCCCAAGCGCAGGCGGTGCCGCGCATTTCGTCGGGAAAGCGTTCGGGCCGCACATGGCGCGGGTGACCGGCTGGTTATTTTTGTCTGTTATTCCGGTCGGATTGCCCGCTGCGCTGCATATTGCCGCCGGTTTCTGGCAGGCGGCTTTTGGCTGGAGCAGCGGAAATCTGCTGCTGGTTCAGTTGGGAACGCTGTTCGTCATTTGGTTTTTGGGCACGCGCAGCGCGGGATCCAGTGCGAATATCCAGACGCTGGTCGCGCTTTTGGTGGTCGCGCTGGTTGTGGCTATCTGGTGGAAAGGGGATATCACGTTGCCGCAAATCCCGTTGCCAGCAATTCGCGATGTCTCGCCCTCCAGTCTGTTTGATGCGCTGGCGGTGATGTTCTGGTGCTTTGTCGGGCTGGAAGCCTTTGCCCATCTGGCGACAGAATTCCGCAATCCGGAACGCGATTTCCCGCGCGCGTTGTTAATCGGCATGCTGGTGGCCGGTGCGGTTTACTGGGGGTGTACCGTCGCGGTGTTGAAATTCCATGCGTGGGGTGAAGGGCGGGAGGCGGGCGCGTCATTACCGGGGATTGTGGTGCAGTTGTTCGGGCAAAAAGCGTTGTGGGTGGCCTGCATAATTGGTTATCTGGCCTGTTTTGCCAGCGTGAATATCTATACGCAAAGCTTCGCCCGTCTGGTGTGGTCGCAGGCGCAGCTGAAACCTGAAAGCAAACTGGCGAAACTCTCTTCGCAGCAGGTTCCGGTTGCGGCGCTTAACCTGGTGGTCGGCTGCTGTATGTTGTTTACTCTGCTGATTTACTGGCTGCATTTACCGCTCGGCGCGCTGATTACTTACGCCAACGGAATCTTCATTCTGATTTATCTGTTGTGCATGATTTCCGGGGCAAAAATCCTGACGAGCCGCTCAAAATGGATGGCGATGCTCGGGGCGATTTTGTGCTGCGGGCTACTGGCGATGGTCGGCTGGAAATCGCTGTATGCGCTGGTGGTATTTGCGGCGTTATGGTGGCTACTGCCACGGGCAAAAACGGTACTTCACCCGCAATAAAACCTGAGTAAAACACATGAAAAAGGCCTGCTGAGCAGGCCTTTCTTGTTTCCGGCGGACGTTCGCTAACCGAAAAGTCAGGCAGGATCTTGCGGTTTTTCCGCTTCGGTCTGTTTGCCTTCCAGCGCTGCCAGACGTTGTTCCAGCACGGCCAGTTTTTCGCGGGTACGCAGCAAAACCTGTGTCTGCACGTCGAACTCTTCGCGATTGACTAAATCCATGCGGCTGAACTGCGCCTGCAATACCTGACGGATTTTCTTCTCGGCATCTTCACCGAACTCACGGATGCCTTTCGGCATAGATTCGTGAACCTGGCGGGCAATTTGTTCAATTTTTTTCGGGTCAATCATGTTATTTCCTTTTCTCGAAGGAGGTGCTTTTCCTTAGTGTAATCCCTGATGCTGTTTCTATAAACCTTCAGAGGCACTAAATGGCCAATCCACAGGATTGCTCTGCTCATTTATTGGCGTTATAGTTGCTTTGCTTATTCTCAGGGCGGGGTGAAAGTCCCCACCGGCGGTAAACCACAGAATACCGGAAGGTGATCATAATCCCTTCCACGTGGAAGCCCGCGAGCGCTCAATCCTTCGGGGTTAGAGGTCAGCAGATCCGGTGTAATTCCGGGGCCGACGGTTAAAGTCCGGATGGGAGAGAGTAACGATTCAAGCCGGGCAATTATTTGTCCGCTGCGTTATTTTTTATAACTGTAGCACGCCCTCTGGCTGCCGCAGCTAGCCTCCTCAAGACGCCCTGATTCTGGTAATCCATATACAGAACATGAGGTTATTTTTACCATGAATCAGACCCTACTTTCCGAATTCGGTACATCCACTGAACGTGTTGAGCGTGCAATTGACGCCATCCGTAATGGTGTGGGTGTGTTAGTACTGGATGACGAAGATCGTGAAAACGAAGGCGATTTCATCTTTGCCGCCGAAAACATGACCGTTGAACAAATGGCGCTGACTATTCGCCACGGCAGCGGCATTGTTTGCCTGACCATGAACGAAGACAGCCGTAAAAAGCTGGATTTGCCGATGATGGTTGAGCACAACTCCAGCCCGTTCCAGACGCCTTTCACCGTGACGATTGAAGCGGTTGAAGGCGTGACGACCGGTGTTTCTGCGGCTGACCGCATGACCACCATTCGTGCTGCTATCAAAGATGGCGCAAAACCTTCTGACCTGAACCGCCCTGGGCATATCTTCCCGCTGCGCGCACAGGCAGGCGGCGTGCTGACCCGTGGTGGTCACACTGAAGCATCGGTTGATCTGGCGACATTAGCCGGGCTGAAGCCGTTCGGCGTACTCTGCGAACTGACCAACGACGACGGCAGCATGGCGCATGCGCCGGAAGTGGTGGTCTTTGCCCGCGAGCACAACATGCCGGTGGTAACGATTGCCGATCTGGTGGCATACCGTCAGGCGCAAACCCGTCAGGCAAGCTGACTGACCGGTTGTGCTGATGTGACGAGGCCGCTTATGCGGCCTTTTTGCTATGTATTCCCGCATTTTATCTGTACTGAAAATCCACGCCCGTCGTCTTTGATTTGCTTCTTCAAAATTATTGAACATCTCCTTCATGGTTATCCGGCTGTAACCCGTAATGAAAAAGAGTACCGTATTTTCATTACGCGGCAGGTTGTCAGGTAACGCCGCTCTCTTTCATTTTGCGGTAAGGAATTCATGATGACGATTCAACGTATGCCCGCACTTTTCTTAGGCCACGGCAGTCCGATGAATGTGCTGGAAGACAATATTTATACCCGCGCCTGGCATGCGCTGGGCGAATCTTTGCCACGGCCAAAAGCGATTCTTGCCGTCTCGGCTCACTGGTTTACCCGTGGTACGGCGGTAACAGCGATGGAAAACCCGCGCACCATTCATGATTTTGGCGGTTTCCCACAGGCGTTGTTTGATAAACGCTATCCGGCACCGGGTTCACCGGCACTGGCAAAACGTGTTCAGGAATTACTCAGCCCGGTGAATGTGATTTCCGATACCCGCGAGTGGGGTTTTGACCACGGCACCTGGGGCGTGTTGATCAAGATGTATCCTGACGCCGATATCCCGGTGATCCAGCTGAGCATCGACGGCACGCAGCCACCGGAATATCACTATGAACTGGGCAAAAAACTGGCCGCGCTGCGTGACGAAGGCGTGATGATTGTCGCCAGCGGGAACGTGGTGCATAACCTGCGGATGGTGAAGTGGGACGATAAAGGCGAGCCGTATCCGTGGGCGACGTCTTTCGAAACATTCGTGAAAGACAATCTCGACTGGAAAGGCGAGGCGAAAGATCATCCGCTGGTGAATTTCATGGAGCATGATGGCGGCGCGTTATCCAATCCGTCTCCGGATCACTACCTGCCGTTGTTGTATGTGCTGGGTGCGTGGGATGGTGCAGAGCCGATCACTCAACCGACCAATGGGATCGTTATGGGATCGTTGAGCATGCTTTCAGTACAAGTTGGCTAAAAATAAAAAGGATAATGAATTTCGTCATTATCCTTTTTCATGCATTTTTAACCGACGATCGTATGCGGATAAAAACGTGACAGATCCTGCGTGATCAGCGCTTTATCCTCACGGATGCCGATGCCGCAAGGCTGATCGTTGACCAGCCAGCTGCCGATCAACGTGAAGCTGCCTTCGAATACTGGTAACGGGTGGAACTGCTGCACGATCATGCCTTCTGCGCCGTACGGGCCGTCAACGCGGGCCACTTCCTGGCCTTTCTCGATGACTTTGATGTTGGCGCCTTCACGGGAGAACAACGGTTTAACCACGTAATGTTCCAGCTCCGGATGTGCATCTTCGGCAAAATATGCCGGTAACAGATTCGGGTGATCCGGGAACATTTCCCACAGTAACGGCAGCAGGGCTTTGTTCGACAAAATGGCTTTCCAGGCCGGTTCCAGCCAGCGAACGCCGGCATCTTCCAGTTTGGTGGCGAACACTTCGCGGAACATAAATTCCCACGGATACAGCTTGAACAGATTGGAAATCACCTGATCCTGCGTATCGGTAAACTGCCCGCGCTCGCCCAGACCGATTTCTTCGATAAACAGGAATTCACTGGCAAGTTCCGCTTCCTGCGCACAGTCCTGCAAATACTGAACGGTGCCGCGATCTTCTTCGGTGTCCTGACAGCAGGCAATGTGCAGCAACGAAAAACCGTGCTCGTTTTTCAGTTGACTGAAACGCTCAATCAGCTTTTCCTGCAAACTGTTGTACTGATCGGCATCCTGCGGCAGATTGCCCGCAGCGATTTGATCTTCCAGCCAGAGCCACTGGAAGAAGGCTGCTTCGTAAAGCGAGGTTGGCGTATCTGCGTTATTTTCCAGAAGCTTAGGCGGATTGACACCGTCGTAAGCCAGATCCAAACGGGAATACAGCGAAGGTTGCTGCGTGCGCCATGAGCTGCGGACGAATTCCCAGACGTGTTTTGGGATCTGGAATTTTGCCATCAGTTTGTCGTCATTCACCACGCGCTCCACCACTTTTAAGCACATCTGATGGATGTCGGCGGTGGCGTCTTCGATCTCTTCGATCTGCGCCAGCGTGAACTGATAATAAGCATCTTCACACCAGTACGGTTCGCCATACATGGTGTGAAAATTGAAGCCAAACTCCGTGGCTTTTTCGCGCCAGTCCGGGCGCTCATTAATCACTAAACGTTTCATTTTGTTTCTCAGCCACCCATGCTGCGGCCAGGGCTGCGAGGTGCCGCAGAAGAGCTGCGTTGCATTGAGGTTTGTTTGGCCACACTGTCGCCGAAGCCACCGCGTGTAATCGTATTCGTGACGGCCGGTTTCGGTGCCATGGCAGTTTTCGGCACGTTCATGCTGCGGCCGCCAGCAGTTGCCGGGCCGTAGTTTTTGCCGGTCGCGTCAACGAACTTGCCGTTTGCCGGGCTCGCAGGGTTTTTAGAGCTGAAAAGAGGCTGCTGCGCGTAACCGCCGCCGCCCATCATCCGGCCCATCATGTAGCCTGCCATCAGCGGCATCCACATGCTGCCACTGCTCTGGCCTTCGGCAGAAGCCACACCGGCCTGCGCAGGAGCCTGAGTACACTGGCCTTCGCCGAATTCAGCGATACAGTCTTCACGGCTGGCATATTTCGGGGCCGTTTTTGCCGCTTCTGTTTTGGCGGCGTTATACGCATCGACGCATTGTGCGCTGCCGGATGGATTGGCTTTCGAACAGTCGTCAGCATTCTGATACAAGGAAACCGTTTCGTCGGTTTTCTCACAGGCAGACAACATAAAGACGGCGCTGACCGCCAGTGCGACAGGTGTGATCCGATAGCTACGCCATGATTTACGGAAGGTAGCCAGGTTAACGTGTTGTGTCCGTTTCATCGTTCTTATCCCATGTGTAGGGCTTTTTTGCCCTTTCCCAGTAGGGACTAAGAATAGGGGAAAGCGGGTGATTGTTAAAGCAGCGAAGGCAATTGTTACAAGACTTTACAGAGGGGCGTGACGGAGGCAAAAAAAAGCAGCCTTTTCAGGCTGCCTTGGTCGTTCCGATGAAAAAAGAAACCCGCCAGATTTAGTTCTGGAAAGGGTTGCCGCTTTTCTTCGTGGTTTGCGTTTTGGTGGTTGCGCTGGCTTTTTCAGTACGTGGTGCGGCCGCCGTGCTGTTGCCAAAACCGTCCGCCGTGGCGTCCTGCTGCGGGGTTTCAGGTGCGACCTGATCCGGTGCCGTTGGCACAGGTTTACCCAGAGCACCGTTCAGTGCCAGCAGATCGCTTTCGTTGAGCGTACCCAGTGCTGATTTGATGTTCAGCTGGTTGATCAGGTACGTGTAACGAGCGCTGGAAAGCTGTTGTTTGGCGTTATACAGCGTGGTAGTGGCATCCAGAACGTCAACGATTGTACGGGTACCGACCTGATAACCGGCTTCCATAGCATCTAAAGAACTCTGAGCAGAAACAACGGCTTGTTTGTAAGCGTTGATGCTGCTGATAGAGGCAGAGATGTTGTTGAAGGAAGAACGGACGGTCTGAACAACGCTGCGGTGCGCGCTTTCAAGCTGCTCGCTGGCACCCACAAAGCTGTACTGAGCTTGTTTCACCTGAGAGGTTACCGAACCACCACTGTACAGTGGCAAAGAGAAGCTCAGACCCACTTTGTTCTGGCCCGCATCGGCGTCCTGATAGCTGGACGAACCGCCGGTTTTGTCGCCGTGGTATTTGGTGTTGCTGATGCCGGTAGACGCGGTCAGATCAAGTGTTGGCATGTGGCCGGTTTCCGCATAACGGATTTGCTCACGCGCCAGATCTTGTGACAGACGCGCAGACAGCAAGCTCAGGTTGCGGCTTTCTGCTTCTTTCAACAGCGTGGCGACCGGTTGCGGACGCGTGGTATTGAAATTATCGACGTTCAGGGACGACAGCTGTGGATAGTAAACCCCTGTCACCTGACGCAGTGCTTCCAGCGCGTTATCCAGATTATTACGGGCAGTCACTTCGTTCGCTAATACGGTATCGTATTGTGAACGGGCGTTCTGGACGTCGGTGATGGCAACCAGACCGACGTTAAAACGCTGCGTGGTTTGATCCAACTGACGGTAAATTGCCTGTTTCTGCGCTTCGGTATAGGAGAGTGAATCAATAGCACTCAATACGTTGAAATAAGCCGTCGCAGAATTCAGGATTAAGGATTGCTGGTCAGTCTGATAAGACACGTCCTGAATACCGGCAGTTTTTTCCTGCAATGTCAGGGCGCGCCATTTTGACATATCAAAAAGGGTCTGCGTTAATTGCAGGCTGGCGCTGCCCACATCGCTATTTACGCCATTCGCATCGCGGTAGCCATTGGTATAACCATAATCCGCACCCAATCCGAGTTGCGGTAATAAAGGGCTGCGGCTTTCGTTGATTTTTTCGAATGCAGCATCCCGGTCAGCAGCAGATTTGCGCAGGTCCGGGTTACTCGTCCTGGCTTGCTGATAGACCTGCATCAGGTTTTCGGCCTGGCTTATCGTACTGAAGCCGCCCAGGCTGAGTCCGATGAGAAGGGGGAGCAGTTTCTTCATTTGCATTCCTTGTTGTGCAGCAATGTTGTTATGTATGGTGGCGCAGTCAAATTAACCAATAGACGCGGATTCTAGCAGAGTCAGGCTAGCGGGGAGGTTGGCTTAACGTGCCTTCCCCACGGGATGTGCCTAAATCTATCACAAACAACCTTGATTATTATTAACGCATTTTCATCAAACTGACCTCAAAAGACGATAAATTACCTTTATGAGGGAAGAGGAAAACAATCCATGTGTGCATTTAAAAGTTCACCGGTTACTTTCGGTAAAGATGATGTAGAAATTATTGCACGCGAGACGCGATATAAAGGTTTTTTTTCTATTATTGCATATCGGTTTCGTCATCGGCTGTTTAATGGGGAAATGAGCGGCGAAGTGGTGCGCGAAGTTTTCGAACGGGGCCATGCGGCAGTCTTATTGCCTTATGATCCGCAGCGCGATGAAGTGGTGCTGATTGAACAGATCCGCATCCCATGTATTGATTCCAGTGATACCCCTTGGCTTCTGGAGATGGTCGCCGGTATCATTGAAGAGGGCGAAACAGTCGAAGATGTGGCCCGCCGCGAAGCACTCGAAGAAGCTAACATTGTGGTAAAACGCTGTAAACCGGCTCTGAATTACCTGGCCAGCCCGGGCGGAACCAGCGAGCGTCTTTCTATTATGGTCGGCGAAGTTGATGCGACAACGGCAGAAGGAATTCACGGTCTGGAAGCAGAAAATGAAGACATCCGAGTACATGTGGTCAGCCGCGAACAGGCTTACCGCTGGGTGGAAGAAGGAGCGATAGACAATGCGGCGTCAGTGATTGTCCTGCAATGGCTGCAGCTACACCATGAATCCCTGAGAAAAGAGTGGGCCAACGAATGATCAAGCGCTATACCCCTGATTTCCCTGAAATGATGAGATTGTGTGAAACCAATTTCGCACAATTACGCCGTTTGATGCCGCGCACCGATGAGCCCGGTGAAACAGTGACATATCAGGTGAGTAGCGCCACATATTGCCTGACGATCCTCGAATCGACGCGCTATACGTCGCTGGTGGAAATCAAACAGACAGCACCCGCCGTCAGTTACTGGAGCCTGCCTTCGCTGACGGTTCGGCTGTATCACGACGCCATGGTGGCCGAAGTGTGTGCGAGTCAGCAGATCTTTCGCTTCAAAGCACGCTATGATTACCCTAATAAAAAGTTGCATCAGCGTGATGAAAAGCATCAAATTAACCAGTTCCTGGCGGACTGGCTGCGTTATTGCCTTGCGCACGGAGCGATGGCAATTCCGGTGTGTTAGACAGACTTCAATAACAAAGGAAACGATTTGGAAAGCCTGTTTAAACTGCCTTTGGTGAATGGGGCCAAAGTCAGAATTCTACAGATAACAGATACCCATCTTTTTGCCGGTGAAGATGAGACACTGCTGGGCGTAAATACGTTTAACAGCTATCGCGCGGTGCTGGACGCTATCAATGCACAGCGGCGCGACGTCGATATTATCGCGGCAACCGGTGACCTGGCTCAGGATCAGTCGGTGGAAGCCTACCATCAGTTTGCCCGTGGAATCAGCGAACTGGCGGCCCCCTGCGTCTGGCTGCCCGGTAACCACGATTTCCAGCCTGCGATGGTGAATGCCTTACAGGATGCCGGGATCAGCCCCTCCAAGCATGTTCTCCTCGGTGAGGACTGGCAGATCATTCTGCTCGACACGCAGGTTTTCGGCGTGCCGCACGGTGAACTGAGCGAGTATCAGCTGGAATGGATGGAACGCTGCCTGAACGCCTATCCTGATCGCTTTACCTTGCTGATGCTGCATCACCACCCGCTGCCGTCGGGCTGCACCTGGCTCGATCAGCACAGCCTGCGGAATGCGCATATGCTGGCGAATGTTCTGGTGAATTACCCGAAAGTGAATACGCTTTTGTGCGGCCATATTCATCAGGAGCTCGATCTCGACTGGTACGGACGTCGCCTGTACGCCACGCCGTCAACCTGCGTCCAGTTCAAACCGCATTGCACCAATTTCACGATTGATACCGTTGCGCCGGGCTGGCGTTATCTCGATTTGTATCCCGATGGCCGTGTCGAAACGCAGGTTTTCCGCCTGGAAACCAGCGAGTTTCACCCTGACACCGAGTCGGACGGGTACGAATGAATACCTTACTTTACCTGCACGGTTTCAACAGCTCACCGAACTCGGCCAAAGCCACTGCGCTCAAAAACTGGCTGGCGCAGCATCATCCTGAAATCGACATGGTGGTTCCGCAATTACCCCCTTATCCGATGGATGCAGCGGAGCAGCTGGAAAATCTGGTGATTCAAAAAGCCGGTAAAAAACTGGGCATTGTCGGCTCCTCGCTGGGCGGATATTACGCCACCTGGCTGTCGCAATGTTTTGCCGTGCCCGCCGTGGTGGTTAACCCTGCGGTCAAACCGTACGAGCTGCTGATTGACTTCCTGGGGCAAAACGAGAACCCCTACACCGGCCAGCAATATGTGTTAGAGTCACGCCACGTTTACGATCTGAAAGTCATGCAGATCGAACCGCTGGAGTCGCCGGATTTACTCTGGTTGCTGCAACAAACGGGCGATGAAATCCTCGATTACCGTCAGGCTGTAGCGTATTACACTGCCTGTCGCCAGACGGTCGAACCTCAAGGGAATCATGCATTTGTCGGCTTCGAACGCTACTTTTCGCCGATTGTAGATTTTCTTGAACTGGCGGCAGACTAACATCGTCAGGGTGACGTTTTCCCCGCATGTTTCACGTCTGCTTGCTGTCAGTGCTTCCGCCCGCCCAAATACTGTATCGTTAGCCCACAAACCTATGAGCCACGAATAATCAACGATGAGCCAATCAACTTATAACGCGGATTCCATAGAGGTCCTCAGCGGACTCGAACCGGTGCGCCGCCGTCCGGGCATGTATACCGATACCACCCGGCCAAACCACCTCGGTCAGGAAGTCATAGATAACAGCGTCGATGAGGCATTAGCCGGTCACGCGAAGCGTATCGAAGTGATCCTCCACGAAGATCAGTCCCTCGAAGTCATTGATGATGGCCGTGGCATGCCGGTCGATATCCATCCGGAAGAAGGCGTGCCAGCCGTTGAGCTGATTTTCTGCCGTCTGCACGCAGGCGGTAAATTTTCCAATAAAAACTACCAGTTCTCCGGCGGCCTGCACGGCGTGGGGATCTCAGTGGTCAACGCCTTATCCAAACGCGTCGAAGTGGCGGTAAAACGCGGCGGCGAAGTGTATGAAATGGCGTTTGAAAACGGCGATAAAGTGGAAGAACTGCACGTCACCGGAACCTGCGGCAAACGCAATACCGGTACCAGCGTACATTTCTGGCCTGACGTCAGTTTCTTCGACAGCCCGCGTTTTTCGGTCAGCCGCCTCAGCCATTTGCTGAAAGCGAAAGCCGTCCTGTGCCCGGGCGCTGAAATCATTTTCAAAGATAAAGTGAACAACACCGAGCAACGCTGGTGTTATGAAGACGGTCTGACCGACTACCTGATGGAAGCGGTTAACGGCCTGATCACCTTGCCGGAAAAAGCGTTTGTCGGCACGTTTTCCGGTGATATCGAAGCGGTTGACTGGGCGCTGTTGTGGTTGCCGGAAGGCGGCGAACTGCTGACCGAAAGCTACGTCAACCTGATCCCGACCATGCAGGGCGGTACGCACGTTAACGGCCTGCGTCAGGGGTTGCTGGACGCCATGCGTGAATTCTGTGAATTCCGTAATATCCTGCCGCGCGGCGTAAAATTGTCGGCGGAAGATATCTGGGAGCGCTGTGCCTACGTGCTTTCGGTGAAAATGCAGGATCCGCAATTCGCCGGCCAGACCAAAGAGCGTCTGTCTTCTCGTCAGTGCGCTGCTTTTGTGTCCGGCGTGGTGAAAGATGCGTTCAGCCTGTGGCTGAACCAGAACGTGCAGGCTGCAGAACAGCTTGCCGAACTGTGTATTTCCAGTGCGCAGCGCCGTCTGCGTGCCGCGAAAAAAGTGGTGCGTAAGAAACTGACCAGCGGCCCTGCGCTGCCGGGGAAACTGGCGGACTGTACGTCGCAGGATCTGAACATGACCGAACTGTTCCTGGTGGAAGGGGATTCCGCAGGCGGTTCTGCCAAACAGGCGCGCGACCGTGAGTATCAGGCCATCATGCCGCTGAAAGGTAAGATTCTGAATACGTGGGAGGTCTCTTCCGATGAAGTGCTGGCCTCGCAGGAAGTGCACGACATTTCCGTGGCGATCGGCATCGATCCGGACAGCGAAGATCTGAGCCAACTGCGTTATGGCAAAGTGTGTATCCTCGCGGATGCGGACTCCGACGGTTTACACATCGCCACGTTGCTGTGCGCACTGTTTGTCCGACATTTCCGCTCTCTGGTTCGCGGCGGTCACGTGTATGTGGCGATGCCGCCGTTATACCGTATCGATCTGGGCAAAGAAGTGTTCTACGCGTTGGACGAGCAGGAAAAAGAAGGCGTGCTCGATCAGCTTAAACGCAAAAAAGGCAAGCCGAACGTGCAGCGCTTTAAAGGTCTGGGTGAAATGAACCCGCTGCAACTGCGCGAAACCACGCTCGATCCTAATACCCGTCGCCTGGTGCAACTGACCATTGACGAGAACGATATCGACCAGACGATCAGCATGATGGATATGTTGCTGGCGAAGAAACGTTCTGAAGATCGCCGTAACTGGTTACAGGAAAAAGGCGATATTGCCGAACTGGACGTTTGATCCCTTCGATCGTACCAATACAATAAAAAATGCCGGATGCTTTGCAGCACCGGCATTTTTTTTGGTAAAGCCTGTCAGAAAATCAGGCTTTCTCAATAATATGGATCACCACATCCTGTACGTCGGCTTTGATGTTTTCGCGGTGCTTATCCATATGATCGGCCTGCTGATGCGCTTCGAGATGTGCCAGGCTTTCCCAGTCTTCCAGCATGAAAATAGAGTCCGGTACCGTTTTACGCCACGGAACCTGACCGTTGAAATCAATGTAAGGCTCATAGCGGTGACAGCCTTTCTCGGCGAGAACGCTTGGCAGCAGCGCTGTGATTTTTTCCATGACCGAATCTCGACGGCCTGGTTTTACTTTGATTTCAGCAATAACGGTAATCATAAATACCTCTTTCCCGGATGACTTTTTACCTTAGGCCTGCCCGAACACATTTTCAAGGTGAGCGCGGTAGTTGGCAAAATCACGTTCAACATCAGGTTGTTTGATCACGTCATTGCACATGAAGGTTGGCAGGGTATCCAGGCCGATGAACTGGTTTGCTTTGTGCTGCGCCAGGTAAACGCCATCGACGCCAACGCCATGGAAGAACTGCTCTTTGTCTTCGAACGCTTCACGCGGGGCATTCCAGGTCACAGAAAGCATGTAGCATTTGCCTTGCAACAAGCCGCCGGAGCCGTATTTTTTGGATTCATCAGAACGGGAACGACCATCGCTGGCGTACAGTTTGCCGTGGCCTTCGGTGAAGACTTCATCGATGTATTTTTTCAGCGTCCACGGCATTCCCATCCACCAGCCCGGTTGCTGATAAATGATGGCGTCGGCCCACAGATAACTGTCGATTTCGGTCTGTACGTCGTAACCCGCTTCGAGGACGGTCACGCGCACGTCGTGGCCGGCGTCACGCAGAAAGCTGCTGGCGACGTCGGTCAGGCTATTGTTCAGGGCGCCTTTTGAATGGGCAAAAGTCTTGCCGGCATTGATAATCAGGATGTTGCTCATGGTCTTTTCCTTAAATTGAATTCTGGCTGTCAGACTGTTATCACGTAGTGTACCCAACTCGGTATCGCGGAAAAATGTGATATTGCGCACAAGACTGTTGACTCAGATGCAATAATGAAAAGAAAAGACGTCGGATTTCATCATCCTGCGTTCTGATAACCGCTTAAAAATCGCGCGGAAACACAGCAACTGTGACAGCCATACGGCAGATGATGTACTATCGCGAACATCATTGCCCCGCGGAAACGTCTTCGTCCGCCAGCGGGTGCGAGCTTCCTTAATTTCCAAAACGATAACGCCACGGGTCTGAGGATTACACATCAATGAGCGAAATGACTCATGACGGGACAGAGCGTTTAGCACTGCACACGTTTACCGAGAACGCCTATCTCAACTATTCCATGTACGTCATCATGGACCGCGCGCTGCCGTTTATCGGCGACGGGCTGAAGCCGGTACAGCGCCGCATTATTTATGCGATGTCCGAGCTGGGCCTGAGTAATAACGCCAAATTCAAAAAATCAGCCCGTACCGTGGGTGACGTGCTGGGTAAATACCATCCGCACGGCGACAGCGCCTGCTACGAAGCCATGGTGCTGATGGCGCAGCCGTTCTCTTACCGTTACCCGCTGGTTGACGGGCAGGGTAACTGGGGTGCGCCGGATGACCCGAAATCCTTCGCCGCGATGCGTTATACCGAATCGCGCCTGTCGAAATATGCGGAAGTTCTGTTACGTGAATTAGGTCAGGGAACGGTCGATTACGTCCCGAACTTTGACGGCACCATGCAGGAGCCGAAAATGCTGCCTGCGCGCCTGCCTAACATTCTGCTTAACGGCACCACCGGTATTGCCGTCGGTATGGCGACAGATATTCCGCCGCACAACATCCGTGAAGTGGCCGCAGCCGCTGTCGCGCTGCTGGAAAAACCAGGCAGTTCTCTCGAAGATCTGCTGGAGTTTGTTCAGGGGCCGGATTTCCCGACCGAAGCTGAGATCATCACGCCGCGCAGTGAAATCCGCAAAATGTACGAATCGGGCAAAGGCTCGGTGCGCATGCGTGCGGTCTGGCACAAAGAAGATGGCAGTGCGGTGATCACCGCCTTACCGCATCAGGTTTCCGGTGCGAAGGTGCTGGAACAAATTGCCAACCAGATGCGCGCCAAGAAATTGCCGATGGTTGAAGACTTGCGTGACGAATCGGATCACGAAAACCCGACGCGTCTGGTTGTGGTGCCGCGTTCCAACCGTATCGATCTCGATCAGGTTATGAACCATCTGTTTGCGACCACCGATCTGGAACGCAGCTACCGAATCAACATGAATATGATCGGCCTGGATCACCGCCCGCAGGTAAAAGGGCTGTTGGAGATCCTGACAGAATGGCTGGCTTATCGTCGTGACACTGTGCACCGTCGCCTGAGCTTCCGACTCGATAAGGTACTGAAACGCCTGCATATCCTGGACGGTTTGCTGGTCGCGTTCCTCAATATCGACGAAGTCATTCATATCATCCGCACCGAAGATGAACCGAAGCCGGTACTGATGCAGCGTTTTGAACTTTCGGATACGCAGGCGGAAGCGATCCTTGAGTTGAAACTGCGCCATTTGGCAAAACTCGAAGAAACTAAAATTCGCGGCGAGCAGGATGAACTGGCGAAAGAGCGCGATCATCTTCAGGCGCTGCTGGCGTCTGAACGCAAACTCAGTACGCTGATCCGTAAAGAAATTCAGGCCGATGCCGAAGCCTTTGGCGACGATCGCCGTTCGCCAATCATCGAACGTGGAGAAGCCAAAGCCATGAGCGAGCACGACTTTGTGCCGTCCGAGCCGGTGACGATCGTGCTTTCTGAATCGGGCTGGGTGCGCAGCGCCAAGGGCCATGATATTGATGCGTCCGGCCTGAGCTACAAAGCGGGCGACAGCTTCCGCGCCGCAGCGAAAGGCAAGAGCAATCAGCCGGTGGTGTTTATGGATTCCACCGGACGCAGTTATGCGCTTGACCCGATGACGCTGCCATCGGCGCGCGGGCAGGGCGAGCCGCTGACCGGTAAACTCACGCCGCCGCCGGGTGCAACCATCGAACACGTTCTGATGGCGTCTGACGATCAGAAATTGCTGATGGCCTCCGATGCCGGTTACGGCTTCGTGTGTACTTTCAGTGATTTGGTCGCGCGCAACCGTGCCGGTAAAGTCATGATTACCCTGCCGGATAACGCCAAAGCGTTTGCGCCGATTGAAATCAACGGCAACGATGACATGTTGCTGTCCATCACCGCCGCTGGCCGTATGCTGCTGTTCCCGGTGGCTGATTTGCCGCAGTTGTCGAAAGGTAAAGGTAACAAAATTGTTTCTATACCTTCGGCGCAGGCGGCAAGCGGTGAAGATAAACTGGAGTGGTTGCTGGTTCTGCCGCCGAAAACCTCCATTACGCTGCACGTCGGTAAACGTAAACTGGTTATCCGTCCGGAAGAGTTGCAGAAATTCCGTGCTGAACGCGGACGCAAAGGAACGCTTCTGCCACGCGGCCTGCAACGTGTTGATCGCGTTGAAGTCGATGCGCCTGTCCGCGCCAGCGGCGTTGACAGCGAAGAATAAAACGGCTGTTGACCTTATCCAGTCAGGGCACATTTGTGCCCTGAACTCTTTTTAGGGGAATGCAGTGGCCTGAGACTGTTGTGCAGTGCAAAGATTTTACATTTGTATTCATAAAACCGTTGTGCGGCGTTGAATGAGGCTTGAGAATAGTCCTCCGCACAAGGGGCGAAACTGCACAGGTTTCTTACCGGCTTCGGCTGTAGTTTTAAGAGGATGTTATGTTATTTATTTTGCGTCTGATTATCGTGGTTATTTACTCGATTCTGGTCTGTGTTTTTGGCTCCATTTATTGTCTTTTCAGCCCACGTAACCCGAAACATGTGTCGACGTTCGGCAAGCTGTTTGGTCATCTGGCCCCGGTATTGGGTCTGACTGTAGAAAAGCGCATTCCGGCCGAAGCGGCGAAGAACGGCAAATGCATCTACATTGCTAACCATCAGAACAACTTCGACATGGTGACCGCGTCATCTGTTGTGATGCCGGGGACGGTGACCGTCGGTAAAAAAAGTCTGGCCTGGATCCCGTTCTTTGGTCAGTTGTACTGGCTGACCGGTAACCTGCTGATTGACCGCAATAACCGCGCCAAAGCGCACGGGACAATTGCTCAGGTGGTGGCGCAGATTAAGAAAAAGGATCTGTCCATCTGGATGTTCCCGGAAGGCACCCGCAGCCGTGGTCGTGGCCTGATGCCGTTTAAAACGGGCGCTTTCCATGCTGCTATCTCCGCCGGCGTGCCGATTGTGCCGATTTGCGTGTCGAACACCAGCAACAAGGTGAAGCTTAACCGCTGGTCTAACGGGCTGGTGATTGTTGAAATTCTGTCACCTATCGATACCACCGGTTACACCAAAGATCGTCTGCGCGAACTGTCCGAACATTGCCGCCAGATCATGGCCGATAAAATCGCCGAGCTGGACGCCGAAGTCGCGCAGCGCGAAGCCGCAGCAAAAAAATAATCGCGTTTTTATTCACGCACCGGTGACGCCGGCTTGCAGGTTTTCAGCGTCCCTGCAACCCGGCGTCATCAGAGCCGAAATTCTGTTGCCATTGATGGCGATGGTTATTAACACAGCTCTTGATTTTGTTTTCATGGAGAAAATATGTCACTCAGTCGTCGCTCGTTCCTGCAAGCCTCCGGCGTGGCTCTTGCCGCAGGTGCTCTGCCATTCAAAGCAGAAGCGAGTGGTTCGCAACCGGCATTACCCGTTCCCCCGTTGCTGGAATCCCGCCGTGGACAACCCCTGTTTCTGACGTTACAGGCGGCTCACTGGTCATTCCTGGGTGGCGCTAAAGCCCCTGTCTGGGGCATCAATGGCATGTATCTTGGCCCGACAGTCAAAGTACATAACGGTGATGACGTCAAACTTATCTACAGCAACCGGCTGGCCGAACCCGTATCGATGACCATCAGCGGATTAATGGAACCGGGCACGCTGACCGGCGGCGGTGCGCGCATGATGCAACCGGGCGTCGACTGGTCGCCGGTATTGCCCATCCGTCAGGCGGCTGCTACCTGCTGGTATCACGCCAATACGCCCAACCGCATGGCGCCGCACGTCTATAACGGGCTGGCGGGGATGTGGATTGTTGAGGATGAAGTCAGTAAAAATTTGCCGTTGCCAAACCATTACGGCGTTGACGATTTCCCGCTGATCATTCAGGACAAACGTCTGGACGGTTTCGGTGTGCCGCAATATGACACCCCGGCGTCCGGCGGTTTCTTTGGTGATACTATGCTGGTGAACGGCGTGCAAAGCCCGTATGTCGAAGTGTCGCGCGGTTGGGTACGTTTGCGTTTGCTGAATGCGTCGAATGCGCGCCGTTACGAACTGAGCATGACCGACAACCGTGCGTTCCACGTGGTGGCTTCCGATCTCGGTTTCCTGCCTGCGCCGATTTCCGTCAAACGTTTGTCGCTCGGGCCGGGTGAACGTCGCGAAGTGCTGGTGGATATGTCGCAGGGAGAAGAAGTGTCGATTACCGCGGGCGATGCGGCGGGGGTGATGGACCGGCTGCGCGGGCTGTTTGAGCCGTCGAGCATTCTGGTATCTACCGTCGTTCTGACGCTCAAACCTACCGGCCTGTTGCCGCTGGTGACGGACAATCTGCCGATGCGTTTACTGGCTGATCAAATCCTGACCGGCAATGTGGTTCGCAGCCGCGACCTGCGCCTTGGCGACAGCCAGCCGGGCATCAATGGTGCGATGTGGGACATCAACCGCCTTGACCTCACCGCACAGCAAGGAACGTGGGAACGCTGGGCCGTACATGCGGATATGCCGCAGACCTTCCATGTCGAAGGCGTGTCTTTCCTGGTGAAAAGCGTGAACGGCGCGGCACCGCTGGTGGAAGATGCCGGATTCAAAGACACCGTTTGGGTGGATGGCGACGTGGAATTGCTGGTGTTTTTCAATCAGCCTTCGTATGACCATTTCCCGTTTGTCTACCGCAGCGGAACGCTGGAACTGGCCGATCGCGGTTCCGCAGGCAATATGCTGGTTCAGCCGTCGATGTAATGACTTGACGCGTTCGCATCAAAAATAAAACCCGCCGCGGCGGGTTTTTAGTCTTATGGCGTCGGAAAAATTACAGGTCTTTAGCCGGATCCGGCCCCAGACGCTGCCCTTTATCCAGTTTGGTGACTTCCGCCAGTTCTTCTTTTTCCAGCTTAAAATCAAACACATCGAAGTTTTCGCGAATGCGTTTTGGCGTCACGGATTTCGGGATAACAATCAGCCCGTTGTCCAGATGCCAGCGGATAACAATCTGCGCCGGGGTTTTGTCGTATTTCTCAGCCAGTTTCTGAATCAGAGGCTGATCAAACACACCTTTACCGCCCTGCGCCAGCGGGCTCCAGGATTCAGTGGCGATGGTGTGTGTGGCGTTCCAGGCGTGCAGCTGGCGCTGCTGCATCAGCGGGTGCAGCTCAATCTGATTCACCACCGGGAAAATGCCGGTTTCATCTTTCAGTTTCTGCAAATGTTCCAGCGGGAAATTACAGACGCCGACGCTTTTCGCCAGCCCTTGTTCTTTCAGTTTCAGCAGTGCTTTCCAGGCATCAACATAATGCCCTTGTGCAGGCTGCGGCCAGTGGATCAGATACAAATCAACGTAATCGGTTCTCAGCTTTTTAAGGCTGCTTTCCAGCGCTTTTGGCGCATTCAGTTGGTCGTCATTCCACAGTTTGGTGGTAATAAACAGCGCTGTGCGGGGAACGAGATTGGCGGCAATCGCTTCGCCGACGCCTTCCTCGTTTTTATAGATAGCCGCAGTATCAATGTGACGGTAGCCGGTTTCGATGGCCGTTTTCACCGCGCTGCAGGCTTCCTGATTACTGGCTTTCCATACGCCAAGTCCTAACTGAGGCATCAGGTTGCCATCGTGCAGTTTAATGATGGGTTGCGTTGCCATGAGGTTCTCCTTTCAGGGCAGCGTGCCCGCCACAAAGCACGGGCACAAGGTAGGGAAGGCTTCAGCCTGACATTAAGTCTAGTTAACGAAACGTCATCTTGCTGAGCAGGCTACTTATTTGATTGCGAAAAAGTGTTACGCATTCATATCCAGAACGACGCGGTAACGCGCTTTTCCTTCATGAAGATGTTCAACCGCATCGTTAATTTTGCTCAGCGGGAAGTGCTCAACCTGTGGCGTAATCTGGTGACGGGCGCAGAACGCCAGCATGTCTGCCAGACGCGAAGGTGCGCCGGTCGGAGAGCCGGAAATTTCAGCCTGTTTACTGATGAGCGCCATGACGTGCAGCGGTACGGCTTCCGGTACAACGCCCACAAAGTGCAGGCGGCCTTTCGGTGCCAGTGTGCCGATAAAGGCGTCCCAGTCCAGTGAGGCGTTGGCGGTGACCATGATGAAATCCAGTTCACCGGCGATTTTCTTCAGCTCTTCGCTGTCGCGGGTGGCGACCACACGGTGCGCGCCGAGTGACAACGCCTCGTCACGTTTTGCCAGTGACGAGGTAAACGCCGTGACTTCGCAGCCCCACGCATTCAGGAAGCGCAGCGCCATGTGGCCTAAACCGCCGATACCCACGACGCCCACGCGGTGTGTTGGCAGAACGCCAAACTGCAACAGCGGGTTAAACACGGTGATGCCGCCGCAAAACAGCGGGCCTGCGCTGGTGATGTCCACACCTTCCGGCAACGGAATCGCCCACGCCCAGTGGCTGCGGATACGATCCGCGAAGCCGCCGTGATGACCAATGATTGTGGCTTCAACATCGTGGCAAAGATGCTGGTCGCCGGACATACAAGGATGGCAATGCATACAGCTGCCACGGTTCCAGCCCACGCCCACAATCTGGCCGACTTTTAGCCCTTTATTGCGTGCATGGTCGCCGATTTTGACAATTTTACCGACCACTTCATGGCCCGGCACGAACGGATATTGGGTGATGCCCCAGTCGTTATTGAGCATTGACAGATCGGAGTGACAGACGCCGCAGTAATCAATGGCGACTTCGATCTCTTCATCACCGATCGGACCGGCGTCGAACTGGAAAGCTTCAAGAGGCTGGTTCGGACCGGCGGCGGCCCAGGCGTTAAAGGTATTTTCGGCAGCGGTAGGTGCAGACATAATTTTCTCCTGACATTGAGTTTTTAAAAATTAGGGAGTTATTGAGAAAACGGGCCGGTGACAAAGATGTTTGTCACAAACAGCGTATGAAAGGTGCGTTCATACAGACTAGCAGTTCACTGCATTTATGCAGGGTGATACGCCAGCGGAAAGAGGGTTTAACTGTAAGAGAAAATCGCCGGCAGGTTGATGCACATTTCTGCCAGAGTCTTGCCTGATTCTGCAAGTCTCTGTAGAAAATCAAGCGTCTGTGGCAGAATCGATGCCAGTTTATCGTCAATCCGGAGCAGGAATAATGGAAAATGTGGACAGTTTGTGCGCGCGTCTGGCGGCAAGGGTGGCGTACCTCAGCGGGAGTAAGGCCCTCTGTCCGTCGGCGGTGCCGCAGGTCACGCTGATGTACACCACACGCATCCATCCCCGCCAGCCGGTTTTATACAATCCTGGCCTGGTTATCCTCTTTCAGGGCCGCAAAGTTGGCTATCTGGGCAAGAAAACCTTCTCCTACGATCCGCATAATTACCTGATGCTGACCGTTCCGCTGCCTTTCGAATGTGAAACGTTCAGCAGCCCAGAAGAGCCGCTGGCCGGGATCCAGATCAGCATTGATACGCTGATGTTGCAGGATTTGCTGATGGACATGGGTGATGAAACCGTGGCGCGCCAGAAAGACTCTTCGACCGGGATCAACTCCGGAGTTCTGGACGACGATATTTTGTGTGCGACAGAACGCCTGCTGAGCGTTCTGGATAAACCGCTTCACGCGCGCATTCTGGGGCCGAAGATTATCCGCGAAATCCTGTTCTTTATCCTGACCAGCGAAAACGGCGGCGCGCTGCAGGCATTGGTTAACCGCCACACGCACTTTAGCCAGATCGCCAAATCCCTGCGCCGCATCGAAGCGCAGTATGCGGATAATCTCAGTGTTGAAGCGCTGGCGAGTGAAGTGAACATGAGTATTTCGGCGTTTCACCACAACTTCAAAGCGGTGACCAGCACGTCGCCTTTGCAGTATCTGAAAACCTACCGTCTGCATAAAGCGCGGATGCTGATGATTTACGACGGGGTGAAAGCCAGCGTGGCGGCGTTGCAGGTGGGATACGAAAGTGCGTCACAGTTCAGCCGGGAGTTTAAGCGCTATTTTGGTGTGACGCCGAGCGATGAAATGGCCCGTCTGCGCGAGGGCAGTTCGGGCGTATTAGTATTAGCGGATGTGGCATTTAAAGCGTGATTTGCGTTCTCATAAGCGGCATTTGCGTTTCTTCCATATCACCAGCAAACCGCCAGCAAGCCCGATAAAGAGCAGCAGAACCGGTAAAATCATCAACCCCGCCATGACCTGATCTTCATGGCGTTTCACCACCGGAATATGGCTCAGCGCGAAGCCCAGCGAGATCACCACGCCCACCCACAAGATGGCGCTCAGCCAGTTAAAAAACTGGAAGCGTGCATTGTTCAGGCCGGAGATGCCTGCAATGGTCGGCAACAAGGTGCGGACGAACGCCAGAAAACGGCCAACCAGCAGCGCCGTCAGCCCGTGACGTGTGAACATCTGGTGGGCGCGCTGATGATAATGTGCGGGAAGCTGTAACAGCCAGCCTTTGACCATTTTGGTGTGTCCGAGCCAACGCCCCTGAATGTAGCTCAGCCAGCAGCCGAGGCTGGCGGCGGTCACCAGAATAATCATCGTCGGAATGAAGCTCATCACGCCTTTGGCGATCAGTGCACCGGTCAGCAGCAGAAGGCTATCGCCCGGCAGGAAAGAAGCGGGAAGAAGTCCGTTTTCAAGAAATAGCGTCGTGAACAGTACAGCGTAGATAACCCAGAGAAGATTCGGGTCGGCGAGCATACTGAAATCATGCCGCCAGAGTGCATGAAAAATGTCGCAAATAACTGCCATATTCTGTCCTGTTTCTAATCATGAAAAACTGTCACTTGCCAGTGTACCAAGGATCCCTTGTCCGTATGTTGATCTGAGGCGGCTGTAAAAAGACAGAACACTCCGGTATTGATTCACCGGAGCTCTAGGTAGAGCTTACAGATTATTCTCATTTTGCGAATGAAAATCCGACAGAGACCTTACCGATCTGCGCGGTGTGTCGCAATCTCTCCCGCTCAGGCCGCCGCAATTCTTTCGAATGCGGCTGTAAGGTCGGCGATCAGGTCATCGCAATTTTCCAGCCCGATGTGGAGGCGCACCAGCGTACCCGAAAAATCAACGATTTCTGCCGGGCGAATCGCCTGAATTTCTTCCGGCTGATTGGCCAGAACCAGCGATTCAAAACCGCCCCAGGAATACGCCATGCTGAAATGTTCGAAGTGGTCGAGGTAGTCTGAAAGCTGCTGTTTGCTCAGACGCTGTTTGAGGATAAACGAGAACAAACCGCAACTGCCGGAGAAATCACGTTTCCAGAATTCGTGGCCTTTGCTGCCCGGTAGCGCCGGATGATTTACAGCTTCTACTTCCGGACGTTCTGCCAGCCATTGCGCGATACGAATGCCGCTTTCTTCGTGTTGTTTCAGCCGCACGCCCATCGTCCGCAGCCCGCGGCTGGCGACATAGGCGGTGTCGGCGTCAACCATTTGCCCCATCAGATAAGAGTGCTCGCGCAACTGTTCCCAGCAGCGTTCGTTGGATACCGCCGTGCCAATCATGGCGTCGGAATGGCCGACGATATATTTGGTTCCGGCCTGAATGGAAATATCGATATCAAATTCCAGCGCTTTGAACAGAATGCCGGCCGCCCAGGTGTTGTCGATCATGATCACCACGTCCGGAGACACGGCGCGCACGGCTTTCACCATCGCCGGGATATCCGGGACTTCCATCGTGATCGACCCCGGCGATTCGAGAAAAACGACTTTGGTATTGGGTTGCATCAGCGAACCTAACTCAGCGCCGATATCTGCGCGGAAATAAGTGGTCGCGACCCCGAGTTTTTTCAGCACTTTTTCGCAAAAATCTTGCGTCGGTTCGTAAGACGAACCCGCCACCAGAATGTGGTCACCGGTGCCGACAAACGATAACACCGCATTGCTGACCGCCGCCGCCCCGCACGGATAAAGCGCGCAACCCGCGCCGCCTTCGAGCTCAACCATCGCCTGTTGCAGGGAGAAATGCGTCAGGGTGCCGCGACGTCCATAAAACAGCTCGCCGTTTGCCCGGTTGGCGGTGGCGTGTTTTTTATCGGCCACGGTCTCAAACACCAGCGACGAAGCGCGCTGGATCACGGCATTCACTGAACCCTGTGTGTACTTTTTGTCTCGCCCGGCGCTGATCAGCGCGGTTTCGATTTTTTTAGACGACATAATCCGTATTTCACCCTGTTTAACCATGTAGACCCGCGCTCTGTGGCAGCGGCTGATATGTAATTAACTTAACATGATGAATTTTACGGGTCAGGTTTTTGCCCGTTGGATGAGAAAATTTCAGCTAAAACAAAAGCCCGCCGGCTGCAGGGCCTTCATACCGGTCGCTGTGCATGCAGTCTCATCGCGAATACAGACGGTCAGTTAAAAACGTTCCTCTCCACGGTTATGCAATATCTGCGCATTATTCTCATTCTGTAAAAGTGGTCAGGTGCGGATGCTGACGAATTAACCTTCTGTTTTTTAACGTTGATAATTTTTATTGGCTGATTTATTTACCGCGACATTTTTATGAAAAGTGTGACGAGGGTAAATTGTTCACGCCCTGTCCAAACGGGAAAAACCTTGTCATCCATCAATGACACCCGTGGCGGGAAGCGCGACAATGTAAATAATAATGAGAACGACTATCAATTAGGGCTTTTTCTTTGATATCATTCGGCGTTATTCATTCCTTCTACACACTGATTCTGGCTGGAGGCGACGCGTGAAAACGGCTCGCAATAAGATGAAAGAGGCGACTTCACTCCTGATGTCGTTAATGTTGGTTGCTGGCTTAAGCGGCAACGCGATGGCGGCACCTGCGACGCCTGCGGCACAAGCCGTGACTTCTGCGGCGACTCAACCTGCAACGGCTGACACCCCGGCACCGGCTGATGCGACGCCTGCTCCATTAATGCAACCTGCGCCGACCGAAGCGACGCCTATCATTCCTACCGACTTGTCTGTATTAGGCATGTATCACCACGCTGACGTGGTGGTGAAAACCGTGATGATTGGCCTGCTGCTGGCTTCCGTCGTCACCTGGGCGCTGTTGTTTAGCAAAGGCGCTGAAGTCTTCAGCGGTAAACGCCGCATGCGTCGTGAATTCGATGCGCTGTCTTCGGTGCGAACGCTGGACGAAGCCGCTGAACAGGCTGAAAGCTTTGCCGCCAGCAGCCTCAGCGCGCAGATGATTCGCGATGCGCAGAACGAACTCGAGCTTTCCGCCGGTTCAGCTGACAACAACGGCATCAAAGAGCGTACAGGTTTCCGTCTTGAGCGCCGCGTCGGTGCCGCCGGTCGTTATATGGGCCGTGGCAACGGGATACTGGCGACCATCGGGGCAATCTCTCCGTTCGTCGGCCTGTTCGGTACCGTCTGGGGCATCATGAACAGCTTCATCGGTATTGCTCAGACGCAGACTACCAACCTTGCGGTCGTCGCGCCGGGTATCGCAGAAGCCTTACTGGCAACGGCTGTCGGCCTGATTGCCGCAATCCCCGCCGTGGTTATCTACAACATTTTCGCCCGCACTATTACGTCTTACCGTCATCAGGTCGGTGATGTGGCGGCGCAGATTATCCTGTTACAGGGCCGTGATCTGGACCTGGCTGCCAGCGAAGGCGATGCGCCGCGCGGTCAGACGGGTCAGTTACGCGTAGGGTAAGAACAGATTATGGCTATTCGGTTAAACGACGATATCGACGAAAGCGGTGAAATGCATGACATCAACGTCACGCCTTTTATCGACGTCATGCTGGTGTTACTGATTATCTTCATGGTGGCAGCGCCGCTGGCCACCGTCGATGTGCGGGTAGACTTACCGGCCTCGACGGCAAAAGCACAGCCGCGTCCTGAGAAGCCGATCTTCCTGACGGTGAAATCTGACAAGCAGCTGTTCCTCGGCGATAACCCGGTAAACAGCGACAACCTGACGGCGATGCTCGACCAGCGCACGCAGGGCAACAAGCAGAGTACGATTTTCTTCCGTGCGGATAAGACGGTGGATTACGAAACACTGATGAGTGTAATGGATAACCTGCGTAAAGCCGGTTACCTGAAAGTCGGTCTGGTCGGTGCAGAACAGACCGGTGCTGCGGCGAAATAAATCCTGACGCCTCAGACGCACGAAAGCAAAAGGCCAGCATTTGCTGGCCTTTTGCTTTCCTGAAACCATAAAACTCAGGTCACCGGTGCCGGGTTGAATACCGCCAGCGCATTGTGGATGCCCCAGGTGTCGGACCAGGTTTTTTTGCGGCCGCTGGCGATGTCCAGAATAAAGTGGAACAACTCCCAGCCGACGTCTTCGATGGTGGCATCGCCGGTGGCAATCGTGCCGGCGTTGATGTCCATCAGGTCATGCCAGCGGTTGGCCAGCGTGGTGCGCGTTGCCATCTTAATGACCGGAACGGCCAGCAGGCCGTAGGGCGTCCCGCGACCGGTGGTGAACACCTGAACGGTAATGCCTGACGCCAGTTGCTGGGTTCCGCAAACAAAATCGCTCGCAGGCGTGGCGGCGTAAATCAGGCCTTTTTTTGTCGGGCGTTGTCCGGGTGACAAGACTTCTGAGATAGCGCTGGTGCCGGATTTGGCAATCGAGCCCAGCGCTTTTTCGACCACGTTTGCCAGGCCGCCTTTTTTGTTGCCCGGAGACGGGTTGGCGCTGCGGTCAGTCTGACCCAATGACAGATAATTATCGTACCAGGCCATTTCTTCCAGCAGGCGTTTCCCGACATTCACATCTGCCGCGCGTGGTGTCAGCAGGTGAATTGCGTCGCGGACTTCGGTCACTTCCGAGAACATCACGGTCGCTCCGCAGCGCACCAGAAGGTCAGAGGCAAAACCGACCGCCGGATTCGCCGTAACGCCGGAGAACGCGTCGCTGCCACCGCACTGGGTGCCGACAACCAGATCCGATGCCGGGCAGGTTTCGCGCTGGCGGCGGTTCAGGCGTTCCAGATGGAACTGCGCAACGGTCAGAATATCGTCAACCATCGACTGGAAGCCGACGTGTTGTTCATCCTGCAATCGCACGATGTGGGTGTCATCGAGCGAAATCGCCTGCACGTCCGGCGTGCCTTCCAGCAGACGTTCCGGCTGCAATTTCTCACAACCCAGCCCGACCACCATCACTTCGCCGCCAAAATTCGGGTTCAGCGCCAGATTGTGGATGGTGCGGATCGGCACAATGGCGGCAGGTGCGTTGATTGCCACGCCGCAGCCGTAAAGGTGATTGAGCGCAACAACGCCGTCGACGTTGGGGAATTTGGGTAATAAATCACGTTCGATGATTTTCACCACGTAATCCACCACGCCCGCCACACAGTGAACGCTGGTGGTGATCCCCAGAAGGTTTTTTGTGCCCACGCTGCCGTCGGCGTTGCGGTAGCCTTCAAAGGTGTAGCCTTCCAGCGGTGGCAAGGGTTGCGGAATACGTGTCGCCAGCGGCAGGCTGTTGAGTTCCGGTGCAACCGGCAGTTCCACCAGGGATTCATCAATCCAGCCGCCTTGCGCGATATCACGCACGGCATAACCAATGACTTCGCCATAACGAATAATATCGCCGCCTTTCGCAATAGGCGCTAAAGCAACTTTGTGGCCTTGCGGGATGTGCTCAATTAATTCCAGACCGTTAGAAAATCGGGTGCCGGCCTTTAAACCATTGTCATTCACAATAATAGCGACGTTGTCGCTTTCGTGAACCTTTATAAAAAGCGCTTCGGTAGCATGTTCTTTATCTTTATTACGTGACATAACTGTCTCCGCTTTATTAAATATCCCGAAAAAAGGATTAGGTAATTCTCTGAACGTTACGCTGACACGCTTGCTGTCCGTACGGAAGAGGGAATTCATTATAAAGGACTGATGCCGGAAGCTCATTGTGCAACTGACCAGCTTTTTGCCCGCAGCACGTCATTCTGTCGGGCAGGTGACAGATTAAATGTGATGAACATCACCCTTTGTTTTGCAGGGATATCAGCTCTTCACAATCTGTGATTCTCCTCCCACGTTGATGTGTGGATGCAAAAGAATAGTCACAATAACATCGCGCATTCTTGTGCGATTGCACAGTGTTATTTTGAGCCCTGTTTTTTATACTGTATTGGCTCTTTGGAAGCAGTGTGGAATACCCTGTGAGTTAATTTAAGGGAGGGATAAACGCACGGGTTTCGGTGTTTATATAAATTTTTCGCAGGGGGATAATATAAATTTTAAAAATAAAACATTATTCCAAAATTAACGAGGTTAGAGATGAGTAATCAAATGATTCCAAATCGGTTCCGTCAGGACTTATTGCAGGGGAAAACCCTGATTGGCTGCTGGTCAGCACTGTGTAGCCCGATCTCCACAGAAGTGCTCGGTTTGGCGGGTTTTGACTGGCTGCTGCTTGATGGTGAACACGCCCCGAATGATGTCGGCACGTTTGTTCCGCAATTAATGGCGCTGAAAGGTAGCCGCAGTGCGCCGGTTGTGCGCCCGCAATTTAACGATCCGGTAGTGATCAAACGTTTGCTGGATATCGGTTTCTATAACTTCCTGATCCCGTTTGTTGAAACGCAGGAACAAGCCGAACGCGCGGTGGCTTCTACCCGTTATCCGCCCGCAGGGATCCGCGGCGTTTCTGTTTCTCATCGCAGCAATATGTTCGGCACCGTGCCGGATTACTTCACCAGCATTAACGACAACATCGCGGTGATGGTGCAGATCGAAAGTCAGCAAGGCGTCGACAACCTTGACGCGATTGCGGCCGTTGACGGCATCGACGGCATCTTTGTCGGCCCGAGCGATCTGGCAGCAGCCATGGGACACCTCGGCAATGCCGGGCACCCGGATGTTCAGGCGGCAATCCGCCACATTTTTGAACGTGCAAAAGCACACGGAAAAGCCAGCGGCATTCTGGCGCCGGTTGAAGCGGACGCACGTCGTTATCTGGACTGGGGCGCAACGTTTGTTGCCGTCGGCAGTGATTTAGGCGTTTTCCGTGCCGGTACTCAGGCGCTGTGCGATCGCTTCACTAAGTGATCCGGTCTCATCACATCAATATTAAGAGGATACCCGAATGAAAATTGGCTTTATTGGTTTAGGCATCATGGGCAAACCTATGAGCAAAAACCTGCTGAAAGCAGGTTATGAGGTTGTCGTGATGGACCGTAATCAGGACGCGGTCGGCGAAGTGGTGAAGCTGGGTGCAACGTCCGCTGAGACACCGAAAGCTGTCGCGGCGATTTCTGACGTCATCATCACCATGCTGCCGAACTCACCGCAGGTCAAAGAAGTGGCGTTGGGTGCAAATGGCCTGATTGAAGGCGCGCGTCCGGGCACGATTTTCATCGACATGAGCTCTATCGCACCGCTGGCCAGCCGTGAAATCAGCCAGGCATTAGCCGCGAAACAAATCGCGATGCTCGATGCGCCAGTCTCCGGCGGTGAACCGAAAGCGATTGACGGCACGATGTCCGTCATGGTCGGCGGCGATAAAGCGGTCTTCGACAAATGCTTTGAGATTATGAAATCCATGGCCGGTTCCGTGGTGCATACCGGTGATATTGGCGCAGGTAACGTCACCAAACTGGCAAATCAGGTCATTGTGGCGCTGAACATCGCGGCGATGTCCGAAGCGCTGGTGCTGGCGACCAAAGCGGGTGTTAATCCTGATTTAGTCTTCCAGGCGATTCGCGGCGGCCTGGCGGGAAGTACGGTTCTGGAAGCGAAAGCACCGATGGTGATGGACCGCAATTTCAAACCGGGATTCCGCATCGATTTGCATATCAAAGATTTAGCCAATGCACTGGACACGTCTCATGGTGTCGGTGCGCAACTGCCTCTGACCTCGCTGGTCATGGAAATGATGCAGGCACTGAAAGCGGATGGTCACGGGCAATCTGACCATAGCGCCATTGCACGCTATTATGAAACCTTAGCGAAGGTTGAAGTTACCCGTTAGTCTGCGGTGGCAACGTGGCCGGAAATCGTCAAAAGGCCGCGTTTCCCTTCAGGCAGGATGCAAAACTGACAGGACGCTTTTCCACATCGGCGCGTGCAGTTTATGAAGGTAATGACTTTATGAAAATAGTGATCGCACCGGATTCATACAAAGAAAGTTTGTCTGCTTTGGATGTGGCAAAAGCCATCGAGAGTGGTTTCCGCGAGATTTTCCCCGAAGCGGAGTACGTCAAGCTGCCGGTGGCTGACGGCGGCGAAGGCACTGTCGAAGCGATGGTGGCGGCGACCGGAGGCCGGGTGGTTAAGGTGAATGTCACCGGGCCGCTGGGCACGCCGCTTGAAGCCTTCTTCGGGCTTTCAGGGGATGAGAAAATCGCATTCATTGAGATGGCGGCCGCCAGCGGGCTGGAAAGTGTGCCTGCTGCGCAACGCAATCCTTTGAAAACCACCTCTTTCGGGACGGGCGAGCTTATCCATTCTGCACTGAACCATGGCGTGAAACATTGCATTATTGGCATCGGCGGCAGTGCCACTAATGATGGCGGGGCGGGCATGATGCAGGCGTTGGGCGCGAAGCTGCTGACCAAAGAAGGCAAGCAAATTGGTCAGGGTGGCGGCGAACTGGAGAAACTGCACCATATCGATATCAGCGAACTGGACCCAAGAATTAAAAAATGCCGCTTCGAAGTGGCCTGTGATGTCACCAATCCGCTGACCGGAAAAGACGGTGCCTCTGCGATTTTTGGGCCGCAAAAAGGCGCGACGCCGGAGATGATTGGGCTGCTCGACGGCTATCTGCATCATTATGCGCGGGTAATCAAAAGGGATCTGGGCATCGATGTTGAGCATGTTCCGGGTGCTGGCGCGGCAGGCGGCATGGGCGCTGCGTTATTCGGTTTCTGCCATGCAGAACTTCGTCAGGGCATTGAAATTGTGACCGACGCGCTGGGTCTTGATGCGCTGGTGAAAGACGCCACGCTGGTTATCACCGGTGAAGGCCGGATCGACAGCCAGAGCATCAACGGAAAAGTGCCGATTGGCGTGGCGCGGGTAGCCAAACGCTATAACAAACCCGTCATTGGTATCGCAGGCAGCCTGACCAAAGATGTTGATGTCGTTTACAGCCACGGACTGGACGCCGTTTTTAGCGTACTTTACAGCGTGTGTACGCTGGAAGACGCGCTGAAAAATGCAGCAGACAATCTGCGCAAGTCCGCACGCAATATCGCCGCTACCATTAAGTTGTCACAAAAACTCTAAGCCAAAACAGTCAGTATAAAAAACCGGTGTTCAGGCCCAGCCTGCGCCGGTTTTTGTATTTTAATTGCGGCAATTTTACGTTAGGTTTTAAGGACATTCGCCAATGAGAAAACACGCATGTCAGAGACTGATTTTTCGAAGCAGCCGGTAGA
This sequence comes from Rahnella sp. PCH160, assembly GCF_047784855.1. NCBI lineage: Bacteria > Pseudomonadati > Pseudomonadota > Gammaproteobacteria > Enterobacterales > Yersiniaceae > Rahnella > Rahnella sp. PCH160. The sequence goes on from NZ_JBLOGT010000001.1 coordinate 1,670,124, forward strand.
AACCCAAACCAAAGGATTAGGCACGCTAAAAGCCGGTGCACTGACAGGCGATATTCGTGCTCAGGGCTGGAATATTCTGCGTGAAGACGTCAGCCTGCCGGTCGCAGTTCTGCTTGAAGAACGAATCGAACACAATCTTTCCTGGATGCGTGAATTTATCCAGCGCTACCGGCTCAAACTGGCACCGCACGGCAAAACGACCATGAGCCCCGAGCTGTATCAGCTGCAAATGGAATACGGCGCATGGGGGATCACGCTGGCAACCGCGCCACAGGTGAACGCGGCATTTCAGCACGGCGTCCGCAAAGTGATTATGGCCAATCAGCTGGTTGGCAAAGGCAATATGGCGATGATCGCCGGACTGCTGCGCGAGGATCCTGATTTTGATTTCACCTGCATTGTGGATTCTGCCGAAAACGTGGAAGCGCTCGGGCACTATTTTGCGGGCCAGCAACTGAAACTGCGGATCATGTTTGAATACGGGATTTTAGGCGGCCGTACCGGGATCCGCACAGATCAGCAGGAATCTGACGTACTCGCCGCCGTGAAACGCTGGCCGCAATCGCTGGCGCTGGTGGGCGTCGAACTTTATGAAGGAGTCAGCAACGACGAAGCGGTCATCCGCACTTTTCTGCGTCACGTTCTGGCACGCACCGAAGTGCTGGCGCAGGCCGGGGAGTTCGCTGAACCTACGGTGATTTTAACCGGTGCCGGTTCGGCCTGGTTTGATGTGGTGGCGGAAGAACTGACGCGGCAAGACCCGCATCTGGATACCGAAAAGCGTTATACGCTGGATATCATTTTGCGCTCCGGTTGTTACGTGACGCATGACGTCGGCGCGTATCAGGCGGCACTGGAGCGTATGCAAACCAGCAATCCGGTGGCGCGTGAGATGAACAGCAGTTTACAGCCCGCGTTGCAGGTCTGGGCGGCGGTGCAGTCTCTGCCGGAGCCGGGCAGGGCGATTATCGCTTTAGGTAAGCGCGATGCGGGTTATGACGCCGGTTATCCGAAAGCCGCCGGGCATTTCCGCCCGCGCAGCGCCACGCAGGCCGGTTACACCACCGTGGTACCCGCGCCTGACGACTGGAAAGTTTACGCAATGATGGATCAGCATGCGTTTATGTCGATCCCGGAAAATGCGGATCTGAAAGTCGGCGACATGCTGGTGTTTGATATCTGCCACCCGTGCCTGACGTTCGACAAATGGCGTCAGTTATTGCTGGTCAATGAACAATGGGATGTCACCGGCGCGGTGAAAACCTGGTTCTGATTCGCGGATTCTGGCGTGCTAATTTGTAGAAGCAAAAACGCCCGGCATGACCGGGCGTTTTCATTTTGCAAACCTATCTCGGCAAATACGCCACCGCAGCCTGTTTCACATTTTCGATTTCGTCGAGCAGCTCGTACCATTCCGGTTCCAGCGCGTCGACAGTGACGTCCTGACGCAGTTGCTGTTCGATATAGAAACACAGCTGTTTCAGGCGCGGTACGCCGCTGTAGCTGCAACTGCCGTGCAATTTGTGGATAAGCGCCAGAATATCGTCATCCGGTTCATTGCGCGTGATGGCCTCCACCCGTTCTGCGACTTGCGGCAGGAATTCGACCAGCATTTGCAGTAAATCCTGTGCCAGCGCGACTTTATTGGCGGACTGGCTCAGTGCCAGTTGCCAGTCGAGCGTACTGATTGGCGCGAGTTTCTCTTCAGTTTGTAACGGCGAATCCAGCTGCGTCTGATGAGAATAATGACGCGACAGCACATTTTTCAGCATGCTTTCGTCGATAGGTTTCGCCAGATAATCATCCATGCCGAGTTTCAGTAATTGCTCGCGCTCGCCGCTCAGTGAGTGTGCGGTCACGGCCACTACCGGCGTATTTGCGTGGCGTGCCATCTGATGAATGATTTCGCTGGCGCGTATGCCGTCGATATCGGGCATCTGAATATCCATCAAAATAATATCCAGATCGGTATGACGGGCGACCTCAATCGCTTCCTCGCCGCTGTGGCACAGCAAGGTGGTTTCCACCAGTTCCTCGAGTAACGCGCCAATCAGTTTGAGGTTCGCCGGATTATCGTCCACGGCCATCGCCGTCAGCGGCAGGCGCGAGGTTCTGCCTTCGTCGTTTTTGATCACTCTGACCGAGGCCTGTTGCTCTTTAAGCAGCAAAGGCAGCAGGCGGATGCTGGACATCGGTTTGATCAGGCACGCCTGCACGCCGCGGCTTTTCAGCTCTTCGGCATCGACCTGGAACTGGCTCGGCAACGCCAGCAGAAGATGCCGCGTCATGCTCAGCACTTTTTTCAGTTTGCCTTCGTAATCGGACAGCGTCTGGTCTGGTATAACCGGAATGCTGCACAACATCATGTCGTAATAAGCGTCCGGCAGTGCCGCCAGGGTGGTGCGGTGCGTGACATCAAGCGGCGTGGCTTGCAGGATTTCCATGGTGGCTTTTGCCGCCGCCGGGTTGGCTTCGACGTAGGCCAGACGTTTGCCTTCAAGGCCGCTCATGGAAACCGGTGTGACGTGGCGGTTTTCATTCAACTCGAGAGTGACGTGGAACCAGAATGTCGAACCGCGGTTAATCTGGCTGTAGAAGCTGATGTCGCCACCCATTTCTTTCACCAGACGCTGGGTGATGACCAGCCCCAGCCCGGTGCCGCCGTGACGGCGTGAAATGCTGGCATCCGCCTGACGGAAGGCCTGGAAAAGCTGCGACTGCTGGCGTTCGGAAATCCCGATGCCGGTATCGTGGATTTGAACTTCCAGTTCCACCTGCAAATTATTCTGCGAACGTAATTCCACATTGATATCAATGTTGCCGCTTTCGGTGAATTTAATCGCATTTCCCAGCAGGTTGGTGACCACTTGCTGCATGCGCATCGGATCGCCGAGGACGTTTTCCGGCACATTGTTGTGGACGTTCAGGGTCAGCTCGAGGCCTTTATCGTGCGCGGTGTGGGCAAGCAGAATGACCACTTCGTCGAGCATTTCGCGCAGGGAGAACGGAATATGTTCGAGCACCAGTTTGCCGGCTTCCAGCTTCGAGAAGTCCAGAACGTCATTAATGATGGTCAGCAGGTGATTCGCGGAACGCTCAATAGTTTGCAGATAGTCCGCCTGCGTTGGCGAGAGCGGCGTTTTGAGCGTCTGACGGGTGAAGCCAATCACGCCGTTCAGCGGCGTACGCAGTTCGTGCGACATATTGGCCAGGAATTCAGATTTAATACGCGCGGCTTCCTGCGCACGTTTCTTCGCGAGATCCAGCTCGACGTTCTGAATTTCCATCTGTTCAAGCGTTTCACGCAAATCTGACGTGGCCTGATCGATGTTCTGCTGCACTTCTTCGTGATACGCCGTCAGCGACATCGCCATCGAGTTGATGCCATTTTTCAACATGCTCAGTTCACCCGGCATGTTCCCCTCCACGCGGCTGTCGAGCTGCCCGCGGCGGATACGGTCAACCGTGTTGACCATATTGCGGATAGGCCCGGTCACGTCGCGCATCAGACGGTAAGCAAACAGCGTCGCGATCCCCAGACAAAGCAACAGCAGCATGGTGGAAACAAACGCTTCCTGATATTGCGCGAGGCGAACGGAACGCAAATCCAGCTCAATGGCGATATAACCCAGCATGTGTTCCGGCGACATCCTGAACGCTTCATCATCGGTTTCCGTGTGGTTTTCGGCCTGAATAGGCGTGCGCAGAATTAACATATCGCCGGCGCGAACTTTGGTCAGATTACGCGGAATATCGTCGACATTTTTCACCTGCAACGGGCTGCCTTCGCGCAGCGAATTGGAGGTGGCGAACAGTTTGTTGTCGCCGTCGTAGACGCTGATGCTGCGGACAATATCAGAATGATTGCGGTGAAGACGGCTGATAAGGCGCTTTACCGGCTCACGTTCGCGGAACGTCAGACCGTATTCGCTCGCGACCGCCAGAGGCTCGATAATGCTGGCTCCGGCGTCTGTCAGCTGGTTCTGCAACTCGTTGTAGCGGTGTACCACGAAGAAGGTGCTGAGCAGCAAACCGATCATTAACGTCGGTGCCAGAATCAGGATCATCATCCGTGCGCGAAGGCTATATTTGGTCATGAGGTTCCAATGTGGGAGAATTACCTAAAGTAAGCTTAATAAACCAGCGTGCAATCGACAATAATGGCTCAATTCTACTCTCCGAACCGCCGCGTGACGACCCGGCAAACGATAACTGTGACCGCCACCGACCTGGATGCTTTCGGGCAGGGTGTCGCGCGCCACAACGGCAAAGCCGTATTTGTCAGGGGTTTATTGCCTGACGAACAGGCGGAAGTCACTTTAACAGAAGATAAAAGCAAGTACGCCAAAGGGCGGGTGAAACGTTTGCTGACGACCAGTGCTGAGCGCGTCAAACCGCTGTGTCCACATTATTCGACGTGCGGCGGCTGTCAGCAGCAACATGCCAGCGAGGCGCTGCAACAGCGGAGTAAAGCGGCGTCACTGCTGCGGCTGATTTCCCGCGAAACTGGCGTACAGGCGCAGGAACAACCGGTGATTGCCGGCCCGCAATATGGCTACCGGCGTCGTGCGCGTCTGGGTTTACAAATCGCGGGCGTGAAACCGGGCCGTAAAACCGGCTCCGCCAATGGCCCGCTGGTGATGGGGTTCCGTCAGGAAGGGTCGAACGATCTGGTGGCTATCACCCGTTGCCCGGTGCTGCGCCCGGAACTGGAAACGCTGCTGGTGCCTGTGCAGGAATGTCTGTCATCGCTGTCAGCAGTGAAACGTCTGGGGCATCTGGAGCTGGTACTGGCCGATAACTGCGCGGTGCTGGTGCTGCGTCATCTGGATCCGCTGAGCGAGGCCGATCGTGCGCGCCTGATGGCTTTCGGTGCCCGACATCCGTTATCCATTTTTCTGGCACCGGACAGTGAGTCGCTCGAACAGTTATGCGGCGAAACGCCGTATTATCAGATTGATGGCCTGAATCTGAAATTCGGCCCGCGCGATTTTATTCAGGTTAACGATGCCGTTAACCAGCAAATGGTGGCACAGGCGCGGGAATGGCTGGAACTGACGGCTGAAGATCGCGTGCTGGATTTGTTCTGCGGGATGGGAAATTTCACCCTGCCGCTGGCAAAAAGAGCGAAGCAGGTTGTCGGCGTCGAAGGTGTTGCTACACTGGTGGCGAATGGGCAAGATAATGCCCGGAATAATGGTGTAGAAAATGTGTCCTTCTTCCATGAAAATCTGGAAGACGATGTCAGTAAACAACCCTGGGCGGCGCAAGGCTTCTCGAAAGTCCTGCTGGATCCGGCCCGGGGCGGCGCTGCTGGCGTAATGGCGCATATTATTAAGCTTGCCCCGAGGCGCGTGGTGTATGTGTCCTGCAATCCCACGACTTTGGCCCGGGACAGTAAAATTTTGTTGGAGGCGGGTTATCGCTTAGCTCAGGTTCGTATGCTGGATATGTTCCCGCACACCGGGCACCTTGAATCGATGGCTCTGTTTATCAACCCGTCTGATACAGGCGTTGTATCAGAAACGTAGGGAGAGGGTATGGTTGCGGTAAGAAGTGCACATTTGAATACGGCTGGCGAGTTTGCGCTCGACGACTGGATCAACAGTTTAGGGCTGTCCAGCCAGCAATCATGTGAGCGTTTAGCCGAAACCTGGCGCTACTGCGAACAACAAACGCAGGGCCATGCTGACGCGTCACTTCTGCTGTGGCGCGGGCTGGAAATGGTTGAAATCCTCTCGACCCTCAGCATGGATAACGACAGTATGCGCGCGGCGCTGCTGTTCCCGCTGGTCGACGACGGCATTATTGACGAAGAAACCCTCACTCAGCAGTTTGGCAAAGGCATCACGGATCTCGTCCACGGTGTCCGCGATATGGATGCCATTCGTCAGCTGAAAGCCACACAAAATGATTCGATGGGGTCCGAGCAGGTGGACAACGTCCGCCGTATGCTGCTGGCAATGGTGGAAGATTTCCGCTGCGTGGTGCTCAAGCTTGCCGAACGTATCGCGCATCTGCGTGAAGTCAAAGACGCGCCGGAAGAAGAGCGCGTTCTTGCCGCCAAAGAATGTACCAATATCTATGCGCCGCTGGCGAACCGTCTGGGTATCGGTCAGCTCAAATGGGAACTGGAGGATTTCTGCTTCCGCTATTTGCATCCCGACGAATACAAACGCATTGCGAAACTACTGCATGAGCGTCGTATCGACCGTGAGCAATACATCGACGATTTCGTGTCGACGGTGAAAAATGCCATGCTGGAAGAAGGCATCAAAGTAGATGTCTATGGCCGTCCGAAACATATCTACAGCATCTGGCGCAAGATGCAGAAAAAATCCCTGTCCTTTGACGAGCTGTTCGATGTGCGCGCCGTGCGTATCGTAGTGGAACGCTTGCAGGATTGTTACGCCGCATTAGGGATTGTGCACACGCATTTCCGCCATCTGCCGGATGAGTTTGACGACTACGTGGCCAACCCGAAACCGAACGGTTATCAGTCGATTCACACCGTTGTTTTGGGCCCGCGCGGTAAAACGCTGGAAGTACAGATCCGTACCCGCCAGATGCACGAAGACGCCGAGCTGGGCGTCGCCGCACACTGGAAGTACAAAGAAGGCACCGCCGTGGTCGGTGGCCGCAGCGGAGGTTACGAAGGCCGCATCGCGTGGCTGCGTAAACTTATCGCGTGGCAGGAAGAAATGGCCGACTCGGGCGAAATGCTCGACGAAGTTCGCAGCCAGGTCTTCGACGATCGGGTTTACGTGTTTACGCCAAAAGGCGATGTTATCGACCTGCCGATGGGCTCAACGCCGCTCGATTTTGCTTACCACATCCACAGCGATGTCGGTCACCGTTGTATCGGTGCCAAAATCGGCGGGCGCATCGTGCCGTTCACCTATCAGTTGCAGATGGGTGACCAGATTGAAGTCATCACCCAGAAACATGCGAACCCAAGCCGTGACTGGCTCAACCCGAGCCTCGGTTATGTCACCACCAGCCGCGGGCGTTCTAAAATTCAGAACTGGTTCCGTAAGCAGGATCGCGACAAAAACATTATTGCCGGTAAACAGATCCTCGACGATGAACTGGACCGGCTGGATATCAGCATCAAAGATGCCGAAAAACTGCTGATGCCGCGTTACAACGTTAACTCGCTCGACGAAGTTCTGGCGGCGATCGGTAACGGTGATATCCGCATCAACCAGATGGTCAACTTCCTGCAATCGCAGCTGAAAAAGCCGAGTGCGGAAGAGCTGGACAGGGAAGCGCTGCGCCAGCTGACGCAGAAAACCACGCCGCCGCCGGCACGCAACAAAGACAATGGCCGTGTTGTGGTCGAAGGCGTGGGCAATCTGATGCACCACATTGCGCGTTGCTGCCAGCCGATTCCGGGCGATGAAATCGTCGGCTACATCACGCAGGGGCGTGGGATTTCCATCCACCGCGCCGATTGTGATCAACTGGAAGATTTACGCTCGAATGCACCGGAACGTGTGGTGGATGCCGTGTGGGGCGAAAGCTATTCCAGCGGCTATTCGCTGGTGGTGCGCGTCGTCGCGAACGACCGCAGCGGGCTGTTGCGTGATATCACGACCATTCTCGCCAACGAAAAAGTGAACGTGCTGGGCGTTGCCAGCCGCAGTGATACCAAGCAGCAACTGGCCACCATCGATATGGATATCGAAATCTACAACCCTCAGGTGCTGGGGCGCGTGATTGCCAAACTGAATCAGCTTCCGGATGTCATTGAAGCGAAACGACTGCACGGCAGTTGATTTCTTCATCTTAAGGCCCGCCAGTCGGGCCTTTCTTATTTTTATTCTTTCAGAAAAAAACTTAATACGGATAGGCGCTATGACTGAAACTTCTTTGCAACGCTTGCTCACCATCATGAAAACTCTGCGCGACCCGCAAGCCGGTTGCCCGTGGGACAAAGAGCAGACTTTCGAGACCATCGCGCCGTATACGCTGGAAGAAACCTACGAAGTGCTGGACGCGATTGCCCGTAAAGATTACGCCGATGTACGAGACGAGCTGGGCGATCTGCTGTTTCAGGTGGTGTTCTATGCCCAGATGGGCAGTGAGCAGGGATTGTTTGAATTCGACGATATCTGCAATGCGATTGCCGACAAACTGGAACGCCGTCATCCGCAAATTTTTGGTGATGAAGCCGCGTGGTCGGAAAACGCCAGCAGCAAAGACGTTCTGGTGAAGTGGGAAGCGCGTAAGGCGCTTGAGCGTGCGGATAAATCGCTGCATTCCGCGCTCGATGATATTCCTTCCGCACTGCCTGCTTTGATGAAGGCGCATAAAATTCAAAAACGCTGCTCGAACGTCGGTTTTGACTGGACGACGCTCGGGCCGGTGCTCGACAAAGTGTACGAAGAAATTGACGAAGTGATGTTCGAAGCGCGTCAGGCGGTTATTGATGAAGAAAAGCTCGGCGAGGAAATTGGCGATCTGCTGTTCGCCACCGTCAATCTTTCCCGTCATCTCGGCCACAAAGCGGAAGATGCGTTACAGGCGGCCAACCGCAAGTTTGAGCGCCGCTTCCGGCAGGTTGAGGAGATTATTCGCGGCAGAGGTTTAACGATGGAAGACGCGACACTCGAACAGATGGAAGCCGCCTGGCAACAGGTGAAAAAGCAGGAAGGCTGAAATCGGCGAATGCGACTTTGATCGGCGACAAGATCTGAAGGTGCTGAAACGGTTAAGCTCAATGTCATTCAGGGGCTAAAACGCTGATCTGCGTGCATTAAAGTCCAACAAATTGAAATCTAAGATGTTTTAGTGTGTCATGCGAACGGTAACGCACTTTTTACAGGCTAACTGTTTGTTTTTGAAAGACTGAGAGGGAAGGGCTGAAAGGCAAAACCCTACTGAACTGACGGCAAGGAAACGACGATGGACAGCAAAACGATTATTTGTGGCGCACACAAGGTTCCGGTATACTGTTTTCCCGTCTTGGTTACTCCATCATCTTTAAACCTAACCTCTCAGGTTCAGCATGACAACTAATTATATTTTTGTGACCGGCGGGGTCGTATCCTCTCTGGGTAAAGGCATTGCCGCAGCCTCTCTGGCGGCTATTCTCGAAGCCCGTGGCCTCAACGTGACCATCATGAAACTGGACCCGTATATCAACGTGGATCCGGGCACGATGAGCCCAACTCAACACGGTGAAGTCTTCGTTACCGAAGATGGCGCTGAAACTGATCTCGATCTGGGTCACTACGAGCGTTTCATCCGCACCAAGATGACCCGACGCAATAACTTCACCACAGGCCGTATTTATTCTGACGTGCTGCGCAAAGAGCGCCGCGGCGACTATCTCGGCGCAACCATCCAGGTTATCCCGCACATCACCAACAACATCAAAGAACGCATCATTGAAGGCGGCGAAGGCCACGATGTCGTGCTGGTTGAAATTGGCGGTACTGTCGGCGATATCGAGTCCCTGCCATTCCTGGAAGCGATTCGTCAGATGGCGGTTGAAGTGGGCCGTGAACATACGCTGTATATGCACCTGACGCTGGTGCCTTACATGGCCGCTGCCGGTGAAGTGAAAACGAAACCGACCCAGCATTCTGTAAAAGAACTGCTGTCTATCGGTATCCAGCCAGACGTGCTGATCTGCCGTTCAGACCGTGCTGTTCCTGCCAATGAACGTGCAAAAATTGCGCTGTTCTGTAACGTGCCGGAAAAAGCGGTTATCTCCCTTAAAGATGTTGATTCCATTTATAAAATCCCGGCCCTCTTGAAATCCCAGGGTCTGGACGACTATATTTGTAAACGTTTCAGCATCAACGTGCCGGAAGCCAACCTGTCCGAGTGGGAACAGGTTGTTTACGAAGAAGCTAATCCGGGTGGTGAAGTCACCATCGGTATGGTCGGTAAGTACACGGAGCTGCCAGACGCCTACAAGTCTGTGATTGAGGCACTCAAACACGGCGGCCTGAAAAATCGCCTGACCGTGAACATTAAACTTCTCGATTCACAGGATGTCGAAACCCGTGGCGTCGAAGTGCTGAAAGGCCTGGACGCAATCCTTATTCCTGGTGGCTTCGGTTACCGTGGTGTGGAAGGGAAAGTCGCAACAGCCCGTTATGCACGTGAGAATAACATTCCTTATCTGGGTATTTGTCTCGGAATGCAGGTTGCGCTGATTGAGTTTGCCCGCAACGTTGCGGGTATGGATAACGCCAACTCAACGGAATTTGTGCCAGACTGTAAGTTCCCTGTCGTCGCCCTCATCACTGAATGGCGCGATGAAGAAGGTAACGTCGAAGTACGTTCCGAAGACAGTGATTTAGGCGGAACCATGCGTGTAGGTGGCCAGCAATGTCACCTGAACGAAGGTAGCCTGGTTCGTGAGATGTACGGCGAGCCGACAATAGTTGAACGTCATCGCCACCGTTACGAAGTGAACAATATGCTGCTGAAACAAATCGAAGCCGCAGGTTTACGCGTAGCCGGTCGCTCTGGCGATAAGCAACTGGTGGAAATTATCGAGCTGCCAAATCATCCGTGGTTTGTCGCTTGCCAGTTCCATCCAGAATTTACGTCTACGCCGCGTGATGGTCATCCGCTGTTTGCAGGCTTCGTGAAGGCTGCCGGTGAGTATCAGAAGCGTCAGGTAAAATAAAATACAGGGGAAACGACGTGTCGCAGATGCGTCGTTTGTCTGAAGCTTTAGTTAACTTGTACTGAGGAAATCCTAATGTCCAAAATCGTTAAAGTCATCGGTCGCGAAATCATCGACTCCCGTGGTAACCCGACTGTAGAAGCTGAAGTTCATCTGGAAGGTGGTTTTGTTGGTCTGGCTGCTGCGCCATCAGGTGCTTCTACCGGTTCCCGCGAAGCGTTGGAACTGCGTGACGGTGACAAATCCCGTTTCCTGGGCAAAGGCGTTCTGAAAGCCGTTGCTGCTGTTAACGGTCCAATTGCTCAGGCTGTATTGGGCAAAGACGCGAAAGACCAGGCTAACATCGACAAGATCATGATCGATCTTGACGGTACTGAGAACAAATCTCAGTTCGGTGCTAACGCGATTCTGGCTGTTTCCCTGGCTGCGGCTAAAGCGGCTGCGGCTTCTAAAGGTCTGCCACTGTACGCGCACATTGCAGAACTGAACGGCACCCCAGGCAAATACTCTATGCCACTGCCTATGATGAACATCATCAACGGCGGCGAACACGCGGATAACAACGTTGATATTCAAGAGTTCATGATTCAGCCTGTTGGCGCGAAAACTCTGAAAGAAGCCATCCGTATGGGTTCTGAAGTTTTCCACACCCTGGCGAAAGTTCTGAAATCTAAAGGCATGGGTACTGCTGTGGGTGACGAAGGTGGCTACGCGCCAAACCTGGGTTCCAACGCAGAAGCACTGGCTGTTATCGCAGAAGCAGTGAAAGCAGCAGGCTACGAACTGGGTAAAGACATCACCCTGGCGATGGACTGTGCAGCCTCTGAATTCTACAAAGACGGTAAATACGTTCTGGCTGGCGAAGGCAACAAAGCTTTCACTTCTGAAGAGTTCACTCACTTCCTGGAAGACCTGACCAAACAGTATCCAATCGTTTCTATCGAAGACGGTCTGGACGAATCTGACTGGGATGGCTTCGCTTACCAGACTAAAGTTCTGGGCGACAAAATCCAGCTGGTCGGTGACGATCTGTTCGTCACCAACACCAAGATCCTGAAAGAAGGTATCGACAAAGGCATCGTTAACTCCATCCTGATCAAATTCAACCAGATCGGTTCACTGACCGAAACTCTGGCTGCGATCAAAATGGCTAAAGATGCTGGCTACACTGCCGTTATCTCTCACCGTTCAGGCGAAACTGAAGATGCAACCATCGCAGATCTCGCGGTCGGTACTGCTGCTGGCCAGATCAAAACCGGTTCTATGAGCCGTTCTGACCGCGTTGCTAAATACAACCAGCTGATCCGTATCGAAGAAGCGCTGGCGGCACAGGGGACTCCTGCTCCGTTCAACGGTCTGAAAGAAGTTAAAGGTCAGTAATTACTGCCCCGTAACGCTTTCTTAAAAACCCGCTCCGGCGGGTTTTTTTATGCCTGAAAGATAGCGGCGGGCAAATCTGCCATACTCATTTACAGCACAAGTTTGGCCTCACCCGTCTTATCTGTGATAATGCGCGCTGATTTTTTAGAGATGACTGAGAAAACGATGCAGTACCCGATTAATGAGATGTTCGAAACCCTTCAAGGGGAAGGCTATTTTACCGGCGTGCCGGCGATTTTTGTGCGCCTGCAAGGCTGTCCGGTGGGTTGCAGCTGGTGCGATACCAAACACACCTGGGATAAAATTGCCGATCGGGAAGTCGATATGCAGCGGATTCTGGTCAAAACCGAAGAGAGTGATGCCTGGGGTAACGCGACGTCAGAACAGTTGCTGGGCGTCATTACGCAGCAGGGTTACACCGCGCGACATGTGGTTATCACTGGTGGAGAACCGTGTATTTATGACCTGACGGAGCTGACCTCGTTGCTTGAGAAAAATGGTTTCAGTTGCCAGATTGAAACCAGCGGTACGCATGAAGTGCGTTGTTCAGTGAATACCTGGGTCACCGTTTCACCTAAAGTGAATATGCGTGGCGGGTACGACATTCTGCCGCAGGCGTTGAAACGTGCTGATGAAGTGAAACATCCTGTGGCGCGTCAGCGTGATATCGACGCACTGGAAGCCTTGCTGGAAACGCTGACCGACAGCAAATCGCGCATTATTGCGTTGCAGCCTATCAGCCAAAAAGAAGAAGCCACCAAACTTTGCATTGCGACCTGCATTGCAAAGAACTGGCGGCTGTCGATGCAAACTCATAAATATCTCAACATCGCCTAATCCCCTGCATCCTTCGCGATGCCTCTGCGTTGGCTGCACTTATTCACCCCGGTCACTTACTGATGTAAGCTCCCGGGGATCATTCGTTTGCCGCCTTGATGCAACACGAATGATTTTGGGGATCGGATAGATCAGCCTTTATAGACGCAACCCGCTGTGCAGGTTTCTTTCACGCGCACGGCGGAAAGCAAAGGTAACGTCGGTTTCATCTCATTCCAGATCCATTCTGCCAGCACTTCGCTGGTTGGATTCTCCAGACCGGGAATATCGTTGAGATAATAGTGATCGAGGCGGTCGAGAGTCGGGTTGAATGCAGCTTTCAGATCAGCAAAATCCATTACCCAGCCTGTGTGCGGATCCACTTCACCGGTAATTTCTAAACGAACGGTAAAAGAGTGGCCATGCAACCGGCCGCATTTGTGTCCGGCCGGGACGTGCGGTAAATGGTGTGCGGCTTCGAACTGAAAATCTTTAAATAATGTGGTGGTCATAAGGCTGTCTCGTTGCTCGAAAAAACGCGGCATAGTACCGGAATACCGGCTTACGTGCCATGACTTAACTGCGCTTTTCTTCACCAAATCCTGACTTTTACTCTCTTTACTCCGCCTGCATTGCTGGCTTACAGTGAGCCGGTAGAAACTAACCTGTTGAGATAGTGAATGATTACTGTGCTTCGTTGCGCTGTTCTGGCGCTGTTGTTCTCTGCTGGCGTGCAGGCAGAAACTACGGCCCCCGCACAGGAAGCCGCGCCTGCCGCGGCTAAAACTGTTCAACCTGCTGTAAAAGTGCCCCCCGTCGCCAAACCTGCTGCGGCCAAAATCCCGCTGGTTTTCCCGCCGGGACCGGGTGTCATACATGTTCCTCTGACCCAAAGTAAAAGAACGCTGGAAGTCTTTACTTACCAGCCCGCCGGTGCCGATGAAAACACGCCGGTGGTGATGGTGATGACCGGGGTTGACCGAAATGCGTCGACCTACCGTAATGACTGGATTACCGTCGCGGATCAGTACCACCTGCGGGTGATGGTGCCGCATTTCAGTGAGCAGGAATTTCCGGGCGCGGCGGGGTATAACCTCGGCAATCTGGTGGACAGCAAAACGCACCACCGCCTGCCGAAATCCCAGTGGGCATTTAGCATGGTCGATAATCTCTTTACGACGTTGCAAAAGCAGGGCGTGATCAGCCAGAAGCAATACTACCTGTTTGGCAACAGCGCGGGCTGCCAGTTTGTGCACCGTATGCTGACGTTATTGCCGGAGCCGAATGTCAAAGCTGCCGTGTGCGCCGCAGCGGGCTGGTGGACATTACCGGATACCGATCAGCGCTGGCCGTACGGTTTGCGTGAAGCGCCGGTGGCGGTGAACCAGCAACAGCTCAATGATTACTTTGCGAAGCCGGTTCTGATTGCCGTGGGCGCTGAGGATGATGATCCGGAAAACCATCTGCTGCGTAAATCTAAACAGGCGATGGCGCAGGGGACTGACCGGTTGGAACGTGCGGAAAGCTATTTCACCACATCCCAGCAGCGTGCCGAACAAAACAACACACCGTTTAACTGGCACTTTATGGACCTGTCTGACATCGGCCACAGCGGCAGTAAAATGTCGGTCTTTGCCGCCGGTCAGTTTGCATGGTTCGAGCAGCATAATGCCTTCCATCTCTGAGGCGTCGGCGTAAAAGCCGCGTCCTGAAAAAAATTCATCACCCCGCTCCGGCGGGGTTTTTCTTTTACTTTCCATCACTTTGAAAATGCCCGCGAACTGTGTGGGAAATTTCATAGCGATTTCAGTACGATAAAAAACTCCCTTTACCACTTTTTCAGATAGAACTTACCGCTAAATCCTCTTAGTCATTTTGGTTATTTATTATTTCCATCACTTCTTTAATTGTTATTATCCGCCTCGTTAACCTTACACTTTCTGAAGGTCTTTTCCGCGCGCAGATATTCCCTGAAAGCCGCTGAAGGCCGGATTGATGACTGGCTTATGCATAAGGGAATTCGTACTGCGATGACGACTCAGGCTCCTCCAATTTCACTGCTCCCGCTGACCCCCGAGCAACTGGCACGACTTCAATCGGCAACGAGTGATTATTCACCGACTCAGATGGCATGGCTTTCCGGTTATTTCTGGGGAATGGTTAACCAGCAACCGGGCGCTGTGGCCGCGCCGGCACCGGTGCAGGCCGCCGCGTCGATTACCCTGATTTCGGCCTCGCAAACCGGTAACGCGCGCCGCGTGGCCGAACAGTTACGCGATGACCTGATTGCCGCAAAACTGAATGTGAATCTGGTCAATGCCGGTGATTACAAATTCAAGCAAATCGCGCAGGAAAAACTGCTGCTGATTGTGGCTTCCACGCAGGGCGAAGGCGAACAGGCAGAAGAAGCGGTCGCGTTGCATAAATTCCTGCAATCCAAAAAAGCGCCGAAATTCACGGACACGGCCTTTGCGGTGTTTGCGCTTGGCGATACCTCGTATGAGTTCTTCTGCCAGGCCGGTAAAGACTTCGACACGCGTCTGGGCGAACTGGGCGCGGAGCGTCTGTTAGACCGCGTGGATGCGGACGTTGAATATAAAGAGACCGCCGCCGGATGGCGCAAGCGCATTGTTGACGTTCTGAAACAGCGCGTGCCTGCGGACATTTCTGGGCAAGCCGCCCCGACCCTGGCGGGCAGCGTGAATCAGATCGACAGCAGCCCGTATACCAAAGAAGCGCCGCTGACGGCGACGCTGGCGGTTAACCAGAAAATCACCGGCCGCGACTCGGATAAAGATGTGCGTCATCTGGAAATCGATCTGGGTGATTCCGGCCTGCGTTATCAGCCGGGCGATGCGCTGGGTATCTGGTTTGAAAACGATCCGCAACTGGTGCAGGAAGTCGTGGAACTGCTGTGGCTGAAAGGTGATGAAACGGTCGACATCAACGGCAAATCACTGCCGCTGTCTGAAGCCCTTCAGCATCATATCGAGCTGACGCAAAACACCACGCCAATCATTGAGAAATACGCTGCGCTGTGTCGCGACGAACATCTGACCGGATTGCTGGCCGACAAACCTGCACTTCAGCAATACGCGCAAACCGTGCCGTTCGTCGACATGGTGCGTCGCGCACCGACCGAACTCGACGCTCAGCAACTGGTGGATTTACTGCGTCCGCTGACGCCGCGCCTGTATTCGATTGCCTCTTCGCAGGCGGAAACCGAATCCGAAGTGCATATTACCGTCGGCGTTGTGCGCTATGACATTGATGGCCGCCCGCGTTCCGGTGGCGCGTCAGGGTATCTGGCCGACCGTCTGGAAGAAGACGGTGAAGTGAAAGTCTTTATCGAGCACAACGACAACTTCCGTCTGCCGGCGAATCCGGAAACGCCGGTGATTATGATCGGGCCGGGAACCGGGATTGCGCCGTTCCGCGCGTTTATCCAGCAGCGTGATAATGACGGGGCCAGCGGCAAAAACTGGCTGTTCTTCGGCAATCCGCACTTCACCGACGATTTCCTTTATCAGGTGGAATGGCAGCGCTACGTGAAAGACGGCCTGCTGACCAACATCAGTCTGGCGTGGTCGCGTGATCAGGCGGAAAAAGTTTACGTACAGGACAAACTGCGCGAGAGCGGCGCTGAAGTCTGGCAATGGTTGCAGGAAGGCGCGCACGTCTATGTCTGCGGCGACGCCAACCGTATGGCGAAAGACGTAGAGCAGGCGTTGCTGGAGATCATTGCAGAATATGGCGTGATGGATCTGGAAACCGCCGACGAATACCTCAGCGAGTTACGTCTGGGTCGCCGCTATCAGCGTGACGTCTACTAATGCCCTGCATCCTTCAAATTGCAGGGGTGTTGGCTTCTTTCAGTCACCCGAATCACTGATTTGAGTCAGCTCATCGGGATTCCTTCATTTGCCGCCTACCTGCAAATCGAATGATTTTGGGCATAAAGTTATGAGTGAAAAAATAATGAGCAAAAAGTTGTGGAGTGAACTCAATCCCGGCCCTGGTCCGCTGATCGTTGATGCGCCGCTGGCCGACGCCGAACGCCTGAAAAAGGAAAGCAATTTCCTGCGCGGAACCATTTCCGAAGATTTAAAAGACGGCCTGACCGGCGGCTTCAACGGTGACAATTTCCTGTTGATTCGTTTCCACGGCATGTATCAGCAGGACGACCGCGATATTCGTGCTGAACGCGCCGAGCAAAAGCTGGAGCCACGTCACGCCATGATGCTGCGCTGCCGTCTGCCGGGCGGGGTGATGACGCCTGCGCAATGGCTGGGCATCGACAAATTTGCCGAAGACAGCACGCTGTACGGCAGCATTCGTATTACTAACCGTCAGACATTCCAGTTCCACGGCATTCTGAAACCGAACGTTAAACCGGTGCATCAGTTGCTGAACAAACTCGGTCTGGATGCGCTGGCGACCGCCAACGACGTTAACCGCAATGTGTTGTGTACGTCGAACCCGGTGGAATCAGAACTGCATCGTGAAGCCTACGAGTGGGCGAAAAAGCTCTCCGAGCATCTGTTGCCTCGCACCCGTGCTTACGCTGAAGTCTGGCTGGATCAGGAAAAAGTCGAAACCACCGACGAAGAGCCGATTCTGGGCGCGACTTACCTGCCACGTAAATTCAAAACGACCGTGGTGATCCCGCCGCAGAACGATGTCGATCTTCATGCGAACGATCTGAACTTTGTGGCGATTGCGGATAACGGCAAACTGGTTGGTTTCAACGTACTGGTCGGCGGCGGTCTTTCTATCGCGCACGGCGACAAAGCCACTTACGCCCGTACCGCCAGCGAGCTGGGCTTCATCCCGCTGGAGAACACGCTGGCCGTGGCCGAAGCCGTGGTGACGACACAGCGCGACTGGGGAAACCGTACCAACCGTAAAAATGCCAAAACGAAATACACGCTGGAACGCGTCGGGGTTGAAGTCTTCAAAGCCGAAGTGGAAAAACGCGCGGGAATTCAGTTCGCTGAAATCCGCCCTTACGAATTCACCGGTCGCGGCGATCGTATCGGCTGGGTGAAAGGCATCGACAAACAGTGGCACCTGACCCTGTTCATCGAAAATGGCCGAATCCTGGATTATCCGGGCAAGCCGCTGAAAACCGGTCTGGCAGAAATTGCTAAGATCCACAAAGGCGATTTCAGGCTAACTGCTAACCAGAACCTGATCGTCGCCGGTGTCGCCGAAAAAGACAAAGACGCGATCGAAACGCTGGCGCGTAATCACGGCCTGATCGACGATGGCCTGACCGAGCAGCGTAAAAACTCAATGGCCTGCGTGTCTTACCCGACGTGTCCGCTGGCGATGGCCGAAGCCGAACGTTTCCTGCCGGAGTTTGTGACCAAAGTCGAAAGCATCATGCACGGCCATGGCGTGGGCGATGAACACATCGTTCTGCGCGTGACCGGCTGCCCGAACGGCTGTGGCCGCGCGCTGCTGGCGGAAATCGGTCTGGTGGGCAAAGCCCTCAACCGTTACAACCTGCACCTCGGCGGTAACCGCGCCGGGACGCGTATCCCGCGGATGTACCGCGAAAATATTTCAGACGCAGAGATCCTGACGATCATCGACGAACTGGTCGGGCGCTGGGCAAAAGAGCGTGAAACCGGTGAAGGCTTTGGTGATTTTGTGATCCGCGCGGGGATCATCCGGCCGGTACTTGATCCGGCCCGTGATTTCTACGATTAACCTTTACGACTGACAGGAGGCACCATGAGTTCATTGAATCTGACGCTGGCCGAACTGAACGACATGCCGAAGTCCGGACAGGCCATGGCGCTGGCGGAAATTAACGTCAGCCTTGAAAAACTGTCTGCGCAGGAGCGTGTGCAGTGGGCGCTGGAGAATATGCCCGGTGAATTTGCGTTGTCCTCCAGTTTTGGTATTCAGGCGGCTGTCAGTCTGCATCTGGTGACGCAGCAGAAACCGGACATTCCGGTGATCCTCACCGATACCGGTTATCTGTTCCCGGAAACCTATCAGTTCATTGATTCGTTAACCGAACAGCTCGGCCTGAACGTGCAGATCTTCCGCGCGGAGCAATCGCCCGCGTGGCAGGAAGCGCGTTACGGCAAACTGTGGGAGCAGGGCGTCGAGGGCATTGAGAAGTACAATCACATCAATAAAGTTGAGCCGATGAATCGTGCGATTCAGACGCTCGGCGTGCAGACCTGGTTCGCCGGTCTGCGGCGCGAGCAGTCCGGCAGCCGGGCGCATCTGCCGGTGCTGGCAGTTCAGCGCGGCGTATTTAAAATTCTGCCGATCATTGACTGGGATAACCGTCAGGTCTTCCAGTATCTGAAAGAACATGGCCTGAGCTACCATCCGCTGTGGGATCAGGGCTATCTTTCCGTCGGCGATACGCACACGACGAAGAAGTGGGAAGAAGGAATGAAAGAAGAAGACACGCGCTTTTTTGGGCTTAAAAGAGAGTGCGGCCTGCACGAATAAAATCCCCGTCATACTTCGGGCTACAGAGGCGTTGGCTGCGCTCAGTCGCCCGAATCACTGACTTATGTCAGCTCATCGGGACTTCTTCGCTTGCCGCCTTTCTGTAGCCCGAATTATTTAGGGGATTCCATATTACGTGTCCCTGAAATATCCTTTTCTGTCAGGCGTGTTTCGCCGGTTTCGCCAGATCCCTGAGCAGCGGGAACAATACTTTCACGGTATCCCGTGAACGTTTTTCAATGCGGCTCGGCAGCGCGGTATCAAGATATTGCAGGTTATCGAACTGGCTCTGATAGCGTGTCGTGCCCAGCGGGAAGTGGCTGCTGATGGTGCGTTGCTGTTCGCCATCTTTCTTGCCTAATGCATAATTCGTTGCCGTCACGTTCAGCAGCGGTAATCGTGCTTCATCCAGCGCGCCGATACCGTTGCAGCAATGCGTATTGTCGTGGCTTTCCGCCGGGATCCCCAGACTGCGCGCAATTTTGATGGCACGGACGCGGGTCAGTTTTGCCACCGCCGCAGACGTATTCACGCCACTGTTGAAATACAACCGGTCGCCGGTAATCAGTGAATCCAGGTTGATCACCAGCAGCGTGTTTTTCTTCTCTTCGGCGCTCATACGTTTCACGAAATCTTCCGCCCCTTTCGCACCGGTTTCTTCTGCACTCAGCGCCACGAAACGCAGGCTGTAATGCGTCGGAATGGCTTGCATACGTTCGGCCAGCTCCAGCATCACGCCGACGCCTGACGCGTTATCATCCACGCCCTGCAAGGTCAGGCCGCCGAGATTATGGTTGGTATCGCTGTCGCTTTGCGGCACATAGGTATCAAAGTGCGCCATCACAATAATTTGCTGTGGAACCTCGCCGGTACGCGCTGCAATGACGGACGTGGCGTGAATATTTTGCCAGTTCTTTTTGCCGTCGTTGCTGGTGTACAAATAACGCGTATCGAATCCGCGCAGGTCGCTCTTATAGCCTAATTTATTGAACTGCTGATTCAGGTAATCTGCCGCGATAAGTTCGGCAGGGCTGCCTGCCATGCGGCCGGGAAAATAGGTCGCGATATGACGAATTTGCTGACTGGCGATCTCGCCCATCGCCGGAAGTGGCGACGAGGCCGCCACCGCATGACCCATTAAGAAGCCGCTCAGCCCGATGGCGAGCAGCGTCCGCTTCATGCGTAAAAAAGAAAACATAGCCAAAAATCCTTGTTTGCGGGTCGAAATGACCGGAAAGGGCACAACACCTGACAGGCCGCGTGTGGCGGTCTTTGTGGACGATACAGTATGCGATTGTACGCGCCATTAGACAATTTCCCGTTATCTCAAACCGCTCTTTTTGTAGTCAGGAAGGGGCGTGAGATGTCATGAAAAATATTCAGGCTGGGAGGATTATAAAAAATCTGCGCCCCTGATAGCGGGCTATATTCCATTTAGTAACTATTCATTCCTTTTCGTCATTTCAGATCAATTATTGCCTGCACGTATAGTTTGAAGATTAATCCTGACAATCAATAAAGGCTTTTGTGGACTATCTACCAATATTTGCCGACCTCAAACAACGCCCGGTGCTGGTTGTGGGGGGGGCGAAGTCGCTGCACGCAAAATAGATCTTCTCCTGCGGGCGGGCGCACAAGTTCGGATAGTTGCACAAGCACTTTCTCCCGAGCTGGAACAACGTGAACACGCCCGCGAAGTCAGCTGGCTGGCGCAGGCATTTCTGCCAGAGCAGCTTGATGATGTGTTTTTGGTGATTGCAGCGACCGATGATGCCGCACTGAATGCTGAGGTCTTTGAGCAGGCTAATCAGCGCTTCGTTATGGCTAACGTGGTCGACGATCAACCCAAGTGTTCTTTTATTTTTCCTTCAATTGTCGATCGCTCGCCGATTGTGGTGGCGATTTCTTCCAGCGGTAAAGCGCCGGTGCTGGCCAGAATGTTGCGTGAGAAACTCGAAACACTGCTGCCGGGAAGTCTGGGGCAAATGGCGGATATCGCCGGGCGCTGGCGTGAAAAGGTCAAAACCCGGTTCAGCTCAATGCGTGCACGCCGTCGCTTCTGGGAACAGGCGTTTTCCGGGCGCTTTGCCAGCCTGGCTTCTGCGGGGAAACTCGCACAAGCGGAGAAAGCGTTGCAGGAGCAGTTAGAAAGTGCGGAAGGCGTCGCGCAAAATGGCAATGTCACGCTGGTCGGCGCCGGGCCGGGTGATGCAGGATTACTGACCTTACGCGGCTTGCAGGTGATGCAGCAGGCTGATGTGGTGTTGTATGACTATCTGGTCAGCGACGACGTGCTGGATTTAGTCCGCCGTGACGCTGATAAGATCTGCGTAGGGAAAAGGGCCGGTGGCCATTCCGTATCGCAAGAAGAAACCAACCGTCTGCTGGTCGAACTGGCGCAGCAGGGGAAAAAAGTCGTGCGTCTGAAAGGCGGCGACCCGTTCATCTTTGGGCGTGGCGGTGAAGAATTACAGGCGGTGCAAGCGGCCGGAATTCCTTTCCAGGTGGTTCCGGGTGTCACCGCTGCGGCAGGGGCCACGGCCTATGCAGGGATCCCGCTGACGCACCGTGATTACGCGCAGAGCGTGATGTTTGTGACGGGGCATTGTCGTTCTGACGACAACGGCGTGCAGTGGGAAACGCTCGCGAAAGGAAAACAAACGCTGGCGATTTACATGGGCACGCTGAAAGCGGCGGAAATCAGCCAACAGCTGATTGCTCACGGACGTGCAGCAACGACACCTGTTGCGGTAATCGGACGGGGAACGCGGGCCGATCAGCAGGTGCTGACCGGAACGCTCGATAATCTTGAACATCTGGCTCAACAGGCGCCGACACCGGCGCTGCTGGTGATTGGTGAAGTGGTGGCACTTCATCAGCAACTGGCGTGGTTTGGGCATCATCCTGAGACTGACAGGACGCAACGTCCGTCGGTTGTGAATTTGGCTTAAAGGATCTGTTATGGACGAAAAACGACTGACTCATTTGCGGCAACTGGAGGCGGAGAGTATCCA
Organism: Rahnella sp. PCH160; assembly: GCF_047784855.1. Classification (NCBI taxonomy): domain Bacteria; kingdom Pseudomonadati; phylum Pseudomonadota; class Gammaproteobacteria; order Enterobacterales; family Yersiniaceae; genus Rahnella; species Rahnella sp. PCH160. The sequence goes on from NZ_JBLOGT010000001.1 coordinate 1,692,459, forward strand.
TATCATCCGTGAAGTGGCTGCTGAATTCGCCAACCCGGTGATGATGTATTCCATCGGGAAAGACTCCTCGGTGATGCTGCATCTGGCTCGTAAAGCCTTCTTCCCGGGTACGCTGCCGTTCCCGTTGTTGCATGTGGACACCGGCTGGAAATTCCGCGAAATGTACGAGTTCCGCGACCGCACGGCGAAAAACTACGGTTTCGAACTGCTGGTGCATAAAAACCCGGAAGGCGTGGCGATGGGCATTAACCCGTTCGTTCACGGCAGTGCCAAACACACTGACATCATGAAAACTGAAGGGTTGAAACAGGCGCTGAACAAATACGGTTTTGATGCGGCTTTCGGCGGTGCACGCCGTGACGAAGAAAAATCCCGTGCCAAAGAACGTATTTACTCGTTCCGCGACCGCTTTCATCGCTGGGATCCAAAAAACCAGCGCCCGGAGTTGTGGCACAACTACAACGGCCAGGTTAACAAAGGCGAAAGCATCCGTGTGTTCCCGCTCTCCAACTGGACTGAGCTGGATATCTGGCAGTACATCTATCTGGAAAATATTGAAATCGTTCCGCTTTATCTGGCCGCGCCGCGTCCGGTTCTTGAGCGTGACGGCATGCTGCTGATGGTGGATGACGATCGTATTGATCTCCAGCCGGGCGAAGTGATCGAGAAGAAAATGGTGCGCTTTCGCACACTGGGCTGCTGGCCGCTGACCGGCGCTGTGGAATCCGAAGCGCAAACGCTGCCGGAAATCATTGAAGAGATGCTGGTCTCCACCACCAGTGAGCGTCAGGGGCGGGCAATCGACCGCGATCAGGCCGGTTCGATGGAACTGAAAAAGCGTCAAGGGTACTTCTGAGGAGCCGCAGCTAATGAATAACGCAATTGCACAACAAATCGCGGAGCAGGGCGGTGTCGAAGCTTACCTGTACGCTCAGCAACACAAAAGCCTGCTGCGCTTCCTGACCTGTGGCAGCGTCGATGACGGCAAAAGTACACTGATCGGGCGTCTGCTTCACGACACCCGTCAGATCTACGAAGATCAGCTGTCCTCATTGCATAACGACAGCAAGCGTCACGGCACGCAGGGCGAAAAACTGGATCTGGCCTTGCTGGTTGATGGCCTGCAGGCGGAACGCGAACAGGGTATTACCATCGATGTGGCTTACCGTTATTTCTCCACTGAAAAGCGTAAGTTCATCATCGCGGACACGCCGGGGCACGAACAGTACACCCGTAATATGGCAACCGGCGCATCAACCTGTGATCTGGCGATCCTGCTGATCGACGCCCGTAAAGGCGTGCTGGATCAAACCCGCCGCCACAGCTTTATCGCCACTCTGCTGGGGATCCGCCATCTGGTTGTTGCGGTGAACAAAATGGATCTGGTGGATTTCAGCGAGTCTGTGTACGAGCAGTTTAAACAAGATTATCTGGATTTCGCTCAGCAACTGCCGACCGATCTGGACATCAAATTCGTTCCGCTTTCCGCACTGGAAGGCGACAACGTGGCAACGCCAAGCGAAAAAATGGGCTGGTATACCGGACCCACGCTGCTCGACGTGCTTGAAACGGTCAACATTATCAACATCCGTGAACAGCAGCCGATGCGTTTCCCGGTGCAGTATGTGAACCGACCGAACCTGGATTTCCGGGGTTACGCCGGTACGCTGGCTTCCGGTTCCGTTCGCGTCGGCCAGAAAGTGAAAGTTCTGCCGTCTGGCGTAGAATCTACAGTGGCACGCATCGTGACCTTCGACGGTGACTTGCAGGAAGCCTGGGCTGGCGAGGCGATTACGCTGGTGCTGGCCGATGAACGTGATATCAGCCGTGGCGATACACTGGTGGACGCAAATGAAACCGTGAAACCGGTGCAAAACGCGAAAGTTGACGTGGTGTGGATGGCGGAACAACCGCTGAGCGTCGGCCAGAGTTATGACATCAAAGTCGGTGGCAAGAAAGCCCGTGCGCGAGTAGAGAACATTGAATATCAGGTTGAGATCAACTCACTGACTCAGCGTGTGGTGGAAAACCTGCCACTTAACGGTATCGGTCTGGTCGAACTGACCTTCGACGAACCGCTGGTGCTGGATAACTACCAGAGTAATGCGGTGACCGGTGGCATGATCTTTATCGATCGTCTGACAAACGTGACCGTGGGCGCAGGCCTGGTCCGCGAAGCCGTAGAACAGGTTTATCAGGAAGCTGATAAATACAGCGCGTTTGAGCTGGAACTCAATAGCCTGGTTCGCCGTCATTTCCCGCACTGGGGCGCGCGTGATTTGCTGGGTGGCAAATAAGATGGCGTTACAGGACGGCTCTTTCTTAAAAGACGACAATGTTGTCTGGCATCCGCACGCGGTGACGCGCGCGGATCGCGAAAAGCAGCAGGGTCATCGTGGTGCCGTGCTCTGGTTCACCGGGCTTTCCGGCTCGGGGAAATCCACGGTGGCGGGCGCACTGGAACAGGCGCTGCATGCACAGGGCATCAGGACCTATGTGCTTGATGGCGATAACGTCCGCCACGGGCTTTGCCGTGATTTAGGGTTTACGGATGACGACCGTCGCGAAAATATCCGCCGCGTCGGTGAAGTGGCAAAACTGATGGTAGATGCCGGTCTGGTCGTGCTGACCGCCTTCATTTCCCCGCATCGCGCGGAGCGGGATATGGTACGCAATTTGCTCGAAGAAGGGCAGTTCATCGAAGTGTTCGTTGATACGCCGCTGGCGATTTGCGAAGCGCGTGACCCGAAAGGTTTATACAAAAAAGCGCGTGCGGGAGAACTGAAGAATTTCACCGGAATTGACTCTGAATATCAGCCGCCGGAAGAGCCGGATGTGCATCTGAAGGGTGAACAATTGGTAACACATTTGGTTCCCCAATTATTAGATGTGATGCGTCGGCGCGCTATTATCAATCCCTGAATGGTTGCCGGCCAAACGCCATAGAGCGTGCCGGTTTACTGAAATACAGGGATCATCTATGCAGGCTTTACTCAGCAGACTTGTCAGCCGGATCCGGGTCGAGAACATCCGTTATCAGAGGCTGGTGCAGGTCACAGACAGTTCAGACACCGAAGAGCCGTCCTACTCAATGCAGGGCGGGTTTCTTGGCTTTGTCTTTTACTGGCTGGCCTTTGCGATCCCTTTTCTGCTCTACGGATCCAACACCCTGTTTTTTCTGCTCTACACCTGGCCTTTCTTCCTGGCGCTGATGCCCGTTTCCGTTCTGATCGGCATCGCACTCAGCATGTTCTTTCGCGGTAGCTGGTTTAAGACGTCGGTGACCAGCGCGATTTGCGTGATCAGTATGTTCTGGACGGTCTTCTCATTTTTATCGGGCTGGTGATGCAGACTGACGACTTTCTCCTGCCTTTTCTTCGGGGAAGCCGTGCGGCGGCCCGGCGTTTTTCTGGCGCTTTTCCCTGCAATTCGCCTTCACGATGTAACCCATTGTGTCATTCTCACCCATAATTGCGTGCGTAAGTCTGATTCTCGCAGGCATTTACCCTGCCACAGTGGAGTCAGAAGGAAAGTTGTGGGATGATTGTCCAGCTTTTTTAGGGGGCGGGGATGGGCAAACTAACACTGCTATTACTGATTTTACTTGGCTGGTTACAGTATTCGCTGTGGCTGGGCAAGAATGGTATTCACGATTACGTTCGTGTAAACGATGACGTTCAGGTGCAACAAGTTAATAACGGCAAACTGAAGTCACGCAATGATCAACTTTTCGCAGAAATCGACGATTTGAACGGCGGTCAGGAAGCGATCGAAGAACGCGCACGCAACGAACTGAGCATGATCAAGCCCGGTGAGACTTTCTATCGTCTGGTGCCTGACAACAAACGTGCGCCGGGCAGCACCGTATCGCAAAGCAACTCGAATCAATAGCCATGAGCCATACTGCAGTTTCCCTTCCTGAGGTCATTGCCGTGTTACCTGCTGCCGGAATCGGCAGCCGTATGCAGGCAGAATGCCCCAAGCAATATCTGACTATCGGCGGTAAAACGGTGATAGAGCACGCGATCCGCGCCTTATTGCGTAGCAGTAACGTCACCAAAGTTATTGTGGCGCTGAGCCCGCATGATACGCAGTTCCGGCTGTTGCCCGTCGCCAGTGATCCGCGGATCCAACGGGTTATCGGTGGGCGTGAACGCGCCGAATCTGTGATGGCTGGCCTTGAAGTCGCTGGCGATCATGGCTGGGTGCTGGTGCATGACGCGGCGCGTCCTTGCCTGCATCCCGATGATCTCAATAACCTTCTGGCAATTTCTACGACCAGCAAGATTGGCGGGATCCTCGCCGCGCCGGTTCGCGACACCATGAAACGGGGTGAGCCGGGAACCCACGCGATCGCCCATACGGTAGATCGTCAGGAACTCTGGCACGCGCTCACGCCGCAATTCTTCCCTCTCGAATTATTGAAAACCTGTCTGCGCCGTGCACTGAATGAAGGCGCTGTGGTCACTGATGAAGCTTCCGCAATGGAATATTGCGGTTTTCATCCTATGCTGATCCCGGCGCGGGCCGATAATATTAAAGTCACCAGACCAGAAGATCTGGCGCTGGCTGAATTCTACTTAACCCGCTTGTATCAGGAGGAGAACGCATAATGCGTATCGGTCACGGTTTTGATGTACATAAGTTTGGCGGCGAAGGCCCGCTGGTGATCGGTGGTGTGCGTATTCCTTATCCGCAGGGCTTACTGGCGCATTCCGACGGCGATGTTGCGCTGCATGCTGCCACCGACGCACTGCTGGGCGCGGCGGCATTAGGCGATATCGGCAAACTTTTCCCGGACACTGACCCGGCCTACAAAGGCGCGGACAGCCGTGAACTGCTGCGCGAAGCCTATCGCCGCATTCGTGCAAAAGGCTACAAGCTGGGCAACCTCGATATCACGATCATCGCTCAGGCACCGAAAATGGCGCCGCACATCCCGCAAATGCGCGTATTTCTGGCCGAAGATTTGCAGTGCCATATGGATGACGTGAACGTCAAAGCGACCACAACCGAACAGCTGGGCTTCACCGGCCGCGGCGAAGGTATCGCCTGCGAAGCCGTTGCGCTGCTGATTAAGGAATGATGTTGTGGAAGATTACCGCATGATAGATATGTCGCGTCTCACCTGGTTGCTGGGTGAACCGACCGCCACCGGCCTGCTGAAGGCCAATCCGGAAGACTTTATCGTCGAAGAGGATTTGGGGTTTGAACCGGATGGCGAGGGTGAACATCTGTTAGTGCGGATCCGCAAAAATGGCTGCAACACCCAGTTTGTTGCCGAGCAACTGGCGCGATTTGCCAAAGTGCACCCGCGTGACGTCAGCTACGCCGGGCTTAAAGACCGGCACGCAGTGACAGAACAGTGGTTTTGCCTGCATCTGCCCGGCAAGACAGATCCTGATTTGAGTCAGTTCAGTCTCGAAGGCTGCGAGGTGATCCGCGCCTCGCGCCATCGCAAGAAAATGCGCATCGGAACCTTGAAAGGCAATGCGTTTACGCTGGTTCTGCGTCAGATAAGTGATATCGACAATGTCGAAGAACGTCTGGCGAAAATTGCTGAGCAGGGCGTCCCAAACTATTTTGGCACACAGCGCTTTGGCCGTGGCGGCAATAATCTGGTGCAGGCGAAACGCTGGGCAACCAATGAAGCCCGCCCGAAAGAACGTGCCAAACGCAGTTTCTATTTATCCGCCAGCCGCAGTGCGATGTTTAACATTGTCGCCAGTCAGCGTCTGGCAGAAGGCACCGTTCGTCAGGCAATACTGGGCGACGCGTTACAACTTTTCGGGCGCGGCAGCTGGTTTGTAGCGAAAGCGGAAGAGTTTGAATCGCTGCAACCGCGTGTCGAAAGCGGTGAACTGCTGGTGACTGCGCCATTGCCGGGTGACGGGCCGTTAGGCACGTCAGAAGACGCCGAAGCTTTTGAGCAGGCTTGTCTGACCGGGCAGGACGATTTACTTTCGCTGCTGAAACGCGAGCGCGTAGAACCTGCGCGACGAGCCATTATGCTCCAGCCGTTGCAGATGAAATGGCAGCGCCAGGATGACGTCACTCTGGAACTTAAATTCTGGTTACCGGCGGGCAGTTATGCCACCAGCGTAGTGCGTGAACTGATGCATCTGGATGAAATAAATGCGGATATTACTGAGTAACGACGACGGCGTACTGGCTCCCGGCATTCAGACACTGGCCTCTGCGCTGCGTGAATTTGCAGATGTAAAGCTTGTCGCGCCAGATCGTAACCGCAGCGGTGCGTCGAACGCGCTGACGCTGGACGGTCCGTTACGTATTCAGTCCTATCCTAACGGTGATACCGCAGTCATAAACGGTACGCCCACCGACTGCGTGTATCTCGGCGTCAATTCACTGATGCGGCCGAAGCCGGATATCGTCGTGTCCGGTATCAATGCAGGCCCGAATCTGGGCGACGATGTGATTTATTCCGGCACCGTCGCGGCGGCAATGGAAGGGCGTCATCTGGGCTTTCCTGCGCTGGCGGTTTCACTCGACGGGCATCAATATTATGACACGGCGGCGATTATCACCTGCCGGATTCTCAGGGCGCTGGCACGCGAACCTCTTCGTACTGGCAAAATTCTGAATATTAACGTTCCGGACCTGCCACTTTCCGGGATCAAAGGGATCAAGGTGACGCGTTGCGGTAGCCGTCATCCTGCCGAGCAGGTATTTTGTCAGCAGGATCCGCGCGGGCAAGATCTGTACTGGATTGGCCCGCCAGGCGATAAGTTTGACGTCGCACCTGACACCGATTTTGCGGCTGTCGCGCAAGGTTATGTTTCCGTGACGCCACTTCAGGTGGATTTGACCGCCTATGCGGCTCAGGATGTCGTGGTCTCATGGTTGGAAAAGGCCGGGGTGAGCGCGAATGGTGAATAAGCCGATGTATAACCTGCTGGAGCAGCTTCGCCAGCAGGGCATTCATGATGAAAAACTGTTACATGCCATTGAATCCGTACCGCGTGAACGCTTTGTGGATGAGGCGTTTCAGCACAAAGCTTACGAAAATACCGCTTTGCCGATTGGTTCAGGTCAGACCATTTCTCAGCCTTATACCGTGGCGAGAATGACAGAATTACTGCGCCTGAAACCGACATCACGCGTGCTGGAAATCGGCACCGGGTCAGGCTACCAGACCGCTATTCTGGCTCATCTGGTTGAACATGTGTTCTCGGTCGAGCGTATTAAAGGGTTGCAGTGGCAGGCCAAAAGACGTCTCAAACAGCTCGATTTACATAACGTCTCCACGCGCCACGGCGATGGCTGGCAGGGCTGGCCTTCGCGCGGCCCGTTTGATGCCATCATCGTAACCGCCGCCCCCCCTGAAATACCTCAAGATTTACTGCAACAGCTCGACGAGGGCGGCGTAATGGTGCTGCCGGTCGGCGAAGAAAACCAGACTCTCCAGCGCGTCACCCGGCGTGGTGATGAGTTCGTCGCGGAGACCGTGGAAGCTGTCCGTTTTGTGCCGCTGGTGAAAGGCGAACTGGCCTGAACCCTGACGCGCGCAAAACCCTGCAGGACTAACCCCTTAAAATTTAAATACAACTGTTATATGGTGCTGTACTGGCGATGTTGATAGCATCCACTACAGTTTTTTATGGCATGGCCTGTTCCGGTGAGAAACCTGAACTGGCATGTTGCCTGCGCGCACAGTGTCAGATGACACGAGAAGCGCCAGTTGGCGCGGTGCGCGCGAATAAAGAGATATTCTGAGATTGCCGTAACGGGGGAAAATATGAGCACGGGAAGCCCAATAAAAACACTAAGCCGCATTGCAGTGTGTACGTTTATCAGTGCCTGGATGGCAGGATGTACGAACAATTCAAACACATCCGCACCGATCAGCAGCGTTAATGGCGGCGGAAACAGCGGCAGCAGCAGTCAGAATACTCTGAATTCCCCTCCGCCAATGGCACCTGCCGTCGGGTCTGGCGGACACATTGTGTACAACCGAAGCTATAACTCAATTCCAAAAGGAAGTTACAGCGGCAGCACCTATCAGGTGAAGCGCGGAGACACCTTATTCTACATCGCGTGGATCACCGGTAATGACTTCCGCGACCTTGCTGCGCGCAATAATATTCCTGCGCCATACAGCCTTGAAGTCGGCCAGACCGTCCAGATAAATAACGTCTCTTCAGTCGCCAGTACGAGCAGTACGACGGCTGTCACAGACGCAACAAATGGTGGTGTTCCGAAAGTTCCAACTGGGGGAATGCTCACAGGTTCTGTGGTTGCATCTCAACCAACTACCACGTATTCTGAATCTTCTGGTAAACAGAATGTAGGTAAGATGTTGCCTTCATCAGGTGCAGTCACCACCACAACACCTGTTGCTGTAGCCAGCACTCCCGTTGCCACTTCAACGAATAATGGCGGTCCGGTTTCCACATGGAAATGGCCGACTGACGGGAAAATTATCGATAATTTCTCTGCTGCTGAAGGGGGAAATAAGGGGATCGATATCGCTGGTTCGCGTGGACAAGCTGTCGTAGCAACTGCCTCGGGGCGTGTTGTTTATGCCGGTAATGCTCTTCGCGGTTACGGTAATCTAATCATCATCAAACACAATGATGATTACCTGAGCGCCTATGCACATAACGATACAATGCTGGTCCGGGAACAACAAGAAGTGCAGGCGGGACAAAAAATAGCGACTATGGGTAGCACCGGAACCAGTTCAGTAAGATTGCATTTTGAAATTCGTTACAAGGGGAAATCCGTAAACCCGCTGCGTTATCTTCCGCAGCGATAAATCCGGGCAGAGCATTGATTCTGCCCTCGGGACCACGGGTAGGAGCAGCTTATGAGTCAGAATACGCTGAAAGTTAACGAGTTACATGATGATGTAGATTTCGATGAGAACAGCGCTGAAGCCTTCGACGAGAAAACAATAGTTGAAGAGACTGCCGACAACGATGCTGAAGAAGAATTGTTATCGCAGACTGTAAGCCAACGAGTGCTGGACGCAACTCAACTGTACCTCGGTGAAATCGGTTATTCCCCTCTGCTAACCGCAGAAGAGGAAGTTTATTTTGCACGACGCGCGTTGCGGGGAGATGTTCCTTCCCGCCGCCGTATGATTGAAAGTAACCTGCGTTTAGTGGTTAAAATTGCCCGCCGCTACAGTAACCGCGGTCTGGCACTGCTGGATTTGATCGAGGAAGGTAATCTGGGTCTGATCCGTGCGGTTGAAAAATTTGACCCTGAGCGCGGCTTCCGTTTCTCTACCTATGCAACTTGGTGGATCCGTCAGACGATTGAACGGGCGATCATGAATCAAACCCGTACCATTCGTTTGCCAATTCACATCGTTAAAGAACTGAACGTTTATCTGCGTACCGCACGCGAACTTGCACACAAACTGGACCATGAACCGAGTGCCGAAGAGATTGCTGAGCAACTCGACAAACCGGTACATGACGTCAGCCGTATGTTGCGCCTGAATGAGCGTATTACCTCTGTAGATACCCCGTTGGGTGGTGACTCAGAGAAAGCGCTGTTAGATATTCTGGCGGATGAAAAAGACAACGGACCGGAAGACACCACGCAAGACGACGATATGAAACAGAGTATCGTGAAGTGGTTATTCGAGTTGAATGCAAAACAGCGTGAAGTTCTGGCGCGTCGTTTCGGCCTGTTAGGGTATGAAGCTGCGACGCTGGAAGATGTAGGTCGTGAGATTGGTCTGACACGTGAACGTGTTCGTCAGATTCAGGTAGAAGGTCTGCGTCGCCTGCGTGAAATTCTGCAGGGGCAAGGGCTGAGCATCGAAGCACTGTTCCGCGAGTAGATTGTTCCGCGAATAACTTTTCGTTGAGAAAAACTGTTCGCCGGAAAGACAGTTCGATATCAAAAAAACGGTGGGTTAATCCCCACCGTTTTTCATTTCTGCCGCCAGACCGCGCGGCTTCTACACCATGTCTTTCAGACGGTAAATCCATTCGAGCGCCTGACGTGGCGACAGAGAATCTGCATCCAAAGATTCCAGCGCTTCAACGGCGGGCGACACTTCTTCTGCCAGCAGCGCCAGTTGCGGGCCATCCACTTTGCTGGCTGCGGCGTTGTTGGACAACGTTTCCAGCTCTTTCAGTTTCTGGCGCGCACGCTTGATGACGTCACGCGGGACACCCGCCAGCGCCGCGACGGCCAGACCGTAACTTTTGCTGGCTGCGCCATCTTGCACGCTGTGCATAAAGGCAATGGTGTCACCGTGTTCAATGGCATCAAGGTGGACGTTGACCGTTCCTTCCATTTTTTCCGGTAGCGTCGTCAGCTCGAAATAGTGAGTCGCGAACAACGTCATGGCTTTAATGCGGCTGGCCAGGTTCTCGGCGCAGGCCCACGCCAGGGACAAACCATCATAGGTCGAGGTACCGCGACCGATCTCATCCATCAGCACCAGGCTGTTTTCCGTGGCGTTATGCAGGATGTTCGCGGTTTCGGTCATTTCCACCATGAAGGTTGAACGGCCAGACGCCAGATCATCTGCCGCGCCGACGCGGGTGAATATCCGGTCCACCGGGCCGATGACCGCCGTATCTGCAGGCACATAGCTGCCGATATGCGCCATCAGGACGATCAGCGCCGCCTGGCGCATGTAGGTACTTTTACCGCCCATATTCGGGCCGGTAATGATCAGCATCCGGCGCACCGGAGACATGTTCAGCGGGTTGGAAATAAACGGTTCTTTAAGTACCTGCTCCACTACCGGATGGCGGCCACCGGTAATGTTGATTCCGGGTTTCTCGCTCATCGTCGGGCAGGTGTAACTGAGCGTGTAGGCACGTTCTGCCAGATTGCTCAGAACATCCAGTTCGGCCAGCGCGCTGGCGCTTTGCTGCAAAGCCGGCAGATGCGGCATCAGCAAATCGAATAACTCTTCATACAGCGCTTTTTCCAACGACAGGGCTTTGCCTTTGGAAGTCAGAACTTTATCTTCGTACTCTTTCAGTTCCGGAATGATATAGCGTTCGGCGTTTTTGAGCGTCTGGCGGCGGACATAATGAATAGGAACAAGATGGCTCTGGCGACGGCTCACCTCGATGTAATAACCGTGGACGCCGTTAAACCCGACTTTCAGCGTTTCCAGCCCCAGCTTTTCGCGTTCGCGGATTTCTAAGCGGTCAAGATAGTCTGTTGCACCGTCAGCCAGTGCACGCCATTCGTCCAGTTCCGCGTTATAGCCCGGCGAAATCACGCCACCGTCACGAACCAGAACCGGCGGGGCTTCGACAACCGCACGTTCGAGCAGCGCTACCAGTTCCGTAAATTCACCGGTTTGTTCCACCAGCGTCGTGACGTGAGCGGCACCGGCATCTTGCAAAATCCCACGGATTTCCGGCAATTGCTGCAACGCATGACGCATACGGGCGAGATCGCGTGGCCGGGCGCTGCGCAGGGCAAGGCGTGCCAGAATACGTTCGAGATCGCCGACCTGACGCAGCACGGGCTGCAAGTCTGCGGTCAGATCCTGCAATGCGCCAATCGCTTGCTGACGGTGAGCCAGCATTTTGATGTCACGGCTCGGCATGTGGATCCAGCGTTTGAGCATACGGCTGCCCATCGGCGTGACGGCCTGATCCAATACGGCTGCCAGGGTGTTTTCCACACCGCCGGCCAGATTTTGCGTCAGTTCCAGATTACGGCGCGTCGCCGCATCCATAATGATGCCATCCTGCTGGCGTTCCATGGTCACACCACGGATATGCGGCAGGGCGGTGCGCTGGGTATCTTTCACATATTGCAGCAGGCAACCGGCGGCGCGTAGTGCCTGAGTGGCCTGTTCAACGCCAAAGCCGCTTAAATCCCGTGTACCGAACTGGAGATTCAGCTGTTGCTTTGCGGTTTCCAGCTCAAATTCCCACATCGGACGACGGCGCAGACCGCGGCGGGATGCAATCAGCTGCATGGCTTCAAAACTCTCCGGATACAGCAGTTCTGCCGGATTTGTCCGCTGTAGCTCAGCGGCCATGGTTTCCAGATCGTCAGGCTGGGCGACACGAAAACGCCCGGAGCTGATGTCCAGCGTTGCGTAGCCAAAGCCACGTCCGTCCTGCCAGATAGCAGCCAGCAGGTTGTCATGACGTTCGCTCAGCAAAGCTTCGTCACTGACCGTGCCGGGCGTCACGATACGCACGACTTTGCGCTCAACCGGCCCTTTGCTCAGCGCCGGATCGCCAATTTGTTCAGCAATGGCGACGGATTCACCCAGTTGCACCAGCTTTGCCAGATACCCTTCTACGGCATGATAAGGCACGCCTGCCATCGGGATCGGTTCGCCTGCCGAAGCACCGCGTTTCGTCAGGGAAATATCCATCAGCTGAGACGCACGTTTTGCGTCGTCATAAAACAGTTCGTAGAAGTCACCCATACGATAGAACAGCAGAACTTCTGGGTTCTCTGCCTTGAGACGCAGGTACTGCTGCATCATCGGGGTGTGGGCATCCAGGCCGCTCATATCACTGCTTTTATTCTTGATTTCATTCAATTTTAAATCATCCTGTTGGCTCGTACCACCCGGGGCAACGACTTTACAACGGATCCTAACGTGAGTAGAGGTAAAAAACCACGCTGTGTTTTGAAGTTGCGTAATGCCCCGCAATTCATTGGGTTCTGGATCTTCATGCCTCGGTGTAAATACGGTGATTTTCAGTTTTTTCGGCCCTGATAATGCTCTACCATATCACTACCTCTTTTATTGCATGGTTACGGATATCCGATGCGCCTCCTGGCAGTCATTCTTCCCCTGGTTTTAACACTTTCTGCTTGTAGCAGTAATAAGCCTCCGGCTCAGCCTGAAGGCCCGCGCAACCCCTTCTCTGACGGAAGAAATGCCAGCGGCAATTCCACGCCCGGCGGGGGCTTTTTGTTGCAACCTGAACATACCGGCGCAGCGCAGACCGGGGACTTCGCTTACGATCCGGCCATGAATCGCTTTGTGGACAAAATGGTCAGCGAACATGGTTTTGACCGTCAGCAACTGCATGATGTATTGGCACAGACCAAGCGTCTGGATTTTGTATTACGTCTGATGGATCAGCAGGCGCCGTCCGGCGGGCCGTCAACTGTGCCGAATGGTGCATGGAACCGCTATCGCAGCAAATTTATTACACCGGATAACGTCCAGAATGGCGTTGCGTTTTGGAATCAGTATCAGGATGCGCTGCAGCGTGCTGAGCAGGTGTACGGTGTTCCGCCGGAAATCATTGTCGGTATTATCGGTGTCGAAACCCGCTGGGGCCGCGTAATGGGTAAAACCCGCATTATTGATGCGCTGGCGACCTTATCCTTTGCTTATCCGCGTAGGGCGGATTATTTCTCCGGGGAGCTGGAAACCTTCCTGCTGATGTCCCGTCGTGAAGGGGATGATCCGCTGAGTCTGCGCGGTTCGTTTGCCGGCGCGATGGGCTACGGCCAGTTTATGCCATCCTCTTATAAAGATTATGCCGTGGACTTTAACGGCGACGGCCATGCTAATTTGTGGGATCCGGTGGATGCTATCGGCAGCGTAGCTAACTACTTCAAGGCACACGGATGGACGAAAGGCGCGCCAATTGCCGTGCCGGCCACAGGACAAGCGCCATTGCTTGAGAATGGCTTCAAGACGAAATATCCGCTTTATACGCTGACTGCGGCAGGACTGAGTCCGCTGGGTTCGCTGGGCGGTTATCAGGAAGCCAGCCTGTTGCGGCTGGATATGGGGACCAGTTACCAGTACTGGTACGGGTTGCCGAACTTCTACACCATCACCCGTTACAACCACAGCGTGCATTACGCGATGGCGGTCTGGCAGTTGGGTGAGGCGGTAAAAGCGGCGCGCTGAGCCTGATTTTTGCTTTATTACGGAGGGCCGCTTAGTGGGCCCCTCTTTTTGTCTTTTATTCCAGTTCTGGATACATCGCGCAAAACGCACCGACGGGACTCACACAGCGAAAGAGAAATGCTAACATCAGGTTGAATTCAGCTGAACCGTCAGGATGAAATATGGACGAAAAACGTTTACGTGAATTGAGTGCAGAAATTGGCACTGAGCTTAAATCTCAGGGATTGTGGATCACCTGCGCGGAATCTTGTACCGGCGGATTAATTGCCAAGGCCATCACCGACATAGCAGGAAGTTCTGCGTGGTTTGATCGCGGTTTTGTCACCTACAGCAACGCTTCAAAGCATGAATTGCTCGGGGTTTCTGAGGCGACGCTGGAACAGTACGGCGCGGTAAGCGGGCAGGTCGTGCATGAAATGGCGCAGGGCGTTTTGCATGCGGCGGGGGCAGATATTGCGGTGTCCGTCAGCGGTATTGCCGGGCCTGACGGGGGTTCTGAAGACAAACCCGTGGGAACCGTTTGGTTTGGTTTCGCGGGAAAAGACGGGCGTGTCCTGACGGCAAAACAACAATTTTCCGGCGATCGTGAAGCGGTACGTTTGCAAGCCGCTGTTTTTTCGCTACAAACTGCGTTATCTGAGTTTCTGCAAAATTAGGCTTGATACTGTATGAGCATACAGTATAATTACTGCCAATTACCTGTACATAAATTATATTCAGTGATGCAGTTCGGATGTTCCCCTGTATCAGACGAGGAGTAAAAATGGCTATTGATGAGAACAAGCAAAAGGCGTTAGCTGCAGCACTGGGCCAGATTGAAAAGCAATTCGGTAAAGGCTCCATCATGCGTCTGGGTGAAGATCGCTCTATGGACGTAGAAACGATCTCTACCGGCTCTTTGTCTCTGGATATCGCGTTAGGCGCTGGCGGTTTGCCGATGGGCCGTATCGTGGAAATCTACGGGCCGGAATCTTCCGGTAAAACAACGCTGACCCTGCAAGTTATCGCTGCCGCACAGCGCGAAGGCAAAACCTGTGCGTTCATCGATGCGGAACATGCACTGGACCCTATCTACGCTAAGAAATTGGGCGTAGATATCGATAACCTGCTGTGTTCTCAGCCGGATACCGGTGAGCAGGCGCTGGAAATTTGTGATGCGCTGACCCGTTCAGGCGCGGTTGACGTTATCATCGTCGACTCCGTGGCTGCACTGACACCTAAAGCTGAAATCGAAGGTGAAATTGGTGACTCTCACATGGGCCTCGCGGCACGTATGATGAGTCAGGCGATGCGTAAACTCGCAGGTAACCTGAAAAACGCCAATACCTTGCTGATATTCATCAACCAGATCCGTATGAAAATCGGTGTGATGTTCGGTAACCCGGAAACTACTACCGGCGGTAACGCGCTGAAATTCTACGCATCTGTTCGTCTGGATATCCGTCGTATCGGCGCTATCAAAGAAGGCGACGTGGTGATCGGTAGCGAAACCCGTGTGAAAGTGGTGAAGAACAAAATTGCTGCACCATTTAAACAAGCTGAATTCCAGATCTTATACGGTGAAGGCATCAACATTAACGGTGAGTTGATCGATTTGGGCGTTAAGCACAAACTGGTCGAGAAAGCCGGTGCATGGTACAGCTATAACGGTGAGAAAATTGGTCAGGGTAAATCGAACTCCTGCAACTATCTCAAAGAAAACCCGAAAATTGCGGCTGAGCTGGATAAAAAACTGCGTGATATGCTGTTGAACGGTAACGGTGAACTGAGCGTTGCCACGACAGCGGAAAACGCTGATGACAACGTGGAAACCAGCGAAGAGTTTTAATTTCGCGGTTGTCTGAAGTCACAGTCGATATAATGCCAGCCTGGTTTCAGGCTGGCATTTTGCATATCTGAGGGACTCAAATGTCCAATGAAAAAGCATCTAATCAAAAAGTCATCGATCTGAAGCGGATTCTTGAAGAAGTAGAACAAAACAGCGAAGCC
This sequence comes from Rahnella sp. PCH160, assembly GCF_047784855.1. Taxonomy (NCBI): domain Bacteria; kingdom Pseudomonadati; phylum Pseudomonadota; class Gammaproteobacteria; order Enterobacterales; family Yersiniaceae; genus Rahnella; species Rahnella sp. PCH160. The sequence continues at coordinate 1,708,297 of NZ_JBLOGT010000001.1, forward strand.
ACGCTGTTTGCACCTCAGGAAAAGGACGCCAGTGCGGCGAAAATAAATGCCCTGATGAGTCGCGCCATGCGCCTGCTGTCCCAGCGTGATCACGGTGAAGCGGAACTGCGACGTAAACTGCTTATCCCGCCTGTCCCGTTTGTAAAACCTCAGAATAAGCAAAGTCGCTGGTCTTCACGAAAGCGGCCTGATGAAAATTCATTTGATGAGGAGAATGCAGTAAAAGCACGCGCGGAACCACGCCCTGTGCCGGAAGAGATCCAGGAAGAACACGTTCAGGCGGTAATCGATTATTGCTATCAGCATCACTGGCTTGATGATGCCAAATTCGCCAGCCATTATATTTCTGGCCGCAGTAACAAAGGCTATGGCGCACAGCGCATCCGTTCGGAATTACTGCAAAAAGGTGTCGATAAAGAAATCATAACGACAGCGCTGGAGGAAACGGAGGTTGACTGGTGTATTCTGGCGCGGGATATTGCCGTCAGAAAGTTTGGAGAAAATTTACCGAAAGACTGGAAAGAAAAATCGAAAGTTTTGCGTTATTTGCTCTATCGAGGCTTCTTTCAGGAAGAAATACAGTCTATTTATCGCGATTTTGACGATTGACCGCATACGGTATTTTACTTCCCCGCGCAGAAATTTTATCTTATCCGCACTTTTTCGTTCGTGAGCCGTACAGATTGCTGCAATATGCAGCGTTAACCGGCTCAAGATCTGTTCTTCCAGCATGATTCCGGGATATTTATGAGCAAGAGCACCGCTGAGATCCGTCAAGCGTTTCTCGATTTCTTCCAGAGTAAGGGACACAACGTTGTTTCAAGCAGTTCGCTTGTCCCGACAAACGATCCGACACTGTTGTTTACCAATGCCGGGATGAACCAATTTAAAGACGTTTTCCTCGGTCTGGATAAACGCGACTACAGCCGTGCCACCACATCCCAGCGTTGTGTGCGTGCCGGGGGTAAACACAACGACCTCGAAAACGTCGGTTACACCGCCCGCCACCACACCTTCTTCGAAATGTTGGGTAATTTCAGCTTTGGCGATTACTTTAAGCACGACGCAATCAACTACGCCTGGGAATTACTGACCGGCGAAAACTGGTTCAATCTGCCGAAAGAGAAGCTTTGGGTCACCGTCTATGAGACTGATGACGAAGCGTTTGAAATCTGGGAAAAAGAAGTCGGCGTTCCAAAAGAACGTATTATCCGCATTGGTGATAATAAAGGCGGTGCTTACGCTTCTGACAACTTCTGGCAGATGGGTGACACCGGTCCTTGCGGCCCTTGTACCGAAATTTTCTACGATCATGGCGACCATATCTGGGGCGGTCCTCCGGGATCTGCTGAAGAAGATGGCGACCGTTACATCGAAATCTGGAACCTTGTGTTCATGCAGTTCAACCGTCAGGCTGACGGTACCATGCTTCCCCTGCCAAAACCTTCTGTTGATACCGGGATGGGGCTTGAGCGCATCACTGCTGTTATGCAGCATGTGAACTCAAACTATGACATCGACCTCTTCCAGAAATTGATTGCTGCCGTGGCTGAAGTGACCGGTGCAACCGATCTGACCAGCAAATCTTTGCGTGTTATCGCGGACCATATCCGTTCTTGCGCATTCCTGATTGCAGACGGTGTGATCCCATCGAATGAAAACCGTGGCTACGTGCTGCGTCGTATCATTCGTCGAGCAATCCGCCACGGCAACATGTTGGGCGCGAAAGACACCTTCTTCTATAAACTGGTTGCTCCGCTGGTTGACGTGATGGGCCCGGCTGCGGCAGAGCTTAAAGCACAGCAAGCCATGGTTGAGCAGTTGCTGAAAACCGAAGAAGAACAGTTTGCACGTACGCTGGAGCGTGGTCTGGCGCTGCTGGACGATGAATTATCTGCGCTGAAAGGCGATACGCTGGACGGCGAAATTGCTTTCCGCCTGTACGATACCTTTGGATTCCCGCTGGATCTGACGGCGGACGTGTGCCGCGAGCGCAATCTGAAAGTTGACGAAGCTGGTTTTGAGAAAGCGATGGAAGTTCAGCGTCGTCGTGCGCGTGAGTCCAGCGGTTTCAGCGCGGACTACAACAGCATGGTGCGCGTTGACGGTGTTACACAGTTCTCCGGTTATGAGCATCTGCAACGTCAGTCTAAAGTCGTGGCGCTGTTCATCAATGGTCAGCCTGTAAATGAAATCCAGGCGGGCGATAATGCGATCGTCGTTCTGGATGACACACCATTCTATGGTGAGTCTGGCGGGCAGGTTGGCGATAAAGGCATCCTAAAAACGTCTGCAGGTACCTTCGCGGTTTCTGATACCCAAAAATATGGTAAAGCCATTGGTCATCAGGGCTCGCTGAACGCAGGCAAACTCAGTGTTGGCGACAGCGTTGAAGCAGAAGTTGATGTTGAGCGTCGTGAGCGTATTCGCCTGAATCACTCCGCCACTCACTTGCTGCACGCTGCACTGCGTCAGGTGCTGGGCAAACATGTTGCTCAGAAAGGCTCGCTGGTTAACGATTATTATCTGCGTTTCGACTTCTCGCATTTCGAAGCGATGAAACCGGAGGAAATTCGTCAGGTCGAAGATCTGGTGAATGCGCAAATCCGCCGTAACTTGCCTATTCAGACAACTATCATGGATCTGGATGACGCGAAAGAAAAAGGCGCGATGGCGCTCTTTGGTGAGAAATACGAAGACAGCGTTCGTGTGCTAACCATGGGTGATTTCTCCACCGAGCTGTGCGGCGGTACTCACGCCAACCGTACTGGTGACATCGGTCTGTTCCGTATCCAGAGCGAGTCAGGCACGGCGGCAGGTATTCGCCGTATCGAAGCCATTACCGGTGAAAACGCTATTAATGCACTGCATCAGCAAAGTGATTTGCTGCAAGATGTTGCGCATATGGTGAAGGGTGATGTGAACAGCATTACCGATAAAATCCGTACCCTGATTGAACGCTCCCGCGTGCTGGAAAAAGAACTTCAGCAGGTGAAAGGGCAACAAGCCGCGCAGGAGAGTGCTTCACTTTCCAGCCAGGCGAAAGAAGTGAAAGGCGTTAAACTGTTGGTTCGTCAACTGGATAACGTAGAGCCTAAAATTCTGCGTACGATGGTTGATGACCTGAAAAATCAGTTGGGCTCAGTGATTATTGTTCTGGCTACCATCGTTGACGATAAAGTTAGCCTGATTGCTGGTGTCACGAAAGATCTGACTGATCGCGTCAAAGCAGGGGAACTTATTGCTTCTGTTGCCCAGCTGGTGGGCGGCAAAGGCGGTGGTCGTCCTGATATGGCGCAGGCAGGGGGAAGTGACGTACAGGCATTACCGGCTGCACTGGCAACGGTAGAAGCCTGGGTTGAATCCAGGCTGTGATAAGAAATAAATAGCTAACCTGGAAAACGCCATAATGTGTTGTGCAATATGGCGTTTTCGGTCTTAATGGCAGGGTAAGCCTCGCGATAAAAGTCGCGGCAATGATGATATCGGCTAAACTGAAAGTATCTGGCTTGAGTTGCAGGCCGCTTACAGTTTATGCAGGGGTCATGGCTTACGTTTTACCTGCTTATGATAGATAATGGCCGGGAAACTGAGAGACCCGACTCTTTTAATTATTCAAGGAGCAAAGAATGCTTATTCTAACTCGCCGAGTTGGTGAAACCCTCATGATTGGCGATGAGGTGACTGTTACCGTTTTAGGTGTTAAAGGTAATCAGGTGCGTATTGGTGTGAATGCGCCGAAAGAGGTTTCTGTTCACCGTGAAGAGATCTACCAGCGTATCCAGGCTGAAAAATCTCAACAGACGAGTTTCTGATTTACGAGGCGTCTCGCCGATGGCGAGGCGCTGAACTTCCTTTCTGCCCGTTTTTGATTTTTCTTCCCTTATTTTACTGCCTCCCCGGTTTTTATTTTCTTTCTGCGACTTCCTCCAAACCTGTCTTTCTTTGAAACTAAGTCTTTTTTCTGACCTTTGGGCTCTGTTTTTGCCTTCAAACTGCTCATGTTGCGCGTGAAATGTCCAAACGGGTGATTGTTAGGAAAAAAGGGTTTGACTTATAAGGGCCAGAAAGTAATATGTGCGCCACGCAGTGCCGATGAGCTTGAACAAAGTAAGTCAGCACACTCGCAAGAGGCGTATGGTGAGGTGGCCGAGAGGCTGAAGGCGCTCCCCTGCTAAGGGAGTATGCGGTCAAAAGCTGCATCCGGGGTTCGAATCCCCGCCTCACCGCCATTTAAAATGCACCCATAGCTCAGCTGGATAGAGTACTCGGCTACGAACCGAGCGGTCGGAAGTTCGAATCTTCCTGGGTGCACCATACTTTCCAGAGCGTATGTTGATTTGCAATCAAATGAGCGTGATGGGCAAAGGCGAAAGCCAATGTAGTACGGAAAAATGGTCAGGTAAATCTGCAGTAAGAATCAAAATGCACCCATAGCTCAGCTGGATAGAGTACTCGGCTACGAACCGAGCGGTCGGAAGTTCGAATCTTCCTGGGTGCACCATATTTTGTGTATGTTGAAGCGACGAGAATCAAATTAAATCGCACTTAACATGCAGTAGCACGAAGGATGATAACGTTGCTTTAGCAACGGCCCGTTGGGCGAGGCCATAGCCGAGTAATCTTCCTGGGTGCACCATTCTTCTTAGTATTTTCCGAAAAAACTCAGCACGACCCCCAAGCACCCATAGCTCAGCTGGATAGAGTACTCGGCTACGAACCGAGCGGTCGGAAGTTCGAATCTTCCTGGGTGCACCATATTCAAAACATGTTGCCGCGATTTAGGTTTTATCAGAACTCGGCGACATGCAGGTGGCAAAAATTAAGATAACGTTGCTGTAGCAACGACCCGAAGTGCAAGGCGGTAGCTGAGTAATCTTCCTGGGTGCACTCTATTTTATGATGCCGAAATGATTTAGCTCATACGGTATTAGAAAAACCCGCTTCGGCGGGTTTTTTGCTTTCTGATTTTCATCACTTATTTTCCTCCTTTCTTTTTCATTTCCCTGATTTTTCTGACGTGTTCGGATGTGCTGTAGATGCGGACAAAATGCGACTTTCGGCAAACTTTGCGATAAAGTAGTTTTCTGTTTTTTCGTGATCATGGAGCATTCGATGTACGATCGATACGAAGGGCTAATATTTGATATGGATGGCACCCTATTGGATACTGAACCTACGCACCGTAAGGCATGGCACCAGGTATTGACCAAATACAGCATGCATTATGATATCGCGTCCATGGTCGCTCTGAACGGTTCTCCAACCTGGCGTATTGCTAAGTTTGTTATCGACAGCAACAACGTCGAAATGGACCCCCATCTCCTTGCCGCAGAGAAAACCGCTGCCGTACAGGAAATGTTGCTTGATACCGTGCGTCCTTTGCCATTAATTGATGTCGTGAAGGCTTATCATGGCCGCCGGCCAATGGCGGTTGGGACGGGCAGTGAGCACTGGATGGCGGATGCGTTGTTGCGTCATCTTGGGCTGCGCGATTGCTTCGATGCGATCGTGGGTGCAAATGATGTGCAAAACCACAAACCGGCACCCGACACCTTTTTACGCTGCGCTGAGTTAATCGGTGTGCCTCCTGAAAAATGCGTTGTGTTTGAAGACGCAGATTTCGGTATTGAGGCGGCCCGGCGTGCCAATATGGATTTTGTGGACGTGCGTACGCTGTGAGCAGTGTTGTGGCGCTGACTTCATTATTTGGCAGCAGTTTTCTCAGCGCGACATTATTACCCGGAAATTCAGAAGTCTTATTAGTCGCTTTATTGTCAGCCGGCAGTGCAATGCCAGCGGCACTGGTTTTGTCTGCAACTGTTGGCAATACCTTAGGTGGCATAACCAACGTCATCATCGGACGCTTTGTGCCGCAGCTCAAACCGCAACGTGGACTTGATGTTGCACAGAACTGGCTGAAGCGTTTTGGACCCGCGGCATTGCTGCTGAGCTGGTTGCCGGTGATTGGCGATGTGTTGTGCGTGTTAGCAGGTTGGCTGCGAATGCCATGGGGTCTGGTGGTCTTTTTCATGTTGATTGGAAAAGCCGTGCGTTACATCGTGTTGACTGTTGTGACGTTACAGGGACTTTCATGGTTCGGTTAGATTGGCATCAGTTATCAATTATGGTCACATCTATGCAGATTCATTATGCTTGCAAATTAATGGTTTCACCGAGCGGGAGGTCAATTTGATCCCGGATGTATCTCAGGCGCTTTCCTGGCTGGAAGCCCATCCTCAGGCATTAAAAGGTATTCGTCGCGGAATCGAGCGTGAAACGCTTCGTGTTAACGCGGATGGTTCACTGGCGACAACGGGACACCCTGAATCCTTGGGTGCGGCTTTGACGCATCGTTGGATAACGACCGATTTTGCTGAAGCCTTATTAGAATTTATTACGCCTGTCGATGACAACATTGAGCATCTGATGGCGTTTCTTCGTGACATTCATCGTCATGTTGCCCGTGAACTGGGTGATGAGCGCATGTGGCCGTTCAGCATGCCGTGCTTCATCGAATCCGGACAGGATATCGAACTGGCACAGTACGGTTCGTCTAATGTCGGACGTTTCAAAACTCTGTATCGTGAAGGCCTGAAGAACCGTTACGGTGCGCTGATGCAGGTGATTTCCGGCATCCACTACAACTTCTCGCTTCCGCTGTCTTTCTGGCAGGAGCGTTTGGGCGTGACGGATGTTGAAAGCGGCAAAGAAGCGATTTCTGCGGGTTACTTCAAGCTGATCCGCAATTATTACCGCTTTGGCTGGCTGATCCCTTACCTGTTTGGTGCGTCGCCTGCGATCTGTAAGTCTTTCCTGAAAGGGCGTGAAACCGATCTGCCGTTTGAATACACCGACTCCGGATTGTGTTATTTGCCGTACGCCACCTCGCTGCGTCTGAGTGATTTGGGTTATACCAACAAATCACAAAGCAATCTGGGGATCACGTTTAACGATCTGGAAACGTACGTTAAAGGCGTGAAGAGAGCGATTCATACCCCTTCTGCGGAATACGCGGAAATGGGCGTGAAGAAAGACGGTAAATACCTGCAGCTGAACACCAATGTGTTACAGATTGAGAACGAACTTTATGCGCCAATCCGTCCTAAGCGGGTCACCAAATCAGGTGAAACCCCTTCAGACGCACTGATGCGCGGCGGGATCGAATACATTGAAGTCCGTTCGCTGGACGTCAATCCGTTCTCCCCAGTGGGCATCGATGCGACTCAGGCGCGTTTCCTTGATCTGTTTTTGGTATGGTGTGCCTTAGCGGATGCCCCGGAAATGAACAGTGATGAGCTGCTTTGTACGCGCAAAAACTGGAACCGGGTGATCCTCGAAGGTCGTAAACCCGGTCAGACAATTGGTATCGGTTGTGATGATGCGCGTAAGCCGCTGGTCAGTGTCGGGAATGCGTTGTTTGACGATTTGAGCCGTGTGGCGCAGGTGATGGACGAGCAGAATGGTGATCATCTGTATCAGGATGTTTGCAAAGAACTGGTTGCTGCGTTTGATGATCCTGAACTGACGTATTCCGCGCGGATCCTCAAAGATCTGAAACAGCAGGGCGGCGTGGGTAGCCTCGGGCTGGAACTGGCAGAAAAATATCGTCAGATGCTGGTCGGCGAACCGTTGGAAGTTCTGGATGCCAGTGCATTAATGGCTGAGCAGGATGGTTCATGGCAGCGTCAGCGCGCACTTGAAGCAGGCGATACGCTAAGCTTTGAAGAATATCTGGCTGCGAACGCAGGCAGTACCGAAGAGTAGAAAAGAAAAAGGCCACAATTAATGTGGCCAAATAAACATCTCTGTTTACAGGGATGATGATAACAAATGCGCGTCTTTCACTAATTAAGACCCGCATGCTGGGAAAAGGTTTCCTGAGTTCGTAAAAAAAATTAATTTATTTAGGAGAGGTGACGATATGCCACTGTTGGATAGCTTTACCGTAGACCATACCCGTATGGCAGCACCTGCTGTTCGCGTCGCAAAAACCATGAAAACCCCGCACGGGGATACTATCACTGTGTTCGATCTGCGCTTCTGCCGCCCGAATATTGAAGTGATGCCTGAGCGTGGCATTCATACGCTGGAGCACCTGTTCGCAGGTTTCATGCGTAACCATCTGAACGGCAACGGCGTAGAGATCATTGATATTTCTCCAATGGGCTGCCGTACAGGTTTCTACATGAGCCTGATCGGTGTACCGGAAGAGCAGTTTGTCGCTGATGCCTGGAAAGCGGCGATGGCGGATGTTCTGAAAGTGAAAGAACAGCGTCAAATCCCTGAGCTGAATGAATATCAATGCGGTACTTTCGAGATGCATTCCCTGAAAGAAGCTCAGGAAATCGCGCAGCACATTCTCGATCATGACGTTGTCGTGAACCGTAATGATGATCTGGCCCTGCCAAAAGAAAAATTGTCCGAACTGCACATCTAGTTTTAGATTGTCGCAGGTAAAAAAAGACGCGTTTTTCGCGTCTTTTTTATGTCTTTGATTCAGCAGGTTAGTGTTGGTTTACGCTACTTTGTAACGGACGCAGCGGGCGTACCTGAACCTGCTTGATCATGTTGTCCTGCACATCAAGAATTTCGACTTCATAATCCTCAATGCGCAAGTTAGTACCAATTTTGGGGATCTCTTCCAGGACCTCCAGCAACATACCATTGATCGTTCTCGGGCCGTCATCGGGAAGATTCCAGTTAAAGGCTTTGTTCAGCTCACGAACGTTTGCACTGCCTTCAATCAGCACAGAACCATCGCTTTGCGGGGTGACTTCTTCCGCCAGCGTTGGTGACATCGACGTCGTGAAATCGCCGACGATCTCTTCAAGAATATCTTCGACGGTCACCAACCCCTGAATATCGCCGTATTCATCAACTACAATGCCGACTTTCTTTTTATTCCGCTGGAACTTCACCAACTGAATGTTCAGCGGCGTACCTTCCGGAATGTAGTAAATTTCGTCGGCGGCGCGCAGCAGGTTTTCTTTGGTGAATTCTTTCTTCTCGGTCATCAGGCGGTAAGCTTCGCGCAAACGCAACATGCCGATAGCGTCGTCAAGCGAGTCGCGGTAAAGCACAATGCGTCCGTGCGGCGAGTGCGTGAGCTGGCGGATGATCGATTTCCAGTCGTCGTTAATATCGATACCGACGATTTCGTTGCGCGGCACCATGATGTCATCAACGGATACTTTTTCGAGATCCAGAACAGACAGCAGCATATCCTGATTGCGGCGGGAAATTTGGGAGCGCGATTCATTCACAATGGTACGCAACTCTTCTTTACTCACGGCATCACTCAGGCTGGCCGTGGTTTTGATACCACACATGCGCATCAGCAGACGTGAAAGGCTGTTGAGGATCCACACCAGTGGCATCATGATTTTTTGCAGCGGGCGCAATAAAATGCTGCTCGGAAAAGCAACACGTTCAGGATTGAGCGCAGCAAAGGTTTTCGGCAGGACTTCGGCAAACAGCAGAACCACGAAAGTCAGCACGCCGGTCGCAATTGCCACGCCGGCATCGCCATACAGACGGATACCCACAATGGTTGCCAGAGCGGAAGCAAGAATGTTGACCAGGTTGTTGCCGATGAGCACGAGGCTGATCAGCTGATCCGGGCGTTTTAACAGCTTTTCGACGCGACGCGCTCCGCGATTACCTTGTTTTGCCAGGTGACGTAACCGGTAACGGTTGAGTGTCATCATACCGGTTTCGGAGGCTGAAAAATAAGCCGAAACCACCACCATGATGATCAATGTGATGATCAGGGTTGTTGTCGAGACGTGCTCCAACGGGTATTCCTTTTGATTAGTGAACCATGATTTGCTGGATCAGGCGGCTGCCAAAATAGGCAAGAGTCAGTAAGATGGCGCCGGCCATGCTGAACCATACCACGCGGCGGCCACGCCACCCTTCGTGATAATGTCCCCACAGCAGGACGATATAAACGAACCATGCCAGTATCGATAAGACGGCCTTGTCGATATTCTCCGGGCTGAACAGGTTGTTCAGATACAGTAATCCGGTGCACAGCGTCAGCGTCAGTAAAATGACGCCAATCTGGGTGATGTGAAAAAGTTTACGCTCGATGGTCATCAGCGGAGGCATATCCGTTGTGAACGTCAGCCGTTTATTCTTCAGCTGATAATCGAGCCAGGCAAGCTGAAGCGCATACAGCGCGGCAATCATCAATGTGGCGTAGGAGAACAGCGCCAGGCCGATGTGAACCAGCAAGCCTTTACTTTCTTCCAGGTGCGTAATGAATTCGCCCGGCAGGAAGGTGACAAACGCCAGGTTGATCAGCGAAAAGCTGTAAACAATCGGCAAAATGAACCAGCCGCGGTTGCGTGAGGCGACAATGGTCATAACGGTGCCGATGATTAAACTCACGACCGAACCGATGTTCACCAGACTCAGGTTTTGTCCGGTGCTGACGTCGAAGATGCGTTCCTGCAATGTTAAAGCGTGACAAATCAGCGCAATAACAACGGAAATCAGTGCTAAACGCCGGTATGCGCTGTTCTTCCGGATGATGCTCGGAATGATCAGTGCAAGGCTGAGCAGATAGGCCAACATGGCGACGAGAGCAAAAACTGACATAGCGTTCGGTTGCATCGAAGGGTGAATGAGAACCGCAGTATAACGTTACCCGCGTCACGCTCCAACCTATCTGAGATGCCAAAGCAGAGATCGTCCGCGCTTCGTGTTATAATCCCGCAATTACGTCGCAAAAGCGGCCTGTCATTACGTTGAGCAAGAGACGATGTTTGAGAATTTAAGCGATCGATTGTCGCGCACACTGCGCAATATCAGCGGCCGCGGGCGGCTGACCGAAGAAAATATCAAAGAGACATTACGTGAAGTCCGCATGGCGTTACTGGAAGCGGACGTTGCGCTGCCGGTGGTTCGCGACTTCATTAGCCGGGTGAAAGATCGCGCAGTTGGCCATGAGGTCAATAAGAGTCTGACGCCGGGTCAGGAATTCGTCAAAATTGTCCAGAAAGAACTGGAAACCGCGATGGGTGAGGCTAATACCGAGCTCAACTTAGCGGCACAGCCGCCGGCTGTCGTTCTGATGGCGGGTTTACAAGGTGCCGGTAAAACAACCAGCGTCGGTAAACTGGCTAAATTCCTGAAAGAAAAGAAAAAGAAAAAAGTGTTGGTCGTGTCCGCCGACGTTTATCGCCCTGCGGCGATTAAACAGCTGGAAACCCTGGCGCAGCAAGTTGAAGTGGATTTCTTCGCGTCCGACGCGCAGGAAAAACCGGTGGATATCGTAACCCGCGCCCTGCAACACGCAAAACTGAAATTCTACGACGTTCTGATTGTCGATACCGCCGGCCGTTTACACGTCGACGAAGCGATGATGGACGAAATCAAACAGGTTCACGCCGCGATTAATCCGGTAGAAACGCTGTTTGTGGTCGATGCGATGACCGGCCAGGATGCGGCGAATACCGCCAAGGCGTTTAACGAAGCGCTGCCGCTGACCGGTGTGATCCTGACGAAAGTCGATGGTGACGCCCGTGGCGGTGCCGCGTTGTCGATTCGTCACATCACCGGCAAACCGATTAAATTCCTGGGTATGGGTGAAAAAAACGATGCTCTGGAGCCGTTCCACCCTGATCGTATCGCGTCCCGTATTTTGGGCATGGGCGACGTGCTTTCTCTTATCGAAGATATTGAGAGCAAAGTTGACCGCGCGCAGGCTGAGAAACTGGCCAATAAGCTCAAAAAAGGCGATGGCTTTGATCTGACCGATTTCCTCGAGCAGCTCAAGCAAATGCGTAATATGGGCGGCATGGCGAGCATGATGAGCAAATTGCCGGGCGTGGGTCAACTGCCTGACAATGTCAAATCTCAGATGGATGACAAGGTTCTGGTGCGGATGGAAGCGATCATCAACTCGATGACGATGAAAGAACGCGCCAAGCCAGAAATTATTAAAGGTTCCCGCAAGCGCCGTATCGCGCTGGGTTCCGGCATGCAGGTGCAGGACGTTAACCGCTTACTCAAGCAGTTCGACGATATGCAGCGCATGATGAAGAAAATGAAGAATGGCGGCATGGCGAAAATGATGCGTGGCATGAAGGGTATGATGCCACCAGGTTTCCCGGGCCGTTAATCGACATCACTGTCTATATATCAGCCACATAGGCGGCTCATGTAAAATGCGGTCTGAGCGCTTTACGCTTTTGATTGCTTTTTGCGCCAAAATGAGTAAAATTTTCGGGCTTTTTTATATTGCAACCAGACCCCGTTCCCCGATGGGGTCTGGTTGTTTTATTAACTATAGAGGATGTTATGGTAACAATTCGTTTAGCACGTGGCGGCGCAAAAAAGCGTCCATTTTATCAAGTAGTAGTGACCGACAGCCGCAACGCTCGTGATGGTCGTTTCATCGAACGCGTAGGTTTCTTCAACCCATTGGCTTCTGGCCAGGCTGAAGCACTGCGTCTGGATCTGGATCGTATTACCCATTGGGTAGATCTGGGTGCAACTGTTTCTGATCGCGTTTCTTCGCTGATCAAAGACGCTAAGAAAGCAGCTTAATCTGTCGCGGTGGTGGCAATGAGCAAGCAATCCAATCCAGTGGTACCCGCTGAGCCGTTAGTACTCGGCAAAATGGGTTCAACGTACGGCATTCGTGGTTGGCTCAGAGTGTTTTCATCCACCGAAGACGCTGAAAGCATCTTCGAATACCAGCCCTGGTTTATCCAGCGTGCCGGTAAGTGGCAAGTTGTCGAGCTGGAAGGCTGGAAACGCCACACTCAGGACCTGATTATCAAAGTCAAAGGCGTTGATGATCGGGATGCAGCGAATCTTCTGACCAATTGCGAAATTGTCGTCGATTCAAAGCAGCTACCAACATTGGAAGACGGTGACTACTACTGGAAAGACCTTTTTGGTTGCCAGGTAGTGACAACTTCCGGTTACGAACTGGGCAAAATCATCGATATGATGGAAACCGGTTCTAACGATGTGATGGTAGTCAAAGCCAACCTGAAAGATGCCTTCGGACTCAAGGAGCGGTTGATTCCGTTCCTCGATGGGCAGGTTATCAAGAAAGTCGATCTCACTACTCGGACTGTTGAAGTAGATTGGGATCCTGGTTTTTGACCTCCGTAACGTTTACTGATGTAAACAACGATGGGTTGAGCGATAAAGCATTCGAAAGGGGTAGGCTATGTGGATTGGTATAATTAGCCTGTTTCCTGAGATGTTCCGCGCAATCACCGATTACGGGGTAACTGGCCGGGCAGTTAAAAATGGCCTGTTGAGCGTAAATTGCTGGAGTCCTCGTGACTTCGCATACGACCGACATCGTACCGTGGACGAGCGCCCTTACGGCGGTGGTCCCGGTATGCTGATGATGGTGCAACCTTTACGGGAAGCTATTCATGCAGCAAAAACAGCGGCAGGCGAAGGTGTGAAGGTGATTTATCTTTCACCTCAGGGACGCAAACTGGATCAAACCGGTGTGTGTGAACTGGCGGCCCATCAGAAAATTATTCTGGTTTGTGGCCGTTACGAAGGGATTGATGAGCGCGTAATCAAAACCGAAATTGATGAAGAATGGTCAATTGGCGATTATGTTCTCAGCGGTGGAGAGTTACCGGCAATGACTCTGATAGATTCAGTTTCCCGCTTTATACCGGGCGTTCTGGGTCGTCAGGCTTCAGCAGAAGAAGATTCTTTCGCTGACGGATTGCTCGATTGCCCCCACTATACCCGCCCTGAAGTGTTGGAAGGCATGGAAGTTCCGTCAGTTTTACTGTCGGGAAACCACGCTGATATACGTCGCTGGCGCCTGAAACAGTCGCTGGGTCGAACCTGGCTTAGAAGACCTGAACTTCTGGAAAACCTAGCTCTGACTGACGAGCAAGAGGTGTTGCTGAGAGAGTTCCAAAAGGAACATCGACTCAGTCAACAAAACTATGAAGGGAACGCTTAAGCGTTACGCTGAGCCCTCCCGATATATCAGTTTACCTAGGGTAAGAGACATATTATGAGCAATATCATTAAACAAATCGAACAAGAGCAGATGAAGCAAGACGTACCTGCATTCCGTCCAGGTGATTCCCTGGAAATTAAGGTATGGGTCGTTGAAGGTTCTAAAAAGCGTCTGCAGGCATTCGAGGGCGTGGTTATCGCTATTCGTAACCGCGGTCTGCACTCTGCATTCACTGTTCGCAAAATTTCTAACGGCGAAGGTGTTGAGCGTGTATTCCAGACTCACTCCCCAGTAATCGACAGCATTACTGTTAAACGTCGTGGTGCCGTTCGTAAAGCTAAACTGTACTACCTGCGTGAGCGTACTGGTAAGTCAGCTCGTATCAAAGAGCGTCTTAACTAAGGTATCGCTAACGCGACATCGACTAGTTAATAGAGAACAAGGGGTTAGCCATAGGCTAACCCCTTTTTTTGTATTCAGTGACTACAAATTGACTACGCGGCAGGGCGCTGGCTGCCGGGTTTAGAGATAACCCGTGCGACGGATTCGTGGGTGGCAAACGTGCAGCTGCATTCAATATTCTGGCACTGATGATAACGTTCTTTGGTCGATTCACTCAGATAGCGGCTTGAACGGGTATGAGCGACTTTTCCACACAGCGGGCAATGCATCATAAAAACCTCCGGCATGACAGGTAAGCGATGAGGTTATTATGAAATCCATAACTCGCAAAAGCAAGTTATAATTGCGATATTGAAGACTGATAAGTGATATCTGCAATATATGGTTTCAAATTCAATGTCGTGGTAAATCCGGTGGCATTGATTTCATGCTGTGCTGAATCAATAATCCAACGCGTACTATCAATCACATCCTTGAAACCTTGCACATTAACCGGCGTTTGTGCGCTCAGGTCTGCACGTCCAAGCGCCAGGCGGATAGTGAAGGCCGCAACGTCATTCTGGATTTGATTAAACACCGAATCAGCCGTCCGTTTTGCTGTTTCCTCGTCAGGGTAAATTTTATCCAGATGGAGAATATTTTGCCCTGAGCCTGCCGTATAACTTGCCCCAGCAGTTTCTTTGTTCTGGCTGGCTGTCCGTTTGAGATCGACGTTGCTGGTGATCGCCGTTTTGACGTCATGCCATTGCGCTTTCACGCCGTCATACGCCAGTTGATCCACCATTTTAAAGGCGTATTTATCCCCGTCGTTGCGTTCGATGGTTCTCCAGGGCAACGCCTGACCGGACGCAGTACGTCCGACGCTGGCTTTATAGAAGATGATTGCGCCGTTTTTGACTGTTACCTGAGCGCCGTAGCACTGCGCCAGCCGTGTCAGGAAATAGCTGTCGGTCTCGGTTGTCTGATCAATGTGCGAAATTTTGATGCTATCAAGATCCGCCGGGATCACCGGAAGAGGGTATTGATTGCGTGCGGAAATGATGCGGACAATTGCCCCCAGCGTGTAATCGTCATAAGACTGGCTGAGTTTGGTCGAAAAAGAACCCCGAAAATCCGCACTGCGAGCGGTGACGGTGATGATGTCCGGCGCGCCGGAATACTTCACCGTGTCGACAATAAAATAGCCGCAGTCGTATAACGCCAGCTTGGACCACCCCAGATGCAAATGCAAAACGGTTCCCCGGACCGGCATCTGCAAGCGACCGTCGCTGTCGTCGAAAGTCAGGTTCAGAGTATCCGCCTCAAAACCGCTGTTATCCGTCACCGATAAACTGATGATGCGGCTGGAAATATTCTCTTCCAGGACTTTGTTTTTTACCGTCAGGGTAAACGCTGGCGCAATGCGCGCGCCAGCCGGTAACTGATAATCGGTAATCATGGTCAGGCTCCGTGAATGAAGTTGCTGACTGCCGAACTGGCCTTGTTAAAGAGCCCTTCAGCCTGAGCCAGCAGATCGCCAAACATGGCCGCCTGAGATTCATCGACGCGTTTTAACAGGACCGAAAAGCTGATGCTCCGGGCCTGACCGTTCGAATTAATCTCGGTGTTATCGTGCGTCACGTTCTCGATAATAAACATGCCGTAGATTGTCCCGCTGCCTTCGATCAAAGGCCACGCCCGCCCGGACTCGGCCATACCTTCTAAAACTTGCAAATAGCTTATTCCACCGGTGACTTCCGGCAAAAGCAGTCCGCTGAGTTTCATCGACTCCTTTCCCAGCCCCAGAAACTGGGAAACCGGACGCTGCCCGATACGGGTGTTTTCCTGCCAGTTGTAATTCACCTCCCGGTGAATCGTCTGGTAGGGAAGGGTGTTTAGTTTAAAAACGAACAAACCCAGTGACATCATCATCGGTAAAACCCTCCGTTAGTAAACTGGCTGTATCCGGCGTTGGTGGCGTTCCAATCCCGCTCGTTCATCGTGTTCGCGATAAGCTCGCGAATTTGATTCTGATCGGTATCCGGCGTGGCGGTGAAACTGACATTGACAGTGGTTGCCCGGTTGTCGGTCAGGTTATTCGCCACGCTGTTTTTGGCCGGCTGATACATGCCCAGAACGCCGCCCGTAGGGGAGATGCTCTCCACAGACGGCGTTGAAATATCCGGGGCAGCGCCAGGTTCGTCGCCGCTGAAAATGGAATCCCACCCTTTTTTAGCCCAGCTAAAGATTTCGCCGATCTGGGAAACCGCCTTGTTCAGCGTGACAAAGACTTCACCAATGGCGATGCCGATTTCTTTGCCTAAATTGGTGTATTTACTCAACTCGTCCTGACTGAATTTTATCGGTTCGAACAAATCCGTGATCCAGCCCAGCGCGCTTTTGAAAGGTGCAAACGCTTCGCTGACCGGCCCCATCACGGAACTGAAGCCTTCAATGATGCCGCCAACAACGGCGCTGATCGGCTCCCAGAGTTTCACCACGGCAATCCCAATACCGGCAATCAGTGCGATGATGGGCAGAAGCGGAAGCCCGATGGCGGCGAAAGCTGCGGCAATCGCACCGCCTGTGCCGGTAAAAATAGTGCCTAACAGACCGGCACCGGCGATCAGCATATTCACACCGCTCAGAACCGGCGCAATGACCATGCCCAGCGAGCCCAACCCGCCGACAATGCCGGTGACGCCTAATGCCAGCCCGAGCAGTGAACTCACCAGCTGCGGGTTATCGGTGATCCAGGTATTTAGCGTGCTTAGCCATCCGGCAGCCGTCTGCGTCAGCTCGCGCAGCGCGGAATTCTGACCCCCGAACAAGTTGATGCGCAGCGTGTCCCAGCCTGCGAACAGTTTTTTGATGTCGCCATCCAGGTTGTCGCCTTTCACCGTCACGGCCATTTGCGCATCGGGCGTAACGCCATTCAGTTCGCCAGGCGTTTGCGCCAGAACCTGTTCGGCATTCATGCCTTTTGCGGCCAGGTCTTTTTGTTTTGCCACGACTTCAGAAGGTGCATGGCCGGAGGCCGCCATAGAAAGTCCCTGCTGGCGCAGCGCAGCAACGTGCGGATCGTCGTTTTTCAAGCGGAGCTGAGACTGAACTTCGGAAAGCCCCGCCTCAAAATCTGCGCCGGGTTTGAGAACGCTTTTGGCCAGCTCGAGTTTCGGCTGTGCAAAAGCGAGGGCCGACGAAGCCGCGTTTTTAAGTTGTCCGGCTTGCTGTTCACGCTTTTTATATTGCAGCCCGATCTCCAGCCCTTTTTGTTGAATCAGCGCAGGGCCTTGCTGGCGGCGTTCCTCCGTAGACTGATCGTTTGCGACTTTTTTTACGCCACGATAGGCCTCTTTTTCAGCCGGTTTATCTGGGGCAAAAACCGACTCGCGAAGCGATAAAGAGGCATCAGCAATATCTTCCGACATCGTGCTGAATAAATTCTTGTCGGGCACTGTCGTATAGGTTTGCCAGACATTGGCCGTCGCCTTGCGCAGCGACGCCAGTTCGTCGTTCATTTTTCCCAGCGTCGTGGGTAATTGTTCGAGATTACTCATCAGATTTTACTCCGCTGCGTTGCAAAGCCTTATGTCGCCAGTTCAGGAGTTCAGTGAGCGACATACCGCCCATTTCGGACGGTGGCCAGTGGAAGATCACCGCGATGTCTGCCATCAGGTCATCGACGGTGAGGCGGGGCGCGATTTTTACGCCTCCGGTTTCGGCGATAAAAAACCAATCACCTTGCCTGCCAGCGCAATCAGGTCGGGCAGTTCCAGGCGTGTGCATTCTTCTTTGGTCAGATTGGGCATCGTAATGCGCGGTAAAATAGTGATTAACGCGTCGACATCGGCATTGGCCAGCGCGGCAAGGCCGATACCGCGCAGGCTTCCCGCAGTCGGTTTAGTGACCTGGATTTCGGTGATTTCGGTTTCGCCGCGTTTTAGCGGCACATCCAAAATGACGGTGTTGTTTTCAGTCTGGCTCATGAGTTTTCCTGTTGACGGAGATGAAGCCGGCAAGGTTCTGCCGGCTCAGGGAAGGGGATTACAGGCCGAGCGCGGTGCGGTGTTCCGCCAGACGGTCAACGCCATTGACGATTTCCACCATATTGACGGTGTCGATCTCAATCAGCTCTTTGCCATCGATGGTCAGCTTGAAGTAAGTACACTGCGTGGTGACTTTGGTTTCAGTGTCTTCGCCCTGTTTGTATTCGCCGAAATCAAATTCTTTGTGGCGGCCGCGCATCATCACTTCAACCGCCGAAACGTCACCGGTGTCGTCACGTTGCAGGGAACCGGCAAAGCGCAGCGGGATATCGGATATGCTGCCCCATTGCTGTAAAACCAGTTCATCCAGGCCGCCGATGGACCATTCAAGCGTCAGCGCGTCGTCGTCCAGACCGAAGTCCACGGCGACCGAACCGCTCATGCCGCCGCCGCGATAGTTTTCCAGCTTGCGGGTCAGTTTTGGCAGGGTCAGGGAAGAGACCAGGCCCAGATAGCTGTTCCCGTTGTTGAACAGGTTCAGGTATTTCAATTTCTTAGGAAGTGCCATGAGTCAATGTCTCCTTAGCTGTTTACGGACGCGGCGAAATTCACCAGATAAGAGTCGGTGATGCGCTGGCGCAGGGTCAGATCTTCCAGTGGAGGAACCGGCGTGTAGTCGTAATCGATATACAATTTACCGGCCTTCAGGGTTTCAGCCGTGTTAGCCGTTTCGTCGTACCAGCAGTTGCCGTCGATGATGTAACCCGCTGATTTCATTTCACGCATTTTGGCTTTGATGCCATCGATCATGTCGCGAACCAGCGTCGGGGTCATCGGTTTATCGACCGCCCACATGTGCGCTTCGGCCATGGTGTCGGCCAGAACCTGCGCGGTGCGGGTGTAGTTTTCGAACAGGAACAGGGTGTCATCGCTGCAGGTACGGTTGCCCCAGAAACGGAAGCCATCTTTGCGCACCAGCGTGGTTACGCAGGCTTGGTTCAGCAGATCCGCGTCAGTGCCGGTGGCCTGTAAATCCCAAAAGACGCTGGCAGAAAGGCCGGTAACACCGTTGACGCCCACGTTGGATAACGTTTTGTGCCAGCCGGTTTCCTGGTCAATTTTGGCGCGCAGGCCCAGTGCTCTGGCGGTGGCATAAGCGACGTCAGGCTGGCTGGTGGTGGTATTCCAGTTCACGAAATCCGGCCAGATCAGCATCAGCTCGCGCTGGCTGAAATTGTCGCGATACTTGATGGCATCGGAAATGGTTTTTGCGCCATACACGCCGACATAGCCAAAAGCGCGCAACTGCTGACAAATGCCTGCCAGCGCCGTGGCGACAGCCTGATTATCCAGCCCCGGAACGCCCAGAATACGCGGTTTCACGCCGAGTTCTGCCTGTGCGGAAAGCAGCGCTTTCATGCCGGTGTAACGGCCATTGGCATCAGAACCGCCGATAATATTGGTGGTCGTTACTGCTTCGTCTTCGCCGGTGGCAACGCGAACTACGACGGTGACCGGTTTGCACTGATCGGCAATCGCCAGCAGTGCAGCGCGGAGTGTGCCGGAAGTGCCTGCTTTACCGCTGGCGGCCAGAACGTCGGTGATCAGAACCGGCGTGTTGAGGGGAAATACTGTGGCATCCGCATCTTCTGCGGTACACACCATGCCGATAATTGCTGTTGAAACGGTGGAAATAACGCGTGTGCCGTCGTTGATTTCGACGACGCGTACGCCGTGATGATAATCAGCCATCAGGTCGACTCTCTCTGTTGTGGGTGGTGAAGCAAGGATGCCGGTTCACAAAAGAAAGCGCATTCGATGGCAGGCGTGGGAGGAGTGGCACAACAGAGCGGGGAATCGGTCTGAATTAAGGCAATAAAAAAGCCCCGAAGGGGCTGGGATCAGGCAGGGATTTCAGGCCAGATGATATCGGGGGCAGTGGATAAATCCAGCCGGTTGAGTGTCACCCGGTAAGTTTTCCAGGCTTTGAGAAGAGTGAGCTCCTCCCCGGTTGCATCACCAATATCAAAGGCGTCCTGAAGTGGTGCGACAGCATAATTTGCAGCAGTCATAAGAAGTTCTAAGTTACTTTTTGCCTCAGAAATTAGCTCTTGTTGTGTTGGTGGAACAGGTTCTGACAAAATCGGATTCCCATTATAATCTGCAATAATTTTTTTTCCTTTATATCTCCCTTCTAAGAGTGCTGCATATGTTTCATTACTGATAATAATTGCATCTTCTGGCCATCCATTTGCTGACTCTTCATAATCAATTTTTAATTGTGCAGCATAAAAACTGTTGTTGTTTGCACTGTAAAAGTAATCATTCATTATTAGTATCCTAAGGCTATCCACCAAAATCCCAAGCCATTGCCTGATGTTCTAGACGCGAATCCTGCACTATTAACAGGCATCAAATATACAACCTTACCTAGGTCTATAGATGTTCCTAAATTGCCTACTACTGTAATTCCAGCGTTAGGGAATGCAATTGGGTAGTTATGAGTTTCAACATTGCTGGAACCATTTAAATTTGCTCCCCATTGAATAATTAATCCTGTAGATACATCTTTCCACCAACCGGCTCCAAGATTACCCGTATTTCTTAATGCCAGGGAAACAACAGCATTGCTTGTTTTATGTCTCATATACGGATTATTAACATCGCCGCCGATAAAACCGGCAACGTTGCAAGTATCTTGCGCGATCAAGTGTGTACCATTCTCGGTAAGTGAACCGCTCACATTAACAATTTTTGCGCCTACAAGAGGTTGTAATGTTAATGTCCCACCTGAGTCTGCAGAAATTAAGGAAATATTCACACCATCTGCATTTTGAATATAGTAGCCTCCATTTTGAGATATTATATTGGCGCTCGCGGTTTTTATATCCCCTGTTGATAACACGCCGCTTTTTCCTATATTACCCCCAGTTTTTAAAAAGTATTTGTTATCGGATTCTGTTTTGTTGTAAACACCTATATTTTCTGAGGTAATGGAAATATCTGCCGTCCCATCAAACGCCACACCGGCAATTTTTCGGGCCGTTGCCAGCTTATTTGCCGCCACGGCAGTTCCACCTGAAGGCAGACGTCCATTGGCATTGTCATTCGCTGATTTTGCGAGATCATAAGACGTTTTCACCGCTTTCGGCGTTGCCGCAAGAACCTCGCTGGTGCTGTCGACGGCACTGCTAAGCTGCACAAAACCTTTATTCGTTAGTGTTCCGTCCGGGTGTCGCCGTGATGCTTCGTGTTCGGCCAGCAGGTTATTGACGTATTCTTCGGTGGCGATGACCAGCGTGTCGTCGATAGTCAGAGTTACCGCGTCGGTGTCGGTAACCGTTATCACCATGCGTAATGTCTGGGTGCGGCCGGAGCCTTCCTCGAGTGTCGGTTTATAGCTGTCCGCCATATTGCTGACGGCAATCAGCTCACCTTCGGATGAAAACAGGCCCATCTCGCGCATCCAGAAACCGCCCACGCTGGCGGGAATAATCGCCTCGGCGATGATCCAGTTAGCATTTTTGTTGTCGGTCTTGATGGAGTTTAGCGGCAGACGATACGTTTCATGCACCAGAGCCGTCTGGCTTGTGGAAGGCGTCGTTGCGCTGCCATTGCCGTCGCCCACAGCAAGCTGGGTAATATTGACGTCTTTTCCGCTCGCAATCGCCGACGCAATCCGCGCCTGTCCGAGAGCGGTGACGAGTGATTTAAATTTGCTCATAAGATTCCTTATCAGTTCGGGTAAACAGTGAGTATTTCTGCGTCATAGGCGGCTGTTCCCAGGTAAATTGTGCCGGGAACATCTTGCGTAATGGTCAGGCCAATCAGATGGCGGCTGGCGGGTTTGGCGTCATCAATCAGCCGTTCCATTTCTTCATACATTGCTTCATCAATACCGGATTCGAGGACGCCGATATCGAGCTTGAACGTGCCCGGCGGATCATCGGTCTGCCACCATTCGCTGACATTAATGACGTAGCCGAGCGGCTCGACCACGCGCTTAATCGCGCTGATCGTGCCTTTGTGCTGATGGATGAACCACGCCGACTGAATGACGCTGCGCTTGGTCGCCGCTGGCCATTCGCTGTCCCAACGGTCAACGGAAAGCGCCCAGGCCAGATAAGGCAGGAATTTGGCCGGGCAGGTCTGCGGGTTCCACAACGTTTTGAGGGGAACGCTGATCTGCGCAAGTTCTGAACAGGCTTCGGCGGCGGCCAGTTCCAGCGGCGAAGATCCACTGGGAAGTAACCTGTCACTCATCGGAGCCTCCGACCGTGATGGAATAGTGACTGCAATAGGACGCCTGCGTTTTATCGAGCACGATATCCGCAGCCGGCTGGGCGAGTTCGACGCGCTGGACGCCTTCAACGTGTAAAGCCGCATAAATGGCGGATAAGCGGATATCGCGGCCTAAACGGTGCTGATCGCTGATATAGGATTTCAGCTTTTCTTCCGCCGCCAGGGTAATCGGTTCTGATTCAGGGCCGGGGTAGAGGAACAATGTCGCATCGATTTCATAAGGGACGACACTGGCAGACTGCACCAGAACACGGTCCGCAATCGGCCGCACATTTTCGTCGTTGAGCGCAATACGGACTTTGGCCAGTAAGTCTTCAGGGGCAATGCCATCCGCCTCCCGCGACAACACGGAGATCGTCACATTGGCCGGAGACGGGCTGATCACCGAAATGTCGGCTACGCGACCGTCGGCGGAAAGCCCATGAAACTCGTAAGAACCGGACGGGCCCGCGACGCTCATTCCTTCAAATGCCTGCGGAATGCGGCTGCGAAAATCGGCATCGCTTTCCATTACCGCTGGTGTCGGCGGGAGCGTCGTATTATCTGCCGGGGTCAGAACCAGCCTCTGGACACCGTTGTTCGCTGCCAGCTGATCCAAATCACTGCCCGTTGCATAGGCCACCATCACCGCGCGGGCGGCTTCGTTTACCCGCTGGCGCAGGATCAGTTCACGATAGGCATTCTCCTGCAAGAGTTTGACCAGCGGCTCGGATTCGAGCGTCAGCGTGCGGCTGATGGCTTCCTGCTGATCGGCGGGATACAGCGAAATCAGCGTGCTTTTTCGTTCTTCAAACAGGCTTTCATAATCCAGCTCTTCGACCACATCGGGGCCGGTAACTGGCTTAAATCGATCGTTGCCATAGTGTCAGCTCACAGGAATATTGAGAGAAAAATCGGATGCCGTATCGCGACGGTTTCCGGTCAGTTCCACGACCATTTTGCCGGTGTAACCGGTGTCAAAAGTAATGGCCGTGAGTGAAATACGCGGTTCCCAGTGCAGCAACGCGGTATAGCAGATCGCCATCATTTGCAGGCGCAGCGCATCGTTTTGCGGCTGGTCGATGAGCGATGAAAGCAGTGAACCGTAGTTTCTGCGCATGACTCTGGAACCGGCCGGTGTGTTCAAAATGTCGCTGACGGACTGGCGGATATGATCGAAATCTTCAATCGCCGTGCCGCTGTTTTTGTTCATCCCCAGGTACTTTGGATTACTCATTGCGGGCCTCCGGTTTGACCGCCGCCAGTCTGTACGCCGCTGTGGCGATGGGTGTGCACAACGATGCCGTTAGACGTCAGGCTGCCGCCGCTGTGGGTTAAATTGCCGGTCAGCGTGCCGCCTTGTTTGACTTCAAGAGAACCGGTGGTCAGTTTGCGGGTGCAGACGACTTCCGGCGTATCCAGCGTGATACGCGTGCTGGCGGTGCAGCGGATTTCCGGCGCGGTGACATCGACCTGTTCCGATGCGTCGATCACCGCCGTTTTGATACCGCTGACTTTCAGGGCGCCGTTTGCCGGTTCGTACTCGAAAATGGCACCGTCCGGAAATGCCAGATGCAGGGCATCAGCCGAAGCCGAGGGCGCCGGTGACGCATTCGAAAACACTGCCGGTAAGACGAATGCGGTATTGAGCTCACCGCCCATCGAAAGCAGTAAAACCTGTTCGCCGGGAGAGGGCGCCCACCAACTGCGGGTGCGGCCCGCGCGGTGCGTCATCCACGGCAACCACGCCGTCACGTTGCTTCCGGTCGTGACGCGGCAGCGGGCGTTGGGTAAATCCAGTTCCGACACCGTTCCGATGCGCACCAGATTGCCAATCAGACGCATGATGTCGTTGAGTTGATAGTTTGTATTCATGGGATAAAGGATGCCGTTGCACAGGGTTGAACGACAACTGATGGCCGTCTGCCAGCGGATGGCACAACAGTTGTTATCGGGTTATTCGGTCCAGCTGCTGATCAGTTCTCCGTTGAGGTAAACCTGGCGCGGCAGGGCGACGTTCTCCGGCAGTGGCGGTTCCGGAAGATGAGTGATCGTCCGGACGCCATTTTCATCGGCAACCTGAACCCGCTCGGTGAGTTGCAGCGTGAATGACAGCGCCTCACCCGGCAGGGCAAACGCAAAATCAGTCAGCCGGTTTACCGTATTGCCGAGGATTTCGGGCTGATTGACCCGCAGCCAGCCGAGGATGGCGACCACCATCTGATCCGTCAGACTTTCATCGGGCACATTGTCGCTGCTGACGTTTAACGTCAGCGGATAGCGGTATTCGAAGGAAAGTGAAGAGGCCGGTGTGGCGACCACATTTCCTGCGCCGGTAGTCATTACCAGCTTTTCAGGCGCGGATTGAAAAAAGGGGATTTGTTCAATCAGCCGTTGCTTTAGCTGTAGTGGTTTTTGCATGTTGTGCCTCCTGACACTTTTTGATGGTCTCAATCTGCAGCCCGCAGCTCAGCAGTGCTGATTCCAGCTGGAGAATATCGGCGCTCAGCGCCGCGTTAGTGCGCGGATGGCTGGGCGGAACCGGGCAGGATCTGACTGCCGGACAACCAACGTAAATAATCGCTGGCGGAGCTGAAGGCTGGCCGGTCGTGCAGCCGGCTAATGTCAGCAGGCAGCTCAGCGTCAGCCCACAGGCGCGATTGCGGATTGTCATGGAGGCTCCTCTGCCGTTCCTGTTCTCTGGATTGCATCACCTGCGCGGCGGTGCTCAGATTGTTACGCAATGCCAGTTCGGCCTCCGCGCGTTGTTGCATTTGCTGATTCAGCTCGGTAATCAGTTGATCCCGTTGATGTAATTGTGTGGCCAGCGCGTCGTGCTGCTGAATTGCCTTGTTGAGGTCGTGCTGTAATGAACGGTTGGAAAGCAGCAGGATGAGGATTAACAGGGCCATTCCGGCAAGAAGCGCCAGTATTGCTCTCATTCAACCCCCTTCCTGCAAACGGTGAGTTCGGCGTTTCGCCGGCGTTCCAGCCCGCTGCTGCGCTGGCCTTTAACGTAAACCCAGCGAGTAAGTTGCCCGCAGGCCTGTCGCCATTGCTGTTTGTTGATGAAATACGCCAGCGTGGATTTGCACGCTGCGCCGGTTCCGACGTTAAAACTAAAGGACACCACGGCATCAAAGACCGGCTGCGGCATGTCGCCGGGCATGCACTTTTTGACGGCGCGCTCCGTTTGCTGAATATCCTGCAACAGGTTTTCAGCCGCCTGATGCTCGCTGATCGCTTTTCCGGGAACCACGCCTGCCGTATGGCCAATGCCGCTGGTCCAGACACCGGCGCTGCACTGATAAGGTTGCAACTGGCAGCCTTCAAAATCCGTAATCAGCCGTAGCCCTTCTTCTGAAACCTGCAAAGCGTGATAACCGGGCAGCGCCGCCATCAGCGCCAGAACCGCAGCGGCGCTGCATCGCTTAAGAGTTGAGGTCTTCATAGGTGTTCGGGTTCAGGTTGCTGCGCGTCAGAAGCTGGAAGCTTTTGCGCCGGTAATACCAGTTGACGAGGAAAGTCCCGACGCCCACGCCGGAGCCAACTAAAAAGGCCACATCCTGCGATGTCAGGCCCGCCAGCCAGGTCAGCGACGTGGCAATAAAATAGGCGCAGGCCGAGCTGATGCGTTCGGTATTCAGTCCCATAACTTGATCGCTTCCTGAACCGGTTGTTCAGCGATGTCGGGCATTTCAACGGCGGTGCCGTGAGGCAATAACGGACCTAAGTCCGCAATACCTTTATTGGCGGCGTACACTTTTTCCACGACAACCGCAGTGCGGCCGTAATAACGCCAGCACATGGAATCAAGGGTGTCGCCCTGTTCTGCATAGAGTTTCATCGGGTATCTCCGCAAGTGAGTGAAATCGTCAGGAGGTGAAATCAGTCTGCGGAATATGGCCGGAGGCAGCAATCTGAGAGGGTTGTCAAGCGTGTGGCACAACAGGGAATTGAAGAGGGGGAAATGGCGGGGCGCTTAGTCCGAACAGAAGCCGGAAGAATAAGCGCCACAATAGGGAAATACCGCCGCAGAACAGGTTTTCAGTGAGCTTCGTCAGCGCTCCCGTTGTAACAGAGTGCGTCCTGATCCCCACCGGTCAGGGCCTGGCCAGCCAGCTCTGAAATCAGTGACATCACAACAAGAAATTCTTTTGGATTGCATTGCGCTGTCTGCGAAATGTCTGCGATCAATTGTATCCTGGACAACGTTAGCTGTTGTTTAGTCTGGTTTTCCATTTTCTCCCCTCGCCAGATACTGTGTTTATATACAGTATTCTTCAATTGTTCTAATACGTCAACACTCAGAGCCTTTTAAAAAATATAATTCATTGAATTAATGTGGAAATTTTTATTGGCGTGATTTTTGTATGGGGTTTAGCGATCACGGCTGGGAAACCGATCCACAGTTATTGACAGAACTCCAAGGTGAGCGGAAGACCGGAATTTCTGCGCATGACTGCCGATGACGAACAATCCGCCATTGCCCGGTATGCGTGAGAAATATCTGCGACTCACCGATATGGGGCGCATAAATACCGATGACTTTCTGCCTTGGTTCATCGTAAGCGTTGCGCTGCTCGCTGATTTTGCGGGCAACACGCACGGTCTGGTCTTTGCGCCGGATATGGATGCCTCCCTGCGCCTGAATGTAACGGGAAAAACTCCCCTGATCTGCCGCGCAGCGGACCTCTTCAACGCGTTCGTCAAACTGGCTGGCGAGACTTTGATTTCTGATGCGGCGGCATTCGCGCCATGCCCCGACGGAAGGGATGCCGATGGCGTGAAACTGCGGGATCCGCCAGGTCGATGCCCAGGCGGTGACGGCGGTGGCGACATCAGTCAGCAACCGGCCGGAATCATGATCGGTTTCGCCTTCCAGCGCGTAGCCATCGATATTTTTAGCGACGTATTTAGCAATGTATCCGGCAGCACCACCGCGGTTGAGCGGTTTGCAATGAAAGCGGGATTCCGCTGCGCCGGGTTCGTCGGGATCTTCTTCAAGTGCGTAACGGCGCATCACCTCGATCACTTTTTGCTGCTGCTCAGGCGGTGTAAACAACATCATATGCCAGTGTGGCGTGCCGTCGTGATGGGGCTCAACTACGCGCACTCCGTACACTTTCAGGCCCTTATCTTTAAACGTGGTGCGGATTTTTGCCCAGACGGCAACGAGGTATTTCTGCGCATTTTTCGGCGTAAAAGCGTGCTGGTTCCATTTGGGATTAAACACCGGGGCTGAATGAGGCCCGTAAGTTTTCATCGGATGGTACTTTGACGGCGTTGTCAGTGTGATAAATAATCCCCGATCCCGCTGTTCATCGGCGACATCTTCGACTCCGGCAATCAGTGTCATTAATTCCATGCGCCGAAGTTTAGGGTTAGAAATGCTGGCTAATACGGTGTCCAGAAGGCTCAGCCTGTC
This sequence comes from Rahnella sp. PCH160, assembly GCF_047784855.1. Lineage (NCBI taxonomy): Bacteria > Pseudomonadati > Pseudomonadota > Gammaproteobacteria > Enterobacterales > Yersiniaceae > Rahnella > Rahnella sp. PCH160. The sequence goes on from NZ_JBLOGT010000001.1 coordinate 1,736,336, forward strand.
ACCGGAGTCGACGTTTTCAAGCTCGCACTGCTTCAGGTAATTGAGCGTAGAAAGGCGGCGGGAAACCACATCCCGGATGGCATTTTTGCTGGCATAAGGTGAAATGGAACGGCTCACATAACCGCAGGCGATCATCAGCGCTTCACGCCACAGGCGCTGCTGCGAGCGCAGTTGTCTTTCCCACCATTCGCCGCTGACCAGCCGGGAAATGCTGGCGACCGCCATTTCTGCCGTCATCCGGTCTTTTTGCCAGGCGGTCCAGTACAAAGGCTGAATGCGAACGGAACGTGCCATCGCCGCCAGATGCCCGAAAATCTCACGCTGCGTGCTGTCTTGCAGTAAAACTTCCGACTCCTGAACCTGATTTAGCCAGTGTTCACAGTGATGTTCGTAGGCATCCTGCATATGAATGGCCAGTTTATTCGCCAGCCGTTTCAGCGCGTCGTCATTGAGATCGGGCAGGCGGTTGAAGGTTTCCTCTTCTGCAAGCAGCTTTTCCGAATACTGGCGGTTAAGCCGGAGCCGGGCGCTGACCCGCTGAATACGCGGCAATAATCGCTGCAGGAACACGGTCATCAGGAAGTGAAATGCCGGGCGAACCCCTTTTTCATTCAGTAAAAACTGATACCGCTGATGCAAAGGCGCGCGCAGGCAGCGCGGAAGGGATGCAATCTGAGAAAGTGCTGTCTGCTGGCGCTGGAAGAAATCACGGTTCAGCGGTTTTTCCAGCGGGCTGCTCATCGCCGGACGCGGTGCATTCCACCACCACTTACCGGCCTCGTTTTTTACGGACATAGGAGCCAATTTAGAGAGTGTAATTATCTCCGGCATATTATTTTTCATAAACTATTTCCCTAAACCGATTTCAAGAAAAATGACAGCAACAAGCCTTTCCGGAAAAATAAAATTTCCAGAATGAATTTATTTATAAGTCAGTACGGAAACGTTATTTATACAGAGCGGTAATTCTTTTTCCTGAGTTCATTAATTTCCTGACAATCAATACAACGTTGTACGCCCGGAATAATCTTTCTGCGTTGTTCCGGAATGGCGCCCTCACAATCCTCACAGAAGTATGCGGACGGAGCCTTTGGCGTGCGTGTTGCGCGGGCGATTTGTTCCTGTAAAACCGTTAACTGATATTCTTGGGATTCATCTATCCAGTCTGCCATCAGCAAAATTCTCCTTTATATCGCGCGGTAAAATGGCGCAGGGATAATAGGGCCTGAGCAATTTTAAATTGCTCCTCGGGTTTTAATTCTGAAAACGTTAATAAGGTATGACGGCGCTTAAGCCCGGCATGAAAACATAATGTGGTTTTCCATTTGTCTGAGGCCTGATCAAAAATCGTTTCCAGCTTATTTTTACTGTCAGAAAAATAGGTCTCTTTTAAATAAGCGATCTGGCGTAAACCCGTCAGCCGCTGTTGCTCTGTGCCTAAAAACATCACACCTCCTCAATGACCCCCATTCCGGGGGCTGGAGATCCTCCTCAGATGACTGCCTGATGCTTCAGGAAAACATTGCGGATTCTCCACTGCGCCGTAAATTTGGTATCATGGCTGTCTATTGGTACATTACATAATCAATCTAAACTTGCATATGCGAGTTGTCAGGATGATATTTACAGGCCCGGGGTTTTCGCCAGATGCAATTAGATGAACTCGAAGGTGGAAAAGCCGTTCTGACGCGTATGCTTCAGGCTTACGGCTTCAGCATGCAGAAAGAACTGGGTGATCTGTATGGGTTATCCTCTGGAACGATAAGTACCTGGGTGAGAAGAGATTATTTTCCGGGTGATGTCGTGGTTGCCTGCGCGCTGGACACCGGCGTTTCACTGCGCTGGCTGGCAACGGGCAAAGGAAATATGCAGGATGCGCCATCCTCAGGGCCATCAGCTTCCGGTAACGTGCTTCAGCTTAAAAAGTTGAGATTGCGAGGTGGTGCGCTCGAAGAAGAGGGCGTATGGGCGGCCGATCCTTCTTTACTGGATGATTCTCTGGCCGAGCCTGCTTACATTGTTAAAGGCAATCACTCGTGGATCATCGATTTAGGCAGCACAATTCCCGGCAATGGCCGCTGGCTTCTGAATATCGATGGTGATGTGGATGTCTACGACGTGGCACGTATCCCGGGTAACCGCATCAAGGTGACGCGACAGGACAGCCATTTCGAATGCGGCGTGGAAGAAGTCACGGCGTTAGGGCAGGTCTTTATTACGCTGGATCGTAATCTGTAATTTTTCACCCTCAGCACATCCCGGCTGCTGAGGGAAATCCTTCAAAATCATCCTTTCTTATCTGACGCCTGAAATCTGATTCCCCTTTTCCCTTCACACTGTGTGTAATTTCCACGGTACGGCGTGGTCGACTCTGAAAGAATTATTGTAAATATAACTTTCCATATTTAGGTTTACTGGTGGCTAATGGTAATTTTATGTTTACAACTAAGGCTTGATAAGTTTACGCGCTGTGTTAATGTTGTCCGCAGATGCCTCCATGGCAGCCCATTTTCCTGATAAGCGGAACACCATCATGCAAAAAGACGCCCTGAATAATGTTCATATCACTGCCGAACAAATTCTGATCACACCTGAAGAACTGAAAAATCGCTTTCCTTTAAGCGTCAGCGACGAAAACAGCATTGCCGAAGCACGTAAAACCATCGCTGATATTGTACATGGCCGTGATCCACGTTTGCTGGTGGTGTGTGGTCCGTGTTCAATTCATGACATTGACGCAGCGCTCGATTACGCGCGTCACCTGAAAATGCTTGCAGCAGAACTGAGCGATCGTCTATACATCGTGATGCGTGTTTACTTTGAGAAACCACGCACCACTGTCGGCTGGAAAGGTTTGATTAACGACCCACACATGGACGGTACGTTTGACGTTGAAGCCGGTTTGCACATTGCGCGTGATTTGCTGTTGCAACTGGTCGGCATGGGGTTACCGCTGGCGACTGAAGCACTGGATCCAAACAGCCCGCAATATTTAGGCGATTTGTTCAGTTGGTCGGCAATCGGCGCACGTACAACCGAATCTCAGACCCACCGTGAAATGGCGTCAGGTTTGTCCATGCCGGTCGGTTTCAAAAACGGTACCGATGGCAGTCTGGGCACGGCAATCAATGCCATGCGTGCGGCGGAAATGGCGCACCGTTTTGTCGGCATCAATCAGGCCGGGCAAGTTTGCCTGTTGCAGACTCAGGGGAATCCGGACGGGCACGTGATTTTACGCGGTGGCAAAACGCCAAACTACAGCGAGCAGGATGTTCAGGCGTGTGAAAAACAGATGAGTGACGCGGGACTCCATCCTTCCTTGATGATAGATTGCAGTCACGGTAACTCAAACAAAGACTATCGTCGCCAGCCCGTTGTGGCTCAGTCCGTGATTGATCAGATTAAGGCCGGGAACCGCTCTATTACGGGCCTGATGCTCGAAAGTCATCTGAACGAAGGTAGCCAGTCTTCTGAACAACCCCGCTCAGAAATGAAATACGGCGTATCGGTGACCGATGCCTGTATCAATTGGGAAACCACGGAAGACCTGTTACGTACCATGCATCATGAACTGGGCGACGCACTGGCGGCACGAATCGCAGGAGAGTAAGTTTTTATGGTGGCAGAACTTAACGCATTGCGCGATCAGATCGACGACGTCGATAAAGCGTTGTTAGATCTCTTATCACGGCGTCTGGCGCTGGTGGCCGAAGTCGGGGAAGTCAAAAGCCGTTATGGTTTGCCGATTTATGTGCCTGAACGGGAAGCGGCGATGCTGGCCTCCCGCCGTCAGGAAGCGCAGAACCTCGGGGTTCCGCCGGATCTGATTGAAGATGTATTGCGCCGCATAATGCGTGAGTCCTACTCAAGCGAAAACGATAAAGGCTTCAAAACGTTGCATCCGGCGCTGCGTCCGGTAGTGATTATCGGCGGAAACGGACAGATGGGGCGTTTGTTCACCCGTCTGCTGGAGTTGTCCGGTTACCAGGTTAAGGTTTTGGAGCAGGAAGACTGGCCACAGGCGGAAACATTACTGGCGGATGCCGGTATGGTGGTTGTGAGCGTGCCGATTCATCTGACCGAAGAGGTGATTGCCCGTCTGCCAAAACTGCCTGATGACTGTATTCTGGTTGATCTGGCGTCGGTAAAAAACCGTCCGCTTCAGGCGATGCTGGCGGTACACGAAGGCCCGGTTCTTGGCCTGCATCCGATGTTTGGCCCGGATGTCAGCAGCCTGGCAAAACAGGTTGTGGTGTATTGCGATGGCCGCGAACCGCAGGCATACCAGTGGTTACTGGAGCAGTTGCAGGTGTGGGGTGCGCGGTTGCACAAAATCAGCGCGGTTGAACACGATCAAAACATGGCCTTTATTCAGGCGCTGCGCCACTTCGCGACCTTCGCGTATGGCTTACATCTGTCGGAAGAGAATGTGCAGATTGAGCAATTGCTGGCGCTGTCTTCACCGATATACCGCCTCGAACTGGCGATGGTCGGGCGCCTCTTTGCGCAGGATCCTCAGCTTTATGCGGACATTATTATGTCGTCAGAAAGCAATCTGGCGCTGATCAAGCGTTACTATCAGCGTTTTGGTGATGCGCTGACGCTGCTGGAAAGCGGTGATAAAGACGCGTTTATCAGCAAATTCAGAAAGGTTGAGAGCTGGTTCGGCGAGTATGCGCCTCGCTTCCTGAAGGAGAGCGGTGCGTTATTGCGACAGGCAAATGACAACCGTAAGTAACTGCTGATTCAGTAAAATAAAAGGGCGCCGCATCATCATGCAGCGCCCTTTTATTTTGTCTGGAAGACGCGGTTATAAATCGACAGACACGACGTTTTCGCTTGGATAACAGCCGAGCACTTTTAAAGAACGCGTGATCGGAGCCAGATCCTTGAGCGCCTTTTTCATCTCTTCCGAACGCAGATTAGCCTGCACATCGATGTAAAACATCTCTTCCCAAGGATTGCCATTAATCGGGCGAGATTCCAGTTTCGTCATGATGATGCCCTGATCGCGCAGTACCAGAAGCGCATTCACCAACGCACCAGCCTGCTGACCGGTCGCCATGATCAGCGTAGTTTTGGCGGGAACCTGATCGGTCACTTCAATCGCTTTGCGCGCCAGAATAATGAAGCGGGTGATATTTTCCTGCTGGTTCGCCAGATTGTGTTCAAGCACTTGCAGTTTATACAGCGCGCCACCGGCTTCGCTGCCGAGCGCGGCGACGTGCGGGGAATTCGCGGCAGCCACTTTTTCCATGGCGGCAGCCGTGCTTTCGCAATATTCAATTTTCCAGTTCGGGAAGCGGTTGATGAACTGGCTGCATTGCTGGAACGGCTGCGGATGGCTATACACCGTCTGAATTTGCGAGAGATCGGTATCGGTCGCCACCAGAACGCAGTGATTGATAGGGTTGGTCAGCTCGCCGACAATCGACAGGCTGGTGTGTTGCAGCAGATCGTAAACGTCATTGATTGAGCCGGAACTGGTGTTTTCGATAGGCAATACGGCGTAATCGGCCTGGCCGGTTTCCACCTGCGAGAAGATATCCTGGAATTTCTGGCAGCCGCATTCGATGAACTGATCGAAATGACGGGCAGCAAACTGACGGGCGGCGAGGTGAGAATAAGAGCCTTTCGGGCCAAGAAATGCGATACGTGCGGAATCAGAACTGGTTTTGTTCAGATGCTGCTGAAGAAGTGCCTGCTGTGTCAGGACGGAATCTTCGATAATCAGCTGATAAACACGGGTGATATAATGCCCGTCCAGCCCCTGTTTTTTCCCTTCCTGAATCAGGGCATTAATCAGTTCTATCTCGCGCTCTTTATCGCGAATCGGGCGGTGAGAGTGCATCTTGGATTGCGCGACTTCAATCGCCATCGAACGTCGTTCTGCCAGCAGAGCCAGCAGTTTGAGATCTAATGCACTGATGCGCTCGCGCAGTGCCAGTAATGAATTCTCGGTCATGTTATTACCCTTTTTGATGTTCTTTCTTTCAGCAAAATTGTGTGAAACGCAGGTATAAAAAAAGCCCCCTTTTCAGGAGGCTTTGTTGTTCGTCTTCGCATTCATTCTTTCGCGACGAAACGCCTCCCAATCAGGGGAAGGTAAAAAAGAATGCGAAGAAAAACAGACGGGTATTCATATCAGCATTGTTTCCATCAAGGTCAGCAGAGTCTTAAAGTAACCGCAGGGTTTTCCTTGTGTCAATAAGGATTTCTTTCAGGCACAAAAAACGCGCCCCTTGGAGCGCGTTGTGAACTGACTTTCGGATAACCCGGCTATTCCTCTTCTTCCTGCACCGGTTCCAGATTGAGTTCTTTGACGCCGGATTCTGCACGGCGGGCTTCACCCTTATGCTGCGCTTTGTTGAGCTGACGCTCAAGTTTGGCGGTCATTTCGTTAATCGCAGCATACATATCATCATGCGTGGCACTGGCAACCAGTGTTCCGTTCGGCGTACTGATGGTCGCATCGGCGACAAATCCCTGGGGTCCTTTCGACAGGATTACGTGCGGGTTAATGAGCTGAGTTTGCCATTTATCCAGTTTTTTAAGACGCCCTTCGATGTGTTCACGAATCGCGGGAGTGATGTCCATTTGTTTACTGGTAATGTTAACTGTCATATGACTTACCTCTCTTTTTCCGTCTCCGATGAATCCAACATACCAGCCTTTTTTGTGAAATGCGTGCTCAAATCCACGGTTTTTTGTCACTTTTTGTCAACTATGAAGATTATGTGACTCAGGGTAATTTATGGCGGGAAAGGTCTTGAGACTTGTTGCCGGAGCAGGCATGATTGATAGGATCAGTACAGTATTGTTTCGTTTTTTTCCTGCATTTTGCTGCTCGTTTTTTATCCTTTCTGTTTTCACTTCCCCAAAAAAGAGCCAAAAAAAACGGCAGCCTGAGCTACCGTTTGTGTTCGGACATGTAAAATTACGCTGCGCTGTTCGCTGCAATAATTTTCGCGACTTTGTCAGCCTGGTTGTTCAGCTGCAGTTCGCGGTAGGCATTTTCCATCAACGGCAGCGCGTCGTGCGTTGCTTTCGTATCCGGATAATCTTTCAGCATTTGCTCTACACGGTTAACGACAGCGACGTAAGCGCCACGTTTAGTGTAGTATTGCACCACTGACAGCTCGTATTTCGCTAAACGATCTTTCAGGAATACCAAACGTTTCGTCGCATCAGTGGCGTACTGGCTGTTTGGATACGAGTGGATCAGCTGGCTGAAATCACGGAATGCTGCACGTGCATGCTGTGGATCACGGTCTGAACGATCAACACCGAAAAATCCTTGCAGTGCACTGTCATCCAACGCCATATCCGTTAAACCACGCATGTACATGACGTAGTCGATATTGGGATGGGTTGGGTTCAGGCGCATAAAGCGATCAATAGATGCCTGAGCCATCGGCAAGTCAGCAGACTTGTAATAGGCATAAATCAGATCTAACTGAACTTGCTGCGAGTAAGGCCCAAACGGATAGCGGTTATCCAGCGCTTCTAATTGCGCAATCGCACCTTTAAAGTTACCGTCCTGCAGCTTTTGCTGGGCAGTCGCATAAAGGACGTTAGGCGGATTATCGGGAACCGTTTCTTTGGAACTGGAGCAACCGACCAGCGCCAGGCTCAACGTGGCTGCTGCCACCAGATATTTCACACGCGTCATGACGTTTTGATTATCCTCAGGTGTTATTCTGGGAGACTGTCCGTTAAGCTCCCGACAAAGACCAGCTACAATAGCACATTATTTTAAACGGCATCGCCGTGAAAACCCAACGTTAACCAAGAAGCTGCATATGGCACAACAAGTACAACTCACCGCAACGGTGGCCGAATCTCAACTCGGTCAACGGTTAGATCAGGCTTTGGCCGAATTGTTCCCTGATTATTCAAGATCTCGCATAAAAGATTGGATCCTTGAAGACAGGGTCACGGTCAATGGCAAAAAAGTGACCAAACCAAAAGAAAAAGTGTTGGGTGGCGAGGCTATCGCAATCGATGCGCAAATTGAAGAAGAAGCGCGTTGGCTGCCACAAGATATCGCTTTAGATATCGTGTATGAAGATACTGATATTTTAGTCATCAATAAACCCCGCGATTTGGTTGTTCATCCGGGCGCAGGGAATCCAGATGGAACAGTGCTGAACGCATTGCTTCATTATTACCCTGCCATTATCGACGTTCCGCGCTGTGGCATCGTTCACCGTCTTGATAAAGATACCACCGGTCTGATGGTGGTCGCGAAGTCGGTTCCTGCACAGACGCATCTGGTGACTGCACTTCAGGCTCGCGAAATCACCCGCGAATATGAAGCCGTCGCGATTGGTACAATGACGGCAGGCGGCACTGTGAATGAGCCGATTGCGCGCCATTCCACCAAGCGTACGCACATGGCGGTTCATCCTACGGGCAAACCGGCTACTACGCACTATCGCATCATGGAGCATTTTCGTGCTCATACGCGTTTGCGTCTGCGCCTGGAGTCCGGGCGTACGCATCAGATTCGTGTGCATATGGCTCACATCAACCATCCTTTGTTAGGCGATCAGCTTTATGGTGGTCGTCCGCGCCTGCCAAAAGGTGCCTCCGAGCCGTTCATTAATATGTTGCGCGGATTCGATCGTCAGGCTCTTCACGCGACTATGCTGCGTCTTTATCATCCGGTTACCGGTATCCAGATGGAATGGCATGCGCCACTTCCTCAGGATATGGTTGACCTGATTAATGCGCTGAAAGCAGATACTGAAGAGTTCAAGGATCAGATGAACTGGTAATGAGTGCGCTTATCCTGCCTCAATGGCCGCAACCGGCATCGGTGCGGTCATGCGCAACAACCCGTAATGGAGGCATCAGTTTGCCTCCATACGGATCGCTCAATCTCGGCAGTCATGTCGGGGACTCCCCTGATCATGTCGCGACAAACCGTCAGCGTCTGGCTGAGCTCGGTGGATTGCCATCTGCGCCACATTGGCTGGAGCAGGTTCATGGCACCGATGTTGTTGAGCTGACCCTTCAAACTCCTTCACTTCCTGCTTTAATTGCGGATGCTGCGTATACCTGTGAACCGGGCCTAGTGTGCGCCGCAATGACAGCTGACTGCCTGCCGGTTCTTTTCTGTAATCAGTCCGGTGATGAAGTGGCATCAGCGCATGCGGGCTGGCGCGGGTTGTGTGAAGGGGTGCTGGAAAATACGGTATCTCGTTTTACATCCACCCCGGAGAAGGTCATGGCGTGGCTAGGGCCGGCCATCGGGCCGTCGCAGTTTGAAGTCGGGGCCGAAGTTCGCGAAGCCTTTGTGGCTTTTGATCCCGCATCATCGGCTGCATTTATGCCTGCGGGTGAGAAATTCATGGCGGATATTTACCTGCTTGCCCGGCTGCGGCTACAGGCTGCGGGCGTCACGGCGATTTATGGTGGCGAATATTGTACCGTGTCAGACAGTATCCAATTTTACTCTTACCGGCGTGACGGAATTACTGGTCGGCTGGCAAGTTTAATTTGGCTGATATAACCTATCGAATCAAGATGTTCCATCACGCATAGCCGCTGTCCTCTGAATATACTGCCAAGATAACCTTGAAAACGTGAGGGATGACCTCATCTAATCTCCAGTAGCAATTTTGTTCAGTATTGGAGGTGTTATGCGTCTGGATCGTCTTACCAGCAAATTCCAGCTTGCCCTCGCGGATGCTCAGTCTCTCGCGCTCGGGCGCGACAATCAATTTATCGAACCTGTCCATCTGATGAGTGCTTTGCTCACTCAGGAGGGCGGGACCGTGCGTCCTTTATTAACAGCAGCCGGGGTTGACACCCAGAAACTGCGCACGGATGTTGATCAGGCTTTGGGGCGTCTGCCGCAAGTTGAAGGTACCGGTGGTGATGTTCAACCATCCCATGAGCTGGTACGTGTTTTAAATCTTTGTGACAAATTGGCGCAGCAACGCGCTGATACTTTTATTTCCTCAGAACTCTTCGTTCTGGCTGTTATGAAAGACCGTGGCTCTTTGACCGATGTGTTGAAAGCCAGCGGTGCAACGGCCGAGAAGATTACTGCGGCTATCGATCAAATGCGTGGAGGTGAGAAAGTGGATGATCAGAATGCCGAAGACCAACGTCAGGCATTGAAAAAATTCACTATCGATCTGACCGAGCGTGCTGAGCAGGGCAAACTGGACCCGGTCATCGGTCGTGATGAAGAAATTCGCCGGACTATTCAGGTATTGCAACGTCGTACCAAGAATAACCCGGTGCTGATTGGTGAGCCTGGTGTCGGTAAAACCGCGATTGCGGAAGGTCTGGCGCAGCGCATTATTAATGGTGAAGTCCCTGAAGGGCTGAAAAACAAACGCGTATTGTCCCTTGATATGGGCTCGCTGGTGGCGGGTGCGAAATACCGTGGTGAATTTGAAGAACGTCTGAAAGGCCTGTTGAGCGATCTGGCTAAACAGGAAGGGAACGTCATTCTGTTCATCGACGAATTGCACACAATGGTCGGTGCAGGTAAAGCGGACGGCGCGATGGATGCCGGCAACATGCTTAAACCAGCGCTGGCGCGTGGTGAACTTCACTGCGTGGGTGCGACGACGTTAAACGAATATCGCCAGTTCATTGAAAAGGATGCGGCGTTAGAGCGTCGTTTCCAGAAAGTGTTTGTGGCCGAGCCTTCTGTTGAAGACACCATCGCGATTTTGCGTGGGCTGAAAGAACGTTACGAGCTGCATCACCATGTGCAAATTACTGACCCGGCGATCGTCGCGGCAGCAACTTTGTCGCACCGTTACATCTCGGATCGTCAGTTGCCGGATAAGGCGATCGACCTTATAGATGAAGCGGCATCCAGCATTCGTATGCAGATGGACTCTAAGCCTGAGTCTCTGGATCGACTTGACCGTCGTATCATCCAGCTCAAGCTGGAACAGCAGGCGCTGAAAAAAGAGTCTGACGATGCCAGCGTTAAACGTCTTGAAATGCTGGAAACCGAACTTAGCCAGAAAGAACGTGAATATTCTGAGCTTGAAGAAGAATGGAAAGCAGAGAAAGCGTCGCTGACCGGTACGCAAAATATCAAAGCCGAACTTGAGCAGGCCAAGATTACGCTTGAGCAGGCCCGACGTGTGGGTGATCTGGGCCGGATGTCAGAATTGCAGTACGGTAAAATTCCTGAACTGGAAAAACAGCTGGCTGCGGCGACGCAGGCTGAAGGTAAAACCATGAAACTGCTGCGCAACCGCGTAACAGATGTGGAAATTGCCGATGTGCTGGCGCGCTGGACCGGTATTCCGGTGGCACGTATGCTGGAAAGTGAACGTGAAAAACTGCTGCGTATGGAAGAAGAGCTGCACAACCGTGTCATTGGCCAGAACGAAGCGGTGGAAGCGGTATCGAATGCTATCCGCCGTAGTCGCGCCGGGTTGTCAGATCCAAACCGTCCGATCGGGTCATTCCTGTTCCTCGGGCCGACCGGTGTCGGTAAAACGGAACTGTGTAAGGCGCTGGCGACATTCCTGTTTAACAGTGATGACGCGATGGTCCGTATCGATATGTCAGAGTTTATGGAGAAGCACTCGGTTTCACGTCTGGTCGGTGCGCCTCCAGGCTATGTCGGTTATGAAGAAGGTGGCTACCTGACGGAAGCTGTTCGTCGCCGTCCTTATTCCGTCATCCTATTAGATGAAGTGGAAAAAGCACATCCGGATGTCTTCAACATCTTATTGCAGGTGTTGGACGACGGTCGCTTAACCGACGGGCAGGGGAGAACGGTCGACTTCCGTAATACGGTCGTGATCATGACTTCTAACCTGGGCTCCGACATTATTCAGCAGCATTTTGGTGAAGCCAGCTATGCCCAGATGAAGGAATCCGTCATGGAAGTTGTGACACACAGCTTCCGTCCGGAATTCATCAACCGTATAGATGAAGTCGTCGTGTTCCATCCGCTGGGTCATGCGCATATCAAGAACATCGCGAAGATTCAGCTGGAGCGTTTGTATAAACGACTGGAAGAACGTGGCTACTCAGCAACGCTGACCGATGCCGCGCTTGAGTTGCTCGGCAATACCGGGTTTGACCCTGTTTATGGTGCGCGTCCATTGAAACGTGCCATCCAGCAGGAAATTGAGAACCCGCTGGCGCAGCAAATCTTGTCGGGTAAGCTGATTCCAGGCAAGCCAATTACTGTTGATGTGGAAAATGATCATATTGTCGCAAGACAGTAATCAGTAGGTAAAAAGCCAATTACGGGCTCCAAAGCGATTTGGAGCCCGTTTTTTCTGCGCTTTTTGAGTATAAATAATGCATTCGTTGAATTTATGAACGGTCGGAAAAGTATTTGCAATAAACCCTTGCGGCCTGCTGAGAACTCCCTATAATGCCGCTCCATCGACAGGGAACAACGTGAACAACATCACGAAGTGACCGGGTCGGAAAAGATTTAAAGCAGCGGCAACCGGATGAAATAAACGGTTGACACTGAACGAGGAAAGCGTAATATACGCCACCTCGAGTTAGCAAGCGAAAGCGCGTAACTCACTGCTCTTTAACAATTTATCAGACAATCTGTGTGGGCACTCACAAGACGATATCAGCCACCTCGGTGGCAAAAAATATCAAGTCTTAAAGAGTGACCAAGCAGTAATTCATTTAGTGAATTATTACGAAAGTTAATTTTTGAGCACCGCTTAACTTGTTTAAGCAAATCGAACTTTTAATTGAAGAGTTTGATCATGGCTCAGATTGAACGCTGGCGGCAGGCCTAACACATGCAAGTCGAGCGGTAGCACAGGAGAGCTTGCTCTCTGGGTGACGAGCGGCGGACGGGTGAGTAATGTCTGGGAAACTGCCTGATGGAGGGGGATAACTACTGGAAACGGTAGCTAATACCGCATGACGTCGCAAGACCAAAGTGGGGGACCTTCGGGCCTCACGCCATCGGATGTGCCCAGATGGGATTAGCTAGTAGGTGAGGTAATGGCTCACCTAGGCGACGATCCCTAGCTGGTCTGAGAGGATGACCAGCCACACTGGAACTGAGACACGGTCCAGACTCCTACGGGAGGCAGCAGTGGGGAATATTGCACAATGGGCGCAAGCCTGATGCAGCCATGCCGCGTGTGTGAAGAAGGCCTTAGGGTTGTAAAGCACTTTCAGCGAGGAGGAAGGGTAATGTGTTAATAGCACATTGCATTGACGTTACTCGCAGAAGAAGCACCGGCTAACTCCGTGCCAGCAGCCGCGGTAATACGGAGGGTGCAAGCGTTAATCGGAATTACTGGGCGTAAAGCGCACGCAGGCGGTTTGTTAAGTCAGATGTGAAATCCCCGAGCTTAACTTGGGAACTGCATTTGAAACTGGCAAGCTAGAGTCTTGTAGAGGGGGTAGAATTCCAGGTGTAGCGGTGAAATGCGTAGAGATCTGGAGGAATACCGGTGGCGAAGGCGGCCCCCTGGACAAAGACTGACGCTCAGGTGCGAAAGCGTGGGGAGCAAACAGGATTAGATACCCTGGTAGTCCACGCTGTAAACGATGTCGACTTGGAGGTTGTGCCCTTGAGGCGTGGCTTCCGGAGCTAACGCGTTAAGTCGACCGCCTGGGGAGTACGGCCGCAAGGTTAAAACTCAAATGAATTGACGGGGGCCCGCACAAGCGGTGGAGCATGTGGTTTAATTCGATGCAACGCGAAGAACCTTACCTACTCTTGACATCCAGAGAATTCGCTAGAGATAGCTTAGTGCCTTCGGGAACTCTGAGACAGGTGCTGCATGGCTGTCGTCAGCTCGTGTTGTGAAATGTTGGGTTAAGTCCCGCAACGAGCGCAACCCTTATCCTTTGTTGCCAGCGAGTAATGTCGGGAACTCAAAGGAGACTGCCGGTGATAAACCGGAGGAAGGTGGGGATGACGTCAAGTCATCATGGCCCTTACGAGTAGGGCTACACACGTGCTACAATGGCATATACAAAGAGAAGCAAACTCGCGAGAGCAAGCGGACCTCATAAAGTATGTCGTAGTCCGGATTGGAGTCTGCAACTCGACTCCATGAAGTCGGAATCGCTAGTAATCGTAGATCAGAATGCTACGGTGAATACGTTCCCGGGCCTTGTACACACCGCCCGTCACACCATGGGAGTGGGTTGCAAAAGAAGTAGGTAGCTTAACCTTCGGGAGGGCGCTTACCACTTTGTGATTCATGACTGGGGTGAAGTCGTAACAAGGTAACCGTAGGGGAACCTGCGGTTGGATCACCTCCTTACCTCAAGATACGCATTGTGCAGTGTCCACACAGATTGTCTGATGAAATTAATGAGCAAGAGCACCTGTTGATGCGGTAAGGGAGACCTTACGCTGATGCGAAAAGTGCCATACCGTTATACGGTCTGGTACGGATTTTTCGTGTCCCCATCGTCTAGAGGCCTAGGACACTGCCCTTTCACGGCTGTAACAGGGGTTCGAATCCCCTTGGGGACGCCAATCCGATAATGTGTGAAAGACATTATCAACCGTTCTTAATGAACGATAAAAAATCTTAAAGATGACTTTAACGAGTCGTGTTTAAGATATTGCTCTTTAACAATCTGGAACAAGCTGAAAATTGAAAGTTTACAGCTGAACATCACTCTCCGTAGAAGTACTGAGTGGTGATTAGTCTGTAACAGAGTCTCTCAAATAATCGCAATGCGATGGTGGAAACACCTTCGGGTTGTGAGGTTAAGCGACTAAGCGTACACGGTGGATGCCTAGGCAGTCAGAGGCGATGAAGGGCGTGCTAATCTGCGAAAAGCGTCGGTAAGGTGATATGAACCGTAATAACCGACGATACCCGAATGGGGAAACCCAGTGTGTTTCGACACATTATCATTACATGAATACATAGTGTAATGAGGCGAACCGGGGGAACTGAAACATCTAAGTACCCCGAGGAAAAGAAATCAACCGAGATTCCCCCAGTAGCGGCGAGCGAACGGGGAAGAGCCCAGAACCAGCATCAGTTTGTGTGTTAGTGGAAGCGTCTGGAAAGTCGCACAGTATAGGGTGATAGTCCCGTACACAAAAATGCACAGATTGTGAGTTCGATGAGTAGGGCGGGACACGTGACATCCTGTCTGAATATGGGGGGACCATCCTCCAAGGCTAAATACTCCTGACTGACCGATAGTGAACCAGTACCGTGAGGGAAAGGCGAAAAGAACCCCGGCGAGGGGAGTGAAATAGAACCTGAAACCGTGTACGTACAAGCAGTGGGAGCCTCTTTTATGGGGTGACTGCGTACCTTTTGTATAATGGGTCAGCGACTTATATTTTGTAGCAAGGTTAACCGTATAGGGGAGCCGTAGGGAAACCGAGTCTTAACTGGGCGTCAAGTTGCAAGGTATAGACCCGAAACCCGGTGATCTAGCCATGGGCAGGTTGAAGGTTGGGTAACACTAACTGGAGGACCGAACCGACTAATGTTGAAAAATTAGCGGATGACTTGTGGCTGGGGGTGAAAGGCCAATCAAACCGGGAGATAGCTGGTTCTCCCCGAAAGCTATTTAGGTAGCGCCTCGTGAACTCATCTTCGGGGGTAGAGCACTGTTTCGACTAGGGGGCCATCCCGGCTTACCAACTCGATGCAAACTACGAATACCGAAGAATGTTATCACGGGAGACACACGGCGGGTGCTAACGTCCGTCGTGAAGAGGGAAACAACCCAGACCGCCAGCTAAGGTCCCAAAGTCATGGTTAAGTGGGAAACGATGTGGGAAGGCATAGACAGCCAGGATGTTGGCTTAGAAGCAGCCATCATTTAAAGAAAGCGTAATAGCTCACTGGTCGAGTCGGCCTGCGCGGAAGATGTAACGGGGCTAAACCATGCACCGAAGCTGCGGCAGCGACGCTTATGCGTTGTTGGGTAGGGGAGCGTTCTGTAAGCCGTCGAAGGTGAACTGTGAGGTTTGCTGGAGGTATCAGAAGTGCGAATGCTGACATAAGTAACGATAATGCGGGTGAAAAACCCGCACGCCGGAAGACCAAGGGTTCCTGTCCAACGTTAATCGGGGCAGGGTGAGTCGACCCTAAGGCGAGGCTGAAAAGCGTAGTCGATGGGAAGCTGGTTAATATTCCAGCACTTGGTGTTACTGCGAAGGGGGACGGAGAAGGCTAGGCTAGCCGGGCGACGGTTGTCCCGGTTCAAGCGTGTAGGGGGGAAGAGTTGGTAAATCCGCTCTTTTGTATAACCCTGAGGCGTGATAACGAGCCACTACGGTGGTGAAGTAGTTGATGCCATGCTTCCAGGAAAAGCCTCTAAGCTCCAGGTAACACGAAATCGTACCCCAAACCGACACAGGTGGTCAGGTAGAGAATACTCAGGCGCTTGAGAGAACTCGGGTGAAGGAACTAGGCAAAATGGTGCCGTAACTTCGGGAGAAGGCACGCTGGCGCGTAGGTGAAGGGACTTGCTCCCGGAGCTGAATCCAGTCGAAGATACCAGCTGGCTGCAACTGTTTAATAAAAACACAGCACTGTGCAAACACGAAAGTGGACGTATACGGTGTGACGCCTGCCCGGTGCCGGAAGGTTAATTGATGGGGTTAGCAGCAATGCGAAGCTCTTGATCGAAGCCCCGGTAAACGGCGGCCGTAACTATAACGGTCCTAAGGTAGCGAAATTCCTTGTCGGGTAAGTTCCGACCTGCACGAATGGCGTAATGATGGCCAGGCTGTCTCCACCCGAGACTCAGTGAAATTGAACTCGCTGTGAAGATGCAGTGTACCCGCGGCAAGACGGAAAGACCCCGTGAACCTTTACTATAGCTTGACACTGAACATTGAGCCTTGATGTGTAGGATAGGTGGGAGGCTTTGAAGCGAGGACGCCAGTTCTTGTGGAGCCAACCTTGAAATACCACCCTTTAATGTTTGATGTTCTAACTCGGCCCCGTAATCCGGGGTGAGGACAGTGTCTGGTGGGTAGTTTGACTGGGGCGGTCTCCTCCTAAAGAGTAACGGAGGAGCACGAAGGTTAGCTAATCACGGTCGGACATCGTGAGGTTAGTGCAATGGCATAAGCTAGCTTGACTGCGAGAGTGACGGCTCGAGCAGGTACGAAAGTAGGTCATAGTGATCCGGTGGTTCTGAATGGAAGGGCCATCGCTCAACGGATAAAAGGTACTCCGGGGATAACAGGCTGATACCGCCCAAGAGTTCATATCGACGGCGGTGTTTGGCACCTCGATGTCGGCTCATCACATCCTGGGGCTGAAGTAGGTCCCAAGGGTACGGCTGTTCGCCGTTTAAAGTGGTACGCGAGCTGGGTTTAGAACGTCGTGAGACAGTTCGGTCCCTATCTGCCGTGGGCGTTGGAAGATTGAGAGGGGCTGCTCCTAGTACGAGAGGACCGGAGTGGACGCATCACTGGTGTTCGGGTTGTCATGCCAATGGCATTGCCCGGTAGCTAAATGCGGAAAAGATAAGCGCTGAAAGCATCTAAGCGCGAAACTTGCCTCGAGATGAGTCTTCCCTGTGGCTTTAAGCCACCTGAAGGGACGTTTAAGACTAAGACGTTGATAGGCTGGGTGTGTAAGTGCAGCGATGCATTGAGCTAACCAGTACTAATGACCCGAGAGGCTTAACCTTACAACACCAAAGGTGTTTTTAGAGATTCTGTGCAGATACTTTGATTTTCAGCTGATGTTCCGAGATTGGTTCGTAGTGCAAACCTGAGACAGGGTAAGCGTTATGGATGAAACAGAATTTGCCTGGCGGCAGTAGCGCGGTGGTCCCACCTGACCCCATGCCGAACTCAGAAGTGAAACGCCGTAGCGCCGATGGTAGTGTGGGGTCTCCCCATGCGAGAGTAGGGAACTGCCAGGCATCAAACAAGTGGAAAGCCCTGTACTGACGTACAGGGCTTTTTGCTATGGGAAATTTGAGGGGGATAGGGTTCATGAAGATAAATTTTGGATCTTATCTTTTCATCTCAGGGCAATCATAGGTGTATTAATAATGCGTCAGATGATAAGCGCTGTACCCAACGGCTGCGCCGGCAATATCCCAGCTAAAATCTTTCCAGCTCCAGCCGCTTCCTCCTTCACGGCTATCATAAAGCTCTTTTGTAGCACCAAGACCTATTGAAAATAACAAGCCGAATGAACGGCTGCGGGCTTCATTCCAACCCTGGTTATCTGCATAAGCCGTTCCTGCTGCCGCGAATACAGCAGAGCCAACAAAGTGTTCTGCTTTATCTTTACCGGTCCATTGATCATTCGCGAAATGCGTACAGCCGCTGCAGAAAAATATAAAACTAATGGCAGTGAGTCTGACTGAAAGGGGGAATAGTGAAGTCATAAAATGGAATTCCAGATATAAAAAAGCCCGATCAGGATGATCAGGCTTTTAGTATAGTCAATTACAGAATTCTGCTGATTAACCTGTCAATTCGAATCCGCCGCAGACGGCGAATAAGCTTACGTACTTTAACCGGGTAATTCGGAATGCTTTCCAGCTCCATATAATGAGAGACAATTTGCGTATGCTGGCGGATCTCTTCCAGCTCTTTTTGACGCTCAACGGCCATCTCTTTATGCGGATCGTGGATGAGAATGGCATTCTCAAGATCCAGACGCCAGGCGCGTGGATTCAGATTATTACCGGTGATCAGCTGCCAGCGGTCATCTACCCAAATGCCTTTCAGATGGTAACTATTATCCCCATCTTTCCAAAGGCGCACAATTAACTGCCCGCTGTCGACAAAGCGTTGTAAACGACTCAGGAAGCGGCGCAGATTGATTTCATATAAATAGGGCAAGGCACCAATAATTTTAAAGGGCTGATCTTGCGGGATATAGAAATCGTTAGCGGTTTTGTCACCCACGATAATTTCAACCTGCTTACCACGATGCAACAGATGAATAATATTACGCGCTAACATCGCCGGCATATTGAAATAAGGGGTACACAGCGTCAGCTTATGATCGGTACTGGCCATCAAATGGTGAATTGTACGATTCAATTCATTCTGTTTACCCAGGCCCACGATTGGCGTCACTGCCAACTCATCATTACTAGCGCTGTCTTTGAAATGATAACCACTGGTACGCAAGCTCTGACGAAACTGACGCGTTTCGTTTTTAATCTCAATACTTTTTGGACGATCTTCACGATCAAGACGCTGAACCGCTGCGGCAGTCAGGATCGATTTCTTCATAAAGTCGATCATCGTGTTTGCCAGCGCTTCATTGGTCAGCATTTGGTAACGATCATAACGATATTTTTCGTGGCGATGCAGATAAACATCATTAAGGCTCGCCCCGCTGTAGATGACCTGATCGTCAATAACAAAACCTTTAAGATGCAGAACACCTAATGCTTCACGCGTGTTAACGGGGACGCCATAGACCGGCACAGAAAGTTCCGGGTGCTCCTTAGCCATGCGGCAATACCAGTCAGCATTGGTATTTGCGGCTGCCGCCCCGATACGGCCACGCTGGGCGCGGTGCCAGTCAACCAGCACGCAGATCTCCAGTTCAGGTCGTTGCTGCTTCGCGGCATAGAGAGCAGTCAGCACGTCACGCCCACCATCATCGTTCTCTAAATAGAGGGCGACCAGATAAATCCGTTGGGTAGCGTTGGCAATGGCTTCTAGCAGCGCCTTAAAGAAATCAGCAGGACAGTAGAGCGTTTTTACAGCACCCACTGTTTGGGGGAGTTTTGGCAGTTGAGCAAGGTGTTGTTGATGTTTATTACGTTTGAATTTTGACAACATCACAGTGCGCTTCTTCTCTCTTCAGGTAATGACTTTAGCGGCACAGACAAACAGTTGCGGCCGCACAATCGGTCGATAATACCATTAGTCCTGCCGCATGTGCGCATCTTTCGCCTGTTCATCGCTCAGGCTCACGGTTTTCTGCTGGGAAATCCGACGCTTTTCCAGGGCGAGAGACAGATTGACGATGCCGTCCTGAATCTGAATATCGACATCGAATCCCAGCTTTTTGGCCAGTGTAATCATGCCGCGGTTGTTGGGCATCGTGATACCCGTCAGGCGTTGCAGGCCGTGCTCTGCGGCGTAATCAATCATTTTATCCAGCAGACGTCGCCCGAGCCCAAGTCCTTTCAGATCAGAGCGTACCAGCACGGAGAATTCAGCATCAATATTATCGGGGTCTGAAACAGTTCGCGTGACCCCAATAATTTCGCTTTCCTCATTTTCTGTTCGCACGGCGACAAAAGCCATCTCACGGTCATAATCAATCTGTGTCATGTTCGCTAAATCCTCATGAGTAAACTCATTGATCTCACTGAAATAGCGGTAGTACAGATCTTCTTTGGTGACCTTCAGGATAAAGGCTTTCAGCAGCGGTTCGTCTTCCGGAAGAATCGGACGAAACAGGGCAGGCAGCCCATTTTTGAGTATAACGCGCTCTTCCAGTTCGCGCGGGTAAGGCCGGATGGCAAGGCGTGAAGGTGCATCTGTACCGCGTGCGGAAAGCTCCATCGACACATCCAGCAAACTCAGCTCACTACCGGAGACCAGCAGCGGATGGATATCCAGCCGTTCGATTTCCGGGCAGTCAATAATCAGGTTAGACACATTCACCAGCAACTGGCTCAGGGCAGGAATATCGAGAGAATGCAGCGCATTGCGACTGCGGATTTTGCCGCTCTTCAATGCTTGAACGACCTGATAGCGCGCCAGCGTCATGTTCAGCGGCGGAAGCGCTATCGCCGCCTGCCTTTCGGGACGCCAGTCGGTTCCGCCTTCAGCCAGCATAATCAGCGGGCCAAATACCGGATCCTGCTCCACGACGACCCGCAATTCCTGAGAACCGGGGCGGTTGGCCATCGTCTGCACCAGCAGGCCAAGGATCTTAGCCTGCGGAAATGCCTGTCTGGCACGGTCGAAAATGGCATTGGCCGCCTGTTCTACTTCACTTGGCGTGCGCAGATACAACATGACGCCCTGAACTTCAGAGTTATGCGGAATGTCGGGCGAACGTAATTTCAGTGCGACGGGATAACCAATCTGGCTGGCAATATTCACCGCTTCAGCGCTGTCACTGGCGATCCACGTCGGCAGCACATTCATTCCATACGCCTGCAAAATCGCGCGGACTTCATGGGTATCAAGCTGCGTGGTGCCTTCAGCCAGTGTCCGGGCAATCAGGCGGTGCGCCTCATCGGTATTCTGTTCAAGGTCTGCCGGCAGTGCCGGGGTTTCTTTCAACTGCTTCTGGTTACGGCGATATTCCACCATATGCATAAACGCCGTCACTGCGCCTTCCGGAGTCCGGTAAGTCGGGATCCCGGCACGGCTGAACAGCTTGCGTGCTTCCTGCGAGGAGAATTCCCCGCACCAGTTTGTCAGCAGCGTAATGTATTTCCCACGCGGATGTTTTCGAACGGCCTCTATCACCTGGCTGGCGGTCACTGTGCCGTGTGCAGCGGCACTCGGCGCGTGTATCACCAATATGGCGTCGTAATCTGTGCTGTCGAGCAGCGACGTCATCACCGACTGATACAACTGCGGTGTGGCGTCGTCATGCAAATCCAGCGGATTAGACGCACTAATCGTCTGCGGCAAAATATCACTCAGCGCTTTGCAGGTTTCATCCCCCAGCTTTGCCAGTTTACCGTTACGCAACAGCAACTGATCCAACGCCATCGCCGCCGGTGCAGCGCCGTTGCTGATAATGAGCAAGCGCTCACCGCGCAACGGGCGCATGTGGCTCAGGGTTTCGACGGCGGAAAACAGCTCATGCGTATCTTGTACGCGCAGCAAGCCCGCACGCTGGATGGCGGCATCATAAGCGGCATCGAGGCTGAGCGGACTGTTCAGTAATTGCTGAGCCTGTCCGCTGCGGCCACTTTTAATGACCAGAATAGGTTTGTTGCGTGATGCGCTGCGCGAAGCCGAAAGAAAACGCCGGGCATCGCTGATGTGTTCGAGATAAAGAAGGATGGCGCTGGTTTTGGTATCACGGGCAAGGAAATCGAGCAGATCATCAACGTCGATATCCAGACTGTCGCCAAGCGAAATGAAATAGGAAAATCCGACGGCGCGTTGCTGCGCCCAGTCGAGAATGGTATTCGCCACGGCGGCTGATTGAGAAATAAACGCGAGTTTTCCGGGCAGGATCGGTACCGGTGAAAAACTGGCATTCAGTTTTTGCCAGGGAGCAAGAATGCCGAGGCTGTTTGGTCCGAGCAGCCGCATTGAAAAACGCTGAGCGCAGGCTTTCAGTTCAGCAAACTGCTTAGGTTGAGAGGAAAGCACGATGACGGTTCTGCAACCTCGCTCGCCGAGTTGTTCCAGCAGTGCCATATTACGGTCAGCGTGCGTGCAGAGAATGGCGAGATCGGGTGACATCGGCAAACTGGCGACATCTCGCCATGTCAGAACGCCACACACGGCGCGATAAGCCGGCGTGACCGGCAGAACGGGGCCGTTGAATCCGCTGTCGAGAAGATTGCGCATCATCAGATATCCGGCGCGCCCCGGTTTATTGCTTGCTCCAACGACCGCAATCGATTCAGGTCGTAATAGTGCTTCTAGTCCGCGCTGGCTCATCGTCTCTCCGATTCATCATGTTCCCATGATTCTAGAGGCTTTCTTCGATCTTTGCTGTGAGCTGATGCACCGGATGATGGGGTTTTCCTGCCAGATATTGCGTGCGGAAATGCGTAAAGTGCCGCGATAAACCTGCTGACGCTTGCGTGTCACCGGCTTTTTCCAGCAACGCGGCAGCCACTTCTACCGTGCAATGCAGTTCCGGACGCGAGGCTTCACGCAGGATATAACCGGAGCTGGCGCTCACATCCAGAGAGAATACCGGCAGATTATCCAGATACGGGCTTTTGCGGAACATTTTGCGTGCTTCATTCCAGGTGCCGTCCAGCATGATAAACAGCGGCGGTTTACTGCCCGGCGGCACTTCGGTATAGACCTGACGCGGCGGCGTTGCGAAAGACGCCGGAAAAACCACGTACGCCTGACGCAACGGGTCAGCAATGGCGTCCAGCAGCGCCGGATCCGTTTCGGTGCGTGACCACAGAAATGCCTGCGTATCCGGCAAAACGTCTGCGATCAGCCGGCCGGTATTGCTCGGCTTCATTGGCTCGGTGTCAAACATCACCAGACAGAAACGGCTGTTCGCCTGATGGATTTCACGCGTGGCGCAGATGCAGTGACGTTGAGGTAACAGGCATGACTGGCAACGAATGGCGCGGGATCCCCGCGCCAAAAAAGGGCGGGTCGAGCGGGCTAAACGCTGCTCACGCAGGCGAAGGACGGCGTTGTCTGACATAAGCATTCCGGTATTCGAAAAGCGGCTATTTTAATCACCCGCCGTTCGCTGGCAAGCAGCATCTGCTGAACGTACAAAAAGGCCCGCGCTGAGGCGGGCCACCGGCAGGGCTTTATAACGGCTTATGCGTTACAATGATTCATTAAGCCAGTTGTTGAAAGGCGCTTTAGGCATTGCGCCGCTCAGCATATCGACCATTTTGCCTTCATTAAACACCATAATGGTCGGAATACTGCGAATACGGAACCGCGCGCTCAGTTCAGGTTCTGCTTCGGTATTAACCTTAATGAAACGGATTTTACCGGCACGTTCCTGCGCAACATCTGCGAAAATAGGCGCAAAGTTCACGCACGGGCCACACCATGGTGCCCAGAAATCGATGACAACCGGCAGGTCGTCCTGCAAATACTTGTCCAGCGTGGCGGCGGTAGCATGAACCACATCGCCTTCAAAAAGTGTATGACCGCAGCGGCCGCATTTTGCGCCGTCGTCAATACGATCCTCAGACAGGCGGTTGGTGGCCTGACATGATGAACAAATCGTATTCATAAAATAGCCTCTACATTGCTTAACGTGAGAATGGTATCAACCAGAACCCCAGCTTTACGCGTAAAGCGGTAGACAAAACGGCTGATATGTTACTTGTATGTTGTAAGTATGGGGGCGCTGCGTCACCGAAACAACGCGGTTTATTCAATGAATACGATAGTTTTTAGCTTTTGGTCGAAAGCCTGTGGCGTAGCTCACAGACATCAGGTAATCTTCGCGCCCTGCGCGTAGGTGGAGAGAAAAATGAACGATTCATTCAGTGGCAAAAACGGCAAAGTCAAAGTGATGTACGTCCGTAGTGACGACGACGGCGATAACCGCAACAACGATAAACGTCCTGCCAACAATAAAGGACGTCCGGGCGATAAACCTCGCCAGAGTTCACGTCCTGACGATGCCCGCCGCAATGAGCGTCGCAGCAGCGATTCCCGTGGCGATTCACGCGGCCCGGCACCTCGCCGTGGTGACGATCGTCCGCGCCGTCCGGCACGCGATGACGACGGCCCGTACTCTTCACCGTGGAAAACGGTTTCCCGTGCGCCGGCGGATGAATCCGTACCGGATCACGGTGGTATCAGCGGTAAAAGTTTCATCGACCCTGAGCAACTGCGTCGTCAGCGTCAGGAAGAAACCCGCGTTTATGGCGAAAATGCCTGTCAGGCGCTGTTTGCCAGCCGTCCTGACGCGATTGTTCGCGCGTGGTTTGTGCAATCTGTCACCCCGCGTTTCCGCGAAGCGCTGCGCTGGATGGCGGCAAACCGCAAAGCGTATCACGTGGTTGAAGACGAAGAGCTGGTGAAAGCATCCGGCACGGAACACCACGGCGGCGTATGTTTCCTGATCAAAAAACGTCAGGGTCTGGATGCAGAAACCTATCTGCAATCGGCTCCGGCGAAAGACTGCGTGCTGGCGCTGGAAAACGTCGGCAACCCGCACAACCTCGGCGGTATCATGCGTTCATGTGCGCACTTTGGTATCAACGGGATGATGGTGCAGGATCCGGCGCAGCTGGAATCCGGTGCAGCAGTGCGTACGGCTGAAGGTGGCGCGGAACACGTTAAAGCCATCAATGCGGATAACTTCCTTGATGTGCTGGCGACCTTCCGTGAAGCGGGTTACACCATCGTGACTACGTCCAGCCATAAAGGGACGGCGCTCGGTAAAGCTGAGCTGCCAGCCAAAATGGTGTTGGTGCTGGGCGAAGAAAGCGACGGTCTGTCCGACAGCGCATGGCAGCAGGGTGACCTGAGCGTGTCTATCGGTGGTACAGGCAAAGTGGAAAGCCTGAACGTTTCCGTTGCGACCGGTATCTTGCTGGCAGAATGGTGGCGTCAGAATCAGGCGTAAACCCTGGTTTTCGGCCATAAAAAACGGACGCCCTGAGCGTCCGTTTTGCTTTCTGATAATTACTGATTCATGTTTGCTGACGACATAAAATCAATGCGCACCGCCGCCGCCACCACCGCTACTAAATGGCGGACGGGCGAACCAGATTAAGATCAGCAAGAACAGGAATGCTCCGCCAGATAACCAGAAAATCTCATTAGCAGAGATGATGAGTCCCTGATTGGTGATTTCCCGCGCTATCCAGCCAGAGGCCTGCTGATGGCTCATGCCCAGCTCTTCCAGTTGCTGATAAGTCTGCGTCGCCGCCGGATTAAACGGTGTAATGTTTTCGGTCAGCTGCGCATGGTGCAGCGACTCCCTGTTTGACCACATCGTCGTAGTGATTGATGTCCCGATCGACCCCGCCAGTGTACGGATAAAGTTCGACAAACTGGAGGCTGCCGCCATTCGCTCCGGCGGTAATCCCGACAGAATAATGGTGGTCAGCGGCATGAAGAAACAGCCCACCGCGAAGCCCTGAATAAATTGCGGCCACGCAGAAGCACCAAAATCCATCCCCGGTTCGAAGGTATACGCACGCCAGAAGAAGCAGTAGGCGTACATAATAAAGCTGAATGTCACCAGTTTTCGCATATCCAGACGGTGTGCGAAGCGACCGATAATTGGTGACATCAGCACCGGCAGAATACCGACCGGTGCGGATGCCAGACCCGCCCATGTCGCGGTGTAGCCGTATACCTCCTGCAACAGCTGCGGCAGCAACACAATTGCGCCGAAGTAGAGCATGTAGGCCAGGCTGATACACAGCACGCCGATGGTAAAGTTTCGCGATTTAAACAGCGACAGGTCGACTATCGGGTGGTCATCGGTCAGCTCCCAGACTACCAGGAAGCACAACGCGACCACCGCCACGACCGCGAGCACGATAATTTCCGTCGAGTTAAACCAGTCCAGCTCCTTGCCCCGGTCGAGCATCACCTGCAATGCACCAATCCCCAGCACAAGCAACACCAGCCCGACGCTGTCGATCGGGCGGATCTGCGTCGCCGTTTCCCGACCTTTCAGGGTTCTCAGCGTCAGCGCGACGACCACGATGGCGATCGGCACGTTAATGAAGAAGATCCATCCCCAGTGGAAGTTATCACTGATATAACCGCCGAGGATCGGCCCGCAAATCGGGGCGACGATCACCGTCATCGACCAGAGCGCGAGCGCGGTACTTCGCTTGGCTGGCGGATAGTTATTCAGCAGCAAACTTTGTGATAACGGGATCAGCGGACCTGCCACCACACCTTGCAACACACGGAAGAAGATCAGCATTTCCAGGCTGTTGGACATCCCGCACAGCCAGGAGGCGAGCGCAAACAGGACCGTGGACCACAGGAACAGTTTGACCTCACCGATACGCTTTGCCAGCCAGCCGGTGATGGGGATCGAGATGGCGTTTGCCACCCCGAACGACGTAATCACCCAGGTGCCCTGTGAGTTCGAGGCACCCAGATTCCCGGCGATGGTCGGGATCGCCACGTTGGCGATCGTCGAGTCCAGCACCTGCATAAAGGTGGCCAAAGACAAAGCCACTGTCATCCAGGCCAGCGGGGCGCCTACCAGCGGTTTATTTGCCACAGAGGCCTCCGGAGGTTTTAGCCTGCATTTGCGTGAATAACTTCAGCAATGATGGCATTCGCCGGGGCAAGATCCAGTGTCAGAGCCGAAGTCTGATACAACGGTTCGGTACGCACTTTATTTGCCAGCACCAGGCCATCACGGTTCTGAGTATCGACCGTTACCAGCGTGGACAAACCGATGCGCAGCGGATGTTCCGCGACTTCCTGATCGTTAAGCTCAATACGCACGGGCAGACGCTGAACCACTTTGATCCAGTTGCCGGTCGCATTCTGTGCCGGTAACAGCGAGAACGCGCCGCCGGTGCCCATATCCATACCCACAACTTTGCCGTGATATTTCACGTCATCGCCGTACATATCGCTGACCACAGTCGCGACCTGACCAATACGCATATTCGCCAGCTGCGTTTCTTTAAAGTTGGCGTCCACCCAGATGTGATGCGCTGGAACAACCGCCATCAGAGACGTTGTCGGGCTGATCTGCTGCCCGATCTGCACCGCGCGGCGGGAAACAAAACCATCAATCGGGCTGCGGATTTTGGTACGTTGCAGGGCGAGCCATGCGTCACGAACCTGCGCGGCGGCCTGCAGAACCTGCGGCTGTTGATCGACCGGCGTATTGAGCACCATTGCCTGGTTCGCGTTGTATTGCTGCACGGCAACATCGTATTGCGCTTTCGCAGTATCCACGGCGTCACGGGCGTGTTGCAGTTCTTCACGGCCAATGGCGTCAACGTTGCCCAGCACGATACGGCGTTTCAGGTCAGACTGCGCCTGTTGCAGCTGCGTAGCACGCAGCGCGATATTCGCCTGATACTGTTTTCCATTGATGATCAACTGATGTGTCTGGCGCACGCTGTTAGCGAGTGCCGTTTTAGAACGTTCAAACGCCTGTTCCGCATCGGTCGGATCAATAGTCACCAGCACATCGCCTTTTTTGACAAAGTCGGTGCTGTCGAAATTGACGTCAGTCACGCTGCCTGACACCTGCGCCATAATCTGAACCTGATTACCGGCAACATATGCATCATCCGTAGACTGGAAATGACGTAAAACCAGCAGCCAGTAAAACAGGTAGGCGATGGCGATAATAATGAAAATCCCGGTTAACAAGAGCATCGCGACTTTGCGCGTTTTCTTCTTATTCTTCGGAGCTTGCGGCGTTGCCTGAGTTTCGGCATTTGCGCTCATGGTCTTCTCCACACTGAGTCTTTTATTATGATTTTTGGTTCGCAGCCGGGGCCTGATAGCCACCCCCGAGCGCACGAATGAGACTGATTTTTGCCTGCATCAGCTGACTGCTGGCATTGAGTTGCGCCTGCTGTTGTTGCAGGAGCGCCGACTGGCTGGTTAACAGCGCATCCCGTCCGATGACGCCAGCGTTGTATCGTGCATCCGAAACGCGATACACCTCTTCCAGCGATTGAGCGGCAGAAGAAGCCTGCTGCAATTGTTCAACGCTGCTTTTCGAGAGGGTAATGGCATCCGCAGTTTGCTGGATGGCGCTCAGGATGGTCTGGTTATACGACTCAACGGACTGGTCATACAACGCGGACTCTTCGCCCAGTTTGGAACGCAGTGCGCCAGCGTGGAAAATCGGCAGCGAAATCGCTGGCGTGATATTCCAGGCCTTGCTGGCTGCTTCCAGAAGATTCGGGCTGGTGCCGCCGTAATTGGTGGTCGTCAGACCGCCAAAGGCGCTGATGGAAAGGCTGGGGTAGAACTCTTTTTTTGCGGCACTGACGCGCTGGGAATAGGATTCCACCAGATCACGTTGCGCAGTAATATCCGGGCGCTTGCCCAGTAAATCCAGCGTCAGCTCGCCTTTCGGAGCCAGCGCTTCTGCCGGCGGCAATGCCACGGCGTGCAATCCGTTCATGGCATCCGGCCCCTGGCCTGCCAGCGCGGAAAGCTGATGCCTCAGCTGTTCGGTTTGGGCTTTCAGATTGATAATCTGCTGCTTAGCGCTGTCGGCCTGAGCCTGGGTTTGTTGCGGAATTTCAATGCCATAAACACCGGCCTGATACTGCGCTTTACGCAAATCCGCCAGATGCTGATTGTTATCCACCTCGTGTTGCAGAACATCCTGCAATGCCAGATTGGCTTGCAACTGATAATAGGCTGACGCCACCGAACTGGTCAGCGTCAGCGCGGCTTCTGCCTGCTCGGCGCGGGCGGAATCCACCTGCGCTTTTGCGGCATTTACCTGATTGCGGTATTTACCCCACCAGTCAAACTCATAGCTCAGATTCAGCCCGAGGCTGTTGCTGCTGTCGTAGATTGGCGCTTCAGGATAGCTGGTCAGGAAGGGCGGGATCGTGTTTTTCGCTACACGTTCACGACGCGTCGAACCATTTAAGTCCAGATACGGGCCATTGGCCGCATCTGCTTCTCCCATCACGCTCTGCGCTTCGCGCACGCGAGCCGCGGCCTGGCGCAATGACGGCGAGTTTTGCAACGTCGTGGTCATCAGCTTATCAAGCTGCGGGTCATTAAGACTGCGCCACCACTGTGGCCCGATGGTCAGAGAACTGACTTTTGCCTGCTGCAGATGAAGCTGTTGGGTATCAAGCAGCGACGACTGAGGAGCAATATTATTACTGGAGGCGCAGCCAGCCAAAATCAAAACGGCAAACAGCGGCGTAAGCCTCCAGCGAGCTTGGAGTGACATGTGTGGTTTACCTGAACAGAAATTTAGAATTGTTGTAGTGCTGTCGCATCCATCTGATCAAGGCGAGTTAACAGTTTGCGCGTCAGGGTTTCTAACTGCTTCTGCTCATCTGCGTCCAGTGTTGACCAGAGAAAATGCAGGCTCTTATGTTGAGGCGGCAGTAACTTCTGGATAAAAGCTTCGCCATCGGCCGTCAGGTGCAAATGCAGACACCGGCGGTCATTGTCGCTCTCACGACGTTCAATCCATCCGCGCTTTTCCAGCTCATCTGCAATACGGGTGGCATTGGTGCGTGAAGAACCCAGCGCTGAGCTTAGTTCCGAAGGCTGAATACTGTGGCTTTCTTGTGCATCAAGTGTGAGCAGAGCCATAAAGAGCGTTTCGTTGATGCCTTGCGCTTTCAGCATCTTATTGCGGTTTTCCAGCAATTTACTTTGCATGTGCATACACAGGCGGGTCAGCAGAATTTCCTGATAAGGGAAATCTTTTTGCTTTTTAGCCCGGAAATTTAACATGTTTTCAATTGGCGCGAACGAACTGTCCATATGAGAAGCCTCATTAGTTACAGATGACATAGTAACGATGGTAATTAATAATATCAATGTTATGAATCACCAATTCTTTAGCAATTAGTGTGTTTCATAACTCCAGTGAATTATTCGATGTGTAAAGTATTCGGCAAAGTTTGCCCGGTTGTTACCTCACGGTAAAAAACGTACCTCAGCCTGCCAGCAGCATGACCTTGAACACCAGGCCGTAAACCACGGCACCGGTCAGTGTTGCAACGATAATGCTTTTGGTTCGCCAGAAAATCAGCGCAAGCAGGACAAAACCGGCCAGCGAAGGCAGCAGTTTTTGTTGATCACGCAGGATTTCCGGGGTGCAGGACACCACCAGTAACGCACAGATAGAAGCGATACCGATGCTGTCGAGCACGCGGGACAGCGGGCCGCTTTTCAGCGTCCCCGACTTTTGCCGTGCGCCCAGACGCAGTGGCAAATATCGAAAGAGGTAATTGACGGCGCCGACCAGCAGGCAAACCAGAATAACGTTAGTGCTCATTCGGGGTGACCTCCGTCGCGCCCGAAGAGGCGGCAGGCTGCAGCAGAGCGGCCAGACATCCGGCACCGAGGCCGCATCCGATAGCGGCAGGAATTGACCAGAACAACAGCCCGCCGAGCGCACCGGCCAGCGAGGCGACAAACACCATGCTTTGCTGGCGCTTAAACGCGGCGAGCAGGAAACTCAGGAAAAGTGCGGGCAACATGAACCCGAGCGCGGCTTCAACGGCGGGGTAATTTTCCAGCGGACCGTTGCCGAACAGTGCGCCAACGGCCGTGCCGAAAACCCACGAGAGCCACGAGGAAAGTGCGATGCCGCACATCCAGTTCTCGCTCCAGTTGCGTTTATCGCGGACAAGCTTGGCGGTGGCGGCGGCGAAGACTTCATCGGTCAGGCCAAACGCCCAGAGTGCGTTTTTTCTGCCACTGAGTTTTCCCACAATGCGGTTACGCAGCGAAGGGCCGTACAGAACATGCCGGACATCCATGGCCATCACGGTGAGCGCGGAAACCCAGAGAGACATCCCGGCGCTGAGCAGTGCGGTGATCACAAACTGGCTCGCACCAGCATAAATAAGGATGGAGAAAAGCAGACTTTCAGCGGGCGTGAACCCAAGTTTGACGGCGCTGAGACCGAACGCAAAAGCGATTGGAATATAACCCATCACGATAGGAAGGCTATCGGTAATACCTTGTGCGAAAGTGGAAACGCGGACGGGGTCAGGCGCTTCGAGATCAGGATTGTTGTGCATGGGTGTTTAAAACATTGTGAAACCGGGAGAAAGCCGGCGAATAATTTATGGCGTAAACATTACCAGACTGTAAGTATTGTTAACACCCTTTGGTTCAAATAAATTTCTTATATGACTATTCGCAAGCTAATCAGGAGGGGTGATGATTCCCTCCTGGTCTGATTTCGTCCGTTATCAGGTCAGCTTATGTTTATACCCTTTCAGCCAGACGAGTAAATTCAGGACGCACATGATGGTGCCTGCCACCGAGACGCCATACCAGCCCGCCGTTTGATACGCCGAAGCCGACACCAGAGACCCGACCGCACCGCCAATAAAGTATGTCGTCATGTAACCTGCAGTCAGGCGGTTACGCGCTTCCGGCATCGATTTGTAAATCACGCTTTGGTTGGTGATGTGCACGCCCTGAACCGAAAGGTCCAATACGATGATGCCGACGATCAGAGATATCACCGAATGCTGGCCGTAAGCTATCGCCGCCCAGGACAGCAAAAGCAGCACCAGCCCTGCCGTTGTCGTCAGATGCGCTTTGCCTTTATCGGCCAGATGTCCCGCACGCGTAGCCGCCAGCGCCCCCGCCGCGCCGACCAGACCAAAGAGGCCAATCACCCCTTCGGAATAGTGATACGCCGGGCCGGCCAGCAGGAACGCCATCGACGTCCACAAAATGCTGAAGTTGGCAAAACAGAACATACCGATCAGCGCGCGCGTGCGCAAAACCGGCGTGTGGATAAACAGTGTGAAGATGGATTTGAGCAGTTGCGGATAATTCAGATCCGTATGTTGCTGATGTTTTGGCAGTTTACGCCACAGCACCAGCGCCATAATTATCATCAGCGCACTGGCAACCCAGTACACCGTACGCCAGCCGCCGAGCGTTGCCAGCGCACCGGCAACCGTCCGGGCCAGCAGAATACCCAGCAACAGGCCGGACATAATCAGCCCGACCACTTTACCGCGCCGTTCCGGTTCCGCCAGCGTCGCCGCCAGCGGCACCAGAATCTGCGCCACCACCGAGAACAGCCCGGTCAGGGCCGTACCCACCAGCATGATAGTCAGCGTCGGGGCCATCGCGGTGATCAGCAATCCGGCGGCGGAAAGCAGTGTCATCAGCACAATCAGGTTACGACGTTCAAACATATCGCCCAGCGGAACGATAAACATCAGCCCGCAGGCATAACCCAGCTGCGCGACGGTGACGATGAAACCGGCCTGATTGACGGAAAGATCGAACGCGCGCGCAATGGTTTCCAGCAGCGGTTGCGGATAATAGTTACTGGCGACGGCAAGCCCGGTGGCCACCGCCATCAGCATGATCAGCGCCGGGCTCAGCGCTACAGGTGTTTTTGAGTTTTTCATTATGAAAGTCAGTCTTTTTTATTGGAGATAGCGATAAGCCGCTGGCGTGAAACTTCAGGAATGCAGCAGATGCCCAGTATCGTTCACTCTTAAATATTAAACCAATGTATAGTTTTGATTAAAACTATCTCATTTTGCGATTGATCGATGAACCTCAAACAGATCCGATTTGCCCTTGCCGTGGCGCAGGAACAGAACTTTACCCGGGCGGCGCAGCGCTGCCATACCGTGCAGTCTGCACTGAGCCACCAGATTGCAAAACTGGAGGAAGAGCTGGGCAGCACGCTGTTCGAGAGGACGTCCAGACAGGTCAAACTGACCGCTGCTGGCCGTGCTTTTCTGGCCCCTGCAGAGAAATTTCTGGCCGCGCAGGGGGAATTGCTCGACACCATGGAAGCCCTGAAAGGCGAGATCAGCGGCACACTCACAGTCGGGACGATATCAACGCTGAACGCGATAGATATAGTCGGTCAGTTGGCGCGTTTTACTCAACGCTATCCGAGGGTGAATATCCGGCTCTACGTAGGAATGAGTGAAAAACTGCTGGAAGACGTGCAACAGGGGCGCACCGACGTGGCCTTTGTCGGCCTGTGGCCGGGTGACAGAGCGTCGATCAAACTGCCACACCGCCAGCTTTGTGATGAACCGCTGGTGGCGCTGGTCAGCCCGAACCATGTTTACGCGCAACGCGGAACGGTGGCGTTAAGCGAGCTGGCGCAGGTGCCGCTGGTGGATTTCTATGCCGGTTCCGGTGCGCGCCGCCAGACTGATAACGCCTTCAAAGAAGCCGGAATTACCCGCCATGTCAGCTTTGAAATCGATCATATCGAGTGGCTGGAAAATATCGTCCGCCGCTCGCTCGCCGTCGGCATTGTGCCGCTTTCACGGATTCAGGCCGGCAGCGATCTGGTGTCGATCCCAATCGAAAACGCGCCACGCCGTCAGGTTTTTTGTGTCTGGCAAACCACGATGTCCCTGGCCGGGCAACGCTTTCTGGCAATCTCCGAAGACGACATGGTGTAAGCACAAAAAAACGGGCGGAGATTTCTCCCCGCCCGGCATTCAGGCCAGTAATTCTTTTCGTGCCGCCATCGCCAGAAAGTGGCTGCGATCGCGATAAGAAGGATGCTCTTTCACTTTGTTATCAATACGTTTGATTAACGTATCGGGCAGGGAAATATTAATGCGATGCGCTTTTCCTTCAAATTCTGAGAGATCGATATCAATCAGAAACCAGGTATCAAAGTCGGCATACTCAGGATTGGCTGCATAGACTAAATGCCCGGCATCGAAAATATCATCCACCACGTACCGTTCGCTTTCGAGCAGATCCTCAACCGTCATCAGGATGGCTTCACGCACCATTGGCGCGATTTCTTCGCGGGTATCCGCCGCAGAAAAACATCCATAATCAAATGCGGTAAATGCGGGCACCACCATGCCGTAAGCGTTTTTGTCATCTTTAGGCGTTTCAAGACCGACTGAAAAGAACATATTCAACCTCCCGTTGCAGGATCATATCCCTGCCATTTTCTTAATGGATTTGAGAGTTCCCATAGGCAAATCATTCTTAGGGTGTGGAACCGGAAAGGTTTTGTTGGTGATGGGCGACCACCAAATCTGATGACTTCCTCCCCGGTGACGCTTAAGTTCACAACCCGCCGCAAGCAGCTCTTTAATCAATTCCGTCGATTTCATGGGCTCTCCTTGATGATGCGTAATTATACACACTAATACACACGGCGGCAATTGCGCACAAAAAAACGGGCGGAGATTTCTCCCCGCCCGCTGGTCTTACTGAGTGGATTTTCGGTTACTTCGCGGCCGCAGCGGCTTCTTTCACCCAGCCATCGAACTCTTCCTGGTGGGCTTTAATCCAGCCGTCGGTCTGCGCATCGATATCAGCATCCGAGTTTTTACCCGCGTGCATCGCGGCGTTTTGCGCATTGATGTCTTTCAGCGGTAATTTCATGATGGCAAACAGCTTCGCGGCAGCCGGGTTTTTCTCAGCCCAGGCCTTGTTGGCCACGATGTGCATGGTGCTCACCGCAAAGCCGTAGTTCTTGCCGTTTGGCAAGGTGGTATCGGCGTTTTTATCACCCGGTACGACGGAGAACGGTACCTGCATCCACAACACATCTTTGCCCGGAACCAGCACATTGCTGACCCAGTACGGTGTCCAGGTGTAATAGAAAATCGGTTTACCTTCTTTGTATCGCGTGATGGTGTCGGCGATCATTGCGGAATAGTTACCCTGATTATGCGTCACGGTTTTTTCCAGGCCGTAGGCTTTCAGCTGTTCATTGATCGCCGCTTCACAGCCCCAGCCCGGCGTACAACCGGTCAGATCGGCTTTGCCGTCACCGTTGGTATCAAACAGTTTGGCGAGTTTCGGATCTTTAAGCTGTTCGATGTTGGTGATGTGATATTGCTCGGCGGTTTTCTTATCGATGAGCCAGCCTTGTGCGGCACCCGTCACATAGGTCCCTTCGCGATAAAAAGCTTTGTCACCACCGGCGGCTTTGTACATTTCATCATGCAGCGGCGACCAGTTGACGGCAGTAAACGTGGCATCACCGGCGGCAATCGTGGTGTAGCCGACGTTGTAATCCACTTCACGGGTCGGCTGAACGTCGTAGCCCAGTTTTTGCAGCGCCTTGTTCACCAGTTCGGTCTGGAAAGTCTCTTCGCTGATGGTGCTTTGAATGGGTGTCACGCTGACGCCTTTGCCCGGAAGATCGGCGGCGAAGGTCGTGGCCGTGGCAAATGTGGTGAGGGCGGCGACCGCCAAAATCGATGTTGTACGCATGGTGAATCCTCTTTTTTTAAGTTGATAGCTTATGAGTGGATTGGAGTGGACTGCGTTGTTTTAGCTTTTTGAGAGTTCCCGGCAGCGAACCGCCGGGAAAAGTGCCGTGTATGAATCAGGCTTTTTTAACGAAAGGCTTCATCACCAGACCGACCGGCCCGCGGGTGAACCAGCGGTGGCCACCTTTGCTGCGGCTGTCGCGGCCCATTGACTGCGTCAGGCGGTCGAGGATGATGGCGAGAATCACGATACCCGCACCACCGACCGACGCGAGGCCCATATCCAGACGGCCAATCCCGCGCAGAACCATCTGACCCAGACCGCCGACGGCGATCATCGAGGCAATAACCACCATCGACAGCGCCAGCATCAGCGTCTGGTTGATACCGGCCATGATGGTCGGCATCGCCAGCGGAAGCTGAACTTTAAACAACATCTGGCTCGGGCTGGACCCGAAGGATTTCGCGGCTTCGATCAGATCTTCCGGCACCTGGTTGATCCCCAAAATTGTCAGACGCACGACCGGCGGCAGGGCGAAGATAATGGTGACCACGACGCCCGGTACGTTACCGATACCAAACAACATCACGATCGGCACCAGATACACGAACGCCGGTGTGGTCTGCATGGCATCCAGCAGTGGCCGGATAATTTTCGCCGCCCGCTGACTGCGCGCAAGCCATATTCCCATCGGCAAACCGATCAGAATACAGAAGAACAGCGAGGTCAGAACCAGCGCCAGCGTCACCATGGCCTGCGACCATGCGCCGATTGCGCCGATCAGAACCAGAGAAACCAGCGTGGCGGCACCCATACCTAAACCGGCCATCTGCCAGGCGAGCAGGGCGAAGACCAGAATTGCAATCGGCGCGGGCAAGGATTCAAGACCATTTTGAAAACCGCTCAGCACGAAATCGACCGGGACGCGGATCCCCTGGAATACCGGACGGAAGTTGCCGACCAGCCAGTCGATCCCGGTAGTCACCCAGTGGTCGAGCGGGATCAGCGTACTGTGAAACGGATCCAGAATGTTGAAATGCTGATGCTGTTCCGGTGCGACGCTCAGCCAGTCGTTGGCCTGTGCGGCGGCGTGGTGCGTTGTATCCGGCGCGCTGGTCGCCGCATCACTGCTGCCACCCCACGGATCGCCACCGGCGGAACTGGCTGCCGCGTCGGGCTGCGACTCAATGCCACCGCTGGCGTTATCGGCACTCCACGGATCAACGGAAGCATCCAGCGGCTGAGCCTGAGCGGCCTGCGCGTGCTGAAGAATTGAATTGTTTATGGTTGAGTAGCTCATTCGTTACCTCCTTCTTTATCCAGAGCCTGAAGCAGCATGGCCTTGGAAATAATGCCGATATAGTTATTGTCCTCATTGATCACCGGCACAGCGCAAGGCGCGGCGGCAACATGAGAAATCAGTTCGCTGAGCGGCATATCTGCCTGCACCGGTGCCGGAGATTCCAGCAGGGCGCTTTCCAGCGGCTGATTGGCTTTCAGCGCGGTTTTCAGGGATTCAATCGACACAACGCCGATGAATTTCTGTCCGCGTTCCAGCACATAACCATATTCGCGGTCTTCATCTTCGAGCAGCTTGAGTGCGGCACGCGGACCAAAACCGGGGGTTTTACGAATGAGCGCGCCACGACGGCGGGCAATGTCTTTGGCGCTGAAGACCTGACTGATATCAACACCACGGAAAAAGGTGCGGACATAATCATTGGCCGGGTTATTGAGGATATCTTCCGGCGTACCGACCTGAACCACTTCGCCGCCCTGCATAATCGCAATGCGGTCGCCGATGCGCATGGCTTCGTCGAGGTCATGGGAAATAAACACGATAGTGCGCTGATGCTGCGCCTGCAGTTTCACCAGCTCATCCTGCATTTCGGTACGGATTAACGGATCAAGCGCCGAGAAGGCTTCATCCATCAGCAGAATGTCAGGGTTATTAGCCATCGCACGGGCTAAGCCGACGCGCTGACGCATCCCTCCGGACAATTCATCCGGATAGGAATTGGCATAGTTTTCCAGCCCGACCTGACGCAGCGCATCCAGCGCTTTGGCATTGCGCTCTGCCACCGGCACACCGGCCAGCTCCATACCAAACGCCGTATTATTTATCACGGTGAGGTGAGGCATCAGCGCAAAAGACTGAAACACCATACTGATTTTACTGCGACGCACCTGGCGTAACTTTGATTCTGAGATTTTGGCGATGTCTTCGCCGTCAATCAGCACTTCGCCGCGAGTGGGCTCTATCAGACGATTGAGAAGGCGTACCATGGTGGATTTACCGGAACCGGATAACCCCATGATGACGAAAATCTCGCCTTCTTCAATGGCCAGACTGGCATCTTTAACGCCAAGTGACAGACCGGTTTTCTCAAAAATTTCTTCTTTACCCTTTCCGGCGTCAATCATCTTGAAAGCGCGATCCGGGTTCTCGCCAAACACCTTATAAAGATTTTTTACTTCGATTTTAATTGCCATGCAATGTGCATTCCTTGGATATAAATAGCCGTATCGGCTCGATGTCTAATTTTTCTGTTGGAACGTATAGGTTTTTGCCTGTTACAAAATAGTGAGCGGCGTATACCCTAACACATCGAAATTCTGAGACAAGTCTCAATGTTTCTGATGGATATTCATGGTTGCGTTACGGGAAGCGTATTTTTATGTATTACGTGTGTCTAATTTAAGTCAGCCTGCATTGACATTGAATGACAAATTTCAGGGTTCTGTGATTATTGTTGTTCACCTAATTATCCAATGCATATGTTTTGCAGAAAATATAAGTAATTATATGATTTTAAATGATTTAATAACTTTTCATTTTGAGGGGTTTTAGGCGGTTTTAATTGAGGAGATAAGACGGAGGGATGCAAGAATTTCAGCGGAATTTCCAATGTGAAAATAGCGAATTCAGCCTGCGCCGAAAGACCTGAATTTACCGGTTGTCTGAAAGGTGAATATTTGCGTAAATAATCGCCCTGAGTAAGGGGAGATTCGGGAATTTGGCCAGCGAAACCGCTGGCCGTGAAGGCGAAATTCAGGGGGCAGAGCGCCATAATTCAGACTCAGGGCGGGGACTTTTCCTCAGTCACTATTTTCCGATACAAACGCCTCGGATGGCCGATATTACCGTACTGCATCTCGACGCCGATAAAACCAATTTCCACACAATATTCCAGATAACGGCGTCCGGTGGTTTTACTGATCCCCACCTCTTCAACCACCTGTTCCACTGACCAGCTGACGTCAGGTTTTGCGGTGAAAACCCGCTGCACCAGTTCCAGCGTATTCGGCTCAATCCCTTTCGCGGAAGGGGCTGGCGGCGTCTCGCTGGCGGGCAGATTAAACAACTTATCCAGCGCGCGCTGATCGACCACTTTCACATTGCGCAGGGTTTGCACCAGTTGCATAAATCGCTCAAGCGAACTGCGCAGGCGATGGAACGACACCGGTTTGATGATGTAGTCAAACGCGCCGCTGCGCATGGCGTGGCTGCACGTCTGCATATCGCTGGCGGCCGTGATGAAAATCACCGAGCAGTCGAAGCTTTTGAGCAACGGACTGTCGATCAGATCCACGCCCTGACCATCCGGCAGATAATTATCCAGAAGTACCAGCCTCGGCTGATGCAGCCGCAATAGCGAACGGGCCTGTTCCAGCGTGGCGGCAATCCCCACCACGCGCAGGTTAAAGTTTTGCTCGATAAAATCACGGTGCAGACCGGCAAGGTGCGGCTCGTCTTCCACAATCACGACATCGAGTGCGCTGCTGTTATTCATGTTGCTGTCCTGTTGATCTCTCTGACGGATACGGGATAAACACTGAAAATATCGTACCCTGAGGCGCATTGTCTGAGATTTCGATGCTGCCGCCTGCCTGACGGACATAACCGGCCACCAGATAAAGCCCGATGCCGTGCTCCGCGCCGGTCATCTCATCGCCGCCGGAGGGCTTCGAGGTGACGCCTTGTTCAAACAGATTCGGCTTCAGGGCATCATCGACGCCGCCACCGCGATCCGCCACCTCAATCAGCAGCTCGCGGTTCCTGTCTGAAATATACAGTTCTACCGGGGAAACTGGCGCGCCGGCTTTCAGCGTGGCGTCCACGGCGTTATCGAGCAGGTTACCGATCACCGACATCAGCTCGGTTTCGCCGATGACCGGCGGGATCCGGGTTAACTGACACGCCGGATCAAACACCAGCTCGACGCCTTTCTCGCGTGCACTGACGAATTTCCCCAGCAGCAGCCCGCAAAGGGCGGGTGACGTAAAGCGCGCTGACACGAAA
Source organism: Rahnella sp. PCH160 (assembly GCF_047784855.1). Classification (NCBI taxonomy): domain Bacteria; kingdom Pseudomonadati; phylum Pseudomonadota; class Gammaproteobacteria; order Enterobacterales; family Yersiniaceae; genus Rahnella; species Rahnella sp. PCH160. Next base: position 1,776,097 of record NZ_JBLOGT010000001.1, read on the forward strand.
TCCAGCACCGCCTGCGCGCCTTCCGACTGTGCCTGAATGTAATGCATCGCGTCATCGTAACGCTGCATTTGCAGCAAACCGGCCAGCGTCGCCGTCCAGTTCAGCTGTTCATGGCGCATGATGCGCAGGCTGTCGGCGTAACGTTTCACCTGACTCAGCTGGCTGCTCAGCGTGTTAATGTCATTTTTATCGCGGAAGCTGAACACCCATCCGCTTTCTTTGCCTGGCTCCAGCTCGATCGGCACGCGGTTCACGATCACCTGGCGCTGGTTGAGCACGGTTATCTGATCATGACGGCTGTTTTTGTCCTGACTCGCGTTTTCGATAAAGAACGCGGGCGGCGTGTGGAGCACCTCTTCGAGCGGTTTGCCGAGCAGCTCGTTTTCTGGCTGGCGGATATCGAGCAATTCCCGCGCGGCGCGGTTAATGGAAATCAGCTGTTTTTCGGCGTTAATTGCAAATACGCCTTCGTACATAGCTTCCAGCAACGCTTTTTGCTGGCGAACCAGCAGCGCAATATCTTTGGGTTCGAGCCAGAACATTTGCTTTTTGACGTTGCGGGTAAACATCCACGAGAAAATAAACAGCAGTAATAAAAGAAGAAGACCGTATAAACCGGCCTGCGCCAGACGGTGACCGTTAATATTGTCGATGTAAGACGTGAGATAGCCGACCGACACAATGCCGATGACCTGATTATTTTCGTCGAGGATCGGCGCTTTGCTGCGTAATGAAACGCCGATACCGCCCTGACGCACCGATATAATGGTTTTCCCGGCAAGCACTTCCGCGTTATCGCCGCCAATCATCGGCAGGTCTATTCTTTCTGGGGATTCCGAGTGATAAAGATGCCGCTCGCGGACATCGCCAATCACGATATAACTGGCATCACTTTTATCGCGTAACGGCTGAATAAGACGGGCAATTCCCGGTACATCGCGACGGGCGACTTTCTCCGCCAGCCCCGGCATCAGCGCGATTTGGCTGGCCTGAACTCTGGCGCGCTGCCCCAGATCGTGATGCAACTGGCGGTCGATGATATGAAACAAAATAGCGCCCAGCAGCACCAGCAACAGGCAGGAAAATACCACCAGAGATAAAAAGAGCTTTACCTGAAAAGGTAATCTTAATTTCATACTTCCCGCCGCAAGCCCGCCCTGACACACACATCGAATAAGCGTATCACGGCGAAAACGCCGCCGTAATCTGACATAAGCGAAGTTGTGAACGAAGAAGATAAATAGAATGCAATTCACACAGTGATTGCAGGGATAATTGCGGGTTTTACTACTTATCTGATAATCCTTATAAATTTGGACGCATTAACTCCATAAACACCATAACAACCTTTATCCCTGCGGTTTTAATTTGAACAACCTCACATCCGGCTGACCGGCCATTTTCATATGCTCAGACCATCAATAAGAAAAGACTTCACAAGAAAGAGGCAATGTCATGAGCACAACTGACGATTCCTACATCGCTGTCAAAGAAACAAAAACCTCCGGCATGTCAGCCCGACAAAAATGGTGGCACATTCTGGATAACTACAAGATAGGGATTATCCCGCTGCCGTTTTTCCTGCTGGCGGGCGTGCTGATCCTGCTGGATTGCCTGAACGGCAAACTGCCCAGCGATATCGTGGTGATGGTCGCGACGCTGGCGTTCTTCGGCTTTGCCTGCGGGGAATTTGGAAAGCGTCTGCCGGTGGTCGGCAAACTCGGCGCGGCGGCGATTTGCGCCACCTTTATTCCGTCGGCGATGGTGCATTACGGCCTGCTGCCGGACGTCGTGGTCGATTCCACGGTCAAATTCTATAAATCCACCAACATTCTGTATCTCTACATCTGCTGCATTATTGTCGGCAGCATTATGAGCATGAACCGTCAGGTACTGATCCAGGGCTTTATGCGGATCTTCGTGCCGATGCTGTGCGGTGAAATTGTCGGGATGATGGCCGGAATGGTGATGGGCACGGCGTTAGGCTTACCGCCGGTGCAAACCTTCTTCTTCCTGATCCTGCCGATCATGGCCGGTGGCGTCGGCGAAGGCGCGATCCCGCTGTCGATGGGTTACGCGACCATTCTACACATGGAGCAAGGCGTGGCGCTCGGGCGGATCCTGCCGATTGTCATGCTCGGCGGCCTGACGGCGATTGTGCTGGCGGGCGTACTGAATCAGCTCGGAAAACGTTATCCGCATCTGACCGGTGAAGGTTCGCTGATGCCAACCAAAGAAGGCAATATTGGCAGCGGAACCGATGAGTTCCAGGGCAATCCCGGCGTCAACGCGCTGGCTTGCGGTGCGTTGCTGGCGATCCTGTTGTACATGGTCGGAATGCTCGGGCAGAAATGGATTGGCCTGCCAGCTCCGGTCGGAATGTTATTCGCGGCGGTGCTGGTGAAACTGGCAAACGGCATTTCGCCGACCATTCAGCACGGCTCGATGACGGTGTATAAATTCTTCCGCACGGCCGTAACCTATCCGGTGCTGTTCGCCGTCGGCGTGGCGATTACACCGTGGCAGGAACTGATCAACGCATTTACCGTGCAGAACCTGCTGGTGATTGTCACCACCGTGCTGGCGCTGGTCGGCACCGGTTTTTACGTCGGGAAAAAAATCGGTATGCATCCGATTGATGTGGCGATTGTTTCCTGCTGCCAGAGCGGGCAGGGCGGTACCGGCGACGTGGCAATCCTGACCTCCGGCAACCGCATGACGCTGATGCCTTTCGCCCAAATCGCCACCCGCATCGGCGGAGCGATCAACGTTTCCGTCGGGCTTTTCGTGCTGGCGAAATTCTTCTCCTGAATTCCTTCCGCCCCCTTTCCTCTAAAGGGGGCTAACAGCCAAAAATTAGAAAGTCTCATTTTGGACTCGTTTTCAGGTGGTTATTTTTTGCTCGTCGGTTATTATTTGCGCACTCAACGACGAGTCACCCGCCTTCTACGCTGGTCTACAGGTAAGGAAGAATTTTATTTTTTGAAAAAAGAACGTTCGCATGTTTCGTATTAAAACGCCTGTCTATTTGTTATTACTGATTATCTCTTCTTTCTTTAGTGTGAATTCCTTTGCCTTCGAATTGCCAAAGGAATTCACGTCTCTCGGGAAAAAGAACTATTCCCATAAAGAAATTTTTAAATTACACAATGAAGCGTCTTTATCCGGTAATAATGGCGACCCCGACGAAATTAAAACGGCATTGTTATCCCAATATTCCCACTGGAAAGGTACGCAGTATCATCTGGGCGGCACCACGCACCAGGGCGTTGACTGCTCGGCGCTGATGCAACATTTGTTCAATGATTCCCTGCATCATCCGTTGCCACGCACGACCTTTGAGCAAATAAAAAACGGCAAAAAAGTGAATAAAAATAACCTTCTGCCGGGCGATTTGGTCTTTTTCAAAACGACAGATGCCGATCGCCATGTGGGTGTTTATATTGGCGACAATCAGTTTATTCATGCTTCTAAAATTGAAGGGGTGACAATATCGTCACTGGATAATCAGTATTGGGTGAATCATTATGAAACAGCGCGCCGTCTGGAATTAATGAGTTAACGCTTCTTTATTAAAAAGGCGAATAAATATTATCCGCCTTTGAATGACTGATTATTTATCTGACGATGCCTGCCACAGATTTAACTGACCGTCTGAGACGTACTGATCAATCTCTGCCAGCTCTCCGGCGGAGAAGCGCAGGTTTTCCAGCGCTTTAACGTTTTCTTCCAGCTGTTCAGGGCGGCTGGCGCCAATCAGCACGGACGTCACGCGATCGTCTTTCAGCAACCAGCTCAGTGCCATCTGCGCCATGCTCTGGCCGCGCTTTTGCGCCATTTCATTGAGCAAACGCAGGCTGTTGAGGTTTTCATCCGTCAGCATTTTTTCATTCAAACCGCGCACTTTATTACCTTCCACCTGCATCCGAGAACCGTCCGGGATCCCGTTCAGATACTTACCGGTCAGCAGCCCTTGCGCCAGCGGCGTGAACGCGATGCAGCCCGCGCCGTTTTGTTTGAGCGTATCCAGCAGACCGCTTTTATCCACCCAACGGTTCAGCAGATTGTAAGACGGCTGATGGATCAGCAGCGGCACTTTCAGCTCGCGCAGCAGTTCTGCCATTTTCTGCGTACGTTCCGGCGAATAAGACGAAATCCCGACATACAGCGCCTTACCGCTTTGCACGGCGTAAGCCAGCGCGGCGGCGGTTTCTTCCATCGGCGTTTCTTCATCGACACGATGCGAATAGAAAATATCGACGTAATCCAGCCTCATGCGTTGCAGGCTTTGATCCAGACTCGCCAGCAGATATTTGCGTGAACCGCCGGAGCCGTAAGGGCCGGGCCACATGTCGTAACCGGCTTTGGTGGAGATAATCAGCTCATCGCGGTAAGACGAAAAATCCTGACGCAGCAACTTGCCAAAATTCTCTTCGGCGGAACCCGGAGGCGGCCCGTAGTTGTTTGCCAGATCGAAGTGCGTGATGCCTAAATCAAAGGCTTTTTGCAGCAGGGCGCGCTGAGATTCCAGCGGGCTGACATGGCCGAAGCTGTGCCACAAACCGAGAGAAAGTGCAGGGAGTTTTAAACCACTCTGGCCGCAGCGGCGAAATTGCATGGTTTCGTAGCGCGAAGGTGAGGCAGCGTAAAGCATGATGTTTCCTTTTTGAATGCGTAGGTTTTTGAAACACTGTTTCTATACTAACGCTCAGAGCAATAAGGGCAACACCGGAAGCTGTTTTTAGCTCCTTCCCCTGCGAAGGGGAGGGTTGGGGTGGGGTATTAATGGCCACTGAGTCGCCGCGCCGGTTGCGAAACCAACACCCCATCCCAGCCTTCCCCTCGTGAGAGAGGAAGGAGCAAAGGCAAAACTGCCGATTCACAAGGGGCTACTTAGAAATCCCAGTCCTCATCTTCGGTGTTGACCGCTTTGCCGATCACGTAGGAAGAGCCGGATCCAGAGAAGAAGTCGTGGTTTTCGTCGGCGTTTGGCGATAATGCTGAGAGGATCGCCGGGTTGACGTCTGCCATGCTGGCCGGAAACAGCGCTTCGTAGCCGAGATTCATCAGCGCTTTGTTGGCGTTGTAGTGCAGGAATTTCTTCACGTCTTCGCTCCAGCCTACGCCGTCGTACAACTCTTCGGTGTAGCGGATCTCGTTATCATACAAATCCTGAATCAGATCAAACGCCTGCTCTTTAATCTGCCGCTGACGTTCTTCACTTTCCAGCGCCAGCGCTTTCTGGAATTTATAGCCGATGTAATAGCCGTGAACCGCTTCGTCGCGGATGATCAGACGGATCAGATCTGCGGTATTGGTAAGTTTGGCGCGGCTCGACCAGTACATCGGCAGATAGAAACCGGAATAAAACAGGAAGGATTCGAGGAACACGCTGGCGACTTTCTTCATCAGCGGATCTTCGCCGTCGTAATACGACAATATGATCGCCGCTTTATTTTGCAGCGCAATGTTTTCCTCGCTCCAGCGATAGGCTTCGTCCACATCCACGGTGGCGCACAGCGTCGAGAAAATCGAGCTGTAAGAACGCGCATGTACCGCTTCCATAAAGCAGATATTCGAGTAAACCGCTTCTTCGTGCGGCGTCACGGCGTCTTTCATCAGCGTCGGTGCGCCAACCACGTTTTGCACGGTATCGAGCAGCGTCAGGCCGGTAAATACGCGGATCGTCAGCTGTTTCTCTTGCGCGCTCAGCGTCGCCCAGGACGGAATATCGTTGGATAACGGCACTTTTTCCGGCAGCCAGAAGTTGGAGGTCAGACGGTTCCAGACTTCCAGATCCTTATCGTCCTGGATCTTGTTCCAGTTGATCGCTTTACTGACCGGCTGCGGCACTAACAATTGTTTTACTGCGCTCATCTTTACGTCCTTTCAATCGGTTACAGCGTGCAGGAAACGCAGCCCTGAACTTCGGTGCCTTCCAGCGCCATCTGGCGCAGACGGATGTAATAAATGGTTTTGATGCCTTTACGCCAGGCGTAGATCTGCGCTTTGTTGATGTCGCGCGTGGTGGCGGTATCGCGGAAGAACAGCGTCAGCGACAGCCCCTGATCGACGTGCTGCGTGGCTTCGGCGTAAGTATCAATGATTTTTTCCGGGCCGATTTCGTACGCATCCTGGTAATAATCCAGATTGTCGTTGGTCATAAATGCCGCCGGATAATACACACGGCCAATCTTGCCCTCTTTGCGGATTTCCACGCGGGACACAATCGGGTGAATACTCGACGTCGAATTATTGATGTAAGAAATCGAACCGGTCGGCGGCACCGCCTGTAAGTTCTGGTTATAGAGGCCGTGCTGCATCACCGAGGCTTGCAGTTCGGCCCAGTCCGCGAGAGTCGGAATGTGAATTCCGCTGTCCGCAAACAGCTCACGAACGCGCGCGGTTTTCGGCTGCCATTTCGCGGCCAGCGCGTCATCGACGTATTTATCAAAATATGCGCCGCTGGCGTAGGTCGAATCGGCAAAGCCTTTGAAGGATTGCTGACGTTCGATGGCAATCTGGTTCGAGGCGCGGATCGCGTGGAAAGCGACAGTGCAGAAATAGATATTGGTGAAATCCAGCCCTTCTTCCGAGCCGTAATAAATCCGCTCGCGGCACAGATAACCGTGCAGGTTCATCTGTCCGAGGCCGATGGCGTGGGAATCCTGATTCCCCTGATCGATGGACGGCACCGAGCGGATATGGCTCATATCCGATACCGCCGTCAGAGCGCGAACCGCCATTTCCACCGTATTACCGAAGTCCGGTGAATCCATCGCCGAAGCAATATTCAGCGAGCCGAGGTTACAGGAAATGTCTTTGCCAATTTGCTGATACGACAGATCTTCGCCGTAAACCGTTGGCGAGTTCACCTGCAAAATCTCCGAACACAGGTTGCTCATATTGATGCGACCTTTGATCGGATTGGCGCGGTTTACCGTGTCCTCGAACATCATGTACGGATAGCCGGATTCAAACTGAATTTCCGCCAGCACCTGAAAGAATTCGCGCGCGTTGATTTTGCTTTTGTGAATGCGTTTGTCATTCACCATCTCTCGGTATTTCTCGGTGATGCTGATTTCGGACATCGGCACGCCGTAAACTTTCTCGACGTGATAAGGCGAGAACAGATACATATCTTCGTTATTCTTCGCCAGTTCGAACGTGATATCCGGGATCACCACGCCGAGGGACAGCGTTTTGATGCGGATTTTCTCGTCGGCGTTTTCACGTTTGGTATCCAGGAAACGCAGAATATCCGGGTGGTGCGCGTTCAGATACACCGCGCCCGCGCCCTGACGCGCGCCGAGCTGATTGGCATACGAGAACGCATCTTCCAGCATTTTCATGATCGGAATCACGCCGGAAGACTGGTTTTCGATGCGCTTAATAGGGGCGCCGACTTCGCGGATATTGGTCAGCATAAACGCCACGCCGCCGCCGCGTTTCGACAATTGCAGCGCCGAGTTCACCGAACGGCCGATGGATTCCATGTTGTCTTCGATGCGCAACAGGAAACAGGACACCAGTTCGCCGCGCTGTTTCTTGCCGCAGTTCAGGAAGGTTGGTGTGGCAGGCTGGAAGCGGCCGGAAATAATCTCATCGACAAACTGCCCCGCGAGCTGGATATCCCCGTGCGCCAGCGTCATCGCGACCATACACACGCGGTCTTCGTAACGCTCAAGATAGCGTTTGCCATCGAAAGTTTTCAGCGTGTAGCTGGTGTAATACTTGAACGCGCCCAGAAAGGTCTGGAAACGGAATTTGTGAGCGTAAGCCCGTTTGAACAGACGCTTGATATCCTCAAATTCGTAACGATCCAGCACGTCGGCTTCGTAATAGCCTTCTTCCACCAGATAACGCAGTTTTTCCGCCAGATCGTGGAAGAAAACCGTGTTCTGATTGACGTGTTGCAGGAAGTATTGGCGCGCGGCCAGGCGGTCTTTATCAAACTGAATCTGGCCGTCAGCGTCGAACAGATTCAGCATCGCGTTCAGCGCGTGATAGTCCGGGCTGCGGGTGCCGGGGTCGGTGAGATTCATTTCTGTCGTTGCCAAAATTCAGTAACTCCCTGTGTAACCTTTGCAACGTCTTCCGGCGTACCCAGTAATTCAAAGCGATACAGGTAAGGCACCTGACACTTCTGGGCGATGATGTCACCGGCTATGCAATACGCTGCGCCGAAATTGGTATTCCCGGCAGCAATAACGCCGCGGATGAGTGAACGGTTATGTTCATCGTTCAGAAAACGGATCACCTGCGTCGGCACTGCGCCTTTCGAAGAACCGCCGCCGTAACTTGGCACCACCAGAATGTACGGCGAGGTGACACGCAATTTTTCAGGCTGACGGTCAATCGGGATGCGGATCGCCGGCAATCCGGTTCTGCCGACGAAACGATGGGTGTTTTCTGAACTGCTGGAAAAATAGACCAACGGATTCATCCGCCGATCCTCAGCACGCGCCCTGAAGCTGGCGAAGTTCGCTGATTTTATCGGGGCGGAAACCAGACCAGTGATCGTCACCGGCGACAATCACCGGAACCTGCTGATAACCCATCGCACGCACCTGGCTGAGCGCCTGAGCATCCCGCGTTAAATCGATCACTTCATAGGCGATGCCATGTTTATCTAATGCACGGTACGTCGCGTTGCACTGGACACAGTCTGGTTTACTGTAAATAATAATGCTCATGATTCGTATTTCCATCTGGTAAGAAATCAGAGACAATTTTTGCCTCACCCGCTGTGCCACTGCTTCAGCCGGGAAGAGGCGCGAGATTCGGTGCCATCGTGGCGTCCCGATGCATTGAATACTAGATGTAGTGATTATATTTTTCAACCACACAATATGTAGATTTTCTAAAATTGCTTATTGCAAAAACGACAAAGCCCGCAGGAAGCGGGCTGGCGGGAGAAAACTTTTTTGGTTCAGATTTTCGCGCAGAGACGTGTTTAAAAAACGCACTGCGTAAATTGCGAAACTTACTGCCGCATACCCACAGCCAGACGGTTAAACGCATTCATCAGACCGATAGCAAAAGTCAGTTCTGAAATTTCCACATCGCTGAAATGTGCTTTCAGCGGTTCAAACGCGCTGTCCGGTGCGCCGGTCGCGGCAATCAGCGTCAGCGATTCTGACCAGGCCAGAGCGGCACGTTCGCGTTCAGAATAGGCATGGCTCACCTGCCATCCCGCCAGCTGATCCAGCTTGGTCTGATTCACATCCATTTTGCGCAGCGCTTTGGAATGCATATCCAGGCAATACGCACAGCCGTTGATTTGTGAAACGCGCAGGAACGCCAGCTCGATGATCACGTTATCCAGCGGGCCATTTTCCAGCGCGCCGAGAGCGGCTTTCATCGGCTCCATCACGGAAGAGGACAGGGAGAAGTATGGCAAACGAAGCGTATTCATGATGATTTCCTGTGGTGAAATTGAGTGATAAATGGATGCGCCGCGCATCTCAATGACGGCTACTTTACGCGGGATATGGTCTATACTACAGGGCCATAAAAACTCTCTTTAAGCAGGTCATGATGAGCCGCTTTAGCCTCGTTTTTTCCCTCGATCCGCAGCACAAGGCACCGCTTTACCGCCAGATTTATCAGCGCGTAAAACGGGCGATCATGGAAGGGCAACTCAAACGGGGCAGCCGGGTGCCTTCTGTGCGTGCGCTGGCCAGCGAGTTGGGCGTGGCGCGTGCGACCGTGGAAAACGCCTACGGCCTGCTGACGGCAGAAGGTTTCCTGCAAAGCCGCGGGCAGGCGGGAACCGTGGTCAGTGCGCCGGAAAGTCTATCCGCATCCGTGCCGTCGTCCGCCACGAAACCCGCGCCGCGCAAACCGATTAACCCGATGCTGCCTTCCGTCTCGTCGCTACCTTTCCAGCTTGGCCTGCCTGCGCTCGATGCTTTTCCGCGTGCGATCTGGTCACGTATTGTGGCGCGCCAGAGCCGTCATACCGCGATGAACGATCTGGGCCATCCGCCGCTGACCGGCATTGACGCGCTGCGTGCGTCAGTGACGCGATATCTTCAGCTTTCCCGTGGCTTTACCTGCCGCCCCGAACAGATTTTTATTTGCGGCGGATATGCGCCGGTGCTGGATCTGATTATCGGCAGCCTTTTGCAGCCGGGCGACGGCGTCTGGCTGGAAGATCCCGGCTATCCGGTCACGCAGGCGTTTTTCCGCGCCGCCGGTGCCACGCTGGTCGCGGTGAATGTCGATGCAGAGGGCATGAACGTTCCGCAGGCCGTGGCGCAACATTCGCACGCCCGTTTTGCCGTGGTGACACCCGCTCATCAAAGCCCGCTCGGCGTGACAATGAGCCTTTCGCGGCGCATGGCGCTGCTGGACTGGGCGGCAAAAGAACAGGCGTGGATTATCGAAGATGATTACGACAGCGAATTCCGCTATCACGGCCAGCCGCTGCCTTCGCTAAAAAGTCTTGATACGCAGGGGCGGGTGATTTATGCCGGGACATTCAGCAAAGTCATGTTTCCGGCGCTGCGTTGCGGATACGTTGTGGTGCCGGAAAGTCTGGTGGAAAAAATCGAAGCCTATTGCCCGCTGCGGATCTGCGGCACGCCGCCGCTGATTCAGGCGAGCATCACCGAGTTTATCGATCAGGGGCATTTTTACCGGCATCTGAAACGCATGCGCCAGCTTTACGCCGAACGGCGTGGTTATCTGGAACAGGCGCTGACGGCGGCGTTTTCACAGGATGTTTTACAGATAAACCAGCAGGCAGGGGGGATCCAGCTTTGTTCCACGCTCAGCCGCGAGCTGGATGATGCGCTGATTGCCAAAAATGCGCGTGAACAGGGGCTGGCGGTGCAGGCGCTTTCCGACTGGCAGGTTCTGCGCCGCGTTCGCCACGACCGGCTGCGGCCTAACGGTTTGCTGATGGGTTTTCCCAACATCAGCTCACAGGAAATGGCGAATTTGCTGGTGGCACGGCTGGCGCAGATTGTTACAGATTCCGGTGTGATAACGGGATCCACAAAATAGAAAACGGAGCCCGAAGGCTCCGTCATCTTTTTAGCAATCGCGCGGCAATGAGGGAGCCACGCGGGTGTTTCAGCTTTTTAACGCATATTCCCGACACAGGAAAGAAACACCGCCAATTGCCTCTTACGTTATCGACGTCCCAACAACACACCGATGACAATACCGATCGCGGCACCCGCACCTACGCCATACCACGGGTTATCTTTCACGTAGTCGTTAGCCGTTGCGGCGGCTTCACGGGCATGCTTAGTCAGGGTTTCACCGTTGAAACGTGAACGGGCATCACGTAAAACACCTTCAGCTTTGCTGCGGATTTTATCCAGTTCGTCCTTGGATTTATTCCCTGCGGACTGAAGCACCTCATCCAGCGTGTCAGCCAGTAAGGTCAGATCCTGATCAATCGTCTTTTCTAATTTCTTAGCCATTCTGTCTCTCCATGTTGTGAACTGTAGATTTCGTTTCGCTAATGCTTTCGTTTAGCTATGAATAAAAGCATAGACCAAAATGTTGTACCCGACGGTTCTTTGAGAACATCGGGCTATGAAAAAGGGGGTTTTCAGGTCATATGGCTGGCGAAAAAGTTCAGGCGGGGCGCGGCTTTACGTGACGCGGTTCAGATTTCTCTGCAAATGCTTTTGAACGTTACAGCCAATAACATTTTTTGCGTCGCTATACGTTTGATCCTCTCCAAAACCTGTTTATGCTATTCATTCCATTCGTCGCGTTTCACGCCGGTCCTGCTCATGTTTTTAAGCTCGTTTCGCTCTAACGCACAGCTCAATAAACGCATTCTGTCGTTCATGCTGTTTACGTTCGTCGTTTACCTGACCATTGGTTTACCGCTCGCGGTATTGCCAGGATTTGTGCATAACACGCTCGGATATAACTCCGTGCTGGCCGGTCTGGTGATCAGCGTCCAGTATTTTTCTACCCTGATCAGTCGTCCGCACGCCGGGCGCTATGCCGACCTGCTGGGGCCGAAAAGGGTGGTGATTTTCGGCCTGATTTGCTGTGGCATAAGCGGCATTTTCTACGCTGCGGCGTACTTCCTGACCGACTGGCCGCTGGCGAGCCTGCTGTTGCTGTGTCTGGCACGCGTCTTCCTCGGTGTGGGCGAAAGTTTTGGCAGCACCGGCACTACACTGTGGGGAATTGGCGCAGTGGGGGCCAAACACACCGCGCGGGTGATTTCGTGGAACGGCGTGGCAACTTACGGCGCGATGGCCGTGGGCGCACCGCTCGGCGTTATGCTCAATCATAGGTTTGGCCTGATGGGCGTGGCCGTGCTGATTGTTGTGGCCGCCGCCATTGCCGCCATTCTGGCCTGCCTGAAAGCGGCGATTTCTGTCACTGCCGGTAAACGCATTGCCTTCAAAGCGGTGGTCGGGCGTATCTGGCTGTACGGTCTGGGGCTCGGTTTTGGGACCATCGGGTTCGGCGTTATCGCCACCTTTATTACGCTGTATTACGCGGATAAAGGCTGGAGCGGCGCAGCGTTCACCCTCACATTATTCAGCCTCGGTTTTGTCGGCGCGCGTCTGGTCTTCGGCAACATGATCAACCGCTTTGGTGGCCTGAGGGTCTCGCTGGTGTCTTTTGTCTTTGAAATCGCGGGCTTGCTGATGATCTGGCAGGGGCACGATCCGCTGTCTGTCCAGTTGGGCGCGTTCCTCACCGGCTCTGGTTTTTCCCTGATTTTCCCGGCGCTGGGCGTCGAGGCGGTGAAACAGGTTCCACCACAGAATCAGGGCACGGCGCTGGGGTTGTATTCCGCCTTTTTGGATCTCGGATTAGGCATCACCGGGCCGGTAGCCGGTCTGATTATTTCCCGTCTTGGCACGCCTTCTATTTATCTGGCAGCGGCCTTTATGGTGGTGGTGGCGTGGCTGCTGACACTCAAAATATGGCTGCAAACCGACACACAAAAGTCCGCTGAATAGCCTTCTTCAGCGCAGGGTATTTGAGTTTAGATAAATCCTAAATACGCCAAAACTCAGGATTTAGGCATTGTTTGGCAGGCTTATTGCGGTAAGGTCGCCTTGCGGTTAAAGAAGCGAGGAGCAACCATGTATTTACGGCCAGATGAAGTGGCACGCGTTTTAGAAACATCCGGATTTGAACGCGATTATATTGATGATAAAGCCTACGGTTATCGCCGTGGCGAACACTATGTGTATGTAAACCGGGAAGCGCGGTTTGGCCGGACTGCCCTGGTAATACACCCGGCGATGAAAGAACGCAGTGAGCGTTTTGCCGAGCCGACGGCATCGTTTCGCAGCAGCGGCGTTTACAAAAATTTCCCGCTGGATGTCTCGAGCGACAGCGAAACGTATTACGGCATCTGCCACGGTTTCAGCTCGCGCCAGATCCTGGCCAGTTATCTGGATAACGTGTTCAGATAATCAGTTATCAATCGCAGACGCAAAAAAGCCGCTGACTCAGCGGCTTTTTTACATCTACACCAGATGGATCTGATTATAGGTTTCGTTGTAATCGCGACGAAACTGCGCCAGTTCAAAAGGCTCGATGTCCAGTTCAGCAAAGTAGAACAGCGCCAGTTCGGCGTGCTCGCTGCTGAGCTGAGGCGGCAGGTGCGCACGCACCAGAATGTTCCGCCAGCGGACAACGTTCTCTTCAGAAGGATCTTTAATAAATGTGTGATAAATAAAAACAACGTAGGCCGCTTTGCGGATCTCTTCAGCATAGCCACCGCTGATTGAGCGGATAAACATCTGGCTCTGTCGTTTGCCCATTTCCAGCAGCATTGAATCAATGTAAACCGGCTTAATTTTTAACAGACTGGCGAGAGAATCGTTCGCTTTACGGGTGTCTGCCGTCATAAACCAATAACCCACAATAAAAACCACAACAATTGCAGCAAGCATAATCCATATCATTCTGGACTCTGGCCTCCGGCCTTTTCTGGCGAGATGTGAAAGGTGCATGCAACACCCGATGCTGCGAGTTTATCTGCTAATGAAAGGAAATACGTGAAGGTGTGACAAAGAATTTACGCGCCGCGAAGTCAGAAGGCCTCGCGGAACGCATTCAGGGCATTAATACGCCGTTGTTTGCTGGCATAAATACTGATAAATCTGCTGAGTATCTTTATCGGAACACAACCGCGTACCGATGTTCAGCGTCGCGGCGCTGCCTGCTGCAACGCCGAAGCGCACGATGTCGGGCAGATCAGCGCCCGCCGCGAGTTTGAGCGTCATCGCCCCCACCATGCTGTCACCCGCACCGACGGTACTCATTTTTTTCACCGGCGGCGGAACCACCTGGAATGCGCCGTGCGCATCAACGGCCAGCGCACCCTGCGGCCCGAGCGAAACCACGACGCGTTCGGCGCCGCCTTCGCGGATAATTTTTTGCGCTGCGGCCAGCACGTCACCCGGGTTTTCCAGCGGACGCCCGGCCAGCGCCGAAAGCTCATTCTGGTTCGGCTTCACCAGCGCCAGACCACCCAGTTTCAGGCCTGCGGCCAGTGCATCACCGGAGCTGTCGAGAATGCAGCGTAAACCGGCGTCCTGCGCTTTGCGGATCAGATCGGTCAGCGCATTGATGTGCGTACCGGGCGGCAGACTGCCGCTGATCACCAGAAGGGAACCGGCAGGAATATTTTCGACTTTTGCACTCAGGCTGGCGAATTCGGATTCCGTCAGCCGCGCACCGGGCATGACAAACCGGTATTGCTCACCGGTATTTTCGGTATGAACGTGCAGGTTTTGCCGCGTCCAGTCCTGAGTCTCCACCGTATCCGTTACGATCCCTTCATCGCGCAATAACTGCGCCAGATGCGCGCCGGTCGGGCCGCCAATCGGGAACAGCGCTGTCGCCTGCCCGCCGAGATGGACAATGGCGCGGGCGACGTTAATTCCGCCTCCGCCCGGTTCAAAAACCGGTGCAGTACAACGCAGTTTGCCTTCAGGATAAATCTTGGGCGTCAGTGTGGCACTGTCGAGTGAAGGTGCCAGAGTCAGCGTTACAATTTTGGTCATCATCGTTCCCTCAATTTTCCAAAAACCTCACTCAGGGTAGCACCCTGACCTGATTTTGCAGCCTTTGATTGCGTATTTAGTAAGCGAGATCAAACCTCCTTGCGGCGGAGCATTCTGTCACGGTAAGGTCAACAAAGGTTCATTAAACACACGTAAAAAAGAGTCAACTTTAAGGGAGTAAGCGATGGCCAGAAATATTGAGATTAAAGCGAAGGTTGATGATTTTTCCGCGCTGTACGAAAAGATTGCGCTGATATCCGACGGACTGCCGGACATTATTGAACAGGATGATACCTTTTTTATCTGCCCGCACGGCCGCCTGAAACTGCGCACGCTGGCGGCAGATCGTGGTGAACTGATCTTCTATCAGCGCCCGGATCAGGCAGGGCCGAAAACCAGTTTCTATACGCTTTCTGAAACTCACGATCCTGACAGTTTGCGTGAAACGCTCACACTGGCGTACGGCGCGGCAGGCAGGGTTATCAAACAACGCACGCTTTTCATGCTCGGGCAAACTCGTTTGCATCTCGACCGTGTAAAAGGGCTGGGCGATTATCTGGAGTTCGAAGTGGTGCTCGACGATAGCGAAACACCGGAGCAGGGTATTGCGATTGCTGAGGAGCTGCTTGAACGGCTGGGGATCGACCGGCAGGAACTGGTGGATCAGGCGTATGTCGATTTGCTTAATCAGAAAGGCAAACATCACCACGCGTAAGCCAGATATCACATTGAGAATTGCCGCCTTCTTTTAACCGTTCGGTCATGAAGAAGGCGGCAGAAAATGCCGAATTATTTGGTTTCTTCCAGTGAGTACGGTAAAGGCTGGATGCTTAAATGGCTGGTTGTATCGTCGCGAACGCGCAGGCTGGCGTCGGCTTCCAGATCGTTGTTAAGAACTGCCTGAACCCAGACGGTGCCATCACTAAGCTGAACTGCAGCCAGCACGGTGCCGGTACGACGCCAGTTTTCACCGAGTTGCAGTTCGAGATCGTCTGCCGGCGCTGGCACTTTCGAGGCTTTACCCGACAGCCAGTATAGTGCGCGTTTGTTCGCACCACGGTATTTCGCGCGTGCAACCATCTCCTGACCAGCGTAACAACCTTTGGTAAAGCTGATCCCGTCAAGTGCCTGAATATTGGTGGCCTGCGGGATAAATTGCGCGGTGTTGGCGGTATCAATAACCGGGAAACCGGCCTCAATATCCAGCGCCAGCCACTGCTGGCTGTCGTTGCGCTGCGCCTGTTCACCCAGTTCTTCCACCACCTGACGGGCTTTTTCCGGACTGGTGACAATCAGAAAACGCTCGGCGGGCAGGGAGAAATGCAGCAGAGTCGTTTCATCCTGCTGTACAACCGGCTGTTCTGCTGTTGGCAGCGTCGAGAATAACCCTGTGAGCGCAGCACTGGCCTGAAAACCGGCCACACCGAGCAGCACCACGTCATCATCGGCGGTGAAGGTAATTTTCGAAAATACCGCGTATTTCTTTATCTCTGTCAGTTGAGTGTCACGCAGATTGCGACGCTCAATATAGGCCATGCCATCGCCACGCGTGAACAGACGCAGGTTGCTCCACATTTTTCCTTTGGCGTCGCAATGTGCGCAAAGAGTGTGGTGGTTGGCCGCCAGCGCATCGATGTCAGCGGTCACCTGACCTTGCAGATATTTCACCGTGTCGGCACCGGTTATGGTCACTAAAGCCCAGTCTTCCAGTGAAATCAGGGTCAGCGGCAGATGGGAAGATGCTGAAGGTTTTTGCGGTGGAAAGGGGAATGCGTTAGCCATTTTCTTATCCCGGTCAATGAAATGTGACTGATGCCTCATGGTAAAAGAGCCCACCGGCTTTGAAAACAGTTATTGGTGCCTTTTACGGGATGCCTTCCAGAGAATGTAAAGCCAGCGACAGGTTTGCAGCAGGTTTTACGGCACATCACGTAGATTGACAAAACAGGGCACTGAAAAGTTACTTATGACGGCTGACGGCTGATAGAATCGCTTTCTATATAAAAGAATTCTCATTCTGTATCCCCAAAAAGAGTCTCATTATGGAAAGCAAAAACCAACTGGATATCAATAACCGTTCCCGTATTCACTGGGCCTGTCGTCGCGGTATGCGCGAGCTGGATATCTCCATCATGCCGTTTTTTGAGCATGAATATGATTCGCTGACCGATGCCGACAAAGAACTGTTTGCTCGCCTGCTGACCTCAGACGATCCGGATTTGTTCAACTGGCTGATGAACCACGGCGAACCGAAAGACACAGAATTACAACGCATGATTGCCCTTATTCAGACTCGAAACAAAGCCCGTGGCCCTGTGGCGATGTGATCTCAGGGTGTCCTGGCGCAGTCAGCTCATTTCACTGGGGTCTTACGGTGGTGTGATGTTACTGATTTTGCTGGCACCCTGGCCTGCGGGTTACTGGCCGGTATGGATAGCACTGCTTTTGCTGGTGCTGTTTGAATGCATCCGCAGCCAGCGGCGTATTACTGCCCGAACCGGCGAAATTATCCTGCTTGAGGATAATCGCCTGTTGTGGCGTGGCCATGAATGGCAAATTAAGCAGCCGGTCTGGATGATAAGCAGCGGCGTGTTGCTGACATTGCGCCGCGAAAAACGCAAAGGCGGGCTGGCGCAGGCGATGCGCAGCTCAAGACAACGGCTATGGCTGGCGTCGGACAGTATGGGGCTGGATGAATGGCGGCACTTGCGCCAGATATTGCTGCGCGCTGATCCGCGCAGCCCGGCTGAACCGGGCTGAGGTATTTGCTGGTCCGGTAAGGGCTACAGCAGAGCGTCCATTTCCAGCAGGATCTGTTCGCACCACTGTTGCAGGCGCTCGTCGGTGAGATCAAACTGGTTGACGTCGTCGAGTGCGAGGCCGACAAAATGTTTGCCGTCGGCACTGAGCGGTTTCGGGCTGGTGAATTCGAAACCTTCCGTCGGCCAGAAACCGATGAAGCGAACGCCCAGCGGAACCAGCTGATGATAAAGCATGCCGAGCGCGTCGAGGAACCACTCGCTGTAACCGAGCTGATCACCCATGCCGTACATGGCGACAATTTTTCCGCGCAATTTTAGCGTAGGCAGCTCATTCCAGACGGCTTCCCAGTCCTCCTGAATCTCGCCGAAATCCCATGTCGGGATGCCGAGGATCAGGATGCTGTAGTCTTCCATCTTATCGGGCTCAACATCTTTAATGTTGTGCAAATCAACCAGATCTTCGCCCAAAATATCGCGAATTTTCTCCGCGGCCATTTCGGTGTAACAGGTGCTGGAACCGTAGAAAAGTCCAATTTTCATGCTTGCTGCCATAACGTCATCAGAATACGAATGGCAGGCAGTGTAGCAGATTTGGGTGAATGAAAGGCATAATGGCGGGTGTCGTCTGTACGCAAGCAACAGGAGTCGGGATGCCAAAACAAGATAATGCAGGCCATCAGGAGATAACGCCTGAACAGGCTGCGCCAGCCGTCAATCAGGCCGATCAGGCCCTGACGGAACAGTTTCTCGATATGCTCTGGATTGAGCGCAATCTCGCAGAAAATACGCTTTCATCTTATCGTCAGGACCTGAAATCGCTACTGGGCTGGATGCATCACAATGAGACAGATTTGTTGCACGTCAGTGCCGGGGATTTACAATCCTTCCTGTCTGAGCGCATTGAAGGCGGCTATAAAGCAACCAGCTCAGCACGTTTGCTCAGCGCGATGCGCCGACTGTTTCAGTATATGAACCGTGAATCTGTGCGGCAGGACGACCCGACGGCGCTGTTGTCTTCGCCGAAGCTTCCGCAGCGTTTGCCGAAAGATCTCAGCGAAGCCCAGGTTGATGCGCTGCTGGCCTCGCCGGTAGTGGATGTTCCGCTCGAACTGCGCGATAAAGCCATGCTCGAATTGCTCTACGCCACCGGTTTGCGTGTATCCGAACTGGTCGGGCTGACGCTCAGCGATATCAGCCTGAGGCAGGGTGTGGTGCGGGTGATCGGTAAAGGCAACAAAGAACGGCTGGTGCCGATGGGCGAAGAAGCGGTGTACTGGCTGGAGAATTATTTCGAGCACGGAAGGCCGTGGCTGCTGAACGGTCAGTCTCTGGATATTGTGTTCCCCAGCAGCCGGGCGCAGAAAATGACGCGGCAGACATTCTGGCATCGCATCAAACACTATGCGATCCTTGCCGGTATTGATGCGGAACGGTTATCCCCCCACGTGTTGCGCCACGCATTTGCAACCCATCTGTTAAACCACGGTGCGGATCTCCGCGTTGTGCAAATGTTGTTAGGTCACAGTGACTTATCAACGACTCAAATCTATACCCATGTAGCGACTGAACGACTCAAACTGCTACATCAACAACATCATCCCCGCGCGTGACGTGCCAGGGAAAAAGGACGAAATGATGAAAAAAGGTTTAATGCTGCTGACCCTTCTGGCTGCGTGTATAAGTTCCGTGGCACAGGCTGACGACGCGGCAATCAAAGCCACGCTGAACAAGCTGGGAATGAACAATGCCGACATTCAGGCGACGCCGGTCAACGGCCTGAGTGCGGTTTCCACCGACAGCGGCGTCATTTATATCACCAGTGACGGCAAACACGTTTTGCAGGGCCCGATGTACGATGTCAGCGGCAGTCAGCCGGTCAACGTGACCAATAAGGCGCTGGTGAAAAAACTCGATGCGCTGCAAAAAGAGATGATTATCTACAAGGCTAAAAACGAGAAGCACGTGATCACCGTCTTTACGGACATCACCTGCGGCTATTGCCACAAGCTGCATCAGCAAATTCAGGACTATAACGACCTCGGGATTACCGTGCGTTATCTGGCGTTCCCGCGCCAGGGCCTGAATTCCAAAACTGAAAAAGATATGCAATCCATCTGGTGTACCGGCAATCGCAAAGCCAGTTTTGATGCAGCGATGCGGGGTGATGAGATTACGGAAGCGACCTGCAAAAGCAGCGATATCGCGAAACATTTCGAGCTGGGCGTGCAGTTTGGCGTGACAGGGACTCCGGCCATTGTGCTGGAAGATGGTACTTTGATCCCCGGTTATCAGCCGCCAAAAGAAATGGCCGCGATGCTTGACCAGCGTGATCCTTCACATAAAACCGGTGGTTGATTTTTCGTGACCTTGCAGACTCAACTTCGCCGCCGTGAGGTGGCGACTGGCGTGGATCTTCCCGCTGAACTTTCCCCGTTATTGCGCCGGTTATATCTGGCCCGTGGCGTTAAGCAGAGCAAGGAACTGGAGCGCAGCGCGGCAGGTTTGCTGCCGTATCAGCAACTTGATGGCATCGATACTGCGGTGAAATTGCTGCAAAAAGCCCTGAGCGATCGGATGCGCATTATTATCGTCGGCGATTTTGATGCCGATGGCGCAACCAGCACGGCGCTCACGCTGCTTTCTTTGCGCAGTATGGGCTGCGGTAATCTGGATTATCTGGTGCCGAACCGTTTTGAAGACGGCTACGGCCTCAGTCCGGAAGTAGTAGAACAGGCGGCATCACGCGGTGCTGAGCTGATCCTGACCGTCGATAACGGGATTTCATCGCACGCCGGTGTGGAGCTTGCGCACGCCAAAGGCATCCAGGTACTGGTCACCGACCATCACCTGCCGGGCGAAACGTTGCCGGACGCAGAAGCGATTATTAACCCTAATCTGCACGGCTGTGAGTTCCCGTCTAAATCTCTGGCGGGCGTTGGCGTCGCGTTTTACCTGATGCTGGCGCTGCGCAGTGCGTTGCGCGAAAGCGGCTGGTTTGAGCAAAACAATCTGGCGGTTCCGAATCTTGCGGAACATCTGGATCTGGTGGCGCTGGGCACGGTGGCGGACGTTGTGCCGCTCGATGCCAATAACCGCATCATGGTTTATCAGGGGCTGAACCGCATTCGCGCGGGGAAATGCCGTGCCGGTATTCGTGCGCTGCTGGAAGTTGCCGGTCGTGAAGCGCGCACGCTGTGCGCCAGTGATCTGGGTTTCGCGCTCGGGCCACGGCTGAATGCCGCCGGACGTCTCGATGATATGTCCGTCGGCGTGGCGTTGTTACTCAGCGAAGACATTGGTCAGGCGCGTGCACTGGCCAGTGATCTGGATGCGCTGAACCAAACGCGCCGAGAAATAGAGCAGGGGATGCAGGTTGAAGCGCTGGCGCTGTGCGACAAACTTGAGCGCAGCACTGACGCGTTGCCGTTCGGGCTGGCGATGTACCATCCGGAGTGGCATCAGGGCGTGGTGGGCATTCTGGCCTCGCGTCTGAAAGAACGCTTTAACCGGCCGGTGATCGCGTTCGCGCCTGCGGGTGACGGTATTCTCAAAGGTTCTGGCCGTTCGATTGCCGGTTTGCACATGCGCGATGCGCTGGAACGTATTGATACGCTGAACCCTGGCCTGATGATGAAGTTTGGTGGCCACGCGATGGCGGCAGGTTTATCACTCGAAGAAGGTAAATTCGACGAATTTCGTGACCGTTTCGCCGAACTGGTCGGCGAATGGCTGGATCCGTCGCATCTTGAAGGCGTGGTCTGGTCGGACGGCGAACTTTCCGCGCATGAGCTGACGATTGATACTGCGGAAATGCTGCGCAATGGCGGCCCGTGGGGGCAGGCATTCCCGGAACCGACGTTTGACGGCACTTTCCGTATCCTGCAACAAAAGCTTCTGAAAGAGCGC
The DNA here is from genome assembly GCF_047784855.1 of Rahnella sp. PCH160. Classification (NCBI taxonomy): domain Bacteria; kingdom Pseudomonadati; phylum Pseudomonadota; class Gammaproteobacteria; order Enterobacterales; family Yersiniaceae; genus Rahnella; species Rahnella sp. PCH160. The sequence goes on from NZ_JBLOGT010000001.1 coordinate 1,797,779, forward strand.
CATCTGAAGCTGATGATCGAACCGCTGGGTGGCGGCCCGCTGCTCGACGGTATCGCGTTTAATATCGATCCGACATTCTGGCCGGACAGCAGCATTCGTGAAGTGCAGCTGGCATACCGTCTGGATATCAATGAATTTCGGGGAAATCGCAGCGTTCAACTGATCATCGAACATTTATGGCCGAAATAAGCGGTTTTCATCCCGAATAAAGCCTGCAAAAAAACGGCTCCTTGCTATAAAAAGACCGCTAATTCCGTTAGAATCGGCGGTTCGAATGGCATTGGGCCAACTCCGAATCTAACGTAAGACGCGAAAAATCATGTTTGAAATTAATCCGGTTAAAAACCGCATTCAGGACCTGTCCGAGCGGACAGTCGTTCTTCGGGGGTATCTTTGACTATGATGCCAAGAAAGAACGCCTCGAAGAAGTAAACGCCGAGCTCGAACAGCCGGACGTCTGGAACGAACCTGAACGCGCACAGGCGCTGGGTAAAGAACGTTCCGCACTGGAAGCTATCGTTCAAACTATCGACGAGTTACTGCAGGGTGCCGAAGATGTCACCGGCCTGCTGGAGCTGGCTGTTGAAGCTGACGATGAAGACACGTTCAACGAAACCGTTGCAGAACTTGATGTGCTGACCGGCAAGCTGGAACAGCTTGAATTCCGTCGCATGTTCTCCGGCGAATACGACAGCGCCAGCTGCTATCTTGACATTCAGGCGGGCTCCGGCGGTACCGAAGCGCAGGACTGGGCAAGCATGCTGCTGCGTATGTATTTACGCTGGGCTGAAGCCAGAGGCTTCAAAACGGAAGTGATTGAAGAGTCTGACGGCGAAGTCGCAGGCCTGAAATCCGCTACCATCAAAATCATCGGCGACTATGCGTTTGGCTGGCTGCGTACTGAAACCGGCGTTCACCGTCTGGTGCGTAAGAGCCCGTTTGACTCCGGTGGCCGTCGCCATACGTCTTTCAGTTCCGCGTTTGTGTATCCGGAAGTGGACGATGACATCGCAATCGAAATTAACCCGGCAGACCTGCGTATCGACGTATACCGCGCGTCCGGCGCGGGTGGTCAGCACGTCAACAAAACGGAATCTGCGGTACGTATTACCCACATTCCGACCAACATTGTGACCCAATGTCAGAACGACCGCTCCCAGCATAAAAACAAAGATCAGGCCATGAAGCAGATGAAAGCGAAGCTTTATGAGTATGAGATGCAAAAGAAAAATGCGGATAAACAGCAGCTGGAAGACAACAAGTCTGACATCGGCTGGGGCAGCCAGATTCGTTCTTACGTGCTGGATGATTCCCGAATTAAAGATTTGCGTACGGGCGTCGAAACACGAAATACGCAGGCCGTGTTGGATGGCGACCTGGATAAATTCATCGAAGCCAGTTTGAAAGCCGGGTTATAAGGAACCAACATGTCTGAACAACAACAAGCCGCGCAAGGCGCAGAAAACGTACCAGATCTCAATAACGAGCTGAAAGCACGTCGTGAGAAGCTGGCTTTGCTGCGCGAATCCGGTATCGCTTTCCCTAACGATTTCCGTCGTGACAGCATTTCTGACGATCTGCATGCGAAATACGGCGAGAAGACCAACGAAGAACTGGAAGCCTTAAACGTCAAAGTTACCGTCGGTGGCCGTATGATGACCCGCCGTATCATGGGCAAGGCGTCTTTCGTGACCTTGCAGGACGTTGGCGGTCGTATCCAGCTTTACGTTGCGCGTGATGACCTCGCGGAAGGCATCTACAACGAGCAGTTCAAAAAATGGGATCTGGGCGATATCCTGGGTGCGACCGGTAAACTGTTCAAAACCAAGACCGGCGAACTGTCGATCCACTGTTCTGAACTGCGTTTGCTGACCAAAGCGCTGCGTCCGTTGCCGGATAAATTCCACGGTTTGCAGGATCAGGAAGCGCGTTACCGTCAGCGTTATCTTGACCTGATCGCCAACGACGATTCCCGTAAAACCTTCAAGATCCGTTCTCAGATCATGTCGGGTATCCGCAGCTTCATGGTGGAAAATGGCTTCATGGAAGTCGAAACCCCGATGATGCAGGTGATCCCAGGTGGTGCGGCGGCGCGTCCGTTCATCACTCACCACAATGCACTCGACATCGACATGTACCTGCGTATTGCGCCGGAACTGTATCTGAAACGTCTGGTTGTCGGTGGCTTCGAACGCGTTTTCGAAATCAACCGTAACTTCCGTAACGAAGGCGTTTCTCCGCGTCACAATCCTGAGTTCACCATGATGGAACTTTACATGGCGTACGCGGATTACAAAGACCTGATCGTCTTGACCGAAACCCTGTTCCGCACCCTGACTGAGTCTGTTCTGGGCAGCAGTGTTGTGCAGTACGGCGATCAGACTTTCGATTTCGGCAAGCCTTTCGCCAAACTGACCATGCGTGAAGCTATCTGCAAATACCGTCCTGAAACCAACGTTGCCGATCTGGACGACCTGGCGAAAGCGACCGCGATTGCAGAATCTATCGGTATCAAAATTGAGAAGAGCTGGGGGCTGGGCCGTATCGTGACTGAGATCTTCGAAGAAACCGCCGAAGCGCAGTTGATCCAGCCAACCTTCATTACTGAATACCCGGCAGAAGTTTCTCCGCTGGCGCGCCGTAATGATGAAAACCCTGAAATTACTGACCGTTTCGAATTCTTCATCGGTGGTCGTGAAATCGGTAACGGCTTCTCCGAGCTGAACGACGCAGAAGACCAGGCGCAGCGCTTTGCTGACCAGGTTTCTGCAAAAGATGCAGGCGATGACGAAGCGATGTTCTATGACGAAGACTACGTGACAGCGCTGGAACACGGCCTGCCACCGACTGCCGGTCTGGGCATCGGTATCGACCGTATGGTGATGTTGTTCACGAACAGCCACACCATCCGCGACGTGATCCTGTTCCCGGCAATGCGTCCTCAGACGCAAAAATAAGTCCCGCCGGAAACAACAAAGGGCGCTCCGGCGCCCTTTTTCGTGTCTGAGATCACGCCCGATGCTAACTGCTTAAAACTCCAGCGCTTCTCCGTAATCACGCCTTGCTCCGGCGTCGTAACCGGTTATAATGCCAGTCGCACACCTTAGCGGGTGTAGTTCAATGGTAGAACGGCAGCTTCCCAAGCTGCATACGAGGGTTCGATTCCCTTCACCCGCTCCAAAAGCACTTCCCAAACCTTCCGTAATCATCCAAAAAAACCAATAGAATCAATGTTATTATCCATTCTGTTGTCCGCTCGCGTCCGAGTGCATCCCTTGAAAGCCAGTGCCTGATGTGTATATGATCTCGTATAGTTTTTCTATACACACGGATTCCTATACACAATGCCCCTGACAGAACTACAAATCAAAAAGGCTAAGCCCACAGAAAAGCCTTACACTCTGAGCGATGGCCTGGGTTTATCCCTTCTTGTTGAGCCCAACGGTAGTAAAGCTTGGCGTTTTCGCTATCGTTTTGACGGTAAACCCAAAATGCTGTCATTAGGAACCTATGAGCACGTTTCCCTGGCTGATGCGCGACAAAGGCGTGATGAATCTCGTCGACTGGTTGCATCAGGTGTTAATCCAAGTACATTGCGGAAGGAGCAGAAAGCCGCAAAGATTCTTTCAGCAACTAACACCTTTGAAGCGATTACCCGTGAATGGTATGAGCATCGTTCTGACCGTTGGTCGGCATCATACCGAACTGAGATGATGGATACCTTTGAGAAAGATGTATTTCCGTATCTTGGTTTTCGTCCTATAGCAGAAATTAAGCCTTTAGAGCTTTTGGCAATGCTTAGACAGGTAGAAAGCAGGGGAGCGACAGAGAAAGTACGCAAGGTGCGCCAGAGGTGTGGTGAGGTTTTCCGTTACGCTATTATCACTGGTCGCGCAGAGTACAATCCCGCGCCGGATCTCGCCTCAGCGATGAAACCCCATAAGGCCAATAATTATGCACATCTGGCCGCCCATGAATTACCTGAGTTCTTAAGTGAGTTAAACGCTTATACCGGCAGCGTGATCACCAAAATTGCGACCCAGCTTCTAATTCTGACTGGATTACGCCCAGGTGAAGTACGTAGGGCGCAATGGTCTGAAATCGACATGGAGAATAAGGTGTGGGAAGTACCCGTCGAGCATATGAAAATGGGGCGTCCTCATTTGGTGCCGTTATCTAAACAGGCAATAGGCTTATTTGAACAAATCAGAATCGTGACTGGCCGTTATGAACTCATTTTCCCAGGGCGAGACTTTAGAAAACCTATCAGTGAGGCCTCTATAAACCAGGTGATGAAACGCATTGGTTACAACGGTAGAGCAACCGGTCACGGATTCAGACATACCATGAGCACAATATTGCATGAGAAAGGTTATAACTCTGCTTGGATCGAGCTACAGCTCGCTCATGTTGATAAGAACAGCATTAGGGGCACGTATAACCACGCTTTATATTTAGATGGGCGTCGGGAGATGATGCAGTGGTATGCGGATTATATGGATAGTTTTGGCATCTGAATGTTATAGATCCTATACCTTAACGTTTTTTCATTGTATCCAAACTCACGCTGAACAGGTGACTTAGAAAAAAAGATTTATTAGAAAAGTGTTCACAGTGTTCACTTTTCTATTTATTCATTATTTTTCAAGTAACTAAGTGGTGATTACCTTGTCCGCAGCTGTTCACACCTCATCACTTTCCGGTGACCACTTATCTCGTTATATGAAAAAAACCGGCCTAAGCCGGTTTCTGTTTACACTTGATTGATGTCGCTCTTTGGCAGCCAGTCAGCTTCGCAGTCCTCGTTTAATATCAGATTGGTTTGCACGCCCTGATTAGTCTTTCTCTTTAAAAATTCAATCTCATACTCTTTCATCGTTTGCGGGATGAACTTGCCGAAGTGTGAGAGAGTGATCGGGTGTTGATGCCCGCGCGCCTCCATAAAAGACAGGTAGGCGTGATAAAGGTATTTGCGGGGATTGGACGGACGTATGTTTCCGTTGCCCATATACAAACCACTGGGTGACGGAACCGCGAGCAGGTAACCGCAAAAATCGACCATTGAATCTGAACTTCGTTTGACCTCTAGCGCTTCGTCGGAGTTCTGTTGCTCTTCCAGCAGTGCGCGGGCTTCGCCAGGCTCTGCAAAGCGTCCCATCAGATGGCGGACAATTACCGCGAGCTCTCCCTCTATTTTCTCGATCAGTTTTGGGTCGCGTTCCTTAGCCAATATGACTTCGGGAAAGGTAATGATCACCCGCCGGCGCGATACGCCGCCGCTGCGATCACTGAACTGCATCGGGTTGTTGTTCACCGCAAGTATCACCGCCGGAATGTGCGCTGAATAAGCATCACGGTATTTCGGGTCAATGGCTACCGCATCGCCGCCGGTGATGGCTTTAATCCCTGCACCATCGCCGCTCCATTTCTCCTGGTCGGGTAAGATAATCAGAGAGTATCCCACCAGGGAAGCCCGTTCGCGGGAGGACTCAAGCGTTTCGATGCTGGCGGAGGTGGTATTGTCGTTCCCAGCAAGCATGCGCGCTATGGCTGCCATGACGCTTTTACCACTGCCGCCTGGTCCTGTCACTTCAAGGAACAATTGCCAGTCATATCGGTTCGCCAGAACCATGAAAAGCGCCGCGAGAATGCGCTCTTGCTTTTCGCCTTGCTGGTTTGCCGCCCGCGTAAGCCATTGCCAGAAGTGAGGAGCATGCTCGGCAAGATTTTCCCCTGGCTTGGCCTGCGAATAATCCACGCTATTGACGGTACGCAACCAGTTATCTTTGCGGTGAGAGCTAAAACTTCCGGTGCGGGTGTCAAAAACGCCATTGCGAAAACCAATTAAGTGACGCGCGGGCTTGCTCATTTCAGGCACCATGAGCTTTAGGGTTTCGATCATGCCGCTAATCAGTGGCGCTGAAAAAGGCGCTTGTGCTTTCTGAAATAGAGCGGCAATTTCACGGCTGAGGATCCTGTGCGGCAATACCAGCCAAGCCCCGTTCTCATAGCGGCAAAGATCTTCCCCCACCGGAGGCATAGCCAGATGGTGTTCATAATGGACTATCAGCAGTTCACACTTCTCACTCTGGCTCATGGCCTTGAGATCGGCATCGCTGACCGTTTCAAAGGGGCTCTTAGGAGATTGCTGAGTAAAAGCGCGGAGCTGTTCCAGCGTTTTGTCACGACCTTCCTGCATGAATACATCGTTCCAGTCACCGGCGATTAAGGGGAGCGCAACCTTTCCGCTGGCCAGATTTGCGGCTTCTTTCGCTTTCTTCTGTCCTGTGCCGTTCTCATCATTATCTGCCGCCATAAGCAGCAAGGCGTCAGGGTATTTCTCTCGCAGGCACTCAGCCAGATGAGGGAAGTTATTGGCACTCAGTGCCACATACACGGTTTCGCCCGTCAGCGCATGTATTGTCAGACCGGTTGCATAGCCTTCTGCCATCCAGATAACGGTGTTGTCGTTCCCTTCAAAATGATGAGCGGCGCCGGTTACCTGCCCACCTGCAAGTGTGCATTTTTTCCCCGCCCCGCTAATAAGCTGGGCGTTGACCAGGTGACCCGACAAATCATACAGCGGAATGACCAGGTCACCCGCCGCGAAATCTATGCCGCCCACGTGCAGGCCGCTGCCCTGTAAGTTCAGTGCTTCCTTATCCGGCCAGCCTTTATTCTTCAGATAGGCATTGCCTGCCGCTTTACGGGCGGCATTCACCAGCGCTTTGGCCTGACCGGCTGCCCTATGGCGGGCATCGTCTTTTTGCTTTTGTTCTGCGGCCTCGTCGTGATGAACCGCAAGAGGCTGAACCTCTCCCAGAATTTCAGCCACCTTCACGGCGGCTTCTTTCACACTGATATCCAGTTTTCTCTCAACCAAGTTTAATCCGTCACCGGCACCGCATTGGTTACATATCCAGGTGCCTCTTCCTTCACGATTATCGAAGCGAAAGCGGTCTTTTCCCCCGCAAACGGGGCAGGGAGAATGATGCCCGTGAAGGGCAACGTTTATTCCCAGCGCGGAAAGAAGCTGAGGCCAGCGGCCTTTTGCGGCGCTCACGGTGTTTTGAACAATCATTTGTGTCATGTGCGCCTCTGTCAGTGCAGCGTGGTATGTGGAGTGGTGTGAAGACAAGGCCGGAACAGCTCGTCCATCATGGATTCTCCCAGCGGTGTCAGGCGGGGTTTTGCCACCAGAATATCGGGCTGCACCATATCGCGGAGCATGGCGCAGGCGATGTCCATACCCAGCTTTGCGCCGTGCTGACGGACGTAATAGCTTTCGACTTCTTTTGCGATGGTCATTTGCAGTTCATCAAGCGTGTAGCCGGTTTCAACGCCGTAGGCGGTACAGGCGTCGAGATAAGCCTGTGCCAGTGCGCGCCGGTAGAGGGCGGTGAGCACTTCAACCGGCAGGCAGGACTGCTGAGTCATATTCATTCGTAGACATCCTCCATTTGCGTTTTTATGGCGGTTTCGCAGGTGTCTACCACTTTGCCGAGCTGGTCAGTGAGCAGTGCAACCATGGAGGCCATGGAATTTAGCTGATCCCCGCTGGGTACATGCCCGAAGGTGTCCTGCGTATCAAGCATGTCGAGGAACATCACGCCGACGTTGTGCGCGTGTTGCAGGCGCAGGAAATCAGCATGCGGAATAGGGTAATGGGTGTTGGGGAAATAGAAGGACGCGAGCTTGTTCATGCGGCCTCCTGAGCGGGCAGGCGACCGGCAAAACACAGCACATAGTCACGGGCAAACAGGCGACGGGCGGAATGTTCATTGTCGGCTACGGAGCGCAGCATACAAACCGGCGCTTTGGGTTCAGCACGGCGAACGGCGGCAAACAGGAACGTAAATTTTGGGTGTGATGATGCGAGGGTAGTAGCCAAAATATTGGCCTCCATAGTTAGCTGGTTACAGCTACCACCGAAGTTTCCACGCTTATGGGTGGTAGCCCAGACGGGGGTGGAAATACCGGTAACTATGTGAACCGGCCAGCCCGAAGGCTGCCCCGCCTGAGCCACCATTGCTTGATAAGCACAGCGGTTAAGAAACCACTGAGCAGATAACAGGTGCACTAAGGCCGCGACATAAAAAAACACGCAAGGCGCGTGTTGTGTCGCCATAGTTAAACTCGGGTTTCCACGCCCGGCTGCCGATTTTGCGGCAGCACAAAAACTATAGAGCAGGGGCTCGCCAGAGAAAAGCCTTTTTTGAAGCATTTGCCGTTTCTCCTTAGCAATCGGTCAGGACTTGATCGGACTGCTGCGGATTTGATCGGAAGTGTGAATCATCCCCTGAACTAACGCCTTCGGCTGCTACAGATAATACGCCCAGGGTATTGCTGGTAAACGCAGGCAAGGGATTTTTTCTGCCGCAGGCGGCAGCCATCAGGCCTTCAGCCATCAGGCCTTCAGCCAGATAGGCCGCCTCTTGTGTATTGAGCTGGATATTATGATGACCGACAGACAGAGAAATCATTGCATGGTCTCCTGAGCGCGTGCGGCGATGCGGTCATTCATCCAGCCCTCTATTTCGGAAGCCAGCCAGGCCACGTTCTTGCCACCGAGAGAAATCTGGGCAGGAAATTGCTGACGGCTGATTAAGTCGTACAAGGTTGAGCGGGAGAGGCCGGTGGTGTGGATCACTTCCGGCAGTCGCATAAAGCGATCGCGCGGGTAAGCCGGTGGCATAACAAGGGCAGAAGAAGGGGGCGTATTTTGAGCGGTGGAGAGCATGGTGCTACCTCATATTAGTATCCGGCTGGACGCGTCCAGTACCGGCTGTTTCGTTAAGGAGCCCCCTATTTTGATAATATTTTTGCGTTTAGCAACAAGCTCTTGCGTTAAAAAACCTTGAAAAAAAATGCTTGTTTTTTTAAACAACATCAGGTCACAAAAGCCCAAATGCCTACAGTTGCCTACAGTTGCCTACAAATGCCTACAGTGATATGCAGGTTGTTTACTGAACAATGATTAAGTGGCTTTGGTTATTAATAAACTCAATTTTAATAGGAAAAAAATATTAAATTATTTTGGGCTAGCCAGAAAAAAGGCTTTTTAAGACAGTGAACAGTCGTGAACAGCGAGTGAATACCTTTAGGTAAGGTGTTCACTGTTTAACTTAATGATTTAATTATATTTTATTTTAGAGTGAACAGTAGTGAATAGTATTTATAGAAACATAAACTCTCTCCACTTTCTTGGCTTACATCTCAGTCCGTTGTACCAGCGCTGAACAAACGCCATCAGATAGAAATGTTGTGCCAGCCTCCCCACAATATCCTCACATTGACAACACATTGCTAAGGTATGCCATGAAACCCGATTCAACCAAAACCGTCGAAGCCGTTATCCAGGACTTTCTTCAGGTCAAAGCCGGTCACAACGAAAAGCCATCATCAGGAAACGCGGAAGGTGCCATCCAACACTTTGAGCAGGCCAAAGCGGCTTTTGCTCAGGAAAAGCGGGCACTTGATGAAATTGAAAGTTCGATTGCGCGATGCGCCCAGGAAAAAGAAACGGCGAACAGCGAAATCAAAGAGAACGAAGAGAGTTGGCGTTCGCGTTTTCGCAAGTCACGCGGGGTTATGACTGACGAACTCAAGAATGCGCACAGTCAGCGAGCTGTTCAGCAGGGATTAGTTAAAGAATTCGATGACCTGATTGAAGAATTGAATGTCGAGAAACAGTCGGCGATGTTGCATTGTGCTAATGCCGGGGATGCGTTGATTAGCGCCCACCGCAGCGCACTCAATGTCTATGCTGACCATCAGTGGCGACTGGCCATCAATAATCTCAGTCCGGCGTTGGTACGCGCTGTGAAACTTAAACTTCTGGCGTTATCCAACGTCAGCTACCAGGAAACACAAACCGGTCATTATGTAGAGCCCGCCAAAATTGTCAGCGCTGAAATTGGCAAGGCGCTTGTCGGGGCGGCTAGCATAGGTCAGTTCAACATGGATGCAGAACCTATGTTGGAGAAAATCGGGACGCATTCTCCTGCGCTGCCTGGTGTCGATATGGGGCTGCTGCAAAGTCCCATAAAAAGGCAGTTACTTGCACGTAAGCTGGCAGAGCGTGCTGCTACAAGTAAGGAGTAACAGTAAATGATGCGCTGCCCGCTTTGCAGCTCTGTTTCTCACATTCGCACAAGCCGTTATATCACCGAACAGATAAAGGAGTCTTATTATCAGTGCACCAGGCTGGAATGCTCATGCACATGTAAAACGAATGAAAGTGTCAGTAAAATCGTTAAAAGAGAAAATCTGAAGCGGAAAATATAAATTTCAGCTCGTATCAATTCCCCAAAAAACAATCTCAAGTGCCGCTTTCGAATAAGGCGGCATTTTTCATGAATGCAGTGCAAAACCGTCCTTCCTGACAGCCTTTTCTCTGGCTAGCCTGTCCTTGTGAGCTCTGCATGCATAGGATGCATGGTTTTGCATGCAACCCAGAGTGCTCAAAATGGCTCTAACTCCTTGCTACACGGGTTTTGAGAGGCTTTAATTCATGCATTAAAACCAGTGAGCTAAGTCCGCAGCGGGCAGGCGGGGAGAACTGCGCGCGCCGAGGTGTGGCAGAAGAAAAATGGCACAAACAGTTCTCTATTTAAAATTTTTCACCATTCTCTAATGGCTTTGTTTAATAAATCAGATTTAGGGTCAGCACCCCTGTAATAGATCCGACTCTGAGGCAAAGCGTAAACTTTCTTGCATGCCCGTCTTCGTTATTTTGTTTAGTGCACGCACTGTGGCCTAAGCCTTTGCAACTTAGCCGTTGTAGTCGCGCAGCGTAAGTGAACCACTTAATAACTGTTTAACCCGTACACCACGGTTCAAGCTATCTAGCGACGGTTATGTGCCCAAAGCAGATATTGCTATTCTCAGGCTATGCCAATAAATGGAGTAGAGGTCAAATTACCTAACGGTAGTCCTTCAGTTAGGTGTGGAAAACTAACCGTTATAGGACAAGCTTCTCATCTGCTGATGGCTGTTTTTCGCTGATTATAAGTGCATGATCCGGTGCGAATTGAACGGTGACATCTATTAACTAACTACTGAACGAAGGGCAGACGAAGTGGATACATAGACCTTACATGGAAGTTAGAGTATCTTTAGGGGGAAATCATTATGAAGTACCTTGGATAGCTCATACGTGGAAAAAGTTAGGCGCAGCATGCAAACTGAGTATGAGTCATTTAGCGGATTGATATTCTGGAAGTAATTTCTCGCTTTGATAAATTCATCCGGACAGTCATCTTATTTTCTGGAACAGGAAGTCGCAGAGAATGAAGAGCCAATTAAGCTGAGCGTTGATAGTGTTAAAGCGAGTGAGGTTTCATTCTACACAAACGAGAAAACGTATATTGACGGGGAAGTTAATATTAAATCATTAATCGAGTCAGGTTTACTTTAAGAGATTATAATGGATAAATATTTGATTAAGCTAGTTTTATCAGTAGTGTCAGTGATAGCTATCATTGCTGGCGTGTATTTTGCTTACGAAAGTAAGAATGAAATATTAATTTCTTTAGTAAGTTTTTTAATTCCTGCTATTTCCGCAGTATTTGCAGGTGTGTTTTTTAAGCAGGCAACCAATGTGGCAGCTTTACTAGCAAAAACTCTTTTGGAAATTGCGCCTAATTCTGTTTCTAAAATATTAGAAGCTAGTATTTATATTTTAGAAAACAATGAAAATTTCCTCGAAAAGATACTTATCAAGCGTGCAATAAAATTTGAGGTTATGCGGAGGAATCTTTTAAATATAAATAAACAAAAAATAAATAAAAGGAAAGATGCTAAAGAAACCGTAACAGAATTGTTTTTGGCTAAATCAAAAGTTGAGAACTTACGAGCGAAGTTTATTGCTGTAATAGGGCTTGCAGCGCTAACAATAGCGAGCCTATTTTATAGTCAATCATTGTTGGTTTGCATAGTCCCCATAGCATTCTTCATTATTCTTGAAGTTAAGATAAGAGTATTGGAATTCAGAGTGACTAATGGTTTTTTCGGAACTAATCGACTAGAGGCTTTGCAACTTCTGCAATTCATTACAGACAAGAAAAATAAAAATGACTTTGATGACAAAAATGGGAAACGGAAAGTTTTTGTCGACCTTTTGAGGGTGGAGAAGAGTAAAGTATTTAACTCTGAGAATGGAGTCTTCCAATGAACAGTGATGTTGCTTCAAGATGGATTGATGCCGGATGTAGAATCCTAACTTTCTATTACCCAATCAGAAGTGCAGTTGGTTATGTTCTTGGAGCATTTTTGTGGTTTTTAACCGGCGCATACCCGGGCATAATCACGTTTCTTGCTATGGAACCTAATTCGTCCGCGAAAGCATCTGTATCTATATTTGGCTTTATACTGTGTCAGATCAAAACTATGTTTGACGCAATAACGGGTAAGGGTATAAGCGAAGAGTTGCAAAGAGTTGTTAATCTTATTGACAAGTCTAACTTATCTGATGTGCAAAAACGGATCAAGTACAATGAAATGATTGACGCTGAGATAGGTAAACTTGGCAAATCGACTATTAGCTCTAAAGGTGAAGAGCAAAAGCCACAAACTGAAGAGTAAAATAAAGGAGCCGAAAGGCTCCTTTATTTTAAAAGTTAAGATTTTTTGGATGGTGTTTACAAATTTGGGAAAGGTCGGTGGAATGATTTTGTGTTTACAGTAATTTAACTGGCTTATAGTCGCTTTGAATCAAAGACTACATTCATTTCAGCTCAGAGGATGCTGCGAAATCCAACCAGATTTTTGATGAAAAATTGTACTTCATGGAATGCTTCAGATTATCTGTACCTCATGATGTAATCTATTAAACATGAAGCCCGCTTCTTGCTCATTGCAGAACTTATGATCCTTCAATCTGGCGACTTTTTGCCATAAGCAAACATTGGTAACGCTGGCAACATGTAAATAATTTGGGAGTGCAGCGAGTAAACGTTTCAACTTATTACGTTCTCTATGCCTCACTGCGACATTAGTTCGGTAACCGTAAAGTCAGGATTTTCCTCAAAGTCATCTTTATTAATACTATTTGCATCAATAGCATATTTATTTCCATCAATCTCAACTTGAAGTGGTTGAAAGGTATTTACATCAGCAACCGGGCGTCCGTTTTCATTCAACAGGATTTGTATTGGTGGTTTGTTCATGGGATTGTATTCATACACAAAAGTTGATAAATCATACATTTCCTCGGCATCTAATGGTAGCCTACCCAAATGGTTTATGAAGTGCTCTTTTAGTGTGACCATTTTTGAGTTTTGAATAATTTTATCTATAGCTGCAAGTGTCAGGCGCCTAACAGATTTTTTCTCTTCACCATCAAATCTAATAATTAACTGATCATGATTCCTTACCTTGTGCTCTCCTACTCTAGAAGGCATATTGAAATATGAATGAAGATTGAGTTTAGGCTGCGTTATTGAATTTAATTCATCAAGCAGTTGCATATAAAATCGTAGAAGCGTATGCCTACCAGTTGCTCTTAATAATGATAGGTTATCATAATCATTTGGCAGATTGTACATGTTAAAATTATTTCTTATTCGACCATTGGGGCCGACAATACCTAGCCCGAGAACTACAACAAAGTCCGGCCTTAGGTTAATATTATCCAGTTCTTTATCTAAGTCGTTAACTTGTTTTGCAATAGCCTCAAGACTTCTATTTGCTGCATAAGCAAATATTGCAGTTACAGGTACTACAGGACTCAACCCTGTAACCATTCCAGGTGCAAATGAGTCAGTAAAATCCTGCGTGGACATTACTTTTTTTAAACTAGCAATGTTTTTATACGCATCTTTTAGCTCATCGCTATCAAGGTGAGACTTCATGCTGATAGCCCCAAATACGCTTTCTCTTGGGTATAGAGAGTGAGAATCAGATTTTAAAAATAGAGGGCAATGATCTTTATCAAAGATCACAATATCCAGTTCACCACTAATTTCATTTTCAGGCGAAATCACCTCGCCACGACCTATGCCATATTTATTAGGCAAGTACTCCTTTAGGAAGTCTACGAAAGCATTCTCCCTATTATCTCCTTTTCCACCATTGTGCTTTATTTGTATAGTCTTTTGGAATTTTGCCGATAACTCCAAACTTATAGCTTCAAATATTTTTCGTATATCCATATTTATCTCATGAAATTAATAGTTAAATGACTTGGCCCTTAAGGGTTGTATATGGTATTTGACTATAGTCAGTTGTTTTATAATATATATTAGCTCTGGTTTTACTTTTTTGCGAGCATTACTATTCTCAAAAGTGTAGTTATGTACTAGTCGTTAGTAAAATTTGAGGTTGAAAAAAAACGAATGAAAAGTGAATGTTATCGGTTGTACTGTAGGTCTCTCACATAACCAGACCATTTACTTTCGGAACTTCTTTGCTTCTTGTGGAAGTCAATGGCCGTTCTTCGTTGACAACTGTCTCTCAATGTAGTCTGGTCGGGTAATTTTTTTTGGTGATAGTCAAGTAAAACGCAAATGGATAGCCAAGTAAATGCAGATATCTATGTTGTGATAACAGCGGGTGTAGGGCATAGATCGAGGTCATAATGTTATGTTTGACATACAGCGACAGGCTGTGATGAACAGTAGTTAGTAAATCGCATTTACCAAAGTTGTATACGAAAGGCAGAGCGATGGATTGTGTATAGTAATGTGTATATGAAAGTAATTTAAAAATATTTATGACATAATTATCAATTATTTATTCATCAATGGTTATTCCCTTCACCGCTCCAAAATGTCCTCCAGTAGCCTCCCATAAAGTCCTCTAAACCCAGTAAATACGCGCCTTAAGCCACTTTATCGCTCTGGCCTTGTCCTCTGCTATCTATTGAAATCTACCTGTAAGTATCCCGGTAAACCGGACCATTCACTTTTAGAGATCTTCCGGCATACTGATTATGTCCCCGGAGGAGATCGCCATGCGCAAAGCACGATTCACCGAACACCAGATCATCGCCGTTCTGAAGTCCGTCGAAGCCGGACGCACCGTTAAGGATGTCTGCCGCGAGGCCGGGATCTCTGAGGCCTCGTACTACAACTGGAAAGCGAAGTTCGGCGGCATGGAAGCCTCTGATATCAAAAAGATGAAGGATCTTGAGGATGAAAACCGCCGGCTGAAACAGATGTTTGCGGACCTGAGTCTCGAGTGCCGCGCCCTGAAAGACGTTATTGAAAAAAAGCTTTAAAACCAGCGATAAAGCGTGAGCTGGTCAGCTATCTGACCGCGCAGTTTGCCATGAGCTTACGCCAGGCATGCAGGACATTGTCGCTGAGCAGGACGGTATTTCGTTATCAGCCGGATACGCGACGTGATGAGCCGGTGATTATGGCGCTGACCGTGGCGGCTGAACGCTATCCGCGATACGGATTTAAAAAGCTTTTTCAGGTGCTGCGCAGGCAGGGCAATACATGGAACCATAAAAGGGTTCACCGTATTTACTGCCTGCTGAAACTGAATTTTCGCCGTAAGGGAAAAAAGCGCCTGCCGCTGCGTAATCCGGCTCCGCTGGCGACGCCAGAGGCGATGAACCAGAGCTGGTCCATCGATTTTATGCACGATGCTCTGGTGTGCGGCAGGCGCTTCCGGACCTTCAACGTGGTGGATGATTTTAACCGCGAAGCACTGGCGATCGAAATTGACCTGAATATCCCGGCGCAGAGGGTCGTGAGAGTGCTGGACAGGGTCGTGGCAAACCGTGGATATCCGCTGAAGATGCGGATGGATAACGGACCGGAACTGATATCACTGGCTCTGGCGCAATGGGCCGAAGAGCATGGCGTGATGCTGGAATTTATCAAGCCGGGTAAGCCAACACAGAATGCGTTTATAGAACGGTTTAACCGAACATACCGGACCGAAATACTGGATTTTTATCTGTTCAGAACACTGAATGAAGCACGGGAAATAACGGAGCGCTGGCTGAATGAATATAACAGTGAGCGGCCCCATGAATCCCTGAATAACCTGACACCGGAAGAATACCGGCTGATGGCTGAGAAACCGGAAATCTCAAAAAGTGTGTGGAACTAAAGCTGGGTTACTTACATACCCTTGTCTGGGGGTATATATGGGGGTATCAGGTTGTTCACCCTGTAAAAATACCCCCAGCAGAGCGATGCTCTCCCCATGAGATACCCCCAAATGAAACTCAACGCCAGACAGGTAGAGACTTCCAAGCCGAAAGAGAAAGCCTACAAGCTTGCCGATGGTGGCGGGCTGTTCCTGCTGGTCAATCCAAACGGCTCACGTTACTGGCGCATGAAGTATCGGATAGGCGTTAAAGAAAAATTGCTGGCCGTGGGGGTATATCCTGAAGTGTCTCTGGCTGAAGCCCGAACCATCAGAGATGAAGCCAAAAAATTACTTAACGCAGGCGGCGATCCCAGCGAAAACAAGCAACAGGTAAAACATGCCCGGTTGGGTGATGCATCCAATACGTTCGAGCAGATAGCGCGTGAGTGGTATGCCCGTCGCTATGATCGCTGGTCTGATTCATACCGCACTGAAATGCTTAAAACGTTTGAGGCCGATGTCTTCCCGGTGATCGGCCACCGGCCAATTAGCGAATTTATGCGGCCACCGAAAAAGTGAAAGCCGAAACAGAGCGGTTGCGCTTGGTCCTAATGGCGGTGACGTGATCGTCGTTCATAATGCGCTGGTGGTGCTTAGTGCCCTCCACGTTTTAAGCGCTTAACCGTTCGCCTATTCTGTTAATTAACTCTGGCTCCCATCGATTTAAATCCTCAATTGAAAACAAAGATTTAAGATAAAAAGCCCAAAATGCTAAGTTCTTGAGGTTTATTGGTTAAAAAATTTGGCTTAAGTTTGTATGGCTATAAGATGGTTGCTCTTATCCATTGGTTTCATGAGGGATTATGGCTAGAGCATTAGTTTGTCTGGGAGATAAAACCACGTATGGGGCGGTTTTGTCTGCGTCGTCGTCATGTTACGAAGGTAACAAGGCGCTGGCACTCACAGGGGATATGGCCTCATGCAGCAAGTGTGGTGGGGTTTATCAGATAATAGGAACCGTCTTCGATATGTCGGAGGATGGTAAGGCATTTGTGGCGACCGGTGACCGTGTTCTCTGCAGATGCCCGAACAATGTGGTTTTTGGCTCCACGACCCAATATGTTTCCCCAGCGGGTGAGGCTTTTAGCCAGAACGCGCCAGCCGAGGCCGCAGCACTAAAAACCGCTGCGCAGGTTTCCTCTTCTGCGCCTCCGGCTGCCCCTGTACCGGTATTTGCAAAATCTGGTGAACGTGGGAGGGGTAACACCGAAGCGGGCACGTCAGATGAATCTCACTATAATTTTGGTCATCTGTCTTTTGGTACTCCAGCCCAGCTCGAGAAGGCGAAGCCAGAACCAGAGCAACACGCCCAGGCGGCGAATCGTAAACCGGCCAGCGGTAGCCAAAAAACGGACACCGGCTTACCGTGGTACAAACGGATGTTTGGCGCTAAACCTGACGCACCGGCGCAGGCCGGTATGCCGCTGGCAATTCCGGTGGCAACCGGCGTCGGGGCAGAGCTGGCAGCAGCCGGAATGAACGCTTTACGCGGGCTGAGTCACTTTGTCGGTTCTGGCGCAGTGTTTGTTAACCCTGTCACGGTTGGCGTGGTCGGAACGTTCTATTCCAGCAAACTGAACGCCGGAGAAGACGACATACTGACAGGTAGCCAACTGGCAGCACTGGCGGGTAAATCGGCACCGACACGTATCCGGTTTCAGTGGGTGAATGATAAGTACGGGCGCTTAAAGCCGGTGGCGTATCACACTGGCGCTGATAGCAGTCTGGATCAGGTGCGCGTACGCTCGATGGAGCGGAACCGTTTTTCCGGGAGCTATGAGTTCTGGGCAGATGGCGCCGATAAGCCAACGTTAGTCTGGACGCCGGACGAAGTGGAGTTTAAAGCGCCAGCCAATACCGGCAATCGGGACGAACCGTATTTACCTTCGACTATCACAGTACTACCGTTACCAAGCGCAGGGGAAGTAGGCAACACGTCAACCTCACTGCCGATCCCGGACGAAAAATCGTTTGATGATTACATCTTGGTGAATCTGCCGCACGGCATGCCGCCGATTTATATCTACTTGAGTAACCCTCATAAGTATCATTCTCCACCCCAGACTACGCCACCATTACCAGCGTTCCCTGACGCTAAACGTGCACCTAGGAAAACAGCAATACAAGGTGGTGGAGGGTTGAGGGCCAGGTGGAAAGATTCTAATGGGAAAATATATGAATGGGATTCACAGCACGGCACTGTTGAGGTGTATGACAAAACAGGGCGTAAGCATTTAGGGGAGTTTGATTCTGTTACTGCGTGAACAAACAAAACCTGCAGACCCAACGAGGAGGGTTGAAAAATAATGATTATTTATTCTATTGAGATGTTCGACAAAGTGAGCGAAGAGTTGATCCGTGAAATTACAATTCCTGAGTTTCAATTGGAAGCTGTAGCGAAACTCATGGGCTGGAACGCTGTGGATAAAGAATCATTTTTTAATGGTGTAGGTGGTTTTAATGTCACAAAGGAACAAGCTGAAAAGCTTGAGGTTTTGTTAGGTGTGGTGTTCTATTCGGAGCAATTCATTATCCAGATCGCAGGTGGTGAGGTTTGAGTAAGATGGATATTGTGGCGAAGGTGGACGAAACGCAGCCATAAAACTCTGTGTTTAGCGTTCGGAAGTATCCCCTAAAAAAAAAGGACTCACGTTTTTAGCGTAAGTCCTTGTTTAATTTGGTGGTCCTTGCTGGACTTGAACCAGCGACCAAGCGACTATGAGTTCTGGGGAGATGGTGCAGACAAGCCAACGATAGTCTGGACGCCGGACGAGGTGGAGTTTAAAGCGCCAGCCAATACCGGCAACCGGGACGAGCCTTATATACCGTCGACTATCACAGTATTACCGCTGCCAAGCGCTGGGGAAGTAGGCAGCCCGTCAATCTCGCTGCCGATCCCGGATGAAAAATCGTTTGATGATTACATCCTGGTGAATCTGCCGCACGGTATGCACCGATTTATAATTATCTGTGTAATGATCATAAATATCATGTGGCACCAAAAGGAAACCCACCATTACCAGCATTCCCTGATGCCCAAAAGGCGAAGAAAAAAACGCCGGTGAAAGGAGGTGGAACCCTTCGTTCTCGCTGTAAAGATAATAGCGGGAAAATTTATGAATGGGATTCGCAGCACGGTACTGTTGAGATGTATGACAGAACAGGGCATAAGCATTTGGGGGAGTTTGATCCTGTAACTGGTGAGCAAACGAAGGCCGCCGATCCGACTAGGAGTGTTGAAAAATGACAATGATATATACAGTGGATGCGTTCAACCGAACGGATGAACTGCTTGATTTTGAGATTGAAATTCCTAAAGAAAAATTACCTGATATATCTATGGTTATGAATTTGTCTGCATCTGATTATAACGATTTTGTTGCTGGTTTAGGTGGATTTGATCTCACGAAGGAGCAAGTAAAGGCGATAGAAAATATTTTGAATAAGCACTTTTTCATGGATGACCTCGATTTTCAAATAAGCAGCGGTGAAATATAGACAAAAGAGTACAGCAGCCACAAAAGGTTGACTCTCTGAGCGCCGCTCTGAAAAGCAGGGGCTTTTCATTTTCCCTGTCTGAAAGAAGAGAGTTCAGGGCGCATAAGTTAGTACAAAAAAACATACGAAAAAGATTCAAGCAGAAATGTTTGTGTATAGAATCGTCTTTTAAAACTCTTGGTTTACCATTTTATCTGGGTTTGTTTGTGTTGATTCTACTCCCTTCACCGCTCCAAACGCTTCTTTCTTTAACTCTATTCATTACCCAAAAATTTCACTACCCAATCACTTTTATTCGTATTTTCTGTACGTTGCTTTTACCTGTCAAAAATTTGATTAAATAATACAAAATCGAATAAAAATAGGTGATTACTATGAGAAAGAGAGTGTAAAAGGATGGCGGGGGAATTTGGTTTTGATCAAGCAGATTCAGGCGATTCACCCAAACCTGCTTCATTCTATGCTAGCAACAATTACTTATTCTTAGCCTGTAATCCGCGCGCGGGCAGATTATTGTTGTTCACCTGCGGTAAACCTGTTGTGGCTGAGGATGACAATAACCCTGTTTCAACATAGTTATGCAACTTCTCGCGGGTATCGGTGATATCCAGATTACGCATGGTCAGCTGACCAATACGATCGTCTGGTGAGAACACGGAATCACCTTTCTCCATGGTCAGGCGTTCTGGTTTGTAAGTCAGATTCTCAGAGACCGTATTCATGATGGTGTAGTCATTGCCACGACGCAGTTCCAGAGTCACTTCACCGGTGATTTCGCTGGCGACCCAACGCTGAGCGGAGTCACGCAGCATCAGCGCCTGAGGATCAAACCAACGGCCCTGATACAGCAGACGTCCCAGAACACGACCATTTGCATGATATTGCTCGATGGTATCTTCGTTATGAATACCGGTCAGCAGGCGTTCATAAGCGATATGCAGAAGTGCCATCCCCGGAGCTTCGTAGATGCCACGGCTTTTGGCTTCGATAATACGGTTTTCAATCTGGTCGCTCATGCCCAAACCATGACGGCCGCCGATGCGATTCGCTTCCATCATCAGCTCAACGCTGTCGTCAAAAGTCACGCCATTCAGAGCAACAGGATAACCGCGCTCGAAACGGACAGACACTTCTTCCGCTTTTACAACGACATTCTCGTCCCAGAATTTTACGCCCATAATCGGATTAACAATTTTGACGCCGGAATCGAGGAATTCCAAATCTTTGGCTTCGTGAGTCGCGCCCAGCATGTTGGAGTCGGTGGAATAGGCTTTTTCGGTCGACATTTTGTAATCGAAACCGGATTCAATCATAAATTCTGACATCTCATGACGGCCACCGAGTTCATCGATAAAATCGGTATCCAGCCACGGTTTATAAATTTTCAGCTCAGCATTGGTCAGCAGGCCGTAACGATAAAAACGCTCGATATCGTTACCTTTGTAAGTGCTGCCGTCACCCCAGATGTTCACACCGTCTTCTTTCATCGCGGCAACCAGCATGGTTCCGGTAACGGCACGGCCCAGCGGGGTGGTGTTGAAGTAAGTGACACCCGCCGTGGTGTTATGGAATGCACCACATTGAATGGCCGCAATCCCTTCCGCAACCAGTTGTTTACGGCAATCAATCAGGCGGGCTTTCTCTGCACCGTACTCCATCGCTTTACGCGGAATGGCATCGTAATCTTCTTCATCAGGCTGGCCCAGGTTGGCCGTGTAGGCATAAGGAATCGCCCCTTTTTTCTGCATCCAGAGCAGTGCTGCACTGGTGTCCAGACCGCCTGAGAAAGCAATACCCACACGCTGATTGATAGGAAGGTGCTTGAGAATAGTTGTCATCGATAAAATCCTGTATGAATTAGGTCAGTCTGGTAAAGGTCTCAATGCTTATATTAATATCGCAAAACCGGCGTCGGGTAAAAGACATTTTGCATATTTATGCGCATTTAATTG
This sequence comes from Rahnella sp. PCH160, assembly GCF_047784855.1. NCBI lineage: Bacteria > Pseudomonadati > Pseudomonadota > Gammaproteobacteria > Enterobacterales > Yersiniaceae > Rahnella > Rahnella sp. PCH160. The sequence continues at coordinate 1,819,336 of NZ_JBLOGT010000001.1, forward strand.
CATGACTATTTAGTAATCACGCGTGGTGAGCGTTGTTTCATTCAAAACACCTTAAAACGTATATGTGACATCTTTACCGGTTTTGTCTTGCAGATAACAGGTTAAAATCTAAAGCGGGAAATGGCCAAAGTAAATCAACTCCATCTCCCTGGGAAAGGGAGAATTCACCGCGCGTTCTGGCTCTGGAAAAAATTCAGCAGCAACTGCCATAAATGATGCGCTGCTGGCGTGTAGCGCCGGTCCGAGTTACGCAGCAAATGGCACTGAGCTTCGGTGGCAATAGGATGATCGACAGGCACTGCGACCAGAATATTATGTTCAATGCGTTCGCCAGCGGCTTGTGCGCTCATAAAGGAAATCCCCATACCTGAAATGCTCAGGCTCATGGCGGTGGAGAAAAGGTTGCAGCGGTAAGCGGGGGTGAACAGAAAGCCTTTACTCTGGAACATCGCGTTCATGTGCCGCTGCAAACCGAACGTCTCACTGAGGGAGATCAACGGGTGTTTGTTCAGTTCCTCAATCGATACCGTTTTCAAATGTGCGATTGGATGCTGCGGATTGACCACTGCGCAAATGGGCCCCCACGGGAAACTGTGTCGCTTTAGTTCAGGGTTACCAATCGGGCCGAAAGCCAGCGCCATATCTGCCTCTCCCTGCACAATCGACGCCAGTGTTTCCTGCATGTTTCCCGCGACAATTTCCACAAAAACATTAGGATACGACTTCGCGAAGTTTTTCAGTACATGTTCGACGAACGTATCGACCAGCCCGGCTCCGACACGAACGGTGACTGTCCCGCCTTTCATATAGCGCAAATCTTTTAAATGCCGTTCCAGCTTCTCGCGGCGAACACGGCTTTCAAAAAAATCATCCGCCAGTAATTTCCCTGCCTCAGTCAGGACAACCGTACGCCCGCTGCGTTCGAGCAACGGCAGTTGCAGTTTGCGTTCAAGCAGCGCGATCTGACGGCTGATTACCGAGGCGTTAATCCCCAGAATATCGGCTGCGCGGCGGATCCCGCCCTGAATTCCGACCTCATAGAGATAACTGATCTGTTTTTCGTGGAACATTGGGCTCATAAAACGGTCCGGTAACTGTTGACTAAAAGGCAACAATATAGTCTGAGATACGACATTTATATTAAAGGATGGGTTGTAGATAATCAAAATTGACGACAAAAAAGACATCCGACATCGGGAAACTCCATGCAAACCGCGTATGACTATCTGCAGCAACATGCCGCGCTGATCCTCAGTGACATTAAACGATTGGTTCAGGCGCAATCGCCCTCGCTTAACAAAACGGCGGTGGATAGCTGTGGTGAAGTGCTGCAAAGCATGATGGCTGAGCGGCTGGATGTTCAGGCGCAGGTTTTTCCGCAGGAAAAATTGGGTAATCATCTGCTGTTTAGTGTCGGCAATGGACAGGAGGTAACCAGCATTCTTGGCCATTTTGACACGGTGTGGGAATGCGGCGAGCTGGAGATGGTGGAAGAAGACGGCAAATTGTTTGGCCCCGGCGTTCTGGATATGAAGGGTGGCCTGGTGCAGGCGATATGGGCGGTGCGGGCATTGATGCAAACCGGCAAGCTGGCGCAGCAACGTATTCAGTTTATTTGTCCTTCTGATGAAGAGTTGGGAAGCCCGTCTTCGCGCAAATGGATCGAACGCAGTGCTGCGGGTTCATTGCGTGTTCTGGTAGCAGAACCGGCAGTCGCAAGTACCAATGAAGCTAAAATTGCCCGTAAAGGGTCCGGCCGGTTTGAAGTGAAAATAACCGGGCGTTCAGCGCATGCGGGTAATAATCCTGAAGACGGAATCAGCGCAATTCAGGAGATGGCGCATCAGATTTTAGCTCTTCATAACCTGAATGCTCCGCAGGCCGGAACGTCAGTGAATGTCGGCCTGGCAAACGGAGGCGGTAAAATCAACGTCGTTGCCGATCACGCGGTACTGGGTGTCGATTTACGCGTGACGAATATGGCGGAAGCGGCGCGGGTCGAAGCCGCAATAAAAGATTGTCAGCCGCATCTACCCGGTTCGCAGGTCATTGTGACAGGCGGAATGTCACGCCCGCCAATGGAACAGACGCCGCAAAATCTGGCGTTATTTATACAGGCACAACAGTCAGCCAGACGTTTGGGCATCGAGCTGAAAGGTAAGGCGGTCGGCGGTGGCAGTGACGGCAATTTTACCTCAGCACTGGGCATTCCTACGCTCGACGGGCTGGGTGCGACCGGTTCAGGCATTCACGCCAGAGATGAGCACATTATTATTGCAGATATTCCACTGAGAGCAGCGTTAATAGCAGAAATAATCCGGGGCAATGAGCGCTCAGACGCATGAAATTTTTATGAATGGAGCATGACATGAAATTCGCGGGCACTCAGTTGGTGCAGTAAATAAAAAATTGGTGCAATGCGTCATCGCGTTATTTATTAAAATTTGATTTTTCACCATAAAAGCCTTTGTTACGATGAAGGCTATTTCCCATGTATTATTTTTATCGTTATCCTTCATTATTTACTGATTTATTTAAAAGCGAAAGTTGGCACGTTTCCTGCTGTACTACAGACAGTTAAAATAAATGATGGGCAGGATTCTGATGTTGAATAGATAATTTTATTTTTCACAAAAGTATTGATTGAAAAATGACGACAATCGTTATTTAAAATTTTCATGACAGGTAAATACCAGAGAAGGTAAGTAAAATGAGCGACACACGAATATCAGATGAAAACGCCACTGCGGAAGTGGATGAATGGAAAGTCGGCAAGGGCGCATACGTGTCGCTGATTGTCGTTATCCTGCTGTTCTCTGGCGCATTTTTGAAAGTTGACGGCATGGCATGGCTGGGCGCATTTGACTTCACTACGCTCGGTGGTTCATTTGGCACCATGAAAGGCGAAAGCAGCACCTTTGTGGGCGCGGGTGGAGTGAGTGCAAAAGCTGGTTTTCTCTTTGCGCTGTCCTTAGTGCCGACAGTCATGTTGGCGCTCGGGTTGCTGGAAATATTTACACATTATGGTGCTATTCGCGCTGCACATAAATTATTAACGCCACTGCTCAAACCAATATTAGGTATTCCAGGTCATACCGGTCTGGCGTTAATTACCGATCTGCAAAGTACCGATGCCGGTGCGGCTTTAAGTAAAGAGCTTTATGATAATAAACAGGTGACAAAGAAAGATGTTGTGATTATGGGGGCCTGGCAGTATTCCGGTGCCGGGTTGATCAATAACTATTTCTCTATCGGTTCCGCTATGTTTGCTTCATTAACGATGCCAGTCATTATTCCACTGGTCGTGATGTTTGTGATGAAATTTGTAGGTGCTGTATTTGTCCGTTTTATGTTGAACACTGTTTATAAAAGAGATTTTGAAAATGAGTAATTCGATCCGCACTTCCTCAAATCCGTTCGATATTTTTGTCGTTGGTGCCCGTAAAGGCTTTAATATTGCCATTAATAATCTGATGCCAAACGTGGTTATGGCATATGTGATCTCGGAAATGCTGAATCTGCTGGGCGTGATGACACTGGTCGGCCATATTTTCGCGCCATTAATGGGGTTGCTGGGGCTGCCCGGTGAAGCGGTCACTGTGTTGTTAACCTCATGGCTTTCCTCTTCAGCGGGAACCGGTGTGGCGATAAGCCTGCTGACTAAAGGCACGCTGGATGTGACCCAAATCACTATTCTGGTGCCGGCGATTTTCCTGATGGGTTCGCAACTCCAGTACATGGGGCGTCTGCTGGGCGTGGCCGATGTGCCGAAAAAATACTGGCCGTTGCTGATGCTGACCAGTGTGCTGAACGCCATTATCTCAATGATCCTGATGCGTATTTTTGCCTGATTCTGAAAAAATCTACATTTCCGGAGAGCTCGCTTATGTCCAAAGCTATTGAACATTATCAACATCTGCATCTGATCCCTGAACTGGGTTTTGTCGAATTCAAAACGTCTGCCTATATTACGCAGGCGCTGGAGGCATCAGGTTTTAAGGTCACACGTAACGTCAACGGAACCACCGGGATTGTGGCTGAAATCGACAGCGGAAAACCCGGTCCGGTCATGGCGCTGCGCGCTGATATGGACGCTCTTGGCCATATCATTAACGGCGAACGGGTAGCGCGGCATACCTGTGGTCACGATGGTCATTCCTCAGTGGTATTGGCCGCCGCGCAGGAAATCATACAGGAAGGCATCGTTAAAAAAGGGCGCTTGAAAATTCTGTTCCAGCCTGCGGAAGAGTTGGGAACCGGTGCGCTTGCTATGGTCGAAGGCGGAGTTATTGATGATGTGGATATGTTGCTGGGTTTTCACGTCCGTCCTCTCGAAGAATGTCCGATGGGTAAAGCTGTGCCTGCTATGTATTATTCGGCTTGTGCCACAGTCGAAGCCATCATCACTGGTGTTCCTTCTCATGCGGCGCGTCCACATTTGGGAATCAACGCCTTGGATGCTGCAGTCGCAGCCGTTCAGGCGGTGAATACTATCCATCTCGCACCAAGCCTCACTTACAGCGTGAAGGCGACCCGTTTTCTGTGTGATGCAGGCGTGACGAACTCGGTCCCTGACCTGGCGCGCGTATGCTGGGATTTACGCTCTCAACATAACGAACCAATGGATGAGCTGAAGGCGAAAGTTCTTAAAGCCATTGAGCACAGCGTGGCGGCGATAGGAGCCACGGTGGAGATTCATGTGACGAAAGAAATGCCAGCGGCGGAAGTTGATGGTGATGTGACCGCACTTATTGCCCAATCCATTGCAGAAGTGCTCGGCGAAGAAGGGCTGACTGAGCCGAAATTCACGCCAGGCAGTGAAGATTTCTTCCATTATCCCCGCCAGCGGCCGACGGTCAAAACCGGGTTCTGGGGGCTGGGCGCAAATCTTACGCCTGGCCTGCATCACCCTGAAATGCGCTTTGATCTTGAGGCACTGGACATTGGCGTCAGAGTCTTTAAAAGCTGTGTGGAGAAGGTATTAGGGTAAGTGCACGCTGACCTTTATTGAGCCTGACGTTTGAGAAAAATCTGGCGCTGGTCAAAGCGTCCAGCGTGATTTTAGCGACACTAAAGTAAGTCTGAACATGCCCGGCACCGGCCGGGCATGTTGCTATAAATCGTCCAGCGGCAACGCATCCAGTGGTTTGACTTCCCGCAGTACGAACGAAGTCTGCATCTCTTTAATCCCTGGCAAACGCCGCACGACTTCCATCGCAAAACTGGAAAAACTGTCGAGATCTTTCGCCACCACCTGCAACAAAAAATCAGCGTCACCGGCAATCGCATAGCAGGCAATCACCGGCGGCAACGCGCCGACCTGCTGCTCAAAACGCTGTGCATCTTCCTCGCTGTGGCTATCGATTTTCACACGGATAAATGCCAGCAGCCCGAGTAATGCCGATCAGTTAAGGATCAGTTGAACGATCCAGTGGCTGTGTAAAAATCCAGAAACGTTCTTCGTTTCTGGATTTTTTTTATGCGCATTGCTCAGGCTCTTGAGCTCGTTTCCTGCTACGACTCTACCCGTAACCCTCTGACTTCTCTCGGTGATGTTCTGGATCCCGACCTTGTCTCCCGCTGTCTGGCCGAGTCAGGTTCCGTCACGCTGCGTAAACGCCGTCTCCCGTTGGAAATGATGGTCTGGTGCATCATTGGCATGGCGCTCGAACGCGAAGAACCCCTCCACCAAATCGTGAACCGTCTGGATATTATGCTCCCCGGCAACCGGCCCTTCGTTGCCCCAAGCGCCGTTATCCAGGCCCGCCAGCGCCTGGGAAGTGATGCCGTTCGCCGCGTGTTTACCCAAACGGCACAGGTGTGGCACAACTCCGTCACCCATCCACACTGGTGTGGTCTGACATTACTGGCGGTGGACGGTGTCGTCTGGCGAACCCAGGATACACCAGAAAATGATGTGGCTTTCCCGCGACAGACCTATGCCGGGCAACCGGGGCTTTATCCGCAGGTGAAAATGGTCTGCCAGATGGAACTGACCAGCCACCTGCTTACGGCTGCCGCCTTCGGTACGATGAAAGAAAGCGAATATACGCTGGCAGAAAAACTGATAGAACAAACAGGCGATAACACACTGACTTTACTCGATAAAGGTTATTATTCTCTGGGGCTGCTGAATGCCTGGCATCAGGCGGGAGAGAGCCGTCACTGGATGATCCCGTTGAAAAAAGGAGCGCAGTACGAAGAGGTGCGAAAACTCGGTAAAGGCGATCATCTGATAAGGATGAAAACCAGTCCTCAGGCCCGGAAAAAGTGGCCTGATCTGGGGGAGGAAATGACGGCTCGCCTTCTGACGTTTACCCGTAAAGGCAAAGTCTGCCATCTGCTGACCTCAATGACAGATGCCATGCGGTACCCGGGGGGGAAATGGCCGATCTCTACGGCCACCGTTGGGAAATCGAACTGGGTTATCGTGAAATTAAGCAGACGATGTTACTGAGTCGGTTAACGCTGAGAAGTAAAAAACCAGAACTTGTCGAGCAGGAGTTATGGGGGTATTACTAGCCTATAATCTTGTTCGTTATCAGATGATTAAGATGTCTAAAACCCTAAAGGGTTACTGGCCGAATCAGCTAAGCTTCTCAGACTCGTGCAGTCTGGTGATGAGGATGTTAATGACGCTTCAGGGCGCATCTCCGGGCCGGATCCCCGAACTGTTGCGTAATCTGGAGAGTATGGCGCAGATGGTGAAGCTGCCGATAAGAAGAGAAAGGGCCTTTCCGAGAGTGGTGAAGGAAAGACCCCGGAAGTATCCAAAAGCACAGGAAAAAAGCCAGTCAGTTGCTTAACTGACTGGCATTACAGCAGCCCGAGCCCGATTTTTTTTCTGTCGAGATTGGCCTGATAACCGGTAATCACGCCGCTCTCTTCCAGTTGTTTCATCCGCCGCCAGCAAGGTGAGGCCGCCATGCCGACTTTTTCAGCCAGCTCCTGGTTGGTCATACGTCCTGATTTTTGAAGTTGTCTGAGAATGCGAAGATCTGCCGGTGAAATTTCCGATGTAGACATAACCTGCCTTTTTTAGAATATTTATTGAAAGGAATAACCCAATTAGGGCATTTTACAGCGATAAAAGAAAGCACCTTTCAGCCACGGGCGGTTATGATTTTTGTATCAATAACGATGAAAAAGGGCGCAAACATGACAGACACTCTCCGGCTGGCAATTATCCTCAATCCTGATCTTCCGCCCGGATTACTGGCGAATACGGCGGGGGTGATTGGTATTGGTCTGGCGGCAAAATTTCCGATGCTGGCAGGCCATTCGCTGTGCGATGCAAAAGGGATGGCCACCGACGTTATCTCGAAATACCCGCTGCCGATTTTACAAGCGACGCCGGATCACATTAAGGCGCTGATGTTCAAAGCGCTTGAGGCACAAGGGGAGCGCAGTGTGGTGCCATTCCCGGCTTTTGCCCGCACGATGCATACGTTTGAGGAATACGAACAGGCTTTCCCGCTGCGGGATTTATACGATGAAGTGCTGGATGGCGTGGGTTTTGTCGGGCCGGAAAAGTGGATTAAATCGCTGACAGGAAATCTCAAGTTATTACGTTGAAACCATAAACAAAAAAGACCGAATACAGGAATCGTATCCGGTCTTGTCAGAGACGCTTTTTCCCTGTCAGTTCGTCACTTTGAGCTGCGGGTAGCGTTTGAAAATGGTCAGGCACCAGACAAACGCGATACACCCGAGCAGACCACCGGCATAACCGACGTTGCTCATTTCCAGATGCAAACTCACCTGATTACCAATCAGCGCGCCTGCACCGATACCAATGTTATAGATGCCGGAAAGCAGCGCCATCGAGACGTCAGTCGCATCGGTCGCCAGTGCCAGCACGCGCACCTGCATCGCCAGGCCGATAATCATCATTGCCAGCCCCCAGACGACGCAAAGTATTGAAATAGCGACCGGATTCATTACCGCGACAAACAACAGCAACATGCTGAGCGTCACCATCAAAATCGGGCCGCTGAGCATCGCCGCCGGGAAACGGTTGCCGAGCACGCTGAACAGGATGCTGCCGAAAATCCCCGCGCCACCGAAGATCAGCAGCAGGAATGTGGTGAAGTTTTCACCCATATTGGCCACGGTCTGGATGAACGGTTCGATGTAGCTGTACGCCGTGTAGTGAGCGGTCACTATCAGTGCGGTCAGAACATACATCCCCACCAGCGCCGGACGGCGGAACAGCATCGGCACACTTTTCAGGGAACCGGTGTGTTCGCTTGGCAGCGGCGGCAGCAGTTTAATCAGGCAAATCAGCGTCAGCAGCGCGACGACGCCGATGCTCATAAACGTGGTGCGCCAGCCAAGATACTGACCAATCACGCGCCCGAGCGGCAGCCCGAGAACCATAGCCAGCGCGGTGCCGGTGGCTAACATACTCAGCGCCTGTGTTTTTTTACCGGCCGGGGCGACACGGATTGCCAGCGAGGCGGTAATTGACCAGAAAATGGCGTGGGCGAGGGCAATACCCACGCGGGATGCCACCAGACTCCAGAAATCCCAGGCGACGACGGACAAAATGTGGCTGGCGATAAACAGGATGAAAATCGCGATCAGTAAGCGCTTTCGCTCAATATTGCGGGTCAGCAGCATCAATGGCAGTGACATCAGTGCGACGACCCACGCATAGATGGTGAGCATCAGGCCAACCTGTGCTGTCTGCATATTGAAACTGGCGGCAATGTCGGAAAGCAACCCGACAGGCACAAATTCAGTGGTGTTGAAGATGAACGCGGCAATAGCCATCATCACAACGCGAAGCCATGCTGTCCTGCGCGAAACGGTATCTGATTGCATTGAAATTTATGACTTTTTAAGAAGGTGTAAAGATCAGGCCTTCGACGCGGAAAGCCTTCTGAGGGCATAGTGTGTTTTATTTGTTCTAAAAATGAAACAGAAAATTGGCCTAACAGATAAATGTTTAGGGGACAATTTTAGTTATGGCAGATGTGACGGGCGTCACTCACTTTTTAGCCGGATGCCAGCACCAGTGCCACGGCTCATAAATGAATCCCCACGGATTATCCTGTGCAAACGACATCACAAAGCCAAAGCGCGCAGCATTGGCCTCAAGCCAGCGGAAAGCATCGGTTTCGCCAAAGATACCGGTGACTTCATCGCAGCCGGGAGTATTGATATCCACGGCGCAACCGGTGTGATGTTCACTGCATCCGGGCGGTGCCAGTGAGGTAAAAAAGTCTTCCGGCACGATCCCGGCTTCTTGTTTGGTGCGGATTAATCCGGCCTGATAATCGAGGCTGCGCCACGCGGAAACCAGATAAATGCCAATACCGTCGGCGGCGGCCCGTTGCTTCATCTCTCGCCATGCCTGTGCGGCGGGCGCGATCAGCCGGAAGATTCTGCCGGTATCGGCGTCAGTTTCAGCGTCCACCAGTAAGTGCTCACTGACCTCTTCGAAGTAAGGCAGCGTGCGGTGCGCAATCACATCCGGGTCGATATTCAGCTCAAGAAGAATCTGTCCGGTTCTGGCTTTCAGCGCCGCCTGATTCATGCCTTTTCATTTCCCGTGCGGGTAATCACGTCGTTCATCACTTCTGTCATGGCTTTACCGGAAGAACGCATGGCGTGCTGATAATGTGACGCTGCGGCGACAAACGCATTAAGCAATTGCGTATCCTGCTGATGTTGCTGATATTCCGGGTGCCACTGGACGCCAAGGCAAAAATCATACCCTTCGCATTCAATGCCTTCGATCACACCGTCCGGCGCATAGGCGTTGACGATGCAACCCGGCCCGACGGATTTCACCGCCTGATGATGCGAGCTGTTCACTTCATAATGATCACGGTCGACTGAACGGCTCAGCAGCGTGCCTTCAACAATTTCAACCGGATGCCGCGCGCGTTTTTTGCCCCCGGCATTTTCGGTGTCCACCGTGGTGCTGTGTTCAAGCGCATCGGGCAGTGCGTCGGGAATGTGCTGATGCAGCGTGCCGCCGGTTAAGACGGCCAGCAATTGTTCGCCGCCGCAAATGCCCAGCAGCGGCATATTGCGTTGCATCGCGCCTTTGACGATGGCTTTTTCGAATTCAGTTCGGCCGGGTTTCAGGCGCACCTGATCGCTGTTTTGCGTCTCATTAAACAGCTCAGGAGGGACATCAAACGCGCCGCCGGTCACGACAATGCCGTCGCACAGCGCCAGATATTCGTCGGCCAGTTCAGCGTGGTGTGGCAACGCCAGTGGCACCGCACCCAGCTCCGCCAGGCTGCTCATGTAATTCTGACGCAACGCATACCAGGGAAAATCGGCGTAACCGCCCGCCTCTTCACTGTCCAACGTGACACCGATGACTGGTCTGGATTGAAATTTTGTCTGCATTCGTCCGGGTCCCTGCCATGAAGCTGAATAACAATCAGAAAATTCACAATATCAAGTCGGGGTCGACGCAAACAATATAAATTATCAATAGGTCGTATTTTCAGGATTTAGCTCTGGTTTTATCACCCGTTCAGGTGGTAAGACAGGTCGTTTTCTGCCCTAACCCTGCGTTTTCCTGACAAAATTTCGATGCAGGCTGACACTTCCTGATAATTTTCTGTCGGCGTCTTCAATATTCATTCTCATTTACCTCTTAACATTGGGGATGCCTGGAGGCAAAATGAGCGCGTATAATTCACGCGGGCGATTGAAATGGAATTTCTTAATTGCTAACGAAATCTTTACGTTGTCCTAAAAACAGCCACCCGACCTTTTCAGGGATAATGCGCTGTGACTATCGAATGAATGACATAAGAAAATCTCTGGTTGAAGGTCTTATTTCAGCTGTTTTCTCCCCATTAATACTGCGAAACCAAGAAATTTATGCTGCCGACTGCCTCTTCTCGTTCCAAAAAACGCACCATCGTGTGGGTTATTGTCGCCATTATCGTTGCTGCGATCTTGGTCTGGTTTTTTGCTTTCCACCAAAGCGATTCTGATCACACGGCCAAAAAAGGTCCGGGCGGTCGGGGCGGTATGCGAGCGATGCGTGGCCAGATGATGATGGGCATGGACACACCGGTGCAGGCAGGAAAAGCCACGCAGGCGGATGTCCCGGTTTATCTGCGTGCGCTGGGTACGGTCGTGGCGAATGCGACAGTCACCGTGACCAGCCGGGTCGACGGCCAATTAATGAAGGTGTATTTCACCGAAGGGCAGAAAGTCGCGCAGGGGCAGTTGCTGGCGCAGATTGACCCGCGCAGCTATCAGGCGACGCTGGAACAATATCAGGGTGATCTGGCACAGAATCAGGCACTGTCGAAAAGTGCTGAACTGACGTTAGCGCGCTACCGCAAACTGTATGCGCAGGATTCCCTGGCGCGTCAGGATCTGGAAAGCCAGATGGCCACCGCCGGTCAGTATGCAGGCGCAGTGAAAGCCGATCTGGCACAAATCTCGGCGGCCAGGCTGAATCTTGAATTCGCTAAAATCACCGCGCCGGTCAGCGGGCATGTCGGTCTGCGTCTGGTTGACCCGGGCAATATGGTCACCAGCAGTTCCACCACCGGTATCGTGACGATCACCCAAACCCAGCCGATTGCTGTGACCTTCAGCGTGCCGCAGAGCAATCTGCAAACCTTACTCAAAGCGCTGCGTGGCGGAAATCAGTTGCCAACCACGGCGTTTAATCAGGACGGCAGCGAAGTGCTCGATCAGGGCAAACTCCAGTTTATCAGTAACGAAATTGACACCAGCACCGGCAGCATCAAGCTGAAAGCGCTGTTCGACAACGCCGATGAGAAGCTCTATCCGAACCAGTTTGTGAACGCCCGCTTACAGGTGTCCGTGCTGAAAGACGCCACGGTGATCCCGGCGGCGGCGCTGCAACTGAGCAGCGACGGCGATTTTGTGTACGTGGTGAAAGCCGATAACACCATTGAGCGCCGTTCGGTGAAGTCCGGCCCGGACTTTGGTGACGATCAGGTAGCGATTTTGTCGGGGGTCAATCCGGGTGAGCAGGTGGTGACGACGGGGATTGACCGTCTGACCAACGGCGCGAAAGTCCAGATCGTGACAGCAAACTCACTGGATGCGGCCGCAGCGGGCGGTTCTTCCAAAGAGCGTCAGCAAAGCGGCGGCGTGGATAAAGCCACCAGCGGTGCGGATAACGCTGACGCCGGTAAAAACGAAGCCGGTAAAGACAGCGGGTCTAAATGAATCCTTCACGCCTCTTTATTCTCCGGCCAGTCGCGACCATTTTGCTGATGGTCGCCGTGCTGTTGTCGGGATTTTTGCCTACAACATGCTCTCGACCTCGGCGCTGCCGCAGGTCGATTATCCGACCATTCAGGTGACCACGCTGTATCCGGGTGCCAGCCCGGACGTTATGGCGTCGGGGATTACCGCGCCGCTTGAACGCCAGCTCGGCCAGATGGCGGGTCTGAGCCAGATGTATTCCACCAGCGCCAGCGGTTCCTCCATTATTACGCTGAAATTCTCGCTGGATTTGTCGCTCGACGTCGCCGAGCAGGAAGTGCAGGCGGCGATCAATGCCGCTGACAGCCTGCTGCCCAGCGATCTGCCCAATCCGCCGACCTATAAAAAGGTCAACCCGGCGGATGCGGCGGTGCTCACGCTGGCGGTGACGCCTGAATCGCTGCCGCTGACCAAAGTGCAGGATCTGGTGAATACCCGCGTGGCGCTGAAACTGTCGCAGATTTCCGGCGTCGGTATGGTGACGCTGGCGGGCGGGCACCAGCCTGCTATTCGCGTGCAGGTCGATCCGCGCAAGCTGGCGGCGCACAACATCAGCCTGGAAACTATTAATACGCTGATCGGTAACAGCAACGTTAACGGCTCCAAAGGCGGTTTCGACGGCCCGCATCACTCGATTACTATCGATGCCAACGACCAGTTACGTACCGCAGACGAGTACGGCAAGCTGATCGTTAACTATGAAAACGGTGCGGCGCTGCGTCTGAGCGATGTGGCGACGCTGTCCGAAGCACCGGAAAACCAGTTTTTATCCGCCTGGGCCAACAAGCAACCGGCGATCATTATCAGCGTTCAGCGTCAGCCGGGCGCGAACGTGATTCAGGTGGTCGATGCGATTAAAGCGCAGTTGCCGAAATTGCAGGAAGCCCTGCCGGAATCGGTCAAAGTCAGTATTTTGTCTGACCGCACGCAAACCATTCGCGCGTCGATCAGCGACGTACAGTTCGAATTGCTGCTGTCAATTGCACTGGTCGTGATGGTCACTTTCCTGTTCCTGCGCAATGTTGCGGCAACGCTGATCCCAAGCGTTGCCGTGCCGCTCTCGCTGGTCGGCACCTTTGGCGTGATGTATCTGTGTGGATTCAGCCTCAACAACCTTTCGCTGATGGCGCTGACGATTGCCACCGGTTTCGTTATCGATGATGCGATTGTGGTCGTGGAAAACATTTCACGGCGGCTGGAAGAGGGCGAAACGCCGATGCAGGCGGCGCTGAAAGGCTCGCAGCAAATCGGCTTCACGATAATTTCCCTGACGTTCTCGCTGATCGCCGTCCTGATCCCGCTGCTGTTTATGGGCGATGTGGTCGGGCGTCTGTTCCGTGAATTTGCGATCACGCTGGCGGTGTCGATTCTGGTGTCGATGATCGTTTCGCTGACGCTGACCCCGATGCTGTGCGCCTATTTACTGCGCCACACGCCGGTAGAAAAACAGAGCAAGTTTTACCGCAAAGGCGGCGAGTTTTTCGACAAAATCATTGCCGGTTACGACCGCATGCTGATCGTGGTGCTGAATCACCAGAACATCACGCTGCTGGTGGCAGCTGCGACGTTAGTCTTCACCGCACTGTTGTATGTGATTGTGCCGAAAGGGTTCTTCCCGTCGCAGGATACCGGGATGATTCAGGGCATCACGCAGGCTTCGCAGGACGTCTCTTTCAGTGAGATGGGACGTCGCCAGCAGTTACTGACGGCGGCAATTCTCAACGATCCGGATGTCGAAAGTGTGGCCTCTACTATCGGCGTGGACGGCAATAACACCAGCCTGAACAGTGGCCGTTTGCAGATCAGCCTGAAATCTTTTGATGAGCGCAGCGCGCGCGCGCCGGCGATTATCGAACGCCTGAAACAGGAAACTGCAGGGGTGCCTGGCATTGAGCTTTATATGCAGGCGTCGCAGGATCTGACCGTTGACGATCAGGTCACGCCAAGCCAGTACCAGTTCACGCTTGATGATGCCGACAGCGAAAATCTGGTGAAATGGACGCCGACGTTGCTGGAAAAACTCAGCGCTTTGCCGGAGTTCACCGGTGTGGTCAGCAACCTGCAAAATCAGGGGCAAATCGCGTATGTCGAACTCGACCGCGACGCCGCTGCGCGTTACGGCATTACGGCGTCAGACGTCGATACCGCGTTATATAACGCGTTCGGCCAGCGTCTGGTTTCCACCATCTTTACCCAGGCAAACCAGTACCGCGTGGTGCTCGAAGTTGCACCGCAGTTCCAGCAGTCTCCGGCCTCGTTTGATGATGTGTATCTGGCGACCAACAACAGTACGTCCTCATCCGGCACGGTCGCGACAACCGCCACCACGGCCTCAACGACGACGGCCGACAGCGGCGCGACCACCACCAATTCCGGTGCGACTAACGGCATGATCAAACTGACGTCGATTGCGAAAATTCATATGCGCACCGGCGCGCTGTTGCAGGCGCGACTGAATCAGTTCCCGGCGGTGACCGTATCGTTCAACCTGAAAGACGGCTATTCGCTGGAACAGGCGCAGCAGGCCATCAAAACCACTGTGGCAGATATCGCGATGCCTGACAGCATCACCCTGCGTTATCAGGGCGCGGCGGCGTCGTTTGAAAGCGCCACCGGCAACACGTTGTGGCTGATTCTGGCTGCGCTGCTGACCATGTATGTGGTGCTGGGGATTCTGTACGAAAGCTTTATTCACCCGGTGACGATCCTCTCCACGTTGCCGTCGGCGGCCGTCGGGGCGTTGCTGTCGCTGATCTTCTCCGGAACGGAATTCAGCCTGATCGCCCTGATCGGGGTGATCCTGTTGATCGGTATCGTGAAAAAGAACGCCATTATGATGATCGACTTTGCGCTGGACGCTGAAAACCGGCAGGGTTTATCGCCGCGTGAAGCTATCCATCAGGCGTGTTTACTGCGTTTTCGCCCGATCATGATGACCACCATGGCCGCGCTGCTGGGGCGTTGCCGCTGATGCTGGCGAGCGGATCTGGTGCTGAACTGCGTCAGCCGCTGGGGCTGGTGATCGTCGGCGGTTTAATCTTCAGCCAGATCCTGACGCTGTTCTCCACGCCGGTGATCTACCTGATGTTTGACCGTTTATCTCACCGCCTTAACCCACGTCACCGGCGTGCAGCACAGCGGGCGGAATAACCGATGAACATCTCGCGTTTCTTCATCTTACGCCCGGTCGCGACCTTACTGCTGACGATGGCGATCCTTCTGCTCGGTTTGCTGGGGTATCGTCTGTTGCCGGTCGCGCCGCTGCCGCAGGTGGATTTCCCGACCATTCTGGTGAGCGCCAGCCTGCCGGGCGCCAGCCCTGAAACCATGGCGGCCACCGTCGCCACGCCGCTGGAAAGGGCGCTCGGGCAAATCGCTGGTGTGACGGAAATGACCTCGCGCAGCTCGCAAAGCTCCACCAGCGTCATTTTGCAGTTCGATTTAGACCGTGACATTAACGGTGCCGCCCGCGATGTGCAGGCGGCGATCAACGCCTCGCGATCGTTATTGCCGAGCAGCATGCCGTCGCTGCCGACCTACCGCAAAGCCAACCCGTCGGACGCGCCCATCATCATGCTGGCGCTGACGTCGGCCACGCGCAGCAAGGGCGAGCTGTACGACATTGCCTCCAGCCAGCTGCAACAGAAAATCGCGCAGGTGAACGGCGTCGGGCAGGTTTCTCTGGTCGGATCTGCACTGCCGGGCGTGCGCATTGATTTGCGTCCGGAGGCGGTCACGTCTTACGGCATTTCCCTCGATACCATTCGTAAGGCGATTGCTAACAGCACCAGTAACCTGCCAAAAGGGTTGCTGCAAGGCGAGAATCAGTCGTGGATGATTGAAGGCAACGGCCAGCAAAGCACCGCCGCGCAGTACAAAACGCTGATTATTACCTACATCAATGGTTCGGCGATTCGCCTCAGCGATATCGCCAATGTTTATGATTCCGTTGAAGATAAATACAACGTCGGCTATTACAACAGCACGCCGTCGGTGATGATTGGCGTGACGCGCCAGGCTGGCGCGAACATGCTGGAAACCATCGAGGCAATCAAAGCCGCGCTGCCGCTGATGAAAGAAAGCCTGCCGGGCGACGT
The DNA here is from genome assembly GCF_047784855.1 of Rahnella sp. PCH160. Classification (NCBI taxonomy): domain Bacteria; kingdom Pseudomonadati; phylum Pseudomonadota; class Gammaproteobacteria; order Enterobacterales; family Yersiniaceae; genus Rahnella; species Rahnella sp. PCH160. The sequence goes on from NZ_JBLOGT010000001.1 coordinate 1,835,658, forward strand.
CCAGCTTAATCTGGCGCTCGACCGCTCGCCGAACGTTTCCGCGTCCCTGCGCGATACCGAAATGACTTTGCTTGAAGCCACGTTGCTGGTGATCGCGGTAGTTTTCGTGTTCCTGCGCAACTGGAATGCGGTGCTGATCCCCGCGCTGGCGCTGCCGGTATCGTTAATCGGCACCTGCGCGGTGATGTATTTACTCGGCTACAGCCTCGATAACCTCTCGCTGATGGCGCTGATCATTTCGACCGGCTTCGTGGTGGATGACGCCATTGTGGTGCTGGAAAATATTACGCGGCATATCGAGGAAGGCATGGGGCCGGTACGCGCGGCGATCAAAGGGGCGCAGGAAGTCAGCTTTACTGTGCTCTCGATGACGCTTTCGCTGATCGCCGTTTTCATCCCGATCCTGCTGATGGGCAGTATCGTCGGGCGTCTGTTCCGTGAATTTGCGGTAACGCTCAGCGTTTCGCTGATCATCTCGATGCTGGTGTCGCTGAGCCTGACGCCAATGTTGTGCGCCCGTTTTCTGAAACGTAAACCGCCGGTGGAAAAACGTCAGCCGCGCATTTACCGGATGATCGAACGTGGCCTGAACCGGCTTCTGGCGGCCTATTCCGCCGCGCTCGGTTGGGTGATGCGCCATCAGCTGGTCACGCTGGTCGGCCTGTTCCTCACCGTGATCCTCAATTTCTATCTTTATACGGTGGTTGAAAAAGGCTTCTTCCCGGATCAGGACACCGGCATGCTGATGGGCATGTTGCGTGCGGATCAGAACACGTCATTCCAGTCGATCCAGCCGCAGGTGCTGAAATACAGCAAGATCATTCAGGACGATCCGGCCGTGGAAGCCGTGATGAGTTCGGCGGGCAGCGGCGGGTTTGGGGCGCGTAATACCGCCACCTTCTTCGTGCGCCTGAAAGATTTTGATAAACGCACCGCGACCGCCAATCAGGTAGCCAACCGCCTGATGATGGCGACTGCCAAAGTGCCCGGTTCGCAGCTGTTCCTGATGGCGGCGCAGGATCTGCATATCGGCGGCCGCAGCGCGAATGCGCAATATCAGTACAGCTTACAGGCTGACGATCTTTCCCTGCTGCGCGAATGGGCACCGAAGGTACAGAAAGCGCTGGCGAAACTCCCGCAACTGACCGGCGTGGATTCCGACTCGCAGACCGGCGGGCAGGAAATCATGCTCAACATCGACCGCGATCGCGCCACGCAGCTTGGCGTGAACGTGAAAATGATCGACACGCTGCTTAACAACGCGTTCAGTCAGCGGCAGATCGCCACGATCTACAAAACGCTGAACCAGTATCACGTGGTGATGAACCTGACGTCGGATTACACCAGCAACCCGGACGTGCTGCACCAGCTTTACGTGGTGACCGACGCGGGCGCGCAGGTGCCGTTATCCGCTTTTGCGACGTTCAGCGGGGCGAATTCGCCGCTGTCGGTTTCGCATCAGGGGCAGACGGCGACCACGACCATTGCCTTCAATCTGGCGGACGGCTATGCGCTGGAAGATGCGCAGGCCGCGCTGAAAACCGCCATGGCGCAGATTGGTTTGCCGGACACCATTCACGGCAGTTATGCCGGTACGGCGCAGGCATTTGAAGCGCTGACCAAAACCATGCCGTGGCTGATTCTGGCGGCGCTGGCGGCGGTGTATATCGTGCTCGGCGTGCTGTATGAAAGTTACATTCATCCGCTGACGATCCTCTCGACGCTGCCGTCGGCCGGTCTGGGCGCGTTATTGCTGATGCTGCTGACCAATACCCAACTGACGGTGATCGCGCTGATCGGGATCCTGCTGCTGATCGGCATCGTGAAAAAGAATGCGATCATGATGATCGACTTCGCGCTGGATGCCGAACGGCGGCTCGGGTTGTCGCCGCAACAGGCGATCACCCAGGCCTGCCTGATGCGTTTTCGTCCGATCCTGATGACCACTCTGGCGGCTTTCTTCGGCGCTTTACCGCTGGCGCTGGGCAGCGGCGGCGACGCGGATCTGCGCAGTCCGTTGGGGCTGGCGATTGCCGGGGGTCTGGCGCTGAGCCAGATCCTCACCTTATTCACCACGCCGGTGGTTTACCTGTATATGGATCGCACCAGCCGAGCGACGCACCGTTTATGGCACCGTCTGCGCCCGCATGCGACACCGCCGGAGGTCAGCTCTCATGACTGATAAAACAATGAATTCTTACCCTGAAGCGAATCTGATGACTCTGCAAAAACCGCGTTTTCTCGTGTTCCGTCTTGCTCCGCTGGCGCTGGCCCTGCTGGTCAGCGCCTGTGCCGTCGGCCCGGATTACAAACGGCCCGACGTTACGATGCCGGTGGCGTTTAAAGAAGCCAAAGGCTGGACGGCGGCTGTCCCGAAAGATAACCAGAGCAAAGGCGAATGGTGGTCGGTTTATCAGGATCCGCAGCTTTCTTCCCTGCTGAGTCAGGTGCAGATTTCTAACCAAAACGTCGCCCAGTACGCCGCGCAGTACCGTGAAGCGCAGGCGCTGGTGACACAGGCGCGATCTGATCTTTACCCGTCCGTAGACGCGACCGCAGGCAGCACACGCAGCGCCACCTCGTCGTCCGTTTCCAACAAACAGACGGCGCAGCTCAGTGCCAGCTGGGAGCTGGATCTGTGGGGCAAACTTCGCCGCACGGCGGAAGAGCAGGATGCCAGCGCGCAGGCCAGCAAGGCCGATCTGGCGGACGCAACGCTCAGCGCTCAGTCCGAACTGGCGCAGGATTATTTCCAGCTTCGTGTCATGGATCAGCAAATTGCGCTGTATAAACAAAGCATTGATGCGTATCAGCGTTATCTGACGGTCATTCAGAATCAGTATGCGGGCGGGAATACCTCGCGCGGCACGCTGGCACAGGCGCAGACGCAGCTGGAAAGCACCAAAGCCTCGGCGCTCGACCTGCAATGGCAGCGCGCGCAGCTCGAACATGCCATCGCGGTATTGATCGGCAAACCCCCGGCGCAGTTCAGCCTGGCCGCGAGCAACGTGAAACTGAACCTGCCGGCGGTACCGGACGCATTGCCATCGCAGCTGTTGCAACGCCGTCCAGATGTCGCTGCCGCTGAACGCACGATGGCATCTTCCAACGCCGCGATTGGTGTCGCCACCGCTGCCTACTTCCCGGATCTGACCCTCAGCGCCAGCGGCGGTTATACTGGCTCCGCGCTGCATAACCTGTTCTCCCTGCCGAACCGCGTCTGGTCGCTGGGCCCGGAACTCAGCATGACCGTGCTCGATTTCGGTGCCACGCGCGGAAAAGTCGCGCAAGCCGAAGCGGCGTATGACGCCGATGTCGCCAGCTATCGCCAGAGCGTGTTAACCGCAATGCAGGAAGTGGAAGATTATCTGGTGGAATTGCACACGATCGACGCTGAACTTGTCGCCCGCCAGAACGCCGCCGACTCCGCCAAAGAATCCGCGCGCGTCACCAACAACCAGTATCAGGCCGGGATGATCGACTATCTCGACGTCGCCACCACCGAAAACACCAGTCTGACCCAGCAGCAAAGCGTTCTTTCGCTGCAAAGCACCCAGATGGTCACCAGCGTAAAACTGATCGCCGCACTGGGTGGTGGCTGGAGCGGGGATGTGGGGAAGTGATTTGAGATGAGTTAATCTCTACAGCAAAGACACATTTTTGTGGCCTTGCTGTAGAGATACTGAATCCTTAGTTTTGCTCTGTTGGCGTGGGGATGCAGGGATCAAATAATTGATCAAACAAAGGAAATCTGAGTATTTCTTTATTGTCGTAGATTGCAACCACCCGACTGCCGTTCATTTTTGTTTCTGAAGCACGCGTGGCTTTGAATTCAATATAAGGATCATCAATTGAGGTTATGCCCACTCTAATTTTTGAATTTTCATTGTAGTTTTCAATGTATACAGCTTTATTTTTTAAAATAAAATACAAGGATATTTCGTTTTCACGCGTAACGTTTTTGTTTCCTGTTAATTGAAATCTTTGATAAAAATGCTCTGAATTCTCAGGGCCACTCACTATGTATAATGTGTCCCAGTCAATAGGTATTATTTTTTTTAATGCTATCGTTGAGTCTTCAACCTGACAGGAATCAATTATTCTACCCATGACATTATAACTTCTGGCCTGATAATACGTGATTATCGCAAGTGCTAATGCGATGAAAATATAATTCCGCTTAACCCCTTTCATTCTGGCGATCCTTGTTTTTAGGATCTAGACCACGATGAATCGCTTCGATTGCCTTATCATAAGTCTCTTGATCAATGTTATCTTTTCTGACCTTGTAGTATTTTGTGTCGTTGTATTTTTCTGCAATATACAAACCACTTTCCTTAAAAATCTCCAGAAGTTTTTCTGCTAAATCACTGTTATTGAGTGTTTGATTTTCGTAGCCTAATTTCCGGCCGATTATATTATTATGTAAGTCTGCTATTTCATCAGCAACTTCAATGTCCAAAAGAGAACTTACGACCAGCCCTCTTTGTGACAGGTCGGCAATTTCCTGTAACAACATGGGGTTTTCTTCATGAGCATTACCCGCGTCGGATGAGATATCTTGCCCATATTCACTGGTTATCATAGCCTGCCAGAATGAATGTCTGAAGGCATTAACCTTTGTACCCTCTTTAACTTCCGGTTGAGGAAGGTGAATATTGCTTGCAAACAAAACGGCTATCGTTGAAATGTTATTCCCGTTTTTTTTATACTGACCTATTTTGTTAGCGGCTATTGGGTTTGACAATGCAAAATATATTTCTCTTGCTTTCGATGGGATTAATTTAAAATTCATGATTGGTAATGGTTTATGCAATGTCTGCCCGGAGTTTGCGAACGTCAGTATTCCTCCGCCTTTCTCACATTGAATAGTGGCATCATCCAGTAAAAAATGATAACCCTTGGTTTTAACATTCGCCGCTCTTCCCCGGAAATTTATCCATTCGCCTAATATTGGTGTGCATGTCATCCCTGTTCTCATACAATATAACGGCGCTTTGCAGAGGATTTTTTTATCCTCCTCAGTGCATACCCGTTTGCTTTGAATAGTCACTCTTTTAGTATCAACTCTATGAATATAAAACCCTCCATTAATTGATGCCGGGAGAGATGCAGGATTGGCGTCATTGTGCGTGCCGCAGGCTGAGCAACTCATTTCAGCCCCGTCAACAACGTATTCTTTATACGGTCCATGTGACATTGAATGCATTTCCTTTGAGGTTTTTATTGCCCGGCATTATTAAAAATAGAATTGAGCCACTGACAAATTAAACCTGATGAAAGGAAAAATATGTGATGTTAATTGAGGAAAAGTCATTGTTTAATAAAAAATATATTTTGTTCCGATCCAAACCGGTATCCGCATCTGATGACAGCCGGAACCAGAGCCGGATGTTACCCCGGCCCCGCACGGACCTATTTCCCGGCTTTACGTGCCTTAGCCACATCGCCCGGCGTGACTTCTTCTGCATGATTTCCCCAGCTGGCACGCAGGGTATTGGTTAAGTCTGCGGCCTGCTGGTCGGTCAGCGCCCAGCCGTATCCCGGCATCGTATTGGCCATGTGCCCAGCGGTGACCGGTGTCTGCCCCCGCTGAGGATCACCCGCAGCAAGGTTTGCGGATCTTCAGCATTGACCGTCAGATTGCCCGCCAGCGCAGGAATGGCGAACACTTTTCCCTCGCCATTCACCCCGTGGCAGGTTGAACAATAGCGCATAAAGGTTTGTTGTCCGGCAGGCGTCGCAGCGGCAGGTTTAGCCGGTTTTTGCGGCGTTTTCGCTTTAAGACTCAGCAGATAAACCGCCATGCTGTTGAGATCGGCGTCGGTCATAAATTGTGTACTGTTGGTGATCACATCACCCATCGGACCGCTGACGGCATCGTGGGCGTTGCGGCCGGTTTTCAGCAACGTCACCAGTCCTTCCTGGCTAATGTTCAGTTCACGCAACGAAGGCGCAGACCAGCCATCGGCTTCACCGCCGCTCCGATACCCCATGTTTTGCTGATTAACCGCTTTCTCCTGCTGCGCCCAGCCGCGCGGCGTGTGGCACGCACCGCAATGTCCGGCACCTTGCACCAGATACGCCCCCGGTTCCATTGCGCACTCTGTTCTGATTGCGGAATGTATTCGCCATCTTCGAGGAAAACACTGTTCCACACGTGCATCGGCCAGCGAATGGATAACGGCCAGCTGATGTCATTGTCGCGGTTGGCGACCGGCTGCGGTTTCACCTCTTTCCTCAGATAGTCATACAGCGCGCGCATGTCCTTTTCGCTCATTTTCACGTAAGAGGTGTAGGGCATCGCCGGATAAAGTGCATGACCGTCTTTGGCGATGCCTTTGCGTAACGCTTTATCGAAGTCTTCGAAACGGTAGTCGCCAATCCCGTGCTGAATATCCGGGGTGATATTGGTGGAGTAAACATTCCCGAGCGGCGTGGCAAAACGCACGCCACCGGTCAGGCTCTTGCCATCAGGCGCGGTATGGCAGGCCGCGCAGTCTGCCGTTTTGGCGACGTATTCCCCTTCAGACATGGCCATCGCAGAGCCCGCTGTCGCCATCAGGGTGGCAAAAATCATCAGATTTTTCATGCGTTATCCTTCTTCATTGCCGTCAGTTCATTCACTGCGCGCCATGCCTGATCCACCGCTGAATTAGCGTACGGGCTCCAGTCAGAATCGGAGTTTGCGATGGTGATACGGCCGACCGGCTGGCGGGCAAGGTGAATGGTTTTCTGCGACTGTTCCTCATCATCGAACATCCCGCTGAGGAAGTAGGAATAGCCGTGCGACCAGCGGTTGACGGTGATCGCCATGATGTCACGCTGATGGTCGAAACCAGCCTCGCCGAACATGCCCTGAAGCTGATCGCGGATCATTTTTTCGTGCGCATCGAAGGAAGTGCCGAGCAATAAGGCACGGCCTTTACGCGACTGTTCGCGCGGGCTGAGGCCGCTGCCCGGCAGCGTCGGCACATAAACCATATGCAGGCCAACCGGCTGATTCGGGTCGCGCGGATGCTGATAACCGCCCATGTTCACCGGATAATCCAGTTTCACGCGGCTGTAAGGCGCGGCGGGGGAGTAAATCTCGTGAACGCCCAGCTTGATAAACGGCTGCCAGTTGCGGATCACGACTTTCGAATACACCAGCGGCGCTTTGACATTCTCTTTCAGCGCCGCTTTTTGCGCTTCGGCAATTTCGGGCACCAGGTACGGGATCATCATATTGTAACCGGCCATCACCGCCTGCCCGGCGCGAACGCGGTGCAGCGTGCTGCCGGTCATGTATGTCACGTCAACCGCCGGTTTTCCTTCATGCTCCACGTTGGCGACGTGCATTCCGGTGCTGTTGAGGCGCAGACGCACCGGTTGTCCGGCCTTATCCAGCTGGCTGTAATCAAATTTCGCCAGCACAATATCTTCCATCGTATTGCCGGGTGCCACCTGCGGGATCAGATGCCGCACCATCAGACGCGCTAAACCGGCGTTGCCGTCGGGGAAGTGGAAAATATACGGCTGGTCGAGATCTTCCAGCGATTCGGCATCCAGCGGCGGCAATCCCATATTTTCCAGCCCCGGCAGGGCGCAAATGCGCGCATCACTGCACGATGTCGCATCAATCCCGACGGCCTGAAAATCATTAGTACGTTGCTGGAAGTAACGGATCGCCATCTCGCTGAGCCCGACTTTCTCGCGCAGGAATTGCGTATAGCTGTGCCCGTCAACCCAGGCGACTTTCTCTTCCTGCGTCATGCCGTGCAGATAATCTTTTGCTTCGGTGTGCAGGGCGATCAATGCCTTGCGGTCGGATTCCGGCAGCGGGAAATCACTGATGAACGCAGTGATATCTCGGCCATTCAGGCGCTCTGGCGGAATATCATCGGCCACCGCACGGCCCGGATCGCCGCTGACGATTTTATCCACGCCAAAGTTTTTGCGGTCAAAATACACGCCACGGCTAAGATGCAGATCCGGGTAAAACGTCTGATCGAAATCTTTCGCCATCGTCTCGATATCGACGTTCAGCGTTTTCAGTAATCCCATCGCCACCGGGCTGAAATTGGTGCGCGGCGACTGGAAAGATTCACTGCCGCCGTAGCCGAGCAACATTTTATCTTCGACGTGGAATTCATTACGTTTCGCGTGCCCGCCGAAATCATCATGGTTATCCAGCAGCAAAATGCGTTGATCCTTGCCATGCTGCTCCTGCCAGAAACACGCGGCCGCCAGCCCGCTGATCCCGGCACCGACCACCACCAGATCAAACTCATCCTCTACCGGTAGACCGGAAGGATCAACTTTCTTCCCTTCGCGCCCGAGAATATGCGCGGCTTCGTAAGATCCCTGATGATTACCGCGTAAACCGGTGAGTGAAGGCGGGTAATACAAAGACTGTGCAGCGGTTTGCGGCGAAGCCCGCAGCGCCTCGAACGGCGTCATACCGGCAGTGACCGTAATCGCCACACCGTTTAAAAAATCACGACGAGTGATGCCCATATTGTTTCCTCAAAATTACACCATCAACCCGCACGGAAGCCGTGCAGCAAAAGTTCTGTGCTTACAAAATGTCTCAGTTGTTTAACAAATTTAACATAAAGAGCGACTTAGGAAGAGTGATGGCGGGCGCAAATGAGGAATGATGGATTGGGCAGGCAAGTTGGTAAACCTGGAAGCTACGCCGCAAAAATCTCTGCCCGAGTTTTTTGCCGCTGAGCATACCGATATGCTCAGAACAGCTCGCTCCCTTGCGAAGGGGAGGGTTGGGGGATTAATGGCTGCGCGGTGTTCACTATGTTCAATGGTTTAAAACATAAGGATTTGCGGCAACGGCTCAGGGGAAACCTTACGCGTCCGGAGTTCATTTTGTGGCAGGCTATTCGAGGCAAAGCGTTAGGTGTGAAGTTCCGGCGTCAGCACGGGGTCGGGCCTTATATTGTTGATTTCTATGCGGCAGAAATATCGTTGATTGTTGAAGTGGATGGTGAAAGTCACTTCGACGAGAAAGGTATTTTTGCGGATGAATCGCGAACATGTCTTCTCAATGATTTTGGGATGAAGGTTTTGCGGTATACAAATTTTCAGGTAATGCAGGAACTGCCGGCTGTTCTTGAGCATTTGCTCGGTGAAATAACCAGGCGGAAGAAAGTGTTAACCCCATGATCGTGCATGTAAAACCCCCTCCCAACCTCCCCCTTCGCAGGGGGAGGAGCTAAAAGCCAAATCCTGAAACTCAACGTTGCCTGAGTTATTCGCAGGAGGTGAAACAAATCTCGGTCGGCTCCCTCCCCTGCGAAGGGGAGGGTTGGGGTGGGGTATTAAAAACGGCTCGAGATAAAATTTTTCACCCAAATTTTTTCCCAGATAACTCATCAATATTACATTTCATCTTATCTATCAATGACCTGATCCATTTTTATCTGCTGCTATCCCGTTTTGGGATAAGTTTTCTGTCGATTTACTCCTTCCAGCCGCCGCCCAGCGCTTTATACAAACTGATGTCCTGATTCAGCTGGGCGAGCTGCGTGGTGATCAGCGTTTGCTGTGCCGAATACAGTGAACGTTGCGCGACCAGCACGCTCAGATAGTTGTCGATGCCGCCTTTGAAACGCATCTGCGAGAGATCGTAGTTGCGCTGGTTGGCGTCGGCGTCTTGCTGGCGGGCCAGCAATTCGTCTTTGTAGGTCGCCTCTCCGGCTAAACCGTCGGACACTTCCTTGAACGCCGTCTGAATTGCTTTCTCATAGTTGGCGATGTCGATTTTCTTAGTGTCTTTGGCGATGTCGAGGTTCGCCTGATTCACGCCGCCGTCAAATATTGGGATATTAATCGATGGCATGAATGACCACGCGCCGGTGCCGCCGTCGAAAAGCTTACTCAGGCTGCCGCTTTCAGAACCGGCGGTGCCGGTCAGTGTAATGCTTGGGAAGAACGCCGCGCGGGCTGCGCCGATGTTGGCGTTGGCCGCCTTCAGCGTGTGTTCCGCCGCAATGATATCCGGGCGACGTGTCAGCAGATCAGACGGTAAACCGGCGGGCGTCTGCGGGAATTTCCAGTCCTGTTGCAACGTGGCACCGGCCAGCAGGTTTTGCGGGATCGTCGTGCCGACTAACAACGTCAGCGCGTTGACGTCCTGCCGTACCTGACGCGTGTACTGCGCGATATCGGCCTGCGCCGCCCGCACGGTGGTTTCCGCCTGTACCAGATCCTGCGACGTACTGATGCCGGAATCGTAGCTGCGTTTGGTCAGATCGTAAGATTTGTTCTGGCTGTTGGCAGTGTTGATCGCCAGTTTCAGCAAATCGTTATCCGCCGCGAGGCTCAGATAACCGGAAGCCACTTCGGAAACCAGCGTGATTTGCGTGGCGCGCTGCGTGGCTTCAGTGGCGAGATAGGTTTCCAGCCCCTGATCGCGCAGGCTGCGCACGCGGCCAAACAGATCCACTTCATAGGACGTCACGCCGAGATTGGCACTGTATTGCTGATACGTCACCGGCCCCGACGTTTGCGTTGAATACAATCCGCCCGGCAGATGCTGGTTGGTTTCCCCGGCGCTGGCATCGAGCGTTGGCAGAAGCGCGGCGCGGTCAATCTGGAAGGAGGCACGCGCCGTATCGACATTTAACGCCGCGACCCGTAAGTCGCGGTTATTATCGAGGGACATCGTGATCAACTGCTTCATGGCCGGTTCATTGAAAAACGCCTTCCAGCCGATATCCTGCGCGGCACTCGCTTTTGCGCCGTTTCCGGCGCTCCAGTTGCTGGCGACCGGCAGAGCGGGGCGCTGATATTTTGGTTCCAGCGTACAACCCGCCAGCAGGGTGAGTGAAAACGCGCCAATCACGGACAGCGCGAAATGCGGTTTATTCATGGTGTGTTGCCTCAGTCGCCGGAAGCGCCTTGTTTTGTTTCTTTGATTTACGCGTGAACAGGTTTACCACGGTCACGTAGAACATCGGGACGAAGAAAATCGCCAGGAAGGTGGCCGTGATCATCCCGCCCACAACCGCAGTACCAATCGAGTGCTGGCTGCCTGCACCGGCGCCGCTGGAAATCGTTAGCGGGAACACACCGAGAATAAAGGCCATCGAGGTCATGATGATCGGGCGGATACGCAGCTTGGCGGCTTCCACGGCGGCCTCAACAATCGGCATCCCTTCTTTCTCGTGCAACTCTTTGGCAAATTCGACAATCAGTATGGCGTTCTTCGCCGCCAGCCCGACGGTGGTTAACAGCCCGACCTGGAAGAAGACGTCGTTGGATAATCCGCGCAGCAGCACCGCACCGATCGTCCCTAAAATCCCCAGTGGCACCACCAGCAGAACCGAGAACGGAATCGACCAGCTTTCATACAACGCGGCCAGACACAGAAACACCACGATGAGAGACAGGCTATAAAGCGCCGGGGTTTGCGATCCGGAGAGTTTTTCTTCATAACTCAGACCGTGCCACGCCACTTTGTAGCCCTGCGGCAACTTGGCGGCGATTTCCATGACGGCGTCGTTGGCATCCCCTGAGCTGTAGCCCGGAGCCGGTGCGCCCATCAGTTCGACCGAAGAAACCCCGTTGAAACGCTCGTAACGCGGTGAGCCGTAAACCCATTTACCGCTGCCGAAGGCGCTCCACGGTACCATCGCACCGCTGCTATTGCGGAAGTACCAGTTGTTCAGATCTTCAGGCGTGACGCGGGACGCCGCTTTGCCCTGGATGTAAACGCGCTTAACGCGGTTGTTGTACATGAACTGGTTCACATACGCCGAACCCCAGGCCGCTGAGAGCGTGTTGTTGATGTCGTCGAGGCTCAGACCCAGTGCCTGCGCGCGTTCATCGTCAATCTCCAGCTGGTATTGCGGTTCGTCTTCCATCCCGTTCGGACGAACGGCCGTCAGGCGTTTATCCTGAGACGCCATTTGCAGGAACTGGTTACGGACGTTCATCAGGGCTTCGTGCCCTTTGCCGTTGGTGTCCTGAAGGAAGAAGTCGAAACCGGTGGCGTTACCCAGCTCCATGACCGCTGGCGGAACGAAGGCAAACACGCGGGCGTCTTTAAGTGTGGCGAAATGCCCCATTGCACGGCCTGCCAGCGCCTGCACTTTCTGCGCAGCGTCCGGGCGCTGTGCCCAGTTTTTCAGCTGGACGAAGGCGATGCCGACGTTTTGCCCGCGACCGGCGAAGCTGAAGCCGTTGGCGGTAAACACCGAGGACACCACGTCGCCTTCTTTATCCATCAGATATTCGCGGACGTTATCGAGCACTTCCTGAGTACGCTCTGATGACGCGTTGGCCGGTAAGGTGGCCTGAATCAGCATCACGGCCTGATCTTCATCCGGCAGGAAGGTGGTCGGTACGCGGGTGAACATAAAGCCGGTGGCGATCACAATCAGCAGATAAATCACCATAAACAGACGGCGGCGGGTGATGACCGTACCGACGGCGCGGGTGTAGTGCATCGCGCCTTTGTCGAAATTACGGTTAAACCAGCCGGAGAAGCCTTTTTGGGATTTCTCTTCATCGTTGTGTTTGATGATAGTGGCACACAGCGCCGGGGTGAAAATCAGTGCCATCAGAACGGAAAGCGCCATCGCGGAAACGATGGTGATCGAGAACTGACGGTAGATGATGCCGGTTGAACCGCCGAAGAACGCCATCGGCACTAACACCGCCGACAGCACCAGTGCGATCCCGAACAGCGCGCCCTGAATCTGTTTCATCGACTTAATCGTGGCGTCTTTAGGCGATAACTTTTCTTCCGTCATCACACGTTCGACGTTTTCCACCACCACGATGGCGTCATCCACCAGCAAGCCTATCGCCAGCACCATCCCGAACATCGTCAGGGTGTTAATGGAATATCCCGCCGCCGCCAGGATCCCGAAGGTTCCGAGCAGAACGACCGGCACCACCAGCGTAGTCACCAGTGTGGCGCGCAGGTTTTGCAGGAACAGCAGCATGACGCAGAACACCAGCACGATGGCTTCGATCAGCGTTTTCACCACTTCTTCAATGGAAGCGCTGACCACCGGAGCGGTCTGGTAAGGGTATTTCACTTCTACGCCGGCAGGCAGTGAGGACGCCAGCCCGGCAACGGTGGCTCTTACCGCTTTGTCGGTATCGAGTACGTTTGCGCCGCTCGCCAGACGCAGGGCGATGGCGGTAGACGGTTTGCCGTTAAAGGTGGAAGAGATGGAATAACTTTCCGGCCCCAGATCCACATTCCCGACATCGCTCAGGCGCACCTGAGAACCGTCGGCGTTCACTTTCAGCAGCACATTTTTGAACTGACTGATGCTGTCAAAACGGGTTTTACCAATGATGGTCGCGCTGACTTTGCTGTCTTTTACCGTCGGTAATCCGCCGAGAGAACCGGAAGAAACCTGCACGTTTTGCGCTTCAATCGCCGCGCTGACATCACTGGGGATGAGCTGATATTTATAGAGCTTCGCCGGATCCAGCCAGATGCGCATGGCATATTCTGAACCGAGCAGCAGGAAGTCGCCGACGCCTTTCGTGCGGACAATCGGGTCTTCAAGCTTGGTCACCAGCAGGTTACTCAGATCCGAGTTACTCATTTTGCCGTCGGTCGAAATCAGGCTGACCAGCAGCATGAAGTTGGACTGGTATTTGGCAATACGGATACCCTGATTGACCACTTCGGTCGGCAACTGCGATTCGGCCAGAGACACTTTGTTCTGCACCTGAACCTGCGCGATGTCCGGGTTAGTGCCCTGATCGAAGGTGGCAATAATTGTGGCGCTGCCGTCGCTGTTACTTTGCGATTCGATATAACGCAGGTTATCCAGCCCGTTAAGTTGCTGTTCGATAACCTGAACGACGGTGTTCTGCGCGGTTTCTGCCGAAGCACCCGGATAGGTGACGCTGACGGAAATTGCCGGTGGGGCAATATTCGGGTACTGGTTGACCGGCAACTGCATGATCGACAGCGCACCGGCGATCATGATGACGATGGCGACAACCCAGGCGAATATGGGACGATTAATAAAGAAAGTAGACATTCAGCTCACCCGTTATTGCGCGGAAGGATCGGTCATCGCGAGATTAGCCTGTTCGGCAGGAGCACTGGCCGGGCGCTCGGTGGCGTTAACTTTGGCCCCCGCTCTGACGTTTTGTAATCCGTCGGTGATCACTTTGTCGCCATCGCTCAGGCCCTGATTCACCAGCCATAAGCCTTTCATCATCTGACCGGTAGCGATGGAACGCTGTTCGACGGTGTTATCGGCTTTCACCACGTAAACGTATGGCGCACCTTTCACGTCATGCATGATCGCTTCCTGCGGCACTAGGATCCCGTTGTCATCCACGCCCTGTTGCAGCTCGGCGTGAACAAACATGCCCGGCAATAATTCATCGTGCGGATTCGGGAATGAGGCGCGCAGGGTGACGGAACCGGTGCTTTGCGACACGGTGACTTCTGAGAATTCCAGTTTGCCCGGCAGGGCATATTTGCTGCCATCTTCCAGCGTCAGGTTGGCCTGCGCGGCGTTTTCACCGGCGGACTGCAATTTTCCGGAAGCCAGCGCGCGACGCAGTTTGAGCAAATTCAGTGAGGATTCATTCACGTCAACGTAGATAGGATTGAGCTGGTCGATAGTGGTCATCGACGTGGTCTGGCCGCTGGTGACCAGCGCCCCTTCGGTGGACAACGAACGGCCAATGTGACCGGAAATCGGCGCGTACACTTTGGTGTATTGCAGATTTACGCGGGCGGTTTCGACATCGGCGGCGGCTTCGCGCTCTGCCGCAACGGCGTCGTCATATTGCTGATGGCTGACGGCCTGCGCGTCGACCAGCGGTTTATAGCGGCGCGCGGTGGCGTCGGCGCTTTTCCATGTTGCCATCGCACGGTCGAAGGTCGCCTGGTAGGTTGACGGATCAATCTGATAAAGCTGCTGACCGGCTTTCACTTCGCTCCCTTCCACAAACAGACGTTTCAGGATAACGCCGCTGACCTGCGGACGCACTTCAGCGCTGCGCACGGCGGTTGTGCGGCCGGGCAGGCTGGTGGTCAACGTGACGTGCTGGCTGTGCAGAGTAACGACATTGACCGCAGGCACTTGTGCCGCCGGAGAGGCAGAACCGGCGGAACCATCACATGCGGAAAGCAGCACAACTGTACTGAAAGAAAGAAACTTCAGGCGCATAGAATTCACTCTTTTTGGGTAATTGAGAATAATCGTTCTCAACAAGTTCTCCACTATACGAGAGCGCCCGACTTCTCTGTGTAAAGTTATTGTTATGACGAATGTTCTGATGTTTCAAAATAGAAGGTAAATGTTGCGCCATAGACCCTTGTATCATTGTGGTTTTAATCATTTCGTGCAGTGGTAAAGAACAGTAAAGTTGTTACTTAGTAAACTAATGAATTGTTCTTGCGAATGAATATCAGCAGAATATTCTGAAAGTAAATGAATTGTTGTAGCGCGGGGGGGTGTGATCTGGATCAAACAAATTTATACATTTTAACCTGCCGCTTACCAGAAAAGGCTGAAGGTTTTGGCGCTCTGCCGTTACCTTAAGACCCGAGAGCGAGCAGTTCTCACATTTGCTTGTTGCCAGCCGTTCTGAACGACGGTCAGTTGCAACCCCCGTGCCCACAGTCCGATGTGGGCTTTTTTTTATTTTGTCCCCCCCGTTTTCTGCCTGCAAACTGTGATCCCTTTCATACTCCTGACTACTATGTCTATACAACTATACATTCTGTGACTTAACTCAATTAACGCTTTATTTTTAGCTACCCCATTGAGGGATCTCAGATGATTAAACTTGGCAGCAAAATTCATGACCTGGGCAAAGCCCTGATGACGCCTATCTCGGTGATTGCCGCCGCCGGGATCTTCTTAGGGCTGGCGGCTGCATTACAGAACCCGGCGGTGACCGGTGAAACCTTTGCGCAGATGAAAACCTTACAGCTGGTGATTGGGTTTATCCGCCAGGTTTCCGGCGCGTTGTTCGCCAATCTTCCGCTGTTCTTTGCCGTCGCCACCGCGATGGGTCTGGCCAATGCAGAAAAGGCCACGGCGGCCTTTTCCGCAGTGATCGGCTTCGTCGGGTTGCACGTTGGGGTGAATTACAGTTTGCTGGCGCAGGGGATTTCGCCGGACACCATTACCGTGGCGAAGCTCACCGCAAAAGGCATGACCGAAACGAATGCCCTGATTTACGCCGCCGAATTCACCCAAACGCTGGGGATTTTCACCTACAACATGAGCGTGCTGGGCGGTGTGTTGGTCGGGTTGATCACGATGTGGCTACATAACCGGTTCTATACGATTGTGCTGCCGACGGCGATTGCGTTCTTCGGCGGGCGTCGTTTTGTGCCGATTATTACGATCCTGGTGTTGCCCATTGTCGGCGTCATTATGTCGCTGATCTGGCCGACGATTGCGCAAGGCATTCAGTGGGTTGGCGAGCTGATTGGCCGGACGGGTGAAGCCGGGACGTTTATTTACGCAACCTCGGAACGCCTGCTGATCCCAACCGGTTTGCATCACATCATCAATGAAACCGTGCGCTTCACGCCGATTGGCGGGGTGACGACGGTGGATAACCAGAGCATTGTCGGCGCGCTGAATATCTTTAATGCCGCGCTGGCCAATCCGGGAATGATTCCGGACGCTGTCACGCAACAGGCCACGCGGTTCCTCGCGCAGGGGAAAATTCCGGTCATGATGTTTGGTTTACCGGCCGCCGCGCTGGCGATGTATCACTGCGCGCGCCCTGAACATAAAGGCCGCGTGAAAGCGCTGATGCTGGCGGGCGGGCTGGCGTCATTCACCACCGGGATTACCGAACCGCTCGAGTTCTGCTTTATCTTCGTGTCGCCGGTGCTGTATGTCCTGCACGCGTTGCTGACCGGGCTTTCGTTCGTATTGATGCAAATGATGCATGTGATGATCGGTAACGTGCAGGGCGGGGTGATCGATTTTCTGATCTTCGGCGTGCTGGGTGGCAGCAGGACACACTGGTGGTATCCGCTGATCCTCGGGATCATTTATGCGCCGGTGTATTACTTCAGTTTCCGCTGGGTGATTTTGCGGATGCAGGTGAAAACGCCGGGACGTGAAGATGAAAATGACGCGGAAGAACGCGAAAAACCGCCACAGGGAACCGGCGAGAACACCAAAAATATTATTATCGGTCTGGGAGGCGAGGGGAATATTACCGCCGTCGACTGCTGCTTTACCCGTCTGCGCGTGAAGGTAAAAGATATGGCTCAGGTACAGGACGGCACGCTAATGAAAACCGGTGCGGCGGGTGTCAAACGGATCACTGACACCGACATTCACGTGATTTATGGCCCGCAGGTTGAGCAGGTGGCGAATCGGGTGAAAGCGGAGTTGCCAGGCATCGCCTGATGGCGGCTAGGCTTTAACTTTGGCATGGACGCTGAAGCTGTAGTTTTTCTGGTTGTAGTAAACGTCGGACACTTCAAACAGCGTGCCGTCAGTAAAGGACACCACGGCATGTGAATGCAGCACCGGCTGGTCGCGAGACAGATGCAGCGCAAGGCGGATCTCGTTGGAAGGCAGTTCGGCCGAAATCAGTTTTGTGCTGCCCGCAGGCTGAAAACCTTTTGACCGCAGATAGGCGTATTTCGAGGATGTCATCGCCGCGCGGTTGATATCCGGCAGATTCTCGGCGCGCATCCAGCACTGCTCATACACGAACGGCTCATCGCCCAGCAGTCGCAGGCGGATCATAAAATACACGTCCGTCTCCGCCGGAATATTCAGCTCACGGGCAATATTTTCGCTGGCGGGCATCCGGCGAAATTCCAGAACCTGATTTTCAATGCGCTGATTATTTTCCTGCGCGACTTCGCTGGCGGTCAGGTGGCGGTCGAGCGGTAAGATGATTTTCTGCTGTTCGCCGGGTTCAACCACAAACGTGCCGCGTCCGCGAAAACGCGCTACGCGCCCCTGACGGACCAGATAATCCACCGCTTTGCGCGCTGTCATGCGCGATACGCCGTAGATCTCGCATAACGCAGCTTCCGTCGGGATCGGGTCACCGGGTTTGATCTCGCCCGCGCTGATTTTCTCAGTAAGTTGTTGTTCGATTTGCAGGTAAAGCGGTGTGAACGAGTTTTTATCTATTTTCATCAGACCTGAACCTCCGGGTTTAAAGAAAGTCACTTAAAGATAATTGTATAGTCAGGTATACATTTGAACCAACCAGACTGTTGATTTTCTGCGCGAAATGGGTGTTGGAACACAAAAAAGAAAGGTTGCTGACATCAGCAACCTTTCTGTATTTCGACCCCACTGTACCGTGGCGTCAGCGTTTACTCAGGCAAAATGGCCGACGACGTGAATCCGCACGGGCCGTTTTCCTGATTTTTGAACCGCCAGCAATGCTGATGGTACTTCGCCACCGTATTACGGTGCGCCACGCTGATAACCGACGTCCCCGGCAATTCGCTTAACAGCAGCGCGTAAACCTGTTGCTCGGTTTCATCATCCAGTGCGCTGGTAGCTTCATCAAGGAACAGGGTGTCCGGTTTGATCAGCAAAGCACGCGCAAACGAGAGACGCTGCTGCTCACCCGGCGACAGGCGCTGGCTCCAGTTGGCGTAATCGTCCAGAATTTCAACCGCAGCCAGATGCGGCAGACGGCATTGTTCCAGCACGCGTTGCAGTTGTTCGTCCGTGTATTCGCGGCTGGCATCAGGGTAACTCAGCGCATCGCGCAGCGTGCCAATCGGGATATAACTGCGCTGCGGCAGGAACAGATAACTTTTCCCTTCTGCCAGCGTAATTTTGCCTGAGCCGTAAGGCCAGATACCGGCGATGGCGCGCAGTAACGTGGATTTACCGCAGCCGGAAGGGCCAGCTATCAGCACACGTTCGCCCGGTTTCATGGCCGCAGACACGTTACAGAACAGCGGATTACCGTTCGGCAGGTTCAGCGTCAGTTGATCCAGTTGCAGGGCATGTTCTGCGCTTTTCTCCACACTGATCCCGCGCGGCTGGGCATTCACCTGGTCAATCGCCGCATTAAAACCGGCAAGACGGTTAACGGTGGCTTTCCAGCTGGCCAGATCGGTAAACGCATCGATAAACCAGGATAATGAGCCCTGAACCTGACCGAACGCCGAGGCAATTTGCATCAGCGCACCCATCTGAATTGCACCCGAGAAATAACGCGGGGAGGCCACCAGAATCGGGAAGATATTGGCAAACTGGCCGTAGAAGTTTGAGGCAATATTCAGGCGACGGGTGACACGCATAATCGACCACCAGTTGGTTTTGATGGAATCAAACTTGCCGGAAAGTTGCTCGCGCTCATTTTTTTCGCCGTGATACAACGCAATTGCGTCGCTGTTTTCACGAATGCGGATCAGACCAAAACGGAAATTCGCCTCGAACCATTCCTGATTAAAACCGAGTTTGACCAGCGGTTTACCGATCCACCAGATAATGAAGGATCCCAGCGCGGCGTACAGCAGGGCGAACCACAGCATATAGCCCTGAATTTCGAAATGATGTCCGCCCAGCACGAAGCTCAGCGGCCCGCTGATGGACCATAAAATAAAGACAAACGAGAACAGCGTGACCACACTCGACAGCAGCCCGAGCACCAGTGAAAGCGTGCCGCTGGTCAGCGCATTCAGATCAGACGCAATACGCTGATCGGGGTTATCCACCTGATGCTGGTACTCCGTGTAATAATAGGCGTGATTGGTCAGCCACTTCTCCATATACTCTTCGGTCATCCAGCGACGCCAGCTCATTTGCAGGCCCTGCGTCAGATAAACGCGGTAAACCGCAATGACGATGAAGAGCAGCGCCAGCCAGGTAAATTTGAACAGTTGGGCTTTGAAAACCGGATAGTTTCTATTTTGCAGCGCGTCATAAAACACGCGGTTCCATTCGTTTAGCAGCACGCTGATGTAAACGGTTGCCAGTGAGAGAATAACGATAGTGGTCAACATGCCCCAGGCTCGCCACTTTTCTTCTGAGCGCCAGTAAGGCTTAATTAACTGCCAGACGGCGCCCCATTGCGCCGATTTCCCAGGTTTTTTAGTCATAATAGCCATTAGTCATCGATATGTTGTGAAGCCAATCATCCCAGAATGAGTGTCTCAGTGCGATAGGGCAATGAACCACTTGTAAGGATGTTTTTCCAGCACGAAGCTCTGTAGACCACAAAAGTAGAAGGATGTTTGATGAAAGTCGCAGTGAATTTACTGCTGGTGGCAGGATGTTTTGCCAGTGTTGAGGCGTTTGCTCAGATTGATGAACCGGATATTGCGCATGATTGCGTGAAAGCGGGCATCTATGCGGCCGCCGGAAAAGTGGCGTACCAGCAAGGGGATATCGCCAAAGCGCGGGAGATTTTCCGTAATCAGGTGGCCTGGAGTGAGTTTTGCCACAAGCCACAGGACCAGATTGCGACGGCTTACAACAACATCGCGCTGACGTACATGAAGCAGGGAGATTACCTGAAAGCCAAAGCCTGGCTGATGCTGGTGCCTGCGGACAAAAAATCACAATACAATCTCAGCCAGATCCAGCCAAAACTGGATGCTTTACCGCAGCCTGCGTCCCCGGCGGGCGTCTACTGGCAATACGCCGGTTTTGGCAGCTGGAACCTGGTGGAAGTCAAAGCGGAAGAAGCCCAGTTCAAAATCGATTTCACCGGCATGTACATGGGGCAGATGTCGTTGTACTACGGCCCGAATACCGGCGATTTTTCCGTCGTGACGGCGGTGAAAGATAACCACGCGGTTTACCACGAAACCGATGACGCCGCAGCCGGCGGCGGCCAGTGCAGCGTGGACATGAATTTCGATGCCGCCAGCGTCATGCTGCACACCACCGGCGACTGCGGTTTCGGGCAAAACGTCCGCGCCGAAGGGCAATTTGTCAGGGTGACGCAGTAGGTTGTGGTGAGGATTTTCAGGTAATAAAAAACCCGCGTTATGCGGGTTTTAACGTCATGACCAGCCGGTGCAATCCGCTGGTGTCCACCGTTTGTTCTGCTATCCATAAGCTCCGGTTTGCCTGCAACTTCAGCCAGTACTCTGCTGAGCTTCCCAATACCGCTGCCAGCTTAACCGCCATTTCCGGCGTCACGGCCATTTTCCCTGTCACGATCCGCTGAGCCGTTGAAGGCGCGATGTGCAGAGCGCGGGCAAATTCACGCACGCTGACGTTGAGCTCATCCAGCGTTTCTGCAATCAGTTCACCGGGATGAGGTGGGTTATGCATGTTCATCAGTGATAATCCTCATAATTGACGATGTAAGCATTTCCATCGATAAATTCAAAGGTGATACGCCAGTTGCCCGAAACCGTAACTGCCCATTGTCCATGTCGGGAACCTTGTAAGGCATGCAGTCCGTAGCTGGGGCGATCGATATCGCCGATAAACTCAGCCGCATGAAGAGTTGCCAGCCGGAGTCGTAGTTTTTTTGCATGTTCAGCGTTGATGCCTGAGGTCGAGCCGGACGTAAAAAAACGACTGAGCCCTTTGTGTTTGAAATCCTTAATCATCCGTTGCATCCTGCGTGTTGCTTCACACGCAACAGTATAAAGGGTGTTGCGTGTGAAGCAACACCCTTTGTCAAAAATGAATAGTTTCTGGTGTGCGACGCAAGATTTCCTGCGAGTCCTACGCCTGAGTTTCCGCCGGATAAGGGCCAAAGCGGTTATCTTGAGGATCGCTTTTGAAGAACATCAGGATCAGGTTAAAAACGGGACAAAGGATCCACCAGCCGCTGTAACCGGCATCGTGATTACGGCGAACCATAATTGCCAGACCCGGTAATAACGTGAATAAAGAGTAAATCGCCGACATAATCCAATCATCGCCAAATAACAGCGCAATCAAAGTTACGCCTATTGAAATAAGGCCATTAAAAAGGGTAAACCACCAGTACTCTCTTCTTTGCGCGCGCCCAGAAAATGTGGAGTAATTTTTTAATGCCTTGATATACCAATTCATAATATTCCTTTATATAAATTGAAGCGGGTAATCCCAGAATGAATGGGATATTCCCTGTGCCTTTTGGGAAGTGTAATGCCGGGCAGAGTCTAATACGGGGAAAGTGAGGCTTCAATTACTGATTAATGAATTACTGTTGTTTAATAAGGGGTTTTCTGACTTTTCAGGAAAGGGCGAATGCTAAC
Source organism: Rahnella sp. PCH160 (assembly GCF_047784855.1). Taxonomy (NCBI): domain Bacteria; kingdom Pseudomonadati; phylum Pseudomonadota; class Gammaproteobacteria; order Enterobacterales; family Yersiniaceae; genus Rahnella; species Rahnella sp. PCH160. Next base: position 1,857,808 of record NZ_JBLOGT010000001.1, read on the forward strand.
GCCATGATAAATAGTAAAAACGGGGTTTCTGTATTTTCTGAAAATAAAAACGGCGATAAATAATATCGCCGTCAGATTTTATTCGTTATTTCAAAATGGTATTTACTGCGGCCACTTCATTTCGCCCTTCAATACTTTTGCACTCAGCTGTAATGAAGAATCGTCTTTGAGCTGCGGATAATGTTTTTTCATCGCGGCGACCAGCGCGGTGGAATCTTTGGCTTTCGGTAATTCTTTTTCCAGCGTCAGCAGATAGTTGCGGGTAAATTTCACCGCTTCCAGCGTCTGAGAAGCGCCTGGCAGGAAATGCCCTGGCACCACGACGGTTGGTTTCAGCCCGGTAATTTCATTCAGCGTGTCGACCCACTGTTTGCGCGATGTCGTGGTCTGCGTGTCGGCCGTCCAGATATGCATATTGTCGCCATTCACCAGCACACCGCCGACCACGGCTTTCAGCGACGGGATCCACACGAAAGTACGCTCAGCATCCACGCCCTGAATTTCAAACTTGTGGCCTTCCAGTTCGAAAGACTTACCTTTCAGCGGAGCCGGAACCACCACTGATTTCGGCGCGTTGTCTTTCAGTTGCGGGCCCCAGAACGCGACTTTACCGTCTTTGGTGGCGTTGATCTGATCGACGGTTGCCTGCGTGGCGATAATTTTTGCTTCCGGGAAAGCCACGTGGATCACGTCCAGACCAAAGTAAAAATCCGGATCAGACTGGCTGATGTACACAGTGGTCAGCTTTTTGCCGGTCGCTTTGATCATCTCCACCAGCTTTTCCGCGTCGTTACGCTGGAACTGTGCGTCGATCAGTACTGCTTCTTTTTCGCCGGTAATGATTTCAGAAGAGACCGGGAACACGCTGTGTTCTCCGGGATTATAAATGTCCATTTTCAGCGCAGTGGCGGCATGAGCGGACAGGCTGCTGCCCAGCAGGGCGGCGATCAGGGTCAGGGGTTTCAGGGACAGGCGCATAGCATTTCCTCAGAGAGTAAAAATAATCACGTTCAGTAAGCATCTACTGTACGTTGCATATTCCGCGAGAAAAACCGGATAATGCGCAACTGTTTGTTGCATAAACCGGACGAATCATGGACAGAATTACCGCAGCACAAGTGTTTGTTGCCATCGTGGAACGCGGAAGCATGATCAATGCCGCCGAGTCGCTGAATATGTCGCGGGCGATGGTGACGCGTTATCTGTCGGAGATGGAAAAGTGGTCGGGCGCGCGCCTGTTGCACCGTTCCACCCGTAAACTCAGCCTGACCGATGCCGGTGAAAATACACTGGCGCGGTGCCGCAAAATGTTATCGGTCGCGGCGGAAATGGGCAGCGTGGCCGATACCGGCAGTGAAGCGCTGCGCGGTTTGCTGCGGCTAAGCTGCTCGCAATCTTTCGGGCAGGGCGCGGTGGTGATTGCCGTCAGTGAGTTTTTGCGGCGTCATCCGCAGGTGAGCATTGATCTCCAGCTGGAAAGCCGGGCGATAAATCTGGTGGAAGACCGTATCGACCTGGCGCTGCGCATTACCAACGATCTGGATCCGAACCTGATCGCCCGTCCGCTGGCGCTGTGCCCGTCGGTGGTATGCGCGTCTCCGGCGTACCTTGCCGCGCAGGGAACGCCGCTGCATCCGCAGGATTTGAGCGTTCACAATTGCCTGACGTACACCTATTTCGGCAAAAGCCTGTGGCAGTTTGAGCATCAGGGCGAAAAACTGACGGTGCCGGTGAGCGGCAATCTGAGCGCCAATGAATCGCTGGTGCTGCTGACCGGCGCGGTGGAAGGCGCGGGGATCGTCATGCAGCCTTATTATTCGGCGGCGCCGCTGATTGCCCGCGGGCAACTGGTTTCCCTGCTCGAACCCTGGCAGCCGCAGGAAATGGGTATTTATGCGATATACGCATCACGGCGGCAGATGCCTGCGGCGCTGCGGGCTTTGCTCGATTTTCTGGTGGAATGGTTTAAAGGGCATCCGCGCTGGCTGTCTCTGACGGATGAAAAACGCTGAGCCGCTGCGCAAGGTGCTTACTGGAATCGGTTCCTTTTCCGCTTTTATCGCATTTTATGCAATGTATTGTTATGTAAAGATTAATCCGGGTGTTGAACGTTTTACCGGCAGCAAGGGCACAGACTGCGTCTGGTCAAAAGTGTGATCAACGTGGTATTTAAGCCAATCCGGCGGAATGCCGGAGCCTTTAATCATAACTAAAATATCCGGAGTATTTATGCCTGTCGCACTCCTGGCACTGGCGCTAAGCGCATTTGCCATCGGTACCACCGAATTTGTCATCATGGGGCTGTTGCCCAATGTGGCGGGTGATCTGAATGTCAGCATTCCTTCCGCAGGTTGGTTAATCAGCGGTTATGCGCTGGGTGTGGCTATCGGCGCGCCAATCATGGCGGTGCTGACCGCCAAACTGCCACGTAAGAAAACCCTGCTGCTGCTGATGAGCATCTTTATTATCGGCAACGTGATGTGTGCGTTGTCCTACACCTACGGCTTCCTGATGCTGGCGCGCGTGATCACCGCACTGTGCCACGGCGCATTCTTCGGGATTGGCGCGGTAGTAGCGGCAAGCCTGGTAGCACCTAACCGCCGGGCTTCTGCGGTGGCGCTGATGTTTACCGGCCTGACGCTGGCGAACGTGCTGGGTGTTCCGCTGGGTACAGCACTGGGGCAGGCTTTTGGCTGGCGCTCCACGTTTTGGGTCGTGGCGATTATCGGCGTGGCGTCGCTGTTTGCACTGTATAAAAAGTTGCCGGATAAAAAGGAAGAAGAGCCGACGGATTTGCGCAAAGAAATCCGTGCGTTGGGCAGCCTCGGCCTGTGGTTGTCTCTGTCGATCACCATTTTCTTTTCGGCGGCAATGTTTGCGCTGTTCACCTATATCGCGCCAATCCTGACGGAAATTACCGGCGTCTCCGAGCACGGCGTCAGCTGGACGCTGCTGCTGATTGGCCTCGGTCTGACCATCGGTAACGTGGTCGGCGGGCGTCTGGCGGACTGGCGTCTGGGTATTTCCCTGACCATGACTTTCCTGCTGATCGCCGTGTTTTCCGTGCTGTTCAGCTTCACCAGCGTGCATCTGGTGGCGGCGGAAATCACGCTGTTTATCTGGGCCATGGTGAACTTTGCTGCGGTTCCTGCCTTGCAGGTGAATGTGGTGACGTACGGTAAACACGCGCCGAATCTGGTGTCGACGCTCAATATTGCGGCCTTTAACGTGGGTAACGCGCTGGGTGCGTGGGTCGGTGGCGTGGTGATTGAACGCGGGCTGGGCCTGAGTGTTGTGCCGCTGGCGGCGGGCGGACTCGGCGCTGTCGGCTTTGTGCTGTGCGTAATCACTTTCCGGCGTGCGGCGAAAAAGGCTGAGAGAGTCGTCGGGTAACGCGCGGTTTAATCAATAAAAAGGACTGTGCAAAGAAGCCACGCGGATTATCTCCGGCGTGGCTTCTTTATTTCCGATCACCCGCCGACGGCCACCTCGAGGTGTTCCGCGAACCGTTGCGCCTGCTGATGGCAATGTTCGGTAAACGTTGTGACCAGCGAGGAAGCGGGGCGGTGCAACGGTTTGATCAGGCTGACGGTAAACGGGATGGCAACGCTGAATTCGCGGATCACCACGCCGTGCTCGCGTTCGGCATAATCCAGCGCGGTGAGCGGATTGACGACTGACACGCCCGCGCCTTCGCGCACCATGCTGCACACCGAGGCGGCGCTGTGCGTTTCCATCACCAGCCGCCGCGCAACGTGCTGCTCGACAAACAAAGTATCCAGCAACTGCCGGTAACTGTCGGTAGCCGACAAACTGATGAAATTCAGGCCGCTAAAATCCTGCGGGGTCAGGCGCTTTTTCGCCGCCAGCGGATGGCCTGCGGGCAGCACGCAAACTTCGTTGAGCGTCAGCAGCGTCTGGCGTTCGGTACCGGCGGGCGTCTGGGTGTTTTCCGTCAGCCCCAGATCATGGCGCTGCGCTGACAGCCACTCTTCCAGCAGCGGTGATTCCTGCGGCACGATGTTAAAACTGACGTCAGGGTATTTATCCAGAAACGGCTTACAGACCGACGGTAACAGCGACTGGCTGAAAACCGGCAGACAGGCGATCGACAGTTGTGCCTGCTCAAACTGGCGGATCCCTTCCGCTGCGCTGACGATCCTGTCCAGCCCGTAATACGATCGCTGTACTTCTTCAAACAGCCGCAAACCCTGTACCGTCGGGTATAACCGCCCGCGCAGACGTTCGAATAACTGGAGATCCAGCAGTTTTTCGCAGCGCGCAAGTTCACGGCTGACCGTCGGCTGCGAGGTATTGAGCAGCGCGGCGGCCTCGGTCAGGTTGCCGGTGGTCATCACCGCATGAAAAATTTCGATGTGGCGCAAAGAGAGAGCGGGCATGGGGTTATCGCATTCAGGGAAGACGTTAAACCATATCATAAATGAATAGACTGGCCTGAAATAGATATTTTATCACCGCTTCCTCTGCCGTCATACTGAACGAAATATGACAGCCTTCATCTGACGGAAAATCTTATGCCACGCGCCCTGAACGATACGTCCACTGCACTTAACGCCTCGAATTTACTGGCTTTGCCACAACAATTTGGTTGCCCGGTCTGGGCGTATGACGCTGAAATCATTAAGCAGCGCATCGCACAGTTGCGTGAATTCGATGTGATCCGCTTTGCCCAAAAAGCTTGTTCGAATATTCACATTTTGCGCCTGATGCGTGAGCAGGGCGTGAAGGTGGATTCGGTGTCGCTGGGCGAAATCGAACGTGCGCTGGTGGCCGGATTTATTCCGGGTCGCGAAAACAGCGAAATCGTGTTTACTGCCGACGTGCTGGATCAGCCGACGCTGGAACGCGTGACTGCGCTGGATATCCCGGTGAACGCCGGTTCTATTGATATGCTCGGCCAGATTGGTCAGCACAAAGCCGGACATCCGGTGTGGCTGCGTGTGAATCCGGGCTTTGGCCACGGTCACAGCCAGAAAACCAATACAGGCGGCGAAAACAGCAAACACGGGATCTGGCATGCCGATTTACCGCAGGCGCTGGCTGAAATTGCCCGTTACGGTCTGAAACTGGTGGGTATTCATATGCACATCGGTTCCGGCGTGGATTACGGCCATCTTGAGCAGGTTTGTGATGCGATGGTTCGCCAGGTCATTGAAACCGGCCACGATATTGAAGCGATTTCAGCGGGCGGCGGGTTGTCGATTCCGTATCATTTTGACGAAGAATCTATCGATACCGGCCACTATTTTGGCCTGTGGAACCGTGCGCGTGAGCAAATTGCTGCACACCTCGGGCATGAAGTGAAACTGGAAATCGAACCGGGGCGTTTCCTGGTGGCGGAATCCGGCGTATTGGTGGCGCAAATCCGCGCAGCGAAAAACATGGGCAGCCGCCATTTCGTGCTGTGCGATGCCGGGTTTAACGACCTGATGCGACCGGCGATGTACGGCAGTTATCACCATATTTCGCTGTTACCGGCAGACGGTCGTGACCTCAGCGGCCAGCCGCTGACGGAATCCGTGATTGCCGGACCTTTGTGTGAATCCGGCGACGTATTTACCCAGCAGGCGGGCGGCGGCGTTGAAACCTTCCCGCTGCCACCGGTGCAGATCGGCGATTATCTGGTATTCCACGATACCGGCGCGTATGGCGCATCAATGTCTTCCAACTACAATACCCGTCCGCTGCTGCCGGAAGTGCTGTTCGAGAATGGCGTTCCGCGACTGATCCGTCGCCGTCAGACGGTAGAAGAACTGATTGCCTTAGAGTTATAATTTTTAGCATTTCCCCCTGCAAAGGGGGAGATGCTGGACTCACGCCTTCTCAAACATTTCTTTGCGCAGTAACACGATTTCTTCGGCCAGTTCGCGGCACAGCATGGCGGTCATCAGATGATCCTGCGAATGCACCATGATCAGATTCACCGGAATTTTCCCCACACCTTCATCCAGCCCGATCAGCTGCGTCTGCACTTTGTGCGCGACGCGCGCTGCATCATCTGAGGCTTTCAGCATGGCATCGGCCTGCTCCCATTCCTTTTTGCGGGCGTGCTGAATCGCCATCATCGCGTTAGAACGCGCTTCCCCGGCGTTGATCAATAACTCCATTACCGTTTGTTCCAGATCGAATTCCATCGACATCTCCAAAATTGGTATACCAGAAAGGGGTGAATTCATCATATTGGAATTCCAATATTCACATGTGAGAACGCTGTCACAGAAATTAATTCGTATTACGCTATTTTTTGGCATGCCACATTGCGTAAGTTTTCGCAAAACAGAAATCACGGAATGTCTCACAGAAGCGGAATCTGACTTTACATTCGCGCCATACCTTTATCCTCTGATACTTACAAAGGTCAATGCGAAACAAACACCTGCATAGCAAAACACAATATTAAAAGAGGTGGTGTCATGTCATTGAAAGACCGTTTTATCGATTCTCTCGGGGATTCGCGAATACCTTTAATAGCCTCAGATACATCATGGCGATTAAGGCTTCTTTTATCACGTTAATGCCGGTCATTATCGTGGGGCATTCTCAGTTTTAATTTCCAATATGGTGATGGATCCGAAAAACGGATTAGCTCACTTTGAAATGTTCTCCTGGCTGGCGACGCTCAAACCGATCATGAGCAGTATTAACTACGCCACGCTGAGTTTTCTGACTATCGGTGCCGTATTTCTGATTGGTATTGAACTGGGGAAAATTAACGGCTCGCGCTCGTTATTTCCCGGCCTGCTGGCGGTGATTTGTTTTATTGCCGTTACGCCGACCACCGTCGATATGATGGTCAACGGTCAGATGCAGGAAGTCAAAGATGTGCTGGCGAAACAATTCTCCGATACTAAAAGTCTGTTCCTCGGCATGTTTATTGCCATTCTCTCGGTGGAAATATATTCCTGCCTGGAAAAGGTTAACGGCCTGCGCATTAAAATGCCGGAAAGCGTGCCGCCGAATGTGTCCGCGTCGTTCTCCGCGCTGATCCCCGCGATAATCACCGTGGTGGTGGTGGCGACTTTTGGTTTTGTTTTCCATCGCGTGACCGGCATGTATTTGTACGATGCGGTGTATCAGGTGATCCAGCGCCCGCTGGAATCGGTGATGCAAAGCCTGCCGGGCATTCTGCTGCTGATGTTTGTCGCGCAGCTGTTCTGGGTCATTGGTATTCACGGCAATCAGATGATTAAACCTATCCGCGAACCTCTGCTGCTGGGCGCGATCATGGTCAACATGACGGCGTTCGAGCAGGGACATGAAGTGCCGAATATCATCACCATGCCATTCTGGGATGTGTACATGAGCATCGGTGGTTCCGGCTGCACCATCGGGCTTTTGCTGGCGGTCATGCTGGGAACTCGCCGCAAAGAAATGCGCGAAATCGCCAAGTTATCCATGGGGCCGGGCTTCTTCAACATCAATGAACCGGTGATTTTCGGCATGCCGATCATGCTCAACCCGATTCTGGCGGTCCCGTTCATCATCACGCCGCTCATCACCGGCACTATCGGATATTTCGCGACCAGCCTGGGTTTTGCCGGCCGCGCCGTGGTGATGGTGCCGTGGACCACGCCGCCGATCATTAATGCCTGGCTTTCAACCGCCGGTTCGATGGGCGCGGTGATCACCCAGATTGGCTGCATCGTGGTGGCGGTACTGATATATCTGCCGTTCGTCAAAGTGGCTTCGCGCCGGGCAGAACAGGCGCAGATTGACGCGATCGCGCAACAGCAAAAACGCGCTGCAACGGCCTGAATTCGGGACAACGAGGAAAATTATGAGCAAGGTTTCAATCACCCTTCCTGACGGATTTATGCTCGGTGCGGCGGCTTCTGCGTGGCAAACCGAAGGCTGGAGTGGCAAAAAGGAAGGGCAGGATTCATATCTGGATCTCTGGTACAAAAACAGCCGCCACGTCTGGCATAACGGCTACGGCCCGGCGAAAGCCACCGATTTCATCAACCGCTACAAGGAAGACGTGGCGCTGATGAAAGCCAGCGGGCTGAGCCATTACCGCACCTCCGTCAACTGGTCGCGGTTTCTGACGGACTATGAGCTGGGCACCGTCGATGAAGAATATGCGGCGTACATCGGCAATCTTCTCGATGAGATGAAACGTAACGGCATCGAGCCGATGCTGTGTCTTGAGCACTACGAGTTACCGGCGTATCTGCTTGAAAAATATGATGGCTGGAGTTCGAAAAAGGTCGTTGAGCTGTTTGTCCTGTACGCGGAAAAAGTGCTTGAACGCTATGCCGGAAAGGTCAGCCGCTGGTTCACCTTCAACGAGCCGGTGGTGGTGCAAACCCGCGTATATCTGGATGCAATCCGCTGGCCGTTTGAGCAGAACACCGGTAAATGGATGCAGTGGAATCACCATAAAGTGCTGGCAACAGCCAGAGTCGTCGAGCTGTTTCACCGTAAAGGTTACGGTTCGCACGGCACGATGGGCGTGATTTTAAACCCGGAAGTGACGTACGCCCGTTCAACGGCGGTGCACGATCAGAAAGCCGCGCATTTATACGATTTATTCTATAACCGCGTATTTTTAGACCCGATGATTAAAGGCGAATACCCGCAGGAATTGCTCGATTTGCTGCAAAAGCACGACGTGCATTTCGATTATTCAGAGCAGGAACTGGCGGTTATTCGTCATAACACGGTGGACGAAGTGGGCATTAATTTGTATTACCCGCACCGCGTTAAAGCGCCATCGCGCGAATGGAATAAAGAGACACCTTTCCATCCGGCATTTTACTACGAACATTTTGAACTGCCGGGTCGCCGGATGAATAAATCACGAGGCTGGGAAATTTACCCGAAAATTGTTTACGACTTTGCGATGCGGATTAAAGCGGAGTACGGGAATATTCCGTGGTTTATTGCTGAGAACGGAATGGGCATTGAAAATGAAGGCCAGTTCCGTGATGCCCACAGCGGAGAAATTCAGGACGATTATCGTATTGAATTTATTGCCGAACATCTTTACTGGACATTAAAGGCGCGGGAAGACGGCGCAAATTGCCAGGGATATATGCTCTGGGCCTTTACCGATAACGTCTCGCCGATGAATGCGTTTAAAAACCGCTACGGGCTGATTGAGATTGATCTTGATAACAACCGTGATCGCCGTCAGAAGAAATCATCTCACTGGTTTAAATCACTCAGTGAAAGTGGTGTGTTGTCTTTAACACTGGACGATGAAGATAAATAACCCGAGGAAACATTATGAAACGACTCGTTTTAGCTTGTTCGGCAGGGATGTCCACTTCCCTTGTGGTCACCAAAATGGAAAAAGAAGCCGCCGCCCGCGGGCTGGAGTTTAAGATTTACGCCATCCCGGAAAATAATCTGCGCGACGAACTTGAGGCCTACGGACGTGATATTCAGGTCGTGCTGTTAGGACCGCAGGTGCGGTTCAAACTGGCGGAAAATAAAAAGCTGACGGATGAACACAACATTCCCATCGCCGTGATCGACATGGTGGCGTACGGAACCCTGAACGGCGCCAAAGTGCTGGATCAGGCATTAAGTTTGATACACTGACCCTTCAGCGTATGTCCATTGGCTCTGTCTTTGGAGCCAATTTGTCAGTCTTTGCATCAGGGTGAATGTGTGGATAAAGGTGTGGTTTCGCAGGACAGAAAACAGTATCAGGAAATCGGGCACGACCTGCGCGAGCAAATCATGCAGGGGCATTTCGCTGTAGGTTCCCGCCTGCCGCCTGAACGTAATATGGCTGAAACCTACGGCGTCAGCCGGACTATCGTGCGCGAAGCCCTGCTGATGCTGGAACTCGAAGGCACGGTGGATATCCGCCAGGGCTCCGGCGTTTACGTGATCCGCATTCCTTCGCAGGAAGAGGGCGAAGACGAACTGATGTATCAGGGGCAGATTGGTCCGTTTGAAATTTTACAGGCGCGGCAGTTGCTCGAAAGTAATATTGCCGCGTTTGCCGCCAGGATGGCGACCAAAGCGGATATCGAAAACCTGCGCCGCACGCTGGAGCAGGAACAGATCGCCATTGTCGCCAATGACGAAAGTGGCGACAACGACCGGCTGTTTCACCTGCTGATTGCCGGTGCCACGCAAAACCAGATGTTGCTCGATTCCGTCAAAAATATCTGGATGCACCGCGACGCCAGCCCGCTGTGGAAACAATTACACAGCCACATCGCCACGCGCGGTTACCGGCTGAAATGGCTGGCAGATCATCAGAATATTTTGGCCGCATTGCGCCGCCGCGACGTGATGGGTTCGTATCAGGCCATGTGGCAGCACATGGAAAATGTGAAGAACACGCTGATGGAACTTTCCGACGTCGATGCGCCGGAGTTCGACGGTTATCTGTTTGAATCTGTGCCGATTTTCCAGGGGAAAATGGTCTGAGAATGAACATCATAAATCTCTGCGAACGGCCGGAATTTCAGGAAACCGTCACGGACTGGCTGTGGAAAGCGTTTGGCAGCGAAAACAGCCGGGCGTTTTTCGAAAGCGTAGTGCAGAGCAGCCTGTGCGGCGCGGATTTGCCGCAAACCTTTATCGCACTCGACGGCGATACGCTGGCGGGGACGGTCGGGTTATGGCGCTGCGATTTAATCAGCCGTCAGGATCTCATGCCGTGGCTGGCGGCGCTGTACGTTGATGAAGGTTTCAGATCGCGGGGTTTAGGGCAGAAATTGCAGGCCTTCGTGCTGGAACACAGCCGCCGCAGCGGCTTTTCCGAACTCTATCTCTACGCTGAATTTACCGGCTACTACGAACGGTTTGGCTGGAAATACATCGGCGATGCGCTGGATTATCCCGATAAACCAGTCCGTCTCTACCGTCAGTTTATTTAATTATTTGCCGGACTGCTCACCGAGTGACGGCGCACCAGCGTCGGGCTGAACATGTGCGTGGTTTCCGGCAACGGCTGGCCGTTCGCCAGCGCTAACGCCAGTTGTGCGGCCTGATTTGCCATCGCGACAACCGGATACCGCACCGTGGTCAGACGCGGGCGCAGATAGCGCGAAATCAGCACGTCATCAAACCCGATCAGGGAAATTTCCCCCGGCACATCAATGCTGTTATCGCTTAATACCGAAAGGGCTCCCGCAGCCATCGGGTCGTTGTAGCAGGTCACGGCGGTAAAGCTTTTGCCTAATCCCAGTAAATCCGCCATCGCTTTTTCACCGCCGATTTCATCGGGTTCTGCGTAGGCGATCAGTTTGTCATCCACAGGAATATTGTGTTCGGTCAGGGCGTCAATGTAGCCCTGAAGGCGGTCGCTGGCATCGGAAATGCCGTGGTTGGAACACAGAATCGCGATGCGCTGATGCCCGGCCTGAATCAGATGGCGGGTAGCCAGCCACGAACCGTAGCGGTCATCAAGGGCAATGCAGCGCTCCCCGAAACCGGGCAGCGTGCGGTTGATCAGCACCATGCCGGGAATTTGCTGCATCAGGCTGGTCAGTTCATCTTCCGGCAGCATTTTGGCGTGAACCACCAGCGCCGCACAGCGGTGGCGGATCAGTTGTTCGATGGCCTGACGCTCTTTTTCCACGTTGTGATAACCGTTACCAATCAGCAGGAAATTACCGGTTGCATACGCCACCTGTTCGACGGCTTTGACCATTGCGCCAAAAAAGGGATCAGACACGTCGGCCACAATCAGGCCAAGGGTTTCGGTGGATTGCTGCGCCAGGGCGCGGGCGTTGGCATTGGGATGATATTGCAGATGTTGCATGGCGTTCTGTACGGCTTCCCGCGAGCTTTCACTGGCTTTCGGGGAATGATTTATCACGCGTGAAACGGTCGCAACCGATACGCCTGCCAGTTTTGCTACATCCTTAATCGTTGCCATAACACTTCCGCTATTCCGTGAGGGTAATCGTTTACACTGCCCAGTTTTGCGGAAAAGACCGGTGCCTGCAAGGAGGATGATCGCAACTTTTTGATGCAAGACGCATGTAACAGAAAAAGAATGCCGCCTTTAACGGAAATCGCAGCCGGAAAGGGCCGAAATGGGTTTGATTAAGATTAATTGTTCTTTGAACTGAGAACGGCGTGAATGGTATTTTTAAGGTATTCACCCGCGCTGAGAAAAAGAAAAAATGTCGATAAAACGTTACCCGCAACTGGCTCACTGGGGCGCGTATACCGCCGTGGTGGAAGATGGCCGGCTGATCCGCTGTGAACCTTATTCCGCCGATGCTGACCCTTCGCCTTTACTCGATTCGATTGCCCCGCTGGTCTATTCCGATAAACGTATCCGCAAACCGGCGGTGCGCCGTTCGTGGTTACAAAAGCGTGAAAACAGCGATCGCTCGCTGCGCGGGCGCGAAGATTTTGTCGAAGTGGACTGGGATCTGGCGCTGGATCTGGTGGCTGAAGAGAACAAACGCGTGCGCGACCGTTATGGTGCATCGGGGATTTTCAACGGCTCTTACGGCTGGTCTTCTGCGGGGCGTTTACACCATGCCCGTTCGCTGGTGCGCCGTTTTTATTTCACTGGTGGCGGCGGTGTGGATCAGCAGGGCAACTACAGCTGGGGCTCGGCGCAGTTTTTCCTGCCGTATGTGATTGGCACATTTACGCCACTGACCGGGCGCGTCACGTCGTGGCCGAGCGTGGTGGAACACGCGGAAATCCTGCTGGCTTTCGGCGGTCTGGCGCTGAAAAACGCGCAAGTGGCGTCCGGCGGCGCGGTGGAACATACGCTGAAACCGGCGCTGGAACAGCTGGCGAAAAAAGGCACGCGGGTGATTAACATCAGCCCGATGCGCGACGACTGCCCGGAGTTTTTGAATGCCGAGTGGATCCCGATCCGCCCGAACACTGACGCGGCGCTGATGATGGCGATCGCGTATGAGATTCAGCGCAAAGACGCACAGGATGATGCGTTTCTGGCCAGCCACTGCGTGGGATATCCGCAGCTCGCGGCGTATCTGCGCGGTGATACCGACGGCGTGGCGAAAACGCCGGAATGGGCGAGCCACATTACCGGCGTTCCGGCTGAACGCATTGCGCGGCTGGCCGATGATCTGACGGGCGTCCGCAGCTTTATTACCTGTTCTTATTCCGTGCAGCGCGCCCATCGCGGCGAACAACCGTACTGGATGATGATCGCCATATCCGCCATGCTCGGGCAGGTCGGTTTGCCGGGCGGCGGCTTCTCGTTTGGTCATGGTTCCATGAACAGCGTCGGCAATCCGCGTTTTGACACGCCGGGGCCTGCCGTCAGCGCCGGGCCGAATCCTTCCGGTTTGTCGATTCCGGTGGCGCGTATCAGCGACATGTTGCTCAACCCCGGCCAGCCGTACGAATTCCAGGGCGAGACGCTGAATTATCCGGATATTCATCTGGTCCACTGGGCGGGCGGTAATCCGTTCCATCACCATCAGCAACTTAACCGGCTGGTCGAAGGCTGGCAGAAACCGGACACTGTGATCGTGCAGGATAACGTCTGGACACCGGCGGCGCAGATGGCCGATATCGTGCTGCCTGCGACCACGTCGCTCGAGCGCAATGACATAGGCGGTTCTTCGCGTGACCGTTTTGTGCTGGCGATGCATCAGGCCATCGCACCTCAGCATCAGGCGCGTAACGATTTTGATATTTTCGCCGATATCGCCGACCGTCTGGGTTACCGCGAGCAGTTTACGCAAGGGCGTAACGAGGATCAGTGGCTGCGCCATATTTACCGTCAGTGCGGTGAAGCGCAGAAAGGCACCGGCGTGGAATGGCCGGACTTTGAAACGTTCTGGGAACGCGGTTTTGTTGAATTACCGACGCCGGAAAAAGATTACGTGTTCTTTGAAGAATTCCGTAAAAGCCCGCGCGCTAATCCGCTGGGAACGCACAGCGGAAAAATTGAATTGTTCTCTGAAACCATCGCCGGATACGGTTACGAAGATTTCGCTCCGCACCCGGAATGGCAGCCACCGGTGGAATGGCTCGGCGCAGAAACGGCCAAAGAGTGGCCGCTGCATCTGATTTCCATCCAGCCGAAAGACCGTCTGCACAGCCAGCTCGATCAGTCACCACTGGCGCAGTCGAATAAAACCGCCGGTAAAGAAACGCTGTTTATGCACCCGGAAGATGCGGCCAGCCGCGAGCTGAACGACGGCGACCGGGTGAAAGTGCATAACGCGCGCGGCAGCTGTCTGGCCGGGGTTTCATTCAATGACGGCATAACGCGCGGCGTGGTGCTGATGTCCACCGGTGCCTGGTTTGATCCGGGTTTTGGTGGTCAATGGCACAAAACCGAGCAGGCAGGGAATCCGAACGTACTGACGCTGGACATCGGCACATCGCGTTTAACACAGGGGCCGAATGCGATGAGTTGTCTGGTGGAAGTCTCACCGTTAGCATTAAATGACTAAAATCGGGACTATTTTCACCACTGGTTACACTTTGCGGAATTATGTTTCGATTGCCTGCTGGCTGATGATCGTGCAAACCAGCTAAATTGAACGTCCCAGAGGTATTGATTGGTGAATCATCAACGTGCTCTGCATGTTGATACCGATTAAATTTGCACCAACCTACGCGGATGCGTAGGTTTTTTTTTTGCCCCAAACCTGACAACTTCATCAGGCTCCTCCTAAACTCTCATCTGACTGTCGTGATTCTTCCGCCGCTTATAGTATGCTGTTTCCCCAACCTTTTTCTTTCAAGATCAGGGATGACACATAAGGAGATGGCAAACATGTATAACTTTCTTTTCGCCGCGTTCAGGTGGCTGTTTCGCATTGCGTTTCGGGTCACCGTCACGCCGGCGAAATCCTCATTTAATTACCCGCGTTTATTGCTCACGCCCAATCATGTTTCTTTTATAGACGGCATGCTGCTGGTGTTGTTCCTGCCGGTTAAACCGGTGTTCGCCGTGTATTCCAACATTACGGATACCTGGTTTATGCGCTGGCTGAAGCCTTACGTGGACTTCATGCCGCTGGATCCGACCAAACCGATGGCGATTAAGCACCTGATCCGCGAAGTGGAGAAGGGACGTCCGGTGGTGGTTTTCCCGGAAGGGCGCATCACGGTCACCGGTTCATTAATGAAGATTTATGACGGCGCGGCCTTTGTGGCGGCGAAGTCACAGGCCACGGTCATTCCGATCCGCATTGACGGCGCGGAATTCACGCCGTTTGGTCGCCTGTTTGGCAGTTTCAAAATCCGCTGGTTCCCGAAAGTGACGATCAACGTTTTACCGCCGGTGACGATCCCGATGCCGGAAACCGCGCGTTCCCGCGACCGCCGCGTGCTGGCCGGTGAGCAGCTGCATAAAGTGATGATGCAGGCGCGCATGGAAACCCGCGAGCCGGAAACGTTGTATCAGGCATTTCTGTCGGCGCAAACCCGTTATGGCCGCCGCAAACCGTGCATCGCCGACGTTTCTTTCAAGGAAGATTCGTATCAGGGCCTGCTGAAAAAATCCCTCGGTGTCAGCCGGATCCTGCAACGGTTTACCCGCGAAGGGGAACACGTCGGGATGCTGCTGCCCAATGCCACAATCATGGCGGCGGCGCTGTTTGGTGCGTCAATGCGCAACCGTATTCCGGCGCTGCTCAATTACACCGCCGGGGCAAAAGGCCTGCAAAGCGCCATGAAAGCGGCGCAAATCAAAACGATCATTACGTCCCGCCAGTTTCTCGAAAAAGGCAAACTGACGCAGTTGCCGGAGAATGTCCCGCAAGCCAACTGGGTGTATCTGGAAGATTTGAAAGATACCGTCACGTTGCAGGACAAGTTGTGGATCCTGTTCCACCTGATTTTCCCGCGTCGTGCGATGCTGGCGCAACTGCCTGACGATGCTGCGCTGGTGCTGTTTACCTCCGGCTCCGAAGGCAATCCGAAAGGCGTGGTGCATTCCCACGCAAGCCTGCTGGCGAACGTCGAGCAAATCCGCACCGTGGCAGATTTCACCCCGCGCGACCGTTTCATGTCCTCCCTGCCGCTGTTTCATGCGTTCGGGCTGACCGTCGGTCTGTTAACGCCGATCATGACGGGCGCGCGCGTGTTCCTGTATCCGAGCCCGCTGCATTATCGCATCGTGCCGGAGCTGGTCTACGATCAGAACTGCAACGTGCTGTTCGGCACCTCGACCTTCCTCGGCAACTACGCCCGCTTTGCACATCCTTATGATTTTGCGCGTTTGCGGTATGTCGTTGCGGGCGCAGAAAAACTGGCGGAAAGCACCAAGGAAATCTGGCAGAACAAATTCGGCATCCGCATTCTCGAAGGCTATGGCGTGACCGAATGCGCGCCGGTGGTGGCGATTAACGTGCCGATGGCGGCCAAAGTGAATACCGTCGGTAAGATTTTGCCGGGCATGGAATCCCGTCTGATTAAAGTGCCGGGCATTGAAGAGGGCGGGCGTCTGCAACTTCGCGGCCCGAACATCATGAAAGGCTATCTGCGCGTTGAAAATCCGGGCGTGCTGGAAACGCCGCAGGCCGAAAACGCCGACGGCGAAATGCAGGCGGGCTGGTATGACACCGGCGATATCGTCACGCTGGATGACAAAGGTTTCTGCGCCATTCGTGGCCGCGTGAAACGTTTTGCCAAACTGGCCGGTGAAATGGTGTCGCTGGAAAGTGTCGAGCAGTTGGCGATTAAAGCCTCGCCGGATAAACAACATGCGGCGACGTCACGTACTGACAGCAGTAAAGGCGAAGCGCTGGTGTTGTTTACCACCGACCCGGAATTACGCCGTGATGCCCTGAGCAAAGCTGCCCGTGAACTGGGGCTGCCGGAACTTACCGTGCCGCGTGATATTCGCGTGGTGAAAGCCTTGCCGTTGCTGGGCAGCGGTAAACCTGATTTTGTCACCCTGCGCGAGATGGCAGAAAACCCGGAGAGTGAGGCATGAGTCAACCTTCTACGGCGGCATCGCCGCTGATGTCAAAAAGCATGACGGCGGTGATCGTCGCGCAGTTTCTGTCTGCGTTTGGCGATAACGCGCTGCTGTTTGCTGCGCTGGCGCTGATCAAACAACAGCTTTATCCCGACTGGAGTCAGCCGGTTTTGCAGATGGCGTTTGTCGCCACCTATATTATTCTCGCGCCGTTTGTCGGGCAGTTCGCTGACAGCTTCTCGAAAGGGCGCGTGATGATGGTCGCCAACCTGCTCAAACTCGGCGGCGCGGCGGTGATTTGCGCCGGGCTGAACCCGTTCCTCGGCTATACGCTGGTGGGGATTGGCGCGGCGGCCTATTCACCGGCCAAATACGGCATTTTGGGTGAAATCGCCAGCGGCGAGCAACTGGTCAAAGCCAACGGCATGATGGAAGCCTCGACCATTGCGGCGATCCTCCTCGGGTCTGTGGCCGGTGGCGCGCTGGCTGACTGGAGCATTCTGGCGGCGCTGGGTATCTGCGTGCTGGCGTATGGCGCGGCGGTCGCGGCGAACTGGTTTATTCCCAAGCTGACACCGGCGCGTCCGGGGCAATCCTGGAACCCGGCCAAAATGACGCGGACGTTTTTCTCCGCCTGCAAAACCCTGTGGCAGGATGGCGAAACCCGCTTTTCGCTGGTCGGTACCAGCCTGTTCTGGGGCGCGGGCGTGACGCTGCGTTTCCTGCTGGTGCTGTGGGTGCCGGTGGCGCTGGGCATTACCGATAACAAAACGCCGACGCTTCTGAACGCGATGGTCGCCATCGGTATTGTGTTTGGTGCCGGTGCGGCCGCGAAACTGATCCGCCTTGATACCGTGAAACGCTGTCTGCCTGCGGGTGTGGCGATCGGGATTGCGGTGGTGGTTTTCGCCCTGCAAACCAGCATGCTGAGTTCGTACATTGTGCTGGTGGTCGTCGGGATCCTCGGCGGTTTCTTCGTGGTTCCGCTGAACGCGCTGCTACAGCATCGCGGTAAAATTTCCGTCGGTGCTGGTAATGCGATTGCGGTACAGAATCTCGGCGAGAATACGGCGATGTTGCTGATGCTGGGCTTGTATTCGCTGGTGGTGATGGCGGGTGCGCCGGTCGTGGCGATTGGAATCGGTTTTGGCGTGGTGTTTGCGCTGGCGATTACCGCGCTGTGGATCTGGAAAAATATGCAGAAACGCCGTCTGGCGTGAGGCTGTTTTATAGCCATTCCGCAAAAGTAAAAGGGCGCTGAGCGCCCTTTTTTATGCCTGAAATCCGGCGTTACGGAGCCGGGATCGTGAAGCGTTTATGGATTTCTTCCAGCTCAACCAGAATATCGCCTTCAAGCGTCAGATCCTGACTGTCGATGTTGATCTTCAGCTGTTCCAGCGTGGTCGCACCCAGCAGCGTGCTGGCAACGAACGGTTGCTGACGCACAAAGGCCAGAGCCATCTGCGACGGATCCAGATTGTGTTTCTTCGCCAGCGCCACGTATTCCGTGATGGCTGCTTCGGACTGCGGTGAAGAATAACGGGTGAAGCGGCTGAACAGCGTATTACGGGCATTCGCCGGTTTTGCGCCGTTCAGGTATTTCCCGCTCAGGGTACCGAACGCCAGGCTGGAATATGCCAGCAATTCGACACCTTCGTACTGGCTGATTTCTGCCAGACCGATTTCAAAACTGCGGTTAAGCAGGCTGTACGGGTTTTGAATGGAAACGATACGCGGCAGGTCATGTTTCTCGGCCAGTTGCAGGTAACGCATCACGCCCCACGGCGTTTCGTTCGACACACCGATGTAGCGGATTTTACCGGCGCGCACTTGTTCGTTCAGTGCTTCCAGCGTTTCCAGCAGCGTCACCGGCGATTGATCCTGCGTGTACTGATAGCTCAGTTTGCCAAAGAAATTGGTCTGACGCTGCGGCCAGTGCAACTGATATAAATCCAGATAATCCGTATTCAGACGTTTCAGGCTGGCATCCAGTGCCGCGCGGATATTTTTGCGATCCAGCATCTGGCCCGGACGGATGGAATTATCGTTGCCGCGTGAAGGGCCGGCGACTTTGCTCGCCAGAATGATCTTCTCACGATTGCCACGGGCTTTCAGCCAGCTGCCGATATAACTTTCCGTCAGGCCCTGCGTTTCAGGACGCGGCGGAACGGGATACATTTCTGCGGTATCAATCAGATTGATGCCCGCCGCAACGGCGTAATCCAGTTGCTGGTGGGCGTCGGCTTCGCTGTTCTGTTCACCAAAAGTCATGGTGCCAAGTCCCAGTAAGCTCACTTCTAAAGAACTGTGGGGTATACGGTGATATTGCATTGCCGGTCTTCCTTTCTATCTGAGAATGTCAGCCTAACGAAAAAGCGCCTTTACTGACTATATACAAGGCTGCAACAAGGGGGAAGAGGGCAAACAGGCGGCAATAACGCGGGCGGCACGTATCGCCACCCGTGTTGCAGCATCAGCCCGAAAAGGCTGATGACGTGGTTTTAGCGTTTCATGACCTGGCTGACGTTATCGTTGTTGATCTGACGTTTATTGCCCTGTTCATCGGTGTAACCGAGCAGGCCGGTGGATTTGTCCAGTTCGGGTTTGCCGTCGGTCAGGATCATGTTGCCATCTTTGGTGGAAATCACGTAGTCACTGGCGCAGCCTGCGAGGCCAATAACCAGAAGCGCAGCGCCGGTCAGCATTAACGTTTTCTTCATCATTGTTGTTATTCCTTTGTTTACGTCGAAGATTTTGAGTCACGGAAAATGATCTCCAGTCTAGCGTAGCAAATGGAATAAAAAGTGACAGAAAAGGTGTGTGAAGTTTTATAAACTTCGGCAATCAAAGCAAAAAGTGGCGCGACAGCAACGCTGCGGTGAAGCGTTTCTTAAGATAAAAGCCGCGGGGAAGCGTCAGGATCGGCTGTCCGAATTCACCGATAGCTTCTGTCAGCGCCTTGCTGTTGGCGGCTTTCGGGCGCAGTTGCAGATATTCACCGTGGCGGGCGGTAATGCTTTCCACTTTACCCAGCACGATTAAATCCATCAGTTCTTCCCAGTCCTGACGCAGTTGTTCGTCTTCTTCCTGCGTCGGTTGCCACAGTAAAGGTGCGCCGATATGCCGGTCAGCCAGTGGGATCTGACGCTCGCCTTCCACGGGGATCCACAAGACGCGGGCCAGTTTGTGCCGCACATGGCTGCTTTCCCAGGTCACGCCGGTGTTTCCGGTTAACGGAGCGACGCACACGAAAGTGGTTTCCAGCGGTTTTCCACCGGAATCAACCGGGATCGTTTTCAGCTCAATGCCAATGTCAGCGAAATCCTGCTCAGGTTTACTGCCCGCAACGGCCCCGAGATACACTTCCAGCAACATCCCGACCCAGCCTTTTTCTCGTTTCAAATTCGCCGGAATAGGCAAACCTGCGTGCGCGGCCAGCTCGCCTAATGTATGGCCTGCAAGAGATTGCGCGCGTTGCAGCAACGCATTTTCATCGCGCGGGGGTTGTGTTGCAGGTAAAGGAATTGACATAAAAAACAATGCTCATTCAATAGATTAAATTTCGTACTGCTTTCATCCCGCGCAGTGAATAAAAAGTTATACCTGCAGGATGGCGGAATAATAGCATGATTTACCTTAGTTTTTTTTCCGCTTTCTGGCGGATTTTGCGCGCTAAAGAGTAGGTTGATCACCTGTTGAAGGCGACAATGAACAGGATCCCCCCCCTAGTTATCCACAGATTTCTTGGATAACCTTGCCTGTAACCGATCACTGGTTCGATTTACAGGCTTGACGGATAGGGTTTTACCCAATTTTTGGCCCGACAACGTCAACTTTTAGTCGATCGCTGTGGATAAAAACGTCATTGGTTGATCTTTCGCCAGATCACTTTCTAATGTGATTTAGTTCTCGTTTTTGAGCATGGGATGACATGATGTTTTGCATCCAGATTTCTGTTTTTTAAGGATTTTATTTGATTTATTTTTTCTCTGAAAAATAAGTTCAAAATAGTTTTACCCTGCTTACTCTTAAGTTCTTCACATATCTATCCACAGAAAAAGTGAATAAAATCGGGGTGATTTCTAAAATCTGTTTATAACTTTGCTCATAACTGTGAGTTATCCCATTTTTATTCAGGCCAATCGGCGTTAACCAGTGGTTTACCGCCTGTTGGTAGTATGAAACAATCAGAACATCTATGAGTTTAAGCTATTGAGGTAGTCCGGTGATCGATGATGATGGCTACCGCCCGAATGTTGGTATCGTAATCTGTGACAAGCAGGGTCAGGTGTTATGGGCCAGACGATACGGTCAGCACTCCTGGCAGTTTCCACAAGGGGGCATAAATCCCGGTGAAACCGCTGAGCAGGCCATGTACCGCGAGCTGTTTGAGGAAGTGGGGCTTGGCCGTAAAGATGTACGTATTCTGGCTTCGACCCGTAACTGGTTACGTTATAAATTGCCAAAACGTTTGGTGCGTTGGGACACAAAGCCGGTTTGTATCGGCCAAAAACAAAAATGGTTCTTGCTGCAACTGATGTGTAACGATGCGGATATCAATATGCAACGCAGCAGCACGCCTGAATTTGATGGCTGGCGTTGGGTGAGTTTCTGGTATCCGGTTCGTCAGGTGGTGTCATTTAAACGTGATGTCTACCGTCGTGTAATGAAGGAGTTTTCAGCCAACATTATGCCGATGCAGGAAGTCTCTCTTCCAAAGACATCACCCGCTTATCGTCGTAAAAGAGGCTAAGTCACGAAGAAATGCTCACGCGTTTGCGAGAAATTGTTGAAAAGGTAGCAATGGCGTCCAGCCTGAATGATGCGCTGGACGTACTGGTCAACGAAACCTGCCTGGCGATGGACACCGAAGTGTGTTCAGTCTATCTCGCTGACAATGACCGCCGTTGTTACTATCTGATGGCGACGCGGGGTTTGAAAAAACCTCGCGGGCGTACTATTACCCTGGCATTTGATCAGGGGATCGTGGGGCTGGTCGGGCGTCTGGCAGAACCCATCAACCTCGCCGATGCGCAGAGCCATCCTAGTTTCAAATATATTCCCGCCGTTAAAGAAGATCTTTTCCGATCTTTTTTAGGTGTGCCGATCATTCACCGTCGTCAACTGCTGGGCGTGCTGGTTATTCAGCAGCGCGAGCACCGCCAGTTTGATGAAAGTGAAGAATCCTTTATGGTCACGCTGGCAACCCAGCTGGCGGCGATCCTCTCGCAGGCACAGCTCAATGTGCTTTACGGGCGCTTCCGTCAGACCCGCGTTCGCGCACTGGCTGCATCGCCTGGCGTGGCGATTGGCATTGGCTGGCAGGACAGCTCGCAACCCTCGCTCGAACATGTCTACATGGCGTCCACGCTGGATACGGTTCGTGAACGCGAGCGGCTGACCCGCGCGCTGGAAGATGCCGGTGCAGAATTCCGTCGTTTCAGTAAACGCTTTACGGCCAGCGCGCAGAAAGAAAGCGCGGCGATTTTCGATCTCTACTCCCACTTACTCAATGATGCGCGCCTTAAGCGCGAGCTGTTTGCGCAGATTGATCAGGGCGCAGTAGCGGAATGGGCGGTCAAAAAAGTCGTTGAAGAATTTGCCGCACAGTTTGCCAGCCTCCAGGATACCTATCTGCGCGAGCGTGGCAGTGATTTGCGCGCCCTCGGCCAGCGGCTGGTGTTTCATCTCGACGATACCATTCAGGGCAATACTCAGTGGCCGGAACGTTTCATTCTGGTCGCTGATGAACTGACTGCGACGCTGCTGGCGGAAGTTCCGCAAGACAGACTGGCGGGCGTAGTTGTCCGCGACGGCGCAGCGAACTCACATGCGGCGATTTTAGTCCGTGCGATGGGCGTCCCGACCATTATGGGCGCTGATATTCAGCCTGCGCTGCTGAGCCAGCGTCAGCTGATAGTTGATGGTTACCGTGGCGAATTGCTGATTGACCCGGAAGCGGTGCTGGTTACCGAATACAAACGGCTGATCAGCGAAGAAATGGAGCTGAGCCAGAAAGCCGAAGATGATGTTGAGCAACCGGCAGCGCTGAAAAGTGGCGAGCGGGTGCAGATAATGCTCAACGCCGGGCTGAGTGCCGATCACGAAAAACTGTTTGGCAGCCGCGTTGACGGTGTCGGGCTATACCGCACAGAAATTCCGTTCATGCTGCAAAGCGGCTTCCCTTCTGAAGAAGAGCAGGTTGCGCAGTATCAGGGCATGTTGCAGCTCTTTCCGCAAAAATCGGTCACGCTGCGCACGCTGGATATCGGTTCTGACAAACAATTGCCGTATATGCCGATCAGCGAAGAAAACCCGTGTCTGGGCTGGCGTGGTATCCGTATCACGCTCGATCAGCCCGAGATTTTCCTGATTCAGGTTCGTGCCATGCTGCGCGCCAATGCGGCGACCGGCAATCTCGGCATTCTGTTGCCGATGGTCACCAGCCTCGAAGAGATTGATGAAGCGCGCCGGCTGATTGATCGCGCCGGTCGCGAAGTGGAAGAACAGCTGGGTTATGAGCTGCCGCCGACGCGTCTGGGCGTGATGATCGAAGTGCCTTCGATGATCTTCATGCTGCCGGCTCTGGCCGGAAGAGTGGAATTTATCTCGGTGGGGACCAACGATTTAACGCAATATCTGCTGGCGGTTGACCGCAACAATACCCGTGTCGCCGGGCTTTATGACAGCCTTCATCCGGCAATGTTACGCGTGCTTAAACAGATTGTGACCAGCGCCGAGACCGCCGGGCTGGATGTCAGTTTATGCGGCGAAATGGCCGGTGACCCGATGGGCGCGCTGTTGCTCACGGGGATGGGGTTCCGTAATCTCAGCATGAACGGCCGCAGTGTTGCCCGTATAAAATACCTGCTCCGGCGCATTGAATTACACGATGCGGAAGAGCTGGCCAGCCGCGTTCTGCAGGCGCATTTCACCACAGATGTTCGCCATATGACGGCGGCATTTATGGAACGACGCGGGCTGGGCGGCCTGATCCGCGGCGGTAAATAAACACCTTACGCGGTACGCTGTACCGCGTAACTTCTGCTCTGGCCGTATCCCGGCGCACCATGAGATGATTTTTTACAGAACTTTTCCAGCGGCCTAGCCCCGGAAAACCTCCCGGCTATGCTACTATTCGCTCCCTGCTGGCCCTTAACCGGGCGATAATGATAAACAATTTGTGGTGATAGATGAGCAACAGCTATCTGGCGTTTCCCCAGTTTGACCCGGTGATTTTCTCCATCGGGCCGGTATCTCTTCACTGGTACGGACTGATGTATCTGGTCGGTTTTGTCTTCGCAATGTGGCTGGCGGTGCGCCGTGCCAACAAGCCTGGCAGTGGCTGGACAAAAGATGAAGTTGAAAACTTGTTGTACGCAGGGTTCCTCGGCGTATTTCTCGGTGGTCGTATCGGTTATGTCTTCTTCTACAACCTGCCTCTCTTCCTCGACAATCCTCTGTATCTTTTCAAAGTGTGGGACGGCGGTATGTCCTTCCACGGCGGTCTGATCGGTGTGATCGTCGTGATGCTTATTTTCGCCCGTCGTACTAAACGTAATTTCTTCCAGGTTGCTGACTTTATTGCTCCGTTGATCCCGTTCGGTCTGGGTGCCGGACGTCTCGGTAACTTCATTAACGGCGAACTCTGGGGGCGCGTGACCACGGATGTGCCTTGGGCGATGCTGTTCCCCGGCTCCCGTCAGGAAGATATCGCGATTGCCGCCTCTGACCCTAAATGGCAGCCGTTGCTGAACCAGTACGGCGTTCTGCCGCGCCATCCTTCACAGCTGTATGAACTGCTGCTTGAAGGTATCGTGCTGTTCATCATCCTGAACGTCTTTATTCGCAAATCACGCCCGATGGGTGCGGTGTCAGGCCTGTTCCTGATTGGGTACGGCTTATTCCGCATCATCGTCGAACATTTCCGCCAGCCGGATGCACAACTGGGGCTGTTCGATGGGGTCATCAGCATGGGGCAGGTTCTGTCCATCCCGATGGTGGTCATTGGCCTGATTATGATGGTCTGGGCATATCGCCGTCCGCAGAAACAATTGTCGTGAGGTAACATGAAACAGTATCTGGATTTAATGCAGAAAGTGCTCGACGAGGGCACCCCTAAAGCCGACCGTACCGGGACTGGTACGTTGTCGATTTTTGGTCATCAGATGCGTTTCAATTTGCAGGAAGGCTTCCCGCTGGTCACCACGAAAAAATGCCATTTGCGTTCCATCATCCATGAACTCCTGTGGTTCCTGAAAGGCGAAACCAATATCGCCTATCTGCGTGAGAACAATGTCAGCATCTGGGACGAGTGGGCTGATGAAAACGGCGACCTCGGTCCGGTGTACGGTAAGCAGTGGCGTGCGTGGGGGGCGGCTGATGGCACTCAAATCGATCAACTGTCGAATGTGATTGAGCAACTCAAGCAAGATCCGAACTCCCGCCGTATCATTGTTTCGGCATGGAACGTGGGTGAGCTGGATCAGATGGCGCTGGCACCGTGCCACGCCTTCTTCCAGTTCTATGTGGCTGACGGTAAATTGTCCTGCCAGCTCTATCAGCGTTCGTGCGATATCTTCCTCGGCTTGCCGTTTAATATCGCCAGTTATGCACTGCTGGTTCACATGATGGCGCAACAGTGCGACCTGGATGTGGGCGATTTTGTCTGGACCGGCGGCGATACCCATCTGTACAGCAACCACATGGAACAGACGCATTTGCAACTGAGCCGTGAACCACGTGCATTGCCGAAACTGATCATCAAGCGCAAACCTGCCTCCCTGTTTGATTACAACTTCGAAGATTTCGAGATTGAAGGGTACGATCCGCATCCGGCAATCAAAGCGCCTGTCGCTATCTGATCCTTCGTTGTTCGCCGCCTGTCAGTTTTGTCAGGCGGCCATTTCTCTTTAACACCCTCTTCCTGCTGCCGTACGTTTTACACCTTTCCCTGACGATTTCAGCCCCGGTTTCGAACTCCTTTTCATTCCTGCGAGACATCGCGCAACGTTTTTGCCATGTGAGCCTTGTTGCACATAATGTTCCCGATACGTGCTGGAAAAACTCGTTTTGCCTGTGGCGGTAAAAAGTTAAATGCCTAACCTGACCGCATGAAAACAACGCAACGGACAGGAGAACAGGGAATGTCGCTGATAGAAATGATGGTCGTGGTGGTTATCGTGGCGATGTGTGCACTGTGGGGAATGCACAGCTGGCACGGTTACCGGCAGGCGCTCAAACTTGAGCAACATGCTCAGCGGCTGCGTTTATTTCTCTACGGTGTGCAGACCGAAGCCAATAATTACAATCGTTCCGCCGTGTTGTGGGCCATGAGCGGCTGCGTGGGAACCGGGATGCGTCCGGCAGATTGCAATGCCGCCGGTGGCAAGGTGTTTACTGTTAATGACCCGGACATTGAATTGCTCGACTTCTCGGATAACGTAACGGGTTTTTACGGGCTGCGAAATTCTGCGATGCCGGGACATCTCACACTGAAAAATACGGCGGGCAGCCTGCGACTCATTCTTTCTGCGCGCGGGAGATTGCGGCTATGCAGTGAAAATAAGCCGTTACTGGGTATCGCGTCATGCCAGTAATCCCGCGAAACAGCCTCGGTTTCACGCTGCCGGAAGTGATGATGGCGATGGGTTTGGGCAGTATGCTGATGCTCAGTGCCGCACAAATTTACCCGCTGATGCGCCAGAGAAGCCAGAGCCTTGGCAGGCATTATCAGCTCGATCAGCTTCTGCGCCAGACGACTTCTACGATTGAAAAAGATCTCCGTCGCGCAGGTTTCTGTAACGGCAGTTGTGAAGGAAAGCCCGTCATCATCGGGAATGCAGCCGGGGAAGCGGCAGCTTCCTGTGTGATCGCTATTTACGACCTGAACCGCAACGGAAAATGGGAAAGCCCCGGTACTGCCGAATCTGAATATTTTGGCTATCGCCTGCGTCAGGGAGGCATTGAAATTCAGCGCGGAGCGGCTGATTGCAGTGGCTCCGGTTGGGAAAAACTGCTCGACCCTGCCGAAGTTAGCGTGACAAAGTTTAACGTCACTGAGCAAACCGGCGGATCTTCCGGTCATTTATTTTCCCTTCAGCTAGAAGCCCGCTGGAGTAAAAATCCTTTTATCCGTCAGCTGGTCAGTGCGCAGGTTGCGGGGCATAACCTGTGAAGGCTGTTGTGAATTTAACCGGTGCCGAACGGCAGGGGGGAAGCGCCATTATATTGAGCGTAATGGTGATGATGGGACTGGGGCTGATTGCCCTTAACTCATTACAGCAGCAGCTTTCGGCCGGGCTGGCGCTGACATCCGGCCAGCACCGGTTTGTTATTGCCGGGGAAAATGCTTCCACGGCGTTAGCCTGGGGAGTTCAGCAGAAGTGGAAGGTCTTCACGGGCTCAGACTGGCAATGTCAGGATGTGAGCGCAGGTTTGCTGCTTTCTGGCAAAGGTCGGGCTTGCGTGCGACCGTTACTGCGTCCGGATGTATTTTTGCTGCGCGGGGAAGGGAAAATGGCCGAAGGCGGTGAGCCTGTAATGCAGTTTCAGCAGGCCAGTGGCAAAAAACAGGCTGACGGAACTATGGCTTTTATCTCGCTGAAACAAGGCTGGCTGGATTTTTGCCCGGAAACTAATGAGCTGATTTGTAATGGTTAATGCGCCAGAGAAAGAAGACATCTCACAACAAGGCTTTAGCTTGCCGGAGGCTCTTATTGCCGCATTTTTGCTGTCAGTTTCTATTTTAGGGCTGCTGGATTATTACCAGTCACTGACCTACGGGTTTATGCGTCAGTGGCAGGTGCAACAGGCATGGTCGGAGGCGCATTCGCAGTTGGAAGCTTACGCAGCAACCGGGCGGAGCCACGAAACTGTCATGAAAGGTTGGGAATATCAGCTGTCGGTGAGTTCTGCCGGGCAATCGTGCCAACGGGTCAATGTTCTCATACGGTCACCGGCAAAATATCAGGCAATTTTGCAGCGGTTAATCTGTAAATCAGGTGACTAAATGCCAGCAGAACAGCTTCAGAATAAGTCGGTAAAATACCCTCAAGCCGCTTGCAATGACAGGCTAACAGCTTAGAGTGGTTTAACAGGGTGATTTTCCCCTGCAGGAAGCTTCAGGTTTCGGAATAAAATGTGACGGAGCTCCTGACTGCCTATCCCGGTTCGATTTTTTTGACAACTATCCTGCGTCTGCGGGGTCTGAATAGACCTGATAGCAGAAAACAGCAGGTTGAGATCTATCAGTTGTTGAACTGTTTATTTTTAGTGCCCGTGGGGCATATTTACTCGATTGAGGGAGAGTGGCAATGTTGAAACAGGTTACCCGTGTTTCAGGGGTACTGTTGTTGTTGACCTTTTGGGCCCCTGTAGTCGCAAGTGCCGCCACCTGGCAGCCTTATGCACAAGCTATTAATAAAAGTCAGAACGACCCCCGTCTGTATCAGGCGATAAAGCTCGATAATGATATGACGGTATTACTGGTTTCTGATCCTCAGGCGCCTAAGTCGCTCGCTGCGCTGGCTATTCCCGTCGGTTCTCTCGAAGATCCTGATTCCCAGCTGGGGCTTGCTCATTACACAGAGCACATGCTTCTGATGGGATCAAAGAAGTATCCTCAGCCTGAAAGCCTCTCTGAATTCCTTAAGAAACACGGCGGCAGCCATAACGGCAGCACGGCGTCTTACCGTACGGCCTTTTATCTGGAAGTTGAAAACGATGCGCTTCCTGAAGCCGTAGATCGTCTTTCGGATGCTATTGGTGAGCCGCTGTTAGACCCTGCTAACGGTGACCGTGAGCGTAATGCAGTGAATGCCGAGCTGACGATGGCACGCTCTCGTGACGGTATGCGTATGGCGCAGGTTCGGGCCGAAACGTTAAACCCTGAACATCCGGCAGCCCGCTATTCCGGTGGTAATCTGGATACGTTAAAAGATAAGCCGGGCAGTAAACTTCATGACCAGCTCACCGCGTTCTATCACCGTTATTATTCGGCAAACCTGCTGGTGGGCGTCATTTACAGCAACAAACCGTTGCCGGAACTGGCTGAACTGGCCGCCAATACTTTTGGAAAGATAACAAATCATCATGCTGTTGTGCCGCCGATTACTGTACCCACGGTGACGGCAGAACAGAAAGGTGAATTCATCCACTTTGTTCCCGCACAGCCCCGCAAAGAATTGCGCGTTGAATTTGCCATCGATAACAACAGTGCGGATTTCCGTAGTAAAACAGATACTTATATCAGTTATCTGATTGGTAACCGCAGCCCGAATACGTTGTCAGACTGGTTACAGAAACAAGGGTACGCAGATGGGATCAGCGCCGGTGCGGACCCGATGGTTAACCGGAATATGGGGGTATTTAATATCTCTGTTTCATTAACGGATAAAGGTCTAGCCCAGCGCGATACGGTGATTGCTGCCATTTTTAGCTACCTCAATGAGATGCGATCGCAGGGCGTTAAGAAATCCTATTTTGATGAAATTGCTCACGTCATGGCGCTCGATTTTCGTTATCCGGCGTTAACCCGCGATATGGATTATGTGGAATGGCTGGTCGATACCATGCTGCGCGTTCCGGTTGAACATGTGCTGGATTCACCGTATCTGACTGACCAGTATGATCCCAAGGCTATTGCATCGCGTCTGGATGAAATGACGCCGCAAAATGCGCGCTACTGGATAATCAGCCCGAATGAGCCGCACAACAAAATGGCTTACTTTATGGATGCACCTTACGAAGTCGATAAAGTGCCGCCGCAAACTTTCGAGCAATGGAAAACGCTGGCGCAAGGTATTACGTTGTCGCTGCCTGCGCTGAATCCGTATATTCCCGATTCTCTGGCGCTGGTGACGAAAGACTCGACGGCCACTAAACCCGAGTTGCTGGTGGAAGACAAAGGGCTGCGTGTTTTCTATATGCCAAGCCGCTATTTCGCCGATGAGCCGAAAGCCAATGTGACAGTGTCTTTCCGTAATGAAGAAGCGCTCAGTTCAGCAAAAAATCAAGTTCTTTACGGCCTGACGGATTATCTGACCGGGGTTGCGTTTGATCAGCTGAGCTATCAGGCGTCTATTGGCGGGATTACGTTCGGAACGTCTCCGGATAACGGTCTGCAATTTACCGCTACCGGCTTTACCGAATGCTTGCCTGATTTGCTGGCCGCATTAGTGGATAACTATCCGAACTTTAAGCCGACGCAGGAACAACTGGACCAGGCAAAATCCTGGTATCTCGAACGCTTATCTTCAGCTGATAAAGGCAAAGCTTTCGAACTGGCATTACAGCCGGTCCAGTTACTTTCCCGCGTGCCCTATACCGAACGGGCAGAGCGTGAAAAGCTAGTGGCGCAGATTACACTTGATGACGTGAATACTTACCGCGAACAGCTGATTCACCATGCTGCCGTTGAAGTGATGGTGGTGGGTAACATGACAGCCGAGCAAGTCAGAGCGATGTCACAAGAGATTATGCAGAAGCTGGGTGTGCACCGAACCGAATGGTGGCGCGGAAAGCAGGCTGAAGTGACAGAACCGATGAAGGCCAATATTCAGCGTACCGGCACCAGCACGGATTCTGCGCTGGCGGCGGTATATGTGCCACGCGGTTACGACGAAGTGCAGAGTATGGGTTACAGCGCAATGCTTGGGCAGATTATTCAGCCGTGGTTCTACAGCCAGTTACGTACGCAGGAACAGCTGGGATACGCCGTGTTTGCTTTCCCGATTCCGGTCGGTAAACAGTGGGGTATCGGCTTCCTGCTGCAAAGTAACAGCAAACAACCTGACTATCTTTATCAGCGTTATCTGGCATTTTATCCGCAGGCTGAAAAGCGTTTGCGCGAGATGAAAGATGATGAATTTCTGCAATATAAGCAGGGGCTGGTGAATGAGATGCAGCAACGTCCTCAGACGCTGGATGAAGAAGCTGACCGGTTGGGGAATGATTTCAGCCGTGGGAACGCTCAGTTTGATACACGGGCAAACGTGATCCGCGTGATTGCCGGATTAACTCAGACGCAGTTGGCGGATTATTTCCATCAGGCCGTGATTGCGCAAGATGGTCTGGCGATGCTGTCACAGGTTTCTGGTAATGACAGTAAAACGCCTCAGTACGCTGCGCCGGAAGGCTTTAAAACCTGGCCGGATACCTCGACCTTGCAGCAGGCGCTGAAATCGCAAACCAGTAAATAGAAGTTCCTGGTTTCTGTAAAAGTGAAAGGACGCGTGAGCGTCCTTTTTTACCGGCAAAATATTGTGACCTGATTTCAGAGATCTGATATCAGGATCTTAGACCGTCGCTGATAGTTGTACATTTCCTGTTTCTGAATCGGCAGAACGTCGACTTCCGCAGGTTTAAAACCACGCTCCTGGAACCAGTGAATACTGCGTGTCGTCAGAACAAACAACCGGTTAAGGCCCATTTGTTTAGCCTGACTGGCGACGCGTTGAAGTAACATTTCGCCGCGTGAAGAGCTGCGGTAATCCGGATGAACGGCCACGCAGGCCATTTCGCCAATCCCTTCATCGTGGAACGGATAGAGCGCGGCACAGGCAATGGTCAGGTTGTCACGTTCAATAATGGTGAATTTGTCGATTTCCATTTCCAATTGCTCACGGGAGCGGCGCACCAAAATACCCTGTTGCTCCAGCGGACGAATCAGCTCGAGAATACCGCCGATATCGTTGATGGTGGCGCGGCGAACTTGCTCGGCGCTTTCCATGACGATTTGCGTACCAATACCGTCGCGTGAGAACAGTTCCTGAACCAGCGCGCCATCTTCCTGATAACTGATCAGATGGCTGCGTCGCACGCCGCTGCGGCAGGCTTTCACGGCTCCACGCAGGAAGCGGACGGTACCGGAAAGGTAATCCCCGCCCGACTCCATCAGGTCGATGCGTTGCTGCGCTTCGTTAGGGAACAACTCAGAGATAATATTCCCCTCGTCGTTGATCACGCCCTGAGAAGAGCAGAAACCGATCATTTTCTCAGCTTTCAGCTTGATCGCCAGCTGCGTCGCGACTTCTTCTGACGTCAGATTGAAGCTTTCGCCAGTAACGGAAACCGCAACCGGGCCGAGCAGCACAATCGCATTGCTGTCGAGCTGGCGGTGAATCGCCTCTTCATCAATACGGCGGATACGGCCGCTGTGGCAGTAATCAATACCGTCATCCACGCCCAGCGGCTGAGCAATGATAAAGTTCCCGCTGACCACGTTGATATGCGCACCCTGAAGTGGCGTATTATTCAGGCTCATGGAAAGCCGCGCGGTGATATCAAGCTGTAACAAACCCGCTGCCTGCTTCACCAGTTCAAGGGCTCTGGCATCCGTGACGCGGATGTTTTTGTGATAAATCGGCTCGTAATTGTGCTCAGAAAGGTTCTCATCAATCTGCGGACGGGCACCATAAACGACCACCAGACGGATGCCTAAACTGTGTAACAGCCCGATATCGTTGACGATATTGCTAAAATTCTCATGTTCTATGGCTTCCCCGCCGAGCATGACCACGAACGTTTTGCCACGGTGCGCATTAATATAGGGAACTGTGTGGCGAAATCCCTGAACCAGTTCTGTACTACGTTCCTTCACGGCAAAACCTCGTATGAATTTTTATTCGTAATTTTTGTATTTTTATTCTTTTGGCGTCGTGTGGCAAGTAAGAAATCTCTGTTTTTGTTTTAACACCCATTACAAACGTACAACAAATTGATAAATAGAATAAATGTTTAGGAATGACATGCAGGGTTCGATTCGTTAGAATCCGTAAACTGAGTTTTTTATCGGCTAATTTTTACTTTTAGACACTTTTTGAGACTGCATGACTGACGATAATCACAATCCCGGAAGACGACGACTTCTTCAAACTGTAGCCGCTTCCTGGATGCTGAGTGTGAGCAAAGTGGGGTTCGCTGCCAGCTCACAGGTTATCGCGGTACGCATCTGGCCTTCTTCTACGTACACCCGCATTACGCTCGAATCCAGTACTCCTCTAAAATATAAGCAATTCTTGCTGGGTGATCCGCCACGCGTGGTCGTCGATATTGAAGGGGTTCACCTTAACAGCGTACTGAAAGGGCTCGGGGAAAAGGTGCAGCAAAGTGACCCTTATATCCGTCAGGCGCGGGTAGGGCAGTTTGATACCAAAACGGTGCGCATGGTGCTCGAACTCAAGCGGGCCATCAATCCTCATGTTTTTACACTCAAGCCGGTTGCCGAGTTCCACAACCGTCTGGTGGTGGATTTGTATCCGGAAGACGGTGCCGTGAGTGCAGAAGATGATCCGCTGCTGGCATTACTGGAAGATTACAACCGGGGCGATGTGGCGAGAACGTTACCGCCGGAAACGGCCAAAGACGGTCAGGCCGGGCGAAGCAGGCCGCTGGTGATTATGCTGGATCCTGGGCACGGCGGCGAAGATCCGGGCGCGATTGGTAAATATAAAACGCGTGAAAAAGACGTAGTTTTGCAAATCGCGCGCCGCCTGCAAAAATTGATTACGCGTGAACCCAATATGAAAGCCTACATGACCCGTAACGAAGATGTCTTTATTCCGCTGAAAGTCAGGGTGGCGAAAGCACGAAAGTTGAGGGCAGATCTGTTTATTTCTATTCACGCCGATGCCTTTACCAATCGGGCGGCAAAAGGCTCGTCCGTTTTTGCCTTATCCACGAAGGGCGCAACCAGTTCCGCAGCACGTTTTCTGGCGCAAACCCAGAATGAATCTGACCTGATTGGTGGTGTCAGCAAAAGTGGCGATCGTTATCTGGATCATACGATGTTTGATTTGGTTCAGACGGCAACCATCGGCGACAGCCTCAAATTTGGCAAAGAGGTGCTGACGCGCATGGGAAAAATTAATCATCTGCACAAAAACAAAGTTGATCAGGCCGGTTTCGCCGTTCTGAAAGCGCCGGACATTCCGTCCATTCTGGTCGAGACAGCTTTCATCAGTAATATCAACGAAGAGAAAAAATTGCGGACGGCCCATTTTCAGCAGCAGGTCGCGGAATCGATCATGGCAGGAATCAAAGTCTGGTTCTCGGAAGGCGGGGCAGCAAGGGCGAAATAAGCAGGGGAAGGGTGGAAGAATATGAAGCCATTCCTGGCTGTACCCGAAATTTGGATACAAAAAAACACCCGTTAAGGTGCTTGTTGTTTAATTCAATTCACTGCTTAAGTAGTTGGTTGCGGGGGCCGGATTTGAACCGACGACCTTCGGGTTATGAGCCCGACGAGCTACCAGGCTGCTCCACCCCGCGTCCGTCACTACTTGGTACTACTTGCATCATCACAGAATCCGAACTGAACATCGTTATGCATCAGTCTCAAATTGGTTGCGGGGGCCGGATTTGAACCGACGACCTTCGGGTTATGAGCCCGACGAGCTACCAGGCTGCTCCACCCCGCGTCCGTGATACTGCTTTATTACATCGAACAATTCAACTGAGCATTTCAAACATCGAAATCGAATTGGTTGCGGGGGCCGGATTTGAACCGACGACCTTCGGGTTATGAGCCCGACGAGCTACCAGGCTGCTCCACCCCGCGTCCGATGGAGGCGAACTATACTCCCCATGAGATTTCGCGCAACCCTTTATTTGAAATTATTCAAATAAAGCACTTAGTTGCTGGCTTTTTACACATATCGTTGCTGTTTTGCTCCCCATTTTGCAGAGGGCACTTTTTTAGGCTGTGGTAATTCCTTTCTGATAGGCCGTTTGTTATCGTTTCGCCAGTCATTTCCCTGAAAGTAAGAGAGCGCGGCAACAATGAAAGGACGTTGGAGTAAGTATCTGCTGAGTGGTCTGGTGATTGCAGTGTTGGCGGGCTGTTCCTCACGGCCGACTGACCGGGGCCAGCAGTATAAAGATGGCCGTCTGGACAACGCGCTTGAATACGTGAATGAGCCTAACGCAACAGGGAAACCGGTCAACGCGCTGGATTATTCCAATCAGGTGGCTGCGGTGCAAATCGCTTCTTCTGGTTTGTATGGCAGAAATAACACGACATTTCAGGCTGTGGAACAATGGCTGCGCTCCGGGGCGGATACCCGAAACCTGAGCCAGTACGGCATCAGCGCCTATCAGATGGAAGGCGCTGATAACTTTGGTAACGTGCAGTTGACCGGCTATTACACGCCGGTTGTGCAGGCGCGCTACACCCGTCAGGGCGAATTCCAGTACCCGCTTTACCGTATGCCGCCAAAACGCGGTCGTCTGCCGGATCGTGCCTCTATATACTCCGGCGCGCTGAGCGACAACTACGTGGTCGCATGGACCAATTCCCTGATGGATAACTTCATGATGGAAGTGCAGGGCAGCGGTTACGTGGATTACGGTGACGGGCGTCCTTTTATGTTCTTTGGTTATGCGGGCAAAAATGGTCACGCCTACCGCAGTATTGGCAAAGTGTTGATCGACCGTGGTGAAGTGGCGCGCGAAAATATGTCGATGCAGGCCATCCGTCAGTGGGCTGATACCCATTCTGCGGCAGAAGTTCGCGAACTGCTGGAGCAAAACCCGTCGTTCGTCTTCTTTAAGCCAGAGCCTTTTGCGCCTGTTCGCGGAGCCAGCGGTGTTCCGCTGATTGCCAAAGCATCCGTTGCTTCTGACCGTTCACTTATCCCGGCAGGCACCACGCTGCTGGCAGAAGTGCCTGAACTGAACGATAAAGGTAAGTTTACCGGGAAATATCATATGCGTCTGATGGTTGCGCTGGACGTCGGCGGTGCGATTAAAGGACAACATTTCGATATGTATCAGGGGATTGGTACGGATGCAGGACATGCAGCAGGATTTTATAATCACTACGGGCGCGTGTGGGTGTTAAAATCAGCTCAGAACGGCAAACCGCTGTTCACCGCTTATTCACAATCTAATTAAGTTTCAGACGCACTGAGGTTTTTCGTTCATGACAGCAACATACTCCGATGCTTATCAGCAACGCTTTGGCGGTACAGCTCGCCTTTATGGTCAGCAGGCGCTGGCGCTGTTCTCGCAGGCACACGTCTGTGTGATTGGTATTGGCGGAGTCGGTTCCTGGGCGGCGGAAGCGTTGGCGAGAACCGGCATTGGCGCTATCACGCTGATTGATATGGATGATGTGTGCGTCACGAATACCAACCGGCAGATTCATGCGTTGCGGGAAAACGTCGGGCAGGCGAAAACGGAAATTATGGCGCAGCGCATTCTGGCGATTAATCCGGAATGCAACGTGACCTGTATCGACGATTTCATTACGCCCGATAATGTCGCTGAAATGCTCGACAAAGGCTTCAGCTACGTCATTGATGCCATCGACAGCGTTCGTCCGAAAGCCGCTCTGCTGGCGTACTGCCGCCGCTTCAAGATCCCCGTGGTGACAACGGGCGGTGCCGGTGGTCAGATTGATCCGACGCAAATCGCTGTCGTCGATCTGGCAAAAACCATTCAGGATCCGCTGGCTGCGAAACTGCGCGAACGCTTGAAAAGTGGTTTTAATGTCGTGAAAAACAGCAAAGGGAAACTGGGAATTGATTGTGTATTTTCCAGTGAACCGCTGATGTATCCGCAGGCGGATGGATCGGTATGTACGTCACGCGCGACGGCGGAAGGCCCGAAGCGTATGGATTGTGCCTCTGGTTTTGGTGCCGCGACCATGGTTACCGCCACATTTGGTTTTGTCGCGGTTTCCCATGTGCTCAAAAAGATGATGGCGAAAGCTCAGCGTCAGGCTCAGGCAGCCTGACGGGCGAGGGCGATTACCCCCTCTGCCAGCGCATTCAGCCCGCTGGAACGGCTGGTGCTCAGTTGTTCTCGTAAACCTAACACATCAAATAACGCCAGCGGATCCCGCTTCAGGATGTCTGCTGGTGTTTTGCCTTCTACGGCCGTCAGTAATACGGCCAGCAACCCTTTAACGATCCGTCCTTCGCTGTCACCATAGAAATGCATCGTTCCATTTTCTGCCTTTTCGGCCCCCAGCCAGACCCGGTTCTCGCAGCCTGATAACTCGTTTTCAGGTGTCCTGAGCGATATATCGAGCGCCGGCAGGGATTTGGCGAGCAGAATTAACTGACGGTAGCGATCTTCCCACTGGCGGAATGAAGCAAATTTTTCCGTCAGTGACGTTTCAGTGATCTCATGCCCGAAAGGGTGTGGGGCTAACATGGCTTTCCTCGGTGTAAATTAGTCTGCTAACAGCGTCAGGGCGTATTTTACCGCCGCGACCAGCCGCGACACGTCGTCTTCGTTATTATACGGCGCAAATGAGACTCGCAATGTTCCACTGATGCCCAGCGCCTCCATCAACGGTTGCGCACAATGCTGGCCTGCGCGAAGTGCGATCCCCTGTTCGGCCAGTAATGTCACCAGATCGCTGTGATGCACACCGGCGATATCAAACGATAAGATCGATGCGTTTTGCGAACGGAAACTGCGGAAACCTGTAATCCCTGCTAGCTGCTCTTCTGCGAGCGTCGCGAGGTGCTGCGCATAAATTTCGGCGGCTGGTATATCGACGGTTTCCAGCCATTTCAGCGCCGCCGACAGTCCGATAACGCCCGCAATATTCGGCGTTCCTGCTTCGAAACGATGCGGAACGGTCTGAGGCGTAAAGCCGGTCATCGACGCCTGCGTCAGCATTTTCCCGCCACCTTGCCACGGTTGCATATTTTCCAGCAGCGCCGTTTTCCCGTAAAGCACGCCAATGCCGGTCGGACCGTACAGTTTGTGGCCGGAGAAAGCATAGAAATCAATGTCCATAGCCTGCATATCTGCCGGGCAATGTACTGCGCCCTGCGCGCCATCGATAAAGACCGGTGTTCCGTTAGCATGGGCGAGTTCAACAGCGCGGGCCAGATCCGGTGCGCCTCCGGTGACATTCGACATCTGTCCTAATGCCAGCATGCGGCTTTTGGCGTTCAGAATGGCCGGAAGTGCTGAGATATCCGGCAAACCGTGCTCATCAACCGGCAGCGTGACCACGCGCGCCTGACATTGCTCCGCCACGATAAGCCATGGGATCAGGTTTGCGTGATGCTCGGCCTGGCTGACAATAATCTCGTCGCCCGGCTGTAATCGCGGGCGCAGCCAGCCTTGGGAAACCAGATTGACGGACTCCGTGGTGCCGCGCGTCCAGACAATATCTTCTGGGCGCGGTGCATTAATCCACTGCGCAACCCGTGTCCTGGCCTGCTCATATTCTTCTGTCAGCGTTTGCGCCGCGCGGTGCTGGCTGCGGTGGACCGTCGCACCTTCCTGCGTATAAAAATTCACAGTCGCGTCAATCACCGCCTGTGGCCTGAGCGCCGTCGCGGCGCTGTCGAGATAGCATTGCCCCTGCGCCAGCGCGGGAAATTGTTGACGAAAATCAGCAGGTTTAAAGTCTTTCATACGAAATCAGATCCTTCGGCCTGAGTTAAAAAATACAGGTTTACCCGTTACACAAGCCACTTATTCATTTTAGGAATGGTTACCTGGAAATTTATCAGAGGTTTGTTATGCTGAATTACGATGACTAGAAGCATTAGCCTGGGGTTTTCCCAGGAGTTTAAAGCATTTTAATCTGCAAGGAGTCTATGATGAAGAAGATCGCCGCCGTAATTTCAGCTGCACTGCTGACAACAACACTTGCCGCCTGTTCGAGCAATTATGTGATGCACACCAACGATGGCCGTACCATTGTTGCTGAAGGCAAACCCAGCACCGACAGCGATACCGGTATGATCAGTTATACCGATGCGTATGGCAACAAGCAGCAGATCAATAAATCTGAAGTCAAAGAAATGGCTGAAGGGAACTGATCCCTTATGTGAGACCCTGACGGGCACTCATTCAGAACCTCTGTGACAAAACCGGCCCCGCTTGCGACGTGGCCGGTTTTGTCACATTAGGCGCAGCCTGCGCCGTGCCCTGCGGTGAAATTCGGGCAAAAAAAAAGCACCGCAAATAGCGGTGCTGAAAAATCACTTTGGACAGACAGGGTAATGTACAGGAAGTGAAAAGTTTGTAGCATTCACGCTACGTGTCCGGATTGCCGGACAATTGCAAACACAACATCACAACCACAAGCCAAAAGTATTTCAGCATCCTCATACCAATCTACTTTTCGTTCCGGCTCAGGAAGTGGCGCCACTATAGGTTTTTGCCTGTACATCCTCAACGGACAAATTATAATGTCTCGGATTAAAAAAACTAATATCAAAACCCACGGACAGGCGTTCCGCTTACCGGCGAACAAGAAGTATCCATTCTATGTCAAAACGTTTACCGCCACTTAATTCTCTGCGGGTGTTTGATGCCGCAGCGCGCCACCTTAGTTTTACTAAAGCGGCTGAGGAATTGTTTGTCACACAGGCCGCCGTTAGCCACCAGATTAAGTCACTTGAGGACTTTTTAGGGCTAAAACTGTTTCGCAGGCGCAATCGCTCTTTGTTACTGACCGAAGAAGGGCAGAGTTATTATCTGGATATCAAAGAGATATTCTCGGCCCTGAATGAGGCAACGCGTAAACTTCAGGCGCGGAGTGCGAAAGGCGCGCTGACTGTCAGTTTGCCGCCAAGCTTTGCGATTCAATGGCTGGTGCCAAGATTGTCTGGCTTTAACTCAGCTTATCCGGGCATTGATGTGCGTATCCAGGCCGTTGACCGCGAAGAGGACAAATTATCCGACGACGTGGACGTGGCGATTTTCCACGGGCGGGGCAACTGGCCGGGCCTGCGTGCGGAACGTTTATATGCCGAATATTTACTTCCGGTTTGTTCTCCGTCTTTGCTGATGGGCGATAATCCGCTGAAAGAACCGGCAGATTTGAGTCATCACACATTATTGCACGATGCCTCACGCCGAGACTGGCTGGCCTACACCAAACAGCTGGGTTTGCAGCAGGTGAATGTGCAACAGGGGCCAATTTTCAGCCACAGTGCGATGGTCGTTCAGGCGGCGGTGCACGGGCAGGGGATTGCGCTGGTGAATAATGTGATGGCGCAGACCGAAATCGAGGCCGGACGTCTGGTGTGTCCGTTTAGTGAAGTTTTAATCAGTAAAAATGCTTTTTATCTGGTTTGTCATGACAGTCAGGCAGAACTGGGTAAAATAGCCGCCTTTCGTCAGTGGATCCTCGCCCGCGCAGCCAGCGAGCAGGAAAAACTGCGTTTTCGGTTCGATCAGGCGTGATGCCTGAGTCTGGGGAAAGCTTTCCTGAACAGGCTGACAAAGCTTATAATTCGCGGCTTTATCAGCAAACAACGATAACAGGTAACGCATAATGACCAGTCGTTCAATGTTGATCTTTGCCGCGATCAGCGGTTTTGTTTACGTCGCTTTTGGGGCTTTCGGCGCACACGTCCTGAGCCAGTCGCTTGGCGATGCGGAAATGGCATGGATCCATACCGGCTTAACGTATCAAAGTATCCACACGCTTGTGGTGATGATTTTAGGTGTTGCGATGCAGCGCCAGCGTAATGTGTGGTTCTACTGGAGCAGCGCCTTTTTAGCGCTGGGAACCGTTTTATTCAGCGGCAGCCTTTATTGTCTGGCGCTGTCTCATCTCCGTTTATTCGCTTTTGTAACTCCGATTGGCGGTACCTTATTTCTGGTCGGTTGGATTTTGTTGTTGATCGGCGCACTGCGCCTGAAGAAAAAGGCCGAACGCCATGAATAAAGTTGCCCTCTACTGCCGTCAGGGTTTTGAAAAAGAATGTGCAGCAGAAATTACCGACAAAGCCGCCAAGATGGAAATCTTCGGTTTTGCCCGTGTAAAAGAAAACAGCGGTTATGTGCTGTTTGAGTGTTATCAGCCGGATGATGCCGATCGTCTGGCCAAAAATTTGCCGTTCCGCGAGCTGATTTTTGCCCGCCAGATGATCGTTGTCGGCGAACTTCTGAAAGATTTACCCCCGGAAGATCGCGTTTCGCCGATCGTCGGTATGGTACAGAACGTTATTACCAACGGTGGCGAGCTGCGCGTAGAAGTACCGGACACCAACGAAAGCAAAGAGCTGACCAAGTTCTGCCGTAAGCTGACCGTTCCGCTGCGCTCTGCAATGCGTGAGCGTCGTGTGCTGGGTAAAAAAGAAAACGCGCTGCGCCCGGTCGTTCACGTGTTCTTTATTGCTCCGGGTTGCTGCTACGTGGGCTATTCCTACAGCAACAACAATTCTCCGTTCTATATGGGGATCCCGCGGCTGAAGTTCCCGTCTGAAGCGCCGAGCCGTTCAACGCTGAAACTGGAAGAGGCGTTCCACGTGTTTATTCCGGCCGACGAGTGGGATGAGCGTCTGGCGAGCGGGATGTATGCGGTGGATCTGGGCGCTTGCCCGGGCGGCTGGACGTATCAGCTGACTCAACGCAGCATGATGGTGACCGCGATTGATAACGGTCTGATGGCGCCGAGCCTGATGGAAACCGGCCAGGTTATTCATTTGCGCGAAGATGGTTTCCGCTATAAATCCACCAGCACCAAAAACTACTGGCTGGTGTGCGACATGGTAGAGAAACCGGCGAAAGTGGCCGCGCTGATGTGTGACTGGCTGGTAAATGGCTGGTGTCGTGAGGCGATTTTCAACCTGAAGTTGCCGATGAAGAAGCGTTATGAAGAAGTGACTAACATTCTTGAACGCATCGATGAACGCCTGAAAGAAAACGGCGTTAATGCGGAGATTTTCGCTAAACAGCTTTATCACGATCGCGAGGAAGTGACCGTACACATCCGTCGTTTCTGGTCGGCAATTGGTGGACGTCGCGACGAGCGCGACCGCTGAGATACTCTTTATACTTCGAACTGCAGATGCGTTGGCTTCGCGCGTTCACCCGAATCACTTACTAATGTAAGCTCATCGGGGTTCACTTTCTTGCCGCCTTCCTGCAACTCGAATTATTTTGAGTATCTGGTTATGGCGTTTCTTAATAAGAAACGCCTTTTTTAATGCGAAATTCAGGGCAAACGCAGTTGCTGTAAATTACCGTCCAGCGCGATATCGGTTTGCAGCGTGGAAACGCGTTTACAGGCATAAGCCAGTTCACGGTGTTCTTCCAGCTTCTTACGCCACTTCTCCGGTACACCCTCCAGATTGTGGTAAAGCTCATCGAGTGAACCCGCCTGCGTCAGCAATGTCACCGCTGTTTTGGGCCCGATTCCCGGCACGCCCGGAATTTTGCTGCTGCTGATCCCCGCCAGACCCCAGTAATCCGCAAGCTGCTGCGGCAAAACGCCAAAGGTTTCGCGCACAAAAGGCATGTCCAGCCAGCGTTTCTGAAAGTAATCACGGATTTGTACGTTCGGTGCCAGTAACTGGCAGTAACCTTTGTCCGTCGACACAATCGTGACCTGATGCCCGCCGGAAGAAACTTTTGCCGCCAGCGTGGCAGCCAGATCGTCCGCTTCATTTCCGGCTGAGTGCCAGCAGGTGATGCCCATCGCGGCAAAACCCGCCTTCAGTTCCGGCATCTCCGCAAACAGGTTGTCCGGCATCGGGGAGCGTCCGGCTTTGTAATCCGGCAGGCACTGGTGACGCCAGCTGTCGGCGCGGTCGTCTTCATCAAAAACCGCGACGGCGTGCGTTGCCTGCGTATGCTGAACGAGTTGTCTGGCGGCATTCTGGCAGGTGAGAAGGCAGGGAGAACCCTGAACCGCGTGAATGCGGCGGATCAGGTTGAGGGCATCTATAATCAGCAGGTGTATGGCCATAAGCGGGTCATCAATCCATAAAATCAGAGCGACTTACGTCGCTCCGGTAACTGTTTCAGAAATGCAGCCTGAACGGTGTCAGGCGCAGATTTCATAACAAGGAATGTACGCGCTGCCCGGCAATTTCATGCGGTGTTGTGCGACAAAGCCTTGCAGCAGACTGTCCATTTTTTTCATCAGCGCTGGGTCACCATGCAGCTTGAAACGCCCGTGCTTTTCGATTGCGTGAATGCCGAATTCTTTAACGTTACCGGCCACAATCCCGGAGAAGGCGCGGCGCAGTGCGGCGGCCAGTTCCTGCGGTGGCTGGTTCGGGTAAAGATTCAGGTTAGCCATGTTTTCGTGGTTCGGCTCGAACGGATGCTGCAGGTCTGGCGCAATACGAATGGACCAGTTGAAGCTGTATGCATCACCGCTGTTTCGGCGGTTTTCTTTCACCAGCGGCATCGCGCGTTTCATCTGGCGCGCGACTTCGGTCGGATCGTCAACGATGATGGTGTAGAACTTAGAGGCTTCTTCGCCCAGCGTGTCTTTGATAAAGGCATCCAGAACGAGGAAGTAATCCGCGCTTTCTTTTGGCCCGGTCAGGATCAGCGGCAGAACCTGCGCACTGTTTTCCGGATCCATCAAAATACCCAGCAGATACAGCAGCTCTTCCGCCGTGCCCACGCCACCGGGGAAGATAATGATCCCGTGAGCAATACGCACGAAAGCTTCCAGCCGTTTTTCGATATCGGGCATGATGATCAGTTCATTGACCAGCGGATTCGGTGGTTCAGCTGCGATGATTGAAGGCTCGGTCATCCCGATGAAGCGACCGGCTTTATAACGTTGCTGCGCGTGGCCGACGGCGGCACCTTTCATTGGCGCTTCCATCGCACCCGGACCGCAGCCGGTACAAATGTTCAGTTCACGCAGACCCAACTGGCTACCGACGTTACGGGCATACTGGTATTCATTTTCATTAATAGAATGACCGCCCCAGCACACCACCATGTTCGGATCTTCATCCAGATGGAGCGCACGGGCGTTGCGTAAAATCGAGAACACCATGTTGGTGAGATGGGCGGAATTCTCGCTGTTGAAATTATCAAAGCGCGAATTACTGGAAATCTGGGCATTGACGAACAGGATATCGCGCAGGACGGCGAACAGGTTTGCCTGCAAAGAACGGATAATCCGGCCATCGACAAAGGCATCTTCCGGTGGATTCACCAGTTCAAGCTTCACGCCGCGCTCTCTGCGCAGCACGTTAATATCAAAACTTTCGAAACGTTCGAGGAGTTCTTTACTGCTGTCGGTCTGACTGCCGCTGTTGAGAACGGCCAGTGAACAGTTGCGGAAAAGACGGTATAAGTCGCTGCTCGCGGTTCGCTTGAGCATGTCGACTTCCAACTGCGACAACAAATCCATTGAGCCCAGCGGGCTGATATGTGTAATCAAAGTTGCTCCTTGACACCAAATGGTGCTGTGAATGTTTCTGTCTTGCCTAAGCTATGCATGATTTTTCGGATCACGTTTTTTGCGCCGCATCGCGAAAGGCAAACAAAAGCACTAGCCTGATAGCAGAGAGAACGCCGGTAATGATTTGCCAGGAATCTCTCTCTGAATTAACAGTAACCTTGTCATCCGGCTTTTACCAATGCTGACAGAGTGTTAGCTCAGTTCTTGAGCAATGCCCCGCATTATTGTCTGACAAGTCTCGCCGTTGCAGGTTCAAACGGGAAGTTAGATCTCCAGGGATTGATGTCCAGGCCGCCACGACGTGTATAGCGGGCATAAACGGCCAGCTTTTCGGGCTGACAGAAACGCAGGATGTCATTGAAGATGCGTTCGACGCATTGTTCGTGGAATTCATTGTGATGGCGGAATGAAACCAGATAGCGCAGCAGGGCTTCACGATCAATTTTCGGACCGCGATACTGGATTTGCACGGAACCCCAGTCGGGCTGATGGGTGATCAGGCAGTTAGATTTCAAAAGGTGGCTGACCAGCGATTCATCGACAATTTCGTCACCGGCGGCGTCAGCAAGGTAATCCGTGCTGAATTCATAGCTGTTGATCTCTATGTCCTGATCGTCAATGCAGGTGCCAGCAAAGTGCCCGACGGGTGAGCCTTCAATATCGGACAGGTGGCTAACGGTGACGGTGACGTCGCCCTGAGCGCATGCGCTTAAATCCCGCGTTAAGGTTTCCTGCACGGCTTGCCAGTCCGGTAATACGGTCTGGTTGAAGCTGTTCAGATAGAGCTTAAAGCTTTTGGATTCGATCAGATTCTGGCTGTCAGCTTTCAGGCTGATTTCA
This sequence comes from Rahnella sp. PCH160, assembly GCF_047784855.1. NCBI lineage: Bacteria > Pseudomonadati > Pseudomonadota > Gammaproteobacteria > Enterobacterales > Yersiniaceae > Rahnella > Rahnella sp. PCH160. The sequence continues at coordinate 1,902,654 of NZ_JBLOGT010000001.1, forward strand.
CCGACGGCGACCTGCGGCAATCCTCTGGCGTTGAGCCATGACAGTTCGTACAGCGTCCAGATATCGGCACCCTGAAACGGCAGATTGTCAGGGAACAGGCCCAGCGGTTCGCGGTTCATGCTGCGGGGAACCGCCTGTAATAAAGAAGCGTCGTAGTGATCGACGTAAGCCGTGCTTTTGCCCAGCGTCAGTTGCGCCAGTGCGGGGTTATCCTGATAAGAGGACATGCTGTCACCTTGCTTAGAGATAGGTACAATAGGGAATAGCCACCAGTTTAACCCAGCCTTACCTGAAGATGAGAGAATTATGGAGTCTGAAGTTTCTGTAGCATTGCGTGAATTTACTCAGCGTTATGTTGATGTCTGGCAGCAGGAGACCGGTATGCCGCCGTCCAGCGAAGCGCTGTTTGGCGTCGATTCTCCCTGTGTGGTGAAAACCGATGACGACGTTGTGTACTGGCTGACTCAGGTTTTCAGCCCGGCGGCCACGCTGGAAAATGTCGAGCGTGCGATGGCGTTGCAATTGCGGCCGGAAGCGCATGCGTTTTACACGACGCAGTTTGCCGGTGATATGACGGCCAGCTGGCAGGGCAATGCGATGACGTTGCTTCAGGTCTGGAGCCCGGAAGATTTTACCCGTTTGCAGGAGAATCTGATTGGTCATCTGGTCACGCAAAAACGCCTGAAGCTGATGCCGACGGTTTTTCTGGCGACCACGGATTCCGAGCTGGATATGGTTTCGTTGTGCAATGTCACCGGGAATGTGGTGCTTGAGCAGTTTGGCAGTAAAAAAAGAACGATACTCTCGCCATCGTTGTCAGAATTTCTTACAATGCTGACCGCTGTTTATCCAGCCTGATGCCTTTCTGAAAAACACCCCATCCCCCAGAGCACAAATGGCTCACATGCGTGTGAGAGATCTCTCACAAAGGCTGTAAGAGATCTCGCTAATTTGACTTAGTCATCTACTTTCATTATTTAACAAATCCTTTTTTATCAATAAATTAACGGTTTCATCGCTTGTAAGACGGCTCACATTCACAGGTTTTGGCTTACACGCTGTCTTGTTCCGAAAGCCGAAATCGACGATTCTAGTTGTGCACCAAGGAAGCATGAAACAGAACATCAGGATGATGGCTGATTCTTAAAGCAGGGGACGACTCAGGAAGAGTCAGGACGGCATCGGATTATGCCAGGATGTTTCAGGACGAAACCAGGGACACCTCCAGGACGGAGAAGAGAGCTCACAAAGGAAGCTGAGCGGGTCACAGATGACCAGGATGCAAGTCGGGATGACTTAGGATAAACCGTCAGGATGAAAGTAGGACGATGCGAAGGACAGCCGGTTAGGATAACCGCAGGAAAAGTTTTCATGGACCGAGCAGGGAGCACTAATGTAGCTGGATTGCTATAAAACGAACCGGGGGCACTGTGAAAACAGTGCCCCCAACTTTTTGTCTCTGCACAGCAATTCCCGCGTTAAAAGGCGCTCCCGATTGAACAGGAGCACCCGTTGTCGTCAGCCAATCGCGCCCAGCACGTCATCCTGCCCTTGTTTTTTAGGCAGCAGGAAAAGCGTGGCGAAGATATCCAGCAGGTAAATGGCCGCCAGCAGACTGATCGCGGCAGTAAAGGAAACCTGTGAAACCAGCATGCCGATCACCAGCGGGCCAAAACCCCCACACCGCGACCCAGATTGAACAGCAAATTTTGCGCCGTCGCCCTGACGCGTACCGGATAGAGATCAGAAATCAGTCCGCCGTAGCCGCCAATCATCCCGTTCACGAACATGCCCATCACCGCGCCGGCAAACAGCATCAGCGTCGGGTCTGAAAGCTGCGCGTAGCACACCACCATGATGACCGCGCCAATCTGATAAATCAGGAAGATTTTCCAGCGCGGGAAACGGTCTGACAACACGCCGAACAGCCAGATCCCAAAGGTCATCCCCACGACTGTCACCGCCGTCCATAAGCCGGATTTTGTCAGCGAGAAACCAAAGTTTTTCGACAGGTAGCTGGGCATCCAGATCATCAGCCCGTAATAGCCAAAATTCTGCACAGAGCAGAGGATCAGAATGCCGAGGCTGGCTTTGGTGGTGGCTTTATCGCGGAACAGCAATCTGATGCGGCTCAGCAGCGAACCCTCATTATCCGTAGCCATATTTTTGACGAAAGCTTCCGGTTCGCCCATGGTGCGGCGGATCAGGAAAGAAGCCAGCGCCGGTAACAGCCCGACCAGAAACATCCCGCGCCAGCCGATAATCCCGATCAACATCGGCGTCAGGAAGGCGGCAAGTAAAACGCCCAGCTGCCAGCCCATTCCGACATACGCCGATGCGCGGTTGCGTTTTTCAACCGGCCACGCTTCCGCAATCAGTGCCATACCGATACCAAATTCGCCGCCCAGACCCACGCCTGCCAGCGTGCGGTAAATGAGTAAATCCCAGTAGCCTTGCGCAAAAGCGCACAGGCCGGTGAAGACGGAGAACATCAGAATGGTAAAAGTCAGCACGCGGATACGGCCATAACGGTCGCTTATCGGACCGAAAATGACGCCGCCGAGAACGGCACCCATCAGCGTCCAGGTGACCAGAGAGCCACTTTGTGAGGACGTTAAACCGAATTCACTGGCAATGGCGGGCAGCATGAAACCGAGGATCAATAAATCAAAACCGTCCATGGCGTAACCCGTGACGGAGGCCAGCATAGCTTTGGCTGGCGTAGCCTGTGCTTTTTGCGGATTTTGTGAAGGCATGTTGACGCATCTGTGAAGAAAAAAGTGGCGGTAGTTTGCCCGTATCGGGCGTTTACCGCCACCATGAAAAACTTATAGATTGATTGATAATTTGGGTACGATGCAGAAGGTTGGGGCATCCGGCCTTCAATGTTATGCTTTGCGCCCCCGGCAGAGGCTGCCAGGGCCATGAACGAAGAGAGTAGCCCATGAATACAGAACAACAGGTTCGCGAGATTTTAGAAGATATCGAACAGGCGATGCGCAACGATAAATTGTGGCATGCCACGCCGCCGGAACCGGAAGCTTTTGAAAGCAAAGAGCCGTTTTCGGTGGATACCATGTCTGCTGAACAATGGCTGCAATGGGTTTTGATCCCACGCATGTACGCGTTGCTGTCCGCTGAAGCTCCGTTGCCTACCCGTTTTGCGATCACCCCTTATTTTGAAGAGGCTATGCCTGAAGCAGTTCTGTTACTGAATCAGCTGCAACGCCTTGACGATTTGCTCAATATAGAAGACTGACATGCTGGAAATTTTGTATCAGGACGAACATCTGGTCGCAGTGAACAAACCTGCGGGTATGCTGGTTCATCGCAGTTGGCTGGACCGACATGAAACGGTGTTTGTGATGCAAACATTACGCGATCAGATTGGTCAGCATGTTTTTACCGTTCATCGTCTGGATAAACCGACGTCGGGTGTTTTGCTGCTGGCGCTGTCGAGCGACGTGGCGCGGTTGTTGTCTCAGCAGCTTGAAAATCATCAGATGAGCAAGGTGTACCACGCCGTGGTTCGCGGCTACGTCACCGAAGACGGAACGCTTGATTACGCGCTGACGGAAGAGCTGGATAAAATTGCCGATAAGTTTGCGAATCCGGATAAAGCACCGCAGCCCGCAGTGACCCATTACCGTGCGCTCGCTCAGGTAGAAATGCCGGTGGCCATCGGGCGTTACGATACGGCCCGATACAGCCTGGTGGAACTCAGGCCGGAAACCGGTCGCAAGCATCAGCTTCGCCGTCATATGTCGCATCTGCGTCATCCGATTATTGGCGACAGCGCGCACGGTGATTTAAAACAAAATCGGGGGATGACCGAACATTTCGGTTGTTCCGGTTTGATGCTGCACGCCAGCCATATGCAACTGCCGCATCCAGTGACGGGCGAGTTGCTCAGCCTGCAGGCGCGCTGGGATCACCGCTGGCAAAATGTCGTGACGCAGTTCGGCTGGCAGGGAAAAGTCCCCGGGCTTGAAAGGGTTGAGTTTGACCCGGCTTGCGGTCAGGATAGTGCACAAATTTAAGACGTTAAGATCACACAGGAGTGAAGCCCATGGCTGAAGTCGGAATTTTTGTCGGGACGGTATACGGCAATGCGTTACTGGTGGCGGAAGAAGCGGAAACCGTGCTTAAAAGCCAGGGGCATGACGTCAAGCTGTTTGAAGAAGGCACGCTGGAAGCCTGGCAGTATTACCGCCATCATTTTGTGCTGGTGGTGACGTCGACGACCGGTCAGGGCGATTTGCCGGACAGCATCGCGCCGCTTTATGCCGCGATCCGCGATACCGTCGGTTATCAGCCAGAGCTGCGTTACGGCATGATTGCGCTGGGCGACAGCAGTTACGATCATTTCTGCGGCGGCGGCCATAAGCTGGATGATTTATTGCAGGAGCAGGGCGCTTCCCGAATTGGCGAAATGCTGGAAATTGATGCGATGGAAACGGCTGAGCCGGAAACCGTGGCGATTCCATGGGCCGAAAAATGGGGCCAGCTGCTGAAATAAGTCAGTCCGGCGCTGCATAACGCAATAAAAAAGGTCAGGCTAAAAACCTGACCTTTTTGCTTTTTTGACAGTTCGGGCTGCGGGTAATCAGCGGCCGCTAGTCAGTTTTTCCAGATCGGATTCAATCTCAGTAATCTTATTTGCCACGACGGATTCAAGGTGACGAAGGTCATCAAGAATTTTACGTTTCAGATCGACTTCCACCTGATCGCGCTGACAGATTTGATCCAGCTCATCAATGACGTAACGCAGATTCGGGCTGATTTCATGAATTTCTTTATAACCCTGACCTGCATTATCGGCCACGATCGTTTTGCGCTGACGCGGGTATTTGAATTTCACGCTTTTAGCAAAAAACTCGCCTTTGTCTCTGCGGAAATAGATCTTCAGAATATCGTTATTGGCCTCCTGACGCAGGCTGTAACGATCAATATCGTCGGGATTATTAATGCCCAGGCTTTTCAGATTGTCATACATAGCGCCACCTTGGTTTAGGAGAATATCTGTTGATCATAATGAACCGAACGGCGGTCCGAATCGTTGACTGATGACACAATTCGCCATCTGCAAGATAAAAAAATAGCGGGTAATCTTTTTGTTTTCAAAACAATTACCCGCTTTTTAATTTTACTCGATGGTGCGCAGTAACTCATTCAGGCCCGTTTTGCCCAGCGTTTTCGCATCTACTTTCTTCACGATAACGGCGCAGTACAGGCTGTACTTACCGTCTTTAGAAGGCAGATTCCCGGAAACCACGACGGAACCCGCAGGGACGCGGCCGTAGAATACTTCGCCGGTTTCACGGTCATAAATTTTGGTGCTCTGGCCGATGTAAACGCCCATGGAAATGACAGAGCCTTCTTCAACGATCACGCCTTCAACGATTTCTGAACGCGCGCCGATGAAGCAGTTGTCTTCGATGATGGTCGGGTTAGCCTGAAGCGGCTCCAGAACGCCACCGATGCCGACGCCGCCGGACAGGTGAACGTTTTTACCGATCTGCGCGCAAGAACCGACGGTTGCCCAGGTATCCACCATAGTGCCTTCATCAACGTATGCGCCGATGTTGACGTATGAAGGCATCAGTACTGTGTTACGGGCGATGAACGCGCCTTTACGGACTGCCGCAGGCGGCACGACGCGGAAACCTTCACGCTGGAAACGGGCTTCGTCATAGTCTGCGAATTTCATCGGGACTTTGTCGAAGTAACGGCTTTCGCCGCCTTCCATAACCTGGTTGTCGTTGATTCTGAAGGACAGCAGCACCGCTTTCTTCAGCCACTGATGCGTTACCCATTCGCCATCAATCTTCTCGGCAACGCGCAATTCGCCGCTGTCGATTTTGTTGATAACCTGGTTTACGGCGTCGCGCGTTACGCTGTCAACGTTTGACGGAGTGATATCCGCACGGCGTTCGAAGGCTTGTTCAATAACGGTTTGTAGTTGCTGCATCCTGTTCTCTTTCCTGAATGGGTTTTAAAAGATAAGGCTACTTGTATCACATTTTATCGCCCGGGTTGAGTGCCTCGGTTAATCGGCGTGTGATTTCCTTGCGGGTTTGTTTATCCAGCGCACGGCGCTCCGAGTTTGCCAGAATAAATAAGTCTTCTACGCGCTCACCGATGGTCGAGATCCTCGCGCCGTGCAACGAGAGGCCCAGATCCGAGAAGACTTCCCCGACGCGGGCCAGCAGACCCGGCTGATCGAGCGCGACCAGTTCCATGTAAGTCCGGCGGTCAGTATGCGTCGGCAGGAAGCTGACTTCGGTCTGCACGCTGAAATGACGCAGCTTCGGCGAAGGACGTCGCGCACGCGGCGGCTGATAAGCCTGCGTCATCGATTGCTCCAGTGCATAACGGATGGCTTCATGCCTGTCCTGTGCCAGCGGGCTGCCGTCTGGTTCGAGCACGATAAAGGTATCCATCGCCATGCCGTCACGGTTAGTGAAAATCTGCGCGTCGTGGATGCTCAGATTTCGCCTGTCCAGCTCACCGGCTACCGTGGCGAACAGATACGGGCGGTCAGGGCTCCAGATGAATATCTCGGTGCCGCCACGGGTGGCCTGGCGGCTGACCAGCACCAGCGGTTTGGTGGAGTCATGCTCAAGCAAATGTCTGGCGTGCCACGCGAGCTGATTCGGCGAATGGCGCAGGAAGTAATCGGCGCGGCAGCGGCTCCAGATGCGATGCAACGCTTCTTCATCGATATTATCCATACGTAGCAAAGCTAGCGCCTGCAAACGGTGATGACGCACACGCTCGCGCAGATCTGGTGTGTTTTGCATGCCACGGCGCAGCTGTTTCTCTGTGGCAAAGTATAGCTCGCGTATCAGGCTCTGTTTCCAGCTGTTCCACAGCGTTTCGTTGGTTGCACAGATATCGGCAACTGTCAGGCTGACCAGATAACGCAGACGTACTTCGCTCTGCATTTCTGCGGCAAATTGCTGTATTTCGTTGGGATCCTGAATATCGCGGCGCTGCGCAGTGACTGACATCAGCAGATGGCAGCGCACCAGCCAGGAAACAAGCTGCGTTTCGCGCGAGTTCAGGCCGTGCAGTTCAGCAAATTCCAGTACGTCCTGCGCGCCGAGAATGGAATGGTCACCGCCACGCCCTTTGGCGATATCGTGGAACAAGGCGGCGATCAGCAGTAATTCAGGCTGTGGCAGGCGCGGGTATAACTCCACACACAGCGGATGTTTTGGTCGCGTTTCTTCATGGGCGAAGCTTTCTAATTTTTGCAGAACACGAATGGTGTGCTCATCAACCGTGTAGGCGTGGAAAAGGTCAAACTGCATCTGCCCGACGATTTGCCCCCACTGCGGCATATAAGCCCAGAGCACGCTGTGGCGATGCATCGGCACCAGCGCACGCGAGACCGCGCCGGGGTGGCGCAAAATCGACATAAACGTTTCACGCGCCTGCGGGATCATACACAACGGTTCTTTTAGATGGCGTCGCGCATGGCGCAGTAATCGCACCGTGGTGGAGTAAATGCCTTTGATTTCCCGATGGCGAACCATCAGCTGGAACATGCTGATAATGGTTTCAGGGCGATGCTTAAACAACGATTCGTCGCGCAGGTCGATGAGATCACCACGCAACTGGAAATTCTCATCCAGTGGTCGGGGTTTTTCATTCGGGCCGATGGCCAGAATAGCCTCATCAAACAGTTGCAATAACATCTGATTCAGTTCGCCAACCCGGCGGGTCATGCGGTAGAAATCTTTCATCATGCGTTCGACGGGCTGGTTGCCTTCGCCCTGATATTGCAACAGTTGTGCCACGCTTTGCTGTCTGTCGAACAGCAGACGATTGTCGTAGCGCGGCAGCACCAGATGCAGGGCAAAACGGATGCGCCACAGGAAGCTCTGGCATTCCAGCAGTTCGTTGCGCTCGGCTTTGGTCAGGAAGCCAAACGCGACCATTTCATCGAGCGATGTGGCACCAAAATGGCGACGTGCGACCCACAATATGGTGTGAATATCGCGCAAGCCGCCGGGGCTGCTTTTGATATCCGGTTCCAGCCCGTAGCTGGTGCCGTAGTAGCGCTGATGGCGCTCATTTTGTTCGGTAATTTTAGCGCGGAAGAAATTCGGAGAAGGCCAGAAGCCGTCGCTGAAAATGTGCTTTTGCATGTTCAGAAACAGGGCGACATCGCCGCAAATCAGGCGGGATTCGATAAGGTTGGTCGCGACCGTTAAATCGGCAAGTCCTTCCAGCAAACACTCTTCCAGCGTACGCACGCTGTGGCCGACTTCCAGTTTCAAATCCCAGAGCAGGGTAATCAACTCGCCAATGCGCTGCGCCTGCTCATCATTGAGGCGCTTCTGGCTGAGTACCAGCACATCGATATCGGACAGCGGGTGCAATTCCCCGCGCCCGTAACCGCCCACGGCAACCATCGCGGTTTCAGGGATATTGTCAAAGCCGTAAAACGTCCATAGACGTTGCAGAAGCTGGTCAATGTAATGCGCCCGCGCATCCACCAGCGCTTCGGCATGTTGCCCGGCATTAAAGGCTTCGGCCAGCCAGACCTGGAACTGTTCCATATGCTGCTTAAGGCTCTGACGGTTTAAATCGTCGTCCGGATAGGCGCAAGGAGAAACAGGCTGTGGCGGGAACGCGAGGCTGAGTTCCTGCGAGGTTTGCTGTGGCAGGCTCTTTTCAGCAGAGATGTTTTCAATCATAGATGCGCAGCCTATTCCTACACGTTAAGGATAAAAAAACCGGCTTTCGCCGGTTTGATTTCAGATTTAACCCCTCTGCGCCGAGCGGGGGACTGTTAGTCGTGCGTCAGGATAGCCGGGATAGTGTCATCCTTACGCAGCGTCATAATTTCACAACCGTTATCTGTCACCACAATAGTATGCTCGTACTGAGCCGACAAGCTGCGATCTTTAGTTTTTACTGTCCAGCCGTCTTTCATGGTGCGGATACGGTAATCACCGGCGTTGACCATCGGTTCAACGGTGAAAGCCATACCGGCCTGTAATACAACGCCACCGTCATCTGCATCGTAATGCAGAACCTGAGGTTCTTCATGGAAGCCTTCGCCGATGCCATGACCGCAATATTCACGCACCACGGAGAATTTTTCGGCTTCCACGAATTTCTGAATCTCTTTGCCCAGCGTGCGCAGACGGATACCTGGTTTAATCATGCGCAGGGCAATGTACAGGCTTTCCTGCGTGATGCGGCAAAGACGTTCGCCAAGAATGGTCGGTTTACCGGCGATAAACATCTTAGAGGTATCGCCATGGAAACCGTCCTTAATCACAGTAACATCGATATTGACGATGTCGCCATCTTTGAGGATTTTGTCTTCGCTCGGAATACCGTGGCAAACCACTTCGTTAATAGAGATGCAGACCGATTTCGGGAAGCCGTGGTAATCCAGGCAGGCAGAAATGGCGTGTTGTTTGTTCACGATGTGATCGGCACAGATCCTGTCGAGCTCGCCGGTGCTGACGCCCGGTTTAACGTAAGGCTCAATGATTTCCAGCACTTCCGCAGCCAGACGGCCAGCGACGCGCATTTTTTCGATATCTTCCGGGGTTTTGATTGAAATAGCCATGAGTAGTCCTGCAGGTTCTGTTCATCGGGTGTGCTTTATTTCTGCACCGATGTCGTCAATAATTAGCTGTGGCTTATGGTATCAGCCCTGATATTACCTGCCAAACTATCATTTTCCGGTACGCAATCCGGAGAACTAAAGTTGCTGTCCGCCCGTTATTTGTGGTATAAAACGCGCCGGCAATCCGCTCTGGGTCCCAGACTCCGGGGGATTAAAGCCGAATTCACTCATATGTGTACTTATTAACGTAAGTAATAACACACACGTATCGACACATACACCGGGGTGCTCTGGGAATTCGTTCTGCAGGGTCGGTGTTATGGGATACGTGGAGGCATAACCCCAACTACTTAATAGAGGTTTTATCATGGCAACTGTTTCCATGCGCGACATGCTCCAGGCTGGTGTTCACTTCGGTCACCAAACCCGTTACTGGAACCCGAAAATGAAGCCATTCATCTTCGGCGCACGTAACAAGGTTCACATCATCAACCTGGAAAAAACTGTTCCAATGTTCAACGAAGCTCTGGCTGAGTTGCAGAAGATCTCCTCCCGTAAAGGTAAGATCCTGTTCGTTGGTACTAAACGCGCAGCAAGCGAAGCGGTAAAAGAAGCTGCACACAACTGCGACCAGTTCTTCGTGAACCATCGCTGGTTGGGCGGCATGCTGACTAACTGGAAAACCGTTCGTCAGTCCATCAAACGTTTGAAAGATCTGGAAGTTCAGTCTCAGGACGGTACTTTCGAGAAGCTGACCAAGAAAGAGGCGCTGATGCGTACTCGTGAACTGGCTAAGCTGGAAAACAGCCTGGGTGGTATCAAGGATATGGGTGGTCTTCCTGATGCTCTGTTCGTTGTTGACGCTGATCACGAACACATTGCAATCAAAGAAGCTAACAACCTGGGTATCCCGGTATTCTCCATTGTTGATACCAACTCCGATCCGGATGGCGTTGACTTTGTTATCCCTGGTAACGATGACGCAATCCGTGCAGTAAAGCTGTACCTGAACGCTGTTGCAGCTACTGTCCGTGAAGGCCGTTCGCAAGATCTGGCTGTTCAGGCAGAAGAAAGCTTCGTAGAAGCTGAATAATAAGGCAAGCTCAGCAGAGCCCTTATTAACCAGGTATTGAAATATGTTGGTTAGGGGGCCTTTATTGGCCCCCTTTGCTTATCTTAAATGCGAGAAATATCTCACCGCAAAAAGCCTTTTTGCACTGAGATAATCGAGGAAAATACAATGGCTGATATTACCGCTGCCCTGGTAAAAGAACTGCGCGAACGTACTGGCGCTGGCATGATGGATTGTAAGAAAGCTCTGGTTGAAGCTAACGGCGACATCGAGCTGGCAATTGAAAATATGCGTAAATCTGGCGCGATCAAAGCGGCGAAAAAAGCAGGCAATGTAGCTGCTGACGGCGTGATCAAAACCAAAATCGAAGGCAACTACGGTGTGATTCTGGAAGTTAACTGCCAGACTGACTTCGTTGCTAAAGATGCCGGTTTCCAGGCATTTGCTGACAAAGTGTTGGACGCTGCGGTTGCTGGCAAAATCACTGACGTTGAAGTTCTGAAAACACAGTTCGAAGAAGAACGTGTACAACTGGTTGCTAAAATCGGTGAGAACATCAACATTCGTCGCGTTGCTTCCCTGGAAGGCGACGTGTTGGGTAGCTACCTGCACGGCACACGTATTGGTGTTCTGATTGCGGCTAAAGGCGCTGACGAAGAGCTGGTTAAACAAATTGCTATGCACGTTGCGGCGAGCAAGCCTGAATTTGTTAAACCAGAAGACGTGTCTGCTGAAGTCGTCGAAAAAGAGTATCAGGTACAGCTGGACATCGCTATGCAGTCTGGCAAGCCTAAAGAAATCGCAGAGAAAATGGTTGAAGGCCGCATGAAGAAATTCACCGGCGAAGTTTCTCTGACTGGTCAGCCTTTCGTTATCGACCCAAGCAAATCCGTGGGCCAGGTTCTGAAAGAGCACAATGCTGACGTTGTTAACTTCATCCGCTTCGAAGTGGGCGAAGGTATCGTGAAAGTTGAGACTGACTTTGCTGCTGAAGTTGCAGCAATGACTAAACAGTCTTAATCAGTAACTGATACACCTGAAACGGAACCGCTGCGAAAGGGCGGTTCCGTTTTATCCAGCCCCAAATTCCTATTACATTGTGCGTGTGGTCATTCAGGCAGCGCTATGATGTAAAGACTGACTATCCATCAAGACACATTGCTTCTAGGACAGACACCATGGCTACCAATGCGAAACCCGTTTATCAGCGTATCCTGCTCAAACTCAGTGGCGAAGCCCTGCAGGGCAGTGAAGGTTTTGGTATCGACGCGAGTGTATTAGATCGTATGGCTCAGGAAGTGAAAGAGCTGGTCGAACTCGGCATTCAGGTAGGCGTTGTGATCGGCGGCGGTAACTTGTTCCGCGGTGCGGGTCTGGCGCAGGCTGGCATGAATCGTGTTGTAGGCGACCATATGGGTATGCTGGCGACTGTCATGAATGGTCTGGCGATGCGTGACGCGTTACACCGTGCATATGTTAATGCACGTCTGATGTCCGCAATTCCTTTGAACGGTGTTTGTGATAATTACAGCTGGGCAGAAGCGATCAGCCTGTTGCGTCACAACCGTGTGGTGATCTTCTCTGCCGGTACAGGCAATCCATTCTTTACCACTGACTCTGCAGCGTGCCTGCGTGGTATCGAAATCGAAGCCGATGTTGTATTAAAAGCCACCAAAGTCGACGGCGTTTATTCTGCCGACCCGGTGAAAAACCCGGAAGCGACACTGTACGAAAAACTGACCTATCAGGAAGTGCTGGAGCAGGAATTGAAAGTAATGGATCTGGCGGCGTTTACATTGGCTCGCGATCACAATCTGCCAATTCGTGTTTTCAACATGAATAAACCGGGCGCACTGCGCCGAGTGGTGATGGGTGAAAACGAAGGGACGCTGATTTCTAACGCGGAGTGATCCTTCACAATTGAACGTTACGTTCAGCCAGCCTGTGCTGGCATAAGTATTCACGGACTATACTGATGTTATGGTCTGCCAGGTAACCAGCTTTCAAGGGTTCACAACGTGATTAACGAAATTAAAAAAGACGCTGAAATTCGTATGGAAAAATGCGTTGAATCATTCAAAACGCATATCAGCAAAATCCGCACTGGCCGCGCTTCACCCGGCATTCTTGACGGTATCATGGTCGATTATTACGGTTCATCTACGCCATTACGTCAGCTGGCTCAGGTCACGGTTGAAGATTCCCGTACTCTGGCTATTTCCGTATTCGACCGCTCTATCAGCGCCGCGGTGGAAAAAGCGATCATGACCTCTGATTTGGGCCTGAACCCGTCTTCTGCTGGCGCGACCATTCGCGTCCCCTTGCCGGCACTGACTGAAGAGCGTCGTAAAGACCTGATCAAAGTCGTGCGTGGCGAAGCAGAGCAGGGCCGTGTTTCTGTGCGTAACGTCCGCCGTGACGCTAACGACAAAACCAAAGCACTGCTGAAAGACAAAGAAATCAGCGAAGATGAAGATCGCCGTTCTCAGGACGATATTCAGAAACTGACTGACATTTTCATCAAGAAAATCGACGTTGCTTTAGCTGAAAAAGAAACTGAGTTGATGGATTTCTAATCCGGCTTATTTCTCTTATAAAGCGCCGCTACTGCGGCGCTTTGTTTTTAAGTGGCCTTCAATTCTTTTATCTGTCTGCACAATCTCATGGACAAGCCCGATAAGAGGTTTCAGACTGTGCACTTTCCGAATTTACGCGCGTTATCCCGGGCATTTTCATGAAACAAATGACTATTCTTGGTTCGACAGGGTCTGTCGGCACCAGCACGCTTTCCGTTGTCCGGTCTAACCCTGACGCATTTTCAGTAAAGGCGCTGGTTGCGGGCCGCAATGTCAATGTCATGGCGCAGCAATGTCTGGAATTCCGGCCGGCGTATGCGTCGATGGCGGATGAGTCTGCCGCGCGCCAGTTGCGGGCTATCCTCTCGGAACAGGGAATCAATACCGAAGTCCTTTCCGGCACTGACGCAGCTATCGAACTGGCGGCGCTTGATGATGTCGATCAGGTGATGTCTGCCATTGTTGGTGCCGCTGGGCTGTTACCGACGCTGTCTGCCGTTCGTGCCGGTAAGCAAGTTCTTCTGGCAAACAAAGAGTCTCTGGTGACCTGTGGCCGCATTTTTATGGATGCCGTCCGTCAAAGCCAGTCTCAGCTTTTACCCATCGACAGCGAGCATAATGCCATTTTCCAGAGTTTGCCTGAGTCCGTTCAGAAACAACTGGGCTATGCTTCCCTTGAAGAACATGGGATTTCCCGAATTGTTCTTACCGGTTCCGGCGGGCCATTCCGCGAATTGCCTTTAGATCAATTCAGCAGAGTGACACCCGATCAGGCATGCGCTCATCCAAACTGGTCAATGGGGCGTAAGATTTCTGTCGACTCCGCCACGATGATGAATAAAGGGCTGGAGTATATTGAAGCGCGCTGGCTGTTTAATGCGTCTGCCGCCGAAATGGAAGTCATTATCCATCCACAATCGGTGATCCACTCGATGGTTCGCTACCGCGACGGCAGCGTACTGGCTCAGTTGGGTTCACCGGATATGCGGACGCCTATTGCGCATGCCATGGCATATCCGAAAAGGGTGGCGACAGACGTTGAAGCACTGGATTTTTGTACGATGGGCGCACTGACGTTCAGCGCTCCGGATTATGCACGTTATCCCTGCCTCCAGCTTGCTATCGAAGCCAGCAATACCGGGCAGGCAGCCACCACGGCGCTGAATGCTGCGAATGAAATCTCGGTGGCGGCTTTCCTGAAGGGTGAAATTCGTTTTACCGACATTGCTTCGCTGAATCGTCAGGTCATGGAACAGTTAGTGAGCGCCGAACCGACTTCTGTTGAGGAAGTGTTGGAGATTGATGCTAGCGCACGCGCATCGGCAAAAGATAAACTTCCTGGGTTTGCGCGATAAGACCGGTTTAGTGCTTATGCAGCAGTTTGTTAGCGTCACATTGAAATGGTATAGTCTGCGCCACGCTGACAGTAGATTTGGCTTTTTTGAGCCTGAATGTTAAAGGTGGAATCGGTGAGCTGTCAGTGTAAGCCGTGCCTGCAAGGGAGACACGGCTTTTTTGCGCGTGTTGCCGCACCCTCGATAAAAGGTGCCGCGTCAGCTAACGTTGTGGCGTGAGCCCTATCAGGCTTAGGTCAGCTGGAAAGTCGTTGTGTTCTGATAAAAGGAAATGAGTACGCGTTATGTCCCTCGAAAATCAACAGATGTCTGATATGTGTTGCTCTCAACCTCGCCATGTAGCCATTATCATGGACGGCAACGGACGCTGGGCAAAACGTCAGGGTAAAATGAGGGTTTTTGGTCATAAAGCGGGAGTGAAGTCAGTGCGTAAAGCAGTGAGCTTTGCTGCCAATCATCATCTTGATGCACTCACGCTTTATGCCTTTAGTAGTGAAAACTGGAATCGTCCGGCTCAGGAAGTTTCTGCGTTGATGGAGCTGTTCGTCCGCGCGTTGGACAGCGAAGTTAAAAGCCTGCATAAACACAATGTCAGGTTGCGGATCATTGGCGATGTCAGTCGTTTTAGTGCTCGTCTGCAAGAACGCATTCGTCGTTCAGAAACACTTACTCAAAACAACGACGGTCTGACCCTGAACATCGCTGCAAATTACGGTGGCCGATGGGATATTCTTCAGGGCGTGAAGACGCTGGCCGGACAGGTAGAAGCCGGTACATTGCGGGCAGAGCAAATTACAGAAGAATTGCTGAACTCAGCGGTCTGTATGAGCGAACTGGCACCCGTCGATTTGGTGATCAGAACCGGTGGGGAACATCGGATCAGTAACTTTTTGCTGTGGCAGATTGCCTATGCGGAGCTCTACTTTACCGATGTCCTCTGGCCTGATTTTGATGAAAACACCTTTGAAGGTGCGCTGACCGCGTTTGCACAGCGAGAGCGCCGCTTCGGGGGACTACACCTATCGGCGCCGATGCGTCCTAGGGAGAACATTTGCTGAAGTATCGCATTATCACAGCTCTGATTTTAATACCGATTGTTATTGCAGCACTCTTTTTGTTGCCGCCGGTGGGTTTTGCCATTGTCACCCTCGTGGTTTGCATGTTGGCCGCGTGGGAATGGGGCCAGTTTGCCGGGTTTGCAAGCCGTAGTCAGCGTATCTGGCTCGCTATACTCTGTGGTTTTCTGTTAGCCGCCATGATGCTGAGCATTCCGGCTTATCATCACAGCGTACACTTACCGCAAGTCAGCGGCTCGTTATGGGCGGCACTTGCATGGTGGTGCCTGGCGTTAGTTTTGGTTGTCGCGTATCCGGCTTCGGCTGCATTCTGGCGGCATTCTCGTGTATTGCGTGTGTTGTTTGGCGTGCTGACGATTGTGCCATTCTTCTGGGGTATGGTCGCGCTGCGCCAGTATGGTTATGCTGAGAATCCTCACACCGGTGCGTGGTGGCTGTTATATGTGATGCTGCTGGTCTGGGGTGCTGACTCCGGCGCTTACCTGTTTGGTAAGTTGTTCGGTAAGCATAAACTGGCACCTAAAGTTTCTCCGGGGAAAACCTGGGAAGGGTTTATCGGTGGCCTGGTAACGTCTGCCCTGATAGCCTGGTTGTTTGGTCGCTACGCGCCATTGAGCGTGCAGCCGGCAACATTACTGATTTGTTCTGTGGTTGCTGCACTGGCTTCTGTGCTGGGCGACCTGACGGAAAGCATGTTCAAGCGTGAAGCCGGAATCAAAGACAGTGGTAATATGATACCGGGTCATGGCGGAATATTGGATCGTATCGACAGCCTGACTGCCGCGGTTCCTGTATTCGCCTGTCTGATGCTGTTAGTGTATTAACCGTCGCCGACGGTGAAGTTTTCTAAGGAATAGTTGGACATATGATGAACATACTCTGGAGCCTGGCCGCCTTTATCGTCGCATTGGGGGTGCTTATCACCGTGCACGAGTTCGGCCATTTCTGGGTTGCTCGTCGTTGTGGTGTGCGTGTAGAACGTTTTTCTGTCGGGTTTGGTCGCGCGCTATGGCGTCGCACCGACCGTCAGGGAACCGAATATGTGCTCGCCATTATTCCTCTCGGGGGCTACGTCAAAATGCTCGACGAACGCGTCGAGGCTGTCGCGCCTGAATTTCGTCATCAATCCTTCAATAACAAAAAAATCTGGCAACGCGCTGCTATCATCAGTGCCGGGCCGATTGCCAATTTCATCTTTGCTATTTTTGCATACTGGGTGATTTTCGTTATTGGTGTTCCGAGCGTGCGTCCGGTCGTTGCAAATGTGGCTGCAAATTCAATCGCTGCGCAATCCAATATTTCTCCGGGAATGGAACTAAAGTCTGTTGCCGGTATCGAAACGCCTGATTGGGATTCAGTTCGTATGGCGTTGATTGGCGAAATTGGTGATGATCAAACGACCGTCGGAGTTGCTCCTTTTGGCTCCAATCAGGTCGTTGAGAAAACACTGGATTTACGTCATTGGCAGTTTGATCCTGAAAAGCAGGATCCGGTGGTCTCTTTGGGTATGATTCCACGAGGTCCGCAGATAGAATCTGTCTTGCAGGAAGTGCAGCCAGATTCAGCCGCGCAGAAGGCGGGTTTGCAAGCCGGAGATAGGATCGTTAAAGTCGATAGTCAGATTCTGGATAGTTGGCAGTCGTTTGTCATTCAGGTGCGTGACAATCCCGGCAAGCCAATCCTTCTGGACGTTGAGCGGGGTGGTTCTCCCATCGCTTTAACACTGACGCCGGACACGAAGTCTGCAGGTAAAGGCAAAATACAGGGTTTTGCTGGTGTGGTTCCGAAAGTGGTGCCGCTGCCTGATGAGTACAAAACAATCCGTCAGTATGGTCCGTTTGTGGCGTTTTATGAGGCCGGGGATAAAACCTGGCAACTGATGAAACTCACCGTGAGCATGATGGGTAAGTTAATTACCGGGGATGTGAAGCTGAACAATCTGAGTGGCCCAATCTCCATCGCACAGGGCGCAGGAATGTCAGCGGAGTATGGGTTGGTGTCTTACCTCACGTTTTTGGCACTCATCAGTGTCAATCTGGGGATCATCAACCTTTTCCCATTACCGGTATTAGATGGTGGCC
Organism: Rahnella sp. PCH160; assembly: GCF_047784855.1. Taxonomy (NCBI): domain Bacteria; kingdom Pseudomonadati; phylum Pseudomonadota; class Gammaproteobacteria; order Enterobacterales; family Yersiniaceae; genus Rahnella; species Rahnella sp. PCH160. The sequence continues at coordinate 1,920,409 of NZ_JBLOGT010000001.1, forward strand.
ACCTGCTATTTCTTGCAATAGAAAAGCTTAAAGGTGGGCCAGTTTCCGAGCGAGTTCAGGACTTCAGTTACCGCATTGGTTCAGTTTTGCTGGTGTTGTTGATGGGGCTTGCACTTTTCAATGATTTCTCTCGTCTCTAAGACCTGAGATTAGGTTAGGAAGAACGCATAACAACGATGGCGATCAAAAAGTTGCTCATAGCGTCGCTGCTGTTTGGCAGCGCCACCGTATACGGTGCAGACGGTTTCGTAGTGAAAGACATTCATTTCGAAGGCCTGCAGCGAGTTGCCGTCGGTGCGGCGTTACTCAATATGCCGGTTCGTGTCGGTGATACCGTTACTGACGATGATATCAGTAATACCATTCGCGCATTGTTTGCCACTGGCAACTTTGAGGACGTTCGCGTCCTTCGCGATGGTGATTCTCTGATTGTTCAGGTCAAAGAACGTCCAACCATTGCCAGCATCACTTTCTCCGGTAATAAATCGGTGAAAGATGACATGCTGAAACAAAACCTGGAAGCCTCTGGCGTCCGCGTTGGCGAAGCGCTTGACCGTACAACTATCGGCAGTATTGAAAAAGGCCTGGAAGATTTCTACTACAGCGTCGGCAAATACAGTGCGTCGGTAAAAGCGGTTGTGACCCCTTTACCGCGTAACCGTGTTGACCTGAAACTGGTGTTTACCGAAGGTGTTTCTGCCAAGATTCAGCAGATCAACATTGTGGGTAACCATGCCTTCTCAACGGATGAACTGATTTCACGCTTCCAACTGCGCGATGAAGTGCCTTGGTGGAACGTGGTCGGCGACCGTAAATACCAGAAGCAGAAACTGGCGGGTGACCTTGAAACCCTGCGCAGCTTCTATCTGGATCGCGGTTATGCCCGTTTCAATATTGATTCGACGCAGGTCAGCCTGACGCCCGACAAAAAAGGCATCTACATTACGTTGAACATCACAGAAGGTGAGCAGTACAAACTTTCTGGCGTTGACGTGACCGGCAGCATGGCGGGCCACTCAGCTGAAGTTCAAAGCCTGACTAAAATTGATAAAGGCGAGCTGTACAACGGCGCTAAAGTCACCAAGATGGAAAACGACATCAAGCAGATGTTGGGCCGTTATGGCTATGCCTATCCGCGTGTGACAACGCAGCCTGAAATTAACGATGCTGACAAGACAGTAAAACTGCATATCAACGTGGATGCGGGTAACCGTTTCTATGTGCGTCATATTCGCTTTGAAGGCAATGACACCAGCAAAGACAGTGTTCTGCGCCGTGAAATGCGTCAGATGGAAGGTGCCTGGTTAGGTAATGATCTGGTCGATAAAGGTAAAGAGCGCCTGAACCGTCTGGGTTACTTCGAAACTGTTGATGTGGATACACAACGGGTTCCGGGTTCACCGGATCAGGTTGATGTGGTCTACAAAGTGAAAGAACGTAACACCGGTACTTTCAACTTTGGTGTCGGTTACGGTACTGAAAGTGGTGTCAGCTTCCAGGTCGGCGTCCAGCAGGACAACTGGCTGGGTACGGGTAACTCCGTAGGCATCAGCGGTACGAAAAATGATTACCAGACGTACGCAGAATTCACGATTACAGACCCGTACTTCACCGTTGATGGTGTGAGTCTGGGCGGTCGTATTTTCTATAACGACTTTAAAGCGGATAATGCGGACCTGTCTGACTATACCAACAGAAGTTACGGTATTGGCGGCAACCTGGGTTTCCCTGTCAATGAAAACAACTCATTGCGTCTGGGTCTGGATTACGTACACAACGATCTGTCCAATATGGAACCTCAGATCGCCATGTTCCGTTATCTGAACTCTGTGGGCCTGAATCCTGCGGTAACGACCAGCGATAACTCAGATGCTGATTTCAGTGCTGATGACTTCTTCATGAGTCTGGGTTGGGGTTATAACAACCTCGACCGTGGTTACTTCCCGACGTCCGGGACCAAAGCCAGCCTGAACGGTAAAGTCACCGTGCCGGGTTCAGATAACGAATATTATAAAATCACATTCGATTCAACCAGCTATATGCCGCTGAATCAGGATCGTGATTGGGTTCTGATGGGGCGTGCGCGCGCAGGTTATGCGGATGGTCTGGGCGGTAAAGACGTACCGTTCTATGACAACTTCTATGCCGGCGGCTCAAGCAGTGTTCGTGGTTTCCAGTCGAACACCATCGGTCCGAAAGCAGCCTATTACAAATGTACTACGGCGAATACCTCGTACAGCACCTGCCCGATTGATAACTCGAGCGATGCAGTGGGCGGTAACGCAATGGCCATCCTGAGTGCGGAACTGATTGTTCCAACTCCGTTTGTTAGCGAGAAATACGCTAACTCATTGCGTACGTCTCTGTTCGTGGATAGCGGTACAGTCTGGGATACAGGTTGGCAAAACACGCCGCAAACTATTGCAGCGGGTGTACCTGATTACAGTAAGCCTGGCAACATTCGTGTGTCTTCTGGTCTGGCGTTGCAATGGCAGTCCCCTCTGGGGCCGCTGGTGTTCTCTTACGCTCAGCCAGTTAAGAAATACGAAGGCGACAAAGCGGAACAGTTCCAGTTTAACATTGGTAAAACCTGGTAACGTTTTGTCTGCAAAGAGTTTATTCAGCAGAATCGCAATGGCCTGATGCTGAATTTGATACACGGGTTTCGGCCCGTGTATTGTTTTAATGTCGGGTGTTTTGTGTAATTTACTGTGCCAGATGGCACAAACGGGTGATGGAAGGAGTTTATAGTGAAAAAGTGGTTATATGCCGCAGGCCTCGGTTTAGTTATGGCTTCTTCAGCTAGCGTTCAGGCTGCTGACAAAATTGCTATCGTTAACGTCGCTAGCATTTTCCAACAAATGCCAGCTCGTGAAGCTGTGGCTAAACAATTGGAAAACGAGTTCAAAAGTCGTGCAACTGATTTGCAATCTCAGGAACGTGATCTGCAAACCAAAATGCAACGTCTGCAACGTGATGGCGCAACCATGAAAGCCAGCGATCGTTCTAAACTCGAAAAAGACGTAATGGCTCAGCGTGAAGCTTTCTCAGCTAAAGCGCAGCAGTTCGAGCAAGATAACCGTCGTCGCCAGGGCGAAGAACGTAACAAAATCCTGAGCCGTATTCAGGACGCTGTGAAATCTGTTGCCAGCAAAGAAGGTTATGATGTTGTTATTGATGCAAACGCAATCGCGTACGCAAGCAATGACAAAGATATTACTGCTGATGTGCTGAAACAGGTTAAATAAACATGTCTTCAATTCGACTGGCTGATCTCGCGCAGCAGTTGGATGCACAATTGCACGGTGATGGCGAAATTGCCATCACCGGCGTTGCTTCAATGCATTCCGCACACTCTGAGCAAATCACGTTTTTATCAAACAGCCGTTACCGTGAACAGTTGGCCTCCTGTACCGCAGGTGCCGTAGTGTTGACGGAAGCGGATCTGCCATTTTGCCCTACAGCGGCATTAGTGGTTAAAAACCCTTACCTGACATACGCACGTATGGCGCAGTTGCTGGATACCACGCCAGCACCAGCACAGGATATTGCTGCGAGCGCAGTGATTTCTGATAGTGCTTCGTTAGGTAAGAATGTCTCGGTTGGCGCAAATGCAGTCATCGAATCAGGCGTTGTGTTGGGTGACAATGTCGTCATCGGTGCAGGCTGCTTTATTGGTAAAGAGGCAAAAATAGGCGCGGGTACACGTTTGTGGGCCAACGTTTCAATTTATCACTGCGTTGAGATTGGCGAGCAGTGCCTGATTCAGTCGGGTACGGTGATCGGTTCTGACGGTTTTGGTTATGCCAACGATCGCGGCAACTGGATCAAAATCCCTCAGTTGGGGACAGTCATCATTGGCGATCGCGTCGAAATTGGTGCCTGTACCACGATTGACCGTGGCGCCCTGGATGACACCATTATCAGCAACGGCGTTATCATTGATAATCAATGCCAGATTGCACACAACGTCGTGATTGGAGACAATACGGCGGTGGCCGGCGGTGTTATTATGGCCGGTAGTCTGAAAATTGGACGCTACTGCCAAATCGGCGGAGCCAGTGTTATCAATGGTCACATGGAGATTTGTGACCAGGCTGTCGTAACCGGAATGGGAATGGTAATGCGACCAATCACTGAACCTGGGGTATACTCCTCCGGTATTCCGTTACAACCGAATAAAGTTTGGCGTAAGACGGCTGCATTGGTAATGAATATTGACGAGATGAATAAGCGCTTGAAAGCTGTCGAGCGTAAAATCGAAAAAGACTAATTACCACCTACGGTGCTGCTTTGTGTTCCCTTCCGGGGTGAACCTGCGGCATTCGTTCCTATTTGCGGCCTGCCTGATGACCTTTTTTTGGGGTCTGGCAGGCCGTGTTTTTGATGCCATCAGTTTTTATAGACAGGAAGAGTATTTTGACTACTGACACTCATACTCTGCGTATTGAAGAGATACTGGATTTATTGCCGCACCGTTACCCGTTCTTGCTGGTTGATCGTGTGTTGGATTTTGAAAAAGGGAAATTTTTGCGCGCAGTGAAAAACGTTTCCTTTAACGAACCGTTTTTCCAGGGGCATTTCCCGGGTAAGCCGATTTTTCCAGGTGTTCTGATTCTGGAAGCCATGGCACAGGCCACGGGTATTCTTGCGTTTAAAAGCGTAGGGAAGTTGGAACCGGGCGAGCTGTATTATTTTGCAGCAATTGATGATGCACGCTTCAAACGTCCGGTGTTGCCGGGTGACCAGATGATTCTGGAAGTTGAATTCATTAAAGAGCGTCGTGGTGTTGCTCGTTTTAAAGGTGTCGCAAAAGTAGATGGTGAGATTGCTTGCGAGGCATCAATGATGTGCGCCCGTCGCCGGGAGTCTTAATACATGATAGACAAAACCGCCTATATACATCCAAGCGCTATTGTTGAAGAAGGCGCCGTTATCGGTGCTGGTGTTCATATCGGTCCTTTCTGTTATGTCGGTTCCCAGGTGGAAATCGGCGAAGGAACTGAGCTTAAATCACACGTAGTTCTTAATGGCGTGACCAAAATCGGTCGCGATAACCGCATCTTCCAGTTCGTTTCCATTGGTGAAATTAACCAGGACCTGAAGTATGCCGGTGAACCAACACGCGTTGAGGTCGGCGATCGCAACAATATTCGTGAGAGCGTGACCATTCATCGTGGAACCGTTCAGGGCGGTAGTCTGACAAAAGTGGGCAGTGATAACCTGTTGATGGTTAACGCGCATATTGCCCATGATTGCGTCATTGGTAATCGCTGTATTTTGGCGAATAATGCGACGCTCGGCGGTCACGTAGAGATCGACGATTTCGCTATCATTGGCGGTATGACCGCAGTGCATCAATTCTGCATCATCGGCGCACACGTTATGGTCGGTGGTTGTTCTGGCGTTGCTCAGGATGTTCCGCCGTTCGTCATCGCGCAGGGTAACCATGCGACACCATTCGGTATCAATATCGAAGGTCTTAAGCGCCGTGGTTTTGAGAAAGCAGATCTGCACGCGATCCGTAATGCGTACAAGTTACTGTACCGCAGCGGAAAAACGCTGGAAGAAGCTCAACCGGAAATCGCCGCTATTGCTGCTGAATTCCCGAAAGCTAAACCTTTCAGTGATTTCTTTAGCCGCTCAACTCGCGGCATTATTCGCTGATCTGCGCTTCGGAAGACAATGCAAAAGCCTGCTCTGACAATTGGCCTGGTGGCCGGTGAAACGTCCGGTGACATTCTTGGCGCCGGGCTGATTCGCGCCCTGAAGAAACATCATCCTGATGCCCGTTTTGTGGGGGTTGCAGGTCCGCTGATGCAAGCAGAGGGATGTGAAGCCTGGTACGAAATGGAAGAGTTGGCAGTGATGGGCGTGGTGGAAGTGTTAGAACGGCTGCCACGCCTGTTGAAAATCCGCAAAGACCTCACACGACGCTTCAGCGAACTTAAACCTGATGTTTTCGTGGGCATTGATGCCCCGGATTTCAACATCACGCTGGAAGGCCGTCTGAAACAGCGCGGTATCCGCACGATTCATTATGTCAGCCCTTCCGTCTGGGCCTGGCGACAAAAACGTGTTTTCAAAATCGGGAAAGCAACCGACTTAGTTTTGGCATTCCTGCCTTTCGAAAAAGCGTTTTACGACAAATTTAACGTTCCCTGCCGTTTCATCGGTCACACGATGGCGGACGCAATGCCTTTGCATCCGGATAAGCATGCGGCCCGCGTATCTCTGGGGATCCCCGATGATGTGCATTGCCTGGCATTATTGCCGGGAAGCCGTCATGCCGAAGTTGAAATGCTCAGTGCGGATTTTTTGAAAACAGCGTTGCAGCTGCGTCAGACATACCCTGATTTGCATATCGTGGTGCCGCTGGTAAATGCTAAGCGCCGAGAGCAATTCGAGCGTATCAAGGCTGAGATTGCACCGGACCTGCCTGCGCATTTGCTGGATGGCAAAGGGCGTGAAGCCATGATTGCCAGCGATGCTGCCCTTCTGGCGTCGGGTACAGCCGCGCTCGAATGTATGCTGGCAAAATGTCCGATGGTGGTGGGTTATCGCATGAAACCCTTCACGTATTGGCTGGCTGAGCGTCTGGTGAAAACCCCTTACGTTTCATTGCCAAACTTGCTGGCAAGACGGGAAATCGTGACTGAATTACTGCAAACCGAATGCGTACCGGAAAAGCTTTCTGTTGCACTTCTGCCTTTACTGGCGGGCGGTGAAAAAAGCGAGGAATTGCGTGCAATCTTCCTGAAATTGCATGAAAGCATTCGTCGTGATGCTGATGAGCAGGCCGCTCAGGCCGTGATGGAGCTGGCAAACCGATGAGTGAATTGTTTGTTTATCCGCAGGCCGTGTGTATTGCCGGTGTGGATGAAGTCGGTCGTGGTCCGCTGGTTGGCGCGGTGGTGACAGCTGCGGTGATCCTCGATCCTGCCAACCCGATTACGGGGCTGGCAGACTCAAAGAAGCTCTCCGAAAAACGTCGCGAAGCGTTATACATCGAAATCAAGGAAAAGGCGCTGGCCTGGAGCCTTGGGCGTGCTGAACCGCATGAAATCGACGAACTCAATATTTTGCATGCCACAATGCTTGCGATGCAGAGAGCCGTCGCCGGTCTGGCACTGACGCCGGATATGGTGCTGATTGATGGCAACCGCTGTCCGAAATTGCCTATGGCCTCTCAGGCTGTGGTGAAAGGCGACAGTAAAGTCGCTGAAATCAGTGCGGCATCTATTCTTGCCAAAGTGACCCGTGATCGCGAAATGGTTGAACTGGATTTGCAGTTCCCTGAATATGGTTTTGCGAAACACAAAGGCTATCCGACGCCGGTGCATCTTGAAAGTCTCGCCCGGCTTGGCGCGACAGCCCACCACCGCCGTAGTTTTGCGCCGGTGAAACGCGCGCTCGGGCTGGCATAGCACGTCTCTTTGTTTATGCCCCAAGCTTTTAATTATAAAATGGTGGGGCACATAAACCCTTAATTCACATATTTCTGGACTCTGGATATGGCCGAACCTCGTTTTATTCATCTGCGCGTACATAGCGACTATTCCATGGTGGATGGCCTCGCGAAAGTGGGTCCGCTGGTGAAATGCGCAGAGTCACTCGGCATGCCTGCTCTGGCTATTACCGACTTCACCAACCTGTGCGGGCTGGTGAAATTCTACGGTGCGGCGCACGGTGCGGGCGTTAAGCCGATTATCGGTGCAGACCTGAATGTCCAAAGTGAAATCCTCGGCGATGAACTCGCGCAACTGACCGTTCTGGCGATGAACAATCAGGGGTATCAGAATCTGACCCTGCTCATTTCCCGTGCTTACCAGCGTGGCTACGGCGCGGCAGGCCCGATTGTTGACCGTGAATGGCTTGCTGAGCTGAACGAAGGGCTGCTCCTGCTTTCTGGCGCGAAAATGGGGGATGTCGGCAAGTTCATGATCCGCGGAAACGATCTGCAGGTTGAGCAATGCCTGGAGTTCTATCAGCAATATTTCCCCGACCGTTATTATCTCGAACTGATCCGCACCGGCCGCGCCGAAGAAGAAAACTATCTGCACGCCGCCGTGGCGCTGGCGACGGCGCGCGGGTTGCCCGTTGTGGCGACCAACGACGTTCGCTTTATGTTGCCGACTGACTTTGACGCTCATGAGATCCGTGTAGCGATCCACGATGGCTTTACGCTTGATGATCCAAAACGTCCGCGAAACTACACCGCGCAGCAATATATGCGCAGTGAAGATGAAATGTGCGAACTGTTTGAAGATATCCCCGAAGCGCTGCAAAACAGCGTGGAAATTGCCAAGCGCTGTAATGTCACGATTCGCCTGGGCGAATATTTCCTGCCGCAATTTCCGACAGGTGAAATGACCACGGCAGATTTCCTGGTCGAAAAATCAAAAATTGGGCTGGAAGAGCGTCTCCAGTCATTGTTCCCGGATCCTGAAGTCCGCGTACAGCGCCGCCCTGAATATGACGAACGTCTGGATATCGAGCTCAAAGTAATCAACCAGATGGGCTTCCCGGGCTACTTCCTGATCGTTATGGAGTTCATCCAGTGGTCGAAAGATAACAGCGTGCCGGTCGGGCCGGGACGCGGTTCCGGTGCAGGTTCACTGGTGGCTTATGCGCTGAAAATCACCGATCTGGATCCGCTTGAGTTCGATCTCCTGTTCGAACGTTTCCTTAATCCTGAACGTGTTTCCATGCCCGACTTTGACGTCGACTTCTGCATGGAAAAACGCGACAGGGTTATCGATCACGTCGCGGAAATGTACGGCCGTGAAGCCGTCTCGCAGATCATTACTTTCGGTACGATGGCGGCGAAAGCGGTCATCCGTGACGTTGGCCGCGTGCTGGGTCATCCCTACGGTTTCGTCGACCGTATCTCAAAATTAGTCCCGCCGGATCCGGGCATGACGCTGGAAAAAGCGTTTGCCGCTGAGCCGCAGTTGCCTGAGATTTATGAAGCGGATGAAGAAGTTAGGTCGCTGATCGATATGGCGCGTCAGCTGGAAGGCGTCACCCGTAATGCCGGTAAACACGCCGGCGGTGTGGTCATCGCGCCGACAAAAATTACCGACTTTGCGCCGCTCTATTGCGATGCCGAAGGTAATCACCCGGTTACACAGTTCGATAAAAACGACGTGGAATACGCCGGGCTGGTGAAGTTCGACTTCCTGGGCCTGCGCACGCTGACGATCATCGACTGGGCGCTGGAAATGATCAACGCCCGCCGCGCCAAAACGGGCGAAGCACCGCTGGATATCGCCGCGATCCCGCTTGATGACAAGAAAAGTTTCGACATGCTGCAACGCTCGGAAACCACAGCGGTTTTCCAGCTTGAATCCCGCGGCATGAAAGATTTGATCAAACGCCTCAAACCCGACAGCTTTGAAGACATGATCGCACTGGTGGCGCTGTTCCGCCCAGGGCCATTACAGTCGGGGATGGTGGATAACTTCATCGACCGTAAACACGGGCGTGAAGAAATTTCTTACCCTGATATTCAGTGGCAGCATGAATCCCTGAAACCGGTACTGGAGCCGACCTACGGCATCATTTTGTACCAGGAACAGGTCATGCAGATTGCGCAGGTTTTGGCGGGTTATTCGCTGGGCGGTGCAGATATGTTACGTCGCGCAATGGGTAAAAAAAACCCGGTCGAGATGGCTAAACAGCGCGGCGGCTTCGAAGATGGCGCAAAATCACGCGGCATTGATGGCGAACTAGCGATTAAAATCTTTGACCTGGTAGAGAAATTTGCCGGTTACGGTTTTAACAAATCCCACTCCGCTGCCTACGCACTGGTGTCATATCAGACGCTGTGGTTGAAAGCGCATTATCCGGCAGAATTTATGGCGGCGGTCATGACCGCTGATATGGATAACACCGAGAAAGTCGTCGGGCTGGTGGATGAATGCTGGCGTATGGGCCTGAAAATCCTGCCGCCGGATATCAACAGCGGTCTGTATCACTTCCACGTCAACGACGAAGGTGAAATCGTTTACGGTATCGGCGCGATAAAAGGCGTGGGTGAGGGCCCGATTGAAGCGATTATTGAAGCGCGTAATGAAGGCGGCTATTTCAAAGAGCTCTTTGATTTGTGCGCGCGGGCCGACGTCAAAAAGCTGAACAAACGTATCCTTGAAAAACTGATTATGTCCGGGGCCTTTGACCGGCTTGGGCCGCACCGTGCCGCGCTGATGAGTTCTCTCAGTGACGCGCTGAAAGCGGCCGATCAGCACGCGAAAGCGGAAGCGATTGGTCAGGTCGATATGTTTGGTGTTCTGGCTGAAGCGCCTGAACAGGTTGAAAAATCTTACGCAAACGTGATGCCGTGGCCAGAGCAAACGGTGCTCGACGGCGAGCGGGAAACGCTCGGCTTGTATCTGACCGGGCATCCGATCACGCAGTATCTGAAAGAAATTGAACGCTATGGCGGTGGCCAGCGTTTGAAAGATATGCACCCGACGGAACGGGGCAAAATGACCGTCGCTGTGGGGCTGGTTCTCGCCGCACGGGTCATGGTCACCAAACGCGGTAACCGCATTGGGATCTGTACTCTCGATGACCGGTCCGGTCGTCTTGAAGTCATGTTGTTCACTGAAGCGTTGGAAAAATTCCAGCATTTATTGGAAAAAGACCGTATCCTTATCGCCACAGGACAGGTCAGCTTTGATGACTTCAGTGGCGGGCTTAAAATGATGGCCCGCGATGTAATGGACATCAGTGAAGCACGGGAAAAATATGCTCGCGGTCTTGCTATCTCGCTGACTGACAGGCAAATTGATGACCAGCTTTTGAACCGTCTCCGCCAATCGTTGGAACCTCACCGATCGGGGACGATACCAGTGCATCTGTATTACCAACGAGAAAATGCAAGAGCCCGGCTGCGATTCGGGGCGTCATGGCGTGTAACGCCAACGGACAAACTGTTGCTGGATTTGCGAGGCCTGGTCGGTAGTGAGCAGGTGGAACTGGAATTTGACTAAAATAGGAATGCTATGAGTCTGAATTTTCTTGATTTTGAACAGCCGATTGCGGAACTGGAAGCGAAAATTGACTCGCTGACTGCAGTCAGCCGTCAAGACGAAAAATTAGATATTAATCTGGACGAAGAAGTTGCACGCTTGCGCGAGAAAAGCGTTGAACTGACCCGTAAGATTTTCTCTGATCTGGGCGCCTGGCAGATTGCCCAACTGGCGCGCCACCCTCGTCGCCCGTATACCCTGGACTACATCAAACATATCTTCACCGATTTTGATGAACTGGCCGGTGACCGTGCATTCGCAGACGATAAAGCTATCGTTGGCGGCATTGCTCGTCTGGGCGAACGTGCTGTGATGATCATTGGTCATCAAAAAGGCCGTGAAACCAAAGAGAAAATCCGCCGTAACTTCGGTATGCCTGCACCGGAAGGTTATCGCAAAGCGTTACGCCTGATGGAAATGGCCGAACGTTTCAAACTGCCAATCATCACATTCATCGATACTCCGGGTGCATACCCTGGTGTGGGTGCAGAAGAACGTGGTCAGTCTGAAGCTATCGCCCGTAATCTGCGCGAAATGTCCCGTCTGAACGTACCCGTTATCTGCACCGTCATCGGTGAAGGTGGCTCCGGTGGTGCTCTGGCCATTGGCGTGGGTGACAAAGTTAACATGCTGCAATACAGCACCTACTCGGTAATTTCACCGGAAGGCTGTGCGTCGATTCTGTGGAAAAGCGCAGATAAAGCCCCTCTGGCAGCGGAAGCAATGGGTATCGTTGCCCCGCGTCTGAAAGAGCTGAAACTGATCGACTCCGTCATCCCGGAACCTTTGGGTGGCGCTCATCGTAACGTCGAAGCGATGGCGGCCTCTCTGCGCGCGCAACTGGAAGCTGACCTCAGCGATCTGGATGCTTTGAGTACTGAAGAGTTGCGTAACCGTCGTTATCAGCGTCTGATGACTTACGGCTACTGCTGATCCAGCCATGTATTGCGTAAAGGCTATGCTCCGGCATAGCCTTTTTTATTGTCCATTTTTGCCTCTCAAATTTTCCTACATTCTTAAATTTCCCTCACTTGCTCGAAACTCAGCGGTAAAGAGTACACAGCGTTCACTAACCGTGTTTCTATAAATGCCCGAGAGACATATAACAGAAGGATTTGTCAGATGAATATTATCGCTATCATGCGCCCGGAAGGGGCCTACTACAAAGAAGAGCCAATCCGCGAACTGGATAGCGCCCTGACGCTTCTCGGATTCCAGATTATTTATCCGCGCGATCGCGCAGACTTACTGAAACTTATCGAAAATAATGCCCGTATCTGCGGGGCGATTTTCGACTGGGACCAGCACAGTGAAGAGCTTTGTACTGAAATCAATGAACTGAATGAATACCTGCCGCTTTATGCGTTTATTAATACGCACTCAACGCTGGATGTTGATGTGAATGAGATGCGCATGGTGCTGTATTTCTTCGAATATGCGCTTGCGGCCTCTGATGATATTGCCAAGCGTATCCGCCAGTACACCGATGAATATATCGATACGATTACCCCGCCGCTGACCAAAGCGCTGTTCACCTATGTGGAAGAGGGCAAATATACCTTCTGCACTCCGGGCCACATGGCGGGGACGGCGTTTTTGAAAAGCCCGGTCGGGACGCTATTTTATGATTTCTTCGGTGCAAAGACCCTGAAAGCGGATGTGTCGATTTCGGTGACGGAACTTGGGTCGCTGCTTGATCACACTGGCCCGCATTTAGAGGCGGAAGAATACATCGCGCGGACGTTTGGGGCAGAGCAAAGCTATATCGTCACTAACGGCACTTCCACGGCAAACAAAATTGTCGGGATGTATGCCGCGCCCGCGGGCAGCACGGTGCTGATTGACCGAAACTGCCACAAATCCCTGACGCATCTGATGATGATGACCAACATTGTGCCGCTGTATTTGCGTCCGAACCGAAATGCCTACGGTATTCTGGGCGGGATCCCGCAGCGGGAATTCACGCGTGAAAGTATTGAAGAGAAAATCGCGCAAACTGAAAACGCCACCTGGCCTGTACATGCGGTGATCACCAATTCCACCTACGACGGGCTGCTTTACAACACGGATTACATTAAAAGCACGCTGGATGTACCGTCGATTCACTTTGATTCTGCGTGGGTGCCTTACACCAACTTCCATCCGATTTATGATGGCAAAAGCGGAATGAGCGGCGAGCGGGTTCCCGGTAAAGTGATTTATGAAACGCAATCGACGCATAAATTGCTGGCTGCGTTCTCTCAGGCTTCGATGATTCACATTAAAGGTGACTATAACGAAAGCACCTTTAATGAAGCCTATATGATGCATACCACCACATCACCGAACTACGGCATTGTGGCGTCGGCAGAAACTGCGGCGGCTATGTTGCGCGGAAATCCCGGACGGCGGCTGATCAACCGTTCTGTGGAACGTGCACTGCATTTTCGCAAAGAGATTCAAAGGCTGCGTGAGGAAACTGACGGCTGGTTCTTTGATATCTGGCAACCTGAACATATTGATGAAGCCGAGTGCTGGCCGCTGAACCCTGATCAAAACTGGCATGGCTTTGCTGATGCGGATACCGACCATATGTATCTGGATCCGATCAAAGTGACGATCCTGACGCCTGGCATGAATGAATCAGGCAAACTCGAAGAAGAGGGGATCCCGGCGGCGCTGGTGGCGAAATTCCTTGATGAGCGTGGCGTAGTGGTGGAGAAAACAGGCCCGTACAATCTGCTTTTCCTGTTCAGCATTGGTATTGATAAAACCAAATCCATGAGCCTGATGCGCGGGCTGACCGATTTCAAACGCAGTTACGATCTTAATCTTCGGGTCAAAAATATGCTTCCGGACCTCTATGCGGAGGATCCGGATTTCTATCGTAATATGCGTATTCAGGATCTGGCTCAGGGGATCCACAAACTGATTGTCCGCCATGATCTTCCCCGTCTGATGATCGAAGCTTTTGATGTGTTGCCTGAAATGAAAATGACGCCGTACGAAATGTTCCAGCATCAGGTTCGCGGGCATATCGATGAGTGCGATATTGACGAACTGATAGGTAAAGTGTCCGCCAATATGATTCTGCCGTATCCACCGGGTGTTCCTGTGGTGATGCCCGGCGAGATGATTACAGAAGAGAGCCGTGCCGTTCTCGATTTTCTGATTATGCTTTGCTCTATTGGTGAGCGTTATCCGGGTTTTGAAACCGATATTCATGGAACCCGCCTCACAGAAGACGGGCGCTACCTGGTAAAAGTTTTAAAACTCCCGGAAGCGGGTTAACAAACCGCCCTCTTCGTGAGTAATGCCGATCAGTTAAGGATCAGTTGAACGATCCAGTGGCTGTGTAAAAATCCAGAAACGTTCTTCGTTTCTGGATTTTTTTTATGCGCATTGCTCAGGCTCTTGAGCTCGTTTCCTGCTACGACTCTACCCGTAACCCTCTGACTTCTCTCGGTGATGTTCTGGATCCCGACCTTGTCTCCCGCTGTCTGGCCGAGTCAGGTTCCGTCACGCTGCGTAAACGCCGTCTCCCGTTGGAAATGATGGTCTGGTGCATCATTGGCATGGCGCTCGAACGCGAAGAACCCCTCCACCAAATCGTGAACCGTCTGGATATTATGCTCCCCGGCAACCGGCCCTTCGTTGCCCCAAGCGCCGTTATCCAGGCCCGCCAGCGCCTGGGAAGTGATGCCGTTCGCCGCGTGTTTACCCAAACGGCACAGGTGTGGCACAACTCCGTCACCCATCCACACTGGTGTGGTCTGACATTACTGGCGGTGGACGGTGTCGTCTGGCGAACCCAGGATACACCAGAAAATGATGTGGCTTTCCCGCGACAGACCTATGCCGGGCAACCGGGGCTTTATCCGCAGGTGAAAATGGTCTGCCAGATGGAACTGACCAGCCACCTGCTTACGGCTGCCGCCTTCGGTACGATGAAAGAAAGCGAATATACGCTGGCAGAAAAACTGATAGAACAAACAGGCGATAACACACTGACTTTACTCGATAAAGGTTATTATTCTCTGGGGCTGCTGAATGCCTGGCATCAGGCGGGAGAGAGCCGTCACTGGATGATCCCGTTGAAAAAAGGAGCGCAGTACGAAGAGGTGCGAAAACTCGGTAAAGGCGATCATCTGATAAGGATGAAAACCAGTCCTCAGGCCCGGAAAAAGTGGCCTGATCTGGGGGAGGAAATGACGGCTCGCCTTCTGACGTTTACCCGTAAAGGCAAAGTCTGCCATCTGCTGACCTCAATGACAGATGCCATGCGGTACCCGGGGGGGAAATGGCCGATCTCTACGGCCACCGTTGGGAAATCGAACTGGGTTATCGTGAAATTAAGCAGACGATGTTACTGAGTCGGTTAACGCTGAGAAGTAAAAAACCAGAACTTGTCGAGCAGGAGTTATGGGGGGTATTACTAGCCTATAATCTTGTTCGTTATCAGATGATTAAGATGTCTAAAACCCTAAAGGGTTACTGGCCGAATCAGCTAAGCTTCTCAGACTCGTGCAGTCTGGTGATGAGGATGTTAATGACGCTTCAGGGCGCATCTCCGGGCCGGATCCCCGAACTGTTGCGTAATCTGGAGAGTATGGCGCAGATGGTGAAGCTGCCGATAAGAAGAGAAAGGGCCTTTCCGAGAGTGGTGAAGGAAAGACCCCGGAAGTATCCAAAAGCACAGGAAAAAAGCCAGTCAGTTGCTTAACTGACTGGCATTACCCTCTTCGTGAGGGCTTTTTATTGACGTCTGCAAACACCCTGAGTAACGTGCACAGCAGGAATTAACAGGAAATCATCATGCTTAATCTTCGCCAGATTCATCACATCGCGGTCATTGGTTCCGACTATCAGGCCAGCAAACATTTCTATTGCGATATTCTGGGCTTTACGCTGCTTGGCGAGTTTTACCGTGAAGAACGTAATTCCTGGAAAGCCGATCTGGCACTGAACGGTCAGTACACAATTGAACTGTTCAGTTTCCCCAATCCGCCTGCGCGGCCAAGTCGGCCTGAATCTTGTGGTTTGCGCCATCTGGCATTCAGCGTCGAAGATATCGGGCAGTCCGTCAGTGCGCTGAACGAAGCCGGTGTAGTTTGCGAACCGGTGAGAACCGATCCTTATACCGGCAAACAGTTTACCTTTTTCACCGATCCCGACGGCCTGCCGTTAGAGCTTTACGAGTCGCGGTAATCTCATGAATCCTCATCGGTCAGCATTATTACTGGCAGAGCATCTGCGCAATAAAATAGGTCATGCACGGAAACTTTGCGTGGCGTTCAGTGGTGGCCTGGATTCAACCGTTTTGCTGGCGGGTCTTGCGCAGTTGAGGGACGACCAGCTCCCGGATATTCAGCTGCGGGCGTTGCATGTGCATCACGGATTAAGTCAGTTTGCGGATCACTGGGCGACACATTGCCATGATTTTTGCCAGCACCGCAATATCGGTCTGTCCGTCATAAAGGTTCAGGTCAACGCTCAGGATGGCGGGATTGAAGCGGCGGCAAGAGCCGCGCGCTATCAGGCATTTTCAGCACAGTTGGAAGAGGGCGAAGTATTACTGACGGCGCAGCATCTAAACGATCAGTGTGAGACGTTTTTGCTGGCACTTAAACGCGGCAGTGGCCCTGCGGGTTTGTCGTCGATGAGCGCGGACAGTATGGGGCTGGGTTATCGCCTGTTGCGGCCGTTGCTCGATCTCAGCCGTGATCAGCTTGAGGAATACGCAGATCAACACCAACTGACGTGGGTTGAGGATGACAGCAACGGTGACGACCGTTTTGATCGTAATTTTCTGCGACTCGATATTCTCCCTTCGTTCTATGCGCGCTGGCCACACTTTGCGCAATCGACCGCCCGCAGTGCTTCGTTATGTGCGGAACAGGAATCCCTTCTTGATGAACTGCTCAATGAGTCCCTGATTGCGTTAACAGATGAACAGGGGAGCTTGTCTGTTGAGGGCATAGAAGGTTTTTCGCCAGCAAGGCGCTCTGCGTTATTGCGCCGCTGGCTGGCTGGTCGGGGAGCAAAAATGCCTTCCCGCGAGCAGTTGCAGAGGATTTGGGATGAGGTTGCGATGAGCCGTGAAGATGCAAAGGCGCAACTTCAGCTTGGGAATCTATCGGTACGGCGATTTCGGCAGCGGCTGTACCTTCTGCCCCAATATTCGTCACTTAAAGATCAGGTCATCAGTTGGGATCCCGCTGACATGTTGCTGCTGCCAGATGATCTGGGTGTTTTATCTGTTTCTCTGGATCTGGCTGATGATGGTGAAAACTGCGTTATCCGTCAGCCGCGTGACGGGGAAACGATCACCGTTCGTTTTCATGCTCAGGGGATGATCGAAAAGTTCGGGCGCGATCGGGCTCGTCAGGCAAAAAAACTGTGGTATGAGTTAGGTGTTCCTCCCTGGCAACGGGATCGCATTCCGCTGATTTATTACAATGAACAGCTTATTGCCGCAGCCGGCTGGTTTATCACCCGTCAGGCACTGGCTGAAAATAACGAAGGGCAATGGTCGCTGGTGTGGTCGGTTGCTCAATAAAATAGAAAGCGGTTCATGTCGGGAGTTTTCATGCTGGGAGTTCTGATGCGTGCGGTTGCAGGAGTATTGGCGCTGATGTTAGTGAGTTCACCGGTTCTGGCACAGGGAAACAGCGCTGATGGTCAGTCAAAATCGGCAAGTTGTGCTTCTTGCCACGGCACAAAGGGCAGAGCGGTGAACGTCATTTACCCTAATCTCGCCGGGCAAAATGAAGATTATCTGGCGCTGGCGCTGCACGCTTATCAGAAAGGAGAACGCAGCGGCGGGCAGGCGGGCGTCATGCAGGCATTTACGTCGTCATTGTCTGAGCAGGATATCAGTGATCTGGCTGCCTACTATGCCAGTCTTACGCCGCTTAAATAGGGCTGATGCAGAAATGCAAACGGGCAACCCTGAGATTGCCCGTTAAGTCATATTGACGGAGGTTATCGCTTACTCGGCGCTCACAACCACCGTGCCAATTTCCGGATGGCTAAAGCTTTCAATATGATCAAGCCGTAGATCGCGTTGTTCTCCGCTGGCCTCGACCACCAGATACTCCACTTTCTTGCGCATTAACAGATCTTTGGCTTTTGCCTCAACGACTTCTCCGCTACGCAGCTTCAGCGTCAAAACCAGGTGATGCTGGCAGGCGAGCTCGAGATTATCGTAGTCATCACAATTGATGGGTTGGTACTCATCATTCATCGACATAATCGCTCACCAATAAGTTGGCGGCGGCGTAGGCCGCCTGGTCCCTGACGGAAGACGGAAGATCAGCATTCGCTGCCACTTCGTCCAATGCTCTCAATACACAACCCAACGCATCGGGCACATATCCGAGATCGCCGCTGGCGATTTCAGAATATTTACGGCGTACCAATTCACAGTATTGTTGCATAAGTTCTCCCTAAAAAGCGTATCCCTCTGAGGAAAGCGCAGAAAGATAAACTCTCAGTATTAAACGACTATAGCACAGGAGAGTGTGAGTTATTAGCAGGCCTGTAAAGGTAAATCGTTTGCGTACAGCCTTTATTCAGAACGTCCTTCGGGTGAAAACTGGTTTAGGCAAGATGCTTTCAAGTACACTGTGCGTCTGATATCAAGAGGTTTCCCATGGCACTAAAAGCAACAATTTATAAAGCAGCAATCAACATTGCTGATATGGATCGTAATTTCTTTCATGATGCCAACCTGACTTTGGCTCAGCATCCTTCAGAAACAGAACAACGAATGATGTTGCGTCTGCTGGCCTGGATTTATCATGCCGATGAACGACTGACTTTTACCCGTGGACTCAGTGCGGAAGATGAACCCGAAATCTGGCGTAAAAACGATCATAACGGTATCGAATTATGGGTTGAATTAGGGTTGCCTGATGAGAAGCGCCTGAAAAAGGCTTGCAACCAATCGCGTGAAGTCGTGCTTTACGCTTATGGTGAGCGAGCGGCGAAAGTCTGGTGGTCACAAATAGAAGGGAAAGTCAGAGGTTTTAACAACCTTCGCATCCGTTATTTAGAAGATGAACTCCTGACTCAGCTAACCGCTTTTGGCAGCCGTACCATGGATTTACAGGCAACGTTACAGGACGGAACTATTTGGCTTTCCGACGCTCAGAGTAATTTGGAAATTCATTTTTCTGAATGGAAAGAGTTTGCCGGAAACGACGGAAGGTAATCAGTGTGCTAATCCTTTCCGGAAAGCTGGAAATCCCTGACAGCGAAATTGAATTAACGGCGATCCGCGCTCAGGGAAATGGTGGTCAGAACGTCAATAAAACATCAACGGCGATCCATTTACGCTTTGATATTAAAGCGTCGAGTTTGCCAGAATATTATAAAGAGCGGTTACTGGCATTCAATCACCACTCTATTACTGCCGACGGTTGGGTCGTCATTAAAGCCCAGGAATACCGGAGCCAGGAACAGAACCGCGAAGCCGCTGTGGCCCGGCTGAGTGCGTTGATTTCGCAGGCGATGGTAGTGGAAAAACCTCGCCGGGCGACGAAGCCAACCAAAGGGTCCAAAATTCGCCGCGTAGAAGGTAAAGTGCGCAAAGGTGCCACAAAAGCATTACGAGGCAAAATTCGTCAGTCTTAAATCGTGTTGCCAGACGGTATTTCGCAGCACAAAGAAAAAGCAGTAGGGGAGAAACTGTGAAAAAAATCATTATCACGGCAGTGCTGGCGCTCGGGGCGCTGTCACTGTTCGGCTGCCATACCGCTGCCTTCAATCATGAAAAACCGCTTCAGGCGATGCAGCAAAGTTACAGTGGTGTTCTGCCTTGTGCAGATTGCAGCGGCTTAAAAACCTCATTGTTCCTGCAACAGGACGGGACTTATATCCTGCAGGAAGTGTATCAGGGCAGTAAAGAGGGCGATCAAAGCTTTGCCACTTATGGCCGCTGGGCGCGTACTGCGGATAAGCTGGTGCTGACCGACAGTCGTGGTGAGAAGCGCTATTTCCACCCGAAAGATGAAAATCTTGAAATGCTCGATCAGCGCGGGGAGCCGATCGTTTCCTCATTTAACTATACGCTGAAGCCTGTGCAGCAGAACTTGCCGAAAACGCCGATGGCACTGACCGGCATGATGCAATACAGCGCCGATACGGCCTCTTTCAAAGATTGTGCAACGGGTAATATTTTCCCGATGTCCGCCAATAAAACGCTGGAAGCCGGTTATCTTGCTGCGCGTAAAGCGCCGAACCAGCTGGTCTTCATCTCGATGGACGGTCATTTTATGACAGAACCGTCAATGGAAGAGGGGCAGATGCAACGGGCGGTTGTTGCGGATAAGAATATCAGTTTTGATGCCAACAAAGTTTGCCCTTAGGCCTTACGCTTTTACTGAACACCACAAACAAAAATGCCCGCGCGATGCGGGCATTTTTATGGGCGAACATTTGTCACTAAAACATTAACGCGGGATCTGGCTCAGCAGATATTCAACAATATCGCCTTGCTTGATCATTTGTTTTTCACCGCTGCGACGGTTTTTGTATTCCAGCTCTTCAGCGTCCAGATTACGATCACCAATCACGACGTGGTGTGGAACACCGATCAGTTCCATGTCTGCGAACATGACGCCCGGACGTTCTTTACGATCGTCTAGGATCACATCAATACCGTGAGAACGCAGTTCTTTGTACAACGCTTCCGCCGCATCTTTCACTCGGAAAGATTTGTGCATATTCATTGGCAGAATAGCGACCTGGAACGGTGCGATAGCGTCCGGCCAGATAATTCCGCGGTCATCGTGGTTCTGTTCGATCGCCGCAGCCACCACACGAGTCACCCCGATACCGTAACAACCCATGGTCATGACCTGGTTACGGCCATCTTCGCCCTGAACTGTCGCGTTCATCGCTTCTGAATATTTAGTGCCCAGCTGGAAGATGTGACCGACTTCGATACCGCGTTTAATGACCAGCGTACCCTGACCATCCGGGCTTGGATCGCCGGCAACCACGTTACGGATATCCGCCACTTCCGGCAACGCAACATCGCGATCCCAGTTAATGCCAAAGTAATGCTTACCGTCGATGTTTGCCCCGGCACTGAAATCGCTCATTGCGGCGACGGTGCGGTCAGCAATTACTGGCATTGGCAGATTAACCGGACCGAGTGACCCCGGGCCAGCTGCAACGATTTCACGGATTTCTGCTTCAGTTGCGAAAGTCAGCGGAGCAGCAACTTGCGGCAGTTTTTCAGCTTTGATTTCGTTCAGTTCATGATCACCACGAACCAGCAGAGCAACCAGTTTATGACCACTTTCAGCAGTCGCGTGTACCATCAGGGTTTTCACGGTTTTCTCAACCGGAACCTGGAACTGTTCTGTCAGTTCAGCGATGGTTTTTGCATCCGGTGTTTCCACCACACGCATTTCCTGCGTTGCGGCAGCCCGAGGTGCAGCCGGAGCCAGCGCTTCTGCGAATTCGATGTTTGCTGCGAAATCTGAAGAATCAGAGAACACCACGTCATCTTCACCGCTTTGCGCCAGTACCTGGAATTCATGGGACGCACTGCCACCGATAGAACCGGTATCTGCCAGCACAGCACGGAAATCCAGACCCATACGGCTGAAGATTTGACTGTAGGCCGCATACATCGCGTCGTAAGTTTCCTGAAGAGATTCCTGCGTCGTGTGGAACGAGTAGGCATCTTTCATCAGGAATTCACGCGAGCGCATAACACCAAAACGCGGGCGAACCTCGTCACGGAATTTTGTCTGGATCTGGAAGAAATTCAGCGGCAGTTGCTTATAAGAGCTGACTTCGTTGCGGATCAGATCCGTGATGACTTCTTCATGGGTTGGACCCAGAACGAATGGACGGTCGCCACGGTCAACAAAACGCAACAGTTCCGGACCGTATTGTTCCCAACGTCCACTCTCCTGCCACAGATCAGCGGGCTGAACCACTGGCATCGACATTTCAATGGCGTTCGCGTTGTTCATTTCTTCGCGCACGATGTTTTCAACTTTTTTGAGAACACGTAAGCCTGTCGGCAACCAGGTGTAAAGGCCGGAGGCCAGTTTGCGGATCATACCTGCGCGAAGCATCAGCTGGTGGCTGATGACTTCTGCGTCGGCTGGCGTCTCTTTGAGTGTAGAGAGCAGATATTGAGTAGTACGCATGATGTGTTGGTTCCGTTAGCACTGCAAATTGCAATCGGGCTGCCAGTGGCAGCCAAAACGTGAAAAGTGGCTTAGTTTACCAGCGAGTTGGTGTTGCCAAAAGAGACGCAGAGGAAATTTAGTCTTCGTCGAGGGACAATACCTGATTCAGAGAACCCACCACCCGCCAGCGGACATTAAATTCCAGCAGGCGAACGGCATAATCCCGTTCGGTGGATTCGCCTTTACGGTAAGCAGGACGCGGATCCTGCCCTAATACCTGCGTAATGAAACGGCGCAGATGTGGATATTTTCCTGCATGTTTTGCCAGCTGTGACTCTGCTTGAGAGAGAAACTCAACGAGCATATCGGCTTGCGGGGCGTGCTGGGCAAAACCCGCACGGGCTTCAGGATGGCTTTCCGCAAAGGGCAAATACGGCTTGATATCAACAACGGGGGTGCCATCGACGAGATCAAGGCTGCCCAGTTGCAGAATCACGTTCTGCCCCTGACAGCGAATGCCTTTCAACTCCACCAAAGACATGCCCAACGGATTGGGACGAAAGGTGGAGCGTGTGGCAAATACGCCGGTACGCGTGTTGCCGCCAAGACGCGGTGGACGTACAGTCGGGCGCCAACCGCCGTCCATCGTCTGATGAAAAATGAACATCACCCATATATGGCTGAAATCTTCCAGCCCGCGTACAGCCTCGGGCTGGTTATAAGGCGCATGAAGATGTAATTCGCCACCACCATCCTGAATTAGACCCGGCTGGCGCGGAACAGCAAACTTCTCTTTATAGGGCGAATGAATGGTCCCTATTTGCTCAAAAGAAAATGAGGTCATTTAAAGGTGACATTCAGGGCAGAACCCTGACAAATTGCCTGCTGGTAGCAGCCCGGCACGCCGCCGATGATCTCGCACTGATGCAACAGCACCGCGTTCGCTTTCATATAAGAGGCGCGGGTGAGCATTCTTTTGCGCGCGGCTGCAAGACTTGGCGGCGTATCGTTTTGATCGCTCTGGCAAGACTCACCAGAAACTTCGCCCAAATCGCGGAAAGGTGTTCCGACCAGGGCTTCTGCATCTTTATACAGTTTGACGGGGGCAGGGCGAACCGGAGCCGGTTTTGGTTTGACAGGTTTTGGCTCTTCTTTAGCAACAGGTGCAGGGGGTGTTGGCTGTGAGTGTTGAGTCAGGGAACAACCCGCCAGCAAAAGTGCCGACAAACAGAGAGGTAAAGCACGCATAGTATGTCCTCTGCTTTTTTAAAATGTTTACAGGAAAGAATGTGGCGTTATTGAACCAAGGTATTGGGGAAATAACAAGGCGGGCATAAGCCCGCCTTGAATTTATTTGTGAAAGGAATAATTGCGAGAGTAATTATCAGGATGAATATTGAGTTCCTGACATTCGCGAATTACCAGCCTTTCACCGCGCCGCCGTTGAAGATCTTGTTCGCTGCAGCGTTAACTTCGTCAGACTGGTAAGCCTGAACGAATTTCTTCACGTTTTCCGCGTCTTTGTTGTCTTCACGCGCAACGATCAGGTTAACGTATGGAGATTCTTTATCTTCAACGAAGATGCCGTCTTTCTCTGGCGTCAGGTTAATCTGGCTGGCGTAAGTGGTGTTGATCACAGCCAGTGCGATTTTTGCGTCATCCAGTGAACGTGGCAGTTGTGGTGCTTCCAGTTCTACCAGTTTCAGATTTTTAGGGTTCTCAGTCACATCCAGAACTGTCGGCAGCAGGCCAACACCGTCTTTCAGTTTGATCAAACCTTGTTTTTGCAGCAGCAGCAAAGAACGACCCAGGTTAGTCGGGTCGTTTGGCAATGCAACCTGATCACCGTCTTTCAGCTCATCAACAGATTTGATTTTTTTAGAGTAACCGGCGATTGGGTAGACGAAAGTGTTGCCGACCGGAACCAGTTTATAACCACGATCTTTAATCTGTTGATCAAGGTAAGGTTTATGCTGGAAGGCGTTAACATCAATATCGCCTTTGCTCAGTGCTTCGTTTGGCAGCACGTAGTCGTTGAAAGTCACCAGCTCTACGTCAAGACCGTATTTTTCTTTTGCGACTTTCTGCGCAACTTCAGCAACCTGCTGTTCAGAACCCACAATCACGCCCACTTTAATATGGTTAGGATCCTGTTCTTTCGGCCCGCAACCAACTAAAGCCAGCGTTCCCAGAAGCGCGCCGACAACTGCAATGGATTTAAATTTAGTAGACATGTCCTTTCCTCAATAAGCGGATAAAAATTATTCACAGGGTTAGCTATAACAGCTGTTGTTTCATTATTTATGTGTGACTGCTTTTACGATGCGGTCGCCACAAAACTGAATTAAATACACCAAAACGACTAACAGGACTAATACCGTATTCATTACAGTTGCGTCATAACCGATGTAACCGTACTGATAACCGATTTGCCCTAACCCACCGGCACCGACAGCACCGCCCATAGCGGAATAACCCACCAGAGTGATCAGCGTGATAGTGGCTGCGTTGACCAGACCCGGCAAGGCTTCCGGCAACAAAATTTTACGGATTATTTGCATCGGCGTGGCGCCCATTGCGCGGGAGGCTTCCACCAGACCGCTTGGGATTTCCAACAGCGCATTCTCGACCATACGTGCGATAAACGGCGCTGCGCCGACGGTCAGAGGCACGATTGCCGCCTGCAAACCAATAGAGGTCCCGACGATCAGACGCGTGAACGGAATCATCCAGACCAGCAGAATAATAAAGGGAATAGATCGGAAAATGTTAACCAGCGCAGACATCACGCGATAAACATTTTTGTTCTCTGCAATCTGGCCCGGACGGGTGACATAAAGCAGCACGCCAAAAGGCAAGCCCAGAACAAAACCGAAGAAGCCTGAGGTCAGTGTCATAATGACAGTTTCCCAAATCCCCCGGCCCATTAACCACATCATTGGCTCAGACATAACCGAGTACCTCTACTTTAACCTGATTTTCGTGCAGGAACTGAATAGCTGCCTGAGTGTTTTCTTCTGCGCCGTGCATTTCTGTCAGCATAATCCCGAACTTCACGCCGCCGGCATAATCCATCTGAGCACTGATAATATTGTTGTTCACGTCGAAACGGCGCACGGCCTCAGAAAGCAACGGCGCATCTACAGACTGGCCGGTAAATTCCAGACGTAATAAAGGTACCCGACCGGCTTCCGGTTCAGGGAGCAGACGCACGGCGTAATCTTCCGGGATATCCAGATGCAGCGTTGACTGAATAAACTGCTGTGCCAGCGGAGTTTTAGGATGCGAGAACATCTCGCTCACTTTATCCTGCTCAATTAATTTGCCATCGCTGATCACGGCAACCTGATCGCAAATACGCTTAACGACGTCCATCTCGTGTGTGATCAACAGAATGGTTAAACCAAGACGGCGGTTAATGTCCTTCAGCAATTCAAGAATTGCACGGGTTGTCGCCGGATCAAGTGCGCTGGTCGCTTCATCGCACAGCAAGACTTTGGGATTACTGGCCAGGGCGCGCGCAATCGCCACACGCTGTTTTTGTCCGCCGGAAAGATTGGCCGGATAGGCATCATGTTTATCTTCCAGGCCAACAAGGCTCAGCAGCTCTGAAACACGTTTTTTGATTTCAGCAGAAGACAAATTATCCAGTTCCAGCGGCAGTGACACATTGCCAAAGACAGTACGTGACGACAGCAAATTAAAGTGCTGAAAAATCATACCAATTTGGCGACGTGCGCGGGTCAGCGCTTTTTCGGAGAAGGACATCAGATCCTGACCATCGACCAGCACCTGGCCTTTGGTCGGACGTTCCAGCAAATTAACGCAGCGGATTAGCGTACTTTTCCCTGCGCCAGATGCGCCGATTACGCCATAAATTTGCCCGGCAGGGACGTGAAGACTCACGTCAGAGAGCGCGACGATTTGGCGCGAACCCTGCTGGAAAACCTTGGTGATATTTGAAAGTTTAATCATATTATTTTTTATTCTGTCTTTTTGCCGTGACATGGTGAAATTAACTCTTCGGGAGCACATCCCCGAAGTATGTTGTGGATGCTAAGGCGTCTAGACGTCTAAGTCAACCAGGTTAGCATTCTCACCGGCATTGAAAACATGCGATACTGACGTCATTAACCCGCCATCAGGAGCAAATTCGTGGCACAACCCGTTTCAGCAATCTTTCTTGACCGTGATGGTACTTTGAATGTCGATCACGGCTATGTACATCAAATCGATGATTTCCAGTTTATCGATGGTGTTATTGATGCCTGCCTCAAACTAAAAGAGATGGGCTTCTTATTGGTATTAGTGACCAACCAGTCCGGTATCGCGCGCGGCAAGTTTACTGAAGATCAGTTTATGACGCTGACCGAGTGGATGGACTGGTCGCTTGCCGACAGAGGTGTGGATCTCGATGGCATCTATTTCTGTCCACACCATCCAGAAGGTACCGTTAAAGAGTTTACCCAGGTTTGCGATTGCCGTAAGCCTCTGCCGGGTATGTTTATGACGGCTAAAGAAGAGCTCAATATTGATATGGCTTCTTCTTATATGGTGGGCGATAAGCTGGAAGACATGCAGGCGGCTGCGGCTGCGGGCGTGGGAACGAAGATTTTAGTTCGTACAGGCAAGCCGGTCACCGCAGAAAGCGAAACTGCTGCGGATGCGGTATTGGAAAGCCTTGCTGCTTTGCCTTCCTTTATAGCAAAAGGGCAGAAATAAGGTTCTTTGGATAAAAAAACGGCAAACGAAATAAAACTGCATTTATTCGCTTGCCATTCAAATCCAACTCCCTATAATGCCGCTCCATCGACAGGGAACAACGTGAACAACATCACGAAGTGACCGGGTCGGAAAAGATTTAAAGCAGCGGCAACCGGATGAAATAAACGGTTGACACTGAACGAGGAAAGCGTAATATACGCCACCTCGAGTTAGCAAGCGAAAGCGCGTAACTCACTGCTCTTTAACAATTTATCAGACAATCTGTGTGGGCACTCACAAGACGATATCAGCCACTTCGGTGGCAAAAAAATATCAAGTCTTAAAGAGTGACCAAGCAGTAATTCATTTAGTGAATTATTACGAAAGTTAATTTTTGAGCACCGCTTAACTTGTTTAAGCAAATCGAACTTTTAATTGAAGAGTTTGATCATGGCTCAGATTGAACGCTGGCGGCAGGCCTAACACATGCAAGTCGAGCGGTAGCACAGGAGAGCTTGCTCTCTGGGTGACGAGCGGCGGACGGGTGAGTAATGTCTGGGAAACTGCCTGATGGAGGGGGATAACTACTGGAAACGGTAGCTAATACCGCATGACGTCGCAAGACCAAAGTGGGGGACCTTCGGGCCTCACGCCATCGGATGTGCCCAGATGGGATTAGCTAGTAGGTGAGGTAATGGCTCACCTAGGCGACGATCCCTAGCTGGTCTGAGAGGATGACCAGCCACACTGGAACTGAGACACGGTCCAGACTCCTACGGGAGGCAGCAGTGGGGAATATTGCACAATGGGCGCAAGCCTGATGCAGCCATGCCGCGTGTGTGAAGAAGGCCTTAGGGTTGTAAAGCACTTTCAGCGAGGAGGAAGGGTAATGTGTTAATAGCACATTGCATTGACGTTACTCGCAGAAGAAGCACCGGCTAACTCCGTGCCAGCAGCCGCGGTAATACGGAGGGTGCAAGCGTTAATCGGAATTACTGGGCGTAAAGCGCACGCAGGCGGTTTGTTAAGTCAGATGTGAAATCCCCGAGCTTAACTTGGGAACTGCATTTGAAACTGGCAAGCTAGAGTCTTGTAGAGGGGGGTAGAATTCCAGGTGTAGCGGTGAAATGCGTAGAGATCTGGAGGAATACCGGTGGCGAAGGCGGCCCCCTGGACAAAGACTGACGCTCAGGTGCGAAAGCGTGGGGAGCAAACAGGATTAGATACCCTGGTAGTCCACGCTGTAAACGATGTCGACTTGGAGGTTGTGCCCTTGAGGCGTGGCTTCCGGAGCTAACGCGTTAAGTCGACCGCCTGGGGAGTACGGCCGCAAGGTTAAAACTCAAATGAATTGACGGGGGCCCGCACAAGCGGTGGAGCATGTGGTTTAATTCGATGCAACGCGAAGAACCTTACCTACTCTTGACATCCAGAGAATTCGCTAGAGATAGCTTAGTGCCTTCGGGAACTCTGAGACAGGTGCTGCATGGCTGTCGTCAGCTCGTGTTGTGAAATGTTGGGTTAAGTCCCGCAACGAGCGCAACCCTTATCCTTTGTTGCCAGCGAGTAATGTCGGGAACTCAAAGGAGACTGCCGGTGATAAACCGGAGGAAGGTGGGGATGACGTCAAGTCATCATGGCCCTTACGAGTAGGGCTACACACGTGCTACAATGGCATATACAAAGAGAAGCGAACTCGCGAGAGCAAGCGGACCTCATAAAGTATGTCGTAGTCCGGATTGGAGTCTGCAACTCGACTCCATGAAGTCGGAATCGCTAGTAATCGTAGATCAGAATGCTACGGTGAATACGTTCCCGGGCCTTGTACACACCGCCCGTCACACCATGGGAGTGGGTTGCAAAAGAAGTAGGTAGCTTAACCTTCGGGAGGGCGCTTACCACTTTGTGATTCATGACTGGGGTGAAGTCGTAACAAGGTAACCGTAGGGGAACCTGCGGTTGGATCACCTCCTTACCTCAAGATACGCATTGTGCAGTGTCCACACAGATTGTCTGATAGAAAGTAACGAGCAGAAATACCTTAATAGGCTTGTAGCTCAGGTGGTTAGAGCGCACCCCTGATAAGGGTGAGGTCGGTGGTTCAAGTCCACTCAGGCCTACCAATTCCCTCCTCCTCTTCGTTGTCGCCATGTCTCGTTTGCACAAGCAAACTTCGCATGACTCCGCCTTGATGAGAAAGTAATTGGCTGACTCATCTGACTGATGAGTAATTAAGGTATCTGTAAGTGACTGTATGGGGCTATAGCTCAGCTGGGAGAGCGCCTGCCTTGCACGCAGGAGGTCAGCGGTTCGATCCCGCTTAGCTCCACCATTACCGTACAGCCTTTAAATAATACTTCAGAGTGTATTGGAAACAGTATGCTGCGAAGTATTTTGCTCTTTAACAATCTGGAACAAGCTGAAAATTGAAAGTTTACAGCTGAACATCACTCTCCGTAGAAGTACTGAGTGGTGATTAGTCTGTAACAGAGTCTCTCAAATAATCGCAATGCGATGGTGGAAACACCTTCGGGTTGTGAGGTTAAGCGACTAAGCGTACACGGTGGATGCCTAGGCAGTCAGAGGCGATGAAGGGCGTGCTAATCTGCGAAAAGCGTCGGTAAGGTGATATGAACCGTAATAACCGACGATACCCGAATGGGGAAACCCAGTGTGTTTCGACACATTATCATTACATGAATACATAGTGTAATGAGGCGAACCGGGGGAACTGAAACATCTAAGTACCCCGAGGAAAAGAAATCAACCGAGATTCCCCCAGTAGCGGCGAGCGAACGGGGAAGAGCCCAGAACCAGCATCAGTTTGTGTGTTAGTGGAAGCGTCTGGAAAGTCGCACAGTATAGGGTGATAGTCCCGTACACAAAAATGCACAGATTGTGAGTTCGATGAGTAGGGCGGGACACGTGACATCCTGTCTGAATATGGGGGGACCATCCTCCAAGGCTAAATACTCCTGACTGACCGATAGTGAACCAGTACCGTGAGGGAAAGGCGAAAAGAACCCCGGCGAGGGGAGTGAAATAGAACCTGAAACCGTGTACGTACAAGCAGTGGGAGCCTCTTTTATGGGGTGACTGCGTACCTTTTGTATAATGGGTCAGCGACTTATATTTTGTAGCAAGGTTAACCGTATAGGGGAGCCGTAGGGAAACCGAGTCTTAACTGGGCGTCAAGTTGCAAGGTATAGACCCGAAACCCGGTGATCTAGCCATGGGCAGGTTGAAGGTTGGGTAACACTAACTGGAGGACCGAACCGACTAATGTTGAAAAATTAGCGGATGACTTGTGGCTGGGGGTGAAAGGCCAATCAAACCGGGAGATAGCTGGTTCTCCCCGAAAGCTATTTAGGTAGCGCCTCGTGAACTCATCTTCGGGGGTAGAGCACTGTTTCGACTAGGGGGCCATCCCGGCTTACCAACTCGATGCAAACTACGAATACCGAAGAATGTTATCACGGGAGACACACGGCGGGTGCTAACGTCCGTCGTGAAGAGGGAAACAACCCAGACCGCCAGCTAAGGTCCCAAAGTCATGGTTAAGTGGGAAACGATGTGGGAAGGCATAGACAGCCAGGATGTTGGCTTAGAAGCAGCCATCATTTAAAGAAAGCGTAATAGCTCACTGGTCGAGTCGGCCTGCGCGGAAGATGTAACGGGGCTAAACCATGCACCGAAGCTGCGGCAGCGACGCTTATGCGTTGTTGGGTAGGGGAGCGTTCTGTAAGCCGTCGAAGGTGAACTGTGAGGTTTGCTGGAGGTATCAGAAGTGCGAATGCTGACATAAGTAACGATAATGCGGGTGAAAAACCCGCACGCCGGAAGACCAAGGGTTCCTGTCCAACGTTAATCGGGGCAGGGTGAGTCGACCCCTAAGGCGAGGCTGAAAAGCGTAGTCGATGGGAAGCTGGTTAATATTCCAGCACTTGGTGTTACTGCGAAGGGGGACGGAGAAGGCTAGGCTAGCCGGGCGACGGTTGTCCCGGTTCAAGCGTGTAGGGGGAAGAGTTGGTAAATCCGCTCTTTTGTATAACCCTGAGGCGTGATAACGAGCCACTACGGTGGTGAAGTAGTTGATGCCATGCTTCCAGGAAAAGCCTCTAAGCTCCAGGTAACACGAAATCGTACCCCAAACCGACACAGGTGGTCAGGTAGAGAATACTCAGGCGCTTGAGAGAACTCGGGTGAAGGAACTAGGCAAAATGGTGCCGTAACTTCGGGAGAAGGCACGCTGGCGCGTAGGTGAAGGGACTTGCTCCCGGAGCTGAATCCAGTCGAAGATACCAGCTGGCTGCAACTGTTTAATAAAAACACAGCACTGTGCAAACACGAAAGTGGACGTATACGGTGTGACGCCTGCCCGGTGCCGGAAGGTTAATTGATGGGGTTAGCAGCAATGCGAAGCTCTTGATCGAAGCCCCGGTAAACGGCGGCCGTAACTATAACGGTCCTAAGGTAGCGAAATTCCTTGTCGGGTAAGTTCCGACCTGCACGAATGGCGTAATGATGGCCAGGCTGTCTCCACCCGAGACTCAGTGAAATTGAACTCGCTGTGAAGATGCAGTGTACCCGCGGCAAGACGGAAAGACCCCGTGAACCTTTACTATAGCTTGACACTGAACATTGAGCCTTGATGTGTAGGATAGGTGGGAGGCTTTGAAGCGAGGACGCCAGTTCTTGTGGAGCCAACCTTGAAATACCACCCTTTAATGTTTGATGTTCTAACTCGGCCCCGTAATCCGGGGTGAGGACAGTGTCTGGTGGGTAGTTTGACTGGGGCGGTCTCCTCCTAAAGAGTAACGGAGGAGCACGAAGGTTAGCTAATCACGGTCGGACATCGTGAGGTTAGTGCAATGGCATAAGCTAGCTTGACTGCGAGAGTGACGGCTCGAGCAGGTACGAAAGTAGGTCATAGTGATCCGGTGGTTCTGAATGGAAGGGCCATCGCTCAACGGATAAAAGGTACTCCGGGGATAACAGGCTGATACCGCCCAAGAGTTCATATCGACGGCGGTGTTTGGCACCTCGATGTCGGCTCATCACATCCTGGGGCTGAAGTAGGTCCCAAGGGTACGGCTGTTCGCCGTTTAAAGTGGTACGCGAGCTGGGTTTAGAACGTCGTGAGACAGTTCGGTCCCTATCTGCCGTGGGCGTTGGAAGATTGAGAGGGGCTGCTCCTAGTACGAGAGGACCGGAGTGGACGCATCACTGGTGTTCGGGTTGTCATGCCAATGGCATTGCCCGGTAGCTAAATGCGGAAAAGATAAGCGCTGAAAGCATCTAAGCGCGAAACTTGCCTCGAGATGAGTCTTCCCTGTGGCTTTAAGCCACCTGAAGGGACGTTTAAGACTAAGACGTTGATAGGCTGGGTGTGTAAGTGCAGCGATGCATTGAGCTAACCAGTACTAATGACCCGAGAGGCTTAACCTTACAACACCAAAGGTGTTTTTAGAGATTCTGTGCAGATACTTTGATTTTCAGCTGATGTTCCGAGATTGGTTCGTAGTGCAAGCCTGAGACAGGGTAAGCGTTATGGATGAAACAGAATTTGCCTGGCGGCAGTAGCGCGGTGGTCCCACCTGACCCCATGCCGAACTCAGAAGTGAAACGCCGTAGCGCCGATGGTAGTGTGGGGTCTCCCCATGCGAGAGTAGGGAACTGCCAGGCATCAAATTTATAATGAAGAACATGTTCCTTTTCCCCTGACAAGGAAAATAACAGGAACAAACATATATCAGCCGGTTGCTGATATATGTGAAAGAACCGGTGGAGCGGTAGTTCAGTTGGTTAGAATACCTGCCTGTCACGCAGGGGGTCGCGGGTTCGAGCCCCGTCCGTTCCGCCACTAATTGCATAGACCCTGAATCGAAAGATTCAGGGTTTTTTGCGTTTAAATTTGCAATAAATTGAATATTTAATATACCGAACTCCTGATATAAAACGTTTTATCGTGTAGAAACCTTTATGTGAATATTTAAAATCAATCGATTAACTTTTTGTTGAAGATTTATCTATATAGTTGCTGTTCCTTTTTATGAAAATAATAATGTTTTCTTATTTTGACCTATTATAATCCGCTACTATTAATCCTAGAGAAACTTCAGTGACTATTTCTCGTTATAAAACTAAGATTTTTCAGATATGTATTCTGGTCGGAAATCTCTAACTCGTTGTAAAAATAACTGAAATACACTTTTCCACGCAGTAGCTTGTCAGATTACAGATGCAACTTTTAATAAAATATCATAAAGTCCTTATTCGGAAAATTCGCGAAGATTAATCATTATGAAATTCTCACTGGATATACTTGACTGGCGGGCTGTTGCGCCTGGCGTCAATAATTGTGCCGATTGGATCCAATGGGCGCAATGTTCAGGTGCGGATGCATTTTCTGGCGAAATTCCAAAGAGTGAGCAGATTCCCATGATGTCTGCGCGTCGAATGAGTATTGGAAGTCGCTTCGCCGTTGATGTAGGGCTTTCCTTGCTTGCAAAGCATCAGGTAGATGCCGCAATTTTTTCCAGCCAGCACGGTGAGCTTGAAAGAAGCTGGCGAATTTTACATGCTCTGGCCGAAGACGATGCTATTTCCCCCACAGAATTTTCGATGTCTGTCCATAACACTGCCGCCGGCTGGCTAACCATTATTAGTAAGAATCCACTGCCGGTGACTTCGCTGGCTGCGGGAAAAGACAGTTTTCAGCAGGGATTGTTGGAAGCACAAGCGATGCTGTCGGGTGATGCTTCACGCATCATGCTGGTCGACTTCGAGGGTGAGATCCCTTCCCTGTATACTGAATCGGTAAATTCCGAGTTTCTTCCTTACGCGATGGCAATAATCGTGACGGCTGGCGATACTTTGCAGTGCCAGCGTATTTCAAAAGCCGATAAGGCAGATCTGTCTGTTCTTCCTCAAGCGCTGCAATTCCTGCGAGGTTATCTTTCATCAACGCCTTTATTCACGGTCAGCGCTGATAATCGCCATCACTGGCAATGGACGCGTGAACTGTGAGCAAAGAGCCTGCTTTGATGAAGGATGTTTCCTCTTTGCCGGATCGGATATGGCGATGGTCAGTTACGGGCATTTTTTTCGCGTTTTTCGGAATTGGCGGACTGTTGCTTTCGTTGTTCTGGTTTACTCTGTTGCGGCTAATCATACGTGAGCCGGAGCAATTACATCGGATGACCCTGAACAGCATTCGTAATAGCTTTCGGCTTTTCCTCGGAGGATTGCGACTGTTTGGTGTGATGGATTACCGGTTTGTCGGAGATGAAAAGTTTCAGCAGGATGCCGGATGCCTGATTGTTGCAAACCATCCCAGCCTTCTAGATTATGTGATTCTGGCTTCGCGGATGCCGCGTTGTGATTGCATCGTCAAGCAGGCGTTGCTGAAGAACCCATTTTTGGCCGGCGTCATAAAAGCTGCCGGGTATCTGGTTAACTCCGGGTCTGAGGAGTTGCTTCAGGCTTGTGAGACGCGTCTAAAAGCGGGAGGAACGTTGCTAATTTTTCCTGAAGGAACGCGATCATTGCCTGAGAAACCGATTACGCTCCAGCGCGGAGCTGCAAACATTGCGCTCAGAGCCGGTTGTGATGTGCGGATTGTTCATATTTCCTGTCAGCCGCCAATGCTGACCAAGCAGGGAAAATGGTATGAAATTCCGCGTGTAAAACCTCAGTTTGTCATCACAGTTGCCGATAAGGTAAAGGCTGAGGATTTTTTTGATGAACAGGATCTTTCGCCTGCGCTGGCAGCAAGGCGTCTGACACAGCATTTGCGCTCTGAACTGATGCCCGGTAATACTCAAAATAATGAGAAATAAGTCATGGATTCATTAAGTAACGACATTAAAGAACTTATCATCGCGACACTCAATCTGGAGGGAATGACGCCAGACGAGATAGATACGCGAGCGCCTCTTTTTGGCGACGGATTAGGGCTGGATTCTATTGATGCCCTCGAACTAGGCCTGGCATTGAAAAAGCAATACGGCGTAATCCTTTCGGCGGAAAGTCAGGAAATGCGTGAGCATTTTTATTCTGTTGAAAGCCTTAGCCAATTTATATCAGTTCAGCGTGGTTAAAGAGATTCCTATGCAGAAGCAAGAAATTTACCAGCAGATTAGCGCGTTATTAATCAAGCTATTTGAAATTGACGAAAGTGATATCAGTCCCGATGCCAAACTTTACGAAGATTTGGAATTAGACAGTATTGATGCTGTGGATTTAGTTGTGCATCTGCAGAAATCGACGGGCAGAAAAATTAAACCTGAAATGTTCAAGTCAGTGCGAACCGTTCAGGATGTTGTTGATGCCATCGATGAATTACTTAACACGCCAGCGCAATAGTTTCTGTGCCTGAAACCCGGCGCTTTTCCCTGCAGCTTGTCACAGCGATTGCTCGCTGGGCAATGCCCGTGGCGATTATTGCATATCCTATAGCGGTATGGTGCGGGTTAAAAAACTGGGGAATGGGTATTCTTGCTCCTCTCCTGATTATTGCGTTTACTCTGCGGTTACTGACTTTTCGCGGAAAATTAAATCAGCTTACTTTCTTTGGCAAAGCCATCGCCCTCGCTGGCATTGTGTTGGTGATCATCAGTGTTTTATTGCGTGAAACATCGATGCTGTTGTATTACCCGGTGGCGGTAAATATTCTTCTTCTGGGCTTATTCTTCAGTTCATTGTTCGCCCGGCAATCACTGGTTGAACGTCTTGCCCGGCTGAGCGAGCCCGACTTGCCGCCAGAAGGTGTTGTTTATACGCGACGCGTGACGCAAGTCTGGTGCCTGTTTTTTGTTTGTAACGGATCTTTTGCTTTATATACCTGCCTGGAAGGCAATGTGTCTTTATGGGCGCTTTACAACGGTGGGATCAGTTATCTGCTGATTGGCTTATTAATGGGTATTGAATGGATAGTCAGAAAACGTCTGCGCAAGTCATGACGCTGCCAATGTGCCAATGGCTGGGCACGGAAAGAGCAGATGATCATCTGGTTGCGTGGAGTGAAACCCGAGAGCACAGGCAGCGCGATTTCCGTCGTGATGTCGCAGCGCTGTTTGCCAGAGTCAGTGCGAGTTTATGTTCGCGCTGGGCGCTGTGTCTGGAAGATAACTATTCGTTCGCTGTGGCCTTATTGGCCGTTCTTTACAGCGGAAAAACGCCTGTTCTGCCCGGCCATTTTCGTCAGTCTTTGCTAACGGAGCAGTGCGATGAATTCGATGCTCTGATCACTGACCTGCCCTTGCAACTCAACTGTCCTGTCCTTCGTTTTCCGTTTTTTGCGGATGAAATGCTTCTGGTTTTGCCCGCATTTCCAGAAAATGCATCGCTGATCTTGTTCACTTCCGGATCAACCGGAAAACCGCAGAAAATTATCAAACCGGTCTCTTGTCTTGAGCGTGAAAGCCAGTGGCTCTCAGCGCAGTGGGGTGCTGAGCTAGCCGGTTCCCGGTTCGCCGCCACGGTGGCACCTCATCACATGTACGGCCTGAGCTTTGCGTTCATGTTGCCGCTGTCCCTTGGTTTGCCGTTTGCGACCAACAGTGTCCAGTACCATGAGCAACTGCGGTCACTTGCAGCGAAAATTCCACTGGCGTTTGTCAGCAGCCCGGCCTTTCTCAAACGTCTGGACGCCACATTAGCGCCGGTCACATTGCGTGAAGTTTTTTCCGCAGGCGGCCCTCTGGAAAGCGATACGGCGCAGTTAGTGAAAGAGACATGCGGTTGCCCGCCAACGGAAATTTACGGCACTACCGAAAGTGGTGTTATCGCTTTTCGCCAGCAAACTCAGCCTGGCGAAGCCTGGACGTTGTTCGACAACGTAGATTTACGGCATCAGGCAGATGGCACCCTTTCGCTGATTTCCCCGATTATCCCGCAGCCGGAAGGCATTGCTCTCAATGATAAGATAAAACTGTCGCCTGAGGGTTCACGTCATTTTGATCTGCTGGGACGTAAAGACCGGATCGTCAAAATTGCTGAACAGCGGATCTCGCTGGATGAAATTGAGCAACGCTTACGCGCACTGGACCTTCTGACTGATGCCTGTGTTTTGACCATTGAAAAACAGCGCCGGGTTTCGGTCGCAGCGGTGATTGTACTGAGTCATACGGGTGATGCATTATTGCAGGCTGAAAATCGGAATGTCCTCTTTGGGCAGATCCGCCATGCTCTGAGGGAATGGTTATCTCCGGTTTCGCTGCCCCGGTACTGGCGTATTGTTCCGGCGATCCCACTTAATCAGCAAGGAAAACGCGCAACTGCTGAATTACAGGAAATGTTTTTATGATGAAGCCCGAAGTCCTGAGCCTGCATAAAAGCAGCGAAAACAGTCTGCTTCTCGAATTGAGGCTCTCAGCGGATTTGTTCTGGTTTCGCGGACATTTTCCTACGTATCCGTTGCTTCCTGGCGTCACGCAGGTGAACTGGGTGATGGAGTATGCGGGCGAGGTTTTAGGGCTGGATAAGGTTTTCTCGGGTATGGAAGTGGTGAAGTTTCAGCGGCCACTTTTGCCGGGTGAAACCGTCAGCCTGCACATTGACTGGCTTAAAGAAAAACACCGGCTGGTTTTCCGTTACATCCTGGGCGAAACCATTGCCAGCAGTGGAAAAATCACATTATGCCCGTAACGTCCACCGTGCTGTTTGCGCCCTGTCTGATTATCCCGTGCTACAACCACGGGCCGATGATGGCCGGTGTGCTGGATAAACTCCGGTCTTTCGGGTTGCCGTGCATTGTGATCGATGATGGCAGCGGGGCGCAAACGGCGGACGAATTAAAACGTCTGGCGCAGATAACACCGTGGATGAGCCTGACGCGCCTGTCAACGAATCAGGGCAAAGGAGCCGCCGTCATGGCAGCCTTGCGGCTGGCGGCTGAAAAAGGGTTTACCCACGCCATGCAGGTTGACGCAGACGGTCAGCACCAGCTTTCCGACGTTCCTCTCATGCTGGAGGAAGCGCAGAAATATCCGGATTGCCTGATCTCCGGTCAGCCGGTGTATGACGAAAGCGTGCCGAAATCACGTCTTTATGGTCGTTATGTCACGCATTTCTGGGTCTGGATCGAAACCCTGTCATTTTCCCTTAAAGATAGCATGTGCGGATTTCGCGTTTATCCGTTGCAGCCTTGCCTGAGGCTGATGGACAAACAGCCGCTGGGTTTACGCATGGATTTCGATACCGAAATCATGGTGCGGCTTTACTGGCAGGGGACGCGCAGCCGCTTCCTGCCGACGCGCGTCACCTATCCGCAAGATGGCGTTTCGCATTTTGATGCGGTCAAAGACAACATTAAAATCTCGTGGATGCACACCCGCCTGTTTTTCGGCATGTTGCCGCGCATTCCTTTTTTGCTGCGCCAGAGAAAAACGCAGCAAAGCGATCCGCACTGGTCGGTAACGCGCGAACGCAAAGGGCTGTGGGGCATTCGTCTGATGCTGAAGATTTATCGGGTGCTGGGCTACCAGGTTTTCCAGTTACTGCTTTATCCGGTGATTGGCTATTTCTGGCTGACGGGCGGAAAACAGCGCAAGGCGTCGGCCGCGTGGCTTGAGCGCGTCCGCGAAATTGCGACACAGCGCAATATCGCGTTGCCATATCCGTTAAGTACATTCCGGCATTTCATGCGGTTTGGCGAATCGATGCTGAGCAAACTGGCGAGCTGGCAGGGCGATAAAACCCTGAATGACGCGGTGCTGGTGAATCCCGATGTCTGTGAAGCGCATATTGCATCGGGTCGCGGCACGTTGATCCTCGCCTCACATCTCGGCGACATCGAATCTTGCCGCGCCATAGGCGCGCTGAACCACCGGATCACCGTGAATGCGCTGGTTTTCACCGAAAATGCCGAACGCTTTAATCAGGTAATGAAAGAAATTAACCCGCAGGCGCTGGTGAATCTGATTCAAGTGAGCCAGATGGGGCCTGAAACCGCCATGCTGTTGCAGGAAAAACTCGATGCCGGCGAATGGGTGGCGATTGTGGGCGACAGAACGTCCGCCAGTCGTCATCAGCGCGGTGAGCATTCCCGCGTTATCTGGAGTGATTTTCTCGGTAAACCGGCGGCTTTCCCGCAGGGGCCTTTTATTCTGGCTGCCGCCCTGAAAGCGCCTGTGGTGCTGATGTTTGGCATCAGACAGGAACGGCGTCTGCATATTTACTGCGAATCTTTTGCCAATCCGCTGATTCTGCCCCGCGCAAATCGTCTGCCTGCATTGCAGGAAACCGTCGACCATTACGCCGCGCGTCTTGAGCATTACAGCCTGCTGGCACCTCACGACTGGTTTAATTTTTATGATTTCTGGCAGCATCGCGCAGATGACGCCTCTGACAGGAAACCTGACTGATATGACATCCAAACTTGATCCGCGCTTCAACGACCCGCGCTTTTCCACCGTGGTCGAAATCACCGTGCCTTTTCATGATGCCGATGCGATGGGCGTGGTCTGGCACGGCAATTATTTCCGTTATCTGGAAGTTGCGCGTGAGCAATTACTGAAACAGTTCGATTATGGCTATCGTCAGATGGAAGCCTCCGGTTACGTATGGCCGATTGTGGATACGCGCGTCAAATACATTGCGCCCGTTTTGTTCGAACAGCGGATTGCCGTTCACGCGCAGCTTGAAGAAATCGAAAACCGCCTGCGCATCGGCTATCAAATCTATGATGTCGCAACCGGCAAACGGACGACGACGGGCTACACGTTGCAGGTCGCCGTGGATGCTCAAACCAAAGAGATGTGTTTTGTTTCGCCGCAGGTTCTTTTCGATAAAACAGGAGTCAGTCTGTGAAG
The DNA here is from genome assembly GCF_047784855.1 of Rahnella sp. PCH160. Taxonomy (NCBI): domain Bacteria; kingdom Pseudomonadati; phylum Pseudomonadota; class Gammaproteobacteria; order Enterobacterales; family Yersiniaceae; genus Rahnella; species Rahnella sp. PCH160. Next base: position 1,960,099 of record NZ_JBLOGT010000001.1, read on the forward strand.
TCACTTCTGTTCATTTTACTCGCCGTGTTCAGCGTGGCCGCGCAGGCCGTGACGCTGGATGATTTGCAGCAACGTTTTAGTCAGGTGCCTGTGCTGCGTGCCGAATTCGCGCAGCAGAGAACCATCAGCGGGATGGCGCAGCCGCTTAACTCCGGCGGGAATTTACTGATTGCCCAGAAACAGGGGCTTTGGTGGCAGCAGGAAAAACCGTTTCCCCTGACGTTACTTCTGACCGAAACCCGCATGGTGCAAATCATGGCAGGCCAGCAGCCGCAGGTGGTGACGGCCAGCAATAATCCGCAGATGTTCCAGTTCAACTCCCTGCTGAGCGCGCTATTTCATGCAGACCGTCGCGTGCTGGAAGAAAACTTCACGCTGGATTTCACGGATAAAGGGCAGGGCGCCTGGACGCTGGTGCTGGTGCCAAAAGTTTCGCCGCTGAACCGCCTTTTCCGCCGCATCACCCTGAACGGGGAAACCTTCCTGAACAAGATTGATATCGATGACATGCAGGGCGACGCGACGCACATCCGTTTCTTCAACCAGAAAACGACGCCTGCTGAACTGACTGACGCCGAGAAACGCCATTTTGCATCCTGATCTTCACCGCAGGCTGGCGCAAATCTGGCTGCTGATTATTGCGTTGCTCGTCGCCGCGCTGGTCTGGTTGCTACCGCGCAGCCAGATTAACAGCAGCGTGCTGGCGCTTCTGCCGCAGCAACAGACGGCCGGTCTTCCTCCGGCGATTTCTGATGGCTTTACGCAGCGGCTTGATCGCCAGTTAATGTGGCTGGTCAGCCCGCCGGAAGGCGCGGGAGTAAAACCTCTTGAGGACTGGCTGAAACAGCTGCGATCGCTTACTGCGCTGAGTCAGGTAGAAGGGCCGATGGATGAGGCGCGTCAGCAGGAATGGGGCGCGTTCTTTTTCCGGCATCGCAATGCTCTGCTTGATGACGCTACCCGTCAGCGCCTGAGCGCCGGTGCTGAACAGCAAAGCCAGTGGATCATGGGGCAGGTTTATTCTGCCTTTGCCGGTGTCAGCGGGAAAGAGCTGGCTAACGATCCTTTGTTGCTGGTGCGTGCCTCACAAATGGCGCAGCAGCAAAACAGCGGCGGCATGACACTCGATCAGGGCTGGCTGATGACGCGCGATCAGCAGGGGCGCAGCTGGTATTTGCTTCACGGTGAGCTGAATGCGTCGTCCTATGACATCACCAGCGCGAAGCACACTGTCGCTGAACTGAATGCGGTCAGACACGCTTTTGAAGCGCGCTGGCCGGGCGCGAAAGTGCTTGAGCGCGGCACGATTTTTTACAGCAATTATGCCAGCCAGCAGGCTGAGCATGATCTATCTACCATTGGTGCGGCCTCGGTTATCGGCGTCTTTCTGCTGATTCTACTGATGTTCCGCTCCGTGCTGCCGTTGCTGCTCAGCCTGCTTTCAATCGGCATTGGCGCGCTGTCGGGCACGGTATTTACCCTGTGGGTCTTCGGTGAAATACACGTGATGACGCTGGTGCTGAGCGCCAGCATTGTCGGGATTTCTGCCGACTATACTCTTTACTTCCTCACTGAACGGCGTGTTCACGGTGAAACCAGCACGCCGCTCGAAAGCCTGAAAAAGCTGTTCCCGGCGTTATCTGCGGCGCTGCTGACTACGGTCGCGGCCTACCTGATGTTGCTGATTGCGCCGTTCCCCGGCCTGCAACAGCTGGCAGTTTTTGCCGCCGCCGGGCTGAGCGCGGCCTGTATTACCGTCATGTGCTGGTATCCGTATTTATCGGCGCGTTTGCCGGTCGGGCCGACGCCAGGCCTGGTGCTGATATTGAAATGGTTGCTGGCATGGCGCAGCCGCAAACCGGTTCGCTTTGGTCTGCCCGTTTTGATTTTAGCGCTGGCGGCGGGCGGCATTTATCAGCTCAAAATCAATGATGATATTGCCGATTTACAGACGTTACCGGCAGACTTACAGCAGCAGGAACAGCAGATTGCCGCGCTGACCGGGCAAACTAACGATCAGAAATGGCTGATCGTTTACGGCGATACGGCGGAGCAGACGCTTCAGCGTCTTGAAGCCTTACGACCAAAACTGGAACAGGCGAAAACGGATGGCGTGATTGCAGGTTACCGGGCGCTCAGCCTGCCGTCGCAATTACAGCAACAAAAAGATCTCGCGTTGCTCCGTCTGCGTGCGCCGCAGATTATTGCGCAGTTGCAGCAGGCCGGTATTTCGGTCGCCACGCCGGATCTCAGCCCGCAAACGGCAGATGTTCCGCTCTGGCTTAACAGCGTGGTCAGCCAGGGCTGGCGCTTACTGTGGCTGTCTTTACCGGACGGGCGCAGCGCGACGTTAATTCCGGTCAGTGGCGTTCACGATACCGCCGCCGTCGCCGCGCTGGCGGCGTCTTCCCCGGGAACCGGCTGGATTGACCGCAAGTCTGAATTCAGTGAACTGTTTTCTCAGTACCGCGTTTATCTCACTTATCTGCTCGGGCTGGCCGTGACGGTCATTGCCGCGATTTACCTCTGGCGTTTCCGCCTGCCGCACGGCCTGATTTGTCTGGTGCCGACGCTGCTTTCGCTGGGAATGGGCATCGCCGCGCTCGGTTACAGCGGTCATCATCTCAACCTTTTTTCATTGCTGGCGCTGATTCTGGTTCTGGGGATAGGCATCAACTACACCCTGTTTTTCACCAATCCGCGCGGGACGCCGACCACCTCGATGTTTGCTATTTTTATGGCTGTCGCGACCACGTTACTGACGTTCGGCATGCTGGTGTTCAGCTCCACGCAGGCGATCAGCAGTTTTGGTATTGTGCTGAGTTCCGGCATATTGACGGCATTTTTGCTGTCGCCGCTGACGTTACCCGCTAAAAAAAGAGGACGTAAAAAATGATCCGCTTCACGCTGCCGGTTCTGGCACTGCTGATTTTGATGTCTGGCGGCTGTGCCTCGCGTCCTCCTGCCGAAACGCTGGCGCAGGCCTGGCTGAAACCGGGCGTGCAGGTGAAATTACCCGCGCCGGTGCTGGCAACGCCGGTCAGTCAGCAACAATTACTGACGGCAACGGTGAACGGAAAGCAGCAGTCTTTGCTGGTACTGCTCAACGCCGACGGCAAATCTTTGCAACTGGCCGGGCTCTCACCGTTGGGGATCCGTCTCTTTAAAGTGGTCTACGATCAAACCGGCATCCATACTGAACAGACAATAAAGATTGAGGGTTTGCCTCCGGCAAATCAGGTTCTGGCCGATATTATGTTCAGCTACTGGCCGGTGGAAAGCTGGCAGCCGCTGTTGCCGCCGGGCTGGACGCTGAAAGATCAACCTCTGCGCCGCACGTTATCGGATGCCAAAGGCAACACCATCACCCGGATTGACTATCTGCCGGAGGGCAAAACACAGCGGCCTGTTTCGATTACCCAGATGGCGTTCCATTACCAGATCACTATCCAGAATGTCGGTGAATAACATGATTTACTTTTCGGCCGTGGGCATGGTTAACGCGCTGGGAAACAACAACGCGCAGATTGCTGCCAGCCTGACGGCGGGTGTTTCACCGGGCATGTCTGAGCAGGAAGGCTGGCTGACGGAAAATCGCCCGGTCTGGCTCGGCACGGTGACGGGCGATTTACCGGCGATCCCGGATTCGCTTTCCGCGCATCGCAGCCGCAATAACCAGCTGTTGCTGGCGGCGCTGGCGCACATAGAAACGCCGGTCAGCGACATCATTGCCCGTTATGGCCACGAACGCGTTGCGGTGATTATGGGCACCAGCACCTCCGGTATTGCTGAAGGGGAAGACGCGGTGCGCCATCATCATCAGCACGGTGCTTTCCCGCCAGGCTATGATTATCAGCAGCAGGAACTCGGCGATCCTTCGCAATTTATGGCAGAACTGCTGGGGCTGACGGGCCCGGCGTACACGCTATCGACCGCGTGTTCATCAAGCGCGAAAGCCATTATCAGCGGGATGCGGCTGATTCAATCCGGGCTGGTTGATGCCGCGCTGGTCGGCGGGGCGGACAGCCTGTGCCGGATGCCGGTCAACGGTTTCAACAGCCTGGAATCTTTCTCCCGTGGCCGTTGTACACCCTTCGGGCAGGATCGCGATGGCATTAATATTGGTGAAGCGGCGGCGCTGATTTTACTGACGCGTGAACCGGCGGATGTCGCGCTGCTGGGCACCGGGGAGTCTTCGGACGCGTGGCATATGTCCGCGCCACATCCTGAAGGTGCGGGCGCAGAACGGGCCATCCGCATGGCGTTACAGCAAGCGGGGCTTGAACCTGAAAACGTCGGTTATATTAATGCGCACGGAACCGCCACACCGCTTAATGATCAGGTGGAATCGGCGGTGATCCATCGCGTATTCGGCAGCCAGATCCCGTGCAGCTCGACCAAACATCTAACCGGTCATACGCTGGGCGCGGCAGGTGCGACAGAAGCGGCGCTGAGCTGGCTGATCCTGACGCAAAATCTCAATCTGCCGCCTCAGGATTTCAGTATAACGGCGCGTGATGCCAGCCTGCCGGATATCCGTCTGGTCTATGCGCTGCAAAGGCTGGAGCGTCCGGTTATCTTGTCCAACTCCTTCGCCTTTGGTGGCAACAACGCCAGCATTGTGATCGGGAGGCCGTCATGAGCACACTGCCCGCCGCCAGATATTTGCCACACGACGCGCCAATGGTGTTGCTGGAAAACGTCATCAGCGTGGCGGAAGAAACCGCGCTTTGCCGCGTCGTCGTCTCACCTGACGGCGTACTGGCACCTTTTCTGAATGCCCGTGGCGCCTTACCTGCGTGGTATGCCATCGAACTGATCGCACAGACTATTGGCGTCTGGAGCGGCTGGCACGGTGCGCAATCCGGCCAGCCTCCGGAGGTTGGCATGTTACTCGGCGGTCGTGCGATAAAATGCAGCGTTCCTGAGTTTGCGGCGGGCAGTGAATTACTTATCAGCGTTTCAATGGTATTACGCGATGAAAAACTCGCCTGCTTTGAAGGTGTTATCAGTATTAAACAGGAAAAAGACAACCTTCAGGTTGCTCAGGGAAGGCTGAATACGTATCAGCCAGCAAAGGACGAACTTATTACGCTCACACAGGGGAAACAGGAATGACGCGTTCGGTATTAGTGACCGGAGCCAGCAAAGGGATCGGTAAAGCGATTGCCTGGCAACTGGCAGCGGACGGCTTCGAGATTGTGGTTCATTACCACAGCGATAAAAGCGGAGCAGAACACACGCTGGAACAGATAAAAGAATCCGGCGGAAAGGGGCGACTGATTCAGTTCGATATCAGTGACCGCGCGCTGTGCCGCGACGTAATTGAGAGCGATATTGAAGCGTATGGCGCTTACTACGGCGTCGTCAATAATGCCGGCATTACCCGTGACGCCGCGTTTCCGGCACTGACGGACGAAGACTGGGACGGCGTGATCCACACCAATCTCGACAGTTTCTACAACGTCTTACAACCCTGCGTCATGCCGATGATTGGCCTGCGTCAGGGCGGCCGCATTATTGCGTTGTCTTCAGTTTCCGGCATCACGGGCAACCGTGGCCAGGTGAATTACAGTGCCGCCAAAGCCGGGATTATTGGCGCATGTAAAGCGCTGTCGCTGGAGCTGGCGAAGCGCAAAATTACCGTCAACTGCATTGCGCCTGGGCTGATTGATACCGGCATGCTCGATATGGAAAAACCGGCGCTCGACGCTGCGATGGGCATGATCCCGCTGAAACGTATGGGCAGCGCGGAAGAAGTGGCCGGGCTGGCGAGCTATCTGATGTCCGACATCGCGGGGTATGTCACCCGTCAGGTGATCTCCATTAACGGAGGTATGGTATGACTCAGCGTGTCGTGATTACTGGCATGAAAGGCATTACGGCGTTCGGTAACCACTGGGATGACGTGAGCGCGCGCCTGCAACAGGGGAAAAATGCCGTCCGCCACATGGATGAATGGCTGATTTATCAGGGGCTGAATACGCACCTTGGCGCGCCCGTTGATGATTTCGAACTGCCTGCGCATTACACCCGAAAACGCATCCGTTCGATGGGGCGCGTTTCCCTGCTTTCGACCCGCGCCACCGAACTGGCGCTGGAACAGGCCGGTTTGCTGGAAGACCCAGTCCTGACCAACGGCGAAACGGGCATTGCTTTCGGTTCATCCACCGGCAGCACCGGACCGGTCAGCGAATTCGCTACCATGCTGACGGAAAAACATACCAACAACATTACCGGCACGACGTATGTGCAGATGATGCCGCACACCACAGCGGTCAACGCCGGGTTGTTTTTTGGCCTCAAAGGGCGTGTGATCCCGACGTCCAGCGCCTGCACATCGGGCAGTCAGGCCATCGGCTACGCGTACGAAGCCATCAAACACGGCTACCAGACCGTGATGGTAGCAGGCGGCGCAGAAGAACTTTGCCCGTCAGAAGCGGCGGTATTCGACACGCTGTTTGCCACCAGTCAGCAAAACGATCACCCGGAATTATCGCCGCGTCCGTTTGATTCACAGCGCGATGGTCTGGTGATTGGCGAAGGTGCCGGGGCGTTAATTCTCGAATCGCTCGAACATGCACAGGCGCGTGGCGCGAAAATTTATGCTGAAATAGTGGGCTTCGCGACCAACTGCGATGCGGCGCATATCACCCAGCCGCAGCAATCCACGATGCAGATTTGCATTGAAAAGGCGCTGAAAAACGCCGGGATCCCGGCGGCTGAAATCGGGTACATCAGCGCGCACGGCACGGCAACCGACCGTGGCGATATCGCTGAAAGCCACGCCACGGCTGCGGTGTTTGGCGATCAGACGCCGATTTCGTCGCTCAAAAGTTATTTCGGTCATACGCTGGGGGCCTGTGGCGCACTGGAAGCCTGGATGTCGCTGGAAATGATGCGCGAAGACCGGTTTGTGCCGACCATCAACCTGAATCAGCCGGATCCGCTTTGTGGTGAACTGGATTACATCATGGGTGAATCGCGCCATATCCAGACCGAGTTTATCCAGTCGAACAACTTTGCGTTTGGCGGCATTAACACGTCGCTGGTTTTCCGCCGCTGGCCGTAAATGATAAATTCTGCGCGCATTATCACCGCGTCGCTGGATGACACTTTTCCGCTGTCACGCCTGCCCGCAGAACTGCTGGCGGAAAGTGAAAACCTGCATCCTGCCCGCCGCCAGCAATGGCGCGCGGGCAGGGCGCTGCTGGCCGAAGCGTTGTTTGCTTCCAGCGGACAGGAAATGCTGCCAGAAATGCAAATTTCCGCGCGGGGTAAACCCTCTTTTACCGATCCTTCGCTGCCCCATTTCTCCCTCAGTCACAGCGTTAACAGCCTGCAACTGGTGCTGTGCGCCGCGGGCGAAGCGGGCGGCGACGTCGAACAGATACGGCCACGGGCGCGGTATCTGGACGTGGCGAGGCAGGCATTCAGCGAAACCGAGTTTTGCTGGCTGACGGAACAGGAAAACCCGCTAAATGCGTTCTGGCAATTATGGTGTCTGCGCGAAGCCTGGCTGAAACAGCAGGCCGGAAGCGTGTGGCAGATGGAACGGATCCGGCTGGATCCCTATGCCGGGCAATTTTCCCCCGAATCCGCGACGGACAGCAAACTGTGGTGGGCCGCCGGAGAAACCGTGATGTCTGCAATGGCATTGCCGGTGAGCGTGACGGCGTGTGAAGAGTATGGTTTTGATGCCCGAAGCGGGCGGATTATTCAGCGCGTCGCTCGCCAGTGGGGGTTGATTCATCTGCGATCGGGCTGAGGGCTGGACCGAGAATATTTCGGTTTCTCACTTGCCGTGAGGGCTTGAGCGAGATGATTTCGGTTTCTCAGTTGCCGTGAGGGCTTGACCGAGATGATTTCGGTTTCTCACGTGCGGTGATCGCCTGGCCTTTCGCGCCGAAACCGACCAGAGGAGGGAAGTGCTTTCCCTCCTCTGGACTCCTCCGCGCTTTTTTCAACCCGCGCTATCGCTCGCTGGCTACGTTCCAGCAACTCCTGCTAGTGCCGCAAACGCCCCCGCTGCGCGGTTCTCTCATTTCGGATTCGAACCAGCGAGAAAAAAGACTCTCGCCGTTTCTCACCACTCACTCGACGTCGTTTTGAAAGCGGCTAGGGCTATGTAATTCGGAAGAACGATGCAGGCTGATTTTGAATTGAAAAAGCCTCCAGCCGCTTTCAAAAATCACGCCGTAGGAGTGGTGTAAAAACGAGCGTTTTTTGCGAGATTTGTAACCCGACGGAAGGGAACCGCGCAGCGGCGGGATTTTGCGGCACTAGCAAAAGTCCCTGAAACGTAGCCAGCCAGCGATAGCGCGCAGTGAAAGAGCCGGAGATTTTTAAGAGGCGCGGCGACAGGCGCCTCTTAAAGCCAGTTTGGGTGGCAACCCAAGGTCTTGATTTTGACCTGAGGCCAGTTTGGGCGGCGAGCCCAAGGTCTTGACCTGAGTGAAGCCGTCACTGCAAGTGAGAAGCCGAAACTCTCTCGATCCAGATTAACTCTGGGCTTGCCCTAATTTTTCGCTCAGAAAATCAATAAAACACCGGATCCTCGTACTCACCGTCTGGTCACTGTAATAAACCGCATGCAACGGCATCGCAATCCGCATCACATCCGGTACCAGCAGTTTCACCAGATCCCCGCGCTGCACATCCTCGTCAGTCATAAAATCGGATAAACAGGCGATACCATTGCCCTGCAAACACAGCCGGCGCAGGGTTTCCCCGCTGCCGGAACTGATAAACGGCGTGACCGTCAGTTGCTGGCCGTCAGCGCACAGCAGCGGCCATTTGTTCAGTGCAACCACTTCGTTAAAGCCCAGACAGCGGTGTTTCAACAGCTCGTCGGCAGTTTTGGGTGTGCCCCATTTTTTCAGATAATCCGGCGACGCCATTACGCTGCGGTAGCTCAACATCAGCTCACGTGCCCTCAGGCTGGAATCTTCAAGCTCGCCGATGCGGATGGCAACATCCACTTTGTGGTCGATCAGATTGATGTTGCTCTCGGACGAGAACAGCGCCAGCGACATCTTCGGGAAGCGTTCGGTAAATTCTGCGACCAGCGGGGTAATGACGTGCAGGATCACCGGCGTTGCGGCGTCGACGCGCAACAGGCCCTGCGGATCGTCACGGTTCTCCAGCAAATCATCTTCGGCAGCGGCCATATCATGCAGGATTTTCTGCACGCGGACGAAATAACGTTCGCCTTCGTGCGTCAGGCTGATCTGACGCGTGGTGCGGTTGAGCAGGGTGATTCCCAGTTTTTGTTCCAGACGTTTCAGCGTCCGGCTGACCACCGAATTATCCTGCCCCAGTTGTTCCGCCGCCCGGCTGAAACTGCCGCTTTCCACCACGGTCACAAAGGTAATCAACTCTTCTGAACTGGCTCGCATTGATGTTACTCCAGCATAAATAATTTGATACTTTGGTTATTTATGTCATTTAAGCACAAGCCGAAAACAGCCGCCATCAAATCGAAATTCATTGCGGAGTAAAGGTTATGCCGCTTGCATTGACAGCAATCGCATCAGCGCAACGGTGGTGTCGCATAACATCCCAAACCAACCGCCTGGCCATTTTTTATTTGATACCCGCCTGAAGATGTGACCGGGTTGTATACGAATGTAAACAGATTTGGCCTGAGCGTCTGCGGGCGTATACTGAACTTTCGCTGTGAGAAACTCTCTCATATAGCATCGATACAACGGGTAAACAGGCGATTAGTGTGCGGAAAAAAACATATGCAATGAGGTATGTCGCCGGTCAGCCCGCAGAGCAAATCTTTCCCGGGGTCCCTGCACATCTTGGACCGGATTTGCCGCCGGGAGCCGCGCTACCCAACTCAAATATTTTGCGCGTCATGGTGTGGAATATCTTCAAACAGCAGCGGGCTGACTGGTTGTCAGTTCTGCGGGATTATGGCAAAGATGCGCAGCTGGTGTTGCTGCAGGAAGCGCAGACCACGCCGGAACTGATCCATTTTGCTACGTCCAACTATCTGGCGGCCGATCAGGTACCTGCGTTTATGCTCCCTCAGCACCCTTCTGGCGTGATGACGCTGTCAGCGGCGCATCCGGTTTATTGTTGCCCGCTGCGTGAGCGTGAGCCGCTTCTGAGGCTGTCTAAATCGGCGCTGGTCACGGTCTATCCGTTAGTAGATGGCCGTTTGCTGATGGTTGTGAATATTCACGCGGTGAATTTCAGTATCGGTATCGACGTCTACAGCAAGCAGCTTGACCCGATTGGCGAACAGATTGCCAACCACAAAGGGCCGGTGATTATGGCGGGGGATTTCAACGCCTGGAGTAAACAACGCATCAATGCACTCTTTGGCTTTGCGGGGAATATTCATCTGGAGGAAGTGCGTTTCCCATCCGATTACCGCAAACGGGCATTCGGCAGGCCGCTGGACTTTATCTTCTATCGTGACCTCAGCGTGAAAAGTGCGTCAGTCATGGAAACCCGCGCTTCTGACCATAACCCGTTACGGGTGGACTTTTTGACCAGTAATCAGATTAACAATAAACCGCTTTCCGGTAAGCCGCTGACGCAATAGCGCTTATTTACTCTCTCAAAAGATGCAGACATAAAAAAAGCACCCGGAATGTTCAGGTAATGCCGATCAGTTAAGGATCAGTTGAACGATCCAGTGGCTGTGTAAAAATCCAGAAACGTTCTTCGTTTCTGGATTTTTTTTATGCGCATTGCTCAGGCTCTTGAGCTCGTTTCCTGCTACGACTCTACCCGTAACCCTCTGACTTCTCTCGGTGATGTTCTGGATCCCGACCTTGTCTCCCGCTGTCTGGCCGAGTCAGGTTCCGTCACGCTGCGTAAACGCCGTCTCCCGTTGGAAATGATGGTCTGGTGCATCATTGGCATGGCGCTCGAACGCGAAGAACCCCTCCACCAAATCGTGAACCGGCTGGATATTATGCTCCCCGGCAACCGGCCCTTCGTTGCCCCAAGCGCCGTTATCCAGGCCCGCCAGCGCCTGGGAAGTGATGCCGTTCGCCGCGTGTTTACCCAAACGGCACAGGTGTGGCACAACTCCGTCACCCATCCACACTGGTGTGGTCTGACATTACTGGCGGTGGACGGTGTCGTCTGGCGAACCCAGGATACACCAGAAAATGATGTGGCTTTCCCGCGACAGACCTATGCCGGGCAACCGGGGCTTTATCCGCAGGTGAAAATGGTCTGCCAGATGGAACTGACCAGCCACCTGCTTACGGCTGCCGCCTTCGGTACGATGAAAGAAAGCGAATATACGCTGGCAGAAAAACTGATAGAACAAACAGGCGATAACACACTGACTTTACTCGATAAAGGTTATTATTCTCTGGGGCTGCTGAATGCCTGGCATCAGGCGGGAGAGAGCCGTCACTGGATGATCCCGTTGAAAAAAGGAGCGCAGTACGAAGAGGTGCGAAAACTCGGTAAAGGCGATCATCTGATAAGGATGAAAACCAGTCCTCAGGCCCGGAAAAAGTGGCCTGATCTGGGGGAGGAAATGACGGCTCGCCTTCTGACGTTTACCCGTAAAGGCAAAGTCTGCCATCTGCTGACCTCAATGACAGATGCCATGCGGTACCCGGGGGGGAAATGGCCGATCTCTACGGCCACCGTTGGGAAATCGAACTGGGTTATCGTGAAATTAAGCAGACGATGTTACTGAGTCGGTTAACGCTGAGAAGTAAAAAACCAGAACTTGTCGAGCAGGAGTTATGGGGGGTATTACTAGCCTATAATCTTGTTCGTTATCAGATGATTAAGATGTCTAAAACCCTAAAGGGTTACTGGCCGAATCAGCTAAGCTTCTCAGACTCGTGCAGTCTGGTGATGAGGATGTTAATGACGCTTCAGGGCGCATCTCCGGGCCGGATCCCCGAACTGTTGCGTAATCTGGAGAGTATGGCGCAGATGGTGAAGCTGCCGATAAGAAGAGAAAGGGCCTTTCCGAGAGTGGTGAAGGAAAGACCCCGGAAGTATCCAAAAGCACAGGAAAAAAGCCAGTCAGTTGCTTAACTGACTGGCATTACCGGAATGTTCAGGGTGCTTTTTTATGGTCGATACTATCAGGTATCCGGGCTCATCTTAGTGCTGACGAACAACGTTAGCTTGTTGCCCGGCTGCAGGTTATCGGCATTTGCATTCCAGCGCATCACATCTTTGATGTTGACGCCGTGACGCTTGGCAATGCTCGACAACGAATCGCCTTTACGTACCTGATAAGTGATGCTGCCGCCGTTTACGCTGGTTTCGCTGACGCTGTTATCCGCCACTTGCAGTGTTTGCCCAACTTTTAACGCGCCTGCTGAGCGCAAATTGTTCCAACGCTGTAAATCACGGGTTTTCACATTCAGCCGGGCTGCAATGCTGGACAAGCTGTCGCCGGAGCGGACCTTGTACTGCTTTGCACCTGACGGAGTGTTGCTGGCCAGTTTCGTTTCCTGCACTGCGGCAATATCGCCATCAGCCAGAGAGTCTTTTAACTGGTCGGCATGCGCCTTCGGCAGAACAATGTAATGCGGGCCATTCGGCGCGGTCACATTCTTCTTATAGCCAGTATTAAACGATTTCAGCTTCGTCAGGGACATCCCGGCCATTTCAGCGGCCTGGGTCAACTGCATCTGCTGGCCGACTTCAACACGCGCCAGGGCACGGTCTTCACTCGGTTGCGGCAGGCTGATACCGTACTTTTTGCTGTGCTTTAAAATATCGCTCAGCGCTAACATCTTAGGCACGTAAATCGACGTTTCACGCGGAAGCGCCAGTGCCCAAAACTCAGTCGATCGACCTTTGGCTTTATTCGCTTTAACCGCTTGCATCACTCGGCCTTCACCACTGTTATACGCGGCAATGGTCAGTAACCAGTCACCACCAAACATTTTGTTCAGGCGTTGCATCATATCAAGCGCAGCAGTCGTGGAAGCCACAACATCGCGGCGTCCGTCATACCACTGGTTTTGTTTCAAACCATAGTTGCGACCCGTCTGTGGCACAATCTGCCACAACCCAGCAGCGTTAGCTGATGAGGTTGCTTTTGGGTCAAAAGCGCTCTCCACTATGGGTAGCAGTACCAGTTCCATCGGCATATTACGTTTCTTAATCTGCTCGGTGATCCAGTACATGTACGGCTCTGCCCGTAATGTTACATCGTGGAGATAGCTCTTATTTTTTAAATATTTAACTCTTTGCTCGCGGATCCGGGGATTATCCGGAACCTTCATCTTCAGCTCGTCGCCTATGAAGTTCCACAAATTTTGTTGGGAGACGGTGTCGTTTCCATCCAACCATCCCCCAGAGGCCGCACGGCCATCATCTGTGTACTGTCCTGCTTCACTTTGACTTGCCGAAGACAAACTCTGTGCATGTTGCTCGGGTACCTTCACGCCCTGCCTGGACGCCTGGCAACCTGTGAGCAACATGGAGGCGATTATTAGGATCGCGTTTGCCTTCATGTGTGTGTCATAGTTGCTTAAAAGACGAGCGATAATACTTTGCTTCGATGAAAAACACAACCTTTGGGTCTAGAAGGTGTCCTTGAGTGCCCTTAAATGGCCGAAAACCTGCGAGCCCGTCTTTAAGGGAACGTTAAGGTTTAATTTGTTTTGTAAATCAATATCATCGCAGCGTAAAAAGACGTTAATTTTACGCTCAAGACCGAGGGTTGAAGGCAGGGAAGATTGTCCCTTTTCACGCATTTGTTGCACTTTGTGCTCATGAGAATGAATATCATGATCCTCCGGTAAAATGGAGCGCGCAAACTTAAGATTTGAGAGAGTATACTCGTGCGCCGCGCAGACTAATGTTTCGTCCGGTAGCGCCGCTATCCGTTGAAACGACTGGTACATTTGCTCTGGCGTTCCTTCAAACAGACGGCCACATCCGGCGGAAAACATCGTGTCTCCGCAGAAAAGATAAGGCGCGCTATAGTATGAAATATGACCAAGTGTGTGACCGGGCGTAGCAAAAATCTGCCATTCCAGACCGCCAATTACCAATTTGTCGCCGTTTTTAAGACTAATCTGACTAAATTTGTTCTCAGTTTCGTGAGGTCCGTACACTTTCAGACCGGGAAAATGGCTGGAAATTTCGTTTACCCCCCCACATGGTCGTGATGATGATGTGTAAGCAGGATCGCGGTTGGCGTTAAATTTGCTGTTTTCAGGGCGGCCAAAACAGGTGCGGCCTCACCGGGATCGACAATCAGGCAATGCCCTTTCTGGTCATCGAGCATCCAAATGTAATTATCCTGCAGGGCAGGAATACTGATAAGATTCATGGCAACCTCTCTTTGGCAACTGCTTGAAAGAAGATAATAAAATATGCGACCAGCCCGCGCCCGTAAGACCATTGTTGCACCGGCATCCTGGGAAGATATTCCCTGCGGCGACTATTACCGTGCCGCGCTTGAGCAACAACTGCAACCCTGGTGGGGAAAACTCTATGGTTTTCACCTGCTGAAAATCGGCGCATTAAGTGCCGAAATCAACGCAGAAGCCTGTCCTATCTCGCATCAGGTCAATTTTGCACCGGAAGGCGAAGGGCTGCACGTCAGGGGCGACCCTTACTATTTACCGTTTGCGGCTAAATCGGTCGATGCCTGTTTGCTGAGCCACACGCTGGCGTATGCGGATGACCCGCACCGTATTCTGCGGGAAGTTGACCGCGTGCTGATTGATGATGGCTGGATGGTGCTGAGCAGTTTTAATCCGCTGAGCCTGTTAGGGATCGGCAAACTGATGCCGATCTTTCGCAAACGGCAGCCTTACAGCAGCCGTCTGTTTACTCAGATGCGGCTGCTCGACTGGCTGTCATTGCTCAATTATGAAGTGATGGTTCACCGGCGTTTTCATGTGCTGCCGTGGAAACAAAATGGCGGGAAATTGCTGAGTACGCATTTGCCCGCGCTGGGCTGCATGACCCTGATCATCGCCCGCAAACGCACGTTCCCGCTCACGCCAACGGCGAAAAAAGTCCATGCGCAGAAACAGAAAATACAGCAGGCCGTCGGAGCGACAAAAAGTTATCGGGAAAAGCATCGGGACTGAGTGTGCCCGATGCTTTGTCGTTTAATTCTCAGCCTGATAACCCACATCTTCCAGCGTCGGATTCCCCGCTGCTTCTTTTGCCAGCACGTCGCAGCGTTCGTTCTCAGGATGACCTGCGTGGCCTTTAACCCACATCCAGTTCAGCTGATGAGTCTGGATGGCTGCATCAAGACGCTTCCATAAATCGACATTCTTCACCGGTTTTTTGTCTGCGGTTTTCCAGCCACGTTTTTTCCAGTTATGGATCCAGGTGGTAATCCCCTGACGCACATACTGGCTATCGGTGCTTAACGTGACTTCGCACGGCGTAGAAAGGGCTTCGAGCGCAACAATGGCCGCCATCATTTCCATGCGGTTATTCGTGGTCAGCCGGAAACCCGCGCTGAACTCTTTTTCGTGTTGCTTATAGCGTAAAATCGCACCAAAACCGCCGGGGCCGGGGTTGCCGAGGCAGGAGCCGTCGGTGAAAATTTCTACCTGTTTGGTCATCTCTGGCAGGCTCTTTCATCAAATGTAAAAACCAAGTCTGACATAAACCTCTGCGCCGGTCACAGTAATATCTTGGGGTACAACTGTCTGAAAGAGGGGCGAAGAGGGGCTTTTGCTACCGGTTATCCGGGCATTCATCACTCTTTTGGCTGGAGAGCGCTGTCTTTTGCAATATAATAGGAAAATGCAGAGTGGCAGTTCAAAACTCTGAGCGAGTTCCGCCTTTCATGGTTTTTTCACTGCTAATTTTTCAATGCTTTAAGGATGTCTGATGAGAAATGTAACGGTTTCTGCAACACAAATGAGCTGCAGCTGGGATTTGGAAAAGAATATTGTTAATGCCGAAAAGCTGGTTCGCGAGGCACATTCCAGGGGCGCGCAAGTCATTCTGATTCAGGAGCTTTTTGCCGCACCGTACTTCTGTATCGATCAGAGCCCGGAACACTACGCCCTGGCGCAGGAGCTGACCAACAGCCCGCTCATCCGTCATTTCTCCGCACTCGCAAAAGAACTGGAAGTGGTGCTGCCGCTGAGCTTCTTCGAGAAGTGCAACAACGCTTATTACAACTCGCTGGTCATGATTGATGCTGACGGTAGCGTGTTGGATATTTATCGCAAAACCCACATTCCGAACGGCCCTGCCTATCAGGAAAAACAATTCTTCATTCCCGGCGATACCGGTTTCAAAGTCTGGAATACCCGTTACGCGAAAATCGGCGTAGGGATTTGCTGGGATCAGTGGTTCCCGGAAACCGCACGTTGCCTGGCATTGCAGGGCGCGGAAATCATCTTCTACCCGACGGCGATTGGTTCTGAGCCCGCGTATCCTGAAATCGACAGCCAGCCGCACTGGACCCGCGTTCAGCAAGGTCATGCGGCAGCGAACCTGGTGCCGGTGATTGCCTCTAACCGCATTGGTACGGAAAAAAGTAAATTCATTCCCGATTATGAAATGACCTTCTACGGGTCTTCGTTTATTGCCGATCAGACCGGCGAACTGGTTGCGCAAGCCGGTAAGACAGAAGAAACCGTGCTGGTTCATACCTTTGATCTGGATGCGATTGCCGCGCAGCGCGCGTCATGGGGCCTGTTCCGCGACCGTCGTCCGGAAATGTACGGCGCGATTGCCACTTCCGACGGCTCAACGAGGAAATAACTGATGTCCTCTATTCCTGCATCACCCCAGCGTGAAGGTTTTGCGATGCCGGCCGAATGGGCGGCGCAGCAGGCTGTCTGGATGATCTGGCCTTACCGCAAGGACAACTGGCGTTCAAACGGACGTCCTGCGCAACAGGCTTTTTCTGCCGTCGCGGCGGCCATCTCCAGCACCACGCCGGTTATCATGGCGGTACCTGCTGCGGAGATGGAGAACGCCCGTGGCCTGATGCCTTCGCAGATTACGCTGGTGGAAATGGAAAGTGACGACGCCTGGATGCGCGACACTGGCCCGACCATCGTGATCAATCCAAAAGGTGAGCGTCTGGCGATCGACTGGACGTTTAATGCGTGGGGGGGCTCAATGGCGGCCTGTATTCCAGCTGGGATCGCGATCAGTTGGTCGCCCGTCAGGTGGCGAACTATCATCACATTCCGTATCTCTCCACGAGTCTGGTGCTTGAGGGCGGTTCAATCCATGTTGACGGCGAAGGTACGCTGCTGACCACAGCGGAATGTCTGCTTAATCCCAACCGTAATCCGGATCTTTCGAAGTCAGAAATCGAAGAGCAGTTGCAGGAATATCTGGGCGTTAAGAAAATCATCTGGCTTGAAGACGGCGTGTTTAACGACGAAACCGACGGTCACATCGATAACATGTGCTGTTTTGTTCGTCCGGGCGAAGTTGTGCTGCACTGGACTGATGATCAGAACGACCCGCAATACGCGCGTTCTCTTGCCGCCTTGAAAGTGCTGGAATCGACGAAAGATGCCCAAGGCCGCAGCCTGAAAATCTGGAAAATGCCGTCGCCGCCGACGCTGTTCGCCAGCGCAGAAGAGACCATTGATGTGCTGCCGGGAACGGCGATTGAACGCCACGAAGGCAACCGTCTGGCGGCGTCTTACGTCAACTACCTCATCAGCAATCAGCACATCATCTTCCCGCTGCTGGACCCGCAAACGGATAAACAGGCCGAGGCATTATTCGCAGAGATGTACCCTGATTTCAAAGTGACCGGCGTTCCGGCCCGTGAAATTCTGCTGGGCGGTGGCAACATCCACTGCATCACTCAGCAAATCCCCGCGTAAGATGAAGTGCCCGCGGCGTCATGCTGCGGGCCCATCAACTTCTCCGGCGAAATGACTTAAGCATCCCCCTGATGGTACTCTGTGACGCAATCACGATGCCTCTGTCGCCAGGGTTTCGTTTCAAAATGATCGGCAGGGTTGGGTAAATAGCCATGGATTTACAAAACACATCTACCAGGATCGTCGTTCTCGATACCGAAACTACCGGTATGAATAAGCTCGGCGTTCATTATGAAGGGCACAGGATCATTGAGATCGGGGCCGTTGAGGTGGTTAACCGTCGCCTGACAGGGCGCAATTATCACGTTTATCTCAAACCCGATCGTCTGGTTGACCCGGAAGCCTTCGGCGTCCACGGGATCAGTGACGAATTCCTTGCCGATAAACCGGTGTTTGCCGACATCGCCGATGATTTCATCGAATACATTCGCGGTGCAGAATTAGTCATTCATAACGCAACGTTCGATATCGGCTTTATGGATTACGAGTTTGGTATGCTCGGCCGCAATCTGCCGAAAACCGAAACGTTCTGCAAAATCACCGACAGCCTGGCGATGGCGCGTAAGCTGTTTCCCGGTAAGCGTAACAACCTCGATGCGCTGAGCGATCGCTACCTGATCGACAACAGCAAACGAACGCTGCACGGCGCATTACTTGACTCCGAAATTCTTTCCGAAGTTTATCTGATGATGACCGGCGGGCAGACCAGTATTAAATTCACCCACGAAGGTGAACAAAATACCGGGGCTGACGGGCAGGGGATCCAGCGCGTGACGCGTCCGGCATCCGGGCTGAAAGTGATCACTGCCACCTGGCAGGAACTGGCGTGGCATGAAGAACGGTTAGATTTAGTGGTGAAAAAGGGCGGCAGCTGTTTATGGCGTTCGTGACGCGCGTTTTCTGCGATTTGTATTGAAAATATCAGCCGTGTGGAAAAACTGTGCAGTTGGTGGAAAATATCAGGAAAAGCATTGACGTAATGGCGGGCATTCCTTAATATCCGCCTCGTTCTTAACCAGAACAAAACGCGGAGCGGTAGTTCAGTTGGTTAGAATACCTGCCTGTCACGCAGGGGGTCGCGGGTTCGAGCCCCGTCCGTTCCGCCACTATTCAGAAGCCCTGAGTGAGAAATCACTCAGGGCTTCGTCGTTTCAGCCTTCCTGGCTTTTTTCCTCCCTGTTACAACGATTTATTCCACTTCGGTTTTCATATATCCCATCGCGTGACTTGCCGCGCGGTCATGGCGGGCGATATAGCGATAAAAGCCGCCTGCCAGAAATGCTCCAATGAACCAGCTGAAATTCGCCACCTGATGCAGGCTCGGTGTAAAGCTGATGACCAGGCCAATCAGTACAGCAGGAACCAGTGCGGCGATAGCTTTCGGGTTGAACCCGTTGCGGTACCAGTAACGGCCGGAAGGCGTGGCATTGAACAGCGCATCGACATCCATCTGACCGCGTTTGATCAGGTAGTAATCCACCAGCAAAATACCGAACAGTGGCCCGATAAACGCCCCGAGAACGTCGAGCGTATAGTGGATAAGCTCCGGTGACTGGAACAGGTTCCACGGCGTCAGCAGAACAGAACCGACGGCGGCGATCATCCCGCCGGTGCGGAAACTGATTTTCTGCGGTGAGCAGTTGGAAAAGTCGAATGCCGGTGACACGAAGTTCGCGACAATATTGATACCAATTGTCGCGATGATCATGGTCAGCAGGCCGAGCGCGACCGCGACGCTGTTACCTACGCGGCTGACCGTTTCAATCGGGTCAGTGATCATCTGGCCGAACAGGGATTGTGTACCGGATACAATCACCACAGTCACAATCGAGAACAGCAGGAAGTTAAACGGCAGGCCCCAGCGGTTACCGCTACGGATTTCACCCATGCTTTTGGCGTAACGTGAGAAGTCACCGAAATTCAGCAGCGGACCGGAGAAGTAAGAGACAACCAGCGCCGTGGCGGTCAGCATTTCCCAGCCTTGCTGGCCGATGGTCAGCGTTTTGGTCGACAGCGTGAAAGAGATATTGCTCAGCCCGGTTTTATACAAAATCCACCCGGCCAGCATCAGCATCACGACATACACCGCCGGGCCTGCCACGTCGATGAAACGCTTGATTGCGCTCATGCCGTGCCAGAACACCATCGCCTGTAATACCCACATGATGCCGAAACAGATCCAGCCCAGCGCAGAAAGACCCAGCCAGTGCGGCACGGTCAGCGGCATCAGGGACGGGAAGAATTTCAGCAACACCAGCATCAGCGCGCTGGCCGCCAGATACGTCTGAATGCCATACCACGCAAATGCGATCAGCCCGCGGATCACCGCCGGAATGTTAGCGCCAAATACGCCAAATGCCTGACGGCAAATTACCGCATAAGGCACGCCCGCCTGCTGGCTCGGCTTCGCCACCAGGTTCGCGCAAACCTGCACGATACAAATTCCGCACAGCAAACACAGCAAAACTTGCCAACTGGTCAGGCCGAGCGTGAAGAAACTCGCCGCGACCACATAGCCACCCATACTGTGCACATCCGACATCCAGAAAGAAAATATGTTGTACCAGCTCCAGTTTTGGTCACGAGTGGGCGCTAAATCATCGTTACACAGCCGCGGGCTGTAATAAGATTTGATGATCCCGGCGCTCTGTTCAGAAGACGCCGTGGCGGAGGTGATTTCCTGATTTGGCATAAATCGTGCTCCTGTCATTAACAACATGTAAAAGTCGCAAGCCGGTGTCCGGCTGCCCAAAGGTGAAAAGCAGTCACAGAAGCACTGCACAAATCAGGCCATATTTCATTTTTGTATACAAAGAATAATTTTCATGTATACGATTAAACTATCGAACGGTATACGGAGTAACGGCAATGACCAGTTGGAGCGGGCTGAATACGGCCTATTTTACCGAGGATAAGGACGACCATATTTACAACGCGCTGGTGAAATCTATTGTGGAACACCAGCTTTTACCGGGCAGTAAATTGCCGGAAGAAGCGCTGGCTGACGCATTTTCTGTCAGCCGGACGGGCATCCGGCGCGTGTTGCAGCGCCTTGCTGCAGTGCAACTGGTCACGTTATTGCCCAAACGTGGTGCGCACGTCACCACGCCGGACGCAGAAGAATCCCGCGACGTTTTCGCCACCCGAAAAATTCTTGAATGCGCCAACCTGCCGCTGGTGATCGCGCATTGTCAGTCCACACACCTGGTGGCGCTGAAAAAAATCCTGCAGGAAGAAAAGCGCGCTCATGAAGAACGTAACGGTCCGGCGGCTATCCGCCTTTCTGCTGCATTTCACGTTCAGCTTCAGGCGATTTCCGGTAACAAAGTGCTGACCGAATCGGTCTCTCAGCTCACGCTGCGTTCTTCTCTGGCGATTGCTGCCTGGGGCGCGCCGTGGCAGCAGGGCTGCCGTTGCAATGATCATGACGATCTGCTTGAACTGATGAAAAAGCGGGATGTTGCGGGCCTGACGGAAAGCATGTCGCATCACTTCGACAGCATCGTGTCCAGCCTGCGTTTTGAGCAAAATAAAGGACAGGTGCCTGATTTTGCGAATATCTTTTCATCTCATCTTCTGGTCGCCGGAAAGGAGCCAGAGTGATGGTAAAACCGCTTTGTATACAACTGATCAACCCAAACACCAGCCTGGCGATGACGGAAGTGATGGCGCAAACCGCACGCTCTGTCGCCGCCGTGGATACGCAAATCGTGGCGGTTTGTCCGCAGGAAGGTGCGCCTTCCATTGAAGGGCATTTTGACGAGGCGATTGCCACGCTGGGCGTTTTACAGCAGGTGAAAGCCGGGCGTGAAGCCGGCGTCGACGGCCATATCATTGCCTGTTTTGGCGATCCGGGTTTGCTGGCTGCGCGTGAGCTGGCGCGTGCCCCGGTCATCGGCATTGCGGAAGCGGCCATGCATCTGGCCACGATGCTGGCGACGCGTTTCTCCATCGTCACTACTTTGCCAAGAACCCTCACCATCGCCCGCCATTTACTTCATCAGTACGGTTTCGAGCGTCATTGCGCGGCGCTGCACGCGATTGATCTTCCGGTACTTGCGCTTGAAGACGGCAGCGGGCTGGCGCAGCAGAAAGTGCGTGAACAATGTATCGCCGCGAAAAAATCCGATGGCAGCGGGGCGATTGTACTGGGCTGCGGCGGCATGGCTGACCTGGCGCATGAGCTGACGCTGGAGCTGAATATTCCGGTGATCGACGGCGTCAGCGCCGCGGTCAAAATGATCGAGTCACTGGCCGCACTTCGCCTGACCACCAGTAAACACGGTGATTTGGATTATCCGCTGGAAAAACCTTTGTCTGGCCGCTTTGCCGGGCTGAATCTGAGAGATAACCATGTCTGAATTCGATAACGGTTTTACTGAAAATTACCCGCGCGACCTGATTGGCTACGCAGGACGCCCGCCACATGCAAACTGGCCGGGCAACGCCCGGATCGCGGTGCAGTTCGTCCTCAACTTTGAAGAGGGCGCGGAGAATAACGTCCTGCACGGCGACGCCGGTTCGGAGCAATTTTTGTCGGATATTATCGGCGCAGCCAGTTTCCCTGACCGTCATATGTCAATGGATTCGCTCTATGAATACGGCTCACGCGCCGGTTTCTGGCGGATCCACAATGAGTTCCAGAAGCGCGGCCTGCCGCTCACCGTTTTCGGTGTCGCGATGGCGCTGGCGCGTAACCCGGAAATCGTCAGCGCCATCAAAGCAGCGGATTACGACGTTGTCAGCCACGGCTGGCGCTGGATCCACTATCAGAACATGAGCAAAGCCGAAGAGGCGGAGCACATGGCAAAAGCCATCACCGTGCTGCGCGACCTGTTCGGTAAAGCGCCACTTGGCTGGTACACCGGACGCGACAGCCCGAACACCCGCCAGCTGGTCGCCGAATCCGGTGGTTTCCAGTACGACAGCGATTATTACGGCGATGACTTACCTTTCTGGACACCGGTCAGGTTGGAAAACGGCGAAATTAAACAGCATCTGGTGATCCCGTATACGTTGGAAACCAACGACATGCGGTTTGCCTCGCCGCAGGGTTTTAACACCGGTGAACAGTTTTACACCTACCTGAAAGACACGTTCGACGTATTGTATGAAGAGGGCGAAACCTCCCCGAAAATGATGTCGATCGGGATGCATTGTCGGATATTGGGGCGTCCCGGACGCTTTCGGGCATTGCAGCGATTTCTCGATTATATCGAGTCTCATGACAGGGTGTGGGTGTGTAAACGGCAGGAGATTGCGGATCATTGGGCGCTGATGCATCCGGCGAAAGAATAAGGTCAAAAGCGTGGGCTCACCGCCCACGCACTCCGTTCAGCAGGCTTTTTGACTGCGCCTTTATTGGCCTTTACCTTTATTGTTCGCATTAACTGGAAGACATCGCGCAGGAAATAAATGTAACGAATGCAAAACGTAGATTAGTGAGATTTCTTTATTTTTATTGTTTATATTTCCCCTGAGTTAACAGTTTCCAGATTGACGTAACGTAATATCGTTACCTGCCCCGGTAATGATTTTTATATCGCGGGTCAGTTATATTGGCAGCGTTGAAGAATGGATGTTTTTTTATTAAGGAAGATTTATGACGTCAACACTCAGTTCATTTGATGCCTTCCCCTTTCGGGAACACAGAATGATTAAGCGAAGCGCTAATAATAGCGGAGGTGGCGCTATGACAGGAAATCTGGAAAAGCGGGTAGGGAACCTGGAAAGCGAAGTGACGAAAATGGCAATCGATGTGGCTGTCATCAAATCCAACTACGCAACCCGCGCAGACATTGAAAACTTACGGGCAGAAATGAAAGGAGAGATCAGCGATTGTCGCTACGAACTCTCGAATGATATTAAAAATGTACACAATGATCTTATGCGAATGATCTACAGCACCCGCGATGAACTCAATCTCAAAATCGATAAAATGGGGGATAAATTCTCAAGCGAAATAAAAGAACTAAAATCGACGCTGCTTTGGAAAGTGGGTGTTCCGTTCTGTACTTTTATGCTGGCAGGAATGACCGGTCTTATTTTTACACTTCTAAAACTGTTCGCTGAAATATCCATGAAATTACCCTGAATGCGAATTAAAGAAGGTGAGTGAAAGATTGATAGAATGACCCGCACATCATGACCATTTCAAACCTTACGATGTTTAAGATCCCACCCAGGCGCGCTCAAAATCTTGCTGAGTGAGAGGTTCCAGACCTGGGGCTGGAATCCCGAAACGAAGGCACCGCGCAGCGGCAAGATTTGCGCCTCCCACCGTGGTGACAGAACATGTCCGTCGACCCGGCGACAGCGCGGAGTAAAAAAGACGCGGAGATTCAAAAGAGGGCTCGTCTTAGCCCTCTTTTGTCGGTTTCGGCGCGAGTCACTGAGTGATCACCGCCCGTGAGAAACCGAAATGTTCACCTTTCAATTCTTAAAGAACCGTTTCCTCAGCTTTCCAAAGCTGAACCGCCCATGATTCGGTCAAATCATCAAACTCACATGCGCTGCCACAATCTTCCACCCGCTCGCCATCTTCACCCACGTCTGCTGCTGGCGACCCATCCGGTCAGTTCCGTCGCGGCGGAACTCAGTGCTCGCCACCGCCATATCATCCCCGAAGGTGGTGATCGTCGTGTTAACCAGTTCGCGATCCAGCCCCTGAGAAGGGCGCGCAGCGCGGAAAGCGCGGATGGCGTCGATGCCATAAAGATTTTCACCCGCACCGAAACGGACAGTGCGCGGGTCATGCCAGAACAGTTCGTTGAGTACTGCCGTATCGTTGGTAATCAGCGCCTGTTCGTAGCGATAAAATGCCGCATTCATTTCGGCGAGGATCGCCGGGCGGTCGATATGTTCAGTTTTCATGTTTTACTCTCTTAACTTCACCCTGGAAAACGGTGGCCGGAATAATCAAACCGGCACCACCGGAGAACTGCTGACATTCACAATGCCCTGCTGCTCCAGCGCCCAGGCAGCGCGAAGGCAGAGGTCTTCCCGCCATGGCGGCGCAATCAGTTGCAGCCCGATGGGCAGACCGCTTGCGGTGGTCACCGGAACTGTCACAACCGGCAGGCCAAGGAACGAAATCGGCTGCGTCAGCATGCCCATATTGGCGCGCGTTGGCAGGTTCTGACCATTGATATGAATGGTCTCCTGGCCGATGACCGTGGCCGGGCACGGCGTGGCAGGCGCAATCAAGATGTCCCAATGTTCGAATAAGGGCAAGATTTGTTGCTGAAATTGGTGACGAAAACGCTGCGCCTGCACATACCACGCTGCCGGGATCATGGCACCGGCCAGCAAACGCTCGCGTGAAAGCGGTTCGAACTGTTCGGGGATGCTGCGCAGTTTTGGCAGGTACTGATTTCCCCCTTCGCAAGCGCTGATGATAAACGCGGCGGAGCGCGCCAGCTCAGCCTGAGGCATCTCAATTTCTTCCTGAGCCTCAAGCGCACGGGCAATCTGCAAAACCGCCGCTTTGGCGTTGTCATCGCTCCAGGTTGAGAAATAGCCGCCCAGGATCGCAGTACGAAGACCTTCCTGACCGCGATTTAGCCGGGAAAAGGTTTCGGTAGCGGGTTTGTCGGCCTGAAAATGATCCAGCGGATCCGTGCCCTGAATTGCGTCATAAACCTGCGAGAGATCTTCGCTGCACCGCGCCATCGGGCCGAGGTGATCCAGACTGGCGACAAACTGCTGGCTGCCGCGACGGGAAATGCGCCCGAAGGTCGGTTTCAGGCCGAGAATGCCGCTCAAAGAAGCCGGAACACGGATCGAACCGTTAGTGTCGCTGCCCAATGTGAAATGCACCAGACCGGCGGCCACGGCCGCCGCCGATCCGCCGGACGAGCCACCGGCAACCCGCGACAGGTCGCGCGGGTTGCGGGTTGCGCCGTAATGACTGTTTTCAGTGGTAAAACCGTAGGCGTAGGCATCCATATTCAGCATGCCGGAAAGTGTCGCGCCCTGTGCGGCGAGACGTGAAACGGCCCAGGCATCCTGACGCGCAGCGGCGTTACTGCTGTTCAGGCTGGCACCGGCCAGCGTGACTTCACCGGCGACGTCCAGCAGGTTTTTCACCGCATAAGGGATCCCGGCCAGCGGCGGCAATTTCACGCCGCTGGCGCGGGTATTATCGACTTTCGCCGCTTCGCTTAACATGCGTTCGCGGGTGATGTGCGTATAGGCGTTGATGACCGGATTCGCCTGTTCAACCGCATCCAGCGTGGAGGTTGCGATTTCCGTGGCAGAAATTTCGCCCTGCGTAATCGCCTGATGTAGCCGCGTAATCGTGAAGCTATCAAACGATTTCATGCTCTGTACACTCCGGCGATTTCCAGGCGAGGGTCGAGCGGTAAATCCATCAGCGGTTGCGCCATCTGCGCAATGCGGCCGAACTGCACCAGCAATTCCTGACGGCGTTCATCGTTGAGTTCCAGTGCCAGAACGGCTTCCATCTGGCTGATGTAAACGGCCCAGTCGGTGACCGCAGGGGGTTTTTTCATGTTCAGTTCCTCAGTTTAAAAACCGGCCGCGCTGCCGTTGCTGCGCGGGTCGGAAGCGCCTTCAAACATGCCGTTGGTGTGGCGCACAATGGCGCCCGCATGACCGACGGCTTCGCTGAAATCGGGTAACAGTTCGACGTCATGACCGCGCTGACGCAGCCCGGCCAGCGTCTGATATCCGAAGCGGCCTTCCAGTTTCAGGGAATCAGAGCTCTCGCCCCAGGTTCTGCCCAGCAGCCAGCGCGGGCCGCTGATCGCCTGTTGAAGCGACTGTCCCTGCACGACGTGGCGGATAAATACCGCCGCCTGCGTTTGCGGCTGACCGTCGCCGCCCATTGAGCCGTAAACCATCGTGCGACCATCGTATAAGCGTGCCGCCGCCGGGTTCAGTGTGTGGAAAGGTTGTTTGCCCGGCGCGAGAGCCAGCAGATGATCGGCGTCGAGGCTGAAAGACGCGCCCCGGTTTTGCCATAAAACGCCGCTGCCCGGCAGCACCACGCCACTGCCGAACTCGTGATAGATGCTCTGAATGAACGATACCGCCAGCCCGCTGCTGTCCATCACGCCCATCCAGACGGTATCGCCGGGGCCTTTGCCTTTGCCCCATTCGGCTGCGCTGTGAGGTTTGATGCGGGTCGCGAGGGCATCGAGATACTGCGGATCCAGCAGGCTCTGAGCGTCCTGCGTCATCATCCGCGGATCGGTGATGAAACGATCGCGCAGGCCGAAGGCCAGTTTGGTGGCTTCAACCACGCTGTGAATGGTGGCGCTTTCATCCATGGTTTCCAGCGGCAAACGGTCGGTCAGGCCGAGGATCGCCAGTGAAACCAGCCCCTGTGTCGGCGGCGTCAGGTTATAGATTTCGCCTTTGCTGTGTTTGAGCCGTAATGGCACGCGGCGCTGGGGCTGATAAGCGGCAAGGTCGGCGCGCGTCAGCGGCATACCGAGTTTTTCCATGTCCGCCGCCATATTATCGGCCAGCTTGCCACGGTAAAAACTGTTCAGCCCGTCTTCGCAAAGAATCGATAACGTGTTCGCCAGCTGCGGCTGGGTGAAACGATTTCCGGCGCGCGGGACATCGCCGTTCGGTAAAAAGACGTCTGTAAAGGAACGGATGTCTTTCAGTTCGTGCTGCTTGGCGCGGGTCGCGGCTTCCTGCGAGGCCGTTACGGGAATGCCGTCTGCGGCGTAACGGATGGCATCGCGCAGCAGTCGGGAAAGGGGTTTTTGCTCGCCGCCAAATTCAGCCGAAACTTTCAGTGCTTCGTGCCAGCCGCCCACCGTTCCCGCGACGGTCAGCGCGGCTTTCGGGCCACGGTGCGGAATGTGACTTTCACCGGCGTAGAAATCCAGGGAGGCCAGAGAACCGGCGGCTCCGCTGGCGTCGATGGCGACCGGATTGCCCTGCGGCGGCACAATCAGCCAGAAGCCGTCTCCGCCCAGCCCGTTCATGTGTGGATAAACCACGGCAATCGTTGCAGCGGCGGCCACCATCGCTTCGATGGCGTTACCGCCTTCGCGCAAAACGGCAAGCGCACTCTGGCTGGCCAGATGATGAGGGGTAACCGCCATACCGAGCGGCGCGCTGTTACTGTTAATCATGCGATGTCCTTTTGACAACTCTGTTTTTTATACTGCCCGGCCTGCAGGGACAGGGGCGCGATGTCATTAAGTTAAGCAAAACGTGTTCCACATCGGCAGGATCTCACCGCATCCGCGGATAAATTCGCTTGCATTGGCAAGCATAGTGCATGGTATGTTCCGCTGATTCACTGAAACTTACGTTACAAGGGTCGGACATGAAACAGATTGATGAGCGTCTGCGTGATCATTACGCCGAACTGACGCCGCAGGAACAGCGGGTGGCGGATTTCATTTTCGCCAGCATCGATGACCTGATGAGTTACAACAGCGCCGAGCTGGCGCGGCTTAGCGGCGTGTCGAAAGCCACGGTGAGCCGTCTGTTTAAGCGTCTGGGTTACCCGAGTTACCGCGATATGCGCGACGAAATGCGCACGCTGCGTCAGAGCGGAATGCCGCTGACCGACAGCCGCGATGCGGTGCAAGGTAACACCTTGTTATCGCGGCACTATAAGCAGGAAATGGCCAATCTGACGCAGTGGATTAACCACATCGACGGCGCAGCGTTTAGCGAGCTGATCGTGGCACTCAGCCAGGCGCGGCAGGTTCGTCTGCTGGGCTTTCGCAACAGTTATCCGGTAGCCCTGCACCTGCGTCAGCAACTGATTCAGGTGCGTTCCGGCGTGATGATGATGCCGCAGCCGGGGCAGACGCTGGCGGAAGAGCTGGTCGACCTGACCACTCAGGATGTGGTGATTTTTGTGGCGTTCCGCCGCAGGCCGCGTATGGCGAAAGCTATTCTTACGCAATTACAGACACTTGGCGTGCCGGTGCTTCTGATTTGCGAACCGCAGGCGCAAACGCTGATCCCGCTGGCAGCGTGGCATCTGGCGGCACCGCTCGACAGCGTGTCAGCGTTTGACAGCTATTCTTCTGCGATGAGTCTGGCGAATTTGCTGAGCAATGCGTTGCTGCACGATCTGCTGGCGTCGGGCCGTCAGAGAATTCATCAGATAAGCGATTTGTACAACGAACTCGACGAACTCGAACAACGCTGATTCCCGTTTTACGAACAAAACAGGCGCTTTTTTGGTGCCTGCGCACCTGTAAGGTGCAATAAACTTTTGCCAGCTTCGTTATTTTGCCCTGCTTCAGGGCGAAAAATGTCTCCTGATTTTTCTGTCTGTCTGCGTAATTCCTTGTCATACCGTGACTTTGCGCACATTTACTTCGCGCGAACGGTTTTGGCACATTCGTTGCAAAGTTCACATTATAAGAATCTATCGTTCCAAAAACATTTCACCGGAGATAATCTATGAACATGAACAAACGGCTGTTGGCGTGGGCAGGTGCTGCAATGCTGGTGCTTCAGGCATCCGGCGCAATGGCCGATCAGTTGCAGGATATTCAGAAACGCGGCGTGCTGCGCGTGGCGGTTCCTCAGGATTTCCCGCCATTTGGTTCGGTGAGCAAGGATTTGCAGCCGGAAGGTTATGACATCGATATGGCGCATTATCTGGCCGATAAGATGAAACTTAAGTTGCAACTGGTGCCGGTGACCAGCGCCAACCGCGTGCCTTACCTGCAAACGGACAAAGTGGATCTGGTGATTTCCAGCCTCGGTAAAAACGCTGAGCGCGAAAAGGTCATTGATTTCAGTCACGCTTACGCGCCGTTCTTCCTCGGTGTGTTTGGCGCGAAGGGCGACAAACTGGCGGATCTGAAAGAACTGTCCGGCAAAACCATCGGCGTGACCCGTGGCGCGGTAGAAGATCTGGCGCTGACCGATGTGGCGCCAAAAGACGCCAAAATTCAGCGTTATGAAGACAACAACACCACGCTGTCGGCGTACCTCTCCGGTCAGGTGGAATACATTGCGACCGGGAATCTGGTGGTCGCTGCGATTGCCCGCATGAACCCGGAGAAAGCACCGGTTTCCAAAGTGATGCTGAAAGATTCGCCGTGCTACGTCGGCCTGCGTAAGGACGAACCGGCGCTGAAAGACAAAGTGAATGAACTGATTGCCGAAGGTATCAAGGATAAGACGCTGAATTCGCTGTCTGAAAAATGGATGAAGGCGCCGCTGCCTGCATCTGTTGGCGCGTAATCAGCTGACTGACGGAGAACTTTCATGACCTATCAGCTTAACTTTAGCGCGCTGTGGCCTTATATGCCGGAACTGCTGGCCGGCTTATGGACCACCATTGAGCTGACGGTGATGGCAACGATTGGCGGCGTCGCGATCGGTATTTGCGGCGCGGCCATTCGCTGCGGTAATCACAAAACCCTGCGGACGGTCTGGGGCGTGTATGTCGAAGCCATCCGCAATACGCCGTTTGTCGTGCAGTTGTTTTTCATCGTGTTTGGCCTGCCGGCGATCGGTCTGAAAATGACTGCCGGAGAAGCAGCGCTGCTGGCGATGCTGATTAACCTCGGCGCGTACAGCACCGAAATTATCCGCGCGGGGATTCAGGTGACGCCGAAAGGCCAGTGGGAAGCGGGGCGTGTGCTGGGGCTGAGCCGCAGCCAGACCTTTCTGCGCGTTGTGCTGCCGCCGTCGCTGAAACGCATTTATCCGTCGCTGGTCAGCCAGTGCATTATCGTGATGCTCGGGTCTTCCGTGGTCTCGCAGGTGTCCTATGAAGAACTGACGTTCGCCGCCAACCTGATTCAGTCGCGCACGTTCCTCAGTTTTGAAGTCTATCTGGTCACTACGCTGTTCTATTTATTGCTGTCCGTCGTGATGCGTCAGTTACTGCTGCTGGCCGGACGCCGCTTCTTTGGGAGTGCAAGCTGATGATGACCTTCACGGACTGGGACATTGTGCGCAACTTGCTGCTGGCGGCGCGCTGGACGGTGCTGCTTTCGCTGACGGCGTTTATCGGCGGTACGCTGGTGACGCTGCCGCTGTTGCTGATGCGTCTGACTAAACGTCGCTGGCCGGCGCGCTTTGTGCGCCTGTATTCAGAATTATTCCAGGGGACGCCACTGCTGATGCAGCTGTTTCTGGCGTTCTTCGGCCTTGGTCTGTTTGGCATTAACGTCAGCCCGTGGACCGCGGCGGCTCTGGCGCTGACGCTCTACACCAGCGCGTATCTGGTGGATATCTGGAGCGGCAGTATTGCGGCGCTGCCAAAAGGCCAGTGGGAAGCCTCGCGCTGCCTCGGCCTGAATTTTGGCCAGACGTTATGGCGCGTAATCACCCCGCAGGCGTTGCGGATTGCGATTGCGCCGACCGTGGGCTTTTCCGTTCAGGTGGTCAAAGGTACGGCGCTGGCGTCCATTATCGGTTTTGTCGAACTGACCAAAGCCGGGACGATGCTCAACAACGTCACGTTTGAGCCGTTCAAAGTGTTCGGATTAGTGGCGCTGGGCTACTTCCTGATGTGCTATCCGCTGTCGCGTTACAGTCAGCATTTAGAAAAATCGTTGCGTGGAGAGAAACAGTAATGCCACTGATCACCATCAATCAGGTTCAGAAATTTTACGGCCAGAACCATGTGCTGAAAGGCGTGGATCTGGACATCGACAGCGGCGAAGTGATCTCCATCATTGGCCGCAGCGGTTCCGGCAAAAGTACGCTTTTGCGCTGCATGAACGGGCTGGAAGGCTATCAGGATGGCAGCATCAAGCTTGGTGGCATGACCATCACCGACCGCGATTCTCAGGCGCGTGATATCAGCCGCTCAGTGGGGATGGTCTTCCAGAGTTTCAATCTTTTTCCGCACATGACCGCGCTGGAAAACGTCATGTTAGCGCCGCGTCGCGTGCTGAAAAAATCCGCGGCGGAGTGCCGTGAACTGGCCGCGCAGATGCTGGCGAAAGTCGGGCTGGCGGATCGCATGGATTATTACCCGTCGAACCTTTCCGGCGGCCAGCAGCAACGTGTGGCGATTGCCCGTGCGCTGGCGATGAACCCGAAAGTGTTGCTGTGCGACGAAATCACTTCCGCGCTGGATCCCGAACTGGTCGGTGAAGTCCTGAAAGTACTGGAGCAACTGGCGAAAGAAGGTATGACGCTGGTGCTGGTGACGCACGAAATGAATTTTGCCCGCGAAGTGGGCGACCGCGTAGTGTTTATGCATCAGGGCACCGTGTGGGAACAGGGCGAAAGCCGCGCGCTGTTTGCCAATCCGCAAACTCCTGAACTGAAACAATTTATCGCATCCGTTCGTGGCTTAAACGAAGCCACCGCAAGTTAACATTTTCAAGGATTCACTATGTCAGGCATCCAAACACTCGGACAAATCAACCCGCCAAGCCGTCTGCTGATGGGGCCGGGGCCAATCAACGCCGATCCGCGCGTGCTGCGGGCGATGGCGAGTCAGCTGGTCGGGCAATATGACCCGGTGATGACCGGCTACATGAACGAAGTGATGGCGCTTTACCGTGCGCTGTACAAAACCGAAAACCAGTGGACGTTCCTGATCGACGGCACCTCGCGCGCCGGTATCGAAGCCGTGCTGCTTTCCGGTATCCGTCCGGGTGACAAAGTGCTGGTGCCGGTGTTTGGCCGTTTCGGGCATTTACTGTGTGAAATCGCCCGCCGTTGCCGCGCCGAAGTACATACCCTTGAAGTGCCGTGGGGAGAAGTGTTTGACCCGCAGCAAATCGAAGACGCCATTAAATCGGTGAAACCGCGCTGGTTACTGACCGTGCAGGGCGATACGTCCACCACCATGTTGCAGCCGCTGGAGCCCCTGGGTGAAATCTGCCGCCGTCACGGTGTGCTGTTCTATTGCGATACCACGGCGTCGCTGGGCGGTAACCCGATGGAAACCGATGCCTGGGGTCTGGACGCGGTTTCAACCGGTTTGCAAAAATGCCTCGGTGGCCCCTCCGGCAGTTCGCCGGTCACCATCAGCCCGCGTTTTGAAGAACAAATTCGCCGCCGTAAATGTGTCGAGCAAGGGATCCGCACCGCCGATCACGCTGACGGCGACGAAGAGATGATCTATTCCAACTATTTCGATCTGGGCATGATCATGGATTACTGGGGCCCGGAACGTCTGAATCACCACACGGAAGCCACCAGCATGCTGTTCGCCGCGCGCGAATGTGCGCGCGTTATCCTCGAAGAAGGGCTCGATAACAGCATCGCCCGCCATAAATTGCACGGTGGCGCGCTGCTGGCGGGGATCCAGGGCATGGGGCTGGACGTCTTTGGCGATCTGGATCACCGCATGAATAACGTGCTTGGCGTGGTGATCCCACAGGGGATCCACGGTGAGCAGGTGCGTCAGATCATGCTCAATGATTTCAGCATTGAAATCGGCACCTCGTTTGGCCCGCTGGCCGGGAAAATCTGGCGTATTGGCACGATGGGCTACAACGCGCGTAAAGACTGCGTATTGCAGACGCTGGTGGCGCTGGAGGCGGTGCTGAACCGTCTGGGTTTTGCGTCGAAATACGGCGCGGGCGCGCAGGCCGCCTGGGATCATTACGCAGGAGGTCAGTAATGGCAGAAGCCTTTACGCTGGCTGCGGTTTCACAAAGCGCTGCGCGTGCAGCCGGACGGGTAATGGCGCGCTGTGACACACTGGCGGGCATCAGCGAAACGCCGGGTCAGCTGACCCGCGTGTATCTTTCCACTGAACATTTACAGGCCAACCGTCAGGTGGGTGAATGGATGGCGGAAGCCGGAATGCGCGTCTGGCAGGACAGCGTCGGCAATATCTGCGGGCGTTACGAAGGGCAAGATCCTTCCGCGCCTGCGCTGTTGCTCGGTTCGCATCTCGACAGCGTGCGCAATGCGGGACGCTACGACGGCCCGCTGGGCGTGCTGACGGCGCTGGAAGTGGTTTCGCATCTGCATCAGAACGGGATCCGCCTGCCGATGGCCGTGGAGATTGTCGGGTTCTGCGATGAGGAAGGCACACGTTTTGGCATCACCTTACTGGGCAGCCGTGGCCTGACCGGCACCTGGCCTGCTGACTGGCTGGACCGTCAGGACGCGCAGGGAATAACTGTCGCGCAGGCGATGGAAAATGTCGGGCTCAGCCCGCTGGCGATCGGCGCGTCGCAGCGTGCGGTCAGCGATTTTTGCGCGTATCTGGAATTGCACATCGAGCAGGGGCCGTGTCTGCAAACGGCTCATGTTCCGCTCGGCGTTGTCACCGCGATCAACGGCGCGCGCCGCCTGAACTGCGAATTTACCGGTCATGCCGGTCACGCCGGAACCGTGCCGATGGGGCAACGTCAGGACGCCCTGACCGCTGCCGCCGAATGGACGCTGGCGATTGAAACCCTCACTACCACCACCGGACGCAATCTGGTGGCCACCGTCGGCACGCTGGAATGTTTGCCGGGCGCGGTAAATGTCATTCCGGGGCAGGTGAAACTGTCCCTCGACGTGCGCGGGCCGCACGATGACGATGTAAGCTCGCTGCTGAAAGTCTTGCTGGCGCAAGGCCATGAAATCGCCGCACGTCGCGGCCTGACGTTTGCCGCCGAGCAGTTTTACGGCATCAGCGCGACGGAGTGCGACGAAAGTTTGCAGCATCGCCTGAGTCAGAGCGTTTTGCATTTGCAGGGGCAGGCGATGTCGTTGCCCAGCGGCGCCGGGCACGACGCGATTGCGATGGCCGAATGCTGGCCGGTCGGTATGCTGTTTGTGCGCTGCAAGGACGGTATCAGTCATCATCCCGATGAATCCGTTACTGCCGGCGATGTGGCGTATGCGGTGCAGGCGTATATCAATACGGTACTGAGTTTCGACGGAGGTCATCTGTGACACTGGAGGAATTTAATGCGCTGTCTGCGTTCGACGCCGTCGCGCTGCTCCGCCCGCTGGTGAATATTCCCGGCTGGGCTAAAAAAGTCAGTGACGGCCGCCCGTATTTCTCGCTGGAACAGGCGCTGCAAAGCGCGGAAGCCGCCTGCGAAAGCTGGCAGCCGGAAGACGTCTGGCAGGCGCTGTCGGCGCATCCGCGTATCGGCGAACGGGCAAACGGCAGCGGCAAAGAAGCGCAGCTTTCACGGGGCGAACAGGCGACGCTCAATATCAGCCAGCAGGCGATTATTGAAGCGCTGCATGACGGGAATCAGCGCTACGAACAACGCTTCGGGCGGGTTTTTCTGATCCGTGCCAAAGGCCGCCGTTCAGAAGAAATTCTCGAAAACCTGCAACGGCGTTTGCAGAATACGCCGGAAGCCGAATATCAGGAAACCGCGCAGCAGCTCCAGGAAATCACACTGTTGCGCTTTAAGGAGAGTTTGCAATCATGACATCTGTTTCTAAAACGAAAGTCACCACGCATATTCTGGATACGTCGCTCGGCCAGCCTGCGGCTGACGTGCGCGTCTGGCTCGAAAAACTCGACGGGCAGAAAATCACGCTGATTGCCGAAACCCAAACCGATGCCGATGGCCGCGCGGCAAAACTCACGCCGGAGCCGGTGCCCTCCGGCCATTACCGGCTATGTGCCGATATCGGCGCGTATTTTGCCGCGACAAACCGCGCAACCCTCTATCACTCGGCGATTATCGATGTCGTGATTTCCGGCGAGCAGGATCACTATCATCTGCCTTTGTTGATCAGCCCGTATTCTTATTCGACATACAGAGGCAGCTGATTTTCAACGTCATTCATCCCATGGATAAATGTGGATGACGCAGCCGCACGCTTTTGGTCAGCGCAGAATGGCTGACCTCGCGGTCGCGGTTGCTCAGGCGGACTTGTTGCAGAAATGCCATCAGCAGCGGGTTTGGCCGCTCGCGGCGCGACATCAGCTCCGGTTGTCCCTGAACGCCGATAAAGAACGGGTGATTGTTGAGTTCGATAACCTGCGCCCGTTCTCCGCTTTCATCCGTGCCTGATATTTTCAGCCCGGCACTTTCCAGCTCTGCCAGCAGATGCGGATTCAGACAGCGGCGCTGGTTATAACGCAGCGTAAATTCTTCGCCCATCTTGTTCGCCAGCAACGTGCCACTGCGGCACAGCACCGGATGGTTGCCCAGCCTTTGCTGCTCATGACGGCTGAGCGGCAAACTGGTTTGCAGTCTGTTGAGGCTCGACGGCCCGTGCATCACCACGCGTTCCTGCCCGAGTACGCGCTGCCCGAGCGCCATCGCCATCTGGTGCATACCCTGATTAATTCCCAGCAGCGGCGTCTGGTTTTCCAGCGCCCAGACGACGCTCGCCAGAGTACTGACGGGGTGATCGCCGGACGTCAGCGTGGTGCCCGGCAAAATAATGCCGTCAACGTCATATAACGTGGAATCGAGCTGACTGCCGGTCAGCGAAGGCGTCACCCAGACAACGTCAATGTTCATTGCCAGTGCATCGGCGGCATCTCCCAGTGCAGCGAGCATCGCCGGATAGCTGTCGCGCTGCTCACAAAAGTCGCCGACCATGGCCACGCGCAGGGTCTTTCCGGCGCGCATTACCGGCTGTGAAACCGAGCCGAGCGCCCAGCGGCCAAACGCATCGCGTCCCCAGCCGTTGCTGCGGATTTTGCCGGTATCGCCGTCTTCGAGCTGAAATTTATCCTGATTGCGGACCACGCTTAATGACTCAACGCCGATGCCGTGTCCGGCAATTTTAGCGGCCAGTACCGGGGATAACGGTTCGCGCAGCGGCACCACGATATCTTCCTTAAGTGCCCGATAAATCAGTGATTCCAGCCCGGACTCTTCGCCCGCACCGCGCCCGGTCAGGCGTTCCAGCCAGACCAGTCCGCTGGTCAGCGCATGGCCCTGCGCCGTGACGTGCTGGCGGGCATTCGGATAATGTTTTGCATCATGACTGACGGGAAAGTGACACAGCGGCAAAGCGCGCAATTCAGCAAGTATCGCTGCCATCGCGCCGTACAACGCAGGTTCGGGCGTGGAGTGTGCAATAAAGGTGATGGTCATCAGGTATCCTCTGTCAGATGTTTTTGCGGGGGTATTGAATGCAAGAAGCGATCCACCCGGAGTGGCGTTTACATGCTTTGACAAAAAGGGCGCGGTCCGTCGCAAAGGCGAGTTTTAGCCGCCACGGACTACTACAAAACGTCGCGCTGTTTAGACCATAACGCGCTAATGTAGCGCCGGTTGTTCTAACCCCCATTCATTAAGGAAGCATCATGTCAGCATCTCTGTATGGCAGTACGGCGGCACAGTTTGTGCGTGGTTTGAAGAATCTTTCTGCGCTGCTGGAAAAAGGCGCGGCGTGGGCGCAGGAAAACGGAAAATCTGAAGAAGAAGTGCTGAATACCCGTCTGGCGGCGGACATGTATCCGCTGGCGCGCCAGGTGCAAATCACCAGCGATATGTCGAAAGGCGCAATCGCCCGTCTGGCCGGTGTTGCCGCTCCTGCGATGGAAGACAATGAAGTAACATTCGCTGACTTGCAGGAACGTATTGCGAAAACCCTGCGCTTTATCGAAAGCGTAAAACCGGAACAGCTGGAAGGCGATGAATCCCGTGAGATCGTGGTGAAAGGCAAAAATCACGAACTGAAATTTACCGCCCACAGCTACGTCACCACGTTTGCGGTACCGAACTTCTACTTCCACGTCACTACCGCCTACAACATCTTGCGCCATCTGGGCGTGAATATCGGCAAGTTCGATTTTATCGGGCAAATTTGAGTCCGGTTTTATTTAATTACCTGAATCGCTAATTAAATATCCGTCCTGAAATATATTAATTAGGCCGGGTATTTAAAATAAATATTCATCAAAATTATAACTAAATGAATTTCTCTCTAAATTAATTTAGATTTATAAAATAAACCCGGTGCCATTGCTGGCACAACACCTTCCATTTCTTTAATACAGATTTATTTGTCACGATGCAGTCTCTTTAATTCCGGTGTGTTTATAAAAACTACGCTTCGCGAATTACTGAATCTTAATCAATACACTTAATCTAACGGAAGGAATTAATATGTGTCATTGCAACTGTAATTCATTAAAAACAACAGCGGTTAAAGCAGGCGAAACGTATGTGACGGTCGAAGCGGCGGCCACTGCCGCGGCAGAACAGGCGCTGGTGGCCTATTGTCAGAATACGTTCAGCGTCGGCGGCGTTATGCTGGATGCCAGCGGTAATGTGCTGAATGCGATTAATAACAACGTGGTTAAAAATAATATGACCAGCGACCCGACGGCTCACGGTGAACGTCAGTTAATTGACTGGTATTACGCGCAGATTGAAGCCGGCGTTGATATGCCGCCACCGTCTGATATTACTATCGTGACGTCGCTGGATCCTTGCTGCATGTGTACCGGCTCTATTATTACCGGCGGGTTTAAGGTTATTTCTGCGGCTTTCGATACGTATTCCGGCATTAACTGGGATACCCTGGCGGATTTCCCGACGCTTTCGCCTGAACTGGCGAAGGTGGCAAAAAATACCTTCAGCTATCCGGCGGTTAACGGCAATAACTGTTTCTCACGCGCTGCGACTTCCGCACCGGTGCCGGATTTCTTCACGAATGATGTCATGGATGTTCAGACGGTGGCGCTGTGCGAAACGGCTTTCGATGCCACGCTGACGCAGGTCAAGGCCAGCATCAATACGGATCTCACGCCGGATCAGCTGAAAAACATCCAGGATTTACCCGCCGATAACCCGGTTGTGGTCGCGTTAAAAGCCCTTTATCCGGATGCACTGAGTTACACCGCACCGTCCCGCGGGCAGCCGGATGAAGGGCTGGCACCGTATCTGATTGCAGCCGCAAATCAGGATATTGCTCAGGGCGGCAAAGGGAATGCCGTGGCATTTCTCGATTATTACGGCAACCTGCTGATGTGCCTGTCGGGTAACGAAAAAGCCTCGCTGATTCAGACCGCGTTTTTGATGGTAACCCGTAATTATGCGCAGCTGCGTTATAACCTGCGAAGCAGCCTGAGTGACGATGAAGTGTTGCCTTATCTCGCCCACCCTAAATACGGCACGTTTGTCTTTGCGCATGGCCCGGATGAATCATCACACAGCCTGATTGAACTCGGCGCTTACGGTTCCACCATGGAAGGGGCGCTACCGCCGGAAAATCCGGATTCGTTCCAGTACGGTGTACCAACGATTTCGGAGGCCGAACTGGCCGCGTATTGCCAGAAATTGCCACCGTTATACAGCTCGGAAATTCAGGTGAATCCGCAGCAGGTGACGAATATCAACCTGATCAACGCGCTGATTGCCCGTTTACCGAAACCGTAATTTCTTCTGAGTAATCACCCATAAACAAAAGCCCACCGGCTGCCAATACAGCGGGTGGGCTTTCTGACGTTTATGGCCGTCGTGAATTTAATCGT
The DNA here is from genome assembly GCF_047784855.1 of Rahnella sp. PCH160. NCBI lineage: Bacteria > Pseudomonadati > Pseudomonadota > Gammaproteobacteria > Enterobacterales > Yersiniaceae > Rahnella > Rahnella sp. PCH160. The sequence goes on from NZ_JBLOGT010000001.1 coordinate 1,999,228, forward strand.
GCAGCAGGAACGTATCGGAATCGCGCCATGCCGGGAAGGTTTCGCGGTAATCCTGCAACGCTTCCAGAGACAGTTCGGCGTCTATGATCGTTGCTGAACCCGCCCCGGCGCGCGCCAGCTCTTCGCCCAGCGGATTAATAATCAGGCTGTCGCCGCTGTAGTGATGGCCGTTATCGTCATCCCCGACGCGGTTACACCCGGCAACGTAGGCCTGATTTTCAATCGCACGCGCGGTCAGTAACGTTTGCCAGTGATGGCTGCGTCGGGCAGGCCAGTTGGCAACGTACAGCGCCAGATCGTAATCCTGCTGATTGCGCGAATAGACCGGGAAACGCAGGTCGTAACAGACTTGCGGCAGAATACGCCAGCCGCGCCATTCAACGATTTCGCGGCGTTTGCCCGGCACGTAATAATTGTGTTCGCCCGCCATGCGGAACAAATGGCGTTTGTCGTAAGAATGCACGTTGCCCTGCGGCTCAACCAGCAGGAAACGGTTCACCGCGCCATCGGGGGTGCTGAGCGCCACGCTGCCGCCTATCATTGCACCGAGTTTTTTCGCCCACTGATGCAGCCATTCCACTACGCGGGATTCCGGCAGCGCGCTGCCCGGTGCCTGCATGGCGAAACCGGTGGTGAACATTTCCGGCAGGATAATCAGGTCGCGGCCGGTCAGTGAACCCAGCAGGCCGTCGAAATGCGCGAGGTTGGCCTCGCCGTCCAGCCACACCAGCGGCTGTTGCAATACGGACAGTTTTAAAGTTGACACAGGCGCTCCGCAGCAGCGTCCAGCGTGGTTTCCTGTTTGGCAAAGCACAGCCGGATCAGTTTATGTGGGAAGGGCGCGACGCAAAATACCGACATCGGAATGGCCGCGACGCCCACATGTTCAGTCAGCCAGTGACAGAATGCAACATCGTCCAGATCCGAGACTTCGCTGTAATCCACCAGCAGGAAATACGTGCCCTGGCCTGGCAACACTTTCAGGCGGCTGTTCGCCAGACCTTGCGCCAGACGATCACGCTTGGCCTGATAAAACGCCGGTAATTCCTGCCAGTGCTCCGGCACTTCCCGCAGCATATCCGCCAGCGCCAGCTGAACCGGCGTGGTGATCGAAAACGTCAGATACTGGTGAACTTTGCGCAGTTCGGCGCTGATAATCGCGGGTGCGATGCAATAACCCACACGCCATCCGGTCATGTGATAGGTCTTGCCGAAAGAAGAGACCGCGATGGCGCGCTGACGCAGTTCCGGGTGGCGCAGCACGCTGGCGTGGCCTTCCGGCGCAAAGCAAATGTGCTCGTACACTTCATCACTGAGCACAAAAATGTGCTTATCCGCGATGGCCTGCCAGAGTTGCTCAACGTCGCGGTGGCTCCAGACCGTGGCCGACGGGTTGTGCGGCGTGTTGATGATCACCAGTTTGGTGCGGTCGGTAATCTGGTCGGCAAATTCCGCCCAGTTCACTTTGAATTCCGGCGGCTGGAGCTGAATACGCTTCATCACGCCGCCCGCCAGTTCAACTGCTGGCGCGTAACAATCGTAGCTCGGGTCAAAGGCAATCACTTCGTCACCTTTTGACACCAGCGCAGTGATGGCGATGTATAAGGATTCGGTGGCACCGGCGGTGATCGTGATGTCGGTATTGGCGTCCGGCGCGTAACCGTAAATCTGTTCCGTTTTCGCGGCAATCGCTTCACGTAATGGCGCGGTGCCGGTCATCGGTGCGTACTGATTTGCGCCCTGACTGACGTGGTACGCCAGACGGTTGCGCAGATATTCGGGGCCGTCGAAGTCAGGGAAACCCTGAGACAGGTTAATGGCGTTGTGCTTCTGCGCCAGGGCACTCATCTGAGTGAAAATGGTGGTGCCGAGGGAAGGAAGCTTACTTTCCGGGATCAGTGCGGCTGTGCTCATGGCGGGTCAATACTCCTGGACCGGTGCAGATAGCGATGTTGCTCACAATATAACACGATGTTAATATTTGGCAATCGAGATGCTTAGATGGCTAAATGCTAATTCAATCTAGGCCATATCAATTATTTATATATCGCGATTTTCACTCCGAACTCAGGCCCTCAACGCACGATTTTTCAGGATTACGATGACAGAGAATTTGCAACTGGGCGCGCTGCTGGCGGCCTGTCACTGGATTGGTCAGAAGGGCTGGAGCCCGGCGACAGGCGGGAATATGTCGGTCCGCGAGGGCGACAAACATTGCCTGATCACCGAATCGGGGAAGGACAAAGGCTCGCTGACCGCAGACGATTTTCTGCTGGTTGAACTGGAGAGCGGCCTCGCGCCAAGCGGACGTCGCCCGTCGGCGGAAACCGGCCTGCACACGATGCTCTATTCCCGCTATCCTGAAACAGGTGCGGTGCTGCATACACATTCGGTGAATTCGACCGTGTTGTCCCGCGTGGAACGCAGCAGTACGCTGGTGCTGGAAGGCTACGAAATGCAGAAATCGCTGAGCGGCCAGACAACGCACCTTGATCAGGTGGTGATCCCGATTTTCGACAACAGCCAGGATATCTCTGCGCTGGTGCAGAAGATTATTGCCAGCACAGAACACGCGCCGTTGCGGTATGGTTTTCTGTTGCGCGGTCACGGGCTGACCTGCTGGGGACAGGATGTGGCACAAGCGCGCCGCCATCTGGAAGGGCTGGAATTTCTGTTCCAGTGTGAACTGCAACGCCGCCTGCTGGAGGCCAAATGATCCGCGCCATCGTCACTGATATTGAAGGCACCACTACGGATATCCGTTTTGTGCATCAGGTGTTATTCCCTTATGCCCGTCAGCGCCTCGCCGAATTTCTGCGTCATCATCACGAAGCACCGGAAGTGGCGGCTGCGCTGAACGCATTACGCGCCGAAATCGACCGGCCACAGGCCAGCGTCGAAGCCCTGATTGAGCAGCTTTTTACCTACATGGACAACGACGTCAAATCGACGCCGCTGAAAGTGCTGCAGGGCATTATCTGGCGCACCGGTTATGAGAACGGTGATTTTCGCGGGCATTTGTACGCGGATGTTGCGCCGCAGTTAGAAGCCTGGAAAGCCGGCGGTTTGCGGCTCTGTGTTTATTCTTCCGGTTCCGTAGACGCGCAAAAACTGCTGTTTGGTTACAGCGATGCGGGCGACCTTACGCCGCTGTTCAGCGGATATTTCGACACCCGCGTCGGTGCCAAGCGCGAAACGGAATCCTACCAGAACATCGCCGAACAGCTGATTCTACCGCCCGCTGATTTACTGTTTTTATCGGACATCCGTCAGGAGCTGGATGCCGCGCGCTTAGCGGGCTGGCATACCTGTCAGCTGATCCGTGACGACGCTGACGAACTCAGCGATCACCTGCAAGTTAATCGTTTTGATCAGATAGCCTTAGAAACATTCTTATAAGAGGGTTGACCATGAGTGCATTAACGATTTTTAGTGACCAGGATCCTTCCGCGCCAGTCTGGGAAAGCCGTGACGGTGAGGCCATCGCTGCCGAACTGAGCAAGATTGACGTGCGTTTCGAACGCTGGCAGGCCGACCGTGATTTAGGCCAGAACCCGCAGCCGCAGGACGTCATCGCCGCCTATCAGCATGAAATCGACAAACTGGTGGAAGAGAAGGGCTATCAGAGCTGGGATGTGATCAGTATGCGCCCGGACAACGAACAGCGCGAAGTGCTGCGCACCAAATTCCTCTCCGAGCATACCCATGGCGAAGACGAAGTGCGTTTCTTCGTCGAAGGCGCGGGGCTGTTTTGCCTGCATCTGAACGGTAAGATTTTCCAGATCCTGTGCGAGAAAAACGATCTGATTTCCGTCCCCGCAAATACCCGCCACTGGTTTGATATGGGCGGTTCACCGTCGTTTACGGCGATTCGCGTTTTTGATAATCCGGAAGGATGGGTGGCACATTTCACTGGCGATGGTATCGCGGATAAGTACCCGAGGATGGGGGAATAAGCTTTTTAGAAAAGCTTTTAAAATTTCTTTTTAAGGTCAGGACCTTGGGTTGCCGGTCAAACTGGCCCAAAGGGACAGCTTAGCGTAAATTTCGGTTTTTCATGCGCGGTGATCGCTTAGCTCAGGTCAAGACCTTGGGTTGCCACCCAAACCGGCCTCAAGGAGCGCCTATCGCCGCGCCCCTTGAGAATCCCGGGCTCTTAAACTGCGCGCTACCGCTGGGTCGATGGACATGTTCTGCAACTTCGGCGTGTGGCGCGAAATCTTGCCGCTGCGCGGTGCCTTCCTCGAGGGGTTACTCGGCCTATGGCCTCGCCCTTCGGGTCGTCACTTCGTGACGCTGTCTCGCTTCGCTCGGCTCGAGCCTTGCGGTCTCGAACCCTCGGTCAGCAAAATTTCTGAGCGCGCCATCTCACCTATTTAAAAGACAAAACCATTCTGCTTTTGAATTTAGATAAGCCCCAGGCCGCTTTCAAAACGACGTCGAATGAACGGTGAGAAACAGCGAGAGTCTTTTTCCGAGCAGGTTCGAGCCTGAAATGAGAGCACCGCGCAGCGGCGGCGTTTGCGGCAATAACGGGTGTTGCTGAAACATAGCCAGCGAGCGATAGCGCGTGTTGAAAAAGCGGGGAGAAATCCAAAAGAGGGAAAGCACTTCCCTCTTTTGGTCGGTTTCGGCGCGAGCCGCTAAGCGATCACCGCACATGAAAAACCGAAATATTCTCGGTCAATTTTGAACGCTGCCCGCGGCTCAGCCCAGCCGCCAGCCGCTACTTTAAGGAAGCCGCGAAGATCCCTTCGCGCACCTGCGCAGGCGTCACCACCCCCACATCCAGCACCCATCCGCTGATGAGCTCCGCAGGTGTCACATCAAACGCCGGGTTGTAGACCTGCGCATCCGCCGGAGCCCACTGCACGGAACCAAAACTGCCGGAAACACCGGTGACTTCGCGGGCATCACGCTGCTCGATGGGGATGGCTGCGCCGTTCGGACAATGCGGATCGTGCGTGGTATGCGGCGCGGCGACGTAGAACGGGATGCCGTGGTATTTCGCCAGAACCGCCAGACTGTAAGTGCCGATTTTGTTGGCGACGTCGCCGTTGGCGGCGATGCGGTCAGCACCGACCCAGATGGCGTCGACGCGGTTTTGTGCCATCAGGCTGGCAGCCATCGAATCACAAATCAGCTGATACGGAATGCCCAGTTCGCCGAGTTCCCACGCGGTGAGGCGTCCGCCCTGCAATAACGGGCGCGTTTCATCGACCCAAACCTGTTCGACATTTCCCTGCTCATGCGCGCGGCGGATCACGCCAATCGCCGTGCCGACGCCCGCTGTCGCCAGACCACCGGTGTTGCAGTGGGTCAGCAAACGGCTGCCCGGCGTGACCCGCGTTGCACCGTGCGTCGCAATGCTTTCGCACAGCGCGCGGTCTTCATCCACCAGACGCAGCGCTTCAGCCGTCAGCGCGGTGACGAAATCGGGCTGCTGTAACGCGATTTTCATGCGTTCGAGATTGTTCATCAGGTTCACCGCCGTCGGGCGCGAGGCGCGAAGGACGTCCAGTGAATGCGCCAGTTCATCCTGCTTCATGCCCAGTTCAGCCAGCAACGCCAGTAGCAGGCTGGCGGATAAACCAATCAGCGGCGCACCGCGCACACGCAGGGTACGGATGTGATCCACCAGGTCGCTGACGTCGCGGCATTCGCGCCAGTCGGAACGCTGTGGCAGGGCCTGCTGATCGAGGATCCACAGTTGGTTTTCGCGGATACGTAAACTGGTGGTTGTGAGGCTTTGCATTGTTGGTTAAATCCTTGTTGCCCGGTTGCATCTGTTCACTTATTCTGCCAACATGTTTTACGGATGTATAGACGTCCAAACGCTTTAGCGTCTAAAAAAGAATTCGAGAGGTCAGGATGTCGCGCTACTACACATTTACCGCCGAAGATGCTGTTGAATATGCCCGTAAATACGGTGGCGTAGCAGATCCGCAGTCTCTGGTGACCGCCGATGAAATCGGTGACGGAAACCTGAATCTGGTGTTTAAAATTCGTGATACCACGGGCAAAAGCCGGGTGATCGTGAAACAGGCTTTGCCCTACGTGCGTTGCGTCGGGGAATCCTGGCCGCTGACGCTCGACCGTGCGCGCATCGAAGCGGAAACGCTGATCATTCACGGTCAGTATTGCCCGCAGCATACGGTGAAAGTGTTGTATCACGACGCGGAACTGGCGGTGATGGTGCAGGAAGATTTGTCAGATCATCAGATCTGGCGCAGTGAGCTGGTGCAGGGCAAATACTTCCCGCAGGCCGCCAGCCAGCTGGGTGAATATCTGGCGCAAACGTTATTCCATACCTCCGATTTTTATCAGAACGCGCAAACCAAGAAAGCCGAAGTTTCACGGTTTACCAATCCTGAACTTTGCCAGATCACCGAAGATCTGTTCTTTACCGATCCTTATGTCGATCACGAACGGAATAATTTTGATCCGGTTTTACAGCCGGAAGTCGGTGCGCTGCGTGCAGACAAACCCCTGCGTCTGGCGGTGGCGGCGCTCAAGCACCGTTTCCTGAGCAAGGCAGAAGCGTTGCTGCACGGCGATATCCACAGCGGCTCGATTTTTGTCGCCGAAGGCAAGCTGAAAGCCATTGATGCCGAGTTCGGTTATTACGGTCCTGTCGGTTTTGATCCGGGCTCGGCTATCGGTAATTTGTTGCTGAATTATTGCGGTTTGCCGGGGCTGGTGGGCGTGCGTGAAGCGGCTGACGGTCGCGAACAGCGTCTGAAAGATGTGCGCGAACTGTGGCTGAGTTTTTCCGAACGTTTCCTGCAACTGGCACGTGAAAAATCCCAGGATCCGACGCTGGCCGAACCGGGCTATGCCGACGCTTTCTTGCAGGAAGTCTGGCACGATGCCGTCGGGTATTGCGGCGCGGAGTTAATCCGTCGCACCATCGGGCTAGCGCACGTGGCCGATCTCGATTCTATCAAAGACGCCGCAATGCGAGCCGACTGCCAGCGCCACGCGCTGAGTCTGGGCAAATGGCTGATTCTGACCGCCGGGCAAATCAGTGACGTGGAATCCTTTATCGCGCGCATCCGCCAGTTCAGCTGAGGTTTGCGGATAAAAGGCGTGGATAAAAGTGAAAGCCGGTGCGTCTGCTCCGGCTTTTGATTACCCCTCTTTCACTTATGGCGGCGTGACGGTCATTTCCGGCTCGCGGGCTTCTTCCCCTAAAGACACGTTAATCGCGATTTTCCCCTGCCTGCTGAGGGCGGTAATATTTAGCGTCTGGCCGTCATCCGTTATCGTCACTTTTTCCAGCGGTTTTTCGACCGACAAATCGTACAGCGCCACCTGTAAAATCTGCGGCTGATAGCTTCTGGCAACCAGATAATTCAGTGAATGAGACGGCGGATTTCCCGGTGCTTTTCCCTGAAAAACCTCCCCCTCACCGTACAGCCAGACGGAAAATGCGCCGCTTTGCGTGGCAAAAAGATGCGGTAATACGCCCGCCAGCGGCCGGGTGCTGATATTCGTCATGTGCTGCAAAGGCCCGTCAGGAGAAAATTGCGTGCAGGTGTGCGGATAGGCACTCAGCGCTTCGGCATCGGCGTGTAAGATCCAGTCAACCTGTTGCCGATGCGGGTTTGATACTTGTGTAATATCGAGAATGATATCGCCTGCCATCAGTAAACGGCGGCGGCAGAACACATCCTGATAGGCCGCATTGTCCCATTTGATCTGCGTAAAACTGTCGGGCATTTTAGCCGGCGTTAACCAGTCAACACAGACATCCAGATACTGCATTTCGGGCGTGACGTGCCACTGTAAAACCCTCGGCGTTGCAGGCGGCTGGTTGGCCTGACTGATGCAAATTGTATTGTGCGTGGCGCTGTTTTTGTAATACCCCTCGTGTAAGGGCACGCCGTAACCCGTTGTGCCCAAATCGGGGAAGATCTCATTCCCGTGGTTAAACAGCATGATCCCCAGCCGGTCATAGTGGTCGTGTCCGCCGCCGTAGGGCGCGTGCTTAACAAGGAGCGCCCGCTGTCTGGTCACATCACGCATCACGGTTAATCCGATGCCGGGATGGTGGAACGAAGCTGCCGGTGGCAGGTTTCCCTTCACCGGCGGCAATTCTCTGACGCCGTAAAGCAGGGCATCGAGGTTTTCCCGCGATTTGTGCTGATAAATAACATGCAGCGCTTCGGCATAAAGGGGGGCTCCGACGTACCGCCAGCCAAATTCGTACAGATCACTTTGGGTCAGTTTTTCCTGTCCGGCGGTGCAGTCATTTAGCCGGGGTGTGGCACCGTCTGGCATCAGTAACGCCAGCGGCAGTGTCAGCATCTGCCGGTAATACGGCAAATCCATCAGGCTGTAAGGTGTGTTTCTTGCCAGTTTTTCGAAGGCAAAAAAGCCCTGTAATGCGTAAAAGTGATAGTGCAACGATCCTTCGAACCATAAACCCCCCGGCAGCAGAGCGTGCTCAAGCTGATAGCGTAATCCGTAGGGGCTGTTGACGGCAAAATCCAGATACCGTGGTTCGTCAATGACGGCACCGATGACGCCAAGCGTGGCGCTGATTTTCACCTCATGGTTATGCAACTGATCGTGGCGGTGACGCATCAGAAATTCAGCCCCCTCCCGCAGCAGGCGGGTTTCAATCAGCGCGCACTGTTGAGCCGAAAGCGCGTCGCGGACAAAGTCATAACCCAGTGCCAGTTGCAGATGGCAATTGGCCTCACAGAGTGTCTGCGCATTGGCCTTGCCGGGGCCGTTATACGGAATGCCGCCATGTTCCTGATAATCAGGATAATAACGGGCATAAGTCAGCAGCAGCGCGCTGACTTTCTCCAGATACCGCGCTTCGCCGGTCAGTTGCCACAGTAACCCCAGCTCCTGACAGGCTTTCGCATTCAGGCCATTCAGCCAGCGCCACCACGCGCCGTCGTAGGGCTCGCCCTCAAACAGATGGCCGTCTTCCGGGCAACGGTGAGAGTTTGGCGAGTCATAGCGCCACTCCAGGCGCACGCCGTGTTGAGGGCAATAATAGTAATGATTCCAGGTCGCGAGCGCGGTTTTCTGAACCACCAGCGGGTGATTCAGGACGACGGCGTTCTCTTTTTCCAGCGTGGCGATAACGTGCTGAAACGCGGGTAACCGTTCGCGGATTTCCTGCATTTCGTCCGGCGTAAATTGTTTCATCAGGAGACCGTCCTTGTCTTCAGCGCACCAGCGGCGCGGTGATGGTTAACAGGTTGATGTTATCAGGATAAGCCACGGACAACTGTTGTGCCTTCTCGCGAAACAACGCATTTTTCGGGTAAGCGTGCGCCGCTGCGATCATATTGCCAAGCGCTTCCTGAGCATCGAATTTCAGTTCCGCGAAAGGCCATTCAGCGGGTTTATCCAGAAACTGCGCCGGGACGGTCAGCGCCTGCTCCAGCCGGTGATCGTCTATCGCTGAATTCCACAAATCCACGCCTGTCAGTTCGCCGTAACGCGCCAGACGCTGAAATGCCGAAAGGGCGAACTGCGTGTAATGCCAGGAGCGGGTGCGCTCGGTTTCCGCCGTCAGGTAACCTTTCCGGTCAATTTGTGCAGTCAGATGGCGCAACATCGCGACGCGCATTTGTTGTTTTGCGACATCCGGGTGGTCGCTGAACAAGGAAAAGGCCACGACTTGTGCGTCATAGAATACCCCGTGGTTATTGTGCCAGTTGCCCTCCTCAAAGCCGTTGTCACTGGTCAGCAGCCACTGAGAGAAAGTGCCGTACCAGCGTTTGACGGCCTGAAAATCCGCTTCGCTCAGCGTATCTGCCGGGCGTATCAGCTCAATGCTGTCCATGACGTCAATCAGAACACGACTGTCGATGATGCCTATCCCACGTCCATCAACCACACCCGGAATCGCCTGTGCATAAGCCATATTCGGGTTCATCCGTGTCTGGCTGTTGATAAACCAGACGCGTGCCATTTCGGCAGCTTTGTCGGCATACGCTTTATTGCCGGAGAAGTAATACGCTAAGCCGAGTACGCGCAGGTCATCGCCGAAACGAACTAACCGCGTGCTGTCCGTGGCGTCGGTTTTGCTGTCAGGATTGGTTTTGCCGTCCTGACGGATATACGGCAGATGACTTGCCATATCCGGGTTTGGCCACCAGTAAGGCCCAAAACTGTAATAGTCATGCTTATCCCCGGAGGCGGGCAAAAGCGTTTTTTGGGTCACACTCAGCGCCGGTTGCTTAAGCGCTTTGTCTGCTGCTGACAGTAATGCCTGATATACAGGCAGCAGCGGGCTATTTTTCTGCGCAACCTGAGAACGGGTCCGGGCTAGTGTTGCGGCATCGTAAGTAAAACAACGCGAAGGGGCCGCGTGGGTTAACCCGCTGCACAGGAAAAGCAGCGCAGGGAGCGCGCGTAATGCCACATTTAATTTATTCATTCGGATTACTCGTGTTATTAATCATTCATTGTAAATCGCCCGGCGATCACAAGTTGAACGTGATACCTATGCGGTAACGTGATTCGGCTTTATTACCTTCACCCTCGTAATAACCCGTTTTATCCAGATAGTCATACTCGGCGTAATTACTGACGGTGTTATTCCATTTGTAGCGGACAGTGAAAGCATTTTCCGTTGACCAGGATTTACCGTTTTTATATTCGTAATCCGCACTGGAATGGCGATAAACGGTGCCCTGATAATTCAGGCTCCATGTCGGATTTATTTTATACCCCAAATACAAATCCAGACGGTTGACGCTATCCCGATGAAGTTCGTCATCCGTATTTTTGGTTTCGTAGTCGTTATAATCATAACGGTATCGCAATCCTGAATTCAGATTTTCGCTAATTTTATAATTCAGACGAATATAGGGGCGGAGCTGTGTTCCGTTACTGCTCCAGTGAAGAATTCCGCCGGGTTGTAAACTCCATTTATCATCCAGCTTATACGTGTAATTGGTTTCGATCTCATTATAGTCTGTTGTGATATCTCCCAGGGAATGCGCGCTGTCACTTTTATCTGTGCCATTCGGCCCGCGTTCGTTGTTTTTATTGTCCTTATTATCCGTTTCCATACTGGCCCACCAACCACTTTTCCAGATTTGGCTGACTTTAAATCGGGATTCATACACATGGCTTGCGGCTTTATATCCGCCGCGCACATCAAAAGTGACGGCGTGCCCGAATAATGGCAATAGGGTTACTAAACCACAGGCTATGCGCAGTGGCGATGTGATATTCATATTAATGTCCTTGTAACTTTAATTTTTCGCGATGATTTTTATATCAGACTACGAGTTTTTAATTCCGGTATGAGGATGCGCTGAGTGAGTTTTTAAAGGGTCGCGCACCAGCATCCATAAGAAAAATGCGCCAATGAGATCAAAGAACCCTAAGCCAACAAAGAAGGCGGTATAGCCGACGGTGGCGACAGTTGCCCCGAGAAACAGCGAGAACAGGAAGTTGCCTGTCCCCCCTGAAAGTGCCGCAAAACCGGTCACCGTACCCACCTCATTTTTGTTGAACAGGTCCGCAGACATGGTAATCACGGTGATCGAAAGACACTGGTGTGCAAAGCCTGCAATGCAAAACAGAGCAATCGCGATGTAGACATTGCTGACCAGTCCGACGCCTGCCATAGACAACATCAGCACGGCCGCGAAGGTGAATGTGATTCGGCGGGCATTGATGATGGAGATGCCGCGTGCGTTTAATATCCGGCACATAAAGCCTGAGAACATGCAGCCAAAGTCGGAGGCGAGGAAGGGCAGCCACGCAAAAATCGCAATTTCATGCAGATCCATATGGCGCACAGTGACCAGGTATAAAGGCATCCAGTAATGTAATGTTCCCCATGCCGGATCTGCCATAAAACGGGGCAGGGATATTCCCCAGAGGTTACGGTTTCCCAGCATTTCTTTTAAAGGGGTACGGCGCGGTTTTATGGCCTGAGTATTAACCGGTTCTTGCCCGCTATGTATATAGTTAATTTCTTCCTGCGTCATGGACTTATGTTTTTCGGGCGACTGATAAAATACCAGCCACATAATGACCCATATCAACCCGACAGCACCGGTAATGACAAAAGACATTTCCCAGTTATATTCTAAAATTGCCCAGACCACCAAAGGCGGTGCCAGCATTGCGCCAAGGGATGTACCGGTGCTGTATAACCCACAGGCAATTCCGCGTTCTTTCGCCGGAAACCATTCTGCCACAACTTTCATTCCGCCCGGATTTGCTGTGGATTCTGCCACGCCCATTAATCCGCGCAGGAACGCTAAAGGTTGCCATGAACCTGCAAAGCCGTGAGCCATATTAAATATCGACCAGGCCACTGCAAAAACTGCAAACCCCACTTTTAAACCTATTATATCGATAATATAACCGACAACCGGAGCGCCTAATGCATAGGTAGCCTGAAATGCACTGACGATGTAAGAGTATTCCTGCTGGCTAATCCCCAGGTCTTTAATTAACGTGGGCGCTGCCACCCCAAGTGCACTGCGTGATAAATAGTTGGTGATAGTTCCCAGCGTCACTAACGCTATTATCCACCACCGTAGTCCTTTGATTTTCATATGCCATCCTGCATCTGATGAGTTATTTGTGTTACGGGTTTTATATAAATGAAACGCTGTTTTAGTATTTGCTTCTTATGCGGTTTAGGCAACAGAAAGTAATGTGAGCTATCTCAAATTAAATTAGATCTATTGAGGTGATGAATTAATAATTTCCATTTGGATTTTATATATATGCACTAAACTAAGACGGAGAGGCCATATCTCCCGGCGAAGAAAAGGCGTGGAGAAGTCGCTGATTTTTCCCTCCGGAGGCGCGAAACTGCGAAATTTGCCACAATTAACAGGCGACCCGCGCGCGCAGCCTTGTATAATGCCCGCCTTCGAGGTGCGTAGGGGTAAACCCGGTGGCATTTCCTCGGTTTACTTTTAACAGGAATACAGAATTATGATGCATAACCATGTCTTGCGCAGCGTGCGCTACATGCTGGATTTGAGCGAAGGCCAGGTCATTGAAATCCTCAAAACCACCGGCACGCCGGTCAGCCCTGAAGTGATGTCCCGTTATCTGAAAAAAGAAGACGAAGAAGGGTATATGGAAGTGCCTGACGAAGTGATGGCGAACTTCCTGAACGGGCTGATTGTGTTCAAACGCGGTAAAGACGATCGCTTCCCGGCACCGGAAGTGGAAAAGCGTCTGACCAACAACATCATGCTGAAAAAACTGCGCGTGGCGTTTGAGCTGAAAACCGAAGACATGATTGCTGTGCTGACCACGGCAGATTTCAAGGTTTCAGAAGGCGAACTGAGCGCATTCTTCCGTAAGGAAGGGCACAAAAACTACCGTCCGTGCGGCGATCAGGTTCTGCGCTACTTCCTGAAAGGGCTGACGGCGAAAATTCGTCCTAAGAAAAGTTAAGTATTAAACATTCGGCTGATAAATAGTTTCAGCATAATGTATCTAAATAAAATAATAAGCGGGATGTTGTGAATATCAGCATCCCGTTTTTACGTTTATTGGTTTTGTAAGGATGAAATTTCGTTAATACAGTTTTACTTCACGTTTCCCTGTTTTATTTTTGACAGCTTATTCTGCCAGAATCTATCTTCAATTCTCATTATGTAATCTCTGGATACTATTTTAATAAAAACAAAACAGCGTCGTTAATTTATATCGGCGGTTTGATTTTGTATTGAAAAGGATATCGTAATTATGAGAAAGATTAAGACGCTGGCATTATTGGTGGGGATCGCCGTGTCAGGTTCAGCGATGGCAGCAGGTTCTTCAACCAGTCTGGAAGCGCGTATGGCACAGCTTGAGCAGCGCCTGCAACTGGCGGAAGCACGCGCGGAATCGGCCGAGAAGCAAATCCAGCAACTGAAAAAACAGGATGTAAAACGTGAGCAGGAAATTGCCAGTGTGAAAGAAGCCACGCCGGTAGAAGTAAAAACAGACGGTATCTCCAAGGATAAATTATTAACGTTAAATGGTTTTGATAATCTGAAACTCTACGGCGATGTGGAGTTTAACGTTGACGGTGCAAGCCGCAGCGGACAATTAATTTCGGCGAAAAATGGTGACAGTAATAAATGGAATGGCGGCAATGAACGCTGGGATGTGAATGGCCGTTTGTTAATCGGGCTTGATGGTTATCGCCGGAATGAAAAAGGGCAATTCTCCGGATTCTCCGTGCAACCGACCGCCGATTTAAACGGCTCGATGAATGTCGATGACGCGGCATTCTTCTTCGGTGAAGAGCAAAACTGGATGGCAAAAATCGGCCGCTTCGAAGCGTACGATATGTTCCCGCTGAATCAGGATACCTTTATCGAATACTCCGGGAACACTGCCAATGACCTGTACGCAGACGGCTACGGCTATGTGTACATGATGAAAGAAGGGCGCGGACGCAGTGACAGCGGCGGCAACATCCTGCTGAACAAAACGCTCGGCAACTGGTACTTCGAGCTGAATACGCTGATGGAAAACGGGACGTCGCTGTTTGCCGATCAGAACTACCACGGCAACAAGCTGGAACAGGATAAAAACGTCGCGTATTTGCGTCCGATTATCGCCTGGAAAGGGGATGTGTTCTCGGTGGCGGCGGCAATGGAAACCAACGTGGTCAACAACGCTTACGGCTATAAGAATGATCAGGGCGAAACCATTGATCAGTCCAAACGTAACGGTTACGGCATGACCATGACCTGGAACGGTCAGAAAGCGGATCCGGAAAACGGCATCGTCGCGAACCTGAGCACGGCGTATATGGACGCCTCGGATGAGAAAGATTTCACGGTCGGCACCAATGCGTTGTGGAAGAACTTTGAGCTGGGCTATATCTACGCGCACAACCGCATTGAAGAATTTAATGCCAACGGTTTACGGCCAATGAATAACGAAAACGCCGGCGATGACTGGTTCAGCGAGCCGGGCAGCTACGATATTCATACCATCCACGCCAGTTATCTCATTCCGAACGTGATGGACATGAAAAACTTCAATGTCTATCTGGGCGCGTATGTGTCGATGCTGGAAGCGGATAAAAATTATAGCAACGATAATGACAGCGACCAGCGGTATGGCGGGCGTGTTCGCTTTAAATACTTCTTCTGATTACCCTTCATACTTCAGGCCGCAGATGCGTTGGCTGCGCGCACTTACCCCGGTCACATAGTTATCTATGCTCCCGGGGATGCGTTTACTTGCCGCCTTCCTGCGACCCGAATTATTTAGGGTAATCTGGAAGGATATGAAAAGAAAAAGCCTGAGTGCGCAACCACTCAGGCTTTTTTGTCGGTGAATTTTAAGGATTATGCCGCTTCGGTATGGCGCGGTTTGGCGTCATCCTTTTTTGCGCTTTCTTGCTCCGCTTGCGGCTTTTTGGCGGCCAGTTCGTCCGGCTCAAACTCATCGACGTTAATGGAACGCAGACGGCTTTCTTCCGCACGGCTGAGAATACGTGCATCGTCGGCGCTGATATGACCGGCATCCAGACCTTTTTGCGCCAGAATATCCAGACGTGTAAACGGCAGTTTTTTGCCCATCGCATCGCACAGACGTTTATGCACCGGCTCAGCGGCCAGAATATCCAGCAACGCCTGCTCCAGCAGCCCGACCGGGTTGTGTTCGCTTGGCGTCAGATACTGACCGCGACCAATACGGCTGCGCGTCGCAGAAGGTACCTGCAGAATGCGCGCCAGTTCGTGATCCAGACGATCCGACGGTGCCGCGTGCGAACGGCCCAGCGGGAAAATCACCAGACGCATCACACCTGCCACAAACGCATTCGGGAAGTTACGCAGCAGGTCGTCGATAGCCACTTCGGCCTGATGCAGACAATCCTGCACGCCCCAGTGAACCAGCGGTAAATCAGCCTCGTTGCAACCTTCTTCGTCATAACGTTTCAGCGTCGCCGTCGCCAGGTACATCTGGCTGAGAATATCGCCGAGACGGGCGGAAATGCGCTCGCGACGTTTCAGACTGCCGCCCAGCACGCCCATCGACACGTCAGCCAGCAGCGCGAGGTTCGCGCTCAGGCGGTTAATGTGCTGGTAATAGCGGGCGGTTTTATCGTTAACCGGCGTATCGCTGGTGCGGCCGTTGGTCAGGCCGAGCCAGAAGCTGCGCACTTTGTTACTACCGACGTGGCCAAGGTGCCCGAAAAGCGCACGATCGAAATCGTCCAGATCGTTTTTCTCCGCCGCCGCCATTTCACGCAGAACGTAAGGATGGCAACGGATAGCGCCCTGACCGAAGATGATCATGCTGCGGGTCAGAATGTTGGCACCTTCCACGGTGATGGCAATTGGCGCGCCCTGATAGGTACGGGCCACAAAGTTGCTTTTGCCGAGCATAATGCCTTTACCACCGGTGATGTCCATCGCATCCATGACGGCGCGCTGTCCACGATGGGTACAGTGATATTTCACAATCGCCGACAGCACCGCCGGTTTTTCACCGAGCATAATGCCGTTGGTGATGAGCGTCGCGGCGGCGTCCATCACGTAAGCGTTACCGGCAATACGCGCCAGCGGTTCTTCGATGCCTTCCATTTTGCCGATGGGCAGTTTGAACTGACGACGAATATAAGCGTAAGCGCCGGTCGCCAGCGCCAGTGATTTCAGGCTGCCGGTGGAGTTAGACGGCAATGTAATGCCACGGCCCACGGACAGACATTCAACCAGCATACGCCAGCCCTGACCGGCCATTTTCGGGCCGCCGATGATGTAATCGATAGGCACGAAAATATCGTTACCGCGCGTCGGGCCGTTCTGGAAAGGCACGTTCAGCGGGAAGTGACGATGACCGATTTCCACGCCTTTCGTATCCGTTGGGATCAGCGCACAGGTAATGCCCAGGTCCGTTTCACTGCCGAGCAGATGGTCCGGATCTTTGAGTTTAAACGCCAGACCGAGCACGGTGGCGATGGGTGCGAGCGTGATGTAACGCTTGTTCCAGGTCAGGCGCATACCGAGCACTTCTTTGCCCTGCCACTGGCCTTTACAGACGATACCGAAATCCGGAATCGCCCCGGCATCAGACCCGGCTTCCGGGCTGGTCAGTGCAAAACACGGAATTTCCAGACCCAGCGCCAGACGCGGCAGGTAGTGGTCTTTCTGTTCTTCAGTGCCGTAATGTTGCAGCAATTCGCCCGGCCCGAGGGAGTTCGGCACGCCGACGGTGATCGCCAGAATCCCGGACACACCCGCCAGTTTCTGTAACACGCGGGCCTGAGCATAAGCGGAGAATTCCAGACCGCCGTACTCTTTCTTTATGATCATCGCGAAGAAGCGGTGTTCTTTCAGGTACGCCCACAGTTCCGGCGGTAAATCGGCCAGTTCGTGGGTGATCTCAAAGTCGTTCGCCATACGGCAGGCTTCTTCCACCGGGCCGTCAATAAAGCGCTGTTCTTCTTCGGTCAGTTGTTGTTCCGGGTAATCCTGCAATTTTCTCCAGTCCGGCTTACCGCCGAACAGATCGCCTTCCCACCAGGTGGTACCGGCTTCAATCGCTTCTTTTTCCGTGCGTGACATGGCGGGCATCACTTTACGAAAGGTGCGAAGTGCCGGTGCGGAGAACAATGCGCGGCGCAACGCGGGTACATTGAATGGCAGCAGGATAATCGCCAGAGGCAGTAACAGCCACAGCGTCCACAGATGAACAGCGCCCATGGCAGCGGTAAATGCCAGTAAAATCAGGCTGCTAAAGGCAAGATTGACCTTGTGATAGAACAACGCACCAAGGATCACGACAAATGCAACAATGCTAAGAACCATCATAGTAAAGCTCCTGAGTAGTAGGAGGTCTGACCTGTTGTAGGGATACAATGGTTTTAGTCCATGCTCATTTCTTTATCAATGTGTTTACATACTAATTACAACGCAGCTCACAAACCGGCCGCACTAAGCGTCAAAAACAGAAACTATAAGAATCATTACCGCTTCATTGCTTCTCGCAGTTTCGGCTTTCCGTTAAACTGCTCAGCGGAACGTTTTATTGCTATCGGCCGGCCACAGCTGGCTGCAAATGGACATAAAAGAGGCTGCTATGTACCAGGATATTATCCGTACTGAACTGAACGAAGCTGCTGCTACGCTGAATAAATTCATCAGCGATCCGGCAAATATTGAGTCTATTCAACGTGCAGCAGTGCTGCTGGCCGATTCTTTCAAGGCGGGTGGGAAAGTGATTTCCTGCGGTAACGGCGGTTCACACTGTGACGCTATGCATTTTGCTGAAGAACTGACCGGCCGCTACCGTGAAAACCGTCCGGGCTATCCGGCGATTGCGATTTCCGACGTCAGCCACATCTCCTGCGTGGGCAACGATTTCGGTTACGAATATATCTTCTCCCGTTATCTGGAAGCCGTAGGCCAGAAAGGCGATGTGCTGTTGGGCATCTCTACATCCGGCAATTCCGGTAACGTGATCAAAGCGATTGAAGCTGCGCGCGCCAAAGGCATGAAAGTCATTACCCTGACCGGTAAAGACGGCGGCAAAATGGACGGTTCCGCAGACGTGGAAATCCGCGTGCCGCATTTTGGCTTCGCTGACCGCGTGCAGGAAATCCACATTAAAGTCATTCATATTTTAATTCTCTTGATCGAAAAAGAGATGGCGAAGGCGTAAGGCCTTTGTTGTAAAGGAGGCGGGAAATGTGCGAATTGCTCGGGATGAGCGCTAACGTGCCAACTGATATTTGTTTCAGTTTCAGCGGATTAGTGCAGCGCGGTGGCGGGACAGGTCCGCATAAAGACGGCTGGGGCATTACCTTTTACGAGGGGAATGGCTGTCGTACTTTTAAAGATCCGATGCCGAGTTTTAATTCGCCTATCGCCCGCCTTGTTCAGGAATACCCGATCAAATCCTGCGCGGTGATTTCCCATATTCGTCAGGCAAACCGTGGCGAAGTGGCGCTGGAAAATACCCATCCGTTTACCCGTGAGCTGTGGGGCCATAACTGGACTTACGCGCACAACGGTCAGCTTCGCGGTTACCGTCAGCTTGATACCGGCACGCTGCGCCCGATCGGCCAGACCGACAGTGAATACGCGTTTTGCTGGTTGCTGCATAAACTCACTCAGCGATATCCGCGCCGTCCTGCAAGCTGGCCGCCCGTGTTTCGGTATATTGCGTCGCTGGCGGATGAGTTACGGCAGAAGGGTGTGTTTAATATGCTGTTGTCGGACGGGCATTTTGTGATGGCCTATTGTTCGACCAATCTGCACTGGATCACGCGGCGTGCGCCTTTCGGAAAGGCAACGTTGTTGGATCAGGATGTGGAAATTGATTTTCAGCAGCAGACGACACCGGATGATGTCGTCACCGTGATTGCCACGCAACCGCTGACGGCAAACGAAACCTGGAACAAAATTGCTCCAGGTGAATTCGCATTATTTCACCGGGGCGAACGCCAGCTGTGAAGGCAGCGGGATGTTTGACAACGGTTGCAGTACTTCATATTGCCCGTTAGTCACCACGACATTTGGTGGCTGATGGTGCTTCTCAAAGTACGCAAATCCCGGCTGTAGCTGACGCCAGAACGTGATGTAGCTTGAGTTTTTGTGCGACTGCATATTAGCATCGGTCATCTTGAACGGATAAATGCTGATCTGCACGTTGCGCTGGCCGAACTGGAAAGCTGCCTGCACGTAGGTGAAAATTTCATCCATATAACCGTCAGTCATCGCGTAGCAACCAATAGATTTGCAGTTGCCGTGGATCATCAGATATTTACCTGAATAGCCCTGTGAGATGTCATACGCGTTCGGGAAACCGATGTTGATGGCGCGATAAAAGCGGCTGTCCGGCTTCAGGTGGTGAATATCCACGTTGTAAAAACCTTCCGGGCTTTTAAAATCCCCTTCACGACGTTTATTTCCTAAACCGCCAGAAAAATCGCAGATGCCGTAGGTGCCGATCAGACGAAATTCGCCGTCGAGCTGTGCATACAATTCGAGTTTACGTTCTTGTTTGAAAATCTGGATATAAACGGGAGCACCTAACAATTGTTTTTTAAGCGCCGCGTTTACCGGGACAGCATCGCTGGCCACGGCGTAATTTGCTGTAAATAAAGGCAAACTGAGGAGCATCGCAAGAAACAGCGCGATTCTGATCATTCTAAGTCCTGCTCGATAATAATTTTGATTATTTTGTCTACAGATGAACTGCCTGTAAGACGCCACTGATTTTCTTCTTATGTACTGCCTGTCTGAAACGTTGCCATATTAATACTGATTATTTTTTTAGCAATCACCAAATATTGAATAATCAGTTTAAGGAATGTAAATACTTTCTGTTGCCATTAATGGTGATTAATTAAGTCAAATTAACCGTCATTTTCTGTGTTTGAAATCTCCCGATTCAACTGTATACTTATACAGTCATCAGGGGAGGGCTATGCGTAAAATCATTCATGTGGATATGGACTGCTTTTTCGCGGCCGTCGAGATGCGCGATGATCCTTCACTGCGCGACATTCCTATCGCCATCGGTGGTAGCCGCGACCGGCGTGGCGTCATCAGCACCGCCAATTACCCCGCACGCAAATTCGGCGTACACAGCGCGATGCCGACCGGAATGGCGCTCAAGCTTTGCCCGCACCTGAAGGTCATTCCCGGCAGAATGGAGGCGTATAAAGAAGCCTCAAATCACATCCGCGAAATCTTTGCGCGTTATACGCCATTGATCGAACCGTTGTCACTCGACGAAGCTTATCTGGATGTTTCAGACTCGACGCAGTGCAACGGTTCGGCGACGCTGATTGCCGCTGAAATCCGTCAGGCGATTTTTGACGAAATCAATCTGACGGCCTCGGCGGGCATTGCGCCCATCAAATTTCTGGCGAAAATTGCCTCCGACCTGAATAAACCCAACGGCCAGTTTGTGATTACGCCAGACAACGTTGAGGCCTTTTTACAGGATCTGCCGCTGAGTAAAATTCCCGGCGTCGGCAAAGTCACTGCCCAGCGTTTGCAGGAACAGGGCCTGATAACCTGTGGCGATGTTCAGCATTATGATTTAGCGAAGTTGCTCAAGCGCTTTGGTAAATTTGGCCGCGTGCTGTGGGAGCGTTGTCAGGGCATCGACGAGCGTGAAATTTCGGCTGAGCGGCTGCGGAAATCCGTCGGCGTTGAACGCACGCTGGCGGAAGACATTCACAGTTGGGAAGAGTGCGTGGCGCTGATCGAGCGTTTGTATCCTGAATTGCATACGCGTCTGAGCCGGGTCAGCCCGGATTTACGCATCGCAAGGCAGGGCGTGAAACTCAAATTCCATGATTTCCAGCAGACCACTCAGGAACACATCTGGCCGGTGCTCAATAAAGAAGATTTACTGAAAGTCGCGCGTGAAGCCTGGGAACAGCGGCGCGGCGGGCGAGGTGTGCGTCTGGTCGGGTTGCATGTCACGTTGCAGGATCCGCAGATAGAGCGGCAGTTGTTACTGCCGTGGGAGTGACTGTAGCTCCTCCCTCTTCGCTGGGGGAGGAGCTAAAACAATTACTTACGTTCAGGAATCGCTTTCAGCAGTGCTGTCAGCAGTTTCCAGTACAGCTCAACGCTGGCGATTTCAACCTGCTCATCCGGCGAGTGTGGCCCGGTGATGGTTGGCCCGATGGAAACCATGTCCATGTCCGGGTACGGTTTTTTGAACAGACCGCATTCCAGACCGGCGTGGATCACCATGATGTTCGGGGTTTTGCTGAACAGCGTTTCGTACGTTTCACGAACCAGTGTCATCACCGCAGAGCTTGGTTCAGGTTTCCAGCCAGGGTAGCTGCCTTTTGCCAGGCTTTTCGCACCCGCCAGTTCACCCAGCGAATTCAGCATACTGACGACGTATTCTTTGCCACTGTCGATAAGAGAACGGATCAGGCTGTTGATCGCCACTTCATCATCTTTCATGGTAACAACGCCAACGTTCAGGGAGGTTTCCACCACGCCTTTCACGTCATCACTCATGCGGATCACGCCGTTTGGTGTGGCGTTCAGCAGTGCAATGAATTTGCCCTGACTGTCTTTGCTCAGCGCTTTCGCCGTACTTTCTGCCGCTTCAACGACGAAAGCGATTTTCTTCTCAACCGCAGACAGTTCGAACTGAATCGTTGCCAGGAATTCCTGTGCAGCGGTTCTCAGTGCGTCCGCTTTATCGGCTGAGATCGCCAGCGTCGCGATAGCTTCGCGAGGAATAGCGTTACGCAGCGTGCCGCCGGTGAAGTCCAGCAGACGCAGACCGAGTGTGTCAGCGTGTTCAGACAGGAAACGCGCCAGCAGTTTGCTTGCGTTGCCCAGACCAAGGTGGATATCAGCGCCGGAGTGGCCGCCTTTCAGGCCTTTCAGCGTCAGTTTCAGCGTGGTGAAACCGGCCGGAACCGCTTCGCGGCTCAGTGGCAGCGTGGCGGTAAAATCAATCCCGCCGGCGCAACCCATGTAGATTTCGCCTTCGGTTTCAGAATCGGTGTTGATCAGAATCTCAGACTGTAACCAGTCCGGTTGCAGGCCAAATGCGCCCGCCATGCCGGTTTCTTCGGTCATGGTCAGCAGAACTTCCAGCGGGCCGTGTTCTACACTGTCATCAGCCAGAACCGCCAGTGCAGAAGCCAGGCCGATACCGTTGTCAGCGCCCAGCGTGGTGCCGCGGGCTTTTACCCAACCGTCTTCGATAAACGGCTGAATCGGATCTTTAGTGAAATCGTGTACAGTATCGTTGTTTTTCTGCGGCACCATATCGAGGTGCGCCTGCAGGGCAACGGCTTTGCGGTTTTCCATGCCTTGGGTGGCCGGTTTGCGCAGCAAAATGTTGCCAACTTCATCACGCTCAGCGTGGATGCCCTTTTCCTGAGCCCATTCAACGATGTGTTTTGCCAGCGCTTCTTCATGGTAAGAAGGGTGCGGAATTGAACATACTTTGGCAAAAATATCCCACAACGGTTGAGGCGAAAGCTGAGACAGTTCAGACACTATAAGTCTCCTGTAACAGTCAGCTCATTCAGGCTCCATTTGCAGGGGAACTGACTGAGATGCTGTAGGTTTAAGGTTAAGTTATCCCCGCCAGACTGTGTGGCGAGTGGCCTGACAGAATATCACTTAATCTTAACCTGTGCGCGGGCGCGGGGAGAAAATACGGGTTTTTTGCGGGCTGGCGGTACTATAACCGCTGGTTTTTGTAGGCTGGACTCACTATAATCCTGCGCAACCTTTTTTCCCCTCGAATACATTTTTAGAAGCCGTCAATTCACTGGCTGGGATACCTTTATGAGCGAAAAATACGTTGTAACCTGGGACATGCTGCAAATCCACGCCCGCACGATGGCTAAACGCCTGCTGCCGGCAGAACAATGGAAAGGCATTATTGCCGTCAGCCGTGGCGGTCTTGTTCCTGCAGCGTTGCTGGCTCGCGAACTGTGCATCCGTCATGTGGATACCGTGTGTATCTCCAGCTACGACCATGACAACCAGCGCGAAATGCAAGTGCTGAAACGCGCAGAAGGCGACGGTGAAGGTTTCATCGTCATCGACGATCTGGTCGATACCGGCGGCACCGCCAAAGCGATCCGCGAAATGTATCCGAAAGCGCATTTCATCACGATCTTCGCCAAACCTGCCGGTGCGCCGCTGGTTGACGATTATGTGATCGATATCCCGCAGAACACCTGGATCGAACAGCCGTGGGATATGGGCGTGGTGTTTGTCCCGCCATTGGTTGGCAAATAAATCCTCGTCATCCTTCGCGCCGCCTTGATACAGCACGAATGATTTAGAGGATGCAGTGACTTTCTTTTAACGCCTGGCTCATTGCCGGGCGTTTTGCTTTTGTTGACTTGAAATCCTTTCCGCTTGACCTCACTCCTGTCTTGTCGCAACGTGGGCGGGTTATAATCCCTGCCTGAAATGTTCGCCTGCGGGCGGAAAGCTGCTTGCTAACGGAGGATCTCGCATCATGGCTCCAGCCAATCTCACGGAAAAACTGTTCAAACCGTCATTCAAATATCCGGAAACCTCGACACTGGTTCATCGCGTTCATCATCACAATACGCACCCGCCGATGCACTCAGCGCTGGAAGGTGACACGGTGAATTGCTGGTACCGGACAATCAACCGTCTGATGTGGCTGTGGCGTGGCGTTGATCCACTGGAAGTGGAAGAAGTGCTGTCGCGGATTGCCGTTTCCAAAGCTGAGCACAGCGACCCGTTATTGCTCGATACCGTCATTGGCTATCGCAACGGTAACTGGATTTATGAATGGTCTAATCAGGCGATGGTCTGGCAACAAAAAGCGGTGGAAGAGCAAGACGCCAACCTCGCCAGTGAATACTGGCTGAACGCCGCGAACCTTTACAGCATTGCCGGTTATCCGCATCTGAAAGGCGACACGCTGGCCGAACAGGCGGAAGTGCTGGCCAATAAAGCGTTTGAGAAATCCTCCGAACATTCGCCGTATCAGCTGAAAGAGCTGGAATTCAAAATCCCGGGCGGCGCGCCGATCACCGGTTTCCTGCATCTGCCTAACGAAGGCAAAGCGCCGTTCCCGACGGTCATGGTGTGTGGCGGTCTGGACACCTTACAGAGTGACCATCAGCGCCTGTTCCGGTCTTATCTCGCGCCGATGGGCATTGCGATGCTGACCATCGACATGCCGTCGATCGGTTTTTCCTCAAAATGGAAACTGACGCAGGACACCAGCTTCCTGCATCAGCAGGTTCTCATGCAGCTTTCTGATGTGCCGTGGGTGGATGCGAGTCGCGTCAGCCTGCTGGGTTACCGCTTTGGGGCGAACGTCGCCGTGCGGCTGGCGTATCTTGAACCGCGCCGCGTGCGGGCTGTGGCGACGCTGGGCGCACTGGTGCATACGCTGCTGAGCGACCCGAAATGTCAGGAACAGGTGCCGGATATGTACATGGATGTGCTGGCGAGCCGCATCGGAATGTCAACGTCGTCCGATTCCGCGCTGAAAACCGAACTTAATCGATATTCTCTGAAAACGCAGGGGTTGTTAGGGCGCAGAACACCGACGCCAATGCTGGCCGCCTACTGGGAAAGCGATATCTTCAGCCCGAAGACCGAAGCCAGACTGATTGCGGATTCTTCCGCCGATGGCAAGCTTTTAGCCATCAAAAGTGAACCGCTTTATCAGCACTTTGACAGCGCGTTACAAGAAATTTGCGGCTGGCTGGAAAAGCATATGCGTTAACTTAATGGTTGCTAATTCTTTGCGGTTTGCTAAAAAGGATCGTCTTTCTATGGAGGTTGTACTATGACGTTACCAAGTGGTCATCCTAAAAGCAGGCTAATGAAACGTTTCGGTACACTGGGGCCGTACATTAGAGAAGGGAAATGCGAGAACGACCGCTTTTTCTTTGACTGCTTAGCGGTGTGTGTGAACGTGAAGCCTGCGCCAGAAAAGCGTGAGTTCTGGGGCTGGTGGATTGAGTTGCAGGCCGAAGCCGAACGTTTTACCTATGTTTATCAGTTCGGTTTGTTCGATAAAGACGGGATCTGGAAAGCGCAAAACATTAAAGATGTTGAAGTGCGTGAGAAGCTTGAGACGACCCTGAAAGGGTTCCACAAAAAACTCAACACCATGATCGAAGAGATGTCGCTCAAACTGGAACCTGCTGATGATTTCAGCGAGGAACCGGTGAAGCTCTCCGCCTGACTTTCTGTACTACCCATTCCCATACTGAATGCTGCTATTATAGCGTTATGCCGGTTGGCATAACGCTTCTCCCTGATACAAAGACAAAGAAGCATTTCTTATTCACCTTAATGGAAAGACTAATGAGTGGCAGTCAGACACTGGTTGTAAAACTGGGCACCAGCGTGCTCACTGGCGGTTCACGCCGCCTCAACCGCGCTCACATTGTTGAGCTTGTCCGCCAGTGCGCGCAACAACATGCGGCAGGGCACCGGATTGTGATTGTCACGTCGGGCGCGATTGCCGCCGGACGTGAACATCTTGGCTACCCCGAACTCCCCGCCACCATTGCTTCCAAACAGCTGCTGGCTGCCGTCGGGCAAAGCCGTTTAATTCAGCTCTGGGAGCAATTGTTTTCGATTTACGGCATCCACATTGGTCAGATGTTGCTGACCCGTGCCGATATGGAAGATCGCGAGCGTTTTCTGAATGCCCGTGACACGATGCACGCGTTGCTCGATAACCATATCGTGCCGGTGATCAACGAGAACGATGCCGTCGCTACCGCAGAGATTAAAGTCGGCGATAACGACAATCTCTCGGCGCTGGCCGCGATTCTGGCCGGAGCTGATAAACTTCTGCTGCTGACCGATCAGAGTGGCCTGTTTACTGCCGATCCGCGTACCAATCCTGAAGCCGAACTCATCCGTGAAGTCATGACTATCGATGATGAACTGCGTGGGGTAGCGGGCGACAGCGTTTCCGGCCTCGGAACCGGCGGGATGGCGACTAAACTGCAAGCCGCAGATGTCGCGTGCCGTGCGGGTGTCGATACAATTATTGCCGCTGGCAATCTGCCGGGCGTGATTGGCGATGTGATTAACGGTGTTTCTGTCGGCACGCGTTTCCATGCAATGGAAACCCCGCTGGAGAACCGTAAACGCTGGATCTTCGGCGCACCGCCAGCCGGTGAAATCACCATCGACGACGGCGCGGTTTCCGCCATGATGGAGCGTGGCAGTTCTCTGCTGCCAAAAGGGATCCGCGAAGTGAAAGGCGATTTCTCGCGTGGCGAAGTGATCCGTATCCGCAACCTGAACGGGCGCGACCTCGCGCACGGCGTCAGCCGCTATAACAGCGATGCGATGCGCATGATTGCCGGTCATCACTCTCAGCAGATCAGCGATATTCTCGGTTACGAATACGGCCCGGTTGCCGTTCACCGTGACGACATGATTGTCAGTTAAGGAGTTACACATGCTTAACGAGATGGGCAAGGCCGCGAAAGCCGCGTCCTGGCAGCTCTCCACCCTCAGCACCGCGCAGAAAAACCGTGCGCTGATGCTGATGGCTGACATGCTCGAGGCCAACAGCCAGAGCATTATCCTCGCCAACGAAATGGACATGGCCGCTGCACGCGAAAGCGGCATGAGCGAAGCGTTACTTGACCGTCTGCTGCTGACGCCCGCGCGCTTATCCGCCATCGCCAGCGACGTGCGCGATGTCTGCCGCCTGAGCGATCCGGTCGGGCAGGTGATTGATGGTTCTCAGCAGGACAGCGGTTTGCGTCTCGAACGCCGCCGTGTACCGCTGGGCGTGATTGGCGTGATTTATGAAGCGCGCCCGAACGTCACCATCGACGTCGCCAGCCTGTGCCTGAAAACGGGCAACGCGGTTATCCTGCGCGGCGGGAAAGAAACGCATCACACCAATCAGGCGACGGTCAAAGTGATCCAGCTGGCGCTGGAAGAATGTGGCCTGCCAAAAGCCGCCGTTCAGGCCATCGACAGCCCGGATCGCGCGCTGGTGGCGGAACTGCTGCGTCTGGATAAATACGTCGACATGCTCATCCCACGCGGTGGCGCGGCGCTGCACAAACTGTGCCGCGAACAGTCCACCATTCCGGTGATCACCGGCGGTATCGGCGTGTGTCATACGTTTGTGGATGAAAGTGTGGATTTCGACAAAGCACTGACCGTGATTGAAAGCTCGAAAGTGCAGCGTCCGAGCGCCTGTAACAGCCTCGAAACCGTGCTGGTTCATCAGGCAATTGCAGAACGTTTTCTGCCGGAACTCAGTGGCCGTATGTACCGCGCGGGCGTAACGTTACACGCCAGTGAATCTGCCATGCCGCATCTGCAAAATGGCCCGGCGAAAGTGCTGGCTGTGACCGAAGAGGATTATCAGGACGAATGGTTGTCGCTGGATCTGAACGTCACCGTGGTCGCCGATCTGGACACCGCCGTGGCGCATATCCGCACCTACGGCACCGAACATTCCGACGCGATCCTCACCCGTTCCATCAGCTCCGCCGACCGTTTCGTGCGTGAGGTCGATTCCTCGGCGGTCTACGTCAACGCCAGCACCCGTTTCACCGACGGTGGCCAATTCGGTTTAGGCGCAGAAGTGGCGGTCAGCACCCAAAAACTGCACGCCCGCGGCCCGATGGGATTAGAAGCCCTGACGACCTATAAATGGATTGGTTATGGCGACGATTTAGTGCGTCCGTGACCCTTTTTCTACCGGTTTCAAGCCTATGAAACCGGTAGAAATTTCCTAAACTGTGCCATTTGATGAGAAAAGCAGCAAACGCACTTTCAGGGGCTTGACGGCAGCGTCAGATTTCACTAATTTAGCACCCCGTAGTTCCCCGGTAACACTTCAAAAAGCCGACTTAGCTCAGTAGGTAGAGCAACTGACTTGTAATCAGTAGGTCACCAGTTCGATTCCGGTAGTCGGCACCATTTTTCAGTATCCAATCCCAGAAATATCAAAACGTTATTCTTCAAGAAAAATCGACCCCACTTACTTGCCTGATTTTCCTGCTGATTTGTTTACCCGTTCTTACATCAAAATATCTGCTCGGCCAGATCTCTTTCGCTTCAACACCAATGGCTTGCGCGATAATCATTTCCCCTTTTGGCCACGGTCTGGACAATGCATTTGAGAGCGTGGATGAACTTAATCCGGCTTCTCTGGAAACTGCCGCCATTGTTGTCCCTTTCTTTTTTATCGCCGCGAGGATGTCAGCGCTGTGCCAATCATTTGAACTTGCCATGTAAGACCTCCAGATAATGTTACTTACTAAGTTATCCTTAGTATGTGCGGTGCTTAAAAATAACACAATAGAAAACTAAGAATAACTTAGTTAAAGGTTAGCTCCGACATTATGTTGATCAAAAGACTCAAGGAAGCGCGTCTGCGCGCGGGACTTTCTCAGTACAAACTTGGTGTACTCGCGGGGCTGGATGAAGCTTCTTCGAGTGCCCGAATGAATCAATATGAGAAGGGCAAGCATCAGCCCGATCAGGATACGGTGAGTCGAATCGCCAAAGTACTGGATGTACCGGTGGCCTATTTTTATGCAGAAGAAGACGAGCTGGCCGCGCTGATTATTGAATTTCATGAAAGTAAAAATGCGTCTAATACTGTTCAATCTTAGGAATCACTCATCCTGAGCCAGAAACTTTTAGCTTTTGACCGGTCATTTACAGAAAGAAAGATTTCAGCGCTTTCATGTCAGTCGGGCAGGGCATATTTAGGCGGCGGATAGAAACCGCTGCCGTTTTTCATTCCCGTCACTCAATTCCCCCTAAACCGTCAGCTCCCTCGCATAACGAATAAAATCAGCCAGAGCTTTGTTTTTCTGGTGTCGCTGCCAGCTCAGGGTAAGGGTGAATGTTGCGCATGAGTCGGTCAGGAAGCAGTAGTTTACATCGGGGATCATCACAGAACTCTGCGTTTCGGGCAACGGCGTTACGCCCATTCCGATTGATACCAACCCGATAGCCACTGACACATCCCGCGTGAGCTGAATCTTCTGGGGGACAAATCCGGCTTTCAGGCAGGTTTTCATCGCGGACCCGCTTCTACCATCTTCCTGCCTGTTTCTCCCTTTCTGCTTGTTTCAGTACAGGATCGCACATTTAGTTAACGATCGATAAATAAATGTCTTGCACAAAGTCTCCGCAGCCCTTAGTATTTACTTATCGAACGTTAATTAATAAGTAACGTTGACCTGAAACCGGGTTTCCTGAAGAAGGCATCCCAAACCAAATTAACGAACAGGAATTAACATCATGAAAACCATCGCAATGACTATCGCTGCTCTGACTATCGCTACCGCTTCATTCTCTACTCTGGCTGCAACAGAAGTTCAGTCCGCACCTGCCGGTCAGCAGAGTCTGGGTGTGGTCAGCGCATCAACTTACGGTTCACTGCCTGGCCTGCAATCACAACTGAATGCCAAAGCTGAACAGGCCGGTGCAAGTTCATACCGCATCATCGGTGCTTCCGGTAATAACCAGATGCACGGTACAGCAGAACTGTACAAATAAGATGTCACAGTTGTATGCAGAAGAGGCGGCGTTTGCCGCCTTTTTCGTGTCTGCGGTTTAGTGGTATTTGTGGAAATAGTTATTGCGGATTTTGCTGTTAATAAAGCCATGAAGGCCGCTCCCTGCTTTCGCCATCGTTTTCATGCGGTCCACATCTGCCAGACCAGGGCGAATGGAGTTATAGATGTAATGCCAGCCATCTTTAAACTTAACTGTAATGGAATCTTCCGATGTGATGAAAGCGACGACACCCGAATTACCTCCCCGATTTTGGTACCTTTCCATCCCCACCTCCTTGCCAGTCACAGTCGATTTAAGCCAGATCGATTTAAGTAAAAATTATCATAGCCACGAATTTTTCGTGGTTATGTGATCTGCCCTGCTTTTTTTAATGTGTCGAGTCTTTACGGGGAAGAACGCCTTTATCTTTCGGCAACAACCTGCCGCTCACCAGCATCAGCGATAAGCCTGGTCAATGTGTTCGCCGTTATTCCGAAAGCAGGGAAAAGAGCGCATTTTAGGAAACTGTGAGTAGAAAACCCAAAGCGTAGGAGAATAGAATCTCTGCGTTGTATTACTCTTTCCACGAAGGCTCAGAATGAAAAAACTCCTGTTCATCATCATGGTTGCAGCCCTGTCAGGCTGTGTGAATCATCACCACGAACCGCAAAGACGTCAGACCGGAATGGCGAATCCGGCGGCGGTTTATTGCCATGAAAGAGGTGGCAGATCGGTGAATATTGAAACACAGCAGGGCGTCAGGACGGATTGCGTCTTCCCTGACGGCAGACACATCGACGAATGGGAGTTATACCGTCACGATCACCGCTAGGGCCGGATTTTTAGCGGCGCGAAAGGCTTTCCCCGAAAGAGGAAAGCCTTTTTTATGGATGTATTGTAAGCGCTCACTTACTGATAGGAAAACGTGATCCCGGCCAGTGCGTTGGCGGTGCCCGGAACGACATCCCCCATGCGGATATACCGCGCCTGAAAGGGCAGCGACAGCGTCTGCGCCGTAGTTGTGGTCTGAATAAAGAACTGGTTCAGCGTGCCGGATGCCGAACTGTCCTGACCGAGCACAATCACGCTACCGTTATACAGAAACTGCACGCCAATCCCGGAAGCGGTGGAATCGGCAGTCAGCGATACCGCTGAAGAAAAATTCGCCGGGTGCGTCTGATCGCTGACCGTCGCGTTAACGGAAACCTGCTGGTCACACGACAGCGAAATGTTAAAACTGCCCGACGGCGATGTGCTGCCCACCGTGGGCAGGGAGCGAACGTCTACCGCACCCAGATCGACATTGGCAGTTTTTGTCAGCACGGTGCAGCCGGTGGCGCTGACCGTAATTGTCGTCGGGTTGATGATCACTTTTGCCGTGACGGTTTCGTTATTTTTGACCGTCAGCAGCGCCGCATTCAGGGTTTGTGTGGTGTAAACGCCGGTCGCCAGCGTCTGGCTAGTTTTTACAAACGTCACTTTGGCCGACCAGCCTAACTTCGTGGCATAACCACTGGTTCCCGTCGCCGGGTAAGTCTGCGTCTGCGCGCTTTGCAATGGCATGTAAGTGGTGCCGTTGTAATCTTTCAGGCCCAGAATAAAGCCCACGCCCTGCACGCCGGTTTCGAAAACGGTGTAGTTTGCGCCATCGACCGTCACGGTCATTCCGGTGGAAATCATGCCGCTGCCGGGTTCCATCGTGCCGGTCTGGCAGGTCCACACCAGACCGCACCAGACCACTTCTTCGACGCTGGCCGTCGCGCTCCAGGTCGAGCCGATAATTTTACCCGGAGCGACGGAATCTGCCGGGCCGGAGAAGCTCATCGGTTGTGGCGAAAGCGTGATATCAGATGTCCAGCTTGCTGCCCACGCGCTGGCGGCAGAACAAATCCATAGAAGAGAAATCAGAAATAAACGCATTATTGGTACTCCATTACCCAGGTTGCCACGGCCGATACGCTGCCGGGATTGACGGTTTCCCCGTTTGCCGCCAGACGCGCGAAAAACGTCATCTGCACCGTCTCCGCGCCCGCGCTGCCGTAGGCTTCGGTAGATGTGCCCAGCGGAATGGCGGTGCTGCGGTTATCCAGCAACTGCACGGCCACGCCGGTCGCGCCGTTGTCTTCGGTTTTCAAAAGCTCCGGATTATTAGCATCCGGCGTGCCGGTAAACGAGATTTTGACGCCCGAGAACGTCGGGCCGCAGTCTTCCAGATTGATGGAAAACGGTGTTTTGACGTTGCTGACCGCGCCGTTCTCCCCGAACTGGCGCGTCGCAACGGTGCCCAGCGGCACCTTAATTTCCTTCGAATCCGCCGACACCGTACAGGTGTTACCGTAAATCGAACCGGTCACGGAGACCAGCACGTCATAGGCGCGAACCGGCATCGAAATCAGCCCGATCAGTGCGGCGAATCCGGCGAAACGTAAAATTACTGGCATATCACCTCCTGTGAATAAAGGCCTGTCCGGGCGTTGTAGTCGTGCTTATTCAGCTGATATTTCGCCGTGCAGGCTTTGCCGTTGCCGGTTCCCCAGACGGCTCTGAGCGAGCCGCTTTCCGGCAAGCCGGACAAATACAGGCTGCCGTTATCGCCGACAATACTGCTGCTGTCGTTTTTGGCATCCATCAGCGAAACCACGGTACCGAAAGGCAGAACGCCGTTTTTATTGCGGATCACAAACATGGCCTTTAACCCGACACGGGTCGGAATGGTCGCCCGGACCAGCGCGCCGTCGGTCGGCGTGGCGTTCACCACGGCGTTATCCAGTTCGACGTCATTGCCCGTCGTCGTCACATCCAGCTCCACGCGGTTGACGCGGTAAGGTGTGGCGTAAGGGATGACCGCATAACCACGGCTGTCGGTTTTAATGCCTTTATGGTTGCGGATCTCGACATTCGCCGCGCCGGGCGCTTTCACCAAAATATTGGTGTTGCCCAGTGGCTGGCTTAACGTCAGCCCGTTTTCATGTAATACCGCGCCGCCGCTCATGCCGTAGCTGAGATTGCGCGAGTTGCCGGAGTAGCTGTAACCGAGGTTATAGTCGCCCCTTTGCCCCTGATATTGCAGCGCGGTATCGCCGCCGTACTGCTGCTGTTTGCTGTAACGCTGGTTCACGCTGTAATACAAATTGTCTTTGCCGGGCACATAACCGCTCAGGCCGACGCTGTGGGACGCGCCGCCGGAGTCAGACTGCGTGGCGTTGTAGCGCGCCCGCGTCGACAGCGCCGGATTGCCCAGCGGCACCGACAATGACAGCGACACAATGTTGTCTTTCTGATTGTCGTACAGGCTGGTGCTGCGCTGGAAATTCACCCCGACCGAGACGTTTTTAAACGTATTGTTCCAGGAGAACTGGATACCCTGCGTCGATTTCGGCGTGTTCCAGTACGTCTGCTGATCCCACGACAGCGAAACGGATCCCAGATTTTCCATCGGTTGCGACAGCATCAGCTGATTTTTGGATTTACGCGACATCCTCAGGTCGTACACGTTTTCGTAGCTGGTAGTGATCGTGCCGTCGCTTTCCGTAACCTGCGTGGACTTCCCGCCGGTCATGCCTTTATAGGTGGTATCGCTGAGGGTATAAAACCCCTCGGTGGAGAAGCGCCATGAGTAGAAATTCAGACGCGTGCCGACGTCATTGATCAGCTTGCTGTAACGCAGGCGCACGGAATCACCGTTGTAACTGTTGCCGTCGGCCAGCGTACTGCGTGCGTGGATGAGATCCACCGAGTACGCACCAAAACTCCCCATGTTTTGCCCGACGCCCAGCGCCACCCCGGTGTAATCCTGCGATAGCTGCGTGCCGCCGTAGAACGTCAGGCCATACTTCCAGCCCCAGAACATTTCGCCCTGCATAAACGCCGGCGATTCCTGCGTGGACGTCGGGCGGAATTTCCCGGCACCCAGCGAATATTTAAACTGACCGGCGCGCACCAGATTTGGGACGCTGGCAAACGGCACGGAATACTGCGTTTTGCTGCCGTCATTTTCGGTGATGGTCACCGACAGGTCGCCGCCGGAAGATGTCGGGTATAAATCTTTCAAAACAAACTCACCGGCAGAAACCGACGTCTGATAAATAATGTTGCCGTTCTGGCGCACCGTCACCGTCGCATTGCTGCGCGCAATCCCGCGGATTTCCGGCGCGTAACCGCTCAGGCTGGCGGGCAGCATATTGTCGTCGGTGCTCAGGGCCACACCGCGCAGGCTGACGGAATCAAAGATCTGCGCCGACGTGTAGGTTTCACCGGCATAAAACTGTGCGCGCAGGGCGGGCAGATCGCGTTGCAGAAAGGTTTGCACGTGCGTCAGTTCGTTGTTTTCTTTGGTCCAGGTGGTGAAATCACGCAAACGCCACGCGCCCAGATTGACGCCGCTGTTCAGGCTGGCAAACAGCTGCTCGCGGTCGGCGCTGCTTTCGCCCTGATACTGGTTATTGGACCCGTTGACGACGTAGTTAAACCAGGCCGACGTAATGCCCGATTCCCAGCTTTGCGGGCTGACATAGCCGCGCGGCAAATTCAGCATGAAACGCTGCGGCACCGAGATATTGACGGTCAGCGTTTTCTGGTCGAAATCAATCTGCGTTCCCGGAAAATAATGATTCAGAAACACACATTTCTGCGTCAGCGGCATGGCGCCGCCCTGAGCCTGCGCGGCATCAATGCCCGTCGCGGTGACTTGTTCGGGCGTCAGGCACGGCGCTGGCGCGGAATTCTCTTTATCGATATTAAAAGTAATATTACCGGTGAATGCATATTCGTTATTAACGTAAACATTAATATTGTATTCACCCGGAGGTAATTCTCCTCCTGCATTTACCCAGGAAAGATCGGCAATATTGGATCCTTCACCATTAAGAAATGCCGGATTAAATTGCAAATCGTTTTCTGCGCACGCGGCACTTCCCATCAGGTTTAAAGAAACCAGGGCACAAACGATTTTAACCTTCACAATATTACGCCTTACGTTATCTTATACAGGACTGTTACAGCCGTTTACTTCACCAGCGGATACGTCATCGCCGGTGTCCAGGCTCCGAAATCATTGATGGTCTGGTAGCTGAACTCACGGGCGCTGGCGAAAGATTCTTCCAGCGTGACGCTGCCTTTTGGCGGGATCATCACCGGCTTCACGATTTTACCGTCCACTTTTAGATTCACGGTGGTGAGGTAATAAGGCGTCGGGTTCTTCAGCTGAATTTTTCCCTGACGGAATTCCCCCCGGACGCGTTTCCAGGCTTCATTCACATTTTCATTCAGCCCGTCAGGGCGATAAAACACTTTAATCCGGTTGGCGGAAGCAAACTGCAAAGTATTGCCGGCAGTCTGTTTTGTATCCTGCGGAATGGCTTTTACGGTTAACCAGTAAAGCGTTTCACGGTCTTTCGGCAATGGTTTTCCGTTAAAGATGACTTTCACCACGCTTTCCGTTGACGCTTTTAAAACATATAACGGAGGCGTGATAACAAAATCATTGGTGCGGTTGCCGGATTCATTTTCAACCCATGACTGAATAAGAAACGGCGAATCTTTGCTGGTATTTCTGACATCCAGTGAGGATTGTTTGGCGGTGGCGGAATACACCATCCGCGTTGCGCCTAATCCTACGCCACCGGCATAAACGGCTGACGACGTGAATGCAGCGGCCAGTACGACATAAGAAGCTAACTTGTGCATAGCAATTCCCTTTTGCGGTGAATCAGGTCCGGCCATCCGGCCGGACCGCGGTAATGACAAATTAAAGATTACAGATAGGACAGGGTGTAAGTCGCGACGGCGCTTGCGTCACCGGCGGTTGCTGTCCCTTTCGGCGAATAGTATTTCGCGCTGAAGTTCAGGGTGTTTTCGCCGTTACGCAGGGCCGTTGCGCTGGACGCCTCACCCAGGTTTACCACGGTGCCTTTTTCGTCATAAAGACGGATGGCCACGTTTTGCGCCGTACCGGTGCCGCCGTTAGAACCTGCCGCCAGGCTGGTGCTGTCGGTGGCGTCAGCGGTACCTGTAAAGGTCACGGCCGCCGTTTTAGAAACGGTGCTGTCACAGTCTTCCAGCACGATAGAGAAGCTTTTTGACGTGCTGGCTTCGCTGCCCGCTGTCGCCAGAGACGCGGTACGCACCTGACCCATATCCACATCAATGTTGGCGCTGTTGCTGCCCAGCGCACAGGCGGCGGTGACAACACTGCCGCTGAAGTTCACGGTGCCGCCGTCGACAACAACCGGAACAGGCGTTTCATCTACTGCCATTGCCTGACCGGCGAAAACCAGCGTTGCGGCGATTAATGATTTAGTAAACTGTGATTTCATCTTTAAATTTCCATTTTTAAATGATTGCTATGTATTGCTCTTAATACGGCAGAGTTAACTGGTTAAAAAAATCAGCAGATCTGTCTTATTCCTGAGCCCGAGTTTTCTTGTCGCCGAGCTTTTTAATGCACTGACCCGGCGATAAGAGAGTTTTTCCGTTGCCGCGATGCGGCGTAAATCCTGCCCGTTTCTTAATTCTTTCAAGACTTTCCACTCAATGGGCGTCAGGGATAACGCAGCAGGTTTAGACCTTGGGCGATAACGTGAATCGACCAATTTCATAATGTTTGCATGCCAGTTATACATGGGCTCTTTCAGTGAAATAAACGCATCGACATCGCCGCGTACCCATAACAATGAACTGGTATGTACCGAATACATGCAAATAACCATATGCGGATGATTAAGTTTGATTTTATTAATAAATTTGAGCGTGTCGAAGCCAGCGTTACATTTTTCAGGTTCCGAGAGAAATACGAGATCTATTCGTGTTTTTTCTAAAACCATATCAAGAACATGATAATCACGAACAGAGGCTTTTATCCTTAATTTAGAACCCATGATCTGCATCAGTGACGCTATTCCCTGCCGGGCATAGTGATCGTCTCCCATTAATGCAATATCCGTGATTCCCCCGGGTTCAAATATGCTTTCCATAATATCCCCTCGATTGGTAATGCTAATGTAATATCTTTTAATAACCGGTCAACAATATGATTTATCTGGCTGAAAATAGGGTTTATTCACTTATGATAGATGATTTTTCGGAATGATCTTCTGAAGAAATCTCACCTTTTGTTAATTTTCAGATTCTCTGACTCAGCGAAAAACGTGAAGTTGCAGCCAAAAACAGTATTCCGTGCTGAAATTGTTCAGAGTTATCCGTGGAAAAATCTTAATAATAACGGATGAATAAAAAGTCTCCCTGTTTTGAGGTATTCCGTGTTAATGCAGGCTGCGCCTGTGAAATGCTCTCGTTCTTATAATTTCTTTCCCTTTCCGGCATGAGAATAATCATACAGAACAATCTTAAGTGTACTGTGCAGTTTATTAATGATTTGTAAAAATCGGAGAGCACTTTGTCAGATAATCCACCACTTCACTGACTAAACCCCACAAATTGCACGATATTTCTGCGTTTTCCGCCGGGAGTGAACAAGCGGTATGGCGACGGTTTCAGGCGCTGAGCCCGCGTTATAACTGGGTTCTTCGGTTTGCCGGTCGAATTGATCGCATAACAGGTCGGACATGCGCGTCTGCTGTATTCAATGGTGCGTAATGTCAGGGTTTGTAAATGTCAAGATATCAGGTTCAGGGTGTTTTCCATGCACAGAGAGGGCACGTCAGATGTTAAGTTTTCGCTTTCTTCTTTATCTTTCAATATAAAAATCACCCCACATCAAACGACGGGATAATAGACGTTATTAAATAATAAAGGTTAACTTCATAAAAGATCACATCTTATGGATAAGCGTATGTGCCTGAATACGTCAATATGGCGCCTCCTGTAATGAAAATGTCGCAGAGGAACAGATTAATTTCTCTTAATCAGGTTAAGGTGGGATTGGAATGGATGCCATAAAAAATGAGATAAATCGCCAGTAACGACGATATACATTATTTATTTTATGCGTCACATTAAGTCTGAGTGAGTTCTTCTCATTTCTGCTTATCAGGCTTAACGGTTATTTAAGGGACAAGGCGTTTATACGCTGGCGATTTACCCATGGAGCACACATGAAGCATCTACGGAGCTTTACCCACACGTATGCATAATCATTACATTATTAACGGGGTTGTTGAATTTCACCCTGCCACCAGTACGTTGCGTGATCTTAACGATCCTGACCATGTTGTCGTATTAAATTCACCGGCGGGGCGTTGTTTGCTATTGCTGATAGAAAGAACCGGAACCATTGTCACCCAGCACGAATTTCTGGATATCGTTTGGGCACAGCGTGGAATGCTGGTGTCTTCCAATACCTTCTACCAGAACATTTCTATTCTGCGCAAAGGATTGAAAAAGATTGGCCTGCCCGATGACCCGGTGGTGACCATCCCGCGTATCGGCTTAACGCTGGCCAGCGGCACGCACATTAAAAAACTGACCACGGATCAGCAGGTGGAAGTTAGCCATGAAAATGCCCACTTTATCGATGAACATTCCCTGACGCAGGAACTGAAAACCCTTCAGCCGCCGGAAGACGTCCCTGAGGAAGATGTGCCGGAACCTGCGACAGAGACGCCAGCCGAAGGATCGCCAGAATCACCCGCCACAGAACCCAAACCGGTCAGGCGGTGTACGCGTCGCCAGTGGCTTACCGGCAGCGCCAGCGCGTTGGTCGTACTGATGTTACTGGGCGCAGCCGTTCTGGCTTTGCGCAGCAATGACGAAAGCCATTTTTTTTCGCACTATCACTTTTTGAAAACCACGCAGGGTTGCCACATTTTTCTGTCGGACGGCATCATTTCGCCGGAATCCCGTGCGAATGCGCTCGAGCGCAGCAAACAGATTGCCGACGGCTGCAAAAGCTATCCCTGGCTTTACGTCACCCATTTACCGCTACTGCCGAGAACGTCGGTGATCCGTTGCGATAAACCGATGAGTGAACCGAATACCTGTATTTCTGATTATTTCTTTGAGGATAAGTAAATGAAGCTTACCCGGAAAGCCAAAATCCTGCTCCCCGTCGCGGGGGCAGGAATTGTGGCGGCGCTTATTTATTCTTTCTGGCACAGCAGCACGCTGGATAATTTTTCCTGTGCCGCCAGTTTGTCTCAGCATTATACCCATGACAATGTGGATGTTTCCCTGAGCTATACCGTTCGCGGGACGTCCGGGCTTATCAGCATTAACGGGCGTTCACAAGTTCACCCCGAGAAAGTGTTCAACCGTAAGATATCCTTTACTATGCACAAAGAAGGGGATGTCTATTTTATGACGTCGAAAAGCAATCTTAAGTTTCCGGATGATAATGTGGATGATACCTGGCTAGGCATTCATGAACCTGATTTCTTTGTGTATCCGGAAAAGAGTATTTATATGCGCATTGATCAGCAGGAGAATAACAGCTATCTGTTTATGATTGATACCATTCCGACATACGTGTGTAAAAGTATTGAAGAAGAGTAAGTCCGGGGATAAGAAAAGAAAAAGGTGCAGAATAATTTGCACCTTTTTCTTTTATACATGAGGCTCGTCAGGTTATTACGCGGTTTGCGTGAATAAACCGCTGCTCACGTTGCTGACCCACTGGGTAACCAGAGAGGTTACAGCGTCAGGATCGTTCCAGCCCACAATTGCGCCGGCAACAGCACCAAAAGCGATGCCGAACAGGCCGCCAACAATCATCCCTACGCCCTGACCGATTGTGCCCACACCCAGAACGCCGCCGCCGTCACCGCCGTGCATGCCGCCGATAATTGCGCCAGCAGAACCTGCACCCGCTGCGCCTAAAATAGCGCTGGTCAGAGCGCTAAAGAAACCTGCACCAGAAACTGCTTCCACTTCCATTACGCTTAATTCACGCATTTATTTCTTCCTTTTAATTTAAATAAAATGTTTTACAAAATCGTGTGAAGATTACTGTAAGCTACGAAAGAGAAGAGATGTTCTACTCTCTTTCGATGGGGGAATTCTGCATTTTATAACGTGTGAAATATATAGAATTACTTCTATTTTTCCGTCGATAATACAAAGTGTTTTACACAGTGGCGTAAACGGCAGATTTCATTATTCATACTTTCTTCGTCGGGATATACAGAAGTGAAATTAATGATTTTATTTTCATTAAGACAAGATGCAAATGTGACCTGCCAGACTTTCTGCCCGTTGCCGGTAATAAAGGTGAAAATAACCTGAATAGTATCGGCAAATAAATCGCCTTCATTCAATTCATCCATTTTCACAAAGCTAAACTGGTTAAAAATCTTTTGCGCACTATCGAGCTGCGAAGACATATGTGATGCCAGCGTATGGCCCGGCATCAGCTTATCGCGGTTAATATTGATCTGCTGCCCCTGACGGAAAGAGACGATATTAATCGACTGCGTGCGGATTTCTTCTTCAAAATCAAGGGTGCCTTCCAGGCAGATTAAGCGGTTATTCATGTTTTCTCCTGATAGATTACGAGGGACTTTGGGCGCTTAGCCAGCCTCAAGTACCGGTTGTGATGCGTTGACCAGCCGGATGAAGTCTGGTTTTGGCACTTCCGTTACACCGTTGCGGTTTATCTGGAGAATGCGGTCAGCGCTTAAAATGGTTTCCGGGCGGTGAGCGATGATAATGCGCGTCATCGCCATGTGTTTGACGGAGGCGTTAATGGCGCTTTCCCTCGCCACATCGAGATGACTGGTGGCTTCGTCGAGGATCAGAATGCGCGGTTTTCGGTACAGCGCCCGCGCCAGAATGACCCGCTGAACCTGTCCGCCCGACAGCGACGATCCCATGTCGCCGACCATACTGTTGTAGCCCATCGGCATTGCCATAATGTCTTCGTGGATCTGCGCGATACGTGCCACTTTCTCGACATGCTGACGGTCCAGGCTGGCATCAAAGAAGCTGATGTTGTCCATGATGGATCCGGCAAACAAAATATCGCTTTGCATCACACTGCCGATAAGGTCACGGTAATGCGTCATGCCCAGTTTTGCGTGATCGACGCCGTTGATGCAGATGCTGCCGCTCACCGGTTTCAGTAACCCGAGCAACAGCTTTGCCAGCGTGGTTTTGCCCTGTCCGGACGGGCCGATAATGGCGATGGATTCACCCGCTTCAATGGCCAGATTAAAGCCGGTGAAAATTTCGGCGTCCGTGGCGGAATAGCGGAACGAAAGCTGACGGATATCCAGACGCACCGGGCCTTCCTGTTCGGCCAGCGCGATGTTGCTTTCCATGTTTTGTTCTTTTTCCGTCAGCACGATGTCCGAGATACGTTCACCGTGTAAGCGCAGCATTTTGAATTCAATCAGCGCGTTGATAAGCCCGGCCGAACGGGAAATAAACTGGTCGGAAAACGAAATAAAGGCCACCAGCATCCCGCTGGTAAAATTGCCGTCCAGCACCTGTCCGGCAGCCAGCCAGATCAGGACAATCTTGCCGACGCCGGAAATCGTGCCCTGCAACGTGCTGAATCCGATAGACAGTTTTTGTGTCGTAATGCCTTTATTCGTGGATTCCACGGTTTCATTGGTAAAGGTCGAGACGCGCAGATCCTGCTTGTTATTAAGCTTGATCGCCTGCACGCCGCGAATGGATTCCAGCAGTTGTGATTGTGCCTGCGCCGACGCCAGCAGCTGATCTTCGTTCGCCCGCCGGAACGGCTCAAACGAGATCCAGCGGATCAGCGCGTAAAGCAGGAACAGGCCGATAACCACAAACGTCAGATTGGCGTTGTAAGTAAAAATCACCCCCAGCGTGACCAGTGCCATCACGCCATCGAAGATCGACGAGATAAAGCGTCCGGTCAGCGTGCTCTGAATATTGGCAATCGAACCGAATCGCGAAAGGATGTCGCCGACGTGGCGCTCCTCAAAATAGTTCAGCGGCAGGCCGAGAAGATGGGCGCACAAATTACTGGACCATTGCACGCTCAGCATGCTGGAAAACCAGGTCGTCACCCAGCTTCGCAGGGC
Source organism: Rahnella sp. PCH160 (assembly GCF_047784855.1). NCBI lineage: Bacteria > Pseudomonadati > Pseudomonadota > Gammaproteobacteria > Enterobacterales > Yersiniaceae > Rahnella > Rahnella sp. PCH160. The sequence continues at coordinate 2,041,142 of NZ_JBLOGT010000001.1, forward strand.
GCTGATCAGATTCTGGAACAACGTGATGCTGATGAACGCCACGCCCAGCAGCGTCAGTAAATCGCGATCGGCGGAGACTAAAACCTGGTCGATCACCCACTGCATGTAGAACGGCGAAATGATGCCGAAAAACTCCAGCGCCAGAGACAGCAGCGCCACCTGCGTAAACGCGGATCCGATGCCCGACACATTGCGGATCAGATTGAGCATCGAGATCGACTTTTTCTCGTTTTTTTGCTCAAACGTTGCCGCCGGATAGAGCTCCAGCGCCACGCCGGTGAAAGAGCGCGACACTTCATCCATCGTCACTGTCCGTACGCCGCGCGCGGGGTCGTGAACGGTGATGCTGTTTTTCGTGATGCTTTTAAGCACCACGAAATGGTTCATGTCCCAGTGCAGGACGCACGGCAGATTGAGTTTATCCAGCTCGTCCAGCTCCAGACGTACGGCACGGCAGCCCATCCCCAGTTTTTGGGCAAAGGACATCACATCGGTCAGCGTGCTGCCTTTTTGTGATGACGGAAAACGGTGGCGCAGAGACACCATATCGATATGGTGGCCGTAAAAACCGGCAATCATGCCGACGCACGTCAGCCCGCATTCCGCGGCCTGTGTCTGGCGTAAAACCGGCAACTTGTGACGGAACGACAAATTAAGTTTGTGAAAAAGATCCATGCTCAACCCGGTTAACTATTTGAAATTACAGAGAGGTCATCTTGCCCAGCGCGTTAAGCGGCTCAAGTACCCATTCGTAGATGCGGCGTTTATCAACGATAAAGTCGGCGTCCAGCCCGCTGCCGGCGCGCAGGCTCACCTGCTTGCCGTAGGCCTGCACCGACTGATGGTCGATGGCGACTTTGACCTGATAAAGGGATTCCTGAACCTGAGAATCGCCGGTAATGCTGGAGACTTCCTGCGGTGACAGCGCCGATTTGGAAATTTCAGTCACCGTGCCGTATTGCTGGCCGAATTTCTGCCAGGGGAAGGATTCGTAACGCAACACTACGCGCTGGCCGGGATGGATAAACCCGATCGCGCGACTGCTGAGCATGATCCTGGCCTGTAAGCGGGCGTTGTCCGGCAGGATCATCGCGACCGTTTGCCCGGTGCTGACGATCTGCCCCGGCTTAACCAGCACGGCGCTGACCGTGCCTTTTTCCGGTGCGCGTAAATCAATGGACCGGCGCGATTCGTTTTCCATCATCGACTGCGTGATATCGGATAATTTTTGCTGAAGGTCATTCTTCTGCTGGTAATAGGTGAGAGGTTGCTCACGTAGTTGCTGGCGCGTCTGTGCAAGTTGCTGCCTGACGTCGATGCGCTGGCGGGCCACGTCCTGTAAGCGCACGCTGGCATCCAGCAGATCATTTTGCTGCTGCTCCACCTGCGTATTGGAGGCATAACCTTCCGCGCGCATGGCGGTCGTTTTATCCACCTGCTTTTTGCTCAGCGCAATTTGCTGCGTGCGCTGGCGATAGATGGTGTCCAGCTCGGCAGACTGTTGTTCCAGCAGGTTGCTTTTCTCCTGCAATGACCGGAGTGTTTCAGCATTCAGTTGCTCAAGATTGATCAGCTGATTGTTTAAACCCTGCTGCTGGAGATCGAGCTGGCTGGCGATCGCTTCACGCGTCTGGCCATAGCGGCCGGTGGAGATTTCCGACGAAATGGTGGCGATCTGATCGCCTTTTTTCAGGTTATCGCCTTCGCGCACGGGCAGGGCCATCACCGTTCCGGCGGCCATCGCCGTCATGGTCATCATGCCGCTTTCCGGCGTCAGGATGCCTTTTGCGGTTTCGCGCTTGGTGTAGCTGCCAAAAATACAAAAACCAATTAAAACCATCACCAGCGCGCAGACGATGGCAATAATCAGCCAGCGGAACGGCGGGCAATACAGTGCCACTGCGCCCAGCACTTTGGTTTTTTTGGCGTCCAGCGATTCTTTTCTAAATAAGTCGTTATTCATGCTCAAATCTCCGGCTATGCCGCGCCACAGTTGAAAATTTGCACCGCGGCATAATCGAGCGCGCCGGTTGCGGATTTTAATTTCACGATCGACTGGATCAGGCTGTTCTGTGCCTGAGCCAGATCCTGAATTGCCTGGTAATAATCTTTCTCGGCATTGAACTCGTCGATCAGCGTGCGTTGCCCGATTTCCCGACCGTAGCGCGTGGACGTCAGGCGCTTTTCCGCAGAACTGATGGCCCGCTCATACGCCTTAATCCGTGACTGATCGTTTTTCACGCCGGATGCTGCCTGAATCGCCTGCTGTTCAGCTTTTCGACGGGCATCAATCAGCAAATCTTTGCTCTGTTCGTAACGGTGAGCGGCTTCGAGACTTTGTGAAATGTGGCTGCCGCCGGCAAACAGCGGGATAGACACGTTGACGCCGTAGGTGGTGTTGTCGGTTTTCGCCGTGGTGCCGAACAGGTCATCCAGCACATTGCTGTTTTCTGCACGGCTCCAGTTTTTGCCATAACCGGCCTGAAACGTGACGACGGGCAGATGGTTGGAGGTGGCCGTTATGATGTCGGCTTCCGTGCCTTTTTGGGTCTGTATCGCGGAAAGCACATCCAGATTATCGGCGGTTGCGAGACGTTTTAGCTGTTCAGGGTTGATGTCTTGGGTATAACGCACGCAGCTCAGACTCTGGTCGGAAATCCCTTGCGCGTCGAGCCCCGTCATCTGGCGAAACGCCACGTAGGCATCATTAAGGCTGTTCTCTGCCGCCAGCTCATCGGCTACCGCTTTGTCATAGTTGGCCTGCGCTTCGACTTCGTCCAGCCGGGTGCCGTCGCCCACTTCCAGCGCTTTTTGTGACTGTTTCAGCTTGGCGTTAAACGCCGCGAGGATCCGCTGATTGGTTTCGAGCACACTGCGCTGATAGACCACGCCGTAAAATGCCGAGACCACATCGCTGATCAGCTTTTGCTGAGCGATGAGGTAATGCACGTCGGCCAGATCGCTGATCACCACGCTTTTGCGCCAGGTGGCATATTTTGATACGTCAAAGATCGGCTGCGTTACATTAAAACTGTAATTATGACGGGTGACGCCGGCAGAATAAGCCGCATCGGGCTGATCGGTTTTATTCCACGCGCCGTTAAGGGAGACGACAGGTAATAACCCGGCAAATCCCTGATATTTTTTCTGACTATCCGCGTCGTGCTCGCTGCGTGCAGCATTAATTTCAGCGTTGTAGGTATTGGCTGCAATAAGGGCTTCCTGAAGCGATAATGCCCAGGCATTTCCGGTCAGCAATATTCCCCCGGTGAGCGGGATAAGCATTTTTTTAAACATGAAATTCCACGCGATGAAATAATTAAAAAAAGGTGTTCTGGTGTAAAAAACGCAGCAATTCACTTTCACTGGTTATATGTAATTTATTCATCGCATTACGCTTCTGGGTCGAGACGGTGCTCATGGCCCGGCATTTTTTCGATGCAATTTGTGAAAGCGAATATCCCTGATTAATCAGATTGATGACTTCCCACTCCTTGGTGGTCAGTTCATCCTGTGTTTGTTGCAGATGCGTTTTAATGGTCGGAGAAATATAAGGTTCCGGGTCTGACGTCATCATGGCATTCATCAGCGCAATGACCAGTTCATGCGGCGTATCATGGGAGCTGATCATAATGTCCATGCCGGCTTCGGCCATTTTTTTGAGCAGAACAGGTTTCATGTTTTGAGCAAATAACACTGTTGTAGTATTTTTATTTGCACAAAGCACAGACAGCACTTTACGGATTTCTGTTTCGCGGAAATAGCCGTCGAACAGACAGGATGAATTAATCATCACAATATCCATTTTGTTTTCTTTCACCGCGTTTAACAGCGATCCCGGATCCGGGAAATGATGCAGCTGTAAATGGCTGATGTTCATTTCACGCTGAATATACGCAGCAATCAAATCATAGGACATATGATACTGGTGAAAATACGTCATATTAATCGTCGTGAGTCGGGTGTTTTTCATAGGCTGCTTAAGCTCTGTCGGGGAAATAAACGAATTTTCCCGGTATGCGATAATTTCCGGGCATCATCAGGATGCCCGGAGGTGACAGCGTTATATTTATAATTGCCGCTGGTACAACGTTTGTTTCCCGTAATCATCAATCACCGACCAGCTTATCTGCCGGGCGTTAATGCCCGAGGGCACTGTCACCGTGGCGGAAGATTTCGGTGCCACCATCAGCGGCGTCAGCAGTTTGTCCCCCAGACTCAGCCCGCCCAGTGTCTGGTAGTAAGGCGTCGGATTGGTGATCACCAGCGCGCCGTTTGTTAGCGCAAACGCCAGCGATTTCCCGATATCTTCTCCCGGCGCTTTCAGCCCGACAGGGCGCACAAACACTTTCAGGCGGATGCGTAGCGGCAAAATGACTTTCTTGTCATCCGCACTGTCAGCCTGTGAGTTCGGCGGGATCTGATAAATATTCAGCCAGTAAACGCGTTCGCGGTCAGACGGCATTCCCTGACGGGAAAGCAGCATCACGCGCAGGTTGCGCGATTCGCCCGCGTCCAGCTTGAAGACCGGCGGCACAACAATCAGCGGCGTGCTGATCTTGTCCGGTGGCGTGAGCGGATTGTTATCGTCGCTCCAGACCTGAACCAGCGCCGGTGCCCGTTCGGAATTCACCAGCACCAGCGATTCCGCCATGCTGTCTTCATTGAACACCAGACGGCTCTGCGTGCTGTTGACCACTGCACTGGCGAAGCTGGCGTTGAGCAACAGCGCCGCCGCCAGCAGAGGTTTACTGAAGGCTGACAACAATCTGAGCTTGTGCATTGACTGATCCTGCTGCGGCCTGTAATCCCGGAAGCTGTTCAAGTGACGCCGTGAACGTTCCGCCATAGGCTTCCCCGCCGGTCGAGGTTGCGCCGGTTCCGCTCAGTAAATCGGTAAATCCGTACCAGCCTGCGGCATTCCCGGTACCGGTGGTGTCTTTCGATGACAACAGATTCAGGGCCACGCCGGACGGTGAATACAGACGGATGCCCACGCCGGATGCCACGCCGCTCGTGCCGTAGTTATCATCAAGCAGATAACTGATCCCGCCGGAGCTGCTTTTCAGCCCCAGCGTGGTCGCCTGGTTTAACGCCGTGGCCTGCGTCACCAGAAAGCCCATCGCCACCGGGGCGTTGGTCGAGCTGGTTGTGGTGCCGGATATGGCGCCGGCGTCGCATTCAATGGAGACGTTAAAAGTATTCGAGCTGCTGCTGCCGTTACGCAGATCGCCGGTACCAATAGAGGGCAGCTGAACAACCTGGTCGAAATCGCTGACCTTGCAGGTATTCCCGCGAATAATTGTGGTGGAGCCGCCCCTCATGCTCCACACGCCGGAGGTGTTATAAGGCGAAGGGGAGTTTGCGAGGGAGCCGGTGGTCAGATCGGTATTCATCGCGTTGCCTCTGAGTGCCACAAATCCCTGCGGTGCCACAATCTGCGTGAAGGCGTTACGTGCAACGTAAGCCCCGGAGCCGATGTCGTCAGTTTTGATCAGCTCAAACGTGGCGCTGTCGAATGAGGATGCCGGAATATAAATATTTGCGCCGACGGTAATGTAATCATCAGCCGTTAGCTTACGCTCCTGCCATTTACTGGTGTAAAACAGACCGGTTTTCTGGTTCGTGATACGGTACGCGACCCCTTGTGCCGGTGTGGCATAACCGCCGTCAACGTCATTCACCGCGTATCCGCCGTAAAAATTGCCGTTGCCGCCATACAGGGCATACATTTCATACAGCGTATCGGCATCGGCCAGCGCACATTTGAAGACAATCTGGTTAGCGGTATACGGCACTTTCAGCGCCGTATCGATAAAGTTCAGGTTGGCGCTGGCCAGTACGGTGCCTGCCGTCGCCAGCGACTGCGCCCCGGTGCCCATGATAATTGTACCGAAGGAAATGGATGCAGCCGCCGAGTTCAGTACGCCGCCCCAGGAGGTGGAGGTGTAACCCAGATCGGCCACGGCCTGCGGGATGGTGGATGTTGATGTGCCGATCCCGGTGACCTTGTAGCAAATTGCGTGAGCCCAGGGCGAGCAGGCCATAAAGGCTGAGGCGAGCAGCCAGGTTTTTAACTGAGTCATTGAAAATTTCATGGTGATCCTCACTGTACGCAGGTGCCGTTTAAGAGAGTGAAGTTATTGCCGTCGGCTTTTTTCTGAGTCGGAAGCTGGTAATTCACGCGACACGATTTATTGCTTCCCCAGCTGATAAACAGCGTGCCGGAAGCCGCCGGAAGACGGGCATAGACCTGACCATTCTGACCGGCCATCCCGACGCTGTTCCCGTTACTGTCTTTCACATCCGCGCCCATCGGCACCGGCGTGCCGTCCGGCATCATGACGGTGATCAGCGCCGGTGTGCCGCCGAGGGTTTTGAAGGCAATTTTGGGAACCGCGCCGAGCACCGGCACCACGCGCACGTTTCCGCCTTCGAGCTCAACGTCCTGACTCATGGAATTGCCGTCAATGCTGATGGTGTTGTAACGGTATGGCGCGAGTGACGGCACAATGGCGTAGCCGAAGGTGTCGATTTTTGCGCCCTGTGCATTGTTGACGCGCGCACCGGTTGCGCCTTTGGCTTCGACCAGTGCAAAGGTATCGCTGGCGTACGGGCCGTAGGTTACGCCGCCGCCGTGAACGGCCAGCGTCCCGGCAGTGCCGAGGCCGAGCTGATGATAATCATCGCTGCGGGCATACGAGGCGCGCACCGTCCCCATGCGGGTACGTTCCTGCACGTTGGTGCCCCAGCGGATGTCATGGCTTTTACCATCTTCCAGTTCGGTGTACTTGTCATGGTTGGCATACACGGAATAGGTGAAGTCACTTTCCTGACCGGCGGAGCCGGAAAGGGTGGTCATCGCCGAACGGGTGTTTTTGTCTTTCATCATGTCAAACGACACGCTTGAGCGGGAGTCGCGCCAGTCCAGCGGCACGGACAGGCCGATGGAAATCACGTTCTCGGTGTATTTCTGATAACGGCTGGCATCGTAATCGGCATCGTTAACGCTGTAGACGTTATCGTTGCTCCAGCTCGACCGCTGGCGGCCAACGTTGATGTTGTAGCTGAGCTTCTTCCACATATTGTTGTAAGAAAGCTGTAACTCGGTGATGCGCGAACGGTTGTTGTAATAGTCCGTGCTGCTGCCGCTGAGCGCGACGGTGCCGTAGTCGCCCATGTTCTGGCTGAGCGTGGCGGTGAAACGGTTACGCTGTTTCAGCGTGTCGGAATAGTAATCCGAGCCACCATTGGCCTGACGGCGTACACCGAGCACGTCTTCCAGGTCACGATAACCGGCGGTGGAATAGCGGTACGCCGCCAGCACGATATTTGTGTTGGTTTCGAAGGTTTTGCTGTACGACATCTCGGCACGCCAGCCGCTTTTCGACTGATCGCTCTCCACCCGCGCATGTGACCAGGTGGTATTGAGCGACAGCGCCCCGAGTTCGGAGGCAAACACGCCACCGACCAGCAATGCCTGATAATCATTGGCAAGGCGTGCGCCGGTGTTGGACGTAATACTGTTATTCACGCCGTACTGGAGGACGCCTTCGGTGAAGGCATTTTGCACCGAGTAATAATTGCGGACTTTACCGGCGGCGAACTGATAGCTCAGATTGCCGGGACGCATGGAGTTCGGCACGGCAGCGTAAGGCACGACGAAGAACGACGATTTGCCGTCGGCTTCGATCACCTGAACCTGTAAATCCCCCTGACTGCGCGTGTTGTACAGGTCATCAATCAGGAACGGGCCGGGCGGCACCTGCGTTTCATAAATTATGTTACCGGCCTGACGGATCATCACGCGGGCATTGGTGCTGGCTACACCGCGCACTTCCGGCGCATAACCGCGTTTTCCCTGCGCCCACATGCGCTGGTCGGTGGCCAGTTTCACGCCGTTAAAAGACATCGAGCCAAACATTGAACTGTCAGTGTAGGTATCACCGACCATCAGTTCGCTGGAAAGGGACGGCACAGGGCGCTGCACCCACGTCCTCACGGTGTTCCATTTGTAATGATCGCCGCTGGTGCTGCTTTCCATATAGCGCAAATTGGCCTGATGGCGGAATTGCCACATGCCCATATTTGCCCCGGCATTGATCATGCTCCACACATAGTTGTAGTGAACGTCGCGCATGATATTGCGCGTGAAGTTGGTGTTATGACGTAAAAACACCAGCGGCGCACCGGCATCCCACTCTGAAATCGGAATGTAGTCGCGCGGCTGGCGGTTCAGCAGGATCTGCGGAATTAAAAAATCCAGCGAAAGGGTCGACTGCTTGATTTTCCAGCTGCCCTGCTGCGTGATTTCCGATAAAAAGACGCACTGTTTCTGTGTGCCTTTCAGCGGCTGAGATTTAAGCTGCAACAGCTTCATCAGCTCACTGTCGAGGCAGGGCTGCGCACTTTTATCCGCCGGTTTCACTTTGCGGAACTGGACCGGCACCTGGCTCTTGATTTTGATGCCATTGAGGCTGATATCCAGCGTTTGCGGGCCTTCAGGAATAATGGCCTGCGTTTCGTTAAATTTATCCAGATCCACGCTTTCTGCGAAATCTGAACCGGCGAGCAAATGACTGTCGAAGCGGTAATCTTCAGCAAAAGCAGAATGAGTGAACAACGACGCTTTGATCACACAGGTCAGTACCGCCAGACGGAAAACCCCTGTCTTATTTTTGGATTGGATACTCATGTGTCACCATTGCTCCATAATCATTAACCAGACCGATTTCTATTCCCTGAACGTTCTTATCAGTGACTTTTCCTGCATTCAGCGCCACATCCACGGCGGCAAAAGGCGCAATCATTGGCGTCTTATCTTTTGCATTCACCCCTTTCACTGCGACCTTACCGAGTGAAATATAAAAAGGGGAGGCGTTGGTAATGCGGATATTATTAGTGGTCACATTACTGAAGGTCAGATAATCAAAGATTTTCTTATTATTGGCTTTCATGCCAGCCGGGCGATAAAACACCTTCAGCCTGTTTTTCAGCATGACGACCATCTGATTGCCTTTATCTCCGCCGATATTAGACGGAGGCACTTGCAGAAAATTAAAATAAAAAATGGATTCACGATCCTGCGGTAATGTTTTTTCACCGGTAAAGAATATGCGTAATACCTGTCCGTCTTTGGCGGCAATTCTGAATGTTTGTGGTGTCGCGACAAAAGGCGCTTTACCGGTGTTCGGTGTGGAATTTTGATCGCCGCTGTCAAACCAGGCCTGAATAACATAAGGAAAATCGTCGTTGTTTCTCAGCTGGACATCCACTGATTTTGCATCAGAGGGATAAATAACGCGTGAGCCAGTCATGACGACGCTGGCTGAGGCACTGATTGAAACGCTCAGTGCGAACACAAATAAGAAAATGCTACGCCATTGTAAGCGGGACATAATATCCATCCGTAAAATTACTGCCTGACATCCTGAAAAGAGTAAACAGGCCATCCGTGGCCTTAATTAATCTGAATAAAGTATTCAGAGAAATAAACGTCCCTGATTTATTAAGGTATTAGTTGTAGCTCACTGCGTATTGCAGGGTAGATTCAACCGCACCCGCGGTTGCTTTACCGGTCGCGATGTATTGCGCGGTGTACGTTGCAGTTGCTGCCGTTTCACCGGTAGCCAGCGTCAGGTCGCCATCCGCTGTGAACGGAGAAGAGAAGTCGATAGCGGTCGCTTTGGTATCCAGGATCTGGATGTTGACGTTAGTCGCCGCGTCAGTCGTTGCCACGTTGCTCAGATCGCCCGTGGTTGCAACGCTGTTACCGGCGAAGACGCTGGAAACTTTAGTTGCAGCCTCAGAGCTTCCTGTACAGCCGGAAACACCGATATCGAAAGTCGCCTGACCGGCAGTCTGACCTGCTGCAGCCAGCGTACTTGCGTTAACGCTTGGCAGCAGAACCAGTGGTTTCGCGCTGTTACCGTTGATGGTGACAGAACAGGTTTCTGCTGTGACTTCACCCTGGAAAGTCACTGTATTATCGGAAAAAGCGAATGCCTGAGAGGCGAACAGAACAGACATTGCTGTAACAGATAAGAAGGCCAGTTTTTTCATTGCAAAATTCCCTATTGACTTAAAACAGTTGATTAATACGACGGCGACGCTCAATAGCGAAGAACGGCGTATTTCCTTTTCATTCCGATGCTGAAATCAACCCTGCTTTTAAAATTCAGCGTCGTCCCGGAGGCGATGCTGAAGACTTAAAGACGTACATTTGAATCTCAAAACAAACATCAGAAATAGACGCAATAAGCACGAATCGCTCATTTGCCGGAACATAGTAGAATTCGACTGTAAAGTTATGTTAGTGAAGAAAACTCAGGAAATGTGAAGTGCCGATCTGCGCTTGTGTGATTTTCGTTAATCATCTGGTTTAAAAAGAAAGGGGGCGGGGTTAAGAAACGATAAGGCCTGATGCTGTTAAGGTTCTGTTTAGATAAGTGGTCATTAATTACCCGTTATAATTCCCCGCAATCAATGAAAGGGGAAATTAATGAAAATGCCGGTCGCTGTTTCTTCTGTATCCTTATCCGCATCCGGCGTTTCAGGTCAGACTATTTCTTCTCTTGCAGATGAAACTATTCCTCCTTTCGGGGATAAATTACATATTGGATTAATACTGTGGCCGGAATTTCCACTGCTGGCGTTATCGGGAATGATGGATGCCATGCGTTATGCTGCGAATGCCGGAAATAAGGTGCAGTGTTTGCTGAGCATTATCAGCACACAACCGGACACGCCGGTGATCAGCAATACCGGTATCAGCGTTAAGCCGGGCAGGGCGCATGATTCCCCCGAATTTTTTGATTACCTGGCGATTATTGGCGGAGACCTTAAAAGTCTGGCGCGGGGACATGCGGGGGATCTTAAATACATTACACAGGCGCATCTGGCCAAAGTGCCGGTGGTCGGGATCGGCACCGGCAGCTTTATTCTGGCAAAAGCCGGATTGCTCAATGGCCGCCGCGCGTCGGTGCATCCTTTTCATATCGCGGAATTTCGCAAAAGATTTCCGGGCGTCTGTGCAGAAGAAGGGTTTGATTTTATTGACGAGGGCGATGTGCAGACCTGTCCGGGCGGTATTTCGACCATCACGCTCGCGACTGAACTCATCCGGCAGCACGCGGGTGAAGAAACGGCGGCGAAAGCCAGCCACCGTTTGTCGCTCGGGTATGATGAATTTCGCACCGCCGCCGTTTCGCGACCGGCGAACATTTCACTGATCTCAGACCCGCGCCTGCGGCAGGCGGTGATGCTGATTGAACAGTACCTGGCGCGCCCGCTGAGCACGGCGTGGCTGGCGCATCAGGTTCATCTCAGCGCCCGCCAGTTAACCCGGTTGTTTACGGCCGAACTGGGGCAAAGTCCGAGGGCGTTTATCCGTAGCGCCAAACTGCGTTACGCACGATGGCTGCTGAACAATACGCAGGAAAGCATCACGGAAATCGCCCTGCGCATGGGGTTCAGCGACTGCGCCCATTTCATTCGTCATTTTCAGAATGAATACGGTTGCACCCCCGGTTTCTGGCGCGGGCAGAACGAGTCTCTTAATGAACCGGGGTAGTTTCTGAATTTTCCTTAACCGACCGCGACTTTCTCAAACCCGGTCAGCGTTGCAGAACGGCTCTCCATTTTGGTCATCTGGCCACTATACACGTCGATGGCGCTTTTCAGCCGGGTGGCCTGATAGTTCAGCGTTTCGGCCGATTCAGAGGATTGTGCGACCATCTCAGCGTTGTTTTGCGTCATGGTTTCGATTTGCGCCAGCGACGTATTGATCAGCGAAAGCGCTGATGTTTGTTCGTTGGTCGCATGGCTGATTTCTTTAATCAGGCCCGACATCTGCACCACTTCACTGATGATTTCGCTGATCTGTTTTCCGGCACTTTCTACCATATGCCCGCCGGTTTCAACGCTGTGCATATTGGCCTCGATCAGCCCTTTGATTTCTTTGGCGGCGGTAGCAGAACGCTGCGCCAGCACCCGGACTTCTGCGGCGACCACCGCAAAACCGCGTCCTTCGGTTCCGGCGCGGGCGGCTTCGACGGCGGCATTCAGCGCCAGAATATTGGTCTGGAACGCAATCCCGTCGATGACGGAAATGATATCGACGACTTTGTTACTGGCCTGCGAAATGGACTGCATCATGCCGATGGTTTCCTGCATGATTTTGCCGCCTTTCTGCGCCACGGCAGCGGCGCTGTCCGCCAGTTTGCTGGCCTGAATCACGGTATCCGCACTTTGCCCGACGGCACCGGCAATTTCTTCAATGGCGGCGGCGGTCTGCTGAAGATTGGCCGCCGTTTCTTCGGTACGTGCGCTGAGCGCGGTACTGTTTTTTGACATCAGGTGGCTGATATTCGTGATCCCACCGACCTGTGTACCGACATCTTCCACCAGCGAATGCAGGTTCAGGCCAAACTGATTAACTGAACGCATCAGCAAACCTATTTCATCGACGCGGTTAAAATGCACGGAGTCGGCTTTTTTACCGGACACCACTTGCTGCGCCTGCGCCAGAATAGTTTTAATCGGATGGCGAATTTGAGTTTGCAAAAAGAGATCAGCCAGCAGTAAAAGCACCACAGTTGAAATGACGACCCAGGTCTGGCTTATTCCCGTCAGTGAAAATAATAACGGGAAAAGTCCCGCGATAAATAACGGTAACCGTAAACGCCAGCTCACGGGGAGTTTTTGCAATACAGAGAAGAGTGAAAATAAACCGGTGCGCACGACCAGGCCTTTATAGAATTTACGGCTGCCGGCATTTTTCGCGATGACTAATTTGTACAGTGCTTCCGCCGCTTTAATTTCCTGCTCAGCGGGTTTATTGCGCACGGAAATATAGCCCGTCAGTTTGTCCTGATGATGAACCGGCGTGACGTTGGCGCGCACCCAATAGTGGTCACCGTTTTTACGGCGGTTCTTCACCAGCCCCGTCCAGCTGTCGCCCTGTTGCAGGGTGAACCACATGTCGGCAAAGGCTTCCACCGGCATGTCCGGGTGGCGCACGATGTTATGGGGTTTGAAGATCAGCTCGTCTTCAGAAAATCCGCTGACATTAATAAACGCGGAGTTAGCATAAATAATCCGGCTATTGACATCCGTCGTGGACATTAATGTGGTATCAGGATCTAACCCATATTCCCGTTGTGTCACTGGCATGTTTACGCGCATAGAAGAACCTCTGGAACGCTTAAAATTATTATAACTGTCGTTATTATGTTGTTACGGCTGTGTGTATTTTTATTTCCAGATTATTGTATGCGTATTCCATGACTCAATGACTATGCCGGTATTTTTTGTTACTGACCAGAAATATTTAAATTACAAAACCCGCTTGGATGCGAGAAATAATAGTAAAGGTTAATTTTTATTGTTGAATTAATATAAATGTAATTTTTATGTGGAAGGAAGGTTTTAATATTGATAGAGATAAAAATCTGCATTAAGGCAAATTTCAGGCGGGGCGACATGGCAATATAACTTAGCGATTCTGAATAACCATTACGCGCAATAAAAGTACGATTTCAGGGACGTTTTTCATTCAAGCACAACTGAATGTTTCGGAAAATACTGGGCAAATTCTGAAAATGCAGAAAAGGGCGCAGAGCGTGAGCCCTGCGCCTTGAAATTACTCCCGAAAACGTAACGCCACATTCCCGGCATGAACCGGCGAAACGATAAGCGCGTTGTTGATGTCGCTGAAACAGACATCACCTTTTTCCAGACATGCCCGCGTCCGCGACAGCGAAGACACTGTGAATTCCAGCGCGCACATCCGCGGTTGCCCGTTGTAATCATCGGGCAGGGCGAAGCCTTCGCGTTCTGACTGGGCCGGGTTAAGAATTCTCAGCACGGTTTTTCCTGCCTGCAGGCAATATCCATCGGCGGTGTGCTGCAAGGCATATTCCGGCCCGAACAATTGCGAATACACCTGCGCGGCGCTTTCCGGGGCGTCCGCCACAATCACAAACCCGCTCAGATCCTGCACACCATTCGGATGCTGCTGCCATGCGGTTTGCCAGACGGCGTCGGGCGTCAGGTGCTGGCAGAAAAAGCTGAACCCGTTAGGAATGCGCTGGCTGTTAATCCGCGTGATACAAAAACGCGCTTCGACCCCGCGTCCGTCGGGCAGCGTCACCGGGCGGAAAAAAGCCGTCGGCGGTTCGCCGTCCAGCTGACGGTTTTGCAAATGCTGATAAGTGGCGTCTGCATCCTGCGTTTTCCACACCAGCCCGGCCAACCCTGACGGCGGCTGCCACAGGCCTTTCGGTGCTGCTTTTTTTCCGGCCACGTCAGGCTCGTAGCCCAGCAGTTCCAGATAGTTTTCACCAAAAATGGCCAGATGATTGCTCGAACCCATCGAATGATGCCCGCGTTCGGACAACTGGAATCCCATGCGGACAAACAGCGCCTGCGCGTCATCCAGATGGTCATCGACGTTGATCACCGCATGATCAACCACGGGGATTAACTCAGACATAACGCGCACTCCCGGCTGTAAATCGTAAGAAATAAAAGAATGAAGACATGGCTTAAACCGTGCGGCCTCCGAAATAAAGTTCGCTCATACGCGGATCGTCGAGCAAATCCCGGGCATTGCCGGTCAGCGCCACTTTGCCGAGCGCCAGAATATAAGCGCGGTCAGAGAGTTGCAGGGCTTCCATCGCATTTTGTTCCACCATCAGAATGGTGACTTTTTCCAACTGACGGATGGTCTGAATGGCGCTGAACACTTCGTCGAGCATTTTGGGTGACAGCCCGGCGGACGGTTCATCGAGCAGCAAAATCGCCGGTTCGGGCATCAGCGCACGGGTCAGTGCCAGGATCTGGCGTTCACCGCCGGAGAGCGCCGAGGCCGGTGCCTGCCACTTTTTACGCAGCAGCGGATACAGTTCACAAAGCTGTTCCATGCGCCGTTTGCGTTTGGCGGGGGCAGAAACTGCCCGCCGGTTTGCAGGTTTTCCGCGACGCTCAGGTTGTTAAACACGTTATCGAGTTGTGGAACGAAACCCAGCGAACACTCGCGTACTTTCCGGTGAATCGGAATGCCGCCCGTCTCTTCGCCATTCAGGCGCACCTCGCCCCGGCGCGGCGTCAGAAACCCGGCGATACATTTGAGCAGCGTCGATTTTCCGCAGCCGTTCGGCCCGAGCAGCGTGACGATCTCGGCCTGCGAAACCGTCAGGGAAATGCCCTGCAAAATATCGACGCCCGGCGTATAACCGGCCACGACGTCATTGAGTCTGATCATACGGCCTCCTTCAGGGGGCGGCTTCCGCGGCCAAGATACGCATCGACTACGGCCTGATTTTTCGACAAATCATCCGGATGACAACTGGCAACAATGTGCCCGCGATCTAACACGATGCAGCGTTCGCACAGCGATTTTATAAAATGCATATCATGCTCGATGATAATCAGCGAAATGCCCGTGCGGCTCAGGGTTTTCAGCGTTTCCGCCAGTTCCTGGCGCAGATTGGGATGCACGCCCGCCATCGGTTCGTCGAGCATCAGAATAGCCGGGTCACCCATCAGCGCGCAGGCAATGCCAAGTAATTTCTTCTGCCCGCCGGAGAGCGCCGCCGCCGGTAAATCCCGCACTTTGGTGAGCAATAAAGTCTCGAGCAATCCGCTGGCTTTCTGATGATCTTCTTTTTCCGCCTGCCGCCCGCCAGGCAGCGACAGCAGACCGTCCCACAGCCCGTGATGGCGGGTGCCAGCGGCCATCACCACTTCCATCACGGTCATTTTGGCGGGCATCGCCGGAAGCTGGAACGTCCGCGCAATACCGGCGCTGATAATTTTGTGCGGCGGCATTTTATCGATGCGTTTGTCGCCGACGGTGACGGTGCCGCTGTCCACGGTGGTAAAGCCGGAAATGGCGTTCAGCAGCGTACTTTTGCCCGAACCGTTCGGCCCGAGCAGCCCCAGAATTTCGCCTTTTTCCAGGGCGAAAGTGACGGATTTCAGCACCTGATTGCCGCCAAAAGCTTTGCTTATCCCGTTCACGCTCAGTAAATCTGTCATGGCAGGATCCTCAGTTTTTCCGGCAGAATACCGCCCGGCCTGAGCAGTAAGCCTGTCAGCATCACCAGCCCGACCAGCCCCAGACGCAACGCGCCGGTTAGATCTGAACTCATGTGCAGCCAGTCTTTGGCGAACGGAATAAAGTTGTACAACCCTTCCACCACCAGCACACCGGCCAGCACGCCGCGCACGTTACCGATACCGCCGATCATCACCATGCTCCAGATCAGGAAGGTTTCGGAGGAAAGCAGATAATCCGGACTGACATAGTTGGTGTACCAGGCCAGCAACATACCGGCGACGACGCACATTACCGCACTGCACATCAGTGCCCGGCATTTCAGCCACAGCAGCGAATATCCCATGCACATCGCCAGTTGCGGCTGTTCGCGCATCAGACGTAGTGCCCGCCCGAACCGGCTGCGGCCTAAACGCAGGGAAATAAATGTACACGCGGCGATACACAGCACGATGATCAGCGTGAAAATGCCGACGTCATGCGCCCCGGATCCGGTGGACCACGGCGCGGTAATGTTGCCGATCCC
Source organism: Rahnella sp. PCH160 (assembly GCF_047784855.1). Lineage (NCBI taxonomy): Bacteria > Pseudomonadati > Pseudomonadota > Gammaproteobacteria > Enterobacterales > Yersiniaceae > Rahnella > Rahnella sp. PCH160. Next base: position 2,057,728 of record NZ_JBLOGT010000001.1, read on the forward strand.
CTGACCGCCGCCGGTCAGCGACTCTTCATTGATCACCGCAATGCGGATGATTTCCGCCAGCGCCAGCGTGGCAATGCCCCAGTAATCGGCGGAAAGCTGACGCCCGAGCAGCGCCATCGCAGCGGCTACGCCCGTCGAAAGCAAAATGCCCGCCGGGATCACCAGCCATAACGACAACGAAAACTGACTGCCGATCCCGATGGCATATGCGCCAATGCCGACAAACGCGATATGGCCGAAATTGAGCAAACCGGCGTAGCCCGCCTGAAGATTTAACGCCAGCGCAATCATCGCGTAGATCCCGGCGATGCAGAAAATATGGAGCAGGAACTCAGACACGGCGCACCTCCCGGTTGAACAGGCCATACGGGCGCAACAGCAACGCCAGCAGTAAAATCACAAACGACGCGGCGTTGATCCAGGTGGTTGGCATGAACACGCCTTCCGTACTATAAAACACGCCCCAGTCGATATTGGTGACCAGCGTTTCGGTGACGGCAATCAGCAGCGCGCCAAAAATCGCGCCCATCGGATTGCCCAGCCCGCCGAGAATGGCGGCGGCCAGCACCGGCAGCATCAGGTCGTTGCCCTGGTTGATGTACGCGCTGCTGTTCATGGCAATCAGTGAACCGCCGGTGGCGGCGATCATTCCGGCAACCATATTGACGGTATGAATGATGGCGTTAGCGTTCAGGCCGGAAGCCGCCGCCAGTTCACGGTTGCTGGCCAGCGCACGCACGGAGCGCCCTTGCGGCGTGAAAAACAGCAGAACGCTGAAAATCGCAATAATGGCGACGGTTGCGCCGAGGCTCATCAGTTCGTCGGTGGAAACCCGCGTATCGCCCCATTGCCAGACAGTGCCCAGCGGCAGGTTATAGCTGACGGGCGCCGACCCTGCGACGCCGAGCATCAACGCAATCATCACCATCGACACGGCGAGAGAGCCAATCATGGCATTCGCCGGGCCTGCGCTGACCAGCCGCTGAAACACCCAGTGATGTAAAAGCACCGCTAAAATGCCGCACGACAGGGCAGAGAACAGCACCGCCAGCGAAAAAGGCATGCCCATTTTCATGCCGCTGGCGGTGAGGAAAGCCCCGACCATGGCGTACTGAACGTGCGCAATATTGGCAAACCGCACCAGACCGTAGACCAGACTCAGCCCGAGGGCGACCAGAGACAAATCGGCGGTCCGGATTAACGTATCAACAATAAACTGAAACATGATGCTTTCCTGAACAAAGGGGCAGAAGGAAACGGTCGCGTTATCGCGCCACCGGTTCGCCGTTGAGCGCTTTCACTTTCAGGTAAGGTTGGGTCTGACGCTGATTATCGGCGTCCAGATTCAGGGTGCCGGTGATGCCGGTAAACTGCGGCGCGACGGTTTTCATGGCGTCCACTAATGCTGCCGGGCTGGCGCTGTGCGCCTTGCCGATGGCTGCCGCCGCCAGCATCACGCTGTCATAGGCATAGCTGCCATAAACGGAGCGCGGTTTCTCGTGGAAACGCTGCTGATAATGCTCGCTGTAGCTTTGCCCGCCGGTTTTCTGCGCCATGCCGGAGACTTCCATACCGATTTGCCCGTTGGTGAATTGCGCCGGAGAATCCGCAATTGCCATCGTCAGATACATGCCGTACCACGGCGTTTTGCCCAGACCGAGTGCGGAGGATTCGCGGTTTAGCACAATCGCGTCCTGGCCGTAGCTGGTGTAGACGTAAGCATCGGGTTTGGCGCGTGAAATCTGTTCCAGCTCGCGGCGGTAAGACGGCTGGCCGCTGGTGTACAACACTTTGGCGACCACTTTTCCGCCGAGTTTTTCAAACGCCTGTGTAAACTGCTGCGCCATTCCCTGACCGTAAGCCCCGTCCGGCGCGATAAACGCCACCTTGTGATAGCCAAGTTTCCACACGTCGTCGGCAGAAAAACGCGCCGAAAGGTCATCGAGGCCGATCACGCTGTAAGACGTTTTGCCGATTTTGCGTACATCTGCGCTGGTGCCGGAAATGTTGATGTGAACCAGATTGTTCTTCACCAGATACTGGCCGATGGGAATGGTCACGCTGGAAGAGAAATCGCCGATCACCAGCGGCACGTTATCCACCTGCGTTAATTTCCTGACCGCATTCAGCCCGGTCACCGGGCTGCCCGCCGAGTCTTCCACCACCACATCCAGTTTTTGCCCGGCGACGCCGCCTTTGGCATTGAGGTCTTCCACGGCCAGTTCCATGCCGCGACGCTGGTCTTCACCAATGCTGGCGCTGGTGCCGGTTAACGGCAAAATCGCGCCAAGCTTAATATCCGCAAATGCGGGATGAACAGCGCCCAGCAACGTCACGCTGGTCAGCGCAGACAAAACAACAGTACGGCGAAAGCGAGTTTTCATTATGGTTCTCCGGCTTTTTGATAAGCCCATAGAAGCAGTTGGAGTCGGACCGGCAGCCGTTTTGCCCTGACCGGGCGAAGCGGTTGTCGTGTGATTACCCTGGGTGAAGCAAAGTCATGCACTCAGAAGTGAATAAACAAGTGCATACACTTATGTTTAAAGGCAAGTTCTATGCCATGTGCGCAATTTTTGCAGCGTAACCGGGCCGGAGAACGAACGCGGGGAGATCAAATAATGATGAAAAACAGAGGGAACGTCTGCGGTAAAAAATTAAAAAGTAAATCAGACACGGTCATTATTTTTGCCGATCGCTAAACCGCGGGTTCAATACCAAATGTTTATTTTCACTTTTTTGGAGCAATAACCGCACTGCAACAGTGCAATTCTTTTTTTAATTCGGAAATAACAAAGGGCTAAATATTCTATAGTGAATAAGCTTATGATAAATAGTGATTTGTAGAAGTGAGTGCAAAAGTGTATGCAATCTTGTGTTGAGCCGACTTTATTGCTGTGCTATCAATTAAATCCACATCGATGTCTTTAATTTCTGCTTCAGTTTTAAAATTGACATAAACAAAAAGATTAAAAGAAGAAAATTAAGCAGAGCCGGAGGTTCAGTGATTGTTCCTAAAAAAAAGTCCCGCAGCGCGGACAGCGTCGAGAAGGTTTACGAGAAAGTAAAACTGCTGGCAATTGATTACCACTTCCGCCCGGGCGAACGGGTCAACGAAGTCGAGCTGGCGGGCCAGCTTGGCGTCTCCAGAACGCCGGTACGCGAGGCGCTCAACCGCCTTTCCAAAGACGGTTTCATGAGTTTCGTACCGAACCGCGGATTTTATGCCCGCGATATCACGCCGGAAGGCGTTCGCGAGCTGTATGAAGTGCGCATGGTGATTGAACAGGCGACGTTCCGCTTTGCCTGCCAGCGCGCCACCGATGAAGAGATCGCCGCGACCGCTGCCATCTGGGAAGACGTCAGCGAGACACAACCCGACGCCAGTGAAATCACTGACTGGTCGGAAATCGCCAAAGCCGACGAACATTTCCACATGGAAATCGCCCGCATCTCGCGTAATGCACGGCTGTACGAAATGCTCGACAGTTTAAATTCGCTGATCCGCTTTTTCCGCCGTATCGATCTGGAAACGCCCAGCCGCCGGATCAACGCCTACGAGGAACACGTCGGGATCATTGCTGCGCTGCGCCATCGCGATGTCGAAAAGGGCGCACAACTGATTGAACGCCACGTTTCGCTGAGTTCTGAAAACGCAGTGGAAGTGACAAAAGAAGGTCTGGCACGCATTTACTTCGGGAAAAAACAGGCGCTTTAACGCCGCTTCCGGACATTATAAAAACCCTGCATATCAATACAGATCACCACAGAGGATCTATGGCTGTCATTTCTCAACACATTATCGATCAGGCAAAACAGTTACGCCGTGAATTCCACACCCGGCCAGAACTGGGTCTGAATGAACATCATACTGCCCAAAAAATCAGCGAACTGCTGCGGTCTTTCGGCCTTGAAGTTCACACCGGTATCGCCGAAACCGGCATTGTCGCCACCCTGCGTAATGGCGAAGGGCCGTCGATCGGCCTGCGCGCGGACATCGATGCGCTGCCGATTCAGGAACTCAACAGTTTTGAACACGTCTCGCAAAACCCCGGCCTGATGCACGCCTGCGGCCATGACGGTCACTCGGCCATTTTGCTCGGCGCGGCGCGTCATCTGAGCGAAAACCGCCATTTTCGCGGCACGGTACATTTCATTTTTCAGCCTGCGGAAGAAAACGCCGGAGGCGGCCAGATGATGGTCAGTGAAGGGCTGTTTGAGCGTTTCCCGATGCAGGAAGTGTACGCGCTGCATAACTGGCCCGGCCTGCCGGTCGGCGAAGTCGCGGTCAGCCAGGGCCCGATGATGGCGTCGCAGGATAATTTCTACATTACGCTCACCGGAAAAGGCTGCCATGCGGCAATGCCGGAACTGGGCGCGGATCCTGTCGTGGCGGGCGCACAGCTAATTTTATCGCTGCAAAGCCTGATTTCACGCCGCCTGTCGCCGCTGGAACAAACGGTGATCAGCCTGACGCAGTTGCAGGCGGGCGAGGCGATCAACGTGATCCCTGAAACGCTGCACATGTCCGGCACGTTGCGCTGCCAGAGTAATGAAACGCGCATTTCCTGCTGGCGGCTGATTGAAGAATACGTCAAAGCCGTGCCGTTGCCGTTTGGCGTCAAAGGCGAAGTCCGCTGGGAATTCGGTTATCCGGTGACGAAAAACCATCCGGCGCAGGCAGAAATGGTGCGTGAAGCCGCTGAACATTCACCGGGCGTCACGAAAGTGCATTTCAATAATCCGCCGTCGATGGCGGCAGAAGATTTCGCGTATTTGCTTGAGCGATGTCCCGGTGCTTACTTCTGGCTGGGCGCTGACGGCGCAACGCCTTCCGCTTCGCTGCACAACGCACATTTCGATTTTAATGATGATCTGATCCCGCTGGGCATCGGCATTTGGGCGACGCTGGTGGAAAGGTCGTTGAAGGAATAATTCTCTCACTATTTTCACCTTTACGGAGTCAACCATGAGCCAGATTCATTTTGTCGGAGCCGGTCAGATGGCCGAAGCGATTATCCGCGCGGCCCTGAAACGCGGTGCCGTTTCGGCCAGCCAGATTACCCTTGCGGATATCGATGACGGGCGTATTGCCACGCTGCGTGACCGGTATCAGCTGACGTCGGCGCTTAACGACAGCGAAGCGCTGGCGGCGGCGGATTACATCGTGATTGGCGTCCGCCCGCAGGATGATATCGACGGCGTTGCGCGGCACATTTGCCAGCACGCATCGCCGCAGGCCACGGTGATTTCGATTATTGCCGGTGTCACACTCGAACGGCTGGGTGCGCAGTTTGGCACGACGCGACCGATTGTCCGCACCATTCCCAATACCCTGACAGACACCGGTTTTGGCTACAGCGGCGTGGTGTTTAACGCGCATGTCACCCCGGAGCCGCTGATGCCGTTTCTGGAAAGTTTCGGCAAGGTGATGGTGCTTGAAGAACGGCTGATCGACATCTTCACCGGCTTTGCCGTCGCCGGGGTGAATTACGTGTATTACTTTATCGAATCGCTGACTGACGCAGGCGTGCTGAGCGGGTTGTCGCGTCCGCAGGCCAGCAAAGTGGTGTGGGAAAATCTGATTGGTGGCGTGGAGATGCTGAAAACCAGCGGGCTGCATCCGCGCCAGCTGATGGACATCAATAACTCACCGGCCGGTGTCGGTATCAACGGATTGTACGAACTGAACAACAGCGATTTCGCCGCCGGGTTACAGCGCAGCGTGATGACGGCCGTCAGAAGAACCACCGAGCTTTCCGGCAGCAAACCGGCGTAAACCTGCCTTATTGCCCCTGTAAAAAAGGCCGGACACTTTCGCGTCCGGCCCTGATCAAAACGATTTCACTTACACGCGGAAATGACCGACGGCGAGCGCCAGACCGGTGGCCTGTTCCTGCAAGGCAGACGCCGCGCCGGTGGATTCCTGAACCATCGCCGCATTCTGTTGCACCATGCCATCAAGCTGGGTAATCGCCTTGTTGATCTCATGAATGCTCAGCATCTGTTCTTCCGACGCGTGGGTGATTTCCATCATCACGCTGCTGACGTTCGACACGTTGCTGACGATTTCGCTCATGCTGTCGCTGGCCAGCCGCACCTGTGCGGAACCCGACGCCACGCTGCTGACCGTCGATTCAATCAGCACTTTGATCTCTTTCGCCGCCTGGGCGCTGCGCTGTGCCAGACTGCGCACTTCGCTGGCGACTACGGCAAATCCGCGCCCCTGTTCACCGGCACGCGCGGCTTCAACGGCAGCGTTCAGCGCCAGAATGTTGGTCTGGAACGCAATGCCGTCGATAACGCCGGTGATATCCCCGATTTTTGACGAGGCGCTTTCAATACTTTCCATCGTCGTAATGACTCTCGTCACCACTTCGTCTCCGCGTGTGGCGGCTTCTGAGGCGGATTTCGCCGTCGCGCTGGCCTGTTTAGCGGAGCTGGCGGACTGAGACACCGTGGCGGTGATCTGCTCAAGCGACGCAGCGGTTTGTTGCAGACTGGCGGCAGCGGATTCGGTACGGCCCGACAAATCGTTATTCCCGGCGGCAATTTCATCGGCGGCAATTTTGACGGATTCGCTGGTGGTGCGGATTTCGGACATCACCTTGCTGAGCTTATCGACAAACGTGTTGAACGCCCGGGCGATTTGCGTCACTTCGTCGTGGCCGTCAGTCGGTAAACGTTGGGTCAGATCGTCTTCGCCGGAGCTGATGGCGTTGAGCGTATCGCGCACCACAGACAGGCGGTGGAACGATTTGGTGATGATCAGGCCAATCACGGCAGCGGAAATCAGCACGATCACAAACAGCGTAATCACCGATGACGTCAGCAGCGAACGCATACCCGCCGTGGATTCGTTCTTGTCCTGCAACACCAGCGTGTACCATTCGGTGCCCGCGACCGGCAGCGCACGAACGCGCTTTGTTACGCCATTGAGCTGAATATCCACCGGCGTTTTCGCCGCGAATAAATCCTGCAAATTCACGCCTTCCGCCAGCGAACTGAACGGTTTCAGGGCCAGCTTATCGTCCGGGTGCGCAATGATCACACCGGATTTATCTACCAGCATCCCGAAACTGCCGGGCGTCGGATGGATGGTATTCACGTTATTTACCACGCTATCCATCGACACATCACCGGCGACAATGGCTTTCAGCGTGCCGCCGTCCATAACAGGTACGGCGAATGTGACCACTAACTTACCGGTGCCCGAATCGACATACGGCGGCGTGGCAACCGGATGCCCGGCTTCTGCTGCCTGCTTGTACCACGGACGGCCCGTCGGATCGTAATCTGACGGCACGCCGGTCGGGTCAGCGAATTTCGCGGTTTTATTCGCATAGCCGACGTAAACGTTAGTAAATCCGCCCGCGGCGGTAATTTGTTTGAGCACCGGAACCGGATCTTCCGTTAACGCAACCTGCTGAAGTGAAGCAATCATCCCTGTTTTTGAGCTGACCCAATCGCTGATCCCTTGCGTGTGACTGGAGGTCAGGGCATTGAGCGTGGTGTCTGTCGCCTGACGGTTGTATTTATCTGCAACGGTGTAACTGAGGAAGGTATTGATCACCAGCGAGCACACCACAATGGCGATGCAGGCGGTAATAATGCGCGAACGAATTGTCTTTAGCATGGGCGTTTCCCTGGAAGGAATCTTAAGATTTAGATAACGGCAGAAAGCCGGGAAACTTGAGGTGTGTCACAGAAAAACGGAGGTTTATAGCGGTGAAATAGCGCTCATTTTTATTTTTGCGTGAAATTTATCGCCTTCCATCCCCAACTCGCTATTCCCTGTTATTCCCGCCAGGCTTTACCTAAATTTCGTGAAACGCCTCTCAAATCTGATCACAAAACCCCCAGGGGATCTTGCAGGTTTTTTCGGCTGGTGATAGTAATGCACTACTTTACAAAATAATGTGAAGCAGGAAAGTACATCACGAATCAGTTTACAAAGGACACCCCATGTCAGAACTTAAATTCGCCACACGTCTGAACTCGTTTGCCTCGGGGCTTATCTTTACTGGCCAGAACTGAAAGGCAAACCTTCAGTGCTGCAAATGATCGAACGTGCAGCTACGGTTAAAGGATTGACACATCTTGACCTGAATTATCCCCAGCACATGACTGACGACGTCAAAACTATGCGTCAGAAAATCGAAGAAGTCGGGCTGGCGGTCAACGGGATGCAAATGCGCTGGGATGCTCCGGAATTTAAAATCGGCGCATTTACCCACCCGGACCCAAAAATTCGTCGTCAGGCGATTGAGTTAACCAAACGCGGCATCGATGCCGGTCGCGAATTCGGTGCCAGCATCATGACGCTGTGGATGGGGCAGGACGGTTTCGATTACTGCTTCCAGGCTGACTACAAAAAAATGTGGGAAGACGCAGTCAGCGCGGTGCGCGAAGTGGCGGAATATGCGCCGGACATCGACGTCAGCATTGAATACAAACCCAACGAGCCGCGTGCTTACAGCATCTTCCCGAACGCCACCACCTGTCTGCTGGCGGTGGAAGAAGCCGGTTGCAAGAACTTAGGTATCACGCTGGATTTCGCGCACGTGCTGTTTGCCAATGAAGTCCCGGCGTTTGCCGCGGCGATGGTCGCGCGCCGTTCACGCCTGCTCGGGCTGGATCTCAATGACGGCTGGGGTAAACGCGACGACGGCCTGATGGTCGGCTCTGTGAACCCGCGCGCCACGCTGGAATTCCTGCTGCAAATGAAACGCGACGGCTATAAAGGCGCGTATTACTTCGATACGTTCCCGGACGCCAGCGGTCTGGATCCGGTTCGTGAAGCGGAAACCAATATCGCGACCGTTATCCGTTTACTGAAACTGTGTGAAAAGCTCGAAAACAACCCGGCGCTGAATGAAGCCATCAGCAGGCAGGATGCCGTCGCCTCTCAGCAAATCGTCAATGACGTGATGCTGGCGCAATAAAAGCGACCGCCACAGCGCGTGTCGCTGTGATAACCATAAAAATAACAATCCGAAGGCCAGATGATGAAAAAACTCTTACTGTCTGTACTCACCTCTACACTGTTTTGCTCCAGCCTTTATGCCGCGGATTTACCGCCGCTGCAATCCGACACCGAACCGGATCGGACTGAATGGACACAACTGACCGCCAAATATGGCCCGTTACCGGCTATTGATAAATCGCTGAAAATCGGCGGCGTATCAAAAACGCTGACCAACGAATACTGGCGTTCCCTCGGCCAGGGCTATAAAAACTTTGCCGATAAACACGGTTTCACCGTGGAATATCAGGCTGCTGCCAACGAAGACGACCAGCTCGGTCAGCTCTCTATCGCCGAAACACTGATTTCACAAGGGTTCAACGGCCTGCTGGTGTCGCCGCAAACCGACGCCAACCTGCAACCGGCGTATGAATCCGCCAAAAGCAAAAACATTGCCGTGGTGAACGTCAATGACGCCGTGATGCCAAACGCCGCGTATTACGTCGGCAACGTGCAAAAAGATAACGGCGTTCGCGTGGCGGGCTGGTTTATCAAGAAACACCCTGAAGGCGGCAAAGTCGCGGTCATCGAAGGCCAGCCGGGCGTGTATGCGGCAACGCAACGCACCAAAGGCTTTAAAGAAACGATTCAGGCCAGCGGAAAATTCACCGTGGTCGCCAGCGTTCCGGCCAACTGGAGCCGCGAAAATGCGTACAACGCCGCGGCGACAATTTTACAGCAACATCCTGATCTGATTGGCTTCTACGCCAACAACGACGGCATGGCGCTGGGCGTGGTGGAAGCCGTTGCGGCTGCCGGAAAATCGAAACAGGTTGCTGTTTTTGGCACCGACGGAATTTCCGATGCGTATGCGTCTATCAAACGCGGCGAGCTGACCGGCACGGTTGACAGCTTCCCGGTGCTGACCGGCGAAGTGGCGATGGAAGTGGTTGTCCGTCTGATTAACGGCCAGAAAATCTCCCGCGTGGTGTCCACGCCGCAGGCGCTGATCACCAAAGACAATGCCGATGCGTTCTCCACCAAAGATAACGCGAAGCTTCGCCAGTTGCTGGCACAGCAACAATAAGTCTGGCGTCAGAGAACAGGGCGAGGAGCGTTTATGGAACAGTATTGTTTGACGATGCGCGGCATCAGCAAAAGCTACAGCGGCGTGGCGGCAGTTCAGGGGGTCGATTTCTCCGTCAGACCGGGCGAAGTGCACGCGCTGATTGGGGAGAACGGTGCCGGAAAATCGACGCTGCTCAATATCCTGTCAGGCGTCCGGGCCGCTGATTCCGGTGAGATCAGGGTGGAAGGGCAGGTGATTCAGATGAAAAACCCGCTGTCTGCGCGCCATGCCGGTATCGCAATGATTCACCAGGAGTTGCAGCACGTTCCTGAACTCTCCGTCGCCCAGAACATGTTTCTCGGGCGGCCACTCACCAAAATGAAAGGGCTGTTTGTTGACAGAAAGGCGCAGTACAAACGGGCGGTGGCGATCCTGCGCCGTCTGGATCCCAGCATTAACCCGGATGAGCCGATCAAAAACCTGAAAGTCTCGCAGCAGCAGATCGTCGAGATCGCCCGTGCGTTGCTCGATGAAGCCAAGATTATTGCGATGGATGAACCGACGTCGAGCCTGACGCCGACGGAGTTTGAACGTCTGGCGGAACTGATTTCTGACTTGAAATCGATGAATGTCTCGCTGATTTACGTCTCGCACAAAATGAATGAAATCTTCAAAGTCTGCGACCGCGCCACGATTTTGCGCGATGGCAAACAGGTCGGCGTGGTGAATATCTGCGACGAAACCGAAGAAACCATCGTGACCAAAATGGTCGGGCGGAAAATCGAAAAAGTGCAGCACCATTCTTATGCCACCGAGCGCATCGTCCTGCGCGTGGACGATCTCAGCCGCGACAAATCGGTGCGTAACGCCACGTTCAGCGTCAAAGCCGGCGAAGTGCTGGGCATCGCCGGGCTGGTGGGATCCGGGCGTACCGAGTTGCTGAAACTGATTGCCGGTATCGATGCCAAAACCAGCGGCAGCATTGAAGTCGATGGCGTCGCGGTAAGAAAACACAACGTCAGTTCCGCCATTCGCGCCGGAATTGGTCTGGTGCCGGAAGACCGCAAAAAAGAAGGCATCATTAAAGAACGCGCCGTCAAAATGAACATGGCATTGCCGTCGATGGCGCGCTTTACCCGCTTCGGCCTGCTGAAAAAAAATCAGCTAAACCAGACCGCGCTGGATGTGATGACGGATTTACGGCTGCGTCCGCTGAATATCGACAAACCTATCGGCACGCTAAGCGGCGGCAATCAGCAAAAAGTGATTATTGGCCGCTGGGTGGCTGCCGATAATAAAGTGTTTCTTTTTGATGAGCCGACACGGGGAATTGATATCGGTGCCAAGTCTGAAATTTATAATCTGATTGAAAAACTCGCGCAGCAGGGGAAAGCCATTGTGGTGGTTTCTTCCGAAATGCCGGAAATAATGCGTATCTCCGACCGGGTTCTGGTCATGCGGGAAGGGCAAATTACGAAAGAACTTAACGGCGACGATATCACCGAAGAAAATATTGCGCGTTATGCCATTAATGATGTGAAAAAAGCCGTCTGAATTAACGATACGCTCCGACACCTACCGATTTTTTAAGGCCATTATTATGACGACTCAAGGTAATGTTCAGCCAAAGGCTTTCCCTCTGGCATTATTTAAATTCAATGTTCGCGATGCCGGTACGCTGATTGGTTTACTGATTATTGTGATCACGTTCTCTTTTCTTTCGCCGGTATTTTTCACATTGCCAAACCTGCTGAATATTTTGCAGCAATCATCGATTAACGGAATTATTGCACTGGGGATGACGCTGGTGATTATTTCCGGCGGCATCGACTTGTCCGTCGGGCCGACGGCGGCGCTTTCTGCGGTACTTGGCGCGACGCTGATGGTGTCTGGTGTACCGGTTCCGCTGGCGATTATGGCAACACTGGGCGTCGGCGCGCTGTGCGGCGTTTTCAGCGGAATGCTGGTCGCGTATGCCGGTTTACAGCCGTTCATCGTTACACTCGGTGGCCTGTCGCTGTTCCGTGCGCTGGCGCTGATTTTCACCAACGGCAACCCGATTTTCGGTATCCCGATGGAGTTTCGCACGGTCATCAACAGCACGGTATTCGGGGTTCCGGCACCGATCGTGATTGTTATCGCCATCGCGGCAATCCTGTGGGTGGTTATGAATAAAACGCCGCTGGGCGAATATATTCTGGCCGTTGGCGGCAATGAAGAAGCCGCGCGCGTGGCCGGTGTGCCGGTCAAAAGGACCAAAGTCACGGTGTTTGTGATTTCCGGCGTACTGGCGTCTTTGGCCTCACTGATTCTGATTGGTCGCCTGGGCGCGGCCGAACCGACGATGGGGAATTTATGGGAGCTGGATGCGATTGCCGCGGCGGCCATTGGCGGGGCTTCGCTGATGGGCGGCAAAGGCAGCGTGATCGGCACGCTGATTGGCGCGGTTATTTTGGGTTCATTACGTAACGGTCTGACGCTTCTGAATATTCAGGCGTTTTATCAATTGCTTGCCACCGGCCTTATAATTATCATAGCGATGTTGATTGACCGGGCGACACGAGGCAAGTAATGAATCAGGATCCGCGAGCCATAGGCGCTCAAATTCGTATGAAATTGCCACATCTGACGCCACTGGAAAGAAAAGTCGTCGAAGCCATTACGTCTAAAACAGATTTTTCAGAGCAAACTTCGTTAAAAGAAATTGCGCTGGAAAATAATGTTTCTGAGGCGATGATTGTTAAATTGACGAAGAAATTAAATTTCTCAGGATTTAGAGATTTCAGAAGCAGTTTGATTTATTACAACTATTCTGAAGTGGCAAATTTACATGCGGAAATTGAGCCGGGAGACTCGTCGGAGCAATTACTTGAAAAGGTTTTTCGCACATCCATTCAGGCAATAGAAGAAACATTATCTATTGTCGATGTGTCGGAATTTAACCGTGCCGCTGACATTCTTTTTAAAGCCAGGCACATCGATTTATATGCCGTCGGCGGTTCCGCCGCAGTCGCCAGAGATTTGTCGCATAAGCTCCTGAAAATTGGGATTAAAACGACGGTCTACGATGATGCCCATATTATGCTGATGTCAGCAGCAGTCTTGTCGGACGATGATGCGGTGGTCGCGATCAGCCATTCCGGGGCCACCCGTGCGGTGAATGACCCGATTAAACTGGCGGCGCGCAACGGTGCCAAAGTTATCGCCATCACCAATTACGCCGAGTCGCCTATTGCGCACAATGCGCATGTGGTTCTCAATTCAACCTCTCAGGGATCGCACTTGCTCGGGGAAAACGCTGCCTCTCGCATCGCCCAGTTAAATATTCTGGATGCCTTATTTGTGGCGATTGCGCAGAAGGATTTGAAGACAGCGGAGAAAAACCTGATGAAAACCCAGCAGGCGGTTCAGGACCTTCGGGAATACTAGAATGGGTAAAATTTTAGTCACGGGCAGCCTTCATTACGACATCGTGATCCACGCGCATCACCGTCCTGAAAAAGGGGAAACGGTGATGGGCAGCGGCTGTTCGTACAAATTTGGTGGCAAAGGCGGCAATCAGGCGGTGTCCGCTGCGAAAGCGGGCGCGCAGGTTAGTTTTGCCGGTGCCATCGGCGCAGATACGCAGGGCGATTTTCTGCGCGCCGTGCTCGAAGAAAACGGCGTGAATACAGATTTCGTGGTCGTCAGTTCTGACCTGCCATCGGGCATGAGCGTTGCGCTGATGGACGCCGAAGGGGATTACGGCGCGGTCGTCGTCTCCAACGCCAATAACCAACTGGACGCCGCGCAATTTGGTGACGATGCCGTCTGGCAGCAAGTTGAGATGTTGCTGCTGCAAAACGAAGTGCCGGAAGCGGTGAATCTGGCGGCAGCCGACGCGGCAAAACAGCGCGGTATCCGCGTGTGTCTGAATGCTGCCCCGGCGCGTGAGATGTGCAGCGCGATGCAATCCGCCATCGACTTGCTGGTGGTCAACGGCGTCGAAGCCCGCGATCTCAGCGGCCTTGCGGTGAATGCATTATCTGACGCCCGCGCCGCCGCTGAATGGCTCGTCCAGCATTATCCGGCGGTGGTCGTCACGGCAGGCGAACACGGTGTTGCCTGGTGCGAAGCCGGTGAGCGCAGCCAGTCCATGCCCGCCGAAAAAGTCGAACTGGTCAGCACGCACGGCGCAGGCGACTGCTTTATGGGTATGCTCTGTACGTCACTCTTGCAGGGCGACACGCTGGCCGATTCCGTAGCAAAAGCCAACCACGCCGCCGCCGAACACGTTTCACGCAGAGTGCAGAGTTAATGTAAAAAAATAAGGCAGGGGAAATTCCTGCCTTATTTTAAAAAAGTTTTACTACGAATATTAAATATGATTACCGCAGACTATCAATTTTTTCTAAACTTTCACTCAGTGAGTTCTTCGTATGCCACGTCACGAGAAGGTTTTTTTTTGCTCTTGTGAATCCAACATATAAGCGCCGGACTTCATCACTTATATCTTCATCTATATTATTATCAGTCTGAATAATATGACTGCTGTCTATGACTGCTACTGAATGGAATTCTAATCCCTTACTGCTTGGTAACGGTAATACAGATATTTTCTCATCTGAAGGGTTGTATTTTTTCTTGTCTTCAGATGTGAATAAAAAATTGTAAGGAATTTCAGTTTTAGAAAATGCTTTTTCAAGATACTTCCCTACTCCATTTGATGGGCATAAAACGGCAATATCACTCCAACTGATTCCTAATGCATTCTCTTTTTTAATCCATTTTATAAGATGAGAGACCTCTTCTGACATTGTATTAAAGGGTTTTAAATCGGGTGGCGTCCCTTTTATACCCGCAGCTTCAGGTTGCATAAATGCCATGTGCTTATCATCATGAGAATCAAAATGCTGCTTTGAGAAGTTATAGGAAAAATTTAGGATTTCTTTCGTATTCCGGTAGTTTAATTTTAATATGGATGTTCTGCCCTGAGCTTGTATTCCAACACTTGCCAGCGAGAAGCTTAACGCCCCGCGCTTTTTATAAATGGACTGTGCGTCATCATATAAAAAGAGAAGTGAGTTGGTTTCGGGATCAACCATTTTTGTTACAAGTGAAAGCCAGGCTGAATCGAAATCATGCCCTTCGTCCACTAATATTGCACCGTATTGCCCTATAGGAATACGGCCATCCTCAGCTGCCTGAATGACAACATCTACATGGACTTCCCAAGGTTTTTTGTCAGATTTAGGAAGAAGAAGTTTATATTTTTCAATTTGTTCTTTACACCAACCGTGAAAATGAAGTATTTGAATTCGATCTCCCAAGCCACGTTCAGCAATTTGGTTTTTTAATCTTGCGGCTAATGTGATATTGAAACAAAGCACCAGGATGGGGGTTGTCAGAATTTGAGCAAGGTGGAGGCATCGATATAAAAGAATCAACGTTTTTCCGGAACCTGCCACCCCATGTATGACGCGATGGCCTTCACCCAAACTTCGAGCCAATATTTCTTGCTGAATATCCAGAATTCGTACGATTTCCGGAATGCTCTTGTCAGGCAACCCCGTTTCATCTGAAACGTCTTGTTGGAACAAATCAGGTTGAGCGTGTGTGATCCGTATTTCAGGGAATAGGTGCCAGCGAATACGGTCAACCTGTGGGCTATCTAATGGCGTTTTGAATTTATAGCGGAACATACCCCATATTTTTTCTTCAAATATTTCTTTACTCAAAGACTCCGTCATTTCATCGCTGCAAATGACCAGCTGCGGGGGAGAACCTCTTCCTGGATTTCAACGGGTATTACTGAGTTCAATTGTTTTCGGGTTATGTTACTTAACACCACTCCCCATCCATAAGGGAAGCACAATTTACCTTTGTAACGCTCGTCACTTTGTAATAACTGCAAATCTCTTTCTAGCTGATTTATGGCCGCGTAACTTGATTGCCTGACTTGTTCCATGGGATTAGGTACTGTTTTTATTCCGGTATCTGTCAGCAATTCCATTCGAGATTTATCAATTTGACGTATATTCTCTACTTTCCAATCCTTGACCTCAAGGAACAATAATCCCCTGGCCGGATGGAGGAGGATAAAGTCCGGGTAACGGCGCAGTCTGCCGACAGGAATGTCATACCAGCACAAACAATCATCGCTAAGTGCTGACTCAATTTTTTTTGCAAAGCGTAATTCCCCAGGCATTACTTTCCCTGTGAAACTATTAATAGTTGGAATTATTTCAGCCATGATATTCCTGATTTTTCGAGAAATTAAGATTCACACAGATTATACGACGAGGAGAAAATAAAAAATGATTCAGATACCAGTATTTTAGATAAATAACAATAATATCCAAGATATTGCTTGTGAACTTATCTGAAATTTCCTTTGCGATTATTATACTTCCTAAATAAGGTGAATAAGCATTACGCCTCATAATGCAGCCCCCGTTCTGCTGATGCAATTAAGGGGCGTCTTATCTTATTTTTCTCCATCAGTTGTAGGAATTTTCTTCTTATCCACATGCCCTAAATCGCGGTCCGGGAAGCAGATATCGCGCACGCGCTGTTTAAGCGGTGCGGCCTCCGGAAAACCGCCGTCTCTTTTGCGTTCCCAGATAAGCTCGTCATCGACTTTAATCTCGTAAATTCCCCCTATGCCCGGCACCAGCGTGACGGACGCCAGATCGGTGCTGAAAGAATTCAACAGCTCCTGTGCCATCCACGCGGCGCGCAACAGCCAGTTGCATTGGGAACAATAAGTGATGGTAACTGCCGGACGTTTTTCCATGGAATAACCCTTCTGTGCGCGGTTTTTCTGCCGCGTTTTTTAACATGTGAAAAGCAGATGAAGCCTTGAAAATACCATGATGTGGCGCGATTTACTCCCCGCTGCACGCCTGTGCCAGAAGCTGACGCAGCCACTGGTGCGCCGCCGATAAATGCGAGCGCTCATGCCACGCGGCGACTTTGGTAAAACCGGGAATCGTCAGCGGTGGCGGTAATACCTCAAGCCCTGCGGCGTCGCGCACCAGACGTTCCGGCACCACGGCAATCAGGTCAGTGGTTTGCAATACCGGCGGCAGCACCAGAAAACTGTTCACCGACAGCACGACATTACGTTTTTTGCCCAGCGCCTGAAGCGCCTTATCGGTCACGCCTTCGAAATTTTCGCCGCTCAGCGACACCAGCGCGTGATCGTACCGGCAGAACGTATCGAGGGAAATAGCGCCGTTTTTAAGCGCCGGATGGCCTTTGCGCAGTGCACAAACATAACGTTCGTCGTACAGATGGCGGATGTGTAAATCAGGCGGCGTGGTTTCCGGCGTCAGCAGCGCAAGGTCGATTTCACCACGCTCCAGCCGCCCCAAAACCGTGGCATCTTCGGCGCGCTGTACCGACAGATGAATGCCCGGCGCACGCTGTTGCAACAGGGAAAAGAACGGCACGATAATCACACTCAGTGCGTAATCGGTGGCCGCCAGTGTGAATGTCATTTCGCACTCTGCGGGAACAAAGGCTTCCGGTTCCAGCAACGCTTCTATCTGCGCCATGACCCGTTTTACCGGTTTCGCCAGCGCCAGCGCGCGCTCCGTCGGCACAATGCCGTAACGTGAACGGACAAAAAGAGGATCATCAAAACTGTCACGCAGACGTGTCAGCATACTGCTGACGGCAGGCTGCGTCAGGGAAAGGCGTTCGGCGGCGCGGGTGACATTCCGCTCGTCGAGCAGGGCGTCGAAAGCCTTTAACAGGTTGAGGTCGAGACTTTTAAGGTTGCGCATCGGCAGGGCACTCTTTGAGTTATAACGAAATATTATGTGCACTATAATATTTCTTCACTTCCGCATATAGCTGTCCGACGTCACTCTGGTTGCCGGCTGCCAAACTCACCGGGAAAAAAATTATGTCCGCACTCTTTACGCCGTTTACCCTGAAAGACGTCACGTTAAAAAACCGTATCGCTGTTCCGCCGATGTGCCAGTATTCCGCCACTGACGGCGTGCCGAACGACTGGCATCAGGTGCATTACGCAACACTTGCGCGCGGTGGCGCAAGTCTGGTTATCGTCGAAGCGACCGCTGTTTCGCCGGAAGGCCGCATCACTCCGGGATGCTTAGGGATCTGGAACGACGCACAGGCCGCTGAACTGGCGAAAATCGCCAAATCCATCAAAGCCGCCGGGGCTGTTCCGGGGATTCAGATTGGTCATGCAGGCCGTAAAGCCAGCGCCAATCTGCCGTGGGAAGGCGATGATCATATTGCAGAAGGCGATCCGCGCGGCTGGGCGACTATCGCACCTTCAGCGGTTGCGTTCGGCAAACACTTGCCAAAAGTGCCGAAAGAGATGACAAAAGCGGATATCCAGCGCGTTATGGCGGATTTCGTCGCGGCAGCCAAACGTGCGCGCGATGCCGGTTTTGAATGGCTGGAACTGCATTTTGCCCACGGCTATCTGGCGCAGAGTTTCTTCTCCGTGCATTCCAATACCCGTACTGATGAATACGGCGGTGATTTCGCCGGTCGCAGCCGTTTCCTGATTGAAACCTTCGACGCCGTTAATGCGGTCTGGCCGAAAAACCTGCCGATCACCGCGCGTTTTGGCGTGATTGAATACGATGGCCGCGACGAAGAAACGTTATCCGAGTCCATCGAACTGACGCGTATTCTGCGTGAAAAAGGGCTGGATCTGCTCAACGTCAGCGTCGGTTTCTCCACCTGGGAAGCGCAGATCCCGTGGGGCGCAGGTTTCCTCGCACCGGTTTCGCGCCGCGTGCGCAAAGAAGCCGGTTTGCCGGTCGCCAGTTCCTGGGGCGTGGCGTCTGCGGACGTCGCCGAACGCTGCATCAGCGAAGAAGACATGGATCTGGTGATGATTGGCCGCGCGATGCTCGCCAACCCGCATTATCCGTATGCACTGGCGAAAGAGCTGGGTGTGGAAAATCCGTCCTGGGTCCTGCCTGCGCCTTACGCGCACTGGCTTGAGCGTTACAGCATCAGCTAAAACGGCAGTGATAACATCCGCGTAAATAGCGGTAAGAACAACAGGCAGAAGCGATCCTTCTGCCTGTTTTTTTGCGTGTTTTCCAGATATAAAAATCAGAGATGATTATAATCACAAGTGATGATTTCAGTAATATCTCGCTATTGCGTATCTTGTGCTCAACGCCAGCCTGCGGGCCGGAATCTTAATTTTAAGGAGCTCAACATGAACGCAATACTCTGGCCGGAAGGCTTTATCCCCGGTGAAACCGACAACTTCGCCTCTAACGAAATGATCATCACCGGCCTCACCGTGGAAGAACTGTGGGCGCAACTCGACAACACCGCCGCATGGCCGGTGTATTACAGCAACGCATCGGATATCTTTTTCCACGACGGCACCGGTCCTGGCCTGAGCGACGGCGCACGTTTTCGCTTCAGCACGTTCGGTTTTCCGGTCGAAGCGCAGGTCAATGAATACGTACCGCCGGTAAAAGGCCAGCCCGCGCGCATGGCGTGGCACGGCTGGGCAGAAGGCGACGCCGAAACCCGGCTCGACGTCCATCACGCCTGGCTTTTCGAAGAACTCTCCGGTGGCCGCGTCCGTATCCTGACGCAGGAAACGCAAAACGGTAAACCCGCACGGGAACTTGCGATCACACGCCCGAACCCGATGATCAACGGCCATCAGGAATGGCTGGATGGGATGATCGGCGCGGCTCGCAAAATGCACGGCTGATTTTCAAAGAATTACATTTTGTTTCAGTGCAGGCCGCAAGGTCTGCCTCTTTTCTTTTCAATCCTTTCAATCCTTTCCAAATCAACGCAAAATCTGTCCTCTGACCGGCGACAACAAGGGATGCGGGCGTGAATTCAGGTTTGATGGTGTTACACGGAAATCACTCAGAAGCGCTGAGGGATATTCTGGTGTCGTGGATGGCGGCGCATCCGCTGTCACCGCTGGAAAACGAAGTGATTCTGGTGCAAAGCAACGGGATCAATCAGTGGCTGAAACTGGCGCTGGCGCGCGATGTCTCCGAAGGCGGCTGCGGGATCGCGGCGGCGCTGGATATCAAACTGCCTGCGCGCTTTTTCTGGCAGGTTTACCGCGCGGTGCTGGGCAAAGATCAGGTGCCGGATTCGTCACCGTTTGACCGTCCGCTGCTGACCTGGCGGCTGATTCGCCTGTTGCCGGAATTACTGCCTCAACCGGTTTTTGCTCCGCTGGCTCGTTTCTTAAAAGACGACGGCGATATGCGTAAGCTGCATCAGCTGGCGCAGCGTTTGGCGGATCTGTTCGATCAGTATCAGGTTTACCGCGCCGACTGGCTGGAAGACTGGGGAAACGGGCACGATGTGCTGCGCACCAGCCGCAAAGGCAGCGAGCCGTTGCCGGAAAATCTGCTGTGGCAGCCGCAACTGTGGCGCGCACTGCTGGCCGATGTGCCTGAAAGCGAGCGGGAAACCAGCCGCGCCGCGCTGCATCAGCGTTTTCTGCAACATGCTCAAAGCATTCCTGAAGACCAGCGTCCGGCCGGTTTACCTGCGCGTCTGATCGTGTTCGGGATTTCTTCGCTGCCGCAACAATCCTTAGAAGTTCTGGCCGTGCTGGGCCGCTGGACGCATATCTTTATGTGTGTGCATAACCCGTGCGAGCACGACTGGAGCGATATTATTGCCGATAAAGATCTGCTGCGCGCCGAACGTGCGCGTCAGCGGCGTAAACCGGGCATGCCGCAGGAGATTGCCGAAGGCGATCTGCATCAGCATGCGCATCCGCTGCTGGCGGCGTGGGGCAAACAGGGGCGCGATTACATCGGTCTGCTCAATGAATATGACAACCACGAATCCTACGCCTCCACGCTCGCGCCGGTGATCCCGCGTATTGACCTGTTCACCTCAAACGGTGATGACACCTTATTGCATCAGTTGCAGGAAGATATTCTGCAACTGCGTCCGCTGGCGGAAACGAAAGATAAATGGCCTGAGATTGATGCGCAGAAAGACCCATCCCTGCGCTTCTCGATAACGCACAGCGCCCAGCGTGAAGTGGAAGTGTTGCACGACCGTCTGCTGGCCGCGCTGGCCGCCGATCCGACCCTGAAAGCGCGCGATATAATCGTGATGGTGCCGGACATTAATGGCTATGCGCCGCACATTCAGGCGGTGTTTGGCCTGATGGATCGCAGCGATCCGCGTTACATTCCGTTCACCGTGGCCGATCAGGGGCCGCGTCAGAATAACCCGCTGCTCGGTGCGCTCGAAAGCCTGCTGACGCTGCCACAGTCGCGTTTTGCCGTCAGCGATTTACTGGATTTACTCGATGTGCCGTCGGTGCGTCAGCGTTTTGGCATCGGCGAAGAACAGTTGCCGTTGCTGCACCGCTGGATCAGCGCCGCCAACGTGCGCTGGGGGCTGCATGCGGAGCAGCGTCAGAGCCTCGAACTGCCATTATCGCCGGAGCAAAACAGCTGGTTCTTCGGCCTGCAAAGAATGCTGCTCGGTTACGCCGTCGGCAGCGGTGACGCCTGGCAGGGCATTGAACCGCTGGACGAAATCGGCGGGCTGGAAGCAGCGCTGATTGGCCCGCTGTCGCATCTCTTAAACTGCCTGGATGAAACCTGGCGTCAGCTGTGTGAACCCGCGACGCCGCGTGTGTGGGGCGAACGCTTGCAGGCGTTGCTGAGCGGCTATTTTGCCGAAGATGACGGCGACGACGGCTTTATTTTGGTGCGTCTGCATACCGAGCTGGAAACCTGGCTTGAGGCCTGTGAAAGCGTTGATCTCCAGGCCGAACTGCCGCTGTCTGTCGTGCGCGAACACTGGCTGGCGCAGTTCGACCAGTCCGGCCTGACGCAGCCATTCTTTGGCGGTGCCGTGACGTTTGCCACGCTGATGCCGATGCGCGCCATTCCGTTCCGCCACGTTTACCTGCTCGGGATGAACGACGGCGATTATCCGCGCAACCGCGTGCCGATGGATTTCGACTTGATGGGGCGTGATTACCGGCCGGGCGACCGTTCGCGCCGTGAAGATGACCGTTATCTGTTCCTCGAAGCATTGCTGTCGGCGCGCGAACGCCTGCATATCAGCTGGGTCGGGCGCAGCATTCTCGATAATACCGAACGTCCGCCTTCGGTGCTGGTGGCGCAACTGCGCGACCATCTGGCGGCAGGCTGGAAAACGCAGAACGGCGATGATCTGATCCACGCGCTCACCACCGAACATCGCCTGCAACCCTTTAACCGCGATTACTTCAGCAAGGGCAGTGCGCTTTTCAGCTACGCCCACGAATGGCGCGCCGGAATAGACGCAGATGTCAGCGCCGAAGCGCCGCAACCGTTGCCGCCGGTGGTGCAGGAAGGGGCGCTGACGCTGCGTCAGCTGGCGGATTTCCTGTCCGATCCGGTGCGCAGTTTCTTCCGCCAGCGGCTGAATATTTACTTCGAACTGGAAGATGCGGGAAGTGAAGATCAGGAACCTTTTGATATCAATGCGCTGGAAAACTGGCGTTTGCAGGATGAACTGATACGCGCGCAGAAATGGGCGCTGGAAGCCGGAGAGTCGCGTCAGGATATTCTGCGTCAGCAGCTTGAACGCATCGAACGGCGCGGTGAGCTGGCACCGGGCGAATTCGCCGCCGTGCTGAGTGAAGATCTCGCCGAGCCGATGGAAACGCTGTTCGCCAGTTATCAGAGCGTGCTCGATGAATGGCCGCAGACGCTGGCTAATGAAGCGCTGAGTGTTGAAACCGCAGGCGTGAATGTCTCGGACTGGCTCGGCGATTTACGCGCGAACGCTGGCGGAGATCGCGCCCGCGTGGTGCTGGAAAGTACCGGCATCATGACCAAAGAACGCAGTTACCGCTTCGACCGTTTGCTCCCTTACTGGGTCGCGCATCTGGCCGGTCACCTCGGCGGGCAGCCGATGCACAGCATCATTATCAGTAAAAATGGCACGGCGGAATTACCGCCGCTGGAGATTGCCGACGCGCAGGCGCTCTGGCAGCAACTGATCGAAACCTGGCAGCAGGGACAATTACGGCCGTTGCCGCTGGCGGTCAAAACGGCCTTTGTCTGGCTGAAAAAAGACGGCACCGCGCAAAGCCCGCCGGACAGCGATGCCGGGCTTGCGGCCCGCGATGCCTATGAAAACCACGATCCGGCCAACATGAAATTTGGTGAACGCGACAGCAATGCGTATCTGGCGCGCGCGTGGCCGGATTTCGCCACGCTGTGGTCCGGCGGTGAATTCGCCGAACTGGCTGACAAACTGCTGGTACCGCTTAAAAATCATCTTGCCCGCAGCAGCAAAAAAGGAGCGAAAGAATGAAGGAACGCATTTTTCCCTCTGCGCTGAATGTGCTGAATTTCCCGCTGACCGGCAGCCGCCTGATTGAGGCCAGCGCCGGGACGGGTAAAACCTTCACCATCGCCGCGCTGTATGTACGGCTGGTGCTCGGTCACGGCGCTGAAAATGCGTTCGGCCGCCCGCTGACGCCGCCGGAAATTCTGGTGGTGACGTTTACCGATGCCGCCACCAAAGAGCTGCGCGACAGGATCCGCGAACGCTTGTCCAGAGCGGCAGCGTGCTTTTTGGAAGATCCGGATGAACCCTCGGCGGGCGATGAATTCTTACTGAGTTTGCGCGCGGAATATCCGCCGGAAGAGTGGGCGGGATGTGCGCGTAAGCTGCAACTGGCGGCGGAATGGATGGATGAATCGGCGGTCTCCACCATTCACGGCTGGTGTAACCGCATGCTCGGCGAACACGCTTTCGACAGCGACAGCCTGTTTACCCAGACGCTGGAAACTGACCAGACCGAACTGCTGATGAATGTGGTGCGCGATTACTGGCGCAGCTTCTATTTTTCCCTGCCGGAACCGGACATCAGGACGCTGCGCGCGTGGTGGCGTTCGCCGGAAGACCTGCACAAGAACGTGTCTCCGTTGCTGGAATACGCTGAAACGCTGGGCACGGATGAAACGCCCGCTGTCGTTTTTGAGACGACGAATCAGCAAAAAGCCGCAGAACTGAGCGAGCTGAAAGCAGGCTGGGCGCAATGGACGCAGGAACTGCGCACGATCCTCGAAGGCGCGGTGGCGGCGAAAGTGGTCGATGGCCGGAAAATTCAGGCGCGGTATTTTAATCCGTGGCTGGAAAAACTGCATGCCTGGGCGGCCAGCGACGAGATCATGCCGGATCTGAAAACCGGCTGGGATCGCCTGACGCCGGACGGTCTGGCCGAATGCTGGAAGCAGGGCCAGCCGCCTGCGCATCCGGCGCTGACGGCGATGGAAACGCTGAAAACGCGTCTGGAAACCTTGCCGGACGCCCGCAGTGGCCTGCTGCAACATGCCTGCCGCTGGATTGAAAACCGTTTTGACGTCGAACAGAAAAAACGGGCGCAGATGGGCTTCAACGATTTGCTGACCCGTCTTGATGCCGCGCTGCGCAGCGATAACGGCGAACGGCTGGCGGAGATTATCCGCACGCAATTCCCGGTGGCGATGATCGACGAGTTTCAGGATACCGATCCGCTGCAATACCGGATTTTCGACACCGTTTACCGCGTGGCGGAGAACGCGCCGGAGCAGGGGCTGATCCTGATAGGTGACCCGAAACAGGCGATTTATGCCTTCCGCGGTGCCGACATTTATACCTACCTGCGCGCCCGCCGTGATACCGGTGGCCGCCACTACACGCTGGCGACCAACTTTCGTTCTACCCGCGCAATGGTAGCGTCGGTCAACAGTGTCTTTGCTCTCGCCGAAGACCGGCGTTCCGGCGAAGGCGCGTTTCTGTTCCGACGTGGTGATGAAAATCAGGTGCCGTTCCTGCCGGTCGAAGCCAAAGGGCGGGATGACGCGTGGATAATCGACGGCGCAGAAGCCGCCGCCATGACGCTGTGGTACCCGGAGAATCAGACCGACGCGCTGCCGAAAAGCCAATACGCCCAGCTGATGGCCGAAGGCTGCGCGACAGAAATCGTCCGTTTGCTGCGTCTCGGGCAGCAGGGCGCGGCAGGCTTCGGGCAGCCGGATGAGCCGCTCAAACCGGTCGCACCGGGCGATATTGCCGTGCTGGTGAATACCGGGCGGGAAGCGGCGGCGATCCGCACGGCGCTGTCTAAACGCGGCGTGCGCAGCGTGTACCTTTCTGACAAAGAGTCCATTTTTCAAAGTGCGCAGGCAGGTGAATTGCAGTTCTGGCTGGCGGCCTGTGCCGCGCCGGAAAATGATCGTCTTCTGCGCGCCGCGCTGGCTACGCCTTCGCTCCATTTAAGCTGGGAAGCGCTGGATCGTCTGAATCAGGATGAAAACGAGTGGGAACGCTACGTTCAGCAGTTCCAGCAACTGCGCCTTTGCTGGCGCAAGCAGGGCATTTTGCCGATGCTGCGGCGTCTGATGTGGGAGTTTGACGTCCCGCGTCATCTGCTCGCGCACAGCGACGAACGGGCGTTGACCGATTTGCTGCATCTTTCCGAGTTACTGCAACAGGCCAGCGTGCAGCTCGATGGCGAACACGCGCTGATCCGCTGGCTGGCGGAACAATGTCAGGATGAAAATCAGGGCGGTGATGCGCGCAAGCTGCGTCTGGAAAGTGATGCCGCGCTGGTGAAAGTCGTCACCGTGCATAAATCCAAAGGGCTGGAATATCCGCTGGTGTTCCTGCCATTTGCCTGCGCATTCCGCGCGGTGAAAAAACAGGATTCGCCGCTGAAATGGCATACGCCGGAGGGTGAACTTGAAATCTCGCTGAGTGCCACGGAAGAACAGCGGGAACTGGCAGATCGCGAACGTCTGGGCGAGGATCTGCGTAAATTTTACGTCGCGCTGACCCGCTCGCGTTACGCGCTGTGGCTGGGTATGGCGCCGCTGAAAGAGTTTGAAAAAAGCGCACCCGGCTATCTTTTCCACGGCGGCGAACCGGTTGAGGCTGAAGAATTGCCCGCCAGTTTGCAGGCGCTGGAAACGGAAAATGTTCAGGCGTGGCCGCTGCCGGTTTCTGTCGGTGCGGTATACCGCAGCGAGCAGGCATTGCCTGAACTGGGTCCGCGACCGCCGTTGCGCACCCACAAAGGCCCGCGCTGGTGGGTTTCGAGTTTTTCCGGCCTGCAAATCGCCCCGGCTGGCACCTATATCGTGCCGGAAGCGCTGAACCGTGAACCGCCGGTTGAAATTGAAAGTGCAGCGCAGGACAGCTATTTAGAAGATAAAAAGTCAGGGGACAAAGCATCTGCCGACGGGCTTTTGCAGCCGATGACCGGTGAGAATTTATATGCTTTCCCGCGCGGCCCTGCGCCGGGTAATTTCCTGCACGGTTTGCTGGAATGGGCGGGCGATGAAGGTTTTGCCGCACTGGCGGAAAACCCGGAGCGGATCGCCGATCAGGTGGCGCGGCGCTGTAATACACGTGGTTGGGAGCAGTGGATTGTGCCGCTGACCGGCTGGCTGACCGCGTTGCTGACGCAGCCGCTGGCGTTGCCGGGCGGCGAAAGTTTCACGCTGGCCGCACTGCCGCCCTATCAGGTGGAAATGGAGTTCTGGTTCTCGCTCTCCCAAGTGTCCACGCGGCGTCTTGATACCCTGGTTCAGCACTTTACGCTCGGGGGCGCCGAGCGCGCACCGCTGCTGGCGGAAGAACTTAACGGCATGCTGAAAGGCTTTATCGATCTGGTTTTTGAGCACAACGGGCGTTACTACGTGCTGGATTACAAATCCAACTGGCTTGGTGATGACGCCACCGGTTACGACCAGACGGCGATGACGCAGTCGATGCGGGATCACCGTTACGATTTGCAGTTCACGCTGTATCTTTTCGCGCTGCATCGTCTGCTGAAATCCCGTTTGCCGGATTACGAATACGACCGCCATATCGGCGGTGCGGTCTATTTATTCCTGCGCGGCAGCCACGCGCCGGGTAACGGGGTCTGCGTCCAAAGGCCGGATAAAGCATTAATGGAAGAACTCGACGTTCTTTTCAGCCGCACTGAGGAAGGCGTATGAAAATCAACAGCCGTGAAGACATTGTAAAACTGCTGGCCAGCTGGGTGGAATGCGGCTGGCTGCGTGAACTGGATCGCGCGCTGGTGACGTTTCTGGCAAAAGAAGCGCCGGATGCGCATCCGCTTTTATTACTGGCGACGGCGCTGACCAGCTATCAGCTGGGGCGCGGCCATGTGTGCCTGGATTTGCAGGCCACGCTGGCTGACAGTGCGTTTTCGCTCTCACTTCCACCCGACGGCGATCATTCCGATGGCGCGATTTCCCGTCCGTCGGCGGTGCTTGACGATCTGAGTCTGGAAGAATGGATGGCGGCGCTGGTGAACCCGCAGCTGGTGGGCAGCGGAGAGGGCAATACGCCGCTGGTGCTCATCGGACATCGGCTGTATCTGCGCCGTTACTGGCAGTATGAGCAGAATGTGCGTGAAGCAATTGAACAGCGCCTGAGCCGCACGCAGCTGCATGCGCTGCCCGCTGAATCGCTGCGCGCGTCACTCGATGTCCTGTTCCCGCAGGCCGGAAACGCAGAGCCGGTGAACTGGCAGAAACTGGCGTGCGGACTGGCGGCGGGCATTGCATTCAGCATTATTACCGGCGGCCCCGGCACCGGGAAAACCACCACGGTGGTGCGCCTGCTGGCGTTATTGCAGGCACTGGCGCTGGAAGAAAACGGCCAGCCGCTGCGTATCCGGCTGGCCGCGCCGACCGGTAAAGCGGCGGCACGTCTCAATGAATCGGTGGCCGGTGCGGTTTCCCGCTTAGATCTGCACGCGCTGAACAACGGCGAGTCGGTACGTGACAGCATTAATACCGACGTGGTGACGCTTCACCGTCTGCTCGGGAGCCGACCGGATACCCGGCATTTCCGGCATCATGCGGGTAATCCGCTGATGCTCGACGTGCTGGTGGTGGATGAAGCGTCGATGGTCGATCTGGAAATGATGGCGGCGCTGCTGGCCGCGCTTCCAGAGAATACGCGCCTGATCCTGCTCGGGGATAAAGATCAGCTGGCCTCGGTGGAGGCCGGTGCGCTGCTCAGCGAGTTATGTCAGCGGGCCACCGGCGGGCACTATCTGCCGCAAACCCGCGACTGGCTGCAAAGTGTGACGGGGGAAAAAATCCCGGATGCGCTGGTTGATCCGGCGGGAACGGCGATGGATCAGGCCGTGGTGATGCTGCGCCACAGCTACCGTTTTGATGCGCAAAGCGGCATCGGGCAACTGGCGGAAGCGGTTAACGACGGTGACGTTAAAGCGCTGAAACAGGTCTGGAAACAGGATTATGCCGATCTGGCACAGATCACGCTTAAGACGGATGACGATACCGAACTGCGCGACTGGGTAATTAACGGCGCGGCGGGGCGGTTTCCGGCTGCACAAAGCCGCAAAGGCGTCGAGCCGCCGGTGGGTTACCGCCATTATCTGAACGTGATGACAAATGAACGTCCGGCGGATGATGCACCGCCGGAGGCGTTCAACGCCTGGGCGGCGAACGTGCTGCTGGCGTACAGCCAGTTCCAGTTGCTGTGCGCTTTACGCGGCGGACGCTGGGGCGTGGAAGGGCTGAATCAGCGGATCGCAGAAATTCTGTATAAAGAAGGGCTGATTAAAGGGGCTGTCAACTGGTTCCCGGGGCGTCCGGTGCTGGTGACGCGCAATGATTACAGCCAGCGGTTAATGAACGGCGATATTGGCGTCACGCTGGAAATTCCGCACCGGCTGGCAGACGGTTCCGTGGTGCCGGTGCTACGCGTGGCATTCCTGACCGGTGACGGGACGCAGAATATTCGCTGGATTATGCCGGGGCGGTTGCAGGCGGTCGAAACGGTGTTTGCTATGACGGTGCATAAATCGCAGGGTTCAGAATTTACCCATACGGCGCTTTTGCTGCCGGAAAATCTCAGCCCGATCCTGACCCGTGAGTTGATATACACCGGGATTACCCGTTCGCGTCACTGGTTCAGTCTGGGATGCGTAGGGGGAATGAACGCGGTGTTGCCGGAAGCCATTCAGCGCAGGGTGCTGCGCGCCAGCGGGCTGATTAATTAAAATTCGTACGCGTGAATTTTTGCCGGTTTACGCATCGCGCGGGCTTTCGGGCCCGCGACTTTCGTGGCTTTGTGCGGATCGCCCGCAACAAATTCCAGCGTCGGCGAGTAGTAAAAAGGCAGCCAGCCACCGTAGCCATTCTCCCACTCCCAGCGAACCGGGCAGGGCCACAGAATGTCTTCGAACATAATGTAATAGGTCCATCGCCCGTGCGGACGACGAGGTTTGCGGTTACTCATAAGCAGACGGTCAGGCTCTTAAACATCACAGAGGATATTTTCGCTTGCACGGCATCAGGTTTCAAGCCCGCTGGCCGGTTTGTTGATTATTTAATCAGTTTCTGACCGGGTATTTGCAAAATTTTACCCCCAGATCATGGCGGCCCAGCGGAGGAGCATCAGCGCACCACAGATACAGAGAAGCACCACCACCATTTTCCAGTGTTTGGCCATCATCCGTTTTGTCACCCTTTTTCCTCCCTGTACCAAGGGGCCTTCAGCCCGCCATATGATGGTCTACGTAGTGAACCACCTGCTCTTTCAGCTCTGGCACCGTCTGATCGGCGAGCCATTCGAAGGCCATCAGCAGCAGGGCTGCCGTGGCCAGTACGGTTAAGAGTAAACCCGCTTTTTTACGCGCTTCCATGGATCTCATTATGTCTGTTTTGCCTGTTTTTTACTCTACCAGAACAGGCCGGGATCCGGGAAGAATTCAGACGTCTGGTTAGGAAAATGTTTAGGAAACTATACCTTTTGTGCCTTTCCGAAACTTTGATCCTGCGCCTGCTGTGCGGCAGAATGCCGCGCGCCGGGTCTGAAACCCTGTTTTTTGGCGCACCAGGCAATCAGCAGGCCTGCGACCAGCAATATCTGCATCACCCACGGAAAGACGCCGATCCCGACGGTTTCCAGCAGGATTCCCCCCGACAAACCACCGCCTGCAATCGCCAGATTCCAGGCCACGACCACCATGGATTGTGCCATATCCGCGTGTTCCCCCGTGGCATCGGCAATGGCCGTTTGCAGTAACGTCGCCGCACCGCCAAACGTCAGCCCCCACAGCGCAACGCTCAGGGTTACGATGAGCGCAGAATGGCTGTTGAGCGCCAGCACCAGTGAGATCACCGCAAACAGCGCGAGGCTGGTGAGCAATGTCTGGCGCAGACGTTTGTCCACCAACATGCCGGTCAGCCCGATCCCTGCCAGTGCGCCAATGCCAAACACCAGCAGGATTTGATCGGCATGACCGGCCAGACCGGAGAGCCGCAGGAACGGAACAATGTAGGTATAAAGCAGGTTGTGGGTCAGCATCCAGAGCAGGATCACCGCCAGGATACTGCGCACGCCCGGCATCATGATGACCTGACGCAGTGACTGGCGCTGCGCGGCGTTCTGGCCGGGATAATCCGGCACCTGGCGCAGCACCCAGACGACCAGCAGCAGTGTGACCACGGACATTATCCCGAACGCCATCCGCCAGCCGAGCAGCGTACCCATCCAGGTGCCCAGCGGCACGCCAACCGACAGTGCCACCGGCGCGCCGAGCATCGCGACCGACAGCGCGCGACCCTGCTGATGGACGGGCACCATGCGCCGCGCGTAACCGGCCAGGAGTCCCCACGCCAGACCGGCGGCGGCACCGGCCATCCAGCGGGCAAACAGCGTCAGGGCAAAATTTGTCGAGAACGTGGTGAGCGTATTAAAAATCAGGAAACCAGCGATGGCGGTCAGCAGCGCCGCGCGGCGGTTCCAGCCCCGCGTCAGGGCGGCCAGCGGGATCACGGCCATCAGTGAACCGGCGGCATACGCGGTAACCATCTGGCCCGCCATGGGCTGCGATACATTGAGGCCACCGGCAATTTGCGGCAGTAATCCTGCGGGCAGCGTTTCCGTCATGATGGCAATAAAACCGGTCAGCGCCATCGCCAGTAACGCGGAGAGTGGAAGCGGCGCGTTTTTCGGGGTTTGATTCATGACTTCGCTCCGTCAGTTATGTCACGTAATTTGTTCATGGTGTTATCTCAGTTTCCGAAAGTGTTAAATCACGATAGAGATCTCCTCAGTGCGGAAAAAGTAGGGTAGATTTCCAGAATATACGGACATTACCGTCCGCAATGAATGAGAGGTGGCAGTGGAAAGTCTGAGCAGTCTGCATGTGTTTGTGCATGTCGCGGAAACCCGCAGTTTTGTCGCGGCCGGTCGCCTGCTGGGCGTTTCGGCTTCGGCGGTGGGCAAAACCATCGCACGCATGGAAGCCAAGCTGAATGTTCGCCTGTTTCACCGCAGCACCCGCAGCGTGACGCTGACGGCAGAAGGCGCGCTGTTTCTCGAGCGCAGCCGCCGGATTGTCGCGGAACTGGAAGCGGCGGAAAGTGAGCTGTTGCAGCTTTCCGAATCCCCGCGTGGCCGGTTGCGGCTGAGCCTGCCGCAGGTCAGCACGCTGCTGCTGCCGGTGCTGGGCGAATTTATGCGGCGCTATCCTGATATCGAACTGGATCTGGATTTCACCGATCGTATTGTGGATGTGGTGGAAGAAGGGTTTGACGCCGTCGTGCGCACCGGGCAAATGGCGGATTCGCGGCTTTCAATGCGTAAACTGGGGACCTTTCACCATTTGCTGGTGGGCGCTCCGGCGTATTTTGCAGAGCATGGTGTTCCGGTTTCGCCGCCCGATTTGCAGGCACACCGGTGTTTGCATTTTCGTTTCCCAAACAGCGGAAAACTGGAAACCTGGCCGATGTCGGGTTATCAGGATCTCGCGCTGCCGGTTTCGATGGTTTGTAATAATATTGAGACGCGTCAGTGTTTCGCGTTGCAGGGCCTGGGCATTGCGTGCCTGCCGGATTTCAGTATCCGCAAAGAACTGGCTCGCGGGCAACTGGTCACCGTGCTTGATGACTATGTCAGCCGCAGCGCCGACTTTTTCATTCTCTGGCCGTCGGGTGGGTATATGACACCGAAATTGCGGGTGCTGATCGACTTTCTCAGCGAGCGTGTTTTCCCTGAAAGCCCTGAACTGGCGTTGTTGTGCCCGAATTAAACACCCGATGGGACGCCATTTTACAGGCTAACATTATGATTATAAACGCTGTCAGGTTGATGTCGTGTTGATGTCAGGTTGCTGACGTGTTGGTTTCCGATCTCCTGTTGCAAGCTGTTGCTGTGTTCAACATTCACGTAAAGGTAAGCATATGAATCAGAGCAAAATCAGGCAACTTCGGATCTCACGTGCGTGGTCGCAGGAACAGCTGGCAGAACTTTCGTCACTGAGTGTCCGCACCGTTCAGCGTATCGAAAATGGCGAGCAGGCCAGCCTCGAAACGCTCGGGGCAATTGCGGCGGCGTTTGATATGAAAGTTTCTGAACTGACCGAAAATGATCCGCAATTTGACGCTACGCCCGAGCAGGCGATCGACGATCAGATCGAAAAAGCCAGAAAGCGGGTTGAGGAAGAAAGCGGATTCTTCCGCTCGGTGGTGTTGTGGGCGGTGGTTAACGTCGGTTTGTTCGCACTCAATCATTACACGTCGCCTCACTCTATCTGGTTCGTCTGGCCGTTGTGCATCTGGGGCGGGATTCTGGTGATCCGCGGTTTGGGGATTTTTGCCTTTCGCGGTTCTGTTGAGCGTTGGCAAAAAGCGCGGTTGCAGAAGTTGATCCGCAAACCGTGATGTGCGGGCGATAGAATTAAGACAGATTGCAGCCTGCAAATTCAAAGAAGACCGCCCTGACTGAGACATATCAAATTTCCAGATGAACATACTGCTATCCTTTGTAGTATTCATGGTCATCAGCTCAACGGACAGAGAATGGATCAGCCCCGGCGGTTTGCATTTAATCTTAAAAGATTGATATTGGTTCTGGCACTGGTGAGCACGCTCATCACGTTGTTCAGCAGCTTTCTGGCAATTTTTCAGGTCGAAAAAAAGCTCCTTATTGAATCGTCACTGCGCGCAAGCCAGTCTTATGCGACGCGGATTTCCCTGACCGCCGACCTCTTTTTCAACGCGGCCCAAAAACAACTCTTCTACAGCGCCAGTTTGCTGGGCGAAGAATTTGACAACCTGAATGCCGTCACCGATGAAGCCGACCGTTTGCAGGTTCAGAGCAAACGCTACAGCTCTGTGCTGGTGGTGGATAAATCTGGCGTAGTTCGCGCAGCGTCAAGAAACTCCGCCGATATGGTGGGTATAAAACTGGTATCAGAAGCTAACACGCAGGCTTTGTCGACGCAGAATCCGGTCATCAGCTCTCCTTTTCGCACCCCTCAAAACAATCACATTATTGCCATGTCCGTGCCCATTCACAACGCGCGGGGAAAATACCTCGGTTATCTGGTGGCGGAAATTACCCTGCAAGAGGGCGGTATTATTGATTCGCTGATCAATGCGCGAAATTATCGTAAGGACGCTTATATCTATGTGATCGACAATGAAGGCGATGTCTTGTACCGGGCGGTGGCGGGCTGGACGAAAAGCGGGCCACAAGGGCACGTGAATATCGCGTTACTTGAAGGCCGTGATCAGGGATTCCTGCATATGAAAAACTTGCAAGGCGAAGATTCACTGGCCGGATTCTCCACCATGGAAGTGGCAGGCTGGACGGTGCTTGTGCTGCATCCGGCGCGGGCTGACGTGGTGTTGCTTTATGATGTTATGTTGCAGGTACTGCTTTATACGCTGCCTTTTGTGATTCTGGTGTTTATCGGGATCTGGCTGCTGACCCGTTCTATTTCCCGCCCTTTACGGCAGCTCGCCTCGAAAGCCGACACCATGGATTCGCAAGATGTCTCCGTTGAAATCGAGCAGGTCAACGCCTGGTATTACGAAGCATCGAAGCTGAAAACCGTGATGTTGCAGGGGATCCATTTGCTGCATCAGCGCATCGAAAAACTCAGCACGCAGGCGCACACCGATCCGATGACCGGCCTGCTGAACCGGCGCGGGTTGTATGAACAGGCGGACAAATTGCTTGTTGAGGAGTCGTTAATCTCAGTCATTACCCTTGATATCGATCACTTTAAAAGGATCAACGATACCTATGGTCACGACGTGGGCGATGTCGTGATTACGCAGTTGTCGCGCCTTATTCTGAACAACTCGCGCAAAGATGATTTACTGTGCCGGATGGGCGGAGAAGAGTTTTTGCTGCTGCTGCCGGGCACATCGCTGACGCGCGCGGTTCAGTTGGCGGAACGGTTGCGGCGTGAGGTTGCCTCACAGGATTTTGACGGTGCCGGAAACGTGACGATTTCTCTGGGTGTGACCCATTTCAATCCTGAAAAAGTGAATATCGACAGCGCGCTGAAATCGGCCGATAAGGCGTTATATCAGGCGAAAAATGACGGGCGGAATCGCGTGGTCAGTCTGTAGTTCCGTTTTTACATAACAGCGGGAAACGGCTCAGGCAATTCACCTGAGCCTTTTTTTAACGTGAACCTGGCAGCAGGGATTCGGTGCATTTGAAGACGTCTTCACGGAATTTACGTGAGGCGTCGTCCAGATCGGCCTGATTGGCGACGTCGGCACGGTTGGCTTCCAGCGCCTGATTGACGGCCACGGTAAAGGCATTTTCCTGGCTGGCATTCAGCACGTTGCCCACGCTGCCAAACAGCAGGCGCATGGCTGAAATCTGCACCAGCAGTTCACGGTTAACGCGCTCGAGCTGGTCTACACGTTTGTTCAGGGTTTCGTCGTTCATGGGTGTCTCCTTAATGATTTGCCGCACACCATAGCAAAAGCACCAGCATGAAAAAACCGCCTTGCGGCGGCGGCGGGGATGTCGGCCGGTTTAACGCACCATTTGCTGCATCTGGCGGCTGAGTTGCATCAGTTGCGCATTCAGCGGCACCAGCTGCTGCTGGATGGCGTTGTATTTATCCAACTGCTTCTGGTTGGCAAATTGCAGACGATTGCCGGTGATGGTGACATTTTTGCCCTGGCTTTTGATAAAGTCAGCTTTTGCCACAATCAGATTGAGCACCTGCGGCAGTAAATCAAACACCTGTTCGGTCACGGCTGCCGGTTTAGTCACCGTTTTTTCATATGCCTGATCGTAAACTTTTTTCAGGTCATCCGGTTGCCTGAGCGCCGTGTGCTGCGTGTCGGCCTGCGTTTTGAGCAGAACCATTTTTTCTTTCCAGTTCGCACTGCTGTCTGCCATTTTTTTCAGATCATCGCGTTGATCGAGCAAGTTACTCACGCTGTTAACGCCGTTCATCCCGGCAAAAACCGGCACCAGCGAGGAATCCAGCTCAATGTTCATCTGATGATGGAATCCGGCAATAATCGCGTAATCTTTCGCGTAATTACCCAACTCTTTACCTTGTTCTTCCGTGAGCTGCGGGACGGCCAGCACCGGTTTGTCCAGAATGCGTGACTGGAGAAAATCCATAAAGGCTTTGCGCTGGGCTGGCTCTTTGTCGCCGCAGCCGCTGACCACAAAAATCATCAGCAGCAGCATAAAAGGCATCAGAAATGCGCGGCTAAAGTGTGACTTCTGCATAAATTCCTTGCTCCGTAAGCGCCGTTATCAGGATGCTAACCTTACTGAGAAAGGCTAGTTTTTGCTAGATAGTTGCTGATATCTTCGTTAACGTCTTCGGCAAAACCATTGATTCAGGGGATGTTTAACGTTGAACGCAAAGCGATTTTCAATTAACCAATCTGCGGTGATGCTGGCTGTGATGATCCTCGCCGGATGTACAACGGGAAAGAAAACCGAAGCGCCGGTGCAAAATCCGCATGACGTGAAAGCCGATATTGTCCGGCTGATGCCGTCTTCCGCGCCGGACAGAAAAGGCTGGGCGACGGACATTACTGCCGCCTTTACCTCACAGGGCATTCCGGCGACGACTGAAAATATTTGTTCGGTGCTGGCGGTGGCGCAGCAGGAATCGAATTTCAATGCCGATGCGCCGGTTCCGGGGCTGGGAAAAATCGCCTGGAAAGAGATCGACCGCCGGGCGGATGCGGTTCATGTGCCCAATTTCCTGGTTCACACCGCGCTGCTGATTAACTCGCCGAACGGAAAATCCTACAGCGAGCGCCTGGATAACGTCAAAACCGAGAAACAGCTCAGCGCCATTTTTGATGATTTCATTAACATGGTGCCGATGGGGCAAAAGCTGTTTGGCAATCTGAATCCGGTTCACACCGGCGGGCCGATGCAGGTCAGCATCGCGTTTGCCGAAGAACACGCCAAAGGGTATCCGTACAAAATTGACGGCACAATCCGCAATGAAGTGTTCAGCCGTCGCGGCGGCGTCTATTTTGGCGTGAAACATCTGCTGGGATATCCGGCCAATTATTCTCAGCCGTTGTACCGGTTTGCTGATTTCAATGCTGGCTGGTACGCCAGCCGGAACGCGGCTTTCCAGAGCGCGGTAAGCAAAGCGACGGGCATTCCGCTGGCGCTGGACGGCGACCTGATTAACTACGGCACCGATAAACCGGGCGGCACCGAGCTGGCCGTGAGAACACTGTCGAAGCGGCTGGACATCAGCCATTCGGCCATCCGTAAAGCGCTGGAGAAGGGCGAGCAACCGGAGTTTGAGGAAACCAGCCTGTATAAACAGGTTTATGCACTGGCGGATAAAACCACCGGTAAGCGTCTGCCGCGCGAAATGCTGCCGGGGATCACGCTGGAAAGCCCGAAAATCACCCGTAAGCTGACCACGGCCTGGTTCGCAAAACGGGTCGACGGACGCCGTGCC
Organism: Rahnella sp. PCH160; assembly: GCF_047784855.1. Classification (NCBI taxonomy): domain Bacteria; kingdom Pseudomonadati; phylum Pseudomonadota; class Gammaproteobacteria; order Enterobacterales; family Yersiniaceae; genus Rahnella; species Rahnella sp. PCH160. The sequence goes on from NZ_JBLOGT010000001.1 coordinate 2,094,493, forward strand.
GATTGTATGAAACGCGCTTCTGCCGGATAACCGGCAGGGGGAAAAGTCTTAAAGCCTACTGCTTTCGGGCAGGTTTTACTTTTTCGCATCAGCCTGTAGCCACCGCCAGCAGCGGGCTGCGCGTTATTTCCCGATGGAATATACATCCCACCAATATAATAGCGTTGAAATAAAAGCTTGCTTAATAAATCCCGCTGTGTGTAAATAGCGTCAACGGTTTGTAGTTAAGACCTATTTATGTAAGACATTTTAGTAAAGTAGTTCCTGGTTCAAGTGATATAGCAAATCCTTTCTCCGACGAATTTCCTTCTCTGATGCATCCATAAGTATTTCAAATAAAAACAGACCTATATTGCCCTATGGCATCATAAAATAAAAACGAAGAAGGTATTTCCTATGTCTACTAAAATGACTGGTTTAGTAAAATGGTTCGACGCTGGTAAAGGTTTCGGTTTCATTAGCCCTGCAGACGGCAGCAAAGACGTGTTCGTTCACTTCTCTGCAATCCAGAGCAATGATTTCAAAACCCTGGACGAAGGTCAGAACGTTGAGTTCACCATCGAACAAGGTCAGAAAGGCCCATCAGCCGGTAACGTTGTCGTTCTGTAATGTCGCCAGATATTGAAGGTAAATACTCTGCAATAGCGAAGATGGGTCAAACCCGGAGCAGACAGACTAATTAATTCAATATCGACATGAATAATGACAAAAATAAGCCCTGGCCAACGCCGGGGTTTATTATTTAAAAGCTTCCAGAATTATTTTGGGAGCCACAATAGAAAAGCCGGTTTGATTATTTTTCATTTAGCCAATTTTTCTGTTGTGACAAGGCCGCGCTCAGGCCGCGTAATGTTGGAGTGTACGATGAACGCTTACGCCATAATATGACGGCCGGGAAAGCACCGGCAAATTCCCTTCATTCTTTGGGCTGGCTCTGTGTTGGCTGCCTTCACTCACCCCAGTCACATACTTAAGTATGCTCCCGGGGATTCGTTACGTTGCCGCCTTGATCCAACCCAAATTATTTCGGGAATTGGCTTCTGCGCCTGTACTTCAAAATTCAAAAAAATCCTGAAAAAAAGCCAAAAAAAAGCCCGCACACGGCGGGCAAAATAACAGGGTTCTACAGGGGTATTACACAGGGACTTAACACAGGGACATCACACAACATTTGATAGATTTAAGATAACAAACGCTGTGTATGGTTTTGTCATTGTCCGGTAATGTTACTCCAGCAGATGTAAGGCTTATTTGTCAGCGTAATGAGAAATTAACTGATCGATTTTGGTGTCAGCCATCGCAATTCCCTTCTGTATCAAAGACTCAGAGCCGATGCTCGCCAGCACGATAACCGCAGCAACAATCATTAATCCTTTCCAGGTCATGACTTTCCCTTCCGTTTGTCTCAGTGAATACCCGCATTATGCGGCGATACGTGAAATATCGCCACCGGGCAGGGGAAAACAATGAACAGGCGTTAAACGCTTAAGTGACCGACGGTGAAGAAAGTGACCAGGCCGACAATAACAAGCAGCGCAATTGCCGCGGCGGTATAGAGGATGATGCGTTTGGGGCTGTAAAATGCCATAAAATGTCCTTATTTATCCGGGGTATTCAACGTTACTGGATTAGAAAAGTTCCATCATTAGTGCCATCACGTAGCCAATTCCCACAGAACCGCCCGCCATGATTAACCAAAATGCTGTTGCCTTCATTTCACACTCCTTGTGCGTGTTGCGGGACAAATCACCCGAATGATCGGTTTCAAGAGGTGATTATAACAAACATATAATCCGCATGGATAATTACGTGCTCTAATTTTAGACACTTTACCGGACGGCGGGCGGTTTTTTTTCCGATCTTATTTCAGATAGTCGCTGCGGGAAGTCAGTTTGCTGTGTGCGCTTGAATCCAGTGTCGTGGACGGGCGGGAGCTGCTTTCGCTGGCTTTGCGGCTCAGTTCTGAGGCGACTTCCTGTGCGCTGGAAGGGTAAGAGACGGCAAAACTGTTCACGGCGGTCATCGTCAGCATGAGGCTGAAAATAGCGAGGGTGGTGCGTTTCATTTACGGGTGTCCGGTCTGTTCACATTTGTTCATAGGATTTTCGTGAATCAGCAGCCGGCTTTATATGCTTTACCCATAAGAAACGGGAGCAAATTATGCTCCCGTTCATCATTTATGATGCGTACAGCTGCTGCTTTACACGTGCTGGAGCGTATTATGACCCGCTTCTGATTTATTCGGTAAGCGAATCGTGGCAGAAAGAACCAGTGATACGATCAATAGTGCGGTAATGATGCTGAATGTTACCGCGAAGCCACCGAACAAAGACGCGACCAGGGAAGCAAAGATGCTACCGATACCGAAGCCGAGATACAGCAGACCGTAGTTTTTGGTCATGTTGTTCAGGCCGAAGAAATCGCTGACCAGTGAAGGATAAACGGTGATAGTGCCGCCGAAACTGAAAGCCACACAGGCAACGGAGATGAAGAACATCATTTCGTTCATGTGGGTGAACAGCATCATGCTCATACCGGCCAGGGAAACAACCTGCGCGATGGAGATAACGCGGATACGCTGCATTTTGTCAGACAGAACGCCCAGAACCAGACGGCCGCTCAGGTTAGCAATCGCTATCACGGTAACGGCATTGGCTGCGGTCAGTGCGTCAAGTTTCACCAGGCTCTGACCGATATCTTTCGCCACGCCAATCACGTACAACCCGCTCATGCAGGCCGTCAGGAACATCAGCGCCAGCATCCAGTATTGCGGAGCACGTACCGCTTCAGCCAGCGTGAAGTCGCGGGTGTCGTTGCTGTTGTCGTTCAGGCTGTTTTCTTCGCGAGTTACATCAGCGGTCTGTTGTTTCGGTGCATCTTTCATCATCATCGCACCGGCAATGACCATCACCATCGCTACGCCACCCCAAATCATGAAGGTGTTCTGCAAGCCTTCGGTTGCCAGCAAATGGCCGCAAACGAATTTGAATAACAGGCTGCCCAGACCGTAAGCGCCGATTGAACAGGCTGAAATCAGGCCTTTACGTTCAGGGAACCATTTCACGCAGTTGGTGAGTGTCAGCAGGTAACCGGCACCATCCGCCAGACCCACCAGCACACCGGCGCTGATGTACAACATAATCACGTTGTCAGAATGCGCGGTCAGGAAGAAGCCAGCGGCCATCAGTAAACCGGCGGCGATGGTCACGGTGCGCACACCAAAACGCTCCTGAAGTTTTCCGGCGACGGAAGAGGCAAGTGCCAGACACAGGCTCAGGATCCCGAAAGTCAGCGCTACGCGGCTGATTGGTTCACCCAGCTTTTCGGATAACTGGCCGTTGAACAGGCTCCAGGTGTAAACGGAACCCAGAGCAAGCTGAGTAAGAATGGTACCGGCCAGTGTTAGCCAGCGGGTACGGTTGTCGTTCTGCATGCCAGATTTGTCACTCATAGCGGGTTCTCCCGAGCGAAGTAGATTCAATTAACTGTCGCTATGATAGTCCTCGCGAATAAACGCAGTTCATTTGTGGCGTGAGATGCATAAGTTGTGGAATGAAATGCATCTGGCGAGGCATGAGTCGCCATTTTGGCGTCAAAAACGCCCCGAAATTGGACTTAAAACGCCTCTGCAGCCCTTGCGGGGCGCGGGTTTTAGTTGATCTGGATCACTAATCCTTCAATTAACCTTTCCATGCATTCCCACCCGCATTATTACAACCGCCAGTTCTTCCATTTTTCGGTACTCCACTGACAACAGCGGAGACGGGGAGGATTAGTGCGGGGGAATTTTGAGGGCGAAATCAGGAGAGGATATTTATTTTTGCTGATGTCATTTTTTCAAGGTTTTCACCCCTGATGCGGGGATACACTCCCGGTGTGCATGAGGATGTATGCACATGATTGTTGACGGATGTCAACGAGTGATTATACTACAGCTACAGGAGGCCAATGAAGGCACATCCTAATAAACATATTCACGCAGCCGTTGAATATGCCATTTCTAAAGGCTGGCATTTTGTCGCTGGCGGCAGCAGTTCACACTGCTTCGGGCGGGTTCGTTGCGGTATTCCTGCACATCGCGAACATATGATGAGCATCTGGTCTACCCCGCGGAATCCGGAAAACCATGCCGTGCAAATTATCAGAAGGGTTGATCATTGTTCTCCTGATAAGACATAACACTAAGGCGGGAAACCGCCTTTTTAGCAATTTCCCGGACAACGAGGTTCTGTGGCACCTTTTAACTTTACGCTGACGCTTTCAGGCGTTACATCCGATACAGAAAAACTGGAAGATGCGCTCTTTGAGAGCGGCTGCGATGACGCGCTGATTTCTTTCTATGGAACGTCGGTCTATCTGGAATTTGACCGGGAAAGCACTTCATTCGCGAAAGCGGTGCTGACGGCAATCCGGGATATTGAATCCTCGGGCCTGAATGCACGTGTCGAGTCGGTCGATTCGGCTCTGGTTGGGCTCAGCGATATTGCGGAACTGACCGGGCTGACCCGCCAGTCGGTGGCATTATTGAAAGACGGATCTCGCGGATCCCGTAATTTCCCTAACCCTGTTCAGCGGCTCAAAGGAAACTCACCGCTCTGGCGCTGGAAGAGTGTGGTGGAATGGCTGGTCGCAGAGGGAAGATTACCCGCCGGGGATCCTCGGGTGGAAGGTTCCCGCATCCTGGAAAATATCAATCTGGCGCTACAGTTACGTTCTTCTTCTGAGCCCAAACAAGTTAAGCAATTTGCACACCTGCTTGAGCATCAGAATGAAATGACGGATTTGTAATATGTACTTATAAGACTTCCGCATTCAGCGCCGCGTTGATTGCCGCCGCGACGCCGGTTGGATTTTCCCACATCATCGAATGGCCTGCCTGAGGCACCACGGCGGTATGCACGCCATGCTGCGGTAAAATCGCGACATCAGGTTCCGGCAGTGAAAACTCGCCAAACAAAACGGTGGCAGGCATTTCCAGGTTATAGAGCTGTTCGCGCCACGATGTCGGTTCGCCATTGACCAGCCCGACGGCTTGCCGGTGGATCGCCAGCGGTGACGCCACGCTCATCGATCCCGCCCAGATGGCATCATTGCTGCGCACGGCGAAATTAATGAGATGCGCATGACCTTTGGCCAGATACTCTTCTTCCGAATATTCCGCAACCGCGCGGCTGAATATCCCGCCGCCCGCATCAAGATTGGGCTCTGCGACAATCAGGCGCTGAATCAGGTCGGGCCGCTGCGCCGCCACCATGATGGCAATACTGCCGCCCATGCTGTGGCCGATTAAATTGACCTGCGGCACGCCGAGGCTTTCCAGTAATGCGATGATGCACAGCGTGTGATCCTGAAGGCTGTAACTGAAATCCTGTGGTTTATCACTGAAACCTGAACCGGCTAAATCCAGCAGGAAAGAGCGGCGCGGGCGCAGTGAAGCATCGGTCGCGACGCGCGGGAAATCGCATGACGCCGCGCATCCCAGGCCGTGAATAAAGACCAGCGGAACGCCCAGACCTGGCAACTCATGGAAACGTAAGATCATTTCCGTTCCGGATACTTTGAAAGATTTCATCTCAATCCTTTGTTAACTGCTCAAGTGCAATCTGCGGATTATAGGCAGGATTTTTCTGAGCAGCAGTACAAAAAACATGTAAACGAACAGAGTGTTGAGTTTTACAGCGAAGTGCATTTTCAACTCTCTGTCAGATTTATGGTTCAGTTAAATTTTGGTTTGTTTTTCAACCTTTCATCAGCGTAATAAACGCACGCTAACAGGCTGTGCAGAGCCCGCACTCAGGCTTGCATTGCCCAAATAATCGCCGATCAAACCTTATTCATTCCCTAATTTGGCTTAAGATGTTTAGCCCGCGAAAATATCTTTTGCGGGCTCTTTCCATCGGGCGGGCAAGTGATAGCATGGAACTCTTGCTCCCTTTATGGATTTATCTGATGGTCAGGTTAGGCGGTTGTGTGGCGGTTGTCTTGGCGCTGGCGTCGTTTTCAGCATCGGCTGTCACGCAGTATCAATGTGTGTTAACGCATCATACGCAGTCCGAAGACGGCAATGATGTTTCTGAAGTTGTGAATAAAGATGCGCGCGTTTATGACGCCGGAAATACATTCAGTTTCTCCCCTGACGGCAGCAAACTGGTCACCAGCCCTGAACTGACGGATATCATCGGCAAAGACAATCAGCCGATGAAGGCCGGTGCGCAGGATAACCTGATGTATATCCATGTAAAAGACAGCTTTGTGGTTGCAACGCAAACCGAAGGTTATGTATATGGCGACTGCAAGGTAAATACAGCGAAATAAATAGAAACACTCCTGCCACTTCATTAGCACACTTCTTATAGTCGCCCGTTTCCCGACGGGCTATCCTTGCGCACTTTTCCAGCCCCGAATTTTTCTTTTTTCGCCCGCTTCAAGAAGCAGACAATAAAGGTATTTGCCCGCTTATGGCCTTACTTAACGACGAAATCCGCGACCATACCGCAGAGTCCGTCCTTTTCGTTCGTCGTGCCGTGATTGCATTTCTGGTTGTGGCCTTAATGTCTGCCGCTCTGGTGTTCAACCTGTATCATTTGCAGGTCGGAATGCATGATTTTTACCAGACCCGCTCAAATCAGAATGACATCAAAATGTTGCCGATCGCCCCAAGTCGTGGGCTGATCATGGATCGCAACGGTGTTGTGCTGGCGCAAAATATCACGCTTTATCAGCTCCAGGTGATCCCCGGTAAAGTGGCGGATCTCAAAGCCACCCTGAATGCGCTGAAACCGATTGTCGATCTGACACAGGACGATCTGGACAGCTTCCATGAAGCGATGATCCATGGTCGTCATTTTGCGCAGATCCCGTTAAAACTGGCGCTGACCGACGTCGAAGTCGCCCGTTTTTCCGTGAACCAGTTTGATTTCCCCGGCGTTTCCATCAGCACCTATCAGCAACGGCGTTATCCGTACGGCGCTGAGCTGGCGCACGTTGTCGGCTATGTCTCTAAAATCAATGATAAAGATGCGAAACGCCTCGACGAAGAAGGGATCGCGGAGAATTACGCCGCTGACCATGACATTGGTAAGCAGGGCGTTGAAAAGTATTATGAAAATATCCTGCATGGCCGCACCGGTTATCAGGAAGTAGAAGTAGATAACCATGGGCATGTCGTGCGCCTTCTCAAAGAAGTGCCGCCGCAGGCCGGGCAAAATATCTACCTGACGCTGGATCTCGATTTACAGCAGTACATCGAAAAAGTCCTGAAAGGGCAGCGCGCCGCCGTTGTGGTGATGGATCCACGAGATGGCGGGATTAAAGCGATGGTGTCGAGCCCGAGTTATGATCCGAATCCGTTTGTGAACGGGATCTCCAGTAAGGAATACAGCGCATTGCTGAAAAACCCGGATTTACCGCTGATTAACCGCGTGACGCAGGGCCTTTACCCGCCGGCATCGACGGTAAAGCCTTTCATGGCGACATCCGCCTTATTTGAAGGGGTGATCACGCCGCAAACCACCTTCTTTGGCGCGCCGACCTGGACGCTGCCAGGCACTGAGCGCCATTACCGCGACTGGCTGAAAACCGGCCACGGTCTGCTCAATGTCACCAAAGCCATCGAGGAATCAGCCGATACCTTCTTTTATCAGGTGGCGTATGAAATGGGTATCGACCGCATTCATACCTGGCTGAGCAAATTTGGTTACGGGCAATCCACCGGCATCGATCTTGACGAGCAATATAATGGCGTCCTGCCAAGCCGTGAATGGAAGATGAAAGTTCATAAGAAAGGCTGGTATCAGGGAGATACGGTTTCGGTGGGTATCGGCCAGGGTTATTGGGTGGCGACACCGATTCAGATGGTGCGTGCGCTCAGCGCGCTGGTCAATAACGGCAAACTTGAAACGCCACACCTGTTGTATTCTTCAAAAAGCGGCAAGGTGATCACTCCCTATAAAATGCCGCCAACACGGCAGATTGCTGATGCAAAATCACCAATCTGGGGAATAGTGAAAAACGGCATGTTCGGGATGGCGAATCTCCCGAACGGTACCGGATACAAACTCTTTCACACCGCGCCTTATCAGATTGCCGCGAAATCAGGGACATCTCAGGTCTTCAGCCTGCGTGAGAATCAGGTTTACAACGCCAAAATGACGCCGGTGCGCTTGCGTGACCACATATTCTATACCGCGTTTGCGCCGTATAAACATCCGACAGTGGTCATGGCGCTCATTATGGAAAACGGCGGTGGTGACGGCGTGGTGGCCGGCCCGACAGCGCGAGCCATCCTTGACCATATCTTCCTGCCGCCGCAGGCCACACTCTGCGACCCCGCGAAAGCAGACAATCCGGCCGACTGCGAACAACCGGTTCCCACGCCGAATTCTCTGGGGTTTAGCGAGCACTGACAGGATCGCAATTCATCGCTGATAACAGGATGTCATTAAATGGCGACAGACGCAGTTTTGTGTGTCGCCATTTAGCGACATTTAAGTGGCTGATTAAATGAGTATTTAATTTTACCGAAAAAATATGTTGGGAAACAGCGACAGCACGTGTGATTTTTAGACAGAGATCACAGTTTGTTTCAGAATCAAATATTCCAAAAAAAATAGAAAGCGTTATTAATCAGTGTTATAAAACTTAAATTCCAAAACTGGCACGTTTCGTGCTATATTTCTGGCAGTTGCTCATTCACCTGATTATGATTGGCTCACGCGAAAGCGTTGATATGCTCATAATGTCCGAATGACGCCAAAGAAACGGTGCCTATCGTTCACCAGACCGATAATCGTTGCGCAAGCACGTTATCAAGCATCGAACGACACGTTGAGTGAGGCACCACCTCTTCCGGTTTGCTGGATACCTTTATAAGGTATCCAGCAATACCCCCTTCGAATTCTTCCCGTTTCCACCAAACCCTCTTTCACTTTTTCTATGACACTGGCTGTTCAAACCGTTGTCAGTTAGCATGGTTTATCTGCGGAAAATGAGATGAATGCGTTGAAAAGAGGACGTTTATTCCCCGGTTCTTTACGCCAGCTGGTATTGATGGCGTTCCTGTTAGTCCTGCTGCCGTTGCTGGTGCTGGCGTATCAGGCCTATAACAGCCTCGATCAGCTCAGCCGTCAGGCTGCGCACATAAACCGCACCACGCTCAGCGATGCGCGTCGCAGCGAATCGATGTCCAGCATCGCGCTGGAAATGGAGCGTAGCTACCGTCAGTATTGCGTCCTCGACGATCCCACGCTGTCCCGCCTTTATCAGAATCAGCACAAACAATATTCCCAGCTTCTGGATGCGCATGCGTCCGTCCTGCCGGATTTGCGCTATTACCAGACGCTGCGCACGTTGCTGACGCAACTGACCGACCCCACGTGCCGTAATAACGCACCGGATAATGACGCTTCCGAACGGCTGGAAAATTTCTCGCGCACGAATGCCGAAATGATTCAGGCGACGCGTGAAGTGGTCTTTTCCCGCGGACAGCAACTTCAGCGCGCCATTGCCGAACGTGGCCAGTTTTTTGGCTGGCAGGCGCTGGTGCTGTTTCTGCTCAGCGGCGCGCTGGTGGTGCTGTTCACCCGCATGATTATCGGGCCGGTAAAAGGCGTGGAGAGAATGATCAACCGGCTGGGCGAAGGGCGAAATCTGGGGGATGTCACGCGGTTTAAAGGCCCGCGCGAAATCCGTTCTCTGGTGCAGCGCATCGTCTGGCTGAGTGAGCGTCTGGCGTGGCTGGAATCACAGCGCCATGAATTTTTACGTCACATTTCCCATGAACTCAAAACGCCGCTCGCCAGCATGCGTGAAGGCACGGAACTGCTGGCCGATGAAGTTGCCGGGCCGCTGACGCCCGATCAGAAAGACGTCGTGGCGATACTCAACAGCAGCAGCCGTCACCTGCAAACGCTCATCGAACAACTGCTCGATTACAACCGTAAACTGGCCGATGCACCGGCGCTGAGCGTAGCGGTTGACCTTAAAGACTTGGTGAATGATGTTGTGATCGCGAACAGCCTGCCCGCGCGCGCCAAAAAGATCCGCAGCGAAGTCACCATCGACGCACCACAATGTCTGGCGGAACCGACACTGCTTAAGCGCGTGCTGGATAATCTCTATTCCAATGCGGTGCACTACGGGGCTGAATCCGGTACTATTTGGGTCCGCAGCCGGGAAGACGCAGGGCGGGTGATTATTGAGGTGGCAAACACCGGAACCCCGATCCCCGCAGCCGAGCGCGCGATGATTTTTGAACCCTTTTACCAGGGTAGCCAGCAACGAAAAGGGGCTGTAAAAGGCAGCGGTCTGGGATTGAGCATTGCTCAGGACTGCATTCGCCGCATGCATGGAGAGCTGCAACTGGTTGCCGTTGAAGATGCGGACGTCTGTTTCCGTATTGAATTGCCCCTGACGGCTGAGAAAAATTGATCATGACCCTATTTGCAGCCTGGTGCGGCCAATGAACGCATTAACCTTTATATCGAAAATCCTTACCCGTCTGGTGCGTGCCGTCGTACGTCACCGGGCTCTCCTTCTGAGTGCGCCTCTGGCGATGGTGGGCTGTGTGCCACATTCCGCCGATAATCGCTATTACCAGCAAGTTTCCGACCAGATTGTGCCTGACACTAAAGTGATCGACTTCCGTATCGCGCCCTGCGAAACCCTGTGGACGCTGGATGACAGCGAAGCGATGACCAACTCGCTGTACTGGCTGCGGGCGATGGATTGTGCCGATCGCATGAATGATGCGCAGGCGCGTTTCCAGGCGCAGCAGATTTCGGCGACTAATTGGGAGCGGGTATTCAAACAAAGCATTCTGCTGTCGGGTGCCGATCCGGATCAACAGCAGCGCCGCGCCTTGCTGGCCAAAGTGAGCGAATTCCGTGGTCAGATGCCCGGTTCAATTCGCCCGCTGGTGCAGCTGTGGCGTGAGCGTCAGAATCTGCAAGTCTTACTTGGCGATGAAAAGGCCCGCAACGCGCGCCAACAGGCCGTTAATGAAGATAAGCTTCAGATGATGACCGCCGGACAGCGGGTGCTGGAAAATAACTTAGCCGATACGCGGCGTAAGCTGGAAAACCTGACCGACATCGAACGTCAGCTTTCCTCACGCAAGCAGATCCAGGGCGATCTGCCGGATAATGATGCGACTTCGCAGTCAAAACCGGCCACCGGATCCACGGTGAAACCGGCAGAAACCTACGTGCCGCCTCCTAAGGAATCGAACGCAAAATGACGATACGTAAAGCCGCCAGTTTATTACTGGTGGACGACGATCCCAGCCTGTTAAAGCTGCTGGGCATGCGTCTGACCAGCGAAGGTTTTCGCGTCACGACAGCCGAAAGCGGTGCCGAAGCGTTACGCGTATTGCACCGTGAACGTATCGATCTGGTGCTGAGTGATTTGCGTATGGACGAAATGGATGGCATGGCGCTTTTTGCCGAGATCCAGAAGTTCCAGCCGGGAATGCCGGTGATTATTCTCACGGCGCACGGCTCAATTCCCGACGCCGTTGCCGCCACGCAGCAGGGCGTTTTCGGGTTTCTCACCAAACCAGTTGACCGCGATGCGCTGTATAAAGCCATTGATGAAGCGCTGGCGCAGTCCAGCCCGTCGGTGGATGAAAGCTGGCGTGAGTCGATTGTGACCCGTAGCCCGCTGATGCTGCGTTTACTGGAGCAGGCGAATATGGTCGCACAGTCTGACGTCAGCGTGCTGATTAACGGCCAGAGTGGTACGGGTAAAGAAGTGCTGGCGCAGGCGATCCACGGCGCCAGCCCGCGCGGAAAGAACGCGTTTATTGCCATCAACTGCGGCGCGCTGCCGGAACAGTTGCTGGAATCAGAATTATTCGGCCATGCCAAAGGCGCATTTACCGGCGCGGTCAGCAGCCGCGAAGGGCTGTTTCAGGCGGCTGGTGGCGGAACGTTGTTCCTCGATGAAATCGGCGATATGCCGCTGTCATTGCAGGTCAAACTGCTGCGCGTTTTACAGGAGCGCAAAGTCCGCCCGCTGGGCAGCAATCAGGATATCGACGTCGATGTACGCATTATTTCTGCGACGCACCGCGATTTGCCGAAGGCGATGGAAAAAGGCGAATTCCGCGAAGACCTGTTTTATCGTCTTAACGTCGTGAGCCTGAAACTGCCGACGCTGAGCGAAAGGTCGGAAGACATTCCGCTGCTGGCAAACCATCTGCTTCGCGTTGCAGCGCAGCGGCACAAACCGTTCGTCCGCAGTTTTTCCACCGATGCGCTGAAGCGGCTGATGGCCGCGAGCTGGCCGGGGAATGTGCGTCAGCTGGTGAACGTGATTGAGCAGTGCGTGGCGCTGACCTCCGCGCCGGTCATCAGCGAAGCGCTGGTGCAGCAGGCGCTGGAAGGCGAGAACACCGCGCTGCCGACGTTTGCCGATGCGCGAAACCAGTTTGAGCTGAATTATTTGCGTAAGCTTTTGCAGATAACCAAAGGCAATGTGACGCAGGCGGCGCGTATCGCCGGGCGTAACCGCACCGAATTTTACAAGTTGCTTTCCCGCCATGAGCTGGAAGCCACGGATTTTAAAGAGTAACGGGAATTTACTTTCGGCGGCATCGGGTACATTCCTGCCGCTGAACTATGATACCTTTAGCGCCTTCGCATGCTCCGGCATCCGAAACCAGATTGTGAACCATGCTGCCGCTCAGGAAGGCGGAGAGCAAACGAATGATTATAAGGGTCCGCCATGAAAAAGATTGATGCGATTATCAAGCCATTCAAACTCGATGACGTCCGTGAAGCACTGGCTGAAGTCGGGATTACCGGGATTACCGGGATGACCGTGACCGAAGTAAAAGGCTTTGGCCGTCAGAAAGGTCATACTGAACTGTACCGTGGTGCTGAATACATGGTCGATTTTCTGCCAAAAGTAAAAATTGAGATTGTTGTGGCCGATGACATCGTGGATACCTGTGTTGAAACCATCATGACCACCGCGCAGACCGGCAAAATCGGCGACGGCAAAATCTTTGTGTTCGACGTGGCGCGCGTAGTGCGTATTCGTACCGGCGAGCAGGACGAAGAGGCTATCTGATTTTATTCAGAGTCTGAAAGAGAAAAGGCTGACATTGCGTCAGCCTTTTTGCTTTTTGGCGCGGGTATTCTGCCGCTTAAATGACTTTATGCGGGCCGAAGCATTCGTAATGAATATTGGCTTGCGCGATCCCCTTTGCCAGCAGCTGTTTGGCGGCAAACTGCATGAATCCGACCGGGCCGCACAGGTAGAAGTGCATCGCCGGATTACTGATCTGTTCGCTGACTTTGCTCAGATCCATTAAGCCCTGATATTGAAAATCTTCGCCCGGTAAATCGCTTTTCTGCGGCTGGTTATACCAGACATGGCTTTCCAGTTGAGGCAGATACGCCTGCGCGCTTTTCACTTCACCGGCAAACGCATGAACCGCACCATTTTCGGCGGCGTGCAGCCACTGAACCGGCGCTTTATGGCCGCGCTGTGCGAGCGTGCTGAGCATGCATAACATTGGCGTCTGGCCGACACCGGCAGAAATCAGCGCGACCGGCGTGGTTTCGCTGACATCCAGGAAGAAATCACCGTGCGGCGCGGCGAGGTGAATAATGTCGCCCGGCAGCGTAATGTTATGCAGGAAATTGGAAACTGCACCCTGACCTTCACGTTTTACCGCAATACGGTACGTTTTGCCGTTCGGTGCCTGCGTCAGGGAATACTGACGGATTTCCTGATTTTCCAGTGAGGCGTCACGAATATACACCGCCAGATATTGCCCCGGCTGGAAATCTGCCACCGGTTTGCCATCAACAGGCTCCAGCAGGAAAGAAGTGATCAGTTCGCTTTGTGGCTGTTTTCCCACGATACGGAATTCACGGGTGCCGCTCCAGCCACCGGTTTTTTCGGCGCTTTCTTTATAGATTTCCGCTTCACGATGGATAAATACGCCCGCCAGCACGCCGTAGGCTTTGCCCCACGCATCCAGCACTTCCTGGCCCGGGCTGAACATTTCATCCAGCGTTGCCAGCAGGTGTTCACCGACGATGTTGTACTGTTCCGGCTGAATGATAAAACTGGTGTGCTTCTGAGCGATGCGTTCCACAGCGGGCAAAAGCGCCGCCAGATTTTCGAGATTCGCCGCATAAGCGCAGATGGCGTCAAACAGCGCCTGACGCTGATCGCCATTGCGCTGATTGCTCATATTGAAGATGTCTTTCAGCTCGGGATTGTGTGCGAACATACGATCGTAGAAGTGGGCCGTCAGCTTCGGGCCGGTTGCCGCGAGTAAAGGAATGGTGGATTTAACGGTTGCGATAGTCTGTGCATCTAGCATAGTGAACTCCTTCCTCTTCGTCCTTGAAACTGCTGCTGCGTTAGCTGCCCTCAAGAATCCGAATCACTGACTCAGGTCAGCTCATCGGAATTCTTTCGATTGCCGCCTTGCCGCAGCTCCAATGACTTTGAGGTTATTTAGAATGAAAAGTAATAACATGCATTTTAAATACATCTTATATAAGCCCACAATTTCTGTAAACACCCCCTAAAGTGGTAGGGCTATTTTCCGGTGAGCGGTAGCTCACAAAGCTGAAATTTGACCATGTTCAGGTGAATAAAATTCCCTTGATTATGGGCAGAGGTTCGCAGATCAAAGCCTTGCTGCATCTGGAGCCAATCGTTTGCTTAAAAACCTCTAACTGACCCTATCCGAAGACCGCCTAAACATTTACACTATTGCGCAGAACCCGTAAGGGGCGTTTATTTTTAGTTTGTTGAGTCAGGAGATGCGGATGTTAAAGCGTGAAATGAACATTGCCGATTATGATGCTGAGCTGTGGGCAGCAATGGAAAAAGAAGTTGTCCGTCAGGAAGAACATATCGAGCTGATTGCGTCAGAAAACTACACCAGCCCGCGCGTTATGCAGGCTCAGGGTTCGCAGCTGACCAACAAATATGCCGAAGGCTATCCGGGCAAGCGTTATTACGGTGGTTGTGAGTACGTCGATATCGTTGAGCAACTGGCCATCGACCGTGCAAAAGAATTGTTCGGTGCTGATTTTGCTAACGTTCAGCCACACTCCGGCTCACAAGCTAACTTCGCGGTTTACACCGCACTGCTGCAACCGGGCGACACCATTCTGGGGATGAACCTCGGCCACGGTGGTCACCTGACGCACGGTTCTCCGGTCAACCTGTCCGGTAAACTGTATAACGTAGTGCCTTACGGCATCAACGAAAGCGGCGACATCGACTATGACGACGTTAAGCGTCAGGCCGAAGCACACAAACCAAAAATGATCATCGGTGGCTTCTCCGCCTTCTCCGGTATCGTTGACTGGGCAAAAATGCGCGAAATCGCAGACAGCGTTGGCGCGTACTTCTTCGTCGACATGGCACACGTTGCCGGTCTCATTGCGGCAGGCGTTTACCCGAACCCGGTTCCACACGCACACATCGTCACGACCACCACGCACAAAACGCTGGCTGGCCCACGCGGCGGTCTGATTCTGGCGAAAGGCGGCAGCGAAGAGTTTTACAAAAAACTGAACTCCGCCGTCTTCCCTGGCGGCCAGGGCGGCCCGCTGATGCACGTGATTGCTGGTAAAGCGGTAGCACTGAAAGAAGCGATGGAACCTGAGTTCAAAGCGTACCAGCAGCAGGTGGCTAAAAACGCGCAGGCGATGGTGGCTGTGGTTCTGGAACGTGGCTACAAAGTGGTTTCCGGCGGTACGCACAACCACCTGTTCCTGATGGATCTGGTCGATAAAAACCTGACCGGTAAAGAAGCGGATGCCGCTCTGGGCCGCGCTAACATCACCGTTAACAAAAACAGCGTGCCAAACGATCCGAAGAGCCCGTTCGTCACTTCTGGTGTGCGTATCGGTACGCCGGCTGTCACCCGTCGCGGCTTCAAAGAAGCTGAAGTGCGTGAACTGGCTGGCTGGATCTGTGACGTGCTGGACAACGTGAACGACGAAGCCACTATCGAACGCGTTAAAAACAAAGTTCTCGATATCTGTGCACGCTTCCCGGTTTACGCATAATATCTGCGGAGCCGTTAAGCTGCTAAAACCCGCTCCGGCGGGTTTTTTTATGGGCATGTATCAGAATTTGTGAGCTGGCAGACACTACGGGAGTCAGAATTTGTCTGCGGATTGCTAGCGATTGTGAGCTTTGTCAAAGTATTGGCCTCACACCGGAGGATTTATGGAATTGCGTTCTACGCGCTGGCTCGCACTCAGTTATTTCACCTATTTTTTCAGTTACGGTATTTTCCTTCCCTTCTGGGGCTTATGGCTAAAAGGTGAGGGGATATCTTCCGAAAGCATCGGCCTGTTGCTCGGTGCTGGCTTAGTGGCCCGTTTTCTCGGGACGTTAATTATTTCTCCGTCGATTAAAGACCCGTCTCATCTCATTACCGGCCTGCGCATTCTGGCCTTGCTCACGCTGGCGTTTGCCGTCGGGTTTTGGTTTGGCAACGGCTGGGCGTGGCTGATGATCAATATTGCCGGTTTCAGCGTATTCTTCGGGCCGTTAGTGCCGCTGACCGACGCGTTAGCGGGCACGTTGCAACGCCAGATCAATATGGATTACGGCAAAGTGCGCGTCTGGGGATCAATTGCGTTTGTCATCGGATCGGCGGTGACCGGCAAACTGGTCGAGGTTTACGGCCACAACGCAATTTTGTACACGCTGACAGCGGGCATTGCGGCGATGCTGCTCGGCATGTTACTGCGCCCGAGCGTGAAGCCGGTGGGCGAACCACGTGAAAGCGGCGCACCGACTATTTCCTGGAAAGCCCTGCTGGGTGAAACGCCGGTCTGGCGGTTCCTGTTGTGCGTGACGTTGTTGCAGGGTGCGCACGCGGCGTATTACGGATTCAGCGCGATTTACTGGCAGGATATCGGTTATTCCTCAACGACTATTGGCTATTTATGGTCGCTGGGCGTGGTGGCGGAAGTGCTGGTCTTTACCTTCAGCCATCAGCTGTTCCGGCGCTGGCCGGCGCGGGATTTGCTGTTGCTGTCGGCGGTGTGCGGCGTTGTCCGCTGGGGCATGATGGGCGAATTTACCGCGCTGCCGTGGCTGATTGTGGTTCAGATCCTGCACTGCGGTACGTTCACCGTTTGTCATCTGGCGGGGATGCGTTTTATCGCTTCGCGCCCGCGCGATCAGGTGATCCGGTTGCAGTCGGTCTATTCTGCACTGGCAATGGGCGGCGGCGTGGCGATTATGACGATGGTCTCCGGCTTCCTGTTCGAGCATCTTCACGCCGGATTATTCTGGGTGATGGCGTTGCTGGCGGTTCCGGCGATGTTCCTGCGCCCGAACGTCACCCCTTCAGCACCGGCTGAGACTGCTCGCTAGGGCGCTTCGAGCAGCGATCGGATCCGTTTTCGCTGCTCTTTCGCCAGCGGCAATTGCGTGTGGATAACTAAAGGATCGGCGTCGGTGCTGCGGATGGCGTAAGGTGTGACGATCATTGCCACACCGCCCGGCGCGCCAAACTGATAAAAATCGGCAAGCGTCTGATATTTAATATTGAGCGGCAGCAGCGTGGCTTCACGCAGTTGCTGCTCGACCGCTTCTTCCAGCTGTGGATTACCGTGCGTCAGCAGCAAAATCTGCTTTTCCTGCAAGGCGTTTCCCTGCATCAGCCAGGCACCAAAGGTAATCGCCACCAGCCCGATTTCATCTTCCGAAAGGCTGATCAGGTATTCATGTTCAAACCCTTTCAGCGCTTCACCGGTGGTTCTCACCAGACGCGGATACATCCGGTTGACCTCTTCCTGCATCAGGTTATCGATGCCCATACCGAAATGGCAGCGCTCAATGGCCGGGCCGAGATGCGCGAAAAGCTGGCCAACCAGCCCTTCATAGCTGCTGAATTTCATACCGGCGATTTCCTGAAATCGCGCCACCATATTTTCAATTTCCAGCAACAGACGCTGATCTTCCGTCGAACCGGAACTCTGATAGCTGTGGTTTTTTAACATACGCAGCATCAGGGTAAAAAATTCACACTCGCCGTCATCCAGCAAACCGTTACTGAGGCTTTGCAGCTGAAGAAAAATTTCACGCGCCGCCGTGTATTCCGGTTTTTCACGCAGCCAGCGGCGCTGCTGTTCGGTGAAATGCAAACCGGTGGGCCGGTCGTTTTGCCATAAACAATATTGCAGGCAAATCTGCATCAGCTGGCGATCGTGCGGGCTGAGAGGTTTCGGCAACCCCGACGAACAGTCTTCGATCACGACCCCGAGAATGTCATTTCTCAGTGCCACCGTCGGGCAGGTCTGGCCGTCAAAAGCGATATGCAACCACGGGATAAAATGGCGGGACACGAAATCAGGGGAAATACGCAATGTGCGGCGTAATCCCTGAAAAAGGCACAGGCGCTGGGCCAGCGTATCACCCTGGATCCGGCATTCTTTTTCGCTGTACTGCAAGACATCCAGATGGTGGATCCGCTGGATTTCGCAGGTGACTTCGGCCAGATCTTCCCACGTCGTACTCAGCCCGACGCCGTTAATTTCGCTGATGATCTCCAGTTGAACCGCCGTCAGCGGCGCGTACAGCATCAGCAACACATGGCACCGGCGTTGCGTAGCGGAAAGCGCAGGAGAGGGCTGTTTTTCTGGGGTCATATCACCTTCTGTAATTGTTTAGCCTGAAATTATTAGTCAAGCATAGCAAAGCGACTGCCTGCGATAAGACGTCTTCGCAGGGTTTTACTCCGGCTTACAACTCAGATCACAGATATTTTTGACGACCGCTTAAATGCACAGCAAAATACTGTTACTAGTAACAATTTGATGGCGCTTTACAGGGAGATGATCTTGAACAATGCCAGGAACCGGCCTGTTTCCCGCTGTGCGAAATGGCTGGGTTTAGCGCTTATGTGCCTGCCAGTCATTACGCTGGCACATCCGCACAGTTTTATTGATATGCAGACCACGCTGGTGGCGGATGAAACGTCGCTGACCGGCCTGAAAATGGTCTGGACGATGGACGAAATCACCTCCGCCGATCTGCTGTATGACGCGCAGAATGCCAAAACGGGATCGGATGTCTGGAAGAAACTGGCGGCAGAAGTCATGGCGCGGGTGCTCAGCCAGCACTATTTCACCGATTTCTACCGTGAAGGCAAACCGGTGAAATATCTCGATTTACCCAGTGAATATGCGCTTTCCCGCAAAGGCGATCAGGCGGTGCTGGAGTTTGTGCTCCCGCTGGCGCACCCGCAACTGCTGGCGGGTAAACCGATGCAGTTCTCGACCTTCGATCCCTCCTATTTTGTGGATATGACGTACAAAGACAAAACCGCGCTGCATCTTCCGCCGGATCTGGAAAAGCGCTGCACGCTGGCGTTATTTACCCCGAAACCGGACGCTTCGCTGCAAAGCTACGCGTTGTCGCTGGATAAGGCCGATGCGCCACCGGAAAACATGGATCTTGGTCAGCAATTTGCCCAGAAGGTCACGCTCGAATGTCACTGATTTCAACGCCATCGAAAACCTTTTCCTGGCGGAATTTATGGCCGCTGGCGGTGTTCCTGATCTTGCTGGCGGGCGGGGCGTTTGCGCTGTTCCACTACTGGCCGCGAATTCTGCTCAGCAGCATTATCTGGCAGCGGGATTTGCATCAGGAGCTGGCCGGGCTTTTGCGCCAGGTGAAAGAAAATCCGTTACAGGCAGGCATCACGCTGGCGGGTTTCAGCCTGATTTATGGCGTGGTTCACGCCATCGGGCCAGGGCACGGAAAAATCGTTATCACGACCTATCTGGCAACCCATCCTTCACGCCTGAAAAACAGCCTGAAACTGACGTTTGCCTCCGCCATTGTGCAGGGGCTGGTGGCGATTTTGCTGGTCAGCGTGATGCTGGGCGTTTTGCAGCTTTCTTCACGCCAGTTGCATCAGAGCAGTTTCTGGATGGAGCGGGGCAGTTTCATTCTGGTGATTTTTCTCGGATTGTTGCTGTGCTGGCGGGCACTTAAACGGGTCTGGCAGACGATCAAAAGTTTGCAGCCAGCACCGGCCATGCGCATCAAAAGCCTTTCTCCGGCGGGCGCTCAGCCGCACGTTCATGACGAACACTGTGGCTGCGGGCATCAGCATGTCCCGAGCGATCGGCAGCTTCAGGCCGGCGGTGATTTGCGCACGCAAATCGCGATTGTGCTGGCGATGGGGCTGCGCCCGTGCTCCGGCGCGATCATGGTTCTGCTGTTCTCCAAAGTGATCGGAGTTTACAGCTGGGGCGTGATTTCTGCCATCACGATGGCCATCGGCACGTCGCTGACCGTGTCGCTCATCGGCGTACTGGTTTTTTACAGCCGTTCGCTGGCGGTAAAACTGAGCGCCAGCCGGACGCCTGCCGCGTGGCAGCGCGTTGCCTGGTCGTTGCTGGCACTGACGGGCGGGATTGTTCTGGTTGTGGTCGGCATTTTGCTCTACAGCACCGGCGGGGGGATGTTTCTCCAATCACCGGCGGGCCTTTCGGGCGTTAATAATCGCGCTGTGGATCTTAAATCGCAGACATAAAAAAACGGACGCCCAATCGATGGACGTCCGTTTTTTTTGGGTCTTACGACCCGAAACCGGCGAAATTAACGCTTCAGCGCTTCGCTCAGTTCATCACGCATGGTCATCAGAATACCTTTAACGACGCGCGGGTTACCGGCAACGATGTTACCGGAAGAGAAATGGTTGTGGCCGCCAACGAAGTCAGTGACAACGCCGCCTGATTCACGCACCAGCAGTTCGCCACCGGCGAAATCCCAAGGTTTCAGGGCGATTTCAAAGAAACCATCAACACGGCCAGCAGCCACGTAAGCCAGATCCAGCGCAGCAGAACCGGTGCGACGGAAATCAGCACATTCGGTGAACAGTTTGCCCACAACGTTCATGTAGCTTTTTGCGTGTTGTTTTGCTTTGAACGGGAAACCGGTCGCCAGAATGGTGCCGTCGAGATCTTTCGCGTTAGTGCCGCGCAGACGGTAACCGTTCAGCTGAGCGCCCTGACCACGGGACGCGGTGAACAGTTCGTTGCGCATTGGATCGTAAACTACCGCGACTTCAGTGCGGCCTTTGATGCGCACGGCGATAGAAACAGCGAAATGTGGGAAGCGTTTAACGAAGTTGGTGGTGCCATCCAGCGGGTCGATAATCCATTGTACGTCTTTGTCTTCGCCTTCCAGCTCGCCACACTCTTCACTGATGATGGTGTGTTTTGGGTAGGATTTGCGAATGACATCGATAATCATATGTTCTGCATCGCGATCTACGTTGGTAACAAAATCGTTGGTACCTTTTTGAGTAGCTTCTACAGAGTCTGGCGTTTCGTAATGTTTGGCAATCAGGTTACCGGCCTTGCGCGCAGCGCGCACGGCGATGGTGAGCATCGGATGCATGGATATCTTCCAACTAGGATGTTAAAGAACGGGAATACGGGAAACGGCGCGCAGTATAGCAGGGGTTCTGAAAATTAACTACCGTTGTGTTAGGCTGTTGTGATTTTCCGTCTGCCCAGAGTCTGTATGCTGCCTAATATCCGCATTGTCTTAGTTGAAACGTCCCATACCGGTAACATGGGGTCTACTGCCCGCGCCATGAAAACCATGGGTTTATCAAGCCTTTACCTGGTGAATCCGTTGGTGAAACCTGATTCTCAGGCCATCTCTTTATCCGCTGGTGCGAGCGATGTGATCGGCAATGCCACCATCGTTGATACGCTGGATGAAGCTCTTTCCGGTTGTAGTCTGGTGATCGGCACCAGTGCGCGTTCCCGTACGCTGCCGTGGCCGATGCTTGACCCGCGTGAATGTGGCGAGCACAGCGCCAGAGCGGCACAAACCGCACCGGTTGCGCTGGTCTTCGGGCGCGAACGCGTCGGGCTGACCAACGAAGAGCTGCAAAAATGTAACTACCACGTCTGCATTCCGGCGAACCCTGAGTACAGCTCGCTGAATCTGGCGATGGCCGTGCAGATTATTGCGTATGAAGTTCGTGTTGCGTATCTGGCTTTACTAGAAGCGGCCAAACCGCAGGTGGAATACGAAGAATCGCCGTATCCGCTGGTCGATGATCTGGAACGTTTTTATCAGCATCTGGAACAGACGCTGCTGGAAACTGGCTTCATTCGCCAGGCACATCCGGGCCAGGTGATGAGCAAATTACGCCGTCTGTTCACCCGCGCGCGCCCTGAATCTCAGGAGTTAAACATCCTGCGCGGTATTCTGACGTCTATTGAAAAGACGCATAACAACAAAGAATAAGCCTGTTTTTTTGGGTTATTAAACAGTTTTTTGTTTTATGAATCATTGTGTTGTGATGCCTTCATCCGTGAAGGCTAAAACGCCTGTTTTCCCTCAGTGTAATACTTGAGTAAATTACTCGGTTAAATAGTTGACTGATTTACTCGGGAATGTCAGACTCGTTTTATCAACCGCATTCGTGCGTTTTTAAAAGACATTTAAAACAGGTAACCATGCTATGAGACTGACATCCAAAGGCCGTTACGCCGTGACCGCTATGCTCGACGTTGCACTGCATTCCCAGGAAGGACCCGTACCACTGGCTGATATTTCTGAGCGTCAGGGTATTTCTCTTTCTTATCTGGAGCAGTTGTTCTCGCGTTTACGTAAAAATGGTTTGGTTGCCAGTGTTCGTGGTCCGGGCGGTGGTTATCTGCTGGGTAAAGATTCCGGTGATATCGCGGTTGGCGCGGTCATTACTGCCGTTGACGAATCTGTCGATGCCACCCGTTGCCAGGGTAAAGAAGGTTGCCAGAACGGCGAACGTTGCCTGACGCACACGTTGTGGCGTGATCTGAGCGAGCGCATCAGCGGTTTCCTCAACAACATCACACTGGCAGAGCTGGTCAACAATCAGGAAATCCTGGAAGTGGCCGACCGTCAGAACGGTGAAGTCCGTCGCCAGCCGAATGGTCGGCAAATCGAAACGATCAATGTAAACCTGCGAGCATAAACTTCCGGTCAGCCATTGATATGCCATTAAAAAGCCCGTGGGAATTCACATTCTCACGGGCTTTTGCATTTTCAGACGCCAATACTTACCGTTTAGTGCCCGCAAAACGTCATTTCCCTTTTAAGAATTCGTGAAGCCGTTTTAAACTGGATGTCGTTTTTTTAATTCTTTCGTTCGAAACAGAACGCGCGGTCCGGAGCTTGCCTGTCATGAAATTACCTATTTATCTCGATTACTCTGCCACCACACCGGTTGATCCGCGCGTTGCTGAGAAAATGATGCAGTGTCTGACACTGGACGGTACTTTCGGTAATCCGGCTTCCCGTTCTCATCGTTTTGGCTGGCAGGCCGAAGAGGCGGTAGATGTAGCGCGCAACCAGATTGCCGGGCTGATTAATGCCGATCCGCGTGAAATCGTATTCACTTCCGGGGCAACAGAATCCGATAATCTGGCGATCAAAGGTGCCGCGCACGCGCAACGCGAGAAAGGCAAACACATTATTACCAGCCAGACCGAGCATAAAGCGGTGCTTGATACCTGCCATCAGCTGGAAACCGAAGGTTTTGACGTCACGTATCTTGCACCACAGGCTGACGGCTTTATCACGCCAGCGGCTATTGAAGCCGCGATGCGCCCGGATACGATCCTGGTGTCCATCATGCAGGTGAATAACGAAATCGGTGTGGTGCAGGATATCGCAACGATTGGCGAATTGTGCCGTAGTCGTGGCGTGTTGTTCCACGTCGATGCGACTCAAAGCGTAGGTAAAATTGATATTGATCTCAGCGAGTTGCCGGTTGATCTGATGTCGTTTTCCGCGCATAAAATTTACGGCCCGAAAGGCATCGGCGCGCTGTATGTGCGCCGTAAACCGAAAGTTCGTATCGAAGCACAAATCCACGGCGGCGGGCATGAACGCGGAATGCGCTCCGGAACGTTGCCGGTGCATCAGATTGTCGGGATGGGTGAAGCCTATCGCATTGCCAGTGAAGAAAGGGTGACGGAAGCTGAACGTCTGACTATGCTTCGTGACCGTCTGTGGAAAGGAATTCAGGCGCTGGATGGCGTCTTCATGAACGGCTCAGCCAAACATGCCGCACCCAATATTCTGAACGTCAGTTTCGCGGGCATTGAAGGGGAATCCCTGATCATGGCGCTAAAAGATCTGGCAGTTTCCTCTGGCTCTGCCTGTACGTCCGCCAGCCTTGAGCCTTCTTACGTTTTGCGTGCGCTGGGCATAAATGAAGAACTGGCACACGCCTCTCTGCGTTTCTCGCTGGGCCGCTGGACGACGGAAGAAGAAATTGATTATGCGATTGCGCTGGTGGTGAAATCTGTCCGCCGCCTGCGTGAATTGCCACCGGTTTATACGGCGAAAGCCTGACATTACCTGTCCTTGAAGAAAAGACTGTCATTGAAGATAAAACTTGTCTTTGAAAATAATAAATCAGGAGTGCTGTTATGAGTTCCGACGTAAACACCAATGAAGCCATGTCCGTGTTCCTTTCTTCCCAGCCAGCAGACGCCCGCTGGGGTGAAAAAGCCACACTGAGCACCGATTCTGAAGGCATGACCATCCATCTGAAAGAGGGCGATGCGCTGACTGCGATTGCCCGTGCGGCACGCCGTATCGATGGTCAGGGCGTGAAAAACGTCAAGCTCGCTGGCGAAGGCTGGGATCTCGAAAACAGCTGGGCATTCTGGCAGGGTTTCCGTGGCCCGAAAGGCACGCGCAATGTGGAATGGGCCGAATTATCCGAAGATGACACCACGACACTGAAACAGCGCCTGAAAATCATCGACTGGGTGCGTAATACCATCAATACCCCGGCGGAAGATTTGTCTCCGGAGCAGCTGGCGACCCGCGCTGTCGATCTGATGTGTGAATTTGGCAACGACAAAGTCAGTTACCGCATCACCAAGGGCGAAGATCTGCGTCAGCAAAGCTACATGGGCATCCACACTGTGGGACGTGGCTCTGACCGTCAGCCGGTTCTGCTGGCACTTGATTACAACCCGTCCGGCGACGCAGAAGCCCCGGTTTTTGCCTGTCTGGTCGGCAAAGGGATTACTTTTGACACCGGCGGTTACAGCCTGAAACCGAGCACCTCTATGGATTCCATGAAAGCCGACATGGGCGGCGCGGCCACCCTGACCGGCGCACTGGCGCTGGCGGCGGCAAACGGCCTGAACAAACGTGTGAAACTTTACCTGTGCTGCGCGGACAACATGGTCAGCGGCAATGCCCTGAAACTGGGCGATATTATTCGCTACCGCAACGGCAAAACGGTTGAAGTGATGAACACCGATGCCGAAGGTCGCCTGGTTCTGGCTGATGGCCTTATCGACGCTTCAGCGCAAAATCCGGAACTGATCATTGATGCGGCAACGCTGACCGGAGCGGCCAAAACGGCATTGGGCAACGATTACCACGCGCTGTTCAGTTTTGATGATGCGCTGGTGGCGGACCTGCTGGAAAGTGCCAAAGCAGAACACGAACCGTTCTGGCGCCTGCCGCTGGAAGAGTTCCACCGTTCACATCTGCCTTCCAATTTTGCTGAGCTGAACAACATCGCCGGCCCTTCGCACACCGCAGGCGCGAGCACGGCGGCGGCTTTCCTTTCTCATTTCGTCACCGAATATAAGAAAGGCTGGCTGCACATCGACTGTTCGGCGACGTACCGTAAAAGCTCGGCTGACCAGTGGTCTGCCGGTGCGACCGGTCTGGGCGTTCGTACCGTGGCTAACTTATTGTTAGCCAAGTCTCAGTAACAGAACTATTTGTCGATGCAGAAATAACGGGGCGCTGATTAGCGCCCCGTTTTATACCCTTACCGGAGTCAGTATTATGAGTGTCCCACACGATCATCTCCCTGCGGGTGCCGCAGCGGTAAACGGAGAAAACGAGCTGGAGCGTCTGCTTCGCCTGTCCGTCACCGCGCCTGCCTGGCGCCCGGCGTTTTACCAAACCTTGCTGGACTCCACCGTTTTCGTGCTGGGCGATGCAGGTCAGGATGACGCGGAAAAACAGGGCAGTGTGGCGATCACCGCCGGTAGTGAGCTTAATATCCTGCACTGGGAAAAGCAGGATGGCAGCTCTATCATTCCTTTCTTCTCTTCTGTCGATGTGCTCGAAAAAGCCAGCGCTGGCGAAAGCCCGGACGAGCAGGCGTTTGTTGCGCTGCCCGCCCGTGTGTTGTTTGAAATGACGCAGGGCGATGAGCTGTTTCTGAATCCTAAATCGGAATACGGAAAGGAATTCACGCCCAATGAAGTCACGCTGTTACTGAGCCACGGCGGTCTGCATGCGCCGTCGGAGCTGGTACTGGATAAAGAAAGCCAGTTACTGATTGGTCAGCCGGAAGAATATCCTTCCGCAATGATTGACGCGTTAACCACGCTGTTTGCCCAGAAAAAGCCGGTGCGCCGGGCGTTCATGGCGCTGATTCATGATAAAGCGGTGGATGACCAGCCAAACCTGTTAATTGGCGTGGAAGCTGACGGTGATGAACAGGAGATTGACGCGCTGATCCGTGAAGCCGGAAATGTGGCGAGTGAAACGTCTCCGGACGATCGCCCGGTGGATTTCTGTATCGTTTCCGAAAAGGAGCGCGGCATCAGTCATTATCTGATCAGCCACACGCAGCCTTTCTATCAGCGCAAGTGGGGCAGCTGGCTGCGCAACATAATCCCTTCTTCTGGTCAGGCGTAATGACCGCGCGGAAGAGGATCAAATATGTTGTTCTCTTCCGCTTTGTTTGCGAAAAATGGGTGGTTTAGTTGTGATGGTGAATCAATGACACATTTTTTTAATTAAATGTTGTGATTCAGGTAGGCAATCGTAACTTCGCTCCCTATAATCACCGCCATTTTACGGCAGGTATAACATTAAATTAACCGGCCCTACCTATAAAAGTCAGACAGAGGTTTTTCATGACTATCCAACGTACTTTCTCCATCATCAAGCCAAACTCCGTCGCTAACAACGACATCGGTGCTATCTACGCACGTTTCGAACGCGCAGGTTTCACTATCATCGCGTCTAAAATGCTGAAACTGACGAAAGAGCAGGCTGAAGGCTTCTACGCTGAACACAAAGGCCGTCCTTTCTTTGATGGTCTGGTTGAGTTCATGACGTCTGGCCCGATCATGGTTCAGGTTCTGGAAGGCGAAAACGCTGTTCAGCGTAACCGCGACATCATGGGTGCAACCAACCCTGAGAACGCACTGGCGGGTACCCTGCGTGCAGACTTCGCTGACAGCTTCACCGCTAATGCTGTTCACGGTTCTGACGCTGTAGAATCCGCACAACGCGAAATCGCTTACTTCTTCACCGAAAGCGAAATCTGCCCGCGTTAAGATTTTTGGCACCGGTTGCTGGAAGACAGACCGCAAATTCGCAAGAATTTTGTCACTGGCGCCTTCCAAACATGGCAACACTGCCCTAAAATTTGTACAATGTTGCGCCCCGAATGAGCCAGCCTCGTCGGGGCGCAATTTATTTGCAGGCCGCCATTTTCTGAAAAGGTGACGGCTCTGCACTTCCAATACGCCATAACGTGTAACAACGAGGCCATTTTTCATCATGTTAGAATCAAACACGCCCGAGCATAACTTGTCTGAGAACACGTCCGTATCCGCAGAAGCCGTGAACACTGTCACGCCTGCTGTTGCAAAAATTAACCTTCTTGACCTTAACCGCAAACAAATGCGCGAGTTCTTCCTCAACATGGGCGAGAAACCGTTTCGTGCGGATCAGGTTATGAAGTGGATGTACCACTACTGCAGCGATGATTTCGAGCAAATGACCGATATCAACAAGCCGCTGCGTGAAAAACTGGCCCGCGTTGCAGAAATTCGTGCGCCGGAAGTGGCGTCGGAACAACGTTCAACCGATGGCACCATCAAATGGGCCATCCAGGTGGGCAGCCAACTGGTCGAAACCGTGTATATCCCGGACGGCGAACGTGCGACGCTTTGCGTTTCCTCCCAGGTAGGTTGTGCGCTGGAATGTACTTTCTGCTCAACCGCTCAGCAGGGCTTTAACCGTAACCTGCGCGTGTCCGAAATCATCGGTCAGGTGTGGCGTGCGGCAAAAATCATCGGTGCGGCAAAAGTAACCGGTACGCGTCCTATCACCAACGTGGTGATGATGGGCATGGGCGAACCTTTGCTGAACCTGAACAATGTGGTTCCGGCTATGGAAATCATGCTGGACGATTTTGGTTTTGGTCTGTCAAAACGTCGCGTTACGCTCTCCACCTCCGGTGTGGTGCCTGCGCTGGATAAACTCGGCGACATGATTGACGTGGCGCTGGCGATTTCCCTGCACGCGCCAAATGACACCATCCGCGACGAAATTGTGCCGATCAACCGCAAATACAATATCGATACGTTCCTCGCAGCGGTTGAGCGTTATATTAGTAAATCTAACGCCAATCAGGGCCGCGTGACGATCGAATACGTCATGCTAGACCACATCAACGATGGCACGGAACATGCGCATGAACTGGCCGAACGCCTGAAAAATACGCCGTGCAAAATCAACCTGATCCCCTGGAACCCGTTCCCCGGTGCACCGTATGGCCGCAGCTCCAACAGTCGTATTGACCGCTTCTCGAAAGTGCTGATGGATTACGGCTTCACGGTGATTGTACGTAAAACCCGTGGCGATGACATTGATGCCGCTTGTGGTCAGCTGGCGGGCGACGTGATCGACCGTACCAAACGTACGTTGAAGAAAAGAATGGCAGGCGAGCAGCAGATTTCCGTAAAAGCCGTGTAGTCGCCATAAGCCGTAAGGTGTGCGAGGGTTTACTGTGCAGGTCGGGTAAACCCCCGTTTTGTTGTCGGTGGCAGGATAAAGGGAATTAAGCATGACAATGAAGGGCAGTGTGAAGTTGCTGATTGCAGCGGGGATTTCCGTTGCACTGCTGGCAGGGTGTTCCAGTTCGCCGAAAGAAACGCAACAGGCCACGGGCGCGTCCCAAACGCGTCTGGAACTGGGGATGGAATATCTGTCTCAGGGAAATATGGACGCGGCGAAGCAAAATTTACAGAAAGCCGTTGATGGCGCGCCGGACGATTACCGCACCCAGCTCGGAATGGCACTTTACGAGCAAAAAAACGGCGATCAGAATGCTGCGCAAAGCCGCTACCAGCAAGCGCTGAAGCTGGCACCGCAAAATGGCACAGTGATGAATAATTACGGTGCGTTTTTGTGTAGTTTAGGGCAGTATGTACCCGCACAACAGCAGTTTAGCGCCGCAGTTAATGCACCTGATTACGGTCAGGTCGCTGACAGTCTGGAAAATGCAGGCTACTGTTTTCTGAAGGCCAATCAGAATGAGGAAGCGCGAGTGTTACTAAGCCGGGCATTAAAAGCTGATCCCGATAAAGGCGCACCCTTGCTGACTGAGGCAACCAAAGAATTTGGGAAAGGGAACCGCGCTCAGGCGAAACTATTACTGGATGTATATCAACATGTTCTGCCAGCCACAGCTGAAAGCATCATGTTACAAATTCGATTCGCTGCGTTAGCGGGCAATCCGGATAGCGTTCAACGCTACGGTAAGCAGCTTGCGCGTAGTTATCCACAATCTAAACAGTACCAGCAGTTCTTAGCTAATGAATACTGAAGCCTCCCAAGAAAATAATGTAAAGCTGACCACAGGCGAACGTCTGCGTCAGGCGCGTGAACAGTTAGGTCTCAGTCATCAGGCCGTTGCAGAACGCCTGTGTCTGAAAGTCTCGACTATTCGCCAAATCGAAGAAGAAACGACGCCGGCCGATCTCGCGCCGACATTCCTGCGCGGTTATCTGCGCTCTTACGCCAAGCTGGTGCATGTTCCTGAAGAGGAACTGTTAGCGCTGATTGGCAAACAAGCGCCCATTAAAGTGCCTAAAGTCGCTTCAATGCAGGGTTTTTCCCTCGGTAAGTCTCGCAAGAAACGCGATGGCTGGCTGATGGGCTTTACCTGGCTGGTGGTGTTTGTTGTGATCGGTCTGACCGGTGCGTGGTGGTGGCAAAATCATCAGGCGCAGCAGCAAGAAATTGCTACCATGGCTGACCAATCCTCTGCACAACTGAACCAGGATAATGGTCAGGGGCAAGCGGTAGCACTGGGTGATAATGCGAACTCTGCGCCGACAACAGAAGATACGTCTTCTGCTCCGGCGACCGAGCCGCAGAACAGTATTGCGCTCAATACCACGACGGCACCTGCAGCAACCGCAGGCAATGTACCCGCTGCAACGGCTTCACAAGCACCCGTAGCGGTTTCTACCAGCCAGCCAGGAACAACGGCTGAGAATGGTCTGCCAACCGGTAATGCACAAACTGCCGCAGTCGCAGGTACAGATCCACAAGCCGTTGCTTTGACTTTCAAAGCTGACTGCTGGTTACAAATCGATGACGCATCAGGTAAAACCCTGTTCAGCGGCGTCAAAAAAGGTGGTGAGTCTCTCAGCGTTAAGGGCACCGCGCCGTATAAGCTGAAAATCGGTGCTCCGGGTGCGGTGGAAATCCAATTCCAGGGCAAACCGGTTGATTTAAGTCGTTTTGTAAAATCAAGCCGTGTTGCACGCCTGACTTTAGCTGCCGAGTAATCGGCAGTTTGTCAGACGCTCGTAACGATGGAGAGTGAAGTAATGCATAACCAAGCACCCATTACCCGTCGCAAATCAACCCGGATTTATGTCGGCAAGGTGCCTGTAGGTGACGGAGCGCCGATTGCTGTGCAATCGATGACCAACACCCGCACCACAGACGTAGCGGCAACAGTCGCGCAGATCAAATCACTGGAACGCGTGGGTGTCGATATTGTCCGCGTTTCCGTGCCTACGATGGATGCCGCAGAGGCGTTCAAACTCATCAAACAGCAGGTTAATGTCCCGCTGGTCGCTGATATCCATTTTGATTACCGCATCGCGCTGCAAGTTGCAGAATACGGCGTGGATTGCCTGCGTATTAATCCGGGCAACATCGGTAATGAATCCCGCATCCGCTCCGTAGTGGACTGCGCCCGCGACAAAAATATTCCTATCCGTATCGGTGTCAATGGCGGCTCTCTGGAAAAAGACATCCAGGAAAAGTACGGCGAGCCTACGCCCCAAGCGCTGCTGGAATCTGCAATGCGTCACGTCGATATTCTCGACCGCCTCAACTTTGACCAGTTCAAAGTCAGCGTAAAAGCCTCAGATGTTTTCCTGGCCGTTGAGTCTTATCGCCTGCTGGCCAAACAAATCGTTCAGCCTTTGCACCTTGGGATCACGGAAGCGGGCGGTTTACGCGCCGGTTCCGTCAAATCGGCTATCGGCCTGGGTTTACTGCTGTCAGAAGGTATCGGCGATACGCTGCGTATCTCACTGGCTGCCGATCCTGTCGAAGAGGTGAAAGTCGGTTTTGATATCCTGAAGTCATTGCGTATCCGTTCCCGTGGGATCAACTTTATTGCCTGCCCGACCTGTTCGCGTCAGGAGTTTGATGTCATCGGCACAGTGAATGCGCTGGAACAACGTCTGGAAGATCTCATTACGCCAATGGATGTTTCCATCATCGGCTGTGTGGTGAACGGTCCGGGAGAAGCGCTGGTCTCAACAATCGGTGTGACGGGCGGTCATAATAAAAGCGGTTTCTACGAAGACGGCGTTCGTCAGAGAGAGCGTTTTGATAACACAGATATGATCGACCAGTTAGAAGCAAAAATTCGCGCCAAAGCGGCGATTATGGATGAGAGTAAACGTATCGTTATCAATCATCTTGAAAAGTAACATCGGTTGCGGGCTATATTTATACCCTGCATTATATTGAACCCGGTAGGGGATGGCGTCTGCGCGTTGAACCGCAGGGCACAAACCCCCTATAATCGGGTTCATTTTTTATAAAACGATAGAGAACTGACGTGGCAAAGAATATCCAGGCCATTCGCGGCATGAACGACTATCTGCCTGCAGACACGGCATTATGGCAACGTATCGAAGGTACGTTGAAACAAGTGCTCGGCGGTTACGGCTACAGTGAAATCCGTATGCCGATTGTAGAGCAGACCCCATTGTTTAAACGCGCTATCGGCGAAGTAACCGATGTCGTGGAAAAAGAAATGTACACCTTTGAAGACCGCAACGGCGAAAGCCTGACGCTGCGTCCTGAAGGGACAGCTGGCTGCGTCCGCGCCGGCATCGAACATGGTCTGCTGTACAATCAGGAACAACGTTTGTGGTATATCGGCCCGATGTTCCGTTACGAGCGTCCGCAAAAAGGCCGCTATCGTCAGTTCAATCAACTGGGTGTGGAAGTCTTTGGCCTGCAAGGCCCGGACGTTGACGCCGAACTGATCCTCCTGAGTGCCCGCTGGTGGCGTGCGCTGGGTATTTCTGAACACGTTACGCTGGAGCTGAATTCTATCGGCTCTCTGGAAGCCCGCGCCAACTATCGTGATGCACTGGTGGCTTTCCTCGAACAGCATAAAGACACGCTGGATGAAGACTGCAAACGTCGTATGTACAGCAATCCGCTGCGCGTGCTGGACTCCAAAAATCCGGATGTTCAGGCGTTATTAAACGACGCGCCGGTCCTGGGAGACTATCTTGATGAAGAATCAAGAGAACACTTTGCAGGTCTGTGTGAACTTTTAGAGCAGTCTGGTATCCCATATACGGTTAATCAGCGACTTGTGCGCGGTTTGGATTATTACAACCGCACGGTATTCGAATGGGTAACCAGCAGCCTGGGGGCGCAGGGCACTGTTTGTGCCGGTGGCCGTTATGACGGGCTGGTAGAACAATTAGGGGGTCGTGCAACACCTGCCGTCGGTTTTGCGATGGGGCTGGAGCGTCTGGTCTTACTGGTTCAGGCGGTTAATCCGGATTTCAAAGCGCCTGCGACGGTAGATGCTTATGTGATTTCTTCTGGTGCGGGGACGCAAAGTGCGGCGATGCAACTGGCTGAAACGCTGCGTGATGCACTGCCTGAACTGAAAGTGATGACTAACTACGGTGGCGGTAACTTCAAGAAGCAATTTGCCCGTGCTGATAAATGGGGCGCACGTGTTGCCCTGGTGCTGGGTGAAGATGAAGTCGCTAACCTGCAGGTTGTGGTAAAAGACCTGCAAAGTGGAACGCAAGAAACGCTGGCGCAAAGCGAACTCGCTGCGCGTCTGGCTTCGATGTTGGGTTAAGGAGAAGGACACTGTGGAAGTCTATACCACTGAGAATGAACAGGTTGATGCTGTACGTCGCTTCTTTGCCGAGAACGGTAAAGCGCTGGCCATTGGCGTAGTTCTGGGTATTGCAGCCCTGAGCGGCTGGCGTTTCTGGCAGAGCCATCAGGACTCAGCCTTGACGGAAGCTTCTGCGTCTTTCCAGAAAGCGAATCAGTCACTGACCGCGAATAGCGCTCAGGGCGTTGCTGACCTCGAAAAGTTTGCGCAGAGCAATGAGAACACTTACGGGGTGCTGGCCGCGCTGCAACTGGCCGATCATTTCGTGGAAACGAAAGATTTTGCCAATGCTGAAAAGCAACTGGCGCAGGCGCAAGACCATGCAAAAGAAGATAATTTCCATTCGCTGGTGAATCTACGTCTGGCTCGTGTCCAGATGCAGCAAGGTAAATTTGATGATGCACTCAAAACGTTAGACGGCGTGAAGGGTGAAGGCTGGGTGGCAATGCAGCAAGGCATCCGTGGTGATGTTCTGCTGGCAAAAGGCGATGCAAAAGGCGCTCGCGAAGCCTACAGCAAAGGAATTGATTCTAAACCCTCTCAAACGCTGCAAACCATGCTGCGTATGAAATTGAACAACTTAGCCAGCTAAGGGGAACCCCGATGCAATTGCGTAAAACACTCTTGGTAGGATGGGTTTCTGTTGCCCTGCTGAGTGGCTGTTCATTGTTTAACAGCGAAGAAGACGTTGTGAAAATGTCCCCGCTGCCAAAAGTTGAAAACCAGTTCACTCCGACGAAAGTCTGGAGCAAATCTGTCGGCAATGGCGTAGGCGAATACTACTCCAACTTGCATCCTGCGTGGCAGGACAACACGATCTATGCCGCCGATCGTTTTGGTGTGGTCAAAGCACTGGATGCGGACAGCGGGAAGGAAAAATGGAGTGTTAACCTGTCTGAAAAAACCGGTTTCCTCTCCAGCAACATCTCAGCTCAGCTTTCCGGTGGCCTGACTGCTTCCGGTGATCATGTTTATGTCGGCAGTGAAAAAGCGGTAGTTTATGCATTGAACACGGCTGATGGTAAAATTGCATGGCAGACCAAAGTGGCGGGTGAAGCGTTATCCCGTCCGGTCGTCAGCGATGGTCTGGTTCTGGTGCATACCGGCAACGGTATGTTGCAGGGTCTGAGCGAGGCCGATGGTACAATCCAGTGGACGGCTAACCTCGATATGCCAACGCTCTCCCTGCGCGGTGAATCTGCGCCTGCGGTGGCGTTTGGTGCGGCAATTGTCGGCGGTGATAACGGTCGCGTAAGCGCCGTGCTGATGAAAGAAGGTCAGTTGATCTGGCAGCAACGTATTTCTCAGACCACCGGTACGACTGAAATCGACCGTCTGAGCGATGTGGATACCACGCCGGTTATCGTTGATGGCGTAGTGTATGCGCTGGCTTACAACGGCAATCTGGTGGCGATGGATCTGCGTTCCGGTCAGGTTGCGTGGAAGCGTGACGTGGGTTCCGTGAATGACATCATCGTTGATGGCGGCCGTATTTATCTGGTCGATCAGGATGACCGCGTCATGGCGCTTGATACTCAAGGCGGCGTGAGTCTGTGGCGTCAAAGTGACTTGCTGCACCGTAACCTGACAGCCCCTGTGTTGTTTAATGGTTACCTTGTGGTCGGCGATTCCGAAGGGTATCTGCACTGGATCAACACCTCTGATGGCCGTTTTGTGGCTCAGCAGAAAGTTGACAGCGACGGCTTCCTGAGCGCGCCGATTGTGGCAAGCGACAAGCTGGTTGTGCAGGCGAAAGGCGGCGAAGTTTACTCTTTCACCCGCTAAAATCGCGACCCGCGTCTGGCTTTGAGATCGGTTGATCCCGGCCATTAAAACGGCTCCTGAATTGCTCAGGGGCCGTTTCGTATTCTGAAAACAGCGTAATTTATTTTTATGAATTACGACGTAAGAAATTGAATTATAGCGGTTTGTCTGATTTAACGGGCGTGCTGGCTATTTGCGTTTAGCTCTATCTATAAAAACTGAGGCTTCAAAATGATACCTGTCGTTGCGCTTGTAGGGCGCCCGAATGTGGGTAAATCCACTTTATTTAACCGTTTAACCAAGACGCGTGATGCGCTGGTTGCGGATTTCCCGGGGCTTACGCGTGACCGCAAGTATGGTCGTGCAGAAATTGAGGGTAATGAATTCATCATCGTTGATACCGGCGGTATCGACGGTACCGAAGATGGCGTCGAAACCCGCATGGCCGGGCAGTCACTGCTGGCAATCGAAGAAGCCGACATCGTCTTGTTCATGGTCGATGCGCGCGCGGGCCTGATGCCTGCCGATCAGGGCATTGCCCAGCATCTTCGCAGCCGTGAAAAATCCACATTCCTGGTAGCCAACAAAACTGACGGTTTAGATCCTGACAGCGCAATCGGCGATTTCTATTCTCTCGGTCTGGGCGAAGTCTATCCGATTGCGGCTTCTCACGGTCGTGGTGTTGCACAGCTGATCGAACACGTGCTGGTCCCGTTTGTTTGTGCAAAACCCGAAGAGGTCGAGCTGACTGAAGAAGAAGCCAACGCCGCTTACTGGGCTGAACAGGAAGCGACCGGTGATGAAATCCCGGAAGATGAGGAAGATGATTTCGACCCGACGACTTTGCCTATCAAACTGGCTATCGTCGGGCGTCCCAACGTCGGTAAGTCCACACTGACTAACCGTATTCTGGGCGAAGAGCGCGTGGTGGTTTATGACATGCCGGGCACCACTCGCGACAGTATTTATATCCCGATGGTACGTGACGAGCGTGAATACGTTCTGATCGACACCGCCGGTGTGCGTAAGCGCGGAAAAGTGACTGAAACGGTTGAGAAATTCTCCGTTATCAAAACGCTGAAGGCGATTGAAGATGCTAACGTCGTAATGCTGGTCATCGATGCCCGCGACGGTATTTCCGATCAGGATCTTTCACTGCTGGGCTTCATCCTCAACAGCGGGCGCTCACTGCTGATTGTAGTGAACAAGTGGGATGGAATGAGTGAAGAAGCCCGCGCTCAGGTGAAAGATCAGCTGGATCTGCGCCTCGGCTTCGTCGACTTCGCGCGTATCCACTTCATTTCTGCTTTGCATGGCAGCGGCGTCGGTAACCTGTTCGAATCCGTGATTGAAGCGTATACCTGTGCGACTACACGCGTGAGCACGTCCATGCTGACCCGCATCATGCAGATG
Organism: Rahnella sp. PCH160; assembly: GCF_047784855.1. NCBI lineage: Bacteria > Pseudomonadati > Pseudomonadota > Gammaproteobacteria > Enterobacterales > Yersiniaceae > Rahnella > Rahnella sp. PCH160. The sequence continues at coordinate 2,130,878 of NZ_JBLOGT010000001.1, forward strand.
GCCGCTGACGACCATCAGCCACCGCTGGTAAACGGTCGGCGCGTTAAACTGAAATATGCGCACGCCGGGGGCTATAACCCGCCAATCGTGGTGATCCACGGTAACCAGGTGAAAGATCTGGCTGATTCCTACAAACGCTATCTGATGAACTACTTCCGCCGTTCATTGAAAGTGATGGGTACGCCGATCCGCATTCAGTTCAAAGAGGGTGAGAACCCGTATGAGGGTAAGAAAAACTCCCTGTCGCCGCACCAGCAACGTAAGCGCCGACGCCTGATGCAGCACCTGAAAAACAAATCCTAAACTGATGGGGTGCATGAAAATGTACCCCATTTTTTTGTCTCACTTTTCCTGCAAGGAGCTGGCTGGATGTTCTGGCAGACCTGGGGTTTTGCATTTGGTGTTACCGTTCCTAATTTACTGATCTTACTGCTGGGCGTGATGTTGCGCCGTACGGGTCTGATGGACGACAATTTCAACGAGAAAGCCAGCCGGTTGGTGTTTAACATTGCGCTGCCATGCCTGCTCTTTTTCAGCGTCGCGCAGGGGCATGATTCATCCGGCTCTAATTTGCCGCTGGCGCTTTACGGTGGGAGCGCCACCGTCGTTTCCTTTTTATTGCTGGAACTGGTTGCCGTTAAACTGGTGAAAGATCCCCGTGAACGCGGCATCTTCGTGCAGGGAGGATTTCGCGCCAACACCGGTATTGCCGGTCTTGCGTACGCCTCACTGGCATTTGGGAATGAAGGTATTGCCTTAGGCTCGATGTATCTGGCCGTGACGGTGATTCTTTTCAACGTACTGTCAGTGATTACGCTGACCCGCAGCCTGAAAGGCGGGCAGGGTAAACGCATCGGGCTGAAACCCATTTTGCACGGAATTGTTACGAACCCGCTGATTATCGGTCTGGTGCTCGGTCTGGCATTCCAGCACAGCCATTTACCGATGCCAGCAACGATAGCCAGTACCGGCAATTTTATTTCCGGCATGGCACTGCCGCTGGCGATGTTGTGCGCCGGAGCGAGTCTTGACTGGCGTGCAATGTTCCGCAGTTCTAACGTTGCGGCCTGGTCATCGGCGTCGCGCGTGATTTTTGTCCCTGCGCTGATGACGTTCGGCGCATGGCTGTTCGGTTTTCGTGGTGCCGCGCTGGGTGTGATTTTTCTCTTTTCCTGCACACCGACGGCAGCCGGTAGCTATGTCATGACGCGCGCGATGGGCGGCAACGCCACGCTGGCGGCGAATATTATCGCCGTGACCACATTAGGATCATTTTTCACTACCGCTCTGGGGCTGTATTTATTACGAACGCTGGGCGTTATCTAGAGGATTAAAGGATGGACGGACATTGTCCTGTTTGCAGTCAGCCGATGAACTGGGTGAGTGGTCACTTTCACTGTGATCCCTGCCAAACAAGTTACACACAAACGGCGTTATGCCCGGATTGTCATCAGCCGTTGCAGGAGCTGAAAGCCTGCGGTGCGGTCGATTATTTTTGCCAAAACGGGCATGGAATGATTTCTAAAAAACGGGTGCAGTTTATCTGTTCCCCTTATTCGCAAGCGTGATTTTCATCCGGCGGTGCCTGTTTCCATAAATCCACGAGTTCTTCCGGTGCCTGCGTTTCAGGAATAATCACCACCAGACTGGCGGTGGTTTCCGCCGAGGCGTAATAAATCTCCAGCCGAAAATAACGCTGGTCACCGCGACCGGCGTTTTCTTTTTCCTGCGCATAGGGCAGCGTTTTGTTGATGAGCTGGCAGATTTCGTGCCGTTTTTCATCGCTCATTCCTGAAAGGTCAACCCGCCGGGGCCCGCTGAGTTTAGGAATAAAGGCAATGCCGCCTTCGCGATAAATCTCGATCACCGCATTGCTTTCCAGCGACTCTAAAGGTTTCATTTACATCACTCCGACCTTCTCCCAGGCCTCACGAACCGCCTGTGCAACGGTATCGTCGAACCGTTTACCGGCATGTTGCACCGTGAGCTGAGCGAAAGTCACAAAGTCAGCATTCTTCGGCAGGGATTTATCACACACCGTGTCGTACCAGACATACCCCGCGCGCTCCCAAGCATTGCCTCCGAGTTGGGTTGCCGCCAGATAGAATGCGCGATTAGGGATCCCGGAATTAATGTGTACGCCGCCGTTATCGTCGCGGGTATTCACATACCCGTGCATGTCGGCCGGTTGCGGATCTTTACCGAGCAGCGGGTCATCGTAGGCTGTTCCCGGATGCGACATTGAACGCAGACCGGTGCCGTGAATGCCTTTTGCCAGCAGGCCTTCGCCGATAATCCAGTCGGCTTTATCTGCCGTTTGCTTCAGGTGGAACTGTTTGACCAAAGATCCGAAAACGTCAGAAAGTGACTCGTTCAGTGCGCCGGATTGCCCGTTATAGTCCAGACCCGCTTCACTTTCGGTCACGCCGTGGGAAAGCTCGTGGCCCACAACGTCAATCGCAATCGTGAACCGGTTGAAAATCTCTCCGTCGCCATCGCCAAACACCATCTGCTGCCCGTTCCAGAAGGCGTTCTGATAGCCTTTGTCGTAGTGAACGGTGCCCAGCAATGCCAGCCCTTTATTGTCGAGGGAATTGCGCTGATACGCCTGCCAGAAGAAATCATAGGTTACGCCGAGATAATCGTAAGCTTCATCCACGGCCACATCGCCGTTGCTGGCCTGACCTTCCTTACGTACCGATTCGCCGGGGAGTTTCGTAGAATTTTTCGCGTCATAAATATCACGTTCGACCTGCCCGGCTCTGGCCGTAGTGATTTTTTGCGGTTTGGCGTAAGGCTGCGCCATCAGCGTGTTTACATGCACCAGTGTTTGTCTGGCACAATTGCGCTGAGGCTCAGTGCCGTGCTCGATAATGCGGTTGAGAATATAGGGCGGGATCACACTGTTATAACGCTTCGCTGAACTGTGATTCATCGTGAATCTCCTTATCAAGTGTCACCCGTGGGTGAAAGAAAGGTGTTCTGATCGTCTGATACTGAAAGGCGGCTAATGATTAGCCGTCTTCAGACAGTATAGGACTGCGCGGCGTGATGCCCGTAAAAGATGAGATTTATCTGTCCGGCACAGGATCATACAAAAGGTGCGAACGGGGAGTTATCGCCCGTCCGGTCGCTTTGCGAACCGAGTTGCGCACCACCAGTTTTCCCTGCAATAGCTGGGTGGTATGGGGCGCATCCGGACGCAGCATTCTGCGTTGCAGAAGGGCGATAGCTTCTGCGCCCAGCTCGTCACGCGGAACGTGAACGGCGGTCAGCGGGACGTCGTGAATTTCGGCCAGATTAAATCCGTCGGTGCTGATAACGCTGATATCGCCCGGCACCGATAAGCCTCTTTTCGCCAGCGCGGCGACAACCCCGGATGCCATAAAATCGCCACCAGCCAAAATGGCCGTGGGCAACGGTTGCTCCGGCGGCTGGGAATCCAGGTACTCGAGCAAGGCCTGTTCGCTTTCCTGCGCACCAAATCCTGACGTATTCAGCAAATGCAGTCTGTCGCTGAAGGTCTGATGATTGCGGGCGAACGCCTGTTTAATGCCGGTGAGGCGTAACTCCATGGTATGACGGCGCAGGCATTGCACCGTCACGATGTGCGTATGGCCTTGTGCGAACAGATAATCGCAGGCGAAATCCCCCATCGTCTGATGGTCGGGGCTGACGCTGTCGTGGCGCATATGCCGGTCATGGCAATTGACCAGTACGCAGGGTTTTGCCATTTCAGCTGCCAGTTGATGAATATGCGGATCGTCAATGCCGACCAGCAAAACCGCCTCGGTCAGCGGATCGGTCATTTTGGCGATGAACAGTGCGGCGTCGGCGTTTTCTTCTTCCATCGCACAATATCGCACGCGGACTTCGTGACTGGCCGTGGACGCCAGAATGCCCTGGATCACCTTGTAGTAAAAAATATCACTGCGTACATCAAAGGCACGGGCCGGGGCGAAGATCATGAGATTGTTGAGCATCAGCCTGCCGCTGGAGAGTTCGTCAAAAACGCCCTGTGATTTAGCGCATTCCAGAACCCGATCGCGTGCTTTGCTGCTGGTGTTATTTTTTCCGGCCAGAACCCGCGAAACTGTACTGATTGACAGCCCCGTCTGGTCGGCAATTTGCTGGATATTTAACTTTCCTTTCAAACTGTGATCTCCTTCAAAATCGCTCCTGCAAAATTTTTCACCCACGTAGATGACTGCCAGAGAAGCTTTTGTCTGCACTCGTTTCGCCCCGAAGTTATAGCGTGAAAGCTTTTGCAAAAAATCACGTTTCGCTCACAAATCCGTCTGCCTACTCTGCGGAAGTACCTTAAATAACACATCATCTGCGGCAATGGCCGACGGGTGGGAGAACAGGCATGACAATTCAAATCAACACCGAAACGGCAGCCGTTACAGGACGTCGAAAAATTAAAGCTTTACGCTGGTGGATGCTGGCGCTGTTCCTCCTCGGTGTGACGGTTAACTACGTCACCCGAAATTCTCTGGGTTTACTGGCTGCTGAACTTAAAACCAGCCTGAACATGACCACCGAACAATATTCATACATCGTGGCGGCGTTTCAGGCGGCCTACACCCTATTCCAGCCGTTGTGCGGCTGGCTGATTGACGTCATCGGGTTGAAACTCGGTTTTCTGATTTGTGCATCAATCTGGGCCGTGGTCTGTATGTTGCACGCGGGCGCCAGCAGCTGGATCCAGCTTGCGGTTTTGCGTTTCTTCATGGGGAGCGCCGAAGCGGCGGCCACACCGGCCAACGCAAAAGCGATTTCCGACTGGTTCCCGCGTAAAGAACGCCCGGTCGCTGCGGGCTGGGCGGGTGTGGGTTTCTCCATCGGGGCGATGCTGGCACCGCCAATTATTCTGGTGGCGCACATGTCATTTGGCTGGCGCGGCGCTTTCCTGTTTTGCGGCGTACTGTCAATGCTGTGGGTTCTGCTGTGGTGGAAATTCTACCATTCTCCGGAAACGCATCCGAATTTAAGCAAGGAAGAACTGGCGCTGATCCGCCAGGACAATGAGCCGCAGCAGGAACGCCTGCCGTTCATTAAATCGCTGAAAATTGTCTGCAAGAACAAGAAATTCTATGGCATCGCCATCCCGGCATTTCTGGCTGAACCGGCGTGGGCCGTCTTCAGTTTCTGGGTGCCGCTGTATCTCGCCAACGAGCGCGGCATGGATTTAAAGCACATCGTGATGTTCGCCTGGCTGCCGTTCCTGGCCGCCGATCTGGGCAGTATTGCCAGTGGTTATCTCACCACGCTGTACCGCAAAGTTTTCGGATGTACCCGCATTAACTCCATCGTGGCCAGCTCCGTCACCGGCGCATTCATGATGCTGTCACTGGCGCTCGTTGCACTGACGCAAAGCCCGTATGCCGCCATCGCACTGATTTCCATTGGCGGATTCGGTCATCAGGTTATTTCCTGCATGCTCAGCGCGGTGGTCGTTGAAACATTCGATAAAAGTCAGGTCGCGACCGTCAACGGGATGCGTGGTTCTTCCGCGTGGATTGCCAGCTTCCTGTTTTCACTGCTGATTGGCGCAGTGGCCGACACGATTGGTTTTAATCCGTTGTTTATCGCCATGGGATTCTTTGATTTGGTTGGGGCCGTATTCCTGATTGCCCTGATCGCAGAACGCCGCAATCCGGCAAAAAGGGAGAGTGTATGAAAACGTTAAAACACTGGGAGCTTGCCGGGCAGGACAACGCAGGTGTGGATCTGCGTGTGGAAGGTAAGCATCTGTTTTGTCTGCGGGTGCTTGAGCAGGGGCTGATTCGCGTCTTTATTCAGCGCAACGGCGAGCTGGCGCTGGACAGAACCTGGAGCATCGCGCTGGAAAATGATGTGCCGTGGGAAGGACGTGACCGCCTGAGTAACGACGGTTTTTCGCAGCCGGGCTTCCAGCTGTCGCAAGGCGAAGACTCGCTGACGTTAACGACTGAGGCGCTGCGCGTCACGGTTCATCAGCCGCTATGGCTGGAGTGGGAACATAAAAATGCGACGGGCGAATGGCTGCCGCTGGTCAGTGACCGCAAAACCGGCGCGTATATGCTGGCGGTGAAAGGCGATGCCTCGGCGCATTTCCAGTTGCGTGAAAAGCAGGACAGTGTGTACGGACTGGGTGAAAAAGCCGGGGATCTCAACCGCAGCGGCCGCCGTTTCGAAATGCGCAATCTCGATGCGATGGGTTATAACGCGGCCAGCACCGACCCGTTGTACAAACATATTCCGTTTACGATGACGCGCCGGAACGACGTCAGTTTCGGCCTGTTCTACGACAATCTCAGCAATGTCTGGCTGGATTTGGGCAATGAGCTGGATAACTACCATCTGCCATACCGCCGTTTCAGCGCTGAGGCGGGCGACCTGGATTACTACCTGTTCATCGGCCCGACGTCGCTGGAGGTCACCAAAAAGCTGGTGAAGCTGACCGGTAAAACTACGTTTGGCCCGAAATGGAGTCTCGGTTACAGCGGTTCGACCATGTATTACACCGACGCGCCGGATGCCCAGCAGCAGCTGATGAAATTCATCACGCTGTGCCAGCAGCATGAAATTCCGTGCGATTCCTTTCAGCTTTCATCGGGTTACACGTCGATTGGCAACAAACGTTACGTGTTCAACTGGAACTACGACAAAGTGCCTGAGCCAGAAGTGATGTCGAAAGCGTTTCTCGACGCCGGTATCCGTCTGGCCGCCAACATTAAACCGTGTTTGTTGCAGGATCACCCGCAGTACGGGCAGGTGGCGGAGCAGGGCTTGTTTATTCGCGACAGCGAAAGCAACCTGCCTGAGCGCTCGGTCTTCTGGGATGACGAAGGTTCGCATCTCGATTTCACGCATCCGTCCGCCGTGCGCTGGTGGCAAAAAGGTGTGACGCAGCAGTTGCTGGAAAAAGGCATCGGCTCGACCTGGAACGACAACAACGAGTATGAAGTCTGGGACAGCGACGCGCGCTGCCACGGTTTCGGTAAATCGATCGCCATCAAACACATCCGCCCGGTTATGCCACTGCTTATGATGCGTGCGTCGTTTGAAGCGCAGCAAAACTTTGCGCCGGAAACCCGTCCGTACCTGATTTCGCGTTCCGGCTGTGCGGGAATGCAGCGTTATGTGCAGACGTGGAGCGGCGATAATCGTACCAACTGGCAGACGTTGCGTTACAACACGCGTATGGGCATCGGGATGAGTTTGTCCGGGCTGTACAACGTCGGGCATGATGTCGGCGGGTTCTCCGGCGATAAACCGGAGGCTGAACTGTTTGTCCGTTGGGTACAAAACGGCGTGATGCATCCGCGTTTCACCATTCACTCTTGGAATGACGATAACACCGTGAATGAGCCGTGGATGTACCCGCAGGTGACGCCGATGATTCGCGACGCGATCCGCCTGCGTTACCGCCTGTTGCCGTATTTTTACACGCTGTTGTGGCAGGCACATGCCGAAGATGAACCGATGCTGCGCCCGACGTTTCTCGATCACGAGCACGATAAAAATACGTTCGCCGAAACGGATGATTTCCTGATGGGGCGCGATTTACTGGTTGCGAGCGTTGTCGAAGAGGGTCAGCGCGAACGCAGCGTGTATCTGCCAGATAACGGCATCGGCTGGTGTGATTTCTATACCGGCGAATGGTTTGCCGGTGGTCAGACCATTACGCGTGATGCACCGCTGGATCACCTTCCTCTGCTGGTGCGCGCCGGTGCTGCGTTGCCGCAATCCTGCCGTCTGGCGCACGTTGACGCCAGCCGCGATATGCTGCGTGAGCTGCATGTTTATCCGGCAATCGGTCAGGCGCAATCAAGCGGGATGCTGTTTGAAGATGATGGCGAAAGCCACCGCTGGGAGCAAAATCATGCGCTGTGGGTGAACTGGGAAATTACCAGTAACGAACAGCGTATTGATATCACGCTGACTCAGCGCGGCGATTTCAAACCGGCGTGGAAAACCCTGAACATTGTTCTGCCGCAAGGCGAAGCGCGTGAGCTTTGGGTAAATGGTGTGAAGACCAGTAGCTATAATCTGTAAGCTTTGCAGATAACTCCCCCTGCGAAGGGGGAGCTTGGGAAGAGGTTTTACAAGCGATAATCAGACTGCACGTTTCCGCGTTTTCTTTTCCGCCACGACCGCTTTCACTTCACTTTCAATCCAGCCATCGGCAAGCCGTGTTTTCAACATTTCACCGGGTGCAGTCTGTGTGGTTTTCTTCAGTAATGTCCCTTGCGGCGTGGTCGTCACGCTGTAACCCCTTGCCAGCGTCGCCAGCGGGCTGACCGCTTCGAGCTGCGTACAGGCCGTACCAAAACGCTGACGGCTTTCTGCCAGCTGTGATGACATCGCCTGCTGTAACCGGTACTGCAACTGCTGAACACGTTGCTGGGCGCGGTGAATGCGCGGTTGCGGCTGCTGCTGATTAAGACGCTGTTGCAGCCTGTCTGCGCGGCGCAGTTGCTGACGCACCTGGTTTTGCATCGCTTCATCCAGACGGCGGCGCAGTTTGAACAACGCCGTTTGCTGGCGCGCGAGACGTAAATGCGGATGTTGTTGTTGCAGGCGGTGATTCAGACGGGAAAAACGCTGCGCCAGCTGTGCGAGATAATAATCCATCGCCATTTCAAGGCGTTGCTGTTGCGACTGAATCTGGCGCAGCAGTTCCAGCTGGTTACGGCTGATCAGTTCTGCGGCGGCCGACGGTGTTGGGGCGCGTAAATCCGCAACAAAGTCGGCAATAGTTATGTCGGTTTCATGGCCGACGGCGCTGACAATCGGAATGCGGCTGGCGAAAATCGCCCGCGCCACGCGTTCATCGTTAAAGCTCCACAAATCCTCCAGCGAGCCGCCGCCGCGCCCGACAATCAGCACGTCCACTTCTTCGCGGGCGTTGGCGAGCGCAATGGCACGGACAATTTGCCCCGGCGCATCCACGCCCTGAACGGAGGTCGGATAGATAATGACGGGCAGGGAAGGATCGCGGCGTTTGAGTACGTTCAGCACATCGTGCAACGCGGCACCGCTGGCTGAAGTAATGACCCCGACGCATTTCGCAGGCGAGGGCAGCGGCTGTTTGAACTGCGCGTCGAACAAGCCTTCGGCGGCCAGCTGCTGTTTCAGTAAATCGAATTTCTGCTGCAATAAACCGTCACCGGCTTCCTGCATACTCTCGGCAATCAGCTGATAATCGCCGCGCGGTTCATACAAAGTAATGGTCGCACGGACCAAAACCTGCTGACCGTTTTGCGGACGAAACGTAGTGCGGCGATTGGTATTGCGGAACATCGCGCATTTGACCTGGGCGCGGTCATCTTTGAGCGTAAAATACCAGTGGCCGGAGGAAGGCTGGGAGAAGTTTGAGATCTCACCGGAGAGCCAGACCTGACCCATTTCGTTTTCCAGCAACTGTCGGACCGTCTGATTGAGGCGGCTTACGGTAAAAATAGGAGGCGAAGAAGGTAGTGGCATGTGATCCAGATCAAATTCAAAAACAGAGACTTAATCGAGCGATACTACATACCCTAAAATGGTAATCAAGAAGTTTTTTCAAATAGTGCTGGTCGGGATGCCCTTTCACCTGTAAACTCCCGCTGCAATATTTTATCTTTTCCGCATCCACCTTGGTGAGATATTGCCCATGCTACGTATCGCAAAAGAAGCACTAACGTTCGACGACGTTCTCCTTGTTCCAGCTCACTCCACAGTTCTGCCTAATACTGCCGACCTCGGTACTCAACTGACCGCTAAAATCCGTCTGAATATCCCTATGCTGTCCGCAGCAATGGATACCGTGACTGAAGCGAATCTGGCGATTGCTCTGGCGCAGGAAGGCGGCCTCGGATTCATTCATAAGAACATGTCTATTGAGCGTCAGGCGGAAGAAGTCCGTCGCGTGAAGAAGCATGAAAGCGGCGTAGTTGCTGACCCTAAAACGGTCACTCCGGCGACCACTTTGCGTCAGGTTAAAGAACTCACCGAAATTAACGGTTTTGCCGGTTACCCGGTTGTGACCGAAGAAAACGAACTGGTCGGTATTATTACCGGTCGTGACGTGCGCTTCGTGACCGATCTGGAACAGCCTGTGACCGCGGTCATGACGCCGAAAGAACGTCTGGTTACCGTGAAAGAAGGCGAAGCCCGCGAAGTCGTCCTGCAAAAAATGCACGAAAAACGCGTAGAGAAAGCGCTGGTTGTTGACGCGCAATTCCATCTGCTCGGTATGATCACCGTCAAAGACTTCCAGAAAGCCGAACGTAAACCAAACGCCTGTAAAGATGAGCAGGGCAGCCTGCGCGTCGGTGCTGCGGTTGGCGCAGGTGCTGGCAACGAAGAGCGTATCGATGCTCTGGTTGCGGCGGGCGTTGACGTTCTGCTGATCGACTCTTCTCACGGTCACTCCGAAGGCGTTCTGGAACGTATTCGCGCCACCCGCGCAAAATACCCGGATCTGCAAATCATCGGCGGTAACGTCGCGACGGGCTCAGGTGCTCTGGCACTGGCTAAAGCGGGCGTGAGCGCGGTTAAAGTCGGTATCGGCCCGGGTTCAATCTGTACCACCCGTATCGTCACCGGCGTCGGTGTTCCGCAAATTACTGCGGTTTCTGACGCAGTTGAAGCGCTGGAAGGCACCGGTATTCCGGTTATCGCTGACGGCGGTATCCGCTTCTCCGGCGACATCGCCAAAGCTATCGCTGCAGGCGCAAGCTGCGTGATGGTCGGCGGTATGCTGGCAGGTACTGAGGAATCTCCGGGCGAAATCGAGCTGTATCAGGGGCGTTCATACAAATCTTACCGTGGCATGGGTTCCCTGGGTGCGATGTCCAAAGGCTCTTCTGACCGTTACTTCCAGACTGATAACGCCGCTGACAAACTGGTGCCGGAAGGTATCGAAGGTCGCGTGGCTTATAAAGGCCGTCTGAAAGAGATCATCCACCAGCAAATGGGCGGTCTGCGCTCCTGTATGGGGCTGACCGGTTGTGCTACCATCGACGACCTGCGCACCAAGGCTGAATTTGTCCGTATCAGCGGTGCAGGGATTCAGGAAAGCCACGTGCACGACGTGACGATTACCAAAGAGTCGCCTAACTACCGCATGGGTTCCTAATCCCCTGAGACAGCGAGCAAATAGCTCGCTGTCTGCTTTTAATGCATAAAGAAATATTTAACCTGTTGTTTTAACGCTTTTATTGCTTTCTGGAAAACGCCCCTCATGAGCGAAAATATTCACAAGCACCGTATCCTGATCCTCGATTTCGGCTCCCAGTACACCCAACTTGTTGCCCGCCGCGTGCGTGAACTCGGTGTCTATTGCGAACTCTGGGCCTGGGACGTAACCGAAGCCCAAATCCGCGAATTCAATCCGAACGGGATTATCCTGTCCGGCGGCCCGGAAAGTACCACCGAGCATGACAGCCCGCGCGCCCCTGATTATGTCTTCGAAGCCGGTGTGCCGGTTCTGGGCGTCTGCTATGGCATGCAAACCATGGCAATGCAGTTAGGCGGCCAGGTTGAAGGTTCAAACGAACGCGAGTTTGGTTATGCGCAGGTTGAAGTTCAGACTGAAAGCGCGCTGATCCGCGACATTCAGGATGCCCTGAGCGAAAACAATAAACCGCTGCTCGACGTCTGGATGAGCCACGGCGATAAAGTGACTGCCATCCCGTCTGATTTCGTGACCGTTGCCAGCACCGAGACTTGCCCGTTTGCCATTATGGCGAACGAAGAAAAACGCTTCTACGGTGTGCAGTTCCACCCGGAAGTCACGCACACCCGTCAGGGCTTGCGACTGCTCGAACGTTTCATTATGGACATCTGCGAGTGTGAAGCTCTGTGGACGCCAGCGAAAATCATCGAAGACGCCGTGGAGCGCCTGCGCGTTCAGATTGGCGACGATCACGTGATCCTCGGCCTGTCCGGCGGCGTTGACTCCTCCGTGACCGCTATGCTGCTGCACCGCGCCATCGGCGACCGTCTGACCTGCGTGTTCGTGGACAACGGCCTGCTGCGTCTTAACGAAGCGGATCAGGTTCTGGAAATGTTCGGTGACCGTTTCGGTCTGAACATCGTTCACGTTGCCGCGGAAGACCGTTTCCTGTCAGCACTGGCAGGCGTTGATGAGCCGGAAGCCAAACGTAAAATTATTGGCCGCGTGTTCGTTGAAGTCTTCGACGAAGAAGCCTGTAAGCAGGATAAAGTGAAATGGCTGGCGCAGGGCACCATCTACCCTGACGTGATTGAATCTGCCGCTTCTGCAACCGGTAAAGCACACGTCATCAAATCGCACCACAACGTGGGCGGTCTGCCGAAAGAAATGAAACTGGGTCTGGTTGAGCCGCTGAAAGAGCTGTTCAAAGACGAAGTGCGCAAAATCGGTCTGGAACTCGGCCTGCCGTATGACATGCTTTTCCGTCACCCGTTCCCGGGGCCGGGTTTAGGCGTTCGCGTACTGGGTGAAGTGAAGAAAGAATATTGTGACCTGCTGCGTCGCGCCGATGCTATCTTCATCGAAGAACTGCATAAAGCCGACCTTTACAACAAAGTCAGCCAGGCATTCACCGTCTTCCTGCCAGTCCGCTCCGTTGGCGTGATGGGTGATGGCCGTAAATATGACTGGGTTGTTTCACTGCGCGCAGTAGAAACCATCGACTTCATGACCGCGCACTGGGCGCACCTGCCATACGATTTCCTCGGCCGCTGCTCCAACCGCATCATCAACGAAGTTAACGGCATTTCCCGCGTTGTTTATGACATCTCCGGTAAACCACCGGCGACGATTGAATGGGAATAAGTTTTAGAGAAATCTAAAATTTAGCGCCACAAAAACGCCAGCAGGATCGCAAGACCTGCTGGCGTTTTTTTATGTTTGAAACCTCTCAGAATGCTATTTCAAATGCGCTGAAAACCCGGTTTTTTCCGGTGTGATTTCGGCTTTAAGCGTCAGTGAAGGAATTTCATAGTCGCCGCCATTTTGCTGGCGGAATGCGATTGGTGTTGTGGTTTCCAGCGTATCCAGCCGGGTCGCCAGTTCATCACAGAGCTGATGAAAGCGCGCTTCATCCGTGCGGCCGGTGCGATAGAACACCAGCGGCGGTAGCACGGTAAAACCCGGATAATGCAGGATCCCGTGATGGATCGGGAACAGCAAATCGTCGATAGATCCGTTGATACCGCGGGGGCTGTAATGCGGTGCCCAGCCGCCGGTCGTCACCATCAGCATGGCGCGTTTTCCCGACATATTCCCTTCACCGTAACGGTCGCCCCAGTGCGTGTCCGAATGTTCGCCCACGCCGTATGCAAATCCGTAGGCGTAAACCCGTTCCACCCAGCCTTTCATGATAGCGGGCATGGAGAACCACCACAGTGGAAACTGGAAAATCACGGTATCCGCCCAACGCAGCTTTTCCTGCTCGGCGGCGATGTCCGGGCTTTGCGTCCCGTTGATAAACGCCCGCTGTGAATCCTGAGAAGGATTGAAAGGCATGTCCGGTGAAGGCGCCGTGTTGTCAGCGGCGTCCAGCGGAGCTTTCCATTGCATGGCGTACAGGTCGGAAACCTCCACGTTGTGGCCTGCGGCTTGCAGATGTGCTACTGCGAAATCTTTCAGCGAACCGTTCAGCGATTTTGATTCCGGATGGGCGTAGACGATTAAAATATTCATGGCGAACTCTCCGTTAAGTGATGAAAGCAGAGTAGGTCGCCGTCAGGTATAGTTAAAATGAATTTAAAATATACCAGGTATAGTTATGAACAATTTCGGCCGACTGGATCTCAACTTATTGCTCACGCTGGATGTCCTGCTGGCGGAGCACAATGTCACGCGGGCGGCGCAGCGGCTGAACCTTTCCCAGCCTTCAATCAGCGTTCAGCTGGCTAAATTGCGTGAGTTTTTTGACGATCCGTTACTGCTGCCGGGCCCGCGCGGAATGCGTCCGACAGCGCGGGCTGATGAATTACGACTACCTCTGCAACGGGCGTTGGCCGCTCTGGCGTCTGCGGTTTCTGCCGGTGACGTTTTCGACCCGTCGAAGGCAGTGAATACCTGGAATCTGGGCGCGGCGGATTATGGCGAATCCACCATTGTGTTGCCTGTGCTTGCGGCGTTACGCGTGGCTGCGCCAGGAACAAAACTGGCGATTTTTGAGACATCGCCGCTGCGGATTATGCGAAAAATGGAGCGTGGAGAGCTGGATCTGGCGTTTCATACGGGGGAAGCGGTGTTGAAGGATTTGCACAGTACATTATTGTTCTCTGAGCGCTATGTGCTGGTTGGCAGAAAAGGGCATCCGCAGCTCAAACAGCCCGTCACTATGCCGGTGTTTTGCTCACTTGAGCACGTAATCGTTTCGCCCGATGGCGGTGGATTTCAGGGCATCACCGACAGCGTACTGGCAGAGGCCGGATTATCGCGGCGGGTGGTACTCTCCGTGCCGCATTTCCTGTTTGTGATTCAGGTGCTGCTGACCACAGATTTAGTCGCCATGCTTCCCGAGCGTCTGGTGCGTGACAACCCCGCGTTGCAACTTATTGAACCGCCCGTGAAAGTTCCCGGTTTTGAAATGTACATGTACTGGCACGAACGCTCGCACCGCGACCCTGCGCATATCTGGCTGCGGGAATTTATGAACAGCGCGGTGTGAAGAAAGCGGTATGAGGAAAATAAAAAAGGCAGCCCTCTGGCTGCCTCTCAAAACGCGGACTCACGCGTCTGACTTAGTTCGACTGGAACAGTTTTACGTCGTTTGCCAGACCATCAACCACGACTTTCAAATCATTCGCACTGACTTTCTGGGTGTCATTGGAAACCTGTTTACCAAAGCCTTTGCGCACGACTTTAAACACCGGTTTGCCTGTACTGGCGTCAATCAGCTCGCCTTCAAAGTAAACTTCGGTATCACGCGTACGGTGTCCGCTGGCCGTTTCAGCACTGGCGATGACCAGTGCGACCGGGATGACTTCATAGAACTGCAAGCCTTCCGCCGAAGTATTCACACCGGTGATCGCACCACGGAAAATCAGAGTCCGCGGGCCAGCGTGATCGGTCAGTTGCAGACGCTGACCCAGTGCAGGTTTCATGCGGCTGTTTGCGTAATCAAGTACACCCTGCAGCGTCTCTTTGCTGATTTGCGCGGTGGGTTGCGGTTCCGGGTAGAACGTAATCGGCTCATATTTCAGATAGGAATAATTTGATGCTTTAAAGGAAGGGTCTACCCAGCGTAATACCGGGGTTCCCGATGTTGTTTTCGTTTCTTTCAGATTGGAGTAATCACCAAGGAAACCTGAGAATTTTTCTTTTTGCGTGACGTGGCTGGTACAGCCGGCCAAAATCAGGGCACCGGCGACCAGCGCTGCCTGCATCAATTTAGTTTTATTCATTCTAACCCTCGGAAAATTTTAAGGAAGACAACGTTATGTATAGCACTGCTGTGAAATTTAACCTCTTAACTATAAAGAAAAATTGATGTTCGTCAGTAACGTGAAAAATTACTCACGCGTGCTAATTGTTCGCCTTTCAATTATTTACTTGGTGAATGAAATAAATAGTATTCTCCTTTCGGGCTATCGCCAGTGGCCATAATTTTCCAGCCCTTTGATAGATAGAAGCCGACGGAATTTTTACTCTTAACTAAACATTTCAGCGAGCCTGTTCGGGTAAACATCTTTTCGCTGGCGTGCAGCAACGCGCTGCCCGCGCCGGTGCCCTGATATTGCGGATCAATGAACAGATTGTGCAGAAAGTTTTCCTGCGTAAATATTGAAGCAAAACCCAGCAGATGCCCGTCACGTTCGGCGACCAGTATTTTTTCGCCTATCACGGCACGGTCAAAATCTTCGAGCTGAAAATCGTCTTCCAGCCACGTCCAGGTCTGTTTGCGCGAGGCCAGATACAGCGTGCGTAAAAAAGGACGATCGGCTTCCTCGTAAGGACGGATGTTTAGGGCTGATGGCAAAGAGTGGATTCCTTTGAAAATAGGAGAGACAGTGTTTTTGATACGTTCACTTCATCGCCTGATTCTGCCAGCGACTTCGCAGGAGTTCAATTTGGTTTTCGATGTGCCACTCTTTAAATCAACAAAAAATTGACATTTCAACATTTCAACATTTCTAAATCTGTCCTACTTAATTGTATTTACTCATGAATTGGGAGAAGCTGCTGCAGAGCAGGGCGGAGATTCTACCCGTATTACCTGATCTGGATTATGCCAGCGCAGGGAGCGTCGTAGGTCAATTATTCGACCAACGACGTCCTGCAGTTTTTTAACATTAATCTTTCAGGCAGACTATGAGTTGTATTTTTAATTTAGGATATTATTTTTGTGAGTTGCTAGCCAATTCTCGCCGTAAATTTTAAATGTAAAGATAGTGTCGACTTTTTTTCCATCAATATAGCTCTGACCGCCTGTATATCGATCCGATATTTTCTCACTTGGGCCAAAAGGTGTCCCAGCAAACATGGGGAATTGATATTTTCCTGAACAGGCATACCACGTGATAGCATTTCCAGATGTGCTGCTTTGAGAAGTAAGTCTGAATTTGTACTTTTCCCCCTTGATCAGAGGGATATTACCAAAATCAAATGTTGTCCAAGAGTTGTCTCTTATGTCTGCTAGATTGAGAGTGCTGGAGCCTCTTATCCTCCCGAATCCATCTTCCACCTCCAGGATAACAACACCTGAGTTTATTCTTGAATATGTCGCCATATAAAGGTCAACTTTACCCAGGTTGTTATATTGGGAAGTGAAGGTTTGTTCGAAGGCCCTGTCTTTCGTTAATTCACCAACGACTGTGTCACTCCATATCTGACCATAAGAAGGTGAGAGTAGAACCGAAGCTATTGGCTGATAAGCTGGATAAATAGATAGCATGCTGGTTAAAAAAATCAGAAAAATCAGTGTTGCTTTTAATATTTTAATGCGAATTTTTTGGTAGTTTAACGCAGATATAATGATGAACGCAGGGAGGAAACCGAAGAAATAACGTGCTTGCATTGCTCCTGGGTAACCAGTTTTTAAGTTCATTTTATGAATCGTGATAAAGTAAAAAAACATGAAAATCAGGAACGAAAAAACACACACAAAGTTGAATCGCGCTTCATTAGAGTTTGAACGATTTTTTATATTTTTTAATGTAAATAACACCGTTATGAATGAAAAGAGAAAAAACAGTAATTTAAGTAGGTTTTCCCTTATCTCCAGATCATAAAATGTCTTATGCCCATAGGGTGTGATTAATGTTAATAAATTAGACTGGTAGAATGCAATAAGTTGTTCACTTACAGTAAAACGATGTGCATTTGGATTAGCCAATTTATACCAGTCGCTGGGGTCACCTTGTGGCGCTGGGAACATTTTTCCGAATTTTATAAAAGTGAATAAATAGTATGTTATTATCAGAATAAGGGATAAGGCTATTAAGGCCATGTATTTAAATGATATTTCTGGAAGTTTAATTTTCAGGCGGTTGTTTTCAATTATTACAAATGTAAAAATTATACAAATAACAGATAATGCTCCGGTTGCCTTTGTAAGAGATACTATAATTCCACCAAGTATAAAGTATAAAACTACTTTATCTAATTGTGCATTATTATAGTATTTGGCAAGCCCAAGAAATATTAATGCACAACCTAAAAAATTTAAAGGATCATTATTGATAGATGCACTTAATAAAATGAACATTGGAATGCTCAGTAAAATTAATAAAGACAGTGCAATCTGGATTTTTTTGACGCCAAATTCCTTTAGACTTAGATAAATTGTAGCGATTGTGAGGGTCGAAATGAAAATGTTTACAAAGCGTAGCGACTTATATAAATCAAGATTAAAGGTTAGTGCTATTTTTTTTACTCCTCCAACTAACATATAATAGAGCGCTGGGTGTTCAAGGCTGTTTAGCTTGTGTGCATCATAGATCATTCCTGTCGCATAATCTGGAAATCCATACTTTGCTACATCTAAAACATAACCGAGGTGGGGGTTCTCATCTGGGAATAATCCCAAGTCACTGCCAAGATAATATCCGACGCAAAGAATAAAGTAAAAAACAATAATACCTGCGAAATACTTGTTTTCGTTAAGTATTTTCATTTGATAGTCTCTTTGATATATTTTTTTGAATAAAAATAAGCATAGCTATAGAAAATGACATCACCTATTACGGTAACAATACGCCCAAGTACAACACTTAAAAGTAACTCCGATTCTGGGAAATAATCCTTCAAAAAGAAAACAATGACTAACTCACGTATTCCAACACCTGCTGGCGCTCCGGGGTAATTAAACCCGCTAACCATGCGACAGTGTAAGCACCGACAATGCAGATTAAAATTTCATAATTTATGGTTTGTTTGTGAATTATAAACGCCAGGATAATAGTGAAAACTAAAGCTGAAAAAATTAAAAATACAATCTGAGTGATGAAGGCAGTCGATATTGCTTTACTTAAAAACTTACTCAATACCCAGTAAATTATTAGTATGCTGGATAGGAATGCTATTATTGATAGTGCTGGCGTTAACAGCGGGAATATTATTGAAATTATCAAAAAAAATGATGTCGATCCTGCCACAGATATCAAAATCAACTCATAAATATTAGACTTAAGTATTTCTTTAGAAGAGAAACCGTCCGCCATTGCTAAAGCCTGTCGGCCTGCAATATGAAAAATATTTCCAGGAACATATTTAGCAAGCTGTGATATGCCATATGTTTTCACAGCCCAATTTAAACTTACCTGAGTATTACAATGCTCCAGTATTTTTTTCCAAGCAAAAGCAAGTAACAAATTCATTCCACCATAGAAAAAAGACAATAGTGTAATAAATACCCATCCGGACGTATTCATGACATCAAAATGTGATCCTTTCCAGTAGCCATGCAAGCGGCTAATGATAAAAAACACACCTATAATAGCGAGCCCACTACCGATGAAATGTAAAAGTTTACTGATATTCGTCTTATTCATTTTTTTTGTGGACGGCATAAAATCATTGTCCAAGGTAAGGGGGTTTTTATTTCAATGATATCAAAATATTCTCCGACTAAACTAATAAAGCTTCTTTTAGACCAATGTTGAAGATGACCCGGAGTATTGCCAAGATCTCGTATATATTTTCCTCGAGCCAGATTGAGTGCTCGCCATAAAGGCTCTCTTGGTACACTCAGGATGACATAATTACTGGCTACTTTCTGAAGGGCCTTCAGGCCTGCTTCAGGGTCCTCAAGGTGTTCAAGCACCTCACAGCAAACAATTAGATCTGCCGAATCAGTATCCTGGCTTAAATCATAAATACTTCTTGTTTTGAAGACATCAGGTGATATTTTTGAATGATTTGCGTTCTCAATGGCCATGTCAATGACTTTGGAGGAGAAATCACAGCCTCTTGCCTCAATACCCTGCAATTTCCAGCGGATAACCCAGTAGCCTTCTCCACATCCTATTTCATGAATTGTTTTCGGAGAAGCTTTAGCTACTAAGCCTGAGAGTGAGGATTCGAAACCGTTCATCATCCAACGTACAACAGGGTTTTTCGACGCATATTTATCAAAAGAGTTTCCTACTACAATGCCATTTTCTGTCTTACCAGCTGCGATTTTTATATTCATTTTTTTCCTAAGCGAAAGTGAGAGTGTGTCAGTGAGTCTCTGTTTCATTTTTAATTTTTTTTACCGGATGCTCTGTTTTTTGCAATTGTGCTGTTTTGAAACGCAAATCTTCTAGTAATTTTCTATTTGCAGACAATAAATCTGCAACAAATGCAATCAGAATTGTTTGGAATCCCATGCCCAGCAGAACTGATGCAAGAATAAGTGATTGTATATTCCCTGAGCCTTCTCCCGAAAAGTGTTTAAACAAAAAACGAAGGCCTATCAAAAATCCAAATGTGAAAAGTATCGTACCTATTGTCGCAAAAAAACGGAAGGGTCTGTAAATAACAAAAATTCTCACTATGGTAATGATACTTCTCTTAATATATGAAGGGATGCTTTTTACTAAACGGGACGGGCGAAGATCTTCATTAACGCGTATCGGAACCGACGTAATTAAAATGTTTTTTTGGCCTGCTTGAATGATCGTCTCAAGAGTATAAGTATAATCGTTAAAAACAATTAGCTTTTGAGCAGTTTCGCGACTAATGGCTCTAAACCCACTTGGGGCATCAGGGATGTTAGTATTACTGGCTAGCCTTACGACTAAACTTCCAATGTTTTGTAATAATTTTTTAAGCGCGGAGAAATGCTCGATTGTGTGTATTGGGCGTGCACCGATCACAAATTCAGCATTATTTTTTAAGATAGGGTCAACAAGCTTCGGGATATCCCCGGCATGATATTGATTATCAGCGTCGGTATTAACGATGACATCAGCGCCGAATCTTAGGCAGGCATCGATACCTGTCATGAATGCATGAGCCAATCCCTTATTAGTCGTGTGTCTTACAATATGGTCAACACCGTGAGATTTGGCTACCTCTACCGTATTATCCTGGCTTCCGTCATCAATAATCAGCCATTCAACACAGTCGAAACCGGCAACGTGGCGAGGTAGGGCACTCAGTGCGATCGCTAATGTTTCACCTTCGTTATAACAGGGTATCTGAATGATTAATTTCAAAAAAAACTCCATTTCAGTTCAAAAGGGATGTTAACTTACCTTACTCGACTACCTACAGACTGCCTTTGGCGCGGCCTGAGGTAGACTTTTTGTGAAAGATCTCCCCGGATGTGGTTAATGCTGGCGATCGTGCGGCACTGTAAAGTTTATAACGCCTTTCTGACATTCGGTTTTGACATAAAGAAAAGATAATTTCACTTGATCGTTTTTTACGACCACTTCAATCACATCATTTATCCCAAACTTACTGCTACCCATGAACCATACGGGCTATATTCCACATCCCACAGGGTAACACTGTCATGACCACCGTATCTATTTTCAGTTTATGGTTTTACTGGTGCTATAGTCCATAGCAAACTAACTGTTCACCATTGGTTCTCCCGTTTTTTTTAAATTCATGGTGGTTTACTGATCGACCTTCTTAATCCCGCCCCAAAAATGCGTCCTTGACTCGGGGTGCCCGCTGCAGAGCAGGAATGTGTCAATTTGGTTCTGCAGCACAAGTATCGGGTAACCCAGGCTGCTGAAACGATGAATATTGACCTTTTAACATTACAGCGCTGGTTACGCTAATATTGCGGAGAAGTCAGGGGAGACACTCTCATCGCCACCGCTATTACGTCTGAACAACGACGAATACAGGAGCTTTAAAAGCAGGTTGGTCAGTTGAAAAGCGACAATGACCTGTTAGAAAAGGCTTCAGCCTTCTTCGCCATGGAAATGAACAACGACAAAAAGTCGCGGTGAAGCTGAAGAAGGCCGGGGAAAACATCCAGCAGGTATGTGCTGCCTGCCGCTCATGCGCAGTGTATTTTACGCACGGGGCAGCCAGCTCTCGGAGGAAATGTACTGATGTTTCATGCGGCGGCTAAACATATTCATGCCGAGATGAATGCTACATATTTCAGGCGGCGCATGTGTATGGAGTTGCGTGAACAGAGTTTTAACGTTGGCCGATACCGTGTCCGTCAGGTAATGAGGACGCTGATGCTGGTTGCAAAGCGTCCCGGATGTCATTGCTATCCTCGTGGTGGTAAACCGGCTGTAGTGGCGGCTAATCTGTAGCACCGACGGTTTAACCCGGTGACATTAAACACCTGGTGTTAGTGGTGGCGTTCTCGCACAGCCTTCACTAACTTAAAATAGCAATCGTCGCATAGTCCATTATCGATATAGAACAGGCGGTCAATGTAACTTCGTTTGATGCCGCATTTCTGGCAAAGCTTTAAAGCTAATATTTTCATCCTGATACCACTATCCCCTACTAATTCGAGAACTTTACTCATTGAATGAACCTGCATCCAATTGCTTGTATGGATCAATCATGCTTTCGGAAGACTTTGGGGCATTTGAAATCCACAGAAATGCACGATAAAGTGATTGGTACATTTATTGAGCGGGATTATTACCTGCAATAACAGAAATCAACATATTGAATACTTTCCCCTTTCAACGAGTGGTTTTCTCTTCCCGTTAAAAAAGAGTATGTATGCTGTATTTTTTTATTAACTTTATCTTAAATGCATTCATTTATGTCCAGATTATCTGTAAAGCAATAATGGAGTCTGTATTGTCATTAAATTATAAAAATGGCTTTAGGCTAAATGTTACATTTAGGTATTTTTAATAAGTACTTCATTTCTCAATGCCATAAAATTGTCATAAACCTCATCGGTTGAAATATGCGCAACATCTTCGTCTGCAGAAGTAATGATTCTGTACGGCACTTTCCATGGCCCCCAGACCAGCGGATCGCTGTTGCCAAAAAGCGCAAC
The DNA here is from genome assembly GCF_047784855.1 of Rahnella sp. PCH160. Lineage (NCBI taxonomy): Bacteria > Pseudomonadati > Pseudomonadota > Gammaproteobacteria > Enterobacterales > Yersiniaceae > Rahnella > Rahnella sp. PCH160. The sequence continues at coordinate 2,153,272 of NZ_JBLOGT010000001.1, forward strand.
AACCGGTTTTCCCACGCCCGCAGCAATGTGCAATGCGCCGCCATCGCTGGTAATAATCTGATTGCACAGAGACATCCCGGCCATGAGTTCACGAAGATTCACGGTATTGAACGGGACCATAATAATATCTTTGCAGGCATTGATAATGTACTTCGCTTTCTCGTCATCCCCGGGGTGACGCTGATTATCTGCTGAGCCGGGAGACCAGAAAAGAATAATTTTGCAAGGTTCATCACGCGCCAACCTGTGAGCGATTTCAATATAATTTTCAACAGACCAACGTTGTTTTTCTTTTCGGGAACTGATCTGTAAACCATATAACGGGAAATTGTAAGTGTTTTTTATTTTGTGAGCTGCGAATTCTATTTCAGATTTAGTCAACCATAAATCCAGTTTCCCCGGTTTGGTATGACAATTTAAAGGCCTGGCGAGTTGAGCCATCTGTTCGACCATATGCATTCCATCTTTCATATAAGGTATTTTATCGGTGACAGAGTCTGGCGCATCACTTCCTATGGCGATAATTCGTTTGGCCCGTGATAATCTCGCCCATTGCAAAGGTCTTTTATTCCAGTTCCCCGCCACGATGGCAACATCATAACCTTCTCGCCAGATAGTCAAGGTGGTAGTAATACGGCGTAAAATGGCTTTTATCTTTTTAGTGTATGAATTTTCGTGGTGTAGTTTTGTATAATGATGAACTTTACTGACGCCGGGATTACCTTCGAGAACCTGTTTGTTGTAAGAATTCACCAGCATATCGACATGATGATTTTTCGCCAGCATAGAAATAAGCGGGGTCGTCAGGATAAGATCACCAATGTTTTCCCGTCTTATTATTAGTATTTTCATTTCTTTCCTCATTAAACACACTGTCATCATGATTACAATTTCATCTCCGACTCTCATCATGCGGGTATTCTATTACGAAATCTGTAACAGAGAGATAATGAAAGTTACCGTTAGGTAGACTTAAACCAAAAAATATAGTTCCACGCTGAGTGTCGGTATAATGAAAAGGTTGTGTTAAAGATTGTTAGTATTCCGTGAGGGGTTTCCGATTTAATTAATACCCTGTTTCTACGCACCGACACCGGAATGAGTTCAGCTTGTGTCAACAAGCCACTTCCCGTAAGCTGATGAAAGAATATATATTTACTAATGACTCGGGGTGCCGCTCTTGCAAAAGAAAGGCTGAGATTTTACCCGTATTACCTGATCTGGATTATGCCAGCGTAGGGAAGTCAGGTATCTCTCCCGATACCGCCTTCTTCAGCGCCGGTGGGGAGAACCATGAACACCCGACCTTCCGTTTTTTCTGGCGCATTAGCCGCCGCTTCTTTGCAACAACTTCGTGCCTCTGCGCCGCTGGTTCATTGCCTGACCAACGACGTGGTGCAATCTTTTACGGCGAATGTCCTGCTGGCGCTCGGCGCTTCACCGGCGATGGTGATTGATCCCGCCGAAGCTGCGCAATTCAGCGCAGTTGCCGATGCCTTACTGATTAACGTCGGCACGCTGACCCGTCCTCATGCTGATGCGATGCTGGCCGCTATTCACGCGGCCAATCAGGCCGGAAAACCCTGGGTGCTGGATCCGGTCGCTGTCGGCGGCCTGAGCTGGCGCACTGAGTTTTGCCTCGAACTTATCAACCTCACCCCGGCCGCCATTCGCGGAAACGCCTCTGAAATCCGCGCGCTCAGTGGCCTGACTGCGTCCGGGCGTGGTGTAGACAGCGGTGATGATTCCCTGTCTGCATTACCCGCCGCGCAACAACTGGCGCGTGAAACCGGGGCGGTAGTGGCTGTTACAGGTGAAACGGATTACGTCACAGACGGCGAGCATAGCTGTTCGGTGACAGGCGGGCACGCCATGATGACCCGCATCGTCGGCACGGGCTGTTCGTTATCCGCCGTCGTTGCCGCATTTGTGGCGTTGCCCGGCGAGCGTCTGGATAACGTTGCTGCGGCATGTCGCGTGATGTCCTGCGCAGGAGAACGTGCCTGCGCTGTAGTAAACGGGCCCGGCAGTTTCACGCCGGAGTTTCTCGATAACCTGTTTTTAATGCGCGAAGAGTGGCTGACCGGGGAAAACGTGTGATGAAAAGAATTAATGCACTGACCATCGCAGGCACCGACCCGAGTGGTGGCGCGGGGATCCAGGCAGATCTGAAAACCTTCTCGGCGCTGGGTGCGTATGGCACCAGCGTGATCACCGCGCTGGTGGCGCAAAACACTCTTGGCGTGCAGTCTGTTTACAACATCGGGCCGGATTTTGTGGCCGCGCAGCTGGATTCCGTGTTCAGTGACGTGCGAATCGACAGCACAAAAATTGGCATGCTGTCGAACAGCCAGATTGTCGACGCGGTGGCAGAAAGGCTGAAGTATTATCAGCCGCCGTTTGTGGTGCTTGATACCGTGATGCTGGCCAAAAGTGGCGATCCGCTGCTGTTGCCGGAAGCCGTCGATGCCGTGCGACGTCTGCTCATCCCGCAGGTTTCAATTATCACCCCAAATCTGCCGGAAGCGGCTGCTTTGCTGGAATGTCCGGTGGCGGTGAATGAAACGGAAATGCGCGAACAGGGTGAAGCGTTACTGGCAATGGGATGCGGGGCGGTGCTGATGAAGGGCGGTCATCTGAGTGATGAAGAAAGCCCGGACTGGCTGTTTTTGGCGGATTCACGCGAGCGTTTTACTGCGCCGCGGGTGAATACCCGGCATACGCACGGCACCGGTTGTACGCTGTCGGCGGCGCTGGCGGCATTGCGTCCGCGTCACAATAACTGGGCGGATACCGTGCGGGAAGCCAAAGACTATTTGCAACAGGCACTGATGCAGGCCGACTCACTGGAAGTCGGTCACGGCATCGGGCCGGTGCATCATTTCCACCGCTGGTGGTAAAACCTGTCAGGCGCGGCGCTGGGTTTCGCTCAGCGCCTCTTCTGCCCGATGAAACATCGTCAGCGCCTGTTGCAGATGTACGGCGTCAAACGGGTTCAGCGGGTAGAACTTCTCTTCCTTGCGCGGGCGCAGCATCACACGAATTTTATCCGCTGAAACCCGTTCAAACCGGTAACTGGCAATATCCTGATTTTCATCATCCTTCCAAGACAGCAACAGCGCAGCCTGCTCGCCGGTGCGGCGGCCAATAAACTGCTCATTCAGCCATAAGCCTTCGCATTCTCCGTCTTTTTGTAGCTTCTTACCGCTGAACCACGTTGACTCTGCCTGCATCAGCAGTGACTGTGCCGTAATTTCTTCATGCAACTGACGCCACAGCGGCTGGTTATTCTCCATCTGCCAGCAGGCCATGCCGAGATAATCGTTCAGTTCACGCCAGTCGCTTTCCAGCTGTTCTTTCAGCTCAGGTTCCTGAATATGCATAAACTGTTGCAGGCCGGTTGCCTGTTCACCCAGCTTGTTATAAGCGATAACGGTCATGGTGCGGGGCTTACGGCGGAAGGTAATCCACAGAAGAAATTTAGGAATACGAAAAGTAATAGCCTGAATGGTCAGTTTGTAGCGATTGCCGCGCGACATAACAATACCGTTGGACGTGCCACGTTTATCCTGATAATTCCTCACCAGCACCACACTGTTCTGACCCATCCAGCCCGTGACGTAATGCTCTTTTTCGCTTTCAGCCACGTCCAGATCGCGCACTATCTGAGTGATGATCTCCATATCGAGCTGAGACAGGGACAGTGACCGATCGGCACTGTAATAGCTTTTTTTCAGGGGGGCTGCAGCAGGCATAAAAGTATCCACGATATTGGTGTGGTTTACAGCTTACACCAAGTTGTCATACAAATTTTGGGGCTACCCCGCAAAACGGGCATCTTTTTCGGATCGCGCTAACCCTGATGACGAAATTTCCCGAGGCGTCTCGTAAAAATGCACGTGCTGCGTTGTTATTCATTTTGTCAGGATTATTCTCTTGCTCATTGAAATCAGGGAGCGATACACAGAATGAAATATTTGACGTTACATGAAACGGTAATTAATGAGACGGTTCTCATCATGAATGCCGTCTTTGATAAATTAAAGACCCCGCTTATTATAAGACGCATTCGCCGCAGTGATATTATCTGGCAACAGCGCAAGGCGAGACGTAATTTACTGCAACCGGAAAAGCATCAGCTTAACTGGAAATGGTTATTTAATGAATTTCGTAAAACAAACCCGCAGAGTCTGGAGTTGAGCAAACCGCTTACGTGTTTTGTCTTAAAAATCCGCCACAGGAGCGGGCGGCTTTCCTGCTGAAATCCTGCTGGTTTGCAGAAAATAATCTTGAAATCAATGCGATTGAGAACTTTTACCGTAAGACTCCAGAGCATCCTTTGAAAGGGAGAATGCTGTGCTTTAGTCTATGTATCACGGTGATCTACGCCGGAAAACTCGATGAAAATAAATTTATAAAAAAAGAAAAATCAAAATTTTTTATCAAAGATATTGTCAACGAGGCTGTAATGAGTTTTTATATGTCTGAAGCCCCATTAATGCACGTCACAGGAAAAATGGAGTGCGAGTCAAACTACTATTTACTCAGTGAATATATAAATTCGAAGTTAATTAATAGAACGTCTTAGTAATATCCAGGATGTTTAAAATTAACGATTATTAATTTATAACAATTATTCCTACTGGAGTGTTACAGATGGAAAAGTTAAGTCAGTTGACGCCAAGCCAACTTCTGTTGGTTGATAAAATCGCTGCATTTGTCGTTGCGTTTAATGAACGGTTTCCGGATGGCCTCGAAGAAGATCTCGAAGTATTTGGTCCACCTGAAGCTTTCTACCATCCCCCGAAGGACTGGACCAAACTCCCCTGATTAGCTTTGGTTCCCGCGCTTGTGCACTAAATTAAAGCGCGGGGAAACTTGTTCTGACAGATTTATTCTGCATCAAACCAGTCGCTGTTTTGCTCAGCAATAGGCGTGATGGTGGAAATCATTTCCTGCAGATGAATGCGGATGGCTTTTTCGGCCGCGTCCGGATCATGCGCTTTCAGTCCGTCGAAAATGGCGTAGTGCTGCGCGATGAGATTTTCCGGCGGCGACACTTTGCTGAGCGTCAGAAACCGCACGCGATCCATCGTGGCTTTGATATGTTCGACGGTTTCCCACGCCAGGCGGCAGTCAATAATCTGCGCGATGGTGCGGTGAAATTCATCGTCGAGCAAAAGAAATTCCTGGGTTTGCTGGCTTTTTGCCGCCAGCGTCTGGCGTTCCAGATTGTGTTCGAGCAGCGCGAGATCTTTATCCGTCGCCACCATAGCGGCGCGGCGGACCACAGCGGTCTCAACGGCTTCGCGAATAAAACGGCCGTCGGCCACCCGTTTGGAAGAAATTTTCATCACGTACGTGCCGCGCTGAGGCAGAACCTGGACCAGCCCGGCTTCGGCCAGTTTAATAAAGGCTTCGCGAACCGGCTGGCGTGAAACATTAAAACGCGTGGAAATTTCTTTCTCCGACAGGAACGCCCCCGGTGCGATGGCACAGGTGACAATGTCCTGACGCAAAGTGCGGTAAATCTGCTGATTTACCGGCACATTACTGAGAAATTCAAAGGAGTCTGTCATGGGCTAAATTTGTCTTCAGAATCAGGAGAAGATAATACTAACATGAGTTTTCTCAGGATTTTGAGATTGTTAGCGCAAGGTTTTATCAAATTATTGGGAATTAATATGCTCGCGGCAATAGCGTTTTTTATAGGCCGCCGGTGTGATGCCCAGCAGTTTGCGGAAAACCCGACGAAAATAGGCCACATCGTTAAAGCCGGTCTGTCGGGCAACATCCGCCACATTGCCGGTATTGGTCAGCAACAGTTTTTCGGCCGCCGCAACCCGCTGTTTATGCAAGGCATCTGTCAGCGTCATCTGAAACGTCATCCGGAAAACCCGCCCGAGATAATCAGCGTTGCAGTGCAATCTGTCAGCCAGCTCAGAGGCACCCAGTGGCAGATGATATTGTGTGGTCATCAGTTCACGCGCTTTGTACGCCAGCGCGACACCCGGCCCGCCGGGTTCTACATTTTCAGGCCAGGCGCGGGAGACTTCCTGCAACAACAAAATCAGGAACAGCTCCAGCGAATTTCCGCCGCATTCCTGCTCATATAAAAATAATCTGAACAGGGTTAACAATGTTTCGTTGTCCCTGACCTTGCAGTGTTGTGGAATATCCAGCTGTAAAGAGGGATTTATTTGCTGTGATGTCATTACTGTCGTATTTTTCACAATATCAAAGTGCAGCCAATAAAACTTTAACTCAGGGTCAAATGTGGTAATGCCTTTATGCTCCCGGCCGGGAAATAACAGTAAACTTTCCCCTGAATGTAAATCAAAACGGGTATTTTCTTCCTGAAGCGAAAGTGTGCCGCGCACGACATAAATAAGCTCATGCGAACTGAGACGTCGGGTCGGATGTGTCCCCATTCCACGGGAAATAAAAAAACCGCCGTTCTGCACTTTAACCGGATAATTTACAGAAAATGAAAGCATTTCAGGCACTCATCAGGCAGGAAAAGCCTGACGTTAGCACAGTGACTGCCCTCGGTCAGCGATCAGACTGGAGGTTTTGATCTGCTTCACAGATTTACTCCGTGAGTCGGAATTGTCCCGTTTAACTACTTTATCCTCCTCTTGTTGGCGTGAGAACCCTGTGCCAGATTGATGGTGTGCCTTATTTATCGCCGGGCTGATATTTCAAATTAGCCTTATTTAACACGTTCCTGTTGCTTATAAATAACAATATAAAAGCGAGGAAAATATAATGCCAACTGATTCTATAAATACCGGTTCATCGCCGGTAAGAGGCACAGACGCAATTGTGTCTGCAAACGCCAAACTTTCGGTCAGTGAGAAAATTGGCTACGGGTTAGGAGATGCCGGAGGCACGATAATTACCTGTCTGATCACCAGCTTTTTAACCTTTTTCTATACAGATGTTTTCGGACTGACGCCTGCTATTGTCGGCACGTTGTTCATTTCACTGCGCGTCATTGATGCGGTTTCCGATCCGCTGATGGGCATTCTGGCCGACCGGACGCAAAGCCGTTGGGGCCGTTTTCGCCCGTGGCAGCTGTGGATTGCGCTGCCGATCGGCGTGGTCGGTTTTATGACATTTACGGTGCCGGGCTTCAGTGGTGATGCCAAAATTGCCTACGCGTTTTTCACCTATTTCCTGCTGTCCATTTCTTACACCGCGATCAATGTGCCGTATTGCGCGCTGATCAACACCATGACGACGGATCACCGCGAGGTGATGTCCTGTCAGTCCTGGCGTTTTGTACTGTGCGGTGTGGCCGGTTTTCTGGTGTCGGTCGGGTTGCCGTGGCTGGTGCAGGTGCTGGGAAAAGGTAATGCGGCGGCAGGTTATCAGCAGGGCGTCGGCTTACTTTGCGCGATTGCCGTGGTGATGTTCCTGTGGTGCTTCTTTGCCGTGCGGGAACGCCTGCCGCTGGCGCTGCTCGGGCAGTTCAGCGTTCGTGAGCACATTCGCGGAATGCTGAAAAATGACCAGCTTTTGCTGGTGTTGCTGATGTCTTTCCTGCTGATCAACGTGTTTAACCTGCGCGGTGGCGGCTACCTGTATTTCATCACCTATGTGCTGAAAGGCGGCGCGGGTTACGCCTCGATGTTCTTCGGCATGGTGACGCTGGCATCGATTCTCGGGGCGGTGATCGTCAATCAGCTGACAAAATTCATCGACAGCGTGCGCCTCTACATGCTGACCAATCTGGTGCTGGCGGTGTTTTCCCTGCTGTTATGGTTCGTGCCGGTGGGCGAGCAGTGGCAGACGCTCTGGCTGGGTATTATTTTCGTCCATTGCGTCATTCTTGGTTTTACGCTGCCGCTGCACTTTTCTCTGATGGCGTTCGCCGACGACTACGGCCACTGGAAAAACGGCATCCGTTCCTCCGGCATGAACTTCGCCTTCAATCTGTTTTTCATCAAACTGGCCTGGGCATCCAGCGCCGGGATCATCAGCGTGGTCTTCATTCTGGTTTCTTATCAGGCCGGTGCAGATCACCAGACCGCAGCCTCGCTCGGCGGGGTCACGCTTCTTGAAACGCTGCTGCCTGCAGTGATGCATCTGCTGCTGGCGGGGACTCTGATTTTCTGCAAGCTCAACAATACGTTGCTGACGCGCATGTCGCGTGAGCTGGCAGACAAAATTTAAATAACGATTACGGTTCAGGAGGTTATATGTCTTTTTCTCCGGTTGATTCTTTAGAAGTGCCTTTGCACAAGGTGAATATTTCCGATGCGTTCTGGCTGGAATATCAGCGTCTGGTGAAAGATGTGGTCGTGCCGTATCAGTGGAAAGCGCTGAACGATGAAGTGGAGGATGCGGAGCCGAGTCACGCCATTGAAAACTTCCGTATCGCGGCGGGGCAGAGCGACGGTGAGTTTTACGGGATGGTTTTTCAGGACAGTGATGTCGCCAAATGGCTGGAAGCGGTGGGGTATTTGCTGGCGAAAACGCCGGATCCTGCGCTGGAAGAAACCGCTGACCGCGTCATCGAACTGGTCGGCGCCGTGCAGCAGCCGGACGGCTATCTGAATACCTATTTCACGGTCAAAGAGCCGCTGCAGCGCTGGAAAAATCTGGCTGAATGCCACGAGCTTTACTGCGCCGGGCATCTGATTGAGGCAGGCGTCGCCTACGCGCAGGCCACCGGAAAAACGCGTTTGCTGGAAATCGTATGTAAGCTTGCCGACCATATCGGTGACGTTTTCGGGCCGGGTGACAGGCAATTGCATGGCTATCCCGGTCATCCGGAAATTGAGCTGGCACTGATGCGCTTATACGAAGAAACCGGCGAAACGCGCTATCTCGAACTCACGCGTTATTTTGTTGAGCAGCGTGGTGCGCAACCCCATTTCTACGATATCGAGTATGAAAAGCGTGGGAAGACGTCGCACTGGAATACCTACGGTCCTGCGTGGATGGTGAAGGATAAAGCCTACAGCCAGGCGCATCTGCCGGTCGCGTTGCAGACCACGGCTATCGGGCATGCCGTGCGGTTTGTGTATCTGTACGCTGGCGTCGCGCATCTGGCGAGGCTGAGTCAGGATCAGGAAAAACGTGAAGTGTGTCAGCGCTTATGGGAAAACATGACACAGCGGCAAATGTACATCACCGGTTCCATCGGTTCGCAAAGCAGCGGCGAGGCATTTTCGTCGGATTATGATTTGCCTAACGATACGGCCTATACCGAAACCTGCGCGTCGATTGGTCTGATGATGTTTGCCAACCGCATGTTGCAGCTCGATGCCGACAGCCGTTACGGCGATGTGATGGAGCGCGCGCTTTACAATACGGTGCTGGCCGGCATGGCGCTCGACGGCAAACATTTCTTCTACGTTAATCCGCTGGAGGTCCACCCGAAAAGTATCCCGCACAACCACATCTACGACCATGTAAAACCGGTCCGTCAGCGCTGGTTTGGCTGCGCCTGTTGCCCGCCCAATATCGCGCGGCTGCTGGCGTCCCTTGGCCATTATATTTATACCCAGCGGCCGGACGGCGTGGATATCAATCTGTACATCGGCAGCGATGTCGAGGCCACGATCGGCGGCAAGCCGCTGCGCCTGAAACAATCCGGCGGCTATCCGTGGGCGGAGAATGTACTGATTGAAGTAGATACCGGCGAACCGCTCGATGCCACGCTGGCGCTGCGTTTACCCGATTGGTGCGCCAGCCCGCAGGTGATGCTCAATGGTAAACCGCTGGATGTTGCCGCACTGACATCGCGCGGATATCTGCGTCTGACGCAGGAATGGCAAAAAGGGGATCGCATTGAGATGACGTTGCCGATGCCGGTCACGCGGGTGAAAGGCAATGCGCTGCTGCGGCATGTCGCCGGGAAGGTTGCAATTCAACGCGGGCCGCTGGTGTATTGCCTAGAACAGGCCGACAACGGCAGCGAATTGCATAACATCCGTTTGCCGCAGGATGCGCCATTCCGTCTGATTGCAGGCAGCGGATTATTTGCCGGTAAAACGCTTTTGCAAACGCAAGGCGAGCGACGCACATCAAATCATGCTGAGCAGCAGCCACTTTACCGTTTTAATCCGCCTGTTGAAGAAGTTGTGCCGCAGACCATGACGTTTGTGCCGTACTTTAGCTGGGCTAACCGTGGGGAAGGGGAGATGCGCGTCTGGGTTGACGAAATTTAACCGATGGCAAGTGACAGCAGAATAAGAAAACCCGGCCACATCACGCCGGGTTTTCTATTCTTTTTGGGATGATTAGCTATGAGACAGTGTTGCCTCGGCTGAATGCTTCGGGGCTTTAATCACAAAGAACACTAGAATCGCGCCGAGTGCGGCGACGCCGCCTGCAAGAATAAATGCGCTGTCAAAATGACCGGTGTTTTGCACAATGTAGCCCGTGACGACGGGCCCGACGATGCCCGACACGCTGCCGATCAGATGGATAAATCCGCTGGTGCCGCCGACGCGGGATTTATGCACGACGTCCTGAATAATCGCCCAGTAAATTGCGCCGGTGGTATACAGGAAGAAAATAGAAACAGACATCAGCACCACAGCCGGAACGACGCTGGTGACGATACCGGCCAGCGCAACGCAAATGGCGGCGGCTGACAGGCTGAAGACCAGAATAATTTTGCGAGACAACAATAAGCGGCCGGTAATATTGAAAATCTTATCAGAGATATAACCGCCCAGCGCCAGACCGACGAATCCAACAATCCAGGGAATAACCGTGGTCAGGCTCATTTCTTTGATATTCAGACCGTGTGCCTGAACCAGATAAGACGGGAACCAGCTGAGGAAGAAGAACAAAATATAGTTGTAGCAGAAGAAGGCAAATGCGGTGACCAGAATAATCGGCTGACGTAAATAATATCCCAGACCATGCGCCGCTTGTGCCAGATCGTCTTCTTCGCTGATATTTTCATTTTTCATCTCATCGACTAAACGTAATTCTTCCGGCGAGACGCGTTTACTTTTCAGCGGATTATCCGCAACGATAAAGAACCAGATAGCCATCCAGACAATCCCGATGGCGGCTATCACCATAAAGGCCGGACGCCAGCCAAAAGACAGCGCCAGATAGCCGACGATCGGCCCGGCAACCGCGCCGCCGAGGGGCGAACCGGCGCTGAGCAGACCCATCGCAGTGGCTGCTTTTTTCTTCGGGAACCAGCCGTTAATCATCTTATTGGCGGAAGCACATATCGGGCCTTCTGCCATGCCGAATAATACCCGTAAAATTAACATGGAATAAAAGCCGGTGGCGATGGCGGTCATGCCGCAAAATAGAGACCACAGCCCGACGGCTAATCCCATCACGACCGTTGGCCCGAATTTATCGACAGCCAGACCGCCAATGAAATTGAATATGGCATAACCAAAGAAGAAACTGCCGAATATTATCCCGAACTGCTCAGGATTAATGGTCAGTTCTTTTTCTATCATCGGAACCGTAATAGACAGCGCGACACGGTCGAGATAGTTGATCATGTAAACCATAAACAACAGGAATACGATGATCCAACGTAGGTTCTTAAACATAGTAAGCAGCTCCACTGGGTGTTGTTTTATAATAGTGTTGCGTTATTTGTAGGATGAATCTCAGGTACAGACAGCAGGAAGGCGGGGGTTGCCCGTCCTCCCTGAATTTCCATAAAATTAAAGTTAATCAGAACGTCAGCAGAACTTTGCAGCAGGATCGCTGATCCTTTTCAAACAGCGTCAGTGCGGCTTCGACATCGCTGGCAGGCATCCAGTGCGTCACCAGTTTTTCAGGCGAGATTTTTCCGAGTTCTATCCATTCAATCACCTGCGGAAAACGGTGGCTGTTCAGGCGCGAAGAGAACAGTGAAATTTCTTTACTGGTAATACTTTGCTGCGTGAGGGTACTCGGTTCGCCCGAGAAGCCCATCATGCCGATACGCGCTGCCGGTGAAGCCAGCAAAATGGCTTCCTGCAAAATCGCCGGATGACAGGCGGCATCAACGATAATCGTCGGGCGCACGCCTTCAGCGGACAGCACGTCAGCCACGCTGCGTTCGCTGTTATTAATCGTCCAGTCTGCCCCGCTTTCCAGCGCCATATTCAGGCGTTCTTCAATGCGGTCAGCCACGATCACGTTTTTAACGCCATAAACGCCTTTGAGCACCTGAATTACCGTCAGCCCCATCGGACCCGCGCCGTACACCAGCGCGGTATCTTGCTGTGTTGGTTTCAGAAAGGCCGTGATATTTGCCGCAATCGTGAAAGGTTCGACCATGCTGGCGAGTTTGTCAGGGATGGACGCCGGGACTTTATAGGCATTTTTCGCCGGGGCGCAGGCGTAATCGCTGAAACCGCCGTCGCGGTGAACGCCGATCACCTGTAACTCGTTACAGACATTGGGCCGCCCGACGGAGCACGGATAGCAATGTCCGCAGCTCACCACCGGGTCGATCACCACACGTTCGCCAATGCGCGCGGTATCAACACCTTCGCCGACGCTGTCGATGTGGCCGAAGAACTCATGGCCGATGACGCGCGGGTACTTCGCAAACGGATTGTGGCCATGATAAATGTGCACATCGGAGCCGCAGATGCCCGCGTAACTCACCCGAACTCGTACCTCGCCGGCGGCAGGTACCGGTAAAGCACGTTGCTCGATGACTAATTTTCCCGGTTCTTGTATAACGACGCTGTTCATTTTTCGTTCCCTCACCAGTTCCACAAAGTGCCGTCTTCAAGACGGGCCACCGGCAGATAAGCCGGTTCGTACGGATATTTCGCGGCGAGTTTTTCGTCAAACTCAATGCCGAGCCCGGGTTTTTCGCCGGGGTGCATATAGCCGTTATCGAAGGTCCAGTTATGCGGGAACACTTCCAGCATCTGTTCGGAATAGCCCATGTATTCCTGCACGCCAAAGTTCGGCACCCACAGATCGAAGTGCAGGGCAGCTGCCATGCAGACTGGAGAGAGATCTGACGGGCCGTGCGAACCGGTACGAACCTGGTAAAGCGACGCGAAATCGGCGATGCGGCGCATCCCTGTGATGCCGCCCGCGTGGGTCAGCGTGGTGCGGATATAGTCGATCAGCTGTTCTTCAATAAGCTGTTTGCAATCCCAGATACTGTTGAAGACTTCGCCCACGGCGATTGGTGTGACCGTGTGCTGGCGGATCAGGCGGAAACATTCCTGATTCTCGGCAGGCGTCGGGTCTTCCATCCAGAACAGGCGATATTCTTCGATGCTTTTGCCAAACCGCGCGGCTTCGATAGGCGTCAGGCGGTGATGCATGTCGTGCAGCAGATGTTCGTCAAAACCGAATTTATTGCGCACGGCTTCAAAAAGTTTTGGCGTGAAATCGAGGTATTTTTCCGTGGACCACAGCTGTTCTTCCGGCCAGTTGCCTTTGGTCGCCGGTTCATATGCCAGGCCTTTGCCCTTCGCCATGCCGTAGGTGGTTTTCATACCCGGCACGCCGCATTGGGCGCGAATCGCCTTGAAGCCCAGCTCTTTGTGTTTGGCGTAATCGTCGAGCACTTCGTCGATGGAATGGCCGGTGGTGTGGCAGTAAACCATCACGCCGGTGCGGGACGCGCCGCCGAGCAACTGATACAAAGGCATATTGGCGGCTTTCGCTTTGATATCCCACAGCGCCATATCGACCGCAGAAATGGCCGACATGGTGACCGGGCCGCGACGCCAGTAAGCGCCTTTGTAGAAGAACTGCCAGATGTCTTCAATCTGATGCGCGTCGCGCCCGATAAGCTGCGGGCAAACGTGGTCTTTCAGATAAGACGCGACCGGTAATTCTCGGCCGTTCAGGGTGGCATCGCCGATACCGGTCAGCCCGCTGTCGGTGGTGATTTTTAACGTCACAAAGTTGCGACCCGGACAAGTGACAAAGACTTCAGCATTCACGATTTTCATCGGTTACGACCTTTTGCAGTAAAAGTTAGATGCATTTTCTTTGGCTATAAATACGCCAGATCTTAACTACCATACAAGTATGTAAATCTGTTTTTGCCGGAGACGATCACATTTTGAGCGGAGATTTGAGCGGAAAAAGTCACCAGAGCAGAAATGAAAACGCCTGCAACAGGCAGGCGTTTCAGGGGGTGAGCAGGAGAAAAATTATTCCGCCAGCCGCATGACTTCATCCCAAACGGCATCATCAACGGGAATACCAAGGCGGCGGTTTTGTTCACGGTTTAACGCCGCCGTCTGGCCGGGATAGCGCACATCGTGGCTGTTTTCGGCGGGCTCGGACTGATTCACGTAATCCGCCACGCTGTCGGCCATGCGTTCGGTGAATTCGGTTCCGCCCAGCTGTGCCGGGTCGAAGACCATGAAAATCTGGCTGGCACCGGTGCAGCTTCCTTCGCCAATTTTATCGATTTCATGGGTCGGTGAACCGGCGGAGAGCAGTGCGGCCATGGCGTCGAGCACAATCGCCAGGCCGGAACCTTTCCAGTAACCGGTGGGTAAAATGCGCATGGAAGCCTCAATCGGGCCGGGATCGTCGGTGAGATTTCCCTGGTTGTCATAGCCGCCGGGATACGGCAGTTTTTCGTTTTTGAGCCGTGTGACCTGCAATTTGCCGTAGGAATATTGCGACATCGCCATATCCAGCACGATCGGGCCTTTGGCTCTGGGCACCGCCATCACGAACGGGTTATTGCCGATGCGGGTATTTTTGCCACCCCACGCAGGCATACACGATTCGGTGTTCGTCCAGCAAATGGCCGCCATGCCGCGTGTGGCGGCGTGCCAGCCATAGCTCCCGCCGCGCATCCAGTGGCTGCTGTTTTTCATGGCGACAATCCCGACGCCGTATTCTTTTGCCATTTCGGCGGCTTTTTCGACGGCGAACAGCGCATTAGTGATACCGATCCCGCGATTGCCGTTATAGATGGCGATGGCGCCGAGCGATTTTTCCTGTACAGGTTTGGCATGAATATTAATCCAGCCTTTCTGCACGTAATCGACAAAGCGCGCCACCCGGTTCAGGCCGTGCGAAGCAATGCCGTCGCAGCTCGATTCGGTGTGGATCCGCGCACAGGTTCGCGCACTTTCTTCATCCAGCCCCGCGTTGAGCAAGGCGCGCCGGATGGTTTGTTGCATCAGGCTGAATTCAATTCTTTGCATTGTCGGCTCCGGTGGAAAGTTCAGGTGAGGTCAGCGGGGAATTTTCTTCTGTCTGGCTAAGAATATTATTATCACCCCAACATTTTTCGTAAGGCCAGCCGGTCAGTTGTTCGGCGATTAAACGGGTTTCCGGCGTCACATCATATTTACTGCCACCGGCTTTCAGGCGTTCAATTTCATTGACCAGCAGGGCATGGTTATGGCGGGTCAGGCGAAACTTCATGGCGCTGTAAAGGCCAATCAGCAGAAAGACCACCGAGCCTGTGCCAAATACCAACGTAATTCCGTATACCGCTTCTGCGGGTTGCGTCGCGCTTTTCGGCGTAAATCCGTAATGTTGTAATAACAGGCCCACGGTAAATAACGCCACGGCCTGAACGGCTTTACGCACAAAGGTCATCACGCCCGCGAAAATACCTTCGCGGCGTTTTCCGGTCAGCATTTCATCGACATCAGGAATAAAGCTGTAGATATTCCAGCAAACATAACTGGTGCCGGAACGTCCGACGCCCATTAAAATAACGGAGAGGTAAATCAGCGCCATATTAAAAGGCAGTTGCAACAGATGAATGGATAAAAATAACCCGACACTTGCCAGCATAAATAATTGCGCGATGCGGTACGCGGAACCATTACCTAACTTCATACACAGGAAAATAAATAAGGCCACGCAGACAAACTGAATCAGCGTCATGAGCGTCATCGCATTGGACGCCGTCACGGCATTTTGCCCGAGGACAAAAATAATGTAGTACGCAAGCACGGCACCGAGAACATCCAGCGCGACATAACCACCCAGATACATCCCGACGTGCTGGCTGAATGTGCGTACTTTCATGGTCGAAACCAATGACCTTAACAGGTGTTTCATGTCGCGGCGGAAAGATAATTTCGGCGTGGCTATATCAACGGGGATCGGGCGTTCCCATGTGTAGAAATACAGGAGCAGGATCACCACGGCGAACAGTACGCCAAATATCACCCCCATAATCAGAAATGATGAAGACGAGTCTTCGCCGAGATAGGCAATAATCCGGCCCGGAAGCCACGCAGCTAATATCGCGGCACCGGTAGAAAAGAACATCCTGACACCGGTGAGTTTAGTGCGCATTTTAAAACTGGAGGTCATTTCCGCCGCCAGCGTTTCATAAGGCACAATCGCCAGCGTATAAGCCGCATAGAATAAAATATACGTAAACAGGTAATACCAGAAACCCATGCCGCTGACCCACATAATAATGTAAGTCACCATAATGAGCGGAGCACCAAGTAAGAAGAAGAACCCGCGACGGCCAAATTTTTTACCCCACGGATGGCGATAAAAATTATCGGTCACGTATCCCATCAGCGGATCGAAAAAAGCATCCAGCAGGCGGGCAGAAGCAATAACCGCGCCAGCCTCCGCCGGGCTTAATCCGGCGTAGGTGGTATAGAAATACATAATCCATAAACCTAATACTGCAAAACAACCTCCGCCGAAGAAATCGCCTCCGCCATAGGCCAGCATATTTTTCAGTGATATCGGTCTTTCTTTATGATGATTAATCATAATACCCCTGTGCTCCGTATTATTTTGGATATATCGGATAAGTCAGAGTCGTGAAAAGACAAGCTTATTGAGATGCCCGCCGACGCCCTGGAATTAGAACTCCGTCAACGTCGGCAGAATAAAACTAGGTCACCGGCATCTACCATACAAGTATGTGAATCAGGATTTATCGGAAGGGATCACAAAAAAAGATGCCAATACCCTCTGTACTGTAAGGCCGGTCACAGTACAGAGAATGAGCAAGCAGTGCAGGGGGAAACGCGGAGAATTAGCCGAGTAACTCGCAGTTTGGCGGCAGACGGCACTGAATGGCATTGGGGATAACTTCGATGCGGAACTGTTTTCCGGTCAGCGGCTCGCCGTCGAGATTAAACGTCATCTCGTGCGGCGCGTTGATTTCCAGCCACGGCAGGCTGGCGGAAATGATGTTCTTGTTCTCTTCGTTGTTGATCAGGCTGCGCAGGAAAGAGGGAAGCAGCTCTTCGGAGGTCAGCAAACGCAACTGCAGCAACCCGTCGTTAATCAGCGCGTCCGGGCAAATTTGCTGCCCGCCGCCAGCCTGACGCCCGTTGCCGATGCCGATGACCAGCGCGTCGCCCTGCCAGATGAAATCCGGCCCCTTGATTTCGCAGCGGTCCGCTTTAAGCGTATCAAGGCGTAAAAGTCCGTGAATGAAATAGGAAACGCCGCCGAGTGCGGCTTTCAGTTTTTCCGGCGTTTCGGTGGTGATCCGGGTGCCGAATCCGCCGGTCGCCATATTGATGAAGAAGTGCTGGTCATTCACTTTCGCCAGATCGATATCGACCACGCGGCCTTTTACCGCCAGTTGCAGTGCCTGTTCCGGCGCGAGCGGAATATTACAGGCGGTCGCGAAATCGTTGGCGGTGCCCAGCGGAATAATCCCCAGCACCGGCGCTTTTTCGCCAAACTGTGCCAGCGCACCTGCGACTTCGTTGATGGTGCCATCGCCGCCACCGGCAATCACCGTTTGGCAGCCCAGTTTCACGGCTTCTGCCACATAGCGCGCAGCGTCGCGGTGTTCCCAGGTGACGCGCACGCTGAGTTCCACGCCTTCTTCACGCAGCGCACCGACGGCTTTCCGCAGTTCTTCATTCCCTGCCCCTTTTCCGTTTAAGATCAGCAGTGCAGCGCCCGAATCCGTCATATCATCTCCTTATCATTCATAGACTTTAACAATAGATGATAACAGTCGTATTTGGCTATCGGATTAATCACTTAATAATTTAATCATCTGTTAAATAATTGCGGTTAAATTAATTCAAAAAATGGCGTATTGGTTTAGCGGGAATTTATTAATTTGAAGGGGAAATGGAACGTTATTCTTCTCAATAACAGGGAAAAGTAAACTGATTGAATACCAAAAGAAAAGCCAGCTCAAGGGAGATTGAGCTGGCCAAGGAGGTGGTTCCTAGTGTAGTCCTGTGCATTATTTTGCATTCGAAGTAAATTGCGAATGCATATTAACCAACTTAATTCAAAATAGTTGTGACCGGATTCTTGTTTTCACTAAAAGCCTTATTTCATGTGCGGATTGCGCGTATCGGTTTCTTCCAGATTTCGCAGCAGAATGGCAAATTCCAGGCTGATGTCTTCTGGCAGGGCGACGTATACAATATGTCCGTTACCCGGCGCGACTTCCGTCGGCTGGCCTTTCTTGTTGCGCAGCGCTTCGAGCTTGAACTGAATATTGCCCTGCGGCGTCATCATTTCCACGCTATCGCCGACGGTGAATTTATTTTTAACGTCGATTTCAGCCCAGCCGTCCACGCGGTTGCCGGTGAATTCGCCGACAAACTGCTGACGGTCACTGACGGAAAAACCGTATTCGTAGTTTTGTTGCGCGTCATGGGTATGGCGGCGCAGGAAACCTTCGGTGTACCCGCGATGCGCCAGCCCTTCGAGGGTGGACAGCAGCGTCGGGTCGAAAGGTTTTCCGGCAACAGCGTCGTCGATGGCGCGGCGGTAAACCTGTGCGGTACGCGCGCAGTAATAGAAGGACTTGGTGCGGCCTTCGATTTTCAGCGAATGCACGCCCATTTTGGTCAGCGCTTCGACGTGCTGGATGGCGCGCAGGTCTTTGGAATTCATGATGTAAGTGCCGTGTTCGTCTTCGAAAGCACTCATGTATTCGCCGGGGCGCAGGGCTTCTTCGAGCATAAAGACTTTATCCGTCGGCTGACCGATGCCGAGCGTGGGTTCCGGGGCATCGACCTGCTGGACCGGAATCGGTTCGTACTGATGTACGATATTGCCGACAGCGTCTTCTTTGCCTTCCTGAACCTTATATTCCCAGCGGCAGGCGTTGGTGCAGGTTCCCTGATTCGGGTCACGTTTGTTGATGTAACCGGACAGCAGGCAGCGGCCGGAATAGGCCATACACAATGCGCCGTGGACGAAAATTTCGATTTCCATGTCCGGCACCTGCGTGCGGATTTCTGCGATTTCTTCCAGCGACAGTTCGCGGGACAAAATCACGCGCGTCAGGCCCATTTGTTTCCAGAACTTCACCGTCGCCCAGTTTACCGCATTCGCCTGAACTGACAGGTGAATATCCATCTGCGGGAAGGCTTCGCGCACCATCATAATGAGACCCGGATCGGACATGATCAGCGCGTCCGGCCCCATCTCGATGACGGGCTGTAAATCGCGGATGAAGGTTTTCAGTTTGGCGTTGTGCGGCGCGATATTCACCACCACATAGAATTTTTTACCGAGCGCATGGGCTTCGCGGATGCCGATTTCCAGATTCTGGTGGTTAAATTCGTTATTGCGTACACGCAGGCTGTAACGTGGCTGACCGGCATATACGGCATCTGCGCCATAGGCAAACGCGTAACGCATATTTTTCAGGGAGCCGGCAGGGGAAAGCAGTTCCGGAACAAAAGAATCGGGGGTAAACATAGTCAATCTCAGTCTGATCACAGGTCAGGGCCGTCCCGGATGCGGGGCGACGAAAGGTCAGAATTGTAACGTCTGAGTTGATCAAAAGCAGCCGGTTAGTGTGGGTATTTCAGCTTTTATGGGGTCAGATCAATTTTTGAGTCGGGAGGTTGCAGCGCAAAATACTGCAACCTCCGGAAAGTAGGATCAGGCAGTTTGTTGGGTGTGATCGCGGATATCGGCAGTTGGCCCATTTTTCACCACTGACTGAACACCTTTTTTCGCGGCGCTTTCCGTTGTGTACATTTCACTCACGCCGATGACCTGATGGTTTTTCGCTTTCAACACAAAATAAAATTGCCCGTCTTTTGACGGTTTCATTTCGTATTGCGTTTCATCCGGCGCGTTGGTCTGAACCGACGAAATGCCATTTTCTGCCGACGCTTTGCTGGCATACATTTCGCTGGTGAGGATAATCTCTCCGTTCCCGGCCTTCAGGTTAAAGTGAAACTGTCCATTCTTCGCTTTTGTCAGATCATAGTGACCGTTAGCCATAAAGGTAATCTCCAGTAGAAGGGTTTTTCCAGAGATAAGTGTAGTTAAGGGAAACTTTTTCGCGGGGAAAGAGGAAATTTAAGACAGTAAATGTGAACTGGCCGACAGACTTTCAGTAACTTTACAAATCTGCGTTGCCGGCCTTTCAGGTACTCAGCCTGTGCGTTATGCCAGATGGCAAGGTTCTGCTTCCCAGCGATAACCCACGCCATAAACGGCGCGGATAAACGCTTTCTCGCCGTCCAGAGATTCAAGTTTACGGCGTAAATTTTTGATGTGGCTGTCGATGGTGCGGTCCGTCACCACGCGGTAATCGTCATAAAGATTATTGAGCAGCACTTCGCGGGTGAAAACATATCCCGGTTTGACCGACAGCGTTTTCAGAAGGCGGAATTCTGCCGGTGTCAGCTCAAGTTCATTTCCCTGAAACGTCGCCTGAAAGCGGGCTTCATCAATATACAGACCGGTCTCTTTTGCCACATGTTCGTCAGGGCGCACGCAGCGGCGCAGGATCACTTTCACACGCGCAACGACTTCACGCGGGCTGTAAGGTTTACAGATGTAATCATCAGCCCCAATTTCCAGCCCAAGCAGGCGGTCGATTTCTTCAGTTTTTGCCGTGACCATCATAATGGGAACATCGGAAAACTGGCGGATGTCACGGCAGATGGACAAGCCGCTGCTTCCCGGCAGCATCAGATCCAGCAGGATCAGCGCCGGAGGCTGGGTTTTCACCTGTGCGATCACGTCGTGCCCGTCGGGCAGCCATTGTGTGGCATAACCCGCCGCTTCGAGATAGTCGATCAGCAACTGGGCAAGTTTCGGTTCATCTTCCACGATCAGAATTTTTAACGGCGCAGGGCCGGACAATACAGAGTCGTTCATTCAGTTTCTCGGGCCATGTGGAATAGAAAGCGGCAGGATAATCGTTATACGAACGCCACCCGCCGGAGAGTGGCTGGCGCTTATCTGCCCACCGTGTGCTTCGACAATATTCTGGCAAATTGCCAAACCTAAACCAGACCCCCCGCTGGCGCGATTGCGCGAGCCCTCGGTGCGATAAAACCGTTCGAAAATACGCACCAGCTGTTCGTCGCTGATGCCTGGCGCGCTGTCCTGGAAATTCAGATGCAGAGATTTATCGCGGATTTCCCCGTGGATTTCCAGGCCACCGTTGGGGTCAGTATAGCGCAGGCTGTTTTCCAGCAAATTATTGAAAAGCTGCGAAAGGCGCTGCGGATCGCCAAAGACTTCGGCGCTTTCCGGCAGATGGCTGGTCAGGGTTAACTGTTTACTGTGGAAGCGGTCGCGTGAACCGGCTTCCGCCAGCTGAATCAGGTGCACCACGTCCGTTTCGACTTTACGGTACGCCAGCGCACCGGCATCCGACAGCGAAAGCTGGTGCAAATCATCCACCAGCTTGGTGAGGATCGACACTTCAGATTGCAGGGATTCCAGTGAACCCATCGTCATTTTGCGTACGCCGTCCTGCATCGCTTCCAGCTCGCCGCGTAAAACGGCCAGCGGGGTGCGCAGTTCGTGAGAAATATCGGCCATAAAGGCACGACGCATCTGCTCGTTTTTTTCCAGCGTCATCGCCAGCTGGTTAAAATCCTGCGCCAGTTTGCCCAGTTCGTCTTCGCTGTCGACTTCAACACGCGTGCTGAAATCCCCGGCGGCCAATTGATGTGTCCCGTTGACCAGACGTTTAACCGGCGCGAGCATTCCCCTTGAAAGTACCCAGGTCACGGCGGCGGCCAGCAGGGCGGTGAACGCCGTGATAATCCAGCTGGTGCGGCTTTGCTGATGTTCGAAATTGATATCGGCATCACGGGTCAGGCGCTCGGCTGGCGTAGAAATCACCGAGCCTATGATCATGCCGTCAACGGTCATCACGCGACGCGGCCCCTGAAGATCAGCAGGAACCGGCTGGTCGTAACCGCCGATGCGGCGGTCATGGCTGTCGAGGATCCAGAACTTTGTCCGCCATCCCTGCGGCGGCATTTTCTGGCTGCTGTTCTGGTCAAATGAGCGCATCAGCTGATAAATCAGCCGGTCATTTTTTTCCAGAAAATCCCAGTCGCCGTGGAGTTTGTATTGTTCCTGCAAGGTATCGGCCAGCAGTTCTACGCGCGATTCATTACTCTGGCGGATGTAATCGATAAAGCCACGCTCGAAGCTCATCCGCACGCCCCAGTTCATGGTGATTAACACCAGTGCGCAGGTGCAGAAAATGGCCATAAACAGTTTGGCAGTAATACCTGGTTTCATGATTTTCTCATCGGGTCGGGAGATCCGGCCGCAGCACGGCGGCGATCAATAACGGTGTTTTTCTGCATGTCCGGCGGCACTTTCGAAAAGACCCAGGCGGGCAGGGCGATCACCAGCGCCATCGACATATAGCAATACAGGAAAGCAGTATGCAGCGTGCCGCTGTCCGGCGTAATGGTCTGCTGATGCGCAAACAGGCCAATCAGCAGGCCGGCCACGCTGACCCCGAGACTCATCGACAGTTGCATAATCATCGACAGCAGGCTGTTGCCGCTGCTGGCCAGACGCGGCGGCAAATCTTTCAGCGTGAGCGTATTCATTGAGGAAAAGCGCAGCGAGTTCACCATGCCCTGGAAGAACAGCACTACCGGAATCATCCACATGGCACCGTAAATCGCCACCAGTGGGAAGATAAGCGTGATCAGCGCGAGCAATAATGTGGCGGTCACCAGCGCGGCGCGATACCCGAGCTGATTCACCAGCCGCACAACTACGCGCTTCATCCCCATGCTGCCCAGCACCATCGGGATCATCATCAGACCGGCGTGGAACGGCGTAAAGCCCATTCCCAGTTGTAAAAATACCGGCGTCATAAACGGCAACATTCCGCTGCCAATGCGGCCTAACAGGCTGCCGATCAGGCCAATTTTAAATGTCGTGGTGTGGAACAGGCGCAGGGAAAACAGCGCGGAAAGATTGCCGCGGGCGTGCATCCAGTAAACGCCTAAAGCGCCTGAACCGACAACCACCAGCAGCACCAGTTCCAGTGCGCTGAGCCCCATGCTGCGGCTGCCTTCCAGCGCCAGCGTGAGCGTCGCCATACAAACCGCCAGCATGATAAAGCCGCTGATATCAAAGCGCCGCGTCTGCATTTTGTAATTCGGCATAATCATCAGCGTGGCAATACAACCGGCCAGACCGACCGGCAGATTGATCAGGAAAATCCAGTGCCAGCTGGCGTATTGAACCAGAAAACCGCCCAGCGCCGGGCCGAGTAACGGGCCGACCTGACCAGGCAGCGTGACCATGGTCATCGCCGCCATGTATTCACTGCGCGGAACGATTTTCAGCACCGTCAGCCGCCCGACGGGCACCATCATCGCGCCGCCAATCCCCTGAACAATGCGTGAAAGTACCAGTTCGCGCAGACTTTCGGACTGCGCGCAGAGCAGGGAACCGACGGTGAACAAGACGATGGCGGAAAAGAAGACCCACTTCACCCCGACTTTATCCGCCAGCCAGCCGCTGGCGGGCAACATCACGGCGACGGTCAGCACATAAGCGACCACCACCGAATGCATATGCAGCGGGTTTTCACCCAGGCTGCGGGCCATAGACGGTAACGCGGTATTCACAATCGTGGTGTCGAGTGCCTGCATAAAAAAGCCAAAGGCGACGATCCACAATTGCCAGCGTACCGAAGGCGGCAGCGGGGCGGAAGGCGGTAAGGTGTCAGTGTTTTCAGATTTCATGGGTTCGCATCAGCACAATCATTGTCGCGGCATTTCAGGGGGAGTACCACCTTCAGACCAGGCTCACAGTGTAGCCAGAATGTTTCTACAGAAAATGGAGGAAATAAGGAGAGTCTTTCCCATTTTTTGACAATCCTTCTGACAATAAAGAATAGAGTTTCAACCTGACATTTTATATCAAAATGCTAATGTTGACCTTTGATCACGAATTGTTCGCACGCAAAGCATGTTTAATCTGACCTTCTAAAAGGGAGAGTGTGATGAGTAAAAGAGAACTGGGCCGTTCAGGTATTCAGGTGCCGCTGCTGACGTTTGGCGGCAATGTGTTTGGCTGGACTATCGATCAGGCGGCCTCCTTTAATCTGCTCGATGCCCTTTTGGATCACAACCTTAACTTCATCGACACCGCCGATGTGTATTCGGGCTGGGTTGAAGGCAATAAAGGTGGCGAGTCGGAAACCATTATCGGCAACTGGCTGAAAAAAACCGGTAAGCGTGACCAGATCATTCTGGCAACCAAAGTCGGTAAACCGATGGGCGAAGGAAAAGTCGGCCTGTCGCCACGCTATATCAAAGAAGCAGTGGAAGCCTCTTTGAAACGCCTGCAAACCGACTATATCGATTTGTATCAGTCACATGACGATGATGCGGATACGCCGCTGGCGGAAAGTCTGGCCGCGTTTGATGCACTGATTAAAGAAGGCAAAGTGCGCGCTATCGGCGCATCCAACTACAGCGCGCCACGTCTGGCCGAAGCGCTGAAAGTCAGCAAGGAAAACGGGCTGGCGCGTAATGAAACGCTGCAACCTCAGTACAATCTTTACGACCGCAAAGTGTATGAAGAAGCGCTGGAAAAAGTCGTGACAGATAACGGCCTGGGCGTGATCAACTTCTACGGTCTGGCTGCCGGATTCCTGACCGGGAAATACCGTACCAAAGCGGATGCCAGCAAAAGCAAACGTGGTGAAAACGTGGTTGCACGTTGCCTGAACGAACGCGGCCTGAAAGTGTTGGAGGGGTTGGATCAGGTGGCGGAAAAACATGGCGCGCAACCGGGTCAGGTTGCACTGGCGTGGCAAATCGCCCGTCCAAGCATCACGTCTCCGATTGTCAGCGCCACATCACTGCAACAGCTCAATGAACTGGCGCAGGCCGCCACCCTAAAACTCGATGACGCGGATATCCGCACGCTTAACGACGCCAGCGCGTGGTAACAAAGTCTTTGTAAAACGGAATTTTCCGTATCGCCAGAAACAAAAAAACCGCCTTAACATCAGGCGGTTTTTGTTTTTGTGAAGCCGAAGATTAGCGGAACAGCGTTTGTGCCCAGCGCGCCAGACCGGCGGTGACCGAGCCAAAATCATTGCCCCCGACCAGCGGGATCCCCGGTAACTGCGCCTGCAATGCAGCACGTAAAAGCGGAGAACGGGCGCTGCCACCGGTCAGATAAATCACATCCGGTTTAATTTCGCTGCTGGCCAGCGCCAGGCTGACCTGTTCCTGAATGCGTTCCAGCGGCTGAGAAATCGCGTCGCTTAACTGCTGCTGGCTGATGGTTTCTGCCAGACCAGATTCGATGAAGTCCATTGCCGCGGTCACGCTTTCGCGCTCGGAGAGGGCAATTTTGCTTTCTTCGGCAGCGCGCACCAGACGGTAGCTCAGGCGTTGTTGCTGCACTTTCAGCAGGCGCTTAATGAGATCCGGCTGCGCGGCGTCGCGGATCAGATCACGCAACATGCGGCCATTCGCCACGCTGTAGAAATCCACCTGCGCCGGAACGTCGTTAGTCGCGACGGCATTCCAGTAGGGCAATGCCGGGATCGCGATCCCTTTTTGCGTTTCGCTGCCCATGCCAAACTGAGGCGTCAGTTGTTTAAACGCAGTCATGATGTCCAGATCGTTACCGCCGACGCGGCAACCACTGTGGCCGAGCAGGCTGCTCTGGCGTTCCGCTTTATCGCGCCACTGCGGGCCCATCAGCAGAACGGAACAGTCGGTGGTTCCGCCGCCGATATCCACCACCAGAACCGTTTTCTCTTCCGTCAGGGTCGCTTCGAAATCCAGACCTGCCGCCACCGGCTCGAACTGGAAAGCGATATCACGGAAACCGGCACGTTCAGCGGCGCGCTGTAAAATCCCCTGCGCCTGACGGTTGGCTTCCTCACCGCCCATCCCCTGGAAGTTGATCGGACGCCCAATCACCGTCTGCTCAATGCTTTCCTGCAATACAGATTCTGCCTGGCGTTTGATGTGATACATCATCGCGCAGACCAGGTCTTCAAACAGGGCAATCTGTTGTGGCTTCAGGCCGTTTGCGCCAAGAAACGATTTCGGAGAACGAACGAAATACACTTCTTCAGGATCTTCCATGTAGGTCGCGAGCGCCTGTAAACCAAAGTGCACGCTGGTGGCGTTGACCGGAATATCTTCCTCGCGGTTAAAGCTGATACTTCGGCGCAGCAGCGCCAGATTTTCATCACTGCCTGTCGGCACCTGTCCGTGGCGGTTTAGCCATTCGCTGACCGCTTCACGGGTTGGCGCACAGAGCATGGAGGGTAAATAAGGATCATTATTTTCTAACGCCAGAAGGTGGGCGTTATTATCGCGCATCACTGCCACTGAGCAATTCGCTGTACCGTAGTCAAATCCAATAAACATTATTGATCCCCATGCCAAAGAAGGGACGGGACTTTACCGGAGAGGGGCGTATTCATCAAGCAGGAAGGGGGCAGATGTGAGATTTTTAGCCAGTATTCCCTCTCTTTTTACAGAGAGGGAATGTGCCGGAGATTACTTCAGCAATGCCTGGGCTTTCGCAACCACGTTATCCACGGTAAAACCGAACTCTTTGAACAGCAGTTCCGCCGGAGCGGATTCGCCGAAAGTGGTCATACCGACAACGTCGCCGTTCAGGCCGACATATTTGTACCAGTAATCTGCAATACCGGCTTCTACCGCCAGACGTGCCGTAACGGTTTTTGGCAGCACGGATTCGCGATACGCCGCATCCTGTTTGTCGAAGGCATCGGTCGATGGAATGGACACCACGCGCACTTTGGTACCCGCTGCTGCCAGCTTGTCTGCTGCTTCAACCGTAATGCCCACTTCCGAACCGGTTGCGATCAGGATGATTTCTGGCTCGCCATCGGAATCTTTCAGGACATAACCGCCGCGCGCCATGTTTGCCAGCTGTCCGGCGGTACGCGGTTGTTGCGTCAGGTTCTGTCGGGAGAAAATCAGCGCCGTCGGGCCGTCTTTGCGCTCAATGGCATATTTCCAGGCGATGGCTGATTCAACCTGATCCGCAGGCCGCCACAGGCTCATGTTCGGCGTCACGCGCAGGCTGGCCATTTGTTCAACCGGCTGGTGCGTCGGGCCGTCTTCGCCCAGACCGATGGAGTCATGGGTATACACGAATACGTTGCGGATTTTCATCAGTGCCGCCATACGCACCGCGTTACGGGCGTATTCGACGAACATCAGGAATGTTGCTGAATAAGGCAGGAAACCGCCGTGCAGGGTGATGCCGTTGGAAATCGCGGTCATCCCGAATTCGCGAACGCCGTAATGAATGTAGTTACCGGCCAGATCGTCACCGAGCGATTTCGAACCTGACCACAGGGTCAGGTTGCTCGGTGCCAGGTCAGCGGAGCCGCCGAGGAACTCAGGCAGAATTTTGCCAAAGCGTTCCAGCGTATTTTGTGACGCTTTACGGCTGGCGATATTTGCCGGATTAGCCTGCAATTCCTCGATAAATTTCTGTGCTTCGGTTTCCCAGTTCGCGGGCAATTCGCCGCTGACGCGACGTTCAAATTCAGCCGCCAGCTCAGGATGGTCTTTGGAATAGGCTGCGAATTTATCGTTCCACGCTGTTTCTTTGGCTTTACCGGCTTCTTTGGCATCCCAGGCGGCATAAATATCCTGAGGAATTTCAAACGCCGGGTAGTTCCAGCCCAGCGCTATGCGGGTTGCCGCCACTTCGTCTGCGCCCAGTGCCGCACCGTGCGCATCGTGCGTACCGGCTTTATGCGGGGAACCAAAGCCGATCACAGTTTTGCACATCAGCAGGGAAGGCCGGTCGGTGACGTTGTGGGATTCTTCAATCGCCGCTTTGATGGCATCTGAATTGTGGCCGTCAATGCCACGGATGACGTGCCAGCCGTAGGCTTCAAAACGTTTGGCCGTGTCATCGGTGAACCAGCCCTCAACGTGGCCGTCGATGGAAATGCCGTTGTCATCATAAAACGCGGTCAGTTTACCGAGTTTCAGGGTGCCGGCCAGCGAACAGGCTTCGTGAGAGATGCCTTCCATCATGCAACCGTCACCCATAAAGGCGTAGGTGTGGTGGTTCACAATGTCGTGATTATCGCGGTTGAACTGCGCCGCCAGCGTGCGTTCTGCAATCGCAAAGCCGACGGCATTGGCGATGCCCTGACCCAGCGGACCGGTGGTGGTTTCAACGCCCGGCGTGTAACCGTATTCCGGGTGCCCAGGCGTTTTGGAATGCAACTGGCGGAAATTCTCCAGCTCAGTCATCGGCAGGTCATAACCGGTGAGGTGCAGCAGGCTGTAAATCAGCATGGAACCGTGGCCGTTGGACAAAATAAAACGATCGCGGTCTGCCCATTTCGGATTGGCCGGGTTGTGATTCATGTAATCACGCCACAGCACTTCAGCGATATCCGCCATGCCCATCGGGGCACCCGGGTGGCCGCTGTTGGCTTTCTGGACTGCGTCCATGCTCAATGCACGGATAGCATTAGCGAGCTCTCTGCGAGAAGGCATATTTTTCTCCGGTTAGTGAAAACGTTACAGTAAAAGCGTTATTCAGTGATCTTCGTTGGGCTCCTACCCTGCATCATTCTGTTAATAAACTGAATGCGCTATTTCTGATTGTTGCGATGGGTCATAGCAATGGCAGCCCTCATCGCAGCTCAGACTGCGGGGCGTGAGAGGAAAGTGCAAGGTCAAACTTTAAGCGTAGTCGAATTTTGCGAGACGTCTTCCGTGAACGAAAAGCAATCAATGTAACGGCTAACTTTTGGTCGTTATCCGGCGTTTATCGTGGCAGGTTATCTATACTGTCATCGGGTTGAACGGAGGGTGACGTTGCCTCTGTTCACTGCTGTCTCTACATAAAATGTGTTGTCCCTGCATACAATAAGAAACAAGAAAAGGACCCTACGATGGACGAACAACTCAAGCAAAGCGCGCTCGATTACCATGAATTTCCGGTGCCCGGAAAAATTCAGGTTTCTCCGACCAAACCTCTTGCCACACAACGTGATCTGGCGCTGGCCTACTCCCCGGGCGTGGCAGCGCCCTGTCTGGAAATCGCCAGAGATCCCCTCACGGCCTATAAATACACTGCTCGCGGGAATCTGGTGGCGGTGATTTCCAACGGCACGGCGGTTCTCGGGCTGGGCAATATCGGTGCGCTGGCGGGAAAACCGGTCATGGAAGGCAAGGGCGTTCTGTTCAAGAAATTTGCCGGTATTGATGTTTTTGATATCGAAGTTGACGAGCTTGATCCCGATAAACTGATCGACGTGATCGCCGCGCTTGAACCGACGTTCGGCGGTATCAACCTCGAAGACATCAAAGCGCCTGAGTGTTTTTACATTGAGAGCAAACTGCGCGAGCGGATGAATATTCCGGTGTTTCACGACGATCAGCACGGGACAGCCATCATCTGTACAGCGGCGGTGCTCAACGGTTTGCGCGTGGTCGGGAAAGATATTTCGGATGTGCGGCTGGTGGTGTCCGGTGCAGGTGCGTCGGCCATTGCCTGCCTGAATTTGCTGGTGGCGCTGGGGCTGAAACGCCACAACATCACGGCCTGCGATTCCCGTGGCGTGATTTATCAGGGCCGCGAGGAGAACATGGCCGAAACCAAAGCGGCCTATGCCATTGAGGATAACGGGCAGCGCACACTGGCGGATGCGATCCCTGGTGTGGATATTTTCCTCGGTTGTTCCGGTCCCGGCGTGCTGACGCAGGACATGGTGAAAACCATGGCGAAATCCCCGCTGATCCTGGCGCTTGCCAACCCTGAACCGGAAATCCTGCCGCCGCTGGCGAAAGCGGTGCGCCCGGATGCCATTATCTGCACCGGCCGTTCGGATTACCCTAATCAGGTGAACAATGTCTTGTGCTTCCCGTTCATTTTCCGTGGCGCGCTGGACGTCGGCGCAACAACGATCAACGAAGAAATGAAGCTGGCCTGCGTTCATGCGATTGCCGATCTGGCGATGGCGGAGCAAAGCGATGTGGTCGCGTCGGCTTACGGTGAAGAAGAGCTTTCGTTTGGCCCGGACTACATCATTCCTAAACCTTTTGACCCGCGCCTGATTGTGAAAATCGCGCCAGCGGTGGCGAAAGCGGCGATGGATTCCGGCGTGGCAACGCGGCCCATTTTGGATTTCGATGCGTATGTCGAAAAACTGTCCGAGTTTGTTTACAAAACCAATCTGTTCATGAAACCGATTTTCTCTCAGGCCAAAAAAGACGCCAAACGCGTGGTGATGGCGGAAGGGGAAGAGGAACGCGTTTTGCAGGCCACGCAGGAACTGATTTCTCTCGGCCTGGCGAAACCGATTCTGGTCGGGCGGCCAGGCGTTATCGAAATGCGTATCAAGAAACTGGGTTTACAACTTGAAGCAGGCCGTGATTTTGAAGTGGTGAACAATGAATCCGATCCGCGATTTAACGAATACTGGCGCGAATATTATGAACTGATGAAACGGCGTGGCGTGTCGCAGGAGCAGGCACGGCGCGCGGTTATCGGCAATCCGACGCTGATTTCCGCCATCATGCTGCTGCGCGGTGAAGCGGACGCGATGATTTGCGGAACGGTGGGCACCTATCACGAGCATTACGATATCGTTGAAAAAGTATTCGGGTTCCGCGAGGGCGCGCACGTTGCCGGTGCCATGAACGCGTTGCTGCTGCCCAGCGGGAATACGTTTATTGCGGACACTTACGTCAATGATGATCCGACCGCAGAACAGCTGGCCGAAATCACGCTGATGGCGGCGGAAACGGTACGGCGGTTTGGTATCGAACCGAAAGTGGCTCTGCTGTCGCATTCCAGTTTTGGCACATCCGACAGCCCGGCGGCGCTTAAAATGCGGCGGACGCTGGAGCTGGTGAATGCGCGTGAACCTTCGCTGGAAATCGACGGCGAGATGCACGGCGACGCGGCGCTGGTCGAAAGTATCCGGCAGGACATCATGCCGGACAGCCCGTTAAAAGGGGCGGCGAATATCCTGATCATGCCGAACATGGAATCGGCGCGTATCAGCTATAACCTGCTGCGGGTGTCGAGTTCGGAAGGGGTCACGGTGGGGCCGGTGTTGATGGGGGTGGCGAAACCGGTGCATATTCTGACGCCGATTGCGTCGGTCAGACGCATTGTGAATATGGTCGCGTTAGCCGTAGTCGAAGCGCAAACCGAGCCTTTATAAATGACAAAACGGGCATCAAAAGGATGCCCGTTTTTTACCGTCTGACTCAGTATTTCACTTCGCCGATACGCTCGAGCGCATCAACGATTAAATCCCAGAAACGCTGATGATCGAGTTTTACCGCGACCTGCGTATGGCAATCCGGCGGCGGCGGTGAACGGAAATCTGCCACCGTCATGCCGAGCGTTAAGGTGCCGGTCAGCTCAATGTCTACCGGGACTTTTTGTACGGTCATAACGTTCGGGTCAATGACATAGGCCACCGCGCACGGATCATGTACCGGTGGCGAGTCAAAGCCCTGGCGGTCTTTGTAGCTCAGGCCGAAGAAATCGAGCAGTTCACCGACAAATTTGGCCGGTTGTGTGCCAACAGCGGCGATGCGTGCGGCGACTTCGGGCGTTGCCAGCGCCTGATGTGTGAGGTCTAACCCCACCATGGTCAGCGGCCATTTTTCGTTGAAAACAATGTGCGCGGCTTCAGGGTCAATTTTGATATTGAATTCAGCTACGGCGCTCCAGTTACCCACATGGTAACCGCCGCCCATCAGCACAACTTCTTTGACGCGTTCGGCGATACGTGGCTCTTTGCGCACGGCCATGGCGATATTGGTCAGGCCGCCGGTCGGAACCAGCGTGATGGTTTTTGGCGGATGAGACATGATCAAATCAATGATCAGATCGATGGCGTGAACGGGTTCCAGCGTAATGGCGGCTTCCGGTAACACCGGGCCATCAAGGCCAGATTCCCCGTGGATGTCGTCGGCCACTTCGATCTGCCGCACCAGCGGGCGGGTGGCTCCGGCGGCAAACGGAACGCCGGTCAGGTTGATCACGCGGGCCACGGCCAGCGCATTACGGGTGACTTTTTCCAGCGTCTGATTGCCGACCACGGTGGTAACGGCGAGCAGTTCGATATCGGGATTCCCGTGGGCGAGTAACATCGCGATGGCATCGTCGTGCCCCGGATCGCAATCCAGTATGATCTTTTTGACCATTTTTATTATTCCTTTAAATGTAGTGGTACAGCAGGTTCCTCTGACCGGATTATTTTCTAGCTTGTTGCAGCCATTTATCCAGTTCATTGGCGAATTGCTGGCGGTCACGCTGATTAAGCACAGGCGGCCCGCCGGTTTGCATGCCGCTGGCACGCATGGTGTCCATGAAATCACGCATGTTCAGGCGCTCTTTAATGGTTTCCGTGGTGTAACGCTCGCCGCGCGGATTCAGCGCAACGCCGCCTTTTTCGATGACTTCTGCCGCCAGCGGAATATCCGTCGTCACCACCAGATCGCCCGGTTCGGTACGTTTGACGATTTCGTTATCGGCGACGTCAAAACCTGCTTCGACGCGCAGGGTACGCAGAAATTTCGACGGCGGCGTGCGTATTGTCTGGTTAGCGACCAGCGTCACCATCATGCCGGTGCGTTCGGCGGCGCGGAACAACACTTCTTTGATAACGTTCGGACAGGCATCTGCATCCACCCAGATTTGCATCAGCGTTTCCCCCGTTCAGCCAGTCGCGAACCGGCAGAAAATCAGTGTACAGCGCGGCTTCCGGGCTGCCCGCTTCCGGCTGATAACCATATTCCCAGCGAACCAGCGGTGGCATGGACATCAGAATCGACTCCGTGCGGCCACCGGTTTGCAGACCGAACAACGTGCCGCGATCCCACACCAGATTGAATTCCACATAGCGGCCACGGCGGTAAAGCTGGAACTGGCGTTCACGTTCGCCCCACGGCATGGCTTTGCGTTTTTCGACGACTGGCAGATAAGCGTCGGTAAAACCGTTGCCCACGGCCTGCATAAATGCAAAGCAGGTGTCGAAATCAGGCGTGTTCAGGTCGTCAAAGAATAATCCGCCGATGCCGCGCGCTTCGTTGCGGTGTTTGATAAAGAAGTAGTCGTCACACCATTTTTTGTATTTCGGATAGACGTCATCGCCAAATGGCTGGCAAAGTTGTTGTGCCGTCTGATGCCAGTGGCGGGCGTCTTCTTCAAAACCGTAGTAGGGCGTGAGGTCAAAGCCACCGCCAAACCACCACACAGGTGCTTCACCCGGTTTTTCCGCAATAAAGAATCGCACATTGGCGTGACTGGTCGGCACGTAGGGATTGTGCGGATGAATGACCAGCGACACGCCCATCGCCTGGAAGCTACGTCCCGCCAGCTCAGGGCGGTGCGCGGTGGCTGACGCGGGTAACGTGGTGCCGGAAACGTGTGAGAAATTCACACCGGCCTGTTCGAAGACTGCGCCGTTGGTTAATACCCGGCTCTGGCCACCCCCGCCTTCTTCGCGTACCCACTGGTCTTGCGCGAACTGGCCTTTGCCATCGGCGGCGGCCAGTTGCTGGCAAATGTGGTTCTGAAGCTTGAGCAGGAATGTTTTGACTTGCTGAATGTCGGGGATTGATTGGCTCACGGGCAAACTCACAGACGTTGACTGAAAAGACGTTCAGCGCTTTGCGGGCGCTGAATCAGAAAGAGAACGAGATTATAACCCCAAAACCTGCCGAATCACCCAGAACAACCCACGCATCTGCGGTTCGAAGCAGGAAGGTTATCGTGGCTTACGCTCGTTGGCGTCGAAGTAACTGAAGAAATTCACAATCCCCTGAGAAATGGCCTGCGCGATCTCACGGCGAAACGCGGTAGTGCTGAGCAGCTGTTCTTCCTGATGATTGGTGATAAACGACGTTTCCACCAGAATCGACGGAATCGACGGGGATTTCAGTACGGCAAACGCCGCCTGTTCTGTCTGCTGGCTGTGCAGATGGTGTATCGGCCGGATCTTTTCGAGAACGTGATGACCGAGTGTCAGGCTATTTTTAATGGTGTCGGTTTGAACCAGATCGAAAAGCACCTGTTGCAGATAGTTGTTGTCTTCTTTGGCGTACTTCGCACCCGCAACCAAATCGGCGTCGTTTTCTTTTTTCGACATATACCGCGCCATGGCGCTGCTTGCGCCCCGGTTGGACAGCGCAAATACCGATGCGCCGGATGCGCTCGGGCTGGTGTAACCGTCGGCATGAATCGAGACGAACAAATCAGCCTGATGCTGATGTGCCAGTTCAACGCGCTGATAAAGCGGAATGAAATGGTCTGAATCGCGGGTCAGCCGGACCTCTATGTGGCTTTGATCGCCGAGGAATTCGCGTACATAGTTGGCGATTTCCAGTACTACATGTTTTTCTTCCGATCCTTCATGGCCGACGGCACCGGAATCAATCCCGCCGTGACCGGGGTCTATCATGACCAGCTTTTTAGCGCCCGGCGGTTTCGGAGCCGGAGCAGATTTCGTGATGTGTTCCTGCTGCGCGGCGCTGGCGGAGCGGGAACCAAACGCGGCGATCGCGAGTCCCAGGCCGGACAACAGCAATTGGCGACGGGTGGCGGCAGCGGGGAGAGGCTGGAAATGCAAAAATTTGTTCAGAGGGTTTAACATCAGTCCATTACCGTCAGAAAAAAAGCAGAATGCCTTATGTTATAGAGTATCTATTTTATAGTTTCGATCTGAGAACTATTACTTTTTATGAATAATGTGTCGTGAATGAATATTACGACGAATAAATATCTGTTTGATGAATGACTTAAGGCTTGTCTTATCGGCGAAATTCATCGGTAAAACACGGTCATTAATTGTGCGATTTGTGATTTTGATGTTGCGTATCAAGCAGATCACGCGATAATCAAATAAACCCTATTTCTTTATTAACCAACAGCGGCGAACAGTGATGGAAATTCGCGTATACCGTCAAGAAGATTTCGAAGAAGTCCTGACTCTCTGGGAGCGCTGCGATCTGCTGCGTCCGTGGAATGATCCTGAACTGGATATTGAACGCAAAATTAACCACAGCCCGGAATTTTTCCTGGTGGCGGAAGTCGGTGGCGAAGTGGTGGCCACGCTGATGGGCGGCTACGATGGCCATCGCGGTTCGGCAAATTATCTGGGTGTTCACCCGGATTATCGCGGGCGCGGCATTGCGAACGCGCTGGTGAATCGTTTGGAAAAGAAACTGATTGCGCGCGGCTGCCCGAAAATGAATTTAATGGTGCGTGCCGAAAACGATGCGGTCGTCAGCATGTATGAAAAACTGGGTTACGAGATTTCAGATACCTTATTGCTCGGCAAGCGTCTGATTGAAGATCAGGAATACTGAAAACCCGTTGAATGCCTGCAATATGAGGCAATAATAAGCCCCGGCAGGTGACTCACCGCCGGGGCTTTTTTACGCCAAATGCTTAACGAACGATTACTTGATCAGTTTTACGCTTTTGACGTCCACTTCCACAGAGTTCCAGTCTTTATCGACTTTACCTTCAATGCGGATTTTATCTTTTGGCGAGACGTTCTGCCCTTGCCAGCGTTTACCGTCGATTTCCACATTGAGCGTGCCGGTGTTATCGCGGAAAATATATTTGTCGTGATCGACACGCTGATCGAGGAAGCCTTCCAGCATCACCCACTGATCCTCTTTCATCGTCTGAACATCTTTCACGGTGCTGAGCGCAGTCGTGCCGGTGAATCCGCCTTGCGCCGCAGGTTGCGTTTGAGTTTCCTGCGCGGATGGGCCGCTGAACCCGCCTGTTTGTTGTGCGAACGCCGTCGCGGAACACAGTGTAATGAGGGTTGCCAGAGTGATCTTCTTCATCATAATAGGTCGTCCTTAATTTAACGTTTCCTGAGTATGTCCCGGCAACAATGACATTTTTCAAGACTGTTGCCGCGTTGAGAGACAGTAAAGCAGATTGTTCTTAACAGTTTCTTAAGCTGCGTTGATTATTGTTTAATTTCACTTTGTCCGAAGGAATGTGTGTCACGTTTATGAATCCGGAAGATTATAACGATCACGGTATGTTGCGGTTGCCTCTGTGGTTCTGGACAATCCTTATTTTGCAGGCCCGCACCTGGCTGCTGTTCGTCATGGCGGGCGCTTCACGCCAGCAGGGCAGCGATATGCTGTCGCTGTTTTACCCTGATCCGCAGAGTTTCTGGTCCGGTATGCTGCTGGGGTTACCGCCCGCGCTGATTTTTCTGTTAAGCGGACGCCGCCATCTGTGGCCGCGCGTCTGGCAGGCGGGTTACTGGCTGCTGCTGGCGGGGATGTTTGTGACCTTTGCCTTGCAGGGGTTGGGCGTGTGGCAAAGTAACGATACGCTGTCGGCGGTCGATATTATGCTGGCATTGCTCGACGCCGCTGCACTGGCTTACTGGCTGCTCAGCCGCCGTTTGCGGGCCTGTTTTGATGCCGCGCGCCGTCTGGCCTGATGCCATTTCGCGACCCGCGCTGAACTTTTTTGGAAAGAAAGTACTCGAACTGGCGCTTAACAACGATTTCCAAATAATAAATTCGCTGCCGGTTTATCCGTCAGGCCGTCCCGGCCAACCGAAACCGGCAGGAAAGGAGTGTACCGAATGACTGTTCGCTTACGGGCTCGCCCGATGTTGCTGGCGTTACCGCTTTTTCTCGCCGGTTGCTCGTCAATGCCGTCAATGCCGCATATGTCGTGGTCAGGTCTGAACCCGCTTAACTGGTTTGGCAGCAGTCTGACCGTCAACGATCAGGGCGTCGGCGGTATCACGGCCAGTACGCCATTGACGGAAACCGCCATCAAAGACGGGCTCAACGGTAACTATTCCCTGCGCAGCGGCATGTCGATGAGCGACGGCAAAATGCTGAGCTTCTTCCAGGCGATGGACGGCAAAGATGTGAAATTGTCCGTCAGCGGCGAGCCGAAAGGCAACGTACAGCGGGTGGATGTCATGGACTCTACCGTCGCGAGCGAGTGGGGCGTGAAAATCGGCACGTCGTTCAGCGATCTGTATACCAAAGCGTTTGATTCGTGCGTGAAAGGCGAAGGTGACGATGCGCAGAACGTGGAATGTAAAGCGCCACAAAGCGCGCACGTCACTTATGTGTTTAGCGGAATCTGGCACGGTCCGGAATCCCTGATGCCTTCTGACGATGCCCTGAAAGACTGGAAAGTCAGCAAAATCGTATGGCGCGCCAATCCGCTGCAAACCGGTCAGGCGCAGTAATTCCTTTTTAGCTTCGCTGTGCTTTAGTCTGCAAAAGAAGTCCCCGATGCCTTGCCTTCGCGCAAGGCATTTTTATTGACATCCGGTATGATGTCGCCGGTCAATTTAACGAGGATGAGAAAATGACTCAGGTTCAGAGCGGCATTTTGCCCGAACATTGCCGTTTCGCCATTTACATTGAAGCGAAAGCTCAGGGTGACCTGGATGCGCTCCGGCAGGGCTGCCGTGCATTTGTGGCCGCATTAGACGCTATGCAGCAAAAATTCCCGGCTGAACAGGTGGGCGCGGTCGTGGCTTTTGGTCACGATGTCTGGCGCGACCTGTCCGGCAATCAGGGCGCAGACGAGCTGAAAAACTTTGAGCCGCTGGGCAAAGGGCTGGCGCCGGCCACGCAGCGCGACATGCTGCTGCACATTCAGTCATTGCGCCATGATGTTAACTTCGCACTCGCACAGGCCGCGCTGAAAGCGTTTGGCAGCGCGATTGTGGTGGAAGACGAAACTCACGGTTTCCGCGCACTCGAAGAGCGTGATCTCAGCGGTTTTGTCGACGGCACTGAAAACCCGAAAGCCGACGCCCGCGCGCAGGTTGCCATCATTCCTGAAGGTTCTGTGGACGCAGGCGGCACCTACGTGATGGTTCAGCGCTGGAAACACAACCTGGTGCAATGGGAGCGTTTCTCCGTGCAGCAGCAGGAAGAAGTGATTGGCCGCACGAAGGACACGGACGAAGAGTTGGATCCTGAAACGCGTCCTGACACTTCTCACGTCAGCCGCGTGGATTTGAAAGAAGACGGCAAAGGCCTGAAAATTCTCCGCCAGAGCCTGCCTTACGGCACCGCCAGTGGCGAGCACGGCCTGTACTTCATCAGCTATGCCGCGCGTTTGTGGAACATTGAGAAACAGCTGTTAAGTATGTTTGGCGATCTGGATGGCAAGCGTGACGCCATGCTGCGCTTCACCCGTCCGGTGACCGGCAGCTATTTCTTCGCGCCGTCCCTGACCCGTCTGGCTGCCCTGTAAGTTCTCAGTGCTGTAAGCTCTCTATGCTGTAAAAAATATGCGTTCAGCGCGTCCGTTTCCGGGCGCGCTTTGTTCCTTCCCTTCGTGTTTCTCCCTGCGTTTGTTAATGCCTTATAGCTTTTCATGCTTGAAAATCACCAAATGGTATATAAAACCGTTACAGCCTGAACCTCAGTTATAAATACACTGTGTGATATTGAGCGGCTTTTCTGACGCCGCATATCGGTTCATTCACCTGAGGCTGAGCATGAAAACGACGGGTTTTGCTGGAAATTTGCTGAAAGGTTCGCTGGCTGCACTGTTGCTGACCAGCGGGGCGGCGTCTGCCACCGAATTGCTGAACAGTTCTTACGACGTATCCCGCGAGCTTTTTGCCGCGCTGAATCCGCCTTTTCAGAAGCAATGGGCGGATCAGAATAACGGCGATAAACTCGATATCAAACAATCGCACGCCGGGTCTTCCAAACAGGCGCTGGCGATTTTGCAGGGTCTGAAGGCTGACGTGGTGACCTACAACCAGGTGACTGACGTCCAGATTCTGCATGATAAAGGCAATCTGATCCCCGCCGACTGGCAAAGCCGTCTGCCCAATAACAGTTCCCCGTTTTATTCCACCATGGCGTTTCTGGTGCGCAAGGGAAATCCCAAAAACATTCATAACTGGGATGATTTGGCGCGTCCCGGCGTGGGGCTGATCTTCCCGAATCCTAAAACGTCCGGTAATGGCCGCTACACCTATCTCGGTGCATGGGGCGCTTACAACATTGAAGACAACAAAAATACCGCACAAACCCGCGCGAAAATGGCGAGTTTCCTCAAAAACGTGCAGGTGTTTGATACCGGCGGTCGCGGCGCGACAACGACGTTTGTGGAGCGTGGCCTGGGCGATGTGTTAATCAGCTTCGAATCCGAAGTGAACAACATCCGCAAGCAGTATGGCGATGATAAATACGAAGTCATTGTGCCGAAGGTCGACATTCTTGCTGAGTTTCCGGTGGCCTGGGTCGACAAAAATGTCGAGAAAAACGGTACGGAGAAAGCAGCAAAAGATTATCTGAATTACTTGTGGAGCCCGCAGGCGCAAAAAATCATCACCAGTTTTAATTACCGCGTGTATGACAAAACGGCGATGGCGGCGGCAAAAGGGCAGTTCCCGGAGACTCAACTGTTCAAGGTTGAAGATCAGTTCGGCGGCTGGCCACAAGTGATGGAAACCCATTTCAGTACCGGCGGTGAGCTGGACAAACTGTTAGAACAGGGTCACCAGTAATGTTGTTGAAGAGCAAACGCGTATTACCCGGATTTACCCTGAGCCTCGGCAGCAGCCTGCTGTTCGTATGTCTGGTGTTATTGCTGCCGCTGAGTGCGCTGGTGATGCAGCTTTCACAAATGACGCTGGCGCAATACTGGGATGTCATCACCAACGGTCAGGTCGTAGCGGCGTATAAAGTCACGCTGCTGGCGGCGGGCGTGGCAAGTATTTTCAACGGCTTATTCGGCATGCTGATGGCCTGGATCCTGACGCGTTATGAATTTCCGGGCAAAAGCCTGATTGATGGCCTGATGGATTTGCCGTTTGCGTTGCCGACCGCCGTGGCCGGTCTGACGCTGGCCGGACTGTTTTCCACCACCGGTTTTTACGGCCAGTGGCTGGCGCATTTTGATATCAAAGTGGCCTACACCTGGCTGGGTATCGCCGTGGCAATGTCATTCACCAGTATTCCGTTTGTCGTGCGCACCGTGCAGCCGGTTCTCGAAGAGCTGGGCCCGGAATACGAAGAAGCCGCCGAGACATTGGGCGCATCACGCTGGCAGAGTTTTCGCCGCGTTGTGTTGCCGGAAGTGATGCCTTCGCTGCTGGCGGGCACGGCGCTGTCATTTACCCGTAGCCTGGGTGAATTTGGCGCGGTGATTTTCATTGCCGGGAACATTGCCTGGAAGACCGAAGTGACCTCGCTGATGATTTTCATCCGCTTGCAGGAATTTGATTATCCGGCGGCCAGCGCGATTGCGTCGGTGATCCTCGCGGCGTCGTTGCTTTTGCTGTTCGCGATTAATACTTTACAGAGCCGTTATGGCCGTCGTCTGGGAGGCCAGTAATGTCTGATATTCCGGCTTTTGCACGCGAAACCCGTCAGCCTGTCGACTGGGCGAAATGGCTGCTCATCGGCACCGGTGTGTTGATTTGTATTCTGCTGCTGGTAATCCCGATGATCAGCATTTTTGTGCTGGCGTTTTCGGACGGCATCGCGGCGGTCTGGAAGAATCTGTCGGATTCCGACATGTTGCATTCCATCTGGCTGACCGTGCTGATGGCGCTGATCACCGTGCCGGTTAACCTGATTTTCGGCACGTTGCTGGCCTGGCTGGTGGCGCGCTTTAACTTCCCGGGGCGTCAGCTGCTTCTGACGCTGATCGACATCCCGTTTGCCGTCTCGCCGGTGGTGGCCGGTTTGCTGTATCTGCTGTTTTACGGCACTAACGGCCCGCTCGGCGGCTGGCTCGATGCACACAATATTCAGTTTATGTTCGCGTGGCCGGGCATGGTGATGGTGACGATTTTCGTGACCTGTCCGTTTGTTATCCGTGAGCTGGTGCCGGTGATGCTGAGTCAGGGCAGCCACGAAGATGAGGCAGCGGTGCTGTTAGGGGCGTCCGGCTGGCAGATGTTTCGCCGCGTGACGTTACCCAATATCCGCTGGGCTTTGCTCTACGGCGTGGTGCTGACCAACGCCCGCGCGATTGGCGAGTTCGGTGCCGTGTCTGTGGTGTCCGGTTCTATCCGTGGCGAAACCTACACGCTGCCTTTACAGGTTGAATTACTGCATCAGGACTACAACACCGCGGGCGCGTTTACTGCCGCCGCGCTGCTGACCCTGATGGCGATTGTCACACTGTTTCTGAAAAGCGGCCTGCAATGGCGTCTGAAGCGCCACAACGACCGTCTTGAGCGGGAGGAAAATCATGAGCATTGAAATTAACGGTATCAACAAATACTTTGGCCGCACGAAGGTGCTCAATGATATTTCGCTCGATATTGCTTCCGGTGAGATGGTTGCGCTGCTCGGGCCATCCGGCTCCGGCAAAACGACGCTGCTGCGCATTATCGCCGGGCTGGAAAACCAGAGCGCCGGTCGCCTGAGCTTCCATGATAAAGACGTAACCCGTGTGCATGCCCGCGATCGTCAGGTCGGTTTTGTATTTCAGCATTATGCGCTGTTCCGCCACATGACGGTGTTCGACAACATTGCTTTCGGCCTGACGGTTTTGCCGCGCCGCGAGCGTCCGAATGCGGAAGCGATCAAACAAAAAGTCACGAAATTGCTGGAGATGGTGCAGTTAGGCCATCTGGCAAACCGCTATCCGGCGCAGCTTTCTGGTGGCCAGAAACAGCGTGTCGCGCTGGCGCGTGCGCTGGCCGTGGAACCGCAAATCTTGCTGCTTGATGAACCGTTTGGCGCGCTGGATGCGCAGGTGCGTAAAGAGTTACGCCGTTGGCTGCGTCAGTTACACGAAGAACTGAAATTCACCAGCGTCTTCGTGACCCACGATCAGGAAGAGGCCATGGAAGTGGCGGACCGCGTGGTGGTGATGAGTCAGGGGAATATTGAGCAGGTGGGCGCACCGCAGGAAATCTGGCGTGAACCGGCGACCCGTTTCGTGCTGGAATTCATGGGCGAAGTGAATAAAATC
This sequence comes from Rahnella sp. PCH160, assembly GCF_047784855.1. Taxonomy (NCBI): domain Bacteria; kingdom Pseudomonadati; phylum Pseudomonadota; class Gammaproteobacteria; order Enterobacterales; family Yersiniaceae; genus Rahnella; species Rahnella sp. PCH160. The sequence goes on from NZ_JBLOGT010000001.1 coordinate 2,195,368, forward strand.
AGCGGCGACATTCGCGGTTCACAGTTGTATGTGGGCGCGCATCACTGGCCGCTGGAAAACCCGCCGTTGCATCAGGGGCCGGTGGATTTGTTCCTGCGTCCGTGGGAAATGGAAATTACCGCGCAGAGCTCGGCACGTTGTCCGCTGCCGGTGAAAGTGCTGGAAGTCAGCCCGCGCGGCCATTTCTGGCAGCTGATTGTTCAGGCTGAAGGCTGGCACGATGAACCGCTTTCCGTGGTGCTTTCTGAAAACCACGGAAATCTTGCTCCGCAGCGCGGCGACCGTTTTTATGTTGGCGGTCTGAACGGCCGCCTGTATGCGGGCGACCAGCCGCTACAACCCGTTGCGTTAGCGAAGAGCGCCTGATATTTTTTAATCAGCAGGTTTCTCCGGGCGGTCTTTGAGCCGCCCTTTTTATCGTCTGATATCTCTTTATATAATTTTTATCAGTCCATAGTTCGTTTTGATATAAGGCAAGCCCGTGAGTACGCTCGAACATTACATCGGTAATACACCGCTGGTGAGATTACAGCGATTACCCAAAGATCTGGACAGTGAAATTTGGGTCAAGCTGGAAGGCAATAATCCTGCCGGTTCGGTCAAGGATCGCGCTGCGCTGTTTATGATTGAACAGGCAGAAAAGCGGGGTGAAATTCGTCCGGGCGATACGCTGATTGAAGCCACCAGCGGCAATACCGGGATCGCGCTGGCCATGATTGCCGCGCTCAAAGGCTATAAGCTGAAATTGCTGATGCCGGAAAATATGAGTATGGAACGGCAGGCGTCGATGCGGGCTTATGGCGCAGAACTTCTGCTGGTCAGCCGCGCACAAGGCATGGAAGGCGCGCGGGATCTGGCGCTGGATATGGAAAAGCAGGGGCTGGGCAAAGTACTGGATCAGTTTAATAATCCGGACAACCCGCTGGCGCATTTCACCACCACCGGTCCGGAAATCTGGCAGCAAACGCACGGGCGCGTCACGCATTTTGTTTCCAGTATGGGCACCACGGGCACAATCACCGGCGTCAGCCGCTTTTTGCGCAGCCAGCATGCGGGCGTACAGATCATCGGTCTGCAGCCGGCGGAAGGCAGCAGCATTCCCGGCATTCGTCGCTGGCCGCAGGCGTATTTGCCCGGCATTTTTAATCCTGAACTGGTGGATGAAGTGATGGATATGGGGCAGGGCGAAGCAGAAGACACCATGCGTGCACTGGCGCGTGAGGAAGGGCTCTTTTGCGGCGTGAGCTCCGGCGGCGCTGTAGCAGGCGCGCTGCGCGTTGCCAGAAGCCATCCGGGCAGCGTGGTGGTGGCGATTATCTGCGATCGCGGCGACCGTTATCTCTCGACGGGCGTTTTTTCTGACTAAGAACTCCTGACGTAAAGCGTGGTCACATTTAACAGGCAGGCCTTTGCGCCTGCCTTTTGCTTTTTGTTAAACGCTAACAGATTGATTTTAATCTTCTATAATAGTGATAGCGTAAAACACGTTACCTTTATTCCTTACACTCGTGTTTCTGCGGGATGAAATTCTGTCAGAGACTGTGTAAAAAAAGAGTAAAAGCGGCTGCGTAATGCAGGCTTAGTGGTAAAAATGACCAAAATTTTAGCCAGGCGGAAATAAAGAATGAAAATCTTGTTAGTCGATGACGATCTTGAATTAGGCACCATGCTCAGCGAGTACCTGATCGCAGAAGGTTTTGACGCCTCTCTGGTGCTGACCGGTAAAGCGGGCGTGGAAGGCGCGATGTCTGGCGAATACACTGCGATGATCCTCGACATTATGTTGCCGGATATGAGCGGTATTGATGTACTGCGTCAGGTGCGCAAAAACAGCCGTCTGCCAATCATCATGCTGACGGCCAAAGGCGACAATATTGACCGCGTGATTGGCCTGGAAATGGGCGCTGACGATTACATGCCAAAACCGTGCTACCCGCGCGAACTGGTGGCGCGCCTGCGTGCGGTGCTGCGTCGTGTGGAAGAACAGCAGGAATCGCATTCTGATTCTTCATCGGTTAACTACGGCGATCTGACGCTGAATCCGGCGACCCGCAGCAGCGAATGGCGCGGTGTTTCTTTCGACCTCACGGCTTCAGAATTCAATCTGCTGGAGCTGCTGTTGCGTTCGCCTGAACGCGTGGTATCGAAAGATGAGCTGTCGGAGAAAGGTTTGGGGCGTCCGCGTGAAGCCTATGACCGCAGTATTGATGTGCACATCAGTAATATCCGTCAGAAACTGGGGTCACTGGAAGGTGGCGATATTCTGACTATTGAGACGGTGCGCAGCATTGGTTATCGAATCCGCTAAACGTCTGCGCGGAAGGTTATTCTGGAAAATCCTGCTGGGATTCTGGTTTACCTTCGTGGCAATCACCCAGGGGCTGTGGGTGGTTTTTGCTTTTTATAATCCTCATGAACCACCGGAAAGCAGCATTGCCCGGCGCTTTGTCAAACTGCAGATTACCTCTGCGGTTTCCACACTCCATTCCGGTGGTTTGCCCGCCTTGAACGCGATGATGGCCGACTGGCCGGAAGATGACAGACAGTTCTTCGCCGTGTCGCCTGCACTGCTCCCTGCTAAGGGCAGCACGATGAAAGCTCTGGAACCCGGCATGATCCCGCATGAAGTGGTGGAGTTTGTGCAGGGACCGGACGGTCAGGGTTATCGGCTTCGTTACGATGTGGCTGGGCTGATGGATGAATACCGGCCAAGACGGCACAAAGAGTTGCTAAACATGCCGCCGCCGTTACTCTGGCTTGGCGGTCTGGGCGGGCTGCTTTTCAGTGCGATGCTGGCCTGGAACCTGACAAGGCCAATGCTGCAAATGCGTAAGGCCTTTGGACGGGTTGCGCAGGGCGATTTATCGGTGCGTCTGTTTACCAGTATGGGCAAGCGGCACGATGAGCTGTCCGAGGTGGCGCGGGATTTCGACTCGATGGCGGAACGCTTGCAGGTGCTGGTGAAAGCGCGTGAAGAACTGTTGCACGATGTTTCGCATGAGCTGCGTTCTCCTCTGGCGCGTTTGCAACTGGCGATTGGTCTGGCGCGGCAAAATCCGTCTAACGTTGAATCTTCCCTGAGCCGTATCGAGCACGAAGCGGGGCGCCTGGATAAGATGATCGGCGAACTGCTTGCGCTGTCGCGAACGGAAAACAGCGAGATCCCGGACGAAGAGTATTTTGATATGTACGGTCTGGTTGAAGCGGTCGTCAATGACGCGCGCTACGAAGCGCAACTGCCGGGTGTGAATATCACAATGTATCCTGAAATGCCGGACGAAATGGATTACACCGTCAAAGGGAATGCCGAGCTGATGCGGCGCGCGGTCGATAATGTGGTGCGTAATGCGCTGCGTTTTTCCGCCGGCGGGCAGACTATCACCGTTTCTCTGGCGCAGGTGGAAGAGTATCTGCAAATTGAAGTGGCCGATCAGGGGCCGGGCGTGGAAGAAGATAAGTTGTCGAGTATCTTTGATCCGTTCGTGCGTGTGAAATCGCCGCTGTCTGGCAAAGGTTACGGCCTCGGGCTGGCGATTACCCGTAAGGTGATGCTGGCACATGACGGCAAAGTGGATGCCCGCAATGCACAGCCTCACGGGCTGGTCATCAGCCTGATGGTGCCGCACTGGAAGATTTAAACGTTCAGTCTTACAAATAAATCGGGCAATAAGAAATCCAGGCAATAAAAAACGGCGCATCAAGCGCTAATGCCAGTCAGTTAAGCAACTGACTGGCTTTTTTCCTGTGCTTTTGGATACTTCCGGGGTCTTTCCTTCACCACTCTAGGAAAGGCCCTTTCTCTTCTTATCGGCAGCTTCACCATCTGCGCCATACTCTCCAGATTACGCAACAGTTCGGGGATCCGGCCCGGAGATGCGCCCTGAAGCGTCATTAACATCCTCATCACCAGACTGCACGAGTCTGAGAAGCTTAGCTGATTCGGCCAGTAACCCTTTAGGTTTTTAGACATCTTAATCATCTGATAACGAACAAGATTATAGGCTAGTAATACCCCCATAACTCCTGCTCGACAAGTTCTGGTTTTTTACTTCTCAGCGTTAACCGACTCAGTAACATCGTCTGCTTAATTTCACGATAACCCAGTTCGATTTCCCAACGGTGGCCGTAGAGATCGGCCATTTCCCCACCCGGGTACCGCATGGCATCTGTCATTGAGGTCAGCAGATGGCAGACTTTGCCTTTACGGGTAAACGTCAGAAGGCGAGCCGTCATTTCCTCCCCCAGATCAGGCCACTTTTTCCGGGCCTGAGGACTGGTTTTCATCCTTATCAGATGATCGCCTTTACCGAGTTTTCGCACCTCTTCGTACTGCGCTCCTTTTTTCAACGGGATCATCCAGTGGCGGCTCTCTCCCGCCTGATGCCAGGCATTCAGCAGTCCCAGAGAATAATAACCTTTATCGAGTAAAGTCAGTGTGTTATCGCCTGTTTGTTCTATCAGTTTTTCTGCCAGCGTATATTCGCTTTCTTTCATCGTACCGAAGGCGGCAGCCGTAAGCAGGTGGCTGGTCAGTTCCATCTGGCAGACCATTTTCACCTGCGGATAAAGCCCCGGTTGCCCGGCATAGGTCTGTCGCGGGAAAGCCACATCATTTTCTGGTGTATCCTGGGTTCGCCAGACGACACCGTCCACCGCCAGTAATGTCAGACCACACCAGTGTGGATGGGTGACGGAGTTGTGCCACACCTGTGCCGTTTGGGTAAACACGCGGCGAACGGCATCACTTCCCAGGCGCTGGCGGGCCTGGATAACGGCGCTTGGGGCAACGAAGGGCCGGTTGCCGGGGAGCATAATATCCAGCCGGTTCACGATTTGGTGGAGGGGTTCTTCGCGTTCGAGCGCCATGCCAATGATGCACCAGACCATCATTTCCAACGGGAGACGGCGTTTACGCAGCGTGACGGAACCTGACTCGGCCAGACAGCGGGAGACAAGGTCGGGATCCAGAACATCACCGAGAGAAGTCAGAGGGTTACGGGTAGAGTCGTAGCAGGAAACGAGCTCAAGAGCCTGAGCAATGCGCATAAAAAAAATCCAGAAACGAAGAACGTTTCTGGATTTTTACACAGCCACTGGATCGTTCAACTGATCCTTAACTGATCGGCATTACGCATTAAGCGCCGTTTTTTTACGTCTTATTTCTTCGGGCTAATTACTTCTTGATGCGGATGATTGGGGTTTCGCCCACTGTCACGCTACCGGTCAGTTTAATCAGCTCTTTGATCTCGTCCATGTTAGAGATAACAACCGGAGTCAGGGTAGACTTCGCTTTCTCTTCCAGAAGAGCCAGATCAAACTCGATAACCAAATCGCCTTTCTTAACGCGCTGACCTTCTTCGGCGATGCGTTTGAAGCCTTCGCCTTTCAGTTCAACGGTGTCGATACCGAAGTGAACAAACAGTTCGATGCCACTGTCGGATTCGATTGAGAAAGCATGATTAGTTTCGAAGATTTTGCCGATAGTCCCGTCAACCGGAGCAACCATCTTGTTGCCCGCAGGTTTGATAGCAATACCGTCGCCTACGATTTTTTCAGCGAAAACAACGTCAGGCACGTCTTCAATGTTGACAATTTCACCAGACAGCGGCGCAACGATTTCAATGTAGCCAACGTCTTTTTTATCATCCGAAACCAATGATTTCAGTTTATCGAACAAACCCATGATCTTCTCCTAAGCATTAATTTGGGCAGCTTTACAGCATCGCGCAATTAGCAGAGTGTTTTTTCTTCAATGAACTTGTTAACCAGGTTCATCAACTCTTGCGCCGTAGGTTGAGCCAGGGCCTGATCTGCCAGCGCTTTCACATCTTCGAAGTTTGTATTGCGAATAATTTTCTTGATGCGTGGGATAGAGATAGAACTCATGCTGAACTCATCTAACCCCATGCCCAATAGAAGAAGTGTAGCACGTTCGTCACCGGCTAGCTCGCCACACATCCCTGTCCATTTACCGGCAGCATGAGATGCGTCAATAACTTGTTTAATTAAACCAAGTACAGACGGAGACATTGGGTTGTAAAGATGAGAAATCAGCTCATTACCGCGATCCACTGCCAAAGTATACTGGGTAAGATCGTTTGTACCAATACTGAAGAAATCGACTTCTTTCGCCAGATGATGAGCAATCACAGCAGCCGCTGGCGTTTCAACCATTACGCCGACTTCGATGGTTTCATCGAATGCCTGGCCTTTTTCACGCAGCTCAACTTTCAGCATTTCGAGTTCTGCTTTCAGTTCACGCACTTCTTCAACAGAAATGATCATCGGGAACATGATGCGCAGTTTGCCGAACGCAGATGCACGCAGAATACCTTTCAGCTGGTCGTGAAGAATTTCTTTACGGTCCAGACAGATACGGATTGCACGCCAGCCCAGGAACGGGTTTTCTTCTTTTGGCAGGTTCATGTACGGCAGGTCTTTATCACCGCCGATGTCCATGGTACGAACGATAACCGCCTGTGAACCCATCGCTTCAGCAACGGCTTTATATGCCTGGAATTGCTCTTCTTCGGTAGGCAGGCTGTCACGGTCCATGAACAGGAATTCTGTACGATACAGGCCGACACCTTCAGCGCCATTGCGCTCTGCACCGGCGACGTCGCGCACGGTACCGATGTTGGCACAAACTTCAACCTGATGACCATCCAGCGTAATCGCTGGCAGATCTTTCAGTTTGGTCAATTCGTCTTTTTCAGAGATGTACTGGTTCTGAATCGCTTTCAGCTCATCAATAACGTCTGCCGTCGGGTTGACGTAGATTTTATTGTTTACAGCGTCGAGGATCAGATAGTCATCATTTTTGACTTGTTTGGTCACATCACTGGTGCCGACGATGGCAGGCAATTCCAGTGAACGGGCCATGATTGAGGTGTGAGAAGTTCGGCCACCCAAATCAGTAATGAAGCCCAGAACCTTATTCAGGTTCAGCTGTGCAGTTTCTGATGGCGTCAGATCGGTTGCCACCAGGATAACTTCGTCCTGAATGGAGCTCAGATCAACAATAGCCATGTCCAGAACGTTGCGCAGCAGACGTTTACCGATGTCACGCACGTCAGCCGCACGTTCTTTCAGGTATTCGTCGTCCAGCTCTTCCAGGGCTTTCGCCTGGCCTTCAATCACAGAGTAAGCCGCGGCATCCGCAGAAGCGTGCTCGTCTTTGATGAGGGCTATGATTTCCTGTTCAAGCTCTTCGTCTTCCAACAACATGATGTGGCCTTCGAAGATGGCTTCTTTCTCTTCACCGAAGGTCTCACCGGCTTTTTTCTTGATCACTTCCAGCTGGGCTGATGCTTTCGCACGGCCGTTAAGGAAACGTTCAACTTCCTGATCAACCTGATCAGGAGAGATTTTTTTCCGGTTGATGACAATTTCATCTTCTTTCAACAGAAGTGCTTTGCCGAAAGCGATACCGGGAGATACTAAAATGCCTGAAATCATAACCCTACCTTTCTCTTGACTGGTTTAAACTATATAAGAGCGGCTGTTGTTACTCGAGCTCTGCCATCAGTTTTACCAAGTGTTCAACGGCTTTTTGCTCGTCTTCACCTTCAGCTGAGAGGGTCACAACGGTACCTTGGGTCAGGCCCAGAGTTTGCAGTTTGAACAGGCTTTTAGCACTGGCGCTTTTACCGTTTGAAGTCACGGTGATGTCAGAAGCGAAACCTTTGGCTTCTTTCACGAACTGTGCAGCAGGGCGAGTGTGCAGACCATTAGGAGCGGTGATAGTAACTTCTTGCTGGAACATTGTTGTTTCCCCAACTTATTAAAGTAATGTTGTGGGGCTAAAGTTTAGCTTATAGGCTTCACTTTAGCCTGTAGAGATTAGCGCCTGACTATGGTTCAGGGGCAGGTTCAGATGCAACAGAAAAGAGAAAATAGCGCACTCAGCGATAAAACACTTTGCCCTAGATCCAAGCTTTCCTGTTATTCCACCATTATGCCGTTTTTTCCCCTCATGTAACAAATCGGTAAATCGATTCAGCGGGCGGCGTCATGGAGGCGATTAATTTCACGCATCGAAATAATTGACCGGTTAAATACTAAACCTGGCGCGTAAAATCAATGGTGGAGTGGTATAAACTTTGACGCAGCCCACAAAAAAGCACCCCGAGAGGTGCTTTTTTAATCGCTTTTAGGAATGTGGCATTATTGTTGCAATTCTTTTTCCGTAAACAAATCTGCAAACAATGCGGTACTCAGGTAGCGTTCGCCGGAAGACGGCAGGATTACCACGATAGTCTTATCGGCAAATTCTGGCTCTTTTGACAATTTCACGGCAGCTTCAACCGCTGCACCTGAAGAAATCCCCGCCAGAATGCCTTCTTCTTCCATCAGGCGTCGTGCCATCTGGATGGATTCTTCATTGGTGATAAGCGTCACGCGATCCAGCAGTTCCAGATCCAGGTTGCCCGGGATAAAGCCCGCGCCGATGCCCTGAATTTTATGCGGGCCAGGTTTCACTTCCTGGCCGTTCAATGTTTGGGTGATAACCGGAGAATCAGTAGGCTCAACGGCCACCAGCGTGATGCTGCTTTTTTTGCTTTTCAGATAACGGCCCGTCCCGGTGATCGTCCCGCCGGTGCCCACGCCTGCAATCAGCACATCAACTGCGCCATCGGTATCTTCCCAGATTTCCGGGCCGGTGGTTTGTTCGTGGATGGCCGGGTTCGCCGGGTTGCTGAACTGCTGAAGGATGAGATAACGATCCGGATCGCTGGCCTGAATTTCTTCGGCTTTCGCAATCGCGCCTTTCATGCCTTTCGCGCCTTCAGTCAGAATCAGATTTGCGCCCAGTGCTTTTAGCAGCTTGCGGCGTTCAACGCTCATGGTTTCCGGCATGGTCAGCGTCAGTTTGTAACCGCGTGCGGCTGCAACGTACGCCAGAGCAATCCCGGTGTTCCCGCTGGTGGGTTCAACCAGTTCGATATCTTTGGTCAGAATGCCGCGTTTTTCGGCATCCCAAATCATGTTCGCGCCGATACGGCACTTGACGCTAAAACTCGGGTTACGCGACTCGACCTTAGCCAGGATGCGACCATTACCGATACGGTTCAGGCGAACCAGTGGCGTATGGCCAATTGTTAATGAATTGTCTTCATAGATCTTGCTCATAACCCGTCCTTTAACTGTATGAAATATTCACGGTGTGAAGCTTTCAACACTATGAAATTAGTGGGAATCAGAAAAGCATACGCGAACGGCTTTCCGAGTGAAGTAAGGTTTTGGTATTTGCTATACCGATCCGTTATTAAGAAATAAGTTTGGGGTAAGAAAGTCAAGCATAGCCAACAGCCGCCCGTAGGCAGCTGTTGAAGCCAAATGGCTGTCGAAATGGGGACTGCGCCGCTATTTCCGCGTGGTGTTCACGTCGATATTATTTTTCACATACACCGCGCGGTAACGGTCACACCACATGGCGGTGGCACCGCAGACGGCGACAGGCAGGATAACCAGATTCAGTACCGGGATCATCGTGAACAGGCTGACCAGCGAGCCAAACTGCATGTTGTCGATTTTGTTGCTGCCAAGCGAACGGCGCATATCGGCAAAGCTGACTTTGTGATTATCGAACGGGTAGTCGCAATACTGAATCACCACCATCCACGCGCTGAAAAAGAACCACAGCACCGGCGCAACGGTCTGGCCGATCACCGGAATGAAATACAGCGCAAACAGCAGCACGGCGCGGGGCAGGTAATACGCCAGCTTTTGCCATTCGCGTTTCATGATGCGCGGCAGATCTTTCATGATGTCCCAGATGCCACTGTCAGGCAGCGGTTTGCCGGTCAGGCGTGCTTCAAGCTGCTCCGCCAGTAATCCGCTGAACGGTGCCGCTATCCAGTTGGCAATCGTGCTGAAGAAGTAGCTGAACACCAGCAGAACGGAAAGCACCACAATCGGCCAGACCAGATAATCCAGCCAGCTCAGCCAGCTTGGGATTTTGCTCATCATCGCTGGGATCCACGCCCCCAGTTTGGTAAACAGCCACCAGAACGCGCCGCCCATCAGGACAACGTTCACGGCCAGCGGTAAAATCACAAAACGTCTTATCCCGGCTAAGGAAATGAGCGTCCAGCCCTGTTTGAAATAATGCACACCGTTTTCTTGTCTGGCGTTTTGCGATGAAGTCATAAACGAAATTTTCTCTCTGAGTTGAATGACATGGGCTATCATATCGGTATGATTTTCCACTGGCTAGCAGTGGATTGGCTGAAAAAACAGCAAAAAAAGGTGCAACTACCCTATTTATTAGCAGAAAGTAGAGTCGAGACTTGCACTTATCTACGTGGGCAAATAGAGTTAATATTGTAAATGTTTGCCGTGGTGGCAATGAATTAGAACAACAGAGATAGCAATGATGCAGGATTTGCGTCTGATATTAATCGTTGTTGGCGCGATCGCCATAATAGCGTTGTTGTTGCACGGTTTGTGGACCAGCCGTAAAGAACGCTCTTCGCTTTTTCGTGATCGCCCAGCTAAACGTGTAAAAAAAGAACGGGAGCAATCTCCGTCTGACGATTTTGTCGATGGAGTGGGTGAAGTGCGCGTGCGTTCTGCTTATCCTCAGGATGAACCGACTTTCGGTCAGTATGACGAAGAACCGGAACAGACTGCACCGCCACGTCAGCCGCAGGGGACGCCTGCTCAGCCAGCGCCTGTTGCCCGCCCTCAACAACCGGTTCGTCCGCAGCAACCTGCTGTGCACGACGACCCGTTGCTCAGTGGTTATTCCGCTGCTGAACCCGAGGCGCCGCGTCGCGAACCTGTCGCTGATTTTACCCCTGAGGTAAGATCACACGCGCCGGTTCCATCGCAGGAAATTCATGCCGAGGCCGCACCGGCTGCGAGAGCAGAACCTCAGTCCGCGCCTTTTGCGCCGGCTGAAGAAGCGCCGGCAGAGAAAGCTAAACTGAAAGAAACGGTTCTGGTTTTGCATGTTGCAGCGCATCAGGGCGGCGTGATTGGCGGTGAAGTATTGCTTAACAGCGTCCTTCAGGCTGGTTTCCAGTTTGGTGCGATGAATATTTTCCATCGTCACGTCAGCCCCGCTGGCAGTGGTCCGGTATTGTTCAGTCTGGCCAATATGGTCAAACCGGGGTCGTTTGATCCTGACAATATGTCCGACTTCTCCACCCCTGGCGTCACGTTGTTCATGATGGTGCCTTGCTACGGCGATGCGCATCAGAACTTCAAATTGCTGCTGCAGTCTGCCCAGCGTATTGCCGATGATGTTGGTGCGATGGTGCTTGACGATGAGCGTCGTATGATTACGCCGCAGAAGCTGGAAACGTATAAAGCGCGGATCCGTGAGGTCCTCGAAGCGACCGCCTGATTCTGGCGTTCGTGAAACACCCATTCCCCTAACCCCCGCTTGCCGGGGGTTTTTTATCTCCACGGTGAGTCATGGCCACTATCGAAGAACAGATCAATCATTTACGCACGCAGTTGCGCCATCACGAATATCAGTATCACGTTCTGGATGCCCCGGAAGTGCCGGATGCGGAATACGACCGCTTAATGCGCGAACTGCGCGAGCTGGAAACCGCGCATCCTGAGCTGATTACCGCTGACTCGCCGACTCAGCGCGTGGGCGCCGCGCCGCTCTCCGCTTTCGAACAGGTTAAACACCGTGTTCCGATGCTGTCGCTGGACAACGTTTTTGATGAAGAAAGTTATCTGGCGTTTTATAAGCGCGTTCAGGACCGGCTGAAAACCGCAGAACCGCTGACATTCTGCTGCGAACTGAAACTCGACGGTCTGGCGGTCAGCTTGTTGTATGAAAATGGCGAACTGGTGCAGGCGGCAACGCGCGGTGACGGCACAACCGGCGAAAATATCACGGCCAACGTGCGTACCATCCGCGCCATTCCGCTGCGCCTGCACGGTGAAAATATTCCCGAACGGCTCGAAGTGCGTGGCGAAGTCTTTATGCCGCAGCCGGGCTTTGAAGCAATGAACGAAGAAGCGCGGCGTACAGGCGGTAAAGTGTTCGCTAACCCGCGTAATGCGGCGGCAGGTTCTTTGCGTCAGCTGGATCCGCGTATCACTGCGAAACGCCCGCTGACTTTCTTCTGCTACGGTGTGGGGTTGCTGGAAGGCGGTGAATTGCCGCGCAGTCATTATGATCGTCTGCAACAGCTTAAAGCCTGGGGATTACCGGTCAGCGAGCGTGTCCGTGTGTGTACCGGCAGCGACGACGTGCTGGCGTTTTACCGTCAGGTCGAGGCCGATCGCCCTTCGCTCGGTTTTGATATCGACGGCGTGGTGGTCAAAATTGATTCTCTGGATATTCAGGAAACGCTGGGCTTTGTGGCGCGCGCACCGCGTTGGGCAACGGCGTTTAAATTCCCTGCGCAGGAACAAATTACGCTGGTCAAAGACGTCGAGTTTCAGGTCGGGCGCACCGGCGCGATAACGCCGGTTGCCCGTCTGGAGCCGGTGCTGGTCGCAGGCGTAATGGTCAGTAATGCCACGCTGCACAATGCGGATGAAATAGAACGTCTTGGTCTGCGTATCGGCGATACCGTGATCGTTCGCCGCGCCGGGGACGTCATCCCGCAGGTGGTGGGCGTCGTACTGGATGAACGTCCGGAAGATGCCCGTGAAGTGGTTTTCCCGACGCATTGCCCGGTGTGTCATTCAGACGTTGAGCGTGTCGAAGGCGAAGCCGTGGCGCGTTGTACCGCTGGCCTGATTTGCGGCGCGCAGCGTAAAGAAGCGCTGAAGCATTTCGTTTCCCGCCGCGCGCTGGACGTTGACGGCATGGGCGACAAAATTATCGATCAGCTGGTGGAAAAAGAGTACGTCAAAAATCCGGCGGATCTGTTCCGTCTGACCGCGGGCAAGCTAACCGGGCTGGATCGCATGGGGCCGAAATCGGCGCAAAACGTGGTGAATGCGCTGGAAAAAGCCAAAGAAACCACGCTGGCGCGGTTCCTGTACGCGCTGGGCATCCGTGAAGTGGGCGAAGCCACGGCGGCCAATCTGGCGGCACATTATGGCTCCGTAGAGGCGCTGAAAGCGGCCGATATTGAATCGCTGAAAACCGTGCCGGACGTCGGTGATGTCGTGGCGAAACACGTCGTGAATTTCCTGTCCGAAGAACATAACCGGCAGGTGATCGACGAATTGCTGAGCCCGGAAATCAATGTTCACTGGCCAGAAGTTCAGGTGATTGTGCCGGAAGAAATCGACAGCCCGTTCGCCGGTAAAACCGTGGTGCTGACAGGTTCGTTGTCCATTTTGTCACGCGATGAAGCGAAAGATCGTCTGACCGCGCTGGGCGCAAAAGTGTCCGGCAGCGTGTCGAAGAAAACCGATCTGGTGATCGCCGGTGAAGCCGCAGGTTCAAAACTGGCAAAAGCGCAGGAACTGGGTATCGAAGTCATCGACGAAGCGGAGATGATCCGCCTGCTGGGCGACTAAAATGGAAAAAGAAGATCTCATTAAAATCGCCAATACGGTGATGCCTTTTGGCAAATATGCCGGAAGGGTACTGATTGATTTACCTGAGGAATACTTGCTGTGGTTCGCCCGCAAAGAGGAATTTCCGGAGGGGAAACTCGGCGAGCTGATGCAGCTGACGCTGGCGATCAAAAGCGAAGGGCTGCAAAGCCTGATCAATCCGCTGCGTCGCAACGGGCCGGGTTTAGGCGGCACGGACGAATAACGACATTTTACTTTTATGATAAAGGCGCTGATCTCAGCGCCTTTATTTTTGACATTACTCCGCCACCTGCGCCTGTCTGAGCGCCACGTTTTTTTGCTTTTTCTGATAGCGCTTCGCCAGCACCGCACAGGTCATCAGCTGTACCTGATGGAAAATCATCAGCGGCAGAACCATCATGCCAATCGCACTGACCGGGAAGAGAATATTGGCCATCGGAATACCGTTCGCCAGGCTCTTTTTGGAACCGCAGAACACAATGGTAATTTCATCCGGTTTGCTGAAGCCCAGCCAGCGTGCGGCGTAAGTATTGATCACCAGCACGAACGCCAGTAACACCAGACTGAACGCCACGATAAGCAGCAGGGAACCGATGCCCACCTGATGCCAGATCCCCTGCGTGACAGCTTCACTGAACGCGGAATACACCACCAGAAGGATCGACGTCTGATCGGTTTTGCCGATCATCTTACGGTGACGTTCCACAAACCCGCCAATCAGCGGACGCAGCAAATGCCCGGCGATAAACGGCACCAGCAGTTGCAGCACAATACGCCCGACCTGTTCGAGTCCGTTACCGGTTTCCCCCTGAACATGCATCAGCAAACTGACCAGCAGCGGCGAAACAAATATCCCCAACAGGCTGGATGCCGAGGCGCTGCACACCGCCGCCGCGACGTTCCCGCCCGCCAGAGAGGTAAACGCGATAGCAGACTGAACGGTCGCCGGCAAAATACACAGGTACACAAATCCGCTGTAAATCTGCGGGCTGACGTCCACCGGATGCCACCACTGGAACAACAGGCCGAGGATCGGGAACAGAATGAACGTGCTGAACATCACCCACAGGTGCAGCCGCCAGTTATTGCTACCCTGAAAAATGGCCTCGCGCGACAGTTTGGCACCGTGCATAAAGAACAGCAGCCCGATGGCGAAAATAGTCAGATTGTTGAAGAAGGCGACAAACATCCCGCTGGCAGGAAAGAATGTGGCAAGCAGAACGGTAGCGATCAGCGTTAAGGTAAAACGATCGGGCAAGAAGCGCATGCGGATACTCTGAGAAGGTTATCGTGGAATTCCGCTATTTTGAGTGTTTACGGTACAATTAAAAAATTGATTTATTTAATCCATTGATGTGGAAAATTCATGAATTATTCTCTCAGGCAGCTTCGTATTTTTGTCGCAGTGGCGCGCTATGGCAGCTTCAGCCGGGCAGGGGAAGCGATTGGCCTGTCTCAGTCTGCCGTCAGCCACAGCATGAAAGAGCTGGAAACCGAAATGGGCGTCCGGTTGCTTGACCGCACCACGCGCGAAGTCGTGCTGACTCACGCGGGGCTGAGTTTGTCAAAACGGGTAGAACCTTTGCTCGACGAACTCCATGCGATGCTGCTCGATACCCGAAGTTTTGGAACACAGCACAATGGCCGCGTCAGAATCGCCTCCAGCCAGACTATTTCCGCGCAACTGATGCCGCAATGTATCGCCAGCGGGCAGGCACAATACCCGGATATTCAGGTATTACTGCGCGACCAGGCGCAACAACTGGTGCTGAGCAGCGTCAGAAACGCAGAAGTGGATTTCGGTATTGTGATTGACCCCGGCGAGAGTTCGGATCTCGACTGTGAGCCGATTTTGCATGAGCCATTTTTGCTGCTGTGCCGCGAGGATCATCCTTTTGCAGCGCAATCTGCCGTGGCATGGACTTCGCTCAACGGTTGTAAGCTGGTGTTGCAGGATTACGCCTCAGGCAGCCGGATACTGATCGACGGCGCGCTGAAAGCGCAGAAAGTGAAAGCGGAAATCGCGCAGGAAATCGGTCATCCAGCCACGTTATTCCCGATGGTTGAAGCTGGCATTGGAATCAGCGTGTTGCCCGCACTGGCGCTGCCGATGCCACAAGGCAGTCGTCTGGCCGTCAGGCCGCTGGTGCCGGAAATTAACCGGGTGCTGATGCTGGTGAAACGCAAAAACCGGTCACTGTCACCGGCGGCACAGGCCATCTGGCAGGTCGTGCAAGAGCAGGCAAACTTACTCATGGAGAAGCGCAGCCGGCAGGGCGTTATGAACGCTGACGCCTCACCGGCTGTTTCAGGCATTGACTGCGATTACACGTAGATATCGATGCTGTTGGTATCAGAAGGCTTATTGACGCCCTCTTTTTTCACTTCAGCGGTCGCTTGTTGTTGCTGCTGTTGCTGGAGTGCTTTCTGTGCCTGTTGCTGTTCGATTTGCGCAATTTGCTGTTGCAGCAATTCGATCTGTTGTTGCAGAAGCTCTTGTTGTTTCTGAACGTCTTCAGAACTGCCGCCTGAGCTGCTCAGGCTTTTGACCTGTTCAGTCAGCTTGGCAATTTGTTTGGTTAACTGAGCAATCTGGCTGGAGCTGCTGGCGTCACTGGTGGACGCCGAGCTTACCGAACTGCTGGTAGCGCTGATAGTTGTCATAATACCTCACTGAGTTAACATCAAAATTTGCATATAAAAATGCTTAACTGTTATCGGCAGCTGTCAGCCCGGCTTTATTGTCTTTTCATATTCCTTACAGTATTAACGGATTTCTTGCACTTGCAGTTCAGGCCACCGCGTCAGCCAGCCTTTGTCATGCACCCGTTGCGCGAAAACAGCCGGGGTCGCATGGCGCGGATTCGGCGTGATACTAAAGCCAAACAGCGATTCCAGCCCCAGCGGCGCGTTCAGTTCAATCTGCCCGTCAGCATTCATTCTTGCGCCAATCGCCGTTTCCACTTCCACCCAATAACTGATGGCGTCTGCGCTGGAAGAATAGGGCGCATGGCCGTGGCGTTCATGCATCCGCGCCTGATTTTTCACCGACCAGGGTAAATCAGGCGAGCGTTCTTTCAGGCAATGTTCATAACGTTCGTCTGCCAGCGCAGTGCAATTTTCAGGATTGAAATACACCACATCAATATCATTGAGCGGCGTGGCCTGCGCATAGCCGTGCAACCGGTCCCAGACGAGATTGCGCACAAATCCCGCCGCCAGCCACGCATCATTCAGCCCCAGTTCACGCACCTGCTCCAGCGCCTGCAAATGCATCGGCTCTTCCCGGAGCCAGGTCATAATTTGCTGTTCTTTTTTCTGCACGAACGACCTCCTTTTTATCTGATGCCAAATTGTAGCGTGTGTGGATGACATTTTCCCCACGCACCGTTTCGGGCAATCGCCTTTCCTTATGCGCGCCAAAATGAAGCAAGATGGTTATCGTACGGGCTACAGGCCGCGCAGGCTGTGGATTTCTTAAGTGGTACAGCCTTTGCAATATCCACAGCGGTCAAGACTATTGAAATACTCTTCTAACAATAATTGCATTATCACCGGGCAGGGGATCACACATGCAAACCACGAAAGTCACACCTGTTTTAAAGCGTACGCTGGGCAGTTTTAAACTTTGGGGCATTGCCGTCGGGCTGGTTATTTCCGGTGAATATTTCGGCTGGAGCTACGGCTGGGCGCAGGCGGGTACACTGGGATTTCTCATCACTGCAATCGTGATTGCCGCCATGTACTGTGCCTTTATTTTTAGCTTTACCGAGCTCACCACGTCGATTCCTCATGCAGGCGGACCTTTCGCCTATGCATATCGCGCATTCGGGCCGACGGGCGGATTTGTCGCCGGATTCGCCACGCTGGTGGAATTTGTTTTTGCGCCGCCCGCGATAGCTATGGCGATTGGTGCCTATCTCAACGTGCAGTTCCCGGCGATTGAACCGAAATGGGTGGCGGTCGGCGCATACATCGTCTTTATGGTACTCAATATTTTGGGTGTCAGTATTGCGGCGACGTTCGAATTGCTGGTGACGTTACTGGCGATATTCGAATTGCTGGTCTTTATGGGCGTAGTGGCGCCGGGCTTTGAAATGTCGAACTTTATGCATGGTGGCTGGGCAGGCAGCGACAGTTTTAGCCCGGCGGCATTCTCCGGCATCTTCGCCGCGATTCCTTTTGCCATTTGGTTCTTCCTGGCGATTGAAGGCGCGTCGATGGCGGCAGAAGAAGCCAAAGATCCGCAGCGTACTATCCCGAAAGCGTTTATTGGCGGGATCCTGACCCTGACGGTTCTCGCGCTGGGCGTCATGCTGTTTGCCGGTGGCGTGGGTGACTGGACAAAATTGTCGAACATTAACGACCCGTTGCCGCAGGCAATGAAACTGATTGTCGGCAGCAACAGCGGCTGGTTGCATATGCTGGTCTGGCTGGGGCTGTTTGGCCTGATTGCATCATTCCACGGCATTATCATGGGATATTCTCGGCAGATTTTTGCGCTGGCGCGTGCGGGCTACCTGCCTAAACGGCTTGCCAGCGTGAATGCGCGTTTCCAGACTCCGCATCTGGGCATTATTGCCGGGGGGGTTGTCGGGATTGCAGCAATTTTCTCGGATTCCCTGATTGTGATTGGCGGGCAACCGCTGACGGCAAATATCGTGACAATGTCGGTGTTTGGCGCGATTGTGATGTACATCATTTCAATGGCGGCACTGTTTAAATTGCGCCGCAGTGAGCCGAACCTGATCCGCCCGTTCCGTGCGCCACTCTATCCTTTTGCGCCTGCACTGGCGCTGGTTCTGGCGGTGGTCTGTCTTATCGCTATGATCTACTACAACACCTTACTGTTTATGATCTTCGCCGCCATGATGTTACTGGCCTACGCCTGGTTCCGCCTGACTCATCAGGCACGCGCCGATGCCGCTGAAGATCTGCAATTACGCGGGCTACAGCCGGTTCCGGCCAAAAGTGGCAAATAATCCGGCCTGCTAAGGAGTGCTATGTTTCAGACGACATTGAGCCATCGCCGCTATCAGTTTACGGATTTACGCGAGCTGATGGCGAAAGCGTCCCCCGCACGGTCGGGGGATTATCTGGCCGAAGTGGCGGCCGCCAGCGCGGAAGAGCGTATGGCGGCAAAAATGGCGCTGGCGGAGGTTCCGCTCAAGACGTTTCTGCAACAGCTGCTGGTGCCTTATGAAGAGGACGAAGTCACCCGGCTGATCATCGATACGCACGACGTCGCGGCGTTTGCCGCGATTTCCCATCTGACCGTGGGTGATTTTCGCGACTGGCTGCTCAGCGAAAAAACCGACAGTTTCACGCTTGCCGCGGTGGCAAAAGGGATCACGCCGGAAATGGCGGCGGCGGTCAGCAAACTGATGCGCAATCAGGATCTGATTCTGGTCGCCAAAAAATGCCGGGTGATTACCCGGTTCCGCAATACAATCGGGCTGCCGGGGCACATGAGCGTGCGCCTGCAACCCAATCATCCTACCGATAATTTGCAGGGCATTGCGGCCAGCATGCTCGACGGTTTGCTTTACGGTTCCGGCGACGCGGTGATTGGCATTAACCCTGCCAGTGACAGTTTGCCGCTGCTGGAAAATCTCAATTACATGCTCGATGACATCATTTCGCGGTTCGAGATCCCGACGCAATCCTGCGTGCTGACGCATGTTACCAATACCATCAAGCTGGTCGAACGCGGTGCGCCGGTCGATCTGGTCTTTCAGTCGATCGCGGGAACCGAAGCGGCGAACAGCGGTTTTGGTATCAATCTGGCGCTGCTGGCGGAAGCACAACAGGCGGCGCTCAGCCTGAAACGCGGAACGCTGGGCGATAATGTCATGTATTTCGAAACCGGGCAGGGCAGTTGTTTGTCGGCGAATGCGCATTTCGGTGTGGATCAGCAAACCTGCGAAGCGCGCGCGTATGCCATCGCGCGGCATTTTTCGCCGCTACTGATTAATACCGTGGTGGGTTTTATCGGGCCGGAATATCTGTATGACGGCAAGCAAATTATCCGCGCCGGTCTTGAAGACCATTTTTGCGGCAAACTGCTTGGCGTACCGCTCGGTTGCGACGTGTGTTACACCAACCATGCGGAAGCCGATCAGGACGATATGGATACGTTGCTGACGCTGCTGGGCACCGCCGGGCTGACGTTCCTGATTGGTGTACCGGGCGCAGATGACATCATGCTTAATTACCAGAGCACGTCTTTCCACGACGCGCTGTACATCCGCGAATTGCTGGGGCTGAAACACGCGCCGGAATTTGCCGTCTGGCTGGAGAAAATGAAAATTATTGATCCGCAGGGCGTGTTGCAGGACACCCGCGCATCGCATCCTTTACTGCGCCAGTTGCCGCAACTTAACTGAGGCCCGCTGTGATGAACAAAGAAAAAGGGCAGGAACTCTCGCCGGTGGTGCATCACAACCCGTGGGAAACGCTGCGGCAGTTTACTGCGGCACGTATCGCGCTGGGGCGCACAGGGTCAAGTTTGCCCACTGATGAACTGCTGCGCTTTGGTCTGGCACATGCGCAGGCGCGTGATGCCGTACATCAGCCTTTTGACAGCCAGCAACTGGAACCCGAACTTGAAGCGCTGGGGCTGGAAACGCTGACCGTCGCCAGTGCCGCGCCGGACAGGGCAACTTACCTGTGCAGACCGGATCTGGGGCGCAAACTGTCGGAAAGCAGCCGGCTGGCGTTGCAGGAAAGGGCCGGTGAACCGGCAGATATTGTGCTGGTGGTCGCCGACGGTTTGTCGTCCAAAGCCGTGCATCGTCAGGCTGTGCCGCTTATTGCTGCATTATTGCCGTATTTGCGCACGCTTGAGCTAAAACCGGGGCCGGTGGTGCTGGCGCATCAGTCGCGCGTGGCGCTGGGGGATGATATTGCGCAGGCGATGAAAGCAAAGGCGGTAGCGATTCTGATTGGAGAACGCCCCGGTTTATCTTCACCGGACAGTCTGGGGATTTACATGACCTGGGGGCCGCACACCAAAAGGCTGGAATCTGAACGCAATTGCATCTCTAACGTGCGCCCTGAAGGGCTGAACTACCCGCAGGCGGCGTTTAAACTCGCGTGGCTGCTCGAACAATCGTTCCATCATCAGTTGTCCGGGGTGAATCTGAAAGATGAAAGCGATAATCCCGCGCTGCACAATAAAGTCGTGCCGATGTTTACACTGGAATAATTGGAAGGGGAGAAAATAATTTCCGGATATCAGAAACGAAAAAAGCGCCTAAAGGCGCTTTTCTCTGAATTGGTGGGCCGTGCTGGATTCGAACCAGCGACCAATTGATTAAAAGTCAACTGCTCTACCAACTGAGCTAACGGCCCGCAGAAGTGGTGGGCGATGACGGGTTCGAACCGCCGACCCCCTCCGTGTAAAGGAGATGCTCTACCAACTGAGCTAATCGCCCACTTCTGGGTACTTCCCCACGTAAGAAGAAACTTGCTGAGAAGTGGTGGGCGATGACGGGTTCGAACCGCCGACCCCCTCCGTGTAAAGGAGATGCTCTACCAACTGAGCTAATCGCCCATTTCTCAATTCTTCTTACTTATCACAACGCGGCACCCTTAAAAAAGAGTGGTGGGCGATGACGGGTTCGAACCGCCGACCCCCTCCGTGTAAAGGAGATGCTCTACCAACTGAGCTAATCGCCCCCGTCGTGATGGAGTCGCATTATAGGGATACTTGAAATAACGTCAACGCTTTTTAAAAACAAAAATGATCGTTCGGCTTATTTTTAGTCAACCTGACGCGTTTCTCGCCCGCGTAGTCGATTGTTTACGCATTCATGGCCTTAAACACGGTCACTGCCCCTGTATCAGCGTTGAGGAATCAGGGCAGAGTGGTAGAATGTCAGCCACTTTTTGTTAACTGATAGCGACGTTTTTCAGCGTTGCGTTATTAAGGTTGCACCCGGATGAAAATCAAAACCCGTTTTGCCCCAAGCCCGACCGGCTATCTGCACGTCGGCGGCGCCCGTACCGCGCTTTATTCCTGGCTCTATGCCCGCAACCTTGGCGGTGAGTTTGTGCTGCGTATCGAAGACACCGATCTCGAACGTTCCACGCAGGAAGCGATCGACGCGATTATGGATGGCATGAACTGGCTGAATCTGGACTGGGATGAAGGCCCGTATTTCCAGACCAAACGCTTTGACCGTTATAACGCGGTCATTGATGAAATGCTGGAAAACGGCACGGCGTATAAATGTTATTGCTCTAAAGAGCGTCTGGAAACGTTGCGTGAACACCAGATGGCCAATAACGAGAAGCCGCGTTATGACGGTCGTTGCCGCGACAGCCACGAACATCACGCCGCTGATGAACCTTGCGTGGTGCGTTTCCGTAACCCGCAGGAAGGTTCGGTTATTTTTGACGACCAGATCCGCGGCCCGATCGAATTTAGCAACGACGAGCTCGATGATCTGATCATCCGCCGTACCGACTGTTCTCCGACTTACAACTTCTGCGTTGTGGTGGATGACTGGGATATGGAAATCACCCACGTAATCCGTGGCGAAGACCATATCAACAACACCCCGCGCCAGATCAACATCCTGAAAGCGCTGGGCGCACCGGTACCGGTTTACGCGCACGTTTCCATGATTCTGGGTGACGACGGTAAAAAACTGTCCAAACGTCATGGCGCGGTCGGCGTTATGCAATATCGCGATGACGGTTATCTGCCGGAAGCGCTGCTGAACTATCTGGTGCGTCTGGGCTGGTCCCATGGCGATCAGGAAATCTTCAGCCGTGACGAAATGAAAGCGCTATTCTCTCTGGAAAACGTCAGCAAGTCTGCCAGTGCGTTCAATACCGAAAAACTGCAATGGCTGAATCACCACTACATCAATACGATGGATCCGCAATACGTTGCGACGCACCTGCTGTGGCACGTTGAACAGGCCGGTATCGAAACCCGTAACGGCCCGCAGCTGTTCGAAATCGTTACCTTGCTGGGCGAACGTTGTAAAACTCTGAAAGAAATGGCCGAGTCCTGCCGTTACTTCTACGAGGATTTCGCAGAGTTCGATGCGGATGCGGCGAAGAAACACCTGCGCCCTGTGGCACGTCAGCCGCTGGAAGTGGTTCGCGCGAAACTGGCTGCGATTACTGACTGGACGGCGGTAAACATTCACCATGCGATTCAGGGCACGGCGGATGAGCTGGAAGTCGGGATGGGTAAAGTCGGGATGCCTCTGCGCGTTGCCGTCACCGGCGCCGGTCAGTCTCCGGGCGTTGACGTCACGGTCCACGCTATCGGTCAGAGCCGTGTACTGGCGCGTATCGATATGGCGTTAGCCTTTATCGCTGAGCGTGAAACCCAGCAGCAGTAAGTTCTCTATTGATTCACTCTAAAGGGTGATGAAGTAAAAAAAAACCAGCGCGGGAAACCGGCTGGCTTTTTTAATGCGTAAAAAACGTCAGAGCGAATTAACGTTGTTCAGTTGCAGGTGCTGCCACGGTCGGACGGTAGGCCAGAAAATACATCAGCCCGACGAAGCCCGCGCCGCCGACGGCGTTGCCAAGGAATACGGCCGCGAAGTTCGGGAAGTACTGTGACCAGCTCAGTGCACCGGCAAAGATTGCCGCTGGCACGATGAACATATTCGCCACGACGTGCTGGAAGCCGATAGCCACGAACGCCATCACCGGGAACCACATCCCGATCACTTTACCGCCGACTTCTTTACTGGCGAAGGCCAGCCAGATCGCCAGACACACCAGCCAGTTGCAGCCGATACCGGAAATGAAGGCGTGCATAAAGTCTGCATTCACTTTTGCGGTGGCGGTGGCGACGGTTTTGCTCAGGTACACGCCTTCGGTCAGGCCGAGAACGTGGCCGAAGAAATAGGCCACGGCCAGGCTGCCTAGAAGGTTAGCGAGAGTGACCCAGAACCAGTTACGCAAAACGGCGTACAGGCTGATCTGACGCGCAAACCAGGCGATCGGTAAGGTCATCATGTTACCGGTCAGCAGTTCTCCCCCTGCTAAAACGGTCAGAATGATCCCCACCGGGAATACGGCGGCTCCCAGCAAGTTACTAAATGATCCCCAGGATGCAGGTAACGTCCCTATTACATGCAGATCCAGCAGAAAACCGGTGGCGATGAACGCGCCAGCCAGGAAGCCCAAAATTAACAAATTCAACACGGAGGCGTGACTTTTGTTTACGCCCGTTGTGACAGCGATGGATGCGATTTCTTTAGGTGAATACAAGGACATGAGATAGCTCGAATGGTGTAAGTTATGATTATTGCGCGGGCAGTCTATTCTGAGATTTCTCTCAAAACAAGACGATTTTAATAGTCTGCTAACATGTCATTAATCATCCGGACATAGATGTTAAGAAAATGCTTATGCAGATCAAAAAGCTAGTCGGAATGCGGGCTGACGGGCAAATTGTAAAACAATGCATCCTGCGGAGAATTTCCGTGAGGGCAGGGCTTTTTTCCCTGTGAAATGCGAGATTTGGCGGCTTTTTCAGCGCTTGATTCCAGAAACGGATTTAGCCGTTGACAGGCCAGACTGCGTTTCATATTATGCGCCCCGTTCACCCGTTTTTACGGGCATGAATTGGGGGTATAGCTCAGCTGGGAGAGCGCTTGCATGGCATGCAAGAGGTCAGCGGTTCGATCCCGCTTATCTCCACCAACTTCCTTACCAGAGTGAGTTGGTTAGTTCCTCAAAAGGGAACACAAGAAGTACAATGTGGACGACCTCGTGTGGGGGTATAGCTCAGCTGGGAGAGCGCTTGCATGGCATGCAAGAGGTCAGCGGTTCGATCCCGCTTATCTCCACCAAATATTAAAGAAACCCGCTTCGGCGGGTTTTTTGCTTTCTGTTCTCTCCCTCCTGACTTCCTGAATTGCAGGCATAAAAAAAAGGCGCCGGAGCGCCTTTCTTCGTCGTTCTGTTGTTTGCTTACTTACGCCAGTACCAGACCCGCGATAGAAGCTGACAACACGCTGACCAGCGTTGAGCCGTACAGCAGTTTCAGGCCGAAGCGTGAAACCACGTTGCCCTGGTGTTCGTTCAGGCCTTTGATAGCACCGGCAACGATACCGATAGACGAGAAGTTCGCGAAAGACACCAGGAACACGGACAGGATGCCCACGCCACGTGGTGAAAGTTCGGTCGCCACTTTCTGCAGATCCAGCATCGCAACAAATTCATTGGAAACCAGTTTGGTTGCCATGATGCTGCCGACCTGCAAGGCTTCGTGGCTTGGCACGCCCATCATCCATGCGAATGGATAGAAGACATAACCCAGCACGCCCTGGAAGGTGATACCGAATACCACGTCAAACAGCGCATTCAGGCAGGAAATCAGTGCGATGAAACCAATCAACATGGCGGCAACGATGATAGCGACTTTGAAACCGGCCAGGATGTATTCACCCAGCATTTCAAAGAAGCTCTGACCCTGGTGCGTGTTCCCGATTTGCAGGTCTTCTTCTGAATCAACTTTATAAGGGTTGATTAACGACAGTACGATGAAGGTACTGAACATGTTGAGCACCAGCGCAGCAACAACGAAGCGCGGTTCCAGCATGGTCATGTACGCACCCACAATCGACATAGAAACCGTCGACATCGCTGTGGCTGCCATGGTGTACATACGTTTTTCAGACATTTTGCTCAGAATATCTTTATACGCGATAAAGTTTTCTGACTGACCCAAAATCAGGGAGCTGATGGCGTTGAAAGATTCCAGTTTCCCCATGCCATTAATTTTCGACAAGACCGTACCGATGATACGGATGACGAAAGGCAGGACACGAATGTGTTGTAAAATACCGATCAGTGCGGAAATAAACACGATCGGACACAAGACTTTCAAGAAGAAGAACGCTAATCCTTTATCGCTCATGCCTCCAAATACGAAGCCGGTCCCTTCCGCAGCGAATCCTAATAATTTCTCAAACAAGTCTGAGAAGCCTTTCACAAAACCTAAACCGACAGAAGAGTTCAGGAAGAAATAGGCTAATAAGACTTCGATGACCAACAGCTGAACAATGAAACGCAAACGGATATTCTTCCGGTCACGGCTCACCAGTAAAGCCAGTGCTGCGACAACGGCCAACGCTAATACAAAGTGCAATATTCGGGACATGGGTGCTCCAAATTAGAGGCAGGCTATATTTCGACGGACATTTTATGTAACGCGTACATTTAAAACGTGAAGTCGATAGCAAATATAGAAATTACAGACACGAATTGCAACAAATCGAGGTCTATCACACAAAATATCAAGATGTTAATAAAACTAAGCACAATTAGCATTCTTGTGCTAGTTTTATCATGTGCCGTAATGCGTTCCAAATCTGGCCAGTAAATGTCTGTTTTAGGAAAATGCATGCTGTCAGGCTTTCTGAAAGCCGACAGAATGATTAACCACTCAGTGATGACTTTGCCGCTTACGCTGCTGCCTATCAGAGAAATTACTCCGATCATTCTAAATGCACTTGATAATCATTATCAATTAGATATGATTGATGTAAGCGTAATAATTGTAAGGGTTAACTGACTATGCTGAACAGCCGGGCCGAATCTACAGGCCGCGCAGCCAGAAAGATGAAGCTTTCACTGATGGGACCGGCGTTTATTGCCGCCATCGGTTACATCGATCCGGGCAACTTTGCGACTAACATTCAGGCCGGTGCGTCTTATGGCTACCAGTTGCTGTGGGTGGTGGTCTGGGCCAACGTCATGGCGATGTTGATCCAGTTATTGTCTGCCAAACTGGGTATTGCCACCGGCAAAAACCTTGCCGAACACATCCGTGACCGTTTCCCGCGTCCTGCCGTCTGGGCTTACTGGGTCCAGGCGGAGATCATCGCGATGGCGACCGATCTCGCCGAATTTATCGGTGCGGCGATCGGCTTCAAATTGCTTCTCGGGGTTTCGCTGCTTCAGGGCGCGGTGCTTACCGGGATTGCCACCTTTATTATCCTCGGGTTACAAAAGCGCGGGCAAAAACCGCTGGAACTGGTCATTGCCGGTTTGCTGCTTTTCGTCGCCGCCGCTTATATCGCAGAGTTGTTCTTCTCGCAGCCAAGCATCGTGGCGCTGGGTAAAGGCATGCTGATCCCTGCGCTGCCCACCAGTGATTCCGTCTATCTGGCCGCCGGTGTGCTGGGCGCGACCATCATGCCGCACGTCATTTATCTTCACTCCTCGCTGACTCAGCGGGCAGGGAAGGCCTCGAAAGAACAGCGTTATTCCGCGACAAAGCTGGATGTCGGTATCGCGATGACCATCGCCGGTTTCGTGAATCTGGCGATGATGGCGACCGCCGCCGCTGCGTTCCATTTCAGCGGCCACAGCGGGATCAGTGAACTCGACGAAGCCTATCTGACGCTGCAACCGCTGCTCGGCCACGCCGCCGCGACGACATTTGGCCTGAGCCTGGTCGCTGCCGGTTTATCCTCCACCGTGGTCGGCACGTTGGCCGGTCAGGTGGTGATGCAGGGCTTTGTGAAATTCTACATTCCGCTGTGGGTGCGCCGTACGGTCACCATGATGCCGTCTTTTATCGTGATCCTGATGGGGCTCGATGCGACGCGAATTCTGGTCATGAGCCAGGTATTGCTGAGTTTCGGGATTGCGCTGGCGCTGTTGCCGCTGCTGGCCTTTACCGGCAACCGCAGCCTGATGGGCGAAATGGTCAATACCAAAACCGTACAGTGGGCGGGGCGACTCATTGTGCTGATTGTTGTCAGCCTCAATTTCTATCTGCTCATCGGTATGCTGAAATAATTTACAGCTGACAGATTCAGGCCATAAAAAACGGGACAGTTTGCGCTGTCCCGTTTTTGTTTCTGGCATTCAGTGAATCAGTGACGACGACGGTCGTCGCCCTGGTCGTCACCCCGGCCATGTCCGCGGTCCGGTCCGTGACCTCTGTCCGGGCCGCGTCCGTGGTCATAATGCGGCCGACCGTGATCGCCATGATAATAACGCGGCGGCGGTGGCATCGGGCGGCGTGGCGGATGGCGTTGCTGCCACCAGCCCTGATCGCGCCAGCGGTAACCGTCCCAGTAATCGCCGCGCGGGCCACGGTGACCATAATTATGGCCGCGGTAACTGTTCCACCAGCTCGGATTGCGCCAGTCGTATCCGTCCCAGTAATAACCCCGGCGGTCACGCTCGCCAATACTGATGGAAAGACCCGGCGTATTGAGGCTAAAGCTGCTGGCCTGAACAGCAGGCGCGGCAGCAGGAAGCAAGGCGAACAGCAATGTCCCGAAAAGTATTGGCTTAATCATAGACGGCCCCAGATTCCTTATAATTTATGCTGACAGTTATAAGGGGAAGAGGGGCCGGGTTCTATTGCTTACAATCCTGTTTTGATTGATTTACCTGCCTTAACGAAATCCTTACGGTGCCTCCATAAAGGTGCGTTTATTAAGCAGATGGGTAACCGTTTACACTAAGATCGCTTCGATCGCCGCCAGCTCTTCCGGGGTGAAATGACGGTTAGCAATCATGCCGACCGCATCATCAATTTGCCCGGTTTTGCTGGCACCGATAAGCACAGATGTCACGCGATCGCCGCGCAGCACCCAGGCCAGTGCCATCTGAGAGAGTTTCTGCCCGCGCGCCTGCGCAATGTCATTCAGCTTACGCACTTTCGCCAGTTTCTCATCCGTCAGTTGATCGGTAGTCAGGAATTTACTGTCGCTGGCCGCGCGTGAATCTTCAGGAATGCCCGCCAGATAACGGTCGGTCAGCACACCGCCCGCCAGTGGCGAGAAGGCGATGGAACCCACGCCGTTATCCGCCAGCGTATCGAGCAAATCCGCTTCCACCCAGCGTTCGAACATGGAATATTTTGGCTGATGGATCAGGCACGGCGTGCCGAGCTGTTTGAGGATCTGAAACGCTTCTTTAGCGCGGTCTGCCGGATAATTGGATAACCCGACGTACAGCGCTTTGCCCTGACGCACGATCAAATCCAGCGCCGCCATGGTTTCCTCCAGCGGTGTGTCCGGATCCGGGCGGTGATGATAGAAGACATCCACGTAATCCAGTCCCATGCGTTTCAGGCTCTGATTCAGGCTGGCCACCAGATATTTTTTCGAACCCCAGTCACCGTAAGGGCCGTCCCACATGGTGTAACCGGCTTTCGAAGAGATAATCAGCTCATCGCGATAAGGGAGTAAATCTTCCTGCAAAATGCGGCCAAAATGCTGTTCGGCAGAACCCGGAGGCGGGCCATAGTTATTGGCGAGGTCAAAATGGGTGATCCCGTGGTCGAACGCGTGGCGGATAAGCTTCCGGCCATTTTCAAAATGGGCGTTATCCCCAAAGTTATGCCAGAGGCCAAGGGAAACGGCAGGCAGTTTTAGCCCGCTCTGACCACAGCGGCGGTATTCCATCTTTTCGTAACGGTTGGGACTCGCTAAATACGGCATAGAGACCTTTCTTTTAAAGGGTATGAATCATGTAAGGATGAGGTAAAAAGCCCTTTTAGTGTATGCGCTTTCACAGGCATTTCCAGATATTCAGATCACATCCGGAACAATCCCTGTAGCCCCTTTTCGTGAATAAACACGGGGGTAGCATCCTTTCTGATTTCCTCTCTATTACCGAAACTGCTGAGCAATAACGCCTGCGTGATCTCAGTGCAATGCTGTAACTCTGCGTTTCCACATCTTATTTTGGAGAATAAATATCCTATTCCCCGGTTTGGCGTAATACTTAAGCTAGTGGGATTAACTGTTTACTTTATTTTTAACAGAGGATCGTCATGGATAATCTATATACCGTAGGTGACTATCTCTTAGACCGCTTATCGTTTAGCGGGGTCTCCGAGTTGTTTGGCGTGCCGGGGGATTACAACCTCACTTTTCTCGACAGTGTGATTAACCATCAGCAAATCACCTGGGTGGGCTGCACTAACGAACTTAACGCCGCGTACGGCGCAGACGGATACGCGCGTACCAAAGGTATCGGTGCGTTGCTGACCACTTTTGGCGTTGGCGAACTGAGCGCACTCAACGGCGTTGCGGGCAGTTATGCCGAATACGTACCGGTGATCCACATTGTCGGGGCTCCGGCGCTGGCCTCTCAGCGCAAAGGCGAATTACTGCACCACACACTGGGCGACGGCAACTTCGGCCACTTCATGCGGATGTCACAGCCGGTGAGTGTCGCGCAAACCGCGCTGACGCCGGAAAATGCGCTCGCTGAAATCGACCGCGTCATTGAAGAAGCCCTCTATCACTCGCGGCCGGGCTATATTTTGCTGCCAAGTGATGTGGCCGCATTGCCGGTCAGTACCAGAGCACATGCGCTCCCGCCGCGTCAGCCGCCATTCTCGCCTTCTTCTCTGGAAGCCTTTGCTGCCGCCGCTGAAAACCAGCTGCGCAGCGCAAAACGCGTTTCGCTGCTGGCGGATTTCCTTGCCGATCGCTTTGACGTCAAAACCGCGCTGGAAGCATGGATGGAAGAAGTGCCGCTGCCGCACGCCACCTTGCTGATGGGCAAGGGGCTGTTTAACGAGCAGCAAACGAATTTTGCCGGAACCTATTCCGGGGCGGGCAGCGCGGCATCGACCCGCGAGGCCATTGAAGGCGCGGATGTGGTGATTAACGTCGGGGTGAAATTCACCGATACGATCACCGCCGGATTTACCCAGCAGTTGCCCGACGGTAAGTGCATTGATCTCCAGCCCTTTTCCGCCCGCGTGGGCGATCAGATTTTCCACCAGTTGCCGATGGCTAAAACCGTCAGTGTCCTGCATCGTCTGACCGCAGAACTGGCCTCCGGCTGGCAGCCTTATGCGGTAAAACGCACGGCGCTGCCCGACTCCCATGAAGGGCATTTCGGGCAATACGAATTCTGGCAGCAGATTCAGGATTTCCTGCAACCGGGCGATATTCTGGTCGCGGAGCAGGGCACTGCCTGCTTTGGCGCGGCGGCGCTGAATCTGCCGGAAGATTGCCAGTTTGTTGTCCAGCCGCTGTGGGGCTCGATTGGTTTTACGTTGCCCGCCGCGTTTGGCGTACAAATTGCGGCTCCCGCGCGCCGTGTGGTACTGCTTATCGGCGACGGCTCGGCGCAACTGACCCTGCAGGGGCTGGGTGCGGCGATCCGTTACGCGCTGCCGCCGATCATTTTCGTCATTAACAATGACGGCTATACCGTTGAACGGGCGATCCACGGCGAAACGCAGCGTTATAACGACATTGCGCAGTGGAACTGGACGCAGTTTCCGTCGGCTTTTGGCGGCAAAGATGTGTTCACCGCGCGGGCTGATTCTCCGCAGGCGCTGAAAGAAGCGATAGAAAAAGCCAGTGCGCATCGCCAGATGGCCTGGATTGAAGTGGTTCTGCCAAAAATGGATATCCCCGAACTGTTAAGCTCGGTGACAAAATCACTGGCGAAACGCAATTCAGGGCACTAAATCGTCGTCCTTCTCCGGCGGGTCAATCAACTGGTCGATGAACCAGCTTCCCGCCGGGCCGGGCTGATTATTTTTACTCCATACCGCATCCACAGATATCTTTTTTGGCCAGCCACGCAAGGGCAGCGTCACCAGTTTGTCATGCCCGAACTGCTTCACCAGCCAGTGCGGTAACGTCGCCCAGCCAAACCCCTGCTCCGCCATTTCCAGCAGCATCAGATAACTGGGTGCAGACCACACCTGGCCCTGCGCGCGCGGCATTTCGCGGCGGCTGTAAGGCTGCAAACACAGCTCTCGGAACGTATGTAACTGCTCGGGTTGCAGTTTCTCCATTTTCGCCAGCGGGTGCTCCCGGCTGCAAAAAATCGACATATCCGTCTGCTCGGGCAGCCGCGCCGCGCCGATATCCGGCGGATAACTTGCCTGCGCCTCCACCATGCCGATATGCGCGCGACCCGACTGCAACAGCTCGATGACGTCCTGATCTTCGGCAATCTGGCATTCAAATTCGATATCCGGATAACGCCGCTCAAACCGGCGCAGCAGCGCCTCGTGGTGCGTGGGCTGATAGGTATCGGAAAGCACAAACGTCAGGCGGGTTTCCGGCTGCGTGGATAACCGCACGGCCAGTTCATCGAGGCGCTCGCTGGCGGCCAGAATGGCCTGAACGTGGCTCAGCACACGCTGCCCGGCGGGTGTCAGCACCGGATGGCGGCTCTGACGGTCAAACAGCATCACGCCTAAATCCACTTCCAGATTGGCAATCGCCGTGCTGACCGTCGATTGGCTTTTACGCAATTTCCGCGCGGCGGCGGAGAACGATCCGGCGTCAGCCGCTTCCACAAAAGCAATCAGGGCTTCCGGTGAATAGCGCATGGGCAACTCTCCTGTAAGTTCAATCCATCGATTTTAACGATACTTACTATCTTTAATCCATCTTATTTAGTGATGATAATACCTGCCTGTGACAACCGTCACGCACTCATTATCAGGGAACAGGCAGGTTTTTATGTCTAAGCAAACACGTAATTCATCTCAGAAAACATTGGGCGAACGCATCTTCCATGCCGTCGGCTTCGAGACGCTGGCCGTCCTGATCTCCGCCCCGGCAGCTGCATGGGCGCTGAATAAACCGGTCTGGGAAATGGGCGCGCTGGCTATCATGTTGTCGACGACAGCAATGGTGTGGAACATTATTTACAACACCTTCTTCGACAAATTCTGGCCGGTCACCCGCGTGGTGCGGACGCTGAAAATCCGTATTGCCCATGCGCTGGGTTTCGAGGGCGGATTCATTCTGATTGGCCTGCCGATTGCTGCGCTGTGGCTGGGCATCGGCTTAGCCGACGCGTTCATGCTGGAAATCGGGTTCTTCCTGTTCTTCCTGCCCTACACCGTGGCCTATAACTGGGTGTATGACACGCTGCGCCAGCGCTGGATGCAGCGCCGCGCAACGGTTCAGGATTGCCCGGCCAAACATTAATTCCCGCAGGCTATCGCCCGACAAAAAGCCCGCAGACATTTTCTTTGTTTGCGGGCTTTTTGTCGGTTATGGTTTTGTCACGCAGACTGTTTTCGCCAAAAATACGCAGACAAAAGGGAAGCAGAGATGAAAACGTTAGGGCTGATTGGCGGCATGAGCTGGGAATCCACCGTGCCGTATTACCGGATGATTAACGAACATGTGAAACAACAGTTGGGCGGATTACACTCTGCCAAACTGTTCCTCTACAGCGTCGATTTCTACGAGATTGAAAAGCTGCAAATGGCCGGTGACTGGCAGCAGGCAGGCGAACTTCTTGGCAACGCGGCCAACTCGCTGGCGCGCGCCGGGGCTGATGTCATCGTGGTCTGCACGAATACGATGCACAAAGTGGCCGGTGATATTGAGCGGATTGGCAGCCTGCCGTTGCTGCACATTGCCGATGCCACCGCCGGAAAAATCAAAGCGCAGGGGCTGAAGAGAATTGGCCTGCTTGGCACGCGTTTCACCATGGAACAGGATTTTTATCGCGGGCGCTTACAGGAACAGCATCAGATTGATGTCGTGACGCCGGATGCCGGTGACCGCGAAATCATCCATCGCGTCATCTACGAAGAATTATGTCTGGGGATTATCCGCAACGCGTCACGCGAAGAATACCGAAGGATTATTGCCAATCTGGAACAGCAGGGCGTGGAAGGCATTATTTTCGGCTGTACTGAAATCACCCTGTTGGTGGGCGCTGAAGATGCGGGCGTTCCCGTTTTTGATACCACCGCCATTCACGCGCTGGCGGCGGCTGAGTTCGCCCTGAAAGACTCTTAATCGGCGTCAGGATCCTCACGCCGCACTGACTGTTTCGCCACCAGCATCAGCGGTTTACCGGCCAGCATCAACCAGGCTGGCAGCATCACGATACACAACAGCGGCAGCAATTTAAGCCCCGGCACTACAGCGGCCGCCATAAACAGACTGAGCCAGCCATCGCGCGTGACCACCAGGACCATGCCCATTACTGCGCAGGAAACGGTGACCGCTGCAGGCACATCCGGGGCGTACTGATGCAACATCAGACCCAGCGAGACGCCGACGAACACCGCCGGAAAAATACGTCCGCCGCGAAAACCGCAGGCCGCCGCCACCACTAAGGCCGCCAGCTTGGTGAGCGTAATCGCCAGCAGCGGACCCATCTCAAACAGCTGATTCGAATGAGCCAGCTGTTTCATCTCATCCAGCCCTTTGAACAGCGTGATTTCCCCGCCAATCAGCGCCAGCAGGCCGAGCACAAACCCGCCCAGACCCAGCCGCAGCACCGGGTTCTGAATGCTGTTAAACAGGCGATGCATATGCGGGAATAACCAGATCGCGAGCATCCCCAGCGCAATGGCGATTAACACCACCACGGAGCCGCTGAAAACATCAATCAGGCGTGAACTGTCATAAGCCGGAATGGTCAGCGAAAAGTCGGGCTGGAAAAACTGATCGGTGGTAATCGCCCCCGCACCCGCCGCCAGCAGCGGCGCGAAAAGCCGATCCCACAGCGGCACATCTTTATTGGTGCCCAGCGTTTGCGAGAAAATCAGCGCGGCGGCAATTGGCGTACCAAACAACGCACCGATGGTTCCGGCGGCGGCCAGAATCACCCAGTCAGTGGTCGGCACTTTCGGCATAAACCGCGCGCCAAACGCGGCGGCCAGCGCAATATTAATCACGGTAATCGGATATTCAGGGCCGAGGCTGACGCCACCGGCCAGACCGAGCATTAAGGCTAACGCCAGCCCGGTCAGTGAACTGATTGCCACCGGCGCGCCAATCAGCGATTCGGTCGCCGGATCCGGCCCCGCATGACCCGGCATATACCGGATTAACGCACCCACGCCGATGCCTGTCAGCGTCAGCATAAACAACGTCCAGCTGGCAGACTGAGTATTCACATGTAAAACAGCGGGAATGTTTTGCCAAAGCAAAGTTTGCAATGCACCGGCAAGCATCATGATGGCGACCAGAATCAGGCTCGACAGCACGCCGATGATGATCGCGGGCAACGCAAAAGCCAGCATGAGTCTGGCGCGGGGATGAAACATGCAAGTATTTCCTTATATTATAATTTTGTATGCCCTAATAGCTTAGATGAATCTCAGCAAGGTCTGTTTACCGGCAGCAGACATTATTCTGTGTGACATGCCGCATAAATGTGCGTTGGTTCAAAACTGCGTTGCAGCGTATAGCAATTACCGCTATTTTGCCCACACGAATCTGTAAGCTTTGCCACCGCTGGCAGGCTTTCGCCGGTCGCGTGAAGGGATGTGCAGCTTATAGCAGCGCGTCTGGCCGCGTACTCTTTCGCACAGCAACTTTAGCGCGGGTGCGCAGCATAACGAATTTACTTTTGTGGAGAATAACATGACCAAATACTCCCTGGTGGGCGATGTCGGGGGCACCAACTGCCGCCTGGCGCTTTGCGCTTTAGACAGCGGCGAGATTTCTCAGTCGAAGACTTTTTCCGGGCTGGAATATGACAGCCTCGAAGCCACGGTTCGTGAGTATCTTTCGCAGCAGCAACAGGAAGTTGAGGATGCATGTATCGCGATTGCCTGCCCGATTACCGGCGACTGGGTGGCGATGACCAACCACACCTGGGCCTTCTCCATTGCAGAAATGAAGAAAAGCCTCGGGTTGAAACATCTGGAAGTGATCAACGATTTCACCGCCGTTTCCATGGCGATCCCGATGCTTAAAGAAGCCGACCTGCTTCAGTTTGGTGGCAAAAAAGCGCAGGACGGTAAACCGGCGGTGATTTACGGCGCGGGCACCGGTCTGGGCGTGGCGCATCTGATCCACGCCAACAAACAGTGGATGAGCCTGCCGGGCGAGGGCGGTCACGTTGATTTCGCGCCAAACAGCGAAGAAGAAGACAGTATTCTGGAACAGCTGCGCACCGAAATGGGCCATGTTTCTGCGGAGCGTATTCTTTCCGGGCCGGGGCTGGTGAACCTTTACCGCGCGATTGTTAAATCCGATAACCGCGTGCCGGAAAACTTCAAACCAAAAGATGTCACCGAGCTGGCGCTGTCAGACGAAAACGTCGATTGCCGCCGCGCGCTGTCATTATTCTGCGTCATCATGGGGCGTTTTGGCGGTAATCTGGCGCTGAACATGGGCACGTTTGGCGGTGTGTACATCGCGGGCGGGATTGTTCCGCGCTTCCTGGAATTCTTCAAAGCCTCCGGTTTCCGTGCGGCGTTTGAAGACAAAGGGCGCTTTAAAGATTATCTGATGGATATTCCGGTGTTCCTGATCACCCACGATCAGCCGGGATTGTTAGGCGCGGGAGCCTATCTGCGTCAGTCGATTGGTTTGACGATTTAATGTTAACGGCCTCCCTTGTAAAGGGGAGGCCGTAACATCAGAACCGCATTAACTGCCTGAATTCCTTCACCTTGCTCCGGCTGACCGGCACTTCGAAATCCAAATCACTTAACCGCAAAATGTAGGTGTTGTTAAACCACGGCACAATCTCGCGGATCTTCGACAAATTCACACAATACGAACGGTGGCAGCGGAAAAAATGTTCCTCCGGCAGGCGGGTGCACAGCTCGGTAATGTTCATCGGCATGGTGAATTCTTCTTTGCGGGTATAAACCTGCGTCACTTTTTCCTGCGCGGCGGCGTAATAAATATCGTTAATGTCCGTCACGATAATGCGCTCATCTTTGATGAGATTAATGCTGTGGCTGACGCGCGGCGCATTACTCGGCGCGGGGGCGGAGGCTTCCTGCTTATCCTGGCTGTCACGCTGAAAATGCGATTCGAGTTTTTGCAGCATCGTGACGATGCGGGATTCGTGATAAGGCTTGAGAATGTAGTCAAACGCTTCGATTTCAAAGGCTTCGGCGGCGTGTTCTTTGTAAGCGGTGATAAATACAATGTAAGGTTTATGCGCGAACTTACTGATATTTTGCGCCAGTAAAACACCGTCGAGCGAAGGAATGCTGATATCGAGAAAAATCGCATCCACTTCATTGGTTTGCAGATATTTAAGCACGTCCAGCCCGTCATCAAATATCGCTTCAATTTTGATGTTGCTGTGTGTGTTGATCAGATAACTCAGTTCTTCCTGAGCCGGTACTTCATCTTCGACGATAATGGCTTTCATGGAATGATCCCCGATGCGTTCGCCCGAAACGCGGGCGGCAGGTTAAGTGCTTCAAAAATTATAATTAGCGAATATTTACGGCATGGGTCTTCGGCTTCAGGCTATTTTGCTCTCAGGGGCATTTGCCACAGCGGAAGGGGTCTTGGTGATCAAAAAAGAAATATCTGTCCCCGGCTCAAGACGCCGGATATTCAACCCCTGACCGTACAACAGCGAAACGCGGTGATGTACATTCAGCAGGCCGATTTTATTCCCCGGCATTTCATTGCGTTCAACGCGGTCAATCGTTTCCTGATTGATGCCGTGGCCGGTGTCTTTCACGGAAACCTTAACGCCGCCGGGCTGATGTTTGACCGAAATCACCACCACGCCTTTACCGCTGCACTTCTGGATCCCGTGGACGATAGCATTCTCCACCAGCGGCTGGATCAGCAGGCTGGGGATTTTCACCGAAATATCGTCATCAATGTCATAAATCACCGTCAGCTTACTGCCAAACCGTGCCTGCTCGATGGCGATATAATCCTGCACCTGGTGCAACTCTTTACGCAGATCAATCAGCTCATCGTTCAGTTCCAGGTTATAACGTAAGTAACGGGAAAGATTGATGATCAACTGCCGCGCAACGTCAGGGCGGGCGCGGATTGACGATGAAATCGCGTTCAGCGCGTTAAACAGAAAGTGCGGGTTAATCTTGCTTTGCAGCGCGCGCATTTCGGCTTTGTTTGCCATTTCACGCAGTTGCTCGGTGCGCGATACTTCCATCTGCGTCGACATAATTTGCGACAGCCCGATCGCCATGACTTTCAGCGAATAGGTAATGCGGTGCGGGTCGCAATAATAGATTTTCAGGGAACCGGTCACTTCACCTTTTTCCCACAGTGGGATAATAATCAGCGAGTGAATTTGCGGCGTGCGGTGCATCTCATCGTTATTTTTGACGGTAATCTCGCCGCTTTCCAGCGTGGCCTTGGTCATCTCGCTGAGCGCTTCATGGCCGATATTATAAACTTCCGCGCCCACGCCCACATAGGCCAGGATGTTTTTGGTATCAGTAATAGCGACGGCATCGGCGTCGATATCATCGCGAATAATCCGGCAAATATTGGCTAATGATTCTGCGTTGATACTCAGACCTTCTATGTGACGAAAATAGGGCAGCGTTTTATTGGCGATATCCAGCGCCAGCCGC
This sequence comes from Rahnella sp. PCH160, assembly GCF_047784855.1. Classification (NCBI taxonomy): domain Bacteria; kingdom Pseudomonadati; phylum Pseudomonadota; class Gammaproteobacteria; order Enterobacterales; family Yersiniaceae; genus Rahnella; species Rahnella sp. PCH160. The sequence goes on from NZ_JBLOGT010000001.1 coordinate 2,233,106, forward strand.
GCCTGCCGGGCGGCAATAACTTCTTTTTCATCCTCGACGCTTTGTACCAGAATCACGATAAGGCCAATCGAACTGGCACCGAGGATCAGCGGCGCGGCGATATTCATGACGATATCCAGCCCGAGCGAAAACGGGCGAGCCATCAGTAAAATCAGAATCATGGTCAGCGTTTCGCACAGCATGCCGCCGATAATACCGACTTTCCAGTGCAGTGCTTTTTTGACTTTCTTATTGATATAGCCCGACAGGAAACCGGCGGTAATACTGGTGATCAGACACGGAATGGACGTCGGCCCGTGAATGTCGATCAGGAACCGGTGGGTGCCCGACACCACGCCGGTGATAATACCAACCCACGGCCCGAAAAGGATGCCGCCGGACATAATGGCGATAGTCCGCACGTTAATCAGCGAGCCTTCAACGTTGATCCCCGAAAGTGTGCCGAAAATCGCGAACAGCGAGAAAATGGCGGTCACCGCCGCCAGTTCCAGCGCGGTATGGTTATCATTTTCTTTATGCAGCAGTTTACGGAACAGCGGGGTACGCGTGAGGAAGAACAGACAGATGAGCATCAGCGCCGCACGGTCAAAGACCGCCAGCAGCATATCAAACATGTGAGGCATGGCGATTTCTCTGCACAGTAATACATGGCTGTGCCAAATGGATTCAGCCGTTATTATAAATAAAAGGTCAGGGTTTCACCACCAAAGGACGGGGAGCGGTTGGGTTCAGGTTAGAAACTCATTTTATAAAATGGAGAACAGCCAGAAATGATTTCGTTAACAACGTCGCGGCTTACGATGCAGCCAATCCAGACTGACGACTGGGCGTTCTTTTTGCGGTTATACCAGACGCCGGAGGTCATGCGCTTTATCGGCGATATCGAAACGCCCGCGCAAATCCACAGCCGCTTTGAGCAACGCCTTGGCAACTGGGATCGCTACTGCGATTTCTGGCTCTGCCTGCTGATCCGTGAAAAAGAGAGCGGTGCGGCGGTTGGCCTGACCGGTTTTTTCCCCGACTGGCGTCCGTATCAGCAGGGGGAGGTGGGTTTTATTCTGGCACCCGAGCATCAGCGCAAAGGCTATGCGGTAGAGTCTTTACGCGAAGTGTTAAATTTTGCGTTCAACCAGTGCGGATTTCACCGTTTGCAGGCCAATGTGCTGGAAGGCAACGAGGCGTCGCGTCGCGTGCTGGAGAAATGTGGCTTTCAGTATGAAGGGCGGCTGCGTGACAGCTACCGCATTGGCGACGAGTGGAAAAACGACTGGCTGCTGGGGCTGCTTGCCAGCGATACGCGCCCGTAGTTAAAGGCCTTAGTTAAAAACCTTAGTTAAAAAAATGTTGCTCAATCTCTCGACAGATTTTTTCCTCTGCGATATGTTCGTTGAAGGCCGCAACGCGGCCAGCGTCGCTCGGACGGTCCGGGCGCTTACGTATCCCAGAGGAAATTATGGCTGATTCCAGTTCTCCCCGTCGTTTTTCACGCATTGATCGTCTTCCCCCTTATGTTTTCAACATTACTGCTGAACTGAAAATGGCCGCACGCCACCGTGGCGAGGACATTATCGATTTCAGTATGGGGAATCCTGACGGCCCGACACCGCCACACATCGTGGAAAAACTGGTGCAGGTGGCGCAGCGTGAAGACACACACGGTTATTCAACCTCTCGCGGCATTCCGCGTCTTCGCCGGGCGATTTCCCGCTGGTACGCCGACCGCTATCAGGTTGAGATCGATCCGGAAAGCGAAGCCATCGTTACCATCGGGTCGAAAGAAGGGCTGGCGCATCTGATGCTGGCAACGCTCGATCACGGTGATACTGTTCTGGTGCCCAACCCAAGTTACCCGATCCACATTTACGGTGCCGTGATTGCCGGTGCGCAGGTGCGTTCCGTGCCGCTGGCGGAAGGTGTGGATTTCTTTGCCGAGCTGGAAAAAGCCATTCGCGAAACCATTCCGCGCCCGAAAATGATGATCCTTGGTTTTCCGTCTAACCCGACCGCGCAATGTGTGGAACTGGATTTCTTCGAACGCGTGGTCGCGCTGGCAAAACAATACAACGTGCTGGTGATACACGATCTGGCGTATGCCGACATCGTGTATGACGGCTGGAAAGCGCCGTCGATCATGCAGGTGCCGGGCGCGAAAGACATCGCGGTGGAGTTTTTCACCCTGTCCAAAAGCTATAACATGGCGGGCTGGCGTATCGGCTTCATGGTCGGTAATCCTGAACTGGTTAATGCGCTGGCGCGTATCAAGAGTTATCACGATTACGGTACATTCACACCGTTACAGGTCGCGGCGATTGCGGCGCTGGAAGGCGATCAGCAATGCGTCAAAGATATTGCTGAACAGTATCGTCAGCGCCGGAATGTGCTGGTGCGCGGTTTGCACGAAGCGGGCTGGATGGTGGAAAACCCGAAAGCGTCGATGTACGTCTGGGCCAAAATCCCACCTGCTTACGCACATTTAGGCTCGCTGGAATTCGCCAAACGCCTGCTGGCTGATGCCAAAGTCTGCGTTTCTCCGGGGATTGGTTTCGGGGATTACGGCGACACCCATGTGCGTTTCGCGTTAATCGAAAATCAGGATCGTATCCGTCAGGCCATACGCGGTATTAAAGCGATGTTCCGCGCCGACGGCCTGCTGGCACCGAAAAAAGCCAGCAACGAACCGGCCGCCGAATCCGAATAATTTTCCAAAGTCCTGAAAACCAAAAGCATAAAAGCCAGTCATCTGAGGTGACTGGCTTTTTTATTAACGGCTCTTTGTTTAACGGATGTCAGCAGGTGAACAGCCAAACCGCTCGCGGAAACGCAGGGAAAACCGCGAACTGGCGCGATAGCCGCAGGCATCGGCAATTTGTGAAAGGCTCCAGCGTGTGGTTTGCAGCAGCGTCATGGCGTGATGCATACGAATATCCTGCAACAAGGTCCGGAAGCTGATCTGCTCTTCTACCAGCCGTCGCCGCAGCGTGGCTTCACTCATTGCCAGTTGCTGGCTGGCCCGGGCGGCGGTCCAGGCAAATTCTGGTGCGGAAGCTAACAGCGCGGTCAGCCGGGTGCCCAGCGGTTCGCTGGCGCGGGGCATGAATAAAATGCCGCGTTCCGCCAGCGCGATCAGCATGCCGGTTAAACGGTTTTGTTGCACCGCCGTGCTGGCCGGATGAATCAGACCGTGCAGACAATAATCCAGCGTTTCCTGTAATTCATCATCCAGCGGCAGAATCTGAATGCCGTTTAGTGGCGACAGCGGCGTCAGCAGCGGCGCGGTATCGCGGTAGAATCCGGCGTTCAGCGCCGGTGAAAAGCCCAGAAACAGCGACGAGAAGACCCCGTTTTCTGCGTCGGGCATTTTGCTGACGTGCACCTGCGTGTGTTGCGAAATCACCATCAGATGGAGCGAATTCCCCAGCGTCACCCGAGTTTCATGCTCCTGACTCAGCGTCAGTTGCCCGGAATTCACCCGCAGCAGCGAAGGCTCAAAAAAATGAAAATTAGCCGCCTGATGAGGCTGTTGCAGATAAGGCTGTGCCAGTGAATAAAGCCGGTCGTGGATGACCGGCAGCTGGTCTGGCAGAAGATTTCCTGCATTGCTACGCGCTTCCGGATGCATGGTTTCTCCTGCCATCGGGCTTTACTTCACGTTCGGGTTTAAGGTGTAAGTCCCGGTCAGGCTGGCCTGCGCCAGAACGTGTCCGTCGATGGCGGCCAGCACGTCCGGGCCATAGAATTTACCCTGCAATTCCAGCTCAGGAATATCCAGCGCGTACAGCGTAAAGACATAGTCGTGCACAATTTCGTCATTCCACGGCGGGCAGGCACCGTCATAACCGTAATAATCGCCACCCATATTTTCGTCATCGCCAAACCAGGCAGTGTAACCGTTGATGCCGTGACGCATTCCGGCTTCAGCGGGCAGAGCCGGTTTGCCATGCGGCGTTACGCTGTCGCTGTGGCTGCCTTCGGCTATTTCACGGGTGTCCGCAGGAATGTTGATCAGCAACCAGTGGAACAGATCGATACGTGGCAGCGACGCGGAAACCACTTTGCCTTCCTGATTCACGTCGTCCGGACGGCTCGGTACATGCGGATCCACGCAGATTAAGGCAAACGAACGGGTGTTTTCCGGCACGTCGCTCCAGGCTAAATGCGGGTTACGGTTGGCGGAAAGCGCCAGATGGTTGACGGCATCCTGAACCGCAAATGCCAGTTCGCCCGGCATCGGTGCGCCGTTCTCAAAATTCTGACTGATCAATTTCATGGGAAATCCTCTGCATGTGATTGTACTGGGGTAGGCTGTGATTCTATCGCGATGCGTTGTTTTGAAGATGACATAACCGCTCATATTAATCACTTTCCCCGTCATATTGACCGAAAAAGTCAATATGACGGGCGCAGGGGAAAATCAGTCATTATCGCGGTTGTAGTGGATCACCCGACGCTTCCCGTCGATCTGTATGTCTGCCCATCTGCGCTGCACGGGTTTGACCTCACCGTTACGCAGCGCCTGAATCAGCGCGTCTCTATCCTTCTCTTCATACAGATATAGCTCGCCGGCTTGTGTCCATTTTCCGGCCTGACGGGCGAAGATCCGGCAGTTGATGGACGGCGTATCAAACGTATTACAGAAGAAAATCTCTTTCTGCTTATCGTTGTTCAGATCCAGCGTATTGACGATGCAGGCATCTTGTAAGCTCAGACAATCGCGCAGCGTACTGCGGTAATTTTCCAGCTCAGGCAAACTTTTCCACCAGGAATCATCCGGTTGTGAAGCGCCTTTGGCCAGCAGGATCAGTCTCTTCGCGTCTTCAATCCGGTAGTTTTTGGCGGCTTTTTCCGCATCCTTAACGTTGTACGCGCCCCAGCGAGACGTCTGCGCCAGCGAGTTTTTCAACGTGACCTGCAAACGCGGGTCGCTGGTAAACGCCGGGTGTTGCAGAAGTTTCTCCAGCGCTTCATTACCCCGGCGGCCGGTGTCGAAACGCAGTAAATTCAGCGAGAGATCTTTAGCCTGTGTTTTCCCGCTGTCCAGCCGCGCAATCTGGTTATTTACGCTGATTCGGTAAGGATCCAGCAGCGGGCTGTTACAGGCGATCACCAGCAAAACCACCAGCAGCGACAGCGGTTTGTTGAACTGCGTAATGCGTGGCAACCAGTCCGGCCGTTTATCGATGACGGAAAAACAGTAGCAAACCGACGCAATCAGCGTGACGACAATAATCTGCATCGCCCAGATCCGCGACGGCGTCCAGCCATATTGCGACACGCGCAGACCGGTGGCGTACAGCGCCAGCACGCCATACACCGGCAGCAGCAAAATCGCGGCATTGACCATTAGCCGGATGGCGCGCGGATAAGGCTTCACCGGGCTGTCCGTTTCCCGCACCACATTCACCAGTACCAGCAAACCCAGCGCCATCGTTGTGAGCAAACTGGCGGCTGACCACGCCTGAGACAGTGCACTCAGGCCGGTAAACGGCAGGGCGAACAGGAAGATCAGGGCGATGAAGGCCACCAGTGGCAGCAGGCCTTTCAGGATGAAACGGATGATGTTTCGCGTTGTGTTCATCAGTGAAGGCTGAGTGCGGCAGGTAATGACACTGATGCCCAGCAGCAGGCCGTAGACCAGCCAGCCCACCAGCGGGGTATCGAAAAACAGCTGGTGGAAGTACTCGATGCCGATCAGCCGGAACAGCGCTGACCACAGCGCGACCACCCCGACGGCCAGCAGCATCAGCAGCAGGGTTAACATCATGCACAGAATATTCTGGCTGTAACAGGCGGCCAGATTGATGTAGCGATAGCGCGCGTGAGGCGGGAAAGCCTGGACCTGAAGCCACGGTAAAATAAAGAACACCAGCAGCGCCAGCGAAAGCTGGAACGGAACAAGAATGCTGTCGGTCATTGCGCCGGAAACATTGCTTTTGACCCACGCCGCCAGCCCGGTCAGCAGCAGGGTGAGGACGATAATGCCCGCCCAAAACCGTCCGTCTTTCAGCCGGGTAACAGACATCGAAATCAGCACCGGTAATACCAGTGCCATAGTTTGCCCGTAAATATTATGTGTGAAGCGAATTAGCGCAGGTATCTCCGGGGCGGAAAAAAAGAAATACAGCAACAGGCCCTGCAACAGGCAAATCGCCATGATAAAACCACGTGCGGGCGAAGGAACAGGGGGCATTGCGCTTCCTGCCCGGTTGAACTGAGGCATCCGTGACTCTCCAAAGTGTAAAGGGGGACGTAATCAGAAAAATTCCTGTCAGTGTAGAGGGTTCCGCCGCTGAGTGCAGAAAACTCTTCATCGGGCAGAGTTCGCAATTTTGTGAGCCTCACCGCATAACTGGCAAAATCAGCGGCAGTCACTAGGCTTAAACATTGGATGGAGGATTTCGAGGTGAAAATGGCAGAACATGAACTGAAAGAAAAACGCATTGAAATCGTTAAGAATTTCTACGCCAAATTGGATCAGGCTGATGCTTCGTTGTTGGATCTCTTTACCGAAGACGTCGTGCTGTTCTTCCCGAAATTTGGTACCGCTCAGGGTAAGTCATCATTGGGAGAACTGGGCAAACGCTTTGCGCTGGAGATAGACAAAATTCAGCATATTCAGGATGCCTTCGCCTTTTTGAGTGACGGCGACACCGTCGTGCTGGAAGGGCAGATGCGTGGCGTCATGCAAAATGGTGACCGCTGGCCGACGTCGGAAACGGGCAGCCATCACTTTTGCACGGTATTTGTGTTCGACGGTTTGCTGATTAAACGGGTCAGTATTTATCTCGATCCGGACTTTAATCTTGAGGACAAAAAACGGGTCAACAACTACCGCCAGACAGTGAAAGCTGAAGCGTCTTAAAAAAGAAGGGAAGTGGCTTCAACCCACCACTTCCCTTCGCAACTCCCCTCCATTATCAGGACTCGGCGGGGACAACGCTGTTTTTGTAGCGTTGCAGAATCGGAGAATTGATATCCGAAGGATTCTGCAACTGCCACAGATTGCGATCGATACCGTCATTGACCAGATAAATAACCCCGGATTCAATGGCGGACATCAGACACAACATCACCGGCTCGTTGGTGGTATAGCCCAGTTCGCCTTCCAGCAGACGCTGATAGTCGATAAAGCGGAACACCCCGGCCTGCACTTCATACGACAATATCGTCTTACTGGTATTCACTGACGACAGAACTTCCCCAGTATTGACGTCGACAGCACGCAGGTTCACGGCAATCTGATCCAACTGGTACTGGGTGCTGGCACCGATTCCGAAGTAACGTGCACCAATCCCGCCTGACTTCACATTACTTTCGTAGCCAATGATCGAGCCTTCAATCAAAATATTCGCCGCCACCAGCGAGGAAAGCGGACGCTGGTTATTGATGGCGACGCTGCCATTTTCCTGCGCGGCGCGAATAATTTTGCGTTCGTTAAGCAGGTTTTGCAGGCCCTGACGTTCCAGAGGAATAAACCATTTCGAATCTTTCAGCGCGGAAACCAGCATCGCCGTGGCGCTCTGCGGCACCGCCGTAGAGAAGTTACTCGCCGGATACGGTTTGAACTGACCCGTCTCATCCTGAATGTTATATACCGAGACGAAAATTCGCCCGGCCGCTGGCGGCAGGTGCGTCAGGTCGGTGTAGCTGGGCGCTCGGGGTAATAATGTCGGTCTGGCGGCTTCTTTAGGTGCTGCTGTGAGGCACCCGCTCAACACAAAAACTGCGATGAGTAATAAATAGCTGCGCATGATGTTGTTCCTGTTTTTATTGGTCATCGGAATCAGTTAGTCGTTGAGGACAAACCCTGAACCTGAATAGTGGACACTTTGCCGGTTTTGCGATCAGTAACGTTCATCACCAGTTGCCCGTCGGTATTCTGGATATCCACGATAAAGTCCTGTGTCACCAGCCGCCCCGGTTTCCCCTGATTCACGTTGCCCATCAGGCTGCCCAGCAATTGCGACTGGATAGACGCGGTAAAGTTATCCAGCGCCGAGGTACTGGACGTTCCGAAATCATACGCATCGGGATCTTTATACGAGTTTTGCGCCTGTGCCTCATTGAGCAGAAACGCGCCATTATTCGGGTTGCCGCCGAAATTCGGGTTGATGAACTGGAAAACCATATTCCCCCCCCAGGACAACGGGGACGCCGTCAGCAATGCCAGCAGCATCACCGAACGCGGGACAGAGACTGGAATATTCACGATGCTCTCCTTAAAAGAGGCTGTGCATTAAAATTCGTCATGGGCGAGATCCCCGGTGCCAAGTAACGCTTTGTCTAATTGCCGCCGTGATAAGGCTTCTTTGACCCCGGCGATGGCGGTTTCGACGTCCTTATCAAAATTGCGACGGTTCGGAAAAAGCAGGGTCTGATACAAGGTGTCCTGACCTATTTTTATGCTGATCCAACTGCCCCAGCGGGCGCTGGGTCTTTCTGAAATAGTGATCGTTTCCGGGTAGTTCTGTTCCCACCGGTCAGTAAAACCACGGTAAAAATCGTGGCCTACCGACGTCACCGTGCGGTCGGTGATCAACCCCGGATCCCGTACATCAGCGGCCTGGACATGCACGCAGGTAGCACAAAGCAGCGCCAGCCAGAGCCAGAACGATTTCATACAAGGAGTCATGATGTCAGCGCTTGAGATTGTCGTTAGCCCAGGAAGCCGCCTGAGTACGGTTCTTGACGGAAATTTTCCTAAATAAATTATAAAGATGCGTTTTGACGGTGTTCTCACTGATAAACAGCAGACGTGCGATTTCCGTGTTCGACGCGCCAACACGTAACTTATTCAGGATCTCTTTTTCACGGTGAGTCAGGCCGGTGTCTTCACTGTGAAGATGGCGGAAAGCGCCGGACTGGTTGATCAGATAGCTGGCGAACCCCTGAGAGAAGTAGCATTCCCCGCGGATCACGCTTCTGATGCCTTCTACCAGATGTTCTTCATCCGCCGAAAGATAAAAAACGGCACTGATCCGTGGCCAGGTTTCAATTTCACGGAAATGGTAATTATCGGGCGTATTCAGCAGTAATAACTTTACGCTGCTGTGATAGCGGTTAATGGCGGACTGCCATGAATCAATGGTGCGGCGGTCAGCTTCCATCATATCGAAAAGAATTAATGTCTCCTGTAGATACTGGTCGTCCAGAGACTTATGAATATTGTGCAACCGTGTATTGACGTAAAGCTGTTGTTTTAATTGCTGCAATAAAGCACTGGCTTGTAATGATGGTTTGGTCACTAATAAAAGAATATTATTATTGATTGCTGCTTCATTACTCATAATGAAACCCTGCCCTGATTTTTTATCGCCACAGCCGGTCGGTGCCTGATATTTAAACAGACAGAAAAAAGACTGTGATTTTATTTTGCTAAATCTATAGCTGTATATTTGCTGTGTATATCTGAAAACTGAAAATATTCACGGCCTGATGCACATAATAATTCATGTCGTTTCATGTGCGGTACAGACTCAATTTAGCTTTTGGTTTCCCTTACGCAAGGCTTATTTATGTTTCAAAATGTAACTCAAAATGTATAAAGTTTTCTTAATGTATTGCGTTAATTTTGCAGCCCGCGGCATAAAGGGAATTTAAGTAACGCTTTTACACAATCTTAACGTTCGACCTTGTTAAGACTGCATATTTAAGGATTACTTAACACAAATAATCCTCCTGAAACTGCAGATGTTTGCATGATTCATCGTAAATAAAGCCAATATCAGCCGCTCATACATTTGATTTAGCTTAGGTGAGCCGCCCGTAAAGGCCTTTCAGGCGTGGGGAAAGCAGGAATAAACAGGGTGAAAAGGGGACAGGGTGTCAATGTTAAGCGTTGGAAATGTGCGAAAGATCTCTTTTATGGGCAAATTGACCTCTGCGCCGGATTAAGAATAGTTGCATTTGTGTGATTATTTGAGTGGCTGTTTTTGAGCACTTTAGGATTAATGCCATGGGGTAGATTAGCCACGCTGACCTTTAACTGAAATGTTGTGGTCAATCCGCATGAGAAGAGCAATCTCATACTTTTTGATGAACCTGATAATTAAAATACGACGTGCGGGTGAGTTTCTTATTTTGATGAAACACCATAATCAATTCGTCAACAGCAATAAAACTGGCGAGAAGATATTATCTGATCGTCGGGTTTAAAAAGGTGACGAAATGAAGAAGATATTACTGACCCTGGCGTTACTTTCCATATCCTGGGTCGTTCAAGCACAACAATCTGACATGGGTTATTCAGATTTTAATTCTGACAGTCCGGATCAGTATTTTGCTGGCGCGAGAAATTCATCAGGGAATTCATCAACGATTTACCAGAACGGTAACAACAACGCAGCCTATAACAATCAGACGGGTTCCGGAAATTCCAGCGTTATTCGTCAAATAGGTACGGAAAATACTGCGGTGGTGAATCAGAGAGGTAATGGGAATAACGCTGATATTTCCCAAAGCGGCAGCGATAATTTTGCCTACATATCGCAAAGCGGCGGCGGGGATGCATCCATTACGCAACAGAATTTTGGCAATACGGCTTACATTCTGCAAAAAGGCCGGAGTGTGACGGAAATTCGCCAGAATGGTACGAACCAGAGCAGCGGTGTCGTGCAAAACTCGTCAGGAATGGCGATTAGAGTGACACAGCATTAACAAACATACGTTCTTATGACATGACATCCGATATTAAACCAATGGGGTAGCATCATGAAACTTTGGAAAATTGTGGCAGTCTCCGCTTTAGTCGTCAGTGGCAGTGCGTTTGCAGGTGGTCATGGTAATGACCATGGCAATCCTCCTCCTTCAAATCCACCATCAACAGTGCCGACATTCACTGCCACTCAGTGGAATTCTGAAATCCAGATTTACCAACAGGGGACGTCTAACCTGGCAAACGCCACTCAAGCTGGCGCGCAAAAATCTCTGACCAGTATTGACCAGAGTGGTTACAGAAACGCCGCGAACACAACTCAGACGGGTGATGGCAGCCTGCTCAGCGTCGTGCAGAAAGGTGATTTCAACACCACGAATGCATCTCAGAGCGCTAACGGCAGTAAAATTCTGGTTTCCCAGAGTGGTACTGGCAACTACGCTCAGGCTTCACAAGGTGCTAACGGCGCTTTGACCAGCATTACTCAGTCCGGTACGGGCAACCTGGCTTACGCCAACCAGAACTGATCGTCTCCTCCCTCTTTCGCGGGGGAGGTGCTATAAAAACAGGGCACGAGCCCTGTTTTTTTTCGACTGAATACAGAGGATAAATGTCATGCACTTACTTCTGATTGCCGCAGTGATGTCCAACCAGCTCTGGTTCGACACTCATAATGATGCCCAAACGTACACCGTTACGCCGATGGTGAATCTCACCAAAGCCTGCGCCTGTCAGGTGGCGGTGTCTGTTTCACAGGAAAGTACCTCGGGCACCAGCACCAGCCGCCAGAGCCAGAATATAAACCTTTCCGCCAATCGGCCTCAGCCGCTCGGGCAAATGCGTTTTGCCGTAAAACCGGGTGGCAAAACGCAAATCATGATTACGGTTACTGACGGCGATAAGCTGCGGCTGGAAAAACTACTGACGCTGCCCAATGACGCCTGACGCAGACGGCGGTTACCGGCATCAGACCGCCAGACTGTCATAGCCTTTGCGACGATAATGAAGGGCTGAAATCCCCCAGAACACCACGAAAATCGCCACGGCGGCATACCCGACGCTGCCCATATTGTCGTTCAGTTGTTCGATCACCGCCCAGAATGCGCCGTGCAAATCCAGCTTGTCTGCCATCAGCCCCAGTGCTTCCAGCCCGCCGATAAACAGCGCGATAAACACGCTGGTGGCCGTAATGGTCATGTTGTAATACAGCTTGCGCACCGGTTTATCAAACGCCCAGCCGTAAGCGCCGACCATAACAAAATTGTCGAGTGAGTCGATCAGCGCCATGCCGCTGGCGAACAGCGCCGGGAAAATCAAAATGCTCCAGACGGACATCCCGGAGGACGCGCCCGCAGCGGAAATGCCCAGCAGGCCGATTTCCGTGGCGGTATCAAACCCCAACCCGAACAAAAATCCCACCAGATACATCTGCCAGCTTTTATTCACCAGATTAAACGCGAAGCTGAAAATCCGGCTCATGATGCCGCCCTGAACCTGATGTGACTCTTCGTTGTCGGTGAACGTCTGCCCCTTTTTCACTTTCTGAAAACGGCGGTATACATCGCGCAAGATCAGCGCATTGAGCAGCGCCATCATCAGTAAAAACAGGGCAGAAATCAGCGTGCCAATGGTGCTGCCGTACTCATGCAGCCAGCCGATTTTGTTGCCGAACACCAGTGACGTGGCGGCAATCGCCACGCAGGCCAGTACCACAATGCTGGAATGCCCGAGAGAGAAAAACGCCCCGACCGCCACTGGCCGCTGACCCTGCTGCATCAGCTTGCGGGTCACGTTATCGATAGCCGCAATATGATCTGCATCGACCGCGTGCCGCAGGCCATATCCGTAAGCCAGCAACGCTGCTGCCATCAGTGCCGCATGATGACGAAACACCAGAAATGCCCAGCCCCAGGCCAGTAAATTAATGGCCAGCAGCGCGGTTAACAACCAGGAAGCGCGGCGGTGGGTGTGGAAAATGTCACGGCTAATCATGGGGATCCTTATTGTTTTGATAAAGAAGCTGAAACAGAAGAAGAGAACTGCAGACGTGCACAGGCGACGACGGCCTGACCGAGCGCCAGCCCGCCGTCGCCGGCCGGAATGCGTTGCGGCATCAGCACCTGTAAAGGCGACAGATGATGATGCAAACGCTGGCGGAGCAGGCGGTTATGCAACACGCCGCCACCGAGTGCGACGGTGCGGGTGCCAGTGCGGACACAATGAAAACGGGCGAGGGCGGCAAAACCCTGCGCCAGTGCGTCATGAAAGGCGAAAGCCCGCGCGGCAGGTGACGCCTGCCAGCCGAGCCACTGCTGCCAGAAAGTGGCTAAATCCAGAAAAGTGCCGTCGGGCGTAGGGTGCAGCGGGAACGTAACCGGATGCGAAATACCCTCCGCCCGGTGTGCCAGCGCTTCGAGCTGGCAGGCGGCTTCGCCTTCCCAGCTCAGTTGCGCGGGGGCGCAGCCGAGTGCGGCGGCGACGGCATCAAACAGTCGCCCGCACGAAGACGCCAGCGGCGAATTCACACCGGCGGCGATGGCTTTCGACAGCGGCAGCCACGGGTGTCCATCCAGCACGCACGCTTCAGAAAGTGACTGCCAGCCGGGGACGAAAGCCTGCCACTGCGCCAGCAAATTACGCCACGGTTCATGCGCCGCGCGGTCGCCTCCGGGCAGCGCCACGGCGGGTAATCCGCCTAAATGTTCGCAATGCAGATAATCCACCTGCAAACATTCACCGCCCCACAGCGCCCCCGTTTTGCCTGCGAAAATGCCGTAACCCAGCCCGTCCAGTGCCAGCCCGATCACGTTGCCGCCGTCCAGCGGCCAGCCGTTTTCTGCCAGACAGGCAGCGAGATGCGCGTGATGGTGAAGTACGTCAACCACCCGTATTCCGTGGCTTTCAGCCTGAGCGTGGCTGACGTAAGCGGGGTGTGCATCGCGGGCAATCGCCACCGGCGTGCATTCATAAAGATGCAGAAAATGTTCAATCGCCTGCTGTTGCTGCCGGGCAATATCACCGTCAGCCAGCGAACCGAAATGGGCGCTGAGAATGGCCTGATTGCCGCGCACCAGACAGAACGTATTTTTGAGGTCACCGCCCAGCGCCAGTACAGGCGGCTGGGTGTCAAAACCGGCGGGCAGGGGGATTGCGTCGGGCACAAAACCCCGAGCACGGCGTAAAACGTCGGTGCCCTGCGGCGTCAGCCGAACCAGTGAATCATCGGCGCGCTGAACGATATCGCGGTTATGCAAAAGCCAGACATCGGCAATTTTGTCGAGCTGACGAAGTGCATCGTCATTGTTCAGTACCGGCGCGCGCCCGGCCGCGTTACCTGATGTCATCACCAGCGGCGTGCCGCAGGCCTGCATCAGCAAGTGATGCAACGGCGTAAACGGCAGCATCAGGCCGACCTCATCCAGCCCCGGCGCCACCGCCGCGCACAAAGGTGACGTTGCGCTTTTCACCGTCAGCACAATCGGCGCCGCAGGGGAACTGAGCATTTCGCGCAAGGCACACTGCGGGCTGTCTTCACTGCTGCATTGTGCCAGCCAGCGGATATCGGGCAGCATCACCGCCAGTGGTTTTGACGGGCGATTTTTGCGTTCCCGCAGCCGCATTACTGCGCTCTGTTGCGTGGCATCGCATGCCAGATGAAAACCGCCCAACCCTTTGATCGCGACAATTTCACCCGCCTGCAATGCGCTCACGGCGTATCTCAGCGCGGCATTTCCCTGTGCCAGCGTTTCACCGTTTTGCCGCGTGGCGCGGACTTGTGGCCCGCAGTCCGGGCAGGCGACCGGTTGTGCGTGAAAGCGCCGGTCGGCGGGATCCTGATATTCCTGCTGACATGCCGGGCACAGCGCAAATTCCGCCATGCTGGTGGCAGGGCGGTCATAAGGCATCGCGCGGATGATCGTGAATCTCGGGCCGCAATGCGTGCAGTTGGTGAAGGCATAGCCGAAACGGCGGTCGCCGGGACGGGTGATTTCCTTCAGACATTCCGGACAGGTCGCCGCGTCGGGCACCACCTGCGTGCTCATCTGCTGGCGACGGCTGTTTGTAATGGAGAAAGTTTGCGGAGGAATTTGCCAGTTAAAACGGCCGACACTGACACTGTCAATGCGCGCCAGCGGCGGACATTCACGTTTTACCTGAGCGATAAACGTATCAATATCAGCGGGCTGAAAAAGTCTTATTTCCACGCCCGCGCTGTCATTACACACCTCGCCGCGAAGCTGCATCCTGTCTGCCAGTTGCCAGATAAAAGGCCGGAAACCGACGCCCTGAACCTTGCCGCAGATACGGATCACGTGAGAATCAAACATACAGCCTCATGGAATTTTGGGGGATTTGGGTGTGCTCCTCCCCCTGCGAAGGGGGAGGTTGGGAGGGGGTTTAGCAGGCAACTGGGATTGTGACCGATCAGACCCACACCCCATCCCAACCTTCCCCTCGTGAGAGGGGAAGGAGCTTAAAAACCTCCCACTTTGCAGGGGGAGTCGCTAAAAAATTAGACTTCCACCACCGGGATCACATCCTCAACGGCACTGCGCAGGCGTGCTTTCATGTCGCTGTAGGTTTGCTGTGCGTAGTTTTCTGCCCAGCGCTGATCGGCAATCTGTTCAACGTTAACGGCGCAATACTTGGTTTCCGGCGTTTTGGAAATCGGATCCAGATTTTCCTGCGTCAGTTCGTTACAGGCACCAATCCACCACTGGTAAGTCATGTACACCGCGCCGATATTGATACGTTCATTGAAGTTAGCGCGTGAAATGACTTTGCCACGGCGCGAGGCGACCCAGACCAGTTGCTGGTCACGGATGCCCAGCGCTTCGGCGTCCTGCGGATGCATCTGCACAAAACCCGGTTCGTCGGCCAGCGTTTGCAAGGCGGCGCAGTTGCCGGTCATTGAACGGCAGGAATAGTGGCCGACTTCACGGACGGTACACAGCACCAGCGGGTAACTTTCATCCGGCACTTCTGCCGGTGCGCGCCACGGTGCGGCAAATAGCTGGCCTTTGCCGGTCGGCGTATCGAAGCGATTATCCGCGTAAAGGTACTGCGTCCCCGGGCTTTCCAGCGTGGTACAAGGCCACTGAATGTGCCCGAGTTCACCCATTTTTTCGTAGGTTGCGCCATAAAACAGCGGGCACAGGCTGCGCATTTCGTCCCAGATTTCCTGGTTGTCGTTGTAATGCATCGGATAACCGAGTTCTGTCGCCAGCAGGCTGATGATTTCCCAGTCGCGTTTTACGTTGTATTTCGGTTCGATGGCTTTCTCGAAACGCTGGAAGCCACGGTCGGCGCAGGAGAAGACACCGCCGTGTTCCCCCCAGGATGTCGCAGGCAGGATCACATCGGCCTGTTCCGCTGTTTTGGTCATGAAAATATCCTGCACCACCACAAATTCCAGCGCCTCGAAGCCTTTGCGTACCAGACTTAAATCGGCCTCAGTCTGCAACGGATCTTCGCCCATGATGTAATAGGCTTTCACATGGCCTTCAATCGCCAGATGCGGGATTTCGGTAATACGGTGGCCGACTTCGGTGTCCATCTGGTTAACGTCAATGCCCCACGCATCGGCAAATTTCGCACGAACTTTCGGGTCGGTGACCGACTGATAGCCGGGGAATTCATTCGGCAGAACGCCCATGTCACAGGCACCTTGCACGTTATTTTGTCCGCGCACCGGGCCGACGCCAACGTTGGCACGGCCCAGATTACCGGTCAGCAATGCCAGCCCGGCCAGCCCTTTCACCACATCCACGGCCTGCCCAAACTGAGTCACGCCCATGCCCCACATGATGGTGGCAGAAGGTGCAGCGGCGTAGGTGCGCATCGCCTGACGGATTTGCTGCGCTGAAACACCGGTCTGCTCAGCGACCGCTTCCGGTGAATAATCGGCAACGTTTTTGCGGTATTCCTCGAAGCCTTCGGTGTATTTCGCCACGTAGTCGTGGTCATACAGATTTTCTTCGATCAGCACATGGGCAAACGCATTCACCAGCGCCATGTTGCAGCCGTTTTTGATTTGCAGATGTTGGTCGGCAATGCGTGCGGTTTCGATACGGCGCGGGTCACAGACGATAATCTGTGCGCCTTTCTCTTTGGCTTTAATCACGCGACGCGCGACGATCGGGTGAGAATCCGCGCAGTTATAGCCGATCACCAGCAAACATTTTGAATTCTCGATATCGCCGATGGAGTTACTCATTGCGCCGTTACCGAGCGTGGCCTGCAAACCGGCAACGGACGGGCCGTGACACACGCGGGCGCAGCAGTCGACGTTGTTGGTGCCGATGACCGCACGGGCAAATTTCTGCATCACATAGTTGGTTTCGTTGCCGGTACCCCGGGAAGAACCGGTGTGCATAATTGAACGCGGGCCGTGTTTTTGTTTGATTTCTTTCAGGCGCTGCGCGGTATAGCGGATGGCTTCATCCCAGGTGACGGCTTCGAATTTTCCGCCTTTCTGGCGGCGGATCAGTGGCTGCGTCAGGCGCGGGGTTAGCAGTTTAGTATCGTTCAGGAAATCCCAGCCGTAATAGCCTTTCAGACAGAGTTCGCCCTGATTGGTGACGCCGTTGGCGGCTTCGGCGCGAATGATTTTTCCGTTATCCACAACCAGATTCAATTTACATCCGGCCCCGCAATACGGGCAGACAGTGGTGACTTTTTTCATGTGATTACTTCCTCTATCCGGAGTTAAAACAGCAGGGGAGATGTGCTGTCGAGCGCAGCGCGGCGGCGTTTTTCTGCGTTCATTTCCTGTAAGTGATTACGGTCGATGGCGAAAAGCGCCTTGGTCGGGCAAACCTCCATACAGGCCGGGCCACCTGCGATGCCCTGGCACAGGTCGCATTTATGTGCTTCGGCTTTGTCCGACGTGGCGACCATTGCCGCGCCGTTCTGGCGGAAAATCGGTTTGGTGACCACTTCCATCGCGCCGTACGGGCAGGCGACGACGCAGGTTTTGCAGCCGATGCAGCGTTCCTGCATCACCTGAACGTGATCGCCGGTACGCAGAATCGCGCCGTTCGGGCAGACGTTGGCGCAAGGCGCGTCTTCGCACTGGCGACACATCACCGCGGTGCTGAGATTCACGCCTTTAATGACGTGCAGGCGCGGGGCGAAAGTCGCGGCATTCAGCAGCGAGATATCCTGAGAATCGCTGTGCGCCATGACGCAGGCAATTTCACAGGTACGGCAGCCGATGCATTTTTTAGGATCGGCGATGATGAACCGGTTCATGTATGACTCCCTTAGGGGATTTCTGTGTACTTAAAATGAAGTGGTTAAAAGTTTTCATCTACTGCTATACATAAACCATGCCAGTTTCATGGTTTTATTTTTATTCAAGTAATTCAATATCTTATATGATTTTAAGACTGCCGGTCACGACGCGTGTCACTGACGTCATATCCGCGTCGTCACCGAATCGACAATTCTGTCGACAACGCGGTCAGGCGGTTTCGGCCTGAAATGGCGCGATGCCCATGCCCTGTTCCAGCGCCGGTAATAACTGATGCAGGCGGACGACGGCCTGTTCCACGGCGTCGCTCATCGGGTAATAAAACGCGACGACGTCCGGCTGAATGCCGACAAACGTGATTTGCGGGATGTCCTCACGCAGCTGTTGCATGAGAAACGTCAGCGGTAAATTGTGGGTGGTCATCATGAACATTTCGCCGATGTCGCTTTCTTCGAGAATGCGCATCTCGCCGGGCATCAGCCCCATGTCAGTGGCGTCCACGATCACCAGATGCGCCGGGCGCAGCTCGCGTAAATAGCTGATGTCATTTTCTGGCGCGGCACCGCCGTCAACGACCGTCCAGCCGCTGAGTGGTTTTTCCGCGCACAGTTCTGCCAACCGGGGGCCGGCACCGTCATCACCCATCATGCTGTTGCCCACGCAAAGCAGCGCGTACCGGGAAGCGGAATCAGGCATCGTATCTCCTGACCATCAGGTACATGGCGGGGTCGCTTTCGATTTGTCCGAGCAGGGCAATAAGCCGGTCGCTCCAGCCCTGCTGTTCTTCATTCATTTGCGGGCGGGCGTCACGCAGCGCCAGCGCCAGTAAATGCGTGTGGCTGCTGTCGATATTGATTTCGCCAAAACGCTGTACGCCCGCCAGTTTTCGGTAGGCTTCGCCCTGTTCGGGCAGGCAGCTGACCCATTGCTGGTAGCCGGTGAGCGGGCATTCGAGGCGGGATTTCAGGCAGTCGATCACCCCGAGGTGGTGGCCGATGGCCAGGCTGTAATACACCACTTCCTGCACTTTCTGCGAGCTGCGCTTTTGCGCACTTTTTTCATCGACAAATTTGCTGCTCAGCGAGTAAAAAATGACTTTGTTCTTTTCGGCCTGATGGCCGGAAAAAGGCTGATGCTGCGCGTAGCGCTGGTCGTTTCCTGACGTCATCACAGGCGTACCTCCCCGCGCAGAACTTGCTGATAAATCTGTTGCAGGTTGCCGACAATTTCAGTGAGACGCAGGTCGCCGCGTTCACTGAGGTAGGTTGAAACGCGCTGCTCCACCGGCTGAATACCGGGCGCTGCCACGATATTCATAAACTCGTCCGCAATCTGGCGACCATAGCGGTAACCGGCCATACGGCGCGCTTCGCGGTCGAGTAAAACACGCAACGGCTGCGGCAGATCCGGATGCAGTAATTCCGCCGGAGTCGCAGCGGCCTCATCGTGCTGCTGGCCTTTGATTTTCTGATCCAGCAAACCAAGCGCCATCGCGAAGCCGTAAATGGTGGCCGCCGGTGTTGGCGGGCAACCCGGAATATACACGTCGACCGGCACGATTTTATCGGTGCCGCCCCAGACGCAGTAAAGGTCGTGGAAAATCCCGCCGCTGTTGCCGCAGGCACCGTAAGAAATGCAGATTTTTGGATCCGGTGCGGAATCCCAGGCGCGCAGCGCGGGCATGCGCATGGCGCGGGTGACCGCGCCGGTGAACAGCAGAATATCGGCGTGGCGCGGTGACGGCACGACTTTGATGCCAAAACGTTCGGCGTCAAACAGCGGTGAAATCGCGGCGAAAATCTCAATCTCACAGCCGTTACAACCGCCGCAATCCACGCGGTAAACGTAGGCGGAGCGGCGGATGCTGTGCAACAGGGTGGATTTCAGCTTTGCGATGCTTTCGTCAAGCGTGACGGGCACCGGCAGACCATTTTCGTCACGCGGTGCAATCGGGTTATGACTCATGAACGGGCCTCCGTGTTCATATGGCGGCCGATATCAATACGGTCGGTGGAAGAAAGACTGTGCATTTTCTTGCATGACGGACAGGTTTCGTACTGCACGCGGCGGTCGGCGATTTGCCGGTCGCTCAGCGCCGCGCTTTCCTGCAACAGGCTGAGCGCGAAGTCGATTTCCTTTTGCACGGCGTAAGGTTTGCCGCATTCACGGCAATGGCAAATGGGGAAATCCGCCGTTTCGTACAGATCTTCTTTGCGCCATACCGCCAGTTCAAATTCCTGCGACAGTTTGATGGCCGCCGTCGGGCAGACTTCCTCGCAGCGGGCGCAGAAAATGCAGCGGCCTAAAAACAGCTGCCAGCGCAGGGTTTCGCCGTCTTCCGCCGTGGTCATGGTCAGCGCGTTAGACGGGCAGGCGTTGGCGCAGGCTCCGCAGGCAATACACTGCTGCGCGGTGTACAGCGGCTTGCCGCGAAAATTCGGCGCAAGATCCAGCGGCGTAAACGGATAACCCACGGTGGCTGTGCCCGTTTTCAGCACTTTTTTAATCAGTTTCAGCATGATTTAAGCGATTCCTTAAAGCGGCGAATTTTTGCGTTCGATGCCGTAACGTTCGATCTCTTTGTAAGGCACGACAATGGTCGTTTTCTTACGCACATCGACCACGGTCATGCGGTCGGTGCAGGAATAGCAAGGATCGAGACTGCCGATGATCAGCGGGGCGTCGGACACCGTATTGCCGCGCAGCATGTAGCGCAGCGTCGGCCAGTTGGCGTACGTCGCCGCACGGCAGCGCCAGCGGAACAGCTTCTGGTTGTCGCCGGTCATGCTCCAGTGGATATCGTCGCCGCGCGGGGCTTCGGCAAAACCGAGGGCAAAGCGGTGCGGAATATAGGTAAACCCTTCCACCGCCAGCGGGCCGCCCGGCAGGCTTTGCAGGCCAAACTCAATCATGTTCAGGGCGTTGTAGACTTCGTGGATGCGGACTTTCAGGCGGGAATACACGTCGTTGCCGGTTTCGCTGCAAATCTCAAACGGCAGCTTGGCGTAGCCGGCATAAGGATGATCCAGACGCATATCGCGGCGGTGACCGCTGCCGCGCACCATCGGGCCGACGTTACTGAAATCACGCGCCACCTGCGGATCGAGAATGCCGACGCCGACGCTGCGCTGTTCGGTATTCGGTGTGCTGAGCAAGATATCCACCAGCTCATTGAGGTCACGGCGCATACTGCCCGCCAGCGCAATCGTCTGGATCATGTCGTCTTTTAAGATGTCGCGACGCATCCCGCCGATCAGGTTCATACCATAGGTTTTGCGTGCGCCGGTGAGGATTTCGGCCATCTTCATCGACTGTTCGCGGATGCGGAAAAACTGCATAAAGCCTGAGTCAAAACCGACGAAATGGCAGGTCAGCCCGAGGTTCAGCAAATGGCTGTGCAGGCGTTCCACTTCCAGCAGAATTGAGCGGATCATCTGGGCGCGTTCCGGCACCACAATTCCCATCGCATTTTCAACCGACGAGGTGTACGCCACGCTGTGCGTAAAGCCGCAGATGCCGCACACGCGGTCGGAAAGGAACGTGACCTCGTTATACCCCATGCGGGTTTCCGCCAGTTTTTCCATACCCCGGTGGACGTAAAACAGACGGTAATCCGCGTCGATAATGTCTTCGCCATCGACAAACAGACGAAAATGTCCGGGTTCGTCAGAAGTGACGTGCAGCGGGCCAATCGGCACAATTTTGCTGCCTTCTTTGGCTTGCGAAATAAACGGATAGGTTTCGTCGTCGGTGGTCGGTGCCGGGCGCTGACGGTAATCCATCGAATCTTTGCGCAGCGGATAGAGATCATCCGGCCAGTCATCCGGCAGCACCAGACGGCGTTCGTCCGGCAACCCGACCGGGCGCAAACCGTACATATCGCGGACTTCGCGTTCGCCCCAGACTGCCGCGGGCACGCGCGGCGTCACGGACGGGAATTCCAGTGAAACCGGATCCACTTCGGCGCGCACGGTGATCCAGCACTTCACGCCTTTTTCCATCGACAGCACGTAATACAGCGCATAGTTGCCGCACAGCGTGCGCTCGTCATTGCCAAATAACACAGAAAGCCAGCCTCCCTGCTGGTAATACAACCACTCGACCACTTCCGGCAGCGCGTTCAGTTTGATGGTCACCGTCGCCTGCGTATCGGTCTGCCATTCGCTGCCTAAAATGGCAGACGGGAACTGTTTCGCCAGCGCGGCAAGATAATGTTTGCCGACCGGGTTTTGATTTAATGCGGTATTGAACTCACTCATTGCAAAGCCTCTTCCCGCCGTGGCGGGATAAGAAAAATGTCAGGTCAGCCTGCGACCAGCCAGGAAACCAGCGCCAGAAATGCCAGCCCGAACCCCGCCCAAGTGGTGCGGGACGTTTTGAGAAAACGCAGACGGGCGACGCTGTTCTCGATAAGCGCCACCAGAAAAACGGCGATCAGCAGCTTCACCAGACTCAGCACCACGGCAATCAGCAATGCCACCGGCGTGATGTGTTCCACCTGTCCGAACGGGAAGAACAGGCCGAGAAACAGCTGCAGCACCACCAGCTGTTTCAGGCTGATACCCATTTTCAGCACGCCCAGCGCGGCACCGGAATATTCGGTCAGCGGACCTTCCTGCAATTCCTGCTCGGCTTCGGCCATATCAAACGGTAATTTGCCCATTTCGATATACGTGGCAAACGCACAGGCCAGACCGGCCAGAATGAGCGTCAGGGAAGACGACACCGGCCAGTGCAGCACGCGGGTAGAAATCGCCCCCAGCGAGGTGGAACCCGCCACCAGCGCGGCGACCCACAGGCCGAGCAACAGAATCGGTTCCACCAGCACGCCTAACACCGCTTCACGGCTGGCACCGATGCCGGTGAACGTACTGCCGGTATCCAGCCCGGCGATGGCAAACACAAAACGCACCACGGCGAACAGATAAATCACGGTGATCAGGTCGCCCGCCGCGCCCATCGGCGAGGCCAGCGTGACCACCGGTAACGCGGTGGCGATGACCAGCAAGCCGCCGGTCAGCAGATACGGCATGCTGCGAAACGCCGGGCCGGACGCCGCCGGTGCCACACTCTGGCGTTTGAGTAATTTGGCGATATCACGGTATTCCTGTAATACCCCCGGCCCGCGCCGGTTGTGCATCCGGGCGCGCATCACGCGGCTGAATCCGGCAAACAGCGGAGCCACCGCCAGCAGCGCGACGGCCTGAATCAGCGCCAGCGGCCACAGAGAACTGTTCAGCAAAAAGGGAAAATTCATAGTCAGTTCCTCAGGCAAAAGCCACGACCAGCAACACGGCCAGTTCGATGAAAGCCAGACGACGGCAGAAAGCCCCGAGCCAGCCCTGATGCAGCGTGCTCACCAGTTTGGCGGGCATAACGTACTGGCGCAGGCGGTACAGCGGCCCGAACATCACGCGCAGCGGCTGGGTAAAACCGGTCGCGGTGACCACCATGTCAGCGGAATGCCCGTAACCACAGGCCCAGGCATCGCCACGCAGGCGGTTTGGCAGGCGGGCACCGCGCAGAACGGCAGCAATAATCCACGGCAGCAAGGGCATCGCCAGCAGCAGAAGCGCCACCATCGGGGCGGAAACGGCGGAGGTCGTTGAAAATACCGCGCCGTGCTGTGCGGTCTGGAGAACCGGCGCGTTCAGCACGGAAGCGGCTACAGCAGCGAAGTGCGGAATAATCCACGGTGAGGCCACCCCGAAAACGATGCACAACAGCGCCAGCAAAACGCTGCTCAGCGTCATCGCCAGCGGTGCAGGCGTGGCTGCTTCTGCCGCCTTACTGCGTGGTGCGCCAAGGAACGTGACGCCGAAAACTTTCGCCACGCACATCAGCGCCAGCGCGCCGGTGAGCGCCAGACCGACCGCCAGCAACGGGCCGAGCAGACGGGCGATAAACAGCGGCGCGGCGCTCAGCTGTAACAGCGACTGATACAGCAGCCATTCGCTGGCAAAGCCGTTAAGCGGCGGCAGCGCGGCCATCGACATCAGCGCAATTAACATGGCGACGGCGGTCCACGGCATCAGACGGGCAATTCCGCCGAGCTTTTCCATATCCTTTATGCCGGTCTGCATTTCAATTTCACCGGCACCGAGGAACAGTGCGGTTTTAAACAAACCGTGGTTGAACAGATGGAACAATCCGGCCAGCAGCGCCAGCGCCGCCAGTTCCGGCAGATTCAGCGCCACACCGGTCATTGCACCGCCGACGCCGAGCAGAATAATCCCGACGTTTTCCAGCGTGTGATAGGCCAGCAGACGGCGGATATCGTGTTCCATCAGCGCGTAGAGCCCGCCAATAAACGCGGTCAGGATTGCCAGCAACAACACCATCAGGCCCCACCAGAGTGGCGGTGCGCCGAGCAAATCCAGACCGACTTTTACGATGCCAATAATGCCGATTTTCATCAGCACGGAAGAGAACAGCGCAGCCGCATGTGCCGGTGCGCTGGAGTGCGATTGCGGCACCCAGGCGTGCAGCGGAATAATCCCCGCGTAAAGCCCGAAGCCCGCCAGCGCCAGCAGGAAGGCCAGCGATTTCGCGCCCGCCGGGAAGGCCGTGTGGCGCAGAACGTCAAAATCCAGACTGCCGCTGACGTGATGCAAAACAGTAAACGCCAGAATCAGGCAAACCGTGCCGAGGCGACCCGACAGAAACTGATTCAGACCGGCACGGCGGCTTTTCACATCATCGGTTTGTACGATCAGGAAGTAAGCGCACAGCGCGGCCAGTTCCATCATCAGGAGCAATTGGACCGCGTTACTGGCGACTGCTGCCGCAGTCAGCGCCGCCAGCAGAAAATTGCACAATAAGCCGGTGCGGCCGCGTTTACGTGTCGTCGTCCCCGCCAGCCAGGCGCAGGCATACAGGCTGCTGAACAGCGCCGTCACCGACATCGCCAGCAATAACAATCCGTTCAGCGGGCTGAATTCGGCGGTAAACGGCAACACGGGCAACGCCAGCGTCTGAACCGCGCCGCCGCTTTGAACCATCTCAAACGCGGCGACGATAACCGCCGCAGATGCCAGCATGCCGCCCAGCCCAGAAATCAGGCTGCTGAGGCGTGCGGCGGCAGAAAACATCCAGCCCGCCACGCCGCTCACCAGCCAGATAAGCAGTGCCAGCGCCAGCAAAGAGGCGGGTTCTAAAGCAAACAAAGCTGTCATGATTTAGCCCCCGCGTCAGGCGTGGTGAAAGTGGAATAACTGGCAGGGAATGCGTTCATCGCATTCAGGCGTTTTTGCTGGCTGCTGTGCTCGGACAGACTGGCGGTAACCAGCGTGATGGCCTGCGTCGGGCAGGTTTTGACGCACGCGGGGCCGTCCGGGCTGAAGCTGCATAAATCGCATTTCACCGCCACGGCGCGTAAACCGGGCACGCAATCCAGGAACGGGCTGACAGCACGCGGCGCACGCGGAGCGGGTAACGCTTTTGAGGTATTACAGTTGCGGGGAATATCCAGCGGCGTGCTGCCGGAAAAGGTGATTGCGCCAAACGGGCAGGCAATTCCGCACAGCTTGCAACTCACGCACAGGCTTTCATTGAGATGAATGGCATCGTCCTGACGGGTGATGGCATTGACCGGGCACACCTGCGCGCACGGCGCATCTTCACACTGGTGACACATGACCGGCGCGGAATCCAGCCGGTTGCGCATCACCTGCAAACGGGGCGCAGACTGCAGGCTGTGCAGCTGATGTTCCTGCGAACAGCTGGCCATACAGGTGTTGCAGCCGATACACAGTTTCGGATCGGCGATCACATATTGATTCATGGCGGCGATGCGACTCATGAAGTCTCCTTTTCATTTCGTCAAAGGTGACGAAATCGGCACTTAAATTGACATTTCGACATTTATGTCGGAATTAATCCCGGTAAAAACCGGCAATCACGCTGCGCGGGAAAATATTTCCGTCAGACCGGACTGATAATGTATTTCTGACTATGAATCAGGCGTGGCTGAGTAATTTTTCTAATTGTGCCTGAATAGGCTGATTGCTATGCAGGGAGTCGTAAATACACTGATAGATAGCGGAGATTTTATTTAAATAATGTTCCAGAACGGCGTTTTTATCATGAATGTCTGTGGTGCCGTCAATCTTACCCTCTTCACTTAGCGTGGCGTGGGCAAAGGTTTTGAAATGAGGTTCTTCACCGCTGTGCGCCATGTTCAGACTGTACACGATGTCCTGACTGTAGAAGTCATCGCTCAGGTGAATGCTGACGGTGAAATGGTTGAACAGCGTGAAGCGGATATCCTGATCTTCACCACAGCAGAACTCGTGATTAATCTTTTTGTTTGAATGGGTTATCGCCTGAATCAGGCTGTTCTGATAAGTGCGCCACTGTGATTTTAGATGGCTGTTTTTGCTGGCGATGTAGTCGGCCTTTGTGGTCAGTTCGCTGAGAGTGCTCATGTCATTACCCGTTATTATGTTGTGCGTGAGTGCCCGTTTTTCCCGCCCTGTGACGACAAAATAGGGTGCATAACTCTCTAATGGCATAAAGCGTGCCAGTGTCGAAATTTATTTTTTAAATACTTTAAAATCATTGTATTGAAAGAGTTTTCACTGTCTGGTGACTTATGGCGGGGGAATTAATGACGTGTCGATGACACCTTATTTCGACAGTTATGACGTATTAATTCCGTCACCGGGGAACACGCTTCCTTTAATAGGTGAGATGCAATCTGGCATTAATATTGCAACAGCGCTTTTATCTGACTCCATCGGGAGGGGAAATAATGCACGAAATTACGCTGTGCCAGAATGCCGTGGAAATAATGCAAAAATTTGGCCAGCAAAATAATGCGCGGCGAATTACCGCTGTGTGGATGGAAATTGGGGCGTTTTCCTGCGTCGAACCGGAAGCGCTGCAATTTTGTTTTGAACTGGCCTGTCGCGAAACGCTGGCCGAAGGCTGCACGTTGCATCTCGATACGCCCGCGGCGCAAAGCTGGTGCCACGATTGCCAGAAAGACATCCGTCTGTTCCGCCCCGACGTGCTGCTTTGCCCTGAGTGTGGCGGCCGCAATGTGCGGGTGATTGCCGACGACGGCATGAAAATCAAACGAATTGAAATCGAATAACGGGTATCCGTAAACCCGGGGAGAAAACTATGTGCAGTACCTGCGGTTGTGCCAGCGGCGAGCTTCGGATTGAAGGCGTCAGCAGCGAACATTCTCACCACGACCATTCCCATCACGATCATTCGCATGACCACGAACAGCGCCATTCGCACGGTTTGCCCTTTGCGCCGCGCCGCCTGGTGGATATCGAAATGGATGTGCTGGCCAAGAACAATCATATTGCCGCGCATAACCGTGAACATTTTGCGCAGGCGTCCATTCTGGCGCTGAATCTGGTGTCCAGCCCCGGTTCCGGCAAAACGACGCTGCTGACCAGCACCCTGACCCGTCTTGCGCCGTATTTCGACTGCGCGGTGGTGGAAGGCGATCAGCAAACCACCAATGATGCGGATCGTATCCGCGCGACCGGCGTACCGGCGATTCAGGTGAATACCGGCAAAGGTTGCCATCTCGATGCGCAAATGGTGCATGACGCGGTACATCAGTTGTCGCCGAACAATAACAGCCTGCTGTTTATCGAAAACGTCGGCAATCTGGTGTGCCCGGCGAGTTTTGATCTCGGCGAACGGCACAAAGTTGCGGTGCTTTCCGTCACCGAAGGCGAAGACAAACCGCTGAAGTATCCGCATATGTTTGCGGCCTCGCGCCTGATGATCCTCAATAAAATCGACCTGCTGCCGTACGTCAGTTTTGATGTCGAAACCTGCATCGCCAACGCGCGGCAGGTGAACCCGGAGATTGAAGTGATCCGCCTTTCAGCCACCACCGGCGAAGGCATGGACGCGTGGCTGGCGTGGCTGGAGGAGCAGCGATGTGCATAGGCATTCCGGGGCAAATTGTTGCGCTGCATGAGCAACAGCCCGATCACGCCTGGGCGGAAGTTTGCGGCCTGCGGCGAGAAGTGAATATCGCGCTGGTCTGTGACTGCAAGAGCGATGGCGAACGCGAACAGCTTATCGGCGGCTGGGTGTTAATTCATGTCGGTTTTGCGCTGAGCAGACTCGACGAGCACGAAGCGCAGGAAACGCTGGCGGCGCTGCACGCCATGGAAGAGGTGGAAGCCGACGTCGCACTGTTTCTCGGCGCGGGGAGGCCAGATAATGCGTTTTGTTGATGAATTTCGTGACCCGAAACTGGCGAAAACGCTGATTGAACGCCTGCATAAACGGGCCGCACAACTGCCTTATACCGCTGAAAAACCGATGCAGATTATGGAAGTCTGCGGCGGACATACGCATGCTATTTTCAAATTTGGTCTGGATAAGCTCCTGCCGCCGCAGCTGGAATTTATCCACGGGCCCGGCTGCCCGGTGTGCGTGTTGCCGATGGGGCGGATTGACGCGTGTTGTGAAATTGCTGCTCACCCGGACGTGATTTTTTGCACCTTTGGCGATGCGCTGCGGGTGCCGGGGAAACAAGGATCACTGCTGAATGCGCGCGAACGCGGCGCGGACGTGCGGGTGGTCTATTCGCCGCTCGACGCACTGAAACTGGCGCGGGAAAACCCGCAGCGGCAGGTGGTGTTTTTCGCACTCGGTTTTGAAACCACGCTGCCGGTGACGGCGGTCACGCTGCAACAGGCACGGCGCGAAGGGCTGACCAATTTCAGCGTCTTTTGCCAGCATATCAGCCTGATCCCCACCTTGCGCAGTTTGCTGCAACAAGACGATGTCCGCATCGACGCTTTTCTCGCGCCGGGCCACGTCAGCATGGTGATCGGCACCGCGCCGTATCATTTTATTAATACGCAATTTGGCAAACCCCTGGTGGTCAGCGGGTTCGAACCGCTGGATATGCTGCAAAGCGTAATCATGCTGGTGGAACAAGTTTGCGAGGCATCGTGTAAAACGGAAAACCAATACCGACGCATCGTACCGGAAGAGGGTAATGTGCTGGCACAAAGCGCTATCCGCGAAGTCTTTCAGCTTTCCGGCAGCAGCGAATGGCGCGGGCTGGGGCTTATCGAGGCGTCGGGGATTTCCCTGACGCAAACTTATTCGGCATTTGACGCCGAACGCCGTTTCAGCCCGCAGGCGCAATCGGTGGCCGATGATCCGCGTTCGCGCTGCGGCGAAGTCCTGACGGGGCGCTGCAAGCCGCATGAATGCCCGTTGTTTGGCACCGGCTGCACGCCGCATAACGCGTTTGGCGCACTGATGGTCTCCTCCGAAGGGGCCTGCGCCGCCTGGTATCAGTACCGGTATCAGGAAAATGAATCAGAGCAGCAAGAGATGAAACAGAAGGTGGCAGGATGAGTGGTCGCAATGACGTAGTGACGATGGCGCACGGCAGCGGTGGCCGCGCGATGCAGCAAATGATTGAACGGATGTTTCTCCGCGCGTTTGATAACCCGTGGCTCAACGAGCGCGAAGACGGCGCACGTTTATCGCTGGCCGCGCTGAGCCAGCAGGGCGACCGTCTGGCATTCACCACTGACAGTTATGTCATTGATCCGATTTTCTTTCCCGGCGGAAATATCGGCAAACTGGCCGTGTGCGGCACGGCAAACGACCTGTCCGTCAGCGGTGCAACACCGGCGTATCTTTCCTGCGGATTCATTCTGGAAGAAGGGTTGCCGATGGACGATTTGCAGAAAATAGTCAGCCTGATGGCACAAACCGCACGCGATGCGGGGATCGCCATTGTCACCGGTGACACCAAAGTCGTGCAGCGCGGTGCAGCCGACAAGATTTTCATTAACACAGCCGGGATCGGCGTGATCCCCGGCGGTGTGGCATGGGGCGCGGGGCAGATTCAGTGCGGAGACAAAGTGATCGTCAGCGGTACGCTGGGCGATCACGGCGCCACCATTCTGAATCTTCGCGAGCAACTGGGGATGGATCTCGGAATCGGGAGCGACTGCGCGGTGCTGGCTCCGATGGTGACGCCACTGCATGTGGTTTCCGGCGTTCACGCCCTGCGCGATGCGACACGCGGCGGCGTTAACGCGATTTTGCATGAATTCAGCGAGGCCAGCGGTTTCGGCATTTGTATTGATGAGAATGCCCTGCCGGTCAAACCTGCCGTACGGGGAATTTGCGAACTGCTGGGGCTGGAACCGCTGAATTTTGCCAATGAAGGCAAACTGGTGGTGGTGGTTTCTGCACAGGCGGAAGAAACGGTACTGAAACTATTGCGCAACCATCCGCTGGGAGCCGATGCCGCGACGATCGGCGAGGTTACCGAAAATCCTCAGGTCTGTCTGCGCGGCGCGCTCGGCGTTTCCCGCCAGGTCATGCTGCCACATACCGAACCTTTACCCCGCATTTGTTGATCTCGTCAGGGGGATGAGTGCCACGAAAGGGGTAGACTTTTCCCTATCGCCCTTTTTTCAGAAACTACGTTATCCAGAGCCCACGCTATGCAGAGTGCAACCATGAGCACGACAAAACACAAAGGATTGCTGGAACTGACGCGCACACTGTTGCTGCAACAGACCATGAACTCGCTGCTGGAAACCCTGACCCAGGTGGTGCAGAGTGTCGGTATTGCAGAATCGGTGACGCTGGTGTTGTTTGACAGCAATAGTGAACGCGTCAGTTTTTATGGCATCGATCCGCATCATCAGCCAGTGAGTTATGAAGACGAAACCTTGCTCGCCACCGGACCGGTACATGCGCTGCTCAGCAACCCGAAAACGCAGGTCTGGCGCAGCGAGGCGCTGCATTTGCGCTACCCGCAACTGGCCGTGCTCAACCTGTATCCGGCGTTTACCGACTACTGCCTGGTGCCGTTGCTGGCATCTACCGGCCTGCTCGGAGGCTGCGAGTTTACCCGTCAGCGCGCTGCGCCGTTCAGCGAGGAAGATAAAAGCGGGTTGCATGAACTCTGCATGCTGGCGGCAATTGCGGTCGAGCAGATTCAGCTTCGCGAAAATGCGCTGTTTCAGCAATCGCTGTTGCGCCACGAACGCGATGATTTCCGCATTCTGGTGGACATCACCAATGCCGTACTTTCCAAGCTTGATCTCGACGAACTGACCGGCGAGATCGCCAAAACCATTCATCATTTTTTCCACATCAACGCCATCAGCATTGTGCTGTGCGATGCCGACAAAGACAGTGAACAGGCCAGCGTCTACGCCACGCATTATGTGCAGACGCATGTCGCTGAACGCGAACAATCGCGCATGACGCTGGCGGGCTCGCTGGAACAGCAGGTGATGAAAAACGGCGAAATGTTGCTGACCAACGTGCGACCTTCGGAAGAACCGGAAGACGACGAGAGCACGCTGTTCCAGCTGCTGTGGCGCGACCAGACCAAAACGCTGTGCATGCTGCCGCTGCGTTTTGGCCAGAAAACGCTGGGCGTCCTCAAACTGGCGCAGTGTCAGCCGGATAATTTCAATTCCGCCAACCTGCGGGTTTTGCAGCAAATCGCCGAGCGTATTGCCATTGCGGTGGACAACGCACTGGCGTATCAGGAAATCAAAAGCCTGAAGGAAAAACTGCAACACGAAAACCTGTATCTGACCGAGCAAATTAACAGCAATACCCCGGATTTCAGCGACATTGTCGGGCGCAGCGCCGGTATGTCTGCGGTGCTCAAACAGGTCGAGATCGTGGCGAAAAGTGACTGCTCTGTGCTGATCCTCGGGGAAACCGGCACCGGCAAAGAACTGATCGCCCGGGCGATTCATAACCTCGGCGATCGCCGCGACCAGCGGATGGTCAAAATGAACTGCGCGGCGATGCCTGCCGGGCTGCTGGAAAGCGACCTGTTTGGTCATGAAAAAGGCTCGTTTACAGGCGCAACCGCCCAGCGTATGGGCCGTTTTGAGCTGGCTGATAAGGGCACGCTGTTCCTCGATGAAGTCGGGGAAATCCCGCTGGAGCTGCAACCTAAATTGCTGCGTATTTTGCAGGAACGGGAATTTGAAAGGGTGGGCGGCAACAAACTGATCTCGGTGAATGTGCGCATGATCGCCGCCACCAACCGCGATCTGCAGCAAATGGTGGCCGACAAAGAATTTCGCAGTGACCTGTATTACCGGCTCAATGTGTTCCCGATCGTCATCCCGCCGCTGCGTGAACGCCCGGAAGATATTCCGCAACTGGTGAAATTTCTGACCTACAAAATCGCCAAACGGATGAAGCGTACCATCGACAGCATTCCGGCGGAGA
The DNA here is from genome assembly GCF_047784855.1 of Rahnella sp. PCH160. Taxonomy (NCBI): domain Bacteria; kingdom Pseudomonadati; phylum Pseudomonadota; class Gammaproteobacteria; order Enterobacterales; family Yersiniaceae; genus Rahnella; species Rahnella sp. PCH160. The sequence goes on from NZ_JBLOGT010000001.1 coordinate 2,265,232, forward strand.
CGCTGCGCTTGCTCAGCCGCATGCCGTGGCCGGGCAATGTCCGTGAGCTGGAAAATGTGATTGAACGCGCCGTACTTCTGACCCGCGGCACGGTGCTGGATCTGCAACTTCCCGAGCTGAATTATCCGCTGCCAATGACGCCGGTTGCGCCACCGGTATTCTCTGAACCTGCGCCTCACCTGAGCGAAGACGACGAGCGCGAGCGTATTATCACGGTATTAAAAGAAACCAACGGGGTGGTCGCCGGGCCTCGCGGTGCCGCGCAGCGTCTGGGTTTAAAACGCACCACATTGCTTTCGAGGATGAAAAAACTGGGCATCGCGGCGCATTGAGGTCTCTCTCTGAAAATCCCCTACCGGCGCATTGTTCTGCCGGAAGGGGAGTTGTATTTCCGTCAGCCAGCCGCTGTTCCACCGGGCAATGAAATATGCCCGATACGGTAATGCTGACCGGTTCCTGTCTGCACATTTTTTCCCGCCGTAAAACGTATCTTCTTCCAGTTTGTGGTGTCCCACGCGGTCACGTCTATAAGCGCACCGTTGCTGGCTTCTCCGGAACTCAGTGGCGTGAGATCGCTATACGGTGGGATATCCGTCATCTCGCGACGGGCAAAAACCACGCCCGTCACATCCTCACTGATGCGGGCGGAAAGCACCGGATAAACCCTGACCTGCGGCCATCCGAACGCTTTTGCCACGCCCTGAAAACCGGCGCTGAGCAGAAAACGGTGCATACTTTCTGCGTCCTGCCACAGATAAAACGGAGCGTAGAGGTTTTCCGCGCTGCCCGTCGCGGTATCGTCCCGTCGTGCGTACAGATAGGTTTTGAAAATCAGCCCCGGAAAGCCGTCCAGCAAATGCCCGTTCTCGGCAATCCGCCGTTCAATAATCCCCATGTCGTAATCCGCAGGCAGCGTGAAACTGTATTGCATCGCAATCATCATTTTTCCTCTTCTGAGCGGCTGATGCCGGCAACGTGAAAGACGTCACCGTGGCTGAATGACCAGTCTTCCGGCTGGGTGAAATTCACCACAACCATGATATCCGCCGGATTGATGCCGATTTCCGTGTGCAATCTTTCATTCAGATAATGATACAGCGCGCTTTTCTGTGCGGTATTTCGGGGTTTCCCCGCCGTGATGTGGAACAGCAGAAAATCGTCAGAACGGCGGCTGTCCGGGCCTGCCAGATACGTCGGGTTGATCACCCGCAGGCCGCGACTTGCCGGTTCAAACAGCTGGAAACAGTCGTCTTTGGGAACGGAAAACGTCGTGACCAGAGCGTCCTGCAAGACAGTGGAAATCGCGTTTTGCCAGCCTTCGAGGCGGTGTTCCGGTATTGAAATTCGGGTAAACGGCATGATGATTTTCCTCTGTTATTGCGGGTCGAGCGCTGCGAAACGGGTCAGCGCGGAAGCGGCGGCGGGCCATCCGGCATAAAACGCCAGATGGGTGATCACTTCGCTCAGTTCGCTGTGCGTGACGCCATTGTTAACCGCCAGCTCCAGATGAAAAGGCAACTGTTCGGTGCGGTTCAGTGCAATCAGCGTGGCGACGGTAATCAGGCTGCGGTCGCGCGCAGGCAGCTCGCTTCGTTGCCAGAGGTCACCAAACAAAACCTGCTCAGTCACCTGTGCGAGTTTTGGCGTCAGGCGCGTCATGGTTTCAGGCGGCAGCATCGGGGATGGTGTCGTGGTGCTCATTTCAGGCTCCTTTTAGCGGGTGTGAAAAGGAGCATAAGGCGTTATGATTGTCCTTAATATCGAAAATATCAGCAGTATTAATCCATAAAAACGGGATTGTTAAACGTGGCTAAACGACCGGTAACTTTTGATGCAGAGGCGCTGCGCAGTTTTGTCTCCGGCATAGAGCTCGGGAGCTTTGTGCTGGCGGCTGACCGCTTAGGGCGTTCGACGTCGGCGGTCAGCGCGCAACTGAAAAAGCTGGAGCAGCAGGCGGGCACGGAGCTGGTGCAAAAGGCGGGAAGGCATCTGATTCTGACCGCGCAGGGCGAGGTGATGCTCAGTTATGCGCGGCGGATTTTAAGCCTCAACGACGAAGCCAGCGCGGCATTATCGGCCAGCACGCTGAGCGGCAGCATTAATCTCGGTATGCAGGAAGATTTTGGCGAGGCACTTTTACCGGCCATTCTCGGTACGTTTACCCGCGCACATCCGCAGGTGCAGCTTTCTGCCAGCATCACGCGCAATCAGCAATTGCTCGACGGGATCCGGCATAACGAATTCGATCTGGCGGTGTGCTGGCAGGCGGATGACGTCCCGCTTTTCCCGACCAGCCGGGCGCTGGGCCGCATTCCGCTGCGCTGGATTGGCCCGCAGAATTTCTCGCTGGCGCATTATCTGGAAACCGGCGAACCGCTGCCTTTGCTGGTGTTTGAAGCGCCGTGCCTGATGCGAAGTGCGGCGACGGCGGCGCTGGATAAAGCAGGGATCCCTTGGCGGATTGCGTTTACCAGCCGCAGCCTGGGCGGGATTTGGGCGGCGCTGTCCGCCGGTTTGGGGATTACTTTACGGACGGACTTTGGCAGACCGGCAACCCTGAAGGTTCTGGAGGATTTACCCGCGCCGGGTGAAATCGGCATCACTCTTCATCAGAGCCAGATGCAGCCGGGCGAACCGGCGACGTATCTGACCGAGGCCATCACCGGCTTTTTCGCCACCGGACAGTAACGGGGTTTACTTTTTAGCGGGCTGGCTGCGGTAGTGTTCCAGCCGCTCGCGAAAGTAAGCGCGCAGATGTTCCGGCTGTTCCATCTCAACTTCTTGTGCGTTGACGGGAAGGTTATTGCGCTCGCGCACGGCGACGGTTCCGGCTGCAAGCCCGGCACTCACTTTTTCCATTTCTTCGTGGGTAAGACCTGCGAGATTGTTGTTCATAGCGTCTCCTTTAGACTGCACGCAGTTTAGCACTGTCCGCCGCCAAAAAGCGGTGGTGCGGCGGCAGATTGAAATCCAATTTCACAATCAGTTTACAAAATCGTCAAAAGCAGACCATTATTTAGTCTTCAATTTCCCGGAACGGAGCCTGATGATGACGCGAATGACAGCCAAAGATTTTCCGCCTGAACTGCTCGAGTACTTTGATTTTTATGTTCACGGCAAAATGACCAAACGTGAGTTTCTCGATCTCTCGGCAAAATTTGTGGCGGGCGGCCTGTCGCTGGCGGCACTGTCCACGCTGATGACACCCAACTATGCCTACGCCGAACAGGTGCAATTCACCGATCCGGATATTGTGGCGCAATACATCCAGTACCCGTCGCCGCAGGGGCATGGCAGCGTAAAAGCCTATCTGGTGCGCCCGGCCAAAGCCGCCGGAAAAGTGCCGGGCGTGGTGGTGGTGCATGAGAATCGTGGCCTTAATCCGTATATCGAAGACGTGGCGCGCCGCGTGGCGAAAGCCGGATTTGTGGCGCTTGCACCGGACGGCCTGAGTTCTGTCGGCGGTTATCCGGGGAACGATGAGAAAGGGCGCGAGCTACAGCAAAAAGTGGATCCCACCAAACTGATGAATGACTTTTTTGCCGCCGTGGAATTTCTCATGCACCACGAAACGGGCACCGGAAAAGTGGGTATTACCGGTTTTTGTTATGGCGGTGGTGTGGCGAATGCGGCCGCAGTGGCCTACCCGGAACTGGCGGCGGCGGTACCCTTTTACGGACGTCAGCCTAAAGCCGAAGATGTGCCGCGCATCAAAGCGCCGTTATTGTTGCATTACGCTGAACTGGATAAGCCGATTACCGACGGCTGGCCAGCTTATGAGGAAGCACTCAACGCGAACCATAAAGTGTATGAAGGGTATGTTTATCCCGGCGTAAATCACGGATTCCACAACGATTCGACGCCGCGCTATGACAAAGCGGCAGCCGACCTGGCGTGGGAGCGCACCATCGCCTGGTTTAAAAAGTATCTCGACCCGCAGACGGAAACGGCATAAATGAAAAGGGCAGGATCGAACCCTGCCCTTTTTGCATTCTGACTCAATCCGGTATGGATCAGGATTTCAGTTTGTCATCGAAATCGGACGCGTCATGGCGTTCTGCCAGTTGCTGATCCGGCTCGCCCCAGGTGCGGTTGACGATACGGCCGCGTTTGACCGCCGGACGATCTGCCACTTCCGCCGCCCAACGCTGGAAGTTTTTGTAGGACTGGATATCCAGGAACTCGGCGGAATCGTACAGACCGCCCTGCGCGAGGCTGCCGTACCAGGTGAAAATGGCGATATCGGCAATCGTGTATTCTTCACCGGCAATAAAGCGGTGATCGGCCAGTTGCCTGTCCAGCACGTCGAGCTGGCGCTTGGCTTCCATCGTGAAACGGTTGATGGCGTATTCGATTTTGACCGGCGCGTAATTATAGAAATGCCCGAAACCGCCGCCCAGATACGGTGCGGAGCCCTGCAGCCAGAACAGCCAGTTCAGGGTTTCCGTGCGCCCCGCGAGATCTTCCGGCAGGAATTGACCGAATTTCTCCGCCAGATACAGCAGGATATTGCCCGATTCAAACACGCGGATGGGCGGTTTGGCCGAGTTGTCCAGCAGTGCCGGGATCTTCGAATTCGGGTTCACATCGACAAAGCCGCTGGAGAACTGATCGCCTTCGTTAATGCGGATCAGATGCGCGTCATATTCTGCACCGCTTTCGCCCAGCGCCAGCAATTCTTCGAGAAGGATCGTCACTTTCTGACCGTTCGGCGTGCCCAGAGAATATAACTGTAACGGGTGTTTACCGACCGGCAGCGTTTTCTCGTGAGTCGGGCCTGCAACCGGGCGGTTGATGTTTGAGAATTTGCTGGTTTCGTCTTTATTCCAGGTCCAGACTTTAGGCGGTTGGTATTGTTCTGACATGAGGATGCTCCGTCTGCAATTAAGGGTGTTTAAGACTGAAAAGTCTAGCAGGAGAAACTCGGGCGTGACGCTGAGAATGTGCCCTGCGGGGATGCCGGGCATTGGCCTTTGGCTTCAGGTCAAAACCAAAACCTTGGGTTGCCACGCAAACTGGCTTTAAGAGGCGCCTGTCGCCGCGCCCGGTGAAGCGGCGGGGCTGTAAACGGCGTTATTCCGGCGGCGTCTGGTCGCCGTCGCCTAACGGGCGCTGCATAAACACGGTATCCAGCCAGCGGCCGTGTTTAAAACCGACAGATTTCAGGGTGCCGGTGACGCTAAAACCGGCTGCAAGATGCAGCTGAATGGACGCCTGATTCTGGCTGTCGCCGACGTTACCAATCAGCTGGCGAAAGCCCTGCATTTCTGCCCAGTCCACCGCCCGGCGCAGTAAGGCTTTTCCCGCACCGCGTTTCTGAAAACCGGGGGCGATATAAATAGAATCCTCCAGCGTATGCCGGTAGGCGTAACGCTCGCGATATCGCCCGAGGTAGCAATAGCCTTTCACTTCCCCTTCATGCAAAACCACCAGCCAGAGCAAACCGGCGTCTTTGATTTTCTTCAGACGCGCGGCCATTTCAGCTACAGAAGGCGGCTCTGTTTCAAAGGACGCGGTGCCGTGCTTAACGTGGTACGCATAAATTTTCTGCATTTCGGCAACGTGCTGTTCATCCGCTTCAATAATTTCCATTCTTCCGGGTTCTCGTCAGTCATTTTCATCCAGCCTACACGTTTCAGAAAGAATCGGGCAGTGGAGTGTTGCCGACGGCACCGGATATCGTTGAGAACCCGCATCATCTGAACATTATGGAGCTGGAAGGCGCGCAGTTACCGTGTGTGCTCGATGATCCGAAAGTCGATGTGGCGATCATCAGCACCACTTACATTCAGAAAACCGGGTTATCGCCGGTCCATGAAAGCGTGTTTATCGAAGACAAAAACTTGCCTTACATGAACCTGTTGGTGACGCGCGAAGACAATAAAGAAGCGGAAAACGTGAAAGAGTTTCTTAAATTCTATCCGTCGCCGGAAGTGCCAAAAGCCGCCGAGAAAATCTTCAACGGTGGTGCGGTTCTTGGTTGGTGATTGTTTTCTATTAATAGAAAGGATAAATCAGAATTGACGCGTTTGCCTGACAGCACGTCGTCAGGCAAAAGCTTTTTTCTTTTTACGTCCTGACAGCTTTACGACTTATGCTGTTTCGCAAACTCGTCTTTGGCTTTCTGCAATTGCTGCTGGAAAGCGGTGTTGGTGTGCAATGTTGCGACAACCGCCGAGCCGACAATACGCGCCGCATCGACATCGCTTTGCCAGTGATATCCGCAAATCACGCGGCTCTGGCCTAAATCGAAACCGCGCTGAAGGATTTGATCCTGGCGCTGCGGGTTAATTTCCGTCAACACCAGCGCCGTCGCCCAGCCGATGGAGGTGTGACCCGACGGATAAGATCCATTCTTAGACAGTTTATCCTGCTCGGTCGTGTTGCACGTCGGAACGCCGTAGAACGCAAACGGACGAATTCGCATGTACTTCTCTTTTGCTGAGCGGGTCGCGAGATCGCCCGCATCTTCAATCATGTTGGTCAGCAGCTTATGCAGCTCCGGCGACTCTTTCGCCGTGATCGGTGAACCAAATGCTGTGGAGAACGCATTTGCGACGCCGCCCGCGCTCAGGTTGGCATCTTCAGCCGCCTGCTTACCGCGTTCAGTCGAGCGCAAAAGCCGCCCTTGTTCGTACATCGCCTGATCGTTGAGAAACGCAATACTGCCCACAGCCGGCGGCGGCGGAAGCAGCGCCAGGCTGTTGATTGCCTGATCGTTTTTCAGATAGTACAAGTCTGGTTTGGTGGTCGCATCGTTGCCGGTGAGGGCAAAGGCATTGACAGAGAAAAGTCCCGCGAGACAAAAAGTAGCAACAATTTTCATGAAGGTTTCCTTACGGACCGCTGATTTTCATTACGGACTCATTTTCGTAACATTTGTTAACATGTGTAAGTAAACCAAATTCCCCACCAAAAAAAATGCGCGAGATCTCAAAATTGGGAATTTGTGGGTTTAGGTGTTGGGTTAAGAAAGAGGAAGTACCTGAAAAACATACACCTAAATCATGGGGTTAGATCTTGTGATTACAGGAACATCCCGCGCCATTGCTTAACTCTTAAATAAAAGCCTTTTCAAGATGAAATAAAATAGAGGTAAGGTATCGTTAAAATTATTAAACATTATTGTTAAATTACACGATAAGATAATGGTTGTATTTCATAAGTTAATTAATAAGCTTTTATAATTAATAGGTATCTTGTTGTTTTAGAAAGTGAATGGATATTTACTGAATTAACAGCTTCTTTTAAACAACCAACCCGTGGGGTATAGTCATTTCCACGGAATATCCGTATTGCTTTTTAATTGCACATCCGTTTTTAATAAACAATGAGCGTTGACTCTTTCATGGGTAATGTGACTGAGTTATCTTAATTCCCAACGTAAATCATAGTCTGTGTTATAAGGAAATATACATATGTCTTTCAAGAAAAGTTTAGTTTGTTTAGGTTTCGCTACTCTCGCTTTCTCTTCTGTCAGCATGGCAGCAGATTTTGGTGTGAGCACCGGTACCGTTGATTTCAACGGTACTATCGTGAATACCCCATGTTCAATTACTGCAGCCAATCAGAATCTGAAAGTGGATTTAGGCAATGTGCCTGCTGCTGACTTCGCTAAAAAAGGGGATATCGGCGGAAGTCCTAAGCAATTCACTATCGTTCTGAGCAACTGTACAGTTTTAGCTGCCCCATATAAAGCGACCGTATCCTTTGGTGGTTTGGGTGCTGATGTTGGTAAAACATCTTTGGCTACCAGTGCAGGTCAGGATACTTCCGGTCAGCCTGTAGCGACTGGCGTAGGTATCAGAATTGTTGAGGGTAACAGCACTACTCCAGTTGTATTGGATAAATTTGGTACCGCTGTAGATATTACCCAGCCAGAAATGCATCTGGAATATGCAGCTCAATATGTTTCTATTGCTGATGCTGTTACCCCAGGTCTGGCGAATGGCCATGCTGACTTTACCGTGGCATACGAGTAATTAGTTTTCTGGTTACTTTAATTAGCTAAACAACAGTGCTGTTAAAAACAGCACTGTTGTCTTTTAACTGATTACTTCTTTCGATGTTAATTAAAGGTTTAATTTTATGAAAAAGCTCACTCTTCTTTCAGTGTTATTGGCTATGGTCGTTTCCCCTGCGGTGTTCGCAGCTGAAACAGGAGGCATCGCCGTAGGAGCAACGCGCGTTGTATATAATGCTGACAGCAGGGAAGCGTCGCTTGCGGTGATTAACCACAGCGGAGCACAATATTATTTAATACAGTCCTGGGTGGATGACAGCACCGGGAATAAAAAAGTCCCATTCACCATTACACCGCCGCTTTTCCGTTTGAACGCAAATAAAGAAAACATGTTGCGTATTATTAAAACCGGTGAAGGGTTGCCGCAGGATCGCGAGTCCGTTTATTGGGTGAACGTGAAGGCTATTCCTCCTGCACCAGAAGGTGGCGGACAAAATACGCTGCAACTGGCCGTTAAAACACGGATTAAAATGTTCTATCGACCTAAAGGCTTGCCGGGTAATGCGGCCGAAACCCCTAAAAAACTTGAGTGGCATCAGCAGGGGAATGAACTGATAGTGAAAAACCCAACAGCCTTTTCTGCATCCTTTAATGATATTAAGGTCGATGGAAAGGAAGTGCAGGACACTAAACTAGTCCTTCCGCAAAGTGAAACACATTACAAAATTGATTCTGCACATGTCAGTAAAGTGACGTACAGATGCATTAATGATTTCGGTGGTCTGACAGAAGAAATATCCGATCCTGTTAATTAAGCTGTTTTATATTTAGTTTTTGGTAAAAATAATGGCCTCAGAAAATAAGCATAAATTAAGTAATGCGGGAAAGTTGCGCCTATTATCTGAGGTTGCATTACCACGTTATTTCAAAATCAAACTTCTGGCGTTACTTATCGGCTATTCAGGGATGAGTTTCGCTGACGCAGGTTTTAATCCCGCACTGCTTGAAAATGTCGGCGCCGGAGATGTCTCTGACCTTTCAGTCTTTACCAAAGGAGATAGTCAGGCTCCCGGAAAATATACCGTTGATATTTTTGTTAATAATGCTCCGGTCGACCACAAAGAAGTCAGTTTTTATTCCGATAAAGACAATATTAATCCGGAAGGCAGCGGACTGATCCCGTGCCTGACGCTGGAACAATTGAAACAGTACGGGGTCAAGCTTGAGGCTGTACCTGAATTAGCCGCTATGGCTAAAAAGGCCAGTGAGCAAAAAGAATCACCGGAGTCACCCGCGAACACGCCCGGCGAAAATGCATCTGCGGCAACAGACGAATGCATTAATTTTATCAAAATTATTCCTTCTTCCGCTGCGGCATTTGAATTTGATAAGCAGGCATTAAACCTCAGCTTTCCTCAGGCAGTGATTGCACAGTCGGCACGCGGCTACGTGGATCCTTCGCTGTGGGATGAAGGAATTAATGCTCTGCTGATGGATTATAACTTCAGTGGATCCAACGGAACTAGTAAGTACAGCGGGTCAGAGAAGTCTCACGATGACAGCTATTACCTGAGCCTGCGCAATGGCATTAATTTCGGGCCGTGGCGTCTGCGCAATTATTCGACCCTGAATGACTATAACGGTATTCGCGAATGGCAGAATATTAATACCTATTTGCAGCGCAGTATCATCTCACTGAAATCCCAGCTTACGCTGGGTGACGGCAATTCAGGCAGTGACGTTTTTGACAGTTCCCAATACCGTGGAATGCAGCTTGCGTCAGACGATCAGATGTTGCCAGACAGCCAGCAGGGGTTTGCCCCTGTTGTGCGTGGTATTGCTAAAACCAATGCCCAGGTCACCATCAAGCAGAATGGCTATACCATCTATCAGGGCTACGTTTCCCCCGGTGCGTTTGAGATTAACGATCTTTACGCCAGCGGTGACAGTGGCGATCTGGACGTCACCGTAAAAGAAGAAGATGGCAGTACGCAGCACTTCGTTCAACCTTACTCTGCTGTGCCTATTTTGCAGCGTGAAGGGCACATGAAATACAGCCTGACTGCTGGGCAATACCGTGGCGGCTATGGCGGTGGCGATAAGCCGAACTTTGCCCAATTTACGCTGATTCGTGGTTTTTCTCATGGTTTTACGTTCTACGGCGGCTCTCAGGCAAGCAAAAACTATATTTCTGCGGCTCTGGGGATTGGTAAAAACCTCGGCGATATGGGGGCGGTGTCCGTTGATGTGACGCAGGCAAAAACAGATTTGCCCGCAGGTGAAACGTCCAAGGGGCAGTCATATCGTTTCCTGTACGCCAAATCATTTGTGGATACCGGAACAGACTTCCGCCTCTTGGGTTATCGCTACTCCACAAGCGGGTTCTATACCATGCAGGAATCGGTAGATATGAATAATCAGGATACCGATGATACGGATTACAACCGTCGCCACCATAAACGCAGCCAGGTTCAGGGCTCCGTTACCCAGACGCTGCCTGATAACTGGGGATCGTTCTACTTCTCTGCCAGCCTGCAGGATTACTGGGGCGTTACCGGCAAAGAAAAAACGTTGCAGACCGGTTACAACAACGCATGGAATAGCATCAGTTATAACGTGGCGGTCAGCCAGACTACTAACCCTGACGAACCGACCGATACGCTGGTCTCATTTAATATTTCGGTTCCGCTGAGCAAGTTTCTGCCAGGGGCTTACGCCACATACAGCATAAACCACGACAGCAATGGGCATATTAGTCAGCAGGCGGGTTTGAGTGGCCAGGGAATGGACGAGAGACTCGACTATAGCGTAAATGCGAATACCGGTAACCAGGGCGACAGCACTGGCGGAAGCGGCAGCCTGAATTACCGTGGCGACCACGGTAACAGCAATTTGGGTTACAGCTATACACAGGATTCACAGCGCTGGAACTACGGGCTATCTGGCGGCGTCATTGCTCATGCACATGGCGTCACGCTTTCTCAGCCCTTGGGTGAAACGATGGTTCTGGTTGAAGCACCGGGTGCCGGCGGTGTGAGCACCACCAACGACAGCACGGTAGGAACTGATTTTCGGGGTTACGCGTTATTGCCCTATGTGACGCCTTATCGTCGGACTACCGTGGGGCTGGATACCACGACCTTCGGCAGCACCATAGATATCAGCGACAACATCAAAGATGTGATCCCAACACGCGGGGCCATCGTGCGCGCGAAATTCCACACTCAGGTGGGTTACAGGGTGTTAATGACGCTCATCCGCCCGGACGGTAAATCAGTGCCCTTTGGTGCCGTGGTTTCACAGCTGGCCAGCGACCAGGAAGGCGAAAATACGGCGATTGTCGGCGACGGCGGCGAAACCTACCTGAGTGGTTTACCTGAGGAAGGGAAACTGATCGCGTCCTGGGGGAAACAAGATGGCCAGAAATGTGTGGTGACCTACAAGCTGGATATCACCAAATTAGAGAATGCCTTAATGACTCTGCAGGCGAAATGCCTGCCGGGACTGGAGTGAAATAACTAACATGACCAAATTAAAATATTGGATAGCCGTTGTCCTTGGCTCGTTGGGTATTCTGTTTGTTCAGACAACGTACGCTGCTTGTACTGTTGCCCCTACACATGTTTCGGGCGTAACAACTGTACATATTTCAAAATATGGTATGAACTATCCTATAACAAGAGGGGAGTTTGTATTTTATTCATCTTCTCAGGTAGTCACAAATTGCGGAGGTGCTTTAGGGGGCATTCGATTTACAGGGCCTAAGTCGTTAACTAAAAGTTCTGATACTCAGGGCAATGATGCCTGGGAATTAGCCGGTTCTTCATTCGGTATTGAACCCTTTGTTAACTATATTGGGCCAGGGACGACTATTTGGGCAGACGGCGAAGGTAGTACAGGTAATTTTTTGAAATTGACAACGCAGTATGGAATTAATATGGTGTCAATTTCGGCCCTTTCACCTCCTGATGGTGCAAGTAGTGTCGTTTATAATATTTCAGAGCCCGTTGGATATGTATGGTTTGGAAGTGAAAACTATAATGTTGAACATATTGGTGTTTACCTTGATAGCCTGACGGTCAATTATGTTGTGACATCCTGTGGGATAAATGCAAAACAAGGATCGACCATTAACTGGCCCAATTTATATAAGGCAGAAATCGTTAATGGGACGGCGGAATCAAAACCTTATGGGTTGTCATTTATCTGTGGTGATGCTTCAGCTCCGCCATCGCCCATCAATATTAGCTTCAGCTCTACTAATGGTTTCGCTGATGCTGCCAACGGCATTGTGAAAACAAACCTGGAGAATCTGGGTATAAAGCTCTCCTGGGCCAATCCGGCATTACCTCCTCTGGTATTAGATCAGGTTAATCACAGTTCTTTGTCTGGCGTGGGAGATTATACCGTCATGGCAAAACCGGTCAAATTATCAAAGTTGACTGATGCGCTTCAGGCCGGGCAATTTGATACTACCGTTACCATGAATATAGAGTTTGAATGAAGATGAGAAAAACACTTTTATGCTCAACTCTGTTAATATCATCAATGTTTTCTTCCCTGAGCATTGCCGATATCCCTAATCAGGTATTGCTTCATTATACAGGAACCATTGTTAGTCAGCCTTGTGACATCTCTATTGGGGCTACCACAACGCTAGATTTGGGCGATCTGGATATCGCCACTCTCTCAGAAAAAAATTCAACCAGTCCCTGGCTGAATTATAATATTAAGTTTTCGCATTGTGATGTTTCGACAAATATCCTTGTGGGTAGCTCGGCGATGGGTAATACATGGAGTTATACTTCTAATACCTTTGGGGTGTTTGATAGCCAATCAAAGTTACTTAGTAATATTGGCCTTAAGGTGATGACAACCGTAGCCGATAAGGATATAGACATGTATACAAAGTTCAATGCGACTGGTGGATGGATTGTAATCACACCCATGCAGCGTCTCGGAGAGAGCGCAACAAGTTACAACCTGCCAATAAAATTCAGTTTCATGAATTTGACCGGGGTCGCACCTCAACCTGGGGGAATTACGGGTGTCTATACTATAGTCGTTGAGTACAAATAATGTTGAAAAACTCACTTCATAAAATCACACTACGGCGTTTTTTTAATTCTGTCATATGTGTGGCACTAATATGCCCATTGTCTGTATACGCCAATGAATATAAATTTAATATTAAGGCTAATTTAACGTTTTCCTCCTGTACTGTTAACACAGAAAACTTAACATTTAACCTTTATATGAACGCCGTCGATCTGGAAGCGGCAGGCAGCAGTTCGGATTGGCAGGCGTTGCCCGGACAAGTTATTAAATTATCTAACTGCTTTGGTGGAACCCATAGCGTGGATGCGACCGTGAGCGGCATGATGGATGACGATGACACTGACGGTTTTAAAAACCAGAGTGCCGCTGAGAGCCCTGCGAAAAATGTCAGTGTACAGCTGAAATCCGGGGAGCAGATGCTGCACAACAATGATGTGATTACTACAAATATTAAAGCTGACCACACCGTTGATATTCCACTGGCGGCACGCATGTACACAGCGAAAGGGAACGTAATGGCCGGCGACGTCTATTCCGTGATCAATCTGACGTTATCCTATAAATAGTTTTTGGAGATGATAACTATGAAAAGCTTCAAGGCTATGCCAAAAAACCTATTACTGATACCCGTGACGCTGGCCTTGCTCACTGCTTCGGGCGCGGTACTGGCGGTGAATTCCAACAATGTACAGGTCACCGTGAAAGGCACTGTCGCCAGTTCAGGCTGTACGGTTGTCGGCGGGCCTTCGCAGACCGTGGATTTAGGCGTTGCCAGCCCGGCGATACTCAATTCCTCTAGCTCAGCCTGGGTCTGGAAAACGTTTCCGATAGGCCTCGAACATTGCCCGAGCGGCATGAATAAAGCCACTATCACCTTTAGTGGTCAACCGGACCCGGTGAATCCGTTGTACTATAAAAATACGGCGGTAGCATCGGAAGGGGTTGCTGTCGCCGATAACGTCGCGATTGAATTCACTCCGTATCCGCAAGGTAACAATTTAAGTACCGGCACACAAATGGTCACAACGGTAAACAGCGCCACCCATCAGGCTGTGTTTAATGTGCAGGCAAGAATGATTATGCCTTCCGGGCGTGCTACCGCAGGGAAAGTTTCGGGGCATATCGATTTCACTGTAGAATATCAATAATGCGAGATACGCCAATGCAGAGGAAAATTAGCCAGGATGAATGACTTATGAAATTAATAAAATAAGTTTTTCGAGAAGACATTATTAAAGTCGTGAGTCCGAAAGCTGAAAGAGTGAAGTGCGATAAGATTATCACCCTCTCATCGCATTCCTGAAGCTGCAGATTGTTATTTTTGCTTCTCTTCTTCAGCCATTTTAGAAATTAAACTTTCTTCAATTTTAGTAATGATTTTGACAAAATTTTCGTTACTCATCGCGCTTTTGTTGTAATTAATATACAAATCAGCCGGGTCAATATTAAAATTCGCCTCAAGGATTTTTAATCCCATCGCATCAGCGTAATTTTCAGCAAACCATTTTGGAATAAAACTGATATTGTTGGTTTTCGCAGAAACTGCGGAATTTACGATGAGCGAACTGCTGTTAAAGGCAAAGCGACGTGTTTCAAAATTTAGATCAAGATCCCGTTGTACTCTTTTCAATCCTTCCGTGTTTACATTCAAAAAAGTGGTCGATTCAATTTTCATCTCTTCAATAGTCAGTGACTGCTCAAGGCGAGGGTGATCTTTCCTGCATACCGGAACAACATGATCCTTCATGCAAAGTTTGGATATTATGGAAGCACTGTAATAAGGTTGAGTGTCCAGGACAATATCGGCCTTACGATAAGTAAGGATTTCTTCCCCGTTGTTTTGTAAAGCGTCTGCGGAGAGATGAACCAGTTCACAGAGAATGTTGCTTTTCTCGATGTAAGTACAAAGGTCTGGCAGCATGCGCAAGGCAAGATAGGGGGAAGCGTAGACGACAATACGGTAGGGCGTAGTTTGTGCTGAAAAATTGATGACAGAATCAATCAAATCCCCGAAATTTTTACCAATATGAGCATGGAGTTTTATTGCGATAGTCGTTGGCTCAATTTTCTGCCCCGCACGTAAAAATAACGGATCTGAAAAGTGTAAGCGTAATTTATTCAGTGACTGACTGATTGCTGAGCCGCTTGAATTTAACGTTTCTGCTGCTTTTTTAACACTGCCGTGAGCGAATATAACTTCAAAAATTAATAATAAATTAAAATCGAAGGTGTGAATTCGCTCGAAGTTTGATAGGTTTTTTTTATTTGGCATGGTAGCTGTAATTCCTGAGGGGTAATGCGTATAAACGGTTCGTAAGAGTAAGTGAAATTTGTATCTGAATTTTATAGTGTACTGGTTTAATAAGGTGAAAGGTTATTATACAGGTCAAGTATAGCTCATGATTAAATTTTGTAAATATTAATTTCTTCCGGCGGGAGTTATTGGTTGTTTTTAATTAGCAGTTTGAAGGAATTAAGTTTAAAAAAAGAAGTAAAAAAGCTAATTCATAATAATTGACGGTGCTAATTGCTAATATAGAAGAGGGTGTTGTACTTTTTAACTTTTTTCCATAATGGATTTTTGAAAAGTAGTGTGCAGGCTGAAGGGTATAACAATTTCGTAAAAGTGAAAGTGGTGTCCCTACAGGAATACTTTATTAATAATAAGATACTGTTTTTTATATGAATTTACTTTGGATTTCTTTTTATGTTATACACATTTCTATACACTTTTTGTTAAGCTCCGTTAAAAGCTTATGATTTGAAAAAAAAAGTATTCAGACAGGGGGTATTTCAGGTTGCTCTACCATTTTTACAATTTGTTACATAAATCATCCCCCTCTTTAATCAACGCTCACCACCATTCCTCATCAATCAGGAAATACTAAAAGCAACTAACGAATACTAAGGAATATTAAGGAATACTATTGAACCCCATTCACCAGTGTTCACCATCACTCCTCATTATTTAATTTTGAATATTCACAGTATTGCATTTACACCCCCCCTTATTTACAAGTCAAACTTATAATGGCAGTCTTAGCGCATCCGACAACATCTGAGAATGTCCAATATTAATCTATCTTTTAACTAGGGAGAGTCATGTCTATAAATAGTGGAAAAGAATTTCAATCTAACTCATTAAGATTAATTAGGCTCGCCTCTGTGATCAGTGCTACAGGTTTGCCAAGGTCAACACTCTACAAAATGATGAAGTGTGAAAAATTCCCTAAGAACGTAATGATTGGTGAACGCTCTGTTGCGTGGGTTGAAAGTGAAATTGAAGATTGGATTAAAGAGAATATTAAAAGAAGGAGTTAGAAATAATGGGTAGAGAAGAATTAAACTTTTGTAAAGATAGCAACATTGATCAAGTGCTTAACTATAAATCTATCACCTTCGGTGAAGGACACTCTGATGGTGGTTATGCCATTCGCGCTATAGAGATTAAACGCTTTAATAAAATAAAATTACTATGTGAGAAGTTTAAAGAATTAACCGGGTATGAGGTTCCTTATACTGAGTGTAACGCATCAGAAATGAACCTCTTGGTAGAGCATGGGGTGAGTGTCATTTACGCAGCTAATAAAGCGTATAAAGATGCTTTGGCTGATGCAAAAAGTGTTGATGATGACATTGCCCAAGCTCATAAAGGTAAATGTAGCGGATTTGGCGGCTATGAAAGTCTACGCGCTTATTTGCAGGATCTCGAATACAGAAAAGACCGTGTCGATGGGCATATTGCATCAGCCAACAAACTCTTAACTGAGCGTCGAGAGCTGTTAGGTATGTTACGCCAGCAGGCAGAGATATTATCCGCGTGCAATGTGCCTGGTTTGATGCCGGTTATTCTGACGCGAATACCCACTGAGTATCTTACAGGGTGCCCTATTAAAGAGACTTTTTTTGATAAGTCAGCTAGCCCGATTTTCTTTGCATGGAAAGAACTTGATGCTCTTGAAGCAGCAATACAAAGGATTGTTTTTTTATGTACTAAACCTACAAATAAATACGAACTAAATAATGGAGGTGAAAAGAAATCTCACTATTATCGCGAATATTACAGTATTCAAGGTTCTGAGTTACGCCAAAGAATGACAGCTATTGATTATGTATCCAATAAGTATCAGCATGATCAAAGCTTTAGCACTAAAATCAGAATGATGAATTCATCAATTTAATTTAAAAGGAATTATATATGAAAGCACATGCTATTCCTGAAATGGCAAAACAGTTTCATCAGCTTTTTACACGTGGTGCAGACTATTTTAGTAGTAACAGAAAAGGCGACTTCACCATCTCGGATCCCGCTGAAAACTCATTGCAAATAGCCATGTTGGAATCAGGCTGGATGATGGGGAATATCACCCTGCGTGATATTGATAGACCTTCCGGGCAGGCAATTGAAATTGGTGATAATTCGCTGCACACTGGACGGGAATTATCAGGACGTTTCAAAAAGAAACTGTTTGTTAATGGTACGTCTTTTGAATTGGTTGAAACAGATTCGTGTGCCTCATTATCTTACGAACAGCTGGGGCAACTCGCTAACATTAATGGTTTTGATAAATTTGTCGCTCTGATCTCTGACTTTTTCGGCCGCGCAGTATCTCTGGATATGCTGCGGGTTGGGTTTAACGGTGAATATGCCGGACTGCCTACTAATCCCATTGAGAACCCGAAAGGGGAAGATATTAATACCGGCTGGCATGCTATCGCACGAGAATTTAACAAAGGTTCCCAGGTCATCATTGAAAAATTCAGCCTGGGCGAAGGGGGTGATTATCCGCATCTGGATGCTCTGGCCAATCAGCTTATCAAAGATAAAATCCCTGAAGCCTTCCGGGAAGATCCGCGTCTGGTTGTTTTGGTCGGCGCTGAACTAGCAGCGCACGAACGCCTGCGTTTATTTAACGCCGCAGACCGTTCACTTTCTGATACTGCTGCGGCGCAGCTGTTGACCAGCTCTGTTGCAGGCCGATTTGCATTTGTTCCACCATTCATGCCGGGTAAACGTCTGGCCATTACCACGCTGGAAAATCTTCATATCTACACGCAGAAAGGATCACGTCGGTTCCGCGCTGAATTTGTGGATGATGCGGGAGAGTATCAGCACGCCTATTTACGCAATGAAGGCTATGCGCTGGGAAATGGGTTCTTGTATGCGGCGGCGGACGAAAATGCCGTCACGCTACTGTAGGAGCCAATCATGGAATATTCGCCAATTGCGACGGGCTGGGTATGTGTGGCAACAGAGGGAACCACCATTGATGGGCGCAAAATTGAGCGCTTTTGGATCGTCGATTTAGCCGAAACCTATAATCCTAAATTGTATACCGCGCTTATTTGGGAAGAGCACAATCGTGATTTAGATAACCTGGGCGAAGTTCTTGAAGCGCGTTGTGAAAACTCCGAGGGATTGATGAAGCTTTATGTTCGCCTTCGTCCTACGTCTAAGCTTATGAGTTACAACGAGCGCGGGCAAAAGCTGTTTTGCTCTATCGAAGTAGAAGATGATTTTCGAGACAGCGGACGCTTTTATCTTGGTGGGCTTGCCGTCACTGATAGCCCCGCAAGTATTGGGACGGACCGCCTTAAGTTTAGCGTGAACAAACGCTATTTTGCCCGAAAAGGTTCAAAGACGCGCATCAGCAACCCTATTGCTTTTTCTTTGGCTGACAGTCTTTCTATGGCCGGTAAAGGCTGGGTTTCCGCCATCTCAGGCAATTAATTCATTTTTAAATATCCTGTCACCCGGTTGAATAAAACCGGGTTGGATAACTATTTCCCGGATGTGGAAAATGGATATATTTATGCGTAAAAATTCGTTTATTAATAATAATGGCCGCGCTTGCGATAAACCCATTCTCAAAAAAAAGAGATTGCCCACTGAGAACATCTCAAGTTATAGTTTTCCTGCTGTCGCAAAATCGACAGTCGGGCGTAGGAACCCGAGTCACTTATTGGCGACACGACACGCGCCTAGCGTGTTTTTTTATGTCGTTGCCTTTGCGCACCTGTCTTTAGCACAGTGGTTTTTGAGCCTTTGTGCATATCGAGTAATGGTAGCTCAGGCGGGGCAGCCTTCGGGCTGGCCGGTTTCCAATAAGGCCGGTATTCCTACCCCCGTTTGGGCTACCACCAGTAAGTGTAGGAACTTAGGTGGTAGCAACAACCAATACTTATTGGAGGTTGCCTTATGGCTTCTGCCCATCAGTTTGTCTGTCCGCAATTCACCTATCTATTCCTGGCCGTTCGCCGCGCAGACCTTTGCGCCGTACCTTGCCGCCTCAAAATCACAGCATCTTCCGAAAAGTATGCCCGGCGTACTCTGGCCAAAGACTTTGTGCTGGCCTTTGCTGGTCGCCTGCCTTGCACAACACAGGAGGCGCGTCATGAGCAATAAAGCCCAAAACGTCTTTCCCTATGCTTTCTCAAATGAAGGTCATGACAAAATTCTTAGAGCACATCAGGCATCCGCCTGTCTGGCCGAGCTGTTGGCACTGGCCGCCAGTAACACGCAGTCGAGCATTTCTTTGCAAGGTATGGCCGCCCTTTTTGAGAGCCTGGCGGATCAGTTGGACGGGGCGATCGGATGCAGCGAAATGTTCCAGGGTGAAGTCAAGATGGGGGAAAATGATGCTGAATAAAACGCAGTTAACCTCGGCTGAATTTCGTGCGGCCTTATTGCGGCATTATATTTCTCAGGCGTTTATTTCCCTGATGGTCTCTAAACATGGCGACGCGGTATTTATTGCCGACGATGAAAGCATTCCTCTTAGCCTGGATAAGGTCGCGGCTAATATTATTTATCACATTGAGCATCCCTTTATCCAAAGGCTGGGCGCAATTGAAGGCGGGCGTTTAGCCGCGCAGGAATTAAATAAGATGCTCAAGCCGGGATTTATGAGCGAAGCCATGCAGCTTTCTTCTTACGGCACGATGTGCCTGAGCCGCGTTTATCAGGACATTATTTACGGTGCGCCGGACGGTGAATTTCCCGCAGGCAGCTGCATCATGGATGAACAGGACGGGGAGGCAACGCTATGAGCCACAAGCCGGTATCAGAGGCGATCAGCGCCGCGAAAGGCCGCTGGCCACACATACTTCCCGCGCTGGGTATCACCGTTCCCGCCAACGGCCAGCACGGAGCCTGTCCGAAATGCGGCGGGAAAGATCGCTTTCGCTTTGATGATAAGGGCGGGCGCGGCACCTGGATTTGCTCGCAGTGTGAACACGGCGACGGGCTGGACTTAGTGCGCCTGGTCAGCGGGACGACTGCGGCGGAAGCCGCCAAAGAAGTGGCGGCGGCGTTGGCGATGGCCTCAGCGTCATTATCGACAAATACGCCCGCCAGGAAAGAAGCCTCCCCGGAGCAAAAGCGGGCGACGTGCCTGAAAGCGTATCGTGCGCTGCTGGGTCAGTGCATTCGGGGCGAAAGTGAATATCTGAAAGGGAAGGGATTAGACAACACCGAGGGAATGCTGACGCAGGTCATGAAGCCGTTCGGGGGCGTGGAGTTTATCCCCGGCTCTCTTTTGCTTCCCTTAACCGATGCGCAGGGGGTGCAAACCGGCGCGCAGCTTATTCACCCCAACGGTGATAAACGGCTCTTACCCCATTCCTCGCTGGCAGGCTCATTCATCAGCGTGGTTGAACCGGGCGATATCGCGCCGGAGCAGGTGACGATCACCGAAGGGTTTGCGACGGCGCTCACCGTGTCCAGTCTGACGGACGGGGTTTGCGTGGCGGCCGTCTCGGCAAACAACCTGCTTAATGTGGCGCAGGCCGTGCGTGAAAAGTGGCCGGAGGCGAGGATCATCATTGCCGGGGACAACGATTTTGACGACGGCAAGGAAAACACCGGCAAGCTGTGCGCACAAAAGGCGGCTAAGGCGGTGAACGGCTGGGTGACGGTGCCACCTACCCGGCATAAGGCCGACTGGGACGATTTCCGCCAGGAGCACGGACAGGATCGCGCTAAAGAGGCGTTTAAAGAGGAACTCGTGCTGTTTGGCAAAGGGAAAACCAAACTCCCCCAGGGGTTCCGCCTGACGCAGGAATATCTCTGGTACGACAAACAGGTGCAGAAGTCCGACGGTGACACGGAAATCCGCAACATCAAGCTGTGCAGCCCGGTGCGCGTCACGGCCATCACCTGCGACGAAGACGGCAGCAACTATGGCCGCCTGCTGGAGTGGGAGGATACCAACGGGATCAGCCGAAAATGGGCAATGCCGATGGAAATGCTGGCCAGTGCCGGGGAAGAGCTGCGCCGCACGCTGCTGGTTAACGGGCTGTCGTACATCAATATTAACGGCCAGGCGCGTGCGCACCTGATGGAATACATCTCTCTGTGCAAGCCAGAGCGAAAAGTTACCTGCGTGACTAAAACAGGGTGGCACGGTTCGGTGTACGTTCTCCAGGATGAAGTGATCGGCGTCGGTTCGGAGTCCGTTATTTTGCAGACATCAAGCGTTCAGGGACGGGATTTTAGAACGGCGGGCACGCTGGAAGACTGGCGGGAGCAGGTTTCCCGCTACTGCGTCGGCAACGGGCGGGTGGCTTTTGCCGTGAGCCTGGCGTTTGCCGCGCCGCTGCTTAAACTGGTGGGCGTTGGCGGGGGTGGGTATCACCTCAAGGGTGAATCTACGGACGGCAAAACCACTACCATGAAGGTGGCTGCGTCGGTGTGCGGCGGGGCTGACTTCTGGCACACCTGGCGTGCCACCGGCAATGCGCTGGAAGGCACTGCCAGCCGCCGAAACGACGCCACGCTGATGTTGGATGAAATTCGGGAAGTAGACGGCAGAGAGGCAGGGAACATTGCCTACATGCTGGCAAACGGCCAGGGTAAAGCGCGGGCGAGAACGGACGGCAGCGTGCGAGAAACTAACCGCTGGTGCCTGCTGTTTCTGTCCACCGGTGAGCTTTCCCTGGTCGAACACGCCGCCAACGTGGGGGAAAAGACCTACGCCGGGGTTGAGGTGCGGATGATCCAAATCCCCAGCGACACTGGCAAGCACGGCGTGTTTGAGGAGTTGCACGGTTTTGCAGGCGGTAAGGCGCTGGCCGAACACCTTGAGCAGTCCGTGATGCTGAGCCACGGTGCGCCGTTCAGGGAGTGGCTGCGCTGCCTAACCGCCGATCTTCCGGGCATGACCAGCAAGGCCAAGGCCATGCTGAAAGAGTTTACCCGCAGGCTGACGCCCGACAACGCCGGGAACCAGGTCGGACGCGCGGTGACGCGTTTTGCGCTGGTGGCGATGGCGGGCGAGTTGGCCACCGAGGCGGGGATCACCGGCTGGCAACCCGGAGAGGCATACAACGCGGCCAAAAGCTGTCTGGATGCGTGGATGTATGACCGTGGCCACACGGCGAACCAGGAAGACGCCGCCGCGCTGGAGCAGGTCAGGGACTTCATGACGCGCAACCAGTACAGCCGCTTTGCCGACTGGCACGACTCACACAGCCGCCCGGCTAACATGGTGGGCTTTCGCCGCGTAGAGAAGGGCAGCGGTCAGGAGGAAACGGTGACCACCTTCTACGTGCTGCCTACCGGCTGGAAGGAGGTTACCAAAGGCTTTGACGCCAAGAAGGTGGCCAGGCTGTGCGCGACGGCGGGTTATCTCGACGTGCCGGAGGATGAAGCCAGAACCCAGAAAAGCCTCCGCCTGCCAGAGATGGGGGTTAAACGGGTTTATCAGCTCAACAGCACCGTCTTAGGGTAATACTCTCGCACGAGTCTTATTTATAACTGGTAACAGAGGTAACACTGGTTACAGCCACTCATAGCAAGGCCTCGGCCTGTTACCAGTAAAAAGGGGTCACTGGTAACACTGGTAACAAAGTGCAGAGCGTTACCAGTGGTTACCAGTAATAAATAGGACGAGGTAACAGAGTATTCATATATAAAACAAGGGTGTAACCAGTGTTACCTCTGTTACCAGTCTAAAACGATAAAGCAAACATGAAACCCGGCTTGAGGCTTCTTTCTGGCGGGCTGGGGTTAAGAAGGATAAAACAGGATGCGAGTATTCAAAGTGATATGCCCGGAGTGTGATGCTGCGGCCGTAATAAAAAAGACGCACCGTAAGCATAAGCATTTTGCTGACATCTACTGTTCCTGTTCGGATCCGGAGTGTGGTCACACCTTTGTGATGAATATGACCTTCTCGCATACCCTAAGCCCAAGCGGCAGAACGTACAGCCGAATAGTAAAGGATATTGCGGACAACATTGCGCCCGCGCAGCGAGAAGAAATAGCGGCTTTTCTGACGAATTCGGCAAATGAAGCGAGGGAAGGAGAGCGAAGTAACAGTGAGGCAAAAAGTACGGTTGTACGCCGAAGTTAATCCGGTGAGCGCAATGCTCAAACGCGGACTGACAGATTTTTAGTCTTACATTTTTTTCAGTTTTGATTTTCATCCCTTGTGCTGCCAGGCCACGTGGCGCAAGGGTTCTCACGTTTTACCCCACCTAAAACCCCTTCCCTTTTTGTCTTCTCATTTTCACGTAAAATAGAAAAGTTCTTTCCAAACATGAGGTTAAAAAGCATTCAGCAAGATGGGCAGAACTCTAAAACTGAAAAATACTGAAATTCATTTCAATCTTTTCAGTTTGGGATTTACGAGAGAACCCCATGCGTGGCGCGGTCTGGCGTATCAGTTTGTAGAAAATGAAAACTGAAAAAATTATGCATTGCAAAAACCGCAGGCGGGTGCGGTGTAGTGCAAATTTCGTCTAACTTGCTTTTTGTTTCTTGCTTAATCAATGATAGCGTTGATAAGATGCACTTGCGCAGACGTTCCGTCCTGCATGCTACAATCAATTTTTTAATCACTTAGTCTTAGCTCTTTGAATTAAAGAGCGCCTGATTTATTAGGCTCGACCGGAGACCCCCACCTAGCCTGGCCGGCGACGTGGGACAGTAGCCGTCGGCATTACATCCGGTCAAAAGAATAGAGGCTGTTGCTAAGTGGGTGTTGATCGAAGCATCTCTATTCTTGAACCCCTAGGGTTATGGGGAAGACCGTGATGTAATTTTGCTAAATGGACATTTCAGCATGATCATTAATTACCCAATAAAAAAGAGTGGAGCAAAATCACTTCGTTCGCTTCAGTCCTTAAGTGATGCACTTGATATAAGCCTCTCAGATCTAAATGAAGCAATTAATATCCCAGTTAAGGATCGATACAATAGGCTAGAATTACCTAAGGTCGATGGTGACAAGCGAGTTGTTTTTGACCCGGATCATCGTGTTAGGAAAATTCAACGCAGAATTAATAAAAGAATATTTAAGGAGTTAATTCTGTGGCCGGAATATTTATTTGGTTCAATACCAACTAATAAACACGATAGAGATAATAAAATAGAGCGCCATTATATCGCCTGTGCAGCAAAACATTGCAAAGCTAAAACAATATTAAAACTCGATATTAAAAATTTTTTTGAAAATATACATCGAGATATCGTTGTATCTATATTTGCAAATGTCTTTAAATACAAAGGTGATGCTTTAAATTACCTTGTTGAAATTTGTTGTTATGACGATCATGTCGTACAAGGCGCTTTAACATCAAGTTATATTGCTTCATTGTGCTTATTTGATGTTGAATACGATGTAGTTCGAAGGGCTGAACGCAAAGGATTGGTTTATACTAGGCTTGTAGATGACATTACCATTTCTTCAAAAATTATAAACTACGACATGACTCAGATTAAGTCACATGTTGAAGGTATGTTAAACGAGAAAGATCTTCCAATTAATTTTAAAAAGACAGAAGTGCATAATATATCCACCGAAGCTTTAACTGTTCATGGACTAAGAGTCTCTTTTAATGAGCCTCGCTTAGCGTCAAATGAAGTAAAAAGAATTAAAGCATCAGTTCACAATATCGTTAGTTTATCGCAAAAAAATAACTCAAAAACATCGGAAGCTTATCGTATTGAATATAACAGATGCATGGGGAGAGTAAATAAGTTAGGAAGAGTTGGCCATAATAAGTATAAACTACTTCTAGCAACCCTCAAAAAAATCAAGCCCCAAGCTTCACTATTGGATCTACATTCAGTACATAGATTAGTGAGAGAGTTAGAGTCATTGCATGCACAAGGCAATATCAATAAATTTAACTATAAGAAAAAGTATGATCTTGCTATTTTTAAACTGATTGTAATTAACCGAACAAAAAGTTACAGACCATTTTCTCAATGGATAAAAAATAGATTGCAAGTGATTAAAATATGAAGACAACACAAAAAATAAATAGCATTCTAGTATTAGGTGTAGTGATTTCTTTAGTTGCAATTAGTGGAGCCGTTTTGGGCATTTACTCGTTTCATGAAACTTACAAAATTGAAAATTTGAGTCAAAAAGAGTTCTGTTTGGCTAGTAAATGTCTTGTCGCCTTCGCTGAAAAAACTGAAGGTGTCATAAAGATTTTTGAAGTAACTGCTTGGTTATTGACCATCATAGCTACTATTGGTGGTATGTTTGTAGCATTAATGACTTATAGGACAGGTATTAGAAATAGTAATTTAAGTAATCATATTTCACATCTAAATATGTTTCGAGATTTTATAAATGCAGAGATTTTGAAGAGGAAATATCTAACGCCTGAACGAATAAATATATATCAATGGTATGTGTTGATTTTTCCAGACTCCAAGTATGGCGATGTGAAAGTTTCTCGAAACTATGATAATTCTATATCTGATATTAAAAGTATTGTTAATGTTGCTAATGAAAAGATTTCTGAGGCGACCGGTAAATATGACTATCGCACACATCAATTTAAGATGATTGCCTCTTTGAGTGAAATAGGAATAAAAATAAGCAATGGCGCAAAAAATGAATTTATTGCAGTTGAATTACAGGTTTTTGATCTAATTGATTGTGTGAATATGACATTTACTGATGTAAGTATTGAATTAACTAAACTAGAAAGAAAATATACCTAACCCATAGCTGATATTTTATGAGCATACCACTGCAACATGATCTTTCTGGATTCCAAATATTGCGCATGATTATAAGTTCCTCTAATAGAATTCTTATCAACATGCGCAAGCTGCAACTCAATCCATGCACTATCAAATCCTTGTTCGTGCAAAATAGTACTCATGGTATGCCTGAATCCATGCCCCGTTGCTTTTCCATGATATCCAATCAGCTTAAGCACCTTATTAATGCTACCTTCACTCATCGGCTTACTGGCATCATTGCGACCAGGGAAAACAAGCTGATAACGCCCTGTAAGGGTCTCTAACTGGCGTAGGATATCCACTGCGTGAGTGAATAATGGAACCAGGTGAGGACGCTTCATTTTCATGCGTTCCGCAGGGATCTCCCATATAGCATTTTCTAAATCAAACTCCTCCCATCTTGCTGCCCTTAATTCGATTGTTCGGGTGCCGGTTAGCATCAGCAGCAGCGTGGCCAATTTAGTGATGATGCTGCCTGAATAGGAATCCAGAGCCTTTATAAAAGCAGGGAGTTCATCCGCCATCAGAAAGGGGTAGTGGTTTCTTTTTGGTGTCTGTAAGGCACTGGCCAGATCTGGAGCTGGGTTATACGTGGCGCGGCCAGTAATAACAGCGTACCGGAATACCTCTCCACAGCGTTGGCGTACTTTACTGGCTAATTCGACCGCTCCCCGGCCTTCAATTTTCTGAAGTACAAGGAGCAACTCTAAAGGCTGGATCCCATCAATTGCTCTTTCACCCAGGAAAGGAAATACATTCAGCTCAAGAAGGCGGATCACTGACTGAGCGTAATTCTCTGTCCAGGATGCTTTCTTAGCGGCATGCCATTCCAGAGCAATAGATTTGAAGGTATTGCCAGCAGCGGACATCTGAGCAAGTTTATCGGCTTTGCGGGCTTCACTAGGATTAATACCTTTGGCCAGTTGGGATTTGGCTTCTTCACGTCTGGCACGCGCATCTGCCAAAGAAACTGCGGGATACACACCAAAAGAAATCATTTTTGGCTTACCTGCAAAGCGATATCTGAACCGCCAGCCCTTCGCACCGGAGGTTTCGACGAGCAAAGAAAGCCCATTACCATCATTGAGGGTGAAGGGTTTTTCGGCTGGTTTGGCGCGTTTTATTTGGATATCACTGAGTGGCATGTGTATAGCTCTCTACATCGAACCTGAGTTATACGCAATTATATACACAATTGTTCGAGCTTTTACTGCATTTTCTTAGATGTGTTGAGACGTGTTTTTAGTTTACTGATTTGAAATATATAGATTTTTAGACTTTAAGAGATGTAATGAGAAGTGAAAATGGTGTCCCCTACAGGAATCGAACCTGTAACTAGCCCTTAGGAGGGGCTTGTTATATCCGTTTAACTAAGGAGACACGGGCGCCAGTGGAAAGCGCCCGCGTAGTATACCCGTTTTTCTCTCAATAATAAGACGTTAGCCTGCCGTTTGGTCGTTTCGTCGCCAGTTCTGCGTTTTTATCCCTCTTCACGGTGTCGCGGCTTCCTTCTTCGCGGCCTCCTGTTCTGCTTTTTTAACGTTGGCTTTCTTCTGATTACTCATGTCGTTACGGATTTGCGCGTGGCTGATCAGCGCGAAGATAAAGGTGCCGCCCGCGATGTTTCCGGCCAGCGTCGGCAGGGCAAAAGGCCAGATAAAATCAGTCCACGGGATTGCGCCGGAGAAGACCAGATAGAGAACTTCCACCGAGCCGACCACGATGTGCGTCAGGTCGCCGATCGCCACCATGTAAGTCATCAGCATAATCACCCACAGTTTGGCGGTGCCTGCGGAAGGGATCATCCAGACCATGGTGGCAATCAGCCAGCCGGAAACCATGCCGCCGACAAACATCGCCCCAGGTCCCTTTTCCATAATTTCCATACTGATGCTGTGAAACGCTTTGTCGGTCTCCGGGTCAAAAAACGGCACCAAATGAAACGCCAGCGCCGCAAAGCCGCCACCGATAATGTTACCGGCCAGCACCAGCCCCCACAAACGCAGCAGAAGCAGAACGTTTTTTCCGGTCGGTTTTTGCATGACGGGCAAAACAGCGGTGACAGTGTTTTCCGTGAACAGCTGCTGGCGCGCCATGATGACGATAATGAACCCGACGGTATAACCGATGTTTTCAATAAAGAACCGTTCCGGCGAGTCGGGAAGGCGCGCGTGGAGAATGCCTTTCGCCATCAGCGAGGCACTGATAGAAAGCCCTGCGGCAATCGCTGACCACAGCAGCGCCTGGCCATCACGTTCCAGCTCTTTCTCGCCTTCCATGCGGATAACTTCATGCACGGCGGCCGCTTTAGAAGGCAAATTCTCTTCCCCGGTTTCGATTTCCTTACCTTGCGAATGTTCGTCACTGTCGACGTTGGTACTTTTTTCGTGCTTTTGATCGTCGCTCATCGTTCTCCCCCGGAAGACATCAAAATGATAGAAAAATTCGTCATCAGTAAGCATAGGCGAGGCAGGGGAATTATGAGCATGTATACAAAAAAGTTACAAACCGTTAACCCATGAACCGTATGGGTCATTTTTGGAGGAGTGCCCGCTATTTCAGACTTTTCTGGCGGACGTTTATATGTAATAACGTACCGCTCCCTAAGCTGCGTCGTGCCGGACGCCTGTGATATGATGCGGACTTGTGAAAAATAAGAGACATTTCCATGTTTGAAGCCCTTAACCTGAGCTGCGTTCGCGATGAGCGGACCTTGTTTAGCGGCTTGAATTTCACGGTTGCACCGGGCGAAATGGTGCAGATTGAGGGCCGGAACGGTGCCGGTAAAACCAGTTTGCTGCGTATTCTGGCCGGGCTGTCCTCCCCGGACGCCGGTGAAGTCCGCTGGCAGGGCGTCAATACCCGCCGTCAGCGTGATGTCTTTCATCAGGAACTACTGTATCTCGGCCATCAGCCCGGCATAAAGTCAGTGCTTACTGCGTTTGAAAACCTTGCCTTCTATCTGTCTGTTAACAACGGGTCTGCCCGCGGTGACGCTGCAGCGGACGCTATTTATCAGGCGCTGGAAAATGTCGGCCTGCTCGGTTACGAAGATGTCACGGTCGCGCAGATGTCCGCCGGGCAGCAACGGCGCGTGGCGCTGGCGCGTTTATGGCTGAGTAACGCGCCGTTGTGGATACTCGATGAGCCGCTGACGGCCATTGATAAGCAGGGCGTTGCGACGCTGATTGCGCTGTTTGAACATCATGCGGAGCAGGGCGGAATGGTGCTGCTGACCACGCATCAGGATTTGCAGGGCGTTGGCCGCGATGTGCGGAAAATTCGTCTGACCGGCGCACAACTGGCGTGACGTGAAAGGGAAAAAGACAGAATGTTTACTCAGGTTCTGAGCCGCGAACTGAAAATCGCTTTTAGAAAAAGCGCTGAAATTATTAACCCGCTGTGGTTTTTCCTGATTGTTATTACGCTGTTCCCGTTAGGAATTGGCCCGGAGCCGAAACTGCTGGCGCGGATTGCGCCCGGTATTGTCTGGGTTGCGGCGCTGTTATCCTCTTTGCTGGCGCTGGAAAGGTTGTTCCGCGATGACTATCTCGATGGTACGCTCGAACAGCTATTGTTATTACCCTCACCGCTGGCACTCACGGTTCTGGGAAAAGTGTGTGCTCACTGGGTGGTGACCGGTTTGCCGCTACTGCTCCTCTCTCCGCTGATTGCCCTGTTACTTTCACTCGATTTTGAAACCTGGAAAGCCGTCGCGCTGACGATTTTACTGGGGACGCCGACGCTGAGTTTTATCGGCGCAATCGGCGTGGCGCTGACCGTCGGGCTGCGCAAGGGCGGCGTGTTGCTGAGTCTGCTGGTCTTGCCGCTGTATATTCCGGTGCTGATTTTCGCCACCGGCGCTATTGATGCCGCGTCGATGTCGATGCCGATCGGCGGGTATCTGGCGATACTCGGCGCGATGTTAGCGGGCAGTGCGACGTTAGCGCCGTTCGCGACAGCGGCCGCCCTGCGAGTCAGCGTCCACTAACCGTTTATGTCTGTGAGCGCGCTGTCACGGATTTATTTTACGTGCCGTTACAATAGAGAAGAAAAAACGCAACCTTTGACTAACATCACACTTCTCTATAGTGAACAATAGACAGGCCAACAATAAGTGCGGGGAATTGATATCTGACCGCACAAGAGTCCACCGAGGCTCCACGGCAACCCACACAGTGACATTTTAGAGTGAGCAACGATAACAATGTGGAAATGGTTACATCAACTCGCGCGGCCCGAACGGCTTTACCACGTCTGTGGGCGGTTCATTCCGTGGCTCGGGCTTACCGGTATCGCCTGTCTGGTGATCGGCTGGGTCTGGGGTTTTGGCTATGCGCCGCCCGACTACCAGCAAGGTAACAGTTACCGGATAATGTATATTCACGTCCCTGCGGCGATCTGGTCGATGGGGATTTACAGCACGATGGCTATCGCGGCATTCATTGGCCTGGTGTGGCAGATGAAAATGTCCGATCTGGCCGTTGCCGCGATGGCACCGGTCGGTGCTGTTTTCACGTTTATCGCACTGGTGACCGGCTCGGCCTGGGGCAAACCGATGTGGGGCACCTGGTGGGTTTGGGATGCGCGTCTGACATCCGAACTGGTGCTGCTGTTCCTGTATCTCGGGGTGATTGCGCTGTATAACGCCTTCGACGACCGCCGTCTGGCGGGCCGCGCTGCGGGGATTCTGGTGCTGGTCGGCGTGGTCAACATTCCTATTATTCATTACTCCGTTCAGTGGTGGAACACGCTCCATCAGGGTTCCACCAACATGCAGCAATCCATCGACCCGAGTATGCGCTATCCGCTGCGTTGGGCGATTTTCGGTTATTTGTTCTTCTTTATTACGCTCACGCTGATGCGTTTGCGTAACCTGATTTTGCATCAGGAGCGTCTGCGTCCGTGGGTGGCTGGCCTGCTGAATAAGGAGCGTCGCGGATGAGCCCTGCATTCTCAAGCTGGCACGATTTTTTTGCCATGGGCGGCTATGCCTTTTATGTCTGGCTGTCGGTGGCGGCAACCCTGATTTCCCTGATTGCGCTGGTGGCGCATACCCTCGTGCAGCATCGCCAGGTTCTGGACGACGTGAAACGACGTCAGGCACGCGAAAAACGCATTCATCAGTCCACGTCTAAAAAACAGCAAGGCGCACAGACGTCACCGCTGGAACCGGACACATCCGGGGAGAAGTTATTGTGAATCCACGTCGTAAGAAGCGCCTGTCGCTGGCGCTGGTGGTGCTGATCGGCCTCGGCCTGAGCATCACGCTGGTGATGTATGCGTTGCGCTCTAACATTGATTTGTTCTACACCCCGGGTGAAATTTTGCAGGGCAAAGGCGAAAACCACGAAATGCCGGAAGTCGGTCAGCGACTGCGCATCGGCGGCATGGTGATGCCCGGTTCGGTAAAGCGGGATCCGAAAAGTTTGCAGGTGAGTTTCAAGATTTATGATGCGCGCGGCGCGATTGCGGTGACCTACACCGGCATTCTGCCGGACCTGTTCCGTGAAGGGCAGGGCGTGGTGGCGCAGGGCGTAATGGAACCGGGAAATGTCGTGAATGCGATTCAGGTTCTGGCCAAACACGATGAAAAATATGTGCCGCCGGAAGTGGCCGACGCCATGAAAGAAAACCACAAAGGGCCGGCTTCGGCTTATGTGGGTAACGATAAAGGAAGCAACCGCTCATGATGCCGGAACTCGGAACATTTGCACTCTGTCTGGCGTTAGGTCTGGCGGTTTTACTGAGTATTTATCCGCAATGGGGCGCGGCAAGACAGGATAACCGCATGATGGCGATGGCGCGTCCGTTGTCGTACGGCATGTTTGCCTGCATCGTGCTGGCCTTTGCGATTCTGGTTCACGCATTCGTGGTGAATGATTTCACCGTCGCGTATGTCGTCAATAACTCCAATACGCATTTGCCGGTGTATTACCGCGTAGCGGCCACCTGGGGGCGCACGAAGGTTCGCTGTTGTTGTGGGTGTTGCTGCTGAGTTGCTGGACGCTGGCCGTTGCGCTGTTCAGCCGTCAGATGCCGCAGGATGCCGTGGCGCGAGTACTCGCCGTGATGGGCATGATCACCAGCGGTTTCCTGCTGTTTATTCTGCTGACGTCGAATCCGTTTATCCGCTCTTTGCCGAATTTCCCGGTGGACGGCAGCGATCTGAATCCGGTGCTTCAGGACATCGGCCTGATTTTCCATCCGCCATTGCTGTACATGGGTTACGTCGGTTTCTCGGTGGCGTTCGCGTTTGCGATTGCTTCGCTGATGGCCGGACGGCTTGATACCGCGTGGGCGCGCTGGTCGCGTCCGTGGACCACGGCGGCGTGGGTGTTTCTGACCATCGGCATCGTGCTCGGTTCTGCATGGGCGTATTACGAATTAGGCTGGGGCGGCTGGTGGTTCTGGGATCCGGTCGAGAACGCGTCATTTATGCCTTGGCTGGCGGGAACCGCGCTTATCCATTCGCTCGCCGTGACCGAAAAACGCGGGACATTCAAAGCCTGGACCGTTCTGCTGGCGATCACCGCGTTCTCGCTGTGTCTGCTCGGGACTTTCCTGGTGCGTTCCGGTGTGCTGGTCTCGGTTCACTCGTTCGCCTCCGATCCGGCGCGCGGCATGTTTATCCTCGCGTATTTAGTGATTGTGATCGGCGGCTCCTTGCTGTTGTACGCCTTTAAAGGCAACTCGGTGCGCGCGCCGAGCCGTCATGAACTGCATTCGCGCGAAAGTTATCTGCTCGGCAATAACGTCCTGCTGGTCGCCGCGATGCTGGTGGTGCTTCTCGGCACGCTGTTACCGCTGATTCATAAGCAGCTCGGACTGGGCAGTATTTCCATCGGCGAACCGTTCTTTAACACGATGTTTACCTGGCTGATGGCGCCGCTGGCGCTATTGTTAGGCATCGGTCCGCTGGTGCGCTGGCGTCGTGACGAGCCAAGCAAGCTGTGGCGTCGTCTGGGCGTTGCGCTGGTGGTGACGCTGGTTCTGTCGATTCTTCTGCCATGGCTGTTGCAGGACAAAATTGTGGGTATGACCGTCGTCGGCCTGCTGATGTCGGTGTGGGTGATTGTGCTGACGCTGATGGAGCTGCACGAACGCGCCACGCACCGTCATTCGTTCTGGCGCGGTCTGACCAAGCTTTCCCGCAGCCACTGGGGCATGGTGCTCGGTCATCTGGGCGTGGCGGTCACGGTGATCGGTATTGCGTTCAGCCAGAATTACAGCGTTGAACGCGACGTGCGCATGAAAGCCGGTGATACCGTGGATATCCATGATTATCACTTTGTCTTCCGCGACGTTCGCGATATTACCGGCCCGAACTACACCGGCGGTGAAGCGAATATCGACGTCACCCAGAACGGCAAAAAAATCACCACGCTGCACGCCGAAAAACGCTTCTACAGCGTGGCGCGCAGCATGATGACCGAAGCCGCCATCGACGGTAATCTGGCGCGAGATTTGTACGCCGCGCTGGGCGAAGAGCTGGATGACGGTTCGTGGGCAGTGCGTTTGTACTACAAACCGTTTGTCCGCTGGATCTGGCTGGGCGGGCTATTTATGGCGGCGGGTGGCGTGTTGTGTATTCTCGACCCGCGTTACCGCATGAGTAAAAAGGCGAAGAAACAGGGCAATGCGGAGGCTGAAGCATGAACCGTAAACTTCTCTTTATTCCGCTGGTTCTGTTTCTGGCGCTGGCGGCGGCCTTGTTACTCCAGCTGACGCGCAACGCCAACGGCGATGACCCGACGTTGCTGGAATCCGCCCTGATCGGCAAACCGGTGCCGGTGTTTAAGCTGGAATCGCTGGCGCAGGCCGGAAAGACTTACGATCAGTCGGTGCTGCGCGACGGCAAACCGATGTTGCTCAACGTCTGGGCGACGTGGTGCCCGACGTGCCGTGCTGAACATGATTACCTGAACCGGCTCGCCGCCACCGGCGTGCGCGTGGTCGGGCTCAATTATAAAGACGACCGCCAGAAAGCGGTGAACTGGCTGAATACGCTGGGCAATCCGTACATGATGAGCCTGTATGACGGCGACGGAATGCTCGGGTTAGATTTGGGCGTGTACGGCGCGCCGGAAACGTTCCTGATCGACGGGCAGGGCATTATCCGTTATCGCCATGCGGGCGATTTGAATGAGAAAGTCTGGCAAACCGAAGTGTTGCCGCTGTACAAAAAATACGGAGGCAATGCATGAAAATCTTACGTGCATTGCCTGCGCTTATGCTCGGTATGGCGCTGAGTTTCAGCGCTTTCGCGGCTATCGACACTTATCAGTTTACGTCGCCACAGCAGGAGCAGGATTACCGCGAGATCACCGCGCAACTGCGCTGCCCGAAATGTCAGAACACCAATATTGCGGCGTCCGATTCAATTATCGCCGCCGACATGCGCACTAAGGTATTTCAGCTGCTGAATGAAGGGCAGGATCGCCAGCAAATCGTGGCTTATATGGTGGCGCGTTACGGCAACTTCGTGACCTACGAACCGCCGGTGACGCCTTCAACCCTCATCCTGTGGCTTGGCCCGGTTTTAGTGGTGATTATCGGTGCCGGAATGATTTTCATGCGTTCCCGACGCCGTGTCGTTGTGCGCGAAAACGGTTCAGAAGAAATGTCTGAACAAGAGAAACAGCGCCTGGCGCAGTTACTTAAAGACAGCGACAGGACAGGATCATGAGTATTTTTTGGCTGTGTATTGTAGTGATGCTGGCGATCGCGCTGGCGCTGTTTATCGTGCCGGTGATGCGTGGCGATCGCGCGGAATACACGTCGCGTGATGCGCTCAACAAAGCGTTTTACCACCACCGTTTAAGCGAGCTGGAACAGGATGAAGCGCAGGGCGTGGTGGATGAACGTCCGGCGCATATTCAGGAATTGCAGGAAAATCTGCTGACCGATATTCCTGACGGCCATGCACCGGCGGCAATACAACCGATAGGCCGCTGGACGCTGGTGCCGGGCGCAATTTTACT
Source organism: Rahnella sp. PCH160 (assembly GCF_047784855.1). NCBI lineage: Bacteria > Pseudomonadati > Pseudomonadota > Gammaproteobacteria > Enterobacterales > Yersiniaceae > Rahnella > Rahnella sp. PCH160. The sequence goes on from NZ_JBLOGT010000001.1 coordinate 2,300,225, forward strand.
GGTGATCATTACGCTGGGCCTCTATTTATATGCGGGCGGGCTGGCGCAGGTGAGCGCGTGGAATCAGGTGATGCAGCACATGCCCGATTTGCGTCACCGTATCGCAGACGACCACGGCACGCCGCTGACCGCCAGGGATGTGCAGGATTTAGGGCTCGGATTGCGTACCGATTTGCAGGCAAATCCGGATAATGTGCAGGACTGGGTAATGCTCGGTCGCGTGGGCATGGCGCTCAATAATGCCGCCACCGCCACCCAGGCTTACGCCCATGCGTATGAACTGGCCCCGAACGACATGGCTGTAAAACTCGGTTATGCCGAAGTGTTAACCCGTTCTTCGGATCCGCAGGATAACCTTACCGGCGGAAATCTTTTACGCAGTATGCTGGAAAAATCTCAGGGTGATCTGCGCGTATTAAGTCTGCTGGCCTATAATGAATATGAGCAGGGACACTATCCGCAAGCCATTGGTGCGTGGGAAGTTATGCTGAAAATTCTGCCTGCGGGTGATAAACGTCTTGAGATGGTTCAGGTAAGCATTGAGCAGGCAAAACAGAAGGCCGGTCTTGATCAGGTTAAACTGGCGGTGAACGTAACGCTTTCTGCGGATGTTCAGCAGAAACTTCCGAGAGATGGCACGGTCTTTATTTCTGTGACCGATGGCAGTAGCCCGGTGCCGGTAGCCGTTAAAAAGCTTCCGCTGAGCCGCTTTCCGCTGGCCATTACGGTGGATGACAGTAACGCGATGATGCCGGAACGCTTGCTTTCTTCGTTACATCAATTAAAAGTACGCGTTCGTATTTCACAGAATGGTCTGGCGACGCCAGCTTCGGGTGACTGGTACGGCGACAGTTCGCTGACCGATTTTGCCGGTAACGGCCAGGTCAGCATTGAAATTAATCAGCAGGTTCCTTAATCACGAGCCGAAGATCCAAAACAGGGAGATATCCATGAACTTACGCCTGACTGGGCTGGCGTTTGCGACAGTTTTGCTGGTCGGTTGTGCCGGCACGGCCGGATCATCTGACAGCGAACAGCAAGGACGTTCTGATCCGCTCGAAGGTTTCAACCGCACGATGTTTAACTTCAACTTCAACTACGTGGACCCGTATGTATTGCGGCCTGTGGCTGTTGCCTGGCGTGATTACGTGCCGCAACCGGCGCGAAATGGCACCAGTAATTTCCTGAGTAACCTCGATGAACCGGCCAGTATGGTGAACTCCTTGCTGAAAGGCGATCCGTACCGTGCAGCGATCCACTTCAACCGTTTCTTCCTTAATACCCTTCTGGGGATGGGCGGTCTGATTGACGTGGCGTCGATGGCGAACCCGAAACTGGCGCGCGAAGAAGCGCAGGGCTTCGGTAGCACGCTGGGACATTACGGTGTCGGTTATGGCCCGTATGTTCAGTTACCGGCTTACGGCAGCTTTACCGTGCGTGATGAGGGCGGCGATTTTGTCGATACACTCTATCCGATGCTGAGTTATCTGACGTTCTGGATGTCAGCCGGTAAATGGGTGCTGGAAGGCGTAGAAACCCGTGCTGAATTGCTTGATTCTGATGGCCTGATCAGAAACTCCTCCGATCCTTACCTGATGCTTCGTGAAGCGTATTTCCAGCGTCATGATTTCCTGGCGAAAGGCGGTCAGCTGACGCCACAAGTGAACCCGAATGCGGCACTGATTCAGGGTGATCTGAAGGATATCGATTCGGAATAACGGTCTGTGCCGATTGAGTACAAAAAAAGCGCCTTTCGGCGCTTTTTTCATTTATATGCTCTGTCGTGAATACCGGTCAGAAGCTGTAGTTAAAGTTCGCGCCGTACAGCATCGCGGTACCTTTCGCCTGGAACTCATAATTTGGCACGCCATCAGCCACTTTCTCGCTGATATTCACCGTCTGGCCGTGCATATAGGAAACACCGACGTCCACAGAAGCATCTTTGGTAAAGGCGTACGTGGTACCCGCTGAAATCCAGAAACGATCCTGATCCGGGATAGAAATGGTGCGGTTGTCCGCCGGAACCGGGCTATCATCAAACGCGATACCGGTACGGAATGTCCAGTTGTCGTCGTAGTAATAGGTGGTACCCAGCGCGATGCGGTAAGCATCATGATAGCCTTCGTTTTTATCGAACAGCGTCTGGCCCTGAGAGCCGGTGGCTTTCAGCTCCTGAAACTGGCTCCAGCTGGTGTATGCCAGGCTGTAGTGAATGGCCCATTTGGGTGCGACGCGGTTATAACCTGACAGCTCCCACATTTCAGGCAGATTCAGGGTCAGTGAGCCCGGAACGGTGTGGCCGCCTGTGCCACCCAATGCCTGCGGAATGCCGTTGCGGTATTCGCCGTCGAAATCGATTTTCACTTCTGAGCGGTAAGTGAAGCCGTAACGGTTATTGTCATCCACTTCATACAGGACACCGGCGTTCCAGCCGTAGCCCCATTCGTTGCCTTTCAGCTTAGCGGCTTCGGTATCAGCAGGCAGCAATCCGCCGGTTTTAAGCGGAACCAGTTCGCCCGCAGTACGGCGGATTTTCGCTTTCGCGTAGACCGCATCAAAGCCCAGACCGAAGCTGAAATGCTCGTTCAAACGGTAAGCGACGCTTAAGTTATTGTTGATGGTGGTCAGATCGGTTTCGCCACCAATCGGGCCCGCGGGATAGTTATCGCTAAATTCTGTCGCCAAACCGTAGTTTGAGGTCGCCGATGCGCCGAGGGCCCATTGTTCATTCAGGGGCATAATAAAGTGGATATTTGGGATCCACTGGTTTGGTGCAATGTTACTGGCACTGGTATCTGCACCCGTGACCGGGGATTTGCCGGTGACATCGACATTCGGGTCGACATAGATTGCGCCGATGGAAAATGCCGGACGATTAAACATTGTCATGGTTGCCGGGTTACGGCTGCCGGATGCTGCGGTATCAGCGATAGCGCCTTCACCCGAGAAAGAACGGCCTAAACCCGCAGCGGTATATTCATTGAGCTGAAAACCTGCCGCATATACGTTGGAGGAAACAATTGCCACTGCAGCTGCCAGAGCTGATTTTTTTAACAGGTTTTTCTGGTTCATGACCAAAACCTCAATTTTATGTTTTTTATCAAACAATGTTACATCAAGTAACAATGAGCGCGGGATTGTAGGGTTCGTTATCAGTCTGACAAATCAGACCAGTGAGCGAAGTATAGGTCTGACCTGTGGTGTGGTTGCAATATTGTTTCATTGATATTTCTTATTTGATGCAAGAAATTGGATCTACTTAACAAAAAACAAACAATAAAAGTTCAATTAAGAAACGTTAAAGTGAGAGTGGTGACTTAAATTTAATCTGATAGTTACATTTGCGTGATCTGGATCACTTCAAAGGCACATAAAAAGTAAGTGCTAGCTGTAGTCCAACCGCTGGCGTAAAATACAGCCTAAAATAAATCTTTAATTCGCAATCAGGCCAGACGGTGGACGTTGCCGCTGATGCCGGGGAGAAAATGATGTCTGACGTAACCATGTCCTCTAAATCCACCCAACCTCTGCATTCCATCAACAAGTGTGGCGCGGAAGAAACCGCCGCCTGCTGCTGTGTTGATGTGGGTACTATTATGGATAACACCGACTGCACCGCTTCTTACCTGCACGTCTTCGAAACCGAAGCGCAGGCCAAAGAAATGCTGCAAACGCTGACCGCACGCGCGCGTGGCGTTGAATCGGAACCTTGCGAAATTAACAGCAAGATTGAAAAAGTTGACGGTGGCGTTGAGCTGAAAGTGGATTTCACTTTCTCCTGCCAGGCTGAGACCATGATCTTCCAGTTAGCTTTAAGATAATTATTCCGGTTCTCTAAAATACCGCTGATCTCCAGCGGTATTTTTTTGTCTGCCATTTCTTCCGTTCTTTTCTTCTCACTCTCGTTTCAGAAAAATTTGCAGTTGCTCGCACTTCAAACCCTTTCACTTTGCCAAATGTAAATACATAGTTAACACTGAGTTATCAGGTCTGACCTCTTAAGACCCTATTTACCCAGGAGCTTGTATGAACAACGTCATTCCACTGGTTACGCGCGAAGGCGATCGCATCGCGATTGTTGACGGTTTGCGCACGCCGTTTGCCAAGCAGGCCACCGCCTATCACGGGATCCCCGCTGTGGATTTGGGAAAAATGGTGGTCAGCGAGCTGCTGGCGAAAAGTGGAATCGATCCGAAAGACATTGATCAGCTGGTATTCGGGCAGGTCGTCCAGATGCCGGAAGCGCCGAACATTGCGCGCGAAATCGTGCTCGGCACCGGAATGAACGTTTCGACGGATGCTTACAGCGTGTCCCGCGCCTGTGCGACCAGTTTTCAGGCAGTGGCGAACGTTGCCGAAAGTATTATGAGCGGCACGGTGCGCGTCGGGATTGCCGGCGGGGCCGATTCTTCCTCGGTGTTACCGGTTGGCGTAAGCAAACGCCTCGCCAGAGCACTGGTTGACGTCAACAAAGCGCGCACGCTGTCACAGCGTCTTTCGATTTTCAGCAAACTGAAATTACGCGATCTGCTGCCGGTTCCCCCGGCGGTGGCGGAATATTCCACCGGCCTGCGGATGGGCGATACCGCCGAACAGATGGCAAAAAGCCACGGGATTACCCGCGAACAGCAGGATGAGCTGGCGCACCGTTCGCATACGCTGGCCGCGCTGGCGTGGGAACAGGGCTATCTCAATGATCAGGTCATGGCCGCGCAGGTTCCGCCTTATCGTGAAGTCCTGCAAAAAGACAACAACATCCGCCTGAATTCAGAGATCGGGCAATATGCAAAACTGCGTCCGGCGTTTGACCGTAAACACGGTACCGTCACGGCGGCAACCAGCACACCACTGACGGACGGCGCTGCTGCCGTTCTGATGATGAGCGAATCCCGCGCCCGTGAACTGGGGCTTGAACCGCTGGGATACCTGAAAAGCTTTGCGTTTTCTGCCATCGATGTCTGGGAAGATATGCTTCTCGGCCCGGCATACGCCACACCGCTGGCACTCGATCGTGCCGGACTGACGCTGGCGGATCTGGATCTGATTGATATGCACGAAGCCTTTGCGGCGCAGACGCTGGCCAATATCAAAATGCTGGCCAGTGACGAATTCGCCCGCAATAAACTGGGGCGCAGTCAGGCAGTTGGTGAAATCGACTGGGATAAATTCAATGTTTTAGGCGGTTCGCTGGCATACGGCCATCCGTTTGCTGCAACTGGTGCGCGCATGATCACACAGACGCTGCATGAATTACGCCGTCGCGGCGGAAAATACGGGCTGACGACGGCCTGCGCCGCCGGTGGTCTGGGCGCGGCAATGATTCTGGAGGCAGCGCAATGAGGGACAATATGGAAAACACCGAACTGACAGAACCGTCAGTGGCAGAGCCGGTTTCCGCTTTCTCGCTGATGTTTACCGCAGAACATGTCGGCATCATCACCATTGACGTTCCCGGCGAAAAAGTGAATACCCTGAAGGCTGAATTTGCTCAGCAAACCTGCGACATTTTGCAAAAAGCGCAGCAATATCCGAATCTGAAAGGTCTGGTGCTGGTTTCCGGCAAAACCGACTCGTTTATTGCCGGGGCTGATATTACGATGATATCCGGTTGTAAAACGGCGGTTGAAGCCAGCCAGCTGGCGCAAAAAGGCCAGACGGTGATGTCGCAAATTGCGTCGTTTTCCGTGCCGGTCGTGGCGGCCATTCACGGTGCCTGTCTCGGCGGCGGGCTTGAACTGGCGCTGGCGTGCCATTCGCGGGTCTGCTCGCTGGATGACAAAACGCAGCTTGGCCTGCCGGAAGTTCAGTTGGGCCTGTTACCCGGTTCCGGTGGCACGCAGCGTTTACCGCGATTAATTGGCGCCCCTAAAGCGCTGGATATGATGCTCACCGGGCGCAGCCTTCGCGCGAAACAGGCGCTGAGAATGGGGCTGGTGGATGACGCCGTGCCATATTCGATTTTGCTGAAAACCGCGCTGGAACGCGTCGCGAAAGGCCGTAAATCACGTCCACCTTTACCGTGGCAGGCGCGGCTGGCGGGCGGTCCTTTGGGGAAAAGCCTGCTGTTCTATTTTGTGCGTAAACAAACCCGCGCAAAAACGCACGGTAATTATCCGGCCACGGAAAAAATTATTGATGTGGTGAAAACCGGCCTCGATCAGGGCAGCGGAAATGGCTATCAGGCCGAAGCCAACGCTTTTGGTGAGCTGGTGATGACGCCGCAATCTGCCGCACTTCGCGGTTTATTCTTTGCCTCGACGGCGCTGAAAAAAGAAAAAGGCGCCGACGCTGAGGCGTTACCGGTTCGCCGCGTTGGGATCCTCGGTGGCGGGCTGATGGGCGGCGGCATTGCGAATGTGACTGCCACCCGCGCCGGGCTGCCGGTACGCATCAAAGACATCAACCACGAAGGCATCCGCCATGCGCTGAAATACAGCTGGGATCTGCTGGAGAAAAAAGTCCGCAGCCGCAGGCTTACCCGTAACGAGCAGCAGCGTCAGATGATGCTGATTTCCGGCACCACGGAATATAGCGGTTTTTCGCAAATTGATATTGTGGTGGAAGCGGTATTTGAAGACCTGGCGCTCAAGCAATCCATGGTGGCGGAAATCGAGAAAAATGCGGCATCGCACACCATATTTGCTTCAAATACCTCTTCTCTGCCGATTCATCAGATTGCGGAAAAGGCCACAAGGCCTGAGCAGGTTATCGGTCTTCATTATTTCAGCCCGGTAGACAAAATGCCGCTGGTGGAGGTTATCCCCCATGCGGGAACCAGCGCACAGACCATTTCGACCACCGTATCGCTGGCCAGGAAACAGGGGAAAACGGCCATTGTGGTCGGAGACAGCGCCGGGTTCTATGTAAACCGCATTCTTGCCCCGTATATCAACGAGGCGGCGCGCTGTCTGCTGGCCGGTGAACCAGTCGATCATATCGATAATGCGCTGGTTAAATTTGGTTTCCCGGTCGGGCCCGTTCAGCTTCTCGACGAAGTGGGCATTGATGTCGGCACTAAAATCGGGCCGATTCTGGTGGCGGCGTTTGGCGAGCGTTTTGCCGCACCGTCCGGCTTTGACGCCGTTTTGCAAGACGACCGCAAAGGCCGTAAAAATGGCAAAGGTTTTTATCTCTACGGTCAGAAAGGGCGCGGAGCGAAGAAAAAACAGGTCGACTCGTCGGTCTATCGCTTGCTGAACGTGACGCCAAAAGCGCAGCAGTCGGGCGAAGAGATCGCACAACGCTGCGTCATGCTGATGCTGAACGAAGCCGTTCGTTGCCTGGATGAAAATGTGATCCGCAGCGCGCGCGATGGCGATTTGGGCGCGGTATTTGGCATTGGTTTCCCGCCATTCCGCGGCGGGCCGTTCTGCTATATCGACACCTTAGGTGCCGCCAGTGTGGTGAAAACGCTGGAACAACTGGCGCAACGCTATGGCGAACATTTCACGCCGTGCGAAGGTTTACGGCATCGGGCAGAACGGGGGAGCGTTTCTGTGCCTGAGAGTGGCACGCGAAAAGGTCGGCAGAGTGTGACCCGCGTCACTGCTTAATGCCGAGTTTCGCGACAATCTGGAACAGATCCTGCTTGCAGCCTGACGACAGCGCGCGGGATCTTTTTTATGGTGAGACTGAATTTGTACAAGAACAATTCCAAGCGGTTGATCTACAACCCGAGTGGTTAAATTTTCGCCTGAACAGTTTACAAGCTATCAGGGTTGGTGTAAAAAACAGCGTTTTCTTTACGCGAACTTTCAGGCAGAATGCCCGACCGCTGTTGCTGTACAGACAGAATCTGTGGGCACGGCGTGTTAAGTGGGTGTACTGCCTAACAGTTATCTTGTAATGAGAAGGGTCGTCCGAACGGCGATCAAAAAGGCTGGGCAATGGGTAATACAGCACGCAAGGCGTTTCTGTATAGCGCTATTTTTGTTAACAAAAGCGGTGCAATATGCAAGTTGTAATCATGCGTCACGGTGATGCGGTTCTTGAAGCTGCCAGCGATTCGGTTCGCCCGTTAAGCGAATGTGGATGTGACGAATCAGTACATATGGCGGCGTGGCTGAATGGCCGGGGTATCACTATTGACCGCGTTCTGGTCAGTCCGTACCTGCGTGCGCAGCAGACACTTGAAAAAGTTCGTCAGTGTCTGGCTCTGCCTGAAAATGTTGAAATTGATATTCTGAAAGAACTGACGCCGGGCGGTGATCCTGCTCTGGTCGCCAGCGAACTGCAACATCTGGCGCAGACGGGCGTCAATGCGGTACTGGTGGTTTCCCACCTGCCGCTGGTCGGTTATCTGGTCGCAGAACTGTGCCCGGGAGTTTGCCCGCCGATGTTCGCCACCTCTGCTATGGCAAGCGTGGAGCTGAATGCGCAAACCGGGCAGGGCAGCTTTGACTGGCAGTTTAGTCCGTGCCAGGTGATGGCAAAGGTTTAATACCTGTCTTACCTCGAGCCGCAGATGCGTGGGCCGCGTTCAATTACCCGAATCACTTACTGGAGTAAGTTCATCGGGATAATCTCGCTTGCCGCCTTGCTGCGACCCGAATTATCCAGGGTATTCTGATATCGGATATCAGACAAAAGAAAGGCACAGCCGTATAAACGCGCTGTGCCTTTCTGCTTTCTGTTATTCGCCAACGGGATCAGCTGATTTTGTCATCCAGTTCGACCAGCACCAGCAGCGCGGCGGTGCCGCCTAACTCTTTCGGTGCCTGGTGGAATGCTTCGACGTCAGGATGCTGGGCCAGCCATAGCGGGGTTTGCTGCTTGAGAACATGTTTGCCGTGGCCGTGCATGACACAGGCGCAGTGAACGTGCTCGCGGCGGCAGGCGGCGATCAGCGCCCCTAATTCCTGCTTGGCTTCTTTCTGCGTTAAACCGTGCAAATCCAGAAACAACTCGGGGGAATAATCTCCGCGACGCAATTTCTTCAATTCAAAATGGCTGACGTCGGGCCGGACGTGTCGCACCGGGCCTTCTTCCTGCAACATCGGCTGGAATTCATCAGAAAAATAATAACTGGCATCCACCTGCTCCTGAATCAGCTTTTTCGGCGACAGTTCTGACACTTTTTTTCGCAGCGGACGGTGAGTAATTGTGTCGTTTTTCAGGCGCTTGACGCCCGGCACGGCTTCACGAAACAGAGCCGTCTCCTCCGGGCTCAGCCGGTGTTTTTTCTTCATTTTTTTATCGTCATTTTCGCTCAATACCGACAGTGTACCTTTCGTCACCCTGCGGTTTAAAGGAAAGTCAGGGTTAAATTCTTCGAGGCATCGCGCAAGTGCGTTGACTAGCTGCTGATTTGTGGCGGGCTTCGTGGCAAACTATGCGGAAATTACGGGTTAAACGTCTGTTAAAAACCCTGTACTGCCTGGAGAAAAAAATTGGACAAAATTTTCGTCGACGAAGCTGTCAGTGAACTGCATACCATTCAGGATATGTTGCGCTGGACCGTCAGCCGCCTGAACGCGGCCGGTGTTTATTACGGTCATGGCACCGATAATCCGTGGGACGAAGCCGTGCAACTGGTTTTGCCAAGCGTGTTTTTGCCGCTGGATATTCCTGAAGATATGCACACGGCGCGTCTGACCTCCAGTGAGCGTCACCGTATCGTTGAGCGCGTTATCCGCCGCGTTAATGAACGCGTACCGGTCGCCTATCTCACCAACAAAGCCTGGTTCTGCGACATGGAGTTTTATGTCGATGAGCGCGTACTGGTGCCGCGTTCGCCGATTGGTGAACTGATTAGTAACCGCTTCTCCGGCATTCTGCACGACAAACCTCAGCACATCCTCGACATGTGTACCGGCAGCGGCTGCATTGCGATTGCCTGTGCTTATGCTTTCCCGGAAACGGAAGTGGATGCAGTGGATATCTCTGCGGACGCGCTGGCCGTGGCTGAGCGCAATATCGACACGCACGGCATCGAGAACTGGGTTACGCCAATCCGTTCTGACCTGTTCCGTGAACTGCCGCCGCTGCAATACGACCTGATCGTCACGAATCCGCCGTACGTTGACGAAGAAGACATGTCCGATTTACCGCAGGAATACCGCCACGAACCGGTGCTCGGTCTGGCCTCCGGCAGCGATGGCCTGAAACTGACCCGCCGCATTCTGGCCTGTGCGCCGGATTACCTGACCGATGACGGCGTGCTGATTTGTGAAGTGGGCAACAGCATGGTACATCTGATGGATCAATATCCTGAGATCCCGTTCACCTGGCTGGAATTTGAAAACGGCGGTGACGGTGTCTTCATGCTGACTAAACAGCAACTGATTGATTGTGCAGAAGAGTTCCGCGCTTACCGCGACTAAATACCCTGTTGACCGGCTGCTTATCAGCCGGTCATTTTGCAAATAAACAACTTATTAATGGTTAAGGAGCCGTGATGGCAGGGAACAGTATTGGGCAGTTTTTCCGCGTCACCACCTTCGGCGAATCTCACGGTGTGGCACTTGGCTGCATTATTGACGGCGTACCGCCGGGCATCTCGCTGACAGAAGCAGACCTGCAACATGACCTCGACCGTCGTCGTCCGGGAACCTCGCGTTACACCACGCAGCGCCGTGAAGCGGACGAAGTGAAAATCCTGTCCGGCGTGTTTGAAGGTGTGACCACGGGCACCAGCATCGGCCTGATTATCCAGAATACCGACCAGCGCTCGCAGGATTACAGCGCGATCAAAGACGTATTCCGCCCGGGCCATGCAGATTACACCTACGAACAAAAATACGGTGTGCGCGACTATCGCGGCGGTGGCCGTTCTTCTGCCCGTGAAACCGCTATGCGCGTTGCCGCAGGCGCCGTGGCGAAGAAATACCTGCTTGATAAATTCGGCGTAACAGTGCGCGGCTATATGTCCCAGATGGGCGACATTAGCTGCGAGCTGAAAGACTGGGATCTTGTCGAAACCAACCCGTTCTTCTGCCCGGATGAAAGCAAGCTCGACGCGCTGGACGAACTGATGCGCAGCCTGAAAAAGGAAGGCGATTCGATTGGTGCCAAAATTACCGTTATCGCTGAACATGTGCCGGTTGGCCTCGGCGAGCCGGTATTTGACCGTCTCGATGCGGATCTGGCGCATGCGCTGATGAGCATTAATGCCGTGAAAGGCGTCGAAATTGGTGATGGTTTTGCCGTGGTCAGCAAACGTGGCAGTGAAAACCGCGATGAAATTACGCCAAACGGTTTCGAAAGCAACCACGCGGGTGGCATTCTCGGCGGTATCAGCAGCGGTCAGCCGGTCGTCGCGCATCTGGCGCTGAAACCAACGTCCAGCATCACCGTTCCGGGGCGCACCATTAACCGGGAAGGCGAGCAGGTCGAGATGATCACCAAAGGCCGTCACGATCCTTGTGTAGGGATCCGCGCAGTGCCGATCGCCGAAGCGATGATGGCGATTGTGCTGATGGATCATCTGCTGCGTCAGCGTGCCCAGAACGGCGACGTTCATTCCACCGTGCCACGCTGGTAAGCCTCCGATGAAATTCTTACGCAACGTTCCTGCGTTTAAAACCGCCTGCGCCAGTCTTCTGGCACTGGCGCTTTGCGCACCGGCTATGGCGGCAACGCCGTGGCAGAAAATTACTCAGCCGATTTCCGGCGCACCGCAGGCCGTGGGAAGCTACGCCAACGGGTGTCAGATTGGCGCACAGCCTTTGCCCCTGAACTCCCCGGATTATCAGGTGATGCGTACCGATCAGCGCCGTTATTTCGGTCAGCCGGATTTACTGGCGTTCATCACGCGACTCGGCACTCAGGCGCAGCAAAAAGGGCTGGGTACCATGCTGGTCGGCGATATGGCGATGCCAGCGGGTGGGCGTTTCAGCAGCGGCCATGCCAGCCATCAGTCCGGGCTGGATGTGGATATCTGGCTGCAACTGCCGCGCCAGCGCTGGAGCGAGCAGATGTTGCTGAAACCACAGCCCATCGATCTGGTCAGTGCTAACGGTAAATCAATCGTGCCAAGTCAGTGGCAGCCGCGTATCGAAACGCTGATCAAACTGGCGGCGCAGGATAAAGACGTGGTACGCATTTTTGTGAATGCGGCAATCAAACAACAGCTTTGTCAGGATGCGGGAATGGATCGTGAATGGCTGCACAAAGTGCGTCCGTGGTTTGGCCATCGTGCGCATATGCACGTTCGTCTGCGTTGTCCGGTGGGCAGTACAGAATGCGAGAATCAGGCTCCGCCGCCAGCGGGTGACGGATGTGGTGCCGAGCTGCAAAGCTGGTTCCTGCCACCGAAACCGTCTACCGGTAACCCGGCGAAATCTGAACCGCCTCCGTTGCCGCCGACCTGTCAGGCGATGCTGGATAAACACGTTCTTTAATAACATTTTGATAATTCTTCGCCACGTAGAGCAGGACTGACAGAGAAATGGACTGGTTGATTGTTGCCCCCTGGGTGTTAGTCGTATTATTTTTCGTAGCACTGTTTGCTGGTTTCATTGATTCGATTGCCGGAGGGGGCGGATTAATCAGCCTCCCTGCGCTGCTGGCGGCGGGGGTTTCTCCGGCGCAGGCTATTGCGACCAATAAGCTGTCATCGATAGGCGGCTCCTTTTCGGCCAGCCTGTATTTCATCCGCCGTGGCGCAGTCGATCTGAACGATCAAAAGCTGAACATCGCGTGTACTTTTGCCGGCTCGGTGGTCGGCGCGATTTTGATCCAGCATCTGCACGCCGAGATGCTCCGTCAGATCCTTCCTTTGCTGATCATTTGCATCGGTTTGTACTTCCTGCTGACGCCGCGTCTGGGGGAAAGCGATCGTGCGCGCCGGTTAAACGCTTTACCCTATGCGCTGGTGGCTGGTGGCTGTGTCGGGTTCTACGATGGTTTTTTCGGCCCCGGTGCCGGTTCTTTCTACGCGCTAGCTTTCGTCACGTTATGTGGTTATAACCTTGCAAAAGCCACGGCACACGCGAAAGTCCTGAACTTCACTTCGAATTTTGGTGGCCTGCTGTTCTTTATTCTGGGCGGCAAAGTGGTGTGGGTTTTAGGTTTTGTGATGATGGCGGGGCAGTTTATCGGCGCACGTCTTGGTGCACGGATGGTGCTCAGCAAAGGCCAGAAGCTGATCCGCCCGATGGTAGTCGCGGTTTCTGTCGTGATGAGCTGCAAACTGATTTATGACAATCACGGTGAGCAAATCCACCAATGGCTTAGCCTTCACCTTTGAAGCTGCCTAATGCTTGCCTGAGGTCATGAAATCGAGCGTTATAACAAGGGTATATTGTCGCCCCTGATCTTACTTACAGAGTTTCACAGCAAATATGTCTGATTCGACTGCAACACATAACTATCATCAATTGATGGACATTTTTGATTCCTGTTTCTTTGAGGAATTCAACGTGCGCCTGGTGAAAGGCGACGACGAACCCATCTATCTGCCCGCCGATGAGCAGGAACCGTTTAACCGCATTGTGTTTGCACACGGCTATTACGCCAGCGGAATGCACGAGATTTCCCACTGGTGCGTTGCAGGTGCTGAACGCCGTAAATTGGTGGATTTTGGATACTGGTATTGCCCGGATGGCCGCGATGCGCAAACGCAAAGCGAGTTCGAAAAAGTCGAAATCAAACCTCAGTCCTATGAATGGTTGTTCTGTGCCGCAGCAGGCTTTAGTTTCAACGTGAGCTGTGACAACCTGAGTGGCGATTGCGAGCCAGACCGCGTGGGCTTCCAGAACAAAGTGCGTGAAGAAGTGCTCCGCATGCTGGATCAGGGCATCCCTGAAAGACCGGCGCGCTTTATTAAAGCGTTACAATCGTTTTACAATACCGCCCCTTTGACGCCTGCAGATTTCCCTGCTTTGCAGCCGATTAAATAAAAAAACAGAGTCCGGATACGAGGAAGAGTAATGATCGCAGAATTTGAAACGCGGATTTTAACGCTCATCGACGATATGGTCGAAAGCGCCAGCGACGATGAGTTATTTGCCAGTGGCTATCTGCGAGGCCATCTGACCGTTGCGGTTGCCGAGGCGGAAGAAAATGGCGAACATACCGCCGAAGCGCTGAAAGTCCGTGTTCAGGATGGCCTGGATAAAGCCATCAACGCCGGTGAATTATCACCGCGCGATCAGGCTCTGGTTCAGGGGATGTGGGAAACTCTCTATCAGGCTTCTCTTCCTGGCTAGCCGGAATTTCTGTAAAAAAAAGCGCAGCACGGTGTTCCGGCTGCGCTTTTTTGTTGCCTGAAAATGGGTGATCAGCGGGATTCGACCGGGCGGCCTTTGAGTAACTTTCTCACCCACATCCGGTTCGGATTCAGTGCGGCCAGCGTTTCACTGTCCAGCGGCAACGGCTCACCGGCAATCTGCGCGGCCAGCACTTCGGCACCCAGCGGCGCAGAGCTCAGGCCACGCGAGCCGAGTGCGCCAAACAGGAACAGATTCTCATACACCGGCGCATTGGCGACAGGACGATGTCGCTGAACGTCGAGATCTAGCTTCCGGTAACTTTCCAAAAGGGCATCGTAATCAGAAACAGAACCGATCATCGGCAGGTGATCGCGTGTGGCGCAACGCACGCCGTTCCGCGCCTGGGCGTCACTGACATCCACGTCTTTCGGCCATTGCTGCTCCGGCAGACAGTTCAGCAAACGCTGACGGTTTTCCTGCTGATCGTCTTCGCGGTAATCCGTACATTTATCGGCACGATGATAGCTGGCACCGATGCAGTGATGCTGATTAAGCGGATTAACGGGCGTCAGATAGCCGTCATAGCATAGGACCTGTTTGAGCTTGCTCAATTCTGGCGTGGTCGGAATATGCGAAACCTGACCGCTGACCGCGTAAACCGGCAGCTTTTCACTCTGGGCGAAATCAGTGATATCTGCACCGTTCGCCAGCACCACGGCCTGATGACGGGTTTCATGTTCGTCGGCAAACTTCAGCGTCCAGTGTTCATTTGTATCGTGGCTTAACGCCGTAACCCGCTGACGATAATGCACCGCCAATCCCTGCGTTTGCGCCAGGGCGATCAGCGATGCGGTCAGCTCCGCCGGGCACAACCATGCGCCGAGCGGATAGGTGATGCCGCCGCTGCCGCAAGGCAACCCGCATAACGTTTCAACCTCGGCTTCACTCAGGCCTTTCGCCAGCCCTTCCGGCCAGCTGCCGCCCAGAATCCCGTCAATTTTTCCCTGACTTTTCTCGTCGTATCCCAGCTGGGTAACGCCGCTCCAGCCGTGATCAAAAGGCACGCCCAGTTTTTCAAGCTGAAAATACTGGCGGCGGGCGAATGTAAAGGCGTGCGCAAAGAACTGTTCCAGCGTGTCGCCCCGGCCATTAAGCAGCGGATAGACCGCGCCCTGACGGTTACCGGATGCGCCAAGTGCCGGTTTTTCATCGGCGCAGTACAGCGTTACGGCATAACCACGGCGCAACAGCGCCAGTGAAAGTACAGCACTGGCGACGCCGCCGCCCAGAATCGCAAATTCAGTGGCATTTTTAGCCGGTGGACGAAAATACCACGGCGCAGGATGAGGAATATCTGTTCCTGCGGGCAGAACGCCCGATAACATATGGCGCTTTTCACCGAATCCGGGCACTTTCGCGATGTCAAAACCCGCGTCCTGCAAGCCGCGACGCACCAAACCGGCGACGGTGAAAGTGGCGAACGTTCCCTGCGGGCGGGTCATTTTGGCCATCGAACGGAAAAGGTCTTCCGTCCACATGTCCGGGTTTTTTGATGGCGCAAATCCGTCCAGGAACCAGGCATCGACCTGCTGATTCATACTGGTGTCACATGCGGGCAGCAGGGTAGTCACATCGCCAAACCACAGGTCGAGCGTGATGCGTCCGTCCGCCAGTAAAAGGCGGTGACAACCAGCCAACGGCATCGGCCATTGTTCGCAAAGCCCGGCGGAATACGCGGCCAGTTCAGGCCATTGCGCATGGGCTGCGGCCAGATCGCGGGCGGATAACGGAAATTTTTCGTAGCTGATGAAATGCAGGCGTTGCAGCGTGGCGTCGGGGCTTTCAGCGCGGAAGGCATCGAACGCCTGCCAGAGCGTCAGGAAATTCAGCCCGGTGCCAAAACCGGTTTCGGCAATGATGCAAAGCGGGCGAGGGTGGGCGGAAAAACGCGCCGGAAAATGGTTGCCATTCAGAAAGACATGACGTGTTTCCAACAAGCCGTCCTGATTGGAAAAATAGACGTCATCAAAATGTCGGGAAACAGGTGTACCCTGTTCGTTCCAGCTTAATTCAGCCGGCGTGATCGGGTTGTGGCTCACGTGAAACTCTCTCAGTTCAAGGCGATGCCGGAGTTTAACGCTGCGTTTGACCTCGCGCAAATTTACCGCGATTTACACAAGGAATTGCTGATCGGACTTGTTCGGCGTACAACTGTACGCTAGAGTGCGTGACGAAATCCCAAATGGTGAATAGTACAAGAGGTATTTAAATGAAACGTGCAGTGATTACTGGCCTGGGTATCATCTCGAGCATCGGTAACAATAAGCAGGAAGTTCTTGCATCTCTGCAGGAAGGTCGCTCTGGGATCACCTTCTCGCAAGAGCTGAAAGATGCCGGGATGCGTAGTCACGTCTGGGGTGATGTCAAATTAGACACCGCAGGCCTTATCGATCGTAAGATTGTGCGTTTCATGAGTGATGCCTCGATCTACGCTTATCTTTCCATGCAACAGGCGATTGAAGACTCCGGTCTGACCCCTGAAATGGTGTCTAACGAACGTACCGGCCTGATTGCAGGTTCCGGCGGCGGTTCTCCACGCAATCAGGTTGCGGGTTCCGACGGTATGCGTGCCAAAGGCCTGCGCGGCGTTGGCCCTTATATGGTGACCAAAGCGATGGCTTCCGGCGTTTCCGCCTGCCTCGCCACCCCGTTCAAAATTCGTGGTGTTAACTATTCCATCAGCTCTGCCTGCGCAACCTCTGCTCACTGCATCGGTAACGCGGTAGAAATGATTCAGCTCGGCAAACAGGACGTTGTCTTTGCCGGTGGCGGTGAAGAACTGTGCTGGGAAATGGCGTGTGAATTCGACGCGATGGGCGCATTGTCCACCAGCTACAACGAAACTCCTGAAAAAGCCTCCCGTACTTACGACAAAGCGCGTGACGGTTTCGTCATTGCAGGCGGCGGCGGTATGGTTGTGGTTGAAGAGCTGGAACACGCTCTGGCACGTGGCGCACACATCTACGCAGAAATCGTTGGCTACGGCGCAACGTCTGACGGCGCAGACATGGTGGCTCCATCTGGCGAAGGCGCCGTACGTTGCATGAAAATGGCAATGAACGGCGTGGATACCCCAATCGACTACGTTAACGTTCACGGGACTTCTACCCCGGTCGGCGACGTAAAAGAACTGGGTGCAATCCGTGAAGTGTTCGGTTCTACAACACCGGCGTTGTCTTCTACCAAAGCCATGACCGGTCACTCACTGGGTGCTGCGGGCGTGCAGGAAGCCATCTACACCTTGCTGATGGCTGAGTACGGTTTCATCGCGCCAAGCATCAACATCGAAAACCTCGATGAGCAGGCTGAAGGCATGGACATCATCACTAAACCGACTCAGCGCGAGCTGACGACTGTGATGTCCAACAGCTTCGGCTTCGGCGGCACCAACGCCACGCTGGTGATGCGTAAGCTGAAAAACGACAAATAATTCCTGTCGTTAAGCCATAAATTAAAGCCTGCTCTCGAGCGGGCTTTTTTACGTCTGTTCTATATCCTTTCTGTTATATCTCAACATTTCAGGTACAATTTCGCCGCTTATTATTTTCACCTTGTTGACATAATGCTCTCACTCCAACGCCTTCATCACCGACATCGGCACTTCCCGGCCTGGCTGGGTATTGTGGCGATATTGATGTTGTTTATCGCACCGGTGATTTCTAAATCACGGGTGGCTGAGGGTGCGCAGCACATGATGATGCCCGGAATGGTGATGTCCGCTATGGACATGCCGGACGGGGAAATGGCTGACATGAACATGTCAGGCACTCAAACATCAGGTGATCATTGCCATCCGCAAGCCTGTCAACCGGCACAACATGACACCGTGAAAGGGCTGCTTTCCGGCGACATGAGTGATGCAGCCTGTGGATATTGTGTGCTGCTGGCGCATTTACCTCTGCTCGATTTGCAGGCCATGCCGATGCTCTGGTCGCTGGAGCTTTCCAGCCGTGCGCCTCCGCGTTCTCTGAAACAACGCCTTGTTCCATCGCTGTTCTTCACCGATTCACAGCCCCGCGCCCCGCCTGTTTTCTGATAACCCGTTTCTCAATTATTCCTTTTCAGGTTAACGACGACTTTTCGCCGTTAGCGATGTGCTATTTGAAATTCAGGAAGTCAGATTTATGAACCAGCCTGCAAACCTGCGTGTAAACGCGGGGGAAGAACTGTCTGCGCAAACCGCGTTTCTTGCCCTGTTGCGGCGTCTGCATTTTTATATTGGTCTGTTTGTCGGGCCGTTTATTTTCGTCGCCGCGCTGACCGGGACGCTGTATGTGCTGACGCCGCAGTTTGAAAATTACCTTTACGCGCAGGCGTTATTTACCGATTCACAGGGCGCGTCGCAGCCACTTTCGCGCCAGATCGATGCGGCGATAAAAGTGGCGGGGGCGAATCCAAAGATTTATGCCGTCAGACCCGCGCCGGAACACGGTGGTACCACAAGAGTGATGTTCTCGAATCCGCAACTGGGCGCCTCCAAAAGTCGGGCAATATTTATCGACCCGGTGACGCTCGCGGTAAAAGGCGATCTGACGGTGTACGGCACCAGCGGCATTTTGCCGTTCCGCACCTGGCTGGATGATTTACATCGCGGGCTTTTACTGGGCGATATTGGCCGCGTGTACAGCGAACTGGCCGCCTCCTGGTTATGGGTCGCTGCGCTGGGTGGCGTCGTGCTCTGGATCACCGGGCGCAGTAAAAACCGCACGCCACGCAAGCTGAGCGAAAAAATTGAAAAGCAGCAACGCAGTCGCCACTGGCACAGCACGCTTGGCGTGATCCTGCTGGCCGGGTTGTTGTTCTTCTCCGCGACAGGGCTGACATGGTCGCAGTGGGCAGGGGACAATATCGGTGTTTTGCGTGCGTACATGGGCTGGATGACACCGGCCGTAAAAACCCGTTTATCCCCTGAGCCGGTAGTTTCTCCGACGGATGAACACGCGGAACATCATGCGCCAATGGCTGCCATGCCCGATATGCCGGGCATGGAGATGTCTTCTGATGCGATACCCGCCGAACCTGCCGCCGTGGCGGTTTCTGCGTCAACGTTCGATGGTGTTGTTCAGGCCGCCAGGGCGTCAGGCATTGAGGCCAGCCGGATTGAAATCCGCCCGACTTATTCTGCGGATAAAGCGTGGACGGTAACGGAAGTGGACCGTCGCTGGCCGACACGGGTTGATGCCGTTTCTGTCGATCCGGCTTCACTGCAAATCACCGATCACGTCCGTTTTGCGGACTTCCCGCTGCTGGCGAAACTCACACGCTGGGGTGTTGATGCTCACATGGGGATTCTGTTTGGCGTGTGGAATCAGGCCATTCTGGTGATCTTTGGCTCCGGGCTTTGCGCGATGATTGCCTGGGGATACCGGCTGTGGTGGCTGCGCCGTCAGGGTGATATCGGCAGCAGAAACCCGGCCATTACCCTGCTGCAAACCTGGAAACGGGTGCCTTTTGCCCTGCAATGTCCGATAGCACTGGTCACGTTGGGGTTAGCAGTTTCATTACCGGTCATGGGTGGCAGCCTGGTTATCTTCCTGCTCATTGATACTCTGCGCTGGCAGCGGCAGAAAAAGGCGCTGTAAACGGCCTCAGCTATGAGCTGAAAACGGCTTATTTAGTTGAATATTCTTCCGGCGGTGCACATTTGCATCGCCGGTTTTTTATTCCCCGACGATGGCCCCGCACTTTCTGTATTTCCGACCTCAGGCTGATCATTATGTTGATTATATTCAGCATTTATAATCATTGATTTAAATTACTTCGCTATTTATCACGGACTGCATAAATCTCAACTAGTCTTACCCCTGTGTCAGAAAAGTCTTAAGTCTTTCTCGTTCTCATTCGCTATTCCCTTGAAAATTAATCTATTACTTTTAGTAGGGGTAATTTATGGCAACTGATTCAGAGGCTCAAAAAGTCGGTTTAATCCCGGTCACTCTGATGGTTTCGGGCAACATCATGGGGTCAGGGGTATTTCTCTTGCCTGCCAATCTGGCTTCTACCGGTGGTGTGGCAATTTATGGCTGGCTGGTGACTATCATCGGGGCACTGGCGTTATCCATGGTGTACGCCAAAATGTCTTCTCTTGATGACAGCCCAGGGGGGTCATACGCTTATGCACGCCGGGCATTTGGCCCTTATCTTGGCTATCAAACTAACCTGCTTTACTGGCTGGCCTGCTGGGTGGGCAATATCGCGATGGTGGTTATCGGCGTCGGATATCTCAGTTATTTCTTCCCAATTTTAAAAGAGCCTCTGGTTCTGACATTCACCTGCGTCGCCGTGCTGTGGCTTTTCGTCATCCTGAATATTGTCGGGGCGAAGATGATTACCCGGGTTCAGGCTGTGGCGACCGTTCTGGCGCTCATCCCGATTCTGGCTATCGCTATCTTTGGCTGGTTCTGGTTTAAAAGCGATACCTACATGGAAGCGTGGAACGTCAGCGGCAAGAGCACTTTTGGGGCCATTCAAAGCACGTTAAGCGTCACGCTTTGGTCGTTTATCGGTGTTGAAAGTGCTTCGGTCGCGGCGGCAGTGGTTAAAAACCCCAAACGCAATGTGCCGATTGCCACCGTTGGCGGGGTGCTTATCGCTGCGGTCTGTTATGTGCTTTCAACCACGGCGATTATGGGGATGATCCCTAACGCCGCATTGCAGCTCTCAACCTCCCCGTTTGGTGATGCGGCACGCATGGCGATGGGGGACACGGCAGGGGCCATCGTGACATTTTGCGCCGCTGCCGGTTGCCTCGGTTCCCTGGGCGGCTGGACACTACTGGCCAGTCAGACGGCGAAAGCGGCCGCCGACGACGGGCTTTTCCCACCTATTTTTGCCAAGGTCAACGAAAAAGGTGTGCCGGTTAAAGGGCTTATCGTTCTCGGTATTCTGATGACCATCTTCCAGATTTCAACCATTTCGCCAGATGCTACAGCGCAGTTTGCTTTGGTCTCATCGGTTTCCGTTATTTTCACTTTAGTCCCTTATCTCTATACCTGTGCCGCGTTAATGCTGGTCGGGCACGGGCATCTGGGTAGCCGTGCGGGAACGTATGGCTTCATTACCTTAATCGCGTTTTTGTATTGCGTATGGGCGGTCGTCGGTTCAGGTGCCGAGGAGGTGATGTGGTCATTTGTGGCGCTCATGGTGATCACGGCCATGTACAGTTTCAACTATAACCGCCGCCATAAAAACGCCTACCCGCTGGGCAAAACCCTCGAACTGGACTGATTGACTCCCCGGTTAATGCTGAATTCAGGATGATAAGGAGAGGTAAATGATAGAATTAAGTCGCCATAAAAAACGTAAAGTGCTGGTAGTCGACAGTAATATTACGGATGTGAATACCGCGAACGGACGTGCTGTACGCGAGTTAATTGAAGCACTTGAAGACAATAATCTGAACGTCATCCCGGCGGTGACTTTTGAAGATGGCATCGCCACTGTTGCATCAGATGCATCAATTTGCTGTGTGTTTGTTGACTGGACATCCGGCGGTAACGACGACGCTTCGCACAGTCAGGCCTTTGCGCTGTTGCAGGAAATTCGCCGCCGCAATAAAGGCGTGCCGGTGTTACTGATGGCTGAACATTCTTGTATTGACACGCTGACGCTCGACACCATGAAAATGGTCAATGAGTTTGTCTGGATGCACGAGGACACCGCTGAATTCATCGCCGCGCGCTCAGTTGCTCTGATCGAAAAATATTATGATCAGCTTCTCCCGCCATTTACCAAAGCATTGTTCAACTACACCCAGCATTCACCGGAATATTCGTGGGCCGCTCCTGGCCATCAGGGCGGCGTCGCGTTTACTAAAACGGCGGTAGGCCGCGAATTTCTCGATTTCTTCGGTGAGAACTTATTCCGTACCGACACCGGTATTGAACGCGGTGCGCTGGGGTCTTTGTTGGATCACAGCGGTCCGATTAAAGAATCCGAAACCTACGCTGCACGGGTTTTTGGCTCGCATCAGTCTTACTCGGTGCTTAACGGTACTTCGGGGTCTAACCGCGCAATTATGACTGCCGTGGTGGGCGACGGTCAGTTTGCGTTGTGTGATCGCAATTGCCATAAGTCTATCGAGCAGGGATTAGTGATGACCGGCGGGATCCCGGTCTTTTTTATCCCGACACGTAACCGTTTTGGCATCATCGGCCCGATCCCAAAATCGCAGTTTTTGGCGGAGTCCATTCAGCAGAAAATCGACGAACATCCGCTTAAAAAGCTGGCCTCCGACCCTAAGCCCATTTACGCCGTTGTCACCAACTGTACCTACGATGGCATGTGTTATAACGCCAAACAGGCACAGGACTTGCTGGCGAAAAGCGTTGATAACATTCATTTTGACGAAGCCTGGTATGCCTATGCCCGCTTCAATCCTTTCTATCGCGACAGATATGCTATGCGCGGAAACCCCGCTGACCATGATCCCGATGGCCCGACCGTATTCGCCACACACTCCACCCATAAGTTGCTGGCGGCGCTTTCCCAGGCGTCCTACATCCATATCCGAAACGGTAAAAAACCTGTCGAGCACTCACGCTTCAATGAGTCCTACATGTTGCAGGCAACCACGTCGCCGCTTTAAGCCATCATTGCCGCCAATGAAGTCGGGGCAGCAATGATGGACGGTAAACAGGGGGAATCGCTGACCCAGGAAGTCATCAACGAAGCTGTTGATTTCCGCATGGCGCTGGCAAAAGTTCATGCCGCCTTTGCCGCACAAGGCGAATGGTTCTTCTCGCCGTGGAATGCGCCGGATGTCATCGATGTGAAAACCGGCAAAAAAATTCCGTTCATTAATGCCTCCAAAGAACAACTGACAACTGACCCGGCCTGTTGGGTGCTCAGACCGGGAGAAAGCTGGCACGGTTTTGACCAGCTTGATGATGACTGGTGCATGTTGGATCCGATTAAAGCCGGTATCCTGTCGCCGGGGATGGGCGATGACGGCAAAATGCTGGCAACCGGGATCCCCGCCGCAATGGTGACAGCTTTTCTTTCTCAGCACGGTATTGTCCCCTCGCGAACCACTGATTTTATGGTGCTTTGTCTGTTTTCAGTTGGCGTCACTAAAGGAAAATGGGGGACGTTGATCAACGTTCTGCTGGAGTTCAAACAACATTACGATGACAACAGCCCGCTGACGCTTTGCCTGCCCGATCTGGCTTCCTCCCATGCGGCACGTTATTCCGGCATCGGGCTGAAGGATCTTTGTGATGAAATGTTTGCCTACATGAAAACCAGCCAGATGGACAAACTCCAGTCCGAGGCTTTCGGGAAAATCCCGGTTCCTGTCCGGTTGCCGCGCGCCGCTTTTCAGGATCATATGGCCGGACGTTGTGAACACCTGACGCTGGATAAGCTTGCCGGGCGCGTCTCTGCGGTGGGTGTTATTCCTTATCCACCGGGTATTCCGATCGTTATGCCTGGCGAAAGTTTTGGGGCAAAAAACGATCCGTGGCTCAGTTATATCCGCAGTATTGCGCAGTGGGGGGAAAAATTCCCCGGCTTCGAAAAAGAACTCGAAGGCGCAGAGTTTAAAGACGGTCAGTACCACATCTGGGTGCTGAAAGAATAATCGAGAGTCTACCCGTCAGTTTTGCAACAGCAAGGTGAAAATGACGGCAATTGAAGTGATTGCGGGATATCCCGCAAACGGCTGCCGGGGCTCTGTATGCGCCCCTTTTTATTTGTGCGATGCCTCGGGGAAATCACTTTTGGAGTGGCAGCAATGAATTTCTTCGGGTAACGTCAGCGCATCGGATAACCGGCTTTTTTGATTAAGAAAAACCATGCTTACAACGGCTTTTGGCACAGTGTTTAAACCTTTCTTACGTGACAGGTTTTTGCATCTTCTGGTGTTGCTGGGCGTCATCCTGACGCTATTCCAGACTAAGAAAATCGTGAATTTTCCGCAGTTTGTTGACTGGGACACCATCATTACTTTGCTCGGCTTACTGATGCTGACCAAAGGCGTTGAAGTCAGCGGCTACTTTGATTTTGTTGGCCGCAAGATGATTAACGCCATCGACAACGAACGCAGGCTGGCGCTGTTTCTGGTAACCGCCGCCGCCGTGCTTTCCACCTTTATGACCAATGACGTCGCACTTTTTATCGTGATCCCGCTGACGATTACGCTGAAAAAGCTGACGTCACTGCCGGTCACGCGGCTGATCATTTTCGAAGCGCTGGCAGTGAACGCCGGATCATTGCTGACACCGATTGGGAATCCGCAAAATATCCTTTTATGGAATAAATCCGGCCTGTCCTTCCTGCATTTTATCGGGCAGATGGCACCGCTGGCGCTGGTGACGCTGGCTGCATTGCTGATTGTCACCGGTTTTTGTTTCCCGTCGCGCAGCCTTAAAAAAACGGCAAACAATCAGGGCTATC
The DNA here is from genome assembly GCF_047784855.1 of Rahnella sp. PCH160. Taxonomy (NCBI): domain Bacteria; kingdom Pseudomonadati; phylum Pseudomonadota; class Gammaproteobacteria; order Enterobacterales; family Yersiniaceae; genus Rahnella; species Rahnella sp. PCH160. Next base: position 2,324,833 of record NZ_JBLOGT010000001.1, read on the forward strand.
CGTTTCAGAAAATCCTTTTAGTCAGCTGTGGCGTGCTGTACGTCGTCTTTATAGCCTGCGTGGATCTGGGGTTGGCGTTGTACGGATTACTCGCGGTGATCTTGTGTTTTCTGCTGCTGGCGCGAAAAGTTCTGTTGCGGATCGACTGGCCGCTGATCCTGGTGTTTATCGTGATGTTTATCGATGTGCGTCTGATAGTCGGGTTAGACATTTTACAGCCGGTGTTTGCACGTATTCAGGGGTTGCCGGACTACGGACATTATTTGCTGAGCATCGGGTTATCTCAGGTGATCAGCAACGTTCCGGCGACGATCCTGATGATCAACTATCTGCCTTCCGGCCCGTTACTCGCCTACGCCGTGAACGCCGGTGGCTTTGGTCTGGCAATGGGATCGCTGGCTAACCTGATTGCATTACGTATGGCGAATGACAAAACGATCTGGCTGAAATTCCACTTTTACTCTTTCCCGTTCCTGGTGTTCAGCGGTCTTGCAGGCTGGTTCCTGCTCCAGCTAATTAGCTGACTGCACCGGCATCAATAGTGGCCAGCCGGTTAACGGCGGAAGTGATTTCTGCGGGCGTGAGGGCAGAAAAGCCCAGCAGCCAGCCATCACGATGCTGAACGCGAGGCTCACTTTGATTGAGAAACAGCGGCGAAAGGCGCGGTGTTTCAACCCCCGATTTAGCGGCCAGTGCGCTGAGCCGTTGCTCCTGCCCGGCAGGCAGATGCGCGGCGAGCTGCAAGCCTCCGGCGGCAACCTGCGGTGTCAGCCAGTCAATTTTTTGCCGGATTTGATCCAGCAGATGGTCACGACGGCTGTGGTAGAGCTGGCGGGAAAGCCGCAGGTGCGAGGCGAAATGGCCGCTTTGCATAAATTCAGCGGTCACCGCCTGCATGAGTTGTGAAGAATGACCGTCACTGACGGTTCTCAGCGTCACCATCGGTGCAACCAGCGACGGCGGCAGCACGATATAAGCCAGGCGTAGCGACGGGAATAAAACCTTCGAGAAGGTGCCCAGATAAATAACCTGCTGGTGCTTGTCCAGCCCCTGCATGGCCGGGAGCGGGCGTCCGTCGTAATGCAGTTCGCTGTCGTAATCGTCTTCAATGATCCAGCTTCCCTGACGTTTCGCGTAATCCAGCAGATGCAGGCGGCGGGGCAAATTCAGGCTAACGCCTGTCGGGTAATGGTGAGAAGGCGTCAGATAGATCAGGCGCGGGGCAGGGAAACCGCCTGCAGGATTGATACCTTGTTCATCAACCGGAATCGCACAAAGACGCGCTCCGGCACTGGTAAAGGCATTGCGCGCTCCGGGATAACCGGGTTCTTCAAGCCAGACCGTATCATTGGGGTCAATCAGCAGCATCGATAGCAGTTGCAGCGCCTGCTGGGAACTGGTGGTGATCATGATTTGCTCAGCGGAGCACATTACGCCACGCGATTGTTGCAGATAACCGGCGATCGCCTGACGCAAAGGCAAATATCCTTGCGGATCGCCATACCCGAGCAAACGTTCGCCGTGAGTACGCAACTGTTTGCCAGTGATTTGTTTCCAGATTTTAAGTGGAAACGCACGTAAATCGGGGGAGCCCGCAGCAAAAGCCGTGGGAAATTGCGGGTCATTGCAACCTCCGGTTGCCACAATGTTGCGGCCCCGCACCGAAAGTGTGGAAAGCGTCGCGGACGCATTTCCTTTTGCTCGTGAGGCAGATGGGCGGGGAAGCGACTGGCTGACGAATGTGCCTTTTCCGGTCTGTCGCTGCAAATACCCTTCGGCTTCTATTTGCGCATAGGCCGCTTCCACCGTGATGCGTGAGAGTTTTAAATCGGCGGCCAGCATTCGCGAGGAGGGAAGCCGTTGCCCGACAGCCAGCGCACCGGTGTTAATGGCTTGCCGCAGAACCGAACAAAGCCGGTCGCGCAGGCCGGTTGTTTCTCCCGCGTTTTCAAAAAGCGTAATCAGTGCTGATGGTTGAGACAGTGTAGCCATAATGGGTCTTATTGATGGGCGAGAATTGGTATTAATCATAAGGCCAAAAACAGGGATGATGAACCTGTTTTCAACAGAGTGAATTTCAGAGGAAAATTTTATGTCACAGATGTCTTATGTTCTGGCTTACGAACCGCCTTCTCCCGAAGTCAGCGCAGCCTGTTTGTTGTCAAAACTGAACTTTTATACCGATGCCGCTGATGTGGCCGCAGATTTACAAAATGGCGTGCCCGGCATTGCGGTTATTGATACCCGTTCTGCTGAACATTATGCGCGCGGTCATGTACCCGGTGCTGTCAGTTTTCCGCATAAGAATATGACGGCAGAAAGCACCCGTGACCTTAGTAAAGACGTGGTGTATGTGACGTATTGTGATGGGATTGGTTGTAACGGTTCTACGCAGGGCGCGTACAAACTGGCGAAACTGGGGTTCCGCGTAAAGGAAATGATCGGCGGGCTGGATTTCTGGATACGCGATCAGCACCCGGTGGCGACGGGGGAAGCGCGCGGAAATTATCCGGCGAACCTTGCCCCCGAAGACTGCGGTTGTGCGTAGAGGGGTTTTAGAAAAGCGCCCACAGCAGCAGTACAACGACCACGAAAGCGATAAACAATAACGGTTTGCCACCGAGCGCCTGCATGGAAGGCGGCAACATGGCCACGAAAGGATTCATGATCGGCTGCGGATCGGTGCGTGACACGGTGGTAAAGCCGTCATCGATGTTTTCTGCCCGCGCCGAACGGTCAACGCGCTGGCTGAACAATACGCCAATCAGATCACTGACCTGAACCTGAGTCAGCGGTGTCGATAAGGTTGCGCTGAAGCGGTTATCCGCATATTCGGTCAGTTGATGAATCTCATGCGTGCTGGCCGGTTGTTTCAGTACGCTCAGCAACGTGGTCAGCGTCGGTGCGGTCGTCTGCTGGCTGAGTGACGCTTTCACCTGCATGAACTGGCTCAACAACTGAAAGTGTTTCGCCGGGATCGGCTCGCCGACTTTTACGCCCACCAGATTGAACAGTTGCTGCCAGACTTTGACCGGCGCTTCTCCGGTCGCCGCGCTGAGGCGTGTGACCAGTTGTTGCAAGCTGTTATGTTCCGCCGGAAGCAGCGGACGATCGGTGACCGGTGTTTGCTGAGGTTGCGGAATATTCATCTGGCGCGTCTGAATCAGATCCAGCACTTGCTGAAGCTGCGGATGTGTCAGCTGGCTCAGAACGGTGTGACCAAAGTTCTGGCGAATAAAATCGCTGACGGCCTGACGGTTATTGCCCAGCGGCAACAGCTCGGTCAGTTGCAACATCAACTGGCGGGAAGCATGGCTGTCCTGCGCCTGAGTCAGTTTCCCCTGCAACAACGTCTGTGCCTGAGGAAATTGTGAAGCGGTGATTTCTGCATCATGAGGCAATGAAAGATCGTGGCGTAAATTAGCCCAGATCTCCGCAGATTTGATGGGCGTCAGCGCCATCAGTTTCACAATCAGCTTTTCCAGCGTAGTGCGCTGTGCCGGTGTCAGCGGTAATTCGCCTCCCGGTTTAACCGGAACGGTCTGACCCTGGGGCTGTGTTCTGTTGTCGCCAACCGGCATGCCCGGGCCGCTCAAAGGTTGCATATCACCGTCCTTCGCTGGAAATGTAAACGTCGCTTGATGAGAAAGCGCGGCGCAGAGCGCAGAAGCGCCTCATCATACCTGCAAAGTGTATTAACCGACACCGTGAATAGCTGTCCGGTGAACATTCATGAGGATATTGTTTCTGAAAACGCCGGGTAAAAACATCTGGCTGCGCGCAAAAGCGTAAAAGGGGAAGGTGCCATACTCCTGAGCGGGGATGGCAACCGGGTTTAGCGCGTTTCTTTCTGCAGATCGCCCGGTTTGCGGCCGAACAACGGTTTGCGCAGACGCTGCGCGAGGATAACCCCTACCAGCGTGATACCGCCGCCGATCAGGTGGTAGCTTTGCAGATGTTCATGCAGGAATAATACGGCGATGATTGCTGTGAAAATCGGTGACAGGTTCATGAAAATAGAAGCTTTGTTTGCGCCAAGGCGGATTACGCCCTGGATCCACAAATAAGGCGCAATGATTGACGCCGGGATCCCTGCGAAAAGCACCAGCGGAATATTGTGTACGGTCAGGCTGACATCTTTTGCCATCAGGAAGTTAGGCAGCAGCAGTAAAACGCCGAAAATGATCTGCACATACAACGACTGCCAGTTAGGAAGCGGGATCGCCCAGCGCTTGGTCAGCACGCCATACAGCGCGTAGGACGCGGATGCGGCAAACATCATCAGCTCACCGGTGCCGATACCGTGTTGCAGCAATTGTGCCGGGGCACCGGCGCTTACCAGCCAGATTAATCCGCCAAGAGAAACAATACTGCCGACCGCCACGCCGACCGTGGGCACCACGCTCAGCACAAACAGGCCAATCAGCACCGTCAGCAGCGGGATCAGGGAGTTCAGAATCCCCATAAACAGCGCGCTGACGCTGTGCGCCGCGTAGTATGCCAGGCTCTGATAAAGCACCATTCCGAGCAGGCCGAGGATCAGCAGTTTCCACCAGTATTGTCTGACGGCCTGCAGGTTGCGCAGCAGGCCGGGCAGAATAAAAGGGGTGAGCGTCACCAGCGCCAGAAGCCAGCGGTAGAAGGAGATAGCGGCCGGATCTATCGCACTCGACGCGGCCTTGCTGACGACCGCATTCAGTGACCAGATCAGCACGGCCAGCAGCGGAAAAAGTACATTCATTAGAAATTGTCCCTGAGTAAATCGTAACGCAAGTGTACGATTGTCTTATTTGTTAGATATAACGATAATCAGACAACTGTTCCCGCAATTAAGACAATCGCCTCATCGCTCACGGACAAAAGGATTGTATGTCATCTTCACGCGTTTCCTCTCAGCATCCTTCCTCTCCCCGGTATTATCCGCCGTTGCCGGAAAAAATGCCGGTGACACTGTTGTTTCGCGGCGAGATTGTCGAAGGGAATTCCGAGTATGTGCAGCATTCACATCCGTGGAGCCAGATTATCTGCGTGAAATCCGGCGTTCTGGCGATGCTGGTGGCCGGAAAGCGCTATCTGGCACCGCGCGAGTTTGCGATCTGGGTGCCCGCCGGTATTGAGCATTCGAGCTATAACCGCAAAACAACGCGGTTTTGTGCGATTGATATCGCCCCGGCACTGGATGAAGACTTGCCTTCGACGCCGTGTTTGCTGACGCCGACGGCCATTTTCAATGCGATTGCCGATGACTGTTTTTCGCGCAACATGACGGAGCCAAAAACCGAAGCCGATCTGCGCATGTGCCGCGTGTTGCTGGATCAAATCAGCCTCGCGCCGCGTCAGAATACGTATCTGCCGACATCCGAAGATAAATTACTGTCGCCGGTGCTGAGTGCGCTGGAGAGAAATCCGGCGGATAATACGTCGCTGGCGCAATGGGCGACGCAGGTTTACTCCACTGAACGCACTCTTTCACGCCGTTGCCAGCAGGCGTTGGGCATGGGGTTTGCCGAATGGCGTCAGCGGCTGCGCTTTCTGCATGCCATCTCGTTGTTAGAGCAGGGCAAAACCGTACACGAGATTGCCCTGGATGTGGGATACAGTTCGGCCTCAGCGTTTATCGCCATGTTCCAGCACATTTCCGGCACCACGCCACAACGTTTTCGTAACGACAGGTAAACCCGGTTGGGATCTCATTTCATATCGTGGCAAAATCAGTGTCCTCTTTATTTTCTATTCTTTCTTAGGCCTTGCTGCCGGAGACAAACGTGAAAATCCTGGTTGATGAAAATATGCCGTATGCCGTCGAGCTTTTTAGCCGGTTGGGGAACGTGCAGGCCGTGCCTGGCCGCCCAATTCCACAAGATGCGCTCAATGATGCTGATGCACTGATGGTGCGGTCCGTGACGAAAGTGAACGAAAGTTTGCTGGCGGGAAAACCGGTGAAATTTGTGGGTACCGCAACAGCGGGTACCGATCACGTTGATGACGCATGGCTGGCCACGCAAGGTATCGGTTTCTCGGCGGCGCCAGGCTGCAATGCGATTGCGGTGGTGGAATATGTCTTTTCTTCACTCCTGATTATTGCGCAGCGCGATGGTTTTCAACTGCGCGATAAAACGGTTGGGATCATTGGCGTCGGTAACGTCGGTTCGCGCCTGAACGCCCGTCTGGAGGCGCTGGGCATCCGTACTTTGCTTTGCGATCCGCCGCGTGCCGATCGTGGCGATGCCGGTGAATTCTGGCCGCTGGAAAAACTGGTCGCCGAAGCCGATATTTTGACTTTCCACACCCCGCTGAACATGTCCGGCCCGTATGCCACTCATCATCTGGTGGATGCGGATTTACTGGCGCGTCTGCCTGCTGACCGCATTCTGATCAACGCCTGTCGTGGTGAAGTCGTGGATAACGCTGCGCTGCTTGATGCGCTGAACGGCAGCAAAAAGCTGACCGCCGTGCTGGATGTCTGGGAACCGGAACCTGATTTGTCGCTGGCATTGCTGGATAAAGTCGCCATCGGAACCGCACACATTGCCGGTTACAGTCTGGAAGGCAAAGCGCGTGGCACCACGCAGGTTTTCGAAGCGTTCAGCCAGTTTATCGGCCAGCCGCAAACGGTGCCGCTGGAATCCCTGCTGCCTGCGCCGGAATTTGCCGAAGTGACCTTACGTGGCGCGCTCAGCGAAGCCAAACTGCTGCGGCTTATCCACTTAGTGTATGATGTGCGCCGCGATGACCGGCCTTTACGCCGTGTTGCCGGGAAACCGGGCGAATTCGATAAGCTGCGTAAGTTCTATGAAGAACGCCGCGAGTGGTCGTCTTTACGTGTTATTTGCGATGATGCAGCGACGGCAGACGTCCTGAAAAAGCTCGGTTTTAACAGCCAGCCTGGCTGATTTAAACCCCGTCTTAACACGGCCTTAAGCTTTTTAGCCTACAGTGATGCGATAACTATTTGAAAGCCGGGCGGTGATCCTTCACCGCCCCTTGTATTTGCACTTTTATTTTCTGGAGAAAACCAACATGTCTGATGGCTGGAATATTGCGCTGCTTGGCGCGACGGGCGCAGTCGGTGATGCGTTACTGGAATTATTGGCTGATCGTCAGTTCCCGGTTGGTGAGCTCTTCCCGCTGGCCAGTGACCGCAGTGCGGGGCAGACTGTGCGTTTTAATGGCAAAAGCCTGCGCGTGCAGCTGGCGTCTGAGTTTGACTGGTCGCAGGTTCAGCTGGCGTTCTTTGTCGCCGGTCACGAAGCCTCTGCGCTGTATGCCGAAGAAGCGGCAAATCAGGGTTGTCTGGTGATCGACAGCAGCGGTCTGTTCTCGCTTGAACACGATATTCCGCTGGTGGTGCCGGGCGTTAACCCGGACGCGCTGTCTCATTACCGTAACCGTAATATCGTGGCCGTCGCCGACAGCCTGACCAGCCAGTTGCTGACCGCGATCAAGCCGCTGACCGAACAGGCCGGGCTTGCCCGTCTTCATGTCACTTCGCTGCTCTCCGTTTCTGCGCTGGGCAAAGCCGCCGTAGACGATCTGGCCGGACAAAGTGCCCGCCTGCTCAACGGTATTCCGGCAGAAGAAGGCATTTTCACTAAGCAGCTGGCGTTTAACCTGTTGCCGCTGGTGAGCGACGAAGAAGGCAGCGTCCTTCAGGAGCGTCGTCTGGTCGATCAGGTTCGAAAAGTTCTGCAAAATGACGGCTTGCCAATTTCCGTCAGCTGCGTGCAGTCACCGGTATTTTACGGCCATGCGCAGGTTGTACATCTCGAAGGTCTGCGTCCGCTCTCTGCGGAAGAAGCGCGTACTGAACTCGAACGCATCGATGACATCAATCTCAGCGAAGAAGATGATTTCCCGACGCAGGTCAGCGACGCCTCCGGTAACGCGAACCTGAGCATTGGTTGTATCCGCAATGACTATGGCGTGCCTGAATTACTGCAATTCTGGTCAGTGGCTGACAACGTGCGTTTCGGCGGTGCCCTGATGGCGGTTGAGACCGCAGAAAAACTGATTAACGAATACTGGTACTGATAATGTCCGATGATGTAATTGCTGACGTCGCGGCTCCGGTTGTTGCGGGGCGCGTGGCGTTAGGCATTGAGTACAACGGCAGTGAATATTATGGCTGGCAGAAACAGCAGGGCGCGGCGAGTGTTCAGGAGTGTCTGGAAAAAGCCCTGAGCCGCGTGGCGGATGCGCCGATTGTGGTGCTCTGCGCCGGGCGTACCGACGCGGGTGTCAGTGCCACAGGACAGGTGGTGCATTTCGATACGCCGGTTTTGCGCAAAGACGCCGCGTGGACGATGGGTGTGAATACCCATCTGCCGAAAGATATTGCCGTGCGCTGGTGTGCCAGTGTTCCTGAAGATTTTCATGCACGTTTTAGCGCCACGGCACGCCGTTATCGTTACGTGATTTACAATAATCGCTACCGTTCGGCGATTTTGCATACCGGCGTCACGCACGTCCACATGCCGCTTGACGTCGAAAAAATGCAGATCGCCGGGCAGGCCTTGCTCGGGGAAAACGATTTTACGTCGTTTCGTGCGTCCCAGTGCCAGTCGCGCACGCCGTGGCGTTACATGATGCACCTGAATGTCAGCCGCCACGGTCATTATGTGGTGGTGGATATCAAGGCGAACGCCTTTGTGCATCATATGGTGAGAAATATTGTCGGCAGCCTGGTCGAAATCGGTGCCGGAAATCAGCCCGTGGGCTGGATGGCTGAACTGCTGGCAGCGAAAGACCGTAATCTGGCGGCAGCGACCGGTAAAGCGGAAGGGTTGTATCTGGTATCTGTTGATTACCCTGAGAAATTTGCATTACCTCAGGTCAATATGGGCCCCTTGTTCCTGGAAGATTAAGGAACAGCATACGTGAATTTAACGGCACGTTTTAAAGAACACATGGGACGGTAAATCAAATGAGTTTTATCCACTTTATTATTGATTTTATTCTTCATATTGATGTGCATTTAGCGGAGCTGGTTGCGCAGTATGGCATCTGGGTTTACGGGATTTTGTTCCTGATCCTATTTTGCGAAACGGGCCTGGTGGTGACGCCGTTTTTACCAGGCGATTCCCTGCTGTTTGTGGCGGGCGCGCTGGCGGCGTTGCCGAGCAATGACATTAACGTGCATGTGATGGTGCTGCTGATGGCCATTGCGGCGATCGTGGGTGATGCCGTGAACTACACGATCGGACGGGTATTTGGTGAACGGCTGTTCAGCAACCCGGATTCGAAAATTTTCCGCCGCAGTTATTTAGACAAGACGCACAAGTTTTACGAGAAACATGGCGGCAAAACGATTATTCTTGCGCGCTTCGTGCCGATCGTCCGCACGTTTGCACCGTTTGTGGCCGGTATGGGGCATATGTCCTACCGTCATTTTGCGGCGTATAACGTGATTGGTGCGCTGGTTTGGGTGCTGCTATTTACCTATGCTGGCTACCTTTTTGGCGATCTGCCGATTGTTCAGGAAAATCTGAAACTACTGATCGTCGCGATCATCGTGGTTTCGATTCTGCCGGGGGTGGTAGAAATCTGGCGTCACAAACGTGCAGCGGCGAAAGAAAAGCGTCAGCAGGATTAATCTGCGGCGAATTTTTTGCGCAGGCGCGTTAAAATTTAAGGCATTAAACCAGAGGGTGGACCAGTTTTTTATCCACAGTGTCTGGCCGTTATGGTTTAATGAGCGACAATTTATGGTCTGTTCCTGCGAACAACCCTTCTGCGATGCGGTGTGTGAGGTTTTTTGTCACCCCGCGCGCAGGCGTATTTGGGTCGGTTTCAGGGGACTTGTTACTGCATGAACAGCGGACTGGCTTCGGCCGGGTTCAAACAGAAAGGTTATCGATGAGCTGGATTGAACGAATTCTTAGTAAGAGCACTGACTCGCAAACCCGTAAGGCAAGTATTCCTGAGGGCGTCTGGACTAAATGTGACAGCTGCGGGCAGGTTCTTTACCGCGCCGAGCTTGAGCGCAACCTCATGGTTTGCCCTAAGTGTGATCACCATATGCGTCTTACCGCGCGTATGCGTCTGTCCACTTTCATGGACGAGGGTAGTGAGGTTGAATTAGGCAGCGAGCTTGAGCCTAAAGATGTTCTGAAGTTTAGAGATTCCAAAAAATACAAAGATCGTCTGGTTGCTGCACAAAAAGAAACCAACGAAAAAGACGCGCTGATCGTCATGAAAGGCACCCTGTTCGGTATGCCAATCGTGGTGGCTTCTTTTGAATTTGCCTTCATGGGCGGTTCAATGGCGTCTGTGGTTGGCGCCCGCTTTGTGCGTGCCGTTGAACAGGCGATGGAAGATAACTGCCCGCTGGTGTGTTTCTCTGCCAGTGGCGGTGCGCGTATGCAGGAAGCGCTGATGTCGCTGATGCAGATGGCAAAAACCAGTGCAGCACTGGCGAAATTGCAGGAACGCGGTCTGCCGTACATTTCTGTACTGACTGACCCGACCATGGGCGGCGTTTCGGCCAGCCTTGCCATGCTGGGTGACATCAATGTCGCTGAGCCGAAAGCGCTGATCGGTTTTGCCGGTCCACGCGTTATCGAGCAAACTGTTCGTGAAAAACTGCCGCCGGGCTTCCAGCGCAGTGAATTCCTGATTGAGAAAGGCGCGATCGATATGATCGTGCGTCGTCCTGATATGCGCGCCAAACTTGGCAGCGTTCTGGCGAAACTGACCGGGCAACCGGAGCCGAATGTGTCTGACGTCCATTCTGCTGTCGACGGTTCTGCCGCTGACCATCATCAGGATGCCTGATCGGATGAGGTAAAAGCCGGTCAGCTTTTCGGGCGGTAACCTGTTTTATGCCGCCCGGCACCTCCTGGCTGTGCTTTTACTCTTCGTCAGTTCTGACAACGAGGGCATTGCCTGCTATCACAGTCTGGTGATGTAGTGTCGAAGTGAACCTAACTCAGGTTGAACGGGACTCATGCAAAATCAACGTATCCCTCAAGCCACGTCGCCTTTGGCCACGTGGCTTTATTATCTCGAAAACCTCCATTCTCAGGCTATCGAGCTTGGCCTTGACCGGGTCAAAGCGGTGGCGACAAAACTCGATTTGCTGACACCTGCGCCACGTGTTTTCACCGTCGCAGGGACCAACGGCAAAGGCACTACCTGTGCGACACTGGAAGCCATTCTGATGGCCGCGGGCTACCGTGTGGGCGTCTACAGTTCCCCGCACCTTGTCCGCTATACCGAGCGCGTTCGTATTCAGGGCGAAGAATTGCCTGAATCTGCACACTGCGCCTCTTTTGCGCTGCTGGAAGCCGGGCGGGGCGATATCTCCCTGACCTATTTCGAGTACGGCACGCTGTCGGCGTTACAGCTGTTCAAACAGGCGAAGCTGGATATTGTTATCCTCGAAGTCGGGCTCGGCGGGCGTCTGGATGCCACCAATATTGTCGATGCGAATGTGTCGGTCGTCACCAGCATCGCGCTGGATCATACTGACTGGCTGGGTTCCGATCGCGAGAGCATTGGCCGCGAGAAAGCCGGTATTTTCCGCGCGGGCACGCCTGCCGTGGTCGGTGAACCGGATATGCCGCAATCCATTGCTGATGTGGCAAAAGAGAAACACGCAGAGTTGTTCCGCCGCGGTGAAAACTGGAATTTCGCGGCAAGTGCCGCAAACTGGCGCTGGACTGCTTTGCAGGATGGCGAAGAAGTCACCATACTGGACGAATTGCCGCTGCCCAACGTTCCGCTGCCGAATGCTGCCACGGCGCTGGCCGCGCTTCATTATTCGACGCTCGATATTCCTGAAGAGGCCTTACGCAATGGCTTGCAGCGTGCAGCACTGCCGGGACGTTTCCAGACAGTGAGTGAATCGCCGCGCCTTATTCTTGACGTGGCACACAACCCGCACGCCGCAGCTTATCTGGCCGGACGCCTGGCTGAACAGCCGCGTAATGGCGGGAAAGTGCGTGCGGTGGTGGGAATGTTGAAAGACAAAGATATTGCCGGTACGCTGGCTTGTCTGTCGCCTCAGGTAGATGAATGGTATTGCGCACCGCTGGAAGGGCCGCGTGGAGCCAGCGTTGAAGAACTGGCCTCCCACCTGCCTCAGGCGCGCCGGTTTGATGATGTGGAGTCTGCCTGGAGACAGGCAATGCAGGAGGCGGCTCCTCAGGATATTGTGATTGTCTGCGGTTCGTTCCACACCGTAGCGCACGTTATGGATGCTATAGATACGGGGAAAACCAGTGGCTAGTAAGTTTCAAAATCGTCTGGTCGGGACGGTCATTCTGGTGGCGCTGGGCGTGATCATTTTGCCCGGTTTACTCGACGGCAAGAAAAAGCATTACGAAGACGAATTTGCGTCCATCCCATTGGTGCCAAAAGCGGGTGATGTTGAGGAGCAGGATGCCATACCGCCTGTGACCCAATCATTGCCGGCTCAACCGCCGGAAGGCGCAAATCAGGCCATGAACGGGGCGCAGGACATCGACAATGCGGCGACCAATACCAATGCCGCCAATCATGGCAACGTAGCGCCGGGGAATACGACGGTCGAAGCACCGCCGGTCACGACGCTGCCTGAACAGAAGAAACCGGTGCAAGCTGCGCCAGTGAAACCGGCGCCTCAGAAACCCAAAGTGATCGAACCGAAACCGCTGGCTGAAGCTAAACCGGTGGCGAAACCGAAACCGGTCGAACAGCCGAAGCCTGTTGAACAACCTAAAGTTGTTGCTGAGCAGCCTAAGCCGGTCGAACAACCGAAAGCGGTTGAACAGCCTAAGCCTGTGCCGGAAGAGAAAGCGCCGGCAGGTCAGTCTTATGTCGTTCAGCTCGGTGCATTGAAGAATGCGGCGAAAGCCACTGAGATTGTCGCGACTTTGCGGCTGTCGGGGTTCCGCGCTTATTCCGTTCCGGCGACACCGGTGCAGGGGCAAATCACGCGGCTTTATGTCGGCCCGGATGCGTCAAAACAAAAACTCGAAGCTTCACTCCCTCAGTTGCAACAGCTGAGCGGGTTAGGCGGACAGGTGCGTTCTTATTCGGCGCGCTAACTAAACTCCCTCCCCTGCGAAGGGGGGGTAGGCGCCGATCGCGTCTCCCCTGAAAAGGAAGGCGACAGGCGTGATAAAAACACAAAAAATACCAGGGAGGGCACAAGCGATTTGTGCCCTTTTTCTATAAGATCGCCGGGTTGGGTTTTTATAGGTTTATGCTGCGGTTGAGGTTTTTTTAATCGCTATTATTAATTTGTCTGACCGGCTGATTTCCGCTACGCAAACGTTTTCTTTTTCTGTTAGAATTCGCAGCGATTTGGATGCCGGGGTAGACGCGACTAGATTAGACACTGGAATTGTTAATGGTCTGGATTGATTACGTCATCATTGCGGTTATCGGATTTTCTGCCTTAGTCAGTTTAATCCGTGGCTTTGTTCGCGAGGCTTTATCACTGGTTACCTGGGCTTGCGCCTTCTTTGTTGCCAGTCATTATTACCCGTATCTCGCCATCTACTTCACGCGTTTCGAAGATGAGTTAGTTCGAAACGGGATCGCAATTGCCATCTTGTTCATCGCGACGTTGATCGTAGGTGCAATTGTCAACTATGTGATCAGTTCACTGGTTGAAAAAACCGGGTTGTCCGGCACTGACAGGGTGTTAGGTGTGTGCTTCGGCGCACTGCGCGGTGTGCTTATTGTCTCCGCGATGCTGTTCTTCCTGGATACCTTCACCAGTTTTTCGCAAAGTGACGACTGGAAACAATCCCAGTTGATCCCACAGTTCAGTTATATCATCAGGTGGTTCTTTGACTACCTGCAGAGCACGTCGAGTTTCTTGCCAAAACATATTTAGTTCTGGCAGCGCTGAAGAGGAAAAGACAACATGTGCGGTATTGTCGGTATCGCCGGTTTCATGCCGGTAAACCAGTCGATTTATGACGCGTTAACGGTGTTACAGCACCGTGGGCAGGATGCTGCTGGCATCACCACCATCGATGCCAATAACAATTTCCGTTTACGGAAAGCCAATGGCCTGGTGAAAGATGTTTTTGAAGCCCGCCATATGCAACGCTTACAAGGCAACATGGGTATCGGCCATGTTCGCTACCCAACGGCTGGCAGTTCCAGTGCCTCAGAAGCTCAACCTTTCTACGTCAACTCTCCGTTCGGCATTACACTGGCCCACAACGGTAACCTGACCAATGCTCACGAATTGAGAAGCAACCTGTTCGAAGGCCAGCGCCGTCATGTGAACACCACTTCCGATTCTGAAATCCTGCTCAATATCCTGGCGAGTGAACTGGACCGTTTCCAGCATTACCCGCTGGAAGCTGACAACATTTTCGCCGCCGTGGCTGCCGTGAACCTGAAAATTCGTGGCGCTTATGCCTGTGTGGCGATGATCATCGGCCACGGTATGCTGGCGTTCCGCGATCCGCACGGTATTCGTCCGCTGGTTATCGGTAAACGCACGCTGGAAGATGGCCGCAATGAGTATATGGTGGCCTCTGAGAGCGTGGCGCTTGATACGCTGGGCTTTGAGTTCCTGCGTGATGTTGCGCCGGGCGAAGCGGTGTACATTACCGAAAAAGGCCAGCTGTTTACCCGCATGTGTGCTGATGATCCGCAGTACAACCCGTGCCTGTTCGAATACGTGTATTTTGCCCGTCCCGACTCGTTTATCGACAAAATTTCCGTCTACAGCGCTCGTGTTCGTATGGGTGAAAAGCTGGGCGCGAAAATTGCCCGTGAATGGGAAGATCTGGATATCGATGTGGTCATTCCGATTCCGGAAACCTCCTGCGATATCGCACTGGAAATCGCACGTATCTTGGATAAACCGTACCGTCAGGGTTTTGTGAAAAACCGCTACGTAGGCCGTACCTTTATCATGCCGGGTCAGCAGGAACGCCGTAAGTCTGTACGTCGTAAACTGAACGCTAACCGTGCTGAGTTCCGTGGCAAAAACGTTCTGCTGGTCGATGACTCTATCGTGCGCGGCACCACCTCTCAGCAAATTGTTGAGATGGCACGTGAAGCCGGTGCACGACGCGTCTATCTGGCCTCAGCCGCGCCGGAAATTCGTTTCCCGAACGTCTACGGTATCGATATGCCGAGCGCTAACGAACTGATTGCACATGGTCGAGAAGTCAGCGAAATCAATCAGATCATTGGTGCTGATGCGTTAATCTTCCAGGATCTCAGCGACCTTATCGCTGCAGTGAAAGAAGACAACACTGATATCGAGAAATTTGAGTGTTCCGTATTCGACGGTATTTACGTCACCAAAGACGTTGACCAGGACTATCTGGAATACCTCGAAGCGCTGCGCAACGATGATGCTCAGGCATTACGTGGCCAGCAGGAAGCTGAAAACCTCGAAATGCATAACGAAGGCTGAAGCCTTTGAAATGCGCCCGCTCAGGCTGAAAGGCCGGGCGGGCGCGTTATTGTTGTTCCCTCCGCCTGTCTTCCCCGTTCAAATTCCCGTGCCTTAAGGTTGCCAATTCTCCGGCATTCCGGCAAAGTCAGACCCATTCTCCGGCGTGTATACTTCTTCATACTGATTGTTTCGCGCGAATTTCCTGAGGCAGTGTTTATGAAACGACTTATTGTCGGTATTTCCGGCGCGAGTGGCGCGATTTATGGCGTCCGGTTATTGCAGGTGCTGCAAAGCGTGCCTGATATCGAAACCCATCTGGTGATGAGCAATGCCGCCCGCCAGACACTGACGCTGGAAACGGATCTGACACTGCGTGATGTTCAGGCGCTGGCCGATGTGGTGCATGATTCCCGCGATATCGCCGCCAGTATTTCCTCCGGTTCATTTAAAACGATGGGCATGGTGATTTTGCCCTGCTCAATCAAAACCCTTTCCGGCATTGTGAACAGCTACACCGACGGCTTACTGACGCGCGCGGCTGACGTGGTGCTGAAAGAAAGGCGTCGTCTGGTGTTGTGCGTTCGCGAAACCCCGCTGCATTTAGGGCATTTACGGTTGATGACGCAGGCCGCCGAACTGGGCGCGATTATCATGCCGCCGGTTCCGGCCTTTTATCATCGCCCAGCAACCGTGGAAGATATCATCGATCAGACCGTCAACCGGGTGATCGACCAGTTTGATATTGAGCTTCCTGAAGACTTATTTGTTCGATGGCAGGGCAGCCACTAAACTTTCCCACCGCGATACGCACCTCTTTCGCGCAATTCCGTTACATTGCACCAATGATGATCACAATTTGATTCATTCAGGTGCAATGTTCGCGAGCGCTTCAGCTATTCTTCCTTCAGACCTTTGAAAACTTTCATTATCCCGATGCTTTTTTGAACGGTTTTCGTTCTTCATGAGTTGAAAATCACCTTACGGAGAAACGGCACGGAACGTGCATGAGAAAACCTGGCCAAAAAGCCATTTGCGCCGTTCAGCAAACTATAAAAAGACGTTCATTCACGCACACACAATCACAACAGATGAATAATCACTGAGGCTACTGTATGAAAAAGTTGTTCAAGGTTCTTCCGCTGGTTCTGGTCTTAGCCAGTGCAGGTAGTGCATTTGCTGCCGTGCCTAAAGCAATTAATATCGGTACTGATCCGACTTACGCGCCCTTCGAGTCAAAAGACTCCAGCGGCAAGCTGGTAGGTTTTGATATCGATCTGGCAAACGAGATGTGTAAACGCGCTGCCATCAAATGTACTTACGTTGAAAGTGATTTCGATGCGCTGATCCCTTCCCTGAAAGCGAAGAAAATTGATGCGATCATCTCGTCCCTGTCGATCACTGAAAAACGTCAGCAGGAAATTGATTTCACAGAAAAACTGTACGCCGCTAATGCCCGTCTGATCGCGCCAAAAGGCTCTAAAATTCTGCCAACGCTGGATGCGCTGAAAGGCAAAAACGTCGGTGTGTTGCAGGGTTCTACTCAGGAAGCGTATGCCAACGCATTGTGGCAGCCAAAAGGCATCAACGTGGTGGCTTACCAGAACCAGGACCTGATCTACGCCGATCTGGCTTCGGGTCGTCTGGATGTGGCTTTCCAGGATGAAGTGGCAGGCAGCGAAGGCTTCCTGAAACAAGCCGCCGGTAAAGATTACGCGTTCGCCGGTCCTTCCGTGAAAGACGATAAATTCTTCGGTGTAGGGACAGGTATGGGGCTGCGTAAGAACGAAACCGATCTGCAAGCTGCGCTGAACAAAGCGTTCGACAGCATGCGTAAAGATGGGACTTACGACAAACTGGCCAAAAAATACTTCGACTTTGACGTTTACGGCGGCTGATTTGCGCTGTGAGATGTGCCAAAGGGAGCGGTTCGCCGCTCCCTGCGGTTCTGACGCAGGCTTTAATCTGGCCTGCGCCGGGATCCACTGAAGACAGGAAAACTACATGCTGTATGGGTATTCCCAGGTAATTATCCAGGGCACATTGGTGACACTGGAGCTGGCGATTTCGTCAGTGATTTTAGCGTTGGTGATCGGGCTTATCGGGGCTGGCGGGAAACTGTCAAAGAGTCGGGTTATTTCGGGTTTTTTTGGCTGTTACACCACGCTTATTCGCGGCGTCCCTGACCTGGTGTTGATGTTGCTCATTTTCTACGGATTGCAGATTGCGCTTAACAGCCTGACTGAATCCCTCGGCTTTTCTCAGATTAATATCGATCCTATGAGTGCGGGTATTATTACCCTCGGCTTTATTTACGGTGCCTATTTTACCGAGACGTTTCGTGGTGCTTTTATGGCGGTTCCTCGCGGCCAGATTGAAGCCGCGACGGCGTTTGGGTTTAGCGGTTCGCAAATTTTTCGTCGTATCTTATTCCCGGCCATGATGCGTTTTGCACTGCCCGGAATTGCCAATAACTGGCAGGTTATTTTGAAAGCCACCGCGCTGGTGTCCTTGCTCGGCCTGAATGATGTGGTGAAGGCGACGCAGCTGGCAGGTAAAGGCACGTACCAGCCTTTCTACTTCGCGATTGTCGCGGGTGTGGTTTATCTGATTTTTACGACGTTGTCGAACGGCGTACTGGTTTGGCTTGATCGCCGCTATTCGCTGGGTGTGAAGAGGGCGGATCTATGATCGAAATTTTACAACAATACGGCATGTCCTTGCTGTACAGCGACGGCTACCGATTTACCGGCCTGGCAATCACGTTGTGGCTGTTGATCAGTTCCGTGGTGATAGGCGGGTTGCTGGCGGTGCCGATGGCTGTGGGCCGCGTTTCCTCCAACAAATTCATCCGTTATCCGATCTGGCTGTATACCTATATTTTTCGCGGCACGCCGCTGTATGTTCAGTTGCTGGTGTTTTACTCCGGGATGTACAGCCTGGAAATCGTGCGCGGCACTGATTTTCTCAATGCGTTCTTCCGCAGCGGCCTGAACTGTACGATCCTCGCGCTGACGCTGAACACCTGTGCTTATACCACCGAGATTTTTGCCGGGGCGATCCGTTCAGTTCCGCATGGTGAAATAGAAGCGGCCAATGCCTACGGTTTCTCGCGCTTTAAACTGTATACCTGCATTATTTTGCCGTCGGCTCTGCGCACGGCGCTGCCCGCGTACAGCAACGAAGTGATTCTTATGCTCCATTCCACCGCGCTGGCCTTCACCGCGACGGTGCCGGATGTGCTGAAAATCGCCCGTGATATTAACTCCGCGACCTATCAGCCTTTCTACGCATTCGGGATTGCGGCGGTGATTTATCTTTGTGTTTCTTTTGTCCTGATTGGTCTGTTCCGCAAGGCGGAAAAACGCTGGCTGGCGCACGTTAAGCCTCAGTCAAGCCACTGATAAAAATAACCATTGCGGATATAAATATTATGCCAGAAAACAAATTAGCGGTTCTCGACTTACACAAACGCTACGGTGACCACGAAGTGCTGAAAGGCGTGTCTTTGTCTGCCAATGCGGGCGATGTCATCAGCATCATCGGTTCATCAGGTTCCGGGAAAAGTACCTTTTTGCGCTGCATTAACTTCCTGGAAAAACCCAGCGAAGGTTCGATCAGCGTAAATAATCAGGATATCCGTATGGTGCGTGACACCGACGGACAACTGAAAGTTTTCGACAAAAAACAGCTGCAACTGCTGCGCACCAAACTGACGATGGTCTTCCAGCATTTCAACCTGTGGAGCCACATGACGGTACTGGAAAACGTCATGGAAGCGCCGGTTCAGGTGCTGGGATTAAGCAAAGCCGAAGCGCGTGAACGTGCGGTGAAATACCTCGATAAAGTGGGCATCGACGCCCGTGCGCAGGGAAAATATCCTGTGAACCTGTCAGGCGGTCAGCAGCAACGTGTATCTATTGCACGAGCGCTGGCGATGGAGCCGGAAGTGTTGTTGTTTGATGAACCGACGTCAGCGCTGGACCCGGAGCTGGTGGGCGAAGTATTGCGTATCATGCAAAAACTGGCAGAAGAGGGGAAAACCATGGTGGTGGTCACACACGAAATGGAATTTGCCCGTCACGTTTCCAGCCATGTGATTTTCCTGCATCAGGGCGTTATCGAAGAGCAGGGCGATCCGGGTGAAGTCTTTGGTAATCCGAAAAGCGCCCGTTTACAGCAGTTCCTGTCCGGTGCGTTGAAGTAATAAAAACGCCCTCCCCTGCGAAGGGGAGGAGCAAGACAAAAGGCGAGTCGAATCAGCCTTTCGCGGCCAGCAGGCAAAGCTGTTCGGTCAGTTCATAGGATTTCACAAACGAATTCACCGGCAGAAACTCATATTTCGAATGGAAATTATGCGCACCAGTGAAGTAGTTTGGCGTCAGTAACCCTTTCGCTGAGAGCGCTGCACCGTCAGTGCCGCCGCGCATCGGGATCACTTTTGGATCAACGCCAATCTCTTTCAGACCCGCAAAAATCAAATCAATCGCACGCCGGTCTTCACCGATGGCGCTGCTGATATTGCTGTAGGTGTCGCTGATTTCAACCGACACTTTTGCCGTCGGATATTGCGCGGCAATGTCTTTCGCGACATCCTGAATCTTCTGCTTACGGGCGGCAAAACTGGCGCTGTCGAAATCACGGATGGACGCGTTCAGCGTAGCCCCTTGCTGCGAGGCGCTCATGCCGTTGAACCACACATAACCTTCGCGGCCTTCGGTGTTTTCCGGCGTCTCGGCCCGGTCGAAATGGCTGATGAAATCCTGCGCCATCAGCAGCGGGTTCACCAGCACGCCTTTGGCTGACATCGGGTGCGCGGTGACACCGGTAAAGGTAATTTCAGCGGCAGCAGCGTTGAAGTTTTCGTATACCACTTCGCCGAGCTCGCAGCAGTCGATGGTGTAAGCGAAATCCACATCAAAACGGGCGAGATCCAGCGCTTTTGCACCGCGCAGGCCAATCTCTTCGTCAGGCACAAAGGCCACCACGATATCGCCGTATTCCTGATCCGGACCGAGGTTTTCCAGCAATGTCATCACCACGGTAACGGCCGCTTTATTATCCGCGCCGAGCACGCTGGTGCCGTCGCTGAAAATAATTTCTTCGCCCTGATACGGTAAAATTTCCGGCCTTTCCGCAGGACGCAGCCAGATATTCTGTTCTTTGTTGAGACACAAATCCTCGCCGGTAAAACGCAGTGTTTGCGGGTGAATGTCCGGGCGCAGCCCGACATCCACGGTATCAATATGCGTAATGAAACCGATGCGCGGGCCGCCTTTTTTTGTGCCCGGCTTGACCGCTGTGACGGTCGCATGCTCGTCAATCTGAATGTTTTCCAGACCGAGCTGATGCAGCTCATCGGCCAGTAAACGCGCCATATCATGCTGCCCCGGCGTACTGGGGAGTGTGGTCGCGCTGGCGTCACTTTGTGACGTCACGGAGAGATAGCGGTAGAAACGTTCGGTAAGCTGTTTTGCGATTGGTGTCGACATCTTGACCTCTGAATGATCGCCAATAAGGTGTGTTGTTATAAGATTTTCATATATAACAAAGCATTACTAGGTGTTATTCAGATGTTAATCTGTTTTTGCTTTATGTTCCACGATGAAGAAGATCTAAACACTCTCCGGACAGGGAAAATAGGGAAAAGAATGAAACACAACATCTTAAAAATAAGCACAGGTTTACTGGCATTAGCCATCACCGGCGGCGTCTCGGCGAAAACGCTGGTTTACTGCTCTGAGGGTTCGCCGGAGCAATTCAACCCGCAACTCTACACCTCGGGCACCTCGGTGGATGCCAGCGCCGTGCCGATTTACAACCGTCTGGTGGATTTCAAAACCGGCACGACGGAGCTGGTGCCGAGCCTGGCGGAAAGCTGGGATGTCAGCCCGGATGGCAAAACCTACACGTTCCATCTGCGCAAAGGCGTGAAGTTCCAGAGCAGTAAGCTGTTTACGCCGACCCGCGATTTTAATGCTGACGACGTTATCTTCTCGTTCATGCGCCAGAAAGACGAAAATAATCCTTACCATAAAATTTCCGGCGGCACGTATCTGAACTTCGACAGCCTGAAACTGGGTGATCTGATTGGCAGTATCGACAAGGTGGATGATTACACCGTACGCTTCAATCTGACCCGCCCGGAAGCGCCTTTCGTGGCGGATCTGGCCTGGTATTTCGCGTCGATCCTCTCGGCAGAATATGCCGATCAGATGCTGAAAGCCGGTACGCCTGAGAAGTTGGATCAGAACCCGGTCGGCACAGGCCCGTTTGAGCTGGTGCAATATCAGAAAGACACGCGTCTGCTGTACAAGGCGTTCCCGGATTACTGGCAGGGCAAATCTAAAATTGACCGTCTGGTGTATACCATCACGCCGGATGCCGCGATGCGTCTCGCCAAGCTTGAGAAAAACGAGTGTCAGGTGATGCCGTTCCCGAACCCGGCCGATCTCGACCGGTTGCGCGCCAATAAAGACATTAACCTGATGAGCAAGTCCGGCCTGAATACCGGTTTCCTGTCGTTTAATACCCAGAAGCCGCCGCTGGATAACGTGAAAGTGCGTCAGGCGCTGAGCATGGCGATCAATAAGCCACAAATCATTGAAGCGGTGTTCCGCGGTACAGGCACCGCAGCCAAAACGCTGCTGCCAACGGGTGTCTGGGGTTATAACGATAAGGTTGCCGACTACGATTATTCGCCGGAGAAAGCCAAAGCGTTGCTGGCAGAAGCCGGCATGCCGAACGGTTTTGATATCGATCTGTGGGCGATGCCGGTTCAGCGTCCTTACAACCCGAATGCGCGCCGCATGGCGGAGATGATTCAGGCCGACTGGGCGAAGATTGGTGTGAAGGCGCACATCATCAGTTTTGAGTGGGGTGAGTATCAGACGCGTATCCGTAACGGCGAACACATGGCCGCGCTGATGGGCTGGACAACCGCCAACGGTGACCCGGATAACTTCTTCGGCCCGCTGTTTACCTGTAATGCGGCGAAGGGCGGTTCAAACTCCGCGAAATGGTGCTACCCGCCGTTCGACCAGCTGATTACCGAAGCCAAGGAAACCACCGATCATGCGAAGCGTGTCGCGCTCTACGAGCAGGCGCAGCAGATGATGCATGATCAGGCTCCGGCGGTGATGATCGCGCACTCGACGATTTTCGAACCGGTTCGTAAGGAAGTGAGTGGATATGAGATTGACCCGTTTGGGAAACATGTCTTTTATCAGACGGATATAAAGGAGTAGGGCCTGCGGCGGCGAGTACTAGATCGAGAATATTTCGGTTTTTCAATAGCGGTGTTCGCTTAACTCAGGTCAAAACCTTGGGTTGCCACCCAAACCGGCAAGACCTTGGGCTCGCCGCCCAAACTGGCCCAAAGGGCGCGTTAACGCGCGCGCCCTCTGGACACCCGCGCTTTTCAACTGCGCGCTGCCGCTTGCTGGCTATGTTTCAGCAACTCCGGCTAGTGCCGCAAACGCCGCCGCTGCGCGGTACTTTCGCTTCGGGTTCGAACCTGCTCGGAAAAGACTCTCGCCGTTTCTCACCTCTCACTCAACGTCGTTTTGAAAGCGGCCACAAACTTTCTAATTCGCAACCTCACTGCGGATTGCTACTTAAAAATGCCGTTGAATTTAGATAAGCCTCCAGCCGCTTTCAGAAAGCTTGCCGCGCGAAGAGTTTCGAGACCCATGGCTCGAAACCGAGAAAGGTAACCGCGCAGCGGCAAGATTTCGCGGCTATAACTGTGGCATCTGAAACATAGCCAGCGAGCGGTAGCGCGCAGTGAAAAGACGCGAGAGATCCAAGAGAGGCCCGTCCTGGCCTCTTTTGGGCGGTTTCGGCGCGGTGAGTTAAGCGATCACCGCAATTGAGAAACCGAAACCACCTCGATCAGCTTTTAGCGCGCCTCACTGCAAGTGAAAAATCCGCTCGAGCGGGTCGAAGGGCTGCCGGCCCTTCACTTAAGCAAATCCTCGAGTGCTTCCTTCAACTCCTTATGTCGGTAGGTAAATCCCGCGGCTTCGAGTTGTTTCGGCAACGCCCGCTGCCCGCCAAGAACCAGCACCGCTGATTCCCCCATCAGCAAACGTATCACCGGCGCGGGCGCGCGCATAAACGCCGGGCGGTGCAGGACTTCACCGAGCAAGGCGCTGAACTGCTCATTACGGGCTGGATAAGGCGAAACCATATTGAACGGGCCGGAGAGCGTTTCGTGCGTCAGCAGGAAAATAATCCCATCAATCATGTCATCAATGTGGATCCACGGCATATATTGCTGACCATCGCCCAGTGGGCCGCCCAGCCCGGCGCGGAAAGGCAACACCATTTTGGCCAGTGCACCGCCTTTTTTCGCCAGAACAATGCCGGTACGCAACAGGCAAACGCGGGTGCGCGGGCTTTCGGCTGCCAGCGCCAGTGCTTCCCAGCGTGCGCACAGTTGCCAGGTAAACTGCTTATTCGGCGGTTCATCCTCAGGCACCAGCGCCTGACCCTGGTCGCCGTAATAACCGACGGCGGAGCCGGAAATAAAGACCGAAGGCGGCGTCTGGCTGGCATTGATCAACGTCGCCAGTTTTTCTGTTAACTGCCAGCGGCTTTCGCACAACAAGGCTTTATGTTCTTTTGTCCAGCGCTTGTCGGCAATCGGTTCGCCCGCCAGATTAATCACCGCGTCAAAACCGTCCAGCGTTGTTTTGCCGCCGAGGGTTTCCCAGATCGGAACCTTTGGCCCCAGCAGTTTTGCCGCACGTTCAGGCGCACGGCTTAACGCGGTAATCTGATGAGATTGCTCGAGAAGCCGTTCCGTCAGTTTACGGCCAATGAGCCCGGTAGCGCCGGTAATCAAGATCTTCATATCGTGATCCTTAACTGTCTGAATACGCGGATGAACTGTCTCTAATCATAGATGAGTCATCGCCATTAACTCGCGATATGGAGCACAATTAGGAATTATTTTTTCTGCGGAATTCAGAACGCCTCCGGCAGACACCGGAGGCGAAAGAGATTATTGCACTGAAACCAGCGCGTAAGCTTTTTGAGTTGCGGGACGCGCTTTGACACGCTCGAACCAGTTGCGGATGGCCGGGTATTGCGCCAGATCAATACGCTGACGCTCGTGCGCCACCACCCACGGGTACGTGGCAATATCCGCGATGCTGTAATGATCACCGGCGATATACGCGTTTTTCTCCAGCTGGCGGTTCAGAACGCCGTACAGACGCCGCGTTTCCTGAAGGAAACGTTCGATGGCGTAAGGCACCGGCTGCGGGGCGTAATGTGTAAAGTGATGGTTCTGGCCAAGCATAGGACCAAACCCGGCAACCTGCCAGTACAACCATTCCAGCGTCGCAGTGCGTTCGCGCAGCTCTTTGCTCAGGAATTTGCCGGTTTTTTCTGCCAGATACTGCAAAATGGCACCGGATTCAAAGACGTTGACGGGCTCACCGCCATCAACAGGCTGGCTGTCGACAATGGCCGGGATTTTGTTGTTCGGGGATATCGTGAGGAATTCAGGCTTGAACTGGTCTCCGGCGCTGATATCCATGCGATGGAGCCGGTATTGCAGGCCACTCTCTTCAAGAAAAAGAGAAATTTTATGGCCATTAGGTGTTGGTGCGTAATAAAGATCAATCATATTGCCTCCTGCGTTGTTTTAATCACTCTTGGCGATTTGCGGGGCGAAATGCGCCTATGTGTTACTGCTAATCACAAGCTTTTTATCTGAGTTAATAGGGTATCATAACGTGAGTGAATAGAAGTCTAAGTCGGAGTTGTCTGATGGCAAACTTTGCGTGATAACTTAGCTTTTAGCTTGCATCAACGCACCCATAGCTATTGAAGCCACCCTGCAGACCCAGATAGAATCTCCGAACATTATCGACGTGTTGCAAAATGACTGCGCACAGACTTATTGCGCACAGACCCGCGCTTAAAAGAGAAGGTTCATCGGATGTCAGAACAAGAGCAAAACATCAGTACGGATGAATGGGTAGATATCGTCAATGAAGAAAACGAGGTCATTGCCCAGGCCAGCCGACAACAAATGCGCGCTCAGGTCCTGCGTCACCGTGCCAGCTATATTGTGGTTCATGACGGCATGGGCAATATTTTGGTTCAGCGTCGTACTGAAACCAAAGACTTCTATCCGGGCTGGCTCGATGCCACCGCCGGTGGGGTGGTGCAAAGCGGTGAAAATATTCTTGATTCTGCCCGCCGTGAAGCAGAAGAAGAGCTGGGTATTGCCGGTGTTCCCTTTGCAGATCACGGGCAATTCTACTTTGAAGAAGAAAATAAATGCCGCGTTTGGGGCGCGCTGTTCAGCTGCGTTTCACACGGGCCTTTCGCTTTGCAGGAAGAAGAGATTGATGCGGTTCGCTGGATGACGCCGGAAGAAATCACGGCGCGCTGTGATGAATTTACCCCGGATTCCCTGAAGGCATTGTCTCTGTGGATGACGCGTAACAATGAAAAAGAACACGGTAAACCGCTGACACGTGAACCGGCTGCGTTAGCCCCGGAAAGTGCGCAGGATGATAACAGCGCGCACTCCGAAGGTGACGCGGAGTAAGGCAGCTGGCGGGCGATGCTGAGTCGTCCGCGGCTTTTCTAGCAACTGTCCCGCTTACACAATGACGACGCGATCGTCACTTCTTCCCATTCTTCGTCATGAATTCTCGCCAGCAGTGCCTGCGCGGCGCGTATCCCAATTTCTTTGTGCGGAATGGCAATCGTGGTCAGCGGCGGCTGGCAGACTTTGCTCACATCTGCATTACCAAACCCGACGACGGCCAGGTCGTCCGGCACTTTGATGCGCCGGCGCTGGCATTCGTACAGCGCACCGCACGCCATCTCGTCGGAAACGCAAACCAGTGCGTCAATTTCCGGCCAGGCGAGCAGGAACTCCGGCAACTGCTGTGCGCCGGTTGAGAAGCAGGCGGGTTCAGCGGCGTTTATCACGCGATGCGGCGACATATGCGCCTTCAGCATCGCCTTACGCCAGCCTTGCAGATGCTGCTGGAAAATCCACTGTTCCTGATTGGCGCACAGCATACCAATATTCTGATAGCCCTTCGCGACCACGGTTTGCGTGAGCAGAAACATGGCTTCGACGTAATCAATACCAATGTTCATGTCTATCGGGGAATCGGTCAGCGCACCGATTTCAAGAACCGGAATGGTCAGGTTATCCAGCCACTGGCGCACGTTGGCGGAGTGCTCGACCGACAGCAAAATGGCGGCCGCCAGATTATAGGAGAGCAGGGTTTCCAGCAGCTTCTCTTCGCGCTCGATCCGGTGCTGGGATTCCGCCAGCATGATCTGATATCCGGCGGGTTGCAGCACTTTTTGCAGACCAGCAAACATCTCGGCGCAGCCTGATTCGGACAGGCTCGGCACAATCATCGCAATGGTATTGGAAGAGGCGGAGGCCAGCGAACTGGCAGCCTGATTGGGCAGATATCCCAGCTGGCTGACCGCTTCTTCGATTTTTTCCCGCAGCTTATCGGAGACCTGTTCCGGTGTTCGCAGCGCACGGGAAACGGTCATGCTTCCCACGCCCGCAAGCTGCGCGACATCGGCCAGCGTCACTCTTCCGGTACTGCGTCTTTTTTTGTTGATGGACATTCACGATCCTGGCTGCGCATCTTGCGCAAAAATTATACCCGCAGGCATAGCGAAAAAAACAGGCCGCAGCAGGACCGGTGTCGAACAGGAACCACGGCAGAATTCGGTAAATTATCGGCAATTTCCAGACAAAGTATACCGTTATTTCTGTGGCCGGAGGGCTGATGGTTCCGTCGCGGAACTATTTTTGATAGCGCTATCACAGTTCTCAATGATAGAAGCTTGGTAGCGCTATCTTTGTGAGTTGTATCACAGATGTTAACGCTATCGCTGAAGTAGAGTCTGGATCGTGGGTGGTGTCTGGGGGAAATTCGACACGCCATCTTAAAAAAATAAACCGGAGCCATAACTATGCTGAATGAGTGGCTGACTTCTGAGAGGATTCAGATCAGAACAGATATCACGGACTGGCGAGAAGCTGTGCAAGTGAGCGCTGAACCGTTGCTGAAGGAAGGGACGATTACACCCGATTACCTGACGGCAATTTTTGCTCAGCGGGAAAAACTGGGCCCGTATTTTGTTCTGGCACCCGGCATTGCGATGCCACACGCCAGGCCGGAAGAAGGCGCTAACGGATTAGGGTTGTCATTGCTGACATTGCCACACGGGGTGAAGTTTAATTCGGAAGATAACGACCCGGTGTATACGGTGGTGATGTTATCTGCACCGGATAAGCACAGTCATATTGAACTTATTTCCGAACTGGCAGAATTGTTTTCCAGCGAAGAAGATATGCAGAAAATATTCCAGGCCAAAGCATTACATGAAATACAGGAAGTCATCGCCCGTTATTAATTTTGGTTAAGTGCTATACCGTTAATTTAAACAGGACGGCGATTTCACTCTCAGAAAAAAAGTGTTTTTCATATGCATTATCCTGCGTAGCGGGTACGTATGCCCTACGCGTTAAAAAACAGATAAAGATCAGGTGAATTTATGAAGATTATGGCGATTTGCGGTTCCGGTTTAGGCAGCAGCTTTATGGTCGAAATCAATATCAAGAAAGTCCTGAAGAAATTAAACATTCAGGCCGATGTTCAGCACTCAGATTTGTCATCGGCTATCCCTGGCGAAGCGGATCTGTTTGTCATGGCGAAGGACATTGCCGCCAGCGCCAGTATTCCGGAAAACCAGCTCGTGGTCATTACGAACATTATTGATATTAATGAACTTGAAACCAAACTGATTGCGCATTTTGAAAAACACCCAGTGTCCTGATCGTCACTGAATAACCCTACAAATAAAATCAATATTTTCCCAAAATAATTCGAATTGCAGGAAGGCGGCAAGTGAAGGAACCCCGATGAGCTTACTACTGTAAGTGATTCGGGTGAGTGAACGCAGCCAACCCATCTGCAGTTCGAAGTATGACAGGGAATAACGAGGTGGATATGTTTATCCAGGAAACGCTCAAGTTTGTGGTTGATATATTAAAAGTACCTTCTGTGCTGGTCGGGCTTATTGCATTAATTGGCCTGGTTGCGCAAAAGAAAAACTTTTCAGATGTGGTTAAGGGAACCGTTAAAACAATACTGGGCTTTTTAGTATTGGCGGGCGGTGCCACCGTATTGGTGGGCGCATTAAATCCACTCGGCGGCATGTTTGAACACGCCTTTAATATCCAGGGTATTATTCCAAACAACGAAGCTATTGTTTCCATCGCACTTGAGAAATTCGGTGCACCGACGGCCTTAATCATGGCGTTCGGTATGGTGGCAAACCTGATCGTGGCGCGCTTTACCCGTCTGAAATATGTGTTCCTGACCGGGCATCACACGTTTTATATGGCCTGTATGATCAGCGTTATCCTGACCGTTGCCGGTTTTGAAGGGGTTGCACTGGTCTTCACCGGTTCCCTGACGCTGGGCCTGATCATGGCATTCTTCCCGGCACTGGCGCAGCGTTATATGCGCAAAATCACCGGCAGCGACGATGTGGCATTCGGCCATTTCGGCACCATCGGTTATGTGTTATCGGGCTGGATCGGCAGCAAAGTCGGGAAGGGCTCACGCTCAACCGAAGAAATGAACCTGCCTAAAAACCTCAGTTTCCTGCGCGACAGCTCAATTTCCATCTCGCTGACCATGATCATCATTTACCTGATCATGGCGGTGTTTGCCGGGCAGATTTTTGTCGAGCAAACCTACAGCTCAGGCCAGAACTATCTGGTGTACTCCATCATCATGGCGATTACCTTCGCGGCGGGTGTGTTCATCATCCTGCAAGGTGTGCGCCTGATTCTGGCGGAAATCGTTCCGGCGTTCGTCGGCTTCTCCGAAAAACTGGTACCCAATGCCCGTCCGGCGCTGGATTGCCCGGTGGTGTATCCGTACGCTCCAAATGCCGTGCTGATTGGCTTCCTGTTCAGCTTCCTCGGCGGTCTGGTCGGTCTGTTCCTGTTAGGGCAGATGCATCTGGTGCTGATCCTGCCGGGCGTCGTGCCGCACTTCTTCACCGGTGCAACGGCGGGCGTGTTTGGTAATGCAACCGGTGGCCGCCGTGGCGCGATGGTCGGTGCTTTTGCCAACGGCGTGCTGATTACTTTCCTGCCTGTTCTGTTGTTACCGGTGCTCGGCGCGCTGGGCTTTGCCAACGCAACCTTCTCTGATGCGGACTTCGGCGTTATCGGTATTCTGCTGGGTAATCTGGCCCGCTTCATGTCGAAGGAAGGCATCATGGCGCTGATTGTCGGCATCTTCGCGGCACTGGTTGCCTGGAACTATCTCGGCAAAAAACCGGTGGCTGATAAAGAAGTCACTGAGAAGTAATTCCCTGCATCAATACGTTTCTTCAATCTAACCGGAAAACACTCATCCTGCCTGTTAGCAATAACAGGCCAGGATAAGTGCTCACTAAAATAAGGACCCATCAAGATGAAAGATGTCCAGGAGGTTCGTGAACTGGCCCGCCATATCCGCATCGAGACGCTGAAAATGCTGACCGGTCTGGGGTTCGGGCACTACGGCGGCAGCATGTCTGTGGTGGAAACGCTGGCCGTCCTGTACGGCGATGTGATGCGTATCGACCCGAGTAAACCGGACTGGCAGGAGCGCGATTATTTCGTGCTTTCCAAAGGCCATGCGGGCCCGGCGTTGTACGCCACGCTGGCGCTGAAGGGGTATTTCCCGGTCAGCGAGTTGCAAACGCTGAACCAAAACGGCACCCGTTTGCCGAGCCATCCGGACCGTCTGCGCACCACGGGTGTGGACGCCACAACCGGTTCACTCGGGCAGGGTGTTTCCATCGCGGCGGGTATGGCGCTTTCGCATAAGCTGGCTGGCCGTTCCAACCGCGTTTTCTGCATCCTTGGCGACGGTGAACTCAATGAAGGGCAGTGCTGGGAAGCCTTCCAGTTCATCGCTCACCACAATTTGCACAACCTGATACTGTTCATCGATTACAACAAACAACAACTCGACGGCACGCTGGATGAAGTGATTAAGCCTTTTGATCTGGCGGGAAAATTCAGTGCATTCGGGTTTGATGTACAAACCCTTAAAGGCGATGACGTAATGGCAATCAGCGAAGCCGTTACGCCGGTGCGCCATGCCGAACAACGTCCGCTGGTGGTGATCCTCGACAGCATAAAAGGGCAGGGCGTGAAGTATCTCGAGCAACTGGCGAACTCCCATCACCTGCGCTTAACGCCTGATGTAAAACTGGAAATTGAAAACGCTATTGCCGAGCTGGAGGCCGCCCATGTTTGAAGTCACTCTGGAATTGCAGAAAGATGCGGTTGAAATGCGCAAAGTTTACGCCAATACCGTGCGCGAGAAGATTGTTGAGAACACGCCGATTATCGCGCTGGAAGCCGACCTGATGAGCTCGATGGCAATGGACAGCGTGCACAAAGATCACCCGGATCACGTGATTAACTGCGGCATCATGGAAGCCAACGTGATTGGGGTGGCGGCAGGTTTATCGCTGACCGGCCGTGTGCCGTTTGTGCATACGTTTACCGCCTTCGCCAGCCGCCGTTGTTTCGATCAGCTGTTTATGTCGCTGGATTACCAGAAGAATAACGTCAAAATCATCGCCTCTGATGCGGGCGTCAGCGCCTGCCACAACGGTGGCACACACATGTCGTTTGAAGATATGGGGATTGTGCGCGGGCTGGCGAATTCGGTGGTGATGGAAGTGACCGATGCGGTGATGTTCCGCAATATCCTGTTGCAGCTGATGGATCTGAAAGGCTTTTACTGGGTGCGGACCATCCGCAAACAGGCCACGCAGGTTTACAAGGACGGTTCGACTTTCACCATCGGCAAGGCAAATCTGCTGCGTGACGGCAGCGATGTGACGCTGATTGCCAATGGCATTATGGTGGCGGAAGCGCTGAAGGCGGCAGAAATGCTGGAGCGCGAAGGCGTCAGCGCTGCCGTGATCGACATGTTTACACTCAAACCCATCGATAAAGACATCATTATTCAGTACGCAGCGAAAACGGGCAAAATCGTAACCTGTGAGAACCACAGTATTCATAACGGTCTGGGATCGGCGGTGGCAGAAGTGCTGGTAGAAAATCACCCCGTGCCGATGCGTCGTGTCGGCGTGAAAGAGCGTTACGGCCAGGTGGGAACGCAGGAGTTTTTACAGCAGGAATACGGCCTGACGGCTGAACATATTCTGGAAGCCGCCAAAGCGCTGCTGTGATTTCTATTGCGCCAAAAAAAACGCCGGTCAAAAAGACCGGCGTTTGGCGTTCAGAGGGTTAAGCTTATTTAGCTTCAGCCGCCGCATCTGCCTGAGCAGACTGAATCGCAGTCAGGGCAACGGTGTAGACGATATCGTCAACCAGCGCGCCACGTGACAGGTCGTTAACCGGTTTACGCATGCCTTGCAGCATCGGCCCGATAGAGACCAGATCCGCAGAACGCTGTACCGCTTTATACGTGGTGTTACCGGTGTTCAGATCAGGGAAGATGAACACGGTAGCTTTACCGGCAACCGGTGAGTTTGGTGCTTTGGATTTCGCTACGTCAGCCATAATAGCGGCGTCGTATTGCAGCGGACCATCGATGATCAGGTCAGGACGTTTTTCCTGCGCCAGACGGGTCGCTTCACGCACTTTCTCAACGTCGCTGCCAGCACCGGAGTCACCGGTTGAGTAGGAGATCATGGCAACACGTGGTTCGATACCGAAGGCAGCCGCAGAATCCGCAGACTGGATTGCGATTTCTGACAGTTGTTCAGCGGTTGGGTCCGGGTTGATCGCACAGTCGCCGTAAACCAGAACCTGGTCAGGCAGCAGCATGAAGAATACGGAAGACACCAGCGAGCTGCCCGGCGCGGTTTTGATCAGCTGCAACGGAGGACGAATGGTGTTTGCGGTGGTGTGAACAGCACCGGAAACCAGACCGTCAACGTTACCCTGTTCCAGCATCAGCGTGCCCAGAACCACGTTGTCTTCCAGTTGTTCGCGGGCAACCACTTCGGTCATCCCTTTGCTTTTACGCAGCTCAACCAGACGCGCAACGTATTCTTCACGCACAGCCACCGGATCTACGATTTCGATGCCTTTACCCAGCGTCACGCCCTGAGCCGCCGCAACACGTT
The DNA here is from genome assembly GCF_047784855.1 of Rahnella sp. PCH160. Lineage (NCBI taxonomy): Bacteria > Pseudomonadati > Pseudomonadota > Gammaproteobacteria > Enterobacterales > Yersiniaceae > Rahnella > Rahnella sp. PCH160. The sequence continues at coordinate 2,357,366 of NZ_JBLOGT010000001.1, forward strand.
TAATTTCGTCAGGGTTACCCAACAGAACGCATTCTGCGATACCACGTTCAGCACACAGCGCAGCCGCTTTCACGGTACGTGGCTCGTCGCCTTCAGGCAGAACGATGCGTTTGCCGGCTTTGCGGGCCAGTTCGGTCAGCTGATAACGGAAGGCCGGAGGAGACAGACGACGAGAACGCTCGGAGTGCGCGCTCAGCGAGTTGATCCAGTCAGCGTTGATGTGAGAAGCCACGTATTGTTGCAGTTTCTCAACGCGCTGATGGTCGTCCGCAGGCACTTCCAGATTGAAGCTTTGCAGGCTCAGGGAAGTCTGCCAGGTGTTGGTTTCTACCATGAAGACCGGCAGGCCAGTCTGGAAAGCACGTTCGCACAGCTGGTTGATGCGGTCATCAATTTCGTAGCCGCCGGTCAGCAGGATAGCGCCGATTTCAACGCCGTTCATCGCGGCCAGACAGGCTGAAACCAGCACGTCCGGACGGTCTGCGGAGGTCACCAGCAGTGAACCCGGACGGAAATGTTCCAGCATATGAGGAATGCTGCGTGCGCAGAAAGTCACAGACTTCACGCGGCGGGTTTTGACATCACCTTCGTTGATGATGCGGGCATTCAGGTGTTTCGCCATGTCGATTGCGCGGGTGGCAATCAGCTCGAAACTCCACGGAATGCAGCCCAGAACCGGCAGCGGGCTGTTGGCGAACAGCTGAGTCGGGTCAATGTTAGCGACGCTGGCTTTGGTGGAATCATCAAAGATTTCAGACAGGTCAGGACGTGTACGACCCTGATCGTCAACCGGTGCGTTCAGCTTATTGATGATAACGCCGGTGATGTTTTTGTTTTTGCTGCCGCCGAAGCTGCTGCTGGCCAGTTCGATACGCTCTTTCAGTTGTGCCGGAGAATCGTTACCCAGCGCCAGAACGAAGACGATTTCTGCGTTCAGGGTTTTGGCGATTTCATAGTTCAGGGCATTCGCGAACTGGTGTTTACGCGTTGGAACCAGACCTTCCACCAGAACGACTTCAGCGTCTTTGGTGTTTTCATGGTAACGCGCGATGATTTCTTCCATCAGCACGTCTTGCTGGTTTGAACTCAGCAAGGCTTCAACGTGGCTCATTTTCAGCGGTTCAGCTGCGGTCACGGTGGAGTTAGCACGAATGATGGTGGTGGTTTGGTCAGGAGCATCGCCGCCGGTACGCGGTTGCGCGATAGGCTTGAAGATGCTCAGGCTGACGCCTTTTTGTTCCATTGCACGGATCACACCCAGGCTGACGCTGGTCAGACCTACGCTGGTGCCTGTTGGGATCAACATAATTGTACGAGACACGGCTAAACCTCTTTGACGGTTGCCAGGCAAGAACATTCGCAGGTTTGTGCAGAGGGGATAATGATCAGCATAAGCGCGATGATCATCCTGCGCGGTGCGTCCAAACGGGCGGCGTTTGCCTTTTATGATAGTAAAAAAATGACTGCCAGCTTTCGCTGGCAGTTAAGGGTCGTTTTATGCGGTCAGACGCGCGGCGTCTTGGGCAATCACCAGCTCTTCGTTGGTTGGGATGACCAGAGCGGCACGGGTGCCTTCTTTGTTGATTGCACCGGATTTGCCAAAGCGTGCAGCCAGATTGCGCTCGTGGTCAACTTCAAAGCCCAGCAGGCCCAGTTTATCCAGTGACAATTCGCGAACCATTGCCGCGTTTTCGCCGATACCGCCGGTGAACACGATAGCGTCCAGACGGCCTTCCATCAGTGAAGTATACGCACCGATGTATTTCGCCAGACGGTGGCAGAACACGTCCATTGCACGTTTAGCGTCAGCTTTGGTGGTGTAGTTGTCTTCAACATAACGGCAGTCGCTGGTAACTTCGGTCAGGCCCAGCAGGCCGGATTCTTTAGTCAGCATTTTGTTGATTTGATCAACGCTCATGCCCAGAGAATCATGCAGATGGAAGATGATTGCCGGGTCGATGTCACCGCTGCGGGTGCCCATGACCAGACCTTCGAGCGGGGTCAGACCCATGGAAGTATCCACGCATTTACCGTTACGGATTGCGCTGACAGAACCGCCGTTACCCAGGTGGCAAGTGATCAGGTTCACTTCTTCCACTGGTTTGTTCAGCATTTTTGCGGCTTCCTGCGTCACATAGAAGTGGCTGGTGCCGTGCGCGCCGTAACGACGGATGTGATGATCTTTATACAGGCTGTACGGCAGCGCGTAGAGGTAAGATTCTTCAGGCATGGTCTGATGGAACGCGGTGTCGAAGACAGCAACGTTTTTGTCAGCCAGTTTAGGGAAAGATTTCAGTGCTTCATCGATACCGATCAGGTGAGCCGGGTTGTGCAACGGTGCAAACGGGATAGATTCTTTGATACCCTCGATGACAGCGTCGGTGATCAGCATGGATTTCGTCAGCTTTTCGCCGCCATGAACGATGCGGTGGCCGATTGCTACCAGCTCTGCAGACAGCTCAGGTTTTTGGCTCAGAATGTTGTTAACGATGTATTTCAGCGCTTCGCTGTGTGCGGCACCCGCACCTAAAGCGGCTTCTTCTTTGCCACCGTCCATTTTCCATTTAATGCGTGCTTCTGGCAGATGGAAACATTCGGCTAAACCTGAAATGTGTTCTTCACCGTTTGCTGCATCAATGATGGCAAACTTAAGAGAAGAACTACCACAGTTAAGAACCAGTACAAGCTTACTCGACATGGAAGTACCTATTTATTGTTGGTGCTGTTTAAAAAAAACAATACACGTGGTTAATAAATCGTCAGTCTGACATCAAGCGTAGCGCATAATGGCGGCGACAATTATGATTAACATCATGCCAGAGAGCCATAACAGGCATGACGATGAAAAAGCTGAAGAATCGCCGGGCCTGGATTTTTTAATCACCCGGATAACCGGCAAACGTCAGGCCGATAGACCCAAACGTTTCAGTTATGCACCTTCAGAATGTTACTAATAAGTAAAAACACTAACAAAAAATACAATAACTAATTACAAAACCACCCGCCGCAAGGCACTATGCTTAATGTAGGGAGAGAACATTGCAATTTCGTGTTCCCGCCCCAACTTTATATTAACCTTGCCGGCTGAGAGGTATGCAAGGCTGCGATAGAATACCGACAGGTGCCAGCAAAAACAAAATATATTTTATCGTGGTAAACTCCAGTTTGTGTTTTACAAATAAATTTTAAATTTTATACGTGAAGTTGAGGTGCATCTATGACGAGTAAGCCAACAGGCTCCGTAGGCTGGTTCCAGGTTTTCCAGCGCGGACAGCACTATATGAAAACATGGCCGTCAGATAAGCGCCTGGCTCCGGTGTTCCCAGAGAACCGGATTTCCAGTGCCACCCGATTTGCCGTTCGCGTTATGCCCGCCGTCGCTGTTTTTACGCTGAGCTGGCAAATTGCCATGGGCGGACAACTGGGCCCGGCTGTAGCAACCGCCATTTTTGCCTGTAGCCTGCCGATGCAAGGGCTGTGGTGGCTTGGCCGCCGTTCCCTGACGCCACTGCCGCCGACGCTGATGAGCTGGTTTCACGATGTGCGCAATAAACTCGTCGAAGCCGGGCAGGCATTAGCGCCTATCGAAGGCACGCCGACGTATCAGTCGCTGGCCGATGTGCTTAAACGAGCTTTCAAGCAACTCGATAAAACCTTTTTAGACGATCTGTAATTCTGCCTGTCCCGTCATTAACATCGTTTTACGCCGCATTTTGACCGGAGGAACGTCTCCTCCGGTGATTATTTCAGATGAGATCCAGACCCAAATCAAAGAATGGTGTGCTTGCGATTTCGCAGAACTTTGCGCTATGCCATGCTTTGCGCATTATGCAGACATGAGGATTTTCACGATGGAAATGACGAACGCTCAACGCCTGATTTTGTCGAATCAATATAAAATGATGACCATGCTGGATCCCGATAATACGGAGCGCTATCGCCGGTTACAAACCGTGATCGAACGAGGTTTTGGTTTGCAAATGCGCGAGCTGGACAGGGACTTTGGCGAATTGCCGGAAGAAACCTGCCGCACCGTTATTAACATTATGGAAATGCATCATGCGATGCAGGTTTCATGGACTAACCTGAAAGACACGCAGGATTTAGACCGCCGCCGTATTGATTTCCTCGGTTTTGATGCCGCAACGGAATCCCGCTATTTAAGCTATGTCCGCTTTATGGTGAATACCGAAGGGCGTTACACTGATTTTGATGCGGGGACGCACGGCTTTAACGCACAGACCAAAATGTGGGATAAATACCAGCGGATGCTGGCGGTATGGCAATCTTGTCCCCGTCAGTACCATTTGAGCGCCGTAGAGATAGCGCAAATTATCAATGCCTAAATTGAGATAACTAAAGAGGAATTGCCTGTGGAGTGCAAAGGTTTCTTATTCGACCTTGATGGAACGTTAGTGGATTCACTGCCCGCTGTAGAGCGTTCCTGGATTAACTGGGCACTCAGCTGGGGGGCTAACCCGCGGGATGTGCTGGCATTTATTCACGGCAAACAGGCAATCACTTCTTTACGTCATTTTATGGAAGGCGCAAGCGAAGACAAGATTCAGGAAGAGTTCGATAAACTGGAAAAAATTGAAGCCACGGACACCGAAGGGGTTACCGCTCTGCCGGGCGCTCATCTTATTCTGAGCGAACTCAACCGCATGAACATCCCGTGGGCGATTGTGACCTCAGGTTCTATGCCTGTGGCCAGCGCGCGCCACAAAGCGGCAAATTTGCCCGAGCCTGAAGTGTTCATCACGGCGGAGCAGGTTAAACACGGTAAGCCTAAGCCCGATGCCTATCTGCTGGGCGCTGAGCGTCTGGGGCTGGCGCCGGAAGATTGCGTCGTGGTGGAAGATGCCGCGGCAGGCGTGATGGCCGGTCTGGCTGCCGGTTGTAAAGTGATCGCGGTTAATGCGCCGTCAGACACGCCGGGAATCGAAGACGTAGATTTCGATCTTTCCTCGCTGGAAATTCTGCTGCTTAATCCCTCCGAGCACGGTGTGACCGTGAGCCTTCGCTAAGCGCAGAAAAAATACAATTTACGCCTTTTAATTGATATGAACCCCGCAGCAGCGGGGTTTTTTTATGCCATCCTAATACCCGTCATACTTCAAACTGCCTCTGCGTTGGCCGCCTTCACAAATCCCGGTCACTTACTCTTGTAAGCTCCCGAGATTTATTCCATTGCCGCCTTGATGCAATTTGAATTATTTGGGGTATTCACTGAGTTTATGCCTGCCATCTCAACGCAAAAGGAGTTTGTTTTGACCGGTGAATTAATCTGGGTAGTGATACTGCTTGTGATCGCCATGGTGTTGTTCGCGCGCAATACGTTGCGGATGGATATCGTGGCGTTACTTGTCATCATTGCTTTCGTGCTGAGCGGAACGCTGACCATCAATGAAGCGCTGGCCGGATTCAGTGACCCGAACGTGATTCTGATCGCAGCACTGTTTGTCGTCGGGCACGGTCTGGTGAGAACCGGCGTGGCTTACCAGGTGGGCGACTGGCTGATGAAAGTCGCGGGTAACAGCGAAACCCGGATGCTGGTTTTACTGATGCTGACCGTCGCCGGGTTGGGCGCGTTCATGAGCTCGACCGGCGTGGTGGCGATTTTTATTCCCGTCGTTATCAGCGTTTCTGCCCGTATGAAAATCTCCCCCGCACGCCTGATGATGCCGCTAAGTTTTGCCGGGCTGATCAGCGGAATGATGACGCTGGTCGCCACGCCGCCCAACATGGTGGTTAACAGCGAATTACTGCGCGAAGGGTTTGACGGTTTTGGTTTCTTTGGCGTGACGCCCGTGGGGCTGGTGGTACTGGTGATGGGCGTAGGATATATGCTGGTTGCCCGCCGGTGGTTGTCATCCGATGATGCCTCGCAGAATAAACAGCGCTGGAAACGCCGTACTTTCCGTGATCTTATTCGTGATTATCATCTGACCGGGCGTGCGCGCCGCATGACGGTTCGTCCCGGTTCCCCGCTGGTTGGACGCACGCTGGACGATTTGCACCTGCGTTCCCGCTACGGCGCAAATGTGGTAGGCATTGAGCGCTGGCGTAAGTTTCGCCGCGTCATGATCAGCGCGACCGGTAACACCGAACTGTTTGCCCGCGATGTGTTGTTGCTGGACATGGCCGACCCCGAGGTTTCTGTTCGCCAGTTCTGTACCGATGAAATGCTTGAACCGATGGTGTTACGTGGCGAGTATTTTTCCGAGCAGTCGCGGGATGTCGGAATGGCGGAAGTTTCGCTTATTCCCGATTCTGAGCTGCTGGGCAAAACGCTGCGCGACGTGGCGTTCCGCTCGACTTATGGCCTGAACGTGGTCGGTATCCGCAGGCAGGGCGAAGCGCTGGACGGTAAACTGGTTGATGAAGAATTACAACTGGGCGATATGCTGCTGGTGATTGGCGACTGGAAACTCATCCGCCAGCTACAACAGCAAATGCATGATTTCATCGTGCTGAATCTGCCCGCAGAAGTGGATGAAGTCGCGCCCGCGCTCAGCCAGGCGCCACATGCGCTGTTTTGTCTGGCGCTGATGGTGGCGTTAATGCTCACCGACGACGTACCGAACGCCATCGCGGCCATTATTGCCTGTATGTTGATGGGCAAGTTCCGTTGCATCACGATGGAGGGCGCGTATAAAGCCATTCACTGGCCCAGCCTGTTACTCATTGTCGGGATGATGCCTTTCGCGCTGGCGCTGCAAAAAACCGGCGGTGTGGCGCTGATTGTGAAAGGTTTGATGGAGGTGAGCGGGGGATATGGCCCGTACATGATGCTGCTGAGTTTGTTTGTGCTCTGCGCCGCTATCGGGCTGTTTATTTCCAATACTGCAACGGCCGTACTGATGGCACCGATCGCCATTGCGGCGGCGCATCAGATGGGCGTTTCGCCTTATCCGTTTACCATGATTATCGCGATTGCGGCCTCGGCGGCGTTCATGACGCCGGTTTCATCACCGGTGAATACACTGGTGATGGTGCCCGGCAACTACAAGTTCGGCGATTTCATCCGCATAGGCGTGCCGTTTACGCTGCTGGTGATGGCCGTCAGCATTTTTCTGGTGCCGGTACTTTTCCCTTTCTGACCTATAGAAGGCGATCAGAGCGGGGAATCGAGGCTGATTTCATCCAGTGACAGACTGAAGCTCGGGACAAAGACTTCCATGAAGTAGTCCATTTCCGGGCTTTTTCTGTCGGCCAGTGTTTTCTCCAGACGCGCTTTTGCCAGCGTAAATTCGTTATTTCCCGCAGACAGTTCTTCCAGACATTTCAGGTAAGCACACAGGGCATCAGCCTGTTTTACCGTCAGTTTTTCTTCTTCCGTGTAATAGTGCTCGTCAATCAGCGGACGGAAATCTTCCTGCAATTCTTTAGGCAGCATTTCAATCAGCTTTTGCTGAGCAATTTTCTCGATTTTTTTGTATTCATGGGCAATTTGCGGATTGTAATACTTGATGGGCGTCGGCATGTCGCCGGTCAGCACTTCGCTGGCATCGTGATACATCGCAAGCAGGGAAACGCGTTCGGCGCTGAGATTGCCATTAAATTTGCGGTTTTTGATCACGGCTAAAGCATGCGCCACAAAGGCGACCTGCAGGCTGTGCTCGGACACATTCTCCGTGCGGACGTTGCGCATCAGCGGCCAGCGGCTGATCAGTTTAAGACGGGAAAGGTGGGCGAAGAAATGGCTCTGACTCATAGCACTCTCAATAACAACGGTGAATGAGAGTCCATTGTGAGCAGTGCGAAACCGTTATGCAAATGCGGAAATGCGCAGAAAGTAAAAAGGGCGCAGATGTCTGCGCCCTGATCATTACTGACGGTAGGTTTCGAGGAAACGGCCAAACTTGTTCACCGCCATTTCCAGTTCGTCCACGCGTGGCAGCGTGACGATACGGACGTGATCCGGGTAAGGCCAGTTAAAGGCAGAACCCTGAACCAGCAGCACTTTTTGCTGTAACAGCAAATCAAGCACCATTTTCTGATCGTCATGAATATTGAAACGCTTGGCATCAATACGTGGGAACATGTACAACGCACCTTTCGGTTTCACGCAGGACACACCTGGGATCTGGTTAATCAGTTCCCACGCGCGGTCACGCTGTTCGACCAGACGCCCGCCCGGCTGAATGAATTCGCTGATACTCTGGTAACCGCCCAATGCCGTCTGAATGGCGTGTTGCATCGGCACGTTGGCGCACAACCGCATAGAAGCCAGCATTTCCAGACCCTCTATATAGCCTTTCGCGTGCTTTTTCGGGCCGTTCAGCACCATCCAGCCCTGACGGAAACCCGCCACGCGGTAGGTTTTAGACAGACCATTGAACGTCACGGTCAGTAGATCCGGTGCCAGCGCTGCAATGGAGATGTGTTGGGCTTCGTCGTAGAGGATCTTGTCGTAAATTTCGTCGGCAAAGATGATCAGGTTATGTTCACGCGCAATCTCGACGATCTGCATCAGCAATTCCTTGCTGTAAACCGCACCGGTCGGATTGTTCGGGTTGATGATCACAATGCCACGGGTGCGCGGCGTGATTTTGTCACGAATATCGGCAATATCCGGGAACCAGTCGGCCCCTTCATCACACAGGTAATGCACCGCGTTACCGCCGGAGAGGGAAACAGCAGCGGTCCACAGCGGATAATCGGGTGCAGGCACCAGCATTTCGTCGCCTGTATTCAGCAGCGCCTGCATCGACTGAACGATCAGCTCAGAAACACCGTTACCGATGTAAATGTCTTCAACCGTGATGTCACGCATGTCGCGCGCCTGATAATGCTGCATGATCGCTTTACGTGCAGAAAACAGGCCTTTTGAATCACAGTACCCCTGTGAGGTCGGTAAGTTGCGGATAACGTCGATCAGGATTTCATCAGGCGCGTCGAAACCGAACGGGGCGGGGTTGCCGATGTTAAGTTTGAGGACTTTGTTGCCTTCTTCTTCAAGACGTTTTGCTTCTTTAAGCACCGGGCCGCGAATGTCATAACAGACGTTGTCCAGTTTGTGGGATTTTTCAATCGGGGACATGTAAATGGGAGCCTTTTGCAGTAAAGCCTGTTCTTCCCTGGCGCGTAGCGACCGTAGAACAGTGCGAAGGGCTCAATTTACTCCCCCGGAGCGGGTGTGAGAAGGGCTTCGCACCGTTTTGGTGAAAAACAGCAGTAATGTAGTCTGCTGTGGGTTTTTACCTTGGCTTGCAGGACAGTAAATGGTTTTTAATTCTTATGGTTTGTGGTTTATTGATTTTTTATTTTGCAAATGATCGATTTGTAACCGATAAACTCACTGTTTTTGCTGCACTGTGATCGCCCCTCAAAAGTTGCAGTTGCCTTTTTTTTGAACAGAACATCATGAAAACTTACCAAAGCTCGACTAATTCTGAAAAAAAATGCAGCTGCATGATTGTCAGTGAAAAAAGCTTAACGAGAATTAGTTTTATTTATCTAATGATTAATAGTAAGTGCTGGATAAATGATCATGTCATGGCAATATCTGAATCCTATTCTTTTTAGAATAAGTGAATGCTTTCTGACATATATTTAATAAAAATCCCTATAAACAATATTTGATAAAACAAGAAAAATCTTAATGTTCATTCAACGAATGACGTGAAGCATGTAAAGCTTATTCACATGACATGATGAATTTATTGGATTATATTTCTGGAGCCCAGTTTCATTAGTTAATTTAGCTTATGTTTTGTCGGCGAAAGCCTCGGGATTGTCAGGCCTTTGTCAATGACGGGCGGGCGCGGGAGGACTGTGGAACGCTTTGCAGGGACAGACTATATTAAATAAGATGCTCTAATGATTCATGCTTTATGCGAAATTATTGTGCGTGCTTTTAATGGTTCGATACTCACAAAGTGGAAAACTTTCATGCACAAATATTTCTCAATTTCACTTATCAAATGCGTGAGTATCTGCCATATCTGGTATTCTGCTTTTTGCGGGTACTTTGACGCACCATCAGGGTAGCTTGTTATTAGATTCTATAAAGTGAAGAAAAACTATGACAATTGCAAATCGTCCAATCCTCAATCTCGACCTTGACCTGTTGAGGACATTTGTAGCTGTTGCTGATTTAAATACGTTCGCTGCGGCTGCTGCTGCCGTGTGTCGTACTCAGTCGGCAGTCAGCCAACAAATGCAACGTCTAGAACAACTCGTTGGAAAAGAACTGTTTGCCAGACATGGACGCAATAAATTATTAACTGAACACGGTATTCAGTTATTGGGGTACGCCAGGAAAATTCTTCGTTTCAACGACGAAGCGTGCACCTCTTTGATGTACAGCAATGTTCAGGGCGGGATAACGATTGGTGCGTCAGACGATACGGCTGACACCATCCTACCGTTCCTGCTTAGCCGCGTGACCTCGGTCTATCCAAAGCTGTCTATTGATGTTCGCGTGAAACGCAGCCCGTTTATGTTGTCGATGCTGGAAAGTGAGGAAGTCGATTTGGCCATCACGACGATGACCAATACCGATCATCCGCACATTGTCCTGCGGACTTCGCCAACATTATGGTACTGCTCGGCTGATTTTGCCTATCCGTCAGGGGACAGCGTGCCGCTGGTGGTGCTTGATGAGCCCAGCCCGTATCGTATGATGGCGATAGAGCATCTTAACCAGGCTGGGATCCCGTGGCGCATTGCGTATGTGGCATCAACATTGTCTGCAATCCGTGCCGCCGTTCGTGCCGGGTTAGGCGTGACCGCACGACCGATTGAAATGATGAGCCCGGAACTGCGTGTTTTGGGCGAGCAGGATGGTTTGCCACGGCTGCCGGATACTCAGTACGTGTTGTACAAAAACGCCCGTTGCGAAAATGAACTGGCGATGGCGATTTTCAACGCCGTTGAGCAAGGGAATGATCCTTATTCTCTCAGTGCCTATGGTCCCCGTCCCGTTGTGGATGACGATCATGAGTTCCTGGCAGACTCTCAAAGTTAAAAATAACCCCGGCTTTACCTTCCGCCTCCGATCATTGGGGCGGGGGTAAAAGCTTCTACCTCTTTAGAGGTGGTAAAGTCATATTTTTAGCGCTTTACTTTAATAACATCCCTCAAACCTTATTTTTCCTGTATTAACGCCTTTCCTTTCCCGCTATGACTGTCATCTTCGTTGACTATCACTTCACTAAATGACGCAATATCCTGAATTTTTTTAGGTTAAAAAAATGCATCAATTTTTTCCGCAAATCGCTTGTCGTTTTTTGAAAACCCACAAAACTTGTTAAAAGTGTGGCCTTTTTTCTCTCAAAATTGACAGAACTCTGACATGGATCAAAAAAATACCCCCATTAAGAGAGTGGAAGCGCTGAGTATTCCTGCGACAATAGGAAAGTCCGAAAGATGTCATAACTCCCATCCCAGGCTTATGCTTTATCACGGTATTTAACTGACACGATTTAGCTTATGTACCGTCGCATGATATGTTAATTAAATGATAAGCATGTAAACTAATGTGGAGATACCTTTGTCAAAGTTGACAAAAGGTTATAGAAAAGGGTAAAAAGCCCACAACAAATCACTGGCTTAATGCCTTGTTGAGCCGTGAACTGTGTGGTTATTAATCCTTCCCTTGAATCGATGTGGTGCGCAAACTGCCGACCCTAAGAGCAGATGCCAAAGTGCCACTTTTGATGAGTAAGCAATGAGTATGTCAACAGCCACTGAAGTCATCGCTCAACACTGGGCGTTCGCCGTTTTTCTTATCGTTGCCGTTGGGCTGTGCTGCCTGATGTTACTGGGCGCCGCGTTCCTTGGCGGGAGAGCCAGAGCACGCTACAAAAACACGCCTTTTGAATCAGGTATCGCCTCGGTGGGCACTGCCCGTCTGCGCCTTTCCGCCAAGTTCTATCTTGTTGCAATGTTTTTCGTCATCTTCGACGTTGAAGCCCTGTATCTCTATGCATGGTCAACGTCAATCCGCGAAAGCGGCTGGACGGGATTCGTTGAAGCCACCATTTTCATTTTGGTACTGCTGGCCGGTTTGTTCTATCTGGTGCGAATTGGCGCACTCGACTGGACCCCAACTCGTTCGAAAGGACCTGTGAAACCGAGCCCGGCAATTAATACCAACAATCACCCTCAGTAAGCAGTCATAGCGAGGCATTAAGATGGACTATACGCTCACCCGCATAGACCCGGACGGTGAGAACGACCGTTACCCTCTGCAGTCTCAGGAGGTCGTCGGCGATCCTCTTCAGGAGCAGGTTAAGCGCAGCGTTTTCATGGGAAATCTCCAGGAATCACTGCACGGCATGGTGAACTGGGGACGCAAAAACTCCCTCTGGCCCTATAACTTCGGCCTTTCCTGCTGCTACGTCGAAATGGTGACGTCATTCACTGCGGTGCATGACGTTGCGCGTTTTGGGGCAGAAGTTCTGCGTGCATCACCCCGTCAGGCTGACTTCATGGTGGTTGCAGGTACCTGCTTCACCAAAATGGCCCCGGTTATTCAGCGCCTGTATGACCAGATGCTGGAACCCAAATGGGTGATTTCGATGGGTGCCTGTGCGAATTCCGGCGGCATGTACGATATTTATTCTGTGGTGCAGGGCGTGGATAAATTCTTGCCTGTCGACGTGTATATCCCGGGTTGCCCGCCGCGGCCGGAAGCGTATATGCAGGCATTACTGCTGCTGCAGGAATCTATCGGTAAAGAACGTCGCCCATTGTCATGGGTTGTCGGCGATCAGGGTGTTTACCGCGCGAATATGCAGTCTGAAAAAGAGCGTAAACGTGCTGAGCGTATTGCCGTGACAAATCTGCGTTCGCCGGACGAGATTTAACACTGCGGTCTGAGAGTCAACCCTGAGGGGTGAGGTGTCCCCCTTACGGCATAAATGACCATTTAGTGTGGTGAAAAAAATATGACAGATTTGACGACGCAAGATTCAGCCCTGCCAGCATGGCATACCCGTGATCATCTCGATGATCCGGTTATCGGCGAATTGCGTAACCGTTTTGGGCCAGAGGCCTTTACTGTTCAGGCAACCCGTACCGGAATTCCCGTGGTATGGTTCAAGCGCGAACAGGTACTGGAAGCGATTACCTTTTTACGAAAACAGCCAAAACCTTATGTCATGCTGTTCGACCTGCATGGCTTTGATGAGCGTTTACGTACACACCGCGACGGTTTACCGGCTGCGGATTTTTCCGTTTTCTACCACCTGATTTCTGTCGAGCGTAACCGCGACATTATGATCAAAGTGGCGTTGTCAGAAAACGATCTCCATGTTCCGACTGTTACCAAAGTGTTCCCGAACGCCAACTGGTACGAGCGCGAAACCTGGGAAATGTTCGGCATTACCTTCGATGGCCACCCGCACCTGACGCGCATCATGATGCCGCAGACCTGGGAAGGTCACCCGCTGCGTAAAGATTATCCGGCGCGCGCCACCGAGTTCGACCCTTATGAGCTGACCAAGCAAAAAGAAGAACTCGAGATGGAATCGCTGACCTTCAAGCCGGAAGACTGGGGCATGAAGCGCGGCACCGACAACGAGGACTTCATGTTCCTCAACCTCGGGCCAAACCACCCGTCTGCGCACGGTGCGTTCCGTATCGTATTGCAGCTTGACGGTGAAGAGATTGTCGACTGCGTTCCGGACGTCGGTTACCACCACCGTGGTGCTGAAAAGATGGGCGAACGTCAGTCCTGGCACAGCTACATCCCGTATACCGACCGTATCGAATATCTTGGCGGCTGTGTTAACGAAATGCCTTATGTTCTGGCGGTTGAGAAGCTGGCCGGTATCGTAACGCCTGATCGCGTTAACACCATCCGCGTGATGCTGTCTGAACTGTTCCGTATCAACAGCCACCTGCTGTACATCTCTACGTTTATTCAGGACGTGGGCGCGATGACGCCCGTGTTCTTCGCCTTTACCGATCGTCAGAAAATTTACGATCTGGTGGAAGCGATCACCGGTTTCCGTATGCACCCGGCCTGGTTCCGTATTGGTGGCGTTGCACATGATCTGCCGAAAGGCTGGGATCGTCTGCTGCGTGAGTTCCTTGACTGGATGCCAGCGCGTCTGGATTCCTACGTCAAAGCGGCACTGAAAAACACCATTCTGATTGGCCGTTCCAAAGGCGTGGCGGCGTATAACGCTGACGACGCTCTGGCCTGGGGCACCACCGGTGCTGGCCTGCGCGCAACGGGTATTCCGTTCGACGTGCGTAAATGGCGTCCATACTCTGGCTACGAAAACTTCGATTTTGAAATCCCGACCGGCGATGGCGTCAGCGACTGCTATTCCCGCGTGATGCTCAAAGTGGAAGAGCTTCGTCAGAGCCTGCGCATTCTGGAACAGTGCTACAAAAACATGCCGGAAGGCCCGTTCAAGGCGGATCACCCGCTGACCACGCCACCACCGAAAGAGCGCACGCTGCAACACATCGAAACCCTCATCACGCACTTCCTGCAAGTGTCGTGGGGGCCGGTCATGCCTGCGCAAGAATCTTTCCAGATGGTTGAAGCCACCAAAGGGATCAACAGCTACTACCTGACCAGCGACGGCAGCACCATGAGCTACCGCACGCGCGTCCGTACGCCGAGCTTCCCGCATTTGCAGCAGATCCCGTCCGTAATCCGTGGCAGCCTGGTATCCGACCTGATCGTGTATCTGGGCAGTATCGATTTTGTAATGTCAGATGTGGACCGCTAACGATGACAGATATCAATAAAGACTCAGAAGTTCAGTACATCAACGTCAGCGAGCCTGTTGCGCCGCCGGTGTTCGTGCTGAGCGATGCTGAACGTGAAGCGATTGAACACGAGAAACATCACTACGAAGATGCCCGCGCGGCCTCTATCGAAGCGTTGAAAATCGTGCAGAAAGCGCGTGGTTGGGTGCCGGACGGCGCTATCTACGCGATCTCCGATGTTCTGGGCATTCCCGCCAGCGACGTTGAAGGTGTGGCGACATTCTACAGCCAGATCTTCCGCCAGCCGGTTGGCCGCCATGTGATCCGTTACTGTGACAGCGTGGTGTGCCACATCACCGGTTATCAGGGGATCCAGGCTGCTCTTGAACAACAGTTGCACATCAAGCCGGGCGAAACGACCGAAGACGGGCGCTTCACCCTGCTGCCGACCTGCTGCCTCGGGAACTGTGACAAAGGCCCGTCAATGATGATTGACGAGGACACGCACAGCCACCTGACGCCAGAAGCGATCGGCTCGCTACTGGAGCGCTACGCATGACCTATACACCCCGACATATCGAACGCACACCAGAGATGCATCCGCTGACCTGGCGTATGCGCGATGACAAGCAGCCTGTCTGGATTGACGAATACCGCAGCAAAAACGGTTACGTCGGTGCAGAAAAAGCGCTGAAAGGCATGGCGCAGGAAGAAATCGTCAATCTGGTGAAAGACGCAGGCCTGAAAGGGCGCGGCGGTGCAGGTTTCTCCACGGGTCTGAAGTGGAGCCTGATGCCAAAAGACGAAAGCATGAACATCCGCTATTTGCTGTGTAACGCCGATGAGATGGAACCGGGTACTTACAAAGACCGCATGCTGATGGAGCAAATGCCGCACCTTCTGGTGGAAGGCATGTTGATCTCCGCGTTCGCGCTGAAATCTTACCGTGGCTACATCTTCCTGCGTGGCGAATACATTGAAGCCGCCGTGAATCTGCGACGTGCGATCGAAGAAGCCACAGCGGCGGGCCTGCTGGGTAAAAATATCCTCGGCACCGGTTTTGATTTCGAACTGATTGTTCACACCGGTGCGGGTCGTTACATCTGTGGTGAAGAAACCGCGCTGATTAACTCGCTGGAAGGCCGCCGTGCCAACCCGCGTTCCAAGCCACCGTTCCCGGCTTCTGCCGGTGCCTGGGGTAAACCGACGTGCGTCAACAACGTCGAAACCCTGTGTAACGTGCCTGCAATTCTTGAGCACGGCGTGGACTGGTACAAAGGTATTTCTGCCGGCAAAAGTGAAGATGCCGGGACCAAACTGATGGGCTTCTCTGGCCGGGTGAAAAATCCGGGCGTATGGGAACTGCCGTTTGGTACGACGGCGCGTGAAATCCTCGAAGAGTATGCCGGTGGCATGCGCGAGGGTTTGACCTTCAAAGCCTGGCAGCCGGGCGGGGCAGGGACTGACTTCCTGACCGCTGACCATCTCGACCTGCCGATGGATTTTGCCAGCATTGGTAAAGCCGGAAGCCGTCTGGGTACGGCGCTGGCGATGGCGGTGGATAACGAAATCGGCATGGTTCCGCTGGTGCGTAACCTCGAAGAGTTCTTCGCCCGTGAATCCTGTGGCTGGTGTACACCGTGCCGCGACGGTTTGCCGTGGAGTGTGAAAATTCTGCGCGCGCTGGAACGTGGTGAAGGTCAGCCAGGGGATATCGAAACCCTTGAGCAGCTTTGCCGCCAGCTGGGTCCGGGCAAAACCTTCTGCGCACACGCGCCGGGTGCCGTGGAGCCATTGCAGAGTGCGATTAAATATTTCCGGGAAGAGTTCGAGGCGGGTATCGCCAAACAGCATTACAACAATGCGCGGGCGATTGGCGGTATTCAGCCAAATAACCTGCTCAAGCAACGCTGGTAGTGAAGGCAACAGACGGCGGACGTGAGCCCGCTGTGCGCGAATTCCCGGAACAAGGGACGCGCTGCCAACAGGACAGACGCCAACCCGGCAAGAATTTTTGATTAACGCCCGCCGTCAGGTGGGCCACGTGGAAGCATGCTGACTATGGCTACGATTCATGTAGACGGCAAAGAATACGATGTAGACGGAGCGGACAACCTGTTACAGGCTTGCCTCTCTCTCGGCCTCGATATTCCTTATTTTTGCTGGCATCCGGCGCTGGGAAGCGTCGGCGCTTGCCGCCAATGTGCGGTTAAGCAATACCAAAATGCGGAAGACACGCGCGGTCGTCTGGTGATGTCATGTATGACACCAGCGTCTGATGGCACCTTCATTTCCATCGACGACGGAGAAGCGAAAGAATTCCGTGAAAGCGTCGTGGAATGGCTGATGACCAACCACCCGCACGACTGTCCGGTGTGTGAGGAAGGCGGTAACTGTCACCTTCAGGATATGACGGTGATGACCGGCCACAGTATGCGCCGTTACCGCTTTACCAAACGAACCCATAACAACCAGGATCTCGGTCCGTTCATCTCTCACGAAATGAACCGCTGTATCGCCTGCTACCGTTGCGTCCGTTATTACAAGGACTACGCGGACGGCACCGATCTGGGTGTCTATGGCGCGCACGACAATGTCTACTTTGGTCGCCCGGAAGATGGCCCGCTGGAAAGCGAGTTCTCCGGTAACCTGGTAGAAGTCTGTCCGACAGGCGTGTTCACCGACAAAACGCACTCCGAACGCTACAACCGTAAATGGGACATGCAGTTTGCGCCAAGCATCTGCCAGCAATGTTCTGTTGGCTGTAACACCAGCCCTGGCGAGCGTTATGGCGAACTGCGTCGTATCGAAAACCGCTACAACGGTACGGTAAACCACTACTTCCTGTGTGACCGTGGTCGTTTCGGTTATGGCTATGTGAACCTGAAAGATCGTCCGAAGAAACCCCTGCAATTGCGTGGCAACGACTGGATCGAACTGAACGCTGAACAGGCGATGCAGGGCGCGGCGGATATCATCCGTCAGGCGAAGAAAACCATCGGTATCGGTTCTCCGCGTGCCAGCCTGGAAAGCAACTTTGCGCTGCGTGAACTGGTCGGGGCAGAAAACTTCTACACCGGCATTAACGCGGCAGAACAAGGGCGCCTGCAACTGATGCTCAACGTTCTGCGCAACAGCGGCGTTCACACGCCAGCGCTGCGTGAAATTGAAGAATATGATGCAGTTCTGGTGCTGGGCGAAGATTTGACCCAGACCAGCGCACGTATCGCGCTGTCTGTCCGTCAGGCGGTGAAAGGTAAAGCGCGCGCGATGGCGGCGGCACAACGTGTTGCCGACTGGCAAATTGCGGCGGTGCAAAACATTGGTCAGCACGCCAAGCATCCGCTGTTCATCACGAACGTGGACAACACCAAGCTTGATGATATCGCGGCTTACAATTACCGCGCGCCGGTCGATGAGCAGGCACGTTTCGGCTTTGCCATCGCCCATGCGCTGGATAATTCAGCTCCGGCGGTCACTGATCTGGCTGAAGGCCTGAACAAAAAAATCGACGTGATCGTGCAGGCGCTGACCGGTGCCCGCAAGCCACTGATCATCACCGGTTCTAACGCCGGTTCTGATGCGATTATCGAAGCAGCAGCCAACATCGCGAAAGCACTGAAAGTGGCGGGCAGCAATGTCGGCATTACCTTCGTGGCTTCTGCGGCCAACAGCATCGGTTTGTCGATGATTGGTGGCGGCACGCTGGATGACGCGCTTGAGCTTTTGACAAGCGGCGACGCTGACAGCGCCATCGTGATGGAGAATGACCTTTACCGTCAGGCTCCGGCAGCGAATGTGGACGCGGCATTAGCGAAAGTGGAGAACCTGCTGGTCGTTGACCATCAGCGTACCCGCATCATGGATAAAGCCAGCCTGATCCTGCCTGCGGCAAGTTTTGCCGAAAGCGACGGTACGCTGGTGAATCAGGAAGGCCGCGCACAGCGCTTCTTCCAGGTTTATGACCCGGCTTACTACGACACCACCGTTTCCATGCTGGAAAGCTGGCGCTGGATGCACTCGCTGCATTCCACCATCAACAGCCGTCATGTGGACTGGACTCAGCTTGATCACGTTATCGACGCCTGCGTTGAAGCACTTCCACAGCTGAAAGGCATGGTGGAAGCCGCGCCAAACGCCAGCTTCCGTATTCGTGGTCAGAAACTGGCACGTTCTCCGCACCGTTCGAGTGGCCGTACCGCAATGCGCGCCAACATCAGCGTGCACGAACCGCGTCAGCCGCAGGATAAAGACACCATGTTTGCCTTCTCGATGGAAGGGAACAACAGCCCGACAGCCAACCGCAATCAGGTGCCATTCGCCTGGGCGCCGGGCTGGAACTCACCGCAAGCCTGGAACAAATTCCAGAGTGAAGTCGGCGGCAGTCTGCGCCACGGTGATCCGGGTGTGCGTCTGATTGAAGCAGGGGAGGGTAACCTCGACTACTTCACCGGTATTCCGGCGGCCTTTACTGCGCAGAGCGATAACTGGCGTGTTGCGCCTTACTATCACCTGTTCGGCAGTGAAGAAATGACGCAGCGTTCTGCCGTTATTCAGCAGCGTATGCCACAACCTTATGTGATGGTTAACCCGGCCGATGCCGCTCAGTTAGGCGTAAATGCCGGTTCTCAGGTGGAGTTCACCTGCGCCGGTCAGCAGCTTAAACTGCCGGTTCGTCTGAGTGAAACCCTCAGTCAGGGCCAGCTTGGCCTGCCGCTGGGCTTACCGGGTATTCCGCCGGTGCTGGTTGGCGCAACGATTGAAAATCTGCGGGAGGCAGCACAATGAGCTGGTTTACACCTGTTGTGATCGATTCGTTGATCGCTATCCTGAAAGCCGTTGTGATCCTGCTGGTCGTCGTGACCTGCGGTGCCTTCATGAGTTTCGGCGAGCGCCGCTTGCTGGGGCTGTTCCAGAACCGATACGGACCAAACCGTGTCGGCTGGGGCGGTTCCCTGCAACTCGTTGCCGACATGATCAAGATGTTCTTCAAGGAAGACTGGGTTCCTAAATTCACCGACAAAGCCATTTTTACGCTGGCACCGATGATTGCTTTTACGTCCCTGTTAATCTCCTTTGCGATCGTGCCGGTCAGCCCGACCTGGTTCGCCGCAGACCTGAACATCGGTATTTTGTTCTTCCTGATGATGGCCGGTCTGACCGTCTATGCGGTGTTGTTTGCTGGCTGGTCCAGTAACAACAAATACTCGCTGCTGGGGGCGATGCGTGCATCGGCCCAGACCCTGAGCTACGAAGTGTTTCTCGGCTTATCGCTGATGGGTGTTGTGGCGCAGGCGGGTTCGTTCAACCTGCAAGACATCGTCAATTCGCAGGAACACCTCTGGAACATCATTCCGCAGTTCTTTGGTTTCTTGACCTTTGCGATTGCCGGTGTGGCTGTGTGTCACCGTCACCCGTTTGACCAGCCGGAAGCCGAGCAGGAACTGGCCGACGGTTACCACATTGAATATTCCGGTATGAAATTCGGTCTGTTCTTCGTGGGGGAATACATCGGTATCGTGACTGTTTCTGCGCTGATCGTCACCTTGTTCTTCGGTGGCTGGCAGGGGCCGTTCCTGTATCCGGTTATCTGGTTTGCATTGAAAACAGCGTTCTTCATGGTGATGTTCATTTTGATCCGTGCGGCTTTACCGCGTCCCCGCTACGACCAGGTAATGTCATTTGGCTGGAAAGTTTGCCTGCCATTGACCTTGCTTAATCTGCTGGCGACCGCTGCGGTCATCTTGTACAACGCGCAATAAGGGGTGATGAAACCATGACATTGAAAGACATAGTGGTCGGGTTCGGTACCCAGGTTCGCAGCTTGTGGATGATAGGCTTACACGCCTTCGCCAAGCGCGAAACCCAGATGTACCCTGAAGTTCCGGTCAATCCACCTCCGCGTTACCGTGGCCGTATCGTGCTGACCCGCGATCCCGACGGTGAAGAGCGCTGTGTTGCCTGTAACCTGTGTGCGGTAGCGTGTCCGGTAGGCTGTATTTCTCTGCAAAAAGCAGAGCATAAAGATGGCCGCTGGTACCCGGAATTCTTCCGTATCAACTTCTCACGCTGTATCTTCTGCGGCCTGTGTGAAGAGGCGTGCCCGACAACGGCGATTCAGCTGACGCCTGACTTCGAAATGGGTGAATTCAAGCGCCAGGATCTGGTGTACGAAAAAGAAGATCTGCTGATTTCTGGGCCGGGTAAATATCCGGAATATAACTTCTACCGGATGTCCGGTATGGCCGTTGACGGTAAGCCGAAAGGCGAAGCTGAAAACGAAGCCAAACCGATCAACGTCAAAGGTCTGTTGCCTTAAGGAGCCGCAAGCATGGAATTTGCATTTTATATTGCAGCCCTGGTGGCCGTATTGGCGACATTGCGTGTTATCACGCACACCAATCCGGTACATGCATTGCTGTATCTGATCGTCTCTTTGCTGGCGATTGCTGCGGTCTTCTTCTCGCTCGGTGCCTACTTTGCCGGTGCTCTGGAGATTATCGTTTACGCCGGGGCCATCATGGTCTTGTTCGTGTTCGTGGTGATGATGCTGAACCTTGGCAACGTCGAGGAACAGGAACGTGCGTGGCTGAAACCCGCGACCTGGATCGGGCCTTCAATTTTGTCGGTCATCCTTCTGGTAGTCATGATCATGTCGATTCTCGGATTGCATGAACACGGCATCAAAGGCGACATGATTGACGCGAAAGCTGTCGGTATCGCGCTGTTCGGGCCTTACGTTCTGGCGGTTGAACTGGCGTCCATGTTGCTACTGGCCGGTCTGGTCGTAGCGTTCCACATTGGTCGTGAGCATAAAGCGGGCGAAGTCTTTGGTGACGCGCCGGCCACGACGGAAATGGCGAAAAGAAAAACGGAGGAGAGAGCATGATCCCTCTACAACATGGCCTGATTCTGGCTGCAATTCTCTTTGTTCTGGGGCTGACCGGCCTGCTGGTTCGCCGTAATCTGCTGTTTATGCTGATCAGTCTGGAAGTGATGATCAACGCGGCAGCGCTGGCGTTTATCGTGGCGGGAAGCTACTGGGGTCAGGCGGACGGGCAGGTGATGTACATTCTGGCCATCAGTCTGGCGGCGGCGGAGGCCAGTATTGGTCTGGCGTTGCTGCTGCAACTGTATCGCCGTCGCCATACCCTGAATATTGATACTGTCAGTGAGATGCGCGGATGAACTTACTCTATTTAACAATTCTGTTCCCGCTGATCGGCTTTGTTTTACTGGCCTTCTCACGCGGTCGCTGGTCTGAAAATACGTCAGCCACGGTGGGCGTAGGTTCCATTGGTCTGGCTGCACTGACCACCATTTATGTCGGCATCAACTTCCTCAGCCAAAAAGCGGCGGGCGTTGAAATCTTCAATCAGACATTGTGGAACTGGATGCAGGTCGGGGATTTCAATATCTCCGCTACGCTGACGCTCGACGGTTTGTCGATGACCATGTTGTCCGTGGTCACGGGCGTCGGTTTCTTCATCCACATGTTCGCGTCCTGGTACATGCGCGGTGAAGAAGGCTACTCACGCTTCTTCGCCTACACCAACCTGTTTATCGCCAGCATGGTGATCCTGGTCCTGGCAGACAACCTGTTGCTGATGTACCTCGGTTGGGAAGGCGTGGGCCTGTGCAGTTACCTGCTGATCGGTTTCTACTACTCCACTCCGGCAAACGGCGCAGCGGCGATGAAAGCCTTCATTGTGACCCGCGTCGGTGACGTGTTCCTGGCTTTCGCACTGTTCATCCTTTACCGCGAACTGGGTACGCTGAACTTCCGTGAACTGATGGTGCTGGCACCGCAGAAACTGGCGATTGGCGACACGGCAATTACCTGGGCAACCCTGATGTTACTGGGTGGCGCAGTGGGTAAATCTGCACAGCTTCCGTTGCAGACCTGGCTGGCAGACGCCATGGCCGGTCCGACACCGGTTTCCGCGCTGATCCACGCCGCGACCATGGTGACCGCCGGTGTTTACCTGATTGCACGTACTCACGGCCTGTTCCTGATGGCGCCGGAGATTCTGCATCTGGTCGGTATTATTGGTGCGGTGACGCTGGTGCTCGCAGGTTTTGCGGCGCTGGTGCAAACCGATATCAAACGCGTTCTTGCTTACTCGACCATGAGCCAGATTGGTTACATGTTCCTGGCGCTGGGCGTTCAGGCGTGGGATGCCGCCATCTTCCACCTGATGACGCACGCATTCTTCAAAGCCTTACTGTTCCTTTCTTCCGGTTCGGTCATTCTCGCCTGCCACCACGAGCAAAATATCTTCAAGATGGGGGATTACGTAAATCCATTCCACTTGTTTATATCTGCTTCCTGGTCGGTGGCGCAGCGCTTTCCGCCTTGCCAATCATCACTGCGGGCTTCTTCAGTAAAGATGAAATCCTCGCGGGTGCGCTGGCTAACGGCCACCTGAACCTGATGGTTGCCGGTCTGGTCGGTGCATTTATGACCTCGCTGTACACCTTCCGCATGATCTTCATCGTGTTCCACGGCGAAGAGAAAATTAAAGCACATGCGGGTAAAGGCATCACTCACCACCTGCCGCTGCTGGTGTTACTGGTTCTGTCCACCTTCATTGGCGCGATGATTGTTCCGCCACTGAAAGGCGTTCTGCCGGAAACTACTGAGCTGGCGCATGGCAGCGTGCTGACCCTGGAAATCACCTCTGGCGTGATTGCGATTGCCGGTATCCTGCTGGCGGCTGCCCTGTATCTGGGTAAACGCTCACTGGTTAACAGCATCGCGAAAAGCGCACCGGGCCGTTTCTTCACGACCTGGTGGTTCCATGCCTGGGGCTTCGACTGGCTGTACGACATGATTTTCGTCAAACCGTATCTGCTAGTGGCGAAACTTCTGCAACGTGACCCGCTGAACTCAATGATGAATCTGCCTGCGATCTTTGCCCGTCTGGGTAACCGTGGTCTGACATTGAGTGAAAATGGTCAGGTGCGTTGGTATGTCGCGTCAATGGGGCTCGGTGCAGTGGTTGTTCTGGCGCTGCTGCTGGTGATTTAAGCCTGCATTACGGGTGTAATTGTCAATGCCGGCCCGTTGGTGTAACGGGCCGGCAAGTGAAATAGCCTTCGGGCATAAAAGAAGGGAACGACACGCCATGCTATTACCTTGGCTAATATTTATCCCCTTTATCGGCGGGCTGCTGTGCTGGCAGACTGAGCGTTTTGGGAGCAAAGTTCCGCGCTGGATCGCGTTAATTGCGATGGGGCTGACGCTGGCTCTTTCCGTGCAATTGTGGTTGCAGGGAGGATATTCATTAACGACGCCTGCGGGCATTCCACAGTGGCAGTCCGAATTCTCGGTGCCGTGGATCCCACGTTTTGGCATCAGCTTCCATCTGGCACTGGACGGTTTGTCCCTGCTGATGGTGGTGCTGACCGGCCTGCTTGGCGTGCTGGCGATCCTCTGTTCGTGGCGTGAAATCCAGAAATATCAGGGCTTCTTCCACCTGAACCTGCTGTGGATCCTCGGCGGCGTTATCGGCGTGTTCCTGGCCATCGACCTTTTCCTGTTCTTCTTCTTCTGGGAAATGATGCTGGTGCCGATGTACTTCCTGATTGCCTTGTGGGGTCACAAAGCATCAGACGGTAAAACGCGTATCAGCGCAGCAACCAAATTCTTCATCTATACGCAGTCCAGTGGTCTGGTGATGTTGATTGCCATCCTCGGACTGGTGTTCGTGCACTACAACGCCACCGGTGTGTGGACATTCAACTATGCCGACCTGCTGAAAACGCCGATGTCGCATAACGTTGAATATCTGCTGATGCTGGGCTTCTTCATCGCCTTCGCGGTGAAAATGCCGGTTGTGCCATTGCACGGCTGGTTACCGGATGCGCACAGTCAGGCACCGACAGCCGGTTCCGTTGACTTAGCCGGTATCTTGCTGAAAACCGCGGCCTACGGGATGTTGCGTTTCTGTCTGCCACTGTTCCCGGAAGCCTCTCATCAGTTCGCGCCGATTGCCATGTGGCTGGGTGTGATTGGTATCTTCTACGGTGCGTGGATGGCGTTCTGCCAGACCGACATCAAGCGTCTGATTGCTTACACCTCGGTTTCGCACATGGGCTTCGTGCTGATTGCGATTTACACCGGCAGCCAGCTGGCGTACCAGGGCGCAGTGATTCAGATGATTGCACACGGTCTGTCCGCAGCCGGCATGTTCATCATCTGCGGTCAGTTGTACGAACGTTTGCATACCCGCGATATGCGCCAGATGGGCGGATTGTGGGGGCGCATTAAATACCTGCCCGTGTTGTCACTGTTCTTTGCCGTGGCAACCTTAGGGATGCCGGGTACCGGTAACTTCGTCGGCGAAATCCAGATCCTGTTCGGCAGCTTCCCGGTTGTGCCGGTGATCACTGTCATCTCGACCTTCGGCCTGGTGTTCGCCTCGGTGTACTCTCTGGCGATGATGCAGCGCGCTTACTACGGCAAGGCAAAATCTGACGAACCGCTGCCGGGCATGACCTCACGCGAACTGTCGATCATCCTGTTGCTGGTGGTATTACTGGTGGCGCTGGGCCTGTTCCCTCAGCCCATTCTGGATACATCAAGTGCAGCGATGAGCAACATTCAGCACTGGTACGGGTCATCAGTTTCCACTATTTCAACGACAAGGCCGTAACTCGCCATGACATTTACACTTCAAAATCTGATCGCACTGTTACCGCTGATGATCGTCGGATTGACGGTGGTGGTGGTGATGCTGTCCATTGCGTGGCGACGCGACCATTTTCTCAATGCCACACTGACAGTCATCGGGCTGAACGTTGCCTTACTTTCCCTTTACTACGTCGGGCAGGTCGGGCCGCAGGACGTCACACCGCTGCTGCGTGTCGACGGTTATTCGATGTTCTACACCGGGCTGGTGTTGCTGGCGAGTCTGGCAACCAGTACGTTTGCTTACCCGTGGCTGGCCGGTTATCCGGACAACCGCGAAGAGTTCTATCTGTTAGTGCTAATCGCGGCCATGGGCGGCATTCTGCTGGCCTGTTCTAACCATCTGGCGTCAATGTTCCTGGGGATCGAACTGATTTCCCTGCCATTGTTCGGCCTGATCGGTTACGCCTATCGCCAGAAGCGTTCGCTCGAAGCCGCTATCAAATACATGCTGCTGTCCGCGGCTGCCTCTTCATTCCTGCTGTTTGGTATGGCGTTGCTGTACGCACAGTCCGGTGATTTGTCCTTCGCGTCATTGGGCAAAAATCTGGGCGACGGACAGATGCTGCACCAGCCACTGCTGATGGCCGGTCTGGGTATGATGATTGTGGGGCTGGGCTTCAAACTGTCACTGGTTCCGTTCCACCTGTGGACGCCGGATGTGTATCAGGGCGCACCGGCACCGGTGTCGACCTTCCTGGCCACCGCCAGCAAGATCGCTATCTTTGCCGTGGTTATGCGTTTGTTCCTGTACGCACCGGTGGCTGACAGCGAAGCCATCCGTATCGTTCTGGGCATTATCGCCTTCTGTTCGATTCTGGTCGGTAACCTGATGGCGATCAGCCAGAGCAACATCAAACGTCTGCTCGGTTACTCGTCAATCGCTCACCTGGGTTACCTGCTGGTGGCACTGATTGCGGTGCAAACGCATCAGCTGTCGATGGAAACCGTCGGTGTGTATCTGGCCGGTTACCTGTTCAGCAGCCTCGGCGCGTTTGGTGTGGTCAGCCTGATGTCCAGCCCGTACAAAGGCCCGGACGCAGAATCGCTGTTCTCCTACCGAGGTCTGTTCTGGCACAAACCGATTTTGTCAGCGGTGATGACCGTGATGATGCTGTCACTGGCCGGTATCCCGATGACGCTCGGCTTTATCGGTAAGTTCTACGTGATTGCGACCGGTGTGACAGCACATCTGTGGTGGCTGACCGGTGCTGTGGTGGTTGGTTCAGCGATTGGTCTTTACTACTACCTGCGCGTGACCGTGAGCCTGTATCTCAGCGCGCCGGAAACGCTGGTCCGTGACACCCCGAACAACTGGGCGTTAACGGCAGGCGGCGTGGTGGTGCTGATTTCCGCGATTCTGGTGCTGTTGCTGGGTATCTTCCCGCAACCGCTGATTTCGCTGGTGCAGATGGCTCAACCGCTGCTCTGACAGCCTGTGAAATACATGACGAAGCCGCTCACATGAGCGGCTTTTTTATTAGGGATTTTCCTGAATAAAGGCGACAAAAGTTTCACGGGTTTTGATGCAGATATCTGAACAAGACGATCCCTTTCTGGTCGGTAATGATGACGTTCAGGGACGGTTTTTCACTCTTGCTGGCAGCAAGTATTTTACCCGCTGAAGCTTCACAACCGCCGGTGGTAACAGTGGCTTCGTAAGTGAATTCTTCACCGTCTGCCGCAGCCCGGAGGTCCAGTGTAAAACTGTTTGGCAGGATGACCGGATCCAGTTTCAGGCTGTTATGAGTGGAAATAACGTCGCGATAGTCTTCGAGCAATTGTTCTTTCTGCGGGCTGCTGAACAGCGAAATCGCCATATAAATATCATCTTTCGACGACGCATATTCAGCGGCCAGTATGGCCGGATTCGCCCGGACCACTTCTGCCTGCTTAGCGATACTGACCGCCAGCGGAGCAAAAGGATCGTTTTGCAGCGAAACATTGATAAGCCCTGCAGGCGTCACTGTAAAGCTGTTGTTATTGGACTTCGTATTTATCACGCCAGCAAACGACGGTGATAATTTCAGGCGGCTCGGTGTTTCCGCATGGAAAATATCAATGCGGTAATTGGCGCTGAAAGGAACCTCGTCGTGCGAAAGCGTGGTTTTATCGCCATTCATCGTGCGGGTGAAGATAATGTTACCGCTGAGATCGTAAATCTCAATTTTGGCATAGGCTTCGCCCGGGAAGTACGAGTGCGGGGATATGTGAGTGACATCGATAACCACAGTTTGCTTGACCTGATCGACTTTCAGATTACAAAACGGAACATTACCTAAACCTAAAAAGCTGAATGACTGGCTGGCCAGCACCGCACCGGCTTTTGCCACATAGTTTATCGTCTGTGTGTTTACGCCGCTTTTTACGATAGCGTAATGATTATCCTGGAAGTATTTCACGCTCTTGCCGGTCGGCGTTTGCAGTTTATAAGCGCCAACCGGGATTTGAGAAAACGTCAGTGAGTTGCCATCGGGCGTGCCGGTTTGTACCGGCTGACTGGCATCATTCAGCCGCAGGAAAGTTTTCTCTCCCTTAATCTGAGCCATATCATCGATAGTAAAGGTGAGGGTCAGGTCACCCTTTAACGCCGCTGAAGCAAGCTGCGTAGAAGTGACCAGAGACAGTACCGAAGGCAGATGGAGACTGGTTTTCAGCGCACTGGCCTGCTCAGTACTGACTAACTCTGAAAGCGGGTAAGCAGGTTCCCCGTTGCTGAAGAGATTAATCTCACGTTGTTTGTCCGACAACGTGGTGCCTGCCCGGTAAATATAGGGCGTGACATCAACCCTGCCAATTTTGAGATAACTGTCGGAAAGTAAATCCAGCAGCAAGTAATCGGAGGCGGCAAAGCCTGCGGTGTTGGCGAGAACGCGATAATGTTTATAAAAAGCCGTGAAAGCAGGATCGCCACCGCTATCTTTAAGCTGCATCATAAAAAACAGCTTTGAACGCAAATCCCAGCTGCTGACTGGCTTATTGTCGGCCAGGTTTTTGTTAATAACAGACAGAGTGGAATCGACTTTGCCGTAGTTGTATAACCAGCCCTTGGCATAAACCTGATCACCTAACACCAGATTCTGAAAACTGGCGGCAAAAATATTGTTCCACACTTCAGCGGTGGTAAACACCGGATCGGACATAAACGCGCCCTGATACCCGTGGCCAATTTCATGCAGGGCAGCCCAGTTGTCAATCGTTCCCAACCAGCAATCCGAAATTTTGGAACTGGTTGCAGCCACCCATAATGAACTGTAGTAAGCCGCGCCCGCGCCGTGCAAATCGGCTTTGGCAAAATAACGATTGGGAATGTTTTTATCGGTAGCGACGTCCGGATTAAAGCTGATACCCATCAGATTATTATAGAATTCGAATATTTTTTTATAGTTTGCAATGACACCCTTTAAATTGTTTTGTATTCCGGTGTTTTTCACTTTTGCTTTATCAATTTTAGGTACCAGAATCTGAATGAACGGTGAAAATATCACTGCGAATTCAGCATCTATGGAATCCCAGAGTTGGAAAAAAGGAAATTCATCAGCATTTTCTTGATATACCGGCAGCGGTTTTGCATCGCTTGGGAAGCTATATTCGATAACCGGTGCTTCGGTGGTGTAAGGGGTCGTGATGAACGGCACGGAGGTCGTCGTGAAGCTGATGTCCGTTGAAGTACTGGTCACGGTAAACGACTTCTCTGTCGCACTGTCGGCGTTCAGCAGCCAGAGCGTCAGCGGCGCCGTGAATTTAGGGTTGGTTTGTTTGATTGTGAGAGTTTGTCCTGCGGCGAGAATCAGGTCGAGGCGCTGCTTATCGTGATTGATACCTTTATCGATTCCCGCTTTTTTTAACCAGGTGGGATCCTGCAACGTATAAAGTGTTTTAGTCAGTGTAATATTGCTCATGCTGGCGACTCCGTGGGGTTATTGTCTGAATGAAACAGAGAGCTGAAAATTCTGCTCATTGAATTTCATTTGAACGGTTTTAATTAGCTACGGAGCCACTATAGGAATGGTTTTCTGCGTCTGATAATAATAACGACTAATAAGCCATCACAAATAAAAATGGAAAGATAAAAAAGATGACTCATAAAATATAACGTTATGATTGGCTTTTTTTAGCCGTGATCTTTGAAAACGCTCCCGCAGCAGTCAGGGGAAGGTTTGAGCCTGAAAAGAGCGTTTTATGTGATGCGGGTCACGTTTATATGTACGTTCAGCAAGTCATTACATCAAATTTGTGATCTTACCCATTCCATTCTTCCCATCAATGCGTAAACTGCGCGCTTGTTCAAATTTGTGCAGGTTTTAAACATGAATATTTTAGTGATGATCGCAATCACCACCGGGATCCTCTCCGGTCTGTGGGGTTGGGTGGCGGTCAGTCTGGGTCTGATCAGCTGGGCAGGTTTCCTGGGCTGCACGGCATATTTCGCCTGTCCGCAGGGCGGGTTACGCGGACTCGTGATCAGCACGCTGACCTGCATGAGCGGCGTTTTCTGGGCGGTTGTCATTATTGCGGGCAGCGCGATGCGCCCGGAACTGAGCATCCTCGGCTATATGCTGACCGGCGTTGTGGCCTTCCTGATGTGTATTCAGGCCTGGCAGCAATGGCTGGCTTTTGTGCCGGGTACCTTTATCGGCGCGTGTGCGACCTTTGCCGCGCAGGGCGACTGGCGTCAGGTGGTGGTGTCACTGCTGGTGGGGCTGGTATTTGGTTATGCGATGAAAAACAGCGGATTATGGCTGGCAAAAAAGCGTGAAAAACCGCGTGCGCAGCCGGAAAAACGGGCTGTTTTTGTGAAAGCTAAAGGGTCAGAAGGTTCTTAAAACCCCGAATTTACGGCGGTTTATGCGGATCCTGCGGGCATTCCATCCCGTTCTGCGCTAGGGTTATAGGCAGTATGAACGTTCACCTCATAAGGAGATAACCATGGCTGACCAATTTGAGACACAGCAGAACTCGTTAGATGACGATTTGCGTATGCTGACTGAAACGCTGGAAGAAGTGCTGAAATCTTCCGGTGATAAAGCTGATGAGAAGTATGTTCAAATCAAAGCCCGTGCGGAAAATGCACTGAAAGATATCAAATCACGCATCGATCCGCAGGCTCGTTCTTACTGCAAAAAAGCCCGTCAGGTTGCAGAACAAACTGACAGCTATGTGCGCGAAAACCCATGGCACGGCGTCGGTGTTGGCGCGGCCGTCGGTCTGGTGGTTGGCCTGCTTCTGCGTCGCTAATCCCGCTGAGCAGGAGCGGTTTTCGCTGCTCCTGCTGCCTTACGTTTGATTACTCCTTTCTCTCCTCCTATACTCCTTCTTAGCTAACATCACTCACTTCAGCTTGATCTGTCGCATATTTTCATTTTTCGTATCGCCGCATAATTCATCCGTAATTGATCCAACCCGTTTTTTGATCCAGAAGGGTATTTCTGCCCGTCACAAAACATCCGGTATGGCCCGAGGTAGCGGTGAAACAAATATCAGCCATCATTGAACAGCTTGATACAGCGCTCGCAGGCGAATGGCCTGATACTGCGGGCATCCGGCAGTTGAGTTATTCCCTGCAAAAACAGCCTGATACCGGCCTGCTTGAATGGTTATCCGCACAACCGTGCTACCCGAAATTCTACTGGCAGCAGCGTGATGGCGATGAAGAAGCCGCCGTGTGTGGCGATGCCTGCGCGTTTGGCAACATGTCGCAGGCGCAGGATTTTATTCGCGAGCATCAGGATGTTCCCGATTTGCATCTCTGGGGGCTAAACGCTTTCAACGCCGACAACGATGACGCCGACTTTTCCGCCAACGCACTCTTCCTGCCACGCATTGAACTCTGCCGTAAAGGGACGACCTACTGGCTGCGTTGTACCGTTTTCAGTATCCGTTCATTGCGTGATGAAGCGCGCCGCACCCGTCTGTTCCTGCGTTCGCTGGTCGCCAGTCGCGATCTGCCGCCGATCACTTCCCGCGTCATACAGCACCAGCATCTGCCCGCTCAGCCGCAGTGGAACGAACTGATTTCACAGGCGCTGACCTGCATTGAACAGCAGCAATTCGACAAAGTTGTTCTCGCCCGCAAAACCACCTTAACGCTCAGCCAGCCGCTGAATGCCTGCGCTTTTCTTGCCGCCAGCCGCGAAGTGAATCATCACTGCTATCACTTCATGCTGGCGTTTACGCCGCAGCAGGCTTTTCTGGGCTCCAGCCCGGAACGTCTGTTTCTGCGCGACCATACCGAATTATTCACCGAAGCGCTGGCGGGCACTGTCGCCAATCATCCCGATGATGATGAAGCGCAGACGCTGGGGGAATGGCTGCTCAATGATGGCAAAAATCAGCGCGAAAATTTGCTGGTGGTTGATGACATTTGCCAGCGTTTACAGGGCGGGGCGCATTCTCTGGATGTCATGCCCGCGGAAATTTTGCGGTTGCGTAAAGTGCAGCATCTGCGCCGCAGCATTCACGGCGAACTCGCCGAAGCTGATGACGCCGGATGCCTGCAACGTCTGCAACCCACGGCGGCAGTGGCCGGATTACCGCGTCAGGCGGCGCGTGAATTTATCGCCGGTTATGAGCCTTTTGACCGCGGGTGGTATGCCGGTTCAGCCGGATATCTCAGTACCGAACAAAGTGAATTTACCGTAGCGCTGCGCTCTGCGGCGGTGAAAGGGCATCATCTGGAACTTTACGCCGGGGCGGGGATTGTCGCCGGTTCAGACGCTGCACAGGAATGGCAGGAAATCGAAAACAAAGCCGCAGGTTTGCGTACTTTGTTGGAAGAGCATTACACGCCTGCCGTTCAGGCCGGATAATCTTTTGCCGGAGTGAGTTGACCATGTCTGTTGCCGTCTTTAACCGTCGCTGGGCGACGCTGATCCTTGAAGCACTGACCCGCCATCAGGTGCAGCATGTCTGTATCGCTCCCGGCTCCCGTTCCACGCCGCTGACCCTTGCGGCCGCCGCGCATCCTCACCTGATCTGCCACACCCATTTTGATGAACGCGGTCTCGGCCATCTGGCGCTCGGTCTGGCAAAAGCCAGCGGGCAACGTGTGGCGGTGATTGTGACGTCCGGCACCGCCGTCGCAAATCTCTATCCGGCGCTGATTGAAGCCGGGCTGACCGGTGAAAAACTGGTGTTGCTCACCGCCGATCGTCCGGCAGAACTCATCGATTGCGGTGCGAATCAGGCAATCCGCCAGACCGGCATGTTTGCCAGCCATCCCGTCGAAACGCTGGATTTACCGCGCCCGACGCCGGAAATCAGCGCCCGCTGGCTGGTCTCGGCGCTCGATAACGCGCTGGCGCAGCAGACGCACGGCGCCGTACATGTAAATTGCCCGTTTGCCGAACCGCTTTACGGCGAAGATAACGGTGAGCATCAGGACTGGCTGCAAACGCTGGGGGACTGGTGGCAGGGAAATCAGCCGTGGCTGACGTATTCGCCGGTGCAGCATACGGCGGCGCAGACCGACTGGTTTTCATGGCGGCAAAAGCGTGGCGTGATTATCGCCGGGCGCATTTCTGCCCGCGAAAGCGAGCTGCTGGCGCAATGGGCGGAACAACTCGGCTGGCCGCTGATCAGCGACGTGCAGGCTTCAACCGGCAATCCGCTGCCGTGCGCAGACTTGTGGCTGGCGTCACCGCAGGCGCAGTCTGTGCTGGCGCGGGCGCAACTGGTGATTCAGTTTGGCGGCGGGCTGACGGGGAAACGGTTACTGCAATGGCAGGCCGCGTGCCAGCCGGAGGAATACTGGCTGGTCGACACCTTGCCGGGCAGGCAGGATCCGGCGCAGCACCGTGGCCGCCGTATTCAGGCCGATGTGTCTGACTGGCTCCGGGTGCACCCTGCGCAGACTCAGCCTGACTGGGCAGAAGAGCTGGAACAGTGTTCCCAGCGTGCGTTAAACGCCGTGGAAAATCGTCTTACAGGCACCTTTGGCGAAGCCGCTGCGGCGTGGCTGCTGCCGGCATTACTGCCGGAGCACGGCCAGCTTTTCCTCGGCAACAGCCTGATTGTCCGCCTTGTGGACGCTTTCGCGCAGTTGCCCGCCGGTTACCCGGTGTTCGCCAACCGTGGCGCCAGCGGAATTGACGGCCTGCTCTCGACCGCCGCCGGTGTACAGCGCGCAACCTGCAAACCCACGCTGGTACTTCTCGGCGATATTTCGGCCCTTTACGACTTAAACGCGCTGGCGCTGATGCGTCAGTGTTCCGCCCCGACGGTCATCATCGTGGTGAACAACAATGGCGGGCAGATTTTCTCACTGTTGCCGACGCCGGAGGCCGAGCGTCAGCGTTTTTACTGCATGCCACAGAACGTTGAATTCAGCCATGCGGCCGCGATGTTTGGTCTGGATTACGCCTGCCCGGATTCCATGAGCGCGTTGCGTGAAGCCGTCAGAGAATGCTGGCAGCACGGTAGCGTAAAACTTATCGAGCTGAAAGTCAGTGAAACGGAAGGCGCAGAGTGTCTGCGTGATTTAGTCAGCGAGGTCAGCGCTTCATGACGCTGGCTTGCACGCGGCTCAGCGGCGGAGCCGAAGGGCGTCCATGGCTGGTCTTTCTCCACGGCCTGTTAGGCAGCGCTGAAGACTGGCAACCGCTGTTGCCTTCACTGACCGGCTGGCCGTGTTTGCGGGTGGATTTGCCGGGGCACGGACGTTCCTCTGATATTACCGCCGCCGGTTTTGCCGACGTCAGCCAGTTGCTGACTGACACGCTGAACGGGCAGGGCATTACGTCATACTGGCTGATTGGCTACTCGCTGGGCGGGCGCATCAGCCTGTATCACGCCTGTCACGGCGACACGTCCGGCTTACAGGGCGTGCTGGTGGAAGGCGCACATCCGGGGCTGACCTGTCAGGCCGAACGTGCGCAGCGCCGTCATCACGATCAGCAATGGGCCGCCCGTTTCACGCAGCAGTCCTGGCCGCAAACGCTCGCCAACTGGTATCAGCAGCCGGTGTTTTCCAGCCTGACGGACGAACAGCGCGCGGAACTGGTTTTATTGCGTGAGGGCAATAACCCCCGCGCCGTTGCCGCGATGCTGGCCTCCACATCGCTGTCGGTGCAGCCGGATTTACGTCCGGAATTGCACCTGCTTTCCTGCCCGCTGGCATGGTTGTGTGGCAGCGCCGACACCAAATTTATCCATCTCGCGCAGCAGTCCGGTTTCGAACTGCGCACCGTCGCCAGTGCCGGGCATAACGCCCATCGTGACAATCCGGCGGAATTTGCCCGCCAGGCGCTGGCGTTCATTAATTCACCTGTCTTAAAGGAAGTTGAGCATGATTTATCCTGATGAAAAAGAGCTGTATGCGCCGGTTGAATGGCGTGACTGTACCGGCGAATTCGAAGATATCCGTTATCACAAATCTCTCGATGGCATCGCTAAAATCACCATCAACCGCCCGCAGGTGCGCAATGCGTTTCGCCCGCTGACCGTCAAAGAAATGATCCGTGCGCTCGACGATGCCCGTAACGACGAAGGCATTGGCGTGATTGTGCTGACCGGCGAAGGCGAAAAAGCTTTCTGCGCAGGCGGCGACCAGAAAGTCCGCGGCGATTACGGCGGCTATCAGGATGCCAGCGGCGTTCACCATCTGAACGTGCTGGATTTCCAGCGTCAGATCCGTACCTGCCCGAAACCGGTTGTGGCGATGGTGGCCGGTTATTCCATCGGCGGTGGACACGTTCTGCATATGATGTGCGACCTGACGATTGCTGCCGATAACGCCATCTTCGGCCAGACCGGCCCGAAAGTGGGTTCCTTCGACGGCGGCTGGGGTGCTTCTTACATGGCGCGCATCGTCGGCCAGAAAAAAGCCCGCGAAATCTGGTTCCTGTGCCGCCAGTACGACGCGAAAGCCGCGCTGGAAATGGGCCTGGTCAACACCGTGGTTCCGCTGGCCGATCTGGAAAAAGAAACCGTGCGCTGGTGTCGTGAAATGCTGGAAAACAGCCCGATGGCGCTGCGTTGCCTGAAAGCCGCACTGAATGCGGACTGCGACGGTCAGGCCGGATTGCAGGAACTGGCGGGTAACGCCACCATGCTGTTCTACATGACCGACGAAGGTCAGGAAGGCCGCAACGCGTTTAATGAAAAACGCCAGCCGGACTTCAGCAAATTTAAGCGGAATCCATAATGCGCCGCGCCACGGTGTACCGGTATAGCCTGCCGATGGAGGCGGGCGTGGTGCTGCGCAATCAGCGTCTGAAAACGCGCGACGGATTGCTGGTATCACTGTGGCAGGACGATAAAACCGGCTGGGGTGAAATCGCGCCGCTGCCCGGTTTTAGTCAGGAAGCATTGCCGCAGGCGCAGGATGCCGCCCGGCACGGGCTGAGTCAGTGGGTGCAGGGCGCATCGCTGACGGCCGTCGCCTCGGCCTTTAGCAGTTTACCTTCCGTGGCGTTCGGCCTGAGCTGCGCCGATGCGGAATTGCGCGGTGAATTGCCAGAAGTGATGAGCTTGCGCTGTGCGCCGCTGTGTCATGGCGATCCGAACGAACTGTATGCGCGTCTGGGCGAACTGCCGGGTGATTTGTTTGGCAAAAAAGTCGCCAAAGTAAAAGTCGGTTTGTACGAATCGGTAGGCGACGGGCTCAATGTCAGCATGTTGCTGGAAGCGTTGCCGGAACTGCGTTTACGCCTCGACGCCAACCGCAGCTGGACGCCGGTTAAAGCCGAAGGGTTTGCCCGTCACGTTGCGCCAGAACTGCGTTCGCGGATCGCTTTCATCGAAGAACCCTGCCTGACGCGTGAACAATCCCGCGATTTTTCCCGCACCACCGGCATCAGGATTGCCTGGGACGAAAGCGTGCGCGAGCCCGGTTTTACCGTTCAGGCCGAACCGGGTCTGGCGGCGATCATCATCAAACCTACGCTGACGGGAAGCCTGTTGCGCTGCCGCCAGCTGATCGCACAGGCACATTCGGCGGGGCTGGAAGCGGTGATCAGTTCGTCTATAGAATCCAGTCTCGGGCTGACGCAACTGTCGCGTATCGCGCAATGGCTGACGCCCGACGCCGTGCCGGGGCTCGATACGCTGGATTTGATGCAGGCACAGCTGGTCCGGCAATGGCCGGGTTCCACATTGCCGCTGACGGATGTTTCTCAACTGGAAATCGCATGGCAGAGCAAATGATCAATGACTGGCCGTGGCGTGAACGGGCAAACCGCTCGCCGTTTGCTGTGGCGCTGAAAGCCGGTGATATCACCTGGTGCTGGCGAGATTTGCAGCATCGTGTCGATTCGCTGGCCGCCGGATTTATTCAGCAGGGCGTCAGTGAAGGCGCGGGTGTTGTGCTGCGCAGTAAAAACAGTCTGGATGCGCTGCTCAGCTATCTGGCGCTGTTGCAGGCTGGCGCGCGTTTACTGCCGCTGAATCCGCAGTTGCCGCAGAGTCTTTGCGAAGAATTATTGCCACAGCTGGATATCAGTTTTGTTCTGGATCTGACAGGACAACCGCTTTCCCTGAGCCAGACGCCGCTGCATTTGCGTAACGCGTTTTCCGTCAACTGTGTTTCATGGCAGCCGGAGCGCATTGCCACAATGACGCTCACTTCCGGCTCCAGCGGGCTGCCGAAAGCCGCTGCGCATACCCTTTCCGCTCATCTTGCCAGCGCACGCGGCGTTCTGGGTTTGATTCCGTTCGCACACAACGACAGCTGGCTGCATTCATTGCCGCAGTTTCATGTTTCGGGGCAGGGGATTATCTGGCGGTGGCTTACCGCCGGTGCCACGCTGGTGCTGGCCGGAGATAAAAATATTGAGGCCGCGCTGGCAGAATGCAGCCATGCGTCGCTGGTGCCCACGCAGCTCTGGCGATTGCTGAAACAGCAGACATTCCCGACATCCTTACGGCATGTTTTGCTCGGCGGCGCGCAGATCCCGCTGGAACTTACTACGCAGGCCGAACTGGCAGGCGTTCAGTGCTGGTGCGGTTACGGAATGACGGAAACCGCGTCAACCGTAACGGCGAAGCGCGCAGATGCGTCGGCGGGTGTCGGCCAGCCACTGGCGGGTAAAAAAGTCCGTATTTCAGGCGACGAAATCCTGATCCACGCTGACAGTCTGGCGGCCGGTTACTGGAAAAACGGCGGTCTGACGCCGCTTACCGATGCTGATGGCTGGTTCTCTACGCGCGACGGTGGTAGCTGGCATGAGGACGAACTGTATATCCAGGGGCGTCTGGACAATGTTTTTTTCTGCGGGGGTGAGAATGTTCAACCCGAAGCGGTTGAACGTATTTTGCTGCAACACCCCGGCATTCATCAGGCATTTATTCTTCCTGTGAATGACATTGAGTACGGTCAGCGTCCTGTCGCCATCATTGCGGCTGCCAAATCACTGGATTTTTCGACGTTACAGGATTGGGTTATGGGGAAACTTACGCGTTTTCAACAGCCTGTAAATTATTTGGCTTTACCTGAAAGTCTGTCAAATGGTGGAATAAAAATCTCACGCAAAGACTTAGCTGTTTGGATAAGCAGACTCTGAATCACATTCTGTGAAGTGTTCCTTCCAATATAAATGTCCAAAAATGGATTCATTCAGCGGGGTGGGTTTTGTATCTCACTGAATGAATGATCCTTTTTAGTGAGTTTACTCATGCTTAAGTATTCATGTAATTCTGATGTCTTTACTAAAAAGCTGCTGCATTTATAATTCATTGGAATTGTTTTATGAATTACACACACAGTGTGGATGCTGTTTAATTTAAATTGATAAGGATGTGGGAATAAATGAAAGGTAAATTGTTAGCATTGTCCGTATTAATCTCTATGCCAATTTCAGTAATGGCATCTGATGGTGATATTACTTTCAATGGTAAAGTTGTTGCCTCTGCCTGTACTTTAAAAGGCATTGATGGCGGAACCCAAACCACCGGCGCAATTGTGACTTTAGCTGATGTGACCCCAAATTCATTCACAGGCGCTGGCGGTTACGCGGGTATGAAAGATTTCAGTATCGATCTTAAAGATTGTGAAATCACAACGGTTAAAAATGCGAGCGTGTCTTTCAGCGGTACACCGGATACTGCTGATGGCAGTATTCTAAAAAATAATGTAGCTACTGCGCCAGCACTCGGTGTCGGTATTGCCATTTTAGAAAATGACGGCAGTACTCCAGTAAGCATTAACGGTGGTACACCGTCTCAGAAGCAACTTTTATCTGTAGGCGATACTTCGTTGAAATTTAAAGTTGCATATAAAGCGAATACCTCAACACCCAATGTGACTGCCGGTGATGTCAGTGCTAAATCCTTTATTGATATTACCTACCAATAACCGATATATATTTTATTAAATATAATTCTTAGCAAGTTTTCA
Organism: Rahnella sp. PCH160; assembly: GCF_047784855.1. Lineage (NCBI taxonomy): Bacteria > Pseudomonadati > Pseudomonadota > Gammaproteobacteria > Enterobacterales > Yersiniaceae > Rahnella > Rahnella sp. PCH160. Next base: position 2,396,071 of record NZ_JBLOGT010000001.1, read on the forward strand.
TCCTATAATTAAAGCAGGTCGTTGTGGATAATTTAAAATTTTCATTATTAATGAGAGTTTTCATCATGGCGTCTGCTTTTTGCTCTTTACCTTTATTAGCCGCAGAGGAAACGCCCTCAGGTACTAATAATAATGATTCCGCTTTTGATGCGGATTTTTTGCGCAAAGATACGCAGGAAATCCCTCAGCAATTTTATCATCCTGACCAGGTTTCAGCAGGCATAAAAACGGCAGATGTTGTTTTAAATAGCCGCACGCTTTTTAAAACAAAAATAGAGTTTATTAATGTTAAAGGCTCTCCAAACGCCATGCCATGTCTGACGCAGCCGTTACTTCACCAGATGGGGCTGGATCATCATCTGAACGAAGTGGGTAAAAGTGGCAATGAAATTTGCTATGACCTGCTGGCGAAATGGCCTGATGCCAGTATCAAATACGATGAATCCATGCAGCAGCTTATTGTCACCGCGCCACAGGCTGCCACCAATATGGCTTCACAGAGTGAGATGATCGACCCGTCCCTCTGGGACAGTGGCGTCAATGCGCTGCGTTTAAGTTATTCTGGCTACGTTTATCACACTGAAAATCACGACAGTGGTTCCGACGCCGATACCAGCGACACCGCCTACATGAGCCTGAACTCTGGCGTGAATCTGGGTAGCTGGCGTTTCTACAGTTTTGATACGTTCAATAAATCGCAGTTGGGATGGGAAACCAATCATGACCGCGCCTATGCCGAGCGTGACATCGCCTCACTGGTGTCCCGCATGACCGTCGGTGATGTTTATGCCAGTACCTCAAGCGACGTGCTGGGAATTTTGCCGGTTCGGGGGATGACGCTTGAAACTAACGGGCAGATGTTGCCCGCAGACACGTTCAGTTATGCACCCGTTATTCGTGGCGTGGCGCGCATGAATGCGCGAGTAGTGATTCGCCAACGCGGAAATATTATTTATAGCACGACCGTCGCGCCGGGCAGTTTTGCTATCACTGATTTCACCAACGGCCAAATTGGCGCAGATCTGGACGTGACTGTCGAAGAAAGTGACGGCAGCCAGCAGCAGTTCATCGTGCCTTATACTGCGTTGCCAAACATGCTGCGTCCGGGCACCTGGCGTTACAGCGTCAGCGGTGGCCGCTACCGTGATAATTCTCTTTTTTATCAGCCGGTCGTGGGGCAGGGCAGTTTGCAATATGGTTTCGATAAATTGACGCTGAGCGACCTGGTGGTGGCGGGTGAAGGCTATCAGTCGATGGCGCTGAGCAGTGCGTTCAATCTTGGATCTCTTGGCAGCATTTCCCTCGACTGGGCACTGGAGCACCATCAGCAAGTGTCTGCGGATGATCTCAATTCTCATCGTGATAATCTGGGCGTCGCTGATGAAACCAGCGACGCCGGGCGCGCGGTACGTCTGTTATATGCACGCCGTTTTGACAGCAGTGACACGTCGCTTCAGGTCATGGGCTACCGTTATCAGACGCGAGATTTTATGGATTTCCCCGAGTATGCAGGCTGGCGGTGGGGCAGTGATGACACACGTAATCACCGTAAGAACCAGTTCCAGGCCACGGTGAATCAGGGGCTGGGGGAGTTTGGAAACGGTTATCTGACGCTTGAGCGGGATAACTACTACGATTCTGACACCACAGACACGTCTTTGACGATGGGCTATACCTTCATGATTCACTCTGTAAACGTGGGTATTAGCTATAGTTATCAGGCCAATTCCAGCTCAGATTCAGACGAGGATAATGCCCCTGACCGTCAGCTGTCGCTCAATTTCTCCGTGCCACTGAATATGGGTGAGAAGCGTAGCGGGAACGTTTCATTGAGTAACAACAGCAGCAGCCGTTCTGGCGACTCGCAAGTGGCGACGGTGACGGGAACCGGGCTTGAAAGTGCCTTAAATTATTCGCTCTCCGCGCAGCATGACAATCAGGGATATTCACCTTCGGCCTCAATGGGGTATCGCAACAGCATGGCGAATATGAACGCCAGCGTCAGCGCGGGGCAAAGTAGTCGCCAGTACTCTGCGGGGATTGCCGGTGGCGTCGTGGCCTATAGTCAAGGTGTGGTGCTCTCTCAACAATTGGGTGACACCATCGCCATCATCGAAACGCCGGATGCGAAAGGTATCAGCGTAGAGGGGCAGCCAGGCGTATCGACTAACCGCTGGGGGCGCGCCGTGGTGCCTTCGATATCGCCTTATCGCGATAACGCACTCTCTTTAGACACGCGACATGCAGACGATAATGTCGAACTTGCCGAGAGCGGAAATAACGTCATCCCGACGCATGGCGCGGTTGTCGTGCGTCGTTTCCAGACCAAAGTCGGACGTCGGGCCATTGTGATGTTGTCGCTTCCCGACGGCAAACCCGCACCTTTTGGTGCAACCGTAATGCAGGGACAGGAGCAGGTCGGCATGGTCGCTGATAACGGATTGTTGTATCTCAACGGCGTACTGGCCGACGGAGATACAGCGTTGCATGTGACGCTGGAAAATAACGCCACGTGCCAGTTTATTTTACCGGTTCCCAGGGGATCATCTGAGCCCTGGTACCAACAAATTAATGCGGTATGTCGCTGAGTAGAGAGAAATGAAATTTAACAAATTAGCCGTTGCTGTTTTGATGAGCGTGGTGCTGTTAACTAACATTGTTAGCTCTGTGGCTCAGGCCGCAGTTCGTCCAGCACTGACACGCGTGATTGCGCTGGAAAGTGATAAAGAAACGTCAATCAAATTGCTGAATGACGATAAAAATCATGATTACCTGGTGCAGTCCTGGATCGAAGATCTCAGAGGCAATGATAAAAATATGCCGCTTATTCTGACGCCCCCGCTCTTTAAAATCGGTGCCGGACGCGAAGGGAAGCTGCGCATGGTGATCCTGCCGGGGAAAATGCCTCAGGATCGCGAATCGGTATATTGGTTGTGGATTCAGGAAATTCCACCGGTCAGTAAAGTGACGGGCAATCAGTTGCAGTTAGCCGTCCGCACGCGGCTGAAAGTATTTGTCCGTCCGTCTACGCTGAAAGAACAATCTGCTGAAACTGTCGGGAAACTCACCTGGCAGGTGAGTCATGAAGGAGGTAACAATTGGCTGATAGCGAAAAACCCAACGCCGTATTACGCCAGTTTCTCTGAGTTAGCTGTAACAGTGGCGGGGAAATCCTTACCAATACAAGGCAAAAACGCGATGGTGCCAGCGAAAAGTGAAACCCGTTACGCCCTGCCTGCGGCTGTTTCCGGTCAATCCGGTACTCTTAATTACTCAGTCATTAATGATTTTGGTGGCGATACGCCGGTGCAACATCAGTCGATGACCTTTTAACGGGAAACCGAAATGAGACGACACTCGGTGGTCAGAACGGGATTTTGCTGCACAGCATTGCTACTGGCCTGCCTGTTTCCCAGCCTCAGCCGGGCGGCGGCTTTACACTGCGATATTGATACCGGCGGGGTTTTACCTTTTGCGCCTTATACCCGCGAAAACCCGATAGCGGTGGATCAGGACACGCCCGACTATACAGTGATTTTATCGCTGGATTACGCTCAGTTTCTGCCAAATATGCGCCTGACGTGCAGCTCCGACGGGCAGGACTTTTCTGCACCGGCTGCATTCGATGGTTATGTCACGGTGAGCCTGAGTACGGTGAATGACGCTGCCCTGAACTGGGATGGTGAAGCGCAAACCGCGAATAACGGTATCAAGATGAAGTTTTACATCAAGGCCGTGTCTTACAACCAGGAGACTTTAGCGGACAGTTATTCGCCTGCCAGAATGGCACCAGGAAAGCAGCTTGGTGCCGAATACAAGATCATGGATGGCAGCGCGGACACTTCGCTGATCGAGCTTGGTGCGCAGCATAATGCGACCAAGTCACTGTATAAATACGACGCCGTGCACAACTACGCCATCGAAGCTATGCGGGTTGAGCTGGTTAAATACGGCTGGATGGAATACGACACGCAACAGGTTGTTCCGGCAGGTACGCACTTAACGTTCAGCATTGATGGTTTTGCCGGAATCACTACGATCAATGTGCCACTGGGTTCCGGCGTTTTCATCGCTGCGCCATCATGCAAACTGGATACTCAGCATCAGGTGGTGGATATCGGTACTATTAACAAACAAAGCACAGGTACTTTTCCTGTTGAAGGACCACTGACCCGTTTTGGCGTTGATTTTACCTGTAGCACCTACACCAACAATGTCGAGCTGACGTTTACTGATGCAAACTCCTCGCTGATTGGCCGTGACACATTGGTTACGCACAGTGTCGCAGATGGTAAAGCACTGACCGGACTGGCGGTCGGCGTTTATGACAGCGAAGGGAAGGCGGTGAGAATGGGAGTGAAGCAAAGTCTGGGGATTGCGCAAAAAGGCAAAAATACTGCGCATTTTCAGGCGGCGATTATTCAGACTGCCGCAAAAATTACGGACTCGAAATCTGATAGCTTTACCGGTGCATTCACGGCAAAAACCAATCTGACTATTACCTACTATTGATACTGACAGATGAACACTCAGGGTCGCGCAATGCGGCCCTTCATGTTTGTTATGCACTCAAAATCAGGCTTTCAGTGCTTGCTCAACACCTGCTCCATACGCCGGATCGACTCTATAGAAAAGGTCGAGCTGGCGTTTTTGCGTTTCAGGCGACGCATGTTTCAACTCCCCGGCAACGGGCGCGCCAGCGGCTGTTGTTAATCCTTTCTTGGTCATGACATTTCCTTCCAGTTTGAAGCGGGTGGGGGGTAAAAGGGTCTGGGGTAGCCTTTTTACATTCCTTATCTGAGGGTTGCTTTCCTAAGCAAAATTCACTCACCCACAAGGAATAAACCCTATATTGATCAGGGGAAAATAGGCTGGAGTTATCATTCCGATTAGAAATCTTCGTTTCATCAATGAAATCGATGTTTCTTACAATTTACTGCCTCTCCGCGAATGTTTTAAAGTTCCAAAAAGTTGTTACAGCAGAGTGAATTGCTTTAGACTTCAGGCGGAAGAATCATTGTCGTTTAGCAATTATTTAGGATAAATAATGAAAAAGTTTCTTGTCGCTGGTATTGCTGCCAGCCTGATGTTCACGGCGGCTTCTGCCAATGCAATCAGCGTGAATGGTGAAGTTGGCGAGCATTACACTCACTTAGGCGTGGGCATGGGCACCACTTCTCCGGGCCTGGCGTTGAGCGGTGACTGGACGCATAACGACGACGACGGTGATGTCGCGGGTCTGGGTCTGGGCTACAACATCCCGTTGGGTCCGTTCATGGCAACCGTTGGCGGTAAAGGGCTTTACACCAATCCAAAAGACGGCGACGAAGGTTACGCAGCGGCAGTCGGCGGCGGCCTGCAATTGCCAATCGCTAAACTGTTCACCTTGTACGGTGATTATTATTATTCTCCGGATTCACTGTCCAGCGGCATTGGTAATTATAAAGAAGCCAACGCAGGCGTGCGTCTGACGGCGATTCCGTTAGTGACCGTGAGCGTAGGTTACCGCTACATGGCGCTGGACGGCAAAGACGGCAAAGACGGCAACCGCGACAACATCGTAGCCGATGGCGCATATCTCGGCGGCGCTGTTAATTTCTAATTCCTCATCATCTTTAGAGGAATAATGTGTTCAGGCCTGCTCAGCAGGCTTTTTTTTCATCTGTACTTTCACTTTGTGCCTGTGCGATTGTGTTTCGGCGTCAGCCTTTCTACAGTAGAAGGACAAAACGAGAGGAGAAAGTGATGCTTAGGGTTGAGATGCTCAGTACCGGCGAGGAAGTTCTTCACGGTCAAATAGTGGATTCAAATGCCGCCTGGTTGGCCAGCTATCTGTTCGATCAAGGCCTTCCGATGACCAGTCGTGAAACGGTGGGCGACAGTCTGGACGAACTGGTTAGCGTTATGAAAGAGCGCAGTCATATCGCAGATGTGTTAATCGTCAACGGTGGTTTAGGGCCGACGACAGATGACCTGAGCGCGCAAGCTGCTGCCCTGGCCTGTGGCGTTGAACTGGTGGAGGATGCCGGATGGATTAAAACCATGCAGGCATTCTTTAACGAACGTGGCCGCCCGATGGCCGAATCCAACCGTAAACAGGCGCAGATCCCGGCCAATGCCGAGCTGCTGGATAATCCGGTCGGCACCGCCTGCGGATTCAGCGTGAAGCTCAACCGCTGCCAGATTTTCTTCACGCCGGGCGTACCTTCCGAATTCAAAGTGATGGTTGAACAGCAAATTGTTCCGCGTCTTCACAAACAATTCCCCGCACTCGAAGCACCATTGTGTTTGCGTCTGACCACGTTCGGACGTGGCGAAAGTGATCTCGCCACCGAACTGGATAAACTCGAACTGCCTGAAGGCGTGGTGATGGGTTACCGTTCTTCGTCGCCGATTATCGAGCTGAAAGTGACCGGCCCGCGTTCGCAGGAAGCGGCGATGCAAAAAGCTTTCGAACGCGTCCGTGAAGTGGCGGGCGAGAGTACTATTTTCGAAGGTCTGGGGAGTTTACCGGATCGTCTGGCGGAGCGTCTGCTGGCACAAAACCTGCGTCTCGCGGTGAGTGAAAGTTTTACCGGCGGTCTGCTGAACTGGCGGCTGCAAAGCGCAGGCGTCCCGCTGGCCGGAGGCGAATTACTGGCGCACACCGAAGAAGCGTCGCCGGAGAAAACCCTCGAATGCCTGCTGGCGCGTGCACAGGATCTGGCGGAAAAAACCGGCGCACAACTCGCGCTGGCCGTCGGGGCGTTATCGGGCGATCGGCTCAGCCTGACACTGCATACGCCATCCGGCACCTGCGGATTAACGATTCGTTATACCGCCACGCGGCACGGCCTGACGTTACGGCAGGAGACAATAGCGATGGTCGCGATGGATATGCTGAGGCGCTATCTGAACGGGTGGGAAGTGGTGGCGGATTATCCGTGGTTGGATCGGGTTGCGAAGGTGCAATGATTTCAGGTTTCTTGCACAGAGAAGAGAGATTAGCTTTAACTGGATCAGAATAGGCAAAGTTTTTGCCTGCTAAACCCCCTCCCGGCCTCCCCCTTCGCAGGGGGAGGAGCAAAGACTCGATCGGCTCCCTCCCCTGCGAAGGGGAGGGTTGGGGTGGGGTATCAAAGCAAACTCAAGGTGGGGAAGGGTGCACCTGATTAGGTTTTTTGCCACACCCTGCTCACCATCAGAATGAAATTTCTATGTGTGCCACTGGCATGCAACAACACGGTAAAATCTCTCCTTCCGCCACAAACGCAAGGGGTTTCTCACTATATCTGACCTCACCGCTGACCAGCTTCATGCGACATGATCCGCAATAACCTTCCCGGCACTGGTATTCTACTTCAACCTGATGATGTTCAAACACTTCCAGCAAATTACGGTGTCCGGATTTGCAGGCCAGTTGCTGGCCGCTTGCTGAAAGTGTGATCGTTCTGTCCGTCATTTAAAGCTCGAAATCACTCAAATCGTCGGCGTGAACTTCAGAGTCAATCTGACCGACCAGATAAGAGCTGACTTCCACTTCCTGCGGCGCAACCTGCACGTTGTCAGAAACCAGCCATGCGTTGATCCACGGGATCGGATTCGAGCGGGTTTTGAAGGGTGCGGTCAGGCCCACGGCTTGCATACGGATGTTGGTGATGTATTCCACGTACTGGCACAGAATATCTTTGTTCAGGCCAATCATGGAACCGTCTTTGAACAGGTATTCTGCCCAGTCTTTTTCCTGTTGTGCTGCCAGTACGAACAGGTCGTGGCATTCCTGCTCACACTCTTTGGCGATTTCCACCATTTCCGGGTCGTCCTGACCTGAACGCAACAAGTTCAGCGCGTGCTGAGTGCCGGTCAGATGCAGTGCTTCGTCGCGGGCAATCATCTTGATGATTTTCGCATTCCCTTCCATCAGTTCGCGTTCAGCAAAGGCGAATGAGCAGGCGAAGCTGACGTAGAAACGCACGGCTTCCAGTGCATTCACGCTCATCAGGCAGATGTAGAGTTTTTTCTTCAGTTCACGCAGGTTTACCACGACAGTTTTACCGTTGACGGTGTGCGTGCCTTCGCCCAGCAGGTGGTAATAGCTGGTCATTTCGATCAGCGTGTCGTAATAGCCGGAAATGTCTTTCGCGCGCTTGAGGATTTCTTCGTTGGTCACGATATCGTCAAACACAATCGCCGGATCGTTCACGATGTTGCGGATAATGTGCGTGTAAGAGCGGGAGTGAATCGTTTCTGAAAACGCCCAGGTTTCGACCCAGGTTTCCAGCTCAGGAATGGAGATCAGCGGTAACAGCGCCACGTTCGGGCTGCGGCCCTGAATGGAATCGAGCAGCGTCTGGTATTTCAGGTTGCTCAGGAAGATGTGTTTTTCGTGATCCGGCAGGGCCTGGAAATCGATACGGTCGCGGGAAACATCAATCTCTTCAGGACGCCAGAAGAAGGACAGCTGCTTTTCGATCAGCTTCTCAAAGATCTCATGTTTCTGCTGGTCGAAACGGGCAACGTTGACTGACTGACCAAAGAACATTGGCTCGAGGAGCTGATTATTTTTGTTTTGCGAAAAAGTACTGTAAGCCATAACTGCTTTTCCTCTGAATACTCGGCAAAAACCCCCTGACGGGGGTTTTATGTAATTTTTTTAATTAAAACAGACGATTAGATTTTGCAGGCACCGCTTTCGCAGTCGTCAGCCACTTCTGCTTTCATGTCTTCTTGCACATCGTCAGCACCGTCTCGGGTGTTCTGATAGTACAAGGTTTTCACGCCGAATTTGTAGGCCGTCAGCAGGTCTTTCAACAACTGTTTCATCGGCACTTTGCTGTTCGGGAAGCGCGACGGGTCGTAGTTGGTGTTCGACGAAATCGCCTGATCGATGAATTTTTGCATCACGCCAACCAGTTGCAGGTAACCGTCGTTGTTCGGCATGTCCCACAGCAGTTCGTACTGATCTTTCAGACGCTCATATTCTGGCACTACCTGACGCAGGATCCCGTCTTTTGATGCTTTGATGCTGATGTGGCCGCGTGGTGGCTCGATGCCGTTGGTGGCATTGGAGATCTGCGAAGACGTTTCGGAAGGCATCAGCGCGGACAGCGTGGAGTTACGCAGGCCGTGGGTTTTGATGCTTTCACGCAGGGAATTCCAGTCCAGATGCAGCGGTTCGTTGCAAATCGCATCCAGATCTTTCTTGTATGTGTCGACCGGCATGATGCCTTGTGAATACGTGGTTTCGTTGAACCACTGACACGCGCCTTGTTCTTTCGCCAGTTCGTTGGAGGCTTTCAGCAGGTAATACTGAATGGCTTCGAACGTCCTGTGCGTCAGGTTGTTAGCGCTGCCGTCGGAATAACGCACGCCGTTTTTCGCCAGATAATAAGCGTAGTTAATGACGCCAATACCCAGAGTACGACGGCCCATCGCACCGCGTTTTGCGGCCTTGATCGGGTAATCCTGATAATCGAGCAGGGCGTCGAGCGCACGAACGGCCAGAACGGCCAGCTCTTCCAGATCATCAAGGCTTTCAATCGCGCCAAGGTTAAAGGCAGACAGCGTACACAGCGCAATCTCGCCGTTTTCGTCGTTAACGTCATCCAGCGGCTTGGTTGGCAGCGCGATTTCCAGACACAGGTTGGACTGGCGAACGGGCGCGATAGCCGGATCAAACGGGCTGTGGGTGTTGCAGTGGTCAACGTGCTGAATGTAGATACGGCCAGTGGATGCGCGTTCCTGCATCATCAGTGAGAACAGTTCGACCGCTTTCACTTTCTGCTTACGGATTGCCGGATCTTGCTCGTATTTTTCATACAGACGCTCGAACTCGTCCTGATCGGCGAAGAACGCATCGTACAGGCCAGGCACGTCGGACGGGCTGAACAGCGTGATATCGCCACCCTTAACCAGACGCTGATACATCAGTTTGTTGATCTGCACGCCGTAGTCCATATGACGGACGCGGTTGCCTTCAACCCCACGGTTGTTTTTCAGCACCAGCAGGCTTTCCACTTCCAGGTGCCACATCGGGTAGAACAGCGTGGCTGCGCCGCCACGAACGCCGCCCTGAGAGCAGGATTTCACTGCGGTCTGGAAGTGCTTGTAGAACGGGATACACCCGGTGTGGAACGCTTCGCCGCCACGGATCGGGCTGCCCAGCGCACGGATGCGGCCGGCGTTGATGCCGATACCGGCACGTTGGGAAACGTATTTCACAATGGCGCTGGACGTCGCGTTAATGGAATCCAGGCTGTCGCCACATTCAATAAGAACGCAGGAACTGAACTGACGCGTTGGGGTACGCACGCCAGACATGATCGGCGTAGGCAGAGAAATTTTGAACGTAGAAATCGCGTCGTAGAAACGTTTGATGTAGTCCAGACGGGTTTCACGCGGATAGCCGGAGAACAGGCAGGCGGCGACCAGAATGTACAGGAACTGCGCACTCTCGTAGATATCGCCGGTCACACGGTTCTGCGCCAGGTATTTCCCTTCCAGCTGTTTTACCGCGGCGTAGGAGAAATTCATATCGCGCCAGTGGTCAATATAACTGTCCATCTGCTCGAACTCTTCAGCCGTGTAGTCTTCCAGCAGATGTTTGTCGTATTTACCCATATCAACCATGCGGGTCACCTGGTCGATCAGTTTGGGTGGTTCAAACTGGCCGTAGGCTTTTTTGCGCAGGTGGAAGATCGCCAGACGTGCAGCCAGATATTGGTAATCCGGGGCGTCTTTGGAGATCAGATCGGCGGCCGCTTTAATAATGGTTTCATGAATATCAGCGGTTTTGATCCCGTCATAGAACTGGATGTGTGAACGAAGTTCTACTTGAGAAACTGATACGTTTTGAAGACCTTCCGCTGCCCAGTCAATGACACGGTGGATTTTATCAAGGTTGATGCGTTCTGTGCGGCCATCACGTTTAGTAACAAGTAGACTTTGGTTCATTCGGGGCGATACCTCAAAGGTTTATAAGGGACTGACCGGGCCGTGAAAACACGCACGGCAGCACAAAGGGCCCCTTGTGTGCTGGTCAGGATATAAACACAATATATTGTGGGTTTGTTATTTTCTGATGACAAGATAGTGACTGAATGGCCCTTTGGCAAGTGAACAAAATGGCCAGTTTTGTGGATAAGTTGGGGAGAAATTTTTACGCCAAGCCTGAGGAGTCCGTCATTGCTGGCGCGACAAACCTGTCAATATCTCAGATACGATTTTCTTATATTTTTGCTAAAGGTGATCGACTGCCGGTTTATTAAACGTTAGAAAAAAACGCTATATTGATCTGGATAACTATTCTAAAAAAACATGTTGCCGCCGCCGGGAACACCAACGCCCTAAAAACTAAGGTTTAAGTAAAATTCAGAAGAGGGCAGCCTGCGTAAAGTCTGAGTATTTCAGCCCGGAGCGCATTTTCCGGGCTTGACGCAGGCTTAAATTTGCAATCAGGCCGAAGCGTTATTTTCTGCCTGCGTGTGGATCATGTAATTGACGTCCACGTTCGGCCCAAGCTTAAAATGGTCGGTGAGCGGATTGTAATGCAGACCCATAATGTGACGTTCAAACAGCGACGTTCGGTCAACCATGCTCAGCAGCTCTGACGGCTTGATGAACTTTTTGATGTCATGCGTCCCCTTCGGCACCATCTTGAGCACATATTCCGCGCCGAATATCGCCATCAGCCACGCTTTGTTGTTGCGGTTGATGGTAGAGAAGAAGACGTGGCCACCGGGCTTCACCAGACGGGCGCAGGCTGCCACCACAGACGCCGGGTCTGGTACGTGTTCCAGCATCTCCATACAGGTGACGACATCGTATTGCAGCGGATGGGCTTCGGCGTGCGCTTCAACCGTTTCCTGCACATAACCGACTTTCACGCCGCTTTCCAGTGCGTGTAAACGCGCAACCTGCAACGGCTCACCGCCCATGTCCAGACCGGTCACTTCCGCGCCCGCCACGGCCATGCTTTCACTTAAAATTCCGCCGCCGCAACCGACGTCGAGAACCTTCTTCCCGAACAGGCCATCGGCGCGCTCAAGAATGTAATTCAGACGCAGCGGATTAATACGATGAAGCGGTTTGAATTCGCCTTCCAGATCCCACCAGCGTGAGGCGACGGCCTCGAATTTGGCGATCTCTTCGTGGTCAATATTCTGTGCTTTAGGGGCCGGTGTGGTTGTCATAAGCGTGATGAACTCCTTAAGTCCTGATGATCGGATTATACATATTCCGCCTGCTTTGGTTCAGTTTTGTCGCGCCTGGTTAATGTTTGTACGAAATGACGCAGTTTGCGCAAAGGTTTGAAACATGTTGGATAATACTGCGCAAAAGGGGGCGGTTGTTTTCCACGTCTGGCTGGTTTGTGGTATAGTTTTACACCTTTGCGCTATATATGCCTACGTGGGCAGCGGCCATGAATAATCAGTAGAGGGATAGCAGCTCCATGAGCGACCTTGCCAGAGAAATCACACCGATTAACATCGAAGAAGAGCTAAAAAACTCTTATTTGGATTATGCGATGTCCGTTATTGTCGGACGTGCGTTGCCCGATGTGCGCGATGGTTTGAAACCGGTGCACCGCCGCGTACTTTTCGCAATGAATGTCCTCGGTAACGACTGGAATAAAGCCTACAAAAAATCGGCCCGTGTGGTCGGTGACGTTATCGGTAAATATCACCCACACGGTGATACCGCAGTTTATGACACTATCGTTCGTATGGCTCAGCCTTTCTCACTTCGCTATATGCTGGTGGACGGGCAGGGTAACTTCGGTTCGGTGGATGGCGACTCCGCCGCCGCCATGCGTTATACCGAAATCCGTATGTCAAAAATTGCACACGAATTGCTGGCAGACTTAGAAAAAGACACTGTCGATTTCGTGCCTAACTACGACGGCACCGAACAAATTCCTTCTGTCATGCCTACCCGAATTCCTAACCTGCTGGTTAACGGTTCGTCAGGTATTGCGGTCGGTATGGCGACCAACATTCCGCCGCATAACCTCACCGAGGTGATTAACGGCTGTCTTGCGTACATCGAAGATGAAAACATCAGCATTGAAGGGCTGATGGAACACATTCCGGGGCCTGATTTCCCGACTGCCGCGATCATCAATGGCCGCCGTGGGATTGAAGAAGCTTACCGTACTGGCCGTGGCAAGATTTTGATCCGCGCCCGTGCTGAAGTCGAAGCCGATGCCAAAACCGGTCGTGAAACTATCATCGTTCACGAGATCCCGTATCAGGTAAACAAAGCCCGTCTGATCGAAAAAATTGCCGAACTGGTCAAAGAGAAACGTGTTGAAGGCATCAGCGCACTGCGCGATGAGTCTGACAAAGACGGTATGCGTATCGTCATTGAAATCAAACGCGATTCGGTCGGTGAAGTGGTTCTCAACAACCTCTACTCCCTCACCCAGTTGCAGACCACGTTCGGTATCAACATGGTGGCTCTGCATCAGGGCCAGCCAAAGATACTGGGACTGAAAGACATTCTGTCCGCGTTTGTACGTCACCGTCGTGAGGTGGTGACCCGTCGTACTATCTTTGAACTCCGTAAAGCCCGTGACCGTGCGCATATCCTCGAAGCTCTGGCTATCGCCCTGGCAAACATCGATCCTATCATCGAACTGATCCGTGCTGCACAGTCTCCGGCTGAAGCGAAAGCGGGCCTGATTGCGCGTTCATGGGATCTGGGCAACGTAGCCGCGATGCTGGAAAGCGCCGGTGATGATGCGGCACGTCCTGAATGGCTGGAGCCCGAGTTTGGTATTCACGACGGGAAATATTTCCTGACTGAGCAGCAGGCACAGGCGATTTTGGATCTGCGTCTGCAGAAACTGACTGGCCTTGAGCATGAAAAGCTGCTGGATGAGTACAAAGAGCTGTTGGTGCAAATCGCCGAGTTGCTGTTCATCCTCTCCAACCCTGATCGTCTGATGGAAGTCATCCGTGAAGAGCTGGAAGCGATTCGCGATCAGTATAACGATCCGCGTCGTACCGTTATTACCGCGAACACTTCTGACATCAACATCGAAGACCTGATCAATCAGGAAGACGTTGTGGTGACATTGTCGCATCAGGGTTATGTGAAATATCAGCCTCTGACTGACTATGAAGCGCAGCGTCGTGGTGGTAAAGGCAAGTCAGCCGCCCGTATTAAAGAAGAAGATTTCATCGATCGTCTGCTGGTGGCCAACACCCACGACACCATTCTGATGTTCTCAAGTCGCGGACGTCTGTACTGGATGAAAGTTTATCAGTTGCCGGAAGCCAGTCGCGGTGCTCGTGGCCGTCCGATCGTCAACTTACTGCCGCTTGAACCGAACGAACGTATTACCGCCATTCTGCCTGTACGCGAGTACGAAGAAGGCCGTCATGTGTTCATGGCAACCGCCAGCGGTACCGTGAAGAAAACCGCTCTGACCGATTTCAGCCGCCCACGCAGCGCCGGCATCATCGCCATCAACCTCAACGAGGGTGATGAACTGATTGGTGTTGACCTGACCGACGGTAAAGATGAAGTCATGCTGTTCTCTGCGGCCGGTAAAGTGGTGCGCTTCTCCGAAGAAGCCGTCCGTTCAATGGGCCGTACAGCGACAGGTGTTCGCGGTATCCGTCTGGGCGAAGGCGATAGCGTGGTGTCCCTGATTATCCCACGCGGCGACGGTTGTATCCTGACTGTGACGCAAAACGGCTTCGGTAAACGTACTGAATCTACCGAATATCCAACCAAATCCCGTGCAACGCAGGGCGTTATCTCGATCAAAGTGAGCGAGCGTAACGGACCGGTTGTTGGCGCGATTCAGGTAGATGAAGCGGATCAGATCATGATGATCACCGACGCCGGTACGCTGGTGCGTACCCGTGTTTCCGAAGTGAGTACCGTAGGCCGTAACACCCAGGGTGTGACGCTTATCCGTACAGCGGAAGAAGAACACGTCGTCGGCTTGCAACGTGTTGCAGAACCAGTAGAAGACGAAGAACTGGATGGCGTTGCCACCGAAGAAGGCGAACTGGAAGCGGCACAAGCAGCCGATCTGCCAGACGAAGCTGAAAGTGAAGACAATCAGCCAGGTGACGACGAAGAAGAATAAGTTTTCTTAGTCGGTTGAATGAAGGGCATAACTTTGGTTATGCCCTTTTTTATTGGATTGCTCATAAACATGGTTTTATATTTACCTAATTAATAACTCTAACCCAAAGTATATATCTCGCTTTTGTCATCGTTTTTTTAATTTTCATCATTAATGCTGTTAATTAAAAAATCGGCATAATCAAACTCGTGAAAGATATTAATTCCTTTTATTATTAACTCCCTCAAATATGAGGCTAATGACGCCTCATTTAAAACAAGGCGAACATAAGGATGTTTTTAAAATGGAATTCCGAAATCTTACGCCCTTTGCGGCGATGCAGTTCAAGATGCTCGATCGGGAAGATAATGAAAATTATGTGATCGTAATGAAAGTGGGATACCGGCTGGAACCCGATGAAAGCGGAGGCTACCGCGTCAGGGTCAGGGACGATGATGCCGTGGCACTCAACGTCCGGGATGAGTATCTGGCTTCGGTAAACACGTCATCGGTTATTCAGGAAAGCGATCTTGCTCCGTTTAAACCCTCCTGCGATATCATTATTTCCGGGAGCGCCTGTGCAGAAAACTGTTCCCCTGTATTAAAACAAAACATCAGTGCCGTAATTAATAATGCAGCCGGTGAGGCTATTTTAGAAAAGAAATTAACTGTTAATGGAAAACAGTTTTTCTTAAAAAATAAAATTACACAGCAATGGTCACTGACAGAATCCGAACCTTTTATTAGCCAGCCTGTTATTTGGGAAGCGGCATTCGGCGGTGAGTGCCGGATAAATAAACCGGATGACGGGGCTGATTCTATCCCGAAAGCCGATCGTCTGACCGATATTCAGAAAGCCAGTCATCCCGATTCAGAAAATTTACCACTCGCTCACACCGTTTGTGAGAACAACCCGCTGGGTAAAGGATTTATCACGTCGTGGTACGCACGCGCTACACACGCTGACCGTTATCCTGCACCGCAGATTACCGATCCGCGTTATCCCTTTACGGTTGAGGATTTTGACTCGCAGATCGCCGGTAGCGCTGACTTAACGGCGAAACAGTTTCAGCCTGCCGGATTCGGTTTTATCGGGCGCGCCTGGCTGCCGCGACGTCTGAAGGCAGGAACCTATGATGAGGCATGGCTGAACACCCGGCATCCCGGCTTACCTGAAGATTTTGATTTTAACTACTGGAATGCCGCCCCCGAAGACCAGCAAATCCCCTTTCCAAAGCTTCCCCTCTCCGTGGCGTTGCAAGGTTTTTCCCCGGATGGTCAGATACGGTTTTCACTGCCTGCCCATGAAGCGTTCGTGCTGTTGCGTATGGACGACGGCCTGATTATGCCCCGCGAAATGAACCTCGATACGTTGCATATTGATGCCGACAGCCTTGACGTTACCGCCTGCTGGCGTTTTCTTCTTCCCGCCACCGTGCCGGTTCGGGTGGTCGAAGCCCGCTATGAAACGGAGCCAGAGAAACTGCTGGAAAAACTGTTCGGTTTTTCTATGCCTGAATCCTTAACAAAAACGGAGGAACACGCTCATGGCTGAGAACTACATGGCACGCAAAGACGGTCTGTGGACAGTCGTTTGTCTGTCGCCCGACGTCTGTAAAACCCCGATGGGGCCTGCCACGCCGCCGGTGCCCTATCAGGTGACGGCAAACCTCGGTAATGCGGTGCAGGAAGTTAAAAAGGTGAAAGTGAACGGTTGCCCGGTGGTGGTGCTCAATCAAAGTTTTATCCCGAATACCCAAGGCGATGAGCCTGGCGTTGCCAAAGGCGTGCAAAGCGGGACGGTCGGCGCGAAATGCGAGCCGATGGAACACAGTAAAACCGTGCGTGTGGGCGGGAAACCCATATTGCGCCACGGCGACAAGTTCTGGATGAACGAAAAAAATACCACCGGGGTCATTGTCGGGCAGCCGCCGGAGATGAATATTTCTTTGACGGAAATCAGCTCAGCGGCCAGCCCTGAAACCGGTGAAGAGAATGAACCTGACGGGAAACTGCCCGACAGTGCGTGGTATGGCGCATTTCTGGCTGCAGGTGCTATGCGAAATGGTAGCCCTGAATCGTACGAAGTCATTGCCGGATCAGCGGGCCCGGATGCGTTGCGTGGATTTCGTACGGCGATGGAGAACCAGTATGTTTTCATGGCTGCTGGCATCGTTATCGGTGGTGCAATCACTGAAAAGCAAAAGAAGCAGCAGGGAAAAGGTTCAATCATACCCAGGGAAGATTCAATGCCTTCCGCCAACTCCTATCCTCCACGGCCTGCTAATTTGGGAGGCGGCGGAAAAGTCAAATTCCGCAGCGAAGGCAACGGTAAAGCGTCCACCCGCAAGCATGGCGAGCCAACTGTTTCCGATAATAAAGAAGGCAACTTCGGCGGCACCTGCAGCGTAAAAGGTGATCCCGTTGACATCGCGACCGGCGATTTCCTGCAAAACCTGCAAGTCATCGACCTGCCCGGTACGCTGCCGCTGACGCTCAACCGCACCTACCGTTCCCGTTCCACGGCATCAGGTATTTTCGGCCATAAATGGGCCGATAACTGGTCGCAGTCTTTACGGCTTGATGACCATGAAATCCATTTCACCACAGAGGAAGGTTCCACCCTCAGCTACTATTCCGCCGCTGATAAAGACAACGTGGACGGGATTAACCTGCATCAGGCACACCTTCATTTACACGGCAGCCGCCGCGGCACGCTTTATATCTTCAATCATCATACCCAGCAAACGCTGTGCTTTGACGCGCAATCCGGCTCACACCGCCGGCTGAGTTCCCTGCGCGACCGTGCCGGTAACCATATCGACTTTGTTTATCAGAACGACCGTCTGATTGCGCTGAAACACAGCGACGGTTACCGCGTTGAGCTTGGCTGGCAGGAGGGGCAACTGATTGCTATTGCGCGTACCGATGCGCAACAACGTCAGGAGTTAGCGCAATGCACTTACAACGACAACGGCAGATTAGCTGAGTGTAAAACCTTCCAGTTCACACATCTTTATCACGAATACGACGCCAGCGGCTTCATGACCCGCTGGAAGGACACGGATAAAACGGACGTCAGCATCCGCTATGACGCCAAAGGTCGCGTGACGGGCACGCGGGCCGCAGGCGGTTACTATCGCGACAGTTTTGCCTATGACGATGTTAACCGCGTGACGACCTGTATCGATGGCGAAGGCGGCCGGACGGTTTGCGAATACAACGTTTTCGGGCTGGTGACACGGGAAACGGATCCGCTTGGCCGCATCACGCTGACGCGCTGGGACCGTGGCAACAAAGTGTCACACACCGATCCCCTCGGGCGGGAAACCCGCTACGGCTATAACCCTCACGGGCAAGTCACCCGCGTGGAAAGCGCGGGCGGCGACGCGACGCGCTATCAGTACGATGAGCACGGACAGGTCGTTAAACTGATCCAACCCGACGGCGGCGAATGGCTGTTTACCCGCAACGGCCAGGGGAAAATGCTCAGCCAGACCGATCCGCAGGGGCGGGTTCAGCGGTTTGAATACAGCCCGCAGGGGCAGCTGACCGCCGATATCCGGCCGGATGGCGCTGAGCATCGCTACGTCTGGAATGCGTATTACCGGCTGAGTCAGATGATTGCGCCGGATGAGGCCGCGACACACTTCACCCAGGACCGCTTTGGTCGCCTGCAAAGCGTGACCGATCCGCTGGGGCAGACAACCCGTTATACGCAAAGTGAACAGCACGCCGGGCAACAAGGCAGCGTCACGGCCATCCATCGGCCCGACGGCATCACGCAAAAGATGCGCTACGACAGTGAAAAACGCCCGGCGACCCTGACCGACGGCGAGGGGAAAACCACCGGTTACACCTACGGTGCGTTCGACCTGCTAAAGGCGCAAACACGGCCCGATGGTCAGACACTTCATTTCGGCTACGATTCGCTGACCCGGCTGAATCAGGTCACGAATGCCGGTGGCGAAACCTATCAGTACGCGCGTGATGCTGCCGGGCAGGTGATCAGTGAAACGGATTTCACCGGCCGCGTCACGCAGTACGACTACGACGCCGCCGGAAGGCGGATTCTGGCGCGGTATGCTGACCACCGTGAAGTCCGCTGGCACTGGTCGGTTCGTGATGAGTTGCTGCGTGAGAAGGTCTGGCAGAAAGACGCGACGCAGTGCACGCTGCTTGCCGCAACGGTCTATGAATACGACGCTCAGGGAAGGATGACGCGGGCGCAAAACGACGACGCCGTGGTGGAGTTTGAATACGACGCCAGCGGGCATCTGGTGCGCGAACGTATCAATGGCCGCGACGTGGTTTACGGGTGGGATGAACAGTCTCGCAGGGCAATGTCCCGCAAAAACGGCACGCAGACGTTGTCGTTTAATTACGACGTCTGCGGCAGACTGGCACAAATGCAGGCAGATGATTTCAGCCCGCTGAGAATGGAATACGACAGGCTGGGGCGTGAAAACCAGCGGCACAGCGCCGCCGGATTTGCGCAGGCGCAAGGTTTTTCACCGACGGGGATGCTGCTGGAGCAGACCGCAGGGCGTGAGTCGGCCGTGAACCGCCGCTGGGCGTACGACGGCGCGTACAACGTGCGGCGCATCGACGACGCCCGCTGGGGAACGTCGCATTATCACTACAACAGCAACGACCAGATAATCCACGCGGAGCAAACCGGTGTGCAGCCGCTGCTGGAGCTGTTCAGTTACGACAGCAACCTGAACATTACCGGCACCGGATGGCGTACAGGAGGCAACGACGGTATCCCTGAACGGGTCAGTCAGGTGCAACACGCCGGGCGAGTGGTACGGCGGGGAAATTGTGAATACCGTTACGATACGGCCGGACGGCTGGAAGAGAAAAAGACAGAAATACCCGGTTTCCGCCCGCAGCTCTGGCGCTACCGGTGGGACGCTCAGAACCAGATACGCGGACTTATTACGCCCGAAGGTGAACGCTGGCAGTACGCCTACGATGCCTTCGGACGGCGGATCAGTAAACGGCGTGAAGGTGGTAACCGCAACAAACCCGCAGGCTACGACTATTTGTGGAGCGGCGACCAGCTTATCGAAGAAACGCCGGTCTATGCCGACGGCACCGCAGCTTATGAAGAAAGCATTCACTGGCTGTATGAAACGGGTGCATTCACGCCTCTCGCACGCAGCGAAAAAGGTCAGCTGCATTATGTGGTCAGCGACCACATGGGCACGCCACGCGAGCTGTTGACCGAAAAAGGCGATGTCGCATGGGCAAACCGGTTAAGTACGTGGGGTAAAGAAACCCGCTACCGCCTGGCCGCCAATGATGACCGCCCGACCTGCAACCTGCGGTTTACCGGGCAGTACGCCGATGAAGAATCCGGGTTGCATTACAACCGGCACCGTTACTATGATAGTGAAACGGGGCAATACCTGAGTCCGGATCCGATAGGGTTGGCGGGCGGGTTGAACCCTTACGGATATGTGCATAACCCGCTTAGTTGGGTTGATCCGCTGGGGCTGGCTTGTTGTCCTCCCAAATATGGATCAAGAAATGAGGCGTTCAGAGCGGCGAAAAGAGATGCGGGAATACCTATGGGGCAACAACCTTCAAAGGTTGAAATGGTTAATTTAACCGATCGTAATGGGCACAATATTCTTGGTAAAGATTATAAACCAATTAAAACCAGAGAATATACATTCACGAGACCAGGGAAAGAAGATATTGTCATTCAGGATCATTCCTCTGGCCATACTTATGGCCAGGATGGTACACCTGGTAATCAAGGCCCTCATATTAATGTAAGGCCGAAGAGCGACACTAGAAATGGTCAAATAGATGATACGCTTGAACACTACCCATTTTAGGAGAAGCCATGAAACCATGGACTGATTATCTTGTTAACGCGAGACATATTGATTCTATTTATCATAAAGATAAACCGAGTTTAAATAATGTAGATATTCATGAGGTTATTTTTCATAGAGATGGCCCAAAGATTTCTATTCGAATGAATCTGAATGAATTCCCAACCAGCCCGCCCCCAAAGTGGGTTGCACAAAAATTCAATACAGTTCAGATTATATTGACCCTTGTTGATATCGGAGATGTAAGCATGTCAGGGTGGGTTGATACTAACTACATTGCGAACATTACCATTGAACAAGTAAATGGAAAGATATGCATGAATGTGAGTAATGCCAGCCTTAAATTAGTAATAAAATCAAGTTTTATGGATATTGAATCTGTAGCAGCTTATACGCGGAAATAATAAAATAGCCGGAATGGTCATCAGATCTTTCCGGCTATTTTATATCTGGTAATTACTTAATTAGTCATGCCATACAGCATATTCTTAACATTCTGATTAGCATGCTTAATATCGCGCAACTGCTGGCGAAGCAACTCCTGCTCATACTTCAGGTCGTTCACTTCATCGCTGTCACGAATAAGTACAATACAGCAGTCTGATATTTTCACGGTGAGGTATGCGCCCGCCTCAAATCTCGACTCACGCAGCCGCTGCTGGAGCTTTTCAGTTACGACAACAACCTGAACCTTGCCAGCAACGGGTGGCGTACAGGAGAAAATGACGGTATCCCTGAACGGGTCAGTCAGATGCAGCACGCCGGGCGAGTGGTACGGCGGGGAAATTGTGAATACCGTTACGATACCGCCGGACGGCTGGAAGAGAAAAAGATAGAAATACCCGGCTTCCGCCCGCAGCTCTGGCGCTACCGGTGGGACGCTCAGAACCAGATGTGCGGACTGAACACTCCCAATGGCGAACGGTGGCAGTACGCCTATGATGCTTTCGGCCGCCGGATCAGTAAACGTCGTGAAGGTGGCAGCCACAACAAACCTGCGGGTTACGACTATTTGTGGAGCGGCGACCAGCTTATTGAAGAAACGCCGGTCTGCGCCGACGGCACCCCGGCTTATGAAGAAAGCATTCACTGGCTGTATGAAACGGGTGCATTAACGCCTCTTGCACGCCGTGAAAAAGGTCAGCTGCATTATGTGGTCAGCGATCACCTGGGCACGCCACGCGAGCTGTTGACCGAAAAAGGCGATGTCGCATGGGCAAACCGGTTAAGTACGTGGGGTAAAGAAACCCGCTACCGCCTGGCAGCAAATGATGACGGCCCGACCTGCAACCTGCGCTTCGCCGGGCAGTACGCCGATGAAGAATCCGGGTTGCATTACAACCGGCACCGTTACTATGATAGTGAAACGGGGCAATATCTGAGTCCGGATCCGATAGGGTTAGCGGGTGGGTTTAATCCTTACGGATATGTGCATAATCCGCTGAGTTGGGTTGATCCGCTGGGGCTGGCTTGTTGTTCATTACCTAATGGCCAAAGTGTTGAGAGTTTTGAACAGAGCCTCGTCAAATTACCTGCAAATGAAAGAGTACCAGTTGTTAGAAATATGGCTGAAAACGTGGCTAAAAATAATGATTGGACGCGTGCTAGGAATATAGAAAATAAAAATAGAGGCCGTACAATTTATCAGGATGATAAATATTATTATTCTGTTGATACGCAACATGCAAGATTTGAAAAATTAGGTAAAAAGACTGGCAAGCATATGGGCGAAATTGATATGGGGCAGAATCCTATTCAAGATAGCATTGACAAAAGTGGTGGGCATGATGTGGTGATTAAATAATGATCAGACTTACTAATTATAAATCAAAAGTCATATCGAGAGGCAGTGTGTTCAGATTCCCGTCGGTTTGGCCTTACGAGAAATTTGTAGATTTGCTTGTGGTGAGCATGCCTGATGAGGACTCCGAACATGCTTTAGTTGTATCAACTGGGCATAAAGCAGGACTTATTTTAGTCAGGTTACCTAGAGAATGTGAATCGACAAGTAGCAGATCTATTAGATATCAATGGGTTTTAGAAAACTGGGGGAAATGGATATATCCAGATTGTAATGTTGAGGATGTTTTTATTCTTCAACATTACGAAGAGCCACGGTATCCTGCAAAATAAATCGTTAAACGAACAGCCAGAAATAATTCCGGCTGTTTGTTTATACTGTTGTTTAATTCAGCAATCCCTGAAATTCACTTTGAATATTCAGATTGGCCTGTCCATTTTTCAGGCCGCGCACATCATCCTTATCCAGTAGTAGTACTGGACGGCCGTACAACCTTTTATTTTGTAAAATATTAAATAGTTTTTAATTAGTGCTGGCACTGCCGAAGAAACGCCGGTCTGCGCCGACGGCACCGCAGCTTATGAAGAAAGCATTCACTGGCTGTATGAAACGGGTGCATTAACGCCTCTCGCACGCCGTGAAAAAGGTCAGCTGCTTTATGTGGTCAGCGATCACATGGGTAACCTTCTGTTTACACAAAGCGATTCTCCCAACGCTTTTTAGAAAGCCGATCAATAGTGTATTCTGATCCACATTCCGCTCACCGAGCCGTTACACCAATGGTTAATCCTTGAAATATCTTGCTTCGTTTCGTACAACGCTGAGAATCTCCCGTTACCTTTTCCGGGTACTGGCGCTTATGCTGTGGACACTGGGTGTGTTACTGACCACCTTTTATGTGCTGAATATCTTCCACAACAAAGAATCCGAGATCCGCGATGAGGATAACCTCAACTACGATCTGGCGCAGAGCTATGTCAAAAATTCCAATGACGTCATGCACAGCATAAAGTTTATGGCCGAAAAACGGCTCAGCGATTCCATGAACGGGCTGGATATCATCAATGGCATGATCAGCACCAAAACTACGCCGCCGACGTATCTTTCGCTGTTTCCTGAGTCCGACTGTACCCAGATAAGTGACAGTTACCGCAATTCGCTGGCCTCGCTCGGTAACACGATCCATTACTGGAAAGATAATTTCTCGGATGCCTACGATCTGAACCGCGTGTTCTTTATCAGCGGCGAGAATCTGTGTCTGGTGGATTTTGGGATCAGCAGCGAACCGCTGGAGCGTGAAAGTCAGGAACAGCTGAAATCCCTGCACGAAAAAATTCTGCAATATCGCAACGGCAAAAATCAGGACAAAGCCAACAGCCTGTACTGGGTGTCGCAATCCGCCAATAAAGATTCCGGCTATCTGTATGTATTAACGCCTATTTATGTCGGTAACAAACTGGAAGCCCTGATGGGGATCCAGCAAAATCTGCGTCTGGAAGATTTGCTTAACCCGAACGCGCAGCATACCGGCGTGACGCTGCTGGACGAAGACGATCAGCCGTTGCTGAGTATCTCTGAAGATGAGGGTTACACTGCGACACTGGGGAATTATCCGCAGGAAAGCTCTTATTTTGGCTACACGAATGGCTATAAAGATCTCATCTATAAAAAGCCTCTGGCACCTTCCACGCTGAGCGTGGTCTATTCTATGCCATTCAATATGCTGCTGGAACGGTTCAAGATACTGATTTTCAACGCCATATTGCTGAACATATTCTCCGGCCTGCTCTTGTTTATCCTCGCCTGGGTATTTGAGCGCAAGATGTTTTTACCGGCGGAAGAAAACGCTTTCCGTCTGGAAGAGCATGAGCAGTTCAATCATAAAATTGTCGCCTCCGCGCCGGTGGGGATCTCGATACTGCGTATCAGCGATGGCGTGAATATTCTGAGCAACGAACTGGCTCATAACTATATCAGTATGCTGACGCAGGAAGACCGCCAGCGTATTACGCGGATAATCTGCGATCAGCAGGTCAATTTCGTCGATGTGATTACCAAGAATAACAATAACATTCAGCTGAGTTTCGTTCACTCACGCTACCGTAACGAAGACGTGGCGATTTGCGTGCTGATTGACGTCAGCTCGCGGGTAAAAATGGAAGAATCGCTTCAGGAAATGGCCAATGCGGCGGAACAGGCCAGCCAGTCGAAATCCATGTTCCTGGCAACGGTCAGCCATGAATTGCGAACGCCGCTCTACGGGATTATCGGTAACCTGGATCTGCTGCAAACGCAGGGCTTGCCGCAGGGCGTTGACCGTCTGGTGACGGCGATGAATAACTCCTCCGCGCTTTTGCTGAAAATTATCAGCGATATTCTCGACTTCTCAAAGATTGAATCTGAGCAGCTGAAAATCGAGCCGCAGGAATTCTCATGCCGCGAAGTGATTACCCACATTGCGGGCAACTATCTGCCGCTGGTGGTGAAGAAACGTCTTGGGCTGTACTGCTTTATTGAGCACAACGTCCCGCTGTCGTTTAACGGTGATCCGGTGCGTTTGCAGCAAGTCATTTCCAACATCCTGAATAATGCGATCAAATTCACCGATACCGGCTGTATCGTCCTGAACGTCAGAACGTGCGGCAATTATCTCGAATTCCAGGTGCGCGATACCGGCGTGGGGATCCCTGAGCGGGAAATTACGCGCCTGTTTGATCCGTTCTTCCAGGTCGGAACTGGCGTGCAGCGGCACTTCCAGGGCACCGGGCTGGGGCTGGCGATTTGTGAAAAGCTGATCAACCTGATGGATGGCGATATTGACGTCGAATCCGAGCCGGGGCTGGGCAGTTCGTTTACCGTGCGTATTCCGCTGTATAACGCTACGTTCCCGTCAGAAGAGCCGCTGGATAACTGGCAGGACAAAACGGTCTGGCTGGATGTGCGGAACGCCTATCTGGAAAGCTATCTGATGCAGCTCCTGCGCTACCATGGTGCGAAGATCCAGCGCTGTGAGGCGGGATTGCAAAGTCAGCGTGAAGATGTGCTGATCACTGACACGCCGCTCATCCACAAAGGTGATCTGGCGGCGCAAATTGAGTTTTCTATCGCGCACATCGGGCTGCCGGTCGAGACGCGTCCGGGATACTGGGTTCACAGCACCTCGACGCCGCTGGAAATCACTGCGCTCCTTAACCGGATTTATCAGCTGGAATCATCAGCGGAAGAGGGCGGCTTGCCGGCACCTGAAGTGGCTGTGGTGCACGATTACAGCGATATCACGTTGCTGGTGGTGGATGACCATCCGATCAACCGGCGTCTGCTGGCCGATCAGTTGGGCACGATGGGTTACATCGTGGTGACTGCAAATGACGGGATGGACGCGCTGGACGCCATGCGTTCCCATGATATTGATATCGTTCTCAGTGACGTTAACATGCCGCGTCTGGATGGTTATGGTCTGACGCAAAAACTGCGCGAGCTGGGCCATACGCTGCCGGTCATTGGCGTGACCGCTAACGCGCTGGCGGAACAGCGTCAGCGCTGTCTGGAGGCAGGCATGGATAACTGTTTGTCGAAACCGGTTACGCTGGATACGCTACGCGGTACGCTGAGTTACTACAGCGCGCTGGTCCGCAAGACGCGGGAAAGTGAGCAGGATTAGAAAAACAAAAGGCACCCGAGGGTGCCTTTTTCATATCTTAACGTTTAACAACCAGGTTAACCTGTTGAAATGTTAGTCTCTATCTACCGGCTGAGAGCTGACGGAAGACAGATAGTTAAGCAGGGCGATGTCATTTTCCACCCCCAGTTTCAGCATCGCAGATTTCTTCTGGCTGCTGATAGTTTTGATGCTGCGGTTCAGCTTTTTCGCAATCTCAGTCACCAGGAAACCTTCTGCAAAGAGACGCAGAACTTCGCTTTCTTTCGGAGACAGACGCTTGTCGCCATAACCGTTAGCGCTGATTTTTTCCAGCAGTTTGGCGACGCTGTCAGGCGTGAACTTCTTGCCTTTCTGCAACGCGGCCAGCGCTTTAGGTAAATCGGTTGGCGCGCCTTGTTTCAGGACAATCCCTTCAATATCCAGATCCAAAACAGAGCTCAGGATTGCCGGATTATTGTTCATGGTCAGAACAATAATGGACAACTGCGGATAGTGACGTTTGATGTACTTGATCAGCGTAATGCCATCGCCGAATTTGTCGCCCGGCATAGAAAGGTCGGTAATCAGAACATGGGCGTCAAGTTTACTTAAGCTGTTAACCAGTGCTGTTGAGTCTTCGAACTCACCGACAACGTTCACCCATTCAATTTGTTCAAGGGACTTACGAATACCAAACAGGACGATAGGATGGTCATCAGCAATAATTACGTTCATAGTATTCATGTGATTAGCTACCTTGCTGGAGCAGTCTGGAGACAAAAGAATCAATGTGATTGATGGTTTCAGTAATCTGTAATGCATCGCCATCTGCGATGCATTGCTCTAACGCTTCGCACATTTGCTTGCCGGGAGTCAGGTTCAGCATAGCGAATACCCCCTTGAGGCGATGTGCTGTTTGGGACAGTGATGTGAAATCACGACGTTGGTTTTCATTATACAGTTTCTCAAGATCTTCCGGTACTGTCTCGACAAAAAGCTGATAGTAATCGCTTGATTTTAACTGCTTTTCATAATGGTCGGGAGAGTCTTCTCCGGGTTCTTCGGGTGAAACACTGTCATCAGAAACAGAAAATTGCTGTTCGATTAACAGTAAGGTTGCGTCGATCAGCGCACTGCTGATGTTGTAATTGACGCGGATATAATGCTTTTCAAGCGGCTGGAAACCGGCTTCATCGTCGGTCAGCAGCAGCGTATATTTGTCGCTGTTTTGCGCATTATCGGTCAGCAAAACATCGTAATCACGCGCCACCTGGCGCTCATCGGCCACGATGCACACCGCGCCATAGGCATTCATGGTCCGTGTGACAATTCCGCGAACTTCCTCAGAGGTGATGTCGAGTAAAACGGTGACATCATTGAGCAGCTTCTCGTGTCCGGCTTCCACTTCCTGCGCTTGCGGGCGTTGTTTTACGCGGACGGTGTAACGGGTACCGATATTCAGCTTGCTGCGGATTTCGAGCTGACCGCCGAGTTTTTTACACAACTGATTGCACAGGAAGAACGTCAGTCCTGACCCGTGATTAAAGCGATCGACTAACGTCTGGCTCAGGAAAGGATAATTCAGATTGCTCAACTCTTCCTTCGATATTCCGCTGCCGGTGTCGTTAATGTGGAAGATCAGCTGATCCGGACGATCTTCGTCCTGTTCGCTGGTCAGCGTGATTTTACCCAACGACGTTGTGACGATGGCGTAATCAAGCAGCAGCGACAGAATTTTCTTCACCGCCTGTATGTCCCCCACGAACGTGGTTTCCGGCGCAATCTGGAAATGATTGAGCAACCCGAGCCCTTTCTGGCTGAGGCGGGGCAGGGCGTCGAGCAACAGTTCATCGACCAACGCCGACAAAACATAGCTCTCGCTGGAAGGCTGCCAGTCCTGCGTTTCCAGTCGCGTCAGCAGGGTAATGTTATCCACCAGCGTCAGCGCGTTACGCGATTCATTCAGCAGTTTGGCTTCCAGCATCTGGCGCTCTTCTGGCTGCGGTTCTTCGGCCAGTGCCAGCGCCAGCCCGTTCAGCTCCTGTAGCGGCTGATTAAGCTCAATACCCAGATTATGCAGCATCAGTTTGCGTGCCTGCAGATTCTTTTCGAATTCGCGTTTGGCCTGTTGCAGCGTCCGGTTCACCATCACTTCTTTATCCTGATCGTGCAGCATAAACAGGTAAGTTTCCGGGGAAATCTGGCTGCGGATCATGCGAATTTCATACACTTCATTATTGACGGTGGCCTGAATAGTGCCGTGATGCTGCTCAGCCATATTGGCGATTTTATTCAGACTCAGGTGCGGCAACAGCTGATCGGCAATCTTGTTGCTCAGGATCACGCTGTGGTTACTGAAATTATAGACCAGCAAACCGAGCGGCAGGCCGGAGATAATTTCCTGATTCAGCGCCTGCTGCATCTGCAACTGCGCCGCCATATTTTCGCTCGGGCGGATGTACAGATGGCGGATGAAATAGATGCTCGCCATCGCCAGCCCCATCAGGAACAGATTGATGAGGATCAGCCAGAAGTTATTGCGCGAGAGATCGACCACCAGACTCAACAGCGGCACACGATAGGTCAGCGACAGCGGGGAGTTATTCAGCGGCACGGTGAAGACCAGCGACCAGCCTTGCAGCGTAATGGTACTCGCAGCGCTGTCGTCGTTTGGATCACCCTCGTTAACGTCAGTGGTGTTGCCGTTGAGCTGGAAATTGTCCCGCGCCATGCTGATCGGGATCAGGTCGCTCATCGGCAAATCGAAGGCGATCACCGTCGCCAGATGGCCCGGATTATTGAACGTTGTGCGCAGTGAGAATGAATAATCATTGCTCTGACGGGATTTGCGCAGCGGGGAATAACTTTCACGTTCGTCCAGCGTATTGGCCTGCTGGAGCATTTCAGCGCGGCGCGATTGCAGCGTGCTGGTGAAATAATTTTCTTTCAGACGTGCATCCTGCTGCTGAAGCGGCACGGTGGTGATCAGCATCATGCTGTTATCCTGACCGTTCAGGTAATACAGCGAGTAAGGCAGGGTGGCTGAGCCCCACTGGTCGTCGAGAAATGCCGACACTTTCAGGGTGAGATCCAGCGTTGAGCTGTCGTGCGTCCCGAAGATCAGGGCATCGGTTTTCTTGTGCGGCTTGGAAACGAAGAACATATCCTGGCGCAGTCGGATTTCCTGCGCATTCACCGCATCGGGCGTGAGCGGCTGGCCGGTGAAGTTGTCGTAAATCTGATAGGTCATGTATCGGTATTTATCGATACGCTTTTGCAACTGATCGGCGAGGGTCTGCGTTGTGTGCAGCTTGTCGTTCATGTACGCATTGGTGTAGTTGTAACCGTAAAGACCCAGCCCCACCACCAGCAGCAGAATGAACAACCAGAAGAAACGCGTGATGTTGGTTGATGTCAGCGATAAAAATTTACCAGCCATGATGATGAGTATTTTCCTTCATTCTTGTTATTACTCTGTGATCGGAGCACGGCTTTTGCGCAGGCCGTGACACATAACATCATGGCGTTCACGAAGCCCAATGCGACGGATAAACTGCTCAGTTACGCGATCAAACCCATCCGCGCGGAACCCGCCAAAATACCTGTATAACCCGGCGTTGTCACGGAGGCGATAGCCATGCTGGGAGGCATCGCTGACATACAGACGTACTCGCCGGGCATTTTATCAGAAAGCATAAGCCACTGTGATTGCGCATAGTCTTAATTATTTACCGGGGTAATACATTAGTGCCAGAAAATCTAAGGGAGGATCACACAATTGGTAAGTCATTATGATGGGTTTTTTGAGCGCCTGACACTTGATTTTATTAATAATGATCCCCCTCATTCATTAAGTGATTGTCACAAACTTGTTTTTTTTCAGGGTGTTGATTTTTCACGCTTTGAGCTAGAACAGGAAATACGCCTCGTCAAACTTATATTTCCGCTCCAAACGATTAATATTTTTTATCTTAAAGATTATCTTTTTTTTATGCATTTAACTTAAATCATGCATATAACTTATGGAGTTTCGGACAAAAAGTTACCGTAACGTTTACATAAAAAGAACATTTTAGCCTTCAGTCAGTTGTTAATTGCTCGATTTGTAGTCTATGGCATTCCTAAACACCAGTTGGAAGTTAACCCATTTTCGTAATGGTCTTCATACCTGCTGAACCTCCCTTCTCCGGAACCGGAAAGCGTGGGCCATGCGCGTGTGAGTCTCAACTGGATGTTATAGGGGTACAACATGGCTCAGAACGGTAGCGTTGTTATTGATGTTCTCTCTCGTAAAAATGGTGCAGTGATCTCTCAGGTTTCCAGCGCCAGTCAGGATGTTACCCTCAATCAGGCCAGCATAATCCGCGTTCACGCCACCCGTGATGCCGTTTCCAGCTATGAGCGCGTGGGCAATGATCTCGTTATCCACATGAAAGACGGCAGCACCGTCCGCTACCACAGCTTCTTCAACACAGAAGGTGCCGAAGACAGCGTACTGGTGTTTGATGACGGCGTTCACCCAATAGAACACGCCGCGTTCGTTGATACCGGTGCCACAGCCGGTGCCGTTCCGATTGTTCCCGCTTATCAAACCATCCCGGATATCGGTGTTTTACTCGAAGATTCCTCCAACTTTAGCCCTGGTGTGTTAGCCGCGGTTCTGGGCGTTGTTGCGCTCGGTGCGGGCATCGCGATTGCCGCCGGTGGCGGCGGTGGCGGCGGGGGCAGCAGCAGTAATAACGGTGGGAGCACCGGAGGAAATACCGGCGGAAATACAGGTGGGAATACCGGCGGAAATACAGGTGGAAATACAGGTGGGAACACCGGAGGGAACACCGGCGGAAATACTGGCGGCAACACCGGCGGGAATACGGGCGGAAATACCAATGAGCCCCCGACGCTGACGCTGGCGACCTTTGCCAATGGCAACGTACTCAATAAAGTTGCAGCAGAAAGTACACAGAATTTCACAGGCACCACCACCCACGCCGCCGCAGGCAGCACCATCGTGCTGACCATCAATGGAAAAACGTATACGACGACCGTTGACGGCAGTGGTAACTGGAGCGTTCCGCTGACGGCGGAACAATTGCATACGCTGGCTGACGGTACCTACGTGGTCAGCGTGACCGTGACCAACACCACCGGCGAAAGCGTGACCAAAAGCGTCACCGTGGTGGTCGACACGACGCCACCGGTGCTGACGGTGAATCCGGTGGATGGTGATAACGTCATTGACGCCGTTGAACACCAGCAGCCTCTGGTGCTGAGCGGAACCGCCTCGGCTTCTGAAGCCGGGCGCACCGTAGATGTCGTTCTTAATGGCGTCCATTACAGCGCGACCGTGACCGCAGAAGGCACCTGGTCGGTGACCATTCCGGCCAACGTGGTGTCCGCGCTGGCGGAAGGGAATTATACCCTGACGACTTCGCTGACCGATGCCGCCGGTAACGCCACCACTACGCCGGAAAGCTTTGTCATCAATGACAACGCGGGCATTCTGACCGTCAACCCGATCTCCGGCGACGGTCAGCTCAATGCCACCGAAGCGCAGTCGACGCTGGTGATCACCGGGACAACATTGCATGTCGCGGCCGGTACACAAATTACCGTTGTCCTCGGCGGCGTGACGTATCACACCACCACCAACGCCGACGGCGGCTGGAGCCTGAATGTCCCTTCCTCAGCGTTACAGGCACTGACCGACGGTGAAACCAGCCTGACCATCAGCCTGGTGGATGCCCAGGGCAATACCATCAGCCAGACCGCAGATCTGAATGTGGCTATTCACGGTGTGCCGCCGACGCTGAACTCTCCGTTTGGTGATGACAATACCCTCGATGCTACCGAATCCACCACGACGCAGACACTGACCGGTAACACCGGTCTGAAAGGCGACGGACAAACAGTCACCATCACGATTGGCGGGCAGCAACTGACCGGCACAGTGGACAGCAATGGCGGTTTCACGGTCAGCGTGCCGCCTTCGTTGCTCGGCAATCTGCCGCAAGGCACGAACAACATTACGGTGACCGTGACGGACACGGCGGGCAACCATAATGCCATCACCACGCCGTTTAACGTCGATACCCTTGCACCGACACTGACGGTTAACCCGCTGGAAGGCGACGGTTACATCAGCGTGGCAGAAGCAGAAGGCGTCATGACCCTGACCGGGACGGCGTCGGTGACTGAAGCCGGTCGTCCGGTGGTTATCACGATTAATGGCGTGAATTACGACGGCGCAGTGGTCCAGCCGAACGGCACCTGGAGCCTGAATATTCCGGCAGGTTCTCTGAGTAATCTCAATCAGGATGTCACCGTTACGGCGACGCTGACGGATGCCGCCGGTAACTCCACCACCAATACCAGTACGATTCACGTTGCTTCCGACCCGCTCCAGCCACCTGAAATCAGCGTAAATGTGTTCGCGTCTGACAACATTGTTG
Source organism: Rahnella sp. PCH160 (assembly GCF_047784855.1). Lineage (NCBI taxonomy): Bacteria > Pseudomonadati > Pseudomonadota > Gammaproteobacteria > Enterobacterales > Yersiniaceae > Rahnella > Rahnella sp. PCH160. The sequence continues at coordinate 2,428,871 of NZ_JBLOGT010000001.1, forward strand.
ACGGGGCAGAGCGCCAGACCGCGCAAACGATCAGCGGTACAACGACACGCGTTGAAGAAGGGCAGATCGTCACGATTACCCTGAATGGCCACACGTACACCGCAGCAGTGGGTGCCAGCGGCAACTGGAATGTGATCATCCCGGCGGCGGACGTGGTTGTACTGGCAAATGGTCAGCAAACCATTACCGCCACTGTTTCTGATAAAGCGGGCAACGTCGCGACACCGGGCTCTGACACCTTCACGGTGGATTCCGGCCAGAGCGGGATTGCCATCGATCCTGTCGGCGGCGATAACGTGATCAACGCCGTGGAAACTGCCGACGGTATTTTTGTGACGGGGACGACGCTGGGTGTCGCACCGTTTGCACTGGTGACCGTGACTTTCGGCGGCCTGATCCGTCTGGCTATCGTTGAGCCTGATGGCCGCTGGTCGATGGCGCTGTCACACACCGATTTACAATCGTTGGATCCGACCACGCTGATTTTTACGGCGAGCGTTCTGGCGATCAACGGCACTACGCTGAGCAACAGCGTTGCCGTGGGTGTTGATAATGTCGCGCCGGTTCCGACACTGGATACGCCGTTTGGCGACGGATATCTCAATATTGCCGAAGCCTCAGCCGCTGGCAGCCTGCACGGTACGACTGGCAAAGCCGGTGATGGTCAGACGGTGACCGTCACGCTGGGCGGGCATACGTATACGGCAACTGTGGACGGTAACACGGGGGTATGGACCGTTAACGTGCCTTCCGCTGATTTGCAGGCGCTGCCAGCAGGCGCGAACGCGATTGTGGTTCTTGCCACGGATGTTGCGGGAAATACCGCGACGCTGAACGGCATCGCGACGGTTGACCTGACCGCACCTACGCTGACGATTAATCCGGTTTCCGGCGACGGTTACGTCAATATCAGTGAAGCGGCGGCCGATGTTGCAATCACCGGGACAGCTTCGATTGCGGATGCGGGTCGCACGATCACGGTGACGCTTAACGGCCAGTCATACACCGGCGTTGTCGGCGTCAACGGGCAGTGGAGCGTGACGGTGCCAGCCGGGGCGCTGGCGGGCGTTGCTGACGGGCAATATCCGCTGACCGCGCAGCTTTCAGACGCCGCCGGTAACAGCACGACTGTCGCCTCGAATGTTCAACTGGTGGCTGATCCGGCCAATGCACCGACTATTACCCTCAATGCTTTTGCCGGTGACAACATTGTTGATGGCGCAGAGCAAAGAGCAGCGCAGACCCTGAGCGGTACAACCACACATGTGGAAGCCGGTCAGGTGGTTTCTCTTTTACTCAACGGTATTGTTTACACCGCGACCGTGCAGGCCAATGGCAGCTGGAGCACCAGCATCCCTTCTTCAGCACTGACGGCACTGACTAACGGAACGCTGCAAATCAGCGCGACCGTGCTCGACAAAGCCGGGAATCTGGCCAACGGTACCGAAGAGATCACCGTTAATAATCTGCAAAGCGGTCTGTCCGTCAATCCGGTGACCGGCGATAACCAGCTCAATGCGTCTGAAGCGGCGGCCGGTATTTCAATAAGCGGAACCTCGGTCAACGTGCCGGTGAACGGCGTGGTCACTATTACGCTCAATGGTAAAACGTACACCGCCACTGTTGGCGCGGGCGGTGCCTGGAGTGCAGTGGTTTCCGCCAGCGATCTGGCAACACTCAGCGATGGCCCGAACACAATCCGCGTCAGTGCGACCGATGCGACCGGTAATCCGGTCACCAGCACCGATGTGCTGAACGTCATCATTCATAACCTGCCTGCCGTGACCCTCAATCCGCCATTTGGCGATGGCATTCTGAATGCGGCTGAAACCGCCACCAGCCAGACCCTCACCGGGAACACCGGCGCGTCCGGCAATGGCCAGACGGTCACCGTCACGCTGGGCGGCGAAACTTACACTGCGACGGTTGCCGGAGACGGCTCATTTGCCGTCACCGTTCCGTCAGCGGCACTTTCCGCGCTGGGGCAGGGTTCGACGGCCGTTCAGGTCGCCGCCTCCGATGCCGCAGGCAATACCAGCAATATCACGGTTCCGGTCACGGTCGATACCGTCGCGCCGACCGTGTCGATCAACCCGGTCGCCGGTGACGGCATCATTAATGCGGCAGAAGCGGGCGCGGTGATTGCGGTCACCGGCACCACCGGCGTGGCCGAAGTCGGGCGCACGGTGACGGTTTCCATCGGCGGGCACACTTATACCGGTGTAGTGGCTGCGGGTGGCGCGTGGACGGTGAATATTCCGGCTGACGCCCTGGACAGCGTTGCCAACGGTCAGTACACCCTGACCGCAAGCATTACCGATGCGGCAGGCAATACCGGAAGCAGCAGTACGCCGGTGAGTCTCGTGGCGGATCCTGCGTTGCTTCCTGCCATTACCATTAACACCTTTGCCGGTGACAATACGCTCGACGGCGCAGAACGCCAGACCGCGCAGGTCATCAGCGGGACAACGACGCATGTGGAAGCCGGTCAGACCGTGCTCGTCACGCTGGGCGCACATACGTATAACGCCACCGTGCTGGCCAGCGGCGCGTGGAGCGTTTCTGTTCCGGCTACCGACTTGCAGGAACTGGACAACGGCCCGGCGTCTATCAATGTGACCGTCAGCGATAAAGTGGGTAACCCGGCGACCGGCAGTGATCCGATCACTGTGAATTCCACGCTGGGCGGCATTTCCATCGACACCATCGCCGGTGACAATAACGTCAACGTGGCAGAGGCCGCGGCCGGGGTTACCGTCAGCGGAACCACCAGCAATGTACCGATTGGCACCGTCGTCACCGTATCGCTGGGCGGGCAGAATTACCCGACAATAGTCATTGATGCCGCCGGTCACTGGTCAGTGAATATTCCGTCAACCGCCTTTGCGGGGCTGGCGGATGGCACCAGCCATGTGATTGCGACCACCGTTACCATCGATGCACTTACCGTGACCAGCACGGTCGATATCGGCATTTATACGCATCCGCCGGTTCCAACGATTAATGTACCGTTCGGTGATGGCCAGCTGGGCGCCACCGAAGCGGCTGCCGCACAGACATTAACCGGCACCACCGGTCTGACCGGCGACGGGCAGACGGTCCAGGTGGTTATCGACGGACATACCCTGACCGGCACCGTTGCCAGCAATGGCACCTGGACGGTCACCGTGCCAGCGGGCACCCTGACCGGCGCGACCGAAGGGTCAACGCCGGTTCAGGTCAATGTGACGGATGCCGCTGGCAACACCGGCACCACGACCGGTTCGGTGAATATCGACTTCACGCCACCAACGCTGACGCTCGGCAACGTTGCGGGCGATAACGTCATTAATGCGCTGGAACTGGCCGGTGTGATTACCCTGTCCGGGCAGGCAGATGCAGCCGATGCCGGACAGACGGTGACATTGCAATTTGGTGGTCAGACTTATCAGGCCGTCGTGCAATCTGGCGGTGCGTGGAGTTTCGACGTTCCGGCGGGCGCACTGACCGGGACGGCGGATGGCAGCTACACCTTAACCGCCACGCTCAAAGATCTGGCCGGGAATACCACGACGACGACGGAAACGTACACCGTGGTTGCCGCGCATCCGCCGATCCCGAGCATCAACACGCCGTTTGGCAATACCTTCCTCAACCAGAATGAAGCGGATTCTGCGCAAACCCTGAGCGGCACAACGGGCGTTCTGGGCGCAGGTCAGACGGTGGTAGTGAATATTCAGGGTGTCGATCACCCGGCGATTGTTGATGCGAACGGCAACTGGAGCGTCAGTCTTGACGCGCTGACCTTGCAGGGGCTGGGGGAAGGCGGGCAGACTATTCTGGTCACCGCCACAGACAGCGCCGGTAACGCAGGCAGCACCAGCAGCGCGATCACCGTCGATTTCACGCCGCCAACGCTGAGCTTTAATCCGGTGGCGTCCGACGACATCATCAATGCCGCTGAAACGCTGCAAACGGTGGTGATCAGCGGAACGTCTGATCTGCCGGATGCCGGTCAGACGGTGTCTGTGGTGCTGAGCTTCAACGGCGTGACTTACAACGCGGTTGTACAACCGGACGGTAGCTGGAGCTTCGCGCTGCCAAGTGATGTGGTGCAGTCACTGACGGATACTACCTATACGCTGACAGCCACCATCACTGATGCGGCGGGGAACGTCACCACCGGAAGCCACACCTTCAGCGTTGATGCCGCGGCGGCTGATTTGCCAACGCTGACCATTACCGCGGTTTCCACCGATGACTACATCAACGCCATCGAGAAAGGGAGTGATGTCCCGATTACCGGTACCACGACGCATGTAGAAGCAAATCAGGTTGTGACGGTTGTGTTTAACGGCCAGACCTACACCGCCATTGTGCAGCCGAACGGAAGCTGGACGGCGACCGTACCGGCGGCAGATCTGGTCGGGTTGTCCGACGGGCCGCTGACGGTCACCGCGTCCGTCACCGACGTTGCCCTGAACCCGGCAACGGCGTCGCATAATGCCACCGTGATTGCCCAGCCGGGTGATTTGCCAACGGTGACCATTAACGCGGTGTCCGGCGACAGCAACATCAATATCATCGAACACAATCAGGCGACGACCATTACCGGGACGTCTGCCCGTGTTCCAGCGGGCGGGATTATCACACTGGTTATCACCGGTGAAGGCTACACCCACACCTATACCGCGACCGTGCAGGCCAATGGCAGCTGGAGCATTCCGCTGACGGCGGCGCAGGTTCAGGAACTGCCAGCAGGCAATAACACCTTCACCGTCACGGCGGACGATGTGGCGCAAAACGTGGCGACCGCGACGCAAAACGTCACGGTAGATCTGATTGCACCGACGCTGAGCGTCACGGTCAATACCGGCGTTGATGGCTACATCAATCTGGCTGAAGCCGTCGCAGGGCTTCCGCTTACCGGTCTGACTGACCCGAATCTGGTCGTCAAAATCACGCTTAACGGTAAGGATTACTTCAGCACGGCCAACGGATCCGGCGTGTGGACGCTGAATATACCGGGCGTGGATCTTCAGGCCATCACCACGGACGGCAACAAAACGGTCAGCGTCAGCGTCAGCGATGCGGCGGGTAATACCGCCAGTAACTCTGCTGATTTCACGCTGGCAATTCATGCGCTGCCGGTGCTGACGCTGGGCGTTGTGGCCGGTGACGGCGTGCTCAATATCAGTGAAGCGGCTGCCGGGATCACACTCACCGGCACCAGCAGCGGGTTGTTACCAGGCACGACTGTTCTGGTGACCATTCCGGGGCTGGTGACGCCGGTATCGGGGACGGTTAATCCGGACGGACTTGGCTGGACCGCGACTGTTGGCGCAGGCGTTCTCAGCGCGCTGCCAGGCGGCGTGGTACAGGTCACCGTGACCGCGCAGGATGTGGCCGGTAACCCGGCGTCTTCCAGCGCCAGTCTGGATATTGAACTGAGCGCACCGCCGGTGCCGACCATCAATATTCCATTTACAGACGGCATTCTGAATGTCGCCGAAGCGGCAGCCACTCAGCTGATTACCGGCACTTCCGGCATTACCGGCGCAGGCCAGACCGTGCTGGTGACCATTGACGGCACACCGGTGCTGGCAACGGTCGGCAATAACGGCGTCTGGACGGCCACCGTGCCTTCCGGTCTGTTGCAAGGGCTGACGGATGCGACGCACACCATCAGCGTGACCACCACCGACAGTGCGGGCAACGTCAGCACTGCCGGAACCCTTGATTTCACCGCACTCACGCACACGCTGCCGGTCGCTGGCATCAATACGCCATTTACCGACGGCATTCTGAACTTCGACGAAGCGTCTGACCCTCTGGGTCAGGTCATCACCGGTACCACCGGGATCACCAGTCCGGGCCAGACCGTCACCGTGGTCATCAACGGTAACGCCGTGCCGGTTGTGGTTGATGCAGCGAACGGAACCTGGAGTGTTTCACTGACGTCCACCCAACTGCTGGCTTTGCAGGACGGCACCTGGCCGGTCGTCGTGACCGTGACCGACAGCGCCGGGAACTCGTCTGTGCTGCCAGTCTCTGTAGGCGTGCAGATTCATAATCTGCCAGCCCCGACCATTGACCTGCCATTTGGTGACGGTACGCTGAACATTGCGGAATCCACAGCCGTTGGCGGACAGACGATTACCGGCACCACCGGAGTGACCGGCGCAGGGCAAACCGTCAGCGTCGCCATTGCGGGCATCTCGGGCAGTCCGTTTACGGCAACGGTTGATCCTGCGACCGGACACTGGAGTCTGGACCTGACGCCTGCCCAGCTGGCAACGCTCGGGCTGGCGACGGCAACGCACGCCATCACGGTGACCGCGACGGATTCCGTCGGTAACCATACGGATGCCACACTGAGCTTTACGTCGCATCTTTCTGCTCCGGCGCCGGGTATTGACCTGGCGTTTGGTAACGACATTTTGAATATCGCCGAAGCGGCGGCCATCAACACGATCACCGGGACAACCGGTATCACCGGCAATAACCAGAACGTGAAACTGACCATTGATGTTGGCGGCACGACATACACCGGCACGGTGGATCCGGCGAGCGGTGACTGGTCGGTGGTGCTGCCTGCGGGCGTACTCAACTCGCTGGTCAACGGCACGCATAACATTAATGTCACCGTCACCGATGCGGCCGGTAACAGCACGTCTGTGGCGCATCCGTTTACCAGTTACCTGACGCCACCGGATGTCACCATTAACACACCATTCGGCGATGGCTACCTGAACGCCAGCGAAGCGCTGACACCGCAACCGCTGACCGGAACCACCGGTTTGTCGGGCGCGGCTGAACTCGGACAGGTGGTGACCGTCACCATCGGCGGCCAGGCCGTGGCGAATGTGACGGTTGATATCAACGGCAACTGGACCGCCACGTTAACCGTTGCTGAAATGTCGCTGCTGGCGCAAGGGGAGCAGGCGATTGTTGTAACCGTGACTGACGGTGGCGGCAACAGCGGCACGGCGACCACGGAAGCCGGCATTGCGGTGACCCAGTTGCCAACGGTTGCTGTGACGTCGTTCGCCGGTACGGGCTTCGACCTGACCTACGCCGAAAGCCAGAACCCGCAGACCATTACCGGGACTACCGTGAATGTGCAGGCCGGGCAACAGGTGACCGTGACACTGGGTGGCATTACGCATCAGGCGACCGTACAGGCGAATGGTTCCTGGAGCCTGACGCTGACACCGGCAGAGCTGGCTACGCTGTCCGATGGTGAAATTATCACCGCACAGGTTCAGGATCTGGCCGGTAACCTGGCTAACGGCATTTCCCTGCCGGTTACCGTGGATCTGACGGCTCCGGTGACGCCAACGCTGACGATTGATCCGGTCACCGGCGATAACGTCATCAACGTGGCGGATGGCAACCCGACCAACATCACGGTGTCCGGTAAAGTCCTCAATGTGCCGGACGGCACACTGGTCAATGTGACGGTAGGTCTGAACCCGCATGCCGCCGTGGTGGTTGGCGGTGTCTGGTCAGTCTCTGTGGCGGCGACTGAATTTACCAACGGCGCGACCACGACGGTCACTGCGACCACACTTATTCCTCCGACGAACGCCACACAAAACGTGCTGGTGGATACCAGCGCGCCGGTGGTGACCATTAACGACTTTACCGCCGATAACACCATCAACAACCTTGAATCGAAATCGGCGCAAACCATTTCGGGGACGGTGGTTGATAACAACAACAATGACGTGGGTAGCATAGTCACCGTCACGCTGAACGGAAAAACCTACACCACGGCCGTATTGACCGGCGGTGTCTGGTCGGTCAGCGTACCGGCGGCCGATTTGCAGGCGCTGCCACAGGGGACGGCGAACACCATCACGGCCACGGTCACTGATGCCGCCGGTAACCTCGGTACTGCGACGCCACATCCGATCACTGTCGATACCTCCGCGCCGTTGCTGGGTCTTAACGTCGTAGCCGGAAACAACGTCATTAATCTGGCTGAATCGCTGGTGAACGTCGTGCTTGGCGGGACGTCCTCCGGTGCGGATGGTCAGACGGTGACGGTGACACTCGGTGGCGCGACCATCGGGACGGCACTCATCCAGCCGGGCGGTGCCTGGTCGCTGAACCTGACGCCGGCGCAAATGTTGCTGCTCAACGACGGTTCCCTGACCCTCGCGGCGACGGTAACGGACGCGGCGGGCAACACCACCAGCGTCTCGGCCGGTCTGGATATCTTCTTCAACAAATTGCTCGATGTCAGCGTGGCCAGCGGGTTAGGGCTGACCGACGGATACCTCAATCTGGCGGAATCTCAGGTTGCGCAAATCCTCAGCGGCACGGCGATTGGCGCTGGTGTGGGCTCAGTGGTGTCTACCGTCATTAACGGGACGCCGCTCTCTGCCATCGTCGGGGCCAACGGGGCGTGGGCCTTCACCATTCCGGCAACGTTGCTCGGTGCATTAGGGGATGGCGCGCAGGTTCTGAATCTGACCATCACCGATGCTGCCGGTAACGTTAAAGTTGAACCGCTGAACATCAACGTCTTGAAAACGCTGCCGGTACTCGGCGCGCTGGATCCGATTTTTGGCGGCAATGGCCTGCTGAATGCGGTCGAAGCGCTGACCGCGCAAACCATCGGCGGGGCGGCAACGGCAGTCAATGGCACGCAGGTAACCGTCACGCTGGGCGGTAAAACCTATAACACCACAGTGACGGCGGGAACCTGGAATATCAGCATCCAGCCGGGCGATCTGGCGACGCTGCTCGACGGCAATCTGAACATTGGCATTACGCTGACAGATCCTGCGGGCAACTCCACCAGCACCAATATTCCGGTGGGATTGCAATCCATAACCTGCCAACCGTCGTGCTCAACACGGTGTTTGGCGATGGCGTGCTCAATATTGCCGATTTGCTGGTTAATCAGACCATCAGCGGAACCGTGTCGAACGTGGCAGCGGGGACGGCGATCGCGGTGCAGGTTGGTACGCAGACGATTAATGGCGTGGTGGATGCGACGGGGCATTTCCTGGTCACGGTCACGCCGGATATTCTCAGCACGCTGGCCGGTACAACGGCGGCGGTGAGCGTCAGCGTGGTGGATGCGGCGGGTAACGTCGGCACTGCGGCGGCCAATGCCGTACTCGACCTCGTCAGGCCGGTGATTAACCTGACCTCCGTGCTGGGTGACGGGCTGCTCAGCGCCGCTGATGCCCTGACCACGCAGGTGATTGGCGGGACGATCGGTGGTGTGGCGACGGGCACGCAGGTTCAGGTGACGCTCGGCGGCAAAACCTTCCTCGGCGTGACCGACAACGCCGGTGCCTTCAGCATCACCCTGCAACCGGGTGACCTGAAAGCGCTGGGCGATGGCACCTTTGTGGTGGGCGTTTCGGTCACAGACAGCAGCGGCAATACCAGCACTGTCAACGGCTCGCTAACCTCCATCGTCAACGCAGTACCGAAAATCGTGCTGGATCCGATCTTCGGCGGTGACGGAATTCTCAACGCCGCTGAAGCGCTGCTCACCCAGACCCTCAGCGGTACGGTGACCAACGGACGCGTCGGTGAAACGGTCAACATCAACATCGGTAACGGCTTGCTGAATCTGACGGCGGCCGTGGGCAGTGACGGCAAATTCTCCGCGTCACTTTCGCCGCTGCAACTGGCCGGATTGCTTGACGGCAGCCTGACGATCGTCACTTCGGTGACCGATCCGGTGGGCAACACCGCATCGAATACTGTCGGCATCAACGTCGGTATCCACACCCTGCCATCGATTGTTCTTAACCCAATCTTTGGTGATGGCGTGCTGAATGTCGTTGACCTGCTGTCCGGCCAGACCATCAGCGGTGTCGCCAGCAACGTGGCGGTGGGAACCCAGGTACAGATTAGCCTCAACGGTAAAAACTACGTGGCGACAACCGGCACCGGCGGCGTATTCAGCGTCACCGTTCCGGTGGTGGATCTGAAGGCCATTCTTAACGGCACGCCAAACGTGGTCGCCAGCCTGACGGACGTCACCGGTAACCCGGCGTCTGTCACCAGTGCGCTGAGCGTGGTCGCGCAGTCTCTGCCAACCATCACCCTCAATCCGCTGTTTGGAGATGGCCTGCTCAACGCCGCCGATGCGCTGCTTACCCAGACTATCAGCGGCACCACCACCAACGCGCAGGGTTCGACGGTCAGCATCAACGTCGGCGGTAACATCCTGACCGCGCTGGTGAAAGCCGACGGCACCTTCAGCGTTGCCATTCCGCAACTCACGCTCTCGAGCCTGCTCGACGGCACGCTGAACGTGGCGGCTTCCGTCACTAACGCCGCAGGTCATGCGGTGAGTGGCAACGCCTCCGCAACGGTGGGCATTCATACACTGCCAACGCTGGTGGTCAATACGCTGTTTGGCGGCGACCATTATCTGAACGCGGCAGAAGCGGGCGCAAACACCAACATTACCGGCACGTCCAACCTGACGAACGGCACGGTGAGCGTGACCGTGGGGACGGTGACGCATACCGGCACCATCACCAACGGCGTCTGGAGTGTGCCGTTTACCTCCGCAGAGCTGAAAGGGCTGGCCGACGGTTCGACACAGGTTTCCGTGGTGGTCACGGACTCCGTGGGCAACATTGCGACTTCCTCGAATCCGCTGACCGTTCTGACCCACGAACTGCCGCTGGCGGCACTCAACGCAGTGGGATCCCTTACCGGATTGCTGGGTGGGATCCTCACGGGTGGCTTGTCGCTCTCCGGCACCAGCCGCAACATTGCACAGGGCGGGTTAGTCAGCGTTACCTTGCTGGGCAACACCTTGCAGGGCGTGGTGCAGGCCGACGGTTCATGGCAGGTGAAATTCAGTAGCTCCGTGTTCAGTGCCTACAGCATTTTCACTCTGCTGGCCGCGCTGACCGGCAACATTGTTGAACTGAAAGCGGTCGATGCGGCGGGTAATGGCTTTGACGTCCACGTCGGTCTGGCTGCCGGTTCAACGCTGCCGCCGGACACCAACGCGCTCGCCGTTCAGTCTCTGGCGGTGGAAGATACCCACACGCTGGCGGCGGTTCACACCACCGATACCAGTACCTCATCCACAGACACCACCACGCACACCACCAGCACGCTGACCGATCCGCTGGTCACGGCGGACACCAGTTCGTCCAGCACCAGCACCTCGACCAGTACAACGTCGGACACCACATCTCATGCGGACACGGCGTTCTCAATTGGCGGCGTCACCATTGATCTGACGGCCACGGACGGCGTGGCGATCGGCGGCTCCGGTAACGACACCATCTCGGTTCACACACTCGATTTCTCGCAAATCGACGGCGGAACCGGTGTCGATACCCTGCTGCTGGCGGGGACCAATCAGCATCTTGATCTGACCCTGCTCGGGCTGAAAGTTGAACACATCGACATCTTCGATTTGGGCACTTCCGGCACCAACAGCATCTCGCTCAATCTGCACGAGGCGCTGAGCGTGAAGGACAACCCGACGGACGAAGTGATCATCAAAGGGGCGAGGGCAGCCTGGTGAATCTGCAAATGGGCACCGACGGCGCGTGGGCGGAAACCGGACAACGCACGGTGGATGGCCTGACTTTCGACGTTTACCACAATGCCTCACTCGATACATCCAATACGCTGGGAGACGTACTGGTGCAGCACGGGTTACACGTTCAGCAAAACTAGTTGTAAATCGGATCGCGGTCTGCTCCCTCCCCTGCGAGGGGAGGGTTGGGGTGGGGTATTAATGGCGACTCAGGCGTTGCCAGCCAAACCCACTCCCCACTTTCCCCTCGTGAGAGGGAAGGAGCAAGCCGAAACCTATCGGCGTAATTAAGTGGTGTCGGTAATGAAAAATAAGAAAGTGATACGGTCGATGGCCGTCATCTTGGGCACTTTGTGCCTGACGGGGTTAACAGGGAACAGCGTGGTACTGGCGGCGGTTAAACAGCCGGAATTTAACTGGCAGGCGGCACCGACGGAAGAGATGCGTGCCAGCCTGACATTACGGGATGCCATCTTGCGGGCGTTTGCGCGAAATCCACAAATCGCAGAAGCCGCGGCGCAAATTCGCGTGGGCGGCGGGAATCTGGATGCGGCGAAAAGTGCGTGGTATCCGCAGGTTTCATTACAAGGGGCGGGCGGGAAATCCCGTCAGACGTATGCCTCGGGAGACCAGAGCAGCAACGGGTCGGCGGGCATTCAGCTCAGCCAGCTGTTGTGGGATTTCGGGAAAACCAACGGCAGTATTAGCGAGCAGGAGTATCTCTCTGACTCTTATCGTTTCTCACTTTACAGCACGATGACCGACGTGGCGCTCAGCACCATGCAGGCCTATCTGTCGGTCAAACGTTATCAGGCGCTGGTTCTGGCGTCGCAGGACAATATCGAATCGCTGACCCGCGTCAGGGATACCGCCAAACTGCGCGCCGACGCCGGGCTGAGTTCTCAGTCTGACGTCTTGCAGGCAGAAACCCGCATTGCGGGTATGCGGGCGACCGTCGAACAATACCGCGCGCAGGCGCGGTCCTCACAGGCGCAACTGATCGTACTGACCGGCGTGGTCTCCAGTGATCTGCCGGATCTGCCTGAGAGCCTGCTCAATCAGAAAGTCACCCTCGACAAAATCCCTTATGAAAACAGTACGCTGGTTCGCGCGGCACAGGCCAAGCAACAGGCAGCGATCGAACAGGTCAATCAGGCCGAAGCCCAGCACTGGCCGACGGTGAGAGTCCAGGCGGGTCGCACGCGTTATGACAATAACGGCGGCAGCGGTGCGTACTGGGACGATCAGCTCCAGCTGGTGGTCGATGCGCCGGTGTATCAGGGCGGCGCGGTCAGCGCCAAAGTCCGGGCGGCGGAAGGTCAGCGTCAGGCGGCGCAGGCGGATGTTGAAAAAGCCAAGCTGGATATCAATCAGAAAGCCTCCACCGCCTATGCCGACATGATCGGCGGACAGCAGCGGCAGGTGGCGGGCGAGGAGCAATATTCCAGCGCCACGCACACCCGCAGCGTGTATCAGGACGAATACAAACTCAGCAAGCGCAGCCTGAATGATTTACTCAGCGTCGAGCAGGACGTTTTTCAGGCCGACACCATGCGTATTGGTGCGCTGTATGACGGCTGGGACGCCACGGTGCGCTACGCCGCCGCCGTCGACAATCTGGTCGACATGCTGGGCATCGACCGCCAGAAACAGACCGGTGACACTATCCCCAATCTGTAGAACGGAAAACTGTAGAACAGAAAACTGTAGAACAGGAAACCGCCAGAAGCATTCGATAACGAGGTTGAAATGAGCAATGAAGCAGCAACACCTTTGTCGATCGACGTCTGGATAAGCGCCATGGGGCGCGTGGCCGAAACATTCGGTAAGCCAGCCGATCCGCTATTTCTTCGCCAGCAAATGCGCTGGTTTGAGCATCAGCCTTTACGCCGTCAGCTTGACCGCCTCAGCGGCCTGATGGGATTACAAATCGGCATGGTCAGCTGGAATCAGGTGCGCTGGCGGCAGGAAGTTTTGCCCGCAGTGATCACGCTCGAACAGGGCGGTATCGCGGTTCTGGAGCACCTGCATGACGACGGCAATGTCGATTACTGGCTGAGTGACGGCGGCGATTTACTGCGTTCGGCGGAACTGGTGACCTTGCTTGAGCAAAGCACCGGCCCGGTCTTTCTGGTTGGCGTGGCACCGCGCGGACGCGACGAGCGCATTGACCAGTTTGTTCAGCCGCATAAAAAGCACTGGTTCTGGGAAAACTTTCGCGGTTCCGGAAGAAAAATCGCAGAAATCTCGCTGGCTTCCATTTTGGGGAACGTGCTGGCGCTGGCGGGGATCTTGTTCTCCATGCAGGTGTACGACCGCGTCATCCCCGCGCAATCTTTCCCGACGCTGTGGGTGCTGTTCTTCGGCGTGGTGCTGGCGGCGGGGATGGAATACGTCATCCGCCTGATGCGCACGCTGGTCTCCGATCTCATGGGCAAAAAGATTGACCTCAAAGTGTCATCGCTGTTTTTTGTGCGGGCGATGAGCATCAAAAATGACGACCGGCCAAAATCAACTGGTTCCTTTATTTCCCAGTTGCGTGAAATCGATCAGGTGCGCGAACTTCTGACGTCAACGACCGTCAGTGCTGCTGCCGACATGCCGTTCGTCCTGCTGTTTCTCGGCATCATGTTCTTCATCGGCGGCCCGCTGGTGATCATCCCGATGCTGGCGATCCCGCTGATTGTTATCCCCGGTATTCTGATCCAGTGGCCAATGGCAAAACTGGCGAAAGAAGGCATGCGCGAAAGTGCCCTGCGCAATGCCGTGCTGGTGGAAACCATCGAAGGGATTGAAGACATCAAAGCGTTGCAGGCGGAAGCGTATTTTCAGCGTCAGTGGGAACAGACCCATGAAGTCAGCGCCGCCGTCGGCATGAAACAACGCTTGTGGGGCGCACGCCTCACCGGCTGGGCGTCAACGGTTCAGCAACTGACCTACGGCGGGATGCTGGTGTTCGGGGTGTATCTGGTGCTGAACGGCGATATCACCACCGGTACGCTGGTCGCCAGCAGCATGCTTTCCTCGCGCACCATCGCGCCGTTAATGCAGCTGACGATGGTTTTTTCCCGCTGGCAGCATGCGAAAAGCGCCATGCGCGGGCTGGATGAATTGCTGAAAAAGCCCATCGACCGGCCTGCCGATGCGGAGCTGTCGCATTGCCCGACGCTGAGCGGCCATTTCAACGTGCGCAATCTGCAATACACCTACGACAAAGAGAATTCGCCGAACGTGCTCGGTATTGGTCAGCTGGAAATCAAACCCGGCGAACGGGTGGCGATTTTGGGCAAAGTCGGGGCGGGTAAATCGACGCTGCTGAAATTGCTGTCCGGCCAGGCTAGCCCGTCGCAGGGCAAAATCCTGATTGATGGCGTCGACATGACCAAAGTCGAACCGGCCGATATCCGCCGTCAGATTGGTTATCTGTCGCAGGATTCGCGGCTGTTCTTCGGCACATTGCGCCAGAACCTGATGCTCGGTTATCCGCATGCCACCGATCAGGAAATGTTACAGGCGCTGCGCATCAGCGGCGCGTTGTCGATGGTGCAGGCCGACGCCTCCAGCCTCGACAAAATCATCAACGAAGGCGGGCGCGGATTGTCCGGCGGTCAGCGCCAGATGGTGATGCTCAGCCGCATGATTTTGCGCAATCCGCAGGTGGTGTTGCTCGATGAACCGACCGCGTCGATGGATGAACAGCTTGAGGATTACGTGATCTGCCAGCTTCACGCGTGGCTGGTTGGCCGCACGCTGATTGTGGTCACGCACCGTCCGGCGCTGCTCAAACTGGTCGACAGAGTTGTGGTGATGGATAACGGACGGGTGGTGGCCGACGGGCCACGGGATCACATTCTGGCAACTGCCGCCACCAACACACCGGCTCCGGCCGCGGCGGTGGTGGCTGAAACCAAACAGGGCGCAGCCTGAGCTGCTAAGGGATCCGTATGGCACACGTAACATTGAATGATGAGTTCGAAGCCGAAAGCCGGAAAGTGTCGTGGATTATCTGGGTGACGCTCGGCAGCCTGCTGGTCTTCTTCGTCTGGGCGCGTTTCGCCGTGCTGGACGAAGTGACGGTCGGCACCGGCAAAGTGACGCCGTCGAGCAAAGCGCAGCAGATTGATTCTCTGGACGGCGGCGTGATTTTAAAGCTGATGGTACAGGAAGGTTCGGTGGTCAGCCGCGGACAGCTTCTGGCGCAGCTTGACCCGACCCGTTCGCAATCGAACTACGGTGAAGCCGCGTCACGCGTCAGAACCCTTCGCGCTTCTTCTGAGCGCCTGAGCGCAGAGCTGACCGGCGCACCGCTGAAATTCAGTCCGGAAACCATGAAATCCCCGGAGCTGGTGGCGCGCGAACGTCAGCTTTATTTATCGCGGAAACAGAACCGTGACGAAACGGTCACCAACCTGAATCAGTCCCTCAAACTGGTGAACGACGAAATCAACATGACCCAGCCGCTGGTCGCCAAAGGCGCGGCGGGGCAGGTGGAAGTCATCCGCCTGAAACGTCAGGCCAGCGAACTGCGCGGCAAAATCGACGATGCGACCAACCAGTACGCGGTGCGTGCGCGTGAAGAGCAGGTGAAAAACAACGCCGATCTGGATGCGGAGTTGCAGGTGATGGCGGGTAAAGAGGATCAGGTCACCCGTTCCGAGCTGTATTCGCCGGTCCACGGCATTGTAAAAGACATCCAGGTTTCCACCGTCGGCGGCGTGCTCCAGCCGGGCGGCAAGCTGATGGAAATCGTCCCGATTGAAGACCAGTTGCTGATCGAAACGCGCATCAACCCGCGTGACATCGCCTACATCCGGCCAGGATTGCCGGCAACGGTCAAAATCTCGGCCTATGACTCGTCGATTTATGGCGATCTCGAAGGCAAAGTCGAAGGTGTATCGCCGGACACCTTGCAGGATGAAGTGAAGCGCGACCAGTATTACTACCGGGTTTACGTCCGGACGGACAAAGCGTTCCTGACCAACAAAGCCGGACGCCAGTTCCCGATCGTTCCCGGCATGGTGGCGAACGTGGATATCAAAACCGGGCAGAAAAGCGTGCTGGATTATCTGATTAAACCACTGAATAAAGTGAAGGAGTCGCTCAGAGAGCGGTAAGTTAACAGGTAAGCCGCCTGTTTTTTCGGCTTTTAAAAGCCTAAAATTTTAGATTAAAGCCTTGGGGTGCCATCCAAACGTGCTTTAAGGTCAACACCTTGGGCTCGCCGCCCAAACTGGCCCAAAGGGCGCGTTAACGCGCGCGCCCTCTGGACACCCGCGCTTTTTAACTGCGCGCTATCGCTGGCTGGCTACGTTTCAGGCGCTACAGCTATTGCCGCGAAAACTTGCCGCTGCGCGGTTCCCTAACTCGGTTTCGAGCCATTGGTCTCGAAACACTTCGCTCGGCAAGCTTTCTGAAAGCGGCCACTGGCTATGTAATTCAGCATGCTTTTTGAAAGCGGCTGGGGGCTTATCTAAATTCAAAATCAGGCTGGTTTTAATCTTTTACAAAGGCAATCTGGCGCACTCAGAAATTTTGCTGACCGAGGGTTCGAGACCGCAAGGCTCGAAGCCCTCGAGGAAGGCACCGCGCAGCGGCAAGATTTCGCGCCACACGCCGATGTTCCAGAACATGTCCATCGACCCAGCGATAGCGCGCAGTTTAAGAGCCCGGGATTCTCAAGGGGCGCGGCGATAGGCGCTCCTTGAGGCCAGTTTGGGCGGCGAGCCCAAGGTCTTGACCTGTGTTTTAAGCATGACTGCAAGTGAAAAACCTAAATTTGCACCTTTCCAAAAGGTATCACATGCATCGGCCCATGCAAATCCTCTACCCGATGAACACACTTGTCGGAACATTAAACCGTACCGCAAGCGCGCGGATATGCTCTACGGTCAGCGAGCGTTTACCGCTCAGTATCTGACTGACCAGCGATTTACCACCGATTTCTTCACGCAAATCACTTTGCTTCAGTCCGTAGTCCTTCATTAGCTGGCGCAAGGCTTCCACGCCGCGGGGCAGATTTTCCAGTGCGGTATTGAACGGCACAAAATCGGCATGAAGGCGCTCATAACTTTCAATTTTTGCGCTCAGAAATTCGATAAGCGGGTTTTCATCATCGTGTTCAATCAGGTAATCAATCAGCTCGAGCGCACTTCTATAATCGGCCGTGCTGGTACTTCCGCCAAGCAACGGCACTGCTTCCATCAGCGCTTTACTGGCTTCAATGGCTTCAGCGATCATTGTGTGTAAGTCCTGTAGTGTTTGTCCAATTGATCGTAAACCCCGTGTGTGACGATGTGTTTGATATACACCCGCTTGTTCACGAAATTGATATAGGCAATGAGGCGAAGGTTATTGCCGCCGACGTTAATGACCCACCATTTCGGCCTGTAGCGGAAGTTATCGAGACTGGGGAAAACGGATTTCAAATGCTCTGGCGTGGGATAGTCACTCTCTTTAAGCCCGCGATAAGTTGCCAGTAAAGCCGTTTTGTCGTTTGGATGCAGCCGTACAGCCTGGTCGAATGCTTCCTTTGCAATAACATGCATAGCGCTCCTGAGTTCACATCCTGTGAACAATATAAGGGGTAATATTGTGGTTTACAAGTTGTAAACCACAATAATCTTATTCAGGAGGAATAGCGCTTTAGCTGTTGTCAGATTGCGGGACGGGTTCCAAAGAATTTTCAGGGAAGTTTTCATGGATTTGACGGAATTGCGCGATCGGATCTTCCACTTCAGCTTTCCGTTTATCCTGCCATAAATTCATGCGTGCCCGCAGTGAGCCGTTGAGATCCTGATGCACCTGTCTGGCGGCTTCGGATTCGGGATTCAGTTCGAGAGCAAACTCAATGAACTTGCCGGCGGTGTAACGGTTTTTCTTCGTGCCGGTGCCCGTCAGCCATGCCATGCCCAGCGTGTAGGCGGCTTCGGCGCGATCGGGATGCGTGGCGTTATGCAGAATTTCTGGCAACCACTGGTCGGTGGCGAGACGTTTTTCCGCTTCTGTACCGTTATCCAGCGCACAGCTGGCGCGGAAGTAGGCGGCGGAAAGATGTCCGGCGTCGGCGGCGCGCTGATACCAGTGCATGGCTTGTTCGTAATCCGGCTCTGCGCCGAGGCCTTCGCGCAGGGCGTTGGCGCAGGTAAACATGGCCGGAACCAGCCCGGAGCGTGCGGCGCTGAGCACGCAATCCATCGCGTTGCTGTCGTTATGATATTGCTCCGGCACATCCTGATGCCAGCCGTTGCGGTAGAAAAAATACAGCTCGTAACAATGAATGGCGCTGCCATGACGCGCCATTTCGGTCATCAGGAAATGCGCGGCGTCCAGATCGTCGTTGATCGCCATGTCGTGCGCCAGCGTGACCAGATCCTTCACCGGCTGTTCGTCGCCGGATTGCTGCATCAAAGACCAGGCGTGTTCCATTAATCCGCTGCTCAGCTCCCGTCTGGCGGGCAATCCGTATAAGCCATATTGCAACGCGGCGGCGGCAAAGCTGACCAGCACCGGATCGGTGGCCTGGCTCAGCGCACGGGTCAGAAGCTGCGTCAGAATGGGCAAGCCTTCCTGATGGCCGTTTGCCAGTACGGCACGGGAGATAAACAGGGCGGCAAAATGGCCGGGCATCGCCTGCGGGGAAACCGCGAAGAGATCCTGATAAACCGCGAGACCTGCCTGATCGTCATCCTGCCAGTACGCCATGCAAATTCCGGCCAGATCCAGCAAACGGATGCGGGTAGCGGGCTCCAGCGGTTGGGCGAGCAAATCTGCCAGATGCTGCTGTAATTGCGCGGCGCGCGGGGATTCCCGGTCCGCGATTTCGCCGGATAACGCATCGCACAGCGCATTTGCGCGGAACTGATTGCGTTCATCGTCGCTGAATTCCGCACACAGCGGGCTGTCGATAATCAGCATCTGCTGCTCGTCGCTGCCGCCCCAGAATGCGGAATGGAATAAAAGATAGGATTCCATCGTGCCGACGTCCGCATGGCGTACCGACATCGCCATGCGCAGCCAGTAATTGAGCGCCTCTTCGTCCGCTTTGCGGGTTTGTTGCAGGGCGGCGGGTAAAGACTGCGGCCAGTGCGTCGCGGGTTCAAAACCCAGCGCATGAATATGCGCGATGCCCGCCTGCCAGACTTCGCTGCCCTGAATCGAAAATTTTTCATGCAGCGGTTTAGGGATTTCACCGGCGAACAGAGATTTAAGCCAGTAAGGTTCACCAAAACCCCCGCTCAGGTTCATCATATGGCGGAAAGCGTGCGTCGGGCGGGGATGCAGTTCAATGGCTTTCAGAAAGGCCAGCACCGCGTAATCGCAGCACAACTGAGCGCCGAGCCACTGGTGATCTTCGATGTCTTCTTCATTGGGTGCCTGACGGATCATCCAGGCATTTTCGTGCCAGACCATGCCCAGCAAAACATGCGCGTGATAGCTCTGCGGGCACTGTTGCGCCCAGTCGCTGAGGATTTCCAGCGGATTTAGCGTCTGGGATTCCGTGCCGCCAAACAGCGTGGACGGATGCATTAATAATCCGTAATCGCTGTGGCTTTCGCCCTGATTCTGCCAGCTACGCATATGTGACAACAGCCACTCGTCGAGTTTGAGAAAACGGCGGGTTGCCAGAAGCATTCTGGCTTTGGAAATGTTATCTGGCTGGTCCTGTTGTGGCATGGGGTTCCCTGAACAGTTGAAAAATAAGGTCTTGCGTGGCACCGGTAGTCTACCTGTCTCCACTGAAGCGATCAGCGGGATTGGTCTGACTTTATCTATAGTAACGGATCTGAACCTCCGCTGACCAATAAACCCTCTCCACAATGTTCATTAATAATATTCCAAAAATTCCTTATTAATTCCGAGGATTAGATATCAACTATTAAGAAAATCGTGTTGGGAATAATGGAGAAACTGTGAGGTAATTATGGAGAAAAGTACTTATTGAGCGCGATATAATTAAGTGATGAATATCACATGAAGTTATTATTTCTTGTAAAAATCAAAAAAAAACCGACCACTAAGGGTCGGCTGTTGTTTACACAAAACGGGGAATGAGGGTAATAGAATAACAAATAATGATGATAGCGAGGTGAAGTATATATTATTCTCAGGGGAATGATTTATCACTTAGTGCGGTAACTATATTTTTTATCTTGTTGTTTTTAATTGCTTTGTTTATTAAATTAGCTTTGCGTGCTTTATTTTAACAACTGTGACAAGGTCTGAAAATGACCAACAATAATAAATTGTTACACATTCTAATGAATAGGAAATATCTTAACTAACCTCGTATCATTTTCTTTCTGGATTAATAGTAATTATATCCAGAGAATGGATTTGCCATGTCGGGCCAAAATTCATACAAGCGTTATGCAATATCTAAAGCAGTCAAAAAACGTGTACTTTACATTCAGTGGCACGGTCCGACACCTATCGAGGACAGAAAAATGAAACTCCGTGTTCTTTCACTCATGATCCCTGCGTTGATTGTTGCAGGTTCAGCAAGTGCGGCAGAAGTTTATAATAAAGATGGTAATAAACTGGACCTGTACGGTTTAGTTGATGGCTTGCATTACTTCTCAAACAACGCGGGCAACGACGGCGATCAGAGCTACATCCGTCTGGGCTTCAAAGGTGAAACGCAGATCACCGACCAGCTGACCGGTTACGGTCAGTGGGAATATCAGGTTCAGGCCAATCAGGCCGAAAGCTCCGACAACACCGCATTTACCCGTTATGGCTTCGCGGGTCTGAAATTCGGTGACATGGGTTCTTTCGACTATGGTCGTAACAACGGCGTAATGTACGACGTTGCCGCATGGACCGACATGCAGCCTGAGTTCGATGGTTCCACCTACGGCGCTGACCAGTTCCTGTATCAGCGTACCAACGGCGTGGCGACTTACCGTAACGACAACTTCTTCGGACTGGTCGACGGCCTGCATTTCGCTCTGCAGTATCAGGGCAAAAATGACAGCGGCGGTTCTGAGCCTGGCACCCGAAATGTGCTGACGCAAAACGGCGACGGTTACGGTATGTCCCTGAGCTACGATATTGGTGCAGGCGTCAGCGTGGCGGGTGCATTCTTCAACTCTGACCGTACCGACGAGCAAAACTCAGCAGCCGGCATTATGGGCGACGGTAAAAAAGCCGAAGGTTACACCGGTGGTCTGAAATATGACGCCAACAATGTCTATCTGGCAGCCATGTTTACTCAGGCTTATAACGCTTCACGCTTCGGTTCTACCGATTCAGAAGCTTACGGCTATGCTAACCAGTCTCAGGCCTTTGAAGCTTACGCAAGCTACCAGTTCGACTTCGGGCTTCGCCCGTTCGTGGCATATAACCAAACCCGTGGTAAAGATTTGGGTACCGACCGTCTGGGCAACGATTACCAGGATCAGGATCTGGTTAAATTCGTCGATCTGGGTGCGACTTACTACTTCAACAAAAATATGTCGGCCTACGTTGACTATAAAATCAACCTGATCGACAGCAGTACCTTCACAGAAAACGCCGGTATCAACACCGATGACGTAACTGCGGTAGGTCTGGTGTATCAGTTCTAAGCGTGCCTTTCTCAGACACAGAATAGCGCTCAATATTGAGTATCAGCAGTAAAAGAACGCGGCCTCTGATGGCCGCGTTTTTTGTAGCTAAAGCTTTTGTGGTTCGAATACTGCGATTCTCAGGCTGATTTCTGGTGGATCAGATGAAGCGGGGGAGAAACGTCGAGTTCGATGTTCGGGTTCTGGCGGAATTCATGCGGTGTGATGTTGAAACGCTTACGGAACATGTAGGTGAAATGCGACTGCGAGCCAAATCCGAAATCCATCGCGATATCGAAAATCGGTGTTTCACTGCTGCTCAGCTGATAGACAGCACTCGCCAGACGGCGTTCCCTGATGTACTTCCCCAGAGAAATGCCTGTCGATTCTTTGAATATTTTTTGCATGTGCCAAAGCGAATAGCCTGAATACTCAGCCAGTTCTTCAAGATGGATGACGCGACCCAGGTGGCCTTCAATCCATTTGCTGAGTGCGCAGACGATAGCGATATGAATGTCTTGAGCCATAACCAGTCTGTATTAAGGTTGAATATCGCTATTATACACGACTTCGCCATGATGGCGTGGCAGGTGTTGCTCAGTTGATGGCGTAGCGGTCAATGTGCAGAAATGGCCCGGTGGGCAGAACGACGGGCGTCGTCTGGCGGGCCATCATGTTATCGTAGCAGGATCCAGTGAATGAACCGTGCTATGCCATCGTTAACCACAACAATCCCGACGAGAATAAGAACGATCATAATGACGAAGTTCTTACCGGTTGGCACAGTGATTTCTCCCTCATGAACGCTGTTTACCAGGGGCCGCTACCCTGCATATTGAGCGCAATAACGCCCAGACAAACCGCGACAAAAACGATAAAAACGATAAGAAGCCGTTTCATTTATTTCTGACAGAGCGCGTAGCTCTTCCTCCGCGTGGACTTCAACTGACAAAACATCCGCACGTTAACCCCTTATGTCGGTGAGATCCAGCGGGTCAGCTTTTTTTCGCAATTTTTCTACGCTTCGTTTAACCATCAGTCGCCGGGCGACGCACCAGATCCGTTTTCTGACCGCCATTGATAACCGTGGTTGGCGGTGTTTCCGGCACCAGCGCATCCGGCGCAATGTTCATATGATTAAGTACTTCACCCATGATATGCCCGAAAATTGGGCCAGCTACCGAGCCACCGAAGTGTTTACCGGCCTGCGGATTGTTGACCATAACCACCAGCGCGACACGCGGATTACTGGCCGGTGCCACACCCGCGGTGTAGTTGATGTAACCGCCATCGTACTTGCCGCTGGCCCCCATTTTTTCGGCGGTACCGGTTTTAATCGCTAAACGATAGCCGGGCACCGCCGCACTGAGGCCGGAGCCGCCGGGCAGGGCGTCACTTTCCATCATATGAATGACGGTTCTGACCACATCGGCGGACATCACGCGGGTGCCGAGCACCGGAGGGGTCACTTTGGTGATCGACAGCGGACGGTAAATCCCTTCCGCGCCGATAGTGGCGTATTCACGGGCAATTTGCAGCGGCGTAACGCGCAGGCCGTAGCCGAAGGAGAATGTGGCGCGTTCGATATCTGCCCAGCGGTCACGGTGCGCCGGGAAATAACCGCTGCTTTCGCCGCCAATGCCCAGATCTGTGGCTTTACCCAGCCCGAACGACTGATAAAGCTGAACCAGCACGTTGGCAGGCATCGCCAGTGCGATATGGGAGACCGCAATGTCGCTGGATTTTTGCAAGATGCCGGTGATGGTCAGCGCGGGCCAGTGGCCCACGTCTTTAATCAGGTGACCGTTAACGGTGTACGGATGAGTATCGAGTACGGAATCCGGGCGGATCATCCGGCGGGCCAGACCGGCCATGACCACCAGAGGTTTCACCGTCGAACCGGGTTCAAAACTGTCGCTGATGGCCACGTTACGCATATCTTTGGGCTGAACGCCCGCGTAATTATTCGGGTTGTAAGACGGGAACGAAGCCATGCCCAGAATCTCACCCGTATTCACGTCGACCAGCACGGCCGCGCCGGATTCTGCCTGGTTAACTAACACGCCTTCGCGCAGCCGCGAATACAACACGTACTGCATAAAACTGTCGATGCTCAGGTTAATGGTCGGCGGTTGCTGCGGCGCGACTTCTTTCAAAATCCCGATCACGTTGCCGTGGCGATCCTGACGGTATTGGCGCATGCCGGGTTTGCCCTGCAGCAGCGCATTAAACCCTTTTTCGATGCCGTTCAGGCCTTCGTTATCTGTCCCGACCACGCCGACCAGATTGGCGGCGGCTTCACTCATCGGGTAATAGCGGCTGTCATCGTTCTGGCTGGAGACGCCGCCGAGGTGCAACTGACCGATGTCGGCGGCAATACCTTCTTCGATTTTGCGGCCGAGATAGACGAAACGACGCTGCGGGTCACTGTTAATGGTTTGCTGTAACTGTGAAAGTGGAACGTTCAGCGCAGAGGCCAGATATTGCC
This sequence comes from Rahnella sp. PCH160, assembly GCF_047784855.1. NCBI lineage: Bacteria > Pseudomonadati > Pseudomonadota > Gammaproteobacteria > Enterobacterales > Yersiniaceae > Rahnella > Rahnella sp. PCH160. The sequence continues at coordinate 2,453,424 of NZ_JBLOGT010000001.1, forward strand.
ATTTCGGGCTATTGAGATCACTGTGCAGTTCCAGAATGCGGAACGGGTCGGCGATGATGTCTTTCGAGGCCACGCTCAGTGCCAGAGGATGCCCGTTGCGGTCTGCAATGGTGCCACGCCCGGCGGGGATAATACTGGAGCGCAGTGAACGCGAATCCGCTTCTTTCTCCAGCATGGGCTGGTTGAGCAACTGAAGATAGCCGACGCGGCCAAGCAGCAGCCCCAGACAGCAGACAATCCCGAGACAAATCAGCGCAAAGCGCTTGGCGTAAAAATGAGGTTGGGCGCTGTTTTTTTTATGGCTCGGTGGCATGGCAGTTTCGCAAAGTCGTTGACGCGTGTGAAGCGAAAAGCGATGTCGCGTCAGGCCATGGTCTGGATGAAATTAATCCTGGCTGTGCCCGATAAAACGGCGGTTCATCGCTCTGATAGATAATGAATTTTGTATAACACGCACATCTTATATTAAGCCATACCAATGGATTGTTTATTTCAATTGCCCTTTGTAACCAAGTGCAACGGAAAAATGTCTTTTTTACTCCACAGAGAGCCACTCATCCGCTTCTTCAAACATTTCTTCCAGCATTTGGTTTAATTGCGAACGTTCCTGCTTGCTGGCACCGTGCGTATTCAGCCCGTTGGCCTGCATCGGTTTCACTTTAACTTCAGCGTCAGGGAACATGCGATGTACCCGCTTAACCAGTTCTGCTTCAATTTTTTCACTGGCATTAGGGATCCTTGCGACATTCCGTTTGTCAAAAATCAGTTCGACCCGCATAGCTTTCCTCGTTTTCTGGCTGGGAGAAAAATAACTGTTGAAATATACAGTGTTATCCTCGCGGGTCCAAGCAATTTTTAGCGCAGGTTCTGAAGGATCCCCAGGCCGTTCAGCCTTTCACGGTCGTGGGCGCGTCGCAAATCCAGTTCCGGGCCCGCCGGGACAATTCCGGTCGGATTCAGCCACAAAATTCCGTAATAGCCTTGCTTGATATGCGTCAGATTGACGGTGTCGCTGATCCCCGACCATTGGTAAAGTTCACGCAAATAATTTGAAAGATTTGGATAGTCTTCAATACGCCGGATATTGCACTTGAAAGCGCCGTGATACGCGCTGTCGAACCGCACCAGCGTGACGAATAAACGCCAGTCGGCCTCGGTGAGATACTCCCCGGCGATATAACGGTGGCTGTCTAAATGGGTTTCCAGCGTATCAAGCGTGCTGAAAAGTTGGGTGACGGCGGCGTTGTAGCTTTCCTGCGTTTTTGCAAAACCTGTTTTGTACACGCCGTTATTCACGTCGTGATAGATAACCTCGTTCCAGCGGTCGATCTCCTCACGCAGCAGGGCAGGGTAGAAGTCATCCTGATTGCCGTTCAGCGCATCGAAGGCGTGGTTAAGGATACGGATGATATCGGCGGATTCGTTATTCACGATGCGTCCTTCCTGGCGATCCCACAAAACGGGCACGGAAACTTTGCCTGTGTAATGTGCATCGCTGGCGGTATACAGCTCATGAACGTGGCGGATGGCCGGAATTTTGTCACCGGCGTCCTGCGGTTCATCGAACGTCCAGCCATTTTCGCCAATGACCGGCTGGGCAATAGAAACAGAAATGAATTTTTCCAGCCCTTTCAGATGGCGAAAGATCAGCGTACGCGAGGCCCACGGGCACAGGTACGAAACGAAAAGCTGGTAGCGGCCCGCCTGTGGCTCAATGTGTGTTTCACGAAACGCGGTTTCTTCACGATGAAACGCACCGTTTTTAATTTCTTCTTTTGCGACGTCGCCGCTGACCCATTTTCCGTTGACCAGTCCTGACACGATGGCTGTACTCCGATAACGTTATTATTGTTGATGATCCTACCGTAGCGGTTTTGTACCGGCTCATAAACGACATAATTTTCAAAAAGAAGGTCAAATTATTTGAAGGGGATTTTGAGACAGACGTGAGGGAGCAGGCGGAGACGCTGATCCATAAAAAAACCAACCGGTTAAGGTTGGTTTTTCAGGCATTCAGCAGCAACGGTTAGTTTGCCAGGAAACGTTTTTCATCGGTCAGTACCTGCAACAGAAGACCAAGCTCCGGTTTCTGATCTTTAATCCGTTTGCCGTTATTGTCGAAGGCGCGGTAATCCCCGTCGCTTTCCAGCTCCAGCGTCTGGTCTGGCGTGGTGATCACCAGCGTTCCGTCGTCGCTGGTGGTGACCCAGTTATGACGACGTTTCGCCGCAAACAAATCCTCGCCCTGCGAATAATCAGACGGTGAAGTGGTAACGTGCAACAGGCGCTGCATGAGGGTCGTCATGACATCCGCGTGATCGGTCAGTTTGCTGATGCTCTGCGCCGGCGTGCCGGGCCAGTGAATAATCAGCGGAACCTGCAACTGACGTCGGTTCATCGCATTCCCCGAACCCCATGTGCCGTTCTCGTTAAACTCAATGCCGTGTGACGCGGTAATCACCACCACGGTTTTATCCAGCTCGCCGCGCTCTTTCAGCGATTGCAGCATGACAGCAATTTGCTGATCAACGCTTTGCGCACCGCGCTGATAGCGATGAATAAAGGTATTTCCGACCGGTACGCTGTCACCGTCCTGACGCAATGTATTACTGATGCTATTCAGATTGACGTACGAGAACCACGGGCCATTGCCCCGCACATTCAGCCATTGCTGCCACTGAGAAACTGTCTGTGCATCAGACTGTTTTACCGGCGGCGGTAACGTGAAATCGGTCAGCAGCGCCTGACGGTACAGCGGGCTGTCAAAGCCATCGGAGGCAAACAGACCAAATTCATATCCCTGCTGCTCCAGTGATGTCACCAGCGCAGAAGGCTTGCGTGCGGCGAGAATGCCCTGCATATAGCTCGGTGAAATTCCGTAAAACAGGCCAAACTGGCCGGTATCGTTACGGTTACCGGAACTGAAATGCTGGTCAAAACGGATATTCTGTTTGGCAAAATCAGCCAGCGCAGGCATGTCCTGATTCAGCGTCGCTTCATGCACGCCGTCGAGCACAACCATCAGCAGATTATATTTCGAGCCGGTTTTGGCGAAACTGATGCTGTTCAGCGGATATTCCACCGCCAGCGCTTCCGGATTCCCCTGTTCAATCAGCCGTTTCTGGTATTCCTCGGCATTCAACAGGCCGTGTTTTTCGAGGAATTTACGCGCCGTCATCGGATACGACAGCGGGAGATTCGCGCGCTGCATGGTAATCGGGCGGTAGAAATTAGCATCCGCCCAGATGTACATCAGGTGCGACGCAAAGAAGCTCACGATAAACAGCACGACGATGGGCTTGGCGAAATTACGGCGATTCAGGCTGCGCAGCTTCTGCCACGCCCAGGTGCCGAACAGCATTTCGAGCAGGAAAATGACCGGCACGGCAATAAACATCAGTTGCCAGTCGCGGGCCATTTCGCCCTGACCTGGGTTGACGACCAGTTCCCAGACCACCGGGTTAATGTGCAGGTGGAAACGGGTGAACACTTCGGTGTCGACCAGAATCAGTGTCAGACCCGCCGTCGCGAGGATCGCAGATAAGAAACGCAACAGCCGTTGCGACATCACCACGAACGTCAGCGGGAAGATAATCAGTAAATACGCGGCAAAACCGATAAAGCTGAAATGCCCAATCCAGCTGACCAGCGCGTAAATACGTCCTTCCAGAGAAGAAGGCCAGTCAGAAACAAACAGGTAGCGGCTGCCGAGCCCAAGGATCAACAGGATATTAAACAGGGCGAACCAGTGACCCCAGCTGATCATCTGGGAAACTTTTTCGCGATAGCGCTGACTATTTGTCACCATGAGAGGGTCTGGGCAATGAGTGAATTAATGGGCTTTATCTTCTCTTATCGACGCTTGCAACGCTTTAGCAAAAGATTGGGACAATGCTTTGCGCTGTGCAGGAGCGACGCTGGTATTAATAAGGTTCGTCACCATATTGCCCAAAACCATCAAAGAAAGGTCGGTCGGGGCGCGGTGTTTTTCCAGAACAGTTGCCAGCTCGGAAAGGATCTGTTCAACGTGTTCGTCACTGTAACGGGATGATTGTGCCATAGAGTAATGTGCTTCTTGATCTGACAAAGTCCAATATCTTAGCCGATCACAGCGTCACTTTCCGCATTTTTATAACGGGGGTCGTGTCGGGGTAGTGATCGCATCTATGAATCAGTATTTCACGGGCTGGAACAGGTTGCGGCTTTGACGCTTCGGTGTTTGAATACGCCCCGCAGGCAAACCCTTCTTACACGGCTGCAATTCTTACAGGAGAAAGTCCCCATGAGTCTGGATATTGAGCAGATCGCTCTGCACCAGTTGAATAAACGTGATGAGCAAACGCTGGATGTTGTGCTGCGCGATACGCTTTTGACCCCGAATGCCGCCGTTGATGAAATGATGGCTGAGCTGCATCGTGTCTACAGCGCGAAAAGCAAAGCGTACGGTCTGTTCAACGAGGACAGCGAACTGGCCGTTGCGTTGCGCGGTTGCCGTAAAGGGGACGACGATTTCCTGTCATTCAGCCGCGCCGCGACCGGGCGTCTTCGTGATGAGCTGGCAAAATACCCGTTCGCAGAAGGCGGCGTGGTGCTGTTTTGCCATTACCGCTTCCTGGCCGTGGAATATTTGCTGGTGGCCGTGCTTAGCAGCCGCAGCAGTATGCGCGTCAACGAACAACTGGACGTCAGCAGCATTCATTATCTGGACATCAACCACGCCGATATCGTGGCACGCATTGACCTGACCGAATGGGAAACCAATCCGGAATCCACCCGCTACCTGACATTCCTGAAAGGCCGCGTGGGGCGCAAAGTCTCTGACTTCTTTATGGATTTCCTGGGCGCCGCCGTCGGTCTGGATACCAAAGCGCAAAACCGGGGCCTATTGCAGGCGGTTGATGATTTCTGTACCGAAGCGCAGCTCGATAAAAACGAGCGTCAGAACTATCGCCAGCAGGTATATACCTACTGCAACGAGCAGTTGCAGGCCGGCGAAGAGATTGCGCTGGATGATTTATCCGAAGAACTGCCGCCGTGGAATGACAAGAAATTCAAAGAATTCACGCAGGAACAAGGTTATCAGCTGGAAGAAACGTTCCCGGCCGATCGCAGCACGTTGCGCCAGTTGACCAAATTTGCCGGCAGCGGCGGCGGCATCAGCATTAATTTTGATGCCATGCTGATGGGCGAGCGTATTTTCTGGGATCCGGCGACCGATACGCTGACCATTAAAGGCACGCCGCCGAATTTGCGGGATCAGTTACAGCGCAAAGCGGGCAAATAAATACCTGAAGATAGCGCGATCCGCTCCCTCCCCTGCGAAGGGGAGGGCTGGGGTGGGGTATTAAAGCAGAATCATTACGTTAAGTTTACTTTAACGGAGTGTTTGCCCTTAAAACCCCCTCCCAGCCTCCCCCTTCGCAGGGGGAGGAGCAGGAAACCGGTAAATCGCAGACAATAAAAAACGCCGCCTATATTGCTATGGCGGCGTTTTTTATTTGTTCCCGCACGGCGTCCCGATGCGCAACAACTCAGTCAGCGATTAAACGCGAACGAAGTCGATGTGAGCCAGTTTTGGCTTGAACGGGTGACGCTGTACAGCCTGAACTTTAACTTTGGTTTCTTTACCGTCGATAACCAGAGTAATAGCTTCAGAGTAGAACTCCGCTTTAACTTCCATGTTCTTAACAGAATCATGGTCCAGTTTGATAGAAACTGGAGCAGCTGAGCCACCGTAAACGATAGCTGGGAATTTGTTTTCTAAACGCAGGCGGCGGCTCGCACCCTTGCCCTGCTCGTCCTGTGGACGTACTTCTACATTGATAGTGAACATGTATGTTTCTCTATATATAAATACTGTTTGTTTTAAAACAAGAGCCCCGCCACCTGCGACCGAGTGACGAGTTGAGTACTGCACGCTTCCACACAAGGCGAAAGCGGGCGGTATGATACCGGAGCAGGGCAGTTGCAGCAATATAAATAGCCGGGTTCAGGTTGTTTTCTCACCCGCGCAGCTCATTGGCGCGACGGTAACGTCCTTCATAATCGAACATCTTCTCGCGCACCTGCCAGAACTGACCTTTCATGCGTGCGACAACAAAATCGGGATGACGCAGTAAAACCTGCTGCGCCACGATATCCGCGGCGGACTTCCATTCCAGCGGTACGCCCGGCGCGCGCTGGTGCGGACGTAGGAAGTTATGCAAAAACGCCATCCGCTGAGCAGGCGTTTGCAGGCGGAAACGCTCGGAAACGTCCGCGCCGTCCTCATCGTAATAGGTGATTTTCAGCCATTCGCCTTTGTCGTCGCGCCCGTGTTCAAGGTTCATGCCGCCGCAGCGCAACACCAGCGCATCTTTCAGGCGTAATGCGGCTTTCAACATATCGTCCGGGTCGACCAGAATTTCCTGACACTGATGACAGCGCCGTGCGGCAATATCATTTTCCGCGCCGCAGTGCGGGCAGCTTTTGAAGCGAAAACGAAAATCACACTGCTCGCGGTTGCCGTCGTCATCTTCCAGCACGCCCTGACAGCGGCGGCCAAAATGCTCGATGATCGTGCCGTCCTCGGTGGTCTTCCCCCAGAAGATATTGGCGAAACCGCAGGCCGGGCAGAAGACCTGCACCGGTTTGTTGTCGCCCGCCGGTTTGTGACTGCCCACTTCCGGCGTAAACAGGTCATGCGGATTTCCGGCGTAATCGAGGATCAGGCAATCCGTTTTGCCCGGTGACAGGCGCAGCCCGCGCCCGACAATTTGCTGATAAAGGCTGACCGATTCGGTGGGGCGCAAAATGGCAATGAGATCCACATGTGGCGCGTCAAAGCCGGTGGTCAGTACCGAAACGTTCACCAGATAGCGCAGTTCCTGTTGCTTAAAGGCCGTGATCAGCCGGTCACGCTCGATGGCGTGCGTTTGTGCGCTGATCAGCGCCGCTTCGCCTTTGGGCAGCAGACCGAAAATTTCACCGGCGTGTTCCACCGTCGAGGCAAAAATCATCACGCCTTTGCGATCCTGCGCGAACTCAATAATCTGACTGATGATGTGCGGGGTAATACGTTTTTGCTGGCGCAGCTCATCGTTAAGATCCGCCTCGCTGAACAGCCCGTTGCTGTTGGGTTGTAGGCGGCTGAAATCATAGCTGACCACCGGCATATCGAGCCGTTCCGGCGGCACCAGAAAGCCGTTTTTAATCATGTAACGCAGCGGCAGTTCGTAAATACAATCGCGGAACAGGCTATTGGAATCGCCGCGCACAATGCCCTGATGGTGATACTGATAAATCCAGCCTTTGCCCAGACGGTAAGGTGTCGCCGTCAGCCCGAGCAGCCGCAGACGCGGGTTTTGCGCTTTAAGATGGCTGATGATTTGCTGGTACTGACTGTTATCGTCGTCGGAAATGCGGTGGCATTCGTCGACAATCAGCAGGGAAAACTCACCGCTGAACGCCGCCAGATTGGGCGCGACGGATTGCACGCTGCCAAACACCACTTTTCCGCTGCTTTGTTTGAGATTCAGACCCGCCGCAAAGATATCCGCTTCCAGCCCGTAGGAGAGATATTTACCGTGATTCTGCGCCACCAGCTCTTTGACGTGTGCCAGAACCAGCACGCGCCCACGCGCAACCCTTGCCAGCTCGGCAATCACCAGACTTTTTCCGGCACCGGTGGGCAGCACGATCACCGCCGGTTCATCGTGCTGGCGGAAATGACGCAGCGTGGCGTCAACGGCATCCTGCTGATAGGGACGAAGGGTAAAAGCGGTCACGGGCGAAGATCACCTTTCAGTTTACTGTTAATAACTTTTACTGTTAATAACTACAGTGGTGGAGTATGCCAAGAAATCTGCCGAATGGCGATGAGCAATAAAATCACCTGCTGTTAATGTTTAGCCTGCTTATTTTCCTCTTCCTCCTAGGATGCGGAGCCAAGCACGGCTATACTCTCTCGCTCAATGCGGCAGTCAATCTGCCCCCTCGAAGTAATCATCACTCGTTGCAGCCAGACGAACTGAAAGTATTACGAATCGAACAACCCTGAACCCTGTCAGTTGCCTTGTTGCAGCGGCGGGGTCTTGTGTTTTATCAGTAACGCGATCACTCAGATCGCCACGAAGGCAAGACTATCCAATGCGTCTGGACAAGTTTCTATCTCAGCAATTAGGTGTAAGCCGCGCGCTCGTTTTACGTGAGCTGCGCAACAAACGTGTCACTGTTGACGGCGAAATCGTCAAAACCGGCTCGATGAAAATCAGCCCTGAACAGCGCGTCGAGTTCGACGGCAATGTGCTGGATCAAATCACCGGCCCGCGTTATTTCATGCTTAACAAACCGCAGGGTTACGTGTGTTCCACCGATGATCCGGATCATCCGACCGTGCTGTATTTCCTCGAAGAACCGGTGGCGTACAAGCTGCATGCCGCAGGGCGTCTGGATATCGACACCACCGGTCTGGTGTTAATGACCGACGACGGCCAGTGGTCGCACCGCATCACCTCACCGCGTCATCATTGCGAGAAAACCTATCTGGTCACGCTCGAAAACCCTCTGGCTGACGATACTGCCGCGCAGTTTGAAGCGGGCGTGCAGTTGCACAATGAAGATTCCCTGACCAAACCGGCGACACTCGAGCAAATCGAAGAGAACCTGGTGCGTCTGACCATCAGCGAAGGGCGCTACCATCAGGTGAAACGCATGTTTGCGGCGGTCGGTAACCGCGTGGTCGCGCTGCACCGTGAGCGGATCGGCGAAATCGTGATGGATGAAGATTTAGAACCGGGCCAGTACCGGCCGTTAACTGAGCAGGAAATTGCCAGCGTTGGCGTTCCCTCGCGCTAGTTTTTTCTCTTAACTGGAGCAGCTGAAAGTGCAAGAAAAACCGGTATCCCACATCGGACTGATTTTCATCCTGGGATTGATATCGATGCTGATGCCGTTGGCTATCGATATGTATCTGCCAAGTATGCCCGTTATCGCCGAGGAATATGGTGTGGCGGCGGGCAGCGTGCAAATGACCCTCAGCGCCTATGTGCTGGGTTTTGCGATAGGGCAGCTGTTTTACGGACCGATGGCTGACAGTCTCGGGCGTAAGCCGGTGATATTTTGGGGCGTACTGGTTTTTGCTGTGGCGGCCGGAGCCTGTGCGCTTGCGCAGTCGGTCGAACAGCTGGTGTGGATGCGTTTCTTGCACGGTTTAGCGGCGGCGGCGGCCAGCGTGGTCATTAACGCGCTGATGCGCGACATGTTCACCAAAGACGAATTCTCGCGAATGATGTCTTTTGTGGTGCTGGTCATGACCGTTGCGCCGCTGCTCGCGCCGATGCTCGGCGGCCTGCTGATGGCGATTTTCAGCTGGCACGCGATTTTCTGGGCGATGGCGATTGCCGCGTTGATCGCTGCCACGTTGGTGGGCGTTTACATCAAGGAAACGCTGCCCAAAGAGCGGCGGCAAAAATTCCATCTGCGCACCACCGTCGGCAATTTCGTCTCCCTGTTCCGCCACAAGCGCGTGCTGAGCTATATGCTGGCGAGCGGTTTCTCGTTTGCCGGCATGTTCTCATTCCTCAGCGCCGGGCCGTTCGTTTACATCGAACTCAATCACGTTTCGCCGCAGCATTTCGGTTTCTACTTTGCGCTGAACATTGTGGCGCTGGTGATCCTGACGCTGATCAACAGCCGCAACGTGCGCCGTGCGGGCGCGGTGAAGATGTTCCGCTTCGGCTTGTTTGTTCAGTTGGCAATGGGCATCTGGCTGCTGGTGGTGTGCGCGTTCGGGCTGCCGTTCTGGGCAATGGTGATCGGCGTGGCGGGTTATGTCGGGGTGATAGCGATGGTCACCTCCAACGCGATGGCCGTCATCATGGATGACTTTCCGCATATGGCGGGCACGGCGGCTTCTCTGGCGGGAACGATTCGATTTGGCACCGGCGCGGCGATTGGCTCAGTGCTTTCACTGTTTACCGCCAAAAGCGCCTGGCCGATGGTCGGTTCGATGGCGTTTTGCGTGATTGCTGCCACATTGCTGTATCTCTACGCCAGCCGTCCGGCGAAAGGGGCGGCATCAGCCACCTGATGTAAACTCCCCGGTGAAGGGGAGTTTATTCTTCTATCCCACGATCTCCGCTTTTATCCCCTGAACCCGGCGTGCCGCTTTGGCGCGGGCATATTCATCTGCCATCGCTTTGGCTTTTGCGCCGGGGATCAGCGCCATATCGCACTCTTTCGGCAACAGCGTCGTCACCAGCGCGGCAATCAGCAGGGACGCGACCAGCGCATAAATCGCCGTACTCTGGCCGTACAGGCTGACTAACACGCCGACCAGATACGGGCCGCAGAAGCCGCCCAGATTCCCCAGCCCGTTAATCACACCGCGGGCGCTGCCTGCCACTTCCGGCGTGGTCACTTTGCCCGGAATGGTCCAGAAGGCGCTGGTCGCGGCTTGCAGGAAGAACCCGGCACCGACCAGAAACCCGTAGGCCGCCATAATGTTATGACCAAACGTGACCGATGCGGCCAGACAGGCGGCGAAACCACACAACGGCAGGGCGATAAACAGGCGGCGTTTGCCGGTTTTATCGGACAGCACGGACATCGCCAGAATCCCCAGCATTGTGCCCACGTAAGGGATAATCGCCAGCATACCGACTGAACTCATGTCGCCGCCGGTGAGATTTTTCAGGATAGTCGGCAGCCACAGCGTGTAGCCGTAAATCCCGGTCTGGTAGAAGAAGTTAATGACGATCAGTTTGACGATAGATTTATTGCGAAAAACCTCTTTGAGCGGCGCGTTATTCACCGGTGCCAGAGCCCGCAGGGCTTCGCGTTCACGGTTTAATTCGGTGACCAGATAATCGCGTTCGCGCTCAGACAGCCATTTCGCTTCTTCCGGACGGTCGCTGATGGTGAACCACCAGAACAGCATCACCACGAACGATAATGCCCCTTCGATGATGAATAACCAGCGCCAGTCGAGCGTATCCAGGATCAGACCGGACAGCGGTGCGGTAATCATCCCGCCGAGGGGGCAAACATCAGGACATAGGCGTTCGCGCGGCCTCGTTCTTTATCCGGGAACCAGTTACTGACCATCGTCAGCACCACCGGCAACATCCCGCCTTCCGCCACACCGAGCGCAAAACGCAGGAAAAGCAACTGATACTGGTTCGTGATAAAACCGGTCAGAATGGAAATCACCGCCCAGGCAATCAGCGAGCAGGCGATGAATTTACGTCCGCTGCCGTGAACCGCCAGGCTTCCGCCGGGCACCTGCAAAAACAAATAACCGATAAAGAAAATACCGGCCGCCAGTCCGGCCATTGATGCGGTGATGCCTAATTCGGCGTCCATTCCCCCAGGCATGGCAAAACTAATATTGACCCTGTCCATGAAGGAAATAATACAGGCGATAAGAATGGGGGTGATGACACGTAACCAGCGGGCCTTAGGAATTTTATTATTCATAGTCTTTCCTCTGTGTGCTTGAATCCGGCGATGACCTAATAAAAGCATTTTGAGGAAAGTATTTCGTGACAGGCGTCACGTTGAATTATGTTAAGAAAAGGTGTTACCTGCAACGTGATCCTGCACCGCAGTTAGCGTGCAGGATGAAAGGCGGTGAATTGCGGAAAAGGGTGCGTTAAATCGTGCCGCCGAGGGAAATCCGGTAGTGCAAATCGACACGCTCGATGGTCGGCAGGTTTTTGATTTTCTTCAGCAATATCTCGGCGACAACCTTGCCCATTTCAAAGCGCGGCGTAATAACGCTGGCCAGCAACGGCGTGGTCGCCAGCCCGATATCCAGTCCGTGAAAACCTGAAATCGCCATGTCTTGCGGTACGCGGATGCCCAGTTTCAGACATTCCTGTAACACACCGACGGCAATATCGTCGTTGGTACACAAAATCGCATTGGTGTGCGGATAAAGCTGGCGCGCCATCGACAGCATACCGGCGCCGATGGACACCGATGAAACTTTGTTTGGCGTGATATGCACCGGCGTCAGCCCGCGTTCAGTCATCGCCCGGCTGTAACCCTGATAACGTTTCTGGTCACGCGCGTCAGACATCGAACCGAAATACACCACATACTCTTTGCCGCTGGCCAGCAGCGTCGTGGCCATATCATATCCGGCCTGCTGATTATCAAAACCCACTGCAATGCGGCCATTCTGATCGTCGAGATCCATCACTTGTGCGACCGGAATTTCAGCCGCATTCAGATACTTATCTGCTTTCAGCGTATGCACGGAATCTGTGAGAATCAGCCCGGCGAGCTGATAACCGAGCAGGTTGATAATGTGTTCTTCTTCGCGGTCTTTGCTGTAATCGTAATTGACCACCAGCGTCTGGTAGCCCTGGGCGGACGTCACGGACTCAATACCTGCCAGCAAATCGGAGAAAATCTGATTGTTAAAAGAGGGCACCAGAATGCCGATACGCGGCGCTTTGGCCGGTCCGCGGGCTTCTTCCAGCGGATAACCGACTTCTTCCATGACCTTGGTGATACGCTCGCGGGTTTCAGGAGAGACCTTTTCCGGCGTGCGCAGAAAACGGCTGACCGTCATCTTGGTCACATCCGCCAGTTGGGCGATGTCCTGTAATGTCACGCGCTGGTTTCTCATGCGGGTTTTCCCTGATCATTTCCCCAAAATATACCTGATTATTGAAACAGAAAGCGCCGGAGATTGTTATCAAAATGATGATGATCACATCGGGAGTAACAGGGTTTTTTAACATTCTTCAAAGTGATCTGCATCACAGTTTGGCGGCGGGTAAACCGTTGTAGTGGGGCTAACTTTTCATAAGCAGCTTTTTAATAGGGCCAACGTCATGACAAATCTCTTCTCACTGGATAACAAAAGGATTCTGGTCACCGGTTCCACGCGCGGTCTGGGTTTCCTGCTGGCGAAAGGGCTGGCGCAGCACGGGGCGGAAATTATCGTCAACGGCACGCAGCAGGAATCAACCCAAAAGGCGGCTGAAGCGCTGCGCGCAGAAGGGTTTATCGCACACGCCGTCTCGTTTGATGTCACAAACAGCCAGGCGGTGAATCAGGCGATTGACCATATCGAAAAGACCCTCGGCCCGATTGATGTGCTGGTGAACAACGCGGGGATCCAGCGCCGCCACAAATTTACCGATTTCCCGGAAAAAGACTGGGACGATGTGATTGCGGTGAATCAGAAATCCGTTTTTCTGGTGTCACAAGCCGTTGCGCGTTACATGATCACGCGCGAGCGCGGCAAAATTATCAATATCGGTTCGATGCAAAGCGAACTGGGCCGTGACACCATCACGCCGTACGCCGCCTCCAAAGGCGCGGTGAAAATGCTGACACGCGGTATGTGTGTCGAACTGGCGCGCTACAATATTCAGGTGAACGGCATTGCGCCGGGCTATTTCAAAACCGACATGACGCAGGCGCTGGTCGATAACAAAGAGTTCTCCGAATGGCTGTGCAAACGCACCCCCGCCGCGCGCTGGGGCAATCCGGAAGAGCTGGTCGGCGGCGCGGTTTATCTGTCATCCAGGGCGTCTGACTTTGTTAACGGGCATCTGTTATTTATAGACGGCGGCATGCTGGCCGCAGTTTGATCCCCGTTATCCTTTTAAGTAAGCCGCTTCCGGATAGGGGAAATAAAACTATGAGCAAAATCGCACTGGTCACCGGCGGTGGCAGCGGTATCGGGCTGAGCGCCGCGAAGTCGCTGGCGGGTATTGGATTTACGGTCATTCTGGCGGGGCGCAATACAGAAAAACTGGCGCAGGCCGTGGCACAGTTTGCGCCGGGACAAGCGGTGGCGCGTGAGCTGGATGTGACCCGCCCGCAGTCGGTCGCCGCGCTGTTTGCGGATATTCAGGAAACCTTCGGGCGGCTGGATTTACTGTTTAATAACGCCGGAAATAACGTGAAGGATGTGCCCATCGATGAGCTTGCGGTGGAAGACTGGCTTTCGGTGATCAACACCAATCTGACCGGCGCATTTTTGTGTACGCAGGCGGCGGTCAGACTGATGAAACAGCAATCTCCGCAGGGCGGTCGCATTATCAATAACGGTTCGGTTTCGGCGCAGTCGCCGCGTCCGAATTCCGCGCCTTACACCGCCAGCAAACATGCGATTACCGGCCTGACTAAATCCACGGCGCTCGATGGCCGCGCATTCAACATCGCGTGCGGGCAGATTGATGTCGGCAACGCCGCCACGGATATGGGCAACAAAGCGCTGGCAGGCAGGATGCAGGCCGACGGACATATCGCCGAAGAGCCGGTGATTGCGGTGGAACGCGTCGGTGAAGCCGTGGCTTTTATGGCCGGATTACCGCCGGGCACCAACGTTCTGACCATGACCGTTATGGCCAGCGCCATGCCGCTGGTCGGGCGGGGGTAACGCTTTTTGCATTTCATCTTCCGTGATTATGCTTTTCTGACTTTGCGCTTTCTGCCGAGCCAGAAAATCAGCACCAGCAGAATGATCACGCCGATGACCATCGCCGGTGCCATGAACGGTTGCAGTTTCGCCAGAAGCGTAACCGGACCGCCTGCGCGTAACACCGCCACATCCTGCGCGCTGACCTGAACGCCTGCGTTGCCGTAGTTCTTCAACACGTAGTTGGAGATATCCGCAATCTGCTGATCGTCGAGCTGACCGACATACGAACCCACGCCAAATTTCGGCATCAGCACGTGATGGTCGCCCACCTGACGATCGACGCCGTAAAGAATGGCGGAAATCAGGTTCGACGCATTCCCGAGACCGGTCGCGGTGTTGTTAAACAGTGACGGATAGGCCTGATTCTTGCTGCCTGAACCGTCCGGCTGGTGGCAGCTGGCGCAATATCCGCTGAACAATGCCGCGCCGTTGTCGATGGTTTTGTTCGCGTTAAACGGGTGCGCGCCGCGCAGGCCATCTTCCACATTCACCGGCTTACCGAAGGTATCTGCCGCCTGAGTATCGCGCGGATCGCGAACTGGCGTGCTGTTTTTCAGGTAGAAGGCAATCGCGTTCAGATCGGTGTCAGACATATATTGCAGGCTGTTTTGCACTGCTTCCGCCATGCCGCCTGCGGCCTGATTTTTCCCGGCTGTCCGGCCTGTTTTCAGGTATTCCACCAGTTGTGCCTGCGACCAGTTACCGATGCCACTGACCGGATCCGAGCTGATGTTCGGCGCATACCACGGGCCGACCATGCCGCCCGCCAGCGGTTTATCCGTCACCGAACCCATCATCAGATTACGCGGCGTATGGCACGTATCGCAGTGTCCGGCACCGTTCACCAGATACGCGCCACGGTTCCATTGCTCGCTTTTGGTCGGATCCGGCTTAAACAGCGTGCTGTCGAGATACATCAGGTTCCAGCCGGCCATCGCAATACGCATGTTAAACGGGAATGGCAGGGCAGTTTCGGTATTTGGCTGTTCGACCGGCTTCACGCCCTCTTTGAAATAGGCATACAGCGCGTGCATATCGGCATCGCTCATATGACTGTAAGAGGTGTACGGCATGGCCGGATACAGATTCGCACCGTCCGGACGCACACCCTCGCGCACGGCGCGGGTGAACTGTTCTTCGGTGTAATTCCCGATACCAAACTGTTTTGATGGCGTGATATTGGTGGTGTAAATCGTGCCCATCGGCGAATGGATTTCATACCCGCCCGCAAAGGGTTTTCCCCCTTCGGGTGCCGTATGGCAAGCCTGACAGTCTGCGGCGGTGGCCACTTCCTGGCCCTGACGGACAAGTGCAGCCTGATTGTCCTGCGCGGCGGCAAAACCGCTCAGGGACGCACTTAACAGGCAGGCGGTGAGAAGTTTTTTCATGCTGCACCTGCCAGTTTTTTTGACATATCATCGGCGGCTTTCAGCGCCAGCGCGGCCATGGTCAGCGTACTGTTCACCACGCTGGAAGACGGGATCGCGCCGCCGCCCGGTAACCACAGGTTGGCATGGTCGTGCGTCCGGCAATCGCCGTTCACCACGGAATCCTTCGGGTCGTTGCCCATAATCGTGCCGCCCATGATGTGGTTATTGGCGTTCAGGCTGGTGGTGATATTGAATTCTTCCGCCATAAACAGCGAGCCGATGTGCTCAAGTTGTTTATGCGCCGCTTCCGCACCTTTACGCACGTAATCACCAACGTCGTAATGAATGTCCGGGCACGGCAGACCGTGCGGATCTTTACGGGTTTTGCTCAGCGTCAGGCGGTTATCCGGATCCGGCAACGGCTCCAGGCTGATGGACAAGTCCACGCCGAAAATAGAACGGCGACGGATTTCTTCGTCCAGCTCCTGACCCACCAGCCCCATCTGCAACGCTTTGGTCGTCGCCGGGATCACACGGCTGATGTTGTTGAGGATCATCTTGTTGGCAGAATAATCTTTACGGAAATCACCGTCGCGCGGGCCAACCAGACAGCTGCTCTGCGCAGGACCACGGCCAATCCACAACGGCTCTTTGGCGATGAACGTACAGTGGAAACCGGAGTGGTCCATCATGTTACGTCCCACGTGATCAGACGAGTTGGCGATACCGTTCGGGTTCTTATCGTTGGCCGCCATCAGCAGCAGACGCGGCGTCTCGATGCCGTTACAGGCCAGCGCGAACACTTTGCCGGTCGCTTTATGGGATTTTTTCTGGTTATCCAGCCAGTGAACCGCCGTCACATTGTTGTTTTCGTCGGTATCAATCTTGTATACCACGGCTTCGGCCAGCACCACGGCGCCTTTGTTTTCGGCACGTTCGACGTGTGCGATGCCGTTATACATCGCGCCAATCGGGCAGATAGGCTGGCAGTTGTTATTGCCGCAACAGGTCGGGCGGCCGTTCCACGGACGGGTGCTGCGTCCTTGCGGGATTGGCACTGAGCGGTAACCGTGCGGGTTCACAATCTCGGCAAAACGCATATCGCCATAACCATAAGGAACCTGTTCCATCGGGTAAGGCTTGCTGCGTTCGGAAGGGGATTGCAGCTCAGGATCGTTCGGGCCTGCTACGCCGATCTCTTCTTCTGCGCGGCAGTAATAGGGCTCCAGTTCGTCATACGAAATCGGCCAATCGCGGCCCACGCCGTACAGCGTTTTCATTTTGAAATCGTTAGGAACGTGCCGCCAGCAGGACGCCGCCCAGTGCCAGGTGGTACCGCCGACGGTGCGAAGATAACCTTGCTTGAAGCTGCCCGCGCTGGGCCCGGTCAGATGCACGTAGTTATTTTCCGGGAAGTACAGCGGCGCCGGGGCTTTTTCGGACTGCGGATACAGCCCCTGGAAATCAGAGCCCGCACGGTTATCAAAAGGCATGTTGCGCCAGTTTTCGACGGCCTGCGCGCGCTCGATGCGTAAACCCGCTTCCAGCACCAGAACGGAATAGCCTTCGCTAACCAGTTGATCGGCAATCATGCCGCCGACGACGCCGGAACCGACAACAATCACATCAGCAGACGCATCGCCGTCTGCGGTAAATTCGGGTTTTTTCATCAGGCTTTGCTCACATCAGATTCAGAAGAACGGTTAAAACGATCGGCATTCATGGATTCAGGCATGGCGGCATCAGGCGGCGCGGCGGTGAAGTACAGCGGGCCGTTGCCGCAGTAGGTCGGCACAATCAGGCCGTCGCTCACCGGGCGATACATCAGCGCATCTTTATAGGTGATCAAAATGGAATCGGTTCCATGTCCAACCGTGCCGGTATACCAGGCGGTGACGATGCTCGTCACCAGTTCGCCCAGACCGTTTTGCTGTGCGGCTTTCTGCAAATCTTTCGCGGCCTGCCCCGGTTTAACCAGTGCGTGGAGTTTGCTGACCTGAGCCGGGAAGTCAGGCTGTGAGCGAAAGAAGGCGTTGAAAATCTGAGCCGACGTTCCTTCGCTGATATTCCTGTGCCCTGTGATGGCCTGTGATACCAGATAGAACTGACCGAAGATCACCGGTGACTGCGTGGCGGTTTCTTTCTCCGCCTGGCTCAGGAAGGGAAAGCCGAGAAGGGTCGTGGCGACCATTGCGGAGGTCAGCCCTTTAAGCAGTTCGCGACGACTGAAACCGGTTCCATTTTCGCTGTTATTGCTTGCCATGATTGAAGGATCGTTTTCCATCTCATTTCTCGCTGGGATTGGGTGTGAGCTAAATAACTCAGGATTTGCTTATCTGATTCTTATTATGTGTCGCTAATGCGCATATTTATCAGCAGGTTGATGATGGCCTGTTGTCTCTGCGATAGGGTATACCAGTAATAACGATGCGGATGATAAGCCAAAGAAGAATAAATTGTGCAAACAAATTGTGCGGATTTATTAACATCAGATCCAGAATTTAACGTATGATGCGACGCCGCAAAATATGTAACCAGCTGGTTCATTTCAAAATGAAATTAACACTATGTCGCTCGGTGTAAAAAGCGAGGATGGGTTTTAACTTTTTGATTTTTCAATTTTTACTGCTGTTTCTGATGTTGTGAATAGCCTTAATTTGTATATTAAATGTAAATAAATATGCAATAAAAAGTAGCGTCATTTGATTAAAATGGTTGTGAATCAAGACGGAAAAGGTTACAAATAGGCCAAAATGAGATCTGTCTCTCAGATTCATCGGGAGCAGACATAAAAAATAATCAGGCCTGTGATCTTGCACTTGAATGACGTTAATTTAATGTTAATTATTTGAGCAAGAAGTGGGCAAAGCACCGTCTGTCGGCTATAACTTAATCAGTACTGGTGTAGCTTTTTTGTAAAAATATCGTGTAGATAATTGGTTAGCATCATTGTCTGGGGAACCACGTGAATAATACCCAACTTTCGGTAGTACATCGTTTACCGCAAAGTTATCGCTGGTTGTCAGGTTTTGCCGGTATCAAAGTTGAACCGATTCCGCTGCCTGGTAACGAGGAAGATAACAATCTGATCGGCCTGAAACTGCTCAGCCATGAGGGCGAATTCGCCTGGCAGGTGATGCACCAGTTAACCGATGCCTTAGAAGATATTCAGGTCAAAGCGGCGATTGTTGAAATCGACGGAGAGCCTTGCTTGTTCGTACATCGTGAAGATGAAAGCGCCACCCTTTGCTGCCTGAAAAATATCGGCGCGGCGATCGCGGAATCGGTCACCGCACTTTATCCTTTCTGAATCGCCTGATATCACGGTCAGGCGATTTGCTCCTGCGAATCAAACGCATCTGACGCGCTCAGTAATTCGCGGGTGTAGGCCTGCTGCGGCGCGGTAAAAATCTGCTCACAATCTCCCTGTTCGACCACTTCCCCGTTTCTGAGCACCAGCAACTGATGACACAAAGACCGGACGACATGCAAATCATGGCTGATAAACAGATAGGTCAGGCCGTGGCGTTGCTGAAGTTCGCTCAGAATCGCCAGAATCTGCGCCTGTACGGATTTATCCAGAGACGATGTCGGTTCATCCAGAATCAGCATTTCGGGCTGTAAAATCAGCGCACGGGCGATGGCAATACGCTGGCGCTGACCGCCGGAGAATTCAGCCGGATAACGGTGACGGCTCTGCGGATCCAGCCCGACTTCCTGCATCGCACGGATCACGTCCTGTTCGCGCTCCTGCGCACTCACTTTCCGGTGAACCAGTAACCCTTCGGCAATAATCTGTTCCACGGTAAATCGTGGATTCAGCGCCGAGAAAGGATCCTGAAACACCACCTGTATCCGGCTGCGAAAAGGCAGCATTTGCTTACGCGAGAAGGTGTGCAGCGGCTGGCCGTCAAACCAGATTTCGCCCTGAGATTTCATCAGTCGTAAAAGGGCCAGCCCTGTCGTACTTTTTCCGGATCCTGATTCGCCCACTACGCCCAGACTTTCGCCACGGCGCAACTGAAAACTCACCTGATTCACGGCGTGTTTGACGCCGACGGTACGCCGCAGCAGGCCGCGCCTGATGGGAAAACCCACATCAAGGTTTTTCACGTCCAGCAAAACGGCAGGTTCGCCTTTCAGCGGTTGCGGACGCCCCTGAGGTTCCGCCTGCAACAAGTGTTGCGTGTAAGGATGCTGAGGCTGGCTGAAAAGCGTGGCGCGCGGCTGCTGCTCGACCAGACGCCCTTGCTGCATCACGGCCACGTTATCCGCCAGACGCCGCACAATACGCAGGTTATGCGTGATAAACAGCATCGCCATGCCCATTTCCTGCTTCAGCTCGTCGAGCAGGGACAGAATCTGCGCCTGAACGGACACGTCCAGTGCGGTTGTCGGTTCATCGGCAATCAGCAGTTTTGGCTTAGTCAGCACCGCCATGGCGATCATGACGCGCTGGCGTTCGCCGCCGGAAAGCTGATGTGGGAAATCCCGCAGGCGGGAAGCCGCCTGGCGGATACCTACGCGATCAAGACAACGCAGAATTTCGCTCCGTGCCGCGTCACCCCGCAGGCCACGGTGCAGCGTCAGCACTTCAGTCAGTTGTTTTTCAATACTATGCAGCGGGTTAAGCGAAACCATCGGCTCCTGAAAAATCATCGAAATCTGGTTACCGCGGATCTGGCGCAGGGCGATGCCGTCGGCTTTGAGCAGCGACCGGCCTTCAAAGAGAATATCCCCTTGCGGATACACGGCGACAGAAGGCAGCAGGCGCAACACGGACAGCGCGGTTACACTTTTGCCGGAACCGGATTCCCCCACCAGCGCCAGCGTTTCGCCCGCGTGAATATTCAGGGACACATCGCTGACCACTTCTCGTTGCTGATTGCCCTGACGGAAAGCCACGCTCAGGTTACGGATTTGCAGTAAGGGTTCCGTCATTTCAGAGCGCCTCATCGTGGTGTGCTGAAGGGTTAAAGGCGTCGCGGACTGCTTCACCGATGAAAATCAGCAACGACAGCAGGGACGCCAGCACGACGAATGCGCTGATACCCAGCCACGGTGCCTGCAAATTGTTTTTGCCTTCCATCAGTAATGTGCCCAGCGAAGGCGAACCCAGCGGCAGCCCGAAACCGAGGAAATCCAGCGACGTCAGCGTGGTAATCGAACCGCAAAGAATAAACGGCAGATAGGTCAGCGTGGCGACCATCGCATTGGGCAGCATATGACGCCACATAATGGCCCGGTCGCTGACGCCCATCGCCTGCGCTGCGCGGATGTAATCAAAATTGCGGGTGCGCAGGAATTCGGCGCGCACGACGCTGACCAGGGTCATCCAGCCCGAAAGCACGGTAATCAGCAGCAGCCACCAGAAGTTGGGTTGGACCACGCTGGCCAGAATAATGATCAGGAACAGCGTCGGAATGCTGGACCACACTTCGATAAAACGCTGTCCGAGCAAATCGATAAGGCCACCGTAATAACCCTGCGTGGCACCGGCAATAATGCCGATGACCGACGTCAGTACGGTGAGGAAAATGCCGAAGAACAGCGAGATGCGTAAACCATAAAGGATCTGCGCCAGCACGTCGTGCCCGTTGCTGTCGGTACCCAGCCAGTTCTGCGCTGAGGGCGGCGAAGGGAAGGGCTGTGTGGTTGAGAAATTAATCGAGTTATAGCTGCTGCGCACCGGTGCCCAGATGGCCCAGCCGTTGGCTTCCAGCTGTTTGAGCACAAACGGATCCTGGTAATCGGCGGGCGTTTCCAGCTCACCGCCGAACGTGGTTTCGCTGTAATTCACCATAAAAGGCACATACCAGTGCCCCTGATAACGTGCCAGCAGCGGCTTATCGTTGGCAAGAACGTTGGACAGCAGCACCAGAACCAGCAGAACCATAAAGATCCACAGCGACCAGAAACCCCGACGGTTTTGGCAAAAACGCGTCCAGCGCGCCTGTGTGACAGTGCTGAATTTAAGGCGTCTCACGGTCATCAGTGACGGCCCTCGAAGTCGATACGCGGGTCAACCAGCGTGTAAGTGATATCGCTGACGATATTGAGCAGTAAGCCAATCAGCGTGAAAACGTAAAGCGTGCCGAAAATCACCGGGAAGTCGCGCTGGACGATGGCGTCATAGCCCAGCAATCCTAAGCCTTGCAGGGAAAACATGACTTCAATCAGCAGGGAACCGGTGAAGAACATGCTGATAAACGTGGCCGGGAAACCGGCAATCACCAGCAGCATGGCGTTGCGAAAGACATGGCGGTACAAGATCTGCTTTTCGTTCAGCCCTTTCGCCCGCGCGGTCACGACGTACTGTTTGCTCACTTCATCCATGAAGGAGTTTTTGGTCAGCATGGTCAGCGTCGCAAAGCCACCAATCACCGTCGCCAGCACCGGTAATGTGACATGCCAGAGATAGTCGGTGATTTTCCCGTACCACGGCAGCGTGTCGAAGTTGGGCGACGTCAGGCCGCGCAGCGGGAACCAGTCGAGATAACTGCCGCCGGTAAACAGAACAATCAGCAGGATGGCAAACAAAAACGAAGGCACGGCGTAGCCGATGATAATGACCGAACTGCTCCAGGTATCAAACCGCGAGCCGTTACGCACCGCTTTGCGGATACCCAGCGGTATGGACACCAGATAAATGATCAGCGTGCTCCACAGGCCGATGCTGACCGACACCGGCAACGCACTTTTCACCAGCCCCATGACGGTTGAGCCGCGAAACAGGCTGTCGCCGAAATCAAAGCGCACATAGCTGGAAAGCATTTCGAAATAGCGAACGTGCAGCGGTTTATCAAAACCAAAGCGATGGGTAATTTCTGCGATAACTTCAGGATCCAGCCCCCGCGCGCCGCGATACTGACCTTCGCCAAACTGCGCGACGCCGGGTGAGGCTTTTCCGTTACCGCTGTTACCGGCTGAATTCGGCAGGCCGCTGGATTGCCCCATTTCGATGGCTGCAATGGCCTGATCAACCGGGCCACCGGGCGCAATCTGCACAATAAAAAAGTTAATGGTGATGATGGCCCAAAGCGTCGGGATCACCAGAAGCAGTCGTCTTAAAAGATAAGCGGCCACAGTGTGCTCCTCAACGGCGTTGCTCAGGCAGACGTGCTGCGCGGTTCATGTCATACCACCAGGTATCCAGCTCCATACCGTTAGCCGGAGTGACAGAAGGCATCGAGAATTTATCCCAATAGGCATAGCGTTCGTGATGGGTGTACCACATCGGGATCATGTACATATTCCAGGTCAGCACCCGATCCAGCGCATGGCCGAGTGAGAGCAGCGCGTCCGGTTTACCCTGATTGGCGGCGATTTCATCGGTGAGTTTATCGATGGCCGGATCGCTGACGCCCGGTTTGTTGTAAGTGGAATCCAGATATTTGCTGTTCCAGTAAATCTGTAAATCGCTGCTCGGGTAAGACATCGCCGGATAAACCGTCGGGATCATGTCGTAATCGCGCTGGCGCATTCGGCGGACAAACTGAGAATTGTCGACTTCACGAATCGACATGCTGATGCCCAGACGCTGCAAATTATGCTGGAACGGCAGCACATACTGCGAGTTACCGCCGCTGGGCAGCAGCAGCTCAAAGGTAAAAGGTTTGCCGGTTTTGCTGTTGACCAGCACCTGATTTCTGACTTCCCAGCCGGCTTCTTTCAGCAGCGCAGTCGCCTTCAGCAGATTTGCCCGGTCATTGCCGGTGCCGTCCGTGCGCGGCGGTTTATACAACGTGCTGAACACTTCAGGCGGAACCTGACTTTTCAGCGGCCCGAGCCACGCCAGTTCAGCCACGTTCGGATAATCTTTCGCGGCGTATT
This sequence comes from Rahnella sp. PCH160, assembly GCF_047784855.1. Lineage (NCBI taxonomy): Bacteria > Pseudomonadati > Pseudomonadota > Gammaproteobacteria > Enterobacterales > Yersiniaceae > Rahnella > Rahnella sp. PCH160. The sequence continues at coordinate 2,477,052 of NZ_JBLOGT010000001.1, forward strand.
CAGTGTTCTGGAAATAGCTGTCAACGCGCTGATAGGCATCGAAGTAAAGCGCCCGGTTCATCCAGTCAAAATCAAAGGCCAGCGTCAGGGCTTCGCGCACCTTGCGGTCGGCAAACTGTGGGCGGTGAATATTGAACGCCAGCCAGCGCGTATCCTGCGCGGCCTGATTTTCCTCGTCGGCCTTCACGATAAAGTTTTTGCTGAAATTGCCGCCCTGATATTGCGTTGACCAGTGCTTTGGCGAGGTTTCCATGCGGAAATCAAAGGCACCGGATTTGAAAGCTTCGAGAGCGACGTTGTCGTCGAGATAGTAATCGTAGCGGATCGTATCGAAATTATAGCGACCACGGTTAACCGGCAGATTGGCGGCCCAGTAATCGGGCACGCGCGAATACGTGATGAACTGGCCGAGCTTGTAATCGCTAATGCGGTAGGGGCCGCTGCCCGGCGGCGGCGCACTCAATGGCTCATTGAACTTATGTTTTTCCCAAAATACTTTCGGCAGAATTGGCAGGCCGAGCAGCCCCAGCATCATGTCTTTATCGGCTTTTGGCAGCACCATGCGCACTGTCAGCCGTGAGATGGCTTTGACCTCCACCCCTTTATACACCACACGAAATTGTGGAACGCCTTCGGTCATGAATTTCTTAAACGTGAATTCGACGTCGCTGGCGGTGATTGGCGTGTTGTCATTGAAACGGGCGCGGGGATTGATATCGACTTCCACCCAGCGGTACTGGCTGTCATAACGGGCGGAATCGGCAATCAGCGGATAGTAGCTGCCGATTTCATCACTCGACGTTGTGAAAAGCGGGTCGTACAGCGATCCGCTGCGCATGGCCGGATTACCGCGTGAGGCGAAACGGTTGAAATTGTCATAGGTGCCGATAGCCGCCAGCGTGATCTGCCCTCCCTTCGGCGCGGCAGGATTCACGTAGTCAAAACTGGTGAAGTTTGAGACATATTTCGGTTCGCCTAAAATCGCGAACGCGTAGCTGTCCTGTATGACCTCGGCCTGTGCGCTGAGACTCAGCAGGCACAGCGCAACGGCAAACACGCGAGAAAACATCCTGGATCTGCACTCCTGTGATGACGACAGCATGGTGCGGACACGATTGCCGCAGGCTATTGTTCAGTGGTAATCAATTGATCGCTAAGACCTTGTAACACATCAGCCTCAGGTTTCATCCGTGATTCCGGCCTTTTTATCACACACAGGGGCAGACGGCGAAGAGAAAAATGGAACAAATGGTGCCAGGCTGATACAGATTAAATCTGGTAAGTCGCTTCTTTCTCATTGAAATCGCGGATGAAATTCATCAGCTCGCTGATGCCCAGGGGCTTGCTGTACAGATAACCCTGGAGATAAGTCACGCCGTGATTGCGCAGATATTGTGACTGCAACTCAGTTTCCACGCCTTCGGCCACGGTCTTAAGTTTCAGCTCTTCGGTGAGTTTGAGGACGGTATCCAGCACCGGGGCGATCAGCGTTTTCTGGTCAATCGACATCACGAATCCGCGGTCAATTTTTAAATAATCGAGCGTAAATTTTTCCAGATAAATCAGTGCGCTGTGGCCTGTCCCGAAATCATCGATAGCAATCTCAATATTGTGATGGCGCAGCCAGTTGAATTCCCGCAGCGCGCCTTCGGTATCAATCATTCCACGTTCTGTAATTTCGAAAATGACCTGAAACGCGTTTTCCGGCAGTGCTTCGATAAAATTCAAAACGTCGTCGTGGAAGCTGACCCGGTTCATATGATGCGGGGAAATGTTGATGCTCAGTTTAGATTTCTCAGGGAACGCATGTTGCAGCTGATGCGCGTCGGCGGCCACCATCGACATCATATGCTGCGTCAGCTCAACAATCAGGCCCTGCGTTTCGGCGTAACCAATGAAAATTTCCGGCGAAATACGTCCTTCAATCGGATGTTGCCAGCGCAGCAGGGCTTCCAGACCGGTGATTTTCAGGGTCTTAGCATCAATCACCGGCTGGTATTCGACAAAAAACTCTTTGTTTTTAAGGCCGCGCAGAATTTCCCTTTCGGCGCTATGCCAGCTGAGCAGGCTGAAATAGGTCAGCGCACACACCAACAGGCTGAGTAACAACCCGCCAAGCAGGGTGAAACGGATGTTGTCGGTAGTCAGGGAAGGGGTATAAAGTCGCAACGTAAAAGGCAGGTTGTCGGGTTTGGTTTCCGTAAAGTGGTCTGCAGGCAATTTACTGACAGGGATAAGTGCATCTTCAGAAGAAGTGAGCGCGCTGTCGCCGATCAGAAGTGCAAAACCGCGATAACCGTCACCGGGCAGCGCAAAAAGCATATAGGGTGACAGGGTCAGTTCCAGGGTAGCAATTACGCCATCGTTCGATGCGCCGGGGTTACGCTGCCAGACAATGATCACCGGGCGATTCGGTACCGCCGGTGTGCCCATTTGCAAATCAATACTCATCATTTTATCGAAATCAATATCATGCAGTGAGCGGGTGGCTGGAACGTTCTGGTTGCCGGAAGCGGAAGAACAAAAAACCATGCCATTGCGAACCAGCTGAAAGTCACGCACGCCAATACTGAACGCCGCATCGCGGTTAATTTCACTGGCAATGGAAGGGCAGGATTCGGATGTCAGCAGACCAATCCTGCGCATCGTGTCCGTTAACTGATGAAAATAGCGCGTGCTGTATTCTGACGCTCTTTCAACGATTTGCTCCTGCTCGCTGGCATTATTAGCTTTGATTACCGTCAGGGTGAAAATAATGAAGAAAATGAAGAACAGCACTGAAAAAAGGAGGCTTCGTATTAAATAACGGCGTTTGGGCAATACGGTGTGTGTAAGCGCCGTTTTTAAACCCATGTGTTTGTCCTTTTTCTCGCTGAGGAAGTAAAAGTATAACGTAGTTAAAAATCACCAGAGGCTAAATACACTTTATTACAGGCATAAAAAAACGCCATCCGAAGATGACGTTTTTTATTCGCTTGGTACAGGACAACAAGAACTAAATCATGAGGTAACGGAATCAGCCGTTAGCCAGAACTCTTCTTGCTTCGCGGTATCGTTTATTCCAGTAAGTTTCGTTCAGATTTGAAATCATTACACCCGCGCTGGTGGATGCATGAACGAACTGATCATTACCTAAATAAATCCCGACGTGTCGCCCTGTTGAGCCCGCGCCGAACAATACCAGATCACCCGGGCGCAGTTTAGAACGCTGGATTTTCTTACCTTTTTCTTCCTGTTCATACGTTGAACGTGGAAGGTCCATACCAAATTGTTCGCGGAATGTTACCTGTACGAACGCTGAGCAATCGATACCACGCTTGCTGTCACCGCCTAACCGATAACGAACGCCTTTCCAGCCAGCGTACTGATCCATGATTTTGGATTTAACGTTGACGTTACGAACCATTGCTTCGAATTCATCCTGAGAGGCTTGCAGTAGAAGACCGTCTTTGTCATTTACTGCACGCATATCAGTTTGTGCGTTTTCTGTGTTCGAAGAATGCATACCACTACACGCAGAAAGAATAATTGCTGCGCCAATCGCGGGTATCAGCCGCGTGATATATCTCAGAAACGGTTGAGACTTGACCATTATTGTTGTTATCCCTTGCTGTCCTTAACGATGAAATCGTTATTAAAATTACCAAACCAAGCGAGACTACCTGCCACGATCAGATGGGACAAACACCTAACCGGGAAAATGTGCGTCAGAGCACGCTTTTTCATTCAAACAGGGTGTTTTTGCCACATTTCTGTGCAGCGTTTTGGAGGTTACCGTAATGAATAGGGGATTGCGAGAGGTTTTACGGGATTTTTTATAAGAAATTGTGATGTAAGATGATGTAAGTAAAGATGTTAGAAATGATGTGTGTTTTTTTATGCTAATTTGGGTTAAATCCGCATCGAAAGCGGGTTTTCAAGCAATATTTCAGCAAAGTAACGGTGAAATTTGTCTGTCATAAAGATCAGGCAGATCAAAATGATTTGCCTGACCATAACTAAATTATATGTCTTCGAGAATTACGCCGACGCATTAGGATTTTTTTTAACGGGGAGTTTTCTCTCCAGCCAGTGAATTAATACATCACTGGCGGGCGTCATTAGCCACCAGCTTGCGCCGACCAGCACCACAGACAGCGAACCTACCGCGATATCCGTAAACCAGTGCGCCCCAATCATCACGCGTGGCAGTGAGAAGATGATTGTGATCACCAGCGCAACCCCAAATGCCGTTTTGCTCAGATACCGCAGCATAAAGCAGCTAAAAATAATCAGCATCATGCCGTGGTCGCCAGGGAAACTGTCCGCGGAAGAATCTTTGGTCGGGATCCCGGTCAGCTGGCTGACGCGGTTGACGCCTTCGAAACTCAGCGACGGGCTTTTATGGCTGACCGGCAGCAAATGCCCAAGCTGGTTGAGCACAACGGCAGTAAACAGCATAACGAAACCGATAATAATGTAACGACGACGACCCGCGGTGTCTTGCTTCAGGAAATAGCTCAGATAGAGCAGCCCCATTGCCAGCAGGGAAATCACGTCGAAAGCACGGTTATTGGTCACCGCAACCAGGTGCAGAAACCCGTCGTCTGTCGCCAGGTGACGGTTGAAGAAGAAAAAAATCGACTTATCAATCGGGAACCAGACACCGTGGTTTGCAGGTAAATAGAAAGATAAGAAAAGAGCAATACCCAGTACGTTGAGTATCAGTATTGCGGGAATATTTCGGCGCCACATATCAGGAAGACCTATTGTTAGCAGGATAAGTATTAATTTTGTCGGCGTTAACTTAATCCGATCAACTTAAACGAATCTTCAACAAGGTGGATTGTAATGTGTTCCATTGTGCTATCCCCCGTGTAATTAGCTCAATTCTGCTGTCAGACGGCGCCCCCGGTTTGGTTTCAATCCACAGGTCTTCTCCCTGACGATTTACCAGCAATGTGCCCTCATTAATACGCAGAATACCTTTTACGCGTTCAACCGGTGCCAGACGCGCCCAGTCGAGAATTCCTGCGGTATCAAATACGGTGTCCGCGTCGAAAATCCACCCGCAACTGCTATAACCGTCGGCTTCATTCAACGCACGCCGCCAGCGCTGGGTTTCCGGCAGGCTCAAAGCCGCCAGCCCGCGCGCAGGGACGTGAGCATGATGATGCTTGCTATTGGGCAATTCGGCGTGATTGAGACGGGGTAAATCGAGCAGTGCGGGGTCAATTTCTCCCTGAGAGGCAATCACCAGCTGACGTCCGCCGCCATTCTGGCTGAACCAGCCTTCCAGCGCCTGATTGTCTTTCGCCTGCGCCACATCGGATTTGTTGGCGACAATAACATCCGCAGAGGCGAGCTGATCTCGGAAGTTTTCATTAGCGATGACGCGCTGATCGCTTAACTGACGGGGATCCATCAGGCATAAGGTTGCGTTGAGCGTCAGCCAGTTTTTGTAAACGTCAGACGTTAATAAAGAAAGGATCTGTTTCGGATGGCCCAGCCCGGTGGGTTCAATCAGCAGACGATCCGGTTTTGCCTGCAGCAATAACATATTGAGGCCAACCTGCATCGGCAGGCCGTTCACGCAACACATGCATCCGCCGGGAATTTCTTTGAGCACCGCGCCGCTGTCGGCAAGCAACGCTCCGTCAATCCCGACTTCCCCAAATTCATTTACCAATACAGCCCACTTTTCTCCCTCAGGCTTCTGAGCCAGCAAATGGCGCAGCGTTGTCGTTTTCCCGCTGCCCAGAAAACCGGTGATCAGGTTGGTTTTGGTCATTTTCAGGCGTCCTTTAAATAAATTTACACGCCAATGTGCAATTTCGATTTAAGAAAATCCAGCGTTCTGCCGATGAATAACATGGATTGCTTAGTTTTGACGTCGCGGCACCCAATTATTGTGCGCCAAAAGGTGTGAATTTGTTTAGATGTATTAATGTTAAATGGATGTTTCGTGAATTTTAAAAATGTAAATTCAAATGAGGTGTCACCATGAGCAGAATCAAATGGATGCTGTTTTTGGGAGTTTTGGCCTCAGGGATGATGCAGTATGCCAGCGCAGGATCGACCGGGACTATCCATTTTTATGGCGCAATTGTTGAAGGCGGTTGTAACTTTAAAACCGGCGGAAACCAGCTGGTCAGCAAATGTGAGCGGGGCGGTGCGCAGGTCACAGAGGCGCGTCGAATCAGTACCACGAACCCGCTTTCTTTTAATCTTCCGCTGTCTTTAGGACACGTCACGACGCAGCAGGTCAACAACAATCCTCATCTGGCAATTATGACGGTGTCATACAATTGAAACCGAATAAATGATGAGTACTACTTATTAGTTCATTGCCGGACATTCTCCCTTGTGTGTTGAGCAAGGTCAAAGTGGCCCGACAACTTTGAAAACTGGCTGACCCAATTTTGATCGGGTCGTCAGTTTTCCCCTCCGGTTCTTCCTCTTTGTGCCCACATGTTATAATTTTCTCTCCTGTATCAGGCATTCTGAGCGGTTAAAAAACCGATTCAGGTGTAGGACCAATTTTATAGCATCACCAGCGGGGCGACATTATGCGACTTTATCAGGAGATCGGCGGTTATCTGCGCCGTGATATCCATGACGGAAAATATGCTCCTGGCGACCGTCTGCCTCCGGAGCGTGATATCGCTGAATCCTGCTCGGTGAGCCGCAGTGTGGTGCGTGAAGCGCTGATCATGCTTGAGCTTGAAAAGGTCGTTGAAGTCCGCAAAGGTTCCGGCGTTTACGTCTTGCATCAGCCTGACGTTTTGCCGCCGGAAGACGCCGACCGTGGTTATGGCCCGTTTGAACTGTTGCAGGCGCGGCAGTTGCTGGAAAGTGAAGTGGCGGCGTTTGCGGCCATGCAGGCCACCAAAACCGATATTCTGCAAATGCGTGATGCGATTGAAGCGCAGCGAAGCTGTATTGCGCGCGGCGTTTCGGACGATGTTGAAGATCAGCGTTTTCACGCCCTGCTGGCACAAGCATCGCAGAACAGCGTACTGGTAAAACTGGTGGATGATTTGTGGCAAATCCGTCAGCGCAGCGCGATGTGGGAGGGTATTCATCAGCACGTTGGGGATAAAAACTACAGCCAGATATGGATTCTGGATCATCAGGCGATTTTGCAGGCGGTATTGCGGCGCGACGCTAAAGCCGCGAAACAGGCGATGTGGCAGCATCTGGAGAACGTAAAAGATATGCTGCTGAAAGTCTCAGATGCTGATGACCCTTCCTTTGACGGCTTCCTGTTTTCATCCGTGCCGTCGGAACTGAACGACTGATCCTTCCGGGCAAATAAAAACGGCTGCCAGGGCAGCCGCATTGTGCTGATTATGCAAACTTACCCGACGTATTTCGCCACGGTTTTCTTCGCGCCAATTCTTTGCAGATCGGCATAAGCATTCAGAATAGCCTGCACCACTTTTTCTTCCTGCGGCAATTGGTCGCCAAATACACCCGTCAGCGCCAGTAACGCTCTGACACGTGGTTCGCCATCTTCGGTAGACGCGATAATTTCAGCCACCGTTTCAGCCATTGGATCTTTAATCTCGATAGGCTGACCCGCATCATCAGTGCCGCCAACGTAGCGCATCCAGCCTGCAACACCCAACGCCAGAAGCGCATACGAACCGCCGTTTTTCACATGCCAGCGGATAGAATCGAGCATACGCTGCGGTAGCTTCATCGTTCCGTCCATGGCGATTTGCCAGGTGCGGTGCTTCAGTGCCGGATTGCAGTAACGGGCAACCAGGCTGTCAGCGTAAGCGCTCAGATCAACGCCCTCAACACTCAGCGTCGGTGCCTGTTCGTGTAACATCAGACGATGGGCCGCTGTTTTATAATTCGCATCTTCCATGCAGTCGTTGATGTGCTGATATCCGGCCAGATAACCCAGATACGCCAGGAATGAATGGCTGCCGTTCAGCATCCGCAGTTTCATTTGTTCAAAAGGGAGTACGTCAGAAACCATCTGCGCACCGGCTTTTTCCCAGTCAGGACGGCCTGCGACAAAATGATCTTCCACCACCCACTGGATGAAGGGTTCGCAGGCGATGCCGCACGGGTCAGAAACGCCGCCCAGCGCCTCAGATATTTCTTCCAGCGTTGTGTCGGTCGCTGCCGGAACAATGCGGTCAACCATGGTGCTTGGGAAAGAAACGTTCTCAGTGATCCATTTTGCCAGGTCGGCCGAACGGGCTTTCGCCATGCCCAGAACGGCATTTTTGACCACAAGACCATTTTCAGGAATGTTGTCGCAACACAGCACGGTAAAGCCTGGCAGGCCGCGTTCATGGCGCAGGCGCAGCGCTTCAACTAATACGCCGGGTGCGGTGCAAGGCGCCTGACCACCGGCCAGATCCTGCTGAATTTTCGGGTTTTGCAGATCCAGCTCGCCGGAGCCGGGTTCAATGCAATACCCTTTTTCGGTAATGGTCAGCGAGACGATCGCCACCTGCGGCTCGGTGAGTTTTTCCAGTACGGCATCCAGCCCGTCGATCCCGCCGTGGACTGATTCATGCGCTGAGCCGACGATAATGGCCTGATTCCCTTCGGCACCTTTTTCCAGCACGGTAAAAAGATGATCTTGCCCGCGTAAACTTTTGATTAACGACTCATTGCCAAACAGGCTGACTTCACAAATACCCCAGTCGCCACCTTGCTGGTTTAGCACCCGGTTAGTTAGTAATGCCTGATGGGCGCGATGGAAAGCGCCAAATCCGAGATGAACAATGCGGCTTTTCAATGCGTCACGATCATAACCAGGTAATGACACTGCTGCTGGCAGAGACGCTGTGGCAATAGTTTTCATGCAATACTCCAGGCAATCAGAAATAGTGAAATTGGTCAGGCCAAATTGGGGCTGTTTACCCGTAAGCTGAAAATTATGCTGGATAAAGCGACGATTTAAGCCGAAATCAGGCCTTAGAGTGTAAAGTCATATGATAGAAAGGGGAATTGGTAAGTCCAGATAGCCACTCATTTTGTGATGCAGATCGAGTGTCGAAGATATTTGTGATGAGAAATGCCGGGCAAAAAAAAAGAACGCCGAGGCGTTCCTTTATAAAGCAGGGCGGATGACGTTAGTCAGCGCGGCCCATATAACGACGTTCAGCAACATGAATGCGGATTTTGTCGCCGGCGCTCAGGTATTCTGGCACCTGAATATTCAGGCCGGTAGCCATCACAGCCGGTTTAGTCCGTGAACTGGCAGACGCACCTTTGATACCTGGTGCTGTTTCAACAATTTCCAGATCCACCGTCTGCGGCATTTCCAGCGCCAGCAGCTGGCTGTCCAGCGTCAGAACCTGCATACCTTGCAAACCTTCTTCCGGGATGAACAGCAGTTCGTCTTCAATCTGCGCTTTGTTGAAGGTGTAAGGCGTAAAGTCTTCGTCATCCATAAAAATGTACTCGTCACCGTCAACGTAGGAGAAATTCACCTTACGGCGGGTCAGGGTCACGGTGTCGAGAATGTCGTCACCCTTGAAGCGTTCTTCCACTTTGCCGCCAGTACGTACATCGGCGAAACGCATTTTGTACAAGGTGCTGGCACCACGGGCGCTTGGGCTTTGAACATCAATGTCTTTTACCAGCAGCAATTTGCCGTCGTAGTTCACGACGAAGCCGCGTTTAATTTCGTTAGCACGTGCCATATAAATAACCTGTCAGCAGAGAGAGTAATAATGTGCGACACGTTACCCGCGCCGCTGAATTCAGGCAAGCAGATAGCGCAAAAAGAGTGGCGAAAACCCGCTTTATCCCGCATTTTTTGCGGTCTGTCCGCCGGTCGTAAAAATGTTCAATATACCGTGTTAAAGAGTCGTAAATATTTCGCTGGTGGCGGTGTTGCGCGCCTGCTATTGTCGCGCCTCAAAATGAGGCCTGAGGAGGCTGTTGATGGACTGTCGTACTGATTGCGGAGCCTGTTGCATAGCGCCTTCAATTTCCAGCCCGATCCCCGGAATGCCCAACGGCAAACCTGCGAACACCCGCTGCGTTCAACTGGCCGATAACTTCCTGTGCAAGATTTTCACCTCGCCGTTGCGCCCAAAAGTCTGCGGCAGCCTGCAGGCCAGTCGCGAAATGTGTTTCACACACCGCGACCAGGCACTGACTTATCTCATCAAACTCGAAGCAGATACTGCGCCTTAAGCCACGGCTTCCGGTGTTTCTTCCGCCGGTTTATCGACGTTTTTCACATTCCAGATACAGGCAACCGCGCCCACCACCATCAACAGTGCTGCGTAAAACACTGCGTGATACGTCCAGAACTGCGCAATCACGCCGGCCAGTGAACCGGCGAGGATCCAGCCCGCACGTGTGGAATTGGTGAAGAGCGTTGTCGCGGCTCCCGCCTGACCAGGCATTAAATCCTGAAAATACAGCATGCCGATACCGGCCAGAATGCCGATGAAAATGGCGTTCAGCAGCTGTAAAGCAATCATGGCAGCCGCGCCGGTCGTAAACAAAATACAGGTGTAGAAAATCACCCCAGCCAGCACGGCAAACCGCATCAGGAAACGCTTGCCTAACTGTTTAGCCAGATACCCGGCAATCAGCATGGTCGGGATTTCCAGACAGGCGGCGCTGCCCATCAGCACGCCCGCCAGTTTCTCAGGCAAGCCCAGCTCGCGCACCACGTACAGCGGCATATTGATCAGATAAATACTGTTGGCCGCCCACATCAGGGAACAGGCGATAAACAGCATCAGCGTATCGCGGCGGTTGCGGCGCGGGGCTTCCAGCGTCGCAGTCGTTTTGATGCGCGCTTTCGGCATGGAAGGCAGGAACATCCAGACCATCACGCCGCACAGCAAAAAGGCCAGCGTGGCGGCGCAATACATAAACGTAAATCCGAATCCCATCGACAGGGCGAAAGCCAGCGGCGGCCCGACAACCCAGGCCAGAGAAACCTGTGCGCGTAAAATGGAGCTGAACATCACGGCTTCGCGCCCGGTTTTTTCAGAATGCTCGCGCGCGAGGGCAAACATTTGCGGGTTGGCGGTTGAACCGAAACTCGACAATAAAACGCCGACAAACAGCAAAATAAAGTAGTTGCGGTTGAAGGCGAAAAGAACACAGGCCAGCGCGCCCAGAATGCAGCAATACAGGATCAGCGTTTTGCGGTCACCGCGTTTGTCTGACCAGGTCGCCAGCAACTGGCTGACGAAAATGCCAATCACCGCGCTGCCGGTAAAGAAGATGCCAACCATCAACGGGCTGACCTGTACCTGAGAGGTCAGAAACAGGCTGAGCGTTGGTGTCTGCAGGGCACCGGCAATACCCGTGAGAAAGGCGATGATCAAAAAAGCAGTCGACGTCATGTCGGGTAAGCGGCGGGCTGACGTTGTAGAAATTCGCATGAGATAGCAGAACCAGAGTGAAGAGGGGGACGAAATTTGCGCGAATGTTACGACAGTTTAAAAAAAACAAAAACAGGTTTTGATCATCAAAAAGGTAAACCTGAGTGTATTTGCCATACTGAGTAATAAAACCGCACATTGTGTTAAAAACAACCCAAAGCGGCCTGTGTCTGGTAACAGGAGATCATCAGCCTAAACACGTCAGCTGACTTCAGCTATTCTCTTTCTGGCTGCTTCAGCCTGACTTCAGCATTTGCGTTAAGTTATGGGCTTCAGAGGGTCTTAAAAAAGGAAACTGTGCGTGGCATCAAAAAATTGTTACGCCAAATCAGGGAAAGCTTGATTTAAAAACAGGCCGGATTAAGACTCCTTGAAACGTTTCAGCGTTGTCGGTTTCTCTCCTGAAATTCGGTGGCGCTCCTTTTTTCTCAGTAAAGCTGAAACGATTCAATTTCAGCAGGAGAGGAGAATTATGTTCCAACTGTCACAGCAAGATATTCATCTCGGTGCGGCCGCCAGCGATAAGCAGGAAGCCATTCGCCAGGTCGCGGCAGCACTGACTCAGGCAGGCCGCGTCAGCGAAGGCTATGTAGACGGCATGTTAGCGCGTGAGCTGCAAACGTCGACTTACCTTGGCAACGGCATTGCTATTCCGCACGGCACCACCGATACCCGTGATCTGGTGCTCGACACCGGCGTACAGGTTTTCCAGTTCCCGCAGGGCATTGCCTGGGGTGAAGGTCAGACGGCGTATGTCGTGATCGGCATTGCAGCGCGCTCTGATGAACACCTCGGTTTGCTGCGTCAGCTGACGCATGTCTTGAGTGACGACAGCGTAGCTGAGCGTCTGGCAAAAACAGATTCTGCTGAAGAACTGCGCAGCGTGCTGATGGGCGAGAAAAATGCCGCTGAATTCCTGTTTGATACTCAACTGATTGCAGTGGATGTGGCGGCGGAAAACCTGATCACATTACAGGCGCTGAACGCAGGACGTTTACAACAGATTGGTGCCGTTGATAACACTTTCGTCAGCGATGTGATCAGCCGCAAACCGCTGAATCTGGGCCACGGTATCTGGCTGAGCGACAGCTCGGAGGGCAACCTGAAAAGTGCTGCCACCGTCAGCCGCGCGCAGCAGGCATTTGATCTGGCTGGCGAAAAGGTCTCTATGCTGCTGACGATTTCCGTTGCAGACGACCAGCCGCTGGACGTGCTGAACTACCTGAGTGACCTGCTGATTGCCAATAAAGCTGAACGCTTGCTGACGGCAGATGCGGTGGGTGTTCTGGCCTTGCTGACCCGTGAAGTCGAAGAACAAGCCAACGTGCTCACCGCTGAATTCGTCATCCGTAACGAGCATGGTCTGCATGCACGTCCGGGTACGGCGTTAGTGAACGTGATCAAACAGTTCAGCAGTGAAATCACCGTGACCAACCTTGATGGCAGCGGTAAACCTGCCAACGGCCGTAGCCTGATGAAAGTCGTGGCGCTGGGCGTGAAAAAAGGTCACCACCTGCGCTTTACTGCCAGCGGTGAAGATGCCGAACTGGCATTAAAAACCATCGGCGAAGCGATTGCCGAAGGTCTTGGGGAGGGCGCATGAGCCGTCGAGTCGCCACAATTACCTTAAACCCGGCGTACGATTTAGTGGGCTATGTGCCTGAAATCGAACGCGGTGAAGTCAATCTGGTGCAAACCACCGGTCTTCACGCCGCAGGTAAAGGCATCAACGTTGCGAAAGTGCTGAAAGATCTCGGCATCGACGTCACTGTGGGTGGTTTCCTGGGCAAAGAGAATCAGGACGGCTTCCAGTTGCTGTTCAGCGATCTGGGCATCGCTAACCGTTTTCAGGTCGTGAATGGCCGTACCCGTATTAACGTCAAACTGACCGAAAAAGATGGCGAAGTCAGCGACTTCAACTTCTCTGGCTTCAATGTGACGCCGGCCGACTGGGAACGTTTCGTGACAGATTCCCTTTCATGGCTGGGCCAGTTCGATATGGTCGCCGTGAGCGGCAGTCTGCCAGCAGGCGTTGACCCTGACGCATTCACCGACTGGATGAAACGCCTGCGCGCGCAGTGTCCGTGCATCATCTTTGACAGCAGCCGTGAAGCACTGGTTGCGGGTCTGAAAGCCGCACCGTGGCTGGTTAAACCTAACCGCCGCGAACTGGAAATCTGGGCTGGCCGTAAATTGCCAGAACTGAGTGACGTGGTAGAAGCCGCGCACGCCTTGCGTGATCAGGGGATTGCCCATGTGGTGATTTCTCTGGGTGCAGAAGGCGCATTGTGGGTGAACGCCTCCGGCGCGTGGATCGCCAAACCGCCAGCCTGTGAAGTCGTCAGCACCGTCGGTGCCGGTGATTCCATGGTCGGTGGCCTGATCTACGGCTTGCTGATGCGTGAATCCAGTGAACATACGCTACGCCTGGCAACGGCTGTTGCCGCACTGGCTGTCAGCCAGAGTAATGTCGGTGTCACCGATCGTCCGCAGCTCGCGGCGATGATGGCCCGTGTTGACCTGAAACCCTTTTAATCCGCAGGAGGCAGAATGAAAACGCTGCTGATGATAGACAGTTCGCTGGGACAGGCTCGCAGCCATCTGGCGAAAAATTTGCTCGCTGCTGCTGCTGAGAAAGCAGGGCATCAGATGGTCGGACAGGCCGCTGACGCTGACGCTGACGTCGTGATCGTGGCCGGTGAAACCGTACCCAATGACGCGACGCTGACAGGTAAAAACGTTTATACCGGTGATGTGGCGGATGCTGTTCGCGATCCTCAGGCATTCCTGGAGCGCGCACTGGCAGAAGCGAAACCTTACGTGGCACCGGCTGTTGCGGTGTCTGCACCTGCTGCTGTGGCCGGTCCAAAACGTATTGTTGCCATCACCGCCTGTCCGACGGGTGTTGCGCATACTTTCATGGCGGCTGAAGCCATTGAAAGTGAAGCGAAAAAACGTGGCTGGTGGGTGAAAGTGGAAACCCGCGGTTCCGTGGGTGCCGGTAACGCCATCACGCCTGAAGAAGTGGCGGCGGCTGATCTGGTGATCGTTGCGGCTGACATCGAAGTGGATCTGGCGAAGTTTGCCGGTAAGCCGATGTATCGCACCTCTACCGGTCTGGCATTGAAAAAGACCAAGCAGGAACTGGATAAAGCATTGGTTGAAGCGGAAGTCTTTGCACCTAATGCACAGGGTTCGGCAACGGGTACGAAGAAAAAAGAAGCGGGCGGCACAGGCCCATACCGTCACCTGCTGACCGGCGTGTCTTACATGTTGCCGATGGTGGTGGCGGGCGGGTTGTGTATCGCGCTGTCCTTCGTCTTCGGTATCAAAGCGTTTGAAGTGAAAGGCACGCTGGCTGCTGCCCTGATGCAAATCGGTGGGGCTTCCGCCTTCGCGCTGATGGTTCCGGTTCTGGCGGGCTTCATTGCCTTCTCCATCGCTGACCGTCCTGGCCTGACGCCGGGTCTTATCGGCGGTATGTTAGCCGTGAGCACCGGTGCCGGTTTCCTTGGCGGTATCATCGCCGGTTTCCTCGCGGGTTACGTGGCGAAAGCCATCAGCGGCAAGCTGAAGTTACCGCAAAGTATGGAAGCCCTGAAACCTATCCTGATCATCCCGCTGGTCGCGAGCCTGATTACGGGTCTGGTGATGATTTATGTTGTCGGTACGCCAGTGGCAAAAATCATGGCAGGTCTGACCGCATGGCTGCAATCTCTGGGTACTGCGAACGCTGTACTGCTCGGCGCAATCCTCGGTGCGATGATGTGTACCGATATGGGTGGCCCGGTAAACAAAGCGGCTTACGCCTTCGGCGTCGCGTTGCTGAGTTCTTCCGTGTACGCACCGATGGCTGCCATCATGGCTGCCGGTATGGTGCCACCACTGGCGATGGGTCTGGCGACCTTGCTGGCGCGTAACAAGTTCGAGGAGAGTGAACGCGAAGGCGGTAAAGCGGCGCTGGTTCTGGGCCTGTGCTTCATCTCCGAAGGTGCGATTCCGTTTGCCGCCCGTGACCCGATGCGTGTTCTGCCGTGCTGTATTGCCGGTGGTGCGCTGACCGGTGCACTGTCCATGGCCTTCCATGCACAACTGATGGCACCACACGGTGGTCTGTTTGTTCTGTTGATCCCTGGCGCAATCACACCGGTACTCGGTTACCTGGTGGCGATTATTGCCGGTACGGTTCTGGCCGGTGGCGGTTATGCGATTCTGAAACGTTCAGATGCAGAGCTGGCGGCTAAAGTAGCCTGATAATATTGCTGTTCAGCAGGTGACAGAAGCGCGACTTAAAAATGAGTCGCGCTTTTTTTTTGCAGATGGCCGCTGCAAGTTACGGCCTTGAAGGCTTGGATCGAGAAAGTTTCGGTTTTTCACTTGCAGTGAAGGCTGGATCGAGAAAATTTCGGTTTCTCAATGGCGGTGATCGGTCAGCGGCTGGCGCCGAAACCGAGCAGAGAGGAAAGTGCTTTTCCTCTCTGCACTCTCCTCGCTTTTTCACTGCGCGCTATCGCTAGGTCGACGGACGTGTTCTGTTACTCCGGCGTGTGGCGCGAAATCTTGCCGCTGCGCGGTGCCTTCCTCGAGGGCTTCGAGCCTGCGGTCTCGAACCCTCGGTCAGCAAAATTTCTGAGCGCGCCAAATTGCCTTTTCTAAAAGATTAGAACCAGCCTGATTTTGAATTTAAATAAGCCTCTGGCCGCTTTCAGAAAGCATGCTGAATTACATAGCCTTGGCCGCTTTCAGAAAGCTTGCTGAATGAGTGTTTCGAGACCGAAAGGCTCGAAGGCCGAAATGAAGGCACCGCGCAGCGGCAAGTTTTCGCGGCAATAGCTGTGGCACCTGAAACATAGCCAGCGAGCGGTAGCGCGCAGTTAAAAAAGCGTGGGAGATCAAAGAGGGAGGCGCTTTTCCTCCCTCTTTGTCGGTTTCGGCGCAGCGCGCCAAGTGATCACCGACATTGAGAAACCGAAATCATCTCGGTCAGCCGTCAAGGCCGCAAATTGCAGCGGCTATCTGCAAATTCAGGCCGCGACTTCAGCCGCCGCTTCCCCTTTTAACCACGCGATCTCATCTTTCCAGATCTCCGGATTGACCGTCTCAAGGATCATCGGGATACCGTCAAACCTAACGTCGCGCATCATCCAGCTGAACACCGTGTTGCCAATGTTCCCCTGACCGAGGCTGTGATGGCGGTCGACGCGGCTGTTGAATTCGCTTTTTGCATCATTGAGATGCATACCGCGCAGGTATTTAAACCCGACAACGTCTCCAAAATGTTTGAAGGTATTCTCACACCCTTCAACGGTTCGCAGATCGTAACCGGCGGCGAAGGCGTGGCAGGTGTCTATGCAGACACCGACGCGGCTTTTGTCTTCGACGCCATCAATGATTTTCGCCAGATGTTCGAAGCGGAAGCCCAGATTGCTGCCCTGACCGGCGGTATTTTCGATGACGGCGGTGACGCCTTGCGTCTGTGCCAGCGCGATGTTCAGGGATTCCGAAATTCGTTCGAGACATTTGTCTTCGTCGATTTGCATCAGATGGCTGCCCGGATGGAAATTCAGCAGCGAAAGGCCGAGTTGCTCGCAACGTTGCAGTTCATCAAGAAAGGCCTCGCGGGATTTTTCCAGCGCTTCAGTGACCGGGTGGCCGAGGTTAATCAGATAGCTGTCATGCGGCAAAATCTGGTTGCTCTGATAGCCATATTTTTCACAGGCTATTTTGAATTTTTCGATGACGTCTTCCGGCAACGGTGCGGCTTTCCACTGACGCTGGTTCTTGGTGAAAAGCGCAAAAGCCGTAGCTTCCAGCTCGTGTGCCCGCAAAACGGCCTGATCGACGCCGCCCGCAGCACTCACGTGTGCTCCTATAAACTTCATTTCCGCTCCTCATTTATTCTTCATCTAAGGAGGAATGATAGCGCCTGCACAGGGCAGGCGCAGCAGAGAAGTGTTAAAACCCGCAACATTAGCCAAAAAGATGCTGAACCAGCTCGTTGATGCCCGCGCCGCCGGCAATCAGCCAGACAAACAATATCGCCGCCAGCAGCATCGGTTTCAGCCCGGCCTGACGCAGCGCGCTGATGTGCGTTGTCAGGCCAAGCGCCGCCATCGCCATGGCGAGCAGTACCGTGTCGAGCGTGATGAGCGGTGGGATCCAGCTGTGCGGCAGAATATCCAGCGAGTTAAACGCTGCCACCAGAATGAACATCAGCGCGAACCACGGAATGGTGATGTTACGTAAACCTGATTTCTCACCGGCTTCTTTCACACCTTTACCGCGTGCAATCCAGCCGGATAAAAGCAGCAGGAACGGCGCCAGCATCATGACGCGGATCATCTTGGCGATTACCGCCGCGTTTTCGGCGTCCGGGCTGACACCCTGACCGGCGGCTACCACCTGCGCCACTTCATGCACCGTCGAACCGGTATAAATACCGAACTGTGCAGCCGTGAAGTTCACCCAGTGATAATGCGCATTAAGCTGCCACAGCCACGGATACAGGAAGATGGCAGCCGTGCCGAAAATCACCACCGTAGCCACGGCGACGGTCACTTTTTCGGCTTTGGCGTTGAGCACCGGTTCCGTCGCCATCACGGCGGCTGCGCCACAAATGCTGCTGCCTGCGCCGATGAGCATCGAAGTGTCGCGGTCTAATTTAAACACGCGTTGTCCGAGCCAGCAG
The DNA here is from genome assembly GCF_047784855.1 of Rahnella sp. PCH160. NCBI lineage: Bacteria > Pseudomonadati > Pseudomonadota > Gammaproteobacteria > Enterobacterales > Yersiniaceae > Rahnella > Rahnella sp. PCH160. The sequence goes on from NZ_JBLOGT010000001.1 coordinate 2,495,103, forward strand.
GCCAGCGCAAAGGTGGAACACAGCATCATGGCGTCAATCAGAATACCGGTTGCGCCGACATCGGCGATTTGCGCGAACGTCAGGCGCAGGCCGTAAAGGATGATACCGAGCCGTAACAGTCGCTGTTTGGCCAGCGTGACGCCTTCCTCACACCACGGCCGGGCGGCAGGATAAAACGTATTGCCGATGACCATGCCGATCACAATCGCCAGCGTCAGCGCGCTCAGCCCGAGCTGGCTCAGCGTTGGAAAATCACTCAGCCAGATAGCCAGAGCAGTAATGACGCCGGTCAGCGCCAGGCCGGGAATGACACGGCTAATCCGCAGCGGTTGCGGAACGGTATTTTTGAGCGCGTCGCGTTTATTGAGCGGCAATGTATTCATTGTCGTTTCCTCATCTCAGGAGTGATGCAATAAGGCTACGCTGCGCTTATATAAAAATGAAATTGATTATAACTTTATAACCTATCTGAAAAACTGGTATAGAATGCGCTGAAAAGCGGGGCCAGAATGGTCGCTCCGATCTCCGTGTCTATACTTAAAAAAGAGAAAGCGTGCGTTAACGGCGGTTTTTCTTCTGAACCAATTTCTTGACGCCGTAAGGCGCGTGAGGATAGCGGGACATTTATGCACATAACATTGCGACAACTTGAAGTTTTCGCCGAGGTGCTGAAAAGCGGGTCGACCACGCAGGCGTCGGTTGTGCTTTCATTATCACAATCCGCTGTGAGTGCCGCACTGGCCGATATCGAAGGGCAACTTGGCGTGCAGTTATTCGACCGTGTGGGTAAGCGGCTGGTAATTAATGAGCATGGGCGTCTGTTATACCCCAAAGCGCTGGCGTTGCTGGAACAGGCGGGGGAAATCGAGCGGCTATTCAACCATGATAACGGTTCGCTGCGCATCGGTGCCAGCAGCACCATCGGCAACTACATGTTGCCGGCGATGATTGCGGAATACCGGCTGGATTTCCCGCATACGCCGCTGGAACTCAACGTGGGCAACACCAACGACGTGATTAACGCCGTCTCTGATTTTCGTGTGGATTTGGGGCTGATCGAAGGACCATGCCAGCTGCCGGAGCTGATCACACAGCCGTGGCTGGATGACGAACTGGTGGTGTTTGTCGCGCCGGAAAATCCGCTGGCAGGGCAGACGGTTTCGCTGGAGGCGCTGGCGCGCGAACCGTGGATCCTGCGTGAACGGGGTTCGGGCACGCGTGAAGTGCTGGATCATATGCTGTTGCCGCAGTTACCCGATTTTAACCTGATCATGGAACTGGGAAATTCTGAGGCCATCAAGCACGCGGTGCGTCACGGAATTGGCATCAGCTGCCTGTCCCGCCGGGTGATTGCCGAGCAGCTGAGCAGCGGTTCTTTGGTCGAAATCCGGCTGCCGGTTGCGCCCCTGGTGCGTAAGCTTTACCTCATTCATCACCGGCAGAAACATATCTCCAATGCGTTATCACGGTTTTTAACCTACTGTCGCGAATCCTGATTACGGTCTTTCACTAATGATCCACGGCCTGTTATGAAGCTGTCTTATAACAGGTCGTTCCTGCTATTCAGAGCGGCAGGTTTTGCTACAATCCGCGCTTAAATTTTATAATAACGAGCGGATATAGGGTAAAAATGGCTCAACAACCTACAAAAAATACGCAGGTGGCCCCCACACTGCGTCGCGAGCTCAAGGCACGTCACTTAACGATGATCGCCATTGGCGGTTCAATTGGTACGGGTTTATTCGTCGCCTCCGGCGCGACAGTTTCACAGGCGGGCCCGGGCGGCGCTCTGCTGTCCTACGCACTGATCGGCATCATGGTTTACTTCCTGATGACCAGTCTCGGTGAACTCGCGGCGTTCATGCCGGTTTCCGGTTCATTCTCAACCTACGGTTCGCGCTATGTAGAAGAAGGTTTCGGTTTCGCACTGGGCTGGAACTATTGGTACAACTGGGCGGTGACCATCGCCGTTGACCTCGTGGCTTCACAGCTGGTAATGAATTACTGGTTCCCGGACACGCCGGGCTGGATCTGGAGCGCCCTGTTCCTTGGCCTGATCTTCCTGCTTAACTACATTTCCGTACGCGGTTTCGGCGAAGCGGAATACTGGTTCTCGCTGATCAAAGTGGTTACCGTCATTATCTTTATCGCCGTGGGCGTCCTGATGATCACCGGCATTATGCGCGGTGCAGAAACGGCGGGCTGGCACAACTGGACGATCGGCGATGCGCCGTTTGCAGGCGGATTCGCCTCGATGATAGGCGTGGCGATGATCGTCGGCTTCTCCTTCCAGGGAACCGAACTGATTGGCGTGGCTGCCGGTGAATCTGAAAATCCGGGCAAGAACATCCCGCGCGCGGTGCGTCAGGTATTCTGGCGTATCCTGCTGTTCTATATTCTGGCCATTCTGGTGATCAGCCTGATCATTCCTTACACCGATCCAAGCTTGCTGCGTAACGAAGTGGGCGATATCGCCGTCAGCCCGTTCACGCTGGTGTTCCGTAATGCCGGTCTGCTGTCTGCTGCTGCGGTGATGAATGCCGTGATCCTGACCGCCGTGTTGTCTGCCGGTAACTCCGGCATGTACGCCTCAACCCGTATGCTCTTTACGCTGGCCAGCGAAGGCAAAGCGCCGCGCATGTTCGCCAAACTGTCGAAAGGCGGTGTGCCGCGCAACGCACTCTACGCCACCACCATTGTGGCTGCGCTGTGCTTCCTGAGCTCGATGTTTGGTAATAAGACCGTTTACCTGTGGCTGCTGAACACGTCCGGTATGACGGGCTTTATCGCCTGGCTGGGTATTGCGGTGAGCCATTACCGTTTCCGTCGCGGCTATGTGTCACAAGGTCTTGATCTGAAAGCGCTGCCGTATCTGTCCGGTTTCTTCCCGTTCGGTCCGGTCTTCGCGTTTGTGCTGTGTCTGGTTATTACGCTGGGCCAAAACTATCAGGCGTTCCTGAAAGACACCATTGACTGGGGCGGTGTGGCGGCGACGTACATCGGTTTGCCGCTGTTCCTGATTATCTGGTTTGGTTACAAGCTGACCAAAGGCACCAAAGTGGTGAAATACAGCGAAATGGAATTCCCGGAACACGTTGATAAATAACTGACCGGAACGGCCATTTTGTTTCAAAGGCGGAGCGCAGGCTCCGCTTTTTTTATTCCTGCCTTTGCGTAATGCTTTGTTACTTCAGCCCTGTTTCCCCGCGCCCGATCTCTCTGTAACCTTGATAGGTTCTGTAAACTGCATTGATAATCGTTATCATTTCTTTTATTGTTAGCCCCACTTCAGGGAAACGTAAAGGAATCGGAAGAAGATGAATTATCAGCAGAATTTTATCAGTACGCTGCTCAGCAAACGAATTGCTGGCGGATTAGCAGGATGCGCACTTGGCATGTTGAGCCTGAATGCTCAGGCGGTGACGGTCACGGATATTGCAGGAAGAACGGTCACGGTGCCGGACGATGTTCAGCGCGTGGTCCTGGGAGAAGGGCGGTTGTTCTTTGCCGTTTCCCTGCTCGAAGGCCAGAAGCCGTTCGACCGCATTGTGGGCTGGCAGGGCGACTTCCGGAAGCTCGATCCGCAAACGTATGCGACGTATCAGGCTAAATTCCCGCAGATCGACAAAATCCCGCTGATTGGTAACACCAGCGCCGACAGCATCAGCCCGGAGAAAGTGCTGACGCTGAACCCGCAGTTAGCGATTTTTGGTTTGTCGGGCCACGGGCCGGGCAAAGAAAGCGCACTGGTAACACAGTTGCAGAAAGCCGGTGTGCCGGTGGTCTTTGTGGATTTCCGCACGTCACCGCTGAAAAATACCCTGCCGAGCATGGAATTGCTGGGCAAAGTGCTGAACCGCGAGAAACAGGCGCAGGACTACATTACGTTTTATCAGGACAACATCAAACGCGTCACGGATGTGACGAAAGACATTCCTGAGCAGGATAAACCGAAAGTCTTTATCGAATTACGCGCCTCAACCGCGGATGAATGTTGCCGTTCTGCCGGTAAAGGCAACATGGGTGATTTCATCGATCAGGCGGGCGGGGTTAATATTGCCAAACCGTTGCTGCCGGGGCCGCTGGGTCTGGTCAATCTCGAAAAAGTGATTGCGGCGCAGCCGGATGTTTATCTGGTCAGCGGCGGCGGGAAACCGGCTAAAGCGGGTGATCCGGCGCCAACCGGTTTAGTGCTCGGCGCACAGACCACGCCGGATGAAGCGCGTGCCAGCCTGACGCCACTGTTACAGCGTAAAGGCATCAGCACGCTGAAAGCCGTGGAAAATGGCCGCAGTTTTGGCATCTGGCACAATTATTACAATTCGCCGTATAACGTGCTGGCTGTGCAGGTCTTTGCCAAAGCATTTTATCCGGCGAAGTTTGCGGATTTGGATCCGCAGGAAACGCAGAAACAACTCTATAAGCAGTTCCTTGCCGTGGAACCGACCGGCACTTACTGGACGGATGCGGCTAAACCGGAAAGCGGGAAGTAATTCCGCCGTCAGTTTTTACGTTAAAGAGACAGAAGCGAATCATGAGTACAACGACCGAACCCGCGCTGGCGGTGAAAGGCAATACCGACGACAGCGTGATGGGGCGATACCAGAATATCGTCCGCCGCCGTCTGTTCATCATGCTGATCCTGGTGCTGGCGATTATCGTCTCACTGGTGATTGATTTCATTATGGGGCCGTCGGGGTTGTCACTCGGTACGCTGTGGAAAACGCTGTTTGACGCGGCGTCGGCGGATGCGGGCACGCGGGTGATTGTGTGGGATATCCGCATGCCTTACGCGCTGATGGCGGTGGCGGTGGGGATGTCTCTCGGGCTGGCGGGTGCAGAAATGCAAACCATCCTGAACAACCCGCTGGCCAGCCCGTTTACGCTCGGGGTTTCTTCTGCGGCGGCGTTCGGCGCGGCACTGGCTATCGTGCTGGGTATCGGCATTCCGGGGATCCCGGATCAATGGTTTATCTCTGCGAACGCCTTTATCTTTGCGCTGCTCGCCGCGCTGATGCTTGACGGCATCACCCGCTGGACGCGCGTCGCCAGCTCCGGCGTGGTGCTGTTTGGTATCGCGCTGGTCTTTACCTTCAACGCACTGGTTTCCCTGATGCAGTTCATCGCCACCGAAGACACCTTGCAGGGCTTAGTTTTCTGGACGATGGGCAGCCTGGCGCGTGCGTCGTGGGTGAAACTGGGGGTGATGCTGCTGGCGTTTCTGATATTACTGCCGTGGTCGATGATGAGCGCGTGGAAACTGACCGCGCTGCGTCTGGGTGAAGATCGCGCGGTCAGTTTTGGTATCGACGTGCGCCGTTTACGCCTGGGCACGCTGCTGCGTATCAGTATTCTCTCCGCGCTGGCGGTGGCGTTTGTCGGGCCGATTGGTTTTATCGGGCTGGTCGCGCCGCACATTGCGCGCCTGATGTTTGGTGAAGATCACCGTTTCTATCTGCCGGCGAGTGCGCTGATTGGCGCGCTGGTGCTGTCGATGGCGTCGGTGGCGTCTAAAAATCTGGTGCCGGGCGTTATCATTCCGGTCGGTATCGTCACCTCGCTGGTCGGCGTGCCGTTCTTCCTCAGCATTATTCTTCGTCACAGGGGGAACGTCTGATGTCTGCGATGCCCGAAACTGATCCGCAAACGTGGCTCAATGCCGCCACGCAGGGGCTGCAAATCCGCGATTTCAACGCGGGTTATCCGAAGCGACCTGTGATCCGCAACCTGAACGTGCCGATGCTGCCGCGCGGGAAAATCACCGTGCTGCTCGGGCCGAACGGCAGCGGGAAATCGACACTGCTACGTTCACTGGCCGGGCTGAACCGGGCGGAAGGGCAGTTGCTGCTCGACGGCCACGATTTAATGCCGATGCCGTTTGCCCGTCGCGCTGAGCAGGTGGTTTATCTGCCGCAGACGCTGCCAGCCGGCGTGCATCTGCATGTGCTGGAATCCATAATCGTGGCGCAGCGTGCGTCCGGCGGTAAAGGAAAAGCCGCCGAAGGCACGGACAGCGTGATGGCGTTGCTGCGTCAGCTCGGTATTGAACATCTGGCGCTGAGTTATCTGGATCAGCTTTCAGGCGGGCAGAAACAGCTGGTCGGGCTGGCGCAATCGCTGATCCGCCAGCCATCGCTTTTGCTGCTCGACGAACCGCTCAGCGCGCTCGATCTCAACTACCAGTTCCACGTGATGGATCTGGTGCGCAAGGAAACGCAAAAACGCCATATCGTGACTGTGGTGGTGGTGCATGACATCAATATCGCGCTGCGCCACGGCGACCGCGTGCTGATGCTCAAGGACGGTAATCTGATTGCTGACGGCGAGCCGGAAGCGGTGATCACGCCGGAAAGCCTGGCGCGCGTTTACGGCGTGCGCGGGAGAATTGAACGCTGCTCGCAGGGAACGCCGCAGATCCTCATCGACGGACTGGTCAGCGACCCTTCGATTTAAGTTCTGACGAAATAAAAACGGACGCCGCCAAAGCAGCGGCGTCCGCCTTTCACATTGTGAGCCTGAAACTAAGAAAAGCATCCTGATAAACCGGGCGGGTTTGTTCGCGCCGCGTTTACCGGTTTGACGGAATTTAATGACAACGTCCCGTATCGCCGGGGTTGTTTTATCTCATGGAGAGAAGAAATGGTTAAGGTCAAATTTACACCGGCTATCAAAGCCGGGTTGCTCGCTCAGCTGTTCGCCGCCGCATGTCCTGCGATGGCGGAAGACGTTTCAGACGTCAAAGAAAAAGAAGACCAGATGGTGGTGACGGCTTCCGCCATCCAGCAAAACCTCAAAGATGCGCCAGCCAGTATCAGCGTCATCACCCGCGAAGACCTGCAAAAAAAACCGGTTCAGAACCTGAAAGATGTCCTGAAAGATGTGCCGGGCGTGCAAATCACCAATGAAAGCGACAACCGTCAGGGCGTCAGTATCCGCGGGCTGGGCAGCGGCTACACCCTGATTCTGGTTGATGGCAAACGCGTGAATTCCCGCAACGCCGTATTCCGCCATAACGATTTCGACCTGAGCTGGATCCCGGCGGAATCAATTGAACGTATCGAAGTGGTACGCGGGCCGATGTCCTCACTTTATGGTTCCGATGCGCTGGGCGGCGTGGTGAATATCATCACCCGCAAAGTCGGCACCGCGTGGCACGGCACAGTGAGCGCGGACACCACGGTTCAGGAACACCGTGATCGCGGCGACAGTGGCAACGGGAATTTCTTCGCCAGCGGCCCGCTGGTTGACGACCTGCTCGGCGTGAAAGTCTACGGCGCGCTGGGGAAACGTGAGAAAGATCAGGCCAGCGCCGCCAGCGGCAGCACCGGCCAGCCACGCATCGAAGGCTACACGTCGCGCAACGCCAATGTGGAATTCTCACTGACGCCAACCGAAGATCAGGACATGACGTTCGGTTACGGTATGGATCGTCAGGACAGGGATTCCGACACGCTGGATAAAAACCGTATCGAGCGCGAAAACTACTCGCTGGGCCACAACGGGCGCTGGGGGCTGGCGAATACTGAACTGCGTTTCTACGGTGAGAACATCGAGAACAAAAACGCCGAAACCATCACCTCGAAGAACAATTCTCTCGACGGCAAAGTCGTGATCCCGCTGGGGAATTACAACCAGTTTCTGACGTTTGGCGGCGAATACCGTAACGATAAGCTCGAAGATGGCGTGAACATGAAAAACGGCGGCAGCACGCAGGCCAACCAGTACGCGCTGTTCCTTGAAGACGAATGGCGGATTTTCGAAAGCCTCGCGCTGACCGGCGGCGTGCGCATGGACGACCATGAAAACTACGGCGTCAACTGGAGCCCGCGTGCGTATCTGGTCTACAACGCCACCGACACCGTTACACTGAAAGGCGGCTGGGCATCGGCCTTTAAAGCGCCATCCCTGTTACAGCTCAGCCCCGACTGGCAAAGTGCCTCCTGCCGTGGCAGCTGTAATGTCGTGGGCAGTAAAGACCTGAAAGCAGAAACCAGCGAAAGCGTGGAATTCGGCATGTACTATGCCGGTCAGGAAGGCTGGCTGGAGGATGTCAGCGCAAGCGCCACGGTCTTCCAGAACGACATCGACGACATGATCACAGTTATCCGCACCGCCAACCGTAATCTGGCGCCGACCTACGCGAACTTTGTCGGTTTTGACGCCAGCGGTAATCCGATCTTCCGTTATTACAACGTCAATAAAGCCCGCATCCGTGGCCTGGAAACAGAAGTCAGCGTGCCGGTCACCGACGTGCTGAATCTGAAACTGAACTACACCTACAACGACGCTCGCGACCTGAGCAACGGCGGAAACAAACCGTTGTCCGAACTGCCGTTCCACACCAGTAACGCCACGCTGGACTGGAAACCGTGGGATGCCTGGAGTTTTTACGTTTCTGCCAATTACAAAGGTAAAAGCCGTACCGTCACCGACGGAAATGCCACGCCGGGCGGATACACGGTCTGGAACACCGGCGGTTCGTATCAGGTGAATAAAGCCGTGAAACTGCGGGCAGGGGTGCTGAATCTGACGGATAAAGATCTGAACCGGGATGACTACAGTTACAACGAGGATGGACGGCGGTATTTCGCGGCTATCGACTATAGTTTCTGATGGCAGGAGGCCGCTGCAAAAGCGGCTTTTTTCTCGCTTGCAGCGAAGGTTAATCGGGATAATTTCGGTTTGTCGCTGGCCGCGAAGACTCTGAGGCTCTGACCGAAAAGGTTTCGGTTTTTCAATTGTAGTGATCGCTCAGCGGCTCGCGCCGAAACCGACCAGAGAGGGCCAGGACGGCCCCTCTCTGGACTCTCCGCGTCTTTTTAAAACAAGCGCTTTCGCTGGCTGGCACTGTTTCAGGTGCCACAGTTATTGCCGCGAAAACTTGCCGCTGCGCGGTTCCCTCACTTGGTTTCGAGCCATAGGTCTCGAAACGCTTCGTTCGGCAAGATTTCTGAAAGCGGCTGGAAACTTTTTCACTATATAACTGTGGATTGGTTTGCTCCTCCCCCTGCGAAGGGGGAGGCCGGGAGGGGGTTTAGCAGGCAACTGAGTTGCGAAAACCAACACCCCATCCCGACCTTCCCCTCGTGAGAGGTGAAGGAGCAAATCAAAATCAGCCAGCATGAATCTTTTGAATGACATAGCCATAGGCCGCTTTCAAAACGACGTTGAGTGAGAGGTGAGAAACAGCGAGAGTCTTTTTCCGAGCAGGTTCGAACCCGAAGCGAAAGGACCGCGCAGCGGCGGCGTTTGCGGCACTAGCCGGAGTTGCTGAAACAGAGCCAGCGAGCGATAGCGCGTAGTGAAAAAAGCGTGGGAGATCAAAGAGGGAGGCGCTTTCCTCCCTCTTTGGCGGTTTCGGCGCAGCGAATTAAGTGATCACCGTACGTGAGAAACCGAAATATTCTCGATCAGATAGCAAAGCAAATATTTGCCCGCTTTCTAAAAGCGATCACTTCCCACTCCACGCCTTCAGATTCTGCTCTCTGACTGACAATTTCGCTTCCGGCGACAACTTATTGTAATCCTTCGCCAGACCGCTCTCCCAGTCACCGTACAGCGGGTTCGGCAGAACGATATATTGGGTGCCGAACTGCTGATGGTTCTGGTTTACGAAGGCGCGGCGCTGTTCGTTATTCTGATGATAAGTGGCGGAACCGAAGTCATTCAGATTATCGCCCACGTACAAGACAACGTGGTAACCGGCGGCTTTAACAGCGTCAAAACGCACTTGTTTGTTGGAGGTGTCGGAGCTCAGCAACACGGTTTTGTCATTCGCACCGGAGAACCCCAGGCGGTTCATGTTATCGACGGTCGCGGCGTATTCGCTGGTTTTACGGTTAGACACGTAGAACATCGTGCCGCCGTGGGTATTCACGTAGTTGGCGAATTCAACAGCACCCGGAACCGCTGCGGCCTGACGGGCTGCCGTCCATTGTGACCAGGTTTTACTGTCGAACGGTTTGTTCGCTTTGACCTGCCACGCACTGTAAGCGCTGTTATCAAGCATAGTTTCATCAAGATCGACGATAACGGCTTTCTTCTGTCCTGCCAGCGGTTGTGCACTGTCAAACGCCATTTTGGCCGTATTGAATGCCTGATAAGCCAGTGCCTGATATTCACCGGATTGCTGGAACCAGTTCAGTGCCATCACCGATTGATCATTCAGCTTCTGCTGGGCATCCGGTTTTTGCTGCGCGCAGCCACTGAGTGCCAGCATGATCAACGCACTGGTGGTGCAAAGCGAAATTTTGTTCATTTGTCATCCCTATGCTTGTTAAGAAAGATTCGCATTTATGAAAATCGTTAAAACTGTAGCAGATTCAGCGGGGTGTGAAAGGATAAATGATGAATTACGCGAGATATGCAGAGGAATTGCAGAAATGAAAAAAGCCGGAGGGTGAGTCCGGCCGAAAAAAATCAAAGACAGAGAAATAACAATGAGGGAGGGTATTTGACTTAAATCAGAACTGATAAACCAGGCCGACAGCCGTTACGTCGTCGTTATTCAGAGCCAATTTGTTGTCATCAGACAGTTGGTTGATTTTATAATCAACATACGCAGACATGTTTTTGTTGAAATAATAGGTTGCTCCGACGTCAACATATTTAACCAGGTCTGCATCACCGACGTTTTCAATATCTTTCGCTTTGGTCTGAACATAACCCAGTGACGGACGCAGGCCATTTTCAAACTGATATTGTGCAACGGCTTCGAAGGTTTGTGTTTTATTCGCAAAACCGCTGCCAGCCGTCGCACCGGTAATACCACCAGGAACGGTAATGGCGATCATATTACGGGTTTCAGCATACATAGCGGCTAAATAAACACCGTTTGCATCGTATTTCATGCCGCCAGTCCAGGCGTCAGCTTTATCGCCTTTACCGTAGGTTGAATTGCTCTGGCCGGTTGTGCGGTCAGAAGAGGCGAATGCACCGCCGAAGCTCACGCCGGTATCACCCAGTGCGTAAGTGGTCGACAGGGCATAACCGTCACCGTTCGCGGTGCTGCTGCTGCGGCTGTCATTTTCGTTTTTACCCTGGTACTGAACGGCAACGTTCAGACCATCGACCATACCAAAGAAGCCACGGTTACGGTAGGTTGCCACGCCGTTGGTACGGCCCGTCATGAAGCGGTCAGCTTTGGTGTAACCGTCGCCACCGAATTCAGGGAACATATCAGTCCAGGCTTCAACGTCGTACAGTGCGCCGTAGTTACGGCCATAGTCGACAGAGCCGTATTTGCCGAATTTCAAACCGGCAAAGCCCAGACGGGTTTTAGTGCCGGTGGTGCTTGGGGTTTTGCTGTCGGATTCCGCGTGGTTAGCCATCACGTTGTATTCCCACTGGCCGTAACCGGTGATCAAATCATTAATTTGTGTCTGGCCTTTAAAACCGAAACGAACGTAACTCTGGTCACCATCACTGCCGGGTGCGTCAGAGAAATAATGCAGCCCTTTAACTTTACCGTACAGATCCAGTTTATTGCCGTCTTTATTATAAACTTCTGCTGCGTGAGCTCCTGATGCAATCAGTAAACCAGGAATTAAAAGTGCCAGAATATTACGTTTCATGAATTTGTACCCTGCATTTTTTATTAAAAGCTTTTCGTGAAAGCTTTATATGAAGTCTTGTGGAAAGACGCTAATCATCACTTTTGCTATTCATTCCGTGCTGGTGGGGAATTTTCTTAGCGAGGATTTTTTACCGCAGATTTGTGATCAATTTATGACAATCTGAAATGAACTTTTCTTTTTTTTACAAGTCCTCCACTTTTTATGCCCAATTTGAAGGTAGATTTCGTCGCGATTTCGGGCTGCGTCAGACGCGGGTCTGTGTGACAATAGGCCCCAACATTCCTGTCCCGACGTACAAAAAAAGAGATGCATGGCGCTTTCCCCCGCAGTAAAAAATCAGATAAGCCAGTGGTATAAAGCCCTGCAACAGCAAATCCCGGATTTCATTCCCCGTGCTCCGCAACGCGAGATGATTGCAGAGGTGGCGAAAGTGTTTTCCGGGGATTCTGGACGGCATCTGGCCATTGAGGCGCCCACAGGCGTCGGGAAAACACTGTCTTATCTCATTCCCGGCATCGCCGTCAGTCGTGAAGAAGAAAAACCGCTGATTGTCAGTACGGCTAACGTGGCGTTGCAGGATCAGATTTTCAGTAAAGATTTACCGCTGCTGAAAAAAATCATTCCCGACCTGAAATTTACCGGTGCTTTCGGGCGCGGGCGTTATGTGTGTCCGCGCAATCTGGCGGCGATGAGCAATGAAAATGCGCAGGGCGATCTGGGGTTATTTCTCGGCGACGAACTGGCGCCTTCCAGCGGTGAAGAACAGAAACTGTGTAAAACGCTGGAAACCGCGCTCTCGCGCTACGAGTGGGACGGTTTACGCGATCACTACCAGAAAACCATCGACGATCCGTTATGGATAAAAATCAGCACCGACAAAGCCAACTGCCTGAGCCGTAACTGTCATTATTTTCGTGAATGCCCGTATTTCGTGGCGCGTAAAGAGATTGAGAGCGCCGATGTGGTTGTCACCAACCACGCGCTGGTGATGGCGGCGCTGGAATCTGAATCCGTGCTTCCGCCCGCCAAAGATTTGCTGCTGGTGCTCGATGAAGGCCACCATCTGCCGGAAGTGGCGCGCGATGCGCTGGAAGTGGAGGCGGAAATCACCGCCGTCTGGAATCACCTGCAACTGGACAATTTTGTGCGTCAGATTGAACAATGTCTGGCGCTGTTCACCCCGAAAAATCCGCCACCGCTGACCAATCCCGAGCGCCTGCAAAACCACTGCGCGGAGATGCGTGAACTGCTGCTGCTGATTGAACAATCGGTGAGCCAGTATTTACCGGCGGACGAACCGGAAGCGGAGTACCGTTTTGAGCTGGGGACGTTGCCGCCGGAGCTGACCGAACAATGCAGCCGCCTGTTTAAGCTGACCGACGGGCTGCGCAGTCTGGCGGAATTCATGGTGAACGATCTGAGCGAAAAAACGGGCAAGCATGACATCATGCGTCTGCATCGGGCAATCTTGCACATGAGCCGCATGCAGGGTTATCTCGAAACCATGAGCAAGCTGTGGCGGCTGGCGGCGCTGGATAAAGCGTCGAATGCGCCGATCGGCAAATGGGTGACTCGCAAGTATTTTGATAACCAGACGCATCTGGTATTTCACTGCGCGGGTATCCGCGTGAGCGAACAGCTGGAGAAAATGCTGTGGCGCAAAGTGCCGCACGTCGTCGTTACCTCCGCGACGCTGCGTTCGCTTAACACTTTCTCGCGTATTCAGGAAATGAGCGGGCTGAGCGAAAAAGCGGGCGACCGTTTTGTCAGCCTGGATTCGCCGTTTAACCACGTGACGCAAGGTAAACTGGTGATCCCGCAAATGACGCTTGAGCCAATTCTGGCGAACGAAGCGGCGCATTTGCAGGAAATGGCGGATTTCTTTCGCACGGAACTGGCGAAAGGGAAGCATACCGGTCAGCTTGTGTTGTTCGCCAGCAACCGCGCCTTGCAACAATTCGTCTCACTGCTGCCGGATCTGCGCCTGATGCTGCTGGTGCAGGGCGATCAGCCGCGCTATCGTCTGGTCGAGGAACACCGCAAACGCGTCACCGCAGGCACCCCCAGCGTGCTGATTGGCCTGCAATCTTTTGCCGAAGGGCTGGATCTGAAAGGCGAATTGCTGACGCAGGTGCATATTCATAAAATTGCGTTCCCGCCGGTGGACAGCCCGGTGATCCTGACGGAAGGCGAATGGTTGAAAACGCTGAAGCGCTACCCGTTTGAAGTGCAAAGTCTGCCGAGCGCGTCTTTTAACCTGATCCAGCAGGTCGGACGCTTGATCCGCAGCCATGAATGCACTGGCGAAATCGTGATTTATGACCGGCGTCTGCTGACCAAAAGCTACGGTTCGCGCCTGCTGGCCGCATTACCGGTGTTCCCGATTGAACAACCTGAAATGCCCGCGCCGGGGTCGGTGAAACGTCCGGATCTCCTTAAAACTGCGAAAAAAGAGCCCGCTCGTCGCCGTACGCGCCGCCGGTGATTTTTCTCGCAGAGTCTTGTTTACCCTGAATAAGCAGTTGAACTGATAAGGTAACGGTACGATGGATTACACCAAACTCATCAAAGAAGTCGGACGCGGTAAAAACCATGCCCGTGATCTGGACCGGGAGCAGTCGCACGCGCTGTATCGTGAAATCCTCGCCGGTGACGTACCGGATTTACAACTTGGCGCGTTGCTGATTGCGTTCCGCATCAAAGGCGAAGCCGAGGAAGAAATGCTCGGTTTTTATAGCGCGATGGAAGAGTGCGTGATGCGCCTTCAGGCACCGGAGAATCGTCCGCTTCCGGTGGTGGTCCCGACCTATAACGGCGCACGCAAACAGGCGAATCTCACGCCGCTGCTGGCGATTTTGCTCAGCCGTCTAGGTTTGCCGGTGCTGGTTCACGGCGTAGACGAAGATCCGACACGTATCACCAGCGCCGAGATTTTCCGCGCGCTGGGTATCGAAGCCGCCCGGTCTCAGGAACAGGCGCAGCAGCAACTCGACGCAGGCAATGCGCCGGTGTTTGTGCCGGTTTCCGTTCTGTGTCCGCCCATTGAAAAACAGCTGGCTCTGCGCTGGCAGATGGGCGTGCGAAACAGCAGCCATACGCTGGCAAAACTCATTACGCCATTTATCGGGCAGGATTCACTGCGCTTATCCAGCGTTTCTCACCCGGAATATGTGCAGCGTGTTTCCTCATTTTTCCGCCAGATCGATGGCCGTGGTCTGCTGACGCAAGGCACCGAAGGCGAAGTGTACGCTAACCCGCAACGCTTCCCGCAGACGCACTTTATCGCCGGTGGCGACCAAAGCGTTCTGGCAGAAAAGCAGGAATTTACGGATGCCGATATTCCGGCTTCAAAGGACGTCGCAGCGACGGTGGCGTTTATTCAGGGATGCCTGAACGGCGAGCGTGATATCCCGCAGGCGATCCTGACTCAGCTGGCGTGTTGCCTTGTTGGCACTGGCGTGTCGGGGGATTTAGTGGAAGCGCTGATGATCATAGAACAGGTGTTTTGATGATGCCAGACCGGGCATCAATGCGGTTCATACTGACCGAGAAAGTTTGGGTTTTTCATGCGCGGTGATCGCTCAGCTCAGGTCAAAACCTTGGGTTGCCACCCAAACCGGCCTCAAGGAGCGCCTGTCGCCGCGCCCCTTGAGAATCCCGGACTCTTAAACTGCGCGCTATCGCTGGCTGGCTATGTTCCAGCCACACCGGCTATTGCCGCAAAATCCCGCCGCTGCGCGGTTCCTTCCAGTCGGATTACAAACCGCGCGAAAAGATACGCGGTTTTCCACCTCTCCTTTCAGCGTGATTTTTGAAAGCGGCCAATAACTTTCTAATTCACAACCTCACCGCCTTAGAATAAAAGGTTAAAAACCATGCTTATTTAGTTTTTGACCTAAAATCTTTTGGCCGCTTTCAGAACGCTTGCCGAGCGAAGTGTTTCGAGACCAATGGCTCGAAACCGAGTAAGGGAACCGCGTAGCGGCAAGTTTTCGCGGCAATCACTATTGTGTCTGAAACATAGCCAGCGAGCGGTAGCGCGCAGTTAGAAAGACGCGGAGATTCCAAAGAGGCCCCGTCCTGGGCCTCTTTGGTCGGTTTCGGCGCAGCACGTTAAGTGATCACCGCCATTGAGAAACCGAAATTTACTCGTTCTTAGAAAGCGTGCCGCAAGCAAGAAAACCGAAATTTTCTCGTTCCGCTGTAAGCGCCAAAAACCGAACAGGGTATTCGGTTTAATACCCGGAAACTCCTCTTACCCTGTTCAAATGTGTGGTTAAAAGCTAAAATAGGGTATGTGTGAAATTTATTTCATGATTTTAATGGCTTTTTTAAAAGCATAACCTGAGGTTTTAGTTATGGAAACGTTACCAAGTTGCCCGACATGCAAATCTGAATTCACCTGGCAGGACGGTGAAATGCTTAATTGCCCCGAATGTGGACATGTCTGGGCGCTGGCCGGTGATGCGGCGGGTGATGACGATACGCTGAAGGTCGTCGATGCCAACGGCAATCTGCTGGCGGACGGGGATTCCGTCACGGTAATCAAAGACCTGAAAGTGAAAGGCAGCTCTTCCATGCTGAAGATCGGCACCAAAGTGAAAGGCATCCGTCTGGTCGAAGGCGACCACAATATCGACTGCAAAATTGACGGTTTTGGACAGATGAAACTCAAATCTGAGTTCGTTAAGAAAAACTAATCTCAAATTCTGAAGCCTGCCTTCATTCAGCGGTTTTGCCATATCGACAGAATCGCTGTGTGAACATACACTCAATGTAAAATCTCGTTAACATTCAGCAGAGAAGATTACATGAAACAGGCTCAGGACTATTTTAACGCCCTCAATCACGACTACCTCGACGTCCACCGGAACAAAGAAAACCTGTTCTGGCAAAACTATATGGGCACCGGCGATGAAAATGTCTCCCGTGCTTTCTCCGCTGCCGAAACGGCTTATAAACGCTTTATCTCCGAACCAGCCCGTCCTGCGCAGCTGCGTGAGGTCGTCGCACGTCTCGAAAAACAAACGCCGGATGAAGAACGTGATGCGCTGCTGCATGGCCTGCGCGGCTGGCTGAGTTTCTTTGACTGCAACGTTATCGAAGACCCTGAAGCGCTGGCGCTGCTCGATGAAATCATTCAGGCGGAATCCGTTCTGTTTGGTAAACGTAAGCAGTACCGCATGACGCACATCAACAGCAAAGGCGAGCGCGTGAATGCTTCGCTGGGCGAGCTGCTGACCAATCAGGTGAACAACGAAAATGAAGCGTACCGCCGCAGTTCGCAAAACGCTTTGCGTGAGCTGGAAGAGTGGCTGCTGCATAACGGTTTGCCGCAACTGGTAAGCCTGCGTAACCGCTTTGCGCGTCAGCTCGGCTATCGCAATTACTTTGATTACAAAGTGAATAAAACCGAGCGCATGTCGCCGGAACAGTTATTCGCCATCCTCGACCGGTTCGAAGAGCAGACGCGAGAGAGCAACACGCGCAGCCTGAATGAGCTGGTTGCCCGTGAAGGTGACGCCGCATTGCTGCCGTGGAACATCCGCTTCGCCAGCGCTGGTGACGTGACCCGTCAGCTGGATCCGTATTTCCCGTTTGCCGATTCCCTGCGTCGCTGGATTGACAGCTTTAAGCGCCTGAACATCGGTTTCAACGGCGCCGAAATGCAGCTGGATTTGCTGGTACGCGAAGGCAAATACGAGAATGGTTTTATGCACGGGCCGGTACCGCCTTTTTATGACAACGGCATATGGATCCCTGCGGTAATTAACTTTACCAGTCTGGCAAAGCCGGATCAGATCGGCAGCGGTGCGAGCGGGCTGAATACGCTGTTCCACGAAGGCGGCCACGCGGCGCACTTTGCCAATATCCGCCAGAATGCGCCATGCTTCTCACAGGAATTCCCGCCGACGTCGATGGCTTACGCCGAAACGCAGTCGATGTTCTGCGACAGCCTGCTGGAAGATGCGGACTGGCTGAAACGTTATGCGAAAAACTCCGCCGGAGAGCCGGTGCCGGACGAACTGATCCACGCCAGTATCGAAGCCCGCCAGCCGATGCGGTCTTTCAATGAGCGGCACATTCTTCTGGTGCCGTATTTCGAATGGCAGCTTTATCAGTGGCCGGATGAAAAACGCACGCCGGAAGCCATGATTGCGCTGGCGCGTGACGTCGAAACGCATATTCTCGGTGTGACCGGCAGCCCGCGTCCGACGCTGGCGATCCCGCATTTATTGTCGATGGAATCCGCCTGTTCTTATCAGGGCTACCTGCTGGCGCTGATGGCCGTTGAACAAACGCGCGCGTTCTTCCTCAAACGTGACGGCTATCTGACCGATAACCCAGCGATTGGCCCGGATCTGGCGACGCATTACTGGACGCCGGGGAACAGCGTCAGCCACGACGATACCTTGCGCAGCCTGACCGGTGAAGGCTTTAACCCGGATTATCTGGCACAGGCGTGTAATCAGACGGTGGATGCCGCGTGGGAAGATGCGCAGCGCACAATTGCAGGTGCATCTGAGCGCGAACAGCCGGAAGCGGATTTCGATCTCAACGTGCATATCCGTGTGGTAGACGGGAAACGTATTCTGGCGGACAGCGCCGACGGCGATGATGCAATGTGTCAGGATTTCGCGGATTTTGTAGATCAGAATTACGGGTCGAAATAACCTCCTCATAACGTAAAAAAACCGCCATCCGGCGCTGAACCGGTGGCGGTTTTTTTGTGGCGTTAATCAGTGATTATTTGCGGGCGTCGGGGCGCGTAAGATCAAAACGCAAATCTTCGGAAATACCGTAGTAAGCAGAAGGGCCACCGGCGCGCAAAACCGGCTCGGCGAGGGCGGTCTGATAAACGCCGTCAACCAGCAGATGCGGCGCGATGTGCACGGCCACCACTTCGCCCAGCACCAGCCAGGTATCAATTTTGCCGCCTGCGGCGGTTTCCAGCTGGATGCATTGCGTCAGTTTGCATTCAAAGTTTACCGGGCTTTCCAGGACGCGATCCGCCGCCACAATCCTGCCCGGCTGAGGCGTCAGGCCGGCAAACGCAAATTCGTCTTCACCGCGCTCCAGCGTGGCGGAGCTTTCATTCATTCTGACCGCCAGCGGGCGCGTGGTCAGATTCCAGACAAACTCACCGGTTTCGACGATATTTGCCACGCTGTCTTTCCAGCCGCTGCTGGCGAAACCAATGATCGGAGGACGATAATTGAAACAATTGAAGAAACTGTAAGGCGCCAGATTTCGCTGACCGGCGGCATTGCGCGAGGAGATCCAGCCAATCGGACGCGGGCCGACAATGGCGTTTAGCGGGTCATGCGGCAGGCCGTGACCGCTTGCAGGTTCGTAGTAATAACGATCATCAACGCTCATGATATTCCTCAGTTAAAAGATTGATTAAAACTCTGATTCGTACATTACCCGTTTTAATCTGGTGCTGAACGTTTTTATGTGCCCGGATGCGCGCGGCAGGCTGCTCCGGTTTGTGTTATCTTGTGCGCCATTCATGAATATCAACGCCACATCGCATGTTTTATGCGTCGCGCACACCTTTCGGAGAGTCAATCAGGTGGAAAAAAAGAAAGTCTTCCCTCAGGAAAAAAGCGGTCTTCACCCGCGAAATCGTCATCGCACCCGCTATGATTTCCCGGCCCTGATTGCCAGCAGCCCGGAACTGGCACCGTTTGTCACCGAGAATAAATGGGGCGATTTGTCTGTTGATTTCGCCAATCATCAGGCCGTGAAAGCCCTGAACCGTGCTTTGCTGCGTGACTGCTATCAGATTGAAAACTGGGATATTCCGGCGGATTATCTTTGCCCGCCCATTCCGGGACGTGCCGATTATGTTCACCATCTGGCCGATTTGCTGGCCAGCAGCAACAACGGCAATATCCCGCAGGGTAAAGACATTTCTGTGCTGGATATTGGCGTGGGCGCGAACTGTATTTATCCGATTATCGGTCTGCGTGAATACGGCTGGCGTTTTACCGCCAGTGAGATTGACCCGGTTTCGATGGCTGCTGCGAAGAAAATTGTCGCGACTAACCCGCAGCTGACCAATCAGGTCCGTTTCCGTTTGCAGGCGAAACCGCCGCGCATTCTCGACACCATTATTCGCAACGATGAACGTTACGATGCCGTGCTGTGCAACCCGCCGTTTCATGCGTCGGCTGCCGATGCCGCTTCGGGCAGCCAGCGTAAACGTCAGAATCTGGGGCTGGATCGCCGCACAGGCAACGCGGAACTGAACTTCGGTGGTCAGCACAATGAACTGTGGTGCGAAGGGGGCGAAGAGGCTTTCGTCGTGCGCATGGCGGAAGAAAGCGCCGGTAAAGCACAGAACTGTTTCTGGTACACGGTGCTGGTGTCTAAAAAAACAACACTTCCGCTACTGTATGACGCGCTCAACGAAGAGGGTGTGACAGATATCCGCACCATCGAGATGACGCAGGGGAACAAAATCAGCCGCTTCGTCGCCTGGACTTTCCTGACGCCATCCCAGCAAAAAAGTTGGGCAATCAAACGCTGGTCAGTTTGATTACGTTGTAAATAACGTTATTCCAGCCTGTTATTCTGACGATATACAGGCTGGAAAAAAATATTCCTGCCCGACCTTTCTTTTTCATTGGATTAAATTATGCTTAATTCACTATAAGAAAGTTGATTAATTATCGTAGTAATGATTTAGCGCGTGATTTATTTTTCATCGCGTTTTGTTCAGTTTCAGCAAACCTTCCTAAAACCCGCCCAGGGGTCAGACTAATGTTCTGAGAGTTATAAGTCGTTTGACGAATAACCCACAGGTATTAGCACGTGTGTCTTTTTTAAATTATTGCGACCACGCATTAATTCACGTTATCAGCCACAGGGTGTCTGTCCTATGCAATTATTTTCTCATCAGTTTAGTACGGCATGGCGTGATAAATTTGCAGCGCTTCAGGACGCTGTTCCGATGATTGTTTTCACGCCAGATGGCGTGGTGCTTGAGGTCAATGACCTGTTCCTTAAAGGCATGGGCTACAGCAGGCAGGAAGTCGTCGGCCAGCCACACCGGATTTTCTGCACGCCGGAGTTCGTGACCAGTGACGCCTATCGTTTGCATTGGGAAGGTTTACGGCAGGGAAAGTCTGTCAGCGGGAATATTAAACGTGTGCACAAAAACGGAAACTTAATCTGGCTCGAAGCCACGTATGTCCCGGTCAAAAATAAACAAGGTAAAGTGACTGAAATAATTAAAATTGCCAGTGATGTCTCTGAGAGAATTACAGAATCGCACGAGCATCAGGGTGTTTTACAAGCGCTTGAACGTTCAATGGCACTCATTACCTTTACGCCTGACGGCCATGTAATCTCTGCAAATAATAACTTTTTGAAAGTTATGGGTTATTCTCTGCAACAAATTAAAGGCCATCCCCACGCCATGTTTTGTCTGCCAAAGTTCGGCGATTCCCATGAATACAGAAATCACTGGCAGCGCCTGCGTAACGGCGAATTTATCCTCGGGCGTTTCGAACGGATGAACGGCCGCGGGCAAGCAATCTGGCTGGAAGCCAGCTATAACCCGGTAATGGACGATGATGGCAACGTGCTGAAAATCGTCAAAATCGCACAGGACATTACCAGCCAGATGGCTCAGCAGCGTCAGCAGGAAAGTATGATGACGCACGTCCATGAGCTGTCGCTGACCACGGACAAAACGGCGGCGGAAGGGGTCACCATCGTCCAGAAAGCCGTGGAAGATATGCAGGAGGTTGAGGCGCTGGCACGCCGCACCTCTGACATCATCGGCCAGCTCGGGCAAACTTCTGAACGGATTGGCGAGATGGTGGATACCATCCGACGCATTTCGTCGCAGACAAATTTACTGGCGATTAACGCCACCATCGAAGCCGCGCACGCGGGCGAACAGGGCAGGGGATTTGCCGTGGTCGCCGGTGAAGTGCGTTCGCTGGCGGATCAGTCCCGGAAAGCCGCCGTGGAAATTGACCAGCTGACTCAAAACATCCGCGACGGCGTGATGGCGGCAATAGATGGCATGGGTAATTGCGTTAACCGTGCAGGCGGTGGTGTCGCGCTGAGCCGCAATGCGGGAGATGTGATTAACCAGGTGAATCTGGGGATGCAGGATCTGGTCCGGATGATGGCGGAGTTTTCGACTATCGCCGGTGAACAGGGGCAAACGAGGCATTAATTTTTTGATGCCATACGGGGCATCAGGCGGTGTTAAAACCTTCGGGTGGCACCTAAAGCGGCCGATACCCGTCAGGTGAAAGTTTCGGTTTTTCAAGGGCGGTGATCGCTCAGCGGGTGGTGCCAAAACCGAGCAGAGAGGAAAGTGCTTTTCCTCTCTGCACTCTCCTCGCTTTTTTACTGCGCGCTATCGCTGGCAGGCTATGTTTCAGGAACTCCGGCTAGTGCCGCAAACGCCGCCGCTGCGCGGTGCTCTCATTTCAGGTTCAAACCAGCTCGAAAAAAGACTCTCGCCGTTTCTCACCGTTCATTCGACGTCGTTTTGAAAGCGGCCAATGACTCTGTACTTCGGAAGATACGTACAGGTGCTTTTACTCCGCCTCCTTCGCGGGGGAGGAGCAAACCGGATAATTTTTTTTTATTCGAATTCAGTGAATTAACCGCATTAATCTTTCGAATTACATAGCTAGTGGCCGCTTTCAGAAAATTTGCTGAGTGAGTGTTTCGAGACGTGAGGCTCGAAGACCGAAACGAAGGTACCGCGGAGCGGCAAGTTTTCGCGGCAATAAGGAGAGTTTCTGAAACATAGCCAGCAAGCGAAGCGCTTGTTGAAAAAGCGGGGAGGAATCCAAAGGAGGGAAAGCACTTCCCTCCTTTGGTCGGTTTCGGCGCAGCGAGTTAAGCGATCACCGCTATTGAGAAACCGAAATATTCTCGATTGAAGGCTTTAAAGCCGCCAATTTGCAGGCGGCCTCCCTGCAAATCAGGAAACGTGTTGCAGGAACTCGCGCAGACGCTCACTCGGTGGGTTATTCACCAGATCCGCCGGTTTACCGTCTTCCGCAATACACCCTTTATCGATGAAGATTAAACGTGATGCCACTTTCTCGGCGAAGCCGACTTCGTGCGTCACGATAACCATCGTCATGCCTTCTTCGGCCAGCTGCTTCATGACGGTCAGCACTTCATGACGCAGTTCCGGATCCAGCGCAGAGGTCGGCTCATCAAACAGCATCAGTTTAGGTTTTACCGCCAGCGCACGGGCAATCGCCACGCGCTGCTGCTGTCCGCCGGAAAGCTCAGACGGATAGTGATGCGCACGTTCCGACAGGCCCACTTTCGCCAGCAACTCCTTCGCCAGCTTATTGGCTTCATCCTTCGACGCACCACGAACGCGGATCGGGCCAAAAGCCACGTTTTCCAGTGCGGTCATGTGCGGGAACAGATAGAACTGCTGGAACACCATACCGGCTTCCTGGCGGATCAGACGTTCGTCCACTTTCGGATCGTTCACTTTCAGGCCATCGACAATCAGCTCGCCGGACGTGATTTCTTCCAGCTTGTTGATGCAACGCAGCAAAGTGGATTTACCGGAACCGGATGGCCCGATAATCACCACGACTTCACCCTGAGAAATGTTCAGATCGATGTCGTGGAGCACCTGGGTTTTACCAAAGTGTTTTGAGACGTTCTTAAATTCAATCATATAATTTTCAGTTTGCGTTCTAAGCGGCGCAGAACAAAGCTCAGAGCCAGCGTGATGATCAGATAGATAACGGCAACCGCACTCCAGATTTCCATGGCGCGGAAGTTACCGGCGATGATTTCCTGGCCCTGACGGGTCAGCTCGGCGACACCGATGACGATAAACAGTGAGGTATCTTTGATACTCACAATCCACTGGTTGCCCAGCGGTGGCAGCATGCGGCGCAACGCCAGCGGCATGATGATGTAACGCAGGGTCGCACGACGCGACAGACCCAGCGCCAGGCCCGCTTCGCGGAAACCGTTATGGATAGACAATACGGCACCGCGCGTAATTTCAGCGATGTAGGCACCTGAGTTGATCATGATCGTCACCACCGCCGCGCTGAAAGGGTCGATACGCAGATCGGGAACCATCATCGGCAGTGCGAAATAAATGAACATTACCTGTACGACAATAGGCGTACCGCGAATCAGCTCGATAAAGACCAGTGCGATGTTGCTGCTAAACCAGCCACCAAACGCGCGGGCAAAACCCGCAATCACACCAATAATCAGACCGCCAACCAGACCGAGGACCGAAATCCACAATGTCATCTTGGCGCCTTCGAGCAGGATAGGCAGAGCGGGCCAAATTACGCTCCAGTCAAACTGCATGGATAATCTCCTGGTAAAA
Organism: Rahnella sp. PCH160; assembly: GCF_047784855.1. Taxonomy (NCBI): domain Bacteria; kingdom Pseudomonadati; phylum Pseudomonadota; class Gammaproteobacteria; order Enterobacterales; family Yersiniaceae; genus Rahnella; species Rahnella sp. PCH160. The sequence continues at coordinate 2,519,037 of NZ_JBLOGT010000001.1, forward strand.
CAACAAACTGCGCCTGACCGGAAGATTCTCCGTCAGGCGCTTCTTATCAAGTCAGATTTCTACAAAGAGGAACGACTTAAATGAACAAAAAACTTATTTAGGTTCAGTGTCGAACCATTTTTTGTAGATTGCCGCGTAAGTACCATTCTCTTTGATGGTTTTCAGCGCTGCGTTGGCTTTCACGCGCAGGTCACTGCCTTGCGGGAAGGCGATACCGTATTGCTGGCCGGCCAGTGAATCACCGACGGCTTTGAACTGGCCTTTACCGGCAGTTTTGATGAAGTACAGAATGTTCGGGGTGTCGTGCATCACAGCATCAGCACGGCCTGTACCCAGTTCCATGTAAGCGCTGTCGATGTTCGGGAACTGACGCAGATCTTTGGTCTGCACGTTGGCTTTCATGTAGTCAACGGAGCTGGTGCCGCTTTTCACAGCAACCACTTTGCCTTTCAGGTCGTTAACACTTTTGACGGCGTCATTGTTGCTCTTGACCATCACCATCAGGCCGCTGTTGTAATAGCCGTCAGAGAAGTCGATCGCTTTTTTGCGCTCAGGCGTGATGGTGATACCCGCCAGCGCCAGATCGATGTTGTGAGTTTGCAGAGCCGGGATGATGCCGCCGAAATCCATTGGTTTCAGTTCATAAGAGACTTTCATCTCTTTCGCGACCGCGTCCCACAGGTCGATATCGAAGCCGACATACTTGTCGCCTTGTTTGAATTCAAACGGTACAAACGCAGTGTCGGTAGCTACGATCAATTTTTTTTCTGCTGCGTGTGAGCTAACGGCAAAGGCCAGGGTCAGCGCGGCCAGGGAAACTTTTAAGAGTGACTTCATCGATGGAATTTCCTTTGTACATATTATGGGGACGACCTTATGTTACGACGCTTAACTGCAAAATTCATGCCACAATTCATCTGTATTTAAATTCAATGGCTTATCGTCTTGCTGAACCGTTCAAGCTGCGGATTAATCCGGAAATGCACGATGGTGGTGCATTGTTACATCTTGCAATGTTCTCTCATGGTGCATCGCGTCATCATTAACCAGATGTTGTATTTTAAACAATCATTAATTAACAATTGCACCGCGTAAATGATAACTCGCTCTAACTTTTTCAAAACGGCAGTAAAACGAGTGCTCAATATTGAAGCAGATGTAAAGCAGGGAAGGGGAAAAGTAGAGGAAAAAATGAGATATGTTGAACCAATCTGGTGCAACGGGTCATACGAAAAAAATCTAGCGCAGCTGGCTGTCTTTGCTTCCCCGACGATTATATCCGGCGTGATCCTGCTGCTTTTTATCCAGCTCAGCCTGACAATTTACGCAATACTGAACGCCCTGAAGCGCTTGCCGGCGAGCTTCCGGAATAGGTTCTCCGCATTCCTGGCAAAAGTGCGCGCTTTCACCGTGCCCGAGCGACTGACGCGCACGGTCAACTGCATCATTAATTGTCGAGTCAATTTGATCCTGAACGGCGCCGTCTTTCGCCCATCCGCTTGCCATGGTGACCTCCGGAGTGTTTATCAGATTTAATGGAAAGTAATCTCAGTAATAATCTGAAACGTCTTTTTCAGATGAAACCCTCGCGCACTAATTTATATTTCTTATTTAACAATAAGTTAATTTATTAGGTTTTGCACAACATGACTCAATTATAGTCCCAGAATGACTAAGAGTTTTCTGATAAGATTTGTGTTATTTCGTGTCATATGTTAAAAAAACGCATGAATTGAATGAATGCATTTCAGTTATCAATTGTTCGTGTGAATATGTGCGCACGTGTGACGGGTATTCTCTCAATGGGCACCTTATTCAGTCCGTTTTGCGCTAACTCCTCATTCAATTCCCTTCTGCTGCACGGCAGCTGCAACTGGCCAGACTAAGAAATGGAATTCATCAGGACACATTTGCTTGATCGGCTAACCATTATAAGTACCCACTCTTTATTGTAGTCAGAGAGTGAGTTTAATCCCAGGCAGGGTATTAAAGTGGCAGATAATCAGGTAATTGGCGGGGCGGCAGGTGCATCTTTACAGCCGGGTCTGATCGAGTCGGTTCGTAGCACACTTTCTGAGCATGCTGATGCGTTGCAACGCCTTTCTTCTCAGCTTGACAGCGTCCAGTATCAGAAAGCATTAAAACTGATTATGGAATGCAAAGGTCACGTCATTCTTTCTGGCATGGGTAAGTCAGGCCATGTCGGGCGCAAAATTTCTGCGACTCTGGCCTCAACAGGCACCCCAAGTTTCTTTATTCACCCCGCAGAAGCCTTTCATGGCGATCTGGGGATGATCACACCGTATGACCTGCTGATCCTGATTTCCGCCAGCGGCGAAACGGACGAAATTCTCAAGCTCATTCCTTCTTTACGTCAGTTTGGTAACCGCATTATTGCGATTACCAATAACAGCACCTCGACGCTGGCAAAACATGCTGACGTCACGCTTGAGCTGATGATGGAAAGCGAAAGCTGCCCGAACAATCTGGCGCCGACGACATCCACCACGCTGACGATGGCGATTGGCGATGCGCTGGCCGTCGCGCTGATCCACCAGCGTAAATTCCTGCCGACAGATTTTGCGCGTTATCACCCGGGTGGTTCTTTGGGCCGCCGGTTGCTGACCCGCGTTTCGGATGTCATGCAGACGAATGTGCCGACCATTCAGGAAAACACGTTGTTCCGTCAGGTGATTTCGGCGATTACCTGCGGGTGTCAGGGCATGGTGGCCGTTAATAATGCACAGCAGCAACTGGTCGGCATTATTACTGACGGCGATTTACGCCGTTATATGGAAAAAAATGACCAGCTCGACAGCGCCTGCGCCGCAGATATGATGACCCGTTCGCCGCTGACATTACCGGCGGACATGATGATTACCGATGCTGAAACGCTGATGCAGAAACACCGCGTTTCCGTATTGCTGGTGACGAATGAAGAGAAAAACGTGGCCGGTCTGGTCCGTATTTTCGATTAAATAATATTTGAAATAATTACGCACCGTGAATATTCCGCAGGGGAAACAAGGCCGGTTCACGGGACTTTTAATAAAGCACGGGGCTAAAAACGTGCTATTTGTCATGATGATAATAAATGTTTATTGAAAAAATGAAGTCTGCCTGGCCCGGGGAACATATTGCCCGGGTTCGTCGATCTCCGCATTTTAGTATGGCTACGCTGAGCCGCAATTTGGGCAAAATTGTTGTTGGTCTGCCGATGGCGTTGCTGATTATCTATCTGGTGATTTTCAGCCACCCGCGCTATCTCAGCGAATCGACGGTCGCAATTAAAAGCTCAAACGACATCAGTGGCTCAAGCCTGAATGTCGGCTTATTGCTGGGCGCGGCAAATCCGAGCACCGCTCAGGATGCCATGTATTTAAAAGAATACATTAACTCGCCTGACATGATGATGGCGCTCGATAAGCAACTCGACTTCCATTCTGCCTTTGCAAAAAGCGGTCTGGACTTCTTCTATCACCTGCCAAAAGACGCAACCCGCGAGCGGTTTCTCAACTATTACCGCGACCGTATTTCCGTCACCTATGACGATAAAACCGGTCTGTTAACCATCGGCACGCAGGGCTTCTCCCCTGAGTTCGCCAAACAGTTTAACAATGCGGTGCTGAAAGAATCTGAACGTTTCATTAACGAAATTTCCCACAAGATTGCGCGTGACCAGCAGGCGTTTGCCGAGAAGGAAATGATCGACGCGCGTGCGCGTCTGAACGTCAGCAAAACGCAATTACTGGCCTATCAGAACCAGAACAACATCCTTGATCCTGAAGCTCAGGCCGTAGCCGCCACCTCGCTGGTGAATACGATGGTCGGGCAGAAAATCCAGATGGAAGCCGAGTTACGCAACTTGCTGACCTACCTGCGCGAAGATGCGCCGCAGGTCATCAGTGCGCAAAATGCGATTACGTCGCTGGGCAAACAGATTGACCAGGAAAAAAGCAAAATCACCGCACCGGATGGCCGGCAGCTGAACAGCATGGCTGTTGATTTCGAAGAAATTAAGGCAAAAGTTCAGTTCGACACCGACCTGTACAAGCTCACGCTGACGTCGATTGAAAAGACCCGTGTTGAAGCCGCCCGCAAACTGAAAGTGCTTTCGGTGATCAGCTCGCCGCAACTGCCGCAGGAATCCAGCTTCCCGAATGTGCCTTACATGATTGCCAGCTGGCTGCTGGTCTGCTGCCTGCTGTTCGGCACCATCAAATTATTGCTGGCGGTCATCGATGACCACAAAGATTAATGCAGTTTGTTCCGCTGCCCTTTTCGCCTGAAGAATCGTACACAGAGCTTGTTATGAAATTATTGAAGTCCGTTTTGATTTTGCTGGCCTGCCAGCTGACCCAGGCAAATGCCGTGGGGATTAATGCCGATCCGAACATGACCGGCGCGGCACCGTTGCCGACATTTTTGACCGGCCAGACGCAGCAAACATCTTCGGATACCGGGTTTGATGATACGCCACGGCCGGCAACGCCATCGGTGATGAGCCGCATGTTTGGTGCGCAGTTATTTACCGGCGGTGCGGCGGCGGATAACGCGGCGAGCATTGGTTTTAACCCGAACTATATTGTCGGGTTAGGTGATCAGGTGCAGATCCGCCTCTGGGGCGCGTTCAACTTTGATGGCGCGCTGACGGTTGATCCGAAAGGGAATATCTTCCTGCCGAATGTCGGCCCGTTGAAAGTCGCCGGTATTTCTAACAGCCAGCTCAACAGCGTGATCACCACCAAAGTGAAACAGGTTTATCAGGCAAACGTGAACGTCTACGCCTCGCTGTTACAGGCGCAGCCGGTAAAAGTATTCGTGACCGGTTACGTGACCAATCCCGGTTTATACGGCGGCGTGGCGTCTGACTCTTTACTCTCCTATCTGAGCAAAGCGGGCGGCGTTGACACCGAACGCGGCAGCTATGTCGATATCGTGGTGAAACACAACGACCGCGTGCGTTCACGGATCAACCTCTACGATTTCCTGCTGAACGGCGATTTGCGTCTTTCGCAATTCTCTGACGGCGACACCATCGTTGTCGGACCACGTCAGCACACGTTCAGCGTGGAAGGCGACGTCTTCAACAGCTACGACTTTGAATTCCGCGACAGCACCATTCCTGTCAGCGAAGCCCTGAGCTGGGCACGTCCGAAACCGGGCGCGACGCACATGACCATTATCCGCCAGCAGGGCACCATGAAACGCAGCGAATATTATCCGCTGAGCTCTGCGCCGGGCCGTTCATTGCAGGATGGCGATAAGCTGATCATCAGCTCTGACCGTTACGCCGGAACCATTCAGGTGCGCATCGAAGGCGCGCATTCTGGTGAACACGCCGTGGTGTTGCCGTATGGCGCGACCATGAGCCAGCTGTTGCCGAAAATCCGCACCAACTCCATGTCGCAGATTAATGCCATCCAGCTGTACCGCCGTTCTGTGGCGATCCGCCAGAAAGAGATGCTGGATCTGACGTTACAGAAACTCGAAGAGGCGTCGCTTTCTGCCCAATCTTCCACGCAGGAAGAAGGGCGTCTGCGTGCGCAGGAAGCGCAGCTGGTCAGCCGCTTCGTCAATAAAGCGCGTCAGGTGGTGCCGAAAGGCGAAGTGGTGCTGAACGAAGACAACCTGAACCAGGTGATTCTGGAAGACGGCGACGTGATTAACATTCCTGAAAAAACCTCGCTGGTCATGATCCACGGCGAAGTGCTGTTCCCGAATGCGGTGAGCTGGCAGAAAGGCCTGAGCCCGGAAGATTACATCGGGAAAGTCGGTGGCTTCACGCAGAAATCGGGTAACTCGAAAGTCATCCTGATTAAACAAAACGGCGAAGCCATTAACGCGGAAGACGTGAAAACACTGCAACCGGGCGACGAGCTGATGGTTCTGCCGAAGTACGAATCGAAGAACATCGAAGTCACGCGCGGTATCTCGACGATCCTGTATCAGCTGGCCGTTGCCGCGAAAGTGGTGCTGACAATTTAATGATCGGGATCTTTTCTGCGGGCATTCAGCGCATCCCGCATCTTGAACAGTTTCTGGGTGAACCGTGCCGCAAGCTTTCATTGCTGCGGCCGGTGCCGGAAGACATCACGCGGATCGCCGTTTGGGGCTACCGGCCAACGGGCGCAAAAGCCATCGCGCTGGCCGAAAAATCTGGCCTGCCGGTACTGCGCCTTGAGGACGGTTTTATCCGCTCTCTCGGACTGGGTGTTTCAGGGTGTCCGCCGCTGTCCATGGTGCTGGACACGCAGAGCATGTATTACGACGCCTCGAAGCCGGGCACGCTGGAAACGCTGATCCATCAGCACGAAGAGAACCGCTTGCTGCACGACGATGCCCGTCAGGCGATGCAGATGATCGTCGACGGCGACCTGTCGAAATATAACCAGGCACCGGTATGTACGCTGACGCAACCGGAACAGGGCGCGGTGCTGGTGGTCGATCAGACCTTTGGCGATATGGCCGTGGTGTACGGCAACGCCGGAAAAGAGCAGTTCGGCAACATGCTGCACGCGGCGCTGGCTGAGAATCCGCAGTCTGAGATTTGGGTGAAGGTGCATCCTGACGTGTTATCCGGGAAAAAAGCCGGTTACTTCACACAGCTTGGGGAGCAGGCGAAACAGGATCCGCGCTTAAAACTGATTGCGCAGGACGTCAGCCCGCAGTCGTTATTGCAACGCGTCAGCCGAGTGTATGTGGTGACGTCGAATTACGGTTTTGAAGCGCTGATCGCCGGTAAGCCGGTCAGCGTGTTTGGTCAGCCATGGTACGCAGGCTGGGGTTTGACGGATGACCGTCATGCGCTTGCGACCGAACTCCACGCGCGACGCGGTAATGCCTGCATAGAGGATTTATTCGGGGCGGCCTGTTTGCGTTACAGCAGATACCTCAACCCGGTAAACGGTCAGGCGGGAACACTGTTTGACGTGCTGAACTGGTTGCTGATGCAGCGTCAGCATCACCAGCAGCGGGCAGGGCGCTTGTGGTCGCCCGGCCTGACGCTCTGGAAGCGCAGCATTCTGGCGCCATTCCTGCGGACCAAAACGAACAAAGTGAATTTCAGTAAACGTCATGCCGGTGAATCCGCCTGCGTGGTATGGGGCACCAAAGGCGAACGCCGCTGGCACGCTGATGCGCAAAGAAAAAGACTCCCGCAATGGCGAATGGAAGATGGTTTTTTGCGTTCGGCCGGGCTGGGTTCTGATTTGCATCCGCCGCTTTCTCTGGTGCTGGATAAAACCGGTATTTACTACGACGCCACGCGGCCAAGCGATCTCGAAACATTGCTCAGCGCGAGCCGCCTGACCGGTTTCCAGCAACAACGCGCGGCACAGCTACGTATGAAACTGGTGGCCAGTAAAGTCAGTAAATACAACCTCGGCGCGGCGTTTACGCTACCAGCCGAAGCCAGCGGAAAGACCGTGATTCTGGTGCCGGGGCAGGTGGAAGACGACGCGTCGATCCTGACCGGGACGATAGGATTGCGCACCAACGGCGAGCTGTTGCGCACAGTGCGTGAACGCCACCCGGACGCCTACATTATTTATAAGCCGCACCCGGATGTTCTGGTGGGGAACCGGCAGGGAAACATTCCTGCTGAACATGTCAGCCGGTGGGCAGACAGTCAGGCGCTGGATGCAGACATTATCCAGTGCATTCAGGCGGCTGATGAACTTCACACCCTGACGTCATTGTCAGGATTTGAAGCGTTGTTACACGGCAAAAAAGTGGTGTGTTACGGCATGCCGTTTTACGCCGGTTGGGGACTGACGCACGATGAACATACCTGCTCACGCAGAACGCGCAGCCTCACGTTAGACGATGTGGTTTATCAGGCGCTGATTGCCTACCCGTCGTATATCAACCCGCAAAGCCGGGAGCCCATTTTAGCGGAGCAGGCGGTAGAACTTCTTGCTGCGACGCCACGGGCGCAAATGCAATTCTCAAAGATTAAGGCGGGCAGGATAGTTCGCTATTACAGGAAACTGCTCATGCTGGTCCGGGTGACGTTGACCACCTGAACCAGCCTCTTACTTAAAACTTTTTTGCATGAATGGACACGGACAGAAATGGACAGTAAGGCGCTTACGACATTACTTTCTGGTAAAAAATATCTGCTGTTGCAGGGGCCGATGGGACCTTTCTTCAGTGATTTAGCACAGTGGCTGGAGTCACTGGGGCGTGAAGCGGTGAACGTCGTTTTCAACGGCGGCGACAGATTGTATTCGCGTAAGCGTGAATACCGTTTGTACCAGCAGACGCCTCAGGAATTTCCGACCTGGCTGAAAGAGACCTGGCAGGAATACGACTTCGACACCATCGTGTGTTTCGGAGATTGTCGTCCGTTGCATCAGGCGGCAAAACGCTGGGCGCAGGCCAAGGGCGTGAGATTCCTCGCCTTCGAGGAGGGTTACCTGCGTCCTCATTACATCACCCTTGAACAGGATGGCGTAAACGCGTATTCCAACCTGCCACGCGATGCGGAGTTCTACCGCAGCCTGCCAAAAATGACGATGCCGGAGATTGAACAGCTTAAGCCTTCAGGCTGTTCGCGCGTCCGGCATGCGATGACGTATTACCTGGCAGGCTGGCGTCACCGGCATGAATTCCCGAAATATCGCCACCACAAATCCTTCTCACCGTGGTACGAAGCCCGTTGCTGGATACGTGCGGCATGGCGTAAAAAACTCTACGCTTTCAACCAGCGTAATGTGTTACAGCAGCTGCAAACCACGCTGGATCAACGTTACTACCTGGCGATTTTGCAGGTCTATAACGACAGCCAGATCCGTAATCACAGCCCGTATAATGACGTTCGTGATTACGTGAACGAAGTGATGCATTCCTTTGCTAAAAAAGCGCCGCCATCAGAATTCCTGGTGATTAAGCATCACCCGATGGATCGCGGTCATCGTTTATACGGGCCGCTGATACGCCAGTTGGGCAAAAAATACGGCATCACCAGCCGTGTCATTTACGTGCATGACCTGCCGATGCCTGAATTGCTGACGCACTCTAAAGCGGTGGTGACCATTAACAGCACGGCCGGGATCTCCGCGCTTATCCATAACAAGCCGCTGAAGGTCATGGGCAATGCGCTGTATGACATTAAAGGCATTACCTATCAGGGACATCTGAATCAGTTCTGGCGATCCGGATTTACCCCGGATATGAAACTGTTCAAACAATTCCGTCTATACTTGCTGCAAAATACACAGATTAATGCGGTGTATTACACAAATGTTAGATTGACAAGAAAAACAGTTAATGCGGATAGATTTATTTATATAAATGGTTTAGTAAAAGTACTTGATTAACGACTGCTCCTTTTTATAAGTACATTATCTGAGGATATTAATGATTAACTTTTCAAATTGTACAGACTTAAATCCAGAGTCCCTATGCGATAAGTATTTCAAATTCTCCCGACTGGATGGGTCCTATCTCCATGAACCAATTAAACTTAATAAAGATGGCTCGATATATGGCTACAGTCATTATAATGAAGCAAGTTGGACAATTATTGAAGGGGTTATCGCTTTTCTAAATAAATCGGGAGATGTGAGTACGTTGTTTGACAGGATATCTTTAGAACAAAATCGACTGATCATGTGTGGCAGTTTTCTTATTAAACCACATTTGAACATAACCCACAAATTAGAAGAAATTTCCTATGATTGGGAGAAAAGACCGAGGCATAAAAATTTAACTAAAAATCTCCTTAAAGAGCAAATAAAAAAATTAAACTGGAAAATCGGCGACCATACATATGGTAATCCGAAAATACTTGAAGCTAAATATGCAAGTTTAACAATTGGAAAATTCTGCTCAATTGCAGATGATGTTATTATTATTTTGGCAAATCATAAAGTAGATTTGGTTACGACATATCCTTTTGCAACCTTAAAAAAATTCTGGCCTTCAATGAAGTCTTTAAATCTAAATGATCATTATAGCAATGGTGACGTTACTATAGGGAACGATGTTTGGATTGGTCATTCTGTAAAGATAATGTCAGGAGTGACTATTGGAAATGGTGTTGTTATTGCTGCCAATAGTGTTGTTACAAAGAATATACCTGACTACGGTATGGTGGGAGGAACCCCTGCAAAGATTATTAGGTATCGGTTTAATGAGGAAGTAGTGAATCAACTCATGTTGATTGAATGGTGGGATTGGGAAGATGAAAAGATAGATGAAGCACTTCCCTATATGATGAAAGATATACAGTTATTTATAGAAAAATATAGTTGATTATAAACATACACATTTTCTATAAGAACAAACTTATAATTTTTTGGAGTCTTCATGCATTTAGAAGAAAATTATTCAAAGCTACTTTTTAGTGATTACACTATTGAATCAACATCGGTGGTTAAAATAGAATCTGCGGAAATTTCAAAATTTGTTCCGCCGAAAAAATATGGCAGCATTGCTTTTCCTTTGGCCGATACAGCATATCCTGTTGGTGATATTGTTTATTCCGAACTCACTGTGGAAAAAATAAACAATATTGTTATCTTACCAAATCACATAGTATTAAATAGCAGTGATAGTTCTATTCTCCCCTATACTTTCATGCGTAACAGATTACATCACCATGGCGGATTGGCTTTAAATAAAGATGGAAGTTATGAAAGTAAATTTCATTTGAAAGATAAAGACATCGTTAAAGTTGACTATCCGTTATATCACGCTGACACTGATCATCCTGATGTTTATGGCCATGTTTTACTTGAAGTAATTCCAAATCTCTGGGCTCAAGATCTTATTACAAATAAAGGCATGAAAATCGCAACGTCTATAAAGTTATCTCCTGGTTATTTGGCAATGTTTGATGCCCTAGGAGTTAAGCCTGAAAGAATAGAAAGAATAGTAGGCCCAACGTATAGCCCAACTGTTTTTTTACCAAGTAAAATAATACAACGGCGTCGTTTTATAAATCCGTTAGCTCGCAACATCTTTGATCGTGTAAAAAACAATCTTTCTTATAAGTCTAGAATGATTCCTTATGAGAGAATATATATCTCCAGGTCAAAAGTTAATGGACGGAAACTATTGAATGAAAAACTTGTGGAAGATTTGTTTTATTCCTTAGGATTCGAGATTATTCATCCACAAGAATTAAGTATTTATGATCAAGTAAAACTTTTTTCAGAAGCAAAATTCATCGCAGGTTCTGGTGGCTCAGCAATGCACAATACACTTTTTTCAAATGAAGAGTGTAAAGTGCTAATTATATCTTCTATTGGTTGGGTAGTAGTTGCAGACTCATTAATTTGCCAAGTTCCAGACCAACTGGCATATGTTTTTGGTGCGCCGGATATAATGCCTGATAATACGCACCGAACCCAAAAAGATTGGACGGTTAACATATCTGAAGTTAAAGATGCCATCAGGGAACATTTCGGTTTATAGTATTAAAAAAATTGGAGAGGTCTCTCTCCAATTTTTAGGATTCAAATAATTATCATGCTACAGTAATTTCCCACGGTGCTTTTTCAGATAATCTTTTATTAAGATATTGCTGAGTATTTTTCTTATATGTCATGTCATCGGCACTACCGTTTCCATCATTAAAACACAATATTTTATATTTATAAGAATCCTTCGATAGTATTGAATTAATGTTGTTGGGGCGCACTATTAAGCTTGATAATTCTGACTTAACACTAGAACCATTAATGTACGAATAATGATGATATAAAAATGAAGTCAGATTTATATCGAGATGAGATCTAAGTTTGGAATTTCTTGTTACAGAAAATGATTCAGGATAGGTCCGCTCTATTTCCATAAGTACTGATTTTTTTAAAGCATATGGAACATGACGATGGAGATATTTAGAATCATACTCAGGATGCTGTTCTTTTATTAGCTTGTTGGAGTTCATAGCAGCTAAAAGATAATCTGGAACACCTTCTTTGTCGATAGATGAATATACCATGCCATATGGTTCAAAATAGGCCAGGGATCTACCTGCCTCGTCAAAGAAGTCTGAAGGCAAGCAGGGTTGACCTAAAATAAAGTCATCATTCAAATAGATAAAATATTCAGATAATTCTTTTATATGATGTAAGCAACTTTCTATGGCGTGTGAGTTGAATGTTGGTAAAGATTTACTATCCGGGAAAATTTCATTATGGTCAACCCAAATAATTTTATGATGATTGGTTAGCCAACTTGGTTTTGAACAATTTGATACTATATAAATATTATTCAACCAAGGGGCATATTTATTTAATGATCTTAAAGAGTATTTTAATTCATCATTACTCGTGTATCTGTCAGGATCAAAATCGCTATCAGGAAATGAATTCTTCCATTGTTCTTGCCAAGCTAAATCTGTGTGATTTACCCATGTATATACAGCATCAATTTTTCTTTCTTTTGTATTTTTTTCAGGTGAGTATATGTTTTCTAATTCTTCTAATGGAAATTTTCTGACCCAAGATTTGTTTGAGCGTACAGTTGCAAGTCCTGTAACATCCAAGTCAAAAAGATAGAAGTGAAGGATATAAAGGTCACCCAGATCATTACTTAACTCAACAACGAAATCCGGTTTTGAATTTAGATTCTTAGAGATCTGGTTACTATCAAATACCTCACTGTTTTTAGATGTGTAGCTGAATCCTCCCCCGAGCGTATAAATAGTAATATTCATAGTCATCGCGGATTTTAATCCACTAATAAAATTTACCAAAGCACCTAAATAACCAGACCACAGCAAAAGGCTATTACAGTCGGAACCATCTTTAGGACCTAATCCTGCTTTAAGATTTTTCCTTAGGTAGTTCACAAGTCCTAGATTTTGCACTTCTAAGGCATTGATAGTTGGAAAGGTTGATACGTTGTTTTGCGAAGTTATTTTTTTTGTTTTCGGAGGAGCATCTTTGAATGCTCTTTTACGGAACATGTCATAGAAGAACATATTCGGGTCACGGAATAATTTAGATATTTTTTTGTATGTGCTATTAGCCATTTATGAGAAACCTTATGCGTCTTTTTAATGTATCAAATCTGTCAATATGACCCGGTTTATTATCAAATAAAATAGAATAATCAATTAGATCATAACTTTTTTCATTACATATCTTTATAAATGTTGTTATAAGTGAAGTATCATAATCTACTTTATCTGTGCAATGAGAAGAATGTTTGTTGCTGAACAAATCATAGTTTAACTTTCGTGCATTAGTATAGTTTAGTATTGTTGGCTTCTTATGATGTAAATGAAGTGCAATATCTTTTTCTAATAGTATTTTTAGACAAAATTCCCCAATATATCGGCGAAATCCGGTGGCAAATAATGGAGACCGAGCTTGATTATTAGAAAGAAAATCATTCTTATCTTCAAGTTTATTGTACAATTTTAATAAACGTATCAAAAAGTCAAAATCTTCATATCCATGACCCGAGTATTTTTCATCAAAACCGCCTAATGAATTATAATCATTTATACTCATTAAGGTTATAGAAGATGGACTAGCTAAATGAAGAAACTCTTTTCTACTGTAGGAAAAGTATCTTTCTATTAATTTACTGCTGGATATCTTCTCCTTTGTTAATAAATCTGAGCCAAGTTTAGTAAGATAAAGACATGGGATGATATAGAAAGGCTCACAATTATTGACTAGTCTATTATGGTATTTTTCTAAAATAGAAAAATCAAACCATATATCTACATCCAGTAGACAAATATACTCCGTATCAACTACTTCAGCTGCACGATTTCTTAGTAATGAGGAGTTGACGTCACCGGAGTAAAATTGCGAAGAAATTAATTTTGAATTCGAGACGTTTTTAAATAGTTTTATAAATGTTTTATCTGCCTTAGTATTTCTATTATTATGGCCAAAAACAAAATTAATGTTTTTTCCTTCAGAATTGATAAAAAGTAATTTACATTTTTTTATAATATCACTAGCTCTGTAGTGAAGATCTATCGGGATAATTATTGTCAGCATAAATTAATATCCAAATCATTCACTATATTTTCAAAGGTTCTCGTCTTCTTTATATGTTGCTATAGCGTCATCAATTGAGTCGAAAAACTGTATTTTATTGTCTCGCCCAATAAAAAGTGCAACATCGCAAAATTCTTTCAAAGAACCCAGACTGTGGGAGACCATAAGAAAACTAGACTCTTTGTGACGAGATTTAAATAAATCAGCGCATTTATATTTAAATCTTGCGTCGCCGACAGCTGTTACTTCATCAACTAAGTAATAGTCGAAGGGAAATGCCATACTTAGACCAAAACCTAATCGTGATTTCATGCCTGATGAATAAGTTTTTATTGGCATATCGAAGTATTTTCCTAATTCTGCAAAATCTTCAACAAAACTTACTTTGTCACGCAATTCATTTGGTTTTGAAAATAATCTGGCAACGAATTTTACATTCTCTCTTCCTGTCAGGCTTCCTTGGAATCCTCCTGAAAGCCCCACTGGCCAGGATATAGTTTTATGTGTGATAACTTTTCCAGAATCTGGTCGGTCAATACCACCAATGACTCTTAGGAGGGTCGATTTTCCTGCACCGTTACGGCCAATCAGAGCTACACTTTTATTCTCTGGCAGCTCAACATTAAAATTTTTAAATACATAATGTCGCCCCTTAGGAGTTTTATATGATTTTGTCAGATCTTCAATTTTTATCATGATGTCAACATCGCCTTTTCACGAGTTCTATATACTGCAAGACCAATGAATAATGTTATTAAGCTGCAAAATGCTAGATAGCTTAGGCTAACACCTTCACTCACATAGCCAGGAAAAACTGAGCTACGGCATAGTTCGACTACATGGACGAGGGGATTCCATAATAAATAATGCCAATAGTCCTTTGGGACATTATGAAGAGGAAACATAATGCAAGAAATAAAATATAATGGTTTGATTATAATGGGTAAAAATTTTTCAGTCTCAGGGAAGGTTTTTCCAATTACCATAAATATTAAACCTATGCCGCATGAAAAAATGACTAATAAAATCCATACGCACACAAGTGTTATTAATTGGTTTATTTTGAAATGCTCACCCATTAACCCTACGGCACTCATTAATAATGCATAAACAAACGCATAAATAATACTCTCTAGTATTGCTCGGGCAATGATTGTATCAATTGGTTTAACAGGACGGTAATTAAATAGTCCCTGATTTGCTTCAATAGCGCCAATAGATCTGTTACTTATACTACTAAAAATGAAAAATGGAATTATCCCATTAATGAGAAACACAGGAAATGAAATATCAGGCATTGTTCGGTGCATAATATAACCAAAAATAGCAAGCATAACCAAAACATGCGCAGACGGCTCTAAGGCTGCCCACAAGTATCCAAGCCGGTATTTACCAAAACGGGTTTTAATCTCCCGCAGAAAAAGCGCTTTAACGGCCGCTTTTTGTACTTCCAAGCCACTACGTGCCATCAGATTATTCCAGTATTTACGTTTTTCCACGCTACCGCCCCTGGCTTACAGCAGCCAATGCGCTTAAATGCTGGGCGGATGGTGAGAAACAGCAGTGCATTACACTTCAGTGATGCTGCCGCAGGGGGGAGTCACTTTTCCGTAAGTTTCGTGTCGGGGGGTTAATGCCGGGTACCTTCCCTGATAACTATCTTCCATTTTTTAATGAGTTAGCGTGGTGTAGCTTTTTCACAAAAATGTAAAGGTTGCGAAAAAATATTTCATCAAGTTTCAAGGGTCATCACAACTATGTAAAATTGCTTTGAACTATTAATTTGCATTAAATCATTCACCACGCCTATTGGTTTAAGATTTCTCTTAGGATGAAATTAAAGATCTGATTAATCAATATGATAGTGAAACCGGTTCCATAGACGAAAGTTGCAAATATAGTTTAATTTGTAACTATTCATTGGCGTCATTATTTAACTCTGATTAAAAGTTACAGGAATGGGGTGTTTTAAGTGAAATTTTTTACAAAGGGAGGGGCAGGCGTTTGTTATTGAACAAAAAAAAGCCAGCGACTCTCGTCACCGGCTTTTAAGCATTAATTACTCAGATTCTCGCAGCCTGTATTCTGCTGCATCCGATAATGATTACTCGATATTGGACTCGATAAACCACAGGAATTTATCCAGATCGCGGGATGCCGCGGTGAAGATATCTGCGGTATCTTCATCTTCCACTTCACTGATGGCTTTGCGTGTATCGTTAGCCACAACAGCATAACGTTCCGCCAGCGCTTTCAGGTGTTCCTGAACGGTGTGGATATTGGTCGGGTAGCTTTTCAGCGGAGTTTTATCATTAACAACCTGCACGGTACCCAGCGCTACGCCGCCTAACTGTACAACACGTTCCGCGATGGTGTCCTGGTGATCGATAATCGCAGTGCGGAAACCGTCGAGCATTTCATGGACAGCGATGAAGTTTGCGCCACGCATGTTCCAGTGTGCTTGTTTGGTGATCAGCGAAAGATCGATATATTCAGTCACCAGACGGTTAAGCACTTTGATCGTACTGAGTTTGACGCTTTCATCTAAATCGTTGCGTGTGTAGATAAGTTCAGAAGATTTCGTTTTGACCAGTTTAGCGGTACTCATATTCATATCTCCTTGTTTCATTAAATTAAACACTAAATAATGTATTTCGTAACTGCATACAGTATAGCTATAAATCACAATTTTGCAGGGCAGTCATTCCTATCGTTCTGATAGTGTGTGGCTAATAAAGCCTGTCGCTGCTTCATCTCTAACCTATCACATTGATTTATCAGGTGGATAGGATTCATCCGTAATAGCATTCTTCTTCACTACCATATTAATCATTAATAGTGATAATTATTTTCATTTAAGTACGATAAATATTTTAGAATGTAACTGACGATGTGAATATATATTCCGGTTATTCATGTCCTGTTGTGAAAAATAATGGTCAGATCGGGTAATTATTTATTTTGAACGGAATAATGAAAAACGGCAGAAAAATATCTGCCGCTTCAGACAGGCGTTTGGCGAGAATTACAGCGCCAGTGTTCCGCTGTAAAGCACCGCGCCGGTGGGTTGTCCGGTGGGAGAACCGCCGTGAGGTTCGAGGCTGATTGCCAGTGTATAACCGGGGTCTGGCATTTTGGCGGCCAGCGTCAATTGTGTCGTTTGCTGGGTATTGAGTAACCCAAGTGAACGCGGTTTGCCACCCGGTGGAATGGCCCACAGTTCCAGGCTACGGTCTGCGGCCAGCTCAGGCGCGCTGAGCGGTGTCAGCAATAAACTGCGCGTACTCATGTCCACGCTCACAACCCATTCCCCGTTTTGCGGCCCGGCGCTGCTGCCCAGAATGGCGACCGGCGTCGGTGCGGCTGGCTGCACCAGAAGATGAGGGATCAGTAATAATGCCGCCAGCCCCGCGGCCAGCGCCCAGCCGATGTAACCACGCACCGGTCTTTTAGCCGGAGCAGGGCGTTTCTCGGGTTGTAAGGCCAGATTGTGCTGAATGCGTTTCCAGACCGACGCGGGTGGGATCACCGGGATAATCTGATTATCGAGCTGGGTGAACGCCTCCTGCCAGCGGGCCACTTCAGCCGCTAAAGCCGTGTCATTTTGCATTTTCCGCTCGAACTGAATCCGCGCCGCGCCGCGCAAAGTGCCGAGTGCATATTCGGCTGCGAGGGCAGCCTGATAATGGCTTCTGCTTTTCATAGTCCGACGCAGCTCTTAAGGTGATCCAGGGCGCGACGGATCCAGCTTTTTATCGTCCCCAGGGGTTGTTGTAAATGTGAGGAAACCTCGCCGTGAGACAGCCCCTGATAATAGGCAAGGATCAGGCTCTGTCGTTGTTCTGCGGGAAGGTGCGCCAGGCAGGCCGCCAGTATTTTGGCATCGCTGTCCTGTTGCAGCCGTTGCAAGGGTTCATCATCGTCGCTGGCGTCGCTGTGTATGACATCGTCATCCAGCTCATCCAATTGGTTGTCGCTCCCGCGCATCCAGTCGATAGCGCGGTTTCGGACAATGTGCGTAAGCCAGGTCATCGGGGAACTCAGCGCCGGGTTGTAAGACGCGGCGCGGTTCCACGCGGTGATATAGCTGTCGTGCAAAACTTCTTCTGCCCAGGCGTGTCGCCGCAACATGCGTAATGCAACGGCGAACAGCCGGGGGGACGTCAGTCGGTATAACTGCTCAAATGCCTGACGATCGCCAACAGCCATGGCGCTCATTAATTCGCGCTGTACTTCAGGCGCTTTCTCTGGTGTTGGCTTACTGACTAAATTGTCATGCATTCGTCCGTCCCGATGCTCTGAGATACTGTTTCATAAGGGAATCCAGCTCTCAGTATAGTCGGTATTATTTAGGCAACAGCACAGTATCAATGACGTCGATCACACCGTTCTTCTGCTGCACGTCATAAGTGCTGATATTGGCGATATTACCTTTGCCATCTTTCAGCTGAATATTGTGCGGGCCGTTATTGAGGATCCACAGGGGTTCGCCGTTCACGGTTTTCAGTTCTGCGGTGCCGTTGCCTTTTTTCAGCAGTTTTTCGAGATCTTTCATTTCATATTTACCTGCAACCACGTGATACGTGAGGATGCTGGTCAGGGTGGCTTTGTTTTCCGGTTTCACCAGATTTTCCACAGTGCCGGCAGGCAATTTGGCAAACGCGGCGTTAGTCGGTGCGAACACGGTAAACGGACCTTTGGTTTGCAGGGTATCCACCAGACCGGCAGCTTTAACCGCGGCCACCAGCGTGGTGTGATCTTTCGAATTCAGGGCATTTTCTACGATATTTTTAGACGGATACATTTCAGCGCCACCGACCATGGTGGTGTCTTGAGACATCATTGCAGCCATTGACGCAGTGCTCAGCAGGATAGAAGCGCAGATAGCGGTACGGAGTAATGTTTTCATGATGGTGTCCTTCGTAAGTTGAGTAGGTAAGGTCTTGCCTCACATCTATACATACGAATGACCCCCTGCTTTTGGATGCAGGAAAAGATGAAATAAAGTGAAAAATGCGAAAGTAATTTCTAATGTATTGATAGTCAATAAAAAAAACACAGCGCGATGATGTGGCTTTTCTGCAGATTCCGCACGGATTTACTTCCCGGAAGGATTATTGCCCGGAATATCGACCGTTTCTATTTTAGCTTTACGTTGCAGCGTTAACGTAGAACCGGCAGACGCCGCAATAATCGCGGCCAGCCCCAGCCATTGCGAGGCCGTCAGGAACTCGCCCAGGAAAATAATCCCGGAAAGCGCCGCCATGGCGGGTTCCATACTCATCAGCGTGCCGAACGTTTTCGCCGGGAGTTTGGTCAGCGCCATCATTTCCAGCGAATACGGAATAGCGGAAGTCAGCAGGGCGATCAGCAGGCCTAACGGCAAAATTTCCCAGCTAAAAATAGAGCTATGCGCCTGAATCGCGCCAATCGGGAAGAAAATCAGTGCGGCAATCAGTGAACCCATTGCCGCCGTGCCGGGGCCATAGCTGCTGCCCGCTTTCTGACCGGCAAGTATATACACGGCCCAGCACGCACCCGCGATTAACGCAAAACAGGCACCTTTAAGATCCACGCCCCCCGCGCTTTGCCCGAGCGGCAGCAGGAACAATAAACCGACGACGGCCAGCACAACCCAGATGAAATCGACAGGGCGGCGCGAGGAAAACATCGCAACGGCCAGCGGCCCGGTGAATTCCAGCGCAACGGCGATCCCCAGCGGTACTGTGCGAAGTGCCAGATAAAAGGTGTAATTCATGCAACCGAGCGCCAGGCCGTACATCAGCAGCGAACGGAAATTACCGCCGCGCATTTTCAGCCGCCACGGTCGGAAATAGAGAAGTAACAAAATGGAGCCGATGCCCAGACGCAGTGCAGTCACACCCTGCGGACCGACGATCGGGAACAGCGTTTTGGCCAGTGACGCGCCGCCCTGTAATGAGAGCATCGCGACGAGTAATAACAGGATGGCGACCAGCGGAGAAGATTTCCGGTGTAAGGCAGGAAGTGGCGGGCCATTATTTTGCGCCGCACCTTGCAGAGCGATCTGCGTTTTCTGCGGCTGATTTTGTTCTGACTGTGTCATCCATAGCGCCTTTTGAGGTGATCCCATTAATCCAGAATCTTCAGATTTATAGTTTTGAAAAGAAAGGTAAAGAGCAGTCAGTGTAGTGGGAAATCACACGATAAAAAATCCTCAAAAAAATGTTTTTTCAGAATCCATTTCTTAAAAAATTGCCGAAAACTGTCGTTTTTTTGCCCAAAAATTTAGGAATTATCTGCTAATTCCAAAAAGTTCAATAAGTTTATCTTATAGTTTTAGTGACTAAAATCCCAATAAAATGAAAGAGATATCAAGTGCTGGAAACTTCCTGTTACACCATATGATGCTTTGGACATCTTAATTGGGGCAGAGTTTCACACTGGTTTTTGGTATATTTTCGAACGTGAAGGTTACTTTGGTTTCTCTTTTTGAGGTGGTTTATGAAAAAAATTGCATGTCTTTCCGCATTAGCTTGCGTCGTAGCACTGGGTGTTTCCTCTAGCGCATTCGCTGGTACCAGCACCGTTTCTGCTGGCTACGCACAGGGTGACGCACAAGGCGTTGTAAACAAAGCAAACGGCTTCAACCTGAAGTACCGTTACGAGCAAGATAACAACCCACTGGGCGTTATCGGCTCTTTCACCTACATTCAGGATGACAGCAACCCAACTTCCGGTGATTACCGTAAAGCACAATACTACGGCATCACTGCAGGTCCTGCTTACCGTATCAACGACTGGGTTTCTGCTTACGGCGTAATCGGTCTGGGCTACGGTAAATTCCAGTACAACGAGAACGTGGCTTCTACCGCTAACCGTGAAAAATCAGACACCAGCGATTATGGTTTCTCTTACGGTGCTGGTCTGCAGTTCAACCCAATCCAGAACGTTGCTCTGGACGTTTCCTACGAACAGTCTCGCATCCGCAGTGTTGATGTGGGTACCTGGATCGCAGGCGTGGGTTACAGCTTCTAATTCTTCGCCCTGTGTAGCGCTTGCCGCTACCCTCATGCGAAAACAAAAACCGCTCGAAAGAGCGGTTTTTTTATGTCTGTATTTCAGCGATGTATCAACGGCAGTAATCAAATTCCGCTAAACCAGTTATACCCCTGATCTTCCCAGTAGCCGCCCGGATTGGTGTTGGTGACGAAAATCGCGCCGATATGTTTGGCGTTTTTGAAACCTAACTTTGTGGGCATTCTCAGGCGCAGCGGATACCCTAAATCCGGAGGTAGCGGCTTGCCGCCGAAATCCAGTGCCAGAATGGTTTGCGGATGCAGCGCGGTCGCCATATCAATGCCCGAGTAATACCGGTCATCGCATTTGAATCCGACATATTTCGCCGTCAGGTCGGCCCCGACGTGCTGAAGAAACGTCTTGAGCGGCACGCCTTTCCACTGCCCGATGGCGCTCCAGCCTTCAATACAAATCAGCCGGGTGATCTGGCTTTCCTGCGGCAGACGTTGCAGTTGTTCCAGCGTCCAGGACGCTTTCTTTTGCACCCGTCCAGACACTTCCAGCCGGTAATTCGGGATGTCGATTTCCGGGACATTATATTCGGGGTAATACGCGTTGAAACGGAAGGGTGTCGTAATCTGATCGGCGCGGTAAGTTTGCGCCAGTTTTTGCCCGCCGAATAACCAGCCCTGAACGCGGTCATTCCAGCGCGACATCGCCCACAGGACTTTGTCGACTTCGTCGCCGTCCTGCAAATTACAGCCGGTCAGCATAGAAACGGCACCCAGCGTTAATCCGGAGCGCAGCAGTAAACGGCGCTGGATATTCACCAGTTGCTTACGCTGATCGGGCTCCACAATGATTTTTGGCCGTTGTGATTTTTCACTCATCGGCACTTTCCTCTTTATTCATTGCCTTGCCACCGGTAATCATCGCCACAAATGTTTTGGGCACCAGCAGCACCATCAGGACATGAATGACCACAAACAGCATCACGCCACTCATTGCAAAAAAGTGTACATAGCGGGCAATATCGAAACCGCCGAACAGCCACACCAGCCCGCTGAACTGCACCGGTTTCCAGATGGATAAACCGGATAACACCAGCAGAAGGCCGAGCACCAGAACACCGCTGTACATGAGTTTTTGCACGGCGTTGTACTGGCCCAGTTTATGAGGCAGATGAAAGGTCAGGGCGCTAACGGTATCGCGCCAGACGGTGCGGGGTGAAAACGGGAAAAAGTCCCGTTTGAAATGGCCGCTGAAAACGCCCCACAGCAGATAAAACAGGGCATTAGCCGCCAGCAACCACATCACGGCGAGATGCCAGGCGATATTACCGCCCAGCCAGCCGCCGAGCGTGGTGCTTTGCGGAAATGTAAAGGTGAACAGGGGGTCTGCGTTATAAATCCCCCAGCCGCTCATCACCATGCCGATCATTGCCAGAAGATTAATCCAGTGGCTGATGCGCACCGGCCAGGAATGGATCCTGCGTTTTCGAACTGAAGAGGGCTGAGGTTTCACGATAAATATCCTGATGATTTGACTGATTACATCGGTGGCGCGATGCCATCTTTACCGGCAGCAATTCCACGGGCAACCAACGCGCCTTTGTCATCTTTCATGGCGAACAGCACGATTTTAGTGCCCGGCTTCAGCAGGCTGCGATCGCCCGGTGCCAGCAGAACGACCGGTACATCGTCAGGTACGACAACGGTTTTTTCTGCATCGTGATATTTCACGGTGAGCGTGCGGCCATTGCTGTTGACCAGTTTGCCGACGGTGCCGTTGGTCATGGTGTTGATTTTGCCGTCAGCGGATTCAAACGGGTTGAAGCCTTCACCGCTGCCGCGCAGACTTGGCGCAAAGACATGCACTTCCAGCGCTTTCAGCGTGCCGTCAGACTGTGGAACCGCTGCCGTACCGATGAAACTGTCGGGTTTGATGTCGCTGATCTGCCCTTTGGTGACCGCGTTGATCTTGGTCTGATCGGTCAGTTTCACGTCGAGCTTTTCACCCTGACGGGTGGTGATTTGCACAGATGAATCATTAACTGAATCAATGGTTCCGCGTGTAGGCTTAATCACGTTATCGGCCGCAAAAGCCGACGTCATTCCGCTGCACATCAGCAGGGAACCCAGTAATAAACCTGCAAGGCGTGTAGGTGTGTTCATTATCAACTCTCCATTTTCTAGCGTGATTTCATTCTGTTAGATGAATCACTGAACATGCCAGTGATGTGTAACTTCTTTAAGAGTGGACGATAAACCGGGATCGGTTGATGACAAATTGATGACAAAATTGTCATCAAAGGTGTCTGATGAAACTGATAAACTTCCTCTGAATCATTCTTTGGGAGAATGGTCTTGAGGCGCCGAGGGCCTGAATGCGGATACTGGTGATAGAAGATGATGTCAGCACAGGCGACTACCTGAAGAAAGGGCTGACGGAGGCGGGTTACAGCGTAGATCTGGCGCGTAACGGTGCCGACGGCCTGTTTCTGGCGCTGGAAGAGGGCTATGACACCGTGATCCTCGACGTCATGCTGCCCGGCCTTGATGGCTGGCAGGTGATGGAAGTCCTGCGTAAAAAAAGTGATGTGCCGGTATTGTTCCTGACCGCGCGTGACGAAGTGCAGGATCGCATTCACGGGCTGGAACTTGGCGCCGATGATTATCTGATCAAACCGTTTTCCTTCACCGAACTGGTGCTGCGCATCCGCACCTTACTGCGCCGTCCGGCGGCACGCGAGCCGGATACGTTTTCTGTCGCGGACCTGAATCTGGACGTGCTGCGCCGCCGTGTAACCCGTCAGGATCAGACCATCGCGCTGACCAATAAAGAGTTCATGTTGCTGGAGTTGCTGATGCGTCGTGAAGGCGAAGTGTTGTCGCGCACCATGATCGCCTCGCAGGTTTGGGACATGAATTTTGACAGCGATACCAACGTCGTGGATGTCGCGATTAAACGTCTGCGCGCCAAAGTGGATCGCGCCTTTGAGGCGAAACTGATCCATACCGTGCGTGGAATTGGCTACGTGTGTGAAGTGCGCAATGACTAACGTGATGAAAGAAACTGCCCGCCCGTCGGCGTCAAAACGGGCGATGTCGCTGACCTTGCGGGCCACATTGTTGTTCGCGCTGATTGCTTCGCTGGTGGTCAGTGCCGTCGGTTTTTATCTTTATTATTCGATTGATAAAGAACTGGAACGCCGCGCGGATTATCAGGTCAGCGGGCGTGTTCAATATTTCCGTCATCTGCTGGCAAATGAATTCCCTTTGTCGCAACTGAGCCGGAATCCCGGTTTATTTGAAAACATGCTTGGTAACGAGCGCGATATTCTGACTTTTCGTCTCGAAGGCCAGCCGCCGCTGATTAACGTCAACCCTTCGCAATTGATATTACCGCCGGTTGCGCCTGTGCCTGAGTGCCAGCCGCTGACCCTGGAAACCGTGCATCACCTGAATGCACCGGACGGTACGCCGGTGCGCTTTGCCCGCGCAGACGTGCGGATCGAGGATGGCAGAACGGTCGAAATTACCGGTGCGCATTTCATGACGGAAGAGTCCCGCCTGCTGGAAACATTCCGCTGGGAAATCATTGGCGCTGTGCTGTTTGCATATTTGCTGGTCGCCGCCTTCGGCTATGTCGTGATCCGCAAAGGGTTAAAACCTTTGCGAAACATGGCGCAGGAGGCCACGAAAATTCATCCCTCCAGCCTGTCTACCCGGCTGAGCACGGGAAACGCGCCGCAGGAATTGCAGCAACTTATCCATTCTTTCAACGACATGCTGGAAAGGCTGGCAGAAGGCTATCAGCGTCTGACGCAGTTTTCAGCCGATCTGGCGCATGAAATCCGTACACCGGTGGGCGCGCTGATGGGGCATTGTCAGGTTGCGCTTTATCAGCCGCGCTCTGTGGAAGAGTACGAAACGCTGCTGGCGAACAACATGGAAGCGCTGGAACGTATTTCCCGCATGGTGGAAAACATCCTGTTTCTTGCCCGTGCAACCGATGCGCGGTCCGTTTTAACAATCACCAGTATTGATGTTTCATCCGAAATTATCCGTATTCAGGAATATTTCGAAGGTCTGGCAGAAGAACGGGAAATGGTGCTGGTCGGCGAAGGGCAGGGAATTTTGTACGCCGATGCCATTTTGTTTCAGCGCGCGATAAGCAATCTGGTCGCCAACGCCGTGCGCTATGGGCACGAAGGCAGCACCATCACGATAAGCGCACAGCCGCTGGCGAAAGGGATGGAGATCCATGTAACCAGTCAGGGCAATCCTATTTCACCTGAAAAACTGGGCAAACTGTTCGACCGCTTCTACCGGGCTGACGCATCGCGCAGCGAAGGCGGCAGTTCCAGCGGTCTCGGATTATCGATCGTTCAGGCCATTATGGCGCTGCATCAGGGAAGTGTCGGGGTCACGAGTTCTGCGCAAGGTGAGACGAGATTCACGCTGTCATTCCCCGGGCCAGTATCTGATCCGGATCACAGGCTTTCTTAATAATCCTTCAACGGCTCCAAAAATGTTCAGAAAAGGTAAGTGTGAAAACAATTTTTACTTATTGAAAAGTAAGGCTTTCGTTAATTTAGTTACATTATCACATTAGCAGAAGGGTTTGCAGTTGAACAAAAATGCTCGTCCCGGGGTCTGAATAGTCCTAAGGAGTGGGTTTTATCCTCCGGTTCGAACGGTCAGTACGACCTAAACAGACTCACAAAAGAGCCATTTATTACTAATGCATAAAATACGTACACTTTCGCTGCAAAGCATTTCTTTGTTCATAGCACTCTATCTTGGGATCTTGTTAAACCTTCCGATTTTCCTCCGTCGTTATCAGCAGCTGCATTATGACAACCTGTTGTCGATAACGGTCGAAATGGTGGCGTGTTTTGCTCTGGTTTACTTCCTTTGTATGCTGCTCTCCTATACCGGCAAAACGGTTTTCCGTGTGCTGATGACCGCTATTGTGATTTCCTCGGCTGCAGCCAGCTATTACATGATCCTGTTCAACGTTGATATCGGTTACGGGATTTTGGCTGCGGCGCTGGCTTCTGACTCCATTGATTTATCCAAAGAGTCCATCGGCACGCATTTTGTCGCCTGGACTGCGCTGGTCAGCCTGTTACCGGTTTTGTTGCTGTGGTTCAGCACAATGCCTGGCGCGGCGTTCAGGCATACCACCTTCAAAAAAGTGGCGGTGAAAACCGGCCTGCTGGTGCTTTCTGGCTTGCTTTGCTACATGCCGCTTCGCCTGATGGGGAAAGTGCAGGACAGCCATGACAAAGTGAACAACCGCATGATGGCGAGTTACGGCGGCGTTGTGGCGGGCACTTACTCTCCGTCCAACTGGCTGTCCGCGCTGGGGCTTTACTCTTACAGCAGCTACAGCCAGGCGGAAGACACCAAAAATCTTTATGACCCGGCGAAACATTTCACCTATACCGCACCGGCGGATGCCAAAGATATGTATGTGGTATTCATTATTGGTGAAAGTGCGCGTCGCGATCATATGGGTATTTACGGTTACGACCGTGACAACACGCCAAATCTCGATAAAGAGAAAAATCTGGTCGCGCTTCAGGGCTATTCCTGTGATACCGCCACTAAGCTTTCCCTGCGCTGCATGTTTGTGCGCGAAGGCGGAGCCTCCGAAGCGCCACAGCGCACGTTAAAAGAGATGAACGTCTTCTCCGTGCTGAAAAGCAACGGCTGGAGCGCGGAGTTGTATTCCATGCAAAGTGAAGCCTGGTTCTACAATAAAACCCGCGCCGATGATTATTCGTTACGTGAAAACATCGCCTCTGAAAAACGCAATGCCGGCAAGCCGGTTGATGACATGTTGCTGGTCGATGAAATGAAAGATTCGATGGCCAATCATCCGCAGGGCAAGCACCTGATTATTCTGCATACTAAAGGCTCGCATTACTTGTATTCAGACCGTTATCCGCGCTCATTTGCCAAATATCAGCCGGAATGCATGGGCATCGATGATTCCTGTTCAACGCAGGAAATGATCAACGCCTACGACAACACGCTGCTGTACACCGACTACTTCCTGTCGCAGGTGTTTGATCAGTTGCGCGATAAAAATGCGATTGTTTTCTACGCCTCCGATCACGGCGAATCTATTTCCAAAAGTATGCATTTCCACGGTACGCCGCGTGACCATGCGCCGGTTGAGCAACGGACTGTCCCGATCATGGTGTGGGCGTCAGACAAATTCCTGTCTAACGATCAGAACAAGGCGAGTTTTGAACAGCTGCAAAAAATGGCGGCTGAAAAGAAACCGGCTTTCCATGAAAAGCTGTACGACAGCATTCTCGGCTGTATCGGCTACACCTCGCCAAACGGTGGAATTGTCGAGCAGCACAACTGGTGCCATAAGCCTGATCCGGCAGTACCTGCGAAGTAAAATCCTCAAAATCACCGCCTTTTTCTGATGAATGAAAAAGGCGGCGACATCCTTCTGGTCGGTGCCTCGTTTTTAAGCCACAATCGGTGAGTAATTTTAAATTTTGTTTTTTATCAGGGCTGATAACCGATGCAAGCACTCCGAATTATCGTCTGCGTTCTGACGGTCATCATGACCTTATTGACGCTGCTTCCTCTTTCCAAAAATCAGCGCTGGTGGGTGCGAGTGTGGGATTTTCCGCGCCTGCAAATGGTTTCCCTGTGCCTGCTTTTTCTGCTGACTGAACTGCTGATCTTGCCGTTTGACGGCGTGCTGACCGGCGTCGTGATTATCCTGACGGTCGCCTGCATGGCATATCAGGGTTGGTGGATTTTGCCGTATACCCGTTTATACCGCGTGCAGGTGAAAAAAACGGCTTCCGACGGCCATTCACGCATCAAAATTCTCAACAGTAATGTACTCACCACCAACCGACAGACCAAGCAGTTGCTCAGTCAGATTCAGGAACACAAACCAGACATTATTGTGCTGCTGGAAACGGATCAGTGGTGGGAAGACCAGATGTCTCCGCTGGAGGCTGATTACCCGCACAGCCTGCGTTGTCCGCTGGATAATCTGTACGGCATGCATGTCTATTCCCGTTTGCCGATGCACGGCGAGCAGATCCAGTTTCTGGTGGCGAAAGACATCCCTTCGATGCATTTCCGTGCTGAGTTGCCATCGGGGGAACAGGTGGTACTGCACTGTCTGCATCCGAGGCCGCCAAGCCCGACCGAAGCCGATGAATCGACCGCACGCGATGGCGAGCTGATCGCCGTCGGGCATACCGCCGCGAAAGCGCATTTCCCGACCATTGTGACCGGCGACCTTAACGATGTGGCGTGGTCGCGTACCACCCGTTTATTCATGAAAATCAGCGGATTGCTCGACCCGCGCCGTGGCCGGGGTATGTACAATACTTTTCACGCCAGCTATCCGTTTTTGCGCTGGCCACTGGACCATGTTTTCCACAGCAGAGATTTCACGCTGATTGACCTGAAACGGCTCGATTTCATGGGCTCCGATCACTTCCCGATCCTGGTTGAACTGGCACTGACGCCTTGTCTGGGTAAAGATCAGGAACCGCTGGAAATCGAAAGCGACGACCTTCAGGAAGCGCAGGAAAAACTTGAACTTGCTGGCGTAAAGATTACGGACATTTATCCGGCGAATAAAAAGTAACGTGAGGATTAACGGGCGCTAACCATGACCACTGAACGCGATCGTTTGCCGCTGGCTGAAGATTTACGGGTTTTTCTGGCGGTCGTGAACAAGCAAAGTTTCGCCGCCGCGGCGACCGAATTAGGGCAGTCTCCGGCCTATATCAGTAAGCGCATTCAGATCCTCGAAGAGGCGCTGAACACCCGTTTACTGCATCGCTCGACCCGTGGCGTTCGCCTGACAGACGACGGCGAACGCGCGCAACGCTGGGCGCTGCAAATTCTCGATACCTTCGATCAGTTCATCGGTGATGTTTCAGACTCCCGCAGTGAGGTTCGCGGCAACGTGCATATTTGCAGTTCGTTCGGCTTCGGGCGCTGTCACGTCGCGCCCGCCGTCGCCGAACTGGCAGAACGTTATCCGCACTTAAACCTGCGCCTCGATCTGTTTGACCGTGTGGTTGATCTGGTCGCTGAAGGCATTGATCTCGAAATTCTAGTCGGTGATGACATTCCCGAACAACACATCGGTAAAAAGCTGGCGCAGCACCAGCGCATTCTTTGTGCCTCACCGCAATATTTGGCCGCGCACGGCGAACCCGATTCACCCGACGCCCTGACGCAACACCAGTGTCTGGTTCTCAAAGAGCGCGATAACCCGTTTGGGGTGTGGTCGCTGACGGGCGTGGGTGAAGAGCAGCGTATCCGTGTAAAAGGCGTGCTGTCCTCTAACAGCGGCGAAGTGGTATTGCAATGGGCGCTCAAACACCACGGGATTATTCTGCGCTCTGAGTGGGATGTCCGGCCTTATATCGACCGGGGCGAACTGGTACAGGTATTACCGCAGTTTTCCCAGCCTGCCAGCGTCTGGGCGGTCTATCCCACACGGCTGGCAGATTCCGCAAAACTGCGGGTTTGCGTTGAATTCCTGCATCAGCGCTTTAGCCAGTTACTGCAATAACGTTTTCACGCCAGCCACGGGTTACGCTGCAAATGCGCCTGCTGAAATTCACGGATTTCATCGCTGTGGCGCAGCGTATTGCCCACCGAATCCAGACCGTTGAGCAGTGACATTTTGCTCAGCTCGTCGATGTTGAAAGCGATCTCTTTGCCATCATGCAAACTTATTGTTTGCGCCGGTAAATCGACGGTAATTTTGTTGCTATCCGCCTGCGTAACCTGTTCAGCCAGCTGCGCCCACTGCTCCGGGAGAGCTGCACGGTGAGCACGCCGTTACGCTGGCAGTTATCAAAAAAGATCCCCGCAAACGTGGTGCCGATCAGCGCCCGTATTCCCAGCTGTTTCAGCCCCCACACCGCGTGTTCACGGCTTGACCCACAGCCAAAGTTCGGGCCGACCAGCAGGAATTTTGCTTCCTGCCACGCAGACTGATTGAGGATAAACGTCGGATCGGGCGAGCCGTCAGCCAGAAAGCGCAGGTCGAAAAACACGCCTTGATCCAGCCCGTTGCGGTCGATGCCTTTCAGAAATTGCTTCGGCATAATCACATCGGTATCGACGTTAGCCGCAGGTAAAGGCGCGGCTGCGCCGGTTAAGACGTTAAATGCTTGCATGATTTTCTCCTCACAGGTCGCGAACATCGGTCAGATGACCGCAAATTGCGGCGGCGGCAACCATCGCAGGGCTCATCAGATGGGTTCGCGCACCTGCACCCTGACGGCCTTCGAAGTTACGGTTGGTGCTCGACGCACACCGGTCGCCCGGCGACAGCACGTCGTCGTTCATCGCCAGACACATCGAACAGCCAGACTGCCGCCATTCAAACCCCGCCTGAATAAATACCTCCGCCAGCCCTTCGGCTTCGGCCTGCGCACGCACCTGACTGGAGCCGGGAACGATCATCGCCCGCACCGCGTAGGCCACTTTTTTGCCGCGCACAACGTCGGCAGCGGCACGCAAATCTTCAATGCGCGCATTGGTGCAGGAGCCGATAAAGGCGTGGCTGATGCCGATACTGTTCAGCGGCTGACCGGCACGTAACCCCATATAACTGAGCGCACGTTGCAGGTCTTTGCGCCGTGAGGCATCCGGTTCAGATTCCGGATCGGGAACGCGCCCGCTAATCCCCAGTGCCTGATCCGGGCTGGTACCCCAACTGACCATCGGGGCGATGTCTCCGGCGCGCAGTTCCACTTCGCGGTCGAAAACGGCGTCCGGGTCGCTGCGCAGCGTGCGCCAGACTTCTACCGCCTCCTGCCATTGCTGGCCTTTTGGCGCACGCGGTTTGTTTTTCAGATAAGTAAATACTTTGTCATCAGGCGCCATAAACGCACCGCGCGCACCGGCTTCCACTGCCATATTGCAGATGGTCATGCGGCCTTCGACGCTCAGCATGTCGATACCCTGACCGCAGAATTCGATGGCGTAACCCGTTGCTCCCGAAGCCCCGATTTTCGCCACCAGCGCCATTACCACATCTTTGGCGGTAATGCCGTTATGCAGCGTGCCATTCACCGTCACGCGCAGGGTTTTCAGGCGTTTGTAGACCAGCGTCTGGGTCGCCAGCAAATGCTCAATTTCCGATGTGCCGATACCAAACCCGAATGCGCCCAATGCGCCATACGTGGTGGTGTGGCTGTCACCGGCGGCAATCACCATACCCGGCAAGATAAAGCCCTGTTCCGGTGCGACAACGTGTTCAATACCCTGACGGGAATCGAGAATATCAAACAGCTCGATGCCAAATTCTGTGCAGTTCTCGGCCAGATATGACACCTGACGCGCGCCACCGGCATCGGGCATCTGGCGTGTGCGCAAAGGCGTTGTCGGGTTGACGTGATCGACCACCGCCAGTGAGGTTTCCGGCCGCCATACGCGACGGCCGGCGTCACGCAAACCGCTGAAAGCCTGCGGGCTGGTGTACTCATTAATCACCTGCCGGTCGATGTACAGCAACACATGCCCTTTGTCGTCCAGCGTGCGGACGGTGTGGCTGTCGATATGCTTTTCATACAGCGTTTTTGGCTTCATTGCATTGCCCTGATGAACGTATTGGATAATGCCAGCGTCGCAAACTTACCCGTTATCAGGCAACGGCCTGAGTGTGGTGTCTCAAAACACAGATCGTGAAGCGGCAATCTTCATTTGTGACCTTGTTGCTGAAAAACCAGCGACTAAGATGGGTTAAAAAGGAGAAAACCCATGTTTGAACATTTTACCCAAGGTCGGATGCAGGTCAGCGGCACGGAGATCGCCTACCGGATTGCCGGGCAGGGCGAGCCTCTGCTGTTACTGCACGGACACCCGCAAACACAGGCCATCTGGCATAAGGTCGCGCCGTTTCTGACTGCTAAGTTCACCGTTGTTCTGGCCGATTTGCGTGGCTACGGCGACAGTGGTAAACCCGAACCTGATGACGAACATCTGCGCTACAGCAAACGCGAAATGGCGCAAGACCAGCGGGAGTTAATGGCCGCGCTCGGCTTCAACCGGTTCAGCGTTATTGCCCATGACCGGGGTGCCCGTGTCGCACACCGGCTGGCGCTGGATCATCCGCAGGCCGTTAAACGCCTGGTGCTGATGGACATCGCGCCGACACTTTCGATGTATCAGCAAACCAATGAAGCTTTTGCCCGTGCTTACTGGCACTGGTTTTTCCTGATCCGCCCGGCTCCGCTACCGGAAACGCTGATCACCACCGATCCGGATCAGTATCTGCGCAGCGTCATGGGCAGCCGCAGCGCCGGGATGCAGCCTTTCACCGAAGAAGCTTACGCAGATTATTTACGCTGTCTGCAACAAAATGGAACCGCGCGCGGGATTTGCGAGGACTATCGGGCATCGGCAAGTATCGACCTGCAACACGACAAAGAAGATCTGAATGCATCCCGCAAACTGAGCTGTCCGTTACTGGTGCTTTGGGGCGAAAAAGGCACGGTCGGTCAGTGTTTTGCGCCGCTGGAAGAGTGGCGAAAAGTCGCCGAAGACGTGAAGGGCGAAGCGCTGCCTTGCGGCCATTATATTGCCGAAGAACAACCGGAACTGTTGCTGGAGAAGGTGTTGCCGTTCTTACGCGATGTCTTGGAAAAATGAAGGATGCCGCTGACGACACATTACAACGGAATTCACGCGTGAGAGCGTTGTGTTTCCTGACGCACGTCGGTTATCTGTGTTTGCCAAACCGGTACGCACCGGACCGGTAAAAATCTGCCTGAATGTTTTTACAGGCCGGTTACAAATAGTCTTTAAGGCATGATACAAAGAGATATTCTTCGGGATATCTCTTTTTTTTTGCAGCCAGAAAACGGCGAATTCAGGTAAGGGCGGGGCACCTATTCATGAGCGAATCTTCATCTCTCCACTGGCAGGATTATCACCACAGCGAACTTAACGCGGCGCAGATTTACGCCATTCTGGCCTTGCGTAGTGAAGTGTTTGTGGTCGAGCAAACCTGTGTTTATCAGGATATCGACGGACAGGATCTGGTTGGTGAAAACCGTCATATCGTCGCGTGGCTTGACGGGAAACCTGCGGCCTACGCGCGTATTTTGCGCCATGCCGGCGAAGTCGCCATCGGACGGGTGATCGTCGCGCCTTCCGCACGCGGCCTGAAACTGGGTTATCAGCTGATGGAACAGGCGCTGGCCGCATGTCAGAAACACTGGCCGGGTGAGCGGATTGCGATTTCGGCGCAGGCGCACTTACAACAGTTTTACGGCAGGCTGGGGTTTGTGGCGTATACGGAGGTTTATGATGAAGATGGGATCGCGCATGTAGGGATGGAATTGAAGGTTTAGTTTCAATTTAAGGTCAAAACCGTGGGCGTCGGCCCACACCGACCAAAGACCCGGTGCAGCCGCCTCACTCCCAATAAGCTGGCTCGCCAAACTTCTCCACCAGATAATCAATCACCACCCGTACCTTAACCGACGCCCG
Source organism: Rahnella sp. PCH160 (assembly GCF_047784855.1). Classification (NCBI taxonomy): domain Bacteria; kingdom Pseudomonadati; phylum Pseudomonadota; class Gammaproteobacteria; order Enterobacterales; family Yersiniaceae; genus Rahnella; species Rahnella sp. PCH160. Next base: position 2,552,527 of record NZ_JBLOGT010000001.1, read on the forward strand.
CCGGGCATTCGGGTACAATGCCGAGATAGTCTGCGGTTCCGGCGACGTTGAAACCTGGTACTCAGGCAACACGCTCACCAGCGTTCCTGCGCGGAGCGCATCGCCAATCAGCCATGTCGGGAAAACCACTAATCCCATTCCGCCGATGGCTGCCTGCCTCAGGGTTTCAGCATTATTGCTGGTCAGAACGCCGCGCAGGTTCCAGGAGCGCCATTCCTTTTCCGGCTGGCGGAAGTACCACCGCTGGGCACCGGCGAATCCTTTAAAAACCAGGCAACTGTGGTTTGAAAGATCATCCGGTGTGGCCGGAATACCCGCGCGGGCCAAATACGCCGGGCTGGCGGCGAGACGAAAATTCTGATGGCCGAGCGTTCGTGCCTGAAGGGTGGAATCGGCCATGACGCCAATCCGGATCAGCAGATCCACGCTGTCCTGCAACGGGTCGATGAAATCATCCGTCTGCATCAGTTCAATGTTCAGCCGTGGAAAACGCGTGCTCAGTTCCGGCAGCCAGGGGCAATATGGCGCTGGCCGAAAACCACTGGCGCATTAATGCGTACCAGTCCGCCCGGTTCGCTGCTTTGTTCCTGCAAATCCTGCTCCGCGAGATCTAATTGTGTCAGCACCTGACGCGCGTGTTCCGCCAGCAATTTTCCGGATTCTGTCGGGCTGACCGCACGCGTGTTGCGGTACAGCAACTGCGTCTGTAATGCCTGCTCTAACTGGGCAATGACCCGTGAAACCGTTGAAGGAGACATCGCTTCACGCCGCGCCACTTCGGAGAAATTTCCCTGATCGAGCACCGCCACAAACAGGCGCAAAGACTGAATGTTAATCTGATTGAAACTTTTCATCTGTGCGATTCCTGCATAGGTATTTTCCTGATTGTGCGGTTTTTCGCATAACGTTGTCACGCTATAGTCGCCGCTTCTGAAATAGCGGGCAGTTAAAATAATGAGAACAGGGCAATGATGAATCTGATGTTAATTCCGCTGGTCGTTCTGGCGGGGATGGGGCTTTCACTGGAGGCGGGGCTGATCGGCCCGCTGGGCACGGAGGTCGGGCATTTGTGGGCGACGCTGAGTATTTTTGGCGTCGGCGCGGTGCTGACCGGTTTGCTGGTGCTGTTTTTCAGCCCGCGTAACGCACCGTCTTTTACGCAGCAACCCGGCTGGCAACTGCTCGGCGGCGTGCTGGGGCCGGTGTATGTCGTGGTGCTGACTCTTGCAACGCCGGTGATTGGTATCGGGATGACGATGATCGCGATTTTGTCCGGGCAGGTGGCGAAAAGTGTCCTGATCGACCATTACGGCTGGTTTGGCACGCCGCATAAAAAAGTGGGTGGCGAACGCCTGCTGGCGCTGCTGTTTATTGTTGCTGCACTTGTACTGATTGCCTGGGGTTAACCAATGACTGAACTGATTATGATTGTTCTGGCTATCGTGGCCGGTGCGGCGCTGAGTATGCAGGCGGCGGTAAACGGGCAACTCGGCGAAAAGGTTGGCGTACTGAAAAGTGCTTTTCTGACCTTCAGCGTCGGGGCGGCTATTACGGCAGTGCTGATTCTGTTTCTGCAAACGCCGCAACAGGCAACGTTGTTGACAGTACCCAAATGGCAACTGATGGGCGCATTATTTGGTGTGCCTTATATCATTGTGATGGTCACTGCGGTGCCGCGCGTCGGTACAGCGGTGGCGACGGTGGCGGTGATTTTGGGGCAACTGGCGATGGGAATGCTCATCGACAATTTCGGCTGGCTGGATAACCCGCAAATCGCGCTGTCCTGGCACCGTGTGGCGGCGATCCCTTGTCTGATTATCGCGCTGGCGCTGATTTACCGCAGTAACCGGAAAGCAGCATAAGAGCGGGGGTGGGGCGATTTGCCTCATGCCGGATTACGGACAAACTATTGCAGACGCGGGTCAAACATCATGGGCTCGCGTTCTACGGAATCGAGCAACTGCGCGAAATCAGGATGCTGCGGATTGAGCAGCACATTATATTCCGTCGGGACAATCACCGACGGAACCCTCAGCCCGACGTGTTCCCCTTCTGCCAGCCACGCTTCGCCCTGACGCTGTGTGCTGTCCGGCGGGGAAGGGCTGCGCCAGTCCGCCGCCAGTTCATTCACTGCGAGAGTATCCAGCAGCGCATCCGGCACCTCAATACTGAGGAGCTGGTATGAGCGAAGCATCATGCTGTTTTGCAAGTGCACCAGAATTTCCAGAATCGCCAGCGAAATACTCGTTGTCAGATAAACTACCGGCCTGCCGGGCGGGTTCCAGCGCCCACCGTAAATCTGGGCTCCGGCCCCCGACCAGGCAGTGGCTAAATGTTGTGTCTGAACAATGCGAAACAGCTTCAACTGAATACCCCGTGCTGAAGACGGCCAATCAACCGGTTCACTTCAACCGCGCCCGCTTCAGACGATAACAGCTCCAGCGGCCTTGACCCTGCCAGCGCCGGTGCCGGGCGGGTTATCCATTCCAGCGCCGAAACGCGATCACCCTCAAACAGATCCGTAGCCGCATCAATCGTGCGCACAAGGCGAGCCACACGCTCGCTTTCATCGCTTTTCAGCAAGCCGTTTCCGGCTTTACGCCGCGCATAATTGCGCTCGTTGATCCCCATTATTTCCAGCAAAACCATTTTCGGCCACCCCAGCTCAGTGTTCAGGCGATTGATACTATCAACAGGAAAACCTTTCTGTATGGCATTTAGTAAATTGACTCCGCTGCCTGCGGGAAGCCCCGCAGATTGCCAGAGCGGCGTTACAGGCTCTTTCATTTGGCTGGAAGACAGCCCGGTAATTTTTGAATTCATGATGTCGGTCTCCACACCGTTAATTGTCATAATTATAGCATGACAATTAACGGTGTGGAGGTTTTGTAAACACCCTTTGTTTCTCAACAAAGACGCCTGAATGAAATCGCCCTGAAACATAAGTGTGATCAATGTCACATTGATCATGTATCAGAATGAAACAGAAATTGACAAACCTTGACCAAATCTATTTATTAGCTAAGAAAAGTTAACTCTTGTAGGAAGTAACTGGATATTGCAGATTTTATGCACTATGTGCAGCAATCGGTTGCGGATCACAGTTTTAGGGTTTTATTTATGCAACGTCTGAAAGTGGCAAGGCGTTGTCCCACCCCCGCTTCTGGTGAAAATATGAAAAATAAAATTATTGCAGCAGGCGCTTTGATGGCTTTGTCCTACAGCGCGACCGTGCTCGCTGATGATAGCAAGGGCGAATTTGTTTCTGACTGGTGGCACCAGAGTGTCAACATTGTAGGCAGCGCCGACACCCGTTTCGGACCGACTCTGCGTAACGATGTTTATCTTGAATATGAAGCGTTTGCGCACAAAGACTGGTTTGATTTCTACGGCTATATCGATATTCCAAAAACCTTCGGTGCGGGTAACGGCAATGATACCGGTATCTGGGACAAAAACGGTTCTCCGCTGTTTATGGAAATCGAACCGCGTTTTTCTATCGATAAGCTGACCGGCACTGACCTGAGCTTTGGTCCGTTCAAAGAGTGGTACTTCGCGAACAACTATATCTACGATATGGGCCCGGACAGCAATAACCGTCAGAACACCTGGTATATGGGTCTGGGTACCGATATCGATACCCATCTGCCGATGAGCCTGTCTCTGAACGTGTATGCGAAATACCAGTGGGAAAACTACAGCGCAGCGAACGAAAACAGCTGGGACGGCTACCGTTTCAAAGTGAAATACTTCGTTCCTCTGACGCAGCTGTGGGGCGGCAACCTGAGCTACATCGGGTTCACCAACTTTGACTGGGGCTCAACACTGGGCGATGACGATTTCCGTGACCTGAACGGCAACAAAGCGCGTTCTAACAACTCTATCGCGTCCAGCCATATCCTCTCGCTGAACTACACACACTGGCATTACTCGTTCGTGGCGCGTTACTTCCACAACGGTGGCCAGTGGGCTGACGGCGCTGAGCTGAACTTCGGTAACGGTAATTTCGACGTGAAATCGACCGGCTGGGGTTACTACGGCGTGATTGGTTACAACTTCTGATTTCAGTTGTTAACCATGAAAACCCGGCTGAGGCCGGGTTTTTTGCGTTTCTGACCCTCTGATAATCCTGCGCATGACACATTTTTTTATCTATTGAGTGAAAAATGAACACAACTACAGGCGATCCCGCCGCGCCGTTGTGGCATAATGCGCGCCAAATCACATTTCCCAATGAAGAGCGAGCGTTGTGCTAAGTACTTACAACATCACCATGCAATTCGGCAGCAAGCCGTTATTTGAAAACATTAACGTCAAATTTGGCGGCGGTAACCGCTATGGCCTGATTGGCGCGAACGGTTGTGGTAAATCCACTTTCATGAAAATCCTCGGTGGCGATTTAGTGCCATCAGGCGGTAACGTGGTCCTCGACCCGAACGAGCGTCTGGGTAAACTGCGCCAGGATCAGTTCGCATTCGAACAGTTCAGCGTGCTGGACACCGTGATCATGGGCCACACCGAATTGTGGGAAGTGAAGGAAGAGCGCGACCGCATTTATGCCATGGCAGAAATGAGCGAAGCAGACGGCTACAAAGTGGCTGATCTGGAAGTCGCTTACGGCGAGATGGACGGCTACAGCGCCGAATCCCGCGCCGGTGAACTGCTGCTGGGCGTGGGTATTCCTGTTGAGCAACATTATGGCCCGATGAGCGAAATCGCACCGGGCTTTAAACTTCGCGTATTACTGGCGCAGGCGCTGTTCTCTGACCCGGAAATTCTGCTGCTCGACGAACCGACGAACAACCTGGACATCGATACTATTCGCTGGCTGGAGCAGGTGCTGAACGAGCGTAACAGCACAATGATCATCATTTCGCATGACCGTCACTTCCTGAACATGGTGTGTACGCACATGGCGGATCTGGACTACGGCGAACTGCGCGTTTATCCGGGCAACTACGACGAATACATGACGGCGGCAACGCAGGCTCGTGAACTTCTGAGTGCCAATAACGCCAAGAAAAAAGCGCAAATTGCTGAACTGCAATCCTTCGTCAGCCGCTTCAGCGCCAACGCCTCCAAATCTAAACAGGCGACCTCGCGTGCCCGTCAGATTGATAAAATTCAGCTCGACGAAATCAAAGCGTCCAGCCGCCAGAACCCTTACATGCGTTTCGAACAGGACAAGAAATTGTTCCGTAATGCGCTGGAAGTGGAAAAAATCACCAAAGGTTTCGACAACGGTCCGTTGTTTAAAAACCTGGGCCTGATGCTGGAAGTCGGCGAGAAAGTCGCGATTCTGGGCGCCAACGGTATCGGTAAATCCACCCTGCTGAAAACGCTGGTGGGCGAGCATGAGCCGGAAAGCGGTTCAGTTAAATGGTCTGAAAACTCAAAAATCGGTTACTACGCGCAGGATCACGAATACGAATTCGACGATACCCTGAACGTTTTCGACTGGATGAGTCAGTGGAAATCTGAAAAAGACGACGAGCAGGCCGTTCGCGGTGTGCTTGGGCGTCTGCTGTTCGGTCAGGACGACATCAAGAAGAAAGTGAAAGTGCTTTCCGGTGGTGAGAAAGGTCGTATGTTATTCGGGAAACTGATGATGCAGCGTCCAAACATCCTGATAATGGATGAACCAACTAACCACCTGGATATGGAATCCATCGAGTCACTGAACATGGCGCTGGAAATGTACGAAGGTACGCTGATCTTCGTTTCCCATGACCGTGAATTCGTAAGCTCGCTGGCGACGCGTATTCTGGAAATGACGCCGACCCGTATCATCGACTTCTCCGGTAACTACGAAGACTACCTGCGTAGCCAGGGCATCAACTAAACCTCGTCATCCTTCAAGCTGCCTCTGCGTTGGCTGCCTTCGCGAACCCCGGTCACATACTGATGTATGCTCCCGGGGATTCACTCAGTTGCCGCCTTGATGCAACTCGAATGATTTAGAGGTTGGTATCATTAAAAAACCGCCATTATCCGGTAATGCCAGTCAGTTAAGCAACTGACTGGCTTTTTTCCTGTGCTTTTGGATACTTCCGGGGTCTTTCCTTCACCACTCTCGGAAAGGCCCTTTCTCTTCTTATCGGCAGCTTCACCATCTGCGCCATACTCTCCAGATTACGCAACAGTTCGGGGATCCGGCCCGGAGATGCGCCCTGAAGCGTCATTAACATCCTCATCACCAGACTGCACGAGTCTGAGAAGCTTAGCTGATTCGGCCAGTAACCCTTTAGGGTTTTAGACATCTTAATCATCTGATAACGAACAAGATTATAGGCTAGTAATACCCCCCATAACTCCTGCTCGACAAGTTCTGGTTTTTTACTTCTCAGCGTTAACCGACTCAGTAACATCGTCTGCTTAATTTCACGATAACCCAGTTCGATTTCCCAACGGTGGCCGTAGAGATCGGCCATTTCCCCCCCGGGTACCGCATGGCATCTGTCATTGAGGTCAGCAGATGGCAGACTTTGCCTTTACGGGTAAACGTCAGAAGGCGAGCCGTCATTTCCTCCCCCAGATCAGGCCACTTTTTCCGGGCCTGAGGACTGGTTTTCATCCTTATCAGATGATCGCCTTTACCGAGTTTTCGCACCTCTTCGTACTGCGCTCCTTTTTTCAACGGGATCATCCAGTGACGGCTCTCTCCCGCCTGATGCCAGGCATTCAGCAGCCCCAGAGAATAATAACCTTTATCGAGTAAAGTCAGTGTGTTATCGCCTGTTTGTTCTATCAGTTTTTCTGCCAGCGTATATTCGCTTTCTTTCATCGTACCGAAGGCGGCAGCCGTAAGCAGGTGGCTGGTCAGTTCCATCTGGCAGACCATTTTCACCTGCGGATAAAGCCCCGGTTGCCCGGCATAGGTCTGTCGCGGGAAAGCCACATCATTTTCTGGTGTATCCTGGGTTCGCCAGACGACACCGTCCACCGCCAGTAATGTCAGACCACACCAGTGTGGATGGGTGACGGAGTTGTGCCACACCTGTGCCGTTTGGGTAAACACGCGGCGAACGGCATCACTTCCCAGGCGCTGGCGGGCCTGGATAACGGCGCTTGGGGCAACGAAGGGCCGGTTGCCGGGGAGCATAATATCCAGACGGTTCACGATTTGGTGGAGGGGTTCTTCGCGTTCGAGCGCCATGCCAATGATGCACCAGACCATCATTTCCAACGGGAGACGGCGTTTACGCAGCGTGACGGAACCTGACTCGGCCAGACAGCGGGAGACAAGGTCGGGATCCAGAACATCACCGAGAGAAGTCAGAGGGTTACGGGTAGAGTCGTAGCAGGAAACGAGCTCAAGAGCCTGAGCAATGCGCATAAAAAAAATCCAGAAACGAAGAACGTTTCTGGATTTTTACACAGCCACTGGATCGTTCAACTGATCCTTAACTGATCGGCATTACCATTATCCGGCGGTTTTTTTGTGTCTTAAATCTGAGAATCAGTGATTACCGCATACCTCGCAACCCGGGTCTTTCATCAGGTTCATCTGGCGAAATTGCAGCGTCATGGCGTCGTACATCAGCAGTTTTCCGCGCGGCGTTTCACCGAATTGAGTCAGCAGCTTGATGGTTTCCATGGCCTGTAAGCTGCCGATGGTGCCGACCAGCGGGGACATTACGCCGGCTTCGACGCAGGTCAGCGCATTTTCGCCAAACAGACGGCTCAGGCAGCGGTAGCAGGGCTCGTCGGGCTGAAAGGTAAACACGCTGAGCTGTCCCTCCATGCGGATGGCAGCGCCGGACACCAGCGGTTTTTTCTGTGTAAAACATTGCTGATTGAGCTGATTTCTCGTCGTGACGTTGTCGGTGCAATCGACGACGATGTCGCAGGCGGCAATCAGTTCGCCCAGCATTTCGTCATCCGCCTGCGCATCAATCTGATTCAGATGAATATGCGGATTAATTGCCGCCAGCGCCAGCGCGGCAGATTCCACTTTTGACATGCCGATTCTGGCGTCGGTATGCAGTGTCTGGCGCTGCAAATTGGACAGCGAAACGGTGTCGAAATCCAGCAGTGTCAGCGTACCCGTTCCTGCAGCCGCCAGATATTGCGCCGCCGCACAGCCCAGACCGCCCAGACCGACAATCAGCGCATGGCTGGCTTTCAGTTTTTCCTGTGCATCAAAATCAAACCCTTTCAGTACGATCTGGCGGTTATAACGCAGGGTTTCAGTGTCCGTCAGTTCCGGCAACGTCGCCATGATCAGCTCCGAAGCAGGGCGTTGAAAGGTTCGATTTCCACGATTTCGCCCGCAGCGACGTTTTCACGATCACGTTCGAGCACCACAAAGCAGTTCGCCAGGCTGAATGAGCTGAAGACATGCGAGCCCTGATGTCCCGTGGTGCGTACTTCAAGCTGCCCTTCGGTGTTCGTGCTGAAAATACCGCGCTGGAAATCAAGACGCCCTGCGGATTTCTTCATCGGTGTCACGGTTTTAGCTTTCAGACGCGGCGGGAACTGCCAGGCGGTGTGACCGGAAAGTTGGGCAATAAACGGCTGCACGAGCTGATAAAACGTCAGTGCAGCAGAAACCGGATTGCCCGGCAGGCCGCAGAACCAGCTGTCCTGCAATTTGCCGAAGGCGAAAGGTTTGCCCGGTTTCATCGCCAGTTTCCAGAAACCAATTTCACCCAGTTCATCGAGCATTTGTTTGGTGTAATCGGCTTCGCCAACAGAAACGCCGCCGCTCGAAATTACCAGATCGGCAAACGCGTTGGCTTCTTCAAAGGCTTTGCGCAGCGCCAGGGGATCGTCGCGGATAATCCCCAAATCCAGCACCGTGCAGCCGAGTTGTTCGAGCATCAGACGCACCGCGAAACGGTTGGTGTCGTAAATCTGGCCTTCCTCTAACGGCGTGCCGACGGGTTGCAGTTCGTCGCCGGTCGAAAACACCGCAACTTTCAGCGCTTTCCAGACGTTAACTTCCGTCACACCCAGAGAAGCCAGCAGCGGCAATTCAGCTGCGCCGAGACGCACACCGGCAGGCAGCACGCTGTCGCCTTGTTTGATGTCGTCGCCGGTCAGGCGGATATTCTGGCCTTTGTTCACTTCGGCGGTAAAACGCACGCCCGCTTCTGACACTTCGGCCTGTTCCTGCATGATCACCGCGTCAGCACCCTGCGGAACCGGTGCGCCGGTCATAATACGGATGCAGGTTCCGGCAGGCCATTCACCGTGGAAAGGCGCACCGGCAAAGGCTTTTCCTGCTACAGGCAGAACGGCATCCGCGTGCAAATCAGCACAGCGCACGGCGTAACCGTCCATCGCGGAATTATCAAAAGGTGGAACGAAAATCGGAGATTTCACCGGCGTGGCGGTAATTCGGCCAGCAGCGGAAGCCAGCGGGAGAGATTCGGTATCTGTCGTACTTTTGGACGGAACATAAGCGCGCATTTTTTCCAGCGCTTCTTCCAGCGAGATCAGACCGGCAGTATTGAATTCCATGAAAATTCCTTTGAGGTTCACCCCGGCCGAACGTGTGTTTTCACCGGAACCGGACGGGGAATTGCAGCATACGCACAGTATGACAGAGAAATGCGGTGAACCAAAAATTGCCGAAGGCGTAAAAACTTCGTGGGGATTCCTGAAAAATTGAGATCGATCCCAAAATTAACAATGTAACGAAGGTATTATAGTTTCCGTTATTTGTGACTCGTGTCACACAACTGTCAAAAATACAGGAATAACCGGTGCTTAAAAAAAATCGCCATCAGGCCATCCTTCAGTTGGTAGAACAGCATGAAGTGTTACAGGTTAGCGAACTGGCACAATCGCTGGATGTGAGTCTTGAAACCATTCGTCGGGACCTGAGTGAAATGCAGGATAAAGGGTTGATTCTGCGTCGTCACGGCCGAGCCCGTCGTCTGGTTGCCCAGCCTGAAACATCCTGGCTAAACAGTTTGCAGCGCTGCCCGCAGCTTTAATCACTGGCAGTGAAATAAGAAAAGGGAAGGCTCCGCAGAGTCTTCCCTTTTTTATGCTTAAAACTGACAGGAATCAGTGCGCCGGTTGCTGTTCCAGCGCTTCGGCTTTGCTGTTGAACGAGGCAAAAATCAGCGCCGCCAGCAGGAAGACGTAAGCGATGGTCGCGGTATTCAGCGCCCAGAATAACCCGTACTGGCTGTACACCAGCGACGATAACGTGGAGAAGATCAGCGTTCCGATGGTGCCGATAGTCAGCAGGGCAGACGTCAGCGTTGGCGGAGAATTTCTGACCTGCAAACTGCCGTAGCTCATGATGCCGGAGAACAGGCCGGAATTGCAGAAGCCAAACAGACCGGCACAAATCAGAATAAGCATCGGGTTCGCGCTGTTGGCCGCAACGGCCAGGCTCACCAGCCCGACACCCGCTGAAATTAGCAGATACGTGCGCAGTTTCACGAAGCGAACGGTGAACTGGTTCACGAACAGGCCGATAGATTTCACCGTCCAGTAGGTCGTGATGTAGAACGCCGCGCGGTCAGCCGCCATCCCGAAGTGGTCCTTCAACCAGCTTGGCAACCACATGGTGAACACCGGTTCAGCCAGCAGGAAAGCAAACAGCGCGAAGCACAATACCCAGACCGAAACGCCCCAGCGATCGTGCTGCTGGCTGGCGGATGATTTTTTCTCAACCGCTTGTGGAATCGACGGGAATTTCTGCCCGACGCACAGCACGATCATCATCAGGCTCAGCACCGCCATGACGCCGTACATCGCCAGCCAGCTTGCGCCGTGCTGGAATAAATATCCCAGCAGCAGGGACAAAATCACTCCCGCCAGCGCAAAGAAGAAATCGGTAAGAATCAAATTCGCCGAGCGTTTCTTCGGATCTTCATTGATGCGCACCACCAGATAGCTGCCGATGGACATCATGATGCCGGACGCCGCGCCAATCAGGAAAACGCCGATGCCGAACATCGTGATCGTCGGCATCAGGAACAATGCGATGCACGTCAGCACCGACACCGTTGAGCCGGTGATCAGCTGTTTGCCCAGATTAAACCTGCGCATCAGCACGCCGCTTATCATGATCGGCAGGAACAGGCCGATGTTCATCAGCGTAAACATCTGTCCGATAAATGCCGGATCTTTGCCAAACGCCTGCGATACCGGGCCGATCACGATACCCAGCGTTGAAACCAGCGCGCCGGTGAAGAAGTAACTCAGCCAGGAAATCATATTGATCCGCTGGCGGTTGAATGCCTGTTCCATAGACGTTCCTTATTTCCCAACCGCTGAAAGGTCAGCGAAGAAGGCACGGATCAGTCGGGTGAAATCGCCCACCGCCAGTTTTGCGCAGCTCAGGGTTTGTTCGTGGGAAAGTGGAGTGTCGGATAACCCTTCGGCAAAGTTAGTCATGGCAGATACCGCCAGCACTTTGAGGCCGCAGTGACGCGCGGAAATTACTTCCGGCACGATGGACATGCCGACGACGTCGCAGCCGAGGGTTTGCATCATGCGGATTTCAGCCTGCGTTTCGAAGTTCGGGCCGGTGTAGGCGGCGAATACGCCTTCTGCCACGTCGATGCCCAGTTTGCCCGCAACAACGTGAAGCTGTACGCGCAGATCTTTGTCATAGGCGTTCGCCAGGCTGAAGAAGCGCGGGCCGAAACGGTCGTCGTTCGGGCCAGCCAGCGGGGATTCCGGCATAAAGCTGACGTGGTCAGTGAGTGCCACCAAACGGCCCGGCGCGACCTCTTTACGCATGGAACCGGCGGCGTTGGTCGCCAGCAGGAATTCACAGCCGAGCAGTTTGAAAGTGCGCACGGCGCTGGTCATCACTGACATACCGTGGCCTTCGTACATGTGGCCGCGGCCTTTCATGCACATTACCGGTACACCTTCGAGATGACCCAGAACCAGTTCACCGGCGTGGCCGACGACGCTGCTTTGCGGGAAACCCGGCAGGTCAGCATAAGGGATGGTAATCGCACCGGACATATCGTCACACAGCGTGCCGAGGCCGGAACCTAAGATGAGCGCGGCACGTGGGATAAAGCCCGGAGCACGCTGGCGGATAATAGCTGCACAGTCAAACGCGTTGTTATTGAGCATGATCACTTCTCTCATTATTGACAGTAGGGTTGAGTTGAAGGCAATGCTAGGGTGAGCTGCCTGTGGTGTCTAATACCGTTCGCCGCGGGGATTTATAGTCAAAACCTATAAATCTAATACGCTAATATTTAAGGAAAAATAAATGCTACTGGAGAAAATGTGACCCGACCATTCACCGATTCGGTTTTCGATCTCGGCCAGATTAACCTCCGCCTGTTGCATTATTTTCGCGTCGTGGCCGAGGAACTGAGTTTCAGCAAAGCGGCGGTTCGCCTCAATATGTCGCAGCCGCCGCTGAGCCTGCATATTAAAGAGCTGGAAGTGATGCTGGGTACGCCGCTGTTTCTGCGCACTACGCGTTCGGTGTCGCTGACACCGGCGGGCGCGGCGCTGATGCGTGAAGCGGGGCTGATGCTCGACAGCATCAACCGTTCCTTGCATCAGGTGCGCAAAATTGGCGGGGGAGAAATCGGGCATATTCAGTTCGGTACGGTGGGTACCGCCGCCTGGGGGCCGCTGATGCCGGTGCTGAATAATTTTGGCAAACATGCGCCGGAAATCAGCTGGACGATGACCGAACTGACGCCGGTCCAGCAAATCGACGCGTTGCAACTGCAAAGGATTGATATCGGTATCTGGCGCGAGGCGAAGATCGCGCTGCCGCAGGGGTTATCGAGCAAGCTGATGGGGCGTGAGAATGTGGCCGTGGCGTTGTCAGAAAATCATCCGCTGGCGGTCAAAAACAGCGTGGCGCTCAGCGAACTGGCGAATGAAGATTTTATTCTGATGCCGATGAACACGTCGAGTCTGGGCAGTTATGTGTATTCGATGTGCCGTCAGCACGGTTTTCTGCCGCAGGTGAAACAGCAGGTGAATGAGCCGCAGACCGCACTGGCGCTGGTGGCCAACGGTTACGGAATTACGTTGTTGCCGGAAAGCTATGCGCGGATCCACTGGCCGGGTGTGCGATTTTGCGCACTGGCGGAGATGCTGCCCGCCGATGTGTACGCCGTTTATCAGGCAGACTCTGTCACACCGGCTGCGGCACGCTTCCTCGATTTGCTCTGATCCATTTCAATTCGGATAAACGTTCCTCAATAAAAAAGCCGCAGGAATTAACCTGCGGCTTTGGACTCACAAATCTGGCGATCAGCCGACAGACATTTCGTGATGAATTTTTTCTGCTTTACTGCGAATACCGGCAATGATCACCGCGAGCACCAGAAGTACGTAAGCCACGGTGGCGATATTCAGCGCCCAGAACAGGCCGAATTCGCGGTAAATGAATGAAGAGAATGATGCGAAAATCAGGGTGCCGACTGACGCGGTGGTCAGCAGTGCAGAGGTCAGCGTTGGCGGTGAGTTTTTCACCTGCAGACTGCCGTAGCTCATCAGGCCAGAGAACATCCCGGAGTTACAGAACCCGAACACGCCCACCGCAACCATCACCAGCGCAGCACTTTCGCTGTGAGTCACTACGCACAGGCTGATCAAACCGACGACCGCAGAGACAAACAGGAACGTGCGCAGTTTGACGAAACGCACGGTGAACTGGTTGAGGAACAGGCCAATCGCTTTCACCATCCAGTACGTGGTGATGTAAATCGCGGCGCGGTCAGTATCTAAACCGAAGTGTTCATGCAGCCAGCTTGGCATCCACAGGGTGAAAACCAGTTCGCTGAAGACGAAGGCAAACAGCGCAAAACACAGCACATACGCGGCAAAACCCCAGGGTTCTTTCGCTTCACGGTCATGTTTTGCCACGGCTTCCGGCTTGGCAACCACCGGGAATTTCTGGCCCACACACAGCAAAATCATCAGCACGCTCAGGGTGCCCATGATGCCGTACATCGCCAGCCAGCTTGCGCCGTGTTTGAACAGGAAACCGAGTACCAGCGACAGCGTCATGCCGGAAAGCGCAAAGAAGAAGTCGGTGAAGATCAGGTTCGCAGAACGCTTTTTCGGGTCATCGTTGATGCGCACCACCAGATAGCTGCCGATAGACATCATCAGGCCTGCAGTGGCGCCAATCAGGAACACCCCGACGCCGAACAGCGTGATCGACGGCATAATAAACAGCGCGATACAGGTCAGAATAGTGATAACTGATCCGGTAATCAGCTGTTTACCCAGATCGAATTTGCGCATCAGGATGCCGCTTATCATAATCGGCAGGAACAAACCGATGTTCATCAGCGAGAACATCAGGCCGATAAAGGCGGGCTCTTTATTAAAAGCGGTGGCCACCGGGCCGATAACAATCCCTAAAGTGGAAACCAGCCCACCGGTAAAGAAGTAACTGAGCCACGAGATCACGTTGATCCGACGGCGGTTATAAACAGTTTCCATAACTGATTTCCTAAAAATTAAAAATATAAGAAGGCCACAGTAAGCGTTGCCAGAGGGCTTTAATCTGCGGTTAGGATGTTTATTATTCCTGTTCTTTGACGGTTTGTCTTGGTCGTTTATTCAATCTTCGTATTTGATTTTCTTAAACAATCTAAGCAATTAGCGCGTTTTTGTAGTTTTACATTTCTGCTTTACATACTGTAGCGGGCTAAATATAGTCAAAAAACAGGGCAACATCACTTTCTGTATACATAAATACAACAACTCAGGGTGCAGTTCTAATGAGTTCTTCTACTGATAATTCAGCGAGTTCCGTTTCGGACAAGAAGCGTCCGGTCATTGCCATTCACGGTGGTGCCGGGGCGATTACCCGCGCAGCAATGAGTCGTGAAAAAGAACACCATTATTTAGCCGAGCTGGAACGTATTGTTGCCAGCGGGCAGGCCATTCTGGCTGCGGGCGGCAGCGCACTGGATGCGGTCACTGAAGCGGTACGTTTACTGGAAGAATGCCCGTTATTCAATGCCGGAAACGGGGCCGTTTTCACGCACCAGGGCACGCATGAGCTGGATGCCTGCATCATGGATGGCCGAACGCTGGATGCCGGCGCAATCAGCTGCGTCAATCATATCCGTAACCCGATTCTGACTGCGCGCAAGGTGCTGGAAAACAGCCCCCACGTCATGTTTACCGGCGCAGGTGCGGAAGCGTTTGCCCGCGATCATGGGCAGGAAATGGTTGAGCCGGAATTCTTCTATACGCAGGAACGTTTCGAACAGTTGCAGCGCGCCATTGCGGCTGACGGCGGCGTGATGCTCGATCACGACGGGGCGTCCCTGAATGCTGCGACATCGGACGACCCTATTGATCCGGAGCATAAATTTGGCACCGTCGGCGCGGTGGCGATGGACGCGCAGGGCAATCTGGCGGCGGCGACCTCCACCGGCGGCATGACCAACAAACAGGCCGGACGCGTCGGCGACAGCCCGATTATTGGCGCAGGCTGCTACGCCAGCAATAACACTGTGGCGATTTCCAGCACCGGCACCGGCGAAGTCTTTATGCGCACGGTCGCGGCCTATGATGTGGCGGCGCTGATCGAATACGCCGGATTAACGCTCGAAGAAGCCACGCACAAAGTGGTGCAGGAAAAGCTGCTGCCGCTGGGCGGGATCGGCGGAATGATCGCCATCGACCGCTTTGGCAACGTGGTTTTGCCGTTTAACAGCGAAGGCATGTACCGCGGATTTGCCCGCGTGGGTGACGCGCCCGTCGTCAGTATTTACCGATGAGCAGCCCGATTGTTTTGCCACCTGACCACGTTCTGGCCGTCAGCCAGCTCAGCGTGCAGTTTTCGCATGAGGGGCAAATTATTCCGGCTGTTAACGATCTCAGTTTTCAGGTCAGGCGCGGCGAAACGCTGGCGATTGTCGGCGAATCCGGTTCCGGTAAGTCGGTGACGTCGCTGGCGCTGATGCGTCTGGTGGAGCAGGGCGGCGGACAGATTTCGCAAGGTGATATGCTTTTTCGCCGCCGTAACGCCGAAGTGGTGGATTTAATGGCGGCGTCGCAATCGTCCATGCGCAGCCTGCGCGGTGCTGATATTGCGATGATATTTCAGGAACCTATGACCTCGCTCAATCCGGTATTTCCGGTCGGCGAGCAAATCGCGGAATCCATCCGCCTGCATCAGAATAAAGACAGCCGTGCTGCCCGCGCTGAAGCGCTGCGGATGCTGGATCTGGTGCGCATTCCCGAAGCTAAAAATATTCTCGACAGTTATCCGCATCAGCTTTCCGGCGGAATGCGCCAGCGGGTGATGATTGCGATGGCGCTGTCGTGTAAACCGGCGCTGCTGATTGCCGACGAACCGACCACTGCGCTGGATGTCACCATTCAGGCGCAGATTTTACAGCTCATCCGCGTGCTGCAAAAAGAGATGCAGATGGGCGTGATTTTCATTACGCATGATATGGGTGTAGTGGCTGAGATTGCCGACCGCGTGCTGGTGATGCATCAGGGCAACAGCGTGGAAACCGGCGATGTGGGCGCGATTTTCCGTGCGCCGCAACAGCCTTATACCCGCTCGCTGCTGGCGGCGGTGCCGAAACTGGGGTCAATGGCCGGTAAGCCGTTGCCCGCGCGTTTTCCGGTACCTGAGCAAAAAGAAAGTGACCCCGAACTGGTGCAGGATACCCTGACGCCGGGCGCGCCGCCGGTTTTACAGGTTCGCGATCTCGTCACCCGTTTTGATATACGCAGCGGTATTTTCAACCGCGTGACGCGCCGCGTTCATGCCGTGGAAAAAGTCAGTTTTGATTTGCATCCGGGCGAAACGCTGGCGCTGGTGGGCGAATCCGGTTGCGGGAAATCCACCACTGGCCGCTCGCTGCTGAAACTGGTGAAAAGTCAGGGCGGCACGATTACGTTTAACGGCCAGGTGCTGACCGATGTGAGCGGCAGTGTGCTGCAACATCTGCGTCGCGATATTCAGTTTATTTTTCAGGATCCTTACGCCTCGCTCGATCCGCGTCTCACCGTCGGCTATTCCATTATGGAACCACTGCTGGTGCACAACCTGATGAAAGGCGCAGAGGCCGAGGCGCGCGTCGCCTGGCTGCTGGATAAAGTCGGGCTGCTGCCGGAACACGCGCAGCGCTATCCTCACGAATTTTCCGGCGGACAGCGTCAGCGGATTTGTATTGCGCGCGCGCTGGCACTCAATCCGAAAGTGGTGATTGCGGATGAATCCGTTTCCGCCCTCGATGTGTCTGTCCGCGCGCAAATCATTAATTTGCTGATGGATTTACAGAAAGAGTTCGGGCTGGCGTTTCTGTTTATTTCCCATGACATGGCGGTCGTCGAACGTATCAGTCATCGCGTGGCGGTGATGTATCTCGGGCAAATTGTTGAAATCGGCACGCGGCGCGCGGTGTTTGAAAATCCGCAGCATGCGTACACCCGCAAACTGATGGCAGCAGTGCCGGTGGCCGATCCGGCGCATAAAAGAAAAGAACAGGCCTTGCTGGTGGATGAAATCCCCAGCCCGATCCGCGTGCTCAACGACGAGCCGCTGGTCGCCCCGCTGGTGCAGGTGGGCGAAGGGCATTTTGTCGCGCGGCACGCTATCGCGGGGCTTTACTGATTTTTGTGGCGGCTTGTTTTTGGCTACGAGCAAGACGCCAATTCTCTGTAAGACAAACGGGTAAGACAGGAAAAGGAACTGACATGAATCAGCAGAAACGTAAAGGTAAGAACGTGATCCGCCAGGCGGTGCTCGCTGCCGCAATTTTCGGTTCTCTGGCTTCAGCTTCAGCATGGGCTGCCAAAGACGTTGTGATCGCCGTAGGCTCTAACTTCACCTCGCTTGATCCGTATGATGCGAACGACACCCTGTCGCAGGCGGTGGCAAAATCCTTCTATCAGGGACTCTTTGGCTTCGATAAAAATATGAAGTTGGAAAATGTGCTGGCGGACAGCTACACGGTCAGCAAAGACGGTCTGGTTTATACCATCAAGCTGCATCCGGGCGTGAAATTCCAGGACGGCACCGAGTTCAATGCGGCGGCGGTAAAAGTTAACTTTGACCGCGCCAGCAATCCTGACAATCATCTGAAGCGCTACAACCTGTTTAAAAATATCGCCAGCACAGAAGCGGTGGATGACACCACCGTGAAAATCACGCTGAAAGAACCGTTCTCGGCGTTCATCAATATTCTGGCGCACCCGTCGGCGGTGATTATTTCCCCGGCGGCGCTGACCAAATACGGCAAAGATATCGGTTTCCATCCGGTGGGCACCGGCCCGTATACGCTGGATCAGTGGAACCAGACCGATTTCGTGAAAGTGAAGAAATTCGACGGTTACTGGAAAAAAGGCGAGCCTAAACTCGACACCATCACCTGGCGTCCGGTGGTAGACAACAACACCCGCGCCGCGATGCTGCAAACCGGTGAAGCCGATCTGGCGTTCCCGGTGCCTTATGAGCAGGCCGCGCTGCTGGAGAAAAACCCGAAACTGGATCTGGTGTCTGCACCGTCAATTTTGCATCGTTACATCAGCCTTAACGTGACGCAAAAACCGTTCGATAACGTGAAAGTGCGCGAGGCAATCAACTACGCCATCAACAAGCAGGCGCTGATTAAAGTCGCGTTTGCCGGTTACGCCGTCCCTTCCGAAGGGCCATTGCCGCAGGGAATTGAGTACGCCGCGAAATTCAAACCGTGGCCATACGATCCGGCAAAAGCAAAACAACTGCTGAAAGAAGCGGGCTATCCGGACGGTTTCACCACCACGCTGTGGTCTTCACACAACAACAGCACCGCGCAGAAAGTGTTGCAGTTCACGCAACAGCAACTGGCGCAGGTCGGCATTAAAGTCACTGTGACCGCGATGGATGCCGCGCAGCGTGCGGCACAGGTCGAAAACGTCGGGCAGAAAGAAGCTGGTGTGCGCATGTTCTACACCGGCTGGTCGGCATCAACGGGCGAAGCTGACTGGGCGCTGTCGCCGCTGTTCTCCACGCAGGCTGCGCCACCGAAACAGTTCGGCACGGCCTTTTACAGCAATGCGCAGGTGGATAAAGATCTGACCGACGCGCTGAAAACCACCGACAAAGCCGAGAAAGCCAAACTGTACGCCGACGCCCAGAAACAAATCTGGACCGATGCACCGTGGGCATTCCTGGTGACTGAGCGTCTGGTTTCTGCCAAAAACAAACGTCTGACCGGTTTCTACGTGATGCCGGATACGGCATTCAGCTTTGATGATGCCGATGTGAAATAATAGGCAGTGAAGCTTTCAGGGCGCGGGGTTCAAAGACTCCGCGCCCTGAACATACGTGTTCCGCAGACGGAACAGGGATGTCATTTCGTGAATTCACAGACAGCGACTCATGCTTAATTATTTTCTGAAACGATTACTGGGACTGATACCGACACTGCTGATTGTGGCGGTGCTGGTCTTTCTCTTTGTACATCTTTTACCGGGCGATCCGGCGCGGCTGATGGCCGGACAGGACGCAGACGCCAGCGTCGTGGCGCTGGTTCGTCAGGATTTAGGGCTGGATAAGCCGCTCTATCAGCAATTCTTCACCTTTTTCGGCAACGCGCTGACCGGTGATTTCGGGCATTCGATGGTGTCGAAGCGTCCGGTCATCGACGAAATCAGCTCCCGCTTTATGCCGACGTTCTGGCTCACGCTGACCAGTATGCTGTGGTCGGTGGTTATCGGGCTGATCATTGGCGTGGTGTCCGCCGTCTGGCGTAACCGCTGGCCGGACCGTCTGGGCATGGCGCTCGCCGTTTCCGGTATCTCCTTCCCGGCCTTTGCGCTGGGCATGTTACTGATGCAGGTTTTCTCCGTTGAGCTGGGCTGGTTGCCGACCGTCGGCGCTGACGGCTGGCAGCACTATATTCTGCCGTCGATCACGCTGGGCGCGGCGGTGGCGGCCATCATGGCGCGCTTTACCCGGGCGTCTTTTGTCGACGTGATGCAGGAAGATTACATGCGCACGGCGCGGGCGAAGGGCGTTCATGAAGCGGTCGTGGTGGTGAAGCACGGGCTACGCAATGCCATGATCCCGGTTGTGACCATGATGGGATTACAGTTTGGGTTCCTGCTGGGCGGCTCGATTGTGGTCGAGAAAGTTTTCAACTGGCCGGGGTTAGGGCGGTTGCTGGTGGATTCCGTGGAGATGCGTGATTATCCGGTGATTCAGGCCGAAGTGCTGTTGTTCTCGCTCGAATTCATCCTGATCAATCTGCTGGTGGACATGCTGTACGCCGTGATTAACCCTTCTATCCGATACAAGTGAGCAAGCGCATGAAAAACTGGCGGAGAAATGCCGTACTGGCGAGCTTGCCGATAATCACATCCGAAACCCCGCAGGCGGTAAGAACGCCGTGGAAAGCGTTCTGGCGGCGTTTTCGCCGGCAACATATCGCGATGATTGCGGGCGTTTTTATTCTTTTACTGATTGCCGCTGCGATATTTGCGCCGTGGCTGGTGCCGTTTGATCCGGAAAATTACTTCGATTATGACCGGCTGAACGAAGGCCCGTCGGTGATGCACTGGCTCGGCGTGGATTCCCTGGGGCGGGATATTTTCAGCCGTATTCTGATGGGCGCACGTATTTCACTGGCCGCCGGTGTGCTTTCCGTGGTGCTGGGCGCGACGATCGGCACCTTTTTCGGTTTGCTGGCCGGCTATTACGAAGGTGCGTGGGACAGCATCACCATGCGCGTTTGCGACGTGCTCTTCGCTTTCCCCGGCATTCTGCTGGCGATTGCGGTGGTCGCCGTGATGGGCAACGGCATGTCGAATGTCATTATTGCCGTGGCGATATTCAGCATTCCGGCGTTCGCCCGTCTGGTGCGCGGCAACACGCTGGTGCTGAAACAGCAGACCTACATTGAATCAGCGCGCAGCATCGGCGCTTCGGACGCGACCATTTTGTTCCGCCACATTCTGCCGGGCACGCTGTCTTCCATCGTGGTGTATTTCACCATGCGCATAGGCACGTCGATTATCACCGCCGCAAGTCTGTCGTTCCTCGGCATGGGTGCGCAGCCCCGACGCCTGAGTGGGGCGCGATGCTCAACGAAGCCCGTGCCGATATGGTGATGGCACCGCACGTCGCGATATTCCCGAGTCTGGCGATATTCCTGACGGTGCTGGCGTTTAATCTGCTGGGAGATGGGTTGAGAGATGCACTGGATCCGAAATTGAAAAATTAGTGTTTTTTGGGGGGTATCCCCAAAGGCCCCTTTTCGCTGATCGAGAATATTTCGGTTTCTCAATAGCGGTTATCGCTCTGGCATTTACGCCGAAACCGACCAAAGGAGGGAAGTGCTTTCCCTCCTTTGGAATCCTCCCCGCTTTTTTACTGCGCGCTATCGCTGGGACGAGGGACATATTCTGTTGCTACAGCGTATGGCGCAAAAGCTTGCCGCTGCGCGGTACCTTCACTCGGTCTTCGAGCCCTAGGTCTCGAAGCCGCTCCGTTCAGCAAACTTTCTGATTGCGCCACATTGGGTTTTTAAAGATATTTAGTTTCGGAATTTTCATTATCTCTATTGTTTTTTTATTGAATGCAAATTCGATGTAATTTTTTTACTGGAATACGTCTCGTAATAAACAGAACGCGTAATTGGAATGCGTTTCGGTGTGCAGTATGTTCTTTGTTTGTGAATGTAAACAAAGGAACTGTGATGTCGATTAATTTTAAACCCAAAGTCGGGCAGGTTCTTGACTGTAATTACGGACATTATCCAAGAGATCTTCAGGGAGGTATTATTCCTGATAGAGTGGATGCGCATATGCCGCCGGAAATGATTAAGCACAGGTTGGTGATCGTTCTTAATGGCAAGCTTAACGATAATTCCTCAATCGTTGTTCCTTTATCAACAACGAAGAATGAATTGAAAATCAGTAAGGGAATACATATTCAGCTGGACTCAGGCGTGATTGCCGATCTCAAACACTTTCACCCAAAAACATGCTGGGCGAAATGCGACCTGGTGCAAACGGTCAGTAATAACCGGCTGAACAGACCTCTGTTAGTTGAACGAGGAAGATTAACTCAGCGAATTCCTAATCAAATAGTTACATTAATCCAGATTGCAATTATTCGTTCTATCAATGCGACAAACTTTTTAGTTTAATAATCATTCTTGGCTTGATTAACGCATTATTTTTGATAATATCCTCGTGTTGCCCATTGAGGCCTTTAAGATTCACCCTTTCCCTTCGTGGGACCGCGAAGCCTGATTAGTAATACTCAGGCTTCTGCCATTTTTAATATTCCAGAATATATATTTTATCTATTAATCTGTAAGCGATATAAAACGAAAACGCTTATTTTAGAATGCCTGTAAGGCGCAATCAGAAAGTTTGCTGAACGAAGCGGGCTGGAGACCTGAGGCTCCAGCACCGAGAGAAGGTACCGCGCAGCGGCAAGCTTTTGCGCCATACGCTGTAGCAACAGAATATGTCCCTCGTCCCAGCGATAGCGCGCAGTAAAAAAGCGGGGAGGATTCCAAAGGAGGGAAAGCACTTCCCTCCTTTGGTCGGTTTCGGCGCAAATGCCAGAGCGATAACCGCTATTGAAAAACCGAAACTGTCTCGAGCAGACGGCATTCCTGCACTCATGCCTTCGGGTGCAAATACCCCGCATGAAACCGCAGGTGATCTTCTACAAACGAGGCAATCGTAAAGTAGCTGTGATCGTACCCCGGCTGCACGCGCAGCTGTAACGGCCAGCCGCGCTGACGGGCGATTTCGGCCAGTTTTGCGGGTTGCAGCTGATCCGCGAGGAACTGATCGCCATCACCCTGATCGACTAAAATCGGGAATGGTACCTGATCCGCAGGCAGTGAACTCAGCAGGTGGCAGCTGTCGTACTGCAACCACTGGCTTTCGTCATCACCCAGATAAGCGCTGAACGCTTTACGTCCCCACGGAACCTGCGCCGGATTCACAATCGGTGCGAACGCGGAAACGGAGTGGAAGCGCTGCGGATTGCGCAGTGCCAGCATCAGTGCGCCGTGGCCGCCCATCGAGTGACCAAAGATCGACTGACGTTCGCTGACCCTGAAATGTCCGCTGATTAACGCAGGCAGCTCATCCAGCAGATAATCGTACATCCGGTAATGCGTTGCCCACGGCGACTGCGTGGCGTTCAGGTAAAACCCTGCGCCCTGACCGAGATCGTAACCGTCGTCATTGGCGACATCCTTACCGCGCGGGCTGGTATCCGGCATCACCAGAATCAGGCCCAGTTCTGCCGCGACGCGCTGCGCCCCGGCTTTCAGCGTGAAGTTTTCGTCATTACAGGTCAGGCCTGACAGCCAGTACAGCACCGGCGGCGGCGTGTCATCTTTCGCCGGTGGCAGATAGATGCTGAACGTCATGGCGCAATTCAGGCTGGCCGACGTATGGCGGTAGCGCTGCTGCCAGCCGCCAAACATCCGGTGTTCTTCGAGTAGTTCAATCGAGCTGCTCATCGAAAACTTTCCTTACTTGTTAAAATGAATAACCGTACGGATAGACTTACCTTCGTGCATCAAATCAAAGGCTTCGTTGATTTGTTCCAGCGGCATGGTGTGGGTGATGAAATCGTTCAGTGCGAATTCGCCGTCCAGATAACGCTCCACAATGCCTGGCAACTGGCTGCGGCCTTTGACGCCACCGAAGGCGGAACCACGCCATACGCGGCCTGTCACCAGCTGGAACGGACGGGTGGAGATTTCTTCGCCAGCACCGGCAACGCCGATAATGACGGATTCGCCCCAGCCTTTATGGCAGCATTCCAGCGCGGAACGCATCACGTTCACGTTACCGATACATTCGAAGGAGAAATCCACGCCGCCATCGGTCATTTCGACGATCACATCCTGAATCGGCTTATCAAAATCTTTCGGGTTAATCAGATCGGTTGCGCCGAGTTTACGGGCCAGATCGAACTTGCTGGTGTTCAGATCGATACCGATGATACGGCCAGCGCCGGCCATCACGGCGCCGATAATGGCAGAAAGACCAATGCCGCCGAGGCCGAAGATTGCCACGGTATCGCCTTTTTTCACTTTGGCGGTGTTAATCACCGCGCCCATCCCGGTAGTCACGCCGCAACCGAGCAGACACACTTCTTCCAGCGGCGCTTCTTTGTTGATTTTCGCCAGTGAAATTTCAGGAACCACGGTGTATTCGGAGAAGGTCGAGGTGCCCATGTAATGGAAAATCGGCTGGCCGTCTTTGAAGAAACGCGTGGTGCCGTCCGGCATCAGGCCTTTACCCTGCGTGGTGCGGATAGCCTGACACAGGTTGGTTTTGCCGGATTTACAGAACTTACATTCGCCACACTCGGGTGTGTACAGCGGGATCACATGGTCGCCCACGGCAACGCTGGTGACGCCTTCGCCGACGGCCTCCACGACGCCGCCGCCTTCATGGCCGAGGATTGCCGGGAACACGCCTTCCGGATCTTTGCCGGACAAGGTGTAAGCATCGGTATGGCAAACACCGGTCGCGACGATACGCACCAGCACTTCGCCTTTTTGTGGTGGCATCAAATCCACTTCTTCGATGGACAGCGGTTGATTCGGGCCCCAGGCTACGGCGGCGCGTGTTTTAATCATTTCCATGGTATTGCTCCATTCTCGTCAGGTGTTTTTTAGTTAAAAGGGCTGGCTTACGCCGGATCCATCACCGGGTCATTTTCGCCGGCAAGAGGATGTTTCAGTAACGGGATCACCCCGTCGTTTTGTTCAATGATCAGTTCTTTCAGCGCCCGCACATTGGGGCTGAACGCATCCCGCCGCCAGATAAGCCAGGTGGCGGTATCGGCGAATTCATCGGGGATTTCGTGAATTTGTACCCGTTCATGGCCGGGTAATTGTTCCAGTACGGAACGCGGGATCATCGCAATCCCCGCGCCGCTGGCGACGCAGGCCATCATCGAATGATAGGACTGGATTTCCAGGGTGTTCGCCACCGGCACATTCATCTCTTTGATCCACGCCTGTAAACGCTGGCGGTAGGAGCAG
Organism: Rahnella sp. PCH160; assembly: GCF_047784855.1. NCBI lineage: Bacteria > Pseudomonadati > Pseudomonadota > Gammaproteobacteria > Enterobacterales > Yersiniaceae > Rahnella > Rahnella sp. PCH160. The sequence continues at coordinate 2,577,477 of NZ_JBLOGT010000001.1, forward strand.
CTCGGGCGGAACGCGAAAACGGTATGCCCGCTGCGGCCTGCGGGCAATTCAAGCGGCGATTCTCCAGGCGGAGAAATCACCACCATGCGCTCGCGGAAAGAGATGCAACCGTTCAGATCGTCAAAATCAATCGGGCCGTCCACCAGTGCGGCGGCCAGACGGCCAGCCCGCACGTTGTCGATGGTTTCACCGGACGTTGCCGTGACCAGCGAAAGTGCCACCTGCGGAAATTTCTGGTGATAGGCCGCCAGCAGCGAGGGCAGGCGTGTGGCTGCGGTGCTTTCCATCGAACCCAGCGCGAAATTCCCGGCGGGTTCACCGGCGTGGGTAATGCTCATCGCTTCGTCGCTCAGCGCCAGAATACGTTCGGCGTAATTGAGAAAGTTATGGCCCATCGCCGAAAGGCGAATGCGCTGCTTTTCGCGGATAAACAAATCCGTGCCCAGTTCGAGTTCGAGCTGTCGCAGGCGGGTTGTGAGGTTCGACGGCACACGATGCAGCTGTTCTGCTGCACGCGCCAGCGAGCCGGTTTCCGCCACACAGCAAAACATCCGTAACTGAGTGAGATCCATAATGGGTTCCTGTGTTCTCTTATCGTAAACAACTTCGTTTGTATTATTCAGTTTTCGTGATTGTATCCGCAAGGCATCCTAGCTGACAACGTTCAATTCATTTTCTTTTCAGAAATCCTCTGTTTTCAGTATCAGGCTTTGAGTATGTTTACTCATTGTTTCTAATATGTTGCATTGTGGTTTCTTACAGCGGAGCAGTTATGGCTTTTCGTATTGCGCTAAGTGGTTTTCTGGCATTTGTCGTCGCGATGGGGATCGGGCGCTTCGCTTTTACGCCGCAGGTTCCTTTAATGATAGCTGAACATCAGTTCACGCTGACCGGCGCGGGTTTGGTCGCCGCCTTCAACTATCTCGGTTATCTGTGTGGCGCGTTTGATGGTATGCGTGCAACGAAACATCTGGAACGCCGGTTGTGGCTGGGCGTGTGGGGCGGCGTCGTACTGACACTGCTGTCGGCGGTGATTTCCGGTGAAGTGTTGCACAGTATTGTGCGCTTTATGATTGGCTGGACCAGCGGCTGGGCGATGGTGATGGTGTCGGCGTGGTGTAACGAACGTTTGGCGCATTTTGGCCGTCCGGCGCTGAGCGCAGCGGTGTTTGCCGGGCCGGGCGTCGGGATTTTCCTCAGCGGAATGCTGGCGGTGGGGATCCACAGTTTACAGCTCACGTCCGCGCAGGCCTGGAGCGTTTACGGCGTGCTGGCGCTGATTTTCGTGGCGCTTATCACGCCGAATTTGCCGCGCAAAGGCGATTTGCACCGCTCGCATGTGGCGACAGAACCGCTGGTGATGACGCCTGCGCTGAAACGTCTGGTGTGGAGCTACAGTCTGGCGGGCTTCGGCTACATTCTGCCTGCCACGTTTTTATCGCAGATGGCGACGGCGCGTTTTCCAGACAGCCTGTTCGCGCAGTTTGTCTGGCCGGTGTTCGGCGGCGCGGCAGTCATCGGTATCGTTATTGGGATTCTGACCCGTCATTGTCTGACCACGCACACACGTATGGCGCTGACGTTGTGGATCCAGGGCCTCGGTATTTTATGTGCTGAAGTGGTGCCGGGCGTCTCCGGCCTGGTACTCGGGGCGCTGCTCACGGGCGGCGGTTTTCTCAGCGTAGTTCAGCTGGCGTTGCAGTACAGCCGTGAGCTGGCACCCAACCACAGCCGGTATATGGCAGGGTTGCTGACCACCGGGTATGCGGTGGGGCAACTGTTCGGGCCGGTGTTGTCGGCGATATCGACCGCGCTGACGCATCATCTGGAACCGGCGCTGTATGTCGCGCTGGCCGGTTTTGTGATTGCGGGTGCGCTGGTGGTTCGGGATAACCGATAACTTAACGCTATTTCATCCATCATGGCTTTTTCATCCTTCAGGAAAGCAATCACTGGATTCTGAATCCGCTCTCCACTACAGTAAGCCACCTCACTTTGGCGTGATCTGCGTCAAAGTGATTACACCTGCCGGAGAAGAATGAATGCCAAACCCAATCCTGAGTAAAGAAGCCATTTTGGTCCATGAGGCGTTATTAACCCGTGGTCTGGAAACCCCTTTGCGTGAAGCGCTGCCGATCGACAACGAAACGCGCAAGCAGCGGATCCAGGAACATATGACTGGCATCATGCAATTGCTCAATCTGGATCTCTCCGATGACAGTCTGGTGGAAACGCCGCGTCGAATCGCGAAGATGTACGTTGATGAAATTTTCTCGGGGCTGGATTACGCGAACTTCCCGAAAATCACCGTCATCGAAAACAAGATGAAAGTGGATGAAATGGTGACGGTGCGGGATATCACCCTGACCAGCACCTGCGAACACCATTTTGTCACTATCGACGGGAAAGCGACCGTGGCGTATCTGCCAAAAGATACCGTGATCGGTTTGTCGAAAATCAACCGCATCGTGCAGTTCTTCTCGCAGCGCCCGCAGGTTCAGGAACGTCTGACCCAGCAGATTCTGGTGGCGTTACAAACGCTGCTCGGCACGCCAAACGTGGCGGTGTCGATTGATGCCGTGCATTACTGCGTGAAAGCCCGCGGCGTGCGTGATGCGACCAGCGCAACGACCACCACGTCTCTGGGCGGTTTGTTCAAGTCCAGCCAGAATACACGTCAGGAATTCCTGCGCACCGTCCGCCATTCTTCGTAAATAAAGCTGCAAGTGCGTTCACCGCGTCCGGAGACCCGAATCACTGACTTGTGTCAGCTCATCGGGCTCTCCTCGCGACAACTTCATTTACCTGAATAGTGGCCTCTGTCATTCTCTTCACTTATTCTTAAAATCCAAATAATCCTCAAAAGGAATCTCCGGGTGCGCTCACGTATTGCCACACTCGATTTTGCCCGTGGCCTGGCCATTTTTGGCATTCTTCTGCTCAACATCAGCGCGTTCGGCTTACCGAAAGCCGCCTATATGAACCCGGCCTACGCCGGTCTTCCTTCTTTTTCTGATGCCTGGACCTGGGCGGTGCTCGACGCCGTGGCGCAGGGTAAATTCCTGATGATGTTCGCCATGCTGTTTGGCGGTGGTTTGTATTTACTGCTGCCGCGTGGCAAACACTGGATCCAGTCGCGTCTTTCGATTTTATTATTGTGCGGCCTGATCCACGCCACGCTGTTTTGGGATGGGGATATTCTGCTGTCTTACGGCCTGATTGGTCTGGTGTGCTGGCGGATGGTGAGGGAAGGGCGCAGCAGTCAGTCGCTGGTCTCGACGGGGATTATTTTGTATCTCATCGGCGTGGCGGTGCTGGCGATTTTGGGCGTGATTTCCTCGCCTGAACCGGGCAGTTTCTGGCTACCGGGACCGGCTGAAATTCAGTATGAGCAATACTGGCGGCTGAGAGGTGGCTGGGAAGCCATTCAAAACCGGCTGGATCTCTTGTCGTCCAGTCTGCTGGCGATTGGCGCGCAATATGGCTGGGAACTGGCGGGCGCAATGCTCATCGGTTCGGGGCTGATGCGCAGCGGCTGGCTAAAAGGCGAATTCAGCGAGCGGCATTATCGCAAAGTGGCGGCGGTGCTGTTACCGCTTTCATTGCTGATACAAATTCCGGCAATTTATCTGCAATGGAAGACTGGCTGGGACTACCGCTGGAGCGGTTTTTTGTTGCAGGTTCCGCGTGAGATGGGCTCCCTGATGCAGGCAATCAGCTATCTGGCAATGTGTTATGGCTTCTGGTCAGTGATTTCCCGCTGGCGGCCGGTTCACTGGATTTCTCAGGTCGGGCGGATGGCGCTGACCAATTACCTGCTACAGACGCTGATCTGCACCACGTTCTTCAACTTCTTCGGCTTCTTCCTGCACTTCGACCGGCTGCAACTGCTGGCGCTGGTGCCGCTGGTTTGGGCGTGTAACCTGCTGGTGACGCTGCTGTGGCTGCGCTATTTCCGTCAGGGGCCGCTGGAGTGGTTATGGCGAAAACTGACCATCAAAGCGTCCGGTGTTGAGGTGAAAACGGCGTCGTAGGCGCACTGATACATCACCCTAAATTATAGATTTGGGATGGACGTTGCAGAATTGTATGTAAACGTTTTCTTTCCTGTGACGTGATTCACGCAGGCGGTTTCACAAAATGTTTAGGATAGCGGTCGTGCCAGTCTGACGACCACTACACTAAAAAAGGAAACGCCATGAGCACTTCACCTCGCTTCTCTTTGTCTGCATTTTTCACGTCCTGGGTTAATCATTTCCGTATTCCTCCGTACCACTCTCTGGCTGATCACGGGGCGACAAATGGTCACAATTCGTGATGTCGCCCGTCTGGCCGGCGTGTCTGTCGCCACGGTTTCCCGCGTTCTGAACAATCCGTCTATCGCCAGTAAAGACGCCCGCGAGCAGGTCTTGCAGGCCGTCGCGACGCTGGGATATCGGCCCAATGCCAACGCGCAGGCGCTGGCAACACAAAGCAGCGACACTATCGGCGTGGTGGTGATGGACGTTTCAGACCCCTTTTTCGGCGCGCTGGTCAAAGCGGTGGATACCGTCGCCCAGCAGCATCATAAATACGTATTGATAGGCAACAGCTATCATATTGCCGAAAAAGAAAGGCACGCTATTGAAGTATTGATTCGCCAGCGCTGTAACGCCCTGATTGTGCATTCCAAAGCCCTCGGTGATGACGAGCTTTCGCACTTTATGGATCAGGTTTCCGGCATGGTGCTGATTAACCGGGTGATCCCGGGCTACGAGCATCGCTGTGTATGGCTCAATAACGTCAGCGGCGCTGAAATGGCTACGCGTTTACTGCTGTCTCAGGGACATCAGCGCATCGGTTATATCGGCTCGAGCCATGGCATAGAGGATGATGTGCAGCGTTATCAGGGGTATTTACAGGCCATGACGCAGGCACATCATTCTGCCGGTGCGCCACCTGCCGCCTGGCGTGCGCAAAGCTCTCCGGATTTGCAGGGCGGTGAAGCGGCGATGGTAGAGCTTCTGGGGCGTAATCTGCACCTCAGCGCGGTCTTCACGTACAACGATTCGATGGCCGCCGGGGCGATGGCCGTGTTGAAAGAAAACGGAATTAACATTCCTGACGATTTCTCTCTGGTGGGTTTTGACGATATTCCGATTGCCCGCTACACCAGCCCGAAAATGACGACGGTGCGTTACCCGATTGTTTCAATGGCGACGCTTGCCACTGAGCTGGCATTAAAAGGCGCGGCAGAACAGTTAGCTATGGGCGTTTCGCATTGCTTTATGCCGACGCTGGTCAGGCGCCATTCTGTCGCACCGTGGCAAAATGTGGCACCCGTCACTTATTGATCAAATAACGCGATGTAACCGTTTTCAATCTGTGAGAACTTTCACAGTTTATTAACATCGCCGCCTTTATGATGCATTCGTTTTCAACATGATTCAGTTTGTGTCCGGCTTACCGGACTGGTTTCACAGCGAGACAGGACGTTATAGGTCAAGGATGGCAGGCACCCACGAACATGATGTGGCGCTGTACTGCACCCACATGGATACCGGTGCCAAATTCTGTAACACCCTACATAACCGGAGATACAAATGAATAAGAAGGTCTTCACACTGGCTACTCTGGCTGCAAGCATGATGTTTGGTTTTGCTGCGCACGCTGCTGACACTAAAATCGGCGTTACCATCTACAAATATGACGATAACTTCATGTCTGAAGTGCGCAAAGCCATCGAGAAAGATGCTAAAGCGACGCCGGACGTGCAACTGCTGATGAATGACTCGCAAAACAGCCAGTCCACCCAGAATGATCAGGTAGACGTTATGCTGGCGAAGGGCGTTAAAGCGCTGGCCATCAACCTGGTTGACCCGGCTGCTGCTCCGGTCATCATTGAGAAAGCCCGCGGTGCTGGCATTCCTGTCGTTTTCTATAACAAAGAGCCTTCCCGCAAAGATCTGGACAGCTACGACAAAGCCTATTACGTCGGGACTGACTCTAAAGAATCTGGCATTATCCAGGGCGAGCTGATTGCTAAACATTGGAAATCGACACCCGCCTGGGATCTGAATAAAGACGGCGTGATCCAGTACGTGCTGATCAAAGGCGAACCGGGCCACCCGGATGCTGAAGCGCGTACTAAATACGTCATCAGCACCCTGAATGGCAAAGAAGGCCTGAAAACTGAGCAACTGCAACTTGATACCGCTATGTGGGATACCGCACAGGCGAAAGACAAGATGGATGCCTGGCTGTCCGGCCCTAACGCGAACAAAATCGAAGTGGTTATTGCCAACAACGATGCAATGGCAATGGGCGCGGTAGAAGCACTGAAATCTCACAACAAAACCAGCATTCCGGTATTTGGTGTGGATGCCCTGGCAGAGGCGCTGGCGCTGGTGAAATCTGGCGCAATGGCCGGTACCGTGCTGAACGATGCCAACAACCAGGCTAAAGCGACCTTTGATCTGGCAAGAAATCTGGCAGCGGGTAAACCAGCCGCCGATGGCACCAGCTGGAAAATTGAAAATAAAGTGGTTCGTATTCCTTACGTCGCGGTCGATAAAGACAACCTGTCTACTTTCGTGAAATAAGCGTACGGCAAAAGCAGTCAAGACAGACAGCAATACAAAACAAAGCTAAGCAGTGGCAAAAATAATTGCGGTTAAGCCGTAACAAATATTAAGTGTGATTAGACGTTAATGCTTATCTGACAGGACGTCATGTCGCCCTGACTGTAGTGAGTTTACTGACTACAGCCAGGGCTGACATCAGGTATTAATACACCCGTTTATTTTTATCTTTAGCCAGGTATAACTATGGCCGATAATTTGTTATCTGACACAACACCAAAGCCGGACGAATTCCTGCTGGAAATGAGTGGTATCAATAAATCATTTCCTGGCGTCAGGGCGTTGGATAATGTGAATTTAAAAGTGCGTCCTCATTCCATTCACGCGTTGATGGGTGAAAATGGCGCCGGTAAATCCACATTATTAAAATGCCTTTTCGGGATATACAGTAAAGATTCCGGTACGATTCTTTTTCAGGGACAGGAAGTCAATTTTAAAAGTTCTAAAGAAGCGCTCGAAAAGGGCGTGTCGATGGTTCATCAGGAATTAAACCTGGTATTACAACGTACCGTCATGGATAACATGTGGCTGGGGCGTTATCCGACCAAAGGCATTTTTGTCGATCAGGACAAAATGTACAAAGACACCAAAGCGATTTTTGACGAGCTGGACATTGATATTGACCCGCGCGACAAGGTGGGTAAATTGTCGGTTTCGCAGATGCAGATGATCGAAATCGCCAAGGCGTTTTCCTACAATGCCAAAATCGTGATTATGGACGAACCGACATCTTCCCTGACGGAAAAGGAAGTGAACCACCTGTTCACTATCATCCGTAAGCTGAAAGATCGCGGCTGCGGAATTGTGTATATCTCTCATAAAATGGAAGAAATTTTCCAGCTGTGCGACGAGATAACCATTCTGCGTGACGGCCAGTGGATTATCACGCAGCCGCTCGAAGGCCTCGACATGGATAAAATTATCTCCATGATGGTGGGCCGTTCGCTGAGCCAGCGTTTCCCTGACCGCCAGAACGTACCGGGTGAAGTCATCCTCGAAGTGCGTAACCTGACTTCGCTGCGTCAGCCTTCTATCCGCGATATCTCCTTCGATTTGCACAAAGGGGAAATCCTCGGGATCGCCGGTCTGGTCGGCGCGAAGCGTACCGACATTGTCGAAACGCTGTTTGGGATCCGCGAGAAAGTCGCAGGAACCATTAAGCTGCATGGCAAAAAAATTAATAATCACAGTGCAAACGAAGCCATTAACCACGGTTTTGCACTGGTGACAGAAGAGCGTCGTTCAACCGGTATTTATGCTTATCTGGATATTGGTTTTAACTCGCTGATTTCAAATATCCGGCAATATAAAAACAGAGTCGGTTTGCTCGATACCAACCGAATGAAAAGTGATACCCAGTGGGTTATCGATTCTATGCGGGTGAAAACGCCGGGGCATAAAACCAGTATTGGTTCTTTGTCCGGCGGGAATCAGCAAAAAGTTATTATCGGGCGCTGGTTATTAACCAATCCTGAAATATTAATGCTGGATGAACCGACGCGCGGCATCGACGTTGGCGCTAAGTTTGAGATTTACCAGTTAATCACCGAGTTGGCTAAAAAAGAGAAGGGGATCATCATTATCTCCTCTGAAATGCCTGAGTTGCTGGGTATTACTGACAGAATTTTGGTTATGAGTAATGGGCAGGTTGCGGGTATTGTTGAAACAAAAAATACTTCGCAGAACGAAATTTTACGCCTGGCTTCCTTGCATCTTTAATTTTTAAGGGTTCTTATTATGAAAGCATTAAATAAGAAAAGTGTGCTCACTTATTTAAAAGAGGGCGGGATTTATGTGGTATTGCTGGTCTTGCTGGCCATTATCATCATCCAGGATCCGAGTTTCCTCAGTCTGGTTAACTTAGGTAATATTCTTACGCAATCCTCTGTGCGCGTAATTATTGCACTGGGCGTCGCAGGGCTTATCGTCACGCAGGGTACCGACCTGTCAGCCGGGCGTCAGGTGGGCTTAGCGGCGGTTGTTGCGGCCACCATGTTGCAGGCGATGGATAACGTCAACAAAGTCTTCCCGCATCTGGATGTGGTGCCAATTCCACTGGTTATTCTGACCGTGTGTATTGTTGGCGCGCTGATTGGTTTGCTCAACGGGATTATCATTGCGTACCTGAATGTGACGCCATTTATTACCACGCTGGGCACGATGATTATTGTTTACGGGATTAACTCCCTGTATTACGACTATGTCGGCTCATCACCGGTCGCGGGCTTTGATCCTGGATTCTCGCAGTTTGCACAAGGCTTTATCCATTTAGGCGGCCTGAAGCTCTCCTACATCACCTTCTACGCGCTGATTGCTATCGCTTTTGTCTGGGTACTGTGGAATAAAACCCGTTTCGGCAAAAACATCTTTGCTATCGGTGGTAACCCGGAAGCGGCAAAAGTTTCAGGCGTAAACGTTCCGTTAAACCTGATCATGATTTACGCGTTGTCCGGTGTGTTCTACGCATTCGGTGGTTTGCTGGAAGCAGGGCGTATCGGTAGTGCGACGAACAACCTTGGCTTTATGTACGAGCTTGATGCCATCGCGGCCTGCGTGGTCGGCGGCGTGTCATTCGCCGGTGGCGTGGGTTCTGTGGCAGGCGTGGTGACCGGTGTACTGATTTTCACCGTCATCAACTACGGCCTGACCTACATCGGCGTGAACCCTTACTGGCAGTACATCATCAAAGGCAGCATCATCATCTTCGCGGTGGCGCTGGACTCTTTGAAATACGCTAAGAAGAAGTAATGTCGGCAGCAGTGAATGAAAAGGGCGCTTCGGCGCCCTTTTTTTGCATTTGTTATTCAGGTAAAAATCACTGCTGGAACGGATTTCGGCCCACCGGTTTCACCGGTTCAGGTTTAGGTGCCGGTTCGGCATCTTCGGTTTCGGCCTGAGCAGCTTCGTTGGCTTCCTGCTCAGCTTTGATTCTGGCGGTTTCGTCGGCAGCCGCTTTATCCGCTGCGGCTTTTTCTGCGGCTGCTTTATCGGCGGCGGCTTTGGCAATAGCGGCTTTTTTCTCGGCTTCCAGCTGTTGTTGTAATGCCAGAAGCTGTTCAGGCGTGACAGCCGGATAACCCTGTGCATCATCAGGAATGTTATGAATGGCCGGGATAGGGATCAGCGGGCCAAGAAAGCGTGGTTCGCGTTTGAGCAGGTACAAATCCGTCAGTGCGCCGAGACGGGCGAAGATCTCACGGCCACGCACGCTGAGCATATTTTTCGGTGATGGCACCGCGAAACACTGCGCCTGAATGCCCATGTGCAGCGCGATAAACAGCGCGCGTTCGCAGTGGAAACGCTGGGTGATGATGATGAAATCGTTGGTGTCGAAAACCTTACGGGTTCGCACGATGGAATCCAGCGTACGGAAACCAGCATAATCGAGCACGATATCACTGGCCGGAATGCCGGCGGCGATAAGATCACGACGCATGGTGCTCGGTTCGTTGTAGCTTTGCTGCGCATTGTCGCCGCTCAGCAGCAGGTATTTCACCTTGCCGCTGTTATAGGCGTTAATCGCGCCCTGAATGCGGTACAGGTAATACTGGTTGATTACGCCGGTGCGGTAATATTTGGAGGTCCCCAACACGACGCCAACCTGACGGTGAGGCAGGGTCTGCACTTCGTCATAGATGTATGGCTGAGTGCGCAGACTGATCCACTGATCAAGCCCGATAGCGACTGCCAGCATCAGAATAACGATGCCGGTAACGCCAGCTATAAGTCGCTTAATCATAGGTATCCCTGTTTATGATCGAATTGAAATCGGATTCAAGGCTACTTTACCTGTTTAGGGGACGCAATACGTTGCAGTCCGTATCCACCGATATCGCCGGTTTTTTCAGCACTTTTCAGTGAATTACTGCCGAATTTGCGCGAAGGGCTGCAATTTAAGTGAAAAAAAAGACCAATGCACGGGCATTGGTCTGGATCATGGTCAGTCTGATTTCTCTCAATATTGCAGGATCAGAATGATGTGCGTCTGTAGGAACGGTACTGCGGTGCCCAGAAGTTATGCTCAATCGCTTTGGACAACGAATCTTCAGACGTCACCATCGCCACGCCCTGCAACTGAGCCGCTTTACCCACTTCCATCGCGATGCATTTCGAGACGCCCTGAATGTCATTCACATCCGGCAGCAGCGAACCTTTACCTTCCGTTGCCAGCGGCGAACATTCAGCCAGTGTCCGGCTGGCGGCCATCAGCATACCGTCCGTGACGCGGGTGGCGCCAGAGGCAATCACACCCAGCCCGATACCCGGGAAGATAAAGGAGTTGTTGCATTGCGCGATAGGGTAGAGCGTGCCTTTATGGCTTACCGGTGCAAACGGGCTGCCGGTGGCGACCAGCGCCGCGCCGTCCGTCCAGTTCAGGATATCAGCCGGTGTCGCTTCCACGCGGGATGTCGGGTTGCTCAGCGGCAAGACCACCGGACGGGCGCAGTGTTTATGCATTTCACGGATGATTTCTTCCGTGAACAGACCCGGCTGGCCGGAAACGCCGATCAGAACCGTTGGTTTGGCGTTGCGCACCACATCCAGCAGGGAAATGCTGTCGCTGGTCATGCCCCAGCCGGTCAGCGCACTGCTTTTCTGCACCAGACGGCTCTGGAAATCGAGCAGGTTCGGCAGTTTGTCGGTCAGCAGGCCAAAGCGGTCAACCATGAAGACTTTCGCGCGCGCTTCTTCGTCGCTCAGGCCTTCGGATTTCATCTGCGCGACGATCTGTTCTGCGATACCGCAACCCGCAGAACCGGCACCGAGGAAGGCAACCGTCTGGTCACTCAGTTTGCCACCGGCGGCTTTGCTGGCGGCAATCAGGCTGCCCAGCGCCACGGACGCGGTGCCCTGAATATCATCGTTAAAGCAGCACAACTCGTCGCGGTAACGTTCGAGGATCGGCATGGCGTTCTTTTGCGCGAAATCTTCGAACTGCAACAGCACGTTCGGCCAGCGGATTTTTACCGCCTGAATGAACTGATCGACAAACGCTTCGTACTCTTCGCCGGTGATACGCGGATGACGCCAGCCCATGTACAGCGGGTCGTTGAGCAGTTGCGGATTATTGGTGCCCGCATCCAGCACCACCGGCAGGGTATACGCCGGGCTGATGCCGCCGCACGCAGTATACAAAGACAATTTGCCGATAGGGATACCCATGCCGCCGATGCCCTGATCGCCCAGACCCAGAATGCGCTCGCCGTCAGTCACCACCACCACTTTGACGTGTTGTTTGGTGGCGTTTTGCAGCATGTCGTCGATGTGCTCGCGGTTAGGGTAGGAGATAAACAGGCCACGGGCACGGCGGTAGATATCAGAGAAATGCTCGCAGGCTTCGCCGACGGTCGGGGTATAAATTACCGGCATCATTTCGCTGAGATGGCTGTCCAGAAGACGGTAAAACAGCGTCTCATTGGTGTCCTGAATGTTGCGCAGATAGATGTGTTTATCGATGTCCGTTTTGAAATTCTGGAACTGGCGGTAGGCGCGGTCGGCCTGTTCTTCGATTGTTTCAACGGCTTCAGGCAGCAGGCCGTGAAGGTTAAAATTGCTGCGTTCTTCTTCGGTAAACGCACTGCCTTTGTTCAGTAAAGGGAATTCTAACAGGATTGGGCCAGCGTGAGGGATGTACAGGGACGTTTGCTTTCGTATTCAAGTTCCATCGTTATGCTCTTCCGGTGCTCAGAATGTTAATTTTTATAGTTTAGAGACGAAAGGGTAACAGAGACGAAACGGGGAATTCAAATCAGACAATGTTATGTAACTAATGACTACAGGAACGTAGTCATTAGTGTTAGGTGGATCACGAAACCCGGCGGTTTCAGCAGTTCAGCGTGGTGACGTCTTCGCAACCGATGGCTTTCAGCGTGGCGCGGGTGGCGTCATTTTGGGTGATCAGCGCGCCTTCCTGTTCGACCAGCACGGCGCGACGGACTTTCAGGCAGTCTTCACCGGACAGGTTCAGCAGAATTAATGCCGCCTGTAAGGGAGGCAGGCTCGGATTGAAAGCGGCATTTTCCGCGTACCGCCCGGCAAACTGTTTGCCGTTATGCGTTTCCAGCGCCACACCGCTGTGCGATTTGCTGTACGGCGCATGGCTTTGGTTGCAGGCATCCAGCGCAAGTGTTGCCAGTGCGTCAGTGGTTTTCAGTGTGTAACTGTGATCGACTTTATCCATCAGCAGCGTGGTGATATCCAGATCCTTCGGCCCGAAGGAATGCGGCAGATAGTCGCCGAGCGTAGCGACATCGCGATCCGGCAGATGGATATCCAGCGCCGTACCGCTGGTCAGTTCGTTCATAAACTGACGGCAATGGCCGCAAGGCGTGTAATTGACGGTGATAGAGGCCAGACGCGTTTCGCCACGCAGCCAGGCGTGTGTGACCGCAGATTGTTCGGCATGAACGGTTTGCTGCATCGGCGCACCGGCAAATTCCATGTTGGCACCGAAATACAGATTACCGGAGGTTCCGCGGGCAATCGCGCCCACGTTGAAATGCGAAATTGGCGTCACAGAACAGGCTGCTGCCAGCGGTAACAGGGCGAATGCCAGCGCGTCGTCGTCCAGACCGGTTGCCTGTTTTACCTGCGCAACTTCGGCTGCCGTGAACATTGCCGGGAAGTCATCATGTCGCAGAAACGGCTCAAGCGCGGAGGATAAATTTTCAGGGAGTGCCATAAAGGCGGTGTGAAAACGTGCGTGCATAAACATTCGATCTCGACTGTGATTACGGTTGAACAGTGTAAAAGTCATTACGTGAACTAAGTGTGACGGAAGTCACTTTTTTGATGAAACGGACGATATGAAGTTGCAGTTTTGAGAGATGTTACGCAGAAAACCGCCATGACAGGCGGCTTACTGTTTGAAGGACGAGCGGGTTTACTGAGCCGGGAACCACTTGTCATTAATCTTTTTGAATTCGCCGTTGGCTTTAATGCCGTCGAGTGCCGCATTCAGTTTCGCCAGCAATTCTTTATTCTCAGGACGCACGGCCATCCCGACACCGGTACCAAAGTATTGCGGATCTTTAATCAGTTCGCCCACTTCACCCAGATTCGGGTTAGATTTCAGCCAGCCATTCAGCACGGCGGTATCGCCGAGCAGCCCGTCCAGGCGACCATTTTTCAGATCCAGAATCGCATTCTGATAGCTGTCATAACCGACGGTGGTGATTTCAGGGTGTTTTTCCATCAGGTATTTCTGATGCGTGGTGCCGTTTTCGAGGCCAACACGTTTACCTTTGAGATCGGCGATAGAAGAGAATTTACCCTTCGGCCCGATGATCATGGCGGTATTGGCGTAGTAAGGTTGGGTAAAAGTAACCTGCTTGCTGCGCTCTTCGGTAATGTCCATACCGGAAATAATGACGTCAAAACGACGGAATTTCAGCGCCGGGATCAGGCCGTCAAACGGCTGGTTGGTGAACGTGCAGGTTTCCTGCATCTGCTGACAAACGGCCTTCGCCAGATCCATATCAAACCCGACGATCTGGTTGTTGGCGTCTATGGATTCGAACGGCGGATAGGTCGCGGAAGTCCCGAAACGAATAGTCTCAGCAGCGGTAGCGGCGAAAGCAGTGGCAGACAAAACAGCAGCGAGGATGAGCTTTTTCATGCAATACATTCCTGTTCAAAAAATGACATTCCCTTCATGGTTCAGTTTACTGATTTTATTAATATAATCGGGTAACTGGCAGGAAGTGAAACCTGCGATTAAGTTGCCATTAAATGAATTTATATGCAATAAATTTGATTAAAAAATTAAAGTGAAGAGTGGCGGGCTATTTCGAAGGCAAAAAAAGGGACGATTTCTCGTCCCTTCAGGCGTCCGGTGTCCATTAATTACGGCGTTCAAACGCCAGCGCGCGGCGCTCTATCAGACGCATCATCAGGGTCAGTAACCCGTTCACGCACAGATAAACCAAACCGGCGGCGCCAAATACCATCACGTCGTAGGTGCGGCCATACATGAGCTGGCTGTGCCCCATGACGTCCATGAGCGTAATGGTGTACGCCAGAGAGGTACTTTTAAAGACCAGCACCACTTCATTGGAGTAGGACGACAGCGCGCGTTTAAACGCATACGGCAGCAGAATTCGCAGGGTTTGCGGTTTCGACATGCCCAGCGCCTCGCAGGACTGCCACTGGCCGGACGGAATAGCACGTACCGCACCGGTAAACAGTTGTGTGGTGTAGGCGGCGCTGTTGAGTGCCAGCGCAAACATCGCGCACAGCCACGGTTGCGACAGCACTTCCCACAGCCACGGGATTTCGCGAATAGACGGAAACTGGCCCGGACCGTAGTAAATCAGGAAGATTTGCACCAGCAGCGGCGTACCGGTAAACAGCGTGATATAGCCTTTCACGATCTGGCTTGCAACGGGCACTTTCAGCGTCAGGATCACGGTGAAAATCATCGCCAGCAGCAGCGCAACAATCAGCGCTGCGACCGTCAGTGTCAGGCTGGTGTGCAATCCTTTCAGGACTTCAGGCAAATATTCCCACATCAGGAAGCACTCCGTTCAAAGCGGGTGGTACGCAGTTCGATGCGTTTAATCACGAACTGGCTGAACAGGGTGACAATCAGATAAATGCAGGCCGCAATCACGTACCAGGTAAAAGGTTCCTGTGTCCGCGTGGCGATACTTTTGGTTTGCAGCATCAAATCATTCACGCTGATCAGCGACACCAGCGCGGTGTCTTTCAGCAGCACCAGCCACTGATTGCTCAGGCCAGGCAGCGCGTGACGCCACATTTGCGGCATGATCAGGCGAAAGAAAATCGCCGATTTTTTCATGCCCAGCACCTGACCCGATTCCCACTGGCCTTGCGGAACGGCTTTCAGAGCGCCACGCAATGTCTGCGAAGCGTAGGCCGAATACAGCAGCGAAAGCGCAATGACACCGCAGACAAACGGGCTGACTTCGAAGTTTTCGATGGGCAGCTTTATAGGCACGGAGAACAGCCCGAGATTAATGCTAAAGCCATCCGCCAGCACCATCAGCAACTGTGATGACCCGAAGTAAATGAAAAGCACGACCAGAATTTCTGGCAGACCGCGCAGCACAGTGACCCACGCCGTACCGAGCCAGCTGAGTGGCTTCCACGGCGCAGATTCCCAGACTGCGAAGATCATCGCCAGAATCAGGCCGAGGACCAGCGCACACACGGCAAGGCCGACGGTCATCCCGGCGGCGCTTGCTAAAGGTTGGAATTCAGTCATTGATAGGCAAACTTATTGCTGGAACCATTTGGAATACAGCGTCTTGTAGGTACCGTCTGCTTTCACTTTTGCCAGAGCATCGTTCAGTTTAGTCAGCAGTTCGGTGTTGTTCTGACGAACGGCTACACCCAGACCGGTACCGAAGTAAGTAGGATCAGTGATTTTGTCACCCACGGACGCCAGATTTTTGTTCTGCTTCAGCCATTCGTTGACCACAGCGGTGTCACCGAAAACAGCGTCCAGACGACCATTTTTCAGATCCAGTACGGCATTCTGATAGCTGTCGTAAGGCACGGCGGTGATTTCCGGATGTTTATCCATCAGGAATTTCTGGTGAGTGGTGCCGTTTTGCATACCAACGCGTTTGCCTTTCAGCGCCGAAACGTCAGCGAACTGGCCAGTGTGAGCGATGAAAATGGCGGAGTTATCGTAGTAAGCGTTAGTGAAGGAAACTTGTTTTTCACGCTCAGGCGTGATGTCCATACCGGAAATGACCGCATCAAAACGACGGAATTTCAGGCTTGGGATCAGACTGTCGAAGGCCTGGTTTGTGAATGTGCAGGTGGCCTGCATCTCTTTACACATGGCGTTGGCCAGATCGACGTCGAAGCCCTGAATCTGATTGCTGGCGTCTACAAACTCAAACGGAGGATAAGACGCTTCCATCGCGAAACGGATGGTATCAGCAGCGCTGGCAGACAAACTGACGGTCGCCAGAACCGCGGCAATTACTAATTTTTTCATCGCTTACTCCGTAGAAAACATCAATCAATATGTTGATAGGAAAAGTTTTAGTGAGAAAGGTAGCTCGCAAACTCTTTGGTTTTCGGCTGAGCGAAAATTGACGTGTCACCCTGTTCGACAATGCGACCATTTTCCATGTACACCACGCGGCTGGCGGTTTTACGTGCCACTTCCACTTCGTGGGTCACAATTACCTGAGTAATTCCGGTGCCTGCCAGTTCGCGGATAATGCTGACGATCTGGGCGGTAATTTCCGGGTCAAGCGCGGCGGTCGGTTCGTCAAACAGCAAAACCTGCGGTTCCATCATCAGCGCACGGGCAATCGCCACACGCTGCTGCTGGCCACCGGAAAGGTGCAGCGGAAAACGATCGGCGTAATCGGTCAGGCGCAGACGGGTCAGCAATTTCTGGGCACGTTGCATCGCGACATCTTTTGTCAGACCCAGAACACGCATCGGGGCTTCCAGTAAGTTGTCGAGCACGGTGCGGTGCGGCCACAGATTGTATTGCTGGAAAACCATCCCGACGTTCTGACGCAGTTCGCGGACCGCTTTCTCATCAGGTTTGCGGGTGAAATCGAAGGTATTACCGGCGATTTGCAGTGTGCCTGAACGGGGCATTTCCAGCAGGTTCAGAACACGTAACAGAGAGCTTTTACCTGCACCACTTGGACCCAGTAAAACGAGGGTTTCACCGGCAGGGCAGTCGAGCTGAATGTCAAAAAGCGCCTGATGCACGCCATAGAAGCAGTTGATGCTATTAAGTTGAATACTCATGCGCAAATAGTGAATAGCCATTGATGCCGCAGATGGTAACTTCCACAGCATAGTTATGCAACGATCACGGCTTAAAAATTATGTGTCGCCGCCCAGGTGGCAAAGTGTAGCACAAGATATTGTTGCATCACTGTGATGCAAATGTTGGTTAATGACGATATTCAGTATTAACCCCTGTTATGCAGTCACTTAACAGCGTCACGTCAGGCGGCTTTTTTAAGAAAGTGCGGTTACTGGTTTTCCAATACCTGGCGCAGCGTTCCGTTAGAGACGAAGTCCAGATTGGCCATATAACGCACGTCATCTACGGTCCAGCATTTGCCTTCGCGCACCATCAGGATTTCATCTTTCCAGTGCGTGGTTGCGCCTTTGTCTTTCTCGCGGGTGAACGTGACGCGCAGCGGAATGTTGCGGGCGTCGGTGTTAGGGATAGTAGAGGCGCTGTCCACGGAGGCGGACGTCGGGCCATCAAACAGGCTGGAGAAAATGTCGCCATCGCCTGAACCTGCACCGGTTTTCTCATTTGGCGAAGCCGCGATATCCACTTTCGGCTGCGACTGCGCTTTGAGCAGGGCCGCGTAAAGTGCGGTGCTCAGATAAGGCCGGTAAGCGGCGAGCTGGCCTGAGTTCGGGATCCCGCTGCCGCCTTGCTTGATACGAAAATCATAGAATTGCTGGGCGACGCTGTCGGGGCCACCGTCGATACATGGCGCGCTGCGGCTACCAATATCCTTATAAGCCGGGTCTACCGTCGTACAGGCATTTAACATCAATACCAGAGGGATTGCGGCGACTAGAATTTTCTTTTTCATCGTATTCCTTACTGAAAGATTGAACGTTTTCACCATGACTTTCTTAATCCTACAGTATAAAACCGATTTGGCTTAATGCATGGCGCAGAGAAATGATACGTTCAGGCCGGATACATCGTTTATGCTATCCGGGTGCATTTCTCCGACATGTGGACGACAACTGATAAGGAATACTCATGCAAATTTCAACCACTCCGACCCTGGAAGGTTTTACCATCGCGGAATATTGCGGTGTGGTCACGGGCGAAGCGATTTTAGGTGCGAACATTTTTCGTGATTTCTTTGCGGGCGTGCGCGATATCGTCGGCGGCCGTTCAGGCGCGTATGAAAAAGAACTGCGCAAAGCGCGTGAAATCGCTTTTCGCGAACTGGAAGAACAGGCGAAAGAACGCGGTGCTAACGCCGTTGTCGGCATTGATATCGATTATGAAACCGTGGGCAAAGACAGCAGCATGCTGATGGTCAGCGTCTCCGGTACCGCTGTTATCGTGCATCGTAAATGAGGCGTTTGGGCATCAGGAGCGGCGTAATTGCCGCGCTTTTTCTGGCCCTGACGGGGTGTCAGAGCAGTGATCAGGCGAAAAATTTACCTTACCGGCTGGAAACCACGCGGCAGGCGCAGGGCATGGATCAGCGGATCCGTTTTCTGGTTATCCACTACACCGCAGAAGATTTTCACAACGCATTAAATACGCTTACCGATGAGCACGTCAGTGCGCATTACCTGATCCCGGCGCAACCGCCGCGCGAAAACGGGAAACCCGTCGCGTGGCAACTGGTGCCGGAAAACATGCGCGCGTGGCATGCGGGAGCCAGCGGCTGGCGCGGACGCACTAATCTGAATGATACGTCCATCGGTATTGAGCTGGAAAATAAGGGTTACAGCACGACGCTGCTGGGCAAAAAATTCTATCCGTTCCCACCCGCGCAAATCGATTTGCTGGCTGACCTGAGCAAGAGCATTGTCGCGCGCTATCAGATTGATCCGCGTAACGTGGTCGCACACAGCGATATTGCGCCGCAGCGTAAAGACGATCCGGGCCATTATTCCCGTGGCAGCAGATGGCGGCGCGGGGCATTGGCGCATGGCCCGATGCGGCGCGGGTCAGCCATTTTCTGGCGGGCAGAAATCCGCAGCAACCGGTCGGTCAGGCGCATCTGCTGACCTTGCTGAAACAGTACGGTTATACCGTGACAGAAAACATGACGCCGGAGCAGGCTCGCCGTGTGATTGCGGCGTTCCAGATGCATTTCAGGCAGAGTGATTATCGCGGGAATGCCGATGCGCAGTCAGAAGCCATTGTTCTGGCGCTGTTACAGCAGTTCCCGGATTCGAATAACTGAGAAAGCGGCTGACCTTACGGTCAGTCGCGTTTCGGGCCAATGCCGTGCAGGCCCTGAAGTTTACCGTGGTCGCGCAGCCAGGCGGCGGTGCGGATAATCCCCTGATCCAGCGAAATCACCGGCACATATCCCAGCTCTTTCTGTGCGCGCTGCGTGTCGAGCGTGAGATCGAAATTCAGCTTCGCGACACTGTAATGGGTCAGCACCGGCTCTTTGTGTGAGCTTTTGCTGATGCGTTCCATGCCGCGTGCCATCATGTCCAGCAGCGGATAAGGCACCGAGCGGATGCGGTATTTGATGTCCAGATTTTCCATCAACTGCTTCACCAGCGTGCGCAGCGGACGCGGTTGCTGATTGGTGATGTTAAACGCGCGTCCGGATTCTGTGGATTCAGACTGCGTTGCCAGCCACATCGCGTGAACCGCGTTCTCCACGTAGGTCATGTCGACCAGCGCTTCGCCCCCGCGTGGCAGCATCAGCGTGCCGCCATATTTCAGCATTTGCATAAGACGGGGCAGTAGCACGTTATCGTGCGGCCCGAACAAACCCTGCGGGCGTAAAATCGTGAAATGCGTTTGCGGATTGGACATCGCCAGGGTGTGGATCACCTGTTCACCGGCGGCTTTGCTGCGGGCGAAGGAGTTGGCGAAACGGTGAGGGCGGAAGTCTTCCGGAATGTCGCGGTGATGATGAAAATCGAAATAAATTGCCGGTGAGGAAATGTGCACAAAATTTTCCACGCCATACGCGGT
The DNA here is from genome assembly GCF_047784855.1 of Rahnella sp. PCH160. Taxonomy (NCBI): domain Bacteria; kingdom Pseudomonadati; phylum Pseudomonadota; class Gammaproteobacteria; order Enterobacterales; family Yersiniaceae; genus Rahnella; species Rahnella sp. PCH160. The sequence continues at coordinate 2,597,751 of NZ_JBLOGT010000001.1, forward strand.
GGACCATTCGCCCAGACGGCGCGTCGCGCGGACGTTCGCCAGTTCGAATTCCTGTTCGCTGCCCCACGGCGACATCAGCCCGGAGCAGTGCCAGACGGTATCCACATCGGCGAGCAAGGCTTTGGCCTGCGCCGACACCAGTGTGGTGAGATCGGCATGAATAAATTCCGCGCCCATTTTTTGCAAAAGTGAACCCATGGCGGCATTGCGACCCGTCGCCCGGACTTTAATCCCCTTATTTCGCAAAAACTCGACCGCATTGCGCCCTAAACCGCTGCTAGCGCCGGTAACCAAAACTCTCATAACTACTCTTCATCCTTCACGTTGCAGCGGTGTTCGCTGCTCTCATTCACCCGAATCACTGACTCCAGTCAGCTCATCGGGATTCATTCGTTTGCTGCCTTGCTGCAACCCGAATGATTTTGAGTACATCCCAATGAGTGAAATTACTGAGGCTGGGGCGCCTCTCAGCAATAAGCGCGCCATTCTTTCGTGAAATTGTGCGGGTTGCAATGGAAAAGGGAGGCAGCAATGTCTGAAACTGTGCGATTGCGCTTTAAATAAACCCTTTCAGCTTCCGCAGCGGTCTTTCTGACGGGCCAGACTGGCGATGCGTTTCGCCATGCCTCGAAAAATAAACTGATGAGCGGGCATCATACTGAACCAGTAGAGCAAACCGCTGAACCCGGCCGGATGCCACCATGCACGAACGTCCAGACTGCGGCTCTCGCCGTGATCGGTGATCGTGAACGTCAGCCGTCCGAGCCCCGGCGCTTTCATTCCGAATAACAGCGCCAGTTCACGCTGCGGTTTCAGGCTGATCACTTTCCATCCGTCAATTTTATCGCCGATTTTCAGGAAGTCCCGGTCAGGGCGGCCATACTTTACGCCGCCGCCGAGAAGATCGTCGATGCGTGCCCGCGTCTTCCACAACCCGTTGGCATAGAAATAACCTTCCACGCCACCGAGTTTCTGCACCACTTTCCACAGCGACGCTTTTGACGCTGACGTTTCCAGCGTGAAGCCCGCCTGTTTCGGGTAATAACCGTAGCCGGGCCGCCAGCGCGCACGGGCGTCCGGGTCATAGCCCCAGTCGGGTGAATCCATGACCTGCTGTTGTTCTCTTTCCAGCGTGCGGCGAATCGCCTCATCAATAGAAATCAGCTCCTGCGGGATCATCGCCTGAAGTGCTTCGCTGTCGGCGGGTAAATCGTGATTGAGCCCCTGGATCAGCGCCTTGGCGAGCGACGTCGGCACCGAGGTAATCAGGCTGAGGAAATACACCGAAACAAAAGAGGTCGGCAGGGGAACGGGGATCAGCCAGCGGCGTTTCCCGCTCAGGGCAATAAAGCGTTCGAACAGCGTCTGATAGCTGATGTACTCCGGCCCGGCGGCGTCAAAAATACGGTTTCCGCTGGCGGGCAAGGTCACGAGACCCTGCAAATAATTGAGCAGGTTTTCCAGCGCTACCGGCGAGGATTTCGAGCGAACCCACTGCGGCGGCGTGAGGACCGGCAGGTTGTAGACCATATCGCGCATGACTTCGAACGCCGCTGACCCCGCGCCGATCACAATGCCGGTGCGCAGTTCTGTCACCGGTATATTGCTCATCCGCAGTAAATCGCCCGTCAGTTTGCGCGCCTGCAAATGGGGGGAATGGTTGCCTTCCGGCTGCATGGAACCGAGATAAACAATGTGTCTGATGGAGGAATCGCGCAGCGCCAGCAGGGTGTGTTGAGCGGCCTGACGCTCTTTTTCCAGCAGGTCATCCTCTTCGGTCATCGCGTGAACCAGATACACCAGCACGTCGGCGCCTTCGAAGGCGCTGGTCAGCGTTTTACTCTGGTAGACATCCGCAAAACAGTAACGGACGTGAGGCCATTTTTGTTGTTGCAGCCATTCGATGCGCCGCGCGGCCGCAGTGACCTGAAAACCATGCTGGCTCAGGTGTGCAGTCAGATGTTGTCCGATATATCCACTGGCACCGAGGACGACAATTCTTGGCATAATCCGTTTGCTCTGAGAGTAGGGGAAATCATGAACATGCGGCGACAGCCTGTGGGCGTGCCGCCGCAGAAAGGCTGACGGTCAGGCGTGCTGGTGCAGGAATTCCTGCCACAGGGCGACGACTTTTTGCAGGTCTTCACGGCTGATATTGATGTGCGTCAGCACGCGGGTCAGCGGTCCGGCGCTGATGATGACGCCGCGCTCACGCATCCACGGGCCCATTTTTTCGGCCAGCTCAGCGCTCTGTTTGATGTACAGAACATTGGTCTGCGGGCCGGGCCCGGCGATTTCCACGCCGATATTGCTCAGCTGTTCAGCCAGCCACTGCGCATTGTCATGGTCATCTTTGAGGCGCGCCACGTTGTTTTCCAGCGCATAAATGGCCGCCGCGGCCAGAATGCCGGACTGGCGCATGCCGCCGCCGGTCATCTTGCGCCAGCGATTCGCGCGATGAATATACTCTTTGCTGCCGACCAGCAGGGAACCAATCGGCGCGCCCAGACCTTTTGACAGGCAAATGGTCAGGGTGTCGCAATATTGGGTGATTTCGCTCAGCTCAACATTCAGCGCGACGGCGGCGTTCATGATTCGCGCGCCGTCGATGTGCAGCGCCAGCCCTTTTTCACGGGTAAACGCGAACGCTTTTTGCAGATAATCGAGCGGAAGCACTTTGCCGCTGTGCGTATTTTCCAGGCTCAGCAGACGGGTGCGGGCGAAGTGAATGTCATCGGGTTTGATGGCGGCGGCGATTTTATCCAGCGGAATGGAACCGTCGGCGGCCATGTCGAGCGGCTGCGGCTGAATGCTGCCGAGAACTGCGGCACCGCCGGCTTCGTACATATAGTTGTGGGCTTTCTGGCCGACAATATACTCTTCTCCGCGCTGACAGTGTGTCAGCAGCGCAACCAGATTAGCCTGTGTACCGGTCGGTAAAAACAGCGCGGCTTCTTTGCCACACAGTTTCGCGGCCATATCCTGCAGAGCATTTACCGTTGGGTCATCGCCGTAGACATCATCGCCGACTTCAGCGCTGGCCATCGCCTGACGCATAGCTTCGCTGGGGCGGGTTACGGTATCACTGCGTAAATCGATCAACGTAATAATCCTTCTACCAGGTGAATGTTAAGGGGAGGAAAACGCGGGCAACGCGTGCCCGCCTGACCCTCCACTATATCCCTGTCGGGGTTACCGCAGCCAGTTGGTTTTTGCCAGTTCGATGACTTCGTCACCCCGGCCACTGATCACCGCACGCAGCATGTAAAGGCTGAAGCCTTTTGCCTGCTCAAATTTAATCTGTGGCGGCATCGCCAGTTCTTCGGTGGCGGTGATGACATCCACCAGCACCGGACCTTCATAGGCAAACGCATCCTGCAACGCGGCGTCGATGTCCGAGGCTTTTTCCACGCGGATCCCTTTAATCCCTGCCGCTTCGGCAATGGCTGCGAAATCCGGATTTTTCAGCTCGGTGCCGTCGGTCAGATAGCCACCGGCTTTCATCTCCATCGCCACAAACCCCAGCACGCTGTTGTTGAAAATGATGATTTTCACCGGCAGTTTTTGCTGCGCGAGCGTCAGAAAATCCCCCATCAGCATGGCAAAACCGCCGTCGCCGCACAGCGCCACGACTTGCCGCGAGCGGTCAATGGCCTGTGCACCGATGGCCTGCGGCATGGCGTTGGCCATCGAACCGTGGTTAAACGAACCGAGCAGACGGCGCTGGCCGTTCATTTGCAGATAACGGCACGCCCAGACCGTTGGCGTCCCGACATCGCACGTAAAGATGGCGTCTGCGGCGGCGAAACGGCTGATTTGCTGCGCCAGATATTGCGGATGAATCGCCTGTTTGTCGTTCGGCGTTGCCAGCGCATCGAGATCTTTGCGCGCTTCTTCATAATGCTTCAGGGCTTTGTCGAGGAACTTACGCTCAGTTTTCACCTGCAATTGCGGCAGAACGGCGGTCAGGGTGGATTTGATGTCGCCGACCAGCGCCATATCGACGTGACAGTGCGCACCGATACTGCCCGGATTGATATCTATCTGAATGATTTTCGCGTCCGTCGGGTAAAACGCGCGGTACGGGAATTGCGTGCCGAGCAGGATCAGCGTGTCGGCATTCATCATGGCGTGGAAACCTGAGGAGAAGCCGATCAGCCCGGTCATTCCGACGCTGTACGGGTTATCCCATTCCATATGTTCTTTGCCGCGCAGCGCGTGAACCACCGGGGCTTTCAGGGTTTCCGCCAGCTTAATCACTTCATCGTGCGCACCGGCACAACCGCTGCCGCACATCAGGGTTATGTTGGTCGCGCCATTGAGCAGTTCGGCCAGCTTATCCAGCTCAGTCTGCTGAGGCTGCACTTTCGGCAACTGCGGCGGATACCAGCTGACTTTGGCGTCTTCCGGTGCCGGTTTCAGCGCGACGTCACCGGGCAGGACAATCACGGAAACGCCACGGTTCAGGATCGCCTTGCGCATGGCAATAGCCAGTACCTGCGGGAGCTGCTCCGGGTTGGTGACTAATTCGCAATAGTGGCTGCATTCACGGAATAATTCGGTCGGATGGGTTTCCTGAAAATAGCCGCTGCCGATTTCGCTGGAAGGAATATGCGCGGCGATGGCGAGCACCGGAACGTGGTTGCGATGGCAGTCGAACAGGCCGTTGATCAGATGCAAGTTACCGGGACCGCAGGAACCGGCGCAGACCGCCAGCTCACCGGTGATTTGTGCTTCGGCACCGGCGGCAAATGCGGCGACTTCCTCATGACGCGTGCCGAGCCATTCGATGGTGCCCATGCGGTTCAGGCTGTCGCTCAGCCCGTTGAGCGAATCGCCGGTCACGCCCCAGATTCGTTTTACGCCTGCTGCTTCAAGAGTTTTCGCCAGATATGACGCTACGCTCTGTTTCATTAACTGATTCCCTCCGGTGTGCCCGTGATCTTTCGTTATGCATGAAATCTTCGGGCGGGTTTTAAATAAGTGGATTAAGCATAGTCCACTGATTACATCCACGAATGCACAGCCTTAAACCATACAAAATTACGCGGGGAGGGGAGGTGAAGTTTTGTAAATCTGCCCGCACAGACTGTAAAAAGTCATGAGCGGGCAGTGGGAGGGGGCGGAGATCAAGCGAGCGTGACGTCGCCCTGAAGCTGACAGCTGCACGCCAGAACGTAGCCCTGCGCGACGTCTTCGTCGGTGAGCGTCATGCGGCTGGTGGTCGTGTAATCACCGGACAGAACGCGGGTTTTGCAACTGCCGCAAACGCCCGCGCGGCAGGCTGCTGTGACCGGCAGTTTGTGCTGTTCCATGGCCGCCAGCAACGTTGAGCCTACCGGCACGCGGTAGTTTTCAAGCGGCGTCAGGCGGGTCAGCGTCAGTTGCTGATCTGCCGAAACAACTGCTTCGGTGGCCTGAAACTGTTCCTTAACGATATTTTGTGGCGGAACACCCAGTTCGGCCGTCCATTTCCCGGCCAGTGCCATATATGGCGCAGGCCCGCAAATCATCACCCGGCGCGTAGCGATATCCGCCACCTGGCTTTGCAGCAAATCCTGACTGAGACGACCTGCAATCTGGCCCGGCGCCGCGTCATTTTCTGCCAGAATGGTCAGACGAAGTTGCGGATATTGCGCGGCCATGTGCTGCCATTCCTGTGCAAAAATGACGTCCTGCGGGCTGCGGACGCTGTAAAACACCTGTACGCTTTGCGCCGGAGAATGCGCCAGAACGCGGCGTGCGATGGACATCACCGGCGTTACGCCGCAACCGGCAGCCAGCAATAATAAAGGCTGCTGCGTTGCACAGGTGAATTCGCCCTGAGCGTCCGAAAGCCACAGGTAATCGCCCGGTTTAACCTGCTGCGTCAGCCAGCCGGAGCCTTCACCGCCCTCAATCCGGCGCACCGTCAGCTGGATAAAACGGCTCACGCCCGGCGTGGAAGAGAGCGTATACACGCGCTGTATGTCACCGCTCTGGCCGATATTCACCCCCGCAAACTGGCCCGGCTGATACGGATAAACGTCGTGATTAATCAGCGACAGCGTCCAGACATCGGGCGTTTCCTGCGTGACGGAATACACCTGCATGCGGTTCTGGCACAGCGCCGTCGGCTGGTCAGGAAATAAAGGAAAGTTCATCTCAGATTTACTCCGCCAGCATGGTTTTCAGATCCTGCTCAACCGACGTAATCGAACGCAGGCCGAACTGTTCGTTGAGCACCGCCAGCAGATTATCGGTCAGGAAGGCCGGAGCCGTCGGGCCGGTGACGATATTTTTCACGCCCAGCGACAACAGCGTCAGCAGGATCACAATCGCTTTCTGCTCGAACCACGAAAGCACCAGACTCAGCGGTAAATCATTCACGCCACAACCGAGTTTCTCGGCCAGATTGACCGCCAGAATAATCGCGGCGTAAGCATCGTTGCACTGGCCGACGTCCAGCAGGCGCGGCAGCCCTTCGATGTTGCCGAAGTCCAGTTTGTTGAAGCGGTATTTCCCGCAGGCCAGCGTCATGATCGCGCAATCCTGTGGCACGCTGCGTGCCAGATCGGTGAAGTAGCTGCGCTCGCCGCGGCTGCCGTCACACCCGCCGATCAGGAAGATATGACGCAATTTTTTGGCGGCAACTAAATCAATCACAGTATCGGCCGCGCTGAGCAGCGTCTGACGGCCAAAGCCGACGGTAATTTCCTGTTCAATTTCACTGTACGGGAAACCGGAAAGTTGCAGCGCCTGGCTGATCACCGGCGCAAAATCTTCGCCTTCCAGATGCTGTACGCCCGGCCAGCCGACAATGCTGCGGGTCCAGATGCGGTCGCCGTAGTTGCCGACGTTAGGGTCAATAATGCAGTTGGAGGTCATCACCACCGGGCCGGGGAATCGGGCAAACTCAACCTGCTGATTCTGCCAGCCGCTGCCGTAGTTACCGGCCAGATGCGGGAATTTTTTCAGTTCCGGATAACCGTGCGCAGGCAGCATTTCGCCGTGGGTATAAATATTAATGCCGGTGCCGGCGGTCTGTTCGAGCAGCATCTGTAAATCTTTCAGATCATGCCCTGAAATCAGGATGGCTTTCCCTGCCAGCGGACGCACATTGACGGACGTCGGGCGCGGATGGCCGTAAGCGTCTGTTTCGCCTTTATCCAGAATCGCCATCACGCCGAAGTTCATTTTGCCGATCGCCATCGCGTTTTCGAGCAGTACGCCCATGTCGGACGGTTGCGTGCCCAGCCACGCCATCAGGCGGTGATATTCGGCATAAATCGCGGTATCCGACTGGCCGAGAACGTGCGCGTGTTCCATATAAGCCGCTGCGCCTTTCAGGCCGTACAGGCACAACATGCGCAGCCCGTGAATGTCATCGCCGATCTGCGCTTTGTCGCCGTTAAGCGCAAATTGCTGCGCCTGTTGTTGCAGGTCATTCAGGTTATCGCTGACCAGTTCCAGCGCCGCCAGCGGGTGATCGACGGTGATTTCCGGATCCATCAGACGGCAGCGAACCGCCAGCGCTTCACGATGAATAATCGCTTCGCGCGCGTAACCGACGATACGGTCGGAATCGAAGTTAACGTTGGTGAGTGTGGAGAAAAATGCCCGTGGCGCGAAGCTGTCAATGTCTTCATCGACAATACCATAACCGCGCGCCGCCAGAGCCCAGGCGGATAAGCCCTGCAAAACGGCAACCAGCAAGTCCTGTAAATCTGACGTTTCAGACGTTTTACCGCACATACCCTGCGCATAAGCGCAGCCATTGCCCGCCGGGGTACGGACTGTTTGTTCACATTGCACACAAAACATCATTCGGTCCTTTTTTAAAGTTGCATTTGAAATGCTTGTTTTAATGCAAGCCTAAGACCGGGGCGAAAAGAAATGAAGGAGTTTTTGAGACAAAGTGACGCTGAGTTGATTTAAAGCAATTTTTGCAGGGGAGTTCCCGCTGTCAGAAAACAGCGGGAAGGGCAGGTGTCATGCGGAGAAAAAGGCCATCAGCACGGGGGCGATCAGGCTTAACACGAAACCGTGAACCACCGCCGGCGGTACCATATCCAGCCCGCCGCTGCGTTGAAGAACCGGCAGGGTGAAGTCCATGGAGGTGGCGCCGCACAGGCCGAGTGCGGTCGAACGGCTGCTGCGCACCAGCGTCGGGATCAACATGATGGCGCAAAGCTCACGCGCCAGGTCGTTAAAGAACGCCGCACTGCCAATCACCGGCCCGAATGAATCCGTCAGAACGATACCGGAAAGGGAATACCAGCCGTAACCCGAGGCCAGCGCCAGACCGGTTTTCAGCGGCAAGCCGAGCAGTAATGCGGCAATCGCCCCTCCGATTAACGCGCTGAATGCTACCACCATCGCCACCATCATGCCGCGACGGTTCAGGATAATTTGTCGCAGCGTCATGCTGCTGTTGCGCAGTTGCAAACCGACCAGCGCCAGCAGGAATAACAGGGCGAGTTCACTGGCCTGGGAGGCGAAGGTCAGCCAGTGCCACTGCGTCAGCCCGAGCACAAAACCGCCGATCACAACGCCGCACAGCTTCAGGGATTCCAGCGCCATGTGAAGGCGTGAAGGCAGCGTTTCCTGCTTATGCTGCGTTTTCCACGGACGGCGGCGTTCGAGCAGCCACAGCGCGGCGTAGTTCATCACGAAAATGCACAGGAAACAGACGGCGGCATATTTGAAAATCAGCAATAAATTCTCACTGAGATTGTCGAGGAAAGCCAGACTGATGCCCATAATGAAAAGAATGACATACACCATCCAGCTCAGTAGTTGGTTAACCAGATGCAACAGGGACCGGTTTTTGAGCGGAATGAGATAACCGACAATCAGTGGCAAAAGAATAATTAACAGCCCGGAATACATAATGCAAAAATCCCTGAAAAGTGAGGTTCCATGAATGGAGCGGGACACAGAAAATGCCGCCCGACACGCTAACGAAAAGTAATCAGACTGTAAAGCAGCTTCGGCACGCAGAGCGTGTTCTCCGGGCTTGACCTGAACCCTTTTTTAACGCCATGCTCAGGCAAGCACTGAGCGCACAGGAGGCGTCTGATGTATCTGGAACGTATTGATATTGTGGGTTTTCGGGGTATCAACCGGCTGTCTTTGACACTGACCCAGCCCGCGCAGCGGGGCGCTTCAATTACCGGCTTTGCGCATCAGGGGCAGGCCGAGTCCTTCATGACTAATACGGTACTGATTGGTGAAAATGCCTGGGGTAAATCCAGCCTGCTGGACGCCCTGACACTGCTGCTTTCGCCGGAACCCAAACTTTACTGTTTCAAAGAGGAGGATTTCTATTTTCCTGCCGGAGAACAGGAATCTAAATCACAGTATCTGCACGTCGTGTTTACGTTTTGTGAAAATCAGGCCGGGCACCATACGTCACCGCGATTTAATCCGCTATCCCCTCTGTGGGTAAAATGTCCCGATAAGCTGAACCGTATTTACTACCGGCTGGAAGGGGAACTGGACGATGACGGCAGTGTGATGACGCTGCGCAGTTTTCTGTCATCCAACGGCCAGATGTTAAATCTGACGACGATAGACCCGCTGGCGCAGGCACTGATCCGCCTGAATCCGGTGCTTCGCCTGCGCGATGCGCGCTTTATCCGGCGTTTGCGCAGCGAAACGCTGGCCCCGCGCCTGGCGGTCAATAACGAAGAACTGGCGAAACAGCTCGACGAGCTGACGCGCGGGCTGGTGCATAATCCGCAAACGCTCACCAACAGCGAACTGCGCAGCGGGTTGTCGGCAATGCAGCAGTTGCTGGAGCATTATTTTGCCGAGCAGGGCACATCGAACAGTGCGCCGTGGCAGCAAAAACGTCATGGCCGCGCCGAGAGCCGCAGGGCATGGCGATCGCTGGATAATATCAACCGCATGATTGCCGAACCAAACAGCCGCAGTATGCGGGTGATGCTGCTGGGAATGTTTTCCACGTTATTGCAGGCCAAAGGTTCAGTGGTGTTACATCCGGACGCACGGCCTTTGCTGCTGATTGAAGACCCCGAAACCCGCCTGCATCCGATCATGCTGTCGGTTGCGTGGGGATTGCTGGATCAGTTGCCGTTACAGCGCATCACCACCACCAATTCCGGTGATCTACTTTCTCTGGTGCCGGTCGAGCAGATTTGCCGGCTGGTGCGCGAATCCGGTCGCGTCGCAGCTTACGGCATCGGGCCGGAAGGGCTGAGTATGGAAGACAGCCGGCGCATAGCTTTCCATATCCGCTTTAACCGGCCCTCGTCGTTATTCGCGCGCTGCTGGTTGCTGGTAGAAGGCGAAACGGAAGTGTGGCTGCTCAATCAGCTGGCGCGCCAGTGCGGTTACCATTTCGAGTCTGAAGGCATCAAAGTGATTGAGTTTGCGCAGTGCGGCCTGAAGCCGTTGCTGCGTTTTGCCCGGCAAATGGGTATCGAATGGCACGCGCTGGTCGACGGCGACGAAGCCGGGCGCAAATACGCAGCGACGGTGATTGCTAACGTGGAAGCTCACGACGATACGCTGCGTTACCGGCTCACGGCCTTACCGGCACAGGACATTGAGTATTTTCTGTATCGCGAAGGTTTTGAGGATGTGTATCGCAAAAATTCGGCGATACCGGCGAACGTGCCGATGGCACCGAGAAGAATTATTGATAAAGCGATTCACCGCAGCTCAAAACCCGATCTGGCCATCGATGTGGCGATGGCGGCGTCTCTGCGGGGAACCGCGTCGATTCCTCCGCTGCTGCGGCAAATGTTTTCCCGCGTTGCCTGGCTGGCGCGCGGCAGGGCGGATTAAGCTGCCCTTGTTTCCTGCAGGACGGCCGGATGGCCGTGTCCGCGGGTGAAAGTCTGGCGGATCTGGCTTTCCAGTTCATCGAGCAACTGATAACGGCGGCGGTATTCGGAGCGGCGTTTGCTGGCGATTTCCTCCAGCGGCCGGTGGGCAATCTGGCGGGGCAGATGGAAATATCCGTCTTCGCCCTGTCTGGCATCCATCGTTTCCCAGAAGCTGTCGTAATCGGCAAACACCCTGCCTTTACGTTTTTTATAACGCGGATTTTCATAGATGTGCGTCTGTTTTCCGACGGCCACAATCTGCGTCATGCCGGTGACATCCGCGAGAGTTGTCAGTGCTTCAATCACAAGACGTTTTGGAAATAAACCGTGGCAGGCTTTGGTCGCCCGCTGAATTTCCTGATGATCTACGTTCGCCTTCGGCCCCTGTAATGCGCCAATAAACAGCGTCGGTTTTCCCTGATATTCAATAAACGAGAACGTCACGATGGCAATAGAAACGCCTCCGGTATTGTGGAAGGTCAGCGTGGCTTCGCCTTCTTTATCCAGACGGGCGATGGCGTTAAAGGTGATAGCGTAATGTTGCTCTTCTTTGCCGGTCAGTGTGGCGATCGCCATACTTTTTTTGCTCAGGTAACCGTGATTAATCCCATCCGGCAGACAATGGCCGATCATGTCGTAGTGATCGGTGATGCGTTTCATGGCTTGTTCCGGCGTGATATTGGCCGCCTGATAAGCGCGGTGCAGTTTGCACGGCAGGCTTGGCATCGCCGCCAGGATTTCATCACGCTGCGGATGACGGGCAAGATAATCCAGCATCCCGAATGTCCGGCGCGGGTGCATCAACGCGCGGAAAAGAAATTTAAACCGGTAACGCGGTAATTTCCATGACGGGCCCGGTACCGTGCGGCAAGAGAGTAATGCCGTCATCAACTGCAGGCCGGAAAGCGGAGCCTTTTCTGCGGAAGGGTAGCTGAAAGTGGTCATGGAATTACCTGTCAAAGTGAACCGGATATCGGTAGCCGTTATTTCAACAGGGGGACAATAAACAGGTGTGCAACGGGGGAAATTATGGAGAAATTGAACGTGATTTGTTGAGATTGTGTTTAGACTTAATTTGTTTTATGTCCTGTCTTAGCAATCGGTGTCTAAAAAATGACCTTTTTTTTGCATTCGGGGCTTGAAGCCAGAAGCATTCTCCCCCATAAATAAAAATGCCAGTCAGTGAGTGACCGGCATTTGATTTGTTAATTTGATTTGTTAATAACCTCACGCTGAGCGTGATTCGAGTCTGTGAACTGAACCGGTCAGGCGACCGCTTCGCTTTCCACCGGGATAATGAGGCTGGCATGATTCCCCTTTGGGCCTTCATGAACGTCAAAATTGACCGGCTGTCCGGCCTTGAGTGTCCGGTAACCCTCCATCTGGATTGTGGAGTAGTGAGCGAAGATGTCTTCACCGCCATTTTGCGGGCAAATGAAGCCAAAGCCTTTAGCATTATTGAACCATTTAACAGTACCCGTCTGCATGCTGCTACATCCCTCTCATGACTAGTCTGGTAGTAAATAGATAAAGCCAGTTGAGTGAGCACGAAGGCCAGAACGCAGCAGAAAAATATCTGTTCGATCCGTTCAGCTCACGAATTTACACTCTAGTGGAATAGAGTTGGACGTCAAGGAAAGGGCATTTGTCCTAAGGGAGCAGATAACCAAAGTTTGAGGCAGGTAACGCTATTGACATATTTTGTTAAAATATCGATAGCGAAGCCGGGCGCAGGGAAGACATTTTGTGCAGCGGCAAGGTGAGGCCAGAGATGGTAAAATACCGGAATAACAACGTGAGGCTCCGCAGAAAGTGTTCATGTTGGTGTATTTGGCTTCCAATACGATCTTCACAGGTGATGAACAGGCAATGGGCAATAATCAAGACTGGCTAAACTTTGAACATTTGACGGCGAATAAACAAAAGGATGAGGTAAAACCGCCATCTATGTATAAAGTTATATTAAACAACGACGATTACACTCCAATGGAATTTGTGATTGACGTTCTGCAAAAGTTCTTTTCTTATGATATTGAACGTGCAACGCAACTGATGCTCCAGGTGCACTATAGAGGCAAAGCGATCTGCGGTGTTTACACCGCCGAAGTCGCGGAAACCAAAGTCGCACATGTGAATGAGTACGCCAAGGAGAACGAGCATCCGTTGCTGTGTACGCTGGAAAAAGCCTGATTAAGGCAATCTATTTGGGAGGTGCCTATGCTCAATCAAGAACTTGAACTCAGTCTCAACATGGCTTTCGCTAGAGCCCGTGAGCACCGGCATGAGTTTATGACCGTGGAGCACCTGTTGCTGGCGTTGCTCAGCAACCCTGCTGCCCGTGAAGCGCTTGAAGCTTGTACAGTAGATCTCGTGGCCTTGCGCCAGGAACTGGAAGCCTTCATCGAGCAAACCACACCCACCTTACCTGCCAGTGAAGAGGAACGTGATACCCAGCCAACGCTGAGTTTCCAGCGCGTTTTGCAACGTGCGGTATTCCACGTTCAATCTTCCGGTCGCAGCGAAGTGTCTGGCGCCAATGTGCTGGTCGCGATTTTCAGCGAACAGGAATCACAGGCCGCCTACCTTCTGCGCAAACATGATGTCAGCCGCCTTGATGTGGTGAACTTTATTTCGCACGGTACCCGTAAAGATGAAACGGGTGGCCAGGCGCAAAACAATGCGGAAAACCCAGTTAACGAAGAACAGTCGGCGGGGGAAGATCGTATGGAGAACTTCACCACTAATCTTAACCAGTTAGCGCGCGTAGGTGGCATTGATCCGCTGATTGGCCGTGAGAAAGAACTGGAGCGCGCTATTCAGGTGCTCTGCCGTCGCCGTAAAAACAACCCGCTGCTGGTGGGCGAGTCTGGTGTCGGTAAAACCGCCATTGCTGAAGGTCTGGCATGGAGAATTGAGCAGGGCGATGTGCCGGAAGTCATCGCCGAGTGCACCCTGTATTCGCTGGATATCGGTTCTCTGCTGGCGGGCACCAAATACCGCGGTGATTTTGAAAAACGTTTCAAATCCCTGCTGAAACAGCTCGAACAGGATAAGAACAGTATTCTGTTTATTGATGAAATCCACACGATCATCGGTGCAGGTGCGGCGTCGGGTGGCCAGGTTGATGCGGCTAACCTGATTAAACCGTTGCTGTCGAGCGGCAAGATCAGAGTGATCGGCTCAACGACCTATCAGGAATTCAGCAATATCTTCGAGAAAGACCGTGCTCTGGCGCGTCGTTTCCAGAAAATTGATATTACTGAGCCCACCGTTGAAGAGACCGTTCAGATTATTAATGGCCTGAAAACCAAATACGAAGCGCATCACGATGTGCGTTATACGGCGAAAGCGGTGCGTGCAGCGGTTGAGCTGTCGGTTAAATACATCAATGACCGTCATCTGCCGGACAAAGCCATCGACGTTATTGACGAAGCGGGCGCACGCAGCCGGTTAATGCCGGTCAGCAAACGCAAGAAAACCGTTAACGTCAGCGACATCGAAAGCGTGGTCGCACGTATTGCCCGTATCCCGGAAAAAACCGTTTCGGCAACAGACCGCGATGTGCTGAAGAACCTGGGCGATCGCCTGAAGATGTTAGTCTTCGGGCAGGATCCTGCCATCGAAGCCCTGACCGAAGCGATCAAAATGAGCCGCGCCGGTTTGGGTCAGGATCATAAGCCTGTTGGTTCATTCCTCTTCGCCGGGCCTACGGGTGTCGGTAAAACAGAGGTCACGGTTCAGCTGGCAAAAGCGCTGGATATCGAACTGCTGCGCTTTGATATGTCGGAATACATGGAACGCCACACGGTCAGTCGTCTGATTGGTGCGCCTCCGGGATATGTAGGTTTTGATCAGGGCGGTTTGCTGACGGATGCAGTCCTTAAGCATCCTCACGCCGTGGTGCTGCTCGATGAAATCGAGAAAGCCCACCCGGACGTCTTCAATCTGCTGTTGCAGGTGATGGACAACGGGACGCTGACCGACAACAACGGTCGTAAAGCGGACTTCCGTAACATCATCCTGGTGATGACCACCAACGCCGGTGTGCGTGAAACGGAACGTAAATCGATTGGTCTGGTTCATCAGGATAACAGCCCTGATGCCATGGAAGAGATCAAACGTACCTTTACGCCGGAATTCCGTAACCGTCTGGACAACGTAATCTGGTTCAACCATCTGTCTACGGATGTTATCCAGCAGGTTGTTGATAAGTTTATTGTTGAGTTGCAGGCGCAACTGGATGCGAAAGGTGTCTCACTGGAAGTCAGTGATGAAGCCCGCGACTGGCTGACGGTGAAAGGTTATGACCGTGCAATGGGCGCGCGTCCGATGACCCGTACCGTTCAGGAAAACCTGAAAAAACCTCTCGCCAACGAACTGCTGTTTGGTTCACTGGTGGATGGCGGTTCCGTCTCTGTGGCACTGGATAAAGAGGCTGACAAGCTGACATATCACTTCATGAGTGCGCAGAAGAAAAAACCGGAAGGTGCGGTGCACTGATTTTCATCAGCGATAAAAAAACAAAAGGCGATGTGAAAACATCGCCTTTTTTCTTTCCGAAATTCTTTATTTAATTGCAGGAATTAGTGAGGGATTTCTGAAAGGTTAATGAAACAAATGCCGGATTGCGGATACCACAAAACGCCCTTGCAAAAGCAGGAAGGGCGAAAAGGGTATCCTCAGGTATCGCCGGAAACTCAGCGATGAGTGAGCCGCTTATTAACGGCTACGGAAGACAATGCGGCCTTTGCTCAGGTCGTACGGGGTCAGCTCTACAGTGACTTTGTCGCCCGTCAGGATGCGGATGTAGTTCTTACGCATTTTACCGGAGATGTGAGCGGTAACTACGTGTCCGTTTTCTAATTCTACGCGGAACATAGTGTTGGGCAGCGTATCAAGTACGGTGCCTTGCATTTCAATGTTGTCTTCTTTGGCCATCGAATCCTCTAGGTCTAACTACCATAGTTTTTAACCGGCAAGATAATGCCGAAAAACCCACATTATGTAAAGAAGTATGGTTCATGACCGCACCTATTCCCTATCCTTCGGGAACACCGGCAGGTCTTCGTCATGTGGGGATAAGTCTTGTGGCAACCAGCAATCCGGTGTTAACGCACGTTGCGCAAGTTCGGATAACTGCTGCAAAAATTGGCGGCGGGGGATCTCTCTCGCACCCAGCGACGCAGTGTGAGGGTTGAGCACCTGACAGTCAATCAGTTCTCCTCCATTGCGGGAAAAATGTTGGCAAAAAACCATCAACGCGCACTTGGAGGCATTTTCACGGCGGCTAAACATCGACTCACCGCAAAATAATCCGCCAACGGATACGCCGTATAAACCGCCCACCAGTTCGTCACCTTCCCAGACCTCAACTGAATGCGCGCGGCCTGCTTCATGCAATTCCTGATAACCGCGCTGAACCAGAGGGCCAATCCAGGTGCCGTCTTCACGCTGCAGCGCGCAGGCGTGGATCACCTGTTCAAAACGCTGGTTGAGCGTATAGCGATAAGGTTTTTTGCGCATAAAACGTTGCAGGCTGCGGCTGGCGTGGCGTTCTCCCGGAACCAGAATGGCGCGTGGGTCGGGCGACCACCAGAGGATCATCTCGCCGGGTTCGAACCAGGGAAAAATCCCGTGCTGATAAGCTGAAAGCAGGCGCGGCGCAGTGAGATCGCCGCCGATAGCCAGCAGGCCGTTCGGCTCCTCCAGGGCAGTGTCAGGATCCGGAAAATGAACAGAATTGGCTTCAAGCTTAACTAACCGCATAGATCTCCTTATCCGGCGACCTGCGGGCCGCCGCTAATACCCGGAACCTCACATCAGCCTCGCGACAGAAAGCGTGCGTAACGTCCCTGTGCGGCGGCCAGTGTCTGATGATCACCTTGTTCCACAATCTGACCCTCTTCCATGACACAAATTCTGTCGAGAGTTTCCAGACCGTTGAGACGGTGCGTCACTAAGAGTAGCGTCTTATTCTGACAATGCTTGTGCAGCAGTGCCAAAATATGTTGTTCCGTCTCGGCGTCCAGCCCTTCGGTCGGTTCGTCGAGCAACCACAGCGGCGCATCGTGCAATAGGCTGCGGGCGAGGCCTAAACGACGCTGTTCGCCACCGGAAAGCTGACGGCCACCTTCACCCAGCCACGCGTTCAGCCCTTCGTTTTCCAGAAGTACATGCAAATCAACCTGTTTCAGTACGTCAGTAATCTGTTCATCTGAACATTTCGGTGAGGCCATCCGCAGGTTATCACGCAGCGTGGTATTGAATACGTGTACGCGCTGGCTGACCACAGTGATCATCCGGCGCAACGTCGTTTCATCGTATTCCGTGATGTCATGGCCGTTAAGTATCAGTGAACCACTGCTGATGTTCCATCCACGCGTGAGCAACTGTAAGAGCGTGGATTTACCACAACCTGTCTGGCCGAGCAGGGCGATATGTTCACCGGCGCGAATATCCAGAGTGATATTTTTCAGTACCGGCAACGGCTGGCCCGGATAGGTGAAATTAACGTCTTTAAGCGAAACGCTGATCTGTACACCGGCTGACGGGCCTTGCTGCGGAAAAGCCACGTCGGCAGGCTGGCTGATGATCTGGGTTACGCGCTGTGCCGACGCGATAACCTGACCGAGATGCTGGAAAGCCGCAGCAACGGGCCCGAGCGCTTCAAACGCCGCTAACGGCGTAAAGACAAACAGCGCAATCAGCGCGCCGGGTTGTGGGAAGGCACTGAGCCCGCCCGCCGCCAGCCACAACATCAGCGTGACGGTCAACCCGGCGGCGGCAATAATCATCGCCTGCGACAGACCGGTAAGCTTTGCCTGCTGTTGCTGGCGCAACATCCAGCGGCGTTCAATATCATCCAGTTGCTGGCGGAATTGCGACTGTGCGCCAAAAACCACCAGCTCGCCTTGCCCCTGCAACCATGCAGTCAGCTGCGTACGATAATCGCTGCGCAACGCCGTCAGTTCGCGTCCCGCAGGTTTTCCGGCGCGGTAGAAAATCACCGGCAAAAGCACCATCAGCGCCAGCATAATGGCACCGAGTATCAGTGCCAGCGTGACATCGAGGAAACTCAGCCCGAAAGTTACCAGAACAATCACCACCAGCGCACTGAGGAGCGGCGATATGACGCGCAGATAAAGGTGATCCAGCGTATCAACGTCGGCAACGAGGCGGTTGAGCAGATCCCCCTGACGAAAACGCGCAATACCGCCCGGCGTCAGGGGCATGATTTTAGTGAATGTGAATACGCGAAGGTGAGCCAGCACGCGGAAGGTCGCATCATGGCTGACCAGCCGTTCGGCGTAGCGTCCCGCTGTCCGGGCAATGGCCGCACCGCGCACACCCGCCGCAGGCAGCATGTAGTTAAACGTGTAAAGCCCGGCCAGACCGGCAACGGCAGATGCCGCCAGAAACCAGCCGGAGAGCGTCAGCAGCCCGATGCTGGCCATCAACGTGACAATCGCAAGAATGACACCCAGCGACAGGCGGAACCCGTGGCGGCGATATAACGCGAGATAAGGCAGAAGAATTCTCATGATTACAGCTCCTTACTGCGCTGAGATAACAGACTGGCGAACAGCCCGCCCTGAGCAACCAACTGCGTGAATGTGCCGCGCTCGGCGATTTGTCCTTTATCCATGACCCAGATTTCGTCGTAGTCGCGCGTGTCTTCCAGCTGATGCGTGACCAGTAATGCGGTCTGCGATTTAGACGCCCCGTTTAAAGCACTCATGACGCGTTTTTCACTGTGCGCGTCAAGGCTAGCCGTCGGTTCATCGAGCAGTAATAACTGGCAGGGAGAAAGCAGGGCGCGTGCGACGGCAACACGTTGTGCCTGACCCACAGAAAGTCGCGCCGCGCTGTCGCCCAGCTCAGTTTCCAGCCCCTCAGGCAGCAGCGGCAGAAATTCATTCACATACGCCCGGTCAATGGCGCTTTGCAACTGCGCTTCGCTAATATCCGGCTGATTCAGAACAATATTTGCGCGAAGAGTTTGTTCCGGCAGATGTGGATTTTGGCCGACCCAGCTAAGTTGTTTACGCCATTCATCATTACGTAACGTTTTCAGCTCTATGCCGCTGGCGTTCAGGGAACCCTGGTAGGGCAGGAAACCGAGGATCGCATTGAGCAGGGAGCTTTTGCCCGCGCCGCTCAGACCGACAATCGCAATACGTTGTCCGGCCGGAACGGTAAACGTCAGCGGACCCGCCAGCGTTTTCCCCTGCGGTGACTGAACAAGCAGGTCACACGCCTCAAGTGAAACGTTCTGACCTTGTGGCCAGATCTTGTCGCCATCACCCATCTCCGCTTCTTCGGCGCTCAGGAACGTCAGCAGGCTTTCTGCCGCACCGACTGCCTGCGCTTTGGCGTGATAGAACGCGCCTAAATCACGCAGCGGCTGGAAGAATTCAGGGGCGAGGATGAGCACGAGGAAACCGGCGAAAAGCGTCACTGGTGTGCCGTAGCTGCCAAAATTCAGCTCGCCAAGATAAGAGAAACCAAAATAAACGGCGACCACGGCGATGGATATCGACGCAAAAAACTCCAGCACGGCGGAGGATAAAAAGGCCAGACGTAAAACGTCCATCGTTCGTGCGCGGAAGTTTTCAGTGGAGCGTTTGATTTTCTCCACTTCGGCGTTGCCACGGTTGAAAAGGCGCAGGGTATCCAGACCGCGCAGGCTGTCGAGGAAATTACCGCTCAGACGCGCCAGCGCGACAAAGTTACGGCGGTTTGCATCCGCAGCACCCATGCCGACCAGCGCCATAAACAGCGGGATCAGCGGGGCGGTGAACAGCAGAATTAATCCGGCGGCCCAGTTAATCGGGAACACGCTCACCAGTATCAGCAGGGGAATAATCCCTGCCAGCGCTATTTGCGGAAGGTAGCGGGCATAGTAATCCTGCATATCTTCGATTTGTTCAAGAATGATGCTGGCCCAGCTACCGGCCGGTTTGCCCTGGATCCACGCGGGGCCTAATTTTTCCAGACGATCCAGAACCAGTTTGCGCATTTCATGACGAATTATCCGTCCGCAGATGAAACCCACCTGTTCACGCAGCCAGGTCACGACGGCGCGCAGAATGAAAGTCAGGGCCATCAGCAGGAAGCTTTTTAAAAGGGTTTCACGCGGCGCATGTTCGATGATCAGACCGTGTAAAAGTCCTGCCATCAGCCAGGCCTGTGCGAGGATCAGTAAACCAGATAACAAACCCAGCATCATGGACAGACGGATCCAGCCTTTTGCGCGTGAGCTTTGTTGTTTTAACCAGCGGATAAGTTCTTGTTGTCGTGTTTTATTCATCAGGCATCAGTCTGCGCAGCAATCCGGGTGGGAGGCCGCTCATGTTACATGCTTGAGTTAGTACTGAAAACAAGAAGGCGGCAATTAAGCCGCCTTTACCCGTCATTCTTCAGATTGCAGATGTGTTGGCTTCGCTCACTCACCCCGGTCATATCGTTATCTATGCTGCCGGGGATTCGTTTACTTGCCGCCTTACTGCAATCCGAATTATTTAGGGTAATTTGAGAGAAAGTTCAGCAGCGTGAATTATAAATCTGACGCTTGCGATAAACCGTCCAGATAACGCTCGGCGTCGAGTGCCGCCATACAACCGGTTCCCGCAGAGGTAATCGCCTGACGATAGATGTGGTCCATCACGTCGCCTGCGGCGAAAACGCCCGGAATGCTGGTCTGCGTGGCGTTGCCATGTGAACCCGACTGCACTTTGATGTAGCCATCTTTCAGTTCCAGCTGACCTTCGAAAATGCCGGTGTTCGGGCTGTGGCCGATAGCAATGAACACGCCCGCGACGTCAACCTGCGTTTTTTCATCAGTGCGGACATCAAGCAGACTCGCGCCGGTCACGCCCATCTGATCGCCAACCACTTCGTTCAGCGTTTTGTGCGTGTGCAGAATGATGTTGCCGCTGGCCACTTTAGCGTTCAGGCGATCAACCAGGATTTTTTCGGCGCGGAAATTGTCACGACGGTGGATGAGGTGAACTTCAGAGGCGATGTTTGCCAGATAAAGGGCTTCTTCCACCGCCGTGTTGCCGCCGCCGACAACCGCAACTTTCTGATTACGATAGAAGAAACCGTCGCAGGTGGCACAGGCAGAAACGCCACGCCCTTTAAACGCTTCTTCAGAAGGCAGGCCAATATAACGTGCGGATGCGCCGGTGGCGATAATCAGCGCGTCACAGGTGTATTCGCCGCTGTCACCGGTCAGGCGGAACGGACGGTTCTGCAAATCAACGTTGTTGATGTGGTCAAAAATGATTTCGGTATTAAATTTGGTCGCGTGCTCGTGCATGCGTTCCATTAACCCCGGACCTGTCAGACCTTCCGGATCACCCGGCCAGTTTTCCACTTCCGTGGTAGTGGTTAGCTGACCGCCTTTTTCCACACCGGTGATTAAAACCGGGTTCAGGTTAGCGCGTGCTGCATAAACCGCAGCGGTATAACCCGCCGGGCCGGAGCCCAGAATCAATAATTTACTGTGTTTAACCGTACTCATGCGTAATTCATCTCCGCGATGGCGACTAGCGATAAACCGATTGTAGGGAAAATAGCGCGTTAAAAAAAGTAAACTCAGATGTTGTTAACGATTTGTCTGATAGTTTTTACTGCTCAACCCGCGTAGAAAGGATTTTGCCGTCGGTAACTGTTTGATGGGTAGGGTAAAAAACCAGCGTAAAAGTATTAACGCGTTGGTGTGTTGTTTACCAGTACGCGGCCTTTTGGATACAAATCACGGCAGTTTATGTGGATTTGACAGAAATAAGGTGTGAACTGAATTGTTATTGTTCAAAGATAAAACACAGCTAAAAAGGGGGCGCTGGCTTTTCAATCTGGCACGTTCTTCTGATTTTGCTTCTTTTACTTTGACAATCCGCTGTGCATTTGCGAAAACATCAGGGTAAGAAGAAATTAACTGCCTGTCTGTGACTTGAAATTATGCGATTGGCTGCTACCGGATCCGTTCTGGTCTTGCTTTTTGGCTTTTGGTTACAGCAGGGTTTAGTGAATCAGGTTGGCTGTTTACAACCTATTAATTTCGCAAGGTTATTTCTTTTGAGTATCCGCTTGTATGGCCGTGTTCCTTTTGACAGGGGATCAACACAGCTTTTGGATGCGTAAACCTTAACAATCGGGTCTTCGCTTGGGACAACCCTTAGACATTGAAGTTGGCTGGGGTATGGCAGGTACAGGGAAGGACAGCAGAGAGACAATAATAATGGTAGACAACAAAAAACGTCCGGGAAAAGATCTCGACCGTATTGACCGTAACATCCTCAACGAACTGCAAAAGGATGGCCGGATTTCAAACGTCGAGCTTTCCAAACGTGTGGGATTATCTCCAACGCCATGTCTGGAGCGCGTTCGTCGTCTGGAACGTCAGGGCTTCATTAATGGTTATACCGCACTGCTCAACCCGCATTATCTGGATGCTTCGTTGCTGGTATTTGTTGAGATCACTCTCAACCGTGGCGCGCCAGATGTGTTTGAACAGTTCAATGCGGCAGTGCAAAAACTCGAAGATATTCAGGAGTGTCATCTGGTTTCTGGGGATTTCGACTACCTGTTGAAAACCCGCGTACCTGATATGTCGGCTTACCGTAAGTTGTTAGGTGAGACTTTGCTTCGTCTGCCGGGTGTTAACGACACCCGTACCTATGTGGTAATGGAAGAAGTGAAGCAGACAAATCGCCTGGTCATTAAGACCCGGTAATTGTTCAGGTGCAAAACCTTGCATTTTTAGCTACACTCCTGTGTATCTATACAGCTATGGCGCCGGGGTCAACTCTCGGCGCTGTTGCTTTTTCTCAGTTCACAGGAACCTGGAGAGCCTTTCTTGAGCCAGGAATATACAGAAGATAAAGACGTTACCTTGAAAAAACTGAGCAATGGCCGCCGCATTCTGGAGGCTTTGCTGGTTGTGGTCGCGATTTTTGCTGCTTACTTGATGGCAGCACTGGTGAGTTTTAACCCCTCTGATCCAAGCTGGTCGCAGACCGCGTGGCATGGGCCTATTCATAACTGGGGCGGTGGTGTGGGTGCCTGGATGGCCGACACGCTGTTCTTCATCTTTGGCGTATTTGGTTACGCGATCCCCCCTATTATCCTGTGTCTTTGCTGGGCGGCTTTCCGTCAGCGCGATAATCAGGATTTCGTCGATTATTTTGCTCTGTCGCTGCGTCTCATTGGTACGCTGGCGCTGATCGTCACGTCTTGTGGTCTGGCATCCGTCAACGTGGATGACCTCTACTACTTCGCTTCGGGCGGTGTGATCGGCAGTTTGCTAAGCACGGCGATGACACCGTACTTCAATAACGTCGGGGCGACGCTGGTTCTGCTTTGCGTCTGGGCTGCCGGGCTGACGCTGTTCACCGGCTGGTCATGGCTGACGATCGCCGAAAAAATCGGCGGCGCTATTCTTGGCGTGACCAATATTGTGACAAACCGTTCACGTCGTGATGATGATTATGATTACGACGAGCAGGACGATGCGTTACTGGAAGAAAACGATGAAAAGCCGGCAGCGAAAGTGGTGCCCGCCGCCGTTGCTGCTACAGCGGCCGCTGTGCCTGCTACTGCTGCCGCTTCTGAGGTCGATGAAGATGACGTTCTTTTCTCTGCGCCTTCCGTGACAGACCCGGCAGGGCAAGCGCCTCAGGTTACGCCTGTGGTTGCACCCGAACCGGTTGCAGCGGCAGAAACGGTGAACCCTTACGCCGCAGAACCGCCAGTGGCAGACATCGCTCCGCCACCACAAGCGCCTCAGTCTGCCGCTCCGCCGTTATATAATTTCGAAATTCCGGAAGAAACACCGGTGCCGCGTCACCCGCAACCGGTACAGCAGTCACCTTCTCCGGCACCGGTTCAGCGCCGCGATGACGATGGCCCGAGCATGGGCAACTGGCAGACTGCGGTTGAGCACTCGCGCTCTCCGTTTGATTTCAGCTCAGCAGCACCTGATGCCGCCCAGATTGCCAGCGTCGCGGCCACCGCAGCGCTGGCTACCGGCCTGGCGCAGGCAGGGCAGTCTGCGGCAACGTCTGTCGGCAATACATTTATGCCAGCGTTCAGCGCCGTGAGTGATGAAAATCCTCAGATGAAAAAAGGTTTTGGACCGGAACTGCCGCGTCCAAATCCGGTGCGTATCCCTACGCGCCGCGAACTGGCTTCTTACGGCATTAAATTGCCGTCGCAGCGCATGGCCGAACAGCAGGAACATGCACAGGCGGCCGCGCAAAAAAATGTCGATCAACCTGACTGGCATAACGATCCACTGGCTCAGGCCGATGAGCAAGCCCGGCAGGAAGCGGTGTTACAGGAAGCTTTTGCTGCTCAACAGCAGGAACGCTACGGTGATTCAGTCACTGAAGTTGCACCTGACGACGAAGCGGCATTGCAGGAAGCAGAACTACGTAATGCTTTTGCTGCGCGTGAAAATGCCCGTTATGAGCAGGACGTCGAACCGCAAAGTGGCGTGGTTCAGCACCATCACTCCCAGAATCTGCCACCGGATGCTGCAAACACCGTTGCGGATGATTTTGCTGCGGCTGCGATGAAACTGAGCCAGCACGATGCGTTCAGCTTCTCGCCAATGGCGGATCTGGTCGATGACACACCGTCAGAACCATTATTCACGTTGTCCGCTCAGGCAGAGGAAGAACCGCAGCCCACTACCTTTGCACAGCAAGCGCCTTATCAGCGTCAGGCTACTTCAGAGCCTGTGCAACATGCGCAGGAATATGAAGCGCCACGTCAGTCATCTCCGTCGCCTCAGCCGGATATGGAAAGCCTGATCCATCCGTTCCTGATGCGCAATGAGCAGCCGCTGGTCAAGCCAACCACGCCGTTGCCGTCTCTGGATTTGCTGACGTCGCCACCGGCTGAAGCTGAACCTGTTGACGAGTTTGCACTCGAGCAGATGGGGAATCTGATTGAAGCGCGCCTGAATGATTACCGCATCAAAGCGGACGTCGTCGGGAAGTTGCCTGGGCCGGTTATCACCCGTTTCGAACTGGATCTGGCACCGGGCGTGAAAGCGGCGCGTATTTCGAACTTGTCGCGTGACCTTGCGCGTTCATTGTCCGCCGTCGCCGTGCGTGTCGTGGAAGTGATCCCCGGCAAGCCTTACGTCGGTCTGGAATTGCCGAATAAAAAGCGCCAGACCGTGTATCTGCGTGAAGTGCTGGACTGCGCGAAATTCAAAGAAAGTACGTCTCCACTGACCATTGTGCTGGGTAAAGATATTTCAGGCGAGCCGGTGATTGCCGATCTGGCGAAAATGCCGCACTTGCTGGTGGCCGGTACTACCGGTTCCGGTAAGTCTGTGGGTGTTAACGCCATGATCCTTAGCATGCTCTACAAATCCACACCGGAAGATGTGCGTTTCATCATGATTGACCCGAAAATGCTCGAGTTATCCGTGTATGAAGGGATTCCGCATTTGCTGACTGAAGTGGTTACCGACATGAAAGATGCGGCCAATGCGCTGCGCTGGTGTGTCGGTGAAATGGAACGTCGCTATAAACTGATGTCCGCGCTGGGTGTACGTAATCTGGCGGGTTACAACGAACGTATTCTTGAAGCTGAAGCAATGGGCAGGCCGATTCCGGATCCTTTCTGGAAACCGGGCGACGGTATGGCTGCAGAACCGCCGTACCTGCAAAAAGAACCGTTTATCGTGGTGTTGGTCGACGAATTTGCAGACCTGATGATGACCGTCGGTAAAAAAGTGGAAGAACTGATTGCGCGTCTGGCACAGAAAGCCCGTGCGGCCGGTATCCATCTGGTGCTGGCAACGCAGCGTCCTTCCGTCGACGTTATTACCGGTCTTATCAAGGCGAACATCCCGACGCGTATTGCCTTCACGGTGTCGAGCAAAATTGACTCCCGCACCATCCTTGATCAGGGCGGCGCAGAATCTCTGCTGGGTATGGGCGACATGCTTTATATGGCACCCAACTCGTCGATTCCGGTTCGTGTTCACGGCGCATTTGTCCGTGATCAGGAAGTTCATGCTGTGGTTCAGGACTGGAAAGCGCGCGGTCGTCCCAAATACATCGAAAACATTGTTTCCGGTGGCGACGATGGCGAAGGCGGAGGTCTGGGGCTGGACGGGGATGAAGAACTCGATGCCCTGTTTGATCAGGCCGTTGCGTTCGTCGTCGACAAGCGCCGTGCGTCAATTTCAGGCGTTCAGCGTCAGTTCCGTATCGGTTATAACCGTGCGGCGCGAATCGTTGAACAGATGGAAGCGCAGGGCATTGTCAGTGCGCCGGGCCATAACGGTAACCGTGAAGTACTGGCTCCGCCATCACACGAATAAAATATTTGGGTTTAACGGGTTTTTGTTAAGAAGGGTCGCGAATGCGGCCCTTGTGCAAAGATGCGTAAAATGACGGCTTTTCAGATGATTGAGCTATCACCGGGGCGTTGGCTCGGATAGAGTTCGCACCATACGTCTTTTGTCTTTGTGAAAGGCATCGTCTGAAGTTTAAGGATTTTTGAGGTAACTATAAGAATGAAAAAATTGTTATTGGTAGGGTGTTTACTGACTGCATTTACCTCCGCTTCCGTTTTGGCAGATGCCAGCAGTGATCTCAAATCCCGACTGGGTAAACTGAATACTTTCCACGCCAGCTTCACCCAGACGGTCACCAGCGATGATGGTTCAGCCGTTCAGCAGGGCGAAGGCGAACTGTGGGTTAAACGTCCAAACCTGTTCAACTGGCATATGACGACACCGGATGAAAGTATTCTGGTTTCCGATGGCAAAACACTTTGGTTCTACAACCCGTTTGTAGAGCAAGTGACAGCAACCTGGCTGAAAAATGCCACCGGCAACACGCCGTTTATGCTGATTACCCGTAACGACAGCAGTGACTGGTCGAAATATAACGTGAAACAGCAGGGCGATGACTTCAAGCTGACGCCAAAAGCGTCTACCGGAAATCTGAAGGAATTTGCTATCACCGTTACGCCAACAGGCACCATCAAAAGCTTTACTGCGGTTGAGCAGGATGGCCAAAAGAGCGCTTATACCCTGAAGGGTGAGCAAAACGCGTCCGTTGATGACGCGAAGTTTAAATTTACTCCGCCGAAAGGTGTGACGGTGGACGACCAGCGTCAGTGAGGTAAGCTTGAGTAATCTGTCACTCGATTTTTCCCAGAATGAATTCCAGCCACTGGCCGCCAGAATGCGGCCAGTAACACTTGCAGAATACGTGGGTCAGCAGCATCTTCTCGCGCCGGGTAAACCTTTGCCGCGGGCGATTGAGGCGGGTCAGTTGCATTCGATGATTTTGTGGGGGCCGCCGGGAACCGGGAAAACGACGCTGGCAGAACTCATTGGCCGCTATGCAAATGCCGATGTTGAGCGCATTTCAGCTGTCACCTCAGGGGTGAAAGATATCCGTGAGGCTATCGAACGTGCCCGGCAAAACCGCGATGCCGGGCGTCGAACCATTCTGTTTGTTGACGAAGTCCACCGCTTCAACAAAAGTCAGCAGGATGCCTTTCTGCCGCATATCGAAGACGGTACGATTACGTTTATCGGTGCGACGACAGAAAACCCGTCTTTTGAACTCAATTCCGCCTTATTATCGCGCGCCCGTGTGTATCTCCTTAAATCGCTGACGGCTGAAGATATCGAAAAAGTTATCGATCAGGCGCTGACGAACGCTGAGCGCGGTTATGCCAACGAAAAAATTCGTGTCCCGCCGGAAACACGGCGCATGCTTTCTGAGCTGGTTAATGGTGACGCACGTCGTGCGCTGAACAGTATCGAGATGATGGCGGATATGGCGGAGATTGACGCCAAAGGCTATCGCACGCTGACGCCGGAACTGCTGACCGAGATTGCCGGTGAGCGCAGCGCGCGTTTCGATAACAAGGGTGACCGTTTTTACGATCTGATTTCTGCGTTACATAAATCTGTGCGCGGTTCTTCGCCGGATGCGGCGCTTTACTGGTACGCCCGCATTATTACGGCTGGCGGTGATCCGCTGTATGTCGCGCGACGCCTACTGGCTATTGCTTCTGAAGACGTGGGCAATGCCGATCCGCGCGGTATGCAGGTGGCTATTTCCGCCTGGGATTGCTTTACCCGCGTTGGACCGGCAGAAGGTGAGCGCGCGATTGCGCAGGCGATTGTTTATCTGGCGTGCGCGCCGAAAAGTAACGCAGTCTATACCGCTTTCAAATCGGCGATGCGCGATGCGCGTGAAATGGCTGATTATGATGTGCCGGAACATCTGCGTAATGCACCGACCAAGCTAATGAAAGAGATGGGGCTGGGCGCGGAATACCGTTATGCACATGACGAGCCTAATGCTTACGCCGCCGGGGAAGATTATTTCCCGCCAGAAATGGCCCGCACGCAGTATTATTACCCGACTTCACGCGGGCTTGAAGGCAAGATCGGTGAAAAGCTGGCATGGCTCGCTGAACAAGATCAAAATAGCCCGACAAAACGCTACCGCTAATTTTATCGTTGCGGTAAGGTTACCGGTGATAACTCTTTGACACGCTGTTGTTTCAGGCGGCGTGCATCGTCAAATTAACATTCAATAACGACACGTACAGGATTAGCATGCTGGATCCCAATCTGCTGCGTAATGAGCTAGACGCAGTTGCAGAAAAACTCGCTCGCAGAGGTTTTAAACTCGATGTGGAAAAGCTGCGTTCTCAGGAAGAGCGCCGCAAAGTCTTGCAGGTAGAAACGGAAACTCTCCAGGCTGAACGTAACGCACGATCGAAATCTATCGGTCAGGCAAAAGCCCGTGGCGAAGACATCGAACCCCTGCGTCTGGAAGTGAATACGCTGGGTGAGAAGCTGGACGCTGCGAAAGCTGAGCTGGATGCATTGCAGAACGATATCCGTGATATCGCTTCCGCTATTCCAAACCTGCCAGATGATTCCGTACCTGCCGGTAAAGATGAGAACGATAACCAGGAAGTCAGCCGCTGGGGCACGCCGCGCCAGTACGATTTCGCCGTCCGTGATCACGTATCGCTGGGTGAAATGGCAGGCGGTCTGGATTTCGCTGCCGCAGTGAAACTGACCGGCGCTCGTTTTGTGGTCATGAAAGGTCAAATCGCCCGCATGCACCGCGCGCTGTCCCAGTTCATGCTGGATCTGCACACCGAGCAACACGGTTATCTGGAAGCCTACGTGCCGTATCTTGTTAACCACGAGACGCTGTACGGTACAGGCCAGTTGCCGAAATTTGGCGAAGACCTGTTCCACACCAAGCCTCTGGATGAAGAAGCCGGCAGCAGCAACTATGCACTGATCCCAACCGCAGAAGTGCCGCTGACGAACCTGGTTCGTGACGAAATTCTGGAAGAAGAATCTCTGCCACTGAAAATGACCGCCCATACGCCGTGCTTCCGTTCAGAAGCCGGTTCTTATGGTCGTGATACCCGTGGCCTGATCCGTATGCACCAGTTCGATAAAGTCGAAATGGTTCAGATTGTTCGTCCGGAAGATTCCATGCAGGCGCTGGAAGAACTGACCGGTCATGCGGAAAAAGTGCTTCAGTTACTGAATCTGCCCTACCGTAAAATGTTGCTGTGTACCGGCGACATGGGCTTCGGTTCAAGCAAAACTTACGATCTGGAAGTGTGGCTGCCCGCGCAGGACACTTACCGCGAAATCTCCTCATGTTCAAACATGTGGGATTTCCAGGCGCGTCGTATGCAGGCTCGCTTCCGCAACAAAACCGACAAAAAACCACGTCTCGTTCATACCCTGAACGGTTCGGGTCTGGCAGTCGGTCGTACGCTGGTGGCTGTGCTGGAAAACTACCAGCAAGCCGATGGCCGCATTGAAGTGCCGGAAGTATTACGTCCTTACATGGGCGGTTTAGAATATATCGGCTAACCCCGTTATGTACTGAATGATATAGCGAAAAAGCGCCTCAGGGCGCTTTTTTTATGGATAAAATCGTGCGCTGCGTTAAATAACCCGTATTTCGTCTGGGTCAACCGGGCCTTTTTTGATAGCAGACAAAGTTTACTAACCCTTAATAAGTAATATCCACGCTATCTGAGTGGGTATCTTTCTAATCTGAGAATATAAACTTCACAACCCGCTCATTTTCTTGCCAGGGTTTTAGACGCCGGATTTTATAACCGGTGCGCTATGGCGAGGCAACTCAGCGGAGCGCGAAAATGTCGGTAGTCAAATCAGATAGAATCACAGAAAAGAACGGTATCAGCCGCCGTACGCTGATGAAAACATCTACGCTGGCCGGTTTAGCTATCGCGGCAGGGGGTGTTTCACTTCCTTTCAGCCGCAAGGTTTTAGCCGACGTGACCGGTGCTAAAACAGTTTCAACGCCCGAAGATAAAGTGGTATGGGGTGCGTGCTCCGTTAACTGTGGCAGCCGGTGTGCGCTGCGTCTGCACGTCCGCGATGACGAAGTGTACTGGGTCGAAACTGACAATACCGGCAACGATATTTACGGTGACCATCAGGTTCGTGCCTGTCTGCGCGGGCGTTCTATCCGCCGCCGCATGAATCACCCGGAGCGTCTGAATTACCCGATGAAGCGCGTCGGCGAGCGCGGTGAAGGTAAATTCAAACGGATCAGCTGGGAAGAAGCCTTTGACGAAATCGCCAATAACCTGAAGCGTATCGTCGCCAGATACGGCAATGAAGCGGTGTATATCAATTACACCTCCGGCGTTGTTGGCGGCAACATTACCCGGTCATCACCTTACGCCTCGCTGGTCGCCCGTCTGATGAACTGCTACGGCGGTTTCCTCAGCCATTATGGGACTTACAGCACCGCGCAAATTGCCTGCGCCATGCCTTACACCTACGGCAGCAATGACGGCAACAGCACATCCGACATCGAAAACAGCAAACTGATGGTTCTGTTCGGCAACAATCCGGCTGAAACACGCATGAGCGGCGGCGGGATTACCTACTACCTCGAACAGGCACGTCAGCGCTCAAACGCCAGAATGATCGTGATCGACCCGCGTTATACCGACACAGCCGCAGGGCGTGAGGATGAATGGATCCCGATCCGCCCCGGCACCGACGCTGCGTTGGTGGCCGGACTTGCGCATGTACTGATCACAGAAAATAGGGTCGATCAGGCTTTTCTCGATAAATATTGTGTAGGTTACGACGAAAAAACCTTACCGGCTGATGCGCCCGCCAACAGTCATTACAAAGCTTATATTCTCGGGCAAGGCGCGGACAGTACGGCTAAAACGCCGGAATGGGCTTCACGTATCACCGGTATTCCGGCAGACAAAATCGTGAAACTTGCACGGGAAATCGGCCAGGCGAAACCCGCCTATATTTCTCAGGGCTGGGGGCCACAACGTCAGGCCAACGGCGAACTGACGTCGCGCGCGATCGCCATGCTGCCGATCCTGACCGGTAATGTCGGGATTAACGGCGGTAACAGCGGGGCGAGGGAATCCACGTATACCATCACCATTGAACGTATGCCGGTGCTGGAAAATCCGGTTCAAACCCAGATTTCCTGTTTCAGCTGGACCGATGCAATTTCGCGTGGACCTGAAATGACGGCTAAAGCTGACGGCGTTCGCGGCAAGGACAAGCTGGACGTGCCGATCAAGTTCATCTGGAACTATGCCGGTAACACCATCACCAATCAGCATTCAGACATCAATAAAACCCACGATATTTTGCAGGACGACTCGAAGTGCGAAATGATCGTCGTGCTCGAAAATTTCATGACCTCCTCGGCGAAATACGCCGATATCCTGCTTCCGGACTTAATGACTGTTGAGCAGGAAGACATTATTCCTAACGATTACGCGGGGAATATGGGGTATCTGATTTTCATTCAGCCCGCAACATCCGCCAAATTTGAACGAAAAGGCATCTATGAAATGATGAGCGAAGTCGCACGGCGGCTTGGCCCGGATGTTTATCAGAAATTTACCGAAGGCCGTACACAACGGCAGTGGCTGCAAGCGCTCTACGCGAAAATGCTGGCAAAAGACCCGGCATTACCGGCCTATGAAGAGCTGCGCGAAATGGGGATTTATAAGCGCAAAGACCCGGCCGGGCATTTCGTTGCCTACAAAAAATTCCGTCAGGATCCTCAGGCCAATCCGCTGAAAACGCCCTCCGGGAAAATCGAAATTTACTCCTCTGCGCTGGCAAAAATTGCCGGTGAATGGGAGCTGCAAAAAGACGAAACCATCAGCCCGTTACCGGTTTATGCCTCAACCTTCGAAGGCTGGGATGACCCGAAACGCAGCCAGTTCCCGTTGCAGATGTTTGGTTTCCACTACAAAGCGCGTACCCATTCAACCTACGGCAATATTGATGTCTTGCAGGCCGCGTGCCGTCAGGAAGTCTGGATCAACCCGATGGACGCCCAAACCCGAGGCATCCAAAACGGTGACAAAGTGAAAGTCTTCAATGATCGGGGAGAAGTACGTGTGGCGGCGAAAGTCACGCCCCGCATCATGCCTGGCGTTGTCGCCATGGGGCAGGGCGCATGGCATCAGGCCAATATGCGTGGTGACCGTATTGACCATGGTGCCTGCATGAACACGCTGACGACTCAGCGGCCATCGCCCCTGGCGAAGGGTAATCCTCAACATACCAATCTGATTCAAATAGAAAAAGTCTAAAGAAGCGCAGGACAAAGAACCTGGCGCAGTGACACCGTTGTTCATTTTTCGCCCCGTAAGCCGGGGCGTATGTGGAGTATATAATGTCGGATCAAAACAGAAATAAATCCGGTTCAGGCGGCGGGATCAGCCGTCGTGAACTGGTCAAAGGCACCACGCTGGCCGGAATGGCCGCCGCAGTAGGGGGAATATCGCTGCCGTTCAAATCTGTGCGCGCAGATTCAGCCCCCGCGACGGCAAAAGTGACCGAAGAGAAAGTCGTCTGGAGCGCATGTACTGTAAACTGCGGCAGCCGTTGTCCGCTCAGAATGCACGTTGTGGACGACGAAATTCGTTACGTCGAAACCGACAATACCGGCGACGATGATTATGAAGCGTTGCATCAGGTGCGCGCCTGTTTGCGCGGGCGTTCAATGCGCCGCCGTGTCTACAATCCTGATCGTCTGAAATACCCGATGAAGCGAGTCGGCAAACGTGGTGAAGGCCAATTTAAGCCAATCAGCTGGGATGAAGCGTTCGACACGCTGGCGGGCAGCCTGAAAGACATTATTCAGCGTTTTGGCAATGAAGCCATTTACCTGAACTACGGCACCGGTACGCTCGGCGGTACCATGACCCGCTCGTGGCCGCCGGGTAAAACTCTGATTGCGCGTCTGATGAACTGCTGCGGCGGTTATCTCAATCACTATGGTGATTACAGTTCCGCACAGATTGCCGCCGGTCTGAATTATACCTACGGCGGCTGGGCGGACGGCAACAGCCCTTCAGATATTGAAAACAGTAAGCTGGTGGTGCTGTTCGGGAATAATCCTGGCGAAACCCGCATGAGTGGCGGTGGTGTGACGTACTACCTTGAGCAGGCCCGACAGAAATCTAATGCCCGAATGATCATCGTCGATCCGCGTATACCGATACCGGTGCGGGTCGTGAGGACGAATGGGTTCCGATTCGCCCGGGCACCGACGGGGCGCTGGCGGCAGCGCTGGCTCACGTAATGATTACCGAAAATCTGGTCGATCAGCCGTTCCTGGACAAATACTGCGTCGGTTACGATGAGAAAACCTTACCAGCCGGTGTCCCGCAGAATGCGCATTATAAAGCCTATATTCTCGGCGATGGCCCGGATGGGATCGCGAAAACGCCTGCCTGGGCCGCAAAAATCACCGGCGTTTCTGTCGATAAAATCGTGAAGCTGGGACGTGAAATCGGTCAGGCAAAACCGGCGTTTATTACTCAGGGCTGGGGGCCGCAGCGCCATGCAAATGGCGAAATTGCAACCCGCGCCATTGCGATGCTGGCGATTCTGACCGGCAACGTGGGCGTTCACGGCGGGAATTCCGGCGCGCGCGAAGGGTCGTATGAAATCCCTTTTGTGCGGATGCCGACGTTTGAAAACCCAATTCAGACCAGCATTTCCATGTTCCTCTGGACCGACGCTATCGTCCGCGGTCCTGAAATGACGGCCACGAAAGACGGCGTTCGCGGAAAAGCTAAACTGGATGTGCCGATTAAGTTTATCTGGAACTACGCCGGTAACTGCCTGATCAATCAGCATTCTGATATCAATCGTACGCATGACATTCTCCAGGATGATACGCAGTGCGAAATGATTGTGGTGATTGATAACCACATGACGTCATCAGCGAAATATGCAGATATCATTTTGCCGGACTGCACGGCGTCTGAGCAGATGGATTTTTGTCTGGATGCTTCAAGCGGCAACATGGATTACATCATTTTTGCCGATCAGGCGATAAAGCCACGCTTCCAGTGCAAAAATATTTATGAGATGACTTCCGAGCTGGCACGCCGAATGGGCGTTGAGCAGAAATTTACGGAAGGGCGCACCCAGGAAGAATGGCTACGTCATCTGTATCAGCAATCCCGCGAAGCACTGCCGGAACTGCCTGATTTTGATACTTTCCGTAAACAAGGCATGTTCAAGAAACGCGATCCTGAACAGCATCACGTCGCGTATAAAGCCTTCCGGGAAAATCCCGCAGCCAACCCGCTGGATACGCCTTCCGGCAAAATCGAAATCTACTCGGCGGAACTGGCAAAAATTGCTGCTGAATGGGAACTCGCTAAAGACGATGTGATTGATCCGCTGCCCGTTTATGCTGCAGGTTTCGAGAATTATGACGATCCGCTGGCCAGCAAGTATCCCCTGCAACTGACCGGCTTCCATTATAAAGCGCGCACCCATTCGACCTACGGCAACGTCGACGTGCTGAAAGCCGCCTGTCGGCAGGAAATGTGGATCAACCCGATGGATGCCTCGCAGCGCGGTATCGCGAACGGCGACATGATCCGCATTTATAACGATCGCGGCGAAGTTCGCATTGCTGCCAAAGTGACGCCACGCATGATGCCGGGCGTTGTCGCACTCAGCGAAGGTGCCTGGTATTCCCCCGACAATAAAAAAATCGACCGCGCGGGCAGCATCAACGTACTGACGTCTCAAAGGCCTTCACCGCTGGCGAAAGGTAACCCCTCTCACACCAACCTTGTGCAAGTGGCTAAGGTTTAATGGAGCAAAACATGACAACTCAATATGGATTTTATATTGATTCAAGCCGCTGCACAGGCTGTAAAACCTGCGAACTGGCCTGTAAGGATTTCAAAAATCTGACGCCGGACGTCAGTTTTCGCCGGGTATATGAATATGCCGGTGGCGACTGGCAGCAGGACGGGGATGGCTGGCATCAGAACGTCTTCGCCTATTATCTGTCGATTTCCTGCAACCATTGTGCTGATCCGGCCTGTACCAAAGTTTGCCCAAGCGGCGCTATGCATAAACGGGAAGATGGTTTTGTGGTGGTCAACGAAGACGTGTGCATCGGTTGCCGTTACTGCCATATGGCGTGTCCGTACGGTGCGCCGCAGTACAACGAAGCCAAAGGTCATATGACCAAATGTGATGGCTGTTACGAGCGGATCGCCGAAGGCAAGAAACCGATTTGTGTCGAATCCTGCCCGCTACGTGCGCTGGATATGGCACCAATCGAAGAGCTGCGCGCGAAATACGGCGAACTGGCTGAAGTTGCCCCATTGCCTGCTGCACATTTTACTCACCCTAATATCGTCATCAAACCCAATGCGAATTGCCGTCCTGTAGGCGATACCACGGGTTACCTGGCTAACCCGAAGGAGGTTTGAGATGGGAAACGGATGGCATGAATGGCCTTTAATGGTCTTTACGGTTCTCGGGCAATGTGTGGTGGGCGCATTTATCGTGCTGGCGATTGCGTTGCTGACGCAGCGTAGCGCAGAAGAATATCGCCGTATCCACCTGTCGATGTTTTTCCTCTGGGTACTGATGGCGGTGGCCTTCATCGCTTCAGTCCTGCATCTGGGTTCCCCGCTGCGGGCCTTTAATTCTCTCAATCGTCTGGGCGCTTCACCGCTCAGTAATGAAATTGGCAGTGGCTCACTCTTCTTTGCTTTAGGTGGGATCTACTGGCTGCTGGCGATGCTCAACAAAATGCCCCGCGCATTGGGTAAAGTCTGGTTGATCGCGACCATGCTGGCCGGTGTGGGTTTTGTTTATGCCATGTGCCGTGTTTACGAAATTAATACGGTGCCGACCTGGGATAATGCTTACACCGCGTTCCACTTCGGGCTGACGGTACTGATGGGTGGCCCGGTTATGGGTTATCTGTTGCTGCGTGGTGCTGATATCAAAGGCTGTGCACTCCGCATGTTGCCGGTTATCAGCGTCGCTGCGCTGCTCGTCAGTATGTCCGTAGTCGTGATGCAAAGTGCCAGTCTGGCTTCCATCAATAGCTCCGTGCAGGCGGCTTCTGCGCTGATCCCGCAATATGGCATGTTGTCAGTCTCGCGCTTGGTATTGGTTGTTTTGGGGCTGGGCTGCTGGATTTGCCCACTGATACAGCGCAAAAGTCCTGCGATCGTTTCAATGGTCATAGCTTTCGTGCTGGTCTTTTCCGGTGAGTTGATCGGACGTGCGATTTTCTATGGTTTGCACATGACCGTGGGTATGGCCGTCAGCGGCTAATTTCAGTTTATCAGGGGACACATCGGCTTTAACGATGTGTCCCCGAAAGAAAGAGTTAACTATGTCAGCAGAATCAATAAGTTTAACCGGGAAGATATTAGGCGCGATGCTGTTTTATCCCCCGCATTCAGAACAAGTTCAGCCTGTAATTGCATTGTTGCAAGACAGCGACTGGATGCCGATGTGGCCCTGTGCGACGCCGGAGGCGAAAGCCCGTGCCGCTGAATTGTTCGCTCAGCTTGATGCTTCTGCGGAAGATTTAAATGACGCATGGCAGCGCCTGTTCGTCGGGCCTTACGCTTTACCAGCCCCGCCGTGGGGCTCGGTATATCTCGATAAAGAATCAGTCATCTTTGGCGATTCTACACTGGCATTACGCCAGTGGATGCGTGTGAACCATATCGAACCGCATCTGACGCAGGCTGAACCGGAAGATCATATCGGGTTAATGCTGATGATGTCCGCATGGCTGGCCGAAAATGCGCCGCAACAGCTCGGTGAATTTTTGACGGCACATTTACTGCCGTGGGCGGGGCGCTATTTCGAATTGCTGGGAATAAAAGCCGAACATCCGTGGTATGAGGGTGTGGCCGTTCTGGCAGAATCAACGCTTAACGGATGGAGACAAGCGCTGGCGCTGGAAATGCCTGCGGCGAGGGAATTGTATTTCTGATGAGTGACCCACGGGATGCGCGCTTTTACCATGCCTGGATGAGCCGCCGGGATGTCAGTCGCCGGGGTTATTCCGTGGTTTACTGGCGTCAGGCAAGCAAGCTGCCGGACAAATTAGTGCCGGGAATTTGCTGAAGAGCCCTGTTCCGCATCCACCGCAGGCGGTGGCAGAGCCGCTTTTCCAGCAGCAATGCAATGGGTGCGGGCATTGCGCTGACGCGTGCCCGGTGGGTTTACTCAGCCTTGAGTCCGGGAAAGCCGTACTCCGTATTGATTACGCGGAATGCGATTTTTGTGGTGCCTGTACTCAGGCCTGCGACCGCGGTGCTCTCGACCAGAGTATTCCGCCGGATACGTGCCTGCGTCCGGTGATTCTGCCGCAGTGTTTGGGGCGTATGGGGGATTTGTGCAGGATGTGCGAAATTGCGTGTCCGCGCACGGCAATATTTTTTAATCAACAGAATCAACCTTCCGTAGATAATCAGAAGTGTGATGGCTGCGGGAAATGTAAACTTGTTTGTTATCATGGTGATATTCAATTGTCACTGAAGCGTCATGATTCCTGATCTCCTGGCTTGATTAGCGATTTCAATCATCACCCCGCAGTTTGTGCGCAGGCTTTCCTTTGCCAGATTGACTTTTTGTTGGCCGGTGGCATGATGCGCGCAATTTCCCCGATTTGCTGGTCATCAACATCCTATGTCCGCCTATTCCCGACCCGTCACTCTGCTGCTGTGCGGACTTCTTCTGCTGACGATTTCTATCGCCGTTTTAAACACGCTGGTACCGCTGTGGCTCAGTCACGAACAACTGCCAACCTGGCAGGTCGGGCTGGTCAGTTCATCGTATTTTACGGGGAATCTGCTGGGAACGCTGGTTGCCGGTAGCCTGATCAAACGTATTGGTTTTAACCGCAGCTATTATCTTTCGTGCATCATGTTTGCTGTCGCAACTGCGGGTCTGGCGCTTTCAATGGACTTCTGGAGCTGGATTACGGCTCGTTTTGTCGCCGGTGTGGGTTGCGCGCTGGTCTGGGTTGTGGTGGAGAGTGCCTTGCTGCGCAGCGGGACGGTAAATAACCGTGGTCAGCTGTTGGCGGCTTATATGATCATGTATTACATCGGAACCGTTGTCGGACAATTGCTGGTTGGCACGGTTCCAACGGCGTTGATGAGTGTGTTGCCGTGGGTGACGACGTTGATCGTTATCGCGATGTTGCCGCTTTTGCTGACGCATATTGAGAATCAGGACAGCGATCAGCCGCGACACGCGGTTATGCCGATGTTCAGACGTCGCAATGCCCGCCTTGGAATTAATGGCTGTATCATTTCCGGTATTGTGCTGGGGTCTCTGTATGGCCTGATGCCTCTGTTCCTTTCGCATCAGGGCATGAGCGATGCGGATGTCGGGTACTGGATGGCGCTTCTGGTCAGTGCCGGGATTATCGGGCAATGGCCGGTTGGGCGTCTGGCTGATCGTTACGGGCGTCTCATGGTGCTGCGTATCCAGATTTTCGCGGTTATTCTCGGCAGTATCGCTATGTTGAGCGGTTATGCGATGGCACCGACGTTGTTCATTCTTGGCTGCGCGGGCTTTACGTTATACCCGGTCGCGATGTCCTGGGCGTGTGAAAAAGTAAATTCTGAAGAGCTGGTTGCGATGAATCAGGCGTTACTGATGAGCTACACGATCGGTAGCCTCGCGGGGCCAACGATGACCGCGCTACTGATGCAAAGTTATTCAGACCGTTTACTGTTTGTGATGATTGCTGTCGTTTCACTGGTCTATCTGGTGATGCTGATGCGTAAAGCCGATCATCATCATAATCCGGTGGCGACTGCCTGACTGGAACTATTCAGCACGATGTTTTAAAAGCAAAAAGACGCCATCTGGCGTCTTTTTTATGAGCAACAATTTAATGGGAAACAATCAGACCATTAATAAATAACTTTATGCCCGTAGCTGGCAAGAATGTTTTTCACACGTTCCATGATTTCTTTGGTCGGTGGATTCACGCCATCGAGATCATATTTTTCACCCATCGCCGTCCATTTGTGTTTGCCCAGTTCGTGATAAGGCAACAGTTCGATCTTCTCGATGTTCGTCATGTCTTTGGTGAATTCACCGAGTTTGTGCACGGAATCATCATCATCTGACCAGCCAGGTACAACGACATAACGGATCCAGGTACGCTGATTGCGTTTAGCCAGATAATGGGCGAAATCCAGTGTACGGTGATTAGACACGCCGACCAGATTCTGGTGGATATCGTCGTTCATCTGTTTCAAATCGAGCATCACCAGATCTGAGACATCCAGCAATTCGTCGATAACCGGATCATAACGACGAACAAAACCGTTGGTGTCCAGACAGGTATTAATGCCTTCTTTCTGACACGCGCGGAACCAGTCACGCACGAATTCAGCCTGAAGGATTGCCTCACCGCCAGAAGCCGTAACGCCGCCGCCGGAAGCATTCATAAAATGGCGATATGTCACCACTTCTTTCATTAAGTCATCGACATTGATCTCTTTCCCGCCATGAGTGTCCCAGGTATCGCGATTGTGGCAATACATGCAACGCATCAGGCAACCCTGGAAAAATACAATGAAACGGATACCTGGGCCATCAACGGTGCCACAGGATTCATATGAGTGGATGCGACCTTGAACTGACATTGCGGGTTATTCTCCTTATTGACCAATGAATAGCAGTCTACGTGTGCGGATGCTGGCCTGGCAGAGATAAACTGGAAACCACGTGTTTATGATACCAGACAATCAATAAGGTTGATTGTCAGCAATGGCGGTACTGCTTTGCCAGAGGTCCACATCGTATAGCGCTCTGGCAAAACAGACTGTCACGAAGACAGTGCGGGCAGGAAGGATGAAACAAAGGCTCCACGTTGTGGAGCCTTTTTATATCACGCTAAATCATCAGCAGATTATTACAGGGACTTAGTGAAAGTACGGGTAATAACGTCTTGTTGCTGTTCTTTAGTCAGTGAGTTGAAGCGTACGGCATAACCAGAAACACGGATGGTCAGCTGAGGATAGTTTTCAGGATGTTCCATCGCGTCTAACAGCATTTCGCGGTTCATGACGTTCACGTTCAGGTGTTGACCACCTTCAATGGACGCTTCGTGGTGGAAGTAACCATCCATCAGACCCGCGAGGTTCGCTTTACGAACATCATCATCTTTACCCAGTGCGTTTGGAACGATAGAGAAGGTATAAGAAATACCATCTTTTGCGTAAGCAAACGGCAGTTTAGCAACAGAAGTCAGAGAGGCAACCGCACCTTTCTGGTCACGACCGTGCATTGGGTTAGCGCCCGGGCCAAATGGAGCACCAGCACGACGACCGTCTGGGGTGTTACCTGTTTTCTTACCATAAACCACGTTAGAGGTGATGGTCAGTACAGACTGAGTTGCTACAGCGCCACGGTAGGTACGCAGTTTCTGAATTTTCTTCATGAAACGTTCTACCAGGTCACAAGCGATGTCATCTACGCGAGAATCGTTGTTACCGAACTGTGGGTATTCGCCTTCAATTTTGAAGTCTACAGCCAGGCCGTCTTCGTCACGGATGGTGCTAACTTTTGCATATTTGATAGCGGACAGGGAGTCAGCAGCAACAGACAGACCTGCGATACCACATGCCATTGTGCGATAAACATCACGGTCATGCAGAGCCATCAACGCAGCTTCGTAGCTGTATTTGTCGTGCATGTAGTGAATGATGTTCAGTGCTGTGACGTACTGTTTTGCCAGCCAGTCCATGAAGTGATCCATGCGATCCATGACTTTGTCATAGTCCAGCACGGTATCCATCATTGGCGCTTCTTTAGGGCCAACCTGGATTTTCATTTTTTCATCAACACCGCCGTTGATTGCATACAGCATGGTTTTCGCCAGGTTTGCACGAGCACCGAAGAACTGCATTTGTTTACCCACAACCATTGGGCTCACACAACATGCGATAGCGTAGTCATCGTTGTTGAAGTCAGGACGCATCAGGTCATCGTTCTCATACTGTACAGATGAGGTATCGATAGACACTTTCGCTGCGTACTTTTTGAAGTTCATTGGCAGCTTTTCAGACCACAGGATGGTCATGTTCGGCTCTGGTGAAGGCCCCATGGTGTAAAGGGTATTCAGGAAGCGGAAGCTGTTTTTGGTTACCAGAGTACGACCGTCAACACCCATACCTGCCAGGGATTCAGTCGCCCAGATTGGGTCACCAGAGAACAATTCATCATACTCAGGAGTACGCAGGAAACGCACCATACGCAGTTTCATAACCAGATGGTCAATCAGTTCCTGAGCTTGTTCTTCGTTCAGTTTGCCTGCTTTAATATCACGTTCGATGAAGGCATCAAGGAAGGTAGATACGCGGCCGAAGGACATTGCAGCACCGTTCTGGGATTTAACCGCAGCCAGGTAGCCGAAGTAAGTCCACTGAACAGCTTCTTGTGCGTTGGTCGCAGGACCAGAAATGTCGCAACCATATTTGGCTGCCATTTCTTTAATCTGACCCAGTGCACGGTGTTGTTCAGAGATTTCTTCACGCAACTGGATGGTCATTTCCAGATTCACGCCGTTTTCCAGATCGTTTTGCAAGGACTGGAATTGCGCGAATTTATCCGCCAACAGGAAGTCAATCCCGTAAAGTGCAACGCGACGGTAGTCACCAATGATACGGCCACGGCCATAAGCATCTGGCAGACCGGTCAGAACGCCAGATTTACGGCAGTTCAGAATGTCTTTGGTGTAAACGTCGAAAACACCCTGGTTATGGGTTTTGCGGTAGTCGGTGAAAACTTTTTTCAGCGCTGGATCCAGTTCACGGCCATAAACTTTACATGAACCTTCGACCATTTTAATGCCGCCGAATGGGATCAAGGCACGTTTCAATGGCGCGTCAGTTTGCAGACCAACGATAGTTTCCAGAGATTTGTTGATGTAGCCAGCGTCATGAGAAGTGATGGTAGCCGCAACGTCAGTATCAAAATCAACAGGAGCCTTAGTACGGTTCTCCAGTTTGATACCTTCCATGACTTTATCCCACAAGGTGGTAGTCGCTTGGGTCGCGCCTGCCAGGAAGGATTCATCGCCTTCATAGGGTGTGTAGTTTTTCTGAATGAAGTCACGGACGTTTACGCCGTTCTGCCATTCACCAGCACTAAAACCTTCCCATGCGTTGATCAATTTTTCATTGAGCTTGGACATTTTGCACCTACCTTCTAATTTGGATTTCTTTAAAAATCGCGTGTAAAACTGTCGTAACAAGAGTGCCACGTTCTATCAGTGGTGCTTCTCATCGCGAAGATATATAACCCAATACGTTAACCCTACCAGCAAACCGCCCCCGATGATGTTACCGATGGTCACAGGAATGAGATTGTCGATGATAAAGTTAGTGATGTTCAGTTCTGCGAATTGCGCCGGGGTTGTACCGACAGCCTGCCAGAATTCTGGTGTCGCAAAGTTCTTCACTACGATGCCTAAAGGGATCATGAACATGTTAGCAATGCTGTGCTCGAAACCGCTGGCGACAAACATGCCGACGGGGAGAATCATTGCGAACATTTTATCCATCAGACTGCGGCCGGAGTAACTCATCCATACCGCCAGGCAAACCATCAGGTTAGCCAAAATCCCCAGACAAACGGCTTCAATAAAAGTGTGATGCATTTTGTGGTCAGCAGTTTGCAGAACGTTAAGTCCCCACAAACCATTATCGACCATATACTCACCTGAGAACCAAATCAGAGCGACAAAGAACAGACAGCCGATCAGGTTACCAATATAGACATTGACCCAGTTACGTGCCAATTGCCCCCAGGTGATACGCCCGCTGGCTTTCGCAATCACGATAAGTACAGTGGACGTAAACAGGTCAGCGCCGCAGACAACGACCAGCATTAAACCCAGTGAGAAGCAGATGCCCCCAACGAGTTTTGCGAGGCCGAAAGGAACGGTACCCGTGCCTGTAGTGGCAGTGATATAAAAAGCAAAGGCGATAGAAATAAAGACGCCAGCAGTAATGGCTAAAAAGAATGTTTTTAACGGCTGTTTGGTGGCTTTATAAACGCCGGCATCTTCAGCAACTTTCGCTGTAGCGGCGGGTAATATTAGATCGAAGGGGTTGTCAGCTTTCACATTAACTCTCTTATTCAAGGCTATGCACTGCGCAACGAGATACTAGCAAAGCAGTATAACGTAAAAATTGACGTGGATCATACGAGGCGGTTTTTGGTGCTTTTTGATGTACTACCGAAGAGGGGGATTTGATGTTAACTTAATGAAAATAAAAGAATAAAAACATTTTAATTTTTACAAATAAAGTTGATGAATGCTCAATTTATTTTTATTTTCGCGTAAATAAAAATAACCCATTGTTAATAGATTTCATCAATTTGACTTTGTCATTTTTACAGATAATTAACTTATTAAGAAGTTCGTCGTGCTTATGTCAAAAAAATGACAGCTTGCCTTTATTTCGCGGCGAATTACACGTCATTTTCACGATAGAGTCAAACATTTGGCGGGGAATAAACCTCTACAAGGAATGTCTCAGGGAAATAAAAAACCGGCAGAAAATTCCGCCGGTCTGACAATTTTATTTACGCCTGAAAATCAGGCTTTTGACCAGTAACGGCGTTTTGCCGCCTGAAGTTTCTCGTAAGCGCCCAGCAGTGCCTGATGCGCAGGCAACGCTTTGAGGTCGGCGTCTACGGCAAACAGACCGTGGAAACGCACTTCGCCACTGATTGTCGCTGAAGCATCATCCACCGCTTTCTGACCATACATTTTCACGAATGCCGTGTAGTACTGAGCCGGATCGCGATCTTCTTCCAGGGAAAGCTGCAGTAGGGTTTGCAGACAACGGTAATAGTTGTTGCGTTCATCGCTGTAAACCGACGCATTAAATTCGTGCGCCCATTCCGCCCACGTGAGAGCCTGATCCAAATCGCCGCCTGCCAGTGCCAGCATAGATTTCAGCTCGCCCACGCGCAGGGTATACCAGCCGTTGTCTTTGCCACTCGCGATGCCTAAAAGTTCACGAACACGCGTGAAGTCATCCAGACCTTCATCATCAAGCTGGGTGATCATTTCCAGATAAGCTTCTTTTGGCAGATC
Source organism: Rahnella sp. PCH160 (assembly GCF_047784855.1). Taxonomy (NCBI): domain Bacteria; kingdom Pseudomonadati; phylum Pseudomonadota; class Gammaproteobacteria; order Enterobacterales; family Yersiniaceae; genus Rahnella; species Rahnella sp. PCH160. The sequence continues at coordinate 2,642,074 of NZ_JBLOGT010000001.1, forward strand.
GCTGTCTGGCAGAGCCAGCAACTGATCGCGAAGATGTGCGCCCATGGTGTTATTGGCCAGCAGCAAATCTTCAGCAGGATAAATATCTGACATACCCGGAACGATGATACGGCAGGCGTACACGTCAAGATGCTCGTAATCCGCGATGTAAACTTCGGCGTCTTCTTTATTGAAGATGGCCATCAGCGTGGCGAACTCTTCTTCGGTCGTGCCGCTGAAGCTCCAGTCTGCAAACGGATAGTCGGCATCCTGTTTAAACATATCCCAGGAAATCAGACCGCTGGAATCGATGAAGTGAGTTTCCAGATTGGCGTGCTCAGCCACTTCTTCATCATCGAAGGTGGGTGCGGTGAAAACGTCCAGATCTTTCAGGCTGCGGCCTTGCAGTAATTCAGTGACCGTACGCTCCAGGGCAACACCGAAGTCCGGGTGTGCGCCGAAGGAAGCGAAACATGTTCCGTTTGCCGGGTTGAACAACACCACACAAATGACCGGATAGTTGCCGCCCAGGGAAGCATCGTAAGACAGGATCGGGAAACCTTCTTCTTCGAGTTTGGCGATGGCTTCAACCACACCCGGATAGCGCGTCAGTACGTCCGCAGGGATTTCAGGCAGGCTGATAGATTCGGCGATGATACGGTTTTTGACATAGCGCTCGAAGACTTCTGACAGACCCTGAACACGCGCTTCATTTGCGGTATTGCCTGCAGACATGCCGTTAGACACGTACAGGTTACCGATGATGTTCATCGGAATATAGACGGTTTGCAGGTCAGACTGACGGGTAAACGGCAAAGCGCAGATCCCGCGATCCGGGTTGCCGGATTGCAGATCAATCAGATCGCTGGCGACCAGTTCTTTATCTGCATCGTAAAATGCGTGCAGGCGCTCATCCAGAATTCCTTCAGGCAGAAGGTTGTCTTCTGGCAGCGGGAACCATTTTTCATTCGGATAATGCACGAAATCGCTGTTAGCAATTTCTTTACCCAGATAGAAATCGGCGAAGAAATAGTTAGTCGACAGACGCTCAAAATACTCACCCAAAGCAGAAGCCAGAGCGGCTTTCTTGCTGGCGCCTTTACCGTTGGTGAAGCACAGCGGGCAGTCGCGGTCGCGAATATGCACTGACCAGACGTGGGGAACCGGATTCAGCCAGGAAGCTTCTTCGATATTAAAGCCAAGATCGGTGAGTTTTTGTTGGAAGCGGGAAATGGAGTCTTCCAGCGCCGCGTCTTTACCAGGAATAAAAGTTTGCGTCATTGAGTTCACTTTTGAGCGTGCTAAAAACGCGCAATGATACGGGGTTTTGCACATTACCTCCATGTATTCGTGTTAACAATGTAATCGCGTTGTGAACTCAAAGGTTTGCAGATAAACGGGTGTAAGCGCAGCGATGATGTCAGGGAATAATCACAATTTGTGCGTTATCTGTTCATGCAAACATAATCTCGTAAAATCAGTATTAAAAGGAGGAAAGAACCTTGCGTTCAGCCTCTCATCGCTGTTTATCAGGTCGTGATGAATAACCGTTGCAGACTGCTTGTCTGGGATGATAAAACCGGTAAATTAGTTGTTACTTTGTGGCTGTCTCAGAAGAAGTGGTGAGGGGAAATGACTCAGGTTTATAATTTTAGTGCAGGTCCGGCAATGATCCCGGCTGAAGTATTGCGTCGTGCAGAACAGGAATTGTGTAACTGGCACGGACTGGGTACATCGGTGATGGAAATCAGTCACCGGAGTAAGGAATTTATCCAGGTAGCCGAAGAATCCGAAAAGGATATTCGTGACCTGCTCAATATTCCCCCGAACTACAAAGTGCTGTTCTGTCACGGTGGCGCGCGTGCGCAATTTGCCGCAGTGCCGATGAATTTGCTGGGCGAGAAAGCGTCTGCTGATTATATCGATGGCGGTTACTGGGCGCACAGCGCGGTCAAAGAAGCACAAAAATACTGCACGCCAAACGTCATTGACGTCACCACGACTCTTGATGGCAAACGCGGTATTCTGCCAATGAGCGAGTGGAAACTGAGTGCAGACTCTGCTTACGTACATTATTGTCCGAATGAAACCATCGATGGAGTTGCTATCGATGAAATGCCGGATTTCGGCGACAAAATTGTTGTTGCTGACTATTCATCCTGCATTCTTTCGCGCCCAATTGATGTCAGCCGCTTTGGCGTGATTTATGCCGGGGCGCAGAAAAACATCGGCCCGGCTGGCCTGACGCTGGTTATCGTACGTGAAGATTTATTGGGCAAAGCGCGCACTGAACTGCCTTCAATCCTTGATTACACCGTGCTGGCCGAGAACGATTCTATGTTCAACACCCCGCCAACTTTCGCCTGGTATCTGTCAGGTATGGTCTTCAAATGGCTGAAAGAGCAGGGGGGTTGCGTGAAATGGAAAAACGCAATCAGGCCAAAGCTGAACTGCTGTACGGCTCAATTGATCGCACTGGTTTCTACCGTAACCCGGTTGCCGCTGCGAACCGTTCGTGGATGAACGTTCCTTTCCAGATGGCCGATGCGTTACTGGATAAACTGTTCCTGGATCAGGCTCAGGAAGCGGGCCTGCATGCGCTAAAAGGCCATCGTGTGGCCGGTGGGATGCGCGCATCCATTTATAATGCAATGCCGATTGAAGGTGTGAAAGCGCTGACTGACTTTATGGCGGAATTCGAAAAACGTCATGGTTAAGCGCGCTGGCTTTCGGGCCAGTACAGTGCTTTAGTAAGAAGCCTTAAAAATGACCCCGGCTCACTGTCCGGGGTCATTTTATGAAATGAAGAATTGGAGAAAGTGTGGAATCCCTGACATTACAACCCGTTGCATTGGTTAACGGCAGCATCAACTTACCCGGCTCAAAAAGTGTTTCTAACCGTGCACTTTTACTGGCTGCTTTTGCACAGGGCACTACACGCCTGACTAATCTGCTCGACAGTGACGATGTGCGCCACATGCTGAATGCGCTGTCTGCACTCGGCGTAACACATCGTTTATCGGCGTCCCGCACTGAGTGCGAAATTGACGGTCTTGGCAACGCTTTTTCCAATGCTAAAGGGATTGAACTGTTCCTCGGGAATGCGGGAACGGCCATGCGTCCGCTGGCGGCTGCGCTGTGCCTGGGTGAGCAGGATGTCGTGCTGACGGGTGAACCGCGCATGAAAGAGCGTCCGATCGGACATCTGGTCGATGCCCTGCGTCAAGGTGGCGCGCAGATAGAATATCTCGAACAGGAGAATTATCCGCCTCTGCGTCTTCGCGGGGGTTTCCGTGGCGGCGATGTCAGCGTGGATGGCAGTGTTTCCAGCCAGTTTCTGACGGCATTATTAATGACCGCGCCGCTGGCCGAAAACGATACCACGATTCAGATTAAAGGTGATTTGGTGTCGAAGCCGTACATCGATATCACGCTGAACCTGATGAAAACGTTTGGCATTGAAGTAGAGAACAGCCAGTACCAGCAATTCCACATCAAAGGGAAACAGCAATACGTTTCACCGGGTGCTTATCTGGTAGAAGGTGACGCGTCTTCCGCTTCCTATTTCCTCGCAGCGGCGGCCATCAAAGGCGGCACTGTGCGAGTGACCGGCATCGGTAAAAACAGCATGCAGGGCGATATTCGTTTTGCAGACGTGCTGGAAAAAATGGGCGCAACCATCCATTGGGCTGATGATTACATTGAATGTACGCGTGGTGAGCTGAAAGGCATCGATATGGACATGAATCATATCCCGGATGCGGCGATGACCATCGCCACTGCGGCACTGTTTGCCGAAGGCCCGACCACGCTGCGCAACATCTATAACTGGCGCGTAAAAGAAACCGATCGTCTGGCTGCGATGGCCACCGAGCTGCGTAAAGTCGGCGCGACGGTTGAAGAGGGCGAAGATTATATCCGCGTTGAGCCACCTGAAGCGCTGAAGTTTGCCGAAATCGGCACTTATAATGATCATCGTATGGCGATGTGTTTCTCGCTCGTCGCGTTGTCTGATACGCCGGTGACTATCCTTGATCCGAAATGTACGGCGAAAACCTTCCCGGATTATTTTGATCAACTGGCTGCGATCAGCACTCTGTCATAAACTCATGCGGTACGGGTAAAGACGGCGGGCATCAGTGATGTCCGCTTTTTGCTTTAAAGGTGTCAGAAACGTCCGCTTTTTAGGCAACTGAAAATTGCGGGGTAACAGTTGCCGCAAAGGCAGCGTATAATGCCGCTCCTGAATTAGTCCTCTGAGGCTAATGAAGCGGGTATTCCCCACCGAAAGGAGACAAAAATGACGGCTTTAGCCCCGGTAATCACCGTTGATGGGCCAAGTGGTGCAGGTAAAGGTACTTTGTGTAAAGCTCTGGCCGAAGCCTTTAACTGGCACTTACTGGATTCCGGTGCCATTTACCGCGTTTTAGCGCTGGCGGCTTTGCATCACCAGGTTGATATTGTCTCAGAAGAGGCGTTAGTGCCGCTGGCCGCACATCTCGACGTTCGTTTTGTCGCTCAGGATGGGCAGTTACGAGTGATTTTAGAAGGTGAGGATGTCAGTAATGAAATCCGCACCGAAACAGTCGGGAATACTGCCTCTCAGGCAGCGGCATTCCCCCGCGTTCGTGAAGCCTTGTTGCGTCGCCAACGTGCTTTCCGTGAAGCGCCTGGCCTGATTGCTGATGGTCGCGATATGGGTACAGTGGTTTTCCCGGATGCACCTGTGAAGATTTTTCTGGACGCGAGTTCAGAAGAACGCGCAAACAGAAGAATGCTACAGTTGCAGGAAAAAGGCTTTAGTGTTAACTTTGAACGGCTTTTGGCCGAGATCAAAGAACGTGATGACCGAGATCGCAACAGGCCTATCGCGCCCTTAGTGGCTGCTCCCGATGCGTTATTGCTGGATTCAACCAGTATGTCCATCGAGGAAGTTATCGAAAAAGCATTGGCTTATGCCACAGAAATTCTAGGATTGCCGCAAAAACAAACCCGGTAATCGAGCCGTAATCTGGCGCTGAAGAATATTCAGTGCCAGTTTTGGCTATAGTTTTTTTTAACCTCGCCGCAAGGATCTGTAGCGGGGCATTTGAAACAACCCCATCCAGCAGGATGCCAGATGGACGTTAAACTTAAGAACCTAAAGATTATCAACATGACTGAATCTTTTGCTCAACTCTTTGAAGAATCCTTAAAAACAATCGAAACCCGTCCTGGTTCCATCGTTCGTGGTGTTGTTGTGTCTATCGACAAAGATATCGTACTGGTTGACGCCGGTCTGAAATCTGAGTCTGCAATCCCGGCAGAACAATTCAAAAACGCACAGGGCGAACTGGAAATCCAGGTTGGCGACGAAGTTGATGTTGCGCTGGACGCTGTTGAAGACGGCTTCGGTGAAACTCTGCTGTCCCGTGAAAAAGCTAAACGTCATGAAGCTTGGATCACGCTGGAAAAAGCTTACGAAGAATCTGCAACTGTTACCGGTGTTATCAACGGTAAAGTTAAAGGCGGTTTCACCGTTGAGCTGAACGGTATTCGTGCGTTCCTGCCAGGTTCACTGGTAGACGTTCGTCCTGTTCGCGACACGCTGCATCTCGAAGGCAAAGATCTTGAGTTCAAAGTCATCAAACTGGACCAGAAACGCAACAACGTTGTTGTTTCCCGTCGTGCAGTAATTGAGTCTGAGAACAGCGCAGAGCGCGATCAACTGCTGGAAAACCTGCAGGAAGGCATGGAAGTTAAAGGTATCGTTAAGAACCTCACTGACTACGGTGCATTCGTTGATCTGGGCGGCGTTGACGGCCTGCTGCACATCACTGACATGGCTTGGAAACGTGTTAAACATCCAAGCGAAATCGTCAATGTTGGCGATGAAATCACTGTTAAAGTTCTTAAATTTGACCGTGAACGTACCCGTGTGTCACTGGGTCTGAAACAACTGGGCGAAGATCCTTGGGTCGCTATCGCTAAACGTTACCCAGAAGGTACTAAACTGACGGGTCGCGTTACCAACCTGACTGATTACGGCTGCTTCGTAGAAATCGAAGAAGGCGTTGAAGGTCTGGTTCACGTTTCTGAAATGGATTGGACTAACAAAAACATCCACCCATCTAAAGTTGTTAACGTGGGCGATGTTGTTGAAGTTATGGTTCTGGATATCGATGAAGAACGTCGTCGTATTTCCCTGGGCCTGAAACAATGCAAAAACAACCCATGGCAGCAATTCGCAGAAACCCACAACAAGAACGACCGTGTTGAAGGTAAAATCAAGTCAATCACTGACTTCGGTATCTTCATTGGTCTGGACGGCGGCATCGACGGTCTGGTTCACCTGTCTGACATCTCCTGGAACGTTGCAGGCGAAGAAGCAGTTCGTGAATACAAGAAAGGCGACGAAATCGCAGCTGTGGTTCTGCAAGTTGACGCAGAACGTGAACGTATCTCCCTGGGCGTGAAGCAACTGGCTGAAGATCCATTCAATAACTACCTGTCTGTTAACAAGAAAGGTACTATTGTTACTGGTAAAGTCACAGCAGTTGACGCCAAAGGTGCTACAGTTGAATTAGCTGGTGGCGTAGAAGGTTACCTGCGCGCTTCAGAAGCTTCTCGCGACCGTATTGAAGATGCAACTCTGGTTCTGAGCGTTGGTGATGAAGTTGAAGCTAAATTCACCGGTGTTGATCGTAAGAACCGTGTAGTCAGCCTGTCAGTCCGTGCTAAGGACGAAGCAGACGAGAAAGATGCAATCGCTGTTGTTAACAACAAACCAGCAGAAGAAACCAACTTCTCTAACGCTATGGCTGAAGCATTCAAAGCGGCAAAAGGCGAGTAATGACGGGGGGCGGCTCTGTCGCCCCGAAACGGTAGTTTAGCTGCAAAGCTTGGAGGTACTATGACCAAGTCTGAACTTATTGAAAGACTTGCTGGCCAGCACTCTCATATCCCGGCGAAAGCTGTTGAGGATGCAGTGAAAGAGATGCTTGAGCATATGGCTGCAACCTTGGCTGATGGTGAACGCATCGAAATCCGTGGGTTTGGCAGTTTTTCTCTTCACTACCGTGCTCCGCGTGTGGGGCGCAACCCTAAAACGGGCGATAAAGTTGAGCTGGACGGCAAGTACGTTCCGCACTTCAAGCCAGGTAAAGAGTTGCGTGATCGCGCGAACATTTATGGCTAAGGTTTATGCCTGAAACATAAATGACTGCCTATAGCGAATGTAAAACGGTGCCTTTAACGGCGCCGTTTTTTTTGCCATTTTTCGGGCTGATGGCCCTCTTCATTTCGACTGTTCTGCAAATAATTTGCGTAACGCCTCGCATCCATTCCTTCTGACACTTGCCCCTTCCCAGCTCAAAAACCATACTCCGGCCCTGACATTGCTCTGAATTTCAGACCGTTTAACGCTGAGGGTGAAAACATCAAAATCTCATTGGACGAGGTCGCAATTGCCATAATCACAGGAATGGTGCCGTTAATTTTTCTTGCCACAATCCCCCCGACTGCTCTGCTTGTAGCTTTGTTACTGACAGGCTGCCTGCTGTTCTCTCCTGACCGCAAAACACTCAGACTGATTGCCATCGCATTACTGAGTTTTTGCTGGGCCGCGTTTCAGGGGCAGATGCAGCTTCAGCAGATTTCTGTTCTGAAAGGTGCTAGACGTGAAGTTATCGCTGAGGTACAGACAGTGAATCTGGGCACAGAAGGTTCTTCCCGCTTCTTCAAGATAGAAAAGGTGGACGGCAAGCGCGTTTTTCCTCCAGCCTTATTCCGGGCTAAGTGGGAAGGGGAGAATGAGCCGTTAATGGCAGGACAGCGATGGAAAATGCTTGTCAGCTTGCGACCTGTTCATAGCCTGCTCAATGAAGGCGGTTTTGACGCACAGCGCTGGGCGTTGTCTCAGCACGCACCGCTGACCGGTACAATCTACAGCGGGGAGCCTCTCGACGCGAAAGCAAGCTGGCGCCAGCAATTTATTCAACGCGTCCGGCAAACAATGCCAGAACTTGTGAATACACCGGTGCTGATCGCTTTGGCATTTGGTGAGAAAGGGCTGATACAAAAGCCGGAAATGCAGGTGTTGCAGCGTACCGGAATTGCGCATCTGGTCGCGATATCCGGCCTGCATATTGGTATTGCCGCGCTGTTTGGCGGCTGGCTGGCGCGTATGTGCCAATTGTTTATGCCCGTCAGATTTATCGATTACCGCTTTCCACTGCTGATCAGCGAAGTTTTCCTGCTGACTTATACCTGGCTTGCCGGTTGCAACGCACCTGCTTTACGAACCGCAATGGCTTTTTCATTATGGATTTTACTGCGCTACTTTCGGGTTCGCTGTCATCCCTGGCAGATATGGCTGTGGGGCGTGGCGCTTTTACTGGTGACAGATCCGATGAATTTACTGTCGGACAGTTTTTGGCTGTCATGCCTTGCGGTGGCTTCGCTGGTTTTCTGGTTTCAATGGGTGCCATTACCGGCAAGGTTTCAGCACCGCGGGTACTGGTATTTCGTGCGCTGGGGACATTTACAGGCTGGGATCACGTTGCTTTTACTGCCACTGCAAATAGGGATTTTTCACGGGATCAATATGGCGTCTTTCCTCGCCAATATATGGGCTGTGCCGGTTGTGTCACTGCTCACGGTTCCCTGCGTCCTGGTCGTCCTTCTTTTAAATCTCTTTCCCGCAGGCTGGCTGACAGGAATTCAGTCATTACTCTGGCAAGGAGCCGATTACACGCTGAGTGTGGCTCTGTGGGGTGTCAGGCCGTTTACCGGCGCATGGTATTCTCTCGGGGAAAATTGTCTGGCAATCAGTTTATTGGGATGGCTGACCATTATCTTTTGTCGTACCGGGCATGTGAAACAATGGCTTTCGATATTGCTGTCGTTTTGCGCGGTATCCGTTGTGTGGTACGGGCGAGTTCCCGCCGAGCGCTGGCGCGTTGATATGCTGGATGTCGGGCATGGTTTGTCCGTGCTGATTAGCCGCAATGGGAAAGGCATTCTCTACGATACAGGGAATAAATGGGAAGGTGGTTCTGCGGCTGAGCAGAATATTGTGCCATTTTTAAATTGGCGAAATATCGATTTAGAACAGATAATTATCAGTCACAACGATATGGATCACCGTGGTGGTTTGTCATTCCTGCAGTCGCGATATCCTCAGGCAAGTTTGCGGGACAGTTCAATGTCGGATGATAACCTTGCCTGTGTGGCAGGGGAGCACTGGCAGTGGCAGGGGCTGAATTTCAACGTTTTATGGCCGGAGGCAAAAACTGCCGATGCCCGAAATGATGACAGCTGTGTCATCCGAATCGATGATGGCTCGTTCAGCGTGCTACTCACCGGCGATATTGAAGCTGGCACGGAAAAAGCCTTAATCAGAAAATGGCGGGAAAAATTGCACTCAACTGTGCTTCAGGTTCCTCATCATGGGAGTAATACGTCTTCTTCACCGCCGTTTTTGCGCACCGTTGCGCCGGAAACGGCACTGGCTTCGGCAGCACGTTTCAATAAATGGCATTTGCCTGCGCACAAAGTTGTTAGCAGATACAACAAAGCCCGCTATGACTGGCACTCCACTTCGGATTCCGGTCAGATCAGTCTGTTCATTTACGGTGATTATTGGGCAATTAAAGGCTTACGAGAGCAATTAAACCCACGTTGGTATCACCGCCGGTTTGGAGTATCAGCAGATAATGAGTAGAATAGACCGCTATTTCTTTCAATGCTGGTTGATATTGCATGATGAACGATAAAGATCTCTCCACGTGGCAGACATTCCGTCGCCTGTGGCCGATGATCACACCTTTTAAAGCTGGGCTGGTCGCTGCGGCTATTGCGCTGGTTGCCAACGCCGCCAGTGACACCTTCATGCTGTCTTTACTGAAACCGCTCTTAGATGACGGATTTGGAAAAGCAGACCGCTCAATTTTACTTTGGATGCCATTGGTCGTCATCGGCCTGATGATTGTCCGTGGTGTGAGTGGATACATTTCGAGTTACTGCATCTCATGGGTATCGGGCAAGGTGGTCATGCATATGCGTCGCCGTCTGTTTGGCCACATGATGAGAATGCCGGTTGCATTTTTTGACCAGCAATCCACAGGTACGTTGCTTTCCCGAATTACCTATGATTCAGAACAGGTGGCTTCATCGTCTTCCAGCGCTCTGGTGACCGTTGTGCGTGAAGGGGCCTCGATCATTGGCCTGTTTATCATGATGTTTTACTACAGCTGGCAGCTTTCCGTGATTCTGCTGGTGATTGCACCGATCGTTTCTATTGTTATCCGCGTGGTGTCCAAACGTTTCCGTAACATCAGTAAAACGATGCAAAATACGATGGGGCAAGTGACAACAAGCGCAGAACAGATGCTGAAAGGGCACAAAGAAGTCTTAATCTTTGGTGGCCAGAAAGTGGAAACTGAGCGTTTTGACAAAGTCAGTAACCGTATGCGCCAGCAAGGTATGCGCATGGTTTCTGCTGCCTCAATATCTGACCCGATCATTCAGCTGATTGCTTCTCTGGCACTGGCTTTCGTGCTGTATGCGGCAAGCTTCCCGTCTGTTATGGAAACGCTGAGCGCCGGTACGATTACCGTGGTCTTCTCCTCGATGATTGCGTTGATGCGCCCGCTGAAATCCCTGACTAACGTCAACTCTCAATTCCAGCGCGGTATGGCAGCATGCCAGACGCTGTTCTCTATTCTGGACATGGAACAGGAAAAGGACGAAGGGAAACTGGAAGTCAAACGCGTTAAGGGCGAGGTTGAGTTCAAGAACGTGACCTTCTCCTATCCTGGCCGCGATATTCCAGCATTACGCGATATTTCTTTCGCGCTGCCTGAAGGGAAAACAGTCGCGCTGGTAGGTCGTTCCGGCTCCGGTAAATCCACTATTGCAAACCTGCTGACGCGTTTCTATGACATTCAGGAAGGCAAAATCCTGATGGATGGTCATGATTTGCGGGAATATACCCTGTCATCACTGCGTGATCAGGTGGCGCTGGTATCGCAGAACGTTCATTTGTTTAACGACACAATCGCCAACAACATTGCGTATGCCCGCACCGATCTCTATTCCCGTGAAGAAATCGAGAAAGCTGCGAGGATGGCGTATGCGATGGACTTCATCGGTAAGATGGAAAAAGGTCTGGACACGGTGATCGGTGAGAATGGCGTTCTGCTTTCTGGTGGCCAGCGCCAGCGTATCGCGATTGCGCGTGCATTGCTGCGTGACTCACCCATTCTGATCCTCGATGAAGCGACTTCTGCGCTGGATACCGAGTCCGAACGCGCTATTCAGGCCGCTCTTGATGAGCTGCAGAAAAACCGTACGTCTCTGGTGATTGCGCACCGTTTGTCGACAATCGAAAAAGCTGATGAAATTCTGGTGATTGAGGATGGCTGCATTGTCGAACGCGGCTCACACGCTCAGCTGCTGGAAGAACGTGGTGTTTATTCGCAACTTTACCGGATGCAGTTTGGCCAATGATTGAACGTATCTGGTCAGGTAAATCACCGCTCTATCTGTTGCTTTTGCCTTTATCCTGGCTGTACGGGTTAATCTCGAATTTAATCCGTTACAGCTATAAATCCGGGCTTAGAAAAAGCTGGCGAGCACCTGTGCCCGTGGTGGTCGTGGGGAATCTCACTGCCGGAGGCAATGGCAAAACACCGGTGGTTATCTGGCTGGTCGAAACGTTGCAACAGCATGGTTTCCGCGTGGGTGTCGTATCACGCGGTTACGGCGGCAAGGCTGAAAGTTATCCGCTGGTATTAACGGAGGAGACTCTTGCTGCACAGGCGGGTGATGAACCGGTACTGATATTTCAAAGAACCGGGGCCGCCGTTGCGGTGTCCCCGGTGCGATCAGAGGCGGTAAAAGCGTTACTTGCCGCGCATGAGCTGGATGTCATCATCACGGATGATGGCTTGCAGCATTACGCGCTCCAGCGTGATGTTGAGATTGTGGTTATCGATGGAGTGCGGCGCTTTGGTAATGGTCAGTGGCTGCCTGCCGGGCCGATGCGCGAACGTCAGGCTCGTCTGCGTACTGTGGATGCGGTGATTACCAACGGTGGCACAGCGCTTGCCGGTGAGCTGACTATGGTTTTACAGCCGGGCAAAGCGGTGAACCTGGTGACCGGTGAACAGCGCGATGCGGCCACGCTAAAGAATGTGGTAGCTATGGCGGGTATTGGTCATCCGCCACGCTTTTTTGCGACACTCAAACAACTGGGGCTGGTTCTGCAAAAGGAAATCGCCTTTGCTGATCATCAGGCTTATTCTCCTGAACAGATTTCTGGTGCGATACAACCCGATCAGCAACTGCTGATGACGGAAAAAGATGCCGTGAAGTGCCGTTCTTTTGCTCAGGCGGCCTGGTGGTATTTGCCTGTCGAAGCCAAAATTCAGGGCTTACAGGCTGAAAAATTACTGCAAAAAATAGCTGATCTTATTTTGAAAACCCATCTTTAAGGTGGCTGAACCACCGGAATTCATTGCAATTATTATAAATTTACGTAAATTTAAAATCACTAACCATCTGATTTTAAAGATGTATTTAAATGAATTTTATTTCTTCTGAAGATTATTACACAACGTGACTTGCTATTTTTTTCGGGTTATGAGTAAATGTGTGCAGCCTGTGTTGCAGCGCTATTTATGTATGAGTGTAGAGTAAAGCAGTTCCTCCCAGACGTTATCTCTTTCCCGATGATTCCGCTTCCAAGACGAACCTTCTAAAGTCCCTCCCATAAGTAATTGTGTGAACTATTGGCCAACATTGCCGAATGGCAGGATTTTATTAAGTGAAAAGGTTTTAAATATGTCTAAGAAAATGGGTCAGGTTAAGTGGTTCAATGAAAGCAAAGGTTTTGGTTTTATTGAGCAAGCTGACGGCGGCAAAGATGTCTTTGTACATTTCTCCGCAATCGCAACGGATGGTTTCAAAACTCTGGCTGAAGGCCAGCGTGTAGAATACACCATTCAGGACAGCCCGCGCGGTCCGGCTGCTGCTAACGTTATCGCTCTGTAATCAGAGAATAATGTGATGATATGAAACAACGCGAATTGTCTTTCATATCAGCAGAATAAAGCCCGCCCAACGGCGGGTTTTTAGTGTCAGTAAAGAAATTGGCTTTAAGAAGTCTGCAGTAAAAATAATCGTTAAACAAATTCGCTCATTAGAGGTTTTTTATAAAAAAATAACTTAGATATGGGCAAACGCATCCGAACAATAATAAAAAAGTGTGTTCATGGATGCCCAAAAGAAAGGATAGAAATTATGATGTTAAAAATGGGTTTAGTTAAATGGTATAACCAGGCTAAAGGCTACGGTTTTATTTGCCCTCTCGATGGTTCTTCTGAAATTTATGTTCAGCGTACCTCCATTGCCAATACAGGCAATAAATCACTGAGCGCCGGTCAACGTGTGGAGTTCACCACGTACCGCAGCGTAGCACATGGCCCTTCAGCGGCTGATGTTATTGCGTTCTGAGTCTGGTTTTTGTTATCTGCCGTTGAGCTGAATTTTACGCCCCGGCAAAAACATGCTATCGGTATCCACAGTTTATCGCTGCCACGGATACCGATATGTCTCACCCGGTTATATCTCTCAGTTCGGCCCGCACCCTGCATTTATCTGCACAAAATCTTCTCAAACCTCTGACCCGAAAACCGTCTGCCGATGATGTTGTCGATTCCATTCAAAAAATGGGATTGCTGCAAATCGATACGATCAGCGTCGTCGCCAGAAGCCCTTATCTCGTGTTGTTCAGCCGCCTCGGCAACTATTCACCGCAATGGCTTGAAGAGGCATTATCTGCAGGGAAAGTTTTTGAATACTGGGCACACGAAGCCTGCTTTATTCCCCGTGAGGATTATGGGCTGTTGCGGCACAAAATGCTGAACCCGCAGGCAATGGGGTGGAAGTTTTCTCAGGACTGGTTTGATGAGCACCATGAGGATATCCATGATTTGCTCAGTCATATCGCCCAAAATGGCCCGGTACGCTCCGCCGATTTTAGCGCAGAGAAGAAATCAAACAGCGGCTGGTGGGACTGGAAACCGCATAAAAAACATCTGGAAACGCTGTTCACCTCCGGAAAGCTGATGGTGTCCGAACGGCGTAATTTTCACCGTGTCTATGACCTGGCTGAACGCGTGATGCCCGGATGGGATGACGCCACCCAGGCATTGAGTCAGGAAGCGGCGGAATACCAAATGATGCGACGTTCGGCGCTATATCTGGGGTTATTCAAATCGGAATGGCTGGCGGATTACTATCGCCTTAAACGTGTGGATACCCGGAAGGTGATTGAAGTTCTGCTGGCAAGTGGAGAAATTAAACGGGTAGAGGTCACCGGGCTGGAGGGGAGTTATTATGTCCACCGGCAACAATTTCCTTTGCTGAAAAAAGCGCTTGAGTCGCGAATTACCTCAACAGTCACGACGTTACTTTCGCCGTTCGACCCGGTGGTGTGGGATCGCAAGCGCGCCTCAACGCTCTTTAATTTTGATTACCGGATTGAATGCTATACGCCGGAAGCAAAACGGCAGTACGGGTATTTCACGTTACCGATTTTACATCGTGGTGAGCTCATCGGGCGGGTAGACGCTAAAATGCACCGGAAGGAAAAAATTCTGGAAGTGAAAAGTCTGCATCTCGAGCCTGATGTTAGCGTGACATCCCGGCGTACGCAGGACATTCATGGTGCAATTACGCGATTTGCTGCATGGCAGGGCGCAGAAAATGTGCTGCTGACGAAAGGGCCGGAAGAGTTTGGCGAGTTATGGAAGACAGGCTGGCAGATCTGATTTTCTAAAGCAAAACGGCTGCATCAGGCAGCCGTTTATTCACGATGATTGCAGGTGTTACTCAGCATTAGTGGCTGAAGTTAGCGAACATTGCGATGATTTTGTTAATGGTTTTCATATTTCTGCTCATATTTGAAGTTGATAATGTGATGTTCATCACAAAAAAAATTGTACTCCCACGAAATCCTCAACGCAATCCTTCAAACACGATATTTTTTAATCACAATAATTTAACTTTCTGCTGGCGCAACAGAAGGTGACGTGAGGATTAACGGAGAAGGGGCGTTATGCTATTCTCTGGAGCCGTTGTGTTGTGTTTTTCAATGCATTTTTGCGTTACATCCAGCTGAAATGCGGTGTAGTCGCCTCCGGGAGGAATTAATGGACCATCGTTTACTTGAAATCGTTGCGTGCCCTGTGTGTAACGGGAAGCTGTACTTCAATAAAGAAGCGCAGGAATTAGTGTGTAAAGCTGACAGTCTGGCTTATCCGGTTCGGGATGGCATTCCAGTATTATTAGAAAACGAAGCCCGCCCGCTTTCTGTTGATGAGACACATCCATGAGTTTTATTGCAATTATCCCCGCTCGTTTTGGGTCCAGCCGCCTGCCGGGTAAGCCTTTAGCCGACATCAACGGTAAACCAATGGTCGTGCATGTGATGGAACGTGCGCTGGAATCCGGTGCGAAGCGCGTGATTGTGGCAACCGACCATCCGGACGTTGTCGCCGCGGTAGAAGCCGCTGGTGGTGAAGTCTGCCTGACCCGCCCCGATCATCAGTCAGGCACCGAGCGTCTGGCAGAAGTTATCCAAATTTGTCAGTTTGCTGATGATGAAATTATCGTTAACGTACAGGGCGATGAGCCGCTGATCCCACCGGTGATTGTCCGTCAGGTTGCTGAGAATCTGGCTAACAGTATTGCGGGCATGGCAACGCTGGCGGTACCGATCGAATCGGCTGAAGAAGCTTTCAATCCTAACGCGGTAAAAGTGGTTCGCGATGTCAATGGCTACGCCATGTACTTCTCCCGAGCGGCCATTCCGTGGGAACGTGAGCGTTTTGCCGTTTCTAAAGACACGATTGGGGACGTCTTCCTGCGCCATATCGGTATTTACGCTTACCGTGCCGGTTTTATCCGTCAGTACGTTCAGTGGGAGCCGAGCAAACTGGAGCACATCGAGTTGCTCGAACAACTCCGGGTGCTGTGGTATGGTGAAAAAATCCACGTTGATGTCGCGAAAGCTATTCCTTCAGTAGGGGTAGATACTCCGGAAGATCTGGAACGCGTGCGTAAGATTCTGGGCCACCCGCATTCCTGATCCCCATTTAGCGGACGGAATGTGCCACATTCCGTCCCTTCTTATCTGACGTTACTTCCCGTTTCCTCAATATCCTTTCTCTCCTGAAGTAATTATCCGGTTTTTGTTTGATCTGAAACGGGGCATTCATTTATCGAAGCTTTCATCATAAACGCTAGTCTTTTCGTCACTGCGAATACGTTATGGAACAGCTAAAAGCCGAGTTAAGTATTGTTTTGGGCGAGCGTTTATCCCGCCTTGAATGTGTCAGTGAGCAGCCCTATGCCCATCTTTTTTCTCTTTATGATGAGCAGGGCTACGCAATGCCGCTAATGGCGAAAAGTTTTGTCTGCGAGGGGATTGCCGGGCAGGAAGCGTACAAACTCTCCATGCTGGCCAGAGAAGGTGTCGTGCGTGTGCCGACGGTTTACGGCATGGTGACAACACATCAAAAACCTTATCAGGAAATTTTGCTGATTGAGCGCCTGCGCGGTGTCTCCGCGGAAGCCCCAACCCGGACGCCGGAACGCTGGCAAATATTGCAGGAGCAAATTGTTGAGGCGATGCTGGCCTGGCACCGTATTGACAGCCACGGTTGCGTCGGTTCAGTCGACAGCACCCAGGAAAACCGCTGGGAAAACTGGTATCCGCAACGGGTTGAAGTGCTGTGGTCAACCTTATCAAATTTACAGGCGCCGGAACTCACGCCGGAAGATCGCACGGTGCTTTTCCGTTCCCGATCCAGCATTCCGACCTTATTCCGGGAATTCGATGACACACCGGTTCTGGTTCACGGTAATCTCTCATTGCGCAGTCTGCTCAAAGATCCCCGCAGCGATCAGCTTCTGGCGATGATTAATCCGGGCACCGTATTATGGGCACCGCGTGAATTTGATTTATTCCGGCTTTGGGAAAAAGGCATGAGCGAGCAACTGCTGTTCAGTTACCTGCAAAAAGCGCCCGTCTCAGAGACCTTTCTCGAACGCCGTTGGTTCTATTTGCTGTGGGAATCTGTCGCGCACCTGATCCACACAGGAAAACTCGATCGCCGCCAGTTTGATTATGCGCGACAGCAACTGTTGCCGTGGCTTAACTGACGGGTTTTGTTTCGGATGACGGCAACGTCATCCATTGCCAGATGCGCCCCAACGTTTCGTACCACGCCCGTTCACTGTGAGATAAGAAAAGTGCCTGCGGAAGGGCTCTTTCCCACGGATTGAGTGGGGAATCAATCGCCAGCTGATTGGCCGGTGCCGGGATCGGATTTAATCCCTCCTGCCGGAAGAAAACTAACGCGCGCGGCAGATGGTTGGCAGAGGTCACCAGGACGAAAGGCTGATCCCCGGCCAGAATTTTTACCTGCTGTGCTTCCTGATGTGTATCCCGTGGTTTATCGAGCAAAATGATATCGCTCTCCGGCACACCTAAACTCTCCGCCACTTTCCCCGCTACCGCCGCACTGCTCACCGGATTGGTCATAGCCTGCGCGCCGGTAAAAACGATTTTCGACCCGGGATTTGCGCGATAAATACGGATCCCTTCCGCCACGCGGGGCAGGCTGTTACTGATTAAGTTGGAGCTGGGTGCCCAGTCCGGATTATAGGTATAGCCACCGCCCAGAACGACGACGTATTTCACCGGCGGATGTGCCTGAGGTTGATAAGTCGGATAGCCGGATTCGACGGGACGAAGCAAATGATCAGCAACCGGCTGAAGGCTCAGTAAGAGCAACAGCAGCCAACTCAGTGAAAAAAACACTTTTCCGGTTTTTTGCCAGCGAGTCATCCACAACAACACCAGCGCGATCGCCATCATCAGCAGGATAAAAGGCAGAGGCAATAACAGACCGCCGACAGTTTTTTTTAGGATAAATAGCATCAGAAACCGGTCCTTTTGGGTGAAAAAACGACATCCGGGCGTGAATCAGCGTCAGGATGATTTATTCTACGTCAGCCTGTGCCAAAATAGCACTTCACGCGGCGATGCCGCACAGAGATAACCCGGCAAAACGTTTTCAGGAACAAGGCTCAATTCATGCAGGATCGAAATTTTGACGATATGGCCGAGAAGTTTTCGCGCAATATTTACGGCACAACGAAAGGACGTATCCGTCAGGCTGTGCTGGGTCAGGATCTGCAGGAGTTGATGAAGACTTTGCCCCAACGGCCATTGCGCATTCTTGATGCGGGCGGCGGCGAAGGGCAAATGGCCTGTGAACTTGCCGCTTTAGGACATCAGGTCTTGTTGTGCGATCTCTCCGGTGAGATGATCCGTCGCGCGCAGGCTGCGGCGATTGAAAAAGGTGTGAGCGACAACATGCAATTTGTACATTGTCCCGCTCAGCACATTGCAGAACATTTGGAAGAACCGGTTGATCTGATATTGTTTCACGCGGTCATAGAATGGCTCGCGGAACCCCGGCAGGCGCTGGCCGCACTGACCGACTGTCTGGTGCCAGGTGGCGCAATCTCGCTGATGTTTTACAATATCCACGGTCTGGTTATGCGACACATGATCCTGGGCAATTTCGGTCATGTTGAAGCCGGTGTGCCAAAAATCAAAAAAAGCTCCCTGTTGCCCGATCATCCGCTGGAACCTGCGCAGGTCTATCAGTGGCTCGAAGAGCTTGGGATGCAGATAAGCGGCAAGACCGGTGTTAGAGTATTCCACGATTATTTGCGAAACAGACAACAACATAAGCAGGATTTTGACGCGCTTCTTGCGCTTGAACAGCGTTATTGCCGCCAGGAACCTTTTGTTAGTTTGGGACGTTACATCCATGTGATGGCGCACAAACCCATTCTGAAGGACGAATTATGAGTGAATTTTCCCAGACTGTACCCGAACTGGTCGCCTGGGCACGGAAAAATGATTTCTCAATTTCGCTGCCAACGGAGCGGCTGGCTTTTCTTCTGGCAATTGCCACGTTAAACAGCGAGCGCCTTGATGGGGAAATGAGTGAAGGTGAGCTGGTCGACGCGTTTCGCCACGTCAGTAAAGGCTTCGAGCAGACAAACGAAACAGTCACCGTACGTGCTAATAACGCCATCAATGATATGGTGCGTCAGCGCCTGCTCAACCGTTTTGTCAGTGAACTGGCGGATGGCAATGCCATTTATCGTCTGACGCCGCTGGCCATCGGTATTTCAGATTACTACATCCGTCAGCGTGAATTTTCTACCCTGCGGTTGTCTATGCAGTTGTCGATTGTTGCACAGGAACTCAAGCGTGCGGCCGATGCCGCCGAAGAGGGTGGCGATGACTTTCACTGGCACCGTAACGTCTATGCGCCGCTGAAATATTCCGTCGCTGAAATTTTTGACAGCATCGATATGACCCAGCGGATCATGGATGAGCAGCAGCAGGGCGTAAAAGATGATATCGCCGGGCTGCTCAATAAAGACTGGCGTGCGGCCATTTCCAGCTGTGAAATGCTTTTGTCAGAAACCTCGGGCACGCTACGTGAGTTGCAGGATACGCTGGAAGCCGCGGGCGACCTCTTGCAGGCGCATCTTATGCGTATTCAGGATGCCACGATGGTGGAAATGGATCTGAGCTTCGTCGACAAACTGGTGTTCGATTTACAGAACAAACTTGACCGTATCACCAGTTGGGGCCAGCAGGCTATCGACCTGTGGATTGGCTACGACCGTCACGTGCATAAATTTATCCGTACGGCCATCGACATGGATAAAAACCGCGTATTTGCGCAGCGTCTGCTGCAGTCGGTTCAGAACTATTTTGATCAACCCTGGACGCTGACATTTGCCAATGCCGACCGCTTACTGGATATGCGAGATGAAGAACTGGCCTTGCGCAGCGAAGAAGTCACCGGTGAGTTACCGCCGGACCTCGAATTTGAAGAATTTAACGAAATCCGCGAACAACTTGCGGCATTGATTGAACAGGCATTGCAGGTTTATCAAGAACAGAAAACGCCGCTCAATCTGGGCATGGTAATGCGCGAATACCTCAAACAGTATCCGCGTGCCCGACACTTTGATGTCGCGCGAATTGTGGTCGACCAGGCAGTTCGCCTTGGTGTGGCTGAAGCAGATTTTTCAGGGTTGCATGCCGAATGGCAGGCAATCAATGATTACGGAGCCAAGGTGCAGGCCCATGTCATCGACAAATATTGAACACATAATGCCAGCTAAGCTGGCGCAGGCACTGGCAAATTCAGTGTTTCCTGCCCTCGACAGCCAGCTGCGTTCTGGCCGCCATATCGGCATCGACGAACTCGATAACCACGCTTTCCTGATGGATTATCAGGAAGAAATGGAGCTGTTTTACAGCCGCTACAGCGTAGAACTGATCCGGGCACCTGAAGGTTTCTTCTATCTTCGCCCGCGCTCGACGACGCTGATCCCCCGTTCGGTGCTTTCCGAGCTCGATATGATGGTCGGGAAAATTCTCTGCTATCTGTACCTCAGCCCGGAGCGCCTTGCGCATGAAGGGATTTTCACCCAGCAGGAATTGTACGACGAATTGCTGAGCCTGGCCGATGAAAACAAGCTGTTGAAATACGTCAACCAGCGCTCTACCGGCTCAGATTTAGACCGCCAGAAATTACAGGATAAAGTCCGTACTTCACTGAACCGTCTGCGCCGTCTGGGCATGGTGTATTTCATGGGTGCCGACAGCAGCAAATTCCGTATCACCGAAGCGGTGTTCCGTTTTGGCGCGGATGTTCGTAGCGGCGATGATGTACGTGAAGCACAGTTACGGATGATCCGTGATGGCGAAGCGATGCCTGTCGACAGTGCGTTGTCATTGAACGATGAAAGCGAAGAGGGCGAATCGCAGGCCGGGCTGCAAGGGCACGAGAGCGCAGAGGATGAACAGGAATGATTGAACGCGGTAAATTTCGCTCACTGACGCTGGTTAACTGGAACGGGTTCTTTGCCCGGACTTTTGACCTCGATTCACTGGTCACCACACTTTCCGGCGGTAACGGTGCGGGTAAATCCACCACGATGGCCGCCTTTGTGACGGCGCTGATCCCCGATCTGACGCTGCTGCATTTCCGTAATACCACGGAAGCTGGCGCGACGTCAGGTTCCCGCGACAAAGGTCTGCACGGTAAATTGCGTGCGGGCGTCTGTTACTCGGTGCTGGATGTCGTGAACTCGCGCCATCAGCGCATTGTGGTTGGCGTGCGTCTTCAACAGGTCGCAGGCCGTGACCGCAAGGTGGACATCAAACCTTTCACCATTCAGGGCTTGCCGGTTGCGGTTAATCCGACGGAAATGCTGACCGAAACGGTGGGAGAACGTCAGGCTCGCGTGCTGTCTTTGCAGGAACTGAAAGATCGCGTCGAAGCCATGGAAGGTGTCCAGTTTAAGCAGTTTAACTCGATCACGGATTACCATGCGCTGATGTTCGATCTGGGTGTCATCCCGCGTCGTTTACGTTCAGCGTCTGATCGCAGCAAGTTCTATCGTCTGATTGAAGCCTCGCTGTACGGCGGGATCTCCAGCGCCATCACCCGTTCCCTGCGCGACTATCTGTTGCCGGAAAACAGCGGTGTGCGTAAGGCCTTCCAGGATATGGAAGCCGCGCTGCGTGAAAACCGCATGACGCTGGAAGCCATTCGCGTAACGCAATCTGACCGTGACCTGTTCAAGCATCTGATTTCTGAAGCGACATCCTACGTGGCGGCCGACTATATGCGCCACGCCAATGAACGTCGTATTCATCTCGATGGCGCGCTGGTATTTCGGAACGATTTGCTCACCAGCCGCAAACAGCTGTCCGGCGAGCAATACCGTCATGTCGAAATGGCGCGTGAACTGGCCGAGCAGAGCGGTTCGCAAAGTGATCTGGAAACCGATTATCAGGCAGCCAGCGATCATCTCAGTCTGGTGCAGACCGCGATGCGTCAGCAGGAAAAAATCGAGCGTTATGAAGGTGATCTCGAAGAGCTTACGTACCGTTTGGAAGAACAGAATGAAGTCGTGGCGGAAGCCAGCGAACTGCATGCTGAACATGAAGCGCGAGCCGAGGCCGCCGAGCTTGAAGTCGATGAGCTGAAAAGCCAGCTTGCCGATTACCAGCAGGCGCTGGACGTTCAGCAAACCCGTGCTATTCAATACCAGCAGGCGTTGCAGGCCATTGAACGTGCGCGCGACCTGTGTCAGATCCCGGATCTGAGCACCCAAAACAGCGAAGCGTGGCTGGAAACGTTCCAGAGCAAAGAACAGGAAGCCACTGAAATCCTGCTCCAGCTGGAACAGAAAATGAGTGTGGCGTCAGCGGCGCACAATCAGTTCGAAACCGCCTATCAGCTGGTGGTGAAAATCGCCGGTGAAGTCAGCCGCAGTCAGGCCTGGCAGACGGCGCGCGAATTATTACGTGACTGGTCTTCTCAGCAACATCAGGCGGAGCGCGTCGAACCGCTGCGCATGCGTTTGTCCGAGCTTGAAAACCGCCTTCGTGAGCAGCAGGACGCTGAGCGTCAGTTGCAGGAATTCTGTAAACGCACCGGCCAGGATGTGCAGCCGGAAGATCTGGACGAAATGCAGCGCGAGCTGGAAGTGCAGATTGAAGAGTTGCAGGGCGTGGTTTCGCAGGCCGGTGAGCGCCGCATGGAAATGCGGCAGGAGCTGGAGCAGGTTCAGTCGCGTATTCGTGAACTGACTGCCCGCGCACCTGTCTGGCTCGCCGCTCAGGAAGCACTGAGTCAGTTGAGCGAGCAAAGTAAGGAACCGCTGGAGAACAGCCAGCAGGTGACTGAGTACATGCAGCAGTTGCTGGAAAGTGAACGCGAAACAACGGTCGAGCGTGACGAAGTCGCTGCGCGTAAACGCCGCATTGAAGGCCAGATTACCCGTCTGAGCCAGCCAAGCGGTGCAGAAGACTCCCGCATGATTGCACTGGCAGAGCGTTTCGGTGGCGTACTGTTATCTGAAATTTATGATGACGTCACCATCGATGATGCGCCGTACTTCTCCGCATTGTATGGCCCTTCGCGCCACGCGATCGTCGTGCCTGATTTGTCTTTGATCCGAGATCAACTCGATGGTCTCGACGATTGCCCGGAAGATCTCTATCTGATTGAAGGGGATCCGCATTCATTTGACGATAACGTCTTTGAAGTGGATGAGATGCAGGGCGCGGTGCTGGTCAAAACCGGCGACCGCCAGTGGCGTTACTCCCACTTCCCGCAGGTGCCGCTGTTTGGCCGTGCCGCGCGTGAAAACCGTCTTGAAACGCTGCATAAAGAACGCGAAAGTTTATCCGAGCGTTACGCGACACTGTCCTTTGACGTCCAGAAAATCCAGCGCGCGCATCAGGCATTCAGCCGTTTCATCGGCAGCCATTTGGCCGTTGCTTTTGATGCTGACCCAGAAGCAGATATCCGCACGCTGAGCGGACGTCGGGGTGAGCTTGAGCGCGCACTGAATGCACACGAAAGCCAGAACCAGCAACAACGTCAGCAATACGAACAGGCGAAAGAAGCTGTCGCGATGCTGAATAAATTGCAACCCCGCGTCGGATTGTTATGCGATGAAACGCTCATCGACCGTGTTGAAGAAATCCGTGAAGAAATGGATGAAGCGCAGGATTCTGCCCGCTTCATCCAGCAGCACGGTGTTTCACTGGGTAAACTTGAACCGCTGGTCTCGGTATTACAAAGTGACCCGGAACAGCATGAGCAACTGAAAGAAGATTATGCGCAGGCTCAGCACGCACAACGTCTGGCAAAACAACAGGCGTTTGCGCTGACCGAGGTGGTTCAGCGTCGCGCTCACTTCGGCTATACCGACTCTGCCGGTATGCTGAATGAAAACAGTGATCTGAATGACAAACTGCGTCAGCGTCTTGAACATGCGGAGGCGGAACGTACCCGCGCCCGTGAGCAGATGCGTCAGCATCAGACACAATATACGCAGTACAGTCAGGTTCTGGCATCACTGAAAAGTTCGTTTGATGCTAAACGCGACATGCTCAAAGAGCTGAGTCAGGAATTACAGGATATCGGGGTTCAGGCCGATCCGAACGCCGAAGCGCGCGCCAAAACACGTCGCGATGAACTGCACACCGCCCTGAGCACAAACCGCACCCGCTGCAACCAGCTCGAAAAACAGATTACATTCTGCGAAGCCGAGATGGACAATTTGCAGAAGAAACTACGCAAGCTGGAACGCGATTACCATCAGAGCCGTGAACAGGTAGTGACGTCGAAAGCCGGATGGTGTGCAGTCATGCGTTTAGTGAAGGATAATGGCGTTGAGCGCCGTCTTCACCGCCGCGAGCTGGCCTACATGGGCGGCGACGAACTGCGCTCCATGTCGGATAAATCGCTCGGTGCGCTGCGTCTGGCGGTGTCTGACAACGAACATCTGCGTGATGTGCTGCGTCTTTCCGAAGATCCAAAACGTCCTGAGCGTAAAATTCAGTTCTACATTGCGGTTTATCAGCATCTGCGCGAGCGTATCCGTCAGGATATTATCCGCACCGACGATCCGGTTGAAGCCATCGAACAGATGGAAATCGAGCTGGGACGTCTGACCGAAGAACTGACCGCGCGTGAACAGCAACTGGCGATCAGCTCGAAGAGTGTGGCGAACATTATTCGCAAAACGATTCAGCGTGAGCAAAACCGTATTCGCCAGCTTAACCAGGGCCTGCAAGCCGTGGCATTTGGACAGGTTAAAAGTGTGCGTCTGAATGTCAATGTGCGCGAAGCCCACGCCGGTTTGCTGGATGTGCTTTCTGAGCAACAGGAACAGCATCAGGATTTGTTCAGCAGCAACCGTCTGACCTTCTCCGAAGCGCTGGCAAAACTGTATCAGCGACTCAATCCGCAAATTGATATGGGGCAACGCACGCCGCAAACGATCGGTGAAGAGCTTCTGGATTACCGTAATTACCTCGAAATGGAGGTAGAAGTTAACCGTGGTTCAGATGGCTGGCTGCGTGCAGAAAGTGGCGCGTTGTCTACCGGTGAAGCGATCGGTACCGGTATGTCGATTCTGGTGATGGTGGTTCAGAGCTGGGAAGACGAATCGAGCCGTATGCGCGGTAAAGATATTTCGCCTTGCCGACTGTTGTTCCTCGACGAAGCGGCGCGTCTGGATGCTAAATCCATCGCCACGCTGTTTGAGCTTTGCGACCGGTTGGAAATGCAGCTTATTATCGCTGCACCCGAAAATATCAGCCCGGAAAAAGGCACGACTTACAAACTGGTGCGTAAAGTGTTTGGCAATAATGAACACGTACATGTGGTGGGTTTGCGTGGCTTTGCGCCGGAACTTCCGGTACTCGCCGCGACGGAAGCCGACGCTTCCTGATGCGTTTCTGAAGTCCTGACGCCCTGGTATTATACCGGGGCGTTTTTTTATTGTTTGCAGTTCCTTATTTTCTTCATACTTCTTTTCTTAAATATTCTTTTACCCTCAGATAATTACTTATTCATTTCTCTAATGCTTTCTTAGAAATACTTCTCAGCTATAAATAACAATTAAGATTTTTATAAGCGACTGTGTGATTAATGAGCTAATGCCTTGCAGGCCAATGGAAAGTACACAATGAAGTCTTTATTTCGGCTGACGGCTGGCTTAGAGTCTTTACGTGAGAGGCGGACTCTATTGCATTGAGTTCCTGCGCAAAAAAAGAAATCTGTTTATATACTTAATCCAAGAGCTGCTGGCTTAATTTTTGGGGATCAGATTGGGCAATTTATCGGGAGGCAAGGGAAAATGTTAATGAATCAAAGGTCTCTCAAGTTTTTAGTCGCCAGCTGTCTGCTGGCAAGCGGTCTGTCACCCTGGTTTTCAGCCTGGGCCACAGTACCCACTATGCCGGTAGGAAAGACGACGCTTTCAAGCGTTCAGAGCATGAGTCAGTTGCAGGCAGAACTGGCGCCACGCGGCATTCGTCCGCTGTATTTATCCTCTTTGTCCTCACTGTATGCTGCCAATCATATGCAGCCTATGTGGAAGGACAGAGAATCCATCCAGATTTTCCAGCAGCAGTTAGCTGAACTGGCGATTTCAGGTATTCAGCCGCAATTCACGCAATGGGTAAGATGGCTGACGGATCCTGAGGTCAAAGGCATGGCGCGCGATGTTGTCCTGTCCGATGCGATGCTGGGATATTTGCAATTTACCAGCAGCATTGAAGCCAATGGTGACACCTGGCTTTACAGCAATGTGCCGTACAAAATGACAACGCCGCCGCTGACGGTGATTAACCAGTGGCAACTGGCCGTCCGTCAGGGCGATACGACGCGCTATCTGTCAACGCTGACGCCACAACACCCTTACTATGCCAAAATGCACGATGCACTGAAGCTGATGCTTGCGGACAATCGTCCGTGGCCAGTGATGCGTGGCGCGGCGAGTTTGCGTCCGGATCAAATCAGTGATGATGTGCCTGCGTTGCGCGAAATTCTGACCCGTACGGGAATGATGGTTGCGTCGCCGGAAGAGGCCAAATCGCCGAAGCCGACCGATGAGACCATTGCGCCTAACGTGCCGGGAAGTGCGGCGAATGATGATTTATCGGTCGATGAGGCCGCCGATAAAGCGCAACCTGCGACGCCAGCGGTCAGCCCTTCGGCGACGTCGGTTCAGGATGTGTTGCCAACGGTCCAGGCCGGTGGAACGCCTGCGCCTGCCGTGCCGGTCGCTGTGTCGAACAATCAGTACACGCCGGATCTGGTCGAAGCGGTTAAACGCTTCCAGAAATGGCAGGCGCTGGAAGCGGACGGCATTATTGGCGGACGTACCCGCCAGTGGCTGAATGCGTCTCCGCAATTGCGTGCCACATTGCTGGCGCTCAATATTCAACGTTTACGTATTCTGCCGGGTAATGTGAATACGGGCATTATGGTGAATATTCCAAACTACCAGCTCACCTATTATCTCAACGGTAGCGAAGTGTTGTCCTCGCGGGTCATTGTCGGTCGTCCGAGCCGCAAAACCCCGCTGATGAGCAGTGCGCTCAATAACGTGGTGGTAAACCCGCCGTGGAACGTGCCGACAACGTTAGTACGCGAAGATATTGTGCCGAAAGCCATGAACAATCCGACGTACTTCCAGCAGCACGGTTATCAGGTCTTGTCAGGCTGGAGCAATGATGCGGAAGTGATTGATCCGTCGATGATTGACTGGGCCATGGTTTCACCAAGCCATTTCCCGTATCGCATCCGTCAGGCGCCTGGGGCAAGCAACTCCCTGGGTCGCTATAAATTTAACATGCCAAGTTCCGATGCCATTTATCTGCATGACACGCCTAACCACAATCTGTTCAGCAAAGATATTCGCGCGCTGAGCTCCGGGTGTGTGAGGGTGAATAAAGCTTCTGAGCTGGCCAATATGCTGTTGCAGGATGCGGGCTGGAACGATACCCGAATTTCTTCAGCGCTTCAGGGCGGCAATACGACCTATGTGGCGATCCGCCATCATATACCGGTAAAACTGTTCTATCTGACGGCGTGGGTGGCTGACGATGGTAAGCCGCAATTCCGCACAGATATTTACAATTACGATGCGACAGTGCGATCGGGTGCACAAATTTTGCCTCAGGCAGAAATTTTGCTCCAATAAATGCAGTAAAACTAATCTGATAAGGGTCTGAGTATTTGGCCTGACAACGAGCGTGAGCCACCGGCACGCTCGTTTTGCTTTACGGGGTCCCTTGACTCGCAGAAATTTGGCGGTTAAGGTTCAAAACGGTTCCGAATGGGGCTTATTTTTGACTCTCTTACCGGATAGTAAACTGTTCATGAATGAAATCGACAAACATCGCCGTAAATGGCTGGCATTAGGCAGTGCCGCTATGGGGATTGCATTGCTTCCGAGTCGTGCATTTGCCACTCTTTCCACACCTCGTCCGCGTATTTTAGTGGTTAACAATCTGAATACCGGCGAAACCCTCAAAACTGAGTTTTTTGATGGAAAGCGTTATAACAAGGATGAGTTGGCCCGGTTGAATCATCTGTTCAGGGACTATCGTGCGGAAAAAGTAAAAAGTATCGATCCCGCGCTTTTCGATCACCTTTACCGTTTGCAGGTTATGCTCGGTGGGGCGAATAAACCGGTTCAGCTGATTTCCGGCTACCGCTCTCTGGCAACCAATAACAGCATGCGCGAACCGGGAAGCGGCGTAGCAAAACACAGTTACCACACGCTCGGGCAGGCCATGGATTTCCATATTCAGGGCATCGAACTGAGTAATATCCGCAAAGCAGCATTAAAAATGCGGATGGGTGGTGTAGGATATTATCCACGAAGTAACTTTGTGCACATTGATACCGGGCCAGCACGAACCTGGTAGTGTGCGTAATTAATGGCCTGCCCAAACGGACAGGCCATTTTGTGGAGCCCTATGAAATTCCATCTTATTACAGTCACGGCGTTCAGCCAGAATTGCTCACTGATTTGGTGTACGAAAACCAATCAGGCCGCGCTTGTCGATCCGGGCGGTGAAGCAGCCAAAATAATTCGCGAAGTTTCTGACAAAGGTGTGCTGGTCACGCAAATTTTGCTGACACACGGCCATCTTGATCACGTCGGTGCCGCAGCAGAACTGGCTGCGCATTATCAGGTTCCGGTTATCGGGCCACAAAAAGAAGATCAGTTCCTGCTCGATGCCTTGCCGACGCAAAGCCAGATGTTCGGCCTTGACCATTGTGACCCGCTGACGCCAGATACCTGGCTGGAAGAAGGGGATACCGTGAACGTGGGCGAAGAAGTCCTTTCGGTATTGCATTGCCCGGGACATACGCCGGGACACATTGTTTTCATCAATGATAAAGCGCGGCTGGCGGTTTCCGGTGATGTAATTTTTAAAGGCGGAGTAGGGCGCAGTGATTTCCCGCACGGGGATCATCAGGCGCTGATTCATTCGATCAAGGCAAAATTATTGCCGCTCGGGGATGATATCGTCTTTATTCCAGGACACGGGCCAATGTCCGATTTTGGGTACGAACGTAAAAATAACCCGTTCCTGCAGGATGAACAGCCGGTCTGGTGATTTTTCCGGTTGCCAGAATACAAAAAGCCCGTCAGTTACCTGACGGGCTTTTTAATGGAACTCAGAACCTCAATTTCTTACAGCACGGCAACGATGGCTTCACACAACGGTGCCATGTTGTCGAACGTAATACCGGCGACATTAATACGACCAGAGTTTACCGCGTAAACGCCGAATTCATCCCGCAGACGCAGTACCTGATCTTTGGTCAGGCCGCTGAACGAGAACATTCCGTTCTGATTAATAATGAAGCTGAAATCCTGCTGCGCGCCTTTTTCCTGCAACGTGCTGACAAACAGCTGACGCATACGGTGAATGCGCTGACGCATATCACTCAGTTCCTGCTCCCACAGCGTGCGCAATGCTTCGTTACCCAGAATAGTGGCAACAACCGCTGCGCCGTGTGCTGGCGGGTTGGAGTAGTTTGCGCGGATAACGGATTTCACCTGGCTGAATGCGCGGTCTGCGGTTTCGGCATCGGCAGCCACTAACGTACAGGCACCGACGCGCTCATTGTATAAGCCGAAATTTTTTGAGTAAGAGCTCGCGACCAGCAATTCTTTATGGTTAGCCACGAACAAACGCAGCCCGGCAGCGTCTTCTTCCAGACCTTTAGCGAAACCCTGATAGGCGAAATCAAACAACGGCAACCAGCCCTTGGCAACAGACAATTCAGCCAGCTGAGCCCACTGCGCTTGTGTCGGATCGATACCTGTCGGGTTGTGGCAGCAACCATGGAATAACACCACGTCACCTGCCTGTGCTTCACTCAGGCTCTTAAGCATGCCGTCAAAGTCGAGGCTGTGATTGGCAGCGTCGTAATAATTGTATTCTGCAACGTCCAGACCTGCGGCCGAGAAAACGCCTTTATGGTTCGGCCAGCTTGGGTTGCTGACCCACACGCGTTTGGCACTGGTCTGCGTGGCGATAAAATCAGCGGCAATACGCAGCGCGCCGGTCCCGCCAGGCGTTTGTGCAGTGCGGGCACGTTTGTCGGCAATAACAGGGTTGCCTTTACCAAACAGCAATTCCTGCGTGCAACGTGCGAAATCAGGTAACCCGTCGATGCTCAGATAGGTTTTTGTCGTTTCATTTTCCAACAGGAATTGTTCGGCTTTCTTCACACTGGTCAGAACCGGCGTTTTACCGGTTTCATCTTTATAAACACCAATCCCCAGATTGATTTTATTTGAGCGGTCGTCAGCGCGGAAAAGATCGGAAAGACCCAGAATCGGGTCGGCAGGTGCTGCAGTGATTTTTTCAAACATGTTGGAAACTTCCATAGCCTGATATTTCGAAAGAGGGCATCAGGGTAACGCCGGAGCCCCTTTTTGCCAACCGTTTGCGGCAAAAAGAAAGCAGAGTTGTGAGAAAGCGTGCGAGATTAAAATAATTTATGAGATGAGGTGGCAAAGCGGTTTTTCGGCAAACGCATAAATGCAAAAGGCAGAGCCGAAGCCCTGCCTTGATATCCACTTTGATGTGCCCGTAAGCGCATCGTTAAGCGATATTAGAACTGGTATTGCAGGCCAACACCAACGGTGTCGTCTGTGGTGCGACCCGCTGCTTTGGTGTAGTCGTTGTCGTCCAGCAGGTTGATTTTGTAGTCAACGTAGGTAGACATGTTTTTGTTGAAGTAGTAGTAAGTACCAACTTCGATGTATTTAACCAAGTCTGCATCGCCGCCAGTGTAGGTTGAACCGTTTTTGGTGAAGCCATCCAGGTCCTTACCTTTAGACTGCAGGTATGCGATAGATGGACGCAGACCGAAGTCGAATTGGTATTGAGCTACAACTTCAAAGTTCTGAGTTTTGTTAGCAATCGCAGCCGGGTTACCGTAATCGGTGGTGTTGCGTGATTCACCGTAGAAGGTTGCCAGGTATAAATTGTTCGCATCGTATTTAGCGCCGAATGCGTATGCGTCTGCTTTGTCACCAGTACCATCTTGTTTTTGCAGAGTAGTACGGTTAGAAGAGAAGTAAGCACCTGTCAGGCTAACACCTGAGTTGCCGATAGCATAAGCGGTAGAAGTACCCCAGCCGTCGCCATTGGAATCAACTGCACCACGGCTGTCACGACCTTCGTCGTTTTTACCCTGGTACTGTACAGCGAAGCTCAGGCCATCAACCAGACCGAAGAAGTTGCTGTTACGGTAAGTTGCCAGACCATTTGCACGACCAACCATGAAGTTGTCGTTATTCTGGTACATGGTGTCATCGCCAAAGATTGGCAATTGGTCGGTGTAGGACATTACGTCGTAGATCACGCCGTAGTTACGACCGTAGTCGAATGAACCTGCATCACCGAATTTCAGACCTGCGAAGCCCAGACGAGTTTTGTTGCCTTCGTCGCCAGCGCTTTCTGCGTGGTTAGCCTGAACGTTGTATTCCCACTGGCCGTAACCGGTCAGTTGGTCAGTAATTTGAGTTTCGCCTTTGAAGCCGAAACGAACATAAGTCTGGTCGCCGTCATCGCTAGCATTGTCAGAGAAGGTGTGGCGTGCATCAACTTTACCGTACAGATCCAGTTTGTTGCCGTCTTTGTTATAGATTTCTGCTGCATTAGCTGCACCAGCAACTAACAGAGCTGGGATTACCACTGCAAGAATGTTGCGCTTCATCATTATTATTACCCTCATTGGTTTTATTCGGACACCTGCCACTGCCCTAAACAATTCTTTACGGAACTATTCGTGAGAGTTTGGTGTCTCCTGTGTCTGAACGCACTATTCCATCCGAGGTTCGCTTAATCCATAGCGAAAATGCTACTAAATTACTAAATATGTTTCAGTGGGAAAGAATGTATTTCAAAATGTGTATTTTGCGGAACTTTGTGACGGGGATCTATCTTTAAAAATGGCGAAGGCCAGCTTAGCTGGCCTCCGAATTGTGGCAATTTTGTAAAATACAAATACGTTATTTAATTAGAAGGTTGCATTACGTGGTGTGCGAGGGAACGGGATTACGTCACGTACGTTTTGAACACCGGTGACATAAGCCACTAAACGTTCGAATCCTAACCCGAAACCAGAGTGCGGCACCGTGCCGTAACGACGAAGATCGCGATACCACCAATAATCTTCCTGTTTCAGGCCCATTTCGGCCATACGGGCGTCCAGTACATCCAGACGTTCTTCACGCTGAGAACCCCCGATAATCTCGCCAATGCCCGGTGCCAGAACATCCATCGCAGCAACTGTTTTGCCGTCATCGTTCAGACGCATATAGAAAGATTTGATATCTTTAGGATAATTTTTCACAACGACCGGCGCTTTGAAGTGCTGCTCTGCAAGATAACGTTCGTGTTCTGACGAAAGATCCACACCCCATGAAACTGGGTTCTCAAATTTCTGACCGCAATTCATTAAGATTTCTACTGCATCGGTGTAATCCACCTGCGCGAAATCGGAGGTTACAAAACGCTCCAGGCGGGCAACAGCATCTTTGTCTACGCGTTCAGCGAAAAAGGCCATATCGTCTGCACGTTCGTTCAAAACGGCCTGGAAAACATACTTCAACATGTTTTCAGCCAGTGATGCGATATCGTCAAGCGTGGCAAAAGCGACTTCCGGTTCAACCATCCAGAACTCAGCGAGGTGGCGGCTGGTGTTGGAGTTTTCTGCGCGGAAAGTCGGGCCGAAGGTATATACCTTGGACAGCGCACACGCATAAGCTTCGCCGTTTAGCTGGCCGGAAACGGTCAGGAAAGATTCTTTACCAAAGAAGTCTTCGCTGAAATCAATTTCGCCTTTATCCGTACGCGGCAGGTTTTGCAGATCCAGCGTGGACACGCGGAACATCTCGCCTGCGCCTTCAGTATCAGACGCTGTGATCAGCGGAGTTGATACCCAGAAGTAGCCGTTTTCGTGATAGAAACGGTGAATCGCCTGAGAAAGGGTGTTGCGTACACGAGCAACCGCACCAATCAGGTTAGTGCGCGGGCGCAGGTGAGCCACTTCGCGTAAATATTCGATGCTGTGGCGCTTCGCTGCCATCGGGTAAGTATCCGGATCATCCACCCAGCCAACCACTTTAACGGCGGTCGCCTGCAGTTCAAAACTCTGGCCTTCGCCGGGTGAAGCCACAACAGTACCCGTCACTTCGACTGAGCAACCTGTCGTCAGACGCAATACGTCTTCCTGATAATTGGGCAGAGAATTATTGACGACGGCCTGTAATGGATTAAAGCAGGAGCCGTCATAAACGGCGACGAATGAGATACCCGCTTTAGAATCTCTCCGGGTACGTACCCAACCGCGTACGGTGACTTCACTGTCAACCGCAGCACGGCCTTGCAGTACGTCGACTACAGGCACAACGCTCATAGATTTCTCTCTTTCTTTATATACAGATGTTGGCTAAGAAATAATGGACACCCTGTAAAAAGGGATTTTGCTATGTTACTTAGCCTTTCTCAGGACACAAGCAGAAATCGTCATCGGCAGCCAAGAATTCTCAGGCAGAAGGATGGATTGACTGAAATTATTGGCTGAACGAATGAAAGCCGAGCGAATTAAATCGTATGTATATAAAGGAAGAAAAGAGGAGGCGTTAATTCGGGGGAAATACAGTCATGTGCCGGAGTTCATTTTCCGGCACAGTGTTTATTCATCAGGATGCTTTTTTAACCAGCGGCAGATCGAATGCTTTGCGCAAGGCTTTCACGAACGCTTTATCCTGGCATATTGTTTTTCCGGGGCTATCCGAAAGTTTTGCCACCGGCTTGCCATTACACTGAACCAGCTTAATCACGATGTTCAGCGGTTTGACGTCCGGAATATTACAGGTGAGACGCGTGCCGATACCAAAGACCAGATTCACCCGCTGATGGAAATGCCGGTATAAATGCAGCGCTTTATCCAGATCCAGATTGTCGGAAAACACCAGCGTTTTAGCCATCGGGTCGATACCGAGCGCCTGATAATGTGCGATGGCTTTTTCACCCCATTCAACCGGGTCCCCCGAGTCGTGGCGTAAGCCCTGATAAGCGTTGGCGAATTTTGTTCCGAAATCACGCAGGAAAGCATCCATGGTGATGCAATCGGTGAGGGCAATGCCCAGTTGATCGGGATATTCATCCAGCCAGGCCTGCAAGGCGGCGCGCTGGCTGTTTGCCAGAACCGGGCTGATCTGCTGATGTGCCTGGAACCACTCGTGCGCCTGTGTTCCGACCGGCGTCAGCTGCAATTTATGCGCTAAATCGTAGTTGCTGGTGCCAACCAGATACGGGAATTCGTTTTTGAGCGTGGTGACAATCGCTTCCTGAACTTCCCCGGAGAAACGGCGACGTGTGCCGAAATCCATCAGGCGGAAAGCGGAGAGATCGATATCAGCGGCCTGTTCTTTGAAACCGGCAAGGTTTTTACGCAGCTGATCCACCGCCATTTGCGCGGTAACATCCGGTGAGCGCTGGCGATGGACAACTTCACTGATAACTGCCAGCAGCGGTACTTCCCACATGATCACTTCACGCCACGGGCCTTCGATGCGAACGTGCAAATGCCCGTTGCGATCGGAGACGGTGACATGCTCAGGATTGTAGCGGAACGCTTTCAGCCAGTTCAGATAATCCTGCGTGAAGAAGGGTAGCCCGGAAAGGTAGGTGAATTCGTCGTCGCTCAGCGCCAGCTGACTCATCATCTGGATCTGCTGACGAATTTCGCTGGCGTATTCGCCCAACAGTTCATCACCACGGCAGCGGAATTCGGCCACGACGTTAATAGTGCGATAGCGATGGTAAACCGCTTGCTGCATGTGAAGCTTGTAGGCATCGGTATCTAACAGCGAAGTCAAAATCGGGGAGGCGTATGGAGTCATAGCGCGCTTACAGCATCCTCGTCAGAAACTGAGTGTTTGAACACAAACAACCGTTCCGTAAAAAAAACGTTCTGGATAAAACAGCAAAGTCTGTGAAGTATACCGTATTATCCCGCTAAAGAACCCTCATCACATCATAATTGTCCGTGATTGGTCGAGGCTTAAATGTGCTTAAACGCAGGCACTACAGGCAAATAGGGGATTATTGAGATTAAAAAAAGCACAAATTGATTACATAAATTTAATCAAACTGACGTTCTGAAAAGACTCACTGGCTCGTTTCTGCACGCATTTTCCGCGGTGTAATCCCCTGCAATTGTTCATGATAATAAACGTTCTGCCGCCTGACTGTTTAATCCCCCGGTTCTTGCGTGTTTTCTTCGCGGTGACTCTTCGTCAGCGCCGGGACATTCCGTTTTGAACAAATCGTGGGCTAACGCACTCACAAAATGGCAACAATCTGGGATTTCCTGATGCCTGTGGTAGAGTTTAGAGATAAAAAGATTGAAGGCTGTCAGGGCTGCCCAGCCAATCGCTGGCGACATGCGTCGGCTTCATCTTCCATAAATCGTCATCACCCTAAACAATGAAAACGCCAAAAGGTTTTTTATGACTCAACTGCCACAAGCCAAGTTCCGCCACGACTATCGTGCGCCGGACTACACCATCACGGATATCGACCTGAATTTCGAGCTTGATGCACAGAAGACCCTTGTGACCGCCGTCAGTCAGATCAAACGACAAGGCGCTGAAGGCGCTCCGCTGGTGCTCAACGGCGAAAATCTGACCCTTGTCAGCCTGAAAATTAATGGTCAGGACTGGCCGCAATATCAGTTTAAAGAAGGTGTGCTGGAAATCACCGGCGTGCCCGAAGCGTTCGAACTGGCGATTGTTAATGAAATTCACCCGGCGAAAAACACCGCGCTGGAAGGGCTGTACCTGTCCGGCGAAGCGCTGTGTACCCAGTGTGAAGCGGAAGGTTTCCGTCATATTACCTATTATCTGGATCGTCCAGATGTGCTGGCGCGTTTTACCACCCGCATCGTGGCGGACAAAGCCCGCTATCCGTACCTGCTGTCAAACGGTAACCGTGTCGATTCTGGCGAACTGGAAGGCGGTAAGCACTGGATCAAATGGCAGGATCCGTTCCCGAAACCTTGCTACCTGTTTGCGCTGGTTGCCGGTGATTTCGACGTTCTGCGTGATTCTTTCAAAACCCGTTCAGGCCGTGATGTGGCGCTTGAACTGTTCGTTGACCGCGGTAATCTGGATCGTGCGGGCTGGGCAATGGAATCCCTGAAACAGTCGATGAAATGGGACGAAACCCGTTTTAATCTGGAATATGATCTCGACATCTTCATGATTGTTGCCGTTGATTTCTTCAACATGGGCGCAATGGAA
The DNA here is from genome assembly GCF_047784855.1 of Rahnella sp. PCH160. Lineage (NCBI taxonomy): Bacteria > Pseudomonadati > Pseudomonadota > Gammaproteobacteria > Enterobacterales > Yersiniaceae > Rahnella > Rahnella sp. PCH160. The sequence goes on from NZ_JBLOGT010000001.1 coordinate 2,678,368, forward strand.
AACAAAGGCCTGAACGTCTTTAACTCCAAATACGTGCTGGCCAAAGCGGAAACCGCCACCGACAAAGATTACCTCGGTATCGAAGCGGTCATTGGCCACGAATATTTCCATAACTGGACCGGTAACCGCGTGACCTGTCGCGACTGGTTCCAGCTGAGCCTGAAAGAAGGTCTGACCGTTTTCCGCGATCAGGAATTCAGCTCTGATCTGGGCTCCCGTTCCGTCAACCGTATCGATAACGTCCGCGTTATGCGTGGCGCTCAGTTCTCTGAAGATGCCAGCCCGATGGCGCATCCGATTCGTCCTGAAAAAGTGATCGAAATGAATAACTTCTACACCCTGACGGTGTATGAGAAAGGCTCAGAAGTTATTCGTATGCTGCACACCCTGCTGGGCGAAGAGAAATTCCAGGCCGGTATGCAACTGTATTTCGAACGTCACGACGGCAGCGCTGCAACCTGCGATGATTTCGTGCAGGCGATGGAAGATGCCTCAAATGTTGACCTGTCGCTGTTCCGTCGCTGGTACAGCCAGTCCGGTACGCCGGTGCTGACTGTGCGCGACGACTACGACGTGGAAAAACAGCAGTACACCCTGACCGTCAGTCAGAAAACGCCGCCGACGCCTGATCAAACTGAAAAGCTGCCGCTGCATATTCCGCTGGATATCGAACTCTACGATCCGCAGGGCAACGTGATTGCGCTGAAACAAAACGGCCAGACTGTCAGCCATGTGCTGAATGTGACCGAAGCCGTGCAGACTTTCATCTTTGATGATGTGGAAACTCCGCCGGTGCCTTCTTTATTACGTGAATTCTCCGCACCGGTGAAACTCGATTACAAGTGGGGCGATCATCAGCTGACTTTCCTGATGAAATTTGCACGTAACGATTTCGCCCGTTGGGATGCGGCGCAGAGCCTGCTGGCTATTTACATCAAACTGAACGTCGCACGTCATCAGCAGAAACAGCCTCTGTCACTGCCGTTGCATGTGGCGGATGCCTTCCGGGCGGTGCTGCTGGATGAACATATTGATCCGGCGCTGGCGGCGCAGATCCTGACGCTGCCGTCAGAAAATGAAATTGCTGAACTGTTCGATATCATCGATCCGGATGCGATCGGTGCCGTACATGAGGCGATTACCCGTTGTCTCGCAACCGAAATGGCAGATGAATTCCTGGCGGTTTATAACGCTAACTGTCTGCCGTCATACCGTGTGCTTCACGAAGATATCGGTAAACGTTCATTGCGCAATACCTGTCTGCATTATCTGGCCTTCGCAGATGTCACGCTGGCGGATCAGTTGGTTAAAACCCAGTTTGAGCAGGCGGATAACATGACTGACTCGCTGGCTGCGATGGCCGCCGCCGTTTCTGCGCAGTTGCCTTGCCGTGAAGTGTTGCTGGCGGCTTACGACGAGCGCTGGCATCACGATGGTCTGGTCATGGATAAATGGTTTATCCAGCAGGCGACCAGCCCCGCGGCCGATGTGTTGCAGAAAGTCCGTTCACTGCTCAATCACCGTTCATTCAGCATGGGCAACCCGAACCGTGTCCGTTCACTGGTCGGTGCGTTCGCCTCGGCTAACCCTTCTGCGTTCCACGCCGCAGACGGCAGTGGTTATCAGTTCCTGACCGAAATGCTGACTGACCTGAACACGCGTAACCCGCAGGTTGCCGCGCGTATGATCGAGCCGCTGATCCGCCTGAAACGTTACGATGCCGGCCGTCAGGCGCTGATGCGCCAGGCGCTTGAGCAGCTTAAAGGGCTGGAAAATCTGTCCGGTGATTTGTTCGAGAAAATCACCAAAGCGTTAGATGCGTAATTAGTCGCAGAAACGCATCGCAGAAACGCAGACAGACAAAAGGGCGATGGAAACATCGCCCTTTTGTCATGTTGAGATGACGGTATTTTGAATTAACTCTGCGCGCGTTTTGCTTCCTGCGAAACCGTCTGCGACGGCTGTGGCGTCAGAACGCGCTCCAGCACTTCGGCTTCCAGTTCTGCCAGACGTGCGGATCCTTTACGGCGCGGGCGCGGCAAATCGATGGTTAAGTCCATGCCAATTTGCCCCTGATCGATAAGGATCACGCGATCCGCGACCGTCACCGCTTCACTGACATCATGCGTCACCAGCAGAACGGTGAAATCATGTTGCTGCCACACACGCTCGATCAGGCTTTGCATTTCAATCCGCGTCAGCGCATCGAGTGCCCCAGCGGTTCATCCAGTAACAGCAGACGCGGGCGGTGGATCAGTGCCCGTGCCAGCGCCACACGCTGTTTTTGTCCGCCAGATAACGCCGACGGCCATTCATCGGCGCGATCGGCCAGCCCGACTTCTTCCAGCGCAGCCCGCGCGGCTTCACGCCACTGGCCTTTCAGACCCAGTCCGACGTTATCAATCACCTTTTTCCACGGCAGCAGGCGGTCATCCTGAAACATCAGGCGGGTATCTTCGCGCACCTGACTGAGCGGGGCACTGGCGCTGAGCAACTCGCCTTGCGTGGTTTTTTCCAGCCCGGCGAGCAGGCGCAGCAAGGTACTTTTACCGCAACCACTGCGGCCGACAACGGCCACAAACTGGCCAGGGGGAATGCGTAAATTAATGTCGTTGAGGACGATGCGGTTGCCGTATTTTTTTGTGATGCCGGATAACGTCACCGGCGTGCCTTGCCCGATACGTGCAGGTACGCTCATGCAGCGTCTCCTTGTTTTTTCTGATAGGCCGGGTGCCATCGCAGCCAGACACTTTCCAGCAGGCGGGCCAGCACATCAGCCAGTTTGCCGAGGATGGCGTACAGCACGATAGCCACGACCACGACGTCAGTTTGTAAAAACTCGCGGGCGTTCATCGCCAGATACCCGATGCCGGAATTGGCAGAAATGGTTTCCGCGACGATCAGCGTCAGCCACATAAAGCCCAGCGCAAAACGCACGCCGACCATAATGGATGGCAGTGCACCCGGTAACACCACCTGAATAAACAGCGGGAAACCGGACAAACCGTAGCTGCGCGACATCTCCAGCAGGCCTCGGTCAATGTTGCGAATACCGTGATAAGTATTGAGATAAATCGGGAACAGTGTGCCCAGCGCCACCAGGAAAATCTTGGCGGACTCATCGATGCCGAACCACAAGATCACCAGCGGGATCAGCGCCAGATGCGGAATGTTACGCAACATCTGGAGCGAGCTGTCGAGCAGACGTTCGCCCCAGCGTGAAAGCCCGGTGATAAAGCCGAGCAGTAACCCGAGACTGCCGCCAATGGCAAATCCCGTCAGCGCACGGAAGGTACTGATTTTCAGGTTCTGCCAGAGATCGCCGCTTTTCGCCAGCGTCCAGAAGGCTTCGACCACCGCGCTCGGCGCAGGAAGAATACGGTTTGACATCCAGCCTGCTTCAACGGCCAGTTGCCAGCCGCCGATCAGGACGACAGGAACGACCCAGGGCGCGGCGCGGTTAAGCCAGCGTTGTGATCTCGTCATCTTTGTTATCCTCAATGCTGGCTGGCGGCACGTTTATTCGCAAAATCGTGAGCCACCAGTTCACCGCGCGGCAAAATGGCTTTTTTTACGGTTTGGTCGTCTTCCGGTTTTGCAAGATCCAGATGCGGGAACAGCAGTTCGCTGACGCGATAGGCTTCTTCCAGATGGGGGTAACCGGAGAAAATAAAGGTATCAATACCCAGATCGGCGTATTCCTGCATGCGGGCTGCAACGGTCGGGCCGTCTCCGACCAGCGCCGTTCCGGCTCCCGTGCGCACCAGACCAATGCCCGCCCACAGGTTCGGATAGATTTCCAGCTTGTTGCGGTCACCGCCGTGCAGGGCAGCCATGCGGTGCTGACCGACGGAATCGGTTTTCGCAAACGCCGCCTGCGCGCGCTGAATAGTTTCATCATCCACGTTGGCGATCAGCTTGTCTGCGGCGCGCCAGGCTTCTTCGTTGGTTTCGCGGACAATAACGTGCAGACGGATACCGAAACGAACGGTGCGTCCTTTCGCGGCGGCTTTCGCACGAACCTGCCCGATTTTTTCCTTCACCAGCGCCGGCGGTTCGCCCCAGGTCAGATAAAGCTCAACCTGTTCAGCGGCCAGATCCTGCGCTTCGTCAGAAGAACCGCCAAAATACAGCGGCGGGCGAGGGTACTGAACCGGCGGATGCATCAGGCTCGCGCCTTTCACCTGAATGTGTTTGCCTTCGTAATCCACCGTTTCCCCTTCCAGCACACGACGCCAGATGCGGGTAAATTCTGCGGACGCTTCGTAGCGTTCCTTGTGATTGAGATGCAAACCTTCGGCAGCCAGTTCGGTCGGATCACCACCTGTCACCAGATTAAACAGTGCGCGACCGCCGGAAAGGCGGTCAAGCGTGGCGGCCTGACGCGCAGCCAGTGTCGGAGAAATAATCCCCGGACGCAGTGCCACCAGAAATTTCAGACGCTGAGTCACCGAGATCAGCGAGGCAGCCACCAGCCATGAGTCTTCACACGAACGGCCCGTTGGCAGCAAGACGCCGCCAAAACCTAACCGGTCCGCTGCCTGTGCGATCTGCTGAAGATAGCCGTGATCGACCACGCGTGCGCCTTCTTCCGTGCCTAAATAACGGCCATCGCCGTGGGTAGGTAAGAACCAGAATACGTTCAGACTCATGTTGTTGCTCCTCTCAAATCGTCATAAGGCGCCGCTCAGGGGGCGGCTCAATGAATGTTTAGTTGGCCTGTACTTCGGGTTTCCAGATGCGATCTTTAATCTCAACCGGTTTGGGCAAAATATGGCTTTCATAAAACAAATCGGCGGTTTGTTGCTGGCGCTTTTCTGTTTCTGCGCTCACCGGCGTGATAGGCAGGTCCGGCAGATGATCCAGATAAGAGGCCACGACTTTATCCGGCAGCCCCATCGACTGCGAAAGCAGTGTGATGCTTTGCGCGCGGTCGGTTTTCGTCAGCGCATTCGCCTGCGTTAACACGTCCAGAACAGCGCTGATAAATTGCGGATTCGCTTCGGTATATTTTTTCGGTGCCAGGTAGAAAGAACCGGTCTGGTGTAAGGTCGAACCGTCGGTCAGCACGCGAACATCACCCTGAACCAGCGCGGCGGAATAGTACGGATCCCAGATGGCCCAGGCATCGACGTCATGCTGCTGGAAAGCCGCTCGGGCGTCGGCGGGGGTCAGATAAACCGGCTGAATATCCGTGAATTTCAGCCCGGCCTGTTGCAGCGCGCGAAGCAGTAAATTGTGTGAACTGGAGCCTTTCTGGAAAGCCACTTTATGGCCTTTCAGGTCAGCGACGGTTTTGATCGGGCTGTTGCTGCCGACCAGAATCACTTCAGCTTTGGGCTTCGGCGGTTCAGAACCGATGTACAGCAGGTCTGCGCCTGCTGCCTGCGCGAACAGCGGTGGCAAATCACCGGTACCGCCCAGATCAATGCTGCCGACGTTCAGCGCTTCGAGAATTTGCGGCCCGGCAGGGAATTCTACCCAGGTGATTTTGGTGTCCGGAAAACGTTTTTCCAGCAACTGATGGGATTTCGCCAGCACCAGACCGACGGATCCTTTCTGGTAGGCAATGCGTAACTGCGCGGGATCTTTTTCCTGCGCAAGGGCCGTACCGCTCAGCGTCAGGCTGGCCAGTAAACCGGCGATAACCGGCAGGCGACGTAATAGAGAGAAAGATGCGTGCATGGTTAATTCCTTTTAAAGTTAAACGCGCAGTGCCTGAGCAGAAAGGGACGCGACAGACGGCGCCAGCGGACGACGGCGGCTGAGTGCCAGATAGAAGTTTTCCAGTGATTCGTTCAGACGCTCTTCCAGCGCAGGATCGAGCTTCGCCGGGTAAGTCTGGTAATCAGTGATCAGGCTGTCATCGGCGAAAACGCCCTGTAAAACTTCCTGCGCCTTGAGCGAAGCCAGCACCGGTTTGAGCGCGTAATCCACGGCGAGCATGTGGCCGATCGAACCCGCGGTCGCCAGCGGCAGCACGACTTTATGGTCGAGTGCGCGTTCCGGCAGTAAATCCAGCAATGTTTTCAGCGCACCGGAAAAAGAGGCTTTATAGACCGGCGTCGCCACAATCAACCCATCGGCGCTTGCCAGTTCTGCATTCAGCTGTTTGAGCTGCGGGCTGGCGAAATTGGCGAACAACAGGTCGTCAGCGGAAAAATCCTGAATCGTATAGGTAAAAACCTCGACACCACGGCTTGCCAGCCACTGATGGCTGAGCGCCAGCAGGGAGGAAGAACGTGAAGGTTGTCGCGGGCTGCCTGCGATGGTTATAACGCGCATCTCTCTTCCTTATAACAAAAAATTATAGAACCATTATTTTATTTAACAAAGTGAAGTCAACGTAACAGGCGGACGCGACGTACCGGAAATCTCAATTTTGGCTATAAATAGTTTGAAAACGGATAAAGCAGGGATGAAGCGGGCGTGGGGGGATAAAAGTGAAATTAAGGTAAATAAAAAGTAATCGTTTGCGTATAGAAACAATTATTGTGCCAATCCGCCGGTTATCGTTTCCAATTGCCTGGCGGTTAGTCGATAATACCGCCCCGTCTAGCCACCGGGAATCCAGGAGTCTCCATGTATTATCCTTTTGTCAGGAAAGCACTGTTTCAGCTCGATCCAGAGCGCGCCCACGAGTTAACCTTCCGTCAGTTAAGCCGTATCTCCGGCACCCCTCTTGAGTTTATTATTCGTCAGTCTGTTCCGGAAAAACCGGTGACCTGCATGGGATTAACTTTTAAGAATCCGCTGGGGCTGGCCGCTGGCCTGGATAAAGACGGGGAATGTATCGATGCACTCGGCGCAATGGGATTTGGTTTTGTGGAAGTGGGAACCGTTACGCCGCGCGCGCAGGCGGGTAATGATAAGCCACGTTTATTCCGCATCGTTGAAGCAGAAGGCCTGATTAACCGCATGGGTTTTAATAACCACGGCGTGGATAATCTGGTGAATAACGTCAAAAAATCCCATTTTGGCGGCATTCTGGGGATTAATATCGGCAAGAATAAAGACACGCCGGTTGAGCAGGGTAAAGATGATTATTTGACCTGTATGGAAAAGGTATATCCGTACGCGGGGTATATTGCGGTGAATATTTCATCACCGAACACGCCGGGATTACGTTCACTGCAATACGGTGACGCGCTGGATGATTTGCTGGCGGCGATTAAAAATAAGCAGCTTGAACTTCAGCAGCGCCATCAGAAATATGTGCCGGTTGCTGTGAAGATCGCGCCGGATCTTTCTGAAGAAGAATTGATCCAAATAGCCGACAGTTTAGTGCGTCATAATATGGATGGTGTGATTGCCACTAACACCACGCTGGATCGTAAATTGATCCAGGGCCTGAATCATTGTGATCAGGTCGGCGGGCTGAGCGGCCGTCCGCTGCAACTGCGCAGCACAGAAATTATCCGCATGTTGTCGAATGAATTACAAGGACGCCTGCCTATTATTGGCGTAGGCGGCATTGATTCACTGACGGCAGCGCGTGAAAAAATGGCAGCCGGTGCCTCATTAATTCAAATCTATTCCGGATTTATCTTCCGGGGTCCGGGACTCATCAAAGATATTGTTACCCACCTCTGATATTTTTCATCCTTAAGGCGGGTCAGGGGTTTATTTATTAACCCGGCTCGTCTATATTTTGTCCACCGGCCATTATTCTGGCTCAGGATTTGTCTGATATACGTTCGTAATAAAAAGATCTACTCTTATCCGATCGGGTAACAATAGAACATTACGAACAAACAGACAGAGGGCATCACGCAAACAGGATGATGAAATGAAAATCAAACCAGATGATAATTGGCGTTGGTACTTTGATACTGAACACGACCGGCTTATGTTGGATCTCGCCAATGGCATGATTTTCCGTTCCCGTTTCCCTGCTAAAATGTTAACGCCGGATGCGTTCGGGGATATGTCATTTTGTGTCGATGATGCGGCGCTGTATTTTGATTTCGAAGAACAGTGCAAACATATTCGTCTGACCACCGAGCAGCGCGCCGAATTAGTCTTAAATGCCTTAGTGGCGTTTCGCTTTTTAAAACCGCTGATGCCAAAAAGCTGGCATTTCAGTCAACAGCATCGTCCTTTCCAGCCCGCAAACGGCCAGCTTGCGCAGGTGCAGGTGATAGAAACGGGTGAACAGGCGACGTTACTGATTGTGGAGTCAGGCGATAATGCCAGCCTGTGCTTGCTGGCGCAGGAACGCCTCACAGTGGCAGGGCGCGGTATGGTGTTAGGCGATGCAATTAAAGTGATGCATGACCGCCTGATGCCGGCGGCGTTCAGAGTTGACAGTGATGTTTACGATCAGGCGGTTTGATATTTAATATCGAATAAAACCGCCTGACCCTCTGTTTTCAGTTAACTACGCTTTTTAGCCAATCACAATATCTGAAGCCGGAATACAGCTGCACGACAATATCATTCCGTCTTTGCCCACGGCACTTTCTTTCAGCGGCGAAACTTTTCCTTCTTGTAATGTCATTTTGCAAGCCCCACATATTCCTGCACGACACGAATAAGGAATACGTAATCCCTGCAATTCCAGCTGTTCGAGTAAAATCTGCTGATTATTCCCGGTAAACTGCGTGCCCTGATAATTGATGGTCACGGCCTGCGCGGTACTTTCCGGCGCGTCGACGTTTTCAACCACTTCACCTTTGCCGTAAGGCCGCGATGGTTTGGTGGTCAGCACCTGAACACTGTCGCCTGCGCGGATAACACCGGTATTTCGTGCAATCATATTCTGGCCGAAATCAACGTCGCCATCGCTGGCTGTGCGGTAGCCCTGCAAGGTTTTCAGCGGCTCGCCACGCGGATGTTTACGCCCGCGTTCAATACTGACGGTGGTGAAAATACATCGGCTGCACGGTTTTACCAGATCGAAAATGACGTCGCCGATGCGGATCGTTTGCCAGGTATCTTCGGCGTAAGCTTCGGCACCGCTGACCACAATATTCGGGCGGAACTGCTCAACACGGACACCGCCCGGGCAGCGGCGCTGTAAATCCTGCATCGACGCTTCGTTGATCAGCAGATACGGGAAACCGTCGGCAAACGACAGCGGAACTTCCGGATGCTGTTTCACACGGCGGGTCGGCTCTTCACCCACCCAGCGAAGCTGGACGTCACGCTTTAAATAAGCACTTAACCAGCGATTTACCGGTTCCGGCGCGATGAGTGAGGTAAACTGGTTGCCCCAGACTTCTGTCGGTGAGTTTTCTCCGGCGAATTCACGGAATTTTACGCGGATGCTGTCGCCTTCGGGCGCGGAAATCATCAGGCCATCGGGCAGGAGCACCGGTGTGAACAGGACAAGGTTGGGATACTGGCGGGCAGTAATAAAAGTGCCTTGCGTATCGGTAATCATGAACTGGCGGTCGAATGCCAGTCCTGTTGCTGTGACCAGTGCGTGTGAAACCTGTAAACCACGCATGGATTTGACCGGGTGTACGAATAAACGTGAAAGAATGGGCACTGAACGCCGCCTCTCTGTATATAAAGTCTTAAAGATAACCAGAGACTTTATGACAAGCGGTGGGGATTAGCTATAATGCGCAACAATTTTATTTTTGGTGATATGTCGATATGAACTCTTTGTTTGCCAGCACGGCGCGTGGACTGGAAGAACTGTTAAAAAGCGAACTGGAAACGCTGGGTGCGCAAGCCTGCAAAATTGTGCAGGGAGGGGTGCATTTTGAAGGTGACGATCGCCTGATGTATCGGAGCTTATTGTGGAGCCGTCTGGCTTCGCGCATCCTGTTGCCGCTGAACGAATTCAAAGTTCACAGCGATCTGGATCTTTATCTCGGCGTGATGGCGATTGACTGGCCGTCCGTGTTTGGTGTGGAAAAAACGTTCGCAGTGCATTTCAGCGGCCTGAACGATGAAATCCGTAACAGCCAGTACGGCGCGCTGAAAGTGAAAGACGCCATCGTCGACAGCTTTACCCGCAAATTGGACGAGCGTCCGAACGTCGCGAAGCAACAGCCGGACATCCGCGTTAACGTGTTCCTGCAACGTGATACCGCCAGCGTTGCGCTGGATCTCAGCGGCGAAGGTCTGCATCAGCGCGGCTACCGTGATTTGGCCGGTCAGGCTCCGCTGAAAGAAAACCTTGCAGCGGCTATCGTGATGCGTTCCGGCTGGCAGGCCGGTACTCCGATGGTTGACCCGATGTGCGGTTCCGGGACGTTGTTGATTGAAGCGGCCATGATTGCCGCCGATCGCGCACCGGGCTTGCATCGTCAGCACTGGGGCTTTACAGGCTGGAACAAATTTGACACTGAACTGTGGCGTGAACTGACCGCAGAAGCGCAGGTTCGTACCCGCCGTGGTGTGCAGGAAACCACATCCCGTTTCTTCGGTTCTGATATCGACCGTCGCGTTATCGAGATGGCGCGTGCCAACGCCCGTCGCGCGGGCGTAGCAGAACTGATCAGCTTTGAAGCCGCCGAAGTCGGCAAACTGGTGAATCCGCTGCCGGAAGGCCCGGCGGGTACGGTGATAAGCAACCCGCCATACGGCGAGCGTCTGGAAAGCGAACCGGCTCTGATTGCGCTGCATAACATGCTGGGCCGCATCATGAAAACCCAGTTTGGCGGCTGGCAGCTCTCCCTGTTCAGTGCTTCGCCTGAGCTGTTAAGTTGCCTGCAACTGCGCGCTGAACGCCAATTTAAAGCGAAAAACGGCCCGCTGGAATGTGTGCAAAAAAACTACCAGCTGGCGGAAAACCCGACTGGCGCGGCAGGTACGCAAATGGCGGAAGACTACGCCAACCGTCTGCGTAAAAATGTTAAAAAGCTGGAAAAATGGGCCAAAGAGCAGGGCATCGAATGCTATCGCCTGTATGACGCCGATTTGCCAGACTACAACGTGGCGGTTGACCGCTACGGCAGTAAAGTCGTGGTGCAGGAATATGCGCCACCGAAAACCGTTGATGCGCAGAAAGCGCGTCAGCGCTTGTTTGACGTGATCAACGCCACGATGTCGGTGCTGGATATTTCTTCCAACCAATTGATCCTGAAAACCCGTGAACGCCAGAAAGGCACCAGCCAGTACGAGAAACTGGCGCAGAAGGGCGAATTCCTGCTGGTCGAAGAATTCGACGCTAAACTGTGGGTTAACCTGACGGATTATCTCGATACCGGTTTGTTCCTGGACCACCGTATTGCCCGCAAGATGCTGGGCGAAATGAGTAAAGGAAAAGACTTCCTGAACCTGTTTGCGTACACCGGCACAGCGAGCGTTCACGCCGGTCTGGGCGGTGCGCGCAGCACGACCACGGTAGATATGTCCCGTACCTATCTGGAATGGGCAGAGAAAAACTTGCGTGCGAATGGCCTGACGGGCCGTCAGCACCGCCTGATTCAGGCAGATTGCCTGTCTTATCTGGGCATGTGTGACGAACAATTCGATGTGATCTTTATCGATCCACCGACGTTCTCCAACTCGAAACGTATGGCTGACAGTTTTGACGTTCAGCGCGATCATCTGGCTTTAATGAAAGATCTGAAACGCATTTTACGTCGCAACGGCACCATCATGTTCTCCAATAACAAGCGCGGCTTCCAGATGGATCTCGACGGACTGAGCAAACTGGGGCTGACCGCCAAAGAAATCACCAGCCAAACCCTGTCACAGGATTTCGCCCGTAATCGTCAGATTCATAACTGCTGGCTGCTGTCCCATGCTGGCGAGGAAAAATAAAGTTTATGTCGTTAATTAGTATGTCAGGTGCCTGGCTGTCATTCAGTGACTCGCCGCTGTTGGATAACACCGAATTACACATCGAGCCGAACGAACGCGTCTGTCTGGTTGGCCGTAATGGCGCCGGTAAATCGACGCTGATGAAAATTCTGAACCGCGAAGTGCCGCTCGATGACGGGCGCATCGTTTATGAGCAGGATCTGATTGTGGCGCGTCTGCAACAGGATCCCCCGCGCAACGTGGCGGGCACCGTGTTTGATTTCGTCTCAGAAGGCGTCTTCGAGCAGGCGGAACACCTCAAAGCGTATCACGCGATTTCGCATCTGGTTGAAACCGACCCGAGCGAAAAGAACCTGAACAAACTGGCGCAGGTGATGGAAATTCTTGATCACCAGGGCCTGTGGCAGCTCGACAGCCGCATTAATGAAGTGCTGCTGAAACTGGGTCTGGACGCTGATACCGAACTGAAATCCCTGTCCGGCGGCTGGTTGCGTAAAGCCGCGCTGGGCCGTGCGCTGGTCAGCGCGCCGCATATTTTGCTGCTCGACGAACCGACTAACCACCTGGATATCGAAAGTATTGCCTGGCTGGAAGATTTCCTGAAAGAGTTCCAGGGCAGCATTATCTTCATTTCCCATGACCGTTCTTTCATCCGTAACATGGCGACCCGCATTGTCGATCTTGATCGCGGCAAACTGGTTTCTTATCCGGGGAACTACGAAGCATATCTGCTGGCGAAAGAAGAAGCGCTGCGCGTTGAAGAATTGCAGAACGCAGAATTCGACAAAAAACTGGCACAGGAAGAAGTCTGGATCCGTCAGGGCATCAAGGCACGTCGTACCCGTAACGAAGGCCGCGTTCGCGCACTGAAAGCCTTGCGTAAAGAGCGTTCTGACCGTCGCGAAGTGATGGGTACCGCCAAGATGCAGGTCGTTGAAGCCTCGACTTCAGGCAAAATTGTCTTCGAAATGGAAGATGTCAGCTATGCGATTGCTGGTAAACAACTGGTGAGCAACTTCTCTGCGCAGGTGATGCGTGGCGATAAAATTGCGCTGGTGGGTCCGAACGGTTGTGGTAAAACCACGCTGCTTAAACTGATGCTAAGCCAGATTCAGGCAGACAGCGGACGCGTTCACTGCGGCACCAAGCTGGAAGTCGCGTACTTTGACCAGCACCGCGCCGAGCTTGACCCGGAACGTACCGTGATGGACAACCTCGCCGAAGGTAAGCAGGAAGTGATGGTCAACGGTCGCGCACGTCACGTGCTGGGTTACTTGCAGGACTTCCTGTTCCACCCTAAACGTGCGATGACGCCAGTCAAAGCGCTGTCCGGCGGCGAACGTAACCGCCTGCTCCTGGCAAAATTGTTCCTGCGCCCAAGCAACCTGTTGATCCTCGATGAACCGACTAACGACCTGGATGTGGAAACGCTGGAGCTGCTGGAAGAGATGATCGACAGCTATCAGGGCACCGTGATGCTGGTAAGCCATGACCGTGAATTTGTTGATAACTCAGCAACCGAATGCTGGATTTATGAAGGTAACGGCGTGATCAACAGCTATGTGGGCGGTTACTTTGACGCACAGCATCAGCGTCGTAACCAGAAGCCAATCCGTCAGGCTGTTGTCGCAGAAAATAAACCGGCTGCAGAACCGAAAGCAGAACAGGCCAAACGCACGGCGAATAAGCTCAGCTATAATCAACAACGCGAGCTGGAACAATTGCCTCTGCAAATCAGCACGCTGGAAGAAAAAATTGAAGCACTGCAACAGCAGATGAGCGATGCGAATTTCTTCACGCTTCCTCATGAAGAAACTCAGCAAGTGCTCACCGCTTTCGCTGCTGCAGAGCAGGAATTAGAGCAGGCGTTTGAACGTTGGGAAGCGCTGGAAGCGCAGAAAAACGGCTAACACTGCACCATGATTGGCAACCGGATTAAGGGAAGACCGGTTGCCAATATTCATAGTCTTTCCGCTGTTGAGGAGTCGATAGTGTGTTCTGACGCCCATGACAATGACCCGCACATCCTGTGCCCCCAATGCGACATTCTGGTGGCCATACCAGGTCTGAAAATAGGGCAGAAAGCCGTTTGTCCCCGTTGCCATTCGACGCTGACAACCCGCTGGAATGAGCCACGCAGACGTCCTGTCGGTTATGCAATCAGCGCATTGTTCATGCTGTTGCTGGCCAACCTTTTCCCTTTCGTCAATATGAATGTTGCCGGGCTGAGCAGTGAAGTCACACTGGTGCAGATCCCACAGGTTCTGGTTTCTGAAGATTACGCCAGCATGGCGTCGTTGTTTATGATCGTAGTGCAGTTGCTTCCGGCGATTTGCATGCTGTCGATTATCCTTCTTTGCTATGGCACCAAAATCCCGCTTCACTGGAAAGTCAGCATCGCGCGTACGCTATTTCGGCTGAAAAGCTGGTGCATGGTGGAGATTTTTCTTGCCGGCGTGCTGGTGAGTTTCGTCAAACTGATGGCGTATGGTGATGTCGGGATCGGCACCAGCTTTATCCCTTATGTCCTGTTTTGTCTGTTGCAGTTGCGTGCTTTTCAGTGCACCGACCGCTTCTGGATGTGGGAACACATTGAGCCTGCGCCGGAATTGGTTCAGCCGTTACGCGTGGGTGAGAGCGGTTTACGCCAGGGGCTACGTTCCTGCCATTGCTGCATGGCGATTTTGCCTGCGGAACAGGAAGTGTGCGGACGCTGCAAAAGCAAAGGCCACGCCCGACGTAAAAACAGCCTGCAATGGACGATGGCGTTACTGATCACCTCGATTCTGTTATATCTTCCTGCCAACCTGCTGCCGATTATGATCACGCAGGTACTGGGAAATCCGATGCCTTCGACAATCATGGCCGGTGTTGTGCTGCTGTGGAGCGACGGTTCTTATCCCGTGGCTATGGTGATTTTCATCGCCAGTATTATGGTGCCAACATTAAAAATGATCGCCATTGCCTGGTTGTGCTGGGATGCCAACAGTAATAAGCAAATCGACAGGGAAAGGTTGCATGTCATTTATGAAGTTGTTGAATTTGTTGGTCGCTGGTCAATGATTGACGTGTTTGTCATTGCGGTGCTGTCTGCCCTGGTCCGAATGGGGCAACTGATGAGTATTTATCCGGATATCGGCGCGCTGCTGTTTGCGGGCGTTGTCATCCTCACGATGTTCGCCGCCATGACGTTTGACCCAAGGCTCATTTGGGATCGCGCTGGAATGAAGTCTGCAAAGGAGCCACAAGATGGCAGGAAATAATATGGCAGAGCACGACGGAACTGCCAAAGTCGAAAAAATTAAACGCTGGTCCCCGGTGTGGATCGTGCCGATTGTCACTGCACTGATCGGAGCCTGGATCCTGTTTTATCACTACAGCCATCAGGGCCCGGAAGTCACATTAATCACGACCACAGCGGAAGGTATTGAAGGCGGAAAAACCACCATCAAAAGCCGTAACGTAGATGTAGGCAAAGTGGAAACTGTCACGCTCAGTGATGATCTCCAGCAGGTTATTATCAAAGCCCGGCTTAATACAGGCATGGAAAAAATGCTGCGGGGCGATTCAGTATTCTGGGTGGTGAAACCGCAAATCGGACGTGAAGGCGTTTCCGGCCTGAGTACTTTATTGTCCGGCGCCTACATCCAGCTGCAACCTGGTAATAAAGGGGATGAGAAGGCGGAATATAAACTGGATGATTCGCCACCGCTGGCGTCACCGGATGCGAAAGGTGTGCGCGTCATTCTGGAAAGCGAGCGGTCCGGACAGCTTAATCCGGGCGACCCGGTACTGTTCCGCGGCTATCAGGTGGGGACGGTGGAAACCAGCCACTTTGATCCTCAGGCGCGCAATATCAAATATCAGCTCTTCATTCGCGCGCCTTACGACACGCTGGTAACGGATAATGTTCGTTTCTGGAAAGACAGCGGCGTGAACTTTGATATGTCCGCCGCCGGTATGCGCGTCGAAATGGGATCCCTGACCACGCTGTTTAGCGGCGGCGTAAGCTTTGATATTCCGAACGGCTGGTCGCAGGGGCTGGAAGCGAAGAATGGCGATAACTATCAGCTATTTGACGATCAGAAAAGCATTCAGGAATCCCTGTATACCCGACATATGGATTACGTGATGTTCTTCTCTGATTCCGTGCGCGGCCTCCAGCCGGGTGCGCCAGTGGAATTCCGTGGCATCCGTCTGGGTACCGTGGCAGAAGTGCCTTATCCGATGAATGTGCTCAATCAGCAGATGTCGGAAGAATATCGTATACCGGTATTAATCCGTATTGAGCCTGACCGTTTTGCTCAACTGATGGGCAAAGATTTTAATATTGAAGAGCACGTTCGTGACGGTATTGCACATGGTCTGCGCGCGTCAATGAAATCAGCCAACCTGCTCACAGGGGCGATGTACATCGATCTGGATTTCTATCCGAACGAGAAACCGTGGAAAGGGCCGCTGGAAATTGCCGGGCATAAACTGCTGCCGACAGTGAGTGGCGGATTCGCGCAAATCCAGCAGAAACTGATGACCACTCTGGATAAAATCAACAATCTTCCGATTGAGCCAATGATACGCGAAGCCACCAGCACGCTGGCCGAAAGCCAGAGAACAATGAAATCTACGCAGAAAACCATTGAATCTCTGAACGCGATTGTCTCGAGCAAAGAAATGAAAAATCTGCCAGCAGATATGCAGCAGACGCTCATTCAGCTTAACCGTAGCCTGAAAGGCTTCCAGCCTGGTTCACCGGCTTACGGCAATCTGGTCGGCGATATGCAGAGTCTGGATAAAACGCTGCGTGAGCTTCAGCCGGTATTGAAAACGTTGAATCAGAAAAGTAATGCATTGATTTTCGCCGCCCCAGGGCAAGATGATCCTCAGCCGAAGAAGGCCAAATAATGATGAAATGGATACCTGTCGTCTTAGCATTATTCCTGTCTGCGTGCAGCAGCAGTGACCACAAAACGTATTATCAGTTGCCGGTTCTCAGCAGCACGCCTGTAGCGGGCAGTTCGATGGCATTGGGGTCAACGGTACAGCGTCATTTGTGGGTTGAGCGGGTGAGCGTGGCCGATTATCTTGCGGGTACAGGGCTGGTCTATCAGACCAACGACGTGCAGTACACTCTGACGCAGAATAATCTCTGGGCCAGCCCGTTAGATCAGCAGCTTCAGCAATCACTGGTGACATATTTGCGCCGTGATTTACCGGGCTTTCTGGTCTCTTCACAGGCTGCGAGCACTGACGAGCAGGACGTGCTGAGCGTGAATGTCACCGGCTTCCATGGCCGCTACGATGGTATCGTGGTGGTCAGCGGAAGCTGGACGCTGACTCACGGCGGGCAGACTGTTCAGCGTGATTTCGCGCTGAATCTGAAGCAGAACGAAGACGGTTATGATGCGCTGGTCAGAACGCTGGCGACAGGTTGGCAGCAAGAAGCAGGCCAGATTGCGTCGCAGATAAGATAACAATTTTTTAAGCTTAATATTTTTTAAGTTAAAGACAAAAAATCCCGGTTTCTGACTTTCCAGACACCGGGATTTTTTTATGGCGATCAGCCAGATGAAATTTTCACAGACACGATTAATTTGTGCGCAATCCAATAATTTAGCTCACGAATATGACATTGGCGTGAATTTTGCGCATTGACCTCTCCCGCGATTACAGCTATTTGTTAGGTGTGGACGCGCAAACGTACCACTTTTTTCTTTCCATCTGACCTGAATAATGAGGGATACATGGCATGAAGAGACAAAAACGCGATCGCCTGGAACGGGCACTATCACGTGGATATCAAGCAGGTATTGGCGGACGCTCTAAGGAGATTTGTCCGTACCAATCATTAGATGCCCGATCACACTGGCTCGGGGGTTGGCGACAAGCCATGGAGGACAGGGCCGTTACCGCTTAAGCGGCTCCCCTGTCAGAATAAGGAACGACCTCCGCTGCGCGCGGAGGTTTTTGTTTATGGCTCTCTTTGTTTAGATCATAAAAGCCATAAAAAAACGGCGAGCCTATGAGGCTCACCGTTTGTCTGGATAAGGACTAAAAGTTCTTTAGAACGCCGCAGCGTCTTTAAACAGACCGACTTTCAGATCCGTCGCGGTATAGATAACCACACCGTCAACCAGAACTTCACCGTCTGCAACGCCCATGATCAGTTTACGGTTGATCACGCGTTTGAAGTTCAGGCGGTAAGTAACCAGCTTCGCGGTCGGTAATACCTGACCGGTGAATTTCACTTCACCTACACCCAGTGCGCGGCCTTTGCCTTCGCCACCGAGCCAGCCCAGATAGAAACCGACCAGTTGCCACATTGCATCCAGACCCAGACAGCCAGGCATGACCGGATCACCGATAAAGTGGCAGCCAAAGAACCACAGGTCTGGATTGATATCTAATTCAGCTTCAACATAGCCTTTGCCATGGGTGCCACCATCTTCCTGCATCTTAACGATGCGATCCATCATCAGCATGTTGCCTGATGGTAATGGAGGACCGCCAGCGCCAAACAGTTCACTGCGGCCAGAAGCGATGAGGTCTTCTTTCGTATAGGAATCGCGTTTATCTACCATGTTCTATGTAAGCCTTATTTTATTGAAGGGCGAAGATTAGCGAACAGCTGTAAGCTGAACAACTCCGATCAGCTGTGGTTGAACCAGTTCAACCAGCGAAGAGGCCACGGATAACGCGGGCCGCCCTGAGACGTCACCAGCGCAATACGCTGCTGAATTAATCCCAGCAGGCTCGGACGCTCTTCTTCAGCTTCTCCTTCGTTGGAGTAAATCAGTCCGGTCAGGATAGGCAGCGCTTCGTCTGCGCTATCTACTGCCCATAAGTGAAACTGGCCTTCGCGAACGGCGTCAATAACCTGCGGATGCAGACACAGATTACGCACGTTGCTGGTTGGCAGAATGACCCCTTGTTTACCGGTCAAACCGCGACGCTGACAAACCTCGAAGAATCCTTCGATTTTTTCGTTCACGCCACCAATAGGTTGCACATTCCCAAACTGATCGACAGAACCGGTCACCGCAATTTGCTGGTTGATCGGCTGCATCGACAGCGCGCTGATCAGTGCGCAGAGTTCAGCAAGGGAAGCGCTGTCGCCGTCCACTTCACCGTAAGATTGCTCAAAAACAATCGACGCGGAGAAGGGCAGAGGCTGGTCGAGTTCTAACTCGGATATCAGGAAGGCCTGCATAATCATCATGCCTTTAGCATGAAGATTGCCGCCTAATTCTGCTTTGCGCTCAACGTCAGTAAATTCACCGTCGCCGGTGTGTACGACACAACTAATGCGCGAAGGTTCACCCAGCGCGCGCGGGTGCCCCGGGTATTCCAGGACTGACAGCCCGTTAATTTGCCCGACCACTTCGCCTTCCGTTTCAATGCGAATCTGGCCCAGCTCGATTTCATCCTGCATGCGTTCCTGCAGGTAACTCTCACGCCAGGCACGTGCGCTGGATGCTGCATCAAGCGCTTTGGCGCTGAGCAGATCATCTTCATTATAGAGCGCCGCTTCACTGAGTTGCGTATTCAGCCAGACCGGATCGAGCGTCAGGCTGCCCTGATCGGTGCTCTGGCGAATTGCCAGCTTTAAAAATTCAGGCCAGGCATCTGCGGCCAGACGGGGAATTTCCAGCTCATCGGCCAGCGTATTGACGTAACCACACCAGGTTTCCATGTCGCTTTCTTCTGTCAGCGGCAGGTCGGCTTCAAATTCGCCATAAATAGCCGAATCCATCAGCTCCGGTTCCATGTCATTCAAATCGCCCAACGAGAGACGGTCACCAACAAGAATCAGACGAATATCCAGCGGCATTGGCGGAATAGTGACTGGCAACGGCTTCGTCTCATCCGGGGAAACCCAGTGATACATGCTTTCGGTGATCATCTGTTTCAGGCGTAACCACATCAGCGGTTGAGCGATGAGTGTACGGATAGAGAGCACCAGCACACCGCCGTTGACCTGATGAACCAGGCCGGGTTCAAGCTGGATGACATCTTTATGCACGCGGACACAGCCAAACAGCTGCTCCGGCTCAAGCCATTCGCGATACTGACAGGTGTACTTCGCGGCAAAGGCATCTTCTGTTGATTTTGCCGCGAGCAGGGTCACCTTGTTGCCTTCAACATGGTAGCGGTTGCCGGTTACCTCAGTGACTTCAGGTAACAGATCGCTGACGGCCTGGGCAATGCGCGACAGGTACTCACGGTTTTCCTGCGCTTTTAGTGTCATAAAGCGAGGGCGCGAGCGAGGGTGACAAAACAGCGTTAAACCATTTTCCAGCCGGGGCTGTGTTCCAGCGAAATCGACAGGGGCTAACTGGGCTGCCGTTGCAAATATTGCCTCATAAGGCGCGGAGTCAGGCAGTAAAAGCTGCCAGTCAAGTCGGTTATTGGTCAATGTGTTAGCTGTTTTCTATAAAAAGGGAAAGAGCGATTATACAAGAATAAATCCGGCTGCATACAATGAGAGTCGCAACTGAATAGGTGTGAGTGCACATTGCTGAACAGGTGCGCAAAAAATGGACAGTATAGGCAGAGTTTTTTGGGGTGAAAATTGAAATAAAGCTGTTATGCTTAGTAAAGTTACGGGGTCACCGAAGAGTTCATGATGAAATATCAGCAACTGGAAAATCTTGAAAGCGGTTGGAAATGGAAGTATCTGGTGAAAAAACACCGGGAAGGTGAGCGGATCACCCGACATCTCGAAAACAGTGCCGCACAGGAATCCGTGAATCAACTTCTCAGTTTGGAAAATGAGCCCGTGAAGGTTGCTGACTGGATAGTTAATAACATGAATCCAGCGCTGGAAAATCGTCTCAAACAAACCATTCGCGCACGCAGAAAACGTCATTTCAATGCCGAACATCAGCACACCCGTAAGAAATCCATCGATTTAGAATTCCTTGTCTGGCAGCGCCTGGCTGCGCTTGCACAACGTCGGGAAGTGACCCTGTCTGATACCATCATTCAGTTGCTCGAAGATGCAGAACGAAAAGAAAAATACGCCAATCAGATGTCTTCATTGAAAGAAGACCTGCAGCAAATCCTTGGTAACCAAGATCTCTGATCGTTCTTCTTTCATCGGCTGAAATCCGCGCCTTTTATCTACGATTGCTCAATCCAAAGCATAAAAAAACCCCGCCGAAGCGGGGTTTTTAATATCTGTCGTTAAAGCAAAAGAGTGTTATTAAGCCTGTGGCTGAGTAACAGTGTCTTTGTAGCCTTTAACTTCGATTTCAACACGACGGTCTGGTGCCAGGCAGTCGATCAGAGCAGCACGGCCTTTAACGGAGTTACAGGTAGAACCAGTAACTGGGTTAGATTTACCTTGACCTTGTGCAGAGATCTTGTTGGAAGGGATACCTTTAGATACCAGGTAATCCACTACGCTCTGTGCACGTTGCTCAGACAGTTTCTGGTTGTATTGTTCTGAACCGATACGGTCGGTATAACCCAGAACGATAACTGAACCGTCTTTAGGATCGATTGAACTCAACTGGCTGTACAGCTGATCCAGGGCCTGTTGGCCTTCTGGTTTCAGAGTCGCTTTGTTGAAGTTGAACAGAACGTCAGATTTCAGAGTGAATTTCTTAGTTTCCACAACTGGAGCTGGTGCTGGAGTTGGTGCCGGAGCAACAACTGGTGCAACATCATCCTGACCGAAACGGTAAGAAACACCTACAGACAGCATGCCGTTGTCTGGACGCGCGCCAACAGTTTGAGCGTCGCCGATGTTGTTAACCCACTGGTAATCCAAACGGGTTGCCCAGTTTTTGGTTACAGCGTATTCAACACCCACTGCTGCCAGTGGAGAAACACCAGTGTCGTGGTCGCTTACGCGCAGACCGGTGTCACCGTGGTAACCTTTTGAATCTGCACGCCAAACCATACCACCCAGACGGGTGTAGATGTCCAGATCGTCAGTCAGTGGGTAGCTCAGTTTAGCAGCCAGCTGAACGCCTTGTGCTTTGAACGCGCCATTGCTCACGCTGCCTTTGTAAGGCATACGGCCAAGCCAGTCATATCCCATTTCAAAGCCCAGGTATTGGTTTGCTTGGTAACCCAAGAACGCACCTGCACCCAGTTGGCTGTCGTGGGTAGGGCCGTTGCCGATACCTTTGTAAGCGTTTGCGAAACCAGTGTCATGGTATTGGGACCAGCCCAATTTACCACCGGTATACCAGGTGTTATCTTTAGGGGCGGCTTGCGCTACGGTAGCGAAACCTGCCAGTGCCACTGCTAATGCGATAGCTGTCTTTTTCATTTTTGCGCCTCGTTATCATCCAAATAGGCAATTGAGCTTTAAGCTTTAAGCCCTTGGTTAAAATCCTTACGCCAAGGTTCTTGCTTCAGTGAAGAACTTGCCACTTTACGTTGGCATTATAGAGCAACCTTGGCGTTGTAAAGTCTACAACGTGGCGCGAAACTTACAAGCTTGAAGTGTTAACACCGTGGAAAAAAAGGGAAAAACGTACACATTTTTTAACGGCTTTGACTATTTGTTGACAAAACTTGCAGAAAATCAGAGGCCGGAATACCCGTTTTTACTGGGTTTAGTGCTCGTTTCAGCACAAATCACTAAGTTCCGCAGTATTTTCATAGGAACATTCCTATTTTGAACTAATGGTAGATTGAGGAGTGAATTTTTACTGTGGAGTGGTGTCCACTCACTGAATTCTGCTCATTTGTTGGCTTCATAATGAACCCGTAAGACCCTCCCTGACGCGCTGCAATTTGCAGTCTTTCTCTTTCTGAATCATTTAAATCGGGTAACCACCCAAGCACGACACTGTAGTTACCGGTCAGTAGTGCTTTTTCCATGGCATCAGCTGTCGACATCGCGGTGATCTGATTAACCTGCACCATTTTATCAACCGGTAAACCCGACTGGGATAACCAGTGGCGGCTCAGTTTCTGCTGCGGTGTCAGCCATAACAGCCAGCGCGATTGCATACCCAAATGCTGCAGTAAAGGCAGAAGTAACTGCGCAAATGCTGGCTGGCTCGCACTATAAACGAACTCAGTGATCAGACCATTATTCAAGGACGCAGACGAATTTACCTGTGTGTGAGCGACGGGCAAAGCGGGCTGACTAAAATGATGATTTGTAAGATGTTGAGTGCGCATAGTGTTATACCCCAGTAGGTTACTGTATGAATGTACAGTACTCTGGCGGTGAGCAAAGATCAACCCAATTTTTCCAAGACGTCTCGCAAATTTTGAAGGGAATAACCTCCGGCTGCATTTTATGTTTGTTGCACATCCCGACATTGAGTATTTTGCTTTTAGCTGTACGGGTAATTTAAATGGGATGTAAGGAATGAACATGAAAAGGATAACGCAATGATAAATCAGTCAAAAAAAAGAGTGCTTGAGTGTATGGCAATTTTTGCTCCTTTGGGCAAAATCCGTACTCGTACCCAGTTCGGTGGCTTTAGTTTATCTGCCGATGGGGCCATGTTTGCACTGGTCTCCGACGGAGATTTGTATCTGCGCGCCAGTGCTGAAACGGAGGCACATTTTTGTCGCAAGAAAATGGAAAGACTGATTTATCGTAAGCGCGGAATGGATGTGAAGTTACGTTATTTCAAGGTGAACCTGACGCAGTGGGAAGACCCTGAGGTTGTGCGAAAACTGGGTAAATACTCACTGAGAGGGATGTTGCGAGAAATCGAAGTGCGCAAAAACAATGAAGCCGGGCGACTCAAAGATTTACCGAATCTCTCTCTGGCTCTGGAAAGGCTGCTCTGGCAGGTGGGGATAGCAAACTCGGGAGATCTTCGCACGCAGGGGGCATGCAAGACCTACCTCAAGCTCTGTGCGATGAAAAAGAAGAACCTGGGCCTCAACTTATTAATGGCATTGGAAGGTGCCATTTTGGGATTTCATGAGGCTGCTTTGCCGATGGCTTCCAGAGAAACATTGACTCACTGGTTTAATCATCAGCAAGAGCAGTTTACAGACACGATGCACTAATTTTACCGGCACCCGGACAGGCTGTCAGTCCTGGCTCTGAGCGGGCAGAATTTTATTGTTAAGACTGGTGAGCTCAGGAAGATGAGCCACCAGCAATCCGATTTGCTGCAAAACGAGCTGTTCTTTACTGTCGGAATCCGTTGTGCGCATTTGTATCCTTGCCGTCAGGTGCTCAAGGGCTTTTTGTATCCTTCCGGCTTCTGAAGGCAGATGGTGCAATGCTCCGTCAACACAACAAGCGGTGTCATCGAGCAGGCTCAGGGTTTCGGCATCGCTGAGTTTTTCACGATGCGCGCCCAGCGCCGAAATATAACTTAGCATCGTGTGGTTCAGGCACAGTAAGCGAAACGCCGCTTCCAGCGTTGCGGGGTTGTTATTCTTTTCTGAGCTCATATTCGACACAACGGATGCCAGTTCCGCATCGCAGTTATGCGCGTCACGGCGTGCCAGACGATAATCGAGGCTGTTGTCTTTACCCTGATGGTATTGCACCAGAATGGCATCCAGATACCGGCAGTTGGCGTCGAACGTCTTACTGACGACTTTATCAATCTGCCTGAATTTCCAGTCAGGCCAGATGAACGTCACGGCGGCCCAGGCAATCGCACAACCAATCAGCGTATCGATGATGCGAGGTATGGCGATCTCAAAACCTTCACCCAGCAGGTTGAAGCACAGCAATACCAGCAAGGTGATGAACATGGTCGCCTGCGCGTATTGCACGGTGCGGAAGGCAAAGAACAATAATCCGCTGATCACAATCAGGATCATTTGCCCTTCAACCGACGGCACGAAGTACAAGATCGGAATACCGATCGCAATGCCAGCAAGCGTACCAATAATTCTCAAGGCCAGCCGTCGGCGGGTTGCGCTGTAGTTAGGCTGACACACAAACAGACTGGTCAGCAAAATCCAGTAGCCGTGACTCAGGCCGCTGACCTGAATGAAAACGTAGCCGACGAATAACACCACAGACATACGCACCGCATGGCGGAATAACACGGATTGTGGGGTGAAATGGCGCGAGATCCGCAACCAGATATCATCCAGCCCGGTGAGTTTATCGTCGACAAACGGGCTCTTACCGGTCTGATTTTCGGGCAATGATTGTTCGGATTCGAGATTCGCCAGCTGCGCGTCAATCGCGTGCAGGTTGCGCAGCAGATGGCGTAAAGCCTGCAGCATTTCCCGATGTTCACCCTGCGTTTCCAGCCGTTTCAGCGCTTCCTCAAGACGGGAAAACGCCCGCTCAAACTGGCTGTTATGCGTATATTGCTGGCGATAAAGAATGCACTGAGAAAGCTGCAAACAGGCGCGGGCCTGCATGCTCATCAGTCGCTGGAAGCGGAAAAGGATATCGCTGTGATGAAACTGCTCGCTGAGTTTGAGGTATTTCACATGCGATGAACTGGCACGCTCATGAATGTCCTGCACGACAAAATAATAGTGCAGTGTACGCCGGGTGCCTTTTTGCCCGCGGTCTCCTTTCAGACGGGTTTGCAGCGTGTTTTTTGTCAGATTCAGCGTAGAAACCAGCTGGCCGTTGGCCATGGCCAGCTCCACCAGTTGCTGATTGTTGTCTTCCTGATCGGGGTCAAAAAGCGTCGCTTTGGCTTCCAGATAAGCCGCCAGTTGACTGAAACAGCGGGAAATCTGATCCTGCAACGGGCGGATTGGGAAAATAATATGTCCGGCCAGCGTCAGCAGGTTATACCAGATCGCGCCGGCCAGCAGGATCAGCGGCTGCTGATACCAGATGTGATACATGCTGGTGCCGAGCATCGTGTAAATTGCGATGAGCAAGGCTCCGAACGCAATCGTTGCGTAGCGTTGCCCCAGCGCGCCCAGCAGGATAAAACCACAGGTAGAAATCATCAGCCCCGGCGCGAATAACCAGGGGTAGGGGAACAGCAACTCAATGGACGCTGACGCGATAAAGAAGCACACCAGCGTGATGAGCAAATTGCGCAACCGGCCTGCCAGACGATCGTCCAAATCGGCCAGCGCTGCGGCCACGACGCCGAGCGTGAGAGGAATCGTCAGCGTTATCTGACCCAGCCACCAGGGCATCGCGGCGGCACCCGCCAGCGCAATGAAAATCCGGATGTGGTAAAGCACATTGCTGTTATAGGCATAACGCCTCAAACCCGGTGCAATAGAAAGCACGGAAAAACCCCACGGTTAATATCAAAAAATGAAAAATCAGCGAATGCGTCCGTTTTTTAACTGACGGTTGGCATTGGCTTCACGGACTTGTTTTGCCAGTTCGACAGAGACAACTCTGCGTCCCACTGGCCAGAGTGCGATGGCAGCGATTTTAAAGTTCGCGATACCCACCGGTATACCGATTATGCTGATACATTGAGCGATGCCGGCCAGAATGTGTGACAAGCATAACCACCAGCCGAAAAAAATAAACCAGAAGATATTCAATAAGGTTCCGCCACCGGACATCAGCGCGTTACGTTTTTCCGGATATAGTTCGTCTACATGCACTGCTTCGTTGCCAAAGGGCATCAGCGAAAGACGGGTAATCTCCCAGCAAGAGCGGGTCAGCGGCAGGGTGAAAATCAGCACAATGCTGACCAGAGTGGCGAATAACCAGGCCAGTGTCGTGAAGAAGCCGCCCAAAACAAAGTTAAGAATATTGAGTACAGTGCGCATATCGACTCTTCCCGAAGCTATTAATGAGTTGAAAAATTTCAGGTTAACTAAAAAGAAACACCGTCTCATTCTACCCTGTTTTGGAATGTGGATCGCCTGCGCATATCAAAGGTAAACTCTTAAAACGACTTGCATGTAAAATAACCATTATAAACCAAGGCATTTTAACGATTGGCTGCGATTCAAATCTATAAGAGGCGCTCAGTGATTCTGACGCCTCTTTTCTTTTTAACGATTGACCACCATTTCAGAGAGCATGATTTTACCGTCGGTTATTTTGACGGTATGAGATTTTCGAGGTAGGTTTATTCATCTTTTACCGTCACCATTTTGGTATCAAATGACGGTATCACCTCCGAGTAATCACAATGCTGACCGACACAAAATTAAAGAGCCTCAAGCCGCAGGCCAAGCTGTATAAGGTTTCAGACAGAGACGGGTTGTACGTCGCGGTATCGCCAGGCGGTACCGTCAGCTTCCGTTACGACTACCGTATCAATGGGCGACGCGAAACACTGACGATCGGGAAGTACGGCTCCGGCGGTATAACTTTGGCCGAAGCCCGAGACCGGCTTGGAACTGCTAAAAAAATGCTGGATGCCGGTCAGTCTCCGGCTGCCAAAAAGAGAGAGGGAAAATCAGTTGTCAGGAACGCCAGTCGATTCACTGATTTCGTTCTTTTATGGAAGGCGATGTGGGAGGGTGCTCCGTCAACTTTGGCAATGAGGCAGGCCACAATTGATAATCACATCACTCAGAAGTATGGCCGGATGATAATGAATGAAATCACCCCTACAATGCTGCGCGAACATTGCGAGAAGATCCGCGACAATGGTGCGCCGGCAACAGCTGTTCTGGTGAGGGATATCGTGTCTAAAGTTTTCAGGTTCGCGCAGGCTCGCGGTTACGAAGGTGATAACCCAGCTGAAAAAGTTCCTTCCAGCAGCATTGCAACCTTCAAACCACGTGACCGGTCACTCAGTGAAGAAGAGATAGGTGTGTTTTTTAATGCCCTCAACAACACAGCAAACGCGCCGTCGATGAGGATGCTATTGAAATTACTCTTTCTCACGATGCTCAGGAAAAATGAATTACAGTCTGCGACATGGGGAATGGTCGATTTCCAGAAAAGAACTCTGACCGTTCCGGCTTCACTAATGAAGATGTCACGGCCGCACATCGTTTACCTATCCAATCAGGCATATGACATCCTCGTCGGGTTGAATGTTATATACGGGAACGCCGCTTATATTCATCCGGGCAGATTCGGCGATGACAAAACTCTGTCAGCGCCAGCGTTGAATACGATGATCAATAAAACGATACATGGAATAGAAAAGCAGGGAGGGAGTTTTGAGCATTTCACCGTCCACGACTTGCGCCGGACGGCGTCAACGCTACTTCATGAGGCGGGATTTAATACTGACTGGATTGAGAAGTGTCTGGCGCATGAGCAGCGCGGCGTCCGCGCAGTCTACAACAAAGCAGAATACGCGGAGCAGCGCCGGGACATGTTGCAGCAGTGGGCGGATATGGTGGATGGGTGGATCGAGAAGGAGAAGTGATTTTTTCAAGTCCGGCTTAACTCGCCGTATTTCATTTCGTAGGTATGCAACTTCCAGCGGTCGAGCTGGTACTGCTTTATCTCGGCGTTGAGCCGGTCAACCTCGGCAGCCAGGCGGGAACGCTCTCGATGAGCGCCGCGAACCAGCTGCTTGCTTTCCTCTGGATCCCCAAACCGCACCAGAGCGTGCGCCAGCATGTCCAGCTCGAAACGCTGGTCTGCCGGATGCTGCCAGAACGGCGCGAGTTCGTGGCCCCGATAGCCGCAAGCGAGGTAGGCGCATACGTGACCGGCTTTCAGTTTGATGTGCCCGCGTTTGTTCACCCACAGCAAGCCCCAGCGTTCTGGAAGGTCATCGAGGCTGATCAAGCCCTCGGGGCAGATGTAATACCGGTAGGTGCCCATGCCTGCTTTATCACCGTTACGGTGTGGCTTCGCCCTGTCTGCCAGAAAATCGGACCGACTAACCTTTGATTCGACAACCACTGAACCGCCGTCAAATCCCCAGCGGTAACCAAAAGCATCGGCACGCTCTCCACCGTACAGCCCACCGACCTCAGTCAAGGCCAACTGACAGCCGGGGCCGTTCCCGCTGGATGGCCGCTTAAGCCACTTCACCGCGAGCGCGTTCAATTCGTTATGTGTCACGCTGCGTCCTCCCGTGGAATAATTTCCGGAATATTTTGCGGTTGATTTTGTTGCTGGAACTGCGCAGGTGCTATTTCAATGCTGCTGACTGGTGATTCATTCCCCCATGTATCCCAGTTTGGTATTTCCTGTCGTGCAAAGAGTTCAATGCGTGGCACGTCACCGTATAGCAACTCGAGGCGGTGACGCGCTTCCCACGGCTTCGCACTGTGCTCACCGAGCGGCGAGTGGATCACCTGTTTCACGCTGGCGCTGAGACGTTCCAGACCGGTGCCGCGCACGGCGATGAGCAGGTCCTCACTGTTGGCGCGGGTGTAGTTACCGCCATTCATGCGTGTTTGCGTGTTCAGCAGATCCATGAAGTCGTAGAAGTCATGAACCTCACCGGCGGTCAGCGCTTTGTTGATGTGCTGCTCCGCCAGCTGGGTCAGCTTCACCCAGGTGAAACCCTTCATCGTTTTGACTTTGAAGCCCCACGCTTCAGCCAACTTTACAGCCTCAGCGTTATGGGTTCCCGTGTACCACATCGCCAGCACAGCGTTCTCAGCGGCAATTGACCAGACCGGCAGACGCATCAGGTCAGTCAGCGTCATGGTGCCGTAGTGATTACCGGCGGCACCGTTGCTGATAACGTTGTCGTATCGCCACGGTGGATCTGCATAGATGAGCTGATAATTCATATTCACCACGCTGTGTAAAGTAATAGGCCTATACCCGACCAGAAGCAGGCGATTAATAAGAGTATGTAAACCCAGATTCGACGTAAAAAATGGCGCTTGATCATGTCGTTTTCCCATTCATCCCCAACTTCGCTTTCAGCTCTGCCAACTTAGCCAGGTTGCGGCTTTTACCGGCCGCACGGTTGTAATCGAGTAAAGGCTGTTCGGCCTTTGGTTTTTCAGATGGCTCACTCATGAGTGAATGCCTCCCCGGTGCTGATATGGGCGCGCTTATCAGCCTTGCGGCAGAAGTCGGCGCGTTCGTCTGACCAGTAAACGTTTTTGCCATTCGCCAGCGCATTGGCTGCCGCCCAGAGTTTCGCAGCCTCGGCAAAGTCGCCGCGCTGTTCTGCGGCCACTGCTTGTGCTGAAAGATTGATGTAACCGATGGTCATGAGAGACCTCCCACACCACGTCTTATGTTGCTGGCTATCAGGTCTCGATAGGTGTCAGGTGATATCTCGACACCGGTTTCAAAGAATGAAAGCTTGCCCTTCATAGGAAGGAACGGAAGCGGCCGACCTTCTGCCAGGATGAATCCTTGCGGACCAAAAAACCAAGGAGATGGTGACGTATCTACGCAACCGGTTATCGTGGTGATGCCCACAATGCCACCGCGAGCAAAACTGTCTCGCGGTGGCATTTCAGCCAGTAAACCCAATCCGCCCATAATCCCCAGCGCCGCAGAAAAATCCGGAAGACTAGGTTTTGCTGCGCTGGCGTGAATGAGCACCGGTCCACGGTATTTAGTGCGCCAGCTGCGGTTCTCAATGTCTTTGTAGCCATTGGCAATCAACCATGCCCATGGCTGCCGGATAGATAACGCTTTCATGGTCACATCCCGGCGCGCTGTTCTGCGCGTAGCTGAGCTTTCAGGTGGTTAGGGTTGCTGGCGTTCTTCGCCGCCAGTGACGGGTCACGCTCGATCATCTCAGGGTTCTGCTTGCGTGCATCCAGCCACGCTTCGACTTCTTCCTGATCCCACGCCACAACGCGGCTGGTCAGCGGGAAGCGCTTCGGAAAGTCACCGGCTTTTTCTAACTTGTCGATGGCGTACTCAGACAGAGGCACCATGCTCAAGAGTTTGGTTTTGCGTACTGCTGCTTTCATAGGTTGATCCTCAAGAGGGGCGGGGCGACTGCCCCGCATGGTGGTTATTG
Source organism: Rahnella sp. PCH160 (assembly GCF_047784855.1). NCBI lineage: Bacteria > Pseudomonadati > Pseudomonadota > Gammaproteobacteria > Enterobacterales > Yersiniaceae > Rahnella > Rahnella sp. PCH160. The sequence goes on from NZ_JBLOGT010000001.1 coordinate 2,708,838, forward strand.
GAATTCAGGACGGAGGTCGTTCAGGGTGATGGTGAAGGCTTCAAACAGCTCAGCGCCGAGCTTCTGTTTGCGGCTGTTAAGTAGCTGTTCAGCGCGGGCGAAATGCTGCTTGGCATCCGGGTCTGTAACATCCAGGCTGTTCAGAGCTGCTTCGATTGCGTGGTGTGAATCCAACTGGTGGTATTTCGCGACTGCTTTACCCTTCAGGGCGGTAAACAGCGAGTTACCCAGAACCGCTTTCTGCTCATCGAGATCGACGCGTATTGCCTTTGCTTTCTCGCAGGAGTCGGCGGCTTCAATCTGTGCCATAAACTCAGCTTCCAGTTTTCCGGTGTCAGCCGCTGGCGCTGCCGCCTGAGACTGCTCAGCAACCACTGGCTGGCTGACATCCGCCTCGGACATCTGATTGATGCTGGCGCGCTGCTGAGTCTGAGGATTGATTTCTTTTTCCCCGCGCACTTCAATTTCATCAGGGGTGTACACGCCCAGAATCACCTCAGGACAGTACAGGCGTGACCAGTATTTAACGGCAAGATAAGCGATTTGCTGTTTTGGATTAGTCGCCCAAAGCGGAGAGTTACGTACTGCGACACCAGATAAGTAAACCGGCTCCCCCCAGGTAATTTCGCCTTCGCCGCGAATCACTGCACCTACGCGGATATAAAGGCCATCCTCATCGTCATCGGACCAAGCTTTCACACGCTGCGTTACTTCGTATGAGCCATTCTTACCGCTCTTTTTGATAGTGGTTTCTTTGGTCTTCGTGCATTTTGACCAATCGCCACCGTATTCGTAGTGGAAGCGCCCTTGAATGACGTTGGAGCTGGTGACGACAGCATTGACGAGCTGCGCCTCATACCCGAGAACGCCCCCTACGAGATACGTTTTTTGCGCTACCGCATATGGGTTCATACCCCACTGCATGGCCTGCATAACTACGGCCATACAGTCAGCTGGTTTTCCTACGAAATGGGCGGGAACCGTGACTGTGGAATCTGCCATGAGGTTTGCAAACGAGGTTAGTTGGGTAAGTGCCTGTACATTGAAAATTGCATTGCTGGCGCTCATTGTTGCTGGCTGCGCGTTCATTTCAGCCACGGTTAATTGTTGAGTCATTGTTTTCTATCTCCAGTTAAGCGAGGCGCAGCGCTTCAAGGCGGCGCAATTCGAAGTCATTAAGTTCATCAACCAGTTCGCTGGTGATCGGGGCAGGCCAGACGCCGGTGTCATAAGCGTTCTGGATATCGCGCAGCGCTGCTTTGTATTCGAGGCGTCCGAGTTCCAGCTCGTCCTCTGACGCTTCGACGATGGCGATCCAGTGGTAGCCCTCGTCTTTGTTCACGAAGATCCAGAAGAACTGAGACATGTCAGCCACGTCGCAGTACATCGCGGCGCTGACGTGGTAATCCATATCGATGATGGTTCGGTGCAATTTGGCGCGGAGAGCGTCCTGTTTGATGCGTCCGAGGCTGACCGTCTTCAGGTCAAAACAGACGCGTATACCGTTGAAGTCAATTTCCATGTCCGGGCGAACGCGGATATCAAGGCCGGTGTCTTCATCCATGCCGAAGTAGCTGACTTCGACGGCGCGATTCGGGTTATTCACCAAACCGCCTGCGGATGGGTGGTTAAACACAGCCTGTTGAATGCTGGTGGCCAGTTCGAACTGCTTACGCAATATCGGTGTTTTACCGGTGCATGACTGCTGCCAATCAGCGATCAGCTCATCTGCGAAAACTGCATCTGGTTTCACGGATTTTATGGCTGCTGCTAAATCTTCTTTCTTCCCGCTGGCTTTCAACAGAGGCGGAAGTGATGCGTTGTACTGCTTGATGCAATCCTTCATCGCTGTGGCAGTGACTTTTCCTTCTGCCGGGATCGTCTGCCATTCGGCTGGTAACGATTCGTAGAAGGCTTTTGTGTCTTCCAGCGCAGTGCCAAGACCGATTGGCTGCGGAAGTGGTGCGTTGTACTGGTCGATGAAAGCCTTTATCGACTCGGTATTTGTGAAAGCACCTTCTGGAATAACCGGCTCTATGCTGAATTCCTCATCCAACTTTTCCGGCTCCAACACCATTGCATGCACCAGAGAGCCAAACGTCAGTGCTTCAGTGCTTTCTTTTTTGATGGTCTTGGTGACGTGGCGACCGTTGAAGTACATCAGGCTGATGCGAGCATCTTTTACCTGCGTACTGCTGACGCCGTTTGATGAGTGGTAATCATCGTTTGAGATCCCCTCATATCGACCTGGCTCAAAGTATGGCGTGCTGCTTACCGGCGGTTCGTCTTCCAACTCACCATCTGCGAGGGTTTGTGGCGCTGACGTTTCGGTGACTACGATGGGCTGAGGCTCTTCGGCAACCACTTCAGCAGTGGTTGCTGAGAGCCAGCGTTTCATGTAGTCGCGCCGCGCTCCGGTGCTGCGTTCGACTTCGGAGTAGTTTGTGTAAAGGCTGTTAACCATACCGAGGAAGACGTCATCTTCTAACTGATCAGCCGCCGGAACGCCGCAAACCGCCATATTTATGGCGTCATAATCACGCCCCAACTGCTTAAACTCTTCGTCTGCTAACGCAGGGGTTTTGCTGGCGCCGATAATCAGCGTTGATGTGTTGGTGAATTTCGCCGTGATTTCAGAAGTGGCACTTACCAGCATGCCAAGTGCTACCATTTTTCCGATGCTTTCTTTCATTGCTGTGTCCTTAAATTTCGCTGGCAATTTTCATCGCCGTTTTAGTGATGTACGCCCATTCCACGCTGCTGCGGAAACTCTCAAAAGCGCGGGTCTGGCCGTTGATGGTGAAAAGATGTTTACCGTTTTGGATCGTGAAACGCATTTGATGCTCCTAATTAGTTACTGTTTTGGTAACTATTCAAGGCGTAAAAAAGAGTGAGCCGGTGTTTCTGGCTCTTTAATTTCCTGAATTTCCGGTTTGAACGTGAATGCAAGGAACTGGCGCTCGTCCATTGTCATGGTGCTTCGTGGGTTATCTGATATTTCAACCCGGTAGTCGCAACCACGGCGACGGACTAAGAAGATCTCACCAGTTAACGTGTTTATCAGTTTCATGGCTGCGGCTTCCATGGTGTTCACGACGACTATTCTTCTGATTCAGGCTTTTTTAACCATTCTGGTCGAGCGCCAACACTAAAATAGAAATCGATAATATCCAGCAACCTCGGGTAGAATTTCAGTGCCTTTCGGCCATCCATATCAGCAATTTCTCGCTTGCTGAATTTTCTCCAATCCTCAGCGGTGTGATTCTGGCACCCGGCGCGAATGTATTCTCCGTTCGTAATCGTTATTGCATAAATATGGCCTGTAATTACGTAGGTGTGCTCTGGCAGGTTGGCACTGCGCAGGTCGGCACTGCGCAGGTTGGCACCGCACAGGTTGGCACCGCACAGGTTGGCATCGCACAGGTTGGCACTGCGCAGGTCGGCATCGCACAGGTCGGCACCGCACAGGTTGGCACTGCGCAGGTCGGCACTGCGCAGGTCGGCATCGCACAGGTCGGCACCGCACAGGTTGGCACTGCGCAGGTCGGCACCGCACAGGTCGGCACCGCACAGGTTGGCACTGCGCAGGTCGGCATCGCACAGGTTGGCACTGCGCAGGTTGGCACGTGATCCTCTTTCACGAAGCGAAATTACCCAGACTTTGTGTTCATCAAGAATTTTCGTTAATTCAGTTGCGTTCATATCGGTAGTCTCAGTTAGTTATGTGATGGTGGGTTTTGCTGCCTTACCGAAGCCCACGCACGCATGGGCAGCGGTGAGACTACATTGAAGTTCACATACAATTTCCCTTATAAATGCCGCGTTTGCGGGGGTGTATGTCATCCTGATTTTTAAAGAGCGGGTTACCATTTCGGTAACCAATGACGGTAATTTAAATGCATATATGGGGTATGTCAATCGTTAGCAAGAAATAAAGTCACCAAAAAGGTAATTATTTGTGGTGCGGGAGTACGGGGGACGTGGCGCCATGATGAAGCCCGGCGCTGAGCAACGAGGAGGTTACTTGGAGTTTTCGCTCATCACGAAGTCGATGAATGATTTGATCTTGGCTTTCTCTTCTGCGGGCAGGGCGGCGTACCGGCTGCGGTCATACTGGATCACGGATTCGTCGTGCGGCGGGATCAGCAGTTCATATGCGCGGCGATTGAACACTGCGGCGATGGCAGCCAGGTTGTTAATAGAGATGCTGGCTTCGTGGTTCAGCAGGCGGTTAACCGTAGACTGGCCGACCTCTGCCTTTTCTGCAACAGCAGCCTGGGACTTCAGCTCTTTATTGGCCTGCATCCAAGCAGCAAGGTTTTGCGCAGCAATAATGCCGATCTCCGTGTTGGCGTCCAGTGGCTCAGCTTCTGCCGCCATCGCCATGCCGTGATCTGCATCCATCCATCCTTTAGGTTTTCTGGCGGCGATCTCTATCTTATTAGCTGAAGACATCCCGATATTCTTGGCGCTTGCTTGGGAGGGCTCTGCCATCCAGCGAGAAATCAGATTGGGCTGACAGCCCAATGCTTCCGCTAATCGGATCTGACGCCCATCAAAATCTTTCTGGATGATGGTTCTAAGGTTTTCTCTTCTTACGTCGTGGATATTTTTCATGACCCGATTTTCGTTTCCAATAACTTGATGCTGCTATTTAAAACAAAGTTACCAAAAAGGTAAAAGCACCTTTTTGGTAACGGTGCTTGCAGGATGGCACCTTTTGGGTAATCATTAACCCGATATAGCGATTTAAACGAGGATAAAATGAACGATTTCGACTTCAAAAAGTTCTGGCTAAGCCTGACTCCCGAAAATCGTCTGCAAGTTGCTACTGATGCGGGTACAACGCCGGGATACATAAAATCCCATCTCATTAATAAAAATAAGGTGCCGCGCACTGAGTTGATGAGCAACCTGCATCAGGCTTGCGTTGCGGCTGGGGCGGACGTTTCCAAAGAAAAATTCATTGGTCTTTTTTACGAATGATTCATATTCAGCCTTCACCGGGTTAAGCAAACCTCCTTCGGGAGGTTTTTTTATGCCTGAAAATCAAGGGCGCTTTGCAGGATGGTAATTAAAATTCAAATGTGGTTGATCAATCTTTCTGATTGTGCAAAATAGTCGATATCAATAGCAAAACTGAGGGGCTGAAATTGAAAATCATTACCCGTGTTGATGCGGCTACTGCTGGCATCAATAAATACTACACCGGCCATAAGTGCAAAAAAGGTCATCTCAGTGAGCGTTATGTCCTGAGCGGAACCTGTGTGCAATGCGCCATAGAGAGTGCTGACCGCCATCGTCAGGAAGTGACCAATATCTTGAAAGCGGCACAATCCCAGGTGATGTTATGAGCAGAAAGCCAATTTCAAAAAAAGTTAGGTTTGAAGTTTTCAAGCGTGACGGATTTAAATGCCAATACTGCGGTAAGTCTGCGCCAGAAATTGTTTTGCATGCTGATCACATTTTCCCTGTTAGCAAAGGCGGGGGTAATGACGTTTTAAATATGATCACCTCATACATAGATTGCAACCTTGGTAAGTCTGATGGCCTATTAAGCGATACATCTATTGTTAAAGTACAAGTTGAGCAATTACAACAGTTAAACGAGAGAAGGGAGCAACTTGCCATGCTTATCTCTTGGCGGAATGAAATGGACAGCATAGATAACACTTTGGCAGATTCTATTTGCGAGATAATCAATAGTTACATATCGCCTTTGAAGCTCAATGAATCCGGTGTAAGGGGCTGCTTATTGATGGCAAAAAAACACCCACTTCAACTGATTTATAAAGCTATAGATATTGCATTTGAAAAAACTCTATCTGATGTTGGTGTTATTGACGGAAAAACTGCAACAGCATTCTTTGACTATATTCCCCGCGTAATCAACATGCTTTCTAAGCCTGATGCTGTTAAACGCTCTCACTATATTCGTGGAATTCTCAGGAATAGGGTTTGTGTAAATGAAAACCTCGTTATGGACCTTATATCTGCATGGGTTGAAGCTGGTAATGATGTCAATGAATTAGAGGGTATAGCTAAATGTTGTCGGTCATGGACTGATTTCCGCTTAACTGTTGAGCGGAAAATTTATGGAGGAATCGACTAATGGCCAGAATCCGCACGATAAAGCCAGAATTCTGGACAGATGAAGATATGGCCGAGGTTTCGGAAGCAGCATGTTTGCTGGCAATTGGGTTGTTGAATTACGCGGATGATGAAGGATTCTTTAACGCCAATCCGAAACTGATTAAAGCAGCTGTTTTCCCAATAAGGGAACCATCCGTGACGATTCCGGTAATGCTACGGGAGCTTTCCAACCAAGGTTATTTGACGTTGTTTTCCACCTCCGACAGCAAGCATTTTGGCCTTATAAGTAATTTCGCCAGACATCAGGTAGTAAACAAGCCAAGGCCAAGTAAAATCAAGGAGTTAGAACTACTACCGTACAACTACGGTAGTTATACCGGAGGACTCCCATTAGGAATGGATCAGGGATCAGGGAATGGAAAGGTAAACCCCTCTCTCTGCGAAAATGAAAAAACGGAGATGCCTGGCCCTAACCACAACGCAATTTTGGATAACCGCATACCTCCAGCAGGAGGATCATCGCAGTTGGGAAAGTTTCAAATGTTCAGTGACTGGATGCCGGAATCTGACTTCATACAAAAATCAGCCCTGTGGGGTAAGCCGATTGGCAACGGTTATACAGCCGCTGAGTTGATGCAGTTTGTAGATTATTGGATTGCCGAGGGAAAGGTATTCCACCAAGCACAGTGGGAACAGAAACTCGCGCAGAGTATCTGCGTAAGCCGTTCAAGAGCATCAAAACCAACCAAAGGTGATCAACATGAAAAAAGTGGAAGATCTGGTCAAGGAAGCGATTACAAAGGCCGCGCAGCAGAAGCCGTCTCTGCCGCAACCGCAAGGCTCCGTCAGCAAGAAGGAATCGACGACGAAGGCGATTATCTTCTGGGAGAAAATGGTTGTTCTGTATACGGACAAATGGACGAGCAGGAACGGGGCGGCCCCGTCATCACTCTGGATTCAGGCGATTGGAAAACTCACCAGTGACCAGATCAAAGCTGGCATGGCGGCATGCATGCGGCGCAGCCTGGACGAAGGCAACAACTTCGCACCAGACCTGACTGACTTTCTGGCGCTGGTTCACGGCACCAGCAGCACCGAGCTGGGGATCCCATTCGAAGACGTGGCGAAAGAATTCAAACGCTACTGCCGGGATCGCGGTTACTACGACAGCGCCGAGCTGTTCCCGTGGACTAACTCGAACTGGGTTCTGTACTGGATCTGCACATCGGTGCGCCAGCGCATGGTGCGTTACAACCTGTCAGGCGTTGAGGTCGATAAAGCGCTGCGTACCGAGATCCGGGAATGGGCAGCGAAGTTGGCAGCTGGCGAACAGGTACCGACACCGGCGACCAGAATCGAAAATAAAACGCGTCCCCGTCCTGCATGGATGGATTTACTGGATAAGAAAAAGTCCTGAGTGCTGAAATTCTTCAACCAGCACCCCAGAGAATCAATTTAAAGCAGTAAAGCCACATAACGAGATGGATTTAAATCCGTAAACGATTGTGGTGCGTTACAGAGAGTTTTAGCGATGGTGCGTTTTGTGAAAGCAAACGCGTTTTTTATGTTGAATATAGTTACCAAAATGGTAATGTTTACCTTAAAGGTAATTGGAGCGATTTGATGGAAATTAAATACGAATTGGTGGCGTCAGTCGGCGGCGCACAACTGCTAACGCTGGGTGGTAGAGCAACCGGATATCGCATTGAGCATAACCGCACGCTGGACACCTTTGAAGTGTCTGGTGGTGGCAAAACCCGCAGCGTTCGTCGTCGCTCACAGGCCGCCAAGCTGGTCGTGAAGATGTTCGAAAAAGCGATAAGGGGCAACTGATGACCAAGTTATTCGCAGGTATCGATCCCGGCTGCTCTGGCGCCATCGCAATCATCAACGAACACGGCGCTTACATCAGTCACCTGAGCATGCCAACCGTGAAAGTCGGTACGAAATCCCGGGTCAACGGTGCGCAGGTCGCTACCTTCCTGCTTCAGTACCGCGGCCTCATCGCTCACGCATATCTGGAACAGGTCGGCGCAATGCCGGGGCAGGGCGTCAGCTCAATGTTCACGTTCGGCCATGCGGCGGGCAACGTCGAAGGGATCCTACAGGGTATGTTCCTGCCGTATTCCCTCGTTACCCCGCAAGCATGGAAGAAATCAGCTGGCCTCATCGGCAGCGACAAAGACGCGGCGCGCAGCCGGGCAATTCAGCTTTACCCATCACTGCGCGCTCTCGATGCAAAAGCCAAAGGGCAGGCCATTGCCGATGCGCTGCTCATCGCCCGCCACGGATTGGGAGTGAAATCCTGATGGATCACTTAGACCACGTCAGCGAAACAGAACAGCAGATTCTGGACATGCGGCTGAAAGCCGTCACCCAGCACTCAACCCGACCATCAGCCAGATTCTGCGCCGAGTGCGACAACGAAATACCGGAAGAACGCCGCGCCGCGCTACCAGGTGTGCAGCTCTGCGTGGGCTGCAAAGAAGTGCAGGAAATTAAAAACCGTAATCATCGTTAACATTTTGAATGGGATAAATATTATGAAAAATAACGAGTTAACAGAAGTTAAGGCCGTAATTCCTTCGCTTGAAGGGCTGCCGCAAGAGGTCATTGAGTATGTGCAGGGCGTTTGTATCCTGTGCGGAAAATCGCATCCGACCGGATTGCCATGCCCAATGCTGCGCGTCACAGCGGTTAAGGGGGAGTGATGATCGCTTTAATCGGAACGATTCTGGTTTGGCTGCTAATGATAGGGGTAGGTGTTGGCGTAGTCATATGTGCCTGTGTCGGATTCCTCATCCTTTTCCATATGTCAAAGGACTAAGGTAAAACCATGAACAAGCTGAGCATTGAGCGTTTGAAAGAAATATCTGCGGCGGACGATGGCTTTCTGGGGCGTGGCGAAGGTAAGGCAATGGCCGACGAACTAATCATCCTACGTGAAGCGCTGAAAGGCGGTCAGGTGCCGGTGGCTCAGATAGTGATATCGAAGAACTGGCCGGACGTAGGTCGCAAGGTTATCGATTACTACCTTGAAAAAATACAACACCTACCGGCAGGAACGGAGCTATTCACCGCCCCGCAAAAGCCGGTCGTGTTGCTAAATAAGATTACCCAATCCGATGCACCAGAAGTAGCGGAGATTTCTGCGCAAGTTGAAAGGCTAGGATTAAAAGGTGCCTATGGTGCATATGCAGCCGGATGGAACGCAGCAATCGAGGCCTCTGGCGGCATCGTGAAGGATGGTGCGTGATATGGCCCCGAACTGGCTACAGCAGCGGTTCCAGTACTGGAAATACTGGAGCGGGTTTGAACAGGCTTACTACAAAATCAAGGCGGAGGTGATCAATGGCTAAGTCCGCAGCAGAGCGCAAAGCCGCGCAGCGTGCCCGCCAGTCTGACGCCGGTTTGCAAAAGGTCGAGGTGGCGCTCGACCGGCAGGAGGTGGAGATGCTCCGTGAAAACTGTGCACTCCGCCGCCCGCAGCGAGAACCGTACGATATGGACGAGTACATCACCATGCTGATCCGCAAAGACAACGCAGAGTTGCAGGCGCAGCTCACCGAGCAAGCCGGGCGCAAATGCGGGAAGTGCGGCGACGCGCTACCAGGTGATAAGCAGGGCTGTGCGTTCATCGGTGAAGGTGCATGCTGGCAAACTATGGGCTGGCATGAGACAAAACTTACGGTGTGACATGTCACGATCATTTGCGTCAACCGTTTTTACATCCAACCAGTGCTCTGTCAACCAGAATAACCGCCGCTTGGCGGTTTTCTTTTGCGTGTTATGATTACCGTGGAGGTAATTATTATGGCTGAAAAAGGTAAACTTAATGCGCAAATGGAATTGTTCTGTCAGGAGATGCTGAGGGATCCCCGCAACCAGCGACAGGCAGCAATCAATGCTGGTTACTCGGTCAAGACTGCCACGCAAAAGGCTGCTGGCCTGATGAATCTGCCGAAGGTTATTGCTCGTATCGAAGCGCTGATGGAAGCGCGTAATAAGCGCCTGCGCGTCAGTGCTGACTACGTGCTGCTGCGGCTGGTGGAAATAGACCAGATGGACGTACTGGACATCCTCGACGATGACGGCGGGCTCAAGCCAATCAGCCAGTGGCCGAAGATTTGGCGCACAACTCTCAGCGGGCTGGACATCAACCGGATCCGCATGGCCGGGAAGAATGAAGAGGATGATATTGAATCCACGCTGCAAAAAATCAAATGGCCGGACAAAGTTAAGAACCTCGAGCTGATCGGGAAGCACGTTGACGTTATGGCGTTCAAAGAACGCATCGAGGTGAGCGGTACCGTGACCATCGCTGACCGCATGGCGAAAGCCCGCCGCCGCGTCAAAGAACAGAGTGAAGAAAAATGACCGATGCCGTCGCGCTATCGCCGGAAGAACAACTGATCGAAGACATTGCCAGTTTCACGCATGACCCGCTGGGCTATGCGCATTACGCGTTTCCGTGGGGCGAGCATGGAACAGAGCTGGCGCATGCCGCTGGTCCGAGGAAATGGCAGGCTGATGCGTTCCGAGAGATACGCGACCATCTTCAGAATCCGGCGACACGGCACCAGCCGCTGATGATAGCCAGGGCATCCGGGCACGGCATCGGGAAAGCTCTGAGGCCTAACGATATAGTGCCAACTCCTTTAGGAATGAGGTGCGTTTCGGATGTTAAACCTGGCGATCTGCTATTCGGTGAAAATGGCGAAGTCGTCAAAGTCATTGGCACCAAGTTCTATGAATCATGCCCGTTTTATCGAGTGACATTCTCTGACGGCACTGCTGTGGAAGTATCATCAGGTCACCTGTGGAAGGTCAGGGGACGGAATTCACGCAGAACAGGATCTCAATCTTGGGATGTTCTCGAGACGATAGACATTCTTGAGCGTGGCGTGAAGCGCCGAAATGGCATAACGATGGCGCGGCAGTGGGAAATCCCTGCGTCTCCGCGGGTTATTTATCCTCATAAATCATTACCAATTGATCCATATACATATGGGGTATGGCTTGGCGATGGCGACAAGGCCAGTGGCAGGATAACCAATATTGATTCTGAGGTTTGGGAAAACATAGCTTACCCAACGCGCGTGAATGGAAAAACCAGAACAGCTATAGGCCTCAAGGTGGATTTGACTAATTCTGGCCTTAATGGTTGTACCACATATAACGCCAGTGTAGATCGTAGGTATGTTGAGTCAGATCAGAGACTGAATGTTCTTCAGGGTTTACTCGACACAGATGGTTGGGTTGAAAAATCATGTGGTGGAGCAGCTTTTGCCTCCGCATCAAGGCAACTCACTTGTGATGTTATTGAGATCGCTAGATCACTTGGTTTGCGCGCAAGGAATGAAAAATTTAAGCCAAACGAATTTGCTGGAAGTTGGTCAACTCATATCACATGGGACGGTGAAACTCAGTTATTCAGGATAAACAGAAAGCAACATCAACTGGTTGTTGCAGAAAAACGCTACACGACAAAGTGGATTGAAAGCATTGATCCGGCAGCAGAAGGGGCTGGTATTTGCTTTGAAGTGGCTGGGGGTATTTTCCTGGCTCGAGATTATATCGTCACACATAACAGCGCATTCATCTCCATGCTGATGAACTGGGGCATGTCTACCTGCGAGGATTGCAAGGTGGTAGTGACCGCCAACACCGAGAACCAGTTGCGCACCAAGACGTGGCCGGAAATCATCAAATGGTCGAACCTCGCAATCACCAAGTCGTGGTTCACGACGACCGCCACCGCCATGTACAGCAACGACAGCGGCCACGATAAGCGCTGGCGCGCTGATGCCATTCCGTGGAGTGAGCATAATACCGAGGCATTCGCCGGGCTGCACAACGAGCGCAAGCGCATCATTGTCGTATTCGATGAAGCATCCAACATTGCCGATCTGGTGTGGGAGGTTGCCGAAGGGGCACTGACGGATGAGGACACAGAAATCATCTGGGTGGCATTCGGGAACCCGACCCGTAACAGCGGACGTTTCCGCGAATGCTTCCGTAAGTACAAACACCGCTGGCACTGCGCGCAGATTGACAGCCGCACGGTGGAAGGCACCAACAAAGAGCAGTTGCAAAAGTGGGTGGACGACTACGGCGAAGACAGCGACTTCGTGAAGGTGCGTGTGCGTGGCATCTTCCCTGATGTGTCAGAGGCTCAGTTCATACCAACCGGCCTGACCGATGCCGCAATGAAGCGCCAGTGGACGGCCGCCGAGGTGTCGCACGCCCCGATCATTATCGGCGTTGACCCTGCATACTCCGGCGCTGATGACTTCGTGATTTACATGCGACAGGGGCTGCACAGCAAATGCCTTGGCACCTACCCGAAAACCACTGACGAGCTGATATCCGCGAAGCGCATCGCCGACTTCGAAGACCAGTACAAAGCAGACCAGGTGTTTATCGACTTCGGTTATGGCAACGGCATCAAATCCATCGGTGATGGATGGGGCAGAACGTGGCAGCTGGTACCGTTCGGCGGCGGCTCAACCGACCCCCAGATGCTGAACAAGCGCGGTGAGATGTACAACAGCTGCAAATCGTGGCTTAAAATTGGCGGTTCTCTGGACGATCAGGAGACAGCCGACGACCTAAGCACTGCTGAGTACAAAGTGCGTGTTGACGGAAAAATCGTGCTGGAAGCGAAAGAGGAAATCAAGAAGCGGATAGGGCGGTCACCGGGCAAGGCCGATGCTCTGGTGCTGACGTTTGCATTCCCAGTCACCAAAAGGCAGAACCTGCCGGGAGGACTGGCGGCTAATCAGGTGGCGACAGATTATGACCCCTATAAGTAGCGCATTGGCAGACAATCGAACTACTGCAAATTATGCAGGAGTTGCCAATAAAAAGCCCCGAATTATCGGGGCTCAGTCCGGGAAGTGGTCGAAGACTTTCCGATATGTATGGAGGTAGACCCAACCGCACGCCTTTGTGCTACAGACTTAGGATAGCGGCTATCTCCGCACCGCACAAATAAAAAGCCCGCACGCAGCGGCTGATGTGACTTCTTATTGCTACTTTGATATTAAGTTCGCTGCATACTCGATAAGGTAAAGCTTCGGTGCAATCCATATCTGCAACCAGTCAAAGCCAGAAAGAAATATACCGGTTGCGATCAGAATCGCCAGACCTGCAAGCAAGAGAGATATGCCACCACCAAAAGCTAAATCCCCGTCTTCATCCCAGAACATTCCGTGGTTCTTATAAGCTTTACGGCTGGAGTAGTTACTTGCCTGCTCTGGTTCTCCCCGATTTCTCAAACCGCGACTGATTAAGATAACAATGACTGTTATCACCAGCATGCATATGACCTGCACGATCAATGAGATGGTGAATTTCCAAACCAAAAGTTGGTGAATAACATCAGGAATCTGTGCCTGGCTAAAGTTGACTGCTGCGTCTACGCCTTCCACAGCTTTCTGCAAAAGCTCAGCAATGACTTTGTTCGCTTGCTCATTCATGGATATACCTCGAGGTTAAAAAAATGCCCCCGGCGAAGGAGGCGAAAGACTACACACAGCAATGGGATGTATCACGGTCACAGGTATTACCGGCTGAGCACTGTGGGCACCGGCGCCATCCCATACGGTGCTTATTGGCTACTTCAATGCTCATGCGGTAATACGCTGGTTTACGTCCAGCAACGCTGAGTTCGGTGATCCGGTTCCAGTACCGGACTGCTCCAGATTTTAAACCTTTGCAGGAAACAGGCACTGCCTGCGCACTTATGTAAGTAGTCATTTGGTAATGGAACGGGTGTTGAGATGTCCGACTCAACGGAAAGAGCACTGCGTAACCTGGCACCGATCTGGCCGCCGCACGGTTTATGCTGGATTTTTCCCCGGCTACTGGTGCGGACAACGAAGCTTCTATGTGCGTTCCAACCAATGCTCTTACCTGTTAAGGGCCGGTTACGCTCCGGCGTCGTTTTTACGACCGTTCTTTTCACTGTGGTTTCATACCAACTACCAATCATGACGACTCAATAGTTACCATAAAGGTAACTACACATCTAATAATTGTCAATAAATATTCTAATATGGTTAAATGGTAATTATTTTCTGCGGATGAAAAAATCATGTGCATCGGTAGCTCTCCAAAAACCTCTACTCCAGCAGTGCAATCTGCACCGCAAGCCCAAGACGAAGCAGTTGTGAACGCCACTGACGAAGAGAAGCGCCGCCGCCGTGCCGCCGCTGGTCAGAAGTCCACGATCCTGACGTCTGCGCAGGGTGATACCAGTACGCCAGCCGCCGCCTCAGGCAAAACCCTGCTGGGGGCTTAATCGATGGCTGAAGAATCGCGCAAACAGTTTTACAACAAACAACTGGCCTCTCTGGAAACAGAGCGATCATCGTTTGATACCCACTGGCGTGACCTGTCAGATTTCATTCTGCCGCGCAGCAGCAGATTCCTCACCACTGACCGTAACAAATCTACCCGCAATACCAAGATCGTTGACCCGACGGCGACGATGGCGAACCGCACATTGTCCAGCGGGATGCTCTCCGGCATCACCAGTCCGACGCGCCCGTGGTTTTCACTCGGCACGCCTGACCCGGACATGATGGAATACGGACCGGTTAAGTTCTGGCTCGAAACTGTTCAGAACCGCATGAACGACGTGATGAACAAATCGAACTGGTATCAGTCACTGCCGATCGTCTACGGCCAGCTCGGCACGTTCGGCACTACAGCGATGTCCCTGCTGGAAGATGACGAAGATGTCATCCGCACGCACCCATTCCCGATCGGCAGTTATTACCTGTCGAACAGCGATCGCCTTCAGGTCGATACCGTTTACCGCAAATTCTCTATGACGTGCCGTCAAATCGTTCAGCGCTTCGGCTTGGACAACGTCAGTGACAGCGTTAAATCGGCATGGACCAGCCAGCAGTACGAGCAGTGGTTCGACGTTGTTCACGTCGTTGAGCCAAACATGAACCGCGATACCGGCAAGATGGATTCGAAGAACAAGAAGTTTGCATCTGTCTATTACGAGGCGGGTGGTGCAGACAACAAACTGCTGAGCGAGAAGGGTTTCGACGACATGCCGATCATGGCACCGCGCTGGGATATCAACGGCGAGGACGTTTACGGTTCGTCATGTCCGGGCATGATTGCGCTGGGTAGTGTGAAAGCTCTCCAGCTCGAGCAGCGCCGCAAAGCGCAGGCCATCGACAAACTGGTTAATCCGCCGATGGTGGGCCCGTCCAGTTTACGCAGCCAGCGCGCCAGCCTGCTGCCGGGTGAAATCACTTACGTTGACCAGGTCAGCAGCAATACCTCATTCCAGCCTGCTTACACCATCAACCCGCGCATCAATGAGCTGGTGGCCGATATTCAGGACACGCGATCCCTCATCAACTCCAGTTATTTTGTTGACCTCTTCATGATGCTGCAAAAAGTCAACACCCGCAGCATGCCGGTGGAAGCCGTGGTTGAGATGAAAGAAGAGAAGTTGCTGATGCTGGGGCCGGTGCTGGAACGCCTGAATGATGAATTCCTCGACCCGTCTATCGATCGCATCTTCAACATCATGGCGCGTAAAAACATGCTGCCACCGGCTCCGAAAGAGCTGGCAGGCCAGTCGTTGCGCGTCGAGTACATCTCGGTAATGGCGCAGGCACAGAAGGCAGTGGGCATTGGCTCAATCGAACGGTTCGTCGGCTTCGTCGGCGGTCTGGCTCGGGCCAACCCTGCCGCGCTGGACAAACTCAACATCGATCAGGCAATCGACGACTACGGAAACATGGTCGGCGTTCCGGCCACCATCATCGCCACCAGCGACCAGGTTGCACAGGTTCGTGAAGACCGAGCGAAACAGCAGCAACAAGAGAAGGCAATGGCACAAAGCATGGCTGCGGTGCAGGGGGCTAAAACCCTCAGCGAAACCCAGACCGATCAGCCAAGTGCGCTGACCGCAGTAACCGGAGCGATGCAGCCATGAGCCAAGCCTACGACCAAGAAGAGAACGAGCAGCGGTTAGAAGAAGAGCAGAAAAAGGCTTCAGAACTGGCAAAGCGTGATGATCAGGACATTGAAAACATCATGAACACAGTGTCAGGCCGTCGCTTCATCTGGGCTTTGCTGGAAGAAACAAAGGTATTCGCCTCCAGCTTCACCGGAGACAACAACGCAACGAATTTTAATGAAGGCCAACGTAACGCCGGTCTTCGCGTATTCAGCAACGTGATGCGCGTCTGCCCTGATATGTGGCTTGTGATGGCGAAAGAAGCGAAAGAGGAAGACGGCAATGCCTAGAATTCAGACCCAACGTATCGCCCGCTTTGATGGCGGTAATCAAATCGTGGAAGTAGTCGATGAGTCCGGCGCTTCTGTTCCTGCACCAACGTCAACAACTGCTGGCGGCGTAAAACTCGGCGCGACTATCGCAGCAGCGGCCGCAGCGACGGCAACCGCAGACACCGCTTCCACAGCAACTGACGTTGCTGGCCTGCTCGTTGACCACAACGACCTGGTCACCAAATACAACGCCTTGCTGGCTGATGCTCTGGTGCTTCGCACAACGCTGAATGCGGTGCTGACGCAGCTGAAAGCACAAACCATCCCGATCTGATTACGGAGAAAGATTGATGAATTTATTCGAACGTTTGGTACTTCGCCGCCTTCAGTCTGCTGATGCCGGTGCTGAGGCGGGCGGCGCTGCCGGTACTGAGGCGCCAGCCGCATCGGCCGTCGAGGCTTCTGCTGATAAGCCTGCTGACCAAACCTCAGCGGCTGATAAGCCTGTAACCACGGATAAACCTGCTGGTGATGCTGATAAGCCAGCAGCAGGCGACAAAACTCCAGAGCAACTGGCGCAGGAAAAGGAATTAGCTGACAAAGCTGCGGCGGATAAAGAAGCAAAAGACAAAGCCGACAAGGTTCCTGAAAAGTACGAATTCAAGTCGCCGGTGGAAGGTCAAGAATTCGATGCTGAAATGGCTGCCGTGCTTGACCCGGTAGCCCGCGAGCTTGGCCTGAACAATGAACAGGCTCAGAAGCTGGTGGACATCTACGGCAAAGAGATCCTGCCGAAGATTGAAGCGCGCCAGCAGGAGAGCTGGGCGAAGCAAACCGAAGCCTGGGCGAACGAAGTCAAGACCGATAAAGAGATCGGCGGTGATGCCTTTGATGCCAACATCGGGCTTGCTCAGAAGGCTCTGGACACCTTTGCCCCTGCTGGCCTGCGTGAATATTTGGAAAACACTGGTCTGGGTAATCATCCCGATCTGGTGCGTTGTTTCGTAAAAGTCGGCAAGGCCATGAGTGAAGACTCAATGATCATGCCAAACACTGGTGGCCAGCGTAGTGCGGCCGATGTTCTGTACGGAAAAAACTGAGGAATTGACATATGGCTGTTAAAAGCACCACAGCGCTTACGCTGGCCGACTGGGGTAAACGTGTAGACCCACAAGGCAAGATCGACAAAATTACTGAGCTGCTCTCGCAGACGAACCCGATCCTACAGGACATGCCGTATGTAGAAGGGAACCTGCCAACTGGTCACCGCACAACTGTGCGTTCCGGGTTGCCAAACGCCACCTGGCGTTTGCTGAACTATGGCGTACAACCAAGCAAATCAACAACCGTAGCTGTTACTGATGCGTGTGGCATGTTGGAAGCCTATTCAGAAGTCGATAAGTCTTTGGCAGACCTGAACGGTAATACTTCTGAATTCCGTCTCTCAGAAGATCGGGCATTCATTGAAGCCATGAATCAGGCGATGGCGACCACAGTGTTCTATGGCGATACCAGCGTTAACCCTCAGCAGTTCATGGGGCTGTCTTCTCGTTATTCCAGCCTGTCAGCTGGGAATGCGCAGAACATTATCGATGCAGGCGGTACTGGCACTGATAACGCATCTATCTGGCTGGTGGTATGGGGCGAGAATACCGTTCACGGCATTTTCCCGAGAGGGCAGAAGGCCGGTCTGAGCCACGAAGACAAGGGACAGCAGACACTGATTGATGCAACCGGTGGTAAGTACGAAGGCTATCGCTCTCACTATAAGTGGGATAACGGTCTGGCGCTGCGTGACTGGCGTTATGTCGTGCGCATCGCAAACATTGATATCAGCGATCTGGATGCAACCACTCCGGTTGATATCGTCAAGCTGATGATCAAAGCGCTGCACCGTATCCCGAACCGTGGCATGGGTAAGCCGGTGTTCTACATGAACCGTACACTGAATGAATACCTCGACATTCAATCACTAAGCAAAGCATCTCTGGCGCTGTCCGTGAAAGAAACTGAAGGCGAGTTCTGGACTACGTTCCGTAATATCCCGATCCGTGAAACTGACGCACTTCTGGAAACTGAAGCCCGCGTTGTTTAACCGCCGCCCCTAACTGATGGGCTGCTGATGTAGCCCACTCATTGGAGAAAGAAAGATGATCCTCGACAAACTGTTGATGTTCTCCGAAGCGCAGGCGGTTACCGCTACAGCTGCTTCAACCGATGTGATCGACCTGAGCCCGCTGAAAGGCACACGCCGCGATATTGGTGTGGGCGAGCCTCTGGAGTTCTGGACTAACGTAAACACCACGGCCACCGCCGCCGGTGCTGCGACCGTCAACGTTCAGCTGCAAACCAGTACCGATAACGCCACCTGGGTAACGCTGTATGACAGTGGCGTTATTGCTCTGGCATCACTGGTGGCCGGTAAGCGCATTCTGTCCACCAAGGTTCCGCAGGGTGTGCTGAAGTACTTGCGCGTGAACTACGTGGTTGCCACCGGTCCATTAACTGCCGGTGCGTTTACGTCCGGCATTAACCTCGATGTCGATGCGAATACGTTCTACGCGTCTGGCTTCACCGTTAAATAACAGGGGGCAACATGTCAGAAGTTGCACGCTACAGAATCCTGGCTCCTTCATACATCAACAAACAGCTCTTGTTTGAGGGTGATGAAGTGGATTACGAAGGCAAACCGGGCAGCGCACTGGAGCCGATCAACGATGCGGCGAAAGAAGCGAAGAAGAAGGCCGACAAGAACTATGTTGAGCCGAAGCCGGAAGATGAAAAGCCATCAGTTCCGAAGCCGGAAGATGAAAAGCCATCAGTTCCGAAGCCGGAAGATGACGGTTCTAATCAGGCTGATGTCGATCTGGCCGCTCTGCGCGAAGAGTACGAAGCCCTGTTTAACACGGCTCCGCATCCGGCCATGAAGGCTGACACCATGAAAACCAAAATCGCTGAAAAGCGCGCTGAGTTAGGCGTTTAACAGTCACTTCCCGAAGGGGCGAAAGCCCCTTTACTTTCCGGAGCATCGACATGAAACAACCGCAGATGGTCAATCTTAAGCAGGGAACTGACAGCTTTCAAAATGAAGAGGGGAAGACGGTAGAGCGCGACGACTATCCGTGGGGTCTTCGCATCGCCCTCAACGATGAAACCCTGAAGAAATTGGGCATCGCACTGCCTAAGGTCGGGGCTGAAATGCTGCTGTGCGGCAAGGCAAAAGTGTTGTCTACCAGCATGCGCGAAGATGGCGAAGACTCATACAGCAGCGTCGAAATGCAGATCACCGATATCGGTCTGATGGATGATACAGCAGAGCCACAGAAGACCGCCGCTGACACGTTATACGGGAGCGATGCGTAATGGCCTCGGTTATCCAGATCTGCAATATCGCGCTGATGCGCATCGGCAGCTCACGCACCATCAACAGCCTGAGCGAGCAGAGCAAGCAGGCCGATGTTGCCAACGTATTTTATGAGTCCTCGCGCGACACTGTGCTGAGCGACTTCGATTGGAACTTTGCATCTAAGCGTGTCGTTCTTGCTGATCTGGATACACCTTCTACCGACTGGCAGTTTGCATATCGTTATCCGACAGACTGCATGCGTATTACAGAAATAATGACGCCAGGTATCCGTTATCCGGCGCCCGGCATGCGAGTGACGTACGAGGTGGGTTCAGACGCCGCGGGTACTGGGAAAATAATCTACACAAACCAGCCTGAAGCCCAACTGCGTTACGTTGGCAAGATCACTGATCCGAACATGTTTGATGCGCAGTTCGCCGACGCCCTGAGCTGGAAGCTGGCCGCTGAATTTGCAATGCCACTGGCGGCCTCTGGAGATCTCGGTAATAAGGCGTTGCAGATGTACAACGCAATGGTACTGGCTGGCGTGGCGCATTCGAATAATGAATCGCAGGAGCCGCTTGTGCCTGAGTCGGAGTTCACCATAGCGAGGTTGTCATAATGGCCGTGAGCGCAATGCAGGCATCTTTTGCCGGTGGTGAAATCTCCCCAAACCTTTACGGACGCGTTGACCTTGAGCGCTACGCCAGTTCGCTACGTCGCTGCCGCAACTTCATGGTTCGCCAGTTTGGTGGCGTCGATAATCGCGCCGGGTTCCGCTTCCTTGGTGAAGCAAAAAGCTCGTCCCAGAAGTGCCGGTTAATCCCTTTCCAGTTCTCCGTTAGCCAGACCTTTGCTCTGGAATTCGGCGTCGGTTATATGCGCGTCTGGGTTAATGGCGCTCCGGTTCTCTACACATCAGGGGCCAGCGCTGGTCAGCCTGTCGAAGTGGTAACCCCTTACGCTGAATCTGATCTGTTTATGCTTAAGTTCACACAGTCAGCCGATGTTATGACGATCTGTCATGTCAATTATCCGCCGATGGAAATACGCCGGTATGGAAATGAGGACTGGAGAACAGCAGATGTATCAACAACAAGCGGCCCGTTCGGAGATGTGAACATCGATGAAGGCATTACTGTTTATGCAAGCGCGGCAACCGGCACCGTAACGCTTACAGCAAATTCCGCTATTTTCCAGTCATATCATGTTGGGAAGCTTTTCTATGCCGAACAGAAGAATATCGACACCATCACCAGGTGGGAGACTGACAAGAAAGTAACTGTTGGGTCGATGATCCGGTACAGCACTAATTACTATCGAAGCATCGCTGCTGGCTCAACCAACCGTACTGGCACCGTTGCGCCAACGCACACGCAAGGTGCTGAGTGGGATGGTTATGCCGGTGACACTGAAGACAGCGAGAACGGGATTCAATGGGCTTATATCCACAGTGGCTTTGGGATAGTAAAAATCGCCAGTGTTTCAGGTGATGGTCTAACCGCAACGGGGACAGTTGTAACCAGAACAGACGGCGAACAGGAATTGCCTCAGGACATGATCGGTTCTGTAAATGCCACGTACAAGTGGGCGCATTTTGCATGGAACAGCGAAATCGGATATCCGGGAACCGTAACCTATTATCAGCAACGTTTGATTTTTGCAGGGTCGACTTCCTCCCCTCAAACAGTATGGACAAGCAAAAGCGGCGATTATAAGGATTTCGGTAAAACTGTTCCGCAGGTTGACGATGATGCAATCACGTACACCTACGCCGGAAGGCAGTTGAATAAAATCCTGCACCTGATTGACGTCGGATCTTTAGTTGTCCTGACATCTGGTGGTGAGTACAAAGTCAACGGTGACCAGACCAATACGCTCACCCCATCGACATTCAATTTCAGCTCTCAGGGGCAGAACGGCGCCAGCGATGTGCCACCGATCGCCATCAGCAATGTTGCGCTGTTCGTACAGCAGAAGGGCGGCGCTGTGCGGGATCTGGCGTACTCGTTTGACGTTGACGGCTTTCAGGGTTCTGACCTGACTATTCTGGCAAACCATTTGTTTATCGGTCACCAGATTGTTGACTGGGCTTTCGCCATCACGCCGTTCAGCATCGTCTGGTGCATCCGTGATGATGGGCTGCTCATGGGTCTGACTTATCTCCGCGATCAGCAGGTCGTAGCCTGGCACCCGCACCCGGCAACAAACGGTTATTACGAATCAGTATGCAGTATCAGTGAAGGCAATGAAGATGCCCTATATGCCGTGGTTCGCCGCGTCATCAACGGGCAGACCAAGCGCTACATCGAGCGCCTTGACTCCCGTATTTTTGCCGACATCAGCGACTCGTTCATTGTCGATAGCGGGCTGAGCTATGACGGCCGCAACACCGATGCTTCACGCACGGTGATCCTGACCGGCGGTACCGGCGATTGGGATTATCGCACTGACTACACGCTGACGATCAACGGCGCGAGTTACTTTGTGGCGGGTAATGTCGATGATGAAATTTTGCTGCCGTACACCGAAGACGACACTGACAAGATCCTGAAGCTGCTGATTGTCTCTATAGACAGCGGGAATGTGGTGACCGTGCGCGCAAACCGAAACGTGCCCGCGCAATTTCAGGGTGTGGCCACGACATCATGGAATATGGCGAAAGCCAATTTTACCGGTCTGTCTCATCTCGAAGGCCAGACCGTAAGCATTCTTTCCGACGGAAATGTCGAACCTCAAAAGGTTGTTACCAGTGGAGCCATTTCTCTGGAAACGCCAGGCGCGGTTGTGCATGTCGGCCTGCCTATCGCCGCAGTGATTGAAACGCTGGATATCAATTTCGCCGGTCAGGAAACCATTCTCGATAAGAAAAAAATCATCAACAAAGCCGACATCATGGTGCAGGACAGTCGTGGAATTTTCGCCGGAACGCCCGGCGGGAAGATGTACGAATACCCGCAGCGTGAGTTTGAGTTTTACGACGACCCGGTCAGCAACAAAACCGGACTGGTTACCGTTGATCTCGACTCCGAGTGGGATAAGTCAGGCCGCGTAATAGTCAGCCAGTCTGATCCGCTTCCGCTTTCTATCCTGTCGATCATCCCAAAAATAACGGTTGGTGGTTGATATGCGCAAAGTTGAAATCGTACAGGCCACAGAACAGCACGCCGCAGAGATTCTGCCTTACATCCGTCAGGCGGATATCGATGAATTCTATGCTGCCGCTCTGATCAATCCTGATGAGGTCTTACGCCGTTCCATGCGCGCTTCATCCATCTGCTGGGCTGGACTCATTGACGGGGAAGTTGTCGGGATCTTTGGCGTCTGCCCTGCGTCAATGCTTACCGGCTTCGGGGTTCCCTGGCTGGTCGGCACCGACAGACTGGAGAAAGTGCAGGTAACTTTCCTTCGTCATTGCCGCCCGGTACTGGCTCAAATGCTGGCGCTGTATCCCCGTCTCGAAAACTTCGTTGATGCCCGTAATACCGCCGCAAAATCATGGCTGCATTGGCTTGGCTTCACGCTTAATGACGCGCATCCCTACGGCGCGCTGCAATTACCTTTCCACCATTTCCATCTGAGGGCTGAATAATGTGTGAGCCAACAACAGCAGTTCTGGCTATTACTGCCATCACGGCAGCGGCATCGGCGGCCAGTTCAATTAAACAGGGTAATGATGCAAAAAAAGTAGCTGATGCGAATGCTGACAACCTTGAACAGTCTGGCCGCGATGCGGTTAACGCTGGCAATGCGCAGGCGCTTCAGCAGAAAAATCAGGGTCGGCAGTTGGCTGGCCGGCAGGCTGCCGCGTTCGGTGCCAACGGCACTGACATGACATCAGGTTCAGCGCTGAACACGTTCGGTGATACGGCATCAGGCACCGAGTTGGACTCGCTGACTACCATCAACAACGCTCAGCGTCAGGCTGCCGGTCTGGACTTTCAGGCCAGCGCCAGCCGAGCACAGGGCAAGATTGATCAGAATGCAGGATATGCAAAAGCTGGCACCACAATCTTAAACAGTACACTCAGTGGCTTCTCTGCATATAAGACAATGGGTGGGTTTAGCTCAGCAGCCTCCACTAGTTCAAGTACGGCTTCATCAAGCAGCATGTTCTCTAACCTGTCTAAGCAACCATATTCAGCTACCTCCCCATTCTCTTTCAGCTAAGGTGAAATCATGCCATTAGTACCGGTTCCGCAGTATGAACGTCAGAGTGTTGACCGTCCGGGCCCCGTTAATGTCGCCAACATTCAGCAGCGTCCGGGGATGTTGGACGGTATTGCAGAGTTTGGGAATAACTTGTCTGGCGTCATTCAGGAACAGAAGCATAAAACCGATTTGGCCTTTGCCCAGAATGCTCTTCTGGATTTTAACAAACAGGCTGATGACCTGATCAATAACCCACAGACTGGCTTGGTAACAAAGCAGGGTGCCAATGCGCTGGGGCAGAGTCAGCAGGTTGCTAACCAGCTCGCTGAACTTGCTCAAAAAACCTATTCCGCTATTCCAGATGGTGCTGTGAAAGAACAGTTCTGGGGCCAGTTTCAGCAGGCAGGACAACAAGTATCAAGCCGCGCCAAAACCTATGAGATAGGGCAGCGACAGCAGTTTGAACAGTGGCAATTTCAGGGACTTATTACAAACCTCCAGCAGCAGGCAGAAAACAGCTTTGATGATAATCAGGGATTCATCGATGCCAACCTGACGGCCAGAGACCAGATCATGGCTTACGGTCAAACTCATGGGCAAAGCCCTGAAGAAATTGAAGCCAACTGGGTTAATTTCCGCGATAAGTCATCGAAGGCCGCTTTAACGGCTCAGCTCACTGCTGGTCGATACGACCAGTTCATTCAGAAAAATGGCGAACCTTCTGATCTTGGCGGCGTCACCCGCTTCACCTCACATGGCAATTCTTCGCCAGCGCGCGGGCTGAGAAACAATAACCCGGGAAACATTGAAGCAAGCGACGCAAACCCATGGGAAGGGCAGATAGGTAGTGATGGGCGATTCGCTAAGTTCGAAACGCCAGAGCACGGGATCCGTGCGTTGGGTAAAAATCTTCTCTCATACCAACGTCAGGGGTAGACACCGTCACAGATGTTGTAAACCGTTGGGCGCCAGCATCAGACGGGAATGACACAAATAGCTATATCAGTGCGTTGTGTAAAACCCTTGGCGTTGGTGCAAATGATCAGTTGGATATGACCAACCCGCGTACTTTGGCGGCGCTCTGCGCTGGAATTGTCAGCCATGAAAATGGTAACCAGCCTTATACAGAAGACCAGATCAATACCGGTGTCAGCGCGGCTCTGGGCTTGTCCGCACTGAATTCATCGAAGCGTCGTACTGGCAATGCTGCGTTTGATGCTGCCAGCCCATCAGCACAAGGTGCCTTCCTTCGGCAGGCGCAGGCCATGCAGAATGAGCAGCGTGCACTTTACGCCCAGCAAATTGGCTCATCTGTGAAAGATGCGTATTCGGCACTTGATGAGGGTTTCAGACCAAGCCAGATGCCTACACAGAATGATTTCCTTCAAGCCTATGGCCCGCTAAAGGGCGCGAAACAATGGCAGGATATGCAGGACCAGGTGAAGTATGGCGCTGTTATTGGCGCAGCCAAAGACATGTCACCGTCTGGCCGTCAGGATGTACTCGAGCGCCTGCGACCGAACGACCCGAATGAACCTAACTTTGCAGCTAACCAGCAGCGCTGGGACAAAATGCAGTCTAAATTCAAGCAGCTTGATGCAGAGTGGGAAAAAGGTCAGGGTGTAAACCGTTTTACATCATCTCTTCAAAATAATTTCCCATTGGATCCTAACGACAAAAACAATCAGGCCGCCGCTGATCACTACTTTGATCAGAACGTTGCTCCTGACTTTAATTTGAAAAGTGATGATAGCCTTAATCAAGTTGCGAACATCACAACAAAGTCAGGAATTCTGCCCACACAGATCAAAACAATGCTCACTGCTGGGGCAACATCGAAAGACCCATCTGTTGTTGTGCCGATGGCAAGGATGTACGGACAGATTTTTGACAACAACCCTGCTGCCGTTACCAATCTTGATAAAGGCGCAATGGCTTTCTACCAGAAGGTTTATGCCTATGACCGCGCTGGCGTTCCGGCAGATAAAGCGGTTGATATGTCCTACAGCCAGGTGTACCAGCAGGACGAGCGCACTAAGCAAATGATCAGCACGAAGCAGCGTGATAAAGATTATCTGAAAGGGCGGGAATCTGCGGCACAAAGTAATATCAGCGCGCTGACATCGGCGACGTCTTTAACTCCATCATCAAGTGACCCGTCACGCTCGAACCTTCAATATCAGCGTGACTACCAGACTATTTATGATGCCAACTTTGCGCAAACTGGCGGGGATGCCGGTCAGGCGGAAGCCATGACAAACGCTATGATCCGAAATACGTGGGGCGTGTCATCAGTAAATGGCACCCCGGAGATCATGAAGTACGCACCGGAGGCTGTTTATGGCGTTAATAATGGTTCAGGCAATTGGATTCAGGGGCAATGGGAAACTGAAAAGCGTGAGTTGCTCGATAAATCCTTTGGTGGTCAGCGTGACGACACCCGCTTGGTTCTGGTACCAGATGCAATAACGCCACGCGACCAAAGCTACAGCGTGATGGTGCGCCAGAAAAACGCCGAGGGCTATGATGATGTCAGGCCATATTATGGTGAAACTGGCATGCCTGTTCGATTCAAGCCAGACCAAAAAACATCGCCAATGTACAAAGCAACAATGGGCTTCCAGCAGCAGCGTGTAGAGGCAGCCAAAGAGCAGCGTCAGCAAAATGAAACATCGACATCGTCTGGGTTCACCAATGACACAGGTTATCAGCCACCAGATTTTACTAAACCATTCGGTTCCGGTATGAACCAGTTGCCATCAAACATTACAGCCGGGGGCAAATGATGCCGACTTACGAGCAAAAAACTGATGAACTTTTGTCTGCTGATGTCAGCCAGATCCCGCAGCCAGAAGACAATAGCTTTTATCAGCAAACACCGTCATTGCTTTCTGCTCTTAACCCATTTACTCAGGATCAGCAGGTGCAGCGTTCCCGCGACGCGGCATTTCGCCTAGATAACTCTCTGGGCAGCTTTATTGCCAGCGCGCCGTTTAGCCAGTTTGATAAAGTCGACGGGTATAACCCATTTGATAACAACGCCGCCGATCTTACAGGCTATGAAGACTATGCTGATTCGTTTATAGATGCCGGTTCTCCTGAAGAAACTCTGGCGATAAAACATCGGATCGATACACAAATGCAGGACCGGGCGTTTTTATCTGAGGCTGGCGGTGCTGGCATCATCTCAAGCATGGCTATGGGACTTGTCGACCCGATTAACGTAGCCTCAGTTTTTGTCCCTCTGGGTGCTGTTGAGCGTGGCGGATCTGCAATCAGCACAGCCGCTCGCTTTGCGGCTGCCAATGCTGGTGCTGGGGTGGCCTCCGAGTTGTCGTTAAACGAAACGCAGGAGACTCGCACCCTTGGGCAGAGCGCCATGAATGTGGTTGTTGATGCAATGGTGGGCGGGATCCTCGGTGCTGGTGCTCAGGTGCTTGCTGGCGCTGGCGCTCGCGAAGCGGTGAATGCCTCGGTATCTGCCAACTTACGCGGCACCGACGCGCCGCAGAGTATTGGTGCGGCACAGGTATTTAACACCACTCTCGATCAGGAGCAGCTTGCAGGACTGGGGCTGTTCAATAAGACCCTAAGCATCAATCCCGGTGGTCGCCTGGCTCAGTCACCAGCGAGATCATCACGCGCCATCAATCAGCAGTTGGCCGAGAACAACTATTTCTTTGCCAAAAATGACGAGGGTCTTGCGACATTTACCGCGGCTGAGACAAAGATAAAACAGTACGACACCATGCTGTATAAGCAGATGGAAAATACGAAAGACGCATATCAGACATACAGCAAGAACATCCGCACCACCGGTGGTAAACGCATGAACTTCGTAGATTTTAACGAGGCTGTTGGTGCGGCTATGCGGCGTGGTGATCATAGTGAAACTCCAGAGGTTGCCCAAGCAGCAGCATCCATCAGGCCAATTTTTGAAGCGACAAAAGTTCGCATGCAGGAGTTGGGTATTTTGCCTGAAGACGTCAGTGTTTCAACCGCTCAAAGTTATCTCCCTCGCGTATACAAGTTTGACAAAATCCTCTCTGACCGCACAGAGTTTCGTGGGCGTATAGCGACATGGCTGCGAGGCATCAGCTATGGCGTGGCTGAAAAGGCTACTGCACGTCTGGAGAAAATAAACGCTGGGCTGAATGATGCCGCAGATGCTGCGCCCAAGGCAAAGGCATTGGCCGATGACATCACCGCCTCTAAAGCATGGGCAGGCAGAGAGGCTGAATTAAAAACTGAAATTGCTGCCCGGGATAAAATCATCAAAGAAAGCGATGATGCAGCAGCGGTGACTGCTGCAAAAGCCGAGCGTGATGCCTTCGCCCGCCACAGCGATATTCTGGAGAACACCAAGAAGTACCAGTCTGAGCTGCGCGCGCTGAACAAAAAGGTGAAATCAACAGATAGGCTCAACGCAAGTCGCGACAGGAATATCAAAAACTCAGAGCCACTAAGCCGCGAAGAAGCGGAGGATGCTGCCGACGAGATCGTAAATAAAATTATCGGTGCGCCGTCTGGATTTGTTCCTGCTGATGTCATTCCTGAAAAGATCATTGGACGTGCTGGATTTACCAAGAGCCGTAGCCTTCTCATTCCTGATGAGCGTATCGAGGACTTTTTAGAGTCGGACATCAATCATGTCATGGAAAGTTACCTGCGACAGATAGGGCCAGAGATTGAGCTTACCGCCCGGTTCGGTAGCAAAGATATGGGTGAGCAAATCAGGCAGGTTTCTGAGGAGTACACTCAGCTTATCCGTGATGCCAAAACGCCTAAAGAACGCGCTAAGCTGGAGAAACAACGCAGTGCAGACCTGCGTGATATCGAAGGGATGCGCGATCGCCTGATAGGGACCTACGGTGCGCCGAGGGATCCGAGGAGCTTCTTTGTGCGAGCAGGGCGCGTGGCTCGTAATGTGAATTTCCTTCGCCTACTCGGCGGCATGACAATATCTGCACTGCCTGACCTTGCACGCCCAATGATGCAACACGGCCTGGCTAAATCGTTGCAACCGCTTGGCGTGATGCTCCGCAACATGTCTGCCATAAAAGCGGCCACGAAAGACCTCCGAGAAATGGCCGTAGGATTGGATTACGTGCTGTCTACCCGAACAAAGGCAATTGCAGACCTTACCGATCCGTACAGTCGTCGCTCTGCACTGGAGAGGGGGCTTAACTGGGGTACACAGAAGTTTGGTAACTGGTCGCTTATGAACCAGTGGAACTCGACCCTTAAGTCGTGGTCTGGCCTGATTGTGCAGTCTCGCATACTTGATAATGCTCAGTTGCTTTCAGCAGGTAAGGAATTGCCACAGAAGGAGATCCGGAAACTGGCTCAGCTCGGCATCGATCAGACCATGCTTGGGCGTATCGCTGAGCAATATTCAAAGCATGGCGAAGACATGGACGGCCTCCTTACCGGTCATAGCCATCTATGGGATGATCGCGTTGTGCGTGAAGCATTTCAGGCTGCCGTGTTAAAGGATGTTGACTCGACTATCGTCACGCCGGGGCGGGGGATACGCCGCTAATGATGAGCACTGAAGCCGGGAAAATAATCATGCAGTTCAAGACCTTTATTTTCGCCTCTCATAACCGTGTACTGGCGTCAGGAATACAGCAGGGTGATGCTTCGTTCTATCTGGGAGCGCTCGGCTCAATCGCGCTGGGGGCTATGGTTTACACGATGAAGCAAAACCTGTCTGGGCGTGAGGTAGATTATCGTCCGAACAACCTGGTCAAAGAGGGGCTCGACAGATCTGGGATGTTGGGCTGGTTGTCTGAGCCGGTGAACACCGTCGAGAACATGAGCGGTGGGCGTTTCGGTTTGGGTGCCATGTTCGGTGCGCCGCCGGTATCGCGCTTCCAGAGCCGTAATGCGATCGGTGCTTTAATGGGGCCGACGTTTGATATGGCTGGCGATGGTGCGACGATCGCCAATGGCGTGTTGAATGGAGAATTTGACGACAAACAGACACATGCCGTCAGGAAGTTGCTACCATATCAAAACCTATTTTACATTTCTCCGCTGCTCAACCGCGTAGAAGAACAACTTAAATAGATTGGTGAATAATGAATAAGTTAACTATTATTTTTGCTATGTTTTTGCTACCAGTTTCACTTAATGGATCCTGCGCTCAAAATAAATTGGTAACCATAATGTATCAAGGGAATCAGCCTTTAGTCCTTGCTAGATCAGTAATCGAGCATGATAAAAAAGGCGACGCAGTTAGCCCAACCGATAGCCTAAACAACTTATTTTTTATGAATTATGTTTCTGCAATCATAGATGATGATGCAGTAAGGTTCGCATATGAAGGAGAAGAGGAAATGTACTGTCCCCCAACAAAAAGCGTTGGAAATCTTAGTGTTATCGCTGCGAAATATATAATAGATCACCCGGAAGATAGATCTATACCAACCCCACTATTACTAAGAAAGGCTTGGAGAATTGCATATCCTTGCGATGCTAAATAGCCCCATCCTTGGGGCTTACCTATCAGCGGACGCCTTTTCCGCCTGGGCGAGAGTCCTCAGACCTTCCACCACATCGCGAACCATCTGATGCGGTGTCACCATCATGCTGACAGCTACCAGCGAAAGCCTGAGCGGATGCGCCCAAAGAAAGGGTTACCAGAAGCATTGCGAATATCTTTTTCATGTAATACCTGCGTGTAGTTATGGCCACAAATGTGGCTCAACAAAAGTATTCTCTTAAGTTAAATTTTACCAGTGAATAATTGGATTCAGTTGGTTATCGACAGACACAAAAAAGCCCCTTATGGGGCTTCTTCATCTGAGTTGGTTTTTGTGATTCTGCCTATTGCGAATACAGAAGCAAGACCTATTAGATCAATCGTTATCAGCGTTCCCGCAAAAACAGTCTGACCCTTCCCAGCAAAATATGTGGCTATGGCAAGTATGATCAATGTGATGGAGTAAGCCATCCACTGACCACGTTTATCTTTTTGAACTGACCCACCTACAGCCGTTTTTGTTACAGTATGCCGGTGCCCTTGCTCCTTCTCGCTCATAGCCATGATGCGTTCAGCGCCGTTTGGAATAATATCGTTATATTCCCTTAGCATGGCTGGCGGAGGGAGCGGACCACGGAAAGCCGTTCTACTGACTATAGCCATTACTTTGGGGCGATCGAGAAGACGCTCTACAAGTATGGGGTTTTCTACCAGCTCTGACTCAATTTTACTGACTAACTCAGTCGCTTCTGCCTCTGCTTCTGCTTCTGCCTCTTCAGCTTCTTGCAGGTGAGAGTTTCGAATCTCTTCTTCCGGATGCCTTTCCATAACCATCAATACTCACTCTAATGTCATTACCAACTGCGATGAAGTCAGAAGCAATGTTTTCAGCGTCAGATTTACGACCAACAATTCTTGAGTAGTCGGTGGATGGCATAATGTCGAGAACACTCCCCGCAATGCGCAGATACTTCTTGGTTGAACGCAGCATGATGACCCTCCTTATTGACATAACCGTTGTTACCATATCGGTAAGATTACTCAAATTTGATGAATATGCAATGCGTCCAGAATTATTTATGGTGATTCATGATGTGCTGGATGTGGGTAAATCAGGCGTCGGGATCCCGACGCCTTTGTCGCTTACTGAATCTTAGCGATCGCCTGCTGGATGTACGCTGCATGGGTGACGATATCATTGACGTCTTGTTTTAATCCCACTACGTAGTTGGACAGGCAAGTTAACTCAGATAGGGGTCTGCTGACATCATGGCCATCGCGGTGAAGCTCCTGAAGCAAATCCATTAACTGCGATTTTTGCGCCAAGGATGCCGCGCCGGTTGGAGTATGGAAGTGTTCCATAAACCCAGACTTGATAGGGTAGCAATAGCGTTTGGCTTGAGACTGGATCTCTTTCTTCCCTGCCGGGATGAATTCACCTTCATGGATAATGCGCTGCAGCTTGTCGACCAGTGCAGAAAGGTTGGCTGTTCCGGTACCCACCAGATCGCCGAGAGTACTGCTTCCATAACGCTGAGTTACAAGCTCGTTTTCCATGCGATTGAACTCTTCGATGTAGGACTCTTTGAACGCTGCCGCTTTTTTGCCAGTGAAGCCCATAGCCAAAAATACAAAGCCGTCTTTGGTCATTTCGTAGGCTGGTCGTTTTTCGCATTTTGCATCGATGTATTCAACCGCCTCAAAATTGAGGGCGTTAAACTTCGGTGAGCATTCCAGGTTTGCCAAGGAACGCAGGACGTTGTCATGTCGCTTCTGGAAGAAATCAGAAACAGCTAATGAGGTAGTGACGGCGCGATTGCCGTGGATAGTAACTTCAGGAATAACGGTTGATAGAGATGTGTTCATGATGAGTTTCCTTCGTAGTTTGGAAATCACCACTGGCAACGCCAACTGCCTGGTGGTGAGCTGAACAAGGTTGGCGTACCGGCTACAAAGGAACCCGGCCAACCCGAAGGTTGCCCTGCCCAGCCCACCATTGAGATGAGGCTGTGCCGCACAAATAAAAAAACACGCTGATGCGCGTGTATGTGCGCCTTTATAGTTTCGGAACGCCAATCCCGGCACCAGATTTTGCTGGTGCATAAACACTATGGCGCATTATTTGCGGCGTGTAAACTTACCAAATTGGTAACTTTTGCACAATCTAAATGCGAAATGTTTACCGTCGTAGGATAAGAACGCCGCCTGCACAACGGCGCGGGCCCGGTAACGATCAGAACTCGCTGCGCGCCTTTTGAAGCAAATAGGTGAGGTGCGTCTCAATATCACGCAACGTTTCCTGATTACTGGTGACATAGTTCAGCAGGGCTTTCAACTCGGTCATTGCACCTGAGATGTCGTAGCCTTCCTCATATAGCTGTACCAGCAGTCTCTCAATGTTGGATCCTGTCTTAAGCGCGGCCACGCCATTGGGCGTATGTACCTGTTCTGAATAGTCATCCGTGCACGGATAGTGATATTCGTTTTCTTCCCCAGCTCGCATAATTTTTCACCTCCAAATAAACTACTGTATGTTTATACATATATCATAATTCCTTTTTTACGTAAGGGGGGTAAATGTAGGTAAATTTATAAATCACCAATTAGGTAACTAAAACCATTTCAGTGGGTAATTAAAATTCATATAAGAATAAATAGGCGGTAAGATGAGCGGATAACCACCAACGCGGAGCCGCGCCATGACTGTTTCAACTGAGGTTAACCAAGCCGCCTACACTGGGAACGGCGTTACCACCGTTTTTCCTTACACATTTCGCATATTGAATTCAGCAAACTTAACTGTTACACGGATTGACCTTCTGGAAGTTGAGACTGTTCTTACCCTTGGCACTGACTACACTGTGACCGGTGCTGGCTCATACAATGGTGGGTCTGTTGTCCTGCCTCAGGCACTTCCGAGTGGTTATTCTTTGGTTATTGAGCGTGACCTGGCGGCGATACAGGATACTGACCTGCGCAATCAGGGCACCTTCTTTGCCGAGGTTCACGAAGATGCATTCGATTACCTGACCATGCTCGTTCAGCAGGTTACCAGTTGGATTGGCTTGGCACTACGTCGCCCGACGATCAAGTCAAATTTCTATGACGCCAAACAATACCGCATAGCCAATCTTGCAGACCCTGCAAGCGAACAAGACGCAGTAAACAACCGCTACATGAAAAGCTATGTAGATCGGGCTATTTCAGGAGTGATTGGTGGTTTTGGCTGGTTTATTCAGGCTGGCTCTGGTGCGGTGTATCGTACGTTCCAGGATAAGATGAGGGACTCAGTTAGTTTATTGGACTTTGGTACTGATACAACAGCTTTGACGAGAGCAATAGCCACCGGTAAAACTGTTAGAATCCCAGCAGGTAATTACTCTTTCATCTGTAATACTATTAATTTGCCGAGCAATACTCAGCTATTGTTCGACTCAGCCGCAGTTATTAATTGGGTAAATAACTCAGGATCGAGCGGAAGTTCACAGGAAGCATGGTGTTTTAAGTGCACTGGCGTCAATAATATTGTCATTTCCGGCGGCACCCATAACTATGCAAATGACACTATTGTGCTGGTGGCTGTCCAGAGTGCAACAAGCAATGTAATGATTGAATACATGCGCGTTATAGGTCCGCGACTTCTTAATGTGCAAGATGGTACTGGTGTATATGGAAGCAGCACCTCATCAACAAGATCTAAAAATATAAACGTTCGCTTTATTACAGGTCAGGTTGTGACCCGTTCATCTACTGGGGCATTCATTTGCATTAGGTTCACTGATGGTGGGGTTGTTTCTGATGTAAATGCCTATGGCTATTATTATGCAGGCATGTTCTGGGGTGGAGACTCTAATTTCTCTATAGATGGAGCCATGGGTAATGAGCGCAAGTGCACAGGGATTACCTTCAAAAATGTTGTTGCAAGCGTCGTATGGGCTGGTGTTTGGGGTTCAATGGGCCACAACATTACAATTGAGAACTGTTCTGTAACCGCTATCGATCCTTCACATAGCGATGTAGGGATTGATTTCGAAGGGTGCACTAACAGCAGAGCATATGGTTGTTATGCCAAGAACTTCCCTAATGGCTGTCTGGCAACTTTCTTTTATAATTCACAAGTTTCATTTATTAACTGCGACACTGTTGTAGATAACGCCTTGGGACGCCATGCTAGATTCAATAACTCAGGCCAGAACAATAACGCCAGAGATATATTAATCGAAGGTTGTAGGTTTAAATCAATAGGTTTCGTATCTCTCATTAACCAGAACGGAGCAGCACACAATTTAATATTTAAAGGTAACTCTCTGGTTAACGTTATGGTTTTATTTATAGCGAATAATAACGGTTATATAGAGGTGTCAGGAAACCAGTTTTCATTTGATGTTGTTCCGTCTAATAATTATAACACTTATGGTGTTTATGCCATGTTAGGCGTTGGTGGATTTCATGGTGGTTTAACCGGGATTGGTGCAGGTTCGTCTGCAAAATCCTTATGTAAGGATAACTGGTTCTCGTCTGAGATAACGCTACCATCTCCATCATATGCCACATGGATCCTTAATGTGAGCACAAGCAAGACGACAAACATTGATGTTATTGGTGGTGGAACATTATCAACAGGCGTTGATCACGATCTTGGCCTTGCAAATGTTGGTGCTAATGTTGGGATATCGCTTAGATTTGATGTGAGAGATTACCAGTTCTTTAATTCAAGCTGGACAACAGAAATACTTGGTTCAGCAACGCTGTATCCTAAGGGTACGGTGAAAGGTAAAAACAACCTCGGAGTCGTCTGGCCTAATTCCATCACAGATAATTTGAGTTATGCATCGACTTGGTATGATGTGCGCCAAGAGTTTGAGTTAATCACGCCTACCTCTACTAAGCGAGGTGACCTGGTTTACACGGCAGGGATTGGTACTTCAGCAGCAGTTCGTGACTACTAAGGGCATCATATGACATGGGATGAAGCGTTAATCGCAATAAAATCAGGCGCTAAAATATCTGCCTCCAGGCTTGGTGATGGCGCATACGTTGAATTATCAACAGGTTCAGAAAGTGACATGACACTGCATAGCGAAAATGGGCAGTTACAAGGCTGGTCGCCTGCGTTATCTGATCAGTCTTCAAACGAATGGTATATTTTAAACTGATGGTAATTTTTATCCGTATGTGAATTATTGTGTATCATGGGGCAACCTACTTCAAAGGGGTTGCATCATGAACCAAGTTCAAAACTGGATACAAAACGCATTAAATACCATCGGTAGCTGGATAACCTATCTCTGGGCTACTGTTACCGCTGGTACCGCACTTCTCTCACTTCAGGATTACACCTTCATCATCGGTACCGTTGTCGGCGCAATCTTCACTATCAGAACCTTTCGTGTTAACCGGGCTGAAAAGCTGGCGTCCATTGCAGATATGCAAAGGCGTACAGATTTGTATGCCGAATTCCTCAGAAATTATGACCCCGCGAAACCTCCCGCCGCAATTGAGATAGTCCACGAAGCACTGAAACGTGCGAGCAATGACGCATGAGCGCCATCAGGAAGGCCGGTAAAGCCGGTGCCGTCTGTTCTGTCGCTGCAATCATCGCAATGGTGATCGCCAGCGGGCAGGTAAGAACCAGCGAACAAGGGCTGGAACTGATCGGCAATGCGGAGTCCTGCCAGCGTGACCCGTACAAATGCCCGGCAGATGTCTGGACTGATGGTGTGGGAAACACTCACGGTGTTAAGCCAGGTATCCGCAAGAATGATGCGCAGATCGCCGCTGACTGGGAAAGGAACATCCTTGATGCGGAGAAGTGCGTTAACCGTTATGCGGACGGCGATAAGCTGAAGCAGGGGGCGTTTGATGCTGCCGTTAGCGTGACGTTTAACATGGGTTGTCCGGCGATGCAGAAGTCCACGATGTTCTGGATGTTCAGGCAGGGCCGGATCACCGATGGGTGTAATCAACTACCGCGCTGGGTACACGCCGACGGCAAGGTGTTGCCCGGTCTGGTCACCCGGCGTAATAAGGAGAAGGCATTATGTCTAACCCCGTAAAAGGCATTGTCTATATCATCCTCGTCCTGCTGGCGCTGAGTGCTGTTGTTGGCCTTGGTGCATGGCTGGCCGGGCGACATTACCAACCTACCATCGATAACCTGAACAGCAAGCTGACAACTTGCGGCAATCTCAAGCGCCAGGCAGATGCTACAATTCATTCTCAGAATACAGCAATCACCGCGCTCCAGCAGGCTGGGGCGGACAGGGATAAGGCAGCGAAGGATGCCGTGGCGGCCGCCCGCGCATCAGCCAAAGATGACTACGGAAAAGCCAATGATGTGCTAGCTGAGCGGGTGGACAGTCCTGACGTTTGCGCTGCTGCTTCTTCAGCGTTCGACGCCGAGCTGGCGCGGGAGCGTGCAAAATGAAATGGCTGATGATTATCATGGTGATTGGCTTGGCCGGTTGCGCTGGACGCGCTGCTGTTCCAGAACCTGTTTATGTTGAAGTGAAAGTCCCGGTGCAGGTACCATGTGATCCTGGTGCAATCGACGCGCCAGCCTTCGCTGTTGACCGGTTGCCGATCGGTTCTTCCATCGACAAACAGATGCGGGCTCTACGCGCTGAACGCCATCAGCGCATTGGTTACGAGAAAGAGCTTAAAGCTGCTGTTGATTCCTGTCGCGCCACCGCAAAGCCGGGTTAAGTTGTTCCCGAAACGGTACCTAAGACGGTATATAAAATGCGGTGTATTTTATTTATTATATATAACAATGAATTACACTTCGGCTTTATAATCAAATAACAAATATTACTTTTCCGTCAGGAATTAAAGAGAGAAAACGGTGTGATGATATGGAATTGAAATCGACCTCTTTCGGGAAACATCTGGCGCAGCATCCCTATAACCGGGTGCGTCTGCTCAATGCGGGCGTAGAAGTCAGCGGCGACAAACACCACTACCTGATCCCGTTTAATCAGCTTATCCAGATCCGCTGCAAGCGGGGCATTGTCTGGGGTGAGCTTGAATTTGAATTGCCCGAGGCCAAAGTTGTCCGTCTGCACGGCACGGAATGGCAGGAAACCCAGCGCTTTTATCAGCATCTTCTCAAAATCTGGCAGGCCTGGAGTGAGGAGATGAGCGGCATCAGTGCGGGCGTGCTGCACGGTCAAATTGAAAAAATTACGCGCATCGAAGAACAGGATAAATGGTTCAAAAGCGTTGAACTGGCTGATGTCCAGAAAGACATCACTGAGGCTTTTTCCGCCATTCCTGTTCCTGTCGAGCGGCTCAATGGTTTCGATAATTGTCGCGAAGATTATCACACCTGTTTGCGCTGGCTTGAGCAGGGTAAACGCAGCGTCGATAAACGCAATCTGACCTGGACTGACCGGGTGATTGCCGAAAATCAGGATTTTTTCGATAACGTCGAGGTTTCTCCGCTCAACGAAAGTCAGTGTCGTGCGATCGTGAATGGCGAAGATGCCGTTCTGGTTCTGGCGGGCGCGGGCAGTGGTAAAACCTCTGTGCTGGTAGCCCGCGCAGGCTGGCTGTTGCGTCGTCAGGAAGCCGTGCCGGAGCAAATTCTGCTGCTGGCACTCGGCCGTCAGGCAGCCGATGAAATGAACACGCGAATAAAAGAACGCCTGCATACCGACGGAATCAAAGCCAAAACATTTCATGCGCTGGCGTTGCAGATTATTCAGGAAGGCAGCAAGAAAGCGCCAAAAATCAGCAAACTCGAAACGGACGCCAAAGCCCGTCGTAATCTGCTGATCAAAACCTGGCAGGAGCAATGCGCCGGCAAAAAAGTGCAGGCCAGCGGGTGGCGGCAGTGGATGACCGATGAGCTCGAATGGGATGTGCCGGAAGGGGATTACTGGAAAAATAAATCACTGGCCGAACGTCTGGGTAGCCGCCTTGAACGCTGGCTGAGCCTGATGCGCATGCACGGCGGCAGTCAGGCCGAAATGATTGAAAGCGCGCCGGAAGACGTGAAAGATCTGTTCTCAAAGCGCATCCGTCTGATGGCTCCGTTACTGAAAGCCTGGAAAACGGCGCTCAAGGAGGAGGGTGCGGTGGATTTCTCCGGGCTTATTCATCAGGCCGTCAATATTCTGGAAAAAGGCCGTTTCGTCAGCCCGTGGAAACATATTCTGGTCGACGAATTTCAGGACATTTCCCCGCAGCGTGCGCTGTTACTGTCTGCATTGCGCAAACTGAACAAACGCACCAGCCTGTTTGCGGTGGGCGATGACTGGCAGTCCATTTATCGTTTCAGCGGTGCAGAGCTTTCTCTGACTACCGCTTTTGCGGCGAACTTTGGCGAAGGCGCACAGTGCGCGCTCGACACCACCTACCGGTTCAACGATCGCATCGGTGAAGTTGCTAATAAATTTGTTCAGCAGAACCCTTATCAGCTCAAGAAACCGCTGAACAGCCTGACCAGGGGCAATAAGAAAAATGTGGTGATCTTGCCTGACGATCAACTGGAAAAACTGCTGGATAAACTCAGTGGTTATGTCACCGCCGATGAAAAAATTCTGATGCTGTCGCGATATCACCATTTACGGCCACATATTCTGGAAAAAGCCGCCACCCGCTGGCCGACGCTGAATCTTGAATTTATGACGATTCATGCCAGTAAAGGCCAGCAGGCGGAATATGTCATTATTGTCGGGCTGCACGAAGGGAGCGACGGCTTTCCGGCACCGGCGCGTGAATCTGTGCTGGAGCAGGTATTATTGCCTGAACCGGAAAACTTTATGGATGCCGAGGAACGGCGGTTACTGTATGTGGCGATGACCCGCGCGAAGCATCAGGTCTGGTTAATGCAGGATAAAGCGCGTCCTTCGGTTTTTGTGGAACAGCTCGAAGATATTGGCGTTCCGGCGCAACGAAAACCCTGATCACAAATCGCCCGGTAAATGCCGGGCGATTTGTTTATGCATACTCTGCGAATGCAAAGCCTCGTCCATCACTCTTTCAGACGTGCCCACAAATAACGCTGATAATCAGGAATAACAATATCCACTTCTGACTGGAATAACGGGGAAGCAATCAGGAAATCCGCCGTCGCCACATTGGTTGCCACCGGAATATTCCAAACGGTTGCCAGACGCAGCAGGGCTTTTACATCCGGGTCGTGAGGAACGGCATTGAGCGGATCCCAGAGGAAAATCAGCAGATCAATTTTCCCTTCGGCAATCAGCGCGCCAACCTGCTGGTCACCACCCATCGGGCCGCTCAGCATGCTTTTAACCGTAATCCCGGTGCTGCGCTGAACCAGATTCCCGGTAGTGCCGGTGGCGTAAAGAATGTGCTGTGACAGTTCAGCCACGTTTTTATCCACCCATTTCATCAGGGTGTTTTTGCAGTGGTCATGCGCGACCAGGGCAATATGTTTTTGTTTGGCGATCGTGCGGGTCGTGTATTCCATCAAATTCCCTTCAACGCGAAAGTAAGAGTGGATCACAGAATACTGAAACTCCGTTTTACTGCATAGCGCGGGGGCAACAATTCGGCGTTAAGAGAGAGAATGCGTGATGCAGATTAAATTACGAGGCGCGTTCCTGTTTTTCCGGCAGTTTAAACCAGAGCAACAATTGTTCAATGCCCGCATTTGCCGCCAACCGGGTCCAGAGTGGGTGAAGATAAGCGATGGATATTTGCGAAGGAACTTCACGCGCCAGCGCCGATTTCTTATCGGTATTGCCTCTGGCGAAAGAAGGCACAGCAGCACGTCCGCCGGATAAGTTGTACGTCATCATGAGCTTTTCAGCGCCCGCCGTATTGCCCGGATTAAACAAGTTCAGAACATCGCGTTGGGTCGCCAACGTATTTCCCTGATCATCCACCAGTTGATAATTCATTTGCTGGCTGAACTGGGCGGTGTCTTTTTCATTGCTAAGCTGAGGCAGTACGAAGGAAACGGCGCGGCTTCCTTTGGCATTGAACGTGACGATAAGCGCCGGAGAGTGATAAATCAGCGCGTTTTGCGCGGCGGCGGGGTGCAGATTTTTGCTGACCTGAAACAGAATCTGATGTTGGCCGCCATCCAGCTCGAGGCTGTCAGCGCCTTTGAGAATGGCACCGGACATCTGTTTGCCGTCAATAACCAGCACATCCACATCAGCAGACAGTTTGAGTGAGGTCGCAGAAGCTGACGCCATCAGGCTGAAGCTCGCAAATGCGACCAGCGCACGACAGACTTTCATTCATCTCTCCTCAGACACACTATTGTTCATCCTCCATTATTCAGTAATGGCGATTGTGTGTCAAAGTTTTACAAAATGTTTTAATTTCACATCAGGCCATTCTGCACGCCGATCCTTTTTGTGCCGGGCACTGTCGAAACGGTCAGGCTGCGTTACACTTAGCGGAGACAGGTCAAAAGGAGATAACCCCGTGCAAGACAATGATATTCGCAAAATTCTTGAGGACGTAAAAACGATCGCTCTGGTAGGTGCTAGCGACAATCCTGGCCGCCCGAGTTATGGCGTGATGGCCTATCTGCTTTCTCAGGGATATAAGGTCATTCCGGTCAGCCCGAAACTGGCAGGGCAGGCGTTGCTTGGGCAAAAAGCGGTGGGAACGCTGGCTGAAATCGCAGAACCGGTGGATATGGTCGATGTTTTCCGTAACGCAGAAGCCGCCTACGGCGTGGCGCAGGAAGCCATCGCAATTAAAGCAAAAGTGCTGTGGCTGCAACTGGGCGTGATCAACGAACAGGCCGCCGTGCTGGCAAAAGATGCCGGACTGAAAGTGGTGATGGATCGTTGTCCGAAAATTGAAATCCCGCGCCTGGGAATGGAAAAGTAACGGAAGCAGGTTGAGTTTTCAGACGAAAAAAACCGGCCAAAATAGCTAATGCCAGTCAGTTAAGCAACTGACTGGCTTTTTTCCTGTGCTTTTGGATACTTCCGGGGTCTTTCCTTCACCACTCTCGGAAAGGCCCTTTCTCTTCTTATCGGCAGCTTCACCATCTGCGCCATACTCTCCAGATTACGCAACAGTTCGGGGATCCGGCCCGGAGATGCGCCCTGAAGCGTCATTAACATCCTCATCACCAGACTGCACGAGTCTGAGAAGCTTAGCTGATTCGGCCAGTAACCCTTTAGGGTTTTAGACATCTTAATCATCTGATAACGAACAAGATTATAGGCTAGTAATACCCCCATAACTCCTGCTCGACAAGTTCTGGTTTTTTACTTCTCAGCGTTAACCGACTCAGTAACATCGTCTGCTTAATTTCACGATAACCCAGTTCGATTTCCCAACGGTGGCCGTAGAGATCGGCCATTTCCCCCCCGGGTACCGCATGGCATCTGTCATTGAGGTCAGCAGATGGCAGACTTTGCCTTTACGGGTAAACGTCAGAAGGCGAGCCGTCATTTCCTCCCCCAGATCAGGCCACTTTTTCCGGGCCTGAGGACTGGTTTTCATCCTTATCAGATGATCGCCTTTACCGAGTTTTCGCACCTCTTCGTACTGCGCTCCTTTTTTCAACGGGATCATCCAGTGACGGCTCTCTCCCGCCTGATGCCAGGCATTCAGCAGCCCCAGAGAATAATAACCTTTATCGAGTAAAGTCAGTGTGTTATCGCCTGTTTGTTCTATCAGTTTTTCTGCCAGCGTATATTCGCTTTCTTTCATCGTACCGAAGGCGGCAGCCGTAAGCAGGTGGCTGGTCAGTTCCATCTGGCAGACCATTTTCACCTGCGGATAAAGCCCCGGTTGCCCGGCATAGGTCTGTCGCGGGAAAGCCACATCATTTTCTGGTGTATCCTGGGTTCGCCAGACGACACCGTCCACCGCCAGTAATGTCAGACCACACCAGTGTGGATGGGTGACGGAGTTGTGCCACACCTGTGCCGTTTGGGTAAACACGCGGCGAACGGCATCACTTCCCAGGCGCTGGCGGGCCTGGATAACGGCGCTTGGGGCAACGAAGGGCCGGTTGCCGGGGAGCATAATATCCAGCCGGTTCACGATTTGGTGGAGGGGTTCTTCGCGTTCGAGCGCCATGCCAATGATGCACCAGACCATCATTTCCAACGGGAGACGGCGTTTACGCAGCGTGACGGAACCTGACTCGGCCAGACAGCGGGAGACAAGGTCGGGATCCAGAACATCACCGAGAGAAGTCAGAGGGTTACGGG
Source organism: Rahnella sp. PCH160 (assembly GCF_047784855.1). Lineage (NCBI taxonomy): Bacteria > Pseudomonadati > Pseudomonadota > Gammaproteobacteria > Enterobacterales > Yersiniaceae > Rahnella > Rahnella sp. PCH160. Next base: position 2,751,343 of record NZ_JBLOGT010000001.1, read on the forward strand.
TAGAGTCGTAGCAGGAAACGAGCTCAAGAGCCTGAGCAATGCGCATAAAAAAAATCCAGAAACGAAGAACGTTTCTGGATTTTTACACAGCCACTGGATCGTTCAACTGATCCTTAACTGATCGGCATTAGCCAAAATAGCCGGTTTTTCATTAAGTGTGCGCGGGATCAGTTGCGCAGTCGCGGTGCCTGCAACTGACTGCGGATTGACGCGGCCAGATCATCCAGGGAGGTGTGCTCCGGATGTGAACGCGCGGCTTCATGGTCAATCTGAATTTCTGCCAGATAGGTATGAACCGGCTGGCCTTCTTCATCTTCCATCACCACATGATACCAGGGTGCGGCGCGCATCGAATCGTCAGCGGCAACATCATCAACGCCGGGCTTTTCGAGTGAATATTCAGCGTCAACGTCAATTACCACGCCTAAATAGCCTAACAGTCTGTGACGAACTTGCTGGCCGATACCGTATTTGCTGGCAATCATAGTCATCTCCCAAAATTATCCATTCATCTCTATATGGAGATAAAATGTGCTATTTCAAGTTTTGACCGCTTAATCTGCTAAAAATTCTGTGACGCGCTGCCGGAACAGCACGTCGTGATCATGGGATTAATTCATCACCAGACAAGCGAAGCCTTTCAGGTACAAACCTTCAGGATAAGCGCCGGTCACCGGGTGATCGGCCGCCTGACGGAATTGCTCAACGAACTGAATTTCGCGACCGGCATCCAGTGCGGCGTCAGCAAGGATTTTCTGGAACAAATCGGTTGGCAGCAGGCCGGAGCAGGAGAAGCTCAGCAAAATACCGCCCGGACGGAGCAGTTGAATCGCCAGCATATTAATATCTTTGTAGCCACGGCAGGCGCTCGCCAGCTGGTTTTTGTTCTCAACAAATTTCGGCGGATCCATCACAATCATGTCGAACTGCTGGCCTTCCGTGCGGTATTTACGCAGCAGCTGGAAGACGTCTTCACGGACGAATTCGGCTTTTGACAGATCCAGTTTGTTAAGTTCAACGTTCTGACGCGCAACGTCCAGCGCGGCCTGAGAGGTATCCACGTTGGTGACTTTGGTGCAACCGCCCATCAGCGCGGACACGGCGAACGCACCGGTGTAAGAGAAGCAGTTCAGCACATTGCGGCCAGCGGCATAGCGGCGCGCGGCTAAGCGACTGTCACGCTGATCAAGATAGAAACCGGTTTTGTGGCCTTCTTTAATATCCACCAGCAGGCTCATGCCGTGTTCCTGAATCGGCAACAGGGCAGGCGGTTCTTCACCCACGACATGGCCCTGAACCAGTTCCAGACCTTCTTTTTTACGCACGGCAACGTCGGAACGATCCCAGATGGCGCATTCCGGATAGCAGTGTTGCAACGCAGCAATCAGCGGCGCGCGCTGGTATTCCGCACCGGCGGACAGCAATTGCAGCACCAGGAAATTCTGGAAACGGTCGATGGTGATGCCCGGCAAACAGTCGGATTCACCGGCAATCAGACGGTAGCCGTCCAGACCGTCACGTCTGGCGATATAATCACGCCAGCTTTGCGCCTGCTGTAAACGGCGGACGAAGAAATCGATATCGATTTCTTCATCTTGCTTGAAAGTCCAGACACGGGCGCGGATCTGGGATGACGGCGAATACGCACCGCGCGCCAGCCATTTTCCCTGACTGTCTACAATATCAATAGTGTCGCCGGAATTGGCTTTACCTTCGACGCGCTGAACGGCGCCGGAAAACACCCACGGGTGGCGGCGTAAAAGTGATTTTTCGCGGCCTTTGGCCAGAATTAAACGTGCAGTCATAAAATTAGGTTCTGTCGGTTCGGAGACAAAAAAGAGCGACATTGTCCGGTCATGCAGGTGAAATTGCAACGAACCATACCGCTAACGGAGAGAAATATTATGGCAAAAGTCAGTATAGCCGCCTATGTCTACGGCAGGGTGCAGGGTGTCGGTTTTCGTTTTTCGACACTACATCAGGCCACCGGCTTAGGGCTGACCGGTTATGCAAAAAATCTTGATGACGGCAGCGTCGAAGTGGTGGCGTGTGGCGAACAGGAGAAAGTGGATCAGCTGTTAGCCTGGCTGAAACAGGGCGGCCCAAAACATGCGCGGGTTGATCGCGTGCTGAGTGAGCCCGCCGCGCCCGGTCATTACACCGATTTCAAAATCAAATATTGAAGCATTACAGGCATTTTACCGGTTTTGGCAGGCCTGCGATTTTGGTCGCCTGTTTGGCCGGGCCTTTCGGGAACAGCCTGAACAGATAGCGGCTGTTGCCTTTCTCTTCACCGTATTTCTGTGCCATCGCTTTCACCAGCATGCGCACAGCCGGTGATGTGTTGAATTCGAGATAAAACTCGCGCACGAAGCGCACCACTTCCCAGTGCGCATCGGTAAGCTGAATACCTTCTTCTTCTGCCAGCAGCGGCGCCAGGCCTTCCTGCCAGTCATTACTGTTTTTCAGGTAACCCTGAGCGTCGGTTTCAATCACCTGACCGTCAAACTCCAGCATACAACCTCTGACCTGTAAAAAATGCAGCGGACAGTTTAGCAAAAAGCCCCGTCTGACAAAATAAAAAGCCCCGCGCGGTGGCGGGGCCCGAACGTCTTATTCGCGGTATCAGTTACGTGATGACATCCCGAGAATGCTCAGCAGGCTGACAAACACGTTGTAGAGCGACACATACAGGCTGACCGTGGCGCGAATATAGTTGGTTTCGCCGCCGTGAATAATATTACTGGTCTCCCACAGGATCGCACCCGCCGAGAACAGAATAAACAGGCAGCTTATTGCCAGTGACAGTGCCGGAATTTGCAGGAACAGGTTCGCGATCACCGCGACCAGCAAAACAACAAAGCCCGCCATCATCATGCCCGACAGGAACGACATGTCTTTTCGAGTGGTCAGCACATAAGCTGAACAGCAGAAGAAGACCAGCGCCGTACCGCCAAGCGCCAGCATAATAATGTCACCGGCCCCCACGGAAAGCAGGGAACTCAGCAACGGTCCGAGCGTATAGCCCATGAAACCGGTCAGCGCGAAGGCGGACAAAATACCCGCCGGGCTGTTTGCCGTGCGGTAAGTCAGGAACATCAGGCCGTAAAAGCCGACGATAGTCAGCAGGAAGCCCGGTGCAGGTAAGCGGAGAACCGTACTCGCTGTTGCAGTAATCGCTGAAACACCGAGCGTCAGGGCTAACAGGAAATAAGTATTGCGCAACACCCGGTGTGTGCTTAACAACGAGCCTGCGCGTGATGACGAAGAGGCAACGATACGATCCATAATAAAATTCTCACTTTAAACAAAAAGTTGAAGTCGGTGAAAATACAAACAGATTGAAGTGTAAATAGTTGCGTGGCGTCATTAAAGACGTTTTACCCTTCTTTACCTGCCCAAACAGCGCAGGGCGGGGGTGTGATGCCAAAATCGCCGTAATGATGCATAAATCGGCGCTTGAGAACCGAATGCCTGTTTTTCAGGCAATTGAATGCAATCAGGCTTTACAACCCGATTGGCTATGTTTATAGTTCGCTTCGTTGCGGAGGGGTGGCCGAGCGGCTGAAGGCACCGGTCTTGAAAACCGGCGATGGGAAACCATTCGAGAGTTCGAATCTCTCCTCCTCCGCCATAAACAACACAAGAAAGCTGCTAAGAAATTAGCGGCTTTTTTTGTATCTGAAGTTTATGAAGCTGATGCAAATGCTCATAAAATCAACAAAATAGACTGAAAATAATATTTGCATCTTTTTTCCCGTCTTGTATACTACGCCCCGTACTGAACGACTGATGTCGCTAAGTGCTTGTTGTTTACGGAGGGGTGGCCGAGCGGCTGAAGGCACCGGTCTTGAAAACCGGCGATGGGAAACCATTCGAGAGTTCGAATCTCTCCTCCTCCGCCATAAACAACACATTAAAGCTGCTAAGCAATTAGCGGCTTTTTTTGTGCCTGTAATTCGGCAGTATCTGCGAAAACGTGCTGTTGCGCGGGCACGAAACTGCCCGCAGTGACACAAGAAAGAGACCGAAAACTACGGCTGAAAAACGTGCGCGTTGCCTTCTATTTGGATCCCGACTGCCGATCCCACAGCAATATCCCTCTGGCTGACCATCCTGATATCGAGCACTTGTTCGCTGCCGGCAAGTTCAAGGCTCAGCGTCGAGATAAACCCCGCGAAATCAACGCTGACGACTTTTGCCAGACATTGCGCCGCGCCTGCTGGCAGACTTTCAACGGGCGTAATGCGGATTTGTTCCGGGCGCAGCATGATGCGTGCATTGCCTGCGTAGAAAGCATTATCCACCGCAATATTTCCCAGTGCACAGTGCGCACGGCCACGTTCAAGATGCGCATCCAGCAGCAACGTTTCCCCTAAAAATGTCGCGGTCAGTTCGTCCGCCGGACGCAGATATAATTCCTGTGGCGCGCCGACATGTGCCAGTTTGCCATTTCGCATGACGGCAACCTGATCGGCAAAAGACAGCGCTTCGGTTTGATCATGCGTTACCAGCACCGAGGCGATGCGCGTTTCCGCCAGCAATTCTGCCACCGCTTTTCGGGTCGATGCGCGCAGGGCAGTATCGAGTGCCGAAAACGGTTCATCGAGTAACATCAGTACCGGTTTTTGCGCTAATGCCCGAGCCAGTGCCACACGTTGTTGCTGACCGCCAGACAGTTCGTGCGGCCAGAGCGCGGCCAGACGCCGGTCCAGCGCCACCATGTCCATCAGCTCATCAACGCGGGTTTGTTTCTCACGCTTTCCGCCCGTCAGCCCGTAGGCAATATTGCCGGCAACCGTGAAATGCGGAAACAGCGCGCCATCCTGAGGAACAAATCCGATGCCTCTTTTATGCGCAGGAATGTGCAATCCGGTGCCGTGCAGCAGGTTTCCCTGCAAAAATATTTTTCCGTGATCAGGGCTTTCGAACCCGGCAATAATGCGCAGCAGCGTGGTTTTCCCCGATCCGGAAGGGCCGACAATCGCCGTCCGGCTGCCCGCACTGACGCGCAGGTCGATATTCTCCAGCACTTTCACGGCCGGATAGGATTTACTGATTCCACGCAGTTCGAGCGTACTCATAGTCCGGCCTTACGTTGAGATTGTGAATAAAGGATCCAGGTCAGCGGCAGCGACAGCAAAACGATCAGCAGCGCATAGGGGGACGCGGCAACATAATCAATTTCACTGGTCAGCGCCCAGAACGCGGTCGCCAGCGTGCGCGTGCCGTTGGGTGCCAGTAATAATGTCGCCGTCAGTTCATTGGTGACCGCCAGGAAAACCAGCGCGGCGCCGGCAGCAGCACCGGGTGCGGCCAGGCGCATCGTCGTACTCCACAATGCCTGAAAAGGGGAACGTCCCAGACTTCGGGCAGCGTTTTCCAGTTCAACCGGTGCTTGTGCGATCCCCGCCCGCAGGTTGATCAGCGCACGCGGCATAAACATCAGCAGATAGGCGAACAGAATGGTGATTTCTGTCTGATAAAGCGGGCGCGCGACACGGATGGTAATGGTGACCAGCGCCAGCGCGACAACAATACCGGGCAGGGAACTGGTGATGTAATTGCAGCCTTCCAGAAACCGGTATAACCGCCCCGGATAACGCACTGAAATCCAGGCCATCGGCACCGCGCAAACGGTGGTTATCGCCGCACCGGCCAGCGCGTACAACAGCGTTTGTTTCAGCGCGGGCAGCAGTTGCGGGCTGAGCCAGACATCGGTGCCACCGAGATAGAGCCAGCGCGCCAGCGTGATAAACGGAACGCCCAGCGACAGGGCGGTCAGCAGGATGGGTAAACATAAACTCAGTGCGGTCAGGCCGTTGCTCATCGGGCGCAAAGTCTGGCGTCTGGCGCTGCCGGAGCCAACACGGGCATAGCGCGCTTTCCCCCGGCTGGCGGATTCCAGCAGCAAAACGGCGAGGCAACACAGCGCCAGTATGCCCGCCAGCATATTGGCGGCGGGGCCGTTAAACGTGGACTGAAACTGATCGAAGATCGCGGTCGTAAAGGTATCAAAGCGAATCATCGCGTAAAGGCCGTATTCCGCCAGCAGGTGCAGGGCAATCAGCAGTGATCCGCCCCAGACGGCCAGTTTGAGCTGCGGGAGGATCACACGGAAGAAGACCGAGACCGGCGGCGAACCTGATGACGCTGCCGCATCTTCCAGACCGGGATCAAGGCGTCGCAAAACGGCGGCAGCGGGCAGATAGATAAAAGGGAAATAGGCAATCAGGGAGATAAAGACGCCCGCACCCAGCCCGTGCATCGACGGAACCAGGCTAATCCATGCGTAACTTTGCACAAATGCCGGCACCGCCAGCGGGGCGGTCGCCAGCAAAGACCAGATCCTGCGGCCGGGCAGGCGGGTTCTTTCGGTCAGCCACGCCAGCGCAATGCCGGTGACGGCGCAAAGCGGCAGCGTGATGACCACGAGCAGCACGGTATTGGTCAGTAATTCGCCCACGCGCGGGCGAAAAACCAGTGCCTTAACCGTTTGCCAGCCGGTATCGAGGGTAATGCCGAGAACAAATCCCAGCGGAAGCAAAGACAGCAGGGACAACAACACTGCCGCCAGGATAATACCGGTTCCGGCCCGGCGGGACGAACCGTCACGGCGGTTACGCCATCTGGCGCGGACACCTTCGATACTCATATTCGACATAATGGATAAGGCACGCTGCTCGTGAAAATCGCTGCTATTACAGCAGACCGGCTTCAGTCATTAAATCGACCACTTTTTTGCTGTTCAGCTTAGAGGCATCTACTTTCGGTGCGTCCAGATCTTTGAGCGGAACCAGTTTCGGATTTGACGCTGCATTCACGCCCACCGCGTATTCAAACGCATCGTTGGTGCGCAGAATTTCCTGCCCTTGTTTGCCGGTGATCCACTTAACAAATTCCTGTGCTTCTTTCTGATGTTTGCTGGACGCCAGAACGCCGCCGCCGGAGATGCTGACAAACGCGCCCGGATCTTTATGTTTGAAGTAATACAGTTGGGTATTTTTGCTGTTTTCACCGGTTTTGGCCTGATCGACAAAGCGGTAGTAGTGATAGATGACCCCGCCGTCGATTTGCCCGGCATTCACGGCTTTCATTACGGTGCTGTTGCCTTTGTAGGCGGTGAAATTGGTTTTCATTGCTTTCAGCCATTCCAGGGTAGCTTTTTCGCCTTTCAGCTCCAGCAAGGCGCTGACGATAGCCTGGAAATCGGCACCGGAAGGTGATGCCGCCCAGCGGCCTTTCCATTCTGATTTCGCCAGATCCATCAGTGATTTGGGTAATTGTGCTTCACTGATTTTTTCCGGGTTATACACAAAAACCGTTGTGCGGGCGGCGATACCAATCCAGCGGCCATGCTCAGGGCGGTAAGCCGGAGCAACCTGTTGCTGAGTGGCGGAATCGAGCGGGGCGAAAAGTTTGGCGTTATCCACCAGCACCATAGCCGGTGAGTTTTCAGTCAGAAAAACGTCGGCCGGAGAGGCGCTGCCTTCCTGCACCAACTGGTTGCCGAGTTCGCTGTCACTGCCGTTTCGCAGCGTAACTTTGATACCCGTGTCTTTGGTGAATCCGTCGACCCAGGATTGCACCAGATTTTCGTGCTGAGCGTTATAGATGACGATGCCTTCATCCGCGGCGCGGGCAGTGAAAGCCAGCATCAGTGAGGAAGCGAGTAAAGCGACTGGCCCGAATGAGGAAAAACGTAACTTCATAAGAAATCCCTTAAAAAGAAAAAAGAAGAAGATAACGACGTCATGACATGAGCAACACATGGCAATGTAAAAGTACCAAACTGCAAACTATACTGAAATTGATTCGTATTTAATTATGTAAAAACATCTCATCATCTTTCAGCCCCGCTTTATGCCACATCCAAGATTAAGAAAACCTTAGGGACGCGATGCCTCTTCAAAAATCGTTTCATCTTTCTGCCCGTATTGCCGTGGCGAGCAGCCCGGTGTGCGTTAAAACGCCGGGCTGAAAATCCCCGTCGTACCGTGGTTTTAATGGTGTTAATTGCCTAAAAAACGCCCCGACTCACAAATCGGGAAGATAAAAACAATCCCGCATTGCCTGTCTGACGTTATGCGTTATGTTGATTTTTAGTTTCCCAAATGTAACTAGAGGTTAACAATAATGTCTAAAAAATTACGTCTGTCTCTGATTGCTGCTTCTGTACTGATCTCTTCCTCTGCAATGTCTGCCCTTCCACAGGGCTATCCTGCTGATTACCAAAAAGTCGTCGATGCCGGGATCAAAGAAGGCAAAGTGGTGGTGTATTCGACCACCGACACCAAAGCCGCAGGCCCGCTGATTCAGGGGTTCGAGGCCACGTATCCGGGCATCATAGTAGAATATAACGACATGAACAGCACTGAGCTGTACAACCGTTATATCAGTGAACAGGCGGCGGGCGGCACCAGCGGCGATGTGGTCTGGAGCTCTTCGATGGACACCGCGCTGAAACTGGCGACCGATTACGCGCAGGAATACAAATCGCCTGAACAGGGCCAGTTGCCGAAATGGGCGGTGTGGAAAGACAAAGCCTACGGCACGACCTACGAACCTGTGGTGTTTATTTATAACAAACGCCTGATCCCGGCCGGTGATGTACCGGATTCCCACGCCGCGCTGGCAAAACTGATCGCCAGCCAGACGGAGAAATTCAACAAAAAAGTCACCACTTACGATATCGAGAAATCCGGCCTCGGCTTCATGCTTTCCGTCCAAGATTTCAAAGCCGATCCGAACTATTTCAAAACGCTGGCTGACGTCGCCAAAGGCGGTTTAGCGGTGCAGTCTTCCACCGGCACCATGATGGAAAGGGTATCCTCGGGCGAAAACCTGATTGGTTTTAACATCCTCGGCTCCTACGCCGAAGCCCGCGCTAAAACGGATCCGTCGCTCGGCATATCCTATCCGAAGGATTACACCCTGGTGCTTTCGCGCGTCTCCTTCATCAGCCAGCAGGCCAAAAATGACAACGCCGCCAAACTGTGGCTGGACTACGTGCTGTCTGAAAAAGGGCAAACCATTCTGGCAAATCAGGCCGACATTCCGTCAATCCGCAACGATATCGAAGGTAAAAACGACATCGACGGCCTGACCAAACTGTTAGGCAATGCGCTCAAGCCCATCCCGGTCGATGAAACCCTGCTCGAATATCTGCAACAGAAAAAGCGTCTGGATTACATCAAAGAGTGGCGCGCCGCAGCACAAAAATAAGACTCACGGAGGCGTCCGCGCCTCCTGTTCTTTTGCCTGATTTCGCTGTTCAGGGTTCCTAACCGAAGGTAAGTAACATGAATGCACTGCGCAGAAAGTGGCAAAGCTTGCCGCGTGGCATTGTGGTGCTGATAACCGCGCTGGTTATCTACATTCCGTTGTCGTTCATCGTGATACAAAGTTTTCTCTCCGCGCCGTTCTTTTCACCGTCAAAAGCGTGGAGCCTCGAGTCTTTCGGATTCATTTTCACCGATCCGGATTTTTATAAGGCGCTGAAAAGCGGCTTTATTCTGGCCTTCGGGCTGGTGGTGATTGCCATTCCGCTGGGCGGTATTCTGGCGTTCCTGATGGTGCGTACCGATTTGCCGGGCCGCCGCGTGATTGAACCGCTGATCCTGGTGCCGATTTTCGTCTCGCCGATGGTATTAGGGTTCGGTTACGTCGTGGCCGCCGGGCCGGTCGGATTCTTCTCGCTGTGGGCGCAGTCCATCATCGGTTTCGTGCCGTGGAACATCTACGACATGTCGAGCATCGTGGTGATTGCCGGGCTGACGCACGTTCCGCACGCTTATCTGTACATCTCTTCGGCGCTGCGCAGCGTCGGCTCGGATGTGGAAGAAGCCGCGCGAACCGCCGGTGCCTCGCCGCTTCAGGTGATGACCGCCGTCAGTCTGCCGATGGTGCGGCCTTCCATTTTATACGCCACGGTGTTGCTGTTCTTCCTCGGGCTGGAAGTGTTCGGACTGATGCTGGTGCTCGGCGATCCGGAAGGCAACATGGTGCTGGCGACTTATCTGTATCAACTGACCAACAAACTCGGGACGCCGTCTTATCATCTGATGGCTGCCGTCGCGGTGGTGCTGATTTGTATCACCATTCCGCTGGTGATGTTGCAGCGCCGCCTGATGCGCACGGCGAACCGCTTCGTTACCGTGAAAGGCAAAGCGTCGCAGGCGCGGGCGTTGCCGCTCGGGAAATGGCGCTGGGTGGCCGGTGCGGTGGTGGCGTTCTGGCTGACCGTGACGATTGGCGTGCCGCTGCTCGGGGTGATGTTGCGCGCGTTTATTTCTAACTGGGGCGTCGGCGTTTCCCTGTGGGATGAGCTGTCGTTCAATACCTTCCGCACCATCTGGGAACAACCGAACCTGCTGCGCGCGATTGTCAACTCGATGGCAATCGGTGTGATCGGCGGCGCGCTGGCGGTGGCGTGTTACCTGTTTATCGGTATTGCGATGCACCGCAAACCGGATGGCGTTACACGTTTTCTCGATTACAGCGTGCTGGTGCCGCGTGCGGTGCCGGGGCTGCTGGCCGGGCTGGCGTTTTTGTGGGTATTCCTGTTCCTGCCGATGTGGCTGGATAACGCGCTCAAATCCGGCTGGCTTTCCGGGATGCCGTGGTCGCAATGGCTGCGCGACAACCTGGTGGTCTGGCTGCGATCTCTGCGCAGTACCATTTTCAGCGTCTGGCTGGCGTACACGGTGGTGTGGATGGCGTACGGTCTGCGGCTGATTTCCTCCACGCTGTTGCAGGTCGGCCCTGAGCTGGAAGAAGCGGCGCGCAGCACCGGCGCAACGCGCGGGCAGATTACCCGTCACGTCACGATCCCGTTGTCGCGCTACGGCCTGATTGGTTCGTGGTTGCTGATGTTCCTGATTTTCGAGCGCGAATATTCCACCGGTGTGTACCTGTTATCGCCGGGGACGGAAACCATCGGCTCGATGCTGGTTTCCCTGTGGGCGGCGGGTGCGATCGACATCGTTGCCGCGCTCTCCTTTATTAACATCCTGCTGGTGGTGTTAGGTCTGGGTATTGCCCTTCGTTTTGGAGTCAAATTACATGATTGAATTATCGGTCGAGAATCTGCACTTAACCTACGGCGACAACCCGGTGCTCAAAGGCGTGTCGATGGATCTCAAACGCGGGGAAGTGGTGTCGTTGCTCGGGCCATCCGGCAGTGGCAAAACGACATTATTGCGCGCCGTTGCCGGGCTGGAAAAACCGACGCAGGGCACCATTATCATCGGCAAAAACAAAGTCTACGACGGCACGCCGCGCAGCGAAATTCCGGCAGAAGAGCGCAACCTCGGGCTGGTGTTCCAGTCTTATGCGCTGTGGCCGCACAAAACCGTGTTCGAGAACGTGGCGTATCCGCTGAAACTGCGCAAGATCGCGGCGGGTGAAATGACTCAACGCGTGCAGGATGTGCTGAATCAGCTCGGGCTGGGGCATCTCGGCAAGCGCCATCCGCATCAGCTTTCCGGCGGACAGCAGCAACGCGTAGCGATTGGCCGGGCGCTGGTCTACAACCCGCCGGTGATTTTGCTCGATGAGCCGCTCTCAAACCTGGATGCCAAACTGCGTGAAGAAGCCCGCGTGTTCCTGCGCGAGCTGATCATCAAGCTGGGTTTGTCGGCGCTGATGGTCACGCACGATCAGAACGAAGCGATGGCGATTTCCGACCGCATTCTGCTGCTCAATAACGGCAAAATTGAGCAACAGGGCACGCCGCAGGAAATGTACGGTTCGCCGAAGACCTTATTTACCGCAGAATTTATGGGCAGCAACAACCGGCTGCACGGGAAAATCACCGAAGTCCGCGACGGTAAAGCGCGGATTGAAGGCAGTGGCTGGGTGCTGTGGGGGCAGGCGGGTGACGGCGTACAAACCGGGCAGGAAGGCACGGCAGTGATCCGCGTCGAGCGCGTGGTGCTGGCCGACGGGCCGGGCGATAATCAGCTGGAATTACCGCTGCTGACCAGCATGTACCTCGGCGACCGCTGGGAGTATCTGTTCCGCACTACGGGCGATGATTTTGTGATCCGCGCTTATGGCTCTGATGTGCGCGATCCGCAGCATTGTCATCTGGCTTTGCCGGAACAACATGTGTGGATCTTCCCTAAACAATAGGGAAGCACTCAGGGCGCTTGACACAAACAAGGGGAATCGACAGATTGGTTCCCCTTGTTTGTTTAAAACGGTTTTTCCATGACTCAGATTTCATCTTCCTCCGCTAACAGCACTTTAAAAATTGTCAGCCTGGCCGACGTTCCTCAGTATCTGGACGTGGTGACCGAATATCTTCATGGCGAATGGTCTGACTTTCCACACTGGGCACAGAAAGAGTATATCCGCCAGCGGCTTATACAGCGGATCAGCAGCCGTGGACGCCAGTGTGTGCTGATTGCGCTGGATGAAAATGAGCAGGTTGTGGGCACGGCGGGCGTGATGCGTTACGAACTCAGCGATGTCGCTGAACGCAAATACTGGCTGGGCGAAGTGTTTACGCCACGCCATTTGCGCGGAAAAGGGATTGGCACGGCACTGGTGAAAGCGTGTATCAGCCGTGCACGGGATGCCGGTCTGGAGACACTCTGGCTTTATACGCCGGACCAACAGGGGCTGTACGGACGTCTTGGCTGGCAGGAAGTGGAAAACCGAGAAGTCGATAACGAACAGGTTACTGTCATGCAGCGTCCGCTCAACTGAAGCCTTTAGTGCTTTACCGCTCAGGGGAACCGCGTCCTGTGGTTTCCTGAAATATTTCTGTCATTTCGTGCGCGTAAAATTCTGCTACTTATCCAAATAATGCAGAATAATCATGATTTTAACTTCTCATTTACGTGTTGGTAAAATACCTTTCCACAGATTGTTTCGATCTGTTTTCACAAAACGTCCACGGGGAATTCTTTTCGGGGTAATTTGCGTTATCGCCCTGTTTTCTGCTTTGCAGATTTTCTCCACCGTTGTGCTCACCAACATCCTTCAGGACGCACGCAATAACGTCATTGCAACGGAGAACCTGCGTCAGCAACAGGCGGTGATGGATAAAGCCCGCATGGAACTGCTGATGGCCAGCGACAAACTCAACCGCGCGGGCATTTATTATATGCAGGACAAAGAAACCGGTTCCGACGGCAGCTGGCACAGCCTCATGCAGGAATCGCTCGATTCTCTTACCGCTTCGCAGAAAGCGTTTGCCCGTTTCGACGCAATCACGAAGAACGCCGGTAAGGCCACCGCCGAGCTTAAAGCCAGCTACCAGATGTTCTTCGACGGGCTGCGCGAACAGTCGGACGGCCTGCAAAAAAACAACACCATTGATTCCTTCTTTGAAGTGCCAATTCAGGCATTTCAGGATGATTTCAGCCAGAAGTATTACGCCTATCTGGATGTCAACGAACACACGGCAATATCTCTCAGCGACCGTTTGCTCCATTCGCTGACACAGGCGAAAACGTTATTTATGGGCGCGCTGGCTATTCTGGCGGTGATCGCCGTACTGGTCTGGCGTGGCGTCACGGCCTGGATCATTCGTCCGTTACAACGGATGATCGGGCATATCAGCGTGCTGGCCGCCGGGGATTTATCCCGCGACGTGGAAGATGATCACGCCCGTGTGATTGAAGTGCGCGAACTGGGCGTGAGCCTGCGCAACATGCAGCGCGGCCTGCAAAAGCTGGTCAGTGAAGTACGCGATGCGTCCGCACACATCATGGTCAATATCAACCAGATGGCGAAAGGCAACGAAGAGCTTTCCGCGCAGGCCGCTATTCAAGGTGAAGAACTCAAAGCGGCCACGGAACACATCACCCATCTCAACGCGCGGGTCAAAGAAAACGCCGTTCATGCACAACAGGCCAGTAAACGCGCCGAACAGGCGAAAGGCGTGGCGACGCGTGGCGGCGAAGTGATGGGCCAGGTGGACACGGCGATGAAAGAGATTGTCAGCCAGTCGACGGAAATGAGCAGCATCGTGTCGATGATCGACAGCGTGGCGTTCCAGACTAACATTCTGGCGCTGAATGCGGCCATTGAAGCAGCCCATGCCGGACAGCACGGGCGCGGTTTTGCGGTGGTGGCGAAAGAAATCGGCCTGCTGGCGCAAAAAAGCAGCCATTCCACGCGGGGAATACATCAGCTGATTGACGATTCCGTGCAGCAGATCGGGCGCGGGTCGGCGTCTGTCAGCGTACTGAGCCAGAGCCTTGAAGAAATCATCAGCATCTTTAACGGCCTGAGCGCGGTGGTGAATGAGATTTCAGAAGCGACGTTGTATCAGGGGCAAAGTGTTCATGAGGTGTCCGAACGGATCTTGGCGCTCAACCATGTGACGCTGCAAAACGGCAAACTGGCCGATCACGCAGCGGCGTCATCCCAGCAATTGCTCAATCAGTCGCAGCGGCTGGAAAGGGCGGTGGCGCGTTTCGGGCTGGCGGCGGCGTGAGTAACGATCAGCTTTTATGCCAGACCAGCAGGCTGCCTTCGCTGTGTCCGGTGACCGGATCGGTCGCCGGCAGCGGTACGGCTTTGACCGCTTTGGTACGTGCGGCCAGCAGCGGCAGTTCGTCATGGCACAAATCGGCTTTGATGTCCGGTGGGTATGCGCCGACCAGCATGAAATCCTCGTCGGCGGAAATCTGTTTATGGCCGATACCGGCAGGCAGTAACAGGACATCACCCACTTTCACATCAATCATCTTGCCGTGTTCACCACCGAGTTGCAGCCTGGCCGTGCCGGAAAAAACGCCCAGTGCTTCGTGCGTGTTGGAATGAAAATGTGTGAAGGTGTAGACCGGATAACGCCACTGCGGCGGCCAGCCATTCGAGTGGAAAAGGTGTTCGAGGTAACTGGCGTTATCGATGGTTTCCGGCGGGATCACGCGGTGATAAATCAGCACCGGCAATGTGTTATTGGGCACGCCCCCATCGGGTTTATCAATCAGCAACGTCTCCATCGCGGCCTCTCTGGTGTCCGCAAAGCTCAAACGGGGGATCGGCAACAGCGCCATCACCCCCAATAAAGTCACAAACCGGCGTCGATCCAACTGCATCAGGGATAACTCCTTGTCGCGCAATCAAAGGCTTACATCATTCATGTATAGATCATAAATGGCGCGCTGACCTCTTTTTACCCGGCATTTTTTTGCCCGCCGGAAACCGGTTAAATTTGCAACAACGGTTATCAGAAAAAACTTAAAAACTGTAGCAATCAACAAATATAAGTCATATTGGCTGGCTATATCGGCCATTTCTTCTAGTCTTAACAATACAAAAAAGACCTCAGGAGGAGATGTTATGAATAAGAAAATGTTGATTATGGTTGCTACAGCCGTTTCTGTACTGGCAGGGTGTCAGACTTACGATCGTGCAGCGAGTTATGTGAAAGAGCCTGTGGTCAGCGACGTTAAAGTCGGCATGACCAAATCTCAGGTTCGTGCAATTGCAGGGCCACCGTCAACGGAAGCGACGCTGA
Source organism: Rahnella sp. PCH160 (assembly GCF_047784855.1). Lineage (NCBI taxonomy): Bacteria > Pseudomonadati > Pseudomonadota > Gammaproteobacteria > Enterobacterales > Yersiniaceae > Rahnella > Rahnella sp. PCH160. The sequence continues at coordinate 2,766,824 of NZ_JBLOGT010000001.1, forward strand.
TACATGCGAAAGGGACGTGTCAGACTTACGCGGTCGCCCCACGTGACGGTAAAGCGCAGACTTACTTCGTCAGCTTTAACGACACCGGTCATGTCATGAATAAAGGCTACCAGTCTTGTTCAGACTACGACAAAGATCCGCAGGCAGCTCAGTAATACAGCCTGCTCCTTCCCCTTGTGAAAGGGGAAGGAGCAGAACCTCAGGCTTTCTCCGTCACAATCCTCACGCCGACTTTACTCACCTGATTGCCTTCCATCTCTGCAATCGTCCACGTCAGCCCGTCCCATTCGATATGGTCACCGATCACCGGTTCGCCACCCAGCAGGCGGATAACGAAATGTCCCAGCGTTTGCGACTGGTCAACGGACTCTTCCAGATTCAGGCCGTACAGTTGTGAAATCGCATCCAGCGGCGCATCGGCCTGCAAAATGAAATCACCAAAGAACCGGTCGTCGAGCACGACTTTATTGCTGTCGCTGAACAGTTTACCCAGCTCCGGCAAATCCTTTTCCCGCCCGATCACACACAGAATATCGCCTTCTTTCAGCCGTGTACTGCCGGTCGGATGCAGCATTTCTTTGCCGCGAAACAGCGCCGCAATACGCGTCGCCTGCGGCATTTGCAGGTCTCGCAGTGCCGCACCGACGCACCATTTGTCAGAACCGAGCTGATACACAAACTGTTCCCAGTCGTTGTAAACGTCGATGTCCAGCCCGACGCGGGAAATTGGTGTCGGTTGCGGCGGCACCAGCACTTTGGCTTTTTTTGCCGCGAAGCCCAGAGATGTCCCCTGAAGCAACAGCGACACCAGCACGATGAAGAACGCGACATTAAAGTACAGCGTGGCGTTCGGCAGACCGGCCATCATCGGGAAAACCGCCAGAATGATCGGCACCGCGCCGCGCAGGCCCACCCAGGAGATAAAGAAACGCTCGCGCAGGGTGAAGTTTTTGAACGGGATCAGGCTGACAAACACCGACAGCGGGCGCGCCAGCAGGATCATCCACAGGGAAAGCGCCAGCGCCGCAAGGGCGATGGGCAGCAAATCACTCGGCGTCAGCAACAGGCCGAGCACCAGGAACATCCCGATCTGGCTCAGCCACGCCAGCCCGTCGAACGTCTGTAAAATGCCGTGACGGTTGCGGATCGGCATATTACCGAGCATCAGGCCACACAGGTAAACCGCCAGAATGCCGCTGCCTTCCAGTGACATGGTGGCCGCGTAAACCAGCAGGCCACCGCTGAACGCCAGCAGCGGATACAGTCCGGCCGCCAGCGTGATTTTGTTGATGAGTTTATGCAGCAGCCAGCCGCCACCGACGCCAAATACAATGCCGAGGCCAAACTGGCGCACGACGTCCACGACAAACATCAGGTTCAGCCCGTGTTCGCCTTTGGAAATCATGTCGATCAACGTAATGGTCAGGAAGACTGCCATCGGGTCATTGCTGCCGGATTCAATTTCTAATGTGGCACTGACGCGTTCGTTCAGGCCTTTTCCGCCGATCAGCGAAAATACCGCCGCCGCATCGGTGGAGCCGATAATTGCGCCAATCAGTAAGCCCTGCATCAGATTGATATTGAACAGCCAGGCGGCCGCCAGACCGGTCAGCCCGGCGGTAATCAGCACGCCGACCGTCGCCAGTGAAAGCGCAGGCCAAAGGGCGACGCGGAAAGAAGAGGCGCGGGTGCGCATCCCGCCATCGAGCAAAATTACCGCCAGCGCCAGGTTACTGACCAGATACGCCGCCGGATAATTATCAAAGGCAATACCGCCAATGCCGTCGACGCCCGCCAGCATGCCAATCGCCAGGAAAATGACTAAAATAGGGATACCGAGCTTCGAAGAGAACGAACTGAGCAAAATGCTCGCTGCGACTAACAGGGCGCCAATAAAGAAAAGGGTATTAATCGTGCTGGCGTCCAAGAGCGTTCTCCTTTTGAGGCAAAATATGAGGCGAGGGCGCCATCAGAAAGGCGCTCCTTAATTTATCAGGAAAATGAGGGCGTTGCTGGGGTGATTTAGGATTTTTATTACCATAATAGGCATTTCCACCGCGCTGGAAGGTCTGGCGGCGGAAAACGCATGAAAAGCCGTTAAACCCCTAACCGGTCACGCAGCGAATAATAGGCAGCCCCGAGCATAGTAAACGGCACCTGGAAGTTGCGGCCACCGAAGAACGGCATGTGCGGCAGGCGGGCAAACGCGTCAAAACGTTCCGCATCGCCGCGCAGCACTTCGGTAATCAGCTTTCCGGCCAGATGCGTCAGCGTCACGCCGTGGCCGCTGTCGCCCTGCATATAGTAGATATTCTTTTCCAGCCGCCCGAACTGCGGCAGGCGCGACAGCGTCAGCAGGAAATTGCCGCCCCAGCGGTAATCAATCTTCACGCCTTTGAGCTGCGGAAACGTGCGGTTGAGTTTTGGCAGGATCACCGAATCAATGTTCGGCGGATTCTTTCCGCCGTAGGTTACGCCGCCGCCGTACAACATGCGGTTATCGGCAGTAAGACGGAAATAGTCGAGCAGGTAATTGCAGTCTTCCACACAATAATTATTCGGCAGCAGGGAAAGTGCCATGTCGTCGGACAACGGCTCGGTGGCAACAATCTGTGAGCCGCACGGCATGCTCAGACGCGTCAGGCGTGGGGCGAGTTGCTGGCTCAGATACGCGTTGCCCGCCAGAATCACATATTTCGCTTTGACCGTGCCTTTCGCCGTATGCGCGATGGCCGGTTCGCCGTGTTCGATGCGCGTTACCGCAGAGCCTTCGAAAATTCGCCCGCCGTGACGGCGTATTGCTTCGGCCTCGCCCAGCACCAGATTGAGCGGATGGAGATGCCCGCCATTTTTATCCAGCAGGCCGCCGACATAACGGTCGGTGGCGATTTCGCGGCGAACGGCGCTTTCATCGAGCAGCGTCAGTTCGGTATGGCCATAGCGGTTCCAGAGTTTTTGCTGATCACGCAATTTATTGAGCTGTCTTGTGCTCAGCGCTGCAAAAATGCAGCCGGGCCGGTAATCGCAGTCAATGGCGTACTGATCAATGCGCTGGCGGATAATGTTTGCGCCTTCGAACATCATGCTGCCGAGCATATCGGCGGTCTGACGGCCATAGCGGTCTTCAATCACATCGATATCGCGGCTGTAAGAGTTGACCACCTGGCCGCCGTTGCGCCCGCTGGCGCCCCAGCCGACGCGCGCGGCTTCCAGCACCACCACGTCGTAACCCGCTTCGCACAGGTATAACGCCGAAGAGATGCCGGTATAACCGGCACCGACAATACAAACGTCGCATTCAATATTCTCATTCAGCTCCGGCCACGGGGCGTGAGCGTTGACGGAACTGGCGTAATAGCTGTCGGTGTGAGGTACACCGGCAGCGCGGGGACTTCCTGTTTGAGCACTCATGATGACATCCTTCTTTGGGTTCCCGTCGTCAGACCCGGAAGGCTGACAACTAGAAGGTATTAGGGGTATGTGCGCTGACTATCCTGCAAATCCGCGTCGAAATATTACTGAAACTGTGAGGGTTCGCGGTGTTAATGGCATAACTTTGCCCCGCACGCAGCGGGTAACTCTGACCGTTAATAGTTAAGATGATTTCTCCTTCGAGCAGGGTGCCGACTTCCTCTCCCTGATGCTTAATTTTGTCGCCCGTTGTGCTGCCCGGTTGATAGGTTTCCAGCAGCATGGCGACCGCGTGGTTTGGCGTGCCGTTATGCACCATTCGCATGGAAACCCCCCGGCTGCCAATCTCAATCAAATCTGCCGCATTCATGACGATTCTCGGCTCGTCACTTTTGCGTTCTTCGGCGAAAAACTCCGATAGTGACAGCCCGTACACCCGCAATAACTTCTGCAACGTACTGACGGCGGGGCTGACTTTATCCTGTTCGATGGTACTGATGGCGCTGTGCGTCAGGCCAGACAACTCGGCGGCTTTACGTTGTGACATGCCCAGTTGCTGACGAATTTCAGAAAGCCGGCGACCCGGTGCCAGACTGACTTCGCTCATCCGTTTATTCCTCTTGTGCGCTCCGGGCCTGATGGCCTTTGCGACACGCCGCGATAAAAGCGTTAAACAGCTGACGGGAAACGGGATCCGTCAGGCTGTGCCATTCCGGATGCCACTGCACACCCAACGCAAACGGGTGACCGCGGACACTCACGGCTTCCGCCAGATTGTCTGGCGCACGGGCTTCGACAGCCAGTTCTGCGCCCAGACGTTTGGCTCCCTGACCATGCAGGGAATTCACCTGAAACTGCTGATAATCCGGTAATAATTCTGAAAGTAAGCCGCCCGGTTCGATAAAGACCACATGCGCCAGATCGTACTGCGCGTCATGTGGCAACGACGTGTCTTCGCGGTGATCCATAAAACCGGGTTCTTCGTGCACCTTGCGGTACAAACTGCCGCCGGTGGCCACCACCAGTTCCTGCAAACCGCGGCACGCGGCAAACAGCGGGATTTTTTTATCCAGCGTGGCGCGGATAAGCTGCAAACTCAGACTGTCACGGCCGGGATCGGCCAGCGCCTCGACGCCTTCTTGACCGTAACGATGGGGCTCAATATTGCTCGGGCTGCCGGTGAGGAAAATGCCGTCCAGACCGCGCAGGATCTGGTCTATCGCTCCTTCGCGTGCGGCCAGTTCGTGTGGCAGGCAGACGGGCAGGGCGTCGGCGTTAAAAATGGCGTCCAGATACTTCTCGTGCACCGTGAGCGCCGGGTTTTCATCTACCGTGTTTTCGCACATCACTACCCCAATGACCGGTCTGTAGCTTGTCTGTTTTCCTGCGGATGCCGTGGAAAATATATTGCCCATAATACCGCCTCTTTGAGTGGATGAATGTGTCACCAGCGCGTGTCTCCCCGCACGCAAAGGGTCATTGCATGTCAATAATAATGAACTCCCATTGAACAATTTAGCAGCGGTGCGCTGGCTTTTCAAACTGATATGTTGCGTGATTGTAGGTGTTGCAAATAATTAATGTTAAGGCTAGGGTTAATCATATGGCCTATATTTTGAGCACGCCCGCGAGGATCAGGACTAATGAGAAGACTGCGTTGAACAGACCAATGAAGCGGTAAGGCATAACCGGCAGGCATCATGGTGGTGCCGTTGACGCCGGAAACCAGCAAATGGCGGAAAACCTATGCAAACGACAGAACTGATAAACGACATTAAGAAAGAGATTAGCGGGAATGAACCTCTTGCTAAGCCGGTTGAAGAGCGAAGTAGCGCGTTCCAGGATGAAGTGTCTCAATACCTGGAGCGTCACCCGCTTACCCTGCACGTCGACGTCCTGCTCACCGATCTCAATGGTTCCTTCCGTGGCAAACGCATTCCTCTCTCCGCCCTGCGCAAACTTGAAAAAGGCTGTTATTTCCCGGCATCGGTCTTCGCCATGGATATTCTCGGTAATGTGGTGGAAGAAGCTGGCCTAGGCCAGGAGCTGGGCGAACCTGACCGCACCTGTATTCCCGTTCCCGGCACCTTAACGCCTTCGGCTTCCGACCCCGAACGCATCGCCCAGCTACTTCTCACCATGCTTGACGAAGATGGCACTCCCTTTAACGTTGAACCACGCAATGTGCTGAACCATATCTGGCAAACATTGCGCCAGCGGGGTTTATTCCCGGTGGTAGCGGTAGAGCTGGAGTTCTATCTGCTCGACAGGCAGCGTGACGCGGAAGGCTACATTCAGCCGCCGTGTACGCCCGGAACGCAGGAGCGCAGCCTGCATACGCAGGTTTATTCCGTCGATAATCTTGATCACTTTGCCGATGTGCTCAGTGACATTGACCGTCTGGCCCACATCCAGGGTTTACCGGCGGATGGCGCGGTGGCGGAGTCCTCTCCGGGACAATTCGAAATCAATTTGCACCACAGCGAAAATATCCTGCGCGCCTGTGACCATGCCCTGATGCTCAAACGTCTGGTGCGGCTGGTGGCGGAAAATCATGAAATGGACGCCACCTTTATGGCGAAACCGTATGACGAATACGCGGGCAGCGGGATGCACATTCATCTCAGCGTACTCGATGATAATGGCAAAAATCTGTTTGCCGATGCGAACGGTAAAGATTCCGCGCTGATGAAACGCTCGCTCGCCGGAATGATTGCGCTGATGCCTGCATCGATGGCCGTTTTAGCGCCAAACGTGAATGCTTTCCGCCGCTTCCAGCCGGGTATGTATGTCCCGACGCAGGCGTCGTGGGGGCACAATAACCGCACCGTCGCACTGCGCGTACCGTGTGGCGGAACCGCCGACCACCGTGTGGAATACCGCGTGGCCGGTGCTGATGCCAACCCGTATTTAGTGGTCGCCACCGTGCTGGCCGGGATGCTTTACGGGCTGGACAACGATTTGCCGCTGCCCGAACCGGTCACCGGGAACGGTCTGGAGCAGGAAGGGATCCCGCTGCCGATCCGCCAGAGTGATGCGTTGTATGATTTTGACGAGCAACCGGCGCTGAAAAAAATCCTCGGCGAACGTTTCTCGCAGGTCTATCACGCCTGTAAATCCGACGAGCTGTTGCAGTTGGAACGACGCGTCACGGAAATCGAGATCGACTGGATGCTCAAAAATGCCTGATCCCCTTAATCTTTGGCGTTTTAACACCCAATATTTTGGGGCGGGCATGAGCAGAATGTTTAAAAACGGAAAAGAATTTGTAACTCACCGCCACTGAATGTTGTTATTCATGCGTGATTTGTGCAAAATACGCCGCACTGCAGATAACCGACGCTTAAAGGCGCCGGTTATTTTTTTTGTATATGCAGTACCCAAACTAATTCAACAGAGGCCGGACTCAGATCCGGATAGATAACACGGTTCGTGTGCGACCCCAAATTAACAACGGTCGCCACTATGAGGAAATGTAAAATGGGGCAATACTTCAAACCTGTACCGGTGCCCGCCGGTGCTTCTTTCAGCTGCGGCCAAATTCGCACAGCCTTCACCTCTGTTATCAGCGATGTGAAGATCACCCCCCGTTTACTGGTAATAACTCACGAAGTTTTCCCTGGTCGTTGCTTTCAGAGGCGTTTAAACGCCCGGTGTCTGCAATTCAGGGAGGACTGAGCCATGTCTGCTAATATTTCTGCCGCTCCGGCGACTCAGCGCGTACAACTGCGTAAAACCCTGACGCTGGTTCAGGTTGTGATGATGGGTCTGGCCTATCTCCAACCGATGACCATCTTCGATACGTTCGGCATTGTTTCCGGCCTGACCGATGGTCACGTCGCGACCGCGTACATCTTTGCGCTGATCGCCGTACTGTTTACCGCCGTCAGCTACGGCAAACTGGTGCAGCGTTTCCCGTCTGCCGGTTCTGCTTATACTTACGCACAAAAAGCCATCAGCCCGCACGTTGGCTTTATGGTCGGCTGGTCATCACTGCTGGACTACCTGTTCATGCCGATGATCAACATCCTGCTGGCAAAAATTTACCTGGAAGCCATCTTCCCCGGTGTGCCGTCGTGGATCTTCGTGACGGCGCTGGTGGCCCTGATGACCGCGTTCAACCTGCGTGGCATCAAAGTGGTGGCTAACCTCAACAGCATCATCGTTGTGGTTCAGGTCGCGATCATGGTGGTCTTCCTTGGTCTGCTGGTCCGTGGCGTTTACATGGGCGAGGGCATGGGTACGCTGGCGACGACAAAACCGTTCTTCAGTGAAAATGCGCATGTGGTGCCGATGATTACCGGCGCGACCATCCTGTGCTTCTCGTTCCTCGGCTTCGACGGCATCAGCTCGCTGTCTGAAGAAACGCCAAACGCGGGCAAAGTCATCCCGAAAGCGATTTTCCTGACCGCGCTGATTGGCGGCGTGATCTTCGTGGTGGTGTCGTACTTCCTGCAACTTTACTTCCCGGACATCTCGCGCTTCAAAGATCCGGACGCTTCACAGCCTGAAATCATGTTGTACGTGGCCGGTAAATTCTTCCAGTCCGTCATTCTGTGCTTTAGCTGCGTCACCGTTCTGGCATCCGGCATGGCGGCACACGCGGGCGTTTCCCGTCTGCTGTATGTGATGGGCCGCGACGGCGTATTCCCGGAGAAAGTGTTCGGTTATGTGCATCCTAAATGGCGTACCCCGACGTTCAACGTGGTGCTGGTCGGTGTTGTGGCGATGTCTGCCGTGACCTTTGATCTGGTGACTGCTACGGCGCTGATTAACTTCGGTGCGCTGGTGGCCTTCACCTTCGTGAACCTGTCGGTGATTTCCCAGTTCTACATCCGTGAGAAGCGTAACCGTACACTGAAAGACCACATCAACTACCTGGTCCTGCCGGTGATCGGCGCGCTGACCGTCGGTGCGTTGTGGCTGAACCTCGAAGCCAGTTCGATGACACTCGGCCTGGTGTGGGCCGCGATGGGTCTGGCGTATCTGGCGTTTATTACCAATGCGTTTCGTAAGCAGCCACCGCAGATGAGCGGGGAAATAGCGCCGGAAGCTTGATTGCAGGAGGCCGCTGCAAATTGGCGGCTTTAAAAACAAAATTCAAAGTCGTGGGCGTCGGCCCACACCGCAAAACCTTGGGCTAGCCGCCCAAACTGGCCCAAAGGGTTTTAAACGAAACCCTTTGGAATCCTGCGTTTTTTTAACTGCGCGCTATCGCTCGCGGGCACTGTTTCAGCAACTCTGGCTAGTGCCGCAAACGCCGCCGCTGCGCGGTCCTTTCGCTTCGGGTTCGAACCTGCTCGGAAAAAACTCTCGCCGTTTCTCACCACTCTCTCAACGTCGTTTTGAAAGCGGCCAATAACTTTCTAGTTCGCAACCTCACCGATGATTGTTATTTAATAAATGAGTAACCGTTTCAACCAAAAGTTAAATAAGAAAACAGAATGCCGTTGAATTTAGTTAAGCCAGTGGCCGCTTTCAGAAAGCTTGCCGAGTGAAGTGTTTCGAGACCAAAGGCTCGAAACCAAGTGAGGGAACCGCGCAGCGGCAAGATTTCGCGGCAATAGCCGGAGTTGCTGAAACATTGCCAGCGAGCGACAGCGCGGAGTTAAAAAGCGTGGGAGATCAAAGAGGGAGGCGCTTTCCTCCCTCTTTGGCGGTTTCGGCGCAGCGCGTTAAGTGATCACTGCCATTGAGAAACCGAAACTTTCTCGGTCAGTGTTGAAACGCCGCCAAATTGCAGCGGCCTCCTGCAATCAGGAAACCAATTTCTTCCCGTATTCAAACAGCGCCCCGAGAAGCGCTATCTTCTCAGAATCACCCTCGTACAAGTTATAGAGCGATTCAAGCTCTAAAATGTACGCCTGAATGCGTTCGTCTGTGAGCTTCGCTTGCCTGTGCTGGATCCAGCGCTTTTGCTCGGCGTCAGTCAGCGTTGCGGGGTAATTCCGGGCTCTGAACCGGAACAACAACGCTTCGATGCGTGAATCATTAAACGTCAGATCCAGCGCCGGAAGATTCTCCGGACGTGTCTCCAGGATAATCCGCATTGCAGCGCGATCGGCGTCGCTGAAGAAACCGTCGTACAGGCGAGCATCGACATCCTCGGACGCGGTAAACGGCTCGGCTTCGGCGTACATCGTCACCACTTTTTCACGCACCAGCGGGTTTTGCCGCAATAACTGGAGATTCTCCAGACAGCGCTGGCGGTCAATGCCCAGACGCTCGGCGTTTTCCGGTAACAACGTTTTTGCCGGTGCCAGCACCGGACATTTATTGACGTGAACCAGCTTGATCGGCAGCGGCGACTGCCCGGCCTGCAAACTGTCGCGGCGGGAATACAAACGCTCGCGCATCTGATCCGGGTCGAGATCGAGCAGCGTGGACATATCGCCCGCCAGATCGCACATGATCACGGCGTTTTTGTTTTCAGGATGCCAGGCCAGCGGCGCGACCCACGCGGTATTGCCGCGCGCCGCGCCGAACATGCCGGAGACATGCACCAGCGGTGCCATCGCCGGAATATCAATCAGTGTATTCAGTTTGTGCTTGCTGCGGTGTTCGAGCAGGAAACTGAACAGACGCGGTTGCGCCTGCTTCACCAATTTTGCCATCGCAATCGTGGCGTAAACGTCGGCCATCGCGTCGTGGGCATTTTCATGTTCGATGCCGTTGGCTTTGGTCAGGTGTTCGAGGCGGAAACTCGGGAAACCGTCGTCGTTTTCCGGCCAGTTAATGCCTTCCGGGCGCAGCGCGTAGCAGGCGCGCATCACATCCAGCAAATCCCAGCGGGAATTGCCGTTCTGCCAGCTGTAAGCGTACGGGTCGTAAAAGTTTCGATAAAGAATATTGCGGCTGACTTCGTCGTCGAAACGGATGTTGTTGTAGCCCACAATGCAGGTGCCCGGCACGCTAAACGCTTTATGGATTTGCGCGGTGAACTCGGCTTCGATCACGCCACGTTCCAGCGCAATCTGCGGGGTAATTCCGGTGATCATCACCGCTTCCGGTTCCGGCAGGTAATCATCAGAAGGGCGGCAATAAATCACTAACGGTTCTTCGATGATATTGAAATCTTCGTCAGTTCTCACTCCGGCAAACTGCGCCGGACGGTCCAGCGCCGGATTTTTACCGAATGTCTCGTAATCGTGAAAGTAGAAAGTTTTTTGCGGCTTGTCTGACATGACGAAGATAACCTTATCAGTGCGGAAATAGGGGTGAAACGGTGACTAGGATACCACCCGGTGCAGTGAAGTCATGACAAAATCCGTGGTGCTGCGGGATAACGTCCAAAACGTCGCAAAAATCAGCATCAATCCGCCAAAACCCTGACTAAAGCGGGGTGATCACCTCCGGTAACTCGGCTAAACTTACTGCCTTCTTTGAATTTTCGCCTTACGGCAGGCTACACGTGCGTCTCGACAAGAAAATTTCTCCGCTGGATAACGTCATTTACCGTAACTACCGCATCACTCATGCGCTGCGCATCGCGCTGGCGTTTATTCTGACATTCCTGATTGTCCGTCTGACTGAAATTCCCGAAGGCACCTGGCCGCTGATTACACTGGTGGTGGTGATGGGGCCGATTTCGTTCTGGGGAAATGTGGTTCAGCGGGTGCTGGAGCGCATTACCGGCACGGTGCTCGGGTCGGTTTCCGGCCTGATTGCGCTGTGGCTGGAGCTTTATTCGTTCCCGGTGATGCTGGTCTGGTGCGGCATCGTGATGTTTGTCAGCGGGTATCTGACGCTTGGCAAACGCCCGTACATGGCGCTTTTGATCGGCATCACGCTGGCGGTGGTGTGCGGCGCAGGGCCGGGGGATATGAAGATGGCGCTGTGGCGTTCCGGGGACGTGATTTTCGGATCCCTGCTGGCGCTGCTTTTTGCCAGTATTTATCCGCAACGTGCCTTTATTCACTGGCGTATGCAGATGGCCGATTACCTGATGTCGCTGAACAAGCTCTACAGCGCGTGGCTGTCGCCCAACATGCTGGAGCGTCCGCATCTGCACGGCAAGATGAAAAGTACCATGGGTCAGATGGTGAAAATGCGTTCGCTGTTTGCACCGGCCAGCAAGGAATCGCATGTCCCGCGCGAGGCGTTTGATGCCATCCAGACGCTCAGCCGCAACCTGTTGTGTACGCTGGAATTGCTGGCCGATGCGTACTGGAGTTCGCGCGAAAGCCATTATCTGATGCTCAACGCACGCACATTGCGCAGCGCGCAGTTGCTGATGCTCAGTACGCTGGAAAAACTCAGCCTGATGTTGCTCAACGGCACGCGGGGCGATGAACTGGCCATCAACCATGAACTGAATGAATCTGCTGAAGAGCTGAAAGCTCTGCTGGTCGAGATGAACGCCGCCAATCATCTGGAAGCGCAGGTCTACGGCTACGTCTGGCTGAGCACGCAGGTGGCGGAACAACTGCGGTCAATGGGCGACCTGATCACAATGGTGATGCAAAAAGAAGAAGCTCAAAATATCAGCGGTAAAACGACGAAAGCATGAAGGGATTTTTGTCTGTGGCCTAAAACGGGTAAGATAGGGCCATTGGACGATTATCTGAGCGTACTGCCCGATTTTTGCTACGCTAGCGGTTGCGTCAAGTCGGGTTGCGGCAAATCAGTCACTGAATCTGTGTAACTTAATCGAAGGTGTTAAAATGGACAATATCAATAAGCCGAGTTTCCAGGACGTTCTGGAGTTTGTGCGTGTTTTCCGTCGTAAAAACAAATTACAACGCGAAATCGCTGATAACGAAAAGAAAATCCGTGACAACCAGAAACGTGTTCTGCTGCTCGACAACCTGGGTGAATACATCAAACCTGGCATGAGCATTGAGGAAATTCAGGCGATCATTGCTAACATGCGCGGCGACTATGAAGATCGCGTTGATGACTACATCATCCGTAACGCTGACCTGTCGAAAGAACGTCGTGAATTGTCCAAAAAGCTGAAAGCCATGGGCGAAATTAAAGCCAACGAAGCCAAATAATTTCGTTGCGGCGTTAAATAAGAAACCGGGTTTATGCCCGGTTTTTTTACGTCTGTAATCTGGGTTAACTCAGCATCCGCACCGGTTTTCCCGCGAGAAACGCCTGAATGTCCTCGACGGCTTCGCGGAAATACGCCTGATAGTTGCCGTCGGAAACGTAGCCCAGATGCGGCGTCGCCAGCACGTTGGGCAACGTTCTGAACGGATCGGCGGGTGGCAGCGGTTCTGTTTCGAAAACGTCCAGCCCGGCACCGGCAATCCGCCCGGTTTGCAGCGCATGCAGCAAAGCGGGTTGATCGACAATTGCGGCGCGCGAGGTATTAATCAGCAGTGCGTCGGGTTTCATCAGCGTCAGTTCCGCCGCGCCGAGCAGCCCGCGCGTGCGCTCGCTCAGTACCAGATGTACTGACACCACATCGCTGGTTTTCAGCAATTCTTCTTTCGATGCCGCCAGCTGTACACCGTGTTCAGCAGCGCGTTCTGCGGTCAGGTTCTGGCTCCAGGCACTGACATCCATCCCGAATGCCTGCGCAATCAGCCCCACTTTCTGCCCGATTTTACCCAAGCCCAGCAGGCCGAGACGTTTTCCGCTCAGCCCGGTGCCGACCGTACTTTGCCACGGCCCGTTCTGGCGCAGCGCGTTGTTTTCGGCGACCAGATGCCGTGCCAGCCCGAGGATTAACGCCCAGGTCAGCTCGACCGGCGCCGTTGAACCGCTGCCGGTGCCGCAAACCGTCACGCCGTGCTGGCGGGCGGCGGCCAGATCGACCGACGCATTGCGCATTCCCGAGGTGATCAGCAGTTTGAGTTTAGGCAGACGGGCAAACAGCGCGGCACCGAACGGCGTGCGTTCGCGCATGATCACCACGATGTCGGCATCCTGTAATTGCGCGACCAGCGTATCTTCATCACCGATATGCTCCGTCAGCGCGCGGCATTCCACCTGTGGCGCGAGCGTCTGCCAGTCAGCCAGAGACAGCGCGACGTTCTGGTAATCATCAAGGATCCGGCATTGCAGTGGCATGAATGTTCCTTATCAATCAGAAAAAACAGATAAAGAGGTATAGCACTGAATTTGCAGGGAGGTGAAGCAGGGCAGGAATATCCGCCCTTTGAGGGGCGGTTATTGATAACGGCTTAATGCAGATGCGAAAGGCTGGCGGCGCTGATGCGCAAACCGGCATCGCTGAACACCATGCAGCGCTGGGCGTCAAACCAGGTTGTCAGGCTCTGATACGGATTAAAGGCCATATCGCCCGGCAGCAGCATTTTAAAACCGTCTGTGCCGTAACACTGGCCGAACAGATACGTGCTGTTACCCAGACGCTCAACCACCTCGCAGTTAAATTCCAGCTGATTTTCGGTTTCATGGGAGAGCAGATGCTCCGGGCGAATGCCCAGCGTCACTTTGTCGCCCGCCGCCAGTTCGGTTGTGTTCAGCGCCAGCGTTAAGGTTTTTTCCGGCGTCAGGCGCACCTCAAGGCGGTCCGGCTGCCAGTTCAGTACCTCGGCAGGCAGGAAATTCATTTTCGGCGAACCAATAAAACCGGCCACAAACTGATTGACCGGGTTGTAATACAAATCCATCGGCGCGCCTGTTTGCTCGATTTTGCCGTAATTCATCACCACGATTTTATCGGCCAGCGTCATGGCTTCGGTCTGATCGTGCGTCACGTAAACCATGGTGGTTTTCAGTTCCTGATGCAGCTTGGAAATGTGCAGACGCATATCGACGCGCAGCTCGGCATCCAGGTTGGAAAGCGGTTCATCGAACATAAAGACCTGCGGATTACGCACAATCGCGCGGCCAATGGCGGTGCGCTGGCGCTGGCCGCCGGAAAGTTGCTTCGGTTTTCTGTCCAGCAGATGGGAAAGCTGCAAGGTTTTGGCGACCATCTCCACCTGATGGCGGATCTCTTCTTTCGGCACGCCGTTCACTTTCAGGCCATAACCCATGTTCTCGGCAATGGTCATGTGCGGGTACAGCGCATAGGACTGAAACACCATCGCCACGCCACGGCGCGACGGGTCGACGTCATTCACCCGCTGCTCACCGATATACACATCTCCTTCCGTTATATCTTCCAGCCCGGCAATCATGCGCAGCAATGTGGATTTACCGCAGCCGGAAGGCCCGACGAACACCGTGAATTCGCCGTCTTCTATATCAATATTGATGCCATGCAACGTCACCGTTTTATCGAAACGCTTCACCACATTTTTAAGCCTGATGCTGGACATGTTTGACCTCGTAATAAATTCATACCGCTGATATTTCGGACTATAACCACCTTGTGTAAACGTTTGCACAGGCGGGTTCGAATTTTGCAGATGTGATCACACAATACACATCTTTTGGTAGTGATTTATGGGTTATAAGTCTAACGTATAACACGATATTTATGGCGACATTAATCACTTTATATTCAGCTTTTAAAGGGTTTGTATTGCTGGGTGTTGATTGGTTGTCGTTGTTGTACACACAAAAATGTTATACCTTCACATCCAGGAGCAACAATGAAAATTACACACCTTACTGCCTTGGTACTGATGTCATTAAGTCTGAGCAGCCAGGCCGTGCGGGCAGCCGAAGGACAGTTACTTGTCTGGGAAGATATTAAGAAATCTTCGGGTATTTCCGACGCTGTAAAAGACTTTGAAAAAGAGAACAACGTCAAAGTCGTGGTGCAGGAAACACCTTATGCACAGCAGACCGAAAAACTGCGTCTCGACGGCCCGGCAGGTATCGGCCCGGACGTGGTGGTCATCCCGAACGACCAGCTTGGCACCGCCGTGGTACAGGGTTTACTGGCACCGCTGACGCTCGACAAAGCCTTCACCGACAGCTTTACGCCGTCGGCCATCCACGCGTTCCAGCTCAAAGGCCACACCTATGGCGTGCCGAAAGCGGTGGAAACGCTGGTGCTGATTTACAACAAAGATTTGCTGCCAAAAGCCCCGGCGACCCTCGACGAGTATTACGCCTTCTCGAAAGCAGAAAGGGCGAAAGGCAAATACGGCCTGCTCGCCAAATTTGACGAAGTGTATTACGCCTACGGCGCGATGGCCTCGATGGGTGGATACATCTTCGGCAAAGATGCGAAAGGAGAAATCAACGTCGGGGATATCGGCCTGAACAAACCGGGCAGCATTGAAGCCGTGACGTACCTGAAGAAATTCTATGCCGACGGTTTATTCCCGGCGGGGATCACCGGCGACAACGGCCTGAACGCCATCGACTCTCTGTTTACCGAGAAGAAAGCCGCCGCTGTGATCACCGGCCCGTGGGCGTTCCAGCCGTACGAAGCCGCCGGCATCCACTACGGCGTGAAAGCGCTGCCGCTGTTGCCGAACGGCAAACCGATGAGCTCATTCCTGGGCGTTAAAGGGTATGCGGTTTCGACCTACAGCAAACAAAAACCGCTGGCGGAGAAATTCATCACCTTCATCAACCAGGCGAAATACGCCAAGGTGCGCTACGAAGTGACCAAGGAAATTCCGGCCCTGACGGCGCTGGTGAATGACCCGATGATCAAAAATGACGAGAAAGCCAATGCGGTAGCCGAGCAGTCAACCCGCGCCACGGCGATGCCGGGTGTGCCTGAAATGCAGGAAGTCTGGGGCCCGGCGAACAACGGGATCCAGCTTGGCGTGACAGGTAAACAGCCGGTAGACGCGGCGCTCAATGATGCAGTGAAAAATATCCAGATGCAGATCGACGCGGCGAAAGCCAGCAACGAATGATCCGCATGTAACGGCAACCGCTTCTGAAACGGCTGTACATCTGAAAAGAGGGAGTGATTTCACTCCCTCACAGTGAAAGGAACATCTTTGTGTCTATGCGTCTTCATGAGGAAAACCAGGAGCCACTGTCTGCCCGCCATCACGCGCCGGTGGCACTGGCTTTGGCAATCATTCCCGGTTTCGGTCAGTTTTATAACCGGCAATGGGCCAAGGGAATTCTGTTTTTTATCATTCTGTTTTGTTTCGTTGGCGTTTTTTATGATTTCCTGCAACAGGGCATGTGGGGGCTTTATACGCTCGGGGAAGAAGTTCCGCGCGATAACTCGATTTTCCTGCTGGCAAAAGGGATTATCAGCGTATTAATCGGCGCGTTCGGTGCAGGCTTTTATTACTGGAGCCTGCGGGATGCCTGTAGTAACGGAAAGCGCCGCGATGCGGGCATGGAATTACCCAGCGTCAGAAAGCAATATCATTTGCTGCTGCGCGAAGGTTTCCCGTATTTAATGATTACGCCCGGTTTTATTCTGCTGGTCTTCGTGGTGGTGTTCCCGATTATTTTCGGATTCTCCATTGCCTTTACCAATTACAATTTATATCACACACCGCCGGCTAAATTAGTGGACTGGGTGGGATTCAAAAACTTCATTAATATCTTCACGCTCAATATCTGGCGTTCAACGTTGCTCGACGTTTTACAGTGGACCGTTGTCTGGACCGTGCTGGCGACCACGCTGCAATGCACCGTTGGCGTGATGCTGGCGATTCTGGTGAACCAGAAAGATCTGCGCTTCAAGGCGCTCATCCGCACCGTGCTGATTCTGCCGTGGGCGGTGCCGGGCTTCGTCACCATTCTGGTGTTCGCCGGGATGTTCAACGACTCCTTTGGGGTGATCAACAACGGAATACTGGCGGCGTTAGGCATTGAGCCGAAAGCGTGGATGACGGATCCGTTCTGGACCAAAACCGCCCTGATCATGATGCAGACCTGGCTCGGCTTCCCGTTTGTCTTTGCCATGACCACCGGCGTATTACAGGCGATCCCCAATGACCTGTACGAAGCCGCAACTATGGACGGTGCCAGCACCTGGAAGAAATTAAAAACCATTACGCTGCCGCTGGTGTTGTATTCCATTGCGCCGATTATTATCACGCAATACACCTTTAACTTTAATAACTTCAATATTATCTATTTGTTTAATAACGGCGGCCCGGCCGTGGCGGGATCGAATGCTGGCGGAACGGATATTCTGGTGTCGTGGATTTATAAACTCACCATGTCTTCCTCGCAATATGCGATTGCCGCGACCATTACGATTTTGCTGTCGATATTTGTTGTCGGTATTGCACTGTGGCAATTCCGTTCAACCAATTCATTTAAACAAGATGATATGGCGTAGGCGGGAGCAAACTGATGAATAAGAACAGCAGTATTAAAAGAAACCGGTTTATCCGCCTGTCGCTGAGTTATTTCCTGTTGCTGATTGTGGCGGTCATTATTATTTATCCGCTGATCTGGACCGTCGGCGCGTCGCTGAATGCGGGCAACAGCCTGCTCAGCACGTCGATTATCCCGGAGAACCTCTCTTTCCAGCATTACAAAGACCTGTTCAACGGCCAGGTGAATTACATGGCGTGGTACTGGAACTCGATGAAAATCAGTTTCCTCACCATGATCCTGACGCTGATTTGCGTCAGCTTCACCGCCTATTCCTTCTCACGTTTTCGTTTCAAAGGGCGCAAAGACGGGCTGATGCTGTTTCTGTTATTGCAGATGATCCCGCAGTTTTCGGCGCTGATCGCCATCTTTGTGCTGGCGCAACTGCTCGGCCTGATCAACAGCCATCTGGCGCTGGTGCTGATTTACGTCGGCGGCATGATCCCGATGAATACCTACCTGATGAAAGGGTATCTGGACGCCATTCCGAAAGATCTGGATGAATCGGCACGCATGGACGGTGCGGGGAATTTCCGCATATTCATCGAAATCATCATGCCGTTATCGAAGCCGATTCTGGCGGTGATTGCGCTGTTTTCCTTCACCGGGCCGCTGGGGGATTTCATTCTTTCCAGCACCATTTTGCGTACGCCGGATAAATACACGCTGCCGATCGGCCTCTACAACCTGGTCGCCCAAAAAATGGGCGCGAGCTACACCACCTACGCGGCGGGTGCGGTGCTGATTGCCGTACCGGTGGCGATTTTCTATCTCGCCTTACAAAAATACTTCGTCTCCGGCCTGACGGCTGGCAGCACCAAAGGATAATCACATGACTCTCTTTACTCAGAAGATTTTCACAAAAAGCGCCGTGGCCTGCGTGCTGCTGGCGATGTCCTTTTCCTGCGTGGCGCAGGACGTCATCCTCAAAAAAGTCGCCAATGTGCCGGCGGACTTTATCAAGGGCGCGGATATCTCCACGCTGATTGATGTGGAAAAACACGGCGGCAAGTTCTACGACCAGAATCACAAGCAGACCGATGCGATGGTGATCCTCAAACAGAACGGTTTTAACTACGTGCGTCTGCGTTTATGGGTGGATCCGAAAGATGCGCAGGGGCATCCGTACGGCGGCGGCAATAACGACCTGGCGACCACGCTGGAACTGGCGAAACGCGCCAAAGCACAGGGTTTCAAAATCCTGCTCGATTTCCATTACAGCGATTTCTGGACAGATCCCGGCAAACAGTTCAAGCCGAAAGCCTGGGAAAAAATGGACTATCCGCAGCTGAAAACGGCCATCCATGATTACAGCCGCGACGTGATTGCGCAGTTCCGCCAGCAGGGCGTTCTGCCGGATATGGTGCAGGTGGGCAATGAAATGAACAGCGGCATTTTGTGGCCGGAAGGCAAAAGCTGGGGCGCGGGCGGCGGCGAATTTGACCGTCTGGCCGGGCTGCTGAACGCGGCGATTTCCGGCGTCAGAGCCGATGAGAAAAACCCGTCAGACATCAAAATCATGCTGCATCTGGCCGAAGGCACCAAGAACGACACCTTCCGCTGGTGGTTCGATGAAATCAATAAACGCAAAGTGCCTTACGACGTTATCGGCCTGTCGTTTTATACCTACTGGAATGGCCCGATTTCCGCGTTGCAGGCCAACATGGACGACATCAGCAAACGCTATAACAAAGACGTGATCGTCGTCGAAGTGGCTTACGGCTATACCCTTGAAAACTGTGATGCCGCTGAAAACAGCTTCACCGCCAAAGAAGCCAAAGACGGCGGGTATCCGGGCACCGTACAGGGGCAGGCCGATTTCCTCAGCGACATGATCAAAAGCCTGGTGGCTGTGCCGGACCATCGCGGCAAAGGCCTGTTCTACTGGGAACCGACGTGGATCGCCGTTAACGGCGCAGGCTGGGCAACACCGGCGGGCATGACCTACATCAACGACCACTGGAAAGAGGGCAATGCCCGCGAAAATCAGGCGCTGTTTGGCTGCGACGGTCAGGTTCTTCCTTCCATTAAAGTTTTCAACTGATTCCCTTTTCCCCGGTCAATTTGGCCGGGGAGTTTATTTCTTAAAGTTCGTAAGGATACAACATGACGAAATTTCCTCTTCTGAGCAGTAAGATTTCCGGCCTGCTCCACGGCGCGGATTACAACCCGGAGCAGTGGCTGGAAAGCCCCGATGTACTGATTCGCGATGTCGAAATGATGAAAGAGGCGCGCTGTAATGTCATGTCTGTCGGGATTTTCAGCTGGTCTGCGCTGGAACCCGAAGAAGGACGCTATACCTTTGACTGGATGGATCAGGTGCTCGACCGTTTGCATGAAAACGGTATTTCGGTGTTTCTCGCCACGCCAAGCGGTGCGCGTCCGGCGTGGATGTCACAAAAATACCCGGAAGTATTACGCGTCGGGCGCGACCGGGTGAAAGCGCTGCACGGCGGCCGTCACAACCACTGCATGACCTCGCCGGTGTACCGCGACAAAGTGCAGCAAATCAACACGGCGCTGGCAAAACGCTATGCACATCATCCGGCTATTATCGGCTGGCATATCTCCAACGAATACGGCGGCGAATGCCATTGCGACTTGTGTCAGGAGCAGTTCAGAGGCTGGGTGAAAGCCCGTTATGAAACCCTCGATGCGCTGAATAACGCCTGGTGGAGCACCTTCTGGAGCCACACGTATACCGACTGGTCGCAGATCGAATCGCCGTCGCCGCAGGGCGAAAGCGGCGTACACGGTCTGAATCTCGACTGGCGTCGGTTTAATACCGATCAGGTCACGCGTTTTTACAGCGAAGAAGTCCGGCCGCTGAAAGCCGAAAACCCGGCGTTACCGGCGACCACCAATTTCATGGAATATTTTTACGACTACGATTACTGGAAACTCGCCAGCGTGCTGGATTTCATCTCGTGGGACAGCTACCCGATGTGGCATACGCGCAAAGATGATATCGGGCTGGCGGCGTACACCGCGATGTATCACGACCTGATGCGCACGCTCAAAAATGGCCAGCCGTTTGTGCTGATGGAATCGACGCCGAGCTTCACCAACTGGCAGCCGACCAGCAAACTGAAAAAGCCGGGGATGCACATTCTGTCTTCCTTACAGGCGGTTGCGCACGGCGCGGATGCTGTGCAGTACTTCCAGTGGCGCAAAAGCCGCGGTTCATCCGAGAAATTCCACGGTGCAGTGGTCGATCACGTCGGACACATTAATACCCGCGTGGGCCGCGAAGTGGCAGAACTCGGCACAATCCTCTCGGCATTAGCGCCGGTGGCGGGTAGCCGCGTGGAAGCCAAAGTCGCGATTATCTTCGACTGGGAAAGCCGCTGGGCGATGGACGATGCGATGGGACCGCGCAACGCCGGATTGCATTACGAAAACACCGTGGCCGCGCATTATCAGGCCCTGTGGGCGCAGGGCATTGCTGTGGACGTGATCAACGCCGATTGCGAACTGGACGGTTACGACTTAGTCATCGCCCCGATGTTGTACATGGTGCGTGAAGGCGTTGGCGAACGGATCAGCGCCTTTGTACAGGCGGGCGGGCGCTTCGTCGCCACTTACTGGAGCGGTATCGTTAACGCAACGGATTTGTGTTTCCTCAACGGATTCCCTGGGCCATTGCGCCCGGTGCTGGGCATCTGGGCAGAGGAAATCGACAGCCTGACTGACGAACAGCACAACAGCGTCTGCGGCATTGAAGGCAACGCGCTGGGGCTGAACGGGCCGTATCAGGCCGCAGAACTGTGTGAAGTGATCCACCTCGAAGGCGCAGCGGCGCTGGCAACCTACGGCGATGATTTTTACGCCGGAACGCCTGCGGTGACGGTGAATCTGTTCGGCAAAGGGCAGGCATATTATGTGGCGTCGCGCAATGATCAACAGTTTCAGGCGGATTTCTTTACCGCGCTGGCGAAAGAGATAAACCTGCCGCGCGCCATCAGCACGACACTGCCGGAAGGCGTCAGCGCCGCGCGCCGTACCGACGGCGAGAGCGAGTTCATCTTCCTGCAAAACTACTGCAACGACAGCCAGACCGTCAGTTTACCGGGTGATTATCAGGATATGGTGCACGGCGGAATATTGCCGCATAAATTAACGTTACCGGCATTCGGTTGCCAGATCCTGACGCGTAAATTGTCCCGATAAGTTTTTATCACGAACGTGCAGCGGGGATTATTCCCCTCTGCACGTTTTTTCATTTCTGAAAGAGGGTAATCATTATGGTGAATATTAAAGATTTCATGCACGTCTTTTCTGCAAAGAATAAAAGCCCTAAAGATGACGTTCCGCCATCCACCGACGTGGAATTATTAATTGATGCGCTGGGCGGACGCGAAAATATTATTAACGTCGATGCCTGCATCACGCGTTTGCGCGTCACGGTGAAAGAACTCAGGCGCGTGAACTCCGGTGTCATCCAGCAGGCCGGCGCGATTGGCGTGGTGATCATCGGGCAGGAAGTCCATGCGATATTCGGCAAACAGTCCGACAGCCTGAAAAAGTTAATGACCGAGAAATTTGGCTTAAAAAGTCAGTAAAGCTATTTCTGTTTTAATGTGATGTTTTTTATTTAATGCAGATAATCGAAATAAAATAAAGGCAGCCCGACACCAGGCTGCCTTTATTGTTTCTTGCTAAATAATAATGATGCTGCTGTGCGGGTAGAAAAACGTCACGATCCCCTACAAGAGAAAATGCGTTAAACCCTGAGCGTTTATTACAATGAGGTTATTTCTTTATTAAATAAAACGTCTTACTTCTTTTCCCTTAAGTTAGTGCAGCTTCAAGAACGAAGGAAATTTACCACCAGGCTTCTACCTGCACACCAAAGTTCCACGTATCGGATTTGGTATGATCTTCAAACGTATTGCCGTGCTCTGAATCATTCAGGTAAGAGGCGAATACGCGCAGTTCAGGACGTGACATAAACTCAGGACCGGCCGCCAGACCCATTGCCAGCGTATATTTCTGCCCGCCTTGCTTATAGTTGGTGCCGTTCTTGTAATCGTCTTTCTGGTAGAACGTACCGACTTCACCGATGGAGCGCACGTAATCCGTCCATTGATATTGCGCACGGCCTACGAGAGAAACCAGCTCGGTGGTATCCGTGTAATCCGTGATATTTTCCGCGTGGCCGTAAGTCAGCACGTGGTTGAGGCTGAATTTACTGGTGATCGGAATCAGGCCGGTGATGATGCCGCGATAACCGCTGGCGTCGTTGGTGTAGTTCCACATGTCATACCAGCCGCCGCCCTGGGAAATCATGTTCTGCGCCAGACCTTTGTTGGCGTATTGTAAAACCAGCTTATTGTAGCCGCCCCACATATCCTGACTGATTTCGCCGGTCAGCATTACACCATTTTCCGCGTCATACAGGCCGCCGTAGTCTTTCTGGTCGTGCGTCAGGTTTGGCATGGCGTAGTCGGCACCGACTTCCATCCACGCGCCGCTCCACGGTTTGATACCGGCATAGCGCACGTCAATGTAGTTGATGTTGACGTCGTTATCGGCATTGACGCGGTAATCGACATCATTGGCATCGCCACGGATCCACGCCACAGACAGCGCGCCTTCACCCATTTTCAGATTTTCCACCCCGGCACCGGCACCGGAAATGTTCCAGTATTTGGTATCGATGATGTGTAAATCATGACGCTGGTAATAGCGTTTACCGCCCCAGATCACCGCATCTTTATCCCACGGTACCAGCCCTTTGATTTGCAGATTCAGCTGACGCAGGCCGAATTGCGCATCATCGTTGAGGGTGCTTTCGTCGTCATTGGAACCGTCTGACACCATGCTGACCATGGAATCAACGTAGAAACTGACATCGTCCTTTTTGTAAACTTCACTGCCCAGTTCGACTTCGCCGTAGGTGTCGTTTTCGTTGCCCAGACGTCCGACTTTGTTTTTCTGAAACTGCTCCAGACTGCCGCTGCCGGAAACGCCCAGCCCGGAGCGCAGATATCCATGAAAATCAATGTCGTTTGCCACTGCCGGGCCTGCCACCAGACCAAGAGAGACCGCCACAGCCAGAGTGCGTAAGTTGTGTTTCATTATTTTTCCTTATTGATGTATGACGTTCACATTTACGGAATCTATAAGATACCCAGAAACAATAATGATCAATTTTACACATTCTGAATTGTGAGTTAGATCCATAAGTTGTGTGTTTAAAATAAACGCTTGGTGATTTAAATCACAAATTTTAAGAATGTTAACGTATAACTTTTAGGTCAAACGGTTCTCAGATTGAACTTTTAAATGAGATCCCGTACTTTGGCTCGATTATCATGAGATTGCGTAAAATCACGGGTGCAGGACGGGAAAAGCATGAAATCGAAAAGTTCGACATTAGAAGACGTTGCCCGCTATGCCGGTGTTTCCTATCAGACGGTTTCGCGTGTTTTAAACAAGTCGGCCAACGTGTCCGACGTCACGCGTCAGAAAGTTGAGCAGGCGATAGAAATTCTGCGCTATGTGCCAAACCGGCTGGCGCAGCAGTTAGTGGGGAAACAGAGTTTCACGATCGGGCTGGTGACGACCTCGCTGGCGCTGCACGCACCGTCGCAAATTGCCGCCTCAGTGAAGAAATATGCCCATCAGGCCGGGTATCAGGTGCTGATTTCGATGATTGACGAAGACGTGAATCAGAGTATTCAGGAATCAATCAACGAGCTGAAATCCCAGCGGGTGGAGCGTGT
This sequence comes from Rahnella sp. PCH160, assembly GCF_047784855.1. NCBI lineage: Bacteria > Pseudomonadati > Pseudomonadota > Gammaproteobacteria > Enterobacterales > Yersiniaceae > Rahnella > Rahnella sp. PCH160. The sequence goes on from NZ_JBLOGT010000001.1 coordinate 2,791,138, forward strand.
GATCATCAACATCCCGCTCGAAAGCGCCGAAGCTGAACGTATTTACGAGAACAACCGCGACATCCTTTGCCTGTTTCTCGATGTGGATCCGACCAGCCCGGTGTTCAACGTCTGCTTTAATCCGGCTGACGGTTCGCGCGCCAGCGTGGAATATCTGCATGACTTAGGGCATCGCCAATTTGCGTTGCTGGCCGGGCCGGAAGTGTCGGTGTCTTCGCGCCTGCGCCTGGAAAGCTGGCAGAAAACGCTGACCGAAAAAGGATTACAGCCGGTGACGGTTGTCCACGGCGACTGGAGCGCCAAAAGCGGTTACTACGGCGCATTGCAGATGTTGCGTGAGACGCCGCAGTTTACGGCCATGCTGGTGGGGAATGACCAGATGGCGCTCGGCGTGATAAGCGCACTCCATCAGCATAATGTGGCCATTCCGCAGCAGGTCTCCATCATCGGCTACGATGACACCTACGACAGCGCATTTTTCCATCCGGCGCTGACCACCGTTTCTCTGGATCTCGATTTGCAAAGCAAAGAAGCTGTGGCGCTTTTACTGGCAACGGAACCGGACACGCCGTCGCGAATTTTGCCTGCGCAACTGGTCGTGCGAAATTCCACGCGTGCGCCGGGGCAGCCGGATAAAGACCTCAACCAGATCGCCGATCAGCTCGATAAACTCGCCAGACAGCTGCGCGGGCAGTGACGTCCGGCAGTTGTAAATAAAGATTTCAGAATGCTTTTGATAACGTTTAAGATATGAAAGATTTCAAAAGATAAACAAAAGGATATGACGGAATGACCGTATGGCAGTGTTTTGTACAGGGCTGGAAAGGGTATGTGAAATTTGAAGGGCGTGCGACCCGCAAAGAATTCTGGGTGTTCACCTTAGTCAATATCTTGCTGATGATCCTGCTGACAGGGACAGTGGCTTCCCTGATGACGCTGGCGGGAAACCCTTACGGCGTATTCTATGCGGGCATGGCCTACACCGTTTATGCGCTGGCGCTGGCATTACCGATTCTGGCGGTCGGTATCCGCCGTATGCACGACATCAACCGCTCCGGCTGGTGGTTTGGCGGTGTTTATCTGGCAGGCATTGTGTCGCGTTTGCTGAATATGATCCTGATGGAGTACGCGTCACCGGAAACCTATGTCTGGATGAAAATTACGCTGGGTATCGTGCTCGGCTGGATCCCTTTGCTGGTGATGATTTACCTGTGCTGCATGAAATCCAAACCGGCACCGGAAGCAGATAACCGCATCGTCCGCTAAGCGCATTTTTAAAGCGAGTTTGCTGCCAGCCGCGCGGCAAACTCTTCCAGCCTCGTCAGCCCCCACGGCCACTCTCCAAAACCCGATTCCACATTAATATGCCCGGCTTCGCCGATATCCACCAGCTCGCAGCCCCACGCCTGTGCCCAAAATTGTGCACGGGTAAATGGCAATAACGGATCCGTATGGCTGGCGACCAGCAGGCCGGGCACCGCCAGCGGTTCAGGTAAAATGTCATCATCCAGACCAAAACGCATCGGTTCAGCGGGTGCAACCAGCATCACGTCTGCGCAAAGCGGCGGGTTGCGGTTCGCCCACACCAGACTGGCGAGCGCGCCAAAGCTGTGACCGATCAGCAGCAACGGGCTTTTTGCCCGCGTCTGCTCGCGGTCAATAGCGGTGATCCAGCCTTCGAGATCGACCTGCGCCCAGTTACGCTGTTTAATGCGCAACCACTGCGGATTCTGTTCATGCCAGCGGCTTTGCCAGTGTCCGGCTTCGCTGTCGCGCAAACCGGGAACCAGCATCCGCGTGATGTTCGGATTCTGGCTCATTGCGGGAAGGCCATCAGCACGGTCGCGATTGCCAGCAAATCGGCACTGCCGCCGGGGCTGAGATGTCGGGAAATCAGTGCCTGATCCATCTCCTGCAAATCCTCTTTTTGCCAGCCATTTTTCAGCAACCGGCGGGCATAATCCTGGACAAAATGCAGGCCGCTCAGCCCGCCGCGTGACACCAGATTGGTATCCGGATTAAACGCCATCAGGCGCAGCAGGGCATTCAGGTTGCGGCGTTCAGGCTGGGTTTCTGTCCACCAGTAAGGTAAAACATGGCGGCGTAATGTCACGAATCCGCTCTGTACTTCGCCGCGTGCGCCGGTCATGCCGTACGCCTGAAACAACCGTTCACCGGCGGTCACTGGCTGGCGGCAATGTTGTAATTCCCGCTCCACCAGCCCGTGCGTGATGGCGGCCACTTCGGCGCATAAACTTGTGCGGGTGAGCGGTTGCCGGCGGGTACTGAGCCTGCCTGCCGCTGTACACAAAATCCCCAGCGAGAAAATACCGCCTTTGTGCGTGTTAATGCCGTTTGTTGCGCCAAACATCGCCTGTTCGCAGGCCAGACCGGCAGGACGGATCCGCATCAGCATGGCCGTTGCCGGTTGTGCCGCGTCCTGCTGGCCGAGCTGATAAAACTGATGCAACCACGGCGTGATCGCATCGATGCTGCGCAAAAACATCGGCAAATCCATGTCACTGTGCGAACCGTTATTGATGCTGTCCACCAGGCCGGGTTTGGGCGTCAGCCAGACTTCCTGACTGAGCGCTTCGGCAGCCAGTCCGGCGATGTGGGTGTAAACCAGCGGCTCAGTGAGTGCGATGCCAGCCATCAATCAGCGCCTCCACTTTTGCCATCACTTCTGGCAGCGGATGCTGACGGGAACGCGCGCAGGCGTGGGCCGGGCCATCGCAGATAAGACAGCGGCGGCTGGCATTATCCAGCGACCGGCGGCCCACAACGCCAGCCTGCGGGCAGATCACATCGAAATCCCATAACCGCCCCAGTGCATGTGACTGCTCAAGCGCCACGGTGGCGGCTTTCACTTCCGGCGCAGGGTGCTCAATACTCCAGAACGCCTCCGCCCCGGTCGGCAACCAAAACACCTCGTGTTTCAGCACCGCCCAGCCACATTGCAATAGCATGATTTCCGCCGTGCTCAGCGCTTCCCGCATCACCTGGCGGTAACTCACGCTATCTTTGACCGCGCCGGGCGTGACCAGCGTCAGGGAAATCAGGGTGTGTGGGAATTGTGTCAGCCAGTCGGTTTGCCGCTGCGCACGCTGTTCCTTTGCTGCCAGCAAATCCTCCAGACTGACGCCTGCATTCTCAGGCGTCGGAATCGTCATTATGCGTCCTCTTTGACCTGATGAACGACGTCAATCACGCTGCCGTCGCGGTAACGGATCACGCCCACAACGCGCGACGTAAACTCAATCGGTTTCGGTTCGCCGGTCAGGGAAATGGCACGCTGATACAACGTCCCGATATCCATGATTTTCATTCCGGCTTCTTCCAGCCGCTGACGGATTTCAGGGCGCGCCGGATTCACGGCAATCCCGTGATCAGTCACCAGCACATCGATGCTTTCGCCCGGTGTGACGCGGGTCGTTACGCGGCGCACGACGGTCGGAATGCGGCTGCGCAGAAGTGGCGCGACCACAATCGTCAGGTTCGCCGCGCTGGCAACATCGCAGTGACCGCCCGACGCACCACGCACCACGCCGTCGGAACCGGTGATGACGTTCACATTGAAATCGATGTCGATTTCCAGTGCGCTCAAAATGACGATATCCAGCTGATCGCAGCTTGCGGCCTTGGCACCCGGATTGGCGTAAACATTGGTGGAAATTTCAATGTGCTGCGGGTTGCGGCCCAGCGATGACGCGGCCTGACCGTCGAAACATTGCGTATCCAGCAGCGTTTCGATTAATCCTTTTTCATGAAAATCCACCAGACTGCCGGTGATGCCGCCGAGGGCAAAACGGGCCGTGATCTGGTTGCGTTCCATCTTTTCTTCCATGAAGCGGGTGCAGGCGGTGGCTGCCGCGCCGGAACCGGTTTGCATCGAAAAACCGGGCTTGAAATAGCCGGAATGTTCAATCACTTCAGCCGCCGTGCGGGCAATCATCAGTTCGCGCGGATTGCTGGTGACGCGGGCTGCGCCAACGCTGATTTTCGCCGGGTCGCCGACCTGATCGACTTTCACGATGTAGTCCACCTGATCCTGCACCAGGCTAGCGGGCATGTTAGGGAAGGGCACCAGTTCTTCGGTCAGCAGCACGACGGTTTTGGCGAACTGCGCATCCACCATCGCGTAGCCCAGCGAGCCGCAGCAGGATTTGCCGTGCGTGCCGTTGGCATTGCCGAATTCATCACTGCAAGGCACGCCCAGAAACGCGACGTCAATGTTCAGTTCGCCGTCCTGCAAAAGCTTGACCCGACCACCGTGAGAGTGAATCTGCACCGGTTCCTGCATCAGGCCGTGAGAGATAGCGTCGGCCAGTTTGCCGCGCATCCCCGAGGTATAAATACGGGTAATGACGCCGTTGCGGATGTGTTCGATCAGCGCGTCGTTACAGCTCATCAGCGAGCTGGATGCCAGCGTCAGATTTTTGAAACCCAGACTGGCCAGCGTGGCGACAACGTGATTAATGACCTGATCGCCTTCACGGAAAGCGTGATGGAAGGAGATTGTCATGCCGTCTTTCAGGCCGCTGCGGGCAATCGCCTGTTCCAGCGAATCACATAATTTACGATGCAAACGGGCATCGGGATCAGAAAGATACGGCGTGGTGCGATGCGCACCGTCGAAAGCAACCAGATGCTTCATTTCCGGATATTGGCTGTGCAACATTTCTGTTAGATGGCTCATTCTCTTCATATTCCTGTGCATAATTGAGGGCTAGCGACGCACGCCGGAAGCGCTGGCGCGTTCAAGCACCACCTGTGCATGGTTGATGATCGGGCCATCGATCATCTTGCCGTTGAGCGAAATCACGCCGAGGCCTTTGCGCTCGCCTTCTTCTGCGGCGGCGATAACGCGACGCGCGTAATCCACGTCTTCCTGCGTCGGCGCATAGGCGTTGTGCAGCAACTCAATCTGGCGCGGGTTAATCAGGGATTTGCCGTTGAAACCCATTTTGCGGATGAGTTCAACTTCACGCAGAAAACCGGCTTCATCGTTGATATCGGAATACACCACGTCAAAGGCATCGATACCGGCGGCGCGCGCGGCATGCAGCACGGCGCAGCGGGCGTAGAACAGCTCTGTGCCATCCCCACGCTCGGTCTGCATATCCATCACATAGTCGAAAGCCGCCAGCGCAATACCAATCAGACGCGGTGAGCAGCGGGCAATGGCGACGGCGTTGATGACGCCAATGGCCGATTCGATGGCGGCCATCACTTTGGTGGAACCGACTTCTCGCCCGCAGTCTTTTTCGATGCGTTCGATGTGCGCTTCCAGTTCGAAAATATCTTCCGGCGTATCGGTTTTCGGCAGACGAACCACGTCCACACCGGCGCGCACCACGGCTTCCAGATCCTTCAAACCAAACGGCGTGCTGAGCTGATTAATGCGCACGACGGTTTCGATATCCTTGTACATCGGGTGTTGCAGGGCGTGGAACACCAGAATGCGGGCAGTGTCTTTTTCGCGCAGGGAAACGGCGTCTTCCAGATCAAACATGATCGAATCAGGACGATAGATAAATGCCGTGGATAACATGGCAGCACTGGCCCCCGGCAGGAACAGCATGCTGCGTCGGAGTTTTTTCATCGTAACGTCTCCCAGTGAATATTTTCTTCCTGTGCTGCACGCAGTACCGCACTTTGCACGCGGGCGCGGATAACGCAATCGAGCGCGCCTTTATCCTCAATAATCAGTAAGCCTGCTCTTACGCCGAGGGCTTCTAGCGTTTCGTTCACCACGCGGCGGATCTGATCGCCAAACTGTTTGATCACTTCGCTGTTGATCACCACGCTCAGCTCGCTGGCCGGGGCGATTTTTACCAGCAAATCGCTGGATTCAACCGTGCCTGCCAGCGCCTCCTTCACAATTTTCATTCGCTTTTTCCTGCTTTAACAAAGAGTGGTAGAAATAATAAGTTCATTGCTGCGCGCCGTTTCGGGGGGCGCCTCAGCGGAATAATGATGTTCAAGGTGCGCATACGTGCTCGGCGGAACAATGTCGCGGATACGCAGCAACTGATGGGTTTTCAGCAACGCACGGACTTCGGAGGCTGAAATCGCGATGCCCCCGGCATGACGTTTACGCGGCAGTTCAATGACGGTCAGCGGTTTGGAGGCCGAACGGGAGGGCGTTTCCAGCCAGTCGAGCATGTCGCAGTTGTACTGATGCGTGACCGGGCAGAAGGGTTCGCTGCCGACAAAACGATGTGTGATGCCCAGCGCCGGGGCGATGTACTGGCGGAAAATCAGCAGATCCATCACGCTCCAGGTCTGGTTCACCAGCCCGGCTTCTTTGAGGAAATAACCGGGGAATGTGGCGCGCGAAATCATGTATTCCGAACCAGCGTGAACTGTGACATTCGGAAAATCAGCCACGCCCTGACGCACCATTTCCAGCCGTTCCTGAAACGGGAAATACGACACGTCCTCGCTGACCACAAATACGTGCAGCCAGTCGCACGTCGCCGCTGCCTGCTCCGCCAGATACCGGTGGCCGAGTGTGAACGGATTGGCATTCATTACCACCGCACCGATGCGCTTTCCGGCGTGATAATGATGCTGCAGTGAACGACAGTAATGGCTGATGCCGACCGGCGTGTTTTCCATCAGCACGGCCACATTGTCCCACTGCACCAGCGGATAAAACCCGCAACCGCGAAAGCGTTCCAGATTGCCGGGGCGGGTGTAGAGAAACAGATGGAATTTGCCGCGCAGAACTGCAAAGTTTTCGACTTCACTGAGCAATCTGGCACTGAGGTTTTCGCCGCGCCAGTCCTCCGCGACGGCCACGCACTTGATGGTATGACTGACCAGACCCGCACATCCGATCAGCCGCTTGCCAGAAAGGGCCACCACGAAATACTCAATATCATCGTCCATGCCCAGCTGGCTTTGGTGCAGCAGGGCACGGATATCTGCCAGCATGCCCTGAGGGGCCTGGCTTGTGGTGATGACGTGAAAGTCGGGTTCGTCACGGCTGAACATAATGCATTCCTGATATCGGGTATTGTTCAAAACAATGCTGTACTTGCCGGGCGTTGTGCCCGGCGTTTAACAGGTTAATGGGCGGCCGGTGCATGGCTCACCTGACGTTCCGCCGCAACAATCATATTGCTGAGATGACCAATTTTTTCGATCTCCACTTCAATGCGGTCGCCGGGTTTCATAAACAGCGGCGGCACACGTTTCTTGCCCACGCCGCCCGGAGAACCGGTAATAATGACGTCGCCCGCGCTCAGCGAGGTAAAGGTGCTGATGTACTCAATCAGCTCGGCGACTGTGTGGATCATGCTGCGGGTGTTGTCGTCCTGAACCATGTTGCCGTTCAGCCAGGTGCGGATCGACAGCGCATGCGGATCAGGGATCTCATCCGCCGTGGCCATCCACGGGCCAAACGCACCGGTCTGACGCCAGTTTTTACCGGCGGTAAACCAGGTGTGCTGCCAGTCACGGGCAGAACCGTCCATGTAGCAGCTGTATCCGGCCACGTGAGAAAGGGCATCTTCGCGGGAAATATTCTCGCCCGCTGACCCGATGATGACGGCCAGCTCACCTTCGTAATCAAACTCAACGGAACGGCTCGGTTTGATGATCGGAGAAGCGTGGCCGGTTTGTGAGTCAGCAAAGCGCACAAAGAGCGTCGGCGCCGGATTGTGCTGATCGAACTCTTTGCGTTTTTCAGCGTAATTCATGCCGACGCAGAGAATTTTTTCCGGATTCTGAATGACCGGCAAAAACGTCAGGTCGTCAAAGCTCATATCCGCTGGTCTGTTGGCCAGTTCCTGCGCCTGTGACAGCGCATCGCCCGCCAGTAATGCCTTGAGGTCGGGATAACGCTGGCCGAGAAGGCGACCGAGGTCGATCATGCCGCTCTGCGTTGCGATGCCGTAGGACTTGCGCCCCTGATAGAGATAACTTGCCAGTTTCATAAATATGTCCTGAATTGAATCAATCAAAAATCACAATCGTGCTTGCCGGATAACGCTGTCAGACCAGGAAATTCCCCAGCACCAACAGGGCAACCGAAACGTTGATCGCGCCGCCGATGCGGGTCGCGATTTGTGCGAAAGGCATCAGTTGCATACGGTTGCCCGCCGTCAGAATGGCCACGTCACCGGTACCGCCCTGGCCGCTCTGGCAGCAGGACACGATGGCGACATCAATCGGGTGCATACCGATTTTCTTGCCCACGAAGAAGCCAGTGGCAACCAGTGCGGCGACGGTGCTGACGATGACCAGCAGATTGGAAATAGTGAACGCGGCAACCAGTTCGTTCCACGGCGTGATGGCCACGCCCACGGCAAACAGGATCGGGTAAGTCACGGAGGTCTGGAAGAATTTGTAGACCACCTGCGACCCTTCGAGCAGACGAGGTGATACGCCGTGTGCCAGCTTCAGTGCAACAGCCGCAAACAGCATGCCGACCGGTGCAGGCAGGCCAATCAGTTTGTGTAACAGCATCCCCACCATGTACAGCAGAACCGCCAGCAGGGCACCTGCGGCAATGGTCGTGACATCGGTTTTACCGCCGGTCACCGACAGCGCGTTTTTATCTGCCGTGGCATTTTTGACGGAAGGCATCAGTTGGCCTTCACCGGTCAGGTGCGGGTAACGTTTACCGAGCTGATTGAGTGAACCGGAGATAACAATTGCCGTCAGGCCACCGAGCATCACGATAGGCAGAATACGGCCCAGCGCCACACCCTGATCCATGTGCAGTAACGTGGCGTAGCCGATAGACAGCGGAATCGCGCCTTCACCCACACCCCCGGCCATAATCGGCAGAATCAGGAAGAAGAAGATCTGGAAAGGTTCCATGCCCAGTGCCAGACCAACGCCCATCCCGACCAGCATCCCGACCACTTCCCCGCACAGCATCGGGAAGAAAATACGCATGAAGCCCTGAATGAGCACCTTCCTGTCCATGCTCATGATGCTGCCGACAATGATGCAGCAGATGTAGAGATAAAGGATGTTGGTGCTTTTGTAGAATTTCGTGGTGGATTCGACCACCACATCCGGCAGCAGGCCGTAATACACCAGTGCGGAAGGAATGAACGTCGCGCAAATCGCCGCTGCGCCCATTTTGCCGATGAACGGCAGACGTTTGCCGAATTCGCCGCAGGCAAACCCGAAAAACGCTAATGTTGCGACCATCACCACGATATCGCTCGGCAGTTTGCCGTCGAGACAGTCGATGGCAATCAGCACACCAGCCATCACAAAGAGTGGCAAAGGAATAATGCCAATTTTCCAGGTGTCGAGAATGTGCCACCATTTTTCTTTTAATGAGAGCTGTTTTGCAGGCACCGAACCCGCGGGAATAGAATAAGTGTCGTCGGTTGTACTCATGATGAATCCCCTGTGTCAATTTGTGCAGGGAGTGTAAGAGAGATAATAACCCGTATTATGTGAAGTACCGCAAAGTAGAAACGGTATTTTAAAGGAGTGAAAGGTTTTTATGGTTTTAATTAATATTTAGGTGTTTCGTTAATATATTACCTCGTGGTTTTTATGGTGTTATTTGTAATTACAATATTACTGTTAATTTATGGTGAAATAACTGTTGAGAACTTTGCTATCAGTCGCGGGAGGCCTGCTGCGCCTGCGGTTGTTCTGCGGCGTGCCTCGCAACTTTGATTTTCCCGTCTGACAGAAATACCTCTCAATGATAAAGTATCGTCACGGTTAATAATTATCTCAGCGCTCTTTATAACGGATGTCACGATGCGGTTTCGACCCTCTTTCCAGATAAAGCTGTTTATTTATCTTGTTGTTTTATTCGTCACGCTGTTTTCGATAGTGGGGGTTTATTACTATCGCGATATTGAACGTCAGTTATATGAGGATATGGGGTTGCGGGCAAAAGTGCAGGCAGAAGAAATTGCACTTATTCCGTCATTAATTTCGGCAGTGGAAAGTAATGACGTTTCTGCAATTAACAGACTGATGATGAATATATCCGCACGCAGTGACGCGAGTTATATGGTGATTGGTGACGGAAAAGCGATACATCTTTTCCATTCCATATACGCCGATCGCGTGGGCAAAGCGTTGGTCGGCGACGACAATGTGGACGTACTGGCGGGTAAAAGCAGCACCACAGTCCGGCTGGGTGGCATCGGGTTGTCACTGCGCAGCAAAGCGCCGATTTTAAACGTGCAGGGCAAAGTTATCGGCATCGTTTCCGTGGGGTATCTCACCAGCCACATTAATACGCTGACCATCGAGAAAGCCATTCGTATCCTGGTGGCCGCCGCCACGCTGTTGCTGGCGCTGTTTACTTTTTCGTGGTTTTTCTCGCGCTCGATAAAAAAGCAGATGTTTTCACTGGAACCGCGTGAAATCGGCCTGCTGGTCCGCCAGCAAAAAGCACTGATGGAGTCCATTTATGAAGGTGTGATTGCCATCGACGGGGAGTCCCGGATTGCAGTGATTAATCAGGCCGCAAAAAAACTGCTGAATCTGGATGCGCCCTCGCGGGAACTGCGCGGAAAACCGCTTGAGCAGGTGATTGCGCCGGTCAGTTTTTTTGACCGTCAGGTGATGCTGGAGAAAGATATTCACGATGAAATCTGCCTGTTCAATAACCTGACGGTCGTCGCCAGCCGCGTGCGGATCATGCTGGAAGACCAGCTTCAGGGCTGGGTGATTACCTTCCGCGATTGCAGCGACATCGACCGCCTGAGTATTCAGCTCAGTCAGGTGCAGCGCTATGCCGATAACCTGCGGGTGATGCGCCATGAGCAACTGAACTGGACGGCAACGCTGGCCGGGCTGCTGCACATGGGCCGTTACGATGAGGCGATCCGCTACATCGAAGCGCAATCTGAGAGTGCGCAGGAGTTGCTGGATTTCGTCTCTGCACGGTTTTGTTCGCCAAGAGTATGCGGGTTGCTGCTGGGAAAATATGCCCGTGCGCGTGAAAAGGGCGTTGAGCTGGCATTCGACCCGGCCTGCGGTTTAACACATCTGCCGCTGACGCTGAGCGAAACCGAGCTGATGTCAGTTGTCGGCAATCTTCTTGATAACGCCATCGAAGCCACCTTGTTGCGCGGCGAAAACGCCGGGCCGGTTGAGGTGTATATCGTTTCCGCCGACAGAGAACTGGTGATCGAAGTGGCCGATCAGGGCGTCGGGATTGCGCCGGAGCGGCGTGAGCAGATTTTCTCACTCGGCGTGACCTCCAAGCAGGAAGGCGATCACGGGCTGGGGCTGCATCTGGTTGCCAGCTATGTCAGCCACGCGGGCGGCACCATTGAAGTTTCAGATAATTCCCCGACAGGTTCTGTTTTCTCTGTCTTCATACCCAACGGGCTGCCGGTAGCCATTCCGGACTGTGTGCCGGTGTCCATTCAACCGGAACAACGGGAAAAGCATAAATGATTCAAGCTGAAATGATTGACGTAATGATTGTGGAAGATGAGAACCAGCTGGCACAGCTTTATGCCGAGCTTATCGATAATCACCGCTGGCTGCGGCTGGTGGGAATGGCCTCCACGCTGCGGGAAGCGAAGACGCTGATAGAGTAAAAGCGGCCGCAGTTGTTGTTGCTGGATAACTATTTGCCGGACGGACAGGGGATTTCCCTGCTTGAAAACGATGTGCTGAAGAAAACGAATTGCTCGGTGATTTTTATCACGGCGGCCAGCGACATGAACACCTGTAGTCAGGCGATCCGCTCTGGCGCGTTTGATTACATTCTCAAACCGGTGTCCTGGAACCGTCTGCAACAGTCGCTGGAGCGTTTTATCCAGTTCAGCCAGACACAGCGGGCGTGGAAAGTGGTGGATCAGCAAAACGTCGACACCCTCTACCAGTTACAGGCCAAAGATTTCACGTCAAAGGCCGGAAACAAAGGCATCGAAGAGAATACGCTGAATCTGGTGGAAGCGATTTTTATGCAGGATGCCGGGCGCTGTTATTCGGTCGATGAAGTGGTCACTCAGACGGGGTTAAGTAAAACAACAACACGCAGATATCTCGAACATTGTGTTCAGAAAGGGGATTTGCGGGTGGAAATGCTGTACGGAAAAATCGGGCATCCCCGCCGGATGTACCGGCGGGCGTAACGCAGGCGTTATTGCGTTTTTTTCTCTTTAGGGTATTTCCACAACCAGCGGCCGCTCGCCATGCGCCAGTAGAAGAAAATGCCGCGAACGATCCAGTCGAGGAACATCCCCAGCCAGATACCGACGACGCCGAAATTAAGCACAATGCCGAGGAAATAACCCACGACGATGCGGCAGCCCCACATGCCGACCATGGAAACATACATGGTGAACCGGGCGTCGCGCGCGCCTTTCAGCCCGGCAGGCAGCACCCATGAGGCGGCCCAGAACGGCATAAAGGCGGCGTTCAGCCAGATCAGGATTTTTACGACGTCGATAACGTCCTGTTCATTGGTGTAAAACCGCGCCAGAAGCCCGGCGAACGGCACAGACAGGAACGCCAGCACGCAGAGCCCGAAGGTGGATAACCAGAAGATGTGTCGCAGCTGGCGTTCGGACTGGGCGATTTGCCCTTTGCCCAGACGGGTGCCGACAATAATCGTCGAGGCCGACCCCAGTGCGTTCCCCGGCAGGTTAATCAGGGCAGCAATCGAGAAGGCGATAAAGTTACCGGCAATCACGTTGGTGCCCATGCCTGCCACAAACACCTGAGTCAGTAATTTGCCGCCGTTGAACAGCACGGATTCAATGCTGGCGGGAATACCGATGCCCAGCACTTCGCGCAAAATGTTAGTGTTGAGGGGCAGGAAATAGCTTTTCAGGGAGATTTTCAGCGACGGATTAAAGCCGATCACCAGGACAAAAATCACCGCCACGGCGCCGATATAACGGGCAATGGTCAGCCCCAATCCGGCACCGATAAACCCAAAACCCTGCCAGCCAAAACAGCCGTAAATGAGCACGCTGCTGATGATCAGGTTCAGGATATTCATCCCACCGTTAAGCAACATCGGGATCTTCGTATTCCCGGCACCGCGCAGGGCACCGGAGCCGATCAGCGCAATGGCGGCGGCCGGATAACTCCAGCTGCTCATTTGCAGATAAGAAAGCGCCATTTCTTTGACTTCGGGTTCGGCATTCCCGGCAATCATGTCGATAATGACATGCCCGGAAAACTGGATAAGTACAGCGAGCAGAACGGCAAAAACGGTCATGATCGCCAGCGACTGGCGGGCGGCCGCGCGGGCGCGTTCGTGGTCGAGTTTGCCGAGGCTGAACGCGACGACAACGGTGGTCCCGAGATCGACGGCGGCGAAGAAAGAGATGATCACCATGTTAAAACTGTCGGCCAGCCCGACCCCTGCCATCGCTTCCTTGCCCAGCCAACTGACCAGGAAAGTACTTAACACGCCCATTAACAGGACGCAGGCATTCTCAAAGAAGATGGGCACAGCGAGGGGCGTGATTTCACGCCAGAACAACGTGCGATATGAACGCCGTTTCGGATACCAGGGCGTGCGCTCGATGGCTTTGCGCAAAGAGACGATGACGTTTTGCAAGAGAATTCCAGGGTGGCAGAAAGTAGAACAGCGTTTTAATTTATGATGGTAAAAGACTTCGCATTATGCAAAGTCTTTTTCATCCAAAGCCCTAAGAAAATTGTTAGAAAAGAATTAACGGAAAGGCGGCTCATTAAAGGTACGTAATTTGCGTGAATGCAGATGATCGCCCTCGGCGCGCAACAGATCGATGGCGCAGATGCCGATTTGCAGGTGCTCCGAAATCGCGCCTTCATAGAATTTATTGGCCTGCCCCGGCAGTTTGATTTCCCCGTGCAGCGGTTTGTCTGAAACGCACAACAACGTGCCGTAAGGCACCCGGAAGCGATAGCCCTGCGCGGCTATCGTGGCACTTTCCATATCCACGGCCACGGCGCGGCTGAGATTAAACCGCAGGGCCGACGCCGCATAACGCAACTCCCAGTTCCGGTCATCGGTCGTCACGACAGTGCCGGTGCGCAGACGCTGTTTGACTTCCTCGCCCGGCATTCCGCTCATCATTTTTGTGGCGTCATACAGCGCGCGCTGCACTTCGGCGATGCTTGGGATCGGGATGTCCGGCGGTAATACGGCGTCGAGAACATGGTCGTCACGCAGATACGCGTGTGCCAGCACGTAATCGCCAATCGACTGCGTTTCGCGTAATCCGCCGCAGTGCCCAATCATCAGCCAGACGTGCGGGCGCAAAACGGCCAGATGATCACAGATGGTTTTTGCATTAGCCGGGCCGACGCCAATATTAACCAGCGTAATCCCTGCGCTGTTGCGGGCAATCAGGTGATAGGCGGGCATCTGGTGTTTTTTCCACGCCAGATCCGAAACGGCCTGTTCCGGGTTTTGCGTCTCAGCGGTAATAAATACGCTGCCCGCGCAGGCCAGCGCTTCATACGGGCTGTCAGGATCGGCGATTTGCGCACACGCCCAACTGACGAACTCATCGACATAACGGGTGTAGTTAGTGAACAACACGTAAGGCTGGAAATGTTCGATCAACGTGCCGGTGTAATGGCGCAGGCGGGCCAGTGAGAAGTCGGCACGCAACGCATTGAAATGGGAAAGCGGGAAGGTATCGCCCGGATATTGCAGGCCGTCCGCAGTTTCATCGCCAATCTGTGAAAGCTCGGTGGTCGGAAAATGTTTCGCCAGCCCGGCGCTCATCGAGCGATCCAGCATCAGATCTGAACCGTCGATCACGTAGGAATACGGAATTTCCTGCTGTGACGGCACGACTTCAATCAGCGCGTCATATTCTTCTTCGAGCAGGGAAAGCTGTTCCAGCAGGTAATCGCGGAACAGTTCGGGATGGGTGATGGTATTGGCATAGCGGCCCGGATGTGAGAAACGACCATAGGCGCGGGTCGGGTTTTTCGCAGGCGTTACGCCGTCCCAGCTGACGCGCAATTCCGGGTAAACAAACAGCCCGGCCGCTCTGGCCGCCACATCGGGTAGCTTACCCTGAACGATGAAATCTTTTATCGCATCCCGCAGGGCGGCGACGGAGTTGTTGTACATCTCTTCAAGCTTATCAATTGCCTGTGCGGAGGTGAGGGATTTGTTATCCATACGCTTTTCCTTTGTGCTTCGTTCATCATCATTCTTTTTAAATATGGCTTGTCTGGCCGGAGCCGCCAATGTTTTATTGGTGCGCAATCGCCGGATGATGGTTTTATGAGCACATGAAGAGAGCAGGAAAGGAAACGGCAGAATCTGAACGGAAGAAGCCCGCCAATTTTCCGGCGGGTATTATGCGACGTTTTTCTAAGGTGAGTTTACACCGCCTGCGGGCGGTAAACGCGTTTTTGCGTCATATCGAGCGTCAGTCCGTCGCCGGGAACAATGTTTTTTAGCGCGTCATATTGCCGGCACAGAAACGCAATGCCGGCCTCGCGGGCAATAATCGCGCTGTGAGAAACGTCACTTCCCGCCCGCAGACAAATGCCTTTGATCTGCTGTACATCGAGCTGCAAGACCGTTGAGGGAAAGATGTCGTCGGCGATAATAATGGCAGGCCAGCCGACAGCCGGTTGCTCGACGGATTTACCCGCCAGATGCGCCAGCGTGCGGTTTCGCAGATCGTCAATATCGATATAACGCGCCTGCAGATAGTTATCGTTGAGCTGACGATATTGTTTGCTGAGATCTGTCATAACGAAATCCCACGCCCATGAGGCGCTGCAATATTTCTCGCTGATGATCCGGCAGGCCTCCTCATACAAATCTGCATCATCAAGCAACATATGATGGCCTGAAAAAATGGCGGCAATATCGGCGGAATATTTCTCTTCGGCCATCACGGTGAGCACGTTCAGATCGTCGAGCGTCAGTTCGATGGCGCGCATTAAATTGCGCTGTTCCTGCAATACGTCCGCGCAGGGTTGCAGACCGGGAAGCTGATGCGGTAAATCCCACAGCACGGCGCTGCCTTCCACGCGGGCAATAAGAGGTGCGGGCGCAGGGTTTTCTGCTTTCGCGATCTCCGCGCTTTCGCCAAAATCTTGAGCCGCCAGCGCTGTAAACGCTGCCAGCGCGGCGTCTGCCTGCGGGCCACGTGCCAGCAATTTCAGTGTGTCATTGCAACGCACCTGCAACAGCGCAATCTGGTTGATGTTGTCCGGCGTCGCGCGTTTTCCGTCTTTCTCCAAAACCAGTTCGGCATCAAAACCGGAAAGCGCAGAAACCAGACGCGAAGCAGGGCGCACATGTAAACCGTTTGGATTTCGGATAATCACTGACACAGACAGTGCGTCGCGATCATCGGCAAAAGCCGCCACCACCGGCGATGGCGCGGTCTGCGGCGGTAAACCCAGCTGTACGCGTTTTGCCTCAAGGGCATTCATCGCATCGTTAATCACTTTTTCGATACCGGCACCGGCAGCCGCGCTGACCGTGGCCGCCAGCGTGCCTTCAACCAGCGGAGCTGCGCATAACCTGACTTTGGCGGCAATCGCCGGATCCAGCAAATCCAGCGCGGTTTCGGCACTGAGCAGCGCACTGCCAATATCCATCATTACCAGCACATGATCGGTATCGGCAACGGACTCTATGGCTTCCATCACTTTAATCGGGTCAGTGCCAATCGGATTATCCACATCGTCAATCCCCGCAGCGATGGCCAGCTTGCAGCTATCGCCTGATAACATCTGGCGGGCCAGTTCTGCGACGCCGTTGCCCAACTGGGCACTATGAGAAACGATCACCAGGTTTACCATCGCGTTATCCTTACTCTTTGGCTGCGGCTGCCAGCATCTGAATCATGAACATTACCGAGGTTGCGCCCGGATCCTGATGGCCGATGCTGCGCTCACCGAGATAGCTGGCGCGGCCTTTACGCGCCTGCATGGTGATGGTGGCGTGGGCGGCGGCTTCGGCCCGTTCACTGGCCGCATCCAGCGCGGCGGTGACGGACAAATGCTGTTCGCCCGACTGGCGCAATGAATCGACGACCGGCAGCCAGACGTCGCACATGGTTTTATCGCCGGGCTCGGCTTTGCCCCGGCTGATCACGCCTTCTGCACCTTCGCGGATCATTTCGCCGAGCTCTTCCAGCGTCAGGCTCTGATGCGCCTGAGTGACCGTTGCGGCGCGGATAAAGAACGTACCGAGCAGCGGGCCGCTGGCACCGCCGACGTTGGAAAGCAGCGTCATACCGGTGTTTTTGAGGATAAAACCAATGTCTTTATCCGCAATAGACGGCAGTTTTTCCACCACTTTGCTGAAACCCCGGTGCATATTCATGCCGT
Source organism: Rahnella sp. PCH160 (assembly GCF_047784855.1). Classification (NCBI taxonomy): domain Bacteria; kingdom Pseudomonadati; phylum Pseudomonadota; class Gammaproteobacteria; order Enterobacterales; family Yersiniaceae; genus Rahnella; species Rahnella sp. PCH160. The sequence goes on from NZ_JBLOGT010000001.1 coordinate 2,808,406, forward strand.
GATCGGCGTCGCCGATTTCTTTATCCAGCCCGGTCAGAAAATCACTTTCCTTCGTGAAAATATCGCCGCAGCGATAGAGCCAATTGACGATTTGATTTCTGTTTAGTGACATGTGTTGCTCCTTATTTTCCCCAGTTCAGGCCGGGGGTATGGACCGGCGCATCCCAGAGCGCCAGCGTGTCGTTATCGACTTTCAGCAGCGTGATGGAAAACCCTGACATATCCAGAGAGGTGCAGTACGTGCCAACCAGGTTGCGTTCGATGCTGATACCGGTCTGCTGGCAGCGTTGTTCCAGGCGGTGATAAACGCCATAAAGTTCAGAAAGCGGGGTGGCACCCAGATTATTGACCAGCGCAATCACGCGGTCGCCGTTGCCCAGCGCCTGTTTACCTTGCTGGACATCCTGCCAGTTGCCCTGCGCGGTATCCCACTGGCGCAGCGTACGGCTGTACGTGCCGTTTTCCAGCAGCGTATCGAACATTTCATCGACGGTCTGATCAAGCGAGCTGAAGCGGCGGCGATCAATACCCGGCTCGCCGTGAATGCCGACGCCGAATTCCATTTCGTCATCTTTGAGCGTGAAAGAGGGTTGTCCGGCGGCAGGCACGGTACATGCGGCGAGGGCGATGCCGATGGAATGACCCAGGTTATTGAGTTTTCGACCCAGTCCGGCGCAGGCGTCCAGCGAATCCCCGCGCTCAGCGGCGGCACCCACCAGTTTTTCGATAAGCACAGTATTGGCTACGCCACGGCGTCCGGCGGTATACAGGCTGTCTTTTACCGCCACGTCATCGTCCACCACGATGGTCGACACTTTTACGCCACTTTCGTGCAGCAGTTCTGCGGCGGTTTCGAAATTAAGGATGTCGCCGGTGTAGTTTTTGATGATCAGCAGAACGCCTTCGCCGCCGTCGATATGCATCGCGCATTCGAACATTTTATCCGGCGTTGGCGAGGTGAAGATTTCCCCCGGACACGCGCCGGACAACATCCCCTGACCTATAAATCCGCAGTGCATAGGCTCATGCCCGCTGCCGCCACCGGAAAGCAGCGCCACTTTTCCGGCCACGGGCGCATCGGCGCGGGTGACATAAACAGGATCCTGGTGAAGCGTCAGTTCCGGGTGAGCCTTTGCCAGCCCGCTCAATTGTTCACTCAGCACATCTTCTACACGGTTAATGAGCTTTTTCATTATGCGTACTCCGTCGGAGGTTATCTGATGCTGCCCCTTATGGGTGGTGGCAGTCATCGTGCGTAGGGTTACCGGCCATTGTCATCTGGCCGATAGAGTGATTCTGGATGAGTTAGCGGCAAAAAGAATTTCTGAAAAAAAGTTCCAATACGGAACATGAATCAGGCATTTTTGTTTCTAAACGGAACGTTTTGGAAAGGGAAAAACCAAAACTGGGACGCAGCGCTATTTTCCCGCGGGCTTTAGCGGCAATGATAGAACCGCGACAAAAAGTTTTTTGCGTCTGCCCTGCGATTTTCAGCATGTCAGGCTGTTTCGTTCATCCGCCGTGGTGAATGATTTTGACGAAAACGACGGACAGCGATCGCAATCCACAGTTTTTTTGTGGTTTTGCGTTTCATTATGAAACGTATTGTTTTTCAGAAGGTTTCAAATAAGAACAAAAACGCGAAAGATTTTTTTATGCCTCGCGCGCCTTACAGTGGTTGCATCACGTTGGGACAACATTTCGCTCCGCAGGCTATTGCAAGCAGAGCAGAACGTGACCCGGCGACATTCTGCAAACATGGACTATCTGAGGGCGAAAACAATGCTGAAAGTCATTCAATCTCCGGCCAAATATCTTCAGGGTGCTGACGCGTCTGCGTCATTCGGGCAATACGCTAAAAATCTGGCGGAGAGCTATTTCGTGATTGCCGACGACTTCGTGATGAAGCTCGCCGGGGACAAAGTGATTAATGGCCTGCACGATTTCGGCGTCAGCTGCCATGCGGAGCGCTTTAAGGGCGAATGCAGCCATGCCGAAATTAACCGTCTGATTGCCATCCTGAAACAAAAAGGATGTCAGGGCGTGGTTGGTATCGGCGGCGGCAAAACGCTGGATACGGCAAAAGCCATCGGCTACTACCAGAAATTACCGGTGATTGTGGTGCCGACGATTGCCTCAACGGATGCGCCGACCAGCGCGTTGTCCGTGATTTATACCGAAGCGGGCGAGTTTGAAGAGTATCTGGTTTACCCGAAAAACCCGGACATGGTGGTGATGGATACCACGATTATCGCGAAAGCGCCGGTGCGTTTGCTGGTCGCCGGAATGGGCGATGCGCTCTCAACCTGGTTTGAAGCCAAAGCCTGTTATGACTCCCGCGCCACCAGTATGGCGGGCGGGCAATCTACCGTAGCGGCGCTCAGCCTGGCGCGTTTGTGTTTCGATACGCTGCTGGCGGAAGGTGAAAAAGCGCGTCTGGCCTGTGAGGCCAATGTGGTTACCGACGCGCTCGAACGCATCGTCGAGGCCAATACCTATCTCAGCGGGATTGGTTTTGAAAGCAGCGGGCTGGCCGCCGCACATGCGATCCATAACGGATTCACGATTCTGGAAGAGTGCCATCATTTGTATCACGGCGAAAAAGTGGCGTTTGGCACGCTGTCACAACTGGTGCTGCAAAACAGCCCGATGGAAGAAATCGAAACCGTGCTCGGTTTTTGCCACAAGGTCGGGCTGCCGGTGACGCTGGGCGAAATGGGCGTCAAAGAGGGGATTGAAGCGAAGATTATGGCGGTGGCGCAGGCGACCTGTGCGGAAGGGGAAACCATTCACAACATGCCTTTCCCGGTTTCGCCAGACAGCGTTTACGCCGCCATCGTGACCGCAGATAAATTGGGGCAGCAGTGGCTGGCGCGCTGAATCGCCGCGCAAAACTGATCTGACCGTTCATCTGCGGCATAACGTTTCCCCTCTGACTCTGTGACAAATGCAGAACAGAGGGGTTTTTTATGACACATAAACGGAAAAGGTTATGACAAGCCGGGAACAGGATGTGGGAAAAGAAGAGGTGTCTTCGCTTATCGCGCGGTCATGGCAGCGCTGTGACCGTTTTATGCAGCGCGAAACCTGGCAGCCGCCGCATCAGGCGCAGGGGCTGACGTTTGAATCGATTTGCCGCCGCAAAACCACGCTGCTGACCATCGGGCAGGCGGCACTGGAAGATACGTGGGAATACATGGAAAACCGGCCCTGCGCGTTGCTGATTCTGGATGAATCGGCCTGTATCCTTTGCTGCTGCGGCGACCCGTACACGCTGGCGCAGCTGGCAGATTTAGGTTTTGTGGCGGGCAGTTATTGCGCCGAAAGTATTATCGGAAGCTGCGCGTTATCGCTGGCGTCGCTGCTCGGGCAGCCGGTCAAAACCAGCGGCGCGCAGCATTTTAAACAGGCGCTGCATCCGTGGTCATTCAGCTCAACGCCGGTGTTTGATAATCACGGACGGCTGTCGGGTTCGATTTCCCTTTGCTGCCTGAATGAGCAGCAGGCGACGTCGGATTTGTCCCTGACGCTGGCGGTCGCGCGCGAGGTGGGCAATTCGCTCATCACCGACAGCCTGCTGGCGGAATCCAACCGGCATCTCAATCAGATGTACGGCTTGCTGGAAAGCATGGACGACGGCGTGATGGCGTGGAACGAGCAGGGCGTTTTGCAGTTTCTGAATGTGAAGGCTGCGACGCTTTTGCATCTGGATGCGCAGGTCAGTCAGGGGAAAAATCTCAGCGAACTGGTAACGCTGCCCGCGCTGTTGCGCCGCGCCCTCAAACATGCGCGCGGGCTGAACCACACCGAAGTGACGTTTGAGAGCCAGCATCAGTTTATCGACGCCGTGATTACCCTCAAGCCGATCGTCGAAGAACAGGGCATCAGCTTTATTATGCTGCTGCATCCGGTAGAACAGATGCGGCAACTCATGACCAGCCAGCTCGGCAAGGTCAGCCACACGTTCGAACAGATGACCGCCGAGGATCAGGAATCGCGCCGGTTAATTCATTTCGGCCGACAGGCGGCGCGGGGCAGTTTTCCGGTGCTGCTATGCGGTGAAGAGGGCGTGGGCAAAGAGTTGCTCAGCCAGGCCATTCACAATGAAAGCGAATGCGCTGACGGCCCCTATATTGCGGTGAACTGTCAGCTTTATGCCGACAGCGCGCTGGGGCAGGATTTCATGGGCAACGCGCCCACCGATGATGCCAAAGGGCGACTCAGCCGTCTGGAACTGGCCCACGGCGGCACGTTATTTTTGGAAAAAATAGAATATCTGGCACCTGAGTTGCAGTCGGGGTTGTTGCAGGTGATCAAGCAGGGCGTCCTTACGCGGCTGGATGCGCGGCGGCTGATCCCGGTGAACGTCAAAGTGATTGCCACCACCACGGTCGATCTTTCCGCGCTGGTTGAACAGAACCGCTTCAGCCGTCAGCTTTATTACGCGCTGCATTCGTTCGAAATTGTCATCCCGCCGCTGCGGGCGCGGCGCAGCAGCATTCCGTCGCTGGTGCATAACCGGCTGCACGGTCTGGAAAAACGCTTCACGTCAAAACTGAAACTCGACGACGACGCGCTGGCGCAACTGGTGGCCTATTCCTGGCCGGGCAATGATTTTGAGCTGAACAGCGTCATCGAAAACATTGCCATCAGCAGTGAAAATGGCCGTATCCGCCTGAGCCATTTGCCGGAATACTTATTTTCTGAACGTCCGGCGGGCGATAACCCGTCAACGCTGATGCCTGCCAGCCTGACGTTTTCTTCCATCGAGAAAGAGGCCATTATCCACGCCGCGCGCGTCACCCGTGGGCGGGTGAGGGAAATGTCTCAACTGCTAAACATCGGGCGAACCACGTTGTGGCGCAAAATGAAACAATACGAAATTGATGCCAGTCAGTTTAAACGCAGCCATTCCAACTGATGCAGGCTGATACATTCCCGAAAGCAAAATGCCCGCTTAAAGACAGTTAAGCGGGCATGTTTAGCAGCAAAACTACAATTTACTTCTGCTGCGGCGTCTTCATAAATATCGCCGTCAGTGCGGAAAGCAGGCAGCCAGCCATCAGGTAAAGCGCCACGTAATGCCATTCGCCGCCGGAGAACGTCAGCAACGCGGCTGCAATAAACGGCGTAAAACCGCCGCCCACCACGCTGGCAACCTGATAACCTACACCCGCGCCACTGTAGCGATAACCGGCTCCAAACATTTCCGTAAACATCGGCTGTTGCACGCAGACCACCATGTCGTGGGCGATATTCGCCAGCAGCAGCGAGAAGATCACCACGCCCACAATGGAGCGGGCATCCAGCGCAATAAAGAACGGGACAGCGCTCAGCGCGCCGACGAATGCGCCGGTAATGTAGATACGCCGACGCCCGAAACGATCGGCCATCCAGGCGAACATCGGAATGGTCAGGCAACTCACGCCGCCGATCAGCAGCCCGATATTCAGAAACAGTTCGCGTGACATCCCCAGATTATGCGTCGAGTAGTTAAGCGCAAACGCGGTGACGATGTACATCGTCAGCAGCTCGCACAGGCGCAGGAGGATGATTTTCAAAAATGCGCCAGGATGGCGTGCCAGAGCTTCAAACACGGGCAGACGTTTTTTGGTCTGTTTGGGCTGCGCCACCTGAGCACGTTCAAACTCGACGGATTCTTCCATACCGTTTCGCACCCAAAGCGCGCCGAGCACCAGCACAATGCTGAACAGAAAAGGCAAACGCCAGCCCCAGCTCAGGAACTGTTCGTTGGTGGTCAGGCTGCTGATCAGCGACACCAGCCCGGTCGACAGCAGCAGACCAACGCCATATCCCATCTGGATCCCGCTGCTGTAAAAAGCTTTTTTGCCGGAGGGCGCACTTTCAACGGCCAGCAGCGCCGCACCGCCCCATTCGCCACCCACGGCAAACCCCTGAATGGCACGTAAAGTCACCAGCAAAGCAGGTGCCCACCAGCCAATCGCAGAATACGACGGAAGAATGCCGATACACGCGGTGGCGATGCCCATGATCCAGACGGTCATCATCAGCATCCGTTTGCGGCCTAAACGGTCACCGAAATGACCGAAAACAATGCCGCCGAGCGGGCGAAATAAAAAGCCAACGCCAAAGGTCGCAAAAGCGGCAAGGGTGCCCGTCGCCGGGTCGACTTGCGGAAAGAATTCGCTGTTAAACACCAGCGCTGCGGTGATGCCGTAGAGTAAAAAATCGAACCAGTCGACCACCGCTCCGGCGAAACTGCCCCAGGCAGCCCGGCGTGCGCGGTGTAGTGAAGGTATCTCCTTATCGGGGCGGGGAGTAATGAGCGTGGAGTCCATAGTTGTTCTGACCGTTCCTTAAAATTCTAAATTTTTTGTTATTAAAATTAGGCAAAAAGTTATTACGTTGTACACAGCCAAATTTCAGCCGCTGTTGAGACTACAGCGACAACCGCCTGGTTAAAACGCTTTTGCAAAATCAGCGGGTACGAAAGGGGGATTTGACTCAGGGAATGCGGATGCGCAGATAATTATCCGGTGGCGAAGGGGATATGCAATGGCTGCCACTTACAATCGGGGTGAGAGCATAATTCAAAAAATGGCTCATACCGTTAAGCACGAGCTTGCAGAAGGACTGATCTAGGTAAGAGGCGGGAAAAGGGGTTAAAATTTATCCGGTAAGGTATTTAATGCCACGAGGATCCCACTCTTTATCGTTATGTAATTGCCTGCGTTAAGCTGCCTGAGAATATCCATAACCCGGCTACGCGAAAGCTTCGTCCGGCTGGTAATAAATTTTGTCGCCGTAATGGCGTAGCGTTCCTCGACGGACATTGCCATCAGCAGCCTCAAATGATGCTTAACAATATGATAAGCATCCTGTGCGACCATGTTCAGATCGCGGTTTACATAGGATTTAAGTATGCGACCTAAAATAAGCGCTACCTCGCGCCACAACCCTTCTGTTTCAATAATTTTAAGTGCGGTTTCTCGCGGGAGGACGTGCAAAATTATTTCAGTGTGTGCGAGGACAATTACGTCGGCACTATAGAACGACTGTACAAGCCCCAGAATTACTGGTGCCTGGGTTTCGTGGATAAGTAGACGGTCGCTTTTACGATAAAAACCTACCAAACCTGATTTCACCAGCCAAATGCACTTATCATCTCGTGTCAGGTCGAGAAATAGCTCGTTTCGTTTACAAATGCGCTTTTCGCTTTCGCCTTCGGTTGCTGAGAAAACTTTTTCTAGCGCAGAAAAATAGTGTTTTTCCACATCCAGCAGGTCACTAAATGCGTTGTCCATAATATCCTCATCAGAGTCACGGTAAGTCTAATGAACTATAGCGCATTCTAATGAATTATTCTAAGCACAAAAACCCACGGAAGTTCAAAGTAAACCCCTACATTAATTTAAATATAAGTGGGGGTTCTTATTATATGCAATAGAGAAAAAATGTGGTTATTGGATTTCGGGTACAGTATTGGACTTTCAATCCAATATCATTCACGTCCTGAGATTGCAGCTGTTGGAGCAACATATAATATAAGCCCACGATTAAGTCGTAAGCCAATTTAAGATTATGTGTTTTTCTTATTTAATCTTAAATATAGAAAATTTATGTGTAAGGAAAACTTTGATGAAATTCTCAAAAATCGCAGTAGCTCTCGGCCTTGGTATGGTTATGGTTTCCGGTGCTCAGGCAGCAACAGATCAGGGACACGGTACGATTCACTTTACGGGCTCTATTACTGACGCACCTTGTTCAATCGCCCCCGAATCGGTCGATCAGACCATCCCATTGGGTGAAGTATCAAACGTAGTGTTAAAAGATAGCGGCAGATCTGACCCGGCTCTTTTTAAAATTTTGCTGACCCAGTGTGACACAACCACTCTGAAGGACGTTGATGTAATCTTCAGTGGTTCACCAAGCACCGGTAATAAGGATTTGTTGGGTATTACAGGTTCTGCGAGTGGTGCGAGTATTGCACTGATCGATGGTTCCGGCAGCCCGATCATTTTGGGTGAGAAAACCAAGGCACGTCCTATCGTAGCCGGCAGTAATGAGCTGGATTTCTCAGCCTTCCTGCAAGGTGACGGCGCTTCCGCAACTATTGTCCCTGGTTCATTCTCAAGCGTTGCAAACTTTACCCTTAGCTACAACTAAGTCCACATCCGGTGATGTGTATTTCTAATCATATCACCGGATAACACAGAACAATTCCGTGTAAAGGCCAACTTGATGTATTACAGCGGACCTTTGTTTTTATTTATATTATTCTGGTCTTTATTTTCTAATGCTTCTGTTAATTCTGATTTCAATACAAATCAGGGTTCAATGCATGGGCGTGCAACATTACAGGGCTCAATAATAAATTCCGCCTGCGCAATAGATTTCAACAGTCGTGATCAAACACTCAGCCTGGGCGTGGTAACAGCCGCAGAGATTGAACAGTTTGGACACGGTGCAGAGACAATATTCACTATCAATTTTATTAATTGTTCGTTAACAACAAATAGTACACAAACAAACTGGAATTATTTAAGAGTTACTTTTGAAGGTGACATTTTCGATGATGATTTGTTTGGCATTGATGGTGGGGCGACGGGGTTTGGTGTTTCCATTCGAGATAATTATGGAAAATCGATATTGCCGGGTCACGCAATAACAATAGGCGCAACGGAAGTGGATGGTTCTGGAATTAATTATCACTTACGCCTTGAAAAGGATAAAAATCCATTACAAGCAGGGAACTATCATTCAGTAATAAGATATAAACTGGATTATTTTTGATGACTAACAAAACCACAGTGAAAAGAACATCAATCGGACAGTATCCTTTATCGCTGCTGGCAATCATGACGGCGCTGGTACTGCATAGTATCCCTGCCTTTAGCGCTGATGTTGTCGAATTCAATACAGATGTGCTGGATGTTAAAGATCAAAAGAACATTGATATTTCCCAGTTTTCACGCGAGGGTTTCGTGATGCCTGGGAAATATCAAATGGATATTCATATTAACAAACAGACTTTAATGGATCAGCCACTGATCTTTATGGCACCGCAAGATGACCCTAAAGGTAGCATGGTCTGTTTATCTCCCGAGCAGGTAAAGTTATTAGGGCTTAAGCAACAGTATGAAAGTAGCCTTAAGTGGTGGAATAACGGCCAGTGTCTGGATATTACTTCTCTGGAAGGTATGCAGGTAAAAGCAGATATCGGGACTAATGCACTGTATTTAAATATACCGCAAGCTTACCTGGAATATACTGCAGAAAACTGGGATCCCCCCTCCCTTTGGGATAACGGCCTGTCCGGTGTACTATTCGATTATAATTTGAACGCTCAGCGTAATCGCCCGCAAAACAATGAAGCAACAACCGATATCAGCGGCAACGGAACGACCGGGTTGAACATTGGTGCGTGGCGTATGCGCGCGGACTGGCAAGCACAAAAAAATTCTGCATCGGACGATAGCGCACAAAGCAATTCCTGGGACTGGAGTCGCTTTTATGCTTATCGTGCGCTGAAAGCGTGGAATGCAAAGCTGACGATGGGCGAAGATTACCTCGCTTCCGATATGTTCGATAACTTCCGCTTTGCAGGGGTAAGCGTAAAATCTGATGACAATATGCTGCCGCCAAATCTGCGTGGTTATGCGCCGGAAATTACCGGCGTGGCAAAAACTAACGCTAAAGTGACGGTGAAGCAGCAGGGACGGGTGTTGTATGAAACACAGGTTGCAGCTGGCCCGTTTCGTATTCAGGACTTGAATGATGCCGTATCAGGCAAGCTGGAAGTGACCATCAGTGAACAAGATGGTTCTGTTTCAACATTTCAGGTTGATACTGCAAATATTCCGTATTTGCCGCGCCCGGGCTCGGTTCGCTTCAAAGCCGCAGCGGGCAAGCCGGATGACTCTGAGCACCATTCAGAGGGGCCTGTATTTGGTACTGGCGAATTTTCATGGGGCATAAACAACGGTTGGTCCTTATACGGCGGCTTGCTGGGTTCGGAAGGTTATAACGAATCTTCAGTGGGCATTGGTCGTGATTTACTGGCGCTGGGTGCAATTTCTTTCGACATTACGCGTTCAAACGCGCAGTTGGAGGATGGAACTCACACCGGTAATTCTTACCGCATAAGCTATTCCAAACGATTTGATGATTATGATAGCCAAATTACCTTCGCAGGTTATCGCTTCTCAGAAAAAGAATTTATGAGTATGGATAATTATCTGGACGCACGCTATGGCGATAACCAAAGTGAAAGCGATAAAGAGATGTATACCATAACCTTTAATAAGCAGTTTAAAGACAGCGGACTAAGTCTGTATGCCAACTACAGTCACCAGACATATTGGGACAATCCTGCGGACGATTGCTTTAATATTTCATTATCGAAGAGTTTTGACCTCGGTAAAATTACCGATATTAGCGTTAATCTGTCACTCTATCGTTCAAAATACCAGGGCGTTACCGATGACACTGCGTATATTAGCATTGCAGTCCCTTTAGGCGGAAATGCCTCATTGAGCTACAGCGGACAATATGGTGGAGACTCAGGAACTCAGAGCATGAGTTACAACAAAATGGTCGATGCTAATAATAACTATAGCGTATCAGCGGGGTTGGGATCTCAAAATAACACCTCGTTCAATGGCTATTATACGCACAATGGTGACATTGCAAAAATGACTGCAACAGCAGCTTACTCTGAAGGTGATTATAGTTCGGGTGGGCTTTCTGTTACCGGTGGTATGACAGCGACGCCAGAGGGCGCGGCATTACATAATATTGGTTCACCTGGTGAAACGCGCCTGATGGTGGATACCAATGGCGTAGCCGGAATACCGGTACAAGGTGGAAGTGGAATGACGCATTCGAACTATTTTGGCAAGGCGGTTCTTTCTGGCATTAACAGCTACTATCGCACCAATGCGAATATCAATGTAACTCAGTTGGCTGATAACGTTGAGGCGGTTAAATCTGTGACTCAGGCAACGCTGACTGAAGGAGCCATCGGCTATCGTAAATTTGATGTGATTGCGGGCGAAAAAATGATGGCTATCATTCGCCTGAAAGATGGATCAGTTCCCCCGTTTGGCGCAACGGTTTTCAATGTTGACCACCATGAGACGGGAATAGTGAATGACAATGGAATGGTTTATCTCACGGGTATGAATTCCGGCGAGAAAATGAATGTCGCCTGGGATGGAAAACAGCAGTGTGAAATACAACTACCGAAAGTTATTAAGACAGAAAATAGCGATGGCTCACCTGCTAATCTGCTGTTGCCTTGTGTTAACTCGGTAAATTAATGACTCTTTTTATCGTTAATTTAGCGCCTGGGGCGCTAAAATATTTAGGTGTTTTATGAACAAGCAATGTGTAATAAGTCTCTTTTTGTTAGCCGGTGTCGCTGTCTCTTCTCAGTGTGAAGCTGCCATTTCAATGGATCGCACCCGCATTATTTTTAATGGCGATCAGAAAGCACTGAGTATTAATATTAGTAACCAAAACCAGCAACTGCCGTACCTGGCACAAGCATGGATTGAAGATGAAAAGGGTAATAAAATCAATTCCCCGCTAACGATTCTTCCTCCTGTACAACGCATGGAACCCGGCGCCAAAAGTCAGGTGAAAATCCAGACGCTGGCAGGAATAAATACCTTACCGCAGGATCGTGAGTCGCTGTTTTATTTCAATCTGCGTGAAATCCCTCCGCGCAGTGATAAATCCAACGTATTACAGCTTGCTTTACAAACTCGCGTGAAACTATTTTATCGACCTGTAGGAATTATCCCTAAGCAGGAAAGTAGTTCTGCAACCTGGCAAAAAGAATTAACGCTGACTAAACAAGGGGACAGTTTTAAAATTAACAACCCAACATCTTATTACATCACAATTATTAATGCTCGTGCTAACGGTAGTACAATCGCAAACAGTTCCTTTAAACCAATAATGGTTGCGCCGAAAAGCAGTATGGACCTCGGGTCAAATAAACTGGGTAGTAGTCCTATGCTTACCTATGTGAATGATTACGGTGGTCGTCCAACATTATACTTTTCCTGTAATGGCAGTGAATGCAAAGTAACCGCAGATAAAGTTGAATAGCGTTATTATGAAGACAAAGTTTTTCGCGATTCAGGCGGGTATATGTTTAGCTGTAAATTTATTCCTCAGCCCTTTTTCATGGGCAGAGAACAGTGACAACTGGAATGTTGAAGGCATGCATGGCGAATTAAACATTTCAGGCATAATGACAGAAGCTCCATGCGCGATGGATATGACCTCCAATTTTCAGGAGATTGAATTGGGGAATTTGAATAACTCTCAATTTATTAAGCCCGGGGATCAGGGGAAAAAGATAGACTTAATTTTTAAACTCCATCATTGCATTGTGTCTCAATCACGTCTTCAAAATCTGCGCAGTGGTGCTGTTTCGTGGTCAAGTGATCAGCCTCTGCTCTATATGGAATTTGTATCGAAAAGAAGCGACGTAAATCCCGATCTGGTAGAGTTAAAAGGTGTGCGCGGTTTAGGATTACGCATCTTTGATGAAAATCTGCATGCAATTCCTTTAGGGAAATTTAGCGCCCCACATTTTTTAAACTCGGGTCAAAATATATTGAAATACAGTGTTGCCTTTGAACGCACAGCGGAAAAGGTTACCTTCGCACCTTTTCAAGCGACGATAGATTTTAGGATGTATTACTATTAAATAATGATTTTAAATAATCCAATAATATGAGTGCCGGAAATGAAGATAAAATTTTTTTCTATGGTTTTACTGGTCTTCTTTAATTCATTCGCCTGTGCATCAAGTTTTACGGCAAATTTTACCGGTAGTTTGTCTCATGGTGCTTGCACACTGAGTTCTGCAAGCGCAGAACAAACAATTGATTTTGGGAGCATTATTAATAAATACCTTATTGCCAATGGGGTTTCACCGAAACAACCGTTGATTATTCAGTTATCAGGTTGTGATATTACATCCATAAAATACGCAAAAGTCACGTTTTCAGGAACGGCAGACAGTGAACAGTCAGACTATCTGGCTGTCACGGGCAGTGCGAAAGGGATTGCTATAGGAATTGATACTTCAGATGGTGTCCTTTTGCCTATTAATACAACTTCGCCCACTATGAACTTACAAGATGGAACAACGAATCTGCTTTTTTACACTTATGTGAAAGCAAGTTCTGCAGCTATTGCCAATGACGGTATCGGTTTAGGTGACTTTTCCTCAATAGCCACGTTCGTTATTAGTTATGAGTAATTATTATGTTTAAATCTTTCTTATATATCATCATCAGTATTATTTCTGTGTTACATTTTATTCCCTGTTATGCAGCAGAAGCAGGCATGCCATGTTCAGCAAACACTCCCCAAAATGGCGGGTATTATGATGTTCCATTCTCATTAGTAAGTAATAATACAAACCCTAACGAAGCTACTGATGGAGAAACTTTAGCAACTTTGACTGTTGACCCGATGACAGTAAACTGCTCCTGGGATAACTCTGAATTCCATTTTCAGCTGTTACCGAATGGATCGCAAGTTGAACGTTTAGGTTCTGACTATGTATGCTCTCTTGGCACAAACGGTATAGGGGTAATCTGGTACGATTACAGAGGGGTAAGTATTAGCTGCGGTGGTTGGCAAGATATCTTTATTATAAATACGGGTAAAGGGGGTTCAACGGTCAGCGAAGCAGGATATTTAGTCGGCCGCGTGGTCAGAACAAGTAAGCCTTTTGACCATTATGGTGTCTACAATGTGACTATTAAAAATATGGATGTGAATTTAAATGTGAGTTCAAGTACCAATTATGGTCATTGGGGCACGGCAAAAATTTCTGCTCCAATAAGCTTCACGGTCTCAGGTTGCGTGATGCAAACCTATGTAAAAGCTGTTGATTTTGGTGATGTCAATATTGATTCTGCGACGACAACTGAGCTGGCTAGAAAGAGCTTCAATTTGCTCTTTACTCAATGTGAAAATTCTTCGGATATGAATACCTTCATTAACTCTGTAAAGCTGACCTTTTCCTCTTCCACAATGAACGCTACAGGGAAAATTGATAATAATACCTGTGAAGAATGCGCGAGTGGCGTCGATATCGCCATTCTTAACAGCGAAGGTACAGTTATTGATCTAAACAAAAAACAGAGTATGTCTGCAGATTCAATGAGAGAGGGGGATACCGCATTTAGCTATCCTTTCCAGGCTATTCTGGAAAAAAAATCTTCTGATTCTACGCTTGATACCGGAAAAATAGATGCTTCATTAGTGATTAAAATTGAATATTTTTAAAATTATATTTCTTTAGCTAAGGTTATTAATTTGGGAAAGTATTTTCAATAAGGTAAATATAACTGATTTATTCTTTAGACATGATTTATAGAAATATTGAATATGAGTAATAATTACTTAAAAGTTAAGGCGGAGAGTTTTTGAATCGTTAGCAGACATTTGGGATACTTCAGTTTCAAACTAAAATGACTCAATCTAAATCATAGAGAGATTTTCCAAGATGCCGAAAAGCAAAACGCCCGCTTAAGTTTCCTTAAGCGGGCGTTTCTAATTTGGCTCCTCTGACTGGGATCGCCTTTGCCAGTAACTGGCTAATAAGCAAGCTAAACTTGAATTCCCTTTCTGTCAAGACCCCCAGAATGACCACCAATAGTTACTGGTTACATAAATCGATTTGAGCGGTCTACGTTCATTTGGTAATGGTAATCATGGTTATATCTACGATAGTAGTGTTTTTTCTGTCTCCATCTCGGAATTGTACCCGAGCAAATACCTGGAGGCCTGTTCTGTGCATAGGTTGTGTGAAAAGGTTTTTGGTCAAAGAGAGACTGCCAAAAACAGAACTGAAAACCGCGCTCGTGCGTAAAATTCGCCCCTAACTAACCAGTTGAGCAGTTTCAGATTTTGCGTAGACTGGCTATAAACAAGTTGCTTGGACTGCCCCCGACAATGGTGAGCGGCAGTAATATGACCGCACAAATAGACTCGCATTGAAAAGCGACGTTCGGGGTGAGTGGCAATCAGATCCAGATGCTCGTAGGGGTAGACATCAGGATGAGGGCACTATCCTGTGGGCAGAGCGTGGCTGACTCGACGAAGTACTCAAATCCTGAAAACGAAGCCTCATCTTCACGCTCGATTTCTCTAAATACAAATCAAGCGGCTTATCTGGAATTCGCGAGCGGTATGTAGTCTTGAAGCGGAGTGGTGATTCCCCTCGCTTTTGGTATGCAAAGAATGCATCTAAAAGGGCGTAAAAGTTGTGGAATACGCGCTTTTCCGTGAGGTGTGGCTGGTTGACAGAAAAATATGAACACCTTCTAACCCGGCTAACAGGAAATTCCAGGTTAGGAGAATTTGCATACACCTTCTTACGAAAATGACGGTGTTAATGAACAGTCCCGATCAAATCAAATGAGAATACGAAGAGCTGACAAGACTGCCGCTTGATTCTGACGCGACCGCAAAGCGGCGACATGGTTTTGCATTCGAGCAGTTGCTCACTGGGCTCTTGAATGTGCTGCCCGTAAACCTAAAGGATTCTTAACAGTTAACCGATGACGCTGGCTCAGATCCGCAACTTGAGGAGAGTACCGATGCAGTACATTGACAGACGGCGTGTTCCGCCGCCGGAGGAATTACGGGATAATAAGCTTTTTAGCAACGGGGAGCGGATGGTGCAGTTTTTGCAACTGGATCCCAGTAAGCGTGCGCAAACCCGCGTCCCGCAAAGCAGTATTCAGTCTGATAGCTATTCCCGCGTACTGCCCGCGCTTCACTCGCTTTTTCGTGGCCGCTGTGCGTTTTGCGAATCGCAAACGTTAGCACTGAACATAAATTATTTTCGCCCCGTGAACGGTGCAGAGCCACATTACGGGCTGGCGGATAGCCATATTTACTATGCCTGGCTGGCAAATGCTTGGCAGAACTTCTACCTAGCCTGTGAAGAGTGTAACGTGCGTAGCCGTAACTATTTTCCGGTGAAAGGGGCCCGAGCGCCTATCCCCACGCAACAGATGTATATGCAGTATCTAGAAAGCGGTACAGGACTGTGGCCAGAGTGGCCACCTAAAGAGAGAGCTCTGTTGTTAGATCCATGCAAACTTCAGAACTTTTACACCCATTTTTCGGTGGAAGTTGAAGGTCGATTTGTCGCGCGATCTGAAGCGGGAAATGAAACCATCAATACCTTTGGCCTTAATCGCAATGAACTGGTCACACAGCGGTCGATTCGTTTTAGTCAGTACCTTGAAGGTTTTACCAGTGCCATTAAGCACTCTTCCTCCGGCGAACTCAAAACGCTGTTCTGTTTTTCAGAACTTGAATTTGGGGGGAGCTGGTATCTGCTATTACGGCGTCTGGCGGAAAAAATCGGCACGTACAAAGGGCCAAAACCAAATCTCTCTCCGGCAAGGATTAACCGCCTGTTTTTACCGTTGCTTAAAGAGCCACGCGGGCTGGAATGGTTTACTGACGCAATAAGGGAGAACCAGCGTGAAGAACCGCTTCTAAACGGCGAATTCAGCGACGAAGAGGTTACTGGCGCAAAACCAGCCCGAATAAGCGGGGTTGATTTTAAAAATTTCAAATCGCTGCAAAAGATAGAGCTGAAGATCACCTCTGCGACAGTAGATGATGATGGTTCACCGATAGCACCAGCGGTGCTTATCCTTGGAGAAAATGCCACCGGAAAGAGTTCAATCCTTGAGGGTATTGCACTGGCGTTGACCACCGAGGCAGCAAGAAAAAAACTCACACTTAACTGGCGTAGCTATGTGCTGGATCCGCAGTTCATGGGGGGGAACCGGGGCACGGCTCTGATACCGCCTATGTCAATATTCTCAGCTCAGGACAGCAACAGCTCAAAATGACGTTCAAAAAGGGAGGTTATCGGATCAATCGGGAACAAGACTTTAATGTTGGGCCGGTCTTCGCGTATGGTGCCTTTCGTCATTACCAGCATAAGCAGCACCGGTATGTCGCTGATCACCCAGTGCGAAATCTTTTTGAGGGCAACCTGCTCGGCAACCCACAGGCTTGGCTGTTGGGACTTGAAAAATATCACTTCAATATGGTGATCCGGGCGTTACGTGATGTACTAGCGATAGAAGAGGAGTTTGACGTTGTTGAGCGTGATGAAGCGCTGGGGGTGTGCTATATCGTCACGCCGATGCTTCAACAAAACGGTGAGTCTGTTCGTATTCGCACTCCGCTTAACATTGTCTCATCGGGATTTCGTTCCGTGCTTGCGATGGTATGCGACATCATGGCAGGGCTGATGAATCCGCAATTTAATCCTAACTTTGAGACGCTAGATAGCGCTCTGGGCGTGGTGTTGATTGACGAGGTTGAAGCGCACCTTCATCCCCGCTGGAAAATGCAGATAATGAAGGGATTGCGTCGGGCGCTGCCTAATATGACCTTTATTGTCACTACTCACGATCCGCTTTGCCTGCGGGGGATGTGCGATGGCGAAGTGGTCGTACTGCAAAAAACGGTGAATGAGAATTTGGTATGGCGCGATGAATTACCCATTGTAGTTCAGATATTGACCGCTTTGCCGAGTATCGATACCCTGCGCGTAGATCAGCTTCTGACTGCCGACTTCTTCCAGCTCTATTCCACTGTTGAGCCGAAAATAAACCAGCAGATGGCCCACGTGGCTGATCTGCTGGCAAAGAAGCAGCAAGCGATCCCATTAAATGACGTGGAAAAGCGAGTCCTTGACTCGTTCGAGAAAGATATCGCCTCAGCAATGCCCGTCGGGACGTCGGAAGCGCATCGTCTGGTGCAGGAAGCTGTCGCGAATTATTTGCAGGAACGGCATCGGGAAACGCCGAACTTACGTGCGGCATTGCGGGAAAGCACAAAGGATAAAATTGTTGATATTCTGAAGCAGGTACTGCAATGAGAAAGGTCATCCGCACACAGGAGCAGACGTTACCCCCCTCAGCTCTGAATGCGAAGAAAAGAGATGGGACAACAGAACTGGAACGCTCCAGGGCACATTATGCCGTAGAGCGGGAGAAAAAAGAGAGTTACGATTTTGTCGCATATAAAGCCGATGAGGTGAAATGGCGGCTTAACGCGCTGTTTCATTATAAATGCGCCTATTGTGAGAGCTTCTTCTCGGCCTCCGCACCGGTGGACATAGAACATTATCGCCCCAAAGGCGCTGTTAGCGAGGACGCAGCACATCCGGGTTACTGGTGGCTGGCGATGGACTGGGATAATCTCCTGCCAAGTTGCATTGACTGTAACCGCAAGCGCAAACAGCGGCTGGTTGATGGGGCAACCGAACTTAGTGTACTGCTGGCTCGCCAGACGCAATCACGTAATTCGTCAGGTAAGCAGGACAGCTTTCCTGTCGCGCGCGGTGGGCAGAGGCTTATGCCGGAAGATAAAAACTATGTGGCCGAGTCGCCACTGCTGCTCAACCCTTACTATGACAATCCCGACGAGCATATACAGTTTGTCAGCATTGGCAACCCGCCGGTGAGTCTGGCGATCCCGATTGGCGAAGGGCCAAGCGAGCGCGGAGTCACCTCAATTCATATCTACGGTCTTAACCGACTAGGTCTCGTGCAGGAGCGGACGCGCTATCTGCGTCGGCTGGTGTTTTTAGGTGAAATGCTGATTTCTCTCGGTGAACTTGTCGAGGAGATTGAGGCTACGCCGATATCTGATGAGATTAAGGTGAGCATTAATCGCAAGCTGGAATTGCTAATGAAGTGGACCGGGGAAGAGTTGAAGCAGATGACCTCAGTGGATCAACCCTATTCGGCAATGGCAACAGCTTGGGTGATCGGGTTTAAAGCGGCTATGGCGGAGCACTAACGCGATAATAGTCTGGCTCAGCCTGAATAGGGATGCAGCACGATATTTTGTTTATCTGTTTCACAATAACCATTCGATCCGCAAACAGTTTTATACCATATGCCTTTAACAAATTCGTATAAACAAACTATCAGTCCTTGTTGTAATAAGTACAAAAAAATAACCGCTCAGGTTTTCCTGAGCGGTCTCCTTAAATTTGGTTCCAGACTGGGATCGCCTTTGCCATTAACTGGATAATACGTAAGTTAAACCTGAATCACTATGCTGTCAAAACCACCAGAATGACCACAATAGTGATAGGGTACATAAACCTTAAAATCAGCTCCTCATAACCGCCAAAAAGAACAGAAAAACGAAATTACGCAAATAATTAACTTTATAATAAATACCTTTAATAAGGGCATTTGCTTAATTTTTAGTGGTAATTTATAGTCGTGCGAGATGAGTCATTTATCAATGATAAGATTGGGTGCATACTCCCGTCTTTAAAATCGTAAACTATCATTTCTGGGTGGTGCAAATCGAATGCTTGACCTATAAATACAGATGCAGCATTAGATGCACAAATTAAAATATGCATTTTTTTTACACCGAATTTTGATTTTAAAGTATGGAAGTCGTAATTAAGCTTTGAAGAGAAAAGTACACCATCAGTAGGGTGTGGTATTGCACCGTTATCGAATGAATCATTTTTTGGTTTATACGTAATTATTTTTGCACCAAGCTTTTCGCTCAAACTTTTTGCTGTCATCAGCATAGCATCAGGAAATGCAGTAAAAGCTATACATATTATAACCTCTTCATTTATTTCCAGCGTTTCAAATCCTTCTCTATTATAAAATACTCCAGATGCAGTGGCAGAAGGCCACTTCCAGCAGGCACCGTCTCGGTATCTCAGCATAGGAGTATATTGACTTTTGTTTCCAAGAAATGCTCCCAGTGCGACTAATGCAGGTGTTGGACCAAAAGCAAACAATGCTGCTCGGTGTCCAGAATCTCTTGTCTGCTGAATGATTTTATCTGCAGCCATTTTTATGCTAAGGGGCATAATATATTTATGAGATTCTGGGGCTTCCCGAGTAGAATCATTACTATCGTAAATGCTATTGACTACACCACTCATTTTCAGATTAAGTGTAGAGAGGCATGCTGAAATTTCTTTTTTGTTCGGTGGCGATGCAACATTCGTGTTTATGGGCCATAAAATCGAGTAAACCGGTATTGGTTGATACTTAAGGCCGTTAAGAAGTTCATCAGCATCGCTAATAAACCTACTTCTCATATTCGATAATATTTCGGCAGTGTAATCACAGGTAGCAACACGATCTATTAATCGGTGGTGTTTATCACACAACAAAAGTATATTGCTCGGTTCATTTGAAAGCAAGTTTGATAAAACAGGAATGCCACGTTCACCATTCTCAGAAGAAGCAACATTATGAGCTAGGTAAGAGTAATTTCCTTCCTGTCCTGTCAACTCATCGATATTCAAATGCTCGCCACATCCAATAAACATGCAGCGGCTATGACTAGCCATATTCACAGCTCGTCTAGTTTCAACTGTGAAATCTTTTCCTCTACCTTTTTCCCGACTCCCTTTTTCTGCCGCTACAAGGAACTCTTTTAACTCTATGAAATTTACTTCAGATGACTGCCCTCTAGTACGCAGGTATATAGCATGTATAGATTCGAGAGTTAGGAGATCTTTAGATAATAAACTATTACCTTGAAGATATGAAAGTGTTAATTTTTTGTCGTAAGCAAATTTTCTTATAACTTCTATAAATTCGGCAGGTGGTAGATTTAATCTAAAGCAAGATTTTACAACTTCCTTGTCACTTAAAGTAATAATAATATTTGAACATCCTTCATCACTCATTACATCCACACAATCCCATTTTATTTCAGTTTCTATAAACGACGAGAAATCTGTAATTGATGATTCATCTTCAAGAGGAGGGTAGTTAGTCTGATTAAGCAACTCATTTTTATTCATTTTGAGACTCCCGAGAAAGTTTGACTTGACTAAAATCAATGCACTTTACTTTTGGCACACTTCTAAATTACTATCAATATAGTAAAATATCATGTAATACCTTAAAGAATCTCAACAATTTCATGTTTTGCTAGGCTTTGTTGAGTAAATCAGATTTTGGATAAGCATCTCAGTAACAGGTTATTGCTATCAGGAAATACTCGCGCTTTCCGGCATATCTGCCTTCGTAATTTTATTCAACCCATGGACCATGTCCAGGCCTGTGCAACTTGTCAACGAAGTCACGCAGCGCCAATGAACCACCGAACAACGGCTTCACTCTGTACTTCCCCGTTTTGGCTGTCGAACGAAGGGAGTACTCAGTTTTCTATTACCACCGCGTATAGCTCCCGCTCAAACGCTGATTCGCAACAGCAGGATGCGGTCTTATATTGTACCCGCCGCTGGGCGGTGGTATCAGTGTCCTGATGCTCTTACGCCGCAGTTAATTGTGACATAACTGCGTATCGTAAGCGCCATCAGCTGCAGCTGAGCTTACGGTGGGTATGCCATATGAGCGTCGGGGAGGCTTTTGAGTCCGTCACATTGTTAAGCGACATAACTTCATGCGTTTTTGTATCCACACCAAGATGCAGCTTTCGTCATATGTTATGGCGTTCTTTCCCGTGTTTTTTGATTTTCCACTAATCTTCATCAAAGACTTTCAGCCCTGTTGAATCAATAACCAGATGGGCGAATTTACCTCGAATGGGCGTTTGAAAACTGGCGTTATCTGACATTGCGTACTAACTATCACTACTGTAATCTGGATTCAGTAGTGGAACATCCATCAATGGAATCATTGAAACCTTGGACAGCTCGTAGATTCTGCCGGAATACGCGTTTAATCACTAAGTAAGACAGTTGTGGCGGTTAGGTCAGAATAGCGCTGGGGTTTTCCCCATGAAGAAGGCATTGCTGACTCATACCATGCCTGAATAGCTTCATCGTCCAGACAAAACTTGGCAGAACCACGGCTGGTAAGGGTCTTGTTGTAAGTGCTTCAGATTGTGATTCTGAACTTCTGCATACCACAGGATTGCCGGTGTTTAGAGGATGATGCGTGATCTGCTTCTGCCATTGAGAAAAAGTTCGATTTATTCAAAAAAGCTGATATGGCATTTAAAAACATTAAAAACAACATGTTAGGGATGATTATTGAGTGGGTGACCGATTGATTAATTGACTTTTTTTGTTGTTTTGTTATTTTTCTTAATTAGTTGTTCTCAATTATATAAAATGAGTCCATGATGTTGATACCTTCGCCAGAAATATATATATCTGTTGATATCGAGACTACTGGGCCCATCCCTGGAGTATATGATCTCATTAGTATCGGTGCCTGTGTAGTCGGGAAACCTGAAGATAATTTCAGTTGTTTAGTTAAACCACAGGGTGGCTTGGTTGAGGATGAGGCTCTTGCCGTAACTGGGTTAAATATTGACTATTTGAATGAAAATGGGAGTAATATAATTCTCGCAATGGAGCTCTTCAGTAATTGGCTTGAAAGAAATGAGTTCAAACAAAAAAACTTAGTTTTCGTTGGGTTTAATGCTGCTTTTGATTGGTCATTTATTAATTATGCATTCATAAAATACATTGGTAGAAACCCATTTGGTTTTACAGCTTTAGATATTAAGTCATATTACATGGGAAGGTTCAGAACACTTTGGCATGAAACAAAATCTAGTAGAATAGATGTTAAACTCAAAACCAAAAATATGAAAACCCATGATGCTCTTCAGGATGCAATATATCAATCAGAAATATTTAGTATGATTTCAAAAAAATAATATCATTTTTCATTAGGAGATTAATATGAGCTCTCAAGTATTAGAATTTACAGCACAAGATTCTTCACAAGTATATAGTTGGGAGCAGATGCTTCTCGAAGCTTCTAAAAAAATATCTTTAAGTCAATCACAATATGATTTAATTGAAAGTCGATACTCCCAATTACAAAAAGTTTTAGATAAAGCACAAGAGTTTTGTTTGTCCGGTGCTCATATATTTATCCAAGGATCAATTGGGCTTAAGACTACTGTTAAACCTGCCCCTGAAGCAAAGGGTGATATGGCAACTATAGATGCAGATGCCATCATATTATTACCTAATGCCTCGAACACAAGCTCGGAGGATGTGTTGCTTGCAATTGAGGCTTTATTTAAAGCCGAATCAACTGTTAAGGCTGATCCAGAGCAACTGAGACGAGGTATCCGTATCGTTTATTCTGATGAAAACCCCGGTTTCCATATCGATATAACACCTGCGATTAAAGCCTATGGCAATAATGAAGATGACGGATATGGGAAACTACTTGTTCCAGATAGGCAAGATGGTTGGAAAGCAAGTTCGCCGCGTTCTTATTCCAAATGGCTTGAGAGTGTTAGCACTGAAAAAATTGTAATGATCTCTGAATCAATAAGGACTATGGATAGTATTGCTAGCAATGAAGAATTTGCTAAATCCACAATGGACCCTATTCCGCAATATCAAGAATATTCAGATTCTCACCCTCTTGGCGCAACGATTAAACTATTGAAAAGACATCGTGATCGCTGGGCTATTCGCTCTTCATCTGAGCTTTATAGGCCAATTTCTGCGGTTATTACAACACTAGCAACCCAAGCTTATTATAATATTGCGTTACGATCTACTTCCAAACCAATGAGACCGATCGATGTGATGTTCTCAATAGTATCGGATATGACTCAATATGTTAATTATGCCAATGATGAGCACCAAGTATTAAATCCATGTGATAAAGGTGAAAACTTTGCTGAAAAATGGAATAGAAATAATGGTGAGGGTGATATGTATAGGTCGGCTTTTTATGAATGGCATGCTGATGCAATAACTGATATAGCACTGGGTTTGAGCGATTGGGGAACTCAGCATAGATTTGAACAGGAAGTTAGTGATAAATTTGGTGTTCCACAATCTATGGTAAATGAGATATCAAAAGAATTTGGCAGGTCTTGGACACTACCGGGGAGGAGGACTGGCGAAACATTGAATAAAACGGTACTGAGTGCTTTCGGTATGTTATCAGGGTCTGGTCAAGCTAATGCAGGGACGGTAGAACGCCTTGGATAAGACTAATAATATTACACCTGCCATTCAGGCAGGTGTAGAAAGGCTTAATGAAATATTTAGTGATTGCTATCTAATTGAAGTTAATACAATAAATAATAAGGAAGTAATGCGATTTGAGTTAAGCCTACCAGTTGATTATTTAGGTATAAAAAGGAAGTTGCAAATAGGTTTCAGTGAAAACTTCCCCAGTGTAGCATTAGCATTATCAATCATACCAAGTCCATGGTTAGAATGGCCTCATATCTTAGATGATTTCGTTTGTTTATTTGGAGGCGGAGATAAGGCTGTATATGGTGATCCTATTGAGGTTATAGATAACACATTCTATAGACTGGGTAAACTCATCTCACTAGTGTGCGAAAGTAAAAACTTCAGTCAAATTAAAAATGAGTTTGATAGTGAAGTAATTAGCTATTGGGCTATGCAAACTGCATTAAGCCAGCAAAAGTTAATACTGCTTAATAAGCCTAAAATCTCAGCGCCATTATATACTTTATCTAAGATTGGTACATTAGGTAGGGAAGAAATTTGGATTTCAGACAATGAAAAAAAAGTTTTAGAACATTATCAATGGCAGGTTTCTCCATCCAAAAAGAAAATTGATGCTGGTAAGGGGGCTTTTTATTTGAAACTTACATCTACACCAAATGTAAAGTTACCAACTGCCTTTGGTTTAGTTGATTGGCTCTCAAGTCATGCTGATGGTAACGATATTAAAGCTCTTAAAGATTGGTTGGAAAATGATTCTAATTATCCATTAAGGTGGGTGATACTTGAAGTTTTTAATTCAGATCCTGTTAGTATAATTTCACTATTAATTAAAAGGAAAGGGGTTAGAGATAATCAGACATTTAACTTTGGATTGAGAAAAGCGAAAAAAAACCCTCGGGTAAACCTTATTGGTGTAAGGGATAAGTTACTAATAACTCATGCGTTTATTCTTGATAATGAAGTTATTTTTTCACGTTCCAAAGATCTTAAAGTTGAAGACAATACTAAAAACAAAGTTCTCCTGATAGGTGCAGGTTCACTTGGAAGCCATGTTGCATCACAACTAATACACTCAGGCATAAAGGATTTAACAATTGTTGACCCTGATTCATTAGATGATTCAAATTTAGGTAGACATATATTAACAATTGACGACTTAGGGGAAAATAAATCTATAGCACTTAAAAAATATCTTAAGTCTTGCATACCAACTGCTCTGATAACAGCAATTCCTCAAACTTTTTATCAAGCACTTTTTTATAAAGACATCAATATTAATTCATATGATTGTATTGTTTCAACTTCTGCTGACTGGTCAACTGAATATTTCATTTGGGAAATGAAATCAAAGATTAAAGATATAGCGTTTGTGCAAGCTTGGGTTGAACCCTTCGCTTTCGTTGGCCATGTTTTATGTAGTGGTAAAACGAAAACTGCCGATGCGAGACATCTATTTGATCGAAGCGGAAATTTCAGAAGGAAATTTACTCACTGGGAGAATAATGGATATCACAAATTACCTGCTTGTGGTGTAGGTTTCATTCCAGGAAGTTCATTGAGCATTCAACAGATTGCAGCCATGGTATCAAAATCCGTGATAGCCGTTTTGGATAAAAATGAAGGTTTGGGTTGTAATGCATGGAACTCCTTTGTGACCGATAGCAGAAAAGTTACTATGGCTGGCGGTCAGTATATAGGTCCTGAGATAGATGAAAACATTGAAAGCATGGTGATTAGAAATGAATGGTGTGACAAATAATATCCCCATGCTTGCATGGAGCTGGTATTGGAATGAGTATGATTTCGAATTACATGTCAGTAAAAACGCTTACGATGTGTTTAATGCGCATAGGCAATACAATAATAAAAATGAATGTGGAGGGCAGCTATTTATAGATATTTCATTCAACAACGGATTATGGCTATCTTCCGCAACGTTACCGCATCCATCTGATAAATCCTCAAAACATTGGGTTGAGTTAAACTCTGATAGATGTGAATTAGAGCAGAATCTAGCGAGGAAAAATGGTTTGGTTTTTGCAGGTTATTGGCATACTCACCCTCAAGAAATCCCTGTGCTGTCACATCAAGATAAAATTAGTATCGAGCGCTTCTATTTTATGAATAAGGAGGTTATAAGGTCTCCAATTTTTATTATAGTTGGAACTTCATTATGCCAAGATGGGATAAAGGCATGGGCCTACAAAAATGAATGTTATAGTGAAGGTTTAATAAGGTGATGTCCCTGTGCTTATAATCTAATTAATTTTTTGTAATCCTATGTCAATACCTAGATACTGAGTAAAGACTAAAGCAGAATATTGAATTTGGTCAGCTTAACAGAGGTGGTATGCTCACCTCAGAACAATACAGGCTCTGATGAAAATTTCGGGTATAAGTCAGGATTTTTAAATGTCAACTGAAATATAAAATTCGATACTATATACAATGTATTTATTTAATAATAACTTTACAGGAGTCCAGTATAAGAGCGCGTAGTTATACTCGTCCTGAGAGGGCAATATAGTAAGTCTAAACCCTGTTTTTTGCTGACTGTTCCAAAATTAATAATAGGAGTTAATCATCAATATACTCATACTTCAGGGGGAGATTAATAGGTTTGTAGCCAGACTGTCCCATTCGTAAGCGAACTGAACTATGTATCAAGGCACCCTCAGGAATTAATCGAGGCTCACCTCTAGGTAAATAAAATCCTAACCATGACCTGCGATTTTCCCACTCCTTCGCTGTCAGTTTCTTAGGTATCCATTCCAATGGTTTCCAGAATGAAGTTAATGAATCATGCATTTTTGCGGTTGCATTAGGCTCGACATAGAAGTATTTACTACCTTTCCGGGGCTTACCAAATACAAGTCGATTTATATTTGCTTGATGCACAAGTAAGCCGCAATCACGCGCTTCTTGTATCATCCAGGCGAGAGGAAATTTTGACAGGCCACTTTCTGCTTCTGGATATCCTCCTCCAATATCTGCATGTACACCAGCAAACCAGACTTGTTTGATATTCTGTGCTACGTCACTCTCACTATTAAAAGATTTCTCTCTAAAGGGTTGTGGATCATTCCAATGATGTAAACGGAACATCCTGCGACGTTCATCAATAGCGATCGCTTGGCGAAAACACTTAACTATAGGATTTTTCTGGGTGTAAAGTAGGCTCTCAATACTAGGAATTAAGCCGTATTTTTTAGGTGCAAATACAGAGGATACTGTATCCCAGACTCCAATGAATTCGATCTGGACTTTACGGGTTCTAGTGACGCGGGCCAGATGCCAAGCATCAGCCAATGCAGAGGAAGATTGTTTTGGTTCACTTGAATTTTCAGCATATTGTGCTTCTGTAACGACATATGAGCTTGCCCGTTTATATGCAGCTAAGGCATATTCAGCAAGATTTAACTGGTCCTTGCTAAGAAGCCCTATTATATTCACAAATGCCGCCAGAACACGCACTGTATAAGCTCCTCTGCTAAAACCAAATAGCCATATTTTATCCCCTTTAATATGGTTCTCGCAAAGATAACGATAAGCATTAAGAATGTCATTATCCAGGCCAAAACCTGTGGCTAACTCAAACAAACCACGAACTTTCTGTCTGAATCGCTGCCAGGAATTATGTAACCCAATTGTTCCAATGCCTGGGTTGTAGTAAACAACTTGAGCATTATTTATACTCATAACACGATAAAGTTTAAGAACATTTGACAGTTCTGCATTCACTTCATTACCGGTGCCATCACAACAAATAACGATATTTTTCCCCAATGTTAGCGTCCTTTTTAAGGTTTTATACTAATAAAAATAATCCGGATGACTTTTTCACAGTTTAATAAAAATTTTATTATTTTGATATTTAATAAATCACTACTGATAAATGAAATTACTTCAAGTTCAAGATAGATTATTCCTGTCAGAACTACTATGGTGCTGGTTTGATCGCATCGATTCCGAACCAATTTTCAAGAGTATTAAGTGCTTCTGGTGACAAGAACTGTGTGAACAAGATGGAAAGCCTCTTTTGCGGTCTTGAGCAGGCGACATAGAACAAATTGCGGTTACGTTCAAATGCTTCTTCTTTTGCAGGGGGAACTACTTTAGCGCTGGCAAGTTCCAGCATTTCACCGAAGTTATACTGATTCCAGCCACGTCCAACTACGATCAAAACATTCTCAAATTCAGCGCCTTTGACGCCATGTTGCGTTTCAAAAGGCGAGTAACCTACAAGATAATTGCGAAGCGCCTTCACTTCAGAATATGCAATATTTCGGAATTTTTTTAATTCTTCCAGCCTCCGTGGCAACTCAACTCCAGCTGCCTCGTTGAACTCACGGAGCTCTCGTTCGCTCTTTTCGATGATATCAGGAAGTCTTGGTTTTCGCACTTTATGTAAGTGATCGATCACCTCACCAACACTTCCTGTACTCTGGATAGCAAGCAACTGTGACATTGCATCGTGCCAACTGGCTTTGTCAGAATGACTCCGCAAGTGAGGTGTAGTACCTCCCAAGGATTCAAACATCATTCCATACTTACGAGTAGAGAAAGCATCACAGGCTGGTTCCAATTTATCAATAAAGAAAGCAATGTGTTCTTGCTCCTTCTTTGTGAATGATTCGTTGTATCGAAAAGCTGCCGCCAAATTAGAATAGCCTTGTTGGTTAGCCAAAAGTTTGTGCGTCAACATGAGGATCTTCGTGTGACTGGGTGATAAGTCCCATCCATCAAGTTCTAGTGCGGTCTCAACACGTACCAGAGTGGCATGTCCATCAGTCAAAGGTAGATCGCCTCCCCAGTGAGGTCCTTTTTGACGTACGCTTTGCCAATTATTCGTATGAAAAACGCATATTTCACCTTTAGACTCAGGATCTTGAACGAATTGCTTTAGCTCTGGCCTCATGCGATTGAGTGCATCAACTATTTTTTTAACAGACCGGAAGTTAGCTTCTTTGCCGATCTCTATCACGCTTGGATGTTCTAGTTTCCCACATCCTCCACCATAAATTTTCTGCCAATGATCCCGAAGAAGCCAAACAAAGGTGCACTTGGTTGTCCTAGGAAATGTTCCTTGAGCGCTTCAACCCACTCGTAGTTCGTGTCCTGGTATTCATCAACCAAAATGATCGGAAATCTATCCGCGATCATGCGACGAAACTTTTCATGGGTCATGAGTGATATTGTTAGAGGCAGTACGTCGTCATGGTGAATGGAGACGCTATGATCGCGTATAGACCGATGTCCGAGGCTGTATTCGATAACACGATTACCTATAGTTCCTCCAGCCTCCTTAATCTTTTCTTTCCAAACTGGCAGCGTTTCGATCAGTGTTCGGAGCGACTTCTGGTAGCCACAGATGAGCGACCAACAGAATGCGTGATTGGTTTCGCAGAAAACTAACGGACTCCGATCTGTACGCGTTGCAATTTCGTCCTTTGCAACGTTTGTAAAGGTGATACATGCAATTTGCTGGCTATGTTTCAAAAAATTTGATTTATTATTTTCAATCAGGAACTTGAGTGCTTTTATCAGCGAATATGTTTTGCCAGCACCAGCACCGGCTTCTAAACGAAAGCTTTGTCCCTCAGCAAGACAGGTGTACATGGCCTCAAGAGCACGCTGGCTTGCAACCTCGGCAGGTGAATGGGTCTCAGACATGAGCTTCACCTCCATTCAAAGCGTCGGCTATCGTTTTTACAGCCAATGCCAATTCTGGATCTGGTACTGCCACTTTCTCACGAGCCAGCCAGCGAACGCCGTCGATAATGTATTTCGGTGCCACCCATTCCGTTTCAATAATTGCATACTTCAATGCGAATTCAGACTTTTTCCACTCATCCGCCTTGCAACGGGCTTCGATTTCTAGCTCCTGGGAATCCTCTTTGGTCAAGCCAAACAAATTTGGATTGGCAAGAATGAATGCATCTTCAAATGTCCGTCCGCAGGGACCATCTTCTTTCTCTACACATTGATAAGCAATACGATTTCCTTTGAGTACTTTGTCCGAGTCTTTCTTGGCAAGTAGTCCAGCTAAAGTGAAAGAAGCGTCCTCGGAGAACCATGCCTTCAAACAGGCGTTACTGGAAGATATTCCGAGGTGTACTGCGCAAGCTTTTCCTCCAGGTTTCTCGACGGCATCTAGATCTGTGATGATTAAGCTGCGAAGTTCGAGGAACTGCAATAAGTCGAAGAACAGGTGTGCATAAGCACCTCCTATTTCCAGCACGGTGGCATATTGGCTGGACAACTTAGGACATTCCGGTTCATCGGCTTCTAATTTTGCAATGATGACTGGAAGCAGCAAACGCTCGCTCAGTCCTTCGACGAGAACTGCTTTATCTGCGAAAAACAAGTCACTACGTGTCAACGTCATGTATTGATGAAGGAACTTCTTATCTTCGGGTGAAATGTGCTTCAGCCCTTTGCGCAGATCTTTTATTTTGGTTTCACGTATACCTTCTTGTGCACCTGTAACAGGAGCCCCGAGAAAGTAGCGAATATTCTCGAAGCCGGCTGCATTGGCAATATGCGATGAGTGAGTAGAAACGACGAATTGAACAGGCCAGGGCTTCTTATCCTCAGTGCCATCAACCAACTGCTGTGCTATTTTAGCTAGCTGACGAATAAAAACTTCCTGCATTTGGGGATGCAGATGCGCTTCGGGTTCCTCAATGAAGATCAAGTGCACGCCTGGCTCTTTGGCTTCTGCACGAAATGCCTTATAAAAGCCTGCTAATTGCAAAAGGATAAATATCAGATTTCGCGCACCTAAGCCGTTATATGATTCAGGTAATGCTACGCCGCCATAACCCGCGTAACGAACTTTGGTAAAGTTAGAAAGTAATTTTCCAACATCCAGCAGGGTTTCTGTATGTAGCTCTTGCCCTCCCAGACCGGGGTATCCAAATGTTTTTAGCGCAGGGATCAAGCTTTTGAGCTGACCACCAAAGTTCGTATCAATCTGAGCTTGAATGTCTTGAACTGCGCCTTTCAAAGCCTCGGCAATTTGCTGATCTGCTGTATCAGCTGATGCAGAAGAGGCTGTTGCGAAAAGTCCTTCTACAGTTTTTGCCAACACGTCGGACTCTCGAGATGTTACATCATCAAGTCCTCGTTGAGCGTTGATAAATCCGGTTTTGACTAAGCCTCGTAATGCACTGGGTTGCAACTCACGGCGATTATCTGGATCGTTTGGGTCTTCGGCCCATATTTTTGTGCTGAAATTATTGGGTATTCGTTCCCGTAGTGTACGAAGGAATAATATACGGGTCTCATAGGTTAGCGGCTGGTTAGGCTGATTTTCTAGAAACTGTGCAAGTTGACCATGTTTCAACTCATAACGAATTACAGTTAGTGCCTCAGTGCATCCGGGATCCAAATCAATCACGAAAGGACTCAAGGGACCTAACTGAGGTTGAGCAGGGTCATACTGGAATTTCAATCGAAGCTCAATGGCGGGGATAAGCTCACGAATAATATTTTCTTCAGCCCCTTGGTTCAGTGCATGCAGCGCCTCACAGAAGCAGTCATAACAGGCACTTGAAAAGTCTTCGAGTTGAAAGGTTGTGCTCCCATCAGCCAAAAACCTGCGGATTATCTCCGACAGAGATGTTTTCCCACTATTATTTCGTCCAACGATAACAGTTGTCTGTTCTTCCAGCATTAGCTCTACATCTGCTAAAAGGCGAAAATTCTTGATTTGAACCTGCTGAATACGCATGAGTCCCTCAGTATCGTCCATCTTTTTTGATTGTATTTTATACACAAGATTTAAAAATAGTCATAATTTAATGACCTTGGTTATGTTGCTAGCTGTACCCCAAACCCCAAACCCCAAACCCCAAACCCCAAACCCCAAACCCCAAACCCCAAACCCCAAACCCCAAACCCCAAACCCCAAACCCATTTCACCGCCTCGAACCAAGGGGCGCTTCGCCTGGTTATGCCGGTCAGATTTTATCTCCCGCGTGATTTCCGTTCCCATATCAGCTTCCGGTTAATCGTTTCCCAACACAACCCGTCCCGCAAGGGTAAATGGCACGCATTCTGCGCCCTTGCGTGCCGGAACGATGTCGGGAAAGCGAACCGTCAGGCGATACGAAGACGAAAATCACACCACTGACGGAGAAAAACCATGACTATTTCCCAGCATCCCCAGACTAGCGCTCCTAACACCGCAACGGCGACCAGCGTATCCCCGCTGGAGCAGTCAGGCTCTTCAAAAACGAAATTTTCCAAAACCAATATTTATCAGACCATCACTGACAGCATCATTTCTGCCCTTGAAACAGGCGTTAAGCCCTGGTCCTGCCCGTGGCAGCGCGTACCGGGCATGTCAGGATTACCTTCAAACTACGCGACTGGTGCTGCTTACAGTGGAATGAATATCATGTTGCTATGGTGTAGTGCCTCAAAACAGGGATTCAGTGATTCGCGCTGGATGACCTACAAACAGGCAAAAGCGGAGGGCGGGCAGGTACGTAAGGGAGAATACGGCACTACCGCCATTTTCTATACCACGCTGGAGAAGGAAAATGACGACGGGGAAACTGACTATATCCCGATGCTGAAAACTTTTACCGTGTTTAATGTTGAGCAAATTGACGGTTTGCCTCTGAGTGACAAAGCAGCTTGCCCGGCAGAGACCTTTGAGCCGTTACCACGTGGGGAAGCGCTTTTCCGTAACAGTGGTGCAACCATCATTGAGAAGGGACAGAATGCCTTTTTTGCACCATCAACCGACGAAATCCGTTTACCTGAACGTTGTCTTTTTACCGATGCGGCCAATTTCTATGCCACCGGACTGCATGAGCTGGTTCACTGGAGCGGGGCAAAAAGCCGGCTGAACCGTGAAATGAAAGGAACGTTTGGCAGTGAGAATTATGCGTTTGAGGAGTTGATCGCCGAACTGGGAAGCGCATTCCTGATGGCGGACCTGGGGATTGTCGGGGAGGTTCAGCATGAAAGCTATATCGCTTCCTGGCTGAAAGCACTGAAGAACGACAAACGCTATATTTTCAAGGCCGCCAGCGCGGCATCGAAAGCGCATCGTTATTTAATTGATAAAATCTGAGCAGGAAGTGGCCGCAAAAAAATGCGGCTTTGAGTGCTGGGATAGGCTTAACCAGTAACGCTGTAGAGACATGAGTGAGGCGGAGCGCAGCCAGGCGAGCACCGAACAGTCATGTCTCTACAGTGGAATAAAGTAAGTCACACGGACAGGGGGAATGGGCAGTTATTCTCGGTTACCAGCAACTACCTGAAGCGCAAGCAGCCGCTTTTCCAGATTATTAAGTCTTTCTTCGAGGTCATGGTTATGCTGCTCAATATCTTCCAGCGTTTCTGACAACACATCACGTAGCAGCACAAAGTTTGCCTGTAGGGCGTACACAAAATCGCTGCCGCGAACCAGTAATGCTTCGCGTGGTATGTCCTGCAATGCAGAATGCGTCATCCATGTCACCAGCGCTTTTGCGCTCATTTCAGTCAGTACGTCCGAAAGTTGGTCAGTCTCTCTGTTCATTCTGGTGTCCTGTCTGTTCTGATGTTGGGTGAGTATTTAGACGAGCATTATTTCAGCTCGTTTCGCTGCTGCGTGGGTTGGGACTGTAAGTGATATAGAAGAACTATATGCCGTGGTCTAAATCGAGCCGTTGCAGCTCGTCGACCGTGTAGATGCGAAAGACATTCCGGTGGCGGGTTTCCAGCGGGATGTGCATATTCTGGCCTATCGTGAACACTCATTCTGGCAGAACGTGAACGCACTTTCTGGTTTCGCGTGAACGCGTATTCCGACGGAAAATACCACGATTTTGCACCATGGCCAGAATCACTGTTCATTTTGCCAGAATCGGTGTTCACCTGACCGGAATTGCTGTTCACGTTTCCAGAATCATTCTTAACGCATTGATTTTTGCTGCTATATCTATCCCTTTCATTACAGGGGTGATATATGCCAAACAAGAGAATCGCAATGCGTAAAATCCATGAAATTTTAAGGCTGCGTTTTGAGGTCGGCCTGTCATTCCGTCAGATAAGCCAGTGCGCCGATGTCAGCACAGGTGCCATCCAGAAAATGCTCAAACGCCTTGAGGCCTCCGGGATCTCCTGGCCGTTACCAGAGGGGATGTCAGAGCCCAGGCTTGCCAGCATGCTGTATCCGGACTCTGACAGTCGTCCCGGTGCGCTGGAAGATCCTGACTGGGCTAAAATCCATATGGAGTTGCGTAAGAAAGGCGTCACCCGCCACCTTCTGTGGGAAGAGTATTGTCAGCGGATGCCGATCCGGGCGTACAGCTACTCACAGTTCTGCTGCCGCTACCAGACCTGGTCCCAGTCACAGAAGCGCTCCATGCGCCAACAGCATCTCGCTGGTGAAAAATGCTTTATCGACTACTGTGGGCCCACGGTGGCGGTTATCTCACCCGAAACCGGTGAGTGCCGGCAGGCTCAGATCTTTGTGGCGGTGTTGGGGGCATCAAACTATACCTTCGCGGAGGCCACGTATACACAGTCGCTACCGGACTGGCTTCTCAGCCACGTCAGGATGCTGGAGTTCTTCGGCGGCGTTCCCGAAATCCTGGTCCCTGATAACCTCAAAAGCGGGGTTAATAAAGCCTGTCGCTACGATCCCGAACTGAATCCGTCCTACCAGCAACTGGCGGAGCACTATCAGGTCGCGGTAATACCGGCCCGCCCCCGAAAACCCAGAGACAAGCCGAAGGTGGAAGTTGGCGTTCAGATCGTTGAGCGCTGGATCCTGGCCCGACTGCGGCATCAGGTCTTCTTCTCGCTGGCAGAACTGAACCACTGTATCCGTACGCTGGTTACGGATCTCAACGAACGCCCCTTTAAAAAACTGCCCGGCAACCGCCGGGAAGCCTTCGACAGGCTGGACAAACCTGCGCTCAGGCCGTTACCGGTACAGCCGTGGCGCTACCGGCACATCAAAAAAGCGAAAGTGAATATCGATTATCACGTTGAATATGAACAGCACCATTACTCTGTGCCGCATCAGTACGTCGGCAAAACGGTGGAACTTCATGCCTTCGACAACCTGCTGGAGGTCTGGGCTGAGGGCCTGATGATCACCAGTCACCCGCGGCGTCTTCATCCCGGTAACAGCACCGCAGCAGAGCATATGCCGGAGCGTCATCGCCACCATCAGCAGTGGACGCCAGAGCGGTTGAAAAACTGGGCGGCAGGCGTGGGCTCCGACACGCTCAAGTGGGTCAGTGAGCGTCTGGTGGAAAAAGCGCATTCGGAGCAGGCCTACCGCCTGTGTCTGGGGTTACTGAGCCTGACGCGCGAGTATCCTTCTGAGCGCGTCAACAACAGCTGCCGGCTGGCTAATGCTGAGGGGCTAACCCGACTGAAGCAGATAAAATCGATACTGAAAAATAATCGCGACCTTGTTCCGGCGGACGGCGATCTGCATCCGTCTCAGGAACTTCCTCAGGAACATGAAAACATCCGTGGCTCACGCCACTTCCACTGAAACAGGGAACTCGATAATGCCACATACGCTGATGAAACAGCTGACTGAAATGAAACTGATGGGAATGGCAGCCGCGCTGTCCTCACAGATGGAACAACCCGGCACTTACGAAGAGCTCTCCTTCAGGGAAAGGCTGGCGTTGCTGGTGACGCGTGAATCTCTGGAAAGGGATCAGCGCAAACAGAAACGCCTGTTGCAAAAGGCCCGGCTGAGGCTTGAAGCCTCGGTTCACGACATCGACTATCAGCCGGTGAGAAACCTGGAGCGTTCGCGGATCGCTCAGTTAAGCCAGAACGAGTGGGTGGTCAGGGGGCAGAACCTGCTGATAACGGGTCCCTGCGGCTGCGGTAAAACCTATGTAGGCTGTGCGCTGGGCAACAACGCCTGCCAGCAGGGTTACAGCGTACAGTACTGGCGACTGAGCCGGTTGCTGGTTGAACTGACCCACAGCCGGGCAGACGGCAGTTACCGGAAACAACTTGCTCAACTGTCCAAAACGCAGTTGCTTATCCTGGATGACTGGGGTCTCGAACCGTTACTACCAGCGCAACGTAACGATCTGCTGGAACTGATGGACGACAGGTACGGTAAGAACGCCACGGTCATGATAAGCCAGCTGCCAACGGATGAGTGGTACGGTTGCGTTGGAGATAACACATTGGCGGACGCGATCCTTGATCGTCTGATGCATAACTCGCACCGTCTGGAAATGAAAGGTGAATCGATGAGAAAACGACTGGCACAGGTTGACTAAAAGTGAACGGTCGGTGTAATAAAAAGAAGTTAGGGCGCGTTAGGAAATAACGCATTCACGTTCAGCCGGAACGACCGTTCATCTTCGCCAGAATACGCAGGATGTGTTGATGGTTAACGATGACGTGCCGGATGCTGTCAAACAGCCGTTCAAGACCGCGCTTTTTCTGCGGGTCCGGCACGATATAAAAAACGTAAATCCAGTCTTTACGGGTTCGGGCAAGCAAATGACTGGCGATGATCGACTGATAACGGGCTTTGGTTTTAAGGCGGCGTTCGGTCTCAATGGCGATCACCGTGCCGCAGGGGAGTGTGATCAGCCCGTCCGGGCGGTGACTGACCTGGTAACGGCTGAGGAAGGTCGTGCGATCGCCGTTTATCCATCCGGATGCGCCTTTTTGCTCAAGGATGATACGGGCGGTCTGATTATCAAGGTGGTGCTCCAGCGTCCAGCCGGTAATTTTTGACGGCTCAAACCGCGCCGGGAAAAGTACATCGTCGGGTGTTAATACAACGGCCAGTCCGTCACTGGTTATGCCCCACAATGAAATTTTTATCGTGCGCGATACCAGGACATGCTTTTGTATTAAGCCCATTCCCTCGACTTTTGAAAGCAGGGAATACAGCGATTTATGATCCCTGAAGCCGAACAGCAGCATCAGTGTTTTAAAGTCACTGTACGTTTCTTCCTTCAGAAAATTGAGCAGTTTTTGTATTTTTTCGCGATGTCGCGTCTGGCGTTCGCGGTATGCGGTGATAAGCATGATTCCACCCTTTAAAAATCCAGCAATGACGGGTTATCCTCTTTATCGGCAATCGGTGTTGTTGTGTCTTTTTCGTCCGTATCAAAAAAAGTTCGGGCCGCGTTGTGGTGATATCCGGCGTTGATGCCGGTCGGGGAGAGGTTTCCTCCTCGTTAAAATCCAGGGTGATGTTTACCGTTGCGGCGGTGGCGGCAATCGCGGGCGATACTGCGCTGATCTCCAGTTCTCGTTTTTTCACCCTGATGGGTGAAATCAGAGAAGCAGCAGGGAGTGCTTTTGTCGTAAAAATGAAGCTGACAAAATCGGGGAGGTTCAGGATCATATTACTGTCGGTAAAGAAACGCTCGGCCTGCCTGATGGTGCGTTCACTGTCGATGGTCTCTGTCAGCACGGCATCGGTTTTTGCTTTGCGGACCTCATCATCGACTAATATAGTGCCGGACATCCTTGCCACCCATTCAGCGGTGTCCGGATCCATGACACGATATACCAGTTTGAATTTGGCGTTCTCAACGACCGCGCCGACAACGGCGTCACCTTTCAAATCTGCCGGGCAGTCTTTTAAATCGGCAATCGACTGATGGTCCATAATAATATGCACACCTTTATCCCGCGCCGCGCCTAAGCCTTCCAGCGCGGGCCTGGATAAATGGTATTTCAGTTCCGAAAGATAAATAGCAATGGGGCGGGGCACGTCTTTCACTCGCTCGCGCCTTTCTGCCAGCTGGTACAGGCGAACCAGCAGCATGCGCTGAGCGGTAATGATTTTGCTGTTGCGCATTGAGCCAATCACATAACAGCACCCGCCTTCCTCAAATATTTTATTAAGCGAAAATCCGGTGGGGGCATTGATGGCATTGAGTAAGGCCAGCTCTTCAATTTTCCCGAAGAAGGCTTTTATCTTATCTGCAATACCCTGAACGTAGTCGCCGTTATAAACATCCCGAATGGTTGAAGCAGTATTACGGGTG
The DNA here is from genome assembly GCF_047784855.1 of Rahnella sp. PCH160. NCBI lineage: Bacteria > Pseudomonadati > Pseudomonadota > Gammaproteobacteria > Enterobacterales > Yersiniaceae > Rahnella > Rahnella sp. PCH160. The sequence continues at coordinate 2,846,386 of NZ_JBLOGT010000001.1, forward strand.
ACAAACTGCGCGGCTATCCGGGCCGCTTTCCGGTCATCAATGCGATAAAAGTCAGATTCCTGACCTTTCTCTGCCAGGCTGAACCCGGCAACGAAAAGCTCTTCCAGTTCATCGGCGGTGATCTCTTCAATCAGGTTTAACTGGTACTGGGGTTTTCGCAGGTCAATCAGGGCAAAAGGTTTGCCTGCATCCTCGCAGGCTTTGCGGTAAAGGTGGGGGCCCATTCATCATCCTTTGGGTCCATAACAAATACGCCTTCACCGGCCAGGATACTTTGATAAAGTAATATGCCGGTGGCAACGCCCTTACCGGCGCCGGTGGTGCCGATAATATCCGCGTGTTGTTTTTGCCAGTCCTTTAACGGCAAATACATCGGCTGAATATCTCGGTCCATGCCGATAAATAACCCTTTGTTCAGGTCGATATAATCCAGCGGGTCATAATGCAGGGTTTCCGGCAGCAGTGATTTCACCGTGCGCACATCGGTGCGTAATTCCCGTTCAAGCGTTGTCTTTCTGACGAGGCGTTTCTTTATTTTGTCTAACTCAGGTGTTAATACCCTGCGCAGCAGAATATGCAAAATAAAACCCGTTACGGTAAAGGCAATCAGCACCGGCCATGCCAGAACGGGAATGCTGGCGACTACACGGCCTTTATAAAGCCACTGGAAAATCCAGATAACAACCGGGGCCATCGTACCCGAAAGAAAACACAGCATGGAGAAAGCAAAAATCAGCTTTTGCCACAACGGGGCTTTTTGCCGTTCATCGCTTTTCATCGACGCGAAAAACGGCATCGTCAGCCCCGACAACAGCGCCAGCATCAGCTGATGCTGTTGCATAAAAGCAATGAAGCTCAGCGCGCCATTCACTATCGGCGACAATGAAACGGCCAGCTTATTCAAAATCACGATGCCTCCTTCGTCAGCAGTTCGCCCCATGACATCGCCCCATCTGTTCGCCCCACGGTGTCGGGCGAAAAGGCGGGGCGAACGTCAGGGGTAAAGAAGGTGGCCGCGTTGCGGCCATGTGCAGGAAAGCATGCTCCCCTGCACCAAACGGCGTGCGCCAGTTCAAGCGGGCTGGACGCCCTTATGATATGTCGCATGGGGGTAATGTCGCGGCTGGACGCCGCGCCAAAACCCCAGGGTCAAAGGCGGCACACCGTCGCCCGCTACGCGCGACCACCCCCTTTAAGACGGTCGCTTTCGCCTTTTTATTCCCTTTGCTCGTTCCTCTCAGCGTGAATAAAAGGGAAGCTGACCTTTAAAGAGGGTGGTCGCGCCACGCTACCGGCTTTTGGCCGGAGACTTAGCCGCGACGGTGTGCGGGGCGATGCCCCCCAAATAAAGCGCTGTCGTGGGCGACAGCTTTTCGCTCGCTGGGGCGGCGAAATTTATTCGGCTCCCCCCGGCCAGCTCGGTTCACCTGGGGGTGAACGCTCGCCGGTAGGTTCGGCGACGCCAATTAGCAATTTCTGCGAAAATGAATTTACTCGCCTCACATCACTTTTTAATTCCTGCGGGCCGCACGGATTAAAAAGCTCAACCAACACCAGAGTGGTGCTCTGGTGTTGGTGCAAATTTGAAAAGATATTCTTCAGGTTACTGGTGTTTAGCTGAAAACGTGAGCTTCGGTTAGCCTAGCTGCTGTTGTCACATATCAGCTCAATATTGAGATTATGAAGCGCATGTTCGAACTGGGTCATGTAGGTGCGGCGCGTCTCTGCCTGGCTAACTCTAAACACCGGATGCTTGTCGCTGTAAAACGCTACCGGCTTACCGTGCTTATTCACGTATTTGCGCCTGGCCAGCATATAGTTGAAAGTTGGTTCGCTCTGAAAAATCGCAGATGCATAAGGCGACCAGTGGCGTAATCAATCTAAACCAGCAGGCAGCACTTCGGGGCACGGCCTTCAAACCAGTAGTGGTGTGATTCGTCGATCTGAATGAGTTCACCCAAACATTCGCGGCGATAACCGGACCCTGTGGCTGCGGTAAAACCTATGTGGGCTGTGCTCTGGGCAATAACGCCTGCCAGCAGGGTTCCAGCGTACAGTACTGGCGACTGAGCCGCTTACTGGTTGAACTGACACACAGCCGGGCAGACGGCAGTTACCGGAAACAGCTTGGTCAGCTGTCAAAAACGCAGCTGCTTATCCTGGATGACTGGGGCCTTGAGCCGTTACTGCCAGCGCAGCGTAACGATCTGCTTACAGGTACGGGAAGAGCGCTACGGTCATGATAAGTCAGTTGCCAACGGATGAGTGGTACAGCTGCTTTGGAGATAACACCCTGGCCGACGCGATCCTTGATCGACTGATGCATAACTCGCACCGGCTGGAGATGAAAGGTGAGTCAATGAGAAAAAGGCTGGCACAGGTTGACACAAAATGAACAGTGGAGGTAATAAATAGATGTTAGGGTGCGTTAGGAAATAACGCGTTCACGTTCCCTCCGGAACGACCGTTCATCTTCGACAGAATACGCACGCCGCGATAGGGTACTAACATATATTGCGATAAGCATGTTATTAATCGTTTTACAATGGAGAAAATATGAGCTGTATCTTTTGTGATATGGTTGTTGGAAAAATTCCGTGCCATAAAATTTGGGAAGACCAAGAACATATGGCATTCCTTTCAATCTACCCTAATACCGACGGTTTCAGCGTAGTTATACCTAAGGCACACTATCCCAGTTATGCTTTTGCTCTACCCGATGATGTGCTCAGTAAGTTGGTATTGGCTACCAAGCAAGTGGCGAAAGTCCTCGATCGTGCATTTGATGACGTTGGGCGATGTGGCATGGTATTTGAGGGTTTTGGAGTCGATCATGTTCATTCGAAGTTGATCCCCATGCATGGCACAGCTTCGTTGGCCGCTTGGAAACCGATTGAATCAACATCGGAAAAGTTTTTTGAAAACTATGAGGGGTATCTCTCATCTCACGACGCTACTCGCGCTGATGATAATCACCTGTCTATGTTGGCAGACAAGATTCGCCAAAGTAGTATGTAAAAAATGAAAGATTTATAGTTGTGTTTATATTCATTTATATAAATATCTTAATTAAATATACACAATGGCGGTTCAAAGTCTAACTGGGGGGCAGTTAGACTCATTTTATAATTAATGCGTGGCAATTTTAATGCTGCGCATCTTCAGCACTTACATCAATTCCACCTCTCAATTCCATCTGCCATTACAAATCAGCCCCTTGTAGATTATCTAAGCACTTCATTAGGTTTGTCTTTAGAGTGGATGATGGTTATAAAAGTGGATTTGACCCCATATATCCAGTCGCTTTTTCCCACTTAGGTTTGTGATACCCGACGACGTTAATATTCCCGAGGTGAACGGTATCCCTACGCACTGTGCGGATGATTTTCATTGTAATGTTCGAACGCCTTCGCCAGGTTTTGTACCGCTGCCTGGCTATTCGATTTTGGCATCCAACCGATATAGTCCCGCTTTATTGTCTTGACCAAGCTCTCTGCTATTCCGTTGCTCTGCGGGCTTCTCACCGCCGTTGTCCGCGGCTCAAGCCCTATCTCCCGGGCTAACGTGCGGGTGTAATGGGCGCGATACGCTGAGCCGTTATCCATCAGCCACTCTATCGGTCTGGTGGGCAGATGACTCCCGAAGCGCTTCTCCACTGACCGCAGCGTCACGTCCTAAACCGTATCACTATCATAACCGCCGGTGCTGGCAGCTCAGTCCAGCGCTTCACGGTCACAGCAGTCCATCGCGAACGTGATCCGCAGTTTCTCAGCGTTATCACAACGGAACTCGAAGCCGTCCGAACATCACCTACTGTTGCTTTCTTGTACCGCGACTTTGCCTTTATGAACGCGTTTGTTCACCGGATGTGCGGGTTTCCTGCACAGTAACAACCTGTTAGCACGCATGACCCGATAGACTTTTTCGCGTTAACCGGCGTTAACCGGCGTTAATCCTTCGGACTCAGACTCACGCCGCTGTAGCGCCCAGACACGACGATAATCGTAGGTGGGTACCTCGGCAATGTCGCGCTGGATACGCAATAGTACTTCCCTGTCGTCAGATAAACATTGTTTACGCCCATCCTGCCAGTCTGGCCGACGACGAACACGAACGAATAGCTGCGCATGCAACACACCAAGTGACCGACTCACCGCTGTCAGTCGCCGTCCCCGGGCAATAAGGGCGCATGCGCTATCCATTTTTTTGCCCGACCATACTCCACGGCTTCTTTCAGGATTTCATTTTCCATCGTCTTCTTCCCCAGCAGGCGTTGAAGTTCGTGGATCTGTTTCATTGCGGCGGTCAGCTCGGAAGTGGGGACGACTTCCTCACCGGCGGTTATCGCCGTGAGGCTGCCTTCCTGGTACTGCTTACGCCGCTTGAATACCTGATTGGCATTGACGCTGTGCAAACGGCCGACATAGGAGAGGGTCATTCCCGGCTCCATGCTTTGTTGCACAATGGCTATTTTTTCTTGTGGGGTACGGCGCCTGCGCTGCCCCGGTTAACACTTCGACCATCTTATTTTCGCGACTAGTCTTAAACATAGTTCTAAGCCTACCTCTATTTTAAGAGGGGTAAAGTGTCTGGAAATTCAGGGGGCCAGTCTAAAAAGAAGAAAATTCATTAAACTCATTTTACATTCTCAAAGCTTAGTAACGAAGCGTAGATAACCACAACACTGAGTGGATCAGTGTTAAATGTGGACGTAAATATTTACATAAACCTTAATAAAGTTTAACACTCGATGCTTGCGAATTATCATTGGGTTTTGTGGTCAGATACAGTCAACTTGAAAATGGGGCATGTTTAAAATGAATAACTTTCAGGGTGCATAAGTTACTCACGCTAATGTATTATTTCATTTGATACTTTATCCTTTAAGATTGATGAAAGAATTCTCTTTCAAAAAAAATAATAACCGAACGTTATGGATCCCAAAAAGAAAAAATATAATTTTGATATTTCAAGCTGTTGGTTTGTTTTTTTTAGATATGCTTCCATTTTATTCACTAAACTATGATGAATTATTTAAATGTAAAATATTTTTATGAAAATTGTGCTTGCGTATCACTAATGTTTTTGCTAAATATTATTCGTATTACGTGAGCATGAATTATTTGTGACGAAAAAATCGATACTTGTATTAACCCTAGTCATATAACGAAACATAAATATAGTTGCAGCGATATGCGGTGGCAATATTAGTGCGAATTGCGAAAGCTAATTCAGTAGATATTAATTAGCTTAAAAATGTCATTTCTTGAGAGTTCCTTTGATTGGATTCGATAAGGCGTGCTTGTAAGAAAGTTATAATTATGAATGTGTTAATTGATAAGAATTAAAAAATTAATTTTTGGTGCAATTATCTATAACGGAATTTAGATTCGACGACTGTATCAAAACTCGATAGCGCTGATTAGAAGTCATTTTTACTATTGCTGATTGATCATGCACAACTCAGTGAAAAGAGTAGTGCATCCTGGGTAAAATGTCACAATTTTACTCGAATGTTATATGTTGCATATGTTTATATAAGGAAAGTTATGAATAGTGACAATACAACAGCATTGGTTCCTCATAATAATGTTTCTATAGCTAAATTATCTGCGAACACTATTAGAACAAAACAGAGTTGGAAAAACCATACAACTCACTTCGAAAGTGCAATGTTCGATCCTTGGTATAAGGCGATTACGAAAATACATTCCATCATATCGTCGCAAACGAGCGTTTTTTTTAACTCTAAGGGAGTTTCGCCAGTATTACTACCAGTAACGACGGGGTCTATATCTAGTCCTATGGGTCTGGGTTCTGATTCAATGCCTGTAAAAATTAATTTAGGCGGGGTCGATACATATTTGGCTGACTCGATGCAATTTTTGCTTGAATATGCGCTTAGATTGAATGACAAAGGTGTTTATTATCTCATGCCAACATTTAGAGGGGAAGAACAAGACAAGCGGCATTTAAATCAATTTTATCACGCAGAAAGTGAAATCATTGGTGGCCTTGATGATGTGATTGAACTCGCCGGTTCATATGTTACTTTTTTATGCGATTATTTTTTAGATAACGAAAAAAATCTGCTATCACTGTTCATCAATGATTTCTCGCATCTGGAAAAACTGTCTTCTTACAAAAGCAACATTCCGCAGGTTAAATTCAAGGAGGCGGTGAATCTGTTGGAAAATGATCCGCGTTATATAAATACGCATGATTCTGGTTTTAAGAAAATTACCAACGATGGCGAGAAGCGACTGATTGAGCTTTTCAGAGGCCCAGTATGGCTCACTTACTTCCCTAGCTTGTCAGTCCCTTTCTATCAAGCTGATGCAAATGAAAATGGTTACTCACTGACCGCTGACCTGTTGATGGGCATTGGTGAGACCTTAGGTGCTGGTGAAAGAAACACTTATTCTGAAGATGTTATTGAGAATTTGAATGTTAGAAATGTTGGACGCGAAGAGTATGAGTGGTATATCCGCATGCGCCAATTAATGCCGCTGCGGACATCAGGGTTTGGGATGGGTGTCGAAAGATTTGTTTTGTGGCTGATAAATCATGATGATATTCGTGACTGTCAGTTGTTGCCGCGCGTGCATGGGGAAAATATTCTACCATGAGATAATTGTGAATATATATATATATTCGGTTGTTTTAGATGATGTTTTTTATAAAGTTATTTAAAAAGGTGATAAATGAAAACGTTAAATATCGATACTATCCAAACGATTAAATATTTCCCCATGATCGGTATTGTTAAAGAAACCAATAGGCCGCCTGGTGGGATGACAAGTATTAGAAAAATTGCACACAATGCTTTTTTAAATAGCAAAAAAGATGTGTTAGAAGTTGGCACCGCAACTGGTGTCACGGCTATTGAGTTAGCGAAATTAACTGCATGTAATATTACAGCGATTGATATAGATGATAATAATTTATCAGTAGCAAGAGAACGAGCGGAAAAAGAAAACGTGGCCCATCTTATTTCATTTGAAAATAGGGATGCTACGGATACAAAGTTTGAAAACAAAACATTTGATATGGTTTTCTGTGGTAATGTAACATCTTATTTTGATGACAAAATTAAGGCCATTAAGGAGTATGATCGTGTACTGAAAGATAATGGCTTAATTGCAGCGATACCCATGTATTATATTAATAAGCCGAGCGAGAAATTGGTTAGCGAAGTTTCAGATGCTATTGATGTCAACATTAGCCCATTATATAAGAAAGACTGGGTCGATTTCTTTAATCTGCCAGGCTACGAACTCGTTTCTTGCGAAGATTATGCATTCGATAATATTTCTGATAATGGTGTCAAAGAATATGTCGATATTATTTTTAAACAGCCGCATTTGGAGTCACTTGAATTTGAAGTCCGCTCCGCACTTTACAGCCGATACAGCTACTTCATGCATTTGTTCAGAACTAACCTGTCCCATATGGGATTCTCTTTGATGCTGCTGAGAAAAGTGTCTTCGCCAACAGAGCCTGAGTTATTCACAGCCCGCGCCTTAGTCTTGGAATAAATGACTACCAACCCTTTGGTTGCCCGTGAAACTCGGGTGACTAATTAATTATAAAATCTGTAGGTGATTAATGTCTAATATAACCGTGGTTGCGCCTGCAAATACTATGCACCATCTAGATGAAAAGATAATTAATATTGGTGTTGTAAATCTTTCAAATCTTGGACATAAGGTAACCATCCTCGAAGAGTGTTTTCTTGATATCAATAATATTGCCGGGTCTATAGCTCAGCGAGCATCAAGTATCAACCGAGCTATAGCTGATGAGTCCACAGATATTATCATGGCTGTCTTTGGTGGGTATAACTGCAACGATTTAGTTGATTATATAAATTTCCCCCAGATGTACAAAAATAATCAACGTTTTATTGGATACAGTGACATGACGGTTTTACTTAATGCCTATTATGCTACTACCGGTGGTGTGGCTTTTCACGGTCCAGGGTTTGGCTCTTTTTGCGACCCGGGACTCGCTTTTGAGACGGCAGATGGATTTACCCATGCGCTAACACTCAATGATAAGGAATTGTTGCTGATACAGCCAGTAAGGACCGCCAGCGATTTATGGTTTTTAAAAGATGGATACGGCCCAAGGGCATGGCAATCCCATCCGAAGTGGAAATCAATTAATAACGGAGAAGCAATAGGGGTGCTAATTGGTGGCAATATTGAATCTTTTCTAAATCTTATAGGAACAAAATACTGCCCAGATTTCAATCATAAAATTTTGCTTATCGAATCCAGTTTTGACACCGAACCGAACAAATTCAGAATGTGGTTTTCTCACCTTAAATCATGCGGTGTGTTTGAGAAAATATCTGGACTTATAGTCGGAAACTTTACCACCTGCTCATATGAAAATTTTAACGAAAATTTTTTAGCTAACATTATAGTAGAATTCGTACCAAGAATTTTGCCGACGATGATTAATTTTTCATCATCACATACTGACCCTATATTGACTGTTCCAGTAGGTGGGTTAATCCATATGAAATTAAGCAGTCATAAGAATGATATATATATGTCTATTCCACCCAGGCACAAGGCATATTAATACGAGGCGTTATGAACGATAATCCGATTGTCGATCCAAAAAAATTCATCTCCTACCTGCGTGAAAGTGGGTATCTGAAATTTGACCGCGCGCCTAACACCATAATCGTGGTGTTTCTTGAAAGTTTAATGAATCAGTGTAAAGAAATTTACGCTCTATCCAAAGTCGAAGGATTTGACGCCGGCGAACTTTATCTGATGGCAGACGACAGTGACTTAGGCATTTACTACTGTCGGGGGATTGGTGCTCCTGTGGCAGTTATCAATCTTGAAGAACTGATCGCCTTTGGAGTTAAAAATTTCATTGTGCTCGGTACGGCTGGTGCGTTGAGTCGTAAGTTATCAATTGCCGATGTCGTCCTTTGTGACAGTGCGATTAGGGATGAGGGGACATCAAAACACTATCTTGAAGAGGGGCTAATATCCTACCCGGACACCGTCTGGCATAGCGACATCCGCCGTTGGTTGGGCAAACTGATTCCTTTGATGAGAGAAGGTAGAACCTGGACGACTGATGCACCATACCGCGAAACGGAGCAGAAAGTGAAAAGTCTTCAGCAGGAAGGTGTGTTGTGTGTGGAGATGGAGACTTCGGCCTTGTTCGCAGTAGCCGATTTCCATAAGGTTAGTATTGCCTCAGTCTTTGTGATTAGTGACTCGCTGGCTGACTTGACCTGGAAACCTGGGTTCTTTTCAAACGAGGTTATGGAAAAGCTTATTTGGTTGATGAAAAATTTGATCGAATTCTCTAAAGACGTGAGGGTGCGCACATGATAGAGATTACTGAGTTCGGACATATCAATATCGTCGTTAATGATGTTGAGGATGCAACACAATTTTATCGCACTATTTTTGGTTTTGAGTTAGTGCAATCTTTTGCAAATTTTAGGAATATAGGTTTTGCTAAAAGTGCGGGTTTTTTGGACCATCCTGAAGATGTAGTAGTAAGTATAAACTTCCTAAAAATACCTAACACACATATATATATCGAGTTGATAAGTTATATAAAACCTGTGTCAGAAAACCAAGTGAAAAAATTCACTCCTAATGATTTTGGGGGACCGAGACATATCGCACTGCGAATCAAAAACATTATGGATGCATACGAGAAAATAAAATCAATCCCCGGCATTTCGCTGATCAGCCCGAACCCTGATTATAAGCCTTGCCGACTGGATAAGGTGAATCCTGAAGATTTTACTTTCGCTAGCCATGAACTCGAATCAGACATAGCAATGAAAATTAGGGCATCAGTGATATCAAGTTCAATAAGTTTTTTTTACTTTACCGATAAGTTCGGCGTTACTTGGGAACTTGAGGAGGAGCCGACAGGCATTTCTGACCCAGCTTTATCTGTTTAGCCCCCTTCTAAGGAAAATATATGCGAATTGCACATACCATGATCAGAGTTGGTAACTTGGATAAGTCCATTCAATTTTACACAAAAGTCTTAAATATGGATTTGCTAGCACGCAAAGATTTCCCAGATGGTAAGTTCACTATTGCCTTTGTCGGCTATGGCGGAGAATATGATGGCGCTCTGATCGAATTGACTCATAACTGGGAGACAAATAGCTACGATCTCGGGAATGGGTTTGGCCACATTGCTATCTATACCGGCGATGTTTATAGTTTTTGTGAGCGAGTTGCGGCAAGTGGCGGTCAAGTTGTTCGCCCACCTGGGCCAAAACAGCATGGTTCGACGATTATCGCTTTTGTGCTTGATCCCGACGGATATAAGATTGAGTTTGTCGCGTGTGAACGAGAAAAATAATATTTCAATTATCAATTAAATATATTGGATGGGCGTTTTATGACTATAAAAAATATTAGATCTTACGATGCAAAATTGGTGGAGAAAGAGGCTCAATCATATTGGACTTTAGAAAAAACATTTCTTGCCAATGAGAATTCCCCTAATGAAAAATTTTATTCTTTATGTATGTTTCCGTACCCAAGTGGTAATATACATATGGGGCATGTTAGAAATTACTCTATTGGTGATGCTATTATTCGCTATAAAAAAATGTGCGGGAAAAATGTCTTTCAACCTATGGGATGGGACGCATTTGGACTACCGGCCGAAAATGCGGCGATAAAAAATAACACGCATCCCGCAGTTTGGACTTACCAAAATATCAATAATATGCGTAAGCAATTAAAGCAAATGGGCTATGGGTACGACTGGTCACGAGAAATCGCCACCTGCTCGCCTGAATATTATAAGTGGGAGCAATGGTTGTTTCTAAAATTACATGCAAAAGGTTTAGCATATAAGAAAAAATCAGTTGTGAACTGGGATCCCGTGGATCAAACGGTGCTTGCCAATGAACAAGTGGTCAATGGAAGAGGCTGGCGTTCTGATGCATTAATTGAGAAAAAAGAGATCTCACAATGGTTTTTAAAAATTACTGATTATGCGGATGAGTTGCTTACGGGGTTGGATTATCTAGATGAGTGGCCTCTTCAGGTTAAGACAATGCAGAGGAATTGGATTGGCAAATCTAAAGGCGCAAGAATTTGTTTTAAAGTTAAGCAACTTCAGCATACGGTAGAAGTTTTTACATCGCGCCCAGATACCATCTTCGGTTGTACCTTTATCGGACTTGCACCTGATCACCCGCTTTCACGAGAGTTGTCCACTTCTGAGGAAGAGATAAAACTCTTTATAGATAAGTGTATGCAGATGTCTACAGCAGAATCTGATCTCGCGACGCTTGAGAAAAATGGTATCAATACCGGTCTGACGGCGATTAATCCGTTAAATGGGGAAGAAGTGCCGATATGGATAGCTAATTACATCTTATCTACTTACGGTGCTGGCGCTATAATGGGCGTTCCTTCACACGATGAGCGCGATAGCGAATTCGCCCGAAGGTTTAACTTGGATATTAAGCCGGTTGTAATTCCAGATAGTGATATTAGTAATACCAACTTGTTCACCGGTAAAGGTACATTGGTTAATTCAGGTGAGTTCAATGGACTTGAGAGCGATGATGCGATTCAGAAAATAATTCAAAAGCTTCAAGCGTTAAAAGCAGGTGTGGAAGAAACAAACTACCGTTTAAGAGACTGGGGCATATCCCGACAGCGCTACTGGGGAGCGCCAATCCCAATTATCTACTGTGATGATTGTGGTACTGTACCTGTACCAGAAAAAGATCTTCCAGTTGTGCTCCCAGAACAATTTGAGTTCACTGATAAATCTAATGTACTAAAAAATATTCCTGAGTTTTATCATGTTACGTGCCCCTGTTGTGGCGGTGCCGCAGTAAGGGAAACTGATACCTTCGACACTTTTGTTGAGTCATCTTGGTATTCGGCTCGGTTTGCCTGTGCAGATCAAACGAAAAGTATGTTAGACGATAGGGCTAACTATTGGGCTCCGGTCGATCTATATATCGGTGGGATAGAGCATGCGATTTTACATCTATTATATGCTCGATTTATTCACAAGGTGATCCGCGATGAGGGGTTGTTAACATCAGATGAACCTTTCACTCGGCTCTTCACACAAGGCATGGTGCTTAAAGACGGTGCTAAAATGTCAAAGTCAAAGGGAAATGTGGTAAACCCTCAAGACTATATCGATAACTATGGTGCCGATACACTTCGACTATTCATGATGTTTAGTGCCCCACCAGAACAGCAATTAGAGTGGTCAGATTCTGGTGTTGAAGGAGCCCATCGCTTTATTAAAAAGCTATGGAATACGATTCACATTCATGTTGAAAATTGGGGAATATCAAAAGCACATAGTGGCGGTATAGTAAGTGCAAAACAAAAGGAACTTCGACGTAAGTTGCATGAGACTTTGAGCAAAGTTTCCGATGTAATGGAGCACAAATTAAGTTTCAATACTGCAATTGCCTCTGTTATGGAACTGATAAATACCTTTGGTAAGTTCCAAGTTGATAGTGAGTCTGATAGGGGGATTGCGCAAGAAGTATTGGAGCACGTCGTCATTATGCTTTCTCCTATCGTCCCCCATGTCACGCACGTTTTGTGGCAAGTGTTGGGGCATGAACGCGCGTTAATTACAGAGGCATGGCCGAAGGTTGATCGCTTGGCAACGGTCCCCGATACTGTCATCATTGCTGTGCAGGTCAATGGCAAGTTGCGTGCACAACATCACGTTGACCTAAATGCGCCTGAGGGGCTCATCAAGGATAGTATCTTTAATTTAAAGGAAGTGAAAAAATATATTGACGGTAAAACGGTCAAGCGCACTATTATTATCCCTAATAAACTTGCCAATATTGTTACAGACTAACGCGTTGAGAGCTAGCCGCAGATGATGGTTAGCTCTTCAATGTTGTCATGTTTTTTTCCTAATCTATAGATTAAGTTTTAGCAAGTTGGGTAGGTTGGCACTAATTATCAATAAGAGGCATGTGTCATTAAAAAATCAATAACAGCGGAGGTTTAATTGAGACTATCTAAGCAATTGTTTCTTGAAAAATACCGGCTGCCAAAATTGCTACAGCAGCATTCAACAATATCTTTATTGAATAGCGGTCCATTCTATCAAATGGTTGAAAAAGGTATTCCCCTTTTTTTGCCTATTGGTAATAAACTTCTTACTGCGATCGAGCATCTCTGCATCAAAGAGGCCGAAAACTTCGATTTTAACCATATCGATATGACTCAAGTGGTACCGACCGATTTTTTGTCCTTGGGGGAAATTTTTCATGAAGGCTTTCTCGATCAGTTTGTATTTCTTAAAGGGAAAATGGATCGTTATCACTTATTATCAACGCCAGAGCCTTTGTTGTTAAACTTCCTTAAGGAAGGGCTAAAAAGCTACAGGCAGCTACCGATAAAAATGATGTTCTCCGCTAAGTTTTACCGGCAACTCAGTCAGGTGCAAGGGATCCTTAAATCCAGGGAGTTCAGAATGCTAGCTGGCGCAAGTCTTAATGAGTGTAGTTCCAAAAATGAGTCTGCAATTGAGCTTTTTCATCAGTACACGTTGCACCTCGCTAAAATATTCTTAATTCCTTTGTCGTGCAGTTATAATCCAAAAATTAAATTCAGGGAGTATTTTTACTTACATCCTGAAGGTGAAGAAACATTTAATAATACCCCGGCTATGAGTCTGGCGATGACATATGAATATGGGCAGGAAAAGAAAGTAGTTGCTCGTTATTGTAATCATACTAATCGAAATATGAATGCCCAATTTGTAACGTACGGACTTGGACTGCAACGGTTGTTTTTCATTATTCTCGATTCCAGCCGTGACAGTAAAGGTTTTAGATTACCCAAGATAATAAGGCCATTTGATATTACTATCATCCCTCAGCATGATGAAGATTTACCCACCTGCATCGAATTTTTGGAGTACTTACAAATCCCCCAAGATCGAATATTGATAGATGATCGTAACAAAATACCACTCATAGAGAAAGAAAGGTTTTCAGATTACATGGGTATACCACAAAGGCTACTTATTCATAAACGTGATATTATAGTAAAAAATAGGGATGATAACTCACTGTTAAATGAGTTATTCCAATCATTGGATATGCCGAGTGAGTGCTATCAAAAATTCAATATAAAAAAATTTTCCCATGTCTAGGAATCGTGACTGTTGTGTGCCGAGTAAATGCATGTATCCGTCAGTGAAAATTAACTATCTTAGTCATTATCGATGAAGTACCATATCCAGGAGTATATATGTTACTAGTTTGCAAGTATTGGTTTGAAACCTATAATGTACTAGACGTGCTAGGTAAAGAGTATATTGCTGTTATAGACGAGTCTGATGTAGATAATATACATCCTTCCCATGCTTTGAGCGGGGGAATGAAAAATAAATTTATCGTATCTTCAGTGGACAGCATTGAATCATTAACCAGCGTAGCGAACATGTTGGCAATTATGGGTGTTCAGATTGAAAGGGTGATCTCTATTGGTGAGTTGAGTCAATATGGTGCGGGATTCTTAACCGAGCGTTTGGGCTCCAAAGGATTAAGTTTTAATACTATCAACATAACCCGGGATAAGCGTCTTATGAAAAAGATGTTTGAAGATTTGATGCTGCCTTGTGCGGAGTTTCATTTAATCTCCAACGACATCGAAGGCAAAAAATTTAATTATCCGATGGTGGCAAAACCTGCCTGTGGTTTTGGATCGTTTAATACCGAAATTATCAACACTGAAACAGAGTTGACTGAGTATATATCCTCTTTTAAAAAGAACAAAGATGTACATTTAATATCTAACGGAATTATGTTGGAAAAATTCATATCGGGTCGTGAGTTTTGTGCTGATTGCTTTATAAAGAAAACAGATATAAAACTACTTTCAATCTCTGAATACAATATGCCAAGAATGTACGTAACAAATGAAAAGGTAAAATACGATAGCGCTGAACATTTAAATCTCAACGAAAATCATGAACTATACACTAAGATCGACGCATTCTATCGCAAGATTGTCCAGGGTTTCGATATTAATGATTGCATCTGTCATTTGGAATTTTTCATTAATGAAGAGGGTGCCATTATATTATCAGAAATAGCAACGAGGCCAGGAGGTTCATATTTCAATTATATGGCGAAATTTGTCTACGGAAAAACTCTCTATGAAGCTTGGTTTGACGGTGTATTGAACGATAATGATAAATTTATTAGAGAGTTGAACCCTGACCAGCATTTCAGTATTGTAAACATTATTCCACAAAAAAACGGAGTGTTGAATTCCTTACCGACATTGGAATCCTTGAGGGAATATAATACATTGGTAAATATTTTTCCCCGTAAAAAAGTTGGTGATAGTACAAAATCAAATGTGAGAACTGATTATACATGTTTCTTTATTTTTGGAGGTAAGGACAAAGTCAAAATTAAAAATGATATACATAGTTTTGTCAGAGATTTTGACTTCGACATCGAATAGGGCTTCCCTAGGTGATAGTATAAACCCCGCAGGTGTTGAAAAGGTGCTGATATTAGGGGGGTATTTTCTCGTAAACACCCCCTGCTCATTTTAATAGCGTATAGTATCATAGCCAAGATAAAGAAAATAAATGAATATAATTCAGGAGTCAATATGAAAAAAATGACAAAAAATTTTAAAACATTTCAATATATCACTTTTTTGTTAATGACTTCCAATAGGGGAGCGTTTTTTATGTTGACATGGTTTTCTTTACAGCACGGCGCATTGTTTGTTTCCTTAGTAGTTGGTATCTATTGGTGGTTTTATACATTATCTTTGCCTTTTGTTGGCGCCATAGCTGATGTTATGTCGAAGTTCAAAGTTTCTCTAGTGGGGGAGTGATTACTTTTTTAGCAATTATCAATATAGCTTTCACTGCAAACCACATCTCAAGCTTAAATATTATCATTAGTGCAATTCTGCTGTCGGCAGGGGCTATGGTGTTCACCGCATCCTCTATTAGTTTTTCCGCCTTGTTGGTAACAAATAATGGGTTGTTGGCAAAAGCATTCAAAATTCGTGGTTTAGTTTTATCATTCACTACTTTTATCGGTCCAGGCTTGGGTGGAGTACTATTAGCGGCAATCGGCTATCATTTCATGACAATAATGTTCGTGATATTATCACTACTTGCTTTAATTCTATACAAACTATTGCCGATTGATCGACAAAAAAATGAATCTGTCACATTCTCGCTTTCCACATGGTATGATAATACTAAAGCTGGCTTTAATGCTGTCAGAAAAATTTCAACTGAGTATTATATTGCGCTTTTCATGATGTTGCTTAATTTATTTATCACCCCTTTCTTGAGTATTGCACTTCCGCTACTCGTGGTTGGAGAGTATCATTTCAATTCGACCGAGTTGGGGATTATTTTAGCGCTTTTTGGTATTGGAGTTGTGCTTGGGAGTTTTATTATTACTTTTTATCAAGTGCGGGAAGAAAGCCACTTCAAACTTTGCTTCATCAGTGTGCTTACCTTAGGTGCAAGTTTTGTTTTATTCGCTATGAATCCGTATTATATTGAGATGTTTGTCTTGGTATTTATTGCTGGAGTAAGCGTTGCCTTATTCAACGCAATTGTGACATCTTCGAGGGCAACAGCTATCCCGGATAACTTTCGCTCGCGCATTGAAACCTTTGTTTTGTTTATCGCGCAAATCAGCATCCCAATTGGGTCCTCCCTTACCGGCGTACTAATCTCATGGCTCGGTTTAGATGCAACAATAGCCCTGTTTGGACTTTCAATTATACTTGCATCATGCTTATTAAATTACGTACCAAAAATTAGAGGATTGCTTGCTCAGAAGATTGAAGGAGAAAAAACTGAACCGTTTTATAAGAAAGAGTTTCCTGAGGCTTTTCGTTAATTTTATAAAAAGTACTTTGAAAGCCTAGTGAAAACTAGGTTTTTTATTTATATTAAATTAATTCGACTCTGTCAAATATAAAATATTTAAATCGAGGATCCCCTGTCAGTAATTTCTCATGAAACGCTATATCTGTCTGTGTCATTATTTTTAATACACGAACCATGTTGATAGAAAAATTAAACGGAAGGTTGTAATCAGATTTTATTAACTTAGACACTGTTAATTCGGGTAGCTGCTTTTAAATGAGGAAGTGACATTGTTAACAACTTCTTTCCTGATGTGAATAAATTTTCATTAACGTCAAATTTTCGCATTTCGCAACTTCCTTAATAGAGAGTTTATGCTCAGTAAGTTTTCGCTCAAAAATACTTGTCTTTCTTATGACCCGGATTTCTAGTGATTTAATAATGCGTCCATAGCTATCAAAAGACTCGTGTAAAGCGCATTTTGCCATAATGAAACCGTTGGCTGTAATACCGACATTATCTTTCCGGGCCCATTCTTCCTCATGACTGTGTAGTTTCCCCACACCAGATTTTTCATTGCCTGGATAGTTTATGTTAGCCGCAACAGGTCCAAGCCACCAGTAGTGGAACAACTATCCCTATGCCACAGAGTTTCAATATGATGGCGCAGGTTCGCTCAACGCCGTAAAGGTGCCCCCGCTCCAGCATCAGGGTGATGGCAGCCGCTATGCTTTTGGGGAAACGTTTCTGTTTATGTGCGGTGAAAAGCCAGCGAACCATGAAAAGGGTTTCACTGTAAGCATTGGAAACTTTGCCGTCCTGACGCGCAAGCCCCAGTGCGCTCAGTGCGCAGAATGCCAGACTGTGAAACGTTTGGAGCAGGAGCCGGGGTTCTTTCTTTCATATATACCGAAGGCCATCAATTCATTATCGCGTTGCAACATTGAACAGCAGGTCGTGCAACGTGTCAATGAGAGGAGAACTTGCCATGATGACATATAATGACACGTCTGCCGGGCAGAAACAGGGCCCTTTAGTAGAGTAATGCCGATCAGTTAAGGATCAGTTGAACGATCCAGTGGCTGTGTAAAAATCCAGAAACGTTCTTCGTTTCTGGATTTTTTTTATGCGCATTGCTCAGGCTCTTGAGCTCGTTTCCTGCTACGACTCTACCCGTAACCCTCTGACTTCTCTCGGTGATGTTCTGGATCCCGACCTTGTCTCCCGCTGTCTGGCCGAGTCAGGTTCCGTCACGCTGCGTAAACGCCGTCTCCCGTTGGAAATGATGGTCTGGTGCATCATTGGCATGGCGCTCGAACGCGAAGAACCCCTCCACCAAATCGTGAACCGTCTGGATATTATGCTCCCCGGCAACCGGCCCTTCGTTGCCCCAAGCGCCGTTATCCAGGCCCGCCAGCGCCTGGGAAGTGATGCCGTTCGCCGCGTGTTTACCCAAACGGCACAGGTGTGGCACAACTCCGTCACCCATCCACACTGGTGTGGTCTGACATTACTGGCGGTGGACGGTGTCGTCTGGCGAACCCAGGATACACCAGAAAATGATGTGGCTTTCCCGCGACAGACCTATGCCGGGCAACCGGGGCTTTATCCGCAGGTGAAAATGGTCTGCCAGATGGAACTGACCAGCCACCTGCTTACGGCTGCCGCCTTCGGTACGATGAAAGAAAGCGAATATACGCTGGCAGAAAAACTGATAGAACAAACAGGCGATAACACACTGACTTTACTCGATAAAGGTTATTATTCTCTGGGGCTGCTGAATGCCTGGCATCAGGCGGGAGAGAGCCGTCACTGGATGATCCCGTTGAAAAAAGGAGCGCAGTACGAAGAGGTGCGAAAACTCGGTAAAGGCGATCATCTGATAAGGATGAAAACCAGTCCTCAGGCCCGGAAAAAGTGGCCTGATCTGGGGGAGGAAATGACGGCTCGCCTTCTGACGTTTACCCGTAAAGGCAAAGTCTGCCATCTGCTGACCTCAATGACAGATGCCATGCGGTACCCGGGGGGGAAATGGCCGATCTCTACGGCCACCGTTGGGAAATCGAACTGGGTTATCGTGAAATTAAGCAGACGATGTTACTGAGTCGGTTAACGCTGAGAAGTAAAAAACCAGAACTTGTCGAGCAGGAGTTATGGGGGGTATTACTAGCCTATAATCTTGTTCGTTATCAGATGATTAAGATGTCTAAAACCCTAAAGGGTTACTGGCCGAATCAGCTAAGCTTCTCAGACTCGTGCAGTCTGGTGATGAGGATGTTAATGACGCTTCAGGGCGCATCTCCGGGCCGGATCCCCGAACTGTTGCGTAATCTGGAGAGTATGGCGCAGATGGTGAAGCTGCCGATAAGAAGAGAAAGGGCCTTTCCGAGAGTGGTGAAGGAAAGACCCCGGAAGTATCCAAAAGCACAGGAAAAAAGCCAGTCAGTTGCTTAACTGACTGGCATTACCCTTTAGTAGAGCTCTGTTTATTTACTCTCCGTCCAGTTTACCTGCCCCGTTTATCTTTGTCTTTCAAGCCTCAAGGGCCTTTATGGACAAGAGGTAAGGTGGCACATACTCTTTCAGGCACATATCTAGATAATCCGACCACCATTGCATCATCGCTTTACGGGCATCGAGATATTCTGCTTTATGGATGTAAGCCGCTCGAACGCTATTTCGTTCCTGGTGACTCATCTGCCGTTCAACCGCATCTTGTGCCCATAAGCCAGACTCCATCAGGGCACTACAGGCCATTGCCCGAAAGCCGTGGCCACAGATTTCATCTTTTGTGTCATAGCCCATCAGGCGTAGCGCCTTGTTGACCGTGTTTTCACACATCGGTTTATACGGATTGTGATCGCCAGGGAATACCAGCACCTGATGACCGGATATTTCCCGTATCTGTTTCAGAATAGCGATGGACTGACAGGAGAGTGGAACGATATGTGGAGTACGCATTTTTGCACCACGCCCAGAGTAGCGGACACCGGGGATGGACTCGCGAGTGGCAGGAATGGTCCAGATTCTATTTTTGAAATCGATCTCAGACCAACGGGCGAAACGCAGTTCGCTGGAACGGATGAAAAGGTGCAGGGTGAGTAATACAGCCAGGCGGGTTAACTCTCGTCCTTGCTGGTAGTCCTCAATGCGAATCAACAATTCCGGCAGTCGCTCCAGCGGAAGGGCAGGGTAGTGGCGTTTAATGGGAGGGGCGATGATACCGTCCAGATTTGCTGCCGGATTGTGCTCTATCAACTCCTGATGTACGGCATGACGCATGATGTTGCACATATGCTGCCTGGTACGTGCTGCGACTTCCAGCAGACCTTTTTTCTCAATCCCTTTCAGCAGGTCGATGAAATGGCGGGTTTTCAGTTCTGTGACCGGCAGGTGTCCAATTATCGGGAAGATATGGTTGTTCATGCTGGCAAGCAGACGGGTTGCGTGGTTCTCTGACCATGTCCGGTTGCTGTTATGCCACTCCAGTGCCACATGTTTGAAGGTTTTTTCTGGTGTAGAAGTGGTTCTTTCAGCAGAGCGCAGTTGTGCTGGATTGATATTCTGCGCCAGCAGCTTGCGGATACCGTCACGCTGTTGTCGGGCATAAGCTAGAGAAACATCGGGATAGGCCCCTAAACCGAGGCGGGATTCTTTTCTATCGATACGATATTTGAGATACCAGAGACGTGAACCGCCTGGATTGACCAAAAGGTATAGACCGTGCGAGTCGGAGACTTTGAAGGGTTTTACGGATGGTTTTAAGTTGCGGATTTTTGAGTCGTTAAGAGACATTTGGGGGTCACTCCGTCATCGAACCAACATGACCCCAAATCTGACCACCAAATTCTCCCGATGCGGAGGGGAAACTAAAAATGCATCGGGAAGACTTTTCACACTAACTTATTGAATCTAAATCGTATAAAGATTCGTGAAGATGGATGAAAACAAGAATTTGGCTCCTCTGACTGGACTCGAACCAGTGACATACGGATTAACAGTCCGCCGTTCTACCGACTGAACTACAGAGGAATCGTGTGAACGGGGCGAATAATAGCGACTGCCCGTGGGCATGTCAAAGGGTTAACGCAAAAACTTGTCTGACTGCTTTCTTAATATCCAACGTGTTGACTGTTAAGGCAAAGTGATTAAATTCCCGCCCGTTTTTACTTCTTTTCTTATGTTGCCGTATCCTGCCTGCACTAAAAGCAACCATAAGTTGCCTGATTGTTGTGCAGTGGTTATCGGGCAAAGCGCTTTTACATATTGTAAAGCACGCTCCTTGCCAGTCTCTGCTCGCTAAATCATCACAAACCCCGATCTGCTGCACAAATTTCACACATTTGTGAGAATTGGCACATCCCGTGCATTGTTATTTTACTAACAACAGCTAGTTTTTTGACAATAAAGCAACAAGGAGTTAACCGATGCAGCCTGCGCAGGATGTGATTGAACAAATCGAAGCGTCGTTCTCCGCACAAACGCCGACGGGGAAGCGCATTGCCGGTTATCTGCTGGCCAATCTGGCGCAAATTCCGTTCGAAACCGCCGACAGCATTGCGCGCAGCGCCGCGACCAGCGGCATTTCGGTCGGGCGTTATCTGCGCAGTCTGGGTTATCGCAACCTGGATGATTTCAAACAAACGCTGCGCCAGCAAAGCGGAACCGCGTATCAGCCGTGGGTGGTGACCGATCGTCTGGGCGCCTACCGCGAACGCAGCAAACAGCCGCAGCAGGAAAAGTTAGAGCAATCGCTGACGCTGGAACTCGAAGCCATTAATCACGTTTATCAGCTGGCGCAAAGCGACAGTTTTGCGCAGGTCAGCCGTCGTCTGGCCGAAGCTGACGCGGTATTTATTCTCGGCATCCAGTCGGTGCGCGGTATCGCCAATAATTTTGCGAGCTATCTCGAATATCTGCGTCCCAAAGTGTATTTCGCCGACGGGCTTTCCGGTACCTACGTGGAATCGCTTAATTCGGAATTTGCGCAGCCTTATCTGGTGGTCACCGACACCCGCGCGTATTCAAAGATGGCGCAAACCTATTGTGAAGCGGCCTGCGAGCGCGGGCTGAACGTGGCGCTGATCACCGACATTTACTGTCCGTGGGCGCGCGATTATCCGGTCGATTTATTGCAGGTGAAAACGGATACCGGCCAGTTCTGGGATTCCATGGCACCGCTGAGTTGCCTGTTCAACCTGCTGTGTTCCTCGGTGCTGGAACTGCGCGGGAACGATGTGGAACAGCGTCTGGCGAATAACCGGATTTTGCAGAAACAACTCGGACAATTTGAATCGTAATTTTCTAAAACCAGCCGGCAGAGTTTATTGATGAATACAAAAACACCCGATGTTGCACTGACCGACCTGGCGCAAAGCGTGCCAGACGCCGTGATCGACCTGAAATATGCCACCGCCGATAACCTGACCGGTCAGCCGATTTACCGCGAATCGCGCTGCCTGTTGCACCCCGACGCGGCCGCGGCGCTGGCGCGCTGCAATGCGGTCGCGAAGCTGGCGGGATTCCGGCTGAAAATTTATGACGCTTACCGGCCGCAGGCGGCCCAGGCCTGTTTATGGGCAGCGTTTCCGAATCCTGATTATGTCGTGGATATCAAACTCGGCTCGCACCACAGCCGGGGTGTGGCGGTTGATCTGACGTTACTTGATGCACAGGGCAACGTGCTGGATATGGGAACGGGCTTTGACGAAATGACCGGGGTCTCGCACCCGTTTTATCCGGATTTACCGCCGGAGATTCAGCGAAACCGTTTACTGCTCAACGCCGTGATGGCGGCGGGCGGCTTTAAAGGCATCACCAGCGAGTGGTGGCACTTTGAATTACCGGATGCCAAAACGTATCCGTTGTTGGAAGAGCGGTTCGGCTGCTATCCGCCGGTTAACGCCGCGTAATCATTGCAAGTCTCTTATCACTTTTCATAAAGCCAGGAGTTCTCCGATGAGCAACACAGCAATCAGCACGTTCCGTAAAACCACTCAAACACGGATCGCCGGTGCCATTTTTCTCGCCCTGTCAGGGTTAAGTTTTGCCGCGCAGGCCGCCGTTCCGAAGGACATGCTGGTGATCGGCAAAGCCGCCGACCCGCAAACGCTGGATCCGGCGGTGACAATCGACAACAACGACTGGACGGTGACCTACCCGGCGTATCAGCGCCTGGTGCAGTATAAAACCGAAAACGGTAAAGGCTCCACGCAGGTGGAAGGCGACTTAGCGGCCAGCTGGACGGCGTCGCCGGATCAACTCGTCTGGACGTTCAAGCTCAAGCCGGGCGCGAAATTTGACGACGGCACCGACGTCAATGCCGATGCGGTGAAATGGTCGTTTGAACGCCTGATGAAAATTGCTCAGGGGCCGTCAGAAGCGTTTCCTAAAGACATGGTGGTGACGGTGGTTGATCCGCTGACCGTCACGTTCACGCTGAAAACGCCGTTTGCGCCGTTCCTCTACACGCTGGCTAATGATGGCGCAGGGATTGTGAATCCGGCGATTGCCAAAGCCAATCCGGCGGATGAAGGTAAAGCCTGGCTGGCCGGTCATACCGCCGGTTCCGGCCCGTACAAACTCGATCGCTGGCAGAAAGGTCAGCAACTGGTGCTGGTGCCGAACCCGCATTATAGCGGTGCGAAACCGGCCTTTAAACGCGTAACGGTCAAGATTATTGGCGAGAGCGCCACCCGCCGTCTGCAACTGTCACGCGGCGATCTGGACATTGCCGATTCCCTGCCGATGGACCAGCTGGCCGCGCTGAAAAAAGAGGACAAAGT
Source organism: Rahnella sp. PCH160 (assembly GCF_047784855.1). Taxonomy (NCBI): domain Bacteria; kingdom Pseudomonadati; phylum Pseudomonadota; class Gammaproteobacteria; order Enterobacterales; family Yersiniaceae; genus Rahnella; species Rahnella sp. PCH160. The sequence goes on from NZ_JBLOGT010000001.1 coordinate 2,870,049, forward strand.
TGCCGTTGAAGAATTCCCGTCGCTGCGCGTGACGTATCTGTATCTCAATAACGCCAAAGCGCCGCTGAATCAGGTGGATTTGCGGCGTGCGATTTCGTCTGCGGTGGATTATCAGGGCATGGTGAAGGGCATTCTCGGCGGTAATGCCAAACAAATGCGCGGGCCGATCCCGGATGGCATGTGGGGTTTTGACCCGACGGCCAAACAATACACGCTGGATCTGACGCAGGCGAAAGCCGATCTCGAAAAAGTGAAAGACAAGCCGCAGACACTGGATTTCCTGTATTCCGATAACGACCCGAACTGGGAATCCATCGCGCTTGCCGTTCAGGCCAGCCTCGGTCAGGCCGGGATCAGCGTGAAGCTGGAAAAACTGGCGAACGCCACCATGCGCGACCGTATCGGGCAGGGTGATTATGACATTTCGATCGGTAACTGGAGCCCGGATTTTGCCGACCCGTACATGTTCATGAACTACTGGTTCGAGTCCGACAAAAAAGGGCTGCCGGGCAACCGTTCGTTCTATTCCAATCCTGATGTTGATGCGTTGCTGAAAAAAGCGGTGTCCGTGACGGATCAGAAACAGCGGACGGATGACTACCAGCAGGCGCAGAAAATCGTCATCGACGAAGCGGCTTACGTTTACCTGTTCCAGAAAAACTATCAGGTCGCGATGAACAAAGACGTCAAAGGTTTTGTTTTCAACCCGATGCTTGAGCAGGTCTTTAATGTTGGGCAAATGAGTAAACAGTGATTATCCGCAGGATTTCCGCTTTAAACCCAAAATAGTTCGGGTTGCGGAAAGGCGGCAAGTGAAGGAATCCCCGGGAGCATAGTGAACTATGTGACCGGGGTGAGTGAGCGCAGCCAACGCATCAGCAGCGCGAAATATGAAGGGTTTTAAGGGGAAATATGACTTTCTGGACTCTGATCCGTCAGCGATGTTGGGGTTTGATACTGGTGATGGCGGGCGTTTGCGTTATCACGTTTATCATCTCGCACATGATCCCCGGTGACCCGGCGCGTCTGCTGGCGGGTGACCGCGCAAGCAACGAAATGGTCGAACATATCCGCGAGCAGCTCGGGCTGAATCAGCCTTTGTATGTGCAGTTTTTCCGTTACGTGAACGACCTGTTGCACGGCGATTTAGGCACGTCGATCCGCACGGGCAGGCCGGTTCTCGACGATCTCAAAGCCTTCTTCCCGGCGACCTTAGAGCTGGCTTTTACTGCACTGTTTCTGGCGATTGTATTGGGTATTCCGCTGGGCGTGTTGTCGGCGGTATACCGCAACAAATTCCCTGATCATCTGGTGCGTTTATTGTCGGTTCTGGGGATTTCCACCCCGGCATTCTGGCTGGGGCTGGGCGTGATAATTCTGTTTTACGGCCATCTGAACCTGCTGCCAGGCGGCGGGCGGCTGGACGACTGGCTGGATCCGCCGGCCAATATCACCGGCTTTTATGTGCTCGACTCACTGCTGACCGGCAACGGAGACACATTCTGGAACAGCCTCCAGCATCTGGCGATGCCTGCGCTGACGCTGGCGTTTGTCCACATGGGGGTTGTGGCGCGGCAAATCCGTTCTGCGATGCTCGAACAGCTGAGCGAAGATTACATCCGCACCGCGCGCGCCAACGGTTTATCGCGCTGGCGGGTGATTTTAAGCCACGCGCTGCCGAATGCGCTGATCCCGTCCGTGACGGTGCTCGGGCTGGCGATGGGCGATTTGCTTTACGGCGCGGTGCTGACCGAAACGGTTTTCGCCTGGCCGGGTATGGGCGCTTACGTGGTGAATTCGATTCAGGCGCTGGATTTCCCGGCGGTGATGGGGTTTGCGGTGGTGGTGTCGTTTGCTTACGTCATCGTCAATTTGTGTGTGGATTTGCTGTATGTGTGGATTGACCCGCGCATTGGCCGGGAGGGGTGAGCGAATGTCTGTAATTGAACCTGACGTGACTAATCACCGTGCCGGGATTGTGCCGCCGGACGTCAAACCGCGCTTCGCCACCTGGCGGCGGACTTTTCATCTGCTGAGCCGCAGCCCGCTGACGATGCTCGGGATGGCGATCATGCTCATCGTCCTGTTTATCATGATTTTTTCGCCGTGGCTGGTGCCGCACGATCCTAACGCCATCAGCCTGACCGATCGTTTACAGGCCCCGTCTGCCGCGCACTGGTTTGGCACCGATGAAGTCGGGCGTGACCTCTTCAGCCGCGTGCTGATCGGCAGCCAGCAATCTGTGGCGGCCGGGCTGGCGGTGGTGATTATTGCGGGCACCCTTGGCTCATTGCTCGGTTGTTTTTCCGGCGTGGTCGGCGGCGTGGTGGACGCGCTGATTATGCGCTGCATGGACATCATGCTGTCGGTGCCGTCTTTAGTGTTGACGATGGCGCTGGCGGCGGCGCTCGGGCCGAGTTTGTTTAACGCGATGCTGGCGATTGCCGTGGTGCGCATTCCGTTTTACGTCCGGCTGGCGCGCGGCCAGACGCTGATGCTGCGTCATCAGGCCTACATGCAGGCCACGCGCACGTTTGGCGCGTCGCGCTGGCATCTCATTACCTGGCACGTATTACGTAACGTGATGCCGCCGCTGGTGGTGCAGGCCTCGCTCGATATCGGCACCTCGATTCTGATGGCCGCAACCTTAGGATTTATTGGCCTCGGCGCACAGCAACCGACCGCCGAATGGGGCGCGATGGTGTCCAATGGCCGCAATTACATTCTCGACCAGTGGTGGTATTCCGCGTTTCCTGGTGTGGCGATCATGATCACCGCCACCGGTTTTAACCTGTTCGGCGACGGTCTGCGTGACCTGCTCGATCCGAAAAGTAGGGGGCGCTGAGATGACTGAACAAAGCAACGCGCCGGTTCTGGAAATCGACAATCTGCAACTGGTTTTCCCGGTTTACGGCGGCGAAGTGAAAGCGCTGAATCAGGTATCGCTGTCGGTCAGTGCCGGAGAAATCGTTGGCGTGGTGGGCGAATCCGGTTCCGGCAAATCGGTTACGGCAATGATGGCGATGCGCCTTTTGCCGCCTGATGGTTTTACCGTGACGGGCGGTGAATTACGTATGCTCGGCACCGATGTGGTTCACGCCAGCGAAAAACAGATGCGCACTTTGCGCGGTGCGCGGGTGGCGATGATTTTTCAGGAGCCGATGAACGCGCTGAACCCGACGCGCAAAATCGGGCGTCAGATGTGTGAGGTGATCCGCCTGCATCAGAAAATCAGCAAAGCGCAGGCCTGGAAAAAAGCCACCGGCCTGCTGGACGATATGCAGATTGCCGACGCGGAGCAGGTGATGTCGCGTTATCCGTTCGAGCTTTCCGGCGGTATGCGCCAGCGCGTGCTGATTGCGATGGCATTTTCCTGCGAACCCGAACTGATTATCGCTGACGAACCGACCACCGCGCTGGATGTCACCGTACAGCGTCAGGTTTTGCGTCTGTTGCAGCGTAAAGCCCGCGCCAGCGGTACCGCGGTATTATTTATCACCCACGATATGGCCGTCGTTTCACAACTTTGTGACCGCGTTTACGTGATGTACGCGGGGCATGTGATTGAAAGCGGCAGCACGACGGATGTGATCGACGCGCCGTCGCACCCGTATTCCATCGGCCTGTTGCAGGCGGCGCCGGAAAATGGTGAACCGCGCAGCCTGCTCAAAGCCATTCCGGGCACTGTGCCGAATCTCTCGAAACTGCCGCAGGGCTGTGCATTTCGGGGGCGCTGTAATCACGCCGATGATCGCTGCACCCAAACGCCACGGCTCGCGCCGTTACCGCAATTTCCACGTCAGTCCGTTGCCTGCTGGCACCCGCAGATCGCCATCCAACGCACTGAGGAGCTTTCCTGATGATTGCTGAAGCGTTAGTCGAATTACAGGATGTCCGTGTGCGTTTCCCCGCCAGCTTTAACTGGCGCGGCAAACCGACCGGTTACGTCCATGCGCTCAACGGGCTGGATCTGAATATTATTCGCGGCGAAACGCTGGGGATTGTCGGCGAGTCCGGTTGTGGAAAAAGCACGCTGGCCCAGTTGCTGATGGGGCTGCAAAAGCCGAGCAGCGGAGAAATTCACCGCGCGCGCCATGACAATTCGTGGTTTGGTTCCGGTATGCAAATGGTATTTCAGGATCCGCAATCGTCGTTGGATCCGCGTCTGCCAGTCTGGCGAATTATCACCGAGCCGGTGTTTGTGCAGAAACACAACAGCAGTCGTGAACGTCGCGAACTCGCGGCCACGCTGGCTGAGCAGGTCGGCATTCGCAAAGAATATCTCGACCGTTTACCGCATGAATTTTCCGGCGGTCAGCGCCAGCGTATTTCCATCGCCCGTGCGTTGTCATCAGAGCCGGACATCATCGTGCTCGACGAACCCACCTCGGCGCTGGATATTTCCGTACAGGCGCAGATCCTCAATCTTCTGGTGGAACTGCAACGCCAGCGCAACCTGACGTTCGTGCTGATTTCCCATAACGTTTCCGTCGTGCGCCACATGAGTGACCGCGTGGCGGTGATGTACCTCGGGCAGATCGTCGAACTGGGTGCTGCGGAAAACGTGCTGACAGAACCGCAGCATCCGTACACCCGTTTACTGCTTGATTCCGTGCCCCGCGCGGGGCGGCTGTTAGATGACGGCGTCGTCGATAAAAAAGGCGAACTGCCGAGTAACCGGAACCTGCCGATGGGGTGTTATTTTCGCGAGCGATGCCCGCTGGCGGGGGACGGATGCCAATTACCGCAGGATCTGCGTGGGGGAAGTGAGGGGATCAGTGTGAGATGTCATCGGGTGGGAGCCGGGCGGGCGGGGGCGTTGGTTTAACTACAAAATCAAGACCTTGGGCTCGCCGCCCAAACTGGCCCAAAGGGCGCGTTAACGCGCGCGCCCTCTGGACACCCGCGCTTTTTAACTGCGCGCTGCCGCTCGCTGACTATTTTTCAGGCACAGCGGCTATTGCCGCGAAATCTTGCCGCTGCGCGGTTCCCTTACTCGGTTTCGAGCCATTGGTCTCGAAACTCTCGCTCGGCAAGGTTTCTGATAGCGGCCAGTGGCTTTCTAAAAAGAAAAATCACACTGCATTTTTCAGATTAGAAGTAGTGAGGTTGTGAATTAGAAAGCCACTGGCCGCTTTCAAAACGGCGTTGAGTGAGTGGTGAGAAACGGCGAGAGTGTTTTTTCGAGCTGGTCCGAACCCGAAGCGAGAGAACCGCGTAGCGGCGGCGTTTGCGGCACTCACCGGCGTTGCTGAAACATAGACAGCGAGCGGCAGCGCGCAGTAAAAAAGACGTGGAGATTCCAAAGAGGGGCCGTCTGGCCCTCTTTGGTCGGTTTCGGCGCGAGCCGCTGAGTGATCACCGCACATGAAAAACCGAAATTGTCTCGGTCAGATTTGAGCGCCTAACTGCAAGTAAAAAACCGAAACTTTCCCGGTCAGACGTGAGCCCCTCACTGCAAGTGAGAAACTGAAGTCTTTCCGGTTCATTCCCCCTCCCATATCTCCCCCGATACCATCACCACGCCTTCAAAAATCAACCGTGCTGTCCGCAGCAGCCCGCACCCCGCAAGCCGCTCCGCGCCCGATTTCTCCATGTCGAGTTTCAATTCAACGCTGAATTCGCCGGTCGGGTGTTCCACGCTGATAAGCGATGCCGCGCCATGAACAGCGCCGGAGGGCGTATGCGCCAAACCTTCGGTCACTGAACCGGGGATCAGGCAGGCGCTGGCGACGCTGACCGCACCGAGCACGCCAATCGAGGCGTGGCAGCGGTGCGGAATAAACGTCCGGCTCGATATTGCGCCGCCGTTTCGCGGTTCCGCGATGAGCGTCATTTTGGGTACAGTGCGCTGCGAAACGTCGCCGAGATTCATTTTTGTCCCGGCCTGCAAACGGATCGATTCGAGGCGTGTTTTCAGTTCAGCATCGGCGTCGAGCTGTTCGCGGCTTTCATAGCCGCTGCGGCCTAGATCTGCGGCGCGCAGTAAAACCACCGGCATGCCGTTGTCGATACAGGTGACTTCGGTGCCGTCGAAAACGTCCCGCGCATTGCCGGTGGGCAGTAACGCGCCACAGCTGGAACCGGCGATATCCGCAAACTCCACGCTGATTTTGGCCGCTGTCCCCGGTACACCGTCGATGCGGAAATCGCCCTGATAACAAACCTGACCGTCTTCCACCGGAACATACGCAGTAGCGATCTGGCCGGTGTTTTCCATAAAGATTCGCACCGGCGTGATGCCGTTTCGGGCGGCGATGAGATGGCGTTCGAGGGCGAACGGGCCAACGGCCGCCAGAATATTGCCGCAATTCTGGCCGTAGTCCACCAGGGCTTTATCGACGTTAACCTGCGCAAACAGGTAATCGACATCGGCATCAGGGCGGGCAGAAGGGCGGAGTATCGCCACTTTGCTGGTCAGCGGATCGGCACCACCCAGCCCGTCAATCTGGCGCGGGTCGGGCGAGCCCATGACCGCCAGCAACACGCGGTCACGCAGCGCCGGGTCCTGCGGCAGATCGTCAGCCAGAAAGAAGGCGCCTTTGGACGTACCGCCGCGCATGAAGAGGCAGGGAATTCGGGTCTGTGGCATAGCGGTTCCTCAGCGTTTGTCGGCCTGTTCCAGCTCTGCGGTGGAGTCGAAATATTGCAGCCCTTTTTCGGCCAGACGCGGACGCATGTTGTAGATGTCCAGCCCGAGTTCGCCGTCGGCCATCCGCGCCCGTTTGCTCTCTTCCAGTGCTTCCCGCTGGCGGCTGGCTTCGCGCACCGGCGTGACGTCTTCACGGCGAACCACCACCACGCCGTCATCGTCCGCCACAATCGCATCCCCCGGATACACCAGTTGTCCGGCGCAGACCACCGGCACGTTGACCGAACCGAGTGTTTCTTTCACCGTGCCCTGCGCGTAAACCGCCCGCGACCAGACGCGGAACCCCATATCACGCAGCGTTTTGGTATCACGCACGCCAAGATCGGCCACCAGCCCGACCACGCCGCGCGCTTTCAGTGAGGTCGCCAGCAGATCGCCGAAGAATCCGTCGGAGCAGGGCGACGTCGGCGCGACCACCAGAATATCGCCCGGCTGACATTGTTCGACGGCAACGTGGAACATCCAGTTATCGCCCGGTGCGGTCAGCACGGTGACGGCACTGCCGGAAATGGCGCAGTCTTGCTGGATCGGACGGATTGCCGGATCCAGCAATCCTGTGCGGCCCTGTGCTTCGTGGACGGTGGCCACGCCAAACGCCGCCAGCGCGGTGACATCCGCAGGATTTGCCCGTGGAATATTGCGCACCACCACGCCTTTTTTGCCGGTTAAGCTCATGCTAAATCCTCCGTCACGCGCGGGAAGAGGCTCTGATAACCTTCGCCGTACACGATGTTTTTGGTGCTGGTGATACCGACGTTACGTTTGGCCTGAACGCCGCGTTGCAGGGCGACGCGGGTGTAGTATTCCCACAAATGTTCCTGACCGGCCATGCACTGAATTGCCTGATATTTTTTGTCCCAGACGTCGGTAATATCGAGTAATACGTCGGGTTTCCATTCGCACTGTTCCGGCTGATGTGGCTCGAAACAGTAAACCGGCGGTGCGCCGACGATGGTTTCGCCCGGTTTATAGCCTTCTGCCTGAGCGATAATCCGCGCTTCCTGCGCCAGATGGGTGGCCATCGGATGATCGTAGTTGTAGGGGTCTTTCAGGGAATGCGTGAGGACGAAATGTGGCTGCACGCGGCGGTAAACATCGGCCAGACGGAACAGCGATGCTTTGTCGGCGCGCAGCGGGTAATCGCCCATATCAAAAAATTCGACGGTGGCACCCAGAATTTCAGCGGCGGCCATCGCTTCCTCGCGGCGCGACGCTTTCACAATCTCTTCGGTCATCGCGCCTTTACGCCACAGTTTGGCGGATTCGCCGCGCTCGCCGAAAGACAGGCAAACGATATGAACGGCGTAACCGGCCTGCGTATGTTTTGCGATGGCACCGCCTGCGCGCCAGACGAAATCGGCGGAGTGGGCGCTGACGACTAATGCACTTTTGCTTTCATCTTTTTTTGGCTGAGTCATGAATGTTCCTGGGTTAATGGTGATCAGGTTGCCTGCGTTCCATGCTGTCAGTCCGTGCCCGCAGCGGGTAATTCATTTGATTGCAGAGGGTATGCGTTTTATTTATATTGCTGAGGGATATCACGTAAAAAAACCTGACGGGAGAAGGGGATGGCACAAGACGAGATGCTGAGTAACCTGATGCAAATACGCGCTTTTTGTCAGGTGGTCGATCAGGGAAGTGTATCGCGTGCGGCCGATGAGCTTTACCGCACGCAGTCGGCGGTGACACGGGCAATCCGCGATCTGGAACAGTCTCTCGACGTGCCTTTGTTTGAGCGCCATGCCAACGGCATGTTGCTGACCGATTTCGGTAAATGCGTGCTGCCGCGTGCGCGGCGGGCGATTGCCGAATTGCGATTAATCCCGTCACAACTGGCGAAATTGCAGGGCAAAGCCGGGCAGACGCGCAGCGAAACCGAACCGCTTTATCTGTTTAACGTCCGTCGCCTGCAAATTTTTATTTCGCTGTGCAAAACACGGCATATGCAGACGGTCGCCACCCTGCTGGGGCTGAGCCAGCCCGCGGTCAGTTCGGCGTTAAAAGTGCTGGAGAATGGCGCGGGTCTGGCGCTTCTGGCGAGGACGCCGCACGGCATGATGCCGTCGCTGGCGGGGCAGGATATCGTGCCAAACCTGCGCCGTGCGCTGAACGAACTGCGGCATATTCCGGCGGATATCGCCGCCCGACGTGGCGTGCTGGAAGGCACCGTGCAGGTCGGCGCATTGCCGCTTGGCCGCACGCGTTTGTTGCCGCAGGCGATCATCGGGCTGACGCAGCGATACGGCGGTGTAAAGGTGATCACCAATGAAAGTGCGTTCAGCGCGCTGGCGTCCGAACTGCGTTCCGGCGAGGTGGATTTTATCTTCGGCGCACTGCGTTCCAGCGATTACGCGGCGGACATGGTGACGGAAACGCTGTTTACCGAAAGCATGGTGATTCTGGCGAGAAAAGGGCATCCGCTGCTTAATGAACCCGTGACGCAGGCGCAATTGCGCGTGGCGCGCTGGGTCTTGCCGCGCGCAGACACCCCGTCGCGACGGCTGCTGGACGACAGTTTTCATGCCATGGATATGCCGCCGCCGGATCCGGTGGTGGAAAGCGGTGATCTGGGGATTGTGCGCGGGCTGCTGCTCGGCTCGGATATGCTGGCCGCCGTTTCCGCCCGTCAGCTTGAGCACGAACTGGACAGCGGCGAGCTGGTAAAACTGCCGCTGGATCTGGCCGACACGCACCGCGCCATCGGCCTGACTTTCCGCGCAGGAAGCCTGCTTTCCCCCGCCGCACAGGCGCTGGTGGAGGAAATCCGGCAGGTTTGCGGCTAGCGGCTTACTTTCTCAGATTCACTACCGCCTGGCGGATGGCATATTCGTAGCCCTGAATACCGAAACCGCAGATCACACCGACGGACACGTCGGAGAGGAATGAGTGGTGGCGGAAGGCGTCGCGTTTATGCACGTTGGTGATGTGCACTTCGTACAGCGGCAGGCTGACGGCAGTGACGGCATCGCGGAGGGCGACCGACGTGTGGGTCCAGGCGGCGGCGTTCAGCACAATCGCATCGGTGGTGCCCCGGCAGGCCTGTATGCGGTCAATCAAATCACCTTCGTGGTTGGTCTGGAAAAATTCGATTTCCGCACCACAGCTTTTCCCGGTCTGATGACACAGCTTTTCGATGGTCGCCAGTGTGTCGTAACCGTAAGTTTCCGGCTCGCGGGTGCCGAGCATATTCAGGTTCGGGCCGTTAAAGACGGCAATTTTATAGTTCATCGGGCCTTCCTTTCTTCAGTAATCGGCAAAACCAAACAGGTCTTTCGGCGTCTGCCACAGGATCTGGTGACGCGTTTTCTCATCCGGGAATAGCTGTTCCACCAGCATCAGTAACGTGCCGAGATCCATCCGGTGTTCCGCGCGCAGGAACGGCCAGTCGGAGCCCCACATGCAATGTTCTGCACCGAATGCCTCAAGCAGCGCGTGCTGATAAGCGTGACCGTCCTGATACGGAAAAGGCTGGCGGCTGAATTTCGATAAGCCGGACAGTTTCACCCAGGTGCGTTGCTGATTCGCGAGCTGTAAAAGCGCCTGAAACGCCGGTTGTTGCAAGCCCTGCGTCACATCGGGGCGGCCGGAATGATCAATCAGCAGGCGGGTTTTCGTGCGGTTAATCAGCGGCAAAAGCGCCAGAAACTGGTCGCCTTGTACCTGAATGGCGGCGAACATGTCCAGTTCGGTCAGGCGTCCCATCAGGGCGTCGAGATGCAGAAAAGGTTCCGTGCCGAGCATCGCCACATTCATCGCGATACCGACTACGCCGGCCTGTTTCAGCGCGGCGAGTTTTTCCTGCGGAATATCAAACGGCACCACGGCGATGCCCTTGAAGCGGCCATTGCCTTTTTCCAGCGCATCCAGCAGGCAGGCGCTGTCGGTGTTATACCCTGATGTCGGGCCGACAATCAGGGAGTGGCGGATGTTATAGGCTTGCATCACCGCACGGTAATCATCGGCGGTGCCAATCTCGTGCCCTTCCGGACGGTACGGCGTGTCCGGAAGGTACGGGAAGCGCGCCGGATCAAACACGTGATGGTGGGTGTCGATCTTGGGTTGCTCAAATATCGTCATGCTTTCGCTTTACCTGCTACGGAGTAGAGAACTTGCTGATTGCGGGTCTTCTGGAATTCCTCCAGCGTTTCACCGCGCATCGCGGAATAAATATGTAAGTTGGACACGCCCACCACGGCACCGAGTTTTTCCAGCAGAAAGAAGCTTACGCCGTAATGGATCATCCCGCGCCAGTCGAGTTCGCGCAGGAGTTGTTGTTCATCAGCGGTCAGTTTGTTTTCGGCAAACATCGCGTTCTGATCGGTAAGGAAACGCGCACGCCAGGCGGGCTGGATCAGGCGATGCAGGAACCGGTTCATGCGGAACGCTTTCAGGCTGCGCGCCTGCGTAAACGGATAGGTGCCCGGCAGATTTTCCACGCCCGCCAGCTGTTGTGCGATTTTATCGCGCTGGCGCTGCTGCACGTCCACCGGCGCTTCGCGGGACTGATTTTCGAGGATCAGCGTCGCGATGCCGGTCATCGACGGCAGGTAATACGCCTGATGCAGTTTTTTCACATTGGCGGAAAGCGCGCCGCGCATCACCAGCCACATGATGACTTCCGAACCTTCCAGCCCGCCGAGCGTGGCGAATTCCGCCAGCGTCATTTCGGTCAGACGCTCCGGGTCGTTCACAATCATATCGACAAACTGTTCGTCCCATTGCGGGTTGTTAAAGCCGCAACGTTCGCCGTGAACCTGATGGGAAACGCCGCCGGTGGCGACAATCGCCACGTTCAGATCTTCCGGGAAACTTTCAATCGCGCGGCGCAGCGCCTGACCGAGTTTGTAGCAACGGCGCGCCGTCGGGATCGGGAACTGCAATACGCCGATTTGCAGCGGGACGATTTGCGTCGGCCAGCCGCCTTCATGCGGCATCAGCGCCGAAAGCGGCGAGAACAGGCCGTGGTCCAGCGGTTTGTCCTGGAAGAACGACATATCAAATTCGTCCGCCATCAGGCTGGCCCCGATATGCTGAGACAGCGCCGCATGGCCTCTCACCGGCGGCAAATCGCGCGGGCCACCGCCTTCATCCGCGACCTCGTAGTGGTCATCAATGCCTAACGTAAACGCCGAATAGTGATCAAAGAAAAAGGACGTAACGTGGTCATTGAAGACGTACACCAGCACGTCGGGTTTCTTTTCTGCGAGCCATTTCTGCATCGGCGCAAAACTCTCGAAAATCGGTGCCCAGGCGCTTTCGTCCTGTTTGTTGTGATCCACTGCGAAACCGATAGTCGGGGTATGTGAAACCGCTAAACCGCCTATGATCTTAGCCATCTTGAATCCTCTGAACTTTTTGTAGGGTAATCGCAGCGCAGCCGCTGCGTCAGTGTATTGATGTTTCTAATTATCAGGAGGCTAACGCAAGGTTAGCGGATGTTCAGGGTGCGCGACAACTCCGGGATGTCAGTAATATCAACGCCTTTAATCATCTCGGCCGGGTGTGCCGCGCGGTGCAAAAGAATACTCAGGCCAGCCAGCAGGGCAGGCAGCGCCAGAATGATAAAGATCATGTTTTCGCCGGAGAAAATGCCCAGCAGGATCCCGCCCATCGACGAGCTGATAATGGCACCGCTGCGGCCAATGCCATGCATCCAGCAGACGCCGGTGGCGCGCATTTCGGTCGGGTAGAAGGCAGGGGAAAAGGCCTGAAGCCCGGTTTGCGCGCCGTTAATACACACACCGCTGAGGAAGACCAGCAGCGCCAGCACATCCGGGCCAAAGTTGCCGAGTCCCTGCGACAGCAGGCTGACCATGCCCATGACATAGAAACCGGCGATGACGCGTTTTGCAGTGTACTTATCCATCAAACCGCCGACCATCAGGCCGCCGAAAGTGCCGCCGAGCTGGAATAAACCGGCGACAATCGCGGCGCGTTCCAGTGAGAAACCGCCGTTGCGCATAATGGTTGGCAGCCAGCCGTTGAGCAGATAAATCACGAACAGCCCCATGAAATAGGTGACCCACAGGACAATCGTGCCTTTGGCATAACCGTTGGCGAACAACTGGAAGACTTTGGCTTTTTTCTGAATGACCGGCGCTTTCAGCACGAATTTGGTTTCCGCGCTGAACAGGCCACCGGCGCGGGACAGCACTTTGGCAATCTTCTCTTTCGCGACGTTGCGCACCACCATGTACATCGCCGATTCGGGCAAAATCCACATCAGCAAGGGCAGCATCAGCAATGGCAAAATACCGCCCGCGAAGATCACGGCTTTCCAGCCAAAATGCGGCAACAGACCGGCGGCGACAAAGCCACCGGCACCGGAACCGACGTTAAAGCCGCTGTACATCACGGTGATCATCAGGCTGCGGCGGCGTTCCGGCATGTATTCCGAGACCAGCGTGACGGTGTTGGGCATGACCGCGCCTAAACCGAGGCCGGTGAGAAAACGCAGAATCGCCATTTCCATCGGCGTGCGGGCAAAGGTGCTCAGCAGGCTGAACAGGGCGAAGCAGAGAATGGACCACATCAGGACGCGTTTGCGCCCGAAGCGGTCGGCGTTCGGCCCGGCAATCAGCGCACCGATGGCGACGCCGAACATGGCCGCGCCGAGGATCGGCCCCATTTCCGCGCGGTTGATGCCCCAGTCTTCAATCAGCGCCGGGGCGATAAAACCCATCACTGCTGCGTCGTAGCCGTCGAACATAATGATGATGAAACACAGCCCCAGAACCACCCATTGATATTTGGATATCGGGCGTTGGTCTATCCATGTTTTAACATCCACGATGGTGTTGTTGCTCATAGGGTACGCTCTCTGTTTTTTTTATTAATATGTGATCGGATTAAAACTTTGAAAAAATATTCACTGACTTCCGGAGCACACCGGCGTGCCGTGATGGGGGTTTATTAAAATTATTTTATATATTAAACAATGAGTTGATTATTCATTGAGGTGCTTTCTGATAACCAACTTAGGGGCTGGAAAGCGCGCTGTCTGCCATAAAATCATTATGCAGGTATGAGTTTTGTTTATCATGATGGGTAACTGATGAGCGGCAGACTGGCTGCCGTCGGGGGAACGTTAATGCGAAAATGAAAAGAGAGCGGGGGAGAAAAATTCGGGGGAAATTTATTCCGGCATGTCCCAAAAACAGTCGTCATCGAGCGTGACGGCGGCGATTTTCTGCACCGGACCGCGCATGTTGACCTGAAAATTGCCGCTGAAGCTGATCGCCAGTGTACCGCCCGGCATATGCACCGTGACGCTGTCATCCACCAACCCGAGTTTGTGCATGGCGCTGGCGGCCGCGCAACTGCTGCTGCCGGAGGCCAGCGTATAGCCAGCTCCGCGCTCCCAAATCCCGATACTGATGTTGTTGCGGTCCAGCACTTCAACAAACTGTACGTTGGTGCGTTTCGGGAAAATCGCCAGCGTTTCTATTTCTGCGCCCAGTTGTCTGACTAAACCCAGGTCGAGTTTTTTCACTAATATCACGCAGTGTGGATTGCCCATCGACACCAGCGTGGCGGTGAAATGATGGCCGCCGACGACCAGCGGCAACGCCAGCGCTTCGTCGCCTTCGACGCTCGCCGGTAACGTTGACGGCGTAAACCTGGCCTGACCCATATCCACCATCACCTCATGCGCGCCTTCGGTGACTTCGCAACGTACCTGACCGCCCAACGTATTCACCAGAAACGGTTCATGCCCGACGCGGCCGATATCAAACAGATAACGGGCATAAATACGCAGGCCGTTACCGCTTTTTTCCGCCTCGGAGCCGTCGGGATTGATGATGCGCAATGACGGGATTTCGGCGTCATCGATGTCGATCAGTAATCCGTCAGAACCGATGCCGTAATGACGGTCGCAGATGCGCTGAATTTGCTGATTTGTCAGCAGGCTGGCGACGCTGTGATGGCAGACCAGATAATCGTTACCCAAGCCGTGATAGCGGTGAAAAATCATAGTGGCAGTTCTCGAAGAATTCATAATTGATATGATCTGGATAGTTTTAATCAGAATTTGTTTATATTTCAATCCTTGGTATGTTAAAAAACATTCTCCCCTGTTTGAAATATCGTCGTGTACAAGGCGTTACTGATGAATGCATTTACCGTTCCCATCGCTTCCCCGTCGCTAAATATTCAGACGCCGCGTCTGATCCTCCGTCAGTGGAAGGACAGCGATGCCGATCCGTTTGCCGAAATGAATGCTGACCCGCGGGTGATGGAGTTTTTTCCGTCCACGATGACCCGTGAGAAAAGCGATGAGATGCTGACCCGTTGCCGGGATTTGATTGCGGTTCGCGGCTGGGGGATCTGGGCGGTGGAGTCGCGTGACTCCGGTGAGTTTATCGGTTTTGTTGGCCTGCATACGCCCGGCTATGATTTGCCGTTTACGCCATGTGTGGAAATCGGCTGGCGACTTCGTGCCGACGTGTGGGGTCAAGGCTATTGCAGCGAGGCGGCGCGTGCGGCGCTGGATGCCGGGTTTACTGAGCTTGGTCTGGCAGAGATCGTCGCTTTTACGGCGTTGCCGAATGTGCGTTCGCAGGCGGTGATGAAGAAAATGGGGATGACCTGTGATATCAGCGAAAACTTCAACCATCCGGCGGTGGAGAAGGGTAACTGGCTCGAGGAGCATTGCTTGTACCGGCTTTCGGGTAACAACATGAAATGACGAAAAGGCCCTGAGCAGCCCTTTTTACTGTGTGCGGGTTTAACTGCGCAAGTTGACCCGAGAACAAAAACAAACCGTTCAAAACCGTATGCGCGATGCATTAGGTTTTTAGCCAGGGAGTTCGTTGCTAAACCCCCTCCCGTCCTCCCCCTTCGCAGGGGAGGAGCAAAACAAAATCCGAAACAGCTCGGTCGGCTCCCTCCCCTGCGAAGGGGAGGGTTGGGGTGGGGTATTAAAGAATAATCAAAAGTTGAAGCATGCTCTGATGAGGTGTTTACGGGCAACACCATTTTCGCAGGTGGAGGAGCAAAAACTATCCTTCTATTCTCCCCATCACCGATGCCCCCACCAATCCACCCGCCGTCAGAAATTTCCCCGGTACCAGCAGCGGCTCATCATACGTATGCAAAACGCCGCCACGTACTTTCACATCCAGCGCCGCCATCAGCTCCGTCGCAGACGCCAGACCGCCGCCCGCGACAATCCGTGAAGGACCGAGAATATTCACCAGCAGCGCCAGCGGTTCTGACACGATTTGCAGCCAGGCGTTAACCGTCAGCGTGCTGGCCGCATCACCGGCTTTCCAGCTGTTAACAATCTCAAGGCTGGTTTTATCCTGCTGATGGAAATGCTTATGCAGGCGCTCAAGGCCGCGTGCGGCACCCAGCATGTCGAGGCAACCGGTCTGGCCGCAGCCACATTTCAGACGCGGAACGGCGTAGGTTTCGCCGTCAATCACCACTTCAGTGCGCGTGATTGCGCCGTGTCCCCATTCGCCGGTGACGCCGCCGTGGCCACGAACCAGATGGCCGTTAATGACCACGCCGCCGCCGACGCCGGTGCCCAGAATAATCGCTACAACCACCGCATGATTTTGCGCGTTTCCGGCATGGGCTTCGGCCAGTGCAAAACAGTCGGCGTCGTTGGCGGCGGTGACCGGGCGGTTCAGCGCCGCGCTCAGATCTTTTGCCAGTGAACGTCCGGTGAAGGCCGGAATGTTGGTCGCCAGCAGTTCGCCGGTTTGCGGAGAAACCAGCCCGGCGGTGGAAATCGCCAGCGGGGCAGTCGCGGGTAAATCAGCGCCAAACTGCGTAATGAAGTTTTGCATCGCCGCCACAAAATCAGGCCACGACGAAACGGGTGTCGGCACTTTGCCGCACTCATCCACTTCGCCGGAAGCACGTGAAACGCCAAACTTGATAAATGAACCGCCGATATCGGCGCAGAAAACCGCAGAACTCATGAGCGTGTGTCCAGTAAGTCGCGCAGCCCGTCGCCCAGTACGTTAAAACCAAGCACGGTCAGCATAATGGCCAGACCCGGGAACAGCGAAAGGTAAATATTTATGCCGAGGAAATTACGGCCATCGCTCATCATGGTACCCCATTCCGGCATCGGCGGCTGCACGCCCAGACCCAGAAATGAGAGGCTGGCGGCAGCGAGAATGACGGTGCCCGCCGTCAGCGTCGATTGCACAATAATCGGGCCGATGGCGTTGCGCAGAATGTAATGGACGATAATCCGGTAATTCGACAACCCGAGCGCCTGCGCCGCTTCGACGTATTCCATCTGCTTTAAACCCTGCGTGAGGTTACGGCTCAGACGCGCATACACCGGTATCGCAAACAGGGAAATGGCGATCAGTAAATTGACCAGCCCGCCGCCGAGAATACTGACCACCAGAATCGCCAGCACGATGCCCGGAAACGCAAACAGCATGTCCATAAACCACATGATGATCATGTCGGTATAACGACCGGCCATACCGGCAATAATGCCTAACGGGATGCCGACAATCATCGCCAGCCCGACGCTGAGCACCACTTCAATAATGGAAATCCGCGCGCCGTAAATGACGCGGGCAAAGATATCGCGGCCATAATCGTCGGTGCCAAACCAGTGACCGGCGCTTGGTGCGAGCAGGGTATCAATCAGATCCTGTGCATAAGGATCGTGACGGGCAATCAGCGGCGCGAATACCCCCATCAGGACGATCAGGCTGACAATCAGGCCGCCGAGCGTCACCGCAGGATGACGCCAGAACCAGCGGAACAACCGCAGCGTGCGCGGCTTGCGACGGGGTAATTGCGTGATAATGGCAGACATTAGTCGAACCTTATTTTTGGATTCAGGAAGGCTATCAGTAATTCACCGAGCAGGTTCATGATCACCACGCCGCAAACGGCCACCAGCGCGACGCCCTGGATCACCGGATAGTCGCGATAGCGCACGGAATCCACCAGCAGACGGCCAATGCCCGGCCAGTTGAAGACGGATTCTGTGACCACCGCGCCGCCAATCAGGCTGCCGAAGTTGAGCGCCACAATGGTGACAATCGGGATCAGCGCGTTGCGAAAGGCGTGGCTGCAATACACGGTGGTGGCGGACAACCCCTTGGCGCGCGCGGTGCGGATGTAATCTTCCGACAAGACGTCGAGCATGCTCGAACGCGTCATGCGCGCCATCACCGCCATCGGTAAAACCGCCAGCGTGACCGAGGGCAAAATGTAGCTTTTCCATGACGTCGCGCCGAGCAGCGGCAGCCAGCCGAGATTAACCGAAAAGGTATTCATCGCCATCAGCCCCAGCCAGAAGTTGGCGATGGACGCACCGGCAATCGCCAGCAGCATCACGCCAAAATCTGGCCAGCGGTTGCGGTAAACCGCGCCTATCATGCCTGCCGGAACGCCAACCGCTACCGCCAGAAAATACGACAGCACGGCGAGCATCAGGGTGTACGGCATACGCTCGCCGATTTCCTGCGTCACCGGTTGTTGCGACTGTAACGAGACGCCGAGATTGCCGTGCAGCACGTTACCGGCAAAATGCAGGTATTGCGTGACCAGCGGCTGATCCAGCCCGAGGCGAACGCGCATGGCATCGACCGCTTCCTGTGTAGCTTCAGGCCCGGCCATCAGGCGCGCCGGATCGCCCGGCAGCGCACGGATGGACACAAAAATCAGCATCGAAACCCCGATCAGGATGACCGGGAAAGCGATAAGCTTTTTGGCAAGATAGGCTTTCATCACTTTTTTCCACCGTAAATGACGCTGTTATTTTTTCTGTGCGTCTTTAACTACGATCTGACCGCCCGGGATCATCGTCACGCCTGAAATCCCGGTGCCGGTGGCGTACAAATCATTCTGGTAATACAGCAAGACCTGCGGCGCCTGCTGGTTGATTTCTTTCTGCGCCTCCACGTAAATCGCGTTACGGGTATTTTCATCCCGCGTTGACGCGGCTTTGTCTAACATTTCATCCAGTTTCGGATCGTTAAAGAAGCCGAGGTTAGCGCCGCCCGGTGCGAAGCTTTTGCTGTAATACAGCGGACGAAGTTGCAGGTCTGCGCCGTTCGCGCCGGATGACCATGACGCCAGAATTGCGCCGGTGTTATCAGCTTTTTTCCCGGCCTGATCGGCAAACGCGGCTTTAGTCCACACGCCGCTTTCCATGATGCGCACGTCCAGTTTCACGCCAATTTTCGCCCACATGCTTTGCAGCACCTGGCCGATCCGCGCGTCCTGGCCTTGTACCGCAATCGACATGCTGAATCCGTCGGCGACATCGGCTTCTTTTAACAATGCTTTGGCTTTGGCGAGATCCAGCGGATACGGATTCAGCGTTTTGTCATAGCCGGCGGTAACCGGTGCCAGCGGGGAATTCGCCGGTTGTGCGAAGCCGGACATGATGGCGCGCACCAGCCCGTCGCGGTCGGTGGCGTAGTTCAGCGCCTGACGGACGCGGACGTCGTTAAGCGGCTTGAGATCGGTATTGAGCGCCACCCAGAACACCGCGGCCCCCGGACTTTCGTGCAGGCTGAATTTCGGATTGTTTTTCAGCACGCGGGCAAACTGCGGCGGCACCGGGTTGATGACGTCGGTTTCACCGGCCTGCAATGCCATGTTCATGACCGACGGTTCGGCGCTCCACGTCCATTTGATGTCATCCGGCCCGGCAGCTTTATCGCCCCAGTAGCCCGGATATTTTTCTTCCAGCACGAATTCGCCGGTTTTGTACTGCACCATTTTGTACGGGCCGGTGCCGACGGCTTTGCTGTCGAGTGTGCCGGTTTTATCCGCCGCCGGGCTGACCATCAGACACGCGCCGGTGGTGAGTAAATTCAGGAAGGCCGGATACGGTTTTTTCAGTTTGAAAACAACGGTGGACTCGTCGGTTTTGGTCACGCTGTCGAGGAAGGTGCGCAGACGTCCGCTGGCTGCCAGCCCGCGTTTGGTGTCGAGATGGCGGGCGAAGTTGGCGACCACGGCGTCGGCGTTAAACGGCGTGCCGTCGTGGAAAGTGACGCCGCTGCGCAGTTTGAATGTCCAGACCAGACCGCTTTCATCGCTGCTCCATGAGGTGGCGAGCGCGGCTTCCGGTTTCAGCTGAGGCGACATGCGCAGCAGACCTTCGTACATCGGATCCAACACCGTGCCGGTAAACGTGGCGGTCTGATTGCCCGGATCCATGCTGCGCGGCGCTTCGTTTTGCATCACGTTCAGCGTGGCGGCGAAAACCGGCAGCGAAAACGCGGCGAGAAGGGCGCTGCTCAGCAGTGATAACTGCACGGGACGCCGGATGTAACGGGTAATCTTCATGTTCTGCCCTCTGCGTGAAAAATCGGATTAAGTGGCTCTGGCTATGTCGTTTTATTGCGTTATTCGACAGATCTTATTACAAGACATTTTTTAACAAATAGTTCATATGAAATACTTATATCGGAATATTTAGTTTATTTTGTGAACTAATTGGCATTGATATATCCCTTTCTACCGTTTAATGTCAATGCAGATGAGCCAAAACTGAGAGCGGCAAAACGAATATGTTAACAACCATGCAACGCCAGATTTTGGGTGCGGTGAATGCGTCCGGGAATTTAAGCCGGACAGATCTGGCGAAACTTTGCGGAATAAGCAAAGCGGCGATAAGCGGCGTGGTTCGCGAAATGCTTGATGCCGGATTCCTGCTTGAAGCTGAAACGGTGCCCGGTAGCGGGCAGGGAAGGCCGTCGGTGCGTCTGGTGGTTCACCCGGACGGTGCGTGGTTTGCGGGCGTTTCCCTGCTGCAAAATCCGGCGCAGATGGCGCTGATTAATCTGCACGGCGAAATTCTCTCCCGGGTGTCTTTTGCGGCCGATTCTGACCCGCAGCGGCTGGCGGAAAACATCGCGCAGGCGCTGCCCGCCTTGCTTGAACCACATCCTGAAGCAGCCAAAAAAATGGTCGGGCTTGGGGTGACGCTATCGGGCCTGATTGATGAACATCAGTCCACCTGCGTGCAGTCGGCGCTGCTGGGCTGGCGCGATGTGCCGCTGGCGAAGCTGATTTCGCAGGCCACCGGTATGGACGTGGCGATTGAAAATGATGCCAAAGCGCTGGCGGTGAGTGAGAAAAACTTTGGTCAGGCGCGTGATCTGAGCAGTTTTACGCTGGTCAGCCACGGCGCGGGGATCGGCAGCGCGCATTTTATTGCCGGAAAACTTCATCGCGGGCTGCACGGCGGTGCCGGGGAAATCGCCCACTGCACGCTGGAGCTGAACGGTTCGCCGTGCCGCTGCGGAAAGCGCGGATGTCTGGATACGCTGGCCTCGCTCAATGCCATAGCGGAAATGGCCAAAGCCGAAGGGCTGGACGTCTCCACGATCGGCGGGCTGGAGCAGCAGGCGATGCAGGGCACCACGGCGGCGATCCGTATTTTGCATCGTGCTGGTTCGGCGCTGGGTTTAGCAATATCCCATCTTATTCAGATTAACGACCCGGATTTAATTCTGATCGCCCATCAGGACGCGGATTTTTCCGGCCTGTTCGGCACCGTGGTTCAGCAGTCTATCGAAGCCAACGTGTTGCCGGGTAACGCCGGGAAAACGCCGGTACGCACTTTCACCCTAAACGACGACACCTGGGCGCGCGCGGCGGCAAGCATTGCTGCACACCGCTTTCTTGTCGGTCTGAAGCCAGTCTGAGGAATCATCAACATGCGTATAGCTGTCAGCGGTATTCATATTGAATGCAGCACCTACAACCCGGTTCTCAACGAGGAAAAGGATTTCAACGTGGTGCGTGACGGGCAGTTGCTGGCGTCGCCGCGTTTTCGTTTCCTGCAAGATTATCCGGCGACGTTTTTGCCGACAATCCACGCCCGCGCCATTGCCGGCGGGCCGGTCGCGCGGGCGACTTACGATAAATTCAAAGCGGAAATGCTGGCCGGGCTGGCCGCGCAAAAACCGTTTGATGGCCTGTATCTGGCGATGCACGGCGCGATGTATGTCGAGGGGCTGGAAGACGCGGAAGGCGACTGGATTGCTGCCGCACGCAAAGCTGTCGGGCCGGATTGCCCGATCAGCGTCAGTTACGATTTGCACGGCAATGTCTCACAGCGAATTATCGACGCCATTGATATGTTTTCGACGTACCGCACCGCACCGCACATCGACGTGGAAGAAACCATGCGCCGCTCGGTGGCAATGCTGGTCAGGCATCTGCAAACGGGTGAAAAACCGACGCTGCTGTGGGTGCCGGTGCCGGTTGTGCTGCCGGGCGAACGCACCAGCACGGAAGATGAACCGGCGAAAAGTTTGTATGCCCGTTTGCCGGAAATGGATGACGTAGACGGCGTGTGGGACAGCTCGCTGATGGTCGGTTATGTCTGGGCCGATGAACCGCGTGCGACGGCGGCGGTGATCATGACCGGCACTGACCGTGCTGTGCTGGAGCAACAGGCCACAAAACTGGCGCAGGCTTACTGGGATGCGCGCGAAGATTTCGTGTTTGGCTGCGAAACCGATACCGTGGAAGCCTGCGTGCGAAAAGCGATCGCCTGTGAAACCCGTCCGGTGGTGCTGGCGGATTCCGGCGATAATCCGACCGGCGGCGGCGTTGGTGACCGTGCGGATGTGCTACAGGAACTGATTAAGCAGTATGCGCAAAATGTGGTGGTGGCCGGAATTGCTGACGCGCCTGCGACCGATGCGGCGTTCAACGCCGGTGTCGGGTCAGTATTAACGCTGACGCTGGGCGCTTCGCTGGATCACGCCAGCCCGCAGGTGAAAGGCGAGTTTGAGGTGGTTTTTCTGCTTGATGCGCTGGCTCCGGCCGATCGTCAGGCGGTATTGCGCACTGGCGGCATTGACGTGGTGGTGTCGGCGCGCCGTCGTCCGTATCACAACATCAGTGATTTCACCGCGCTGGAGCTGGATCCGCATACCGCTGATATCGTGGTGGTGAAATCCGGTTATCTGTCGCCGGAGCTGGCGCCGATTGCCAGCCCGAATCTGATGGCGCTGTCGAACGGCGTGGTCGATCAGTTCGTCGAGCGTCTGCCGCGCAACCGCAAGGCGCGCAAAACCTTCCCGTTTGACCGCGATTTCAGCTATGTGCCGCAGGTGCAACTGTCGGCAAGGAGCAAATAGGATGAACGAGCCGCAAAACCGTCAGCCCGTGCTGAGCGTTAAGCATCTCACCACGTCCTTTCGCGGGGAAGACGACTGGCTGCCGGTGGTGCGTGATTTGTCGTTTGATGTGTATCCCGGTGAAACGCTGGCGATTGTCGGCGAATCCGGCTCGGGAAAAAGCGTGACATCGCTGTCGGTGATGCGTCTGCTGAAGGCGCAAAGCAGCCGGATTGCGGGCGAAGTGCGGCTGAATCAGCGCAGTTTGCTGGCGTTACCGGAAAAGGAAATGCGCGATATTCGCGGCAACGAAATGGCGATGATTTTTCAGGAGCCAATGACGTCGCTCAACCCGACGTTCAGCATCGGGCGGCAAATCGCCGAAAGCCTGAAACGGCATCGGGGAATGTCGTCTTCGCAGGCGCGGGCGGAAACGCTGAAGTTGCTGGAGAAAGTACGCATTCCGAATGCAGATAAACGGTTTGATGAATATCCACATCAGTTTTCCGGCGGGATGCGTCAGCGCGTGATGATTGCCATGGCACTGGCGCTGAAACCCAAACTGCTGATTGCCGACGAACCGACAACCGCGCTGGACGTGACAATTCAGGGACAAATCCTGGATCTGATCAAGACGTTGCAGGAAGAAGAGGGCATGGCCGTTTTGTTCATCACGCACGATATGGGCGTGGTGGCGGAAATCGCTGACCGGACGCTGGTGATGTATCGCGGCGAAGCGGTGGAAAGCGGGGCAACGGAAGATATTTTCCATCGTCCGCAACATCCTTACACCCGCGCGCTGCTGGCCGCCGTGCCCAAACTCGGGTCGATGCGCGGACACGACTGGCCGCTGCGTTTCCCGCAAATTAATCTGCAAACCGGCGAAGCAAATACACCGCGGGAAGTCGCCGGAACGGTCGATGCCGGGCAGACACCGCTGCTTTCGGTGAGGAATCTGAGCGCGCGTTTTCCGGTGTATGGCGGCGTATTCAGCCGTCAGGTGGGCGCGGTGCATGCGGTTGAAAATATCAGTTTCGAATTATTCCAGGGCGAAACGCTTTCTCTGGTCGGGGAATCCGGTTGCGGAAAATCGACGACCGGTCGCGCCGTCACGCGTTTACTCAAGCCATACAGCGGTGAGATAGATTTTGACGGTTTTGATGTCATGAACATCGGCAAGCGCGATATTTTACACATGCGTCAGCGCATCCAGATGATTTTCCAGGATCCGTTTGCCAGCCTGAATCCGCGTATGCGCATTGGCGACGCGCTGATCGAACCGATGCTGCAACACAAACTGCATAACCGCAAAGATGCCCGTGAAAAAGCGGCGTCGCTGATGCAAAAAGTCGGGCTGTCGCCGGATATGTTGCGCCGTTTTCCGCATGAATTTTCCGGCGGGCAGCGTCAGCGAATTTGCATCGCCCGTGCGCTGACGTTAGATCCGAAAGTGATTGTGGCCGATGAGTCGGTTTCCGCGCTGGATGTGTCGGTGAAAGCGCAGGTGGTGAATCTGCTGCTCGATTTGCAGGAAAGCATGAATCTGTCTTATCTGTTTATTTCGCACGATATGGCGGTGGTCGAGCGGGTCAGTCATCGCGTGGCGGTGATGTATCTGGGGGAAATTGTTGAGATCGGCCCGCGTGCGGCGATATTCGATAATCCGCAGCATGCGTATACGCGCAAGCTGATGGCGTCAGTGCCGGTGCCGGATCCGTCACGCAGAATGCTGAAACGGCAAATGCAGGTCGATGAGCTGAAAAGCCCGGTGCGCGATAACGGCTATATTTCCCCGCAAAGGCAGTATCAGGAAGTGTCTGCAGGACATTTTGTTCAGATTTGAATTTGTAGATTTTCAGAAGTAAAACAGAAGTTTTTCAAGGCTATCTCAGCGGCTGGCGCCGTTGAGATGGTGGTGGGGGAAGGATGACTCGGCCTGTGGCCTCGCCCTTCGGGCCGTTGCTACGCAACGTTGTCTCGCTTCGCTCGGCTCGAACCTTCGGGTCGAAGATTCTCTATCCTTCCCGATTTGTGCTTTATTTGATTTTTTGTTTTACCGGAAGGTATGGCGAACTACTTGAGATGGTGGTGGGGGAAGGATTCGAACCTTCGAAGTCGATGACGGCAGATTTACAGTCTGCTCCCTTTGGCCGCTCGGGAACCCCACCACAATTTTCGTGGTCTTTACTCTTTTAAAATCATCATGCGCTACATGGATGATTTCTCGTTACAGCGGTTAGCTGCGAACGGGGCGCATAATACCAAATGATTCGAACGTGTAAAGCGCTGAAAGCGATAAAAAAGTTAGTTTGCGGTTTTTTTGCCCTTAACGGTGTTTCTCTGAGCGAAAAACACCGTCAGGTACGCGGATTACAGAATAACGGTGCGGTTACCGTAAACAAATACGCGCTGGGCCAGCACGCGATATAACGCGCGGCTGAGAACATTTTTCTCAACGTCACGGCCTGCACGCATCATATCTTCTGCTGTGTAGGTGTGATCCACGTTGATCACGTCCTGCATGATAATCGGGCCTTCGTCCAGGCTGTCGTTGACGTAGTGCGCCGTGGCACCAATCAGCTTCACACCACGTTCGTAAGCCTGATGATACGGGCGTGCGCCGATAAACGCCGGCAGGAACGAATGATGAATGTTGATCACCTGATGCGGGTAATGCTGGACGAAACCTGGTGTCAGAACACGCATGTATTTTGCCAGAACCACATAATCAGGCTGGTACTGGTCGATTTGCGCAATCATGGCGCTGTCGTGCTGTTCGCGGGTTAAACCTTCGTGGCTCACCAGATGGAACGGAATATCGAAGCGTTCTACCAAGGTTTGCAGCGTATCGTGGTTACCGATAACCGCGGCAATTTCCACATCCAGACCACCGTAAGCGGCTTTCATCAGCAGGTCGCCCAGGCAATGCGCTTCTTTGGTGACCAGAATAACGATGCGGCGACGCCCGGTGCTGTTGAGTTCACGCACGGAACCGGCAGGCAGCGCGCTGTCCAGATCGGCGAGCAGCGTGTTGTCATTGAAGATCCCTTCAAGCTCGGTACGCATAAAGAAGCGCCCGGTGCGGTGATCGACAAATTCATTGTTTTGCACGATGTTGAGTTCGTGTTTGTAGCAAATGTTGGTGATTTTGGCGATCAGACCTTTTGCGTCAGGGCAAATGGTGCGTAACACCTTAGTTTGTACGTTCTGTTGCGGCATGAGGGTGTGGATCCTGTCGAATTCTCGTATTAATTAAGTAGCCGGTTTAGTTACCGCAGCACTTCTTATATTTTTTACCCGATCCGCACGGGCAGGCGTCATTGCGGCCTGTCTGCGGTTTAATTCCGTCGATATAGTACCAGCGATCTTTCAAACGAAGAAATCGTGAGCGTTCATGGATGAGATGAATTTTTTCTTCACCGGGCTCAGTGAAACGCGCCGCAAACTCGACAAAGCCTTCATCGGCATCACGTCCGTCCTGAGAGGCGATAACCTGCAAACCCTGCCAGTGTGTATTCGCGAAGCCTGCCTGTAAACTGCCGCGCCACTGTTCAGGCTGACAATCCGGGTGCCAGGTAGCGATCAGATAACTCGCATTTTGCAGTGTATACGCGGTGTACCGTGAACGCATTAAAGCAGACGGAGTGGGCGCCACTTTGGTCTCAGAAAGGTATGGCTGGCAGCACTCTTCATAAGAAAGGTTGCTGCAACAAGGGCAAAGTTGTGACACGGGAACTCCTGAATCGGCTGCCGGTGAGCAGGTTGCGCTATTGAATGCACCAAAGTGATATGTTACCTAACAAACTTGCCGGGTGACAACGCGCTTCCCGGCCCATTCTTCACTCTTGCGGATTATTAAGGTCATCAGATGAGCAGACA
This sequence comes from Rahnella sp. PCH160, assembly GCF_047784855.1. Lineage (NCBI taxonomy): Bacteria > Pseudomonadati > Pseudomonadota > Gammaproteobacteria > Enterobacterales > Yersiniaceae > Rahnella > Rahnella sp. PCH160. Next base: position 2,896,656 of record NZ_JBLOGT010000001.1, read on the forward strand.
AGTCACCATTGGCCTCGCGTTAGGCTCCGGCGCAGCAAAAGGATGGGCACATATCGGGGTGATCAACGCCCTGAAAGACATGGATATCGAGGTCGATGTGGTGGCCGGATGCTCTGTCGGTGCGCTGGTAGGCGCGGCGTATGTCAGTGGCCGGTTGCCATCGATGGAAAGTTGGGTGCGCTCGTTCAGCTACTGGGACGTGCTGCGGCTGATGGATTTCTCCTGGAAACGCGGTGGCCTGTTGCGCGGCGAACGCGTGTTTAACGCCGTCGGGCAGATTATCCGCATCACGGATTTTGAAAAGTGTTCGAAGAAATTTGGCGCGGTGGCGACCAATCTGAGCACCGGACGCGAACTGTGGCTGACTGAAGGCGATCTGCCCGAGGCGGTGCGCGCGTCGTGCAGTATGCCCGGCTTGCTGGCGCCGGTCTGGCACAATGGTTACTGGCTGGTCGATGGCGCAGTGGTGAACCCGGTACCGATCTCGCTGACCCGGGCTTTGGGGGCGGATATCGTGATTGCCGTCGATTTGCAGCATGACGCCCATCTGATGCAGCAGGATTTACTCACCGTACAACCTACCGGCGAAGCACTGGATACTGAGAAAGATCTGAGCTGGCGTGACAGAATACGACAGCGCCTGACCCGGCCGAACGCCCGCAAACCGAATGTGAGCCCGTCGGCCATGGAGATTATGTCCACGTCCATTCAGGTGCTGGAAAACCGGCTCAAACGTAACCGAATGGCGGGGGATCCGCCGGATGTGCTGATTCAGCCGTATTGCCCGCAAATCTCGACGCTGGATTTCCATCGTGCTGAAGAAGCGATTGAGGCCGGACGCCTTGCCGTTGAAAAACAAAGAGAGCATTTGCTGCCCCTGATAAAAAATAGACAGTTCTGAACGGCTTAAAATGTGATCGCCGGAATCTGACAATTCTGCCAAGCAAAAACAGGCTTTATGAGCCACTATTAGAATAAGAAATTCTGGGGGATCCTGATGGACAAGCCACTTACAAGTAAGCATATCCTCATCGTTGAAGACGAAGCGGTTTTCCGATCAATTCTTGCTGGCTATGTAAGTTCTCTGGGTGCCACTTTCACTGAAGCGCAAAACGGGCTGGAAGCGCTGTCTCTGGTCGAAGATTATCCTCCTGATCTCATCCTCTGCGATTTAGCAATGCCAGAAATGGGCGGCATTGAGTTTGTCGAAAATTTACGATTGCAGGGCAATAAAATCCCCGTTCTGGTCATTTCCGCGACCGATAAAATGACCGATGTGGCCTCGATGCTGCGTCTTGGCGTCGAAGATGTTTTGCTTAAACCGATTACCGATCTGCAACGCCTGCGCGAGGCGTTACTTTCTTCTTTATATCCAAAACTGTTTTCTTCCCAGGCGATGGAAGAAAGCTCACTGGTTCAGGATTGGGAAGCGCTGTGCCGTAACCCCAACGAAGCGCAGCGCTTATTGCAGGAATTGCAGCCGCCCGTCCAGCAAACACTGGCACATTGTCGTATCAATTACCGTCAACTGACGACGGCAGATTCGCCGGGTCTGGTGCTCGATATTGCAGCGCTATCTGCCAAAGATTTGGGTTTTTATTGTCTCGACGTCACCCGCGCCAATGAAAATGGTGTACTTGCCGCATTATTACTGCGCGCTATTTTTAACAGTTTATTGCGCGAGCATTTAAGTAATCAGGATCAGCGCTTGCCGCAAATGTCTACATTACTTAAACAAGTGAATCATTTATTCAAACAAGCCAATCTCGACGGACAATTTCCCTTGCTGCTGGGGTATTATCATGCCGAACAAAAAAACCTCATTCTGGTCTCTGCGGGATTACATGCCAATGTGAATACCGGCACAAATATGATTCAGTTGAGCAATGGCGTTCCGCTGGGCACAACCGGCGCAACCTATTCCAATCAGATCAGCCAGAAATGCGAGGCGTGGCAGTGTCAGGTGTGGGGATCGGGCGGACGTCTGAGGTTGATGCTGTCTGTGGAGTGAGCAGGTTTTGCGCTATTAAGAACAATGCCTTCATAATGTTGAGTATTTTTTCCGCACGTTATTTTATTCTTCCGCTTTATCCCCTTCTTCTAAGACCTATCTTATGCAAAATATGCCTTTCCAGCGGCACATGTGGATGAAACTGGTATAATCCGTGTCGTAATTTTGGCTGTCTATTTTGCATTGATTATAAATAACAAATAGGAATTCGCTGATGAAAGTAACAGTTTTTGGTATCGGTTACGTCGGACTTGTTCAGGCGGCGGTTCTTGCTGAAGTCGGGCATGAAGTATTGTGCATCGATGTTGATGCTAAAAAGGTAGAAAACCTGAAAAATGGGCATATCCCTATTTTCGAACCAGGTTTAACTCCGCTGGTGCAGCAGAACTATGAAGCAGGGCGTTTGTTGTTCAGCACCAATGCGGCTGAAGGCGTGGCGCATGCAACGGTTCAGTTTATCGCCGTAGGCACCCCTCCCGATGAAGATGGCTCAGCGGATCTGAAATATGTGACCGCTGTGGCGCGCACTATCGCCGAGTACATGACCGAACCTAAAGTGGTCATTGATAAATCCACCGTTCCTGTAGGCACCGCCGATAAAGTGCGTGCCGTGATGACTGAAAAGCTGAAAGAACGTGGCGTGGATATCGAATTTAACGTGGTTTCCAACCCTGAATTCCTCAAAGAAGGCGCAGCAGTGGCTGACTGCATGCGACCTGAGCGCATCGTCATTGGTACGGACAATCCGGACGCCATTGACCCCATCCGCGAGTTGTATGAGCCTTTCAACCGCAATCACGATCGCATGATCCTGATGGATATCCGCAGTGCAGAGCTGACTAAATACGCCGCCAACTGCATGTTAGCCACAAAAATCAGCTTTATGAATGAAATGTCTAATCTGGCAGAAATGCTGGGTGCAGATATCGAAAAAGTGCGTCAGGGGATTGGTTCTGATTCACGCATTGGTTACCACTTTATTTACCCTGGCTGTGGTTACGGCGGTTCCTGTTTCCCGAAAGACGTTCAGGCGCTGATCCGAACGGCTGAACACATTGGCTATCAGCCAAAACTGCTTCAGGCCGTTGAACAGGTCAATTATCAGCAAAAATATAAATTACCAACGTTCATTCAGCGCCACTTTGGTGATGACCTGAAAGGGAAAACGTTCGCGCTTTGGGGCCTTTCATTCAAACCGAATACGGATGACATGCGTGAAGCGTCCAGCCGCGTATTAATGGAACAGCTCTGGGCTGCCGGTGCGAAAATCAAAGCCTATGACCCTGAAGCGATGAATGAAACTCAGCGCATTTACGGGCAACGTGACGATCTGGAATTGATGGGCACAAAAGAGTCCGCATTACAGAATGCCGATGCGTTGATTATTTGTACTGAATGGCAGAATTTCCGCGCACCTGACTTTGATGCCATTAAAAAAACGCTGAAAGAGCCGGTCATTTTCGATGGTCGTAATTTATACGATCCTGAACGATTGGAGAAACGCGGATTTACTTACTATGGCATTGGCCGCGGCGCATCAATCAATCCCGTTTTGTAAGGAGACTTCATGAAATATCTGGTAACCGGCGCAGCGGGCTTTATTGGCTTCTATGTGTCACAACGTTTGCTGGCGGCAGGCCATTCAGTTGTCGGACTTGATAATCTGAATGGCTACTATGACGTCAATCTGAAACTTGCGCGGCTCGCTCGGCTGGAGAATAAAGACGGTTTTGAATTTATTAAGCTGGATTTGGCTGACCGTGAAGGTATGGCGGCATTGTTTGCAGAACAGCGTTTTGAGCGCGTTATTCATTTGGCCGCGCAGGCCGGTGTCCGATATTCCATCGAAAATCCTTTAGCTTATGCAGATTCTAACCTCATAGGATTTGTTAACGTTCTGGAAGGTTGTCGTCATAATAAAGTTGGACATTTGCTGTATGCATCGTCCAGCTCAGTTTATGGCCTGAACAAAAAACAGCCTTTCTCAACCGATGATTCCGTTGATCACCCTGTTTCATTATATGCCGCGACCAAAAAAGCCAACGAATTAATGGCTCATACTTATTCACATCTTTATGGCATTCCTACGACCGGATTACGGTTCTTTACCGTATACGGCCCGTGGGGACGTCCGGATATGGCGTTGTTCAAATTTACCAAAGCCATGATTGCCGGGCAGAGTATTGATGTTTATAACCGTGGTGAAATGTACCGTGACTTTACTTATATTGATGACATCGCCGAAGCGATTGTGCGTTTACAGGATGTAATCCCGCAACAGGATGCAAACTGGACGGTAGAGAACGGTTCTCCTGCAAGCAGCTCGGCACCATACTCTGTTTATAATATTGGTAATAACAACCCGGTTAAGCTTATGACCTATATCAGCGCGCTGGAGAAGGCGCTGGGCAAGGTGGCGGATAAGAATCTGCTTCCTATGCAGCCTGGTGACGTTAAAGACACCAGCGCTGATACAGCGCCGCTGTATCAGGCGATTAACTTTAAACCTGAAACGCCGGTAGAGCAGGGTGTACAGAACTTTGTCGACTGGTATCGCGATTTCTATCAGGTGTGAGTTTGATGGTTTTCTCTTAAGGCTGCCTGCGGGCGGCCTTTTTTATGAAATCAGTTTATTCTGATGGTTATTTACCCGAACAAATTATTGCCATGTATTGTTAAAGAAATGGGTATTGAGAAAGATAAACCCCATACTTTTAAAAGCAAAAAAAAACCCGTCAGCAAAGACGGGCTTTCAGATTAACATTGGCGTTAATAAGGGCAATTACAGCAGGAAATCATCCAGTGATTTACCTTGCTCTTCGATTGCTTTCTTGATAACGGCTGGAGTACGACCCTGGCCAGTCCAGGTTTTGTTTTCGCCGTTCTCATCAACGTATTTGTATTTAGCAGGACGCGCTGCACGTTTTGCTTTACCGGTTGCTTTGGTAGCAGCCATAGTTTGCAGCAATTCGTTAGGGTCAATACCGTCAGCAATCAGCATTTCGCGATATTGTTGCAGTTTACGGGTGCGCTCTTCAATCTCAGCAGCGGCCTGAGAATCTTCTTCGCGACGCTCGTTCACAACAACTTCTAATTTTTCCAGCATCTCTTCCAGAGTTTCCAGAGTGCATTCTCTTGCTTGCGCACGCAGAGTACGGATGTTGTTCAGAATCTTTAATGCTTCGCTCATTATACTAGTCTCGAATTATATTGGTGGGGGGCGTTTGGCTAATAATAGAATGCTCTTTGGTATTCTGCAATAGCCAATTTGTTTACCTGACCTTAATTTACGCATTTAAAGCAAATAGTGTTTATCACATGAAAATATAGTTGGGGCTATGCTCCCTATTTATTGGGGGCCATAACCCCCGTTTCAATTCATGGCCAGGGGTTATTGTTACTTTTCACAAGACGTTTTATAAGCATGCGATTGTTCACAAAATTAAAGGATAAGTGAAGACATGTTATGTAAAGATATGGCAAAAGGGCGCCGGAAGACCCGGCCCGGCGAATGATCAATACATTGGAGGTTTACGCCGTCGCCCATTAATGTATAGACAATACAATTACGCCGAACCTGTAACATATAAGGGGGGCAAACGCCGGTAATGAGTTAGGTTAACTAATTATCATCTAATGCTTTTATAATCTCGGATTGTAAGTTTCTGTGATTTTTTCAAATGTAATGACACATTGGCCAAAAGGGGATAATCCCTTTGTACTTATTGTTATAGGCTGGCTGGCGTGTGGTACAATACCTGCCGAAAATTTACGCCATCCAATACATTATGGGGTCACTGTTTCATGGCTCAGCTTTATTTTTATTACTCGGCGATGAATGCCGGAAAGTCTACCTCGTTGCTGCAATCTTCATATAATTATCAAGAACGTGGTATGCGTACGCTGGTGTTAACGGCTGAATTAGATCATCGTTTTGGCGTCGGTAAAGTCAGCTCTCGTATCGGGCTGTCCTCCGATGCAGAACTTTATAACAAAGACACCGAGCTCTTTGACTTGATAGCGCAAGAGAACCGCTCACAGCGCCTGAATTGCGTTCTGATAGATGAGTGCCAGTTCCTCAGCAAGGCGCAGGTATCGCAGCTCACAGACGTTGTGGATGACCTGGATGTGCCTGTGCTTTGTTACGGACTGCGGACGGATTTCCGTGGCGAGCTTTTTGAGGGCAGTGAATATTTGCTGGCCTGGGCGGATAAGCTGGTTGAGCTTAAAACCATTTGTCACTGTGGCCGCAAGGCAAACCGTAACCTGCGTTTAGATGAAAATGGCAATGCGCTGCATGACGGCGCGCAGGTTGTAATAGGTGGCGATGAAAGCTACGTCTCTGTATGCCGTAAGCATTACAAAGAGGCAATGGCTGCTATTGATACAAAGGATGATTCAACGTCCGTCTGAGGTCGTTACAGTGCTTTTGACGCGAATGTTTATATCAGTCTGAATTGTTTAGTTAAGTTTATTGCCGGAAATAAAAAACCCGCCTTCCGGCGGGTTTTTTGCTATCAGAATCTCAGCAGATTATTTTTTGCTGGTTTTCTTCTCAGCTTTAGGCGCTGCAACAACAACTTCTTCTGCAACTTCTTCGCTGAATTCGCGACCGTAGTAGGTATCCATCAGAATCTGTTTCAGTTCTGAAATCAGAGGGTAACGTGGGTTAGCACCGGTACACTGATCATCGAACGCATCTTCAGACAGTTTATCTACTTTAGCCAGGAAGTCTGCTTCCTGAACGCCGGCTTCACGGATAGACGTTGGGATGCCCAGTTCCGCTTTGATTTCATCCAACCATTTCAGCAGTTTTGCAATTTTCTGTGCAGTGCGGTCACCAGGAGCGCCCAGACCCAGATGGTCTGCCACTTCTGCGTAACGACGACGCGCTTGTGGGCGGTCATACTGACTGAAAGCAGTCTGTTTAGTTGGGTTATCGTTGGCGTTGTAGCGAATCACGTTAGAAATCAACATGGCATTTGCAAGGCCGTGAGGGATATGGAACTCAGAACCCAGTTTGTGAGCCATTGAGTGACAGACACCCAGGAAGGCATTGGCAAACGCGATACCTGCGATAGTTGCCGCATTATGAACGCGTTCACGAGCAACCGGGTTTTTAGCGCCTTCTTTGTAGCTGGCTGGCAGGTTTTCTTTCAGCAATTTCAGCGCTTGCAGAGCCTGACCGTCAGAATATTCGTTAGCCAGTACAGAAACGTATGCTTCCAGTGCGTGAGTTACCGCATCCAGACCGCCGAATGCACACAGTGATTTCGGCATGTTCATGACCAGGTTTGCGTCAACGATAGCCATATCAGGTGTCAGCGCATAATCAGCCAGTGGATATTTCTGACCGGTTGCATCGTCGGTCACAACAGCAAACGGTGTCACTTCAGAACCGGTACCGGAAGTGGTGGTGACAGCAATCATTTTTGCTTTCACGCCCATTTTCGGGAATTTGTAGATACGTTTACGGATATCCATAAAGCGCAGCGCCAAATCTTCGAACTGAGTATTTGGATGTTCGTACAGCACCCACATGATCTTCGCGGCGTCCATCGGTGAACCACCACCCAGAGCGATGATAACGTCTGGTTTGAAGGAGTTCATTTGCTCAGCACCTTTACGAACGATGCTCAGTGTTGGATCTGCTTCAACTTCGAAGAACACTTCGGTTTCAATGCCGTGATTTTTCAGAACGCTGGTGATCTGGTCAGCATAGCCGTTGTTGAACAGGTAACGGTCGGTAACGATGAAGGCGCGTTTCGCTCCGTCAGCAGCGACTTCTTCCAGCGCGATTGGCAGTGAGCCACGGCGGAAGTAGATTGATTTCGGAAGTTTATGCCACAACATGTTTTCTGCTCGCTTCGCTACAGTTTTCTTGTTGATCAAGTGTTTAGGACCGACGTTTTCAGAGATGGAGTTACCACCCCATGAACCGCAACCCAGCGTCAGAGAAGGGGCAAGTTTGAAGTTATACAGGTCACCGATACCACCCTGTGAAGCCGGGGTATTGATCAGGATACGTGCGGTTTTCATTTTGTTGCCAAAATAGTTTACACGTTCTGGTTGGTTGTCCTGGTCTGTATACAGACATGAGGTATGGCCGATACCGCCCATTTCTACCAGTTTTTCTGCTTTGTTTACCGCATCTTCGAAATCTTTAGCGCGGTACATTGCCAGGGTAGGGGACAGTTTTTCGTGTGCAAACGGTTCAGATTCGTCAACAACGCTGACTTCGCCGATTAACACTTTGGTGTTAGCAGGAACTTTGATACCGGCCATTTCAGCAATTTTCACTGCTGGCTGACCCACGATGGCTGCGTTCAGACCACCATTTTTAAGGATGATATCAGAAACCGCTTTCAGCTCTTTGCCCTGCAGCATGTAGCCGCCGTGGGAAGCGAAACGTTCGCGCACTGCGTTATAAGCAGAGTCAACGACGATAATAGACTGTTCAGACGCACAGATTACGCCGTTATCGAAGGTTTTAGACATCAGGACAGAAGCGACAACGCGCTTGATGTCGGCAGTTTCGTCAACAACGACTGGTGTGTTACCTGCACCCACACCGATGGCTGGTTTACCGGAGCTATAGGCTGCTTTAACCATGCCCGGACCACCGGTTGCCAGAATCAGGTTCAGGTCAGGGTGATGCATTAACTGGTTAGACAGTTCGACACTCGGTTCATCAATCCAGCCGATGATGTCTTTTGGTGCGCCTGCGGCGATAGCGGCTTGCAGCACGATATCAGCGGCTTTGTTGGTCGCATTTTTTGCACGTGGGTGCGGGGAGAAGATGATGCCGTTACGTGTTTTCAGGCTGATAAGCGCTTTGAAAATCGCAGTAGAAGTCGGGTTGGTGGTTGGAACGATACCGCAGATCAGGCCGATTGGCTCAGCGATAGTGATGGTACCGAAAGTATCATCCTGACCCAGAATGCCACAGGTCTTTTCATCTTTGTAAGCATTGTAGATATATTCAGAGGCGAAGTGGTTTTTGATCACTTTGTCTTCGACGATACCCATTCCGGATTCTTCAACAGCCAGTTTGGCGAGCAGAATTCGAGCATCGGCAGCAGCCAGAGCGGCGGCAGCGAAAATCTTATCTACTTGTTCTTGACTGAAGTTGGCATATTCGCGCTGTGCCTTCTTGACTCGTGCTACGAGTGCGTTTAGTTCAGCGACATTTGTTACAGCCATAATGCTCTCCTGATAAAGTTAAACTCTTTTAGTAAATAATCTGCCAAAGACTAGTATAGACCTGCTAACAGTCACCGTGAGAAACTAATTAATGCTAAGGATCTCAATGTGTTGTCTTTATCTTTTATTTGCTCAAAGAGCTTTCAGTTGTGAAGCACTGGGTAAAGTCGATATCTTTTAAATCACTTTCGTCACGGAGCATTTTTCCTTCAAGTAACGCTGAGTGACTATGAACTGAGCTTACCTATTTGTGGGCAGAGTGAATTTGATCTGGATCACTAAATACCGATGCTGACACCTTTCAGCAGGGTGTTTTTGAGAATAATTATCAAATTCGCCCATGGATAATACAGTTTTGTAGCTAAAGTTATCAATAAAAAAACTCAATTTTAACAAAAGTCATATTCACTGCATTTATTTGGAAAACTGGTGATAAAAACTATGAAACGGCGTGGCGCCTTAACGGCGATTCCAGTACATTAGCGCCCATCAAAACCTTCATCTGCTGGCATAGTTGTGCGGAGTTCTGCGTGAGCCAATCTTTATTAGATTTTTCAGGGTATATCAAATTTTTTGTTGGCCTGTTTGCACTGGTCAACCCGGTGGGGATCTTGCCGGTGTTTATCAGTATGACCAGCTATCAGGCCGCAGCGGGGCGTAATAAGACCAACATGACAGCAAACCTGTCAGTGGCCATTATATTGTCGACTGCGCTTTTCCTGGGTGACGCGATTTTGCACCTGTTCGGGATTTCCATTGATTCATTCCGTATTGCCGGCGGGATCCTGGTTGTGACGATTGCGATGTCGATGATCAGCGGTAAGTTGGGCGAAGATAAGCAGAACAAACAGGAGAAATCAGAAACGGCAATTCGCGAAAACGTGGGTGTGGTTCCGCTGGCATTACCTCTGATGGCCGGGCCGGGTGCGATAAGCTCGACGATAGTCTGGAGCTCCCGCTATAACGGCTGGCAGAATCTGCTGGGGCTCACTATTGCAATCATCTTCTTTGCGTTTTGCTGCTGGCTGCTGTTTCGTGCGGCACCTTTATTAGTTCGCCTGCTTGGGCAAACCGGCATCAACGTTATTACCCGTATCATGGGACTTTTGCTGATGTCACTCGGCATCGAGTTTATCGTGACCGGCATTAAAGCAATTTTCCCCGGTTTGCTCTGATTCTTTGCCTGCTAATTCTCACGGATACATTAACGTTATCCGTGAGAATTATTATCCCTTCTAATAATCCAGTGCATTAATATAGTGCAGCTAATGACGCAATTGAGAGCATTTGCACCCTAATGTGGCGTAAATTCACATCTCACCTTCCTTTTTAATCCAAGTCTCCATTTAAACTAATAAACTTAGCTAATTGTTCGCTAAATACCGCTCTTTATTGCCCGTATTGCCGTTAATTTACCCACATCATTCTGTAAGGCTTGTGCAGGCCGTACCGAGATGTTATTAGTGTTAACACAGCAGTTAACAGGGCTTTATCCTTGAAATCATCTCATTGTTAACTGATTGTGTCAGAGCAGTTCCTGAACAACCTACTTTACAAAAATGTGGATGAAATGGTGGATTAACTCAATTTATAACAGAGGGTTAGGTACTGTTTCTGGTGTGAAGCACTGGGTGGTCTTCTGACACGCTTAACGCATAAAAGAGAATTACGTAACAAATTTGCAAAATTTATTGGCGCCGGTATCGGGCTTCTGATAATTTTCAAATCGTCTTCAAAAATGGAATTTTGTTTAGAGTCATGCTTTGAGTGAGAACGAATCTTGCCAGGCACAGAGAGATTGAAGCAATTTCATTTGTTTTGGAGAGTGTCGTGTCATCATGCGTAGCACAAAATTATCCTCGTTCGCTTTCTGTGAAAAGAAAGTCAGATATTGAGATGACGACAATTAACCGTCTGGCGTTGGCTCTCTCAGTTCAACAAAACAAATCTTCAGCACACCTTCTCATTAAAATGAATGACAGCGCTTAGCTGTCACGGATTTTCTATCGCCTTAATTTGGGTTAAAAGAAAATATTCGGGGGAAGTGCAGAAATAACAGAATGTGATTACCTGGTGTGCGAACGGGGTGATCAAATGGAAGGGGATCATCCTTAACGATCCCGGAAACCGCACGGCGAATAAAGCCTGACGTTTCAACAAACCTGAGATGTAGCAACATGCAGTAATAGGGGACAGCCATCTGCGGATGGCACTACATGGGGGGCCTTTCTTGAGCAATTCGTTCCTGCTTTTGAAACCCATTGACCCAGCAAGGGTTTATCTTGCACCCGTGCGTGCAAGTTCATAATAAAAACTGGAGTTAAATAAAAAATGACCAACATCACAAAAAAAAATCTGCTGGCTGCATGCATCATGGCTGCAGTGGGCTCTGTTTCAATCAATAACGCATTTGCGGCCAATGTGCCTGCTGGCGTGACACTGGCTGCAAAACAAGAACTGGTGCGTAATAACGGTTCTGAAGTTCAGTCTCTTGACCCGCATAAAGTTGAAGGCGTACCGGAATCCAACGTAATTCGTGATTTGCTTGAAGGTCTGGTTAACACCGACAGCAAAGACGGCAGCGTCATCCCTGGCGTGGCAACCAGTTGGGAAAATAAAGATTTTAAAGTCTGGACCTTCCACCTGCGTCCGGAAGCTAAATGGTCAAATGGCGATCCTGTCACGGCCGAAGATTTCGTTTACAGCTGGCAGCGCCTGGCTGACCCGAAAACCGCTTCTCCATACGAAAGCTACCTGCAATACGGTCACATCGAAAACATTGATGACATCATCAGTGGCAAAAAAAGCCCTGATACTCTGGGTGTGAAGGCGCTGGACGACCATACCCTGCAAGTGACCCTGACCGAACCTGTTCCCTATTTCGTAAAAATGCTGTCTCACACCGCGATGAAGCCGGTAAACAAAAAAGTGGTTGAGAAATTTGGCGACAAATGGACCCAACCTGAAAACTACGTGAGCAACGGCGCGTATACCCTGAAAGCCTGGACCGTCAACGAACGTATCGTTCTGGAACGCAGCCCGACTTACTGGGACAACGCTAAAACGGTGATCAACCAGGTGACCTACCTGCCAATCTCTTCTGAAGTGACAGACGTTAACCGCTACCGCAGCGGCGAAATCGACATGACTTACAACAACATGCCGATCGAACTGTTCCAGAAACTGAAAAAAGAAATCCCGACCGAAGTCCATGTTGACCCGTATCTGTGTACTTATTACTACGAAATCAACAACCAGAAAGCACCGTTCACCGATTCCCGCGTTCGTGAAGCGCTGAAACTGGGCCTGGATCGCGACATCATCGTGAACAAAGTGAAAGCGCAGGGTGATCTGCCGGCTTACGGCTACACCCCGCCTTACACCGATGGCGCAAAACTGACGCCTCCGGCCTGGTTCAAGGAAACACAGGAACAACGTAACGAGCAGGCGAAAAAACTGCTGGCCGAAGCAGGTTACACTTCTGCTAAGCCTCTGACTTTCGACCTGTTGTATAACACCTCTGATCTGCATAAAAAACTGGCGATCGCGGCGGCCGCCATCTGGAAGAAAAACCTGGGCGTTGACGTTAAACTGGTCAACCAGGAATGGAAAACCTTCCTCGACAGCCGTCATCAGGGCAACTTCGACGTTGCGCGTGCAGGCTGGTGTTCTGACTACAACGAACCTTCTTCCTTCCTGAACACCATGCTGTCTGACAGCAGCAACAACACCGCGCACTATAAGAGCCCGGCGTTTGATAAAGACATCGCAGACACTCTGAATGTGAAAACTGACGAAGAACGCGCTGCGCTGTACCAGAAAGCGGAAACTCAGCTGGATAAAGACTCTGCCATCGTGCCTGTTTATTACTACGTGAACGCGCGTCTGGTGAAACCTTACGTTGGCGGCTACACCGGTAAAGATCCACAAGACAACGTCTACGTGAAAGATCTGTACATCATCAAACACTAATTAATCAGTGCAGAGCAGGGCATCCCCGAGCTGCCCTGCTCGTTGTATTTTGATGAAGGTAAAGTTTTTAGCGCGAATTTTTCGTGCTGAAGCAAAGAGCCAGCACGACGGTAATCACCCGATGGCCGTCGTGACCAAGCCATAAACTATCAAGCTGTAGTGACAGGCTTAGAAACAGGTACGGGCAATGTTAAAGTTTATTTTACGCCGCTGTCTGGAAGCGATTCCGACGCTATTCATTCTGATCACTATTTCGTTTTTTATGATGCGTCTCGCACCGGGCAGCCCTTTTACGGGTGAGCGTAATCTTCCGCCAGAAGTGATGGCGAACATTGAGGCGAAATACCACCTCAATGACCCGATGTATAAGCAGTATTTCCACTATTTAGAACAACTGGCGAAAGGCGATTTTGGCCCGTCGTTCAAATACAAGGATTACACCGTTAATGATCTGGTTGCAGCCTCGTTCCCGGTTTCAGCGAAACTCGGACTGGCGGCATTTATCATGGCGATTGTCTTTGGTGTATCAGCCGGGGTAATTGCTGCGCTGAATCAAAACACCAAATGGGATTATACCGTGATGGGCGTCGCGATGACCGGGGTGGTTATCCCCAGTTTCGTGGTTGCGCCGTTACTGGTGCTGATATTTGCGATTACCCTGAAATGGCTGCCAGGCGGTGGCTGGAATGGCGGTGGTGCAAAATACATGATCCTGCCAATGGTCGCTCTCTCACTGGCGTACATTGCCAGTATCGCGCGTATCACCCGCGGTTCTATGATAGAAATTCTGCACTCCAACTTCATCCGTACGGCTCGCGCCAAAGGTTTACCGTTGCATCGCATTATCTTGCGTCACGCATTGAAACCCGCGCTGCTGCCAGTACTGTCTTATATGGGGCCAGCTTTCGTTGGGATCATCACCGGTTCAATGGTTATCGAGAGCATTTTCGGATTGCCGGGCATCGGCCAGCTGTTTGTTAACGGGGCATTAAACCGTGACTACTCGCTGGTTCTCAGCCTGACTATTTTGGTGGGCGCATTGACCATTCTGTTCAATGCAATCGTCGACGTGCTGTACGCCGTCATCGACCCGAAAATCCGTTATTAATGCCGGAGTACGTCAATGATCTTAAGTAAAAAAAATAGCGACATCGTCGAAAATCTCAGTGAAAAACTGGAAGTGGAAGGCCGCAGTCTATGGCAGGATGCGCGACGCCGGTTTATGCATAACCGCGCGGCTGTCACCAGCCTGGTGGTGTTGGCCTTTATCGCACTGTTTGTGACATTTGCGCCGATGTTGTCGCAGTTTGCCTACGACGACACTGACTGGAACATGATGTCAGGCGCGCCTGATTTTGCCTCTCACCACTATTTCGGCACGGATTCCTCTGGCCGTGATTTGCTGGTGCGTGTGGCAATCGGCGGGCGAATTTCCCTGATGGTCGGTGTGGCCGCGGCGCTGGTAGCTGTGATCCTCGGAACGCTGTACGGGTCTTTGTCCGGCTATCTGGGCGGCAAAATCGACTCGGCCATGATGCGTCTGCTGGAAATCCTCAACTCCTTCCCGTTCATGTTCTTCGTGATCCTGCTGGTGACGTTCTTCGGGCAAAATATCCTGTTGATCTTCGTGGCGATCGGGATGGTGTCCTGGCTGGATATGGCGCGTATCGTTCGCGGCCAGACCCTCAGCCTGAAACGTAAAGAATTCATCGAAGCCGCACTGGTGAGTGGTGTGAACACGCGCAATATCGTCTTGCGTCACATTGTTCCTAACGTGCTGGGTGTTGTTGTGGTGTATGCGTCACTGCTGGTTCCCAGCATGATTCTGTTCGAATCCTTCCTGAGCTTCTTAGGCTTGGGGACGCAGGAACCACTGAGCAGCTGGGGCGCGTTGCTGAGCGACGGCGCCAACTCGATGGAAGTTTCACCCTGGTTGCTGCTGTTCCCGGCAGGTTTCCTGGTTGTCACTCTGTTCTGTTTCAATTTTATCGGCGATGGCCTGCGTGATGCCCTCGACCCGAAAGATCGTTAAGGAGTGCGACCATGAGCACAATTGAACATTCCACATTTGCAGCACCTGCCACCACTGAAGGTAATGTACCGCCAATTCTCTTAGATGTCAGAGACCTGCGCGTTACCTTCGACACGCCGGATGGCGATGTTACCGCCGTTAATGACCTTAACTTCGATCTGCGCGCGGGTGAAACGCTCGGTATCGTCGGGGAATCCGGTTCTGGTAAATCCCAGACCGCCTTTGCCCTGATGGGCCTGCTGGCCAGCAATGGTCGTATTGGCGGAACGGCGAAATTCAACGGCCGTGAAATTCTGAATCTGCCACAAAAGCAGCTGAACAAGCTGCGTGCAGAACAGATTTCGATGATTTTCCAGGATCCGATGACCTCTCTCAACCCGTACATGCGTGTTGGCGAGCAACTGATGGAAGTCCTGGTTCTGCATAAAAAGATGAGCAAGCGCGAGGCGTTTGAAGAATCCGTGCGCATGCTGGACGCGGTAAAAATGCCGGAAGCCCGCAAGCGTATGAAAATGTACCCGCATGAATTTTCCGGTGGCATGCGCCAGCGCGTGATGATTGCGATGGCCTTGCTGTGTCGCCCGAAATTGCTGATTGCCGATGAGCCAACAACCGCGCTGGACGTGACCGTTCAGGCGCAGATCATGACGTTGCTCAACGAGCTGAAGGCTGAGTTTAATACCGCCATTATCATGATTACCCATGATCTGGGCGTGGTCGCCGGTATTTGCGACAAAGTGCTGGTGATGTACGCCGGCCGTACCATGGAATATGGCCGCGCACGCGACGTGTTCTATGAGCCATGCCATCCGTATTCCATCGGCCTGCTCAATGCGGTTCCGCGTCTGGATGCCGAGGGCGGGGCGATGCTGACCATTCCGGGTAACCCGCCGAACCTGCTGCGTCTGCCAAAAGGCTGCCCGTTCCAGCCACGTTGCCCACATGCCATGGATATTTGTGCCTCTGCGCCGCCGCTTGAGCGTTTCGGTGATGGTCGCTTACGTGCCTGCTTCAAGCCGCTGGAGGAACTGGTATGACCGACAACACAGTAATGAACAGTGCGGCAATGAATTCGTTCGCGCCGGAGAAAAAAGTCCTGCTCGAAGTCTCGGATTTGAAAGTCCATTTCGACATCAAAGACGGTAAGCAATGGTTCTGGCAACCGTCCAAAACGCTCAAAGCGGTTGATGGCGTCACGCTGCGTCTTTACGAAGGCGAAACGCTGGGTGTGGTCGGCGAATCAGGTTGCGGGAAATCAACATTTGCCCGCGCGCTGATCGGCCTGGTCAAAGCGACAGACGGGCGAGTGGCCTGGTTGGGCAAAGATCTGCTGAATATGTCTGACAGCGAATGGCGTCATACGCGCAGCGATATCCAGATGATTTTCCAGGATCCGCTGGCATCCCTGAACCCGCGCATGACCATCGGCGAGATCATCGCTGAGCCGCTGAAAACCTATAACCCGAAAATGCCTCGTTCAGAGGTGAAAGAAAAAGTGAAAGCGATGATGCTGAAGGTCGGGCTGCTGCCTAACCTGATCAACCGCTATCCTCACGAATTCTCGGGCGGTCAGTGTCAGCGTATCGGTATTGCCCGCGCGTTGATCCTTGAGCCAAAACTGATTATCTGTGATGAACCGGTTTCGGCGCTGGATGTTTCCATTCAGGCGCAGGTGGTCAACCTGCTGCAGCAATTGCAACGTGAAATGGGTCTGTCACTGATTTTCATCGCGCACGATTTGGCGGTGGTGAAGCACATTTCTGATCGTGTTCTGGTGATGTATCTGGGTCACGCGGTAGAGCTGGGCACCTATGACGAGGTGTACAACAATCCTCAGCATCCGTATACCCGCGCCCTGATGTCGGCGGTGCCGGTGCCGGATCCTGACAAAGAACGCAACAAAACCATCCAGTTGCTGGAAGGGGAGTTGCCTTCGCCGATTAACCCGCCATCAGGCTGTGTGTTCCGTACGCGCTGCCCGATTGCCGGGCCGGAATGTGCGAAAACCCGTCCGTTGCTCGAAGGCAGTTTCCGCCATGCGGTTTCCTGCCTTAAAGTGGATCCACTCTGATTAACGTGCGGTAAACCTGACGCATAAAAAAACCTGCCATTGGCAGGTTTTTTTTCGTCCGGAGTGGCAGATCATTCTTTCCAGAGGATATGGCAGAGCTTGTGATCTTTCTCGCGGCACAGCAACACACGCGCAAAAATATCATTAATTGGCATGTCTTCTGCATCCGCCAGGCCAATGACCACTTCGGCAAAGAAATCCGGGTTTAAGTCGTAATCAACATGCTCAACCCAGTCTTCGGCCGGATCATATAATTCAGCGCCGCCGCGTTCTTCAAATTGCAGATTGAAGATCAGGATATCTGCCGGATCAAGGTTATCTCCGGCCAGCTCCAGAAAGATGTCATAGGCTTGTTCAAGCGTTTCGTCTTCGGTCAGGCGATTATTCAGGTCCATATTAATTCTCGTTTACAAATGAATGTGTTCGGGCTCATGCAACCCGGTACTGCGCGTATTACATCACGCCCGACGCGGCTTTTACAGCAGCGGACTGAAAAAGTAGAACAAACGTTCGACGATGCGGTGCCAGAAAGGCCGCTTCAGCCACGCCTCAACATCCAGCAGATGCGAACGGGCAATATAATCTTCCTGAACACGGCCCAGATCGTCGCCGAACCCGGCATCATCAATGACCAGCGTAATCTCGAAATTCAGCCACAGGCTGCGCATATCCAGATTCACGGTGCCGACCAGGCTGAGCTGACCATCGACCAGAATGCTTTTGGTATGCAATAAGCCGTCTTCAAACTGATAAATCTTAACCCCGGCTTCCAGTAATTCGCCAAAGAATGCCCGGCTTGCCCAGCCGACCATCATTGAATCGTTCTTCATAGGCAGAACAATACTGACGTCCACGCCGCGCTGTGCGGCGGTACAAATCGCATGCAACAAGTCATCGCTTGGAACGAGATACGGCGTCGTCATCACCAGTTGTTCACGCGCAGAATACGTCGCAGTCAGAAGCGCCTGATGGATCATATCTTCCGGGAAACCCGGACCGGACGCGATAACCTGAATGGTGTGGCCGCTTTCCTGCTCGAAAGGCATCTGATTGAGATCGGGTTCTGGCGGCAGAATACGTTTACCGGTTTCAATCTCCCAGTCACAGGAATACACAATCCCCATGGTGGTCGCCACCGGTCCTTCCATACGCGCCATCAGATCAACCCACTGACCCACGCCGGCGTCCTGTTTGAAGAAGCGCGGATCGACCATATTCATACTGCCGGTGTAGGCGACATAGTTGTCGATCAGCACCACTTTACGGTGCTGGCGTAAATCCATGCGGCGCAGGAAAACACGGAAAAGATTCACCTGTAACGCTTCGACGACTTCAATACCGGCATTGCGCATCATGGCCGGATATGGGCTGCGGAAGAATGCAACGCTGCCTGCGGAATCGAGCATCAGACGGCAATGAATACCGCGACGCGACGCCGCCATCAGCGATTCTGCCACCTGATCCACCAGTCCGCCGGGCTGCCAGATATAAAACACCATCTCGATGTTACTGCGTGCCAGGCCGATGTCGCGCATCATGGCTTTCAGAACGTCATCACAGGTCGTCAGCAATTGCAGCTGGTTACCTTTGACACCGGCAATCCCCTGGCGGCGTTCGCAGAGCTGGAAAAGCGACGCGGCGATTTCGCTGTTTTCAGTGGCGAAAATACGTTTGCAGTCTTTAAGATCATTCAGCCAGCGGGCGGTAGAAGGCCACATGGCTTTTGCGCGTTCGGCGCGGCGTTTTCCTAAATGCAATTCACCGAATGAGAGATAGGCAATAATACCGACCAGCGGAATGATGTAGATAATCAGCAACCACGCCATGGCCGAAGGCACTGCACGGCGTTTCATCAAAATGCGCAAGGTCACGCCGGCAATGAGTAACCAGTAACCGAAAACCAGAAGTCCGCTGATTACCGTGTAAAATGTTGTCATAAAGGCGAAAAATCCTGTTCGCAAGCTATCGAATTAAGTGTACGGGACCGGGGGGAGTTTTAACCAGTTTTATCCCACCAATCAATCAGCTACCTCTTAAATGTGTCGCCGATTAATAAAACTTTCACTGTTCTGACATCAAGGTTAGCTGATAACGCTGAATAAGGGAAAAACAAGACTTGGATCACAACCCCATCGGCCTATAATGTCCCCGCAGTTTTTTACGATGAGTAATTTTCCGGCTAAGAAACGCTTCCGTTAGGAACGGTCATCACGGGACACAGGTGAATGAAACGCAGTAAAAATGAAGTCGGCCGCTGGCGTATGTTACGCCAGACTCAGCGCCGGAGAAGCCGCTGGCTGGAAGGTCAGTCGAGACGCTATCGTCATATCTACCGTATTCGTCAGATCCATCATCAACAACATCAGCGTTTGTCACTGTATGCGGTGAACTACGAATGGAATGCGTGATTAGCGGGATTTAGGCTGAAACAGCGCGCCACATTTTTTACAAACCAGCGTGGAGTTTTTACGCACTTTTGCGCTCATCTGTTCAGAAACAAAACCGCATTCCGGGCAGGTGACCTTCGTGGTCGTACTGGTTAGAAACTTCAATCCGTCGAAGAATGACATAATGCTTACCTCGTGGGCAGGGGTAAGCATTCTAACACACAACGGATGAAAGCAATGTGACGGCTTTGGGAAATCACGCCAGAGCGTTTCGGCTATGGCGCGTGCTTTCCGTTACTCAGTCGAAAAGCTCTGAAAGGAAACTCTTCTTTTTGTAGGGCTTTTGCGAGGAATAATTTCCGCGGTTTTCATGCCCGCTGTGGGGACGGTGATCGTCGTGGCGGTTCGGTTCTTCGTAGCGAGTCGCTGACGGGCGTTCCGGCTGATGAATCACGGCGGATTTCTCGATGATTTTATCCAGCTCTCCCCGGTCGAGCCAGACGCCACGGCAATCCGGGCAATAGTCGATTTCTATCCCCTGGCGTTCTGACATAACCAACTGACTTTCTTTGCATACAGGACATTGCATATCGGGCTCTCCGCTCGGTATTGATTAATAAGTGATGCAGTGAATGTTCAGGTAACCGGGTATTTAGACAATCAATTGCTGTAAGCAAAAGTAAAGTTGATTAAAAGAGACGACAGGAAGGGCCGAAGAAGAGAAGCCGGGCAGCCTGAAACTGCCCGCCGGAAATCAGAATACGCGTTTGAACGGTTTCACGGTCACGGATTTGTACACGCCTGCGGCAACATACGGGTCAGCGTCAGCCCACACTTTAGCGGCTTCCAGCGTTTCAAATTCGACGACCAGCAGGGAGCCGGTCATCCCCGCCGCGCCCGGATCTTCGCTGTCGATGGCAGGCGTCGGGCCGCCAATCAGGACGCGACCTTGTTCCTGTAATTTTTTCAGGCGTTCAATGTGTGCAGGGCGCGCAAGCGTGCGTTTTTCCAGTGAGTCGGAAACGTCTTCAGAATAAATAACGTAAAGCATGAGTCACCTTTATTGAGTTTTTATTGAGCAATTTTGGGCCGCCACGGGCTGCCGGAACATTTTGCAGAATTAACATAGCTAAACCTGAAGCCGGGGGAAAGCGCTTTGCGTGGGATCAAAGCAAAGGTTATTTGAGAATAGTTGTCATCTCGGTGTTGAATATGATTGCTATTTACATTTAAACTTGCGGCTTCACGGGGAAAATGAATCATTATGCCGCTAAAAAAGTTTAGATTTATCCGCAAGGTTACGTTGCCTGCCGTTCTTTCTGTCACTTTGCACATGGCTGTTATTGCGGGTGTTTTGTACATGGCGGTCGGTGAGTCAATCAAGTTGCCGACGCAGGAACAAAAAGTCATGAGTGTGACGATGGTCAACCCGGCTGACTTTGCGCCACCTCCGCCGCCGCCACAGCCTGAGCCTACACCGCCGGAACCCGAGCCTGAGCCGGAAGTGGTGCCCGAGCCGCCACCGCCGCCGGAAGCGGTTGTGATCCCGGAACCGCCGAAGCCTAAACCTAAACCGGTGAAAAAACCGGTTGTGAAACCAAAAGTGAAACCGGTCGAACGTCCGGTGGAAAAACCGCTGCAAACGTTACAAACCGCGCCCGTCACCAGCAACCAGCCGGTCACGAAGCCCGTGAGCCAGCCGCCTGCGTCAACCAATGCGCAGAGCAATACCGGGCCGCGTCCGTTACAACGTGGCGAACCGATGTATCCGGCGCGCGCGCTGGCGCTGCGTATTGAAGGGCGCGTCCGTGTTCAGTTTGATGTGGACAGCGATGGGCGGGTTCAAAATGTCCGCGTTCTTTCTGCTGAGCCGCGCAACATGTTTGAGCGTGAAGTAAAACAGGCGATGGGGAAATGGCGTTATGAACCGAAGGCGGCCAGCAACTTAGTGGTTAACCTGGTGTTCAAAATCAAAGGCGGCACCACCGTCGAATAAAGCGGCATCATGCCCGTTGCTCCATAAAAAAGGTCGCCTCTCGGGCGACCTTTTTCGTTCACGCACTGCGTATTCGGATCAATCCTGAGAAACACCGCCAGAATCGACACTGAAATTGCTGCGTCCATCAGGCAACTGACGGGATTTTCCGGATTCATCCACTGCCACGTAGGTAAACACCGCTTCAGTGGCTCTGTAGCGCTGTCCGATAGGTTCAGAAGAGACTTTCTTCACCCATACTTCCACGTTGATGGTGATCGAGCTGTTGCCGGTGCGGATACAGCGCGCGTAACAACACACCACGTCACCGACAGCGACCGGCTTGAGGAATGTCATGCCGTCGACACGAACCGTCACCACGCGGCCTTTGGCGATTTCCTTCGCCTGGATCGCGCCGCCCATATCCATCTGTGACATCAGCCATCCGCCAAAGATATCGCCGTTCGCATTGGTGTCCGCAGGCATTGCCAGCGTGCGCAGCACCATCTCACCATTGGGTAAACTCTGTTTTTCGTTCATGTTTGATTGCTTCACAGTGATCAATGTTTTTATTCAAAACAACGAAGGCCTTCAAATGAAGGCCCGTGCAGAAGAATGCTTATTTTTTTTCATCATCCGGCATATGCCGGTAAATGTAGATGCCGCTTAACAGCGTGAAGACCAGCGTCAGAACGGTAAGCCCGAACACTTTGAAGTTAACCCAGATATTCTGCGGGAGCCAGAACGCCACGTAGATATTTGCCAGACCGCACAGCAGGAAAAAGATTGCCCAACTGACATTGAGTTTATTCCAGACGTGGTCAGGCAGCGTCAGTTCTTTACCCAGCATCCGCTGAATTAACGGCTTTTTCATCACCAGTTGGCTGACCAGTAAAGCGCCGGAGAACAGAACATAAATGACCGTCACTTTCCATTTAATGAATTCATCATTATGGAAGACCAGCGTCAGGGTGCCAAAAACAGCCACCATGGCGAAGGTGATTAACGTCATTTTTTCAATTTTGCGGTACACCACCCAGGTGATGACTAACGCCAGTGCAGTGGCAGCGATCAACGCGCCTGAAGCGACAAAAATGTCGTAAAGCTTATAAACCACAAAAAAGACAACCAGGGGAAGAAAATCGAGGAGCTGCTTCATACTTCATTCCATGTTTTATGTATGGGATGACTATACCGGAATCATTTACCGGACAAAAGAAAAGGGCGCCACAGCGCCCCTGAAAAAGTTATGTCTCTATTAATCCTGTAATTTCATGTAAAGACGGAACAGATAAATCAGGATAAATGCCGTGATAACATTGCTGAGTGCGCCAAAAATGACAGCGCTGATCATCGGATTCAGGGCACTTAATACGCCCACGAAAAGCATCAGCACCACCTGCGCCAGGATCCACAGCAAAACACCCGGTGCCACCAGCCGCACATGGGTAAAGGCCAGACGGGTACTCAGGCGCATTGCTTTAAACATCCCGACCTGTTCTTTGCAGGCAATGATTGGCGACATTGACCAGGCAATGGCAATCAGGAACGCAGGAACGAAAAGCAGCGCCAGACCGAGACGGAACATGATGCTGAAGACGAACAGCAAAATGATTAAGCGCGGAAGCACCGGCAACGAAGCGGTCACGACCTGAGTGACGCTTGCGCGAACGCCCTGAGAAACCAGTTGGATCAACGTGAGGATACCGCCAACCAGAATGACATTTCCTGCCAGCGTCGAAAACAGAGCCGCAATGCTGTAACGGAAAATGGCACTTTGCTGTTCAGGCGTGACCTGCTGTTCAATGAAACCCATCATATCGGCGACGCTCATGCCCGCCATGTTGTTCATAAGTTGCCCGATAGCATCAAGCTGATCGGCTGACGGGCTTAAAATCCAGCTCAATATGACGGTAATTAATGCGGCCAGAACGGAAAGCGAAAAAACGCTACCGAGCTGATTGCGCATAAAATTATAACTGTCACGGTACAATGTACTGGCCGTGATAGACATGGACGCTCCTTGGCACAAGCTAAAAATAACAAGGCGTGGATTGTAACCTGTAATGTGCCCCCGCCGATACTTTTGCGCTGACTTCCTGTCAGTCAGCCCGATGAAACGCCGACGGTGCCCGTGCAAAAGCACTGAGATCAATCATCGGTACATCCAGTTCCAGCGGCGGCAGCCCGAAATGCCCGCGCGCGCGATCGCAGGCCGGATTGCCAACACCGTTCAGCCCTGACTGATCAAATTCGTGGCAGGGCGTCGGGCGGTTAAGGTAAACAGAACAGGAGACCGATTGTCCCACTTCCCCTTCCAGAGCCACACAGCGAGGCGTCTTGCTGTTGGTGCCTTTCATGCAGCTCAAAAAAGGCGTGACCTGCTCCGTCAGCGCCTGCGCAACAACGCCGCCAGCCTCTTCAGATTCAGCCCAATAAAATGAAACACGGAAATAGGCGCAGCATGCGCCACAGGTCATACAGGGATTATTAATTTCGCTCATCTTGGGAAGCTACCGACTCCTTGACGGTATCAAACCAAAAACAACCGGGTACAGGCAAACTACGTATCGGTATTTTTTTAAGCAATCGAAATTTGATGCTTTTGTGAAACAGTAAAAATCCCTCGTTTTTGATGTAGATCAATTCCTTTGTTTTTAGCGATTTAGATCGGATTGAGAAAGATGCATTTTCCGAAAAATTGTTTTAAAGATGTGATCCCGCATTGATCAAACCCTACCAAAGAGTGGGTATCATTCGCGCGGTCAATAAATAATCCATACAAAGGGAAGGGATAATGAAAGCAGCACATTGGGCATTAGTGGCAGCAGCCGCATTTCCGGCAATCGCCAGCGCACATGAAGCAGGGGATGTGATTGTTCGCGTCGGCACAGCAACCGTTCGTCCAACCGCAGGTTCAGACAACGTGCTGGGGCTGGGTTCTTTTAATATCAATAACAATACGCAGATGGGTTTGACGTTCGGGTATATGTTCACCGACAACATTGGGATGGAGTTGCTGGCAGCGACGCCGTTCCAGCATAAAATCGGTCTGAAAAGCACCGGGACCATCGCCGAAGTGAAACAGTTGCCGCCGTCACTCATGGCGCAATACTACTTCGGGGACAAGCGTGACAAGTTGCGTCCGTACCTCGGTTTGGGTATCAACTACACCACGTTCTTTGATACGAAATTCAACCAGACCGGACAGGATGCGGGGCTTTCTGACCTGAGCGTTAAGGATTCCTGGGGCGTGGCTACGCAGGCCGGTCTGGATTACAACCTCAATGATAACTGGCTGATCAACATGTCCGTCTGGTGGATGGATATCGATACAGAAGTTAAATTCAAAGCGGGCGGCGAGCAGCAAAACATCAACACCCGGATTGACCCGTGGGTCTTTATGTTTGGCGTCGGCTATCGTTTCTGATGTTGCCCGCAATGCATCAGACGTATTGCCTGAAACACAGGGCATAAAAAAGAGGCGCTCAGGCGCCTCTTCGCATTGCATCAGAAACGTTTCTGATTATTTGACCCGCATGTCGTTCTCAATGGAACGCACACCCGCCACGCCACGTGTCACCTGAACCGCACGGTTGGCATCCGCCGTTGATGTCACGAAGCCACTTAACTGAACGCGGCCTTTGAAGGTCTCAACGCTGATTTCTGTTGATTTGATGGTTTTATCTGCCAGCAGGGCGGATTTCACTTTTGTGGTGACTACGGTGTCATCGATGTAACCACCTGTTCCTTCTGATTTTTTTGTCGGTGCGCAGGCAGCAACAGCCATGACGACCACAGCAGCCATGCAGAAAGCGGACAATGTCTTGAATAGCTTCATAAATAACTCTCCATGCTTTGTTATAAAACCAAAAGGATTGATCTGTATTCACCCGTTCAGGACTCAGACAAACAACACCTTGGGCAACTGTATTGCCATTGATTTGCCGAGTGATTTTAGTTTGGATTATTGGCGGGGTTTATACAAATCGAATGGCGAAAAAAACATAAGCATTTTAAAGAAACAGAACCCGAGTCAGAAGATGAGTCAGGTCCTGTCTGGCAGAAATACGCGGGATTAAGTGCGGGTGGCGGCTTTCATTTCACTGACGAAACGGGAAAGCTGAGCCAGCATTTCTGAAGGCTGATGCAGATTATTTTCGATAATGCGCACCGTCGCGGAACCGGAAATCGCACCCGCAGCACCCGCAGCCAGTGTCTCTTTCACCTGTGAAGGTTCAGAGATACCAAAGCCCTGCAAAGGCGGCGCGGCGTGATATTCACGCAGCTTGTCAACCAGATGATTGAGCGGCGTCAGTGCGCGTTTCTCGGTCCCGGTCACACCGGCGCGTGACAGCAAATAGGTGTAGCCACGGCCATGAGAGGAAATCTCACGCAGCAGATCGTCTGACGCATTCGGCGGGCAGATGAAGATCGGCGCGATGTTATGACGCAGTGCCGCCGCGCGGAACGGCGCAGATTCTTCAAATGGCACATCCGCCACCAGCACAGAGTCAACGCCCACTTCGGCGCAACGCTGGTAAAAGGTTTCGATGCCGTTATGGAACACCAGGTTGGCGTACATCAGCAGGCCAATCGGGATATCCGGATGTTTTTCACGAATGCGTGCCAGCAGATTGAAACATTGTGTTGGCGTCACACCGGCGGCGAACGCGCGCAGGTTTGCGTTCTGAATGGTCGGGCCGTCAGCCAGCGGGTCAGAGAACGGAATGCCCAACTCCAGCGCATCGGCACCGGCTTCAATCAGCGTGTCGATGATCGACAGTGACAGCTCAGCGCCCGGATCCCCCAGCGTCACGAAGGGAACAAAGGCACCTTCTTTTTTGCTTTCCAGACGCTTGAATAATTGCTGATAACGTTCCATTAAATTTCTCCCCGGGCAGTCAGGATGTCATGTACGGTGAAAATATCTTTGTCGCCGCGACCTGACAGATTCACCACCAGAATTTGTTCTTTCTCTGGCGTTTCCTTGATGAGTTTCAGTGCATAAGCCAGCGCGTGCGAAGATTCCAGCGCAGGAATAATCCCTTCATGGCGGGACAATTCTTTAAAGGCGTCCAGCGCCTCTTCATCGGTAATCGACACGTATTCCGCACGGCCGATGCTGTTAAGGAAAGCATGCTGCGGCCCGACTGACGGGAAATCCAGACCGGCAGAAATCGAATAAGATTCTTCAATCTGGCCTTCTGAGGTCTGCATCATCGGCGCTTTCATTCCGAAATAGATGCCGACATGACCGTGTTTGAGCGGCGCGCCGTGTTGTCCGGTTTCAATACCCAGACCGCCCGGTTCAACACCAATCAGCTTCACGCTCGTGTCATCGATAAAATCCGCAAACATGCCGATGGCGTTAGAACCACCGCCGACGCAGGCGATAACAGCATCCGGCAGGCAGCCTTCGCGTTCCTGCATTTGCACTTTGGTTTCTTCGCCGATCATGCGCTGGAATTCACGCACAATCGTCGGATACGGATGCGGGCCCGCCGCGGTTCCCAGCATATAGTGGGCGGTTTCGTAGCTGCCAGACCAGTCGCGCAGTGCCTCGTTACAGGCATCTTTCAGCGTGGAGGAACCGCTGTGAACCGGTATCACTTCTGCACCCATCAGACGCATACGGAACACGTTCGGCGACTGGCGTTCAATGTCTTTGGCACCCATATAAATGCGGCATTTCAGGCCGAGCAGGGCACAGGCCAGAGCGGATGCCACGCCGTGCTGACCGGCACCGGTTTCGGCGATAATCTCAGTTTTACCCATACGTTTAGCGAGCAACGCCTGACCCAGCACCTGGTTCGTTTTGTGTGCGCCGCCGTGCAGCAGGTCTTCGCGTTTCAGATACAGTTTGGTTTTGGTGCCAGCGGTCAGGTTTTTGCACAGCGTCAGCGCCGTCGGGCGTCCTGCATAGTTTTTCAGTAAATCGATAAATTCAGCCTGAAACACCGGGTCGCGCTGTGCGCTGACAAAAGCTTCTTCCAGCTGCGCCAGTGCAGGCATCAGAATTTGCGGGACGTACTGGCCGCCAAATTCGCCGAAGTAGGGATTAAGTAAAGTCATGTGATTCCATCCTGTCTGTCAATTTTTGCGTCATTGCGGGGAATTAATAAGCCCGCAATGTCTGGAATACGGCGGTAATTTTACCCGCGTCTTTTATGCCCGGTGCGCTCTCAACGCCTGAATTGAAATCCAGACCCGCACAACCAAGCTGCGCGGCCTCGACGCAGTTATCGGCACTCAGGCCACCGGCCAGCAGAACATTGCTCAGGTCTTGCCCGGCCAGTTTGCTCCAGTCAAAACGATGTCCGGTTCCGCCTTTGCCGTTATCGAGAACGTAACGGTCAACGTGATTCAGACTGCGTGCCGGCATGCTGTCCTTCACGCTCAGCGCTTTCCAGATCTGCACCGCAGAAGGCAGCTCACTGCGCAGGGCGTCGATATAGGCCTGATCTTCATCGCCATGAAGCTGTACTGCGGTGAGATTCAGCGTCTGAGCGGTTTGCACGACCCCGGCCAGTTGTGCATCACGGAACACGCCGACGTATTTCAGCGGTGCGCCGTTTTGCACTTCTTTCGCCTGCGGCTGTGTCACGAAGCGCGGTGAGGCGTCGACAAAAATCAGCCCGCCGTAAATCGCGCCGGCGTCATGCGCGGCTTTCGCATCCTGCGCGCGGGTCAGACCGCACACTTTGTTCTCGCCGAGTAAAACGCGGCTGACGGCGGTGTTCAGATCGGGTTCTGACATCAGCGCGCTGCCAATCAGGAAACCGTTGGCAAAGCGGCTGAGTTCGCGGATCTGGCCGTAGGTATTAATGCCGGATTCGCTGATGACCGTCACACCGTGCGGCACGCGGGGTGCCAGTTCACGCGTACGGTTCAGGTCAATGGACAGATCGCGTAAATCACGATTATTAATACCGACCACTTTCGCTTTCAGATTCACCGCACGTTCCAGCTCTTCTTCATTACTGGCTTCGGTCAGCACGCCCAAATTCAGGCTGTGCGCGACGGCGGCGAGCTGCACATATTGTTCATCGGTAAGCACGGACAGCATCAGCAAAATGGCATCGGCCTGATAAAAACGTGCCAGATGAATCTGATACGGGTCGATAATAAAGTCTTTACACAACACCGGCTGCGTAACGGTTTTGCTCACCAGCGGCAGAAAATCAAAGCTGCCCTGGAAGTATTTTTCATCCGTCAGAACGGAAATGGCTGAGGCGTAGTTTTTGTAAACGCCGGCGATTTCTACCGGATCAAAGTTCTCGCGGATCTTTCCTTTCGAAGGAGAGGCCTGCTTGCACTCAAGAATAAAAGCCGTTCTTGCGCCCTGAAGCGCATCGTAGAAACTGCGCTGGCTCTGTGTTATTTCGTTCTGAAAGCTGGCCAGCGGTTGTTGTTCTTTGCGTGCCGCGACCCAAATTTCCTTGTCGCGAACAATCTTGTGGAGCACGGTTTCCTGCTGCATCACTTATCCTCTTGCTGCCAATGCAATCACGCGCTGGTAGGGTTCACCGCTGCGCATGACATCTAAAGCCTGTTGAGCGTTTTGCTTCAAATCTTCCTGACCGAAAAGACGCAGTAACATCGCCACATTGACGGCTACCGCGGCTTCATGGGCGGGATCACCTTTACCTTGTAATAAGCGTGCCAGAATGTCACGGTTTTCTTCCGGCTCGCCGCCCAGCAGGGATTCGATCGGATAATTGTCCAGCCCGAAGTCCTGTGGCGTCACTTCATAGGTGGTGATTTCGCCGTCTTTCAGTTCAGCGACCTGTGTTGCCGAGTGAATTGCCACTTCATCCATTCCGCCGCCGTGAACCACCGCCGCACGTTGATAACCGAGCGCGCGCAGGGTTTCCGCAATCGGCTTCACCAGTTCCGGGCTGTACACGCCAATCAGTGCCAGCGGCGGACGCGCCGGGTTAATCAGCGGGCCGAGCACGTTAAACAGCGTGCGTGTTTTCAGCGCTTTACGCACCGGCATCGCGTGGCGGAAACCGGTGTGGTATTGCGGCGCGAACAGGAAGCACACACTCAAATCGTCCAGGGCGGCGCGGGATTCTTCCGCAGGCATATCCAGACGAATGCCGAAAGCAGCCAGTAAATCCGACGAACCTGAACGGCTGGACACGCTGCGGTTGCCGTGTTTAGCCACACGTGCGCCACAGGCTGCCGCCACAAAGGCGCTGGCGGTGGAGATATTGATGCTGTTGGTGCCGTCGCCGCCGGTGCCGACAATATCCGCAAACGGATAATCAGGGCGCGGGAACGGCTCGGCGTGTGCCAGTAATGCTTTTGCGGCACCGGCGATTTCAGCGGGCTGCTCGCCGCGCACTTTCATGCTGATCAGCGCCGCCGCTAACTGGGCGGGTTCCAGCTCACCGTTCACGATGGCGGTGAATAACTGCTGACTTTCTTCCTCTGTCATCGCCTGAGCCTGATACAGATTTTCGAGAATGCCGGGGATAGTTTGCGTTTTCATGACAGTTCTCCTTACGCCAAAGCCCAGGCGAGTGTCTGCTCAAGCAGACGTGCGCCCTGCGAAGTTAAAATGGATTCCGGATGGAACTGGAAGCCGCAAACGCGATCTTCTTCGTGGCGCACCGCCATCACCATATCGCCGTAGCGGGCGTTAACGGTCAGCCCTTCCGGGATCTGACTGCCGACCAGTGAGTGATAACGCGCCACCGGCAGCGGATTGTTCATGCCCGCAAACATCGCTTCGTTGTCATGCGTAATAGAAGAGGCTTTACCGTGCAGGATTTCACCCGCCTGACCGACGAAACCGCCGTAGGTTTCTACAATCGCCTGATGTCCGAGGCAGATACCGATAATCGGCAACTGCCCGCGCAGACGTTTCAGCAGTTCCGGCATACAACCCGCTTCAGACGGCGTACCCGGCCCCGGCGAGAGCACCAGTATCGGTTTTTCCAGCTGGCTGAGTTTTTCGATAATCACGTCAGCCGGGATCTGATTGCGGTAAATCACCACGTTATGGCCGCTGGAGCGCAGCTGATCGACCAGGTTGTACGTAAAGGAATCCACGTTATCGATGAGTAAAATGTCGGCCATCTTAAAATACCTCTTTCGCATTGTGGGCAGTGGCGATGGCGCGCAGCACGGCACGGGCTTTATTACGGGTTTCGTCAGCTTCGGCTTGCGGTACGGAATCGAGGACCACGCCGCCGCCCGCCTGAACGGTGGCGATGCCGTCTTCCACGTAGGCTGAGCGGATCACGATGCAGGTATCCAGATCACCGTGTGCGGTGAAGTAGCCCACTGCGCCGCCGTAACTGCCGCGACGGGTTTGCTCTGACGCAGAAATCAGCTGCATGGCGCGGACTTTTGGTGCACCGGTCAGCGTGCCCATATTCATCACGGCCTGATAAGCGTGCAGCACGTCGAGGTCTGCGCGCAGCGTGCCGACAACGCGGGATACCAGATGCATCACGAAGGAGTAACGGTCAACTTTGGTCAGGTCAGCCACATAACGGCTGCCTGGCTCGCAGATACGCGCCAGATCGTTACGCGCTAAATCTACCAGCATCAGATGTTCGGCCAGCTCTTTATGGTCGGTGCGCATTTCCAGTTCGATGCGGCTGTCGAGATCCAAATCCAGCGAACCGTCAGCGCGGCGGCCACGCGGACGTGTACCGGCAATCGGGTAAATTTCAATCTGACGGTTAGTCGCATCGTATTTCAGTGCGCTTTCCGGTGACGCGCCGAACAGCGTGAAATCGTTGTCCTGCATGAAGAACATGTACGGGCTTGGATTGTTGTTTTTCAGCGTTTCGTAGGCCGCGAGCGGAGCAGGGCACGGCAGGGAGAAACGGCGTGACGGCACCACCTGGAAAATTTCACCGGCGCGGATCGCCACTTTCATTTTCTCAACCACGGCACCAAACACTTCATCGCTCTGGTTCACGCTCAGTTGCATTTCCGGCACGCTCTGGTGCGGGATGGCGTGTGGCGGCAATTGGAGCTGGTGTTGCAGCTGTTCCAGGCGTTCGTGCAGACGCTGTTTTTCCTCAGAAGATGGCGTAAACAGGCTCGACTGCAAACGGCAGGTGCGGTTCTGGTGATCGAGCACCAGCAGGGTTTCCGCCAGATAGAAGCAGAAATCCGGGCAACGCTGGTCAGAGGCTAACTGCGGCAAATCTTCGAAACCGGCGACCAGGTCATAAGCAAACAGGCCACCGAGGAACATCGCTTCGCGCTCTTGTGCCGGGGATTCCACCGAAGTCAGAATGCTGCGCAGGGCGTCGAAAACAGAGCGGGAACGCAGACGGGCATCTTCGTCCTGCATCTGG
Source organism: Rahnella sp. PCH160 (assembly GCF_047784855.1). NCBI lineage: Bacteria > Pseudomonadati > Pseudomonadota > Gammaproteobacteria > Enterobacterales > Yersiniaceae > Rahnella > Rahnella sp. PCH160. Next base: position 2,928,635 of record NZ_JBLOGT010000001.1, read on the forward strand.
TCAATCGCCGGGAAATTCAGTTCGCGGCCATTCGGACGAACGTCATTGCGGATTTCAGACGGCAACGCGCGGTCAATCAGCGGCAGTAAAGATGCACCGTTGGGGGTCAGTGCCTGAATGGAAACCCGGGAACCCAGCGCGGTGATGCGCAGGGCGCTGTCAACAATCAACAGGCTCTTCAGGTTTTCCTTACTGGTCACTTCCGAGGATTCCAGCAGCAGGGTCGCCGGACGTGCGCCGCACAGCTGATGGAAAATGGCCGTTGGATCGCCGCGGTAACATCCCTGTGCGGTCAGCAATTCTAAACGTGGTTTTTGAATAGTCATTTTGCTTCCTGAAATTTTCTGAACATTTTCAAACAGACGGCCACAAAAAAGCCCGCGTTAAGCGGGCTTCGGAAATCTTGCAGCGTCTGATGACAGCTATGCGTGATTACTCCGCCCGACAAGGGGAAGCACGCCACCAGCTGAGAACCGCCATCATGTGAATTTTCATCATCAGACACTCTTTTAAGTTTGGGAAAGCTATCGTTTTAAAAATGGTCGTCTTTACAACCCGTCGTTCTTAAAACCTAAACTTTCTGAATTTGTTTGTCACGCTGATAATTTCTGAATCATCCCGTGAACTTGCGTACTAGTAAACTAGTTCATGAAGGCAAAGTCAACCCTCAATTTGGCTGATTTCACATCTTTAGTGCGACCAAATTGTTATCGCACCGTAACCGTGCGTAAAAACCCGGTGAAATCATCCCTAACGGGCACAGCGCTAACGCGTTATGATAAGTACTGCATTCAGAAACAGGTTAAATCCCCGACGTGACGATGACTTCGCCAACAACAGCTTCACCCTCAGCAGACGATCAGACCTCCGGCACTGCATTCAAGATTTACGATCTCCACAGCCACACGACGGCTTCGGACGGCTATTTAACGCCCGAAGCGCTGGTGGCCCGCGCCGTTGAAATGCGGGTTGGCGTTCTGGCGATCACCGATCACGACAGCACAGAAGGACTGGCGCGTGCGGCGCAGGCGATTGCCAGCCTGCAACTTCCGCTGCAACTGGTGAACGGTGTCGAGATTTCCACGCTGTGGGAAAACCACGAGATTCATATCGTCGGATTAGGGATTGATCCGGCACATCCGGCGATGGTGAGTTTGCTCAAAAGCCAGGCCGAATTGCGCCAGCAGCGCGCACAGGAAATGGGCCACAGGCTGGCGAAAGCGCGCATTGAAGGCGCATGGGAAGGGGCACTGCGTCTTGCGCAGGGCGGTGCGGTAACCCGCGCTCACTTTGCACGCTATCTGGTCGAATTTGGCGCAGCGGATAACATCGCGCAGGTCTTCAAAAAGTATCTCGCCAAGGGCAAGACCGGCTACGTTCCGCCACAGTGGTGTACAATAGAACAATCTGTCGAGGCCATTCATCAGTCTGGCGGGCAGGCCGTCGTCGCGCATCCGGGGCGTTATGACCTGTCGACCAAATGGCTGAAACGTCTGCTGGCGTATTTTGCTGAGCAGGGCGGTGATGCGATGGAAGTCGCGCAGTGCCAGCAGGCGCCGAACGAACGCGCACAGCTGGCGGCCTATGCCCGCGATTATCATTTGCTGGCCTCGCAAGGTTCTGATTTCCATCAGCCCTGCTCGTGGATTGAGCTGGGGCGCAAACTTTGGCTTCCCGCAGGCGTGGAACCGGTGTGGCAGCACTGGCCGGTAGCCGCAGAAAAGCCTGAAATTGAACGGGTCTGATGCCTGCTTTTTGACGTCATTTTTAAGATGACGTTACAGAGGGCAGACCTGAAAAGAATTGAGAGGAACAAATGAGTCAATATTTCTATATTCACCCTGAAAATCCGCAGCCACGTCTGATCAGTCAGGCGGTTGAATTACTGCGCAAAGGGAATGTGATCGTATATCCGACAGATTCGGGTTATGCGCTGGGCTGTCGCCTGGAAGAAAAGAATGCAATGGAGCGCATTTGCCGTATCCGTCAGCTCGACGGCAACCACAATTTTACGCTGGTCTGCCGCGATTTGTCCGAGCTGTCCACTTACGCATACGTGGATAATCCGGCTTTCCGTCTGATCAAAAATAACACGCCGGGCAACTACACGTTCATTCTGAAAGCGACGAAAGAAGTGCCGCGCCGGTTGATGAGTGAAAAGCGTAAGACGATCGGTTTACGCGTGCCGTCCAACCCGATTGCGATTGCACTGCTCGACGCGCTGGGTGAACCGCTGATGTCCACCACGCTGATGCTGCCGGGCAATGATTTTGCAGAATCTGACCCGGAAGACATCAAAGATCGTCTGGGCAAACTGGTCGATCTGGTGATTGACGGCGGTTCGCTGGGGCAACAACCGACCACGGTCATCGACCTGACCGAATCAACACCGGAAGTGGTCCGTGAAGGCGCGGGCGATCCGACGCCGTTCCGCTAACCACTGGTGGAAAAATAATCAGCCCGTAAATCCCTTAGCAGGATACAAATTGGGGATAAATGTGTATAATGGCGGGCTGACTTTTTTGCAAGTCATTGTATTCAAGCGCAATAAACGAATTTTGGCGGGCAGACAATGGGTCACATTGTGCTGCCGGCTCCCCCCGACGCCTGTGAAGGCGACAAATGAGGCTGCTCAATGAGCGAGAAGTATAATTCCCAGAAGCACACCAGCGACAAATCCAAACCGGCACGTTCGTCTGGTGACAAGCCTAAAAGCGGCAGAAATTCCGGCGCAGCGAAAAGCCGTCCGGAACCGTCGCGGGCTGAAAAGCGTGGCGAAAAGCCACGTACCGAAAAGCCACGTAGCGATAAGCCACGTTCTGACAAGCCGCGCAGCGATAAACCGCGTGCCGATGCAGGTCGCAGCGATTCACGTTCTGATTCCCGCATTGAAAAACCCCGCATGGGTAAACCGGCTCGTCCGGACAACGCGCGCGATGATAAAAAGCGTCCGCTGAAACCGCGTGGCGCCAAGCCTAATGCTGAAGCACTGTTTGATGAAAACGGTGACGAAGAAGAAGTGAAGTACCAGAAGCCGAAAAACGCGCTGGACAGCACCGAAGGGCAAACTGAAAAACTCCAGAAAGTTCTCGCACGTGCGGGCCACGGTTCACGTCGTGAAGTTGAAGCGATGATCCAGGCTGGCCGTGTCAGCGTTGACGGCAAAATCGCGACGTTGGGCGATCGTGTTGAAGTGACCGGCGGGACGAAAATTCGTCTCGACGGCCACGTTCTGTCGGTAATGGAGTCTCAGGACACCGTCTGCCGCGTGCTGGCGTACTACAAGCCCGAAGGCGAACTGTGTACGCGCAGTGATCCGGAAGGGCGTCCGACCGTGTTTGACCGCTTGCCGAAAATGCGCGGTTCACGCTGGATTGCCGTCGGTCGTCTGGACGTCAACACGTCGGGTCTGCTGTTATTCACCACCGACGGTGAACTGGCTAACCGCCTGATGCACCCGAGCCGTGAAGTGGAACGTGAGTATGCGGTACGCGTATTCGGTCAGGTTGATGATGAAAAAATCAAACAACTGAGCCGTGGCGTGCAGCTGGAAGACGGCCCGGCCGCTTTCCGCTCCATCAAGTTCCAGGGCGGCGAAGGCCTGAACCAGTGGTACAACGTGACCCTGACAGAAGGGCGTAACCGTGAAGTTCGTCGTCTGTGGGAAGCCGTTGGCGTCCAGGTCAGTCGTCTGATCCGCGTGCGTTACGGTGATCTGAACCTGCCTAAAGGCCTGCCTCGCGGCGGCTATAAAGAGCTGGATCTGCCGGACATTAACTATCTGCGCACACTGGTCGATATGACCGAAGAAACCGTCAGCAAGCTGCCGGTTGAGCGCGATCGTCGTCGTGTGAAAGCCAACCAGATCCGTCGCGCCGTTAAGCGCCACACGTCGGTAGCTCCGGCTCGTCGCACGACCGGCCCGGCAAAACGGGGTTAATCGCTGACAAGCGAACCGCTAACCGTTATGCTCATCAACCGCAGCCCTCACCGGCTGCGGTTTTTTTTTGCTCAAAAATCAGGGCGAAACGTGATTGTTCGCTTAACCCAAAGGGAGCCGATTATGATGCTGATTACCGGCGGCGCGCGCAGTGGTAAAAGCCGTTTTGCCGAACAGATCGCAGAAAAGCGGGGCGGAGACGTGTTGTATATCGCCACGTCTGCGGTGACTGATGCAGAAATGGCCGAGCGGATCCGCTTCCACCGGCAGCAGCGTCCGGCGCACTGGCACACATTTGAAGGTCACCGTGATTTAGGCGACGTTGTGCGCCTGAAGCGGGCTGAATTTCCGACGATCGTTATTGAATGCATTACAACGCTGATTACCAATCTGCTGTTTGATATAGGCGGTGAATCCGATCCGGAAGCGATGGATTTCATCGCCATCGAACAACATATTCTGACGCAAATCGCTGATCTGACTGATGCCGCGCAGCATTGTGAATCGGAAGTGATTATTGTCACCAATGAAGTCGGCATGGGGATTGTGCCGGATAATCTTTTGTCGCGGCGCTTTCGTGACATCGCCGGGCGGGTGAACCAGCAACTGGCGGCTGCGGCAGATGACGTTTATCTGGTGGTTTCCGGGATCCCGGTGCCGGTAAAAACTTCTGCGTAAAAAAGGATATTACGATGATGACATGGCGTCTGTTTCTCGCGACGTTGCAGTTCCTCACCCGCATACCGGTAAAAGAACGCTGGTGTGACGGCGTTGAAATGAAAGATTATCCGCGCGGCATTGTGTGTTTCCCTTTCGTCGGGCTGGTTGTCGGCCTGCTTTCCGCGCTGGTCTGGGGGATTCTGGTGCTGCACGTCGGCGGATTTACGGCGGCGGTTGCGGCCGTTATCGCTCACATTTTGCTGACCGGCGCACTGCATCTTGACGGTCTGGCGGATACCTGCGACGGGCTGTTTTCTGTGCGCAGCCGTGAACGCATTCTGGAGATTATGCGCGACAGCCGCATTGGCACTAACGGCGCACTGGCGCTGATTGTCGCGATTTTGCTGCGTACGGTGCTGATTTATCAGTTAAGCGCCGACGGGCAGGCAGTGTTTGCGGTGCTGGTCGTGACGCCGGTTGTCGGGCGGGGAATGATATCCGTCATGATGTTCAGGCAGTCTTACGCCCGTGAATCGGGCATGGGCAATCTGTTTATCGGCAAAATCAGCGAAGGGCGTTTTTATGCAACGCTGGTGCTGATGACCGCGCTGGTTCTGTTCATTGCCGGTTTCACCACGCTGTTTGCCCTGCTGGTGACGCTGTGCTTTACCTTCGCCTTCCGCCGTTTTGTCGCCAGCCGGATCGGCGGACAAACCGGTGACACGTTAGGCGCGGCCTGTGAATTAAGCGAACTGGCATTTTTGTTCTTCCTTCTATGGCACTGAGACCCGGAAAAATAAATGAAACTGTATCTGATCAGACACGGACAAACTCAGGCTAACGTCGATGGCGTTTTTTGCGGCAGCAGCGATATCGCGCTGACGGCACAAGGCGAAACACAGGCGCAGCACGTCGCCTGCCAGCTGGCTGAAACGCCGCTCGATTGCGTGATTCACTCCGGTATGCGGCGCAGTCAGGCCACGGCAGAATTTATTGTTAATGGCCGTGGAATCTCCGTGGAAGCCCAGCCGCTTCTGAGAGAAATGGGATTCGGTGAATGGGAAATGCGCCATCATAAAGAGCTGGAAGCCTCGGAGGCGCAGGGCTATCAGCAATGGTGTCAGGACTGGCAGAAGGCCGCCGTGCCTCAGGGCGAATCGTTCACTGAATTCACCGGGCGGATCCGTCAGGCGTTGCAGCAAATTCATCTGCGTCCGCAGGAAAATCGCGTGGCCATTGTGGCGCATCAGGGTTCACTCAGCCTGTTGCTGGCGATGATGCTGAAACTCGCTCCCGCCGACATGTGGCGCTTTCCGTTTAAACAAGGCTGCCTGTGCGAAATCGATTTAAGTCCGGGTGCCTGTGTTATCCAGCGCTTTAACGACAGCGGCATTTAACTTTTTAATTACGATAAGGAACACCGATGGCTTCGCTGGCAAATATCATCCGTCAGATTGCACAACCCGATGCAGACGCCGCACGGTCTGCCGCACAACGTCTGGATAGCCTGGTTAAACCGTTGGGCAGTCTCGGGCGTCTGGAGCAACTGGCTATACAGCTGGCGTCGATTCGCGGCAAAGAACCGCTGAAGTTCCCCAGCAAAGAAATTCTGGTAATGGCCGCCGATCACGGTGTGTGGCAGGAAGGCGTGACGCCTTCGCCGCAAGTCGTGACCGCGATTCAGGCCGTCAATATTGTGCAGGGTAAAGCCGGTGTTTCTGTGCTGGCGCGTAACGCCGGTGCGCAGGTCACGCTGGTGGATTGCGGGATCCTCGGCCCGGATATTCCCGGCACGCTCAGCCACAAAGTCGCGCAGGGCACCGGCAATATTGCCACCGGCCCGGCGATGACCCGTGAACAGGCTGAATCGTTGCTGATCTGGAGCGCTGAGCGCGTCATTGCGAAGGCCGAAAGCGGGTTGTCTCTGCTGGCGGTCGGTGAGCTGGGCATGGCGAATACTACTCCTGCCGCCGCGATGGTCGCGGTGCTGACCGGCGCGGCACCTGCGCAAACGGTCGGGCTGGGGGCAAATCTTCCGCCGGATCGGCTGGCTCATAAAATCAGCGTGGTGGAAAAAGCCATAGAGGTGAATCAGCCGGACGCTGCGGATGCGCTGGATGTCATGGCGAAAGTCGGCGGGTTTGAGCTTGTCGGTATGGCGGGCGCAATGATCGGCGCGGCCGCAGCGGGGATCCCGGTGGTGCTGGATGGTTTCCTGTCTTACGCCTCGGCGCTGGCGGCCTGCCAGATTGCACCGGCGCTGAAATCGTATCTTATTCCGTCGCACCTTTCGGCAGAGCAGGGCGCGAAAATTGCCCTTGAGGCGCTGGGTCTGCAACCGTATTTTGACCTGAGTCTGCGTCTGGGCGAAGGCAGCGGTGCCGCGCTGGCATTACCGCTGATTGATGCCGCCTGCGCGATTCACAATGAAATGGCGACGCTGGCGGAGTGTCAGATAACGCTTTGAAACTTAGATTTAAAGCTTACGTTTAAAAGCAAAACAGGGTGTTACCAGTCGATGCCCTGCTGCGCCATAATGCCCGCATCAAAAGCATGTTTCACCGGACGCAGTTCGCTGACGGTATCCGCCAGCTCCAGCAGATCCCGATGGCAGCCGCGGCCGGTGATCACCACCGTCTGGTGCGCCGGACGCGCATTCAGAGCATCAATCACTTCTTGTAAATCCAGATAGCCGAAACTGACCATGTACGTCAGTTCATCGAGCACCACGAGATCTAAAGAGGTATCGGCCAGCATCCGTTTTCCGTGCTGCCAGACGGCCTGACAGGCGGTGGTATCCGTTTCTTTATTCTGCGTTTCCCAGGTAAAACCGGTCGCCATCACCTGAAATTCGACGCCGTGCGGTTCCAGCAGATTCTTCTCGCCGTTCGGCCATTCACCTTTAATAAACTGAATCACCGCCGCACGCATTCCGTGCCCGACCGCGCGGGTGACGGTCCCGAAAGCGGCCGTGGTTTTGCCTTTACCGTTGCCGGTAAACACAATCAAAATTCCGCGCTGTTCTTTTGCCGCGTCAATGCGTGCATCGACCTGTTCTTTCAGCTTTTGCTGGCGCTGTTTGTGGCGATCTTCAGTCATTTTTGGCTCCGTTATTCAGCTGGACCGGCTTTACGACCTGGCTGGGCATCAAAGCTGATGCCGGTTTTACGACGGCTGTCATCGCCCATCAGATAGAGATACAACGGCATAATGTCAGCCGGTGTCTTGAGCTTATCTTTGTTTTCATCGGGGAACGCCGACGCACGCATGCCGGTGCGGGTTCCGCCCGGATTGATGCAGTTCACGCGCAATCCGGTGTGTTTATGCTCTTCGGCCAGCACCTGCATCATGCCTTCGGTGGCGAATTTCGATACCGCGTAAGCGCCCCAGCCACTGCGGCCTTCGCGCCCGACGCTGGAGGTGGTGAACACCAGCGAGGCACTGGCGGATTTGAGCAGCAGCGGCAATAAGGCCTGCGTCAGCATAAACGTCGCGTTGACGTTCACCTGCATAACGTTCATCCAGTCTTGCAACTCAATGTCGGCCATCGGCGTAATTTCTGTCAGCAGCCCGGCGTTGTGCAATACGCCGTTGAGATGCGGCACCCATTCGGCAATCTGGCGGGCGACGTGCTGGCAATCCTGCTCGCTGGCGGTCAGTAAATCGAGCGCATAAATAAAGGCAGGGCGCAGATTTCTGGCGGCAATTTCCTGCTGAACGCTGGCCAGTTTGCTTTCGGTGCGGCCGAGTAAAATGACCTGTGCCCCAAAGCGGGCGTAGGTCAGCGCCGCTTCGCGGCCGATGCCGTCACCCGCGCCGGTGACGAGAATAATGCGGTTGTTGAGCAAGTCAGATTTCGGATGATAATGCATGGTCGGTCCTCATAATTCGGGCCAGGATGTGGCGGCAATGGCCGGCGTCACATCAGGCGCGATGAATATCAAAAATGCCGGAAACGGGAGAAATTGCGCTCGACCTGAGTCCGACATTTTGACGTGAATTCGGCGTTTTTCGGGAATGATCACCGGTTATATGCCTTAAATGGGCAGGAGTTTCAACGATTAACCCAAAAACGGACAGCTCTTTTGTAACAAAATTGGAACAATGGCGCACTCACTTTTAGTCTCTGGCATGATGTCATCTTCGAACAAGACGCCGCAGCGCCGATTGTCTAGAATGTTCAGCATCTTTCATAACGGTTTTATTACCACATCGAAAAGGCGGTTTTTTGTGGATTTACTTTCTCTTTATGGGCTGTTTTTAGCCAAAGTAGTGACCGTAGTGATCGCCATTGGTGCGCTGGTGGTATTGGTGGTCGGCCTTCGTCATCGCAAATCTCACGGAAAAGGTGAGTTGCAGCTGGTCGATTTAGGGGAGCAGTACCGCGAAATGCAGCGCGAAATGCGCAGCGCGCGTCTGAGTCCTGCGGAGCTGAAAATCCGCAGTAAAGAACTGAAGAAAAAGGATAAAGCGGACGCGAAACAGAAAAAGCAGCAGGCCAGATCGGGCGGCATTAAATCCAAACCTTGCCTGTATGTTCTCGATTTCAAAGGCAGTATGGATGCCCATGAAGTGACTTCACTGCGTGAAGAAATTTCTGCGGTGCTTGCGGTGGTGACACCGGAAGATGAAGTGCTGTTGCGTCTGGAAAGCCCGGGCGGTGTGGTTCACGGCTACGGTCTGGCCGCTTCGCAGCTGGTTCGCTTGCGCCAGAGTGGGATCCGTCTGACGGTGGCGGTAGATAAAGTCGCCGCCAGCGGGGGATATATGATGGCCTGCGTGGCCGACCGCATCGTCGCCGCGCCGTTTGCCATTATCGGTTCGATTGGCGTAGTTGCGCAGATCCCTAACTTCAACCGCTTATTGAAAAAGAACGATATTGATATTGAACTGCACACGGCGGGGGAATTCAAACGTACCCTGACGCTGCTCGGTGAAAACACTGAAGAAGGGCGTGAGAAATTCCGCGAGGATCTCAACGAAACGCACGTCCTGTTCAAGGAATTTGTGCATCAGAATCGTCCGTCGCTGGATATCGATAGCGTGGCAACCGGCGAACACTGGTTTGGGACGCAGGCGCGTGAAAATGGCCTGATTGACGCCATCGGCACCAGTGATGATTTGCTGATTGCGGAAATGAAAAATCATGAGGTGATTGCGGTTCGTTATGCCCGTCGTAAACGCATGATGGACCGGTTCACGGGCAGTGCAGCTGAAAGCGCAGACCGTCTGTTCCTGCGCTGGTTGCAGCGCAGTCAGAAGCCGCTTCTGTAAACGCCTCACCGTATAAAACGTGCAAAGAAAAAGGGACTTTGGTCCCTTTTTTGATCGCGTCGATTTACCGCTATAGTTAACCGGTTGCGCCTTCTTTTATTGCCGCGTTTTTATCTCAATCTTCGAGATGGTATTTTTCTGAAAAAAGATGGGCCAGGTGTTTAAACATATTAAATACCGCTGTGGTTTTTCGCGTCGGTAAACCGTTTTCATCCATGAAAAATTCACCGCGAAAAACCAGCACATTGCCTTTCTGTTCAACCCCGGTTGCGATCATTCCGCTAAGATACTCATCGTGCTCACGGATAACCTTATTCGCTTCTGCCAGTAAAGCTTCGCGACTCACTGCCGATGTATTTTCGTGCATGATATTTACTCCCCACTATAATTGCTGACGTTATTGTAATCCTGCCGCTGATAAAACCGCAAATCGGCTGTGGGTAATGGTTATAAAATGTGGTGATTATTTGAACGATTCGCCGTAAAGATTGAACGCATTGGCGAAAAGGGCGTTTCCGTGTTAATTAGTTTGCGTGTCGATTTTTATCAGGTAGAGTGTGGGATTTTGTGGCTTCAGGTGGAATGTTTTGTTTACGCTTGGTCATTATTTGACATAGGAAAGAGCACATTCTGCTGAACCCTGTCTGGTTAATCCCTCGCAGAATCAGTGTTTTGAACCTCGGGAAGTCAGTTCGCTCGTTCTTTTAAAGAAATGAGTTGACGTTCTGACTCACTGCCGCAATATAAAAAAAGACGTGATATTGTGCCGCGGCATAACTAGACAAAATCTTCTTCAGATGATGAAGAATCATTCAGGTAAAGGTAATTATGGGTAAAGCTCTCGTAATAGTTGAGTCCCCGGCAAAAGCCAAAACGATTAATAAATATTTAGGAAATGACTACGTGGTTAAGTCCAGCGTCGGTCATATCCGTGATTTACCGACCAGTGGATCCGCCGCTAAAAAGACCGCCAACTCAACCGAAGAAAAAACAAAGAAAAAAGTAAAAAAGGATGAGAAAACCGCGCTGGTTAATCGCATGGGCGTCGATCCGTATCATGGTTGGGAAGCACAATACGAAATACTTCCCGGTAAAGAAAAAGTCGTTGCTGAGTTAAAAGCGTTAGCGGAAAAAGCTGACCATATCTATCTCGCAACCGACCTTGACCGCGAAGGAGAGGCGATTGCCTGGCATTTGCGGGAAGTGATTGGTGGTGATGAAAAACGTTTCAGCCGCGTCGTATTTAACGAAATTACCAAGAACGCGATCCAGAATGCGTTTAAAGAACCGGGTGAGCTGAATATCGATCGTGTTAATGCTCAGCAGGCGCGTCGCTTTATGGACCGCGTGGTGGGTTACATGGTTTCCCCGCTGTTATGGAAGAAAATTGCCCGTGGTTTATCCGCAGGGCGTGTTCAGTCCGTAGCGGTGCGTCTGGTGGTCGAGCGCGAAAAAGAAATCAAAGCGTTCGTGCCGGAAGAATACTGGGAGTTGCACGCTGATTTGCTGGCGCAGAAAGAAACGGCCCTGCAAATGGAAGTGACGCATCACCTCGATAAGCCCTTCAAACCGGTGAATAAAGCGCAAACCCACGCTGCGGTTTCGCTGCTTGAAAAAGCGCGTTACCAGGTGGTTGATCGTGAAGATAAACCGACCAGCAGCAAACCGGGTGCACCTTTTATTACCTCCACGTTGCAGCAGGCGGCAAGTACCCGTCTGAGCTTTGGCGTGAAGAAAACCATGATGATGGCGCAGCGTCTCTATGAAGCCGGTCACATCACCTACATGCGTACTGACTCCACTAATCTGAGTCAGGATGCAGTAGAAATGGTTCGCGGCTACATCGGCACAAACTTTGGCGATAAATACCTGCCGAAAGCGCCGTTGCAGTACAGCAACAAAGAGAACTCTCAGGAAGCGCACGAAGCAATCCGTCCTTCTGACGTTGCCGTAGTGTCTGAGCAACTCAAAGATATGGAAGCGGATGCGCAGCGTCTGTACCAGCTGATCTGGCGTCAGTTTGTCGCTTGCCAGATGACACCGGCGCAATACGATTCTTCCACGCTGACGGTGAAAGCGGGCGATTATTCCCTGCGTGCCAAAGGCCGTACTTTGCGTTTCGACGGTTGGACGAAAGTCATGCCTGCGCTGCGTAAGGGCGACGAAGACCGTATTTTGCCTGCCATCGAAGTGGGTACCGAGCTCCAGTTGCAACAACTGCTGCCTACTCAGCACTTCACCAAACCGCCTGCGCGTTTCAGCGAAGCGTCACTGGTGAAAGAGCTGGAAAAACGCGGTATCGGACGTCCGTCCACGTATGCGTCGATCATTTCGACCATTCAGGATCGAGGTTATGTGCACGTTGAAAACCGCCGTTTCTATGCGGAAAAAATGGGTGAAATCGTCACAGACCGTCTGGAACAAAACTTCCGCGAACTGATGAATTACGACTTCACTGCGCGTATGGAAGACGGCCTGGATCAGGTGGCAAATAACAAAGCCGAGTGGAAAGCCGTGCTGGATGAATTCTTCACAGAATTCAGCAAGCAGCTGGAAACCGCCGAGAAAGACCCTGAAGAAGGCGGCATGCGCCCGAATCAGATGGTGCTGACCAGCATCGAATGCCCGACGTGCAGCCGCCCGATGGGTATCCGTACCGCCAGCACCGGTGTGTTCCTCGGATGTTCCGGTTATGCGTTGCCGCCGAAAGAGCGCTGCAAAACCACCATCAACCTGATTGCAGATGCTGAAGTTCTGAACATCCTTGAAGGTGATGAGGCGGAAGCCAACGCCCTGCGCGCCAAGCGTCGTTGCGGCAAATGCGGCACGGCGATGGACAGCTATCTCATCGACAACCAGCGCAAATTGCATGTCTGTGGTAATAACCCGGAATGTGATGGCTACGAAATCGAAGAAGGCGAATTCCGTATCAAGGGTTATGACGGCCCGATCGTTGAGTGTGAAAAATGTGGTTCTGAAATGCACCTGAAAATGGGACGTTTCGGTAAGTACATGGGCTGTACCAACGACGAGTGTAAAAATACCCGTAAGATCCTGCGTAACGGTGACGTTGCGCCGCCGAAAGAAGATCCGGTTCCGCTGCCGGAGCTGCAGTGTGAAAAGTCTGACGCCTATTTCGTATTACGCGATGGCGCGGCAGGTGTTTTCCTGGCAGCCAATACTTTCCCTAAATCGCGCGAAACCCGTGCGCCGCTGGTGGAAGAACTGAAGCGCTTCAAAGATCGTCTGCCGGAAAAACTGAGCTATCTGGCCGATGCGCCAGTCGCTGACCCGGAAGGCAATAAATCGATGGTGCGTTTCAGCCGTAAAACGAAGCAGCAGTATGTGTCTTCAGAAAAAGACGGCAAAGCCACCGGCTGGACGGCGTTCTTTGTCGATGGCAAATGGGTTGAAGGCAAAAAGTAGTTTTATTTAGCCGAAGCCAGAAACCTGTTGTTATTCGATTGTAAAAAACCAGCCCTTCGGGCTGGTTTTTTTATTGCATTAAGAACTATCATCGACTTGTTCCCCGCGAATATCTTCTCAGGGTATTGCTGCCTGCTGTAATCCTTATGTTATCTGGCTATACAATGTGTCAATTATTGATATAATTGTTATATGAAATTTATTTTTATTCACATTTGTAATAAGCTAGTGCATCAGCGACATAGTGCAATGTATTCACAGACTTCGGGCATTCAATAAAAATCATTTCCAGTCTGTTCAGCCAGCCGGCGAACAGGGAGGGTGACAGGGTATGAAACCAGGGTGGTATGAGATATGAAATTGCAGCAACTGCGCTACATCGTAGAGGTTGTTAATCACAATCTGAACGTCAGTTCGACGGCAGAAGGCCTGTACACGTCGCAGCCAGGGATCAGTAAGCAGGTGCGTATGCTGGAAGATGAGCTGGGGATACAGATTTTCTCCCGCAGCGGTAAACATCTGACGCAGGTGACGCCCGCCGGGCAGGAAATTATCCGCATTGCGCGTGAAGTGCTGTCAAAAGTTGATGCGATTAAAGCGGTAGCGGGCGAACATACTTATCCTGATAAAGGCTCGCTGTACGTCGCCACCACACACACTCAGGCACGTTACGCGCTGCCGAACGTCATCAAAGGCTTCATCGAACGTTACCCGCGTGTTTCGCTGCATATGCATCAGGGCTCGCCAACGCAAATCGCCGAAGCCGTCTCCAAAGGCAATGCGGATTTCGCGATAGCCACTGAAGCGCTGCATCTTTATGACGACCTGATTATGCTGCCGTGCTACCACTGGAACCGTGCGGTTGTGGTGCAGCCGGATCATCCGCTGGCAGGCAAAGACAAAGTCACCATTGAAGAGCTAGCGGCGTATCCGATTGTTACGTACACCTTCGGGTTTACCGGTCGTTCTGAGCTGGATACCGCGTTTAACCGCGCCGGGCTGACGCCACGCATCGTCTTTACCGCGACCGATGCCGACGTCATCAAAACCTACGTCCGCCTCGGATTAGGTGTCGGCGTTATTGCCAGCATGGCGGTGGATCCGATTCAGGATCCGGATCTGGTGACGGTCGATGCGCGTGATATCTTCACCTACAGCACCACCAAAATCGGTTTCCGCCGCAGCACTTTCCTGCGCAGCTACATGTACGATTTCATCCAGCGTTTTGCGCCGCACCTGACGCGCGACGTGGTGGATACCGCCATTGCCCTGCGCTCGAACGAAGACATCGAAGAGATGTTTAAAGACATCAAGCTACCGACAAAATAATCCTCAGCATTTTCTCTGTGGATTAATCCTCCCGCCGTCTCTCATGACTCGGCGGGATTTTTTTTGCCTGATGAACACTTCGTGTTGTTATAAAAATGTTAACTGTATTTTGTGTTATGTTTAAGTATTCACTTATAAGCGTGCGGGTTATTCCCTGATAGCCTCGCAGGCGCGAGAAATGAGCAGTAAAAGGAGAAGCTATGTCGTCCGATATTCGTGAGAAAAGTCTGGATAAACTGGCAGTCCAGAACAAGGAGTTTCATTACTACAGCCTGCCGCTCGCAGCTCAAACGCTGGGTGACATCCAGCGCCTGCCAAAATCCCTCAAAGTTTTACTCGAAAATTTACTGCGCCATGTTGATGGTGACACTGTAACGGAAAGCGATTTGCACGAACTGGTTGGCTGGCAAAAAACCGGCCACGCCGATCGTGAAATTGCCTATCGGCCAGCGCGCGTCCTGATGCAGGATTTTACCGGTGTGCCGGCGGTGGTGGATTTAGCCGCTATGCGGCAGGCGGTAAAACGTCTCGGGGGGAATGTCGATCAGGTGAACCCGCTGTCGCCTGTCGATCTGGTTATTGACCACTCCGTCACGGTAGATGAGTTTGGGGATAACGAAGCGTTTGATGAAAACGTCCGGCTGGAAATGGAACGCAACAACGAGCGCTATCAGTTTCTCCGCTGGGGTCAGAAAGCCTTCAACCGTTTCCGCGTCGTGCCGCCGGGCACCGGGATTTGCCATCAGGTCAACCTGGAATATCTCGGGCAGACCGTCTGGTACGAAGAACAGAACGGCAAAACGGTCGCCTACCCGGACACGCTGGTCGGCACCGATTCACACACTACCATGATCAATGGTCTGGGCATTCTGGGCTGGGGGTGTGGCGGGATTGAAGCGGAAGCAGCGATGTTGGGCCAGCCGGTTTCCATGCTGATCCCTGATGTTGTTGGCTTCAAACTGACCGGCAAACTCCGTGAAGGCATCACCGCAACCGATCTGGTCTTAACCGTCACGCAGATGTTGCGTAAGCACGGCGTGGTCGGCAAATTCGTTGAATTCTATGGCGACGGCCTGGCGGATTTACCGCTGGCAGACCGCGCTACGATCGCCAATATGTCGCCGGAATTCGGGGCAACCTGCGGGTTCTTCCCGGTGGACGACGTCACGCTGGGTTATATGAAACTGAGCGGGCGCAGCGATGAGCAAATCGAACTGGTCAAAGCCTATTCGCAGGTGCAGGGATTATGGCGCAACGCGGGCGATGAGCCGGTATTCACCAGTACGTTATCGCTGGATATGGGCAGTGTGGAGCCGAGTCTGGCCGGGCCGAAACGCCCACAGGACAGGGTCGCGCTGCCGGATGTCCCAAAAGCCTTCAAAGCGGCCACAGAACTGGAACTGGGCAACAGCAAGCCGGGGCGCAGTGACAAAGAAAGCTTCACGCTGGAAGGCCAGCATTATTCGCTTACCACCGGCGCGGTGGTGATTGCGGCTATCACGTCTTGTACCAACACTTCAAACCCCAGCGTGCTGATGGCGGCGGGTTTGCTGGCGAAAAATGCCGCTGAAAAAGGGCTGACCCGCAAGCCGTGGGTGAAAACCTCACTGGCACCGGGTTCTAAAGTGGTGACCGATTATCTGAATGCCGCCGGTCTGATGCCGTACCTTGAAAAACTCGGCTTCAATCTGGTGGGTTACGGCTGTACGACTTGTATTGGTAACTCCGGGCCGCTGCCGGAACCGATTGAATCTGCGATTAAATCCGGAGATTTAACTGTCGGCGCGGTGCTTTCCGGGAACCGAAACTTCGAAGGCCGCATTCATCCGTTGATCAAAACCAACTGGCTGGCCTCACCGCCGCTGGTGGTGGCGTATGCGCTGGCCGGGAACATGAACGTCAATCTTACCCGGGATCCACTGGGTGAAGATGCTGACGGTAAACCGGTTTATCTGAAAGATATCTGGCCGTCGGCGGCAGAAATTGCCAACGCGGTCGGGCAGGTGACCACGGCCATGTTCCATAAAGAATATGCTGAAGTCTTCAACGGTGACGCCAGCTGGCAGGCGATTCAGGTCGAAGGCACCCCGACGTATACCTGGCAGGAGGATTCGACCTACATCCGCCATCCGCCGTTCTTCAGTGACATGAAGGCAGAGCCGGACGCGCTGGAAGACATCAACGACGCCCGGATTCTGGCGATTCTGGCCGATTCCGTCACCACCGACCACATCTCGCCTGCCGGGAATATCAAAGCCGAAAGCCCGGCGGGGTTATATCTGAAACAGCACGGCGTGGAACCGAAAGCCTTTAACTCTTACGGTTCGCGGCGCGGGAACCATGAAGTAATGATGCGCGGGACGTTCGCCAATATCCGTATCAAAAACGAAATGGTGCCGGGCGTGGAGGGGGGATTTACCCGCCATATTCCGTCGCAGGATCAGCTGGCGATTTACGATGCCGCGATGCGCTATCAGCATGAAAGCGTACCGACGGCGGTGATTGCCGGTAAAGAGTACGGTTCCGGGTCGAGCCGTGACTGGGCGGCGAAAGGGCCACGTTTGCTGGGCGTTCGCGTGGTTATTGCGGAATCTTTCGAGCGTATCCACCGTTCTAACCTGATCGGCATGGGGATTTTACCGCTGGAATTCCCACAGGGCGTGACGCGCAAAACGCTGAAACTGACTGGCGATGAGCAGATCAGCGTCCGGGGATTACAAACCCTGACGCCGGGGCAGGACGTCGCGGTACATATCACCTTTGCCGACGGACATACTGAAACGGTGAATGCGCGCTGCCGTATTGATACGGGCAACGAGCTGACGTATTTCCAGAACGGCGGCATTCTGCATTACGTGATCCGCAAAATGCTTTAATGGATCCGCGAAATGCTCTGAATCCATTTCCCGCCAAAAATCCATGAAAAAGGGCACCGTTAAGGTGCCCTTAATATTTCTGTCATATCCTGAAAAAATTACTTATCGAGAAGATGGCCCATTTTGGCCGCTTTGGTCGACAGGTAACGTTCATTTTCCGGGTTACGGCCCACGATCAGCGGCACGCGCTCGGTGATATTAATGCCGGCTTCAGTCAGGATTTCGACCTTTTTCGGGTTGTTGGTCAGCAGGCGGACAGAATCAACGCCCAGTAACTTGAACATATCCGCGCACAGGGTGAAGTCGCGTTCATCCGCCGCAAAACCAAGCTGATGGTTGGCTTCGACGGTGTCATAGCCTTTGTCCTGCAAAGCGTAAGCGCGGATTTTGTTGAGCAAACCGATGTTACGGCCTTCCTGACGGTGATACATCAGGATGCCACGGCCTTCTTCGGCGATGTGATTGAGTGCAGCTTCAAGCTGAAAACCGCAGTCACAGCGCAGGCTGAATAAGGCATCGCCGGTCAGACATTCCGAGTGAACACGCGCGAGAACCGGTGTTTCACCGCTGATGTCGCCAAAAACTAACGCCAGGTGGTCGTGCCCGGTGGCCAATTCTTCAAAACCCACCATCAGGAAATCGCCCCAAGGTGTTGGCAGATTGGCTTCTGCCACCCGTTTCAGCTGCATTTTACGCTCCAAAAAAACCACAAAGTGTCTTCATTTACAGTGAGTATTTTAGTTGTTGATGCGCATCCTACGTTCAGATGCGGTCTCCGGATAGGGAATCGGTGCCTTTCCATCACGACAGGGCACTATTTTGCCACAGTTTGGTTTACTTATTAGCGCGAATATTTGAACGATTAGTTCATAACTTATGAATTATAACCGCTTCCTCAACAATTCCCGCGTAAGGAATGTGAAGCGGTAACAACGTTGCTACACTCCACCACTTTTATAAATGACGGAAGGGACGACTATGTTGGATATCGCCAGACGCACCGCATTCGGGGCTGTTCTTTTGTTACTGATGCCCGCAGCGGTTTGGCTCAGTGGCTGGTTGTGGACGCCGGGGGAAAACTCAGCGGTATTACGGGCATTATTTTGGGTGACCGAAACAGTCAGCAAACCCTGGGGGATCCTGACGACCATGCTGCTTTGCGCCTGGTTTTTGTGGTGTCTGCGTTTTCGTCTCAAACCCGCTATCGGGCTGCTGCTGATCCTCTCAGTCACCCTTCTGGCCGGGCAGTTTGTGAAAGATTATATCAAGGGTGAAGTCCGTGAACCCCGTCCTTACGTCGCTTGGCTGGGTACATCGCATGAGATGGATGTCAGTGCGTTTTACGCGCAGAAAAGCAAACTGCGCGCAGAACAGGTGAAAACGCTGTTGGGCGATAACGTGCAGATTCCGCACTGGCTGAACAAGAGCTGGCAAAACGACACTGGCTACGCGTTTCCTTCCGGTCATACTATGTTTGCCGCATCCTGGGCATTGTTAGGCATCGGGTTGCTGTGGCGGCGTAAACACTACAAAACCGTCACGTTCCTGATGGTATGGGCGGTCACGGTGATGGGCAGCCGCCTGATGCTGGGCATGCACTGGCCGCGTGACCTGATGGCGTCGGTGGGGATTAGCTGGATCCTGGTGACGCTGGCCTGCTGGCTGACCGAACGCTACATCGGCCCCCTGACGCCACCGCCGGCGGAGAATCAGGAAATCGCCCAGCGCGAGTGAAGATAAACACCGCTAATTTCAAAGGGGTTTGACAAAACCCCTTTAATTCATCGCTTTCCGCCCCCATATCTTTTCCATATCATAAATTGCAGCGATATTTGCGACACGCCGCAAAAGTTGCACGAAGTTCCAACAACCTGCATGTAAAGCCTCCGCAATGTTTCCCTGCTTTGTTTGGAAATGCTAACTTATTAGGTCGGGACGAGAGTTTTTGGCATAATTCATCCGGTACATCCGGCATTACAGGAATGAATGTGAAATATCTGCTGATTTTTTTATTTTTGCTGGTCATCGTGGTGATTTCTATCACTCTGGGTGCCCATAACGATCAGACTGTGACCTTCAATTATTTGCTGGCGCAGGGTGATTATCGCGTTTCCACACTGCTTGCCGTGCTCTTTGCCACCGGTTTTATTCTGGGCTGGGTCATCTGCGGTTTGTTCTACCTGCGTGTTCGTTTGTCCCTCGGACGTGCTCAGCGGAAAATCAAACGCCTTGAACAACAAATTGAACCCGCGGCTGCCGTTACGCCGCCAGCAACATCTTATGATGTCAGCAAGGAATAACCCTCTATGTTAGAACTGCTGTTTCTGTTGTTGCCCGTTGCGGCCGCCTATGGCTGGTACATGGGGCGCAGAAGTTCTCAGCAGGACAAACAGGAAAATGCTAACCGCCTGTCGCGTGAATACGTCGCAGGGGTTAACTTCCTGCTTTCCAACCAGCAGGATAAAGCGGTCGACCTGTTCCTTGAGATGTTGAAAGAGGACAGCAGTACGGTCGAAGCGCACCTGACTCTGGGGAACCTGTTCCGCTCCCGTGGCGAAGTCGATCGCGCCATCCGTATCCACCAGTCGCTGATGGAAAGTGCGTCGCTGACCTTTGAGCAGCGTTTGCTGGCCGTGCAGCAACTGGGGCGCGATTACATGGCCGCCGGTTTCTATGACCGCGCGGAAGACATGTTTAATCAGCTGGTGAAAGAGCAGGACTACCAGTTGTTTGCGCTGGAACAGTTGCTCATCATCCATCAGGCGACCAGCGACTGGCAGAATGCCATCGATGTGGCCGAGCGTCTGGTCAAACTGGGCAAAGAGAACCGCCGCAAGGAAATCGCGCATTTCTGGTGTGAACTGGCATTGCAGGCGATGGTGGCTGACGATTTTGATAAAGCGACCGGTTTACTGAAAAAAGCCGCAGCCGCAGATAAACTCTGCGCCCGTGTATCTGTCATGCAGGGGCGTATTTTCCTGGCGCAGGGCGAATATCGTAAAGCGGTTGATGTACTGCAACGTGTCCTTGAACAGGATAAAGAACTGGTCAGTGAAGCACTGCCTATGATGCAGGAATGCTATCAGAACCTGAAAGATACGCTGGGCTGGGCAGAATTTCTCAAGCGCTGTGTCGACGAAAACACCGGTGCAACAGCTGAACTGATGCTGGCGGAAATCATCCAGCAGGAAGAAGGGCGTGAAACAGCGCAGAACTACATTAACCGCCAGTTGCAACGCCATCCGACCATGCGCGTGTTCCATCACCTGATGGATTACCATCTGGCCGATGCGGAAGAAGGCAGGGCGAAAGAGAGTCTGGTCTTACTGCGGGACATGGTGGGCGAACAGATCCGTACCAAGCCGCGTTACCGTTGTCACAAATGCGGGTTTACCGCGCATTCACTCTACTGGCATTGCCCGTCATGCCGGGGCTGGGCGACGATCAAACCGATACGCGGTCTCGACGGTCAGTAATTTTTTCCTTCATATTTCGGGTTGCAGAGGCGTAGGCTGCTTTCTGTCACCCGAATCACTTACTCAAGTAAGTTCATCGGGTTTCTTCAACTGCCACTTTCCTGCAACACGAATCATTTAGGAAAAATAGGCGATTCCAGAGGTTTTAATTACTTCTTCTTACCTGTGGCTTTACGGGTGTTAAGCAATGTCCGCAGTTTCTTGATTTCTTTGGCGGTCAGAGCAGGTTCGGAATCTTCTTCCAGATGCTGATTATCAATCTCATGTTCAGTGGCTTTTGCCGCCTTTTTCCCCTTTGGTGCCTCTGGATTAAAGCTCTCTTCCAGACGTGCAGCCACTTCCGCACTTAAAGAATGCTCAGCCTCAGCGGCGGCGTTCTTGATCAGTTCTTTCAATTCAACCGGAATTTTGACGGTCAGGGTTGTTATCTCACTCATTTTTCAGCCTTTCCTTAGAGTAAAGTTACAAACTATGCCAGCGTTGTGTCGGCGTCTAGTGCATCACAAAAATTTAATAAAACTGTCACATAATGTGTAGCTGTGAATTCAGCCTTTTGCCATGTAAAATGCGGGCGGCAGAAAATATGCTCACCCTTCCGGAAATGAAAATACACAAGAGGCTGAAGACATGAAGTCAGAAAATAACATTAACAACAACGACTTGAATTCATCACCTATTGTTGTCGCCCTCGACTACGCGGATAAATCTGCCGCACTGGCTTTTGCAGACAAAATCGATCCCCGTGATTGCCGTCTTAAAATTGGCAAAGAGATGTTCACGCATTTCGGCCCGCAGATAGTGAAAGATTTGCAGACTCGCGGTTTTGACGTTTTTCTGGATTTGAAGTTTCATGACATTCCGAACACCACGGCGCACGCGGTTGCTGCGGCAGCCGATCTGGGCGTGTGGATGGTCAACGTACACGCCAGCGGCGGGGCGCGCATGATGACCGCGGCAAAAGAAGCGTTGCAGCCATTTGGTAAAGACGCGCCGTTACTGATTGCCGTCACCGTGCTGACCAGCATGGAAGGCAGCGATCTGGCGGATCTGGGCATCACTTTATCTCCGGCAGATTACGCTGAACGTCTGGCGCGCCTGACCCGTGACTGCGGGCTGGACGGCGTTGTGTGTTCCGCGCAGGAAGCGACACGCTTTAAAGCCGCGTTGGGCCAGAAATTCAAACTGGTGACGCCGGGAATTCGCCCGGCAGGCAGTAAAGCCGACGATCAGCGCCGCGTGATGACCCCGCAGGAAGCGCTGGCGGCGGGGGTGGATTACATGGTGATTGGCCGTCCGATTACGCAGTCCGCCGATCCGGCGCAGACCCTTCGTGATATCCGTGCATCACTGCGATAAGCAGGAGAATTTATGAGTAATGACAACAACAGCCGGTTAGTGTATTCCACCGACAGCGGCAGAATTGACGAGCCGAAAGCCGTCGTGGCGCGTCCGAAAGGTGACGGCATTGTTCGCATTGCGCGTCAGACCAGTGGGCGCAAAGGGAAGGGCGTTTGTCTTATTACTGGCGTCGATGTGGACGATGCTGCGCTGGAAAAACTGGCGGCCGAGCTGAAGAAAAAATGCGGTTGCGGTGGCGCGCTGAAAGACGGTGTCATCGAAATTCAGGGAGATAAGCGCGATTTACTGAAACAACTGCTTGAAGCGAAAGGCATGAAAGTGAAACTGGCGGGCGGCTGATCAAACAAGATGCTGCGCCTTTGATAAGCGCAGCGTCTTACTGTTTTTTATCTGTTCTTATTTACTGACCTGATGACCCACAATACCACCTACTGCTGCGCCGCCTAACGTACCTAAAGTACTTCCGTCAGTCAGAACCGCACCACCAAGTGCACCGGCACCGGCACCAATCGCCGTGTTTCGGTCACGTTTAGACCAGTTACCACACGCGGTAACAGACATCGCAAGAGTCAAAACCAGTGCAATACTGGCAACGCGTTTATTCACGAGCATCATAGTTATCTTCCTCAAAGGATTAACGTTCAGCATCATCGATAAGTATAGGTAAAATGCAGCGTTCTCACCGTATTTCACCTCGTGATCCTTCACGCGACTTATGAGTTTCTGAGCTGTTCCGAACCTTTATTCATAATTCGACTCATCCGGACGCACTTTTGCATCCGTTGATTTAAAATAGTGAAATTAGTACCCATTCACTAGGTGAATAATCTTAATTCACCAACAGGTCACGCTCTCACCACACAATTAACTAAAGCATCGCACCCGATCGTCCTAAATGTGGCATAAACGGGCACTTTCGCGTTTGCAGCAGATCCTTACGCACTCTTTAGCGATTTGCCCCATACCGGCACCTGCCCGCCAACCAGACAATAAAGCCTCGACAGATGAGGAAACCAAGATGCTTAAACAACTAAAAGAGCAGGTGCTCGAGGCCAACCTGGCACTGCCACGTCATAATCTGGTGACCTTCACCTGGGGAAATGTCAGCGCCGTGGATCGCCAGCAGGGGCTGGTCGTCATCAAACCGTCGGGCGTGGAATACGATCATATGGGTGTCGATGACATGGTGGTGGTGGAACTGGAAACCGGAAAAATCGTGGAAGGCAGTAAAAAGCCGTCTTCGGATACTGACACCCACCGCGTGCTTTACCTCAACTTCCCGCAGGCAGGCGGCATTGTGCATACCCATTCTCGCCACGCCACTATCTGGGCGCAGGCAGGCATTGATATCCCGGCCTGGGGCACCACGCACGCGGATTATTTCTACGGCAACATTCCCTGTACACGGTTAATGACCGAAGCCGAAATCGCCGGGCGCTACGAATGGGAAACCGGTGAAGTAATCGTCAAAACGTTCGCAGAACGCCATCTGGATCCGGCGGATATCCCGGCAGTGCTGGTGCATTCGCACGGGCCTTTTGCCTGGGGGAAAGATGCCGATAACGCCGTACACAATGCGGTGGTACTGGAAGAAATCGCCTACATGGGCATTTTCTCCCGCCAGCTAACGCCGCAGTTGCCGGATATGCAGCCGCAGCTTCTGGATAAACATTATCTGCGCAAGCACGGTAAGAATGCCTATTACGGGCAGTAATCCTCGCCGGACTTCGTGGATAAAATGAGATAGTCAGCCTACCAGGCTGACTTTTATGCCTGAATTGGTCAGTTGCTGACGGAACGTTTCCGGCAGTGCTTCGTCCGTAATGACATGGCTGAAAGCGCTGACCGGACCGAGCGGATTGAGATTGATCTGGCCGAATTTGGAGGAATCCGTCAGCACGATATTTTCCGCGCCCTTCGCCACGACCGTATTCACCACGTCGGCGCGCAACATATCACGGCCGGTAAAACCGGTTGTGTCAGTAAATCCGTCAATTCCGATAAACGCTTTGCTGAAATTCATCTGCTGCAAACACAATCTGGTCAGCGGGCCGACCACCGTCTGGCTGGTCTTCTGATACATGCCGCCGAGCAGCACCACGTCACAGGGCATACTTTTGAGTAACGACGCCACATAGCTGCTGACCGTAATCACCGTGAGATTCTTTTTGTCCGCCAGATATTGCGCCAGCAGGGCGATACTGCTGCCGCTTTCGAAGAATACCGTTTCGCCATCGTGGATTAATGAGGCCGCGAATTTCGCCAGTTTTTGCTTCTGTGCGAAGTTAGACATCATGCGGGTATCGACGTCATCGGTCTGGATCGCGACGGCAAAACCGTGCGCTCGGCGCAGATAATGGCGCTGCTCCAGTTGATTGAGATCGTGACGGATCGTCACTTCTGAAACCTGACAAATCTGCGACAACTCACTCACACTGATCCGCTGCTTATCGTTTACCCATTGCAAAATAATTTGCTGTCTGTCGTTCATAATTGCCCAAAATACGGGCAGCGCAGGCTGCCCGTCAGCTGATGAAAATTCAGTGTCGAAGATTACAACGTATGTTCGGTTCGCGCGATAATATCATCTTGCGCTTCCGGCGATAAAGCGGTGAAGAATGCCGAATAACCGGCTACGCGCACCACCAGATCCCGGTAGTTTTGCGGTTCCTCACGCGCTTTCAGCAACGTCTCGCGGGACACAATATTGTATTGCACATGCCAGCCTTTATGATCTTCAAAGAACGTCCGTAGCATCAGCATCAGCGTCTGGCGGTCGGTTTCATTTTCAAGCGAAGCCGGATTGAGTTTCTGATTCAGCAGTACGCCACCGAGAATCGCCTCCGTGGGTAATTTCCCCAGCGAGTTAAACACCGCCGTTGGCCCCAGATGGTCAGTGCCGGACGCCGGGCTTGCGCCTTCGGCCAGTGGGGTGAACGCTTTACGCCCGTCCGGTGTCGCCGTGGTCGCTGCGCCAAACGGCACGTTAGCAGAAATCGACGAGGTGCCGGCGTAATACGTGCCGCCAATCGGGCCGCGCCCGAAACGCGTGTTGTGATAATTCGACAGCTCGTCGATGTAGCACTGATAGGCGCTTACCAGAAGATTATCGACGCCGTCGTGGTCATTGCCGTATTTGTCCGCGCCGTTGATCAGCCGCTGACGTAAACGCTCGCCGTCCAGCCCGTCGTAGTCAGAAGCCAGCGCATCCGCCAGTTCCTGCTGGCCGACAGAACCCTGCTCGAAGACCAGTTTTTTGACCGCCGCCAGACTGTTGCCGAGATTGGCAATCCCGACCTGTAAACCGGAAACCCAGTCGTATTTCGCGCCACCTTGTTTGATGGTTTTGCCTCGCTCGATGCAGTCATCGACCAGCGCAGAACACAGAATATCCTGCGCGTTCTCTTCCAGAACGGTATCAACGACGCATTCGATTTCAATCGATTTACGGGTGTAATAGCGGATCTGCTCATCCCACTGCGCGAATACCTGTTCGAAGTTTTCAAAGTTGCCTTTAGACAGCCCGCGTTCCTGCGGCAGGAATTGCGTATGGCTTTTGGCGTCCTGACCCTGTTCCAGCGCGGCCAGCATAACGCGTGCAAAGTTAATGAAACTCATGCCGGTACAGCGGTAGCCCCATTTCCCGCCGACGGCGGTTTCGATACAGCCGATGGCGGCGTAATCGTAGGCATCTTCTTTCTCAACGCCGAGTTTGATGAATTCAGGGATCACAATCTCATCGTTGTTAAACGCAGGCATCCCGAAACCGCAGCGGATCACCTGCACGCAGGCATCGAGAAAATCGCTGCTCATGCCCGCGTGATAACGCACGCTGAGGTTGGGTTGTGTGGAACGCAGCTGACCGCACGATTCAAGAATGGCGTATGACAACGGGTTAACCGCGTCGGACGCCACGCCGTATTGCAGTTTCTGGCCGCCGATGGTGACGTTCTGATACAGCGGGCTGCCCGCCGACGCTTTGGAATGCGTGCCTGAGCGGATCTTGTTCACTTCCAGCAGTTTCAGCCAGCAGCTTTGCAGCAGCTCAATGGCGTGATCGCGCTCCAGCGTTTGCTCAAGTTCGACATCACGGCGGTAGAACGGATAGAGATACTGATCCATACGCCCAAAGGAAACGGAATGGCCGTTGGATTCGATCTGCAAAATGAGCTGGATGAAATAGCACAGCTGTAACGCCTGCCAGAAGTTAGCCGGTGGCTGATGGGCAATTGCGCGACAGTTTGCAGCAATTGCCAGAAGCTCATCGCGACGGTTTTCACGCGGTTCGGCGGCGGCCATTTCATGCGCCAGATCGGCGAAACGAAGAATATGATCGCTGACGGCAGCCACCGTGATATCAATGGCTTTCAGCAGTTGTTCTTTGTGCAAATCTTCCCAGTCGGTCAGGTTAATACGGCTACGGCGTTCATCGACTTTATGGCGCAATCCGTCCAGCCCCAGTTCGAGCAGTAGCGGGAAATTCACCGCCAGATGGGCATCGCCGGAGGTCATATTGCCTTCAGCTTTCACGATGCCGCTGTCGAGCAGCGCTTTTTGTTCGTCGGTAAACATACCGTAGCAACGATCCTGCACCGTCTGCCCGCGCCACCACGGGCAAATTTCGTGCAGGACAGCCTTGTTCTTTTCACTCACCGCGAAACCGGCACCCGGCCGGTCGGCCAGCGCATCAATTTCGTTTTCAATCCAGCCGACGGTGTATTCCGGGAAGATCGGCGCGGCACGCACTTCGCTGGCCTGATTCCCGACGATCAGCTCGTCGTGTTTGATCCAGATAGTCCGTTGCCTGAGATGTTCAGCCAGTGCCAGCGCGCGGCGGACGGCCAGCGGTTTATCTGCATGTTGCTGATAAATCTGCGTGTAATGTTGTGCGCGTTCGGTACACACCGGCGGTTTCACGATGTGGATCAGCGCTTCTTTATGCGCACGGATGCGTGCGGAGAGGGTATTCAGGTTCAACGTGGTCATTATTTTTATCCTCTTAACTGGGCACAAAGACCTTTTCCGGCGGCGTACTCTTCGGCAAACGTCAGCAGATCCGGGTCATTTAATGGCTGGCGCGGGGCCAGATAGGGTTCGCCGAGCAGGACGTATTTATTGATACCCAGCGTGTGATAAGGCAAAAAGTGGATAGCTTCACAACCGGTTTCGGTCGCAGCGAAATCGACAATCTGGCGGATGGAATCCCGGTCTGCATTGAAATCAGGGATCAGCGGCACGCGGACAATCAGCCTCTGACCGGCTGCCGCCAGACGACGGAAATTGTCCATCACCCGTTTTGCCGAGCCACCGGTCAGACGTCTGAACGGCGCATCGGCGACGTGTTTTAAATCCGCCAGCAGCAAATCCAGCGCGCCGAGAGAAGGCTCGATGTATTTCCACGGAACGTGCAGACAGCTTTCCACCGCCGTGTGCAACCCCTCGTGGTGGCAGCGTTGCAACAAATTCAGCGCAGTCTGCGGTTGCATAAATGGCTCGCCGCCGGAAAGCGTAACGCCGCCTCCCGTGCGCTGATAAAAGGGCTTATCGCGCAGGATCTTTTGCATCAGGCTTTCCATATCAGCGTCTTCACCGCAAACGCTCAGCGCACCGGAAGGGCAAACCTGCTCCATCTGACACAAATCTTGCGGGGAAAACGCTTCACGACGCAGGCTGACTTCGCCATTCTCTGCGGTCACCGCAAGGGGAAATGCCTGCGCACAGTGCTGACAACCCGCGGTACACAGCCGCGAATCAAACAACACGTCGGGTTTATCTGAACGGCTTTCCGGGTTCTGGCACCAGGTACAACTCAGCGGACAGCCCTTGAGAAAAACCACCGTGCGGATCCCCGGCCCGTCGTGGGTGGAATAACGTTGCACATTAAAAATCATCGCGATGCTTCCTTTGATATTTTCTTTCGCAATTAAAATACTTTCATTTGAAAGTCATTTTGATGATGATCAATAAACCCGCCGCTTGCCGAGGTACACTCTTCAATACTTTGCATTCGCTCACAGGTTTTAAGGAGAAGGTTATGGAGCTGTATCTCGATACTGCTGATGTCGTTGCGGTGAAACGTCTTTCACGCATTCTGCCGTTGCAGGGGGTCACCACGAATCCGAGCATTGTGGCAAAAGAAGGAAAATCCCTTTGGGAAGTGCTGCCCGCGCTGCGTGACGCACTAGGCGGAACCGGCAAATTGTTTGCACAGGTCATGGCGGCGGATGCAGAACGGATGATCGCCGAAGCCCTGCAACTGTCGCAGCGGGTGCCCGGTTTAGTGGTGAAAATCCCGGTGACGGCGGAAGGGCTGGCGGCGATTAAGGCCTTAAGAAGCCTGAATATTCCGACGCTCGGTACGGCTGTTTACGGCGCGGGTCAGGGATTGTTATCCGCGCTGGCGGGAGCCGAATACGTTGCGCCTTACGTGAACCGTCTGGACGCGCAGGGCGGCGACGGCATCGCGATGGTCAAAGAATTACAGACGCTGCTGAGCCTGCACGTACCGCAATCGAAAGTGCTGGCGGCCAGTTTCAGAACGCCGCGCCAGGCGGTGGATTGCCTGCTGGCGGGGTGTCAGTCCATTACTTTGCCGGTGGATGTCGCGGAACAGCTTCTCGGCACACCCGCTGTTCAGGCGGCGGTGCAAAAGTTTGATGCCGACTGGCAGGAGGCGTTCGGAACCCTTTCCATAAGCTAAATTTTGGTGCTCGCCGCCCAAACGTCAAAACCTTGGGTTGCCACCTAAACTGGCTTTAAGAGGTGCCTGTCGCCGCGCCTCTTGAAAATCTCCGGCTTTCACTGCGCGCTGCCGCTCGCTGGCCATGCTTCAGCAGCTACAGTTACGTGATGCGGGATTCTTTTTTTGCTGATGCGATATTTGAGATACCAGAGACGTGAACCGCCTGGATTGACTAAGAAGTACAGGGCATATGAACCGGGAACTTAGGAAGGTTTTTTAGAAGGTTTCATACTGCGGATTTTAGTGTCGTGCAGAGATATAGGGGGGGTGACCACCAAATTCTCCCGATGCGGAAGCAAACTAAAAATGCATCGGGAAGATTTTTCACACTAACTTATTGAATCGAAACCACATAGGGATTCGCAAAGCGGCATGAAAACAAAAATTTGGCTCCTCTGACTGGACTCGAACCAGTGACATACGGATTAACAGTCCGCCGTTCTACCGACTGAACTACAGAGGAATCGTGTGAACGGGGCGCATAATAACGGGAGATGACGTCGTTGGCAAAGGATTTTTTACATCGGCGTTTTTATGGCGACTATTTGTTCAGGTTATTATAAAACAAGCAAAAAAGCTGTTCTCCTTCAAATTAATTGAATCCTTATGTTAAACAAATGATATTTATTCTCATCCTGAAACGCGTAGAGTGAATCTATTATTGTGGCCTGACGGAAAGGGCCCCTTTGCGGATTATCTCCCTGTCTATGAGGATGAATACTCGATGAAAAATATTGGATTTTTATCATTTGGTCACTGGACGCCATCGCCGCAATCCGGCACCCGTTCGGCGGCTGACGCTTTGCTGCAATCTATCGATCTGGCAGTCGCCGCTGAAGAGCTGGGCGCGGATGGCGCGTATTTTCGGGTGCATCACTTTGCGCGACAGCTGAGTTCGCCGTTCCCGCTGCTGGCCGCGATTGGCGCGAAGACCCGCAAGATTGAAATCGGTACCGGCGTTATCGATATGCGTTACGAAAATCCGCTGTATATGGCGGAGGATGCCAGCGCGGCGGATCTGATTTCCGGCGGGCGCTTGCAGCTGGGGATCAGCCGGGGTTCACCGGAGCAGGTGATTGATGGCTGGCGCTATTTTGGTTATCAGCCTGAAGAAGGTGAAACCGAGGCGGATATGGCACGCCGCACGACGGAGAAGTTTCTGGACGTGCTGCGTGGTGAAGGTTTTGCGAAACCGAATCCTCAGCCGATGTTTCCTAACCTGCCGGGATTGCTGCGTCCGGAGCCTTATTCTGAAGGCTTACGTGACCGCATCTGGTGGGGCGCAGGTTCGAATGCAACCGCCGTCTGGGCGGCGAAGCTGGGCATGAACCTTCAAAGTTCGACGCTGAAAGATGATGAAACCGGCGAACCGTTCCATGTTCAGCAGGCGGCGCAAATCCGGGCGTATCGCGCGGCGTGGGCCGAAGCGGGGCATACACGTGCGCCGCGCGTTTCTGTCAGCCGTAGTATCTTTGCGCTGATGGATGATCGCGACCGCATGTATTTCGGCGGTGGTGGCAACGATGGCGATAAAGTGGGTTATCTCGATGAGAAAACCCGCGCCATCTTCGGGCGCAGTTACGCGGCGACGCCGGACAGGCTGATTGAACAGCTGAAACAGGATGAAGCGATTGCTGAAGCAGACACGTTATTGCTGACCGTGCCGAATCAGCTGGGTGTGGATTACAACGTTCACGTTATCGAATCGATCCTGAAACATGTGGCTCCGGCGATGGGCTGGCGCGACTGAACCCGCTGAAATCAACCTGTAAGCAGTAAAACAGACAATGCCTGCCGGATTTTCCAGAGCGGGCATTTTTGTCTCTGGCGGGTCTGCAAAAGCCCGCATTCATGAATACAGCTCATAATCTCTATCCGATTCCCTGCCATTATCTCCCGCCCTGAACCCGCTAGTATAAAGTCCTCTCCTTATTTCCCGATGGAACACCATGACTGGTTCTCAGGCACGATCGCAGATCGTAACCACAAAAACGACCGGCCTCACGTTTGTGCTTATTCTCAGCGCATTAATGGCTTTCACGTCGTTATCGACCGACATATATTTACCTGCCATGCCGCAGATGGCGACAGATTTACAGGGCGACGCGGAACTGACGATCACCGGATTTTTAATCGGTTTTTGTATTGCGCAACTGATCTGGGGGCCGGTCAGTGACCACTTTGGCCGTCGTCTGCCGCTGTTTATTGGCATGGTGTTGTTTGTTATCGGTTCTGCCGGTTGCGCGTTATCCTCGGATATCGGACAGATTGTTTTCTGGCGCGTCTTTCAGGCGATGGGGGCATGCACTGGCCCGATGCTGGCGCGTGCGATGATCCGCGATTTGTTCAGCCGTACCCGTGCGGCGCAAATGCTGTCGACGCTGATGATCATCATGGCGATCGCCCCGATTGCCGGGCCGTTGCTGGGTGGGCAGATGATCAAAGTGACCTCCTGGCATTCCATTTTCTGGCTGCTGGCGGTGATCGGCACACTGATGCGGATTTCGCTGTTCTGGCTGCCGGAAACTTTACCGGAAGAAAAACGGGTCAAAGCGTCGCTGGGCAGCGCCTTCCGCAACTACGCCACATTATTGAGCAACACGCAGTACATGCGTTTTACATTATGCCTGACGTTCTATTACGTCGCGGCATATGCGTTTATCACCGGTTCGCCTTTTGTTTACATCACCTATTTTGGCGTTGAGCCGCAGCATTACGGCTGGCTGTTTGCCGTCAATGTTGCCGGGCTGATGGCGGTCAGTATGGTGAACCGGCGTCTGGTGCACCGCTATCCGCTGGAGACCTTGCTCAAGTTCGCTGCGTGCATCGCCATGCTGGCCGCTCTGGTACTGGCGCTCGCCACCGGCTCGGGGATCGGCGGAATCGGCCTCATTGTGGCGGCGGTATTTGTGTTCTTCTCGATGAACGGAATTATTGCCGCGACGTCAACCGCCGCTGCACTGGACGCTGTGCCTGATGCAGCCGGTTCGGCCTCTGCGCTGATGGGCTCGTTGCAGTACGGCAGCGGGATTATCTCTTCGCTGTTACTGGCGCTGCTGAGCGACGGAACGCCGTGGACCATGGGCTGGATTATCGCCGTATTTACCCTGGCGAGCGCCGTGATGGCACTGACTACGCGGGTACGTAAATAACGCGGGCACCATCAAGGATGGTGTCATGCAAAGAGTAAAACTGAATAACGGTATTGAAATGCCTCTGGCGGATTTTAATGAAGTCGCCCCCGCCGTGAACCTTTTATTCTGAATAACGCAGCGCATCGATCAGCAGCGCAAACGCGGGCGGGTGCTGTTTTCTGCTTGGATAATAAAGATAATAACCGGGGAAATACGGGCACCATTCTTCCAGGATCTGTACCAGTTCGCCCGATTTCACGAGATCCACAATCATATCTTCTGGTACGCAGGCAATACCAAACCCGGACTGCACGGCATCGATTCTTTCTGACAGTAAATTTAACGTCAGTTGCCCTTCAACGCGCACGCGCAATGGCTTTCGGTCTTTCTCAAATTCCCAGTGATACACGCCACCGGCGGTCGGTAAACGCATATTAATGCACTGATGATTTTGCAAATCATGTGGCGTTTGCGGAAGGGGATGCTCTGCGAAATATGCTGGTGAACCGACCACCGCCATACGGAGCTCCGGGCCGATTTTTACCGCTATCATATCCTTATCCACGCTTTCACCCAGACGAATGCCCGCGTCAAAACGTCCCTCAACGATATTCACAAACCCGTTATCGACCAACAGCTCGATACTGATTTCCGGGTATTGTTTCAGAAAAGGCTTGAGCTTCGGCCACACCAGGCTGCGCGCGGAATGTTCTCCCGCTGAAAGACGAATATTTCCCGATGTCTTACCGTTGAGATGAAGCAGCGTTTCCAGCTCCTGTTCAAGATCCGCAAGGCGTGGTTCCAGACAGGCAATAATGCGTTCACCCGCTTGCGTCGGTGTCACGCTGCGGGTGGTGCGCGTCAGTAGACGGATGTTCAGACGTTCTTCAAGCGCCTTTATCGCGTGGCTGATCGCCGATTGCGAAACATCAAGCTTACTCGCCGCCTTGGTAAAACTTCTCTCCCGCGCCACGACAAGAAACATCTGTAATTCATTAAAGTTTTCTTTCAGCACGGGCTATTTCCTTACGCAATACGATCAGGCCGTTTCCCATGATAACGGCGGGGAGGGTAATTACCCGGAAATTTGCACAAGGACATGCGAAAGGAAAAGTTGCCATCAGGATGCAAGGGGCATTCTTTTCCATTACGCCGCAGGTTCGGTTTTATGCTGGGGGATTTTCCTGCGGGTCTGCATGCTGGCCGGTACGACTCTTGACACCGCGAAAAGAGAAAATTATATTTTCTCCGTTATAACAGCATCCGGTCAGTGGGATGCTGGTGCAGCGCGCGGGGCGGTTCGCTTATCGCCAATCTGACCTGTTGATCCGCAGAAAATATCTGAGATGAATATAACGGTAAATCAAGGTTTTAGGCAATGAGTTTTATGGAGTGTGTCGCGGTTATTCTCATCATTGCGTTGATCGCTGTGGGTATTTTTGCTGTGATCAGACTGGCAGGTCAGGTATCGAATAATCATGATGATAGTGAACCCTGATGCTTCTTACATCACACGTTATAGGAACGGAGGATGAGGTGTTTGGCTGGAAATTACTGGTGGGTCTGCTGACTTTCACTGTCATTGGATGTGCTGTATTTGGCTTTATTTTTTCAGTACAGCAACTGTAACCAAA
The DNA here is from genome assembly GCF_047784855.1 of Rahnella sp. PCH160. NCBI lineage: Bacteria > Pseudomonadati > Pseudomonadota > Gammaproteobacteria > Enterobacterales > Yersiniaceae > Rahnella > Rahnella sp. PCH160. The sequence goes on from NZ_JBLOGT010000001.1 coordinate 2,962,485, forward strand.
CACGTTCACGAGGTGTTTCAGTTGATCGCCTGAATAAAAAAAACCGCCGCGGCGGTTTTTTTTCACTTCACTTACCGGCTCGAGCGTTGGCCTTTATCGCTACGCTAAGTGGCAATGTGAATACCGGCAATCAGAGCGCGGTAACATTCACTGCTGACGGACCCTTCGCGCCGTTCTCGATAGAGAACTCCACTTTTTGGCCTTCGTCGAGGGTTTTGAAATCGCTACTCTGAATGGCGGAGAAGTGTACAAACACATCTTTGCTGCCATCTTCAGGAGTGATGAAACCGAAACCTTTTTCAGGGTTAAACCATTTTACTAAACCAGTCATTTTGTTAGACATAGATACTTCCTTTTCATTTTTGAGCCACTGATGTGGCGAACATGGCCTGTTTTGCAGATTTTACTTATGGGGCACTTAGGAGAAGGCTCATGAAGAAGGGTATCTTAAGATAACGCCTGAACTGAGGACTGCTTGACTAAAACTGCTTTCATAAGGTCTGTGTTCCAAACCGATGACTTTATATTAGCCTGGCTTTTGTTTGCTTGGCAAGTATTAATTTTATTAATGTTATGGCTATGTGAAAAAACCGTCAGGCGAAATGGAGTGGCGAGGGACTATCAAAAAAGGATGACGTTCACGCGAGAGACAATAAAAGCCCTGACCATTGCAGCCAGGGCTTTTAAGGTACTATGGACTTCAGATTTAACATTAATGGACTTAATATTGAGTACTGCTAATGATACTGCTTTTAAATGTACACGTTTAACACAGATAATATTGGGTACTAAGAACTAACTAAAACCTCCCTCTATTTTTCCAGAAAAACTATTATGCCATATGACTGCATTACGATAATGGCAATTTAAACAAGTACATCTCCCCTCGCGACATAAACTATTGATGCGTTGCCTTACTTTCGTTGCGATAATCTAACTCAACTTGTTAACACACTCTATCGCAAATAATGACTCATAAAACATGGCGTTACATCGTCGCGCTAACTTTTACAAATTTGCGATTAACTATTACTACTGCATAACGGTTAAACTTTACTGACGTATTAAACTTTGTGCGTCAGTTATCCCATACAACAAACTTCGTAGCCTTTTTCGCAAATTACATTTTGTACATTACTCAGACTCTTAACTTAAACAGCGAGGTATCATTTCAGCGCCGTTGAAAGCTAATTTACGGATTTTAAAAACACTGTCAATACTGTTTTTAATAACATGTTTTTATTTACAGCAGCTATTTAAGCCACCCATGTGGTTTTGCTCTAAGACTTTTCTTATTCTTTCGCCTGGAGATAACCTGACTGACGTATTTCCAGGTAAGAGATTTCACAGGCGAAACCTCAGGGAGCCTGAACGGGCAGCAATAAAAATAAAGAAACAGGCTGCTTTTTGTCCGTTGTTACCGCTCACTGAGGCTGCATAACCCTCGGTTTTTATACCACCCGGTCAGCTCGCCTCTTTTTTACGCCGACATCGTTCTGAGCACTTACGCACGTCGTCCCAGCATTTTTCCCACTTTTTTCGCCAGCTAAAAGGGCGTCCGCACACTGTACAAATTTTTGACGGAAGTTCGCTTTTTTTCAAAGTGATTCCCCCGCATCCAGTTTCGCCAGCAGCATCTGGCCGCGTTGCCAGAGCGCTTCTCGCTTAGATTCCGACAGGCGATCAAGATTTTTATACGTCATGCCCATGCGGTGATTTCCGCGCAGAAGTTCGCCGTGTCGCATAATGAAATGCCAGTAGAGTGCATTGAAAGGGCAGGCGTTATCCGCCGTGCTTTCACTGACCTTATACTCGCAACTGCGGCAGTAGTCGGACATGCGGTTTATATACTGACCGCTTGCGCAATAAGGTTTAGAGCCCAGATACCCCCCGTCGGCGTGCATGACCATGCCGAGCGTATTGGGTAACTCAACCCAGTCGAAGGCATCCATATAAATGGCGAGATACCATTCGCATATTTCAGCCGGCGCAATGCCCGCAAGCAGCGCGAAGTTACCCGTCACCATCAGCCGTTGTATATGGTGCGCATAGGCATATTCAAGGCTTTGGCCGATGGCTTGTCGCATGCAGTTCATCCGGGTTTTACCGGTCCAGTAGAATTCAGGAAGCGACCTGCTGTTACCAAAGACGTTGCCGCCTGCATAGTCTGGCATCCTCAGCCAGTAGACCCCGCGCACATACTCACGCCATCCAATCAGCTGACGAATAAACCCCTCGGCCGCATTGAGTTTAATTCTGCCAGACAAATAGGCGGACTCCACATCGCCGCACAACTGCCGCACATCCAGCAAACCAATATTGAGGGCGGCGCTGATACGTGCGTGAAATAAATAAGGTTCGTCGCATGCCATTGCATCCTGATAATCCCCGAACGCGGCCAGGCCGAAATCCAGAAAATAATCCCACAGTGACTGTGCATCGGCATGCGTCACCGGATAATCGAACACGTCCACTGAACCGTAATGGTTGGCGAAATGTTCACGTACCAGTCGAAGCACGTCCTGAGTGATCGTGTCCGGGCTAAAGCGCGCCGGATAGGGCGCTGCCACGCCTTTGGGGAGCGCCTTGCGGTTTTCTGCATCAAAATTCCAGTTGCCGCCTGCGGGAGTACCATCGATATTCATCAGCAGCCCGCTTTTGCGGCGCATTTCCCGATAGAAAAACTCCATGCGCAACTGCTTTTTATCTTTGGCCCAGGATGAGAACTCATCACGCGAGCACAAAAAGCGGGTGTCGGAATGCCACTGTATGGGCAGGCCACACTCTCTGAGTGACTGCTCAAGACGCCAGTCCCCGCATTCTGTCAGGTGAACCTCTTCAGACTGCAACTGCGACTGCCAGCGCAGTAATTCGCCCGGTACAGATCCGGTATTGAGCGGATCATCGAGGCTGACGTAATGCACGCAAAAACCTTGCTGCTTCAGCGCGTGTGCAAAGTGACGCATTGCACTGAAAATAAGCACAATTTTTTGCGGATGGTGAGGGACATGGCATGCTTCCTCCATGACTTCGACCAAAAGAACGGCATCACTTTGGGCATCCAGCCCGTTCAAAGAAGCCAGACCAAACGAGAGCTGATCGCCCAGGACCAGGCACAACCGGCGGTTTTTAGTCATTAGAATGAACCTTGCAGTATAGAAAACGGGCTCTCTGAGCGTGGTTAAAATACGTCTTTATGTGGGAAATCCTCCGGGGACATGATCAGTATGTCGGAAGATCTCTATAAGTAAATGATTCAGCCATCAGCTTGAGCAACCGACCCTCTGGCGGCGCGACCGCGCAGCTACCATTACGCTGAAAGCGGGCGTTACCGGGGACATTCAACCGGCAACCGTTGTGCAACGCCTTAAGTCACGCGTGGCGCTGTTCCGGCAGGGCCTGCCTCAGGGTTATTTGGTCGAAACACGCGGTTTCACTTGCCGTATACATTACGTGCCAGGCCGTTGTCTCAGGCTAAATGGCCTTATGGTTTTGTTCCAGCGTGGCGAAATCGTTCATAAATTTCTTCAACAGTCTTTCCAGTTCAGCGCTTTCGTTGCCTGACCAGTTCCGGAAAATGCTGTCATAAATGCGGGCGCGCGTTTCATCAATTTTATCGGTCATTCCTTTTCCTTCAGAAGTAATGATCGCTTCGTTAATTCTCTTATCCTTGGCATTTTTTTGCCGACGAGCCAGCCCTATCTGCTCAAGTTTCGCAATCTGACGGCTCACCGTCGTGTAATCCCGGCCTACACGGTCGGCGAGTTCGCCAACCCCCATCGGGCCGTAGCGGCTTATCAGTACCAGCAGCGGAAATAACGCACGATCAAGAGTAATGCCTGAATCTTCGATCATTATTTCATCACGTTGCGGGCGGTTGAAGGCCCCCACGATGGCGAGCAGGGCATCATGCAAATCATCGAAATCGGTAGATTTATGTGTATTTTGCACTTTTTTCATTGACGGTATCCAGAATCGGGAATAATGTGTGCATTATACACTTATTTTTAACGGGCAGAAGGAAATATCAATGAAAGCAGCGATTATCAGTGGGAAAGGTGAGACGCCAGTCTATGGCGAATTCCGCGCGCCTGAGGCCGATGACCGGTACAGCGTAGTCAATGTGAAAGCGGCCGCGATGAGCCAGTTGGCCAAGTCACGGGCTGCGGGAACCCATTACAGTTCGGCAATTGAGTATCCGTTTATACCCGGAATTGATGGTGCCGGTTACCTGGCTAACGGTGATCCGGTCTTTTTTTTCGCGCTAAACTCTCCTTTTGGCAGTATGGCAGAAATGACGCTGGTGACCCCCAAAAGTGTCGTCCCGCTTCCAGCAACGCTTGATCTGACGATGGCGGCAGCAATCGGTAATCCCGGCATGTCATCCTGGACGGCACTGACCCGTCGGGCGCAATTGCGCAAAGGCGAAACGGTTTTGATTAATGGTGCGACCGGCACCTCCGGCGGTTTGGCTGTCCGTATCGCCCGTCATCTGGGTGCAGGGAAAATCATTGCAACCGGACGTAATCCTCAGGCACTGGAAAAACTCCGCACACAGGGGGCAGATATTACGCTTACGCTGGATGCATTATCAGCAGAACTGCCCGCATTGATGGCCGAGGGGATCGACGTCGTTCTGGATTATCTCTGGGGGCAGAGCGCACTCGATATTATGATGTCTGCTGTTGCCGGCGGCGCCAGGGTAGTGCGTTTTGTTCAGATTGGCTCATTGAGCGGACAAGAAATTTCATTGCACAGTAAATTGCTGCGTTCATCAGGTTTGACCCTGATGGGCAGTGGTCTGGGTAGTGTATCCAATGCTGAGCTGGTGGCGTCTGTCGGTGAACTTTTGCAGGCTGCGGTAAAGAGTGATTTCTCCATCCCTTTCCATGAACGCCCGTTAAGCGAAGTGAATGTTGCCTGGAATGAGGATGACAGCCGTTGCCGCACTGTTTTTACCCTCTGACACTAAGATAAGTGACGATAACAGTTAACCCGACCGGCTCTCTGTTATCACTGACAGCATTAAGTTTATCGTGGAGTGCCCGGGCCCGCAGACAAATCTCGAGACGGTGACATACCATCTTCATGTTCTCAAAGGCAAAAGGCACTCCCGAACATCTTCTGGACAATATGTTATAAGACCGATTTTACCGCTCGCGGTAGATAAGCCAGATTCTGAACCTGCCTCTACAAAACAATTTATGGCTTTGATTTGATAATCAGCCAGACCTATCACAGTGATACTTAATGCTGAAGGCAGCTCTGCCGATATATACAGCTTCCCTAACATCACTCGGTATAATTGATGCGCTTTCATTTTCTAACACACGCTTTTTCTTACTTTACCCGTCCGCGGTCTGCGGCTTCGTTCAGGGCGCTTCATCATGCCATGCCGGTTATCGAATTCTCCCCTGAAGGTATAATTGAGAGAGCCAGTCCGTCGTTTCTGGCAACCATGAATTACCGGGCTGACGAAATCATCGGCCGCCATCACAGCATGTTCTGTCCGGATTCATTTGTAAGCTCACCCGATTATCGGCGCTTTTGGCAGCGCCTCGCGGCGGGTGAAAGTTTCAGTGGTAAATATCTGCGACTGGCCAGTGGACAGCATCCTGTGTGGCTTGAGGCCAGCTACATCCCCGTCACTAACCGGCGCGGCAGAGTATTCAAAATCATTAAAATAGCTGCAGATATCTCCGGGCGGGTACAGTCAGCACTTGAGCAGGAGTCGATTATCAATGCCATCAGCCGTTCTATGGCGGTGATTTCATTTACACCTGCAGGTGAAGTGCTTGACGCTAACGAAAACTTTCTTAAAACCACCGGCTATGACAGCAAGGAAGTATTGGGCCATCATCACCGGATGTTCTGTTCTGAAGCACTGCACAATAGCGAAGAGTACCGTCACTTCTGGTTAAGGCTGAATCAGGGGGAGTTTTTTTCAGGCCAGTTTCCGCGGCTGAACCGTCAGGGTGACCCCATCTGGCTTCGGGCCACCTACAATCCCGTATTTAACAGCAACGGGCAGCTTTACAAGATAGTCAAATTTGCAGCTGACGTGACTGAGCAGGTCATGCGAAATCAGAAGGAGCATGATGCGGCCGTACATGCCTGGAATATGGCGGTCCAGACCCGGGGAAGTGCGCAGGCAGGCGCGGCGGTCATAAAGGACAGTATCCGAATAATTGACAGGATTGAGGAGGGGATGAACGTGGTATCCGCAGACGTATCAAAACTCAACAGTCAGTCAGACAGCATTGATGGGATGGTCGAAACCATCAGAAGCTTTGCTACCCAGACCCGGCTCATCGCCCTTAATGCGGCGATTGAGGCCGCACGGGCAGGCGCATCGGGCAGAAGTTTTGCGGTTGTTGCAGCAGAAGTGCGTAATTTAGCGGCCAGCGTCAGCGGGGCTACAGAGGAAATCGAGAGAGTTGTAGCCGGCAATAACCAGCTGGCGAGAGACGTTCTGAAAGGTATTGAGAATAGCCTGGAAAACACCGGGCTCGGGGTAACGCTGATGCGCAAAGCCGGTGAGGTGATGGCCAGCATTCAGAATGATTCAGAACGGGTGGAGAGCGCTGTCAGGGATGTTACACGCTCGGTGACGTCAGAATAATCATCTCTCAGTAAGATATTTTTTGTCAGGGGATTGGCAGGTCTGCTTTTGACCGTAACCACGATCTGATACGGTGCGAATAAGCATAATTCGGATACTGTATGCATCATGACTCAGGGAGAACCTCACACATGATAACCCCAGCTGGCGCGGTAGAGTCCTTCCGCAGCATTATTCATTTTGTGACAGCGGCAAATGTCCTGAGTTTTACGGAAGCTGCCGGGCAACTTGGTATTTCAAAATCGGCGATTGGAAAGAGCATTACGCTACTGGAGAAAAATCTGGGGGTGGCCCTTTTTCATCGCACGACGCGAAAAATCAGCCTGACCACGGAAGGCGAGTCCTATCTCGCCAGCTGTTTAATTGCGCTTGAAACCCTTCAGGCGGCAGAAAATTCATTGCGTTCAAAAATGACTGAACCTTCCGGAACCGTGAGGATCGATATGCCTGCAGCATTTGGGCGTTCGGTAATGATGCCAATATTGTTAGATATGGCTGAACGATTTACGCAATTAAAATTGACCATCACATTTAATGACAAGATCATTGATCCACTGGATGTGGGTTTTGATTTGGCTATACGCTTTGGACCGATGAAAGACAGTGCGGATCTGGTCGCCAAAAAACTCAATGAGCAACATTTAGTGTTCGCTGCCTCACCGGCTTATCTTCAACGTTACGGCAGCCCAAAAACTTTCGAAGATTTAACACAGCATCGTTGCATTATGGCCTGGCGCGGGGGAGGCCATTGAGTTGGTTGGTCAGAAAAGCAAAAGAAGATGTTCGCATTCATCCCACCCCATTTCATCAGATCAGCGACGGGGATGCGATGGTGGGGGTTTGTGTATCCGGAGCCGGTATTATCCAGTTTCCTGAATCCCTATTGCGACCCTATGTACAAAAAGGTGAGCTTGTTCTGATACTCCCGGAACTCACCCCCAGCGCTACCGAACTCAACGTTATCTGTCCAAGGTCGCGCCTTTTATTGCCGGGTGTCCGTTTTATTATTGACCAGCTTTCTGAATTGTCTGAACAAAATGCCTTCTGCTAATTGACGAAATAAAGTCTACTCTACGTGTAATGCCGATCAGTTAAGGATCAGTTGAACGATCCAGTGGCTGTGTAAAAATCCAGAAACGTTCTTCGTTTCTGGATTTTTTTTATGCGCATTGCTCAGGCTCTTGAGCTCGTTTCCTGCTACGACTCTACCCGTAACCCTCTGACTTCTCTCGGTGATGTTCTGGATCCCGACCTTGTCTCCCGCTGTCTGGCCGAGTCAGGTTCCGTCACGCTGCGTAAACGCCGTCTCCCGTTGGAAATGATGGTCTGGTGCATCATTGGCATGGCGCTCGAACGCGAAGAACCCCTCCACCAAATCGTGAACCGTCTGGATATTATGCTCCCCGGCAACCGGCCCTTCGTTGCCCCAAGCGCCGTTATCCAGGCCCGCCAGCGCCTGGGAAGTGATGCCGTTCGCCGCGTGTTTACCCAAACGGCACAGGTGTGGCACAACTCCGTCACCCATCCACACTGGTGTGGTCTGACATTACTGGCGGTGGACGGTGTCGTCTGGCGAACCCAGGATACACCAGAAAATGATGTGGCTTTCCCGCGACAGACCTATGCCGGGCAACCGGGGCTTTATCCGCAGGTGAAAATGGTCTGCCAGATGGAACTGACCAGCCACCTGCTTACGGCTGCCGCCTTCGGTACGATGAAAGAAAGCGAATATACGCTGGCAGAAAAACTGATAGAACAAACAGGCGATAACACACTGACTTTACTCGATAAAGGTTATTATTCTCTGGGGCTGCTGAATGCCTGGCATCAGGCGGGAGAGAGCCGTCACTGGATGATCCCGTTGAAAAAAGGAGCGCAGTACGAAGAGGTGCGAAAACTCGGTAAAGGCGATCATCTGATAAGGATGAAAACCAGTCCTCAGGCCCGGAAAAAGTGGCCTGATCTGGGGGAGGAAATGACGGCTCGCCTTCTGACGTTTACCCGTAAAGGCAAAGTCTGCCATCTGCTGACCTCAATGACAGATGCCATGCGGTACCCGGGGGGGGAAATGGCCGATCTCTACGGCCACCGTTGGGAAATCGAACTGGGTTATCGTGAAATTAAGCAGACGATGTTACTGAGTCGGTTAACGCTGAGAAGTAAAAAACCAGAACTTGTCGAGCAGGAGTTATGGGGGTATTACTAGCCTATAATCTTGTTCGTTATCAGATGATTAAGATGTCTAAAACCCTAAAGGGTTACTGGCCGAATCAGCTAAGCTTCTCAGACTCGTGCAGTCTGGTGATGAGGATGTTAATGACGCTTCAGGGCGCATCTCCGGGCCGGATCCCCGAACTGTTGCGTAATCTGGAGAGTATGGCGCAGATGGTGAAGCTGCCGATAAGAAGAGAAAGGGCCTTTCCGAGAGTGGTGAAGGAAAGACCCCGGAAGTATCCAAAAGCACAGGAAAAAAGCCAGTCAGTTGCTTAACTGACTGGCATTACTACTCTACGTGCACTTTTAGGGTGTTTATCAACTTTTAAGGTTGGACTAAGATGTTCTCAAGGTCAGACAGACCTGACAACACAATTAAGTTCACCTTGATGAGGACACACCATGCCAGTTGTTAATATTCAGATGTTTGAAGGCCGTGATGATGCTAAAGCCGCTATCGCTAAAGCAGTCACTGATGCTATTTCTACTGAAGCAAAAGTTGACCCACAATATATCTACGTTATTTTCAATGACGTTAAGACTGAAAACTGGGCCATTTCCGGTGAACTATTTTCAGAAACATTGAAAAAATAAGCTGACCCTCATTTTCTACCGCATACCAGCATATATTTAGCACGCCGCTGCCTGTGTCTTTTCACCCGCAAAGCAAAACGTGCAGTTGCTGCTATTTAAAAACAAATGAAGACAGGCTTATTAATTTTTTTGAGCCTGTTTCTCTTCATAATTAATCAAATGCTCCATTTTTAACGCACCTGATTATCAAGGAACATCAAATGGAAAGTGAAGTTATCAACGTCTTTACCCTGGCTATTAAAGGAAATAATTTCCCTGCTTTTAAAAGTCTGGTCGAGAAAATTGTCAAAGAGACAAATAAAGAACCAGGAACTCTTGCCTATATTTACAGTGTGAGTGACGATGAGAAAATCGCTCATATTGTTGAACGTTATAAAGCAGATTCTGTAGTCAGCCATGTTGAACAGACATTTTCTCCTTTCGCTGAGGAATTCCTGTCTTTGGTCGATGTAACGAGTCTGACCGTTTACGGCAAGCCAGATGCTGCCACCAGAGCAAAACTTGATCCGTTTGGCGCTGTGTACATGACGCCTTTCGATGGCTTTACCCGTTAATTCTTTCTTCTGAGAAATTTTAATCTGAGATCTGTTATGAAACTTACCGAGCTTCATCGATTTTGCTCTCGATAATTTTGACGCATCATCATATTGATATCTGTTTGATTAACCCTGAGCAGGCAGGCTTTTACGACGTAATACCCGCATATTCACCATAATGCACAGCAGTAAACAAAACACAGATAACCACATGCCATGCGCCATGCCGGAAGAAAAATTGATGAGGCCGGTGTGGGCAATCATTGCGCCGAAGAGTGCGACCCCTATGACACCTCCCAGTTGTCTTGCAGACGCCATCAGGCCGGAAGCCATCCCCGCGTCGTGTTGTGAAACAGATGCCAGCATCGAATTGGTGATGGAAGGGACTGACATTGCACTACCGATACCCACCATCATCAGTGCACCATTAAGAAACCACCATGAGCTGTTCTCGATTAACTGTGACAACAGAATGAAACCGATAATTTGGACGCTGAAACCGGTAATAATGATCCGTATATCACTCACTTTTTTGGCCACATGTGATGAAACCAGGGTTGAAATCGTCAGCACTGCCGTCAATGGGATGAATGACAAACCTGTTTTAATCGCATCGTAATGAAGGATGCTTTGAAAGTAGATACTGAGGTCAAACACTGTACCGTAAAATGTCAGGTTGATGACTGCTCCGCAAAGCGCTGTCGTCGCCAGCACTTTATTTTTTGCTAAACGCGCAGGCAACATTGGGAACCTGACGAACCTTTGGGTTATCGCAAAAACAACTAAGAACACTGCCGCAGTAAACATCATGCCCAGAGTCCCACCTGTCCAACCTTCTGCACTCGTTTCAGTCAGGCCATAAGTCAGGGCTGCAATACAGATGGCAATACTGACCTGCCCGAAAATGTCGATCTTTTTATTCACACGGGGAGAGGGTGAGGCATAACGTTGTATTAAAAAAATTGCCAATAAACCCAGAGGAACGTTAATAAGGAACACGCTACGCCAACCGAGGTATTGTATTAAAAATCCCCCCAAAACAGGTCCCGCTGCCAGCGCGATCCCACCGCATGCTCCCCATAAGGCCACTGCAGTTCGCCTCATGACAAGATCAGCAAAAGATATTCTGATTAACGTGAGTGAAGTCGGAACCAGAAGGGCAGCACCGAGACCTTGTATTCCTCGCATTGTGGTTAACATGGACATACTGTTGGCAAGATCGCAGCCGATAGAACCCAGCGTGAAAAAAACAAATCCCCAGGTAAAAATATTGCGAGCGCCGAACTTATCGCCGAGTGCGCCGCCGGTGATCAACAGGGCTGCAAATACCAGTGCATAGCTGTTAATCACCCATTCAAGACCAGTAAGATCGGTATTAAAGGCAACTTTCAGGGATCCGAGTCCGACGTTAACCACACTTACGTCAAGTTGAACCACTAAAAATCCCAAACACGTAGCGAACTGAATGGCCTTCAGAGACGGAGACATTGTAGACATGAGTGAACCCTGATTAAGAAGATAATCCGATCAGGGTATCCATTGTATTTCCATGTATAAATACTAAAATATGCCACCACTCCATGCAAAAATGCATACTTTATGAATTGGGAAGACTTGAGGATTTTTCTGGCTATAGCCAGAACGGGAACATTATCCAGCGCAGCGCGATCTTTACATATTGATCAGGCTACAGTGAGCAGGCGCCTGGCCTCTCTTGAAGAGCAACTTGACGTTCGACTTATAGAGCGTTTGCCTCGCGAGGCACGGGTAACAGAGTTAGGTCAAAAAATCTTACAGGAGGCCAGCGACATTGAAACCCGCACGCTTAAGATTGAACAGATGTCGATTACCTCCAAACAAGAGCGATCAAAAATCACAATTTCCGCGCCGCCTGTGCTCGCCAGACACTTTTTTGCACCCAATATGTTGGCGTTATCTCAGCGATTGCCGATGGCGCAGTTATCAATACTGAGCGATGCTCATTTTGTTTCACTGGCACGACTTGAAGCGCACCTTGCGGTGAGATTATCACCTGGCATAAAAGACTCGGATATCATCAGAAAGATAGGGCAGATGGAGTTTGCACTCTATGCGGGTAGAGAATATTGCCATCTTAAAGAACCTGATAAATGGGAATTTATCGCTTACCCTGAGCGTCACACAGATTTTGACCATAAGAGATGGCTTTACGAGACAATAGGGAATAAACCTGTGATATGCGAAGTTGCTGACCTGAGTAACCAGTTTGAAGCTGCATGTTCAGGGATCGGTATTGCGGGAATACCCTGTTTTCTTGGCGATAATGATGAACGGCTGATAAAGCTTGAAACGACGAAACCGATGCTAAGCCTTGATATCTGGACAGCAAAACATCCCGACAGGCGTAATGATAAACACCTCCAGCAAGCATTGATTGCCATAGCTGAATTAATCGACAGTAAGGGGTTGGGTTTAACTGGTTGAGAATTCTAATAATACTTAATTTTCATCATGTTGTGATGGCATACGGTCTTTTTTGCCCATTACCAGCAAGCTAGGGTTGTTTATGTTGTTAAGCAGACGTCTTGCAGGGTTTCTGACAGAGGGATAAGTGGCGAATTATTTGAGTCGTAATGAAACATATGGGAGGCACTTCATTATCGAACAAGACTGGCCCTAAATCTGACCACCAGATTCTCCCGATGCGGAGGAAGAAATGAAAATGCATCGGGAAGACTTTTCACACTAACTCGTTGAATCTAAATCGTATAAAGATTCGTGAAGATGCATGAAAACACAAATTTGGCTCCTCTGACTGGACTCGAACCAGTGACATACGGATTAACAGTCCGCCGTTCTACCGACTGAACTACAGAGGAATCGTGTGAACGGGGCGAATAATAGCGACTGCCCGTGGGCATGTCAAAGGGGAAACTGCATAAATGCGTGCGTTTGCTGATACTTTAGGCAAGTTGTTGAGAATAGTGTCAAAAAGGCCCGTTTTTGCAGGTAGACAGGCCTTTCAGAGGCTAACGCAGCTCAGCGCAGGCACGTGTAATTCGCTCGCAGGCTTCCTGCAAACGGCTGTCGTCAATGGCGTAAGCGATGCGCAGATAGCCCGATGCACCAAAAGCGGAGCCCTGAAGCGTGGCGACATGGGCGGATTTCAGCAGGTATGCAGCAAAATCTTCATCTGTTCGTAGAATTTCGCCCGAAGCCGTTGTTTTCCCCAGCATCCCCTGACAGTTCGCAAAGACATAAAAGGCGCCCGGCGGCGTATCAGCGCTCAGGCCGTCGATGGCATTCACACAGTTCATGATCACCGTCTGGCGGCGTTGCAGAATTTCTATCCAGCCACTGATGAAATCGTTGTCCTGTTCCAGCGCGGCGACCGTAGCGGCCTGGGAAATGGAACTCGGGTTGGAGGTGCTTTGGGATTGCAGAATTTGCATCGCTGAAATCAACCACGCGGGGCCGCCTGCGTAGCCGAGACGCCAGCCGGTCATGGAGTAACCTTTCGATACGCCATTGACGGTCAGAATCCGGTCTTTCAGCTGCGGTTCAACGTCCGCCAGCGTGGCGAAGATGCCCGGTACAAAGCAAATTTTCTCATAAATATCGTCGGCCATCACCAGTACATGCGGCTGATCCCGCAAAACGACGGCCAGCGCGCGTAATTCGGCGGAGGAATAAATCGCACCGGTCGGATTGTTCGGCGAATTGAGGATAACCCAGCGGGTTTTCGGCGAGATGGCTGCCGCCAGATCCTCCGGCTGTAATTTCCAGCCATTCTTTTCGTGGCAGGGCACAATGACCGGTTCGCCTTCTGCCAGCGCCACCATATCAGGGTAAGACACCCAATACGGCGCAGGAATGATGACTTCGTCGCCCGAAGAAACAGTGGCTAAAAGGGCATTGAAGATCAACTGCTTGGCACCACTGCCTGCAATCACTTCATCCGCGCGGTAGCCTATCTGATTTTCGCGATTAAACTTAGTGATGATGGCTTGTTTGAGCGCAGCAGTACCGGCAACAGCCGTGTATTTTGTGTCACCTTGTACAATCGCGTCGATGCCGGCTTGTTTAATGTGTGCCGGAGTGTCGAAATCGAGCTCGCCTTCACCAAGATTAATGACATCTATGCCCGCCGCACTTAGCGAGCGAACCTGATCGGAAATCGCCGCTGTCGGCGAAGGGCGCACACGCCGTAAACGAGGTGCAAGAAAATCAGCAGACATTGTTTCCCCTGTTTGAACAATAACAAAATTGTATTATGTGAATCATTAAAATCAATTTAAACTTATCATTCTTCTTTTTGCGATGCTCATAATTTCTTCGTACAGAGCCGCTTTTTTGCCGGTGGAAAGGGTACGGCAATCCCTAAACTGACTCTGGGGTCAGTGGATGACTTGATCTTTCCTTCTATTTTTCAAGGTTCTCTTATGGCTTTTATTTTTGTAGCGCATGACACGCCTGAGCCTTCTTTGTACGGGGCGATGGCGGCAATACTGGCTGCACAAAAAAATTTACCACTGGCACATCTGCCGGTGAACTGGGACGTCGCGCGGTATCCCGATGCTTGTCAGCACGTCATCGGGGAAGGGCAACTGATGACCAGCGGGTTGTTATGGACCGAGCGGCTCAATCCTCAAAGCGCCGGTAAGGCGATGGAGCTCGACGAGTTACTGGAAACCTACGGCACGCAGGATGTCATCATCCCGCTCGGCCCGATGCAGATCGTTCAGTTCCCGCGAATTGCCCGGTGTGTGCGTGAAAGTACGTTTGATTATGAGCTGATCAACGTTGAACGCTCGAATCAGGGGTATGCGTTCAGCCGCCACGGCCTGGAAGATGAATCGCTCGGTTGCTGGTGGCGCGATCACTACGGGCGCTGGATAAGCCAAAATACGCCGCCGCAGACCCGCACGACGCTGCGGATCGCGCTGGTGGGCGCGCAATCTGACCAGTGCAGTGTTTATCCGGCGACGCTGGCGGCACTGGGTGATGCGGCGGACGCGCTGGCGCTTTCTCTGGATATCGTTTACGCCGCGCCCATGGCGCTGGAAGATCATCTCCACGAAGTGATGGATAACGTGGACGGTATTTTGCTGCCGGGCGGTGCGGCGATGTGCAACGTCAGCGGGCAAATCAGCGCCGCGCACTATGCGCTGAACCGTAATATTCCGATCCTCGGGTTGTGTCTCGGCATGCAGACCATGACCACGGCTATCGTTCAGAAAATGGTGGGATCTTTACTGGCTAATCTTGCCGAAGCTGATCCAGACGCGACGATTAAAACCTTTGTGCCGCTGAGCAATAGGCCAGCGTTCCCCGTTCACCGGCTGGGGAATCACACGATGCTGACTGAGCCGGGCAGCAAATTGCGGGAGATCCTGGGTGAGGCGTTTACCGTGCGCTATAACCACCGTTTTCATCTTGAACCGGCGCTGAAAGCGGGGCTGGAAGAGTACGGGCTGCGCATCACCGGGACAGACCTCACCGGGCAGATTGCAGACGGCATTGAATTCCCAAGACATCCTTTTTATCTGGGCGTACAGGGGCACCCGGAGCTGTCGTCGTTGCGTATAAAACCGCATCCTCTGCTGACAGCATTTCTTAACGCAGCGACGTTAAAGCGCGGTTAGCACCGGTCCGGCCCAGTTCTCCATGAGCAGCCCGTCGATGCGTGAGAATTCTTTCAGGTTGTTGGTCACCATAACCATACCTGCGCTGCGAGCCTGTGCGGCGATATGTATGTCGTTTACGCCGACCGGGCTGCCGTTTTTTTCCAGCATGGCGCGGATATGCCCGTAGTGCGCCGCAGCCTTCTGGTCGTAATCAACAATGCGCAAATGGGAGACGAAATCCTCAATCACCTGCCTGTTTTTTTGCGGGCTGGCGCTTTTCTCTACGCCATGCAGTAACTCCGCATACGTCACCATGGAGATCGCCATGTGATCAGCGTGCTGATTGAATTTTGCCAGCACGCTCATCGGTCTCCGCTTCAGGATATAAATGACAATATTGGTATCCAGCAGGTAAGTCAGCATTAAAACGTATCCCGATCCGTCTGGTGTTGTGAGCTGCGTTCTTCCATAAAATCAGCGGAAACGCTCAGTTCGCTGTGGAAGAAATTATCCCATGTGCTTTCGGCTGGTGTGAGCACCAGCGAGTTTCCTACCTTTCTTATCGTCACAGTTTTTACCTCATCAGGAAAACGGCACTCCGCCGGAATACGGACGCTCTGCGTCCGGTTATTTAAAAATACTGACCCTTTTGACATGGTGCTTTCTCCAGTTACGTGACTTTGGCCCGACAATTCCTGGCTAAAGTTTACGCGCCTGAAAAATATAGTGCAAAGGTATATACGTCAGATGTGAAAGACAACGAAAGAAACCGGCGGATGTTGGATTTTGCGCGATGGCTCGGAGAAAAGGCTGCAACAAAAGAAAATCCCCGCAACATTTACGGGGATTCGTGGAAAACGAGGGTTACTTCAACGTGATGCCGGAACGTGGGTCGGCAGCCAGACGCTGTAATTCCTGCTCAATCAGAGCAATCACTTCCGGCTCCAGATCAACCAGCGGGGCACGAACGTGGTGGCCGTCGAAGCCGCGCAGGTTCATGGCCGCTTTGACCAGCTGCGGCTGGCCGTAACGGCGGGCGAGAGCGCGGTACGGATACCACAGGCGGTGAAGCGCGCGGGCGGTATTCGCATCGCCGTTTTCCAGCGCACGGTACGACGCCAGAATGATTTCCGGTAACGCGCCGCTGTTGGTGGTGCTGATGCCGTCAAAACCGCACATCATCGGGCCTAAGAACGCCAGGTCCGAGGCACAGAAAAGGCGCAGACGCCCGCCCAGACGGTTAGCAATCTGGTCGATCGCCGTCGGGTTTAAATCGCCCTGTTTGATGCCGACAACGCCGTCGATATCTGCCAGTTGCTCCAGCACGACCGGCGGCAACGTGATGCCAATGCCCGGCGCGTTGTACACCAGAATTCCGGTGCGTGACAGCGGTGCCATCTGTCTGAAGAAGCTGATGATTTGCGCGTCGGTGACTTCGGAAACAAACGGCGGTGTCACCATCGGCAGGCCGCCAAGATCCCCGGCCAGTTGCGTTAAATCCCGCACCACACGGGCGTCGGAGCCTGCGCTGCACAGCATGACCGGCACGCGGTTGCCGACCACGTCCATGACGTGGCGGAACAATATGGCGCGTTCGTCAGCGGTCATCGCCGGGAATTCGCCGTAGGTGCCGCCGATCAAAATGCCGTCATAACCCAGGCCGATGACGCGTTCGATATTGCGCGATATCCCGGCGAAGTCGAACTCGCCGCTGGCGGTAAAAGGCGTCACGGTGATGTTAAAAATGCCTTTCAGACGGGCCTGGCTTTCACTGATGTCTTTCATTTATTCAATTCCTGTAAAAACGAAGCTGTTGGCAAAATCAAAGTAAATACAACGGGCGATCTACCGTGCCCAGCACGCGATAACCTGTTTCAGTCACCACAATCGTTTCGCTGACGCCCACGGTAAATTCGCCGTAGATGCGCAGGGCAGGCGGAATGTGGAAGGTCATGCCCGGCTGTAATTCGGTGGTGATGCCGCTGTAAAGGCTGAGGATGGCGCCTTCGCCCCAGTCAGGTGCGAACGAAATGCCGATGGAATAACCGGTGCGTTTCTTGAAATTATCGGTGTATCCGGCGCGGTCAATCACGGCCTGACAGGCCAGATGCGGGGCTTCGCAAGTGGCACCCGGACGGATGGCGTCGAGTGCGGCTTGCAGCGCTTCCTGACACACTTTTTCCATTTCCAGTGCAACGACGGGCGGTTTGCCCAGCCAGGCGGAACGCATCAGCGCCGCGTGATAGCGGTCATGCGTAGCGGCCATTTCGAGGAAAATCGGGTCATTGTCGAGGATTTTGCGGCGACGCCAGGTTCCGTGCGGCACGCCGGTGCGCGGACCGGTGGAAACCAGCGGTTCCATGCCCATGTATTCTGAACCGGCGGCAATGGCCGCGCCCATCATGGCCGAAACCAGATCGTTTTCTGTGGCTCCGGCGGCAATCGCGGCGCGTCCGGCGAGCATTCCGGCATCAACGTAACGGGCGGCATGTGCCATTTTTTCCAGCTCGGCGGCGGATTTCACCGCGCGCAGTTGTTCGATAACGCCCGCGGCGTCGTGGATTGTGCCGATCTCAGCCTGCAAGGCTTCATAAACCGCAATCGGCAGGAACCAGCCGCGTTTGTCGATGCCAATCCGGCTCTTCATCCAGCCACGCGCTTTGAGCACATCGAGCAGGAAATTCACCGGATTATCGCCGTCAGTGTAAATCGCCGCGTCGCGGATAAAGGTGTTGGAGATGAAGTTAAAATATTCCAGCTGGCGGATAACAAACACCGGATCGCCTTCAACCGGCAACACCAGCGTCTGGAAGGTGTAATAGCCCGGCGTCTGCTGGCCGGTCAGATAAAAGATGTTTTCCGGGCCGGTGATGACCATGACGTCGAGACCGGCTTTCACCAGCAACTGACGCGCCCGCGCAATGCGCTGTTGATATTCGGCTTCCTGAAATGCGGATTCTGCGCCGGGGATGACGCTGCCGAGATCGGGAAGAGAAACTGGCTGTGCTTTCATTGTGCAAACTCCTGAATAAATTCTGCCTGAGAAGGGGTAAAACTGACGCCGAGCCCTGCGCCGGACGGGCTGCTGAGCATCCCCTGGTGATAGGAAAGGCCGTGAACCGGGTCATTACCCAGTCCGTCGGCGCCGTAAAGTTCGGCGTAACGCGGCTGACTGGCGCGGGCGACGTGCAGGGCAGCGGCAGTCGCGGCGCCGCCTTCATTCATCTGGCCGATCATGAACGGCACACCGGCGGCGGTCAGCCGTTTGGCGGCCGCCAGCGTGGGGGCAATGCCGCCCATTTTGACCAGTTTCAGATGTGCCATGATTTTGCCTTCGAGCTGCAAAATGCGTTCTAAATCGGTCTCGCTGCTCATGCTTTCATCGAGCATCAGCGGCACCGGGCTGGCGGCGGCCAGTGCCGGATAAAAGTGCGCGTTGGCATCAGAAACCGGCTGTTCGAGGTAGCGCATCTCGAACTTCGCCAGCGCCTGCAAATGGTGGCGCGCTTCTTCCGGCTGCCACTGGCCGTTCGCATCCGCCGATAAGCTGATTTCATGGCCGAAACGGCGGCGCAGGGCGCTGAGCCGGGCTTCGTCCTCGTGAAATGACGCGACGCCGACGCGCAGTTTCAGTTGCGTAAAGCCCCGTTCGACATACCCCGTCGCCTGTTCGAGCATGTCATGCATGGGCGTCCAGAACAGCGTTTGATTCGTGTGATAACTCACCGTTTCAGCGTTTTCTGCGCCCGCCAGTTCTGCCACGCTGAGCCCGTTCTGTCGCGCAATCAGGTCATGCAGCGCGATGTCGATCAGCATCCGCGTCGGCGCCAGAAAATCGGCCAGCAGCGCCGTAAGATTGAGCAGTAACGTGCTGGCAGACTGGCTGAGATCGAGTTGACGCAGGGCGCGGATCACATCGCTTAACACCCCTTCGGCGCTGTAGCCGTTGAGGTAAGCAATGTTGATGCGCACTTCGCCGATGCCGTTGAAGTTTTTCTCCTCGAGTAACAGATACAACGTGTCTAATCCCGGAACATGGCCGGAGGACGCCGTGTGCAATTGCAGGTGCGGATAGCGTAAATCGGCGCGGTACAGGGTGGCTTTCACCGGCGGCTCCTCAGCGTTTCAGCATTTTCAGTGCGACGTCGCAGTAGATTTTGCTGCCCGCAATGAATTCGTCGATCGGGATAAATTCATCGGGCTTATGTGCCACTGCCAGAGAACCGGGGCCGATGATGATGCCTTTGGTGCCGAGACTGCGAAAATGCACCAGATCGCAACCGCCCTGGAAGCCGAACGGGCCGGGTTCCGGGTTGCCTTGCGCGGCGCAGGCTTCAACGCCCGCCAGCACAATCGGATCTTCGGAATCGGTCTCGGTGGCGCCGCCGGTGGTCGGTTTAAAGGTGATGATTTCGCTGCGCACGCCAAATCTCTCGTGAGCCAGTTGCAGCAAATCCTGAATTTCCTGTTTTACCGCGTCTTCGTCTTCGCCCGGCACCATACGGCGGTCGAGCAGTAATTCGCAGGCCCCCGGCAATACGTTATCGGCGTGTCCGCCGCTGATGCGGGTGACGGTCAGACTGGCGTTACCCACCAGCGGATGACAGTGGCAGCGTACGCTCTGCTTGTGGGTTTCTTCGACCAGACCGAGTAACTGCGCGGCGCGGAAAATGGCGTTTTCACCCAGATCCGGGGTGCCGGAATGTGCGGTCACTCCATGAACGCGAACCAGCGGGCGCAAACTGCCTTTGTGCGCGGAATAAGTCGTGTTGGAGGTCGGTTCGCCAATCACCACGTAATCGATATGAGCAGGCGCTTCGCGGACATAAAACTTCGCGCCCTCGCTGGCGACTTCCTCATCGGCGACAAAAATCGCCATCAGCGTGCCGCGCCAGTCGTTACGGTTGGCCGCCAGCCAGCGCATGGCTTCAATCATGGCGACAAGCGGGCCCTTGGCGTCGCAGGCGCCGCGGCCAAATAACTTGCCGTCGCGCTCGGTCAGCGTGAACGGATCCTGTGCCCAGCCGTCACCGGCGGGCACCACATCAATATGTGTGTTAAACGCAAAACAGGGGCCCGACCCGTTTTCCAGACGGCCAATGACGTTGGTGCGCCCCGGCGCGTATTCGCTGAGCGTCAAGTCGAAGCCGATTTCACTCAGCATCTGGCTGATGAGTTCGGCGGCTTCACGTTCGCGCCCCGGCGGGTTTTCGGTGTTGATCGCGACCAGTGCGGCCAGATCGCGTTTCATTCTGCTGATATCGGGCGATGAAAGGCTCATCGATGTCTCCTGGAATATCTTTTTTTTGGCAAAACTGGCCCCTGGTGAGGGCGCAATACGGCGGTGATGCGGGTTAAAGGATCAATGTAAAATCTGATCTAAGAAGCGTTGTGCCCGAAGGCTGACGTCGCCGCCGAAGAATTTTTCGCCGGTCGCGTTTTCGATAATCTCGCCGTTTTCCATAAAGACGATCTGATTGGCGGCACGTTTCGCAAAACCCATTTCATGCGTGACGACAATACTGGTCATGCCTTCCGCGCTGAGATCGGCCATCACGTCGAGGACTTCGCGGATCATCTCCGGGTCCAGCGCCGATGTCGGCTCATCAAACAGCATCAGTTTCGGTTTCATGGCTAAGGCTCTGGCAATTGCCACACGCTGCTGCTGGCCGCCGGAAAGTTCATCGGGGAACGCATCGGCTTTGTCGGGAATGCGCACTTTGATCAGCAGTTCCAGCGCCTGCGCTTCGGCCTCGCTGCGGCTGACGCCGAGCACGGTCATCGGCGCGAGCATGATGTTTTCCGCTGCCGTCAGGTGCGAGAACAGTTCATAGTTCTGGAACACCATGCCAATGTCCTGCCGGAGTTTGTGTGGCTGAACGCTGGCGTGCGTGATGTCTTTATTGCGGAAGAAAATCGCACCGCCCTGAACCGGCTCCAGCAAATTAATGCAGCGCAGCAGGGTGGATTTCCCGGAGCCCGACGGGCCAATCAGCACCACGGTTTCCCCTTGTGACACGTTCAGGGAGCAGTTTTTCAGAACGTGCTGCGAGCCAAAATGTTTATCGACGCCGATGATTTCCAGAACCGGTTTGGATTTACTCACGGGCTTCTCCTCAGTTTGGCGTGCTGCTGCGCAGCAGGCGTTCGGTCAAAGACAGCGCAGGTTTCTTGCGCTTTTTCGGGTCAAGCGAGCGTTCCAGCCAGGCCTGTCCGACCATGAAAATGGAGGTCAGCACCAGGTAATAAATCCCGGCGGCGCACAGCGCCTCGAAATAACGGAAACTGGCGCTGGCGGTCTGGTTAGCGATGAGCAGCAACTCCTGCACGGCAATCACCGAAACCAGCGCGCTGGATTTCAACATGCTGATCATCTGGTTGCCCATCGGCGGCAGCACAATGCGCGCGGCCTGCGGCAACACAATTTTGCGCATGATCTGGCTTTGGGTCATGCCGAGTGCCATCCCGGCGGTGCGCTGCCCGCTGCGCACGGCCTGCAAACCGGATCGCAGAATTTCAGCCATGTACGCGCCTTCATTTAAGGAGAGCGCCATGACGGCGCAGGTGAACGCCGAAAAACGCAGGCCAAAAGTCGGCAGAACGTTGTAGACGAAAATAATCTGGAACAGCACCGGCGTGCCGCGAAACAGCCACAGATAAAAGAACGCCAGAACGGAACCCGCCCGGAAGCGGGATTCCTGAAGCAGGGCCAGGATCAGCCCTGCAATAATGCCGAAGAACAACGAGCACACCGTTAACAACAAGGTCATTAATGCGCCCTGAAAGAACGCCGGTGAGAACAGGTACTGCCAAACAAGATCAAGCGACATGAACTTTCCTCAACGTCAGGGCAACGCTTTAAGGCCGGACTTCACAACCTCAGAAAATAGACACTGAAGCCGGGAACTGCCATTTGGTAATGAGCTTCTGGTACGTGCCGTCTTTCACTACGTCCTGCAAGCCTTTCTCGAGCAGGGATTTCATTTCTGCATCGCCTTTACGCACGGCAAAACCAATGTGCGTGTCGGTTTCAAACTCCGCGCCGACGGCTTCGAAGGTGTCGCCTTTTTCGCTCAGCAGCGCAACGGCGCCCGGCGTGGAGATAAATTCGGCGTCAGCCCGTTTCTGCGCGACAGCCACCGCAGAATCCGTTGCTGCCGGGAAGGTCAGCACGGTAATGGCCGGTTTTTTGGCATCCAGACATTTCTGGTTATCCGCCCGCGCCTGACTTTCTTCGATACCGCCGAGTGTGACGGCGATGTTTTTGCCGCACAGGGATAAATCGCGGCCAGTGATTTTTTGCGGATTCCCTTTCACCACAATCACGCGGCTGCCGATTTTCAGGTAAGGCACGAAATCAACCTGCTCAGCGCGGGTCGGGTTGATGTACATCGCCGAGTTGATGATATCCAGACGTTTGCCCTGCAACGCGGGGATCAGTCCTTTGAATTCCATCGACATCGGTTCCGGGGTCAGCGCCAGTTTTTTCGACAAAGCGGTGATGAGGTCGATATCGAAACCGGTCAGTTTGCCGTCTTTCGTAAATTCAAACGGCATGAACGTGGCGGCGGTGCCGTAGGTCAGATGACCTTTAGTGACCAGAGCAGGCGCGGCGGCCTGGCTGAACAGCGGGGCACTCAGGCAAATTGCAGCCAGAGAGACGGTGGCGTATCGGCGCAAAAAAGCTTTTTTTGACATGACAGACTCCAGTTTCCCACGAGCAGGATTGCTCTTTGTGTCTCATTAAATACAATTAAGTTTGTGAGTCAAGGCTCTTTTTTGGTGCATTTGTTGCACGATTTGGGGGCTTTTTAACCAGGCTTCACCATCCTCAAGGCTTGTGATATTGTACAAACCTAAACAATAAATACTTTCAGGTGTTGCTCTTCCATGACCCAAACTACGACAGCCAGCGGAAGGCGTCTGGCAAACCAAATCCTTGACCTGATACGTGAAGCAAAATTTGAGCCAGGTCATCATCTGCGGGAGCAACAATTAGCCGATATGCTCGGTGTTTCCCGCACACCGGTGCGTACCGCGTTGAAATTGTTGTGTGAACTGGGAATTATCGAGGCGCGCCGCAATCAGGGTTTTTTCCTGCTGAAAGCCTTCGATGAGCTTCAGCGCATCAGCATTGATATCCCGGCCACCAGCGATCAGGACTTGTACGAGCAACTGGTGAAAGACCGTATCGCCGGAAAATTGCCGGATTCCCTGACGCAAACGGAAATCGCCCAGCGCTACGACGCCGACCGCGGCGTACTGGCGCGCACGTTGCTGCGGTTGTCTGAGGACGGGCTGATCGCCCGCAACAAGGGGCACGGTTGGTCATTTTTACCGACGCTAAACACCGACGTGGCGCTGAGTAACGGCTACGGATTCCGCCTGATGATTGAGCCGGGCGCGATGCTGGGCGCGAGCTTTCACGCCGATAAAAGTGCGCTGCGGCGGTTGCGGATGCAGCATATCTATCTGATTACTCACCCGGATATTCTCGCTGTTGATGGCCGTCAGATTTTCGAAACGGACGCCACGTTCCACGAAATGCTGGCGGAATTCAGCGGCAATATTTTTGTCTTACAGTCAATTCAGCAGCAAAACCGGCTGCGACGCCTGCTCGAATTCGGCAGTTACACCAATAAACAGCGTGTGCGCGAATGGTGCGGCGAACACGTCGCTATCATCGATGCCGTGCTGGAAGGGCGGATGCAGGAGGCGGCAGAAATGATGCGCAGCCACCTGCAATCGGCTTACCAGATGGTGCTTAATAAAGTCAGCAAAGCCGGGTGACGCGGGTCAGCGGCAAAGGCCAGGTATTTTCTCGTGGCTTTTGCTGATATTAACCCGGCTAATCTTGCCGCGTGGCCCATAAGTATGCGTTATGTTGGTGCACCGAAACGGACGCTTCGGTTTTATTTAACTTAAGTTTTTGAACCCCGCCGGTTGTCTCGCCGCGTTCTGCAATCGTTTTTTCTTATGTTTCGTGGCATTAGCGCGCGGCAAGCGGCTATTTCATCTGCACGACGGAGATTGGCGTAGATCTTGCTTTTATCAGTCACGCTAATCATTACCGTAGGGTGTTCCCTTTCCGGGCCAAATGGAGACAGAGATGAATCTCAGACGTCTGAAGTACTTCGTGAAAATCGTCGATATCGGCAGCCTGACGCAGGCCGCCGATGTTCTGCATATTGCACAACCGGCACTGAGCCAGCAACTGGCGACGCTGGAAGGGGAATTGCAGCAACAATTGCTGATTCGCACCAAGCGCGGCGTGACGCCCACCGAGGCAGGAAACATTCTTTATTCCCATGCGCAGGCAATTTTGCGTCAGTGCGATCAAGTTCACAGCGCGGTGAACAGCGCAGGCCAGTCGCTGAGCGGGCAGGTTTCTGTCGGACTTGCGCCGGGCACGGCGGCTTCACAACTTGCGCTGCCGTTATTGCAGGCCGTACGCAAACAACATCCGGGCATTTTGTTGTATCTCAACGAAAATTTCGGCACAGCGCTCGGGGATTCAGTGCTCAACGGCCGCATGGATATGGCGGTGCTGTACGGCAGCAATAACGATGTCGGGCTGAGCAGTCAGCCCCTGATGAAAGAAGATTTGTATCTGGTCGGGACGCATGCCGTACCCAATCCGGGGAAATATGTCGAGCTGAGCGATGTCGCGAAGCTCAACCTGTTCATGCCGCGTTCATATAACGTGATGCGCCGTCTGGTGGACGATGCGATGGCCGTCCGCCGCCTGACGGCGAATATCATTGGTGAAATTGAGTCTTCCGCCACGCTGACGGCCGCCGTTGCCAGCGGTCTGGGCGCCACCATTTTGCCGGGATCCGCCGCCCGCGCCATGATTGGCCCGGCGAAAGCGTGGATGTCGTGCATCAGCAGTCCGGCGATTCAGGTTCCACTTTCACTGTGCGTTTCAGAAACGCTGGCCCTGTCGCAGGAAGCGGCGGCAGTGAAGAAAATTCTGTTGTCGCTTGTCTTTGAGCAGGCCACGACGGAACGGGAACCGCTGCTGGCGGCAAGCTGAGGAGGAAAAAATGGGCGATCACCGATCGCCCATTTGATTTTCCCGGGTCAGGATTGACCGCAGTATCAATAACTGCAACTACTTACAGGCTTTAATTTCCTTCCATTGTGACCATTCGCCAGTGAACTCGGGGTCTCCGGGTTCATTGTTTTGGGTCCAATAGTTAGCCAGATACTCCTTGCCTTTCCACACAACGCTTTCACCACCGTAATAAATTTTCTGTGCGTCCCAGTTGTTCGCGCACGTTTTTCCCGTGCCGCTGTCAGGCAATGGCTGAACTTGTGGTGTTACCGTCAGCGTATAAGAGGTCACATCACTTTTCTTACCGTCAGAGACCGTCAGTGTGAAGGTGTACTGTTTTTTCACGGTCACGGTTGGAGCCACAAAACTGATGCTGTCCCGGTCGGTGCCCGCCAGCGTGGTGCCGTTTGGCAGCAGCCACGTATAAGACAGTTTGTCACCGTTAGCATCGCTGGAGGCTGCGGCGTTAAGCGTTACGTTAGCCTGACTTTCCACATCACCAATCGGCCCGGTTAATCTGGCGACCGGCGCAGCGTTGGTATCCGTAACCGGTGTGGTATCTGGGACCGGGGTTGTATCCGGCGTTGGATCTGGTACCGGTACTGGCTCCACTTTGCCTGCATCATCGACAATAGAGACATTGAAGAAGTGCTGGACGCAGCGTTTATAATCCCCTTCTTTGAAGGCGGAGAACGGTGTCTGGTAACCGACCAACTGGCACGAATACGTTGAACCCGTTGGCGTGTTTGGATCCCATCCCCAGTCCTGTTCCCAATATTGCGGCAGCGCGCCCGAACCGCCCTCATCGAACTGTTTCATGTTCTTACAACCCAGCACTTCACTGGCAGCGACTGGGACTTTCAGATATTCCGCTTCACTTTTGTAGTAAGAGATACGGTTTTCGCCCTGAGCAATTTCGGTCGGCCCGCCGCATTCCACGCCGCCATTAATAATCTGGATGGTGACGCCGAAACCCGGAACCAGGCCGTTGGCTTTGTCATGATCGTTTGGCTTCCAGGTGCCGTCGATCACATGCAACATGCTCGGTTTAGGTGCCTGCGGGGTTACGTAGAAGAACACGGCGCTGGCCAGGTTCAGCCAGGTATCGGCCACCAGTTCCGGTTTATCGAGCAGGGTTCTGACGGTGCCAAACATGGCGTCGGAGAACGGACCGTAGTTGTAGTTATAGGAAAGCTGTTTCGCGCCACGACCAAAGTAACTGACGAAATCTCCCTGAGCATCTTTACCGCAAGGCCATGTCTGCCCCTGCCAGACATCAGGATTACATTCGCCGTTGTAACCGCCTTTCTGGCCCTCGGCCCAGCCCATTTCACGCAGCCACACCAATCCCTGTCGCCATTCCGCCTCAGGTCTCCAGCTTTCATGCCCGCCGGTTTCCTGAGCGAAGTGAGCAAACATCGTTGCCAGACCTTTGCGGCAAATGGCGTCGGAATCACGTCCGTCGGTATACGTCCCACAGACTGCCGGGAATTTACCTATCGCTTTGAGGAAGTTTTCATAACTGTATTCGGGGGCGCGAAGCGGGAAGATGTAATCCCACTGCGCTTTGCTGAGGATTTTCTCTACCCGTTTCACATTATCCGGGTTCGCCGCCCGCGCGGGGGCAATTTTTTCAACGGAGTCGTTATCAAGGGTGCGGATAGATGCTTTGACTTCCTGCATTAACGGGTTTTGTGTCAGTGAATTTTCTTTTTTAACCAGATCACTTTCCTTAATTACGTAGGGTTCTGAAGCGGTCGGGGTTTCTTCTGCATGCGCCATCGAAGCGATTGCCAGAAGACAGAAAATAGTCATTATATTGAGGCTGAAATTCGGCTTTAATCTTTGCATAGTCAATACTCTTAATGGATTACATTAAATACAGAAATACGACGCTCTGCGAGTGGGTGTTATATCTGTTAGGGGTTAACTAACATTTCAAGACTAGTGCTCACCTGATGAATTAACGATTAAAATAAGAACATTTTTATATAAAATTACCGATGATGTTTCCCTGCGTGCTAATTAAATTAATGAATTTTATTGACAGACCTCTACGGATTTCAGTGATGAAATGATGTTGTTCACGCCGCGAATTTTAGTCGTGCGGGTGACAAAGTTTGCATATGTTTTTAATGCTTCGTGGTGAATATCATCAGGTAACGCAAAAGTCGTTAATTTACTGTGGCGCTTATCAATAAAATATTCCGCCACTTTGGTGGGGAATATCGCGATCATCTCACTGCGCTCGATAGCAGCGATGATCCCGTTGAGTGACGATGAGTAATAGACGACTTTTCTTGTGTTGAAATTATCACTGTGGGTATGAGGGTTATTTATCGAAATGAGCTTTTTTGCCTGAATATCGCTGTGGCCATATACGGCATGGGGTAATGCATAATAGTGAGATAGTGTGAAAATTTTTTGCGTGGCGAGTAAACTGGTGGAACTGCATAACACAACGAAATCATCGAGGGAATCAATTTCAACGGAGGTAATACTGTTATGGTGTAGCGGGAAGTTACTCAGAACAATATCATTTCCTGACTGCAACAAATTCCTCACACATTCATCATGATTAGACAGGGTGTCATTCGTAAAGGTAAAAAGGGTTTCCCTTAAGTCATCTCGTTGATGCAACTGCTGGAAGTAATAACTTTCAATCAGATCTGAACACATCACTTTGACAGAAGAGACCTTTTTTGTCTGATTTTTGGCCCGATGCACAACATCATCAATAATACACATGGCATGTGAAAATGATTCATGAATTTCCAGTGCTGTTTGTGTTGGTTTCATTCCCTGGGCTGTTCTGATGAAAAGCTCAACGGCTAAATATCGTTGTAGCTTACTGATCGAAAGACTGACGGCTGAAACAGAAATTTCAAGTTTCTCAGCTGCGCGCGAAAGACTCCCTGAGAGGATCACTTCATTCATAATTTTAATCAGGTTGTAATCAAATTCATTAATTTTGTCGTAATACATTACTTTTCTCCGTAACACAGGTTTGGAACCAGAATAATTCACATTGTGACGCTACAAATAAAGTAAGAAAAGAGATATTTATTGAGATATATACAGGTTAAAAACCGGGGGGACTAATGTCTGGCCAGCAGGCTATGTTATTTATCACAAGTGAAAGTCCAGGTTCCGATTGTTGTTATAAGGAACATTTATGTTGACAAAATACTCAGGCGGATACGGCCTTTCATCCAGCCATAGATGAAAGATTCATTACTGGCCTTATTTTCTGCGAGTTCAAGATATCGTTGCCCCTGGCTGCAGTTGAGCGAAGTGACGAGTACCGCTTCCCCTTCCTGCCCTCGCAGTTTGAGAAAAGCAGATAAGGCCGTCAGCGTGGCCGGTCCTATTTTTCCATCAACACTCATATCGGAATAATAACGGCCCTGCTGATTATAGATGTTCAACCAACGTTGCAGCCATTTCACGCCGACAGATGGCCCCATATTGGTTCCGGTATCACACAGCTCCAGAGCCAGTGCCGGCGATAATACATTGACCTTGTCAAATCCGGGCTGATACCAGTAATTTTTCTCAAGAAGAATATAGGCCTGATCGCGGGTAAAATCTTTCATATTCCCCGTGTAACCATAATCCCGTGCGGTTTTCTCGGTAATTCCCCAATGGGTCGGGCCGCCAGGATCGTCGGGATGATTGACATAAGCACCCTCATTTTCCAGAACTGCATCAATCACGGGATTATGTGCCATTATCTGATCCTCAGTAGGTTTAGATTGTTAAAGCAAGTTGCACTCCAATACCAATCAATAGCAGTAATAAAATCAGGCCAAAAAAGAGCGGTTTATAAAAAGACTTTGTTTTGGGCATTTTTTCATGAATAACATCGATAGTTATGGATGAGTTAACCCGTATTCCTGATTTGGGTACCGTAATAAACAATTCATCCAGCCCCAGCGTTTTTAAATCACGACGAATCAAATACAGGGTTTGGGTAAGGCTGGCATCACTGGTAAAAGTACTTCTTGCCCCCCATAAGGCATAAGATATAGCAGATTTCTCTATCACTTCATCGTTAGCGTGTTCAATAATGAAGCTGAGGCAGCGGGCTCTCATTGTCGTGAGTCTGATGTTAGTGCCATTATTCAGTGTTTTAAGTTCTTTCTTTCCTTCATTGAAAACGTACTGTCCATTAATAAGATAAATACTCATCTTTCAACTCTCTCCAGGTCGGTAAAGGAACTTATCAGAAATCCAATTTTCGATAGGATTTATCGTATCTGGTTTTTTGAAATTCACCATATTCAATCAGAATATTATCAATAATTTTAGATAAGTTGTGATCTGTTATGAGGAATAGTGACCTTTTTAAATAAAACTAAAAACCTTTTTGAATTTTAATTTAAATGTTACGCATCAAAAATTAATGATTTAGGTCAGGTTGTGGGGTTTTGTTCTTCTCATTTTAGTCACAACGCTCGCTATGTTTAAACGGCGGAGGTGGTTCGGTCGTGGTTATTTTTCAACCCATGCAATGTGCCAGCAAACATTTCCTTCATTAATTACGCACGATCAGAAATTTAAATGATGTATCTTTTTTACTCCTCATCGACGTCATAAATATTTTTGCTGAATGATGATTTGAGAGAAAACAATTTCTTTCCAATTATAGACCCGACAGCACGATGCTGTTCGACCCTTAACTTTTATTCAGGAAAATATTATGACTACCAGTAAATTGATCAAAACCGATTCCCTGACTGACAAATCTTATAAAGCTGATGGCTTTGACGCCTCTAAAGATACGGAGAAATACAGCTACACTTCCGCCCGTGTCGCCAAACCGGTGTACAATAAATATGACACCACGAATAAACCTAAGGTGTTCGGTTATTATACCGACTGGTCTCAGTATGATAGCCGCCAGTCTGATGGCGATGACACTCCGGCAAATCGTGGGCGCGGGTACGATTTAGCCAACGTTAGCCCGACAGCCTATGACAAAATCATTCTCGGTTTCCTGGGCATTGTTGGTGATACCACCGGTGAAAAAGCCGATGTCATCGCCCGTGCTGCCGGTAATTTGAATAAATCTATCAATGAACCCACTTTCCTCGACCCGTGGGGCGATTTCCAGACCAGTGCCAATGTCGGTCTGAACGATTCCGGCTGGGTGGAAATGGACGTGAATACCGCCACTCAGGCGACCGTTAAAGGCATTGTCGGCGGTCTGCGTGACCTTCAGGCGAAGGCCAAAACGTTAGGCCATACGCTGGCGCTTTCTCTGAGTATCGGCGGCTGGACCATGAGCAGTGGCTTCCACAATATGTCGAAAACGTCGGCTGGCCGCAGCACCTTTGCAAAAGGCGTCGCGAAATTGTTCACCCGTTTCCCGATGTTCTCCGAAGTGGATATTGACTGGGAATATCCGGGCAATGCCGGCAACAACAATGCCTATGGTGACGAAGACGGCGCGAACTATGCGTTGCTGCTGACGGAAATCACTAAAGAGCTGAAAGCCATCAAACGCAGTGATGTCAAAATCAGTATCGCGAGTTCTGCCGTGGTGGCGATTCTGGAAAAATCAGATGTAAAAACCTTGCTGAACAGCGGTCTGTACAGCATTAACGTGATGACCTATGACTTCTTTGGCACACCGTGGGCGACGCAGCTGGATCACCACACTAACCTGCATGCGCTGGTAGAAGGCGGGTGGGGCGTGGATACCATCGTCGATTATCTGCTGGCGAAAGGTTTCCCGGCTGACCGCATCAACGTGGGTTACGCCGGTTATTCACGCAATGGTCAGAACGCGGTACTGGAAAGTTTCTCTCCGCTCAAAGGCACATACACCCCGACGGCGAATGCCGAAACCACGGGGACATTCGAAAGCGGTTGCAGCGAATGGTATGACCTGATCAACAACTACCTTGATCTGGAAAACCAGAAGGGTCGTAACGGCTTCAGCGTTTACACCGATCAGGTGGCAGATGCCGATTATCTTTACAACAAAGAGTCCAAGCTGTTTATGTCCCTCGACACCCCGCGCAGCGTGCGTGCCAAAGGGCAATATGTGGCGAAAAAAGGGCTGGGCGCACTTTTTACCTGGACTATCGATCAGGACAACGGTGTGCTGGTTAACGCCGCCCGCGAAGGTCTGGGTTGCACCGTAACCAATCAGGTCATCGATATGGCACCGTTCTACTTTGACGGGATTAACATTGCGGGTGAAGTGCCGGATGAGGATAAACCCGCCACCAATACTGCGCCGGTTGCTGATATCCAGTTGCAGGTCATCAGCGGTTCAAAAGTACGTCTCAGCGGTGCCGGATCCCGCGATGCCGACAACGATGCACTGACCTACAAATGGAGCGTGCCTGCCGGAATTTCGCCAAGCAGTACGACCACCTCAACCATCACTTTTACCGCTCCGACTGTGGTCAGCCGCGCAGAATTCTCGTTCTCACTGGTTGTCACGGATACCCATGCTGCCTCTTCAGTCTCCAAACAGTTCACACTGGTTGTATTTGGTGAAGAAGTCGCAGAACCGGTTGTTGTCCCGGTCGTGGATCCAGTCGTCGACCCTGTGGTTGACCCGGTTGTCGATCCAGTTGTCGAACCGGTGGTGGATCCCGTCGTTGATCCTGTGGGCAAATATTCCGAATGGGAGACCAGCAAGGTCTACAATACCGGCGAGAAAATCAGCCATAAAGGTAAAGACTACGTGGCTAACTACTGGACTCAGGGCAATGAGCCGGGCAATCCAGAGTTCACCGGCGAATGGGCACAGTGGAAATTACTCTAACAGGTTGAGGCAATATTCCTGAGGTTCTTGCCTCATCATAGTGGAATAGCAAAGCGGGGCACTTCTGGTGCTCCGTTTTTTTTCTCTGCAGAAAGGGGGGGGTTGTACAGAAGGCAAAAAAATCCCCCGGAGGAGAGACTCTGCCGGGGAACGGTGTTACTCAGATATTTTGGTTGAAGGAGCAAAAGAATCTATAAGCGAGGCAATTTTCTTACCGAGCAGGGTGATGATCGGCCCGGCAAATACCCCGCCAAGCCCGGCCATGATAAGCAACTTGTCGTCGTTGGCATCGCGCGAAAGTACGAAGATGCTTAACAGCATGCCGGTAAAACAAGAGACTACAACCTGTAAGAGACAGGCCAGAAGTTCTTCCATAATCGGTTTTTTCTGTCTCAGCATGATATAGCGGACTATCCCACCCCACGCTGACATCCCGATAACAGCCCGAATGATCTCGTGATTCAGTAACACGACATCTCTGGCATTTGCTGCACTGATCATAATGTTTTCCTCAGAAGTAGAATAAAGCGTGCAGGGTTAAATTATCATCAGAGGAATTGGGGCGAAAATCACATGGCAACACATTTTGACGTGAACATTTTTAGTCCGGTGGCAGGTAAAAAGTGAGAAAACTGAGAGGGTCTTGAAGGGCGGAATTGCGGTGCAACTTTTGTCAGAAGGGCTTATTCGGCGGATAAACGAAAAAAACCGGCCTGTAAAAGGCCGGTTCGGGTCAGAAGGTCAGAACTGACGACGATAAAGATTACTCGGCATCAGCAGGTTTTGGCTGACCCGGTTTGTGGTCACGCATCTGTTCCATTTTTTCAGCGCGTTTCTGGTAGTTCTCATTGAACTGTTTTTTCTGCACAGGCGTCAGCAGGTTGTACATTTTGTTTTCAGCACGGGCGCGGTCGAGCATGCGGTCAGACTGTGCTTTGGTGATGGTGTCAATCTGCGATTTCACTTTCGCTTCATCGAAGCTGTCTGAAGCGACCAGGTTATGCATCTGATCCATCTGCGCTTTCATGGCAGCGCGGTCAGGGCGCGCGCCGCTGTCTTTCATAATTTCTTTCATCTGAGTTTTCTGCTGCTCAGTCAGGGTCAGGCCAGCGAACGGGTTCATGTTGTGCGGGCCTTTATGGTGCATCATTTTACCCTGCGTCGCCGCAGGTGCGTCAGTTGCCGGTGTGGCCGTGGTTTCAGCAGCAAACGCGAAAGAAGCAGAGCTCAGAGCCAGAGTTGAAGCCACAATCATTGCGGTAAGTTTACGCATAATTAAATTCCTCATTGGAGATTCAGGCACATCGCCCGTTTTGTTTCGACGAAAACAAGTCTACTGAATCCAATGAATAGTAATGCGGGCAGGATGTAAAAGAGTGAAAGCCGACGTGTCACTTTTCAGCCGATCGTGGAGAAAATGTTTAGAAAGCGTAAGGTTGCGAGAACAGACATGAATGGCGGGTCAGATAAATCTGAGTAATGCGGTGAATTCACACATTAACATGGTGAATGTTTGGCCGCCAGACTTCTCAGGTAAAGATTGTTTGCGGTTGATGTCTGGTTTAGATCGCCGGCTGTGGGCAAAACCCTGCATAATAGTTACCATTTGGTTAACATTTTATATAACAGTGCTGATTGCCCATGACTGAATCCCGATACGAAACGCTGGCGCGCACCTTGCGCAGACAAATCGACACCCAGGTCTGGCTGCCGGGCGACCGTCTGCCTTCTTTACGCGAGTCCTGCAAACAGTCCGGGCTGAGCCTGATGACGGTGTTGCAGGCGTATCAGCTTCTTGAAAGTCAGGGGGTGATCGTCGCCCGCCCGCAGTCCGGCTATTACGTCGCGGCGGGTTTGCAGCGACCGGTTCGTCATCAGCCCGATGAGCGCCTGCACGCCGCCGAACAGGTGGACGTCAATGATGCGATTTTCGATATCCTGAAAGCCGGGCAGGATCCTTCTATCGTGCCGCTGGGCTCGGCATTTCCCGATCCGACATTATTCCCGCAGCCACGCCTGGCGCGCTCGCTTGCAAGCGCCGTCCGCCGCATGTCCCCGCACAGCGCCACGGCCAACTTGCCGCCGGGAAACGAAGAACTGCGCCGCAGCATTGCCCGGCGTTACGCTCAGAACGGAATTGAAGTCGCGCCCGATGAAATCGTCATTACGTCCGGCGCGATGGAATCTCTGGGGCTGAGCTTGCAGGCCGTGACTGAGCCGGGTGACTGGGTGGCCATTGAATCCCCGGCATTTTATGGCGCGTTGCAGGCCATTGAGCGCCGCAAGTTAAAAGCTATCGCCATCCCGACCGACGTGCGTTTCGGTATGGATCCGGATGCGCTGGAAAAAGCGCTGGGAACTTATCCGGTCAAAGCCTGCTGGCTGATGTCGAGTTTCCAGAACCCGCTCGGATGCACAATGCCGCCCGAAAATAAGGCACGGCTGGTGGATATCCTGCAAAGGCATCAGGTGGCGATAATCGAAGACGACGTGTACAGCGAACTGTACTTTGGCGGTGAACGCCCGGTGCCGCTCAAGGCGTCGTCGTATCGCAGCGAAATCCTGCATTGCTCTTCTTTTTCTAAATGTCTGGCACCCGGTTTTCGCGTCGGTTGGGTGGCAGCGGGAAAATACGTCGGACGTATTGAGCGGTTGCAACTGATGAGTACGTTATCCGCCAGTGTGCCGGTACAGCTGGCGCTGGCAGATTTCTTGCAAAAAGGCGGGCAGCAGGGGGGTTACGACATCCATTTGCGCCGCCTGCGCCGTGTGCTGGAACAGCGCCAGATGGCGATGCACCACGCCATCATCAACCAATTCCCCGCACAGGTTTCCGTTTCCCAACCGCAGGGCGGCTATTTTCTCTGGCTGGATCTGGGTGACAACGTAGACGCTGCGCGGGTGTACCAGCGCGCACTGGCCAAAGGCGTCAGCGTCGCGCCGGGCACCATGTTTTCCGCCGACGAACGTTTCCGCCACTGCCTGCGCATCAATACGTCATTCGAATGGGGCCCGCACACCGCCCGCGCGATATCTGTTCTGGCCGGATTGGTGGCGGAAGAGATTCGGGGGTGACTACACATCCTTCTCCCTTAATGTCTTCCCGACATTTCCGCCCGGATGCACCTTAAGAAGCCTTTGCTGATTGAAGCCGTTGCGCAGCATGATGTTGCCGCACAGGGCGTCGAAAATGGCCAGCACCAGAACGATGGAGGTGGTGGCCAGCATATTAAGCGGGTCGATTTCCTGCTGAATGTGCGTTTTTACCACCAGCGTGGCGGCGCGCGCAATGGCGGAATCCAGATTCTCTGTCACGCTGATGATGGCGACGCCTTTGGTTTTCAGCGCCGGTAACAGGCGGGTCAGTTCTTCGGAATTACCGCCGCGTGAAATCAGGATGATCAGGTCGTCACTGCGCAGAAAACCCAGATCGCCGTGCGCGGCGTCGGTAGCGCTGAGATACACTGACGGCTGTTCTACGCAGGCCAGCATGTGCGCAATTTTTCGTGCGGCAATCCCTGATGTGCCCACGCCGGTGACGGCAATCTTGCCTTTGCAGCCGGTTACCAGCGTCAGTAACTGACGCCAGATATCGGCGTCAAGATGGTTTTGCAGCGCCAGCAGTTCCTGGCTGTACGTCCGCCAGCCCTGACACGCCAGCTGAAATTCCTCATCTGCGGTCATTGTTCTTCCCCCTGCATCAGGCGGCGGTACTTCATGCTGTCGTGATACATCTCGTGGAATACGCGATATTTGCGGTCGTAATACTCTTTGATTTTGTTGGTTTGCGGCGTGACGGTTTTGCCGATGCGGCTCATGGCGGCCATCGCTTCGGGCAGAGAATCGTACGCACCTGCGGCCACGGTGCCCATCATGGCGCTGCCGAGCAACATCGCCTCACTCTCTTCCGGCAACAACATCGCGCAGCCTGTCGCGTTGGAATGCTCCTGCACAAACACCGGGTTTTTGGTACCGCCGCCGCTCGCCATCATGGTATCAATGCGGTAGCCGCTCTGATTCATGGTTTCAATGATATGGCGGGTGCCGAGTGCCAGCGCCTGAATGGTCGCAAGATAATGCAGCGCCATATCTTCCGGCGTGCGAGAGAGTTTCAGGCCGGTCAGTGTGCCGGTGAGCGTCGGGTTGGCGCGCGGCGAACGGTTGCCGTGGAAGTAGGGCAACATATGAATGTCTTTGGTCAGGAACGCGATGTTTTCCGGTTCACCGGCCATTTTCCGCAGCAGACTGTTGAGCACCTCATAAATGGTTTTGCCGCTGTCTTTGCCCTGTTTCAACAAATCCTGATAGCACGGATGTGACTGAATAACATGGTCGATCAGCGCCCCGGTGGTGGACTGGCCGCCTTCGTTCAGCCAGTAATCCGGCAGGATCGCGGAGAAATACGGCCCCCAGATGCCGCCGATGTAGCGTGCGCTGCGGGACATCGCCATGTGTGCGGTGGATGTGCCGCCAATCAGCGCGATACGGTTGTCGAAATCGGCGGATTCACCGGACGCTCCGCTGGCGCCGAGAATGCCGAGGCTGCCTGCGTGCGCATCGATAATCGAGACGCTGACTGCGGTGCCGGCCATCAGTCCCATTTCAGCGGCGGCGCGTTGCGTCAGGCCGTGGCCCAGCGGTTCGCCCATGGTTTTGACTTCGCTGCCGATTTTCGCCGCATTATTTTCCAGCAAATCTTCCAGACCAATCTGGCGGAAATAACTCGGATCCCAGCGGTCTTCGTGACCGATGTAGGTCCATTTACACACCGTGGAACACAGTGAACGCGTGGTGCTTTGCGTGGCGCGCCAGGTCAGGAAATCCGGCAAATCAAACAGATGCCCGACGTTATTCCACGTCGTCGGCATATGTTGTTTCAGCCACAGGAGTTTTGGCGTCTGCATTTCTGGCGAAATAATCCCGCCGACGAATTCCAGCACGCGGTGGCCGGTGGCGTTGATGCGTTCGGCCTGCGTGATGGCGCGGTGATCCATCCACACAATAATGTTCTGCTCGCTGCGGCCGGACGGGCTGACGGTCAGCGGTTTACCCTCTTTATCGAGTACCACCAGCGAACAGGTGGCGTCAAAGCCGATGCCTTTTACCTGAATCGGGTTGATGTCGGCCTGATTCACCGCATCTTTGACGGCGTTGCAGACGGATTGCCAGATCTCATCGGAAGACTGCTCAACGAAATCGGCCTTCGGGCGGTACAGCGTAATCTCACGGCTGGCCTGGCCGACCATGCGGCCGGTCATGTCGAAGACGCCCGCACGGGCGCTGCCGGTTCCTACGTCAACTCCAATAAAATAACTCGCCATGTTTTTTCCCTTCGGTAAAAGCAATTCGCTTAAGATTTTCTGTTTTGTAAGGCGATGAACAGGATCAGGACGCCGCCCCAGAGTGCCATTGTCAGGTAACTGCTCACGCCCATCAGGTTCAGGCCGCTTTCCAGCATTTGCAGGACGATCAGCGCCAGTACCAGCCCGATAACCCGCCCGAATCCGCCGTCGGGATTGATCCCGCCAAGGACGGACGCAAGGATAGTCACCAGCAGATACGAATCGCCGTAGCCCGCTTTCGCCGAGTTGAATTTAGACATCATCATCAGCGCCGCTCCCCAGCCGAGCAGGGCGGAAAGCACATACACCGCGAGGGTGACTTTATTTGTGTTGACGCCGCTAAAGCGCGTGGCCTGTTCGTTGGAACCCATCAGATACACACTGCGCCCGAGCGTGGTGTGTTCCAGCAAAACCCACAGCAGCAGTGCCACCAGCAGGAAAATCAGCAGGGCGACCGGAATGCCCAGCAGGCTGCCATTGCTCAGGTACTGAATCGCCGCCGGGAAGCCGGAAATCACGGCGCCGCTGGTGAGTAAAATGTTCAGCCCGGCAATCAGCGTCATGGTGCCGAGCGTTGCCAGAATCGGGGAAACCCCGACGTACGCGATCAGCGCGCCGTTCAGTACGCCAATCACCACCGCCACGGCCAGGCCGGCCAGCATTGCCAGCGCGAAATAGGCCGGCTGATCGGGATGCGCCACCAGAATGGCGGCCATCACCAGTGAACAGGCATTAGCCCCGGCAATGACGGAAAGGTTGATGCCGCCGGTCAGCATGGTGATGCCCATGCCTAACGCCAGCATCCCCAGAACCGGCAACTGCGAGGAGATCGACTGGAAATTGCCGACGCTGTAAAAACTGCCGCCCAGCGTGAAGGAAAACAGCACGGCGACGGCGACGATGATCAGCAACTGCAAGCGGATAATGCGGTCGCCAGGGAGAATTCGGATTAAGGTCGTCATGTCACATCCCCTTCGCCAGTTTGCGTTTTTCGTTCCACGCGGTGCTGCTGATGCTGACCAGAATGATCACGCCGCTGAAAACCTGATGCCAGTAAGACGAAATGCTCAGTAATGTCAGTCCGTTTTGCAGGAAGGCCAGCAGCATGACGCCGAGAAGGGTGCCGGTCAGCGACCCGCGCCCGCCGGTCATGCTGGTACCGCCTAACACCACTGCTGCCAGCACTGTCAGTTCATAGCCGAGCAGGGAATTGGGCGCGACCGACTGGGTGATTTGCGCCTGTACCACCGCCGCAATGCCCGCCAGTAATCCCATAAAGCCGTAAACGTAAAAATGCAGACGGAGAATGTTCATGCCGAGGCGCGAGGCGGCGTCACGGTTGCTGCCCATCGCATAAATCTGGCGGCCTACGCGGGTGCGGTTCATCAGCACGCCGGTGGCGATAATCACGCCCAGCAGGCTGAGCAGCGGCAACGTCAGGCCATAGTCATAGCCGTCGGCGGCGGTAAACGAGAACCAGCTGATGCCGTTCATAAACCAGTCCGGGAAACCGTAAAGCCAGGTGCCGTTGGTCAGATACACCAGCAAACCGTAAAACAAGTTCAGTGTGGCAATGGTGATGATAATTGCCGGAACGCGCAGCCAGTAAACCAGGAATCCGTTGACCAGCCCGAGCAGCAAGCCGGTGCCCATCGACATCGCAAACGCCAGCGGAAAACTGCCACCGTGGTGAATGATATAACTCGCCATCACGTACTGGCCGATAGAGGTCACGGCAGGGAAGGAGATATCAATGCCGCCGGCAATCAGCACCACAAACAGGCCACAGGCCAGAATGCCGAGAATGGCATAGCTGGTAGCAACATCCGTGAGGTTGCCGAGCGTCATAAATTCATGGGTGCGCAGGCTCAGGCCGATGACCAGCAGCAGAACCAGTAATCCCAGCCAGAATTCATGCTGAGAAAACAATCTGGAGAGCTTTTTGTTATCCATTGATTGCCTCCGCAATCTGCGCTTCGTTGCTCTGGTGCGGGGCGAACTCCGCCACCAGCAGGCCTTTGCGCATCACCAGCACGCGGTGACTGTTGTAATACGCTTCGGGAATTTCATCGCAAATCATCAGAACGGCCATGCCGGACTCCGCCAGATCGCGCGCAATACGGTAAATGCCTTCTTTGTTAGCGATATCCACGCCGACCGTCGGTGAATCCAGGATCAGAATATGCGGCTGCGTCGCCACCCATTTAGCGATGGCGATACGCTGCGCATTCCCGCCGGATAACGTTTTCACCGGCAGCGCGCTGTCCGAGACTTTAATGTTCAGATCCCGGATCAAATCTTTCACCACGGCGGCGGCTTTGCGGTGATCCATCAGACCGGTGGCGGTGTGCAGCTTGTCAAAAATGGACACCAGCGTGTTGTCGTAAATGGACTGCTCCATGACCAGCCCCTGCGTCAGGCGATCTTCCGAGACATATGCGATGCCGTGGCGGATAGCGTCACGGTTACTGTGAAATTTCACCGCATTGCCGTTCACGCGGATTTCACCGCTGTCAGGCGTGCTCATGCCAAACAGGCTCAGACACAGTTCGGTGCGCCCCGACCCCAGCAGGCCGATAATCGAGGTGATTTCGCCCTGACGCAGTGACAGCGAAATATCCTGATACTGGCCTTTGCGGCTCAGATGGCTGACTTCCAGCAGCGGCGTGGCTTCAGCGGGCGCGCGGTGCGGCAGATGGCTGTAGCTAAAACGCTGCCCGGTCATCAGGAATGCCAGCTCGTTGCTGTCGAGCGAACTCGCCGGATAGGTGCCGACCAGCTTGCCGTCGCGCATGACGCTTATCCGGTCGGCGACTTCCATCACTTCATCTAAACGGTGGCTGACGAACACCACGCAAATGCCCGCCGCTTTCAGCTCGTTGACCACCCGCAGCAGGCCGTTCACCTCGGTGCGGGTCAGTGACGCGGTGGGTTCATCCATGATCACCAGGCTGGCGTCAGCAGCGATTGCCCGGCATATTGCCACCAGTTGACGGTCGGCGATCGATAACTTTTCGACTTTACGATCCGGGTCGAGAGAAACCCCAACCCGTTGCATAGCCGCTATCGCTTTTTTGCGCATTGCCTCGCGATGTACCCAAAAATCGCCGCCCGGCAAATAGCGGTGAATCGCGATATTTTCGGCCACCGATAAATTGGGGAATAAAGAGAGGTCCTGATAAATCACCTGAATGCCGTAATAAGAAGACAGTTGCGGCGTTAAGGAATGAAAGAGTTTGCCGTCCAGCGTAATCGCGGCGCCTTTTTCCGGCTGATAAACGCCGGAAATGACTTTAATAATGGTGCTTTTCCCGCAGCCATTCTGGCCTGCCAGACAATGTACTTCGCCTTTATTTAAGGTGAGCGAGACATTATCCAGAGCCAGTACGCCGGGGAATTTTTTGCTGATTTTTTCGAGGCTGATAAACGCCTCAGCAGGAACGGCGGGCGTGAGTGAACCGGACGACGGAGTGAGTGTTTTCATCACATAATCCTTACAGCGTTTACCCCGTCATACTTCAAATTGCAGGTGCGTTGGCTGCGCTTGCTCACCCGAATCACTTACACAAGTAAGCTCATCGGGATTCTCTCGCTTGCCGCCTTCCTGCAATCCGAATTATTTAGGGGTCTTTTTTTATATTGGGGGAAACAAATACGGCACAGCAAACTACGCCCTATTTGTTTCATTCCCCTGGTGTGGCGCGGGAGATAATTTATCTCCGGTAAAATCGGTCTTTTTTCGTTAAATCAGAAGCCCAGTGATTTCGCATTGTCCGGCGTAACTTCGAGGATCTTGTTAAAGCGAATCACATGTTTTTCGGTATCGACATCGGCTTTGCCTAAACCATCAATGCTCAGATCTTTGGTCACTTCTTTACCCTGCAACAGCTGGTCGGCAACTGAAACAAGTGCGTAACCGGCATCTTTTGGATCCCACAGCAGGACTTTCTTAATGTCACCGCGCATCAGGTAAGGCGCAGCCTGCGCAGGCATGGCGATACCGACGACGGCGATTTTATTTTTCGCACGTTTCTGCTGAACGGCCTGACCGGCACCGATCGGGCCGAGCGAACCGAAACCGATAATTCCTTTCAGATCAGGATACGTTTTCATTAAATCCAGTGTGGTGGAGTAGGACTTGTCGATATTTTCCGCCACCGGTAAACGTGAGGTCACTTCGTGCATGTCCGGGTATTTTTCTTTCTGATATTTAATTGCCGCATCAGCCCACGCGTTATGCAATGGCACGGTCAGGGAGCCGACATAAATGGCATAACCGCCTTTGCTGCCCATGTCTTTTGCCAGCTCATCCATATTGGCTTCGGCATATTTCTGGCTGTCGATGGTTTCGATATCCCACTGACCAATCTGCTGATCCGGGGATTCGTGCGTTAATACCACGATGCCCTGATCGCGGGCTTTTTTCAGCACCGGCTCTAAGACTTTGGCGTCGTTCGGCACCACGATAATGGCGTCCACTTTTTTAGCGATGAGGTCTTCAATCACTTTCACCTGCTGAGCGGGGTCTGGCGTCGAACCGCCAACCTGATAGGCGTTAACGTCCAGTTTTTGCGCGGCTTCTTTTACGCCGACTTCCATGCGGGTGAACCAGGGAATGCCGGTGACTTTCGCCACGACAGCGATGTCGTAGGGTTTGTTGGCAGCGAAAGCCGGTGTTGTTAATAACATGCATGCTGAAACCACACATGCACTGACTAATGCGAGGTTAAATTTCATGTCTGTACCTTTCTTATGAGGGTTTGTGTAGGGGCGGACGGGGTAAATGCCGCAATCAGAGATTAACTTAACGGGAAAGCGCTTTTCGCATGCTCGTGAACGGAGTGTGATCAGTGCCCGTAATTGTTAAAAAATATAATAAATCACGTTAAATTTAGGTTTCATAAATTCTCTATCCAAGCCTCCGGCGGAATCGCGAAGCGAAGTTACCGATAACAAAAGCTCAAATCATTAACAATTAAATAACACTTTTGCATCAATAAAATAAAAATGATGGATTTTTAAGCCCCGAAAATCCCCCACAGATTTTTATTTGCACAGAATGTGAAGGCGGTCACGGGGTATGAATGCGTCAAACGGGTGCGTCGCTGCACCGGTTTTGTGCGATGTGCCGCCACGCTGCATCGCTGCATACGCGCCAGATCACAATCCTGCACAATAGCTGCCGTCAGAAATCAAAATAATTCCCTGCATACTCATTCCTTTTCCCTCGTTGCTGTAAAAGGGGATTTTTTATTTTATTCATTTTTTATGCAATTAATGTGAATAACAGGCGGTTTTAAGTGGTTGTTTTTTCTCGGTGCCGCCTTTTTTATTCACTTTTTTCCTTTGCTGGCACGAAGACTGCACTCTATGATGAGACTGAATGAGATTATTTATTAACTTTTGGATAACAAATTAATAACTGCATTTCCTGCCTGTATGGGGACCCAAACGTGCACCCTGAATTCAGTCGGCCATCGATACTTAATAAAGAGGTTTATATGGAACACCAACAGCACCCGCAAAATGTCAGC
This sequence comes from Rahnella sp. PCH160, assembly GCF_047784855.1. Taxonomy (NCBI): domain Bacteria; kingdom Pseudomonadati; phylum Pseudomonadota; class Gammaproteobacteria; order Enterobacterales; family Yersiniaceae; genus Rahnella; species Rahnella sp. PCH160. Next base: position 3,005,774 of record NZ_JBLOGT010000001.1, read on the forward strand.
CGCCAGAACTTTGATGACTGGATGGTGCCTGTTTACGCCCCTGCCGCGTTTATTCCGGTGCGCGGCGAAGGATCCTGGCTGTGGGATCAAGCGGGCAAAGACTATGTGGATTTTGCTGGCGGTATCGCGGTGAATGCGCTGGGACATGCGCATCCTGAAATTCGTAAAGCGCTGCATGATCAGGCCGATAAAGTCTGGCATCTGGGCAACGGTTACACCAACGAACCGGTGCTGCGTCTGGCGAAACAACTGATCGACGCGACGTTTGCCGACAAAGTGTTTTTCTGTAATTCCGGTGCGGAAGCCAACGAAGCGGCGCTCAAACTGGCGCGGCTTTACGGACACAAAGCCGGTGGCGATAAGAACGAAATTATTGCCTTCAAAAACGCCTTCCACGGCCGCACGTTGTTTACCGTCACTGCGGGCGGCCAGCCGAAATATTCCGAAGATTTCGCGCCGCTGCCACCGGCCATTACGCATCTGCCGTTTAACGATCTGGCCGCCGTTGCCAGCCAGATTTCTTCCCGTACCTGCGCCGTGATTGTTGAGCCGATTCAGGGCGAAGGCGGCGTGGTGCCAGCCGATGCGCATTTCCTGCAAGGGCTGCGCGAACTGTGCGACAAACATCAGGCCGTGCTGATTTTCGATGAAGTCCAGACCGGCGTGGGCCGTACCGGCGAGCTGTATGCCTACCAGCATTACGGCGTGGTACCGGACATTTTAACCAGCGCCAAAGCGCTCGGTGGTGGTTTCCCGATTGGGGCGATGCTCACCACCGACCGCTACGCCGTACTGTTCCAGCCGGGCACGCACGGCACCACCTACGGCGGCAACCCGCTGGCGACGGCGGTGGCGGGGAAAGTCTTCGAGATGATCAATACGCCGGAGGTGTTGTCGGGCGTGAAGAAACGTCATCAGTGGTTCCTCGATGGCCTGAAACGCATAAACGACCGTTATCACGTCTTCAGCGAAGTGCGCGGGCAAGGTTTGCTGCTCGGCGCGGTGATGAGTGAACGCTATAAAGATCAGGCAAAACAATTGAATACGCTGGCGGCCGAAGAAGGGCTGATTGCGCTGATTGCCGGGCCAAACGTGTTGCGCTTTGCGCCGTCGCTGATTATTCCGGGTGCGGATATTGAAGAAGGGCTTAACCGCCTTGAACGCGCCGTGGCGCGCCTTTGCGTATGATGGTTTCGGATACATAAGCTTTGGGATGAAAGAGGTAAAGCATCATGATGTTGATTCGACCTGTGCGGCCCGGCGATCTCGCCGATATCCTGCAGTTGTCAGGCAAAACCGGCATCGGTTTAACGTCTTTGCCCAAGGATGAAGCGCATTTACGCGGACGCATTGAGCGTTCGGTGGCGACCTGGGAAGGTCGCCTTGAGAAAGCTGATCAGGGTTATTTGTTTGTGCTTGAAGACACGGAGCTTGAAAAAGTCGTGGGCGTCAGCGCCATTGAAGTGGCCGTCGGGCTGAGCGAACCCTGGTATAACTTCCGCCTCGGCACGCTGGTTCACGCCTCAAAAAGCCTGAATATCTACAAACCGGTGCCAACGCTGTTCCTCAGCAACGACCACACCGGTTACACCGAACTATGCACGCTGTTCCTCGACCCGGATTACCGTCACGGTAAAAACGGCCAGCTGTTATCAAAGGTTCGCTTTCTGTTTCTGGCCGCTTTTCGCGAATACTTCTCCCGCAAGGTGATTGCGGAGATGCGCGGCATGTCGGATGAAAGCGGCCATTCTCCGTTCTGGGACAGCGTCGGGCGACATTTCTTCGGCATGGAATTCGCCGAAGCCGATCGTCTGACCGGCATGGGGCAAAAATCTTTTATTGCCGAACTGATGCCAAAACATCCGCTGTACACCGAACTGCTCAGCCACGACGCGCGGGAAGTGATTGGTGAGGTGCACCCGCAAACCGCACCGGCGCGCGCTGTGCTGGAAGGTGAAGGGCTGCGCTACGAAGGTTATGTCGATATTTTCGACGCGGGCCCGACCCTTGAAGGCGAAATTGATTCGCTGCGCGCCGTTAAAGAAAGCCGCCTGTTGCCGGTCCGGCTGGCAGAACATCGCGCCGACCGTGACGAGCCGCAATATCTGGTCGCCAACGAGCAGTACCAGAATTTCCGTGCCTTGCTGATCCCCGGCGGTGATTCGCCGGAGTCCATCCAGTTAAACGCCCGCGAAGCTGACTTGCTCGGTCTTCGTGAAGGCGACAGCCTGCGCGCCGTGGCGCTTTTTCCCGGCAGCAGCGCAATTCAACCGACACAATTTCATAAAAAGGAAAGTCTCGCATGATGCAACCCGCACTCTTTATTCAGGGCCAGTGGCGCAGCGGGCAAGGTGCGCAGCTTAGCAAAACCAATCCGGCGGATAACACATTGTTGTGGTCGGCGCTGAGCGCTGACGCGGAAGATGTTGAAATGGCCTGCACGGCAGCGCGCACAGCGTTTCCGGCGTGGGCACGTAAAACCGTGGCCGAACGTAGCGATGTGATTAAACGTTTCGCGGATTTACTGACCGAACATAAAACCCGTCTGGCGGAAATCATCAGCCTGGAAACCAGCAAACCGCGCTGGGAAACACTGACAGAAATGCAGGCGATGATCGGTAAAGTGGCGATTTCACTGGAAGCCAATCAGCAACGCACCGGTGAAAAACACACGGCAATGCCGGACGGCGAAGCGGTGTTACGCCATCGCCCGCACGGCGTTCTGGCGGTGTTCGGCCCGTATAACTTCCCCGGTCATCTGCCAAACGGCCACATCGTTCCGGCGCTGCTGGCGGGCAATACGATCGTTTTCAAACCGAGCGAGCTGACGCCGAAAACCGCAGAAGAAACCGTGAAACTCTGGCAGCAGGCCGGTTTACCGGAAGGCGTACTGAATCTGGTGCAGGGCGGGCGCACGACAGGCGAAGCGCTGGCAGCCTGCGGGACTATCGACGGGCTGTTGTTTACCGGCAGTGCGGGCACGGGTTATCAGTTGCATCGCCAGCTGGCGGGGCAGCCGGAAAAAATTCTGGCGCTGGAAATGGGCGGCAACAACGCGCTGATCGTCGAGCCGGTTGAGGATATTGATGCCGCCGTCAATCTGACGATTCAGTCGGCGTTTATTTCCGCCGGGCAGCGTTGTACCTGCGCGCGCCGTTTGCTGGTAAGAGAGGGCGCGGCGGGCGATGCGTTTATCGCGCGTCTGCTGGATGTCACGATGCAACTGCGCGTTGGCGGCTGGAATGACGAGCCGCAACCGTTTATGGGCGGTGTCATTTCGGATACCGCAGCCCGCAATATGCTGAAAGCGCAGGATGAACTGCTGGCGCTGGGCGGCAAACCTTTGCTGCTGCTGACGCGTCCTGACCCGCTGAACACGGTACTGACACCGGGGATTATCGATCTCACCGGCGTGGCTGGCATTCCGGATGAAGAATATTTTGGCCCGCTGCTGGGCGTTTACCGTTACAGCGATTTTGACAGTGCCATCCGTCTTGCCAATCAGACCCGTTTCGGGCTGGCCACCGGGCTGATCTCCACTGAGCGTGCTCAGTTTGAGCAGCTATTATTGGAAGCGAGGGCGGGTATTGTGAACTGGAACAAACCGCTGACTGGCGCATCAAGCAACGCGCCATTCGGCGGTATCGGCGCTTCCGGTAACCACCGTCCGAGCGCGTATTATGCGGCGGATTACTGCGCGTGGCCGATGGCCTCGCTGGAAACAGACAAGCTGGAACTTCCTGCGACGCTGTCGCCGGGTGTTGATTTCCGCACAACCTGAGGAGAGCTGGAATGTCTGGATGTGAAGCAAATTTTGACGGACTCGTCGGGCCAACGCACCACTATGCGGGGCTGTCTTTTGGCAATGAAGCCTCGACTAAAAATCAGTACGCCGTCGCCAACCCGCGTCTGGCGGCGAAACAAGGCTTACTGAAAATGAAAGCGCTGGCCGACCTGGGCTTTGCGCAGGGCATTTTGCCGCCTCACGAACGGCCGCATCTCAGCACGTTGCGTAAGATGGGATTCGGCGGAAGCGACCGTGAAGTGCTGGCAAAAGCGCAGGCGTATTCGCCGCGTCTGTTGTCTTCGCTGAGTTCTGCGTCGTCCATGTGGGTGGCGAATGCAGCGACGGTTTCCCCTTCGGCAGACAGCGGCGACGGGCGCGTCCATTTCACCGTCGCTAACCTGAATAACAAGTTCCACCGTGCGATTGAAGCGGAAACCACGTCAGCTATTCTGCGCGCGACGTTCCACGCGGACCGCTATTTTGCGCATCACGAAGCGCTGCCGCAGGTGGCTGCGTTAGGCGATGAAGGCGCTGCTAACCATAACCGGTTATGTGGTGCTTACGACAAACCCGGCGTGCAGGTTTTTGTGTACGGACGCGACGGGCTGGCGACGGGCGAAAACGAACCGGTGCGTTATCCGGCGCGTCAGACGCGTCTGGCCAGTGACGCCGTAGCGCGTTTGCATCAGCTCGATGAAAAAAGAACGGTTTTCATCCAGCAAAATCCGCAGGCCATCGACAGCGGCGTTTTCCATAATGATGTGATTTCGGTCAGTAACGGCAACGTGCTGTTCCATCATCAGCAGGCGTTTGTGAATACGGCCAGCGCACTCAGTGAAATCCGCCGCAAAATGGCCGCGCTTGAACTGGATTTCCAGCCGATTGAAGTGCCGCAGGCGAAAGTTTCGCTGGATGACGCCGTGGCAACGTATCTTTTCAACAGCCAGCTGCTGACCAAATCCGACGGAAAAATGCTTTTAGTGGTGCCGGAAGAATCGCGCCAGCACACCGGTGTCTGGGCTTATTTGTCCGAATTGATCGAAAGCGGCGGGCCAATTAATCAGATCGAAGTGTTTGATTTGCGCGAGAGTATGCGCAACGGCGGCGGCCCGGCGTGCCTGCGTCTGCGCGTGGCGCTTAACCGTAATGAACTGAATGCGGTGAATGTGGCGTCGATGATGAGCGACGGCCAGTTTGTGCGCCTGAATACGTGGGTGGATACGCATTACCGTGACCGGATGCAGGCTAAAGATCTGGCCGATCCGCAACTGCTGACCGAAGTGCGTACCGCGCTGGATGAGCTGACCAATATCCTCGGGCTGGGTGCTATTTATCCGTTCCAACGCTGATCCTCAAAGGAGTGAGTTATGTTTGATTTGTTAGCAGTGACGCTGGCGGGCGAGCCGGTCACTGAACCGGCCGGACAAACCGAAACGCTGGACTGGCAGTGGCGCGGCGAGGGCATTCTCGAACTGTCGCCGCGCGCGTTCTGTGACACCGCCGTCGTGATTTCGGCGGGTATTCATGGCAATGAGACGGCACCGATAGAACTGCTGAATCAACTGGTCAGCGAGTTGCTCTCCGGCGCACGCGCGCTGCGTGTCCGGCTGCTGGTGCTGCTGGGAAATCCGCCGTCAATGCGACTCAGCAAGCGTTTTGTGGACGCGGACATGAACCGCATGTTTGGCGGCCGTCACGCACGTTATACCCAGAATGATGAAACCCGGCGTGCGCAGGAACTTGAGCAGGCGATGGCGCTGTTTTATCACAGCGCGACGGCCGCCGGTGCGGAACGGCGTTTTCATTATGATCTGCACACCGCCATTCGTGGTTCCCTGCACGTGCGTTTCGGGCTGTTGCCGTTGCAGACCAGACCGAAAAACGAGGCGATGCTGGCATGGCTCAGCGCGTGCGGACTCGACGCGCTGGTACATCACCGTTCACCGGGCGGCACCTTTACCCATTTCAGCAGCGAAGTGTTTCAGGCCGACAGCTGCACGCTGGAACTGGGTAAAGCATTGCCGTTTGGCAGCAACGATCATTCACAGTTCACGGGGGTTCGCCGGGGGCTGGAAACTCTGGTCAGCGGCGAGCCACTGCCTGACCGCGAAACCGGTGAGCCGCTTGTGCATTATCGCGTGGTGCAGGATGTGATTCGCTCGAAGGAAGATTTCCATCTGTTTATTCCCGCCGGTGCGCTGAATTTCACGCCTTTCAAAAAAGGTTTCGTGATCGCCAAAGAAACCGGGAAAACCTATCGGGTGGAAGAAGAGGAAGAAGAGGTGCTTTTCCCGAATCCGAATGTCGCACCCGGACTGAGGGCCGGGCTGATGCTGGTGAAGATGTAGATTTTTTTAAGGTAGATATAAAAGAAAAAGGTTCTGATTTTCATCAGAACCTTTTTCTTTTATATGGCGGTGAGGGAGGGGTTCGAACCCTCGATACGATTACTCGTATACACACTTTCCAGGCGTGCTCCTTCAGCCACTCAGACACCTCACCGGATCCGTTACACCGCAAGCGCTGCAACGGGGCATTACTATAGGGAGACAGCCCCTAAGGGTCAAGAAAAAATTGGGGGTTTTCTGTCAGCCGCTCACAGACTACGCAGGGCGGTAAGCGGGCACAGATGAATGACACATTGTTAAGTTTATCTCCCCGGCCCCTGGGGTCTTGTGAATGTCGCTAATGTTTTCTTAAAACGTATACAGCAGGGCGAAATTGACGGTGGTGCCGTCGCGTTGTTCAACGATCGGGCTTTTGCCGGCATGATCGCCCAGCCAGGTGTAATCCGCGCTGACGACACCGCCCCAGTTTGGTGTGAACTGATGGCTCCATGTCAGGCTGGTGTCCACGCCATAAAATCCTCCGGCGGCCTGATAGGGCGCAAAATCAGTACGCTCGCTTTGCTTTTCGCTCACACCGTAAAAGGTATTCATGTAGCGGCGGTCGCCAAAAAGTGCTGCCGACTGGAGCGCGACGGTGTCGGTGCTATTTTGCACAGGCAATATTGTCACTGACGTCTGATACTGCACGCCTTGTCCGTCAGTCAGGGGAAGCGTGGTTTTGCCTTCAAAGGAAAGCCACGGCGTCGCCGACCAGCCGATGGCGATGGCGGTATTGACGGCCACATCAATATTCCCCATGCCTTTCAGTTTTTCTGAGCCATCGCGCCAGGTCGAATTCCGGTCGGTCCGCCCCAGGCTGACGCCCAGCGTATGTTCAAGGTACAGGCCATTATCAGCCTGCAAGTCATATCCCAGACCTTTAAGCGAATCGAAGAAAACGGCGTTGTCGCGCGCCTGAATGACCGGCGCAACCAGCCAGTGACGTTCATCCGAGCCGCTGTAACGCGGCGCGCTTTGTGCGCCTATCCCGACGGTAAATGTTTGCGCAGGCGAAGCGCTGTCATCTGCCAGCGCCTGCAGCACTGTTGCGGACACGGTGAAACAGGTAATGTGCAGCATAAGTTTTCTGGATATCATTGTGGTTCCTCATCACCCAGCCGTATGGTTCGTAGCGGATCGTAGCCGCATCTGAAACCGGAGTATGCAGAGGCAGTGTCAATATACTGTCTGGGATTTATGAAGAAACAGTCAAGGCGAGAAACATGCAAACAAAACGAATTCTGATCATTGAGGACGACGCCGATGCGGCAGATGTCCTTGATGCTTATCTGAAACGTGAAGGTTATGAGGTACAGATTGCCGGTGACGGGGTGTCCGGGCTGGAGAATGCGCAGCGCTGGAAGCCTGATCTGATTTTGCTGGATGTGATGCTGCCGGGGATGCGGGGCACGGACGTTCTGGCGTCGATCCGTCGTGAAAGCAGCACACCCGTCATCATGGTGACCGCGATGGGTGATATGCCGGATAAAATTGGCGCGCTGCGATTTGGTGCGGATGATTATGTCGTCAAACCCTACAACCCCGGCGAAGTGGTGGCGCGGGTACAGGCGGTGTTAAGGCGTGTGGCGTCGGGCAACGAGGCGGCGTCGTCCGTTTTGTCCTGGCAGGGGCTCGATGTCGATGTCGATGCGCTCACCGCTTCCGTCCGGTCAGATTCGGGCGAACCGCGTTATCTTGATTTAACCCCCACGGAGTTCGGCGTTCTGAGCACATTAATGCGGGCTCCGACGCGTCCGTTCTCGCGGCAATATCTGCTCGAACATTGCCTGCCGGAAAGCGAGGCGCTGGAAAGGGTGGTGGATACGCATGTCTATAATCTGCGTAAAAAACTGGAATCCGCGGGGATCGTGAATGTACTGGTCAACGTGCGCGGCGTGGGCTACCGGTTCCGGCAACCATGAGCGGCTCACACTATCAGTCCCTGTGGCGCTGGATTTGTGTCCGTATTCTGACGCTGGCTATTGGCAGTGTGATCCTGATTGCGCTGTGCATGTGGCTGCGCTTTGTCATTGAGAATCTCTGGGTCTTGCACCATATGTCCCCGGCCATGCGGGCGGAATTTGAGGTTTTACGCAGCAACCCTGAGCTTAATCTGGCGCGTTTTCATGAGATTGTAGATCAGGGCTGGGGGGCGCGTTACTCCGATCCTTCTATAGCCTCTGCCGACTGGATGATGGTCGGCATACTGGTCGTCGTGGTGATCCCTATTATCGCTCTGTTGGGCCTCAAAGCCGCGCGGCCGCTTTCGTTACAGTTCAGCCGTCTTGCGCAGGTGGCACGGGCGGTCACGCAAGGGGATTTCAACACGCGGGCTGAGCCGGTCAAAAATGCCCCGGCGGAGCTTAACCAGTTCACCGACGATTTTAACGCCATGATGTTGCAACTTTCGCGCTATGAGCGGGAACTGCGTGCGTCTCATGTGGCGATGGCGCATGAACTTCGCTCGCCGCTGACGGCCGCGGTGGGGCGTTTGCAGGGGATGCTTGACGGCGTATTTCAGCCGGAGCCGCGTCAGTTGCAGATGGTCATGAAACAGCTTTTGCATCTGAACCGGCTGATCGACGAACTGCATTTACTTTCACTGGCCGATGCCGGTCAGCTCAATCTCAGTAAAACCCGCCTGGATCTGGCTGAGCTGCTGCGTGAGCGCGTAGCCTGGCTCAAACCCCAGTCAGCGGAAGCCGGGTTCGATATTGCCGTGACACCGGATATCCCATGCCCTTATGTCGGCGATCCCTTCCGGCTCGGGCAGGTATTGACCATTCTGATGGAAAATGCGCTGCGTTATGCGCAGGAAGGGCATCGCCTGGATATTTCGGTTTCGCGCACGAAAACCAGCGTTGAGATTACTTTTGAAGATCACGGGCCGGGTGTGGATGCCGATTTTTTGCCGGTGATGTTTGAACGTTTCAGCCGGGCGGAATCTTCCCGCGCGCGGCATTCCGGCGGCAGCGGGTTAGGGTTGTCCATTGCCCGGGCAATCTGTGAAGCCCACGGCGGCAGCATCAGGGCAGTGCGCAAAGAACCGCGCGGGCTGATGATTGCGGTCAGTTTGCCTCAGCCGGAAACCCCCCAATAAAAAAAGTGCGTGTCTTGACGGTTCCTTGATGAAATGTCGCGGGAATCTGGACAGTGGGTGGATTGAATAGCGATATCTCAATTCAGGAAGTCTGTCATGTTCGCTACTTTTACTGATTATGTTCGCCACGCGGTGCGCCATCTGGCCGCCTGTGACCGCCTGTGGCCGTTTATTCCTGCTGTATTCCTGCTGTTCGTCGCCATGCTGGTGTCCGGCTGTGGCGATAAAACGCATAAACAGGCGGCTTCCGTCAGGCCGGTGCGCGTGGTCATCGCGCCTTCTACCGGGGCTTCCGGCCTGTTTATCCAGACCGGCGAAATACGGGCTCATGAAGAGGCGTTGTTCGGGTTCCGGCTGGATGGACGGATTATTACCCGGCAGGCCGATGTCGGTCAGCGGGTGACCGCCGGGCAGGTTTTAGCCACGCAGGAAGCAGATACCCGCCGTAATCAGCTCAGCAGCGCGCAGGCCGATCTCGACAGCGCCCGCGCGGCGGAACAACTGGCTTCACTCAATCTCAGACGCATGAAGTTGCTGATGCCGGGCGGTGCTATCGCCCGCACGCAGCTTGATAGCGCGCAGTCCGACTGGCAGGCGGCCCGTTCACGGCGTCAGAGCAGTGAAGATGCGCTGAAAACTGCCCGCGAGAACCTCGGCTGGTCACAACTGTTGTCTCCGGCAGACGGGGTGATCACACAGGTCAGCGCCTCGGCCGGTCAGGTCGTTACCGCCGGGCAAACCGTGGTGACACTGGCGTCGGGCGCCGGGCGCGATGCGGTATTTGATGTGGCCGACACGCAGGCTGTTTCTGCGCAAGCCGGTAACGTTTTTTCCGTGTCGCTGCTTTCAGATTCATCGGTGGTTGCTCAGGGGCATTTACGGGATATCAGCCCGCAGGCCGATGCGCAAACCCGGACGTGGCGTGTTCGCATCACGCTCGACAACCCGCCGCCCGCGATGGCGCTGGGTGCCAGCGTGCAGCTCATTCTTCGCGCTTCAGATGAATCAGCAGTAGCACTTCCCGCTTCCGCCCTGACCCGCGCCGGGGGGCAGCCCGCCATTTTTATCGTGAATACCAAAACGCTGACGCTGCACCTGCGGCCGGTGGTGTTAGGGGGCTACAGCACTTCCGAAATCTTTGTTAAAACGGGCGTCAGCCCCGGCGAAACGGTGGTCATTGCCGGTGTGAGTCAGTTGCGGAACGGCGAAAAAGTGACCCTCGGGGAGGGCCGCGAATGAAGCCGTCATCGCCAGCAGGCAAATTCAATCTCTCCGCCTGGGCGCTGGCACATCAGCCGCTGATGGCCTTTTTTATGCTCATGTTAATGACCGCAGGCGTCATCAGTTACGCGCAATTGCCCCGCAACGAAGACCCGGCTTTTACCATTAAAACAGCGGTGGTGTCTGCCACCTGGCCGGGTGCCAGTGTGGCGGATACGGTGAATCTGGTCACGGACACGCTGGAAAAAAAACTACAGGAAATTCCGTATCTTGATTACGTCGAGAGTGATACGCACGCCGGGCAGTCGGTGATCTTCATTAATTTGCGCGATGACACGCCGCCGTCAGCGGTCGCCGGGATCTGGTATCAGGTGCGTAAAAAAATGCAGGATATTACGCCGTCATTGCCCGCTGGCGTACAGGGGCCGTCGGTCAACGATGAGTTCGATGACACGTTTGGCACGATCTATGGTTTTACCGCTGAAGGCTACACGCCCCGCGAGTTGCGCGACCGTGTGGAAGATATCCGCCGCAGCCTGATGTCGCTGCCGGATATGGGCAAAACCAGCCTGCTCGGTGTGCAGGAAGAAAACATCGTGATTGCGTTTTCGCCTGCGCAGCTCGCCGGTATGGGCTTAGATCTGCAACAGGTCGCCGATGCCCTGAAAGCGCAAAACGCCGTAGAGCCGTCGGGTGTCCTGCGCAGCGATCGCGAGAATATTGCGTTGCGCGTGAGCGGTGCCCTGACGTCAGAGCAAAGTTTGCGTGCCGTCACCTTGCACCTTGCCGGTCGCTACATTCCCCTGACCGATATCGCGACAATCAGCCGTGAGAACGCCGAGCCGCCGTCACCGGCATTCCGGGTTAACGGGCAACCGGCCATCGGGCTGGCGATTTCCATGGCGTCTTCCGGGAATATGTTGTCGTTTGGTAAGACGCTCAATGACCGGATGGCGGATATCCAAACGCGTCTTCCGCACGGGATTGAAATGGTGAAAGTGGCGGATCAGTCCGCCGTGGTTTCACAGGCCGTTAACAGTTTTATCCGGGTGCTTATCGAAGCCGTCGTGATTGTGCTGGCGGTGTCTTTTGTCTCGCTCGGCACCCGCGCCGGGCTGGTGGTTGCGGCCGCGATCCCTATTGTGCTGGCCATGACGTTTATTGGCATGATGCTGGCCGGAATCGGATTACAGCGTATTTCGCTGGGCGCGCTGATCATTGCGCTGGGGCTGCTGGTGGATGACGCGATGATCACCGTCGAAGCGATGGTGTCACGTCTCGAGGCGGGAGATTCTTTATGGCGCGCCGCGACTTACGCGTTTGAAACCACCGCATTCCCGATGCTGACCGGCACGCTGGTGATGATTGCCGGGTTTATTCCGGTCGGTTTCGCGGCCTCGAGCGCGGGCGAATATTGCTACTCCCTGTTCGCCGTGGTGCTGATTGCGCTTCTGTGTTCCTGGTTCGTTGCCGTTCTTTTCTCACCACTCATCGGCACGTGGATTTTGCCTGGAAAAACCGCTTCACACGCCAAAAAACGCGGCAAAATAATGCGTTTTTACCAGCGCCTGCTCAATTTTGTCCTGCATCACCGGTGTATGACGGTGGGCGTCGCCTGCCTGCTGCTGGGGATGTCGGCGTATGCAACGACGTTTATGCAGGGGGAGTTTTTTCCGGCTTCCGACCGCCCGGAACTGCTGGTCAGCCTGACCCTTCCCGCCAATGCGTCGCAGACAGAAACCGCGCGACAAACCGAACGGCTGGAACATGCGCTGCAAGGCAACAAATATGTCGATCACTTTTCGGCTTATGTCGGGTCGGGTGCTGTGCGTTTTTATCTGCCGATGGATGTGTTGCTGGATAACGAAAATACGGCGCAACTGGTGGTTGTGGCGAAAAGTCTGGAGGACCGGGACACACTTCGCGCGCAACTGGAAACCCTGTTAGCCCGTGATTTCAGCGACATCACCACCCGCGTCTCGCCGCTTGAACTCGGTCCGCCGGTGGGCTGGCCGGTGAAATATCGCGTCAGTGGCCCGGACTACGAGAAAGTCAGAATGACGGCGCAACAGCTTGCCGCCGTTCTGGGCAACAGCGCCGTGACCCGCGGAGTCAACCTGACCGCCGGAGAGCCCGAGCGGGTTATTACGCTGCGGGTGAATCAGACGGCGGCGCGCGCGGCGGGCGTTTCTTCAGAGAGCCTCGCGGCACTGCTTAACACCGTCTGGTCAGGCAGCGTGGTGACGACAGTCCGGGACAATAACCGGCTGATCGACGTGGTTCTGCGGGCAAATAACCGCGAACGTCAGGATATGACGACGCTTTCAGGGCTGATGATTACCACGGCTACGGGGCAGAAAATCCCGGTAAGTCAGGTTGCCACACCGGTCTGGGGGATTGACGATCCGGTCGTGTGGCGTCGCCAGCGGCTGCCGTTCATTACCGTGCAGACGGATATCGCGCCGGGGCTGCATGCGGAAACCGTGTCCCGGCAACTTGCACCGCAGGTTTCGCGCATCAGAGCGTCATTGCCACCAGGATATAAAGTCGAAGAGGGCGGTGTGGCGGCGGAATCAGATAAAGGCAACAACTCGGTCTACGCGGTGCTGCCGGTCACGCTGTTCGTGATGTTGATCTTGCTGATGATTCAGTTACAGCGTTTTTCGCGCATGCTGCTGGCATTATTCATGGCGCCTTTTGGCCTTATCGGCATCATACTCGCCATGCTACCGACGGGTACGCCGATGGGGTTCGTCGCCTTGCTGGGGGTTATCGCGCTGGCCGGGATGATTATCCGCAACGCGGTGATTCTGATCAGCGAAGTGGACAATAACGTCATCGCCGGAATGGGCAGTAATGACGCCATCAAAGCCGCCGCCGAGCACCGTTCAAGACCGATTCTGCTGACAGCCTGTGCTGCCATTTTGGGAATGCTGCCGATTGCCGAACAGGTATTCTGGGGGCCGATGGCGTATGCCATTATCGGCGGACTGATCGTCGCCACCTTCTTAACGCTGACGGTGTTACCGGCTTCTTTGAGCCTTATTATGGCGTTTGAGAAATAGGACTTCTCAGTGCGCGGAACACGCCGGAATGGAAGAACGCCCGATGCACTGCACCGGGCGTTGTAAAGGCAGACAAATGTTAGCGTAAGCCAGGAAAACGCTGCGACTTATTCCTTAATGACCACGTCCGCCATCGGCGGAATGTAGCCGTAGTCGTATTCATCGACCACAAACGTGCGGTCACCTTTGATCTTGATTTTGACCGTAGGCGCTTCCGTACCACCAATACGGTAATCCATGCCGGTGGTGGCTTTATCTGCGGGCACGCTGTCAATGAATGAAGTGACGAGCCCGTTGGGCATGACGTAATGTGAGTAGGTCTGGAAGGGCTGGGATGGCGGATTGCCCAACACCAATGCAGAACCATTCAGCGGGGTATAAGGCCCGAAAATTTCATCACTGACAAAGCCATAAACCCCATCCGGCCCCGTCAGGCCGTCACCATAAGTAAATTTATGGCTGATAGTGAACAGATAATATTTACCGTCCTGGAACACAAAATGTGGGCGCTCGGTCTGGTCGTTTACGCCAACGGCAGTGACCAGCGGCGGGAGCAATGTCCAGCTGTCGCCATTTTCGTCATCGGCTTCAGCAATACCTACGCAACCTGTCTGATAGCGCGAATTACCCACATTTTCATAACCCGGCGGCACGTCACCGGTTTCGTCTGGCCCGACAATATGGCTACCGCGCACACCGGCCACATTGCCTTCAAACAACATATATAACTTGCCGCTTTTTGGATCACGGAATGGGAACGGGTCGCGAAAGCCCCAGTACGGATTTTGTGCTTCAGTCTGGTAAAGATTGCCGTCCGCTTCAAACAAAGCCTTCACGTCAGTAAAGTCGCTAAGACTCACGCCTTTATTGGAGGTCGCAATGCGTCCACGGACTTTGACAATCGTGGCACCCGGCGTGACGGCGGTATAATACAGGTCAATCTCACCCTGATTATTTAACAAAATAGGGGAGCCCGCCCATTCGCGTGTCGTCGGAGAAACGCCTTCTTTCATTACGCGGCCGCCAAATTTCCAGTTCTTCCCTGTTTTGGAATACCAGAAACACATTTTTGCCCGGCCATGACGATTATTCCAGTCCAGCGCAATATCATAATGACCGTTGGCATCAATATATTCAGGATTTTCAGGCTCACGGTCAGCCGTCAGTGTGAAAATAACGGACCAGCCATTTACCGAAAGCACTTTACCGTCAATGTCACGCAGCGGCATAGTATCCCAGATGAACACAGTGTCACTCATTACCGGGAAATCTGCGCTGACCAGCGGTTGGGTTGTGGTCGGGTCATTTTCATTCACTTTTAATGCATCTGCCCGGGACCAGATACTGGATTGAATAGCCGGTTGTTCCAGTAAAGATTTATCATTTAACGTACTCATAAAACCACCTCATCGTTTAACGTTTAAATAAAAATAAAAAAACTAATTTATTAACTCCCCGTCAGCTCGTCTTTTAAATCTATAAATCAGAACCGCCGGGATGAATTAATACTGAAGAGAAAAGGTTTTGAGATAAAACGGGTTACGTTGTGTGAGAAATAGCAGGGCATATTTTCAATTAAACGTAAAAGTTAAACGTAATAGTGACCAGTCCGTGTTTTGAGTTTTATTAAACAGTGAACTCATTCATTGCAAACCTGAGCCTGCAGACCTGTCATTCGGTATAAAAGGGTGAAGGCTGGTTTTATTTTCCGCTATAATTCCGCCAATACTTTAGCAAAATTAATGAATTGGTGTTTTTTAACCTGATCGGTGTGAGGTATGCAAATGCGATATCTTTAGTTAAAAAATTGCCTGCTTTCAAAAGCAGGTGAGACAATATTTCACATAAATTACGATTGCAGATTGCTTACCAGTCACATGCCGTGTATTACACGAAATATTCAGCAGGACAGAGAGGACGGATGTCGGATGTAATTTCTTGTTACTTCTAAGTGGAAAAGATACACTCTTTCAGGTGATTTTATTACAGTGGCTACCATGTTATGGACTTCATAGAGTTAACGTTTATTAACACGCTCGTCGGTATTTGTATCACTTATACCTGCATATCCATCCCTCTGATAAACTATAAATCTGCACTAAGCCGGTACCTCTCCTTGAAGATAGTGCTAGGAATAGTGCTGGGTTTGGCTAGCATTTATTTGTTTAAGATCGGAGCGCAGCACAGTACCAGCATTTATAGTGTCGTTATATCGCCGATCACTTTTGGACTCATCATCTTTGGGTATCCGACATTTTTTGCCAGTCTGATTGTGAGCACTGTGTTTTTATTTGGTGTATCGACATTTTATGATGCATTTTCTCTTGTATATTTTGTGTTATTAATGATTTTTCATATAAAGGGGCGAGTGGGTGTAAGGTACGTTCTTTACTCCTACAGTATTGCGCAGGCCTTCAACTTGCTCATCCATATCAGTATTCTTAATGAAAAGGGATATTGGGAACTTGCCATAATTAAAACCATCATGAGTTTGCTCTATATCTCTCTGGTTTATGTTTTCCTGAATAACCTGATAAATTTGTCAAAAAGAGAGTTGTTTTTCAAAAACGCCTCTAAAATCGATCCGCTTACAGGGGTTAGCAACAGAAGAAGCATCGATGATCATATCAACTATCTGGGTGAGACCTCTGAAGAAAATTTCTGTGTGCTCATGCTGGATATCGATAATTTCAAATCGTTGAATGATAATTTTGGACATCCGTTCGGAGATAAGGTCATCAAGAAAATTGCTCAGATCGTAAAGGATAATGTCCGGATAAATGATTTTGTGGGGCGATATGGCGGGGAGGAATTCATCATATTTATAAACGCAAACTTACAAAATGCTGCGAAAATAGCAGAAAAAATAAGGTTGGTAATCCAGGACAGTAATTTAAAATTTGACAGTAATGAAGTGAAGGTGACCGTTTCTATCGGCCTGGCAGAACACACGCTCACGCAATCTGTGCTTGAAACAATAAGCTGCGCCGATAATGCGCTTTATACCGCCAAGACCAGTGGGAAAAATAAAGTCATTTCGCTTAGCGAGTCGGTTGTTTGATGTTTGGCGTTTTTAAATTTGCGCGGGTGCATTTGTTTTGACATTTCCACGCCAAATTTGAGGTCGGTTTACAGAGTAGAGTCGCCTTTTTTAGGCATCAATATTTCGATGTCTTCCAGGGGACGGAGGGGAATAAGAAACCCTGGGCGCAGGACACCCCGCTGTATTTAAGGCTTCTTAACTGAGTGCCGGTTTCAACACCTTCAACGATGATGGAAGCGCAATGCTGGCTGATATTATCCAGGATGTTTGCCCACATTACCGAATTACCATTTTCCCAGAAGAATTTCTTATCTATTTTTACTGATTCGAATTTTGTGTTTTTTAATGTATTGATATTGCTGAAGTCAGTGCCGTAGTCATCGAGCCATAATTCGTATTTATCAGCCAATGCGTCCAGAATGATATTCCCTTCTGATTTATCTATTTTGGGGAAGCGCTCAGATATCTCTAATCTGATAAAGTCATTTTTTTCTAAAATTTCTTGTATATGATTCTCTTCGAGAATCATGATTGCCATACTCTGATCGATGTTCAGGGAGCACAGGAGTTTGTTTTTTTCAAAAAAAAGTGATTGGGCGTTAATTTCAGTTAACTGTGCTAGCAATAATTCACGTTTAGATTTTGTGTCCAGAGAGCTGATAAATTTTTGAGGTTCCATTTTTCCCCCGCCGTAACCGCCCTCAAAACTCGTCAATACTTCGACTGCGTGTAGTGACCCTCCGATACTATATATAGGTTCGCATCTGAATTTGCATGAGACCTGAAAATTTAAACGCAACATCATTTCCTCCCTAAAAGTCCGTTATTGTGTAATGGTGATCATTGATCACTTTCGCGAATTAATAAACATATATTGATCGATTTTTCCTATGATAAAACCTATTGATTAATACCTATTGATCGATAAAACAAATCTAACTCGCTGATTTTATGTGTTATATGATTTTGAAATGTGAATGAAAGCATAAGGAACCATAATATTTCCTAAAGCAAGCCGTTCTGTGTATTTCTGCACGCGTTTCGCGCAACGCTTTTTCTATTTGTAAACCCGTCAAACCCGCTTTAACAGGGACGCTGAACCTTTGTGCGAGTCCTGTTTCTGAGAATGACTGGGAAACGTTATAATGTGGGGATAGGATAGGTTGTGACGCTCATTGCGCCATCTTCGCCAGGCGTACAGAGTGATTGTAGCAGGCGAGGAAGAACAGAAAATCTAACTTCACCGGGAGTATTGCCATGTTGACCGATCTCAGCAGCGATGAAAATAAAATGCGCGCGGCGATCGACCTGCTGAAAAGCCATGATGAGGTTCGGGACGAGGCGTTGAAAAAATACACGCGTCTGGCCTGCCAGCTCTTGAAGGTGCCGATATGCTTTGTGTCGGTGATGGATGATGAAAAACAGTACATCAAATCCGCACAGAATGTTGCAATAACCGAAACAAGCCTCAGCGAAGCATTTTGCGTAAAAACGCTGAAACAAGGCGAGACGTTCATTTGTGCTGATACCGCCCGGCACCCTGATTTCAGGCACTATCAGGCTGTTACAGAAGCCCCTTTTGTCCGTTTTTATGCGGGTTGCCCGCTGAATACCCAGGACAGGGTATCCGTAGGCACATTGTGTATTTTAGATATACAACCCCGCACACTTTCAGCCGAGCAGGTGGAAATTTTTGAGACGCTGGCCGGGCTGGTGTCGGGTTTTCTGGCCTCGTGGCATGCTGTCGGCTACATCGACATTGTCACGCTTTTGCCAAATCGCCAGCGGATGCTCAAGGACATCGCTGTTTCGACTGAGAGCACGTTTAAGCTTGTCATTATTGACTGTATTGACATGCCGTTTGCCTATGAAATGGCGCGCTCGCTGGGGATGACGGCCGTGGAAAATTTACTGCGGGATATGGCGGTTCAGCTTCAAACCCGGTTGCAAATATCGGCACAACTCTACGCTGTTGCAGTCGGGCGATTTGCCTGGTTCACACCCGCCGAAGAGGGCGCGACATTAGAAAATATCGCCCTGCGCCTGCGCGGGATTCAGGCCAGAATCAATCCCGAGGTTCCGCTGGATCTGGATATTCATATTGGCGACTCAGGGCATTGCGATAAGACGATGGCGCCGGTTGAAATGCTGCGTCGTGCGGTCAGCGCACTGCATGAGGCGATAAGTCATGAACACCGGTTTATGACTTTTGATGCGACGCTGGACAACCGCAAGAAGAATGATTTTAGCCTCCTTACCGGCCTGAGAAAGGCGCTTCAGGAAGATCAAGGGTTATATCTGGTGTATCAGCCCAAGGTTTCGCTGGTGACCGGTCTGGTCACGGGCGTTGAGGCGCTTTTGCGCTGGAAGCATCCTGAACACGGCGAAGTCTTGCCCGGGCTTTTTATCCCTTTAGTGGAAAGAACCAGCCTGATGCGGGAACTGACGGCATGGGTCATTGATCATGCTATTGCTCAGTTAAGCCAATGGCGTGACCGGGGGCTTTCTTTACCTGTCTCTGTGAATCTGGCCGCCAGTGATTTTTCCCGGCCTGATTTTGCCGATGAACTTGAACAGAAAATGCGCGACGCCGGGCTGGCTCCCGCCTTGCTGGGTGTGGAGTGTTTAGAAACCGAGAAGATGCTGGAAAGCCCGGCAGCACTTCACGGGCTGGAGATGCTTAAATTGCGGGGCTTTAAGATCTCACTGGATGACTTTGGTTCCGGTTACAGCAACATCAACTATCTGCGGCAGATCCCCATGGATATCATTAAACTCGACCGTTCTATTGTCAGTAACATAGCCAGCGATAAAGCCGGTCGCATTATTGTTCGCAATGTCATCAGGCTGCTTAAGCAACTCGATTATGTGGTGCTGGCGGAAGGCGTGGAAGATGATCAAACGGTCGACATTCTGCGCGGGTTGGGGTGTGACGAGGTGCAGGGTTATGTCTACTCCAGGCCGCTGATACCCGTGGATTTGGAGACCTGGTGCCGGGCAAGAAAAAATTTTCCGGCTAAACCGTAAACCCAAAAGCCCGCTTAAGTTTCCTTGAGCGGGTTTTTAACATCGTATCTACCTGAAATAAAGTTTCGGGTACAATTGCGCAATATTCAGCGGAGAAGGCACCGCCAGGGATGTGTAAATGATGAAATATGCAGACAGGGAAATCTGCATAAGGATGATTTTCATTTCAATATGTGTCAGGGGGTAGTATGCCATTCGTGAAATATGAGAACGGACTTTTTACTAAGAATGAATCACGAAAAACCCTGTATATGCCAATGGTATTCTCTCTGGCGTTGTGTGTTTTGGTGATGATTATTAATTTGGTCAGCTTTCCCAAAAAAGAAATCGGGCATTCCTGGTTGGAGAATTCCGGCGGGGTATTTGATCTCGTTCAGTTGCTAATACTTAATTTTATCTTATGGAGTTTCAACCGCTTAACCGTTAAAGCCAGCCTGCGCAGGTGGATTAACCTGGGTTTGTTTATCTGGATAATGTCAGCCGCTTTTGATCTGATGGATGAGTTTATCCATCAACCGCTGTGGGTGGGATATTATATTGAGGATGTCTCCAGACTGACAGGGATGCTCTGCGTTTCGATGGGCATCTATTTTATTGTGCGGTACGTGAATGATCAATATGCCGATGCCAGCATTGATTCTTATCGTGATGAATTGACGCATTTGCCAAACCGACGTTATTTCAGAAATATTTTTCTGGAATTAAACACTACAAATATCTATGTTTTTATCATTGATGTCGACTTCTTCAAAAAAATCAATGACAAATATGGGCACGACATAGGTGATGAAGTCCTTCGGGACTTCGCGAATCTGTTAAGCAGCCTGTATGACGGTAATGTCACCGCCTCCAGAATCGGCGGCGAAGAGTTTGCGGTTATATTGCAATTGCCATCAAAACAGGAAGCCAATGTTGTGGCGGAAAAAATATTATCCCGAACCCGGGACTTAGTCATCCGGGGGGAAATCCGTTTTACCGTCAGTATCGGAGCCGGCCACAAAAAAGAAGATGAAACTGTCGAGAATTTACTCAAACGCGTCGATGTCGCCCTGTATGACGCGAAATGTCGGGGTAAGAACCGGATCGAATGGGCAGACGGGTAACGCACTCAGGTTTGGGAAAACGCTAAAGCCATGGCCCGTTTTCGCCGACCACTTTGCGTGGTGAATAAAAGAGAGGCGAAATAGCCTTCTCTTTTACTCATGACAAAAATTTGCCTACGCGGTGAGTTTACTTGCGAATTCCGCGACGTACTTACCTTGATGTCTTGCGATCGCTACTTCACGGTCATTTGGTTGTCGTGAGCCATCACCACCCGCTATTGTGGAGGCACCATAAGGTGTTCCGCCGCTAAAGTTTGAAATATCGAAAATTTCAGGCGCTGTGCCACCAATTGGGACAATAATCATACCGTGGTGGGCCAGCGTGGTCCACGTTGAAATGATGGTCATTTCCTGGCCGCCACCGGTGCCGGTAGAGGTGAACACGCTACCGATTTTTCCTGCAAGTGCGCCCTTGACCCAGAGTCCACCCGTTTGATCGAGAAAATTACGCATCTGTCCAGACATACTACCGAAACGGGTAGGTGTCCCAATTATGATGGCGTCATAGTTAGCGAGTTCTTCCGGGCTGGCCACCTCGGCCGCCTGCTCTGTTTTGCCCCCATGAGCTTTAAAGCTTTCAGTATTCATGGTTTCCGGCACGCGTTTAACCGAGACTTCTACGCCAGAAACGGTTTTGGCCCCTTCAGCAACGTGTTGTGCCAGCGTTTCAACATGGCCGTACATTGAATGATAGAGCACTAAAACTTTGGTCATTTTATTATCCTCATTGTCATTTTTGATGTTTTTATCACTGTCTAAAAATCGATGAAAAAAACGTTTTATCGGGTTCAATTCGTGTTTTTCCTGAGCATTGCCGTGGGTTAAAAAGGAGAGTCAGTCCGTACTGTCATTTGAAAATGGGAATGGATGTGTGAGCCTGTTTATTCAGCATTTCTGTCTGCAAACGACGTCCAATATCCTTGATTTTTTCTTCGCCTAACCGTAAAGCAGCATCACTGGTATGAACCGAATAGTTGCCTAATTTCAGATCATGCGGATGGGGAATGGCTGAACCGATCACAAACACCGCATCTTCATTACCCGCGCGAAGCTGGAGGGCGTGTTCACCTGATTCAAAAATGACAAATTCACCGGCTGCAACAACTTCAGAAGAGTGCAGGTTCCCGCGACTCACGCTCATCCACAATGTGGTATGCCCCGCAGGCGGGACATATTCCCAGGCGGTGTTTGGCGGCAGGGTGACCAACAAATAGTTAAGGCCGGGCTGTGCGCGGACGGGACTCTTAACACCATTGTGCTCTCCCACAATCACGTAAGCCGGCCCTGTTTTTGGCATCTCTGCGGCTTCGATATACTGGCTGTCGACCGGGCCATTTTCTAATTCTGCCGGTAACGCCACCCACAGTTGATAACCCCGTACCCGTTGGGACTTTCCCGCTGACATTTCTTTACCGTGCCAGACACCGCCCCCTGCACGCATCCATTCGACACCGCCGTAACCAATGAAACCGCTACCGGATATTGGATCATCAAAGCGCAGATCGCCTTCCGTGATAACCGTTACGGTGGCAATGCCTGAGTGAGGATGCATTGGCATCCGTTCTATTACAGCGGCGTCACCTTCAAACAAGTCGAGGAAAACAAAAGGTTTCGCGATCCGTCCGTAATCATGGGGACTCATAAGACGCACAATCGGCCCATGCCCGGTGCCCCGCGTACGGTATTCGATTTTACGTGAGGTGTTTTCAATGCTGAGTGAGGTGGTAGACATAGGATCCCCGTAAGTTGCTTTGCGTCGTTAGACTCTGGCCAGTCTGGTTTCAGACAGCGTGTGATGACATGTTAATGAATATGAGGTTTATTGATTAGGGGGTGTAATATCATTTCACTCATCCATTTTTGGAAGTAATTGAATGCTTGATCTCAATGATGTTGCGTTGTTCGTAAAGGTTGCTGAATCAGGAAGTTTTGCGGGGGCCGCGCGGCGCGTTGGATTACCGCCCAACACCTTAAGCCGCCGGGTACAGCATCTGGAAGACACGCTCAATGTCCGGTTGCTACACCGATCGACGCGCAAGCTAACCCTGACCGATGCGGGGAAGCGGCTTTATGAACACAGCGCAGATAAAATTAATGGGTTGCACGAAGTCAGCAGGTTGCTGGTGGGCGCAAATCAGGAGCCCATGGGCAATATCAGAGTGGCCGCACCGGCAGATTTTTTTGAAATATATTTAATGGAGTGGATTGCTGATTTCCTCTCTCTCTACCCAGGTCTTTACATTGATTTTGTGCTCAGCGATACGTTATCAGACATGATTGCTGAGGGTATTGATGTCGCTTTCCGCGGTGGGGTGCTGAAAGACTCAAGCCTGGTGGCACGAAAAATCAGCACAGGCCGCCGGATACTGGCTGCAAGTCAGGCGTTTTTGGATCAGCACGGTATACCGGCCGATATCCACGAATTGGGTAACTTTCAGTGCATCAGGGCTTCAAATCAGTCTGACCAGACGGTCTGGCATTTGACCGGGGAGGAGGGCGAGTTTGAGATCGAAGTGGGTGGACGTTTTTGTGCAAATACCGCGCAGGCGCAGCTTAAAGCGGCTTTATACGGCCTGGGTATTTGTTTATTGCCTGAATCCCTTTTACAAGAGAGTTTAAAAAACGGTCGTCTTGTTCCCGTGCTTCCAATGTACGGTCAGCCTAATAATGATATGTCGATTGTTTATCCCAGCAGGCGTCATATTCCCCTGGCCGTATCCGTGTTTGTTGAGCATACCGCCACACGATTTAAAAGTAAGATCATACATGCACCTGTCGTATTACAACGCGGCCGCCCTTCGTAACACGCTGTGGATGCCTGAACAGGGTCACGGGATAATGTAACGCGTTCATCAAAGGCGAGTTTGCTGATTGATAGAGAAAGCAGCAAGCTCACACCCTTTCGCCCCCAGTTTTACCACCAGACACTTGCCATACGGCAGCGCGGAATCCTGCGTTTCGCTCCAGTAGCGGAAATAATTTATCAGCCTTTCTGCTGCCGGAGCCTGGCCGGTTAACAACGCATCGACTTTGGCCAGTCCGACGGCCGTATAGCCTTTCGTTGTCATCAGCGTTCGGGCCACATCCAGGATGTGTTGCCGCGTTTCGGAAGCGTTCTGATCAGGGAGCCACGGCTCCCTTAGTCCTGAATCGCGTCAGTGATATAGCCCGCATTGAGACTTTATTGACAGCGATGTACACCAGGAGAAGTTCGGCGTTTGCCACAATCGGCTTAATATTGTTTGATCAACAAATCTAAAAAGGCGCGAACTGTTGGGTTCGAGCGACGACTTTCGGGCCATACCGCTGTGATGTTATGTCGCTTAACAGCAAATTCGGCCAGAACTGGGATTAACTCCCCACGACTGACCCAGGGCGCGGCCATAAAGCTTGTTGCCATTCCAATGCCTGCGCCCCCTGCAATCGCTGTTAAAACAGCTTCACTCGCATCCATAATGATGGGTGATGAGGGCAATATCTCCCTCTCCTTTCCCCCGATCTGAAACGGCCAGCGAAACATCTGTCCCGTACTTTGATAGCGTAAATTTACCGTGTCATGGCCCACAAGCTCGCCGGGTTCGCGAGGAATTCCGCGCATTGCCAAATATTCTGGCGATGCATAACAGCAAAGCTGGTAAGGAGAGAGTCGGCGAGACAGGAGAGAGGAATCGGCAAGGTCGCCGATTCGTACCGCAAGATCAATGCTGTCGTCTACCAGACCCACGATGTGGTCGCTCATTCGCAAATCAATCATTACCTCAGGGTAAAGCTTGCGAAACATCAGAATGGCGGGAGTCAACATGTACAGGCCAATAGGAAGAGATGTCGCAATGCGCAGTGTCCCGGCGGGTTCGGCACGTGCTGATTGCGCAATTTGCTCAATCTCTTCAGCATCGCGCAGCAGTTGTAAAACGCGCTCATGCAGGTCACGGCCTTCAGGCGTGAAAGCGATCGAACGTGTTGTGCGGGTGAACAGAGACACGCCCAGGTGCGATTCCAGCCGCTGAATGCTTTTGCTTATCGCAGACGGAGAAACCGCTAACGAGCGCGCAGCCGCAGTGTAGCTCCCTAAAGAACCCGCCCGCGCGAATGCGATTAAACCTGTAAATCTTTCAAAACCTATTTGTTCCTTCATGGCAACATTAAAACGAAACAAAGCCTCATTATCAACCTGACAGAATAATATTACGCTCTCTCTACCCAAATAATTCAGGTATGAGGTAAGCATGAGTGAGTTTATGAAAGCAGTACAATTGCACGAATTTGGTGGACCGGCTGTCCTGAAGTACGAGGATGCACCCCGGCCAAACGCAGATGCTGGCGAAGTGCTTGTCCGCGTTCATGCGGCAAGTATCAACCCGCCTGATCTGTATCTTCGTGACGGTTATCGGTCGCTTCCGCCAGAATGGCGCCCGAGTCCGGGTTTTCCATTGATACCCGGAACGGATATCTCAGGGGTCGTTGCTGCTGTGGGCGACCAGGTTTCCGGATTCAATATCGGTGACGAGGTCTATGCGATGGTGCGTTTTCCTCAGGATTTAATGAAAGGCAGTGGTGCTTATGCCGATTATATCTGCGTTCCTGCAAACGAGTTGGCATTGAAACCTGAGGGTACAGACCACGTACATGCAGCCGGAGCGCCAATGTCACTGCTGACCGTGTGGCAGTTTTTGATTGCCGTCAGCCATGAAGATCCGAATCCCTTTCAGTCGTTCCAGCATGTTCCTGTCGCGCTCAAAGGAACAACCGTTTTGGTCAATGGTGCCGGTGGCGGTGTAGGCCATTTAGCGGTTCAGATTGCCAGATGGAAGGGGGCGCGGGTCATTGCAGTTGCCTCCGGAAAGCATGAAGCACTTTTGCGTGACCTCGGCGCAGATGAGTTTATCGATTACACCTGCGTGGCGGCCGAAAGCGTCGTTAAAGATGTTGATCTTGTTATTGATGCTGTCGGCGGTCCTCATATGGAGCGCTTTTTGAAGGTCATCAGGCAAGGTGGTTCGCTCTTCCTGGTCAATCCTCTGGGTTTCTCGGGACATGATGATGCCGCCAGTCGCGGGATCACCGTGTCATCAACACAGGTTCGATCCCACGGTGCGCAACTGGCTGAGGCCGGGCGTCTGCTCAGCAACGGTACTGTTCGTGTCGTGGTTGACAGCATATATTCACTGTCCGAAGCCGCATCTGCGCACGAGCGCGCTTCCCGGGGTGGGACTCAGGGTAAAATCGTGCTTACTAACCTCTGACTCATCAGTTCACGTATTGCATCAGTGAAAAGGTCGCAAGCCGACAGCATGAGAAATACAATATGCTTATCATCAATGGACATATTTACACCCCTGCGGGTTTACGCGCTTTCTGATGGCGCTCAATGAACTTGAGACGGCCCCGCAGCAGCGTGCCGGAAATTTGTCCTTCAAAAAGAGGCTGACTGAGCGGTTAATCAAATATCCGTTGACTGCCAGTTTGCATCGTCTTTCACCGGTGACAGATACGACAGGCGTTGCATATTCTGATTCCAAAGATTATCGGGTATGCGGTTGCGGTCTGCTTTATGGGGATCGATGACTGTAACAATCCGCTCTTCCTGACCTGCCATTCGTAATCTCAGTAATAAGATTCACAATTCAGGTATCCAAACATAAACAATGTCATTATTATGTAGTGATCGATACATTTTGCCGTTATTGCAGATGTCACGGTCATGCGCTTCACGCTGCGCCACTCTTTTTAACTGAAGGGAATTATGACAATTTCAACATCCTCCACGCCCTCACGGCGGGGAAGACCCGCAATTTCGACCGGGACAAGGCTCTGACGCGCGCACTGGATCTGTTCTGGCGATGCGGATATGAGCCTGCTTCCGTTGGTGAGCTTTGCCGGGTGATGGATATTAATCCGCCTAGCCTTTACGCGGCTTTCGGCAGCAAGGCTGCGCTGTTTCTTGAGGCGGTAAACTTTTACGAAAGAACTTACTGGGACCAGCCTTGGAAAAAAATGCTCCAGGAGGAGAATGTCTATGAGTCAATACGTAACTTTTTTGAGGAATCTGCCGTCATTCTGACCTCGCAGGAAGTGCCCTGTGGTTGCCTTGTCGTTCTCGCCGCTATTAACGTTTCACCGGATTCAAAAGATGTTTACGATGCAGTAAAGACTTTGAGAGAAGAGGGGCGGGTTTTCTTTAGGCGGCGATTGCAGGCAGGGAAAGAGACCGGCCAGTTGCCTTCGGATACCGATGTCGAGGGAATAGCGCTGACGCTGAACACGCTATTAGAGGGGATGTCCATCCCCGCCCAGGACGGGATTACGCAGGATGAACTGAAACGCGTTGCCACTCTCGCTGTGCGACTCCTGCCGCCGCAATCTGCAAAAAATCCGCAATAAGGCCGTCGCCAGAAGGACGGTTTAGCCCACACGCTTTTAGCGGGCACCTGTCTGACGCAGGCGAGACAACGCCCAGAATGCCGATTCTTTTCATCCCTTCCCCGGTTATCGGTACGGTTGTGTGAAGTTATCAGCGGTAAATCCGGCCCGACGGCAGACCCGCCAGTAAGACGCTGCTCACTACCAGTGCAAGAGTACGGAGGGGGAACATGGATATTACTTGAGTCAATTCTGAGGCGTGACTACATTACCAAATGGTCACTCGTTGTCAATCAGGGCTCATTGAGCTAAGCTGGAAAAATGACTAAACACATAAATGTACATCCCCAAGGGGGCCATCGGATCACAGTGTCCGCGATCAGGTCGTCGACGCTGCCACAGAGCATTTCGGGCATTATGGCTATGAGAAAACCACAGTGTCAGAACTGGCTAAATCTATAGGATTTTCAAAATCTTATATCTATAAATTTTTCGATTCCAAGCAGGCGATCGGTGAGGTGATCTGCACCAACCGACTGGCGATGATCATGGAGATTGTCAATGCAGCGATTGCTGATGCCCCGTCGGCTTCCGAAAAATTGCGGCGTTTATTCCGGGCGCTGACTGAAGCCGGCAGTGATTTGTTTTTTCACGATCGCAAGCTTTACGATATTGCTGCCGTTGCGGCGCGGGATAAGTGGCCTTCAGCAGAGGCCCATGAGGAACGTTTGCGACAACTGATTGAGCACATCATTGTTGAAGGGCGGCAGGCGGGAGAGTTTGAACGAAAAACGCCGCTGGACGAGGCGGCACATGCGATATATCTGGTCATGCGGCCTTACATCAGCCCTGTCCAGCTGCAATACAATCTGGAAACAGCTGCGGCTGCGGCTGCGCTCCTGTCCTCGCTGATACTGAGAAGTCTGTCACCCTGACTTGGTGACTATTGACATTATTGGTCACTAGTCTGAGAATGCGGTTACTGTCCTGTTGAATCAATTAAGGTAACCCATGCTCAGGCTCAATCCTGCCACCCTTGCTGTTTGCCTGTTGCCGTTTGCCCTTATGGGCTGCGGTGACTCTTCCGGTACCGGCGATCCCCGTACTCAGCCTCCTCTGGTCAGGTCTGCGACCGTGGTGAGTGCTGTCGATGCCTCACGCGCATTCACCGGGGTTGTTGTCGCACGAACTCAAAGCGACCTCGGTTTCAGAGTGCAGGGAAAAATCCTTGAACGCCTGGTCGATACCGGCCAGACCGTTAAACGCGGTCAGCCATTGATGCGTCTGGATCCCGTTGACCTAAGCCTGCAGGCTCAAGCTCAGCAACAGGCCGTCGCTGCCTCACTAGCTCGCGCCAGGCAAACTGCTGCTGATGAGGCGCGTTATCGCGGACTGGTCACTGGAGGTGCAGTTTCTGCATCGGCCTACGATCAGATAAAGGCGGCGGCGGATACGGCCAAAGCAGAACTCAGTGCCGCCCAGGCGCAGGCGAATGTGGCGAAAAACGCCACGGGCTATGCGGTGCTGCTGGCTGACGCTGACGGCGTGGTCATGGATACGCTGGCTGAACCCGGTCAGGTTATCAGTGCAGGGCAACCGGTGATCCGGTTAGCCAGAGCAGGGCAGCGCGAGGCCATCGTGCAGTTGCCCGAGACGCTGCGCCCGGCTGTTGGAAGTGAGGCCGGGGCAACGCTGTATGGGACTGACAAACAGTCAGTTCCTGCGAAACTGCGCCTCCTCTCCGATGCGGCGGATCCGGTAACACGCACCTTCGAGGCGAGATATGTGCTTGAGGGGGCACTGGCGAATGCGCCGCTGGGGTCTACCGTAACGCTGCATATTGCAGAAGATAAAATAGCCGGGCAGGTGATGCAGGTACCTTTAGCCGCACTCTATGATTCAGGAAAAGGGCCGGGGGTCTGGGGCATTTCAGGTAAACCCGCCAAAGTGTCATGGCGGCCCGTGCAGGTGTTGGGATTGGGTGACGATGCGGCGAGGGTCACCGGGAGCTTAAAGCCGGGTGAACAGGTGGTCGCTCTTGGCGCGCATCTCCTGCATGACGGTGAGGCTGTACGCATAGCTGAACAAAGCGACACCCGGGTCGCCGGGAGCCAGCCATGAGCGGGGGCAGATTCAATCTTTCAGCGCTTGCCGTTCGCGAGCGCTCAATCACACTGTTCCTTATTATCCTGATCACCGTGGCCGGTATTCTTTCGTTTTTCGAACTGGGGCGGGCTGAAGATCCCCCCTTTACCGTTAAGCAGATGACGATTATTTCTGCCTGGCCGGGCGCCACCGCGCAGGAGATGCAGGATCAGGTGGCTGAACCGCTGGAAAAGCGTATGCAGGAGCTCAAGTGGTATGACCGCAGTGAGACCTACACGCGTCCCGGTCTGGCTTTTACCATGCTGTCGCTACAGGACAGCACGCCGCCTTCACAGGTGCAGGAAGAGTTTTATCAGGCGCGTAAAAAGCTGGGCGATGAGGCTAAAAATCTGCCGGCAGGCGTGATAGGGCCGATGGTCAATGATGAATTCTCCGACGTGACCTTTGCACTCTTTGCGCTGAAGGCGAAAGGGGAGCCACAGCGACTGCTGGTCCGCGATGCGGAATCGTTGCGCCAGCGAATTTTGCATGTGCCCGGCGTCAAGAAGGTCAATATCATCGGTGAACAGGCCGAACGTATCTTTGTCTCGTTCTCGCATGACAGGCTGGCCACACTGGGCATTTCGCCTCAGGATATTTTCTCCGCCCTCAACAGCCAGAACGTACTGACGCCCGCCGGTTCTATTGACACCAAAGGGCCGCAGGTCTTTATCCGCCTGGATGGCGCTTTCGATAAACTGGAGAAAATCCGCAAAACGCCCGTCGTCGTTCAGGGCAGGACCCTGCAGCTTTCTGACGTGGCTACCGTTGAGCGAGGCTATGAAGATCCGGCGACCTTCCTGATCCGCAATCAGGGTGAACCGGCGCTGTTGTTGGGCATCGTTATGCGGGACGGCTGGAACGGCCTGGATTTGGGCAAGGCGCTGGATGCGGAGACGGTCAAAATCAATGAAGGTATGCCGCTGGGCATGACCCTGACCAAGGTCACCGATCAGTCAGTCAACATCAGCTCCGCCGTCGATGAGTTCATGATCAAGTTCTTTGTCGCGCTGCTGGTGGTCATGGTGGTCTGTTTCGTCAGTATGGGCTGGCGCGTGGGCGTGGTGGTTGCCGCGGCGGTGCCACTGACGCTGGCGATTGTCTTTGTGGTGATGGAGGCTTCCGGCAAAAACTTTGACCGCATTACCCTGGGTTCACTGATCCTTGCGCTGGGGTTGCTGGTCGATGATGCCATCATTGCCATCGAAATGATGGTGGTGAAAATGGAAGAGGGCTACGACCGCATCAAAGCCTCGGCCTATGCCTGGAGCCACACGGCGGCCCCGATGCTGGCGGGCACGCTGGTCACCGCTGTCGGTTTCATGCCCAACGGTTTTGCACAGTCCACCGCCGGCGAATACACCAGCAACATGTTCTGGATTGTCGGTATCGCCCTGATTGCTTCCTGGATTGTGGCGGTAGTGTTTACGCCTTATCTGGGCGTGAAAATGCTGCCGAAAATCAAAACGGCGGCGGGCGGACATGCGGCGATTTACGACACCCGCCATTACAACCGCTTTCGCCGGGTACTGACCCGCGTTATCGCCCGCAAGTGGATAGTCGCCGGTACCGTTATTGCCGTTTTTATGGTCGCTATTCTCGGCATGGGGCTGGTGAAAAAACAGTTTTTCCCTACCTCCGACCGCCCGGAGGTACTGGTTGAAGTGCAGATGCCTTATGGCACCGCGATTGAGCAGACCAGCGCCACGACGGCGACAATCGAAGCCTGGCTGAGAAAGCAAAAAGAGGCAAAAATCGTCACCTCCTATATCGGGCAGGGTTCACCGCGTTTCTATCTGGCCATGGCGCCCGAGCTGCCCGATCCGTCGTTTGCGAAAATTGTCGTGCTGACGGACAGCCAGGAAGCACGTGAGGCGCTCAAGTTCAGACTGCGTGAAGCGGCGGCCAGTGGCCTGGCTCCTGAAGCGCGCGTACGCGTGACCCAACTGGTGTTTGGTCCGTATTCACCTTATCCGGTGGCCTACCGTGTCATGGGGCCGGATCCCACTAAACTGCGCGAAATTGCAGGCAAAGTCGAAAAGGTAATGCAGGCCAGCCCGATGATGAGGACCGTCAACACTGACTGGGGGCCGCGGGTGCCGGCGCTGCATTTCACGCTGAATCAGGACCGCCTTCAGGCGGTAGGGCTGACATCGAATGCGGTTGCGCAGCAGCTTCAGTTCCTGCTTTCAGGGGTTCCGATTACCTCTGTGCGTGAAGATATCCGTTCGGTGCAGGTCATGGGACGCGCGGCGGGAGATATCCGGCTCGACCCGGCAAAAATAGCGGGTTTTACCTTAGTGGGTTCTGCCGGTCAGCGCATTCCGCTGTCTCAGATCGGGGAGGTTGAGGTGCAAATGGAAGATCCTGTTCTGCGCCGTCGCGATCGTACACCGACGATTACCGTGCGGGGAGACATTGCCGAAAACCTGCAACCGCCGGACGCGTCCACGGCAGTTATGAAAGAGCTACAGCCTGTGATTGATACGCTTCCGGCAGGTTACCGCATTGAGCAGGCCGGGCCGATTGAAGAATCCGCGAAAGCGACCAAAGCCATGGTGCCGTTGTTCCCTGTCATGATTGCCATGACGCTGTTGATTATTATCCTGCAGGTGCGGTCGATGTCGGCGATGGTGATGGTATTCCTCACCGCGCCACTGGGGCTGATTGGGGTGGTGCCAACGCTGCTGCTCTTCAACCAGCCGTTTGGCATCAATGCGCTGGTAGGACTGATTGCGCTGTCGGGCATCCTGATGCGTAACACCCTGATCCTGATAGGGCAGATCCATCACAACGAACAGGAAGGGCTGGCGCCTTTCCATGCGGTGGTGGAGGCGACGGTGCAGCGAGCCAGACCGGTGTTGCTGACGGCAATGGCGGCCATTCTGGCGTTTATCCCGCTGACGCACTCGGTGTTCTGGGGGACGCTGGCTTATACCCTGATTGGCGGAACATTTGGCGGCACGATCATCACGCTGGTCTTCCTGCCTGCCATGTATGCCATCTGGTTCAGGATACGGCCTGACAATCAGCAGCAGAGTGAAAGTCCGACATCCGGCTAGTCCTGTGTATGTTGCGAGGAAATAATGAAAAAAACCGCATTGCGCATAGTGCGGTTTTTTTATCACTATTATTCCGGCGTTAACCGTAGAGAGTCAGTAGGGGAGTCCCTCACCAAAAGCGCCTTCCGTTAAACAAATCTCGGCTGCGAAAAGAGCGCCCTGACGCAAGCTTTGGGACAGCGTGTTGCCTTCAACATGCGCCAACAAAAATGCCGTGATAAAAGCATCTCCAGCCCCAAGCGTGTCTACCGGTGTGATAATTTCCGGCGGCTGACTTATCCAGATACTGCCATTGAACAGCAGCGCCCCCTCAGCCCCGCGCGTCGCAACAGGCAGTCGGCATCCCGCATGCCATGCCGTTTCCAGTATCGCGCGCGTTTCCTCAATACTGCGTTCTGCGCATGAGAAAAAGCCGTAGTCTAACCGACGACATAAAGGACCTATCTTTCCGGCATCAAAATCATCTGAAAAGTCATAGGATAAACTGCCGGGTAGCAGGCCTAATCCGGGCAGCAGCTCATCAACGTAGCTGTACGCACTGGTATGTATCAGCGAAAACTGACTGAGCCAGGGCATGTCATTTAAGACAAAATCCATCGACGTCGTCTGACGAATTCCCCCCGCATTGGAGTCTATAAACCGTCGTTCCCCCTGTTCAATGGTCAGATTGGCATAACCGTTTTCACCGGGTACCACCCGGCAATGAGAGGTATCAATCTCCCTTGCTTCCAGTACGCGGCGAATATGTCCTGCCGCACTGTCGTCGCCAAAAACCCCAAGATAGGCAGTATTTGCAGATAATAACCGGGCGTACACACTGAAGTTAAGTGCGTTCCCTCCGGGGTAACCGATACCTGTATGGGTATACCGGTCAATAACGTTATCGCCCAGCCCAAGCACTCTCATTTTGTCATCTCCTAATACGCGACCTGTCCCATGTATCGCCGGGTTTCCAACGGATGTTGACGTATTTTCGCTAATGCAGCGCGATATTCGCACATAACGCTGTAGAAGAGGACGGGGTTAAAATACTCCACCACACTGGCGGGTATGACGCCAAGCCCCAGCTCCTTGGCATCAACAATTTCCACCTTATCTCCGTACTGCAGGAGGAAATTGCGCACTCTTTCATCAAGCACCCTGGTGCGGCCTTCGTTCATCATCAGGATCCAGGGGGTATTCAAATCAGTCACTTCAAACGGGCCATGGAAAAATTCGCCACTGTGAATTGATGCCGCATTAAGCCACTGCATTTCCATTAATGAACATATGGCAAAGCCATAGGCATGTCCGTAGGAAGCGCCACTGGACAGAATATAAAACAGTGATTCCCGGGCGTAGCGCTCAGCAAAGGCTGCGCAGCGCGCCTGTACCTGACGTCGGGCCCGCGAGATAATCCCATCAATTTGCTCCATTCCTGCCCGGAAATCGGCATATCCTTCATAACCCTCAGTCTGATGCAAAACTTCGACACATAGACTCAAAATGATTGCCATCGGGTTATTAATCACCTGGCTGTCATCCCCCCAGGCATAAAGCAAATTACTGTCAGAAAAGCCGATAAGGTCTGCATTTTCATTGTGCGTCAACGTCACGGTGACGCTGCCCCGGCTTTGGGCCAGTTTGGCCGCCGCGACAGATTCCGGAGTATTCCCCCCATGCGAGCAAACTATCGTCAGCGACTGAGGACCCAATGTCTTTGGCGCGGCATGAACAAACTCGTTTGCGGTCATCATGTAACTGTGTAAGGCAGTCGATTCACTATTGAGAAAATAATTTGCCGGATACATATCCACCAGAGATCCGCCGCAGGCCACAAGGAACACCTGACTCAGCCCACCCTGTGGGAGGAAGCGCTGTTCGATAAGAGAGGAAATAATTGCTGAAGTATTCATAAATCACTCACCGTACACATTGAAATTGAAATATTTTTTAGCCAGCCGGTCGTAGGTACCGTCATTGCGTATTGCCTTAATTGCCCCGTTGAGTTGTTCAAGCAGTTCGCTATTTTGCTTCGAAATGCCAATACCGGTGCCGGGACCAAAAATGGCATCATCTTTTACCTGCGGTTCAATCAGGCTGAAATTCTTTCCCTGGGGTTTATCCAGTAACGCGGTGCTCACCACCGTCGCATCGTCCAGCGTCGCGTCCAGACGGCCTACGACCAAATCGGCGTAAACGGCCTCTGCACTGGGATAGGAAACCAGTTCGACGCCTTGTGATTGCCAGTGTTTCTTCGCATAGGCTTCGAATACAGAGCCCTGTTGTACACCCACACGCTTACCCTGAAGAGATTCGGCCATGGGTTTGAGGCCGCTATCTTTTAACGCGACCAGATACGCGGGTGTGTTGAATAATTTATCGGAGAAGTTGATCGCTTTTTTACGTTCATCTGTAATCGACAATGAAGAAATAATGGCATCGAATTTACGGGCCTGGAGCGCGGGGATCAGACCATCAAATCCGTTTTCAACCCAAATACATTTGGCCTTGAGCTGAGTGCAAATCGCATTACCCAGATCAATATCAAACCCCTGCAGGCTGCCGTCTGCGGCTTTAAACTCAAAGGGCGGAAACGTCGCATCAGTACCAAACCGGATTTGCTGCTGCGCCAATGCGTGACAGGAAAGCCCTGCCATAGCAAGACCAAGAGAAAATAGGGCAAGCGTTTTTTTCATCATGCACTCCCGTTAAATATACCGTAAAATGTACCACGAAAGATATACGCCTGCAGGTAAGAATACGCAATAAGTTTAAAGTTTTTATTTAATTATAATAATAACTTATGGTTTTATGGTCTGATTGAAAATTGTTATTAACTGTTCTGTGGTTGAAATTTTCAGTGACAGATCAATGACTCGTTGGCTAGAATAATGTCTGTTCTTTAATTTTATTGGGCTATAAAACAGACCATGACAGCGTTAAGCGAAAGTAAACGCCGCCCGCGAAAGGCCTATCTGACGGCCAGGCAGGCGCTGCTGAATTTATTAAACACGGAATTCAACGAAGGCGATCAAATTCCGGCAGAACGTGATCTGTCAATCCTGCTAGGTATCAGCAGGATGACTTTGCGAAAAATTACAGATGAGCTTGTGATGAGCGGCATGTTGGAAAGGCGGGGAAACCAGGGGACATGGCTGACCGAGACCACCATAAAGCGGCCACTGACACAGGCGATTGAGCATGGTATTAGCAAAATCACGGAGTTAAATGGTGCGGTAGCGGGTAGCCGGTTGATTTATTTTCAGGAGGCTCAGGCCAGCACTCATATTGCCGCGTTACTAAAAATTCAGGCTGGCGACCCTTTGGTGATGATTAAACGTCTGCGTCTCGCTGACGGTGTGCCTTTTTGTCTGGAAACCAGCTACCTGCCAAGAGCGATTATTCCGGACCTGACCGCTGAGATGCTTGAGCAGAGCGGTTCGCTGTATCGTCTTCTGGCAGAAAACTACGGTGTTTTAGGTGCTTCAGACGAAGGCACTCTCCGCGTGACCATAATGAATGAAGAAGAACAGGCGTTATTAAATGCACAACCCAATAGCCCGGCGCTGGTGTATCGGGGGGTGATTACTGACCGTTTTCATCAACCGGTTGAATATTTAGTGTCAGTAAACCATCCCCAGCGGGTGACATTTCGCATAAGCCACGGCAAACAGGTTTCAGATTAGCCAGGTGAATCGCGGTTGCCACTCAGCATTAAAATCAAGCGGCCACATCCCCGCGATTGCCAGGAAGAAGTCGTGGATAACTTTCTTATTGAGATGCTCGACCTTTTGCATCCAGACCCCGCGCCTGATGAAATCATCGTTGAACGCGCCAGATTTTTACGCAATCCTGAGGCTTCGGGACACGTTGAATGATTTTTCTCAACCCAAAATTCGGGCGCGGCAAATCTCCAGAATCTCATCAGCAAGAGACGAATCATCAGGGCAGGCGCGGGATAACACCAGAGCACCGACAAGATGGGCAATAGTGTCAATCAGGTCGGCACGCGTTCCGCCTTCTCCATTATTTTCATTTCCTAAAACGGCCAGCTGACGTTCAATGCCGGCGGCAAATGTCGCCTTGATTGACTCAGACTGACGGGCCGTATCGGTGCCCAATGCCGACATCACACACCCCTTTCCCCTATCATCGCGATGTTGTCGGGAGAGGTAGTATTCAATAAATTTTTTCCGATCCACACCTGCCGTGCTTTCGGCGGATCGCGTAAAACCGCAGCTCATTGCCTCCGCCATCAGATCAGCCTTGGAACCAAAGTGCTTGTAAAACCCTCCGTGGGTTAAGCCTGCCGCTGACATCAGTTCCGCGACGCCCACGCCATCGTAACCGCGCTCACGAAAAAGTTCTGAGGCCGTTTCAACAATGCGCATTCGGTTTTCCCGAACCTGCTCTTTCGACACTTTCATGCTTTCCTGCCCCTCTCAAAAATAGGGTTTAAGTATACATTGATGATGATCATAATCAAACCAGTTGACTTTATAGATTACGATCATCATCATTATATCGAACACTTCGACCAACCCCTTAGCAGGCGAATAAACATGACGAACCAGACATTATTTCAACCCTATGATCTTGGGACAATAACACTTGCCAACCATATCGTAATGGCACCCCTGACGCGTAACCGGGCAGGAGCAGGTTTGGTCCCCACCGAACTGGCGGCGACATACTACGCCCAGCGTGCCACAGCAGGTTTGCTGATTACCGAAGCCACGCAGATCTCAGCACAGGCGCAGGGCTATCAGGATACGCCGGGGATCTATACACAAGCTCAGATCGAGGGTTGGCGAAAAGTGACTGACGCGGTTCATGCCAAAGGTGGGCGCATATTTGTACAGCTATGGCATGTAGGACGAATTTCGCATGTCGATTTACAGCCTGGTGGCGCTGCGCCTGTCGCGCCGTCTGCCATTCGCGCCGCGACGAAGACCTTTGTGAACAACGGTTTTGCTGACGTCTCTGAGCCACGTGCGCTTGAGTTGCAGGAAATACAGGGGATTATCGACGATTTCAGAAAGGCATCGGCCAATGCCATTGCCGCCGGGTTTGATGGCGTTGAGATTCATGGCGCGAATGGTTATCTGCTGGAACAGTTCCTTAAAGACGGCGCCAATCAGCGTACCGATGAGTACGGCGGCTCTGTCGAGAATCGTGCACGCCTGCTGTTAGAAGTCACGGCTGCGGTAATAGATGAGATCGGTGCAGATCGCACCGGCGTGCGCATTTCACCGGTTTCCCCTGCTAATGCGATTTCATGCAGTGATCCGCAGCCGCAATATGACTACGTCGCTGATGAACTTAATGCATTAGGTATCGTGTACCTCCATGTAGTTGAAGGTGCTACGGGCGGCCCGCGTGATGTATCACCGTTCGATTACGACTCCCTGCGCCGGCGCTTTAAAAACACCTACATCGGCAACAATGGCTATGATCTGGCGCTGGCGTCCGCTCAGCTTGCGCAAGGCAAAGCCGATCTGTTCGCGTTCGGTCGTCCGTTCATCTCCAACCCTGATCTGGTCGAAAGGCTGAAGACGGGCGCGCCCCTGGCCGCACTCAATCCTGAAACGCTGTATGGCGGTGGTGCAGCGGGATATACCGATTACCCGTCGCTTACCCAGACCAGCAACTAAAGCAACAGGTGTCACGGTTATGCCGGTATCGCATATTGCGAATTCTGTTTACACATTAATAAAGAAGATCAACTTATGACTAAAGCTTCAGTCCTCATTACAGGCGCATCCACGGGTATTGGTGCTGTTTACGCTGAACGGTTTGCCCGCCGGGGCCACGACCTTGTTCTGGTCGCCCGCGACAAAGCAAGGTTAGAGACCCTTGCCGAACGTCTGCGACAGGAAAATGGCATTTCTGTCGATGTTTTGCCCGCTGACCTCACGCAAACCAGTGATTTAGCCGTGGTCGAAGCTCGCCTGCGTGAAGACGCGCAGATTGGCATTCTTATCAATAACGCGGGTATCGCGCAGTCTGGCAGTTTTACAGAGCAGACGCCTGATTCGATAGAAAGCCTTATCGCGCTTAACGTCACCGCCCTGACCAGACTGGCCAGTGCCGTGGCACCACGGCTCGTGCAAGCGGGTGAGGGATCGATCGTCAACATCAGCTCCATCGTCGGACTCGCCCCGGAATTTGCCATGACGGTTTACGGCGCAACCAAAGCCTTTGTGCTTTTTCTGTCTCAGGGAATGAATGTCGAGCTGTCATCTAAGGGCATTTATGTCCAGGCGGTGCTTCCTGCCGGCACTTATACGGAAATCTGGGACCGTGCGGGTATCGATATCAGTAACTCGGCAAAATTCATGGAAGTGGGCGAGTTAGTGGATGCCGCACTGGTGGGCTTTGATCGCCGTGAACGGGTCACCATCCCGCCGTTACATCATGCTGCCC
Organism: Rahnella sp. PCH160; assembly: GCF_047784855.1. NCBI lineage: Bacteria > Pseudomonadati > Pseudomonadota > Gammaproteobacteria > Enterobacterales > Yersiniaceae > Rahnella > Rahnella sp. PCH160. The sequence continues at coordinate 3,044,482 of NZ_JBLOGT010000001.1, forward strand.
GCTGGGACACTCTTGATGCTTCGCGTCAGGCTCTGCTTTCAGACATCAAACAAGATGAAGCCGCAGAGCGATATAAAGCACTTTAGTCAATGAGTTGCACTTTGCAGAACGGTTTTCCGGCTGTTCTGCAGAGAGGTAAATCCGACATAAATCCCTTACAGCGTGTCTTCTCATCAATGATGAGAAACCTCAAAAAATCAGGCCTTATTCAGCATGACAAAAAAACGTGTAGCACTGGTTACCGGCGCTTCCTCAGGTATCGGCGAAGCGACAGCCGTTAAACTTTTAGCCGCGGGGTATACGGTATACGGCACGAGCCGGCGCGGGTCACTGGCGGAAACGCATCCGTTTCCGTTATTGATGCTTGATGTGACGGACGACGCTTCTGTCGGGGCGGCTATTGAGGAGTTGCTGCGCCGGGAGGGGCGGATCGATATTCTGGTGAATAATGCGGGCTTCGGGGTCGCTCCGGCGGCGGCGGAAGAAAGTTCTATCGAGCAGGCCAGGCGCATTTTCGACACCAACTTTCTGGGCGTAGTCAGGATGACGCGGGCCGTGATCCCTCAGATGCGCCGTCAGGGGAGTGGGCGCATCATTAACATGGGTTCGATACTCGGAATCGTTCCGTTGCCATACGTGGCACTTTATGCAGCCAGTAAGCATGCGGTCGAAGGGTATACGGGAGCACTGGATCATGAACTGCGCACGCAGGGCATCAGAGTTTCTGTCATCGAGCCTGCTTACATGAAAACACAATTTGAAAACAATAATATAGAGCCGGATGCCAGGCTTGAAGAGTATGACCTGATCCGGGCTAAGCTGGCGAAAGTGGTTAGCAAGGCCATGGCCGAAGCGGAAAGCCCGGAGGTTGTGGCTGACGTGGTTGTTAAAGCGGCTCAGACTTCACGCCCGAAGGTGCGCTACACGGCGGGAACGCTGGCAAGAAAATTGAATTTTATTCTCAGATTCGCTCCTGCGTCGTTCCTGGATAAGGTGGTGCGCAACAGTCTTCAGCTTGATGCGAAAGAAAAAAAATGAAATTTTCTCAACGGGCTATTCTGACCTCTGTGTTGTTTTTTATCCTGGTCAAGGTAAGGATATTTTTCCCGGCACAGCATTTTCTCTAACGGGATATGCTAAACGAGGTGGCACAAATAGAGGCAAATATGTGTGGATAGAGTTTAATGATCTATGCAGTATTGTTATGATACCAGTCTGAGCGATTTGTCTTCTATGGAAAAGTACTTTATACCAAGACCTTGTTTAGACTGGAAAGTAGCCTGTATAACTTTCATTATATATTATATATTATATATTATATATTATATATTGTGACCATAACAAAGATGGGAACATAGTCTATCTTAAATGAGAGCTCAAGTATGACCAGGAAAGAGGAAATTCTTCGTGCGGCTCGCAAATGTATGCGAGAAAAAGGTTTCCATAATGCTTCCGTACAAAGTATTGCCCGAGAGGCAGGGGTGAGTACGGGGCTCATTTATCGTTATTACAAAAGTAAAGCTGAAATTATTGAAATACTTATCATTGATGCCGTTGATAATTTAAAAGAGTTACTTACAGAAACGCACAGCCAAAGTAAAACTGACATTTTTTCGCCTGACTTCGTTTTTGCTGAAAAAAGATCATTTATTGATAATGCACAAGAAAGTATTTCTTTGCTGCTTGAAGTTTCGGCAGAAGCTCGTCGTAATCCATGCTACCAGTCTCTTTTTACCGCAGCGTATGAGGAGCTGAAAAATAATGTATATCAGCGTGAGGCTGAGCGGAATCCTGATATTTCCGAAAGCGCCCTGCGGACACGACTTTATTTTTCCTCACTTCTGATAGATGGACTGGTGATACGCCGGCTCAGGTTAGGAGAAGAGACAAATAATGAGGCTGATAAAATAGCTATGCGGTTTTTAAATGTTATGACAGCAAGCCAGAACCGATGAGTTGTTATTCAATCTCGAAAAGGAAGGACTCAATTTTTTTGAGTTCCTCCAAATCCAGTTTTTCCTCTCTAAAAATTCGACAGAGAAACCCATCGATAACAATCAGTATCAACCTGATCCGATCTGAAGAATATTTTATCTTTCCTTCATTTCTGAAACATAAGGTTTCAATCAGCAGTAATTCTTCTTTCCATAGTATTTCCCTGACCTCCTTATTGCGTGCTGCTTCAGAGTAGGCTTCGAGCAAAAGGGCGTGATTTTGTGAAGACCAGCCCTGCCAAAAGGGAGACTGACCATCCAAAATATGTAATAGCTCCGTCAGGTGCATAAGGCGTTCGGTTAGAAAATTTCGCCACTCAGCGGCGATGATTCGCACCACCTCATTTATCAGATCTGTCTTGCTCTTGTAATGGCGATATAACTGTCCCGGCCCCATCCCCGTCTCTCTGGAGAGATCGCTTATACTGCCACCGTGAAATCCGGAGCGGCTAAAACATACTTTAGCGGCCTCGGCTATTATTTTTCTTCGTTGTGTAAATATAAGAGTGTCAGATTTCTCAGTCAAAATATCACCAGTGACAATATATAAAGGTTGTGTTAAGGGTTAATCCACTCTGGGATACGAAGGGCTATTCATCCTTAATGAATACCCTCGGGTGGCGATACCTCGATATATTCCCCATCAATGTTGCGCTGATAATACCTGCCCGCCCTGACATAATAGCGTTTCCCGTTGAAATCCATCACTGACATGGCTTTATTATGGGCGCGCGTGACAGGCGCTTCTACCACAACATACCGGTTACCTATTTCCCGGTAATAAGTGTTATTGAATAACCAATACGTCAAACCTTGGATCACAATCATTTCTGCCGCAGGAGGCGGGACAGTAAACGGTGCGACTATACCTGGCATCGGGGGCGCGGCGATTTCCCTGCCCGGACCATCAAAGGGAACGGCATAGACGCCCGCCGGTATGCTCAGAAAAAATAAAAGGGTGCAGGTGTAAATCTTCTTCATAAATACCTCATAATTTTTTGATTATTCACAAAATCAGTATTTTTCAGGTAAATGCCAGCCATCTCAATATAATTTTCTGGCTGGCAATCCGCCTTAGTGTTTAATCTCCGATTCTTTGAGTGCGGTTCCTCCCCCCATCACCTTGTAAAGCGTTATCAGATTTTCGTAATACGCCTGCTGGGTACTAATAAGCGACGTCCTTGCCGTGTAAAGGGTACGCTGAGCAATGAGAGCGTTAAGCCAGCTATCCACACCATTTCGGTAGCGAAGATCTGACAGATGGAAATAGCTTTGAGCTGAGGTCACGTAATTCTGCTGACCTGTTAACTGGTCATTGATAGTGCCTCTGCGTGCCAGCGCATTTGCCACTTCCTGAAACGCTGTCTGAACTGCCTTATCATATGCCGCTACGTAATATTCCTTTTGGGCTTTGGTGTAATTCAGCTGAGAGGTGTTATAGCCGCCGGAAAAAATAGGCAAGGAGATACTGGGCGAGAAGGACCACACTCCGGCTCCGTGTTTAAACAGAGATGAAAGGTCAGAACTGGCTGCGCCTCCACTGGCAGTCAGTGAAATGCTGGGATAGAAATTCGCCCGGGCAGCGCCGATGCTGGCATTTGCCGATTTCAGATTATGTTCTGCTTCCAGCACGTCAGGCCGATTCATTAAAACGTCAGAAGAGACACCCGCCGGTATTTCCCGGAATGCATGGGAGAGTGTTTCAATGCCTTCAGGTAAAAGAGCGTCGGGAACCGTTTTTCCGACGACCAGGTCAAGCGCATTTTTATCCTGCGCTACGCTGGTTTTATAACTTGCCACATCGGCAAGCGCAGACTGATACGTGGTATCCGCAGAAGAGACATCCACCATCGATGCCGTACCGTGACGAAGCTGCGCCTGTGTAACCTCCAATGACTGACGGGCGCTTTCTGCGGTTTCTTTGGCGACTGCAAGATAACTTCGGTCGGCAGCCAACGTCAGCCAGTAGTCGACCGTATTATAAAGGACGGTCAGGCGGGTACTTCGCGCTCCCTGAAGCGTGCTGAGATACGTTTCATACTGCTCGCGGGTCAGGCTTTGGTTCTTACCAAACAAATCGAGCTCAAAGGAACTGACGCTGGCGTCTCCCTCATAACTCGAGCTTATGGCGGTTTTATTACCTTCCCCTGAGAGCGAACGGGAGCGACTCCCACTGAGCTCAGCATTTATGGTCGGGAAAAGATTAGATCGTTCTTCCCCATATTGTGCCCGGGCGGCTTTGACATTGGCAACGGCTTCGCGCAGGTCCCTGCTGCTGTCAAGAGACATCGCCACGACCTGCCGGAGTTTGGCATCCTGAATATAATCGTACCAGCCTGTGTCGCGATAACTTACGTCAGTGGTCTTGCCCGAACTGACATAGGCTTCCCCTTGCGGGGATGTGGCCGGTGTCGATAAGTCAGGACGCTTATAATCGGGATCCAATGAAATGCAACCGGCCAGCAACATTGGGACGCATAGAATCAGAAGCTTAACGTTCATTTTGTTCTCCTTTTTCTTCAGCGGCATTACGTACCTCTTTATGGTCTGCCGGAAGTCCGGGGAACATGCGTCTTACCAGAACGAAGAACAGGGGGACCAAAAATATGGCCAGAAGAGTGGCAGTGAGCGTCCCGCCAATGATACCTGTGCCTATCGCAATGCGGCTGTTCGCGCCCGCACCGGAAGAAACCGCCAGCGGCAATACGCCGGCCATAAAGGCAAGGGAAGTCATAATTATCGGACGCAGGCGCATACTGGCTGCATGAATAGCGGCCTGCAGCAGATTTTCTCCTTTCCGATAATTGTCTTCGGCAAATTCCACGATGAGGATGGCATTTTTTGCTGAAAGCCCAATGATGGTCAGCAGCGCAACCTGGAAATAAACATCATTTTCCAGCCCGCGCAGAGTGATAGCCAGAAGGGAGCCAATGACACCCAGCGGAACGACCATAATGACGGAGAAGGGAACCGACCAGCTCTCATAGAGGGCTGCCAGGCAGAGAAACACCACAATCAGAGAAATACCGTAGAGGGACATGGCCTGATTGCCTGAGAGTTTTTCCTGGTATGAAAGTGATGACCAGGCGTACGTCACACCTGACGGCAACTTGCTGGCAAGTTTCTCCATGGCGGTCATCGCATCACCGGAACTGTTGCCAGAGGATGCACTTCCCTGAATTTCATACGATGACAGTCCGTTGAAACGTGAGAGGGTATCTGAGCCGTAAACCCAGTGAGAGGAGGCAAAAGAAGAAAACGGTACCATCGTACTGTTTCCATCACTGTCAGTTCCGCGCACGTACCATTGGTCGATATCCTCGGGCTTGCTGCGATGGTTCAAATCACCCTGCACATAGACTTTTTTCACACGACCGCGATCAACAAAGTCATTAACATACGTACCGCCCAACGCCGCGCTGAGCGTGTCGTTAATATCACTGACGGAGACGCCAAGGGACTGCGCCTTGTCATCGTCGATGTCGACCTGAAGCTGAGGCAAGTCCGGCAGTGTATTGGCCCGGACGCTGTCCAGCGAAGGATCTTTAGCCGCCTCAGAAATAAGTTGGTCACGGAGTTTAATCAGCGTGCTGCTGTCAGTCCCCGCGCGCGCCTGAAGCTCGAAGGTGAAACCATTAGACTGCCCGAGTCCCGAAACCGCCGGCGGGGTCAGTACGAAAATTTGTGCATCCCTGATCCCTGCCAGGTTCATCATTGCCCGCCCGGCAATAGCGTCAGCCGTGTTGTTACTGCCTTTGCGGTCATCCCAGTTTTTAAGTGAGATAAAGCCGATGCCCGCATTTTGTCCGCTGCCGGCGAAGCTGAAACCGTCAACCAGCATGCCGACATTAACGTTATCTTTCTCTTTGGTCAGGAAATACTGCTGTATCTCCTTGCGCACTTCACGGGTGCGGTTTTCAGTAGCACCGGGAGCCAGCTGGTACTGCACCATGATGTATCCCTGGTCTTCAGTAGGGAGAAAGCCGGTTGGCAGCCGCATGTACATAACGGCACAACCTAACAAAATCACCCCGTAAACAAGAATAAAGCGCGTGGGTCCATGAATAACACGCCCTACGCCATTCTTGTAGCGACCTTGAATGGTCATGTATGTGCGGTTAAACCATCCGAAGAAGCCTTTATCATTACTTTGCGGGGTATGGGGTTTAAGCAATGTTGCGCACAGGGCGGGCGTCAGTGTCAGGGCCACTATCACTGACAGCACCATAGAGGAAACTATCGTGATGGAGAATTGCCGGTAAATAACGCCCGTTGAGCCGCTGAAAAAAGTCATCGGCAGGAAAACGGCGGAGAGGACCATTGCAATTCCTATAAGTGCCCCGGTTATCTCTCGCATCGATTTTTCAGTGGCCTGGCGAGGGGGAAGATTTTCCTCGCGCATAACGCGCTCAACGTTTTCGACGACGACAATGGCGTCATCCACCAGCAAGCCGATTGCCAGCACGATACCAAACATCGTCAGGGTGTTGATGGAATAGCCAAATGCTGAAAGCACCCCAAACGTTCCCAATAGCACAACCGGAACAGCGATAGCCGGAATTAAGGTGGTGCGGATATTTTGCAGGAAAATAAACATCACCAAAATAACCAGCAAAATGGCTTCGCCAAGCGTTTTAACCACCTCGGTGATGGATACTTTAACAAAGTCCGTACTGTCTAGCGGATAAGCAACGACATAGCCGGCGGGCATGCTCGTCTGAAATTCAGCCACGATTTTTTTGACTTGTTCTGCTGTCGTGAGCGCATTCGCTCCCGATGCCAGCTGAACCGCAATCCCGGCAGCCGGATGGCCATTGGCAATAACGTTAGAGCTGTAATCTTCATTACCCATCTCAACCCGCGCCACGTCGCTCAAACGCACTGCGGAACCGTCAGATTTACTCTTAAGAACAATATGACGAAATTGATCCGGCGTCTGAAGGCGTGAGCGTGACTGAACGGTGGCGACCAGTTGCTGTTCTGTACCTGATGGCATGGCGCCAAGCTGGCCGGAGGCGACCTGAGTATTCTGATTCTCAATCGCCGTTTTCACGTCGGATGGCATAAGGGAGTAGGCTGCAAGTTTGACGGGATCCAGCCAGATACGCATGGCATATTCTGAGCCAAAAACCTGAACGCCCCCGACGCCTGAAACGCGCGCCAGTGTGTCCTGCATGTTACTCACAAGGTAGTCTGCGACATCGGCGGAGGTGCTTTTATCTGTCTTGTCATACAGCGCCATAATAAGCAGGAAGTCGCTCTGCGCCTTCTCGACAGTTACACCTTGGGATGTCACAGAGTCAGGCAGGCGACTTTCTGCCTGCTGAACTTTGTTTTGCACCTGAACCTGTGCGATATCCGGGTCGGTTCCTTGTTTGAAGGTCACGGTGATTTTCACCTGACCCGTAGACGCCGTACTGGTTGAAGAGAAGTACAAAAGGCCATCGAGACCGGTCAGCTCTTGCTCAATAACCTGAGTCACGCTGCTTTCGAGCGTTTCAGCGGATGCGCCCGTATACGTAGCCTGAATACTAATTTGAGGCGGCGCCACGTCTGGATATTGCGCAATAGGCAGGCTGTTAATGCTGATAATACCAAACAGCATGATGACGATGGCAATGACCCAGGCGAAGACCGGGCGTCTGATAAAAAACTGTGCGAGCATGCTTACTTGCCTCCGGTAGCGGTGATGGAAGCGTCGTTCGCAGCCGTGCTGCCAACCTCGGTGATTTTAACGTCCATACCGGCCTGGACTTTGCCCGTACCCTCGGTGATCAGACGTTCGCCCGCCTGAAGGCCGCGGGTGATCAGCCATTTATTACCCACCACGCCCCGGTGGTGACCTGCCGGCTTTCAACTTTGTTGTCCTTCCCTGCGACAAGGGCCGTGGCATCGCCTTTGGCGTCACGCGTGATACCTTGCTGAGGGGCCAGGATGGCATTGTTGCGAACACCCTGGCTCACGGAGGCCCTGACGTACATACCTGGCAGAAGCTCATGTTCCGGGTTAGGAAAAATGGCTCGGAGCGTTACCGTGCCCGTGGATTCATCAACGGAAACCTCTTCCAGTTCAAGCTTCCCTTGATGCAGGTATTTTGTACCATCATCCAATGTCACGGTAACGGGGACGGTTTCTTCTTTCTGCGCGGCGTGTTGTTGCTGTTTCCTGAGCTTTAACAGCTGGGTACTGGACTGTGTTAAATCGACATAAATCGGATCCAGTACTCTTATCGTAGCCAGCGCATCGGTCTGGCTCGCCGTGACTAATGCACCTGGGGTCACTGATGAAATACCGATACGGCCTGAAATCGGCGCCCTTACCTGGGTGTATTCAAGATCAAGGCGGGCGCTTTGCGCCGCTGCCCGGTACTGCGCCACGGAGGCCACATTCTGCTGGTAGGTCGCTTGTGCATCGTCAGCATCCTGACGGGTTACGCCCTTTTCTTGCAGCAGGGCGGTATAACGTTCAGCTTTAAGCTTGCTGCTTTTCACCACGGCAATGGCATTGTTCATCTGCGCAACCGCTTCATCATAACTGGCCTGATAAGTGGCCGGGTCAATTTGATAAAGGACCTGTCCCGCTTGCACCTCATCCCCTTCCGTGAATAGCCTTTTCTTTATGATGCCACCGACCTGTGGCCTGACATCAGACACCATCGTTCCGGTAACACGTCCTGAAAGTTCACTATAAAGGGTAACGGATTCAGACTTTAGGGTGACGACGCCCACATCAGTAGGCATGGAACCCGGCCCCGGCATCCCGGCATTCTTTTGATCACAACTAACTATCAAAAGTGCGAGCCCTGTAATAAATAATTTTCTGTAAACCATAAGTAGATCGACCTTTAGTGAACGTTCATTCTCAACTTGAGACTTTACCAGCCCACATAAAAGACGTACGTAAGTAATATGAAAAGAGCCCGCATGAAAATTGAAATCATATGGAGTATCCGTAACGATGCGACAGGATATCGTCAGGCACTATTAAGAATGCGAAAAGGGTCTGTGCAAGCCAGAAACTCTACTGCAAGATGCACAAACTTTACTCTGCTGGTGCATTTTTCATGAAAAAAAAAGTCGCTCTGCTGTGTATTATGGCCCTACCCGTGACCTCAATGGCCTCTGCAAAAACTGATGGACTGAGCATTGGTGCCGGCGTCGCCATTGCGCAGAGCCCCTATAAAGATTATGACCATGATGTCCAGGCCCTTCCGCAAATCATGTATGAGGGAGACAACTTTTGGGTGCATGGGCTTGGGGCCGGGTACTATCTGTGGAACACGGAAGAAGACAAATTGTCAGCGACGGTGTACTGGGCGCCTTTTAAGTTTAAATCTGATGACAGCAGCGATAATCAACTGAAACGACTGGATAATCGTAAGTCAACCGCTATGGCGGGATTAACTTACACCCACATGACAGCGTATGGCTTTCTCCGGGCCGCTGTGGCGGGCGATGTACTCGGCAACAGCGACGGTATGACAGGGAATGTGGGCTGGATGTATCCCTGGAGCGTGGGGGTATTGATTTTCTTTCCGGCGCCGGCGTGGAATTTGCTGATGCCAAACAGAATAATTACTACTACGGGATCTCACAGAAAGAGTCGCGCAGAAGTGGTCTGAGCGCCTATGACGCAGGCAGCAGCTTGTCACCTTTTCTGGAACTCAATGCCGCCTATTCCATTAACGAAGACTGGAAAGTTAACGTAGCCGTTCGTTACCTTCATCTTTCTGATGAAGTTACGGATAGCCCGATGGTCGATAAAAGCTGGACCGGGATCCTCTCGACCGGGGTGACTTATACCTTCTGAGATAATGAAAAAAGGGACGTTCGGCGTCGCCAACTCAATCAAATACTGGCCGCCGGGCGAAATTGCCGGGATGCAATCACCCGTCCTTTGCACCCCTGCAAATCGGTGCGCACTGCAACCATCAGACTCCCGTCATCCAGACGTTTAATGCCTGTCTCCAGCGGCATTGGAGCGGGATCAAGTTCGGTTCTTGCGCACTTCACGGGTCAGGAGTTTCTGATTTATATTCCGGGGCAGTTAGATATCAAAGGAACTGGTTTTCGTTAATATAGAGGTGGGGTCATTGCCCCTGATTAATGAGGCAATGAAATATATCTTGGAATTTTATCGACTGCTATACTCTATCGAATTAGTCTTACAAGTATACATAGCGTCGTAATGAATTATTCCATTTGGTCCTTCTGCTGTAAATGGGACTAGATAGACATCAGTAACTTTGGTATTTTTTTGGTCAAAGCTTAGTTTAGGTGATTTGGTTCCTAGTCTATCAGTATCGTGCTGCCAACGAAGCATTCTATCGCCTAAAAAATCTTTTGAAATGAGTGCTGATGCTTCTTCAAAACTTACATTGCTGCATTCAGGGCCACGATGCATGGCAAAATACTCGTTAGCCCCTAACACAACCACTAAAACACTTATTGCAAAAACAACTAGTTTAAGTTTACCCATTTGAATCGTCATGATATTTGAGACTGATATAAAGTTTAACTGTACCTCTCAAGATTATTAACGTCAAATTAGTGGTTTGAACTGTTCCGTTTATTAACACGCGGTAATGTTAGTAATGCACCCTTGGCGTTGATAACAATTTCGTACTTCCGCTTCACGCCCTGAGACATTCGACAAGCTTTTTATGGCTTCAGTAAGGGCGAGTGTCGCGCTTCGAGAGCCAGCAAATATTTTGCTTCGTCGTACTGGGTTCTGGTCTTCCAGCAGCGGTAAATGATCCTTATCCATTTGAAGGCAAGAGCCCGGATTGCAGACTGGTGAGATTTTCCTTTTTCTCGCAGTCCCTGATAATAAAGTCTGGCCCAGTATGATGAGTTAATCGTCTTCGCAGCCCATTCGACAAAGGTCTGCCTGACGAACTTGGCACATTGCCATCGCCAGTGAACCCATGATTTCTGGCCACTTCGTTCGGTCACCGGTGAAATACCTGCATAGTTTTGAATTTCTTCAGCGCTGTTAAACCGGTCACGGTTATCACCAAGTGCAGCAAGCATCCGTGGGCCCATACACGGCCCCATGCCCGGAAGTGATTTGAACAGCCCCGCATCTGGCAATGTGTCAAACAGCGTTTCGATTCGTTCGTCATAGGTTTTGATGATTTCACTCACGACTTTAATTTGTGTCGCCAGTGCTGTTGCCATCAAAGCATTAGCCTCTATAACACTCGGGTCTGTCGTCAATGGGATCGCATTATCAATACTCGCAACACGTTGCTCGGTAAGGGCCATTGCGCGGCCACCTCTGGCATTCAGAAAATTTCGGGTCGTGTCGCGCCTGGCTCGTTTCAGTTGTTGCAGACTGGGCCACCGGATAATCAACTCACACAAAAGTAAGCTACCCCGATGTGAGAACCACTCCAGTGGCTGAGGATAATACTGTTTAAGCGTGTTGATGAGGCGATTCACAAAGCGGCGTTTGTCTTCAACCAACTGACGACGTTGCTCAACCAGTTGCTGAAGTAAGCGAATATCCGCATTGTCGGGTTCAATAGCTTTTATCTTTTGGGGATAACGCAGCATTAACTCTAATGCCAGCTCTGCATCCTGCGGGTCATCTTTAGCGCCGCTGGGCGAGAAGGCTTGACGGTAACGAGCCAGGGACAAAGCGTGGACGGGGAAAACGGTGATAAAGGGATATTTTTGAAGAGCATATACCACGGGGCCCTTCTTCAGCTCGAGAGCTATGGCGATTCTGCCTTTTACCTTCTGGTGTAACTCAGTAAGCCAGGCATCAAGCGCTTCTGCTGTATGTTCAATCACATCGAATACGCGTTCACTGTTTTTAAACTGAACACAGACATCGTGTTTTTTATCCGCCCAGTCCAGACCAACGTGCGCAGCAAATTGATTAGTCACAGTCATCACCAACTCCTTTTTATCGGGGATTGGTATGCATTCCACGCTCTTCGAAAGAAATATAGCCAGCAGTTTATCTGCATGCCCTGAGTATTCGTTAGCGAACGTGGAGCACCTACTGGCTCGAAAGAAAAGCGGCGATCATCACGTGATTCTCGCTCAATATTCGTAACCAGCAAGCGCATACCCTGAATCACTTAATAGTGTAATTCTCAGGGTGCGAATGACTATATCTCGCTTATAGCGGGTGGATGAGTCCTTATGGTGGCCAATTAAGTGCAAGAAGAGGATATTTTGAGCTCTACAGCAATAACTAAGCAAGCTAATGCCAGCTGAGCTTCAGCGATAATTTCTATTAAAAAGTCAGCCACAACCCTGATCCGTGAAGATGCTGGTAAGGCGGTACGACTGACCAACCAGAGGTCTTCAGAAAACACATCTTGTGTTTGGATGACTTCCACCAGATCGCTGTTTTTCGCGGCAATGAAGCAGGTAAAATTGCCAGTACCAGGCCTGTTTTTACTGCAACAATCTGTGTTACAAGGCTGGTCGAGGCTAATGTCAACGTCCTGCCTGGGAAGTTTTCATTGACCACTACAATCGCACCTTATGGTGAAACTGTTGCCTACCCATTTAACAGTCCAGCACCGGACTCAATGAAAGCTGATTCAGATGGAAACCTTTATATTGCACTACATGGTCAGGGAAGAGTTATCGTGTTAAACCGCAACGCCATTCCAATCGGCCAAATCACCATTCCAGGCCGTGACGAAGGGAATTATCTTCGTACTACCAACTTGGCAATCAAGCAGGGTGAACGTGACGTTTACATTACGGCATCGAGTGACATGAATAACAAAAATGGGTCCGGAATTTTCAAAGTGTCCGGGTTCGCTAACGGATTATAAAAATAAAACAGTTTCCCTGTGAGATGGGAACTGTTCGTTAACGGTTGTTCTTGCTAGGTTTCTGCTTTACCGACCGTGTCTGCCGATGACCACTTTTTAAGCGTTGCCATTAAGCTATGAAAGCTCATTTTGATGTTAAGATTTATGAAATAATGAGATAGCGGATTAATAATAATTAACCCAGCCATCTTAGAGTGAGTTACTGACTTTTAAGGCTCTGCATGTCAATAACGAAGCGATATTTAACGTCGGCTTTCAACAGTCGTTCGTAAGCCCGATTGATATCCTGAATGTCGATCATTTCGATATCAGAAGTGATGCCATGCTTACCGCAAAAATCCAGCATTTCCTGCGTTTCCTGCAATCCACCGATAAGCGAGCCTGCAAGTGATTTTCCACGATAAACCAGTGGCGCAGAATTCAGAGTTGGCTCTAACGGACCAAGATACCCGACAAGCACTAATGCACCACCCGGTGCCAGAGTAGCGACATACTCGTTTACGTCATGATTATAGGGAACCGTGTCAATAATGATATCAAAGCTACCCGATGCCTGCTCCATCGCTTTCTGATCTGATGAGATAAGAACGTGTTTCGCGCCCAGCCTGCGCGCATCTTCTTCCTTCCCCGGAGAACGACTGAACAGCGTGACTTCAGCACCCATTGCTGCTGCCAGCTTCAGAGCCATATGTCCCAGGCCACCCAGCCCAACGACCGCAACTTTCTTATCCGGGCCTGCATTCCACCGACGCAGAGGAGAGTAAGTTGTGATCCCGGCACAAAGCAGGGGCGCAACACCCGGTAGAGCGAGACCATCAGGAATGCTTAATACGAAGCGATCGCTAACAACGATTTTTTCTGAATAGCCACCATAGGTAGGCGTACCGTCATGCCTGTCTTTATCAGAATAAGTAAGCGTGTTGTTATCGCAAAACTGCTCCTGGTGATGCTCACAAGGTGCGCACTCGCGGCAGGAATCCACGAGACAACCAACCCCGACCAAATCATCAGCCTGAAAACGGGTTACCTTTTTACCGATGCGAACAACCTTACCGACAATTTCGTGCCCCGGTACTACCGGGTATTCTTCACCACCCCAGTCATTACGGACATGATGCACGTCAGAATGACACACGCCGCAGAATAGAATTTCTATTTCCACATCATCCGGACGCAGGCTACGACGTTCAAATGTAAACGGGACAAGCTTTGCATCCGGGCTGTGTGCTGCAAATCCGCGAACTGTGAATGACATAGTGCTCTCCTGATAAATTCATAACTTTATTCACCGAATCGGTCGGTGAATCATTGTGAGGTGTGTTTGACTAAAAATGCCAAGGGTCACCTGACGCTTAAAATTTACATGTTGGAGGATTGTTCGACTATGCCGAATTTAGCTAATACAATTATTGAAAATATCGAATAATGCTGTTTTATCACCATGATCAGGGAAACTTTATGACTTTAGAACAATCACGGGACAATGTGCGCGATCTGGTAGCTTTCGTTTGTGTTGCCCGTGAGTCTAGTTTTACTAAGGCGGCGGCACGTCTGGGTATGTCTCAGTCTACGTTGAGTTACACAATCAAAACACTTGAGGAAAGGCTCGGCGTCAGGCTCATTTCCCGCACTACCCGAAGTATGGCTCTGACGGATGCAGGTAATCACCTGCTAGCTCATGCAGGCATGCATCTTGACGGAATTGATTATGCGCTTTCAGGCCTAAATTCGTTCCGTGCCGAACCGGCTGGCACCATCAGAATTTCCTGCTCTGATCACGCGGCAGACTCAGTCCTCCAGCAAACCATTATGAAATTTCTTTTGCAGTATGCGGAAATAAAAGTGGAAATCGTGGTGGATAATGCCCTATCTGACATCGTTGCTGAGCGATGCGATGCGGGAATAAGACTGGGCGAAAGGCTTGCAAACGACATGATAGCGCTTCGTATAGGCCCTGATATCAATATGTCTGTTGTCGCTACTCCCGCGTATTTTGAAAAGAATGGCCGCCCTAGTCGTCCTGAAGAGTTGGTCAGCCACAACTGCTTGGCACTCAGACTGGAGACGCACGGCGAGATTTATACATGGGAATTCTCCAGGGGTGGGAAAAAAATCAAGATCAGGCCTGATGGACAGTTTATTTCAAATTCCCCACAGCAAATTGTTAGGTATTGTATTAATGGGATGGGTATCGCCTGTATGCCGACCTCTTATTTCGAAACACATGTGGAAAATGGTTCGCTTGTGAAAATTCTGGAAGACTGGTGCCAGCCTTACGATGGCTATTATTTGTATTATCCAAGCCGTCGTCAGCCAACGCCTGCATTTTCTATTTTATTAAAAGCATTACGTGAAAATGTAACGATATAACCTACAATGAATTAACTATAATTTCTGTAGGGTGTCGATGGCTAGTTTCATTTCAAGTTATTTAAAATAACAGTCTTGGCCGCGCACAGTTAAATAACAACTTTCTAGACATCCGATGTCGTAACTATGTCATGACAAACTTTATAGCTGAAAGCCGCGCATTGCCCTGATTGTAATCAAAAATATGGAAGCATAAATGTACTCTATTTCATGATTGACATTCAAACCACGATACGTCATCTCATTTATTTTAAGAAAAATTCGGTAGTAAACGAAGGCGCACCAATTTTCACCATGTAGATAATTTTATTTTTTATAGATTTATCCATGTAATTAATCCTTTTATCTTTATCCATACTTAATCTGTATTGACATAAAGATATTAAAACTTAGAGGCATGCGATTTTTGCAACACACAAATGCATTGGCCACTGTTGTTATCGAAGTGATTTTTATACATTATATCAATACGTTTTAACTATATTTTCGATAGGGTATAAATCATGAGTAAGTCAATTGGAATTATTGGCAGTGGGATGATTGGTAGTCAGGTGGCGCGCCTTGCAATGGCAGCAGGATATGACGTCGTTATTTGTAATTCACGTGGGCCGGAAACGCTGACAGACCTGATTGCAGAATTAGGTCCCAAAGCAAGAGCTGCAAGGCTGGCAGAGGTTTCTAGCGGAAATGATATTATCATATTGGCTGTTCCATTTGCCGCATACCCTAAACTTCCTGCCGATATCTTAGCAGGAAAAATACTCGTGGATACAATGAATTATTATCCAGAACGTGATGGTATCATGGGCGAAGTCAAAACTGACAAAATTGCTTCAAGTGAGTTGGTTCAAAAGCATCTGGTTGATTCTTGCGTTGTTCGTGCAATCAATAATATGGACTTTGTTCGCCTGCTTAGCCGGGCTCGTCCTGCCGGACATAATGAACGTAGTGCACTCCCTGTTGCGAGTGACTTTGAAGACGCTAAGGCGTCCGTCATTAATTTCCTTGATGATATCGGGTACGATTCTGTGAATATGGGGGCGCTGTCTGAAAGTTGGCGGAGTGAGCCAACTATGCCAGTCTATGTCAATCCATACTGGAGGATTAACACTGTCTATGAATCAGGCCCTACAGATGTAAGCTCATTTATGACGGCTCTTGGCAATGTGGTTAGTAAAGAAAAAGTGACTGATTTGCTTCGGAAAGCTGTCAGGCACGATAAAATGTACGGGTCGCTAGGTAATTTCGATATTAATAAAGCATAAACATGACTATGAGGACCTCAGCAACAGGATAAATGCTGTGGTCCTTATTGATGATTTTAATTTTTAAAATCCGCTAATTTTAAAACTTTGAATCAGTTCATCGATAAATATACGTGTTTTAGCCGGGATCAATGAGCCGGGCATTAGCGCATGAACCTCTATATCCCTGCAGCTTCTCCAGCCGGGAAGTACATTAATTAGCTCGCTGCTTTTAAAATATGGAGCAGCCATCCACTCAGGAACTAATGCTATACCTAAACCCTGAAGTGCTGATATCAGCACTGCCTCGCTACTGTCTGCTAGCAAGACACAATTGGGTTGGAGGGTGCTCGTCGTTTCCCCCTTCTCAAGGGTCCAGTTCGGCCATTCGGGTAACTTAGTAAACCCCAGACATGGGTACTGGGCCAGTTCTTCGGGATGTCTGGGTAGGCCAAATTTCTCAATCAGAGTCGGAGTGGCTACAAGTGCACTGCGAAAAGAACCTAATTTCCTGGAAATCAACGAACTGTCCGACAATATCCCCACCCGGATGACGACATCAAAGCCTTCTCCTACAATATCCACAATTCTGTCTTCAAAGTGAGCATCGATCTGGATTTTTGGATAGTCAGTAATCACTTTAGCAAAAAGCCGTGCAATAATTTCTCTTCCAAAAGAGGTAGGAACAGATACCTTCAGACTGCCTTGTGGGGTGGCTGTAAAATCACCCACATCGCGGGTGGCATTATCTACCTCTTCCAAAGCTCTGCGCAAGCGATGGTAGTACATCTGACCCGCTTCAGTGAGAGTTACGGCCCGAGTGGTACGAATAAGAAGCCTTACACCAAGACTTTTCTCAAGCTGACTCACCCGGCGGGATATTACGGATGCATCCCGCTCAAGCTTGATGGCCGCTGTTCTGAAACTCCCGGTCCTGCCAACCTCCACAAATGACATAAGGTCATCGATTTTATAGTTCTTCATAGTTGCACTCTATGCATTTATGTAATGCATATTTATAACATTGATTACATTTAAACACGTATTAAGATATTCATCTTATAACATGTTCCTAAGCACTAACATGCAATCTGAACGACTATGCGCTGTTGCAAACAGGCTTACAGTTTCTGGAAGGAACCATATTGCTGTAACCATGAACAGGCACTGCGTGACGGTCCCTTATGAAAAATTACTCAGGATCACTCATCATGACCGCTCCTACATCACATTATTTCACTACTGCATCAATCTCCGCTGAGGCGGCGCAGACTCTACTGATGGCTGCAATAAAAGCTGCGGCAGCACTTGGCGTAGAGATATCAGCCGCTGTTGTTGACAACGGGGGCATACTCAAGGCCTTCATCCGAAATGATGCAGCACCTTTCCTCACGGTTGATGCTGCTATCAATAAAGCTTGGACTTCAGCTTCTTTCGGATATCCCACACACGTGTGGAATAGCTTTATGAACGATCCACAACTTGCACCAATTTCGCACGTTCCTAAAGTGCTTGCAGTCGGTGGGGGGTTCCCACTCATGTTTGACGGTAAGATTATTGGTGGACTTGGCATCTCGGGGGGACCTACACCCAGGATCAGGAAATCGCCGAACTGGCACTGAATAAACTAGGCATGTTCCCGTCAAACTGAGGAGTCAGCATAATTAAAAAATTATAGTGGTAACATGGAGATGCAGCCTACCTGTGCAAGGCTGCATCAGGAACATTAGTTCCCGGAACGTGGAGAAGACGACAGGGCGTTCAGCTTTAGCGCTTGCTTCCAGTAACGGGTGTCATAATACTTTTTTTCTTCCGTAAGCCGTTTTTCTGGCCTCGCTAGCCTGCTGCGGAGCATAAGTACATTCCTGACACCGGCAGGATTAATGGCGGCATCACGCTGAAGGCCATTATCAAGCAGCTCGTTGAGCGCCTTTCCAACGAGTTCGTGGGTCATGCCCGGTGCATTTTTCAAAAGTATAGCTTCTGCTTCTTTGCGATTACGGCTTTCATAAAGCCAGTTCAGCGCGTCCATATATCCGCGGACATAGCTGACCAGCGTATCATTATGATTTGACGCCCAGGAGCGGGTTGTCACGCCAACCGTCCCCTGATAATCGCCCAGCTCACTGCCTGTAGCCAGAACCTTAAACCCCTTATCTTTTGCCTGGAGATCCAGAGGTGTACGGAGCAGGGTCGCGTCCGTTGAGCCGGCAAGCAGCGCTTTATATCTGTCACCGGTGCTGCCCACGCTGGAATATTGCACATCCCTGTCTGTCAGGCCGTTTTGCTCAAGATAATTTCTTATCACGAAGGCATAGCCGGTGCTGAGTGCGTCGACGGAAATTTTTTTACCTTTCAGCTCGCTGACATTTTTAATTTCCGGTTTTGCTACCAGGGAAAGGAGTCCGTTATCAACGCCGTAAAACGCAAACATATCAGGATGTTTAACCGGTATTGCACCCTGTCCTTCCTGATAGGCCATAACATTATCGATACCGGCAACAGCAATATTATATTTGCCTTCAAGCAGATTTTTAATAAGTTGGTCAGAGTTAGGGGTGTAATCCATCTCAACATGCAGGCCCCTTTTACTGAAAAAACCTTTTTCCTGAGCAACCCATACCGGCAGGTTCCAGCCTCCCTGAAAGGTCACAACCTTTACTGTCTCGGGAGTTGAAGCCATTTCAGTGTTGTCTGCCGCATGCGCACTGCCGAGTACGGCAACGGTGAGCAAAAGGGATAAAGCTGAATGTCTGAGCATGGTAATTTCTTCTCTTAGATTAGATATTCACGAAGAGAGGACGTTGCAAGAGCTGCGCAAGAAGTCTCACTTCCTAAAGTGTTCAATGATTTTTTAGTAATTTTTTTGTCATCCCCTGAATGGTCACGTGAATCAGCATGATCACAGGAAGAGCTGCGCCAAACAGGCAGATCCCTGTCCACTGCCAGTAACGAAAACCCAGACTGCTCAGTGCCGATCCCAGAGCCATGCCGATAAAACCCGACGTGACGAATATCGATGTAATACGGGACTGGGCTTCTGGCCTGAGCTTGTAAATCACCGACTGATGCACAACCTGCAGTCCCATCGCCGCCACGTCCAGAAGCAGTATGCCGGCGGTCAGCAGCAGGAGTGATGCTTTCGCTTCCGCCATTATTCCCCACGAGAGAACTAACAGCACTGCCAGCGCGATCGTCAGCGCTGAGGCATACCCCTTGTCGCTGATCCTGCCTGCTATACCGGCAGACATCGCACCGGCAGCACCTATAAGCCCGAACAGGCCGATGGTTGAAGGCTGGAAATGATAGGGTTCGCCAGACAGGAACAATGTCAATCCTGTCCAGAGAATACTGAAGCTCCCCATACCCATCATGCAGTAAAAGGCGCGTGTGCGTAGCGCCTCATACTCACGGAGAAGCGAAACCATTGATTTGAGCAGTTCGGGATAAGAAATCTTCCCTGTTACTGCAGAGGGGACCATCAGTTTTCTGATCAGAATCAGTACCATGGTCGCAATAATAACTGCAATCACATACATCCATCGCCAGCCAAGAGCATCAGCAACCAACCCGGAAACCGTGCGGGCAAGCAGTATTCCAAGCAACATCCCTGTGATCATCTGACCCACCCTCTGGCCCCGCTTGTATGCAGGAGTATGGTTCGCGACGTAGGGGATCAGCACCATCGTCGCGCTCGCCGCCAGGCCAAGCAGTAACTGAACGCTGGCAAAAAACCAGAAATGCTGGCTGGTCGCGGTCAGTAAGAGCGCAATGATGCAAAGTGAAATCATTGTGGACGCCAGGCGCCGGCGATCAATGACATCTCCCAGCGGAACCAGAAGTAAAACGCCCAACCCATAGCCAAGTTGGGTGAGTGTCACAAGCAATGCTGTATCTGAGGAAGGGATATTGAACTGACTGCCAATCACTGCAAGGAGTGGTTGAGAGTAGTAAATGTTAGCAACCATAAATGCAGCAGCGATAGCAAACAGCACTGTCTGGCGAGCAGTTAATTGTATATGACTCCCGGTATTCATACGTGCTCCGTGAGGTAATAAAGAAAGGACAGCTCCTGCAGGAGAGGAACTGTCTGTACGGAGGTATTAATGCTGTTAAGAAGGATAATTTTCTTCTGCAGACCACTTATCTTTTGGTTGAGCATGCAGATCCCAGAACACCTGAGCAACGTCTTTTGATTCAGTCGAGCCTGCAGCCACGAGAGCGCCGACAGTGACCGTTGAGATATGGATGTTTTTCTCTTTAAGAGTATCAAACAGGCCGTGCGTCATATTGCGAAGCCCGGCTTTGCCGATGCTTAGCGAAATATAATCAGGATTTGGGTGGGTAGCGAAAATACCCCCGGTCAGCAGAATACTGCCTTCACCGCGTTCAGCCATGCCTGGAAAGACCGCTTTTATTGCAGCGTAACCGGCACCAATATTGATGGTCAGATCCTGAATGAGACCATCGATGGACTGATTATCTAACGTGCCGTCATGAAGCGCCGCAGAGTTAAAATGCAGTACGTCAACCGAGCCCATTTCAGACTCCACTGAGCGGATAAGTTCGACAATACTGCTGATATCGCTGGCATCAACAAAACGACCTTCCGCTTTGAAGCCAGAAGATCTCAGCGTATCCACCTGCTCTGAGACGTATTTCTTATTGCGGGATGTCAGCACCACACGGAATCCTTCACTGGCAAAGCGGGTGGCCGTTGCAAGTCCTATTCCCGGACCAGATCCAATACTCAGAAATGTTTTCATAGCTGTGCTCTCTCAAAGTTGAAATTGAGATTAAATCTTAATAAGTTGCGCTAAAGATGATAATGGGTCTAAATTGCAAATTATTATTGTGTGGGGTGCAGGAATCATGTTTGACAACTTTGACGATCTAACCGCCTTTGTATGTGTGGCAGAAGCGGGAAGTTTTACTGGGGCCAGCACAAGGCTGGGCCGAGATGCTTCAGTGATTTCGCGGCGAGTCAGCCATCTTGAGAAACAGCTTGGGGTGAGGCTCCTGGTACGCACGACGCGTAGCGTCACGCTGACCGAAGCGGGGATCTATTTTCTGCATCGCACCCGCAACGCGCTGGACGAGCTGAGTGCTGCGAGCCGTGAAGTGGGTGATTTTGCTTCGACACCGCAGGGGGTGTTGCGTGTTTCACTGCCGGTAACTTTTGGCCGTGAGGTCATCGCGCCTATTTTGCCTGACTTTCTGGAGAACTATCCGGAAATCCGTATTGATGCACATTTCCTGGACAGGCGGGTTGATATCGTGGCCGAAGGATTTGATGCTGTGATCCGTGTTGGCATCATTCGGGATAGTTCCTTAACTGGACGACAGCTTGGAACCTTTCGCAGTCAGCTGGTCGCATCGCCTGAATATCTCAGAAAATGTGGCACGCCCTCTGAACCGGATGCGCTTGCCTCACATTTGTGTCTGGGCTTTACCACCCATCCGGACTGGCCTCACTGGATCCTGGAAAACGGACATGACCGCGTGCAGATTACCCCTTCCGGGCCTCTGACGACCAATACCAGCGAAGCGCTGCTAAAGGTAGTACTGCGTGGTACCGGCATTGCGCTCCTGCCGGGCTGGATGGTGGCACAGGACATTCGCAGCGGTACATTGATAAACATCCTTCCGCAGTGGCATAGCGCAACGAGAGTTAGTGTTTATGCCCTGATGCCACCCGGCGTCCTGGTTCCGGCCAAGACTCGGGTCTTCATTGATACTGTCTGTAGCCAGCTCGAAGCATCCAACATCTGGCTGGATCGGCAAGTCTGAGGGATCTGCGGCAGTACGCGATTTGATATCCGTACGGGGAGACGTTCGCCGCGTTCGCCTATCCTAATTATCGTATCAAATAGGATAGGCCGCTACAGAGCATCGTCGAAATCAGGAGCTAGTCTGCTGCAGTTATATATCTGCTGGAAATCTCTGGTAGATCCTTGCCACGTTGCCGCTGATAAGACTATCCGGAACGGTGCTTATGGATTTATGGGTTCGAATTATCGAAGGGATGCGAGCAGGTACGTTTGACCGAGTACTCGCGTGCGGCTGAGGCACTGATCGTATCTCCGTATTCGGCCTTGAGACTATGAATGACGACAAGTATTGATCCTTCGTAGATACCGGTAGCAACCATCGATGTTACGGTCGACATCACGATCGGTTAATACTGATGATGTCAGTGGAGCCGTCTTCCTTAAACAGAATTTGGTGGATTTACCTTTCCTGAAGGCTGAATAACTTCTTTTTTTGAAAGAAAATCATGGATTATATTTCATTTTTTATCAGGGAAATAATCTTAGCGTTAACTCATCAATAATTTTATAAATATTGATGAGTTAATTTTTTTGATTGATTTAAGTCAATGCAAATATTTTAGAATATTAATCTTTTTAATTGAAAAATAAATTTTATGCTGAAAATATCCCTATTAAGGCTGGCTTTTAATTCTGAAGTTGACATGAATCGGTCAACTTCAGTCTGTGATTGGAAATTTAATAAATTATTAAGGTTTGAAATGGTGAAATTCAAATATAATAGTCATTTTTTGAATTTTTATACATTTGCAATAATAATTAATCCTGTGCAAATTCAGGTAATTTCCCAAACATTTTATCATGGCGGACGGCTGCTTTAACTAATATTTCAACCTCATCGCGAGTGACAGTTCGACCAGGCGCATTCTTAAAAATTTCAACCGTCACTTTTTGTGCAACATAAGAAGTTTCTGAATGCATATAAGGAGCCACGTATACAGGTGTTGTAGGTTCACTACGCCAGCTTTCAGAAAGTGGACCCATATCAAAAGCATCGTAGCCAATTTTATCAAGGAATTTGATTACTGTATCTTTTGATAACGGATCATTACCTGCAACAGGGAGGGCACTTCTGTCACTTGCTCCAGCAGGTCGTGCACTGCTTAATAATCTGACGAAATCAACATTATTTAGAGCTCGAATAACGTGAGAGTTAGCCAAGTGAGACTGTACCATTTCACTGGTTGCAGTATGTTCTGTTTTTACTTCGGGCATTTCTCCATCGCGTTGAGGATAATAGTTTAGCGTATCAATAAGCGTTTTCCCCGCAAGAAGATCTACAGGTAGATTTGTGTATGCAGGAAAAGGAACAGCCAGAACGATAAGATCTGATGAGTTAATGACATCCTCTATAGTGGCTGCATTTGCATTAGAACCTAAATCTGATATAAGTTCTGAAAGTGTTTCAGGGCCTCGAGAATTGCAAATTACGATATCCAAACCTGCTGCAATTGCAAGCCTTGCTACATTAGCACCGATCATGCCGCTACCAATAATTCCGATAGTAGTGTTAGTCATATGGACCTCTTAGATGAGTTAGTGATTATTTAATTCTTAACAATATATAATGCATTTAAGACTGCATGCATATTCTGGCCTATCGTGAACACTCATTCTGGCAGAACGTGAACGCACTTTCTGGTTTCGCGTGAACGCGTATTCCGACGGAAAATACCACGATTTTGCACCATGGCCAGAATCACTGTTCATTTTGCCAGAATCGGTGTTCACCTGACCGGAATTGCTGTTCACGTTTCCAGAATCATTCTTAACGCATTGATTTTTGCTGCTATATCTATCCCTTTCATTACAGGGGGTGATATATGCCAAACAAGAGAATCGCAATGCGTAAAATCCATGAAATTTTAAGGCTGCGTTTTGAGGTCGGCCTGTCATTCCGTCAGATAAGCCAGTGCGCCGATGTCAGCACAGGTGCCATCCAGAAAATGCTCAAACGCCTTGAGGCCTCCGGGATCTCCTGGCCGTTACCAGAGGGGATGTCAGAGCCCAGGCTTGCCAGCATGCTGTATCCGGACTCTGACAGTCGTCCCGGTGCGCTGGAAGATCCTGACTGGGCTAAAATCCATATGGAGTTGCGTAAGAAAGGCGTCACCCGCCACCTTCTGTGGGAAGAGTATTGTCAGCGGATGCCGATCCGGGCGTACAGCTACTCACAGTTCTGCTGCCGCTACCAGACCTGGTCCCAGTCACAGAAGCGCTCCATGCGCCAACAGCATCTCGCTGGTGAAAAATGCTTTATCGACTACTGTGGGCCCACGGTGGCGGTTATCTCACCCGAAACCGGTGAGTGCCGGCAGGCTCAGATCTTTGTGGCGGTGTTGGGGGCATCAAACTATACCTTCGCGGAGGCCACGTATACACAGTCGCTACCGGACTGGCTTCTCAGCCACGTCAGGATGCTGGAGTTCTTCGGCGGCGTTCCCGAAATCCTGGTCCCTGATAACCTCAAAAGCGGGGTTAATAAAGCCTGTCGCTACGATCCCGAACTGAATCCGTCCTACCAGCAACTGGCGGAGCACTATCAGGTCGCGGTAATACCGGCCCGCCCCGAAAACCCAGAGACAAGCCGAAGGTGGAAGTTGGCGTTCAGATCGTTGAGCGCTGGATCCTGGCCCGACTGCGGCATCAGGTCTTCTTCTCGCTGGCAGAACTGAACCACTGTATCCGTACGCTGGTTACGGATCTCAACGAACGCCCCTTTAAAAAACTGCCCGGCAACCGCCGGGAAGCCTTCGACAGGCTGGACAAACCTGCGCTCAGGCCGTTACCGGTACAGCCGTGGCGCTACCGGCACATCAAAAAAGCGAAAGTGAATATCGATTATCACGTTGAATATGAACAGCACCATTACTCTGTGCCGCATCAGTACGTCGGCAAAACGGTGGAACTTCATGCCTTCGACAACCTGCTGGAGGTCTGGGCTGAGGGCCTGATGATCACCAGTCACCCGCGGCGTCTTCATCCCGGTAACAGCACCGCAGCAGAGCATATGCCGGAGCGTCATCGCCACCATCAGCAGTGGACGCCAGAGCGGTTGAAAAACTGGGCGGCAGGCGTGGGCTCCGACACGCTCAAGTGGGTCAGTGAGCGTCTGGTGGAAAAAGCGCATTCGGAGCAGGCCTACCGCCTGTGTCTGGGGTTACTGAGCCTGACGCGCGAGTATCCTTCTGAGCGCGTCAACAACAGCTGCCGGCTGGCTAATGCTGAGGGGCTAACCCGACTGAAGCAGATAAAATCGATACTGAAAAATAATCGCGACCTTGTTCCGGCGGACGGCGATCTGCATCCGTCTCAGGAACTTCCTCAGGAACATGAAAACATCCGTGGCCCACGCCACTTCCACTGAAACAGGGAACTCGATAATGCCACATACGCTGATGAAACAGCTGACTGAAATGAAACTGATGGGAATGGCAGCCGCGCTGTCCTCACAGATGGAACAACCCGGCACTTACGAAGAGCTCTCCTTCAGGGAAAGGCTGGCGTTGCTGGTGACGCGTGAATCTCTGGAAAGGGATCAGCGCAAACAGAAACGCCTGTTGCAAAAGGCCCGGCTGAGGCTTGAAGCCTCGGTTCACGACATCGACTATCAGCCGGTGAGAAACCTGGAGCGTTCGCGGATCGCTCAGTTAAGCCAGAACGAGTGGGTGGTCAGGGGGCAGAACCTGCTGATAACGGGTCCCTGCGGCTGCGGTAAAACCTATGTAGGCTGTGCGCTGGGCAACAACGCCTGCCAGCAGGGTTACAGCGTACAGTACTGGCGACTGAGCCGGTTGCTGGTTGAACTGACCCACAGCCGGGCAGACGGCAGTTACCGGAAACAACTTGCTCAACTGTCCAAAACGCAGTTGCTTATCCTGGATGACTGGGGTCTCGAACCGTTACTACCAGCGCAACGTAACGATCTGCTGGAACTGATGGACGACAGGTACGGTAAGAACGCCACGGTCATGATAAGCCAGCTGCCAACGGATGAGTGGTACGGTTGCGTTGGAGATAACACATTGGCGGACGCGATCCTTGATCGTCTGATGCATAACTCGCACCGTCTGGAAATGAAAGGTGAATCGATGAGAAAACGACTGGCACAGGTTGACTAAAAGTGAACGGTCGGTGTAATAAAAAGAAGTTAGGGCGCGTTAGGAAATAACGCATTCACGTTCAGCCGGAACGACCGTTCATCTTCGCCAGAATACGCACCATGTTGCTAAAAGTCAGAACCCAGAATACTCAGTCGCTTGAAGCTCTGCTGGAAGTGATTCATTCGATTGACGGCTTCACTGGAACACGCAGCTATATTGTATTGACCCCCCATCTTGAAAGGGGACCCGTTCCAGTGCTCTCAGATTAGAACTGACTCTTATGTGGAATTTGAATTATTAACATAAGCATAAACTCGGTCTTGTAAGGTCCTGGCTAAAATATTCACAAACGTAATGATAGGGAATTATTATGAGAAGAGAGACATTATTCAGCTACGCGCTGGAACATTTTAAATCTGAGCCGGAATATCTCTGGAGTAACCTGCCGGGTTATGCCGTACTTCGCCATCACAACGGAAAGAAATGGTTCGGTATCGTGATGAATGTATCGGGTACAAAGCTGGGTCTGAAGACGGATGATGTGTTAGATGTTCTCGAAGTGAAAGTCAGGCCGGAGTACATCGGTTCATTGCGGAAAAAAGACGGTATTTTACCCGCTTACCATATGAACAAAGAACACTGGGTCAGCGTACTTCTTTCCGGCCCGCTATCCCCAACGGAAATACATGAGCTGCTTTCAGACAGCCATGCTCTGACATTCTGATAAAAACATGCGCCTGCATTTCCTGGCGGATGCCCTTGACGCCTGTTTTGCTCAAGTTTACTTCCGGGAAATACCGTTCTTAAAGTTTCCCACCTTATGCACTTTTAAACGGGCCCTAATTTGCTCAGAAGTCATTCTTCTTGTCGAAGCCATTTTCTGTTACTTCAGCGCTTCCTGGAAGCGCTTTAATCGTAAGCATCTGTCGTAGGCCGCATAGGTTTTTTCTCAAAAGGGATAATGATACTCAACGCACTAACTCATGTATCCGGATTAATAGCCCGTCGGCGATCGCCGTCAGTACATACCTCATACAGTATTCTGCTGGGGTACGGTATAAATGTTTGAACGAGAACAAGTCAGGTCCCTGGAATATGCCTGGTGCAAAATCGAAGTCTGGAGAATACTCTATAGCCAGAGTCGTCCCCATTCTGTACTGGGCGGGATGACTCTTACCGAATTCGCTGGGAAAATTGCCGGCGGCCACAATATGCAGCCAACCTGAATGTCAAATACAGATTTTTAGCCATATTTAGTGTCACCAGAAAGGAATATACCATGCTGAAACTGCATAACTGGCTAATCTCAATTTTTCGACGTAAGCGCAACGTTTACTTAGCCATTATTCCTCTGTTGCTGTCCCTGATTTCACTGTTTATGTCCGGGCATTTAATGTATGTGTGGGCACAACTACGTTTGGAGATGCTGTTTACATTACTGAGTCTGGCATGGCTCATCCTGATGTATCTATTCCAACTGCGCGATAAGCAGCCTGCGCACGAGGAAGATTTGTATAAAGGCGGAGCAGGGAGCCAGACCATGGATACTCGCACAAGGGGGCTGCTGGAAGCGTCACGCCAGGTCGCGGTGGTTACGACCAATACCCAGGGCAAGATACTGTCCTTCTGCCCCAGGTCAGAAGCCATTTTTGGCTATACAGAGCTGGAGGCTCAGGGCCTCGCTCGTTTCGACAGCTTGCTGGTCAAAGGGCAGTTGGACGTCACGCGCATGTCATCCGATACCTCAGAGAGGCTGTTCGAGCAACAGTTTCAGCGCAAGGGCGGCGACACTTTTACCGGGGAATTGCGTCATGCCATCTCGGAGGATGCCGTAACAAAGCAATTAGAGCATTTGCTGATTATCACTGATGTGAGTGAGCGGCAGGCACTAATGACGAGCTTAAAGGAGCGGAAGCAGTTTCTGAAGCTTTTAACTCAGCGCATACCAAACATGCTTTATCAGTATCATATGCTCGAAACAGGGGACAGTTATTTCACCTATTGCAGTGACGGCATTCAGCGCTTGTTTGAGCTTGCACCCGATGAGGTGATGTACAAGTCGTATATCGAGAGTCCGATTTTCAAACGAATACTGCCTGAAGATCTGGCGGTTCTGCGCTCGGTTACAATCGAATCCATGAAACATAATCAACCGTGGCAGGCGGACTTCCGAGTTCAACTGCCGCAGCGCGGCCTTCGCTGGTTGCGGGGTGAGTCTTACGCGGAGCGACAGATAGACAATTCTTTCATGTGGTACGGCTCCTTCATCGATATCACCGAGCTTAAAGACAGCGAAGCCGAACTGCGTCGGCAGTCCTTAACCGATGAGCTAACGGGCTTCCACAACCGCCGCCACTGTATGCAAAGCCTGGACGGTCTGGTCGACATGGCCACGCGTTATGCACAACAATTCTCACTGATTTTTTTGGACCTGGATAAATTCAAAAGCATTAATGACCAATGGGGCCATGACATTGGTGACCTGGTGCTCCAGCAAAGTTGCACATGTATCGCCGCCCGTCTGCGCAGTACAGACACTCTTTGCCGTATAGGCGGTGAGGAGCTTGTGGTGTTGTGTCCGCTTACAGACGCTAGCGCTGCTTTGCTGTTGGCGCAGGCCTTGTGCGAAAAACTAGCCGCGTTCCCCATGCCTAAAGTTGGCAAGATGACGGGTAGCTTTGGCGTTGCCACTTGGCGCAATGGTGAACAGGGTGATGTCGTTCTGCAACGGGCCGATGCTGCTGCCTACCGGGCCAAGCAGAATGGTCGCAATCGCGTTGAAATAGGCTGAATTATCAGGAGATTTAACCTAAGTGAATATGGGGTGTCGTTTTAAGTACTAGGGCATGCGTCAACTGTTCTGATGTGGTAAAAATCGACACCTCATTAAGTGGCAACCTGATAACGTCAGTCCCTTACCGGCAAATTTCACAGACGGTGATATAACCACGGGGACGCCTTAAGCTTGCGCTGCCTGTCTCGGCGATGGACGGCCTGTTCTGGTTCGGTAGACCGCTTATTGCGGCCTATATACAGAGGCTGCGGGCGGAAGAGATGAGGATAGCCACCTGAGTGACAAAGATGTCAGATACAGTGACGGTGACGACCATACCTGCTCCGGGTGGTTTTCAATAATTTGTTTTTCTCCTGACTTCAGTAAGTTAGGGTGACGGTAAAAGCGATGATGACTGTCCGTCGTTTTGTGATACGCCCGTTTAGGCATCACTAGTAACCGCGAGTGGTGCAGTATCTGGAAAAGACTTTCGCGGCCAACGGCAGTGCCGATTCTGGTTGTTGTCGCAACAAATAATGTAATTTACGAGCCCCCGGCCGCGTTAGCCGCTGTGAATGACCGCGTTACATGTGGCTACAAATGGTCAGGTCTGCGTATACGAAGACGCAGCTTGGCGCCCGCCCTTTTGCCGTAGGGACACTGCCCGGGACGGGCGATCAACTGGTAGCTTCAACAGCCACTGTACTACGTAAGGGCTCATCTCGAGCTCGGGGGCACTCCACATGAGGCACGAAACCGTCTAGGAAACTAGGGTCTATTCAGTCCGCCTTCTACCGACTGAACTACCGATGAATCGCTTGACCGGGTTAATAATAGCTGCATTTGGTGAATAATTAGGCGTTTTGCGACGCGTTTCGGCCGTTACCCCTGAACGAATTTTATCTACTTTCGTGCTATTCATTTGAGCAGTCTTTGACACGGATCAAAATCTGACACCCAGATGAAGTGATAATGAGAAGAAATGTCATTATCATTAGAAATTTACTATGTCTCACTGGCAACGGATTTTACTTGTTTGCAACTGCTTACTCATGAGTACGTTGGCCTTCGCTGCGTCTACTGATTATCAGCAGTGGATCACCGACATTCAGCAACGTCTCGATAAAACCTCAGCGCTCTACCAGCAAAAACAAACCGATGAGGCACGTACGGAAGTACAGATGGCCTATTTTGAGGTATTCGAAAATCTTGAAGGCCCCATTCGTATCAACATCTCTTCGCAGAAAAGTTACCAGATGGAAGCCACCTTCGGTGAGATCCGCCGAATGATTGGCGAGGGCAAACCGCTGCCTGAGGTGCAGGCCAAAATCGACGGGTTGAAGGGTGAGCTTGACGGTGTTTTGCCGGTATTGACAGACGGCCATCGCGTGGTGGCGCAACAGCAGCACGGTGCCTACGGCAACAGTGACATTGCGCCCTATTGGCAACAGAGTTTTAAAGTTATTGATGATTTGCTGGCACAAGCCGTGACGGATTATCAGGAGGGTAAGTTTCAGCAGGCCGGGAAAATTGTGCAGCAGGCACACTATGAGGGGTTTAAAAACTCCGAAATGGAAATGTCCGTGCGTGTAAATCGCTCCTCGCAGCAGGCGGCGGCAATTAACCAGCAATTCAGCGCCCTCATCGCTCTCGCATCTACGCCCGATAACATGAGCGACGTTGCCTATAGCGTAACCACGCTGATACAAGATATTGAAGAGCAATTGCCTGGCTTGCCGACTACGCGTGAACAGCAACAGACAGTGCCCGATCAGGCCGCAAACGGCCCCGCAGACGGCGGAACTGACGCCGACTGGAAGCATGTCAGCGCACAGATCGAACAGGCGATCTCAGCTGCGCTGGATCTCTATAAACAAGGTCAAAGCAAACCCGCGATGATGGCGGTTCAGGATGCCTATTTTGATCTGTTTGAAGCCAGCGGAATGGAAAATAAACTCGGCTCGCGTGATGCCGCGTTTAAATCGACGTTGGAAGGCTATTTTACCCGCATGGTCAGCATGATCAACGCCGGGCAACCGCTGAATCAACTGCAAGAACAGGCGTCAGCACTGCAACAGGACCTGGATAAAGCCGTCACCCTGTTAGGTGGAGGGAATGAAACCCACTGGAGTCTGCTGATTTACAGCCTGCTGATTATCCTGCGCGAAGGGCTCGAGGCGCTGCTGATTGTGGCGGCCATCGTGGCGTATCTGGTGAAAAACAACCATCAGGACAAACTTCCCCTTATTCGCCAGTCCGTCTATGCCGCGTTGTTGGCAAGCGTGGTGACGGCATTCATCTTCCAGTGGTTGTTTTCCAATTCTGGCGCCAGTCGTGAACTTCTCGAGGGTGTGACCATGCTGATTGCCGTGGTGATGCTGTTCTCAATGAGTTACTGGCTGCTCTCGAAGGTCGAAGCGCGCCATTGGAAAGCGTATCTGGAAGGCAAACTTTCGCATTCACTCAGCAGCGGATCAATGGCTGGCCTTTGGCTCACCAGTTTTCTGGCGGTGTATCGCGAAGGGGCAGAGACGGTGCTGTTCTATTTGGCGCTGATCGGTGATGCCAGTTCGGTGGGGGGGCATTTGTCTATTCTGGGCGGTTTTGCAGCGGGTTGCGTGTTGCTGCTACTGGCCTGGCTGGTGATGCGTTACAGCGTGGTGCGTTTGCCGCTGAAGCCGTTCTTTATGTTTACCGGTGGCTTTATGTATCTGATGGCATTCGTCTTTGCCGGGAAAGGTGTATTGGAGTTGATCGAAGGGAAGCTCTTTGAACCGACATTATTACAGGGCGTACCGGAAATCAGTGGGTTAGGGATTTATCCCTATGTAGAAACGCTGTTGCCTCAGGGCGTGTTACTTCTGGCTGCCGTACTGGCGCTGTGGGTGATGCGGCGGCAGTCGCTGAATGCGGATCGTAAAACAAACATTGCATAATCAAGATAATAGAGGGATGGGTAACATGACGATGACGAAAAGTGTGATAGCCAGTGCCATTATTGCCAGTATCTTTGCTGCACCCGCAGCCTTTGCCTTTAAAGAGTTCCCGGCGGGCGAGCCGGTCACAATGAATGAGTTGGAGATTGCTGCTGTTTATCTGCAACCTATCGACATGGAACCGCGTGGTATGGGTCTGCCCGCTGCGAAAGCGGATATCCATCTGGAAGCGGATATTCACGCGACTGAAGGGGGTAAAAATGGTTTCGGTGCAGGTGAATGGATGCCGTACCTGACTATTGCCTATACGTTGGTCAATACTGACACGGGCGACAAGCAGGAAGGCACATTCATGCCAATGGTAGCCAGCGATGGGCCACACTATGGTGCCAACATCAAAATGATGGGTGTGGGTAACTATAAAGTGACATATCACATCGAACCGCCATCCAAAGCCGGTATGCACCGCCACACGGATACCGAAACGGGTGTCAGCCGTTGGTGGAAACCGTTCGATGTCAGTTTTGACTTCAAGTACGTCGGTCTGAATTGATAGCGACTTGCCGCATCAGCGTCAGGCAGATGCGGCGTAGTTTGATGTCGCATAGTTTGGATGCCGATAGTTTGGATGCGGCATAGTTTGCCATTCCGCTTTGGCAAACAGGCAGTGGCTGTCGGGCTCAGTTGCCGGGCAGACGTGGTGTTTTCCCCGTCCAGGTGGGCGTGATGAGTTATTTTTTTGTCAATGTTTTGCAGGTTTTTCTCCCCGTTGCACTCCTGATCGGGCTCAGTTGGGTGCATCGTCCCCTGCCGGGTATCCGATCTCTGGGATGGGTGACGCTGCTGGCCTGGCTCGCGGGTACGTTAATCGGTGGCCATCTGCCGTCAGGGCAGATTTTACGCCTGTGCCTTACCGTGGCCGAATTAGCCGCGCTCATGCTGTTTCTTCTTTGCCAATTTTCCCGCCATCAGCGACTCGCTCTCCTCTGGCAATGCCTGCTGATTACTGGCGCTACGTTGCATTGGGCAGACAACCCGTCGCTGATGGCCTTGACCAGCACCACGGTAGTCAATACCGATTTTCTGTTGAACATCAGCGCGATTGTATTGGCACTGGCAACCGTCATCCTTTGCGCGGTGTTAACCACGATGCTGGTTCGCACGCTTCCCGCTGCGCGCTGGCCGCTATTGTTGCTACTTTCGCTGCTTCTGGCGTTGCCTTTGAGCGGCAATCTGCTGCTGTTACTCATGAAATTACAGGTGTTGGGGCTGACGAAATCGCTGTTGACCTACGTTGCCCAGGTAACGAATGCCTCAGCCTGGTTAAGTTATTTTCCTGCACTTTTGCTCATTCTGCTGTTGCTACTCCTGCTGCCCGGGCTGTTTGCCTTGCGGAAAATTGTCGGCCAACAGACTGACGATATTTTACGGCGCAAGGCACAGGCTGAATGGCAAAATGCCAGACGTACTGCGCTATGGATGGTGATTGCCGTGGTGATTGTGGTGCTAAGCCAGCTCTACTGGGATCGCATTGCCTCTCAACCGCCGCAACTCTCAGCCGCCGTTCCCGTGACGCTGGCCGAGGACGGGCAGGTTCATATTCCCCTGGATCAGATCCGTGACGGTAAATTGCACCGTTTCGTCTGGGTGTCAGATGACGGTAAAGCCGTGCGCTTTTTTGTGATCAACCGCTACCCGGATCGTTTACGCCTCGGTGTGGTGTTCGATGCGTGTTTGCTGTGTGGCGATCAGGGCTATGTCATGGAGGGCAATCAGGTGATCTGCGTCGCCTGTGCTGTCCATATTTTTATCCCCTCAATCGGCAAACCCGGTGGATGTAATCCTATCCCCATCGAAGGCTGGAAAAATGACGATCGGGAACTGGTGATCGGGCGGGATGCGCTGATTACCGGAGTGAATTATTTTACGACCGTCGTGACGCTCGATGTGAAAGATCCGGTTGATGGCAGCCATCTGACTAATATCAGTGCGCAGTATAAATTCCGCTATGGTGGCAAAATCTGGTTCTTCTCTTCCGAAGATAACTACAACCGTTTCCGCGTGCAGCCCCGGCAGTTTGTCGATATCGCGCCGACCGCGGAAGACGGTGAACCGGAGGATTAATAACGATGCTGGCTATTATGTTACGGCAGTCGTGGCGCAGAAACGTTCGACGCAAGTCGTTGGCCGTTATCACCGTATTTCTCGCGGCGGGGTTGATCTCGGCGCTGTTGGCCGTCTCTATCGATATCGGAGATAAAATGGCGCGGGAGTTGAAGTCCTATGGCGCCAATATTTTGATTGAGCCCGCCGGACAGGCAGCTCTCCCTGTTTTATTTGGCGAGCGTAGCAATCCGCTGGCTGGGCAGGATTTCCTTGATGAAAATGAGTTGCCGAATATTAAGGATATCTTCTGGCGTAATAACATCGTTGGCTTTGCTCCCCTGCTCAGTGGCAATGTCACTGTCGATCCGCAAAATGCTGCTCAGCAAACCGTCGGCGTGCTCGGAACCTTTTTCTCGCAACCGGTCAATGTGCCGGATGAGGAGGATTACCACACTGGGCAACGGATCATCAGTCCTTACTGGCAAGTGCAGGGCGAGTGGCCGCAGGAGCCGATGGCTGAAAGTGCGCCGGTGGAGGCTCTGGTGGGAAAACAGCTGGCGATGCAGAACCACTGGTCAGTCGGGGATTCATTCAGAATAAGAGGACCCGCGGCGGCGTTGAACCTGAAGATCACCGGCGTCTTAAGCAGCGGTGGTGATGAGGAACGGCAGTTGGTTATGCCGCTGGCGGCGGTACAGGCGCTGATGGGGGTGCCTGGCAAGGTTCAGGCGATTCGTGTTTCCGCGCTGACGGTGCCGGAAAATGATCTGTCACGAAGGGCGCGCGAGAACCTCGAAGGGCTGGATGCTGAGGAATATGATCTCTGGTATTGCACGGCCTATGTTTCGTCGATTGCTCATCAGTTGGAGGAAGCCATCTCGGGGTCTGCGGTGAGGCCTATCTGGCAAGTTGCCGCGTCTGAGGGGGTGGTTATTGGAAAAATTCAACTGTTGTTGGCGGTGGTGACGCTTGCGGCGCTGGTCGCTGCGGCGATGGGGATTGCATCGCTGATGACCAGTACCATTATGGAACGCGCAAAAGAGATTGGCTTAATGAAAGCACTAGGTGCCAGGCAATGGCAGATCATGCTGCTGTTCTATCTTGAGGCTGCGCTTAGTGGTCTGTTGGGTGGGGCGCTGGGCTGCATAGCCGGGTGGGGATTGGCGAAAGCTATCGGCCTGATGTTGTTCGGTGCACCCCTGAGTTTTGCCTGGATTGTGGCACCTTGCGTATTGGTCGTTTCAGTGTTGATTGCCTTGATTGGCACCTGGTTCCCGGCGCGACGCATTGCACGACTGTATCCTGTGGAGGTGCTGTATGGCCGCTGATCAACCCGCCGGGAGCATGAAAAAAACGGCGCCAGTGAAAAGCATGTTCTGGCTACTGGTTATCCGCGCTCTGCGCCTCAGGATGCAACGCGTGAGCGTGGTTTTTGCTGCACTGACCGTAGGGGCTGCGATAGTGACGGCGATGTCGGCGGTCTATTTTGACATCAATGCCAAGATGAGTCAGGAGCTGCGGACCTTTGGTGCCAATTTCTATATTGGCCCGGCCAGCGACAATACGCTGTCGCAGGCCGATTTCCAGCAGATCTTGACCGCCGCGCCTGCGGGGCTAATCAACGCAGGCAGCCCTTACCTGTATGGCATGGCGCGTACCGAACTGGAGAAAGTGGTGGTGATGGGCGTCTGGTTTGATTCGCTGCAACCGTTGGTGCCTTACTGGCAGGTGAGCGGGCAGTGGATCGGGGTAAATTTTGACGATCGCAATGCGATGATTGGCGTCAAGTTGGCTAATCGACTACAGGTGAAAGTGGGTGACAGCATTACGTTGGTAGGGAATGACGGTCAGCAGCGCCTGCAAATCAAGGGCATTGTTGAGTCCGGCGATGCGACGGATAATGTGTTGATCGTGAGTCTCGAACTGGCGCAAAAGTGGCTGCATCAGCCGGGAAAAATCAGTAATGCGCTGTTAAATGTCAGTAATGACCTCGGCCAGGTAGACAATTTCGCCAGGGGATTACGCCAGCAATATCCGCAACTTGAAATCAGGCCGATCCTGAAGGTTTCAGCGTCTGAAGGGCAAGTGCTGGATAAAATCAAAGGGCTGATGGGCCTGATCTCTGTGGTGATCCTCGTCTTGTCTTCTCTGTGTGTGAACACGACGCTGCTGGCGATGGTGAGTGAGCGCTCGCGCGAATTCGCGTTGCAGAAAGCGCTGGGCGCGGGCGATCGGGACATTATTCGCCAGATGTTAACAGAGACTCTGTTGATCTCTCTGGCGGCGGCATTGACGGGCGTCGTCCTGGGCTTTTTGCTGGCGCAGTTGGTTGGGCATACCGTTTTCAATGCGGCGATCGCGCTGCGGGCACCGGTTTTCCCACTTACGTTGCTTTCGTCCGTGTTGGTGGCGGCGGTGGCGGCGATTGTGCCAACCCGTTATGCGATAGATGTTCAACCGGCCAGAGTGTTAAAAGGAGAATAAAGTGAAGAGTTCAACAGTCAGGCTGGTCAGTCCGCAACCAGAATCGCAGGCGGTGATTGAGACCCGCCATCTTTTCAAGCGGTTTGGTGAGGTTACCGCCCTGGATGACATCAGTATCTGCATTAATCGCGGAGAATTCGTTGCCATTATGGGCGCATCCGGCTCCGGCAAAACCACGCTGATGAATATTTTGACTTGTCTGGATACCGTTACTGAAGGCCAGGTATTGCTGGATGGTACCGATGCGGCGGTGCTTGATGAAGAAGGGCGTCGTCAGTTCCGTGCTGATAAGATCGGTCTGGTCTTTCAGCAGTTCCACCTGATCCCCTTTCTTAGCGCATTGGAAAATATCATGCTGGCGCAGCATTATCACAGCGTGGTGGATGAGGCGGCAGCGCGCAATGTGCTGGAACAGGTTGGGTTGTCGCATCGCGTTAGCCATCTCCCAAGCCAACTGTCTGGCGGAGAGCAGCAACGCGTCTGTATTGCCCGTGCATTGGTGAATCAACCCCCGGTTATTTTCGCTGATGAACCGACAGGAAATCTGGATGAAGAGAATGAGCAGCGTGTTTTGGCTCTTCTCAATCAATTGCATCAGCAGGGGCGTACTATTGTGATGGTGACACATAACCCGGAATTGGGGCGGGTCGCCGACCGCATTATCCGCCTGCAGCACGGTAAGGTTATCAGTACGGGGAGTCAGCGGCATGTTATGGCGTAAGTGTTCATTGATGGTGGCCCTGGTTGCTGTGACGTTGCTTGCAGCCTGCAAACAGGACAAAGTGGCGTTGGGGAAAGAGGCGCCCGCGCTGGCGGCCTATGACTTACAGGGAGAACAGGCGTCGTTGGATCGTTGGAAAGGTAAAACGGTCTACCTGAATTTCTGGTCGGTAAGCTGCGGGGGCTGTCTCTCTGAAATGGCCACGCTCGAAAAACTCAGTAAAACCTATGGCGACAAGATTGTGGTCGTCGCAGTGAATACGGATGTGGAGCAGGTGGATCTTCGTCCGGTGCTGTCTCAGCGGCAGATCGGTTACCCCGTTGTGCGCGATCAACTTGGAATTACCCAGGAACGTTATGACGTTATTGGTACACCGACCTCATTTCTCATTGATGCCCAGGGGAAAGTGACCGCAGTGCATCAAGGGGCGCGCAACGATCAGGCGTTAACCACGCTATTTCAGCAGATTGCACTGGGGGCATGATGAAATCCTCCGTATTCTCTTCCTGCCTTCTTTTCTCATTCCTATCATTGGTTTTGCTGGTGCCTATGGCGGCTCAGGCAGATGGGAAAGGGATCTATCAGCAGCGTTGCTCAGGGTGTCACGGTCGGTTGGCTGACAAGAAGGCAATGGATCAAGCGCCGGCGCTGAACACACTCTCTGAAGATGTCATGATTGAAGGACTGAAGGCGCGGCGTGATGGAAAAATAGAAGGTAAAGGAAACCGAGCAAAAGCCAACCTTACCGATGAGCAAATTGTTGAGTTAGCGAAGTTCATCAATGGATTACCGAAGTGATTTCCCTAAATATCGTAAAACAGTATGACTTTCCGTGAGACAGGCGCTGGCCAACGTGGGATATTTAACGCGGGTTAATATCGTTGCCAGAGCTGCACGGGTGAGCTGTTGCTACACCCAGGTATTATCATCACGGAGGCCAGCATGACCAACATTAGAACGTTCTACGTCGGATTAGATGTTCACAAAGAATCAATTACTGTTGCTTATGCCATCAATTCGGAACCTGTTGAGCTGATGGGTAAAATTGGCACAATACCTACTGATATTGAACGTCTTTGCAAGCTTCTACAGTCAAAGTCATCGTAAGTCAGTGTTGTTTATGAGGCCAAGCCCTGTGGTTCTGGTCTTTATCATAGCCTGGTAAAATACGGTTTTGATTGCATGGTCTATGCTCCCTCACTTATCCCGAAAAAACCGGGGGATCGGGTCAAAACTGATCGGCGTGATGCAATCAAGCTATTGTGATCACTGGGGGCTGGCGACCTTTCTGCTGTCTACGTACCTGGCTTTGAAGATAAGGCGTTCAGAGATTTAGCCCGGGCATGGGCATCTGCTCGTGAAGATTTAAAACATGCGCGGCAGCGGTTAAAGTCTTTTCTTCTGACCCACTGTATTCATTATATCGAACGGACAGACTTGTAGTGGTCACAACCAGACGCGAAACTGGTCACCGATAGAAGCTATATCGTTAAACTCGGAAAAGAACGCCGGGCAGC
Organism: Rahnella sp. PCH160; assembly: GCF_047784855.1. Lineage (NCBI taxonomy): Bacteria > Pseudomonadati > Pseudomonadota > Gammaproteobacteria > Enterobacterales > Yersiniaceae > Rahnella > Rahnella sp. PCH160. Next base: position 3,083,362 of record NZ_JBLOGT010000001.1, read on the forward strand.
ATAAAAATACGAGAACTAACTTGAGAGTTACCGGATCGGTTTATATCGGAATCCGTGGTCGATTTGCAGCGGAATACGCAAATATATCCTGCAGTGGCATACTGCATTGTCTCTAGGATATTTTATTTCGGAAAGAAGGAAACTTCTAAAAGTTGACGACGCATCATAAAATAGCTTATTTCTTGCAAAAGATGTCACTTAATTGAAGGCAGGAAGCAATGGTTGATTTATTGGGGTATTTACGAAGGCGCGTGAAAGTTTTCCATGCGAAAATTTTGAGTTATTAAATGCAGGCTGACAGTTAACTGAAATGTCTTATTTTTCTGCAACCATCTCTTCCAAATTAATTTAATAAAGAAAATATATTACTCATGTTGCTTATTCCTTTAAATAAGCAGAGTGACGATATCTGACTTCTGAAGCTGGCTGATATCTTTGTAGCTTTTACCAGACTGGAAAGAGAGATAATGCTGACTTTTACACACCAATATCCTCCGGAACCCGCCATCGGTTTGTTTGTTTTACAACAAACTGTACGCATATTGTTCTCTCTGCTTCTAACATCCCCGCCTGATTAAATTAAAAGTCATTATTTTTCAACAACATTTAAGTCCTGAAATCGTGGTACAAACCCTGCACCTGTTGTTACGTCAACTGGACACTACAGGAGAGAAACTATGGCAATGCGTCAATGTGCAATCTACGGGAAAGGGGGTATTGGGAAATCCACCACCACTCAAAACCTTGTAGCGGCTCTGGCCGAAATGAACAAGAAAGTCATGATCGTCGGCTGTGACCCTAAAGCTGACTCAACCCGCTTAATTCTGCACGCCAAAGCGCAGAACACTATTATGGAAATGGCGGCTGAAGTGGGCTCGGTGGAAGATCTGGAGCTGGAGGATGTGATGCAAATCGGCTACCGCGGCGTGCGCTGCGCGGAATCTGGCGGCCCTGAGCCGGGCGTTGGTTGTGCAGGTCGCGGTGTTATTACCGCCATCAACTTTCTCGAAGAAGAAGGCGCATACGTGCCGGATCTGGATTTTGTATTTTACGACGTACTGGGCGACGTAGTGTGCGGCGGGTTCGCGATGCCGATCCGCGAAAACAAAGCGCAGGAAATTTACATCGTCTGTTCCGGTGAAATGATGGCGATGTACGCCGCCAACAACATTTGCAAAGGCATCGTGAAATACGCCAAATCAGGCAAAGTGCGTCTGGCCGGGCTGATTTGTAACTCACGCCAGACAGACCGGGAAGACGAACTGATCATCGCGCTGGCCGAAAAACTGGGCACACAAATGATCCACTTCGTCCCGCGCGACAACATTGTGCAACGCGCTGAAATTCGCCGCATGACTGTCATCGAATACGACCCGACCTGCGCGCAGGCCGATCAATACCGCTCGCTGGCGAACAAAATTGTCAACAACACCAAAATGGTGGTGCCGACCCCGGTCACCATGGACGAGCTGGAAGCCCTGTTAATGGAGTTCGGCATTATGGAAGAAGAAGATCTGACCATTGTCGGCCGTACTGCCGCCGAAGAGGCATGAGTTCTTCCCCCTTATCGAAGAGGCACAGACCGCAAGGAATGTGCCCATTATCAGGCTATCAGCGGAGTCTTTATGACCAGTGAAACACGCGAACGCAACGAGGCGTTGATCCAGGAAGTGCTGGAAATCTTCCCCGAGAAGGCACTCAAAGATCGCAAAAAGCACATGATGACCACCGATCCGGCGATGGAAACGGTCGGCAAATGCATTGTCTCCAACCGAAAATCGCAGCCGGGTGTGATGACCGTGCGGGGTTGCGCGTATGCCGGTTCGAAAGGCGTAGTTTTTGGCCCAATCAAAGACATGGCGCACATTTCTCACGGCCCGATTGGCTGTGGGCAATATTCCCGTGCCGGACGTCGCAACTATTACACCGGCTGGAGCGGCATCAACAGCTTTGGCACGCTTAACTTCACCAGCGATTTTCAGGAACGCGACATCGTGTTTGGCGGTGATAAAAAGCTCGACAAACTGATCGATGAACTTGAAATGCTGTTCCCGTTGACCAAAGGGATCTCTGTGCAGTCCGAGTGCCCGGTAGGGCTAATCGGTGACGATATTTCGGCAGTCGCCAAAGCAAGCAGCGCCAAAATCGGTAAACCGGTGGTGCCCGTTCGTTGTGAAGGTTTCCGTGGTGTTTCGCAATCTCTCGGGCACCACATCGCCAACGACGTCATCCGCGACTGGGTGCTGGATAACCGCGAAGGCCGCGAATTTAAAACCACACCTTACGACGTGGCCATTATTGGCGACTACAACATCGGCGGTGACGCTTGGGCTTCGCGCATTCTGCTCGAAGATATGGGGCTTCGCGTGGTGGCGCAGTGGTCCGGTGATGGCACGCTGGTCGAGATGGAGAACACCCCGAAAGTCGCGCTCAATCTGGTGCACTGCTACCGCTCAATGAACTATATCTCTCGCCATATGGAAGAAAAACACGGCATTCCGTGGATGGAATACAACTTCTTTGGCCCGACCAAGATTGCCGAATCCCTGCGCGAAATCGCCGCGCGTTTTGACGAAACCATTCAGAAAAACGCCGAAGCGGTGATCGCGAAATATCAGGCGCAAACGCAGGCAGTGATCGACAAATACCGGCCGCGTCTGGAAGGCAAAAAAGTGCTGCTGTATCTCGGTGGTTTACGTCCGCGCCATATCATCGGGGCGTACGAAGATCTGGGGATGGAAATCATCGGTACTGGCTATGAATTCGGTCATAACGATGACTACGACCGCACCTTGCCGATGCTCAAAGAAGGCACGTTGCTGTTTGATGATCTGAGCAGTTACGAGCTGGAAGCGTTCGTGAAAGCGCTGAAACCGGATCTGGTCGGGTCAGGCATCAAAGAAAAATACATCTTCCAGAAAATGGGCGTGCCGTTCCGCCAGATGCACTCCTGGGATTATTCCGGCCCTTATCACGGCTATGACGGCTTCGGCATTTTTGCCCGTGACATGGACATGACGCTCAACAATCCGGGCTGGAGTAAGCTGACCGCCCCTTGGTTGAAATCGGCCTGACTGAGGCTGCAGACATTCCGTCAGTTCACAGATTTGTGGCGCGGAAGGAGAGAAACATGAGTCAAGATCTTGGCACCCCAAAATCCTGTTTCCCGCTGTTCGAACAGGATGAATACCAGAGTATGTTCACCAACAAACGCGCGCTGGAAGAAGCACACGGCGAGGCGAAAGTGCGGGAAGTGTTTGAATGGACCACCACGCAGGAATATCAGGATCTCAACTTCACGCGTGAAGCGCTGACCGTTGACCCGCCAAAGCCTGCCAGCCCTTAGGCGCGGTGCTTTGCGCGCTGGGCTTTGCCAACACGTTACCGTATGTCCACGGTTCACAAGGCTGTGTGGCGTATTTTCGTACCTACTTTAACCGTCATTTCAAAGAGCCGGTGGCCTGTGTTTCCGACTCAATGACCGAAGATGCCGCCGTTTTCGGCGGGAATAACAACATGAATACCGGTCTGGAAAACGCCAGCGCGTTGTACAAGCCGGAAATTATTGCCGTCTCCACCACCTGTATGGCGGAAGTGATCGGTGATGATTTGCAGGCGTTTATCGCCAACGCCAAAAAAGACGGATTTGTGGATGCCGGTATGCCAATCCCGTATGCCCATACACCGAGTTTTCTGGGCAGCCATGTCACCGGCTGGGACAACATGTTTGAAGGCTTCGCCCGTACCTTTACTACCGACGCCACGCGGGAATATCAGCCGGGCAAACTCGCCAAACTGAACGTGGTGACCGGTTTTGAAACCTATCTCGGCAACTACCGGGTTATCCACCGCATGATGGATCAGATGGGGGTCGAATGCAGCGTCTTGTCCGATCCGTCGGAAGTGCTCGACACTCCGGCTGACGGCCATTACCGCATGTATGCCGGGGGCACTACGCAAACCGAAATGCGTGATGCGCCGGATGCCATCGACACCTTGCTGCTGCAGCCGTGGCAGTTGCAGAAAACCAAAAAAGTGGTGCAGGGCAACTGGAATCAGCCGGGCACCGAAGTCAGTGTGCCGATTGGCCTGGCTGCGACCGACGCCTTGCTGATGGCGGTGAGCGAACTGACTGGCAAACCGATTGCAGACGCGCTGGCGACTGAGCGTGGCCGTCTGGTGGACATGATGCTCGATTCCCACACCTGGCTGCACGGCAAGCGTTTCGGCTTGTACGGCGATCCGGATTTTGTGATGGGTATGACCGCGTTCCTGCTGGAACTGGGTTGTGAACCGACCACCATTCTCAGCCATAACGGTAACAAGCGATGGCAGAAAGCCATGAAGAAAATGCTGGCCGATTCGCCTTACGGGCAGGACAGCGAGGTGTATGTGAACTGCGATCTGTGGCATTTCCGCTCGCTGATGTTTACCCGTAAACCGGACTTTATGATCGGTAACTCTTACGGGAAATTCATTCAGCGCGACACGCTGGCCAAAGGCGAACAGTTCGAAGTGCCGCTGATCCGCATCGGCTTCCCGATTTTTGACCGGCATCATTTGCACCGTCAGACCACCTGGGGATACGAAGGCGCGATGAGCATTCTGACGCAACTGGTGAATGCGGTGCTCGAACAGTTGGATCGCGAAACCATGAAACTCGGCAAAACCGACTACAACTTCGACCTGATCCGCTGATAACTCTTGCCCCGTCGATTTGGTGCGACGGGGTTTTTCTCTTTACCGCCGGGACTTGTGTCGCCGGGAGGTGCTTATGCCGATGGTTATTTTCCGACTGCGTAATGACAGTCTTTATTGCTATATCGCGAAACAAGATATGGAAGCCAAAGTGGTGGAACTGGAGCATAACCATCCGCACCAGTGGGGTGGACGTGTTTGTCTGGAAGGTGGAAAAGCGTATTACGTGGAACCTCAGCGGGGTATCCCGTCGTTTCCCGTCAGCCTGCGGGCAACCCGTTCAGAACTGTCAGAGGAGTGAATCCGATGTCAAAAGACGATCTGCTGTTTTGGCGTTTATTCGCCGTGGTGCAATTATTCCCGGAAATCCCGCCGCCGGAGGTGCTGGCCTGGCTGACAAAGGGCTGCCGTGAAAGTGACGGCAACATCGGGCTGGGGCATTTGCAGGCCATGAGCCTGGAAGAACTGGAGGCGACCTTTCCGGGAGAGGCCGGAAAGGTGACGATCAGCCGCTGGCAGTCGCTGATGCGTTGCCTGCAGGGGCAACTGCCGCCGCATCTGACCCTGACTGAAAACCGCCTCCAGCCACAGCAGTTAAGGGTGGCTTTTTCGTCTCTGGACGGCATCACGGTGAACGGTCATTTTGGGCAGTCACACCTGTTTTTCATCTATGCGTTCGACAGCGACGGGCCGTATCTGATGGCGCTGCGCCGCACCCCGGTATCGCACGAGGGCGAAGAATCGAATGAAACCCGCGCGCGGCTGATCAGCGATTGCCATCTGCTGTTCTGTGAGGCAATTGGCGGCCCGGCCGCGGCACGGGTTATCCGCCATAATATTCATCCGATCAAAGTGGTGACCGGCGTAAGCATTGAGTCACAGCTTGCCGCGCTGCAACGCATGCTGACCGAAAACATACCGCCGTGGCTGGCACGCCGGTTAGGTAAAAGTAATCCGCTGGAAAACCGTCAGTTCAGCTAACTTCCCGCTGCGGGGTGCGGTCTGCGCCCCGACATCCGTTGTCTCCTTTGTTTTCTTTGTGTCGTTTGTCATAAATACGACAATGAAATCCTCTTAAAAATCAGTGCGTAATCTGCTGGCCTGCTCCTTGCAACATCCCCCTGATACTTATCTGTCATGACGAGGTTGCGATGAAGGCAAAAGAGATTCTGGCGCTGATTGATGAGCCAGCCTGTGAGCATAACCACAAGCAGAAGTCGGGTTGCAGCCTGCCGAAACCGGGCGCGACGGCAGGTGGTTGTGCGTTTGACGGCGCGCAGATTGCGCTGCTGCCGGTCGCGGACGTCGCGCATCTGGTTCACGGCCCGATTGGCTGTACCGGCAGTTCATGGGACAACCGTGGCAGCCGCAGTTCCGGGCCTTCCATCAACCGTATGGGCTTCACCACCGACATGAGCGAGCAGGATGTGATCATGGGGCGCGGCGAGCGGCGCTTATTCCACGCCGTGCAGCACATCGTCAGCCATTACCATCCGGCGGCGGTATTTATTTACAACACCTGCGTACCGGCGATGGAAGGGGATGACGTCGAAGCCGTGTGCCGCGCCGCATCGACCGCCGCCGGGGTGCCGGTCATTTCAGTCGATGCCGCCGGTTTCTACGGCAGCAAAAACCTCGGTAACCGCATTGCCGGGGACGTGATGGTCAAAAAGGTGATCGGCCAGCGCGAACCCGCGCCGTGGCCGGAAAACTCGCCGATCCCCGCCGGACACCGCCACAGCATCAGCCTGATTGGCGAATTCAATATTGCCGGTGAGTTCTGGCACGTTCTGCCGCTGCTCGATGAACTGGGGATCCGCGTGCTGTGCAGCCTCTCCGGTGATTCGCGTTTTGCCGAAATCCAGACCATGCACCGTGGCGAAGCCAACATGCTGGTGTGCTCGCGGGCGCTGATCAACGTCGCCCGCAAAATGGAAGAGCGCTACCAGATCCCATGGTTTGAAGGCAGTTTTTATGGCCTGCGTTCAATGGCCGATTCCCTGCGCACTATCGCCTCGTTGCTCAAAGACCCGGATTTACAGGTGCGCACAGAGCGCCTGATTGAGCGCGAGGAAGCCGCGACGAATCTTGCGCTCGAGCCTTACCGGGCGCGCCTCAGCGGGCGCAAGGCGCTGCTGTATACCGGTGGCGTGAAATCCTGGTCGGTGGTCTCGGCGTTACAGGATTTAGGCATCACGGTAGTGGCAACCGGCACCCGAAAATCAACCGAAGAAGACAAACAGCGTATTCGCGAACTGATGGGCGAAGACGTGCTGATGCTCGACGAAGGCAATGCCAGAACCTTGCTCGACACCCTCTATCGCTTCGGCGGCGACATCATGATCGCCGGTGGCCGCAACATGTATACCGCGTACAAAGCCCGCCTGCCGTTCCTGGATATCAATCAGGAGCGCGAGCACGCCTTTGCTGGTTATCACGGGCTGGTGAATCTGGCGGAACAGCTGTGCATCACGCTGGAAAGCCCGGTCTGGGCGCAGGTAAACCGTCCGGTGCCGTGGCGCTGAACAGACACGTTGTCAGTGATGTTTCGACTTATTGTTTTGGAGACTGTGTATGGCTCAAATTCTGCGTAATGCCAAGCCGCTTGCCACCACGCCTGTTAAAAGCGGGCAACCGCTCGGGGCGATCCTGGCCAGTCAGGGACTGGAGAATTGCATTCCACTGGTTCATGGCGCGCAAGGCTGCAGTGCGTTCGCCAAAGTTTTCTTTATCCAGCATTTTCATGATCCGATCCCGTTGCAGTCCACGGCGATGGAATCGACCACCACCATTATGGGCTCGGACGGCAACGTCAGCACGGCGCTGACCACGCTGTGCCAGCGCAGTAATCCGAAAGCCATTGTGATTTTGAGCACCGGACTGTCAGAAGCGCAGGGCAGTGATTTATCGATGGCGCTGCGCGAGTTTCGCAACAAAGAACCGCGCTTTAATTCCATCGCCATTCTGACCGTTAACACGCCGGATTTTTACGGCTCGCTGGAAAACGGCTACAGCGCACTGATGGAAAGCGTGATCACCCAGTGGGTGCCGGAAAAGCCGCCGACCGGCATGCGTAACAAGCGCGTGAATCTGCTGGTCAGCCATCTGCTGACGCCAGGGGATCTGGAATTACTGCGCAGCTATGTCGAAGCCTTCGGCCTGCAACCGGTGATCCTGCCGGACTTATCGCAGTCGCTGGACGGACATCTGGCGAACGGTGATTTCAATCCGGTCACGCAGGGCGGTACGTCGCAACGCCAGATTGAACAAATGGGGCAGAGCCTGACCACCATCACCCTTGGCAGTTCGCTCAACTGCGCCGCCAGCCTGATGGCGATGCGCAGCCGGGGCATGGCGCTGAACCTGCCGCACCTGATGACGCTGGAAAACACCGACAGCCTGATCCGCCATCTGCATCAGGTATCAGGCCGCGAGGTGCCTGCGTGGATTGAGCGCCAGCGCGGGCAACTGCTGGACGCCATGATCGACTGCCATACCTGGCTGCAATCACAGCGTATTGCACTGGCGGCAGAAGCCGATTTGCTGGTGGCATGGTGCGATTTCGCTCAGAGCCAGGGGATGCGCGTCGGGCCAGTGATTGCGCCGGTAAATCAGCAGTCACTGGCCGGGTTGCCGGTCGAACAGGTGGTGATCGGCGACCTGGAAGATTTACAAACCCGGCTCGACAGCCACCCGGTTTCACTGCTGGTGGCGAACTCCCACGCCGCGCCACTGGCGGAAAAAAACGGTATCGCGCTGGTGCGTGCCGGTTTCCCGCTTTACGACCGTCTCGGGGAGTTTCGCCGCGTGCGGCAGGGCTATGCGGGTATTCGCGACACCTTATTCGAACTCGCTAATCTGATGCAGGAACGCCATCACATGCTGGCGGCGTATCACTCACCGCTCAAGCAGGTGTTCAGCCTGAGCACGGTACCGGAGGTCAGCCATGAGGCGCTCTAACCGTTATCTCAACACCGTCAGCGCCACTCAGTGGCCGATGCAGGTGGCGTTCGCAAGTTCCGATTATCACCACGTCGACCAGCATTTCGGTGCCAGCACCCGGCTGGTGGTGTACGGCGTGAAACAGGATCAGGTGCAACTGCTGCGGGTTGCGGAATTCAGCGCCGAATCTGGCCATCAGCAGGAAAAAATCGCCTGCCGGATGGCGGCGCTGGAAGACTGCGTGACTCTCTATTGCCTGGCGATCGGCGATTCAGTTTTCCGCCAGTTGCTGGAAATTGGCGTACGGGCGATCAAAGTGCCGCAAGACACCGACATTGCGCATTTGCTCAAACAGACGCAGCAACACTGGTCGGCTGCAGAGCGTCAGGTGACGTGCCGCAGCCGCGACCCTGGCCGTTTCGACAAACTGCTGGCGGGGGACGAATGGCAGGAGGAAGACCGCCCTTAACCTTGTGTCATCTGTATGACAAACCTGACAAATAGCGCGACATTCGTGTGGGATTTGACGCGGGCACCAGGGGTATGTGGTTGAAATTACGCTGATAATGTGACTGGCATCACAATTGCTCAGTAGTAATAAACCCGTACAGGAGGCGACCCGATGATGGTAATTGAACCTGCGGTTTTTGACCGCTTGCTGGCGTTACAGCGGCAACTGTCGCCGCAGGGGGGCGGCCTGCGGATGACATTAGGCGGCGACCCGTGCGGCGGCTGGAAAGTGGGGCTGCACTGGAGCGCGGCCTTTCAGCCGAGTGACCACGTAGAAATGATTAACGGGTTACGCCTGCTGGCGGATCCGCTGCACTGGACGTTATTACAAAATGCCACGCTATCTGCCGGTGAACAGAACAGCCGCGCCGGAATACGGGTGGTTTTGCCCGCGGCATCCGCTTGTCACTGCGAAAGCGGCAGTTGTACGACATCACCCGAACCGGACTAATCAAAGGGGCTAAAGACATGTGGAATTATTCTGAGAAAGTGAAAGAACATTTTTTTAATCCGCGTAACGCCAAAGTCGTTGATGAAGCGAATGCCATCGGTGACGTCGGTTCACTGAGTTGCGGTGACGCGCTGCGCCTGATGCTGAAAGTGGATCCTGAGACGGAAATTATTCTTGATGCCGGATTCCAGACCTTCGGCTGCGGCAGCGCCATTGCGTCCTCGTCGGCGCTGACCGAACTGATTATCGGCCGCAGCCTGACGCAGGCGCAGCAGGTGAGTAACCAGCAAATCGCTGAATATCTCGACGGCCTGCCGCCGGAAAAAATGCATTGCTCGGTGATGGGACAGGAAGCGCTGCGGGCTGCCATCCGGCATTACCGTGGAGAAGCGCCGGATGAAGAGCATGAGGAAGGTGCGCTTATCTGCAAATGTTTTGCGGTCGATGAAGCACAGATCCGCCGCGCGGTGCTCGCCAACGGTCTGACCACGCTCGAAGACGTGATCAACTACACCAAAGCCGGCGGTGGTTGCACGTCATGCCACGAAAAAATCGAGCTGTGTCTGGAAGAAATCCTCAAAGAACACCCGGTGAAAATACCGGTGGCGGCAAAAGCCAGGGATGAAAACTGGCTGGCGGTGGAAGAAGTGGTGGCGTCTTTGCGTCCGCACATCAAGGCAGACGGCGGTGATATGTCACTGGTGCACGTCGACGGGCAGGACGTGACGGTGGAGCTTTCCGGCAGTTGCAGCGGCTGCATGATGACTGACATGACGCTGGCCTGGCTGCAACAGAAACTGGTTGAGCGTATGGGCCGCTATATGCGCGTGGTCTCTGCCGCCTAGTCGGGGAAAAGAACAAACACATCTTCCCGGTAATGAGGAACAGACAATGAAAAATGTGTATCTGGATAACAACGCCACCACCCGCATTGACCCGATGGTGCTGGAAGCGATGATGCCGTATCTGCGTGATTATTACGGCAACCCGTCCTCGATTCATGATTTCGGTGAGCCGTGCCGGACGGGGCTGGAACGCGCCCGCGAACAGGTGGCGGGCCTGCTGGGCGCAGCGTATACCAGCGAAATTATTTTTACCTCCTGCGCCACCGAGGCCACGTCGACGGCCATTTACTCAGCCATTGGGCTGGCACCGGAGCGCCGTGAAATTATCACCACCGCCGTGGAACATCCGGCCACGCTGGCAGTGTGCGAACACCTTGAGCGTCAGGGTTACATGATCCACCGAATCGGCGTTACCGAAGAAGGTGCGCTGGATACCGCCCATTATTACGATGCGCTGAGTGAAAAGGTTGCGCTGGTCACCATGATGTGGGCGAACAACGAAACCGGTGTGCTGTTTCCGGTCAGCGAAATGGCCACTGCGGCCCATGAACGGGGCATTCTGTTCCACTGCGACGCCGTACAGGCGGTAGGCAAAATTCCGATTTCGCTGCGTACCACCGATATCGACATGCTGTCGTGCTCGGCGCATAAAATTCACGGACCGAAAGGTTGTGGCTGCCTGTATCTGCGGCGCAATACCCGCTTTCGCCCGCTGGTGCGCGGCGGCCATCAGGAGCGCGGACGCCGTGCCGGGACCGAGAATATTGCCGGGATTGTCGGCATGGGTTCGGCCTGCGAACTGGCGGATGTGCATCTGCCCATGATGGAGTCGGTGCAGGAAATGCGTGACCGGCTGGAAACCGGCCTGCTGACCACCATTCCGCACACCTTGCTGATGGGCGCTAACCAGCCGCGTACGCCGAATACCGTCAACATTGCCTTCGAATACATCGAAGGTGAGGCCATTCTGCTGTTGCTTAATCATTGCGGTATTGCGGCATCCAGCGGCAGTGCCTGCACGTCGGGTTCGCTCGAACCTTCGCACGTGATGCGCGCCATGAATATTCCTTATACCGCCGCGCACGGCAGTATCCGTTTCTCCCTGTCACGGTTTACCCGTGAGCGGGAAATCGAATGGGCGATTGAACAGATGCCGGACATCGTGGCTCGCCTGCGCACGCTGTCACCTTACTGGCAGCAGGATAAAGCGCAAATTCCACAGGGCGGCCTGTTTGCGCCGACCTACGGCTGAGACAGGAGACGGGCGATGACGGCTTCAGAGGCGGACCGGACCGGCGGCGGTAACAGGCCGGTGGCGGTCACAATCAACGACACCACCTTACGTGATGGCGAACAAAGCCCCGGTGTGGCATTTCGCGCCAGTGAAAAACTGGAAATCGCCCGGGCACTGGTTAATGCCGGGGTCCGTGAGCTGGAAGCGGGGACACCGGCGATCGGCGAAGAAGAATGTGTGCGGCTGGCGATTTTGCGCAGACAACTGCCGGACACGGTGATGATGTCGTGGTGCCGGATGAATTCATCAGAAATTCACGACTCTGCGCGGGTGGGCATGGACTGGGTGGATATCTCGGTACCGGCGTCAGATTTGCTGCGCGGGCAGAAACTGCATCAGCCCTGGCCTGCGGTGATTGCCTTGCTTAAACCGCTGGTGCAACTGGCGCACCGTCTCGGTATGCGGGTGTGTATGGGGTGTGAGGATGCCTCGCGCTCTGCCGATGAAACCCTGCATATGTTGGCGGAAGTGGCGGCGGATCTGGGCATAGAGCGGATGCGGTTTGCCGATACGCTGGGCATTCTCGATCCGTTCACTACCTTTGCCCGCATTTCTGCATTACGCCAGCACTGGCACGGCGAATTGGAAATACATGCGCATAACGATCTGGGCATGGCGACTGCCAACACACTGGCGGCGGTAAGGGCGGGTGCAACGCATGTAAACACCACGGTTCTCGGGCTCGGCGAACGGGCAGGGAATGCGGCGCTGGAAAGTGTAACGTTGTCACTTGACCGTTGCCTGCATCTCGACTGTGGTATCGATTTCACCGAACTGCCTGCGCTGTGCCGCCTTGTGGCCGCGGCGGCGGGGAGGACCATTGACGTGCAGCATCCGCTGGTCGGCGGGCAGGTTTTCACCCACGAATCCGGTTTGCATGTGGCGGCACTGCTGCGCGATCCGCGCAGTTACCAGGGCATTGACCCCTCGCTGGTCGGGCGGGAATTTAATCTGGTGCTTGGCAAACACTCCGGCCGGCAGGCGGTGAGCGGCATCTGCGCGCGTCTGGGGTATATTCTCAGCGAAAAACAAACCCTGTCGATGTTGCAGGAGGTGAAGCGATTTGCCGAACATCTCAAACGTAATCCGAGTGAGGATGAAGTGATCGCCATGTGCCAGATGCGGATGGACGATCAGATCCCGTTCGAAGGACAACGACGCCAGGCTCAGGGAGGCTGACATGGACTGGTTTACCCGTATTGAAGGCGTTGATGAGCTGGAGTCGGCGCAGTCGTTTTTCGACTTCTTCGAACTGGATGTGGATCCGGTTCTGTTACGCAGCCGCCATCTGCACATCATGGCACAGTTTCACCAGCGGCTGACGGCAGCCGTGCCGGTGCACTTTGTCGATGAGGAAGAATCAGACCGCGCTGACTGGCAACTGGCCCGGCGTCTGCTGGCCGAAAGCTACCAGCACACCGTGGCCGGGCCGCTGAATACACAGTCGGGGCTGGCGGTGTATCAGCGCAATAACGGCAGCTTTATCGACTGGAACGATTTGCTGGAGGTGAGGCCATGAAACCGGTATTTGAGGTCGACCAGCAGGTGCGGGTGACACGCATTGTGCGCGATGACGGTACGTTCGCCGGTAAAACACGCGGCGACTTACTGATCCGTCGCGGCAGTCTGGGATACGTGCGTGAATGGGGGGTGTTTTTGCAGGACACCCTCGTGTATCAGGTGCATTTTCTCGATGACGACCTGATTGTCGGCTGCCGTGAACAGGAGTTGATCGCCGGTGATGCCCCCTGGCTGGCGGGCGCTTTTCAATACGGTGATTTGGTCAGTTCGCGACGCAGTCTGGTTATCCGTGGTGAAGTGGTGGTGCCGCAGGGCGGCACGGGGCGCGTGATGGGTTGTGAATCGCTGGACGGCATTTTTCATTATCAGGTTTTGTTTGCGCAGCGGATATTTCAGGTGCCCGAACATGCACTGAATCTCGAGGAGGAACTGGCATGAGTATGCCTGTGTGGCACCGTTACAGCCGCTGGAAGCTGGCAAAACAGATGAAACTGAGTGAAGAACTCAGCCCGACGTCCGCGCAGTATCAGCAGTTTATCGAAGCCTGGCAGCGTCAGTTGGTGATAGAAGAAGCCGTGGCGCAGGCAGCGCTGGAATGCTCGTTGAATATTGAACCACAGTCGGTGGAGGTGACGCGGCAGGCGCTGGCCGCCGAGCTGCCGGAGCTGGAACTGACGGCGGCCGAGACCGAAGAACTGTTATTACACCAGACGTTGTTGCGCGAACAGCTAAACTGGGTGCAACAACAGGCACCGCTGCCGGATGATGCGCAGGTTGAGGCGTGGTATCGCGGACATGCGCAGCATTTTGTCCGCCCCGAACAGCGTTACACCCGCCATCTGCTGCTGACCGTGGAGGGCAATTCTCCGGCGGTTCGCGATCAGATTGATGCCATTGCGCGCCGTTTGCGTGACGGGCATGCGCTGTTTGCGCGCCAGGCTCTGCTCTATTCCCAGTGCCCGAGCGCGATGGGCGGCGGCGTACTGGGCTGGGTCGGGCGCGGCATTCTTTATCCGCAACTGGAAGACACATTATTTCGTCTTGAGGCCGGGCAACTGAGCCGTGCCGTTGAAACCGGGCTGGGCTGGCATTTGTTGTTGTGCGAACAAATTCGCCTGCCGCAACCCTTGCCGAAAGCCGAAGCCTTAGCCCGGGTGCGTCAGCAACTGACTGCCCGGCAACAGAAACATTATCAGCGCCAGTGGCTGCAACAATTGATCAACGCCTGAGCCTGTTTTCCTTCTTGTCGATGCCGACGGGTTTGATGCCCGCTTTGCACGAAAATTGCACACAATCGGCTTGTGTTGCCTTATAACAGCGCAGGGTTATCCCGCCTCCGGCCTTGTGCCACACCGTGCTTCGCCTGGTGGGTGGTAAAAACCGCTCCGCTTTGTATCTTCATGCTTAAAAACACCCCGTTCAGATCAAACTTTGGGCAGTTAAGTCCGCGAAAGGCCTGCAAATTGCACGGTTATTCCGGGTGAGTGTATGTGTGATTTGGGTTCCGGCATTGTGCAATAAAGGGGAGAAAGACATGAGCATCACGGCGTTATCAGCATCATTTCCTGAGGGAAATATCGCCAGCCGCTTGTCGCTGCAACATCCTTCACTGTTTTATACCGTGGTTGAACAATCTTCGGTGGCGATTTCGCTGACCGATCCGCAGGCGCGTATTTGTTATGCCAATCCGGCATTTTGCCGCCAGACGGGTTTTGCTCTTGAGACACTTCTGGGCGAGAACCACCGTCTGCTGGCCAGCCAGCAGACGCCGAAACATATCTATGACGAAATGTGGCGTACGTTGTTGCAGGGCAAACCCTGGAGCGGCCAGTTGATCAACCGGCGCAATAACCGCTCGTTGTATCTGGCGGATGTCACGATCACGCCTGTTTTAGGCGCGGACGGGCAGGTGGAGCATTACCTCGGGATGCACAAAGACATCAGCGAAAAATACGCGCTGGAGCAGCGGTTGCGCAACCACATTACCTTGTTCACGGAAGTGCTGAACAACATTCCCGCCGCCGTGGTGGTGGTGGATGAGCAGGACAATGTGGTGATGGATAATCTGGCCTACAAAACCTTGTGCGCCGACTGCGGCGGAAAAGAACTGCTGGCTGAAATGGGCTATCCGGAACTCAAAGATGTGCTGAACAGCGGCGAACCGGTGCCGGTTTCCATGCGCCGAAACGTACGCTGGTTTTCTTTCGGCCAGTGGTCACTGCAGGGCGTCAATGAAGAGGCCAGCCGCTTCTTTACTGGCATTACCGCGCCGGGAAAATTGATTGTGCTGACCGACTGCACCGATCAGCATCACCGCCAGCAGCAGGGGTATCTTGACCGGCTCAAGCAAAAACTTACCAATGGCAAATTGCTGGCAGCCATCCGCGAATCGCTCGATGCGGCGCTGATCCAGCTTAACGGGCCAATCAATATGCTGGCGGCTGCGCGTCGTCTTAACGGCGAAGAAGGAAATAATATGGCACTGGAATTCGCCTGGCGCGAAGGCGAGCAGGCGGTGAGCCGCTTACAGGCCTGCCGTCCGTCGCTGGATTTTGAGCCGCAGGCAGAATGGCTGGTCAGTGAATTCTTCGACGATCTGAGCGCGCTGTACGACAGCCATTTTCTCAGTGACGGCGAGTTGCGTTACGTGGTCATGCCCGCTGATCTGCACGCTGTCGGGCAACGTACGCAAATCCTTACCGCGCTGAGTTTATGGATTGATCACACGCTGTCACAGGTGCAGGCCATGCCGTCGCTGAAGCTGTCGGTGAACATTGTAGCCAGGCAGGACGCGAGCTGGTTGTGTTTTGACATTACCGATAATGTGCCGCGTGAACGGGTGCGTTATGCCCGTCCGGAAGCGGCATTTTCCCGTCCGGGGAATGGCATGGAACTGCGTCTTATCCAGACGCTGATCGCCCATCACCGCGGTTCTTTAGATCTCTCGGCCCGCCCTGATGGCGGCACCCTGCTGACGTTACGCCTGCCGGTGAAGCAGGTTCTCACCGGAGGTTTAAAATGACCCAGTTACCTATTGCGGGCCCGGTTGTCCGGCGCTTTGATATGTCTGCCCAGTTTACGGCGCTTTATCGCATCAGCGTGGCGCTGAGTCAGGAAATCAACACCGATCGCGCGCTGGCGGCGATCCTCGAAGTGCTGCACGAACACGCTTTTATGCAATACGGCATGGTGTGTCTGTTCGATAAAGAACGCAATGCACTCTTTGTAGAATCCCTGCACGGCATCGACGGCGAAAGGAAAAAAGAGACCCGCCGTGTCCGTTACCGCGTGGGGGAAGGCGTGATCGGCGCGGTGATGAGCCAGCGTCAGCCGCTGGTGTTACCGCGCATTTCAGACGATCAGCGTTTTCTCGATCGCCTGAATATTTACGATTACAGCCTGCCGCTGATTGGCGTGCCGATCCCCGGTGCGGATAATCAGCCTGCGGGCGTGCTGGTGGCACAGCCGATGGCGTTGCACGAAGACCGGCTGACTGCCAGCACGCGGTTTTTAGAAATGGTCGCCAATCTCATCAGCCAGCCGTTGCGCTCCGTTGCGCCGCCGGAATCGTTGCCTGCCCAAACGCCGGTCCGGTGCAGCGTTCCGCGCCAGTTTGGTTTCGAGCAGATGGTCGGGAAAAGTCAGGCGATGCGCCAGACGATGGACATTTTACGGCAGGTTTCCAAATGGGATACCACGGTTCTGGTACGTGGTGAAAGCGGCACCGGCAAGGAACTTATCGCCAATGCCATTCATTACAATTCACCCCGTGCGGCCGCGCCATTTGTGAAATTCAACTGCGCCGCGCTGCCGGATAACCTGCTGGAAAGCGAACTGTTCGGCCATGAAAAAGGGGCCTTTACCGGCGCTATCCGTACCCGTAAAGGCCGCTTTGAACTGGCGGACGGGGGCACGTTATTCCTCGATGAAATCGGCGAATCGAGTGCGTCGTTTCAGGCCAAACTGCTGCGCATTTTGCAGGAAGGTGAAATGGAACGGGTCGGCGGTGATACCACGCTGAAAGTCGATGTGCGTATTATTGCCGCCACCAACCGTAATCTTGAGGAGGAAGTGCGTGCCGGGAATTTTCGCGAAGATCTGTATTATCGCCTGAACGTGATGCCGGTTTCGCTGCCTGCGCTGCGTGAAAGGCTGGATGACATCGCCGATCTGGCGCCGTTTCTGGTCAAAAAGATTGCGCTGCGTCAGGGGCGGGAACTGCGCATCAGCGACGGCGCAGTGCGTCTGCTGATGACCTACAGCTGGCCAGGCAACGTACGTGAACTGGAAAACTGTCTCGAACGGGCGTCGGTAATGACCGATGAAGGGCTGATCGACCGCGACGTGATCCTGTTCAATCACCACGAATCCCCGGCGCTGTCCGTCAAACCCGGCCTGCCATTGGCGGCAGATGAAAGCTGGCTGGATCAGGAACTCGACGAACGCCAGCGGGTGATTGCAGCATTGGAAAAAACCGGCTGGGTGCAGGCCAAAGCGGCCAGACTGCTGGGCATGACACCGCGCCAGATTGCCTACCGTATCCAGATTATGGACATCAACATGCACCGTATCTGATCTGACATCCTCACACGGTGGCGTGCCGGCCTTGTTGCTTTTGAAACAATGTTGGCACAACGCCGTGAACCTGACAAAAAACTCCCGCGCGAATCGGCTGTAATATTATAATAAATAAAGATTTTTATCATTCCCCCGACGGTATGACCTTTGCAGATATTCAGAACCTTCTGCTGATTAAGGTTTACCGCTATGACATCCTGTCCTTCCTCTGCGGGTTGCTCCGGCCAAAGCCAGACCCGTGTAAATGAACAACTGGCCCGTAAAGCGGCGCAGCATCCGTGTTATTCCGTCAGCGGGCATCACCGCTTTGCCCGTATGCATCTGGCCGTCGCCCCGGCCTGTAATCTGCAATGTCATTACTGCAACCGCAAATACGATTGCAGTAACGAATCACGCCCGGGTGTCGTGTCGGAATTGTTGCTTCCCGAGCAGGCTGTCGCCAAAGCCCGCCAGGTGGCGGCGGCGATCCCGCAACTTTCCGTGGTCGGTATTGCCGGGCCTGGCGATCCGCTGGCCAATATCGGCCGCACGTTCCAGACCCTCGAACTGCTGCGCCAGCAACTGCCGGATCTCAAACTGTGTCTTTCCACCAACGGCCTGATGTTGCCGGATGTGGTGGACCGGCTGGTGGATGTCGGCGTGGATCACGTGACGGTGACGATGAATGCGCTCGATCCGGCGGTTGCCGAAAAAATCTATGCCTGGCTGTGGTATGACGGTGAGCGTTATACCGGGCGGATGGCGGCAGATTTACTGATCGAACGTCAGGCTGAAGGCATCAGAAAGCTGATTGAAAAAGGTGTGCTGGTGAAAATCAATTCGGTGCTGATCCCGGGGATTAACGACCAGCATATGCAGGCGGTCAGCCAGCAGGCGGGCGAATGGGGCGCGTTTTTGCATAACATCATGCCGCTGATTTCGCGTCCTGAACACGGCACTGTTTTCGGGCTGAACGGGCAGGCGGAACCGGATGCCGAGATGGTGGCATCATTGAGACAATCCTGCGGTATTTCGATGCCGCAGATGACGCACTGCCATCAGTGCCGCGCAGATGCCATCGGCATGCTGGGTGAAGACCGCAATGCGGCTTTCCCGCTGGCGTCCGTGCCGGTCAATCCGCCACCTTACTTACCGGTGTTACATCAGCGCACACAGCTTCACGCAAGCATTGTGTCGCAGGGCGAATCCGAAGAAGCGGACGCCTGTCTGGTGGCGGTCGCAACGTCGCAGGGGCTGGCTGTCGATCAGCATTTCGGTCACGCTGATCGTTTCACGCTGTACAGCCTGTCGGCGGCAGGTGTGATGCAGGTCGGGCAGCGTTTTACGCCACGTTATTGCCGTTCGCCGGATGACTGTGAGCCGGAAGATGCGGCGCAGAACATGGAGGCATTGCTGGAGCTGCTGGCAGACGTCAGCGCGGTATTCTGTGCCCGCATTGGCCTGACGCCGTGGAAACGTCTGGAAGCGGCGGGCATTGAGCCGCAGGTGGACGGCGCCTGGCAGCCGGTTGAAACCGTGCTCGCGCAATGGTGGCAGCAACGAAAGCTGGCCGGGGGTGAAATCAGCATTCGCGGGGTGGCGTAATGAACGGCGCTCAGGGGTGGTTAAGCCGGTTGCTGTCACTGCACCTGACCGGGCGCTCACGTTTTCCGCCGCAGATGGGGCTGGAAGACGTCGCCTGGCAGGTTTTACTGCAACATACCGGACGCGCTGCGCCGGCGCTTTCAACGTTACAACTCGAACAGCAAAAACTGCTCGGGTTGTTACAGCAGGCACGCCGCTGCGAGCGGGAACAGCTGGCGCAGTGGCTCGCGCAGTCACAGGTGCCGGAGGCCGCGCCGATGCATGAACTGATCGCCACAGCATCGATGGGGTTTGACCATCTGTGGCAGGATCTGGGGCTGGATTCCCGCGCCGAACTGCGCGACCTGATGACGGATTGCTTTCCCGAACTGGTCAGGCTGAATCACCAAAACATGCGCTGGAAAAAGTTCTTCTACCGCCAGCAATGCCTACAGTCGCTGGGAGAAATCGTCTGCCGTTCACCAAGCTGTAACGAATGCTGCGAATGGAACATCTGTTTTGCGCCGGAAGATTAGGCGCAACGCCTCAGGTTCTGCGTGTTTCATCAGCAATGACCAGACATAGTGTGCGAAAACCGGATACCCGCCGACAGAAAAAAACCAGCCAGACGGCTGGTTTTGTATTTTTGCAGAAGTGTCATCACCCGAGGGTCAAAGCACGGCTTGTTTAAGCTTCTCCAGCCAGCTGTCAATACGCTCCTCTGTCTGATCGTATTGATTTTCCTGATCCAGTGGCAGGCCGACAAACTCATTGTTTTCCAGCAGCGCAGCGGAAAACGAGAATTTATAGCCTTCACGCGGCCAGTGACCTACAACGCTGGCACCACGCGAAATGACGAGGTCATAGAGGATCCGCATTGCGCTAACAAAATTTTTGGAATAGTTAAGCTGATCGCCCAGCCCAAATAATGCCACGGTCTTACCGGTCAGATCCGCTTCAGACAGTGTGTTTGTGAACTCCTGCCAGGAGTCGTACTGACTGCCTGCATCCACACCGGGTAGCTCACCATCGCCCAGCGTTGGCGTACCTAGCAGCAAGACCGGGTAAGATAAAAACTGTTCGTGGGTTGCGCGCCGGACATCCAGGGGCGCGTCGGCAATCCCGTCCAGTTTCTGGTAGATAAGCTTCGCAACTTTTCTTGTTTGTCCGGTATCAGACCCAAAAAAAATACCGATGGTAGCCATAATAATCTCCTGATATATCAAATGTTTATTAAAAGATTAGTGCCATGATGACTCGCCGTTTTCTCTCAGGATGACGCGAGTTTTTTATAGCCTTCAAGTCTTTCGCGTGCATCGTCTTCGGTCTTTTTAAACAGAGCCCCGGCAAATTCCGGATACAGTTTTTCCAATGACGAGTAGCGCACTTCACCGGCCAGAAACTCCTGGAAATCCTCTTCAGGTTCATCTGAATCGAGAATGAACGGATTTTTACCGGCCTCTTTCAGTTGCGGGTGATAACGGTAATTAGCCCAATATCCTGCCTCGACAGCGCGCCTGGCTTCACGCTGACTGCATCCCATACCGATACGCAAGCCGTGGTTGATGCAGGCCGCGTAAGCGATAATGAGAGAAGGTCCCGGATACGCCTCGGCTTCGGCAATCGCCCGTAATGTCTGATTTTTGTCGGCCCCCATCGCGATTTGTGCGACATACACGTAGCCGTAACTCATTGCCATCATGCCCAGATCTTTCTTTCGGGTTTTCTTGCCGTTCGCAGCAAATTGCGCAACGGCTGCCGCTGGCGTCGATTTAGACGACTGACCGCCCGTGTTGGAATATACCTCGGTATCAAACACCAGAACGTTGACGTCCTTACCCGAGGCCAGCACGTGATCCAGCCCTCCGAAGCCGATATCGTAGGCCCAGCCGTCACCGCCAAATATCCAGTGAGAACGCTTCGCCAGATAATCGCGGTGGGCATAGATACTGTCTGTGTGCGGATTTTTCCCTGGCGTCTGTGAAGCCAGAAGTGCCAGCACTTTTTCAGCCCGCTCACGGGTGCCTTCGCCCTGATCTTTATGTGCCAGCCAGTCACTCAGACAGGCTGACAGTTCTGCATCCAGTGGCGCATCCGGCGCGTTGTCGATCGCCGCTTTGACCTGTGTGGCGAGGGTATCGCGAATCGCATCCACACCCAGCAGCATGCCAAGCCCAAACTCGGCGTTATCTTCAAAAAGTGAGTTGGCCCAGGTCGGCCCTTGCCCTTTGTGGTTAGTGGTATAAGGAATAGAAGGTGCGCTCGCGCCCCAGATCGATGAACATCCGGTCGCATTGGCAATCATCATTCGGTCGCCAAATAACTGAGTCACCAGTTTGGCGTAAGGCGTTTCACCGCAACCCCCGCAGGCGCCGGAGAACTCGAGCAGTGGCTGTTCAAACTGGCTGCCTTTCACGGTGAATTTATTTTGCGGATTGGCTTTGGGTGTCAGGCTGAGCGCATGTTCCCACAGTTCAATTTCATGTTCCTGCGATTCCAGCGGTTGCATCGACAGCGCCTTGCCTTTGACCGGGCAGACATCTGCACAGTTACCGCAACCGGAGCAGTCGAGCGGAGAAACGGCGAGGCGATACCAGGCATCTTCTGTTCCGCTGGCCAGTCTGGCGCTGAACCCTGCCGGTGCATTTTGCATCTCGTCTTCAGAAATCAAGACAGGGCGGATAGCCGCGTGCGGGCAGATAAACGCACATTGGTTACATTGGGTACATTTGTCCGTCTGCCACACAGGCACGTTAATCGCCACACCGCGTTTTTCATATGCCGCCGTGCCGGACGGGAAGGTGCCGTCCTCAATGCCGTTAAAAATGCTGACCGGCAACGAATCCCCTTCCTGGCGGTTCATCGGGATCAGAATATCTTTAATAAATGCTGGCAGCATTTTGGGTGACACGACACGGTCCTCAAGATGCTTCCACGCCTGCGGTACGCTGATTTGCACCACCGACTCAATGCCGCTGTCCACCGCAAGATTGTTCATATCAACAACTTTCTGGCCTTTATTGCCGTAGGCATGCTCAATGCTCTGTTTCAGGTATTCCACTGCGCGGGCCGGGGGAATAATGTCTGCCAGTTTGAAGAAAGCCGATTGCATGATCATGTTAAAGCGCCCGCCCAGCCCCAGCTTTTGTGCTATTCCGACGGCATTGACGATATAAAACTGAATATCGTATGTCGCGACATAGCGCTTCATGGCGACGGGCAGTTTTTCGTCCAGTTCATCGACATCCCAGCTACAGTTAAGCAGGAAGGTTCCACCTGGTTTCAGCCCCGCCAGCAGGTGATATTTGTTCACATAGGATTGTTGTGAGCAGGAAATGAAATCGGCTTTATCGATTAAATACGGGGATTTGATCGGGCTGTGACCAAAGCGCAGATGCGACATCGTGACGCCGCCGGACTTTTTAGAGTCATAAGCAAAATAGGCCTGCGCATACATATCGGTTTTGTCGCCGATAATTTTGATGGCACTTTTATTGGCCCCGACGGTACCGTCTGAACCCAGTCCCCAGAATTTACAGGCGGTTGTTCCGCCGGATGATGTATCAAGATCACGGCCTGAGAGTGGCAATGAGGTAAAGGTGACATCGTCGTTTATCCCCACCGTAAAGCCATCGCGCGGACGTTCAGAAAGCAGGTTGTCGAAGATAGAAATTATATGGGAAGGCAGAATATCTTTACCGCCCAGCGCGTAGCGGCCGCCGACAATCACCGGGCGCCAGTCGCTGTTATAAAACGCGCTTTTCACGTCGAGATACAGCGGTTCCGCCAGTGAACCCGGCTCTTTAGTCCGGTCGAGAACGGCAATATTACTGACACTTTTCGGAATGTATTTGAAGAAATGCTTTAGGGAAAAAGGCCGGTAAAGATGCACTGTCAGTACGCCGACTTTCTCACCGTTGGCATTGAGATAATCCACCGTTTCCTGAATGGTTTCGCACACCGATCCCATTGCAATAATCATCCGGCTGGCATCCGGCGCGCCGTAATAGTTGAACAGGTGGTACTCGCGACCGGTGAGTTCGCTGATTTTGGCCATGTAGGACTCCACCATTTCCGGCAGAGCCATATAGAATTTATTCGACGCTTCACGCTCCTGGAAATAAATATCCGGGTTTTGCGCCGTACCGCGTACGACAGGATGATCCGGATGTAACGCGTTCTGGCGAAACCGCGTAACGGCATCCCAGTCCAGCAACGCGGCCAGTTCTTCATAATCGAGCACTTCGATTTTCTGAATTTCGTGAGAGGTACGGAATCCATCAAAGAAGTTGATAAACGGGATACGTCCTTTAATGGCGGTCAGATGTGCCACCGCCGCCAGGTCCATCACCTGCTGGACGCTGCTTTCCGCCAGCATGGCGCAACCGGTCTGGCGAACAGCCATGACATCCTGATGATCCCCAAAGATATTTAACGAGTTGGTTGCCAGGGCACGCGCACTGACATGAAAAACCGCCGGCAGCAGTTCACCGGCAATTTTGTACATGTTTGGCGTCATCAACAACAACCCCTGCGAAGCAGTATAAGTGGTCGCCAGTGCGCCGGCCTGCAAGGCACCGTGAATGGCCCCCGCCGCGCCAGATTCGGACTGCATCTCCATGATTTTTACCGTCTGACCAAACAGGTTTTTTTTACCCTGTGCGGCCCATTCATCAACACTTTCTGCCATCGGAGTCGAAGGTGTAATCGGATAAATCGCGGTAACATCCGTGAAGGCATAAGATATATAGGCTGCCGCCGTATTCCCGTCCATGGTTTTCATTTGTCTCGGCATGACTCACTCTCCAGCTTGATGTTGCTCAATTCAAGGTTTGGAAAGGAACAAGCATGGGACATGCCAGACGGGATGTTTACATTAATGCATTGAATTAAATGAAGTAATTTTGGAAATCTGTCGGGAGCGTTTGTCGGCATTGAATGTTTCGGCACACATTTGTTAGCAACTTGTCGCTACACTGACATTACCCGCACCGGTTTCGGCACTTATCCACCCCGGTTTTCAGCCGGCAGTAAAGCCGATGTCTTTTTTATGCCTGAAATTCAGCCCCGCAAAATATGGCCGGTACGGTTTTCCTCAACGGGGTTTAGAAATCCAGCTCAAGTGCAAAACACAGGTAGGACATCAGCGGCGCGCAATGCCTGAACTGCTGTGCGCAAAAATCGATAACATCCGGCTTGCACAGATCCTCAAAGGCAATGTTTTTAACCGCGATAAAATCTTTGCGTTTTAATTCCGCTAACAACGGGTGGTTTTTGTCGTAACCTCTTGGCGGACGACTCAGGCTGTCGCCATCCATCACAAACCCGTTATCGTGCAATATTTTAAGGGCTTTCTGGTAAGCATTGGGGTTCTCATCAATGCACGCGCGAATCACATTTAACGCTTTCGATTCCGGATGCCAGATCCCTGCCGCAATAAAACAACCATCTTCGGCGATATGCAGATAGAGCCCCGGAGTGTGGACATCTTTGCCCTGAAAGTGACGAAACTGAATGCCGACATTGGTTTTGTAAGGCGTTTTATCTTTGCTGAACCGGCTGTCGCGTTGCGGGCGCATCAGGCTGCCACCGACTTTCTTAGAGACGGCAGTCAGCCTGGGAGAAATGGCAACAATCTCTGGCTGCATTTGCTCGATAAAGCGCAGTGCAGGCGTTCTCAACGTATTTTCGTATTCATCCTGATTAGCCTTAAACCAGTCGCGGGAGTTGTTTTGTGCGAGTTTATTCAGAAATTGCAGACCGGCCGGACTAAAAATTGTTCCTGCCGCAACCGTCTTTCCAAGTGTCTGAGTCGTCATTATCAATGAACCTTTCTTACTGCGAATGGAGAAATCAGGATAGATCCTGACGCCTGAAACCATTCAGTGCAAACCGAAAAGTAAAAATTTCTTGCTGAACAACCGGTAAGTAAAATTATTACGTTCACCTAAGACGCTAAACTCAGATGGCAGCTCAGGCAGGGTTAGCGTACCTGAACCACCCTGCGCAACAGAGTATCAGCGCTGGTTTGGATACCGGTGGCTATTGCGGCTCGCTTCCCGTCCTCGCCACAAGCGTTTAGCCCCAGTTGATGCTGTAAATTCTTTAGAGTCTCTGAGGATTGCTGCCTCGAACCAGCTAAGGGGACCAGAGATTCAGCGAAGATTTTACGCGAACACATCGGGTTACGGCAGTACCAGTGACGTCGGTGAAGGTAGTCATATTCAGTCGTATACGTTCATATGCGAGAACGTAACGATGGGTAAAGCCTGTTTTATCGGTTAGAACGTCACGTTTGCTAACGATCTTTTCAAAAGCGGAGCGGTTATTGGAGCAGGAAGCGTGGTCGTAAAACCCGTCACCGTAAAAGGCGTTTACGCCGGGGGTCTGTACCAGATTTTGTGTAAACGCCCGTTTGTCAGTACCCGGCCATTCGCTCCGGGTACTCAATCATAAAATGGTTTAAAGCCTGTCGCCAGTTGGCTAACGGCATGGTCCATTTCTGGGACGCCGCCTGGATCGCCAGCCACACCACTTTTTTCACGGCATCGTCTGTTGGGAACACTTTGCGTTTTTTGGTCGCATGCCGGATCACGTTGTTCAGCGACTCGATGGCATTAGTCGTGTAGATCACCTTGCGGATGTCCGCTGGCCACGCGAAGAATGTTACCAGATTTGACCAGTTGGATTGCCAACTGCGGCTTATCTGCGGATAACGACTATCCCAGGCACTGGCAAAGGCTTCCAGCGCCTGCAAGCCCGCCTCTTCCGTCGGCGCCTGATGGAACGCCTTCAGGTCACGGGTGACAGCCTTGTAGTCCTTCCAGGAGACGAACCGCAGACTGTTGCGCACCATATGCACAATACACAGCTGAATACGCGTCTCCGGGTAGACCGCATTTATCGCGTCAGGGAAGCCTTTCAGACCATCAACGCAGGCGATAAGAATGTCGTTCAGACCACGGTTTTTCAGCTCCGTGAGAACATTCAGCCAGAACTTTGCCCCTTCATTTTCTGCCAGCCACATACCCAGCAGTTCTTTCTGGCCTTCGATATTAATCCCCAAAGCCAGGAACACGGCTTTGTTGATAACGCGGCTGTCATGCCGTACTTTCAGGACGATACAGTCAAGATAAACAATAGGATAGATGGCATCTAGGGGGCGATTTTGCCATTCGACTACCTGCTCCATCACGGCATCGGTGACCTTTGAGACCAGTGCGGGTGAGACATCGGCATCATACAGTTCTTTAAATGCGGCAGCGATTTCGCGGGTAGTCATGCCTTTTG
Organism: Rahnella sp. PCH160; assembly: GCF_047784855.1. Lineage (NCBI taxonomy): Bacteria > Pseudomonadati > Pseudomonadota > Gammaproteobacteria > Enterobacterales > Yersiniaceae > Rahnella > Rahnella sp. PCH160. Next base: position 3,110,054 of record NZ_JBLOGT010000001.1, read on the forward strand.
CATACAACGACAGGATCTGGTTACCGCAGCCAGTGGCTGAGCCAACTGCCGTAAAAAGTCCGTCAATCCTGACCAACGCGGCTCAACCGGGGGTGATTTTTGTTGCCAGAAAAACCTGGGGTTCCGGCGTGGAACCCCAGATCTGCAGAAAGCGTTCCGTTATATGGAGAACATTTAACTGAGATTGCAATGAGCGAAAAGCGGGGGGTTACATACAATTAAAGTTCTGGCCTTTCGACCAGGACTTTTTATTTTGCTGATCGCTGCCACAGGCAGCCATTCACCTTATTTATCTACGTTTTCTACGTAACCTGAATACTAACAAACCGATGATAAGCACTATCAAGGCCACAACAATCATGCCGCCTTTGGCTATAGCAAGCAGGGGAGAGGGGGCGCCTCCCTGACGTAGCGACTTCACACGCTCCGGCGTCGTTTGGACTTTAGGATCGCCGTAGGTGTTGAACAAATAGTTAACCAATGTCGCTACCTGCTGGTCATCCATCTTGTCATTGAAAGCGGGCATAGCCTGTCCTTTCGAGGGAATAAGCCCCTCCAGAACGGCCATCACCGCGTTGTCTGCAACCGGACGCCTTAACGCAGCGTTATTATAAAGTGCCGGCAGGCCATTGCTGCCCTGACCTGAGGCCTGATGGCACGTGGAGCAATGTGAGGCATAAAGCCTGGAGCCTTCTGACGCTGTACCATTCATAATGGAAATGTCAGAAATTTCCGGCGCCGCACCCTTCAGTTTTTCCGACGTCGCATTACTGCTTTGAGCCGGGACGCTTTGAATGTAAGTCGCAATAGCTTTCAGATCTTCAGGAGACAGTTTGCTAAAGCTTTTATCAATGGCTTCAAGCATTGGCCCTCCTGCCTGAGAGCCATTTTCAGCACGACCCGTTGCCAAATAGGTCATCAAATCCTGTTGTGTCCAGTTGCCTATACCCGCATGCGGGTCGGACGTGATGTTCGGCGCAAACCATGTCCCTAATGATGCACCTGCCAGTGACTTGTCTGACTCTTCAGCCATCAGCGGATTTCTAGGTGTATGGCAGGTTGAACAGTGTGCCAGTCCCTCTGCCAGATACGCTCCCCGGTTCCATTCAGGCGATTGGGTGTTGTCTTCGACAAAAGGTTTTCCTCCGGCAAAGATCAGGTTCCAGCCAGCCATAGATAAGCGAATATTAAATGGGAAAGGAAGCGCAGTTTCTGGTCCCTTAGCGTCAACAGCCGGTACGGCAGACATGAAATAGGCATAAAGCGCCTTCATGTCATCATCGCTTATCTTGGAATAGGAGGTGTAAGGCATGGCAGGATAGAGATTTCCCCCATCCTTGCGCACGCCTTTACGCACGGCGTTATCAAATTCCTCGAGGGTGTAATTGCCAATGCCAGCCGTTTTAGAAGGGGTAATATTGGTTGAGAATATTTCACCAATCGGCGTTTTAATGGCCAGGCCGCCTGCGAACGCCTTGCCGCCGGAATCGGTATGACACGCACCACAGTCCCCGGCAACCGCCAGATACTGACCTTTTTCAATCAGCGACTGACTGTCACTTTGGTCCGCCAGCACGGGAAGGCTCAATAACAATCCCGTCATAACCCCTGCAATCTTTAATGAAAGCAACGTTTTCATAGTAACTCTCCTTAAATTTTGCCCAGAATGGCATCGGCAGTGCGCAGACCTAATGCACAGGCGGTGAGTGTTGAGTTTGCTGTTGCAACCGTTGGCATAACCCCTGTTGACACCATATAAAGGTTGTCATATTCCCAGGCCTTGCCCACGTGGTCAGTCACCGAGGTTTTCTCATCAAAACCCATCGCCAGCGTGCCGGTAATGTGTTGATTGTTGCTGTAAACGCCGGGAGCTGAATAACGAACGTCCGTGGCACCCAACATTTTTGCAATGTCGGCATAGATACTTAATGAATGTTGCATTCCTTTTTCCACATACTCATCGTAAGAGTAAGAAAATGATGGCGTTGGCAGTCCCAGCGCATCTTTCTTATGTGAGCTCAGCATGGTTCTGTTGTTTGGGTCCGGCAGTTGCTCCAGCACATTTTTGATGCTGAGTTCATGGGATGAGCGAAAGCGAATCGCCTGCTCCAGAGCCTGTCCCGTCAGCCCTTCTTTAATGGCATTGGCGGTAACCCCGGCAACACGTGATGAATTGGAAAAATCTATGCGGAAGGCCGCAGATTCTGAACGGAAATCACCATCACGCATCTGCTGGATGGATGAAGGGCTCATCGGGCCACGGCCTGGCCAAAGGGGTTCATCGACATAAAAAGTGGCTGAGTTTGACGGGTGATCCATCAGATTCCGTCCGAGCTGATCGTAGTTATTGCAGAGCCCGTGCGGGTTTTTTGCATCAGCGGACAAGAACAGAATTTTTGGTGTTTCGATAGCATTGGCGGCCATCACGTAGACTTCGGCCACAACGCGACGCGAGACCTTATTCCAGTCATAGTAGTATGCGGCGGTGATTTTACCGTGACCATCTTGTTCCAGCTTATAAACAACAGCCTGCGGGATTAATTTAACGCCTGCTTTTTCCGCCGCATCCGCTGCAATACCACCGTGGTATTGAGCATCAATCGGGCAAATAGGCATGCAGTTGTTGTTTCCACAGCACTGAGGACGGCCATCATACGGCAGTGAATTACGGCCAGTGGTGTTGGTCAGTAACTCATATTTCGGCGCGAGTCGTTCAGTAACCCGCTGTTCGAGATAGGATTTTGTTACAGGGGGAAGAGGAAATGGTTCGTTTCGCGGAGAATACTTCGCCATTTCGGCAGGACCTGAAACGCCCCAGAGCAACTCAGCTTCATAATAGTAAGGTTCGAGATCGGCATAGCTGATAGGCCAGTCACGTCCGACGCCATACTGAGATTTGAGTCGAAAATCGTTGGGAACTAAACGCCATGCCTGCGCGGCCCAGTGCCAGCTGGTTCCCCCTACTACACGGATATATTCGGGTTTATAAGGGTTCGGCCCTGCCTGATCCAGGTATCCATTGTCTTCGGGTTTATAATCCGGGAAAGGCGCTATTTTGGAATTGGGATAAGGCGCAATAAAATCGTCTTTACGCGGTGAATGCCTAAAATTGGTCACAATATCATCGCGTTGTATTCTTGGACCTGCTTCTAGCATCAGCACCTGCCGCCCTGCCAAAGCCAGTTTGCGTGCCGTTAGCGCGCCCACGACGCCAGAACCAATGACGAGGACATCGGTAGTTATAGTGTCAGACATTTTTGTCACTTCTGTTAAATAAGTCGAATTGAAAATGAAATATGTACCGTGGCAATCAAACCGGTTTTGCAGCCCAGCTGCCGTAGGCGCCGTAGGCATAACTTGGTGGTCTAAGGACGTCGGCAACCTCTTTATTGGCCAATGCATCAACGTAGGTTACGCAGATGGCGTTGTCTCCCGATCCCACAATGCCGAGATACCATCCGGTAAGAAGCAGTCCTGGCAGTCCCACTAAATCAGCAACCGCAGGGTCGGTGCTCAGCCTGTTTTTTAAATCAGCCGCTTTGATTGAGTTTGCGTCGATGTAAGCGCGCAGATGAGAAAGCTTGCTGGCAATAGTGGTGTCAAATTTGGTTAATGCGGAATAAAGTGCGGTGCTGTAGTCAGCTGACAGCTTGTCACGGCCAGTCAGAAAAATTGAGATTGTTATGAAATCGTTACTTATAGCCGAAGAGGCATACGCGGGCAAAACGCCTGTTGGGATCAAGGTTGTCGCTGCAAGCACCCCCATCCCTTGCAGTAAGCGTCTGCGAGTAAGACGGCCAAGTATATCAGTCATTTAGCGTTCCTGAATGTGTTGTTTTACTGAAAATAACGTGATCATAGGTTGAATTTTACGTCCTGCGTGAGCATCAGAATCGCCATCTAATAACCTTAGTCATTATATTGGGTTTGCAAATGATCGCCAATGACGTAAGAGGAATGATCTAAGTTGTGGTGAGTTGTTTTATTTCTGTTAAGTTGAACGTTGCGGTATTTTTTGAAAATAGGGTCTTAATGTTAATTAAAAAATCAATTAAATTACATAGAGTTATGACGTTATAAGTTTTTAAAATGGGGGGTAATCAGAAATGTTGTAGTTGTTCGGCTTGTATAACATCTATGAATAAGTTGTGTAACAACTAATTTCTTCTGCTGTGAATTGCTTATTTTCTGTTCCAAGCCCTCAAGAATGCGTGGTCAGTCGTTTGTAAGATTTTAGTAATCTGATAGGCAGTGGAACGAAAACCCTGGTTACGCGACAAATGATTCATGCACTGTTTTGAAATTCTGAGGGGGTCACGCTGATGATGAAAACAAAAAAACATAGCGCCAAAAGGACGCCCGGCCATGAAGGCTGAGCGTCCGGGATTATGGCTTTTTTTTGTTTTCGATTGAGTCACAAGCTAACATTAAGCATTGAATTATTCTGGCAGAGACCCCGCCAGATTTTTCGCTGAAATGCTGTCGGATGCTTGCCTGGTTACCGCTTGTGGTGGCCCTGCGGAATGCACTATTGCCGGTATGTTTTCTGTTGACTGAATGTTTAGAAACGATGTCAGCATTGTGCGCAGGGTGACCGGGGTTGTGTTGTCAACCAGCAGTGCTGCCAGTACCGACGGTATACGGCTGTCTATCTCACCCAGCGCAATGCCTGCCAGTAATGCTGTTCGTGTCAGCTCACCGCGCTCGCCACGTGGTGACGATTCTATTCGGGCGTCCGCAAAGCGTTCACTGGCATGTGTTGCCGGGCGCAGGTAAATGAGTACCTTTCTGCGAGTCATTGCCACCTCCGTTAACCAATGGCTTTCAGACCATGAACCAGTGCAAACTGCGGGTCTTGTGCCACAAAGAAACGATCTTCGCGCAGATTAACGTGAGTACGAATGGCATCAGCCAGCAGACAGGCTCCACCGCCCACGACAGCCACATGGGTGTACCCCTTAAAGCGATCAATCGCTTCCAGCACCCGAGCACGGTAACGCGCGATACCACTGTGGATAGCCTGTTTGGTACAATCAACAGCACGCGGATCGTTGATATTGTTCGCCAGGTACGTATCGTCGAAACGTTTGATGATTAACCGATCCACGTTGTAGCGAGACAGGGAGATGTTAGCCTTACGCAGCGCTTGCTGAACCTCATCAGTCACCAGTGACACCCCGAGTGCCGGATCGCCGTAGATACGCGTTACAGAAGACATCTGGCCTGCGACCTGCGAAATATCAAGCGTGGTTCCCCCCAAATCAATGATGAGCACTGAGTGGGAGGACGAGAGCTGATCACACAGCCTAATACCGGCAGGAATGGACTCCGGGCGTACAGTGACGCGGGTGAGGGTAAATACCTGGCCGTTATTCAGCACCACTTGCTGTAACAGGTTCTGCTTCTTACGCTCGATGTTATCAAGTCGGTACTGAGCGTCTTCGTCGTAGAATTCCGCCAGCGGCAGCGTGACCACGATATCCACGCACTGTGGCGCCAGTCCGCTGGTCAGCAGCGCGTGATGCACGGCGACGGCGTTGAGCGGGCTGTACTGCCATTCGATATTGGTGGTAGTGAGTGCGTCAGGGGATATAAGGTCGAACGAATACTTCTCGTGGCCTGTGGTGTAATTAAATGGCTTACCGGTACCAAATGTAGCCGACCATCCGCGTTTGAAGCTGTTCGGGCTGAGGTGTGTGAAGGTCTTGCCGTGCTGCTCCCACAGCATTTTGATATGGGTTGAGCCGTCATCAATAAAAATGCGCATAAATGCACCTCTTGTTGAGTCAAATGTGAGTTGAAATTGAGATTTTCAGCGTGGTCACGCGCATGAATGGCGCTGAATGAACGTTCCCAGAGACTAGATTGAGAAAAGCAGGGACTTATTGGCGCAGTTGCAGTTAATGCAACGGCTGATGGATGAGCTTACGAACGAGAAATTGAGGGGTATGAATCGCTTGCAAGTGACACCCCGCCATCGTGGCCGGGTGTCTTGGGTTATGCCATTTTCTTTACTGTACCTGCGGCCAGGCTGTCGATGTGATCCGCGTACCACTGCATCATCTCACGACGCCCATCCAGATACTGGGCGTGGTTATACGTCCCGCGAATACTGTTTTTGTCCAGATGGGCCAGCTGCATTTCTATCCAGGCAGAATTAAAACCCTGCTCATGCAAAATGGTACTCATGGTGTGCCGAAAACCGTGACCCGTTGCTTTACCCTGGTAACCCAGGATTTTGAGGACTTTATTTATAGTGGCTTCACTGATGGATTTGTTAACATCATTTCGGCCAGGGAACAGCAAGCGAAATTGACCTGTGAGGGACTGAAGGTCGCGTAATATAGCGATCGCTTGCTGTGATAATGGGACCAGATGCATACGCCGTTTCTTCATACGGAATTTTGGTATGGTCCAGAGCGCATTATCAAAATCGAACTCGCACCATTCAGCAGCCCGTAATTCAATCGTCCGAAGCCCCGTCAGAAGCATCAGCTGTGTTGCGGCACCGGTGACCGGTCCCTGATAACTGCGTAGTTTATGAATAAACGCCGGGAGTTCGTCATGACTAAGATGGGGGAAATGCGATGTTTCGGGGGTGGCCAGAGTACAGGCCAGATCCGCAATAGGGTTTAATGTGGCACGTCCGGTTGCGATGGCGTATCGGAAAATTTGGCTGCAGTAGCGTCGTATCTTTCCCAATTTGACCAGCGCGCCGCGCTTTTCGATGCAACGAAATACGGTCAACATTTCGAGGGGGACAATGTCGGTGACAGGACGGTTACCTACGGCAGGGAAGATGTCTTTCTCAAGCGCATCTAAAGCCCAGTCGGCGGTATTTTTGGCCCAGGTGGTGGATTTGTGCTGATACCATTCGAGCGCCAGGGCTTTAAACGTGTTCTCAACGGAAATTTTGCGTGTAAGTTTCTCACGCTTTTTTTTCTCGCCCGGGTCTTGTCCATCGGTTAATAACTTCCTGGCATCGTCACGACGACTACGCGCTTCAGCAAGAGAAATGTCAGGGTATACGCCAATGGATAATTTTTTCTCTTTACCGCCGAAATAGTACTTCATTCTCCAGTAGCGTGAGCCATTGGGTTTGACGAGCAGGTAAAGGCCGCGTTCGTCGGAGAGCTTATATTCTTTCTCTTTGGGTTTGCAGGTCTCTACCTGCCTGGCGTTCAGTGGCATATGGGGGCCCCGAGAAATCGTTGAACTGGAAGAGCCCCAAAAATGGCCCCCATCTTGAAGTTGATTTAGGTGGAAGTATAGAGAATTGGGTGGAGCTCAGCTAGGAGTAAAATCAATGATATCAGGGTTTCTAGCGAGGGAGGGTGGAGTTTGGTGGAACTCCATCGACTTGAGTTTGGCTCCTCTGACTGGACTCGAACCAGTGACATACGGATTAACAGTCCGCCGTTCTACCGACTGAACTACAGAGGAATCGTGTGAACGGGGCGCATGTTATCCAGAGGGGCGCGGAGTGTCAACGCTAAATTCACGAAAACCCGCCGACTGCTCAGCAACTAATCAATGCGGCGATAAAAGAGAACTTTTCTGCTGAATATCGCCATGGATCACGCCGGTTAACAATTGCAGCGCTGGCCGCGGAGTTGCCTTGCCAGCGGGTCCTGCTGGTAAAAACGAGTGAAATGACCGTATACCAGCGGAAAACGTTCGGAAAGCAGTTCAGGCGCACTAAAAAAGTATTCCGACAAGACCGCAAAGCATTCTGCCGGATCGGTTGCAGCGTAGGCATCCATGCTGGCGGCTTCTTCGCCAACGGTGTCGATTTCATCTTGCAGATTCTGCATGGCGGCCTGTAAATCATGTTCCCATGCCACTACTTCACGCAGCGGGATTGGTGGGATGCCGCTGACTTCTCCGCCATTGCGCATATCGAGTTTATGCGCCGCTTCGTGGATCACCAGATTGAAACCGGAGTTGTCGAAGGAATCTTCGATGTCCTGCCAGTTGAGCACAATCGGGCCCTGATCCCAGCTTTGCCCGGCATGGATTTGCGAACCGGCGTGAACCAGCCCGTTTTCATCCTGCCACGGTGAATCGACGACGAAAGGCGAAGGGTAGAGCAGAATCTCATGAAAACCATCGAGCCAGGATGCGCCCAGTTCCATCACCGGCAGGGCAAACAGTAAGGCGATGCGCGCCTGCATCTGTTCTGTCAGTTCGATGCCCTGCAACGGAACCAGCCGCTTTTGGTTCAACAACTGGCTGGCGACCTGAACCAGACGCTGCTTCTCCTCCTGGTTTAGGGAAGATAAAAGCGGGATATTCAGAGCGTCATTCCACGCGTCCGATTTCTCAATTTTCAGCGCATTCGCTTTCCACGGCCACTTAATCATCATCTTGCTCGCAAAGTGATCATTCGAATTTTCAGCAGGGTTCAGTGGCAGACTACGTCAATGCATGTAACTTCAATAAGTTAGCGTCACTGCCGTGCTGAGTCTGTGTGGATGTTACACATCAGTTGATTTTTAGCAAAAAGCGCGCGCATCTTATAAGACGTAGCTCACGTAATTATTCTAGTCGCAGAATATGAGGCTGTTATCGTTTCAGCCATTTTTCGATAAATTCGGTTGTTGGCACCGGTTTTCCGAAAAAATATCCCTGAAAATATTCCAGATGATAGGGCGTCAGGTAATCCACCTGCGTCTGCGTTTCAATCCCTTCCGCCACGATGACCATCTGCAAACGCTTCGCGAGATCAATGACGTTATCCACGATATGCCCGGCCAGCGCGTCTGTTCCTATACGGCCAATAAAGCTCTGGTCGATTTTCAGGATATCGATATGGAATTTTTGCAGATACGTCAGGCTGGAATGGCCGGTGCCAAAATCGTCCATCGCGATCAGCACGCCCAGTCTGCGCAGCGCGCTGAACAGGCTGTGGGTGATTTCACTCGATTCAATCAGCTCGCGTTCGGTCAGCTCAAGCACAAGTTTGACCGGCTTATCTTTAAAGGCGTGCAGAAAGGCTTTGCAGTCTTCCACCAGTGTCAGGTCTTTGAAATGTCCGGCACAGATGTTGAAACCGAAATGGAAATCATCCGACAGTTGCGTAGCCAGCGGGCCGAACTGATCGCGAACCTGCGCCATCATCAGGCGGGTCATCGGTACGATTAGCCCACTTTCTTCGGCCAGCGGAATAAACTGATACGGCGGGATCAGGCCCGATTGCGGATGCTGCCAGCGCATCAGCACTTCGCAACCGGTCAGCCGGTGATGAGTGCCGTCCACCACCGGTTGCAGAAAGGGAATAAATTGCTTTTTCGCCAGCGCGTCTTTAAGCGCTGAAACAGGGCCTCCGAAGCGGCCAAGCAACAGGTAGGTCATAAAGGCAACGAATACGCCGAGCAGCGGGAAAAGCACCAGGCTGGCGGTGGCGTAATCAAAGATATAACGCCAGTGATCGCCGTTACGGATGACGAGTTTCATCTGGTAGGGATATTGGGTGGAATGCTGGATTATCCGTTCACCGTTCGGCCAGTTTTCGCCCAGATGAATTTTGCCCTTGCTGTCCATCCACTGGTCACCGACTTGTAACGCCAGATAACTGTGGGTGCTAAGCAAATCCAGAATGTTATGCAGAAAATAGCCATCCACGCCAATCAGCACACCGTTGCCATTGATATCACGCCGGTAAGCAATCAGCGGATGGCCAGGCGTGACGGGGTTGCCACTCATCAGGAGCAACTCCCCGCCGTTGTATTTTTCTGTGGAAACGTAATCGATTTTTTTACCAAACAGCGAGGTGCAATAAATTCTATCGCCACGATATAGGTTCACGGTACGCACGTTGGGAACCCGCGCGACTTCCCAGCGTAATGCCTGAATGACGTTTTGATCGCATTCCTTACCGACCAGATTTTGCACTGAATCGGCGGCGGTCGAGGCGTTATTGAGCGTCAGGTCGACGAGGCGGACTGATTGCGCCAGGCTGGCGGTGGTATCCCGGCGCAACCCCTGCGAGGTTTGCCATGAAATGGCCAGCGTTCCCAGTGCAGCTACAATGAAAAATGCCAGTACCGACAGGCAAATCCGGATATGCGGTCGGTTTAACCAATTTAAGGCCAAAGGGATATCCACCAGTGAAAGCGACAGAAAGAAGTATCGTACAGTTAATATAACCCAAAAAAGCTCAATCCACTGTTACCGCTCACTTTTAAGATATTCACTCCTCTGATGATTAACAAAAATTTGATGTGAGTCATCAATACTTCGCGGTTCAACGATCTTTTGCATGACTCAAATTTACTGCGCACAGGGTTACGATTTATTCTGAGATCTCAAGACTAAAATCCGTTCGTGCTGTTTCAGTTTTATCGGGTATTCCTGGCAGCATAAAGTTTGTAGCATAAGACTTTAAGCCGCCTGTCCGGTAAACGACAATAGGACTGAACAATGTTGCCCCGTGTTAAAATGCTCTTTTGCGCTGCTGCTTTATCCCTTGCCGTTACCGCGCCCGTTTTTGCGGCCGATGCGCCTTCCTACGGTCCGCAATTACAAGGCTTTGATTACCCTTATCCGCTCAAACAATATTCCTTCACCTCGCAGGGTGCGCCGCTGCAAATGGGGTATCTCGACGTCGCACCGACCGGGCATAAAAACGGCCAGACGGTGGTGCTGATGCACGGCAAGAATTTCTGTGCCGCGACCTGGGGCGATACTATCCGGGCGCTGGCGTTGAACGGTTATCGCGTGATTGCGCCCGATCAGATTGGATTTTGTTCTTCCACCAAGCCGGGGCATTATCAGTACAGCTTTCAGCAACTCGCGAACAACACGCATGACCTTCTGAAAAGCCTCAACATCAAGAAAGCGGTGATTGTCGGGCATTCCACCGGCGGGATGCTGGCGACCCGATACAGCCTGATGTTTGCCCCGGAAGTGTCGAAGCTGGTGCTGGTCAATCCGATCGGGCTGGAAGACTGGAAAGCCAAGGGCGTACCTTACCGCACGGTCGATCAGTGGTATGACCGCGAGCTGAAAACGTCGGCGGACAGCATTAAACAGTACGAGCTGAAAACCTATTACGTGAATAAGTGGAAGCCGGAATATGACCGCTGGGTCGATATGCTGGCTGGGCTGAACAACGGGCCGGGACATAAACTGGTGGCGTGGAACTCGGCGCTGATTTACGACATGATTTTCACGCAGCCGGTGTTTTACGAATTTAAAAACCTCCGCGTTCCGACGACCTTAATGATCGGGACGTCCGATACCACGGCGATTGGCAGTGATATCGCGCCGCCTGCGGTGAAAGCGAAAATCGGCAATTACAAAGTGCTGGGTAAGCAGGCCGCGAAGCTGATCCCCCACGCGAAGCTGATTGCCTTTGCCGGATTAGGGCACGCGCCGCAGATGGAAGAACCGGAGAAATTTAACGCTGCACTGCTCAAAACATTGGCGCGCTGATTTAACCGAAAGTAAACAGACAGAAAAGCCGCAGTGCATTACGCGCTGCGGCTTTTTTATTGTGTTAAATAAATGAATTAACGCAGGTTGTCCGGGAAGTTGGCCGGTAATTCACTGGCGGCGCAGTCGATCACGGTGTCGTTATCCGCGCCGCAGTCACGCACAAAGGTGATGGTGGCGAATTCGTCGATCACTTCGGTCGGATACGCCGGGCCTGCGTCGCGGTATGAATTCATCAGCGGAATATGGTCGTTCTGGAAGCAGACGGTTTTTTCCGGATTATTCATGATCCAGCGCGGGAAGAAGATGGTCCCGTGGAACACGTTGTCGGCCAGATTTACAATCAGGCTGACGTCAGTGCCGGTCGGCTCAGTCCATGAAATTTTGTAGACATCAGACGCGACGCGGACAATATATGCGCGCTGGTCTTTCACCCAACGATTCCCGACCAGGCCGCTGTGAATACGGTAATCCAGAGTTTCGGCGTTTTTCACATAAATTTCGTAGTTCCAGCCGTTGTCGTAAGTGTAAACAACGTGTTTGCCCACGAAACCGCTCAGGTCATGTTTGTCGAAGTTGCTCATCATAATTCTCCTTAACTCGGTGTTGGGATGAAACGTTTCGTTTCGTTGAGAAGAAGATTACACTTCACAAATCAGATATAAAAACGCTTATTTTCGATGTAAACCATCTGAAAATCAGATCGGTTTAATAGCGAGAAAACTCATCCGAAAGGAAAATCCCTTGGCACTTCCGCGTACCACCCTCGAACAATGGGTAGTTTTACAAACGGTTATAGAGCAGGGTAGTTATGCTCAGGCGGCGCAGGTGCTTAACCGCAGCCAGTCATCGGTCAGTTATGCGCTGAGCGGCTTGCAGGAACGGCTCGGGTTATCATTGCTGGAAATCCATGGACGCAAGGCGGTCCTGACCGAACAGGGGCGCGCGCTGCTGGTGCAGGCCAGCCCGCTGATCATGGCGTTTTTGCAACTGGAGCATCGCGCCGCCGGTCTGAAAGACGGCGTGCGCACGGAACTCAGTCTGGTCGTGGACAGCGTGTTTCCGAAAAACCATTTATTCCGTGCCCTGAAAGCGTTTCAGCAGCAATTCCCGGATACACGGGTGCATCTGACTGAAATCCTGCGCGGGGAAAGTATTGCGCAGCTTAATGAGCGTTCGGCGGATTTGTACATCACAACGCTGGCGCCGGAGAATGCGATCCACGGGCGTTTTTTGCTGGATGTTGATTTTGTGCCGGTGGCGAAAAGTGACCATCCGTTGCTGCAACTTCCTGTTCCGCTGACGGCGCAGGATCTGGCACGTTTCCCCCTGATCAGCGTCGCGGACCGGCATACGGCGCGCACAGATAACCATGCCTCGGGGACGATAGCAGACTGGACGTTTACCACCGTTGGTGCGGCGATGGAGGCGATTGCGGTGGGAGTCGGATACGGCTGGCTGCCGCTGGAAACGGTGCAAAGTGCGCTGGAGAGCGGCTTGCTGAGCCGTCTGGCATTATCGGCCAGAACGGTACGGCATACGGCTTTATATATGATGCTGGAGGATGAATCGGAGCGGTTTGACCAGACTGTCAGTGCCCTGGCAAAAAGCATCCTGGAAGAATGTGGTTTGCTGCCCTGAAGCAGGCAGCAAACCTTCCGGTTAAAACAAACGTCAGGCGCGCGGGGCTTTGCAGGCCGCGAGGATATCCAGTTGCGGGTCACGTTCCGAGGTCTGCACATTCATGACGCTGAGCACGGTATGGAACAGGTTATCCTGCGACACATCATCTTTCGCCGCACTGGCTTTCAGGCATTGCAGGTCGATGCCCTGAGCCTTTATGTAGCCATCTGACAGCCAGAACAGCATCGGAACGTGCGTCTGCTGGGCCGGTGCCACGCTGTAGGGCGTACCGTGCAGATACAAACCGTTCTCGCCCAGCGATTCGCCGTGATCGGAAAGATAAATCACCGCCACGTTGTACTTATCCTGATAGTGCCTGGCTTTTTCAATCACCTGAGACACCAGATAATCGGTGTACAGCAGGGTGTTATCGTAGGTATTCACCAGTTGTTCCTGCGAGCAGTTTTCGATATCACTGCGCGCACAATCCGGTATGAACTTGCGGAATTCCGGCGGATAACGTTTGTAATACGTCGGGCCGTGGCTGCCAATCAGGTGCAGGGCGATCAGCGTATTCTTGCCGTCCGGGCGGATGTCGTCGTCAATATTCTGCATCAGCGCCATGTCGTAACAGGTATCGCCATCGCAATATTTGCCGTCGTTTTTGGTATCGATAATGACGTTCGGCACGCGGTCGCACACGCCTTTACAACCTTCGTCGTTATCTTTCCAGAAAACTGAAACACCGGATTTGTGCAGAATATCGAGCAACCCTTCGCTGTTGCGCGCGCGGTTGGCGTCGTAGCTGGTGCGTTTCATATTCGAGAACATGCACGGGACGGAAATCGCCGTTGCAGTGCCGCAGGACGTCATTTTGTTGAAATACACCACATCGGGGATTGCCTGTGTGTACTGATTGGTCGGTTTGGCATAACCGTTTGATGACTGATTTTGCGCACGCGCGGTTTCGCCCACAATCAGGAACACCAGATTGGGTTTCTGCCCCGGCTGCTGCACCAGTTTGGCGTCGTTACCCAGCGTCTGGAACGGCACTTTTGGCGTGAAATAACGATGATTCATGTACTGGAAAGTGCTGTACAGGTAATTCGTCGGCACGATTTCCAGATTCAGCGTGCGGTTGTTACGGCCCACGGAGGCGTAATCTTTGTAGAACACGCCGGCAATGGAGGCGACCACCAGCAGGGAAATCACCATCGACACCAGGCGCACACCCAGGCGACGCAAAACGGTTTTTTCATAACTGACCGGGGTCAAAAACAGCAGGATTGCGGGCAGGATGCCGGTGAACACAAACCACAGCACCACCTTCAGATTCAGGTAAGAGGTCGCTTCGGCAGACTGGGTATCCAGAATGTTTTCGATCATGCCGCGGTCAAACACCACCTGAAAGGTCATCATCGCAAAACTGGCCAGCGCACTGACAGGAAGCACGATAATAAAGAAAGGCTTAAGCAGCGGACGGAAACTGAACGGCGTAAACACAAAGTTCAGCGCGGCGAAAAGTGCCACGGGAATGGTCAGCGCGAACAAAAGATTGTAGGCCGGCAACGCATGAAGAATGCGGTAAAAGTGCAATAAAATTGGCAGGTTAACAACAAACGTAAAATACAGAGTTAAAAGCAGGGTCAGCTTAAAGTAGCTGATTTTCGGCAATAAATAGCGCAATGAAAACTCCCAACATGCTGAGGTCGCGGGCGTTAATGTGAGCGAAACATAACGTGCAGAAATGATTTTGCGCGAATCATATAACTGCAAGCTTAAGAAAGCCTTAATGCTACTGTAACAAAATACTGATACTCCCTTTACCAATCACATTTTTAGAAAAGGTTCAGAAAATAAATAAAATATAGTAAGCGGGTTTTCCGGGCTGAAACCCTTATGCTGTGCGGCATGGCGAAGTGTGCGATCATTCCTCAACCGCTTCGTTTACACCTTTTTGAGTGCATTTCTCCGCTCATATTGACCTTCCTCTCTGATTAATTCCGACAGGTTTAATTCACCACTGGTGGCTTCCGGCTGTCAGAAGGACGTTCGCGTTGATTTCATCTTCGGCCACTATTGCGGCCAGCAGTATCATTGAACCCGGTGTCGTTATCGGGCCGCACGTTGTTATCGGGCCTTTTTGTTTTATTTCCGCCGGTGTTCACATCGGTGAAGGGACGCGTATTGCCTCCCACGTCGTGATTAACGGCAACACCCGTATCGGGCGTCACAATATTATAGGAATGGAATCTTCAATCGGGGAAATCAGTCAGGATTTGAAATATGCCGGTGAGGCCGCCGGGCTGGAAATCGGCGACGGCAACCGGATTGGCCGTCACGCAACGTTTCATCGCGGCACCGCGCAGGGCGGCGGTTTTACGCGGATTGGCCACCGGAACACCTTCGACGGCGGCGTGCATATCGGGCATGACTGTCAGGTGGGCAACGACACATTTATCGGTGAAAACAGCGGGCTGGCGGGGCATGTCACCGTGGGCGATGCGGTGCGGATCGACGCCATGTGCGCGGTGCATCAGTTTTGCATTGTCGGGGAGGGTTCACATCTGCTGGCAAATAGCTGCGTGGTGCAGGATGTGCCGCCGTACATTGAGGCGCAGGGCAATCGCGCCGTGCCCAAAGGGATTAATGAGCAGGCCCCCGTGTTTGCCGCCGCTGACGAAGCGCAGCAGAATGTGATTCTGCATTTGTACGATTTACTGTATCGACAGCAGTCGGCGTCAGAAGATGTGAAAACGGAAATTCAACGGCTGAGCGCAGAATTCCCTTTTCTGCGCTGTTTCAATGACTTTTTCACCCGTTCCACGCGCGGCATTATTCGCTGAGCGGGTGAGGTGAATCTTCAGGCTTCGAGCGCTAAAAGCGCAAACGTCGCCAGCCAGTGTTCGCCCATATACGTACTGTCGAGGTGATCCAGCGCGCTGTGCAGATGGGCTTCTGCCGTCTGACGCAGCAGCGCAGCACGCGGATCACCCGCCGGTAATGCCGAAGCGAGGGAGCGCTGGCACCAGGCACGGCTAAGGTTCAGCCCGTCGAGATGCCCGATTTTCCCGTCACTGCGGTCGGTGACCGTCGCCGGGGTGAACAGCGTTGCAGGCTGGCGCTGCGCTAAGTCCGGCAGGAAACGCCCGAACCATGTCACAAACGCTTCCCCCGGTAACACGCGGCGCATCAGTTCCGCTTCCATCAGTGATGGCGAAAGAAACTCATCGCCGCCCGGTTCCCACGCCTGACAATGCACATCTTCCAGATGCCAGCGCATCGCCGTCTCCTCAATCAGTTCCGCCAGTTTGTCATGCTTCATGCAGCGGGCGTAATCGAGGGTGAGCGACAGCGCGAAGGCGGTATTAAAGTGACTGCCCACACGCAGCGGATAGGTGGCTTTCGGCAGGAAATCCGCAAAATTTTTCTCAAAAAACCGGCTCATCGGTGCCAGCGTTTTTTCCCATTGCGCCGCCTGCGGCAACGCCATTTTGTGCAACTGCTGCGTCAGCGCCAGGCACCACGCCCAGCCGTAAGGCCGCTCAAATCCGGCGTGCTGCGGCTGGCGCAGATAGGCCATTTCACCGGCCACGTTTTCGTCGGTGAAATGCGCGCTGACCACGGCAATGATCGCTCCGGCTTCGGGCAAATCGGGAAAACGATCCAGCAGGCGCAGTAATAACCAGTAGCCGTGGACGCAGGAATGCCAGTCATAGCTGCCATAAAATATCGGGTGCAACTGACGCGGTGTCTGCGCATCGGCGGCGCTGCTCATGGCGTGCATCAGTTTGTTCGGAAACTCACGCGTCAAATGATTCAGTGCCAGCGAGGCAAAGCGCGACGCCAGTTCCGGCGTCAGTGTTGTCGTCATCGTCATCTTATTGCCTCATCAGAAGCGGAACACAAACAGGTACATGAACGCAGTGTTAACCAGCAACAGCAAAACACCGGTCTTCCACTGCGCCTTGATCACGCCGTTTTTATCCTGCAATTC
Source organism: Rahnella sp. PCH160 (assembly GCF_047784855.1). Lineage (NCBI taxonomy): Bacteria > Pseudomonadati > Pseudomonadota > Gammaproteobacteria > Enterobacterales > Yersiniaceae > Rahnella > Rahnella sp. PCH160. The sequence continues at coordinate 3,127,110 of NZ_JBLOGT010000001.1, forward strand.
GAGCAACGCCGCAGGCACGATATTAAAGTTGGCCGCCATCGGCGTCATCAGCGTGCCGCAGAAGCCGGAAAGCATACCGATTGCGCCCATAATGGCCGGATTGCCGCCGAGCTGATTCACGATAAGCGGCAGCCCGATACCGGCAGTCATCACCGGGAACGCCGCAAAGCCGTTGCCCATGATCATGGTGAACAACGCCATGCCGAAGGTATACGCCACCACAATCGCCAGCGGTGAGTCGAGCGGAATAATGTTTTTGACCAGCTCCGACACCACGCCGCCGACGCCTGCCAGTGCAAACAGCGCACCGAGCGCGGCCAGCATTTGCGGCAGAATCGCCGCCCAGCCGACGGTATCCATCGTCTGACCGCCCGCCTTAATGGCTTTTACCGGCGAATCGCGCAGCATCACCAGCGCGACGATAAACGCCACCAGTGTGCCGATGACCAGTGAAATCAGCGTGACGTTTTTGGCTTCCACCAGCGGGGTATATTTCAGCGTCAGCGTGCCAATCAGCGTCACAATGGGAATGAGCAGGGCAGGGATAAACAGCTTATTGCCGAAACGCTTCGCACCGGCTTCGCGTTTTTCGACCAGCTCGGGCTGTTCGCTGTCAGATTTACCTTTACCCAGTTTGCCGGTACCGGCAATGACTGCCAGCGCAATGGCCATACAGCCGGTGACAAAATGGGGTAGCTCGCCGCCAAACAGGAAAGTGATGCCGTAAACGCCCCAGAACAGTGCGTTGACATAGCGGCGTGCATTGCTTTTATCGCGCAGATTAAAGAAGGCATAAGCGCAGAACATCAGTCCGGCAAGAATGTACACGGTTTGCAAAGTGATCATTTTGCGGCACTCCCGTGTTGTGTATCAAAGCGTTTAGCCAGGGAGCGGTCGAGCAGCCAGAGCCGGATAAAGTGAATAATCAGCGCGGCGATGGCGGTCGGGATCGCCCACACGGAAAGGTGAAGCGGCTCGACGTTTATGCCGTACTGTTCCAGAAAACCTTTAATCAGCAGGATGGACTGCACAGCGATAAAAATGTCCTCACCAAAAAACACCGCGACGTTATCGGCGGCAGCGGCATGCGCGCGGATTTTCTGACGCACGTCCTCAGGTAAATCACCGTATTGGGTGACGGCGGCGGCTTCAGCCATCGGTGCAATCAGCGGGCGCACCATCTGCGCGTGTCCGCCCAGAGAATTCAGCCCGAGCGCGGCGGTCATCTGGCGCAGGAAGAAGTACAACATCAGCACGCGGCCTGTGGTCGCCGCATGGACTTTGGAAATCAGGTGTCTGGCCTGTTCTTTCAGGCCACTGCGTTCAAGAATGGCGATGACCGGCAATGTCAGCCAGATAAGGCCCATATAACGGTTATCGGTGAACGCCTTTCCGAAAGCACTGATAATCTCGACGGTGTGCATTCCGCCTGCCAGCCCGGTGGAAATACCCGCCACGGTGACCACCAATAATGGATTAAACCGCAGCGCAAAACCCAGCACGACGATCGGAATGCCAATTAAAACCCACATAATTTGTCCCTCAGTGATGTTGTGTTTGCTTTATTTTTTGGGTGAACGTCGACAGTAAAAATACGCAGGTAATCACTACGTGTAATAAATTAGTGCTAATGAGCATAAGCAATGCGTGAGGCGGAAAGTAACAAGTGGATTAGGGGAACGCAAGGTATACGGGCGTTGGGAGTCAGAGGGAATTATTCTGATGCTCAATTTTTATGTCATTGAACAATAGGATGAACTGGAACGAGGGATATTTTTCGCAGGTTCAAATAGCCGGGGAGGAAATAACAGAATAAAACGCGTGGGATATTTTTAAACATAAGGCATTTATTATATTTTGTAAAAGTGATCCGAATGTCCGGGGGTTTCCGGGTACTGTTTTCCTTTCTGATAGTTCTGTAAGCCGCTAACAAGTCCGGGTTCAGTGCTATGATGTGGCTATTCAGGGTCAGACCCGGTACTCGAAGGATTAAGGATGCAGGCAATGCAAATAGTGAGATCGAATCAAATTCGCTGGCTCAGTGTATTCATTGTGATGGGCGGGCTTTTATTGGTTCTTCCTCTTCATTTACTGGCATGTTTTATCGCCGGTTTTGTGGTGTATGAACTGGTCAACGCGCTGACGCCATATTTTCAGAAAATCATTAGCGGAGAACGTGCGCGCTGGGTGGTGGTGGTGTTTATCAGTACGGTAGTGGTGAGCTGTCTGACGATTGCCGTCGCCGGGCTTGCGGATTTTCTGATGGAAGACATGAAAAACCCGGTGGCGTTTAACGCGATGGTGTCGCGGCTTCTGACGGATGCGCAAAGCCGGTTATCGCCGGTTCTCCTGCATTATCTTCCTGCCAATATCGAAGAATTGCAGCGCAGTTTCCTGCAATGGCTGCGTGAACACATCGTGATGATCCAGACGTTTGGTAAAAACGCCGCGCACGTTTTCGTCACCATGCTGATCGGCATGATCCTCGGCGCGATTATTTCGCTTCAGCATCACACGCAGGGCGAACACCACGCGCCACTGAAAAAAGAGCTACTTCAGCGGGTGCGTTTGCTGAGCGATGCTTTCCGCAATGTGGTGTTTGCGCAGTTCCAGATTTCCCTGATCAATACCGTGCTTTCTGCCGTGTTCCTGTTCGGGATTTTGCCGCTGTTCGGTATTCACCTGCCGCTGGCAAAAACGCTGGTCGTCGTGACGTTTGTCTGTGGTTTGCTGCCGGTGGTGGGGAATCTGATTTCGAATACGCTGATTTTTATTGTCGGACTTTCGCTGTCACTGTGGGTTGGGGCGCTGGTGCTGGGGTATCTCATCATCATTCATAAAGTGGAATACTTCCTCAATGCGCGTATTGTCGGCAGCCGCATCAAGGCGAAATCCTGGGAAGTCTTGCTGGCGATGCTGGTTTTCGAAGCGGCATTTGGCATCCCCGGCGTGGTCGCTGCGCCTATCTATTACGCGTATCTGAAAAGCGAACTGAGAGACGCGGGCCTGATCTGAGTTTGCTTTAACGTGACGCCGCAACCCCGTGGCGTCACGGTTGCTCCTTTCCTGCGCATCGCATTACAACCTCTCATCGCATCCGGCCAAAAATCCTGAAAAAAACAGATTCAGGCAAGTAATGGCGAGAATCGTTATACCTGTTTGTCACCTTTAACGGTCATACTTTCTCAGTGCCGGTTTCTTACCGGCATGTCGTATTCCGTTAGACTATCAGGAGAAAAAAATGACTTTTAACGTTCAGGGTTTCGCTGCACTTTCAGCGGATGCGCCTCTTGCGCCTCATAATTTTGTTCGCCGTGACCCGCGTGATACCGACGTTGTTATCGACATTCTGTATTGTGGCGTCTGCCATTCAGATATCCATCAGGCCCGTAATGAATGGCATCAAAGCATTTATCCGATGGTTCCGGGGCACGAAATTATCGGCCACGTGAAGCAGGTTGGCGCGAAAGTCACCGGCTTCAAAGTCGGTGATACCGTCGGTGTAGGCTGTATGGTCGATTCCTGTCAGCACTGTGAATCCTGCGCGGAAAGCCTGGAACAGTACTGTGAAGAAGGCGCGACCATGACCTATAACAGCCACGATCGTCATGACAATATGATGACCTACGGCGGTTATTCCGAACAAATCGTTGTTTCAGAAAAATTCGTTCTGCGCGTTTCTGAAAAACTGGACATCAAATCTGCCGCACCCCTGCTGTGCGCCGGTATCACCACGTACTCGCCGCTGATGCACTGGAAAGTCGGTAAAGGCCATAAAGTCGCCATCGTCGGTCTCGGCGGTCTGGGCCACATGGGCCTGAAATTTGCCAAAGCGCTGGGCGCGGACGTGACGCTGTTCACGCGTTCTCAAGGCAAAGAGCAGGAAGCGTATCGTCTGGGCGCGGACCACGTTGTGTTGTCCACCGATGCTGAACAGATGGCGGCGGTGAAAAGCCACTTCGATTTCATCCTTGATACCGTGCCAAATCCGCATGATCTGAATCCGTATCTGGATACCCTGAAACGCGACGGTACGCATATTCTGGTTGGCCTTATCGAGCCAATCGAACCTGCGCTGCACAGCGGTAAACTGGTCATGGGCCGCAAAGCTGTTGCCGGATCCCTGATCGGCGGTATCGCAGAAACGCAGGAAATGCTGGATTTCTGTGCTGAACATGACATTTCTTGTGATGTTGAAATGATTGACATGCAGGACATCAATGGCGCTTACGAACGTATGCTGAAAAGTGACGTGAAATACCGCTTTGTTGTCGACATGGCGTCACTGAAAAACGCCGGATAATCAGCAATCTGATTAAATAGCGACCTGATGCGCCTGTCTTTCTGTTCGTCGGGAACAGCGGGGCGGGTGCATTGTGGCGAAATTTACTCTTTACGCATTTCTGTGGCTTCTCGGCTTGTAAGCGCGGTGGTATCCTGCTGCCTTTCGCCGGGCGAAGGAAAACCAGTGGCTAAGAGTTTTGATGAACTCATCAGAGATATGGATCTGATGATTGAACATGTGGACAGGCTGAAAAACTTGCCACCACGGGCGGCGCAACCAGCAGCGGCTGACAAACCTGCGTACGACTCTTTCGGTGAGATTTTCGCCCTGAAAGCCGTGATGCGGGCTTTTATCTCTTCGGTCGACACCATTGTTAAAGTGCAGATTGCGAAGAAAGTTGAGCAGGATATCGGCCATCTGGAGAGCACTGTGCGGTCCATTGGCGGCGGCAGCGCTGACGCAGAAGATGTCGCGCAGATTACCGCTTACGTCCGCAATGCCGTTTCAGAGTTAATGGATTAATATTTAACTTAAGCACATTACGTCTCAACAAACGCCGGTCACATCCCGTCTTTCAGGGCATTGTGTGACCGGCGTTTTTTTTGGACTCCGCCATGATAGGCGGCACGGCAAAAAGCGTTTATCCTTTTGTATATCTTTATTGCTGGTACTGACTATGTCACAGGATTTTCGTTTTCTGGCTTCCCCGCGGCGCAGATGTTACGCGCTTTTATTTGAGCACCGCACCCGCAGCGGCCGCCGGATGGAAACGTTCTGGATTGTGGCGTCGCTTCTCAGCGTGTTTATTTTGTTCTTTGAATCCAGCGCTACCGATTTATTCCCCAATACGCCAAACATTCTCTGGCGTTTCGGCCTGGCCGAAGCGGCGTTTACCGCACTGTTTACCGTGGAATACGTTCTGCGGGTATTTTCGTCCCCGCGCAAAACGCGTTATCCGGTGAGTTTTTTTGGCATTATCGATCTGCTGACGATCTTACCGATGTACATCATCTGGCTGATTCCGTCGTTTGGCACGGCCACCGATCTGATTGTGCTGATCCGTTTGCTGAGGATCTTGCGCGTTCTGCGCGTGCTGAAACTGCTGCGTTATATGAGCGACGCCGGGATTTTGTGGCGCAGCCTGATGCGCGCAAAACGCAAACTGGGCATCTTCTTTGGCTTCGTGGCGATCATCTTGTGTTTATTTGGCGGGCTGATGTTCGCAGCAGAAGGCGGAAAGGACGGATTTACCTCGCTCGGCGCATCGGTTTACTGGGCCGTGGTGACGCTGACAACGGTCGGTTACGGCGATATCACGCCACATACGGCGATTGGCAGAATGCTTGCGTCGGTGCTTATCCTGCTCGGGTATTCCATCATTGCCGTTCCTACCGGGATTTTAACCGCTTACATGTCTCAAGAGCTGGAAAAAGGGCGTGCCGCCCGTTCTTGTCAGACTTGTCTGCATTCGGGCCATGAAATTGATGCTAAGTTTTGTGCGCACTGTGGCGCGGTTCTGACATCAGAAACTGCTCAACCTATTGATAAATAGCTTGTTAATTGTACGTAAATTGTACTGCATGGTACATAAACTGGCTGATTTTGGACTTTACTCGCGCATTGGATTAAAAAGAGTTGCTATTAAAGGGCAGTCATGAGTAAATACATACCGGCCTGTGGTACAGACCTATTTATGCACGACATCCTGAGTAAAGTTGTTCCAATTTAAAGCGTTATCCATGATAACCCTGCTCTGACGAATTTCCTTCTTAGTGCCTCCATAAGTAACGACTGAAATCCGGCTATAACATGCCCATGGTGGCGAAATTTATTTTTAAAAGGTAATTCTTATGTCAATGATGAAAGGTCAGGTTAAGTGGTTTAACGAGTCTAAAGGCTTTGGCTTCATCACTCCTGCTGACGGCAGCAAAGATGTGTTCGTACACTTCTCCGCTATCCAGGATCAAGGTTTCAAGACCCTGGCTGAAGGCCAGAACGTACAGTTCACTATCGAGAACGGTGCTAAAGGTCCGTCTGCGGCTAACGTTACCGCTATCTAATCTTGCTTTCTCGCTGTTTCAGCGATAAATGCACAGATGACAAAAACCCGCATGCGCGGGTTTTTTTACGTCTGTCGTTTATGAGAGACACAGCAGAAGCCTGCCAGATCTCCTCGCATCATCCCCATCTTCGAAAAAAGTCCCTGAATTGCAGGCAAAAAAATGCCCGCATAGAGGCGGGCAAAAATATTTCTTATGACATTCATTATGTACTCCCTCGGGGGTGAGCACGCAGGCAGTATAGAAGAAATGAAAGTCAGGATTCTGGCATCAAAATGTTAAGAAAATGTAAATTACTCATGCAGCGTCATTTTCTCATTTTCAAGCCGACTTTCAGCCTGCGCTGTGCCTTTGTCAGGCGGTCTGTACTACAATAAAGATAATTGAAAACCATGGGATAACCTGATGAAAATTAATGATCTTGTGACAGTGAAAACCGACGGCGGGCCGCGTCGCGAAGGTAAAGTATTAGCCGTAGAGGAATTTTACGAAGGCGTCATGTATCTGGTGTCGCTGGAAGATTATCCGGCAGGCATATGGTTCTTCAATGAAGGCGATACTAAAGACGGCACATTCGTTGAGCCGCGCGAAGGCACTGAGTAATTCACGTCTTCGTCCGTATTCTGAATAAAAAAATACCGGTGCATCTGCCACCGGTATTTTTTTGTCTTTAAGCCGGGCTATCCGGCGCGATTACGGGTCAGAATGTTTCCCAGTTTGGCTCTTCGTTTGCGTTTTTCGTCGTGCGTGAAGCGGGGGATTTCAGTGCGCGCGACGGCGGCTGGCGCTTTGCAGAAGAACTCTGCGTATGCGCATCGAGACGGAACACCGCGACGGCCTGCGTCAGGCGGGCTGCCTGCTCTTCGAGTGACGCCGCCGCCGCGGACGCTTCCTGCACCAGCGAGGCGTTCTGCTGGGTGACGCCGTCCATCTCAGAAACCGCCTGGCTTACCTGGCTGATCCCACGGCTTTGTTCATCAGACGCCGAGGCGATTTCGCCCATGATGTCCGTCACATGGCTGACGGCGGTCACGATTTCGGACATCGTATCCCCGGCATCACCCACCAGAATGCAGCCTTCGCCGACATAATCCACCGACTCTTCAATTAACGCTTCGATCTCTTTGGCGGCCTGTGCGCTGCGCTGCGCGAGGTTTCGCACTTCGCTGGCAACCACGGCAAATCCGCGGCCCTGTTCGCCCGCGCGCGCGGCTTCAACGGCGGCGTTGAGCGCCAGAATGTTGGTCTGGAAGGCAATACTGTTAATCACCGTGGTGATTTCAGCGATTTTGGATGAACTTCGGGAAATTTTATCCATGGTGGTCACCACGTCCGCCACAATGTCGCCGCCTTTTTGCGCTTTATTCGACGCATCTGCTGCCAGTTTGCTGGCGTGGTGGGCATTCTCGGAGTTCTGTTTCACCGTCGCGGTCAGCTGTTCCATGCTGGCGGCGGTTTCTTCCAGCGCCGCGGCCTGCTGCTCAGTGCGGGAAGATAGGTCGGTGTTACCCGATGCAATTTCGGTCGAACCCTGATAAATCGACACCGCGCCTTCGCGCACGGTTCTGACGGTGGAAGAGAGCGAGCTTTGCATCTGCTCAACATTGCTGCTTAACACGCCAATTTCGTTGCGACCGCTGCTTTCTGCCGGTTGAGTCAGGTCGCCTTCAGAAATTTTCTGGATACGCGATACCAGGCGATTGAGCGGATTGATGATGACTTTGCGCATCACCAGATAAGTCATAAACGTCAGCACCAGCGCAATCAGAAAACCGCCGCCCATCAGCATATAACCGAGCACCGCGTTGTGCTGCGCCTTATCGTTAATTGCATTGGCCGTTTCGGTGCGGTAAGCAATCGCCGCCAGCAATGGCGCATTGTTCGCCTGATCCAGTCCGCGCACGGTTTCAGCTTCCTGCGAAATCACTTCTTCGAAATGTGCCTGCCGGGCGGATTCCAGCATCGGTGCCATGCCTTTGGTCAGATAGGCGTTGTACGCGTGTTTCAGCGGTTCATCGAGCGCCAGATCCTTATCCGTTTTATTGGGCCGGTTGATATAGCTGTCAAAACTGGTCTGAGATTGCTTAATCCGGCTGGCCGCGTCGGTCAGGTTTTGTTTAAACACGTCCTGATCGCCGATACGGGCCGCGGCCGCTGCCTGAATCAGTAGTAAACGCGCTGTGCGTAAATGGTTAGAACTGTTCGACAGCGCGAGACGGATTTGCAATTCCTGCGTGGCATTCGCCAGTGCTGCATTACTCTGTTTTAAAAAGAAACCGGAGGTTCCGATGGACAGGGCAAACAGGAAGAGGATCCCGGTGAGGATCAGGCTGATCAGGGTGATAAGTCGGATATTACTGATAAAAGAGGTGCGCGTTGTCGTGAATGTAGGAGTATCCATTTTATTTTGTTCCGCTCAATTGATCCTGCATACCGCCTGTTCCCGGCGGTGATTAACAGCGATAAAGGCATTGCCAGCGGGGCAAGTCCGGCCGTGACGAAATGAAAACGCCATAACAGGTCATCGGCATTTTTGCGTAAGGATTCAATTTATCTATGAGATCTGGATCGCATTTTGAGGTTTAAGCAGGTTGCTACAGGCGAAGCACATGCTCAGCCTGTAACCAGAACCCGAGGTGGGAAACGTTAATTCGCGTAGATGCCGTTGTTGAGCTGGTCGCACAAACGGATGACGTGATAAATAATGTGTTTGTTCGGTGATTTAATCTTTCGTTTAATATTTCCTTTGTATGAAGACACCGTTTTAGTTTTGATTTGTAATTTATCGGATATTTCAATCGTTCCGTTGCCTGACATCCACATTTTCAGCATGGCAGATTCAGATCGGCTAAGCATAACCGGCCGGATATCCAGCACAGCAGAACTGGCGGGGTTTTGTGCCTGAGGCAGTGACGGATGATTTAACAGTTGTTTGAGCGTTTCAGCTTTAATCGATTTCGAGGTAATAATGACGTTCTTACGAACGAAAATATATTCTTCAAAATGAATACGCGTGCGTGACATAAAAATAAAAAACAGTGTGTCGGGATATTCGGTGATCAGTGAGCCCAGCCGTTCTTTGCTGTCCGGATGTGAAGACATGCAATCCTCATTAATAAATACCACGGAAGGATTCAGTTTTGCACACCCTGTCTGAAGCTGGTCAAAGTGATCAACGTCAGTGATCTGTCGTTCGCTGGTGAGAAATTGCTGCAGGCCAAGACGTGTATACCTGCATGGATCCAAGATTATCGTTTGCATGGTGAGTCCTCATAGGACGTCCTTGTTCTGCATAATGATTGGATGCGGGAGTAACAGCACAACGTGAAGCATTAGCGTGCTGACTCTACTTTTTGCATGAAAAACGTCAGCGTGAAAGCCTTATTTTTTGAGGACTAACGGGAACGGGCGCTTAGATTAATTTGGTTTATGTCACATTAAACTTTGATACTGATCAAAAAAATAAAAAAACTAGGACTATTCCTAATGGATGTAATGACATACAAGATGTACTGGTTTAACGCCGTGTTACCGTAACACAACGGAACTGTTCGCCAGAAAATGATGATCTGCATTATCCTTTAAAATAATTCACGAATGAAAAATGGCAATAAAACCAGACGCAGCGCGCAAACGCTGCGTCTGAACATTTACCAGTATGATTGCCAGCACTGCGTCAGGCGTGTCAGCGCCTCAACGTAAAAGTAATCCCCCCAGCTGCAACACTCGTCGACGCCTTTGCCGCTGCCCATGTGATAGACCGAATGCTTAAGCAATCCGTCACAATCTTCCTGAATGGGCGCCAGATAATGATCTGTCAGGGAATCCATAATGCGCAGCGCCATCTCTTCATAACTGGCGCGCTTATCGTCGGTGGCAGGCAGGGTGACCGCCAGTTCCAGCAATCCGCAGACCGCAATCGCCGCCGCCGAACTGTCACGTACCGCATGGGTGCCCAGCAGTGCCAGATCCCAGTGGCACACATCGTCTTCCGGTAAACGATTGAGGAAATAGTGCGCCAGGCGGCGTGACAACTCGACCTGCTCCGCATCGCCGGTGTAACGGTAGCTGAGCAGGAAACCGTAAATCCCCCAGGCCTGACCGCGTGACCAGCAGGAATCGTCGGCATAACCCTGATGTGTATTGCCAAAGCGTGGCGCGCCGGTCGCCGTGTCCATATAAAAGGTGTGATACGTTGAGGCATCCGGGCGGACGATATATTTCGCCGCCTGTTCCGCATGGGCGCGCGCTGCGTCGGCAAAGCGCGGCTCGCCGGTTTGTTCGCTGGCCCAGTACAGCAGCGGCAGATTCATATTGCAGTCGATAATCATGCGCCCGGCCTGTTCCGGATCGTTCAGATCTCCCCAGGCCTGAATGATTTTTGCCCGCGTGTTGAAACGATCCATCAGCGCTTCGGCGGCCAGCAGCGCAAAACCGCGCGCCTGACGGTTACCGGTCAGTTTAAAGGCGCTTACACACGACAGGCTGTAAAGAAACCCGAGATCGTGTGTCGCGGTATCAATCCGGTTGGCGATGCGGTTGCCGAAAGACGTCACCTGTTTTTCCGCCGCCACGCGGTAACGGTCATCACCGGTCATTTCCCACGCCAGCCACAGCTGACCGGTCCAGAAACTGGGGGTCCATTCCACATTATCAGTCAGCGGATAATGGCCTTTCTCGCAGTTTTCTGCCGGAAATTTGTCACCGAATTTGTCCAGATTACGCGCTATTTTGCTCAGCACGACCTCGCGTGCGCGCAGCATTTTTTGCGCGAAGGCAATCCGGTCCAGTTGGTTGAGCTCAACAGGGCGTAACGTCTCTTTTGCGATGTTCATCATTATCTCTTCTCCCTTTTTAAAAAAAATTCAGCGTTTCAGCGGTGCCAGTTCAGCACTGTTTTCACGCGTTGCAGCGGGTTCAGGTGCGCCGGAACGCAGGCTCTGGCAGGCGGATAACGTGAAGGCGGAAATCAGCGTGAAGCACAGCGCGATGCCGCCCATAAACAGATAGGTATGTTCGAAACCGATGCGGTCGTAGAAGTATCCGGCAGGTGGCGCAACGACGATGGAACCGACGTAAATCATCGCCTGATAGCCGAGCAGATACATGGTGGCGTTCACGCGTTTACTGAAATGCTCGGCGATGTATTTGAAAACCGACACCAGCAGCAGCGCGATTTCCAGCCCGTAGAACGGTTTGATGATGGAAATCAGCAGCGGATCGCTGGTCAGCCCGGAGGCAATCAGGCGTAGCCCGACCAGCGTGCCGACCAGCAGCAGGCTCTTTTTAGCGCCGAAATAGTTCACCAGGAACGGGATCACCATCATCATCAGAAACTCAAGTCCGGACTGCACGGTGCTCAGATAGCCGTACCACGCGTTGCCTTGCTCTTTGGTGTCGAAAAAGGTGACGAAGTAGCGCGAGAACTGCTGTTCGGCGACAAACATCATCCACGCCACACCGGCGACATACAGCGAAAACATCCAGAACTTACGGTTTTTTAGCAGCAAAATCACATCGCTGAACATGATCTTCTGCTGGGAAATCACATCGTTATCTTTGAGTTCTTCATCACCAATTTTCAATGACAGCAGAACCACCAGCATCACCAGCGATGTCGCACTGCTCAGACCAAAGTTCCACGCCGGAGAGAGATTAAACAGCACGCCGGAAAACGACGCCGCCAGCGCCCAGCCGAGCGACCCCCACATGCGAACCTGTCCGAACTCCATGTGATAAAGGCGGCTGAAGCGGTCGGCGTAAGATTCCGACGCTGCCACACCGGCGTACCAGCCGAGGCTCAGATACAACGCGCCAACGATAATCCCGGCCATCAGATGGCTGTCGAGCAGCGGCTGATACACGAAGATAAAGAACGGTGCCATCAGGGCCGAGACCAGCACGACAAAATAGAGCAGGGATTTGCTCATGCCGATTTTGTCCATGATGTAGCCGTAGACCGGTTTCATGATCACCGCGAACACACCGTTGACCGCAAATACCGTGCCGATGGTCACGCTGTCCAGCCCGGCTTTCTGGCCGAGCCATAAAGCGTAAAGCCCGAAGCTGGAAGACCAGGTGAAGAAATAGAGAAATATAAAGCCACTCATTTTGTAATACGCCGACTTACTGGCTGTTTTTATCGCTTTCATAATGACTCCTGAAGACAGTTCTGACGGGGCAAAGCGAAAATTTCAACGCAGCGTGATTTGCCCGCTGTGTCCCTGACCGTGCCAGCGCAATTGCTGCCCTTCGCGGATCACTTCCGGCACGCCTTGCGCACGAATATCCTGCGTGGCCGAGGCACAAACGGCGGTGATCAGCCAGTGTGAACCGGCGGCAAGCGCGCCGGTCAGCACCGGAATTGCGGCGGTTTCGGCAAACATAATGCTGCTGTTCGGCGGGGTGATGACGGTGGCGGCGTTGCGCGTCGCGCTGTCATCGAGACAGACAATCCTGCTGCTGCCGTTACGGGCGCTGACGATGACGGCACGTTTGTCCGCGGAAATCTCCGTGTGCGTCGCCGGTTCCTGAATCACCGCAAAACCGCCTTCCGCCGACGTCAGGGGCCGCCGGTTTTCGACATGATGGACGCGCAGATGCCAGTCTCCGCAGGGGATCAGCCAGGTTTGCACCGTCACGTCGTGCCACGGCAGCCAGCGGGAATAAATCATCGATTCCGTGATGTGCGTTTCGGCACACTCGCGGCGGCCGCGAAAATAGCCGTCGTCTTCCGAGAACATCAGCAGGGAATCGCAACCGGCGTGATTGAGTCCGTAACGGCCACGGTCAATCGTAAAACCGAACTGGCTGGAGTAGGCGAATTTGGTGTATTTGGCTTCGGTATTGACGAAATTGTTCAGCTCGATTTGCCCGGACGTGAGCATCACCACATGCTGACCCTGTGCGTCGCGCGTCAGGATCTGGCTGGCGTGAGGAATACAGTGCGTGGCGGGGATTTCAGGCAGCGGCGCTTCCTGTGCCAGCCAGAATGCGTCGTCCTGCGGCAGGGCCAGTACCAGAAACAGTTTGCACGCCCAGTACGGCGAACCCGGCGCGTTGTAGTCTTCAGCCATCACCAGATTCGGCGCGTGATAGCCAATACTGAGTACGCCGTCGCGGTCGAAAATCGGCTCTTTAAGCCAGTGCCGCAGATGGCGCAAAATCAGCCCTTTAACAATGCCCGGTGTGAACACATCCAGCTTGCTGTACGCGGCGGCGCTCCAGAACGCGGCTTCGGCAAACCGGTACGTCAGGCTGCGGCCAAACGGCACGGCGGCACCGGTGGCGGAAAACATCGCGATGAAATCCTGCGCGAACTGCCCGGCACGTTCCCTCAGCACGGCGGCGCGCGGGGCATCCACGTCGGCCATATTCTGTGCGTAAGTCAGGCCGTAATAATGAAACGCCATCGAAATATAGTAGTCGCGCGGGCGTCCCGGTCCGTCGGAATACCAGCCGTCGCCGAGGTAATAGGTTTCCATCAGCGCAAAACGTTTTTCCACGGCGTTTTTATCCCAGGGGATGCCGGCCTGTTTAAAGCCCATCTGCACCATGATCGGGAAGAAATTCCAGTTGTTATTGGGGATCACGGCGTCGCGTCCCTGATTCAGCCACTCGGCGAGATTTTCCTGTTCCTGCTTCGAAAAATGGCACAGGAGACGTTTATCCAGCAGGGCCAGCCCGACGCCAAACGCTGCCATTTCTACGCAACGCTGATCAAAATCGCGGATTTTTCCCCAGTATTGCGGATGCTGCGGATCCGTACCGAAGCGGATCGCATTGATGTAAAACGGCAAATCCGGGCATTCACCGCCACCGGCCAGCAGCGGAAAAATCCCCCACAGCATGCGTGATAGCGCTTCCATTTTGGCAATCTCTTTACCGTAATGCGTGGTGGTATTGCCGAGGTCGATTCCGCTTTTGCCTTCTTCGGTGTAGGGCGAAACGGCGGCCAGCAGATCTTTGAGCAGATGTTGTACATCGTCGCGGGTACGCAGCGGATTGCCGGTGTTTATTTTTTTCAGCGTCATAAAGGGACTCCCGGTGACGTGATGGGTACCAGAAAATAAGGGCTTATTAATTTGAAATATTATTTCATTTCTCAGTATCGCGAGTGAAATATAGAGAACTGGCGATCTCTGATTGTTACGTGCTTCACAGAATGCGGTGATTTTTGAAATTGTGATTATTAATCTGGCGGTAAACGGCTTAAATTATAAAAAGCAGACGAAAAATTGTGTTTTGTTGTCCCGGCAGAAAACGGGCGTTAAATAACGCAAGGAACCCCGCAATGGCGGCATCCGATTATCTTGAACGTATTGCCCTTACCGATCGTCAGGTTTCTTTTAACCGGATGAACCGCGGCAGCGCCAATTATTTTCACTGGCACCAGTGTCTGGAATTACTCTTCGTCAGCCAGGGTTATGGCATCGTCATTGTCGATAATCAGCAATATACGCTGCGGCCGGGGCGATTATTTGTTTTCCCGCCTTTTAAGCTGCATAAAGTCTTTGTTGAAGCGGATACCAGAAACGCCTATTTGCGCACGACCATTCACCTTGACCACGTTCTGCTCGACGGCTGCCTGCAATCCTTTCCGCAACGGCGGGCGCGGTTTGCCAGCTTATGGGACGCTGACCGCGCGGCGCACATTTTTGATCTCACCGAACACGCCAGCCATATCGAAGTGATCCTCGAACAGTTCAACCGGCTGCCGGAAATGCAGCGCCATCAGTGGGAAGAAATTTCCATGCTGGTTTTGCAGCTGATGGCGTTTATGCCAGCAGAAGAGGCGTTGCCGAAAACGGTCAGCCGCACCACGGCGTCGAAAGTGATGCAGTGGATTGAGGAAAACTACGTGCAGAAATTCTCGCTGGCGGAACTGTCGGCGGCGATTGGTTTATCGGAAAGCTATATTTCGCGGGTATTTGGTGAGGAAACCGGGGGTTCCATTCAGGATTATCTGGCGACGCGGCGGGTGAAACGCGCCTGCGAACTGCTGCGTTCTACTGACCGCTCAATCGAGGAGATCGGCCTGCAATGCGGATTTTCAGATGCGCCATATTTCATTACGCGTTTCAAAAAAATGATAGGAAAAACGCCGCTGCAATATCGCAAGGCGGCGTTTTCGTTATTGCCCTGAAAGGGCAGTAGATCAGATTTCCGCGTAGCAGGCTTTGATGGAATCCAGCGCCAGATGA
The DNA here is from genome assembly GCF_047784855.1 of Rahnella sp. PCH160. Classification (NCBI taxonomy): domain Bacteria; kingdom Pseudomonadati; phylum Pseudomonadota; class Gammaproteobacteria; order Enterobacterales; family Yersiniaceae; genus Rahnella; species Rahnella sp. PCH160. Next base: position 3,142,658 of record NZ_JBLOGT010000001.1, read on the forward strand.
ATATCGGCTTCACCGGTCATCCAGTTCACCAGTGCGGCGCGCATTCCCGGCTTACCGTTCAGCGACGTCGACGTGCAGCGCACCACGCCTGCGTTATCCAGCAGTTGCTGGAAACGGTTCCGCTTCGCCAGCGCTTGCGGCGTTCCGTCGGCATCATCAAGCGCAAAACATACCACGTTGAGACTGACCGGCGCGAGCAGCGTAAAGCCCGGCGTCGCGGCAAGTTTTTCGCCCAGCAAATGTGCCAGTTCGACATTGCGTTCTACCACTTCAGCCAGCCCGTCGCGGCCATAGGCTTTCAGCGCCATCCACACCGGCAGGGCGCGAAAACGCCGCGAGTTTTCCGGCGTCAGGTGCAGGTAATTGTCCGGACGCACACTGGGCAGGACGAGATACGCAGAATGGTTCTGGAAAACCTGAACCTGCAACGCCAGATGGCGCTGTTGGGTAAACTGAATCGCGCTGTCATAGGGCACGTTCAGCCATTTATGGGCATCCACGGTGATGGAATCCGCGTCTTCCCAGCCTGCCAGCAGCGGGGCATAGCGCTTCGAGGCCGCCGCCACACCGCCAAATGCGGCGTCAACGTGCAGCCAGAAACCGTATTTCTCGCGCAACCGGAGCAGGGCGGGCACATCATCAAACGCGACCGTATTCACCGTTCCGGCGCTGGCGAGCACCATCGTTGGCCGGTCAGGATCGGCGGCCAGAATTTCTTCCAGCGCCGCCGTATCAATTGCTTCACTGCCCGACAGTGTGGCAACCGTCACCAGCGCATCACGCCCGATGCCTAACATGCTCAGTGCTTTCACGCTGCTCGAATGCGCGGCGGCGGAAAGCACGCGCACCGGGCCAAGCGCCGCCAGCCCTTGCTGCGCAATGTCTATGCCGCGCTGTTGCCCCAGCCACTGGCGACCAATCGCCATACTGACAAAGTTCGCCATGGTCGCGCCGCTGACAAACGTGCCGCACAGCGCGTCCGGCAGGCCGAAGAGTTGTTTGAGCTGGGCGATAGTCGCCAGTTCGATAGCGGCGGAAACCGAATCAAAATTAAGCTGTGTATTCTGATCCACGGTGCTGACCAGCCAGTCGGCGGCCAGCGAAGCCGGGGTTCCGCCGCCGGTCACGAAACCGAAATAGCGCGGGCCGGCGCTGGCGGACATCCCGCTGGCGTAGTTATTCCAGAAATGCTCCAGCGCGGCCTGTGCGCCGATGCCACGTTCCGGTAGCCGGTCGTCACCGGTTTTCAGGTTTTGTGCACTGGCGGGCGGGCAGGTGGAACGCTCCGGCAGCGTTTCAAGGAAAGAAACCGCCGTGTCGCAGGCCTGTCGCAGGATCTCAGGCAGGGTATCCAGGTCGTGCTGAAGCAGTGGGTGCATAAAATTCCATTAAGGTTCAGATGATTAATACAATTCTTTAACTTACCCGAATAAACGGCTACGGCAAATTGACATATTTTCACCACGCGGGGCGGGCTCATACCAGCAAAGCGATCAGTGTTAATTGCGTGGATTACGTGACGTTGTCACCTTTTGATATGAGAAACCTATGGGAAATAACCTTCCTGTAACAGAATGCTCCTAAAATCAGGCGCAATTTCTGCCCTAAAACAGGGCATTGCTCGCCCTTTGAGCACCCGTTGCCCAAAAGCCGCGCAGCCCTTGTCTGACGCGGAATGTTGCTGACAGATGTGCTTACTTTTTCAAGTAAAATATTAGCTGAATGCATTCAATTTCCTGTACTCGGCGTGTGAATTTTACGTTAGCCTTAGGGTCGAAATTTTTTGAATACGCGGGGGGCCACGTCGTGAGGCGGTGCTCCCAGATTTTTGCCCAGTACAGGAAACGATTCTGGCATGGAACGAAGAGCATTTATTAAAGCATCAATGGCATTCGCCGCCTGGTGTGGTGTGCCGGCGATGTCTTCACTGTTCACCCGTTCCGCTGAGGCGGCAGCGGCGAATGTGGCAGATGGCGGAGAATTGCCGTTTGATTTCAACGCGCTGCAAAAGATGGCGAAAGAGCTGGCGGACAAACCTTACGGCGGTGCGCCGCTTCCTTTACCTAAGACGCTGGCGGAATTAACACCACAGGCTTACAACGCCATCCAATACGATCACGCGCATTCCCTGTGGAATGGCCTGCCGGACCGCCAGCTTGACGTCGAATTGTTCCACGTCGGCATGGGGTTCCGCCGTCGCGTGCGCATGTACTCCGTGGATCCGGTGAAACATCTCGCGCGTGAAATTCATTTCCGCCCGGAGTTGTTTAATTATCACGACGCTGGTGTTGATACCAAGCAGTTGGAAGGCTTCTCGAATCTCGGTTTCGCCGGTTTCAAAGTCAACAAAGCCCCGGAGCTGACGCGCCGCGACGTAGTCTCTTTCCTCGGTGCCAGTTATTTCCGTGCGGTGGACGATACTTATCAGTACGGTCTGTCCGCGCGCGGCGTGGCGGTGGATACCTTCACCGATCAGCCGGAAGAATTCCCGGACTTCACCGCTTTCTGGTTTGATACGCCGAAACCTGGCGACACCACCTTTACGGTTTACGCCTTGCTGGATGGCCCGAGCATCACCGGTGCCTATAAATTCCTCATCCACTGCGAACCGACCCGCGTTGTGATGGAGATTGAAAACCATCTTCACGCCCGCGAAGACATCAAACAGCTGGGCATTTCACCGATGACCAGCATGTTCAGCTGTGGCACCAGTGAACGTGGCCGTTGCGACACGATTCATCCGCAGATCCACGACTCTGATCGTCTGCAAATGTGGACCGGCACCGGCGAATGGATTTGTCGTCCGCTGAACAACCCGCAGCGCCTGCAATTCAACGCCTACAGCGATAACAGTCCGAAAGGGTTTGGCCTGTTGCAGCTCGATCACGAGTTCAATAATTATCAGGACGTGATCGGCTGGTACAACAAGCGCCCGAGCCTGTGGGTGGAACCGGTCGGAGACTGGGGAAAAGGTGCCGTCAATCTGATGGAAATCCCGACCACCGGCGAAACGCTCGATAACGTCGTGTGCTTCTGGCAGCCGGAAACACCGGTGAAGGCGGGTTCTGAATTCAACTTCAGCTACAAACTCTACTGGAGTGGTGAGCCACCGCACCGCAGCCCGATGGCCAACGTACTGGCGACCCGCACCGGCATGGGCGGTTTCCCGGAAGGCTGGGCACCGGGCGAGAATTATCCGCAAGTCTGGGCGCGTCGTTTTGCCATTGATTTCACCGGCGGCGAGCTGAAAGCCTTTGCCGATAAAGGTATCGAACCGGTGATTAACGCCTCGTCGGGTAAGATCAAGAACATCGAAATTCTGTACGTGCAGCCATTCGACGGCTACCGGATCCTGTTTGACTGGTATCCGGACAGCGATTCCGTCGCGCCGGTAGAACTGCGTATGTTCCTGCGTTCCGGCCAGAAAGCGTTGTCGGAAACCTGGTTGTATCAGTACTTCCCGCCAGCGCCGGATAAACGCAAATACATCGATGACCGTCAGATGACCAAATAATCCTCTTCATCATTCAGGCCGCAGGGGTGCTGGCTGCACTCGTTCACCCGAATCACTGACTTATGTCAGCTCATCGGGGTTCGATCGCTTGCCGCCTACCTGCAAGCTGAATGATTTTGAGGATCGAAAGATCAGAAAAACAAAAAGCCCCGAATCATCGGGGCTTTTGCTTTCTTACTTTTCTGAGTATCTGTCATTTGCAGGTGAACCAGACACAGGATCTTGCAAAAATTACTTCAAAGGGTAATGCCAGGGTAACGCACGGTACTCAACTGATTAAGGCCAAGATGGCAATCAAAACGCCTTAACCAGCATTCCGTTTTGCGGTTGTTGCTGAGGGTTTCTCAGCGCCGCGTCGAAAGAACTCTCGATCTCTTTCAACTGTTGTAAGAATTCTTGTGGCGAGAAATCGTGTGATTTGCCGCTCATGTAGGCCAGAGCCAGTTCTTTTGCGTTGTAACGTTGGAAGTTATACATGCTGTCAGTTCCTTATTAATCAAATAAATATTAATGGGATGGCGAACAGCGAGCTGGCTTATAACCACTGCTTACGACGTGCTGCCAATGAACTGCATTCTACTTTAAAGATTGATAAGTGAAAGTTGGTGTTGTTTATGCATTCAATAGTTAAAACCTAACTCGCGAGGGGGTATTGATTGTAAATATGAATAGTCATTTGTGGTGATTAATGCATCTGCAAGCTGTAGAGTTTGCCGCTAAAACCGCGCCACCACCCACGGAATGGCTACCGGAAGCTGCGACAGCAGATACAACACCAGCCCGATAAATGCGCCGACCAGCGTGCCATTGATGCGGATAAACTGTAAATCTTTCCCGATGTTCAGCTCGATTTGCCGCGACATGTCCCGCGGATCCCAGCCTTTTACCGTGTCGCTGATGTGACGCGTCAGGAACTGCGCGAATTCCGGTGCCATTTTCTCGGCGATGGTTTCCATTTGCAGGTTCAGTGAACTGCGCAATTTCTCGTCCTGCGCCAGCGCATTGCCCAGCCACTGGCCGGATTCCGTGACTTTGGCAAAAACCCGCGAATCTTCGCTGTCCAGATCTTCTTTCAGCCAGTTGCGCATATCGCCCCACAGCTGCAACACGTAAACATTAAGCTTCTCGTCATCTTTCAGGTATTGCTTAATTTCTTCGGCTTTTTGCGCGGTTTCCGGGTCGTTTTGCAGCTTCCAGATAAAGTTCTGTACCGAACGGTCGAAGCCTTTACGGAAAGCGTGCGTTTTGTCGTTGCCCATATCATCGAGCACGGAATTCACCGCATTCGACACCAGATCGGCACCGTTTCGCCCCAGCCAGCCGGTGGGCAGAAGTTTGGCGGTCAGCGGATGTTCACGTTTCATCCAGCCGACAATTTGCGTGGAAATAAACTGTCGCGTGCTGTCTTTTGCCAGCAGGATTTCCAGCTGATCCATCGCCTGATCCAGCAGTTGCTGGTGACGGCCGCCTTTGGTCAGGCTCTCCAGCATTGTGGCAATCGACGCAGACAGGTCGATTTTATCGATGACACGGTACAGCGCGCGCCGGATAAGTTGCGCGATACGTTGATCGTCGGTGACATCCAGAAACCCCCGGATCATCTTCACCGCGTATTTCGCGAAACGTGCCGCATTATCCGGCGCGTTCAGCCAGTCTGTGAGCATCCGCGCCGGATCGTGCTGGCGGATAAGGTTGATGAGCGTGGCGGGCGCGAGGAATTTTTCCTGCACAAACACCGCCAGATTGTCGGCAATTTTGTCTTTGTTTTTGGGAATAATGGCCGTGTGGGACGCCACAAACGGCACCGGCACGCGGCGAAACAGCGCCACCACGGCGAACCAGTCCGCCATTGCGCCGACCATCGCGGCTTCGGAAATGGCTTTCAGGCCGGAAACCCAAAAGTTGGGCGGCAGGAAAAGGGTGATGACAAACAGGGCGGCGGCAATCAGCAGCAGCCCGAGCGCGTTGCGTTTACTTCGGTGAAGTTCTTGTTCTTTATCCATTACCTCAGTTTAGGAAGCGCCGGGCGGGCTGTCAGCTTTTTTATTGCCTGCGGCTTTTTTTTAGGAATGCAGCGGAATGCAGGCGGATACGCGGTTAAAATGAGAATTGTTCTTGATATGACAAGGTGTGTCATTACACTGCGTGCAGCATGATTCCCCTGCATTCAGAATGAGATCAATTCATGGAGTTGTTACGCGTTGTATTTAAACAATATCGCTGGCCGTTTTTAGGCGTAATGGCGCTGAGTCTGCTCAGCGCCATACTGGGTATCGGCCTGATCGCGTTCATCAATCTTAAACTGATTGAAACCACGCAGGCTTCACTGATGGTTTTGCCACAGTTTCTCGGGTTACTCCTGCTGCTGATGGCGGTCACGCTTGGCTCTCAGCTGGCGCTTACCGTGCTCGGCCACCATTTTATCTACCGTCTGCGCGGGCAATTCATCAAACGTATTCTGGATACGGACATCGAGCGCATCGAGCAAATCGGCAATGCGCAGCTGCTTGCCAGCCTCGGCAGCGACATCCGCAATATCACACTGGCCTTCGTGCGCTTACCGGAACTGGTGCAGGGAATTATTCTGACCCTCGGCTGTGCGGGTTATCTGGCCTGGCTTTCCCCGCAAATGCTGCTGGTCACCGTTATCTGGTTGCTGATCACCATTTTTGGCGGCTTTAAACTGGTGTCTCACGTTTACCGCCATCTGGCGAAGGTGCGTGACGCCGAAGACAAGTTGCAAACGGATTATCAGAAAGTGATTGAAGGGCGCAAAGAACTGGCGCTGAACCGCGAACGTGCGCGCCACCTGTTTGACGATGTGTACCGCAAAGACGCTGAAGAATACCGTCATCACATTATCCGCGCCGATACCTTCCATCTCAGCGCCGTGAACTGGTCGAATATCATGATGTTGGGCGCGATCGGCCTGGTGTTCTTTATGGCGAACACGCTCGGCTGGTCGGATACCAACGTCGCCGCAACGTACTCCCTGACGCTGCTGTTCCTGCGCACGCCGATGTTGCAGGCGGTCGGCGCACTGCCCACGTTACTCAGCGCGCAGGTCGCTTTTGGTAAACTGAAAGCGCTGAAACTGGCCGGACATAATGAAGCGTTCACCCCGGCGGTGGCGGCGAAGCACTGGCAGACGCTGGAACTGCGCGACCTGACGTTCAGCTATGCCGGAAAAGAAGAGGGCGCAGGCTTTGGCGTCGGGCCGCTGAATCTCACGATTTCCCGTGGCGAACTGGTCTTCCTGATCGGCGGCAACGGCAGCGGGAAATCCACGATGGCGATGCTGCTCACCGGCCTGTATCAGCCGCGTTCCGGGCAAATCCTGCTCGACGGCGTGCCGGTCACAGCGGAAAACACCGAACAGTATCGGCAGCTTTTCTCGGCGGTGTTTACCGATTTCCATCTGTTCGGCCAGCTCATCGGCCCGCAGGGCAAACCGCCGGATCCGCAACTGGTGGAAGACTGGCTGCAACGCCTGAACATGAAAGAAAAACTTCAGTTCATCGGGAACGAAGTGACCAATCTTCAGCTTTCCGCCGGGCAGCGTAAACGCGTGGCCTTACTGCTGGCGGCAGCCGAAGGGCGCGATTTCCTGCTGCTCGACGAATGGGCGGCGGATCAGGATCCGCAATTTCGCCGGACGTTCTACCGCGAGTTGTTGCCACAATTGCGCGATATGGGTAAAACCGTGCTGGCAATCAGCCACGATGATCACTATTTTGAACACGCCGATCGTTTGCTGGAAATGCGTCAGGGCAAACTGAAAGAACTGCACGGGCAGGCGCGCACCGACGCCAGCCGTGATGCGGTCGCACAAATCGGTCTTTAACCGTTTATAAAAAGGAACAGGAATGAACTGGACTGAAGGGGTGGTGTGGGGCGTCAGTGCCGTCGCAATAGGCTTACTGATCGGGCTGCTGCACAAAAAAGGCATGTTAAACCGCGTGCCTGCGGTTTTCTTGTTTTTGGTGCTGTTTATCGGCGGAAATTTGCTGTGGAGCGCGGTGATAAAGCCGCATCTTGTCAGTAACAGTGAAGAGCAAAAGGTCGATCAGGCGCTGGCTGAACTGCCGCTATACACCACCATCAAAACGCAGGAACCGGCGCTGTATGCGCAGATCCGCAGCAATATTCTCAAGCTGCGCAAAGCAGGTAAATCGCAGCAGGATGCTATTAATACGGTGAAACCGATGGTTTCCGTATTGCTGACGCAGCGCATCAGCCATGCGCCTGACGCCAACGTTAACGAGGCGATGCAGGTGAATCTGGAAGAGATGCAAACCTTGCAGGCGCGCAAGGACGGCAGTTGCTTTAAGTTTCTGTATCCGCAGGTCAGCGGTGGCGTTAACACCGCGCAGGTTCTGCCGCCGGAGCTGTTCCGGAAAGATCTCAACACCATGAACGATTTGCTTCTGGCGACCAGCAGCGCGCAAACCGAACAACCTGCGGCGGTCAGTACAGAACGTGTGATTGCGATGATGGCACCGGTGCGTGAAGCGCTGGGCAACATGTACGGCGAGCAGTTGCAGATGTTCAGCGACCTGACGAAGCCGGATGTGGATCACGAGAAAGTCTGTGAGATCTCCATCAGCCTGTATTCCGGCATTCTTGCACTGCAACCGGCAGACTCGGCGGCGATTTTGCGTCAGATGCTCGGGGCAAAACCCTGATCTTCCCGCTGGGCTCCGTGTTTGAACGTGCAGCCCGGCGCGGCTTTACTGCAACATAAACAGACAATCCCTACTATTCTTCTTAACAGGAAAGGGTATCCTTACGCCGTTCTTCTAAAACACTCTTGTTTCGTAAAAAAATAATGAACTCCCGGAACCCTCTTTCTATGCAAAAAATGTTTAGAGTGCCGTTTTTGTTACTGGCATTGCTGTCATGTCTGCTGTTAACGCCGGCGCTGAGTCAGGCCGATGACAGCACCGCGCAACCGGCCGCAGAACAGCCGGTCAAAGTCAACGCCACCACGGCGCTGCCGGCATTACAAAAACGCCTGGATCAGCTCAAACAACAGGTCTCATCGGCGAAAACTGACAAAAAATTCACCGGCCTGACCGATGCCGCACAAACACTGGCCGAAGACGCCGATAAACTGGCGGCAGCACTGGCACCCGATCTGGCGCAGGTTCAGGCACAGCTCGACGTTCTCGGGCCCGCACCTGCGCCGGGAACACTGACAGAAACGCCGCAGGTGGTCAGCCAGCGTAATAAGCTCAACAACAGCAAAACCCTTCTTACGACGCAGATTGAACAGACCAAAGCGATTGCCGTCGGTGCGCGAAACCTGTCTTCACAGATTTCCGGGCTGCGTCGTGATGCACTGAAAACGCAAATTGCACTCAACACCGGCAGTATTTTGGGCGGGAATTTCTGGGCACCGCTGTTCAAGCCTAACGATGATGATGCTGCGCAGTTTGACGAATTTGGTTCGCAGATCAGTGATGCCTGGACCCAGGCGTGGAGCCCGGAATGGCGCGTCGGCTCGGGTATTTACCTGCTGCTGGCGCTGGCATTGGGCATTTTCGGCCGCCACGTACTGGATAAACCGATGAACTGGATCCTGCCGCGCTGGTTGCCGCAGGGCCGTTTCCGCCGCAGTTTCCTGGCCTGTTTCACCACACTGAGCACCACACTGACGCTGGGCTTCAGCGTTCAGTTGCTCGGCTATATTTTTACCCGGCTGCCGGATACGTCCGCGTGGGTGAATGAATTCGCCCAACAACTGGGGGAACTGACCTATTTCTCCGCCCTGATCGCCGGGCTGGGGATTGCGCTGTTATCGAATAATCATCCGTCATGGCGTCTGCCGGGCATTGCCGATCCGCTGGCAAAAACGCTGGCCTCATTCCCGGTTCTGCTGGCGACGTTTATTTTCCTGTTCGGCATTATCGAGCAACTGAATAATCTGGTGGGTGCCAGCGTGGCCGCAACGTTATTCGGTAACGGCCTTGCGGCCTTGCTGGTGGCGCTGAACTGCCTGATTGCACCGGTGCGCGTCAACAGAATGCGTCGCAAAATGAAAGCCGACGGCGAGCAAACCGAAGCCCGCTCCACGCTGGCCGGGCTGATCCATCTGGTGATCAGCATCACCGCCGTCGTTATCATGCTGGCGCTGCTGATTGGTTATATCCCGCTGGCCCGTTTCGTGACCTTCGAACTGCTGTGGATTGGGCTGGTGCTGAGCTGCCTGTATCTGCTGATTCATTTCGTGGTGGATTTCTTCGAAAGCCTGTTCGCGCCGGGGACTCACAGCGGCAAAATCATCAAAGGTACCCTGAGTGTCAATGACCGTCACCTGTCACTGGCGGCCACATTATTCTCTGCTATCGGCAAAACCGCGCTGCTGCTGTTTGCCGCTGTTGCGCTGCTCAACGGCACTTTCGGTTCCACGACACCGCTGGAATTACTGGCGAAAATCGTCGATATCTGGGGCGGTAAAGGTCTCGAAGGGGTGAACATTATTCCGGCACACGCGGTCAATGCGGTGCTGTGTCTGGTGGTCGGTTGGTATATTCTGCGTTCTGCCCGCCGCTGGCTGGATAATGATTTCCTGCCGAAAACCATGATGGATCGCGGGATGCGCGCATCCCTGGTGACGCTGTTCACCAACGTCGGTTACGTGCTGATTATCCTGCTGACGCTGTCGTCGCTCGGCATTGAGTGGAACAAACTGGCGTGGATCGTGAGCGCCTTGTCGGTGGGTATCGGTTTTGGCTTGCAGGAGATTGTGAAGAACTTTATCTCCGGTCTGATCCTGCTGACCGAGCGTCCGGTGAAAGTGGGCGATTTAATCAGCATCAGCGGCGTGGAAGGGGATATTCGCCGGATCAACGTCCGTGCGACGGAAATCCAGCTCAGCGATAAATCCACCGTGATTGTGCCGAACTCGCAACTGATTTCTCAGAACGTGCGTAACGCCACCATGGGTAACGCACAAGGCGTGGCCACTATCTCGCTGACCTTCCCGCTCGATATCGACCCGGAACAGGTTCGCAGTTTGCTGCTCGACGCTTACAACGCGCATGAACAAATCCTCGATACGCCCGAAGCGTCCGTCAGCTTTAAAGAACTGGGCCCGACCGGCATCATTCTGAGCGTAACGGGTTATGTGAGCAGCCCGCGTATTGTGAGTGCGACGCGAAGCGACTTGTTGTATGAAATCCTCAAGATGTTGCGTGATGCGGGGATCAGTCTGAGTCAGACGCAGACGATGGTGATCGAGAGGCCTTCGAGTGGCCGGAACGTTCCGGCACAAGAGTAAATCTATGGGTGGCGGCCCACCTGGACCCTGTAAATCATTCTGTGTCACTGCCACCCTGTTAATGAAAGGTGACCGTCAATGCGGTCGCCGTATGCGATAAAGAAACAACGCATCGCCAGTCACCCGTTCTTACTCAACATGCTCCATTTTCCGAGGCCCGCTGGATCGCCCGGTCAGCTCTTGCGGCTCAACAAACGGACCAGCAGGGCAGCGGCGGCCGCAACGGTTGCCAGCAGAATCACGCCTGTCCAGCCACCGGCTTCCAGCGCTTTACTGCCCAGTGCGGCACCTGCCGACATCCCGATAAACACGACGGTAAACAGCAGGGCGTTGAGTCTGCCGCGTGCCGCCGGTTCGAGGCCATAAACCAGCGTCTGATGAGCAACCAATGTGGCCTGAATACCTAAATCAAAACCGATGGCACTCGCCACAATCAGCGCCAGTTGCGCATGGGGTGATAACAGCGGCAGCAGGAACATCGCCGCAAATGACACCATCACCAGGGCTGAACCCATTTGTGTCACCCGCGCCGGGCCTTTTTTATCGGCTAACGCACCGGCCAGCGGAGCTGCCAGCGCACCGGCTGCGCCGGCCAGCCCGAAAGCCCCGGCCACCGCGCTGCCCAGATGGTACGTATCGCTGAGCATAATGGCCAGCGTTGACCAGAAGGCGCTGAACGCCACCGACAACAACCCCTGAGCCAGTGCCGCGTGACGCAGCGTTTTATAGTTTTTCCACAGCCCGAACATGGAGTGCAGCAGACGGGCATAGCTGATACGCGTGTCGGGCGTAAAACGCGGCAGAACACGCCACAGCGCAAAACCAATCAACGCCACGCTCACCGCTGCCAGCTGATACATCACCCGCCAACCAAAATATTCTGCGACAAAGCCGCTGACCACGCGGGAAAGCAGGATCCCGATCAGCAAGCCGGTCATCACCGTCCCGACCGTTTTACCGCGCTGCGCCGCCGGCGCAAGATGGGCTGAAGCTGGCACGATATCCTGCGCCAGGGTTGCGCCGATACCGGTGATCAGGCTGGCGACCAGTAAGCCATGAATCCCCGGAACAAAACCGCACAACAGCAAAGCAAGGGCCAGCAAAATGCTTTTGAGCAGGATAATTGTACGGCGGTCATGACGATCGCCCAGCGGGATTAAAAACAGAATCCCCAGTGCATAACCGGCTTGCGTCAGCGTCGGAATAAGCCCGACCGACGTGGTGCTGGCCTGTAAGTTACCGCCCATAATGCCGAGCATCGGCTGGCTGTAGTAAATCGAAGCCACGCTCAGACCGGCACCGGCGGCCAGTGTAAAAATGATTTTACCGGAAAGAGCCGGTTCAGCCGTTGTTGCAGTGGGTTGGGTGATGTCAGACATGGTGTTTTCCTGATGAAGTTGTTTGTTGCGTCAGATGTTATGGAACGCATTCTTCACCCGAACGGTTATAAGTGGTAGCCTGCACAAAGGTAAAACTGTTATACGCGAGGCGTATGAATACACCACTGACCAGCGGTATTGACCGCATCGACTTAATGCAGACGTTCGTCCGTATCGTTGAAAGCGGCAGTCTTTCTGCCGCCGCCGCTCAGCTCAACACCAGCCAGCCAACGGTCAGCCGCCGTTTGCAGTCGCTTGAGAAGATGCTGGGTGCCAGACTGATTCTTCGCACCACACACGCCATGAAACTGACCGACGACGGCGAACGCTGTTATGCGCAGGCCAAATTATTACTGGAACGTTGGGCGTCGCTGGAAGATCAGTTGCACGGCGCGGGGGATGAACCGGTGGGCATCCTGCGCGTGCGCGCACCGCACGCGTTCGGGCAGGATCAGCTGATCGGGCCGCTGACCCGTTATTTGCAGCAATATCCGAACCTTACGGTGGACTGGATGCTCAACGACCGCACGCCGGATTTTCTCTCTGAAGATATCGATTGTGCCATTCAGGTCGGGAATGTCGCAGATCCTTCAATGGTGGCGGTTTTGCTGGCGGAAGTGCCGCGCATCGTGGTCGCCACACCCGACTTACTGCAACAGCATCCGGTGACGCAGGTCAGCGAACTGGCGAAATTGCCGTGGATAGCGTTCAGCACCTACTATCGCAACGACGTCAGACTTTGCCACGACACCGACGGCAGAATAGAAAGTTGCACGATTGCGCCGCGTCTGGCGACAGACAGTTTGTACGCCGTGCGCAAGGCCGCGCTTTCCGGGCTGGGGGCGGGCATTGTGTCAGCGTGGGTGGTACAGGAAGATCTCGCGCAGGGGCATTTGCAACGTGTATTACCCGGCTGGAACGCGCTGCCGCTGCCCGTGTATCTGGTTTATCCCTATTCCAGCTACTACCCGGCGCGGCTGCGCAAGTTCCTGGAAATGATGCGCGGTGTGATGCAGGATCTGGCCGAAATGCAGGCACCGGGCAGTTCGAAATACTCTGGTATATCGTGAAACAGTAAACTGAACGGTGTTTACATTTTTTACCGCCACCCGTGGCATGATCGCTTCAGGACATTGAGGTGAAGGGGTTTTACCTGAGCAGTATTTTGTAATTTCAAGCACTTAACCGCCAACTTAGAAAAGATAATGCAGAAAAAGCGAGGAACATCGTGGAAGTGATAAAGGGAAATGAACTACAGGTCGCCGATGCCGTTTATGCTTTACAGATGAACGGCGAGGGGGGTGTGAACGAAATCAGCCCGCAATGTGTGGCGAGCGATGAAAAGCCCTGCTGGCTGCATCTGGATTACACGCTGCCTGCCAGCGAGCGGTGGATCAGTAATACGCCGGTGCTGCCCGATACTGTGCGTGAAGCGCTGGCCGGTGACAGCGTGCGGCCAAAAGTGGTGCGCGTCGGCGAAGGAACATTAATCACCCTGCGCAGCATCAATCTGAATGCGGATTCGAGGCCCGATCAGCTGGTCACCGTCCGCGTTTACCTTACCGATAAAATTATCGTCTCGACCCGTCACCGTAAAGTGTCCTCGATGGAAGAGATGATCAGCGATATGCAAAGCGGCAGCGGGCCTAAAAATACCGGCAGATGGCTGGTGGAAACCTGCGATGCGCTGACCGATCACACCAGCGATTTCATCGAAGACCTGCACGACAAAATCATTGATATCGAAGATGACCTGATGGAACAACAGGTGCCGGAGCGCGGCCAGATGGCGTTGCTGCGCAAACAGCTGATCGTCCTGCGCCGTTATATGGCACCGCAGCGTGACGTTTTCTCGCGTCTGGCCAGCGAGCGTTTGCCGTGGATGAACGATGACGACCGCCGCCTGATGCAGGAAATCTCCGATCGTCTGGGGCGCGGGCTTGATGATCTGGATGGCAGCATTGCGCGTACTGCAGTGCTCTCCGATGAAATCAGTTCGCTGATGGCCGATTCCCTGAACCGCCGCACCTACACCATGTCGATGCTGGCGATGATTTTCCTGCCAACGACCTTCCTGACCGGTCTCTTTGGTGTCAACCTCGGTGGGATCCCCGGCAATACGTCGCCTTTGGGCTTTGGTGTTTTCTGCGGATTTCTGATGCTGCTGGGGGTTGTGGTCGCGTGGTGGCTCAAGAAAAGTCGCTGGCTGTAATGCGTTAACTGCCTGAAAAAAAGCAAAAAAAAGCCGGTCATAAGACCGGCGTCGTTCGAATTAAATTGTGCTATGCATTAATTCTAAAAATTTGGAAATAAGACAATATGGAGCACAACGCCCATCGCTTGACGTTGCATTCACCTGCGAAATAGATACTGCACTCAATCAACGGTTCTAATGTTGATTTCGCTCAATCTTTTTTGAGGTTTATGCCCTGCAAGGTGCATCCGAAGGCACTTTTGCCCGTATGATCCCATTCTTTGAATACTCAGGAGTTTGTCTTGCATACAGCAGCAATAATTCAAAAAGCGTATGACGATGCGACCCGAAGAACGCTGGATGAATGGAATACGCACCCGGACACCGGCGTGATCCGCACGGAACCTTTCTATCATCCCACGCGTCTGGCGATTACCAGCGGCAACCGCGCCGGGCCGGACATGGCAGGGCTGTTATCGGCGCTGGAAACGGCAGCGAATGGCGATCCGCTGGCCGACGTTGCGCCGTTAACGGGAATGCATTTCACCTTCTTTTGCATCACGCAGGCGCTGTACGACAAACCGGAAGACGCGGAAGGGATCGCCGGGTTAACCGATATTTTCAGAAAGCATTGTGACGGACATACCCTGCACATTCAGGATTTACGGCTGATTGCGTTACCGGATCAATTACTGCTTGCCGGATTTCCTGATGAAAAAAGCCAGCGCGTCAGACAATCGCTGGTAGACGATCTGATGAAAACGCCGTGGGCAGAAAAAATCAGAGAGCGGTTTCCTCACACGGAAATCCCTCAGGTGTTCTGGCACAGCACGCTCTTGCGTTACAGCGCGCAATACCTGCCGGCACCGCTGCGCGTCTGGTTTCTTGAGAATCAGCATAAAAGCTTCGGGTCACTCAGCCTGCCGGTGAAACTGGTGATGACCAACTACAACTGGACTGAAACCCTCACGCTGGCCTGAAAAGCAAAAAGCCCGCATCAGCGCGGGCTTTTAAAACCGGAGAAGACCGGGCGAAATCTTACTTAATCTCCAGCACATTGAGACGTTCAACCGTCGCGGCGGTTTCGTCGTCTTCCGGCTGCCAGCCTGCAGGTTGCATCGGGATCTCTTCACGGTCAAACGCCAGATCACCGCCATCAATCACTTCGCCACCATGCTTAATCCCTTTGAAATCAAAAAGATTCATGTCGTTAAGATGTGAAGGCACCACGTTTTGCATCGCGCTGAACATGGTTTCGATACGGCCCGGATATTTTTTATCCCAGTCATTGAGCATGTCGCCGATCACCTGACGTTGCAGGTTTGGCTGAGATCCGCACAGATTACACGGGATGATCGGATATTCACGCGCAACCGCAAAACGCTCGATATCTTTCTCACGGCAATATGCCAGAGGGCGGATCACGATGTGCTTACCGTCGTCGCTCATCAGTTTAGGTGGCATGCCTTTCAGCTTGCCGCCGTAAAACATATTCAGGAACAGCGTTTGCAGAATATCGTCCCGGTGATGGCCGAGGGCAATTTTGGTACAACCCAGCTCAGTCGCTGTGCGGTACAAAATCCCGCGACGCAGACGTGAACACAGAGAACAGGTAGTTTTGCCTTCCGGGATTTTGTCTTTCACGATGGCATAGGTGTCTTCGGTGACAATCTTATATTCCACACCCAGCTTTTCTAAATATTCCGGCAGAATGTGCGCCGGGAAGCCCGGTTGCTTCTGATCAAGATTGACCGCAATCAGTGAAAAATTCACCGGTGCGCTTTTTTGCAAATTGCCCAAAATTTCCAGCATGGTGTAGCTGTCTTTACCGCCGGACAGGCACACCATAATGCGGTCGCCTTCCTCGATCATGCCAAAATCACCAATCGCTTTACCCACTTCACGACGCAGGCGCTTTTGCAACTTATCGATGTTGTATTTTTCTTTCTTGTTAAATTCTTGATTCATAGTCATTTTATAGGGCGCTAAGTTCGTTTAGGGGCACTATAGGGGCAGAACCTATAACGCGAGTTTCTTGTTCAGCATGCTGATTTATGGGGCTATGATACGGATTATGCGACAGAATGTCAGCGCGTTTTAATAGTAACCCCGGCCTGCAACCTGGGTTGCTAAGGGCTCGGGTTTGACCAAAATACCCGACAGTGAATGTAGAATACGCCGTAAACCTTTTCATCTGCCCTGACGGGGGGGGACGTATTGACAAATTAGAGGGTAATTGTCCTGCCAAGGGGTTCCTGAAGACACCAGCGATTCTTATAATCTGCGGTGGGTTTACCAAACGAAAACCTCATTTTCTTACCTTTTCGTTGGCATTCTTCGCTGGCTTCATTAATGTTTAACCAGGTAATAACGGTGCCGAGGGAGAGTTTAGAATAAGATGTATCCAGTCCTATATTAATATAGTCGTAAGAAATAATATCGGGACTTTCAGCCTTCATAATGAGTTGAAAGGCAACTGGCGAGTTATCAATAAATAATATTGAACCGAAGGTGTGTTTTTTTAAAACATCTAAAAAATGGGCAAGTTCTGTCTTATGGTTAATCTTGCTTAATCTTCTTTTGAAGAATAGAGCTGAATATATTTCTACAAGTTCTGTGGCAGAGAAATCCTCAACACGATGAACTTCTCCACCCTGCGCGAGAAAAGTTCTAAACTCTTTTTTTCGTGTTTGTCTGGTTTTGATGGACAGTTTATCAACGTCTTTAGCTATGCAGATATGTCGTTGTGAGTTGACGGTGTAAGTTGTATTAATAATTGAAGCGCGATGAATCGATGAAATTATTTTGCTCTTGAATGGCAATATGAAACTACGACTATTGCTGATGGGCAATATGAGCTCATCTTTGGCTACGGGTAAAGATAACTGATGAGTGAAACACTTTGAATCATAGTCATTGGCAAGCATTTTCGCACCCCATACACAGATCCCACCCTGCATAGAACCTTTTTTATCCGCTCTTATAAAGTACCGGGCATCAATATTTAGAAGTTGACGTTGTAACTCAATAACGTCTGGATGAGTTGAGAAGTTCCCACCGTATAAATTATAACACTCTTGATATTCTTTCAGAGTGCCTTCTTCCCAGCCAAGTAGATTCGTGATGAACATTGAATTCAATTCTTGAGTTTTTAAGTGTCTGCAGAATGAAGATATTAATTTCACTATACAAACGGGTATAGACGATCAATTTCAGAAGATTGATCGTTTTTACCGATCGTTTGAATTTATGTTAATTATTAGGAGATATGTTGTGACATATGACAATGAGATGAAAAAAGTAACTCATGGAAAATAGGGTATTCATAACGCATATGGAATCATTGCTAACCATAAAGGAATCACATCGTTTTTATTTTTATCTGGCACAAAAGAATATTAATTTCCCCTACTTCACTCTTGATAATCAGAACCTGATAGTTGTCCGTTTAAAGGCTAACTACCCTACCGGCACAACTTCGGATTGAAATCGAAACCTGATTCGTGATGGGGTTCTCTAAGTGAAAAAATATACATACAACGATAGAAAAACTTCCGTTTGTCTGAATTTCAAAAAGGATCCGAAATCATGACTTATACTTAATACAATAATTCCTAAGTCACAACACTAATTCAGGAGGGAACACATGAAGAACAATACCCTTATTGCCGCGTCGCTGGCTGCGGTTTCCATTTTATTCGTAGCCGGGTGTGCATCGAATCAGGCGATTAAAACCACGGACGGAAAAACCATCGTCACGGACGGGAAACCTCAGGTTGACAGCGATACCGGCCTGGTATCGTACAAAAACGCTGAGACAGGAAAGACTGAGCAGATTAACCGTGATCAGGTTAAAAACATGAGCGAGCTGGATAACTGAGTTGCTCAACAACCGGTAGACAGGAGATAAAGATGAACAGGACCTTGCTTTTGCCCTTAGCCGCATTAATCAGTGTCGCCGCCTTATCGGGCTGCACGCGGACGAGTTATGCCATTCAGACCAATGACGCGAGAACCATCATCAGCGACGGTAAGCCAAAAGAAGCGCCTACCGGATTGCTTGAATTTACGGATGCCAATGGTGTGAAACAGCAGATCAATAAATCAGAAGTGAAACAGGTCACGGAATTGCCTAAATAAGTCCGGTGTGTCTGGTTATTTTTTCTTAAAAACCTGCTGTTAAAGCAGGTTTTTTTATTGCCAGTCCGGCGGCTATTTTGCGCAGCATCTCTCAACTCTTTCCGACGCCCGCCAATGCATCTGCGGAGTATGGTATTTTTTACCGCGCGCAATATTCTCAAAACAAAATCTCAAAACAAGGAAAGTCATCATGCGTCAAAGAACCATCGTTTGTCCGTTGATTGAACACGAAGGGACGTATCTGCTGTGTAAAATGGCTTCCGGGCGCGGTGTTTTTCCCGGCCAGTGGGCGCTTTCCGGTGGAGGAATGGAACCGGGCGAAACCGTTGAGCAGGCATTGCTGCGCGAAGTGCGGGAAGAGTTAGGCGACGCGCTGGAACTCACGCATATCACCCCGTGGACGTTCCGCGATGATATCCGCATAAAGAATTACGCGGATGGCAAAAAAGAAGAAATCTACATGATTTACCTGATTTTCACCTGTCAGGCCAAGAACACCGAGATCACCCTCAATGAAGAATTTGAAACATATGCCTGGGTGCACAAGGACGATCTTCCGGGGTACGATTTAAATGAAGCGACGCGAATTACGCTAAAACAGCGCGGGCTGATTTAACGGTAAAGATGTGGATCCGCGTTCATGCATTTACCGGTTGTCTTCAGTGCGCAAAAACACCGTATCGGGAGAAAACATGACGTTATTGCCGTGCCGAAAATCTGATGTTCGCAAAGCGACGACTGCCATTGCAATGTTGCTGACTTCCGCCGCCGCCCTGGCTGATACACAACCCGCGTTCCTCAATACTGCGCAGTTAAATGTGGTGCGCCAGCAGTTACATGACAACACCGCTGCGCCGCAAACGGCGGATGCCTACCATTATTTACTGGCAGCGGCAGATTCCGCGCTGAAGAAGCCCAATCTGAGCGTGACCGATAAAGGCATGACGCCGCCCTCCGGTTCGAAACACGATTACCTCAGCCTGAGCGCTTACTGGTGGCCGGATGACAGTAAATCAGACGGTCTGCCGTGGATCCGTAAAGACGGGCACGTCAATCCGGCCAGCAAAAACGATCAGAGTGACGGCGTGCGGCTGGCGGATTTTACCGCCCGCGTGCAAAACCTGACGCTGGCCTGGTATTTCTCCGGTGAGCAGAAATATGCTGATAAAGCCGCCAGCCTGCTGCGTGCGTGGTTTATCACACCTGAAACACGCATGAACCCGAATCTTAATTTCGCGCAGGGCGTGCCGGGGATTTCTGCCGGACGAAATGCGGGTGTGCTGGACGGGCGTTATTTCTCCACGCGCATTGTGGATTCTCTGGTTTTACTGCACGGGAATCCGGCCTGGACAGACCATGATGACCAACAAATCCGCGTCTGGATGCAGGATTATCTGACCTGGCTGCAGGGCAGCAAAATCGCCAAAAAAGAAGGGCGTACGCAGAATAATCACGGCAACTGGTATGTCACGCAGGTGTCCGGCATTGCGTGGTATCTCGGTGATAAGGCGGTAATCCGGGATATGGCGAAGCTGATGAAAAGTAAGCTGGATATTCAGCTCAAACCCGACGGTACGCAGCCTGCCGAACTGGCGCGCACCCGTTCTTTTCATTACAGCTATTTCAATTTGCAGGCGATCAGCATGATGGCGGTGCTGGCGCAAAAAAACGGTATCGACCTCTGGCACTACAAAACGCCTCAGGGCGGCGGGCTGCTGACCTCGCTGGATTTTATGGCGCGTTACACTGACCCTGCCGTGCCGTGGCCGTATAAAACCATTGACCAAATCCGTGTGCGGCCTGTGCCGCTGCTTTCGTGGGCGGATAACGGCACCGGCGATAAACGTTACGAACAGCAGATTCGCCGCGCCACCTTTGACCTGCCGCCTGCGGTTAAACCGGCCTCGGGCGGATATCATGAGGATGTGACGCGCGGCGCGGTGATGGAGGCTGAGCGCGAGACGTGGTTGCTTTCGCTGCCTGCTTTTGCAAAGTAGGGATTCAACGCTTGTGCGGGTGATGGCCTGAACCAGGCATTGGGGTAAGCTTTTAAGCCAGCGCAAAACCCGCCGCTGTGCGGTCCTTTTGCTTCAGGTTCTAATCTGCACGAAAAAAATCTCGCCGTTTCTTACTCCTCGTTCAATGTCGTTCTTAAAGTGGCCAGGAGCATTTTTAAAATCAAAGTGATTCGTGACCATTTAAATAAAGCCGTACTGATGCGTCTTTATTTTTAATTTTCCGCACGTTCATTGCGAGTACAAATTATTTAATCGCAGTTATGATGTGTTTTTTTATTCTCCTGTTTTTTATTCCCCGCGGATGATTAATGAAGGTTTTATTGGTTCCACAGACTGCTATTAAATGTAAGTGATATTAATATTTAGTATGTCGTGTTAATTACCATATGAAATATTTATTCAATGAGTTTGGGACGGCGGAAATTCAAAACGTATAACGTTACAATTGCTTTATGTTTGTAGTATTATTTTCGTTGGGATTTAATAAATCGCCTCTCTCTTTGCTCCCTGACATATTGCGGAGCGGGTTTTTCGTGTGTTTAAGGATAAACAAAATGCAATTCAAAAAGAAACTACTTGCTTCTCTAATATTGACCGGGCAAATAAATCCAGCCTATTCGGCATTAATTCGTGATGATATTAGTGTTCAGGTTTATCGTGATTTTGGCGAAAATAGAGGGCCTTTCACACCCGGTGCGACAAATATTCCTATTTATCACCTGGATGGTTCTTTAAGTGGAATCATTAATGTGATGCCTGATTTTTCTGCCAGTAATGACGGTGGGTTTCAGACATTAATAGATCCCCAGGTTACCGCAACGGCAGGGCATGTTGACTATACCAGCGAGGCGTCGTTTGCGAAGGAATTTCAGCAGTTAGATGCGACTCTATTTAGCGGTGCGGATAACGCAAACAGCTATACGCTTATGAATGAAGTGACAAAGCGTGCATACGAGGTAGACGCCGGAGATGATTATAAACTGGTTCGTCAACGAACTATTGCCACCGATGTTGCACCCGCAGAACTCTTTACCGATACCAGTCAATTTAAATCTGGGCTTCTTATCGCGCGTACTGGTGGTGGTTATCTTGCTATTGCGACAGCCGTCGGAGAGGCTACTTACCTTGACTACGGTCCGCTGGCAGGTGGGTTTAATATTGTTAACGGGAAAAGCTATTCTGGCGATGTTTATACTTTGTCTTTCTTGCTGCCTGTCAATCAAATAACGCCACTTGATGTAGGTACGTTATCTGGTGATAGTGGTAGCGGTATATGGGGGTGGGATACAAAATCTCAAAGTTGGAAATTTTTAGGTATTAACTCAGCAGGTTCTGGTGGGGGCTATAATAAATGGACTTTTCTCAAGTCAGCCCCAGAATGGACACAAAAAATAATTGATAGTTTCAACGATCCGGCAATAGCGACATCGAACTCCTCAGATATTATTTATGTCGGTGACCAGGATATTAACACCGGGGAAGGGGACTTCACGCTCAACGGTGACATCATTCGCTATCACGGTATCCGTACCGATATTGCCGCTTCTGCCCGGGGCAATGAAGATTTCATGAGTAATAAAAACCTGATCCTCGGCGGGGCAGGCGGAACGCTCCAGCTGACGGCCCAAAATTTTGACCTCGGCGCAGGTTCACTCACCTTTAATTCTAATTACACGCTCTCTGACGGTGGCGACAGCAGCCGGCGTATGAACACGGCAGGCTACATCATTAACGTCGGTGCCACGGTCCTCAGCAACCTGACCGGCAGCGCGAGCGATATCTGGCGCAAAGTGGGTCTTGGGACACTGGTGATTGCGGGCAGCGGTGTAAACCATGCCAGTTTGTATGTCGGGGATGGCCTCACTATTCTGCAACGCCTTGGTGGCCACGCAGCTGATGTGATCCATATCAGCAGTGGCAGAGCGATTGTTCGTCTGGGGGCTGCCGATCAACTTGATGGCACTCAGGTCGGGTTCGGCACGCGTGGCGGGGTACTCGATCTTTACGGCCAGTCCCTGACCTGGAACGATATTATCCATATGGATAATGGCGCAACGTTTGGTAACAGCCATGCCAATACACTCTCTAACTTCACCTTTACCGGCAGCGGCCCGAAAACCTATCTCGGCAATTTCTTTGACGGCGGTTCGGCGGGTAAAGGTTTGCTGCATCTGGTCTATGCACCGGGTACAGCGGGCTCTTCCTGGACGCTAAAAGGCAACGTAAATACCCGCGGTGGGATGGATATTCTCAGCGGCAATCTGGCCGTGCAGGGTGCCTATACTTTACATGCCGGGGGATATATCGACCCCACGCAGTATGAAACAGCGTCTTTTGATCTCGGCGATAGCCTGGTCAATTTAACCGGCAGCCAGTTTACCGTGGGCCGCAACGCGATGGCTCGGGGGAACTTCGTGCTGGACGACAGCTCTTCAATAGTGATGACGTCCGGTGGCGAGCTGAGCAGCAGCGAACAGGGTATTAAAGAAGGGGCGTATCTTGATGGCCGCGTGAATCTTACCGGTAAGAATTCTGTTCTTAAAGTGACCCCTGAAGAGGCGTTCCGCGTGCAAATCAACGCGGCGTTAAGTGGTTCGGGTCATATCCTCAAAGAAGGGCTAGGCACGCTGTATCTGACCGGCCTTAATACCCTGACGGGCAGTAATCTTATCTCATCGGGCCGGGTTATTACTGAAACTTTGGCAAGTCTTGGGACGCAGACTGATGGCTGGACGATTACTGAAGCTGGTGTGCTGGATGTGGGGAATAACACCAATAGCCTTGTCACTATTCTGGACAAAATCTCGGACTCCTCCCGTGGCGTGCTTGCCCTGACCGGGGCCATTACGTCTGCAGACATGATGTCTCTGCTGACAAAAGATCTTTATTTAGGAAGCAGTTCTAATCTTGAACTCGGTGTAGCCGGGCAGAATCTGACGCAGGGTGCGCAGGATCTTTATCTGGGTGGTGGTAACGGAAAAGTCAAAATTAACGGCTACCTCCCGTCAAGCGGCTCATCGCTGTATCTGGGGAATGGACAAAGCATAGGTACAGTCCATATCGCCAGTGCCAATGAAAACTGGGTGGGAAATATCGATCTCCGACGTGGGATTAACCTGATTACCGACTACGAAAATTCGCTGGGCAATGGTCGTCTGAATGTCAATTATGGCGCTGTAGCAGGGGGCAACGTCCTGCGGAATGTGACCCTTGAGTCTGCTGGAATGATTAGCTTCAACACGGCTGATAATTTTAACTATGACATGAGCGATTTCCAGCATCTGGCAATCGGGGCGCTGGCAGGGGAAACGCTGGCGCTGAATAACACACTGAAGCCGACACAGACGGGATATTACTTCTCCGGTGGTGGTGATGTGTTAGTCAACAGCGTGCTTACAGAAGGTAGTCATCTTACCGTCGATGCCCAGGACAACGAGGGTGGTGTTATCACGCTAAATACTGTCAACGATCTGAATAGCAATGTGACGGTACGCGGTTACAACAGTGACAATCTGTTATCGCGCAAAAGCGATATAACGCTGAAATTAGGTGTGGATAATGCCATTGATAAAAACTCGCATGTGATATTAGAAGACGGCGGGGTTATCGATCTTAACGGCCACAGCGTTACGTTGAATATGGAATCAGGCTCGATAAATTCAAAAATTCTCTCTTCTGATAAAACACATTCCTCAACCTTAAATCTGCAAACAGATGAGAGTTCAGTGCTGAACAGCCTGATCTCAGGCGCAGATATACATCTGATTAAATCAGGGGCGGGTGTATTGACGCTTGGCGGCATGAACACCTTTACCGGGGATGTTCTGTTATCTGCTGGAAAAACCCTCGCGGGTAGCAATCTGGCTTTTGGTGCGGTAACCAATATCGTGACTGTGGCAAAAAACGCCATTCTTGATATCAATGGTATTAACTTATCAAATACTCTCAACCTGGCGTCAGGTTCCTTAATAAACAGTAAAGACGGGGCGATCACTCTTGACGGGATCAGCCTGAGTGATGACAGCACGGCAACCTTTAACGGGACTTCAAGCCTGACGACGGTGGGCAAATATCAGCTCAATGACCACCGCCTGACCGTAAACGATACCTATACCCAATTTTCGACCAACTCATTTGAAAATGGCGACATCGTCTTTAATAACAGCAAAGTTAACTGGACCGGGAACAACGGCCAACTCAGCGGCAGTGGTTCGATGACGGTGGGTAATAATACCACTTTAGAATTGCGTGATGTTAAACAAGACGCCGGGTCGGCCAAAACGATCGTTCTTGATGGCGGTACGATTGCTTCCGGTACAAATGGTAATGGTGGCGGCAGTGGTGCCACGTTGCGCAGTGCGCTGCGTGTAGATACCAGCGGCACCCTGAATGGCAACAACCGGTCATTTGGCATTAACCTGGGTCTTTACGGTTCAATATCGGGCGGTGGTGCGCTGAATATTACAGGTGCTCCGGGGGTTTCCTTCTATGGTGATACCACTGCATTCACCGGCAATCTGTTGTTGAAAACCGGCGGTAAGCTGTATCTCAGCCCGGTTGAGGACACCACACTTGCGGCAAATTTGGCGAATGAAGGCACCGGCAAAGCCGTTAAAACCGGCGCTAAAAACCTGACGCTCACCGGCGATAACCGCGCTTACACCAACGAACTGGATGTTCAGGACGGCACGCTGACGTTGGGCAGCACCACGGCGGCGACAGGCGGTGATATCCGTATGACGGCGGGTACGCTGAAACTCAACAGCGACAGCAACGTCAGTTTCAGCAATCTGGCGGCAGGCAGTATCGTCGATCTGCACGGTCACAGCGGCACGCTGAATATTAAAGCGAATGCGGCGGGTTCTGAGATTACCTCTTCTGACGCCAACAGCTGGTCAGCGCTCAATCTGCAAAGCGGCACACTCAACAGCACGATCAGCGGCCAGAAAATCCACCTGAACAAACAGGGCGCAGACGACCTGACGCTGGCGGCCAGCAACACCTTTACCGGTGATGTGGCGCTCTCTGGCGGGAAAACACTCCTCGGCAACAGCCAGGCGCTGGGTGATATCGCAAACATTGTTACGCTGGCGAACACCGCTACGCTCGATCAGAACGGTTACGATTTGCTCAATGGCGTGACCTTCGACGGTGGCGTTCTGACATCGAACAGCACCGCGCAAAACCAGCGTATTGATGGTGTAATGAACGTAGCCACGCAGGGGACATTGCTGGGCGAGAAGTCCGGTCTGAATATTTACGGTGGGCTGGCAGGCAGCGGCACATTGAATATTTCAGGCAGTCAGGGCGTGTCTCTCTTTGGCGATACCTCTACGTTTGATGGCTCGCTGCGGGTGAAAAACAACAGCAAGCTGAGCTTCTCATCGTCGGAAGACACCACGCTGGCGGCAGATCTGATCAGTGAAACGGGCGGTAAAATCGTGAAGCAGGGTGATAAAACACTGACCCTGAGCGGCGATAACCACCTCTGGAACAGCCTGTTGGAACTGAATCTGGGCGATATGATCGTCAGTCAGGCACAGTCCACGCCTGCGGGTGAAATTGCTATTAACGGTGGCCGCCTTGTTTTTGCTGCTGAGGGCGATATGACGCCGGACACCTTGTTAAGCGGAACCGCCGGACAGATGGTGAAGCGCGGCAGCGGCAAACTGACGCTTAATAAGGTCAACACCTTCAATCAGGAAACATTGGTTGAAGAGGGGATCCTGGAAATTGGCGATGCGCAGCACGACTGGGCCTCGCTCGCCAGTGATGTACAGGTGAATTCCGGCGGTATGCTTCAGGGATACGGCACCGTGGGCGGCGATCTGTATAACAGCGGGAAAGTTCGCCCTGCTGGTGCGGGCAAAAGCTTGCGCGTATCCGGTAACTATACCCAGACGGCAGATTCGTGGTTACTCATTGATATAGACCCGCTGGAAGGCGCATCGGTATTGGGGATCACCGGCCATGCCTCGCTTGATGGCGGATTGCAGATGATTTATGCGCCGGGAACGTATACACCGCAATCCTATGTTTTCCTGACAGCGCAGGGAGGCATCGAAGGCGAGTTTGCTTCATTAAACGGGGGGATTGAAGGGGTTGATCAGCAGTTAAGTTACGGTTCAAGGGATGTCACATTAACGACTACTGCGCCATCGGTTGACCCAACGGACCCGGTAATACCGGTAGACCCAACGGACCCGGTCGTACCGGTCGAGCCAACGGACCCAGTGCCACCGCAACCGACATTTGTGATTAACCCGAGTAATCTTCATGCCTACGATGTTCAGCTTCTGTCCCTTGGCATGCAAAAGCCCACGGAATGGAGCATGGCGCAGGTTGACTGGTCTGCGGCGTCTGGTGGCAAATTTGCCTGCGATTTGTCAGGTTCCTGCTACCACGATGACGCCATGTGGATCATGCCGCACATGAGCAACGGCAGCGTCATGGCTGGAAATGGCAATGCCAAAGTGGATGGAATTTCCATTGGTGGATACACGGAAATGGGCAACACGCGCGTGGGTGTTTCTGTGGATTATTCAGACTTCGACCTGTCAGGCGACGGATCATCAGCCTCAGCCGATCGTTACGCGGTGAATGTATTTGCCTCACAAAAACTGGACAGCGTAGTCCTGACCGGTTCTCTGGGTTACACCCACGCCGCGACAGAGGTGACGCGTGAAGTTAACAGTAGTGGTCTGAACCTGGGCGAAGGGCAAAGTGACATCACCGGCAATGCCATTTCGGCCGGGCTGAGCGCCAATTGGGCGATACGGTTTGGTGATACCACTCTCGTGCCGCAAATCGGTATCGACAGTCTGAACGTGTTCTATTCCGGCTACGATGAACATATGTCGTCGGATAACGAACTTTATGGAAAGGTTATCGACAGGATGAAAGTGCGCGGCGACGCAAACCGCTACGACAGCCTGCAACCGAATGTCGGGGTTAAGATTTCCCACGATCTGACCTGGGGCAATACGCAAGTGACCCCTGCGTTTAAAGTGACCTATCGCCATGAACTGATGAACAACAACAAGGGCACTGTCGCCAGTAATGACGGCACTGTGTTTACTGTTGAAAGCGATACATTAGGGCGGGACATCGTTGAGTATGAAGCGGGCGTGGACGTTAAATTCACACCGCGATTGAGTACGTCGTTCAGCTACACGGGAAGTAATCAGCAAGGGTATCAGTCGCAGGAGGGGATGATCAGGGTTAAGTATAATTTCTGATTTTTTAAATCAGTTTCAGGGGCTGCCGGAGGAATGGCAGCCCCATTTTTTTGGGGTAGCGAGCCCAAACGGGCATCACGGGGACGGGTTATCACTTGCCATGATGGGGCTCAGGATCGGAACCGGGAAAATTTCGGTTTTTCATGTGCGGTGATTGCTCAGCGGCTGGCGCCTAAACCGCCCGCTGCGGTCCTACCGCCTCACCAGACCCCACAGAAACCACGGCCCCCGAGCAATGCGCAGAGCATTCCGGCTGATACCGGCCACGGCCAGGCAATATTGCGACCCAGCCAGTCGGCGATCACCATCAGCAATCCGCCATACAGCGCGGCGAGCAGGCATTGCGCACGAAAACGGTTTGCACCGCTGTAGCGGGCGAGCTGCGGCGCAATCAGGCCGACAAAACTCAGCGGGCCAATCAGCAGCGTGCCGCCTGCGGTCAGCGCGGCGGCGAGCAGTAAAATCAGCATATTACTGCGGCGCACACCGGCACCGAGCGCCCGCGTGGTCTGCTGTCCGAGGCTCAGCAACGTAATCCAGCGCTGCAATAACAACGCCAGCGGGATTAGCATCAGCGCCTGTCCCGCGCCCCACATTGCGCGTTCAGGCGTGATTCCGGCGGTCGATCCGGTGCTCCAGTTGAGCAGCATCATCGCGCGCGGGTCGCCGCTCATCAGCAACAACATGCTCAGCGCCATACTCAGGTTGGTCAGACACAGCCCGACCATCACCATCGGTTGCGGCTGGAAACGCGAGCGCATGCCGAACATAAACAGTGTGAAAATTGCCAGCAAACTGCCCGCCAGCGCGGCGGGGAAAAGCTGCGACAGCGGCTGGTTGAACAGGATCACCAGCAACACCACCATCAGCGATGCGCCGCTGCTGATACCCAGCAGTTCCGGGCTTGCCAGCGGATTGCCGCTCTGGCGCTGGATCAGCACACCGGCTACCGCCAGCATCGCGCCCGCGCTGAGCGCACCGAGCATCCGCGGCCAGCGCCATTGCAGAAGTGAACCGACTGCTGCCGTGGTGTCGGGCGTGCGGTTGACGAACAGCGAAAGCGCGATGCCGCCCGCCAGCATCAGCAGCAGAACGGCAATCCGGCGGCGCGTCAGCGTGCGTAACACCGGCATGCTCAACGTTTGCGGGGCGATATACGGATTGCGCTGGCGGAACAGCAACATCAGCATCAGCGGCGCGCTGAGTAATCCGGCGAGCGCACCGGTCGGCAAATCCCCGCCTGCGGGTGAGAGAAATTGCGCCAGCTGATCGACGGCGGTCAGCAGCCCGGCACCGGTCAGCGGCACGCAAATCAGCTGATGCGTGAAGCGCCGGACGCCCGCCAGACGCACCAGTGCCGGAGCGGCCAGCCCGATAAAACTGATGATGCCGACCTGACTGGTGATGAGCGCGCTGAGCGCAACGGCAACGGCGAGCGTGGCGATGCGGATTTTCACCACCGAAACGCCCAGCGCGCCGGCGCTCTGATCTGACAGACCGATCAGCATCAGCGGCCTTGCCAGCAGCGCGCTTCCCGCCATCAGACACAGCACCGGCAACAGTAAAAACTGCGCGACCGGCCAGCCGTTCTGGTTCAGAGAACCGGCCTGCCAGCTGAATAAATCACTCAGATAATCATGATTAAACAACACCATCAGCGTATTCACGGAATTGCCGTACAGGCTGATGACCATGCCGGTCAGAATGATTTTCAGCGGATCCAGCCCCTGACGGGCGATCAGCAGATAAAGCACCAGCGCGGTCAGCGCCGCACCGGCCAGCGCCAAATTCGTCAGGCCGAAAACCAGTAAACCGGGGAAAACGATAATGCCCGCCGACATCGTCAGATTGGCACCGGCGGCAATGCCCAAAGTGGCCGGTTCCGCCAGCGGATTGCGCAGAACCTGCTGAAAAAGCAAACCAGCTGTCGCCAGCGCCATGCCCGCCAGCGCGCCGGTCGCCAGTCGTGGCAGAAAACTGTAATGCAGTAACAGGCTGGCCGTGGAAGGCAGATTACCGGCATGAAGGCGACCGAGATTGCTGATTAACAGCAGGGCGCACAGCAGCGCCAGCGGCAGGATAATCAGCCAGGGCAACGGGGAAAATTTACGCATGAGAATCAGGCTCCGTGAGCGCTGTCGTGATGTGCTGCGCCAGACTGGTGGCCGTCGTCAGGCCGCCAAACGGAAAGAAATGCGTCAGTTCCCGTGCGCATCCGCCCGCGACCAGCGGCAGCTGTTGCCATAATCCGTCCGGCTGGCGCAGGCGGGAAACCTGCGTCAGCGTCGTCGGTAACTCGGTGTAAAACAGCCAGTCAGCGGGCAATGACGCCAGCTTTTCAACGCTGACGTTTGCCGTGCCCATCGCGCCAACCGGCTGCGTCCAGGCGTTACTCAGGCCGAGGCGGGTAAGAATGACGTCCGGCAGGCTATTCCGGCCATACACTGTGGCGTATTTGCCGTCCTGACTGCGCACCGCCACCAGGATCCGCTGACCGGCCGCGTGGCTGAGCCGTTGCTGGCCGTCACGGAGAGTGCGGGTGGCGTGGTCTGTCAGCTGCGCCGCCTGCGCGGATGCGGAGAATGTTTTGCCCAGAGCAGCAGTGAAACTGACTAATGCCAGCCAAAGATCGCCCGCTGCGGGATAGACCGAAACGACCTGCACCGGCGCGATGCGTTGCAGGCTGTCGAGAAGGGCGGGCGCGATCCTATCGCTGAGGATCAGCGAGGGTTTCAGGGCGGCGATAAGCTCGATATTCGGTTCCCAGTACGGGCCGATATCCTGCACATTTTCCGGTAAAACGGGTTCGGCAATCCGGCGGTGGAAATAACCCACATCGGAAACGGCCAGCGGCGCAATGCCCAGTGACAGCAGGGTTTCCGCCGCCAGCCAGTTAATCGCGATAATACGATCTGCGCCTGTCGTTACGAACCGGGATGAAGCGGCCAGCGCCGCCGGGGCATTCACCCACGGCAGCGCCAGCAACGCTTTCAGACAGTCTCGACGACTGAGTAAAAAAGCGGACATCAGAAGCTGTATTTCAGCGAGCCGATAAACGTCCGTTCCTGCCCCGGATAGCAACTGGTGTCGTCGTCACAGGTGCCGACATAGTGGTGATCAAACAGGTTCTGAATGTTGAATCCGACCGTCACATGCTGGTTCACCTGATATTTCGCACCCGCATCCACCAGCGCGAAGTTCTTCACCGGAATGGTGTTGGCGTTATCGCCATACATGCTGCCGACATAACGCACGCCGGTGCTGAGCAGCAGGCCGTCGAGCACACCCTGATGGAAACCGTAGTTCAGCCAGGTCGATGCCATATGTTTCGGCACGTTAGCCTGTTGTTTGCCGCGATCGCCGTTGTTGCTCTTGGTGATCTCCGTTTCGGTGTAGGTGTACGACGCCAGCGCATCCAGATTCTCCGTCAGCTTCACCGTGGTTTCGGCTTCGATACCGCGCGAACGCACTTCGCCGGACGCCACCTGATACCCGGTGATCACGTTATTCACGATCTCATTGGTGAGCACGTTGCTTTTGGTGATATCGAACGCCGCCAGCGTCATCAGCAGCGCCGGATCCGGCTGATATTTCACGCCAACTTCATACTGGTGCGCCTGGCTCGGATCAAACGTACGGTTCTTGCTGTCGGTGCCGCTGTTTGGCACGAAAGATTCGGCGTAGCTGATGTACGGCGCAAGTCCGTTTTCGGCCAGATAGGTCAGACCGGCGCGCCCGGTCCAGGCGCCTTTGTCCACCCAGCTTGTGGTGTCGGTCAGGTTATTTTCGGTACGCATACTCACGTCATCATGACGGCCGCCCAACGTCAGCAGCCATTTTGGCGTCAGGGAAACCTGATCCTGCATGTAAACGCCGAGCTGTGCGGTGGTCTGATCGTTGTCATTGAGCGCGTAAGTCGGATCCGCGATATCCAGCCCGTACACCGGATTGTAGATATCCAGTGCCGGAGCGGCTGCGCCAAAACGTTTGGCATTGCCGTCGAGGCGGCTGTAATCCAGCCCGGTCAGCAGGCGGTGTGTCACCGGACCGGTGGCGAAATCAGCCTGCAACTGGTTATCCATATTGAACGCGCGCATGTGTTCATCAAAACGGATGGCGTTACGCGACACGGTGCCGGTGGTGAAATTGACATTGCCTGGCAGCAGGTTGTTAAGAATGGTGTCGGTCTGGCCGTAGCGCACGTTCTGACGCACCTGGAAAATGTCGTTGAACTGATGGCTCAGTTCATAACCCACGGTGAACTGTTCCTGACGGAAATGGTTGTAGTTGTAATCGCCGAGCAGGGTGTCGGTGACGTTGCCGCCCGGTTTGGTGAGCACGGAAATGGTGCCGCCGGAGGTATCACGCAGGTAATCCGCGCGCAGGGTCAGGCTGGTCTGATCGTCTGGCAGCCAGGTAAACGACGGCGCGAGATACAGGCGGTTGTCTTCCACGTCCGGCCCGTTTTTGTACTGAAATTGCGTGTCGCTGTCGCGGGCGAGGCCAATGACGCGGTACAGATAGTGGCTGTCATCGTCAATTTTGTCGCTCATATCAAACTGCGCCTGACGGCGGTTGAAATTGCCCAGTTCAACCTGAACGTCATGCACGCCCTGCGCGGACGGCAGTTTGCTGACGCGGTTCACAATCCCGCCCGCATCGCCCAGCCCGAAAAGGGTGGATGACGGCCCGCGCACAATATCAATGCGTTCGAGCGCGTATGGCTCGGTGCGGAAATAGCTGTAGCTGTTGTTGAGCTGACGCAGGCCATCGCGGTAATCGTTGGTAGTCAGGGCATTGAAGCCGCGAATATAAATCCAGTCATAGCCTTTCGGATCGACGCCGTAGGTTTCCGTTTTCACGCCCGGCACATAACGCAGTGCTTCCGTCACGCTTTGCACGTTCTGGCGATCCATACGCTCGCGCGTCACCACGGAAACTGACTGCGGCACTTCAAGCAGCGGCGTGTCGGTTTTGGTGGCGGAATTGCTTTCCTGTGGAACGGTGGTCCACGCGCCGGATTGCCCGTTCACCGTCATGGTATCGGAACCGGCAGCAGGCTGCGGGGCGACGACAACCGTGTCATTTTCAATGCTGAAACTCAGGCCGGAGCCTTGCAGCACACGGCCGAGCGCGGCTTCCAGCGTCATCGTTCCCTTCACGGACGGTGCCGTTTTTTGCGCCACAGATTCGGGCGCGGCAATCAGCTGCACGCCCGCCTGCTGTGCCAGCGTATTGAGCGAAGCGATCAGCGGCTGAGCCGGAAGTGAAACGGTGAGCGTGGCCGCCGCAACGGCGAGCGGTGAGCAAACCGCCAGCGCGATGGCGCTCAGGCCGGTTTTGAAACGGGCACCCTGGTAAATCGTCGAAATGGTCATGCAGTTATCCCCAGAAAAAACCAAATAAGAATCATTATCCTTTCTGAAGACGAGGCCGACGCCAAAACCCTGACGTCGTCTCCTGAAAATTTTTAAACTTTTTTTAGCGGGGGGAAATTTTTGTGACGATCAGCGCCGTGAGATTTGCGTTTCACCGGTCTGTGTGCTGATTTTTACCGGCAACACTTTAGGTAATGCGCGGACGAAACTGTCCGGGCGGTGAACGTTAAAACTGCCGCTGATGCGCAGCGCGGCGACGTCCGGCGAGGCCGCGTGGTAAGGCATTTCGCCGTAACGCGAGAATTCGGCCAGCGCCAGACTGAGCGGGGTGTTATTAAAATTAATCCGCGACTGCCGCCAGTCGGCAATTGTGTCCGGCGCGACAGACGCCTGACGCGTCAGTGCGCCGCTGGCATCGCTGGTCGCCCGTTGTGTAGCGCGAAGCACCATCAGATGACGGTTTTGCGGATCCTGTCGCAGCGTAGCCATCACGCGCCAGTGCATATTTTGCAGCCACGAACGCGGCCCGACACGCACCGCGCCGCTGCTTACGGCAACGTCCGTGCCGTCGCCGCTCATCGATTTCGGAATGTACCGGACGCTGAAATGCGTCCCCAAAACCGTCACGCGGGAAGGGCCGCTGAAAACGATGAACGGCTTATCTTCCAGATGTTGCACCTGAAAATACGCCTGACCTTTGATCAGCGTGACTTCGCGGCGTTGCGCAAAATACGCGACCTGCAACTGCGTTTCGGCATCGAGGCTGACTAGCGTGCCATCGGGCAACGTGAGTTGTTCTAATTCTCCGCGACCGGTATGGAACGCGGTGGTCATGACCGGCGGCGCAAACCATTGCCACGCGGGCCACATCAGAATCACGCAAAGCAGCGCGGCAGCCGGGGCGGCAAACCAGAAAGGATGACGCACCTGCGGTTTTTTCACCGGCAGCGAAGCCCGCAACCGGGCAATATTTTCCTGCGGTAAATCTCCGACCCGCTGCCACACGGCCTGCATCGCCTGAAATTCCCCGGCATTTTCGCCCTGCGAGAGCCAGTCAGTAAACTCGCGCTGCTCGCGTGCCGACAAACCGGCCTGTTGCCGGCTCAGCCACCGCGCGGCCTGTTCGCTGGCGGACATCTGCGCATCAGAGATGTTATTCATCGCGGGCATCCTTTTCTGCGTGACCGGCGGCTTTCGGGGCGTGATGTTCCTGCTGCCAGGCGTCATTGCTGTTCCGGCAGGCAATCATGGCGCGGATAATATGCTTCTCGACCATATTGATGGATATTCCCATGTGGCTCGCGACATCCTTTTGCGACAATCCGTCAAAACGATGCAGGATAAAAGCTTCCCGGCATCGTGGCGGCAGGGCTTCGATGGTGCGGGTCATCAGCGCATTATACTGATTTTCTTCAATGAGTTCGTAAGGTTGCAGATAAGACGGTGCGGCAAAATGCGCGCCATCGGTTTCTTCAGACGCCTCATCCAGCGGAAGTTCGGGGCGGCGATAATGATCGACCAGCAGATTTCGCGCGATGCGATACAGCAAACTCCGGTGCGACCGGACCGGCTGCGTGACAGACAAAGCCCGGATAAATGTCTCCTGCGCCATGTCTTCTGCATGCTCGCGGTCACGAAGCTTACGGTTAATAAACCGATATAATTCAGTGTAATATTTCTCGAAAGCCGGCACTGGATTCTCAGATAATGAAAGACAGGGAACTTCTGCGATGCCTATTTTAGACATAAATCCCACAATCATTCATTCACAAATGATAATCATTCTCGAAATAAATTAACCTTATCCTCTCATTTGCCTTAAGTAAAAATTACGAAATGATCTTTCAGGATGCCTGTTCAGAACCTGGGGTTATGTAATTCGGGGTTCAGTTCACTCACGAGGGGAAGGCCGGGATGGGGTGTTGGTTTTAGCGGCGCAATGGCCTGCTAAACCCCCTCCCAGCCTCCCCCTTCGCAGGGGGAGGAGCAAACCAAACCATTGTTATTTTTGAGAAAGGTAAGATGGCGCCCACGACCTTGATTTTAAGACTCAAGACTCAGACTCCGTCTTCTTCCCCGCCAGCATCGCCAAAAAGTCATATTTCTGCTGCAATTCCTTCTCCGCCGCCGCATACAACTGCGCCGCCACTTCCGGTTGTTGCGCATTCAGCCTTCTGAACCGCTGCTCATTATTGAGCGTATCGGTCAGCCCGCTGGAAGGCGGCCTTGAATCGAGGGCCAGCGCCGGTTTACCTTCTGCCACGCGACGTGGATCAAACCGGTACAGCGGCCAGAAACCGGTGGTGGTCAGCTGTTTCATCTGATCATGGCTGAGCGCCAGATCATAGCCGTGTTCTTCGCAAGGGCTGTACGCGATGATCAGCGACGGCCCCGGATAAGCTTCGGCTTCCTGAATGGCTTTCACCGTCTGGTTGAGCTGCGCACCAAGGGAAATCTGCGCCACATACACATGACCGTACATCATCATGCTCACACCCAGATCTTTACGCGATTTGCGCTTGCCCTGTTCGGCGAATTTCGTGACCGCTCCCAGCGGCGTGGCTTTCGACTGCTGCCCGCCGGTGTTGGAATAACACTGGGTATCGAGCACCAGCACGTTGACGTTTTCCGTCAGGCTCAGGACGTGATCCAGGCCGCCGAAACCAATGTCATACGCCCAGCCGTCGCCGCCAATCAGCCAGATGGATTTATCCACCAGATAATCCGCGTCGGTCGCCAGCTGGCGTGCGTCCGGCGTATCAATGTCGGCCAGAATTTTACGCAACGCGGTGACATGCCCGCGTTTAACTTCCGGTGTGGACGTTTCATCGCGCAGGCCGCCTAACACCTCCGCCGGAATATGTGGCTCCAGCGATTCCACCAGACGCAGCACGCGGCGGCGGTGCTGGTCGACCGTCAGACGGAAGCCCAGCCCGAACTCGGCGTTATCTTCAAACAGGGAGTTTGCCCACGCCGGACCGCGCCCGTCGGCGTTGGTGGTGTACGGCGTTGACGGCAGATTCCCGCCGTAAATGGACGAACAACCGGTGGCGTTGGCAATCAGCAAACGGTCGCCGTACAGCTGCGTCAGAAGTTTGATGTAAGGCGTTTCGCCACAACCGGAACAGGCACCGGAATACTCAAACAGCGGCGTAATCAGCTGCGAGGTGCGGATATCAATGCGTTCCAGCGTGGTTTTATCGATTTCCGGCAGCTTGAGGAAGAAGTCATAGTTGGCGCGTTCTTCTTCCAGATGTTCGATGCGGTCGGCCATGTTAATGGCTTTGATGGACGGATCCTGACGGTCTTTCGCCGGGCAGACTTCCACGCACAAATTACAACCCGTGCAGTCTTCGGGCGCGACCTGCAACACGTATTTCTGGCCGCGCATGTCGCGGGATTTAACGTCCAGCGATTGCAGCGCCGCAGGGGCGTTTTCCATGGCGTCCGGCTGAACCACTTTGGCGCGAATGGCCGAGTGCGGGCAGGCGGCGACGCAGTGGTTGCACTGCGTACACAGATCCGGTTTCCAGATCGGCACTTCTTCGGCAATGTTGCGTTTTTCCCACTGCGTGGTGCCGGTCGGCCAGGTGCCATCCGGCGGGAACGCAGAAACCGGCAGGGCATCGCCAAGCCCTGCCAGCATGGTGGCGGTGACAGTTTTGACGAAATCCGGTGCGGCGTCCGACACAATCGGCGGACGTTTGCGCGGATTTTCCGGAATGGCCTGCAACGGCACGGCAACCAGCTCTTCCAGCGTGGCGGCCAGCGCCATCCCGTTGCGCGTGACCACGTCTTCGCCTTTGCTGCTGTAGCTGCGGGCAATCGCGTCCTGCAATGCTTTCAGTGCTTCGTCACCCGGCAGGATCTGCGTCAGGTGGAAGAACGCCATCTGCATGACGGTGTTAATGCGTGCGCCGAGTTTGCATTCGCGGGCAATTTTCGCCGCGTTGATCACGTAGAAACGGGCTTCGCGCTGAATCAGCGTGGCCTGCACTTCCAGCGGTAAACGCGCCCAGACCTCCTCGGCGCTGAACGGCGTATTGAGCAGGAAAATCCCGCCATGACGCAGACGTTCTGCCATCTGATACAGATCGATAAACTGCCACTGGTGACAGGCAACGAAATGCGCCTGAGTGACCAGATACGCGGATTTGATCGGTTTTTCGCTGACGCGCAGATGCGAAACCGTCAGGCCACCGGCCTTTTTGGAGTCGTAGACGAAATACCCCTGCGCATACATCGGCGTGCTGTTACCGATGATCTTAATGTTGTTCTTGGTGGCTGACACCGAACCGTCACTGCCCAGCCCGTAGAACAGGGCTTCGAGGGACGCGCGCTCAGGTAACTCTTCTTCAACCACCGGCAGGGAAAGCCCGGTGACGTCGTCATAAATGCCGACGGTGAAACGCGGACGCGGTTTGTTCAGTGCCAGTTCGCGGAACACCGACAGTACGCAGTCCGGCCCGAACTCTTTCGAGGATAATCCGTAACGGCCGCCGATCACTTTCGGCAGCGAATCGCGCTCGCCGCGGCTCCAGGCTTCGGCCAGCGCGGTCATGATGTCGAGATACAGCGGTTCGGCCAGCGCGCCCGGCTCTTTGGTGCGGTCCAGCACGGCGATACTTTTCACGGATTCCGGCAATACGGCCAGCAAATGTTCAGCGCTGAACGGACGGTATAGACGCACTTTCAGCACGCCAACTTTCTCGCCGCGCGCATTCAGGGTCTCGATAACTTCTTCGGCGGTGCCGATCCCGGAACCCATCAGCACGATCACACGTTCTGCCTGCGGATCGCCGACGTATTCAAACGGCTTATATTCGCGGCCGGTAAGGGCGGCGAACGCATTCATTGCGTCAATAACATGCTGGCAGGTAGCGTTGTAATACGGGTTGGTGGCTTCGCGTGACTGGAAATAGGTATCCGGGTTGGCGGACGTGCCGCGGATCACCGGATGATCCGGTGACAAGGCGCGGGCGCGGTGTGCGTCAATCTGCGCCTGCGGCAGCATCTGCTGGAGCGTGTCGTCGCTCAGCGGCGCGATTTTATTGATTTCATGCGAGGTACGGAAACCGTCGAAGAAATGGATAAATGGCACGCGGCTGTTGAGGCTGGCGACCTGTGCGATCAGCGCGAAATCCTGCGCTTCCTGCACGCTGGCGGCAGAGAGCAGGGCGCAACCGGTCTGGCGCACGGCCATCACGTCGGAATGATCGCCAAAAATAGACAACGCGTGCGTCGCGACGGTGCGTGCCGCCACGTGCAGGACAAACGGCGTCAGCTGACCGGCCAGTTTGTACAGCACCGGGATCATCAGCAACAGACCCTGCGACGAGGTGAAAGAGGTCGACAGCGCGCCGGTCTGCAACGCGCCGTGGACGGTGGAAATCGCACCGGCCTCGGACTGCATTTCCATTACCGTCGGGACATCGCCCCACAAATTCTTCTTCCCTTCGCCGGACCAGGCCCCGGCAATTTCGGCCATGGTAGAACTGGGGGTAATCGGGTAGATGGCAATGACTTCGTTGGTGCGATAAGCCACGGAAGCGACTGCGTTATTACCGTCAGTGGTGATCATGGAATACCCTTTGCTTTGCTCACAAACAGGCCGGAAAACAATAATTTTTACCGGCAATAATCATAAAAGCTTAGCAGAGGGCGGAATAATCAATTTATCCTGATTGTGTGCATGGGTTTTTATTAGTCAGGTGAATGATTTGGCCGGGTCGGGGCAGAAAATTGTTTCGTTTTATGAATAAAACCGCGATTTTTAGGAAAAAGTTGATGTTCTTTAGCAGCAGGGCTCGACGCAGGCGAAAAACGTCGGATATGATGACCGTTCTAAAAAATTCCCCCGCATTACCCAAAATCATTCAGGAGCAGGACAGATGATCACTGCGTTTCGCGTGTTACTGGCCGCCGGTGTGCTGGTGTTGGCCTCATGCAGCAGCCACGACGATTCCGCTGACGTTCCCCAAAAAGGCAACAGCGTGAATATCGGTCAGCGTACCGTCAACATGGATAGCCCGGCGTATGCAGCTTGTTCAATGGCGGGCGGGCAACTCAGATTAGCGCCACAGCTCGATGGCAGCCGCGTCGGTATGTGTTCGATGACCAATGGCCGTCAGTGCTCTGAAGCCGCACTGATGCAGGGGCTTTGCAAAGCTTAAAAAAAACGCCAAACGAAAGTCTGGCGTTTTTTTATGATTACATCCGGTCTTTCAGGCGGTAAACCAGCGTATGTTTACCTTGTTTCAGGACCATCTTGTTCTCATTCAGGGAAACGGCAGCGCCGTTGCTCAGCACGTCGTTAATCACGTGATCCCACTTATTCAGGTTTGCGTCGGGACACATCATCATGGTCGACGCCAGACCGCCTTTCACCGTCAGCACGTTGTTTTGCAGATTGCCCTGACCCATAAAGCGGTTACACATCTGACCGGAAACATGCAGGTTAGAGCCGAACTCAATTTCCGGGATACGACCCTGTGCGGCCGGAACCGTCTGACCGTCCACACTCAGTAACTCAAAACGGTGATGCTGCAAATCAGTTTGTTTCACGCCGGTCTGGCTGCTACATGCGCTGATAGTAAGGGCGGCTGCCAGAACAAACAGTGACTTCTTCATGTTCTCTCCTGAGAAATATTCCATACGCGTCAATAATTTCGTTACATTCATCTTAATATATTACATATTGCATCGCAATTATATCGCGGATGAATGTGTCTGGCAGTGACATCTCCGCACCTAAAACCGGTGCCAAAAAAAAGCCTGCGACCTTCCTTTTCAGGAAGTCCACAGGCTTCAGCTTTAACGTGCTTTACTCAGGCATTACGCCGTATCAGCGTGTCGGATGATTCACTTCAACCGGACGCAAATCAAACAACAGCACTTCGGCCTGATCGCCATCGGTAAAGGTGACGCTATCTTCATTGCGGATACGCGCGCCGTCGCCGGTTCTGAATTCGACACCGTTCACTTTGATGCTGCCGCGTGCCACGTGAATGTAAGCGTAACGGTCAGCGTCGAGGGTAAACGTCGCCTGTTCTGCACCGTCAAAGAAACCGGCGTAGATTTTCATATCCTGACGCACGGTCAGCGAACCGTCTGTGCCAAGCGGTGACACGATCAGGCGGAATTTCCCGCGTTTATCCGCTTCTGCGACGGACACCTGCTGATATCCCGGTGGGGTGCCATTCTCTGACGGCACAATCCAGATTTGCAGGAAATGCACGTTTTCTTCACCGGAGTGGTTGAATTCACTGTGCGTCACGCCGCTGCCTGCGCTCATCAGCTGAACATCGCCGGGGACAATCACGGAACCGGTGCCCATTGAATCTTTATGTTCCAGCGCGCCTTCGAGCACATAGGAGATTATTTCCATGTTGCTGTGAGGATGCGCCCCGAAGCCGCGACCCGGTGCGACCTGGTCATCGTTAATCACCAGCAGGTCTGAAAACCCGACCTGTTTTGGATCCCAGTAATTGGCGAAAGAAAACGTGTGGCGGGAATGCAACCAGCCGTGGTCACCTAAGCCGCG
This sequence comes from Rahnella sp. PCH160, assembly GCF_047784855.1. Lineage (NCBI taxonomy): Bacteria > Pseudomonadati > Pseudomonadota > Gammaproteobacteria > Enterobacterales > Yersiniaceae > Rahnella > Rahnella sp. PCH160. The sequence goes on from NZ_JBLOGT010000001.1 coordinate 3,183,344, forward strand.
TTGTTCAGAGAGACGTTGTTCGATCATGGTGTACTCCTCAGTGTTGTCAGGGGGAAAGTGCGTTTGCGCTTCCGATGAACAGAGAATACACGTAAACTAATTTGTTCAACAATGAGGTGGATTGACTTTCACTGTCACGATTTAGTTGACAATAATTCACGGTATTCCTCAGGGCGAAACTGACATGCAGATTGAAGATCTCCGTATTTTTGTGGCGGTGGTAAAAGCCGGGAATTTCACCGCAGCGGCCGAACAGTTGTTGCTGTCCAAACAATACGTCAGCCGCAGGATGGCCGCGCTGGAAGCCTCACTGAGCGTCAGGCTGCTTAACCGCAATACGCGCAAACTGTCGGTGACCGAATCCGGCCAGCTTTTTGCGCAACACGCGCAGCGCATTCTCGACGATATCGAAGAAGCCGAAAGGGCGGTTTCGCCTAAACGCCAGGCGTTGCAAGGCTCTTACCGCATCAGCATTCCGATGTCATTTGGCATCAGCCATCTCTCGCCGCTGATTGCAGAATTCTTACGGCAAAATCCGGCGATTCAGTTTCAGGTGGAACTGGTGGACAGGTATGTCGATCTGGTGGGCGAAGGGTTTGATATCGCCATTCGCATTGGCAATCTGGCGGATTCCTCGCTGGTGGCGCGCCGCCTCGGGCAGCTTAAGCGCGTCATCTGTTGCAGCCCCGGTTATCTCGAACGGCGTGGCACGCCGGAAACGCCGGATGATTTACTTCAGCACGATTGCCTGCGTTATGGCCGCGAAGGGCAAAATGGCTGGGAACTGGAGCGCCACGGCAAGCTGCGGATTTTCGACGTGCGCGGGCCGGTGCTGAGTAACAACGGCGAAGTGCTGCGCGACGCCGCCATTTCCGGGCTGGGCATTGTATTGCTGCCCGAATTTATCGTTGGCCCGGCGCTCGAAAACGGTTCGCTGGTGAGGATCCTCGACGGCTTCCAGCCCGGTTCGCTGAGTCTGCATGCGCTCTATCCGCAACACCGCCAGCGCAGTGAAGTTACCCGCGTGTTTCTCGATTTCTTACAGGACAGGCTGAAAGCGCAGCGGGTGTCGTAAGGTTTGCCGGCCACATGGGCTAAAACCTTGGGCTTGCCGCCCAAACTGGCTAAAACCTTGGGCTCGCCGCCCAAACCCACAAGACCTTGGGTTACCACCCAAACCCACAAGACCTTGGGTTGCCACCCAAACTGGCCTTAAGAGGCGCCTATCGCCGCGCCTCTTAAGAATCTCCGGCTCTTTAACTGCGCGCTATCGCTGGCTGGCTATGTTTCAGATGCCACAGCTATTGCCGCAAAATCCCGCCGCTGCGCGGTTCCCTTCACTCGGGTTACAAACCGCGCGAAAAGATACGCGGTTTTCCACCTCTCGCTTTGGCGTGATTTTTGAAAGCGGCCACAAACTTTCCAATTCGCAACCTCACTGCTGATTGTTATCCAAAATGCCGTGGAATTTAGATAAGCCTTGGCCGCTATCAGAAAGCTTGCTGAGTGAGTGTTTCGAGACCGCAAGGCTCGAAGACCGAAATGAAGGAACCGCGTAGCGGCAAGTTTTCGCGGCAATAGCGGTGGCATCTGAAACAGTGCCAGCGAGCGGAGCGCGTGTTGAAAAAGACGTGGAGAGCCCAGAGAGGGCCCGTCCTGGCCCTCTCTGGTCGGTTTCGGCGCGAGCCGCTGAGTGATACCCGTTATTGAAAAACCGAAACGTTCTCGGTCATGGCCCTCACGGCGAGTGAAAAACCGAAACGTTCTCTGTCTGTCGGGCCAGTTTGTGCGGCGAGCCGGCAGATTAAAAACGAAAACTGAACAGAATCAGGCAAGGATTACGGAGGACTGTGGCTTGTGGCTTTGAGGGTAAATTCTATAGTAAAGGGGTCACTATCAACTCAGGAGTTTACCGATGAAAACTGTTGGATTTGCAGCATACGATCCGAAAAAGCCGCTGGCACCTTACGCATTTGAACGTCGCGGCCTGCGTGAAAATGATGTCGCCATGGAAATTTTGTATTGTGGCGTCTGCCATTCTGATTTGCATACCGCCAGAAATGACTGGGGCTGGAGTTATTATCCGATTGTTCCCGGCCATGAAATCGTCGGGCGCGTGACGCAAATTGGCAATCAGGTCACCCGTTACAAAGTGGGCGACCACGTTGCTGTCGGTTGTCTGGTGGACAGTTGTCAGGAATGTGACCAGTGTAAGAAGGGCGAAGAACAGCTGTGTCGCGAAGGGAACACCGGCACCTACGCGGGTTACGACCGTTTCACCAAAGAGCCTACGCAGGGCGGATATTCCAAGCATTTAGTGGTGCGTGAGGAGTTTTGCCTGCGTATGCCGGAAGGGTTAGACCTCTCCAAAGCCGCGCCGCTGCTGTGCGCCGGTATCACCACCTGGTCGCCGCTGAAAACCTGGAATGTCGGGCCGGGCAGCCGCGTTGGTGTCATTGGTCTGGGCGGACTGGGTCACATGGCCGTTAAACTGGCCGTCGGGCTGGGTGCAGATGTCACCGTGCTGAGCCGTTCTAATGCTAAAGAAGCCGACGCACTGGCGCTGGGCGCAAGCCGTTTGCTGGTCAGCGCAGACAGCGACGCCATGGCGCAGGCGCACGACCATTTCGATTTGATTATCGATACCGTGCCGGTCAAACACGACATCACGCCGTACATGTCGTTGCTGGATGTGGACGCGACGCTGGTGCTGGTCGGTCAGGTCGGGCCGATGGAAGAGTTCAATACCGTGCCGCTGCTGCTGGGCCGTCGCCGTGTGGCGGGTTCGCCAATCGGCGGGATCCGCGAAACGCAGGAAATGCTCGATTTCTGCGCCGAGAAAAACATCCTGCCGGACTGCGAGATGATCCGTATGGATGAAATCAACGCGGCATTTGAACGTATGGAAAAAGCAGATGTTCGCTACCGTTTTGTCATTGATATGGCCTCGCTGGAAGCCCCTGCGGCAGTGTAATTGCGTGTGAATTAGGCAAAAAAATGGCCCTGCAAAGGGTAATGCCAGTCAGTTAAGCAACTGACTGGCTTTTTTCCTGTGCTTTTGGATACTTCCGGGGTCTTTCCTTCACCACTCTCGGAAAGGCCCTTTCTCTTCTTATCGGCAGCTTCACCATCTGCGCCATACTCTCCAGATTACGCAACAGTTCGGGGATCCGGCCCGGAGATGCGCCCTGAAGCGTCATTAACATCCTCATCACCAGACTGCACGAGTCTGAGAAGCTTAGCTGATTCGGCCAGTAACCCTTTAGGGTTTTAGACATCTTAATCATCTGATAACGAACAAGATTATAGGCTAGTAATACCCCCCATAACTCCTGCTCGACAAGTTCTGGTTTTTTACTTCTCAGCGTTAACCGACTCAGTAACATCGTCTGCTTAATTTCACGATAACCCAGTTCGATTTCCCAACGGTGGCCGTAGAGATCGGCCATTTCCCCCCCGGGTACCGCATGGCATCTGTCATTGAGGTCAGCAGATGGCAGACTTTGCCTTTACGGGTAAACGTCAGAAGGCGAGCCGTCATTTCCTCCCCCAGATCAGGCCACTTTTTCCGGGCCTGAGGACTGGTTTTCATCCTTATCAGATGATCGCCTTTACCGAGTTTTCGCACCTCTTCGTACTGCGCTCCTTTTTTCAACGGGATCATCCAGTGACGGCTCTCTCCCGCCTGATGCCAGGCATTCAGCAGCCCCAGAGAATAATAACCTTTATCGAGTAAAGTCAGTGTGTTATCGCCTGTTTGTTCTATCAGTTTTTCTGCCAGCGTATATTCGCTTTCTTTCATCGTACCGAAGGCGGCAGCCGTAAGCAGGTGGCTGGTCAGTTCCATCTGGCAGACCATTTTCACCTGCGGATAAAGCCCCGGTTGCCCGGCATAGGTCTGTCGCGGGAAAGCCACATCATTTTCTGGTGTATCCTGGGTTCGCCAGACGACACCGTCCACCGCCAGTAATGTCAGACCACACCAGTGTGGATGGGTGACGGAGTTGTGCCACACCTGTGCCGTTTGGGTAAACACGCGGCGAACGGCATCACTTCCCAGGCGCTGGCGGGCCTGGATAACGGCGCTTGGGGCAACGAAGGGCCGGTTGCCGGGGAGCATAATATCCAGACGGTTCACGATTTGGTGGAGGGGTTCTTCGCGTTCGAGCGCCATGCCAATGATGCACCAGACCATCATTTCCAACGGGAGACGGCGTTTACGCAGCGTGACGGAACCTGACTCGGCCAGACAGCGGGAGACAAGGTCGGGATCCAGAACATCACCGAGAGAAGTCAGAGGGTTACGGGTAGAGTCGTAGCAGGAAACGAGCTCAAGAGCCTGAGCAATGCGCATAAAAAAAATCCAGAAACGAAGAACGTTTCTGGATTTTTACACAGCCACTGGATCGTTCAACTGATCCTTAACTGATCGGCATTACCCTGCAAAGGGCCATACTTCTTTCAGGCCGATGTCAGCACCGGCCTTCTTCTCAGCGGCACGGTGATGAAAATCAGGCAGGCGACGACCAGCCCGATACCAGTCCAGCCCATTGCAGGCAGGTGTTCACCGACAATCAGCACCGCCAGCACCGCCGCCACCGCAGGCTCGAGCAGCGTGATGGTGGTCGCCAGGCTGGCCGGAATGCGTGCCAGCGCATAACCAAAACACACATAACCGGTAAACATCGGGATCAGCGCCATGTAAGCGCCAACCGCCGCGTTATTCCACGACGCCAGCAAAGGCGCGCCGGTCACGAATAACACTGGCATCAGCATCAGACCGCCGAGGCCAAACGTTGCGCCCATCGACACACGCGACGGCACGCCGCGCTGCATCAGCTGCCGCGCCGCCCACGCGTAAAGGGCGTAAGTCAGCCCGGCAACCAGACCGAGCGCCATGCCTGCCAGCGCGTGCGGTTGCTGGCCGGAAAGGGCGTGCGTACTGCTCTCCGCCAGGCATAACAGCACCATACCCGCGACGCCGATGGCCGCGCCCGTCATCCAGCGGCGTGTTAAACGCTGGCCTTCGAGAAAATATTCAATCAGCGCAGAAAGCAGCGGGGCGGAGCCGATGGAAATCACCGTCCCCACGGTCACGCCTGCAAGATGCATCGAGGCATAAAAAGCCAGCGGATAGATGCCCACCGACAGGCCGCCGGTCAGTAAAATCCGCCAGTGTAAAGACAGCGTCCGGCGGTGTCTGAGAATGCCGCGTGCGGCAATCGCTGCCTGTAAAAGGCCGCCAATCCCCATTGCTACCGCACCAATCGCCAGCGGGCTGACCTGCGGGGCAAACGTGGCCGCCGTGCCCGTCGAGCCCCATAATACCGAGGCAAAAACCACAGCCAGAATCCCAAGTAAACGTTCTGCAGATGTACTGATCACGGCGCCTCCATCATGGCTTCGGCCATTGCCATCGCCTGACGCACGCAGGCGCCGTTCCCTTCCAGCCCGGCGCGGGAAATCGCCCCTTCGAGCAGGAATGAAAAATGCCGCGCCAGTAATTGCGCCTTCGCTTCATCGTCAGCAAAAAGCGCCAGCAAATGGGCGGTCACGATGGATTCCACCTGTTCTTTGTGGCCGCGCACCGCCAGTCTTCCGGGTGCACCGGCGGGGAGTTCAGCGGCGGCGTTCAGCAGCCCGCAGCCCCGGAATCCGCGCTCGTAGGCAAATTCGGCGTGATCGTCATAGGCACGGAAAACCGCCAGTACTTTTTCCTTCGGGCCGGACGCTTCCTGTTCACGTCGCGCATACAGCGCCAGCCATTCGTCGTGGCGAACCGTAATGTACGTCGCGACCAGTTCCGCTTTGGATTCAAAATTGTTGTAGAGGCTTTTTTTCGCCACGCCCGCTCTTTTCACGATGGCGTCAATGCCCGTGGCGGCAATACCGTCGTTATAAAACAGGACGCGTGCAGCACCGAGCAGGCGGTCGCGGGCACTTTCCGGTGGCGTTTCTGGGTGTGACATAGCGTAGTTCTTCCTGGTCTGTTATCGAGTAGGTAGCCCAGTCTACCTACCCAAGTTCCAAAAAGAAAGAAAACGGAAAGCCCGGCGTTCTGAAAAGCGAAGACATTACCCGTGCCTTTATCAGGGGAAAAGGCCATAATCCGGTAAAAGCCGTGAAGAGACAGCAGGTTGAAGTTGTCCGGCGTACCGCATTGTCGTTAACTTTAGAAGGAATAAAACATGCTTCATGAGTGGCTGAATGCCCTGCATATTATCGCAGGGATATTGTGGTTGAGCGGAATGCTGGCGATGGCGCTGGTTTCCATCACGTTTTCTAAAACTGCAGATAGGCAGGATAACGCGGGCAAAGCGGCATTACTCGACACCGTCCGCAAATGGAACCGCTGCGTCACCAGCCCGGCGATGATTGTGCTGTGGATTGCCGGGATTGTGATGATTGTCAGCCACGGGCAGATCCCGCACGCGTGGCTGCTGATTAAAATCGGGGTGGTGTTCTTCCTTTCCGCGTTACACGGTTTGCTCTCCGGCGATTTACGCAAACGTGCCACCGGCCAGCCGGTAAAAAATTTCGCGTTACTGCGCAATGCCGCCGGGATCATCGCAATCTGCGTGATCGTCATCGGGATATTGGCGGTCATCCGGCCTTTCTAGACCGCTTCAATCGCCATTTACATAGTCCACGCTACGGCGTGGATTTTTTTTGTCTTGCCTGTTTATTAATAATATAAATCTCAAGCTTTATAACGAAATGCCGATATTGCTGCTTTAGGAAATTTTATGGGTTTGAAAGGACAAAGACATGATAAAGCGATGTATTTTGATAATTTGTGTTTTATTTGTGAGCGGTTGTTCCCAGAAAGATATGTTTAACTTTAACAAGGAAGCGACCTTCCGACACTGGGAAATGTATAACGTCCCGGATATGACGTTCACCAATTACAATCCGCATTCTAAAGTGACCAAAAAGAATAATCCGCTGCTGCTTCAGACCGATGATGATGACACTTACATCATGTTCATTACCGGGCAGTACGAAACGTATTATGAAATCGGGCATCTGGGGAAAATTACGCGGGTTAATTTCGCTGACAAACTCAGCGTTTTCACCACCTATTTGTCCTGGGCGGCGTTACCTGAAAATGAGCGCGCCACGCAGGCAGAAATTATCAATAAGCGCCCTGAATTCGTGAAAGCCGAAATGCAGGTCGCGGTTTCTCCTGTTGATAATAAAACACCGGTGCTGATCGACTTGTTCAATCACAACAATGTGCTGGCGAAGGCGATGAACGGCACAGAGTTGCTGATTTTCACTGTGCGTGATGTCGAACGCCTGATGTTTATCGCTCAAACCTGGAAAGCTAAACAGCTGACGTTGAAAAACCCGTATAAATCCTGACCGCATCAGTTCGTTATTGAAAGGACTTACGGCCTGAAACCCGTATAAACAGAAGCATAAAAAAACCACGCCTTGACGTGGTTTTTTTACGATCAAATGTGCTGCTTATTTTTTCTTATAAACGTCAGCGGTACCGTGGATTTTATTGTTGGTATTGCCGGAGGTTAATACAAATACATCGCCGCCTTTTTTATCGGCTTTTTTAGACAAATCTTCCAGCGCGCCAGACTGAGATGTTTTATTTGACGTGGTGACAGAACCGACTTTGGTGTATTGCGAGGCGACTTTTTCAAAATCTGTTTTCTTCAAAAGCTGTGCTGAAAATGCGCTAAAGGAAAGACCACCGGTTAAAGCCACTGCCAACAATGCGTGAGATATTTTCATTTTTTGCCTCAGAAGGATGAATACCGGAAACCCGGCAGAATAAGCCTGTCAATAATTACCCTGTTAAGTGATAAGCCGGAGCAAAAACAGCGGTTTACCACGTGATTTAAGTAATAGACAAGGAACGTGATTATTACAAGGCGTAATGAATATTCTTTAATGATTATCCTGCCGTGTTATTCACCTGTTAATGACCCTACAAAAATTGTTTCATTGCTAATAATTATCTTTGAACCTGATCACATTTATGGTTTTCACCCGCCGCCAACGATTGTCAGATGCAAAAATCCCTCTGATAATGTTACCGATAACATGTTACCGGTAACATTACTCATTCAGAGACAGTGCCAGGAGCGTAGTCGTGAGCCATAACCAGAACAACAACCAAAACAATAATCGTATTTATATCTTCATGGGCGTGTCAGGCAGCGGCAAATCCGCTGTGGCCAACGCCGTTTCACACCAGCTATCCGCCGGTTTTCTTGACGGCGATTTTCTGCACCCGCGCAGCAATATTTCAAAAATGGCCGCGGGTGAAGCGCTCAACGATGATGACCGCGCGCCGTGGCTGGCGGCACTCAATGATGCGGCATTCGCCATGCAGCGAACCAATAACGTCTCGATCATCGTGTGTTCCGCGCTGAAAAAACGTTACCGCGACCGCCTGCGGGCAGGGAACGGCAATCTGTCGTTTATCTATCTGCAAGGCGATTTCCCGGTCATCGAGGAACGCATGGCAGCGCGGAAAGGCCATTTTTTTAAGTCACAAATGCTGATTTCTCAGTTCGCCGCGCTCGAACAGCCCGGAGCGGAAGAGCGCGATGTGATCACCATCAATATCAATCAGCCACTTGACGGTGTGATCGCAGAAACCCTGCAACATATTCAAAGTTTTCAGCAACAGGAGCATTGCGCGTGAATACAGTAACGTTAGTCGGGACAGCGGTCGGATCAGTTTTACTGCTGCTGTTCCTGGTCATGAAAGTCCGCATGCACGCCTTTGTGGCGCTGATGCTGGTGTCAATCGCCGCCGGGATTTTCTCCGGTATGCCCATTGATACCATCGCCGACACCATGCAAAAAGGCATGGGCAGCACGCTCGGTTTTCTGGCGATTGTGGTAGCGCTGGGCGCGATGTTTGGCAAGATCCTGCATGAAGTCGGCGCTCTCGATCAAATTGCGGCCCATTTACTGAATCGTTTCGGGAAAAGCAAAGCCCATTACGCCCTCGGGATTGCCGGGCTGGTGTGCGCGTTGCCGCTGTTTTTTGACGTCGCGATTGTCCTGCTGATCGGCATTGTGTTTGCCGTTGCGCGCCGTACTGACGGCAATATCGTGAGGCTGGCGATCCCGTTATTTGCCGGTGTGGCTGCCGCCGCGTGTTTCCTGCTTCCGGGTCCGGTGCCGATGCTGCTGGCATCACAACTCAACGCGGATTTTGGCTGGATGATTGCCATCGGTCTGGTCGCTGCCATTGTCGGTATGCTGATCGCAGGCCCGCTGTACGGCAACTTCATCAGCCGTTACGTGAGCTGGCCGATGCCGGTGGAAGAAAATGCGCCAACGCTGAATAAAGACAATCTGCCGTCTTTCGGTTTCAGTCTGGCGCTGATTTTGTGCCCGCTGGTGCTGGTGGGGATGAAAACCATCGGCGCGCGTTTCGTGACGCAAGGTTCGCATTTGCAGCAATGGCTGGAATTTATCGGCCACCCGTTTACCGCCATTCTAATTGCCTGCCTGATTGTGATTTACGGTCTGGCAAAACCGCGCGGCATGACCAACGAACAAACCCTCGCCATCTGTTCTGCTGCCGTCCAGCCGGCCGGGATCATCCTGCTGATGACCGGTGCGGGCGGCGTGTTCAAACAAATTCTGGTGGATTCGGGCGTCGGCCCGGCTATCGGTGACGCCATGATCGGCACCGGTTTGCCTATCGCCGTAGCCTGTTTTGCGCTGGCTGCCGTGGTGCGCGTGATTCAGGGGTCGGCGACCGTCGCCTGCCTGACCACCGTCGGTCTGGTGCTGCCGGTGACACACCAGCTCGGGCTGAACGGCGGACAACTCGCGGCGCTGGCAATCTGCATTACCGGTGGTTCTATCGTGCTGAGCCACGTGAACGACGCCGGTTTCTGGTTGTTCGGTAAATTTACCGGTGCCAGTGAACTGCAAACGCTGAAAACCTGGACGGTGATGGAAACCCTGCTGGGTACCACCGGCGGGATCATCGGCATGATTGCTTTCACGATGCTTTAAGAAAAGGAGAACGAGATGATTAACGAAACAGTATCGCGCGTCACGCAGCGGATCATTGAACGCTCGGCACTGACCCGGGAAGCGTATCTGGCCCGCATGGAATCTGCCCGTTCGAAAACGGTACACCGCGCGCAACTGGCCTGCGGCAATCTGGCGCACGGCTTTGCGGCCTGCCAGCCGGATGAAAAGAACGCCCTGAAAAATATGGTGCGCAGCGACATTGCGATTATCACTGCCTACAACGACATGCTCTCCGCACATCAGCCTTACGAGCATTATCCGCAGCGCCTGAAAGACGCGCTGAAATCTGTCGGCGCGGTCGGGCAGGTGGCGGGCGGCGTACCGGCAATGTGTGACGGTGTCACGCAAGGTCAGGACGGTATGGAACTGTCGCTGATGAGCCGCGATATTATCGCGATGTCAGCCGCCATTGGGTTGTCGCACAACATGTTTGATGGCGCGCTGTACCTCGGGATTTGCGACAAAATCGTGCCGGGATTAGTCATGGCGGCGCTGTCCTTCGGGCACCTTCCGGCGGTCTTTATTCCGGCCGGGCCGATGAGCACCGGTTTGCCGAACAAAGAAAAAGTCCGCGTTCGCCAGCTGTACACCGAAGGCAAAGTCGATCGTCAGGCGCTGCTGGAAGCGGAAGCCGCGTCGTATCATGGCATCGGCACTTGCACGTTTTATGGCACGGCCAATACCAATCAGATGGTGATGGAAGTCATGGGGCTGCATCTGCCGGGGTCGTCATTTGTACCGCCGGACACCGCATTGCGCGGTGCGCTGACTGATTCGGCGGCGCGTCAGGTGACGCGACTGACCGAAACCAGCGGCAACTATCAGCCGCTCGGCCAGATGGTGAATGAGAAAACCGTGGTGAACGGAATGGTCTCTCTGCTGGCGACCGGCGGTTCCACCAATCTGACCATGCACATGGTGGCGATGGCGCGCGCGGCGGGCATCATCATCAACTGGGATGATTTCTCTGAGCTGTCGGACGCCGTGCCGTTGCTGTGCCGCATTTACCCGAACGGCCCGGCGGATATCAACCAGTTCCAGGCTGCCGGTGGCGTGCCGCTGGTGGTGCGCGAACTGCTCAAATATGGGCTGTTGCATCAGGATGTCAGCACCGTGGCCGGTTTCGGGCTGGAACGTTACACGCAGGAACCGTGGCTGGATAACGGCGAACTGGCGTGGCGCGAAGGCGCAGAAAGTTCGCTGGATACAAACGTGATCGCCCGCGTTTCCGCGCCGTTTGAACATCACGGCGGCACCAAAGTGTTGTCCGGCAATCTGGGGCGCGCGGTGATGAAAACTTCGGCGGTACCGGCGGATAACCAGATTATCGAAGCGCCCGCGGTGGTCTTTGAAAGTCAGCATGACATCGTGCCCGCGTTCGAGGCCGGAAAGCTTAACCGCGATTGCGTGGTGGTGGTGCGTTTTCAGGGGCCGCAGGCCAACGGAATGCCGGAGTTACACAAATTAATGCCGCCGCTCGGCGTGTTAATGGATCGCGGGTTTAAAGTGGCGCTGGTCACCGATGGCCGCTTGTCAGGCGCATCCGGCAAAGTGCCGTCGGCTATCCACGTCACGCCGGAAGCGTATACCGGCGGTATGCTGGCGAAAGTGCAGGACGGCGACATCATCCGCGTGAATGGCCGCACCGGCGAGCTGGCGTTACGGGTGGACGACGCCGAACTGGCGCTACGTACTGCGTACCAGCCCGATCTGAGTGACGAACATACCGGCTGTGGCCGTGAGCTTTTCGGTGCCTTACGCAGCCAGCTTTCCGGCGCGGAACAGGGCGCGTGCTGTATCAAATTTTAATGTCTGAGAATTGAAACAAGAGAAAACAATGATGAAAAACTGGAAAACGAGCGCTGAACAAATCCTGACATCTGGCCCGGTTGTGCCGGTGATTGTCATCAACAAACTGGAACACGCGGTACCGCTGGCGAAAGCGCTGGTCGCCGGGGGCGTTCGCGTTCTGGAAGTCACGCTGCGTACCGCCTGTGCGATGGACGCGATCCGTGCGATTGCCAGAGACGTGCCGGACGCGATTATTGGCGCGGGCACCGTGCTGAACGCGCAGCAGTTGAAAAACGTTACCGACGCGGGCGCGCAGTTTGCCATCAGCCCCGGTCTGACGGATGATCTGCTGAAAGCGGCCACCGCCGGGACTATCCCGCTGATCCCGGGGATTTCTACCGTTTCAGAACTGATGCTGGGGCTGGATCACGGGTTGCGTGAATTTAAATTCTTCCCGGCGGAAGCCAGCGGTGGCGTGAAAGCGTTGCAGGCGATTGGCGGCCCGTTCCCGCAGGTGCGTTTCTGCCCGACCGGCGGTATTTCTCCGAAGAACTACCGTGATTATCTGGCGCTGAAAAGTGTGCTGTGTATTGGCGGCTCGTGGCTTGTGCCAGCGGACGCGCTGGAAAGCGGCGATTATGCGCGTATCACCGAACTGGCGAAAGAAGCCGTTGCCGGTGCAAAAGCGTAACGAATAAACGTAGCAATAAAACGTAAATAGAAAAACAGGCCCGCAGAAAGAGATTTCTGCGGGCTTTCTTTTTACTTTATACCTGAATAGACCAGACCACCGGTACCGGGTTAAATACGTGCTGTAGTTTTTCCTTTTAAAATGCATCTGTTGTTAACGCTGCCTTTCGGATATTAAAGAGCGCCTCGCGCAAGTTCTTATTAATCCAAAAATAAACAGAGCTAACGCTGTTCTCTGAAAAGGTTAATCACACTTCGTCAATGAATACGGGTTAATGAAGAAGATTATAAAGTAAAGTGTCTGATTACCCATTGTGCAATTGACCGGCTTTACCGGGTGAATAACGGAACTTTTATGGCATATGAAATATAAAGTGTGACTCGCATCACTATTTTTGTCGGGTAACCATGAAGCGATAATTTGATGTTATTTCTAGGTTATCGTAATGTGAGAATGCAAAGTAAAATAATAAAATTTGCCGCGAATGATTGGGCGTCTGCACAGTGTTATCTCGAACTCTCTTTCCTATACTGATTTAACCCTCTGAAGGTCACCTTAAATCACATTCATTGCGTCAACAATACGGGTGAATTAAGGGCGTTATTTACCAAAAAAATGCCAAAAGGATTTTTTATTTTAACAGGGATAGCAAACCTCCGGTTTCTGCATTTCACACTTTGACTGAGAATGTTTCAAAGCGTGCTGATCCCGGAAAGTGTTACAGAGAGGGATAACATGAGTGTTGAATCTGTGGCGTCAGGAAATAAAAAGACGCATGTCCGTTACATTATTTTGCTGATTATTTTTATTATTACCGCCGTGAATTATGCCGACCGCGTGACGTTATCGATAGCCGGAACAGAAGTGTCTAAAAGTCTGGGATTAGACGTTGTCGACCTCGGCAAAATATTCTCTGCCTTTGGTATTTCCTACCTGCTGATGCAACTGCCCGGCGGCTGGCTGCTTGACCGGTTTGGCACCATCAAAGTTTATACTTACAGCCTGTTTTTCTGGTCGTTCTTTACGCTGGTGCAGGGCTTTGTCGGCTGGTTCCCGGTGGCGTACGCTGTGGGTTCGCTGTTCCTGCTGCAATTCCTGTTAGGTTTTGCGGAAGCCCCGGCATTTCCGGCTAACGCCCGTATGGTGGCGGCGTGGTTCCCGACGCGTGAACGCGCCACGGCGTCCTCTATATTCAATGCGGCGCAGTATTTCTCGCTCGCCATTTTCTCGCCATTCCTCGGCTGGCTGACTTACGCCTGGGGATGGGAAAACGTGTTTGTGGTGATGGGTGTGATTGGTTTTGTGCTGACGTTGTTCTGGGTGAAGTTTGTCCGTAATCCGCTTGACCATCCGGGCGTTTCCGCCAGCGAGCTGGACTATATCGAACAGGGCGGCGCGGTGGTGAATATGGATCAGGCGAAATCCAAAAAGGGCAAACAAGGCCCTCAATGGAATTACATTCGTCAGCTTCTGAGCAGCAGAATGATGCTAGGCATTTTCTTCGGCCAATATTTCCTGAACACCATTACCTGGTTTTTCCTGACTTGGTTCCCGATTTATCTGGTACAGGAAAAAGGCATGTCGATCCTGAAAGTCGGCATGATTGCCTCCATTCCGGCCATGTGTGGTTTCTGCGGCGGTATTCTGGGGGGCGTGGTCTCGGATAATTTACTCAAACGCGGCTTCTCATTAACCGCAGCGCGTAAAATCCCGATTGTCTGCGGCATGATTCTGGCGTCCGGGATTATTCTGTGTAATTACACCGATAATAATTTTGTTGTTGTGGCGCTGATGGCGCTGGCCTTCTTCGGCAAAGGTTTCGGTGCGCTGGGCTGGCCAGTGATTGCTGATACGGCACCGAAAGAAATGATCGGCATGTGTGGCGCGATATTCAATATTTTCGGTAATGTTGCTTCCATCGTCACGCCGCTGCTCATTGGTTACCTGGTTAAAAACTTACATTCGTTCAACAGTGCGCTGATCTTCGTTGGCTGCTCTGCGCTGATGTCGATGCTTTGCTATCTGCTGGTGGTCGGCGAAATCAAACGCCTTGAATTTAAGAAAGTGTAAGGCCAAAAAAAGGTGAATGCAGGCGGCCTGCATTCACGCTTTTTTATCTGCGTTGCGTGTAATACCGCGCACTGACTATCCGCAATGTACCCGGTTTCTGCCGCGTCTTTTCGCTTCATACATGGCGGCGTCGGCGTCGTTATACAACGTATCAAAGCTGCTGTTCTGCTTTCCCCAGCTCACGCCCAGGCTCGCCGTCACCAGCTGATTCGGCAGTAAATCCAGCGGCGACGCGTTGAGCAGCGCATGAATATACCCGGCGACAATCACCGACTGGGCTTTGGTATAGCGGGGCAGCAGGATGGTGAACTCTTCGCCACCGACGCGTCCTATGCTGCCTAATTCCGGCACGGATTGCTCGATTCGCCGGATCAACCCGCAAATTACCGCATCGCCTGCCGGATGCCCGTACTGATCGTTAATCGCCTTAAAGTGATCAATATCGAGCAAAATCAGCCCGGCTTCTCCGGTGTTCAGGGCTTTCGTTATCCGGTCAATAATGGCGCTGCGGTTAAAAACCTGGGTCAGCGGGTCGTGCGTAGCCTCATATTCCAGCCGTTCATTAAGCTGGTTCAGGTCCCGCTCGGCGCGATCGCTTCGCCTTATCAGCCGGTAAGATTCATTCATGATCTTCTGATAATGCGCGGTCAGTTTGATCAGCGCGTCGCGGTAAATTTCCGCGTCCAGCCCCGGTGTTTCGGCCAGTTCACGGTTATCCTGCAGGATGGCGCTTTCTGCCGTAAATAACTCATCTAAGCTCGTCATGATAGCTTTCCGAGTGGAGGTGGAATGCGATGGCGGGGAAATCAAGGCTCAGTTCCTGGCCAAATTCTTCTGAAATATCGTCCTCAGGGTCGTAATACCAGTGCAGCGTCGCGGCCAGACCGGCGGCGGCACCGTTATTGAGCGTACTTAACAGGCTGAAAAGCATTTTGGTGCTGGAACTGTTGAAATAACTCAGCGCGACGTGCAGCGTCAGTGAGGAATCTGCGTGCTGAGAAGGGGGCGCCACAAAGCTTTCCAGCGCGGTGATCAGCGGGCGATAAAAGGCTGCCGCATTCTCCGGATAAGACTCACCGGCCAGCGACAAGGTTCGGCCATCAAAATCAAATTCAACTTCCGGCGTGCAGGAAGTCGCAGGGATGCTGATATTGTTCATAGTGATGCGCTCTTTTTAGATGATGGCTTTCAGATGAAAAGTGGAAAGTCCGGAGGCTTCCACCTGACAAAAAGTAAATTCCAGCGGCTCGCTGGCATCGCGTGCGAGGGTGAGCAAGCCAATATTCGCGCCTTTGCTCCACACCGGGCTTTCCGCCCGCAGCGACGCTTTATAAGTGAGCTTGATTTCATCGGCGCTCATGGTTCGGATCGTTTCCAGATGTTCGCGCAGCCGCACAATGTCTTCCGGGCGGATCAGATTGGTGCTTTCGCACACGTACCGGCCATTATCGAAGCCTAATGTGACGGATCCGAAACGCATTTCGTCATCGGCACGCGCCAGCGCACGGCTGTCGGAGGAGTAACGCAGGATGTTTTGCACCATCTCAATAAAGGTGGAAAACAGCTTACGGCGGGTGCTGGAAGACGTTTCATGCTGTTCCAGATACAAGCGGATCACTTCGCCCATCGCGGTAATATTGTTTTGCGAGAAGAATCCGGTGTACTGCAATGCCACCACGTCATAATGCGGCGCACTGAACGATCCGGTGAAAACGGGTTCGCTTGTCATAAATAAACTCTACGGTTGCCGGCCTTAAAGGCCACAATAACGAAAACCTAGAAAAGTCATATCATCACGGCGTTGCTGATGGCCTTGCCAGCCGAGATAGGCTTGCATCAGTGCGGCCGAAAGTTCGGTGACCGGTGCGCAACGGTGCTGTTCGAGCAACGTTTTGACCTTTTTCTTACCAAACATGATGTTGCGTTTACCGCCCACCTGATCGGTGAGGCCATCGGTGAAAATAAACAGTAAATCCTGCGGATTCAGCGGGGTTTCGTGCAGCGTCCAGCGATAATCAGCGGGCGTTTCGGTATACCCGACGCCCATCCGGTCAGCACTGAGCGCCACCGCTTCTTCGCTTTCAGCCGCTAACAGAAACCCGGAAAGGCGCGCGCCGGACCAGATCAGCCGCGCTTCACGCGGGTCAATAAACGCCGCCATCGCGTCGCAGCCGTCGTTAGAGGTGGACGTCTGATTCGACCGTTCGGACTGTCCGAGTGTTTGCTTGATGAAATGATTGACGTGGCCGAGCAGCAAATCCGGGCGATTGGCCGGGCATTGCTGCAAGGATTTATCCAGCGCGGACGACAGAATCACCGTCATAAATGCGCCCGGCACGCCGTGCCCGGTGCAGTCGGCGACAAACAGCAGCCAGCCGCCATCCACCTCATGAAACGCATAGAAATCGCCGCCCACACAGTCTCTCGGCTGCCACACCAGGCTCCAGTCTTTGAGCTGTGCCGCCAGCGTCTGATACGATTTGTTCAGCATGGATTCCTGGATAACGCGCGCATACTCAATGCTTTGCATGATTTGCTGATGCTGCTGAGTCTGCACGTTCGATACCGTTTTGATGACGTCTATCCCCAGGCCCATGCCGATGTAACTGCCGCCGGAGGTGAGAATGAACCCGTCAGTGACCGAGCGGTCGCCGGACTCCACCATTTTCTGCGCCAGCTCATCGAGCGTACTTTCGGAATTAATCACCAGCGGATGCTTATCCATAAAAGCAATGCAGCTTTTCCGGTCATACAATTCGCGAAAATAAGGGCGGGTCATCTGGGAAAGAAAAATATGACGGTTGATCAACCCGAACGGGCGGTTATCTTCCACGACGGGGAGGCTTATCAGCGAAGGGTGCTGCGTGAATAATTCCATCACTTTCAGATTGTCACTTTCCGGGGTAACAAAAGGGACATCAATACACAATTCCCGGGCAGTTAAAGAACGGGAGCTGGGCGTAAATTGTCTTTGCAAATAGCCTGAGCGTTCCATGTTGGCAGATCCGGTCACGATAAAGATGAACAGATTACTGCGGAAATATTTCAGTTTATCGACGTCACTAAGAAAAATCCGAATGACCAATAACAAAAACATTTCCTTACGACGAATACGTTACTTCGCGCTTCACATTTCTCCGCTTTAAGAAAACTTTAATGAAAGCCCTCTAGGATGGGTATTACCTCATTATCGTTTTGCCTTTTTTCTGACGATGTTGACGACCGGAAATCTGGAATACTGACCGGAGTATGTGATGTCACGATATGAACTTGCCAGCACACCAACGCGTTTCCGAAGCCTTTTCCTTTCCGACCTCCATCTTGGTTCACGAAGATGTGAAGCAGAAAAACTCCTGACATTCCTGAAAAACCATGAAGCGGACCATATTTATCTGGTCGGTGACACGTTTGATATCTGGCACCGGCGGGCGGTTCACTGGACGCCGGGCCACGACCTCATCATCGATTTATTGTGCGAACGGGCGAGGCAGGGCGTCCGGGTGATTAACCTGCCGGGAAACCATGATCCGCACAATGAAACGCTCCATCCCGCCCAATCTGTTCTCAACGCACTCATTCCCGGCCACCGTTCAGTGGTTCACACAACCACAGGGGGCAAACGCTATCTGGTGGTTCACGGTGACTGCTGTGATTTCTGGCCGTTGCGGTCTTACACGTTTTCGCGTCTGGGCAGCGGCATTGACTGGCTGCTGCAAGATTCACTGGCGTCCCGCCTGTTCCGGCGAGCCAGCGAAACGCCGGTGTTACGCCTGCTGATCCTGCCGTTTATCCGCACCACTGATCTGTTTGCGCTTCAGGCGCAGCGGGTGATGGAAAAAAGGCTGACCCGTCTGGCGACCGGCGGGGGGTTCGACGGCATTATCTGTGGTCATTTGCATCGTCCCGTTCTGCAACAGCGGCAGGATGTGCTTTACGCCAACTGCGGCGACTGGGTGCAAAACATGAGTGCGATTGCGGAAGACTCACAGGGGCAGTTCGTCATGCTGGACTTCAGGCAACACCCCGCTGCGCAGCCACAGGAATTCGCGGAGCGCATCTCGCCAGAGCATCACAATGAAGGGGTTTCATCATGGCTTTAAGCACCGCAGTCACCGCAACCTTTGGCAGTTTGCTTATGACGTTACAATTCACCTCTCTGGCGATGGCATACTGGCGACTGCGCCGCAGTGAGACGCAGGATAAAGCGCAGGAAACCGCAGAATTTATCGCACTGGTAAGACCGTTGTGCGGGCTTAATGCGTTCGAAGAGGAGACGCTTCGCTCCGGTTTTCATCAGGATTATCCCGCTTACGAAATTGTGTTCTGCGTGGCGTCGCGGTTTGATCCGGTGATCCCGCTGGTGGAAAAGTTGATCGCAGAGTATCCGCATCACCGTGCGCGTTTGCTGGTCGGGGACGACAAAATATCGGCCAACCCGAAGGTCAATAATCTCCATAAAGCGTGGGAAAACACCACCGCCAATGTCGTGGCGATGGCGGACAGCAATCTGCTTTTGCCGCCAGATTATCTGCGTTCGCTGGCGAATACGTTTGATGATGAAACCGGGCTGGTGAGTTCGCCGGCCATCGGCATCCGCCCGGAGAATTTATGGGGCGCAGTCGAGGCCGCGATGCTGAACACCCATCAGGCGCGCTGGCAGTATATGTCTGATTTTCTCGGCAACGGTTTTGCGCAGGGGAAAACGCTGTGCTGGCGGCGTAAGGTGCTCGATAATGGTGGCGGTCTGGCGGCGCTGGGTAATGAACTTGCCGAAGACGTGGCCTCGACAAAACTGGTGCGCCGCGCCGGACTGAAAGTGCGTTTGCCTGCGAGACCTTTTGCACAGCCCGTCGGACATCGCAGTCTGGACGCGGTCTGGAGCAGGCAACTGCGGTGGGCGCGTATCCGCCGGGACGGTTTCTTCTGGTTGTTCGTGCCTGAAATTATGATGGGTTTCCTGCCCGCGCTGGCCGCCGTCATCTGGCTGACCGCCAGCGGTGGTTTGCCGGTGATCGCGCCGTTCGCGCTTTTTGTATTGTGGTTCGGCGGGGAATGGGCGCTGGCAAAAGCGCTCGGCTGGCCGCATCAGCTGAGGGACATTCTGGCGATGTTTCTGCGCGATGTTCTGCTGCCCGCGTTGTGGTTATGGTGCTGGGCAGGGCGCGGATTCTCCTGGCGCGGTAACCTCTCAGGCGGCAACCCTCTTTTTGTTGAAAAACCCCCCGTACCTGCCAGTCAGCAGCCGGGAAAATAAGGACCGTATGTTTGCTCTTGAAACCCTTGAATCACTGATTAAAACGCACGGACTGCTGTTTCTGACACCACTGGCGATTATCGAAGGCCCCGTGGTGACGGTGCTCGCGGGCTACTTTGTCCGCCTCAACTATTTCAGTTTAGCCACGGTTTTAACCGTGGTGATGGCGGGCGAAGTGCTCGGCGATATTCTTTTTTATTCGCTCGGGCGCTGGGTGATCGGGCCGGACGGACAACCGCCCGGCTGGCTGGCGCGCCTCGGGCTGACGCAGCCCAGACTGGAAAAAATGGTGCACAGTTTTGAGCATAAAGGCGGGCGGTTGCTGGTGTTGGCCAAGCTGACGCATTCCGCCGGTGCGCTGGTGCTCACCGGCGCGGGCATGGCGCGTATGCCCGTAATCCCGTTTCTTTTTTACAACATCGTCGCCGCCATTCCCAAGAGCCTGTTTCTGCTGGCGACAGGCTGGATGTTCGGCGACATCATTACGCAGGTGAACAACGGGATCCTGTACGTCTCTCTGGGGCTGTTAATCGTGCTGGTCGCCGCGGGTGTGATATGGCTGAGGTCAAAAGAATGATCACCGTGAGCTGCATTATCCCGGCTCACAACGAAGCGTTGCGCATCGGTAAGGTGCTGGACGCCGTGCGCAATCATCCTCTGTTGTTCGAAATTATCGTGGTGGATGACGGTTCCACGGATAACACCGCAGAGGCGGCGCGGCAAAAGGGCGTTCGCGTGGTCAGCCTGGCGAAAAACAGCGGTAAAAGTCACGCAGTGGCGGAAGGGATTGCGGCGGCGACGGGCAGCCATCTGCTGATGCTGGATGCGGATCTGGTAGGGCTGAGCGAGCGCGATATCACCCGGCTGATTCAGCCGGTGAGTCAGAATCAGGCGGATGTGACCATCAGCCTGAGGCGCAACAGCCCGTGGATCTGGCGGTGTATCAGGCTGGATTATATTTCCGGCGAACGGGTGTTTGCCCGCGACCTGCTGGCAACGCGTCTGGCGGAAATCCGTGCGTTGCCGCATTTTGGGCTGGAAGTCTGGATTAACCGGCTGTGGATTGCCGGCAGATTTCGCGTGCAGGTGGTGAGCTGGCAGGGCGTAATCAGCCCGTACAAGGCCGCCAAAATGGGCTGGCTGCGCGGGTTGATGGCGGATATGTCGATGATGCGGGATATCTTTCGGACCATCAGTGTGCGGGAATCGGTACGACAAATCATCAGCCTGAAACGCCAAAGTCAGGCCTGATTTCCGCCGGAATATGAACGACAATTTTCTGCGCCGCGACCCTCACTTTCAAATCTTACCTGCGCGGTTTTTATTTGGTTACAAATAAAGCAATCTTTACATCATATTCTTATTTCTACATCACTCTGTTGCAAATCCTCATACTCCATATCTTTCTTCCCGCCCGGTCAACTGATATCAATTATCATTAATAATTGATAATGCTTCTTGTTGCCACGGAGTTATCCCCTTTGTTAGCCACTTTTATTATCGGACTTCGTGAAGGTTTAGAAGCCGCGCTTATCGTCGGCATTATTGCGGCGTTTCTGCGGAAGAATGGCAAAAGCCTGACCGCGATGTGGGTCGGCGTCGTCCTTGCCGTGCTGCTATCTGTGGTGGTCGGCGTGGCGCTGGATCTGACCGAACGCGCGCTGCCGCAGGCGAGTCAGGAAGGAATGGAATCGGTGATTGGCGCGGTCGCCGTCTTCTTCGTCACCGGCATGATTTTGTGGATGAACACCCACGCCCACAACATGAAGAAAACGCTGGAAAGCGAGGCCGCGCAGGCGATCAGCCAGTCGAGCGCCTGGGCACTGGCGAGCATGGCATTTCTGGCCGTGCTGAAAGAAGGTTTCGAAACCAGCGTCTTCCTGCTGGCCACTTTCTCGGTGGCGCAGTCGGCAGCATGGGCTGCCGTGGGTGCGGTGATCGGGCTGCTGGTGGCGGTGTTTATCGGCTGCGGGATTTACTACGGCGGCATCCGCATCAACCTCTCGCGCTTCTTCCGCTTCACCGGCCTGTTCCTGATTTTCGTCGCCGGTGGCCTGATTATTACCTCACTGATGACCGCGCACGAAGCGGGCTGGCTCAATATCGGGCAGCAACGTGTTGCCGATCTGTCCTGGCTGGTGCCGCCGGGCACTGTCCGTTCCGCGCTGATCACCGGTGTTCTCGGTATTCCGGCGGATCCGAACCTTATCGAAACTTTCGGATGGGGGCTCTACATCGCGATTGTTGTGGTGCTGATTTACTGGCCCGCGCACCGTCGTCCTGCGCCAAAAGCCGCCGCCCGCGCCTTGCTGGCATCCGCCGTTGTGCTGGTGCTGGCGTCGGTTTCGCTGTTTCTGTTTTATCCGACTTTTAATCTTCAGGTGCCCGATACCGCGCCGCTGGTCAGCAATGACGCGCAAAACGCGGCGGGGCAGTTACAGCTTCTGCCGGTGGCCGGAAACGGTTATCAGCTGAGTGTGAAAACCGCCAGCGGCAGTGCCACGGCGATAAACCTGCCAGCGGATGCGTCAACGGCGGGTACTCAGGCCGGAATGCCAACGGACGAATGGACGATCAAAAGTGCGTATTCGCCGCCGGGAGCGCCCGCTGTTTTAGATCTCGATCAGGTGGTGGCGCTTTACGGCAACCGCGTTCCGATCGGGCTGGATCCGGCGCAGCATCCGGGGCCGTATCAGGCGGCGTGGACAATTCACTGCACCGTTCAGGTGTCCGTCGCACAGGGCGTATTGCTCGCGGCCAGCGGGCAGGCTGATGAAGTCATCACGCTGTCGGGCAGCGGCCTGCAATCTTCGCGCACTGTAACGGCACGCAACCCGACACAGGCGGCGTCTGACTGCAACTGGCAGGTGAGCGGCGCGTACCAGCAGAACGTTTCTGACGCGCTGTTACAGATGCAAACCTATCAGGATACGTACCGTTTTTGGGCTGAAATGTTGCCTGCTCTTCTGGCGGCGCTGGCCCTGATTTTTGTCATCTCTGCACTACGGGTTCTCCTGAGGCTCCGCAATGCACGGCTTTCTTTTTCGGATAAAGACCGCCTGTCATTCGGTTCCCCATTACACACTGGCTTGCCAAAAAATAAATAAAGGATAGGAAACTTATGCGCGTTAAGACGTTTAAGAAAAAAGAATCTCTGATCACTGCCGCAGGGCTGACGGCATTGCTGATGTTCTCGGTTGAAGTGCCTGCCAATGCGGCATCCGCGGCTCCGGTGAAAAACGGCGTTTCGCAAGTGAATATCACCATGACCAGTGCCGCAGACGGCACCTGCGTGGTCGATCACGATTCCGCAAAAGCCGGTCCGGTGACTTTTAACGTGGTGAACAAAACCGCGACGTCGATTACCGAATTAGAGCTTTTGAGCAACAACCGTATTCTGGGCGAAAAAGAAAACCTCGCGCCGGGGCTGCCTGCGGTGAAATTCACCCTGACGCTCGACGGCGGGAAATACCAAATCTACTGTCCGGGCGCGAAACGTGAACTGATCGACTTTACCGTCACCGGTAAAAGTGCCGCGCAGCCGCAGGGCAGCACCGCCACCATTCTGGCGCAGGGCACCAAAGATTACGCCACCTATGTGAATGGCGTGGTGGACGCGATGGTCGTGGCCGTTAACCGCCTGAAAACGGATATCGATGCCGGTGATCTGACGGCGGCCAAAGCCGATTACGCCAAAGCGCGTCCGTTCTACGAACGTATCGAGTCTGACGTTAACGGCTTTATTCTGCCGGGCTTCAAAGCGACCGATAACGCCGGGAATCTGGATTACCTGATCGACATGCGTGCGTCCAATCTGGATCCGAAAGCAGGCTGGCACGGCTTCCACGCCATCGAACGTGACCTGTTCGGTCAGGGCAAAATTACCGCCGAAACCAAACAAACGGCCACTGAATTGCAGCAGAACGTGGTGCGTCTGGACGCGCTGACCAAAGCGCTGACTTACAAACCGGAAGATCTGGCTAACGGTGCGGCTGATCTGCTGGAAGAAGTGCAAAACACCAAAATCAACGGGGAAGAAGAGGCATTCAGCCACTTCGATCTGGTGGATTTCGCCGGTAACGTCGAAGGCGCTCAGCAGGCATTCGCCTACCTGCAACCGGGTCTGGAAAAAATTGATCCTGAGCTGACTAAACAGGTTGCCGCGCAGTTCGCTGCCGTTCACGACATGCTGGAAACTTACCGCGACTCAAAAGTGCCGGGCGGATATAAATACTACACCGCTGAACTGAAAGCGTCTGATGCCGCCAAACTGAGCCGCACGATTCAGGCGTTGCAGGAACCGCTGTCAAAAATCGCCGAGAAAGTGGCGGCGAATAAAGGAGCCTGATGAATGAGCGACAAACTCAGTCCGGCCAGGGAGGCCGGTAAGTTTTCCCGTCGTGAATTGCTGAAAGGAGCCGTGGCAGGTGCCAGTGCTCTGGCTATTCCAGCGGTCAGCTATGCGCACGGGCAGGCCACGGCCGCCCGCGACCCGGAAGATAAAATTGACCTTTCCCGCCAGTATCCTTTTTACGGTCACGAAGGTCAGGCGGGGATCAGCACGCCGCCGCAGCGTCATATCATGTATATGACGTTTGATCTGACGACGGCCACCCGGCAGGATTTACAAGTGCTTCTGGCGCGCTGGTCGTCGGCGATTGCACAACTGATGAAAGGCGGCACCATCGGACAGGTTGAGCCTGGCCGTGACAGCGGCGTCGGCATGGATACCGGTGAAGCGATGGATCTCGGCCCGGCGTCGCTGACGGTGACCGTCGGCCTGGGGCCGCGCGTCTTTACGGACACATTCGGGCTGACGCAGCACAAACCGGTGCTGATGCGTAACCTGATGCAGTTGCCGAGTGACGACATGCAGCCGGAACTGACCGGCGGCGATTTATCGTTGCAGGCCTGTGCGGACGATCCGCAGGTGGCGTATCACGCCATCCGCGATCTGGCGCGTATCGCCAAAAGCACCGGCGCAGCCCAGACCCGCTGGACGGTCATGGGCTTCGGCCGTGCGTCCGCCGGAAAAGGGCAGTCCACGCCGCGCAATCTGTTCGGCTTCAAGGACGGTACGCGCAACATCACCGAAAAAGCCGATTTCGACAAATATGTCTGGATCAAAGACGGTGGCCCGGCGTGGCAGCAAAACGGCAGTTATCAGGTGGTGCGTAAAATCAAAATCCACATTGAAAGCTGGGACACCGACCGCGTCAGTGATCAGAACAACGTGTTCGGACGTCACAAAGTCTCCGGCGCGCCGTTAACCGGCACGAAGGAATTTGATACGCCTGATTTCAGGAAAAAGGATGCTGACGGAAACCTGATCATTCCGGCGACCGCGCACATCAGTCTGGCGTCGCATGAAAACAATCAGGGCATCAAAATCTTACGCCGCTCTTACAACTACACGGACGGCCTGAATAACATGGCGCAGCTGGATGCCGGCCTGTTGTTTATCAGTTATCAGAAAGACCCGGCACAGTTTGAAGCGTTGCAAACCCGTCTGGGTTCCTCAGACGCCTTGAACGAATACATTTCGCACATCGGTTCGGGGATCTTCTTTGTGCCGCCTGCGCCAAAAGAAGGGTCGTATATCGGCGCGGAAATGTTCGAATCCTGATTGTCATTAACCCGGCTAAAACATAACCCGTAAATAAAGCCAGCAACCTTTACGTTGCTGGCTATTTACCGCTGACTTTTTGCGGAAAGGTTTCCACCAGCCAGTCGATAAACACGCGCAGGCGATGCGGAACGTGGCGGTTTTGCGGATACACCACATGGAACGGATAGGGCGCAGGCCGCCACTCTGTCAGGATTTCTACCAGCGTTCCGCGTTGGAGTGCCTCACAAATGGAATAGCTGAACGTCTGGATAACCCCCAGACCGGCCATTCCCGCCGCCAGATGGGCATTGCTTTCATTCACGCCGATGCGGTGATCGACCTTAATTTCCGTTTTCCCGCCATCGCGTTCAAAACGAAACGGAAAAGCCCGGCCATTCTGCGGTGAAAGATAACTCACCAGCCGGTGGCCGTTTTTCAGTTCATCGGGATAAGCCGGTGTGCCGAAGGCTTTCAGATAAGCCGGTGTCGCGCAGGTGATAAGCGTCGCATGGCCGATATTGCGGGCAATCAGCGAAGAGTTGTCCAGCGGCCCGCCGCGTATCACGCAGTCCACATTGTCACTGATAAGATCTACCGACCGGTCGGAAACGCCCAGATCCAGACGGATTTCCGGGTAGCGCGTCATAAAATGAGCCAGTGCCGGGATCAGCACATCGCGCGCCGTCGAACCGCCGACGTCAATACGCAACAGCCCGCGCGGCTTGCTGCGCACGGCGTTAAACGACGTATCGACATCTTCCAGATCCCGCAGGATCCGCGCCGTTTTTTCATAATATTCGTTGCCTTCCGGCGTCACCGTCACGCGCCGCGTGGTGCGTTGTAACAACCGCACGCCAAGATGCGCTTCCAGTTCCTGCACCATTTTGCTCAGCGTCGCATTGGGCATATTCAGGGAATCCGCCGCACGGGTAAAATTCCCCGCCTCAACCACCCGGGCAAACGCCCGTATTGCCGTTAACTGATCCACACGCTTTCCCGCCGGTTATCCGATGTTTTGATTATACAGCCACAGGAATAGTCATTTTTATTTTTCGCTATTTTTCAATAAACCGTCTGGCGCTAAATTACCGCCATGCCTGAGGCGGCAGACAACGGCCACAAACCTCCGGCGACCTGACTTAACCTGATCTGACTTTGAGGAATGAAAAATGACAACTCCACTGAACGGTAAAATTGCACTGGTTACCGGCGGGACAAGCGGTATCGGTTTGGGAACAGCAAAAGAGCTGGCAGAGCAGGGCGCGCAGGTCTTTATCACCGGACGTCGTCAGGCTGAGCTGGACGCCGCCGTCGCTGAAATCGGCGCTGCGGCAACGGGAATCCGCGCTGACGCTTCCGTTCTGGCCGACCTTGATGCGGTTTATGCACAAATCGCCAAAACCACCGGACGTCTGGATATTCTGTTTGCGAACGCCGGTGGCGGCGACATGCAACCACTGGGCGGCATTACCGAAGAGCATTTCGACCGTATTTTCGGCACCAACGTCCGCGGCGTATTGTTCACGGTTCAGAAAGTCTTACCGCTGCTGACCGATGGCGCCTCCGTCATTCTGACCGGTTCCACCACGTCAGTTCAGGGTACGGCGAGTTTCAGCGTGTACAGCGCCAGTAAAGCCGCCGTCCGTAACTTTGCGCGCTCATGGGCGCTGGATTTGAAAGATCGCGGCATCCGCGTCAACGTTGTCAGCCCCGGCCCAATCCGCACGCCTGGCTTAGGCGACCTGGTCCCGGAAGAACACCGTCAGGGCCTGTTTGATGCGCTGGCTGCACAAGTCCCGTTAGGCCGTCTGGGTGAGCCGAAAGAAATCGGCAAAACCGTCGCCTTCCTGGCCTCTGAGGCCGCCAGCTTTATCAACGGCGTCGAACTCTTCGTCGACGGCGGGATGGCGCAGGTCTGAGAATTAAAGTAAGAGTCAAAATGAACCGGCGGAATACTGCCGGTTTTTTTGTGTCTGGATTTCTGGCACTTCGGTTGTCTGCTCCTCTATTTAATAATGTGAATAACATCTCATATTACGTTTAATTTTTAAGAAGATGACTAACTTCATAAATTAAGCTTTCCTGTTAACACAGGGACTTCTGTTGGTAATTATATTTTGGATGTATTGTTTCTGTTTTTATATTGATATACAGCATTTGTTTGAAGCAAATTATTCAGATATAACCTCTTAAATTCACAGGAGGTGTTAAATGGCTAATCAAATCTACATGACGCTGAACGGAGAGAAACAAGGCCTGATTTCTCAGGGATGCGGAACCTATGACTCAATGGAGAATAAATATCAGGCACTGCATCGTGATCAAATAAAAGGATTACGGTAATGTTGAGTGCAATAAGGTTTTTTCTGAAGTCCGTACTTGCGATAATTATTCTGATAGTTATCACAGTGATTCTTTTTGTCTTTTACTTATATTTCATGCTCATCTATACGCTGGACGGAAAAGTTTACAAGAGATCAAATGTCTTTGATTATTATCTATTAACCCCAAAGCTATTCAGGGATGCCCCCGATATCTCTAAGAATATTTTCTACTACACACGGGCTGACGATAATTATGGCTTTACACAAGATCGGGTCACATGGGAAAACGTGGGGGACATCATGGTAGCGAAGAAAAAGGTTGAAAATTATCTGTCAGAAAATGGCATCACAAACGGAGAACTAAACAGCATGGGAGAAACATATTCAGTCGTTCTGGATGGGGATGATATCACCCTGGTGTTGATCACTTGCACCCGGTACTGTTGAGTCAGATCTTTCCCAACCAAACCGGCATAACCTCGCACAAATCCGTCTAACCAACGGCCTGCTTTCGGGTTGTCACTAAAAGATATACGATATATTCTCTAAGTTCATTTCTTCGCCGGATTTGCCCATGACGATCGCCAGACCGCTTCTTGATGTCCGCTCTCTCGCCCTTCATACCGCCGCCGGTTTACCGCTGGTGAAATCGGTTTCGTTGCAGGTGAACCGCCGTGAAATTGTGGCGCTGGTCGGTGAATCCGGTTCGGGGAAAACCCTGAGTTCGCTGGCGCTGATGGGATTGTTACCGTCCGGTGTCAGCATGACCGGCGGTGAAATCTGGCTCGATGATCAGAGGATTGCCAGCCCGCACACGCCCTTCGACGCGCCGGTTCGCGGAAAACGGCTGGCGATGATATTTCAGGAACCGATGACCAGCATGAATCCGGTGCTGAAAGTCGGGGAGCAGATTGCTGAAGTGCTGGTGCGCCATCAGCAACTGGGCTGGAAACAGGCGCATCGCGAAGCGGTAGCGCTGCTGGCTCGCGTCGGGATAGTGAACCCGGAACAACGCGCAAAGCAGTATATTCACCAGCTTTCCGGCGGGATGCGACAACGTGTGATGATCGCCAGCGCCATCAGCTGTAAACCGGCGTTGCTGATTGCCGATGAGCCGACGACGGCGCTGGACGTCACCATTCAGGCACAAATTCTGACGCTGTTGCAGGCGCTGCAACAGGAAATGGACATGGGCATTTTGCTGATTACGCATGATCTGAGCGTGGTCGCGCGCTACGCCGACCGGGCTTACGTGATGCATCAGGGAAATCTGGTCGAGCAGGGGCCGGTGGCGCAACTGCTGACAAATCCGCAGGCACCGTATACCCGCAAACTGATTGGGGCGTCGCAGCCGGAGCCGCGTGAAAAAACGGCTGAGATCAGCGCGGATTCGCCGCTGGTGCGGTTGCGCGGGCTGACCAAAAGCTATCCGCAGGCGCAGCGTCTGCCTTTTGTACCGGCGAAACGCCAGACCGTGCTTTTCCCGACCACGCTCGATATCCGTCGGGGTGAAATTCTCGGGCTGATTGGCGAATCCGGTTCCGGCAAAACCACACTCGGGCGCGCTATTATTGGCCTGACGGACACCGACAGCGGTGATATCGAATTTGACGGCGTGTCACTGACGCTGGCCAGCCACGCAACACGGCAGAAAATGCGCCGTCGTGCGCAGATTATTTTTCAGGATCCCTACGCCAGTCTGAACCCTAAAATTACCGTCGGTGAACAAATCGCCGAGCCGCTGCGCGTCTATAAACTGCGGCCTGCGTCGCAAATTCAGGCGCGTGTGGAAGAATTACTGCAACTGGTCGGGCTGGAAGCCCATCACGCCAGCCGTCTGCCCGGCGCGTTTTCTGGCGGTCAGCGTCAGCGCGTGGCGATTGCCCGTGCGCTGGCGCTGGAACCTGAATTGCTGGTGGCGGATGAAGCGGTGTCGGCGCTGGATCTTTCGGTTCGCGGGCAGATTCTGGCGCTGCTGGATCAGTTGCGCCAGCAACTCGGCCTGACCGTGCTGTTTATCAGTCATGATCTGGCGGCGGTGAAACAGGTCTGTGACCGCGTGGTGGTGCTGTATCACGGGAAAAT
Source organism: Rahnella sp. PCH160 (assembly GCF_047784855.1). Taxonomy (NCBI): domain Bacteria; kingdom Pseudomonadati; phylum Pseudomonadota; class Gammaproteobacteria; order Enterobacterales; family Yersiniaceae; genus Rahnella; species Rahnella sp. PCH160. The sequence continues at coordinate 3,213,190 of NZ_JBLOGT010000001.1, forward strand.
CGTGGAAAGCGGCGAAACGGCGCGGGTTCTGCGTGCGCCGCAACACCCTTATACGCAAATCCTACTGGCTGCGGCGCCCGATATCACTCGGGCGCTGCAACTACGCCGCGAGGGTTAATAACCTTTCATCAGCGGCAGTTCGCCGTGTTCCGCCCATTCGTGCCATGAACCGACATACACCTTCAGCTGGCGATAACCGGCCAGCTGAAGGGCGGTGTACACCGTGGCCGCCCGCGCCCCGCGATGGCAATAAATGATCACCCGCCGGTCAGGCGATAATCCGGCCGCTTCTGCACGCTGACGGATTTTTTCCGCGCTGAGAAATGCGCCGTTTTGCACCACCTCTTCCCAGAAAAGCAGGGTCGCACCGGGTATTCTGCCCGCACGGTGACAGCAATCATGCGCAAATTCACCGCTGAACTCTGTCGGGCGACGTGCATCGAGAATCTGTACGCCGCTGGCCTGCGCGTTCAGCACTTCCTCGCGGGTAGCGGCCAGGTTTTTGTCGAAAAAGCAGGCATCGGGTTTTTTGTGATTACCGGCGCTGATCACCGCGCTGATACCTTTTCCTGGCTGCAATTTCCCGCCAGCTTGTGCCCAGGCGTCCAGCCCGCCGTCCAGAATCAGGGCATTTTCTATGCCGCCGAACTGCGCAAACCATGCACCTCGCGGGGAACGCATACCGATCTGTTGTTCGAAGAAAACCGGCGTGACGTTGTCACTGATAGCCAGCTGTTGCCACGCGTGATGGAAAGCATTCGCCATGCCTGCAATGCCCGCCGGAGTGCTCTCCGGGATAAAATAATCGTACACGTTGAGATGAAGCGCGTCGGGCAGTGTTTCTGCCTGCCATTGCGAAAATTCACGGACGTCAATCAGGGCAAACTCCTGCCCGAGCTGACGGCGCGAGAGTAATTCTGTGGCGCAGATCAGCCGTTTATGATTGAGAAAATGTTGAGCCGGTAAAGGGGAGGTAGCCAAATTCTTACTCCGTAAAAAGCGGTAAAAGCGACCCGGTTCCGCGTTCTGCGGCGAGTTTTAAAACGCGCGATGCGAGGGCAATGTCAAAAACGTTGAGGCCGAAAGAGGAGAAATACACGCTGTCGTCAGCTGCCGGTCGCCAGCCGTCGAGCAGCAGATTGCCTAAATCGGCATCCACGTGTTCGGGCAGGAATTTTCCGGCGCGGTACATCTGGAACAGGCTTTTGGCGCTGGTTTCACAAAAATCGCCCCATAAATCAACCACCACCCGCGTGGCGCGATTAATCGCGCTGAACGACACTTCGTGATAACCCACCTGAATCACCAGCCGTCCGGGGCGGATGGCTTCCGGCCCGAGCAGCGGTTCAGCGGCGCTGGTGCAGGTGATCACCGCATCGATGTCCTGCGCCACGGCAGTGTGAAGATCGGCAACCCTAAGCAGCGGCCAGGGGAATTGCACGGGTTCAACCGGCAACGCAGATGCGCTGCGATCCCACCAGCTGACCTGTTGTAACGTGGGGAAAAGCTGGCGGAGCATGTCGAGATGCGCCAGCGCCTGAACCCCGGCACCGAGTAACAGAACACGCTGAACCGGACGCGGCGCGGCGTGGCGCAGCGCAATGGCCGACACCGCCGCTGTGCGCGTGGCGGTCAGTGCGCCGCTTTCCACCAGCCCGATCGGCTGGCCGTTATCGGCGCGGTTAATCAGTGTCAGCGCCATCGCCTGCGGGAGCTTGTCTTGCGCATCCGGGCGATGTGCGGTCCATTTCACCCCGGCGGCGTTGAACCGCCCGCCCACGCTGGCGGGCAGCGCATACGCTTTGCCGTGCGGCGTGCCTAAACTGACGTGGGTTTCCGCTGGCATCTGCGCCGCATTCTGACGCATCAGCGTGACAACGTCACAGATATCTTCCAGCGCGGCCTGCGGATCGGTGCCGCCAAGTGCGACCACATCCGCGCGGCTCAAAGTGCGAAAACCTGGCGTCATATTCAGTGCTCCAGCAACGTTTGTGCAAAGGGATAGAGGGCCGGGGAACCGCCGCAGTGCACGAAAATCACCCGCGAACCTGCGCTGATTTTGCCTTGCTCAATCAGGCTGATTAAGCCGTGCATGGCTTTACCGGTATACACCGGATCCAGCAGCACCCCTTCAGCCTGCGCGACGCGATAAATGGCGTCGATGCCGCCTTCGGAAGGCACGCCGTATGTGCTGCCGACAAAACCGTCTTCAATCCAGATGTCTTCCGGCGTCCAGCTTTGCGGCCATTCAAGCAGGTCAGCGCAATCCTGTGCCATCGCCGAAATGCGCGTCTGGAACCATTCGGCTTTGGCGCTGACGCTGATACCGACAATTTTGGTGTCCGGCCAGTAACGACGCGCACCGACGTACAATCCCGCCAGCGTGCCGCCGGAACCGGTGGGCGCGACGATGATGTCCGGCGAAGGTTCGCCGCGTTCTTTCAACTGGGCGTCCATTTCTTCAATGGCGCGGACATAACCCAGTGCGCCAAGCGGTGTGGCACCGCCCAGCGGAATGATCAGCGCCTTTTCACCGCGCGCCTGTGCGGCGTCAGCATGGGCGTTCATCGCGCCTTCAATCTGAGTGAAATAGCCGTCCGGATCGAGAAACTCCAGCTCCGCGCCAAACAGTTTGTCGAGCAGCAGGTTGCCCTGATACACCTCAGGCGGATTGCCGCGCAGCACCAGCACCGGTTTCATGCCGAACTTCCGCGCGGCGGCGGCGACCATACGGGCGTGATTGGACTGATGTCCGCCGGTGGTGATCACCACATCGACTTCATTGCGGCAGGCGTCGGCCATCAGATATTCCAGCTTGCGGACTTTATTGCCGCCGCCGCCGAAACCGGTGTAATCATCACGTTTGATGTCCAGCGTAACGCCCAGCGAGTTGCCCAGTGTGGTCAGGCGCTCAAGCGGCGTGGGGAAGAACCCCAGTGATACTCTTTCAAAATCATCGGACTGTTTCATGGTAAATATCCTGCTGGTTTATTTTTTAAAACTTTCCCGGGAGTTGACGCAAAACGCCGGCGGCTAAACCGCCTGCGTAGAAAAAAGGGGTTCATCGCTGAATGCTGTGATCCAGTCTTTGACCGATTGCTGAAAACGTTCCAGCCCGCGCAGGGTGACGAATTCGTTCACGCCGTGCGCGTTGCCGCCATGACCCAGCCCGCCAATCAGAAAGGCCGGTGCCACTCGGGCGAAGGTGTAAGCCGGTGCGCAGCCGGGGGCCCACGGCCAGATTTGCGGTTTCGCGCCCTGCATGGCGTAACTGGTGAGCAGGGCACCGACGCCGGGGCTGTGGTGCGCAAAACGGTGGCCGGGATAGCTGTCGTCGAGTTCCAGCTCCACGCCGTCGAATTCCGGGCGGGCGAGCGTCTGGCGGATCACCGCCAGCAGGCTTTCGCCGTCAATGCCCGGCGGAACGCGCAGCGCAATCTCAGCGCTGGCACTGCACGGGATGACGCCGCGCGAATCCAGCGGATCGCTGCGGATTTCCGAAATATTCAGCACCGCGCCGTTGATGAGCTGTTGCAGGCAGGCCAGCGTGTCGCCGCTGACCGATAAGGTTTCGCTACGGCGGAACTGTAATTCGTCGGCGATGCTGAACTGCGCGGCAAGTGCGCAAAGCAGCCGGTTGGCTTCTTCATCAATCACCTGGCGGGCGATCACGCCGCTGTTGTGTGCGGGCGCGATGGCGTTCAGCGCGGCCACCAGCCGCCAGACGGGGTTGGCGATCCAGTTGGCATTACTGGCGTGAATCGCTGCGGACGGGCCGCCCCATTTGCCGCCGCTCACTTTCAAACGCCCGCCGCTCAGGCCGCTGAAACCAAGATACACGCGGGGTTCGCCGCCGCCGTATTCGCACAGCGACGGGAAAAAGACCGCGCTGGCGGCGGACACCGGGCAGGGATCTTGCGCCAGATAACGGCGCAACTGGCCGCTGCCCGTTTCTTCTTCACCTTCCAGAATAATTTCAATATTGACGCTGAGTTTTCCGCTGTCCTTCAGTGATTTCACCGCCATCAGCATCCCTGCCAGCGGGCCTTTGTTATTCTCGGCACCGCGTGCAATAAACACTTCGCCGACGCCCGGCCATTCGGTCATGCCGCCGCTGAAAGGCGGGAATTCCCAGCCCGCGTCATCCGCAGGCATCACGTCATACATGTTGTAAAGCACCAGCGTTTTTTCCGCCTGCCGGTCAATGCGCATATGCACCAGCGGCGGGGCGTTCTGCTGCGTTTGCCCGCTCACCGCCAGCACCGGCACACCGCCGAGTTCGGTAACAATCCAGTCTTCCAGCCAGTGCGCCAGTGCGCGTTGCTGATCAATCTGGCCGGAAACGCTGGCGAACGGCGTGATGGCAGACAGCAAATCCAGCGTCGGGTAAATCGATGGCGTGATTGAAATACTCACAGGCGGATCCTCGGGTTCAGTACCCCATAAAGCAGGTCGATAATCAGGTTGATGCCGACAAACACCAGCGCCGCCAGCAGCACGATGGCCTGCACCAGCGGGAAATCACGGTTCTGAATGGCCTGCACGGCGAGGCGGCCAATGCCCGGCCAGGCAAAAATGATTTCCGTTACCAGCGCGCCGCCGAGCAGCGAGGCGAAATACATGCCCTGTACGGTAATGACCGGGATCAGCGCGTTGCGGAGTCCGTGACGCACCACAATCCGCCAGGCACTCAGCCCTTTGGCGTGCGCGGTGCGGATATAATCCTGCTGCATCACGTCAATCAGGCTGGCGCGGATCAGGCGCGCAATCGCGCTCATGTAATACGCACCGAGGCTCAGCGCAGGCATGACGAGCTGGCTGGCGCTGCCATAGCCGCCGGACGGCAACCAGCGAAGGTTCAGGCTGAACACGATAATCAGCAGCAGGCCGAGCCAGAAAACCGGGATCGCCTGACCGCTGAACGCCAGCAGGCGCGAGAGCAAATCCCACACAGTGTTCTGATACAGCGCGCTGACGATGCCGAGCAGCAAACCGGCGATCGTGCTCCAGAGCAAAGCGCTGACGGCGAGCAACAGTGTCGCGGGAACGCGCTGACCGATTAACTCCGTGACCGGCTGGCTGTAGCGCAGGGATTCGCCCAGATCGCCGTGCAAAACGCCGGTCAGGTAATGCCCGTATTGCCAGATGAGTGAGCGGTCAAAGCCCATGCTGTGGCGGAAATTCTCGATTTCCTGCTGGCTGGAACCGGGCGGCATCATGACCGCCGCCGGGTCGCCGGTGAGGTGCAAACTGTAGAAAATCAGCAGGGAAACGCCGAACATCACCAGCACGGATTGCCCGAGGCGTTGCAGGATATAACGCAGCATATCAGTCGAGCCTCGTGTGGGTTTTGCGCAGCAGACTGTCGCCGAGCAGGTTGCAGCCAATGACCAGCGCAGCAATCACCAGCCCCGGATACAGCACCAGCCACTGCGCGAGCAGCATGTAAGAACGGCCTTCGCCGATAAGATTCCCCAGCGTCGGCGTCGGCGGCTGAATGCCCATGCCGAGAAAACCAATCGACGCTTCAAGCACAATCAGACGAGGAATATCCAGCGTCAGCAGCACAATCAGCGGCGTCATCAGATTGGGTAAAACGTGGCGCAGCAAAATGCGCGGCGTCGAAAAGCCCATGGCTTTGACGGATTCGATGTATTCCAGTTCACGGATTTCCAGCGTTTTGGCGCGCGCCACGCGGGCGTAGATGGCCCAACTGGTGACGCCCATGATCAGGATGATGTTGGTGAGCGATGCGCCGAACAGTGCCATCACCAGTAAGATCAGCAGGATAAACGGCACCGCCAGCTGGATGTCTATCAGGCGCATGATCAGCGCATCCAGCCAGCCGCCCACGTACCCGGCAATCATGCCGAGTACCGAGCCAATCACTGCCGCAATCGCTGCCGCCAGCAACACCACCATCAGGGAAAGGCGGGTGCCTGCAAGAATACGTGACAATAAATCGCGCCCCAGTTGATCGGTGCCGAGCAGATGCTGGCCGCCGGGCGCAGAAAACGCCGCCGCCAGATCGTTCTTCAACGGATCCGGCAGCGGTAACCACGGCGCGAGAAGCGCCGGGATGATGACCAGCAACAGCAAAAGGCCGCCGAGAATACCGTCGCCATAAAAGCGACGACGGGGTTTTCTCTGCAAAACCGAACGCAGTGAAATCATTTAAGCCTCAGGTCGAACAGCGGAATGCGGGAATCTGCGCGGCCTTTGAAGGTTACGTTGTCGGCGCTGGCGTACAGTGAATCTTCCTTGTAAAGCGGGATCAGCGGCTGTTGTACGGCCACCACCTGCTGGATTTGCTGCAAAATCTTTTCACGCTTCGCCGGATCTACCGTGGTGCGGCTGCTGTTAAGCAGGGCATCCAGTTCCGGAGAATTCACCGTGGAATACGGTTCGCCGGAATGCAGAATCGGATACAGCGCGGCATCGGCGTCCAGCGTCTGCGTGGAGCCCCACGCCAGCATGTACAGCGGAGCCTGTTTCTGCGCCGCCACCTGCTGGGTATAAACCGACCATTCCGGGACTTCCAGTTCGGCTTTCACGCCGATCGCGGCCAGATCCTGCACGATCGCCTGCGCCACATCGGCGCTGGCAATATAGCGGCGCGGTGCCTGGAATTTCAGGGTGAAGCCTTGCGGATAACCGGCGTCGGCCAGCAGGGATTTCGCTTTCGCGACGTCCTGCGCCGGTGCCGCAATGGCCTCATAACCAAAATCTTTCGGGCCTGCCATCGTGCCGGTCGGCGTACCAAAACCGTGCAACAAATCGCGGGTATATGCGGTGCGGTTCAGCGCCAGAGACAACGCCTGACGCACGCGCACGTCGTTCAGCGGTTTCTGGTCGTTCTTCAGCCCGAGGTAAATCGTCAGGCCGCCGTTTTTGACCTGCTCCAGATGCACGCCCGGTTTGTTTTTCAGCGCCGGGACTAAGTCCGCCGGAACGCCGTCCACCAGCTGAACTTCACCGGTCAGCAGGGCGGTAATACGCGCGGTGGCTTCAGGAATCGGCCGCCAGGTGACGGTATCGATGGCGGGTTTACCACGCCAGTAATCGGGATTGGCCTGCATCACGACTTTTTCGTCGGGGATAAATGTCTGCAACGTGTATGCACCGGATCCGACCGGTTTACGCGCAAACTCAGCCGCGCCCACTTTGGTGACATACGCTGGCGGCACAATATACGTCGGGTAACGGCTCATGCGCGTGGGCAGCAGCGGATCCGGGCCGCTGGTATGAATTTTCACCTGATAATCACCGGTGACTTCCACTGATTTAATTGTGCGGATATAAGAGATGGTCGGCGCATGGTTTGCGGGATCAAGAATACGGTCGATAGAGAATTTGACCGCCTGCGCATTGACCGGCTCGCCGTCGCTGAATTTCACGCCCTGACGCAGCGTGAATTCCCAGGTGGTGTCGTCGAGCGACTTCCAGCCGGTTGCCAGCCCGGGCTGCAACTGCATATTGGCATCGCGCAGCACCAGCGTATCAAAGAGGTTGTCCACCAGCGTGGCGGATTCTTTCAGGAACCCCGGATCCATCGCGGTGGCAGAAGTGGTTTGCGCGATCACCAGCTCAGAGGCAAAAGCCGCCTGAGTGGTGAGGCCGAGCAGCAGAGCCAGTGAAGCCAGTTTGAAGGCAGGTATTCTCATTTACGGTCATTCCCAAAGTGAAGCCGCCAGAAGCGTTGACGGAATTAAAGTGAAGTCACTGTGTCGAAAACGTTTAATCAATGTTCAATTCCTTAATACAGGATATATCCTATATAATGTATTTTTGGCAAGCCAGACTTTAAACCGCAAAAGAAAAGACATATTTTTGCTAAAGGAAACGTCACATGTTTGAGATGGAAAAAGCGCAGCGGATCAGCCTGACCATGCAGGTTGAAGCCAAACTGAAAGGCGCGCTGATTGTCGGTGTACTCAAGCCGGGCGCACGTCTGGTTACGAAAGAGATTGCGGAAAAACTGGGAACCAGCGTCACGCCGGTACGCGAAGCCTTGCTGCGGCTGGTCTCCGCCGGCGCATTGGATGCCACACCCGCGCAGGCGTTTCTGGTGCCGAAAATTGAATTGTCGCGTTATCAGGAAATTACGCTGATCCGCAAAAATCTCGAAGGATTAGCGGTGTCCCAAGCCTGTGAGCATGTGACCGCAGATCACATCGCGCTGCTGAAAAACCTGAACGCAAAATTCCTGGCCGCCAAAAGAGAAAACAATGTGGAAGCGGCGCTCGAGGCCAACCGCGAGTTTCGCTTTACGCTGTATGAAATGGCCGGAATGCCGACGCTGATGGCGCTGATCGAACAACTCTGGGTGCAGATTGGCCCGTGCTTCAATTATCTCTATCCGCAGTCTTCGCCGATGACGCAGGGTAAGCACAATTATGATCAACTGCTGCTGGCGCTGGAAACCGGCGACGGTAAACGCTGCGTGAAGCTTATTCACAAAGCGATTGATGACGGCGCAGCTATTCTGGTGGAACACTATTTTTCGCAGGAGTAGGGGGAAGATGTTTTGCACAATAGGGCGAATTCGGCCCGAAAAAAAGGTGCACCCGCGTGCACCTTTCGTTCAAACACCGTGGTGTTCATCAGAACATCAGAACCATCCACGGGTAACCAATCAGCATCAAACCGGCGAGGAAAATAGCACCGAAAATGGTGCCCAGACGCCAGTAATCTTTGGTCGGCAGATACCCGCTGCCGTAATAGATTGGGCTCGGGCCGGTGCCGTACGGGGTGATAATCCCCATTACGCCCAGCGACGTCACCATCATCAGGCAGTAAACCGGCATGTTGATACCCGGAATGGCGGCGGCGATAGTCAGCATCGCCGGTAACAGCGCCGTGGTGTGCGCCGTGGTACTGGCGAACAGATAGTGCAGCAGGAAGAACGCAATCAGCAGCATCACGGCGGCGACCTGCGGGTCGATACCAGTGAGCAGTTGTCCGCCTTCTTTACCCAGCCAGGCGATGAAACCAACGCGCGCAAGGCCGTCAGCCAGCGCGACCAGCGTGGCAAACCAGGCGAAAGTATTCCAGGCCGGTTTGTTGCTGATAATGTCGTTCCAGTTCAGCACGCCGGTCCACAGCATCAGAATCACCACCAGCAAGGCCGCCAGCGCCGGTTCAATCCAGGCCGCGGCAAAAATCCACATCAGCAGGGCGGAACACACGAAGATCAGCAGCAGGATTTCGTTACGCGACAGTTTGCCCAGTTTCTCAAGCTCGGCTTTTGCCCATTTCGGCACTTCATCGTTAATCTTCACTTCCGGCGGATAGAACCAGTACGCCAGCAGCGGCATGGTCAGGATCAGAATCACGCCCAGCGGCAGGAAGGCGAGGAACCACATGCCCCACGAAATATTGAAACCGATGATGCTTTTCACCAGCGCCAGCGCCAGCAGATTCGGTGCCAGTGCGGAGAGGAACATCGAACTGGTGATACACGCCGCAGTAATCGCCACCCACATCAGATACGAACCGATTTTACGTGCGCTCGGGTCGTTCGGCTTGGAACCGTACAGCGGCGGCAGGTTGGCGATGATCGGGTAAATGGTCCCGCCGCTGCGCGCGGTGTTAGACGGCGTGAAGGGTGCGAGCAACAGATCGGCGAAGGTGATGGCGTAACCGAGCGTCAGACTGCGTCGGCCCAGATATTTCACCAGAATCAGCGCCAGACGGCGGCCAAACTGCGTTTTGTCATAACCGGCGGCAAACATAAAGGCGCCAAATATCAGCCACACCGTGGAGTTACCAAAGCCGCTGACCGCCCATTTAAAGGCTTCGGTCGGCATTTTAAACTTCGGATCCACCAGTTCTGCCGGGCTGAACAGCAGCCACTGGCTAAACAGCGCGATGACCACCACGCCGGTCAGGCCAATAACCGCACCGGGTAAAGGTTCGAAAATCAGGCCGACAATAACGCCGACGAAGACGGCGAAGAAATGCCAGGCATAAGGTTGTAACCCGGCAGGAACCGGCGTCAGCAGCAACAGCACCGCCACCAGAACTGGCAGGAACAGCATGATCAGACGTTTTTTTAGCCCCGCCGGAGCCGGAGCGGCCTTGTTGGGATCATTCAAAGTCGTTGTGGGTTTCATAGTTTGGTCTGCCCGTGATTGAAAGTGAGCGTTACGCCCTGGTTGTCCATGCGTGATATCGTCTTTTGAAAATTCATTTTGCTATTTCACTTTGACATCTTAAATCCATGCGTTTTTCTTTACCGGAAGCTCGTCACGTATTACAAAAAGATGATGATTTGAGGTTGAGATGATTAAAAACTAAATATTATCTGCGACCTGCATGACCCCATTGAGTCATTGTTATTTAAATAAAATACCAATGATAAGTGCGTGGTTATTTTCTTACAGAAAAACCTTCTATTGAGAATGTAGAGTAAAATTTCACAAACGCCAGTTTTCGAGTTCAACCTGCTGATTTATCAGGCAGGATTTTTTTTATGTTAATCAAAAGTTGATTTTTGTCAATCGCTCGATAACAATTGAAGATGGTATTTAATTTAATGTCGCGTAAATAAACAACTTCTGTTCCCTCAAATGTTATACCGACCCACATCGCCCTTTTTTCATTTACACAAACAGAAAAGTAAACAGAAAAATCAGACCGATTTTTAAATTCATCACCTGCATCGGATTGCTTAATTTCACGGTAAGTAATACGGCCACGGAAAATTTAAGACTTACAATTTTTGGAGTTGACCCTAATGAATAAGCTCACCCCGGTCCTTAAGCCACTGACGCTGCCCAACGGCGCGGTGCTGAAAAACCGTTTGCTGATGGCGCCGATGACCACCTGTACGGGCTTTTACGACGGCACGGTGACCAGCGAACTGGTGGAATATTACCGCGACCGTGCCGGCAGCATCGGGACCATCATCGTTGAGTGTTGCTTCATTGACCGTATGGGCCCGGCATTTCCCGGCGCGATTGCCATCGACAGCGACAACAAAATTCCCGGCCTGAAAAAAATTGCGGACGCGATCAAATCCAAAGGGTCGAAAGCAATTTTGCAGATTTATCACGGCGGCCGCATGGTGGAACCCGAACTGATCGGGGGCCGCACGCCGGTTGCGCCGAGTGCTATCGCCGCGCCGCGTGAAGGTGCCACCAAACCGAAAGAACTGACCGGCGAAGAAGTGGAAACCATGATCACCAAATTTGGTGATGCCGTGAACCGTGCAATTAAAGCCGGGTTCGACGGCGTGGAAATCCACGGTGCGAACACCTACCTGATTCAGCAGTTCTACTCCCCGAACTCCAACCAGCGCACCGACAAATGGGGCGGCGACCGCGACAAACGCGCGCTGTTCCCGCTGGAAGTGCTGGAAATCACCCATAAAATGGCGAAGCGCTTCGCCGACGCGTCCTTTATTATCGGCTACCGTTTCTCGCCGGAAGAGCTGGAAGTGCCCGGCATCCGTTTCGACGATACGATGTATTTGCTGGAAAAACTGGCTGCGCGCGGGCTGGACTACGTGCATTTCTCCGTCGGCCAGTTGCTGCGTTCTTCTATTGTCGATACCCAGGACCCGACGCCGCTTATCACGAAATTCCGCGCCATGCGTTCTGAAACGCTGGCAAAAGTGCCGGTGATTGGCGTGGGCGGCGTGGTGAATAAATCCGACGCTGAAAGCGCGCTGGAACACGGCTTTGATCTGGTGGCGGTGGGCAAAGCCTGTATCGCCTACCCGGACTGGGCCGACCGCATTATCAACAACGATCACCTTGAGCTGTACATCGACAGCCATAAACGCGAAGAGCTGAATATCCCGGAACCGCTGTGGCGCTTCTCGCTGGTTGACGCCATGATCCGCGACACCAGCGTCACGGGCCGTAAATACAAGGCCGGGGTGTATCAGGAGAAAGTCGAAGCCGAAGCGCTGAAACTGAAAATCAACGTGGTGCTCGACACCGACCGTATTACCGATATCCAGCTGGTTAAAGACGACTCGCTGGACGTCGATTTCACCACCACGTTCGAAAGCCTTCGCACGCGTATGCTGGTCGCCAACAGCCCGCATGTTGATGCGATCACCGGCGCGACCACCCAGAGTGAGGCGCTGAAAAAAGCCGTTTCTCGCGCAATGACGACCTCGAGCAAAGAACACGTTATCGATGTAGGCGGTAACCCGCAGGCACCGCAGAACTTTGACGTTGTGATCATTGGCAGCGGCGGCGCAGGGCTGGCGGCAGCCATTCAGGCGCACGACGACGGCGCGCATGTGGTGATCATCGAGAAAATGCCGACCATCGGCGGCAATACCATCAAAGCCTCCGTCGGGATGAACGCGGCAGATACCCGTTTCCAGAAACTCAAAGGCATAGAAGACAGCAAAGATCTGTTCTATGACGAAACGCTGAAAGGCGGGAAGTTTAAAAACAATCCTGTTCTGCTGCGTGAATTTGTTGAGCTGGCACCGGAAGCCATCGAATGGCTGGCGGCGAAAGAAATCGAGCTTAACGACATCACCATTACCGGCGGGATGAGCATCGACCGCACGCACCGTCCTGCCGACCGTTCTGCCGTAGGCGGATTCCTGATCAGCGGGCTGGTGAAAAATATTAACAAACGCGAAATCGAAGTCCTGCTCGAAACATCCGTCGCGGAAATCCTGTTCGATAACGGTGCGGTGTCCGGCGTGAAAGTGGTCGATGAATATAACGACAGCCGCATTCTCAATGCGAAAAGTGTCATTGTGGCTACCGGTGGTTTTAGCGCCAATCGTGAGATGGTGGTGAGCTATCGCCCGGATCTCGACGGTTTCGTGACGACTAACCATGCAGGCGCGACCGGCAGCGGCATCGCCATGTTGCAAAAACTCGGCGCCGACACCGTGGATATGGGCGAGATCCAGATCCACCCGACGGTTGAACAAACCACATCCTACCTGATTTCCGAAGCCATTCGCGGCGGCGGGGCGATTCTGGTCAGTCAGGCCGGCAAGCGTTTCTACAACGAAATGGAAACCCGCGACAAAGTCTCCGCCGAGATTATCGGGCTGCCGGAGAAAAGTGCATGGGTAATTTTTGATGAGCAGGTGCGGGGCAACAACAAAGCGGCGGATGAATACATCGCCAAAGGTTTTGTGCTCAGCGCACCAACGCCGCAGGATCTGGCGGTAAAACTGAACATGGATCCGCAGGCGCTTTCTGAAACACTGGAACGCTATAATCTGTTTGTGGTGGCAAAAAAAGACGAAGACTTTGGCCGTACCACCGCGCTGCGTCACCCGCTTAATCAGGGGCCGTTCTTTGCGATCCGCATTGCACCGGGTGTCCACCACACCATGGGCGGCGTCACTATCAACCCTGACACCGCAGTTCTGGATGCCCAGAAACAAATTATCCCCGGAGCCTGGGCTGCCGGTGAAGTCGTGGGCGGCATCCACGGCGCAAACCGGATTGGTGGCAACGCCGTAGCCGATATCATTATCTTTGGAACCCTGGCGGGGAGGAAGGCGACGGCTTTTGCGAAAGGATAAACAATGCGTTGTTTAACTGACAGTTGACCGAGAAAGTTTCGGTTTTTCAATTGCAGCGATCGCTCAGCGGCTGACGCCGAAACCGACCAAAGAGGCCCAGGACGGGGCCTCTTTGGAATCTCCACGTCTTTTTCAACACGCGCTATCGCTGGAGCGATGGACATGTTCTGCCGCACCGGCGCGTGGCGCGAAATCTTGCCGCTGCGCGGTTCCTTCCTCGAGGGCTTCGAGCCATTGGTCTCGAACCCTCAGTCAGCAAAATTTCTGAGCGCGCCAGATTGCATTTTTTCAAAAGAAAACAACAGTCTGGTTTGCTCCTCCCCCTGCGAAGGGGGAGGCCGGGAGGGGTTTAGCAGGCCACTGAGTCGCTAAAACCAACACCCCATCCCGGCCTTCCCCTCGTGAGAGGGGAAGGAGCAAATCAAAACCAGCCAGCATTACTCTTTCGAATTACATAGCCATTGGCCGCTTTCAAAAATCACGCTGGAAGGAGAGGTGGAAAACCGCGTATTTTTTTCGCGCGGTTTGTAATCCGACGGGAAGGAACCGCGCAGCGGCGGGATTTTGCGGCACTAGCTGTAGTTGCTGAAACAGTGCCAACCAGCGATAGCGCGCAGTGAAAGAGCCGGAGATTCTTAAGAGGCGCGGCGACAGGCGCCTCTTAAGGCCAGTTTGGGTGGCAACCCAAGGTTTTGATTTTGACCTGAAGCCAGTATGGGCGGCAACCCACGCTCCTGACCTGATCTACTCCCCGCCCCATACTTCCACCGCCAGCCGGTAAAAATTCCCCCCCAGGACATCGTTGATCACTTTGTCGCTGTGGCCGGATTGCAGTAAATGCACGACGACTTCTTCGAGCGCAGAAGGCGCAACGTTATCACTGACGCCGGAATACGCTTCGGCAGGCCAGTATTCCGGATGTGCAGCGAGGATTTCTTCGGTGCTGGCGTTGCCGACCGGGAAGGCGTAGTCAAGCGCGAGGGCGACGTGACGTGGCCCGGCAACGTCAATCAGGTAATCGATGTGGCGGGCAAACAGGGCGGCATCAGGCTTATCTTCACCCAGGAATTTCCCGATGCCGTTGACGCCGATCAGACCACCGGATTTCACGCAGGCGCGAATTTGTTCATCGCTGATATTGCGTCCGTGTGCGTGAACGGCTTTCGGGTTTGAGTGGGAAAAAATCACCGGTTTGCGGGAATAGTCTATAGCCTCGAGGCTGGTCTGAACGCTGCAATGTGAGACGTCAACAAACATCCCCACGCGGTTCATTTCGTCGATGACTTCCTTGCCAAACGTGGTTAACCCCGTGTTTTCATCATGACAACCGCCACCGGCCAGATTATTGCGGTTATAGGCAAACAGCATCTGCCGCACGCCGAGGTGATGATAAAACTCGACCATTTCCACCCGGCCATCCAGCGCATTCATGCCTTCGATATCAAAGGTTATCGCCAGTTTACCGGCGGCGCGGGCGGTGAGAATATCTTCAGGTTTGCTGACAAGCTGATAATCATCGGTATGGTCGAGGATCCAGTGGCGGAACGCCGCCAGATTTCGCACGGTTTGTTCCCACGGCAGGACATCAAACCCGACATCCACTGACAGATAATGCACCCCGGCATCGCGCCAGATCTGTAAATTATTCAGGTCCGCTGCCGGATCGGGCATAAAACCGGAGTGTCCGTCCCACACCAGCGAACGGGCGAAAAGTGTGCGGGCGTGTCGGGTTATGTCTGTCTGTGTCATGTCGGCATTTCCTGTAATAAAAAAGTCTGAGCGGGTGACTGCTGCGTTAACACGTTATCCAGCCAGCCGGGTTCGAGCGTCGGTTCAGCCTGTAGCAGGCGTGTGGTGTAATCATCGTAAGGCGGAGCCAGCACCGTTTCCCGCGGTCCCTGACGCACCAGTTTTCCACGGTGCATCACCGCGACGGAATGCGCGATGCTGCGCACGATCGCGATGTCATGGGTAATGAAAAGCAGCGTCAGGCCGGTGGCGTGCTGTAGCTTACGGAACAGCGTCAGCACGCCTTGTGCGACCAGAGGATCCAGCGCCGAAGTGGGTTCGTCACAAATGAGAATGTCCGGTTCAGCCGCCAGCGCCCTGGCAATCGCCACCCGCTGTTTCTGGCCGCCGGAAAGCTGAGAAGGAAAACGATCAATCAGCTCGCGGGAAAGCTCGACCTGTTCGAGTAACTGGCTGATTTGCCCGCTGAGCGCCGCGCCGCGTAAACCGCTGAAGCGCGCAACATTGCGGCCTACCAGTTCGCGGACGCGATGGCGCGGATTCAGTGCGGTATCCGGGTTCTGATAGATGTACTGGATCCGCTGACGCTGCGCGGGTGTCCGGCGCTGACAGTCAAATGACAGCGTTTCGCCCTCAAGCGACAGCTCGCCGGATGCAGGTTTTTGCAAACCGGCCAGCGTGCGGGCGAGGGTGGATTTCCCCGAGCCGGATTCGCCGACTAACGCAAAAGTTTGCCCGCGTGGCAGTGATAGCGAAAGCCGGGAAATCACCGGTTCGCCGTTGCCATAACCTACAGTGAGATTGCGCAGTTCCAGCACCGGCAGAGTTTGTACAGGTGTTTCCAGCGGCGCGGGAAGACGGGTGTCGAGCAGCGCCTGCGTATAAGCCTGCGCAGGCGCGCGCAAAATCTCCGCCGTCCGGCCACTTTCCACTGGCTTGCCGTGTCGCAGCACCAGCAAAGTGTCGGCAATCTGAGAAACCACGGCAATATCATGCGAGATATACAACGCGGCGGTGTGCGTTTGCTTTACGGCGTGGCGGATGGCGGCCAGCACGTCGAGCTGGGTCGTGACATCCAGAGCGGTGGTCGGTTCGTCAAACACAATCACGTCCGGCGATGAACACAGCGCCATGGCGGTCATTGCGCGCTGCAACTGTCCGCCGGAAACCTGGTGCGGATATCGCCGGGCGAACTGCACAGGGTCGGGCAAACCGAGCAAGCCAAACAGCTGCAACATCCGTTCCTGCGCCGCCTTTTTGCTGATGACGCGGTGATAACAGGCGGCTTCGGTCACCTGTGCGCCGAGGGTTAACGCCGGATTAAACCCGGCGCTGGCCGACTGCGCCACATAGCAAATCCGTTTGCCCTGATGCAAGGCTAAACGTGGGGCATCCTGCGGGGGATAAGGTTTGCCGAGAAACGTAACCGTGCCGCTGATCGGACGTAACGCGCCACGATAATGCCCCATCACTGCCAGCCCGAGCGTGGATTTTCCGGCACCCGATTCTCCGATCAGCCCGAGCACTTCACCCTGGCGCAATGTGAAAGAAACCTTATCCACCACTACCGTTTCCCGGTAGCCCACACAGAGATCATGTACCTGCAAAATGGCGTCTGACATTACAGAATCTCCTGTTGTTGCAGTTTTCTGCTCAGCGCATCAACCAGCAGGTTGATAGCAATCACCAGCAGGGAAATTGCCACTGCCGGATAAAAGGCTGCACTGACGCCAAACAGAATGCCGTCTTTATTTTCACGGACGATGGCCCCCCAGTCGGCAGCGGGTGGCTGAATACCCAGCCCGATAAAAGACAGCGTGGAGATGAACAAAATACTGGCGCTGAACTGCATCCCCCATTCGGCGAGCAACGGGAATCGGGCGTTTGGCAGCATTTCCCGCGTAATGCGGTACCAGTGAGTTTCGCCCGCCAGTTTCGCCGCTTCCATATAATCCGTGGCGGCAATGTGCGACGCGAGGCTGTAACCGAGCCGGTAAACGCGGGTTGCGCCGATGGCGACCAGCACGCCCACCAGCGTGGCGTTGGTTTGTGGTAACACCGCCAGCGCGACCAGCGCAATGATCAGTGACGGCAGCGACATAAAGAGGTCGTTCAGCCGCGACAACAGCATTTCAAATCCGCCGCCAACGCTGACCGCCAGAAAACTGAGCAGTGTGCCAAGCAATGTCGCCAGCGCGGAAATCACAAAGGCAAAAAACAGCGTGAGGCGTGCGCCGTAAAGCAGACGGGAGAACAGATCCCGCCCGAGGTTATCGGTGCCGAGCCAGTGTGCGGCGCTCACGGGCTGCCAGATGTCACCGGCAATCTGCCCGGCATCAAAGGGCGCAAGCCACGGCGCGGTCAGGGCGGCGAAGATAAATATCACCAGCAAAGCGCCGCCAGCGATAGCGCTGAAAGAAGAGAACAACGTTTTCATTTCGGAAATCTCAGGCGGGGATTCGCCACCATCGCCAGCATATCCACCAGCAAATTAAGCAGGATATAGACCGCCGCAAAGACCAGACCGCAGGCTTCAACGACAGGAATATCGCGCACCGTCACCGCATCAACCATGTACTGACCTACGCCGGGATAAACAAAAATCACTTCAATGATCATTGCACCGACAATCAGCCCGGCCAGATTCATGGCGATCACGGTCAGCACGGGTGAAATGGCGTTCGGTGCGGCGTGCTTCCACAGAATACGCAGCGGTGGCAGGCCTTTCAGCCGGGCAGTTTCCATCCACGGCGTGTTGGTCACAGACATCAGCGCACTGCGCGCGGAACGAAGCATGTTCGCCAGCACGGCAATCGCCAGCGTTAGCACCGGCAACAGCATGGCGGAAAGCCGGTCGGGCAGGCTCATACCGTCATAGATTGTTGAAGGAAAGGTGGACACACCGACGTGCAACACCAGGATCTGAATCAGCAGATAACCGATGAAAAATTCAGGCAGGGAAAGAATAATCAGTGAAATCAGCGTGATAATCCGGTCTGGCAGACGGTGCAGATAGCGAACAGCAAACAACCCGCCGAGCAGCGCCACGGGCACGGCCAGCAGCGCGGAAGCGCCCGCCAGCCATAACGAATTCAGCAACCGGTGGCCGAGTTGCGCGCTGACCGGCTGCTGACTGGCCCACGACAGCCCGAAGTCACCGCGGAAAATTTGCGCCACCCAGTGCCAGTAGCGCGTCACCAGCGGTTTATCAAGCCCGAGACTTTGCCGGATGCTGGCCACCGCTTCCGGCGTAGCGGTTCTGCCCAATGAAGTGGCCGCAAAATCGCCGGGCAGCGTGTTCACGGCAATAAAAATAAGCAGCGAAACGCCCCACAGCAAAATCACCGCCAGCAACAGGCGGTGTCCTAATGCTCGTGCCAGCGGATGACGGGGTGCGGCAAATCTCACCCCGCTAGCCAGAGCTCTTTTCATCAGCTGTTCAGCCAGACGCGTGAAATCACCTGACCGTTTGATAAATCGTTGCCGACATCCTCGGTATAGCCCTGAAGTTTGTTGCTGCTGGCGTTCAGATAGTTATTGAATACCGGCAACAGCGTACCGCCTTCATCACGCACAATCAGCGCGATATCGTGGTAAAGCGCGCGACGTTTGGCCTCATCTTCTTCGGCGCGCGCCAGTTTCAGCAGGCTGGCAAACTGCGGGTTAGCGAAGTTCGTTTCGTTACTGGCGGACGTCGGGCCCAGTTCGAGGGAGTAAATAAGATCCTGTGTTAAACGCGTTCCCCATGAGGAGACGCAGAACGGCTTATTACGCCAGACATTATTCCAGTAGCCGTCGTCAGGCTGGCGGCGGATATCAATTTTGATACCGGCTTTTTGCGCACTGAGCTGGAAGAGCGTCGCCGCATCAACCGCACCGGGAAATGCGCCTTCCGCCACGTCGAGCACTATCGGCCCGGAATAACCGGATTTCTTAAAGTGGAACGTCGCCTTCTCCGCATCATACTGACGCTGCGGGATATCGGCCGGGAACAGCGGGTAGGCCTGGTTTACCGGGAAATCATTGCCCAGCGAACCATAGCCGCCCAACACGCGGTCAAGGATCTGCTGGCGATCGATGGCGTATTTCAGCGCAAGGCGCAGATCGTTATTATTGAAGGGGGGTTTATCAACCATCATCGGCAACGTGTAATGTCCGCGACCCGGCGTGTTGTAAACCGTCACCGGGCCATTTTTGAGTAATGCCACAATCTTCGGGCTCAGGCCGCTGATGAAATGTACTTTACCGGTGGAGAGCGCCGCCACACGGGAAGAGGCGTCGTTAATCGCAATCACTTCTGCGCTGGCAACGTGGCCGCGCCCGCTGTCCCAGTCGTGCGGGTTTTTCTCAAGCTGGGTGTAGACGCCCGCTTCGAATTTCACAATGCGATAAGGACCCGTGCCGATGCCAGCATTGGGATTTTCTACGCCGCCGTCCGGTTGGATTTGCAGGTTCCACAACGAAAGCACCAGCGGAAAATCAACGTTACTTTCATTGAGTGTCAGGGTGATTTTATCGCCTTCCGCCGTTGCCGACTGAATGGACGACAGGTACGCCACCACGCCGGAACGGGATTTCGGATCACGATGGCGGAGAATGGTTTTCACCACATCTTCAGCGGTCAGAGGTTGTCCGTTATGGAACAGCACGCCTTTACGCAAGGTAAACACCCAGCGGGTTGATTTTTCGCTGCCTTCCCAGCTTTCCGCCAGACCGGGAATGGCTTTGCCGCTGGCCGGATCGGTGCGCACTAACGTGTCGCCCCACGCGCAGCCAACGACCATCATGTAAGAACTGATCCAGGTCGCCGGATCCAGCAGATCGGTGGTGGCCGCGCCGTCAATGCCGAGCTTGAGGTGTCCGCCTTTTTTTGGCGTGTTGTCGGCAGCCTGCGCGGGCAGCGTCAGACTCATGCCTGAGGCGGCTCCGGCGGCGAGAGAGAATTTGAGAAAATCGCGACGATTCCAGGAAGTTGACATTTTATTATCCTAATTTTATGTGCTGAAACGGTGTAAATACCCTGCTGCATAGGCCGCCCGAAGCGGTGAGAAAATATCCCAAAGGGGCGTAATCCTAAAAAATAGGCAACATATTGTCTAATGTGAAAAA
Organism: Rahnella sp. PCH160; assembly: GCF_047784855.1. Lineage (NCBI taxonomy): Bacteria > Pseudomonadati > Pseudomonadota > Gammaproteobacteria > Enterobacterales > Yersiniaceae > Rahnella > Rahnella sp. PCH160. Next base: position 3,233,564 of record NZ_JBLOGT010000001.1, read on the forward strand.
CAGATAACTACATGATAAAAGTGGGAATAACACCGATCGCGTAGCGAACACGTTACCGGCATGTTAATGTGCGTTTTTGCCTGCCATTTTTTGCCAATAATAAAAGCCTGCCAATAATGAAAAACAATCACGATCTGGCCGTTATGCACTGGGGGACGTACCGCGTCACCACGGATAACGGTGTTTTAAAATCGGTTAAACCGGTGGAATGGGATCGCAACCCATCTGAAATCGGCCAGTCGCTGGTCGGTGGCGTTGACGGTGACAGCCGTATCCGTCGCCCTGCGGTGCGTCTGGGCTATTTACAGCACGGCGCGGCCTCACGCGAAGGGCGCGGTAAAGAACCGTTTGTGGAAGTCAGTTGGGACACCGCGTTATCGCTCATCGCAGGCGAACTTCAGCGGGTGAAATCAGAACACGGCAATTCCGCGTTCTACGCCGGTTCCTACGGCTGGTCCAGCGCCGGGCGTTTCCATCACGCACAAAGCCAGATGCACCGGTTCTTCAACCAGTTTGGTGGCTACACCGGCAGCACCAATACGTACAGCCTGGCCGCCGCCGAGCGTTTGTTACCGCACATCATCGGCGACCTGGATGTCCTGCAAAAACAACACACGCACTGGTCGGTTCTGGCCGGAAACTGCGAGCTGTTTGTCGCCTTTGGCGGCCTGCCGTGGCGCAATGCGCAGGTCAACGGCGGCGGCGCGAACGATCACTCCCTGAAATACTGGCTCCAGACGATGGAGCAAACAGGTACGCGCTTTATCAACGTCAGCCCGGTGAAGAACGATCTGTCTTCGGTGAAATCCGCGCAGTGGATCTCCCTCAAGCCGGGCAGCGATACCGCGCTGCTGCTGGCACTGAGCTACGTTCTGATCGACGAATCCCGTTACAACGCGGATTTCGTTGTCAGCCATACGGTCGGCTTCGACACCTGGCGCGACTACCTGACCGGCGCGAAAGACGGCCAAGCCAAAACGCCGGAATGGGCGGAATCTCTGACGGGCATAAGCGCGGAAAGCATCCGGGCGCTGGCGCGGGAGATGTCGGAAAAGCGCACGATGATCAACATCGCGTGGTCATTGCAACGGGCAAGGCAGGGCGAGCAGACCTTCTGGGCGACGGTGGCGCTGGCATCACTGCTCGGGCAAATTGGCACGCCGGGCGGCGGGCTGGGTTTTGCCTATGCCTCGACCAATCTCGCCGGTTCCGACCGCCGCACCTTCTCCGGCCCGCGTTTGCCGATGGGCAAAAATGCGGTGAGCGAACATATTCCGGTTGCACGGCTTTCCGACATGCTGCTCAATCCGGGCGCGGAATATCAGTTTGACGGCAAAAATTGCCGGTATCCCGATATCCGCGTGGTGTACTGGGCGGGCGGCAACGCGTTTCACCATCATCAGGACATCAACCGGCTGATTAACGCCTGGCGTAAACCGGACACCGTCGTGGTTCACGAACAATACTGGACGGCGCAGGCGAAATTCGCCGATATCGTGTTGCCGGTGACGACGTCGCTTGAGCGCGAAGACATTGGCAGCGCCAGTAATGATGGTTTTATGATTGCCATGCGTCAGCATATTCCGCCGTTTGCAGAAGCAAAAAGTGACTATGCGATTTTCGCCGAACTGGCCGGTAAAATGGGCTTTGGCGAGGAATTCAGCGAAGGGCGCGACCCGGCGCAATGGCTGCGCCATATCTATGAAATCTCGCGTCCACGCGCCGAAGCGGACGGCATCGAACTGCCGGGTTTTGAAGATTTCTGGCAGCAGGGGAAAATGGAATATGCCCGCCCGGACACGCCGCAGATCTTCCTCAAAGCCTTCCGCGATGACCCGCAAGGCGCGCCGCTCGCCACGCCGTCGGGGAAAATCGAACTGTTCTCGCAGACCGTTGCAGATTTTGATTACGAAGAATGCCCCGGTTTCCCGTTCTGGTATGAACAGGATGCGCGGGAACAGCAGGCGTTCAGCGTCCGCTGGCCGCTGCATCTGCTTTCCAGCCAGCCACGCACGCGTCTGCACAGCCAGTACGATCACGGCACCGTCAGCCGCAGTACCAAAGTGCAAGGCCGCGAACCCTTGTGGCTTCATCCGCAGGATGCGGCTGCGCGCGGCATCAAAGAAGGCAGCATCGTGCGCGTCTTTAACGATCGCGGGGCGATTTTAGCGGGCGTGCATATTACGGAAGATTTGCGACCCGGCGTGGTGCAGATGTCTACCGGCGCCTGGTATGACCCGCAGGATCCGTCGCAGCAGGATTCCATCGATAAACACGGCAATCCGAACGTACTGACGGAAGATCGCGGAAGTTCGCGGCTCGGGCAAGGTTGTACCGCGCAAAGTTGCTGGATTGAAATTGAACGCTGGGAAGCGCCATTGCCAGATGTGACGGCGTTCCAGCCTCCGGCGTTTGTCGCGGTGGATTCGTAAAGTTGTGAAGGCGCGTCTCAGCCAAACGCCTCTTTAATCGCGTTAATAAAGCAGCGAATTTTCACAGTTTGCCGCAACCCGGCCGGTGTCAGAACATGCATCGGCCGGGAAGGGCCGGTGTAATCCGGCAAAATTTGCACCAGCCGTCCTGCCTTGATCTCCTCATTCAACACATCTTCCGGCCCCAGCGTGACACCGTAACCTTTTACTGCTGCATGCAGCAATGCCCGCCAGTCATTGGCGCGCAAACGTCCGGCTGGCTGAACTTCATGCTTTTTCCCGTCCTTACTGAATATCCAGCGGCACGGATCCTGCGGTGACCAGATCCCGTAAACCAGACACGAATGCTGCGCCAGACTGGCAGGTGTATCCGGCACGCCGTGCTGCGCCAGATAGCCCGGCGAAGCGCAGGCAATCAGCCGGTAAGGCCGCAGCGGGCTGGCAATCATCGGGCTGTCCGTCAGTTCGCCAATGCGCAAAATCACCTCATAACCTTCCTCGACCGGATCGACCAGGCGGTCGGTCAGCGTCAGTTCCACCTGCGTTTCCGGGAATTTATCCAGATATTGCGTAATAAAAGGCGCGAGCGTCGAAGACCCGAACGTAACCGGCGCATTCACGCGGATAACGCCGGAGGGCGTGGCTTTCATCTCCAGCGCAATCGCATCGGCGGCTTCCGCCTCGGCCAGCACCGCTTTGCAGCGTTCATAATAACTGCGGCCAATGTCGGTCAGATGCTGGCGGCGCGTGGTCCGGTTGATCAGCACGGTGCCCAGCCGCGCTTCGAGCCGGGCAATGTGCTTCGCCACCATCTGCGGCGAAATCCGCAATGCTTCTGCCGCAGCGGCAAATGAGCCCAGTTCTGACGTTCTGACGAACACATTCATGCTGGTTAACCGGTCCATGATTCACTCCTTTTTGTTGTTTGTTTGTGTAGATGGCGGCGATTTATCAACAGTGAGTATCGAATTATTCTTTATCTTTCTGCAACGAAATAAAGGGTGTAATCATGAAAATAGGCATTATTGGCGCGGGATTTGTTGGCCGCGCAGTCGCCAAACTGGCACTCAACGCGGGGCATCAGGTGATGCTGAGTAACTCACGCGGGCCGCAGACACTGTTCAGCCTGAAACCTATGATTGGTTGTGAAATCGGCACCGCTACGGAAGCTGCAATTTTCGGTGACATCGTGGTGATCGCCGTCCCGCTGACCGCCATCGGGCAATTACCGGCCACCGAACTCGCCGGGAAACAGGTCATCGACGCGGTAAATTACTACCCGGATCGCGATGGTCAGGTGCCGGAACTGGATAACCACGCCACCACCACCAGCGAATATCTCGCCGGTTTTCTGTCGGGTGCGACCATCACCAAAGCGTTCAACTCGATTCGGATGACCGATCTTGAAAACGAAGGTCTGCCCGCCGGCGACCCGCAGCGTCGCGCGCTGCCGCTGGCCGGTGACAACACCGAAACGAAAAAACGGGTGGCCGGTTTGTACGATGCCTTCGGTTTCGACGCCGTCGACGCCGGTGCACTCTCCGAAGGCTGGCGCTTCGAACGCGGCACGCCGACGTATTGTGTGCTGATGTCGGAAGAAGAGCTGAAGGCGGGGCTGGAAGGGACGAGGCGGGAATAAGAAGATTAAGTCAAAGGGGTAATAATAAATGATGATGCTAAAACGAATAAATCAGTAAATTTGTTCTTGAAACTGGCTGAGTTACTTAATTCATTGGGTAACTCATTTTCTTAAAAAACATTTTCACTTAGGAATATATCCTCTTTGTATTTATTCAACGCATCCATTGAAATATAGCATTTGTTTCACCATCCCGATTAGGTTACAACCTCTTAAATCAATCGGAGGTTTTAATGGCTAATCAAATCTACATGACCTTAACGGGTGAAAAACAAGGGCTGATATCACAATTACGTAAAGGATTTGAATTTAGGGATAAGCCGGAAATGCCGTCGCATTTTAACTATCATTGTCACCATCCGGTCCCTCCTGATTATTTTCATATCGGCGGTGACAGCCCAGTCCCAATATGGTGATGACTTTCACTATTTTCAATCATATGATAAAAAACAGGTTTTTAAAAGTGTGTAAGTTATTCAAATGGTTATCTATCGCAATCATTATACTTTTCGCCGGATTTATTTACATTTTCATCAAACTCGCCGATACATTTGATGGCAGAGAGTACACGGCCTCAGATTATGTCCATTACTATTTTGAGACGCCGGAACTCTTTAAGGATCCGCCGAATATTCCCGGACGGGTCACGTATTACAGCCAGGGCGATGATAATTATGGTTTTATTCAAAATGATATTACCTGGAATGATATCGAAGACGTGCCAGCGGCGCAGAAAATCATAGAGCAATTTTTTATCAGCAAAGGCTTTTCACAACGGGAAAATGGCCTGGTTTGGCGGTTTTACTGGTCAGATATTGCGGTCACTCCCGGAACATGTGCCTATGGATAATATAGCACTGTCTGGGGATATCATGCGATAAGCATAGAATTAATCACAGTTACAAGAGGTTGCCAAAATTAATGTTATCAATAAATTCATTGAACAGATCTTCCGAATTACATAGCCTCTCGCCGCTTTCAAAAATCACGCCGAAAGGAGAGGTGGAAAACCGCGTATCTTTTCGCGCGGTTTGTAATCCGACGGGAGGGGACCGCGCAGCGGCGGGATTTTGCGGCAATAGCTGACGTATCTGAAACGTAGCCAGCGAGCGATAGCGCGCAGTTAAAAGCGAGGGTGTCCAGAGGGCGCGCGCGTTAACGCGCCCTTTGGGCCAGTTTGGGTGGCAACCCAAGGTCTTGACCTTAAAGCCCGTTTGGGTGGCAACCCAAGGTTTTGACCTTAAAGCCCGTTTGGGCGGCGAGCCCAGGTTGCTGGCCTCAAACCCCTCCGGTACCCACGCTCCCTGCAATTTCACCTGCGGGAATCCCGCCGTGAGAATTCGCAGTTCGGCGTCGCGCGGCGTGTTATCGCCTTGCCCCTGAATGCTGACGATATCCTGCGGGCAGGCGGAGAAGGCGACATAGCAATCCATCTCGGCGCGCAGAATGATGTAATCGCCCGGACGTGTGACAACCGGCAGCGTTTTCAGCGTGCGGCCATCGGGCTGAACCTGAATATTCATGAAGATATTAAACGACGCCAGATTGCCGTGCGGCAAACGTACGCCAAGCTCCGCCATGCCTTCGAACAGATTGTCGTGGCAGTTGCGGTGCGGTTCGGTACAGCCGAGCAGTTCATAACGGCGCGCATCGCAGGCGGCCATGAACGTGTCGTGGACGCCCGGCGAGGTGTCGGCCACCAGCGTGAGAATAGGGTGGCGCTGGCTGGTGACAAAGCTGTCGCCGACCTGCGGATTCAGCCGCTGATTCCACACCCGCGTGGCTTCCATACACATATATTCGCCGACGTCCGCCGCGTTATACGCCCAGCAATCGACCACCTGCGTCCCGTGTAAATTCACCACCTGCACCGCTTCACCTTTTTTCAGATGCACCGCTTTGCCGTGGCGCGCCGGAATTAACTGGATGTCGCGATGCTCAAGATCAGCTGACATGTTCTTTCTCCTGGTTAATGTTGCATGCCGCGACGATAGCGCGTCATGCGAAATTCAATATGGCGCGCCAGCCAGTCAATCAGGCTGTTCAGCACCCAGTAACACAGCGCCACCGTGAGATAAATCTCCAGCGGTGCGTATGTATCAGAAATCGCCTGTTTGGCGGCGTACATAAATTCCTGTACCGAAACAATCGAAAGCAGCGCCGAATCTTTGATCAGACCGATCATCAGCCCGACCAGCGGCGACAACATCTGCGGCAGCGTCTGAGGCAAAACGACATCGCGCAACTGTTCGGTGCGGCTCAACCCCAGCACCCGGCAGGCTTCCCACTGGCCGCGCGGCAACGCCTCAACGGCGGAGCGGATCACCTGAGCGATATACGGCGCGTAATACAACGTCAGCGCCAGTACGCCCACCTGCGGCGAGGTGAACGTGATGTCATATTCCGGCAACACGAAATAGAGCAGGTAGATGACAATCAGCAGCGGTAACGCCAGCGTCAGACTGGTGTAAATACGCAGGATCCGCTGCCAGAACGGCGGGGCGCGCATTAACGCGGTCGCCATCAGCGTGCCCCACAGCAATGAACAAAATGCCGCGATGGCGCACAGTTTGAGGGTGGCCACCATGCCTTCGCCCAGCGACGGCAAGGAGTTGAGAATCGCCTGCCAGTCCATTATGCAACCCTCCGTTTCGCTTCCAGATGGCGCACGGCGCTGATCAGCGGCAGCGCAATCAGCAGGTATCCCGCTGATACCAGCAGTAAAACCTGCGTGGCGTCATAGGTTCGCGCAATGACAATTTGCCCGGCGTAGGTCAGCTCCGTAAGCGCCACAACGGACGCCAGCGGGGTGGTTTTGAGCAAAATCGTGAACTCGTTGACCAGCATCGGCAGGCTGGCGCGCAGGATTTGCGGGTTAATCACAAACCACCACGTCAGCCACCGGCTCAGCCCCAACGTGCGGGCGGCTTCGCGCTGGCCTTTAGTGACCAGACTCTGGTTCACACGCAGGATCTCCGCGACGTAAGCGCCGCTGTTCATCCCGATCGCCAGCACGGCGGCGAGCATCGGATGCCCGCCCAGCCCCAGACGCGGCAGGGTAAAAAACACCACAAGAAGCTGCACGATGGCCGGCGTGCCGCGCATCAGGCTGACATACAGCCGTCCGAACGCGCGCCACGGCCACGCACGGCGAAGCTGGAGAAAACAGACAATCTGCCCCAGAACGATACTGAGCAGCGCCGCGAGGACGGTCAGGATCACCGTCATCAGCAGGCCATGCCCTAACTCAGGAAGTGCGGCAATGACCTGTTCACTCAGCCCCAACATGCGTTACTCCCCGCCGAATGCGGACAGATTTTCCGCTACCGAAAGCCGCAGCGGCGCCGGTTTGTCATTGCCTTCGATGCCGGTACAGCAGGCCGACGCGATAAACAGCGTGTCCGCCACCACGCGGCAGATGATGCTGTCGCCGGGCTGCGTGCGGTTGGTTTCCGGCAGAATTTCCCCTTCACGCGTCAGACGGACGTGCATAAACAGATTGATCGGATCCGGCAGTTTTGGCACGTCCATGTTCAGGCGCGCAAGTTCGCCCTGAACGGCTTCGATGCAGCCTTCACCTTCATAACCCTGTTGTGCCAGCCATGCGCGGGTCGATCCCGGCAGCAGCAGATCGTGGCGCTTCACGCTGTCTTTTCCCAGCACCATCACCGGACGGCGGCGGTTATTCACCAGCCGCATCCCTGAACCGAGCAGGTAGCTGTTGCTGAATACGCGGGTGTGATGCACGGAAAGCCACACGGCAGGATCGGTCAGGCTAAAACCAAACAGTGACGCCACGGCGCCTTCGCCCAGCGCGGTGATGCGCAGCAACTGGCCGCGCAGTACGCGAATGGAACCCGCTTCCCCCGCTTTAACTTCGACAGGCGCGGCCAGCGGACGCACGTCGCTTTCGGCCCAGGCCTCACGCATTAACAACATGCTCAATCTCCCCGTGGTAATGATTGCTGACCTGAATATCGATGGGCGTAACCTGTAAACCGTTGCCGGGAATGATGTCCTGCGGGCAGGAAGACACGGCGCAAATCAGGTCGCACAGTGCTTCAAATACAATGCAGTCGCCTGCTTTACTGATGGGATCGGTGACTTCCATCCGCCCGTCGGCGGTCACCGGCCCGTTCTGAAACAGGTTGAACGGTTCCGGCAGGCTGAAATACGTCACACCGTGCGCCTTCATGCCTTCGAGCAGGTTATCGACGCAGTTACGGTGGCCTTCCACGCCGAAATCGATACTAAAACGCGTACGATCGCAGGCCGGAACATTGGCATCGTGAATACCGATGGTGTCAGCCACTACGCGAAGCATCGGGCGGTTTTCACTCGACCACAGCGCGTCGCCGGGTTTGAAGAACAGCGAGCGCAGGTGCTGGCGTGTATGCACCGGCGAAAGCTTCTCGCTGAGATCGTCCGCATTGACCGCCACAAAGTCGGCGGCCTGTTGCCCTTCGGCGTCAATGACGGTAATAAATTGCCCTTTTTTCACCTCAAAGGTTTTGCCGTGACCGGCAGGCACCGTCAGCGTTGTTTGGCACATAACTTACTCCTGAGGGATGAAATCGCTGGCGGGCACGGTAAACGTGGTGCCGAGATACTGTTTTTGCAGCGCCGAAAGTTCACCGTCTTTTTGCATCGCCAGAATGTGGTCGCTGATGGCTTTATTCAGGCTGACATCGTCTTTACGCGTCGCCCACGCCATCCACTGAGACGGCCCGGCTTCGCCCACCTGCACGACTTTATTCGGGTATTTTTTGACGATGGGCGCGAGTACCGAGATATCGTCATAAACGAAATCGGCGCGTTTGGTCATCAGCGTGCTGACGGTCTGATCGAGCGTATCAACGCTGATAATCGTGATGGGCTTTTTGCCTTCTTTGATCAGCGTTTCGTTAAAGCCTTTCAGTAACTGTTCCGGCACGCTGGCGCTTTTTACCGCGCCGATCAGACCGGAGAGATCATCAGGCGTCAGCTTTTTGCTGCTGAATTTTTTCGCTTCGCTCTCACGCACCAGCACGCCGTTGACGGTTTTGCTGTAAGGCGTGGTGAACAGCACTTTTTTGGCGCGCTCGGCGGTCACATTCAGGGAAGAACCTTCGGCATTGAATGACCCTGAAATCAGGCCCGGCAAAATGCCGCTGAACGCGGTTTTCTGAAACTCCAGTTTCACGCCGAGGTCTTTGGCGAACGATTGCATGATCGCCACGCTGTAACCGGTGATTTCGCCTTTATCGTTGGTGAATTCATAAGGCGGGAACGTCGGGTCTATGCCGACGGTGATTTTTCCGCTGCTTTTAATGTCTGACAACGTATCCGCCTGAGCGGCTGTCGCTGCGCCGAGCGTGAGCAAAGTGGCGATCAGCAGTGCTGTTTTTTTCATTATGGTGATTCCCTGGTGTTGGTGAAATGTCATTCAGACCAGAGCAGATTCCGTGCCAGTTTTTTGACGGAAGAAACGGTAATTGCGGCAGGGAAGCATTTTTTCTCAGGGAATCAATAAGAAACAACTGTTTCTTTGGTTGTTAATTTAATTTCTCAGATTTCATGTCAACCGAATAAAAAGCGGCGTCCGTAAACGCCGTTGCACTGATTTGGTGAGAAACTGCGCAAGCCGTGCGCCATACCCGCGCATTATTCCAGTTCGTCGAGACTCTGGTGCAGGGTTTCAATAGTGGCGAGATGGTAGCTGCCGGTTTTCCCCATACTGCGGGCGACCAGTGAGCAAAGCAGATTGCAGACGCCGGAGAGGGCGACGGTGCTGTCAAAAATCAGGTTCACATCGGTGTGGCAGCGCAACACCCAGTTGGCATGCTTTGCCGGTTTACCGGCAAGTACGTCGGAGATATACAGCATCGGCACCTGCATTTCGTGCAGGGCATTCATGGCGGTTTCCAGAGCTGGCATACGGCGGCGAAGGCCGACGCAAATCACCACATCCTGCGGGCCGAGCATCGCCAGATGTTCCGCCAGAGAATCCCCGGCACGCGGCAGCAGCCGGACGTCAGGATGAATGTGAACCAGATCGCGGTAAATCAGCATGGCGATGGTCTGACTGTGGCGCCAGCCCATCACCACAACGCGCTGCGCGCGGGCAATCGTCTCCACGCAGGCTTCCAGTTGCTCGGTTTCCAGTGAGCGGAACGTATTCACCAGACTGGAGACTTCTTTTTCCAGATGATTTTGTATCAATGTGCCAAGGGGAGAAGCACTGGGCACGGCCTGAAGGTACAACGGGGAACCGCTGTTTTGCATTTCACGCGCCTGACGGCGGGCGGCATCGTAACTTTCATAGCCGATATGGCGGAAAAACCGCGTCGCGGTGGCCTTGGAAACCCCCGCGCTCTGCGCCAGTTCTGTCGCGGTATTCATAGCCAGCTGGCCTGGCGCTGCCAGCAAGACATCGGCCAAACGCTGTTCGTGCAAAGAGAGCTGATCCCAATGCTGGCGGATACGGCCTTCCAGCGACGCTGTTTTTGCGTTCATGGATGATCCCCGGAAATAAAAATCTGATCCTGCACAGAACGTGCCGGGTTGTCATCAGGTAAATGAAAGTGGGGGGATGGTCCACACCGGCCTCAAGGTCAAAACCTTGGGTTGCCACCCAAACTGGCCTCAAGGAGCGCCTATCGCCGCGCCCCTTGAGAATCCCGGGCTCTTTAACTGCGCGCTGCCGCTCGCTGGCACTGTTTCAGGTGCCACAGCTATTGCCGCGAAATCTTGCCGCTGCGCGGTTCCTTCGTTTCGGTCTTCGAGCCTTTCGGTCTCGAAACACTCATTCAGCAAGCTTTCTGAAAGCGGCTGGAGGCTTTTTAAATTCAAAATCCAGCCTGCATTTATCTTCTGAATTACATAGCCATTGGCCGCTTTCAAAAATCACGCTGTAAGGAGAGATGGAAAACCGCGTATCTTTTCGCGCGGTTTGTAATCCGACTGGAAGGAACCGCGCAGCGGCGGGATTTTGCGGCACTAACAGATGCTGCTGAAACATACCCCGCGAGCGGCAGCGCGCAGTTAAAAAGCGCGGGTGTCCAGAGGGCGCGCGCGTTAACGCGCCCTTTGGGCCAGTTTGGGTGGCAACCCAAAATAAACCATTTATTCAAACTCCGCTCTTAACCTTCCCACAACAATCTCAAGCTGAGATCGCGGGATCGCGAAATTCACCCGCATGAATCCCTCTCCGCCGTGACCAAAATTAACCCCGCTGTCCGCCAGTAATCCGGCCTGATGCAGTAATTTATGCTCCAGTTCGGCCTGCGATAAACCGGTTTTTCGAAAATCCAGCCACGCTAAAAAACTGCCCTGAACGTGGAAAAGATCAATATGGGCGAAGGTATCCAGTTCCGCTTCAAGGAACGCCAGATTGCCTTTCAGATAATCCAGCAGCGCGTCGAGCCAGGCTTCGCCATGCCGGTAAGCGGCGTCGGTGGCGTGCAGCGCCAGCATATTGGGTTTATGTGCGCTGAGCTGATAAAGGTTTTCGCGCACCTTTTTCCGGATGTCGTCATTTTTGATGATGACATTGGCGGCCTGTAATCCGGCGAGATTGAACGTTTTTCCGGGTGAGGTAAACGTCAGGGTGAAATCAGCAAACGCTTCACTGATGCCTGCCAGCGGAGTGTAAGGCGTGTCACCGAGGATCAAATCCTGATGCACATCATCGGAAAGCAGCAGCAGATTATGTTGCTGGCAGAAACCGCCAATTTCGCGGAGTTCGTCTGCGCGCCACACCTTCCCAATAGGGTTATGCGGATTGCACAAAATCAGTATGCGGGTTCTGGCGGTTAACATCCCCGCCAGCACGGAGACATCTAAGGAATATGACCGTTCTTCCTGCGTTAACGGCACTTCGACGACGCGCCGCCCGGTATGCCGGATGACACGTCTGAACGTCCCGAAACCGGGCGAAAGCACCATGATTTCATCACCGGGCTCGCTCAGGCAGCGGATGGCGACATCCAGTGCGGTGATCACCGACTGACAGGGAACGACCCATTCACGGCTGATTTCCCAGCGATGGCGGGAAGATTGCCAGCGACAAAACGAATCGATAAATTCAGCCGGATAGTCGGTATACCCCAGAATTCCCTGCTCCAGTACGCGGTGTAAAGCCCCGATAACCTCCGGCGGTGAGCGGAATTCCATGTCGGCAATCCACAGCGGGATCACCGGTTCGCCGCTGTCCGTGATCAGATTTTTCACCACGGACCATTTGGTGGAATGCTGATTGCGTCTGTCCGTTATCGCGTCAAAATCAGGGCGCATTTATGCCTCACTTCCGGTCTGGATAATGCGCACGCGGCCTTCAAACGACGGTGCCCAGCCCGCCGCGTTCTCGCCCAAAGCCCAGCGGCTGTGTGGAGAGTAAAGGAATAACCACGGCGCATCGTCATGAACCCGCGCAAAAGCCTGTTCCATCAGGGTTTCCTGCTGAGTCGCCTCGGTTGTTTCGGCAATTTTATCTAGCAGCAGGTTGAGTTCATCACTGTGATAACCCTGCCACCACGGGCCTTTGCGCCGTGAATCCAGCTTTTCGGCGTAGACCCGCCAGGCGCTGGCCGGGCTGGAATCAAAGCAGCAGATATCGCCAAATTGTTTATCCCGCACGCGCTGCGCGTAAGCCGGACGATCCTGATAAACGGTCAGATTGGCAGTCACACCGACGGCGCGGAGTTGCCCTGCAATCCGGTTCGCCAGCGCAATGGATTCATCGGGGAAACGTGCCGGAAGCGCGAGTTCCAGTGTCAGGCCGTCGGCATAACCGGCCTGTGCCAGCAACTGCCGTGCCAGCGCCGGGTCATAAGAATACGCGGGCTGATCTGAAGGCGTTCCCGGATGTCTGCGGGTCAGCGGCCCGGCGAGCGGGTCAGCGGCCCGGCGAGCGGGTCGGCCTGACCGGCGGTAATGGCCGGATCGCGGATGATTTCAGCCAGATCAATCGCGTGATTCAGCGCTTTTCTGACGCGAATATCGCCGGTCGCGCCCTCAAAAAGATTCAGCAGAAAAATGACGCATAAATAGCTTTTCTGGCTGATCAGCCGGATGCCTGGTGGGGGTGTCACCACGCTGTGAGGCGGATCCACGACCAGATCGGCTTTGCCTTGTGCGAGCAATGCTAATCGCTCATGCGCATCAGGAATGGCCTGCCAGACCAGTTGCTGCGCGGGCGGTTTACCGGCCCAGTGCGGGTCAAAACGCTGCAAAACGACTTTCCCCGGTTCATGGGAAACCGGCCGGTAAGGGCCGCTGCCCGTGAGTGCGCCGGGTAAGGCATCGGAGCGCACAACCGGAATATCGACCAGCAAATCCAGCAAACTGGCGGCGGGCTGAGCGGTGGAAATGTTCAGAATGGTATCGCCGGTCGCCGAAATTTCCGCGCCTTCAAGATAACTGCGTAATACGCCCTGCGTACCGAGCTCACCGGGCATCTCCGGCGAAATGGCGCGCAGCAGGGAATTGGCGGCATCACGCGCCGTCAGCCGGGTATTGTCGTGAAACAAAACGTCATCGCGCAGGCTAAAACGCCAGTGCTGACCGCCGCTGTCAACCGTCCAGCTTTTTGCCAGCCAGGGAACATAATCGCCATTGTCATCACGGCGAACCAGCGCGTCATAAATGGCGTCGATAATGCTGCGTCTGTCGCGAATATCCGACAAAACGTGCGGGTCGGCGAGCACGACGGCCGGCTGCAAAATCGTAAAAATGGGGGTATGGGTTAGGGGCATGATGTGAACCTGATACGAAGGAGGGCAGTGTAAAGCGCAAGCCGCAGTGGCCGTATTTCATGCCACTGCGTTCATCACGAGGTCGCGAGTGAAAAACCTTAATTAATGCGAAACATCCGCGCCAAAGTATTTGTTCGAAATTTTCAGGTACGTGCCGTCAGCTTTGATTTCTTTCAGGGCTTTGTTGATGGCCTGCTGCAATTCAGGGTTGTCCTTGCGGATCAGCACGCCTTCCTGCTCTGCATTGGATTGCGTTGCGACAATTTTCACCTGCGCATCAGGTTTATGCTTTTTGAAATCGAGGAAAGACAGGTTGTCATTGATGGTTGCATCGGCACGGCCCTGCGCCACCAGATCGACAGACTGGTTAAACCCGTCGGTGCCGACGATTTCTGCACCGTATTTCCGCGCCAGCTGGGCGTAGTTACTGGTCAGGGTATGCGCGGATTTTTTGCCTTTCAAATCTTCAAACGATTTGATCGTGGTGTTGTTACTGCGCACGATCAGCACGGCTTTTGAGGCGATGTACGGGTCGGAGAAATCAAATTTCGCCTGACGTTCCGGCGTGATGGACACTTCATTAATTACCGCGTCATAACGTTTGGCATCAAGACCGGCAATCAGTCCGTCCCATTTACCTTCCACGAATTCTGCCTTCACATTCAGACGTTTAGCAATTTCACGGCCAATATCCACGTCGAAACCGCTCAGTTCGCCGGAAGCGTCATGGAAAGTAAACGGCGGATAGGTACCTTCCGTGCCGATTTTAAAGACACCGGCGCTCTGAATTTTAGCCAGATCCGATTCGGCAAATGCCGCGTGGGTCAGGCCTAACTGCAATGCAGCGGCCAGTAATGCCGTGGTGATGACTTTCATGTTTTTTCTCCTGAAATACTGTCAATGGTGTTGTGTGTGGTCTTAGATTTCCCATGTATCGGGTAATGTGTCGGTCAGTGTTGATATAAAACTTTGTGTCCGTGCCTTTTTGGCCTGCGTGAAAATACCCTGCGACGTGCCGCTTTCGATAATTTCACCGCCGTCGAGAAATACGACGTTATTGGCGATGTTGGCGGCCAGACGCAGATCGTGCGTTGCCATCAGCATCGTTGTGCCTTCATTGGCCAGTTGTCGCAAAACCGCCACCACTTCCAGCGATAATTCGGGATCGAGCGCTGATGTCGGTTCATCGCACAGCAACACTTTTGGCGACGGGGCCAGCGCGCGGGCGATGGCGACACGTTGCTGCTGCCCGCCGGATAACGTCGCAGGCCATGCATCGCGTTTATGCTGCATACCCACTTTGTGCAAAAGTTCTTCTGCGCGTTTTACCGCTTTACTTTTTGACCAGCGCTGAACGGTAATTAAACCTTCGGTAATATTTTCAATTACCGTTAAATGCGGGAATAACTGAAAATTTTGAAATACCATGCCGGTTTGCTGGCAAATACGGCGAATATCTTTTTTAGCGGTACGGCCACTGGCGGAAAAGGTAATTTCTTCATTTCCGATGCGTAAATTTCCTGCCTGCGGTATTTCAAGTAAATTAATGCATCGTAATAAAGTACTTTTCCCACTGCCTGACGGGCCGATCAGCGCCGTTACGCTGCCTTCTCTAATCGTCAGGTCGATTTTATTCAGAACTTTATGGCTGCCAAAACGTTTATCAATTTGTGACAGCGTTATCATTATCACTTTCCTTCACAGAATTTCTTTCCAGCCTTATTTCAAGACGTGTTTGTAATGCAGAGAGCACGGAGCTGATCAGCAAATAAATCACTGCTGCTTCGGTATAAAGGATTAACGGCTGATAGGTGACCGCCGCAATACGCTGCGCCGCCAGAAACATCTCCGGCACGGTAATCACCGAGGCCAGGGAGGTATCTTTGACCAGTGAGATAAATGTATTCGACAGCGGCGGAACCGCCACGCGCGCGGCTTGCGGCAGGATAATGCGACGCAGCGATTGTGCCCAGGTCATGCTGATGGAATGCGCCGCTTCCCACTGTCCTTTCGGCACGGAAAGCAAGGTGGCGCGGATCACTTCAGACGTATACGCCCCGATATTGAGGGTAAAGCCAATGACGGCCGCCGGGAACGCATCGATTGTAATCCCCGCGCTCGGTAATGCGTAAAAAATAAGGAATAATTGCACCAGCAACGGGGTGCCGCGAATAAGCCAGACATAGAACCGGACGACATAGCGCAAGGGCGCAGGGCCATACAACCGGAGCAGGGCGGCAATAAAACCTAAGCCCAGCCCCAGCGCAAAAGAAATAAGCGTTAAAGGGATGGTAAATACCAGGCCAGCATAAAGCATGGGCCAGAAAGAATCTAAAGCGAGACTAAACCACGACGGCACAAGACACCTTCCCCAACTGTTCAGTAATTCATTATTATAACGTTCTGTGTTATGAGAAGAGAATAACATGCCAGTCAAGGTGACCGCATAGACATTAACCGGCAATGGTTATGCGTTTTATGTATTTAAAAAATAATGGCTGTGTTTCTAATGAAAATAGTTAACGCAGAGGAAGTTCAGAGGGTATTGTTTTTACACTTAGGATTAATGTATCACAACTATCAGGACCATCGTACATGGCATTATTTGACTTAAAAAAAGAAGCTGACAGTTTGCCGTCGGCCTGGCGATCACGGATTTTAGGCCACGTCGGGCGGGCGAATCTGAAGGTGTTGCGCATGGACGGGCGACCTGTGCCCGCGGAAGTGCATGACTACGACGAAGGTTTGCTGGTGGTTGACGGCGTTTTAGAATTGTCGGTAGCAGGGGAACGTTTTACCGTCCGCGCGGGCGGGTTATACGTGGCAAAAGCGGGCGTGGAACATACGGTTGAACCGGGGAGCACGGGAACGCTGGTGATTATTGATTTGCCGGAAGTCGCTGCTTATTAAAAAAATCCGTTAACGTGGATAAATACGCTAACGGATTGTGTTTAATTCTGGCTTAGGAGAAAGACCCGATTATTTAATCTCAGTCACAAAGTTTTCGCGGCTGCGGCGGACTTTCTTCAGGTTCACCAGCCAGTCGCCTTCTTCTGCGCGATAGCCGATTGGCAGGATGATCACGCTGCGCAGATGTTTCTCTTTCAGGCCGAGGATTTCATCCACGGCGGACGGGTCAAAACCTTCCATCGGGGTCGCGTCCACTTCTTCAAACGCGGCGGCGATCAGCGCAGCGCCCAGAGCGATGTAAGCCTGACGGGCAGCGGCCTGATAGTTCGCTTCGGTTCCGCGCTCAGCGACGATGCCCAGCAGCATTTTGCGATAATTTTCCCAGCCTTCGTTGACGAAACCGCGTACTTCGTTGGTCAGGTCGAACATCATATTGACGCGTTCTTCGGTGATGTCATCCCAGGCGGCGAAAACCAGCAGGTGAGAACAGTCAGTCACCTGCGCCTGATTCCACGCTACGGCGCGAATTTTTTCGCGCACTTCCGGGTTGGTGATGACAAACAGTTCAAACGGTTGCAGGCCGCTTGACGTAGGCGCAAGGCGGACGGCCTCAATGATGCGTTCTAACTTTTCAGCCGGTACGCTTTTGGTTGGGTCGAATTTTTTAGTGGCGTAGCGCCATGCCAGTCTGTCGTTTAGAGTCGTCATCTTTTTTTCCTGAAGGATAAGTTTGGAACCGTGAGCATAATAGCTCGTGACAATTATTTCCCCAATACCCGCCGATATTCGCATTATCCCGCCGTCTGTGTTTTATGGATTTGAGCCCTGCCATAAATTCACACAAGCTCTGGCGAGGGCGGCAGTCGGATCAAGGCTTTGGGGTAAAAACACTGATGAGATGGCTTCCGGCAGTTTCCGCGTCACGTTCCTGTGTAGCGTGTTTCAAACATTTTTTGCTGAAAACGCCCTTCGCGCTCCGCGCAGGTCATAATATATGAACAATGACCATACACGGCTCCAGCTAACGAAGAGGGGCAGCTGTTCACACGAAGGAAGTAAGATGCTTTTGCCAGATTTGAGCTTTACAAAAACCTTATATCAATCGTCATTTAAAGAATGAGTCGTCAGCTGTTTGTTTCTCTGGATGGGCCCAAGGGAGCCGGTAAAACCACACTGCTCGAGGCCATGACGAAAGTACTAAGGGCAGACAACAAGAAGGTGATCCGACTTTGCGAGAAAAAAAGCGATCCCTACAGGAGGGAAACAATGGCCCTCGTAAACAAGCTCGCCAGAAATCCCACCCTGGATTTGGAACGGGAGGTTTGTGAGCGCTTTGCTGATAGCCGTGCCTGGATTTCCCAGCACGTGCTGACTGAACAGCCACCGGACAGCATTATCCTGATGGATCGCTGGTACCCGTCGGATGCCGCGTTTCGCCGGATGGTTCCATTTGCAGAGATTTTACAGCTTAACATTGAACGGAACGTGCGAACGCCAGACCTGCATGTCGGGGTTGTTACCGCGCCTGATATTTCATGGGCGAGGGCCGCGGCCCGACCGCGTGGCCTGAGTAGTACGGTGATCCATAAGCTGGAAGATCATGTCGCTTGTACCAAAGCGTTCGAGCGAGAAATTGCAGATCAGGGCTGGGTTTTATGCCGTAATGAAGGAACGATCGAAAATGCAACGATGCTGGTGGTATCTGAGATCTACAGAGTGCTTGGATGCCCCACCGGCATCGGTTTTGCGGGCAGATCTTCCGCCGCCTATCGCCAGTAATTCGTACCGGGCACCCTTTCCGTTTCGGTGAACTTTTGTCATGCCGGAATTCTGTTTATGAATAGGGGATTATTATTCTTCCCCGACGCTCTCAAAGTTCAGAGAGACTGAATTCACGCAGTGTCGCAGGTTTTTCTCGGTCAGATATTCGCCTTCGAATACGTGGCCCAGATGCGCCTGGCAGTGGGCACATACAATCTCAGTTCTGCGTCCGTCGGCATCAGGAACGCGTTCTACCGCACCCGGGATTTCGTCATCGAATGACGGCCAGCCGCAGTGGGATTCAAATTTGTGCTCTGAAGTATACAACGGCGTTCCGCAGCGTTTGCAGACATAGCGGCCCGGCGAAAAATGCGCATTGTAAACTCCCGTATGCGGGCGTTCTGTGCCTTTGTCTTCAATAACAAAGCGTTCAAACTCTGTGAGGTCATTTTTCATGGGGGTCATTCCTGTTAAATTGCACATTACTGCTGTTAAATGATTTTACAACCGTAACACCGTTGTGACAATGCAGTGAGTGTGCGATCGCCCAATCGGGTGGATCATCCGCCGCCGGTAGGGATGGAATACAGCCTTACGCCGCTGGCCAAACATTGCAGCAGCCGTTTGTGGCGTTGTATGACCGGGCGTTGGCGTTTGGGCCGGCACTGGAAGAGGAGCAGGAAAAATGAAAATCGACTGGCACAGTGCATCACTGACACGTACTACTGTCGTGGATAAGAATTACAAAAACACCCAAAATGTGCGTCGTTTCATGGTTGAGCAGTGCGGGGAAGCATTTCGATTCGACCGTGATTTCATGGCCTGGATACTCAGTGATGCGCCAAAAACCCTGGGAGATGTTGCAGATGAGTGGAAGCGCAGGCGTTAAGCGGCGAAAGTCATTTCGATCAGGGACGTCTGAACCGTCGTCATCACTCAGCCCGATTGAGGGTATCGGTTGAGCGACCTATCAGATCGCTCAACCCGGACTGAATTCTCTTCAAAGCATAAACTGTCCGGCGGCGTTATTTCGCCAGCAGTGCTTTATTTAGCAAGAAGCTCTTTACGGACGATTTCTGCGCCTGCACTTAATGCATCCAGCTTGCCTCTTGCAACGCCACGAGGTAAAGGAATCATCCCGCAGTTGGTGCAAGGATAAAGTTTGTCTGCGTCGACAAACTGCAATGCTTTTCGAAGTGTCGCGGCGACTTCCTCCGGTGTTTCAATGGTATTGGTCGCCACGTCAATGGCGCCAACCATCACTTTTTTACCGCGAATGAGTTCGAGCAGTTCGATCGGAACATGCGAGTTATGACATTCCAGTGAAATAATATCGATATTCGATTTTTGCAGTTTCGGGAAAATCTTTTCGTATTGTCGCCAGTCTGTTCCCAGCGTTTTTTTCCAATCTGTATTGGCTTTAATGCCATAGCCGTAGCAAATATGCACTGCCGTTTCACATTTAAGCCCTTCAATGGCTCTTTCTAATGTGGCAATTCCCCAGTCATTCACTTCATCAAAGAACACATTAAATGCGGGCTCATCAAACTGAATTATATCGACGCCCACCGCCTCTAATTCTCTGGCTTCTTCGTTGAGTATTTTCGCGAATTCCCAGGCGAGTTTTTCGCGGCTTTTATAGTGGTTATCATAAAGTGTATCGATCATCGTCATCGGACCCGGCAGAGCCCATTTAATCGGCTTGTCTGTTTGCTGGCGTAAAAATTTAGCGTCTTCAACAAACACAGACTTCTGCCGACTGACAGGGCCAACGACGGTCGGCACACTCGCATCATAGCGATTACGGATTTTAACGATCTCACGTTTCTCAAAGTCAACGCCGTTGAGGTGCTCAATAAACGTGGTGACAAAATGCTGACGCGTTTGCTCGCCATCGCTGACAATATCAATCCCTGCCTGTTGTTGATCTTCCAGGCACAGGCGCAGGGCATCTTGTTTGCCGTCAATTAATTCCTGATCTTGCAGTTTCCAGGGTGACCAAAGTACCTCAGGTTGTGCCAGCCAGGAGGGTTTAGGTAAACTGCCCGCCGTTGAAGTCGGTAATAACTTTTTCATAATAGATGACCCTGTATTTTGGTTTATCAAAGAACGGAACTTGCTGACCACTGCTCAAGAAGTGTTTGGTAAGGTTTAATGAAGTTCTCTTCAGTAAACTTTCCCTGCTCAACAGCTAAGTGGCTACGTTCTTCGCGATCATAAACAATTCGAGTTAAAGAATAATCCTGGAAATTCAAGCTTGGCTGATAGCACTTTCCTGCGGCGGAATTAGCATTGTAAATTTCAGGTCGGTAGATCTTTTGGAATGTTTCCATCGTGCTGATGGTACTAATAAGTTCAAGATTAGTGTAATCGCTGAGCAAGTCGCCAGCGAAATAAAAGGCCAAAGGCGCAACACTGTTTGCAGGCATGAAATATCGGGCATGCAATCCCATTTTTGCAAAATATGCATCAGTCAGGGAAAGTTCATCCTGCTGATATTCGATGCCCAATACAGGATGTTCATTACCTGTCCGGTAATAGATGTTTTTACTTGAAACACTCAGGCAGATAACAGGCGTTTTATTAAAGCTGTTTTTGTAGATGTCTGAATTGATGAAGTGTTTGAAGATGTTCCCGTGTAATTCACCAAAATTGTCCGGGAGGGTAAATTGAGCTTTGTTTTGATTATGCGCGGGCAATAAAACGCTAAAATCAAAATCTCGCACGTAAGAGGAGAAGTTATTCCCCACAATGCCGTCAATGCGTTCGTTGGTTTTTTTATCAACGATATTTGTTTTTAATATTTCAATCACCGGGAAGGTGTCGGCGTTACCGTCAATATCAATATTCAGCTGAGCGGTAATGATTTCAAGTTCGACGCCATACCGGTCTCCGTTCGGGTTATCCCAATGCGCCAGTGAATTGAAACGGTTGTCAATCATCACCAGGGTGTTGCGCAAGTTCTCCTGACGTTTCTCGCCACGGGCTAAATTAGCAAAGTTAGTTGTAATACGCGTACTTTCTGAAGGGTTATAGTTCTCGTCGAAGCAAATGCTTTTAATAGTAAATGCAAATTTTTTATTCATTGTTATCTGGCACCCTAATTTATATCTATAGATAATTGCTATGCATAATTTATGCCTGAGTCATTGATTGAGGAAAAGTGATTTAATTTCATTAAACATGAATGATCTTCATGATCAGGTATGACGCCGGGAATGTTGCAACGCGGATGTTCAGCGTCATTCACTGAAACACCTGTACGGAGTGATGAAAAGAGGAGGGTATCGAAGGTCAGCCTCAGTGCCAGAGGCCAACATTTCTAACATTATTTCTTCTTATTGAGCATCGACTTTAAATCGGCAAAGGGATTGTAGGTGGCTGCATCAACGTCATTTTGCGCGTCCTCACCCGCGACAACGCGTGTGCCGTACAGGTCTGCTTCCGTGTACTTCGAATGTTCGTGGTCATGACAATACAAACACAACAACTCCCAGTTACTGCCGTCTTCCGGGTTATTGGTATGGTCATGATCGATATGGTGAACCGTTAATTCGCGCAGGTTGGAATAAACAAACTCCCGCGAGCAACGCCCGCATACCCAGGGATAGATTTTGAGTGCTTTCTCACGATAGCCGCTTTCCAGACGCGTGTAGTTTTTTGGGATCAGTGCCATGACGATGTTATCCGTTACAAAGAGATGATTTTAAGAGTCTGCGCCCAATATATCCCACAATCGGACAGGAGGAAAAAAGAAAGCCGGATCTGCGGTGCAATACTGATCCGCAGAGAGGATATCAAGACGTAACGAAAAGCAGAATCCATGCAATTACAGGGATTTTATCAGGCTCGCCGGTCTTCATGAGGTTCGTTAAAACCTCATGAAGCATCAAAAACCCGTCAGACGTTAAATTTGTACTCAGGGTGGGGTTGCGTTGAACATTTCACTGTCATCCCGATTTATTGCGGTACAGGCAGAGCAAAGCGGTTTTTCAGTACATCGGCAATCTCGTCTTTCGTCAGTTGTTGCTTTTCGACGCCATCTGCGGTGATCGTCTTGAGCACATCACCCAGCAAAATCAGTCGCCCTGCGGGACCATGTTGCACGACCAGCAACTTTTGCACAAAAATGGCATCGGGGTGGGTGGAGTTGAGGTAGTTTGCCGGCACGAAATCAATCCACTCCTGGGGGAGAGATCAAAACCGTATTGATTGGCCCATTCGCCTTCCACCTTCGCCTGTAGCAGGTACTCGTTATTCGCGTCACGGGTCAGCCGGAAAGTGTCGAAATCCTGCACAATATCGGTATCTGTCATGTCTAAAGCCACCGGCGCGCGAATACCGTAGCTGCCGAATCCCAGGTCGCAAAGCCACAGACGGTCATCGACTTCAGCAATTAACGCCATATGCGTTTTCGGCCGGCGCGCCAGGTAGAACATCGGACGAGCCGCAACGAAACGGCAGGGGATACCTAAAGCGCCCAGTGCCATGGCAAACAGCCCGTTGACCTCATAACAGTATCCGCCCCGGCCGCGTTGCAGCAGCTTTTCGGCAATTTCTTCGGGCACCAGTGAGACAACTTTACCGGCCTGGACATCCAGATTCTCGAAGGGTACCGAAAAGAGTTGATGGCGCATGAGTGTGTGCAGCGTGGCAGTATCGGCGGCCGCATGTCCGGTATAGTCGATACGACGGAAATAAGTCGAAAGGTCGAAGTTATCGCTGTGCATAATGCCTCCTTAACTGATCAAGTCCGACACTATAGATGGAGCACATCATTGTCTGTATAGTCAGATTTATCGAAAATCAGCCTGTACAGATCGCAATGTCCGTCCCACCTCTGTCTTCCCCACATTACCGCCGGATTGCTGAAATGCTGCGCCTGACGCTTGCATCAGGTGCGTTGCGAATCGGTGACCGGATGATCTCCGCGCGTAAACTGGCCGAACGCGAGCAAGTCAGCCTTCCAACGGCACTGGAAGCACTCCGTTGCCTTGAGGCCGAGGGCCTGATAGTTGCGCGTCCGCGTTCGGGCTACTTCGTTTGCCAACTAAACACACCACAGAATATGCAGTTTCCCCATCATTTGCCTGGTCCGGTCCCGGTGACAATGTCAGCCGTAGCCTGTTCACTATTTAGTCGTGCAGAAGCCCGGCTGGTGCCACTTGGGGCAGCACTGCCCGACCCGACGTGGCTGCCAACAGAGACGCTGCAGCGGGCGCTGCAGACGGTAAGCCGTCGCCTTGAAGCACGCGGGCAGAGTTACAGCCTGCCGCCGGGGAGGGCAGACCTGCGCCGAAATATCGCCTTACGCGCTGCACAGTGGGGGGCCCGTTTTGGTGCGGATGATCTGGTCATCACCGCGGGCGCGACGCAGGCGCTGCGTCTGGCGCTCCGGGCGGTATGTCAGCCGGGTGATGTCGTGGCGATTGAGCAGCCCGCCTACTTCGGTACGCTCCTGCTGCTGGAAGATTTAGGCCTGAAGGCATTGCAAATACCTACGGATCCTGCGGAAGGCTTGTTACTGGCACCCCTTGCCGACGCTATTGAGCGCCACCGTCCCGCTGCCGTGCTGGCCTCGCCCACGGTGCAAAACCCGCTCGGGGCCAGTATGCCCGTCACGCGCAAGCAGGAGCTTGTCGCTCTGATTGAACGTGCAGGAATCCCTTTAATTGAGGACGATGTGTACGGCGACCTGGCCGGTGAGGGGCAGCGTCCTCCGGCGTGTAAAGCGTTCGACCAGAGTGGAAGTGTGATTTATTGCAGTTCATTGTCCAAAACCCTTGCCCCTGGATGGCGAATCGGTTGGATTGCGGCAGGACGCTACCACACACAGGTATTACAGGCTCGCATGGCCGGGGATTGGGCAGGCTCACCGCTGCTTGAAGCCGCCGCGAGCGAGATACTGGCAAGTGGAGACTACGAGCGTCATCTGCGGCGGCTGAAGCTCCGTATCTCTGAGGGGGTACACGCGGTCATCGCTCGGGTCGAAGCCAGTTTCCCGCCGGGCACGCGCGTTGCCGTACCCACAGCCGGTTTCTTATTGTGGGTTGAACTTCCGCCTCAGCTGAATGCATGGGCGGTGTATCGTCGCGCGCTGGCGCTGGGCATTGGTGTCAGCCCTGGCCCCCTGTTTTCTCCCGGTGCGGAATTAGAGAATTTTCTGCGGTTAAATTGTGCGAACGAACCCTCACCTGACCTGCTCAATGCCGTGGAGCAGATCGGCGCGCTTTGTCACGAACTGGCCGGCGAGTGCTAAGGACGAATACCTGCCCGGTCCTGAACCTTTATCTGTACCCCGTCTTTGACTGCGCCCGGCCCGTTACTGTATGACCTCTGCGTGGTGCCGCTGTGAAAGCTGAATGCCCGTTGCAGCCCCAACGACCCAGATCCAACCCTTATGCATTAATCATCCATCTATATCCTTTTTTGTTAGTGGCAGCCGCCCGTTCCTATATGCAATTCTCTGACCCACAAAACAAAAATGTTATTTACCTGCAAAATTTAAACTTTAGGGCGCGAGCCCTCTTAAGATGACTTATAAGGAAAAACTATGGCTGCTACATCAGTAATCAAAAATAACTTCAATAAAAGCGTGGTTTCCGCCGGTCTGTTTTTGGCGCTCAGCGCAGTCTCAACGTTTGCAGCCCATGCGGATCAGCTGGCAGATATTAAAAAAGCCGGTGTGGTGAAAGTGGCCACGTTTGATTCCAATCCGCCATTCGGTTCTGTGGATGCGAAAACCCACGATATCGTCGGTTATGACGTTGATTTTGCCAAAGCGCTGGCGAAAACGCTGGGCGTGAAACTGCAACTGGTGCCGACGAATCCGGCGAACCGTATTCCGTTGTTGCAGTCCGGCAAAGCCGATCTGATTGTGGCGGATATCACCATCACGCCGGAACGCGCGAAAGTGGTCGATTTCTCCATTCCTTATTTCGTGACCGGCCAGCAGTTCCTGGTGCCGGCCAATTCACCGGATAAACTCGATGCCTACGCCACGGCGCGTATCGGCGCGGTGAAAGGCACCACCGGCGAGCAGGAATTGCACAACCGCTTCCCGCAGTCGCGCGTGTTGTCTTATGACGATATTCCTCTGGCGCTTTCTGCATTGCGTAACGGCAACGTGCAGGCGATTACGCAGGACAGCACCATTCTGGCCGGTTTGCTGGATGGCGCGCCGGATAAGGCGAAGTACAAAGTCTTGCCTGAATTGCTGAGCAAAGAAGAAATTGGCGTTGGTGTGAAAAAAGGCGAAACCAGCCTGCTGAAAGTGGTGAATGACGAACTGCTGAATCTGGAGAAAAACTGTCAGGCGGTGAGCATTTATAACGTCTGGTTTGGCCCGCAGACAAAATCTCCGCAGCCACGTCTGTTCAAGATTGAAGCCAAATAATTCGCTTTACGCAAGGTCATGCACATGCCACAAGACACCTTACCAACCGCAGCGACGTCTGCGGTTTTTTCACATTCAAACGCCGGTAAAACCACGGCGGTTGAATTTCGTCAGGTCAGTAAATCTTTCGGTCATCACCCCGTGATCCGTAATGTCGAACTGAGCGTTGCCAGCGGCGATGTGGTGGCCGTTTGCGGGCCGTCCGGCTCGGGGAAATCCACGCTTATCCGCCTGATTAACCAGCTGGAAACCGTCACTGATGGCGAAATTCTCATCCACAACCAACCGACGCGCGGCCTGAACGGATCGGCGCTACGCGAGTTACGTACCCACATCGGTTTTGTGTTTCAGCAGTTCAACCTGTACGCCCATCTGACCGCGCAGGACAACGTCAGCCTTGCGCTGATTAAAGTCCACGGCTGGAAGAAAAGTGATGCACGCGGGAAGGCGCTGGCGCTGCTGACCCGCGTCGGTTTGCAGGACAAAGCGCAGCATTATCCCGAGCAACTGTCCGGCGGGCAGCAGCAGCGTGTGGCGATCGCCCGTGCGCTGGTGACCGATCCGGACATCATTTTGTTCGATGAACCGACGTCGGCGCTGGATCCGGAGATGATCGGCGAAGTGTTGCTGGTCATGCAGGAACTGGCGAAAAGCGGCATCACGATGATTGTCGTGACGCATGAAATGAGTTTCGCCCGTGAAATTGCCGACCGGGTGATTTTCATGGACGGCGGTGAGATCCTTGAACAGGCCGAGCCGGAGGATTTCTTCCTGCGGCCGCAGCATCCGCGTGCGCAGCGTTTTCTGCAAAAAGTGTTGTTCCCGCTGCATCCTGAAACAGGAGCGGGGCAATGATCTGGCATCCCGACTGGGCTGGCGTACTCACCGGCCAGCCTTTGCAGTGGATTATTTCCGGCTTTCTCACCACGTTTTACGTCAGTATTGCGGGCAGTGTGCTGGCGACGCTTCTGGTGGTGTTGCTGATCGCGCTGCGCCTGAGTCAATCGCGTCTGGCGCGCGGCTCGGTGGCGGCGTTTGTGTCAGTTTTCCGTAATACGCCGCTGCTGGTTCAGCTGCTTTTCTGGTATTTCGCCGCGTATGGTGCGCTGCCGCAAAGTTGGCGTTTTTACATCGGCGATACCCACGCGTGGGCGGTTTTCCCCGGTAATATTGCGTGGCTCACGCCGGAGTTTTTGTGCGCCGCGTGGGGACTGGGATTATTCACCGCCGCGTTTCTGGTGGAGGAAGTGCAGGCCGGGCTGAATTCGGTGCCGAAAGGCCAGACCGAAGCCGCGATTTCACAAGGCTTCAGCCGCAAAACATTACTGCTTTCGATCCTGTTACCGCAGGCGCTGACCAACGCCTGGCAGCCGATCACCGGACAGTATCTCAACCTGATGAAACTGTCCTCACTGGCGACCGGCATCGGATTTTCCGAGCTGACGTATCAGGTCAGCCAGATTGAAAGTTACAACGCGCACGCCTTTGAAGGTTTTGCCGTCGGCACGTTGCTGTATCTGGCGCTGGGAATGATCCTCGGCGGCCTGATGACGGTTTTTGGCCCGAAACGTCCGCAGCAAAGGCCGCAGGCCGTGC
Organism: Rahnella sp. PCH160; assembly: GCF_047784855.1. Taxonomy (NCBI): domain Bacteria; kingdom Pseudomonadati; phylum Pseudomonadota; class Gammaproteobacteria; order Enterobacterales; family Yersiniaceae; genus Rahnella; species Rahnella sp. PCH160. Next base: position 3,261,032 of record NZ_JBLOGT010000001.1, read on the forward strand.
AGAAGGCGGAGGTGAACGATGGAATTTGACTGGTCGGTTTTACACGATAACTTCACCTACATGCTGTGGGGACGGCTGGCCGACGGCGAACCGGGCGGCGTTTTACTCACGCTGATCATGGCCGTTTCTGCTGGCGTGCTGGCATTAGTGCTGGGCGTCACGATGGCGGCGCTAGCGTGGCGTTTCGGGGGCTGGACGCGAAAATTGCTGTTTCTGTGGGCGTCGTTTATTCGCGGCATCCCGCTGATTTTTGTGATTTTCTGGCTGTATTTCCTGTTGCCGGTGGTGTTTGGCGGCTCGATCCCCGGCCCGCTGACGGTGATTATCGCACTCGCCTGGTTTACCTCGGCGGCGGTGATGCACTCCACGCTGGCCGGGCTGGAATCACTGCCGCGCGGGCAAACCGAAGCGGGCATTGCGTCCGGCATGAGTTACAGCCAGGTTTTGCTCAATGTCCTGCTGCCGCAGGCGTGGCCAAACCTGTTGCCGTCGTATCTCGGGCTGCTGATTTCACTGGTCAAAGACACCTCGCTGGCCTTTATCGTCAACGTGCCGGAACTGACCACCGTCGCCGGGCAGGTGAATAACCGGGTGCAAATCTACCCGGCGGAAATCTTCCTGTTTGTCGGCCTGATGTATTACCTGCTGTGCGCGTCGCTGGCGTATTTTGCGGGGAAATCCTTAAAACGCCGCCGTTTGATCAGGGCGTGAGCCCACCACCGGCAGCGCATTAATCAGCTTTTGCGTCCACGGATGGGCAGGGCGGTGGAAGACGTCATCGACCTGTCCGTGCTCGACCACGCTCCCGTCTTTCATCACCATCACCCTGTCTGCCAGATGATGTACCACGCCGAGATCGTGCGAAATAAACAGCAGCGCGGTGCGGTGTTCGGCCTGCATTTCGGCCAGTAAATCCAGCACCTGCGCCTGTACGGAAACGTCCAGCGCGCTCACCGGTTCGTCGGCCACGAGTAACGCAGGATTCGGGGCAAAGGCGCGGGCGATGGCGACACGCTGGCGCTGACCGCCGGAAAGTTCGCGCGGATAACGCCGCAAAAATCTTTCGCCGAGCTGCACTTCATCGAGCAATTGCAGGATGCGGCGGCGTCGTTCATCGCCAAAAACCCCCACGCTGTCGAGGCTTTCCCCGATGATTTTTTCCACGTTATAGCGCGGATCAAAAGAGCTGAGCGGATCTTGTGCGATCAGCTGAATTCCCCGGCGTTGCAGCCTGCGGACAGATTCGGGGATCTGGCTCCAGCGTTGCCCCTGAATAGTAATGGTGCCGGAACCGGGTTCGGTCAGCCCGAGCACCATTCTGGCCAGCGTGGTTTTCCCTGAGCCGGATTCCCCGACAATGCCCAACGTTTCACCCGCCGCCAGCGTCAGGCTGACGTGGTTAACCACGGCTTTATCCGCGTAATATTTGCTCAGATTGCGCACGTCCAGCACCGGTTCGCCGGTGGCGATATTTTTGGCGGGCAGCGGCCTGCCGCTCTGGCCGGAGAGTTTCAGCCCGCGTGTGGCGGGGCCGGGAATGGCGGCGAGAAGCTGGCGCGTATACGGGTGGTCCGGCGTGCTCAGCAGTTTTTCGCCTGTGCCTTCTTCCACCACTTTGCCCTGATGCATCACCAGGATCCGGTCGGCGAGTTGCCCGACCACAGAAAGGTCGTGGCTGATCAGCAGCAGGCTTTCTCCCCGGTCGCGGCGCTGTTGCAGCAGATCCAGAATCTGTTTCTGTACCGTCATATCCAGTGCGGTGGTCGGTTCATCGGCAATCAGTAAACCGGGTTTTCCCGCCAGCGCGGTGGCGATCAGCACCCGCTGACGTAGCCCGCCGGAAAGCTGATGCGGATACGCCGTCAGCCGGTTTTCGGCATCGGGAATGCCAACCGATTTCAGCAGAGAAATGCTTTGCGGATGCAGCTCCTGCGGCTTACCGGTGCGGTTCGCCTGTAATGCATCGCGCAACTGCTGGCTGATGCGGCGCAAAGGATCGAGCGACACCAGCGCGTCCTGCAACACATAGCCAATTTTGCTGCCACGAATTTTGCGCCAGCGGCGCTGACTGGCACCGAGCATATTCTGTCCGTCGATCACAAAACGGTCGGCGGTGATCCGTGCTTTGGCGTCCTGTAACCCCAGCAGACTGCGGGCGGTGACGGTTTTCCCCGAGCCGGACTCGCCGACGAAGGCGATGGATTCCCCGCGTTTGAGTTGCAGATTCAGGCCGCTGACGGCCGGTTTTTCGCCGTCTGCCGAGGGAAAGGAGATCGAAAGATTGCGGATATCAATAAACAGTTCGTCGCTCATGGCTGTTTCCCTTCAAAAGTGGCCTGCCAGTAGCGGCCAAGCGTGTTCACAGAAATCACGGTCAGGGTGATCGCCACGCCCGGCCAGACGCCAATCCACCACGCATTGCGCAGATAATTACGACCTTCGGCCAGCATCAGCCCCCATTCAGCGGTCGGCGGTTGCGGCCCCATGCCGAGAAAACTCAAACCCGCCGTGCCGATAATCGCGGTGCCCAGCCCGAGCGTGGCCAGCGCCGGAACGTGCGCGATGGCGTGCGGAAGCACATGCCGCCAGACCAGAACGTGGCGTTTGAGGCCGAGCGTGCGCGCCTGTTCCACGTAACCTGAGGACATCACCACAAAAGTTTGCGCCCGCACTACGCGGGTGAAACGCGGCACGGAAGCGACGCCGAGCGCGAAGATTAAATTGGTGGTGCCGGGGCCGGTGAACGCAATCAGCATCAGCGCGAGCAGTAAATCCGGGAATGCGGAAACCACGTCCACGGCGCGGCTGATCAGCTCATCAAGCGGGCCTTTGAATAATCCGGCCAGTAAACCGAGCAGGCTGCCGATGCAGACCGCCACGGCCATCGCCGCGAGGCTGATCAGCAGGGAATAACGGCTGCCGTAAATAATGCGCGCCAGCACGTCGCGCCCGAGCTGGTCGGTGCCCAGCCAGTGTTGAGAAGATGGCGGAAGTTGCGCGTTGACCGGATCGGCGTTCAGCGGGTCGAAATGGGTCAGCCACGAGGGGAATATCACCGCCAGAATCACCAGCAGCAAATACACGGACGCGAGAACGTAACCGGTGGAAAACCGGCGCTTCATGCCGCCTGAGGTCAGTATCTGGCTCATGCGTTTTCCCCGTCGTCCTGGCCGTTATCCCGCAAGCGCGGGTCGATAAACAGATACAAAATATCCACCAGCGTACTCAGCACGACGTACACCAGCGCGGAGAAAATCGCCACCGCCAGCACCACCGGCAGGTCTTTACCCAAAACAGCATCGACGGTGATTTTGCCCAAACCGGGGCGGCCAAACACCTGTTCGGTGATCACCGCGCCACTGAGCAAACCGCCACTCAGCCAGCCGGTCAGCGTGACGGCGGGCAGGGCGGCGTGGCGCAGCGCATGGCGTAAACGGATAATGCGGTTGCCCAGCCCCCACGCGCGCAACGTCAGCACAAAGGGTTCGTCGAGCGCGTCTTCCAGCCCGCGCCGCAATACCTGAGAAACCACTGCACCCTGCGCTAAACCGAGGGACAACGCCGGTAACACCAGCGAAGAAAAACTGCGGTCGCCCGCCACCGGAAACCAGCGCAGCGTAAAGCTGAAGATAAACAGCAGCACGATGCCGAGCCAGAAAGAGGGCGTCGAGGCCAGAATCAGCTCGATGCCGCCCGCAATGCGTTGCCCCAGGCGGCGGTGCGCGGTCGCCACGGCCATCACCACGGCAAACACCAGGCTGACGACCAGCGCCAGACCGGTGAGTTTGAGCGTCGGCCACAGCTGCGATAGCACCAGCGAACTGACGTCGGTATTGAGCATATAAGAACGGCCAAAATCACCGTGCAAAACGCGCCAGAGATAGTACAGATATTGCAGGTACAGGGGCTGATCCAGCCCCCATTCCGCGCGGATCGCCGCTTCAATCGCCGGTGTTTGTACCTGTTCGCCCATCAGCAAACTGACGATATCGCCCGGCGCGAGATACACGCTGATAAAAGACAGCGTGACTGCGGCCCACAGCACCAGCCCGCCGCTCAGCAACCGCCGCACCACGCGCCCGCGCCATAACGGCGCTGACTTAGGCCGCTGCGGGGGAATAAAGGCACTTTCAACCGACATAATAAAGCTCCTTACTGCTGATTAATGCTTGCTCAGCCAGACGTCGTAGGCATTTTCCGGCATCTGCTTGAACGGACGGAAGCTGACACCGTGAACGTAGGACGCCGCCGCAATCTGGTCTTCCGGCTCATAAAGCGGGATTGCCAGCGCCTGATGCAACACGGCAAAGTTCTGCAACTGGCCGTAGAATTTTTTGCGCTCAGCGGTATCCAGCGTTTGCGACGCGCCTTTCAGCAGCGGGATGATTTCCGGCGCATCGGTGCGGCTGTAATTGATCGAGCCACCGGCGTTGATTGGCAGGTAATGGTTTTCAATATCGATGCCGTCGGTATCGGTGTTGGAGTTGGCAATCGAGCCAAACTGACCGGTTTTTCTGACTTCGGTATAGGTTCCGGAATCGACGTAACGGATTTTCAGATCCACGCCCAGCCGCTGCCGTGCCTGCGCCTGCAAGGCCTGCAACAAGACGTCACGTTGGTCGCGCACGGTGGCCTGCGCCTGAATGATTTCGATGCTCAGCGGCTGGCCGTCTTTGGTGCGGATGCCGTCAGCGCCTTTGGTTTTCCAGCCTGCTTCGTCCAGAAGCTGGTTCGCCAGCGCCGGATTATTACCGTATTTGCCGGTCAGACTGGCGTCATACAGCGGGTCAACCGGCGACGTGATACCCCAGACGCGGGTGCGTTCACCGCGATAAATCGATTGCAGAATCGGAGAAATATCCAGCCCCTGTAAAATCGCCTGCCGTACTTTCACGTCCTGCGTCGGGCCATATTTCACATTCAGGAACAGCGAATACGGCGTGCCGGTGTTCAGCGCGTGCTGATAGCTGAAATCCGCGTTGTCCTTGAATTCGCCCGCATCGTTGCCGGACACGCCTTCAATCACATCCACCTGACCGGAAAGCAACGCGCCGGTGCGCACGGAAGATTCCGGCAGGAAGCGGTAGGTCACGCTCTCGAGATACGCCGGGCCCTGATGTTTTGCATTCGCCGACGCCCAGTGGTAATCCGGGTTGCGCACGTATTCAATCTGCTGGCCTTTCTCATAACGCTTGAGAATGAAAGGGCCGGTTCCCGCGATATCCGTGCCACCCGCTTTCAGTTGCGGCGATGTCCACGACGACGGCGAAATCAGTTTCAGGCCGGAAGCAAACGAGAGGAACGGGCTGTAAACCTGCTTCAGCGTGATGCTGATGGTGTGTTCGTCCGGCGTGGCGAGGGTATCGATTCGCCCGGCCAGCGCACAAATACTGGATCCCGCGCAATATGCCGGATCCTGTGCATGACGGAAGTTTTCTGCCACGGCGGCGGACGTCAGTTTTTCCCCGTTCGAAAACTTCACGTCATCGCGCAGGGTAAAGGTGTAGGTTTTGCCGTCATCGGAAACGTGATAACCGGTTGCCAGCCACGGGATATACGCGCCGTCCGGCGTGCGCGCCAGCAGCGATTCATAGGCAACGCGCAGGATCAGCTCGGCTTTGGATTGCCCGTTTAACTGCGGATTCAGCGTATTGGGTTCGGTTTCGACGCCCCACGTCAGGCTTCCGCCTTGCTGAGGTTGTTCAGCGGCATACAGCGACTGCCCGGAAGACAGCACCAGCAGTGTCAAAGCAGAAAGAGAACGCACACCAGCAAAAGATTTCATACATTTCCCGTCAGGTTATTAATCATCAATGATTCGAAAAGACGCATAAACAATATGGATGCCGCGTTATTTTTCAGCGGCTGAAAGGAATTATTAAGGGCAGGTTGCTAAGTTGTAAAATCACAATATTTGCTTATCAGCGAAAATAAATGACTTAGCGGAAAATTATTTTTTTGAATAATCAGGAATATCCTGCTTATCCATATTCAGGGTAATAAAATGCTTTTTTCTTCGTGGCTTAATCACCTCTGTTCTCTATTTTTAACGCAGGTTTATCTTTCCCGTTAAAGGAGAACAGTTTGACTAGTCCATCCCGCAGACGTTTAAAAACCCTGGCCGGGGCAGGGAGTGCGATTTATGCCTCCGGTGACACGCGCCCGGATACCGGAATTTCCCGCGCTGTTGCGCTGGCCAAAAAAGCGGAAAAAGAGAAATTCACCGCGCTTTTCACCGCCGATTTATTGCAGGCAGATCCCGACGGGCTGTCCGGTTCAACCGGCAGCCAGGATCCGATTGTCACACTCGCCGCGCTCAGCCAGGTGACGTCACACATCGGGCTGATCGCCACCGTTTCAACCACGTATCAGCATCCGTACAATCTGGCGCGCCTGATTGGCACGCTGGACCACGTCAGCGGTGGCCGCGCGGGCTGGAACGCCGTGACCTCCTCGGTGGGTGAGGAAAACTTCGGTGACATCCAGCTTCCCGCGCCGGAAGTGCGCTACGCCCGTGCGACGGAATTTATTCAGGTCATCAATGCCTTATTCGATGCTAATCAGCCGGACGCGGTGACGCGCAGTAAAAATGGATCGGTGAGCATTGACCCGCGCAAGCTGCATCCGATCAACCATCACGGGGATTTCTTCCGCGTGCAGGGCCCGCTGAACGTACCGCCGCCGCCACAGCGCAGGCCGGTACAATTTCAGGCCGGGCAATCCGAAGAAGGCCTGAAACTCGGTGCGAAATACGCCGAAGTGATCTACACCTCGCAGCCGACGCTGGAAGATGCCAAAGCCTTTGTTGAGCGCGTGCATCACCACGCCGATGCGTCTGGCCGCCGCGAAAACCGGCCACTGATCATGAACTCGTTCCATTCGATCATCGGCGAAAGCCCGTCAGACGTGGCGCGTCGCCTGTTCGAAAAGCACGAGCGGATTGATTATCAGCAGGGGCGGCTCAGGGTCGCGGACATGCTGGGCGGCGAAATAGACCTGCGCGATTCCCCGCTGGATCAGCCGATCCCGCTGCGGTTACTGCCGGACGTCGAGCAGGTCAACCGCCGTCGCGGGCGTGCGGAAATCTTCAAACGATTCGCCCTGCAGGGGCTGACGCTGCGTGAACTGATCATCCAGGCACAGGAAACCGGCCACTGGTTTGTCGCCGGAACGCCGGAATCGCTGGCGGACGCCATAGAAGAGCGCTACCGCGCGGGTGTGCTGGATGTGATCTCATTACATGGATTGGGGCAGGCGGATCAGGAGGATTTACTTTTGAACGGGTTATTACCGGAGTTGCGGAAACGGGAGTTAATCGACCGCGATTACAGCGGGGGGGGATTTTCGGGCAAATCTTGGTTTGCCCGGGCCGCTTTAAAATCGGTTTTTCACTTGCCGTGAGGGCTGACAACTGATCGTTGATCGAGAAAATTTCGGTTTTTCAATAACTGTGATTACTTAACTCACTGCGCCGAAACCGACAAAAGAGGGGCAGGACGGCCCCTCTTTTGAATCTCCACGTCTTTTTTACTGCGCGCTCCGCTCGCTGGCTATGTTTCAGCAACTCCGGCGAGTGCCGCAAACGCCGCCGCTGCGCGGTTCTCTCGCCCGGGTTCGAACCTGCTCGAAAAAACACTCTCGCTGTTTCTCACTCCTCACTCGACGTCGTTTTGAAAGCGGCCACAAACTTTCTAGTTCGCAACCTCACTGCTGATTGTTATTTATAAAATGAACAGACGTTTCCACCAGAAATTAAGTAAGAAAAGAGAATGCCGTTAAATTTAATTATGCTTCTGGCCGCTTTCAGGAAGCTTGCTGAATTACATAGCCCATGGCCGCTTTCAGAAAGCTTGCCGAACGAAGTGTTTCGAGACCTGTGGCTCGAAACCGAGAAAGGGAACCGCGCAGCGGCAAGTTTTCGCGGCAATAGCTTCGGCACCTGAAACATAGCCAGCGAGCGATAGCGCTTGTTGAAAATGCGGGGAGAGATCCAAGAGAGGGAAAGCACTTCCCTCTCTTGGTCGGTTTCGACGCGAGCCGCTGAGCGATCACTGCAAGTGAAAAACCGAAATCTTCTCGATCTAGAACCAGCCCTCACGGCAAGTGAAAAACCGAAACTTTCTCGATCAGCAGTTCGCTGCAAGCGATAAACCGAAACTTTCTCGGTCAGCTGTCAGCCCTCACGGCAAGTGAAAAACCGCCTTTTGCTGCGGTCTCAGCAAAGATTTAAACCGTCAGTGCATCGGAATGCACAACGTCAACGAACTGATTCTCCGGCTCCCGTAACCCCAGATTCCCGCGAAGCGTCCCTTCTTCGTACTCGGTACGATACAACCCTCGTGCCTGCAAAATTGGGATGACAGAGTCAATGAAGTCATCAAACGCCGTCGGCGTGCCACCCCGAACGATAAAACCGTCCGTTGCCCCCGACGTAAACCAGTGCTCCAGCCCGTCGGCGACCTGTCCGGCGGTGCCGGAGAATGTCGGACGTGGCGTCGCCGCTTCCAGCGCGGCTTGCCGTAATGTCAGCCCGCGCTCTTTGGCATTACGTTTGATTTCATCAGTGGTGCTGCGGAAGCTGTTCTGGCCTAAATCGCCGATGTCCGGGAACGGCGCATCCGGGTCGTATTGCGCGAAATCATGATGCTCAAAGTAACGGCCCAGATAATCCAGCGCGCTTTCCAGCGTCACCAGTTGCGCCGTTTCCTGATATTGACGCTCAGCATCCGTGACGGTGTCACCGATAATCACGCTAATGCCCTGGAAGACGCGGATGTCGTCGGCGTCGCGGCCATTTTCGACCAACTGACGGCGGACGTCTTCGCGGAATTCGCGTGCCAGCTCCGGCGTTTCCTGACGGGTGTAAATCGCGTCGGCAGCTTCAGCGGCAAAGGCTTTTCCCTGTCCGGAAGCACCGGCCTGGAACACGACCGGACGCCCTTGCGGAGAACGGCCGACGTTCAGCGGGCCCTGTACCGAGAAATATTTGCCGTGATGATTGAGCGTGTGCAGCTTATCCGGCGTAAAGAACTGGCCGGTGGCTTTGTTACGCACAAAAGCATCTTCTTCCCAGGAATCCCATAACCCTTTGACCACGCTGACGTATTCGCTGGCAATGCGGTAACGTTCGTCGTGTTCCGGATGTTTGTCGCGTGAGAAGTTTTTGGCGGAACCCTCCAGCGGAGAGGTCACGACGTTCCAGCCTGCGCGGCCGCCGCTGAGATGATCGAGGCTGGCGAACTGCCGTGCGACAGTGAACGGCTCGCTGTACGAGGTGGAAAGCGTGGCGACCAGCCCGATTTTGTGGGTCACCAGCGACAGCGCGGAAAGCAGCGTAATTGGTTCAAAACGGTTAAGAAAATGCGGGATAGATTTCTCAGTAATAAACAGACCGTCGGCCACAAACAAGAAATCAAATTTAGCCTGTTCGGCTTTTTGCGCTAATTGCTGGCAGAACTGAATATTAATACTGGCGTCCGCAATCGCATCCGGATGTCGCCATGCGGACATATTTCCCGACGCGCCCTGAATAATAGCGCCAAGACGTATCTTTTGTTTTTGAGTCATTTTCTTTCCCTTTAATGGACGGCTCTCAGAAATAGATCATTCACAAATTAAACAGCGTTGTGCCGCGATTAAACCAGCGTGCGTAACTCCGCGATGGAACGCACCAGCGGCACCTGTTCCTGGGCGTCGAAAGCCTGCTGAATCAGCACTTTTCGCAGATAAACCAGCTCGACGCCCAGCGGATTAGTCGCGGTATGAAACGGCTCGTAACCCCGGCGCTGATACAAATCCGTCAGCCACGGGTGTTTGATGGCTGTCGCCAGATAAACGGCGGGGGATTTCAGCGTGTCGCGCAAAAACGTCTCTTCTACATAACGGATAATCTCTCTGCCAAAACCTTGCCCTTTGGCGTGTTCCGATACGGCGAACCAGTGAACGAAAGGCCAGGGCGCGAGATGATTTTTCGCCGGTGTCCACAGAAAACGGGTGGTCAGCGTGGCCGTCAGCTCGCCGTCTTTTTCCAGCACGTAAGTGGTTTCATTGCGGATCACATCCCGCACATCCTCCACGCTCGCGCGCGTGATGGTGAAATGGATGCCGTGCTCCTGCAGCGGTTCATAGGCTTTCTGCAGCAGCGAATGCAGCGCCGTGGCTTCGGATTCCCGGGCAAGGCGGATCAGATGGCTCATGTTCGGTTCCTTATGCCAGCGCCACGCTGGACGCGGCTAACAGTTCGAGAGAACGCAGGCGCGCCTGTGGCTGTGCGACCGGTGTGTCGATGATGAATTCTTCCACGCCGTAGCGGGCCTGCAACGCTTCCAGCTGGCGGTGAACGTCCTCGCCGGTGCCGTGCAGCACGTCCGACTGACGTTCTTCAATTTCATGCGACGCCGCACCGGATTGCCGGATATAGGTTTCTGCCTGCTCGAGGCTGCCGACGTTGACGCTCTGGCCGTCGCTGCCGGTCACGCGATAACGCTGGGTTTTATCCACCAGCCGCGCGGCCTGCGCGGCGGTGTCGGCGACGATCACCGGCACGGCCAGCAGCGCGCGACGGCCACGGCTTTCGTAGGAATAGGCGGAAAGGGCGTTAGAAATATCACGTTCGTCAGCATTAAGGTGCGCGGCAAAAACAAATTCCCAGCCAAGACTGGCCGCCAGCCGGGCGCTTTGTTCGCTTGCGCCGAGCAGAAAACGCGATGCCGACTGAGGCGGTTGCGGTGTGGCAGAAAGGGAATCCACGCCGCGCCCGCGAACCGGCACAGAAAGCCAGTCGTCGAGCTGTCGCAGCTGATCGGCGAATTCGCCTTTGCGTGCCGGGTCGGCGGCGTATTGCAGCGCGTGGGTTGAAAGCGGCAATCCGCCCGGTGCTTTGCCGATACCCATATCGACACGACCCGGCGCGAGTGACGCCAGCTGATTAAAATTCTCCGCGACTTTGTACGGGCTGTAATGTTGCAACATCACGCCCCCCGAGCCGACCCGCAGCTTGTGTGTATGTGCGAGGATCCAGGCGATGACAATTTCCGGCGAAGAGATCGCAAGTTTGTCGGTGTTGTGATGTTCCGCCAGCCAGAACCGGTGATAGCCCCAGCGTTCAGCCAGTTTCGCCAGTTCCAGCGTCCGGCGCAGCGCCCCGGCGGCATCCTCATGTTCATCCAGCGGACTTTTTTCCAGCAAACTTATGCGGTATCCCATCGTTTTCCCTTGTCATCGCAACACATCATTAACAACGATTATTAAAGTCAGGGGGGACGGATGTAAAAGAACAATAGTCGCTATGGAGTTGCGGAAATCGGGAAACCTATGGGGTGGCCGCCCGTACGGGGTTTACATCAAGTTCAAGGTCAAGGTCGTGGGCGTCGGCCCACACCGACTTGGGGGGCGGCATATCGCCGCCACCCCCAAGACCCCCCAGGCTCTTAACTGCGCGCTATCGCTGGCTGGCACTGTTTCAGCAACGCCGGCGAGTGCCGCAAACGCCGCCGCTGCGCGGTACTCTCATTTCGGGTTCGAACCTGCTCGAAAAAATACTCTCGCTGTTTCTCACCACTCACTCAACGTCGTTTTGAAAGCGGCCAGAGGCTTTTTAGTTCGCAACCTTGCCGCTGACTGTTATTTAAATAATGCCGTTGAATTCAGATAAGCCTCGAGCCGCTCTCAGAAAGCTTGCTGAATGACATAGCCCGTGGCCGCTTTCAGAAAGCTTGCCGAGCGAAGCGTTTCGAGACCAATGGCTCGAAACCGAGTAAGGGAACCGCGCAGCGGCAAGTTTTCGCGGCAATAAAGGTGGTACCTGAAACAGTGCCAGCCAGCGATAGCGCGCAGTTAAAAAGCGCGGGTGTCCAGAGGGCGCGCGCGTTAACGCGCCCTCTGGGCCAGTTTGGGCGGCGAGCCCAAGGTTTTGAAGTTTTGTCGGTACAACCCAAGGTGTGAATTACCCACGCGCCAGCGTAATAACCATTCCCATATTTGTAAAATCCTTATCTCATTTTCTCATTTGTCACCAAAAGGTATATACCCGCAAAATCAGTTCTATCGGCAGGTCGGGCGTTAATTCAGATATGAAATATAAACAGCAATGACCTTGTCGCTTTTACCACACTATATTTGTGGTTTTTCACAGGTATTACACCAGGAAAAAGGTCCCGTCATGACATTATCCAAGTTATTGCTCCCGCTGCTGATTGCCGGGAATTTATCGACTGCGTGGGCAGCCGAGCAAATTGTTCCGTCTTCTACCACTTTCCATGTATCCGCCGATGAATCGCTGAAAAGTAAGCTGCCAGCCGATATTGCAAAACGCGGATACATTGTCGCGGGCACCAACCCAAATACACCACCGACGACGTTTTTCCAGGAAGACAATAAAACCCTCGCAGGCCGTGAAATCGATGTGATGAATGCCGTTGCGGCGCGTCTGGGTGTTGAAGTGCGCTGGCAGGATACCGGCGGTTTCGACAACATTATTCCGGGGCTGAAATCCGGGCGCTATGACGTGGCGCTGTCTAATATTAACGCCACCAAAAAACGCCTCGAGCAGGTCGATTTTGTCAGTTATTACGATGCGTCGCGTCTGGGCGTGATTTCCCGTAAAGACGCCAATATCGCGCCGTTCACGGCTTTTGATGCCGTCTGCGGACAGGAAATCGGTGCCGGTGCCGGGACGACGCAAATCGGGCGTCTCGAAGCGGCCAGCAAAATTTGTACAGATGCAGGCAAGCAGCCGATCAAAATTGCGGTATTCCCGGACCGTCCGTCCGGCGTTCAGGCCGTGGTCAGTGGCCGCGTGCCGATGTTCTTTGGCCCGTATGAAGGCCTGACATATCAGGTCAGTCAGGTGAAACCGCTGGCGCTGTCCGGCACCATTCATGTGGATGACGCACCGGTTTCTGTGGCATTCCCGAAACAATCCGCGCTGGAAGAGGCCGTGCAGGCATCACTTAACTCGCTGATTAAAGACGGGACTTACCAGAAGATTCTCGATAAATGGTCGATTGGCTTTGGCGCAGTGAAAGAATCCAAACGTAATGAAGAGATTTTCGGATGAGCACTGAAATACACGGTCAGCAGCCGGAAGAACTGCGGATCGTCGGTAAGAAATACATCGGGCGCTGGATAAGCGCCCTGATCGTCGTTCTGGTGCTGGGTGCCGCCGCCCATTCCATGCTCAATAACCCGCGTTTCGAATGGTCGGTGATTGCAGAAAACTTCACCGGCCCGTCGATTTTGCAGGGCGTTTTGATGACGTTGCAACTGACCGCCATTTCGGTGATTTTCGGCTTTGCCGGTGGCACCGTGCTGGCGCTGATGCGGTTATCGTCTAATCCGGTGCTGGTCGCCGTGAGCTGGGGGTATACCTGGTTTTTCCGCGGGGTGCCGATGCTGGTTCAGCTGTTTCTCTGGTACAACATTGCCGCGCTGTATCCGACCATTTCGTTTTCGCTGCCGTGGGCAGGGGAAATCTGGAGTGCGTCTGCCAACGCGTTAATCAGCCCGTTCAGCGCCGCCGTGATTGCGCTGGTAATGCACCAGTCGGCGTATGCCGCTGAGATTATCCGTGCGGGAATTCAGAGCGTGGGCACCGGCCAGATTGAAGCCGCGCGTGCGCTCGGTTACCGGCCCGCGTCCATATTCCGTCATACCGTGTTGCCGCAGGCGATGCGGGCGATTCTGCCGCCAGCCGGTAATGAAGTGATCGGTCAGCTGAAAACCACGGCGGTGGTGTCGGTGATTTCCCTGCAAGACGTGCTGTTTTCCGCGCAGATTATTTATCAGCGCACGTATGAAGTGATCCCGTTATTGCTGGTCGCGACGCTCTGGTATCTGGTGCTGACCTCGCTGCTTTCGGTGATTCAGTATTACGTCGAGCGTCATTTCAGCCGCAGCAGTTTGCGCAAGGTGAAACGTAAATCCAAACCGCGTAACGAGACGCCGCGAGCGGTGAATACCGGCCTGAATGCAGGAGAAACCAGCCATGGGTGAGGCGATTGAGTTCCGGAAAGTCACCAAACGTTTTTCAGGAAACACCATTCTTGACGAAATCAGCCTGGATATTCCGGCGGGTTCGGTGACGGTGATTTTGGGGCCGTCCGGTTCCGGGAAATCCACGTTGCTGCGCTGCATTAATCATCTGGAAAAACTCGACGGCGGCACCATTCGTATCGGCGGCGAGCTGGTGGGCTACCGGCAAAAAGGTAACGCGCTCTATGAACTGAGCAGCGGGAAAATCGCTGCACAGCGCAGCCGTACCGGCATGGTATTTCAGCAATTTAATCTGTTCCCGCACCGCACGGTGCTGCAAAATATTACCGATGCGCCGCTGCGTGTGAAGAAACAAAGCCGCCAGCAGGTGCTGACCAAAGCCCGCGCGCTGTTACAGCAGGTGGGCTTAGCCAGCCGCGAAGATGACTGGCCACAGCAGCTTTCCGGCGGGCAGCAGCAGCGCGTGGCGATTGCCCGTGCGCTGGCGATGGATCCGCAAGTGATGTTGTTTGATGAACCGACGTCGGCGCTCGATCCCGAACTGGTGGGCGAAGTGTTGCAGGTCATCAAAAAGCTGGCGCATTCAGGTATCACGATGGTGATTGTGACGCACGAAATCGGTTTCGCGCGTGAAGTGGCCGATAACGTCATTTTTATGGAAGGCGGAAAAATCGTGGCATCGGGGCCGGTGAAAACCGTGCTGGATGAAGCGGAGAACGTCCGTGTCCGCAATTTCCTGTCTACCGTGTTGTAGAATCTGCGCCAAAAAGAACATTACACAGCTGCGGCAAACTGTCGCGGCTCTCCAGCCTGCTCAGTGCCACAATATTTGCCCGCTGCGTGTCAGTCATCCCCGGCAGGCAGGCACGCAATTTCCCCGGTAAATCAAAGGCAATCGCCAGACTTTGCTGGCGGGTAAAGCGTTTTTGCAGCGTTTCTCCGTTGCGTAAAAACACCGTGACCTGATGAAAACGCGCTGCCGGATTCAGTTCATCCGGCGGGGCACGGTGATCCGGGGTGCGGGTGACGCTGGCAGCCAGCGCGGCGATTTCGGCGTCCGGCGGGTTTTCGGAGAAATTCTGTATCAGTAAGGCGTCACGCAACAGGCTGGCGGCAATCACGTATTCCAGGCTGAAACGCGCCTCGATACCGTTCGACGGCGCGCGTACTGACGCCGCAATATCGCCGCCCGGCGGGAAAGACACCTCAATCCGTTCCACCGAATCTTTCAGGTCACTGACGGACTTTCCCTGTTGTAACCACTCATGACGGATCGCCCGCGCGGCATCGGCGGCGCTGTGCGTGCCGCCACAGGTCGGATAGGGTTTGAACTCCAGCCCCGGCGAGACGATACGCCACGGCGCGCCCCAGCTTTCGGTGAGTTTTTCCGGCTGCTGCTGACCGGCGCAATAGGCGTCGAGAAAACTCTCGAGCACGTTTTCCGCCTGGCCGTGAAAACCGGCCAGCGTCAGCAGGGTGGAGGTGACAGCAATCTGCGCCGCCAGCCCGGCGTGCAGCGGTTTTACCGCACTGCCGAATTGCGCGCGTAACCCGGCTGCCTGCGTTGCTGCCATGCCCAAAATAACCGCCGTTTCGGGTTCGCTGGCGCAGACCAGCCGCGCACAGGCGGCAGCCGCGGCAATCGTGCCGAGCGTGGCGGTACTGTGGAAGCCGAGTTTGTAATGTTGCGAACCGGCCGCCAGCCCGAGGCGACCGGCGGTTTCCACGCCCGTCACCCACGCATTGAGAAACTGTTCGCCGCTGAGGTCTGGGCGATCAGATGCCAGCGCCAGCAGCGCAGGCAAAATCACCACACCGGGATGACCGCGAAAATCCGGGTGGAAATCATCGAAATCCAGCGCATGACCGGCGTAACCGAGCAGCACGGCGCGTGTCTGCGCATCGTCCGCACGGTATACCTGCTGCACACTTTTCAGCCCGGAATCGCCGGCTTCGCCGAGCACAACGGGCAGGGTGACCGCCAGAAAATCCAGCAGCCCTTCACGCGCATTTTCACGCGCTTCGGCGGAGGGACGCGCGCTGACGATAAGCTTTGCCAGCGATGAAGTCAGTGTCATTTAATTTTCCTGTTTCAGGCCTGCGGGCTGACCCGCCAGCCATTCGGCATGGCGCGCTTCGTCGAGGATCTTTTTTAGGTACAGCGTGATATGGCCTTTGCCGATGTCTCTTTCAAAGACCGGCTGAAAACCCAGTTTGATGTACATTTCGCGCAGCCACGGATGGCTGGTGGCCGTGCCGAGGGAATACGCCGGGGCTTTCAGTTCGCTGATAAGAATGTGTTCTTCCAGCCATTCCAGCAGCCGTTTGCCGAGGTTCTGGCCTTTATAGTCCGGGTGCGTCCCGAACCAGCCGATATGCGGCAGGCCCATCGGCCCCGGCAACGTGCCCCACGGGAAGCGTAAAGTGACTGATGCCACCATCCGCTGGTCATCAAACAGGGCAAATACCGTGTGTTCATCGAGATGTTTTGTCACCCGCGCCAGATCGGCAGTGGCGGCGTCAAACTGAATGCCGAGGGCTTTGATCGGGGCGTACGCGGCCAGCATCAGCGACAGATATTCGTGTTTGTCGTCTGAATTCAGCCGCCGGAAATGTGGGGTCATCGCGCAGGTTTCTCCGGGGGTGATAAATGACCGGACTGTTCGGCGAAGCGGATAACGTCATCCACTTTCTGCGGCGCACAGCCGATGTAATTTGCCGGATCCAGCCAGTGATCCAGATCTTCTTCTGAGATGCTGGCGGCCAGAACCGGGTGTGCTAATAGCACGGTTTTAAAAGATAACCGGTTCTCGAACGCCTGCATAGCACAGGCGTAAACCAGATGATGCGCCGTCTGTTTGCCGATCTTTTTACCCACCTCAAACATGATTTTTTCCGACAACAGCAGGCCGTCCTGCATGTGTAAATTCTCCAGCATGCGGGTTTTGTTCACCGTCAGGCCGGACAAAATGGCGTGGGCGTTTTGCAACTGCGCGGAAAGGTAAATCGAGATTTCCGGCAGGGCAATCCACTCCGCGCGCCAGCTCATGGCATCGCGTTCGTGCTCGACGTGCATGGACTGATAAATCAGCGACGCGCTGTGCAGCAGCGGGGCAGTCAGGCTGGCTAAGCCCTCGATGGCGGCCGGATTGCGTTTATGCGGCATCGTCGTTGAGCCGATTTTCCCCACGCTGAACGGTTCTTCAACTTCATTAATTTCGGTGCGCATCAGGTTGTAAAGTTCGTTACCGATTTTGCCCAGCGTGCCGCTGACAAGCACCGCCGTACTGGCGTATTCGGAGAAACGGTCGCGCGCCGCCTGCCAGCCGATGTTCGGCGTGTTCAGGTTCAGACGTGCCAGCGTGCGGCGTTCAACTTCCGGGCCTGCTTCACCAAGTGGGGCATACGTGCTGATCGCGCCGCTGAGATTGCCGGTCAGCAGACGCGGCGTAATGGCCTGAAGGCGATCAAGATGGCGGATAAATTCATCCAGCCAGACGGCAACTTTAAAGCCGAACGTGGTCGGCAGCGCCTGCATTCCGTGGGTGCGGCCCGCCATGAGCGTGTACTGATGTTCGCGTGCCAGATTTTTCAGTACATTCGCCAGCGCGGTGCTGTCACGCACGATCACTTTCATTGTCCGGGCGAGCTGCAACACCGTCGCGGTGTCCACGATATCCTGGGTGGTGGCACCGTAATGAATGTATTCACCGGCCTCGCCGCACTGTTTTTGCAGCGCCGCGAGCACCGGCATCAGGGAATGTTTCATCTGCGCGCCGGAGGCCGCGATTTCATCGATATTCAGCTGGCTTGCGTCCGCCAGTTCGGCAATAGAAAGTGCCGCCTGTTGTGGGATCACGCCAAGTTCGCCTTCGGCTAATGCCAGCGCCACTTCGACATTTATTTGCTGTGTCAGACGATTTTTCTCTGACCAGATTTCCCGCATTTCCGCTGTGCCAAAATTATTGCCAAGTAAAAGAAAATCTATCGGATGTGAGGCCATAATACGCTCTGTTTTTCTGAGGGTTAATTAATGTGTCTGGCAAAGTTAATAATCAATACCGGGATGTTGCCGCCATCGGATATTCTTTTTTTTGCTTATTAAATTAACCCCTTGCGCCGCTATAATTTCTTTGATCCAGCACAGGATGCAAGAGGTTTTGAGACTAAAGCTAAAATTCATCTATTCTATTGCGAATTAGTGAATAAGGATCTGCATTCAGAACTTTGTTTATTATTTCGATTCTCGTAGGATGTTTATATAACGACTTAATATATCCCATATCCGAATTCCTGTTTATTACGGGCAGGCAGTTTATTCCATTACTGACCAGAGAATAGGGCATCATCGTGTTCGCTATAAAATCACCGCAAACCTATCACCATCAGCCGGGGCTGCGTTCCCGCACAGGTGAACTTCTTGCCGCTCACTCCACTGAAATCGCCATTATCACCAGCCCGACAGCGTGGCAGGCGGTAAATCCGCAACTGGAAAACAGCCTGCGTGAGGCGGGGATCCGCTGGCAGGTGAATTTCCTGACCACTGAATGCACCGATGCTGCGATTGAAACGCATCTCAACGCCGTGCGTGCGCAAAATGCCACGCTGGTGCTGGGGATCGGCGGCGGGCGCGTGCTGGACTGCGCGAAAGCCATCGCGGATCTGATTGGCGATATTGTGCTGGTGACCCTGCCAACGGTGGCCGCAACCTGCGCCGCCTGGTCGCCGGTCAGCATTATTTACAACGCGCAGGGCGGGCACGTTCGCAGCCAGCCGTTGTCGCGTATGCCGCTGATGGTGCTGGTGGACAGTGAAGTGATCGCGCAGAACGATGTGCGTTATCTGAAAGCGGGCATCGTGGATGCGCTGGCGAAGTGGTACGAATTCCGTCCGTATAAACAAAAAAGTGACGACAGCCTGGCCCTGAATCTCAAGGTACAGGCCGCAAAACTGGCGGTGGAAACCTTTGAGAAATACGGCACGCAGGCGTTGCTCGACAACGTCCGCCGCGAAGTGACGCCGGCGCTGATCAAAGTGATCGACGCCAATATCGCGGCAGCGGGCATGGCAAACAGTATGCGCGATGAAACCCCGGCACCGGGCGTGGCGCACGCCATTCATAACCGTTTTACCCATCAGCCAGAGCTGCATGACTGGCTGCACGGCGAGAAAGTCGGGTTCGGCCTTTTGGTGCAGTCGCTGATGGAAAGCGATAACGGCGAACCGGAGCCGGAACTGCTGGCACTGCTGCGGCAGTATGGCGCGCCGCTGGCGCTGCCGGAACTCAACGGCAACCGCGATGAAATCCTCTCGGCGATTGCCCGTGAAGTGAAATTTTCCGCTGAAAACGCGGCGCGCCTGCCGTTTTCCATGGCCGCTGAACACATCGAAAAAGCCCTGCGGGCGACAGAAAACCAACATTATTGTTAGGAACACTTTATGACTTCTTCTTCAGAAAACACCAGAAAGCTGCGCCTCGGTTTGTTCGTTCAACCGCTCGGGCATCACGTCAGCGGCTGGCGTTTAACCGGACAGCTCGGTTCGCCAACGGACGTCGAATGGCTGACGTGGATCGCCAAAAAAGCCGAAGAAGGCAAGTTCGATATGTTCTTCATCGGCGATGCGCTGGCGACCAGCGTTTACCGCCTGCCTTCCACCATGGCACGCCTCGAACCTCTGACGTTGCTGGCGGCGCTGGCCGTTCAAACCCGTCATATCGGGCTGGCTGCCACGGCATCCACTACCTTTACCGATCCGTTTAATCTGGCGCGCAGCTTCTCGTCGCTGGATCACATCAGCCAGGGCCGTGCTGCGTGGAACGTGGTGACGTCGTTTTCCACTGACGTGGCGCGCAATTTCAGCCGTGAAGATATGCCGATGCACGCCGAGCGTTACGCGGTGGCACATGAGTTTCTTGATGTGGCGTTCAAGCTGTGGGAAGGCTGGCAGGAAGGCGCGGTGGCGCCGGACAAAGACAGCGGCCAGTATTTCGTGAATGAAAAAATTCAGCCGATCAATCATCGCGGGAAGTATTTCCAGGTGCAGGGGCCGCTGAATATCACGCGTTCACCGCAGGGACGTCCGGTGATTATCGAGGCCGGTTCTTCCGCTGACGGCCAGAAGCTGGCTGCTGCCACCGCCGAAGTGGTGTTTACCGCCGCCGCCACACTGGAAGAAGCGCAGGTGTTTTACCGTTCGCAGAAACAGCAGGTGAAAGACGCGGGGCGCAATCCGGATCATGTGCTGATCTTGCCCGGCGTGATGCCGATTGTGGGCCGCACGCGGGAAGAAGCGCGTGAAACGTGGCGCGAACTGAATTCGCTGGTAGATATCGATAACGGCATCCGTCAGCTATCGACCCGCTTTAATAGGGATCTCAGCCAGTTCCCGCTCGACGGCCCGGTGCCGGATGTGCCTGCCGGAGAGGGTAATCAGAGCCGTGTGAAACTGCTGACGGATCTGGCGTATCGCGAAAATCTGACCCTGCGGCAACTGGCCGCGATTGCCGCCGGATCGCGCGGACACCGCGTGCTTGTAGGGACCGCCGAAGATATCGCCGATGATTTCCAGCACTGGCTGGAGCAGGGCGGCGCGGACGGTTTCAATATTATGCCTGCCATCATGCCGGAACAGCTTTCGCTGTTTGTTGAGCTGGTGATCCCGGAATTACGCCGTCGCGGCTTGTTCCGCGAAGAGTATGAATTCAGCACATTGCGCGAAAATCTCGGTTTGCCCGCGCTTTAAATCAAGGATAACGGTATGACGATTTCGTTGTCACAGCGCGTACAACGCGTGTCGCTTTCTGCCAACGCGGCGGCAAAACAGCGCACCAATGATCTTAAAAAGGCCGGGGTTGATATTCTGGATCTCACCACCGGTGAACCGGATTTTGATACGCCGGAGCACATCAAGCAGGCGGCGTACGAGGCGATTGCTCGCGGGGAAACCAAATACACGCCAACGCCCGGAATCCGGGCACTGCGCGAGGCGGTGCAGCGTAAATTACAGCAGGAAAACCGGCTGGAGTTTGGCATTGATAACCTGATGATTGCCAACGGCGCGAAGCAGGTGATTTTCAATGCGTTTGCGGCGACGTTAAACGACGGCGATGAAGTAATTGTGCCGGTGCCGTACTGGCCGACCTTCCCGGACAGCGTGCGTTTTAACGGCGGCATGCCGGTGTTTGTGGAATGCCATCTGGAGCAGGGTTATAAGCTTTCGCCGCAGCAACTGGCGGCGAGCATTACGCCGCGCACGCGCTGGCTGGTGCTCAATCATCCGGGGAATCCGAGCGGCGCGGTGTATTCAGCGCAAGAATTACAGGCGCTGGCCGGTGTGCTGCGCGGGCATCCGCAGGTGCTGGTCATGCTCGATGACTTATACGAACACATTCTGTTTGATGGCCGCGAACACCGTAATTTGCTGAACGTGGCGGAAGATTTTCAGGCGCGCAGTTTGCTGGTCGGCGGCGTGTCTAAAACTTACGCCATGACCGGCTGGCGCATCGGTTTCGGTGCAGGGCCAAAAGAGTTGATCACCGCGATGACCGTGGTGCAGTCGCAAATCAGTTCCGGTGCCAGTTCTGTGAGCCAGGCGGCGGCGCTGGCGGCGTACACCGGCGGGCTGGATTTCCTCGTGCCGCAGGTGGCGGCGTACCAGCAGCGGCGCGATGACATCACGGGTATTCTTTCCAGCGTCGACGGGCTGGAACTGTTGCAGCCGCAGGGCGGTTTCTTCGTCTTCTGCCGCTGTGCAGGGCTCATCGGGCGTTACCGGCCGGGTGGCGCGAAAATAGAGAACGAAGCCGACGTGATGGACTATTTGTTAGAGAGCGGTGTTTCCGGCGTCGGCGGCAGCGCGTATGGCTTGTCGCCGTATTTCCGGCTGTCGATTGCCACCGATAACGCGACGGTGATTGAAGCCGGGCGTCGCATTGCGGCGGCGTGCGGACGGTTAAGTCCGGTGCTTTAGCCCGGTAAACCTATGGGGTGGCCGCCCGTACGGGGTTTACGTCAAGTTCAAGGTCAAGGTCGTGGGCGTCGGCCCACACCGACCAGAGACCCGGTAACGCGCGGGCCTCTGGACTCCGCGCTTTTTAACTGCGCGCTGTCGCTGGCTGGCACTGTTTCAGCAACGCCGGTTAGTGCCGCAAACGCCGCCGCTGCGCGGTACTTTCGCTTCGGGTTCGAACCTGCTCGAAAACAGACTCTCGCCGTTTCTCACCACTCCCTCAACGTCGTTTTGAAAGCGGCCAGAGGCTTTTTAGTTCGCAACCTCACCATGCTATTCATTATTTTTAAAAAACTTAGAAGTCTCAAAATCGATTGTTTTCAATGGATATATGGCGCACTCAAAATCCAGCTGAACGGAGCGGCTTCGAGACCAATGGCTCGAAGACCGAGTGAAGGAAGCACGAAGTGCCTGGATTTGCGCCACACGCTGATGCGAAAGAATATGTCCATCGGCCCAGCGATAGCGCGCAGTAAAAAAGACGTGGAGATTCCAAAGAGGCCCCGTCCTGGGCCTCTTTGGTCGGTTTCGGCGCAGTGAATTAAGCGATCACAGTTATTGAGAAACCGAAACTTCCTCGATCCCGCCATCACGGCGAGTGAGAAACCGAAACTTTCTCGATCCCGCCATCACGGCGAGTGAAAAAAACCAAATTTCATAAAAGCGTCACTTAACCCCGTTAGGTTATGCCCATCACCGGCAGAGACGGGCAACAAACATGAGTTATTTATCACTCCATCACATCCACAAAACCTGGGGCAATAAAGTGGCGCTCGACGACATCAGTTTTGATGTGGAAGAGGGCGAATTTATTGCGCTGCTGGGTCCTTCGGGCTGCGGAAAATCCACCATGCTGCGCACGATTGCCGGGCTGGAATCGGCAGACAGCGGGGCGATTTATTTTCAGCAATCGGACGTCACCGCGCTGACGCCTTCGCAGCGCAAACTGTCGATGGTCTTTCAGTCTTACGCGTTATTTCCGCACATGAGCGTGCGGGAAAATCTGCTGTTCGGGCTGCGGGCGCGTGGCGAAGATAAACGGCAATTTGCCTCGCGGCTGGCGGATATCAGCCGGCTGATGGAGCTGGAACCGCTGCTGGACAGGTTACCTTCCCAGCTTTCCGGCGGTCAGCAACAGCGCGTGGCGCTGGGACGGGCGGTGATCGCCAATAACCGGCTGTGCCTGATGGATGAACCCCTTTCCAATCTTGATGCCAAGCTGCGTCAGAGCATGCGCCGCGAAATTCGTGCGATTCAGAAAAAACTCGGCCTGACGATGGTGTACGTCACCCACGATCAGACCGAAGCGATGAGCATGGCCGATAAAATCATTCTCCTTAATGACGGACGTATCGAGCAACACGACACGCCGGACAACCTGTACAACAACCCGGAAAGTGTTTTTGCGGCGCAATTTATCGGTGCGCCGCCGATGAACATCCTGCCGCTGACGCGTCGCGGCGAACATCATTATCTCGCCACGATGCCGTTGCCGGTGGTGGAAATGTCGGGTGACGCCTCGCTCAGTCTGGGGCTGCGCGCCGAAGATATTCAGCTGACCGATGCCACGCAGGCAGGGCTCACGGCGCAGGTTATCAGCCACGAATACATGGGTGCCGATACGCTGGTGGTGTGTTCCCTCGCCGGTGCCACTGAACCACTGACCGTAAAAGTGGCGGGCATGAAACGCTTTGCCGAAGGCCAGCCGGTCGGGCTGCAATGGCAGACCAGCGCACAATATTTTTTCTTCACGACGGGCGGAAAACGCTGTTATGAGGCGGAGGAATTTTGTATGCCCTCCGGCCAGAGAGTCGCCGTCTAGCGGCCATTTATCGTCGTGAACTCTTTTTTTTTTACACTGACAACAACACTTGCCGAAGGGAAAATCATGTCACTTGCTCATCGCTTTTCACGCATTGCCACTGCCGTTTTACTGATCACCGGAACCTCTGCCTTTGCGGCCGATCCGGTGAAATTACAGATGTATTACCCGATTGCCGTGGGCGGAAAAATCAGCCATACGGTCGATACGCTGGTGGAAGATTTTCAGAAAACGCACCCGGATATCACTATTCAGCCGGTTTATACCGGTGATTACGCAACGACGGTAACGAAAGCGCTGACAGCGTTTCGCGGGGGCAATGCGCCGCAAATCGCGGTGATCGGTGACATCGAAGCCTATTCCCTGATTGACGCGGGCGCGATCGTGCCGGTGAGCGATCTCGCCAATGACGCGGAAGGGAAAAAGTGGATCGACGGCTTCTACCCGGCCTTTATCCGCCACATTCAGGACAAAGTCTGGAGCATTCCGTTCCAGCGTTCGACGGTAGTGTTGTACTGGAATAAACAGGCGTTTGAGAAAGCGGGCCTGAGCGGCGACACGCCTCCGGCCAACTGGCAGCAGGTGGTGGATTTCGGTAAAAAACTGGTGGTACGTGACGGCAACGACGTCAAACAGTGGGGGATCGAAATTCCTTCCACACCAAACGGTTACTGGAACTTCCAGGGTATCGCCGCCACCAACGGTAGCCATCTGGATAACGGCAAAGGCACCGCCGTCACATTTGACACGCCAGCCAACGTGGAAGCCCTGCAATGGCTGACCGATCTGGCGCAGAAAGACGCGGTTTCCCCGAAAGGCGCGATTGCGTGGGGCACCACGCCGCAGGATTTCATCGACGGCAAAACTGCCATGATGGTGACCACCACCGGCAACCTGACGACGGTGCGTGACAACGCGAAATTCCCGTTCGGCGTAGCGATGTTGCCGGAGAAAACGCAGCGCGGCAGCCCGACCGGCGGCGGCAATCTGTATGTTTTCAAAAACGCGACGCCTGAGCAGCAGAAGGCTGCGATGACGTTTATCCGCTGGGTATCCGCACCGGAACAGGCGGCGCGCTGGAGCATCGCGACCGGTTATGTTGCGACATCGCCAGCCGCATGGGAAACGCCGGTGATGCAGGATTACGTGAAAAAGGTTCCGCAGGCGCTGGTGGCGCGTGAGCAGCTGAAATACTCGCAGCCAGAACTGTCGACGTACAACAGCGTGCAGATTCAGGAACTGATGAACCACGCGATTGAAGCGGCGGTGACGCAGGCGAAAACGCCGGCTGACGCGCTCAGTTCTGCCCAAAAACAGGCTGACCGCCTGTTGAAACCGTATCAGTAAGGTTCGCGAATGAGCATTCCTCACAGCACGCTTCACGCTGTTGCCCCGGCACCCCGCACACGCGGGTTGTCTTTGCAGATTTACGGTTATCTGCTGATTTTGCCCGCGTTGTGTTTTTTGCTGCTGTTTACGCACTATCCGGCGCTGGCGACAATTTGGGAAAGCGTGTTCAGCGCCGCACGTAACGGGCATCCGGCGCAGTTTGTCGGTCTGGATAACTACCGCGCGCTGCTTGATGACGACACCTTTATGCTGGCGCTGCGCAACAATCTGCTTTACGCGGTGATCACCATTCCGCTCTCGGTCGCGCTGGCGCTGATGATGGCGCTGGCGGTTAACCGACGTTTGCGCGGCAACGCGATGATCCGCGCGGCGTTTTTCATTCCTTCTTTATTGCCGATGGTGGCGATCGCCAATCTCTGGCTGTTTTTCTACACGCCGCAGCTCGGGTTGCTCAATAAACTGATGGCGCTGTTTTCGCTGCCCGCCGTCAACTGGCTCGGCGAACCGGGTACCGCGCTTTACAGCCTGATGGTGGTGTCCGTCTGGCGCGAAGCCGGGTTCTTTATGATTTTTTATCTCGCCGCGCTGCAACAAATCGATCCGCGTCTGGCCGAAGCGGCGGAAATAGAAGGGGCGTCGCGCCGCTACTTTTTCCGTCGTGTGCAGTGGCCGCTGCTGATGCCGACCACGCTGTTTATCCTGATTAACGCGTCGATGAATGCTTTCCGCATCGTGGATCAGGTGATTGCCATGACCAACGGCGGGCCAAATAACAGCACAAGTTTGCTGCTGTTTTATATCTACCGCACCGCGTTCAGCTACTGGGATTTACCGTATGCCTCGGCGATGACCGTGGTGTTGCTGGTGATTCTTGCCTCGATTGCGCTGATTAAATTCAATTTGCTGGATAAAAGGACGCACTATCAATGAGCAGCCTGACGATGACGTTAACGCCAGCGCGGACGTTTTCCGCGGGCCGTCTGTGCCTGAATATCGCCATCTGGCTGGCGGCGTTTCTGTGGTTTTTGCCGGTGCTGGTATCGGTCTGGGTCGCCATTCATCCGGCGTCTGAACAGGGGAGTTTTTCGCTGTTTGCACCGCTGACCTTGCAGAATTTTATCAACGCCTGGGAAGCCGCGCCGTTCGGGCGGTATTTCCTCAACACCACGCTGCTGGTGCTGATGATTGTGGTCTGTCAGCTGATTCTGGCGACGCTGGCCGCCTACGCGCTGGTGCGGTTTAAACTTAAAGGTGCCGGAGTTATTTTTGCGCTGGTTTTATTACAACTGATGATCAGCCCCGACGTTCTGATCCTCAATAACTACAAAACGATCGGCGCGCTGGGACTGCGCGACAGTTTGCTTGGGATCGCGCTGCCATATTTCGCCTCGGCATTCGCCATTTTCCTGCTGCGTCAGACGTTCAGAAGCATTCCGCTGGTGCTCGAAGAAGCCGCGATTGTGGAAGGGGCCAGCCGTTTTTACATACTGCGCAAGATCTATATTCCGCTGGCGAAACCGGTGTATGTGGCGTTTGCGCTGGTGTCGATCAGTTTCCACTGGAACGATTTCCTCTGGCCGCTGGTGATCACCGATTCCGTGAAAGTGCGGCCGATTACCGTCGGGCTCCAGCTTTTTTCCGCACCGGAACAGGGCGTGCAGTGGGCGCTGATCGGCGCGGCAACGCTGATGACGGTGCTGCCGTTACTCACGTTATTCCTTATTTTTCAACGTCAGTTCGTCCAATCCTTTATGCGGGCTGGGATTCGATAAGAACAACCGGAGCATGTTATGACCGTGATCACTTCATCCCCTTTGTTATCTGAAGCGCAGGAACAGGCACTGGGCAACGTGAGTGCTTTGTATCAGTTGCCGGACATGCACGATGCCGCCGTTTCGGGCGTCAGGCTGCGTTTCGGGCTGATTGCGGACCCGCAATACGCCGATGCCGACGTGCAGAAAGAGCGCCATTACCGCAACAGCCTGAATAAACTGGCGACCGCGATTAATGAGCTGAATGAATTAAAGCTCGATTTCGTGGTGACGCTGGGCGATCTGGTGGATCGCGACTGGAGCAGTTATCAGGCGGTGCTGGCGCGTTACGAGGCGTTGCGCCATCCGCACGCCGTGCTGATCGGCAACCACGATGCGCAGGTGATTTCCCAGCATCTGGCGGCGCAATCACCCGCACTCGGATTGCCGAAAAGTTATTATCAGTTCTGCCTGCCGGGCTACCGCTTTCTGGTGATTGACGGCAACGACGTCAGTTTGTACTGCAATCATGCCAACGGCGAAGACCGCCAGCTGGCAGAATTTATGCTCGATGAACTGACCGAATGCCAGCAGTCGCAGGCACAGCCGTGGAACGGTGCGGTAGGGCGCAAACAGCTGGAATGGATTGAGCAAAACCTGAAACAGGCGCGTGCGCAGGGCGAAACGGTGCTGGTCTTCGGCCATTACCCGCTGACGCCGGTAAACTCGCATAATCTGTGGAACTGCGAAACGCTGGTGGAATTGCTGTGCCGCTATAACGTGCGTGCGTATTTCGCCGGGCATGACCACCGCGGCGGTTACGACCGCGTGGAAAACACCGATTTTATTACGCTCAAAGGTATGGTTGACGGAGAAAGCAGCCTGCCATTTGCATCCGTCACGCTGACAGGTGAAGTCCTGACGGTCACGGGATACGGGCCGGAGGTGAGCAGGGTTTTGAGCCGCCAGGTTGAGTCTCTGTAACAAGCAAAAAGCCCGCCGTAGCGGGCTTTGAACACAATGACAGAGCTACGCCGTCAGCAAATTCGGGCAGTTCTGCCCTTTGCTCAACTGATCGATGTTCATCAGCGTGGTTTCAGAAATGCTGGTCAGCGCGTCGCTGGTCAGGAATGCCTGATGGCCGGTAAACAACACGTTGTGGCAGGATTACAGGCGGCGGAAAACGTCATCGAGGATCACTTCGTTGGAGTTGTCCTCGAAGAACAAATCACGCTCGTTTTCATAGACGTCCATGCCCAGCGCGCCGATTTTCTGCTTTTTCAGTGCGTCGATGGCGGCCGTGGCATCCAGCAAACCGCCGCGGCTGGTGTTCACGATCATCACGCCGTCTTTCATTTTGGCAAAGGATTGAGCGTTGAGCAGATGGTGGTTTTCCGGCGTCAGCGGGCAGTGCAGGGAAATCACGTCTGATTCGGCGTAGAGCGTGTCCAGATCGACATATTCTGCACCCAGCTCCAGCGCCAGCGGGCTTGGATACGGGTCAAAAGCCAGAATACGCATTCCAAAACCTTTCAGAATACGCATCGTTGCCACGCCGATTTTACCGGTGCCGATGATACCGGCGGTGCGCTGATACATGTTAAAACCAATCAGGCCTTCAAGGGAGAAGTTGGCTTCGCGGGTGCGCTGATAAGCACGGTGAATGTGGCGGTTAAGACACAACATCATGCCCACGGTATGTTCCGCAACGGCTTCCGGTGAGTACGCCGGAACGCGCACCACAGAAATCCCCAGCTCTTTCGCCGCGTCCAGATCAACGTTGTTAAAGCCCGCGCAACGCAGCGCCAGCGTTTTGATCCCCAGAGATGCCAGCTCCTGCAATACTTCACGGCTGCCGTCATCATTGACGAAAAGACAGACGGCATCTGCACCGGCTGCGGTTTTTGCCGTTTGCGGGGACAGCAGAAAATCGAAAAATTCCAGTTCATAGCCATAATGTTGATTGACCAGTTCCAGATATTTCCGGTCGTAATTTTTAGTACTGTAGACAGCCATTTTCATGGTGTTTCTCCGCAGTGAGTTTGGATCTCTGGCGAAACCGTTTCCGATTGTTTTATAAGGAATAAGCTTTTTCAGAAACAATTCGCAATATGCCACCAAACTAGCAGAGCGCGGGGTGGCAGACAATTTTTCCTGTGCTATTTAGGTGCCGGATACGGGTATTTCAACCATCAGGTGTTACGCTAATTATGATATCTTGCGGGCGGTCAGACTATTAAGTGCAAAACAAGGCAAGTCATGAGGAACGGACTGAAAAATAGCGCGCAGATATTCCTGAGTATAGTGGTGATCCTCGCGCTGCTGATCTGGGGGTTATGGAAAACGGTGCCACGCTGGCTGCCACCGCTTGCCGGTCACTGGCTCCCGAAAGGCACACAACTGACGCTCAGCGGTGCGCCGCACTGGTCAGAAGGCGTGTTGCAATTGCCGGGGCTGCGTTATTCCGCCGGAGAATGCGCACTGGCGACCGCCGAAAATGCGCGCCTGAGTAAAGAAGACGGACGCTGGGCGCTCAATATTGATGCGCTGAAAGTCGATACCGCCTGTCTGGCGCAACTGCCCACAAGTGACGCTTCAGCGCCGCTGTCCGTGGCGGATTTACAACACCTGCTACCTGACGGGCGCGTCAATGTGACGCAGCTTTCGGTGACGCCGTGGCAACGTTACGCGGGGCAGGTTCAGCTCAGCAGCGAAGGCGGCGTGCAGCATCTGACCGTGAGCGGTGACGCGCTGAAACTCGACGCCGTACTCGGTGCCGATCGCACGCTGGCGATCCACTCGTTCAGCCTTATCCCGCCCGGTAGCGAACAACCCGTCACGCTCAGTGGCAAACTGCTTCTGCCCGTAACGTTCGATCAACTGCCGGGATCCGGCGAACTTCATGCCGAAATTCAAACCACGCAGGTGCCTTCGCCGCTGGACATTATTCTCAGCTGGCAGGCAACGGAAGGCGAACTGACGCTGACAGAAAAAGGCAGTGATAAACCGCTGGCATTGCTGCCGTGGAAACTGAACGGCAACGCATTGCAGATTTCGCAAGGGCAATGGCGCTGGCCGTATGCCGCGCAACCGCTGGCCGGTGGCGTGAATCTGACGCTCAGCGACTGGTCACCGGCGTTTGACCAAACCAATATCACCGCGCGCCTTAATGTGCTGACGCAGGGCCACAACGGTAAAGCTAACGTGGTGCTGAGCATGGGGCCGGGGCGTATCGGGCTGCTCGACAGCAACTTAGGTTTCCGGCTGACGGGCCAGGCGAATTTGCAGGCGACGTCATTGAGCGCCTCATTGCCCGGCGAACTGAGCGGTTCTGTGCTGAACCCGACGCTGTTATTGCGCAGCGGCTCGCTGTTGCGTGCCTGGGGAAAACCGACGCCGGAGCTGACCATCAGCGACGCGCGCTGGCCGCTGGCGGGCGTAAAAGTGTCGGCGCAGGGCGTCAGCGGGCCGTTGCAGGCGATTTTGAAAGCCAGCCACCGCTTCTGGGGCAAATTCGATCTGCATCTCAGTGGTAAATCTCAGGAGTTCTGGCCGGATGCCGGGCGGTGGGATTTCAATTACTGGGGCAACGGGCATCTGCCGCCGCTGAACGGGCGCTGGGATATGTCCGGCAAAGGGCAATGGCACGATAACCGGATCAGCATCAACAGCCTTTCTACCGGTTTCGACCGGCTGCACTATGGCTTAGTGGATGTTGAAGCGCCGCGCCTGACGCTGGATAAACCGCTGGTCTGGCAGCGCCCGCCGGCGGCCCGTTTCAAGCCGCAATACCCTGATTTACCAACAGTGTTTAAAGGCGACATCAGACTGGTGGCGAAGAAAATCGCGTTCACCAACGGCGGTTATCTGCCACCGGCCACGTTAGTATTGCAGCTTAACGGCGACAGCCCGGATCAGTTTGGCATGCGCGGGATGCTGGATGCTAAACCCATCGGCCCGATCCGGCTGAACGGCCGCTGGGACGGCGAGCGTCTGCGCGGCGAAGCCTGGTGGCCGAAGCAACAGCTGACGTCTTTCCAGACGCTGCTGACGCCAGATCTCAATATCAAATTACGTGAAGGGAGTTTCTACGCGCAGTCGGCGTTTTCTGCCGCACGCGGTCAGGGCTTTGTTGCCGGTGGTCACTGGGTGGTGAAAAATGGCGGCCTGTGGATGAAAGACGGCGACCTGAGCGGGCTGGATTTCAGCCTGCCGTACCGTTTGCAGGATTCCGTCTGGCAGTTGGGCGTTAAAAAGCCTGTCACGCTGCGCATCGGTGAACTGAACAATCTGGTGGCGATGAAAAACATTACCGCCGATTTACAGGGGCATTATCCGTGGAGCGAAGACAAACCGCTGACGCTGACGAATCTGGGCGTGGATATGCTGCGCGGACATCTGAGCCTGTCGGCGCTGAGAATGCCTCAGCACGATGCGGCGGTGCTGAAGCTGGAAAAAATCAATCTCAGCGAGTTGTTTACAGCGCTGAAACCCAAACAGCTGGCGATGTCCGGCGTGATTTACGGTGAGCTGCCGCTGTTTGTCGAGAATCCGAAATGGATCATTCATAACGGGTGGATCAAAAATGACGGCGGCCTGACGCTGCGTCTGGATCCGCAATTTGCCGATGCGATGGCCAGCGGCAACTTCGCCAATAAAATGGTGGTGAGTTTGCTGCGTTATCTGGAAATCAGCCGTTCCGATGCGCAGGTGAGCCTCGATAATCTGGGGGTACTGACGATGGCGGCGAAAGTCGACGGTGTGAATTACACCGACACGACTCACGGTGGTGATAAGGAAAAACGCGAAATCGTGCTTAATTACACTCATCAGGAAAATATTTACCAGCTTTGGCGTAGTTTGCGTTTTGGCGACAATCTTCAGGACTGGCTGCAACAGCAGGTTTCTTTGCCTGCTGATGCGCTGTCGAAAGGTCCGGCTTCCACCGGGCAAAAAGAGGAAAAAACAGTGAGGAAGGAACAATGAAACTGCGACTCGTCGGGCCATGTCTGGCGCTCAGCGTGATGATGCTTAGCGGTTGTGTTCCGCGCATCGAGCTGGCGGCACCGAAAGAGCCCATCACGATAAACATGAACGTGAAAATCGAGCATGAAATTCATATCAAAGTTGACAAGGATGTCGAGAACCTGCTGAAAAATCAAAGCAATTTGTTCTAGGAGCCCGTATGTCCGGAGTTTTGTGTAAAAGGTTCAGCCTGATGATTCTGGCCAGCGGATTGCTGTTTTGCAGCCAGGCTTTTGCGTTAACGCTCAATGAAGCCAAACAACAGGGGCGCGTGGGCGAAACGCTTTCCGGTTATCTGGCACCCGTGAAGCAGGATGCAGAAAGCGTCGCGCTGGCGGCAAAAATCAACGACGCACGTAAACAGCAATACCAGCAGGTGGCGCAGGATAATAACGTCAGCACCGCCGATGTCGCCAGACTTGCCGGACAGAAGCTGGTCGCCAGAGCCGCAACAGGCGAGTTCGTGCGCGGCATAAACGGGAAGTGGTTGCAGAAGTAAGCCGGAAATAATAAGCGTATTCAGTTTACGGCCGGAGAGAAAAATTTCCGGCCGTAAACTTTATTTATAGATTTTTAAATTTCCCTGATAAGTAATTTCTTGATATAAAAACAGAAGAGATTTTATAAGTTATTCATTTGATGAATGATTATTATTGTTGTCCTCGAATAAATATATGTTTCCTATTCTCATGGCAGGGTGTTTAAAATGGCAAACGCAATTTATGTTAAAATGACAGGTCATAAACAAGGATTAATATCCTCTGGTTGTTCAACCTATGATTCGATAGGCAATAAATTTCAGAATGGCCATCGTGACGAAATATTTGTAATTCATTTTGACCACGAAATTGTCAGGAATATGAATGTCAAACATCGGCCTGTCAGTTTTATTAAGTTAATTGATAAATCAACGCCTCTGATAGGAATGGCCATTTCTAACAACGAAAAAATGGATCTGTTTTTTGATTTTTACAGAACCTCATCTGCCGGGGCGCAGGAGAAGCATTTTTCGGTAGAAGTCAGAAACGCAACTATTGAGCGCCACAGTATCAGAGCCCCTCATATTTTAGATAACCCTAACAAAGAGCCTGAAGAAATGATTTCAGTTGTCTATGAAACAATAACCTGGAAGCACCATACGGCCGGTACATCCGGTTATAGTATATGGAGTGATACGATCTAAGCGAGTTTACAAAATAGGGAGATCGAATATGGCAGGGAAGGAAATTAATACAATTTCTCACCTTAGGACTGAAGGGCAGCTAAGAAGACTGACTATCGGAGAGGTAGCATTAGCCCGCCCAATTTTTGGGAACTACATAAATTACTCAAAGGTCTGGATTCACTACGACAGTTATTTACCTTTTGGGGCTCAGGATAAATATACTGCAATGACTCCCAATGGAGAGCTTTATTTCAGGGGGCCGCTCTATTGTGATGATTTTTCTGTAGAGGTACCTGCTAAAAAACATCTGTTCATACATGAAATGACCCACGTATGGCAATATCAAAACGGAGTATGGGTTAAACTCAGAGGGAGCATGAGTTGGGCTGCCAATTATCATTATGACTTCAAAGGTAAGATCAGACTCAGTGAATACTCGATGGAGCAACAAGCTGCTCTGATCGCTGATTACTTTTATCTTTTAAATTACGGTGAGGCTGAATGGGGAGGTCATCAGGATTTATATTATAATGGTGACATTAATGAAAATGTATCATCTTTTTATAAATTAATTTTAACCGACTTCCCAAATTACTGAGTGGAACGATAATGCAAAGGAATATATTGTTTTTAATCATGACCACCTCACTTGCTGGTTGTCATTTGGGCGACAGAATAACACCACCATCAGATGCGGAAGCTGCTTTCGTTGGCGGTTCACTCTGCCTGATGACGCCTGGGAGAACTGAAATTCAAAAGCTAAAAGGGGTAATGTTCGAAATAAGAGGGGAGTCACCGGGTTTCACAAAAATTTTCAAATATGAACGTGAGTATCTTACTGTGAAAAAAGACACCTGTATTCCTACGTTTGAGTATAAATTTGAAAGTGGAAAAGCTTACAATATTACGCTTTCTTTTACGCCGGATACTGGTAATGGCAGAAGTGATTACAATCCGAACTATTACTCCACATCATTTGTTGTTTGGGAAGGGAGTGATAAAAAAAAGAATGTTTCTTATGTTAATTAATAAAAAAAAGCGCGCTTTTCAGCGCGCAAGAGCTTTATCACAACATCATCTGAGCGGGTCTGAAGATTCTAAAGTGAATGAGGGCTCAGATTGTGATAACAGATGTTATGCAGCAGCCAGTTCTTTAATTGCTGCATCGATGGCGGCTTTCGCGTCGATTTGTGCTTTGGTCGCCACTTCCGGGCCGTAAGCAATCCCTTCCGCGTAAACGAATTCTACGTCGCTCATGCCCAGGAAGCCCAGGAACAGAGACAGGTATGGCGCAACCAGATCGGTTGGGGTGTCTTTATGGATGCCACCACGGCTGGTCAGAACGATAACACGTTTGCCTTTCACCAGACCTTCAGGGCCTTTCTCGGTGTATTTGAAGGTCACGCCAGCACGAGCAACCAGGTCAAAATAGTTTTTCAGCTGAGTCGGGATGTTGAAGTTGTACATCGGGGCCGCGATAACGATCACGTCATGCGCCTGCAGTTCTTCAATCAGAGTGTTGGACAGCGCCAGTGCTTCTTCCTGACGTGGAGACAGCGGAGCATCTGATGGACGCAGCGCGCCAACCAGTTCGCCATCCAGGACAGGAATTGGGTCAGCAGCCAGATCACGGACAGTTACGTCAGAACCGCTGTTGGCGGCCTGATACTGTGCAACCAGGTAATCGGCCAGTTGGTTAGACTGAGAGAAGTTAGCCAGAATGCTTGATTTCAGAACGAGTACTTTGCTCATTAATGAGTTCCTTAACTGTGTGAACATAGGGGAGCAGGTTTTATAACCAGAACATCCCCGGAATGGAACTTACTTTATTCACAAAGCTTATTCAGTGATAGCGCAATATTTCGAGACCTCCGTTCAGTATTTTTGAACAAGACACGAAAGGCTAAAAACGTCGAACTTTCTTCATCCTCAATCGCTTGTGTTAACATATTGGCAAACAGGCTCGTATGAACCCGCCTCAAATCATTTCTCATTCAGATGACGGATGCTTTGCTCATTCAGTCCGCTGACTTGCAACAAGGAATATCGAACGTGAAATCACCGCTCGCGGCATTATCAGCGCAGTTAGACGGGCTGATGCTACGTGACCGGCAACGCCTGCAACGTCGTTTGCAGGGTGCCAAAAAGACTTTTGATCAGAACACTAACCCTCAGGCCGTTGAAGCTTTAACGGCTGAGTTTCAGAACGCCATCACCGAAAGCCTGAAGAAAGTCACCGCCCGTGAAGCGTCACGGCCAAAAATCAGCTATCCGGAAAATCTGCCGGTCAGCCAGAAAAAAGATGACATCTTTAAGGCTATCCGCGACCACCAGGTGGTGATTGTCGCCGGTGAGACCGGTTCCGGTAAAACCACGCAGATCCCGAAAATCTGCATGGAACTGGGGCGCGGCATTAAAGGGGTGATCGGCCATACACAGCCACGACGTCTTGCGGCACGTACTGTCGCCAACCGTATTGCCGATGAGCTGGACACCACGCTCGGCAATACCGTCGGCTATAAAGTCCGCTTTAACGATCAGGTCAGCGATAACACGCTGGTCAAGCTGATGACCGACGGTATCCTGCTGGCAGAGATCCAGCAGGATCGCATGCTGATGCAGTACGACACGCTGATCATCGATGAAGCCCACGAACGCAGTCTGAACATCGACTTTATTCTCGGTTATCTGCGCCAGTTGCTGCCGAAACGCCCGGATCTGAAAGTCATTATTACATCCGCGACCATC
The DNA here is from genome assembly GCF_047784855.1 of Rahnella sp. PCH160. Taxonomy (NCBI): domain Bacteria; kingdom Pseudomonadati; phylum Pseudomonadota; class Gammaproteobacteria; order Enterobacterales; family Yersiniaceae; genus Rahnella; species Rahnella sp. PCH160. Next base: position 3,296,895 of record NZ_JBLOGT010000001.1, read on the forward strand.
GATCCGCAGCGGTTCTCCCGTCACTTTAATAATGCACCGATCATTGAAGTTTCCGGCCGCACGTATCCGGTTGACGTGCGTTATCGCCCGATTGTGGATGAGGCGGACGACGTTGACCGCGACCAGTTGCAGGCAATTTTCGACGCCGTAGATGAACTGGGTCGCGAAAGCATGGGCGACATCCTGATCTTCATGAGCGGTGAGCGTGAGATCCGCGATACCGCCGATGCGCTGCACCGTCTGGATTTGCCGCATACCGAGATCCTGCCGTTGTACGCGCGGTTGTCGAACAGCGAACAAAATCGGGTGTTCCAGTCGCACGCCGGTCGCCGTATCGTGCTGGCGACCAACGTGGCAGAAACCTCGCTGACCGTGCCGGGTATCAAATATGTCATTGACCCCGGCACCGCGCGTATCAGCCGTTACAGTTTCCGCACCAAAGTGCAGCGTCTGCCGATCGAGCCGGTTTCGCAGGCGTCTGCCAACCAGCGAAAAGGCCGTTGCGGACGCGTTTCCGAAGGTATCTGTATCCGTCTGTATTCGGAGCAGGATTTCCTGTCGCGCCCTGAATTTACCGACCCTGAAATTCTGCGTACCAACCTGGCTTCCGTTATTTTGCAAATGACGTCGCTGGGGCTGGGCGATATCGCGGCATTCCCGTTTGTGGAAGCGCCCGATAATCGCAATATTCAGGACGGCGTGCGTCTGCTCGAAGAGCTGAACGCCATCAATAATGCGGTCGATGGCCGTTACTCGCTGACGCCGCTGGGCCGCCAGCTGGCGCAGTTGCCGGTCGATCCACGTCTGGCACGTATGGTGCTGGAAGCGCAGAAAAATGGCTGTGTGCGCGAAGCGATGATCATCACCGCCGCGCTGTCGATTCAGGATCCGCGTGAGCGTCCTGTGGACAAACAGCAGGCGTCTGACGAAAAACACCGTCGTTTTGCGGATAAAGATTCTGATTTCCTGGCGTTCGTGAATTTATGGGATTACCTGAAGGTGCAGCAAAAAGAGCTGTCTTCGGCGCAGTTCCGCAAACTCTGCCGCAGTGATTTCCTCAATTATCTGCGCGTGCGTGAGTGGCAGGATATCTACACTCAGCTGCGTCAGGTGGTAAAAGAGCTCGGGCTGCCGGTCAACAGCGAACCGGCGGAATACCGCGAAGTGCATTGCGCGTTGCTGACCGGTTTGCTGTCGCATATCGGGCAGAAAGATGCGGACAAACAGGAGTATACCGGCGCGCGTAACGCCCGTTTCGCGGTGTTCCCCGGCTCCGGTTTATTCAAAAAGCCGCCAAAATGGGTGATGGTCGCGGAGCTGGTTGAAACCAGCCGCCTGTGGGGGCGCATTGCCGCCCGCATCGAGCCGGAATGGATTGAGCCGCTGGCGCAACATCTGGCGAAAAGCAGTTACAGCGAGCCGCACTGGGAAAAAGCACAGGGCGCGGTGATGGCGACGGAAAAAGTCACGCTGTACGGCCTGCCGATTGTGGCCGCGCGTCGTGTAAATTACGGCACGATCGATCCGGTGGTGTCACGAGAACTGTTTATCCGCCACGCGCTGGTGGAAGGCGACTGGCAGACGCGCCATGCGTTTTTCCTCGCCAATTTGCGCCTGCGCACCGAAGTTGAGGAGCTGGAGCACAAATCACGTCGTCGCGATATTCTGGTCGATGACGAGACGCTGTTCCTGTTCTACGAACAGCGCATCGGGCAGGAAGTGGTGTCGGCGAAGCACTTTGATACATGGTGGAAAAAACAGCCGCAGGACAGCCTGAATTTCGAAAAAAGTATGCTGATCAAAGAGGGCGCGGGCAACATCAGCGCCCACGATTACCCGAATTTCTGGCATCAGGGCAATCTCAAACTGCGCGTGACCTATCAGTTTGAGCCGGGCACTGACGCCGATGGCGTGACGGTGCATATTCCGCTGCCGCTGCTCAATCAGGTGAGCGAGGAAGGCTTTGACTGGCAGATCCCCGGCATTCGTCGCGAGCTGATTATGGCGCTGATCAAGTCATTGCCAAAACCGGTTCGCCGTAACTTTGTGCCTGCGCCAAACTATGCGGACGCACTGCTCGGACGCCTTAAACCGTTCGAAATGCCGCTGCTTGATGCGATGGAAAAAGAGCTGCGCAAGATGAGCGGCGTGACCATTGACCGTGAAGACTGGCATCTTGATCAGGTGCCCGATCATCTCAAAATGACGTTCCGCATTGTTGATGAGAAAAACAAAACACTGCGCGAAAGCAAGGATCTGACAGCGCTGAAAACCGGCCTGAAAGAGCAGGTTCAGCAGACGCTTTCTGCGGTTGCCGATGACGGTATCGAACAGCGCGATTTGCATGTCTGGAGTTTCGGCACACTGCCGGAACGCTACGAGCAAAAGCGCGGCGGTTATGAAGTGAAAGCGTATCCGGCGATTGTCGATGAAAAAGACAGCGTGGCCATCCGCCTGTTTGACAGCGAACTGGAACAGCAACAGGCGATGCTGAGCGGGATGCGTCGTTTACTGCTGCTGAACATTCCTTCGCCGGTGAAATACCTGCATGAAAAGCTGCCGAACAAAGCCAAACTGGGGCTGTATTTCAACCCTTACGGCAAAGTGCTGGATCTGATCGACGACTGTATTTCCTGCGGTATCGATAAGCTGATCGCGGAATCCGGCGGGCTGGTGTGGCGTGAAGAGGATTTCGCGAAACTCCATGAGCATGTGCGCGCCAATCTGAATGATACCGTGGTGCAAATCGCCATTCAGGTGGAGCAGATCCTGACGACGGTCTTTAACATCAATAAACGGCTGAAAGGGCGCATTGATATCTCGATGGCACTGGCGCTTTCTGATATTAAATCGCAGATGTCTGGCCTGATTTATCGCGGATTTGTGACGCAAAACGGCTGGAAACGTCTGCCGGATACGTTGCGTTATTTGCAGGCCATCGAACGGCGGATGGACAAACTGGCGATGGATGCTCACCGCGACCGCGCACAGATGCTAAAAGTGGAAAACATCCAGCAGCAGTGGCAACAATGGCTGAATAAGCTGCCGCCGGTTCGCCAGCAAAGTGAGGAAGTGAAAGAAGTTCGCTGGATGATTGAGGAGCTGCGTGTCAGCTATTTCGCCCAGCAACTCGGCACGCCTTACCCGATTTCGGATAAACGAATTTTGCAAACCATGGAACAACTGGTCAGTAATTAACAGGCGAAAAAAAAGCCCGCAACCAGTGCGGGCAAGACGACATCAGTATTCGAAAACCTTGTTAGGGCAGAACAGAAACATCATAGCGTCTGGGTAAAAATCTGATTCGCCAGTTAGCTGCATAAATAGCACGGTATTTAAGTGATTAGACCAGTCAGATAGTCAAAAAGGTCGCTTTTCAGCGACCTTTTTCGTTTTCAGGGGCAGGAGATTATTGCGCGGCAGGGGTTGCCGGAGAACTTGCGCTGATCACACCGGAAGACAATGTGCTCAGAGCGTCACGAATTGCCGGAACGGCCAGCGCGCGGTTGTCAGCCAGATAGCGATCCTGCGCGGCCGGGGCCGAACTTTGAATCGCAATTAACGACCAGCCTTGTGCATTTTTAATTAGCAACGGAGAACCGCTGTCGCCCGGCAGCGTATCGCAACGGTGAGAAAGTACGCCAGGCTGTGCCCAGCCGGTAATCTGACAATCCTGATGAACATACAAATCATCCAGATGATCTTCAGGGTATCCGGCCTGAGTGACTTTTCTGCCTTCCTGTTTCAGCACGGCGGTCAGGTCATCACGCGAACCCTCCCACAATGGCAACGGCTTGATGGGCAAAGCGATATTTTCGTCTGTCAGACGGATCAGCGCGAAATCAAACGGTGCGGCTTTCGGCGGCACAATCCAGCCCTCGCCGTCGGCTTTCAGTTTCTTGCCCAGTTTCGGGTCAACCAATGTTTGTAAAGCGGTGATCTGGTAACGCCATTTCTGATTATGAGAAATGAAGCGCAGGGCGATCACTTTGTCAATTTTCCCCGGCGGTGCCAGAACACAGTGGCCTGCGGTGAGAACCAGATGTTTAGAAATCAACGTTGCGGTACAGAGATTGCCACTTTCCGTTTCTATCTGTCCAATCGCCTGCCATGGCCAGTGTGCGGCGGCGGCAACGGGAGTGCGCTGATCGTGTCCGAAGAACAGGGCAGTTTTTTCTTTAAGGCTGATAGCAGGGGCGTCGCTATCTGCATCATCCGGAGAATCTGCATGCACGAGAGGGCTGGCGGTAAAACAGAAAAAGCACAAAAACAGCGGTAATGCGATGCGCATAACATTCTGACCTTGAAAACAGGGAGAACCCGTGAACCAGTTATTATGGAACGATTATAGACGGTTATCTTTCGTGGTGAATATATTTGTCTGATAACTCAATCTTTTGAGCAGATAGCGGGCGCTATCTCAGGGTACTTCATGACAACATCAGAAGTAGAAGAACAGGGTGATCAGACCGCAGAGGATCAGAGAGCACAGGGTGATTTCGAACAGGTAGCGGCGCAGCATCTTCCATCAGTACCTCAAGATAGAGAACTGGAGAAAAAAACACCCGGCGAACCGGGTGTTGAATCATCAGTCTTGATAATGGTGAGTAGATACGCTCACAGAGACTTCTTTACGACTTATGCTGCTGGTGTTGCTTTTGCAGCTGGAGCAGCTTTCTTAGCATGTTTCACGTGTTTTTTAGCAGCCTGAGCTTTCTGAGCTACCGGAGCCGCTTTCTTAGCATGTTTCACGTGTTTTTTAGCAGCCTGCGCTTTCTGAGCTACCGGAGCAGCTTTCTTAGCGTGTTTTACGTGTTTTTTAGCAGCCTGCGCTTTCTGAGCTACCGGAGCAGCTTTTTTAGCGTGTTTCACGTGTTTTTTAGCAGCCTGAGCTTTCTGAGCTACTTTCTTATGAGTCTTGTGCTTAGCAACGTGCTTGGCAGCAGGCGCTGGAGCAGCAGTAGTCGTTGCAGCAGCAGCTGGTGCTGGAGTTGCAGTCGTTTCAGCAGCGAAAGCGACAGAAGACAGACCCATTGCAGCGGCAACAACCAGAGCTAATACTTTTTTCATCTTTAATTCCTCAGAATTTCGTTTAAGTGTCCACCCCACTGCGGGGCCGGTATGAAGAATACTAGGCGGGTTCAATCACAAAGTCCGTGAGTGATTGGTTTCGGCGTGTAACGGAATGTACAAAGGGGGGATTTCTGGGAAATCAGTGAGTTATGCGCTGGTTCCGCAGCACTGGCGGCTTAACATTTTTTGGATCGAGAAAGTTTCGGTTTTTCAATAACAGTTATCACTCAGCGGCTCGCGCCGAAACCGACCAAAAGGGGAAAAGCGTTTCCCCTTTTGGATTTCCCCACGCTTTTTCAACACGCGCTACCGCTCGCTGGCTACGTTTCAGGTACCACAGCTATTGCCGCGAAAACTTACCGCTGCGCGGTTCCCTTTCTCGGTTTCGAGCCTTGGGTCTCGAAACACTTCGCACGGCAAGCTTTCTGAAAGCGGCTGGAGGATTTTTAAATTCAAAATCCAGCCAGCATGTATCTTCCGAATTACATAGTCATTGGCCGCTTTCAAAACGACGTTGAGTGAGGAGTGAGAAACGGTGAGAGTCTTTTTTCGAGCAGGTTCGAATCCGAAGCGAAAGTACCGCGCAGCGGCGGAGTTTGCGGCAATAGCTGTGGTACCTGAAACGTAGCCAGCGAGCGGCAGCGCGCAGTGAAAGAGCCGGAGATTCTTAAGAGGCGCGGCGACAGGCGCCTCTTAAGGCCAGTTTGGGTGGCAACCCAAGGTCTTGAATTTGAATTCAATGCCAGGCTGTCACCTTACAGGTATCTCCCCTCCAGGTGTGCCCTGAAGAACCCCGGGTTCAATGTCTCCCCGGTTGCATTCGCCATCAACTGGTCAGTGGTAAAACGGCTCCCGTGCTGCCAGATATTCTGCTGCAACCACTGGAACAACGCCGTCAGGTCGCCTCGGGCGATATCTTCCTGCAAGGTCGGGATCGCTTTGTTGGCGAACTGGAACAGCTGCGCGGCGTACATCGCGCCCAGCGTGTACGTCGGGAAGTAACCGAAACCGCCGTCTGTCCAGTGGATATCCTGCATACAACCGTCGCGGTAATTCCCCACGGTATCGATACCCAGATATTCCTTCATCTTGCTGTTCCACAAGGCCGGAATGTCATCGACTTCAATTTCGCCTTCCATCAGCGCTTTTTCGATTTCATAACGCAGGATGACGTGCGCAGGATAGCTGAGTTCATCGGCGTCAACGCGGATAAAGCCCGGCTGGACGCGCTGGTTCAGCTTGATGAAATTGCTTTCATCTAAGCCCGGACGCTGACCGAACTGCCCGATAACCAGCGGATACACCGATTTCAGGAACGGTTCGCTGCAACCCAGTTGCATTTCAAACAACAGGCTTTGCGATTCGTGAACGCCCATGGAACGTGCGTTGGAAACCGGCTGACCCAGCCACTCTTTGGGCAGGTTTTGCTCATACCGCGCATGACCCGTTTCGTGGATAACGCCCATCATGGCGCTGAGGAATTCATCTTCGTTGTAACGCGTGGTGATACGCACGTCTTGCGGAACACCGCCGCAGAACGGGTGCGCACTGACATCCAGACGACCGGCATCGAAATTAAAGCCCAGGCGATCCATCACTTTCAGGCCGAGCTGGCGCTGTTTTTCAATGTCGAACGGGCCTTGCGGCGCAATGCGTGATTCAGATTTTTGCTTTTCCACCACGGTTTGCAGGAGATCTGGCAGCCAGGTTTTCAGATCGCCGAACAGAACGTCGAGTTTCTGCGATGTCATACCCGGTTCGTACAAATCGAGGAGGGCGTCGTAACGGCTGATACCGGCGGCTTCGGCGCGCAGTTTGGCTTCTTCACGGCTGAGTTTCACCACTTCTTTCAGGTTATCGGAGAAACCTTCCCAGTCGTTGGATTTACGCTGAATACGCCATGCCTGTTCGCATCGCGCACCGGCCAGTGATTTTGCCTGCACCAGGCTTTCCGGCAGCAGCGCGGCCTGCTGATAATGACGACGCATTTCACGCAGGTTCGCCTGTTCCACATCATTAAGCTGCTCGCCGCCGGCCTGTTCCAGCCATTCACCGACCTGTTTCGCGGTGAGGATCTGATGGGTCAGCACGTTCAGTTCGGCCAGCGCTTCGGAGCGCGCCTGGCCACCTTGCGGAGGCATCATGGCCGCTGCATCCCAACCTGCAATCGCCGATAAATGGCCGAAACGGGATAAACGGGCGAAGGTGTCATGTAATTTTTTATATGCGATGGTCATTATTAGCTCCCTTCCTGGTTTTGGTCAGGCTGTTCAACAGCCAGATTGAATAGGGGTTTTACCGGCCAGCTGAAACGCATACTGGCTCCGCCGAGTGAACTGCTTTCAACCGCAATCCGCCCCTGATACGCCACGGCAATGGAATGGACGATAGCCAGCCCGAGCCCGCAGCCACCGGTTGCGCGGTCGCGACTCGGGTCGAGGCGGACAAAGGGTTCGAATATTCGCGCACGTTCTTCTTCAGGAATGCCGGGGCCGTCGTCTTCGACTTGCAGGTGAGCCATTTCGCCGTCAAGCCACAGGCTGATGCGCAGCATTTCCTGAGAATAACGCAGGCCGTTGTTGACCAGATTGTCGAGCACACGCTCCATCAGCCGCAAATCGACGCCGCCGAAATCGAGGTTTTCCGGTGCCTGATAAAGGATAGCGCGCTCCGCATTGATCAGGCGGAAATCATCCACCTTGTCTTCGAGCCAGCGCGCCAGATTCACTTTTTCCAGATGCAACGCCACCTGCGGACGATCCAGCCGCGCATAGGTGAGCAGTTCGTCAATCAATGCTTCGAGCTGCCCGATATCGCGGTTAATGGCATTTTGCTCGGATTCCGGCAGGTTCTCGCTGATGGCCAGCCGGTACCGCAGGCGCACCAGCGGCGTGCGCAGTTCGTGGGCGATGCCGTCGATCAGCTGTTTTTTGCTGGCGACCAGCGTGCTGATGTTGTCCGCCATCTGGTTAAACGCCACGCCCAGCCGGTTGAGGCTGGAGGTCGAATCAAAATCGATGCGTTCGTCGAGATGGCCGTTACCCAGGCGCAGCGCGGAGTTTTCCAGCCGCAGCAAATCCTGCCAGTGCGGACGCATCCACAGGAAAACCGGCAGCGCGAGAGACAGGCCGATAAAAATCAGTAATCCCAAATCGAGCAGCCGCATTTCGTGCATGTAAAACAGATACGGGATCGGGCCGACAACCAGCACGTAATGGCTGCGCGGAACACGCTGGATAAAGGTGTATTCGTCGTCGAGGGCGATGATTTCGCCGTCTTTCAGGCGTTGATCCAGCGCCGGGCTGAGTTTGCGCTTGCCGAGCGGTTCGATGTGAAGTTTGAAAGACAGGTTCAGATCCAGCGTATTGATGGTTTTGTTCCAGTCTTTAATCGGAATTTCCCTGAGCTCACTGCGCATCAGGTAAAGCGAGCTTTTCATCAGGTCATTCATAGACTGACGGCCCGTGCGCTCGGCGGTGACTTTGTACACCAGGCCGACCAGCATCGCCATCACCAGGAAACAGACCAGCAGTAACAGAAAGAACTGGACGAAAAGCTTTCTCATTCCTGTAGAGACTCCCAGGCGTTCGGGGCAAACAAATAACCTTTATTGCGCACGGTTTTGATGCGGAAAGGTTCGAGAGTGTTGTCGTAGAGTTTCTTGCGCAGGCGTGAAATCGCCACATCAATGCTGCGGTCCAGCCCGTCGTAGCTCACGCCACGCAGGTTTTTCAGCAATGCTTCGCGATCCATAATGCGGCCCGCGTGTGTCGCCAGTTCCCACAGCAAATCAAAGTCGGACGTGGAGAGCACAATGGTTTCATCCACCAGCGTGACTTCGCGGTTCACCGGGTCAATGCACAGCTGGCCGAAGTGCAGGGCATTACCGCTTTTCAGCGTCTGAACCGGTTGTTCGCTTTGCGCGGATTGCACCGGGCTCTGGCGCAGATGCAGACGTAAACGTGCCAGTAAAACGGCCGGCGGCGTGGTTTTCAGGATGTAATCGCTGGCGCCCATTTCGAGCGACAAAATGTGGTTCATGTCGCTGTCGAGCGAGGTGAGCAGCACGATCGGGCCGGGGAAAATAGGGCGCAAATCGCGGCACAGCGTCATGCCATCTTTACCCGGCAACATGATGTCCAGCAGGATAAGATCGGGTTTTTCTTTCTCAATACGCGCTTGCGCTGTATCACCACGGGGCTCGACCAGCACTTCGATATCATGTTTACCCAGATAGGCGGCGATCAGGTTGCCGACTTCTGCATCATCTTCTACAAAAACGATTCTATTCATTGGCTTGCTGTTATAAGAAATCCGGTGAGTAGCATAGCGTGACCCGTCTTCTGACGCCATCGCGGTAGCGTAATAGAAATAGAACGTGACAGTTTTGCGGCATAAATTTCCTATCCGCTAAATACTTTGGCTAAATTCTGAAATGCCAGCAAAGTGCGTTTCAGTGATGGAAAGCGCCTGAACCGACTGGCAAAGTGTTGTTGAATTATGCCATTATACAGGTGAATAACTTTAGCTTCATAAATTGATCTGCATTATCTATCTGTCGGCAGATTCTCTGTTAGCAGGTAGAGCACTGAGCACACCTTCGCACGTTCTGTACAGACGTTCAAATGAACAGGCCCTGACCAGGAAGAGGAAACGGGGATGAATGAAAATCGCCTGGTACCCGATGCGCGCAGTCAAAAAGCGTCCTTTGACTACATGGAATATTTGTCCGCATCCTGCAAAAAGAAATGGAGTTTTGTCGACGCTATTTATGGCGTGATGCCGTTTTTCGGCATGGTTCTGAAATCCCGTTCGAAAAAAGATAAATCGAAGCAGGAAGCCTTGCGCGCGCTGGCTTTGCAGGTGGTGTCCACGCAGGTCAGCGACGAAACGAATATCGTCCGGCTGATTGAACTGGCGGAGCAGCAAGGCATGTACAGCATGGATATCAATCTGCCGTACTCGCTGACTGACGACCAGCTCACCGCCATCAAAGTGGAATGCAAACACCTGGTGCAGTTGAGCCAGAATAACGATCATTTGCTCGTGCAGATTATGCAGATGCCTTCTCAGCACTGATCGTCCTCTGTGTTTTGATCGTCTGTAAGAAAAAAGGCCGCTTTCGCGGCCTTTGTCACATCTGGCGTCCGGTTATTTCTTCAGCTCTGCGCGTAAATCTTTCACATCGCTTGCCGACACAGGTGCGGCGGCATTTCCCCAGCTGTTACGGATGTAGGTCAGCACGTTCGCCACGTCCGCGTCACTCATGTTGGCATCAAATGACGGCATTGACGGCGCGGTCGGTTTGCTGTCGGTGGCGACCGGCCGGCTGCCCGCCAGCACAACGCGGATCAGGGATGTCGCATTGGGCTGGTTGATCAGCGCGGAATCGGCGAGACGCGGGAACAACCCTTCCTGGCCCATGCCGGATGGCGTGTGGCAGGCAGAACAGCGGTCGGCGTAGAGATGTTTACCGGCCACCATCGCGCTGTCTTCGGCTTTCACCGGGGCAGGCGCGGTGTTGCCGCTGTCATGTCCGCTGTCTTTCAGGTAAACCGCCACGGCGTTGAGATCCGCATCCGTCCAGTGCTGCGACGAATTCGTCACTTCTTCCGCCATCGGGCCGGAGGCAATATCGAACCGGTTAGAACCGGTTTTCAGATATTGCATCAGATCTTCCTGTGTCCAGTTGCCGATACCGGTGTGTTTGTTGCGGGTGATGTCCGGCGCGACCCAGTTTTCCACCACCGCGCCTTGCAGGAACTCACTGTCTTTGTCGCCGCCAATCATATTTTTTGGCGTATGGCAGGTGCCGCAGTGCCCCAGACCTTCCACAATGTATGCCCCGCGATTCCATTCTGCGGATTTATCCATCTGCGGTTTAAATTCGCCTTTTTTGAAGTTCAGCCAGTTCCACCCCATCAGGCTGGCGCGGACGTTGAACGGGAACGGAAGCTGGTTGGTTTCCACTTCGTGATGTACCGGTTGCAGCGTTTGCAGATACGCCCAGATGGCGGCGTTATCTTCGCGGGTCACTTTGGTGTACGCCGTGAACGGCATCGCGCCGTACAGACGTTTGCCGCCGTGGCCCACGCCTTCGGACATCGCGCGCTGGAAGTCGTCAAATGACCATTTGCCGATACCCGTTTCAGCATCCGGCGTAATGTTGGCGCCGACTAAACGGCCAAACGGTGTTTCAATCGGCACGCCCCCGGCGAAGGGTTTGGCATCCGGCGTGGAAGCGGTATGACAGGCGGCGCAGTCGCCGACGGTGGCCAGATAGCGGCCGCGTTCAACCTGCTCGAAAGAGCCGTCACCGGCGGCGTGAACCAGGCCGGACATGCTCAGTGCCAGCAAGCCGAGTGAGAATGACGTTAACTTTTTCATGCGATCATCTCTCCCGGTTTTTTCAGGTAATAATTACGGATCGCATGGGCGGCCTTGAACGCCAGTGCGCCGACGGTGCCGGTCGGGTTGTAACCGGGGTTTTGCGGGAAGGCAGACGCGCCGACTACAAACAGGTTCGGCACGTCCCAGACTTGCAGGTGTTTGTTTACGGAACTGTTAGACGGATCGGCACCCATCACAAATCCGCCGACGACGTGGGAAGACTGATACGGCGTGCCGTTCCAGTGGCCTTTCATCGGGTTGGCAACCAGCTGACGGGGGTTCATGGCTCTGGCGATATCGGCCACTTTACCGGTGCAATACGCCGCCATTTTCAGGTCGTTTTCCGGGAAGTCGAACGTAACGCGCAGCAGCGGCCGACCGAGGCGGTCTTTGTAGTTCGGATCGAGCGACAGATAGTTGGTTTTGGTGGTGTAACTGCTAGCCTCACAGCCGATGGACATCGAACTCAGGTAGTTGGCGACGGTGGCTTTTTTCCACTCAGAGCCCCATTTCGGCGTGCCCGGCGGAACAGGGCGGTAGCCGATCGGTGCGCCACCAATCGGCGTTACGCGGATGCTGCCGCCGCCAAAGAATCCGAGGCCGCTGTGGTCAAAGTTGTCGTTATTAAAATCATCGATACCCATTCCGACCGCGCCTGCGCCGATGAACGGGTTGAAGTTCTTATCATCGAAGAACAACTGGACACCGTTGGCCGTCTGATAGGCATAATTTCGGCCGGTGGTACCTTCTAACGTGACCGGATCGTAAGGCTTACCGATGCCGGAAAGCAGCATCAGACGGACGTTTTCGAAGGTAAAGGCGCTGACGATCACCAGATCGGCGGGCTGTTCCCATTCGTCGCCGGAAGAATCGATGTACACCACGCCGGTCGCGCGTTTGCCGGTGGAATCTTTCAGCACCTGCATCACTTCACAGTTGGTGCGGGCTTCGAAATTCTCTTTGCGGATCAGCGCCGGTAACACGGTGGTAATGGCGCTGGCTTTGGAGTAGTTGGCGCAGCCGTAGTTGGTGCAGAAACCGCAGAACGTACACGGCCCCATTTTGACGCCGAGCGGATTGGTATAAGGCTCGGAAATCAGCGAAGAGGGCACCGGGAACGCTTTGTATCCCATGTTGCGCGCCGCTTCAGCAAACAGCGTCGGGCCGTATGGCTGATCCATCGGGCGGGTCGGATATTCAATCGAGCGCATACCTTCATACGGGTTGCCGCCGTCACGGTGCTCGCCGTTCACGTTGCTGGCCTTGCCGGAAACCCCGGCGATGCGTTCAAATGAGGCGTAATGCGGTTCCATCTCTTCCCAGTCGGTTCCCCAGTCTTGCAGAACCAGTTCTTCAGGAATGGCTTTCGCGCCGTAACGTTCGGTCAGATGGCTTTTCAGGCGGAACTCGTCCGGCTGGAAGCGGAAGGTAATCCCCGCCCAGTGGTTGCCCGCGCCGCCGGTGCCGTTGCCCGGATGGAACGAGCCCCATTCGCGCATCGGTAATGCGGTTTGCGCCAGGTTATTACGGATGGTAATGGTGTTCTGACGCGTGCGTAACATCAGTTCCTGACGGGAGTTGTAACGCAGTTCGTCGGCAGCGGTGGCCACGTTGAAATCGCGCGCGGTATCACGCCACGGGCCGCGTTCTATAGCCACCACGTTCAGGCCTTCGTCGCACAGTTCATTGGCGATGATCGAGCCGGCCCAGCCGAGCCCGATCACCACCACGTCGGTTTTGGGTAATTTCTTTGCCATAATCGTTTTCTGCCCTTAGCTCTTCATTTTCCACGCGTCGCCGCCTGAAATGCTCAGCGGTTCCAGATCGAGTTTCTGGTTATGTTTGCCGACATATTCCCGGTAGTCGTAGCGTGCGCCGGGGAAGCCCAGCATTTTCCACGACACCATGTTGCGGTTTCCGCCATAAATCGGGTCAGCGAAGAAACCTTCCAGGGTGTTCTTAAGCGCAATGGCGAAGAACAGTTTGGAATCGATCCCATCCAGAGCAATTTTTCCGCTTTCGAGGCCGGACAGGATTGAGTCCTGCTGGTCGCCGGGCAGATCTTTGAACAGTTTCTGATGCTGCGACTGGCTGTATTTATCCAGCGCGGCAAGGCCGAGACGATAGCGTTGCTGAGGAACTAAAGGAGACTGGTCACCCTGTTCCGGCGTGCCGTCCTGAAAAGGGCCTTCCATGTAAAGGCGGGCATAAGTGCCGTAGAAACCGGCCAGCTGACGGTCGATAAACACCGCACATCCGGCGTCTTTACCGCCGACGCTCAGATTGTCGGCGGGCACCAGCCGGTCAACAATGGCTTCCATGGCGGCGGCTTCGGCGTCGGTAAAGAACGCCCAGCCATCAATATCAATTTGCGGAGGCGGGCTGGCGTCAAAGGGGCTCCACACGGGCGTTCCTTTGAGCGTCACCGCGTTAGCGGCTTTGGCCGCGCCTAAAACTGCGGAGGCTGCCGTGAATGAGAGAATTTGCCGGCGGGTGACGCCGGGCAGTGTTTTTTTGCTCATTGATGTTCCCTGTTTTTCTCTGTAGCCAGTTGTCGCTATAAATGGCGCACATCCCGTCGTCTTCCGGACGGAAGAAAAGGGGAGAGGGACGCGTGCAATAGCGTTTTTTACGGCCTGACGGCTGCCAGTAAAAACGCCGGTCTGAATTCAGGCGCGCTCTGCATAAGCAGTCGGGTGGCACCGGAATAATCGTTAACCTGCTAAGGATAAATGAAAATGGCCTGTAAAGATAAATGGTTAATTTGTTAAAAATGTTATGAAATGTGTGTGAAGTGGTTTTAATGTTGTAATTTTAGTCGGTTTTTTGTGACGCGCGTGCATTTTATCCGCACGTTAAGCAGGGAATTCGTCGGCATCAATTTCCTTTCTGACCCGGGTTGTTTAGCCATTCATGGCATGACGGTTGAAATATGTCGTCTGTCAGGTAAGATCAAACCTTACGTTTAAAATGTGTAAGGCATGACAAAGGTCACAGATTTTTTTTCTTATTTATTGAAGCGTTATGCGGGCTCAACCTGCTTCTCTCTGCTCGTGGCAGGGGGATTGGCTTTCTATGCTGGAAGTGCGTCTGCACTGACGGCAGACCCTTCTGAAGTTGCTTCCGGCGCACGGGGGCTTTCCTACGATCTCTCCGGTTTCCTGCCCGCAGGCGATGAACAGTCCGCGTTCAATACCGGAAACATCCGGCAATCCAATGTCTTACCCAGCCTCGGCAGCCAGTACATTAAAAATGACAATGCGCCGGGCGCGACCGAGAAACAGCTCGCCACCACGCTGAAAGAACTCGGCACCACTACGTCGGACAGCGACGATCCGCTGCGTTTGCAGGCGGAAAATCTCGCCCTCAGCCAGGCCGCCAAACTGGTGCAAAAGGAAACCAGCAGTTTGCTTTCGCCGCTGGGTACGGTCAGTACGACGCTGGATGTCACCGGCCATAATCTGGATGGCAGTTCAGGCCAGCTTCTCAGTCCGCTGTACAATTCGGAGAATAATCTGGTCTACAGCCAGATTGGCCTGCAAAGCGCCGCAGACGCCACCGTGGGAAACTTTGGTCTGGGCCAGCGTTTTAATACCGGTTCGTGGATGCTCGGCTACAACGCGTTTATCGATAACGACTTTGATCATCAGCTGACGCGCGGAAGTTTGGGGGCGGAAGCCTGGACGGATTACCTGCGGTTTTCCACTAACTACTATCATCCGTTCACCTCTTACCGCGCAGACAGCAGCTCATCGGTACAATTGCGGCGTCAGGCGCGGGGTTACGACATCACCACCAAAGGGTATTTGCCGTTTTACCGCCAGATTGGGGCGTCGCTCAGTTATGAGCAATATTTCGGTAATCAGGTGGATTTATTCGGCAACGGTACGCGCCAGAGTAACCCTTCCGCCGTCTCGTTCGGGGTGAATTACACGCCGGTACCGCTGGTGACCGTGATGGCAGAACATCAGGCCGGGCAGGATGGCGATAATCAGGATGTGGTGAAACTGACGCTCAATTACCGTCTGGGTGTGCCGCTGGATCAGCAGTTGTCACCGCAGAATGTTGCCGCAGCGCGTTCACTGCGCGGCAGCCGGTTTGAAATGGTCGACCGCAATAACATGCCGGTGATGGAGTTTAAACAGCGGAAAACCCTGTCGGTGTATCTGGCGACGCCGCCGTGGTCATTACAGCCGGGCGAAACGGTGCCGCTGAAACTGCAACTGCGTGCGCTCAATTCTGTGGTCGCGCTGAGCTGGCAGGGCGATACACAGGCACTGAGCCTGACGCCACCGGCCAATAACCGTAACCCCGAAGGCTGGAGCGTGATTGTGCCGCAATGGGACAGTTCGCCGGGTGCCACCAACAGCTACCGTTTATCCGTGACGGTGGAAGACAGCAAATCGCAGAAAGTCACTTCAAACTGGATCACGCTGACCGTTTCCCCACCGCTGACGGCGCAACCGCAATACGGCGATGACACCGGGCTCAATTTCTAAACGTTTAGATTACGTTACTCTGCAACACCCAAACCGCCGCTTCGACGCGGGATTTCAGCTTCATCTTTTTCAGCAAATGCTTAACGTGAACTTTCACCGTGCTTTCGGTGATGTTCAGGCGGCGGGCAATCATCTTGTTCGGCAACCCTTCGGCAATCAGCTTGATGATGTCACGTTCGCGCGGCGTCAGGGACTGAATATCGCGATCGCCGCTTGGACGGCTTTCACGCAGACTTGCCGCCAGCACCGGCGTCAGCGCTTCGCTCAGCACCATTTTGCCCGCTGCTGCGTTGTGCAAGGCGGTCAGCAAATCTTCCGGTTCCATATCTTTGAGCAGATAACCGTCTGCGCCACGTTTTAACGCTGTCACCACGTCATCTTCATGATTGGACACGCTGAACACCACCACGCGGCCTGACAGCGAGGTTTCACGCATTTTATCCAGCGTATCCAGCCCGTTCATGCCGGGCATGTTCAGATCCAGCAAAATCAGGTCCGGGTCGAGCTGTTTGGCCAGTTCGACACCCTGTTCGCCGTTGCTGGCTTCGCCAATCACCTGCAGGCTGGCATCGAGGGCGATCAGCTGTTTCACGCCGTTACGCAGCATAGGATGATCGTCGATCAGCAAAATGGTGGAAGGGGTGATGTCGTTCATACTTGCTCCTGGGGATTGATGGGTAACGCTTCCGGACGAAAACGGACAGTGACTTCTGTGCCGCCGTCCGGACGTCGGGCAACCCGACATTGGCCGTGTAATGTACTGGCGCGATCCTGCATGATGATCAGGCCGTAATGATTTTGCCGCCCGGCGTCAGGGGAAATACCTTCGCCGTTGTCACAGATACTCATGGTGATTTCACCTTCACCTTCACTGGCGTGCAGCGACAGGGAAATTTCCGTTGCTTTCGCGTGTTTATACGCATTGTTCAGCGCCTCGCGGGCGATATGTAACAAATGTATGCCCTGATTCGCCGGAACTGAACGCGGCGGGATCTCATAATCAAAATCTATCGTCAGACCCATCCGGCGGGAGAATTCATCCACCGTATGTTGCAGCGCCGCCCGCAGGCCAGGCGTGTTAATCGTCAGGCGGAACGTGGTCAGCAGTTCGCGCAGCTGGCGGTACGCGGTGCTCAGCTCCTCGCGCATTTGCTGTAACAGCGCCGCATCTTCCTCACACAATCTTTCCTGATGCATCTGCAAACAGGCCACCTGAATTTTCAGGCACGACAGCGACTGCGCCAGCGAATCGTGAAGTTCACGGGCGATGGCCGAACGTTCTTCCATCAGCATCAGCTGCTGCTGATCTTCCGCCTGTCGCGCCAGCATTAATGTACTGGTGAGCTGCTCAAGCAGCGTATTGACCAGCTGTTGCTGATCGTCGTTAAGATGTTGCCCCGGCGGCAGTTGCGCCAGCAAAACGCCGTAATTTTCGCGCTCATCGCGCAGGCTCCAGCTCAGGGATTCTCCGGTTTCACCCGCATGATCACCCACTTTCGGGCTGACCGGCTGGCGCGGCGAGGCCTGGCTGAATTCGTTAAACACTTCCGCGCCGTTATTTTCGTATTGCCGCACCTGTACGCCACTGAGTGGCGTCAGCGATTGCAGCTCTTTGAGTACCGGCTGCATCCGCGTTTCCAGCGGCGCGCTGGTGTGCAACTGGCGGCTGACGCGATAGAGATAATCCAGCACCTGATTTTTCTGTTGCAGATCGGCGGTTTTCTCCGCCACGCGCTGCGCCAGATTATCGACCATTTCCCCCAGCGCCACCGACATGCTGTTAAGTGAATCACCGAGAATATCCATCTCGTTATGCGCATTGCCGGTCGCCACGCGTTTACGTTCATAGCGGCGGGTGAAATCACCGGCGGTAATCGCGCTGGCCTGAGAAAGCAGGTTGCGCCACGGCGTCAGCAGATGGCGGCGCAGGAACCAGATGGTCAGCGCCAGCAGGATCAGCGTGAAGGTCACAAGACCGCGCTGGATCAGCGCAATCTGCTGCAAATGGTATTCGGTTTTATGTTCAAGTTCGGCCACCAGCGTATCCAGCTGGCTGACAAACACCGCCATATTCGCGGAGACGTCCTGCGGATGTTTCGCCGCCAGAACCTGATCGCGCAGCGTGGTTTGCCAGTAACGGCGCAGGGCAAAAAATTGCGGCTGGAGGTTTTCACGCCCGACGGCCTGCAATAAATCGGCGCTGTTCTGATCGACGTCCATCTGCCGGATATACGCAGCATTTTTGCCGTTCAGCGGCACTTCGGACAATAACCGGTAACTCTGCATACGCAGCGAACCGGCTTTGTTAATGGCGTGGGCGTTGCCTTCAATACTTCCTGCCATCCAGGCCGCCATGCTCATTCCACCAATGCCCAGCAGGCCGAGCAGCAGCATCAGCAATGTGATCTGGCTGACCAGCGACAGAGAAGGCAACGCGCGTTTAAACATAACTGGATTCCTGGACCTGTGTCGGGAGCGGTTAAAACCGTGTCAAGCTGAAACAATCTCATGACGGAGTGGCATTTTTTATGATCAGGGGGAGTTTCCCTATACCTCTTTGTGATTACTCCTTTATTTCCACTCAAGCGATACCCGTAAAAACTTAACGGTAATTAATTCACCAACTCAATGAATCTTAGCACTTTATCTGAAAGCTGGAGGATACTCACAAAGGATTTGTGGTCTTTTTTTTGCCTTTTTACACCCGCCGTTGCGTTGATTTGCATCAACATGCGGAGGCGGTGCTCTACCTAGTGTGTGCGGCATAACTCAGTCATTACAACAATAACGCGCTGCTACACGAGGTACTTATGTCACACACATCTGCTCCATCAACGGAAAAGCCGTCACGTCTGTTGCAGGACTGGCGGCCGGAAGATCCGGCGTTTTGGGAAAAAACCGGGCATAAGGTGGCGAGCCGAAATCTCTGGATCTCCGTGCCTTGTCTGTTACTGGGTTTCTGCGTCTGGATGCTGTTCAGTCTGGTGTCGGTCAATCTGAACAAAGTCGGCTTTAACTTCACGACCGATCAGCTGTTCATGCTGACCGCGATCCCTTCGGTTTCCGGCGCACTTCTGCGCGTGCCTTACTCGTTCATGATCCCGCTGTTTGGCGGTCGTCGCTGGACGGCACTCAGCACCATCTTCCTGGTTCTGCCGTGCGCATGGCTGGGCTTTGCGGTACAGGACGTCAGTACGTCCTACAATACATTCCTGGTTATTGCACTGTTGTGTGGTTTCGGTGGCGCAAACTTCGCGTCAAGCATGTCGAATATCAGCTTCTTCTTCCCGAAATCCAAGCAGGGCGGCGCACTGGGTATTAATGGCGGTCTGGGCAATCTGGGCGTCAGCGTGATGCAGCTGGTCGCTCCGCTGGTGATTTCCCTCGGCGTATTTGCTGCGTTCAGCGATAAACAAACGCTGGCGAACGGCGCTGACATGTGGCTGCAAAACGCCGCGTGGGTGTGGGTGCCGTTCCTGATCATCGGCACGATCGCCGCCTGGTTTGGCATGAATGATCTGGCGACGTCTAAAGCGTCTATCCGCCAGCAACTGCCGGTACTGAAACGTGGTCACCTGTGGATCATGAGCGTGCTGTATCTGGCGACGTTCGGCTCGTTTATCGGCTTCTCCGCCGGTTTTGCGATGCTGACCAAAACCCAGTTTCCGGATGTAAATATCATTCAGTACGCGTTTTTCGGCCCGTTCGTGGGTGCGCTGGCGCGTTCCGGCGGCGGTATGCTCTCTGACCGTCTGGGCGGTATTCGCGTTACGCTGGTCAACTATATCGTGATGGCAGTCTTTGCCGGTTTGCTGTTCCTGACGCTGCCGGTCGGCGGTGTGGGCGGTCATTTCCCGGCCTTCTTCGCCGTGTTCATGGTGCTGTTCCTGACGGCCGGTCTGGGAAGTGGTTCCACGTACCAGATGATTGCGGTGATCTTCCGTAAACTGACCACCGATCAGGCGAAAGCGCGCGGGGCAACCGACGACGAAGCGCTGCGTGAAGCGGTCACGGACACGGCGGCGGCACTGGGCTTTATCTCTTCAATTGGTGCGATCGGCGGCTTCTTCATTCCGAAAGCTTTCGGGACATCGCTGGCGCTGACCGGTTCACCGGCGGGTGCGATGAAAGTCTTCCTGGTGTTCTACGTGGTGTGTGCGCTGATCACTTGGCTGGTGTACTGGCGTAAGCTGAACAAAGGTTTTGCGACCAAACAGGACAGAAAATAAAGACTGACAGACACTAATGAAAGGGGCTGCGGCCCCTTTTTTCATGGGCGCAACTTACTTCACGTAAGCATTCAGCACATTCAGCACGACATCCAGATCGGCCTCACGCTTAGACACATCCTCTTCATGCACCAGATGATCGGTCAGATGGCCTTTGATCACTTCCCGCATCAGCCCGTTGACCGCGCCGCGGATTGCCGCAATCTGTTGCAGCACCGCCGAGCATTCGTGCGGCTCATCCAGCATTTTATTTAATGCCACAACCTGTCCCTGAATTTTACTGGTACGCGCTTTCAGCTTCTGTTTGTCGCGGATTGTGTGTGACATGTGAACTCCCTGATGACGGTAAATACGCAGTCAGCATACCATTCTCAGTATACTGGGGGGTAGTATTTGATACTGGGGGGGAGTAGAATCGCCAGCGCCACTTTCATCGAGAATGATCACCATGAACGACTTTGCCACGTTATTGCAGCAGGGAAATGCCTGGGTATTTATCCCCAGCGCCATATTGTTAGGGGCTTTGCACGGGCTTGAGCCGGGGCATTCGAAAACGATGATGGCGGCATTTATCATCGCGATCAAAGGCACCGTCCGGCAGGCTGTCATGCTCGGTCTGGCGGCCACGGTTTCACATACCGCGATCGTCTGGCTGATTGCATTCGGCGGGATGTTCATCAGTAACCGTTTTACCGCTGAATCGGCTGAACCCTGGCTCCAGCTGGTCTCCGCCGTGATTATCGTGGGCACGGCGACGTGGATGTTCTGGCGGACATTTCGTGGTGAAAGTGCCTGGAAGCAGCAACAGAGCGGCGCAGGGCATACGCACGGTCATGGCTCTCATGATCACCATCACGACCATGCTCAGGGGTTTATTCAGTCGGCCAGCGTGCCTCACGCTATTCACGCCAAACCGGCGAGCCTGACGGGTTTTCGCGTCAACGTTGCCGCGCAGGAATATCAGGATGCACACGAAAGGGCGCACGCAGGGGATATCGCCCGGCGGTTCGCGACCAAAGACGTCACCAACTGGCAGATTTTGTTCTTCGGCCTGACCGGCGGACTGATCCCCTGTCCGGCGGCGATTACCGTTTTGCTGATCTGCATCCAGCTGAAAGCGCTGGCGCTGGGTGCCGCACTGGTGGTGTGTTTCAGTCTCGGGCTGGCGTTAACGCTGGTGACCGTAGGTGTCGGTGCAGCGGTGAGTGTCCGGCATGTCGCGAAACGCTGGAGTGGATTCAATACGCTCGCCCGCCGCGCACCGTATTTTTCCAGCGTACTGATTGGCATCGTGGGTATTTATATGGGCGTACACGCCTTTATCGGGCTGGCAGGATTAACCGGATGATGAAAACAAAGAAAGCCCGACCGGGCTTTCTTTAACTGAAACTTATCTTACTGAAGATCAGGCTTATTTGCGGCCAAGCAGCAAACCGAGCACGACGCCGATAGCGCCCGCTGCAATCAATCCTGACAACGGATTTTCTTTAATCTTATCGGCAACATCTGAAACCACTTCACTCGCCTGTGCGGAGTATTTACGCGCCGCGCCTTTCAACTGGTGCTTTGGTGAATCCACAAAGTCGCCAAATTGCTTCTGCGCTTCTCCGGCGAACTCGTTGGCTTTGTTTTCGACCTTATCAGCCAGACGATCTGCATCATTTTCGAATTCTTGAGATGACATTTTAGTGCTCCTTTGTTTGTGACAGCTTTTAAGCGTAGTCGGAAAACACGATGTCTGCCGGATTCTTGTCTGAAAAGTCGGGACAGACGCGCTGATGACGTCCATCCCGCTATCCGCTATGCTTCTTTGATCATCTCGCACGGATTTCGGGCCATTCTTTGTGTGTACGCACGGCGGTACGGCATTGAATCAATGCGCTTTCAGCGTTTTAGCAACATATTGAATCACCAATAAAATGGACATCAAACAGCTTATTTATCTTTGCAATCTTGAACGGGAACGTCATTTCGGGCGGGCGGCGCAAGCCAGTTTTGTCAGCCAGCCAACGCTGTCGATGCGGCTCAAAAACCTTGAAAAAGAACTCGGGCTGAACCTGATCAACCGGGGTAACAATTTCGAAGGCTTCACCGCCGAAGGCTTGCGGGTGCTGAGCTGGGCGCGTGAAATTGTGGCGGTTTACGAAGGCCTCAAGCTGGAAGTGGAATCCCTCAAACAGGGCATGAGCGGAACGCTACGTATTGGCGTCATGCCGCAATGCAGCGTTTCGCTGGCGCAGCTGATTAAAGCGGTGAGCCTGGCACATCCGGGGCTGGATTATCGTGTGTCGGAAGTCAGTGCCGATCAGCTGATTGAAGCGCTGAGCAGCCATTCCGTGGATGTCGGCATCGGCTTCTTTGAATTCTCAACGCTCAACGAACTGCGTTTCCAGCTGGTTTCGCTTGATGACGGCGGCGTGGACGTGGTGTATCACCCGGACCATTTCCCTGAGCTGGACAATGTCGGGCTGATCACCGCCGAACAGGCCGCGGCGTTGCCTTTGTGTCTGTCCGAGCCGAGCCGCTATTTCCGCCGCTATCTGGATAATTTCTTCCGTCAGGCCGGGCTGGAATTGCATCCGCGTCTGGAAAGCACCTCGATATTTCAGCTGATGCAGGGCGTGTTTGTCGGCATCGGTTGTGCGTTAGTGCCGGGCGGGCATCTGATTGATGAAATGCATCCGGCACTGAAACGCTGCCCGCTGGACATCACGCCAATGACCCGCCACGCGGCGCTGGTGGTGGCCGAACCGGGCAGGGCGACGGCGCTGGCGCAGCATTTCTTTACGGCAGCCGGGCTGTGGCTGACGCAGCAACAACCGCTTAAACTCCCGGCGACAATCAAATAAACCCGGCATCACCGGTTTATCTCCCTTTTCCTATTGATGAATTCATCAATTAAGACCAAGCTTTCCCGCAATATATCAGTGAAATGAATGGAGCAGCACATGAAAGCATTAAAGACCGGCGTTCTGGCAATGGTCGCGGGCAGCCTGTTACTGGCAGCCTCCGCACAGGCATCAAATAACCTGCTGGGACAACTGCAACAGGCGGCCACCGACGGGCTGAACAGTGCCGGAACAACTTCAGGGACGGGGACTACGTCATCGCTGACTTCACTGCTTAACGGCGGCGATAAAGCGCTGACCTCCACAAGCGCGACCAACGTCGCCGGTGTGTTGCAGTACTGCGTGAAAAACAACGTGCTTTCCAAAGCCAGCACCGAGAACGTGAAAGATCAACTGCTGAACAAACTGGGGATCCAGAGCGCGTCTGGCGCAGAAAGTAAGGACTACCAGCAGGGGCTGGGTGGCTTGCTGAAAACCGGTAAAGACCAGAGCGTTGACCTGAATAATCTGGGCAGCGGGTTATCGCAGGTGAAAGAGAAAGTGAAAACCAAAGCGTGTGATGTGGTGCTGAAGCAGGCGAAATCATTCATCTGATGATTGCAGAGGCCGCTGCAACGGCGGCTTTTTACTTCAAATTCAAAATCAAAGTCGTGGGCGTCGGCCCACACCGACCAGAGGGAGAATAAACCTTCTCCCTCTGGACTCCCGCGTTTTTTAAAACAAGCGCTACCGCTTGCTCGCTATGTTTCAGCAACTTCGGCGAGTGCCGCAAAATCCCGCCGCTGCGCGGTTCCCTCCCGTCGGTTTACAAACCGCGCGAAAAGAGTCGCGGTTTTCCACCTCTCCATACGGCGCGATTCTTGAAAGCGGCCACTGGCTATGTAATTCGGGGTTCAGTTCACTCACGAGGGGAAGGCCGGGATGGGGTGTTGGTTTTAGCGGCTCAGTGGTCTGCTAAACCCCCTCCCGGCCTCCCCTTCGCAGGGGGAGGAGCAAACCAAACCGTCGCTATATTTAAAAATGCCTCAAGCCGCTTTCAGAAAGCTTGCTGAGTGAGTGTTTCGAGACCTTAGGCTCGAAGACCGAAATGAAGGTACCGCGCAGCGGCAAGTTTTCGCGGCAATAGCCGGAGTTGCTGAAATATAACCAGCGAGCGGCAGCGCGTGTTGAGAAAAAGCGTGGGAGATCAAAGAGGGAGGCGCTTTCCTCCCTCTTTGGCGGTTTCGGCGCAGGGAGTTAAGCGTTCACTGCACTTGAGAAACCGAAACTTGCTCGAGCAATTTACTGCCCCTCACTGCAAGTGAGAAACCGAAATAAAAAGGGGTCAAAGGGCACTCCCTTTCACTCCGCATACACCTTCTCTTTACTCTCACACAAATCTTCAATCAAACACGATCCGCACCGTGGCTTCCTCGCAATACACGTATAGCGCCCGTGCAGGATCAACCAGTGATGGCAATCGAGCTTAAACCCGGCGGGGACGACTTTGAGGAGTTTTTCTTCCACGTCATCGACGGTCTTACCTGGCGCGAATTTCGTCCGGTTACAGACGCGGAAAATGTGCGTATCGACGGCAATCGTCGGCCAGCCGAAAGCGGTGTTGAGCACCACGTTGGCGGTTTTACGCCCGACGCCCGGCAGGGCTTCCAGCGCGGCGCGGTCTTCCGGCACTTCGCCGTTGTGTTTTTCCAGCAAAATCCGGCAGGTTTTGATGACGTTTTCGGCTTTCGAATTAAACAGGCCGATGGTTTTGATGTATTGCTTCACACCGTCCACGCCGAGCGCCAGAACGGACTCCGGCGTGTTCGCGACCGGATAAAGTTTCGCAGTCGCTTTATTTACGCTGACATCCGTCGCCTGCGCGGAAAGTAACACCGAAATCAGCAGCTCGAACGGCGTGGTGTACACCAGTTCAGTCGTGGGATGCGGGTTGTTGTCCCGCAAACGGCTGAGGATCTCAATGCGCTTTTCCTTATTCATGAACACTTCCCTTTGGCAAACTGTCTTCGGCGGCAACGTGTTGCACCGCTTTACGCGCTTTCATGCGCTGATCAATCAGGTATTTGGCCGCCAGCAGCAGACCCAGACCGATAAACGCGCCCGGCGGCAACATCGCCAGCAGGAACGGGTTATCCAGATGAATCACTTCAACGCGCAGCACTTTCGCCCAGCCGCCAAGCAGCAAATCCGCGCCGTTAAACAACACGCCGCTGCCCAGAATTTCACGCATCGAACCGAGGACGAACATTGCGCACGTCGCCCCGAGGCCGGTCATGGCACCGTCCAGCGCCGCCAGATGCACCGGGCTGTTTGCTGCGCAGGCTTCCGCCCGTCCGACCACCACACAGTTGGTCACAATCAGCGGAATGAAGATCCCCAGTGCCTGATACAAACCAAAAGCATAGGCGTTAATCAGCATTTCAACGGTACTGACCACCGATGCGATGATCAGCACGTAAATCGGGATACGGATTTCATCCGGGATCCACTTACGGAACGCGGAAATCATGCCGTTAGTACAGGTCAGCACCAGCGTGGTCGCCAGCCCTAAACCTAAGGCGTTAGTCGCGGTGGACGTCACGGCCAGCAGCGGGCAAAGCCCCAGCAGCTGGACCAGCGAGGAGTTATTGGTCCACAGACCCTGAACGATTATCTTTCTGGCTTCACTCATCACGGGCTCCACAAGGGGTGAGGTGGGAAAGCTGAGACGGCACCGTCCCGATAAATAACGCCGTGCGTTTTACCGAGCGCACGACAGCGCGCGGGGTAATGGTCGCACCGGTAAACTGATCAAACACGCCGCCATCTTTCTTCACAGCCCAGCGCGGGTCGCTGGCACCGTTCACGGTTTCGTTGGCGAAATGCTTGATCCAGTCAGAAATACGCACTTCAATTTTGTCGCCAAGCCCCGGCGTTTCATGCTGTTCGAGTACGCGGGAACCGTAGACTTTGCCATGAAAATCGGCGGCGACCAGCAGCTGGATCGCACCGGAATAGCCGTCAGGCGCGGTGGTTTCTACCACGGCAGCCACCGGTTCGCCGCCTTTGCGCGCCAGATACATGCGGTGCGGCGTGGCGGTGCCGAGCGATTCATCCGTGACGTTGTAACATTCGTCCTGCATGTTGTTATCGTAAACGCTGGCCGGGATCACCTGATCAAACAACGTTTTTTGCTGTAGCAGCGCCTGATGTTCAATCGTCGGCTTGGTCAGCAGGTTTACGATGGCGGTCATGCCGGTCATCAGTGCGCCAAAGAAAGCCAGAATCAGGCCGTGGCGTCGCATTGTAGCTAACATAATTCTTCCTCAGCGATGCCCGTAAACACGTGGTTGAGTGTAATGGTCAATCAGCGGCACGGTAATGTTGGCCAGTAAAACCGCAAAAGCCACGCCGTCGGGATACCCGCCGTAGGTGCGGATAAGCCAGACCAGCAAACCTATTAATGCGCCGAAAACCAGACGGCCTTTTGGCGTGGTTGACGCCGTCACCGGGTCGGTGGCGATAAAGAACGCGCCGAGCATGGTCGCACCGGAGAACAGCCCCACCAGCGGCGATGAATAGCTTTCCGGCGCCAGGCCCCATGCGACGGCGGCGCAGAACGCCAGCATACCGAGCATCGCCACCGGAATGTGCCAGCTGATGATTTTACGCCACATCAGGAACAGGCCACCGGCCAGAAAACCGAGGTTAATCCACTGCCAGCCCAGACCCGCCAGCGTGCCGCTAAACAGCGGCGTGGCCAGAATCTGATCCGCCGTATGACCGGAGCGCAGACCGGTTTTAAACGCATCCAGCGGCGTCGCCTGCGTCACACCATCAACATTCATCTGCAACTGATAGGCCGTCAGATCCTGTCCGCTGTGGCCGGTGAAAATGGTCAGCAGCGTATCGGTGAAGCTGACGTGATGATGTTGCAGCGCGTCCGGCGGCAGCCAGGTGGTCATCTGCACCGGGAACGAAATCAGCAGCACCACGTAACCGACCATCGCCGGGTTAAACGGGTTTTGCCCCAGACCGCCATACAGCTGTTTGGCGATGATGATGGCGAAAAACGTGCCAAGCACCACCATCCACCACGGGCCGAGCGGCGGCAGGCTGATGCCGATTAAAATGGCCGTCAGCAGGGCGCTGTTATCGCCCAGACGTTTTTTTACCGGCTGTTTGCGCAGTTGCAGAACGGCACTTTCTGCCAGCAGAGCAACCACGATCGCCAGTGCGAGCTGAACCAGCGTTCCGTAGCCGAAAAACCAAATCTGAGCGATCAGACCCGGAATACACGCCAGAATCACCATCATCATGATGGTGCTGGTGTTTTGGCGGTTATGTGTAAAAGGTGAACTTGCGATCCTGAAGGCCATCTATTCCTCGTTCGACATTGTCTGAGCGGCTTTACGGGCCTTAACTCGGGCGATCGCAGCAGCCACGGCGGCTTTGCGTGGATCGCTTTCTTGTTGTGTTGTGTCTTCTGGTTCTGAAGATGAAATATCCGCAGCCGACTCTTCTGCCTCACTCTGCGCTGCGGCTTTTTTGGCTTTCGCACGGGCAATGGCGGCGGCAACAGCGGCTTTACGCTTGTCGTCAGCGGAAGGTTCTGCCGGTGACGTTGTCACGCTTTCATCATTATTGATCTGCGCCGCTGCGGCTTTCTTCGCTTTTACACGGGCGATAGCGGCAGCCACGGTGGCTTTGCGATCGTCTTCAGCGGTCGGTGGCGTTTCAGGCACCGGTTCAGAGGCCACCGGGATTTCCTGTGCGGCAGCCGCTTTTTTGGCTTTAGCGCGGGCAATGGCGGCGGCCAGTGCGACCTGACGCGGATCCACTTCGGCTGTTTCAGCTACCGTTTCAGTCACGGTTTCGGCGACCGGCGCGTCGTCCACCGGCGTTTCACTCAGCTTCACGGCGGCTTTCTGGTGTTTCTCTTCGCGGGCAATTTTCTCGCGTTCCATACGCGCCTGTTTGGCTTCAAAACGCGCTTTGGCTTCGGTCGCACGGGCGGTTTCGCTGTCGATGGCGCGAATTTCGGCCTTTTCCTGGCGGTAATATTGCACCAGCGGAATGTTGCTCGGGCAGACGTACGCACAGGCGCCGCATTCGATGCAATCGAACAGGTTATGGTTACGCGCTTTCTCGTGTTCTTCGCCACGGCTGAACCAGTAAAGCTGCTGCGGCAGCAAACCGGCCGGGCAGGATTCGGCGCAAAGGCTGCAACGGATACAGGCTTCTTCCGGCTCCGGCTGACCGAGTTCCGATTCGGACGGAGCCAGCAGGCAGTTGGAAATCTTAACGACCGGCACATCGAGCGACGGCAGGGTAAAGCCCATCAGCGGGCCGCCCATGATCACCATCTTTTTGTTGCCCTGTGGCTGTAACGCGCCTTCCTGCATCAGATGCGAAACCGGCGTGCCCAGACGCGCCCAGACGTTGCCAGGTTTCGCCATCGCTTCACCGGTCAGCGTCACGACACGTTCGATCAGCGGTTCGCCGTCGAGTATTGCGCGTTTGATCGCGTAAACCGTGCCGACGTTCTGCATCAGCACGCCGATTGACGACGAGTGATGACCTTTAGGCACTTCAAGGCCGGTCAGAATTTTGGTCAGCTGTTTGGCACCGCCGGACGGATATTTGGTCGGCACCACGCGCAGTTCGAAGCGGATACCGTTAGCCAGATCCTGCTGTGCCGTGGCTTTAATCGCGGTTTTAAACGCCGCAATGGCTTCCGGTTTATTGTCCTCGATGCCGATCAGCACGCGTTCCGGGCTGAGCATATGGCAGAGAATGCGCGTGCCCTCGAGGATCTGACCGGCATGTTCCTGCATCAGCCGGTCATCGGCGGTGATGTAGGGTTCGCATTCGGCGGCGTTGAGGATCAGCGTGCGCGTGGAGGTCAGGCCGCCCGCGAGTTTACTGGCGGTCGGGAAACCTGCGCCGCCCAATCCGGCGATACCGGCCTGGCTGATGCGCTGGTTCAGATCCCCGGCGGAAAGCTGGCGGTAATCGGCCACAATGTCGCGTTCGCACCAGGTGTCTTGCCCGTCGGCGTCAATCAGCACGCAGAGTTCTTTCAGGCCGGAAGGGTGCGCGGTAATGTGCGGTTCGATGGCGGTAATCACGCCCGATGTCGGTGCGTGTACCGGCACGGTGCGGCCACGGCCTGTCGTCAGCGGCTGGCCTTTTAAAACGCGGTCACCGGCTTTCACACACAGCTCGCCTTCAGGGCCAAGATGCTGCTGAAGAGGAATGATAAAGCGCTCAGGCAACGGCACGTTGCGCAGCGGAACGTGGCTCGATTGGGTCTTCATTTCCGGCGGATGGATACCGCCGTCGAAGTCCCAGACCTTGTCTTTTTTGAGCGCGGCAAACAGATTAAGCATGTTACTCCGCATGGATGACCTGAACCGGAATGGATTGCAAATCCCACTTCCAGTTAGCGGTGGTGGTTTTGATCGGCAGCATTTCGATGCAGTCCGTCGGGCACGGCGCGACGCACAGGTCACAGCCGGTACATAAATCGGTAATCACGGTATGCACGGCGCGGGTCGCGCCCACAATCGCATCGACCGGGCAGGCCTGAATGCATTTGGTGCAGCCGATGCAGTTGCTTTCGTCGATGTACGCCACTTTGCGCACCGGCACTGCGGCGGCGACGTCTTCGCCCATCGGTTGTGGCTCGACGTTGAGCAGGGTGGCCAGCTTGAGCATCACCGCTTCGCCGCCCGGTACACATTTGTTGATGTTGTCGCCATTGGCCACGGCTTCGGCGTAAGGCTTACAGCCGGGATAGCCGCATTGCGCGCACTGGCTTTGCGGCAGGATATCGTCAATCTGATCGACAACCGGGTTGCCTTCAACGGCAAAACGACGCGAGGCGTAACCCAGCAGCAGGCCAAAAACCAGCGCCAGTGCGGTCAGCGCGCCAATCGCTACCCATAATTCAAACATTAGAATTTCACCAGACCCGTGAAGCCCATAAAGGCCAGTGACATCAGGCCCGCCGTGACCAGCGCAATCGAAGATCCTTTGAACGGCGCAGGCACGTCAGCGACCACCAGACGCTCACGAATGGCGGCGAACAATACCATCACCAGCGAGAAGCCGAGTGAGGCGGCGAAACCGTAGAGCGCGGACTGCATGAAATTCAGTTGCTGGTTGATGTTAAGCAGCGCCACGCCAAGCACGGCGCAGTTTGTGGTAATTAGCGGCAGGAAAATACCCAGCAGGCGATACAGCGACGGGCTGGTTTTGCGCACGACCATTTCGGTGAACTGCACGACGACGGCGATCACCAGAATGAACGCCATGGTGCGCAGATACACCAGACCCAGCGGCATCAGAATGAAGGTGTTGACCATCCACGAACAGATATTCGACAAGGTGATCACGAACGTGGTCGCCAGCCCCATGCCGATCGCGGATTCCAGTTTCTTGGACACGCCCATAAACGGGCAAAGTCCGAGGAACTTCACCAGAACAAAGTTATTCACCAGCATGGTGCCGACAAACAGTAATAAGTAAGAGGTCATGACAATTGCCCGGACATAATAAACATTAAAACTTCAGGGTTATTCCGTGAAGGTTTCTTTCACCCGCAGTGAGCGCTTGAAATAAGGCACAAACACGGCGGCGGCCAATAAAGGTAACAGCAAGTTACGCACGGCCAGATCATCGGTAACCGGTGAGAATGCAAAGGCTTTTACTGCCAGCAAGACCGTACACAGCAACCAGATAATATACATTTTTGGTAACGCTCTGGCACGCTTACAGAATTGCCAGAGAACCGCAACGGTAAATACCCACATCGCTAATGTGGTCACCACGGAGAAATACCATTGCAGCGTAAAGGCCTGCGAATTGGTGAATAAATATTCGCGTGATTCCGGCATAAATACGGCCATTGAAAACAGGAACAGCATTAATAAAACGCTCAGCAGCGTGACAATCAGATACGCCATCGGGGCCAGTAACCACCCGCCGATTCGTTTGTAGCCCGGATTATTCGACATAAAAAGCCTATATTACGCGGATTTCGCCATCACTCAGACGGGGCGTTTTCCCCGACCTTCAAGGCGCAGTAGCTTAACCTGTGAGGGTAATTCTCGTTATCGTATTTATGTGATCAATACTTTCATCCTTCACGCTGTCTCGGCGTTGGCTTCCTTCGCGCACCCCGGTCACATACTTTTGTATGCTCCCAGGGATTTGCTCAGTTGCCGCCTTGATACAGCGCGAATGATTTCAGTATTAGAAAAGGAGGGGAATTAGTGAACCGGAACCAGAATTTCTGTGGCGACGATGACCACAATCAGCCCGACGAGGACCGGCACGGAGGTGCGTTTCACCACTTCAAACGGGGAAATTTTTGCCATACCCGCTACGGCCACCACCACGCCGGAAACCGGTGAAATGGTGCGTCCGAGGTTAGACGCCTGCAACATCGGGATCACCAGATATTCCGGGTTGATGCCCATTTTTGCCGCCAGTTTCGGGATAAGTTCCACGAACGCATAAAACGACGCATTGCCCGAGCCGGTGGTCATCGCGGCCAGAACGGTGATGGTGACCAGCACCAGCATCATAATAATGCTGCCGGAACCAAAGTTTTGCGCCAGCCCGATCAGGCTGCTGATAAAGCCGACGGTGCTCAGACCCTGCGCGAAAACGCCTGCTGCCACCAGCAGCATCACGACGTTGGCAAATGCATCCGCCATGCCGCGATATGCCACGTCCAGCCCGGCAAACACCACTTTCCCGTTGCGGTTACGCACCGTTTCAATCAGCGCAGTCAGCAACATGCAGATCACCAGGATGGTAATGATGTGCAGATTCGGGCCCCATTTGCCGTCAAAAATCAGCACCCCGATAATCGGCGTGAAAGGCAAAATGGCGTAAAACGCCGGGGCGTTGGTTTCAATAACATCCTCTTTATTGGAATCAACGCTATCCACCACGGCGGTATCGCGTTTATCCAGATACCGCTGCCAGAAGAAATGTGCGACGGACATTGCCACAATGGCAGCAATTGAAATCGGCAGGGTGACTTTAAAGGCAAAATCAACCAGCGGCATATTGGCGGCCTGCGCGGCCAGCACCACATCGCCGGACGTCGGAGAAAGAATAATCGCCGCCGGAGACGCACAAATTGCCGCCGCCGCGCCACGGCTGATCCCGACGTTGACCATAATCGGGAACAGCGTCGCCATCAGCAGCACGCCGAGACCGGTCGCGGAAGACACCGCCAGCGACATCAGACACGCCAGAATATAGGCTGCAACCATCAGAATGTACGGTGAGTTAATCATCTTTAACGGGCGGGATGCGAGTTTTACCACCACGTCATTAGCGCCGATATGCGTCATGTACGCCGCGAAACCGCACAGCATCATGATCATCATCCCGAGATCGCCGCCACGACTCATCAGCAGGATTTTGACGTATTCCACGATATCTGTGGCGTTCCAGCCGGTGCTCTTCGTACCTTCCGGCAGCACGCTGTGGCCCATTAACGCACTGATAATCAGCAGTAATAACCCGCCCACCATCAGCACGCCGGTTGGCGAATATCCCTTGATGATGTACCGCCCGACAAACACGGCCACCACCAGGCCTGTTAATAACTCTGTCATATTTGTATTCCCCGAGATTAAATTTGGATCCAAGTGAAAGGCGGGCACTTTGAACAATTATCCGGTTGGGCGTCATGACGCTTATCAAGTATCGGTGATGAAATAGCGGAGAGGATTGATATTTGTGATGTATGACCGACATCACCAAACGGTTTCTGCGGTGCTCATATGCCGCACAGGGCTTTTAAAAGCAGTATTTTTAATAGCGGTGATCGCTCAGCTCAGGTCAAGACCTTGGGTTGCCACCCAAACCCACAAGACCTTGGGTTGCCACCCAAACTGGCCTCAAGGAGCGCCTGTCGCCGCGCCCCTTGAGAATCCCGGGCTCTTTCACTGCGCGCTATCGCTGGCACTGTTTCAGCAACGCCGGTTAGTGCCGCAAAATCCCGCCGCTGCGCGGTTCCCTCCCGTCGGGTTACAAACCGCGCGAAAAGATACGCGGTTTTCCACCTCTCCATACGGCGTGATTTTTGAAAGCGGCCAGAGGCTATGTAATCCGGAAGATTAATGCTGATGTTTTTGCTCCTTCCCCTTGGCAAGGGGAAGGCGGGGATGGGGTTCTAAATGGCAACTTTAAAGCTGAGTTGTTTGCAAAACCCCCTCCCGGCCTCCCCCTTCGCAGGGGGAGGAGCAAACCAGCCGCTCGTTAATGCTTGCAGAATGGCATAGCCTCCGGCCGCTTTCAGAAAGCTTGCTGAGTGAGAGTTTCGAGACCGAAGGCTCGAACACCGAAACGAAGGCACCGCGTAGCGGCAAGTTTTCGCGGCACTAGCCGGAGTTACTGAAACAGTGCCAGCGAGCGGAGCGCGTGTTGTAAAAGCGTGGAGGAGTCCAGAGGAGGAAAAGCACTTTCCTCCTCTGGGCGGTTTCTGCGCAGCTCGTTAAGTGGTCACAGTTATTGAAAAACCGAAATTTTCACCTTTTAAAAGGTTTTAAAGCCTTTTCCCAAAAGGCTAACGATCACAGTTTCGGGATCTCCCGATAAAACCCGACTCCGATCAGGCGTCCAAACAGAAATGGAATAAATTTCCTCCCCCGTAGCCAGCTTTCCAGCCTGGAAGGGGCACGCTTCCGGGGCTTTTGCCCCACCTTACTGATCATGATCTGTAAGGATTGTGTCGCCCAGGTCGCAAACGCCCGTCGCCGCTGGATGCGCTTCAGATGCCGGAGCGTCAGACGCCCGGATTTCAGCGGTTGCGCGATAATATTCGCGGTCGCCACGGCATCCTGAATCGCAAGATTCACGCCGACACCGCCAATCGGGGACATCGCGTGGGCGGCGTCGCCGATGCACAGCAGCCCCGGTTTGGCCCATTTTTTCAGGCGGTCGATGCGGATCACCAGCAGGCGCACATCGTTCCAGCTTTGAATGTCTTCGCCCAGACGCTCGCGCTCAAACGGTGAGACGTCGGTCAGCAAATCCAGAAAAGGCGGGATGCCGCACGCTTTGAGCGCGTCGAGGCTGTCTTTCGGAATCGAATAACCGCACTGCCAGTAATCGCCCCGGTCGATCATGATGAAGTTTTTCTTCGGGCCGCGATGGCCCATCGACCACTGCGGATCCCCGGCGCGTTTGTTGATTTTCAGCCACAATACGTCACGCGGCGTGCCGTAACGGCGGATTTCCATGCCAGCCTGTTCGCGCACAATCGAATTTCTGCCGTCACAACCGACCACCAGATCCGCATTAAAATGTTTTGCCTCGCCGTTAACCTCCGCCAGAACGCCAGACACCTGACATTTATCCTCCAGCAGCGAAAGCACCTGCGCATTGTGGATCAGCCGGAAATTGGGCAGCAGGGCGGCTTTGCTGGCGATGAAATTCAGGAAATCCCACTGCGGCATAAAGGCGATGAATTTGCACTGCGTCGGCAGATGGCTGAAATCCGCCAGCGTGGTTTCTTTGCCGTTGATTTCGCCGTACAGCTTTTCGGCGCGCTGATGCGGCAGGGCAAGAAACTCATCGAGAAAACCCAGTTGCCAGATGATGTCCAGCGTCGACGGGTGAATGGTGTCGCCGCGAAAATCACGCAGAAAATCCCGGTGTTTTTCCAGCACTGTTACATCAATTCCCTGACGGGCCAGCAGGTAGCCCAGCATTAATCCGGCAGGGCCGCCGCCGGCAATACACACGGAGGCGACGGATGCGCGGTCAGTGTTCGTGGTCATGCAAACCTGCCTGATGAAATGAATTTACATGATAACAATTATCATTTGCGCCGAAGGGCGTCAATCCATTGCGTGCGACATGCCTGAACAAATCCTGCACAGCGTCGTAACAATATTGGTGTTTTTTGCACCACCATGATCGCGGTTTTTTTGTCTGAATTTCCGGGTAAAACCACAATTTCACTAAAAATCATCGGTTTATTTTGTTATCTGAAAACTGGCAAACATATTGCAAAGTGGTCCACAGGTTGAGTTGTTGGGCCAATTTTGGCCGATGCGCGGAGAACCACATGCACGGTGAACTGAATTTGTTGCACCCGATCGCTCCTCAGCAAAGTGACACGCTGGTGCTCGATGCGCTGACCCGCTATGTGGCGCAGTCCGGCACCCGCGTGGGAGAAAAATTGCCGCCTGAGCGCGTGCTGGCGGAAGGGCTGGCGGTGAGCCGCAATACCGTCCGCGAGGCGCTGAAACGCTGGGAAGCGCTGGGCATTATTATGCGTAAAAAAGGCAGCGGCACTTTTCTGCAATCCGAAGTCACGGCCAACGACAGCTTCCTGTCCCTGCGCTTTAAAAACGATTCCGCCACCATGCTTCACGCGCTGGAAGTCCGCCGGATTATTGAATGCGAAGCCTCGGCGCTGGCGGCGGTCAGGGCGACGGAAAGCGATTTGCTGTTCATCGAACAAAAGCTTGATGTGATGGAAAAAGTACATCTGAGTGTCGGTTCCGCGGGAGCCGAAGACTGGCAGTTTCACGCCGCGATTTACACCGCCGCGCACAATCCGCTGCTGCTGCAAATGGTCGGCGGCATCTACGACTTACTCCACGCCTTTTTCGAATCGCCGCCAGAACAGGCGCTGTTCAGCGACTCTTTTCCGCTGCACCGGACCTTATTTGAGGCCATCGCGCGGCGTGAACCGGAAACCGCACGCAGGCTGAGTAACGACATTCTGAACATAACTGAACGTGACATGAAGGAAGTGATTAATGCAGCAAGATGATAAAAGCCAGCACGACGAGTTGCACGAATACACCCGTTTAGTCCACGACGGACGCCACGATCGCGGTGCCATTTCACCGCCCATTTACCAGTCTTCATTATTCAGTTTCACCGATTATGACAGCATGATCGCCCGTTTTCGCGGCGACAGTGACCATGCACTGTATTCGCGTGTCGACAACCCGACAGTGATGGAATTGCAGAAAAAGGTCGCGGAACTGGAGGGCGGCGAAGCCTGTCTGGCGTTTGGCAGCGGCATGGCGGCGATCAGTAATTCGATTCTGAGCGTGGCCGGGCCGGGCGACAAAGTGGTGTGCGTGAACCACGTTTACCCCGATACCTACCGCTTCCTGCGCGGATTCTGCACCCGTTTTCAAATCGAGACTCAGTTCGTGGATGGCAGCTCACTGCCTGCGCTGGAAGAGGCGATTCAGGGCGCGAAACTGCTGTATCTGGAAAGCCCGAACAGCTGGGTGATGGGCGAGCAGAATCTGAAAGCGATTGCCGCACTGGCAAAAAAATACGGCGTGATCACGATGATCGACAACAGCTGGGCATCGCCTGTTTTCCAGAAACCGCTGGCGGTGGGTATCGATCTGGTGATCCATTCCGCATCTAAATACATCAGCGGGCACAGCGACGTGGTGGCCGGTCTGGTTATCTCCAGTCAGGAACGCATCGGCGCGATTACCCGTCACATCAGCCCGTTTTTAGGCGGAAAACTGTCGGCCAACGAAGCCTGGCTTTTGCTGCGCGGCCTGCGGACTTTGCCGCTGCGTATGCGTCAGCATCACGAAAGTGCGCTGGAACTGGCGCGCCGTTTACAGGGTTATTCGCGCATTACGCAGGTTAATCATCCCGGTTTAGACCCGCTGCCGGCATCCACGCTGACCGGCTACAGCGGCCTGTTTTCATTCGAACTCAGCGAGGGCATCGACATTCCGACGTTCTGCAACGCGCTGAAATTATTCCGGATGGGCGTGAGCTGGGGCGGATTTGAAAGCCTGGTGATGCCCGCCATTTCCGTTCTGAATCAGGCGGGCGAATTTAACTCGGCGATTGATTTTGGTGTATCGCCACGGGTGATCCGCATTTCTATCGGTCTGGAAGACACCGGCGATCTGTGGCGTGACCTGAAAAACGCCATCGAAAGCGCCTGTGCCTGAAACCGGTTTTAAACATCAACGATTGTTCCTGTGATCCGACCCTTAGCACCGTGGAGAACCCAGATTATGCGACACCCGAAACGTCATGCTTTGCTCAGCGCGCTGGCCCTCAGCGTCAGCCTGTTTTCCTGTGCCGGTTTTGCCGCCACCAAACTGACGCTGGTGGAAGTGATCACCAGCCCGGCGCGTACCGAAATGCTGCAAAAAATGTTGACCGCGTATAAGGCGCAACATCCGGATGTCGAGATTGAAGTGGTTTCACTGCCGTGGGGGCAGGCGTTTGAAAAGCTCGGCACGATGATTCAGAGCGGACAATATCCGGACGTCGTGGAAATGCCTGACACCTGGCAGGGGCTGTACGCCAGCAACGGAATGCTGGCTGACCTCGAACCGCGTCTGAAAAGCTGGGGCGGCACGCCGGATCTCACCGATAAAACGCTGACGATGGCGCGATCTTCCGGCGGCACGGCGACCCTAATCCCTTACGGTTTCTATCTGCGGGCGATGTTCTGGAATAAAAAACTCTTCCAGCAAGCCGGGCTGACCGAACCGCCGAAAACCATGGACGAATTCATGGCTGATGCGAAAAAAATCAGCGCACTGGGCAACGGTATCAGCGGGTATTGCCTGCGCGGCGGCGTCGGTGGCACCAACGCCTGGATGATGTTTATGGCGGCGATGAACGGTTCGCCGGACTTCTTCGACAAAGACGGCAACAGCACGCTGACCAAACCGGGTGCAATCAAAGGGGCGCAGTTCCTGGTGGATATGTACCAGAAAGGCTACGCACCGAAAGACAGCGTGAACTGGGGCTTTAATGAAATCGTCTCCGGCTTCTATTCCGGCAAATGCGCGATGCTCGATCAGGATCCTGACGCGCTGATTGCCATCAAAAATAGCATGAACCCGGACGATTTTTCCGTTGCGCCGATGCCGCTCGGGCCGAACGGCAAAGCGTATCCGACCATCGGTTACACCGGCTGGTCGATGTTCAAACAGGGCAAAAATCAGGATCAAAGCTGGGATCTGATTTCCTTCCTCAGTAACAAAGAAAACAACCTGACGTGGTCGAAATTCGTCGGCACGCTGCCGATTTACAAAGGCGCGGAGCAGGACGCGTATTACCACGCGCCGCAGTTCGCAGGCTGGTTTGCCGAGCTGAACAGCCCGGATTACATCCCGCTGACCATGCCGACGCACCTTAAAGGCTGGGGCTATTTCAACTCGGTGATTGTGAAAGACAGCTCACAAGAAACGCTGCTCGGCCAGAACGACACCGAAAGCATGGTGAAAGACTGGGCGAAATACCTGACCAAAGAGCAAAAGGCGTGGCTGGCTGCGCAGAAGTAAGCCTCCGGCTCCGGCACGGGGTGCCGGAGTTAACACTTTTTTAAATGGAGACGCGTCATGATGTTGGAAGTTTCACCGCCAGACACTGCTGCCGCGCCGCGCTTTCCCCGTTTGCGGGCGCTGCTTGAACCCTGGGTTTATCTCAGCCCGACGATGGTGCTGATTGGCCTGTTTATTTTCGTGCCAATGGCGATCGGCATTTCCTATGCCTTCCAGAATATTCAGCTGCTTAACCCGCTTGATACCGGCTGGGTCGGGCTGGATAACTTCCGCACGATGTTCGACGACCGGCATTTTTACGCCGCGCTGCGCCACACCTTTAACTGGACCGCTACGTCGCTGGTTCTACAGTTTGCGCTGGGGCTCGGTCTGGCGTTGCTGCTTAACCGTGAATTCCCTGGCCGCCGCTGGGTGCAGGCGCTGGTGTTTCTGCCGTGGGCGGTGCCCGCGTTTCTTTCCGGCCTGACCTGGGCGTGGTTGTTCAATCCGGTGATCGGCGTGCTGCCGTACTGGCTGGCGGATTTGCACATTATTTCTGAGCCTTACAACATTTTGTCGGACCCGACACTGGCGCTCTACGGGCCGGTGCTGGCGAATGTCTGGTTCGGCATCCCGTTTTTTGCCATCACGCTGCTGGCGGCGTTGCAGTCGATTCCGAAAGATTTGTACGAGGCGGCGGCGATGGACGGCGCATCCGGCTGGCAGCAGTTTCGCAAAGTCACGCTGCCGTTTCTGGCACCGATGATCGCGATTACCGTCATGCTGCGCACCATCTGGATTGCCAATTTTGCCGACCTGATTGTGGTCATGACCGACGGCGGCCCGGCGAATTCGACGTCGATTCTGTCGAGTTTCATTTTCACCACGGCCTACCGGAAACTCGACTTTGGCTATGCCTCGGCGATGGCGGTATTCCTGCTGGTTCTGATGACGCTGTACGCGCTGGTTTTGCTGCGTATCCGCCATCAGTTATTGAAATAAGGAGAACCCGATGAACGCACTGTCATTAAATTTGTGGCTCCGCAAAGGCGGACACCGGCTGGGGATCCTCTTGTACCTGCTGTTTGCGCTGTTTCCGATTTACTGGCTGATCAAGATTTCCTTCACGCCGGACAAACTGCTCTACAGCGAAGGCGTGCGGATGTGGCCGAGTGAACTGACGCTGGTGCATTTTCAGCGTGTGTTTACCGAAAGCCAGTTTCCGCTGTATTTCTTTAACAGCCTGATTGTGTCATTCGGCACGGCGTTTCTGACGACCGTAATCGCCGCCGGTGCGGGCTTTGCGTTTTCGCGCTTCAGCTTTCGCGGCAAAACCGTGATGGCGGCGCTGCTGCTGTTCACGCAAATGTTCCCGCTGGTGATGATCCTCGCGCCGATTTACAAAGTGATGGCACCGCTCGGGCTGACCAACAGTCTGCTGGGGCTGATCCTGATTTACACCGCGTTCAACGTGCCGTTTGCCACTTTTCTGATGCAGTCGTTTTTCGACAGCATTCCGAAAGATCTGGAAGAATCGGCGATGCTCGAAGGGTGCAGCCGTTTCATGGCGCTGCGTAAAGTCATTATTCCGCTGACGCTGCCGGGCCTGGCCGCCACGCTGGGGTTTGTGTTTACCGCCGCGTGGAGCGAGTTGCTGTTCTCGCTGATGCTCATTAACAAAAACGCCGTGATGACCTTCCCGGTCGGGCTGCTCAGTTTTGTGTCGAAATTCGCGGTTTCCTGGGGCGACATGATGGCGGCGGCGGTGCTGGCGCTGATCCCTGCCTGTCTTTTCTTTGCATTCATTCAGCGTTACCTGGTTCAGGGGCTGACGGCTGGCGCGGTTAAAGGATAATTTTATGGCTCAGATTACGATTTCCGATCTTCAAAAACGTTACGAAAATGTCGAAGTGCTGCGTCATATCAACCTGACCATTCAGGACGGTGAATTTGTAGTGTTAGTCGGGCCTTCGGGCTGTGGGAAATCCACGTTGCTGCGCACTATCGCCGGGCTGGAACTGGCGACAGCGGGGGACATTCATATCGGCACGCGCCTGATGAATCAGGTGGCTCCCAAAGACCGCGATATCTCGATGGTGTTTCAGAGCTACGCGCTGTATCCGCACATGACCGTCGCGCGGAACATGGGTTTCAGCCTTGAAGTGCAGAAACGCCCGAAAGCCGAAATCGACGCCGCCGTGAACAAAGCGGCGGATATTCTCGGGCTGACGGCGTTGTTGCATCGTCGTCCTAAAGAGCTGTCCGGTGGCCAGCGTCAGCGCGTGGCGATGGGCAGGGCGATCGTGCGCGAACCGCAGGTTTTCCTGTTTGATGAACCGTTGTCCAACCTCGACGCCCAACTGCGCGGCCAGATGCGCATTGAAATCAAAAGCCTGCACCAGCGTATGCGTAACACCATTGTTTATGTGACCCACGATCAGGTCGAAGCCATGACGCTTGCTGACCGCATTGTGGTGCTCAACCACGGCGTCATCCAGCAGGTCGGCACGCCGCTGGAACTGTACGACACACCTGCTAATAAATTCGTCGCCAGCTTCATCGGTTCGCCTTCGATGAACTTCATCAACGGCACGTTAGAACTGGGCGATTCTGCGCCGCAACTGCGGATCAATACCAGCCAGACGCTGCCGGTTGACCCGCAGATTATGAACCTGAAAAGTGGCGCAGAAGTCATCTACGGCGTGCGACCGGAAGCGATTGTCTTGTGTGAACAGAGCGCGCCGGGTGCGGTTCCGCTGGATGTCACGCTCATCGAGCCCACCGGTCTGAGCGAGCTTATCCACGGTACGTTCGGCGATGAACGGCTGAGCGTATATAGCATGGTGAGATCCGGTGCCGCACCGGGGGACAGAGTTTGGGTACAGATTGATACGGGGCGGGTGCAGTTGTTTGAGGCAGACAGCCAGAGGCGGCTTTCTAAACGTGGTGAGTGATTCGGGCTGGCAGCCCTGAACCCGCTGCGGATTAGCTAAATTTGGTTTTTTCACTTGCAGTGAGGCGCTTACAGCTGACCGGGGATATTTCGGATTTTCAATTGCGGTGATCGCTCAGCTCAGGTCAAGACCTTGGGTTGCCACCCAAACTGGCTTTAAGAGGCGCCTATCGCCGCGCCTCTTAAAAATCTCCGGCTCTTTCACTGCGCGCTATCGCTCGCTGGCTACGTTTCAGAGACTTTTGCTAGTGCCGCAAAATCCCGCCGCTGCGCGGTGCCTTCCAGTCGGATTACAAACCGCGCGAAAAAATACGCGGTTTTCCACCTCTCCTTTCAGCGTGATTTTTGAAAGCGGCCACTGGCTTTCTAATTCACAACCTCACTGCTGATGGTTTTTAAAAGATGCCGTTGAATTAAGATAAGCCAGTGGCCGCTATCAGAAAGCTTGCTGAGTGAGAGTTTCGAGACCGTGGGCTCGAAGACCGAAACGAAGGCACCGCGCAGCGGCAAGTTTTCGCGGCAATAGCTGTGGCACCTGAAACGTAGCCAGCGAGCGATAGCGCGCAGTTAAAAAGCGCGGGTGTCCAGAGGGCGCGCGCGTTAACGCGCCCTTTGGGCCAGTTTGGGCGGCGAGCCCAAGGTTTTGACCTGGGTGGCAACCCAAGGTTTTGACCTTAAAGCCAGTTTGGGTGGCAACCCAAGGTCTTGAACTTGAAGTTGATTTAAACCGGCTTAGCTTCAGCCAATCGCATCAACCGGATCCCGACCCCAACGCCAACTACCAACATCAAACTGATAAACCCTGTAATTCCACCCCACCCGTAGGCATGCCAGAAGAATCCCCCGAGTGTCCCGGCGACGCTTGAACCCGCGTAGTAGCTGAACAGATACAGCGACGAGGCCTGCCCTTTGGCGCGACGGGCGCGGCGGCCGATCCAGCCGCTGGCGACGGAGTGGGCGGCGAAGAATCCGCCGGTGACCAGGATCATCCCGATGAAAATCAGCCAGACAGGCGAGAACGCGGTAAGCAGAATCCCCACCAGCATGATGGCGGTTGAACCAATCAGCACCGGGCCACGGCCATACACACCGGTCATCACACCGGCTTTCGGCGAACTGTAGGTGCCCATCAGATACACAATCGACAGAATACCGACGATGGCCTGGCTCAGGTTGTACGGCGGGGCGAGCAGGCGGTAACCGATGTAGTTAAACAGGGTCACGAAACTGCCCATCAGCAGAAAACCTTCGGCAAACAGCAAAGGCAGGCCGCTGTCGCGCCAGTGCAGTTTGAAGTTAATCAGCATCTTGCGTGGTTTAAGTGAACTGGCGCGGAAATGTTTTGAGGGCGGCAGAATACGCCAGAACATAATGGCGGCAGCCAGCGCGAAGAAACCGACGACCGCCATGGCGATACGCCACGAGAAGAAATCCGTCAGCACACCACTGACCAGACGTCCGCTCATCCCGCCGATGGAATTCCCGCTGATGTACAACCCCATCGAAAACGCCACGACGCTGGGGTGAATTTCTTCGCTCAGATAGGTCATCGCCACCGCCGCCACGCCACTTAGCGACAAACCAATCAACGCGCGCATGATGAGAATGGCGTCCCAGCTTTGCATAAACGAACACACCAGCGTACAGCCTGCGGCCAGTAACAACGCCACGACCATCACCGATTTACGCCCCACGGCGTCAGACACCGGGCCGGTAAACAACAGGCCAATGGCCATCAGACCGGTGGATAATGAAAGCGATAAGCTGCTGGTCGCGGGCGATACGCCGAAATCATGCGAGAGCACCGGCAGAATTGGCTGAACGCAATAGAGCAGGGCAAACGTCGCCAGACCCGCTGAAAATAAGGCCAGCGTGACGCGGATAAACTGCGGTGTCCCGCGTTTGATAAAAGGGGTTTTCAGGCCAGAACGGGCGACGGGCGATGCAGGATTTAATTCGTCGTCATTAACAGAGTCGTTGGCTGGTGCAGCGGGGATCCGCTGGGAGGTTTTCACTGTAATTCCTTAACGCGATGAGCTGTAAAACTAAATTTTAAAATGTATGAAAATTTTAACAGTGGCCGTTATATTGTCTAATATATTAATTTCGTGAAATTGATATGTTAAACATATCAATGAGGAATAATTGTCCTAAACCATGAACCATATTGAACTGCGTCATTTACGGTATTTCATCGCGGTGGCCGAAGAACTGCATTTTGGCCGTGCCGCTGGTCGGTTACATATCTCTCAGCCACCGCTCAGCCAGCAAATTCAGGCGCTGGAAGCTCACGTTGGCGCGGCGCTGTTTTACCGCAATAACCGCAGCGTGCGGCTGACACAGGCCGGACAGGCATTCTTGCAGGAAGCCCGGCAGATTTTGCTGCGTGTCGATGAAGCGGCGGCACAGGCGGCGCGTATCCATCGCGGAGAAGCCGGGAACCTGACGCTCGGGCTGACGTCCTCCGCGCCGTTTATGCGCCGGGTTTCCCGCACGCTGCATCATTTCCGGCTGACCTATCCGGGCGTCAATATCCGCATCGAGCAACTCAACAGCAAACAGCAAATCGAACCGCTGCTGGAAGGC
This sequence comes from Rahnella sp. PCH160, assembly GCF_047784855.1. NCBI lineage: Bacteria > Pseudomonadati > Pseudomonadota > Gammaproteobacteria > Enterobacterales > Yersiniaceae > Rahnella > Rahnella sp. PCH160. Next base: position 3,340,761 of record NZ_JBLOGT010000001.1, read on the forward strand.
AGGCTGGATCTGGGGATTATGCGCAACGGCGAGCTGCCGGAAGAGCTGGAGCATCATCTGATCCTGTCGGAACCGCTGATTGCCGTGGTTCACAAAGATAACCCGCTGAACGCGGTGCCGGACGGAGAACTGACGTTTCAGCATCTGGCCGATCAGCCTTTCGTGTTCTTCTCGAAAGACGTCGGGACTTCGCTGTATGACGATATTCTCGGACAACTTAAAGCGCAGGGGATCACGCCTTATATCACGCAGGAAGTGGGCGAGCCGCTGACCATTATCGGGCTGGTGGCGGCCGGTTTAGGCGTGTCGATTCTTCCGGCTTCGTATCTGCGGATTCAGGTTGACGGCGTGCGCTATCTGCGTTTTGGAAAGACGGAAGGAATCACGCAATTGTGGCTGGTGAATCATGCCCGTCGTCCGATGACGGCGGCGACTCGGGCGTTTATGGATTTACTGCTGCAGGAAGACTGACCATGCAACAGCACGAACTTGCTGTATTTCCAGTCAATTCCGAGAGGCTTTTCACGCAATTTGTGCACCAAATCACATAACGAATCAAATAGTTGACGACATATGACAAAAACCCCAACATAGCCCTAATCTTTATTTTGAAGCGCGAAAATAACAGGAGTTCCTTGAGTGATCCCCGACGGGCAACCCGGCCATATTGATCAGATTAAACAAACCAATGTCGGTGCTGTGTATCGCCTGATAGATCAGTTTGGTCCCATTTCGCGCATAGAACTTTCCAAAAAAGCCCAACTGGCTCCGGCCAGTATTACGAAGATTGTCCGCGAACTTATTCAGGCCCATCTGGTGCTTGAAACTGAATTTCAGGATCCGGGCAGTCGCGGGCGTCCCGCCATTGGTTTAGCCCTCGATACTCAGGCCTGGCACTACCTTTCTGCACGCATCAGCCTGGGCTCGATTACCTTAGGCTTGCGGGATCTGAGCAGCAAACTGGTGGTGGAAGAGGTGCTTCCGCTGCCGGAACAGGCGCATCAGCCGCTGCTTAAGCGCATCATTTCTGAAATTGACCAGTTCTTTATCCGCCATCAGCGCAAACTTGAGCGCCTGACCGCCATCGCCATTACCCTGCCGGGCATGATTGATGCGCGTCGGGGCATTGTTCACCGTATGCCGTTTTATCATGACGTTTTCGATATGCCGCTGGGCGATACACTTTCAGAGCACACGGGCCTGCCGGTGTATGTTCAGCACGATATCGGTGCGTGGACGCTGGCGGAATCGTTGTACGGCGCGTCGCGCGGCTGCAAAAATGTGGTGCAGATTGTCATTGACCATAACGTTGGTGCAGGGGTGATCACCAGCGGACGCGTGTTGCACGCGGGCAGCAGCAGCGTGGCCGAAATCGGGCATACCCAGGTTGATCCGTACGGGAAACGTTGTTATTGCGGCAATCACGGTTGTCTGGAAACCGTCGCCAGTACAGACAGTATTTTGGATCTGGTACGTCAGCGCCTGACGGTGCCGGTGCCTGCCAGTTTGCTTCACGGCGTGTCGCTGACGATTGAAGCGGTGTGTGACGCCGCCAACCGGGGCGATCAGCTGGCGCGTGATGTGATTATCAGCGTCGGGCAGAGCGTGGGACGCATTCTGGCCATCATGGTGAATCTGTTTAATCCGGAAAAAGTGCTGATCGGCTCACCGCTTAATTTATCTCAGGATATTCTTCATCCCGCGATAATGTCCTGTATTCAGCAGCAATCGCTTCCCGCCTACAGCGAAAATATCAAACTGGAATCCACGCAATTTTATAATCAGGGCACCATGCCCGGCGCAGCATTAGTTAAAGACGCGCTTTACAGCGGTTCTTTACTGATTAAATTATTACAGGGCTAATATACTTAGCGGGCTATATTTTCCGGGAAGGCGGCTTTTATTGATCTGCATCAGCAAGATTAGCCGCGGGTTTAACACCGGAGAAGTCGTGGTCTGTCAGGGCATTCCATTATTTTTGGCTATGCCATCAGATTATGTCATTAAATAAATTCTTATAACCTTATGCGTATTCCTTACAGTCCACCCAACAAAACATTGCGCTAACGCAAACCGCTCTCATCTCTCATCGCCTAGACTTTCTGCTGTTACTTTGTCTCTGGCGGCTTTGACTTACCGGAGGCTATCTTTCAATAAGACGGAGAGATCCCGGAGCCTGAATTTCATGTTAACGCACTTTTTCGTCACGGGTACGGACGCCCGTGTAGGTAAAACCATTGTCACACGTGCCTTGCTTCAGGCCTTAGCCGCGCAGGATCGCTGCGTTTTAGGCTATAAACCTATTGCAACAGGCAGCCAGGAGCTGGCCGACGGGGTTCGAAATAAAGATGCGGTAACTCTCCAGCAGTCATCTTCTATTGCTTATCCTTTTAATAAAATAACCCCTCTGGCCCTGGCTGACGAAGATATTTATGCCAGCCAGGTTCCGGAGAATATTTTTGAAATAATGACCAGTGGCCTCAACTTCATGCGTGAAGAGGCAGATTCAGTGGTTGTAGAAGGGTGCGATGGCTGGAGAACATTGATTACTCCGCATCTTTTATATTCAGACTGGGTTCGCCAGCAAAATATGCCGGTGGTATTAGTGGTGGGTATTCAGGAAGGCTGTGTCAGCCATGCGTTATTAACCGCGCAGGCTATTATTGCCGATGGTTTACCGCTGCTGGGTTGGGTCGCAAACCGAATTAACCCATGCCTTGCCCACTATCAGGAAACTATAGATGCCATCAGCGCCAATATTTCCGCGCCGCTGCTGGGAGAAATTCCTTATTTGCCGCGTGCGGAAAGCCGCGATATGGGAAAATATATCGACCTGTCCAGCCTGAAGCTGAAAACGTTGACCAAAGCCTGACCGGTGACGTTGTCACGCATGAATCAAAACAAAGCGGCTCAGAGTGCCAAACCCTGAGCCGCTTTTTTGTCTATAGTTTGTGTATAGTTTGCCTATCTGCCTGAGCGCATAATCTAACGAAAACAGAGAACATGGCCGTCACGACTCCTGTTGTAAAATCATCTCACCGCCCCTTAATCCTCACCGCCTGCATGTTATCGATGTTTATGGCGGCCGTTGAAGTCACGATTGTGGCGACCGCGATGCCGACCATCATCGGTGATCTCGGTGGTTTCTCGTTGCTCGGCTGGGTCTTTGCGGTTTATCTGCTGACGCAGGCGATTACGGTGCCGATCTACGGGCGGCTGGCGGATTTGTACGGTTGCCGGAAGATGTTTTTCATCGGCACGACACTGTTTCTTATTGGCTCCGTGCTGTGCGGCTTCGCGCCTTCGCTGGCCTGGATGATTGCGTTCCGTGCGTTGCAGGGGCTGGGCGCGGGGGCGATTACGCCGATTGCGACCACGCTGATTGCCAATGTTTATGGCCCGCAGGAACGGGCAAAAGCACAGGGATATCTGTCCAGCGTCTGGGGCGTTTCGGCAATTGTCGGCCCGCTGATGGGGGCGTTTATTGTTTCGCATTTCCCGTGGGCGGTGGTGTTTTGGGTCAATGTGCCGATTGGTCTGGTGGCGATGGCGATTCTGGTCAAATATCTGCCGCCTGACGGACAGCGCAAACAGCATAAGCTGGATCTGGCCGGAACCGGTTATCTGACGCTTTCCGTGGCGGCGTTGCTGCTGGCGTTGCTTCAGGCCGAAGTGCTGGGCTACTGGGCGCTGGCGCTGATTGTTCTGGCGGTGGTCAGCGGATATTTGCTGATCCGTCAGGAACGCAAAACGCCTGAGCCGCTGTTCCCGCTGGCGCTGTGGGAAAGCAAAGTGATCATTGCCGGTAACATTGGCGGCCTGATTATCGGCGCGACCATGATGGGGATCAGCGCGTTTTTGCCGACCTATGTGCAGGGCGTTCTCGGCGGTACGCCGCTGGAGGCGGGCACCACGCTGGCGCTGATGTCCATCGGCTGGCCGCTGGCGAGTATGCTCAGCAGCCGTCTGATGCAGGCCACGTCTTACCGCGCGACGGCGGTCCTGGGCGGCGTTTTGTTGCTGGGGGAAGTGTGGCGCTGCTGTTTCTTTCGCTGGATTCCGGGCTGTGGGTGGCGCGTCTGGCGGCATTTTCAATCGGCGCGGGGATGGGGTTATCGAACACCACGTTTATTGTATCGGTGCAGAATAATACGGAACCGGCGATCCGCGGGATTGCGACTGCATCCACCTTATTCACCCGCATGTTGGGCTCGGCTATCGGCACTGCTGTGCTGGGCGCGACGCTGAACCTCAATCTGCAATATCGCCTGCCGCAGGTGAACGATCCGGTTCAGCAGTTGATGGAAAAAGCTACGCGCAGTGCGATGGAAAGCCATCAACTGGCGGCGCTGACCGAAAGTGTGGCGGCCTCTCTGCACTGGGTCTTTATGGTCTCCGCGATTATTTCCGTACTGGCGGTCGCCGCCGGGTTGTTAATTCCGGCAGGCGACCGCCCGCACACAGAACCGCAGCGGGAAAGTTAAGCCAGCGGTTTTCGTTGAAGCCTGACGGCAGCCAGCATCAGCGTCAGGCTCAGTGACACCGCAACCGACGCCATCGCCATACCATCGCCCACCGATCCCTGTTCAAACTGCCGCCACACGTAGACCGAAACGGTCTGCACGCCCGCCGGTGAAAGCACCAGCGACGTCACCAGTTCGCGCGAGGCGACGGCAAACACCATCATCATCGACGCCAGCAGGCTGGGAAAGACCAGCGGCAGCAGGATCAGGCGCAGCGTTTGCGCCGCCGTCGCGCCATGCACCCGCGCAGCGGCATCCAGATTTCCGCCGATCTGCTTTAACGCCGCACTGACGTAGCGCACCGGATAAGGCAGCAGCAGACAACAATAAGCGAGCAGCAAAATCGCCCAGGTGTTGTAAGGCGTGACCGGCCAGAAGCTGCGGTTCCACGCCAGAATCAGGCCGACGCCGACCACAATCCCCGGCAGCGCGGCCGGCAACAAAGACAATCCGTCGATGAGCGCCGAACCGCGGATCTTCCTGACCACCACCAGCCACGACGCCAGAAAGCCCGTCGCGCCCGCGATTAATGCCGTGCCGAGCGCCAGACTGAGGCTGGTTGACAGGGCGCTGAGCGCGTCGCCGTGTGCAGCAAACAGCGCGCCGAAGTGGCGTAACGTCAGGTTCGACAGCGAAAGCCCGCCGGAAAGCGTGCCGGAAAACGCCGTGGCCAGCATGGACAAAATCGGCAGTGCCACGGCAATCAGCGTCACTAACGCAAATAAGATGAGTACCGGGATCGTTGCGTTTTTCAGCGGTTTGGGTGTGACATCAGCCGGTTTGCCGGTCATGCTTTCCACATTCTTGCCCGCCACAACCGCACGCTGAACGCTGTAAGCGCACAGCGCGATCGCCACCAGCATCAGCGAAAGCACCGCCGCGCCGGGCAAATCAATCGGCCAGTCGGCCAGACGCGCTTCGATACCGGTGGTCAGCAACACTACGCCGCTGCGCGAACCGAGCGCACCCGGCACGCCGTATTCTTCGATGGATAACGTAAACGCCAGCAGCAAACTCGATGCCATGGCGGGCAGTGCCATCGGTAATGTCACGCGGGAAAAGGCGCGCCACGGGCCTGCGCCGTGAATACGTGCCACGTCGGCCAGACGGCTGCCGCTGGCGGCCATGCTGCGCGACACCGCGAAATACACCACCGGAAAGACATTCAGCGTCATCACCACAATCATACCCGGTACAGAAAACAGGAAATCGTTGAGATGCAGCCACGGCACCCGTTGCTGCACATAACCGTGGGTTTGCAGCGCCAGCATCCACGACAGGGCGGCAATATAAGGCGGCAGCAAAAAGGGCACCAGAAACAGAACGTCCCACAGCGCCGCGCCCGGCAGGGCAAACAGGCCACGCAGCGCGCCGAGCGGAATACCGATCACTCCGCTGCACAGTGCGACACCCAGCCCGACTTTCAGCGTGGTGGAAAACAGTTCACGCAGCTGAGGTTCGGCGAAAACACGGGTAAATGCGCTGAACGGCGCGGAATAAGCCCCGGTATCGAGATGCGGGAAAACCGCCTGTAAAATCACAAAGCTGACCGGTACGGCGACCAGCAATAACAACGCGATGCCCGTCACGCCGGGCAAAAAAGCATTTCTGTTCATGGTATTTGTCGTCGTTGTCCGGAGAGGGGAAACGGGCTGCTTTAACAGCCCGTGACTGGTTTACTGCTGACCGAACAGTTTTGCGAAACGCTCAAGCACTTCTTTGCGCGATGCCGACGCCTGAGAAGCCTCTGGCAACAGTTTCAGCGATTTAAACAACGGACGTTTGGCTTCGATATCGGTGCGCGCTGGCATCAGCCACGCATCCGCCACCAGTTTCTGGCCTTCAGGCGAAAGCGCGTAATCGATAAACGCTTTGGCTTCTTTTTGCTGCTGGCTGGATTTGAGGATCATCATCGGGCGCGGGGCGATCACGGTGCCGCTGCCCGGGAAGATTACTTTAACGGATTCACCGTCCTGCACGCTGGCGTAAGACACGTAATCCACCGCGCCAAATACGGCGGCTTTCGCGCCCTGTAACACCGGCGTCAGCGCCTGTGCGTTCGGCCCGGCGATAATCATGCCGTTGGCTTTCAGATCTTCAAACAGCTTCCACGCCTGCTGCGCGTGGGCGTTTTGTAACCCGATCAGCAAATCCAGCGACGCACCGGAAAGCGACGGGTCAGGTGTTGTCACTTTGTCTTTGAATTCAGGTTTGGCTAAATCGCCCCAGTCTTTAGGCTCGGTCGTGCCGCTTTTGGTGTTCCATACGATGCCCAGTGCGGAAATCCCCTGCGCGACGTAATAAGGCGTTTTAAATTGCGCCGGAACCTGCTCTGCGTTCGGGCTTTGATATTCCAGCAACCAGCCGCGTTTTTCGAGATCGGTTGCAGTATCCCAGGACGCCGAAATCAGCACGTCGGCGCGAGGATTGGCCTGCTCGGCGTCCAGACGGGCCATCACTTTGCCGGTGGTGGCCTGAAAAACATCCACTTTCACGCCGGTTTGTTTTTCATAACCTGCTGCCAGTTTTTTTGCCAGAGAGCCCGGCCCGGCGGTGTAGAGCGTCAGCGCCTGCGCGCTGCCTGTTGCCATTGCGAGAGAAAGAGTCATTGCGGTCATTACGCCTGTTTTAGTCCGGGAAAACGTGCTGTTTTTTTTATGAAAAGTGCTGAGTGTGCGGTTCATGATTTTTATCCCATCAGAGGTTAAGCAACAAAAGGTGAAATTACGGAAGGATCAATCGTGTCAATACTGGCGATAGCGCCCTGGTCCATGCGTGCAATACGATGGGCGAGCGCACGGGCTTCGTGCTGATCGTGCGTGACGTAAACCGCCGTGGTGCCGAGCTGGCGCAGCAGCACTGCCATTTCTTCACACAGGTTTTCGCGCAAATCGCGGTCAAGATTCGACAGCGGTTCGTCAAACAGCAGGATGCGGGGTTCGGCGACGATGGCGCGGGCGAGGGCAACACGCTGTTGCTGCCCGCCGGAAAGTTCGGAAGGGCGGCGCGAGACGAAATCCGCCAGCCCGACGCGTTCCAGCGCCGCCATCACTTTTTCTTCCTGCGCATGGCCTTTGATGCCACGCATTTGCAGCGGAAATGCGACGTTCTGCCGGACGCTCATGTGCGGCCACAGCGCATAATCCTGAAAGGCCATGCCGAGATTGCGTTTTTCCGGCGGCAGACTGAACGAGCCGCTGGCGACGATTTCGCCGTCGAAGCGGATTTCCCCGGATGCCGGATTGAGCAGCCCGGCGAGCATTTTCAGCAACGTGCTTTTGCCGCAGCCTGAAGGCCCCAGCAATGCGAGGATCGTGCCTTTAGGCACCGTCAGATTGACGTGATTGAGTACCGGGTTGCTCCCAAAGAAATGGGAAACCTGATGGATGGCGATAGCGGGACAGGTGCGCGGCAGCGCATTCCCGCTGGATTTAGCTGGAATGATCATGGTTGTACTATCCTCTTTGGGACTTAATTGTGGGGTGAGCGTAAAGGGGGAATGTGACCGGAGTGTGACACCTTTTAGAAAGGTGCCGCAAATTGCCCTGGCGGGCGGCTTAACGGATTAACCGGGTGAGTTTTGGTTTTTCACTTGCAGTGGATCGCTGATAGCAGATTGAGAAAATTTCGGTTTTTCACGGGCGGTGACCGCTCAGCGACGGGTGCCGAAACCGACCAAAGAGGGCTATGACGAGCCCTCTTTGGAATCTCCGCGTCTTTTTACAACACGCGCTATCGCTTGCTGGCTAAGTTTCAGCAGCCACAGCTATTGCCGCGAAAACTTGCCGCTGCGCGGTTCCCTTACTCGGTTTTACTCGGCCTGCGGCCTCGCCCTTCGGGTCGTCACTTCGTGACGTTGTCTCGCTTCGCTCGGCTCAAGCCTTTCGGTCTCGAAACACTCACTCAGCAAGCTTTCTGAAAGCGGCTGGAGGCTTTTTCAAATATAACAATCGGTTGGTTTGCTCCTCCCCCTGCGAAGGGGGAGGCCGGGAGGGGGTTTAGCAGGCCACTGAGTCGCTAAAACCAACACCCCATCCCGGCCTTCCCCTCGTGAGAGGAGAAGGAGCAAATCAAAACCAGCCAGCATCCATCTTTCGAATTACATAGCCAGTGGCCGCTTTCAAAAATCACGCTGGAAGGAGAGGTGGAAAACCGCGTATTTTTTCGCGCGGTTTGTAATCCGACTGGAAGGAACCGCGCAGCGGCGGGATTTTGCGGCACTAGCAGAAATTGCTGAAACATGGCCAGCAAGCGGTAGCGCGCAGTGAAAGAGCCCGGGGTTCTTAGGGGTGGCGGCGATAAGCCACCCCTGAGGCCGGTTTGGGTGGCAACCCAAGGTTTTGACTTGGGCTGCGTGATCACCGCACTTAAGAAAATTAAAAAAAACTCGTTTTTAAAACAGCCCCTTAGCGGCTGCAGAGCTTGTAATAAACTTCATTCCACCGGATCTGATTCTTGAAGTCCGCCAGCGTCGTATCGTTATCAATCACCAGCAACTCGATCCCGGACAGCTCCGCATACAACCGCAGTGCGTCGATATCCAGCGCCTGCGAGAACACCGTGTGGTGTGCGCCGCCGCCGAGGATCCAGGCTTCTGCCGCCGTCGCCAGAGAAGGCTGGGCTTTCCAGATCGCGCGGGCAACCGGCAGTTTTGGCAGCGGATGGGGCTGTTCGATGGTATCTACCAGATTCACTAACAGACGGAAACGGTCGCCCATGTCGATGACGCTGGCGTTGACCGCCGGGCCTGCCGGGGTGGAGAAAATCAGACGCGCCGGATCAGCCTTGCCGCCAATGCCCAGATATTGCGCATCCAGCAGCGGTTTTTCTTCTTTGGCAATCGACGGGCACACTTCCAGCATGTGCGAACCGACCACCAGATCGTTGCCCGGCTTGAAGTTGTACGTGTAATCTTCCATGAACGACGTGCCGCCTTTCAGGCCGCTGGCCATCACTTTCATGATGCGCAGCAGGGCCGCGGTTTTCCAGTCACCTTCGCCGCCAAAGCCGTAGCCTTTTTGCATCAGACGCTGTACCGCCAGCCCCGGCAGTTGTTTCATGCCGTGCAGATCTTCAAAGTTGGTGGTGAATGCGCCAAATTTCCCCTGTTCCAGGAAACGGGTCATCCCCAGTTCGATTTTTGCCGCGTCCAGCAGATTTTCGCGACGTTCACCGTTGAGTTTCACGGCATCCGTCAGACGGTAAGTGGATTCATACTCTTCCACCAGCTGGTCGATATCGCCTTTGCTGACTTCGTTGATGACGCTGACCAGATCACCGATGCCATAGGCATTGATACTGTAGCCAAACTGAATTTGCGCGGCCACTTTATCGCCTTCGGTCACCGCGACTTCACGCATGTTATCGCCAAATCGGGCCACTTTCAGATGCTGACTTTCGTTTTTCGCGGCCGCAACGCGCATCCACTGGGCGATGCGGCGGTGCGATTCGCCATCCTGCCAGTGACCGGCGACAACGGAATGTTGCTGACGCATACGCGCGCCGATGAAACCGAATTCACGGCCACCGTGCGCGGTCTGGTTCAGGTTCATAAAGTCCATGTCCATGGTGTCCCACGGAATTTCAGCGTTGAACTGTGTATGGAACTGCAACAGCGGTTTGTGCAGGATGCTCAGACCGGCAATCCACATTTTGGCCGGCGAGAAGGTGTGCAGCCAGGTAATCAGGCCGATGCAGGAATTCGCATAGTTGGCTTCGCGGCACAGTGCGGTGATTTCGTCCGGGGTGGTGACCAGCGGTTTGAGCACCAGTTTAACCGGCAATCCGGCTTCTGAGTTCAGGCCATTGACCACCTTCTCGGCGTTCTCCTTTACCTGACGTAACGTTTCCGGCCCGTACAGATGCTGACTGCCAATAGCGAACCACACTTCGAGATGTTTAAACGCGTCCATTAATCACTCCTGAATTTCAGATGTTTGAAAAAGCCGTTTTCGAAAAAGTAGTCAGTGTGCTGTCTTCGCTGCAAACAGCGGTTCAGTGGTGGCACACCATTGCTGATAACGTTCGTACAGGCGCTGGTATTGTTCGACGCGCTGCGGATCCGGCAACAACGTGCGCTCGATGCTGCACGCCATTTTTTCCTGAGCGGCAGGGACGTCTTTGAACTCTCCGGCCGCGACGGCAGCAAAGATGGCGGCACCCAGCGCACAGCACTGTTCGGAGGCGACAATCTGCAACGGGCGGTTCATGGCGTCGGCGCAAACCTGCATGATGACCGGCGATTTACGGGCAATACCGCCGAGCGTGAGAACGTTTTCAACCGGAATATCCTGTTGTTCGAAACATTCCATAATCGCGCGCGCACCAAAGGCGGTGGCCGCGATGAAACCGCCGAACAGTTCCGGCGCTTCGGTGCCGAGATTGATGTCAGTAATGACGCCTTTCAGACGCTGATTGGCAAACGGTGTCCGGCGTCCGTTAAACCAGTCGAGCACCAGCGGCAGGTGATCCAGTTTAGGATTTTCGGCCCACGCGGCGGTCAGATCGGGCAGCAGATTTTTTTGTAATGCAGTGAGCTGATCTTTCAGTTCCGGATGCGCTTTGGCGGCCTGAACCAGCGGCCAGCTCAGCAGACGGCTGAACCACGCGTACATATCGCCAAACGCCGATTGCCCGGCTTCCATCCCGATCATCTCCGGCACGACACTGCCTTCAACCTGACCACAAATCCCGGCAATCGCGCGGTCGTTCACGCGCTCTTTATCGGCAATCAGAATGTCGCAGGTGGAGGTGCCGATCACTTTGACCAGCGTGTAAGGCTGCGCTCCGGCACCGACTGCGCCCATGTGGCAGTCAAACGCACCGCCGGAAAGCACCACGCTCGCCGGTAAACCGAGGCGCTGTGCCCATTCCGGGGTCAGTGTGCCTACGGCCTGATCGGCGGTGACGGTTTCGGTAAACAGCGGATACGGCAGGTGTTCCACTAATAACGGGTCGAGCGCGGCGAAGAAATCTTTCGGCGGCAGGCCGCCCCACGACGGATGCCAGAGCATTTTGTGCCCGGCACTGCAACGGCCACGCACGACTTTGTCCGGCGCGGTGGTGCCGGAAAGCAGGGCGGGCACCCAGTCGCACAATTCCACCCAGGAGGCGGCGGCCTGGGTGACAGATTTGTCGGCGCGTGAAACATGAAGAATTTTGGCCCAGAACCATTCGGAGGAGTAAACGCCGCCGATATAGCGGGAATAGTCGGGAAAATCGCCGCTGCGGCAAAGACGATTAATTTCTTCGGCTTCTTCTATTGCCGTGTGATCTTTCCATAGCACGAACATGGCGTTCGGGTTTTCGGCGAATTCCGGGTTCAGGGCCAGAATGTTGCCATCTTTGTCGACCGGTGCGGGCGTGGAACCGGTGGAATCAACGCCGATACCGACCACGCGTGCAGCGCGTTCATGCCCCAGACGTTGTACGACGTTTTTAATCGCCTGCTCCATCGCCTCTATATAATCAAGCGGATGGTGTCGGAACTGATTTATAGCCGCATCACAATAGCGGCCTTCATTCCAGCGCGGGTAGTAAACCACATCGGTTTCCATCTCGGCACCGGTCTGACAATCAACGGCCAGTGCCCGGACGGAATCGCTGCCAAAATCAAGACCAAGAGCAATCGCACCTTGCGTCATTCTTTCTCACTCCTTCAGGTTTGCCGTAGTCATTACGGCGGCGAATCGAATTGCTCTAACAGTAGGAGGATGGCAAAAAGTGAGTGAGGAGGCGTTAGCTGGAAGTATGCACAAATCTGCTCCTCATGATGTTTCTGTGAGGTTGGTCAAATGTTAGCGTTTGGCTAAAATCGCTATATCTATGTACAAACCTGCTGTTTTCCCGCCGTGTGATAGCGCTCTACATTCCGCTGCAAAATTACCGCTAAAACTGACTGCGTCTTACAAGAGAGTGTGACGTAAATCCGCTATATAACGGACTTCGCCGCACTCCGAATTTGTTTCCTTACGCTACTGATAACGTTTTCACGACGATGGCAAACCTTCCCATTCAGGGCCGGGATCGTGAAAAACAACAATAAAAGTCGGAGAACATCATGCATAAATTCACTAAGGCGTTAGCGGCGGTTGGTTTAGCTGCCGTTATGTCACATTCAGCTATGGCAGCAGAAAATCCGAAGCTGGGTTTCCTGGTTAAGCAGCCGGAAGAGCCGTGGTTCCAGACTGAATGGCGATTCGCCGATAAAGCCGGCAAGGATCTGAACTTTGAGGTCATTAAAATTGCTGTGCCGGATGGAGAAAAAACGCTGAATGCCATTGACAGCCTCGCGGCAAACGGCGCGAAAGGCTTTGTTATCTGCACACCAGACCCTCGTCTTGGCCCGGCCATTATGGCCAAGGCCCGCAGCTATGACATGAAAGTGATCCAGGTCGACGACCAGTTTGTGAATGCCAAAGGCAAACCGATGGATGATGTGCCATTAGTCATGATGGCCGCGACCAAAATCGGCGAACGTCAGGGCCAGGAACTGTATAAAGAAATGCAAAAACGCGGCTGGAAAGTGGCGGACACAGGCGTCATGGCTATCACGGCTGATGAGCTGGACACCGCGCGCCGCCGCACTTCCGGTTCAATGGCTGCGCTCAAAGCGGCGGGTTTCCCGGAAAAACAAATCTATAAAGTCCCGACTAAATCCAACGACATCCCCGGCGCACTGGATGCCGGTAACTCCCTGCTGGTGCAACATCCTGACGTGAAAAACTGGCTGATCATCGGCATGAACGACAACACCGTTCTGGGTGGCGTGCGTGCAACAGAAGGTCAGGGCTTTAAAGCCGCGAACGTGATCGGCATCGGCATCAACGGTGTGGATGCGGTGAATGAGCTGTCAAAAAGCGCACAAACCGGCTTCTACGGCTCCCTGTTACCCAGCCCGGATATCCACGGTTACAAAAGTATCCAGATGCTGAACGAATGGGTGACCAAAGGCGTTGAACCACCGAAATTCACCGAAGTGACCGACGTTGTCCTGATCACCCGCGACAACTTCAAAGAAGAACTGAAGAAGAAAGGCCTGATGTAATTTCCTCTTCATCCTTCGGGCCGCAGATGCGTTGGCTACGCTTGCTCACCCCGGTCACTTACTTATGTAAGCTCCCGGGGACTCTCAAGCTTGCCGCCTTTCTGCAACCCGAATGATTTTGAGGAAATCGGTGTTGAAACGAGCATTAGATAACGCTGCTGCACTACGGACGACGGTTAAGAAATGCGACTGTTTTCTGTGGTGCAGTAATCGGTTTGAAATCCTTCACATATTTTTCCAGGTAGCCACTATGACTCAGCAATCTTCAAATAAGACGCCTTTGCTGACACCGTCACTGACGGAGTTTGATGCGGCCAGGCCGTATCTGGAATTCCATGACATTGGCAAAACTTTTCCGGGCGTGAAAGCGCTGGACGGTATTTCATTCAATTGTTACGCCGGACAAATTCATGCGCTGATGGGCGAAAACGGCGCGGGTAAATCCACGTTGCTGAAAATCCTCAGCGGAAACTATCAGCCCTCGCAGGGCAACATTCACATCAAAGGCCAGCCGGTGGCGTTTAACAACACCACCGACGCGCTCGATGCCGGTGTGGCGATCATCTATCAGGAACTGCATCTGGTGCCGGAAATGACGGTAGCAGAAAACATTTATCTCGGGCAGTTGCCGAGTAAACACGGGTTCGTGAACCGCAAATTGCTGCGCTATGAAACCAAAATTCAGCTCGAACACCTCGGGCTGGATATCGACCCGGACATGCCGCTGAAATATCTCTCCATCGGGCAGTGGCAGATGGTGGAAATCGCGAAAGCGCTGGCGCGCAACGCCAAGATCATTGCGTTTGACGAGCCAACCAGTTCGCTGTCTGCCCGTGAAATCGAGCAATTGTTCCGCGTTATCCGTGAGTTACGTGCCGAAGGGCGCGTTATTTTGTATGTCTCACACCGTATGGAAGAAATTTTTGCATTAAGTGACGCTGTCACTGTTTTCAAAGATGGCCGCTACGTGCGGACCTTCGACGACATGACGCAGGTCAACAACAGCAAACTGGTGCAGGCGATGGTGGGCCGTAATCTGGATGATATCTACGGTTATGCGCCGCGTCCGCACGGCGAAATCCGGCTGGAGCTGGATGAAGTCAAAGCGCCGGGCGTGAGAACGCCGGTCAGCCTGACTGTGCGTCAGGGGGAGATTGTCGGTCTGTTCGGGCTGGTCGGCGCCGGGCGCAGTGAGCTGATGAAAGGATTGTTCGGCGGCACGCGCATCACCGGCGGCACCGTCCGGCTGGACGGCGAAGCGCTGAACATCCGCAAGCCGGCTGACGCCATCCGCCTCGGCATCATGTTGTGCCCGGAAGACCGGAAAGCCGACGGCATCATTGCGGTACATTCGGTGCGCGACAATATCAACATCAGCGCGCGGCGCAAAACCGTGAAAGCGGGGTGCCTGATCAATAATGCCTGGGAAGTCAAAAATGCCCGCAAACACATCGAGGCGCTGAACATCAAAACTCCGTCCGATCAGCAACTGATCATGAATCTCTCCGGGGGCAATCAGCAAAAAGCCATTCTTGGCCGCTGGCTGTCGGAAGACATGAAGGTCATCTTGCTCGACGAACCGACGCGCGGCATTGACGTCGGTGCCAAGCATGAAATCTACAACGTGATTTACTCACTGGCGAAACAGGGCATTGCTGTACTGTTTGCCTCCAGTGATTTACCGGAAGTGCTGGGTCTGGCCGACAGAATTGTGGTGATGCGCGAAGGCGCACTCTCCGGCGAACTGATGCATGACGAAGCCACCGAAGAAAAAGCGCTGGGGCTCGCCATGTTGCGAACGCCAGATCTTGACTCTGCGCATAACGCTGCCTGACTGAGGAGCAAAAATATTATGTCGAGTATGACAACCAATTCAGCCAAACCGGATCAACCTTCAGCGGCATCACGCGGCGGACAAGGTCTCATGCGTATCTGGGACAGCTACGGCATGTTAGTCGTGTTCGCCGTGCTGTTTATCGCCTGTTCAATTTTCGTGCCGAACTTCAGTTCTTTCATCAACATGAAAGGGTTAGGGCTGGCGATTTCGATGTCGGGCATGGTGGCCTGCGGGATGCTGTTCTGTCTGGCGTCCGGTGACTTTGACCTGTCCGTCGCCTCGGTGATTGCCTGCGCCGGTGTCACCACGGCGGTGGTCATCAACATGACCGAAAGCCTGTGGATTGGCGTCGGTGCCGGTTTGCTGCTGGGTATGCTGACCGGTTTGCTCAACGGTTTTGTTATCGCCCGCCTGAAAATCAATGCGCTGATCACCACCCTCGCCACCATGCAGATTGTGCGCGGTCTGGCGTACATCATTTCTGACGGTAAAGCGGTCGGTATCGAAGACGAACGTTTCTTTGCCCTCGGCTATGCCAACTGGTTCGGCCTGCCTGCGCCGATCTGGCTGACCGTTGGCTGCCTGATTATCTTCGGTTTGCTGCTGAACAAAACCACTTTCGGGCGTAACACGTTGGCGATTGGCGGTAATGAAGATGCGGCGCGGCTGGCGGGTGTGCCGGTGGTGCGTACGAAAATCATCATCTTTGTGCTGTCCGGGCTGGTGTCGGCGGCGGCGGGGATCATTCTGGCATCGCGTATGACCAGCGGCCAGCCAATGACCTCTCTGGGTTTTGAGCTGATTGTCATCTCCGCCTGCGTGCTGGGCGGCGTTTCACTGAAAGGCGGGATCGGCAAAATTTCCTACGTGGTTTCCGGGATCCTGATCCTGGGCACCGTGGAAAATGCGATGAATCTGCTGAACATTTCTCCGTTCTCGCAATACGTGGTACGTGGTCTGATTCTGCTGGCGGCGGTGATCTTTGACCGTTACAAACAGAAAGCGAAAAAGACCGTTTAATTCGTTTTTGTGATAACGCTTTCACTGTGTAATACCGACGGCATTTAACGCTCACGGGGGTTAAATGCCGTAAAAACGCGTGTTTGTTCACAAATTAGTAACGTTTACTGGCAGCGTTTTCACCGCCGATTAGAATAGATGAAAAGTCCATAGCCACAAGATGTTTCAGGAGGTTCGATGTATCACCGTATGATTCAGGATCAGCAGCAAAACCCGCTGTTGCCGGGTTACAGTTTCAATGCCTATCTGGTCGCCGGTATGACACCGATCCTTGCTGACGGCCCGCTGGATTTCGCGATTGACCGGCCGGGTGGCATGAAAGGGTTCATTCTTAATCTGACGGTCAAAGGTCAGGGTAAAGTCTTTGACGGTGAAGATACGTTTTACTGCAATCCCGGCGACCTTTTACTGTTCCCGCCGAAAGCACGTCATTTATATGCCCGTTCGGCAAATGCCGATTCGTGGTATCACCGCTGGGTGTATTTCCGTCCGCGCGCGTACTGGGCTGACTGGCTGGAATGGCACACCAAAACCCGTGACGTCGGACGTCTTTCTCTGCCGAACAACACGTTGTTGCTGGAATTCGACCGACTGTTTGCCAATATCGAGCAAACCCAAAAATCAGGCCGTCGTTTCTGCGAAGAATTAGGGATGAATCTGCTGGAGCGGCTGTTGCTGCGCGCAATGGAAGAAGATCCGCAGAGCCCGCAAAAAATTATGGATCCGCGCGTCATTGAAGCGTGTCAGTTTATTACCGGCAATCTGGCCGGTGAGCTGCGTATTGATGAAGTCGCGCGCCATGTCTGCCTGTCGCCATCGCGGCTGGCGCATTTATTCCGCGAACAGGTCGGGATCAACATCCTGCGCTGGCGTGAAGATCAGCGGGTGATCCGCGCCAAACTGCTGTTACAAACCACGCAGGAATCGATTGCGACCATCGGGCGTGTGGTGGGTTATGACGATCAATTGTATTTCTCGCGTGTTTTCCGCAAGCGGGTAGGGGTGAGCCCGAGTGATTTTCGCCGCCGCAGCGTCGAGATTAATTATCCGGCCAAACCGTACAGATCGCAGCCGTGGCCGGAGCAGGAGAATCAGGTTTCATATCATTTCTGAGGCTTTGCGAAGCCCAAAAGCTTTTGAATTTGATCGAGAAAGTTTCGGTTTCTCAATTGCGGTAATCATTTCACTCACTGTGCCGAAACCGACAAAAGAGGGGCAAGACGGCCCCTCTTTTGAATCTCCACGTCTTTTTAACTCCGCGCTGCCGCTCGCTGGCTACGTTTCAGTGACTTTTGCTATTGCCGCAAAATCCCGCCGCTGCGCGGTTCCCTCCCGTCGGGTTACAAACCGCGCAAAAAGATTCGCGGTTTTTCACCTCTCCATACGGCGTGATTTCTGAAAGCGGCCAATGGCTTTTTAGTTCACAACCTCGCCATGCTATTCATTATTTTAAATAAACTAAGAAGTCTGAAAATCGATTCTTTTGAACGGTGAGTTGGCGCTATCAGAAATTTTGCTGACTGAGGGTTCGAGACCAATGGCTCGAAGCCCTCGAGGAAGGAACCGCGCAGCGGCAAGATTTCGCGCCATATGCTGGTGTTGCAGAACATGTCCGTCGACCCAGCGATAGCGCGTGTTGAAAAAAGACGCGGAGATTCCAAAGAGGGCTCGTCATAGCCCTCTTTGGTCGGTTTCGGCGCCAGCCGCTGAGCGATCACTGCAAGTGAAAAACCGAAATTTTCTCGGTCAGTAGTGAGCAATCACAATTCTGCTGTTAGCCTGAATGGCAAATTCACTCGCTGAAGAAACTTTGCTTCAATGCCCGCTCAACGCCCCGCAATTCCGCCAAGCCGCGTAAGCGCCCGATCGCCGAGTACCCCGGATTCGTCTTCTTATGTAAGTCATCCAGCATCTGATGCCCGTGATCCGGACGCATCGGGATTGCGCGCAGGTTACCGGCTTTCCGGCGGGTTTGTTCTTCGGTCAGTATCGCTTTAATGACCGCGACCATATCCACATCACCGTCTAAATGATCCGCTTCGTGGAAACTGCCCGGGATCTCTTCACGCTGGGTGGCGCGCAGATGGATGAAGTGAACGCGATCGGCGTAGGTCGTCATCATCTTCACTAAATCATTGTCTTCACGCACACCGTAAGAACCGGTGCAGAAACAGAAACCGTTGTGGATGCTGTCGACCGTTTCTTTCAGCCATTGCATATCTTCAATGGTGGAGATAATGCGCGGCAGGCCGAGGATAGGGCGCGGAGGATCATCCGGGTGAACCGCCAGGCTCAGCCCGCATTGCTCGGCAACCGGCACGATGCTGCGCAGGAAGTGCGCCATGTTTTCGCGCAGTTTGGCTTTATCGATACCGTCGTAAATCGCCAGACGCGCACGGAACTGATCCAGCGTATAGCCTTCTTCCGCGCCCGGTAAACCGGCAATAATGTTGGAAACCAGCTGGTCTTTCTCTGCCTGCGTCATTGCAGCAAAGTAATCCGCAGCCTGTTTTTGTTCTTCCGCGCTGTAATAAGATTTCGCGCCTTCGCGTTTCAGAAGATGCAATTCGAAAGCGGCAAACGCGATGTGGTCAAAACGCAGAGCGCGGGAACCGTCCGGCAATAAATAACCCAGATCGGTACGCGTCCAGTCGAGAACCGGCATGAAGTTGTAGCAGACCGTGTCGATGCCACATTCCGCCAGGTTACGGATGGATTGCTGATAATTGGCGATGTGCTGATCGACGTTTCCGCTGCGGGTTTTGATTTCCTCATGTACCGGAATACTTTCCACCACTGACCACACCAGACCTTTGGCTTCGAGCTGCGCCTGACGTTTTTTAATCTCATCCACCGGCCAGACTTCGCCGTTCGGAATATGGTGCAGGGCGGTCACCACGCCGGTCGCGCCAGCCTGACGCACATCATCCAGTGAAACCGGGTCATTCGGGCCGTACCAACGCCAAGTCTGTTCCATGTGTTTTCCTTAAAATTGTTATCTGACATCTGAATGTAGTTGACGCATGGCCGGTGATAAGTTCAATCTTAATGCGCGGTCTGGTCAGGTGGTCTGCTGGTCAGGCCATCAGACCGACATATGATTCAGCATCGAACCGATCATTAATGTGATCGGGATAACAGATTTGGGATCCAGCACCTGCACGGAGAAAATAATGGATTTGCCCACCCTGAAAGTCGAAAGGCTCTATCGCCAGATTTCTAATGTATTGATTAACTGTATTAATACCGGTCAGTTTGCGCCGGGTGCGATGATCCCTTCTGAACGTGATCTGGCTAAACAGCTGGGCGTCAGCCGCTCATCAATACGTGAAGCGCTGATCGCGCTGGAGATCACCGGTTGGGTGGAAATCCGCACAGGCAACGGTGTTTACGTCAGCGACCCGCTCCCGCAGGCCACACCTGTCGCGCCGGCCATGACGCCGGAAGAAGAGTTCAGCCTGCAATCGCTGGTCAGGGCGCGGCAGATTTACGAATCGATGACCGCCGAACTGGCCGCGCTGAACGGCACGGTCGATCAGCGAACCAAACTGAAAGAAATCGCCGACGAGTTAAGCGGCCTGAATGCCAACAACGACGCGTTTCTGGAAGCCGACCGTCGTTTCCATCTGATGATCAGTGAAATGACGGGCAATGAAGTCCTGCACGATATGATGGGATACCTGTGGGACAAACGCCGTTCCCGTCGTTTTATGCGGCTTGAAAGCCATTACACCGAAGTCGATTTCGCCCGTGAGATGAATGCCGATCACCAGGGCATTTTGGACGCTATTCTGGCGGGTGATGGGGCGGGAGCGAAAGCGCGGATGAGCCGGCATTTGCAACATGTGTATGATCAGCTTTTTGCGGAGTAAGCGGAGCCCGATTTAAGACCTTGGGTGTAAACCCAAGGTCCTGGCTGCCAAAACCAAAGTTTTACTTGTCCCGTTTTGTAAGCTGGTGTCAAATCAGGTGATTAGCATCCTGACGGGCAAGACCGTTAAATAAAGGAAAATCCCATGTCCCAGACTCTCCGCGTTGGCCTGATCGGTTATGGCTTTGCCAGCAAAACTTTCCATTCACCTTTGATTGATGGCACACCGGGCCTTGAGCTGGCGGTGGTGTCGAGCAGTGACGCCGCGAAAGTTCATGCCGACTGGCCAAATGTCACCGTGGTTGATTCCCCTGAGAGGCTGCTGGCCGATCCTTCCATCGATCTGGTGGTGATCCCGACGCCAAACACCACGCACTTCCCGCTGGCGAAGCTGGCGCTGGAAGCCGGGAAACACGTTGTTGTCGATAAACCGTTCACCGTGACGCTGGAAGAAGCCCGCGATCTGGACGCGCTGGCGCGTGAAAAAGGCAAAGTGCTTTCTGTGTTCCACAACCGTCGCTGGGATTCCGATTTCCAGACCGTGAAGGCGCTGATCGAAGAAGGATCACTGGGCGAAGTCGTGTATTTCGAATCCCATTACGATCGCTATAAACCGCAGGTGCTTGCGCGCTGGCGTGAAAGCGATGCGCAGGGCAGCGGCATCTGGTACGACCTGGGTTCACATCTGCTGGATCAGGCGCTGCAGTTATTTGGTACGCCGGATTCGTTGCAGGCCGATCTGGCCGTGCTGCGTCCGGGCGGTAAAGCGGTGGATTATTTCAATGCCGTGCTGACGTATCCTCGCCGCCGCGTCGTGTTGCACAGCACCGTGTACGCCGTGGCCGAAACTGCCCGCTTTATCGTGCAGGGTGAAACCGGCAGCTACGTGAAATTTGGTCTGGATCCGCAGGAAGATCGCCTGAAAGCGGGCGAACGTCTGCCGCAGGCTGACTGGGGATACGACAAACGTGACGGCGTGATCACGCTGAGCCACGAGGGTGTGCTGGCAGAGAAATCGCTGCGGACTATTCCGGGTAACTATCCTGCGTATTACGCCGGAGTGCGCGATGCCATTAACGGCAACGGTGAAAATCCGGTTCCGGCCTCAGACGCTATCCGCGTGATGGAGATGATTGAGCTGGGTATGCAATCTTCAGAACAACAGGCGACGCTGAAAGTAAAAAAATAAGCCGCCGTTAAACCGATTCACTTTTACTCGTTCAACTGGCAAGGAAGGTTCATGTCCTGGTTAAAAATCGATAAATTTTTGCTGATTCTGATTTGTGTGGTCGTGGTCGCGTCGTTTTTCCCTTGCGAGGGTATCTATAAAACGATTTTCGAACACCTGACCACCGCTGCCATTGCGCTGCTGTTCTTTATGCACGGCGCTAAACTCTCGCGTGAGGCAATCATGGCGGGGATCGGGCACTGGCGTTTGCACGTTGTGGTTTTCCTTAGCACGTTTGCGCTGTTCCCGCTGCTGGGGCTGGGCATGAAATGGCTGGTGCCGGTCGGAATTCTGACACCGACGCTGTACTACGGTTTTCTGTATTTGTGTGCGCTGCCTGCCACTGTGCAGTCGGCGATTGCCTATACGTCGGTGGCGGGCGGGAATATCCCGGCGGCGATTTGCAGCGCGTCGGCTTCCAGTATTCTTGGCGTGTTTCTCTCGCCAGTGCTGGTCGGTTTGCTGATGCACACGCAGGGCGGAACCAACGACACGCTGCACGCAATCGGTTCGATTGTTTTGCAACTGATGGTGCCGTTTATCATCGGGCATTTGTGCCGTCCGCTGATTGGTGGCTGGGTGCAGCGTCACAAGAAGATCGTGAATATTACTGACCGTTCGTCGATTCTTCTGGTGGTGTATGTGGCGTTCAGCGCGGCAGTGGTGGAAGGCATCTGGCATCAGATTGATGGCTGGTCACTGCTGGCGGTGCTGGGTTGTTCGGTTGTGCTGCTGACCATTGTGCTGATCATCAATACGTTTGTGGCGCGGCTTTTTGGTTTCAATACCAAAGACGAAATCACCATTGTTTTCTGTGGTTCGAAGAAAAGTCTGGCGAACGGCATTCCGATGGCGAACGTGCTGTTCCCTGCGGCGGCGGTGGGTGCGATGGTGCTGCCGCTGATGATTTTCCATCAGATTCAACTGATGGTGTGTGCCGTTCTGGCGTCGCGTTACGCGAAACGTGTCGCGCGTGAAGATGCCGCTAAACTGGCCGTGAAAGAAGAAATCAAATCGGCATAGCTGATTGATTTAAAAGAGAAGGGCGGGAATCACTCTCGCCCTTTTTTGTGCTCAGAATTCTGGCGCTCAGAAAATGTTATGCAGACACTTTATCGCGAATTGCCTGTTTTTCCGCGCTGGTCAGGAAAGCCATCGTCAGGCCGTTTTCCTGCGCTTTGCGGATTTCATTCTGGGTCAGACCGGCGGCTGGCGCGGCAACGTTGTATTCGTTGGCAATTTCGATGCCCTGAACGGCCGGATCGTCGGTATTGATTGACGCCAGAACGCCGTGGCGCAGGAAGGTCGCCAGCGGATGTTGCTCAAATGAGGACACGGTGCTGGTCTGAATATTCGACGTCAGGCAGGATTCGATACCAATCTGGTGCTTCGCCAGGAAATCCATCAACGCCGGGTCTTGCGCGGCTTTCACGCCGTGGCCGATACGCTCGGCGCCCAGCTCACGAATTGCCTGCCAGATGCTTTCCGGGCCTGCGGCTTCACCGGCGTGAACGGTAATGCGCCAGCCCGCGTCACGCGCACGGTTAAAGTGGCTGAGGAACAGGCTGCCGGGGAAACCGAGTTCATCACCGGCCAGATCCAGCGCAGTTATGCCGTCGCGGTGCGCCAGTAAACCTTCCAGCTCTTGTACACAGGCGTCTTCGCCAAATGTACGGCTCAGAATACCGATCAGGCGCACATCGATATCGTGATTTTTCTGGCCTTCACGGATGCCTTCGATCACCGCTTCGACCACGCCTGCGACCGGCAATTTGTGGTTCATCGCCATGTAGTAAGGGGAGAAACGCAGCTCGGTATAGTGCAGACCGGCTTTAGCCGCGTCTTCAACGTTTTCTTTAGCAATACGGCGGCAGGCATCGAGATCGCCCAGCACTTTGACGCCCCAGTCCAGTTTTTGCAAAAAACTCACCAGATCGGGCTCTGTGTGCATGACCTGTACGTGCGGGCGCAGGGCTTCAAGTTCATTGGCGGGCAGCGTCAGATTAAACTGGCGGCCTAAATCGAGAATCGTTTGAGCGCGGATGTTGCCATCAAGGTGGCGGTGAATGTCGGTCAGAGGAAGGCGTGTGTCGATCATGGTGTGCACTCGTTATTATTGAAATGTGCGGGGCATTATAACTGTATTTCGTTGCGCAACAAGAAGGGTTTTATCTTTGCACCCTCCCCTGCGAAGGGGAGGGTTGGGGTGGGGTATTAATGAAAAATCAGGGAGTTGAAGTGTATTTAAACCTGGTTTTCCTCCCGACCTCCTCCTTTGCAGGGGGAGGAGCTTACAGCAGTGTATTAATCGCGCGAATTAAAGCCTGAACACCGGCTTCGACTTTTGAACGCGGGCAACCGACGTTCAGACGCAGAAAACCTTCGCCTTCCGTGCCGTAGGTGTAACCCGGCATGATCGCGACTTTTTGTTGTTCGATCAGCTCTTTTTGCAGCAGCCTGTCGTCGATGTTTAGCGCACGCAAATCAATCCATGCCAGATACGTTGACTGCGGCGGTTGCCAGTTCAGCTGCGGGAATGCGGCGTTCAGCTGTTCCGCTACATAGTGCAGATTCCCCTGCAAATAGTCGCGCAACGCGTCCAGCCAGGGTTCACCCGCGTGATACGCCGCGACGTGCGCATGCACCGCCAGCACCGCCGGAGAAGATAAACCGTCGCAGGCTTTCAGCTGATGCAGGTATGCATCGCGCGGCGTTTTATGACTGATAAAGCCGTAAGCGCCAGTCAGCGCAGGGATGTTGAAGCTTTTCGAGCCGGACGTCAGCAGCGCCCATTCACCGCGCGCCACCTCATTCCACGGCGTATGTTGGTTCCCGCCCCAGATCATATCCATGTGGATTTCATCGCTGATCACCCGCACATTGTGGCGCTCGCACAGCGTCGCAATCAGCGTCAGTTCTTCGCGCGTCCAGACCTTGCCGGTAGGATTGTGCGGGCTGCACAGCAACAACAGCGAACAGTCCGGTTGCGCCAGCAGGCTTTCCAGATTTTCGGCATCCAGCGTCCAGTCGTTGCCGTGTTTAATCAGCGGGCAGGCCAGCAGGTTGCGCTGATTGCCATCCACCACTTTAAAGAACGCGTCGTAGGCCGGGGTAAACGTCACCACGCCGTCGCCCGGCTGGCTCCACTGGCGGATAAGCTGCGCCACCATGTAGATCACCGACGGGCCATACACCACCCAGTCGCGGTCGATCTGGCTGTTAAAACGCTGCTGATACCAGTGCTCGACGGCACCAAGAAAATCATCATGATGCCAGCGGCTGTAGCCGAGCACGCCGTGTTGCAGACGTTTTTGCAGGGCGTCGAGAATGCACGGTGCGGTGGCGAAATCCATATCCGAAATGGTAAAGGGCAGTAAATCGGCACGACCAAAACGGTCGGCGACGTAATCCCACTGCGTACACCAGGTTCCGTGACGGTCGACGACGGTGGAGAAATCAAAAGAAGCTGAGGACATTTTTTCACTCCCTGAAGAAAGCAGAAAAGGGCGACACGAAGTCGCCCTGTGGATTCAGTATTTACACCATCGCCGGTTCGGACGCTGGCTGATTAGCCGCTTCACGGATGAGATAATCCAGCTCATCTTTCACCGACTGTACCTGAGGGCCGATAACGACTTGCAGGTTGTGTTCGTTGAGATGAACCACGCCAATCGCACGGTTGGCTTTCAGCGTCGCATCGTCAACCAGCGACATATCCGCCACGGAAAGACGCAGACGGGTGATGCAGTTATCGAGTGAAACGATGTTACCGGCACCGCCCAGCGCGCTTAAGATTACCGGCACGTTGTAACCGGATTTGCTCGAAGACGGCACGGCTGCAGCGGCTGGCATACTTTCAGATTCACGACCCGGCGTTTTGATATTAAAGCGCGTGATGGAGAAGCGGAAGATAACGTAGTAGGCCGCGAACCAGATGGCTGCGACCACCGGCACCAGATACCACTTGGTGGCGGTGCCGTGCAGGATACCGAAGACCACGAAATCGATGATGTTACCGTCGGTATTCCCGATGGTGACGCCCAGTACCGACATGATGGTGAAGCCCAGGCCGGTCAGAATTGCGTGGATCACATACAGAACCGGTGCAACGAACAGGAACAGGAATTCAATCGGTTCCGTGGTTCCGCCGACAACGCAAGCGACCACACCGGAGATCAGCAGGCCTTTAATTTTATGACGGTTTTCAGGTTTGGCGCAGTGGTACATCGCCAGTGCGGCACCCGGTAAACCTCCGAGGAATGCAGGCATTTTGCCCTGAGACAGGAACTGCGTCGCGCTTTCAGAAAAACCGTGCGTGGTCGGGCAGGAAAGTTGTGCCTGGAAGATGGTCAGCGCACCGCTGACTTCGCGGCCACACACGTCCAGCGTGCCGCCGGCTTCGGTGAAGCGGATCAGCGCCACCAGAATGTGATGCAGACCGAACGGTAACAGCAGACGTTCGCCGGAACCAAAAATCATCGGCCCGAACACGCCCGCGCCCTGAATCAGACGGCCCAGACCGTTGATCCCTGCGGCGAAGAATGGCCAGATTAACGGGATCAGCAAACCGACTAAACCGAGCACGACGGTGGTGACGATCGGCACAAAACGCGTACCGCCAAAGAACGCCAGCGCATCCGGCAGGCGGATGGTGTTGTAACGCTCGTGAAGCATATAGACGATAATACCCACGATAACCGCACCCAGAATACCGGTGTCGATAGACTGGATCCCGAGGATCATATGGATGTTATTCGCTTTCAGCACCAGCGGATCAACCGTTGGCAGCGTGCCGTTGGCGGTCAGGTAGAAGTTGATCGCCAGGTTCAGTACGGCGAAACCCACGAAACCGGAAAAGGCGGCCACGCCTTTGTTCTCACGCGCCATGCCCAGCGGGATAGCGATGGCGAACATCACCGGCAGGAAGCTGAATGCAAATGAGCCGACTTTGCTCATCCACACGAAAATCAGCTGAAGAACAGGATTGCCCAGTGCGGGCAACAAGGTAACGACATCGTGGCTGCTTAAAGAACTGCCGATGCCCAGCATAATGCCGCAAAACGACAGCAATGCGACGGGCAACATGAAGGTTTTACCAAGACTTTGGAAGAACTCCCAAAGTGTGACTTTTTGTTTTTTGTTTGCAGGCATGACTGCTCCCTGAGTGGTTTGGTGTTGGCTGTGTGGTAATGGCGGCTAAGATAAAACGTTTTACCAAAACAATACGTGTCGGAAATCACAATATTGTAAGATGCCCGCACCATCTTGGTGAAATGAAGGTTTAACGTTTTACTCAAACTGGCGAGTCGGGTATAACTGTTTGACCGCACTACTGATTTAACCGCTTAATTCCGCTTCATGGAGTCTGGAATGAACGACATAGCCTGATGAATCATAAAAAAATTACAATAATCGATGTTGCGCAGCACGCCGGTGTTTCTGTCACCACGGTTTCTCTGGTGCTCAGCGGCAAAGGGCGCATCTCCCTGAGCACGGCTGAGCGGGTAAACCGTGCGGTGGATGAGCTGGGATTTGTACGTAACCGGCAGGCCAGCACGCTGCGCGGCGGTGAGTCCGGCGTGGTCGGGCTGATTGTACGTGACATCTGCGAACCGTTTTATGCGGAAATGACCGCCGGTCTCAGCGAGATGTTTGAAGCGCAGGGCAAAGTATTATTTCTGCTGCAAAGCGGCCCGTCGGGCAAAGGCCTGATGCGCTGCTTTGACACATTGCTTACGCATGGCGTCGACGGAATTGTCATCGCGGGCGGTACCAACGCAATTTCCGGCCTGAAAGAAAAAGCGGAAGAACAGGGCGTCCCGCTGATTTGTGCCGCGCGTTCCGGCGGTATCGAAGGTGTCGACGTTGTGCGCCCTGACAATATGCTCGCGGCAAAAATGGCGACCGAATATCTCATCCGCCACGGTCACAAACAAATCGCTTACCTCGGCGGCCTCAGTAATTCATTAACCCGCGCTGAACGTCTCGGCGGTTTTTGCGCGACCCTTATACAGTACGGTCTGCCGTTTCGAAGCGAGTGGATTATCGAATGTGATTACCAGCAGAAATGTGCCGCCGACGCCACTGAAACGCTGCTGACCCATTACCCGAAAATCAGTGCTATCGTCTGCCATAAATCGTCCGTCGCGCTCGGCGCTTATTTCGGTGTATTGCGTACTGGTGCAGAAGTTGGCGGCGGGGCGGTCGACAGCTTCTTCCAGCAAAAAGTGGCACTTATCGGCATGGAAGATGCACCGGAATCGGAGCTGACCGAGCCGCCGCTGACGTCTATCGCGAACTCCGCACGGGAGATTGGTCATGCAACAGCGAGACGGTTATTGCTGAGGATCGGGGGGCAGAATTTAGAAGCGCAGAATATTATTATGCCACCGGGGCTGGTGGAGAGGGAGTCGGCCTGAAAGGTGCCAGGCCGGTGAGCACCTTTTTGAAAGGTGACAAATTTAAGTTCAAGTTCAAGGTCAAGTTCAAGGTCAAGTTCAAGGTCAAGTTCAAGGTCAATTTCAAGGTCGTGGGCGTCGGCCCACACCGACTTGGGGGGCGGCATATCGCCGCCACCCCCAAGACCCCCAGGCTCTTAACTGCGCGCTATCGCTCACTGGCTATGTTTCAGTAACTCCGGCTAGTGCCGCAAACGCCGCCGCTGCGCGGTACTTTCGCTTCGGGTTCGAACCTGCTCGAAAAAAGACTCTCGCTGTTTCTCACCACTCTCTCAACGTCGTTTTGAAAGCGGCCACAGACTTTCTAATTCGAAACCTAACTATTTCCGATCTAAGAAATGCAGTGCAAACTTCTATTTTTGAAAGCTTCTGGCCGCTTTCAAAAATCACGCCGCAGGAGTGGTGGAAAACCGAGCGTGTTTTTGCGAGGTTTGTAACCCGAACGAAGGGAACCGCGCAGCGGCGGGATTTTGCGGCAATAAATGAGGTTGCTGAAACATAGCCAGCGAGCGGCAGCGCGCAGTTCAGAGCCCGGGATTTTCAAGGGGTGCGGCGATAGGCGCCCCTTGAAGCCAGTTTGGGTGGCAACCCAAGGTCTTGACCTGGGTTGCGCCGTTCACTGCAAGTGAAAAACCGAAACTTTCTCGATCAAATATAACCGAGTGTGATGCCTGTCTGCATCACTGAGAATCCTGGCTTGTCCCCGTCTTAGGACTCGCCGCCGTCGCATCATCCGCGCCAGCTGTCTTCGTATAGATAATCTTCTGCGTATCATTCCCGCAATGACCCACAACCTGACCACCGGCCTGATCAGCCTGATCGTTCGGGACGATATCGAGCTTAAAGCCGGATTCCGGCAAACCGTTAGCGACGATTTTCTGGGTGATATCCGCTTTCACGCTTTCACAGGTGGCAGCCTGAACCATCAGCGGCGCTAAAATCATGACCGCAAGGCCGGCTAAGAGTGTCTTTTTCATCATTCATTCCTTTTATGAGAAGCAGTGTATTAATGAGATTACGGTGCCATCAGTTGACGGCCAGTGCGGCGGTCGAGGCAGCGCTGAGTGTTATCTTCCCAGTACGCATTCACGTTCTGGCTGGCGTTGCATTTATCGCGCAGATCGACAGAATTATCGTATTTGGAATAATCTTTCTCAGCGCGCTGGTTTTTCAACGCCCGCAGACGCTGGGTTTCATTCCATTGCTCTTTGCTCTGGCGCGCTTCTTCGTTGGACATGGCGTCATTACCGCTGCCGCCAAAGACACAGGTTCCGCCCGCACAGTTGGTGGCTGCCAGCGCAGGTGCCTGCCAGCTTGCGGTCATTACCAGCAGCGCAACAGGCAGTAAACGGCGTAAAAACGTTGTATTCATTAGCTAATCCTTTTAATTTACACATCGCTCAGGCGAATACTTTCAATTATAACATCACCCTGAGTCACGTCACCCAAAGCCTGCTAACGGGTTGAATTCATGTTTAACTTAAAACTGTAAACCTGGCGATTCACATGCTCAAAACGACTTTACTGTTCTTTGCGACCGCGCTGGCGGAAATCATCGGCTGTTTTCTGCCGTATCTCTGGCTTCGCAAAGGCGGTAGCTGGCTGCTGCTTTTCCCCGCGGCGCTGAGCCTGGCGGCGTTTGTCTGGTTGCTGACGCTGCATCCGGCAGCCAGCGGCCGGGTCTATGCGGCGTACGGCGGGGTGTATGTGATGACGGCGATGTTGTGGCTGCGGTTTGTCGATGGCGTAAAACTCAGCACCACCGACTGGCTCGGAGCCTGTGTGGCGCTGGCCGGGATGCTGATTATTATTTCTGGCTGGAAAGCGGCGTAAAAATTACTGCGACAGTTTTTCCATCATCACGATCACTTTCTGAATCACAATCTGCGCGGCGCGGGAAAGCTGACGGCGTGGCGCAACGCACAGCGCAAGCGTCAGCGGTTTGGCGCTGCGTCCCTGTAAAGGTACAAATGCCAACCGGTTTTCCTGCAAATCAGGTAACACATCGAGCAAACTCAGCACCCCCACACCCGCTCCTTTACGGATAAGTTCGCGCATCATGCGCACGTCATTGCAGACAATCGACGGCGTATCCAGCAACTGATAACGGTTGTACAGCAGCTTCGCGCGGGCGTTTACTATCAGCGGCTCAGACGGAATGATCTGCCGGTAAGCCGCGATATCGCTGAACGACAGCGATTCCTGACGCGACAGCTCATGCCCGACCGGCATCGCGATGCCAATCGGTAATTCTGCAAACGCCTGCACTTCCAGCCCGGTATGTTCGACCGGGTCGAGCAGCAGGCCAAAATCCACTTCCGCCGAACTGACCTGCTCGCTGATATTCCGGCTGTCTTCGATGCGGATATCAAACGTGAGGTAAGGATGCTCCGCGCCGACTTCGGCAATCAGCTGCGCCATGATCCCTTCACTGAGCGCGGCGATAATACAAATCGTGACGTGTCCGCGCCGCAAACCCTGAATTTCATCAAAGCGCTCACGGGTGCGGGAAAATTCTTTTCGCCAGCGGCGGATGTCATCGAACAAAATCTCACCGGCGGATGTCAGTTTCAGGCCGGTCGGCAGGCGCTCGAAGAGCGGCGTTTCCAGCGTCTGTTCGGCCTGCAAAATCTGCCGGTTAATGGCTGAAGCGGAGACGTGCAGCGCTTCCGCCGCTTTGCGCAAACTTCCTGTTCGGGCGACTTCAGTAAAATATTGCGAAAAACGGGAGAAGGGTGACATAGGTGTACTAATTTATGCAGTGAATAAGTGAGATATCTATTATGGACTGCATCACTCATTTTTCCTAGATTGTGCGATGCCCCTTTGTAAAACAATCACCTCAGGTTGTTTCTCATACAAAAGGGGAATGACAGGGTTCGTCAAAACACGGTTAAGCTCGTGTGCCGCTTTTCTTTGGACAGAAGGGGTGCGAATTGTGGCATTCGTACTGCTGGCGTGCGTGTTTTGAAAAACAACACTAATAACAAGCGTGCGCTTTTGATCACCCGGTTGAAGTGATCACGCGACCAAGAGATGCCTTCTCATGTTAGAAAAACTATTCAAGTTAAAAGCTCACCGTACTAACGTGCGGACTGAGATTGTGGCAGGACTGACTACATTTTTAGCAATGGCCTATATTCT
Source organism: Rahnella sp. PCH160 (assembly GCF_047784855.1). Lineage (NCBI taxonomy): Bacteria > Pseudomonadati > Pseudomonadota > Gammaproteobacteria > Enterobacterales > Yersiniaceae > Rahnella > Rahnella sp. PCH160. Next base: position 3,371,888 of record NZ_JBLOGT010000001.1, read on the forward strand.
GTTCGTTAACCCGTCCATTTTGGGCGCGACGGGGATGGATAAAGGCTCGGTTTTTGTGGCAACGTGTCTTGCTGCCGCAATCGGTTCCGCACTGATGGGGTTTATCGCCAACTACCCGATTGCACTGGCACCGGGCATGGGTTTAAACGCCTTCTTCACCTATACCGTTGTGCTGCACATGGGTTACACCTGGCAGATTGCGTTGGGTGCTGTTTTCCTTTCCGCATGTATTTTCTTCGCGTTATCCATTTTCAAAATCCGTGAATGGATTATCCGCAGCATTCCGCTGCCATTGCGTTCAGCGATTGCCGCCGGTATCGGGTTATTCCTGGCGCTGATTGCGCTGGAAAACGCCGGTATTGTGATTGCAAACCCGGCTACGCTGGTCGGTCTGGGCGACCTGACCAAGCCTGGCCCGCTGTTTGCGATGCTCGGTTTCATTCTGATTGTGGTGCTGGAAGCGCGTAAAGTCACCGGCGCTGTGCTAATTGGCGTGCTGGCTGTGACGGTTCTGGCGATTGCGCTGGGCTACTCACCGTTTGGCGGCGTGATGTCTATGCCGCCTTCCATCGCACCAACCTTTATGCAGCTGGACATCAAAGGCGCGTTCAACGTGTCGCTGATCAGCGTCGTGTTTGCGTTCCTGTTCGTTGACGTATTCGATAACTCCGGCACCCTGATCGGCGTGACCAAACGCGCAGGTCTGACCGACGAAGATGGCAACATCCCGAAAATGGGTCGTGCGCTGGTGGCGGACAGCGCGGCTGCGCTGTTCGGTTCTTTGCTGGGGACGTCAACCACCACCAGTTACATCGAATCTGCGGCGGGCGTGAGCGCCGGTGGCCGTACCGGTCTGACGGCTATTGTGGTCGCAATTCTGTTCCTGCTGAGCCTGTTCTTCGCACCGCTGGCGGGCAGCGTTCCGGCATTCGCCACGGCGCCTGCTCTGCTGTTCATCGCGGTTCTGATGACCTCAGGTCTGGCCGAAATCGACTGGAAAGACATCACCGTTGCCGCACCGGTAACCGTGACTGCGCTGACCATGCCGTTCACGTATTCCATCGCCAACGGTATCGCGTTCGGTTTCATCACCTGGACGCTGGCAAAACTGCTGACCGGTCGCTGGCGTGAACTGAATTCCGCGCTGATCGTTCTGTCGATTCTGTTCGTGATCAAACTGGGCTGGCTGAGCGCGTAATCGCTCTGCAGGTCGTAAAAGGCGCGGGTTTGAATACCGCGCCTTTTTTTATGCTCAAAATCGGGCGAAAAAAGCCAATAAAAAAAGCAGCCGGAGCTGCTTTTCATGTGCATCAGAACGGCTGATCAGTCTTCGCGATGAACCTGCAAACCGGCCAGAGACTGGCTGACAGGCATCATTTCGATGCTGTTGATGTTCACGTGCTCAGGCAGGGTGGAAACCCAGAACACGGATTCGGCGACGTCTTTTGCCGTCAGCGGATTGGTCTTGTCATAGGTTTTGCTGGCTTTATCGTCATCGCCTTTAAAGCGAATGTTCGAGAATTCCGTTCCGCCGCACAGGCCAGGCTCGATATTGGTCACGCGAACGTGGGTGCCGTGCAGGTCGGTGCGCAGGTTCAGGCTGAACTGGCGGACGAAAGCTTTGGTCGCGCCATACACGTTGCCACCGGCGTATGGCCAGTTGCCCGCCGTTGAACCGATGTTAATCACGTGGCCGGTGTTACGTTCAACCATGCCCGGCAGGACGGCGCGGGTCATGTACACCAGACCTTTGGTGTTGGTGTCGATCATTTTGTCCCAGTCTTCCAGTGAGGCTTTGTCGGCTTTTTCCAGACCGAGCGCCAGACCGGCATTATTGACCAGCACGTCGATGTTGCTCCACTCAGCAGGCAGGCTGTCGATGGCATCTTTGATGGAAGCTCGGTTGGTCACATCCAGTTCAACGGTATACAGCGCGTCACCCAGTTCCGCTTTCAGGTCGTCCAGACGCTCTTTGCGGCGGCCGGAGGCAATCACTTTATGGCCTTCTTTGACAAAGCGGCGCGCGATTTCAGCACCAAATCCGGCGGTCGCGCCGGTCACAAAAATAATCATCCCGGTATTCCTTAGTATTTAAACGAATAAAATCGAATCAAAAAAAGAACGCGTCTGCACACGCACGGCGTACAGAAAAAGAAACGCTATCAGTATTAACACAAAAATAACCAGACCGGCAGCGGATGCCGGTCTGACTTGGTATCATTTTATTGCGATGACCTTTTATGACGATGGTTTTTTCAAATAAGGCGCAATCAGCGACAAATCTGCAGCAGAAAGCCGGTCCGGCGCGGTCTGCGCCTGATGCCAGTAAGGGTAGAGTAACGGCAACTGGCTGACCTGATTAAGTCTTTCTATTTCTTCGCTATTCAGGGTTAGATCTGCCGCGAGCAGGTTGTCCTGCAACTGGGTGTCGTTACGCGCACCGACAATCACCGACGTTACCTGCGGACGCGCAATCAGCCACGCCAGCGCGATTTGTGCTGCGGAAACACCGCGTTGCCCGGCGATATCCACCAGTACATCCACCACGTCATACAGCGCATTTTCGTCACGCACCGGCGGTTCGCCCCAGTCAGCCAGATGGCGTGTCCCTTCGGGCGCGGCCTGATTACGGCGGTATTTACCGGAAAGTAAACCACCGGCCAGCGGGCTCCAGACCAGAACGCCCAGCCCCTGATCCTGCGCCACCGGCAGGAGTTCGTATTCGGCTTCACGCGCCTGAAGGGTGTAGTGAATTTGCTGACTGACCGGGCGGATATAGTGATTTGCCGCCGCCACGCCCAGCGTTTTCATCACATGCCAGGCGGAAAAGTTGGAGACACCGACGTAACGCACTTTACCGCTGCTGACCAGATCGTCGAGCGCGCGCAGCGTTTCATCCAGTGGCGTCTGACCGTCCCATTCATGTAACTGATATAAATCCAGATAATCCGTATTCAGACGCTTCAGACTGGCTTCGCAGGCGCGAAGAATATGATGACGTGATGACCCGCGATCGTTCGGGCCATCGCCCATCGGGAAGCGGGCTTTGCTGGCGACCAGCACGTCGTGACGCTGACTGCCCAGCGCCTTGCCCAGAATCACTTCTGATTCACCGCCTGAATAAACGTCGGCGGTATCGAATAAGTTAATTCCGGCATCCAGACACAGGCCAATCTGGCGCTGTGCGGCACTGACGTCGGTCTGACCGGTTTTTGCGAATTTCCCCTGACCACCAAATGTCATGGTGCCCAGGCTGAGAACTGAAACTTTCAGGCCGGAATGGCCTAACAAACGGTATTCCATGGGTTTTCTCCATTTATCGGATACTTAATTTCAGTTTAGCCACGCCATTATTTTCCTGACGAAGCCGGTTGCGGTACAGATTCTTTTTTTCGGCGTATTTCATCGCCCGCGGTAGGGTCGAGCGTCAGACTGTCGAGTGTTCCCGCCAGAGAAAACACCCCGATAATAATGAAAGCGATATGGAAAGTGCCGGTCTGCATCGCGGCGCTGGCCGGTAAAAAATGTTCCGCGATGCGCAGGGACAGCGCGCCGATGGCAATGCCCAGCCCGGTAGAGAGCTGTTGCGCGGTGTTAAATAACGTATTCGCGCCGCCCATTTGTTCTGCCGGAACCTGCGAAAAGGCCAGTGTATTGAGCGCGGTAAACTGCATCGAACGGGTCATGCCGCTGGCGAACAGCAGCAGCAACGTAATGGCGGTCGGCACTTCCGGTGTCAGCAACGCGCAGGCAAATATCGTCGCAGAATTGAGCAGGCCGTTTACCAGCATAATCGACTTAAAGCGGAAGCGGTGCAAAATCGGCGAGGTAAAAGGTTTCATCGCCAGATTACCGGCAAACACGGCGAGCACCAGCAATCCGGCATCAAACGCGTTCATCCCGTAACCCAGCTGGAACATCAGCGGCAGCAAAAACGGCAGGGCGCCGATAGCCACGCGAAACAATGAACCGCCGTAAATCGTGACGGCGTAACTTTTAATTTTCAACGCCGTCAGCGGCAGCAACGGGTACGCTGCCCGCCCGGAATGCCAGACTGCCAGCGCCCCGACGATCACCGCGCCGCCCACTATCGTCACCGGTTTCCAGTTAAGGGTGCCCTGATTGAACATATCCAGCCCGAAGATTAGCCCCAGACACGCCGCGCCGGTCAGCACAAAACCGGTGACATCAAACGGCACACCTTTCTGCCCCGCAACCTGTGGAATCAGCTTACGGCTGAACATCAGCGCGATAACCCCGAGCGGCAGATTGAGCAGAAATATCCAGTGCCAGGAGGCATACGTCGTAATAAATCCGCCCAGCGGCGGCCCGAGGATCGGCGCCACCAGCCCGGGCCAGGTAATCGTTGCGATAGCGCGGATCAGATCTGATTTTTGCGTATTTTTCAGTACCACCAGCCGCCCGACCGGCACCATCAGCGCACCCGCAAACCCCTGCAACATGCGGGCGGCAGTAAATGTGCCGAGACTGACACTGGCGGAACATAACAGTGACGCGAGGGTGAACAGGATCAGCGCCAGCGAAAAGACGTTACGCGTGCCAAACCGGTTGGCAATCCAGCCACTGGCCGGAATAAACACTGTGAGCGTCAGAATGTACGCCGACACGCCGATATTCATATCGACCGGATGCACGCCGAAATCTTTCGCCATCTGCGGCAGCGCGGTGACAATCACCGTGGCATCCAGATTTTCCATAAAGAACGCGCCCGCCACCAGTAACGGCAACGCGGAACCCGGCGGCAGCGAGAATTTTTTGTTTGAGAAGAGGCTCATAGAAGGTAAGCGCGCTAATGAAATAAGGAATGTCTGAGCATAGCGCATCGGGGGAAGGCGTCAACGGCGGGAGTGAGGATCTCCCCCGGCGAAAGGGGAGATTTTGCACATTAATTCAGAGTTTTGTTTCCGCCAGCCGTTCCCCGGTCTGTGCATCGAACAGATGGATGGCGTCGCTGTTGGCTTCGAGATACAGCGGTTGATCGGTGCTGACGCGGGCGCGGCCTGCGAACTGGACGTGCAGCGGGAAGCCGCTCCAGTCGATGTGCAGCAGGCTGCTTTCGCCGGTGACTTCCAGCAGACGCAGCGTGGCGGCGGGTTGCGCGCTGTGCTGTACCGGTCTGAGGTCATGCGGACGCAGGCCGAGCGTCACTGGTTCACCTTCGCAATGTCGCGCCTGTAACGCCCATTTCTCCGGTAAAGCAAACCACAGCTGATTGCAGGTCACGCCCGGTTGGCCGCCGATGCTCTGGAATACGCCGCTGAGTAAGTTCATTGGCGGCGAACCAATAAACCGCGCCACAAAGGTGTTCACCGGTTTGTCGTAAATCGACAGCGGTTCGCCTTGCTGCACGATAAAACCGTCTTTCATCACGACAATATTGTCGGCCAGCGTCATCGCTTCAATCTGATCGTGCGTGACGTAAACCGTGGTGGTGCGGAACTGCTGATGCAGGGATTTGATTTCCGCCCGCAGCTCCATGCGCAGCTGCGCATCCAGGTTAGACAGCGGTTCGTCGAACAGGAAAACTTTCGGATTGCGCACCAGTGCGCGACCCATCGCGACGCGCTGGCGCTGGCCGCCGGACAAATCTTTCGGCAGGCGTTTCAGCAGATGATCGATACCCAGCACTTTGGCCGCCTGCTGCACTTTGGCTTGTTGTTCGGCTTTCGGGACTTTCTTCACCTGCATGTGGAACGCCATGTTTTCGGCCACTGTCAGGTGCGGATACAGCGCGTAACTCTGGAAAACCATGGCGATATCACGGTCTGCCGGGTCAAAATTATTGATTTGCTGTTTATCGAGCAGGATGTCCCCGTCGGATAAGGACTCCAGCCCGGCCAGCAGGCGCAGAAGGGTGGATTTGCCGCAGCCGGACGGCCCGACCAGCACGGTGAAACTGCCATCGGGAATGGTCAGATCCAGCGGTTTGAGCACCTGTACTTTGCCATAATGTTTGGCGACTTTTACCAGTTCTACCAGAGCCATTCAGAGTTTCTCCACAAGGCCAAAAAGCGATTGCCAGTCAGGATAACGGCGCGGGGAGCTGCTGATCGCACAACCGGCGACGCGGACACCCCATTGCAACGCCGTGGCAGGCGGCAGGCCATAAATCAGCGCGGATAAAAATCCGGCGTTAAAGCTGTCTCCGGCGCCGATGGTATCCACCACCTCAACCGGTTCGGCGTGCTGATGCAAAGTCTGATTCACAGACCACAGGCGCGCGCCGTCCGGGCCGCATTTCGCGACGCAAAAAGCATTCCCTGCCATTTGTGTCAGCAGCTTTTGCGCGGCGGCGTCCAGCGTTTGGGCATCCGCCAGCCCGAGTGTTTCGACTTCATTGAGCAGCAGCGCATCGCAGAACGGCAGCCATTGCCCTGCCTGTGCGCGCAGCGTGTCGCTCCAGTCTTCCGGCGGCCAGCCGCTGTCGATGGCAACGTGATAGCCGCGTGTTCTGAGCGTGGAAAGCAACTGCGGATAATCCGCATACAGCGCCGTACACAGCCAGGTGCCGCACAGCAAAACCCAGTCGCCCGGCTGCGCGCGTTCCGGCAGCTGCGGCAGAACATCCTGCATGGAAAGGCGGACGATATGCCCCTGATTGCTGAAAAACGTCCGTTCGTGATCCGGATGCGTGACGCCAAACGTCAGCGACGTTTCGCAGTCGCAGGTCGGCCAGTGCGGCGCGCTTTCCGGGAACAAACTCGCCAGCCAGCCGGTGAACTGGTCGTTGCCCTGATTGGCCACCAGACGATGCGGAACGTCCAGCGCTGACAGCGCCAGCGCGCAGTTTCCGGCAGAACCGCCGGGGCGCAGTGAACTGCTTTCGAGCATCGCCTCGGTGCCTTTTTTCGGCCATGCGTGCAGCGTGCTCATGATCAAATCCACGTTAATATTGCCCACCACATACAGCGTGGCGCGGGTGTCAGGTCTTGTAATCATTGATGAGATTCCCTGATGTTCATAATCAGCCTTTGCTGCCGCCGGCGGTTAACCCGCTGACCAGCGTTTTTTGCAGCCAAAGCGCAATAAAGAGCGGCGGAATGGCCGCAAGAATGCCGACGGCGGCAATCAGGCCGTCATCGGTGGCGCGCCCGGCGGTGAATCCGGCGATAGTCACCGGCAATGTCTGGGCGTCGATATTGTTGGTGAACAGCAGGGCGTAGAAAAATTCATCCCATGCCAGCAGCCAGCCGAACATCGCCGAAGCGCCGAGCGCCGGTTTTGCCAGCGGCAGGGTGATCCGCAACAAAACCTGCCAGTAACGCAAACCGTCGAGGCGGGACGCCTGTTCGATATCCACCGGCAACGCGTCGAACTGATTTTTCAGCATCCAGGTCAGAAACGGCAGGATCATCGAGCAATACACCAGAATCAGCCCGAGGTGCGTATTCAGCAGCGCGAGCTGTTGCAGGATGAAATACAGCGGCAGAACGAACGCCACCGGCGGCACCATGTAAATGGCCAGGCTGCCAAACAGCCAGCCGTCGCGTCCCGGATAACGCGAGAAACTGTACGCAGCCGGAATGGCCAGCAGCAGGGAAACAATCGTCGCCCCGCAGGCCACCAGCAAACTGTTCCCAAGCGCATGCAGGAACAGTGCGCCCGGTTGCCCGGCCTGAAGCGTCAGCAGGCTGGCGTAACGGCTGAAATCCCAGTGGCGCGGCAACCATTCCAGCGGAATGCGGGTTAAATCTTCCGCTGAACTGACGCTCATCAGGAACATCCACAGCAGCGGCGCGAGAATGGAGATGGCCAGAATCAGCGCGGCGAGATAACGTAAAACGAGTCGGATTTTCTGTTTCATTCCGCGTTCCCCGAACGGCGCTGGCGCAGCAGCATGACCATATAAACCAGAATTAACAGGGCGCAAATCAGCGTCATGAGAATGGCGTAAGCAGCCCCGCTGCCCGCACGCAGATAGCTGAAGGATTCCTGATAAACGAAGAAGCTGACGGTTTTGGTGCTGTCGAGCGGGCCACCACGGGTCATCACGTAAATAATGTCGAAGACTTTAAAGGCGTCGATGGTGCGTAAAATCAGTGCGACGGCCAGCGGAGCGGCGATCGCCGGTAGGGTGATTTTACGAAAGCGCCGGAACGCCGATGCGCCGTCGAGCCGGGCCGCTTCAAACAAATCTTCCGGGATGGTTTGCAGTGCCGCCAGCACCAGCAGGGTGATCAGCGGATAGTTCTTCCAGATATCAGCAAACATCACGGCGTTAATGGCCGACGACGGGTCGCCAAGCCAGCTGCGGTAGGTGTCAATCAGGCCGAGCTGGGAAAGCAGGGCGTTGATACTGCCGTAATCCGGGTTGAAGTTCAGCCGCCACATGGTGGCGTTGACGATGGTCGGCAGCGCCCACGGCAAAATCACCAGCACGCGTAACGCGCTGCGTCCCCGGAATGGCTGGTTAAGCAGCAGCGCCACCAGCACGCCGATAAAGCCTTCGAAAATCACCGAAACCACGGTGAAATAGAGCGTCCGCCACAGCGCAGCGCGGAAATCCGGATCGGTCAGGGCATAAATAAAGTTGTCGCTGCCCACCCAGCCGGGCGCAGAGCCGTCGCCAATCAGACCGGCGTCGGTGAAACTGAGCCACAGCGTGCGGCCCAGCGGCCAGGCGGTCAGCAGAAACATCATTAACAACATGGGCGCAAGGAGCAACCAGGCTTGTCGACGTTCTCGTTGCGGTAAAGTCAGCATAGTTTTCCGTGGTGTTGGTTTGCCCCGCATACCGCAGCATCCGGGGCGTTGTGTTGGCTTTAAAAAAACTTAACGTAAACGGTCAGCGGCTGTGGTTGCGGCTTCCATACCGTCTTTCGCCGGGGTTTTACCCTGCAATACCGCCTGAATGTTTTGCTGCAAAATGTTCGACAAACGTGAGTAATCCGCCGTCACCGGGCGCGAAAGCATCACGTTCAGCGAAGTTTTTGCCGCCGCAATCAGGGCTTCCTGATCTTTCTGCACCGCCGGATCGTCATACGAGGATTTCCAGATTGGCAGGCTCAGTTTGGCGTATTTGTTCTGTACCGGCTGGGAGGTCATATAGCTGATGTATTCCCACGCCTGATCCGGATGCGCACTGGCTTTCGCAATGCCCAGACCCATCGAACCGTTCACGCCGGACGCGCCGCCTGCGGTTTCGCCCGGTGCCGGGATCACACCGACGTTACCCGCGACTTTGCTCTGTTTCGGGTCGTTGGCCATGTTGTACATATAGGTCCAGTTCAGCGCGAAGGCCGCGTCACCGTTGGAGAAGGACTTACGCACGTCTTCTTCCAGATATTCGCGGGAGTTCGGGTTGGTCAGCCCTTTATCCAGCGTCTCTTTCATGTAATTGATGGCTTTCATTGCACCGGTGTTGGTGAAGTTCAGCTTGCCGTCTTTGTAGAAATCGCCTTTGAACGCCGAAACCAGCGTGGTGTAGTCGCACAGCAAGGCTTCGGATTGTGACCAGCTCCAGACCAGCGGGAACTTCACGATGCCTTTTTCTTTCAGGATCTCAGACTGTTTCTCGACGTCAGCCCAGGTCGCCGGCGGGGTGGTGATCCCGGCTTTAGCCAGCATGGCTTTGTTGTAATACAGATATTTGGTGTCGAGGATCCACGGCATTCCCCAGCGCTTGTCTTTGTAGGTCACGGTAGAAATCGCGCCGTCGAAGATCTTGCTGCTTTCGTCGGCGGGAATACGCGTCGTGACGTCCTGCAACAGGCCGTATTTATTGAACTCGGCTGGCCAGATCGCATCGAAAAGCACCACGTCATACCCTTTGTCACCGGCACCGCGCGCGGCCACGATTTTGTCGTGCAGCGCTTCATACGGTACAAATTCCAGATTCACCTTTATGTCAGGATGTTGATGGGTGAAGTCCGCGGTCATGGCGCGGATATCGGCTTCGCTGTACGCCGCCTGAGTCATAAACAGCGCACTGAGTGTGGTTTCTGCCAGCGCGCTGGCGGAATATCCCAGAGTGAGGGCAGAGAGGGCGCACAGGGTGGCCGCAGGGGTAAGTCGTAGGCTCATCGTCATTCTCCGAAACAGGGTTAGGTTTATTAAATCAATTTGATTGCTTTAATCGGCTAAAAAAAAGTGGGATGGCCGTCACTGTCGGCAACCCCTGCGTCCCTGCCAGATTGATACTTGCTACCTGAGGCATAAAACGAATTCTATAAACTGATCGAACTGAATAGTGACTGACGATTATTATTAACATGCCAATAACATTGAAAGCTGTGATGGCATCGTCATATTCATATTCTGATATTTATAAAATCAATTTGATTGCTGTAATCACTCTCCGCATACTGCCCACAGGTTTCCCCTCTGGGTACAAGGCCGTGATAACAACTTCTGGTACCAATCTTGAACATGCCCGCGCTCACAATCGCCGGGTCGTCATCGAAGCCATTCGCCTCAACGGTGAGCTGACCCGCGCAGAAATCGCCCGTCTGACGTCGCTCACGCCGCAGACGGTTTCCAATATTGCGACCGAACTCGAACAGGCGGGCATACTGTCTTCCCATCTGCCGCGTCGTGCGGGCGGACGTGGTCAACCGGCAACGCCACTGACACTCAATCCTGACAGCGCCTATTCCATCGGCATCCATCTTGATCATCAGTCGCTGCTGATTGTGCTGGTGGATCTGACGGGGTCGGTGCGTTTTCGCCACCAGATCCACATACAGAAACCTCAGCCTGAGCCCACGCTGGCCCTTATTGTTCAGGTACTGCAAGAAATGCGCCAACAGGTGAAAATAGACTGGCGAAAAATGTTAGGTATCGGTGTGGTGATGCCGGGGCCGTTTGGCGTTGAGGGTATTTCTTCGCAGGGGCCGACCACGCTGCACGGCTGGGATAATATTGATATTGAAGCGCGATTGAGCGTATCTACCGGCTGGCCGGTTACGTTGGAAAACGATGCGACGGTCGCGGCTATCGGCGAGCGTTTTCACGGAATTGCCAAGCAACTTTCTTCGTTTGTGTATCTTTATATTGGTACCGGTCTCGGCGCAGGCATCTTCACTGACGGGCGGATTTACACCGGTCATGCACATAATGCGGGCGAGGTCGGCCACATTGTGGTGCAACCTGGCGGTCGCGAATGCTATTGCGGCAACAGAGGTTGCCTCGAACGCTATGTTTCTTTGCAGGCGGCGTACGAAGCCTGCGGGCTGGATCCGACGTCGGCGATGCCGGAAGATCTGCTGAGCGTCGATGAGGCACTGTTCGATAAATGGCTGGATACGGCGGTCGAACCGGCGCTTCAGGCCATCAATATTATGGAATGTGTGTTTGATGCCCAGACCGTGATTATCGGCGGCACCATGCCGAAACCGCTGGTGGAGAAGCTGATCAAACGCCTGACGCCGTTGTACAGTTCGGTGCGCAGCCGCTATGCGCAAGGCACGCGGATCCGCATCGGCATGTCCGGCAGCGATACCCCGGCGCTTGGTGCGGCGGCGTTGCCAATCTTTGATGAATTCAACCCGCAGTACGAGGTGTTGCTGAAGTAGTACTGGCTGGCGTGCAGAAAAAGAACCAGACGGTCTGACCGGTTGGTCAGATTTGGCATAAGCTTTGCAAACGTTCTGTTATTAATTATCAATAAGAATGTTGCACAGAAGGACTATGCCATGAGTCAGGTTATCACCCGCGCGGTACGCGGAAACTTCTTTGATATCCGCCAGCCGGTCACCGGGCCGGAAGAATTAGAAGCCAGCGTTCGTTATATCGAAGATGGCCTGATGCTGCTCAGCGGCGGGCACATTGTCTGGCTCGGGGAATGGCGGGAGGGCGAAGCAAAACTCGCCGGCGTCCGTAAAACCGCCGGGCTGGAAATCGATGATTACCGCGACAAACTGATTGTCCCCGGTTTTGTCGATACCCATATTCACTACCCGCAAACCGAAATGATCGGCGCGTATGGCGAGCAACTGCTCGAATGGCTGACGCGCTACACCTTCCCGACGGAGCAGCAATATCACTGCGCGGATTACGCAAAGCGCATGTCGAAATTCTTCATCAGCCAGCTTCTGCTCAACGGCACCACCACGGCGCTGGTGTTCGGCACCGTGCATCCGCAGTCGGTCGATGCGCTGTTTAAAGAGGCGTCTGACATCAACATGCGGCTGGTGGCGGGCAAAGTCATGATGGACAAAAACGCCCCCGACGCACTGCTGGAAACTCCGGAACAAAGCGAAGCCGATACGCGCGCACTCATTGCGCGCTGGCATAACCGTCAGCGCCTGAGCTACGCGCTGACGCCGCGTTTTGCGCCGACATCCTCGCCCGAACTGCTGCAAAAAGTCCGCCAGCTCAGACAGGAATTCCCGGACGTGTATATGCACACCCATCTGAGTGAAAACGTGGCGGAACTCTCCTGGGTGAAAGAAATGCACCCGGAACATCAGCATTATCTCGACGTTTATCATCAGCATGGTCTGACCGGCGAGCGCTGCGTGTTTGCGCATTGTCTGCACCTTGATGACAGCGAATGGGATTGTCTGAGTGAAACGGATTCGACCATCGCGTTTTGTCCGACGTCCAACCTGTTTCTTGGCAGCGGTTTGTTCAATTTGCAAAAAACCTGGCAGAAGCACATTCGCGTGGGAATGGGCACCGACGTTGGCGCAGGCACCACCTTCAATATGCTGCAAACGCTGCTGGAAGCTTACAAAGTTGGCCAACTGCAACGTTACCGGCTGTCGGCTTTCGAAGCCTTTTATCACGCCACGCTGGGCGGCGCGCGGGCGCTGCATCTGGATGACAAAATCGGCAATTTCGACGCCGGAAAAGAAGCGGATTTCGTGGTGCTCGAGCCGGGCGTCAGCGCGCTGCAAAAATTGCGTGCATCGAACAGCAAAACGCTGGCGGAGAAACTGTTTGTGCTGATGACCCTCGGCGACGACCGTAACGTGTATAGCACGTACATCGACGGCGAACGGGCCTATGCACGGGACGACATATCAGGAGAATTTTGCGCATGATGAACAGCGACACCGGCAGCAAAGTCCGCGTCGCCCGCGAGCGCACGCTGGAAAACATCCACACGGCAGCGATTGCCGAATTCAGCGAAAAAGGCTTTCAGGGCGCGACGACCCAGGCGATTGCCCGGCGTGCGGGGATCAAAAAGGCCCAGTTGCATTATTACATCGCCGGAAAAGAAGAGTTGTACGAGGAACTCTTGCAGAAAGTGCTGAAAGTCTGGGGTGACATTATTCAGTTCGACCCGACGCTCAGTGAACCGCAAGCCGTGCTGAGCCGCTACATCCGCAACAAGCTGAGTTTTTCGTTTGACCAGCCGGAGCTGTCGCGCATTTTCACCAGCGAAGTGTTGAGCGGTGGACATTATTTGCACAAATACTGGCCGCAGGCGACGCAGAACATCGTCGGGAAAGAAAACCTGATCCACCAGTGGATTGTTGAGGGCAAAATCCGCCCGCTGGATGCACGTCTGTTCATTATGCACATCTGGGCGCTGACGCAGTATTACGCCGATTTCGCGGTGCAGGTGAAACACATGTACGGCAATTTCGACGGCGATGACGTCGCGCGGGAACACATTATCGATGAAGTCACCACGCTGATTTTAAACGGGTGCCGGAAGGGGGATGACGCATGATCCAGTTTCTGATGAACGGCAGGATCCAGACGGAAAATCTGCCGGACGATACCACGGTTCTCCAGTATCTGCGCCGCGATGTAGGGCGTTGCGGCACCAAAGAAGGCTGCGCCTCCGGTGACTGCGGCGCCTGCACCGTTGTGCTGGCCGAAAAAGAGGGCGACGGGCTGAAATACACCACGGTCAACGCCTGCCTGACGTTTATGCCTGCGATCCACGGCAAGCAGCTGATCACCGTGGAAGATCTGAAACATCAGGGCGAGCTGCACCATGTTCAGCGGGCGATGGTCGATAACCATGCCTCGCAGTGCGGGTTCTGTACGCCGGGTTTTGTGATGTCGCTGTTTGCGCTGGAAAAGCAAAAACTGACGATCGACCGTGAAACTTTTAGCCGCGAGCCTGTTAACCGTGAACAAATGCAACAAGCGTTTTCCGGCAATCTCTGCCGCTGCACCGGTTACCGGCCGATTATGGCGGCGGCGCAGGCGGTGTGCGAAGCCCCGCAGGCGGATCAGTTTGACGCCAATACTCTGCATTCTCTCGAAAAACTGCGGGCAATTTCCGAGACGCAGCAACCGGTCACGATTGAGCAACTGGCGCAACGGTATCTGGCGGAGCCAGATTCCCGGCTGGTGGCAGGGGGCACCGATCTGGCGCTGGAGGTGACGCAACGTTACCAGCACATCCCGAAACTGATTTCGCTCAGCCATGTTTCGGAACTGAAAAACATTACGCTGACCGGTCAGGCAATTCATATTGGCGCTGCGGCGACGCTGAGCGCCTGTCTGCCGGTTCTGCACCGTGAATTCCCGGCGTTCGGCGAACTGCTTGAGCGTTTTGCCTCGCAGCAAATCCGTAATCAGGGCACGTTCGGCGGCAATATCGCCAACGGTTCCCCGATTGGCGACGGCGGTCCGGTGTTGCTGGCGCTGGGCGCTTCTCTGCTGCTGCGCTGCGGCACGGCGCAACGCGAATTACCGCTGGACGAATTCTTCCTCGGCTACCGCAAAACGGCCTTGCAGCCGGGTGAATTTATCGAGCAGATCCGCATTCCGCGCGTGACGTCGGAGGCGCGGCAGTTGCGGGTTTATAAAGTGTCGAAACGGCTGGAGGACGATATTTCAGCGGTCTGCGCCGCGTTGCAGATTGAAGTCCGCGACGGCGTGGTGGTACATGCCCGCATCGCGTTCGGCGGCATGGCGGAAGTGGCGAAACGTGCCGCACAATGCGAGGCGCAACTGCTCGGGCAGCCTTGGCAAACCGCTACCCTCGAGCGCGCATGTCTGGCGCTGGAGAGGGATTTCACACCGATCACTGATTTCCGCGCCAGCCGCGAATACCGCATGCAGGTCGCCAAAAACCTGCTGCGCCGCTGCCATATCGAACTGACGTCTCCTGAAACGCTGATGCGGGTAACTCATTATGTCTGAATCCAAACCGTCACTTTCCCGGCAGGAGATGGAACAGTTGTTCCGCGCCGGATTACAAAGCGGCGTGGGCAAAAGCCAGAAACACGAAAGCGCGGATAAACATGTCAGCGGCGAAGCGGTGTACACCGATGACCGGCTGGAGTTTCCGCGTCAGTTACATCTGGTGCCGCTGCTCAGCCCGCACGCGCACGCCGACATCCTGCATATTGATACCGAACCTTGTTACAGCGTCCCCGGTGTGGTGCGGGTGATGACCGCGGAAGATGTGCCGGGCAATCTGGATATCGCGCCGCTGACCCACGGCGACCCGCTGATGGCGCACCACGTGGTGGAATACGTCGGGCAGATTGTGCTGGTGGTTGCCGCGACTTCCCCGGAAGCCGCCCGTGCGGCTGTTGCGCTGGCGAAAGTTGACTATCAGCCCCGCGCCGCCGTGCTGACCATCAGACAGGCGCTGGAACTTGAACATTACGTCGAGGAACCGCATCAGCATAAACGGGGCGATGCCGGCATGGCGCTGGCCTGTGCGCCGCACCGCTTGCAGGGCGAGCTGGAGATTGGCGGGCAGGAGCATTTTTATCTGGAAACGCAGATTGCATCGGTGATGCCGGGTGAAGACGGCGCGATGCTGGTTTACAGCTCGACGCAGCACCCGACCGAAGTCCAGAAACTGGTGGCCTCGGTCCTGGATTTGCCGATGCACAAAGTGGTGGTCGATATGCGTCGCATGGGCGGCGGCTTTGGTGGCAAGGAAACACAGGCGGCAGGCACGGCGTGTCTGGCCGCGCTGGCGGCCCATCTCACCGGGCGCCCGGCGAAAATGCGTCTGGCGCGGCAGGACGACATGCTGATCACCGGGAAGCGCCATCCTTTTCACGTCAGCTACGACGTCGGGTTTACGGATGACGGCATTATTCACGGTATCGACCTGAAGCTGGCGGCCAACTGCGGCTATTCGCTGGATCTCTCCGGTTCCATCGTTGACCGGGCGATGTTCCATTCCGATAACGCCTATTACCTCGGCGATGCATTAATTACGGGTTACCGCTGCAAAACCAATATGGCATCGAATACCGCTTACCGTGGTTTTGGCGGTCCGCAGGGCATTCTGGCTATTGAACATATTGTCGATCACATCGCCCGCGAACTGGGGATGGATCCGCTGACCGTGCGCAAAAATAATTACTACGGCCAGGAAAGCCGAAACATCACGCATTATCACCAGCCCGTCGGTCAGAATCTGCTTGAGGAGATGACTTGTCAGCTGGAAGAAAGCGCAGAATACGCGGCAAGACGTGACGCTGTCACTCAATTTAATCTTAAAAATCCGTATCTTAAGAAAGGGCTGGCGCTGACGCCGGTGAAATTTGGCATCTCCTTTACCGCCAGTTTCCTCAATCAGGCGGGCGCGCTGGTGCTGGTTTACACCGACGGCAGCATTCAGCTCAACCACGGCGGTACGGAAATGGGCCAGGGGCTGAATACCAAAGTGGCGCAGGTCGTTGCTGAAGTGTTCCAGGTGGATATCAGCCGCATTCAGATCACGGCAACGGATACCGGAAAAGTGCCGAACACGTCGCCGACGGCGGCGTCTTCCGGAACCGACCTTAACGGCAAAGCGGCGCAAAATGCGGCTGAAATCATTAAAGCGCGCATGGTGGAAATGCTGATGCGCGTTCATGACGCGGAACATAGCGACGTGGAGTTCAGCAACGGTCACGTGCGGGTCAAAAACCAGTATTTCAGTTTTGAGCAGGTTGCCACCCTGTGCTGGCTGAATCAGGTGCCGCTTTCCAGTACCGGATATTACAAAACGCCGAAGATTTTCTACGACCGCAGCAAGGCAGCCGGGCATCCTTTCTATTACTTCTCCTATGGTGCGGCCTGCGCCGAGGTGCTGGTTGATACGCTGACCGGCGAATACAAACTGCTGCGCGCCGATATTCTGCATGACGTCGGCGATTCGCTGAATCCGGCGATAGATATCGGGCAGGTGGAAGGCGGATTTGTTCAGGGCATGGGCTGGCTGACCACCGAAGAACTGGTATGGAACGACAAAGGGCGGCTGATGACCAGCGGTCCGGCGGCGTACAAAATCCCGGCCATCGGCGACATTCCGCAGGATTTGCGCGTTCATCTGGTTGAAAACCGCAAGAACCCGGAAGACACGGTTTTCCATTCCAAAGCCGTGGGGGAACCGCCGTTTATGCACGGAATTTCAGTCTGGTGCGCGATTAAAGACGCGGTTTCCAGCCTCGCGGATTACCGCGTTCATCCGCATATCGATGCACCGGCCACGCCGGAAAGAGTGCTGAATGGGATTAATCAGCTGAAATTTTCCGGTGACGTTGTCACAACGATTATCAGCGAAACAGCCACCGGTGAAACAACCGAAAAAGCGAACGGTTAACGGAGGTTTCTATGCGTACAGATGACTGGGTAACCCGTTTACATGACCTCCGGCAGCGCGGCGAGCCTTGTGTGGTGGCGACGCTGGTTGATCAGCAGGGTTCAACGCCGCGTGATGCGGGCAGTAAAATGCTGATCACCGCCGGTGAGCTGTTTTATACCTTAGGCGGCGGAAACCTGGAGTTTCAGGTCACCGCCATTGCCCGCGAAATGCTGCAGCAGGGCGCGAAAACCAGCCGGTTAGAGCGTTTTTCGTTAGGAGCAAGGCTCGGGCAATGTTGCGGCGGCATGGCGACTGTTTTGCTCGAACCGCTCGGGCAGCCACAGCCGCATGTGGTGGTGTATGGCGCCGGACACGTGGGGCGTGCGCTGGTGAACATACTCAGTACATTGCCGTGCCGGATCACCTGGGTGGATGCGCGCGCCAGTGAGTTTCCTGTTCACGTTGACCCGCAGATTACCTGTGTGGTGGATGACGAACCGGAAGGCACCGTGGCGCAAATGCCCGCGGGCAGTTACTTCATGGTTTTGACGCACGATCATCAGCTGGACTTTGCCCTCAGTGAAAAGATTCTGAAACGCGGTGATTTCCGCTACTTCGGGCTGATTGGTTCTGAGACGAAGCGTAAACGCTTTGATTATCGTTTATCCGGCAAGGGGATTTCCGGCGAGCAACTGATGAGAATGCGTTGCCCGGTCGGCCTGCCGGATGTGCGGGGTAAACTCCCCGCTGAAATCGCAGTGGCGATAGCGGGGGAATTTATCGCGGCGTACGGGGCGCACAATCAGTCGGTTAACTGACAGACTTTTGTCCGGACCCGCTAAAGTCTAGCCGTGCAGTTTTTTGAATTCAAAAGTGCCGCCAAGCGCGACCGCGTAACGACTGACGGTATTAAGCGTCGGGGATGCGGCACCGTTTTCAAACCGGCTGATATTTTGTTTTTTCATGCCGGTGCGCCGCGCGATATCCTCCTGCGTCAGGGATTCCGCCAGCCGCGCCGCCTTGAGTTCGGCGACCATTTTTTTGTGCATCTTAAGTGCATAGTATGCCGCCGCGATTTCTGGATTTTTCAGTGCTTCAGCTTTCACCACACTGAAGGGGATCAGTTCATAGTCGTCGTCATTATCTTTCATGCTCATTCCTTTTGATGGTTTTCATGCGCTGTATTGACAGTTCTAAATCCTGATGCGGCGTTTTGGCGGTTTTCTTGTGCAAGATATGCACAATATAAATACGCCTGCCTTTCATAAAAAAGTAAAACGCTCTGCCCAGCCCATCGAGGCTGGTGACACGAAGTTCCCGTAGCCCTTTGCCTACATACCTGACCTCGGGATCCTGCAAAGCGGGGCCGTAAATTCCCAGCTCGTCTAAAGCCCCAAGCATTGCGGCATACAGCGTCGCGGGCAGTTTCGTGAGTTCCTTTTCCGCACTGTTAATGATGGTCACGTCGTACACAATGGCGTTCCTTGCGGTGGAGTATGATTACGTTTTGTGCAAAGTGGAAGTAATCATTTATGATTATTTTTAAACGGGAACGGGGTTCACATTCTTTCCCGCGCCCGACGCGTTGTGCCATCGCACACGCGCATCCTGTCGGGTATTCGCAGGAAATTCAGAAGGGCGATCTTTTCCTCCGCGATGTCTCGCAAAAAATAAACGACTGAAACATAAGACAAACCAAACCTTCTCAACCCGTTCATAAAACAGTCACAAAACCGCAGTAATTTGTTTTCTCATTGAACAGGCCATCGCTGCTTTGAGGAAAACACCGACGCATGTCTGCTATCCAGATTTCCCACCTGAGCAAATCCTTCGCCACACAACCGGTGCTTAACGATGTCTCCCTGCATATCCGGCCGGGGGAATTTGTGGCCGTTCTTGGCCCGTCGGGCTGCGGGAAAACCACGCTTCTACGCACCGTGGCCGGATTTGAACCGGTGAACAGCGGCACGATCACCGTGGGTGATCGTCTGTTTTCATCGCCTGAGGTGCATGTTCAGCCGGAGAAACGTGAGCTGGGCATCGTGTTTCAGAATTACGCGCTGTGGCCGCACATGTCTGTGGAAGAGAACGTGGCGTACAGCCTGAAAGTCGTGGGAATGGATCGCAATGAGCGGCGCGTTCGTACGCAGGAAGCACTGGCGCTGGTGGGATTAGGTGAATTTGCCACCCGGCGACCCTCAGATTTATCTGGCGGGCAGCGGCAGCGGGTAGCACTGGCGCGTTGTCTGGTGACACGGCCCGGCGTAGTGTTGCTCGATGAACCGCTGGCAAATCTGGATGTTCACCTGCGGGCCGCGATGGAAGAGGAATTCAGCCGCTTTCATCAACATACCGGCGCGACGCTGTTGTATATCACCCATGACCAGCAGGAAGCGATGTCGCTGGCGGATCGCGTGGTGGTGATGAACGAAGGGCGCGTGATGCAGTTTGCCACGCCCCAGGTTTTGTACCGCGAACCGGCCAATGAAATGGTCGCCACGTTTATCGATGACGGGCGCGTCATTCCGGTGACGGATGTTCAGCCGGACGGTAATGGCCACGTACAGGCGGCGGTTTTCGGCACCCGCGTCAGGCTGCGTGCGGCAGTTTCACAGCCTTCCGTGGCGAAGGCACAGGCGTGTGTTCACGCAGCGGATTTACGTTTTGCCGAACCCGGCGAAGTGGGGATCACGGCCAGAGTCTCCCGGCGGATTTATCGTGGCGGTTACTGCCAGACAGACATCACTCCGCACGCCGCGCCGGAACTCAGATTATCCCTTCATTCTAAAAAAGAGTTCCAGCCGGGTGACAGCGTCACTTTTATCATCGGTGACGGCTGGGTACTTCCTCAATGATCCATTCTTAATTCACTCATTTTTATAACTATTTATTCTCAAAAGGACAGGGCTATGCACATTTCTAACACCATCAGATTGAGTTTATGCGCGCTGTCACTGGCCTCCGTGCTGGTGACTTCTGCGAATGCAGCGGAAACGGCATCAGGCAAACTGGTGATTTATACTTCTCAGGCACCGGAAATCGCACAACAGACGGTTGATGCCTTTAAAGCGGCGTATCCGGATGTTCAGGTGGAATGGACGCGTAACGGCACCACGCAACTGATGAATGTGTTGCAGACCGAAATGATGGCCGGTGATGTGAAAGCCGATGTGCTGCTGGTGGCGGATTCCATCAATCTGGGCGCGCTGAAAAAAGACGGCAAGCTGATGGCGTATCCTGATGCGCCGGTCAGTCATATCAGCCCGGATTTCTACGATAAAGATAAGACCTGGTTCGGCACTAAAATCATCGCTACGGTTATTGCTTACAACACGAAAAATGCCAAACCGGTCGACAGCTGGATGGCACTGACCGACCCGCAGAACAAAGGTCAGGTCGCGGTGCCCAGCCCGTTGTATTCCGGTGCGGCGCTGTATCACCTGCACACGGCCATTAACACGCCGGATATTGGCTGGGCGTTTTATCAGAAACTGGCAGCGAACGGGATTACGCCGGAAGGCGGAAATGGCCCGGCGCTGAAAGCCGTTGCTAGCGGCATGGCGAAATACGGCGTGATCACCGATGCCGATATTATCCGCGCGAAGAAACAGGGTTCACCGATTGATCTGGTGTATCCGAAAGAAGGCGCATCCTTTGTGACGGAACCGGTGGCGATCCTCGCCGGGGCGCATAACGTTCCGGCAGCCAAAGCCTTTGTTAATTTCATGCTCTCGCCGCAAGGGCAGCAACTTGTGGCAAAACAGGGTAACCGTCCGATTGATGCCAGCGTGCCGGCACCGGACGGTTTTGCGCCAGCGGATTCTATCAAACTGCTGACGCTCGACTCAGATAAAGCCGTGGCCGACGATAAGCAAGTCCGTGCGAAATTCACGGAAATCTTCGGCGGCTGATTTCTGAAGGGAAAGGCAAATGAGCGTGATGCGCGAAATTCAGCGCCGGACGGTGGCAGCACGCAGGCGTTTCTGGCCGGGCAGCGAGAAGGTCGTGCTCTGGGGGCTGACGCTGCTGATTGGCATTTTGTCAGTCGCACCGCTGGCGCGGCTGGTGTGGGCGGCGGTGGCACCGGAGGGTATGCCGGATCTCTCGCGGTTCAGCCATCTGCTGGGCACACGACGGGTGCTGACTGCCACGCTTAATACGCTGTCGATAGCCATTGTCTCGACGCTGCTGGCGATATTGCTCGGTACCGTGGCGGCGTTGCTGATTGCGTTAACCAATCTGCGCGGCAAGCAGGCATGGGTTTTCACGTTCATCCTGCCGCTGATGATCCCTCCGCAGGTGACGGCGCTGGCGTGGGTTCAGGCGCTTTCACCGTCCAGCCCGGTTTTGCAGTTCTTTGGACTGAGCCTGCCGCCGGGTTCGCCTTCGCCGTTATATTCGATGAGCGGCATCATTATTTTGCTCGGGTTACATAATGCGCCGCTGGTGTTTCTGATGGTGCGCGCGGGGCTGCGCCGTTTGCCCGCAGATCTGGTTGAAGCCGCGCGGGCTGGCGGGGCGCAGCCGTGGCGGGTGCTGCTTACGATCATATTGCCGCTGGTGCGTCCGGCGATTTTTGCCGGTGCGGCGCTGTCGTTTGTCACCGCGGCGGGAAATTTCGGTATTCAGGCCATGCTGGGTATTCCCGGGCGCGTGCCTACGCTGATCACGCTGGTTTATCAACAACTCAACAGCATCGGGGCGTCGGCGCTGGCGGATATGGCGGTGCTGTCTTTACTGATTGCCGCGATTACGCTGGCCGGCCTGATGCTCAGCCGGTGGCTGGGCGGGCGGCAGGATGTGCGCGTAACCGGCACACCGCGATCTTTGCATCAGCCGCTCGGACGTTGGCGTTTGCCCGTTGAGATCACCGTCTGGCTCTGGATGGTTCTGACCCTGTTGCTGCCGCTTTCCGCGCTGCTGACGACCTCTCTGACACAAGGATTTGGGCAGGAATTGACGTTCAACAGCCTGACGCTGAGTCATTACGCCAATGCGCTGTTCGGGTATCCGGCCATCCGGCAGGCATTCTTCACCAGTCTGGGGCTGACGCTGCTCACGGCGGTGATCCTGACCGTGACCTCGCTGTTTCTGGCCTATTTCCTCAGCTGGCAGCGCACGCGGCTGGTGCGTGTGTTGCAGTTATCCACGGAACTGGCCTATGCCTTGCCGGGAATTGTGACGGGCATCGCGGCCATTCTGTTTTTCCTTAAACCACTGCCGCTGATCCACGTCAGTCTGTATGGCACCGTATGGATTATTCTCGCGGCTTATCTTTCCAATTTTATGGCGCTGGTATTGCGGCCTACGATGGCGGGGTTTGCGCAAATCGAACGTTCGCTTGATGAGGCGGCACAAATCTTTGGTGCCGGATTCCTCCGGCGGATGCGCGACATTCTGATGCCGCTGGCGGCACCGTCGGCAATGGCGGGCACGATTCTGGTGTTCCTGACGGCGCTGAATGAAATTCAGGTGTCGATTCTGCTGGTGACGTCCGGCACACAAACGCTCGGCCCGATGATTGTGTTCCTCGACGAAGGCGGTTCTTCAACGCTGGCCGCTGCTGTCGGGTGCCTGATGATTGGCGTGGTGCTGATCCTGATGTTGCTGGCGTCGTTGTTTTCCCGACGTTTGCCGGAAGGTGTGTTGCCGTGGCAGGTATGAATTAAGGGTAAGAATTTCGGGAATGCGTGCGGGAATGATCATTATGATGAATAATACGTGCCGTTTTGTTGCGGGTTTGTGCATGATTCACCACTGGACTCCATTTACTAATGACGGGAGTTGACGGCTGGTGATATTTTGCACGAAAAACTGCCATAAAGAGGCCATTTAGCATTCCATGAGTAATCAATTTACAACCGCCAAGCAGCTGGAAGTTCAGCGCATTGTCGACGTTCTATCCAAGGCTATTGCTCAGCAGCGTCTGCGTCCCGGCACACGTCTGGTCGAGTCGCAGCTGGTTGAAGCCCTCAACGCCAACCGTAACCACGTTCAGGTCGCGTTACAGCGTCTGTCTATGCAGCGCATTGTCACTATCGAACCTAACCGTGGGGCGATGGTGTCGCAGCCCACGGCGAAAGAAGCGCGTGAAGTATTTATTGCCCGTCGCGCGATTGAACGCGCGATTGTTGAAGGCATCGCACCGGCGTGTATCCGGAAGAACCTGCAACGTATTCAGACGCATATGAACGGCGAACGCGAAGCGGCGAAATCCGGAGATCGCCGTGTCATTGTGCGTGAACTCAGTGAATTTCATCTGATCCTCGGGGAACTCTCGTGTAACAGCGTGCTGAGTGAAATTTTGTCGAATCTGATGGTGCGCAGTTCCCTGATTGTGGCGCTCTATCAGCGGGGCGACGCGTCCTCCTGCCAGTGTGACGAACATCAGGCGATTATTGATGCGCTGGAAAAGGGCGATAATGCTCAGGCCGTGCAACTGATGCAGGAACATCTGAACGAGCTCGAAAGGGTTCTGGATCTGGGCGATGAAGCGGCAGGGGAAATCAATCTGCGTCAGGCACTGTCGGATTTGTAAGTATGATAAAGCCGGAATAAAAATGCGCCCGCCGCAGTTTTGCCGTCGGGCTCTGTCAGGGCTACGAAGATTTCAGTGACCGCAACTGCGCGCGGTCATTGTAGAAACGCTGATACGCCAGATAACCGGCAATAATCGTCGATAAACTGGCGGTTGCCAGCAGCATAAACGTCACCATAATCTGATATTTAATCGCCTTCACCGGGTCGATCCCCGCAAAAATCAGGCCGGACATCATGCCCGGCAAACTCACGATCCCCACCGTTTTCGCTGCATCAATTGTCGGGATCATCGCCGCCCGAATACTGTCACGAATAATCTTCCCGGAAGCGATTTTTGTCGGCGCGCCCAGACTCAGCATTTCGAGGATTTTCTGCTGATTGTCGACAAAACGCTGATTCAGATTGCTGTAACACAAACCGACCGCCACCATCGCATTCCCCGCAATCATCCCTGAAATCGGGATCACCTGCATCGGCAGGAACTCAATCGATCCGCTGAGGATCAGAATGGTTAACGTCAGCGCCGTGCCGACCGTAATGGCGATAAAAGAAATGACGAAACCGTTATCGATATTCTTGCTGCGTTTTTTCGCATTCAGCGCGGCATTGACGCAGATAAACAGCACCATCAGCACGGTTAACAGACCGTTATTGATATCGAAAATGTATTTCAGGACGTAGCCGACAATGACCAGCTGGACGATGGCGCGCGCCACGCTCCAGATGATGTCTTTTTCCAGCCCGAGTTTTTCTTTCTTGCTGACCAGCAGGGCGACAACCACCAGAATCAACGCCAGAGCCAGTGACTGATCGGTAATATTATGCTGATTCATGAGCCGTGCTTCCTTGCGGGTGGCGGGTCAGGGTGATGACGTGTTTGGCGTGACGGATTTCATTGAGATCATGACTGACCCACAACACGGCCAGCTCTTTTTCGGCGACCAGGCTGGCAATAATGTCATTGATATTGAGCTCTTTTTCGGCGACCAGGCTGGCAATAATGTCATTGATATTGAGCTTATTTTCTTCGTCCAGCGCGCTGGTGATTTCATCGAGCAGCAGCACATCGGGCATAAACTGCAAATTACGCAGCAGGGCGACGCGCTGTTTCTCGCCGCCGGACAGTTCCTGAATGCTTTTCGTCAGCATCCCTTCGTCCAGATTCACTCTGGTCAGCCAGGCGCGTAACTGTGTTTCATCCACTTTTTTATGGCGGATCTGGTAAGGCAACGCGAGGTTGTCGTAGACCGTTTCGCCAAACAGTGACGGTGTCTGGAAGCAATAGGAAACCCGCTGGCGATACGTTTCAGGCTTAATCCGGCTGATGTCTTCGCCTTTAAAATACAGGCTGCCACCGGTCGGGGTTTGCAGTGAAGCGATGATTTTCAGCAACGTACTTTTCCCGCTGCCGGACGGGCCGGTCAGCAGGGTAAATTCACCGGGATTCAGGGTTAATGAAACGGGCTCAAGGAGCGGAACATTATTGAGGGTGAACGAAACATCGTCCAGCCGGAGGAGGTCAGTAGGAGTGGTCACGCCTGAAAATCCTTTGGTAACGGGAGGGTGTTTTACTCCTTCTCCTCTCACGAGGGAAGGTTGGGATGGGGTGTGGGTTAACGCAGGCCAGAAGGTGTCGTGTGTAAAACCCCCTCCCATCCTCCCCTTCGCAGGGGGAGGAGTAAAGAATATTACTGAGCCGGAACGGGCGCTGGCGCTACCGGAGATTCCTGTTCAGGCGTTGGTGCTGGCGCGGCTGGCCCGCCCAGAATACCGAACAGACCGGCGAATTCCTGCAACGTCATTTTCTGGCCATTCAGGTCAACCTGATTGTTCGCGTAATGGAAGCTGCTGGTGATGGTGTCATCTTTCACGGTGGTCAGTTTGAACATCTGACCCATCGCGGCCAGACCCTGAACCTGCTGCTGAGCCAGTTTCGCGGCGTCATCGGCGCTGTAGCCTTCGAGCTGCGCAACCTGTGTGGTGACCTGAGTTGCCATCGGCAGTGGAATGTTCAGTGTGGCATCGACCTTATTCACCAACTGAGACAACATCTGGTCTTGCGATTGTGCAGGTGCTGCTGCCGGATCTTTCAGATCCAATTGCAGGGTGAAGGTGCTTTCGCCTTTGCTGTTTTTCCAGCTCAGCGGGGCAATGCTGATGCTTGGGTTGCCTTTGAGCAGCATCGGCAAGCCGGCCAGGAGTAAATCGGCGGCCTGTTGCTGATACGCCGCAGGATCCAGATCACTCTGACGCATCAACAGTTCACGAGATTGCTGATTGTACTTGTCGGCAAACTCTTTGAGCGCGACGCCGTCCAGTTTTTCCAGTTTCAGTGTCAGTTTGGCAGAACCGAAATCAGCCCCCTGAATTTTCAGCGCATCGATGGTGTAATCCTGCTGACCATTGATGTTATTGCCGTTTTCAGCGAATTTGCTCACCAGCTTGAAATTGTCCAGTGAACCGGCGTCTTTGCCCTCAATGTTGACCAGGATCTGTTTCACTGACAGGTTTTGATCACCCACGCCGACCTGGAATTTACCCTGGTGCGTGTCGCTGTCCATACTGAAACCGGCCAGCGTCACTTTCTCAAGCTGCCCCCACTGGTTTTTTGACGTCAGCGCAACACTGTCGGTATTGGCCTTGAGTTTCATCGCGGTCAGGTCTTTATCGACATCAACATTGATTGTACCGCCGGAGAATTGCAGCTGACTTTCGTCTTTCTGGTAAGTCACCGGAATGATATCGATGGCAGAAGCGCTGGCGCCGCTGTACGACAGACGTGTGTCAGCCGTGATCAGCGATTTACCCTTGGTGACGTCAAACAGGCCTTTCAGCGTCGGGGTGTTTTGCAGTTCGGAGTGAACGGAAGCCATGCTTGGGATCAGATTGAATTTCTTCAACTGCGCGGCAGGGAACGGGCCGTGATCGATGGTTTCGATAAAGGCAATTTCATCACCGGTTTTCAACACGCTGGTCCCGGCCGTGGCAGCCGCCGCATCAGGTTGCAAAACAAGACGTAAATTACTGCTGAACAGCCCGCGATGATAATCCTGATAACTGACTTTCAGACCGGCTTTGGGATACGCACTTTGCAACTGGCTGTTGGCCGCTGCAACCTGCTCATCCAGATGTTGTTCGATAAGTTTACCCGTATACCACGAGACGCCTGTCCAGGCCGCGCCAAGGACGACAATGACGCTTACAGCGACTATCGACTTCTTCATATCTCTGTTTATCCTTATGAAATATCCCGAAAATAAAAAACGCCTTACGGCGTTAATAGTCTACTGAGTGTAGCTGAATCTGCAGAAAAATCATCAAATTGGGGCACGCAGCCCCAATTTGTTTCATCTTCGTTTCATCTCACCTTACTTGCTCAGGGTATTGAAGACCCGCGCAATGCGACCGCTACCGCTGACAGTCACCGGCGATTCGCTGGCGGCCAGGTAACAGGATTCACCCGGCGACAGTGTCAGCGTTTCACCCTGTTTTGACAGCACGCTCTGGCCTTCGATACAGAAGACGATCGCGGCACTGTCTTGTTCCAGCGTTTGCGGTTCAGCGGCAAGCGAATGAATTGAGAAGGCAAAATCTTCGACAGGAATCGGGAAGTTGAGTTCCGCGCCTTTTTGCACCGGCGTGGTCAGCAATTCATTGGCAGGCTTGGCGTTGAATTTCAGGTTTGCCAGCAGCTCAGGAATATCGATATATTTCGGGGTCAGACCGGCGCGCAGCACGTTGTCAGAGTTTGCCATCACTTCCAGCGAAACCCCTTTCAGATAAGCGTGTGGCGTTTCGGCATACAAGAACATGCCTTCGCCCGGTTGCAGCGTAATCACATTCAGCAGCAGCGGGGAGAAGAGGCCGGTATCGTCCGGATAAAATTCAGAAATACTGCGAACGGTATCCCACGGCTCGCCGTGTTGCTCACGAAGTACGGATTTCAGCACGTCCAGCGCACGGGATTTGTCTTCACCTTCCAGGCTCAGCAGCCCGGCGAAAAGGGTGCGCAGATGTTCGACGTCCGGGAAATTCAGGAAGCTGGCAATCAGCTGATGCGCACCGGCAACGGGTTGCAGCAAAGAAACAATGTCGCGCAGTTCACGGAAACCGTTCATCGCCTGGAAAGGCGTCAGGGCGTAAACCAGCTCAGGTTTGTGGTTTGGATCTTTATAGTTACGCTCGGCGGCGTCCAGTGGAATACCTGCCGCATTTTCTTTCGCGAAACCAATCTCGGCGGCACCTTTACTCGGGTGAACCTGAATGGAGAGCGGCTGGTCGGCACACAGGACTTTAAACAGGAAAGGCAACTCGCCGAAACGTTTGGCGACTTTTTTACCCAACTGGCCATCAAGGTCAGCGCTGATTTGGTCACGCAGGGAAAGGGGGTGACCTTGTACATTCCCGACTTGAGAACTGCTTTTCGGGTGGGCACCCATCCACAGCTCAGCCATCGGACGTCCTTGCGGATCGGTGATCCCATAAAGTTGGGTCAGCGCGTCTTTACTGCCCCAGGCGTAATTCTGTACACCGTTATGCATCTTTTGCATTGCTTCATCCTGAATAGAAAAGTTCTGGGCATAGTAAACAATGACAAAGCGGGCTTTACAACCACGATGCCTCAAAAAGTGCTGTCAGAGCGAAAACTCGGAATCGGGATCGATTCGAATTATACGTCTGCCTTATATGACACTATAATCGAGTGATTGTCAGTGAATGCGTGGGACCGCATCCGGCACTCAAAACCCTGCAAAAAAAGCATAATTATCATTCGAACTTATGTTTCGAAAAACCACGCTAAGGAGACTGTAATGGCAGCGACTCGCATTGAAAAAGACTCAATGGGGCCTATCGACGTTCCGGCAGATAAGCTTTGGGGCGCACAGACGCAACGTTCGCTTGAGCACTTTCGTATTTCCTCGGAAAAAATGCCGGTGGCCCTGATCCACGCGCTGGCACAGACAAAACGTGCAGCGGCCAGTGTCAATATTGATCTGGGGTTATTACCCGCAGAGCGAGGTAACGCCATCATCGCCGCCGCAGACGAAGTGCTGGCCGACAAACACACCACAGAATTCCCGCTTTCCATCTGGCAGACCGGTTCCGGTACCCAGACCAACATGAATATGAATGAAGTGCTTGCCAACCGGGCGAGTGAAATCCTCGGTGGCGAGCGCGGCGAAGAGCGAAAAGTCCATCCGAACGATGACGTGAATAAAAGCCAAAGCTCGAACGATGTCTTCCCGACCGCAATGCATGTAGCGGCGGTGATTGAACTGCGCGAAAAGCTGATCCCTGAACTGAACGTGTTGCACAAAACCCTTCAGGCAAAAGCCGAAGCGTTTCGCGATATCGTCAAAATTGGCCGTACACACCTTCAGGATGCCACGCCGCTGACGCTGGGCCAGGAGATTTCCGGCTGGGTAGCGATGCTGGAGCATAATCTCAGGCATATCGAAAACAGTATTCCGCACATCGCCGAACTGGCGCTGGGCGGCACCGCAGTCGGTACCGGTCTGAATACGCATCCGGAATACGCCGTTCGCGTGGCGAAAGCGCTGGCCGAACTGACCAGACAACCGTTTGTGACGTCACCGAATAAATTTGAGGCGCTGGCCACGTGTGATGCGCTGGTTCACGGGCATGGCGCGCTGAAAGGTCTGGCCGCGTCGTTGATGAAAATTGCCAACGATGTGCGCTGGTTGTCTTCCGGCCCGCGTTGCGGCATCGGCGAGATTTCCATTCCGGAAAACGAACCGGGCAGCTCCATCATGCCGGGCAAAGTGAACCCGACGCAGTGTGAAGCGATGACCATGCTGTGCGCACAGGTGCTGGGCAACGATGTGGCGGTGAATATCGGCGGCGCTTCCGGTAACTTCGAACTGAACGTGTTCCGCCCGCTGGTGATCCACAACTTCCTGCAATCAGTTCGTCTACTGACAGACGGGCTGCGCGGATTTAACGAGCATTGCGCGGTGGGCATCGAGCCAAACCGTGACCGTATTTCGCAGTTGCTCAACGAATCACTGATGCTGGTGACGGCGCTGAATACGCATATTGGTTATGACAAAGCGGCAGAAATTGCCAAGAAAGCCCACCACGAAGGCCTGAGCCTAAAAGGCTCAGCCCTGAAACTCGGTTATCTTACGGAAGAGCAGTTTGATGAGTGGGTGCGTCCGGAAGACATGGTGGGCAGCATGAAGCGCTGATCGTTTCCGGTTAAATGTGAGAACGCAAAATGAGTTCCGGAAATCCGGACCTTTTTTGTGCGCCGCGTTTTATAAAGGATAGTCGGTGTATAAATGAAGACGTCTGATCAGCAGGCTGAGCGGCTGTGATTTCGGTTTATATTTATGTTTCACCGATGCAGCATCGTAATCCTGTAACTCGCCCAGTTTCGGCACCTGCATCATCGGCGAGCGCAGACACAGCGCAATCAGCGGCAGCGGGCAGGGATGTTGCACCTGTTTCTGGCTGTTCCGGTACCAGACGCGCGCAATCGGCTGGACTTTCACGGGACGTTTAAATTTCAGCGCCGCATGTTCCGGCAGGCGCTTAACGTCGTTCATCTCGCGGTTAATATTTTCCATCCACTGTTCACGGGTGTAGGGTGAAACCGCACGGCCGGCATTCAGGCTTTTTTCCAGCTGAGCCAGTACTTCATCACGCGTGACGTTTTTGATGATGTGTTTATTCGCCCAGCCAAACCGCACGGAATCCGGGTCATTCAGAAAGTTGACCGAGCGGTAAGCGTTCAATGTAATCAGCCCGCGCAGATGAGTATGAACGAATTCGAAGCGCTGCTCGCGGGCCAGACCTGATTCCACAGTCACAATATTCTCCAGCTCGGCCTTTAATTTGTTCACTTCTTCAATCAGCAGCAGGGCTGACTGATGCTCGGCTGCATCCACCGCGTAACACAACACGCCGGGCAGGCGGACGGCAGATTTACTGCTGACATTCTCGTTATTGTGATGAATAAACAGACGCTGAAAATGCTGTAACGCCATCTGCTGAGCGGCTTCACCGGTAAAAGGGGTCACCTGGATTTTATCCGCAGGATTATGCTCTTCGCCCTTGGCTATCTCCGGCAATGCAAACACTCTTGCCTGCAATAATTCCAGTTGATTCAGGAAATTACCCAGGTCGTGCAACGCCAGTTCCAGTTCGTTAAAACAACCGTTCATCCGGGCAATTAAATCATAATCTGCCATAAACCCTCCAGTTAGTTACAACATACAGTTTATGACATAATTCAAAACCGTGCACACCTGACCTTCAGTTTTTTTATCAATACCGGGATTAATACCGTTTAGCAGGGTAAAAGGGCGGCTGTTTAAACCTACGTGGCTTTATCGTAAGCTTGTTCATCACATGATCAGAAGGGCTGCCATGAACTCTGAATTTCCTGATGACTTACCGCGTTGTCCTTGGGGCGATAACGACCCGATGATGCGCAATTACCACGATCGCGAATGGGGAAAGCCGGTTCGCGACAGCCGTGCCTTATGGGAAAAGCTGATGCTGGATGGTTTTCAGGCGGGCTTATCATGGCGGATCGTACTGAAAAAACGCGATGCTTTGCGGCAGGCATTTTACCATTTTGACCCGCAAAAAGTGGCTGAATTCACTGAAGAAGATATCGAAAGGTTGGTGAATGACGCCGCCATTATTCGCTCGCGCAGCAAGATCACCGCAGTGATTAAAAATGCCCGCGCGTATCTGGTCATGCAGGCGTCAGGCGAAGAATTTGGTGAGTGGATTTGGGCGCAAATCGGAGGGAAGGCCATTCAGCATACCGGCCCGGTTCCCACAAAAGATGCGCTGTCAGAACGGATTTCGAAAGACCTGAAGAAGAGGGGATTTACCTTTGTCGGCCCGACGATTGTCTACGCCTGGCTGGAAGCGACAGGCCTGATCAATACCCATCATCCTGACTGTTTTCGTCGCGCTCAGGTCGTGGCAGAAGGTTGATTATTATGTGTAAGTTTCATCGGCTGTGGTGTTTTTGATATTGTGACGGTGTCACGGAAAACTTCCTGACAAACGCCCGTCGCAGGATATCAACGCTGGAAAATCCGCATTCCGCCGCGATTTGTTTCACCGCCAGCTCGCCAGTTTCCAGCAGCTGACGCGCGTGAAATACACGCTGCTGTTCGAGCCATTCGGCCGGTGACTGATTCAGTTCCTGATTGAATAAACGGGTAATGTGCCGGGCGCTAATCCCCATATGCCTGGCGAGACTTTGCACGTTATGCGGCTGATCCAGAGAATTCAGCACCCAGCGCTGAACGTCCTGCAAAGCAGAGCGCCCGCTCACCGAAGCCTGGCCGTGGCGGCTGAACTGCAACTGACCGCCGGGACGTTTAAAGAACATCACCAGTTGGGCGGCGACGTCCAGCGCCGTTTCCCGTCCGAGATCTTCTTCCACCATATTCAATGCCAAATCCAGCCCGGACGTCACACCAGCCGCAGTGCGTAGTTCGGCATCGGCAATAAAAATGGCGTCAGCTTCTACGGTCACCTGCGGATATTCCTGATGAAGTCGTTCCGCGACACTCCAGTGTGTGGTGACACGACGTCCGTTGATTAATCCAGCCGCCGCAAGCAGCATCGCACCGCTGCAAACCGAGCCAAAACGCTGCGCGTGATGACTCCAGCGGCAAATATTTTCATGCAGCTTTTCGTCCGTCATGAAGGTGTCCAGCACCGGCGCACCGGCAACCAGAAAGGTATCCAGCGCGTCAGGAAGCGGGGCGTCGAGGGTCAGATCGGCCAGCATACGTGCACCGGAAGACGAAACAATAACCGGATCGGCCACGGCCATCACGCTGAGTTTATACACCTCACGCCCGCGTTGCTGATTTGCCTCGGCAAAAACGTCCAGCGGGCCGGAGACATCCAGCAACTGAACGCCGGGCACCGCCAGAATGATGATGTGTTTGGGCATGAGATGATTTCCTGTCGCAGAATACGGTTATGTCTGTAATCGTCATATTACGACGATTGATGACATCCATGGTGAAGCTTATTCTGGACTCATTCAACCCCACCGGAGAAATATTATGAGTCTGAACATTCAGGGCATCCGCATTCCCGACAGCAAAATGGCACGCGAAGCCACCGAACTGGTCCGCGATACAGAAACCGATTTACTGTTCCATCATTCCAGCCGCGTGTATTACTGGGCGGCGCTTGCCGGTCAGCAACGTCAGTTGAAAGTCGATCACGAGCTGCTCTACATCGGCTGCATGTTCCACGACATGGGGCTGACCCACGAAAATTGTAGCTGTGATAAACGGTTTGAAGTGGACGGCGCAAACTCAGCGCGAAAATTTATGCAACAACACGGCGTCAGCACGCAGGATATTGATAAAGTCTGGACGGCGATTGCCTTGCACACTACGCCGGGAATTCCTGAATTTATGGATCCGGTCATTGCGCTGGTGACAGCGGGTGTGGAAATGGACGTTCTCGGGATTAATTATCAGGGATACGATGACGATGTTCGAAATGCGGTTGTGGATACGCATCCGCGGACACCGGCATTTAAAGAAGACATCATTCAGGCATTTTATGATGGCATCAAAAACAGACCGCAAACCACATTTGGCAACGTGAAAGCGGACGTCATCGCCGACAAAGAACCCGATTTTATCAGAGGCAATTTCTGTTCGGTGATCCGCGGAACCCGCTGGCAGGGGTAAGAAGAAAAGGGCGCACGGGTGAAAATGCCGGTGCGTTTTCCTGTCATATAAACGGGTTAGATAACGCGAAACTCAATCATAAACAGTGATTTCAGCCCCGGGTAAATCTCGCTGATCACCTGTTTCAGCTCAGCTAATGTCATATTTTCCTGCACGGCATGGGCGTCATTCAGCTCGTCAAACTGTACCGGCGTAACGTCGATAATCCCGATATTGCAGAAGAAAACGTCGTCTTCATAACGACTTACGCGAACACGATCGCCCGCCACAAACTCCGCATCACTGGCTTCACGAAGCGTAATCGTTTTGCGCCCGGCCAGAATATCAGCCTCGAAACGACCGTAAAAAGTGATGTCTTTCATCAGATGTTATCCCTCAGCGCTACGTTAAAGTCTTGTCCGCCACATCATACGAAGCATGCCGGTAAAATCAACAAACACATTGATAAATATGATAAAAAATTGATGAATTACGAACAAATTCAAATCTTTCACTGACAGACGCTGAGGTCGCGTGAGACACTCAGAATTCACGCAGCGCGATCAAATGACGGTCAGAACGGAGAGAAAATGGACGATATTTCGGCGAAAAACATCATTTCACTGTATCAGCGACATGCTGATATTTGGGATAAATTACGCAAAGATCAGCGATTCGAGCAGGCGTGGCTGGACAGTTTTCTGGCCCTGATCCCGCCAGAAGGCCGGATTCTTGACATCGGTTGCGGGGCGGGAAAGCCTATCGCGGAATATTTTGTAGAACGTCATTTTTTTGTGACTGGCGTCGATGCTTCAGAACCGATGATTGCCATCTGCCGTGAACGTTTCCCGGAACAACGCTGGCAGGTTACCGATATGCGTTCGTTATCGCTGAACGAGAAGTTCGACGGACTGATTGCCTGGGACAGTTTTTTCCATCTGACACGCGATGATCAGCGCGCCATGTTTTCTATCTTTGAGAAACACGCGAATCCTAACGCAGCGTTGATGTTCACCAGCGGTCCGGGTAATGGCGAAGCGATTGGCACATTCGAAGGGGAAGATCTTTATCATGCGAGTCTGGCTCCGGAAGAATACCGGGCGCTGTTTGATACGCATGGTTTCAGGGAAGTGAAGATGGTTGCCGAAGATCCGACGTGTGCTGGGCATACTATCTGGCTGGCACAGTTCAAAGGCTGAGATATTGAGTAAAGTGGTGAAAGCTGCCGGTATGAAAGGTGCACGACTGGCAGATTTCAAACAATGGCATCCTGATATTTAACATAATGCAAAACCTAATTAAGTGCGCATAATGTATATTATGTTAAATAAGAACACTGGTAACGAATCCGCCATCGATCCACCGTCTCTCCTGCCATTCTGTTCCTTTTTCATGACTCTTCATCTGCGCTTTGATCTTCAATATCACCATAATGCACGGCAAGCCAGATAGTGATTTCATTTGCGGCTGTCCACTCCACACGGTGTTTGCATAACGCCGGAATATTGATGCAATCACCTGCGTGCATTACCTGCGCCTGCGTTTCGTTTTCAAATTGCAAAGCCGCTGATCCTTGCAGAATCATGACCCACTCGCTTTGCGTCTGGCAATACCAGAAATCTGGCGGACTTGCCTGCCCGGTTGACACAATTCTCTCGATACGAATGCCCGGCATGTTTAATACCGCTTCGAAGGTTTCGTTTTGCTGCGCGCTGACAGTAACCGGTAAACCGGCGAATAAATTAGACCGCATACGAACTCTCCTTTCGGCGGATTTCAGCCGGTGAAAAATGACAACGCTACGTGAATTCTGAATTTCTGGCAGTACCATAATGCTCCAAAATTCACGTAGCGCATTCTTAATGTTGGCCGGTTTCGGCTATAACCCGGCATAAACTTTCTCGACCTTCGCCATGTATCTCGGAGCCTGCGGTGACGGATGATACTGGCGGACATGCCAGTTGAACGCTTCCGGTGTTAGCTGGTTGATCATCTGAATCGCTGTCTGGCGGTTTGCAGAAAACGTCCGCAACAGAGCCCCGGCACCGTTGGCGTAAGCGACTTCGGTCGCATAACGACGCGTGAGCGGATCGTTGATCCAGTTTAATTGCTGATGTTGTAATCCAAAGAGATATGCTGTTCCTAAATCAATGTTGGTTTCCGGGTCATGCAACTGCCGGTTGCTCGGACAACCGCGCTTGCCTTTATAACGGTAAGCATCGCAGCCACTGGTCGAGGCTTTAAGTTGCATCAGGCCAATGGCATTGGACGGGCTGACGGCGTCGGGATTGTAACTCGACTCTACCTGAATAATGGCTTTGATCAGTTTCCGGTCAACTTTGTAGTTATCAGCCGCGTCTTCAATTTCATCATCATAGGCGTGGGTGTCGTATTTTTTATAATGCGTCTTGCTTGAGCAACCCGCCAGAATCATCAGCATGATCAATATGCCGATTCGAGGCGGATGTTTGAGTATTGAATTCATGAAATCTCACGGTTGAATGCGTCATTTTGGACGCTGACAAGATACCCTTAACGTCACTGAGTATCATGGTTTAATTGAGGTTTTTCGCCTTTTACGTGTGCCAAAAATGCGGAATACAAATCCCCTGCCGTTTTATCTTCTCTGACGTCGCTTCAATGGTACATTGACTTATTTAATACAAATTGTATT
This sequence comes from Rahnella sp. PCH160, assembly GCF_047784855.1. NCBI lineage: Bacteria > Pseudomonadati > Pseudomonadota > Gammaproteobacteria > Enterobacterales > Yersiniaceae > Rahnella > Rahnella sp. PCH160. The sequence goes on from NZ_JBLOGT010000001.1 coordinate 3,408,252, forward strand.
TTTAATGCCATGAAAACTTTTCTGATTATCGTCCCTGACGGCGGCATGTTGTTTGAAGCGGCCGGTATCGCCGACATCCTTATGCAGGCCAACCGCCTGATGCCAACGGGTGGTCAAAATTCCCCTTATCAGGTGACGGTCGCCACCACGCAGCCGCACCGCGTGGTTCACGGCGTTTCCGGCCTGAATTTACTGGCAGATCACCGGCTTTGCGACCTTGACCCCGAACTTCCCCGCGACACCATTTTGATCACCGGCAAAGGACTGACGGAAGAAGAAGGTTCGGACGTCGTGACCTGGGTAAAGCGCGCCGCACCGTATGCACGACGCGTCGTTTCCATTTGCGGCGGAGCCATGCTACTGGCGAAAACCGGTTTGCTGGATGGCCGTCATGCTACTACCCACTGGCGGTTACTGGACACGTTGCAGGCCGACTTCCCGCAGATTACCGTCGAACGTGGGCCAATCTACGTGCAGGACGGCCCGGTCTGGACCTCCGGCGGCGTCAGCTCCGGCTTTGATCTCACGCTCGCCCTGGTGGAAGACGATCAGGGTTTTAATCTGGCCAGAGACGTTGCGCAGGATTTAGTGATGTTTCTGCGCAGGCCCGGTGGACAGGCACAGTTTAGCCGCTATCTTTTGAATCAGGCCAGCGAAGGCCCTATCCGCGAGCTTCAGCTCTGGTTGCCGCAAAATCTCACCGTCGAACTTTCAGTGGACGTTCTGGCAGAACGCGTCGCCATGAGCCCGCGTAATTTTACACGCGTTTTCACCCGCGAAACCGGGATCACCCCAGCCAAATATGTTGAAGAAGTTCGCCTGAATGCCGCCAGGCAACGACTTGAACAAACCACGCAAGGTGTCGAGCAAATCGCACAGGCCACCGGATTTGGCAGTGGCCTGAATTTACGGCGTGTTTTTGAAAGGAATTTGCAACTGACCCCAACGGAATACCGGGAACGCTTCTGCTCACGCACATTGGCGTAAATAGATCTTTTGTTGTCATTTACGCCATTCCTCCTTCGGTCTACATTAAATGCAGGTCTGATAATAAAGGAGTTTCATCATGGTCAAAGTAGGCATCAACGGGTTCGGCAGGATTGGTCGCAATGTTCTTCGCGCCGCACTGGGGCGTGATGACTTTCAGGTCGTCGCCATCAACGATCTCACCGACAGCAAAACTCTCGCACATCTTTTGAAATATGATTCACTTTCCGGCACGTTAAATGCCAAAGTTGAAGCCGGCGAAGGGCAATTGCTGCTCGATGGCAGAGCAATCCGCGTGTTCTCCGAAAGAGATCCGGCGGCGATTCCGTGGAGCAGCGTGGGTGTGGATATCGTTATCGAGGCCACCGGTTTTTTCACTGAAAAAGCCAAGGCCGAGGTGCATATCACCCAAGGCGGCGCCAAACGCGTCATTATTTCCGCACCGGCCAAAGATGACGATATCACTATCGTGATGGGCGTAAATGACGGCAATTATGATCCGGCCAAACACAAAGTGGTCAGCAACGGTAGCTGCACGACGAACGGTCTGGCACCGGCAGCGCAGGTTTTGCATTCAACCTTCGGGATTGAACATGGTCTGATGAACACCACCCACGCTTATACCAACAGCCAGGCACTGCATGATCAGCCTGAAAAGGATTTACGCGGTGCGCGTGCGGCGGCGGTTTCGATTGTTCCTTATTCCAGCGGAGCGGCTAAAGCCATCGGTAAAGTCATTCCTGAACTGGATGGCAAAATGACCGGTTATTCCCTGCGTGTGCCGGTTCCGGTTGTGTCGATTGTTGATCTGACCGTCAACCTGAAACGCGAAGCGACGGTCGAAGAAATCAACACCGCATTCCGTAAAGCATCAGAATCCGGCCCGCTGAAAGATATTCTGGGCTACAGCGAAGAACCACTGGTCTCCAGTGATTACCGTGGTGATCCACGCTCTTCGATTGTTGACGGGCTTTCCACATTGGTGATCGGCGGTAAGCTGGTGAAAATTCTGGCCTGGTATGATAACGAATGGGGATTCTCAAACCGTCTGGTTGATCTGGCCCTGTTGATGGAAAAAAGAGGTTTGTAGCCCTTTCTTTCCTGCCAGACAATATAATGCGACACCGCCTTCAGGCGGTGTTTTAACAAAGGCTTCAGACAGACACCGTTTGTTGTAAAATAGACTGTATGTTGTAACTAAATTCGTTCATTCCAGACAAAAACACACCGCATAGGTTATTCCTGTGGCCCTATTTTCATAAACGGGTTGTAGGCAATTTCCCACAAATGTCCGTCTGGATCGGCGAAATACCCCGAATATCCACCCCAGAAAACCCTTTGTGCCGGTTTAATCAGCTTACCGCCCGCTTTCACCGCCTGTGCGAGTACAGCATCCACTTTTGCTTCGCTTTCGACGGTCTGCGCCAGCGCCATTCCGCGAAATCCGTGACCTTCCGGGCTGAGTTCAGCGTCTTTAGCCAGCTCATCCCACGGAAACAACGATAACCAGGCACCTGCCAGCTCAAAGAAACTCACGCCGTCTGAGTCAATGACCACTTTCGGGAATCCAAGACCGTTCTGATAAAACGCCGTGGCGACGGCTAAATCTTTCACGCCGAGCGTAATCATATTGATGACAGGTTGCATAATGAGCTCCAGGGCTATTGATAATAACAATCCCATAAAAGAGTAGTTTTCAGGCTTCTCGCCGGGCAGGTTTAGCGTAAAAACCGATGATTTACAGACCCGGCTGATTCGTAATTATCAACGTACTTACGTGAATATCAATCGTCACCGGTTTGATTTGCGGCTCAAAACACTGATTCCAGCCAACGTTGATGTCAGGCATGACAGCCTGTGTCGCAAAAAATTTCACATGCCGACATGACCACAGAGAAATAAAATCTCAGATACCGGCATTTTTGAGGCAACAGGATGGAGGGTTTCCTGTTGTCTCAAAAATGTTAATGGAAGTCGGCGATTTAGGGTAAATGTTACTGGTCGTGCTAATCTTAGGTCACTGAAACCTGCTTACGCCCGACTGTGAGGAATCTTTGACCACTTTACGCCGCCGCCCGGAAGCATCTATCCCCAGGCTTCGTTTCCTCCCGGAAACCATTCATATCGGTCGTCAGTTACGCACTTACTGTGATGCCCGTTTCAAAACAATTGGCCTGACACTCGCCCGCGGACAAGTGCTGTTGCACCTCGAAGCCGCCAAAGGCCGCCTGCCTCAGGGAGAGCTGACGGCCCTGCTGGAAGTTGAGCATCCCACCGCAATACGCCTGTTTGACAGCCTTGCCGAGCTGGGTTTGCTGGAGCGCTGCCCGGGGGATTCAGACCGCCGCTCGAAAGACATTAAGCTGACTGACGCCGGAACTGAGCTGGCCAACCAGGTTCGCAGCATGACCGACGATATTTTGATGCGTGTAATGGACGGTATTCCGGATAAGGATATTAATGTTGCCCGCGACGTTCTCGCCTGCATCACCGCCAATATCGCCGCGCTTTAGTGGCATTTCCCCTTCCCGTTTTCCCGGTTTTCATCTGAGTGAACCCGCTTACGTGACAATATCGGCGTAATAACGCTGCGCGACGTCCGGATGAGATCGCAGCCGCCCTTTCAGATAGTTAAACCCGACATCGCGGAACAGCGGATTGAGCGGATCGCTGGTATCGCCTCTGGCTTCTTTCGCCAGTTCCGGCGGCAGCGGGAATAACGGCACCACGGCATCAAGTTGCGCACCGAGGAAAAAGGCCAGTGACAGCCGTTCGCCTTCGGCAGGCGGTGACACCACGCGGTGAACCGTCGCGCGCAGATAGCCGTTGGTGGCCAGCTCCAGCAGTTCGCCGATGTTCACCACCAGCGTATCCGCCACCGGCAACGCATCCACCCACTGGTTTTCTTCTACTTCAACCTGCAAACCGCGCTGTTCATCCTGTAATAAAAAACTCAGGAATCCGGAATCTTTATGCGCGCCAACGCCCTGATTCCCGGCACCCGCCGCACGCCCCGGATAACGAATCAGCTTGATATGCTCATTGGGTTTTTCGCCGTAAAGCGGATCAAAAGCTGCTTCCGGCAGTTTCAGCGCCAGCGCAAAAGCGCGCAATAAACGCAGTGACATCGCCGTCATTTCTCTCTGCCAGCGCAGCAGCAGCGGACGTAACTCGGGCAACGCTTCCGGCCACTGATTCGGCCCCTGCAGCCTCGCCCAGGCTGGTGTTTCGCCGCTCACCGGCAATTTTGGTCGTTCAGCACCGAGATCAAACTGTTCACGCCAGTCCGGCTGCCCGCGGGTAATTTCTGACGCCGCACGGTTATAGCCGCGAAAATGCGGAGAATTGATCATCGCCACGGCCAGTTTTTCTTCTTCCGGCAAGGCAAAAAATTCCCGCGCCACGCGCTGCACATCGTTAAGTAATGTGGCATCCACACCGTGATTTTTCAGATAGAAGAATCCAATTTCGCGGGCGGCATAACGCAGTTGCGAAAGAAAAACTTCACGCGCTTCAGGCGTACCGGAAAACTGGCTGAAATCGACCAAAGGAATAGTTGTTGACGTCTGGCTCATTGCTTACTCCGCCGTGATTATTGCTGATAATCATCAACGCTATCACAGCGCCGGAGCGGACGACCAATAGCCAGATAATCTGGTTTATGCTTCGCAGTTATGAATAAACCACGGGGAATATTAACCGGTTATAACACGCCCTTCCGTGGGCTTGGCCGGTTAACGGGAACCAAGATAACGGTAAACCACTGCCAGATCCTGATCGCCATAACCGCCATCCACGGCAGCCTGCCAGGTTTCACTGATGCGTTTCATTACCGGCAACTCAAGCTTACTGCCCGCATCAATCGCCAGATTGATATCTTTCAGCGCCCAGGTCAGCTGCATCTGCGGGGTGTAATCGCCGCTTTTGAACATCGCCATTTTGCCTTTGATATAAGGCGCCGCCAGAGGGCCTCCGTCGAGAACGTCCCACAGGTCATCCGGCGTAAAGCCCAGTTCTTCGGCCAGTTGGGTACTTTCGGCGATGCCTTCCATCATGGCAATCAGCCACGCGTTAACCACCAGTTTCATCTTAGACGCGCGACCTGCCTCGCCCAGCCATTTCGTCGCTTTGGAAATCGCCGCAAACACCGGTTCGACAGCCGCGCCCGCCTCGCGATCACCGCTGGCCAGCACCACAATTTGCGCCTGTTCTGCGGGCGCTTTGGTGCCTGAAACCGGCGCATCAAAGAACACCACGTCCGGGCGCTGTGCTTTAATCAGCGCAATCAGGGATTCCGTGGCATCGACGCCCAGCGTCCCCATCTGCGCGATAATTCCGCCCTGCTTCAGCCCGGCCAGAAGGCCATTGTCGCCCTGATAAACGTCCAGAGACGTTTTGCCATCCGACAGCATGGTAATCACCACATCAGCACCTTCTGTGGTTTCACGCGGTGTCAGGCCGCGTTGCGCGCCTGCACTCACCAGATCGTCACCACGCGATGCTGTCCGGTTCCACACGCGGGTGGTGAAACCTTTTTTAAGCAGATTGGCGGCAAATGCGTGTCCCATTGCCCCCAGGCCGAGCACCGCGACTACAGGTTGCTGACTCATGTTTTATTCCTTGTGCAAACGTTAAGTGTATTCAAAAGGCTATCATCGCAGGCCCTGCGGCGGAACTGGCTTCTGTAACCGGATGCAACAGAAGGGCTTATAATACTTAACCTCTGTTGGCGAAGTGGCGTAACATACGCGCTTTCGTGCCGGGGCTTGAGCCTGATGCCCCGGCAACTCTGATTTGACTGAGAATTTTCAGGAGTCGCAAGCACTATGAGTAAAGTCGTTTTAATCGGGATCATTTCCGTCATTTTCGCCCTGATGGTGCTCATGTTGGGCTCAGTCTATGTGTATCCGTGGTGGATGCAGCGCACTTCCGAAGGCGCGTGCAGCACCATCACCAAAGATAATGCCATCGACACCGTGACCCGTGATTACATGCAAAACCGCATTCCCAACTGGGGCAATGATAAAGATAATATGGGCACTTCCGTGCCGGTGTTGAATTTCATCAGCGATGACGTGAAAGAAGATAAAGGTACCTACCACATTCCTTTCAGCGCAAAAGGGCCGAACGGCACGCTGGGTTATGTCGCGCATTTCAACTGTTCAAATCATTACGTGAAATATTCTACCGTCGAATAATGTCTGTTTTTCCTCCCCTTCGCCGGGGAGGAAACTGGCGAAATCCTTGCGTTTCCCCGCACCAGCCCTGGCCCCGCCCCACAATTGTAACTATTGAAATTGTTAAATATGTTTCCCTTTGTAAACTCCTTGATTAGAATGCAAACTGTTATCATTTGCATTTGATGCTTTTTTGTTATTTTCAGGGATATTCACATGTCTGGTATAAAAGCCCCGCGCAGGGCGGCCAGCGGATTCAAAAAATCCGTGCTGGCCTTGGCTATTTTGCACTGTTCACCCCTTCTGGCCGCAACACAAGCGTCTGAAGATTCAATCACCGTCAACGCGCAGGCTGACGCGCTGGATACCACGGACTACAGCGCGTCTCAAAGCTCGACGGCCAGCAAAGGCGATACGCCGCTCAGTGAAACGCCGCAGTCCGTCAGCGTCGTCACACAGTCGATGATTCAGGATTATGACGTCACCTCTCTGGACGATGCCATGAAGTTCGTCAGCGGCGTGACTCAGGGCAATACGCTGGGCGGAACGGAAGACGGATTCGTGAAACGCGGATTTGGTGCCAACAGCGACGGTTCTATTCTGATTGACGGCGTGCGCAGTAATCAGGGACTGGGTTTTGATTCCACCATCGATCACATCGAAGTGCTGAAAGGATCGGCGTCTTTACTTTACGGGATCCAAAACCCCGGCGGCGTGATCAACATGATCAGCAAGAAGCCGCAATATGACTGGAATACCCGCGTCAGTGGCCGCACCGGCGGTTTCGGCGGCGGTGCCGGTACGATTGACGTCACCGGCCCGCTGGGCAACGGTTTTGCGTTCCGTATGATTGCCGAGCGTCAGTATGAAGATTACTGGCGTAACTTTGGCAGCGACTCACATACCCTGCTCGCGCCTTCCCTGAGCTGGTTCGGTGAGAAAGCCAGTTTCAACGTCAGTTATCAGGAATACAAATACGATATTCCCTATGACCGTGGAACCGCGTTTATCAACGGCAAACCGGTCGATATTCCGTATAACCGCCGTCTGGATGAACTGGCAAACCACGCCTGGGGCAAAACCAAACGCCTGAACACCACCTGGGAATATCAGGTCAGCGACGACTGGAAAACGCGTCTGACCTACGCCTGGCAGCAGCGCCGTTATGACAGCAATGAAGTGCGCGCCACTGCCGTTAATACGGAAACCGGAGCCGTCACCCGCCGCGCCGATGCAAACCGCGGCTTTAACCATCAGACCAGCTATACCTCGTGGGACTGGATTGGAAACCAGAACATTTTCGGCATGATGAACGACCTGCTGATTGGCGTCGATTACGAGAAGAACGAGACCTATAAGCAGTATTCTTATCGCGGCAAAACCTTCAGCACGTTCAATATGTATGATCCGGTGTACGGCGTGGAGCCGGTGACCGACAGCAGCACGTATTCCGACAGCAACAGTAATCTGCGCAACACGCTCTACAACAAATCGATCTATCTGAAAGACAGTATTCATCTGACCGATAAATGGATTGGTGTCGTGGGCGGCCGTTATCAGCATTACAACCAGAAGCAGTCGTATGGTTTCGTGACGCCGACACAAAGTCTGGACGATACCGACAACAAGTTCCTGCCACAGATTGGTGTGGTGTATAAGCTGACCGACGATCTGTCGTTCTATGCCAACTTCAGCAAATCATTCACGCCATCCACGGACACAGACGATGACGGTAATGTCTCCAAACCTGAGCTCGGCACCACCTATGAAGTCGGCACCAAGTGGCAGATTTCTCCGCGTCTGGATGCCACGCTGGCGGTGTACCGCATTGATGAAGAAGATATGTCGGTCTACATCAACGGCGTGACGCGCAATATCCCTAAAGCACGCTCCACCGGCGCGGAAGTCGAACTTAACGGTGAAATCGCCAAAGACTGGAACGTCACCGCCAACTACAGCTATGACAAAACTGAAATCACCGAAGACAACGTGAACTCGTCCAACGTCGGCAACCGTCTGGTGAATGCCCCGATCAACATGGGCAGCCTGTATCTCAGCCATACCCTGCGCTGGTCGATGGTGCCGGGTGACATTCGTATTGGCGGCGGTGCGCGTTACGTCGGCAACCGTGCCGGTGACCCGGAAAACAGCTTCACCATGCCCGATTACACCGTGGCCGATGCCTTTGTGGCCTGGGATAACGCACTGCTGGGCAAACATACGCAGATTAAGCTGAACGTGAATAACCTGTTCGACAAAGAATATTACTCGTCGAGCGCCGGAAACCTGCGCGTGATTGAAGGTGAACCGCGCAACGTGGTGCTCTCTGCGGCGGTCGATTTCTGATACAAGAGGTTGTGTTATAAACATAAACCGGCACGCGATTGTGCCGGTTTTTTTATGCCTGTTTTAAAACGAACGACGTGGTGGAATTATTTCGCCGGTGGCAGCGTACTCCAGTAGGTGCCGCTGAACGGAACCGGCAGAAACTGCGTGTAGAGTTCTTTCATGGTTTGCTGCGGATCGACATCTTTAAACAGCTGCGGATACATAGCTTTGGCGAAGACTTCCACGTCAACCATGTGATACGGGCTGAGATAGAAATTATGCCAGACGCTGTACGCCCGCCCTTCGCGCACGGCTTTCAGTGTGGAAAGCACCGGCTGTTTATCCATGATCTGCCGGAAACTTTGCTCCGCTTCCTGCGGCGTAACCTGCGGCCCCAGCATCAGATTAGACACCCTTTTCCCTTCCGGGCCTGCCATTCCGGTTGTGATATACACATCCGGGTTGGCCATAATCACTTTTTCTGCATTCAGATCCCCGTACACTCTGCCAAAAGCGCCTTTGGCGATGTTATCCCCTCCGGCAAACGCCAGCAGATCGGCAAGATTTCCATGAGAAACCGTGGTGCAGCAGCCTTCGCGACGGCCAAGATGCAATTGCAGCATCACCGTCTGCCGTTTGCCCTGATACGCCGCGATACGTTCGCGAACGCGATCCATGTGCTGCTGATAGAAAGCGATAAAGCGCGCCGCTTTTTCCGGATGGTTCAGCACGTCACCCAGCAATTTCACGCTGGGGATCGTATTGTGCAGTTGATCCACACGCAGATCGACGAAGATCACCGGGATCCCCGCTTGGGTCAGCGTGATTTCCATCTGATCGCGATCGGTCTGCTTCTTGGCATACACCGGCAAAATCACCAGATCCGGTTTCAGCGCAATCACCTTCTCCACGTTGAGCTGCGTGTAGTTGTTCTGCCCCAGCAGCGGAATAGTGGCGATTTCAGGAAAGGCTTTCACGTACATCGCCCAGCTTTGCGCATCGAGCTGCGCCATATCACCTGGCCAGCCAATCACATGCTGAGCGGGGTTTCCGTCCTGTACCAGCGCCAGCGTATACAACATGCGGCTTTCGCCCACCACGATACGCTGCGGATTATCCGGCACGGTCACTGTACGGTTGGAAATATCGGTCACGGTTCTGGCCTGCGCCAGACCGGAAAACAACAGGCAGGAAACCAGCAGCGACTGAGTGAACTTACGCATAACACCTCAAAACCCATCATAAAGGCTGAGATGATAATGATTATCGTTAATTGCTGCAATGCGGCGATAGCGCACGACGACAGGATTTGCTTTCGCGCCCGCGCCAGATTGCCGCGACGCCTGCCCGTAATTCGACTACACTGGTAGCCACTTTCCTCACAGGACGCAGTAATGATGAAAAGACTGACACAACAAGATATGACGGAAAGCGAACAGCGCGAGTTGAAAACGTTGCTCGATAAAGCCCGCAAAGCACAGGGCCGTGAGCTGACCAATTCGGAAAACAACCGGATTAAAGATGATTACATCGACACGCTGATGGCAGAGAAAGAAAAAGTGGCCGCGCGAGCGCGTGCTGAAAAACGCCGCAACAAAGCGGTTCCAAGCACGTCAGCGACCTATGACTGGACTGCCCGCACCCATCCGCGCGGCCGCCGTTAAGAACGCACTGACCCTCTTCGTGCATTACGCTGAGGGTCAGCCCCGGATATTCCGTTGTTTGGAGGCAACCCAAGGTCTCGCCATAACGCCCTGATAAGCATTGTTTTCCCTGTGTTTCGTAAACTGTGAACTGTCGCCCTGTACGGAAAATTCAGACGTGGTTAATAGAAGACGTCGCCCGTCATCAGGCTCAGAAAACAGGATGCAGCATGGAAAATTACGCGAACAAAAGTGGTGATTCACAGGTTGTCAGCTTCCAGATTGATGCCAATTCGATCAAAGTCCGTTTCAAGAACAATCACGTTTATCTCTACGATATCCGCCATCCGGGGCCGGAACATCTCGAAAAAATGAAAGAACTGGCCCGCGCCGGCTGGGGGCTCAATACCTACATCGAAAGCGAAGTGAAAACAGACTTCTCGTCGAAAGTGTTCTGACATTACCGTTGAATTTCCGGGCGGTTGTGAGCCAGTCGCCCGCGTTTTGTTGACTGATTCAGCGCGAATTACACCTTGTTAACAATCAGCTGTGACAACCTTCGCTGAACCCGCTAGTCTTCGTTATTATCCAGTGTTTTAACGGAACCCGCCCCATGACCCGAAAAATTGTTAAGCAATACAAAGCCTATCGTGATGATATCCGCGATCTGCAAACACGCCGGCCGGTTCCGGGGCCGGAACTCGAGCAGCTCGACCCTTTTCTGTTCCTCAATCATCACGGCCCGCAGGTTTACGCACCGGATAACCTCGGTTTACCTTTCGGCCCGCACCCGCATCGCGGATTTGAAACGGTCACATTTATCCTGCGCGGCGAACTGGCGCACAGCGATACCGGCGGTCATGAAAGTATTATCGGCACCGGCGGCGTGCAGTGGATGACTGCAGGTTCGGGTCTTATCCACTCTGAGCTCTCACCGGAGGCGTTTAAACGCCACGGCGGTGAACTGGAAATTTTGCAGCTTTGGGTAAATTTGCCGTCACGGCTGAAAATGACGCCTCCAGGCTATGTGGGTTTACAGGTTCAGGACATCCCGCAAATTCCGCTGAGCAAAGGAAACGGCGCGATCAGTCTGATTTCCGGCAACGTGGCGGGCGTCACCGGTCCGATAAAATCACTGACCGATGTCACCCTGATGACCGTTCAGATGAGCGCGGGCAGTGAAGTGACGTTGCATGCGCCAGCGGCACGTCAGGTTTTCCTGTATACCGTGAAAGGACGTCTCAAAATCGATGATATTCCGGCACAGGCCTGGCATCTGATTGAGCTGGATAGCAACGATGACCGCGTGACGATCACCGCAACCGATGACGCCACGTTCCTGTTCGGGCACGCTGAAAAAATCAATGAACCGGTGGTGTCCCACGGCCCGTTTGTGATGAACACGGTGCAGGAAATTAATCAGGCCATTCTGGATTACCAGGCCGGAAAGTTTGATGTGAAGTTATGAAGAATTTTATTAGCAAGGGGTAAACCACACCCCATCCCAACCTTCCCCTCGTGAGAGGGGAAAGAGCAGAAGTTAGATTTTCAGTTTCACGTAGTCAATCGCACGGCTGATAATCCCGCCCTGCGCCACGTCTTCCAGCGCCACCAGCGGCACGGTTTTGATGACTTTACCGTTGTCCACGATATTGATGCTGCCCAGTTCCTGGCCTTTTTTCAGCGGCGCGTCAATCTGCGGATTGGTCAGCACATACTGCGCTTTCAGTTTATCGGCGTCAGACTGCGGAACGCTGATAAACACATCGCTGAGCGAACCGACTTTCACCTGAGCTGTGGCACCGAACCAGACGTGCTCATTAGAAACGGTCTGATCCGCTTTGAAAATCTGCTTGCTGGTGTATTCACGGAAGCCCCAGGTCAGCAGTTTACGCGCCTGTTCTTCACGCCCTTTCGCACTTTTCCCGCCCATCACCACCGCTATCAGACGACGGCCGCCCTGCGTGGCAGACGCGATAATGTTGAAACCGGCGCTTTCGGTGTGACCGGTTTTCAGGCCATCCACTTGCAGGTTTTTATCCCACAACAGGCCGTTACGGTTCTGCTGGGTGATGTTGTCGTATGTCAGCGATTTCTCGGCATACATACGGTATTCCTCTGGCTCACCGCCGATAATCGCGCGGGAAAGTTTTGCCAGATCATAGGAGGTGGTGAACTGCCCCGGCGCATCCAGGCCGTGTACGGTTTCGAAATGCGTATTGGTCAGGCCCATGCTGACCACGTACTGGTTCATCATGCCGACGAAAGAATCCTGGCTTCCGGCCACGTAATCCGCCATCGCCACGCACGCGTCGTTGCCGGAAGTAATGATGATGCCGCGAATAAGGTCGCGCACAGAAACGCGGTCGCCTGGTTTGAGGAACATCAGGGAAGAACCTTCGAGGCTTTTATTACCGGCAACCCAGGCTTCCTGAGGCACGGTCACCACATCGTTCATGGTGATTTTTTTGTGGTCCAGCGCGCGGTCGATGACATAACCGGTCATCAGTTTGGTCAGGCTGGCCGGGTTGCGACGCTCGTCCGGGTTACCGGCGGCCAGCACATCACCGCTGGCGTAATCCATCAGCACAAAGGAAGCAGCATCAATGCTCGGTGGCACGACCGGGAAATCCAGTGGAGCGACAGCTTTTACGCTGCCCGCGGAGAACATCAACACACAAGATAAAACACTCATTACACTACGTTTCACTGAATCTTCCTTAAACGCACCTTTCCGGCAGACGCAATAAGCGAACCTGCCGGCAGATAAAAAAATACCGGATATTATTTGCCGCATAGGGTGCCCTAAATCGCCGGCCAGAAAAACCCTTAGTCTTTTGCTAACCATTTCATAGTGAAACGGTTCTGTTACAACTTGATCTTAATTTAACCAAAAGCCTCACCCAGTGCCGCCATCACCCTTTCTTATCGCAACCCGCTGTTTTAATTCAGGCTTAAAAAGACGGCGCACTTCGCATTCTGTCTGCTCATTAACGTTATTCGTGCGGATTTTCTTGTAATAGACAGATCTAATCGCACCATCATGGCATTCGATTAGACGTCGTCGCATCTCCCTCCTAAACTTGTGACATAAAATTAACAATCGGATTAACAATTCACCGTTCTGATTGTTTACAGACCAGACAAAAACCACCTGCGAAGCATAACTATGAAATTTAAAACTGAGATCAAACCCTACCACGGCGCGGCCGGTGGCTGGGGTGCGTTGGAATCCACCACCCGTTTCGTCTTCGACAGTAAAAAAGTCCTCTCCAACCTGCGTAACCTGATGCGTGTTAACAAAGGTCGCGGATTTGACTGTCCGGGCTGTGCGTGGGGCGATGATAACCACAGCACCTTCAGTTTCTGTGAAAACGGCGCGAAGGCCGTCAGCTGGGAAGCCACCCGTAAAGCGGTTGAGCCGGAATTCTTCGCTCAGCACAGCGTGACCAAACTGCGCGCGCAGAGCGATTATTTCCTCGAATATCAGGGTCGTCTGACCCACCCGATGCGGTATAACCGCACCACCGACCATTACGAACCGATCAGCTGGGACGCCGCATTTTCGCTGATCGCCAGCCATCTCAAAGGCCTTGAAAGCCCGGATCAGGCAGATTTCTACACTTCAGGCCGTGCCAGTAACGAAGCCTCTTACCTTTATCAGGTGTTTGGCCGCATGTTCGGCACCAACAACTTTCCCGACTGCTCGAATATGTGTCACGAAGCCAGCGGCGTAGGTCTGAAGCAAAGTATCGGCGTCGGTAAAGGCACCATCCGTCTGGATGATTTCGAAAAAGCCGATGCGATTTTCGTCTTCGGTCAGAATCCGGGCACCAACCATCCGCGTATGCTCCACAGCCTGCGCCATGCCTCCGATCGCGGCGCGAAAGTGGTCAGCTTCAATACCCTGCGTGAACGTGGCCTGGAACGTTTTGCCGATCCGCAAAAACCGCTGGAAGTGGTGACACCGAAAGCCGGTCGCATCAGCTCGGCGTATTACCAGCCAAATCTGGGCGGGGATATGGCTGCCGTGCGCGGTATCGTGAAAGCGTTATTGCAGACTCACCGCGAACGCATTGCTTCCGGTCAGCCTTCCCTGTTTGATGAAGAATTTATCGCGGCAAACTGCGCGGGCGTGGACGAGTATCTGGCTATTGTCGATGCGACAAGCTGGGACAAAATCACCGGACAGTCCGGCCTGAGCGAACAAGATTTGCGTGAAGCAGCGGCGATTTATATGAATGCCGGCCGCGTGATTTGCACTTGGGCGATGGGTATAACCCAGCACAAACATTCCGTGCCGACCGTGCGTGAAATCACCAACCTGCAACTGCTGTTCGGCCAGCTGGGTAAACCGGGTGCCGGTTTGTGTCCGGTACGTGGTCACAGTAACGTGCAGGGCAACCGCACGATGGGTATCGACGAAAAAGCGCCGAAAGCCCTGCTCGATGCGATGGAAACCCACTTCAAATTCACCCCGCCTCGCGTTCCCGGTCACAATACCGTGGAAGCGCTGGAAGCCATGCTGCGTCATGAAGCCAAAGTGCTGATCTGCCTCGGTGGTAATCTGGCGGCTGCGGCACCGGATACGCCGCGTACCGAACAGGCGCTAAGCAATCTGGATTTGTCCGTGCAAATCAGCACCAAGCTTAACCGCACACACCTGACGCCCGGCGCAGAAGCGCTGATCCTGCCTACGCTGGGGCGTACCGAACTGGATATGCAGGCAACCGGTTCGCAGTTCATCACTGTGGAAGATTCTTTCAGCATGGTGCATGCGTCCGAAGGCGTCGGCATTCCGTTGTCTCAGGAGCAGCGTTCAGAAACCGCGATTGTCTGCGGAATCGCCAACGCCGTGCTGGGTGACAAATACCTGGACTGGATGGGGCTGGCCGACGATTACAACCTGATCCGCGACCACATCGAAGCGACAATCCCAGGGTTCAGGGATTTTAACGCGCGTTGTGATATCAAAGGCGGTTTCTATCTGGGCAATGCGGCCGCCGATCTGAACTTCAATACCCTGAGCGGCAAAGCCAATTTCAGCGCCGTGCCGCTGCCGGATGTGCTGATCCCGATGGGCGACCAGAATGCACCGTTTACGCTGCAAACTTTGCGTTCCCACGACCAGTACAACACCACGATTTACGGCCTTGATGACCGTTATCGCGGCGTGTACGGCCAGCGTGAAGTGCTGTTCATTCACCCGCAGGATCTGGCCGATTTGGGCCTGAAAGACGGCGAGCTGGTGGAAATTGAAACGCTGTGGAACGACGGTATCGAGCGCAAAGTCACCGGGTTTAAGCTGGTCAGCTACGACATTCCGCGTGGCAATCTGGCGGCCTATTATCCGGAAACCAACCCGCTGGTGCCGATGTCCAGTTTTGGTGACCAGACCCACACGCCAACCTCCAAAGCCGTTCCGGTGACAATCCGTCGCTGCGAACAAAAAGTTGACCTGCAACGCATCGCATAACCCGTTATGCGGGATGTGCCGTAAATCTCCCCTTTGGCTTCAGGGTTATGAGGCAAAAGGGGCAGATGCTGCTTGCCCGCAGGGGCTGAATCGCGTAAAACTGTCTGCCGCTAATCGAGCCACATTAACCCTAATTCCCTGGACGATATGTTTCAAGATAACCCGCTGCTCGCGCAGCTAAAACAGCAACTTCACTCTCAGACTCCACGTGTCGAAGGCATCGTGAAAGGGACTGAGAAAGGCTTTGGCTTTCTTGAAGTAGACGGTCAAAAAAGCTATTTCATTCCGCCTCCGTACATGAAAAAAGTCATGCACGGTGACCGCGTAATCGCCTCGCTGCAAACCGAAAAAGAGCGTGAAGTCGTCCAGCCGGAAACACTGGTTGAACCTTTCCTCAGCCGCTTTGTGGGTCGCGTAACCAAAAAAGACGACCGTCTTTCTATCATCCCTGACCATCCTTTATTACGTGATGCGATCCAGTGTCGTGTGGTGCGCAACATTAATCACGAAGTCAGTGACGGCGACTGGTGCGTGGCCGAAATGCGCCGCCACCCGCTCAAAGAAGGCGATCACAGCTTCCAGGCTGAAATCACCGAATGGATCACCACAGGCACTGACGATCTCGCGCCATGGTGGGTCACGCTGGCCCGTCATAATCTGGAACGCGAAGCGCCAAAATCTGACATCGCTGAACTGCGCGATGAAGGCCTGAACCGCGAAGATCTGACTGCCCTGCCATTTGTCACCATCGACAGCGGCAGCACGCAGGACATGGATGACGCGCTGTATGTGAAAGACAACGGCGACGGCACTTTGCAGATGACCATTGCGATTGCTGACCCGACGGCGTACGTCACCGAAGGCAGCGAACTCGATAACATCGCCAAAAAACGCGCATTCACCAACTATCTGCCGGGCTTTAACATCCCGATGTTACCGCGTGAGTTGTCCGACGACGTGTGTTCCCTGTGGCCGGACGTCAGCCGTCCGGTTCTCGCCTGCTCCGTTACGCTGGGCACCGATGGCGCGCTGGGCACCGACATTCGTTTCTTCGCCGCCACCATCGAATCAAAAGCCAAACTGGCCTATGACAATGTGTCTGACTGGCTGGAAGCGGATGAGAAAAGCGCATGGCAACCTGCCAGCGATGTGATTGCTGATCAGATCCGCCTGCTCAAACGCGTTTGCGACGTGCGCAGTGCATGGCGCACCGAACACGCGCTGGTGTTTAAAGACCGTCCTGATTACCGCTTCGTGCTGGGTGAAAAAGGCAACGTTCTGGAAATCATTGCTGAGCATCGCCGTATCGCCAACCGCATCGTTGAAGAATCAATGATCGCCGCTAACGTCTGTGCGGCTATTGCGCTGCGCGACAGCCTCGGTTTCGGCGTGTACAACGTGCATACCGGTTTCGACCCGCTGCTGGTGGAAAACGCTGTCACGGTGCTTGCGGCCAATGATGTGGAAGCCAACGCCGAAGAACTGCTGACACTGCCCGGTTTCTGCGCCCTGCGCCGTAAACTGGATGCGTTGCCAACCCAGTTCCTCGACAGCCGCATCCGTCGTTTCCAGACATTTGCAGAAATCAGCACCGTACCGGGGCCGCATTACGGTCTGGGTCTGGAAGCTTACGCAACCTGGACTTCACCGATTCGTAAATACGGCGATATGGTGAACCACCGTCTGCTGAAAGCGATGATCCTGCAACAGTCTGCTGAGAAACCGCAGGAAGATATGACCGTTCAGCTGGCAGAACGCCGCCGTGCCAACCGCATGGCCGAGCGTGACGTCGGTGACTGGTTGTACGCCCGTTATCTGGAAGATAAAGTCGGCACGGATGTGAAATTCAGCGCAGAAATTATCGATGTGACCCGCGGTGGTTTGCGCGTCCGTCTGCAAGATATCGGCGCTGTCGCCTTTATCCCTGCACCGTTCCTGCACAGCGTGCGCGACGAGCTGGTGTGCAGCGCAGACACTGGCACCGTGCTGATCAAAGGCGAAGTCGCCTATCGTCAGAGTGACATCATTGATGTCAATATCGCGGAAGTGCGGATGGAAAATCGCAATGTGATTGCTAAGCCTGCAGCTTAGCGGACGCCTGGTCGTTTGATGTGCATCAGAGCCGGTTCTCAGGAATCGGCTTTTTTTTGTGCCATAAGCGGGCACACAGGCGCTTTTAAAAGGACTGACCGGGGAAAGTTTCGGTTTTTCATGTGCCATGAGGGCTGGGTCGGGATCGAGAGAATTTCGGTTTTTTATGTGCAGAGATCACTTAACTCGCCGCGCCGAAACCGACCAAAGAGGGCTATGACGAGCCCTCTTTGGAATCTCCGCGTCTTTTTCAACAAGCGCTCCGCTCGCTGGCACTGTTTCAGGAGCCACAATTATTGCCGCGAAAACTTGCCGCTACGCGGTTCCTTCATTTCGGTCTTCGAGCCTAAGGTCTCGAAACACTCATTCAGCAAGCTTTCTGAAAGCGGCCAGGGCTTATCTAAATTCAAAGTCATTCAGTTTTCTTACTTAACCTTTTGTGAAAACGGCAACTCATTTTATTAAAAACAACCAGCAGCAAGGTTGTGAACTAAAAAGCCCCTGGCCGCTTTCAAAAATCGCGCCGTATGGAGAGGTGGAAAACCGCGACTCTTTTCGCGCGGTTTGTAACCCGACAGGAGGGAACCGCGCAGCGGCGGGATTTTGCGGCAATAGCTGTTGTGCCTGAAACAGTGCCAGCGAGCGGCAGCGCGCAGTTAAAAAGCGCGGGTGTCCAGAGGGCGCGCGCGTTAACGCGCCCTTTGGGCCAGTTTGGGCGGCGAGCCCAAGGTCTTGAAGTTGAAAGTTGAAAGTTGAAAGTTGAATTATCAGGCGCCCGTATGACGCCTCATACCATCAAATCTGATAGTCAATCACCGGCTCATCCCCCACGGCAAACACCTTCTCCTTGATCTCATTCACCGATAACCCAGGGTTACACAGTTCGATAAACCGCCAGACGTAGTTTCTCTGCAATTGCGCTTTTTTAAGCCCCAGCCAGACGGTGTTGCCTTCGAAGAGATGCTCGGCGTTAATCAGCTGAAGCCCGGTATCACGCGCCGCCTCAAACGCTTTATCCGCCAGGATCCCCACGCCTAATCCCAGCTCAACGTAGGTTTTAATCACGTCAGAATCCTGCGCACTGAGCACGATATCCGCAGTGAGTGCTGCACGACTGAACGCATCATCCAGACGGGAACGGCCGGTGATCCCCTGACGATAGGTGATCAGTGGCTGTTCGCTGAGATGTTGTAAGGTGATCGGGTGCTGCAACGTCAGCGGATGCCCTTGCGGAACAACAATCGCGTGGTGCCAGCGGTAATACGGGAACGCCGCCACCGTCGGGTCATTCATCAGTTTTTCACTGGCGATGGCCACGTCCGCCTGCCCGCTCAGTAACATCGCCAGCACTTCCTGCGGCGAGCCCTGATGAAGTTCCAGCCGCACGCCCGGATAAATCGCCCGGAAGGCTTTAATCACTTTGGGCAGACTGTAACGCGCCTGGGTATGGGTGGTGGCGATAGTCAGCACGCCCGCGTCTTCTTTCGAAAACACATCGGCCAGACGGCGGATATTCTGCGCTTCGTTGAGAATACGCTCGGCTACGGCCAGCAGTTCTTTACCCGGTTCGGTCAACCCCAACAGGCGCTTGCCGCGACGGATGAAAATCTCAACGCCCAGTTCATCTTCCAGCTCGCGAATATGACGGCTGACGCCTGACTGCGAAGTGAACAACATGTTCGAGACTTCGGTCAGGTTGTAATTGCATCGCGCGGATTCCCGTATAATTTTGAGTTGTTGAAAATTCACCGCTGTCTGCCTCTGTTCTGCCTGAAAACCCTATTGTTACGGTCTGTAGCTATGCCAGACAAATAAGAAAAAGCGGTTACTTATGCTTTTTCCGACTATAGCCCGTCCGGATGATTTTCAGCATCCATAAAAAAACGCCGGCAGGCGGCGTTTTCTCTCAGCATCGGGCAAATAAATCAGCGGATTATTCAGGCACCGGCGTCATGACCGGCTTACCTGAAAAATGTGCATCCAGATTGGACAGCACCAGCGTCATCATATTTTCGACGGATTCCGGCGAGCGTCCGGCCACGTGCGGGGTCAGAACCAGATTATCCAGCGCCAGCATTGCTGGCGGAACTTTCGGTTCACCGTCCACCACATCCAGCGCGGCTCCGGCGATTTCGCGGCGTTGCAGACTGGCGATCAGTGCGTCACTGTCCACCACGCTGCCCCGTGAAATGTTAATCAGATAACCGTTTTCCCCCAGGGCTTTCAGCACCTGCGCATTCACCAGCCGGGTGGTATTGGCACCGCCCGGTGTGGCGACAACCAGATAATCCGCCCAGTCCGCCAGTTCGGTCACGCTGTGGAAATAATGGTACGGGCTGTCATCCTGCGGACGGCGGTTGTGATACCCCACTTCCATATCAAACCCACCGGCGGCGCGGCGGGCAATCTGCGCACCGATGTTGCCCAGCCCGATAATTCCCAGCCGTTTGCCGGACATTCCGTCCACGTTCCAGCGCGTTTTTTTCCATTCACCGGCGCGAACGGCCGCATCGAACTGCGGAATTCTGCGGGTGATCGCCAGCATCAGCGCCAGCGTATGATCCACAACCGAAGAACTGTTGGTGCCGGGGCCGTGCGTGACCTGAATGCCGCGCTGTTTTGCCGCCGCCAGGTCAATATGTTCAAAGCCGACGCCCTGCGCGCAGATGATCTCCAGCGCGGGCAATGCGGCGATTTCTGCCGCGCTCACGCCGAGGGTACCAATGGTTATGATGGCGCGAATGGTCTGTGCGATGTGAGGATCAAGGTTTGCACGTTGCGCCGGCGTGGTGGCGAAATGCAGAGAATATCCGGCTGCTTCAAACCGGTCAGGATAGCCCGCATCAAGGTCGATGTGGCTCAGCAAAGCGATGGTCATGGAGGCTCCTAAATGCGTCTTAAACACGGCAAATGACGTTTTGCGCCCGCCCTGTTTGTAACGGGTCAGAGTGAATATCAGCGAAGGCCACCGCCATGTACAGAAGTTAAGCTTTGCAGAATGATACAGACGAAAAAATGCCGGTGTGACGGGTTCACACCGGCGAAATGACACAATACGAAAAAATGATGAAATGAATTTCTGGCAGCGGATTACACCG
The DNA here is from genome assembly GCF_047784855.1 of Rahnella sp. PCH160. NCBI lineage: Bacteria > Pseudomonadati > Pseudomonadota > Gammaproteobacteria > Enterobacterales > Yersiniaceae > Rahnella > Rahnella sp. PCH160. The sequence continues at coordinate 3,429,052 of NZ_JBLOGT010000001.1, forward strand.
CCTTATGGCGATATGTCGCGATAATCTTGCTGTAGGCGTAGGACTCGGTACCTTCGTAAGTACATTGATACAGATTGTTGTGATCGCTGGTGTGACACATTTCCAGGCCCTGATTGTAATCACGGGTCGCATCCCAGCCGGAGATAGTGCCGAAGTTGTATTTTGTCGCCAGGTCGATCAGTTTTTTCATGTGATCCGTGGTGAAGCTCGGGCCGGTGTCGTTGATGCCAAACATCGGTGTCACACCAATGCGACGCCACAGTTTGGCATCTGACCACTCGGTGAAGACGGTTTTAATCTGACGATGCATCGCCAGCATCGACATTTCCACACCGGTATACATGTCCGGAGGCGGCGCGACGTCGCCAAAGTCCATCGACATGGCATTGAACAGTGCCGGCGAAATGCCCGCATCATGTACCATACGCACGAAATCAATCCCGAAGGACGTCAGTCCCTGCGAATCATCGGATGTCTGGCCGTCAACCGGCAGCGTGAAAGCGATTTGCAGCGACGGATTGTTTTTCTGCACCACCGCCATGGTCGCCAGTAAACGGCTGAGCATTTCAGTCTGCTGTAATGCGCCCCCTTCGATATCAAAATCGATATGGTTGACGGCATAGTTATCCAGCACGCCCTGATACAACGCGGCCAGTTCGCCCACGTCGGTAATGTGCTCTTCGAGGAAGTTGGAATTCGCCCCGCCGAAGGAAATCGCGACATCCCCCCCTGCTGCACGGAACGCCGCGATATCGGCTTTACCGTAATCAGAGACCGTCGCATCGCCCGTAAATTCCTGGCCGTAATCGCCAACGTTGGCATCAGTGATACTCACCAGCCCACCCCAGCAAGGACGATAATTCGGCGTGCCGTTGCCTGCATTCATGTCGGCAGTCGTGATAAAGCCCAGCGTATAGGCTTTCAGTCCTGACTCTTGACCGAAAACGCTCGGGCGTGGCGTCGGCCAGCCGGTGAAATCCATAAACGGTGCGTGGTTGAAGCTGTAATCACCCGAATCCGGCAAGGTTTTGTCGGTGGTGACATTCAGCGCGGGGGATTTAGCCGAGAAATTACCGGCCAGATCATAAGCGCGGACCTGCACGCTGTAGGCAGTTTGCGCCGTCAGCCCGACCAGCGTCACGGATGTACCGGTGGTTTTTTGCGTTTTGGCCACTTTGGTTTGGGTATGGGTGTAAGTGACTTCATAGCCGCTGACCATCACGTTATCGGTAGACGCCGTCCAGCCCACGGTCAGGGTGACCGCGCCGCTCGCCACCACTTTCACATTGACCGGAACGGTCGGTGCCTGAGTATCCGCCACCTGATCGGCCGCTTCGCCGTTGACTTTAAAACCCTGCGGCAGATTGCCGATGCTCACGCCAGTGTTGTTGCCGACCATAATGGCAAAAGTGCCTTTGCCACCCGCCGGGATCACGCTGCATGCGTCGATCAGCGTGCCTTTGATCGGGCTGCTCCAGGTATCGAACTGAAAGTTAATGTTTGCAGAAGCGCTCTGGGAGTTATCGAGCGTGAACTCAATCTTGCCGGATTCCAGATCGGACTCCGTCATATTAAATACGTCGATAAAACAGGCAGAGGACCAGACGTCGTCCGCATTTTCCCATGCGGCGGAAACCATATATTTTTGTTTGGTAGTGCTCATGAATCGTAACTCCGAAGATTGATGTAAGTGAGTGAATGACGGAAAGCAGACGATGATCGCGGGGTAAAATTCGTTGTCTCATCGCTCGCCGCTGCTTTCTCTGTGGCCAGTATCAGAGCCTGATTTCAAAAGAGAAAATCACACTGCATCAAAAAATGGCGTGAGGAATTAAGGCTTTATAATCAGTCGTTAAGAGGCAGATTTGTGATGCGCCGTGACCAGCAAAAACGTATCAATCAGGAATATTTTCATCACACTGATTTTTTGCGATGGCGCGTTAGATGCCTCTTTTTTGTCATCAGGTTTCTCTCCTGGAAAATCTTGATTTGCCGGTTAATGCACCGCTGGCAGGGGAAAAGCCGTAACTGCAACTACAATGATTTGGTAGCAACGGACAAGCGGCCCCATGAGCTGCGGATCTTTTTCGCTCTAATTCTTTCTCAGGATTTATTCTGATTGACCTGTTCAGGAGTGTGAAACGAATGGCAAAAGCCCAATCCGGTAAGACAACTAAACCCACCGCCACGACGGGAGAAGTCCGCACCGTCCCTTCCCACGCACAGGTTGATATCGCCGTAGACAGTTTGGGCGTGCGCATCATCCATCCTTACAGCGACGGCGAAATTGTCCGCAGTTTTGATTCCGGGCACACCACCCGCGTTCGTGAAGGATTGCCCGTCCCGCTCGGCGCGACCTGGGACGGTCTGGGCGTGAACTTCGCGCTGTTTTCCGCCAACGCCACAAAAGTTGAGCTGTGCCTGTTTAATGAAGCCGGCGAGCAATATGACGTGATTGAACTGCCGGAATACACCGACGAGGTCTGGCATGGCTATCTGCCCGACGCCCGCCCCGGCCTGCTTTATGCTTACCGCGTTCACGGCCCTTATGCACCGCACGACGGCCACCGGTTTAATCCGGCCAAATTACTGCTCGACCCGTATGCCAAACAGATTGTCGGTGAACTGAAATGGGACGACGCGCTGTTTGCATATGACCTGCAAAGCGCGAAGAAAGATCTGCACATTGATAACCGCGACAGCGCGGAATTTCTGCCGAAATGTCGGGTCATCGACCCGGCATTTTCCTGGGCACGTTCACGCAAACGCCATATTCCGTGGGAGAAAACGCTGATTTACGAAACGCATGTGCGCGGTTACACCATGCGTCATCCGGCGGTGCCGGAGCATTTGCGCGGGACATTCTCGGGGATGAGTACGCCGCACATCGTGGAATATATCCGCTCTCTGGGTGTGACGTCGGTTGAGCTGATGCCGGTTCATGCGTTCACCGATGACCGGCATTTGCAGGATAAAGGGCTGCACAATTTCTGGGGTTACAACACGCTGAGTTTCTTTGCGCCGCACCCGCAATATATGGCGACGCACACCGTGAACGAATTCAAGCAGATGATTGCCACCCTGCACGCAGCAAACATTGAGGTCATTCTCGACGTGGTTTACAACCACACGGCGGAAGGCAACGAACTGGGCCCCACGCTGTCGTTCAAAGGTATCGATAACGCCAGCTATTACCGCCTGATGCCGCACAATAAACGTTATTACATTAACGACACGGGCACCGGCAATACGCTCAATCTTAGCCACCCGCGTGTCCTGCAGATGGTGACCGATTCGCTGCGTTACTGGGCGACAGAAATGCAGGTCGATGGTTTCCGGTTTGACCTCGCCACCATTCTCGGACGGGAAAGCTACGGTTTTGACGAAGGCTGCGGTTTTCTCGATACCTGCCGTCAGGATCCGATCCTCAGTCAGTGCAAGCTGATTGCTGAACCCTGGGATTGCGGCCCCGGCGGCTATCAGGTCGGGGGGTTTCCGCCGGGCTGGATGGAATGGAATGACCGTTTCCGCGACACGGTGCGCAAATTCTGGCGCGGCGATGAAGGCCAGCTGGCGCAGTTTGCCACCCGCCTTTCCGGCTCGGCAGATTTGTTTAATCACCGGGGCCGCAAACCGTATGCGTCGGTGAATTTTATTACCGCACACGACGGCTTCACGCTCAACGACTGGGTGTCTTACGCCAGTAAACACAACGAAGCCAACGGCGAGAACGGCAAAGACGGCAGCGATAACAATATTTCGGCCAACTACGGCGTGGAAGGCCAGACTGATGATCCTGCCATTAACGCGCTGCGGTTGCGGCAGATGCGCAATATGCTGGCGACGCTGCTGTTTTCTCAGGGTACGCCGATGTTGCTGGCCGGGGACGAATTTGCACGCTCGCAAAACGGCAATAACAACGCCTATTGTCAGGACACCGAGATTGCGTGGGTTAACTGGAATATCGAGGAAAAAGGCCAGTCGCTGCTGCTGTTCACGTACCGGCTGATTGCCCTGCGTAAACGTTTTCCGATCCTGCACCGTGGCCGATTTCTTACCGGCGCTGTGCATGAAAAACTGGGTGTGAAGGATGTAAGCTGGTTCCAGCCGCAGGGCGAAGAAATGACTGACGCCGCCTGGAAAGATCCGCACGCAAAATGTATCGCGATGCTGCTCGATGGCCGCGCACAGCCCACCGGTTTATTGCGTCAGGGGTCGTTAAGTACGGTTTTGCTGCTGTTTAATGCTTCGCACGAAGATGTCGTGTTCACGCTCCCATCCGTGGCACACGGTGAAGGCTGGCGACATATTCTTGATACGTTCCAGCCCGACGATGTGAACGAGCATAACTTTGAATTTGGCCGCGAATACATTTGTACATCGCGGACCGTGGTGCTGTTTGAACTGGTGAGCACCGCCAAACACTGATGCCGCAATCCGGCGTCAGTGTCTGGCGGGGGAAATGGCAGATAACACAGGGTGAAACCGTTACTCAGGATCTTTCAGGTACGCTTTGAACTGAGGCGACATGAAGGTTTTGAAGGTATCGCCCTCTTTGGTGATGAGATAGACCGCCAGATGTTCTTTCTCAGCCAGCGCCAGCGCTTTGTGCGTGCCCAGCACCATCAGGCCGGTGTCCCAGCCGTCCGCTTCGAGCGCGGTCGGCGCAATCACGGTTGCCGAAACCAGCTTGTGGGTGATCGGTGCGCCGGTCGCCGGATCAATAATGTGCGATAACCGTTTGCCGTCGAGCTCGTAATAATTGCGGTAACTGCCTGAAGTGCTGATCCCCATGCCCTGCAAATCGACAATCGCCTGCACCGCCGTCTCTTTGTCTGTGGGTTTCTGAATCGCCACCTGCCACGGATTGCCCTTCGGATTGTGCCCGCGGGAAACCACCGCGCCGCCCACAGACACCAGATAATTGCTGATGCCATTACCTTCAATCAGGCGCGCCAGATGGTCGGTTGCATAGCCTTCGCCAACGGTCGAAAGATCGACATACATCCCCTGCAAATTTTTTTGCAGATATTGCCCGTCGCTCTGCTGGATCACTTTCAGGTGTTGCAAGCCAATACGCTGACGGGCATCCGCAATCTGTTGCGACGTCGGCATTTTCACCGGCTGTTTATCCGGCCCGAAGCCCCACAGGTTGACCAGCGGCCCCACGGTGATATCCATCGCACCGCCGGTCAGTTGACCAATGCGTATCGATGTCACTATCGCATCGGCCATCCCCGCGCTGATCGGCTGCGGGACATTGCCCTGATACTGATTAAAGCGCGACAGAACCGAGTCTTCTTTGTAGGTCGACAGCTCGTGGTCGTCTTCTCTGAGCTGCGCTTCGATTTGTTCACGCAGCGAGGCTTCCCGGTTTTTGTCCACTCCCGCCAGGCTGACACGGTAAAACGTGCCCATGGTTTTGCCTTCAATCACCAGTGCATCTTCGGGTTCAGACGCACCGCGATCGCAGGCAGACAGCAGGCTCACCGCACACAGCAACAGTGTGCAACGTAAATAAACCGGTTTTGGAAACATGAAAGTCGCTCGGTTGAGTGCCCGTCTCCGGGCAGAAAAAGTATCAGGACATTACGGGGTCGCGCTTAAACCATGACGCAACAAAGTTTCGGTTGAAGATCCCCGGTCAGCGGCTGCGTTTGGCGTGACGCTCCCAGTTTTCCTGTTTGGCCTGGGCCGTTTTTTTGAGCGCGACATAACAGGCTCCCGCACCGCCATCTTTCTGGATTGCCACACAGAAAGCCTGCACTTCATCGAGCTGTTTCAGCCATTTCGCGATGTAGCTGCGCACGATATTCGCGTGGCTTTCGTCTTCCCGGCCACGGCCGTGGATGATTAACAGCGTGCGTAGATTTTCCGCCTGCGCCTGACAGAAGAAGGTGAAAAGTTCCTGACGGCATTGTTCGACCGGTTTGCGCAGTAAATTCAGGCTGGCTTCCAGCGGATATTTCCCCTGCCGGAGTTTGTCGAGCACGCCCTGCTGCACGCCGTCGTGTTTGTATTCCAGTGGCTCATCGCACGGCTGGATATTCAGAAAGCCGGTTGTCAGCGGGTTTTCGCGTTTTTCAGCGATATCGGTGATTTCCGGTTTGTTCCCTGTGGCTGAGTTCCTGAGGTAGACCACCCGTTTATCCGACGCCAGAGGCTGTACTCCCGCCATTTCCTGACTGAATAAATCATCATCATCGCTCATTTTTTACCTCTTTTTCAGCGGTGGGACCGGGGGGAATTATCCCTGTAAACGCCCTGCGGGTAAAGCCGGGTTACGCTGGCTGCGCGCCAACGGCACACCGGTAAAGAATCCGGAAATGACCGGTTAGCCGGTAAAAGTCATTTTTGATTCTATACTTAGCTGCTGGGGCAGAAACGCATTCCAACCAATGCGCTTCTGTAACCCCGTTAAATTGAGGAGAAAAGATGCCGTACCTTGATGATCCTTTACTCATTTTTACTGACCTGGACGGGTCGCTGCTCGACCATCACGATTACAGCTGGAAACCCGCGCAGCCGTGGCTGGATAAACTGGCGGCCGCGAACGTTCCGTTGATCCTGACTACCAGTAAAACCTCCGCCGAAGTCACGGTATTACAGGCCGCACTGCACTTAACTCATCAACCTTTTATTGCAGAAAACGGGGCGATTATCCATCTGCCGCCGGCCTGGCAAACCTCCGGACAGGAACCGGTTCACGTCATGGGTGCCCGTTACCGTGATATCCGTCAGGCGCTGGTCGATTTGCGCCAGCGCTATGATTTTGAGTTTCGCGGCTTTGGTGACGTCACCGCTGAACAGGTGGCGGCCTGGACCGGCCTTTCAGAAACCGATGCGCAACGGGCGATGCAGCGTGAGGCGTCAGAGCCGCTGGTGTGGTTCGGCAACGACCTGGATTTTTCGCATTTGCAAAAATGTCTGTCCCGCGAAGGACTGGCGCTCACGCGCGGTGGCCGTTTCTGGCACGTCATGGGCACGGATGCCGGAAAAGGCCAGGCAGTGCAATGGTTATCAGCGCAATACCGGCAGCAACGCGGTTCGCCGGTGGCGAGTATCGGGCTGGGCGATGGCCCGAATGATTTATCGATGCTGGAAGCCGTGGATTACGCCGTGGTGATTAAAGGCCACCACGACCATGAAATGCCGCTAAACCCCCGGAACAATTCACAGGTATTTCGCACCACCGAATTTGGCCCGCACGGCTGGCGCCAGGGGCTGGATCATTTTATTACCCTTTCTTAAAGGGAGAATGTTTAAGGGAAAGTCGTTTATTCAATGTGTGCTTTGGCATTGTTTATCGTTTTTTTTACCGATAAGACTTCCAATAATTTTATCTATTCTAAAATTGGAGAATTCTGCATGAGCGATTTTTATCAGGATGGTGTAATCACTAATTTTCATAACCTGACGCACCGTAAAGTGGAAGAACTGGAATACGATTTGCAGGTGTTTTCAGGCCGCCGTTCAATGGGATTAATATTACCTTCTTTGTTTTCAGAACTTGAAGGCCCGGCGCTGACACATATTGTCGATGAACTGACAAAAGTGCCTTATCTGGAAGAAATCGTCATTGGATTAGATCGCGCAGACCGCGATCAATTTTTATTTGCCCGCGAATTTTTCTCCCGCCTGCCGCAACGTCACCGTATTTTATGGAATGACGGACCGCGTCTGAAAGCACTGGATGAAGAGCTTAAAAAGGAAAATCTTTCACCGAATGAACCGGGTAAAGGCCGCAACGTGTGGTTCTGCGCCGGGTATACGCTGGCCTCGCGGCGCACCTCCGTGGTCGGGCTGCACGATTGTGACATTGTCACATACAGCCGCGATATGCTGGCGCGTCTGATGTATCCGGTGGCGAACCCGAATTTCCATTACGATTTCTGCAAAGGCTATTACGCCCGCGTGGCGGACGGGAAATTTAACGGCCGCGTCGGACGTCTGCTGGTCTTCCCACTGCTCAAATCCCTGCAAATCGTTTATGGTCATTCAGATTTTCTGGAATATCTGCGCACCTTCCGCTATCCGCTTTCCGGCGAATTCGCCATGCGCACGCACGTTCTGAATGATTTGCGTATTCCGAGCGACTGGGGCCTGGAAATCGGCGTATTGTCCGAACTTCACCGCAATACCGCGACGCGCCGTATCTGTCAGGTGGATATCGCCGACAATTACGACCACAAGCATCAGCCGATGTCAGAAGATGACGCGACCAACGGGTTGCAGCGTATGAGTATTGATATCACCAAGGCGCTGTACCGCAAGATGGCGATTCTTGGCGTGAATATTACCAGCGAATCATTCCGCATTCTGAAAGCCACGTATTACCGCAATGCGCTGGATATGATTGACAGTTTCGAGAATGACGCAAAGATGAACGGCCTGTCGTTTGACCGCCACAGCGAGGAATCGGCAGTCGAACTCTTCTCCGGCGCAATTATGGAGGCGGGTCAGGCGTTTGTGGACACGCCAAGCGAAAAACCGTTTATTCCGAGCTGGAGCCGCGTGCAGTCGGCGTTCCCGGACATGCTGGATCGCATTCATGAGGCAGTAGAAAAAGATAACGAAGGCGACGTGTAACGCCTTTCAGGCCCGGATATCAGAAATGAAAAACGCTGCGAGGGCAGCGTTTTTTATGAGAACGGTTAAGGACTTATTACGGGCAAATAACTATGCGGATTCTTTTTTGCCGGGGAACAGCAAGCTGGCGACAATACCCAGCGCCAGAACGCCCAGAACCACGTAAAGGCTGGTTAATGCCTCGATTTCCACGCCGTGATGCCACAGGTGATTACTGGAGTTCAGCGCCAGTTTCGCCGCCACAAAGAACAGCAGGAAAATCACCGATTTCTCCAGATGCACCAGATACTTACGCAGCGCTTCCAGCACGAAATACATCGTACGTAAGCCCAGCACGGCGAACATCATGGCGGAATAAACAATCAGCGGTTCACGGCTGACGGCAATGACCGCAGGCACGCTGTCAAAAGCAAACATCAGGTCGGAGATTTCCACAACGGCAATACACAGCAACAGCGGCGTCGCGTAACGCACGCCCTTCTTCACCGTAAAGCTGAAACCCTGATTTTCCGGTTTCGCCAGTTCAGCTTCGACCTGCTCGCTGCTGACCAGAAAATGCGGCCCCACCAGTTTTGGGAACACCGGGAAGAAACGGCGCACCAGGCGGTTGGCGATATGATCCGAGTAATCATCATTCTCTTCGTCATCGTTACCTGCGCGCATCATCAGGATTGCAGTCCACAGGATCACAACGGCAAACACCATTTCAACCCACGGCCCCAGCGCCAGCAGGCTGGTGCCAATCACCACGAAAATCCCACGGAAGACGATTGCACCGATCACGCCCCAGTAAAGGATGCGGTGACGATACCCGTCAGGCACTTTAAACCAGGCGAAAATCGCCATAATCACAAACAGATTGTCTACCGACAGCACCTGTTCCAGCGCATAACCGGTCAGGAAAAGACTGGCGACCTCTTTGCCGTGATGAATATACAAAAAACCGGCAAAACTGAGCGAAACAGCTATCCAGAAGAGCGTCCAGATTGAAGCACTTTTCAGGCCAATCGGTTTGTGGCTGCGATGGGCGAAGATATCAATCAGCAACGCGACCACGGCCACGACCACGAAGACAAAGGTCGTTTCGAATGGGAATCCCAGAGAATCAGACTGCATTACACCTTTCCTAAAAATTAAACGAAAGCTAAACGAATCTGCGCATTGTATGCGGTTGCGGGACGAATGGGTATCAAAGTCGTTTGCAGGTGGCATTTTGTGCCATAATTCTGCCCCCCGATTTAAGGCCAAAAATTATCGCCCGCAGCCCTGAATAATTCATGGCCGGTGAATATTCTTAGGTGGCTATAAATTGATTCATACAGCTAATTCATTAAAATAGAATTATAATTCCCACAAATAATTTGATGCGGTTTTTAATCTCATTGATTCTCAATTCGACTTAATTCCCCGTTCAGATCAAAATATTCTGGGAAAAAACCTGTTTAAAAACGGGGTTTTTTAACATTTCGCTCTTTTCGCTTCATTCAGCTACTTATCACTCGCTGCAAAAGATGTTAAAATTGACCCATATCAATATTGCCAGAGTGACTATCATGATCCCAGAAAAACGTATTATTCGACGTATCCAATCTGGTGGCTGTGCTATCCATTGTCAGGACTGTAGCATCAGCCAGCTTTGTATTCCTTTCACCCTGAACGAGCATGAACTCGATCAGCTCGATAACATCATCGAAAGGAAAAAGCCGATCCAAAAAGGTCAGGCATTGTTTAAAGCCGGCGATGAATTGAAATCCCTTTACGCAATCCGTTCCGGGACCATCAAAAGCTATACCATCACCGAACAAGGTGACGAACAAATTACCGGTTTCCATCTGGCAGGCGATTTAGTCGGCTTTGATGCGATAGGTGGCTTACAGCACCCAAGTTTTGCACAGGCTCTGGAAACGTCCATGGTTTGTGAAATCCCGTTTGAGACGCTGGATGACCTTTCCGGGAAAATGCCGAATCTGCGCCAGCAAATGATGCGTCTGATGAGCGGTGAGATCAAAGGCGACCAGGACATGATCCTGCTGTTGTCTAAGAAAAATGCTGAAGAAAGACTCGCGGCGTTTATCTACAACCTCTCCCGCCGTTTTGCACAACGTGGCTTCTCTCAGCGTGAATTCCGCCTGACGATGACCCGTGGCGACATCGGTAACTACCTCGGTCTGACCGTGGAAACCATCAGCCGTCTGCTGGGACGTTTCCAAAAATCAGAAATGCTGAGCGTAAAAGGCAAATACATTACGATTGAGAATCACGAAATGCTTTCTCAGTTAGCCGGACAGTCTGCCCCCGTTTCTGCCTGACCGTTTTGATTTTCTTCTCATTGACTGGCGTCGGATCATCAGGGAATAATTTGTTGATCCGACTCAATTTCTCCGCTGTCCGATTGCTTAATCTTGGTTTACTCTGTACTTAATACACTGACCGCCGTTCTCTTACAGGTGTTAAGGAGTCCCCATGGCTAAGTATCAGAATTTACTGGTTGCTATCGACCCCAATCAGGATGACCAACCCGCACTGCGTCGCGCCGTTTATCTGGTACAACGTAACGGTGGCCGCATCAAAGCGTTCCTGTCCATTTATGATTTTTCTTACGAGATGACGACCATGCTTTCGCCGGATGAGCGAACCAGCATGCGTCAGAGTGTGATCAGCGAAAGGGAAGAATGGATTAAAGAGCAATGTCACTACTACGTCGACGCGGGCATTGCGATTGATGTCAAAGTGGTCTGGCATAACAAACCTTTTGAAGCAATTATTCAGGAAGTGATTTCCGGAAATCATGACTTGATTCTGAAAATGGCTCATCAGCATGACCGTCTTGAATCCGTCATTTTCACGCCGACGGACTGGAATTTACTGCGCAAGTGCCCTTGTCCGGTCTGGATGGTGAAAGACCAGCCTTGGCCGGAAGGCGGTAAAGCGGTGGTTGCCGTTAACCTTTCCAGTGAGGAGCCTTATCACGACCCGCTCAACATCAAACTGGTGAAGGAAACTATCGATCTTGCCAGCCATGTGAACCAGACAGAAGTCCATCTGGTGGGTGCTTATCCGGTGACACCGATTAATATCGCCATCGAACTTCCCGATTTTGACCCGAGCGTCTACAACGACGCGATCCGCGGTCAGCATCTGATTGCGATGAAAGCCTTGCGCCAGAAATTCCAGCTCGACGAAAAATTCACGCATGTGGAAAAAGGCCTGCCGGAAGAAGTCATTCCAGACATTGCGGAGCATCTGCAAGCGGGTGTGGTGGTTCTGGGTTCTATCGGGCGTACCGGTTTGTCTGCAGCGTTTCTCGGCAATACCACCGAACAGGTGATCGACCATCTGAAATGTGATTTGCTGGCCATCAAACCCGACGATTTCGAGTGCCCTATTACGGCGGACGATGAAGAAGAAGATGACGAAGATTAACGTCTGAAAGACAGATAAAATAAAGGCCAGTCAGCAGACTGGCCTTTTTCATTACTGCCGGACAATTACAGCGCGCGCAGGATTTTCTCTACGCTTTCTTTCGCATCGCCAAACAGCATTTGCGTATTTTCTTTGAAGAACAGCGGGTTCTGTACGCCGGCGTAACCGGTGTTCATTGAACGTTTGAACACGATAACGTTCTGCGCTTTCCACACTTCCAGCACCGGCATACCCGCAATCGGGCTGCGCGGATCTTCCTGCGCTGCCGGGTTCACGGTGTCATTCGCACCGATAACCAGCACAACGTCAGTATCGCTAAAGTCGTCGTTGATCTCGTCCATTTCCAGCACGATGTCATACGGCACTTTCGCCTCAGCCAGCAGCACGTTCATGTGGCCCGGCAAACGCCCGGCAACCGGGTGAATACCAAAACGCACCTTGATGCCTTTCGCGCGCAGTTTAGCCGTGATGTCGTGCACAGGATATTGCGCCTGCGCCACCGCCATGCCGTAGCCTGGGGTGATAATCACTGAACTGGCGTTTTTCAGCATATCCGCCACGTCTTCAGCTGACGCTTCATGGTATTCACCCATTTCTTCCGCATCACCGGTAGAAGAACCGTCAGTGCCGAAACCACCGGCAATCACGCTGATGAACGAACGGTTCATCGCTTTACACATGATGTAAGACAGGATCGCACCGGAAGAACCCACCAGCGCACCGGTAACAATCAGCAGGTCGTTGCTCAGCATGAAACCTGCTGCCGCTGCTGCCCAACCGGAATACGAGTTCAGCATCGACACCACAACCGGCATATCCGCACCGCCGATGGAGGACACCAGATGCCAGCCAAAGCCCAGCGCGATAAGGGTCATGATCAGCAGTGCCAGAACTTGCAGGCCCACGCTTTCAGTGCGAACGAACGTCACCATCAGCACGAAAGAAACGACCAGCGCCGCCAGATTCAGCTTATGACGGTGTGGCAGTGCGAGCGGCTTGGAAGAGAAAATCCCGCGCAGTTTGCCAAACGCCACAATGGAACCGGTGAAGGTCACCGCACCGATGAAGATCCCGAGGAACACTTCGGTCAGATGGATGTTTTCCATCACGCCTTCCATCGGCACAGCACCGTGATCCAGATAGCTGTTAAAGCCTACCAGAACCGCCGCCAGACCCACGAAGCTGTGAAGGATTGCGACCAGCTCAGGCATTTCGGTCATTTCGACTTTACGTGCCAGATAAACGCCAATCGCACCACCGATCACCATTGCCACAATAATCCAGCCCACATTGCCGGAGTCAGGCCCCAGGATGGTGGCGACAAGCGCGATAGCCATCCCGGTGACACCGAAAATGTTACCCTGCTTTGATGTTTCATGTTTTGACAGCCCCGCAAGGCTGCAAATAAACAGAATAGCGGCAACAATATATGCTGCTGTAACTAAACCCCCAGACATATGTTATTCCTTAGTTCTTGCGAAACATCTTCAGCATGCGCTGAGTGACGGTGAATCCGCCGAAAATATTGATACTGGCAATCAGAACGGCAATAAAGGACAGGAAACTGACCCAGCCGCCATGACCGATTTGCAGCACGGCACCCACCACGATGATCCCTGAAATGGCGTTAGTGACCGACATTAACGGGGTATGCAGCGCATGACTGACGTTCCAGACCACGTAATAACCGACCACGCAAGACAGCGCGAAAACGGTAAAATGGGACAGGAACTCTTTCGGAGCAACATTCGCCAGCCAGCCAAACAGCACGATGGCGACGGCCATGATGATGTATTTGGTCCACGGATTAGCCGGTTTTGCTTCTGCTTTCACTACCGGTTCAGCGGCTTTCACTTGTGGCTGTGCAGAAACCTGAATCGGCGGCGCAGGCCAGGTCACTTCCCCGGTTTTCACTACGGTCACGCCACGCACAACGGTATCGTCGAAATCAATTTCGATTTCGCCGTTCTTCTCTTTGCACAGGAGTTTCAGCAGGTTAACCAGGTTAGTGCCGTAAAGTTGGGAAGACTGGGTCGGCAGACGGCTTGGCAGATCGGTGTAACCAATGATCTTCACACCGTTTTCAGTGGTGGTGATTTTGTCCGCAACGGTCAGCTCACAGTTACCGCCGGTTTGCGCCGCCAGATCGACAATGACGCTCCCCGGTTTCATGGAGGCGACCATTTCTTTGGTGATTAGCTTGGGTGCCGGACGGCCAGGGATCAGCGCAGTAGTCACGATGATATCCACTTCTTCGGCCTGCGCCGCAAACAGCGCCATTTCCGCTTTGATGAACGCTTCGGACATCACTTTCGCGTAACCGTCACCGCTACCGGCTTCTTCTTCGAAGTCCAGTTCCAGGAACTCCGCACCCATACTTTGTACCTGCTCTTTCACTTCAGGGCGGGTATCAAACGCACGAACAATAGCACCGAGGCTGCCAGCAGCGCCAATGGCGGCCAGACCCGCAACGCCGGCACCGATAATCATGACTTTTGCAGGCGGGACTTTACCTGCGGCGGTGATTTGCCCGGTAAAGAAACGGCCAAATTCATGCGCAGCTTCAACAATCGCACGGTAGCCGGCGATGTTCGCCATCGAGCTCAGAGCATCGAGAGATTGCGCGCGGGAAATACGGGGTACGGAATCCATTGCCATCGCCGTCACCTGACGGTCGGCAAGTTTTTGGATCAGCTCAGGATTTTGCGCAGGCCAGATAAAGCTGACCAGCGTGGTTCCTGCCTGTAATTTGTCAATTTCATCGTTTTCAGGCGCATTCACCTTCAAAACGATATCTGATCGCCAGACATCATCGCCAGTGACGACCGAGGCTCCCGCTTCTTCATACGCGGAATCTTCAAAGCTGGCTAACTTACCGGCACCTTGTTCGATAGCCACCGTGAAGCCGAGTTTAAGCAACTGTTCCACCGTCTTCGGCGTGGCTGCAACCCTGGCTTCATTGGTCAACCGCTCTTTTGGTACACCAATACGCATAGTATTCCCTTCACCCTTTTCATTGATGATTTGTGTCATCGACATAACAATTCAATTACCAACCTGTCGGTTATATAAACGACCGAAAATCTGTTTTTGCAGGCTGGGTATAACCTACTGAATATCTAATCAATAATCTACGTATCGCAGCGATAGTCAGACAATTAATAATAAAAAAATTGATATGCTCCGCAAACCTGCTGCAAACCTTGAGAAACAGGCCCTTATTTCACCTGAGAATCCTATTTATACCGGATCAATCACTCAGGTCAGTGTCACTCTACCCGCCCGGCGCGGGCATAAAAGTTAGAAAATAGTGAATAATTAACATTTATTTCACTACTTGGTTTATTCATCAAACTTATATAAGTTAAGGGCAGTAAAAAAAGAGGTGTGTTATCTCGATACCGCTCGCATTATTGCCATAAATTGCTGAGACACTCAGCATTGTTACATGCAATAATCGGCCGCTAACCTGTTACACATCAAGAATTCAGCACGTTTCAACATTACAGCGCAAGGTGAAAGGATTTTTTATGAAGCTGACAAAAACGATCATCGCATCGGCCCTGTTTTCTATTTCTGCGCTGTCCGCAGCACATGCCGCGCAGGAAATTAGCCCGCAGAAAGCAGCCGCCATCAAGCCTTTTGATCGCATTGTTATTTCCGGGCGATTTAACACGCTGGGCGACGCGTCTGACGCGGTCTCCCGCCGTGCCGATACGCTGGGTGCAGATTATTTCTATATTCAAGATACGAATACCACTAACAATAGCGGTAACTGGCGCGTAGTTGCAGATATCTATAAAAAAGATGCGCCTGAAGTCAGCAATGACCCACACTATCGCGTGATTAACGGCGTTGTAGAGCTTCCAAAAGACGTCGCTTACGGCCTTGAGCCTTTTGATACTGTGACTGTCAGCGGTTTCTACCGCAGCCAGCCAGACGTTAATGATGCCATCACGACGGCCGCGAAACAGAAAGGGGCTTACTCTTTCTTCATCGTGCGTCAGATTGATGCCAACAGCGGCGGCAACCAGTACATCACTGCATTCATCTATAAGAAAGATGCGCCGAAACGCGTTGTTCAGTCTCCGGATGCTATCCCTGCAGATTCTGAAGCAGGTAAAGCCGCGCTGGCAGCCGGCGGTGCAGAAGCGAAGAAAGTTGAAATACCGGGTGTGGCCTCTTCCGGCAGCCCAAGCCGTGATGTTGGCCGTTTCTTCGAAACGCAGACTTCTACTGGTAAACGTTACACTGTCACAGCAACCAACGGTGCAAAAATTCAGGAAGTGAACGACGTGACCGCCGCGCAGATGGTGCCGTTTGATTCCACGTCCTTCACCGGTCACTTCAACAGCACCACGGACGTTTCGCAGGAAGTGGCGAACCGTGCTGCGGCGAAAGGCGCCAAGTTCTACCACATTACCCGTCAGTGGCAGAACAAAAGCGGTGGCAACCTGACCGTGAGCGCAGACTTCTTCAAATAAGTCTGATCAGCGCAACAAAGCAAAAGGCAGCCTTTCGGGGCTGCCTTTTTACTTTCTGCCATTCACGTCGCTGCGTAGTTCTCAGCGAACGTTATTTTCCCCAGGTTCTTTCCAAAACGTTCACCCAGTTTTTGTAGCAAATCTTCTCGAGCAGCGCCTGCCCGTAACCTGCTTCGCGTAATGCGTTCACCAGCACCGGCAAACCACGCACATCTGCCATAAACGGTGCCATCGACGCGCCGTCGAAATCAGAGCCAAAGCCCACGGCGTCTTCACCCAGATGCTCCACCAGATAATCCACGTGGCGCACCATAATATCGGTGCCGGTATCGTCGCTTCTTTTGCCGTCTTCACGCAGGAAGGGCACGGCGAAGTTCAGCCCGACAAAACCGTTACTCTCTTTGATGGCAGCCAGCTGTTTGTCGGTCAGATTACGTGACTGCGGACAAATGCTGAATGCGTTGGAATGGCTGGCGACCAGCGGAGCATCACTCAAACCGGCAATCTGCCAGAATCCCTTCTCGTTCAGATGCGACAGGTCAACCATGATGCGCTTTTGATTACAGGCTTTCACCAGCCGGACGCCCGCCTCCGTCAGCCCCGGCCCGGTATCCGGCGAGGTCTGGTATTTGAACGGCACGCCGTGGCCGAAAATGTTCGGACGACTCCAGACAGGCCCCAGTGAACGCAGCCCCATGCTGTACAGCACGTCCAGATTATACAAATCCTCATCAATCGCTTCCGCGCCTTCGATATGCATAACCACAGCTAATGCATGGTTATCAATAGACTGACGGATTTCCTGCGCCGTGCGGCAGATTTTCACCTTTCCCTGTGACTGTTCTTCAATTCTGAGCAAAAACGCCATCATGCCAAATGTGACATCGCGTGCAAAATCGAAAGAAGGTGTCGGCGAAAAATCAGGATGTTTTTGAGTCCCTTCCACAAGGAATCGCGTGTCGACTGAGCGATCAGGCACGCTATTTGCAATGCCTGTGTCAGGAGTGGGCACCCACGCGGCAAACAGGCCGCCGGCGAAGCCCGCTTCACGACAGCGCGGCAGGTCTAATTGTCCGCTGGCGGGGCCCTGAAGGAATGCGCGTTCAGGATTTTGACGATGTTCTTTCCAAAGCTGTAGCAAAACATCGTTATGTCCATCAAATACCGGCATTAGTTCTTCGGTTCCGTGCGCTACGTTATTCATAAAAAAGGTCTACCTTTGATTAAGCATGGCTAAGACAACGAAGATTTGCTCAGACGGAGTGCATCACCTGCGAACGATTGCACCAACGAAGAACAAACACAGTACGCTTCAGATTAGTTTTTTCGATACGAAACGTCGACAGGTGCGTAGCAACGTTTTTTCATTTAAGCCCGTTGTCTGAGTCTGCGTCAAGGGTATGACAATGTAATTTTTAACTTTACTTATATATATCAATACTATGGGAGTAGTTATGGTTACCAGGCGTCAATTTGTTACCGGTTTCTCTGCAATACCTGTGCTGTCATACCTTAAATTTGATGCGGTGTTTGCTGCAACGCCCGCGTCAATTCTGGTGATGGCGATTCAGCTCGACATCATTACCAGCCTTGATCCGCATGAAAGTTTTGAGTCCGTGGGCAGCGAAGTGACCGGCAATATGTATCAGCAACTGGTGAAACCCAAGCTGGCCTCCCCTGATGAAATCGAAGGCGATCTGGCCCTTTCCTGGACCTCCTCTGACGATAAAAAAACCTTTACCTTCAAACTGGATCCGAAAGCCAAATGGGCTGACGGCAAACCGGTTACCGCTGAAGATGCCGCTTTTTCCCTGCAACGCGTCGTAAAACTGGATAAAAGCCCGGCTTACATCATCAACCAGTTTGGTTACACCAAAGAGAATGTCGATAGCCTGATTACTGCACCAGACGCAGAAACGCTGGTGATCAAAACCGCTGAACCGGCTTCTGAATCCTTCCTTTTATATTGTCTGACGGCCAACGTCGGCAGCATCGTGCAGAAGTCCGCCTGTCTGGCCAATCAGGTGGGTGAAGATCTGGGTAACGCCTGGCTGAAGAAAAACAGCGCCGGTTCCGGTGCTTTCAAACTGCGCGACTGGAAAGTCAGCGAATCCGTCATTCTCGAAAGCAACAAGAACAACCCGCACGCAGGCAAAATCCAGCGCATCATCATGCGCCATATCGTTGACCCTTCCGCCCAGTTGTTGATGCTGCAAAAAGGCGACGTGGATATCGCCCGTAACCTGACGACCGAACAACTGCGTCCGCTGATGAACGACAAAAACTTCACGCTGGTGCGCAAAGGTATCGCCGGGACTTACATGCTTTCCGCCAACACCGCGCACCCTAACCTCGCGAAACCGCAGGTCTGGCAGGCGCTGAAATGGGCGGTTGATTACGAAAATATTCAGCAGCACATCGTGCCGCTGACGCACAAAATCCACCAGAGTTTCCTGCCTGAAGGTTTCCCGGCAGCGGTCAATACCCTCATGTACAAACGTGATGTGACGAAAGCCAAAGCACTGCTGGCCGAAGCCGGTTTCCCGAACGGTTTTGAGATCACGCTGGATCACTATTCCGCTTCACCTTCTTCTGACATCGTGCAGGCATTGCAAGCCAACCTCGCCGAAGTCGGGATAAAAGTGACGCTGCTCGCCGCCGAAAGCCGTCAGGTGCTCACCAAAATGCGCGCACGTCAGCAGCAACTGGCGCTGACACAATGGGGCGCAGATTACTTTGACCCGAACTCTAACGCCGAAGCATTTTGCAGCAACCCGGATAACACCGACGCCGCGAAAAGTCGCACGCTGGCCTGGCGTTGCAGCTGGCAGGACAAAGAGATTTCTGACCTCAGTACCAAAGCGCTGAAGGAATCTGATCCGGCCACCCGCATCAAACTCTATGAAGAATTGCAGACCAAACATATGGAAAACAGCCCGTTTATCATCATGCTGCAACCGACCATGACCGCCGCCTGCCGTAACGTGATTTCCGGTGTGGTATTGACTGTAATGAGCACCAGCCCCTACGAGAAGGTTGTTAAAGCGTGAGCAAGAGACTCAATGGTTTTCTGAGTACCTGCATCAGCGTTTGTCTTACTTTGTTTGGTCTGTCGGTGGTGACTTTCTTTATCGGTCGCGTGATGCCGACGGACCCGGTTCTGGCTGCGGTGGGCGACAATGCACCGCAGGCAGTCGTCGAACGGGTTCGTCATGAAATGGGGCTGGATCAGCCCCTCTGGATGCAGTTCTTTCACTACATCAGTCAGGTCTTTCACGGTGATTTAGGCCGGTCTGCCCTGACGTCCAATCTGGTCACCACAGATATCGCGCGTTTCTTCCCGGCCACGCTCGAACTGGCCACGGCGGCCATTATTATTGCGACTATTGTCGGCATCCCGCTGGGTGTCTGGGCGGCGACGCGTCAGGGAAGCTGGATTGACCAGACCATCCGCGTGGTGTGTCTGGCCGGTCACTCGCTGCCGGTATTTGTGCTCGCGCTGCTCAGCCTGCTGATTTTTTACTCCGCGTTAGGTATCGCGCCCGGTCCGGGCCGTCAGGACATCATCTATCAGGATATGATCCCGCAGGTCACCGGTTTACTGACGGTTGATTCCCTGCTCGCCGGTGATATGGGCGCGTTTTGGGATGCGCTGGCGCACATGGTTCAGCCGGTGCTGATCCTGGCGTATTTCAGCATGGCCTACATCACGCGTATGACCCGTACCTTCATGCTCAACGCGCTCGGCGGCGAATACGTCATCACCGCCCGCGCCAAAGGGCTGTCAGCGCAGCGCGTCATCTGGAAGCACGCGTTTCCGACCGTGGGCGTTCAGCTGATTACGGTTCTGGCACTGACTTACGCCGGTTTGCTCGAAGGCGCCGTCGTCACGGAAAACGTCTTCTCGTGGCCGGGCCTCGGGCAATATCTCACCGTGTCATTGATGAACGCCGATATGAACCCGGTCATCGGCTCTACGTTGCTGATTGGCGCTATTTACGTGCTGCTTAACCTGCTGGCCGACCTTCTCTACCGACTTTTGGATCCCCGCGTAACATGAGCATTTTACCTGTCACACCACCACCCCGCGCAGGCAGCCGCGACTGGCTGCTGGCGGATACGCCTCACACCCGCACGCAAGCGGTCTGGGGGCGCAGATACCGTATCTGGCTCGGCCTGCGCAAAAATCCACTGGCGATCACCGGCCTGTTTACCGTGCTGGTGGTTCTTCTGATTTCACTCTGTGCGCCGTGGCTGACCAGCTATGATCCG
Organism: Rahnella sp. PCH160; assembly: GCF_047784855.1. Lineage (NCBI taxonomy): Bacteria > Pseudomonadati > Pseudomonadota > Gammaproteobacteria > Enterobacterales > Yersiniaceae > Rahnella > Rahnella sp. PCH160. Next base: position 3,449,820 of record NZ_JBLOGT010000001.1, read on the forward strand.
GGTGCGCAGGATCTGGCGCACCGTCTGGCGAAACCGTCGTCCCTGCACTGGCTCGGCACCGATGAACTGGGCCGCGACACGCTGAGCCGTATTCTTTACGGCGGACGCATCACGCTGGGCATGGTGATTATCGTCGTGGCGATTGTCGCGCCAGTTGGCCTGCTGATCGGCTGTGTCGCGGGCTATGCCGGCGGATTGCTGGATCGCATTCTGATGCGCATCACCGACATATTTCTGGCTTTCCCGCGTCTGATTCTGGCGCTGGCCTTTGTCGCGGCACTCAGGCCCGGCATCGAAAGCGCCATTCTCGCCATCGCCCTCACCGCCTGGCCGCCGTATGCCCGTCTGGCGCGCGCCGAAACCATGCAGGTGCGCGGCACGGATTACATCGCGGCCTGCCGTCTGACCGGTGCCACACCTGCCCGCATCGTGCTGCGCCATATCATGCCCCTGTGCGTGCCGAGTCTGGTCGTGCGCATCACGCTGGACATGAGTTCGATCATTATCACCGCCGCCAGCCTGGGTTTCCTGGGCATGGGCGCACAACCACCGTCGCCGGAATGGGGTGCGATGATTGCCACCGCACGCCGTTTTCTGTTCAGCGAATGGTGGGTGCCCTTGATTCCGGCCATTGCCATTTTCGTGACCTCTCTGGCGTTTAACTTTCTCGGCGACGGGCTGCGCGACGTCCTCGACCCTAAGGAAAAATGATGCTGGTTGATATCAAAGATCTGCATATTACCTTCCAGACCAACAGCGGCAGTTTCGATGCCGTTCGCGGCGTTTCGCTCTCTCTGGGTAAGGAAAAGTTCGGTATTGTTGGCGAAAGCGGTTCAGGGAAATCCCTGACTGCGCGCTGTCTGATGAACCTGCTGCCGTCCAGCGCGAAGTGCCGCGCGGAAACGCTGTCTTTTGACGGTATTGATTTACGTAACGCCAGCGAAAAACAGATGCGCCAGATACGCGGAAAGCGCGTCGGCTTTATCCTTCAGGATCCGAAATACTCGCTCAATCCGGTGATGCCGGTGGGTAAACAGGTGGCCGAAGCCTGGCAGACGCACAAAGGCGGTTCGAAGAAACAGGCGATGAACGCCGCCATTGACCTGCTTGATCAGGTAAAAATCCGCGAACCGCATAAAGTGGCGCAACGTTACGCGCACGAAGTGTCCGGCGGAATGGGCCAGCGCGTGATGATTGCCATGATGCTGGCACCGGATCCTGAGCTGATGATTGCCGATGAACCGACCAGCGCGCTCGATGCCACCGTTCAGGCGGAAATTCTGCGATTGCTCGATGATCTGGTATCCAGCCGTGGCATGGGCCTGATTCTGATCAGCCACGATTTGCCACTGGTCTCGAAATTTTGCGACCGCGTGGCGGTCATGTACGCCGGGCGCATCGTCGAGACCTTACAGGCCGGCGATCTGCTGAAAGCCCAACATCCTTACACGCGCGGGCTGCTGGAGTGCCTGCCATCGCTGAAACATCCGCGTGACAGACTGCCGGTGCTGGTGCGTGACGAAGCCTGGAAAACCTCATGACAGGAAAATCCCCGTATTTAGATAACAGCAAAATCATCCTCAATAACCTGCGCATTGCTTTCGGTGACACCGAAGTGGTCAAAGGCGTCAGTTTCAGCGTGGCCCCCGGCGAATGCTTTGGCATTGTCGGCGAAAGCGGCTCGGGAAAATCGACGATTTTGCGCGCGCTGGCCGGGCTGAATCAGTCGTGGTCGGGTGAAATGGTGATTGGTGGCGAAGACCAGATGCCGGTGCGGCAGAAGCGATTTTTCCGCCGTGTACAAATGGTCTTTCAGGATCCATATGGTTCGCTGCATCCGCGTCAGACGATTGACCGTATTCTGAGTGAACCGCTGATCGTTCACGGTTTCCTGAATATCGAAAAACGCATTACCGATGCTCTGACCGAAGTCGGCCTCCCGCAGGCCGTGCGTTTTCGTTTCCCGCACCAGCTTTCGGGCGGGCAGCGTCAGCGCGTGGCGATTGCACGGGCGATGATTTCAGAGCCGGAAATCCTTCTGCTCGACGAACCGACATCCGCACTGGACGTCTCGGTTCAGGCTGAAATTCTGAACCTGCTGAGCGATCTGCGTGAGCGCCGCAAACTGACCTATATTCTGGTCAGCCACAATCTGGCCGTCGTTGCGCATCTTTGCACCAGCATTGGCGTCATGATTGGTGGTGAAATGGTCGAGCTTCTGAGTGCCGACGATTTGCGGACAGGCAACGTCACCCATCCGCACACAGCAGAGTTAAGATCGTTAAGTCTCAGTTTAGAGGAGCCTGAATAGCCCCGTCGGTTATTTCGGTTACCACGGGCAGTCCGGGCTGCCCACCTTATTCACTGATAGACAAATTAGGAGATGTTGATGACATCCACCGCACAGTCTGCATTACAGTGGCAGGCGGCTGAAAAGACAGCACAACGCATCACTGAAAAATGGAATAAACCCGGCGAACCGGGCGGCGCAATTACCCTCTTCGACAGCAAAACGTTACGCTGTCACGCCGCCGGCGGCCTGTCGAACCTGACCACAGCAGAGCCTTTCAGCGTTGATTCCGTCGTGCGTTATGCCTCTGTCACCAAACATATTTTTGCGACGCTGGCACTGCTTCACAGCGATGCAGGACTTTCCCTCAGCGATACACTCGGCCAGCATTTACCCCAATTAAAAGCCCCGATGGCGCAGGTCACGATAGGTCAGGCACTGGACATGACCGGCGGTTTGCCGGACGTGCGCGAAACCTTATCGCTGCTGGGTGTCTCGGTTTATAACGTCAGCGAAGCCGGGGCGATCATGGATTTTCTGGCACAGGACGGCGCACTGAATTTCCCGGCGGGTACCGAGATTTCTTACAGCAACACCGGCTACCGGCTGGTTGAAGAAATCCTGAAACAAAAAGGGATTCTTTTCGAGGACCTGCTGCAAAAGCATATCGCGCAGCCGCTGGACATCCCTTTCCACGCGCCGGAAACCTGGTTTGATATCGTTCCGGGGTTGGTGCCGGGATACTGGCAGGACACGACCGGCTGGAAAAACGCCGTCGCCGGTCTGCATCTTTCCGCCTCCGGTAGCCTGACCGGCAGCGTGCGTTCGCTGAGCGTCTGGTTGCAAAGTTTACTCAGCAACACCGGTCCCGGCGCGGGCGTACTGAAAACCCTGACAGAACAACGTTATCTTCACGGCGATATTCCGTCGGCTTACGGTCTGGGCACCACATCCACCCAAATCGGCGAGCACACGGTTTACGGCCACGGTGGTTCTCATGCCGGTTACAAAACCTATTTCCTGCTGCATCCCGCGCTGGACGTTGGTGTGGCGCTGGTGTCCAACCGCGAAGACACTACCGCATATACCCACGCGCTGGAGGTGATGTCCGCCCTGCTCGCCGCGCCGTTGCCGCCGCGCAGCCACGCACTGCCGGACGGACTTTATGCCAGCACCGCCGATCCGTACTGGTTGAAAGTCAGCAACGGTACGGCCAGTTATCTCGGCTCTGCCGACAACTTGTATCAGGGTGCAGACGCCGGAGAAGCGATTACGCTTTCCGCGCATATGCCGATGCGTTTGCGCTGGGATGGCAAGGCGGTTCAGGGCGAAATCGGCCATGCATCGCGGTATTTCACGCCAGTCGAACCCAATGACTGCCTGAAAATGGTTCAGGGACGCTGGTATCATCCCGGGTCAAACGCCGCATTTGATATTGAAGGCGATCAGCTCAAAATGGGCGTCGGCACGTTGAGCGCCAGCGGGCAACTCACGTCGCTGGGCGCAGGCCGTTTGCTGGTCGAACTTCCCGATGGCCCGTGGAAGAAAAACTTCTGCCTCTACTTCCGGGGTTACAGCGTCAGGCTGATTTCAAACCGCAGCCGCGTGCTCAATTTTCATCGTGACGAATGCCGTATCAGCAACTGGCCACCCGCGTAATAAACCGCCCAGAACCGCCGCGGCGCGTAATCCGTTTATAACGGATAAATGCGTCGCGGCACGCTCATCAGTCAATCCTTCCCCCCTCATAAATCCTGTGCAAATGGCTGATCGGGCTAAGAAAAGCTGTGCTGTAGCCCAATTGAAAATTCGCTCAAAATCCGGGTGCGAAATTATCCTTTATCTTTTTAGGGTTAATTGACTAAGCTGAAACGTTTACAGCTGTAAAATGTGATCTCACTCACAAAACCTCAGGTTTTGTCCTCTTATTCTCTTCAAAGTAAAACCCCGCGCACATACAAAGATCCGGCTTTCAGTAAGTACGGAGAGCCGGGGCTGAGAAGATAAAATGAATCAATTTGTCCTGGCTGATCCGCAAGATTGTATCGGCTGCCGCGCCTGCGAAGTGGCCTGCGTTTTGTCGCACAATGCGCAACGTTACCCTGCAAGAGACGCGTTTTTACCCCGCATCCACGTCATCCAAAATGACAATTTCAGCAATGCCGTGTTGTGTCGCCACTGCGAAGAAGCGCCGTGCGTCGGCGTCTGTCCGACGCACGCGCTGGTTTACCGTGACAGCGGCGTTCAGTTGCTGGAGGAAAAATGCATCGGCTGTAAAACCTGCGTGATTGCCTGCCCGTTTGGCGCACTCGACGTTATCGGTTATTCAGACGATTCTCTCCCCCACGGCGCGGCGGTACAAAAATGCGATCTTTGCGCAGGGAATACGGCCGGTCAGGCCTGCGTGAATGTCTGCCCGACACAGGCGTTGCATCTGGTGACGGAGCAAACGCTGCGGAAAAACCGCGCCGGCAAACAGCGGCTTTCCGCACTGGAGGAATACAGTTACCGGCCTGCGCCACGCCCACGGGCGACAGAAACGGTGTTCACCGGGGCGCTGAATCCCCCGCGTCTCGATGCCACACGGGTTGATATTGCCGAGCGGAAAACCACATTCAACGAGATCTACCGCCGCTTTACACCCGAACAGGCGGAGGAGCAGTCCGGGCGCTGTATTCAGTGCAGCGATCATCCGTTCTGCGCCTGGACCTGCCCGCTGCATAACGATATTCCCGGCCTGATGTCGCTGGTCAAAGAAGGCAAAATTCTGGAAGCCGCCGAACTTTCTCATCGCACCAGCAGCCTGCCGGAAATTTGTGGCCGCGTTTGCCCGCAAGACCGATTGTGCGAAGGTTCCTGCACACTGAAAAAATCCGGTTCAGCGAACATCGAGAATATCGAACGTTTCATCACTGACACGGCGCTGGCGATGGGCTGGAAGCCCGATATGTCAGCCGTGACACAGAGCGATTACCGCGTTGCCATTGTCGGCGCCGGGCCTGCGGGGCTGGGATGCGCGGACATACTGGCGCGCAACGGCGTGAGCGCGGTCGTATTCGACCGTCACCCGGAGATCGGCGGCCTGCTGACGTTCGGCATTCCGGCGTTCAAGCTCGATAAACAGGTGCTGGCGAAACGGCGGGAGATTTTCACTGAAATGGGCATTGAGTTCCGCCTGAACCGCGACATCGGCACCGATACCCGCGTCACCGATTTACTCGAAGAATTTGATGCTGTATTCCTTGGCGTCGGAACGTACCAGTCGATGAAAGCCGGGCTTAAAAACGAAGACGCGCCGGGTGTGTTCAGCGCCCTGCCGTTTTTAATTGCCAATGCCAAACATCTGATGCATTTACCTGAACTGCCGCACGAACCCTATATCAGTATGAAAGGCAAACGCGTGGTGGTATTGGGCGGTGGCGATACGGCGATGGATTGCCTGCGCACGTCTTTGCGTCAGGACGCGGCCAGCGTGATCTGTGCGTATCGCCGGGACGAGAAGAACATGCCTGGCTCGAAAAAAGAGGTGAAAAATGCCCGTGAGGAAGGCGCTGAATTCCAGTTCAACGTTCAGCCGGTCAGTATCGGGCTGGATCCGCAGGGCAACGTGTGCGGGATTCGCCTGTTACGAACCGCGCCCGGTGCGCCGGATGCCAGCGGGCGGCGGCGGCCTGAACCGATCCCCGGTTCTGAATTCTTACTCGAGGCCGATGCCATTATTATGGCATTCGGGTTCCAGCCGCACGCCATGTCGTGGCTGAATGAACTGGCCGTCGAGCGTGATTCTGCCGGACGTCTGATCACATCTCACCCTGGTGCTTTCCCCTACCAGACCAGTCACCCGCAGATTTTTGCCGGCGGCGATGCGGTACGCGGTGCCGATCTGGTGGTGACCGCCATGGACGACGGACGACAGGCGGCAAACAGCATTATCGCCTGGCTGGAGAGCCGTGCCCGCGCCGTTCCGGCCCCGGAAGGCCGCACGAAAGACCTCATACACTAAAACCTCACATTTTGGTCATCCCGAAACCTCCCTTTACCGGAGGTTTTTTGTTGTTCAGATCATATTCCATCAATTATTACGGATCATCCGGTACATATTCGCACAAAATGTTCATGCCTTATTCTGTAAGGCTTGCCAGCCCGATTTGGGGGAATACCCCAAAAAAACCCTGTATCAATTAGTGACTCACCGCGACCGTCACTTCTCCTCCTTTGTTAATTGAATTAACATCCACGAAACAAAAAGCAATAGCACTTTCTTTGTTGTGCCATTAAGAAACATCGCAAAATGTTCAGACTGGCTTCACCATATGGTTTTAAATTGTTTATTTTCAGATGCTTATTTAAAAACACTTTCAAGGCAATGTTGTAGCAATCGTTACAAGGGATAAGTCTATGTTTGTAAAAAAATGCACCACTAAAACACTACTTTGTGTCACCTCACTGCTATTTTCTGCCACATCCGCTTTCGCCGCGGAGCATCCTCAGCTCGATAACGCCCAGGCTGCTAAAGTGATCGAGAGCGTAAAATCCACGCTGGCCGAACAACACAGCACCGGCTGCGTTGCCATTGTTGATTCATCTGGTTCATTACTGGCATTCGAGCGCCTCGACGGTTCTCCGGCAGGTTGTGTCGATGCTTCTATCGGCAAAGCCCGCACCTCTGCGCTGTATCACGCACCTTCGCTGAAATTCATGCAGCGTCTGGCCGGTGGCGAAACCACGGTGCTGGCAATTCCGCACGCGGTGGCGCTGGGCGGCGGGTTCCCGCTGACCCTGAACGGCGAAGTGGTCGGTGCCGTGGGCGTCAGCACGCCGAAGCAGGAGATTGATAACCAGTCTTCTGAAAAAGCCGCCAGCGTCCTGAAATAACAGGCACTTTTCTATAATCCTTCTTGCTGGCGGCCATGCCCGTGGCCGCTTCAGAACCTATACGGAATTTCAGCATGATCAATCTCTCTCGTCGCCGGATGGTTCTCGGCACTGCGGGCGTGCTGGCTGCGGGTTTCGGCAGCCAGATGCTGGGCGGTGGCGTATTTGCCACGCTGGCACACGCCGCACCGCCGCTGGCCTCTGCCATCACTATGCCCGACGGATTTATGACGCTGTCAAAACACCTGACCGGGATGGAAACTCTGGAGCCGCATCTCGGCCAGGCGCTGTACAGCTGGCTGCATGATAAGCAACTCGATATCCGGCTAGATGCCCTGTCCGCGCTGCTCACCGCGCATGATGGCGTGGTCGGCGATGACCTGCATCAGTTGCTGGCGCAACAACCGGCGGAACTGGCGCAGCTTTATCAGCAACTGGTCAGCGGCTGGTATCTCGGCGTGGTCGGCCAGCCCGGCAGCCAGAAATGCATCGGATTCGAAAATATTGTCAGCTATCAGCTGCTGAAAAATAACCTGCTGCCGCCAAGCTACGCGCCGGGCGAGCCGAATTTCTGGGTTAACAAACCTGCCACCACGCAACAAAATGCCCCGGAGGTCACTCATGGCTGATGCGCTGAATGCTGACGTCGTCGTCATTGGTGCCGGTATCGCCGGTTCGCTCGCCGCGCTGAAAATGGTTAAAGCCGGCGTTTCCGTGCTGATGCTGGATTCCGGGCCGGTAATCAAACGAGACGAAGCGGTCGAACTTTTTCGCCAGTCGCCGCTGAAAGGCGATTTTACCGAGCCGTATCCGCCAAAACCCTGGGCACCGCAACCAAAATTCCAGCCAAAAGATAACAACTATCTGATTCAGAAAGGCCCGGATGTGTATGCGGCGCAATACCTGCGCGGCGTCGGCGGCACAACGTGGCACTGGGCGGGTCAGGCGTTTCGTTTGCTGCCCAACGACATGAAAATCAAAACGCTGTACGGCATCGGACGCGACTGGCCCATCAGTTATGAAGAGCTGGAACCGTATTACACCGAAGCCGAAATTCAGATGGGCGTTTCCGGTGACGATGCGCTGGATTCCCCGCGTTCGCAGCCTTATCCGCTGCCGGGCATTCCGCTGCCTTACGGTTTTGACCGCATGAGCAAACGGATTGCGAAACTGGGCTACGTACTGGGCATCGGCCCACAGGCGCGCAACAGTATTCCATACGATGGCCGCCCTGCCTGCTGTGGCAACAATAACTGTATGCCGGTTTGCCCGATTGATGCGCAATACCACGGCGGGATTTCCGCACGAAAAGCCATCGAAGCCGGTGTGCGCGTGATCGCCAATGCCGTGGTGTACAAAATCGAAGCCAGCGACAGCGGCGAAATTGTCGCGGTGCACTATCTGGATGCCGACAAAGTCACACACAAAGTCACCGGTAAGCGTTTTGTTCTGACCGCAAACGGCATCGAAAGCCCGAAACTGCTGCTGCTGTCCACCAGCGATAAATATCCGGACGGCATCGCCAACAGTTCCGGCATGGTTGGCCGTAACCTGATGGACCATCCCGGCACCTCGGTGGAATTCTATGCCGACGAACCGGTGTATTTCGGCCGTGGCCCGATGCGGCCGGGCAGTATCAACAACCTGCGCGACGGCGAATTCCGCAGTGACCGTTCCGCGTTGCGTATCGACGTCGCCAACACCTCGCCGGTGCGCTATCTCACGGAACGGCTGGTGCGCCAGGGGTATTACGGCAAAGCGCTGAACGACAAACTGGCGTTCCAGTCCGAGCGTTTTATCCAGCTGAAATGCCTGCTGGAAATGTTGCCGGAGCCGGAAAACCGCGTGGTCCTCAGCAAAACAGAGAAAGACGAATGGGGCATTCCGCGTCTGGAAGTCCATTACAAGTTCCCGGAATACGTGCATCGCGGCTATGACCAGTCAATGCTCGATTTCCAGAAGATCGTCAAAGAGATGGGCGGCACCGAAGTGGTCTACAGCAAGCGTGGCGTTTACGACAACAACCAGCACATCACCGGCACCATGATTATGGGCAGCGATCCGAAAGATTCCGTGGTGGATGGCAACTGCCGTACACATGACCACCCGAACCTGTTTATTGCCGGCACCGGCATTATGCCGTCGGCCTCCACGGTGAATTCCACGCTGTCCGGTACAGCACTGGCATTACGCATGGCGGACGCGGTGCTGAAAAGTCTGGCCTGATTGATTTTCTGAGGACTGAGCAATGAACATGAAATTCATGCTGGCGATGCTGCCGTTAATGGCGGCGACCAGCGCCTGGGCAGATAACGCGTCAGGCAATGCACAACTTGTCAAACGCGGCGAATATCTGGCGACCGCCGGAGACTGCACCGCCTGCCATACGGCACCGGGTGCCGACAAAACCGCGAAATTTGGCGGCGGTTATCCGCTGGCCTCACCTTTCGGGGTGATTTACGGCACCAATATTTCTTCCGATAAAGAATTTGGTATCGGCAGCTGGACAGATGATGAGTTCGTGCGCGCGGTGCGTGAAGGTGTCGGCAAAGACGGGCAACAGCTGTATCCGGCGATGCCGTATGACTCGTTCACCAAGATGAAACGCGACGACGTGCTGGCGGTGAAAGCTTATCTGATGTCGCTACCTGCGGTGCATTCCGCCGGGCCGCAAACTGATTTGTCTTTCCCGTTCAACCAGCGCTGGGGCATGCGCGTGTGGAAGTTATTTAACTTCGATAAAGGCGAGCTGAAAAACGATCCGTCCAAATCTGCGGACTGGAACCGTGGCGCATATCTGGTGGAAGCGCTTGAGCATTGCGGCACCTGTCACACGCCGCGCACGCTGACCATGGGCATGGACACCGACAAAGCGTTTTCCGGCGGTGATTTAGGGGCCTGGGTGGCGTTTAACATCACACCGGACAAAAACGCCGGGATTGGCACCTGGTCGCAACAGGAACTGGTGACCTACCTGAAAACCGGTTTTGTGGCGGGTAAGGCATCGGCGTCCGGTGCGATGGGCGAAGCGATCGAGCATAGCCTGCAACACCTGTCTGACAGCGACCTGAACGCGATTGCAACCTATCTCCGTTCCGTTCCGGCTATCGGTGACGACAAACAGACCAAACCGCGCGATGCCTGGGGCCAGCAGAATCAGGATGTTTATCCTCTGCGCGCCGGAGGGCAAACGGTGAATGAATCTGCCGCCGCACTGTTTAATGCCAGTTGCACAGCTTGCCACGGTAAAGGCGGCGCGGGCAGCGGCGAAGGATTCCACGCATATCCGTCCCTGTTCAGCCATACCAGCACCGGTTCCTACGACAGCCGGAATCAGGTTTCGGTGATCCTCAATGGCGTTCAGCGCCATATGAATGAAGGCGAAATCATGATGCCTTCGTTCGCTAACCAGCTGAATGATGAGCAGATTGCGACGCTGAGCAATTATGTCAGCACGCAGTTTGGTAATCCGGCGGGGGCAACGGTGACGGCGAAAGACGTCGCGAAGATGCGAAAAGACGCGGATTTGACGTATCCGCCGAAAATTGAAGAAGGTACGCTGAAGTAACTGTGGATAGGCAGACAAGGAGCCGAAAGGCTCCTTTTACATTTTGTGCGTGTGGTGCTTATTTCCCAACTCCGCCAGTGTCAGAATAGAACTGCCCACCACACAGTTTTTGCCTTTTCGTTTCGCCTCGTACAACGAAAGATCGGCCAGTTTCAGCGACTTACGAATGATCATACCCGGTAAATACAATGAAACGCCCAGTGACACTGTCACTCTCAGTTCGAGACCGTCTTCAAGATAGATCACACAATCTTCCACTTCTTTGCGGATACGTTCCGCGATGGTGAGCAAAGTCGCGGGGTCAAACGCAGAGGTCATCACCAGAAATTCTTCGCCGCCGTATCGTCCGGCAAAATCTTCGTTGCGCGTCAGATGCCGTAATAAACGTCCTACCTCAATTAATACACGATCGCCCGCCAGATGGCCGAGCGTGTCATTCACCCGCTTGAAGTTATCGATATCCAGCAATATTAAACCGCAGGCTTCGCGCTGGATTTGCCGCTGTGCCAGCCAGTAATCCAGGCTGGCGCGGTTATTAATTTGCGTCAGTTCGTCGGTTGCAGCCTTCACCCGGGTGATGAAGACTTTATGCATGTAGATTTCTTTATAATTTAAGGCGTGATAACAGAGGATCATGCAGCAGGCAGCAATAGCCTGATAAAATATCAGCTCAGTCCAGGGCACATGAATACCATGAATACTGGAAACCAGCGCCAGCCGAAAAATACCGACCAGTACAATGGTAATATACAGTTCGCGATGTTTACGCCTTCTCCAGACACGAAATAAAAACAGCGTGCCAAGAATAATGCCGATGAACAGATTATTGAGCGTAAACATGCCGCTGAAGAAAAACGCCACCCCATAACTGCACAATCCGCTGAGCCAGCCACCGAAAAACGTCACTAAAATCATCGGCAACATTTCAAAACTGAACGATAAGTCATCAGTCAGGACCAGTTGATTGCCACGCAGATACAGTGCGGTGATCCCCGCGACCAGACCAAAAGCCAGCCGTTTCCAGTGGGATCCTTTAAACGTAAAAGGTTCGCTGCGGCTCAGTACAAAAAAACTGATTGAGAGCGTGGCGTAGGTAACGCATAGATCCGCATACAAACTTCCCAGAGACAATATATCCGGCATGGTTAACGGTGCCCTCTCACGCTTTCCCTATCCGATTAACGGGTATTAACTTAAATATAGATGATGAATACGTGCGTCGTGGCTTGCTGTTTAATATCTGGCGGCACGTCACATTGCCAGTAATCATGTTGTTATGCAGCTTACGCGCCTTTCTGTTAACAAGCCTTGATTTATGTCTACACGACAACATCCAAAACGGCGTATTCTAGGGTTTTTCCGGTATTAAAATACCGGGTTCTCTTTCATTCTTTTCGCCAGGTGGTTTACGCCTTATGAATACCTCAGGAAGACGCCATGTCAGGCTTTTCAGCGCCCTGACAGACGCCTGTTTTCGTGAAAAATATACCCTTCCGCGCTTACTCAAAGATGCTATTGCGGGCGTCACGGTCGGGATCATTGCCATTCCGCTGGCAATGGCACTGGCGATTGCCAGCGGGGTTCCGCCCCAGTACGGGCTGTATACCTCGGCAATCGCGGGCATTATCATCGCCATTTTCGGCGGCTCGCGTTTTAGCGTCTCCGGCCCCACGGCGGCATTCGTCGTCATTCTTTATCCGGTTTCGCAGCAGTTCGGTTTGTCGGGGCTGTTGCTGGCAACGCTGATGTCCGGCTTTATCCTGCTGCTGATGGGGCTGGCGCGTTTTGGCCGGTTGATCGAATACATTCCGCTGCCGGTGACGCTCGGCTTTACGTCGGGGATTGCGATTACCATCGGGACGATGCAGTTCAAGGATTTCTTTGGCCTGACGATGGCCAGCGTGCCGGAGCATTACCTCAGTAAAGTCGCCGCGCTGGTGATGGCGCTGCCGACGCTGGATATCGGCGATGCCGCGATTGGTATTGTGACGCTCGGCGTGCTGATTCTGTGGCCAAAACTCGGGCTGCGCCTCCCCGGACACTTGCCTGCGTTACTGGCCGGTTGCGCCGTCATGGCGATTTTCATGCAGACCGGGCATCCGGTCGCCACCATCGGCTCACGTTTTCATTTCCTGCTGCCGGACGGCTCGCAGGGCAACGGCATTCCGCCCATTCTGCCGCAGTTTGCACTGCCCTGGACACAGCCTGACGGCAGCGGCCTGAGCTGGTCGCTGGTTCAGGCATTACTGCCCGCCGCATTTTCGATGGCGATGCTGGGCGCGATTGAATCCCTGCTGTGCGCCGTGGTGCTAGACGGAATGACCGGCAAAAAACACCATTCGGACAATGAACTGATCGGTCAGGGTATTGGCAACATAGTCAGCCCGTTCTTTGGCGGGATTACGGCCACGGCGGCCATAGCACGATCGGCGGCGAACGTGCGTGCCGGTGCAACATCGCCGGTTTCCGCCATCATTCACTCGCTGCTGGTCATTCTTGCCCTGCTCGTTCTTGCTCCGCTGCTTTCCTGGCTTCCGCTGGCAGCAATGGCGGCACTGCTGCTGATGGTGGCGTGGAACATGAGTGAAGCGCATAAAGTGGTGGATTTACTGCGCCGCGCGCCGAAAGACGACATTCTGGTGATGCTGACCTGCATGAGCCTGACGGTGTTGTTCGATATGGTGATCGCGATCACAGCCGGGATCGTGATGGCCTCGCTGCTGTTTATGCGCCGCATTGCACGGCTGACGCGCCTGACCGAAGTCGCCGTCGACACGCCGGACACCACGCTGGTTCTGCGCGTTAACGGGCCGTTATTCTTCGCCGCCGCCGAGCGCATCTTCAGCGAACTTCAGGTACGTGCCGACGGCAAAAAAGTGATTATCCTGCTGTGGGATCGCGTCGCTGTTCTGGATGCCGGCGGCGTTAACGCCTTGCGCCACTTTATCGATGCACTGCCCGCAGAGACAGAACTGCGTATTGCAGAAATCCCTTTCCAGCCGCTGAAAACCCTCGCACGCGCCAGAATGCAGCCGGTCGAAGGCCGTCTGAGTTTCCACGGGAATTTACAGGACGCCCTGTAAGCTTTTCAAAACGTTTATCCCAAAACAACAAAGGCGACCCGAAGGTCGCCTTTTTACTGACAGTCACACCGCAAATTACTTGCTGGTATCGAGCGCCGGGAAGCTTTTCACCAGGTCGTCGATGGCTTTCATCTGAAGCAGGAAAGGCTCCAGTTTCGCCAGCGGCAGAGCAGACGGGCCGTCGCATTTCGCATTCGCCGGATCTTCGTGTGCTTCGATGAACAGGCCCGCGATGCCGACCGCCATGCCTGCGCGCGCCAGTTCTGCAACCTGCGCACGACGGCCGCCAGACGCTGCGCCGAACGGGTCGCGGGTTTGCAGTGCGTGAGTCACGTCGAAGATCACCGGATGTCCGCCCGTGGCGTTGATCATCACGTTCATGCCCAGCATGTCGACAACCAGGTTGTCATACCCGAAGTTGCTGCCACGATCACACAGAATAACCTGATCGTTGCCGCCTTCTTTGAATTTGTCCAAGATGTTACCCATCTGGCCAGGGCTGACAAACTGAGGTTTTTTCACGTTAATCACGGCACCGGTTTTTGCCATGGCTTCAACCAGGTCAGTCTGACGCGCCAGGAATGCGGGCAGCTGAATCACATCAACCACGTCTGCAACCGGCTGTGCCTGCCAGGATTCGTGAACGTCGGTGATGATTTTCACACCAAAGGTTTTCTTCAGTTCCTGAAAGATTTTCATCCCTTCATCCAGACCCGGACCACGGTAGGAATGAATCGACGAGCGGTTGGCTTTATCAAAAGACGCTTTGAAAACGTAAGGAATGCCGAGTTTCTGTGTCACGGTGACGTAATGTTCACATACACGCATCGCCATATCGCGTGATTCGAGTACGTTCATCCCACCGAACAACACAAACGGCAGATCGTTGGCGACTTTAATATCCTGAATGCTAACCACTTTATGTTTCATGCTTTGGCCTTTTTAATGATAAATCCTTCACCTGAAAATGCGTCAACGCGTTTTTTCATCAGCATTGATCAGATGATAACGTAAGGTAACTTTAAATTAGTGCAACGTGACGTGCTTGTGCTCAATCGAATGGATTTGCATTTTAATCACTTCTGAAATCGGGTCTTCCGGGCACTGCTCTACAAAATAGCTGAGATCGGAAATCGCCACGTGGTCACACTCCAGCTGAGCATAAATCAGACCCCGGTCGCGGATTTCATACGGGTCATCCGGATCAAACTGTAAAACCGTTTCACTGGCCCGCAGCGCCAGTTCAAACTGTTTTTCTTCCATCAGCGCGGCTTTCAGCGTGTCGAGCATTTTGCGCACGATCATCGTGTTATCCGCTTCTTCCAGGTCATCATCTTCGATTATCGCCGTGACGCCCAGATTCCCCTTCAGCCACACGTTGAGCATGTGCTCATTAAGCGTGTCGCCGTTGATCGGGTTGAGCAGCCACATTTCTTCGTCCATCCAGTCGGCGCGAAGAATGAGCTGAGTCGGGAAGATGACCGGCATCAGCGGCAAATCCAGCTCATGCGCGATGTGCAGGAAGATCACGCCCAGAGAAACCGGCGTCCCCTGACGCGAAGCCAGCACTTTGTCGATCCAGATAGCATCAGACAGGCGATAAACGCCGCCCGCACCACCAAATCCCCACGTGCGGTAAAACAGTTCAATCAACACTTCAAGCTGCTGATCCTGATCAAGGTCCTCAGGAACGACGCGGCGAGCTTCCTCGACCAGCGTTTTAAGCTGGCGGCGAACATCGTCCGCATTGAAATCAAAACGCACAGATTCCGTTACTTTGATCACCCCGGTACTGAGCCGGGCGGTGTTAAATTCAAAATCAGCAAGGGTACTCATAGTTGTCCCATTAGCAGCGGTATTTTCGTCAGCGCCAGTTTGAGAACCAGATACAGGCAAGCGAGCGCCAGAATAAAGGCCAGCCAGCGGGTCTTCTGGCTAATCGGTCGCTTGCTCAGGGCCACAAAGCCCAGCGCGATATAGATAATAACGCCAAAAATCTTTTCGGTCAGCCAGGTTCCCTGTGGGCTGAACGGATAAAAGTGTGTGATGAAGATAAGCGAAATGCCGCTTAAAAGCAGCAAGGTGTCCACAATGTGCGGGACTATCTTCACCCAGCGCTTCTGCATCATAGCAGAACCCGCCCATTTCCAAAAAAATCGTAAAACAAACAGCGAAATACTCAGGGTGATCGTGAGCAGATGGAGTTGCTTTATCCAGACATACGCCATTGCCTGTTTCCTTCATTTATCGTTTTAAAATCAAGAGGTTTTGACTACGAATTCCACTGTCCGAGGCTGACGCGGTCATTGCCGCTATAATCTTTCACAGTCGAAACCTGCTGATAACCGGCATCGCGCAAAAGTGTTTGCACGTCTGTCGCCTGCTGCCAGCCATGTTCGAGCAACAGCCAGCCGCCTTTTTGAAGATACGCGGGTGCGGTTTGAATAATATGAGCCAGATCAGCAAGACCGGCATTTTCTGCCACCAGCGCACTGGCCGGTTCGAAACGAACGTCACCTTGCGCAAGATGCGGATCGGCGGCGTCAATGTACGGCGGATTGCTGGCAATGAGTGCGAACGTTTCACCCGCGACCGGCGAAAACCAGCTGCCCTGTAAAAACCGCACATTGCTGATTTTCAGCTTTTGCGCGTTGTATTGCGCCAGCGCTACCGCGTCGGGCTGCAAATCAACACCGGTGAGCTGGCAGTCTGGCCGTTCACTGGCCAGCGCTAACGCAATCGCGCCTGTTCCTGTGCCCAAATCCAGCACGTTCACCGGCTCAGACGGCAAACGGGCAAGGGCCTGTTCAACCAGACATTCCGTATCAGGGCGGGGAATTAACGTGGCAGGAGAAACGGACAGCGGCAATGACCAGAACTCGCGTTCGCCGGTCAGATAGGCAACCGGTTCACCCTGCTCGCGTCGCGCCAGAAGGGTGTCCAGTTGTTGAAGCTCAGTGGCTGTCAGCGGTGTTTCGCCAAACGCCATCATGTAGGTTCTTGCCCGGCCAGTCACAAAGCCGAGCAGGATTTCAGCGTCTCGCTTCGGGCTTTCACCCGCAGCCAGACGGCGGGTGGCGTCGCGCAGCCAGCACTGAAAATCCATCAGTCCTGCTCAGACAGTGCGGCAAGCTGATCGGCCTGATATTCCTGCACAATCGGCTGGATCAGCGAATCGAGTTTGCCTTCCATCACTTCATCGAGACGGTAAATGGTCAGGTTGATGCGGTGATCGGTCACGCGACCCTGCGGGAAATTGTAAGTCCGGTTACGGTCTGAACGGTCACCGGTGCCCAGCAGGTTACGGCGCGTCGAGGCTTCTTCCGCGTGACGTTTCGCCACTTCTGCCGCACGGATACGCGCGCCGAGCACGGACATCGCCTTGGCTTTGTTTTTGTGCTGAGAACGCTCGTCCTGACACTCCACCACGATACCGGTCGGAATATGGGTAATACGGATCGCAGAATCGGTGGTGTTAACGTGCTGACCGCCCGCACCGGAGGAACGGAAGGTATCAATGCGCAGATCACCGGCGTTGATTTCCGGCAGTTCGGCTTCGGGAATTTCCGGCATCACGGCCACGGTACAGGCCGACGTATGAATACGTCCCTGAGATTCGGTTTCCGGCACGCGCTGAACGCGATGACCGCCGGATTCAAACTTGAACTGTCCGTATGCGCCCTCACCGCTGACTTTGGCGATGACTTCTTTATATCCGCCGTGCTCGCCTTCGCTGGCGCTCACAATTTCCACACGCCAGCGACGCGATTCTGCGTAGCGGCTGTACATGCGGAATAAATCACCGGCAAAAATCGCCGCTTCATCACCGCCGGTTCCTGCACGGATTTCGAGGAAACAGCCGCGCTCGTCGTCCGGGTCTTTCGGCAGTAACAGAAGTTGTAATTTTTGTTCGAGATCTTCGATGGTGGCTTTGCAGTCTTTGATTTCGTCCTGCGCCATTTCGCGCATCTCTGGATCGTCGAGCATCATCTCGGCAGTCTCTAAATCTTCCTGCGCCTGACGCCAGGCCAGAAAACATTCGGAAACGGACGTTAACTGAGAGTATTCGCGGGAAAGACTGCGGAATTTATCCTGATCGGCAATGACGCTGGCATCGCCGAGCATCGCCTGCACTTCTTCGTGGCGCTCTTGTAACGCTTCCAGTTTGGCAACAATAGAAGGCTTCATGCGTGGTGTTTAACCCTGTGAGAAAAGGAGAACTATTGCTGATCCAGCCCGAGGCTGTCGCGTAAAATTTGCAAACGCTCCACATCACCGTCGCTGGCTGCCTGTTGCAGAGAACGGGTTGGCGCGTGAATAAGGCGGTTGGTCAATTTGTGGGCTAATTCCTGGATCACCGCTTCGACGTCAGCGCCCTGCGCGATAGCGGCTAAGGCTTTTGCTTGTGCGTCGGCGCGAATAATATCAGCACGCGAGCGATAATCACGAATAATTTCAACGGCTCCCTGCGAACGCAGCCAGGCCATGAAGTTTGAGCTTTCCTGCTCAACGATCGTTTCCGCCTGAATCGCGGCGGCTTTACGCTGGGCAAGATTGTTTTGAATAATGCTGTGCAGGTCATCAACGCTGTACAAATACGCGTTGGCAAGCTTACCGACTTCCGGTTCGATATCACGCGGCACGGCGATATCGACCATCAGCATCGGCTGATTACGGCGCGCTTTCAGCGCACGTTCGACCATCCCTTTACCGATAATCGGCAGCGGGCTGGCGGTAGAACTGATAATAATGTCGGCTTCAGCCAGACGGGAGTCAATATCCTGCAAGCTGATCACTTCTGCGTTCACTTCGGTTGCCAGCGCCTGCGCACGTTCGCGGGTACGGTTCGCAATCATCATGTGGCGGACATTGTGCTGACGCAGATGACGCGCTACCAGCTCGATGGTTTCACCCGCACCCACCAGCAGCACATTCACATCGGAAAGGGATTCGAAAATCTGGCGCGCCAGCGTACAGGCAGCGAAAGCCACAGAAACGGCACTGGCGCCGATATCGGTTTCAGTGCGGACACGCTTGGCGACGGAGAAGGATTTCTGGAACAGGCGTTCCAGTTCGCCGGATACTGCCCGGCCATTTTGCGATTCGGCAAAGGCTTTTTTGACCTGTCCGAGGATTTGCGGTTCGCCCAACACCAGCGAATCGAGCCCGCTCGCTACGCGCATCAGATGGCTGACGGCTTCGTTATCATGGTGCCAGTACAAGCTTTTACGCACTTCATCTTCACTGAGATGATGATAATCACATAACCATTTCACCAGTTGCTCTTGCAGGTTTTCCTGTTGTTCGACGCTCAGATAGAGCTCCGTCCGGTTACAGGTAGACAACACGACTCCGCCCTGCACCAGCGGTTGCTGGAGCAGACTGGAGAGCGCCTCATTCAGAGTCTCGGGGGAAAAAGTTACCCGTTCACGCAGAGACACTGGGGCAGTTTTATGGTTGATACCTAATGCAAGCAGGGTCATATGGGAAGCGATTATCGACTTATACTTTATAATAGTATGGGTTTACGTCTGCTGCGCATTCTACAAGATGCGCGGGATCAATAAAAGCCGTACAGCATCTAACGTTAAATCCATTTACAAATCAGTATTGTCCCAAAACTCTCCGATCGTCGATCATCTGTACCGGGTGCCGATCACCCGATGTGCTGGCTGTGCTAAACTAGCGCACGCCGTATTTGTCTGGCCCCTTTTCTGTTTATAAAAGCCACTGCCGCCAAAGCACAAAGGATTTACCTGTTATGCCAATGCGTAAAACACATTTTGTTCGCCTTCTCCCTCTGGCAAGTTTAGTGCTTGCTGCATGTTCGATTAATGCGCCGAAAGGCCCGGCGACCAGCCCGACGTCCCCGCAATGGCGTGAACACGAAGCTCAGGTCAAACAACTCGAGCATTATCAGACCCGTGGCTCTTTCGCTTATATCTCAGACAGACAAAAAGTCTACGCCCGCTTCTTCTGGCAACAATATTCCCCGGACAGCTACCGCCTGCTGCTGACCAATCCGCTCGGCAGCACCGAAATGGAGCTGAAAGTCCAAAGCGGCATCGCGCAACTGACCAACAACGAAGGCAAGCATTACACCAGCAACAATCCTGACGACATGATCCAAAAACTCACCGGCATGTCGATTCCGCTGTCCAACCTGCGTTTGTGGATGCTCGGCCTGCCGGGTGATGGCACCGATTTTACCCTCGACAGCCAGTATCGCCTGTCGCAGGTCAAATTCACCCAGAACGGCCAGAGCGGCACCGTGGTGTATCAGAGCTATGACGACGATGCCAAACCTTCCCTGCCGCAACGTCTGGAAATGACCCAGGGAGAACAGCGCATCAAGCTGAAAATGGATAACTGGACATTAAACTGAGATGACGCAGCAATTGTGGCCGTCTCCGGCTAAACTCAATTTGTTTCTTTATATCACCGGGCAACGGCTCAACGGCTACCACGATTTGCAGACCCTGTTTCAGTTTCTCGATTACGGCGACGCGCTGACTTTTAACGTGCGCACCGACGGCGTTATCGCCCTGACAACGCCGGTTGAAGGCGTTTCAGACGACGAGAATCTGGTGGTGCGCGCCGCACGTCTTTTGCAAAAACACACGGGATGCGCGCTTGGCGCTGAGATTTCGCTGCAAAAGCAGATCCCGATGGGCGGTGGTCTGGGTGGCGGTTCCTCTAACGCCGCGACCGTGCTGGTTGCCCTGAACACATTGTGGGATTGCGGGCTGACGGACACCGAACTTGCCGGACTCGGCATTACGCTGGGCGCAGACGTGCCGGTCTTTGTGATGGGTTTTGCCGCATTTGCCGAAGGCATTGGTGAAATCCTGCAACCGGTCACACCGGCGGAAAAATGGTTCCTGGTGGTTCACCCCGGCGTTCACATTCCGACTCCGGTGATCTTCAGCGATCCTGAACTGACCAGAAATACACCAAAACGCCCTGTAAATGTGCTTTTGAACACGCCTTACGCAAATGATTGCGAACCGATTGCGAGAAAACGTTTTTACGAGGTTGAACAGCTACTTTCTTGGCTGTTAGAATACGCGCCGTCGCGACTGACCGGAACAGGTGCTTGTGTGTTTGCCGAATTCGACACCGAAACCGAGGCCCGTCAGGTTTTAGAACAAATCCCAGCATGGAGTCGGGGTTTTGTTGCACGCGGTGTAAACGTTTCACCGTTGCACCGTTTTCGCGAAGCCAGGTTGAGAACTGCGGGCAAAGCGTAGAGAGTCACAGTGGTTTTGTGTCTGTTCTTTGCCAGCGACTTATTCAACCGGTTTTAGTTTAAGTAGTAAGATTTAGAAGTATCGTGAGCATAATGCTTTGGTACCGCTCACCGCCCGGTGGTGCCAAAAGCCAATGTCTTCCCTGGACGCAAGCCTGAGGTTCTTCTCGTGCCTGATATGAAGCTTTTTGCTGGTAACGCCACCCCGGAACTAGCACAACGTATTGCCAACCGTTTATACACCAGCCTTGGTGACGCCGCCGTCAGTCGTTTCAGCGACGGTGAAGTAAGTGTGCAAATTAACGAAAATGTACGTGGCGGAGATATTTTCATTATCCAGTCCACTTGTGCACCTACGAATGACAACCTGATGGAACTGGTCGTCATGGTTGATGCCTTACGCCGCGCCTCTGCTGGTCGTATCACAGCCGTTATTCCTTACTTCGGCTATGCACGTCAGGATCGCCGGGTGCGCTCTGCCCGAGTGCCAATCACCGCTAAAGTTGTTGCTGACTTCCTGTCCAGCGTCGGTGTTGACCGCGTTCTGACCGTTGACCTGCACGCAGAGCAGATTCAGGGCTTCTTTGATGTACCAGTAGACAACGTTTTCGGCAGCCCTATCCTGCTCGAAGATATGCTGCAACAAAATCTGGAAAATCCAATCGTTGTTTCTCCGGATATCGGGGGTGTTGTTCGCGCCCGCGCCGTGGCGAAACTGCTGAACGATACCGACATGGCTATCATCGATAAACGCCGTCCGCGTGCCAACGTTTCTCAGGTGATGCACATCATCGGTGACGTCGCTGGCCGTGACTGCGTGCTGGTTGATGACATGATCGATACCGGTGGCACCTTGTGTAAAGCCGCTGAAGCACTGAAAGAACGCGGTGCTAAACGCGTTTTCGCTTACGCAACTCACCCAATTTTCTCCGGCAATGCAGTGGAAAACATCAGAAACTCCGTCATCGACGAAGTGATTGTATGCGACACCATTCCGCTGTCCGCAGAAATCCGCGCACTGAAAAAAGTACGCACCCTGACCCTGTCAGGCATGCTGGCTGAGGCTATCCGCCGCATCAGCAATGAAGAATCCATTTCTGCGATGTTCGAGCATTAATTACGACGCCCCTTTTCAGGGGCGTTTTGTTTAATGTAAACACTGACTGATTCAGAAATGCAAAAAACCGTTGAAGCGTGAGCGACAACGGTTTTTTCTTTTCAGGCCGCTAATCAGGAATGGCGATGTGTCTTACTGTTTGCGCAACGTGAGTCATAGTGACGCACCCACCAGTAGCGATCTGCAACGCGTTCACGTCCACCGACTCTGGCACCCGCCAGCCACAAAATAGCGCCGATAAAAATACTGCCGATTGCGCCATGTGCCAGAAATTGCGGCAGCCCTAACTCAGGCAGTTGATTTAAAATAGAATAACCAACGCCACCGACCATTGTGAGTAAACCGAGTCCCATCAGGGCATTGCCCAGTCTCATTGCGGTTTTACGTTTCATCTGTCACCTCCGGTTGTCGATAGTCTTAGCATCATTGCTGTCTTGTTAATTCATGCCTTAACTATAGACGTCCCATCCGGTTCACTTTGCGGTCACGATCACAGACAGAGAACATCAGATGACAATTCTTTACGTTTTCCAGCCAGATACATTCGGAGGGTTAATAATTAATACCCGTAACTATTCAGAAATCCCCCCATTTAAACGGAATTACGTGGCCTGATATTTGGCACAGCGAAAAGTGACAGGTAAACTAGCCCGCTAAACCTCACCCGATTAAGAAGCGAAAACCGTGAGCAGCATTAAATTGATCGTCGGGCTGGCCAATCCCGGAGCCGAATATGCCCAAACCCGTCATAACGCGGGTGCCTGGTATGTTGACCTTCTGGCACGCCAGCACAACCAGCAGTTAAAAGAAGAAAGTAAGTTTTTTGGTTACACCGCGCGTTTATCCCTGGCAGGCCAGGACGTCCGTTTGCTGGTGCCGACCACGTTTATGAACCTCAGCGGCAAAGCCGTTCTGGCGATGGCGCAGTTCTACCGCATTGAGCCGGAGGAAATTCTGGTCGCGCACGACGAACTGGATATCCCGCCGGGCATGGCGAAAATTAAACTGGGCGGCGGCAATGGCGGCCACAACGGGCTGAAAGACATTCAGAGCAAGTTTGGTAACAACCCGAACTTCTACCGCCTGCGCATTGGTATCGGTCATCCGGGCGATAAAAGCAAAGTCGTGGGATTTGTGCTGGGCAAGCCGCCAGCCAGTGAACAGAAACTGATTGATGATGCAATCGACGAGTCATTGCGTTGCACGGAATTGCTGATGAAAGACGGTCTGGAAAAAACCATGCGCCGCCTGCACACCTTTAAGGCCGAGCTTTAACCGACTGGCTCGCATTCACTCTGACGGGCGCAACTTTTTGCGCCCGTTTTACTTTCCGCAGGCCGGTTTAAAGCGGTTCGTCGAAACGCAATAAACGCCCGGCGTTGCCCAGCACCAGCAAGGTGCTGAGGTTATGCAGCAGTGCGGCAATCAGTACGCCGCCCACGCCCAGTAACCCCATCGCGGCCGCTGCCATCACCACCAGCGTCCAGCCCAGCCCGATACAAACATTGATTTTCAGGGTTTTACGACAGGCACGGCTCAGGCGGACACAGGTTCCGAGACGGCGCAAGTCGCTGCCGATCAGCACCACGTCGGCAGAAGCCAGCGCAATATCGCTGCCGCCCGCCCCCATCGCAATGCCCACAACGCCGGCTTTTAACGCCAGGGAATCATTGATGCCGTCGCCGACGACCATAGGCCGGAAGCCTTGCGCAATTTCGGCGGATACCTGATGCAGTTTATCTTCCGGTAAAGCCTGCGCGACGACATCACCGATGCCCAGTTCTCCCGCAATACGGTTTGCCACGCTGGCGCGGTCGCCGGTCAGCAGAAGTTGTCGTTGCAGCCCAAGCTGACGCAGTTCAGCTAGTGCCGCTTGCGCTTCCGGCCTGAGCGAATCGGCCAGAAGCAGCCAGCCGAGAAAACGCCCGTTCAGCGCCAGCCCGACCAGCGGCCCGTCATGTTCAGGTTCGTCATTGACCGGGATATTGTTCTGGCTGAAAAATGCCGGACGCCCTAACAGCGCATCGCCCTGTGCGGTACGCGCACGCACGCCCATGCCCTGCTGTTCTGACACATCTTCCAGCGGTAAATATTGTTCGCGCGGCAGTAATTTTGCCAGCGCACGGCTGACCGGATGGCTGCTCGCCGCGCCCAGACTGGCCGCCAGACGGCGCACTGCGTCAGAAGACGCCTCTGCGGCCAGCACCGTGCGCTGCAACTGCAATTCACCGTGTGTCAGCGTGCCGGTTTTATCGACCACGATGGCGTTCAGATCCGCCAGTTCCTCCAGAAATGCGGAGCTGCGGATCAGTATCCCGTGACGCGCCGCCACGGCGATTCCGGCAATGGCCGTGGCCGGCGCGGAAAGCACCAGCGCGCATGGACACGCCGCCACAAGCACCGCCAACATGGCATGGGCATCGCGCGTAATAAACCAGGTCGCGGCGGCAATCAGCAAAATAAGCACCAGATATTGCCCGGCATAGCGTTCGAGCAGACGGGTGATCGGCGGTTTGGCGTGTTCGGCTTTTTGCATCAGCGCAATCACTTTACCCAGTGTGGCATCCGCGCCGGTACGAGTAACTTCAATACAAAGTAAACCGTCGAGACTGATGGCACCGCCGAAAACGTCATCACCCGCGCGGGCTTCCTGTGGCACCGATTCTCCGGTGATCGGCGCAGTATCCAAGCTGGCGCTACCGGATAACACGCGGCCATCAGCGGGTAACCGGTCACCGGCGCGGACTTCAACCTGGTCGCCGGTTCGCAGATGGTGGTTATCGATTTCTTCAATCTCACCGTCAGGCAAGATCCGCCTGGCACGGCTGCGGGTCAGAGGGCTAAGCGCATCAATGGCTTCCTGCGAACCGATCACGCTGCGCTCTTCCAGTATATGACCAAAAATCATAATGCCCGGCAGCAATGCGGCGGTCATCAGGTCGCCGGTCGCCCACGCGCCCAGCATCGCGATGGCGATCAGCTGATCGGTCACGCCGTGCAGACTGGGGCTGCGCAAGCTGTAAATCGCCGAACGCAGCACCGGCACTGCCACCAGCAGTGACGCCACACCAAACAGAATTTGCCCGACGTCGCTTTGCTGCGGAAACAGCCACTGCCAGATCCAGCCGCACAGCAACAGGCCAAACGCGGCCATCGCCAGCAACAGCTGCACCGCCATGTTTCGCTGTTCATGGCGCGTTAACAGCACGCTTTTCGCGGGCAACGTGTGCGGTTCTTCAGAGGAAAAAGAAGTCACGGAAGCAATACCTCAGGGTTGAGATGCCGGGCGGTCTGGCCCCGGCAGGATCAGATGTGCGCTGTTATGGGGATCAACCGCAGTGACGCTGCCGGCACGGGCGAGGATCGCCGGCATGCGTTCACGCCACAAACGCCACAGCAATTCAGGCGAGTGGTCGTCCGCCAGCTGCAGGAGGATCGCGGTATCGGTGGACGCCCGGGCAATCTGCTCGCTGGCTTTGGCCTGCGATACCTGTAAAGCGC
This sequence comes from Rahnella sp. PCH160, assembly GCF_047784855.1. Taxonomy (NCBI): domain Bacteria; kingdom Pseudomonadati; phylum Pseudomonadota; class Gammaproteobacteria; order Enterobacterales; family Yersiniaceae; genus Rahnella; species Rahnella sp. PCH160. Next base: position 3,475,503 of record NZ_JBLOGT010000001.1, read on the forward strand.
GGTCTGCCGACTGAAAGGCGTCCTGATGAACGCGCGCCGCCTCATTACTGGCGCTGGCGATGTTTTGTTCCGCCTGCTGGCTGGCCGTCAGTACCGCATTAAACGCATCCACCGCTGACGGTGGCAGGGACGACTGCACGTCAACCCGGCGGACTTCGATACCGGTGCTGCTCCCGCCCGCACTCAGCGCCGCAAGTTGCTGGTTAATGCCCTGACGCAAATCGCCGCGCAGCCGTTCGCGGCGTTCGGCGATATTGCTGCCGTTACCCACACTTTCCGGCCGGGCGACCAGAATGGTATCCAGATCCCGCGAGGCGCAAATCGCCACCGCCGCATGCTCGGTTAACCGGTCGAGCGCCGGTAATACGTGTTCTCCTTGCAGCACAAAAGCCACCGGGTCGGTTATCACGTAGTACACCTGCACATCCAGCTGAACCACGCCGGAATCCCCGGTCAGCAAATACCCCGCACCGGCGACGGCATCACTTTTCTCGCCACCGGTATTGTTCCACGCAGGCACAATGTCTGCCCTCAGCAAGGCAGTCACGTGATGCTCGATCACCCGATCGGCGGCGGGCAGGATTTCAACCTGTTCCAGCGGTTCCGGCCATGCCAGCAGCAGCCCGGCGCCCGCCGTGCGCGAAACCGCACCAAAACGCATTACCACGGCGCGTTTATCCGGCTCTATCTGCCGGACGTTGGAAAACAGCCAGCTCGCGGCGGCAATCAGCGTCATGGCGAACAGCGCCAGATACGCCATACGCCCCGCCTGAAACCACGCATTTCCCTGAAAACGGGATAACGGATTCATGGATGCGGTCCGTTAGTTGAAGCGGCGGGTAATGCCGGCGGGCCCTCGACCAGTTGCCGGAACGGTGCCGCATCCGTGCCGAGCACCAGTTGCGTACCCGGCGTGATCACGCTGCTGAGCGTATCGAGCGAACGTAGCAGATCGTAAAGTTGCGGATTACCGGCACGGGCTTTGGCGTAGATCGCCGCGCTCTGCACCTGTCCCTGCGCTTCAATATTGGCCGCGTTGACTGACGCATCCGCCTTAATCACGCGGGCATCGCGTTCGGCGGAAGAGCGGATTTCAGCCGCCTGACGCTTCCCTTCGGCCGACCGCTCGGTGGCAATGGTTTCCCGCTCCGCCCGCATCCGGTCAACGGTGGCATCTAAGGTCACCGACGGCAACGTCAGGCGTTCAACGCCGACCTGCACCAGCTCGATGCCGTAGCTGTCGAGTAGCTGGCGGGCGATCTGGTCATGCAGATGCTGTTCAAAACCGGAAAGCCGGATTTTGCTGGCGTCGGTATTCACCAGATCGGCCAGCGCAAAGCCGCTGGTGGTGGTTTCCAGCGCCGAACCGATAAACGTGCGTATCTGTGCCGCCGCCATGTCCGGCTGATTTTGTACCGCACGGATAAAACGCTGCACGTGCTGGGGATCGTTTTTCACCTGCCAGACGGTGTACGCCTGAACAATGATCCGCAGGCCGTCGCGCGTGCCGACATCCTGCAAACCGCTGGAAGTAGTGCGGATACGCAAATCCACCGGGATTGCGGTTTCCAGCGGAACCGGCAGATGCCACGCCAGCCCCGGTTGCAACAGCACGCGTACCGGATCGCCAAAGCGTGTGATCACCATCGCTTCACCGGAACGCACCTGCACGAGACAAGCCGTCGCGGCAATCAGCGCCACCAGCACGGTGGCAATCGTGACACGCCGCCAAAGTTTGGGTGCCGCCGGGCCGGAATGATGATGGTGATGATGATGTCCGGCGCCGTGATGATGCCCGCCCTGCGCATCATGATCGTGTCCGTGGCCTTCAGGTTTTTGGGAATCACTCACCGGGTCGTCTCCGCTTTAACAGAATGCGCCGCTTTATCCGCTCCGGGCGTAAATGGCAGGGTAAAATTTCTCAGATCCAGCACCGGCGGCGTCCCGCCACCCATGCGGTGATCGACAATCAACACCTTCGGATGCTGCTGCATCGCCAGCGTCAGCTGACGGAAATAACGCTCGGTCAGGAATGCCTGCCCTCCGGCCTGATACGCCTGATTTTCTGCGCTAAAGGACAAGGCCATAACCTGCGCCTGATCGAGATTTTCATGGTTTTGTGCGCTGGCGGCATCCAGCGCCAGACGGGCATATTGCTGCGCGGCATTCAGTTGCTGTGCAGCCTGACCTTTCTCACCGGCGATCGCGCTTTGTGCCAGAATTTGTGCCGACTGCACGCCGTGATACGCGTCTGCCGCGCCCGCTGGCGGATGGATCGATTCAATCACCGTGGCCAGCAGTTCCACACCGCTGTTGAGATGATCAAGCTGCGTCTGCACTTTATGCCCGATGTCGCCGGCCAGACGGGTCTGATCGCTACCCAGCAAACTGTCGAGCGTGCGCGAGGAAAAATCATGCACCAGCACCTGATTCGCAATACTGCGGATCAGCACCGGCATATTTTCGGTGTGATAGAGGCTCGCCAACGCCGCATCATCGTTCATGGCGATGCGGAACACAAAGCGCACATCCATATTCATGATTTGAAAGCTTTGCCGGTCGTTCGTCGCACTGGCGATGATTTGTGATTTGTCGCTGCTGTGACCGGAATCCCATAACCGGTTTGCGCTGTCCGGTGCCGGGCCTTCGGCAGTGTCAGCCACCGCGACGGGCGTGGCGGTCACCGCTTCCTCTGAACCGGTGGTGAGTTCATGCACTTCGCCGTTATCAATCATCAGCGTGCGGCCAAAAGGCCACGGCAGCCCCGCGTGTAAACCGGGTTGTCTGACAGCCACCGGTTTGCCGAAGGATTCATAGATTCCGCGCTGCGTCAGCGGTACCTCACTGATACCTGTCAGCAGCCAGCCAGTCAGCAACAGGATTGCGCCCAGCGGTAACAGCGCACGACGCATAAAACGGAACGCCCAAATCTGGCGGAGATCGATACCAAAGTGCTGATGCAGTTCGTTCTGCACAAACTGTAACGGGCGCGGTGGCCAGCAGAGTTGCGCCGCCAGCAGGCTGCCCGCAATAAACTCCGGCTCTTTGTTCTCACGTGGCGGTGAAAACATCGCGATCAGCGCCCTCAGGAAAAGCTCCAGCGCCACCAGCGCCGGTAACAATCCGGTGAGCACCAGCAGGTGTGCAGGCCAGACCGCGGTTCCTCGCGCAAACATCAGAGCCAGCGCCGTCAGCAAAAAGACGCCGATCATCATGCGCAGCTGCGGTGCCAGTTTTACCGCTTCCGGCCACTCCAGCGGATTTTTTAACGTCCAGTGTCGCTCAAGCACCAGTACGGCGAAAGCGCAGAGAATGAAGACAGAACCGGCGAAATACCCGGCCTCACTGGCGAGATTTGCCGGTAACGGCAACTGCCACAGCAAAACGATAAGCAGTAATGCGGCCAACGCAGGAAATGCCTGGAAGAAAACGTGCGCGTCGACATAACGTAATAGCGGCTGCATCCACGGTCGGGATGTCAGACGTTGGGAGAATCCGGGAGGGGTTTTCGGCCCGACGTTGTCGATACCGGGCGTAAACGCTTGCACACGCCAGCGGGTCATTCGCCGGGCGCATTGCAGCGACGCGGCACAAACCCACATCGCTGCCATAATATTGCCGGTCACCCACGGCCATACCGATTCCGGGGACACCATATACAGCATCAGCAGTATCAGATACAGCACACTGCTGATCACCATAATGGCGTGGATCAGCCCGCTCAGCCAGCGTGTGTGGGAAGCGGCGGCCTGAAAGCGCAGCTGTTTGCTGGCGTCGTCCGTTCCGGATGCCTTGTTTATGCTCATGTCCGCTCCGGCAGAGAAGAAAAAAGAACCCGCCACGCTGACGTTGTGCCCGTGCGTGCGAAATTAACCGAGCGTAACCGTATAACATTACAGAATTTTCGGCGATATGAATTTAGCCGCTTTTTTGCCACTAATTGTAAGCGTTTGTCTGCCGGCGCGACGACAGCCAGAGACACCGACTGCCAGCCTTTTTTGTGTCAAAAAAAGGTGCCATTTTGAAGCGGCACCTGTTGAATGTCAGAGATTATCTTCCGCAACATAATACTGCGGGTCGTCAAGCTCGTGGCTGCAAAACGGCCCGGCTTTTTTGAGCAGGCTCACGCAATCATGGCTCAGATGGCGCAGACGAATCGTTTTTCCGGCATCCAGATACCGCGCAGTCAGCTTATCAATTGCTTCGACCCCGCTCGAATCCATGACCCGTGTACCGGCAAAATCCAGCACCACGTTTTGCGGATCGTTCTTCGGTTCAAACAGTTCAGAGAACGCCGCCGCCGAGCCAAAGAACAGCGGCCCTTCCAGCTTATACACCGTCAGTTCGCCTTTGCTTTTCTTCTCGCGGATGCGGATACGCGCCTGCTGCCAGGCAAAAACCAGCGCAGAGATAATCACCCCGCTGATCACCGCCACGGCCAGATCGGTGAAAATCGTGATGACAGTGACAATTAGCATCACCAGCGCATCGGCCTTCGGCATACGCCCCAGACGGCGCAGGGAACTCCACTCGAACGTATTATAGCAAACCACCAGCATAATCCCGGCCAGCGCCGCGACCGGCAGCAGGCCGATATAGCCGGACAAACTCACCACAAACAAAATCAGCAACATCGCGCCGACCGTGCCGGAAATCCGCCCGCGTCCGCCAGACGTAAAATTAATGATGGATTGCCCGATCATCGCGCAACCGGCAAAACAGCCGAACAGACCGCAAATCGTATTGCCCGCACCCTGCGCGATACTTTCGCGGTTACCGTTACCTTTTTGACCGCCCATTTCATCGAGCACCGTCATGGTCAGCAGCGATTCAATCAGCCCGACCAATGCAATGACTACCGCATAAGGCAGCACCACTTTCAGCATTTCAAGGCTGAACGGTACGACGGGCAGACTAAAATGCGGTAATGCGCCCGAGATATCGGCCAGATCACCGACACGCAGCGTATGCAGATTAAAGCCAATCGCAACGGCAGAAACCACAATCAGCGCCGCCAGCGACGACGGGATGATTTTGGTCAGTTTCGGGAACAGCACGACGACCAGAATCGCCAGCAGCACCAGCCCGTACATCAGCGGCCCCTGCCCGGTAATCATGTGGAGCTGCGCCAGCATAATGACAATGGCCAGCCCGTTCACAAAACCGTGAACCGCTGGCAGCGGCACCAGCCGGATAAACTTCCCGAGCCGGAACACACCCACCAGAATCTGAATCAGACCGGCAAAAATCGTTGCCCATAACACGTAACCCATCCCGTGCTGCGCAGCCAGGCTCATCAGCACCACGACAATAGACCCCGCCGCACCGGACACCATCCCCGGTTTTCCGCCAAACAGCGCGGTCACCAGACCGATGATAAAAGCGGTGTGCAAACCGACAATCGGCGAGAGCCCCGCGACCAGCGAAAACCCGACGGCCTCCGGGATCATGGATACCGCCACAACAAATCCTGCCAGCGTTTCGTTTTTGACTTCCGACAACTTCACACCACGCGGGCTAAACATAAGACATCCGGTTTACTTCCAGTCAGTTAAAAAATTGTGACAAGTATCTAAAAATGGCCGGAACGAGGCAAGGTTTAATCAATCCGGCCAATGATGTATCGCCGATGTATCACCGTCACAACCGGATCGAGAAAAATGCCGTTCTCGTGTATAATGCGGGGAATTATGGTCATTACATCGCGCAATTACGTTTAATTGCTTGATAATTAAGATATTAAGGTGAGAAAAACATGGGATTCAAATGCGGTATTGTCGGCCTGCCGAACGTCGGTAAATCTACTCTGTTCAATGCGCTGACCAAAGCGGGTATCGAAGCAGCAAACTTCCCGTTCTGTACCATCGAACCTAACACCGGCGTCGTGCCAATGCCCGATCCGCGTCTTGACCAACTGGCCGAGATCGTAAAACCGCAGCGTATCCTGCCGACCACCATGGAATTCGTGGACATCGCCGGTCTGGTAAAAGGCGCGTCCAAAGGTGAAGGCCTGGGCAACCAGTTCCTGACCAACATCCGTGAAACTGAAGCGATCGGCCACGTTGTCCGTTGTTTCGAAAACGACAACATTATCCACGTTAACAACAAAGTGGATCCGGCGGACGACATCGACGTCATCAACACCGAACTGGCGTTGTCTGACCTTGATACCTGCGAGCGCGCCATTCACCGTGTGCAAAAACGTGCCAAAGGCGGCGACAAAGATGCAAAAGCCGAGCTCATTGCACTGGAAAAATGTCTGCCACAGCTTTCCGAAGCGGGCATGCTGCGTGCGCTGGATCTGACCGAAGAAGACAAAGCAGCTATCCGCTACCTGAGCTTCCTGACGCTGAAACCGACCATGTACATCGCGAACGTCAACGAAGACGGTTTTGAAAACAACCCGTACCTCGATATCGTGCGTAAAATCGCCGAAGCCGAAGGTTCTGTTGTGGTTGCCGTTTGCGCCGCGGTTGAATCTGATATCGCCGAGCTGGACGACGCCGACCGTGAAGAATTCATGGCCGAATTAGGCATTGAAGAGCCGGGCCTGAACCGCGTGATCCGCGCCGGTTACGAGTTGCTGAACCTGCAAACTTACTTCACCGCTGGCGTGAAAGAAGTCCGTGCATGGACCATCCCTGTTGGTGCTACCGCGCCACAAGCCGCAGGTAAAATCCACACCGATTTCGAGAAAGGCTTCATCCGCGCCCAAACCATCGCGTTCGAAGACTTCATCACCTACAAAGGTGAGCAAGGCGCGAAAGAAGCCGGCAAAATGCGTTCAGAAGGCAAAGAATACATTGTCAAAGACGGCGACGTGATGAACTTCCTGTTCAACGTCTGAGTTTTGTCCTACAGGCCCTTTTGATTGGCTAAAAACTCAAAAAAAAAGCGTCCTGTTAGCGCTCAGACACCTGAACGCTAACGGACGCCTTCATCCGTAATCTTTCTGTACTGACGTATTTCAATCATGTCGTCAAAATTAATGCAGCTTGCATGCCAACATCAGAGTCATCATTAATTCAATGCGTTAGGAAAATGTCACTTTCAGACTGATGCTTTTTTGCACCAAAATTGCCCGTTATGCCCTGCCGGAAGGCAATAGTCCGGGCGAGTACGGTGGGATAAATCATCCCAACCCTCTCAACGCTACTCCAAATCCCCTCCGTTGCTCGCAATCACTTTCTTGTACCAGTAAAACGATTTTTTGCGGGTTCTTGCCAGCGTGCCGTTGCCGCTGTCGTCGCGATCAACGTAAACAAAGCCGTAGCGTTTGCTCATTTCGCCGGTGGAGGCAGACACCAGGTCGATGCAGCCCCAAGAGGTATAGCCGATGACCGGAATGCCGTCGGCGATGGCTTCGCCCATGGCATTGATGTGTTCGCGCAAGTAACTGATGCGGTAATCATCAATGATTTCGCCCTGCACGTTGAATGCATCTTTTGCGCCGAGGCCGTTTTCCACCAGGAATAACGGTTTCTGGTAGCGGTCGTACATCATGTTCATGGTGATGCGCAGCCCGAGCGGGTCGATGCCCCAGCCCCATTCGCTGGCGTCGATGTGCGGGTTTTTCAGTGATTTTACGATGTTTGCCGCACTGCTGTTGTTGTCGTTCATGTCAGCGGAGGCACAGCGCGAGGCGTAATAACTGAAGGACACGAAATCGACGGTGTTTTTGAGAATGTCGTCATCGCCCGGCTGTTTATCGATGACGATGCCTTTTTCTGCAAACACGCGGCGGGTGTAAGACGGATACGCGCCGCGCGCCTGAACGTCGATAAAGAACAGGTTTTCGCGGTCTTTTTGCAGCGCCGCCCAGACATCTTCCGGTTTGCAGGTGCGCGGATAGAAATTCCCCCCCGCCAGCATGCAGCCGACCTGATTTACCGGGTTCACTTCATGGGCAATTTTCGTCGCCAGTGCACTGGCAATCAGCTCATGGTGCGCGGCCTGATATTTGACCTGCTCCTGATTTTCGCCCTCTTCGAACACTAAACCCGCGCCGGAGAACGGGCTGTGCAGCAGGATATTGATTTCGTTAAACGTCAGCCAGTATTTCACCAGCCCGTCGAACGCCTCAAAACAGGTGCGCGCATAACGGGCGAAAAACTCGACCATTTTCCGGTTACGCCACGAACCGTATTCAATCACCAGATGCATCGGAACATCGAAATGACACAACGTCACCAGCGGTTCGATGCCGTATTTTTTGCATTCGGCAAAAACGTCGCGGTAGAACGCGATGCCTTCCGCATTTGGCGTTAACTCATCGCCGTTGGGATACAGACGGCTCCAGGCGATTGAGGTGCGGAATACAGTGAATCCCATCTCGGCCATCAGCGCGATGTCTTCTTTATAACGATGATAGAAATCAATCGCCTGATGACTCGGATAAAACTCGTCTTCCCGTAATGTGAAGCGTTTTTCCTGACCGGTTTTTACCGCCAGACGGTGCGCACCGTGCGGGATCATGTCTACGGTCGTCAGACCTTTTCCGCCCTCAAAACTGGCACCTTCGGCCTGGTTTGCGGCAATCGCGCCGCCCCATAAAAAGCCATCAGGAAATAAGGATGCTGCCATGAATTACCTCTTCTTTAATGTGAACGCGCTGCGACGGGTGCCACTGGCAACGGCGCAGGCGGGGTGGTCTCGGCCGTTTTGCCCTCTTTCGGCACGACGGTTTCCACCGGAATATCTTCAAATCCGAGTAACAGGGTGATGACAAACGAGAGCACCACTGCGAGGATCATGACGCCCGCAACCCAGACGATGGTCATCGGATTCGACGGGTCGAAGAACTGGACGCTGGTAAACAGTCCCGGCGATGCCATTGAGTGGCTGGCGAGCCCGCCTAAACCGGCAACGCCGCCGCAGATAAAACCACTGATTAAGCAGGCAATGAGCGGACGTTTGAGCCGCAACGCCACGCCGTAAAGCGCAGGTTCGGAAATCCCGGCCACAATCGCCGACGCGGCTGCCGCCAGTGCGGTCTGACGCAGTTCAGGGTTTTTCGTCCGCCACGCCACGGCCAGCGATGAGCCCCCAGCGACAGGTTTGCGCCGATTTCTGACGGCATCACCATGCCTTCTTTTCCGGTTTCGGCAATGGTCTGAATAATGGTTGGCGTGAACACGCGGTGCATACCGGTCATTACCAGCAGCGGCCAGGCCGCGCCCATAATCGCCACTGACAGCCAGCCGAGATAGCTGTGAACGGTGTACACCACGGCGGAAATACCGGTACCAATCCAGATGCCCAGCGGCCCGATCAGCACGATGGCGATCGGTGCGGCAATCAGCATGATCAGCATGGGTTTGAGGAAGTTTTTGGTGACGACCGGCGTAATGCGATCCACCCATTTTTCGATGTAAGACAGCAGCCACGTCATGCACAGCGCGGGGATCACGGTGTAGGTGTATTTCACCGCCGTAACGGAAATGCCGATGAACTCGACTTTCTGCCCCTGCGCGGCCTTCGCCATCAGGTCGATAAACGCCGGATGCACCAGGATCCCGGCGATGGCAATCGCCATCGACATATTCGTTTTGAATTTCACCGCCGCCGACGCGGCTACCATCACCGGGAGGAAGAAGAACGCACCGTCACCGATGGTGTTGAGGATCACCAGCGTCGAGGCGCCCTTTTCAAACACGCCGGTCATATCCAGAATCATCGCCAGCAGTTTCACCATAGAACCGCCGATAATCGCCGGGATCAGCGGTGACATGGTGCCGATCAGTGCATCCAGAATGCCCGCGCCAATCCGTTTGAGCGTAATTTTGCTTTTGGCAGGCGCATCGCTGGCCGCCGCAAAGCCTTCCGGTAACAGTTTCAGCACTTCGGCGTAAGCCTGCGACACGTTATTGCCGATGATCACCTGGCACTGTTTTTCATTGCGCACCACGCCCATCACGCCGGTGATGGATTTCAGCGTCGCTGTGTCCACCACGGATTCGTCATTGAGCACGAAGCGCAGACGCGTCATGCAGTGCGTAACCGCCGCCACGTTGCCTGCGCCGCCGATGGCATCGACGATGGACCTGGATAATGCTGCAAAATTCTTAGCCATGAGTGATAACTCTCTCGGATTCATAGGGTTATGAATAATTTTCTTTTCGGGAAGCCATTTTTATGAAACCTGACGGGCTTTTTCCGAAACAGTAGGTAACCGGTTTCATACGAGAATGTGCAGTTCTTTCCCTCACTTCAATAGAAAATGATCACGCCGTTTCATTTTTGTGATGACGATCTCCCTGCGCAGTGAAATCGTCTCAACACGCGTGGAATGTGTAGAATGACGAATAATTTTTCTCATCCAGAAGGTGCCTGATGTCGACAATGCAGGAAGTGGCAGCCAAAGCGGGCGTCTCGAAAGCCACGGTTTCCCGTGTGCTTTCCGGCAAGGGTTATGCAAGCCAGGAAACCAAAGATCAGGTCTTTAAAGCCATTGAGGAAGCGGGATACCGGCCCAATTTGCTGGCGAGAAATCTGGCGACCAGCAAGTCGATGTGCATCGGACTGGTGGTGACCAACACGTTGTATAACGGACATTATTTCAGTGAGCTGATTTCCCAGGCCGCCAAAAAGCTCGACGCTAACGGACGTCAGCTGATTCTGGTCGATGGCAAAAACAGCGCCGGTGAAGAACAGGACGCCATTCAGTTCCTGCACGATTTACGCTGCGACGGCATTATTATTTATCCGCGCTTTTTATCGGTCGATGAAATGGATTTGCTCATCGACAAATATAAAAAGCCGGTGATGGTCGTGAACCGTAAATTACGCAAACACCAGAGCCACTGTATTTATTGTGACCATAAAGGGTCGAGTTTTAACGCCACGCAGGCGTTAATTGAACGCGGGCACCAGGATATTGCATTTATTACCGGGTCGATGGATTCCCCGACTGCCATTGAGCGGCTTTCCGGTTACCGTGACGCGCTGACGGCTTCCGGTTTGCAGGTGAAAGACTCGCTGATCGTTCAGGGAAAATGGTCTCCGGCCAGCGGCGCGGCGGCGGTGGCGACATTGCTGGCATCCGGGCAGGAATTCAGCGCCCTGCTCGCCAGTAACGATGAAATGGCGATCGGCGCGATGAAACAGTTAAACGACGCCGGAATTGCCGTGCCTGCGCAAGTTTCGGTGATCGGGTTTGATAATATCCCGACCGCGCCGTTTCTTATTCCGGCGCTGTCGAGCGTGAAAGATCCGGTCAGCGATATGATCAGTGAGGTGATTAACCAGATAATCGCCATGCTCGATGGCGGTTATTTGTCCGAACAGAATCAATTCTCTTCAGACCTTATTTTGCGTGATTCAGTGACCGACGGCCCTTATAAAGTCGTGCAGTAATTCCCGGAAATAAACCAGCGCGCTTGCAGGAAATATCGTAAGCGCCCTGCACTTCCATCAGCTTTCCGTAAACACAGTTTAAATTTTCCGTTAAACCCGCTTTATTAAGCCTTATCCGAATTGTTGTTTATCCGTTTGCCCCGCAAAGTCTGTGCGTTATCAGAAAACACCGTCAAAACGGGAACGAGGAATACAATGATTAAGTCAGGAATGGTTGTTCTGTGTGCGTTGCTGGCGACCGCCAGCCTGAGTGCTTACGCTGAAGGTCCGTACAACGCGCCGGTCAGTCAGCCGCAGCAGGTTCATAAAGTTCACAAACCTGTCGTGAAACACGAAAAACCGCATCATCAGGTTAAACCTGTGCCGGTTCATCATAAAGTGAAGCCAAAACCACCGGTGAAACACGAACCCAAACCGCAGCGTCCGTAACCAAAATTTAACAGGCCGCAATAATTTGCGGCTTTTTTATTTAACACGTTGGATCCCCTCAAATTTCCCTTAGCTTTTAATGCCATTCCACTAAAGCTTATTTCCACTATGCCGATAACGTATTTGCTCACTAAAACCCAAATATGCAATTTCACTTAAGTCCGATCTTTTTACTAAAAATGCTTAATTTTAAGCATGTTAGAAGCAAAACTTGACGAACTAAGAATTATCTTATGCTAACGTTTCACGAGCACATCACAGCAAAAATGCGCCGGGACAGGCGTACTATCACGCCGGACTCTGATTTGGACGGACCCCGCGCAGAGGCGGCAGGCTACCAGGCAAAATAAAATGAGCGAAGATTCTGATGTACTGTATCGGTTGCTGGTCCAACGCGTAGAAGACTACGCGATCTATATGCTGACACCGGACGGCACGATTGCGAACTGGAATGCCGGGGCGCAACGCGCGAAAGGCTATACGCCGGAAGAAGTGGTGGGTAAGCATTTTTCATGTTTTTACACCGAAGAAGACAAAAAAAGTGGCTGGCCGCAGCACGGTCTGGAGACTGCACGCTCAACGGGCCGCTATGAATCCGAAGGCTGGCGACAGCGCAAAGATGGTTCGCGTTTCTGGGCGCACATCATTATTGAAGCCCTGCGTGAAGCGGGTGAAATCATTGGTTTCGCCAAGATAACGCGTGATGTGACCGAAAGACGTGAAACCGAAAGAGAATTGCTGAAAGCCAAAGAACTGGCCGAAAACAACAGCGAACAGCTCTCTTCCCTGTCGCAATTTCTCAATACGGTCATCGCGAATATCCCCTCTTCCGTCATCGTCGAAAATGCCGTTTCACGGGAAATTCTGCTGGTTAACCGTCAGGCCGAACATCTGCTGGGGATTTCCCGCGAGAAAATGCTCGGCAAGCGTCCTCAGGATTGCATGGGGCTAGGGCTGAGCAACTTCATTAATAAGCAATCGGACGAATGCCTGCGCGCTGAGGGTGTGCATAAAAGCGAGCAACAACTGCTCACGGCACTCGGGGACAGGACGCTGCAAACCACCAGTTCGGTGATCCGCGGACACGATCCTCAGACCAGCTATGTGATGATGATTGCTGACGACGTTACCGACCAGCAGGCGGCTCATGCCCGCATCCACCACATGGCGCACCACGATAATCTGACCAGCCTGCCCAACCGCATTCTTTTCAGCCAGCGGCTTAACGAAGCGTTGCAGCGCGACAGCTATACGCACAGCCACACCGCCACGCTGTGTCTGGATCTGGATAATTTCAAAAACGTCAACGACGCGCTGGGCCATCAGGTAGGCGATGAACTGCTGCGGGCGATTTCAAAACGTCTGCGAATGACGTTGCGTGACGACGACACGCTGGCGCGTATTGGTGGCGATGAGTTCGCCGTCGTGCTGCCGGGGCTGAAAGACATTTCTGCCGCGCATCAGATTTCAAAACGCCTGATTGAAGCGGTTCGTCCGCCGGTCATTATCGACGGTCACTCTCTGTCGGTTGGCCTGAGTATCGGTATTGCGCTGGCGGACGCTATCGAAAACACGCCGGATCAGTTGCTGCGTTGCGCGGACATGGCGCTGTACGAAGCTAAACGTAATGGCCGCAACAGATATGAAGATTTTCGTATTGAAATGGACGCCGCCGCCCGTAAACGTCGCGTGGTCGAGATGGATTTGCGCGACGCTATTACATGCAATCAGCTGCGTCTTTATTACCAGCCGATTACCGACGCCAAACATGATGCTGTCATGGGTTATGAGGCGCTGATGCGCTGGCATCACCCGCAAAACGGGCTGATTATGCCGGTGGATTTCATCCCTATCGCTGAAGAAACGGGCCTGATTCATAGCCTCGGATCCTTTGCGTTGCACGAAGCCTGCCGCGAAGCCACCACCTGGAGTGGTTCGCAGACCGTCGCGGTGAATCTGTCACCGATTCAGTTTAAAAACAGCGGACTGGTTTCTGTAGTGGAGTCCGCACTGGAAGCGTCCGGGCTGGATCCGTCACGTCTGGAAGTTGAAATTACCGAATCGGTGTTGCTCGACAACACGCTGGGGAATATTGACACCTTACGGAAACTGAAAGCGCTGGGCGTGCGCATTGCGCTCGATGATTTCGGCACCGGTTATTCATCCTTAAGCTATCTGCGGTCGTTCCCGTTCGACAAAATCAAAATCGACCGGTCGTTCATCAACGACATGCAGGACAGCCGCGAGGCGCTGGCCATTATCCGCGCCATTACCGGCATGAGCCGGAGTCTGGATATTCAGACCACCGCAGAAGGCGTGGAAACCCCCGAGCAGTTCAAACGTCTGAAAGAAGAAGGGTGTAGTTTGTTTCAGGGATATTATTTTGGACGACCTCAGCCCTCAGAATCCCGCCTGACTGGGTTTGCACATCTCTGATGATAGGTATTAAACACGACTCGCGGGGGAGTAATCGGGGATAAAGGTTTCATTTAGCGGCTATTTCTGGCGATGGGTTTTTCACTTGCCGTGAGGGCTGGATCGAGAAGATTTCTATTTCTCATCTGCGGTGATCGCTCAGCGGCTGTTTTGCTCCTCCCCCTGCGATGAACTGAACCCCCTTAACTTGGACATCAGTTAATGCTGTGGGAACATCTGAGTCCGGTATGCTCCCGTGCTGGCAAACACATCCCACTTTTTGAATTTGACAAAGACATTCCCGAATGTTCCAAATGTCTGAATGAGTTCAAAAATGCCAGGCGCCGCGTGGGCGTAATGCGTTCACCGCGTCTTAAGGAACAGATATGTCTGAGAATTACGATTTTAACGTCGCATACCCTACGCTGCGCCCGACGATGATGGGCGCGAATGCGGTCTGCGCCTCCCAACCTCTTGCCGCGCAGGCGGGGATGAACATGCTGATGCTTGGCGGAAACGCCGCCGATGCCGCCATCGCCACCGCGATTGCGCTGACCGTACTGGAACCCAGCGGTAACGGCGTGGGCAGCGACGCTTTTGCGATGATCTGGGATGGCAAAAAAAACCACGGCCTGAACGCATCGGGCCGCTCACCGGCGGCGTGGACGCCGGAATATTTTGCGTCGAAAGGCCATGAAGCCGTACCGACCTATGGATGGGACGCCGTTACCGTACCCGGCGCTGTCTCCGGCTGGGTGGCGGTGGCAAAACGTTTTGGTACCCTCCCGCTGACCACGCTGGCACAACCGGCCATCGGCTACGCCCGCAACGGTTTCCCTGTATCACCGCTGATTGCTCGCCTGTGGGAAATCGCGGTGAAAAAATTGCATAACCAGCCGGGTTTCAGCGAGTGTTTCGCCCCCGAAGGCCGCGCGCCAAAAGTCGGCGAAATTTTCCGTAATCCCAAGCTGGCTGACACACTGGAGCTGATTGCCAAAACCGAAGGCGAAGCGTTTTACCGTGGCGAACTGGCCGATAAGATGATCGCCCACAGCCAGAAATGCGGCGGCGTGATGACGCACGACGATCTGGCGAATCACAAAGCCGACTGGGTAGAAACCCTGCAACAATCCTTCGCGGGCGGCTCGGTTCACGAACTGCCGCCAAACGGTCAGGGCATCGCCACGCTGATTGCGCTGGGTATTATAGATAAGCTCAATATCGGCGATAAGCCGGTGGACTCCGTCGAAACCACGCATCTGTGCATCGAAGCGATGAAACTGGCGCTGGCCGATTTGGATCAGCATGTCACCGACAACGACCATATGCATTTCGACCCGCAACTGTTCCTCAATGACGACTATCTGGAAGAACGCGCTCGCCTTATCAACCGCACGAAAGCCAGCGACGTGACCTACGGCGCACCGCGTCCGGGCGGCACCGTTTACCTCACCGCCGCCGATTCCAGCGGCATGATGGTCTCATTTATTCAGTCGAACTATATGGGTTTTGGTTCCGGTGTCGTGGTGCCGGGAACCGGCATCAGTATGCAAAACCGGGGCTGCGGCTTCACGCTCGATCCGCAACACGCCAACTGCGTTGCACCGAATAAACGCACGCTGCACACCATTATTCCGGCGTTTGCGCAGGACGGGGAAGGTAAGCCGCTGATGTCCTTCGGCCTGATGGGTGGCCCGATGCAGGCGCAGGGGCATCTGCAACTTGCATTGCGCATCATGCTCTATAAACAAAACCCGCAGGCCGCGATCGACGCACCGCGCTGGCGGATCGAAGGCGGCCGTCAGGTGGCGGTCGAAGCCACGTTTGACCGCAATACGTTGGCGGCGCTGAGGGCGATGGGGCATGAGCTGATTGTGGAAGACCCGCTTGGCGGGCATTCGTTTGGCGGCGCGCAGGTGATTGTGGTGAATCCGGCAGGCGGGTATCTGGCGGGGACAGAATCGAGGAAAGATGGCGTTGCGCTGGTGATGTGATCTTCAGGACGCGCAAAAATCAACCCCGTTCAGTCCTTCCTTTTTTCCGGGGGAAGGCACTGAACGCCGGGAAGTGCCTCTGGTGTGCTCTATTTTTCAATGTACATTTCCTGACTGTAGGCGACGTCTTCCGGGTTGGTGATCGGATAACCTTTCACCCACGGTTTGATCAGGCGGCCATTGGTGTACTGATAAATCGGCGCAATCGGTGCCTGACTGGCGATAATTTGCTCAGCTTTGTTGTAGTCATCGTTACGGCGCGCATCGCTGGTTTCACGGCTGGCGTCGGCAATCACTTTGTCATATTCGGCGCTGCTGAATTTGCTGATGTTGCCGTTGTGCGTGGATGTCAGCAGGGAGAGGAACGTCGAGGCTTCGTTGTAATCGCCAACCCATGATGCGCGGATCACGTCGAAATTGCCGGTATTGCGGCTGTCGATGTACGTCTTCCATTCCTGATTCACCAGTTTCACGTCCGCACCCAGATTCTTTTTCCACATCGATGCCACGGCGATCGCAATTTTCTGATGGCTTTCTGAGGTGTTGTACAACAAGGTCAGATGCAGGGGACGGTTCGGGCCATAACCCGCCGCTGCGAGCAGGCCTTTCGCCTGCGCATTCAGCTCTTCCTGCGAATAATCCTGCATTTCACTTTTCGTTGCTTTAAAACCGTTGGTGACGTCAGGCGTAAAATGCCATGCCGGTTTTTCGCCGGTTCCCAGCACTTTTTCCGCAATCACGGTGCGGTCAATACTCAGTGACAGCGCCAGACGCACACGGGCGTCGTCCGTCGGCGCGCGGCGGGTGTTAAACGCGTAGTAATAGGTGCCAAGCTGATACGGCGTGTAGACCTGCCCCGGAATGTCGTGCATCAGTTTTTTGTACTGATCTTTCGGGAAGGATTCAGTGATGTCTATGTCGTTGGCCAGATAGCGTTTTGTCGCGTTGGATTCTTTATTGATCGGCACAAACGTCACTTTTGTCAGCACGGTATGCGCGTGATCCCAGTAATTCGGGTTCGGCTCCAGCACCAGTTTTTCGTTCACGACGCGATCTTTGAGCACATACGCGCCGTTCCCCACCAGATTACCGGGCTTGGTCCAGTCATTGCCGAATGTCTCCACCGTGGCTTTGTGAACCGGGAACAGGCTGAAGTTTGCCAGCAGGCTGACAAAAAATGGCACCGGACGGTCGAGCGTGACCCGCAGTTGCGTCGGGCTGATGGCGGTGACGCCCAGTTTATCGACCGGCATTTTCCCGGCAATAATCGCGTCGGCGTTAGCAATACCGGCCAGCGCAGCAAACCATGAACCGGTTGCAGGACTTTTCGGATCCACCAGACGCTGCCAGCTGTAAACGAAATCCTGCGCCGTCACCGGATCGCCGTTCGACCACCTGGCGTCTTTGCGCAATGTGAACAGGAAAACCTGATTGTTCTGGTTCTGCCAGCTTTCGGCGACGCCCGGAATACTTTTCCCGTTAGCATCCTGATTCACCAGACCTTCAAACAAATCCCGCACCACCTGCGCTTCAGGCAGGCCGACCACTTTTACCGGATCCAGCGAGGCGGGCTCATCTTTGATATGACGGACGATTTCCTGTTTGGCGGCAAGCGACGTACCGGCGGGAACCTGCGCCGCCACGGCATGACCGGAAATCAGTGCCACCAGCGCGGCACAGGCGGAATAAGAAAAGAGAGGAAACGATTTTCCCTGCGGCATAAATTCTCCTGAACACATAAGGGCAAGGCCCTGAAATATTCAGGAGTTTTATCATTTGTTATCACAATCCCCTACAGGAAATCGTTACAGATCTGCCTTCGCGCACAAAACGACTTCAATAAACGGAAAATTATTCGGAACCGGCGATGTCGATTCCGCCGCAATGAAACTTCATCGCAGGCTCAACGTCCTGCGCCAGCCAGGTCGGCCCGTCGAGATCGATGAACTTCGCGCCCGCCGTCAGCGGAAGCGCTGCCCGCACCGCGCGAGAGGTGCATAACATGCAGCCCAGCATGATTTCAAAGCCCTGTTCGCGCGCCGCCTGCGCCAGCCGCAGTGCACCTGTCAGCCCGCCGGTTTTATCGAGTTTGATATTCACCATCTCATAACGCCCTTTCAGCGCCGGCAGCCCTTCAATCGTATGGCAACTTTCGTCAGCGCAAATTGGCAAAGGATGAATGAAATTCTCCAGCGCAGAATCTTCGCCCGCAGGCAGCGGTTGTTCGAGCATCAGAATCCCGAGATCGGCCAGAAGCTGACAACGCGCCGCCAGACCGTCGCTTTGCCACGCTTCATTGGCATCAACAATCAGGGACGCCTTCGGCACGGCGGCGCGGATAGCGACCAGACGCTCGGCAATCAGCCGGTCATCGAGTTTAATTTTCAGCAGCGTCGCGCCCTTTTGTTGCAGTGCGAGCGCGGCTTCTGCCATCTCTTCCGGCGTGCCGATACTGACGGTTTGCGCCATGCTGATTGACGCCAGCGGTTCAGTGCCGGTGAGTTGCCAGAGCGTCTGGCCTGTCAGCTGTGTTTCAAGATTCCATAACGCCGAGTCCAGCGCATTTCGGGCGGCGCCGGCAGGGAGCAAATGTTGCAACTGTTCGCGACTTGCGCCCTGTTCAATCGCCGTGACGACGCTGGCAATTTGCGCCATCACCGAGGTTTCGCTTTCGTCATAACGGGGATACGGCGTGCATTCTCCCACGCCGCGAATGCCCTTTTCTTCGATTTCGACGGTCACCACGCGCGCTTCAGTGCGGCTGCCGCGCGAGATCACAAATGCCGTATGCAACGGCCAGGCTTCCGGATAAAAGCGGACACTTCTCATAGCGGCTCCTCGGTATATACTCAAACGGGCATATATAAGATATACAAGTATTTAGCATTTAATATATATCCAATCTACAATTGTTACCCTAAAATGAACGCCGTTTGACTCCAATGTCCATAGGAAATCATCATGACCCAGACAGTACACTTTCAGAGCAATCCGGTATCCGTTGCTGGCAAAATCCCACAAAAAGGCGACGCCGCCAAGCCTTTCAGCCTGGTCGCTAAAGATCTCTCTGATGTCAGCCTGAGCAGCTTCGCGGGTAAACGCAAAGTCCTGAACATTTTCCCAAGCATTGATACCGGCGTTTGCGCCACGTCTGTACGTAAATTCAACCAGCTGGCCAGCGAAATCGACAACACTGTTGTACTGTGTATCTCCGCTGATTTGCCATTCGCGCAGTCACGTTTCTGCGGCGCAGAAGGCCTGAGCAATGTCATTATGCTGTCCACCCTGCGTGGCGGTGATTTCAAATCTGAATACGGCGTAGCCATCACCGATGGCGCACTGGCTGGCCTGACGGCGCGTGCCGTTATCGTTCTGGATGGTCAGGACAACGTGCTGTACAGCGAGCTGGTGAACGAAATTACCACCGAACCTGACTACGAGTCTGCGCTGGCTGTCCTGAAATAATGATCTGAGTTTTGTCATCTGCGGATGACAGGCGAAAAAAAAAGCAACGGCTCAGTCCGTTGCTTTTTTATGGGTTCTTTTTGAAGAAAAAATTTACTGACCGGAAAGCATTATTCTTCGCTTTCGCCGGTTTCACCGCGACGGGCGCTGAGGCCGTATTCGCGCAGTTTGTTGGCAATCGCCGTGTGCGAGACGCCCAGACGTTTCGCCAGTTTTCGCGTACTTGGATAGGTACGATAAAGACGGGTCAGCACCGAACGTTCGAAACGCTTACTGATGTCGTCAAGCGAGCCGTTCAGCGCTTCTTCGCCAATCGTCACTTCAGCATCAAAGTCTGGCAGAACAATGTCCTGCGGGCGCAGTTCGCCGCCGTCCAGTTGTGTGAGCGCCCGATAAATGGCGTTTTTCAGCTGACGGACATTGCCCGGCCAGCCGTAGTGCGTCAGATAATTCGCCAGTTGCGAGGACAGTTTTGGTCGCGGCATCCCCTGTTCATCGGAGAAACGCGCCACAAACAGTTCGGTCAGCGGCATCACATCCGCCGGACGATCGCGCAGCGGCGGCAGCGTCAGGCTCAGCACGTTCAGACGGTAATACAGGTCTTCACGGAATTCTCCGCGCTGAACCAGTTCCACCAGATTCTTCTGCGTGGCGCACATGACGCGCACATCCACTTTCACTTCATGCTCTTCGCCGACGCGGCGGAATGTGCCGTCATTGAGAAAACGCAGCAACTTAATCTGCATTCTCGGCGACATTTCACCGATTTCATCGAGCAATACTGAGCCGCCGTTGGCCTGTTCGAAGAAGCCTTTTTTGCCTTCCAAAGCATTCGGATATGCGCCAGCGGCATAACCAAACAGCTCACTTTCAACGACATCATCCGGCAACGAGGCACAGTTGAGGCCGAGGAACGGCTTTTTGCCGCGCGCACTGCGCAGGTGGCAGGCGTGTGCCAGTAAATCTTTACCGGTGCCGGTATCGCCGACAATCAGCAACGGCGCGTCCAGCATCGCCAGTTTGCGCGCCTGATCCAGCACATGACGCATTTTGCTGCTCACCGCGACAATGTGGTCGAATTCGCTGTCGTCGTTGACCGTCAGATCCTGCAACTGGCGTCCCATACGGGCGGCCGATTTGAGCATAACCACGGCACCGGCGATGCCGCCTTTTTCGTTTTCATCCTCAATGTGGATCGGCGTGAGATCCATCAGGAAATCCTGACTGCGGATGACAATACGCTCGGAATGCGGCTGTGCGTTTTCGCTTTCCAGCCAGCGCGTGACGTTGTAACCGGTGATCAGGTTTGCCGCCGTGACGTTACGGATTTTCTCTTCGTCGAGTTCAAACAACGCCATCGCCGCCGGGTTGGCCTGCTCGACTTTGCCCCTCATATCAATGGAGAAAACCGGTTCCGGCATGGAAACCAGCAGCGCTCGCAAGGCGCGGTGTTCACGTTCAGAAGGCATGAACGAAACGGTACGGACATCTGTCACGCCGTCGATACGGCGGATTTCTGCCATCAGGGCGCGAAAAGTATCAAAATCCAGTTGGGAAAAATTCAGGTAAATGCGGCCAATCGAGGCAATCTCGATGCCGCGTAAATCAATACTGCGTAAAACCAGTAGATCGAGTAGTTCCCGGGTGAGCCCCAGGCGGTCTTCGCAAAAAACTTCCAGACGCATCAGTGTTGACCTTTTTCTGCCGGTGCGGAAATCGCTGGAGGGATAATACTCTTTCATGTACACGGGAAGAAGAGACTGTCACGAAAAGTTGACAAAATAATTCCGGGGTGGAAATCCGGTTGCCACAATGATCGGGTTTCCCTTTGGCTTTTGCAGTGATTTCTGCTGCCAGTTTCCGGGCGGACGGTTTCGCCATCCGCGCCTTTTTCTGCTAATATCGCCCTTCTGATTTCATCGCCAAATGGTTCCCGACTATGAAGTTCGTCTCCTTTAATATCAACGGATTGCGCGCCCGTCCGCACCAGCTCGCCGCGATTATTGAACAGCATCAGCCTGACGTGATCGGTTTGCAGGAAACTAAGGTTCATGACGACATGTTCCCGCTGGAAGATGTCAGCCAGTACGGCTATCACGTGTTTTATCATGGTCAGAAAGGCCATTATGGCGTGGCTATGCTGACCAAACAGGAGCCGGTGGCTGTACGCCGTGGTTTCCCGGGAGACGATGAAGACTCCCAGCGCCGTATTATTATGGCCGACATTGAAACGCCGCAGGGCATTCTGACGGTGATCAACGGGTATTTCCCGCAGGGCGAAAGCCGCGATCATCCGACCAAATTCCCGGCCAAAGAGAAGTTTTACCGCGATTTGCAGGATTATCTGAACACCAGCTTGTCGGTGAATAATCCTGTCGTTGTGATGGGTGATGTGAATATCAGCCCGACCGATCTGGATATCGGTATCGGCGAAGACAGCCGTAAACGCTGGCTGCGCACCGGTAAATGTTCTTTCCTGCCGGAAGAACGCGAATGGATGGAACGCCTGAAAGGCTGGGGACTCATCGATACGTTCCGCGCCGCCAACCCGGAAGCGACCGATAAATTCTCGTGGTTTGATTACCGTTCGCGAGGCTTTGACGAAAACCGCGGCCTGCGTATCGACCTGATCCTGGCGAGCAATCCGCTGGCAGAACGCTGCTTAGAGACCGGTATCGATTACGATATCCGTGGCATGGAAAAACCGTCTGACCACGCGCCAATCTGGGCGACGTTCGACCTGAAGTAATGCATGATGAAAACGATTGATGTGGTCGCTGCGCTGATTGAACGCGAAGGCAAATTACTGCTGGCACGGCGTGATGCCAGCAGCGATCAGGCCGGTTTGTGGGAATTTCCCGGCGGGAAAGTGGAAGCCGGGGAAAACCAGCCGGATGCACTGGTGCGTGAGTTACACGAAGAGATGAATATCACCGCGCAGGTTGCCGGTTTTGTCGCGACCAGCGAAATCCGCCAGCCAGAGCGCCTGATTCGCCTGCACGGCTGGCGCGTCAACCATTTCACAGGAACGATTTCGTTACAGTGTCACTCAGAGATTTGCTGGGTTGCACCGGAAGAGGTTCGTTCCTTCGAACTGGCACCGGCGGATATTCCGCTGATTGATGCCTATCTGCGCACATTTCAGTAATCGCAGCGATTAACGTTTTCACATAAAAAAGGCGCGGACAGGTCACTGTTTCCGCGCCTTTTAATTTCTCTTAGCCGTGCTATTTTTTCAGCACTTCCCATTTCAGTTCATTGGTGCCGACCACGTTCGGGTCGCGCGAGCATTGCAGCACCACGCTGTCCGCCGTGACCACCGCCCCTTCGCTGTAACTCTGGTTGTTGTAGATGCAGCAGTTATGGCAGGTCGGTGCGCTGTTGTTATTGCTGTTGCCGCTGTTCTCCCAGATTTGCGGCGGCAAAGGCACCACGACGTCCGCGCCGTTGCCGTAACGTTCTGCCAATGCCGGAGCCGCCAGCAATGACGAACTGACCCATAACGCCATCAGCGCTTTGCGCATCAACTTCTTATTCATCAGTACGTTATTCATCACTGTTTGCTTCCTTCCCTTTGGGGCTGGCTTTACGCCGTTTTGGTGCGCTTTTGCCTTTCGCCGCCGCAGCTGGCTTAGAAGGCAGGCTGCGGAATGCCGGAGACACCCGGTTCGTTTTGGCCTGAATGATGAGGTTCTGCAACGTGGCGACCAGCGGTTCCATGAAATCCTGGTAGCGGCAGCTTTTTTCACTGATACGCGTCAGCGTGGATTCCCAGTCAGCGGTCATATCCGGCCGTGCGGCAATGTCCGGCAGCGAATGAATCAGTGCACGGCCCGTGTCGCTGGAATGGATATAACGCCCTTTTTTGTATAAAAACTCACGGCGGAACAGGAGTTCGATAATCCCGGCGCGTGTCGCTTCTGTACCCAACCCGTCCGTGGCGCGCAGAATTTTCTTCAGTTCTTTATCCTGCACAAAGCGCGCAATACCGGTCATTGCGGAAAGTAACGTCGCATCGGTAAACGGACGCGGCGGCTGCGTCTGGCGCTCCACCACTTCTCCGCGCTCGCACAGTAATTCGTCGCCTTTTGCCACTACCGGCAGCGGCGTACCTTCGTTTTCTTCGTCACGCTCTTTGCTGCCAAGCAGTGTGCGCCAGCCTGCCTCTGCCAGGAAACGTGCTTTGGCGATGAACTTGCCGCCAGCGATATCCAGATCGATAACACATTTGCGGTAAACCGCATCGGGGCAAAATTGCATCAGATACTGACGCGCCACCAGACCGTAAATTTTGCGCTCGTCGTCGCTCAGGTTGACGTTGCTGCTGCGCGCCGTCGGGATAATCGCATGGTGCGCATCGACCTTTTTGTCGTCCCAGCAGCGGTTACGCAGATCGGTATCAACAACCGGCTGCGGCATTAAATCCGGGCGATGAACGGCGATGGCATTCAGCACCGCGTGACGTCCGGCAAAATGTTCTTCTGGCAGGTATCGGCAATCTGAACGCGGGTACGTAATCAATTTGTGCGTTTCGTACAGTTTCTGGCAAATATCCAGAATCTGCTGTGCGCTCAGATTGAAAGCTTTTGACCCTTCAATCTGCAAAGTGGATAACGAGAACGGCAGCGGCGCGATGTCATTTTCACGTTTGTCGTTATACCCGGTGACCATGGCCGGCTGCCCGGCAATGCGCGCCACCACGTGATCGGCCAGCGGACGGTGCAGCAAACGCCCTTCTTCATCCTGATACGGCTCGCAGGATTCACTCGGCTGCCAGAGTGCAACAAAACGTTCGTCTGCAGGCGTAACGATATGCGCTTTCACTTCAAAGAAATCTTTCGCCACGAAGTTTTCGATTTCTTCATCACGGCGTACCACCAGCCCGAGCACCGGCGTTTGCACACGACCCACAGAAAGCACGCCGTTGTATCCGGCATTGCGCCCTAAAATCGTATAGGCGCGGGTCATGTTGATGCCGTAAAGCCAGTCGGCGCGGGCGCGTGCCAGCGCAGAAACGCACAGCGGAATGAAATCGCGGTTGTCGCGCAGGCGGTCAATGGCGCGTTCAACGGCTTGCGGGTTGAGATCGTTAATCAGGCAACGCTGGGTCGCGTGGCGTTTTTCCGGCGTCAGTTCCAGATAATCCAGCACTTCATCCACCAGCAGTTGCCCTTCGCGATCCGGGTCACCGGCGTGGACAACCTGAGAGGCCTCCAGCAGCAGGCGTTTGATGACGTTAAGCTGTTTGGCGACCGAAGGACGCGGCTGAAGCTGCCATTTACTGGGGATAATCGGTAAATCGGCCAGCGCCCAGCGCGCATAGCGGCTGTCATAGGCATCCGGCTGCGCCTGCTCGAGTAAGTGCCCCACGCACCAGGTCACCACCTGATCGTTACCACAGGCAATATATCCGTCGCCGCGGCGATGAGGCTTCGGCAGGACATCCGCAATGGCGCGTGCAAGGCTGGGTTTTTCGGCAATAAACAGACGCATCAGACCGCACCGACCTGAAGTGTGACCGCGAGTGTGATCGCTACAAAAATTTCCATCATCCCATCCTTCATTCACAACGCCCTCATCATCCAGAGGGGCTATGTTAGCCGCTGGCGACGTAATTAGTAAGATGGAGAAAGGCATCCGGGATGGCGGTCGCTCACAAAGACAGCGAAAAACCGGTTTATCAGAAAGAACTGAACGCGCTCTGCTGAAAAACCGGTCAGCCTGCGGATTTGAAACCGCTTAGAAATGCGTCACGAAAGGTGTGCTGTCCACCGGAATGATCTGCAAACTGGCCTTGAGCTGTGGCGTGCCAAGATACAGGAAGCCGACGATTTTATCGTTCTCGCCGCAATGGAAAGCTTTGCGGACATCAGGATGATCGGTCCACGCGCCGGTGCGCCAGATACCGTTGAACCCCTGCGCCAGCGCCGCCATTTGCATCGCCTGCACCGCACAACCGGCAGACAATAGCTGTTCCCACTGCGGCACCTTCGGGCTTTCCTTGCAGGCCGCAATCACGGTAATGATTTGCGGGGCGCGAAGCGGAGCCTGCGTGGCTTTCTCAATGGTTTTTTCGTCCGCGCCGTCTTTGATGGCCGCCGCACGCAGCAGCTCACTGAAACGGATCAGGCCATCATTTTCGGCAATCACAAAACGCCACGGCTGGAGCGCACCGTGATCCGGCGCACGCATACCCGCGTTGATGATGTTTTGCAGCGCCTGCCCTGACGGTGCGGGAGCCGCCAGACGGGAAGCAGAACGGCGGTTGAGTAACAAATCCAGTGCGTCCATTTTAATCTCCTGAGAATAATTGCTATTTACCTTACGTTAACATAGGCACAACGCATTTTTCCAACCTGCGGCGGGCTTTCAGATAATCCTTCACCGCCAAATTCTGAAATGATTTAAAGCTGACATTTCTCCGGCAGGTAATTAGGATAGCGAGACTTAACTGTCTTATTGGAGAGACCATGCGCACATTGTGGCGAATTATCGCCGGTTTTTTTAAGTGGACCTGGCGTCTTCTTAATTTCGTCAGAGAATTCATTCTCAACGTATTTCTTATTCTGATCATTCTGGCCGGCGTTGGCATCTGGTATGCCGTGCAGGATAAACCGGTTGAAACCACAAAAGGCGCTCTGCTGGTTGATCTGAGCGGCTCGGTGGTGGATAAACCTTCCGTGAACAATAAAGTCCGTCAGTGGGGCCGCGAGCTTCTGGGGACATCCAGCAGCCGGTTGCAGGAAAACTCCCTGTTTGACCTGGTGGATACCCTTCGTTCAGCAAAAGATGATAAAAACGTCACCGGTATCGTGTTGCAGCTGAGCGATTTCACCGGCACCGATCAGTCATCCATGCAATATATCGGTAAAGCATTGCGCGAATTCCGTGATGCCGGCAAACCGATTTACGCCATCGGCGACAGCTACAATCAGTCACAATATTATCTGGCGAGCTACGCCAACAAAATCTATCTGTCGCCACAAGGCGCGGTCGATCTGCACGGTTTTGCCACCAATAATCTGTACTACAAATCACTGCTCGATAAGCTGAAAGTCACCACCAATATCTTCCGCGTCGGGACGTACAAATCCGCCGTTGAACCGCTGATCCGTGATGATATGTCCCCTGCGGCCCGTGAGGCGGACAGCCGCTGGATTGGTGGCTTGTGGAGTAACTATCTGAATACCGTATCGGCAAACCGTCAGATTACGCCTGAACAGCTATTCCCGGGGGCAGCGGGTATTCTTGCGGGCATGCAGGCCACCGGCGGCGATATGGCGCAGTATGCGCTGAAAGCCAAACTGGTGGATTCTCTGGCGTCGCGTACCGAAGCGGACAATGACATGGTGAAAGCGTTTGGCTGGAATAAAACCACCAAAGACTTTAACTACACCAGCATCTACGATTATTCACCGAAGCCAAAACCGGATAACAACGATCCGCAAATCGCGGTGATCTTCGCCACCGGCGCCATCAACGACGGCGAAGAACAACCGGGTGCCGTGGGCGGCGACACCACCGCACAGCAAATTCGCGATGCCCGTCTGGATCCGAAAGTGAAAGCGATTGTGTTGCGCGTTAACAGCCCTGGCGGCAGCGTGAGCGCTTCTGAAGTGATCCGCTCTGAACTGGCCGCAGCGAAAGCCGCGGGTAAACCGGTTGTGGTTTCAATGGGTGGCATGGCGGCTTCCGGGGGTTACTGGATTTCAACGCCAGCGAACTACATCATCGCCAGCCCGAGCACGCTGACCGGTTCCATCGGTATCTTTGGTGTGATCAATACGTATCAGAACACGCTTGATTACGCCGGTGTGCATACCGACGGCGTGGCAACGTCTCCGCTGGCCGATATCGCCTCGACCAAAGCGCTGCCGCCAGAGTTCTCGCAGATGATGCAACTGAACATCGAGAATGGTTATAAAACCTTCCTCGGTCTGGTGGCGGATTCACGCCATAAAACGCCGGAGCAGATTGATCAGATTGCACAGGGTCACGTCTGGATTGGTTCTGACGCCAAGGCTAACGGTCTGGTAGATGAACTGGGTGATTTCGACGACGCCGTGAAGAAAGCGGCGGAACTGGCCAAACTGCCGAAATGGCAGCTGAACTGGTATGTCAGCGAGCCGAGCCTGAGCGATATGTTGTTCTCTCAGGTCAGCGTGTCAGTTCATGCCATGCTGCCCGCAGCAATTCAGGCGTATCTGCCTGCGCCGGTGAGCAAAATGGCGATGGAGCTGAAATCGCAGGCAGACCTGTTCAGCAACATGAACGATCCGCAAAACCGTTATGCACTTTGCCTGACGTGTGGTGATGTGAAGTAATCACGTTAACCACTGTATGAAAATCCGCCCGGCGGTTCTCCCAGAGAACGTCGGGCTTTTTTATGATGCCCCCGTTTTATAGTGGGACAGCGGCAGCGAAGCCTTTATACTTAGCGCAGTGGCTTTCACCTTTCTAAAAAAGAACATCTTCGATGACTAAAAAATCTATTTACGTTGCCTACACCGGCGGCACCATCGGTATGCAGCGTTCTGAGCAGGGTTACATTCCTGTTTCCGGCCATTTACAACGCCAGCTGGCACTGATGCCGGAATTCCATCGCCCTGAAATGCCTGAATTTACCATTCAGGAATATGCGCCACTGATGGACTCCTCCGACATGACGCCGGAAGACTGGCAGCACATCGCTGACGACATTCAGGCGCATTACGACGATTACGACGGTTTTGTGATTCTGCATGGCACGGACACCATGGCCTTCACGGCTTCTGCGCTGTCCTTCATGCTGGAAAATCTGAGCAAGCCGGTGATCGTGACGGGTTCACAAATCCCGCTGGAAGCCCTGCGCTCTGACGGCCAGATCAACCTGCTGAACTCGCTGTATATCGCGGCAAATCATCCGGTTAACGAAGTCACGTTGTTCTTCAACAACCGTCTGTATCGCGGCAACCGCAGCACCAAAGCCCACGCCGACGGTTTTGATGCATTTGCTTCACCGAATCTTTCTCCGCTGCTGGAAGCCGGCATTCATATCCGCCGCCTGTCCACGCCGTCGCTGCCGGTCATACCGGCCGCAACGCTGAAAGTGCATCACATCACCCCGCAGCCTATCGGCGTGGTGACAATTTACCCCGGCATTTCCGCTGAAGTTGTGCAAAACTTTCTGATGCAGCCGGTAAAAGCGCTGATCCTGCGTTCTTACGGCGTCGGCAATGCACCACAAAAAGGCGATTTGCTGAAAGTGCTGAAGGACGCCTCTGAGCGCGGCATTGTGGTGGTGAACCTGACGCAATGTATTTCCGGACGCGTCAACATGGGCGGTTACGCCACGGGCAATGCGCTGGCGCATTCCGGCGTGATCAGCGGGTTTGATATGACGGTGGAAGCCGCGCTGACCAAGCTGCATTATCTGCTCAGTCAGTCGCATACGCCGGAAGAAATCCGCGAACTGATGCAGCAGAATCTGCGTGGCGAGCTGACAGAATAATTGACCGAATAAGAGGCGATATGAAATCTGCGTTGTTACTGGTCGATTTGCAAAACGATTTTTGTCACGGTGGTGCGCTGGCCGTTAAAGACGGGGAGGCGACCATTGCCGTCGCCAATCAGATGATGTCGTGGTGTAAAAACCGCGATATTCCCGTGGTGGCGTCGCAGGACTGGCACCCTGCCGGACACAAAAGTTTTGCCGCCAACTCACATCAGGACACCTGGACATCGGGTGAACTGAACGGGCTGCCGCAGGTCTGGTGGCCGGTGCACTGCGTTCAGCGGGAACCGGGCGCTGAGTTTCATCCTTCACTCAATACGCGGCTTATAGATTTTGTCGTGCAAAAAGGCACGGATGCGGAAATCGACAGCTACAGCGCTTTCTTCGATAACGGCCATCGCGTCGCTACCGTACTGAACGACTGGCTGAAGGCCGCGCAGATTTCACATCTCTATGTTATGGGGTTGGCGACAGATTGCTGTGTAAAATTCACGGTGCTGGACGCGCTGTCGCAGGGATATCAGGTTACGCTGCTGACCGATGGCTGCCGCGGCGTGAATATCGAAGCTCATGACAGCGCTGTAGCCATTGAAACACTGCGTGAGGCCGGCGCGCAGATTGGCACTGCTGCTGATCTGAACGGCTGATTCCCCCTCTCTTTCAGTCGCATAAAAGGCGCGTCAGGCGCCTTTTGACGGTCTTGAAAACGCATCATCTCCCCTCCCCACCACGACGTTCAGGCATAAAAATATTCGGTTCGGGACATTTTCATTTTTTACAAAAGTTCACGTAATAGATCTCGTTTCGGGTATATATAATACGTTATGAATAGCACACTATCATTAATCACCCGGTTGTAATCCATGATAATTTCCCCCCCTGACGTTTCACACAGATGACTCTACGATGCGTCTGGTATTTATTATCCGTAAAGAATAAATGGACTATGTACGGTCATACCAATAAGATGACGCCGCTTTTTATTAAATGAATAACTAAAGCTTAGGATGAGCAGGCTAACCCTTAAGGATTGTCAGATTGAAAGAATACCAATATGAAATTTTAAAAAGCTGTCTTCAGCGCGAAGTGATGGACTCAGAGAAAGAATTTTCCTGGCTCCGCACGCTGCATCGCGCAGTAAAATGCCCGGGCAGACGTTTCTACTTCTGGTGGCGTATCGCTAATTATCTTTATAAAACAGGCGGTAAAGCTTCCAGAAAATACGCAATCTCTGTTAACAGAAGATTAAGAAATAAATATGGTACCGATATCAATTTAGGCGCGGATATCGGCCCCGGAATGAAGATTTCTCATTTCGTTGGTATCGTGGTCGCCGATTGTTGCGAAATAGGTTCGAACCTGAACATTAAGCAAAATGTGACAATTGGTATCAAATATGATAATCAGAGCGGCAAGATTTATATCGGGGACAATGTCATTATTGGTGCGAACAGTTGTATTATTGGCTGTGATATCAACATCGGGAATAATGTCACTATCGGCGCGATGAGTTTTGTCGATAAAAATGTTCCGAATGACTGCGTCGTCTACAACCAGAGGACAGATAATCTGGTTTATAAGAGTATTGCGTAGCGCCTGACGCACGATACTTTCCTGATGCAGGCTTCATTTTAAAGGCGCGTTATGCGCCTTTTTCATCTGTTCACACAAACCTCCCGATTACTCAGGTTTGAGTCTAATCAGTGCATCCTGAGCGAACTGCTGTTTGAGTTCCTGCTTACTTTTAGTGACGATCTGCCCGTCGGTACCAATGCTCATGTGCTGGGCGTCCACGTTGTGCCGCGACTGGTAAAGCATCACGGCCTGCAGGCTGTTCTCTTTTTGTTCTGGCGTCAGCGCCACGCCGTCGGGCCATTTACCCAGTTCTACGGCCTGCGCCAAACGTGCGTAGATTTCCGGCGTCATTACATCAATGAGTTGATTAATTTCCATCTGAGCACCTCTGTTCAACACGATTATTCAAAAGGTTTTGAATAATAGCTGAATCGATTTTGTCGGTAAGATTACAGCGCTGCCTATCCGGCTATTTTTTCACCACTTCTGCCATCGGTAAAACGCATCGATGCAGAATTTACGCAGTAACGTTCGCCTGTCGGTTGCGGACCATCGGGGAAAACATGCCCTAAGTGCGCTTCACAGGCGGAACAGCGTATCTCAACGCGCTCCATATTATGCTTATTATCAGTAAGATATTTAATCGCATCATGATGTACAGGCTGATAAAAACTTGGCCAGCCGCATCCGGATTCGTACTTGCTATCGGAGTAGAACAGAGGCGCGTTACATACCACGCAATGATAGATGCCTTCGCGCTGGTTGTGCAGCAGTTTTCCGGTGTACGGACGTTCAGTTCCGCGCTCCTGGGTGACATAACGTTGGATTTCAGTGAGTTGTTCGAGTGCAGGCGCAGATTTTGATGCATTACTCATGATTATCGTTCTCTGACGAATTTAAAATACAACTAAATTAACGGTTTATAATAACAAAAAATTAACAACAGTTCAGCCTGTTTTGTCCTAAACTGTATGGCATCAGCGTTAGCCAGCTCCAACTTGTGATGGCGATCACACTCTTGATCTTCTTGCCCTTTATATTCAGTTTTTCGCCCCCATGTGGTTGTGAGCCGATTAAAAAAACGGAACGTGCAATAAGCGAGCAACAGTAGGTCTTCGCTTTGACTTACAGCAATAATTGACACGATTCCGCTTGACGCTCAGCGAGGTTTTTGTAATTTTACAACCAACCTTTTATTCACTAAAAAAATAGCTGGTGGAATATATGACTATCAAAGTAGGTATCAACGGTTTTGGCCGTATCGGTCGCATTGTTTTCCGTGCTGCTCAAGAACGTTCTGACATCGAGATCGTAGCAATCAACGATCTGTTAGACGCAGAATACATGGCATACATGCTGAAGTACGACTCAACTCATGGTCGTTTCAACGGCACCGTTGAAGTTAAAGACGGCCACCTGGTTGTTAACGGCAAAACCATCCGTGTTACCGCTGAGCGTGATCCAGCTAACCTGAAATGGAACGAAGTTAACGTTGATGTTGTTGCTGAAGCGACAGGTCTGTTCCTGGACGACGCAACTGCACGTAAACACATCACTGCAGGCGCTAAGAAAGTTGTTCTGACCGGGCCATCTAAAGATGACACCCCTATGTTCGTTATGGGCGTTAACCATAAAGAATATGCGGGTCAGGAAATCGTTTCTAACGCATCTTGCACCACTAACTGCCTGGCTCCACTGGCTAAAGTTATCAACGACAACTTCGGTATCGTTGAAGCGCTGATGACCACTGTTCATGCAACTACCGCAACTCAGAAAACCGTTGATGGCCCGTCTCACAAAGACTGGCGCGGCGGCCGCGGCGCATCTCAGAACATCATCCCTTCTTCTACCGGTGCTGCTAAAGCAGTAGGTAAAGTTATCCCTGCGCTGAACGGCAAACTGACGGGTATGGCGTTCCGCGTTCCTACTCCTAACGTTTCCGTTGTTGACCTGACTGCACGTCTGGAAAAACCAGCAACCTACAAAGAAATCTGCGCAGTGATCAAAGCAGCTTCTGAAGCAGGCGATCTGAAAGGCGTTCTGGGTTACACCGAAGACGACGTTGTTTCTACCGATTTCAACGGCGAAAAACTGACTTCAGTATTCGATGCTAAAGCCGGTATCGCGCTGAACGACAACTTTGTGAAACTGGTTTCCTGGTACGACAACGAAACTGGCTACTCAAATAAAGTACTGGATCTGATTTCTCACGTTTCCAAGTAATTGGCAATGTTGATGAACTGATTGAAGGGCGACGCAAGTCGCCCTTTTGCTTTCTGTAGGATGCACTTTTTTATCAGGCACATGTGTGCGATCAAACAGATTGATGACGTTCATCTGTAGTCTTGGTTCTTATCTTCGTAATTGTTAAAAACCTGACAGGACTTTAGATAATGACAGAACAACTCTTTTCTCTCCCGGTCGTGAATCAAATTTCAACCACCATCAGCCAGCGTCAGATTGATGAACTGCCGGTGATCGTCGTTTCTCATCCAAAAGTAAAAGCGGCCGTGGCCTTACAGGGCGCGCATTTATTATCATGGCAGCCTGAAGGCGAAGCGCCTGTGCTGTGGATGAGCAGCGCCAGCGCGTTCAAAGACGGCGTGGCTATTCGTGGTGGTATTCCGATCTGCTGGCCGTGGTTTGGCCCGGCGGGTAAGCCTTCTCACGGCTTCGCGCGTAACTTTCCGTGGGCACTGACCGGTCACAAAGAAAGCGCTGAAGGCGTTGTCCTCACCTTTACGCTGAAAAGCACGCCTGAAAGTCTGGAACTGTGGCCTCACGAATTTGTGCTGACCGCGCGCTTTACGCTGGGAGAAACCTGCCACATAGAACTGGAATCTGCCGGTGATTTCGAAGCCAACAGCGCCCTGCACACCTATTTCAATATCGGCGATATCGCTGATGTCACCGTTAAAGACCTCGGCGCCAGCTTCATCGATAAAGTTGATGGCGCAAAACTGAAAGAAGAAGGCGGCGACCTGACCTTTACCGGCCAGACTGACCGCATCTACACCCAGCCGCAGGCGACCAGCGAAATCGTTGACCCGGTGCTGAAACGCACACTGGTTATTGCACATGAAAACAACGCTGACGTTGTTGCGTGGAACCCGGGTTCTGCGCTGTCCGTGAGCATGGCCGATATGCCCGACGACGGCTACAAATCCATGGTTTGCGTTGAAACGGCGCAGGTGTCACACAAGCATATCTCGACAGCTGCTGCACCGGCGCGTCTGGCGGTGACATTCTCTATCCGCAAATAACCGGACTGAGTTTACCCGCAGTAAAAACTAAGGGGCCATCTGGCCCCTTTTGACTGCACCAAAACGCGCCAGTCACTGCTTTGTTCCCCCATATACCCGGTGCCTTGTCCGATGGCGGGAACGCTCTTCCCATCGGGGAATTGCACAGTCTTCGCTTTCATCTGTTTCCTTATATCGGGTCATACAAAAAAGATCTGTGAACTATAAACGTGCAAATGGGGCGAAACGCCCCATTAATGTGCAGATTGCGCACCAGTTGAGTGCCACCTGATTAAAAGCTGTAGGTGACACCGGTCCACAATACACCAGTCCAGTCATTTTCAATGATCGGGCTGTCGGTTACTTCACTGGACAGACGCAGATAGCGGCCAGTCACGAAACCCTGCCAGTCTGGCGTGAAATTATATTTTGCTGAAACTTCAACATACGGACTGAAGCTGTCGCCCGGAGAATAGCTGCTGAAGCCGCTGCGACGGGACTCGTTGTTGGTCACACCGTAATAGTAGTCGTTAAGATTCGAGCTAAACCACGTCACACCAAAGCCAGGCACCACGGCCCAGTTAGACCCTTTGATCGCATACAGATAGCCCAGATCGGCAGTCATGCCGTTGCTGGTGTCGAGCGTATCTGCGTTAAAGCTTGCACGGATAGTCCCCCACTGCGCGTTATGCGAATAAGCCAGCCCCGCCATCAGCGTGGAGTGGCGTTTATCAAGACGCTTCATGCGATTATCGTCGCTGTCGCTTGGGTCAAAACTTAACGGAAAGTAGCTGGCGGTGACGCTCAGTTTATTGACGTCATCATTCCACAGGTAATAGCCCGCCATCAGGGTGTGGAAGTAGAAATCATCATTGTCATAATTAATGATTGGAACCGGGTAAACATGGTCGTTATTGCCACGGTACGGATCAGGCGCAACCAAAGCAGATGCACCCAACTGCCAGGTTCCTGCGACAGCTGCATGGCTGAACAGCACTGCCGAGCCCAGGATGGACAGTGTTTTTAGGTTCAAAATCTTCATTG
Organism: Rahnella sp. PCH160; assembly: GCF_047784855.1. Lineage (NCBI taxonomy): Bacteria > Pseudomonadati > Pseudomonadota > Gammaproteobacteria > Enterobacterales > Yersiniaceae > Rahnella > Rahnella sp. PCH160. The sequence continues at coordinate 3,510,515 of NZ_JBLOGT010000001.1, forward strand.
TCTTAATTCCATTAAGTAAAAATTCGCCGGTAGTGTAAATGAAGCGTAAGCGTCTCGCTTAGCTATTCTCGTTCTCTAAAAAACCTTACCCTGAAAAATCGAAGCGATCGCACAATTTATCTGCAAAATATGAAATAAAAATGACTAAAGAAACAACTTCCGGCCTGCAAGGCACGTCCTGCAAGGCTTTTCAGAGCATTCCGGATAACTGAGTCATTGAAATGACTTAAAAAATGGCAAATCCAGAGAGGAAAATTTTCTAATGCCAAACTACGCTTATCAATAGATGAAAGACTTAGCCTGAACAGTCGCCCGTCCCACCGATTTATGACAGTTTTCGAAACATCTCTGCTGTCAGCGTCAAAGGGGTTCTGCAAGTTGGCATAAGGGTTGCTGTATTCAGGTGGGAGATCTTTCTTCCGGGGGCTTAGCGCTCATTAACCTGTGCTATACCCAAGTCTTTGAGGTTGCGCTAACGCTTCAAAACGAAAGGTAAAATAACGAAGGACGGGCATCGTATGAACATATTTGACCATTATCGCCAGCGCTATGAGGCTGCCAAGGACGAAGAGTTCACACTGCAGGAATTTCTTACCATTGCACGGCAAGATCGCAGTGCTTATGTCAATGCGGCGGAACGTCTGTTGATGGCAATCGGTGAACCAGTGATGGTAGATACCGCGCTTGAACCACGCCTGTCGCGTTTATTCTCGAACCGTGTTGTTGCACGTTATCCTGCATTTGAAGAATTTTACGGCATGGAAGAGGCCATCGAGCAGATCGTCTCCTATCTGAAACACGCCGCGCAGGGTCTGGAAGAAAAGAAACAAATCCTCTATTTACTGGGCCCGGTGGGTGGCGGTAAATCGTCACTGGCCGAACGGCTGAAATCCCTGATGCAACGTGTACCGATTTATGTGCTGAGCGCCAACGGCGACCGCAGCCCGGTCAATGATCATCCGCTGTGCCTGTTTAATCCGCAGGAAGATGCGCATATTCTCGAAAAAGAATACAACATTCCTCCGCGCTATCTGGGCACCATCATGTCGCCGTGGGCGGCAAAACGTCTGCACGAATTTGGCGGGGACATCACGAAATTCAGAGTCGTGAAAGTCTGGCCGTCGATTCTCGAACAAATCGCCATCGCCAAGACCGAACCTGGCGATGAAAACAATCAGGACATCTCCGCGCTGGTCGGGAAAGTGGATATCCGTAAACTGGAAAACCACGCGCAAAACGATCCGGACGCCTACGGTTATTCCGGTGCACTCTGCCGCGCAAACCAGGGTGTGATGGAATTCGTTGAGATGTTCAAAGCTCCGATCAAAGTGCTGCACCCGTTGCTGACCGCCACACAGGAAGGTAACTATAACGGCACTGAAGGAATTTCTGCCCTGCCGTTCAACGGCATTATTCTGGCGCACTCCAACGAATCTGAGTGGGTGACGTTCCGCAACAACAAGAATAATGAAGCGTTCCTCGACCGTGTGTACATCGTCAAAGTGCCTTACTGCCTGCGCGTTTCTGAAGAGATGAAAATCTACGATAAACTGCTCAGCAATAGTGAGTTATCTCATGCCCCTTGCGCGCCGGGCACCCTGGAAACGCTGGCCCGCTTCTCCATCCTTTCGCGTCTGAAGACGCCGGAGAACTCCAGCAGCTATTCCAAAATGCGCGTTTATGACGGTGAAAGCCTGAAAGACACCGATCCGAAAGCCAAGTCTTATCAGGAATACCGCGATTATGCGGGCGTGGACGAAGGCATGAACGGGCTGTCGACGCGTTTCGCGTTTAAAATTCTGTCCCGCGTCTTCAACTTTGATCATGTGGAAGTCGCCGCTAACCCGGTTCATCTGTTCTACGTTCTGGAACAGCAAATCGAGCGTGAGCAGTTCCCGCAGGACATCGCTGAAAAATATCTGGAGCACCTGAAAGGCTATCTGATCCCGAAATACGCTGAATTTATCGGCAAAGAGATCCAGACCGCTTATCTGGAATCTTATTCAGAGTATGGGCAAAACATTTTCGACCGTTATGTCACCTACGCTGACTTCTGGATCCAGGATCAGGAATACCGCGACCCGGATACCGGCCAGTTGTTTGACCGTGAATCCCTGAACGCAGAGCTGGAAAAAATTGAAAAACCGGCGGGGATCAGTAATCCAAAAGATTTCCGTAACGAAATTGTCAACTTCGTGCTGCGTGCCCGTGCCAATAACAGCGGCCGCAATCCAAACTGGACCAGTTACGAAAAACTGCGCACGGTCATTGAGAAAAAAATGTTCTCAAATACCGAGGAATTACTGCCAGTTATCTCGTTTAACGCCAAAACGTCGACCGATGAACAGAAGAAACATGATGATTTTGTCGACAGAATGATGGAGAAAGGATATACACGCAAACAGGTTCGCCTGCTGTGTGAATGGTATCTGCGCGTAAGAAAATCTTCGTAACAGAGGATCGTTGGCAACGTCGTTTGGGGGAAATATGACGTATTTTATTGACCGTCGGCTGAATGGCAAAAACAAGAGCGCGGTGAACCGCCAGCGCTTCTTGCGTCGCTATAAGTCGCAAATCAAACAGTCGATTGCCGGAGCCATCAACAAGCGTTCGGTTACCGACGTGGACAGCGGGGAGTCGGTTTCGATCCCCAATGCAGATATCAACGAACCCATGTTTCATCAGGGTCGCGGTGGCTTACGCCACCGTGTTCACCCCGGCAACGACCACTTTGTGCAGAATGACCGTATCGAACGACCGCAAGGGGCGGTGGCGGCGGCAGTGGTCAGGGCGATGCCAGTCAGGACGGTGAAGGCGAAGACGAGTTTTCTTTCCAGATCTCCAAAGACGAATATCTCGATCTGTTGTTTGAAGATTTGGCACTTCCTAACCTGAGGAAAAATCAGCATAAACAGCTGACCGAATTCAAAACCCACCGCTCCGGTTACACGTCTAACGGCGTGCCGGCAAACATCAGTGTGGTGCGCTCTTTGCAAAACTCTCTGGCCCGCCGCACGGCGATGACAGCGGGTAAAAAACGGGAGCTGCGTGAGCTGGAATCGACGCTGACGGAGGTCGAACACAGTGAACCGGCACAATTACTGGAAGAAGAACGGCTGCGTAAAGAGATCGCCGAGTTGCGGGCGAAAATTGCCAAAACGCCGTTCATCGACACCTTTGATTTACGTTATCGCAACTACGAGCGTCGCCCTGAGCCTTCCAGCCAGGCAGTGATGTTCTGTCTGATGGATGTCTCCGGTTCCATGGATCAGGCAACCAAAGACATGGCCAAACGTTTCTATATCTTGCTCTATCTGTTCCTGAGCCGGACGTATAAGAACGTCGACGTGGTCTATATCCGTCACCATACACAAGCCAAAGAGGTAGATGAACAGGAGTTCTTCTACTCGCAGGAAACCGGCGGGACCATCGTTTCAAGCGCACTGAAACTGATGGATGAAGTCATTCAGGAACGCTACGACCCGGTGCAGTGGAACATTTACGCCGCGCAGGCCTCCGATGGCGACAACTGGGCTGACGACTCCCCTCTGTGCCACCAACTTCTGGCGCAGAAGATCCTGCCGATGGTGCGTTACTACAGTTACATCGAAATCACCCGTCGCGCCCACCAGACGCTGTGGCGTGAATACGAAGTATTGCAGGAGAAATTTGATAATTTCGCCATGCAGCATATCCGCGAACAGGAAGATATTTATCCGGTATTCCGGGAACTCTTCCATAAGCAAACTGAACATGGGTAAATCCAGTGTCAATAAAAAAAGCCAGGGGAGAGATCCTCTGGCTTTTTTATCAATTCCGCGAAGGAAATTACATGCCGTACACCAGGTTCACAGAAGTGACGGTGTCGGTTTTATCCGGCGCACTGGCAGGTGGTTTGGTGTTGTAGGTCACGTCATACGCGACTTTCAGCGAGAAGTGGCTATTGATAGCCACAGTCAGCGCAGTTTCAGAGTTCAGCGTGGTTTCATCGTTGGCTAAAACTGAGAAGCCCTGCGTGAAACGCGCGGTATCGCTGATCTGATAACCGTAAGTACCGGAACCGTAGGCCAGAGCACGGGTAGTGTTCCCGCCCTGCTCGAATTCATCATGACGAACACCCGGACCGGCTTCCAGATTCAGGGTATGAACCGGACCGCTCCAGATCTGACGACCATAACCGACGGTTGCCACATCGCGCGAGCGATAACCGTTATAACGGTCACTCAACCAGCTTGCCTGACCGAAGAGGTAGTTCGCATTATCCAAATTATAACGGGTACGACCACCGGCCTGATACTTCTCGGATGAACGGACACCGGAAGAAGATGTGTTACGCGCAGACCCCCACAGGCTGTATGCCGTGTTGGTATCAAACCAGGTCATCGTGGTATCGGCATTCAGCGTGGAGTTGCTGGTGTTACCGGTTTGTGCACTGTAACCCGCCTGCACATTGCCTACGAAAGGCTTCTTCGCCTGAGCAGGATCATCGAGCGAGGTGAAAATTGTGGTGTCTGCAAGGCTTGAAATACTGAACAGCGCTGCACCGCAAATTACGGCACAAGCTGGTAAACGACGTACAACCCGAAAAAACATTTTGTTTCCCCAATAAGACTTAAGGCAAATAACGAGACTAAACTACACGATGTATGCCATTAATTAGGATCCGTTAATCAAGCCTGACAACTCCGTTTCGATGGCACATAGATACAAATATTTTTACCGCAACAAATATAACGCACTCAGCACGGGATATCTTAATAAAGCGGCTTTTTTAGAGAGTTCCGAATGACAGTTATTCCCGGCAATATAAACAGACAAAATCATTACATTTTCTTTCATTGATTTTTATTTCAATGCAGTTTTGTAATCATTCCTGCTGCGCCAAACTGACTTCTTGCACTGCCGCTCTCATCAGAGAGCTTGTGGGCGGGCGACGTACAGATTTCCGCCGAACGCTTCGCTGAATCTTGTCCTTTTGAGCGATGCGGGGTAGTTTTATTCTGATAGCATCTTATTTTTGCCTCGGGTTCCTCGAAGGCAGCCTTCAGGAGGAGTGGTCATGGCTTTACAACAAGAGATTATTCAGGCTCTGCACGTTAAACCGCATATCGATGCCTCACAGGAAATCCGTGTCAGCGTCGATTTTCTCAAAAGTTATCTGCTGGCCCATCCGTTCATCAGAACATTGGTTCTGGGTATCAGCGGCGGGCAAGATTCTACTCTTACCGGCAAACTTTGCCAAACAGCAATTCGCGAATTACGCGCCGAAACGAAAGAAGATGACTATCAGTTCATCGCCGTGCGTTTGCCGTATGGCGTGCAGGCTGATGAGTCTGACTGTCAGGACGCCATCACTTTTATTCAGCCCGATCAGGTTCTGACCGTAAATATCAAAAATGCGGTACTGGCGAGCGAAGCCACATTACGTGAAATTGGCATTGAGCTGAGCGATTTCATTAAAGGTAATGAGAAAGCGCGTGAGCGTATGAAAGCCCAGTACAGCATCGCCGGGATGAAAAAAGGCGTTGTTGTCGGGACAGACCACGCGGCGGAAGCCGTGACCGGTTTCTTCACCAAATACGGCGACGGCGGCACGGATATCAACCCGATTTTTCGTCTGAACAAACGTCAGGGCAAAGCGCTGCTCAAAACGCTGGGCTGCCCGGCACATCTTTATACCAAAACGCCGACCGCAGACTTAGAAGAAAACCGCCCTTCTCTGCCCGATGAAGTCGCGCTGGGCGTGACGTACGAGCTGATCGACGATTATCTTGAAGGCAAAAAAGTAGACGACAGCATCGCGGCAATTATTGAAGGCTGGTATCTGCGCACTGAACATAAACGTCAGCCGCCGATCACGGTGTTTGATGATTTCTGGAAGAAGAAGTAAATTCTCTGTCACGGACACGTCCTGCGTGTCCGTTTTTTATTGCGGGTTCTCACTTCTGGTTCTGATATCACAAGTTACTTTCCATTCATTAACGAAGTCATTACCCTAAGCTCCCTTCCGGACTGACTGACAGTGATGTTTTCAATGCAAAAATTTCTTTTCCTGCTGCTGAGCCTGGTGTTGCTCGGCCCTCTGGGTATCGATCTGTACCTGCCTGCCATCCCGGCGATTGCCCTCGGTTTGCAAAGTTCCGAAGCGGTAATTCAGTCTTCGATTTCGTTATTCATTCTGGTGATGGGTTTAGGGCAACTGGTCGCCGGCCCGCTGGTGGATAAATTTGGACGCCGTCCGATCGCGATTATCGGCGTGGTGGTGTATCTGGCGGGCGCGATTATCGCGGCGACGTCGGTTGCACCGTGGATGTTCCTGTTATCCCGTGTGGTTCAGGGGCTGGCCGTGTGCTGCACATCGGTGGTGATTTTCAGCGGCGTGCGTGACCGCATGAGTGGCAACGACGCTGCCCGTGCTTACGGTTTCCTCAACGGGACGCTCAATATTATTCCCGCGCTTGCGCCGCTGATGGGTGGCCTGATTGCGCAATATTATGGCTGGCGTGCGCCGTTCTGGGCGCTGGCCGGGTACACCGTGGCAGTCATGCTGCTGGTTATTTTCAAACTGCCGGAAACCCGCCCCGTCGGAACGCAGATCAATACCGGCCTGCCGTTTCGTCAGTACGCGCGGATTTTATCGGATTCGCGTTTCATCACTTTCGCTGCGGTTAACGCCGGTGCGATGGGCATGGCGCTGACCTATGTCTCGCTGGCGCCGACCGTGCTGATGAACGTCGCCGGGCTCACACCGCTGGAGTTTTCTGTCGTATTCGGCGCAAATGGCTTCTGGATTATGGCGGTGAGTTTTATTGCCAACCGGATTATCCGCAAAGTAGGCCGCCCTGTGTGCCTGAAAACCGGCGGTATTCTGATGTTTGCCGGTTGTCTGGGGTTGATCGCCGGGATCACGCTGGTTCCTGCCGCTGAACAAACCGCAACCTGGCTGTATATGCTGCCGGTAGCCAGCGCCTGTGCAGGTCTGGCGTTCCTGATGGGGCCAGCCACCAGCTATGCGCTGGAGCCGTTCTCAAGTGAAGCCGGTGTGGCTTCGGCGCTGGTCGGTTCGGTACAGATGGCAGGAGGTGCGTTGCTGGGCTTTATTGCGATGGCGTTGCCGTTACAACCCAAGCTGAGCCTTGCGCTGGTCATGCTGGCGGGAGGATGTCTGGCACTGCTGGCACGTCGCGCCAGTAAGAAATCGACGGGCCAGCTGACCCGCCAGGAAAGCTAAACCGTCACCCGACGGTGGTCACCGGTACGCGCGGCGCGAGCGCACTCAGCAGTTCGTAGCCCAGCGTACCGGCTGCCGTCGCCACATCATCCACCGGCAGATGGTTGCCCCACAGTTCGACAGGCGTACCGATCTGCGCGTGCGGGCACGGCGTTAAATCCACCGCCAGCATATCCATCGAAACCGTTCCGACCGTTCTTGTCCTCACGCCACCCACCCAAACCGGTGTGCCGGAAGGCGCGTGTCGCGGATAACCGTCAGCATAACCACAGGCCACCACACCCACGCGCTGCGGTTGTGCGACGCGATAACGGCCGCCATAACCGACACGATCACCGGCATCAAGCGCCTGCACGGCAATCAGCTCACTTTTCAGCGTCATCACCGGTTGCAGCCCGGTTTGAACGATATCCTGCCACTGCCCGCTCGGCGATGCGCCGTACAAAATAATCCCCGGACGAACCCAGTCATAATGCGTCGACGGATGCCAGAGCGTCGCCGCTGAGTTAGCGAGGCAGCGCGGGCCGGAGATGTTTTGCCCGGCCAGGTTCACGGCCGCCATCTGCGCATCCACGCCTTCGACGCTGTCGGCGGTGGCGAAATGGCTCATCAGCGTAATTTCCCCGACCTGTTTCAGCTCGCGCAACCGATGCCAGACGTCGTTGACCCGCGCTGGCGCAAATCCCAGACGGTTCATACCGCTGTTCACTTTCAGATAGATATTCACCGGCAGGTTGAGATTTGCCTGTGCCAGCGCCTGAATCTGCCAGTCGCTGTGTACTGTCGTCGTCAGCCGGTGGTGATCGATCGTCATTAAATCTGCGGGCGTAAAGAACCCTTCCAGCAGCAGGATTGGCCCCTGCCAGCCGGATTCACGCAGTAATATCGCTTCGTTGAAATCGAGTAACGCGAAACCATCAGTGGCTGAAAGACTCTTCCAGATACGGGAAATCCCGTGACCGTATCCGTTAGCTTTCACCACCGACCAGACTTTGCTGTTGCGGGCAAAACCGCGGATGACATTGAGATTTTGGGATAACGCAGATAACGATAAAGTGGCTGAAATCGGGCGAGGCATACCAGCTCCGGCAAAGTGCAAAGTAACGCCCGCGCGGCGTCAGTCACCGCACGGGGGAAGATAAACCGTTTTTTATGCCACCGGATGCATTTTATGCGGGCCAGCCGGACGGGCAATAAAGCCGGGGCTGTAACGCTCAACCGATAAGTCATCAGAAGGAATAGCCGGTGTCACGCCGGACATGATATCCGATAACAGTTGGCCGGAACCGCAGGCCATCGTCCAGCCGAGCGTTCCGTGGCCGGTATTCAGATACAAATTTTTGATGCGCGTTCGCCCGACGATCGGCGTGCCATCTGGCGTCATCGGACGCAAACCTGTCCAGAATGTCGCCGCCTCCACGTTGCCGCCGTTCGGGTAGAGATCTTTGACTACCATCTCCAGCGTTTCGCGGCGCGCCTGCGCCAGCTTCAGATTGAAGCCGACAATTTCCGCCATCCCGCCCACGCGGATCCGGTTATCAAAACGCGTAATCGCAATTTTATAGGTTTCATCCAGCACGGTGGAAACTGGCGCGGAATCCGGGTCGATGATAGGAATCGTCAGCGAATAGCCTTTCAGCGGATACACCGGAATAGAAACCAGATCCGCCAGCAGCGCGGTGGAATAAGAGCCGAATGCCACAACATATGCATCCGCTTTCACCCGTTCTTCGCCACACTGCACGCCGGTAATCTCGCCGTTCTCTACGTGGAGCTTATCGACTGTCCGGTTGAATTCGAATTTCACGCCAGCCTGACGCGCCATGTCCGCCAGCGTGCGGGTGAAAAGCTGGCAGTCGCCGGTTTCATCGTTAGGCAAACGCAGACCGCCAGTGAGTTTGTGCGCGACCTGCGCCAGAGCCGGTTCAGCCGTCGCCAGCTGGCTGGACTCCAGCAACTGATACGGAACACCGGCGTCTTCGAGCACCGCGATATCTTTCGCTGCACTCTCAAACTGTTGCGCGGTACGGAAGAGCTGCAACGTACCGCCCTGACGGCCTTCGTACTGAATACCGGTTTCATCGCGCAACGCCTTCATGCAATCGCGGCTGTATTCCGCCAGACGTACCATGCGGCTTTTGTTGGTCTGATAGTGGTTCATGTCGCAGTTACGCAGCATTTGCCACATCCATTTGAGCTGGAACTGTGTCCCGTCCAGACGGATTGCCAGCGGTGCATGCTTCTGGAACATCCATTTGATCGCTTTCACAGGAACACCCGGAGCCGCCCATGGCGCAGCATAGCCCGGTGAGATCTGCCCCGCATTCCCCGCGCTGGTTTCTTCCGCAGGGCCGGACTGACGGTCGATGACCGTGACATCATGTCCTGCTTTAGCCAGATACCACGCACTGGCGACACCGACCACACCACTGCCTAAAATCACCACACGCATATCGACTCCACTCCACGACAAAACAAAGCATAATATTCTGATGACAGGAAATTAACCTGACTGCGAAAAATCGCCAACACAGGCGTTCATAACCGTGATTTGTTTCACATTTATTTATCGTTCATGCCAGCATTTTTTTCAATAGCTGCAAATAAATAATGATATTCCGCTACATTCCGGCTTTCAGGAGAGAAAAATCGGGTGTTATGACAGCAATGACGGCATTGATATTACCGGCCTTTGCCGCTTGTGCGCCGGGTTCACTGCAGTCTTTTATTCTTTCATACAAGATATTTTTCGGCATAAATCACTTAAATTATCGGCATGTATAACATTACCTGATATCGCGCACCGGCAACGGGGTTGTCGTCTGTTGGGGTTTATAAAGCGGGCTGAGTCCCGTAATCCTGCTAAGGATCAGGTTTTTTTTCGCAAAACTGCCCACCGGAGTTGCCACCTGAAAATGCGATCAATATCGCGATCGTTCAGTAACTGACCTACACTTCGAAAGTTTCATAATCCGCACCGTTCATTTAAGCGATAAGGAGTCACCCGTGAATAACTCGAACTTTCTGAAGCTCAAAGATGGCACGCAACTGTTTTATAAGGACTGGGGAAGCGGCCAGCCAGTGGTTTTCAGCCACGGCTGGCCGTTGTCTTCTGACGCATTCGAAGATCAGATGCTGTTCCTGACGGAAAAAGGCTACCGTGTGATTGCGCACGACCGACGTGGACACGGCCGTTCCTCGCAGCCGTGGGACGGCCACAATATGGATCAGTACGGCGATGATCTGGCCGAGCTCACGGCCCATCTAGATCTCAAAGACGCGGTGCATATCGGGCATTCAACCGGTGGCGGCGAAGTGGCGCGCTACATTGGCCGCCACGGTACGGCACGTGTCGCCAAAGCCGTGCTGATTGGGGCGGTGCCACCGATTATGATCAAAACAGATTTCAATCCGTCCGGGCTGCCACTTTCCGTATTCGACGGTATCCGCGACGGCGTACAACAAGACCGTTCGCAGTTTTTCCTGGATTTGCCGGATGCCTTTTTCGGTTTCAACCGTTCAGGGGCAAAAATTTCAGAAGGTTTGCGCCATAGCTTCTGGCGTCAGGGAATGCAGGCGTCGATAAAAGCGCTTTATGATTGCGTGAAGGCCTTCTCTGAAACCGACCAGCGCGAAGATCTGAAAAAGATGACCATTCCGACACTGGTGATTTACGGTGATGATGATCAGATTGTGCCGCCGGTATCCTCCAGCGAAGCCGCACTTAAGCTTCTGCCGCACGGAAAGGGCAAAGTTTATCCCGGCGCATCGCACGGTGTTTGCAGCACACATAAAGACCAGATTAATGAAGATTTGTTAGCGTTTATCCGCAGTTAATTCCGTGTTTACTCCGTTTTTACCTGTCTGATACTGACCCAAAGCCCGGTTCTTTGCGGCTTTGGGTCTTCATCGCGCACTGATTGACAGTCCCTTACCATCAGGATATAGATTTGATAAGGAATGGAATCATAGTGTTTATCCTGCAGCACACGCAGATTGAGCTACGATTATCAATGGACGTGCGAAATCTTAAGAAAAGGTTGTGAATAAAACACTCTGTAGCGTCCATAACTGAATGAGGGTGCGGCTTATGACGACAGTGACCCAAAAGAAAAAAACTGAGGACAAACGTCTTAGCGATGGACCGGACTGGACGTTTGAGTTATTGCAAACCTATCTCGAAGAAATTGACCGGGTCGCCAAGTCTTACCGGCTGGAGACGTATCCGCATCAAATCGAGATCATCACTTCTGAACAAATGATGGATGCCTATTCCAGCATCGGCATGCCCATCAATTACACTCACTGGTCGTTCGGTAAGAAATTCATTGAAACTGAACAACTGTATAAACACGGTCAGCAAGGTCTGGCGTACGAAATCGTCATCAACTCCAACCCGTGTATCGCCTATCTGATGGAAGAAAACACCATCACGATGCAGGCGCTGGTTATGGCGCACGCCTGCTATGGCCACAACTCTTTCTTTAAAAATAACTACCTGTTCAAAAGCTGGACCGACGCCAGTTCGATTGTCGATTACCTGCTGTTTGCCAAACGCTACATCAGCGAATGCGAAGAGCGTTATGGTGCCGATGAAGTCGAACGGCTGCTCGATTCCTGCCATGCACTGATGAATTATGGCGTCGACCGCTATAAACGTCCGCAGAAGATTTCATTGCAGGAGGAACTGGCGCGACAAAAAAGCCGTGAGGAGTATCTGCAAAGTCAGGTAAACACGCTGTGGAAGACCCTGCCGCGAAAGGACAGCGTCGATGCCCCGGAACAGGCGCGCCGCTTCCCTTCTGAACCGCAGGAAAATCTGCTGTATTTCATGGAGAAAAATGCACCGCTGCTGGAATCGTGGCAACGTGAAATTTTGCGCATCGTGCGTAAAATCAGCCAGTATTTCTATCCGCAGAAACAAACTCAGGTGATGAACGAAGGCTGGGCGACATTCTGGCATTACACCATTTTGAATCATCTGTATGACGAAGGAAAAGTCACGGACCGTTTTATTCTGGAGTTCCTGCACAGCCACACCAATGTGGTATTTCAGCCGCCCTATAACAGCCCGTATTACAGCGGGATCAACCCATATGCGCTGGGCTTCGCGATGTTCCAGGATATCAAACGTATCTGTCAGGAACCGACCGAAGAAGACCGTTACTGGTTCCCCGATATCGCCGGTTCAGACTGGCTGACAACACTGCATTTCGCGATGCGGGATTTCAAAGATGAAAGCTTCATCAGCCAGTTCCTGTCGCCCAAAGTGATGCGTGATTTCCGTCTGTTTACTGTGCTTGATGACGATCACAATAATTATCTGGAAATTGCAGCGATTCATAACGAGGAAGGTTATCGTGCGATACGGCAGGAATTGTCGGCGCAATATAACCTGAGTAACCACGAGCCGAATATCCAGGTGTGGAACGTTGATTTACGCGGTGACCGTTCGCTGACGCTGCGTTATATCCCGCAAGATCGCGCGCCGCTGGACAAGAGCCGTCGTGAAGTGATGAAACACGTTCACCGTCTGTGGGGTTTCGATGTGTTTATCGAGCAACTTAATGAAGATGGCAGCGTGGAACTGCTGGAACGTTGCCCGCCACGGCCAACGCCGCTCTGACCGGCACTATTTTCAGGCATTAAAAAAGGGCGCTCAGCGCCCTTTCTCATTTCAGCAGAACGCGCAAAATCAGCGTTTCTGGTCGGTCAGATCGCCCGGCATGGTGCCCTGCATACTGTGCCAGATTTCACCGCTCTGACGGCCATAATTACGCACGCAATCCACAATCTGCTCGTAACTTTTTTCGTGGCAAATGTCGGACAGTTTTTTATAGAAGTTGATCGCCAGTTTGCGCGCTTCCGGATTGGAGAAGTAATAACGGCCAACGCGCGTATACAGACCGCGTAACCCGTTAATAATCAGACCGTAAATCGGGTTCCCGGATGCAAACGCCAGACCGCGGAAAATACCGTAATCCAGCGCCGTAAAGGCTTCGGCCTGATCTTCCACTTCGGCGGCTTTCGCCAGCACCTGCTGAGTTTCTTCCGGATTCGTGCGCATCGCTTTGCGAATAAAAATGGTCGCGATATTGGTACGAACGGACAGCAGATTGTCGATGAGCTGTGGGACACTGTCGTGATCAAGACGCGCCAGTGTTTCCAGAATATTCAGACCTGAGGTTTCCCAGAAGTTGTTCACTTTCGTCGGTTTACCGTGCTGGATAGTCAGCCAGCCATCACGGGCAAGACGTTGTAAAACCTCACGTAATGTGGTTCGGGTGACGCCAATGAGTTCTGAAAGTTCGCGCTCCGCAGGTAAGATTGACCCCGGCGGGAACCGGCTATTCCAGATACTTTCGATAATATACTCTTCGGCAAAACCGGCAGGACTTTGTGCCTTAATAACCATGTGTTTGTCGTTCCGTGTGAGGCTTTTTCAGGGATATAGTTGAGCTCATCATACCAGATGAAAATCAGCGGTTATAGCGCCCGGTCTGAACTAATGTTGAAACTGTGCAGGGGTTGGCAGAATTTCCTTTTTTTAAGGACTTATTATTTCCCCGACACAGGAGAAAATCTTTCGCCGGAGGATTACACTAGTCTATCTTTTTGAAACGGCAGTAAAATAACCATAAAGGACTCTTGGGGAATATGGATACAACCTTCCGCCACGCATTTATTAAAAACTTTCTTGGACAATCTCCGGGCTGGTACAAAATTGCCATTCTGGTTTTTCTGATTATTAATCCGCTGGTGTTCTTTCTGGTCAGCCCCTTCTTAGCGGGCTGGTTGCTGATGGTCGAATTCATCTTCACGCTTGGCATGGCGCTGAAATGCTACCCGCTGCAACCCGGTGGTTTACTAGCCATTGAAGCCGTAATGATGGGCATGACCAGCGCCGAAAGGGTTCGCGAAGAAGTGGCGGGCAATCTGGAAGTGCTCTTGTTGCTGATTTTTATGGTCGCCGGCATCTACTTTATGAAACAGCTGTTGTTGACGGTTTTCACCAAACTCCTGCTTAACTTGCGCAATAAAATCGCCCTTTCGCTGGCGTTCTGTTTCGCCGCCGCGTTTCTTTCCGCCTTTCTTGATGCGCTCACGGTTATTGCTGTGGTGATCAGCGTTTCTGTCGGTTTCTATTCGATTTATCACAACGTCGCGTCGGGCCAGAGCGGAAATACGAATACCAGTGCGGTTCTGGAACAGTTCCGCGCCTTTCTACGCAGCCTGATGATGCATGCCGGGGTCGGCACCGCGCTGGGCGGCGTGATGACGATGGTGGGCGAACCCCAGAACCTGATCATCGCCAAAGCTGCCGGATGGCAGTTCACTGACTTTATTATCCGCATGTCGCCGGTCAGTGTACCGGTGTTTATTTGCGGCTTTGTTGTTTGCGCACTGGTCGAGCGTTTCCGCCTGTTTGGTTACGGCGCACAGTTGCCGCAGCCGGTCTTCGAAGTCCTCAAGAAGTACGATCAGAAAAACAGCGAAAACAGTACCCGTCAGGAACGCATTAAACTTGCCGTGCAGGCGTTGATTGGTGTCTGGCTGATTATCGCGCTGGCGTTTCACCTCGCCGAAGTCGGGCTGATCGGGTTATCGGTAATTATTTTGGCGACAGCGTTTTGTGGCGTCACGGATGAACATGCGATCGGCAAAGCGTTTCAGGATTCCCTGCCGTTTACCGCGCTGCTGGTGGTCTTTTTTGCTGTCGTGGCCGTCATTGTCGATCAGCATTTGTTCAGCCCGATTGTGAATTTTGTGCTGCAATCCGCGCCCGCCAATCAGCTTTCGCTGTTCTATCTGTTCAACGGTTTGCTTTCTTCTGTTTCCGATAATGTCTTCGTCGGCACGGTCTACATCAATGAGGCGAAATCCGCGCTGGAAAGCGGTGCCATCAGCCTGAAACAGTTTGAGATGCTGGCGGTCGCCATTAACACCGGCACAAACCTGCCTTCTGTCGCGACACCCAACGGTCAGGCCGCGTTTCTGTTCCTGCTGACTTCCGCCCTTGCGCCGCTCATCCGCCTTTCGTATGGCCGGATGGTGTGGATGGCACTGCCTTACACAATCGTGATGACGCTCGCGGGTCTGCTGTGCGTGCAATTCCTGCTGCCGGAAATGACGCAGTGGTACACCGAGATGGGCTGGCTGACGCCTGGGTTGTAGCCTTGATCTGAACGGGGAGCACGCCGGTAGTTCTCTGCGCTGCCCCCGATTTAGAAAATAACCAAATTTAAAGTCGAATTGTCCGATTTATATTAATTATTTACCTAATTTTTATTATGACAGGCTGGCAGCAGGGTCCAATTGGTTTACACTGCGTGTCAGTAGCTAACTGCAGGGAAAAATTTTCTATGTTGCAATATCTTAACCGTTGCTCACAAGGCCGCGGGGCATGGCTTCTGATGGCGCTCACCGCACTGGCGCTTGAGCTGGTTGCGTTGTATTTCCAACACGTGATGTTACTTAAACCGTGCGTCATGTGTATCTACGAACGTTGTGCGCTGTTGGGCATACTGGCTGCGGGTCTGGTGGGCGCAATTGCTCCGGCGACCGGGTTGCGTTACGCCGGTATCCTTATCTGGCTTTACAGTGCGTATGAAGGGATCCGCCTGTCATGGGAACACACCATGATCCAGCTGCACCCTTCTCCGTTCGCCACCTGCGATTTCGCAGCCCGCTTCCCGACCTGGCTGCCACTGGATAAGTGGTTTCCGTGGATGTTTATCGCCAGCGGTGACTGTGCTGAAAAACAGTGGGAATTCCTGTCACTGGGTATGCCTCAGTGGCTGGTCGTTATCTTCAGCGTCTTTATGGTTATCGGGATCCTGGTATTACTGGCCCAGTTCGTCAAACCAAAACGTCGTGATTTGTTCGGTCGTTAATTCCTTCCGTTTCAATGATGAAAGCGCCTCAGGGCGCTTTTTTTATGGCATTTTTCGGCGAATGTTAAAGGTCTGTATTGCGTGAAAAAAGACCGACATTTGTAAAACCACCAATGAGTTCTATGCTAGCAAGGTTAAAAGGATCAACAGAGGAACAGATATGGTCGTTAAAGGGTTTTCAAAGGGTTTCTTTATTATGATCCTTTTCATTGTCACATTGGCCTTCCTGGATGTATTAAGGCCTTACTATTCATCCGTATTATGGGCAGTTATCCTGGCGGTCATTTTTAATCCGCTGAAAAACCGGTTGAAGCAATATATGGGTGACCGCAACGGTCTGATCTCACTGCTGACGGTGCTGATCATTTGCCTGATTGTCTTCACGCCGCTGGCGATTATTACCTCGTCGCTGGCCATTGAATTCAATGCGGTTTACACCAAGCTTCAGGGAAATGAAACCCAACTGCCGGTGATGGTGTCAGACACTATTCATCATTTGCCGCGATGGGCGCGCCATTTCCTTTCCGACCACAATTTAGACAGCACGGCTGAGATTCAGAAAAAGCTTTCTGACGTCGCCCTGCAGGGCAGTCAGTATCTGGCGGGCAGTGTTTTCGTGATTGGTAAGAGCACATTCGGCTTTGTCGTCGGTTTCGGCATCATGCTTTATATCCTGTTCTTCCTGATTAAGGATGGTGCCTATCTGGTCAATCTGACGCTCGAAGCGCTGCCGCTTTCCCGCCATGTGAAACACCATCTGTTCATGAAATTTGCTGCTGTTTCGCGTGCAACGGTAAAAGGCACCGTAGTGGTGGCAATTGTTCAGGGTGCGCTGGGCGGGCTTGCGTTCTACATCGCAGGCCTCGATGGCAGCCTGCTCTGGGGCGCGCTGATGGCATTTCTGTCGATTATCCCCGCCGTGGGTTCTGCGATCATTTGGGTTCCGGCGACGATCTACTTCTTCGCCTCGGGGATGTTGTGGCAAGGGATTTTCCTCATTGTCTTCTTTGTCGTGGTGATCGGCCTGGTTGACAATATTCTTCGCCCGCTGCTGGTCGGCAAAGACACCAAAATGCCGGATTATCTCATTCTGATCACTACGCTGGGCGGGATGGAAATCTACGGCATTAACGGTTTTGTCATTGGCCCGCTGATTGCAGCCCTGTTCATCGCCTGCTGGAATATCCTTTCCGGGCGCGAGCATCAGAATAATACCGATATGATTGACGAAGACTTTATCGAAGAAGGGAAAAACCACCCTGACGCGGATAAAACGGCTTCATAAAGCAATCTGCGGTAGACTTCCCACAGATGAGCGGCCTGAGAATGGCTGCTCATTTTTTTCAAATTTCATTTTGAAGATTTTCGAACCTGGCGTAGAAATGTGGAGGCGATTCATCATTTCTGTCTGAAGGAGTTGTAATGAAAAATATCATTCTAAGTATGGTCGCAAAGATCTCCCGGATGGAAGTCGACGCAAAACAGCTGACTGCACAGGTTGAAGCTCAGTCGCTTTTGCTGAGCGCCGTGTTTCTCACCGTGGGCAAAAACGGGGGCACGCAGGAAGCCATAGAGAGCGTGAATAAAGCGATTAACTCTGTACTGGATTCCGCTGATGACGTGCTCAAGTCGGATGCTAAGCTCTTGTTTGAACATTTTCAGGCCCTGATCGAAATTACGCGAATGATCGATAAAGCCGACCCTGAACTGGACGCTGAGGCACTGAATGCATTAAACGGCGTGAAACCCGATTTAGAAATATAAGAATGAATGTATTATAAGGATTACGCTCTGGCGGCCGCCGGGGCTTTTTTATGTCTAAAAACACAGGTGAACGTAAATATGGGGTTAGAACGTTTGAACAAACTCCCCGTTTGGGCTGTTTGGGTAATCTGCGTGGCAGGTTGTGTGGCGTTCTGGGTTATTGCAGGAACCGTGGTCTACGGGATCTTTAAGTAAAATCATCGCGACCCGGTTTAGCGTGAAAGGCAGGGAATCAGAAGGATTTTGAACTCTCTATTACGGGCCAGGCCCCGTCTCTGCCCTGCATCCTTTCGCCGGAAATTCCTTCTTCTTTCCCTTCAGCCGTTTATCTCGCCCAGCTTGGTTTATTCATGATGTGATCCTGCCAGTCTTCCACGTCGTCTTCGCGCACCGCGATATAACGAACGGAGATTTGTGCCGTGTGCATCGCCGATTTCGATGCTTTGTTCAGCAGCGGATGCCACGGCAGCAATGGACGGCCTTCGCCAATCAGGCGATAAGCGCACGTTGGCGGCAGCCAGTCAAACGTGGTCAGATTTTCGCGGGTCAGCTTAATGCAGTCTTCTTCCAGCGTGAAACGACGCTCGTAGTTGCGGCACTGACAAGATTTGATATTGAGCTGGTTACAGGCAACGTTGGTGAAGTAGATTTCTTCGGTATCTTCATCAATCAGCTTATGTAAGCAACATTGTCCGCAACCATCGCACAATGCTTCCCATTCTTCGTCAGTCATTTCAGACAGCGTTTTTTGCTGCCAAAAAGCGGGTTCAGTCATAATGTGCATCCGGTATAAATAAAATGAGGGTGCTTATATAGACGCTTTAGCCTGCAGATGCAAGTAAAGCCGCCGGAAAGCGACTCCGGCGGAGAGAGGGTTTGTTTCAGATCACGCGGGTTGAAACAGACTTACCGTTAAGTGTAGCCACAATTTCGTCACCCGCTTTCAGCGGCCCGACGCCCTGCGGTGTGCCGGTCAGAATGATGTCGCCCGCACGCAGCGTGAAATAACGGCTCATGTAAGCGATAAGCGGTAACAGCGGCGTCAGCATGTCACGGGTATTCCCTTCCTGCCGCGTTTGACCGTTCACCGCCAGGCGCAAATCAGCCTGCTGCGCATCACCAAATTCACTCACCGGAATAAATCCGCTGATCGGGCAAGAACCGTCGAAGCCTTTGGCTTTTTCCCACGGCTGGCCTGCGGCTTTGAATGTCGTCTGCAAATCACGCAGCGTTAAATCCAGCGCCAGCGCATAACCGGCTATGGCATTGGCAACGCGATCTTCCGTGGCCTGTTTGAGCGGCGTGCCGATGAGAACCGCCAGCTCAATTTCGTGATGTACAGAACCCAAACCTTTCGGCATGGCGAGTGGCTGGCGGATGTCACACAATGCTGTTTCCGGTTTGATAAACACCACCGGCTCGGTGGAAACCTGACTGCCCATCTCTTTGATATGATCGGCATAGTTATTGCCCACACACACCACTTTGTTGACAGGAAAATCCAGTAACGCGCCGTGCCAGTTTCTGTGTTGATACATACCGCCACTCCTTTTTAGGAAAATCAGCCGCTGAACGGATTACGCCGGGCTGGCGCTAACGGTGCAGAAGCGGCTTCACCTGAAACAACCGGCACCTGAGCCCCCATAATGCCATCCGCCATCATGCCGATACTCAGTGCAAAATAGGTTGAGCGGTTCCAGCGCATAATCGTCCGGAAGTTATCGTAAACCAGGAATGCACGCCCTTGTGTGTCATCCGGTGTGATGATCCACGCACGGGTCGCCACAGAGGCCAGCGGGGTGCCGTCTACCTGCGTGATGCCCATTTGCTGCCAGTAACTGGCCGGATGCATCTGGTTGTTTTTCAGGCCAGTAAGATTGCCATCAAAACCGGCGGGCAATTTCACTTCCTGACCCCAGCCCTGATCGCGTTTCCAGCCTTCTTTCGACAGGTAATTCGCCGTAGAAGCAAAGACGTCATCGGTATTTTTCCAGATATCAATCTTGCCGTCGCCGTTGCCGTCAGCCCCGTAGGTCAGATATGAACTCGGCATAAACTGCGACTGCCCCATCGCTCCGGCCCATGAGCCTTTCATCATGTCCGCGGTTGCGTGGCCTGAATCGACAATTTTGAGCGCGGCCATAAATTCTTTGGTGAAGAACGCTTCACGCCGCCCTTCGAAGGCCAGCGTTGCCAGCGCGGAGAAGACGTCTTCCTTACCCTGGATTTTGCCGAAGCTGCTTTCCATCGCCCACAGCGCCACGATGTATTGCGGCTGAACGCCGTAACGGTCGCTGGCCTGCTGGAGTGCGGGTAAATTATTCTGATATTGCGTCTGGCCCTGTTTGATTTTCCACTCCGGCAAGACGCGGGTCAGATAGTCATCCAGCGTAATTTTCTTTTCCAGCTGATTGCGATCGGAGTTGATCACACGGTCAACAAAATGGAGGTTCGCAAAGGTACTGTCGATCGTTTGCGGGCTGATATCCTGCGCCAGAGCCTGCGCTTTCAGCTTTTCAACATAGGCCGGAAACTCTGTGGGGTCTCTTCCCTGTTCGGCCAGCGACGTTTTGCCGGGTGTAGACGCAGGAGCGGCGGCTGAAGGTTGTGTGGCTGCCGCAGCCTGCGGCGTGCTCTGTCCTGAGGTTGCCTTCTGCGCTGCACAACCGCTGAGGATAATCAACGGTGTTAACACGGCCAGTGCCGACAATTTCATCAAATTCTTCCTTATCACATCTGCAAATTAATCATCGTTGTAAGCTTTGAGTACTCCAGCGATGATTGCAAGTCATGACGTCCTAAAGTGCGTGAAATGCCGAAACAAATGTCAGGAAAGCGTTATTTACCCGCGTCGGTCAGGTGAATATTCAATAAACTTTCGACCGGTGGTGGAACCTGCAGATAATATCCCTGATCTTCGAGAGCCTGACGCACTTTTGAAATATCTGCCGAGGCTAATTTTTTCCGTCCGGCCAGATTGAGCATCATTGAGAACTGCGGCACACCAAAACCTTTGAGTAATTCTTCAGGCACGCGAGAGAAATCGTCTTTTTTTTCGACATACAGATAAGTCTGGTCGCGTTTAGTACTTCTATAGATCACACAAAGCATTTTTTTAACTCTATTTAATTGAAACGGTGGCTTGCCTAGATATAACTGTAACTATAACATGCTTAACGTACATCGGAATATCGCCCCCGAGTGGTATTCCGGGGATTTAGAGTTGCTGAGACTGAGTCAGGATAGATGTCACAATCGCCAATAGAACTAAAAGGCAGCAGTTTTACCTTATCGGTTGTTCATTTACACAGTTCACAACCAGAGGTTATTTATCAGGCATTACAGGAAAAAGTGGAGCAAGCTCCGGCCTTTTTGAAAAATGCCCCTGTTGTTATCAACGTTGCCTCACTGAGCGGTGAAGCAAACTGGAAAGACATTCAACAGGCTGTCGCTTCTGCAGGTTTTCGCGTTGTGGGCATCAGTGGTTGTAAAGACGAAGGGCAGAAACGCGCACTTTCCCGCACCGGATTACCGCTGCTGAGTGAAGGCCGCGCACAGCGTATCGCCGCAGAACCACCGGTTCCTGTCGTGCCCGACAATGCGCCGGCGAAAACCCGCATTGTCAGTGCTCCGGTCCGATCCGGCCAACAAATTTACGCCCGTAACAGCGACCTCATCGTGACCAATAGTGTCAGCGCAGGTGCGGAACTGATTGCCGATGGCAACATCCACATCTACGGTATGATGCGAGGAAGAGCGCTGGCTGGTGCAGCAGGTGATGCAAATTGTCAGATTTTTTGCACCCACTTAGGCGCTGAGCTCGTCTCTATCGCAGGGCAATACTGGTTGAGTGATCAAATCCCGGCCGATTATCTCGGTCAGGCCGCGCGCCTCAGCCTGATAAATAATGTGTTAACCATACAACCTTTAAACTAAGCCCTTTCGACAAGGAATCCATTCATGGCACGCATCATAGTTGTTACATCGGGTAAAGGGGGCGTTGGCAAGACCACTTCAAGCGCGGCCATTGCTACCGGTTTAGCTCAAAAAGGTAAAAAGACCGTTGTTATCGATTTCGATATCGGTCTGCGTAATCTCGATCTGATTATGGGCTGTGAGCGCCGCGTGGTTTATGATTTCGTCAACGTGATCCAGGGTGATGCCACGCTGAATCAGGCGCTTATCAAAGATAAACGCACTGAAAACCTGTTTATTCTTCCGGCTTCACAAACCCGTGATAAAGATGCACTGACCCGCGAAGGCGTTGAAAAAATTCTCAACGATCTGGCCGAAATGGAATTTGACTTCGTGGTGTGCGATTCCCCTGCGGGTATCGAAACCGGTGCGCTGATGGCACTGTATTTTGCCGACGAAGCGGTGATTACCACTAACCCGGAAGTCTCTTCTGTTCGTGACTCAGACCGCATTTTGGGCATTTTGTCTTCAAAATCCCGTCGTGCGGAAAAAGGTCTCGAGCCTATCAAAGAACATCTGCTTCTCACCCGTTACAATCCGGGCCGTGTCAACCGTGGCGACATGCTGAGCATGGAAGATGTGCTGGAAATCCTGCGTATTCCTCTGATTGGCGTTATTCCTGAAGATCAGTCCGTGCTGCGTGCGTCCAACCAGGGCGAACCGGTTATCCTGGATCAGGAATCTGATGCAGGGAAAGCGTACGACGATACCGTCAGCCGTCTGCTTGGTGAAGAACGTGCGTTCCGTTTTATTGAGGAAGAGAAGAAGAGTTTCCTGAAACGCCTTTTTGGGGGATAAACCATGGCATTGTTAGATTTCTTTCTGTCCCGCAAAAAATCGACAGCCAATATAGCCAAGGAACGGCTACAGATTATCGTAGCCGAACGGCGTCGAGGGGATAGTGAACCATCATATCTGCCTGATTTGAAACGTGATATTTTAGCAGTCATCTGTAAGTACATTAAGATTGACCCCGAAATGTTGCAGGTTCAGTTCGAGCAAAAAGGTGACGATATTTCCGTACTGGAACTGAACGTCACCCTTCCAGAGTCAGAATCGGAAGAAGCGCCTAAATGACAGCAGTCTGTTTACCCTGTTTGCCGGTGTGTTTTTCAGCTTAGTGCCCTCTGTTTCCGCAGAGGGTTACTGAATTACTGTCCTGTTTTCCAGCGGAAAAATTATTTCCCTTTCAGTACCACTGTATATATCCCCACCCAATACTTCATTCCGCGGCCCGTTTTATTTATTATCCAAGATTAAGACTCATCCCATTCAGAGCAGCGATTAATATCCTCAGTGTGATTTCGTCAGCGAATTTTAACCTGTCTCTATTATTTAAATGCGCGGTTAACTTAATCTGTCCTTATCAAAAAACAAAAAGCGGAGAAGATCTCCGCCTTTAATTTTTTTGCTCGCCGCTATTTTTCAAAGCGGCTGGTCAGTCAATATTGGCTAAGAATTTCGCTGAGCCTTTCAGCCAGAAGTTTTCCTCGCCAGCCGCTGATTAATTCCGGCTGTGATTCTTTATCTTTTAACTTCCAGTGGCGGCTCAATAACTGGTTAATCTGGCGACGTGAGGCCAGCAACTCGACACTTAACCCGCTCTCTTCACTCACAGTCTGGATCAGCGCTTTGATATCTTTGAAGACTTTGCGGTAACCCGGCTGATCAATCAGATTCAAAATAGGTGCCGGTAAATCGTCTTCTGCCAGCGCCTCTGATTCTTCAACCAACGCCAGCAATGTCCGTCCGTGGTAACGGATTTCAGGGCCGCTCAGGCCAAGGGCTTCGAGTTCGCCCAGTGATTTAGGCTGATAACGTGCCACCTGCCAGAAATTCTCTTCACGCACGACAAAGTTAACGGCCAGATCACGCTGACGGGCCTGATTGAGGCGCCAGGCAGCCAGTAATTTCAGGCAACCCAACTGGCGCGGACGCAGCTGGAAGGCATTGCCAATTTCCAGATAAGCCAGTTCGGGTTGCAGAACTTCTTTACGGCGGCGGCACAACGCCAGACATTCATCCTGTGCCGCTTCCATCCATCCGGCTTCTTCGGTTTCACGCATCAGTTGATCGGCCAGCGGCATGAGATACCAGACATCCGCAGCGGCGTAGACACACTGTTTTTCACTCAACGGACGGGCAATCCAGTCGGTGCGCGATTCGCTTTTATCCAGCTCAACGCCGGTTGTTTCCGCCACCAGACGGGCAAAGCCGCACGACAACGGACGTCCGCTAAATGCGGCAAGAATTTGTGTATCAATCAGCGGCGAAGGCATCACGCCAAAAGCGTTAAGGAAAACTTCCAGATCTTCGCTACCGGCATGGAGGAATTTCACGACATCAGGATTCACCAGCAAATCGATAAAAGGCTGCCAGGCGGTAATCGGCAACGGATCAATCAGCGTCAGCCGCTCACCGTCAAAGAGTTGGATTAGCCCGAGTTGCGGGTAGTAAGTGCGGGTACGGACGAATTCGGTATCCAGCGCGATTTTGCTGTGCGCTTTGGCCTGAAGACAAACCTGCTCGAGCGCGTCATTGGTCGTGATCAACTGATAATTCAAATCTTAATTCTCTTAAAATTAATGCGTTATAACGTGACAACGCCGGACATATCCGGCGTTGAGAATGACCATCACGGCGCAGCGGGAAAACGTTACGCCGCATCCTGTTTCGGATCGTCTTTCGGTTTTGCCTGATCATCGCGAAGTTCGCGTCTGAGGATCTTACCGACATTTGACTTCGGTAACTCATCGCGAAACTCGACAATTTTCGGTACTTTGTAACCGGTTAATAACCGGCGGCAATGTGCCAGAAGTTCTTCGCTGGTCAGTGACGGATCTTTCTTCACCACGCAAATTTTGACGATTTCACCCGACGACTCGTTTGGCACGCCGATGGCAGCAACTTCGAGCACTTTGTCATGTTGTGAAACCACCTCTTCAATTTCGTTAGGGTAAACGTTGAATCCGGAAACCAGAATCATGTCTTTTTTGCGATCTACAATCCGCAAAAAGCCCTGCTCGTCCACTGTAACGATATCGCCCGTCGATAACCAGCCATCTTTTAGCACCTCATCGGTTGCCGACGGCCGTTGCCAGTATCCCAGCATGACCTGTGGGCCACGGACCCAAAGCTCTCCGGGTTGACCCGGCGCGACATCCTGGCCGTTATCATCCACCAGACGCACTTCCGTGGACGGCACCGGCAGACCGATGCTGCCGCTGTAATGTTTCAGGTCATACGGGTTGCCCGCCACCAGCGGCGAACACTCCGTCAGGCCGTAGCCTTCCAGCAAATGTTTGCCGGTCAGTTTTTCCCATTTATCCGCCACCGACTTCTGCACCGACATCCCGCCGCCGACCGAAAGACGCAGCGTGGAGAAATCCAGTTCGCGGAAATCTTCATTGTTGAGCAGCGCGTTGAACAGCGTATTCACCCCGCTGATGGCGGTGAAAGGGTATTTCGACAGCTCTTTCACCATGCCCGGCACATCACGCGGGTTAGTAATCAGCAGGCTTTTACCCCCCAGATCGAGGAACAACAGGCAGTTCACCGTCAGCGCAAAAATGTGATACAGCGGCAGTGCCGTTACCACCAGTTCATGCCCCGGTTGCAGCAACGGCGCATACGCCGCTTTTGCCTGTTCCAGATTGGCCTGCATGTTCCGGTGCGTCAGCATAGCGCCCTTCGCCACGCCGGTGGTTCCGCCGGTATATTGCAGAAACGCCAGATCATCATTGATGATATCGGGTTTGATGTATTGCAAACGGCGCCCGTATTGCAGGGCACTGCGGAAGGAAATCGCATTCGGCAGGTGATATTTGGGCACCAGCCGTTTGACATATTTGACGACAAAATTGACCAGCGTGCCTTTTGCCGCAGAAAGCTGATCGCCCATCCGGGTCAGGATCACATGCTTAATCTGCGTTTTGTAGACCACTTTTTCCAGCGTATGGGCAAAGTTGGACACAATCACGATGGCGCTGGCACCGCTGTCATTGAGCTGATGTTCCAGCTCACGCGGCGTATACAGCGGGTTGACATTCACCACGACCATGCCCGCACGCAATACGCCAAACAGTGCAATCGGATATTGCAGCAGATTAGGCATCATCAGGGCGACGCGGTCGCCTTTTTTCAGCCCTAACTGGTTTTGCAGGTAGGCCGCAAAAGCGCGACTACGCTCCTCAAGCTTACGGAACGTCATGACCTCGCCCATGTTGATAAACGCCGGGCTGTCGGCATAACGCAGCGTGGCATTCTCGAACATCTCGACCAGCGAGCTGTAGCGGTCAGGGTCGATGTTCTCTGGAACATCTGCCGGATAACGTTTTAGCCAAACCTTTTCCAAGGTATCACTCCTGAAATCATGTTCTGTTGCCGTCTCAATTTGACGAGTTTTATCACGTCTTTAACAATATTTTAACTCAGCTTACCAGTTGCGTTTCAAACAATGTCGAGGTTGAGAGGCGGGTCACTTTTTCTGTGCCCTTCATTAGCCAAACCGTCCCTGGTTTAAAAAGAAAAAGGCGGCAATTAAGCCGCCTTAACAACGATCTTGTCTGTCTTTACTTTTTCGGCGGCGGCGGTGGCACCGCATGACCCGGTGTTGGCCTCATCGCCGCCTGAGGTGGCGGGCCGTGCCGTGACTGTCCGCCCTGTGGCGGTGGAGCCCCGTGCGGAGGCGGCGCGCCGTGATGGTGCCGTTCATTCGGTGACGACGCTCTGGACCCGAGCGGGCCCCATCTCATACCAGCCGGGCCCCCAACCGGGCCCAAACCCTCGCCCCCAGCTGTCGTACGGTCCCCCGTATCCCCAACCCCACGGGCCTATCGGCTGAGGCGGCATCACAACCTGCTGCTCGATACGCCAGCGTTTAAAACTGTTGACGTTAACGGTCACAAAATCATAGGACGACTGGCCTACGGTGCCTTTTTCAACGCCGGTAATCGGGCCGACCACGGTGACGAGCTGATTGCGGTAATCCACCGGATCGACGAAACCGTTGATATAGGCCAGAATGCGGCCACGCGATGCAGCGCCAAGTATTGGTCGCGCGCCGTCATCAAGCGGCATCGTGGCGATTTCAAGACGTGTTTTATTCTGCAAGTTGGTGACTGTCACCACTTTGCCGCCAAAACGCGACTCCTGCCCGACATACAGACTCGGTGCGCCCTGCACTGCCTGTAAATTCATTTGCGGCGTTGCCGTGGTTCCGCGGATTTCATCCGGAACGGTGACACATCCTGACAGCACCAGAACGCTCAGCGCGACAGCGCTAAACGCCCATTTCTTACCTGTCTGAACCGAAAACTGCTGGACTGCTGACCACTTACGCATTGCGATGACTCCTGTGCATACTCTTAATTTTGACCACTTTTAAGTACACAAGTTGCGGTAACTTACCGGCCCGGCAGCTTTTTCCACGTAACTTCGTTGCGCAGATAAGTGGGTTCAGCATCTTCAGGATTTACGCGAACACCGTTTTCCCAGAGCTGGAGCGCCAGCGGCAGCATATCTTCCGCGTGCGGCAGTAACATTTTTCCATCAAATAATTCTGCCACCGGAGATTCACCCAGCAAATGCGGATAAGCTTCCCAGCCGGTGCCGACGGTCGCATAACGCCCCGTCAGTGAACCGGCCTGTTCGATGAGTTGCTCAGGCTTGATCACTTTCTCGGTGTTTTCGCCCTGCCAGATGCCCTGAGCGTTCCGGGAAAATTCTCCCCAGTACACTTCGCCCATGCGCGCATCGATCGCAGCCAGCACGTTTTCAGCGCCGGTCTGGCGGTACGCGCCCTGCGCCATGGTCAGTAATGTCGAAACCGGTAGCAGAGGCAGTTCAGCGCCAAGCGACAGCCCCTGCGCCATGCCGATGCCGATGCGCACGCCGGTAAAACTACCAGGCCCGCGGCCAAAGGCCAGTGCGTCGAGCTGATTGAGTGTGAGACCCGCTTCAGCCAGGATCTGCTGCACCAGCGGCAAAATACGCTGCGTATGTTCGCGCGCGCAGAGTTCAAAATGAGCGAGCGTTTCGCCCTCATTGTATAACGCAACCGAACAGGCTTCTGTCGCCGTATCAATCGCTAAAATTCGCGTGGACATGCCAAACCTCAGGCGGGGGAAATGAATAAGTTAGGGCCTTTTTTCGGGGCGCTATCCTAACATAACGTGAAGGCTATTTCTGCTCTTCCACGTTATGTAAAAAGCGTATCGCTTGTGCAAGGTCACGTGTGCGCGGCGTCGGCGGCAAACTGTTGAGGAAAACTTCGCCGTACGGGCGCATGACCAGACGGTTGTCGCAAATCACCATCACGCCACGGTCATCGGTGTCGCGGATCAGACGCCCGACGCCCTGTTTAAGCGTAATGACCGCATCCGGTAATTGTACGTCATTGAACGGATCACCGCCGCGCAAACGGCAATCTTCAATGCGCGCTTTCAGCAGCGGATCGTCCGGCGAGGTGAACGGCAATTTATCAATGATGACGCACGACAGCGCGTCGCCGCGTACGTCAACGCCTTCCCAGAAACTGCTGGTGGCTACCAGCAACGCATTGCCCGCTTCGACAAACTGCGCCAGCAACTGCCCTTTACTGGTTTCACCCTGCAACAACACCGGCAGCGTCAGGCTGGCGCGGAATTCCTCCGCCAGCTCACGCATCATTTTGTGCGAGGTACACAGGAAGAAACAGCGCCCTTTATTGGCTTCGATCAGTGGCCGGAGCATGCGCGCCAGCTGCTTGGAACTGCCCTGACCTTTAGATTCAGGCAGGAAACGCGGCACGCACAACAGCGCCTGTTTGGCATAATCAAACGGGCTGGGGAGCAGCAATGTTTCTGCCTCATCCAGCCCGAGACGTTCGGTGAAATGATGCAGCTGATCGTTCACCGAAAGCGTTGCGGACGTGAAAATCCATGCGCCCGGTTTTTCTTTCATCATTTCGCTGAATTTATCGGTCACCGACAGCGGCGTCAGCGCCAGAACAAAATGCCGGGAATTACATTCGTACCAGTAGCTGTAACCGGGAATCGACACATCTTTCAGGCGCTTGAGACGGTTGCGGTACAACGTCGCGCGCTCAAAGGCGGCGTCCAGCAAAGCCGAGCGACCGAGAGACAGTTTGACCACGTCGTAGCAAAGCTCCAGCGCATCGTCGAGCAGCAAAAGCGCGCGCTGAATGGCAGGCTGGCTGAGCACGTCGCGCAGATTGCCACGAAAACCGGGTTCACCGAGCGCCAGACGGAAATCCATTGTGCTCTGGCTCAGGCGGTCAGCGCTTTTCTGCAACTGCACCGAATCACGCACTTCCGTGCGATAAGCGATGGTGATGTCTTTCGCCATATCCAGCAACTGACGGCTGGTAATCTGCTGACCAA
Organism: Rahnella sp. PCH160; assembly: GCF_047784855.1. Classification (NCBI taxonomy): domain Bacteria; kingdom Pseudomonadati; phylum Pseudomonadota; class Gammaproteobacteria; order Enterobacterales; family Yersiniaceae; genus Rahnella; species Rahnella sp. PCH160. The sequence continues at coordinate 3,539,761 of NZ_JBLOGT010000001.1, forward strand.
AATACTGGCTGGCGATATCGGGGATCTGATGGGCTTCGTCGAAAATCATCACGTCGGCCTGCGGGATAAGCTCGCCGAAACCGCTCTCTTTAACCACCATATCGGCCATAAAAAGATGATGATTCACGACCACGACGTCCGCGTCCATCGCCTTACGGCGGGCTTTGACGACGAAACACTCTTTGTACAGCGGGCAGTCGCTGCCCAGACAGTTATCGTTGGTGCTGGTGACCAGTGGCCAGACAAAGCTGTCTTCCGGCACCACGGTGCAGGTGCTGATATCGCCCTCTTCCGTGCTGCTCGACCAGTGCCGCAGATGCGCCAGTTCGCTGAGCGCCTGACTGGCGAGATCACCGCCTGAAAGCGACTGCTGCTCCAGACGTTCCAGACAGAGATAATTCGAGCGCCCTTTCAGCAATGCCAGACGGCCCTTGAATTGCAGAGCAGAGGCCACTTTAGGCAGGTCACGGGAAAACAGCTGATCTTGTAAGTTTTTCGAGCCGGTAGAAATAATGACTTTTTTGCCCGAGCGTAATGCCGGCGCGAGATAGCCGTAGGTTTTCCCGGTTCCGGTTCCGGCCTCAACGACCAGACCCTGTTTACCGCTGATAGCTTTGCTGACGGCCTGCGCCATCAGACGCTGCGGTTCACGGGGTTTGAAACCTTCAATTTTCTGCGCCAGGGCGCCATCTGTTGCAAAATCGTCTGTCACTGCATCTCTCTTACCTGTACGGATCAGCAGTGATTATGCCAACCGAACGCCCTCACCGCCACCGCCATCTGCCAATCCAACACTGCGAACCTTTGTGATACCCTTAGCGTCATCAATAAAAAGTGAAAAACGGAGCACAACAGTATGACTATCGAACGGATCCGACCTGAGCCACGCATGTCCGATGTGGTCATCCACAACGACACTATTTACTACACGGCGGTGCCGGAAAATCTGGATGCGAATGTAAAAGATCAGACCGCTGAAACGCTGGCCATCATCGATGCCGTGCTGACTGAAGCCGGTTCCGACAAGAGCAAAATTCTCGATGCCACGCTGTTTCTGGTTCATAAGGAAGATTTCCCGGCAATGAACGAAGCCTGGGATGCGTGGGTTTCTCCGGGTCACGCGCCGGTTCGTTGCACCGTGCAGGCGAACCTGATGAACCCGAAATACAAAATCGAAATTAAGATCATCGCCGCCCGTTAAGCGACGGATCGCAGACATAAAAAAACCTCCCGCGGGAGGTTTTCACATTTTGAAATACCCTAAAACATCCGGGTCACGTTAAGGCACCACGAAGGATGACGGGTATTACGCTTTTGCGCCCGCAACGGCTTCTCTTGCCAATTCAGTGATACGTGCGTAATCGCCGCTTTCCAGCGCGTCCGCAGGCACCAGCCATGAACCGCCGATGCACAGCACGCTTTTCAGTGCCAGATAATCACGGTAGTTCGCCGGTGAAATCCCACCGGTCGGGCAGAAACGGACTTGCGGGAACGGACCGGAAATGGCCTGCAACGCTTTCACGCCACCGTTGGCTTCCGCAGGGAAAAATTTGAATTCACGCAAACCGGCATCCAGACCCATCATCAGTTCTGAGACAGTACAAATGCCCGGAATCAAGGGGATAGAACCGGCGTTGGCCGCTTTCAGCAAAGCATCTGTCAGACCAGGGCTGATTGCGAACTGCGCACCGGCTTCAGTCACTTCGGCCAGTTGCTGCGGATTCAGTACGGTACCTGCACCAATAATGGCGTCCGGCACTTCTTTGGCAATCGCACGGATTGCATCCCTTGCACAAGCGGTACGTAACGTCACTTCCAGCACACGCACACCACCGGCAACCAGCGCTTTCGCCAGCGGAACAGCGTGTTCCAGTTTATTGATAACAATCACAGGAACTACCGGCCCTGAGGTCAGAATTTGTTCCGCGCTTGTTTTCCAGTTTTTCATCTTGTTCTCCGTTCATGCCCGCAGGCACCGTTGTGATTGATGGCGCGCCCCTGCCACAGGGTCCGGCAACTTTTCAAAAAGAAAAAACGTTGCCAGAAACCGACCACACCCGATTCGACGAGATACTACTATTCCTAACTGCTAAAAGAATTGATATGTCATAAAAAAAAGCTGCATAAGCAGCGTTTTTCAAGGATTACCGGTTATTCGAACTCGTTCCAGGAACGGCCGTCACGGGTAATCATGGCCACAGAAGCCACCGGGCCCCATGTGCCGGACTGATACGGTTTTGGTGCTTCGCTCTCCGCCGCCCACGCATTCATGATGGAGTCGACCCATTTCCAGGCTTCTTCCACTTCGTCACGACGCACGAACAGTGCCTGGATCCCACGCATGGTTTCCAGCAGCAGACGCTCGTAAGCATCGGCGATGTGCTGCTCGTTGAAGGTTTCCGTGAAGCTCAGATCCAGTTTGGTGGTCTGCAGACGATGTTTGTGTTCCAGACCCGGAACCTTGTTCAGCACTTCGATTTCAATGCCTTCGTCCGGTTGCAGACGAATAGTCAGCTTGTTCTGCGGCAACTGCTGGTAAGAATCACGGAACAGGTTCAGCGCCGGGCTCTTGAAGTACACCACCACTTCTGAACATTTGGTCGGCAGACGTTTACCGGTACGCAGGTAGAACGGCACGCCAGCCCACTGCCAGTTGTCGATATCCACACGGATAGACACGAAGGTTTCGGTGCTGCTGGTTTTTTTCGCACCTTCTTCTTCCAGATAGCCAGGGACTTTTTTGCCCTGCACAAAGCCGGCGGTATACTGGCCGCGCACGGTGTTTTCACGCACGTTTGACTGGTCAATACGACGCAGGGAGCGCAGTACTTTGACTTTCTCATCACGAATACGGTCTGTGCTCAGATCAGCCGGCGGCGACATGGCAATCATGGTCAGAATTTGCAGCAAGTGGTTTTGGATCATGTCGCGCATCTGGCCCGCGTCATCGAAATAACCCCAACGACCTTCGATACCCACTTCTTCAGCAACGGTAATCTGCACGTGATCGATGGTGCGGTTATCCCAGTTGCTGGCGAACAGGTTATTGGCAAAACGCAGCGCCAGCAGGTTGAGTACCGTTTCTTTACCCAGATAATGGTCGATTCGGTAAACCTGAGATTCGGCGAAGTATTCCGCCACCTGATCGTTGATGACCTGAGAAGACTCGAGAGAGTGTCCCAGTGGTTTTTCCATCACAACGCGCGCAGGTTCTTTGTTCAGCCCTGCTTCACCCAGACCCCGGCAGATTGCGCCGAAGTGGCTTGGGGCAATCGCGAAGTAGTTGATGGTGGCGCGATTTTTCTGATCCAGCATTTTGCCGAGCACTTTAAAATGCTTCAGATCGTTGACATCAAGGTTACAGAAATCAAGACGGGCACTGAGTTTATCCCACAGTTCCGGATCAATTTTTTCTTTCATGAAGGTGGTCAGTGCTTCTTTAACCACTTCGGTATAGGCCGCTTTGTCCCATTCCGCACGTCCGACGCCGATGATACGGGTGTCAGGGTGAATGTGACCTGCTTTCTCTAACTGATACAGGGAAGGCAACAGCTTACGACGCGCAAGATCGCCTTTTGCACCGAAAATTACCAGATCACAAGCCTGGGCTGTCTGAGTTACCGCCATGTTCTTCTCCTCAATGCAGGAATACCTAATCTATTTCTGGTTGCCTTTGCGTGAGCTGCAACTCGAATTATCTCGGGTACATATTGTAATTTTATTTCAGCAACAATGTACTCTGATTGCCCGTGAGCCGTAAACCTTGATCTGACTGCGCGATAACTCGCTGATAAAACCCTGTTTTTATCATACCTATCTCAGACTCGCGAAAAACTCACCGAGTTCTGTAATTTTATGACAAAACTGAACAGAATTTACCATACTGAAAGTTAGATCCCGGTCAAACTCTGACAAAAAAAGCCGTAAATTCGCCTGACTGACGCTGCCAACGGCATAAAGCGCGTAGTATATTTTCATCAAATCAGCACGATTTCCTCTTTTCAAAGAAATCGTTGAAACCTATGAGTGGCATGCTTATGAATACATTGGAAAAAATCAAGACCAGCCTTGACATTCTGAGCAAGTCAGAACGCAAAGTTGCAGAAGTTATCCTCGCATCACCGCACATTGCCATTCATTCCAGCATAGCCACTCTGGCCCGCATGGCCGACGTCAGTGAACCTACTGTAAACCGTTTTTGCCGTCGCCTCGACACAAAAGGGTTTCCAGATTTTAAACTGCACTTGGCACAAAGTCTGGCAAACGGTACACCTTATGTGAACCGTAACGTGGATGAAAGCGACAGTGTCAGCGCTTACACCAGTAAAATCTTCGAATCCACGATGGCCAGCCTGGATCAGGTGAAAAACACCCTGGACATTGCCGCCATTAACCGCGCCGTCGATTTACTCACTCAGGCCAAAAAGATTTCCTTCTTCGGGCTGGGCGCCTCCGCCGCCGTGGCGCATGATGCCATGAACAAGTTTTTCCGCTTCAATATTCCCGTGGTTTACTTCGATGACATCGTCATGCAGCGCATGAGTTGCATGAATTCCAGCGAAGGCGACGTCGTCGTGCTGATTTCTCACACCGGACGCACCAAAAATCTGGTGGAACTGGCGCATCTTGCCCGCGAAAACGATGCCACGGTGATTGCGATTACCTCGTTCAATACGCCGCTGGCGCACGAGGCCACGCTCGCACTGTTGCTGGACGTTCCCGAAGACACCGACGTTTATATGCCGATGGTTTCACGAATTGCGCAACTGACGCTGATCGACGTGCTGGCGACCGGGTTTACTTTACGCCGTGGCACAAAATTCAGAGATAACCTGAAGCGGGTCAAAGAAGCGTTGAAAGAATCGCGCTTTGATAAGGGTATCGTCGTCTCTAACCTGCTTGAATGATTTCTTCCTGCGTGACAGGCGTCAAATCATCCATAAAACATATTGATAGCGCACCAATGATTTAATAGGGAGTCTGGCGGAAAATCTATGCGCAAAGTGCGCACGACCGATGTCAGACATGAGGTCAGCGGGTCACACAGGTGAAACTCTTTGGTATTACAATGACACCTCGACCCAATGTGGACCCGCTGTTTTTTGCACAATAATTGCTTCACCAGTTAACGGAGTAAGGCATGTCCAGAAGGCTCAGAAGAACAAAGATTGTTACCACCCTCGGTCCTGCAACTGACCGCGACAATAACCTCGAAAAAATTATTGCCGCCGGTGCAAACGTAGTACGTATGAATTTCTCCCACGGTACCCCTGAAGATCACATCCTGCGTGCCAACAAAGTGCGTGAAATCGCGGCCCGCCTTGGCCGTCACGTGGCTATCCTTGGCGATCTGCAAGGGCCAAAAATTCGCGTTTCGACTTTTAAAGAAGGCAAAGTCTTCCTCAATATCGGCGATAAATTCCTGCTCGACGCTAACATGAGCAAGGGTGAAGGCGATAAAGAGAAAGTGGGTATCGACTATAAAGGTCTGCCTGCCGACGTGGTTCCAGGCGACATTCTGCTGCTTGATGATGGCCGCGTGCAGTTAAAAGTGATCGAAGTTCAGGGCATGAAAGTGTTCACAGAGGTCACCGTTGGCGGCCCGCTGTCCAACAACAAAGGCATCAACAAACTGGGCGGTGGCCTTTCCGCTGAAGCCCTGACTGAAAAAGATAAAGCAGACATTATTACTGCGGCCAAAATGGACGTGGACTTCCTGGCAGTTTCATTCCCACGCACCGGCGAAGATCTTAACTACGCCCGACGCCTGGCACGCGAAGCCGGCTGTAATGCGCAAATCGTTTCTAAAGTCGAACGTGCTGAAGCCGTCGCCACTGACGCGGCAATGGATGACATCATTCTCGCCTCTGACGTCGTGATGGTCGCCCGTGGTGATCTGGGCGTTGAGATCGGTGACCCGGAACTGGTGGGTATTCAGAAGAAACTGATCCGCCGTGCCCGTCAGCTCAACCGTGCGGTGATTACCGCGACGCAGATGATGGAATCGATGATCACTAATCCGATGCCAACCCGTGCGGAAGTGATGGACGTCGCAAACGCCGTGCTTGACGGAACCGACGCCGTGATGCTTTCGGCCGAAACGGCTGCCGGGCAGTATCCGTCAGAAACCGTGGCTGCGATGGCGCGTGTTTGCCTCGGTGCGGAAAAAATCCCAAGCATCAACGTTTCCAAACACCGTCTTGACGTGGAGTTCGATAACACCGAAGAAGCCATCGCCATGTCTGCCATGTACGCCGCAAACCACCTGAAAGGGGTCACGGCGATCATCTCCATGACGGAATCTGGTCGTACCGCACTGATGTTGTCACGCATCAGCTCCGGTTTGCCGATTTTCGCCATGTCCAGACACGTGCATACGCTCAACCTGACCGCCATTTATCGCGGTGTTACGCCAGTCTTCTTCGACAGCGTGAACGACGGCGTGGCAGCCGCTCAGGACGCGGTGAATTTGCTGCGTGATAAAGGCTATCTGCTTTCCGGCGACCTGGTGATCATCACTCAGGGTGATGTCATGAGCACCATCGGCACCACCAACACCAGCCGCGTACTGCGTGTTGATTAATCACTAAATGTAATAAAATATAACTCAATGGCCGATCATGATGACCGGCCATTTTATTTCCCTTCATTTTATCCTTATATTCCCCTGCCGGAAGAAGGCATTTAATGTTCTTAATTTGATCATTATTTTTCCATCTGACGGAAATACACTTCTGCGCTACACGTTAACCTCTCTGAACAAAACAAATTACACCTTAGTTTAGTGTGGTTAAATATAACTTTTTGTATTACAACGGTCTCTTTACAGCGCACAGAATTGAATAATAAAACCAGATTTCTCTCATAGGATTAAGAGTACCTAAAGCAGGATTTACATTTTTATGTGATCGTGATCACATAAAAACATCAAAAACGCGCCTATTAGTTAAATGTTCAATATCGACATTGAATGATAATGATTTGCATTTATAATGATTCCCAATCGTTAAAACCTTGTATAAATCCGCACGAAGGAAATCAGACAAGATAAATCACCTGCAATTTTCTATAAAGAAAAATAGTTAACCACAGACCTTACAGGCGTGGCCATAAGCCCTGCCTGCTAACGCTTACGTTCACTGAAATTTCCTTAATACATTCGGAAGGCAGCCCCACGCCCCCGCCGGATGAAAATGGTCAGATTAAAAGGGTACAGCATGAGCCAGATAAATAATTGGGAATTAATGCAGGACAGCGCGAATAACCTCACTCCCGCTCAGGAAAAATTACGCGAAAATCAGGGTTATATTTTCAATCAAAATAGCACCCCGGAATGGCAGGCGCAGATTGAGCAAGGGATTGAATTAATTAAGTCTCATATTAATCAGACCGAAAAGCCTTTTTCCGGCGTATCTCCTGCCGAATTAGCCGAGCAATTTCGTCATATTGATTTAACCAAACCTTTAGACGGCACGCGGCTGGCACTGGAAGAGCTGGATGATTTGTATCTTCAGCATGCGGTCTATTTCCATCACCCGAAATACCTCGCACATCTCAACTGCCCGACCGTCGTTCCGTCGCAACTGGCCGAACTTTTTATCAGTGCGATCAACTCATCCGTTGATACCTGGGATCAGAGCGCAGGCGGCACGCTGATTGAACAAAAGGTCATCGACTGGACGCTGGCACGCATCGGATTTGGCACGCAGTCAGACGGTATTTTCACCAGCGGCGGCACGCAATCTAACCTGATGGCCATGCTGCTGGCGCGCGACAGCCACTGCAAACGCACGCGTCCGCAGCACAGCATCAAATATCAGGGCTTACCGCCGGAAGCCAACCGCTGGCGCATCTTCAGTTCGCAGGTCAGCCATTTCAGCATTCAGAAATCCGCCGCACTGCTCGGCCTCGGCTATGACGCCGTAGTGCCGGTAGCCTGCGATGACAAATTCCGTATGGATATCAGCGCGCTGAAACAGGAAATCGAACGCTGCCACGCAGAAGGTTTGATTCCGATTGCGATTGTCGCCACGGCGGGCACCACCGATTTCGGCAGTATCGATCCGCTGAATGAAATCGCGGAAATCTGCCGCAAAGAGAAAATCTGGATGCACGCCGACGCCGCTTACGGCTGTGGTTTGCTGGTTTCCCCGCAGCATCGCCAGCGCATCGAAGGTATTCACCTCGCCGATTCCGTGACCGTTGATTATCACAAATCCTTCTTCCAGCCGGTAAGTTGCAGCGCGTTTCTGGTCAACGACCATCGCCATCTGGAGCACGTCACTCATCACGCGGAATACCTGAATCCGCTAAGTGCAAAACTGGAAGGCACGCCGAATCTGGTCAACAAAAGCATCCAGACCACCAAACGTTTCGACGCCCTGAAAATGTGGCTGACGCTGCGCATCATGGGCCAGCAGGCGCTGGGCGAATCCTTCGATGTGCTGCTGGAACGCGCCACCGAAACCCATCAGATGATGGAACAGAACCCGAACATTGAAGTGCTGCACAAACCCGAACTGAGCACGCTGGTATTCCGCTTTGTCCCGCGCATGTCGATGAGTCAGGAGCAAATTGACGCCATCAACGCCGACATCCGCAAAGCCATTTTCCGCGACGGCAGCGCCGTGATTGCCGGAACCAAAGTGCATCAGCGCCAGTACCTGAAATTTACCCTGCTCAACCCGACCACCACCACGGAAGACGTCGCCGATGTGATCAGCCTTATCACGCATTACGGTAAAGAACTGACAGCCGCCGCGCTGAGCGCCGCGAAAAACCGCTAACAGGAGTTGCACCATGAGCCTTAATTCCCCTGAACTGAATGCAGATAAACAGACCTACGATTTTATCGCGATTGGCATCGGCCCGTTTAACCTCGGTCTGGCCTGTCTGACGGAACCGGTAAAAGCGCTGAATGGCCTGTTTTTAGATCAAAATGACGGCTTTGACTGGCACACCGGCATGATGCTGGAAAGCGCACATTTGCAAACGCCGTTTATGGCCGATCTGGTCACGCTGGCCGATCCGACCAGTCCTTACAGCTTTCTCAACTACCTGAAGCAGCAGGGAAAACTGTACTCTTTTTATATTCGTGAAAACTTCTTCATGATGCGCAAAGAGTTCAACCAGTATTGCCAGTGGGTCTGTCAGCAGCTCACCTGTCTGCAATTTTCCACGCGCGTGGAGCTGGTGACCTGGGATGCGCCAACGGGATGTTATCTGGTGCAGGCGCGTTCGACCCAGGGCGGCGATAAACAGATTTACCGCGCCAGACGTCTGGTGCTGGGCACCGGTCCGTCGCCGTGGATGCCGGCCTGTGCCCGTGAAGCAGGCAGCAACGTTCACCATTCCAGCGACTATCTGCCGAACAAAGCGCGGATGCAGCGCTCGAAATCCATCACAGTCGTCGGCAGCGGCCAAAGTGCGGCCGAAATTTATTACGACCTGCTTTCAGAAATCGACAAATACGATTATCACCTGACCTGGGTAACCCGCGCGCCGCGTTTCTATCCGCTGGAATACAGCAAACTGACGCTGGAAATGACCTCACCGGAGTACATCGATTACTTTCACGCGCTGCCGGTGAGCAAGCGTGACCAGCTGAACCGCGAGCAAAAAGGCTTGTACAAAGGCATCAATATCAGCCTTATCAACGACATCTACGATCTGATGTACACAAAACGTCTTGATGGCCCGCTGAATGTCGATCTCTACACGCATTCTGAACTGACCGCGCTGACCGGCAACCTCAAAGGCGAACTGGAGATGACCCTGCTTCATCACGAACAACAGCAGGAATATCGCCATCAGACAGAATCCGTGGTGCTCGCCACCGGTTACAGTTATCAGCCGCCGCAGTTTATCGAAGGTATTTACAACCGTATTCAGTGGGATGACGCCGGGCGTTACGCCGTCAACCGCAATTACAGCATCGATGCCCACAACCAGATTTTTGTCCAGAACGCCGAACTGCATACCCACGGTTTCGTCACGCCGGATCTGGGCATGGCGTGTTATCGCAACAGTTCGATTATTCGCGAAATGCTCGGCGAGGAAGTCTATCCGGTGGAGAAATCCATCGCCTTCCAGACTTTCTGCGCCCGCAGCCTTGCAGACAAATAACGGAGAATGACCCATGTCTGAATTGACACCCGCGCCCCTGTTCACCTGCCCGCGCGATGCCGGTCAGCTGACATTGCGCCCGCTGAATCTGGCAAAAGACGCCGCCATTTTGCATACGTGGATGACGCAGCCATACGCGCATTTCTGGGGGATGCAGAACAGCAGCGTGGCCGACGTCGATGTTTTCTACCGCGACCTGACGGCCGGAAAACCACTGGCCGCGCTAATGGGCGAAATCGACGGACATCCGCGTTTTCTGATCGAATGCTATCCCGTGCAGGACGATCCGCTGCGCGAACATTACGACGTTCAGCCGGGCGATATGGGCATGCATATTCTGCTGTCTCCGGCGGATAAACCGGTGGCCGGTTTCAGCTGGCAGGTCTTTTCAGCCGTCATGGAATATCTCTTCAGCCAGCCGGACGTGAAGCGCGTGGTGGTTGAGCCGGACGTGCGAAACGAAAAGATCCACAAACTGAATAAGCGCGCCGGTTTCCGCTATCAGAAACACATTCAACTGACTCATAAAACGGCCTGGCTGGCTTTCTGCCAGCGGGAAGATTTTTTGCAGACACGCCAGAAGGAAAAAAACACCATGACTACATCTCATTTGCAATCCGGCCAGCACCTGCAACCGGAAATTTGGGCGAAAGCCAATGCCCTGCTGTTACGTAAATGCCTGGCCGAACTGACGCACGAACGCCTGCTCGCGCCGGTCGCGCTGCAAAACAGTGGCACCTGGACCGACTATCAGCTGGCCGTACCGGCGTCTGAAATTGAATACCGTTTCCGTGCCCGCCAGTTACCCCTCAATGACTGGATGATTGATCTCGACAGCATTCAGCGTCTGGATAACTTCGCGCCGCAACCGCTGGACGCCCTGAAATTCATCATCGAATTTGCGGATCAGATCGGCATTTCTCAGGCGATGCTGCCGACCTACATGGAAGAAATCAGCAGCACGCTTTACAGCAGCGCGTACAAACTGGCGAATAACCACACTACCGCAAAACAGCTTTCAGAAGCCGATTTTCAGACCGTGGAAACCAGCATGACCGAAGGCCATCCGAGCTTTATCGCCAACAATGGCCGCATCGGTTTTGATGCCGGAGACTACGTGCGTTATGCGCCGGAAGCGGCAAATCCGCTGCAACTGGTCTGGGTTGCCGTGCATCACGACAAAGCCCATTTCGCCAGCGTGGAAGGTTTGCCTTACGAAAAACTGATCGCCGAAGAACTGGGCGATGCGCAGATTTGCGCGTTCACGCAGCGTCTGGTCGACAAAGGCGTGGATCCGAAAAACTATTATTTCATGCCGGTTCATCCCTGGCAGTGGCAGAACAAATTACTGACTGTCTTCGCATCAGACATCGCCCGTGAGTTCCTGATTTATCTCGGTGAAGGCGAGGATAACTATCTGGCGCAGCAGTCTATCCGAACGTTCTATAACGCCAGCCGCCCGAAAGGCCGCTATGTGAAAACGGCCCTGTCGATTCTGAATATGGGATTTATGCGCGGGCTTTCGCCGTATTACATGGCAACCACGCCGGGCATCAACGAATGGCTGGCAGAGCTGGTCGAAAACGATGCATACCTGCAATCCACCGGTTTCAGCATCCTGCAGGAAGTGGCGTCACTGGGTTATCACAACCACTATTTCGAAGAAGCCATTAAGGGCGACAGCGCCTATAAAAAAATGTTTGCCGCACTGTGGCGTCAGAATCCGGTGGCACAGTTGCAACCTAACCAGCGTCTGATGACCATGGCCGCCCTGCTGCATACCGACAAACACGGCGATGCCCTGATTGTTGAGATGATTAAATCTTCCGGTCTTGCAACCGGCGACTGGCTCAAGCGTTACATGCACGCTTACCTCAGCCCGCTGCTGCACTGTTTCTATCAGTACGATCTGGTGTTCATGCCGCACGGTGAGAACCTGATCCTGCGTTTCGAAAACAACATTCCGGTTAACGCGTTCATGAAAGATATCGCGGAAGAAATTGCCGTGATGAACCCGGATGCGCATCTGCCGGAAAAAGCCAAACGTCTGGCGGTTGACGTACCGGAACAGCTGAAAATTCTGTCGATCTTCACCGACGTTTTTGCCGGCGTGTTCCGCTTTATCGCCCGTATTCTGGAAGAGCACGGCAATTATCCGGCGGGTCAGTTCTGGCAGGTGGTGGCGGAAGTGGTGCGCGATTATCAGATTCAGTATCCGGAGCTGGCAGAGAAATTTGCCCGTTACGACATGTTTGGTGCTGAGTTCACACATTCCTGCCTGAACCGTCTGCAACTGGCGAATAACCAGCAGATGATCAACCTGTCGGATCCGGCGCAAAACCTCAAGTTTGCCGGAACACTGGAAAACCCCATTGCGGCGTATGCGAATAAATACTAAGTCCCACACTTAAATACGTTTTTTAGCGCGGCCTGAGAGGGCCGCGCTTTTCTGATTTTGAGCAATGGAGAAGTCTTGTTATGTCGTCCGTTTCTGAACCTGCCTCTCAGCTGAGCTGGCGTCAGTGGCTGTTTCCGCTGTCGCTGGTGATGTTTGAATTCGCCACCTATATTGCCCACGATATGATTCAGCCAGGTATGTTGCAGGTGATCAGCGACTTCAGCGCCAGCGCCGACTGGGTTTCCACCTCGCTGACCGCGTACCTGTGTGGCGGAATTCTTCTGCAATGGCTGCTGGGGCCGCTCTCAGACCGCCTGGGGCGCAGGCCGGTGTTGCTGGCTGGCGTGGCCCTTTTCACCGTCACCTGTTTTCTGACGGTATTCACGCAAAGCATCGAACAGTTTATTCTCATGCGTTTTTTACAGGGCATGAGCCTGTGCTTTATCGGCGCAGTGGGTTACGCCGCCATTCAGGAAGCGTTCAATGAAGCGCTGAGCGTAAAACTGATGGCGCTGATGGCTAACATTACGCTTATCGCCCCGCTGCTCGGGCCGCTGGCGGGCGCGGCGTTCATTCACTATGCGCCGTGGAAAGCCATGTTTGCGCTGTTTTCGCTGATTTCGGCGCTGGCATTCTGGGGGCTGTGGCGCAGCATGCCGGAAACGGCGTCAGGCTGCGACGGGCGTTTTTCGATGCGCCGCTTGCGGGCAGATTACAGTGAAGTATTCACCAATGCGGGCGTGGTGACCGGTTCATTGTCTATCGGGCTGATCACCCTGCCGCTGCTGGCGTGGGTCGCGCAGTCGCCGGTTCTGCTGATTCAGGATGCCGGAATGACGCCGTTACAATACGGCTGGCTACAGGTGCCGGTATTCACCGGGCTGATTATCGGCAACGTTGCGCTGAGCAAACTCAGCGGCAACGTCAATATCCGCACGCCGGTCTGGCTGGGAATTTTGCCGATTGTTCTCGGGCTTTGCATCAGCGCTTATGCGGCGCTGTTTATGGTTAATGCCTGGTACTGGATAACGGCGGGTCTGAGCCTGTACGCGCTGGGTTCCGGGCTGGTGAATGCCGGGCTTTACCGGCTGACACTGTTTTCCAGCACGACCGGCAAAGGCACGGTGGCGGCGGCACTCGGGCTGATCACCATTGTGGTCTTTGCGGCAGGGATTGAACTGGCAAAACAGCTCTACTTCTCTCAGGGATATGGCATTTTCATGCTGGCGGGTTTGATATCCGGGACGGCGGGAGTACTGCTGATTGCACTGTTTCTGAAACGCGCCATCAAAGCGGGATAACAAACACAAAAGAGGCTGAGTATCATGCTCAGCCTCTTTCGTGTTTGCGGTGATAAACGCTTACTTTTTCGGGAAAAGCTCTTTGCGGGAATATGGCTCGGGTTCACCCGGTTTGCGCGTTTTCAGCAATTTGAGGATCCAGGTGTATTGCTCAGGATTCGGCCCGACCAGCAATTCTACTTCTTCATTCATTCGACGCGCAATCTGGTTGTCGTCAGCCGTCGCCAGATCGTCCATCGGTGGCCGCACAAAGATATCCAGACGCTGCTCTTTGCCGTTATACACCGGGAAAAGTGGCACAATCTGCGCGCGGCAGACTTTCATCAGACGGCCCAACGCAGGCAATGTCGCCTTGTAGGTGCCGAAGAAATCCACGAATTCGCTGTGTTCTGCGCCGTGATCCTGATCCGGCAGATAATATCCCCAGTAGCCCTGACGCACGGAGCTGATGAACGGTTTTATCCCGTCATTTCGGGCATGTAAGCGTCCGCCATAGCGGCGACGCACGCTGTTCCACAGATAATCCGTTAGCGGGTTTTTCTGATTATGGAACATCGCCGCCATCGGCTGGCCGCTGGCCGCCATCAGCATCGCCGGGATATCCACGGCCCAGCCGTGTGGCACCAAAAAAATCACATTTTTGCCGTCGCGCTGCATCTGGTCGACAATTTCTTTGCCGTGCCAGTGAATGCGCTGCATGATTTTTTTGGGGTCACGGAGTGCCAGTTCCGCCATCATCACCATTGACTGCGGCGCGGTGGCAAACATCTCATCGATGATGTGCTCGCGCTCCGCTTCCGGCGTTTCGGGCAGGCAATACAACAGATTGATTTGCGCGCGACGACGTGCGCCTTTGGCAAACTTTCCGGCCAGACGGCCCAGGCTGCCTAAAATCGGGTCGCGGACTTTCGCGGGCAGATACGCCATACCGGCCATCGCCCCGACGCCCAGCCAGACGCCCCAGTAGCGCGGATGGTAAAAGGCTTTCTGAAATTGCGGAATAAATTCTACGGTGGATCGTTTTTCTTTTTCTGGCTGCATGCTCAGGCTCTTATGACAAATTCTGGCTTAATGATAAGTGCCGTGATTTATTTTGCAATAAATCACGGCAGCGAATCAGTAAAACCTAAGCGATCAGTCCAGCTTCAACTGAGGGACAACTTCGCGGACGGTCGCCAGGTAAGTACTGCGATCTTTACCTGTCAGCCCTTCGGTACGAGGCAATTTGGCGGTCAGAGGATTGACGGCCAACTGGTTAATCCACATTTCGAAATGCAGATGCGGGCCGGTGGAACGCCCTGTGTTACCGGAAAGCGCAATGCGGTCACCACGTTTCACTTTCTGACCGGGTTTCACCAGAAGCTTACGCAGGTGCATATAACGGGTCATGTACTGGCGACCGTGGCGAATAGCAACATAATTACCGGCCGCGCCGCCATTTTTTGCCATAACCACTTCGCCGTCGCCGACCGCAAGAACCGGCGTACCGACAGGCACCGCGAAATCGACACCCCGGTGTGGCGCAACACGGCCCGTCACCGGATTCAGGCGACGCGGGTTAAAGTTTGAGGAAACGCGGTATTGCTTGCCGGTCGGAAAACGCAGGAAACCTTTCGCCAGCCCGCTGCCGGTGCGGTCGTAGAATTTCCCGTCTTCCGCACGCACGGCGTAATAATCTTTGCCACCGGAACGCATATGCACAGCCTGCAATTCGCTTTGCTCGTTCTTTCCTTCCAGCACTTCGTGGGACATCAGCACCGCGAAATCATCGCCTTTCTGCAATTTACGGAAATCGAGCTGCCATTGTAACGCCTTGATAACTGCGCTGGCTTCTGCGCTGGTCAGCCCTGCCGCTTTGGCGCTGGTCACGAAACTGCCGTTCAGCGTGCCCTTCATGACCGAGTCTTTCCACTCGCCTTTGAGGGTTTCCAGCGAAGATTTGAAAGTGTTGCCGGCGCGGTCAAACGTGTAGGTTTCGCGGCGGGATTTCTCCCACGTCAGACGCTGTAAATCGCCCGCGTCGTTTAACGTCCACGACAGTTGCTGACCAATTTTCAGGTTACGCAAATCGCGGTTGGCATCTGAAAGCGCAGCAATTTCGGACATATCAATGCCGTACTGGTTCAGAATGCTACTGAGGGTATCGCCGGTAGAAACCACGTATTCATGAACGCCCGCTTCGTTCGCGGTTTTATCGTCCAGATCGTCCTGTGGAATGTCATCATCAGCCGGAGGCGACTGATCAATAGGTTCACTGGCTTCGGGAAGCAGTGAACGCAATTGCTGGTTGTCTAACGTGATGTTTTTAACCAGTGGTTTGGTATCAGAAAGGTCATTGTCCGGGTGATAGGCTAACGGTTTCCAGACGGCGACGGCCAGTGTGACGACGGTCAGCGACCCCAGCATAATGCGGTGGGGCCGTGGAAGGTTGCTATACGCCAGAGCGATAGATCGGGCTATCAGCTGCACTTAAATTCTGTCCTTTTAGCTTACTTCAGGCAGCTCAAATACTGGTTCGTCAGCTGTGACAGGAAGTTCACGTAGCTGTCCGCACCCAATACAATGCCGCTCCCCAGCGGATCCAATGTGCCCATACGCACTTTTGTTCCCTGGGCAACAGCCGTTATGACGGCTGGCCTGAATTGTGGCTCAGCAAAAACGCAGGTCGCTTTTTGCTCAACCAACTGTGTTCGAATGAGATGTAAACGCTGTGCGCCAGGTTGTATTTCGGGATTGATCGTAAAGTGACCAAGTGGCGAAAGGCCGAAGTGTTTTTCAAAGTAGCCGTAGGCATCGTGAAAAACAAAATATCCCTTACCCTGAACAGGTTGCAGAATATTACCAAGGTTTTTGTCAGCTTTTGTCAATCCATCTTCAAAATGCAACAAATTTGCATCTAATTGTTGCTTTTTCTGCGGCATCAGCCCTACAAGCTTGTCATGGATAGCAATGGCGGTCTCGCGGGCGATTTCCGGCGAGAGCCAGACATGCATATTATATTCACCGTGATGATGATCGCCGTCGTCATGATCGTGGTCGTGTTCATCATCATCGCTGCCTTTGATCAGCATCGGTTTCACCGCCGGAAGTGCGGCGATCTGCACCTGACGGTTTGGCGGCAACTGCGCGACCGATTTGGTCATAAAGGCTTCCATTTCCGGCCCCACCCACACCACCAGATCCGCCGCGCGCATACGCTGGATATCCGAAGGTCGCAGCGCAAAATCATGCGGCGACGCGCCATCCGGCAATAATACCTCGGTCGGCATCACACCATCGGCAATCGCTGCGGCAATAAAACCCAGCGGACGAACGGAGGCCAGAACGGCGGCCTGAGCGCTGAAAACCGCACCGGAACTGAGGATTGCGGCTGCCAGTAACATCCGTTTAACGCTTTTTTTCTGTATCATGCGGGGTGAACTCATCTTCGTGTTGGGGGAAAACTGGTTATTTTGCGCGAAACGCAATATTATAACATCCGATTTGTTCTGCAAGACCCTATGACATGCCCACATTAGCTACGCTTCACAATATCTCGGTCACTTTCGGTACACGCCGCGTGCTGTCCAACATCTCGCTGAGCCTGCAACCGGGGAAAATACTGACCCTGCTTGGCCCGAACGGCGCAGGGAAATCAACGTTAGTGCGCGTTGTGCTTGGTCTGATTGCGCCAACCGAAGGCACGATGACCTGCGAGCCGGGTTTACGCATCGGCTACGTTCCGCAAAAAATTCATCTTGACCCGACGATGCCGCTGACCGTCAGCCGGTTCATGCGCCTGAAACCCGGTGTGAAAAAAAGCGACATTTTACCTGCGCTGAAACGCGTTCAGGCGGCGCATCTTCTCGATCAGCCGATGCAAAAATTGTCCGGCGGTGAAAACCAGCGCGTTTTGCTGGCGCGTGCGCTTCTCAACAGCCCGCAGCTTCTGGTGCTTGATGAACCGACGCAGGGCGTGGACGTCAACGGTCAGGTTGCGCTGTACAACCTCATCGACAACCTGCGATGCGAGCTGGGTTGTGCCGTCCTGATGGTTTCGCACGACCTGCATCTGGTGATGGCGAAAACCGACGAGGTTTTGTGTCTGAATCAGCATATTTGCTGTTCCGGTTCGCCGGAAGTGGTGTCCACGCACCCTGAATTTATTGCCATGTTTGGCAACCGGGGCGCGGAGCAACTGGCGATTTACCGTCACAACCATAATCATCGCCACGACTTAAAAGGGAAGATTATTTTGCGCAACACCGGAGGTCGTGACGCATGATCGCGCTGTTATTGCCCGGCTGGATCGCCGGTGTTTTGCTGGCGATTGCCGCCGGTCCGCTGGGTTCTTTTGTCGTCTGGCGTCGTATGTCCTATTTCGGCGATACGCTGGCTCATGCGTCCCTGCTCGGCGTTGCGTTTGGCCTGCTGCTCAACGTCAATCCGTTTTATACCGTCATCGCCGTGACATTATTGCTGGCGGTTTTACTGGTGGCGCTGGAACGCAAACCGCATCTGGCCGTCGATACCCTCCTGGGGATTATGGCGCACAGCGCATTATCACTCGGTCTGGTGGTGGTCAGCCTGATGTCCGGCGTTCGCGTTGATCTGATGGCGTATTTGTTCGGGGATTTGCTGTCTGTGACGTACAGCGATATCTGGATGATTGCCGTCGGCGTCACCATTGTGATTGCGGTACTTTGCTGGCAGTGGCGGGCGTTGCTGTCCATGACCATCAGCCCGGAACTGGCGCATGTCGACGGCGTAAACCTGCAACGCTCGCGGATCATCCTGATGCTGGTCACGGCACTGACTATCGGTCTGGCGATGAAATTCGTCGGGGCGCTGATCATCACGTCGCTGCTGATTATACCTGCTGCCACAGCGCGCCGCTTTGCGAAAACACCGGAGCAGATGGCGTCTGTCGCGATTGCGATTGGCATTATCGCCGTCACTGGCGGCCTGACGTTTTCAGCATTCTACGACACCCCGGCGGGTCCGTCCGTGGTGCTTTCCGCCGCCGTGTTGTTTATGCTCAGCCTCGGCAAAAAGCAGATTGCCTGACGGCAGCATCATTCCCGTAACGCACATAAAAACGGACGCCCTGAGCGTCCGTTTTCATTTATACCTCTTCTGTTATTCTTTTTGCGCCCTCGCCGCCTGTCTCGCCTGCCGCCAGTGCAGCACCGGTGACACCGTCAGCCCGTGGATAACTACGCTGGCAACAATCACCGTAAACGCAATATTGGTCATGTAATTGGCCTGCGCACCTTGCAGCCCGTGCGTCCAGGCATAAGCGATGTAATTCATACTGCCAATCCCGCGGATACCGAACCAGCCAATCATCAGCCGCCTTCCGTGCGGCACGCTGATGCCCAACGTCGTGAGATAAACAGCCAGCGGGCGGATCACGATAAACAAAATAGCGGCGATCAGCAGCCCCATCGGCTCCCAGTGTTCCGCCAGCGTAATCCCCAGCACCATCACAATTCCGGCGGCAAAAAGCCGCTCGATGGTATCGCCAAATGACAGCGCATCACCGACCATCAGCCCGATTGAATTCCTCGGCATTTCCGCCTGCATACTGTGGCGCTGATGCGGATTGACCATGTTTTCAGCCGGCGGTGGCCGCCGCCCTTCTTCCAGATCATCAGGCGGATGCAGCGACACGACACGCACCTCGGCGCGGCGCAAACCAACGCCCGCCGCGAAAGCCGCCAGAAAGCCGGACGCATCCAGACTTTGCGCCGCCGCATAACTCAGTGCAATCAGCGCCAGCGCCAGAAAATCGCTCGGCGCAACCGTACGCTGCCTGCTGTGAAAACGCGTAGCGCACAGCCCGACCCCTTTCCCCATCGCAAAACCAATCCCCAGCCCGCCGAGCAGCGCCCAGACAACATCGCGCCACGCCCAGTGCCAGATGGCTTCAGACGATAACCCGTCGTGCGCTGTAAACAACATCAACGCCAGCATCAGAATCGGCAGCGCCGAGCCGTCGTTCATCCCCGCTTCGCTCGACAACGCAACCCGCAGGCCGTCGTCATCGTTCGCATCATTGACGGCAATCATGCTCGCCAGAACCGGATCCGTCGGTGCGATAATCGCCCCCAAAGTCAGCGCCAGCGGCCAGGACAGTCCGGTGATGTAATGCGTGATCACGGTGACGCACAACACCGTCAGCAACATCGCGGGGAATGCCAGCACAGCGCCGACTCGCCAGCTTTGTGAACGGAAAGGCAGCCGGAGTTTGAGGCCGGTAATGAACAGCGAAGCCGCCATCGCGATTTCGGTAAAGCGCGCGGTGAGCGTCGAATACGCCACCAGATCGACGTGCAGTAAATCCAGAACCCACGGGCCGCACACCACACCCGCGGCGAGATACAATCCAAATGTTGTCACCGGGCCACGGGAAATCCATCCCGACGCCAGAGACATAATTAACAACAATCCGCCGACTGCGGCGGTCCAGCCCAGAAAACCCATGCATCGTCCTTTTAAAGTGCCATCGTCTAAGCGTAGTACATCGCAAAATTCAGACGTTTTCGGGCACAAAAGGCACGGCACCGGCGTAAACCGTGCGCTAGACTCCTTCTCTGTTTTGACGATTGTTTTGACGATTATTGTGAATAGTTATATTAAAACCGAAGGTGACAAAAATTGATTAAATACAGCGTGCTATACCCAAATATCAAAAACGGAACCTTTGATCATGCCTATTACCGAGACGTGCATTTACCGCTGATTAAAAGCCGCATGGGCGATTTTTGCCACTCCTACGCTATCGACAAAATCCCTGAAAATGCCCCGGCCGACGCACCGTTTATCGCGGCATGTCACATTTACTGTCATTCGATGGCAGATTTCGAACAGGGCATGAAAGATAACGCCGCTGACTTTGTGGCAGATGTGGCGAACTTCACCAATATCGAACCTGTTAAGATGATTTTCGAGGTTGTTGTCTGATCACATCCCTTCGCGCATAGAATAAAAAAGGCGATAAACCTCAGCAGGTCTATCGCCTTTTTTAACGGACTTTTAGCGCCCTTTTACTCCCGCCTGAAAACCTATTTACTTAATAGCCTTTTGATCGGCGCGCTCGGTTCACGTTTAATGGTATGCAGAAAAACCTGCGCTTTATCGTTCGCCGCATATTCGGCAGTCACACCAAAATCCTGCACCATTGCCCATTTATCGAACAGAGCATGATCGCTTTCGCGCATGAACCACAGCATTCTCACCGCCGTCACGGCAACCTGAGGAATTTGCGTCACTGTCCCGTTGATCCACTTATTTAACGTACTGCGGGGCAACCCAAGCAGGATACACAATGCGGGCTGATCGATATTCAGCCTCTGAACATAGTCCAAAAACTCATTTGCGTTATCTGCCATAGCTTTATCTCCCATTACTTAAACCTTACATATTGTACAAGAATCCCGTAGAGATTTCATTACGTCGCTATTCGCTACGAAAAATCCGAACTTTACCCTCTTCAGAGGCATAAAACCGTGTCTATCGGCTACAAATAAGCGCGCTAAGTGAAACAATTTCATGTTGCGGTTTAACTTTACGTTTCTTGACATAAGTCAAATGACCGTGAATGTGTGAAACAAGTCACATTCATCGTATGTATGCTTTTAGTAAGGAGACATAAATAGCGTTCTGTTAACGCTTTTATTTGTCGCTATTAGATGCTTATTTCAATGTCGGAAACAACTCATGAAAGCTCAGGCAACAGACCGTAACACTCAGATCATTAATGCTTACATCGCAGGGAATCATAACAAATCGGAATTGGCGCGTTACTTCGGGGTGTCGGCGTCGACCATTCGCCGTGTTTTAGCGGGTGTTGTTCTGGCAGCTACATCTATGGGAAATATCCAGACAGCTGAAGCAAAACTATCTCCGGAAGATCTGGCTACCGTAAATGCTTTCGTCGCCGCTCACCCGGAGTTTCCTGAATGGATTAAAGATAATCTGACTGCTGATTATCAGACTAATTTAGACGGTGTGAACAGAGTTTTAGCAACAGCCGGCGGCTCTGCATGGAGCGAAAACGCAAAGGGGAATGTCCCGATCCCGCAGTCAATCCCAACCTCGGTAAAACTGGTAGTCACGCTTACTCCTCATCCAGTCACAACTGATAGTGAAAATAATGACCCGAATGAGCCTTCTGTACTGCAACCTGAAACCTTCGCCGGTAAGCAGAAAGAACAAGGCGAACGTAACCTCACCGCGCTGAAATATGCCGCCGTTGTGCCGCAGCAAACTTTCGCCGGTAAGCAGAAAGAGCAAGGTGAACGTAACCTCACCGCGATGAAATATGCCGCTGTCACGTCACAGGAAACAATTGAAGGTCAGGAAAACGAACAGGCTCAGCGTGATCTTACTGCGCAGAAATACGCTGCCGTCGTACCGCAGCAAACCTTCGCCGGTAAGCAGAAAGAGCAAGGCGAACGTAACCTCACCGCGCTGAAATATGCCGCCGTTGTGCCGCAGCAAACATTTGCCGGTAAGCAGAAAGAACAAGGCGAGCGTAACCTCACCGCGCTGAAATATGCCGCTGTTACGTCACAGGAAACAATTGAAGGTCAGAAAAACGAACAGGCTCAACGTGATCTTACTGCGCAGAAATACGCTGCCGTCGTCCCGCAGGAAACAGCTAAAGGTCAGCAAAAAGAAAAAGATGAACGCATTCTGACTCAACAAAAACATTCCAAATCCATCGTTTTGCAGACAGTCACGCAGGCAACGGGCACTCCGATTCAACAGCCGGTCATCCAGCAACAAGTCCGCTCCGCCTACTACGATAAACAAATCACCGCGCTGAACGCAGAAGCTGAACAGCATCATGCTGAAGTGTTAACGGAATCTCATGCGCGTTATCAGGCAGATAAACAGGTGCTGTCCGAATCTGAGTCCTACACCAATCAGAAATTCAGTGATCTGAAATCTCAGGTCGATGACAACAAAAAAGAAGCCGCCGCGGGTTCTGCCTCCGCGATGGCTCAGGCCAATATTCCACAGGTTCAGGAATCCCAGCAGTTTGCTGTCGGTGCAGGTATCGGCGGCTACGACTCTGAAAATGCACTTTCCGTCGGCGCATCATTCCACGCAGGACAGGCAACTATCGTCAAGATGTCGGTATCCGATGACTCGCAGGACAATGTCGGTTATGGCGCTGGCGTGAGCATAGGCTGGTAAGCACGTCATTATCCGTGGCTGGCGACGTCAGCCACGGCATTTAATTGAAAAATCTAACGGTCATTTTATGAAAAAAATTTTTGTCATCACCGCCCTGATCCTCCTCTCCGGGTGTTCATCTCAGGCCTCCCGGATGGCGGAATGCCAGGCGCAGGGGATTTCCAAAGACGCGTGCTATATCGTGGAGCAAAACCGCCAGACGGCGATTCAAAACACCGCAATGAAACAGGCGATGGAAAATGCCGCGAAACAATATGCGCAGACCGCCAAACGGGTTGTGCATGTCAGAATCAAAGGCATTGATATCAAAATTTTTCCCGCGGATAAACAGGGCTATATAGAAGGCACCGCCGCCTATCTTGATGAAGATAACGCGGATGCTCAGGTTTACCGTAAAGGCATTTTCACGGCGATTTATTACAAGCGCACGCATAAGGTGGTGCTGATGCGCAACGGGCAGATTTACGGCCGGACAGCACTATGAAGAAACATCACACCGATCAGTTCAGACATTTGCCGCCAGAGCAGCAATATACCTGCCTGAAGATGTTACAACGTGTCGAAGAAACGTCTCTGACCGAAGGTATCACCGGCGTCGCCATCTCTGTCATGATGAAAGACGGACATACCGCGACGCTCAGTAAATTTATTGCCCAGCCTGACGAAGTGGCCGTTCTTGTGAGCTGGGAACCCGAGAAAAATGACAGAGAAGTGAAGATATGAAAACGTGGATAAAATGCCTCGCCGTGACCGCCCTTCTCGCGGGCAGCGTTCAGGCACAAACGGTTCAGGTCGGTTTTTCGCCTGAAGGCTCCGCCCGCGCGCTGGTTCTGGACTTGATCAACCATGCGCACAAGAGCATCAAAATGATGGCCTATGAATTTACGGCGCATGACATTGTTGCCGCGCTGGATTCCGCCGCCGACCGTGGCGTTTCCGTTCAGGTGATTGTCGATAACCGTCAGAATATGCATAACCCAAAAGCACTGCACAATATCGCAGATGCCGAAACGCACGGCATTCAGATGCGCGTCGATAAGCACTATCACATCCAGCATGACAAAGTGATCATCGCCGACGGCGACGCCGTTGAAACCGGCTCCTTCAACTATTCGCAAACGGCAGAAACCGCCAACAGCGAAAACGTCGTTGTCCTGCG
Source organism: Rahnella sp. PCH160 (assembly GCF_047784855.1). Classification (NCBI taxonomy): domain Bacteria; kingdom Pseudomonadati; phylum Pseudomonadota; class Gammaproteobacteria; order Enterobacterales; family Yersiniaceae; genus Rahnella; species Rahnella sp. PCH160. Next base: position 3,563,930 of record NZ_JBLOGT010000001.1, read on the forward strand.
CGAAATGCCCGATGTGACGAAACAATATCAGCAACATTTTTCGAGCCGGTGGGCGTTGTCAGAAGTGTTGGGCGGGAAGAATGGCTAAAGGGTGAAATGCACAACGCAGTGCATTGTGCATTTCATTGACAGTTTGATCAGCTTGCCGGACGGGTTTCGGCAGCGTCCGAGGCCATCGAATCAATGGCTTCTTTCAGCGTTTCCAGCGTTACGGGTTTTGATTCGTTGGAGAGCGTTTTCCCTGCCGTTTTCCGTACCACTTTCATGACCGGTTGTTGGGTCGCGGCGTCAATCAGCTCGCCTTCAAAATACAAATGGGTGTTCATTGTGCGGTGCCCGGAAGCCACTTCAGCGCCCGCGATCAGCAGCCCGACCGGCAGAACTTCATAAAACTGCAACCCTTCTTTATTGGTCTCCACATGCGTGATAGCCCCGCGGAAAATCAGGCTGTGCGCATCCGGCGAAGAGGCCAGCGTTTTATGTCTCGCCAGCGCATTTTTTAACTGGGTATCGGTGTACGCCCGGATCGATTCGAGCATCTGCGCATCCGCCTGAGTAGCTGGCGCAGGCTGCGGGAAATACGTCACCGGTTTGAACACGATATTGCTGTAATTCTTTGGGTCGTATTTCGGCGAAACCCAGCGTAACTCCGGTTTTCCTGAAGGCGACGTTGTTTTCGCCAGCCCGGAATAATCCTGCAAGAAGCCGGAATACTTTTCAGGTTCAGCGATTTTTGATGTACAGCCGGCCAGAGCTAATAACCCAACGAATACGATCGTTTTAGGGAATACTTGCATTTTCAAGTCCTTTTAAATTGATACTAAAATCATAAGTATCACAATATCTGACAGAGATAGGGCAATCATAAATAACCCGACTAATACTATTGTTTTAGGCAAAGGTTCCTTAGGCAAAAGTTGCATTTACCCGTCCTTTAAAATTGATGCTAAAAAAGTACGCATTACAAAACCTGATATTCATAAGTCGTCGTTTTATTTTTTCGTTTTTCAATATTCTGACATTTCACTGGCGTCATATTTTCCAGATAAATTTCGGCGAGGCGCACCATTTTCCAGTGGTTAACCAGACTCAGCGCAGAGATAAGCCCTTTTTCAGCCATGACTTTCGCTTTGTAGGCATATAACGTTTTGGCATTAATTTTCTCTAATTTTGAAATTCTGGTCATAGAAACCCCTGATAAATATAACGATATGATTCTGGTTGCTTTACCACTCAGTTTATAAGCGTCTTCAGAAGGTTCAGGATAGGTTAATAACCCTGAATAAATCCCATTAAGGAAATGTTCCAGCGCCATTTTCATGGTATTAAGACTTGCCTTACTGGATAAAAGACAAAGATTTTTAATCAGAATGTTATTCTCAATAAATGACAGTACAACATCAGAGCCAATGATCATGACTCTGTCTGACTGGCACATTAATAACGTATAAAACTCATTCCTGGTGACCCATTTTTTTTCGAAAAAGAAAACGGATACCGACTGACTTTTGTGAGTTAAAAAAGCGAAATCGCTAATGATGCTTTTTATAGCTTCCCTGACATAATAATTATCACTTTCGATACTGATGTTATTCATACTGAACGCTCTGAGAATTGACGCATAATTATCGACAAAAACACAATTACTTCAATAATTTCACGATCCTGTTTAAGACTCAAAAAATCATTGAATATTGAAATTAGCCCATTTTTATTTTTCGCAGATAAAACGCGGGTCTGTTAACCAGCGCCCTTTTGCCCCCTGGCAAATGGATCCCGCTGACGGTAAATTCTGAGCCCGTGCAATCATTAATAAACTGGCATAAACCGAGGGGTCGTTATGAACCTGCAAATAGTTTTCCGCCCACTGACTGAATGATTCCAGTAATGACAGATCCTTCGTCTGGTTAAATCTCACTAATAATGCGACATGCCGGTCGAAATCGATCCGGTCATGCTGGCTGTAAGGGTTCGCGAATGAATCTACCGCCGTCTGTTCGCTGAAGGCTAACGGCAGCAACTTCTGTTGCTCGATGACTGTTAACTTCTGCTGGGTCTGAAGGCCGGTGATCATAAAAACAAGGACAGCGAGCGGAATAAGCATGAGCGCACTTCGCCACACCAGCGGCAGTCTTTGCCTTTCCACTTGATTACGCCGGGCTGCTGCCCCGCTTACCACCAGCAACATCATGATCGTCAGCCCGTGCGTCGCGGACTGGTATAACGGATATTCCAGATTCATATGCACGGCGATGGGCAATAACAGCGCCACGCCGACGAAACGCGTACCTCCCGCACTCCACAAACGCCTGAAGACACCGGCGATCATCAGCAAAATCCCGCATACCGCCGTTAACCCACCTTCGGCCCAGGCATATAAAAACTCATTGTGCGGATACTGGATGGTGTCGTTATCCAGCCCGGTTCCCGCCGCTTTTGCCAGCGTGCCATACACCGCCTCGAAGCTGCCGTAACCGTTACCCGCCAGCGGATGCAGGCGGATCATTTGCCAGGTCAGCTTCACCATATTCCAGCGCGAAAGCGTAGAGCTTTCTTTTATTGCTGGCGTGAAAAACGGGAAAAAGAGATGTCCGTAATAAAGCCAGAAAAGCCCCGTTCCCGTGCCTGCCGCCATGATCAAAACGGCCTGTGCCACCTGCATTTTCTTATGTGTGATAACCAGCGAAAGCAACAGAACCGTGGCGAGAATGGCTCCGATATTCCCGGCCCGGCTTTGTAAAAACACCATGACGGCGGGGGATAACAAAAAGCGCAGCGCCGCAGATAAACTGCACCAGCCGCTTGCCTTGTTGTAAATAAAGCCACAGCGCGCAGGCCAGCCCGGTCGCTAAAAAAGACGCCAGCACATTGGCCTGCTGGAAACTGCCATAAGGTCGCCCGCGCGGTATTTCGGCAAAGTCTTTAAGCTGCCACAGCGCATGAAAAGCCTGCAACAACGCCGCGATGACCAGAATCGTTAACCAGCGTGAACGCAGGCGACGGCAGGACGTGGTGCACAGCAAAAGCACATAGAATGCGGCCATTCCCCACAGCGCAAGCACTTTGGGCAGTGCATTCAATTGCCAGTCCGCGCGGGGTGACCATAACAACGGCAAAGACCATAGCGCGACGCCAGCAAGAATAAGGCCGGTGCCCGGCGGGAGCGTCATTTTGCCCTCAGCCGTTCGCCGTCTTGTCAGATGGAAAACACACCACAGCGCAATAACGGCCATGACCGCCCACGCCAGTATATTTTGCGGCAATGAAAGCCCTGCTCCGCCGTGATTCGGTAATACGAAGTTCAGACCGCCACAGAGCCAGAGGAATAATAAAAACGAGACGCCGATATTAATGCGCTCGTCTGAAAAAGATGGAAATAGAAACATCCCTGACATAGTTTTCCCGGAGAATTAAAAAACATAAAGAGTCATTAGATTATTTTTTGGATCTTTGCTGCGCCATTACCCCTGCGGCGCTTGCCGTAAACGTGCTGACATTGGGCGGCTAATTATCGTTAAAAACACACATTATTCAATCAATTCCCAGTCCGATTTAGGACTGGCGTTCTTTGCGGGTGAATATTAAAATTAACCCGTTGTTTACCCGAATGATTATTGCTGCGTCATCACTAACACTGCACTCGCCGTAAATGCGCCGGTAGGGACATCTTTTATTTCTACCGCGGGGTCGCGCACTGCCTGAAAAGCGAGATCCATCGAATTAGAACCGCTTAGAAAAGTCACCGGTGTGACATCCGTCGTAGACAATATTTTACTGTTATACACCACCGAAACGCCTAATCCGTTTGATGATGATTTGATTACCTGCCCGCCGCTTAAGGAAATAGGCGTGTAATTCAGTTGCATATTCACCGTGACGTCTCCGCCGGTGCAATCTACCGGCACCTGAATATGCCGCATTGAACCGGAACCGGGTACGGTAGGCATTTGCGCACGGTCGACAGTGCCTAAATTGACACTGAGATCATTGCCGTTGTTAAGAGTGCAGGATGTGTCTGGCATTGGGGAGTTGGGGGCAACGGTGTTACGTTCCCGTCATTGCAGCCGCTTCCACCGGAAGCTGTGTACTTGTGGCCAGCATCATCGACAAGGTAATCACATATAATAAATCCATCCACCGCACTTCCAGTGAAAGACTCCGTGTCACCACCATATGCATTAATAGATTGTTGCGCAAGTGTCTTGGTTGCATCAACCGTAAATGTACTTGTCGATTTATCCTCAATTAACTTTGTTGTTGCCAAATCCCTAATGATCGTTTCTACCCGATAGCTTCCTGTTTTTGGTACATAATTATTGGATGTCAGAGAACATGAAGACATAAGTGTGAATCGATCTGAAATAAACACCCATAAATACCATGAACTACTGTCGGCACACTTATTGCCTGAACTGATACCGTTTATCCCATATACTCCACTAATATTTGCCTTGGCCTGCTGCCCACTAAACGCCAGCACAATAAACAGCAGCAATAATCTTCCGGTATTTAAAATATTAAGTTTCATCATTTGTATTCTATTTGAACGTTAGGGGTAAGCCATTTCAAAGGTGGCCGTCGCATTAAAATCACCGGTCGTAATTGACTGCGCCTGTAACGCGTCGGGTTCGCCTGCCACATAAGCCTGTAGCGTGAAACTGTTGGTGCCGTTAGCCAGGGTATACACCGGCGTTGGCTGATTAATTGCCTGCGGCGTGCCATCTGTATTTTCCAGGCCAATCGCAATGCCCGTTGTGCCTGTTACTGCCAGCGCGCCCGGTAATGTGGTGCTTTCCGTGCCGCTGAACGTGATGGTGACTTCGTTGCCCTGCGCGATGTCGCACTCGATCAGGTTGATGGTGAAAGGTTTGGCGTTGGTGCGTTGATGCAGATACAACCCTTTCTTAATGACCGTGCCAAAATCCACGGTGAGCTCTGTGGTATTTGGATCCAACTCGCACGGGTCACTGACCAGCGTGCCACTGAATTTCAGGTTATTTTCGATGGCGCTGACCGGCGCAATAAATAAGATGCCGATCAGTACAACGGCCAAAGCCAGCCCGCAGCAGACAGGAAATTTCATCGGCGTTCTCATTGATAATCCACCTTCAGCGTCGCCGTGGCGGAGAAGGCTTGTGCAGCCAGTTCTGTCGCCGGGTCTTTGACCGGCACGGCCGTCAACACCAGTGAACTCAGCGCCCCGAGCGTTGTTGATTTCGCCGTGTTTAATTTCAGCGGCTGGCCGTCGGCCTGAATTTGTATTCCTAGGCCGGGGGCGTCCGTCGTCACGGCGGCGTCATCAAAACTCTCCGCTGTGCCGATAATCGTCAGATTCAGCGGCGTATTATCCGGCTCCCCCTTGCACTCCACGGTATACGGGATGGTTTGTTTAAAGTTCACCCCATCGACCTTTTTGACGCCGACGGTATTAAAAGCAACATCCATCACTTTGTCGTCGCTGATTACGCAGGTGGGAAGCACTAAAAAATGCCCTTTGAAGTTGTAGGTCACGCTGTCGCCGGTTTGTGCTGCGTACGTCGTCTGCATCATCAATATCGCCAGCAGCCAAAAAAACACTGTTTTTTTCATCACGCGCACCTCAGTTAAACGCCATGGTCAGCGTGCCGGACGCACTGAATACGTCGCCGCTGACAATGCTTTCGCTGCTAGTGGTATTCAGCTGAACCAGCTGGGCTTTCAGTGCCGGAGCCGCATTCTGGTCTATCGTGAACCACTCCCCCATGTTTTGTGGCGCGCCGTTGACCAGCAGCTCAATCCCGATAACATCCTTATCTGCCGCCAGTACCTGTGCGCCCTGATAGGTTTCATAACTGCCGGAGGTCGAGGTGAATTTCATTTGCAGCAGGCCATCTGTGTCGCCGTCGCAGAAGAAGTCGCTGACCAGCGTTTTACTGTAATTCCCCGAAAGCTCAACGGTATTGGTGCCTGAACTCATCAGCTTCACTTCACCAAAATCAACATTCAGCGTGCCGCCCTGGTTAAAAGTGCAGGAACCGTTCGCCACCACCGTGCCGGTAATATTGATATCCATCGAGTCTATGTCCCCGGTATTTCCGGGGGCTGCCTGTACACCGTAAACAGGCGCCAGCAGAATGACGGCAACGACAAAAAACCTGAGTTTGTTGTTATTCATAATTCATCCGAAAATCCACCGTCGCCTGAAACCGCCCCGTCGTCAGCGGCGCGCGGGTACGAACCGGGATCACGTTGTAGACCAGCGTATTGCCACCGCCGGTGCTGAACTGAGGTTGATGCCGCTGTCCGGGCATGATTTGCCGCCCTTGTTCATCGAGGATCCGCAAACCAACGCCGCTCACTCCCCCATTTTCAGCAATGTGGGTTCGTCCGGATCGGCCGGTGACTGGAAGCTCACGAAGGGCATTTCCTTTATGGCTGCACGCGCCGCAAAGCACCCCAGCAGGCGGAAGGTTACCCGCACCGGCAGGCCGGTATCGCCCGTATTGTGAAGGTTGGCGATAGCCGAGCTGTCCATCTTCACGTCCTGAAATTCAGAGCGCATATCCAGCAGACACGGGGCTTCCATCATCGAGCCATGTATCTGTAACTCACCATGTTCGCCCTGAATGTTCCAGTCATCGACAGCGGCACAACTGGCTGACCACACAATTCCGCCAGCCATGACGACACCCGCCAGAAACCGGGTCGGATCTTTTTGTCTGCGCATCAGTTTCTCCGTTTGCACATTTGATGGCGGTTTATCAGCCTGCGGTAACGCTGCTGACCGCACAGGCGCTGCCGTTGCAGCTGAAATTAAGCTTCGGACGGCCGCCAAAATCATTCACAAACGTCAGCACCGGATGGCTGCCCAGCGCGGAAGTGCCTGCGCCCAGCGCAATACTGCTTTTCGGGTTTACCATCACCGGTTTAAAACCGTCAGCTGAATTACCTTTTTCCGAGGCAGACGCGGCAACAATCGTCACGAAATACGGCGTCGGGTTATTCAACTGATAACTGTCGCCCTGACGGGTCAGCGTCAGTTTTTTCTGCGCTTCGTTATCTTCACCCTGCTTGATTTCCAGCGCCTCCGGGCGGTAGAACATTTTTACGCGGGTCTGAAGCGCCAGCTGAAGGGTGTTCGGCTTGCTGCTTTTTGGCGGGATCTCACGCACGTTGAAATAAAACAGCGATTCCCTGTCCTGCGGCAATCCTGCGAGGCTACCGGTTGCCTGAATTTTCACCTGTCCTTTGGCACCCGGCTCCACGCGCTGCAACGGCGGCAACGCCGTGACCGGGGATTCGATTTTTTTACCGTCGGCATCTTCGAGCCAGGCCTGCGCCAGATAAGGCAGAGATTTATTCTGGTTGCTGATGCCCAGCGTGATGGATTTCGGCCCGGCGTTAAAAATCACGCGGGTTCTGTCCAGCGCAATCGCGGCATGCGCCTGCTGAGCGGTCAGTATCAGCGCGACGATGCTCAGCGCGATTTTCATACGGCTTTTTGAGGTGTTCATAATCATGTTCATAGAGACTTCACTTGTTCATATAAGATTGTGTGGGTGCAGGCATCCGGCCAATTGCGCTTCGCAATGCCTGCGTCACGGATTAATCAGTTGCTCTTTTTCACCAGGCGGCATGGCAGCAATAATCCCTTGCCCTGCGCCGGCAATTGCGATGGCAGGTCAATGCGACACTGCACGCCGTCGTTCCAGCTGACGCTCATCGATTCCCCCGGACGGATGCCGGAAAGCCAGGTGCTGCCGTTTTCGCCAACGATCCCGGTCTGCGTCCCCTGCTTATTACGAATTTCAGCGCCGAACGGCGGTGAACTGCCATCAGCAAGTTTGATGATCGCCATCGCTTTCTCACCGGCCAGAATGCCGAACTTGCGGTAACCGATGGCGCCTTCCGTCAGTGTGTCCTGCACAACCGAACGGGTGGCGTCCACGTTGTCCGGCAGTTTGTCGAGATCAACGTTCACACTGCTGCGGTAATAGCTGCTGACGTCGCTGACAACAGCCTTACCAAAGGAGTTTGTCCGCACGGTTCCACCGGATCCGCGCACCGGGACATCACTCACGCCGTCGGTATCGACCATCATTCGTGTTCCCCCCGGCGTACTGGTGCGATGTAACGCGGCACCTTCGGTCGTGGCGGTTAAACCGCCCTGCATTGAGACGCCGTAAGCGTTGTATTCGCTGCCGGTGTAGCTGGCGTTGGCCGTCATGCTGGCCTTATCGCCGTCGTGGGTAAAATATCCGCTGCCGGTGCCCTGCCCGTCGGAGGTTGTGCCCGCATTAATACGGTAGTTATTGTTCTCATCCAGCCGGTCGTAATAGCCGACGGTGCGGTTATTGCTGCCGTCGCTGTACTGGCTGTTGTAGCTCAGGCTGCCGCCATTACCCCACGGCAAAGACAGGCTCAGATACATGCCGTCGTCGTTAGAACCGTCACGCTGCGAGCGGTAAGCCGAGACACTGACGCTGACGTTTTTGAAGCGGCCAACGTCAAAGAAGTTAGAGACCGACAGGTTCCAGGTGTCGGTGGCATCACGATCCCAGTAGGTCTGATGGCTGTAGTTCAGATAGGTGCTGATATTGAGCGGCCTGAACTGCTTGTTGAACGTGACGGTGTACAGCTCTTTGTCGCTGCCGTCGCTGTTGTTTTCGCCGTAGCGCTTATCCAGATACTGCGACATGTTCATAAAGTTTTTTTCCGAGAAACGGTAACCGGCGAAGGTCACCTGGCTGTCGTACTCATCAAAACGTTTTGAATAACTGACGCGGAAAGATTTACCGCTTTTTGTGCCTTCATCCGGCAATTGGGCCTGCGACTGCGTGACATCCATCGACACGGCCCCGAAAGACAGCAGATCCCGACCAACCCCGACTGACGCCGCGTTATAATCTCCGGCTAACAGTGCACCGCCGTACAACGACCAGCCGCTGTTGACGCCCCAGGAAAATTCCCCGGTTGCGAAATCCGGCCCCTGTGTATGGTGGCCATAGTCCTCAGGCTTACCGGCGGAGATTTTGTAACGCACCAGCCCCGGACGGGTCAGATACGGAATACTGGCGGTATCAACGGTAAAAGTAGAAACGCTGCCGTCCTGCTCCTCGACTTTCACGTCAAGCTTGCCGGAAACCGCTGAGTTCAGATCCTGAATACGGAATGGCCCGGCCGCGACAGTCGTCTCATACAACACCCGCCCCTGCTGGCTGATGGTCACTTTGGCGTTGGTTTTTGCCACGCCGACCACTTCCGGCGCATAGCCGCGCAGGTTAGGCGGCAGCTGGTTATCGTCCGTCACCAGACTGGCACCGCTGAAACGGAAGCTGTCAAACATCGCGGAGTTCAGCGAAGTCTCGCCGAGCACCATTTTCGCCCGCAGTGACGTCACGGCGCGGTAGGCGTAAAAGCGGTTCCAGTCCCAGTTCTTCTGTGTCGTACTGTTCTCGCCGGTAGACTTGTTGTACTGCGCCTGCCAGTCCGCCCGCAGACGCCACGGGCCGAGGTTCACGCCCGTGGTTCCGTTGCCGCTGACCGTCCGGCTGCGGCCACCGTCGCTTTGGCTGGAGTTCATCGCATTCATGTTGTAGTCAAACAGCGCGCCGGTAATACCGTTATCCCAGCGGGAAGGCGGCTCCCAGTTTTCCGAGGTATATTCCAGATAGGCCTGTGGCACGTTGATGTTCAATGCGCCGGTACCGAGGTCGGCAACTGCCGTAATGCCGTCCAGAGATTTCAAATCCAGGCACTGGTTTTCGTGCCACCAGGTTGCCCCTTTTAACGTCGCCGCTTTCAGGCCAAATTTTCCGACCATCTCCGGTGTAAGACACGGCTGGCTACCTTTCGGGTCACCTTCAGGCGCCAGAAATTCCACGGTCTGGTCGGGGATATCGAATTTATTGACGCGCAGAGCGAGCTGATATTTCCCCGGCATCACATAGCCCGGCTGGGAAAACTGCCCCAGATCGATATTGGCGCGCTCTTTCACATCCAGCACATCGGTGTTGAACTGCACCGCCTCTTCAGCGCGGGCGCCGCGTACCGGAAACAGAGCCATCAGCACACCCACGGCAATCGGGCATAATGCGCCGGCGAAAGACGGTGAGAACCGGCTGTTCTTTGCTGGCGGAATAAGGTTTTTCACTTTTAAAGCCATCAGAAGTAGTCCACCTTAAAACGCAAAATGGCGTGATACTCACCCACTTTCAGGGGTTTTTCGTTACTCACCAGACGCAGGATGTAATCCAGCCGCTGAGTTCCCGGCACCAGAGAGCCCGCTGGAAGTGGCTGACCCGGTGTCGCGAGGTTTCCCAGCGCGTCCGTGATCTGCAACCCGATACCTTCGGCACCGCTGATGCGAAATAAACCGTGATCAGAAGGCCCGTCAAACGTGGTCCTGAAATGCGTACTGTCAGGTTGTTCCTGGCTATGCGAGTTCAGATCGCAATTCACCAGATTCAGTGAAAAGGTCTTTTGTGATCCCCGGCCGTTAAGCACCATTTCGCCGACCGTTGACACATCCATTTCGATGCTCTGATGAAGATCTGCGGTGGCAATTGCACAAGGTGTATCGATAATGCTGCCCTGCATGTGGACGTGCCCGAACTCTGGTGCCGACGGTGAAGCGCAGGCAAAGCTTAATGCGGCCCCCAGCATGGACAGTGCCAGCATGGCAGGCAGCGTTTTCTTGCAAAATGAGCAAACTAATAACATGCGAAAATCCGGGTTTGTACATCACTGACACACGCCATGCTGTAAGCCGTTTCTCTGCTTGAACCACCGCCAGCATGGCGACGTGAAGGCGAATACCCGAGGTATCCGCCACTCAGTTTCTTACGGGTAGTCGAGGGCAAAGTTCGCCACAGACTGGAAGCTTCCCGGAACGATAGTTGCGCTCGCGCCATCACCTTGCAGATAAGCGGCAAATGACAGATTGTTGGTACCCGTCAGCAGAGCCTGCGCCGGAGACGCGGTACCCAGTTTGACTAAATCACCGGTAGTGGTGCTGATACCGATAGAAGCGCCTTTAGCGGTACCCGCCAGACCTAACAGATCCTTATTGGCAGATGACGCTGTACCGGAAAACGTGGTGGTCACGGTTTTGGAGGTGGTGGTATCACACTGTTCCAGCTTGATGGTAAACACCTGCGGAATAGAGCGGCCGCCATCTTTCAGCGCCAGATTAGAGACCTGACCCAGGTCGATAGTCTGGTCGGAGCTTTCAGGCATAATTGAGCAAGGTGCATCAATGATGGAACCTGTGAAAGTAATCGTCCCGTGGCCCTGGTCTTTCGCATTTGCTGCGCCAATTGCCATACCGGAAGCCATAGTTAGAATTAAAGCAATTTTCTGGATGTTCATAAAAAACCTTTATTTGTCTTTCTCGATTAATATCCGCACAAAATTCATCATTCAATAAAGCACATTAATAACCGGTCAAAAAAAATATGTATTCGGTTAATTTGAATTGCTTTAGAAAATCATGAGTGGCGGTTTCGTCATCCGTAATAATTAATATCGGGACAACACGCTTCGGAATACAGTAGCTATCCGATGAGCAAATAATAATGAGCGTTACTGTTTCTGGCAAAACCAGTTCAGTCCAATTTTGGAACGGGTTTTAGATGAGTGTGAACACCTGATCTGTATCCTGAAAAAAGCATTGCACTTTAGTTATTCACATCAGTGACAGGGAAATGAGAAAAATATGCATGTCTTTAAAAAAGATAACATCAAAACTGATGTACAAGTTTTGTCGTCTTTCGATGATTTCAGTACGTGGTACCTGAGCCACTGTGACTTCAGTATGTTTGATGAGCAGGCTGTCAGAGCCTTGCTGGATGAGGAAAAACCCGATTTTTACCCGTGTATTCCCCTGATGTCCGATGAAAAACATGAAGTGATTTATATCGGAATCGATTTAGTGACGCATTGGTTTACTGCGGTTTAAGCTAAATGATTGTTTTTATATTCATTGAATTGTCATTACGCCTGCAATTTTTGAAGCACTTCAAGCTTGTGGTTCGAGATTTTCCTCGCAAGTTGCTACGCTTATAGCATCCGCCTTTACTGATTTTGAAACCTGATGACTAAAAAATTCACACCGGCTCCCACGATGGTGGATAACACCTATTGCAACATTCTATTGCAACATATGAGCCCATGGCTGGAGTACAAACCCTATGCTGTCGGGCAGCGGTTTACACGCAGTGCTAAAGAGCAGTCAAAGTGCTATATCATCCGCAGCGGCGCCATTTCTTTACATCGACAACCCGATGACATTCTGATTGATTACTTTCCCGCGCCCACCATCCGGGGCATCATTCCGATTCATGATGATTTCGAATCGTTATACGTGATTAAGATTTTTGAAGAAGCTGAAATAGCCATTCTGGATCTGGATATTTTTTATATCCTATTGAGTGAGCTGAATCTTTGGGAACCTTTTGCCCGACACATGCAACTTCTCGCAGGCCTCGCCCCCGAAGTGATATTCCGGCTCAATTCGCGCAGAATTTATGAAGCTGTGCGCATGCAGCTTTATGAGCTGATGGCCAAGCCGGAATCAATACGCGATCAGATTATTGTTGAGAACTTTATACGCGCCAAAGTTCAGGCATCCCGCAGCGCCGTTATGCATATTCTTTCTGAACTCAAGAAAGGCGGATATGTGGTGATCGAAAACGGGATACTTAAAAGTGTTAATTCAATCCCAGAGCGATTTTGATTCAGGTTTCTCTGCGAACACGAAAACACGCGTTCTGTCCTACCCTATAGAGACGCAAACGGACAGATGAACAAAACGTCCCTTCCCCGGTTTTCGTATTGCCCTAATTAACTGATGAGTCTGTTCAAAAATTTGCGTTTGTAACTCACTGCGTATGCGCAGACGATGGAGTCTCTTGCTCACCACAACCGCCGTGCTGGCGGAGGAGTTAACGTGGGATTTTTAAGCGGATTGTTCGCCCGTATTGCCGGCCAGAAACCAAAGCAAAATACGCAACAAACACCCCCTCATGAGGAGTTAAAAATGGCAAAAGTACTGGTTCTTTATCATTCAATGTACGGTCATATTGAAACGATGGCGCAGAGCATTGCAGAAGGCGCACGCAGCGTACCCGGTGTTGAAGTTACGGTAAAACGTGTGCCGGAAACCATTCCTGAAGAGGCGTTTAAAGCCGCAGGTGGGAAGACCGGACAAACAGCAGAAGTCGCGTCACCCGAAGAGCTTGCCGACTACGATGCCATTATTCTCGGCACGCCAACCCGTTTTGGTAATATGTCCAGCCAGATGCGCACCTTCCTCGACCAGACCGGCGGCTTATGGGCCAAAGGCGCACTGGCCGGCAAAGTCGCCAGCGTATTCAGTTCTACAGGCACCGGTGGCGGTCAGGAAATGACGATTACCTCAACCTGGACCACCCTCGCCCACCACGGCATGATCATCGTCCCAATCGGTTACACCACCCCTGAATTGTTCGACATTTCTCAGGTTCGTGGCGGTACACCTTACGGCGCAACCACCATCGCAGGCGGCGACGGTTCACGCCAGCCAAGCGCGGAAGAGCTGCGTATTGCCGCGCATCAGGGCAAACACGTTGCCACCATTACACAGAAACTGTTCAGCTAACGCGTAACCTCTGCAAAAGGCGCAAATATTGTTTGCGCCTTAAATTCCCATCACGAGTAAGTCCAGTGCAGCGATAACGTCATTGCGATAGATACCCGCATTGCTCACTGGCTCATGTCTCAACTCAGAATTGCTGATACTGGTCAGTAAATTCGTCATTAATACAAACTGCTGATCTTCAACGCTGACCAATGGATGCAAATGACGGATTGGTCTTAAATTTTCTACAGGAGTCAGTGGGATCACCACTCTTTCATTCAGCCTTTCAAAAAGCGGGTTCTGAATGTCCATGAAATAGGGATAGCGACTTTTAGCTTCTCCCCGATTTTCGTACACATCAAACTGTGCCATTACAGTACACCCCGGCCTTTGGAAAAAAGCCCTGCGTCTTCTGTAAACGCATTACAGGAATCCATAGCCTGCTGGTTTTCTTCTAAAAACAGCTTCCTTTTCTTTTCTTTCACGGCTTCTCCTAATGCTTTATCGAATGTTGCTGAGAGGTTAATGCCGAACGCTTTCGCCTGTTCAAGTAAATCGGCACTCAGCGTGACATTGGTTCGCTTTTTTGTTCCAGAAACAGAAGACATATCACACTCACCATACGCATTAATCATGCGCATAATCGTGTCACATAAATCCGTCATGTTCTATCCCCTATCTCCTAATAAACCCCAAAAAAAACGGCCCTTGCGGACTAATGCCAGTCAGTTAAGCAACTGACTGGCTTTTTTCCTGTGCTTTTGGATACTTCCGGGGTCTTTCCTTCACCACTCTCGGAAAGGCCCTTTCTCTTCTTATCGGCAGCTTCACCATCTGCGCCATACTCTCCAGATTACGCAACAGTTCGGGGATCCGGCCCGGAGATGCGCCCTGAAGCGTCATTAACATCCTCATCACCAGACTGCACGAGTCTGAGAAGCTTAGCTGATTCGGCCAGTAACCCTTTAGGGTTTTAGACATCTTAATCATCTGATAACGAACAAGATTATAGGCTAGTAATACCCCCCATAACTCCTGCTCGACAAGTTCTGGTTTTTTACTTCTCAGCGTTAACCGACTCAGTAACATCGTCTGCTTAATTTCACGATAACCCAGTTCGATTTCCCAACGGTGGCCGTAGAGATCGGCCATTTCCCCCCCGGGTACCGCATGGCATCTGTCATTGAGGTCAGCAGATGGCAGACTTTGCCTTTACGGGTAAACGTCAGAAGGCGAGCCGTCATTTCCTCCCCCAGATCAGGCCACTTTTTCCGGGCCTGAGGACTGGTTTTCATCCTTATCAGATGATCGCCTTTACCGAGTTTTCGCACCTCTTCGTACTGCGCTCCTTTTTTCAACGGGATCATCCAGTGACGGCTCTCTCCCGCCTGATGCCAGGCATTCAGCAGCCCCAGAGAATAATAACCTTTATCGAGTAAAGTCAGTGTGTTATCGCCTGTTTGTTCTATCAGTTTTTCTGCCAGCGTATATTCGCTTTCTTTCATCGTACCGAAGGCGGCAGCCGTAAGCAGGTGGCTGGTCAGTTCCATCTGGCAGACCATTTTCACCTGCGGATAAAGCCCCGGTTGCCCGGCATAGGTCTGTCGCGGGAAAGCCACATCATTTTCTGGTGTATCCTGGGTTCGCCAGACGACACCGTCCACCGCCAGTAATGTCAGACCACACCAGTGTGGATGGGTGACGGAGTTGTGCCACACCTGTGCCGTTTGGGTAAACACGCGGCGAACGGCATCACTTCCCAGGCGCTGGCGGGCCTGGATAACGGCGCTTGGGGCAACGAAGGGCCGGTTGCCGGGGAGCATAATATCCAGACGGTTCACGATTTGGTGGAGGGGTTCTTCGCGTTCGAGCGCCATGCCAATGATGCACCAGACCATCATTTCCAACGGGAGACGGCGTTTACGCAGCGTGACGGAACCTGACTCGGCCAGACAGCGGGAGACAAGGTCGGGATCCAGAACATCACCGAGAGAAGTCAGAGGGTTACGGGTAGAGTCGTAGCAGGAAACGAGCTCAAGAGCCTGAGCAATGCGCATAAAAAAAATCCAGAAACGAAGAACGTTTCTGGATTTTTACACAGCCACTGGATCGTTCAACTGATCCTTAACTGATCGGCATTACCCTTGCGGACCGTTTTGTCTTGAGCGGAGATTACGCCCGTTTCCGTTATTTACCACGCGACGCAATAATGTTTTCTGCGACATTGCGCGGCGCCTCGGCATAGTGATTGAACTCCATGCTGTAGGTTGCACGACCTTGCGACATCGACCGCAAAACGGTGGAGTAACCGAACATCTCGGATAACGGCACTTCGGCTTTAATGATTTTACCGCCGCCGCCTGCTATCTCTTCCATGCCCTGAACCGTACCGCGACGGGAAGATAAATCGCCCATCACGCCACCGGCGTACTCTTCCGGGGTTTCCACTTCCACTTTCATCATCGGTTCGAGGATCACCGGATCCGCGCGTTTGGCCGCTTCTTTGAAACCAAAGATGGCCGCCATTTTGAACGCCATTTCCGAGGAGTCGACCTCGTGGTAGGAACCGAAGGTCAGCGTGACTTTCACATCCACCACCGGATACCCCGCCAGAATGCCGTTGTTCAGCGCTTCCGTAACCCCTTTTTCGACCGCAGGAATGTAGTCGCGCGGCACGACGCCGCCTTTGGTGGCATCGACAAACTCAAAGCCGGTGCCTGCCGGCAGCGGTTCGAGCGTGAAGACAACGTGGCCATACTGGCCTTTACCGCCGGACTGGCGCACAAATTTCCCTTCGACATCCTGCACGGTTTTGCGCACAGTTTCGCGGTACGTAACCTGCGGTTTGCCGATGTTGGCTTCCACGCCGAACTCACGTTTCATACGGTCAACGATGATTTCCAGATGCAACTCGCCCATCCCGGAAATAATGGTCTGGCCGGATTCCTCATCGGTGCGGATGCGGAACGACGGGTCTTCCGACGCCAGCCGCGACAGCGCGATCCCCATTTTTTCCTGATCTGCCTTGGTCTTCGGTTCAATCGCCTGCGAAATCACCGGATCCGGGAATTCCATGCGCACCAGCGTAATTATGTCGGTCGGATCACACAGCGTTTCACCGGTAGTCACATCTTTCAGGCCGACACAGGCCGCGATATCACCGGCGCGGATTTCATCTATCTCGATGCGGTCGTTGGCATGCATCTGCACGATACGCCCGATACGTTCTTTCTTGCCGCGCACCGGGTTGTAGACGCTGTCGCCTTTTTTCAGCACGCCGGAATAAACGCGGACAAACGTCAGCTGGCCGACGTACGGGTCGGTCATGAGTTTGAACGCCAGCGCCGAGAATTTCTCGTTATCGTCGGAATGACGGAACACGTCGTTGCCGTCTTCGTCCGTACCGGCCACCGGCGGAATATCCAGCGGCGACGGCATCAGTTCAACCACGGCGTCGAGCATGCGCTGAACACCTTTATTCTTAAACGCACTGCCGCACAGCATTGGCTGGATTTCACCGGCGATGGTGCGCAGACGCAGACCTTGCGTAATTTCATCCTCGGTCAGCGAGCCTTCTTCGAGATATTTATCCATCAGCTCATCGTTGGCTTCCGCCGCCGCTGAGACCATTTTTTCGCGCCATTCTTCCGCCAGCCCCTGCAAATCTGCCGGGATCGGTTCATAGGTAAACGTCATGCCCTGCGACTCGTCATCCCACAGGATGGCGCGCATTTTGCGCAGATCGACCACGCCGGTGAAATGCTCTTCACTGCCAATCGGAATGACAATCGGCACCGGATTGGCTTTCAGGCGGTCCACCATCATCTGGCGAACGCGGAAGAAGTCTGCACCCTGACGGTCCATTTTGTTGACGAAGGCCAGACGCGGCACTTTGTATTTATTCGCCTGACGCCATACGGTTTCAGACTGGGGTTGCACGCCGCCCACAGCGTCGTACACCATGACCGCACCGTCGAGCACACGCATGGAACGTTCCACTTCAATGGTGAAATCCACGTGCCCCGGGGTATCGATAATATTAATGCGATGCTCATCGAACGAGTGATCCATCCCTCGCCAGAAACAGGTGACCGCAGCGGACGTAATGGTAATGCCGCGCTCCTGTTCCTGAGCCATCCAGTCTGTGGTCGCACCGCCGTCATGCACTTCTCCCAGCTTATGGTTCATGCCGGTATAGAAAAGAATACGCTCGGTGGTGGTGGTTTTACCTGCGTCGATGTGTGCTGAGATACCGATATTGCGGTAGCGCTCGATTGGCGTTTTGCGAGCCATATAACGTCCTTACTGGTTGATGGCTAAGTTGGCGGAGAGTGATTTCACATCCCGTCACAAAGTTGAGTTAAGAAATAAAGTGATGACTAAAATTCTTAATGCGGAGAGTATACTACAATTGTACGTGTATAGTCGTACAATAATTTTATTCTATTGATGAAATCGGTCAGAGGCCGTCGCGTTGTACAGCAGCAGGCGGATAAGCTATATTGCGCGGCCGCGTTAACACACGTCTAAGTAAGGAAAGTCCGATGATAGCTAACCACCCTGAACGCGAGCAGATTCGTCTCGAAAATGTGCTGACTGCGCTGGGAAATCCGCTACGTCTGGCGGTGATCCGCACCTTAGCGAAAGGCGGCGAACACCCGTGCGGCACCCTGTTGCAGGGGTTATCGAAATCGACGCTGACTCATCACTGGCGCGTGCTGCGTGACAGCGGCGTGATCTGGCAGCGCCCGGACGGACGCGCCAACTTACTGTCGCTGCGCCGTGAAGATCTGGACGCCCGCTTCCCCGGCCTGCTCGATTGCCTGCTCAGCGCCATCGAATCCGACGGCATTACCATTGAATCCACGCAAAAACACATCTCCGAGCAACATCTTTAATCCCCGGCCAGCTGCTTTCTGACCAGCTGACAAAACGTTCTTATTATAGACGATGCATGGCTGTCTTTCCGCCGGGCGAGATATAACGGCGCGCTGAGCCGGGTTCTGGCATCCAGCGGCAAAAACACCACACCGTCGCCGCCCAGACGGGTCATGGACGCCGGGACTATCGAAACGCCCAGCCCTGCGCCAACCAGGCTCAGGCATGACGTCAGCCGCGGCGCTTCCTGCACAATATGCGGGCTAAATCCGGCGCGGACATACGCCGCGAGTATCGCATCGTACAACCCCTGCCCGGCGCGACGGCGGTAAAGCACAAACGGCTCGTTGCTCAGTTCTTCGAGTTTCAGCGGCTGACCGTTTACCCGCGATGCCAGCCGGTGTCCGGCAGGAACGGCGACCCACATCGGCTCTTCCAGCACCTTTTCCATCTCGAGTTCCGGCATGTCTTTGACCGGCATACGCACAAACGCCACATCAAGTTGCCCGGCCACCACGGCTTCCAGCAACTCGCCGCTGCCGCTTTCCTCAAGCAGCGTGCTGACAGAGGGATAAATCTCACGATACCGGCGCAGCAGCGCGGGCACAAACGTATGCAGCGCCGCCGAACTGGTGAACCCAATCCGGATGCGCCCCTGTTCCCCCTGTGCCGCGCGACGCATTGCCGCATTCAGTTGCTCCGCCCGCGCCAGCACGGCGCGGGCTTCCTGCAACAACACCTCACCGGCTTCGGTCGGGATCACCCCGCGCGGGAGACGCTGCAATAAAGGCACACCAAAATCCTGTTCCAGCCCCTGCAACAGGCGCGTCAGCGGCGGCTGCTGAATAAACAACAACTCCGCAGCGCGGGTAATACTGCCGGCTTCCACCACGGTGACAAAGGCGTTAAGCCGTTTCAGTTCGATCATTGCCATACTCACAGGGTATCTATCCTCACTATTAAAGGCATTAGACATCATGTCACGACAGCGCGCATGATCTGTAACGAAATTTACGCCTCTGGCGGCTTTGAATTACATTTGAGGGAGAGTGTCGAGATGGCCGATTACATGCAGGAAAAAATCATGCTCAGTACCGAAGACCAGACTGCGCCCGCACCCGATTGCGGACAACTTTTCATGGGCTTTTTTATTTTGGGCCTGACCGGCTTTGGCGGCGTGCTCCCGATGGCGCGGCACATGCTGGTGGATAAACGCCGCTGGCTGACCGCTGCACAGTTCACCGAACTGCTCGGACTGTGCCAGTTTTTGCCCGGCGGAAATATCATCAATTTGTCGGTCGCCCTGGGGATGGAATTTCGCGGGCTGCGCGGTGCGCTTTCTGCCATTCTTGGTCTTATCCTCGCCCCGACGATTTGCGTCGTGCTGCTGGGTCTGGTGTATGCGCGTTATCAGAATGAGCCACTGGTCGAGCATCTGTTCGCCGGTATGGCCGCGGCGGCGGCCGGTTTGCTGTTATCGACGGGCCTTAAAATGCTCGCGCCGCTGTGGGGAAAATGGCTGCAACTGGCGCTGGTCGCCGTAGGCGTGATCGCCATTGCCGCGTTCCGTATCCCGATGCTGCCGGTCATGCTGGTTCTGGCACCGGTCAGCATCTTTATCTGCGCGAGGAGTAAAAACTGATGGCCGTTTTACTTTCCCTTGCCCTGCTGTTTACCGAACTTTCCTTACTGGCGTTTGGCGGCGGAAATACCATCCTCCCCGAGATGCAGCGCGCGGTGGTGGATGTACACCACTGGATGAGCGCGCAGGAATTCAGCGCCCTGTTTGCTCTGGCACAGGCCGCGCCGGGCCCGAATATGATGATCGTACCGCTGATTGGCTGGCAGGTCGCCGGATGGTCCGGATTGCTGGTTTCCTCTCTGGCGAAATTCGGGCCATCTTCCCTCGTGACGATTATCGTGATGGGCGGCTGGAAGCGCTATAAAGACCGGCCGTGGCGGCAGGTGATCCAGCGCGGTCTGGTGCCGGTCACCGTCGGGCTGGTGGTCTCGAGCGGATTGCTCATCGCCAAAGCCTCCGCCACGACAATGACACTCGGCGGTGTGATTGTGATATGTACGCTAATGGCCCTGAACAAACGCATTCACCCGCTGTGGGTGCTGGCCGTCGGCGCCGTATTAGGGCTGGCGTTGGGTTGATGATGAGTGGGGCGCAATGCCCCCTATCATCTGTGGATTTTTATTTGCGAACCCGGTCGCAATATTCAGCCCGAAAATAGGTTATTGATTGAAGATTGAGTATCTATATATATCAATCATTAAGGATGATAATGAAGATCAAACCTCTGAGCCTTGCTGTATCTGCCCTGCTGCTTTCCGCCCCGCCCGTTTTTGCCAGTGATACTCAGCCTGAACTCAGCCAGCGTGAAACCACGTTGCTGACCGTTGACGACCTGCAATTCAAAGATCTCAACCATTCGGGAAAACTTGAACCTTACGAAGACTGGCGGCTGACGCCGGAAGAGCGTGCGGCGGATCTGGTCAGACGCATGACGCTGGAAGAAAAAGCGGGCGTGATGATGCACGGCTCCGCGCCGACGGCCAACAGCCCGATTGGAGCCGGAACGCACTACGATACTGACGCCGCGAAAAAGATGATCGCCGGAGCCAAAGTCAACAGCCTCATCACCCGTCTTTCGGCGGAAGATCCGGCCATTATGGCCGAAGAAAACAACAAACTTCAGCAAATTGCCGAAGGAACGCGGCTGGGGATCCCGGTCACCATCAGCAGCGATCCGCGCAATTCGTTTGAATATCTGGTTGGCGCAAGTACGTCTTCCGGCAAATTTACCCAATGGCCGGAAACCCTGGGGCTTGCGGCCATTGGGGATGAAAAAGTCACCCGACGTTACGCCGATATTGTTCGTCAGGAATACCTGGCGGTCGGTATCCGCGAAGCGCTTTCACCGCAGGCGGATCTGGCGACAGAACCACGCTGGGCGCGCATCAGCGGAACCTTTGGCGAAGATCCGGCCCGTGTACATAACATGGTGCGTGGCTACGTTGAAGGGATGCAAAACGGGGCCGATGGTCTGAACACTGGCAGCGTCATTTCGGTGGTGAAACACTGGGTCGGCTACGGCGCGGCGGAAAACGGCTACGACAGCCATAACGTGTATGGCAAGAACGCCGTTTTCCCCGGCAATAACCTAAAAGAACACATTTACCCGTTTACCGGCGCGTTTGAAGCAAAAGTCGCCAGCGTGATGCCCACCTATTCCATCCTGAAAAATGCCATGTTCGAAGGCAAACCGCTGGAACAGGTCGGTGCCGGATTCAGCCATCAGTTGCTGAACGACATTTTACGCGGGCAATACGGCTTCAAAGGCGTGATCCTCAGCGACTGGCTGATCACCAGTAATTGTAGCGACGAATGCATCAACGGCACGCCGGAAGGAAAAGAACCGGTGCCGGGCGGCATGTCGTGGGGCGTGGAAAACCTGACGCCGCAGGCGCGTTTCGTCAAAGCGGTGAAAGCCGGTGTGGACCAGTTTGGTGGCGTCACTGACTCGCAACTTTTGGTGAACGCGGTAAACGAAAAGCAACTGACAGAGCAACGTCTGGACGAATCGGTGACCCGCATTCTGGTACAAAAATTCCAGACCGGCCTGTTTGAAAATCCGTATGTCGATGCGCAAAAAGCCGTGCAAACCGTCGGCCGCGACAGCTGGCAGAAAGAGGCGAATTCTGCGCAAGGACATTCGCTGGTTCTGTTGCAAAACAAAGATGAGATTTTGCCGCTGAAAAAAGGCAAAAAAATCTGGCTGTACGGCATCGAACCGAAAGCCGCGCAGGCGGCAGGTTTCACCGTGGTAGATTCACCGGAAAAAGCCGAAGTCGCGCTGATCCGCGCCCAAGCGCCGTATGAACAGCCGCATAAGCAGTGGTTCTTCGGCAAACGCCATCACGAAGGTTCACTGGCGTTCACTAAAGACAACGCGGATTATCAGGCCATCGTCAAAGCCAGCCAATCCGTCCCGACCATCGTAACCGTTTATCTGGATCGCCCGGCCATTCTGACCAACGTGGTCGATAAAGCGAAAGCGGTGATCGGCAATTTTGGCGTCAGTGATACCGTGCTGTTTACCCGCCTCACCGGAACGGAAGCCTTTAGCGGAAAACTGCCTTTCGAGCTGCCTTCTTCCATGGAAGCCGTATTGAAACAGAAATCAGATATGCCGCACGACAGCCAATCTCCGTTGTTTGATATTGGCTTCGGGCTGGCGCGGTAAAACGTTAGGAATCAGCCGATAACTCGCGCCAGCACAAAACCGTCCCAACCTTTGCTGCCGACGGTTTGTAATGCGGTTGCCGACAGCCGCGGTTCTTTTTCGATCATCGCAATAAAACGACGCACGCCCTGAACCCGGGCGTCGTCGCAGTGAGGATCGGCAACTTCACCATCACGCACGACGTTATCCCCGATAATTAATGTCCCCGGTTTTGACAACTTCAGCGCCCATTCCAGATACAGCGGATTATTGGGTTTATCAGCATCAATAAAAATCAGATCAAACGGCGCATGCGCGACCAGAGACGGCAACGTGGCGGACGCGGGGCCGGTGTGCAACGTAATTTTATCCTGCAAACCGGCCAGCTCGATATTTGTCTGTGCAACCCGGGCGTGATGCGGATCCGCTTCGAGCGTTACGACGCAGCCCGATGCAGAAAGAGCCCGCGCCATCCAGATTGTGCTATACGCGCCGAGCGTACCGATTTCCAGTACTTTCTGTGCGCCGGTCATCTGTATGAACATCGCCAGCAATTTCCCCTGATTCGGCGCGACATCATGCGCCGGTAATCCAGCCTCATGATTATTTTTCAGCACCTGTTCCAGCACCGGATCGATTTCTACCAGATGGCTGACCAGATAGTGATCGACCTCAGTCCATTTTTCAGCGTACTTCTCAGGGCTTAACTGACTCATGCGCCCTCCTGTTAAAAAGTGTTTTATCCCCCCTTTAAAACTAATCATTTCTTTCAGTTTTGCCGGATTTTATTGCAACTTTTTAGATTTTAGCGCTTCACCCTTACGACCGTCAGGAGGCGCTTTCGCCCACTAATCAATCAAAAAACCCATACCTTTCATACGGATAAAATGTCGTCACTTCACACTTTTTGCAGAAAGTTCACTTGAATTTGTAAAATAATAATGATAACAATTATCATTAAGTTTAACATTCGTCTCGTTTCTGTTAATCCCTGTCATTTTCTGTACAGGGGCTTAAGTGCGGAACGATGTTGGCTTTTGGGTCTGTACACACGCATCACTACACTCGCATCAATTAATTACTCGATTATTTATCGGGTTATTTATAGGGACTATAAATATGTTGTTGGCTTTCCCCTCAAACGCTCGGTGCTTTTGTGCGCAATGGCGCTGTCCGTTCCGGCAACTTCAATCGCTGCCGAAGACACCGTCGTTGTCAAAGCCGCACCTGCCGATACCGCAGAGGCTCCGACGCAGGGTTACAGCGCGAAAACCAGTAAAAGCGCGACCAAAACGGATCAGCCGTTAATCACCACCGGTCAGGCGGTTTCTGTGGTCACGCGTCAGCAAATGACTGACCAAAACGCCACCACCGTCAACGCGGCACTGAACTACACGCCGGGCGTTTTCACCAACTTTGCCGGTGGCGCAACCCGCTATGACACCATCTCCCTGCGCGGTTTCCACGGCGGTGACGTCAACAACACATTCCTTGATGGCCTGCGTATTCTGAGCGACGGCGCGACCTACAACTCCATTCAGGTTGATCCGTGGTTCCTTGAGCGTATTGATGTGGTCAAAGGCCCGTCTTCCGCCCTTTACGGCCAGAGCATTCCTGGCGGCGTCGTGGTGGAATCCACCAAACGTCCGCAATTTGCGGAAGAAGGTCATATCCAGCTTTCCGGCGGAACGCAAAACACCAAAGGCGGCGCGTTCGATTACACCAATGCACTCAGCGATACGGTGGCATTCCGTCTGACCGGGATGACCCGCAGCAGCGACACGCAGTACGATCATCAGCGTGAAGAGCGTTATGCCATTTCCCCGCAACTGTTGTGGACGCCGGATGAAAACACCTCCCTCTTGCTGCGCGCGTATCTGCAAAAAGATCCGTCCGGCGGTTATCACGCCGCAGTTCCGGCCGACGGCAGCCTGTACGGCCAGAAACTGAGCCGTGGCTTCTTTGACGGCGAAAGCACGTACAACCAGTTCAAACGCTGGGAACAAATCTACAGCTACGAATTCCAGCACACGTTTAACGACGTCTGGTCATTCCGCCAGAACACCAACTACACCCATTCCAATACCGAACTGGATCAGGTGTATCAGGCAGGCTGGAACGCGGATCGCACGCTGATGAACCGTTACTATTCCGGCGAGAAATCCTCCCTCGATACGTTTGCTATCGATAACCAGCTGGAAGCCGATTTCGCCACCGGCGAACTGGCGCACAAAGTGGTACTGGGCTTCGACTATTCCCACTTCATCAACGACGTGAAATCTGACGGCGCGTATGCCGAAACGCTTAACCCGTACACCGGGGTGGGCGGCGATGCGCTGAATTACTACAGCCATTCACGCGGCAAAAACCGTTACGAGCAGATGGGCACTTATCTGCAAGATGAAATGAGCTGGAACAAGTGGTATCTGACGCTGTCAGGCCGTTACGACACCCTGAAAACCTCAAGCCGCAGCTACGAAAGTATTTACGCGCAAACCACTAACAGCGAACGTAAAGACGAACACTTCAGCAGCCGCGCTTCCCTGCTTTATGCATTCGACAGCGGGATTTCTCCTTACGTCAGCTACAGCCAGGCGATGACACCGTCTGCCCTGCCTGGCGCGGACGGCACGCTGCTGAAGCCGATGCAGAGTGAGCAATACGAAGCGGGGATCAAATACCAGCCGGTCGGCACGTCCGATATGTACACTGCGGCGGTGTATGACCTGACGCAAAAAGACGTGGGTAACCGCGTGGTTGTCGGCAGCTACTACGAGCCGGCGGGTAAAATCCGTTCACAAGGTCTGGAGCTGGAAGCGAAGAAACAGGTGACTGAGCGTTTCAACGTGATGGCGGGTTATACCTATAACAAAGTGCGTATCCGCGACGCGGCGCAAAACAACGGCAACACGCCGTACGTGACACCAAAACAGATGGCCTCCATCTGGGGTCAGTACAAATCGCCAATCGGCGTGGATGTGGGCGCGGGCGTTCGTTACATCGGCACACAGTGGGCGGATAACGAAAACACCGTGCACATGCCTTCGGCAACCCTGGTTGATGCGTCAGTACGTATGAATCTGGTGCAGTTCAATCCGCAGCTGAAAGGCGCGTATGTCCAGCTGAACGCCAACAACCTGTTCGACAAGAAATACGTCGCGGCCTGTTACGGCACCAGCTATTGCTACTGGGGCCAGGAACGTACCGTGATCGCCACTGTCGGTTATGATTTCTGATAGCTGACGGCGGAAAAGGGAAAACCTTCACACGTCCCCTCAATTTTCCGTGATAAAAAAAGCCCTGAATTTTCGGGGCTTTCTCTTTTCTATTGCGCCGGTATGTTCTGCGCCGGTAAATGCAGCCGCATTTTGAGATTTTCCTTTGCACTGTGCAGCAATGCGTCCGAGGCCTGCCGGTCGGGTTCGCACCGCGCCAGCGATAAACTGCCCATCAGTTCTGAACTCACCGACACCGCGGTTGCCTGCGGATCGTCCACACCCATTTCAGTCAGCTGGCGGATAATCATGCTGCGAATTCGTTCAATCCCGCGCGCAAATTCAGCCTGACAGGGCGCGGTCATCCGCGGCGCTTCGGAAGCCAGCGCCGACACAGGGCAGCCCTGCGAACGGTTGTCGCGGTGCCACGGCGAAAGATAAAAATCGATATAACCTGCCAGTTGCTGCGGTGCGCTCAGCCCCTGATTATCTTTATCCCAGCGTTGCATCACCTGATTAAACATCTGCTTAATAGCGGATTCGATCAGAGCGTCTTTCGAGGCAAAGTGTGCATAAAACCCGCCATGCGTCAGCCCGGCTTTGCTCATCACGCCCGCCACGCTGACCTGCAACGGCCCTTTGGCGCGGATGGCTTTCGCCGCTTCCTTCACAATCCGCTCGCGGATTTTCGGCTTATGTTCACTTTCGTAGCGCATAGTAAGACCCTGATAATCGAATAAATTGCTGCCTCAGTTTACCTGACCGGTTCAGTTAACGAAACGCGCGCATCGACAGATAACCCCGGCCTCAGCGCGGTGGCTTCCGGCTGACCGGGATCCAGACGAATACGCACCGGCACGCGCTGGACAATTTTGGTGAAATTGCCGGTCCCCGGCTCAAACGGCAGCAACGCAAACGTTGAACCGGAACCGGGCGCGAGGCTGTCCACTTCCCCGTGGAACGTCACGCCGGGCAGCGCATCAACCTGTACGTCTGCTTTCTGACCGGGCTGCATTCTGCCCGTCTGCGTTTCTTTAAAGTTAGCCGTGACGTAAATCCCCTCTGCCGGCACCAGCGCCATCAGCCGCTGGCCGGGTGTCACATAATCCCCGACCTGTACCTGACGATTACCGACCACACCCTCCACTGCGGCGAAAATCGTCGTATGGTTGAGATCCTGTTGCGCCAGATCTTCCGCCGCCTGCGCTTTCACCACCGCCGCATTCGCCAGCGCCAGCGCGGCTGCAATTTCCGCCCGCTGTGCGTGCGTCACTGCCGCCTGATTTTGTGCCACATCGAGCATTGCAACAGCGTGTGCCGACGTCTGTTCTGCCGTCACTGCCACCGTTTTATACCTGTCCGCATCATTGCGGGATGTCGCGCCGCTGACGGCCAGCGACTGATACCGTTGCTGCTCGGCCTCGGCGTGCTGTTGTTCAGCTCGCGACGACCGGATGGCGGTTCTCGCCGCATCGATTTGCGTCAGCGCCAGTTGTTCCTGCGCCTGCTGGCTCAGCAACGCCGCCTGCTGCTGTGCAACCTGCGCACGGGCATCGTCCAGATCACCGCGCGCGGCGGCTAAACGCGCCGTAAATTCTTCGCTGTCAATCAGCACCAGTTTATCACCCGCATGAACCTGCTGGTTGTGCCGGACCAGCACCTTCGACACAAACCCTTTCACTTTAGGCGCAACGGTGGTGGCGTCTGCCGTCAGATACGCATCGTCGGTAGATTCAGAAGACGGTGCCGCCAGCAACCAGGCTGCCCCGCCAAGCGCCACGGCCAGCGCAACCGCACTCACCACCCAGATCCGTTTTGATCGTTTATTCACTTTTGACTGCGGGGCAGCAAGCCCGCCGTCCGCTGTTGCTTCGCTCATTATTTTTTGCGCCTCATTGCATGATGACCATCATATTAATATTATAACCATCATATAAACAAGCCCCGGGATCTCACAAAAATGTCAGCCACCCTGAATCACCCCGCTACGCACTCGCCAGCGGATTATCCGACATCACGCAAGTTTTTGATTTTCAGCATCATGGCGTTCGGCATGTTTCTGGCGCTGATCGACATCCAGATCGTCGCCGCCTCGCTTAATGATGTTCAGGCCGGGCTTTCCGCCGGGCCTGACGAAATAAGCTGGGTGCAAACTTCGTATCTGATCGCCGAACTGGTGATGATCCCGTTCTCGGCATTTCTGGCACAGGCACTCTCAACCCGCTGGTTGTTCAGTGCGTCCGCCGCCCTGTTTACGCTCAGCAGTATCGGCTGCGGATTGGCGTGGAATATTGAGTCGATGATATTCTTCCGGGCATTACAGGGCTTTACCGGCGGGGCGATGGTACCGACCGTTTTCGCGACCGGATTCGCCATGTTTCAGGGCAAACAGCAGGCGCTGATCCCGGCGATCCTCGGAATGGTCAGCGTGCTCGCGCCGACACTCGGCCCGACCGTCGGCGGCGTGGTGACGCAGGTTCTCGACTGGCGCTGGATCTTCTTCATCAATATCCTGCCCGGCATTCTGGTGGCGACCGGCGCGGTCATGTTTATTCACGTTGATAAAGCCGATTTTTCGATGCTCAAACGTATCGACTGGGCGCATTTATTTTCGATGGCGGTGGCGCTCGGTTGTCTGGAATATGTGCTCGAAGAAGGCCCGCGCAAAAACTGGTTCAGCGATCCGCAAATCCAGATTTCCGCGTGGTTTTCGCTGGTGGCGTTTGTCCTGTTTCTCGAGCGTTCTTTCTATTCCAAAAACCCGATTGTGCGCCTGACACCCTTCCGTGACCCGACCTTTACCTTCGCCTGTTTATTCAATCTGGTTGTCGGTTTTGGCCTGTACGCCTCGACCTACCTGACGCCGGTTTTTCTGGGCCGTATCCGTGATTTCAATAGCCTTGAGATTGGGACGACGGTATTTGTCGTCGGTGTCGGGCAGTTTTTCAGCACCATTATCGCCGCCAGATTAATCAACCGGGTCGATCGCCGGATATTAATCACCGTGGGATTATCCGGTTTCGCGCTGAGTTTATGGCTGACGACCGCCGTCACGCCTTACTGGGGCGCGGAACAATTTTTCTGGCCGCAGGTAGTGCGCGGATTATTCATTATGTTGTGCATTGTGCCGAGCGTAAACATGGCGCTGACCGCCTTTCAGGGGCCGGAACTGCGCTATGCATCCGGGCTGTTTAACCTGATGCGGAATCTGGGCGGCGCTATCGGCATTGCGACGGTGAACACCTGGTTGCAGGACTGGACGCGCGTTCACGCGGCGCGTTTCGGTGAAAGTCTGGGGCAATACGGCGACCATGCGCAGGAAGTGATCGGGTCGCTGGCGGAGAAAATCGGCCACCTGACACCGGATACCGCCCACGCATTGCTGATGGCCAAAGGTCTGTTCGGCGCAAAAGTGGCGGCGCAATCCCTGACGCTGGCCTTCAACGATATTTTCCAGGTTATGGCATGGATGTTTATCGCCGCGTTAGTGATGGTGCCGTTTTGCCGTAAATGAAGGCGGAAATGTGAAGGAATTGTGCAGCCAGCCTCAAAAAATGCGTTTGCGGAAGGGAACTTTTCGAACAAGGTGAGAAAGCTTTGGCCTGTTTGAAATAAATCCTTATAATTAGCGGCCCTGAAATGCGATTCGTTACACATACTGAGTCCCATTCAAGTGCTATGTGCAAGTACACTATTCCTCCGTCGGGTTTCGACCTGATCGGGGGGAAATCAACATCCTGACAACAACTGCCAGTGTGGCATTAACGACCAACGAAAATATGAAAATGAGCATTCGCGCAATCCTTACCCTGGTTTTGGCAGTTGCTGCATATAGCCAGGCGTCTTTTGCTGTGGTCTATCCTCTTCCGGCGAACAATGGTCGTCTGGTCGGTGAAAACATCACGGTTACCGTTCCTCAGGGCAGCAGCTTGCCGCTGGAACATTTTGCAGCGCAATACCAGATGGGTTTGAGCAACATGCTCGAAGCCAACCCTGGTGTTGACCCGTTCCTGCCAACGCCGGGGACCGTGCTGACGATTCCTCAGCAGCTGATCCTTCCGGAAACGCCACATGAAGGCATCGTTATCAACAGTGCTGAAATGCGTCTGTATTACTACCCGAAAGGCACCAACACCGTTGTCGTTCTGCCAATCGGTATCGGCGAGCTGGGCAAAGACACCCCGATGAACTGGGTGACCACCGTTCAGCGTAAAAAAGCAGGCCCGACCTGGACCCCGACGGCAAAAATGCACGAAGAATATGCCTCCCGTGGTGAATTCCTGCCCGCCGTCTTCCCTGCTGGCCCGGACAACCCGATGGGTTTGTACGCGTTGTACGTTGGCCGTCTGTATGCGGTTCACGGTACTAACGCTAACTTCGGTATCGGCCTGCGCGTAAGCCACGGTTGTGTGCGTCTGCGTGATGCGGACATCAAATGGCTGTTCGATAACGTGCCGCAAGACACCCGCGTGCAGTTCATCAACGCACCGGTGAAAGCCACCGTTGAACCGGATGGCAAACGTTATATCGAGATCCACAACCCGCTGTCTTCCAACCAGGAAGAGTTTGATTCCCAGCAGCCGATCCCAATCTCGCTGACCGGCAGCGCAAACACCGTCGCATCGTCTCCGGCTGTAAACCAGACTGTGGTTCAGCGCGCGATTGAGATGCGTTCCGGTATGCCGGTTCAGATCAACTAACATTGATTGGTTGTTGATTTAGAAAGCCCCGAAACTATTTCGGGGCTTTTTTTTGGGAACTTTTTAGGGGTTTCCCTAAGACCCGCTTTCAAATTGCGGTAATCGCCTCACACAAGTCAAGACCTTGGGTTGCCACCCAAACTGGCCTCAAGGAGCGCCTGTCGCCGCGCCCCTTGAGAATCCCGGGCTCTTTAACTGCGCGCTACCGCTCGCTGGCACTTTTTCAGCAGCCACAGCTACTGCCGCGAAAACTTGCCGCTGCGCGGTGCCCTTCGTTCGGGTTACAAACCTCGCCAAAACACGCTCGGTTTTCCACCACTCCTGCGGCGCGATTTTTGAAAGCGGCCACTGGCTATATAATTCGGAAGACCGATGTTGGCTGATTCAAGGATAAGCTAAGTGAAACACTGAATGCCGTTGAATTTAGATAAGCCTCCAGCCGCTTTCAAAACGACGTCGAATGAACGGTGAGAAACAGCGAGAGTCTGTTTTCGAGCAGGTTCGAACCTGAAATGAGAGCACCGCGCAGCGGCGGCGTTTGCGGCACTAACCGGGGTTGCTGAAACAGTGCCAGCCAGCGACAGCGCGCAGTGAAAAAAGCGCAGAGTCCAGAGACCCGCGCGTTACCGGGTCTTTGGTCGGTGTGGGCCGACGCCCACGAACTTGAACTTGAACTTGAACTTGAACTTGAATTAAAAAACTCGTCCGGGTGGTAACCCACTCCCCCGCCTGCGACACGCATCACAGTTCCCCTCCCGGTAGCAGATTTTTTCATGCCGGCAGCGGATCCCCCTCATGCCTTTTCCCGTCTCTGCGTATTTTATTCTCATGCTGTCTGCACCCTGCAACGACGGACAGCCAATAACGAGAATAACGGAGAACGTTTATGGCCAGGTTGAACAGAAATTACGTAATGTGTTGTTTGTTCTTTTTCTTCTTCTTTATTTGCTGGGGAGCCTGTTACCCCTATTTGTCATTATGGCTCACGGACACTATCGGCGTCAGTTATACCGATGTCGGGCTGGTGTATTCCTTTACCGCCATTGTGTCTGTGTGTATTCAGCCGGTTTTTGGGTTTATTTCCGATAAATTAAAATTCCGTAAAAACCTGATGTGGATGCTTGCCATTATTATGGTGCTGTTCGCACCTTACTGGATTTATATTTTCGCACCACTGATGAAATATAACGTCATTACCGGCGCACTCGCGGGCGGGATATATATCGGATTTGCTTTCGGTGCGGGCTGTGGCGTGTGCGAAGCCTATATCGATAAAGTCAGCCGCATGACCGGTTTTGAATTTGGTCGTGCGCGCATGTTCGGCGGGCTTGGCGCAGCATTCGGGACGTTTTTAGCCGGAGAGTTGTACGGCATTAATCAGGATTATATTTTCTGGATGGCCAGTCTGGCCGGAGTTTTCCTGCTGTTCGTCGTCTACATGACGGATCCCAAACACGACAGCAGTTGCCCGGTTCAGGTGGAAGGCAAAGCCATTATCACCCGCAAAGACGTGATGGAATTACTGAAAACCCGCCGGTTCTGGTTCTTCGCTGTGTACATGGTCGGCGTCGGCGCGGTCTATGAAACCTACGACCAGCAGTTCGCCATCTATTACAGCCGGTTTTTCGCCAGCAAATCGGAAGGTGCGGCGGCGTTCGGGTATCTCTATACCGCACAAATTTTCCTCGATGCCGTGGTCATGTTCTTCGCCCCGTGGTTTGTGAATAAAATCGGTCCTAAAAATGCCCTGTTATATTGCGGGATGATCATGAGTATCCGCATTATTGGCTCGGCGTATGCCACCGGCCCGGTCAGTATCAGTGCAATTAAAATGCTGCACGGTTTCGAAAGTTCGGTCTTCCTGGTCGCCGGTCTGAAATACATCTCCGCAAATTTCCCGGCGTATATTTCTGCTACAGTCTATTTAATTGGCTTCCAGTTTTCCAAACAGTTCAGCGCGATTTTCCTCTCCGGCACGGTCGGGCATATGTATAAAACGCTGGATTTTCGCGACACCTATATCATTCTCGGCCTGATTGCGCTGGGTTTTACGTTACTTTCATTCTTTACGCTGTCACCGATACGTCAGCGTATAACGCAGGACGCCGTTTCCGGCTGAATATAAGGAGTTCGACATGAATAAACTTTATTATGGCGTGGCATATTACGATGAATATATGCCGGTTGAGCGTCTGGAAAAAGATATCGCCATGATGCTCGACGCCGGTATTAATGTCGTGCGCATTGCCGAATCCACCTGGAGTACGCTGGAACCCGCAGAAGGCCAGTACAATTTCCACCACATCGACCACGTGCTCGACGCCATGTATCAGGCGGGGATCGCCGTGATTATCGGCACACCGACGTATGCGATTCCGGCATGGCTGGCACGTAAATACCCGGAAATTATGGTCACCACGCCGGAAGGCCAGCAGAAATATGGCCGTCGCCAAATCATGGATATTGTGAATCCCGATTTCCTGCGTCATGCCGAAAATATTATTCGGGCTCTGCTCAGCCACGTAAAAGATCATCCGGCCATTATCGGTTATCAGGTGGATAACGAAACCAAGCATTACGATAATTGCGGCCCGGAAATGAAGCAGAAATTTGTGGCCGGTATGCAGGAACAGTTTCCCAATATCGATGAAATGAATCAGGCGTTTGGTCTCAGTTACTGGAGCAACCGAATTGACGACTGGCAGGATTTCCCGCCGCCTGAGGCAACCATTAATGCCAGCCTGGGCTGCGCGTTTTCCCGCTTTCAGCGTCAGTGTGTCACGCAATATCTGGCGTGGCAGGCGGCGCTGGTCAATGAATACCGCAAGCCTCATCAGTTCGTGACGCAAAATTTTGATTTCGAATGGCGCGGTTATTCCTTTGGCGTGCAGCCACGCGTCGATCACTTCGCGGCTGCCAAGGCAATGACCGTGGCAAGTGTTGATATTTATCACCCGTCACAGGAAAAGCTGACCGGCAGGGAAATCGCTTTCGGCGGTGCCATCGCACGCGGTATGAAACATGGACAGAATTATTATGTGATGGAAACGCAGGCGCAGGGTTTCGCTCAGTGGGTGCCCTTCCCCGGTCAGCTCCGTTTGCAGGCTTTCAGCCATCTGGCGCACGGCGCAACGCTGCTTTCGTACTGGCACTGGCATTCGATTCACAATTCCTTTGAAACGTACTGGAAAGGTCTGCTCAGCCATGACTTTGCGCCAAATCCGACGTATACCGAAGCCAGAACAATTGGTGCCGATTTCGCCCGACTGTCACCCCGGCTCGGAGATTTGAAAATAGAAAATGACGTCGCCATTTTGATCAGCAATGAAGCGATGGACGCGCTGAACTGGTTTAAACCCGAAGGCGTCAGCACCAATTTGTACAACGATATTTTCCGTCAGTTTCACGACGCGCTTTACGAAGAGAACATTTCTGCCGACATCCTCAGCGATCTCCCGGCGGATTCCGGGCGCTACAAACTGCTGATTGTCCCGGCGCTGTACGCCGCCAGCGACGACCTGCTCGGGCGCATCAACGCGTTTGTCGAAGCCGGTGGCCGGGCGCTGATCGGTTTTAAATCAGGTTTCAGCGATGAAAATGTTCAGGTTCGTCATGGCGCACAGCCGGGCGTATTACATGAATGCTGTGGCGTGACCTACAACCAGTTTGTACTTCCTCAAAGCACGCTAATTGCGTCAGAACTTCTGGAACTGGATGCTCAAAATGCGCAGGTTTCAACCTGGATGGAACTGCTGAAACCGCAGGGCGCGCAGGTTCTGGCGCGTTACGAACATCCGGTCTGGGGCGAATACGCGGCGATTACTGAGAACGATTTCGGGCGCGGCAAAGCGATGTACGTCGGCTTCCTGCCGGAGATCTCACTGATTAAGCAGCTCGTGGCACGCCTGACAACCGGCCTGCCGCTCAGCGCCAGAATGAGCCGGCAGCCCTTCCCGCTGATCGTGCGCGGTGGCGTGAATTCTGCCGGGCAGCGTATCCGTTATTATCTGAATTATTCTGCGTGCGCGCTGACCGTCGAAGACGCACCGCGCGGAGAAGAACTGCTCAGCGGCACGCCTCTGAACGGGCAACCGCTGATTCTTGCGCCGTGGGGCGTGGCGATTGTCGCCGGATAAACTGACCTGCCGTCACGCTGGTAATAATCAATGTGACGGCTAGTATTGATGCACCGAATATCAGGACAGCCTCATGATGGACCAGAACCCGGACAATTTTGATTTTCTGCATTACTCACCGCTGATGAAAAAATTCAGTTTCCAGGCCTATCTGGTCGCCGGTTTCACGCCCATCACCACCGACAGCGCGCTGGATTATTTCATCAACCGCCCGAACGGCATGAAAGGTTACATCATTAACCTGACGCTCACCGGACAGGGCGATATCACCTCCGGTAATGATCACCGCGCCTGCCACGCGGGCGATCTTTTGCTGTTCCCGCCCGGCATTCCGCATTATTACGGCAGGGCAAATCACAGTGAAAGCTGGGATCATCTTTGGGTCTATTTCCGCCCGCGCGGCTACTGGCTTGACTGGCTGAACTGGTACGATACGGGCTGCGCTATCGGCCAGCTCACCCTGCCGTCACAGCAAAAAGTGGATGAAGTCATCAGTCTGTTTAAATCCATTCTGACCTACAGCGATTGCGGCAGCCCGCTTTCCGAAGCACTGGCGATGAACGCGCTGGAAAAACTGCTTCTGCACTGCCAGCAGTTATTGCCGATCCACAACACCCATCAGCGCGACCCGCGCATTCATCAGGTTTGCCAGTATCTCAACGAGCATCTGGATCGCGACATCAAAATCGAAGAACTGGCACAGCGCGTATACCTCTCGCCTTCCCGACTGGCGCATCTGTTCCGGCAGGAACTGAACACGACGATCCTCTGCTGGCGTGAGGAGCAGCGGATTAACCGCGCCAAATCGTTATTGCAGGTCAGTCAGCAGCCGATTGCCAAAATCGCAGAAACCGTCGGTTATGAAGATCAGCTCTATTTTTCACGGATTTTCCGCAAGCATTTGTCCGTCAGCCCCAGCCAGTATCGGAGAAATTTCGATGAAAGGGATCGGATCGGCGAAGAGAAGGAGTAACGCCAAATTGTCATAATAATGCCTTTACTGTCATTAAAACGTCATAACTCTG
Source organism: Rahnella sp. PCH160 (assembly GCF_047784855.1). Classification (NCBI taxonomy): domain Bacteria; kingdom Pseudomonadati; phylum Pseudomonadota; class Gammaproteobacteria; order Enterobacterales; family Yersiniaceae; genus Rahnella; species Rahnella sp. PCH160. Next base: position 3,599,713 of record NZ_JBLOGT010000001.1, read on the forward strand.
ACCTAACCTGCCGGTAACAAAATACAACAATTTGTGTTTTTTTATTTCTGACGGTTCATCAAAAGGAGTTTTGACCATGCAACAACCTCTCTCTCTGCTTGCCCGCGCACTCTCTGCCGCCCTGCTGGTTTCCGCCTCCGCCAGCGCTTTTGCCACTCAGCCGGACACCCTGACAGACCGCGCGGCAAAAGGCGTACTGACTGAACCGGGCGGCGCACGTCGTCTGAGCGGTGACCAGACGGCAGCGCTGATCGCCTCACTGTCGGACAAAAAGGTGAAGAACGTGATCCTGCTGATTGGTGACGGAATGGGCGATTCCGAAATCACCTCCGCACGAAATTATGCCGAAGGTGCGGGCGGTTATTTCAAAGGCATCGACGCCCTGCCGCTGACCGGCCAGTACACGCATTATTCTCTGGATAAAAAGACCCATAAGCCGAGCTACGTGACAGATTCCGCCGCATCGGCCACCGCCTGGACAACCGGCGTTAAAAGCTATAACGGTGCCATCGGTGTGGACGTAAACGGTAAAGATCACCAGACCATCCTGGAAATCGCTAAAGCCGCAGGCAAAGCGACCGGTAACGTCTCGACTGCCGAATTGCAGGACGCCACGCCAGCCGCCCAAATCGCGCACGTTACCTCCCGTAAATGCTACGGCCCGGAAGAAACAGCCGAGAAATGCGCCAGCAACGCCCTGGAAAACGGCGGACGAGGTTCCATCACTGAACAGCTGCTGCAAGCCCGTGCCGACGTCACGCTGGGCGGCGGCAAAAAATCTTTCAGTCAGCTGGCGAAAGCCGGTGAGTTCAACGGTAAATCCCTGAAAGACCAGGCACTTGCGCAGGGTTATGTCTGGGTGGAAAACGCCGATCAGCTCAGTGCAATTGCGCAGGCCGACCAGAAAAAACCGCTGCTCGGGTTATTCGCCGACGGCAACATGCCGGTACGCTGGCAGGGCCCGAAAGCCACCTATCATGGCAACATCGATAAACCGGCGGTCACCTGCGAAGCCAATCCGCAACGTACCGCAGAGATCCCAACTCTCGCCGCGATGACCGAAAAAGCCATCGACCTGCTGAAAACCAATCAGAACGGTTTCTTCCTGCAAGTAGAAGGCGCGTCTATTGATAAACAAGATCACGCCGCCAACCCGTGTGGTCAGTTTGGTGAGACGGTAGATCTGGATGAAGCGGTGCAAAAAGCTCTCGAATTCGCCCGCCAGGATGGCAATACGCTGGTGATTGTGACCGCCGACCACGCGCATTCGAGCCAGATTATTGAAGCCGATGCCAAAGCACCGGGCCTGACGCAAACGCTGACCACCAAAGACGGCGCACCGATGACCATCAGCTACGGGAACTCCGAAGAGGATTCGCAAGGACACACCGGGACTCAGTTGCGGATAGCTGCGTTCGGGCCACACGCGGCGAACGTCGTCGGGCTGACCGACCAGACGGATTTGTTCTATACAATGCGGGACGCAATGAATATTAAATAAGCACGAGGCGGCTGGTTTCTCACTTGCAGTGAGGCTGACTGCTGACAGCTGACAGCTGAACGAGTAAATTTCGGTTTCTCACTCGCCGTGAGGGCTGGATCGAGAATATTTCGGTTTTTTAGTAGCAGTGATCGCTCAGCCGCTCGCGCCGAAACCGACCAAAAGGGGAAAGTGCTTTTCCCCTTTTGGATTTCCCCACGCTTTTTCAACACGCGCTCCGCTCGCTGGCTATGTTTCAGGTGCCACAGCTATTGCCGCGAAAACTTGCCGCTTCGCGGTACCTTCATTTCGGTCTTCGAGCCTTTCGGTCTCGAAACACTCATTCAGCAAGCTTTCTGAAAGCGGCTGGAGGCTTTTTCAATTCAACAATCAGCCTGCATCTATCTTCCGATTTACATAGCCATTGGCCGCTTTCAAAACGGCGTTGAGCGAGCGGTGAGAAACAGCGAGAGTCTTTTTTCGAGCAGGTTCGAACCCGAAGCGAAAGTACCGCGCAGCGGCGGCGTTTGCGGCACTAGCCGGAGTGGCTGAAACATGGCCAGCGAGCGGCAGCGCGGAGTAAAAAAGACGCGGAGAGTCCAGAGAGGGACCGTCCTGGCCCTCTCTGGTCGGTTTCGGCGCAAGCCGCTGAGCGATCACTGCAATTGAGAAACCGAAATATTCTCGGTCAACTGTCAGCCTTAACTGCAAGTGAAAAACCGAAACTTTCTCGATCTCTTATTAAAACCGCCCGCGGCCCACAACTGTTATACCTAACTATCACCATACTGTACCTGTTATACCCACAGCCCTTCATGCTTAAATCCCCCTCTGTCATCTGCAATAAAAATAGGTTCTCTCATGCTGGGTCTGGATGCTTTTGAACTGGCTCGTATACAGTTCGCCTTCACCGTTTCTTTCCATATTATTTTTCCTGCCATCACCATCGGGCTGGCCAGTTTTCTGGCGGTGCTTGAAGGGATGTGGCTCAAAACCAAAAAAGAGGAATATCGCGACCTCTATCATTTCTGGTCAAAAATCTTTGCCGTGAATTTCGGCATGGGCGTGGTTTCCGGGCTGGTGATGGCCTATCAGTTCGGGACTAACTGGAGCTTTTTCTCATCGTTTGCAGGCAGTATTACCGGCCCGCTGCTGACCTACGAAGTGCTGACCGCCTTCTTCCTCGAAGCGGGTTTTCTGGGCGTGATGCTGTTCGGCTGGAACCGCGTCGGCCCCGGCCTGCACTTTTTTGCCACCTGCATGGTTGCGCTCGGTACGCTGATGTCGACGTTCTGGATCCTCGCGTCCAACAGCTGGATGCAGACGCCGCAGGGCTTTGAAATCGTCAACAATCAGGTGGTGCCGGTGGACTGGCTGAAAGTCATTTTCAACCCGTCGTTCCCCTACCGTTTGCTGCACATGACCACCGCCGCGTTCCTGTCGTCGGCGTTTTTCGTCGGCGCGTCCGCCGCCTGGCATCTCCTCAAAGGGCGTAATACGCCGGCGATGCGCACCATGTTGTCGATGGCGATGTGGATGGCGCTGATCGTTTCCCCGGTTCAGGCGCTGATTGGCGACGCGCACGGGCTGAATACGCTGAAATATCAGCCTGCGAAAATCGCTGCGATTGAAGGCCACTGGGAGAATAAAAACAGCGAGCCGACGCCGTTGATTCTGTTTGGGTATCCGGATATGGAACGCGAGGAAACGCGTTATTCCGTGGAAATCCCCTATCTCGGCAGTCTGATCCTCACGCACAGCCTGACGCAGCAAATTCCGGCGCTGAAATCCTCCCCGAAAGAAGACCGGCCTAACTCGACCATCATTTTCTACAGTTTCCGCATTATGGCCGGGCTGGGAATGCTGATGATCGTGCTGGGTTTGTGGAGCCTCTGGCTGCGCTGGCGCGGCAATCTCTACGAGAACAAAGCGTTTCTGCGGTTTGCGTTGTGGATGGGGCCGTCAGGTCTGATCGCCCTGCTCGCCGGATGGTTTACCACCGAAATTGGCCGTCAGCCGTGGGTGGTTTATGGCCTGCTACGCACCAAAGACGCAGTATCGAACCACGGAGAAATGCAGATGAGCATCAGCCTGTTGCTGTTTGTGGTGATTTATTCCTCGGTGTTTGGCGTGGGATATCTGTACATGATGAAGCTCATCCGCAAAGGGCCGCAGCCGCATGAGGGTCAGAATCAGGATCACGGCGGGCCGGGACAACATCGCACACCGGCGCGTCCGCTGTCGGCGATTAAAGAACCGCTGAACGACGAAGGAGTCTGAAATGGGTATCGATCTTCCGCTGATTTGGTTTTTGATCATCGTCTTTGGCGTGATGATGTACGTGGTAATGGACGGCTTTGATCTGGGCATCGGCCTGCTGTTCCCGCTGGTGAAAGCAGAGCATGAGCGCGATGTGATGATGAACACCGTCGCGCCGGTCTGGGACGGCAACGAAACCTGGCTGGTGCTCGGCGGTGCCGCGCTGTTTGGCGCATTTCCGCTGGCCTATGCGGTGGTGCTCGACGCACTGACCATTCCGCTGACGTTAATGCTTTTCGGCCTGATTTTCCGGGGCGTGGCTTTTGAGTTTCGCTTCAAAGCCAGCGCGGCAAAACGCCACGTCTGGGACAAATCTTTTATCGCCGGTTCCCTACTGGCAACGTTTTGTCAGGGCGTGGTGCTCGGCGCGGTCATCGGCGGCATTCCGGTGGTTAACCGCGCGTATGCCGGTGGCGCGCTGGACTGGCTGACGCCGTTCAATCTGTTCTGCGGTTTCGGGCTGCTCGTGACCTACGCCCTGCTCGGCTGCACCTGGCTGATGATGAAAACCGAAGGCCGGTTGCAGGAAAGTATGCAACGCTATGCAAAACCGCTGCTTTTCACTTTTCTGGCCGTGCTGGTAACCCTCAGCGTCTGGACGCCGCTGACGCACGCCGCCATCGCCGTGCGCTGGTTCAGTTTGCCGAATCTGTTCTGGTTCCTGCCGGTTCCGGTGCTGGTGTTACTGGTGGCGTTCTGGATGTTGCGTGCGGTAAACCGTCAGGCGCACCACTCGCCGTTCCTGCTGACGCTGGCACTGATTTTCCTCGGGTATACCGGCCTTGGGATCAGCCTCTGGCCGAATATTATTCCGCCGTCCGTTTCCATCTGGGAGGCCTCCGCTCCGCCGCAAAGTCTGGGATTTATGCTGGTCGGCGCGCTGTTTATTATCCCGGTTATTCTGGTTTATACCTTCTGGAGCTATTACGTGTTCAGGGGGAAAGTGACGCCGGAACAGGGTTATCACTGAGAGGTGGAGGGGTAAATGAAAAAGCTTATCAGGGAAATGGATGATGACACCGTTATCCGTCAGCCTTTCTGGAAACGCGTCGGCTGGATGGCGGCTATCTGGCTGGGCAGCGTGCTGGCGCTGTTTGTCGTCGCCTCGGTCTTTAAATTGCTGATGGCCGCGGCGGGAATGCGCACGCACTGATTTATTGACGTTTATTAACACCCAACAAAAAACCTCCGTCAAATTTGGCGGAGGTTTTCTTAATTGCGGATAACGACAGCCGATCAGCGCAGCAGATTATCCAGACGATCGTCGTCGATGCCGTCCGGCTCAAGGTGCGCCGTCACATCGGCAAACATGAACAGTTTACCCACCGCCATTTCAGCCGCGTCGCCGATATCGTGCCCGATATCCACGCTCAGATTGCCGTCAACCTCCACATGGAATTCCACGAAAACGCGGTCGCCGCCGTTACGGGTGCGGATATCATGCACGCCCTTCACGCCGCTCACGCTCAGCACGGCTTCTTTTACACGCTTACGGTCATCAGCACTCAGTTCCCTGTCCAGCAACTGCGTCAGCGCATCTGCCGCCATCCCGCGCGCATTCCAGATCATATAGAAGGAAATCAGCAACGCGCCAATGGAGTCAGAGCGCGTCCAGCCAAAATAGCGTTCGAAAATCAGCGCCAGCAGTACGGCGATATTCACCGCGACATCGGTGATGTAATGCGCACGGTCGGCGGCAATCGCCGTGGAACCGGTGCGTTTCACCACGTAGGTTTGCATCAGCACCAGACCGGTCGCCGCCACACAACTGATGATGATGACCCAGATCCCCAGCCCAAGTTGTGCCAGCGGCGCCGGGTTAATAATGCGTCCGATGGATTCCCCGCCCAGTACCAGCCCCGCTGCGCCGAGTAACAACGCCTGCACAAAGGCGGCGACGGCTTCGGCTTTGCCGTGCCCGTAACGGTGTCCTTTGTCGGCAGGACGCAGGGCGTAACGCACGCCAATTAACGTCACCATGGACGCCAGCACATCGACCAGCCCGTCTGCCGCCGAGGTCAGCAGAGCAATCGAGCCCGTTGCCACCCAGGCCCAGACTTTGATGCACACCAGCACCAGCGCCACGCAGACAGAAACCAGAGAGGCGATACGCGTCAGCCCTTTATAGGACGGGGCCGGGCGACTCATGACCGGCTCCGGGCAAGCAGATTATTTTGAGAGTTATTCACAAGAATTCCTGAAGCAGAGGATCAACTTTATTTGATAAATACAAATACCAGACCGGCATTATACCCCATTTCCCGGTTTTTAAGACCTTCCCTATAGCGTGGATCTTCGTGCTCTCACTACAGTTTATTGACTTAAATTTACTTGCATTTACATCAATACACTCTAGCTTAAAACAAGATTTCTTTGTTCCGGCGCGTGGTCGCCGATAATCAGAAGAGCGCTATGACAAACAATAACCATGCAAAACCTTCTGCGTCAGATGACGCACGTTCCGAACAGTCAGAACTCGATTCCAGCCAGATTAAATCAGGAGAAGGCCACACACAGGACAAAAAAGCCCCCAATAATGACGCCGTAGAACCGGACGAGAAACGCAAAGGCCCCGGCAAAAAACCGCTGATTATCCTCGGTATTGTCGTCGTGATCATGCTGGTTGTTACGCTGGTCTGGTGGCTGATGACCAAAGATCAGGTCAGCACCGACGATGCCTTTATCGAAGGCGACGCCGTCACCATCGCGCCGAAAATCGCCGGTTACGTCACCAGTCTGGCGGTGAAAGATAACCAGTTTGTGCATAAAGGAGATCTGCTGGTGGAAATCGATCCGCGTGATGCCACCGCGCAACGCGATGCCGCACAGGCTCAGCTGGGTCTGGCGGTCGCGCAACTGCATCAGGCGCAGGTTCAGTATGATCTGGCGAAAGTGCAGTATCCGGCGCAACTGGCGCAGGCGAAAGCCCAGCAGACGCGGGCGGAAGCCAGCCTGCTCAAAGCGACGGCCGATTTCCGTCGTCAGCGTGGCGTCGACCCGCGTGCAACCACGCAACAGAATATCGACTCGTCCAGCGCGCAGGTGCGTTCCGCCGCTGCGGATCTGGAAAATGCCAAAGCCCAGGTGCAGGTAGCCGCGCAGGTTCAGCTCAATATCCGTCAGGCCGAAACTAACGTTGAAGCCCGCGAACAACAGGTTGAACAGGCCAAAGCGCAGCTGGAAAACGCCACGCTGAATCTCTCGTATGCGCAGGTTCGTGCGCCGTTCGACGGCTACGTCACCAAGCGTAATGTGCAGCTCGGCACGCTGGTGCAGGCCGGTTCTTCGCTGTTCTCGGTGGTGTCGAAAGACCTCTGGATCGCCGCCAACTACAAAGAATCGCAGCTTGAGCGAATGCGTCCGGGCAATAAAGTCGACATCACCGTCGATGCGTTCCCGGACATCAAACTTCACGGCCACGTAGACAGTATTCAGCAAGGCACCGGTTCGCGCTTCTCGGCCTTCCCGGCTGAAAATGCCACCGGTAACTACGTGAAAATTGTTCAGCGCGTTCCGGTCAAAATCGTTATCGACAGCGGTCTGGATGAGAACCAGCCCCTGCCGCTCGGCCTGTCTGTTGAACCGACGGTGACCGTCGAATGAATGAAGATCGCAGCTACTGGAAACCCAAGGCCAATCCGTGGGCAGTTGCCGCCGTCGTAACCATTGCGGTGTTCATGGAAATCCTGGACACCACCATCGTTAACGTGGCGCTGCCGCACGTCGCCGGTTCGCTGTCCTCCAGTTATGACGAATCGACCTGGGTTTTAACATCGTATCTGGTGGCCAACGGCATTGTGTTGCCGATTTCCGCCTTCCTCAGCCGCGTGATGGGCCGCAAAACTTACTTTCTGATCTGTATCGCAATGTTCACCGTCTGCTCTTTCCTGTGCGGTATCGCGACAGAACTGTGGCAGATGATTTTGTTCCGCGTGTTACAGGGGTTCTTCGGCGGCGGTTTGCAGCCGATTCAGCAATCGGTGCTGCTGGATTATTTCAAGCCCGCCGATCGCGGCAAGGCGTTTGGTCTTTCGTCGATTGCCATCATCGTCGCCCCGGTCGTCGGGCCGACGCTGGGCGGTTACATCACGGATAACTTCAGCTGGCGCTGGGTGTTTCTCATCAACATTCCGGTGGGGATTATCGCCCTGCTGGCAATTTATCAGCTGCTGGAAGATCCGCCGTGGGAACGTAAAGCCAAAGGCAAACTCGGTATTGATTACATCGGTATCGGGCTGATTGCGCTCGGGCTGGGCTGTTTGCAGGTGATGATGGATCGCGGCGAAGACGACGACTGGTTCAAATCCGGCTTTATCGTTACGTTTGCTGTGCTGGCGGCAACCGGGATTGTCGGGGCGATTTACTGGCTGCTTTACGCCAAAAAACCGGTGGTCGATTTGCGCTGCATGAAGGATAAAAACTTCGCCATCGCCGGTCTGCTGATGGCGGGGATGGCGATGATTCTTTACGGCAGTTCGGTGGTGATTCCGCAACTGGCGCAACAGCAGTTAGGCTATACCGCCACGCTTTCCGGGCTGGTGATGTCGCCCGGCGCGGTGCTGATTGTATTGTCGATCCCGCTGGTGCTGAAACTGATGCCGATTGTGCAAACGCGTTACATCATTGCGTTCGGCTTCTTCCTGCTCGCTGCGTCGTTTATCTATTCGGCCACGCTGACGCCCAATGTCGATTTCAAAACACTGGTGCTGTACCGCAGCGCGCAGTCAATCGGGCTGGGCTTCCTGTTTGTGCCGCTGACGACCATCGCGTTCATCACCATTCCGCAGCGGATGAACGCCGACGCCGCCGCGCTGTTTACCATGTTCCGTAACGTCGCAGGCTCGATTGGGATTTCACTGGCAACCGCCGGCGTGACCGAACGAACGCAGGCACACAGCGCGCACATGGCACACAACATGTCGCCGCTGAACGAACAGTTTAATCAGGCCGTCAGCAGAAGTGCCGCCGCGATCCGCGATTTCGCCCACGTCGCCGGCGACCCGATGCAGATCGCCACCGTGAAGATGTATCAGGAAATGATCTCGCAATCGCGCATCCTGGCCTACATCGATGTGTTCGGCTACTGCGCCATCGTCGCTGTTATTTTGATCCCATTTTGTTTCCTGCTTTCGCCGGTTAAAAGCGAAGGTAATGCCGGAGCACATTAAGTTGAATACGACCCGGAAGTTGAATAAAACCACGCTGTTTACCGTTTCGGCTCTCACGCTGGCGCTGGCGGGCTGCTCCGTGGGCCCCGATTACCAGAAACCGGACCCGGTCACGCCGGGCGCTTATAACGACATGACGAAGCCGAAAGACGCCGACGGCGCGTCCATTGCCCTGCCGTCGGAGCCGAATCCGTTATGGTGGAAAGCGTTTAACGACCCGCAGCTCGACAGCCTGATCATCCGCGCGATTGCCGGGAATATCTCCCTGCAACAGGCGGTGCTGCGTATCGCCGGTGCCCGCGAACAGGTTAAACAGGCCGAAGGTGCCTGGCTGCCGTCAGTTCAGGGCAGCGCAAAAGCCACGCGTCAGCAACTTGGCCTGAAAGGCATTCTGGATTCCAGCGGTGCTTCGCAGCAGCTCAGCGATCTCAGCCCGGAAGCCTCCGGCGCCATCAGTACGGCGACGCGGCCGGTGAATTTGTATCAGGGAAGCTTTGATTCCAGCTGGGAGCTGGATTTATTCGGCGGCACGCGGCGTCAGGTGGAAGCCGCCAATGCGCAGACGCAGTCTTCCGTCGAACAACGTAACGATGCGCTGGTGTCGCTGGAAGCCGAAGTCGCCCGTGCGTATCTGCAACTGCGCGGTGCGCAAAGCGTGACGGCGGCGATTCAGACGCAAATCGACGTGGCGCAGCAGACGCTGGATCTCACGCAAAATCGTCAGAAGAACGGCCTGTCGCCCCAGCTGGATGTGGAAAACGCCCGTGCGCAGCTGGGTTCATTGCGCGCGCAGTTGCCGCAGTATCAGGCGCAGGAACGTCAGGCAATGAACGGGCTGGCGGTTCTGCTCGGCCAGACGCCGGGCTCGCTCGATGCCGAACTGACCGCACCAAAACCCATGCCTGCACTGCCCGCTGCGGTTCCGATTGGCGTGCCTTCACAGCTGGCGCGCCGACGCCCGGACGTGCGTAAAGCCGAAGCCGATCTTCACGCCGCGACCGCCAATATCGGCGTCTCCGTCGCGCAGATGTTCCCGAGCATTTCCCTCACCGGCCAGTTCGGGATGCGTAACACTGACGTGAGTTATCTCGACAACTGGAGCAGCCATTTCTACTCCTTCGGCCCGCAGGTTACCCTGCCGATCTTCCAGGGCGGACGTCTGGTTTCCAGCGTGCATCTTTCCCGCGCACAACAGGCCAATGCCGCGCTGAACTACCGCCAGACGGTGCTGACCGCGCTTCAGGACGTCGACAACGCACTGGTGAATTACCGCACTGATCAGGATCAGGTGAACGGATTAGAACAGACAACCGACGCGTTACAGACCGCGTTTGATCTCGCCAGCGACAGTTACCGTCAGGGGCTTTCAACGTTCATCAACGTGCTCGACGCCCAGCGCCAGCTCGCGCAGGCGCATCAGCAATCCGCCGAAGCCAAAGTGAAAACCAGCACCGATCTGGTGTCGCTGTACAAAGCTCTCGGCGGCGGCTGGGAGCCGTACCAGAACGTCGATTTACCGACCTACACCGTCTTTGGCCCGGCGGCAACGTCGGATGTGAAAGTCAAAACGACGTCGGGGATAACGCCGTAAAGCGGTTTAATGTGGCGAGATAAAATCGGAAGGCGTGACCTGGGCAGGTAAAGAGCTATTCTGCTTCGTGTTCGCGCCCCCTCTTTTCAGAATCCCCCCTCAGCGCAATTCCACCAGACTGCGCTATTCTGTTCAAACATTGAAAACACTCCTGCCTGCGGGCGGGATTTTCCGCTGAATAACAATCGGGTAAAAAATGAACGATATTTCTACTGAAGAGAAAAAACCCAGCTGCGATTCAGTGATCAACAGCGTTGCCTACCGTGACGGCAAGCGGTTGCAGGATGTCACCGTTGAAGACATCAGCGAAGTGCTGAAAGAACCCGACACGTTCGTGTGGCTGGGTTTGTGGCAGCCGGAAGATGCGTATATGCGCAGCATTCAGGAAGAATTCGGGCTGCATGACCTGGCCATTGAAGATGCGCTGACCGCCCATCAGCGGCCGAAAATCGAGCAGTACGGCGAGTCGCTGTTTATCGTCACGCATACCGCGCAAAAGGTGAAGGAAACCATCGAGTACGGCGAAACGCATCTGTTTCTCGGCAAAAACTTTCTGGTCACCATCCGCCACGGCGCGTCGTCGAGCTACAAAGAAATCCGCAAACATGCCGAAGAACGCCCGGACATGATGAGTAAAGGACCGGCTTACGCGCTGTATTGCGTGCTGGATTCCATCGTCGATAACTACCTGGAAATCCTGCACCGCTACACCGAAGAATTCGACGCCATCGAAAAGCTGATGTTCCAGAACACGTTCAACCAGCAGGCCGTGCAGCAGGTGTATAAGCTCCGTCGTGATCTGCTTTCGCTGCGCAATTCTGCCGTACCGATGGAAGATATTTGTAACCAGCTCAGCCACCATTATGAAGAGCTGATGCCGAAAAGCCTGCGCGCCTACATTCGTGACGTGCAGGACCACGCGAATCAGGTGATCCGCACCACCGACGATATGCGTGAAATGCTCTCAAACGCCATGCATGTGAATCTGGCGCTGGTGTCAGTGCATCAGAATGAAGTGGTACAACGTCTCGCGGGCTGGGGGGCAATTCTGGCGATCCCGACGGTGATATTCAGCCTGTACGGCATGAACTTTAAAAACATGCCGGAACTGGATGACTGGTGGGGGTATCCGGTGACGCTGGGCGTAACGCTCGTCGGTTGTATCTGGCTTTACTGGAAACTCAAAAAATCGGGCTGGCTCTGATATTATTACCGTAAGCCGCACGTTAATTAACATGCGAATAACAGAAACCGCTGTTATTCGCCCTTTTTAATTATCCTGACAAATTTACCGCCGCGTTATTCTCTTTATCCTTTCCTCCCCGCGTTATTTCCTTATATACTCATTTGCATCTTTCCATTTGGAAATTACTTTTATTATGTCAGTGTGTTCCGCGATTTCACAGTTTATGCATTCACTGCGCTTGCCCGGCAAGCGGATCAGTGCGTTGCTGTTCGCGTTGTGCTGGCTGATTCTTAATTCTCAGCTGGCGCTTGCCAGCCATCAGTGCGACATGCGCCCGCCGGTGCAAAATACCACGATGTCGCATAACGAATACATGCAAATGCCTGATTCCCCTGAGCATATGCAAAGTCAGGAGGTGCTGTGTGAAAAGTACTGCGTGCCTGAAAGAACCCAGTCAGACAGCGGAAATGTACCCCTGGTGGCACTTCCGGTTATGCCTGCACTCGCCATAATCACCCTTGATGCCCGCGTGGCGGTCACTACCGCAAACTGGGTTGCCCCGCCGGTCACGGCTCCGCCCGCTGAAGTTCAGTTCTGCCGGTACAGAGAATAGCCCCTGCTGTCAGCGGATGCATTTTCCTGCATCTGAATAATCTTATTTATCTGCCGTAATAACGGCGTTTATCTGATATGACAGTATTGGAGTTATTCCCATGCGTACAATTTTAAATGGTTTTGCCTGTAGTCTTTTCTTTATTTCCGCTTATTCTTTCGCTGACACAATGCCCATGAATCATGATCATATGGCGATGCAAACCGTGGAGGTTTATCAATCTGAAGGTGTGATCACGCAATGGCAATCCGACCGCGTCGGTATTTCTCATCACGCCATTCCTGCGCTTAAATGGCCCGCCATGACCATGAATTTCCGGTTGCCAACGGAAATCGCCACAAACTCCCTGCCCGCTGGTACACCGGTGGCGTTCAGCTTTGTCAAAACTGACACGGCTTATCAGTTGCAGACACTGACACCGCTGAAACGCTGACCGGGAGAAATACCATGTTGAATTTACCGCGTCACCTCAGGGTGACGTGGCACTGGCTGCTGGCTTTTATGCCGGTCAGCGCCTTTGCCACACCCGTTTCTCTTCCCCAGGCGCTGGTTGCCGCGCAGGAATATTCGGCGGAACTGTCTGCCAGCCAGCATCAGATTAATGCGCTGGAAAACCGCGCGGAATCCGCTATGCAGTTGCCCGATCCGAAGCTGAAATTCGGGATTGAAAACCTGCCCGTTGGCGGCAATAACGACCAGCGTTTTACCCGCGAAGGCATGACCATGGAGCGGATTGGCATCATGCAGGATTACGTGAGCAGCAGTAAGCGCGAACGTAAAGCCGGCACACTGCGCGCCGAATCCCGGCAGGTGGCGGCAAACGGCCAGAGCATCCGTGCCCAGTTGCAGCGCGATGCGGCGCAGGCCTGGATGGAACTGGCCATCGGCAATGAAACCGTGAAGCAGTTGCAGGCGCTGGTGGACGAAAGTCAGCGGCAGATTGGTGTTCAGCGCGGCGGTGTCAGCAGCGGCAGCGCCCTGCCTGCGTCGGTGCTCGACGCACGCCTGACGCTCATCAGTATGCAGGACAAACTCACCGAAGTCGGTCGCGACGTACAGCTTGCACGTACCCGGCTGAGTCAGCTCACCGGCATCGATCAGCCCGAAACTCTGGGTGCTGTTCCGCCGGTCAGCGAATTACCCGCAGAAGCGATGCAGGCCGACAGCATCGGCCAGCATCCTGAAATTCTGCAAGCGCAACGCGAGGCGGAAGTGGCGCAGGCGAAATCGTCCGAATCAGCGATTGCCGCACTGCCAGATATCGGCGTGGAAGTCTATTACGGCCGCCGCGCCGACAGTTACGACGATCTGGCGGGCGTGATGGTCACCGTCGATTTGCCGCTGTTTACCGCGTCACGTCAGGACAAAGATCACGCCGCCGATCAGTCGATGGCAATGGAAAGCAATGACCGGCTGGCGCAGCTCATCCGCACGCATCAGGCGCAACTGACCACGCTGCTGGCGCAATATCAGGCGGCCAGTACCCTGTGGCAACGGCAGAAAAATGACGTTGTTCCGCTGCAACAGCAGCGCGTCAGCGTGATTCAGGCGCAGTATCGCGCCGGAAAAAGCAGCCTGAATGATGTGCTGGAAGCCCGCCGCAGCCTGCTCGACAGCCAGATTGCAGTACGAAATGCCGAACTCGACGTCGCACGCTATTGGGTCGCCCTGCGCTACCTGGCGCCTCAGGAGAATCACTGATGACTACCGCTAAAACTTACAGCTTGCTGGCGCTTTGCGTCGCGGCCGCACTGGCACTGGGTTACCAGGCCGGACGCCATAACCCGCCGGCAGATTCAAAAAACGCGTCTGCGTCTGCCGAACGCCAGGTGCTGTACTGGTATGACCCGATGACGCCGGGTCAGCGTTTTGATAAGCCGGGTAAATCGCCGTTTATGGATATGGAACTGATGCCGCGTTACGCCGGTGAAGTGGCCGACGACGGCGGTGTCACGGTCAGCGCCCGTCAGCAGCAGAATCTCGGTATGCGCAGCGCAAAAGTGGAGCGCCGCGTTATTTCCTCGCCGCTGAATGTTTACGGCACCGTCACCGCCGACGAGCGCAGCGTGCGCACGGTGGCCGCCCGCGCAGGCGGTCTGGTGGAAAAACTCTATGTGGCCGCCAGCCAGCAGCAGGTGAAAAAAGGCCAAAAACTGGCGACGTTGTGGATCCCCGACTGGACCGCCGCGCAGCAGGAATATCTGGCGGTGCGTCAGCTCGGTGACCGCAGCCTGAGCGCCGCCGCCCGTCAGCGTCTGGCGCTCCAATTTATGCCGGAAGATATTCTTAAGCGCATAGACAAAACCGGCCAGCCGCAGACACGCATTGACGTCGTGGCACCGGAGGACGGTTATCTCAGCCAGCTGGCCGTGCGTGAAGGCGCGCAGGTCGCCGCCGCGCAGCCGTTATTCGAACTGACCAGCCTGAAACAGGTGTGGATTGTGATGGATTATCCGCCGTCCGCTGCCGCGCAGGTACAGGTCGGCAGTAAAATCAGCGGCAACACGGACAGCCAGCCGGGCGATGTGTTTCGTGGCGTAGTCAGTGAATTACTGCCCGACGCTGACGCCATCAACCGCACGCTGAAAGCCCGCGTGGTGATTGATAATACGCAGCAAAAACTGCGCCCCGGCATGTATCTCACCCTGACGCTTGATGCCCCGGTACAAACGCCGGTGCTGGCGATCCCGCAGGAAGCGCTGATCCAGACAGGCACCCGTAATACCGTGCTGCTCGACGACGGTAACGGGCATTTCACGCCGCAGGCGGTGACCGCAGGCGCAACACGTGATGGCTGGACGCAAATTCTTTCCGGCCTGACCGAAGGGCAATCTGTCGTGACCTCCGGCCAGTTCCTGATTGATTCAGAAGCCAGCCTGCGCAGCGCGCTGCCCGCCGCTGCGGCTGATGAAACCACGCCAGACGCCCCTCAGCACGGGAGCCATTTATGATTGCCACCGTGATCCGCTGGTCGCTGCGCAACCGGCTTCTGGTGCTGCTCGCCGCCCTGATGATGGCGGGCTGGGGCATCTGGTCTTTGCAAAAAGCACCGCTCGACGCCCTGCCGGATCTCTCCGATGTACAGGTGATCGTGCGCGTGAGTTATCCGGGTAAAGCGCCGCAAATCATTGAAGATCAGGTCACGTATCCGCTGACCACCACCCTGCTGTCGGTGCCCGGCGCGAAAACTGTGCGCGGCTTTTCGATGTTCGGCGATGCCTATGTTTACGTGCTGTTTGATGACGGTACGAATCCGTACTGGGCGCGTTCGCGGGTGCTGGAATACCTCAGCCAGGTGCAATCCTCGTTACCGCCGGGTGCGAAAGCGTCGCTCGGGCCGGATGCGACCGGTGTCGGCTGGATTTATGAATACGCGCTGGTCGATAAAACCGGTCAACACAGCCTCGAACAGCTGCGTGCGTTGCAGGACTGGACGTTGCGCTACGACCTGAAAACGGTGCCCAACGTCTCGGAAGTGGCCAGCATTGGCGGCATGGTGCGGCAGTATCAGGTGGTCGCCGACCCGCAGCGGATGCGCGCGCGTGGCGTGACGCACACGCAACTGGTCAGCGCCTTACAAAACGCCAATCAGGAAAGCAGCGGATCGCTTCTGGAAATGGGCGAGGCCGAATACATGGTGCGCACTTCCGGTTACCTGAAAAGTCTGGACGATTTCAACAACGTGGTCGTGACGGCCAACAGCGGCATTCCGGTGCTGCTGTCTGACGTTGCCACCGTGCGCACCGGCCCGGAACTGCGGCGCGGCGTGGCGGAACTCAACGGTGAAGGCGAAGTGGCGGGTGGCGTTATCGTCATGCGCTCGGGCAAGAATGCGCTGGAAACCCTGAAAGCGGTGAAAGTGCGTCTGCACGCCCTCGCCCGCACACTGCCCGCCGGTGTGGAAATCGTGCCGGTGTATGACCGCCAGCCGCTGATCGAACAGGCTGTCGAAACGCTGTCGCATAAACTGATGGAAGAATTCATCGTCGTGGCGGTGGTCTGCGCGCTGTTTCTGTTCCACTTCCGCTCGGCGCTGGTGGCGATCATTACGCTGCCGCTCGGCATTCTCGGCGCGTTTATCGTCATGCATTATCAGGGGGTCAGCGCCAATATTATGTCGCTTGGCGGCATTGCGATTGCCATCGGGGCGATGGTGGACGCCGCGATCGTGATGATTGAAAACATGCACAAAGTACTCGAACAATGGCGGCACGATCACCCCGGCCAGAAGCCCACTTCCGCGGATTACTGGCAGGTTTCCGAACGGGCGGCCATCGAAGTCGGGCCTGCGCTGTTTTGCAGTTTGCTGATCATTACGCTGTCGTTTATTCCGGTGTTTTCGCTCGACGCGCAGGAGGGCCGGATGTTCTCGCCGCTGGCGTTTACCAAGACCTACGCCATGGCCGTTTCTGCCGGGCTGGGGATCACGCTGGTGCCGGTACTGATGGGCTATTTCATTCGCGGAAAAATCCCCGATGAAAACGCCAGCCCGATCAACCGCTGGCTGATTTCCGCTTACCAGCCGGTGCTTTCTGCGGTGCTGAAACGCCCGAAAACCACGCTGGTGTGCAGCGGCCTGTTTCTGCTGGTGTCGCTTTATCCGCTGTCAAAACTGGGCAGCGAATTTATGCCGCCGCTCGACGAAGGTGATTTGCTGTATATGCCGTCCACGCTGCCGGGGATCTCCGCCCGCGAAGCGTCCAGATTGTTACAGCAAACCGACCGGCTGATTAAAACCGTACCGGAAGTCGCCAGCGTGTTTGGAAAGGCCGGACGCGCCGACAGCGCCACCGACCCCGCGCCGCTGACCATGATTGAAACCACGATCCGCTTCAAACCGCGCGACCAGTGGCGGCCTGGCATGACGCCCGACAAACTGGTCACGGAGCTGGATAACGCGGTGAAATTACCGGGTATCGCCAACGTCTGGGTGCCGCCGATCCGCAACCGGCTGGACATGCTGGCGACCGGCATCAAAAGCCCGGTGGGGATTAAGGTGAACGGGAATAACATCGTGCAGATTGAGCAGGTGGCGCAGCAAATCGAGCATATCGTGAAGCAGGTTCCCGGCGTGACGTCGGCACTTGCCGAGCGTCTCGAAGGTGGCCGCTACGTGAACATCGATATTAACCGGCGGGAAGCTGCACGTTACGGTGTCACAGTTGCCGAATTGCAGTCGCTGGTTTCGACACTGGTTGGCGGTGAAAATATCGGTGAAACGCTGGAAGGCCGCGAACGTTACCCGATCAACCTGCGTTACCCGCGCGAGCTACGCGACAACGTACAGGCACTGCGTGATTTACCGGTGCTGACCGCGTCCGGCGCGCAGGTTCCGCTCTCGGCGCTGGCCTCGGTCAACGTTACTGACGGCCCGCCGATGTTGAAAAGTGAAAACGCCCGTTTGTCGGACTGGATTTATGTCGATTTGCGCGGGCGTGACTTGAAATCTGCGGTGGAAGATATGCAGCAGGCGGTGAATCAGCAGGTGAAATTGCCGGAAGGCGTCACCGTCAGCTGGTCGGGGCAATTTGAATATCTGGAACGCGCCACGGCAAAACTGAAAATCGTCCTGCCGGTCACGCTTCTTATCATTTTTGTCCTGTTGTACGTCACCTTCACCAGCGTGCGCGATGCGTTGCTGATCATGGCAACCCTGCCGTTTGCCCTGACCGGCGGTATCTGGCTGCTTTATCTGCTCAGTTACAACCTCTCGGTCGCCGCCGCCGTCGGCTTTATCGCGCTGGCCGGCGTCGCCGCCGAGTTCGGGGTGATTATGGTGCTGTATCTGAATCAGGCGGTGCAGCGCCGGCAGAAACCGGGGGAACCGCTGACTGAGGAAGCGTTGTGTGACGCCATTCACCACGGTGCGGTATTGCGTGTCCGGCCAAAAGCCATGACCGTCGCCACCATCATGGCGGGCTTACTGCCGATCATGTGGGGCGGCGGTACCGGTTCAGAAGTCATGCAACGTATTGCTGCACCGATGATCGGGGGGATGTTGAGTGCGCCGTTATTATCGATGCTGGTGATCCCGGCGGTGTATTTGCTGCTGCACCGGCGGAGAAGTGAGAAGGTTTAGGTTTCTTACCCGCATTGAGCACCTCACAGAAGTCAGGACCTTGGGTGACCACCCGGGGTCCTGGTCGGCTCACACGGTTTTGAATTTGAATTTCTAATCCGGATATTCCTTTGCACTCCCGCAGAGCAATCAAAGTCATATTATGGTGCGGGTTATCACTTTTAATTATAAATCCGTTAACCTTCTTCTCATTAATTATCCCAAAATGTATAACATCAATGCCCTGCCTGATTTCCTTCCGTGAATTCAACTGTGGCGTAGTTATTGCTTTACTCACTTGTCTATACAGGGTTGCACATTAGGATTTCTATTCGCCGTCTTTCTCTCTTTCAACACCATGCGAGGCTCACCATGTCACCTTCTCAGACCTTAAACGCCTTAAAAAACAAAGTCGCTTTAGCCTGTTGCCTGGGCGCACTCACGACGTTCAGCCTGAACGCCGGTGCGGCAACCACTGCGCCGGAAGCCGGTACTTTCAAAATGGGTATCGAACCCTGGCTGGGCTATGGCCAGTGGCACGTCGCACAAAGTCAGGGCATTTTTAAACAGCAGGGGCTCGAAAAGGTCGACATCATTAACTTCGCCGAAGACAAAGACATCAACGCCGCATTAGCCAGCGGGCAGATTGACGGCGCGAATATCGCCACACACACCGCGATGGCGATGGTTTCCGCCGGGTTGCCGGTGAAAGTTGTTTTACTGCTCGATCAGAGCGAAACCGCCGACGCTCTGCTGGTCGGCAAAGACATCGCCACGCTGAAAGACCTGAAAGGCAAACAGGTGGCGTTCGAAGAAGGCACCACCAGCGACATTCTGCTGCACAGCGCCGTCAACTCGGCGGGGCTGAAATGGAGTGATATCAAGCCGGTTCCGATGCCTGCCGATTCTGCGGGCAGCGCGCTGATTGCCAAACGCGTCACCGCCGCCGTGACTTATGAGCCGTACATTTCTGCCGCCAGAAAACAGGATCCGTCGCTGAAAATGCTTTACAGCGGCTCTTCCGATCCGGGCCTGATCGGCGACGTACTGGTGGTTCGCGATTCCGTATTGAAAGAAAAACCGGGTCAGATTGCCGCGCTGATTAAAAGCTGGGACGCCGCCCTGACCCATTATCAGGCCAACACCCCTGCCGACCGCGCCCTGATCGCCAAAGCCGTGGGCGCGACACCTGCTGATTTAGAATCGGCGTTTGACGGCGTGAAATATTATTCGCTGGCCGAAAACAAACAGGTACTCAGCCACGCGTTCTCCGAACAGACGTTTGCGCATGTGCTGAAAGCCGCCACCGCCGCCGGGCTGATCCCTAAACCGGTCACCGCCGCGCAGGTGATTGACGCCAGCTTTGTGAACAGCCTGCCATGAGTTCGCGTCGTAAACCGCTCAATCTGATGGTGATTGGCCGCCTGCCGTCGCGCAAATTGTTCGTCGGCATCGCCGTGGCGCTGTTCCTTGCCCTGTTTCTGGCGTGGGGACTGGCGACCCGCAGCGGCGCTATTCCGCCGATTTTTCTGCCCAAACTGACCGACGTGTGGCTGAAAATGGTGTCACTGGCGCAGGACGGCACGCTGTGGAGTGACGTCAAAAGCAGCCTGTACCGCATCAGTATTGCCTTCGCCATTTCCTCGGTGATGTCGATTGTGATTGGCGTGCTGGCAGGCTGTTACGGTTTCTTCAAAGCCCTGACCGAACCGCTGGTGGATTTCATCCGTTACATGCCGGTGGTGGCATTCGTGCCACTGACCATTTTGTGGACCGGTACCGACGACGTGCAGAAATTCCTGATTATCTGGATCGGCACCTTCTTCCAGCAGGTGTTAATGGTGATCGACGCCGTGAAACGGGTCCCGGTCGATTTCGTCGGTTTAGGCCGCACGCTCGGTATGCCGGATCGCAAAATCCTCTTCCGCATCGTTTTACCGGGCGCACTGCCGGGCATCTGGGACGCACTGCGCATCAGCCTCGGCTGGGCGTGGACGTGGCTGGTGCTGGCCGAACTGGTGGCCTCCACCTCCGGGCTGGGTTACCGCATCGTCGTTTCCCAGCGCTTCTTCCAGACCGACACCATCATCGGTTACATCCTGCTACTGGGGATTTTGGGGTTAATCAGCGATCAGATTATGCGTGCCGCCGAGCGCGTCCTGTTCCGCTACAACAAAAGGCGTGCATGATGTCGGTTTTAACCATTTCTCATTTGCACAAAAGTTTTCAGGTCGGCAAACAGACACGCGAAGTTCTGCACGACATCAGCCTGACGCTGGCGGACAACGAATTTGTCTCGGTGGTCGGCACGTCGGGCTGCGGCAAAAGCACCCTGCTGTCCATTGCGGCAGGGCTTGAGGATTACGACAGCGGCGACGTGCAGGTGGACGGGCAAACCATACGCGGTGCGGGCATCGACCGTGGCGTGGTGTTTCAGTCCTATACGTTATTACCGTGGCTGACGGCGCGCCAGAACATCGAATTTGCGCTGAAAGCCGCCGGATTCAGCCGTGCGGAATGCCGCGAAAAAGCCGATCGGCATCTCGAACTGGTTCAGCTCACGGCATTTGCTGACGCCTGGCCGTCCGAGCTTTCCGGCGGCATGAAACAACGTGTGGCGATTGCGCGCGCGTTGTCCTATCGTCCGAAAATATTGCTGATGGACGAACCTTTCGGCGCGCTCGACGCCATGACGCGTCACCAGATGCAGGAACTGCTGACCGGTATCTGGGAACAGCACCGGCTGACGGTGATGTTCGTCACCCACGATATCGAGGAAGCGGTTTATCTTTCCGACCGTATCGTGGTGATGGGCCCCGGCACGATTCAGGCAACGTTTGATGTGCCGTTACCGCGCCCGCGCCGCGAAGAACTGACCGCCAGCCCTGAATTCACTGACCTGCAACGTCAGGTTCTCCACACTATCCGCAGCGGCCACACCCGCGCCGCGCTGGCCTGATCACCGGAGATTTACCATGTCTGCACCTTTTCAAACTGTGACTTTTCATGACCTGAGCGATTCGACCGACCTGCCACCGGCGTTATTCCAGCGCACCGAAGCGGATTTATCCTTTTTCATCGAGCGTGTGGCACCGATTATCGACGCCGTGCGCACTGAAGGCGACGCCGCCCTGCAACGCTTTGCCCGCGATTTCGACGCTGTCACCGCGCCGGAAATGAGCATCATGGCGGAAGATTCAGAGTTCGCCACGGCGTTTGAACGCCTCGATCCGCAGGTGATCGAATCCATCCGTTATTCCGTGGAAAACATCCGCGCATTCCACGAAGCGCAGAAACCCGAAGACATGTGGATGAAAGAAATCCGACCCGGCGCATTTGCCGGTGACCGCCACGTGCCGATCGACTCCGTCGCCTGCTACGTGCCGCGCGGCAAAGGCTCCTTCCCCAGCGTTTTTCTCATGACCACGATCCCGGCAGTGGTGGCAGGCGTAAAACGCGCCATCGTCATCACCCCGCCGGGGCCTGACGGTAAAGTGGACGATGCCACGCTGGTGGCGGCGCGATTGGTGGGCATTACGGAAGTCTATAAATGCGGCGGCGCGCAGGGCGTGGCGGCGGTGGCATTCGGCACCGAAACCGTGCCGAAATGCCTGAAAATCGTCGGACCGGGCAGCCCGTGGGTGGTGGCGGCAAAACGCCAGTTATCGAACGTCATCGATCCGGGCATTCCCGCCGGGCCAAGCGAAAGCCTGATCCTGGCCGATGACAGCGTGGACGGCGCACTGGCGGCTTTAGATCTCATCATTGAATCCGAACACGGCCCGGACTCCTCGGCTTATCTGGTCACCAACAGCCGTCGCGTGGCCGAAGAAGCCATCGCCGCCTTGCCCGGCTACTGGGCGCAAATCGGCGAAAAGCGCGCC
This sequence comes from Rahnella sp. PCH160, assembly GCF_047784855.1. NCBI lineage: Bacteria > Pseudomonadati > Pseudomonadota > Gammaproteobacteria > Enterobacterales > Yersiniaceae > Rahnella > Rahnella sp. PCH160. Next base: position 3,622,012 of record NZ_JBLOGT010000001.1, read on the forward strand.
GGTTTCTCGCAAGCCGTTTTATGCGGCACGCACGGCGGCGTGGTGCTGACGCAAGATTTTGCGACTGCCGTTGAGTTTGTAAACCAGTACGCGCCGGAACATCTGGAAATTCTTGCGGAAGAACCGATGGCCGTGATGGGCAAAATCCGTAACGCCGGAGAAATCCTGCTCGGCAACTACACGCCCATCACGCTGGGGAATTTTGTGCTCGGCCCGAACGCCGTCCTGCCGACCAACGGCGCGGCAAAAACCGTCGGCCCGCTGTCCGTTTTCGATTACATGAAACGCATTTCTGTCGGCTACGTGACCCGCGAAGGCTACGCGCCGCTGGCTGAAAAAGCCCACGCGTTCGCGCTGTACGAAGGCTTCCCCGGCCATGCGCTGGCGGTATCGGCATTACGTACTGACATCCTCAATAAAAAAGGCCAATAACGATGAGCAATTTGACGGGCAGTGAACCGCTGGCCGCGCAGGCGCGTCAGTTAGTGCACGCGGGGGAATGGCAAAAAGCGGCGGATACCTTGCGCCAGCTGATTGGTGAAGTGACCGGCGTGGCGGCCGGTCAGCTGACCATCAACCGTGACCAGTACAGCCTGAATTCCCTCAACGGTACGGTGACGCTAGACGATGGGCGCGCCCTGTTCTTCAAATATCACAATGAAGAAGGCGAAGATAAAACCATCGAAGAGTATTACAACGCTGAATTACTGCGTGAAAGCGGCTTTCGGGTCGATGTGCCGGTGTATGCCTGCGGCGAACCGGGGCGGCAGATCCTGATGTATACCCTGCGCCACGACCGGCGCATGGCGGATGTCTGCCGGGATATCGAACAGCAACAGGCGTGGGATCAGGAAGCCGAAATCGAAGAAGCCCAGCGCCGCGCAGACCGCGATATCCTGACGAATACGCTACCGACGCTGAAAGCCGGTTCGGTGGACGCCGTTTCCGCCGAGCCTGTACACCAGCTGTTTCATCACCGGCTGGTTTCCCCGGATAACCCGGAGATCCCCGCCGGTTTCGGTGGACGCGTCGCGCGTTTTTACGTCGGTAAAACTTTCCGGCTCGAAGATGAAGAGCTGGAATGGCAAACACTGAGCAACCTGCGCTGGGTCATCAACGGCGTGGCGTATGAACACAGCCTGCGGCAATTATTTGCCGAATCGGGAACGCGCCTCGCCCCCGCCGCGCTGGCCGATCACGGCGTGATCACCGCTCACGGCGACGCGCACAACGCCAACGTCTGGTACGACACGTCCGAAGAAATCCCGCAACTGGTGAGTTTTGACCCCGCGTTCGCCGGGCGCAATATTCCGGCGCTGCTGGCGGAAATCAAAGCCACCTTCCACAACATTTTTGCGCATCCGCTGTGGCTGTACGAACCGGCGCGCTGCGGCGAACTGTACAAAGTCACGGTGATGCGACGCGGCGATACACTTTTTGTGGATCACAACTGGCAGCTGACACCGCTGCGCGCCGCCTTCCTGCGCGACAAAGGGGAGGAATACTGGCAGCCGTTGCTGGCACAGCTCGCCCGCCGTGGCTGGCTGCCGCCGCACTGGCAGCGGATTTTCCGCCTCGCCATGTTCTGCTGCCCGACACTGGTTCTTGATCTCCGCGCAGGCGGGTTCAGCGGGCACACACCCACCAGTTCCGCGCTTGGCCTGGCGATGGCCGTCATGCTGGGCAGCCAGCCGGTAGAAGATACGGATGAATTCAGCGACTGGCTGGCCGGCATCAGCCCGGCGGAGAAAGTGCAATGAATGCCGGCTTTTCCCTGCAACAGTTCTCATTACAAGGCAAACGGGTGCTGATCACCGGCAGTTCACGTGGCATCGGTAAAGCACTGGCCATTGGCATGGCAAAAGCCGGTGCCAGCGTGATCGTCAGCGGGCGTGACAACGTCACGATAAACGCCGTCTGCGGGGAAATCCGTCAGTCTGGCGCGGAGGCTTTCCCGCTGGTGCTCGACGTCACGCAACCCGCCACCTTCGCCGCCGCGTTTGCCTCACTGCCCGCACCGCCTGACGTACTCGTCAACAACGCCGGAACCGAACATCTTTGTCCGTCGATGGACGTTGACGAAGCGCTCTGGGACACCATTCTCACCACCAACCTCAAAGGCGCATTTTTCTGCGCACAAGCCGCCGCACGACTGATGGCCGAAAACGGCGGCGGCAGTATTCTCAACCTCTGTTCGCTCACCAGTCAGGTCGGCGTACCGGGCGCTGCGGCTTATGGCGCATCGAAATCCGCCATGGCCGGACTGACCCGCACACTGGCAACGGAATGGGCCGCGAAAAACATCCGCGTCAACGGCATCGGGCCGGGTTATTTCAAGACCGACCTGACGGCTGAGTTTTACCAAAACGCCGGCTGGTGCCAGCAGATGCAGGGCAAAATCCCGCTCGGCCGTTTCGGAGAACTCGACGACCTGACCGGTGCGGCGGTGTTTTTGAGCAGCGAGGCGGCGCGGTATATCACCGGACAGGTGCTGTATGTGGATGGGGGGTATCTAGCGGGGATCTGATGTCAGACCGGACATTTGCGGTTTTTCACTTGTAGTGAGGGACTGAATTCTCTGACTGAGAAAATTTCGGTTTCTCAATAACTGTGATCACTTTACTCACCGCGCCGAAACCGACCAAAAGAGGAAAGTGGCTGGAAACCAGGTAAATTTGCAAGCATTTATAAACGGTTGGTTTGCTCCTCCCCCTGCGAAGGGGGAGGTTGGGAGGGGGTTTTGCAAACAACTCACCTTCAAAGTTGCCATTTCGAACCCCATCCCGTCCTTCCCCTTGCCAAGGGGAAGGAGCAAATCAAAACCAGCCAGCATCAATCTTTCGATTTACATACCCCCTGGCCGCTTTCAAAACGACGTCGAGTGAGTGGTGAGAAACAGCGAGAGTCTTTTTTCGAGCAGGTTCGAACCCGAGGCGAGAGTACCGCGCAGCGGCGGCGTTTGCGGCACTAGCAGGAGTTGCTGAAACGTAGCCAGCCAGCGGCAGCGCGCAGTAAAAGAGCCGGAGATTCTTAAGAGGCGCGGCGATAGGCGCCTCTTAAGGCCAGTTTGGGTGGCAACCCAAGGTCTTGATTTTGAATTTGAAATTAAATTTAAAACCCGTTCAGATCGCTACCCCAAAACTCGCAGGCTTGGGCTGCAAGCCCAAAAAGATCAAATCAGATCCGCCATTGCCTCTACCCGCGAAATCGCCTCATACAATCCCCCTGCCGTCACAGGCACTGGCATATTCTCCATATCCGGCGCGTGCAGCGATGCCTTCACGATGCTGTCGAGTTCTTCGGCGTTCAGCCCGGCGATGTCACTCAGACGCAGCGGCACTGCGCAGGCGTGCGCGAGTTTAATCGCTTCCATCAGCTCTTCGTCACTGCGATTTTCCAGCGCCAGCAGGCAGAGATTGCCGAACCCCACCAGCAAGCCGTGGCCGAATGTGCGGGTTTTATCGCAGACGGTGAAACCTTCGTAAATCGCGTGGGACGCGGCGGCGTGTGCCCCGCTGCTCATCAGCGAGGTCAGACCGGCAAACATGAAAATGGCATCCAGCACCTGATCCAGTTCAGCATTCGGTTTACCGGCGCGTACCGCGTCGCAGGCCGCCGGACCGTAAGCGTCAATCAGGTCATAACAAATCCGGCTGTTGGCGCTCGACGATCGCGCCACGCCGCTTAACTGACCGTGATGGCTGCTGATGGCGCGGAACTCGTACCATTTTGCCAGCGTGTCGCCCAATCCTGCGGACAGCCAGCGCAACGGCGCGGCAGCCAGGATTTCACTGTCGATAATGACCGCCGCCGGAGCCTGTGGCAGCGGGAATAAATCGCGGAAATGCCCGTCATCGTGATACCGGATCGTCAGCGGCGTCACGGCGGCGCAGGTTGCGGCAATAGTGGGAATGGTCACCACAGGCACGTTAGTTTCCACGCCGACGGCTTTACAAGTGTCGAGGGATTTCCCGCCGCCCACGCCAATCACGATGTCAGCCTTTTTGTCTTTCACCGCTTTCGCCAGACGGGTGATATTGCTTTCGCTGCTTTCACCGCCAAACCATTCGCTGCCCACCAGTTCCACCGCACAGCCTTCCAGCTGATGACGAATTTTATCACCCACCGCCATCAGGGCCTGATGCCCGCCAATCACCAGCGCACGCTTGCCCAGCAACGCACAAATATCGCCAAGCTGCGAAATAACGCCGGGGCCGCGCAGGATTTGCGCCGGGAAAATGATGTTCTGTGCCTGCATAACTGCCTCTCCGTGATGCTTGTGTTGGACTGATTAGGGGTAAAAATTCTGAGGATGTTGAGTGTTTTGACTGGTGAACATTAACGCTGAGGGCGCAACAAATGGGGCCCCAGCTGATTCACCGACGTGCAACCCAGTTGCGCCAGCGTACGGTCAACTTCCTGCAAGATAATCTCCAGCGCACGTTGCGCGCCCGCTTCGCCCGTTGCCGCCACGCCGTAAAGCATCGGACGGCCAAGCAATACGGCATTTGCGCCCAGCGCCAGCGCTTTCACCACGTCCGTGCCGCGACGAAAACCGCTGTCGATAAGGATAGTGGCATTCGCGCCACACAACTGGCGGATTTCCGGCAGGACTTCCATTGCACTGACCGAACCGTCGAGCTGTCGTCCGCCGTGATTGGACAGCACAATGCCGTCCGCGCCGGTGTCCAGCGCACGTTGTGCATCGGCCGGTGCCAGAATACCTTTAATCAGCAACACGCCCTGCCACTGGCTGCGGATCCACGCAAGGGTTTCCCAGTTCAGGCAGGTATCCATCTGTTCTGAAAAGTAACTCGCCCCGCCCGCGCCGCGCTGTTTATCCGCCGGAACGTAAGGTTTTAAATTGCCAAAACCGGGCATACCTGCCGGTTTCAGTGTCCGCCATACCCAGCCGGGATGCAGCGTGACATCCACCAGGCTCGACAACGAAAGCTTCATTGGCCGCCGGTAGTTGCGTTTGTCTTTTTCGCGGTTACCGAAATGGACGGCATCGACGGACACCACCAGCGTGGTGCATCCGGCGGCTTTCGCACGCTCCAGCAGGCCGGTCGTCACTCCACGGTCTTTTAACACATACAACTGAAACCAGTGCTGGGGCAGGTTTTCCGCCGCAATTTCTTCAATGGACGCCGTCGACACCGTGCTCTGGATATACGCGATACCGGCGCGTTTAGCGGTGCGCGCCAGCATGGCGTCTGCGCCAAAACGCAGCATGCCGTTGTAACCGGTTGGTGCAATCAGCAGCGGCGCGGAAAGTGACTGCCCGCAGAGCGTGACGGATAAATCGCGCTGGCTGGAATCCGTCAGCACCGGCGGAATAAAGCGCCAGCGGGCAAAAACCTCGCGGTTATCTTTCAGCGTTTGTTCATCATCCGCACCGCCTTCGACATAGCTGAAAGCGAAACGCGGCAACGCGCACCGGGCCTGACGGCGCAATTCTTCAATGTTTAACGCTTCACGCTTCACGCGGCTTCCTCCGCCAGAATGTGTTTCAGGCTTTGCAGAAACTGCCGGTTATCCTGTTCGTTACCGACAGAAACGCGGATCCAGTTTTCATAACCGGTTTCGCGCCACGGTTTGATAATGACGCCATAAGCCAGCAATCGCTGTGCCAGTCCGGCGCTCGGCTGACCACAGTCGAAAAACAGGAAATTGGCGTATGAAGGCGCGACGGTGAAGCCCAGAACGGTAAGCTCAGCGGCCATTTTTTCACGCTGCGCGGTGACCAGCGCAATGCTGTCGCGGACGTGCTGTTTATCCTGCAAAGCTGCGACGGCGGCGGTTTGCGCCGAGCGGTTAATGTTGAACGGCGTACGGACGCGGTCGAGCAGATTCACCAGTTCAGGATGGCTGGCTAAACCATAGCCAATACGCAAACCGGCCAGCCCGTAAGCTTTGGAGAAAGTGCGTAACACAATCCACGGGCGCGGCTGCTCAGCCAGAACGCGCAGGCTGTCGGGATAATCCGGATCGTTTTCGCAATATTCGAAATAAGCTTCGTCGATCACCAGCACGCAATCGTGCGGTGCGGCATCGATGATGCGGGCAAACCCTTCGCGCCCCAGCATGCAGCCCACCGGGTTCGACGGATTGCTGAAAATCACCATTTTTGCCGGTGTGGAAAGCGCCTGTTCCCAGGCCGCAATGTCGAACTGCTGCTGTGCGTTGATGCCCACCAGCGTGACCTCTGCCCCCATCATGCGCGGGAAAATTTCATGCAGACCAAAAGACGGGATCAACGTGACGACGCGGTCGCCGGGGTTAAGAAAGGCCAGCGCCAGCATGTGTAAAATGTCTTCAGAACCGTTGCCGGCCACAATGTTTTCCGCGCTAACGCCGGTTTCTTCCGCCAGCGCCGCACGCAATGCCGCGCTCGAGGCATCAGAATAAATCGCGCTAAAACGGGCATCGGCTTCGAGCGCCGCAATCACTTTCGGGCTGGCCCCCAGCGGATTCTCATTGCTCGCCAGTTTGGCGATACGGACTGCGCCATATTTTTGCTGTACAGCGTCGGCTGAAAGCCCGGCGTTATACACGCCCAACGCCCGTGATGCGGGCCTTGCCAGATTTTTCAGACACTCTTCTGCTGCATCAAAAACGGTCAAATCTGAAGCCATCTTTTACCTCGATCGGTGAAGTTTCTGTTCCGTTCATGCCGGAATTCAGCGTGGTTTTGCGCCACTGTTTAACGCATTTTCAGATGTTTTTAGAAACAAAACGGGCAGCGACCTGCGCCACTGCCCGCTAATTTTGTTCGATTTAATTGGCGCGGTATAAATCACTTAGCCCAACGGGTTTCATAACATCGGCAGGTTCAGATCATTGCGTTGCGCACAGGCTTTGGCCTGCTCATAACCGGCATCAGCATGGCGCATCACGCCGGTTGCCGGGTCATTCCACAGAACACGTGAAAGGCGTGCATCGGCTTCTTTGGTGCCGTCCGCCACAATGACCATGCCCGCATGTTGCGAGAAGCCCATACCGACGCCGCCGCCGTGGTGCAGGCTGACCCACGTCGCGCCGCCTGCAGTGTTAAGCAATGCATTCAGCAATGGCCAGTCGGAAACCGCATCGGAGCCGTCTTTCATGGCTTCGGTTTCACGGTTTGGCGATGCCACAGAACCGGTATCCAGATGATCGCGGCCAATCACAACCGGTGCTTTCAGCTCGCCGTTACGCACCATTTCGTTGAACGCCAGACCGGCGATATGACGTTCGCCCAGACCGAGCCAGCAGATACGCGCCGGTAAGCCCTGGAAGGCAATGCGCTCGCGCGCCATCTCCAGCCAGTTGATCAGATTGGCATTATCCGGGAACAGTTCTTTGAGTTTGGCGTCCGTTTTATAGATATCTTCCGGATCACCGGAAAGCGCCACCCAGCGGAACGGGCCTTTGCCTTCGCAGAACAGCGGACGGATATACGCAGGAACAAAGCCCGGAAAATCAAAGGCATTGGTCACACCTTCGTCTTTCGCCACCTGGCGGATGTTGTTGCCGTAATCCACGGTCGGAATGCCCATCGCGTGGAAATCCAGCATCGCCTGAACGTGTTTCGCCATCGAGGCTTTTGCGGCTTTCACCACAGATTGCGGATCCGATTTACGCGCTTCCTGCCATTTTTCCAGGCTCCAGCCTTCCGGCAGATAACCGTTCAGCGGGTCATGCGCCGAGGTCTGGTCGGTAACGATATCCGGGCGCAAGCCACCTTCTTTTGCGCGCGCCACTAACTGCGGCATCAGTTCTGCCGCGTTGCCCAACAGGCCGACGGAAATGGCTTTTTTCTCGGCACAGGCTTTTTCAATCATCGCCAGCGCTTCATCAATGCTGTGCGCCTTGTAATCGACATAACGGGTACGCAGACGGAAGTCGATACGCGATTCCTGGCACTCAATAGCCAGTACGCACGCCCCGGCCAGGACGCCCGCCAGCGGTTGTGCGCCGCCCATGCCGCCGAGACCGGCGGTTAAAATCCACTTGCCGCGCAGGTCGCTGTTGTAGTGCTGACGCCCCGCTTCGGCGAACGTTTCGTAAGTGCCCTGAACAATGCCCTGCGCGCCGATGTAAATCCACGAACCGGCGGTCATCTGGCCGTACATCATCAGCCCGGCTTTATCCAGCTCATGGAAATGCTCCCAGTTTGCCCAGTGCGGCACGATATTGGAGTTGGCAATCAGCACGCGCGGCGCATCGGTATGGGTGCGGAATACGCCGACCGGTTTGCCGGATTGCACCAGCAGCGTTTCGTCTTCACGCAGCTGACGCAGGCTTTCCAGAATGCCTTCAAACGCGGGCCAGTTGCGCGCCGCTTTACCAATCCCGCCGTAAACCACCAGATCTTCCGGGCGCTCAGCGACATCCGGATCAAGGTTGTTTTGGATCATGCGGTACGCGGCTTCAATCAGCCAGTTCTGGCAGCTCAGTTCAGTCCCGTGCGGCGCACGAACAACGCGGGCGACAGCCGTTTTTTGTGGAGCGTTCATCGTCGGTTCCTTATCTCAGATAGGGTGTTTTTATGCTCAAAATGTTCAGGCAAAACTGTGGTCATGCAAAGCTTGGCAGCAGCGCTTCAATCGCCGCTGGCCAGTGTTCACGCGACGCCCAGAGACGCATCATTTCGACGTCCGGCGCCATCAGGCGATCCTTTTCAAGGAACGCGACGTTTTCGCGGATGGCCTTCATTTCGTTTTCCAGCGTCACGGAGCTTTGCAGTGTACGGTGGAAATCAATCCCCTGTGCAGCCGCCATGGCTTCGATGCCCACGACGACGCTGGTGTTAAAGCACATGTCGCCCAGACGTCGTGCGGCGTAGGTCGCCATGGAAACGTGGTCTTCCTGATTCGCGGAAGTCGGCAGGCTGTCAACGCTGCCCGGATGTGCCAGCGATTTGTTCTCTGACGCCAGCGCCGCCGCCGTCACCTGCGCAATCATGAAACCGGAGTTCACACCGCCGTCGTTGACCAGGAACGGGGGCAAGCCGGAGAGGCCGGTATCAAGCAGCAGTGCCATACGGCGTTCAGAAATGGCACCGATTTCCGCCACCGCCAGCGCGATGATGTCAGCGGCAAACGCCACCGGTTCAGCGTGGAAATTCCCCCCGGAAATCACATCACCATTTTCGGAGAAGACCAGCGGGTTGTCGGACGCTGCATTGGCTTCGATGCGAAGAATACGCGCGGCGTGATCCAGGTTATCGAGGCACGCGCCCATGACCTGCGGCACGCAACGGATGGAATACGGATCCTGCACACGACCACAATCGGCGTGAGACGTGACAATGTCACTGCCTGTCAGGATTTGAGAAAGCGCCGCAGCCACACGAATCTGGCCCTGCTGCCCGCGTGCTTCGTGAATGCGCGGATCCAGCGGTTTCACCGAGCCTTTGATGGCTTCGAGCGACAGAGCACCCGCCACCAGCCCGGCAGAAAATACGCGTTCGGCTTCGAACAAACCGGAAAGCGCCAGAGAGGTTGAAACCTGCGTGCCGTTGAGCAGTGCCAGCCCTTCTTTCGGCCCGAGCTCGAACGGCACCAGACCCACGGTCGCCAGCCCTTCGGTGGCAGACATTTTTTCACCTTTCACTGTGACATGGGCTTCGCCAATCAGCATCAGGGAGAGATGCGCCAGCGGGGCCAGATCGCCGGAAGCGCCCACCGAGCCTTTCTCAGGGATACACGGATACACGCCCGCGTTGAATAAAGTAATCAGCGCATCGATGACTTCAATGCGAATACCGGAATGGCCGCGCGACAGGCTCAGGACTTTGGTTGCCATGACCAGACGCACCACATTATCCGCCAGATCCTTGCCGATACCGACGCTGTGCGACAGCACCAGATTACGTTGCAACTCAGCCAGCCGTTCAGCAGGAATACGCGTCTGCGCCAGTTTGCCGAAACCGGTGTTGATCCCGTAAACCACTTTGCCCGACTCAACGATGCGGGTGACCGTTTCCTGCGACGCCAGCACGCCCGCGCGCGCCTCCTCAGCCAGTTCAAGGCGGACATTGCCCTGATAAATCTTGCGCAGCATCGGCAGGTCAACATGGCCCGGTTGCAGGCGGCAAAGGGTTAAATCGGTGGATGAAGAAGCCATAATCTATTCCTGTATAGACAAGTGAAACGGGAAGTAAACCCGGCTAAGGCCTCAGCCCGCCGGGTGTTTATGCAATACCTGATACGACAACGTTAAATTTTTACCCGCAGGGAGGAGATCAGTGATCCATCGTCTGCAGTGTTTCGGTACGGATTTCTTCCGTCACCCGCGCTTTCAGCGCCATAAATTCCGGTGACGTTTTCAGGGTGTAATCGCGCGGATGCGGGAAATCGACGGCAATTTCTGTCTTAATCCGCCCCGGCCGCGCACTGAAAATAGCCACTTTGTTCGCCATAAAAATCGCTTCGTCGATATCGTGCGTCACAAACAGCACGGTTTTACGCGAGGATTCCCAAATCGACAGCAGCAGTTCCTGCATCATCACGCGGGTCTGGTTGTCGAGCGCTCCAAAGGGTTCGTCCATCAGCAAAATTTTCGGATCATTCGCCAGCGCACGGGCAATCGCGGTGCGCTGCTGCATGCCGCCGGACAACTGGCGGGGAAAATGTTGCTCAAATCCGCGCAACCCGACCTTATTAATAAAATAGTCGCTGCGCTCTTTTTGCGCCGCTTTACTGACACCGCGCTCCTGCAAACCAAAACGGATGTTTTGTTCCACCGTCAGCCACGGAAACAGGGTGTAGCTTTGAAACACCATTCCCCGGTCAGCGCCAGGCCCGTCGACCAGCTCACCGTCGAGCCAGACTTCCCCGCGCGTTGGCTGATCCAGCCCGGCCACAATGCGCAGGAGCGTGGATTTACCGCAGCCCGACGGCCCGAGAATGGTGATGAAGTCATTTTCGTTAACCTGATAATCCACCGGCAACAGCGCCTGCGTTTTCTCGCCTTTCGGGCCGGTGAAAATACGTTCCACCTGCCGGACACTCAGTTTTGGATAGCTCATCACAGTGAACTCCAGACAAACAGGCGACGGTTAGCCGCTTTAAATAACAGGTCAGAAAGCAAACCAATACAGCCGATCACGATAATGCCGAAGATCATCTGCCCGGTGTTGAGCAGCGCCTGGCTGTTGACGATCATATGCCCGATGCCGCTCGATGAACCGATCAGCTCCGCCACGATGACGTACGTCCACGCCCAGCCCAGCACCAGCCTCAGCAGCTCGGCAATTTCAGGCGCAGCCCCCGGAATAATCACCCGGCGAACCACGCTCTGATTGGTCGCGCCCAGCGTATACGCGGCTTCGACCAGATCACGTCGTGCAGCGCCCACCGTCACGGCCACCATCAGGGTTATCTGGAAGAAGGATCCGATGAAAATCACCAGGATTTTCTGCATTTCACCGATCCCTGCCCACAGGATCAGCAGCGGAACAAACGCTGACGCAGGCAGATAGCGGCAAAACGACACAAACGGCTCAAAGAACGCTTCAATCAGTTTGTACGACCCCATCAGGATGCCCAGTGGCACGGCAACGGCACAGGCCAGAACAAACCCGCCCAGCACGCGCATCACCGTCATCCCGATGTCGGTGGTGAAATCGAAATCGGTAAACAGTAAAACGCCTTCCTGCAACATGCTGGCCGGGCTGGCGAGAAATGTCGGTGAAACAAAACCGGTAAACGTCACCAGCGCCCACAAGGCGAAAAACAGGACAAAAAAACAGAACCCGAGGAAACCGCGTCGCCTTGCTGCAACCGGGCGCAAAGGCACCATCAGCGGGTTATGCCAGATTTTTTTGCTTGCCGGCAACGGTGCCGGCTCGCGTAAATCTGACGACGCATCAACGGGAGTTTTTGCGGCCTGAGAGACAGGACTGTTCATGTCAGTGTCCTTCATGGCTATTTCACGTATTTCGCGTCATACAAGGTGTTGATGTCCGGCGTTTTACGCAGGATTTTCATCTCTGTCAGCAGTCGCGCGGCTTCGTTGGTGAAGGTGACGATTTCACCGCTGAAGAATTTCTTGTTGGCATCACGATCCTGCCAGCGCAGATAACTGGATTCTTCCGCAAACTGTTTGCCGGTTTCTTTTACCGCAGCACCCATGATTTCGTTGGATTTCTCCGGGTCTTTCCTGATCATATCCAGCGCTTCGAAATAGCTGTCGACCAGCGCCTGTGCGGCTTTCGGGTTTTTATCCAGCCACGCAGGCGTACAACCCAGCGTATCCATTACCATCGGGTAATCCAGCGTCGTGGCGATGATTTTGCCTTTGTCCGGGCTCTGACGGATGTTGGAAAGATACGGTTCGTAAGAGACCGCCGCATCGTTTTGCCCGGCGATAAACGCATGCGCCGCCGCATCCGGCCCCAGCGTCGCCAGCTTGACGTCTTTCATCGTCATACCGTTTTTATCGAGAATCCACGCCAGCAGGAAGTAAGAAGAGGTGCCCGGCGCATCGACGCTGATGGTTTTCCCTTTCAGGTCGGTAATTTTGTTGATGCCGCTGCGCACGGCGATACCGTCCGCACCGTAGGATTTATCGAGCTGCACAATTTGTTTAATCGGCACGCCGCTGGCGTTCCAGGTTAAATAGGTTTCCACCGTGGTCGCCGCGCACTGCAATGAACCGGAAGCAATCGCAAGATGACGGGACTGCTGCGGCACCATTTTCAGCGTGACTTCAAGACCGTGCTTTTTGAAGATCCCGGCTTTATCCGCCAGCGTCAGCGGTGCAAAACCTGTCCACCCGGAGATACCAATAGCGACCGGTGTATCTGCCGCCTGCGCCGCGCTGACAGTCCCGCTGCCCATCGCTACAGCCAGCCCTAACAAAGACAACGAACGTTTCAGTACAGCCCTGGAAATCATGTTGTTCATCTGCCACTCCTGCCAAAGTACCTGTCGGGGAACGCCTGAAGCGGAGAAAAACTTCAGGCAAATTGCGCTACTGTATATTCTTGTCTATACAAGTCAGTCGACTGTAGTTAAGCAAGCTTTGTGCCAGTTCCGGCAGAGGCCATGTTACGTCGTTTTCTTTCTCACACTGCCCCGTGGCCCGGCCGAGGATGAATCAATTCGGTGCGCCGCACGCTCTTTTTTAGCGCACGTCTACCTCGTAATTTTGGCCCAGAGCAGTAGGCTATCAGCGTGTTTTGCCAGCACGATAAAATGTTCAGCGTCATTTTTTTCCGCTAGAGGTGCAGACCAGACAAATCCTTCACCTCTTCCGATTACTACCCCGTCTGGTAGTTGCCACTCACCGCGAATAACATAAATAATGCCACCTCTCTCATGCGTGATTTGCTGGTTTTCCCTGACCGAGATGACACAAGCAGCGCAGACATTCCGGCGCGTCATCACATTGAAATCGGTCGTCACTCCGCCCATGAGATAGGCGCTCAATGCAATGTCCCCGCTGAATGCGAAAGGTTTGCCCGCTTCGCTGAGATGATGATCAATCTCCGGTTCGGCGAGCAGATGAACGCCCCCGCCGCTCAGCAAAGTAATGGAACGGTCTATGCCGGTGAAAGCGGAAAACGGGCCGTCCTGCGCGATGGTCGCAATGCTGGCTCGCCAGTCAAAATCCGTTTTACCCGGCGGATAACTGATGATTTCACGGGTTTCGCCGCCGCCATTTCGCCACGGGCTGACCGGTAAGTTGTCGAAGGAAAAATGCTGCCAGTGTTTCATACGGCATCCTCTGCCAGCTGATTCAGCAGGTGCAGGAAATCTTTTGCCGCTTCCTGTTGCTGTTCATGCTGCCCGTCGATAATGCGTGCGACACCGCCGACGAACACATCGCGGATTTGCCCCGCATTCCCGGCAAAAAGCCAGCGGTTAAGCAATTCGGTGTCTCTGACGGCTGACAGATAAGGATCCAGCCCGTCGAGCACCAGCCAGTCGGCGCGGTAGCCTGCGGATAACTGCCCGATTGCCGCACCACACGCCTGCGCACCGCCCTGCAATGCCTGCACATACAGCACGTCACCGACGGAATTTTGCGAGGCTGTGGTCAGACGGTTGCGTCGCTGGTCGCGCAGGCGCTGGCCGTATTCAAACCAGCGGAGTTCTTCCACCACGTTGAGAGAAACGTGGCTGTCGGAGCCAATCCCCAGCGGCCCGATTGCGCGAGATAATCCACTCCGGGGAAAATGCCGTCGCCGAGATTGGCTTCGGTGGTCGGGCAAAGCCCTGCCACTGCGCCGCTGTTCGCCATGCTCGCCAGTTCAAACCGGTCGGCGTGGGTGGCGTGGATCAGGCACCAGCGGGCATTGATGTCGATTTTGTCATACAACCAAGCGATCGGGCGCTGCCCGCTCCAGCCCAGACAATCGTTCACTTCTTTTTGCTGCTCGGCGATATGGATATGCACCGGCAACTGTTTGTCGCCCGCCGCCAACACCTGCTGCATTTGTTCAAGAGAAACGGCTCGCAGCGAATGGAAGCACAACCCCTGATTTTGCAGCGGCTGATTTTTAATCTGGCTACGGATAATGTCCTGCTGTTGCAGGTAACCGTCGGCATCCTGAATAAACCGTTTTTGCCCGGCCTGTGCCGGCTGAGCGCCGAATCCGGCGTAGCTGTAAAGCACCGGCAGCAGGGTCAGCCCGATACCGGTTTGCGCGGCGGCTTCGCTCAGATACGCGGTCATTTCGCCGCGACTGGCGTAAGGTTTTCCGCTGATATCGTTGTGCAGGTAGTGGAATTCAGCGACCTGTGTATAGCCACCTTTGAGCATTTCGATGTACAACTGACGGGCGATAACGCCAACCTGTTCTGGCGTCAGGCGCAGTACCATGCGATACATCAGGTCGCGCCATGTCCAGAAGCTGTCCTGCGGATCGCCCGCGACTTCCGCCAGCCCCGCCATCACACGCTGAAAAGCGTGAGAATGCAGGTTGGGCATTCCTGGAACCACCGGGCCGGAAAGACGGATGCAGCCCGTCGGATCACTCCCTGGCGTCACGGCGCTCAGTATTCCGGCAGCATCAACGTCCAGACGCACATTGTGCGCCCAGCCGTTGGCAAGTAAGGCGCGTGTAGCAAAATAAGCAGGCATGACAGCGTTCCTGATCGGCAAAGAGAAACATAAACGCAATTTTATAGAAACAATTGCAAAAATTTTAAGCGACTTGTCTATACATATACATATGCCTGATTGCGCTGTAAACTTGCAACAATCCTTTTTTAAAATTTAGTTTTTCGTCACGCCCTTTCCGTTACTTTCCACGAATGGAAACTGATGAGCGTTCAGGGAAAATTTCCAAATACCTGTGTATTTTTTTGAGAGGTCAGAGACATGTCGGAGCCCACACCACTTTCTTCGCAAAGTGCAGCGCAACTGGGAGTGTCTCAGCAGACATTGTCCGAGCTGGCTGCGGCGATGAGCGACACGCCTGCGCCGATTTATCAGCGCGTGAAACAGGCGATCACCGGTCAAATCCGCGCCGGTGTCTGGAAGCCACATCAGCGCGTCCCTTCTGAAAGTGAGCTGGTCAACGAACTGGGCGTCAGCCGTATGACCATCAACCGTGCGCTGCGCGAACTGACCAGCGAAGGTTTTCTGATTCGCATGCAGGGCGTCGGGACGTTTGTCGCTGAAGCCAAGGCCTACACACCGATGCTCGAAGTCCATAATATCGCCGATGAAATTGCCCAGCGCGGACACCGCCACGACAGCAAAATTCTGGTCTGCGAAGCCCGTCTGGCTGACGCTGAACAGGCGCTTCAGCTGGGTATTGCACCGGGCGCGATGTTGTTTTATTCGCAGATTGTACATTACGAAAACAATGTGCCGGTGCAGATTGAAGACCGCTTCGTAAACCCGGAAACTGCGCCGGATTACCTTCAGCAGGTACTCAACAATCAAACGCCGTACACCTACCTGATGGAAATCGCGCCCCTGACCGCCGGTGAACACCGCGTTGAAGCCGTGGGTGCCAGCGATGAACAGCGCGAACTTTTGCAACTCAGTGAGCATGAACCCTGCCTCCTCATCCATCGCCGTACCTGGAGCGGCAGCCGCGTGGTGACCTCTGCGCGTCTGATTTATCCGGGTTCCCGTTACCAGTTGTTCGGGCGTTTCACCAGCCACGGCTGATGCCTTTTCGTTCCGCACTACCCTAATCGCGGCCTTTCCGGGCCGCTATCCTTTCTTTTAAATTTTGGAAGACGTCTCGTAATAAGAAAAAACTATCGCTGGCTGCCTTGCCGGTTTAGCGGTAATGCGTTAGGTTGACTTTAGTTGTCTATACAAGATGAATTCAGCCTGGAGCCTGTCATGCCGGTAGCACTTTCCCCCTGTTTGCCTTCCGAACCGCCTTCTCAGTGTGACAGCGTATGGCGCGGTGCCACGCTGGTGACCATGAAAGACGGGCATTACAACCTGATCGAAAATGGCGCGATTGCCGTCACCGGCGGCAAGATTGTCTGGGTGGGCAGCGCGGCGGATTGCCCGGCCTTTTCGGACGCCCGGCAGCACGATTTTGACGGCGGCATCATCACGCCGGGCCTTGTCGACTGCCATACGCATCTGGTGTTCGGAGGCGATCGCAGCGCTGAGTTTGAGCAACGTTTAAACGGCGTGAGTTATGCCGAAATCGCCGCGGCGGGCGGCGGAATTCTCTCGACCGTTAACGCCACGCGTGACGCCACGGAAGAGGAATTACTTGAACAGGCGTTATTTCGCCTCAAACCGCTGCTGGCCGAAGGTGTCACCTGCGTTGAGATTAAATCCGGCTACGGCCTGAGTGTGGAAAGCGAGCTGAAAATGCTGCGCGTGATCCGCAGGCTGGGCGTGATCTTGCCGGTTGAGGTGAAATCCACCTGCCTTGCCGCCCACGCCCTGCCGCCTGAATTTAAAGGCCGCGCCGGTGACTATATTGACCTGATTTGCGACACGTTACTGCCGGTGGTCGCCAGCGAAAATCTGGCCGATGCGGTGGATGCATTCTGCGAACATCTTGCCTTTTCGCCGGATCAGGTTGAACGGGTATTTACAGCCGCTAAGGCGCTGGGTTTGCCGGTGAAACTGCACGCGGAGCAACTTTCTTCGCTGCACGGCAGCGCGCTGGCAGCGCGACATCACGCGCTTTCCGCCGATCATCTGGAATACGCTACGGAAGACGACGCCAAAGCGATGGCCGCCGGCGGTACCGTCGCCGTTTTACTGCCGGGTGCCTATTATTTGCTGCGCGAAACGCAGTGCCCGCCGGTTGGGTATTTCCGCCTGCATAACGTGCCGATGGCGCTGGCAAGCGACGCCAATCCGGGCACATCTCCGGCGCTTTCGCTGCGTCTGATGCTCAATATGGGTTGCACCCTGTTTCGTCTCACGCCGGAAGAAGCGCTGGCCGGTATCACCTGCCACGCTGCGCGGGCGCTGGGATTACAGGACTCGCACGGCACGCTGGAAGTGGGCAAAGTCGCTGATTTCATTCACTGGCCGCTGTCGCGACCGGCGGAACTGGTTTACTGGCTGGGCGGGCAGTTGCCCTGCACTATCGTTTATCGCGGAGAAATCCGGGGAGAATTTCGTTCATGAGCCTTTCAGCAGCTAACGTCATCGCCGATCCTTACCATTTCATTCCCGGCACAGCACCAATACTGATCAGCATTCCCCACGCAGGCACACACCTGACGCCGGAAGTCGCCAGCGGGCTGAGTGACGCCGCCCTGCCGCTGTCCGATACCGACTGGCACATTCCGCAGCTGTATGACTTTGCCCGCGCGCTGGGTGCCAGCATTCTGGTCGGCCAGTATTCGCGGTTCGTGATCGACCTGAACCGTCCGTCCGACGATAAACCGCTCTATGCGACTGCCACCACCGGTTTGTATCCGGACACATTGTTTGACGGGCGCGCCACCTTTAAACCGGGAATGACGCCGACTGACGACCGGCGTCAGCAATATCTCGATGAAATCTGGCAGCCGTATCACCAGAAAATTCAATCAGAACTGGCACGAATGAAACAGGAATTCGGCTATGCGCTGCTGTTTGACGCCCATTCAATTGCCTCCGTGATCCCGCGTCTTTTCGATGGCCGGTTGCCGGATCTGAATCTCGGCACCAACAGCGGTGAAAGTTGCGCGCCGGCACTGAGTGAAATCCTCGAAAAAACCTGCCAGCAGCAGACGCGTTTCACTCACGTTCTGAACGGACGCTTTAAAGGCGGGTATATCACGCGGGCTTACGGCCAGCCGGAAAACGATGTACATGCCGTTCAGCTGGAACTGGCGCAGGTGAATTACATGGAAGAAATTGAGCCGTTCAGCTATTCAGAGGACAAAGCCTCTGAGCTCCAGGCATTGTTGAAGCCATTGCTGGCGGGGATGCTGGCGTGGGGAGCGGAGAGATATAAACAGGGCGCTGTTTAATCACGCTTTTTATCGCTGACGCTTGGTTTGATTGGATTGGATTGGATTAGGTGTAAGTTTCGGTTTCTCAATTGCAGTGATCGCTTAACGCGCCGTGCCGAAACCGACAAAAGAGGGGCAAGACGGCCCCTCTTTTGAATCTCCACGTCTTTTTAACTGCGCGCTATCGCTCGCTGGCTATGTTTCAGCAGCTACAGCTATTGCCGCGAAAACTTGCCGCTTCGCGGTTCCCTTGCTCGGTTTCGAGCCACAGGTCTCGAAACACTTCGCTCGGCAAGCTTTCTGAAAGCGGCCACTGGCTTATCTAAATTCAAAATCATGCTGGTCTTGATCTTTTACAAAGGCAATCTGGCGCGCTCAGAAATTTTGCTGACCGAGGGTTCGAGACCGCAAGGCTCGAAGCCCGTAGGGAAGGTACCGCGCAGCGGCAAGATTTCGCGCCACACGCCGATTTACCAGAACATGTCCGTCGACCCAGCGATAGCGCGCAGTGAAAGAGCCTGGGGGTCTTGGGGGCGGCGGCGATAGGCCGCCCCCAAGTCGGTGTGGGCCGACGCCCACGACCTTGAACTTAAGGCCAGTTTGGGTGGCAACCCAATATATTGAATTACTTAAAGTCCGCGTACGGTACTAACGGCTGCGGCGGCATATCCAAATCCCCCTGCCATCCGCTTAAGGAATATCTGGCGTACAGCAGATAATGACTCGGCGTATAATCCTTCGCCTGCTGAATGTCGACCCCGGCACCCACTGTCCAGTGGGAACTGACACGACGCTCGAGCAGCGCCTGCACCGTATAACCGAACCCGGAACCGCTGCTGCCGGTTTCGATAGCACCTTTGTCCGGCAGAGAATCAGGAATAAGATTCTGAATCGGATACCGTTTTTCGTCGCTGGTAGATGAACGTGACCACGAAACCGAACCGCCCAGTTGCCATGACCAGTTCTCTGTTCGCTGGCGGTAATTCACCGGCACCGACAGCGAAAAATACTGCTGCGGACT
The DNA here is from genome assembly GCF_047784855.1 of Rahnella sp. PCH160. Taxonomy (NCBI): domain Bacteria; kingdom Pseudomonadati; phylum Pseudomonadota; class Gammaproteobacteria; order Enterobacterales; family Yersiniaceae; genus Rahnella; species Rahnella sp. PCH160. The sequence continues at coordinate 3,641,410 of NZ_JBLOGT010000001.1, forward strand.
GTAGTAACCGCCCTGTCCCAGCGTGTAGCCGCTGAGATCTTTCTGGTAATGCCACAACATCGAACTGAGGCCGACGGTTGCGCGGCGGTTGTCTTCGTTAATAACTTTGTAGTAATAGCCGCCCATCAGGCGCTCGCGGGTGTTGTCTTCGACGTTTTCACCCGTCAGCTGGTGCGCGCTGACGTCTGCCCAGACGCCGTTTGCCAGCCCCTGATCGTAGCTCAGGCCGAGGCTGGCACCGGTTGCGCGGACGCCGCCCCAGGTAGTGCCGGTTCCCGGATCTTTTGCACCGGCAAAGGAAAGCAGTGAGCTTGAAATCGGACGGCGTGACACCGTGGTGGTCCAGCCGATATCGCCCCAGTCTCCGCTGTACGCCAGCCCGCCGACCCAGTCAACGACCGGGAAGCCCAGCGGCGTGGTGCCCAGATCCCCTTTCCATTTGTCGTTTTCCCAGCCCGCGCCAAGGCTGACGCCGTTGGCCGTCTGGCTGCGGTAGCTCCGGCAATTCTGATCACTACAGGTCCCGAAACTGGCTTCGAAGTTGCCGTTTTGATTGTCAAACGTTCCCGCATCCATACGTACCCAGTCGGCACGCAGGAATCCACGCCCCTGATAAACAGGCATGTCGGCCTGGAACATGGTGGTGTTGGCGGTGAGATCCGATTTCCCCGGTGTGCCACTGGAGGTCCAGGAATCGTTGTCCACCGTGAAATTCACGTCCTGCTGACGATACAGATCATGCGCGTCGGCACGAATGCCGCGTTTTAGCCAGTCATCGCTGGCGTTGTTGCGGGTCAGACGGGTGTAACTGTCGTTGTCCTGCGGCACGTTGTCGGTGATCCCGCTGGCGATCATCGCCTGTTGGTAATCCTGACGCGCCCGTTGCGGCTGGCCGAGCTGTTGTTCGACGTTGGCGGCGTTGCGGTAAATCAGCGCTTTGTCCTGCCCGGCGGGTTGCGTGCGTACGGCGGTTTTCAGCGGTTGTAACAATGCGGCGGCGCGCGAGGTTTCGCCCACGTCAAGCCACGCCATCGCGACGCGGCGCTGCTGATTCAGGCTCATGCCTTTCAGATCGGCGGCTTGCAGCAACTGTCTGGCTTGCGATTTTTTGCCCGCTGCCACGGCGGTATCGATATCAGTCAGGGTTTTGTCGAGCTGAATTCGCTGCGCCATTTCGCGCATGTTGTCGTTCCACTTCGCTTCCGGCAGCGTATGCAGATTGCGCAAAGCCGCTTCGGCACGATCGGAGCCGGAAAGGTAAAGCGAATAAGCGTAAACCTGTTGCAGATCCGCCGGACGTTTTGCCGCAAGATGCGCGAAAGCGGCGTCGGCCTGCGCCGGTTCTCCGGCTTCGCGCAGGGCGTTGGCGTAGTGATATGTGGTCCAGACATCGTCCGGATTGAGTTTCAGCGCCTCGGCATAACGGTTGGCGGCCTGATTCCACTGGCGGTTAGCGACATACTTTTCGGCCTGCGCAGTGACAATGTCACTTTTCAAACCACGTTGCTTATCCACCAGTTTGGCCTGAGACGCGGCCGGTAATGAATTAAGATAATCGAGCGCTTTTTGCGATGACTCACGCTGATAAATATTCACCAGCCCGCGCTGGGCGCTGCTGTTGTCGCGTTCAAGGCGTAGCGCGTGAAGATAGGCCTGCTCCGCCTGCGGGTCATTTTTGCGCGCCACGGCAACATCGCCGAGGCCAATCAGCGCCCACGGATCGCGTGAGTCGATACGCTGCGCCTGTTTGTAAGCCGCTTCGGCCTGATCAAGCTGAAGGGCTTTGAGCGCGTTATCGCCCTGACTGATTTTCAGCCAGTAGCTGTTGGTCTGGATAAGACTGGTCCATTTACCGGAATTATAACCGTCGGTTTCCGCTGCTTTCGCACGCTGGAACAGGTTCAGCGCCTGTTGGCGGTTACCGGTGCGGGAATACGCCAGCCCCATCGCGCCCAGCACTTCTGCGTCATTCGGTTTGGCCTGTAACGCCTGTTTAAGCGGTGCGATGGCGCCCGTTGAGCCGCCCTTGCTGACCTGAGCCAGCCCGCGAACGCGCGCCTGATAATGAGGATCGGCCAGCAACGCCTGCTGACGCTGAAGTTCCTGCTGCGCCGCAATCACCTGCGGGCCGGTATCAAAGGTCGAAATAAACTGTTGCAGCGCGTCAACACTGCCATTAGTTACCGGCTGGTCTTTAATTTTAGCCAGCCAGAGATCTGCGGCAGGCGAACGGCCTTCGTTGGTTGTGGCAATCTGTTTCACTAACCCGACCGCTTTGGCATTATCGCCTTCATCAAAGGCCATCTGCGCCAGTTGCAAACGCAGTTGTACATCGCCCGGATACTGGTTATTGAGCGCCTGTAACTGCGCCTGTGCCCGTGCTTTTTGCCCCGGCAAACGGGCGACCAGTTGCCAGTATTCAACGGCCAGATCTAATGTTGGCGGCTGACCATCAAAAAGCTGGTCGTACTGCGCTTTGGCTTCATCCAGTCGCCCTGCCGTTGCCAGCAAACGCGTCTGCTGAAGTTTCTGCTGCATCTCCGGCGAGGCAATTTTCAGACTTAACTGTGCCTGCCGGTATTCGTCAGAACCGGGTGCCACTTCTTTAATTCTTTCAAGTTGCTGCTGCGCTTTAACCTGATCGCCCTCCCGCAGGGAAAGGCGCAGACGTGCGGACAACACTTTTGGATTTTGCGGATCCATTAATTCCAGTCGAAACAGTGACTGGCGCACCAGATCATCCTGATGGCTGGCTTCGCCGACGTGGACCTGTTCCATCAACCACTGTTCCGGCGAAACCACCGGTGCCGAAATCGACGGCACCGCGAGCAGTGCCAGCCCTAACGCCAGGGCCAGCCGGTTGAAAATAAACGGGATCCTGCGGCGCGTGTTCACAGGCTTATTCCTGGTCATCATCAGACAAACGACGACGCGCCAGAGAACGCAGGCCGGTCCACAGCAGAATAGCCGCCAGTATCACCACAATCACCGCCATCAGCGCCAGCAGTGCCGGATGGGTTGCCAGCGCATTCCACACACGTTCCCACCACGGCAGATGGCCGACATAGTAGGTATCGCCCACTTTCAGGCTGTTCACGCCGGAATCGCGCACGACGGTCACCGAACCAAAGACCTGCGCCCGCTGTTTGGCGTCCTGCATTGAGGTGTTGAGCATTTCAAAACCTTTCTGCCCATTCGCCATCAGCGCCACAATGCTGCGTTGATCATAATAAGGCGACTGCAAACCAACAATGGCCGCAATCGGCCCTTGCGCGCTGATCTGCGCACTGGCATCAACACGTGCATCGCTGGCTGGTGCAGTGTTATCCGGTAACGCCGTCTGGCGGATTGGCGTATTCACCGCATCACGCGCTGCATCCAGCAGCAGATTGGCTTTTTTGTCATCGCGCAGGGTGTCGTCGCGCATGTCCGCGGGCAGATTGCCGATAACCAGTAAGTCCGCGTCGGTGGCTTTCGCTTTCGCCGCGTCTTCCGTCAGGCTCACGCCGAGTGACGGATAGCCGGTCAGCGCACCGATATTGCCCATCGCGTCAAGTAACGTGGTGAGCTGAACAGGCTGCGGTTGCGGCTGAACCAGCACCAGCGTCTGGGATAAATCGGCCATGCGGCTGAACGGGAAACCGGCATTGGCAAACGCGCGCAGATCCGGCATCGCCATAAAGTGGCGGTAACCGGAGAAGTCGATAGTCGAACTGTCGTCAATCACAACATGATTGGGCACGGTGGTGTACGTTTCGCAGCGCCCTTCGATTCCGCTCGCCAGCAGCGAGGTGTAGTCAAAGTCAAAGCGCATCTGGTTGACCGCGCCGAGTTTCAGCGCCGGAATGTTCAGATCTTTGCTGCCATCCAGCAAGCCCTGTAACAGGGATAAATGCAGGATCTGTGAATCTTCGTCATGCCCGGTTTTCAGGGTTAAATCCTGCACAAACTGGTTATTCAGGCTGATGCTCAGGCGCGACGTATTTGGCAACTGCGGCGAGGTGTAGCGATATTTCAGACGCATATCGATACCGGTGCTGTTAATCAGGAACAGGTCTGGCGGCAGGTTAATGTTCATGGTGATCGGGTTTGGCTGAATGCCATCAGACTGCAACTGTTCCGCGTACTGTTTCAGCTCGCCGAAGTTCATCGGACGATCTGTGCGCACCCAGTTCGGCGCATCATAAGGCTGCCGCGCCTGAATCTGGTCAACTTTATCCACGCCGACAGTTTCACCCCGGAACAGAATATTGCCCTGCGCAATGCCTTTCACCGCCGTGAGCAGGTCATTGTCATCACGCCCCAAAATCAGCAGCATTTTGACGTAAGGATTGTCCGCACGGCTGATCATTTGCACGACCGGCCCTTTCACCGGTGGCATGTCTTTCAGGAAATCAGGTCGTTTATCGTTGGTCGCGAACACCACAGCATGGCTGTCCGGTAACTGGTTATACAGCGCCGGGAAAGACTGCCCGCGCCACTGCGCTTTGGTCCCGAACCACGATGCCAGAATAGCAGCCGCCTGTTGCTGGCTGGCATCCGGAGACGCCGCAAACACCATCGGCAAATCCAGCGGACGGCTGTCGCGGGCATCAAAGAACGGCACCGGGAAATGCGCCAGGTCGTCGCTGAGTGGCAGTTTCTGGTATTGCAGGCTGAGCGAACTGCCCTTGCCAATTTCCAGCCACAGCGTGGTGTTGGCCGGGTTTTCACAGACGTTCTGATAATGCCCGATAAACTCCAGCCGGATGCGGTTGAAGTCGGTGATGTAGCGCGGATCGATGGCCATCTGTAAGTGATTTTTCTTGCCCAACTGGTCTTTATCAATCACTTCAACGCCCATCAGTTGGTCGTTGAGATACACCTTAAGGTGCGATTGCACCGGAATTAATGAAGGCGACGGCGTGAATTCCAGATTCAGGGTGGACTGCGTGACCACTTCGTCACTGCGCACACCAAATTCAATTTGTCCGTTTGGCTGAATACCGCGCAAGGTAATCGCCCCCGGCGTGGGCGCGACATCGGCGAACGGCAGCGTCACGTTGCGTACCGGCGCCCCCGGAATAATCATCGGATTTACCGCCGGTGCGACCATTGGCAATATCACCTGCGGTGCCGGTTGATTTTGCGCGGCATCAGGGGCCGTGCCCGCGCGCGCCGGAGCCTGTTCACTGAAGGCCGGAGCCGCTGAACCCAAAGCCAATGTCATCAATGCGGATGCCATTAAAGTTGTCAAACGAAGTCTTTTCATTGTTTTGTCATCATCAGGTTGGATTCATCAGGCTGAACGGTCAGCGACGGATTGCGTGGCGCAAAGGACAGCAACCAACAGCCAAACGCCTGTGTTCTGGAGGCCAGCGGGCGATATTGTTTCGGGGCAATGTCCAGCATCCGCAGATAACCGCGGATCCCCAGCCCCAGCACTTCGCGCAGGCTTTCCATCGGTTTGTCTTCCGGGAAAGCGTCTTCACGCAAGACCCAGCTGTCAGCACGGGCAAAAGTACATTGAATGAAATCGATATGCTGTTGTGTGGTTAAAGGCAGAAGCTGCATGCCGATACTTTTGCCAAAGACGCGGCTGATTTGCATCGGGAAAGTATATTCCTGCTGACCACGGTGAAGCAGTAACGTGACGTTGTCACCTGCCTGAAACTGGCTGGCACTCTCGGTTTCCAGCCCGACACCGTTGTCGGAGTAGTCCTGCACGGTACACACATAGATGTGTCCGTCCGGGCGCATCAATGACGCTGGCATTTTGGCCTCAACCCGATGAGCCTGACGCACCTGTTTGGATTCAAATGCTACCGCGATTGCCCCGCCCAAAATGATCATGTTGTAAATCACCCACGCCATGCTCACCAGCACGGTCAGAATTTCGTCGGGCCGGCCATAGATCACGCGGTAAATACCGAAGAACAGACCGGCCAGATTGAGCAGCATCAGAATCTGATACGGGCGGCTGATTTTCCAGTCAACATACGCGTGTTTGTTCAGGCCACCTTTTGCCGTGACGTTAAAGGTACCGGCATGAGGATTAAACAGCGCGACGGTCGTCGGCCTGGCGATATACCACGCCAGCACGGTTTCATAGATTTCATTCCAGAAGGAATGGCGATATTTGCCCTGCACCCTTGAGTTGGTCAGGCTGGCGTGGATCATATGCGGCAGCACGTACAGCGCGATCGCCAGCGCAGGGGCATAAATGATGTACGCGTGCAGCAACAGGAACGCCAGCGGCGCGGTCAGAAATATGAGGCGTGGAATACCGGCCAGAAAGTGCATCATGGCGTTGGCATAACACAACCGTTGTGCCAGTTTCAGCCCTTTGCCAAACAGCGGGTTATCCAGACGGAAAATTTGCACCATACCACGCGCCCAGCGGATGCGCTGGCTGACGTGCGCCGACAGGCTTTCTGTTGCCAGTCCGGCTGCCTGCGGAATGCGGATATACGCCGAACTGTAACCGTGACGGTGCATACGCAGCGAGGTGTGAGCATCTTCCGTGACGGTTTCGACCGCAATACCCCCGATTTCATCAAGCACGTCACGGCGTAAAACCGCGCACGAGCCGCAGAAGAAACTGGCATCCCACAGGTCATTTCCGTCCTGCACCAGCCCGTAGAACAGCTCGCCTTCATTCGGCGTGCGCCGCATACGGCCAAGGTTGCGTTCGAAAGGATCCGGCGAGAAGAAATGATGCGGCGTCTGCAACATGCTGAGTTTTTTATCTTTAAAGAACCAGCCGACGGTCAGTTGCAGGAAAGAACGCGTCGGCACATGGTCGCAGTCAAAAATCGCCACCAGCTCACTTTTGGCATATTTCAGCGCATGGTTGATGTTCCCCGCTTTCGCATGTTCATGTGTTTCACGGGCAATGTACTGAATACCAATTTTGTGCGCAAAATCGGCAAACTCCTGGCGGTTGCCGTCATCCAGCAGATAAATAGTGAGTTTCTCACGCGGCCAGTCCAGCCCGAGTGCGGCGTACAGTGTCGGTTTCACCACGCTCAGGTCTTCGTTATAGGTCGGGATCATCAGATCAACCGTCGGCCACATCGACACATCCGCAGGCATCGGTACCGGTTTACGGTTTAACGGCCATATCGTCTGGATATACCCGAGCACCAGCACCGTCCAGGAATAGGTTTCCGCGCCCAACAGCAGCAAACCGCAAATCAGGCTGAGCGGGTCTTCCCAGTTTAACGTCGAGGTATAACGCCACCATAAATAGCGGCAGGAAATGGTTAGCGAGAGAACAATCATCATCAGCGCAGGGAAACGCCCCGGTATCCGCCGGATAATCATCGCGATGCTCCAAAGGAGCACCACAAAAACAAACTGGGCGATATACCCGAAAGGCTGCGAAATACAGAACATCGCCAGCGTAATCGCCACCAGGCTGGTCAGTATGATCAGCACACGTTTCCCAAGGCGATTCATTTTACCAATGCGCCGTGTGACACGAATTTCCAGTGGGTTCAGTTTTACCTGGTTTGGCAGCGATTCCAGCCACAGAATCACCTTCTCACGCAGACGCTGCGGCCAGCGGGCATAAACCACGCGTTCGCGCAGACCATCAGAAGGAATAATCACCAGCAACCACAGGCTCTGAACCAGATAACGCAGGGGATCGGCCAGACGCGGTTTGGACGGCGACAACTGCGGATACCAGCGGCTGCGCTGCGCTTGCAGGTTTCGCCAGGAAGGCGATTCAAAACGAAGGAATAGCCAACACAAAGCAACGCAAAAAACCCGGATTCCCGACGCCAGCCGTGATGCTCGGTTAGCGCGATACAACCGGTAGCGGTCTTGTATTTCAGACACCACCGGTGGCACCAGAAACAGGCTGAGCAGGCGGTTCATTTTATCGGGCCCCGCGCAAATTCAGCAGGAACCAGTTTGCCAGTGTGTTAATTTCACGGCTGATTTTACTGTTGGATTTCCACTCGCCCACCGGCTGTTTGGCCGCCAGTGATTCCGCCATCGCTTCATCGCGATGTAAAATTACCGGGACCATAGTGGGCAAGGTTTCCTGCCATAGTAACAAAATGTCTTGCTGTAACTGGCTGGAGGGTACGAACTGATTCACCAGATAACGGCCATTGGCCGGTAAAGCACGCTGATGAAGACGGATGTGAGATTGTGTGTCGGTGTGGAGTAAGACGACTGTGCTGTCGGCGATAGCCTGAGCGGGCAGCGGATCGGCGGCGGGAGAATCAATCAGGATCCAGTCATAGACGCCGCTGTTTTTAAGCTGCGTAATCGCTTTCGGCCAGTCAAACTCAGGCGAACCGGCACTTTCAGTCCCCACAAAACCGTAAGGTAAAAAGTCCAGATGCGCGTGATAGCGCATGGCGGATTTCTGCCAGGGCTCACCGGCGTTAACAGCAGAACACCAGCCACGCGTTTGTGTGAAAGGCATTCCGAAGTGCAGACGCAACAAATTTTCCGGTGAGAAGTCTATCACCAGAACCTTTTCATTGAGTTGCGCAAGCCCCCAGGCCAGCGCGGCGGTGACTGACGTTGTACCCGTTCCACCACGAAAGCCCTGTAACGCAATGACAGCCATGTTATTTCTTCTCCGCACCGTGTTTATCGTATTGCGCCAGCTCAGCCAGTAATGGCCAGCGGGACATTAGTTGCGGAATTTTTTCTTTACGGGCGACATCCACGTAATTTAATTCAGACAAAGAAAAAAGGTGACTCAGCGCATAAAAATCGTCATCTTTTGTGGGTTCGGATTCTTCTGAGTCTACAATATCGGGTCCCACTTTTTCCCCTCCCTGCTTCAATCAAAACGCCGACCCTTCGGCACGAGCAAAATAGCGCCGAAATCTGGCATTTTTGTTTCAAACATTATTGTGAAGAATTATGATTATTTAATGTAGCAATGATAGAATTTATTATACTCACATTTATCAGTGTGTCCCAAGCAGACTTTTTATCAAACCCGAATACAAGCAGATTAACTATATGGCACTCTCCTTTTCATTGGGCATGAAGCAATACTGGAATGGATTAGCCCAAATGCAGGCCCGGGGGCTTTACTGGGTCAACGCTGACAAACTGGAAGCCGCTTATCATCTGTGCGGGCAGGCTCTTGAGGCTCAGCAGGGCGAAAATCCTGTCACGGTATTGTTCCCGCAGCACAATTTAATTTGCGCTGACGGAGAAAATCGACTAACCGATGATGACATACTCCTCTCTCATTTGAAGCAGCACCCCAGGCAAACTTTTTATTACCGGTTAGCCAGCGGGAAGAAGGCGTTTCTTGGGTTGCCCGCCGATATTAATCGGTTGCCTCGTCACGCTACGTCTTTAATGATTCTATTACTTCCTGCTACCACCTGGCAGATGCTCAATGATAAACAATTCGCCCGCTGGGTGAGTGAAATGAGCGCAAGCGTAAATAATAAAGACGCTACGCTCCTTATTATCTGCTACGGCGCAGGTATTAATGCGGTTAAAACTCAGCTGCATTTATATCATCGCAATATATACGGCCTTGCCGATTTAAAAACCGATGTTGATCCTAATCAGTGGGGCATTTCCTGGTGGCACGACCCACTGGGTGCCGAAGCCAATACGCTCTATCCGCTGGTTCAGCGCCAGACAGGCTGGGAAATTCAGAAGAACGCACCGGCATCTGTGGCCGAACAGGTGGGTGACGACCAGTGGATGTTGCTGGCCGAACGCGCCGTGCTGGAAGGCGCACCGGCGCTGTCAGAGCGCTGGTTCCTGTTTGACAATAATGAAGATCTGGCAGAAAGAGCCTCACACGCCCGTTCAGCGACGGTCATTTTTGCCCTGAGCGGTAATGACGCGGTTGAAGTGATGGCGCGCCAGATCCACCGTTTGCGTATGCAGCGCGGTACGGGTTTGAAAATTGTCGTGCGTGAAATGAACGCCTCGCTGCGCTACGTGGATCAGCGTTTGCTGCAAGCCTGTGGCGCAAATCTGGTGGTCCCACAGGCTGCGCGGCTCTCTAATTTCCTGACGCTGCTCGACGATCTGCAAAATCTTACATTCTCCCGCCATGTGCAGGACGATATTGAAACACTGCTCGACAGCCGTTTGCCGACGCACCATAAAGGCTATCTGCCGCTGTCGGTTTTTTGCAGCGTCATGAACGATATCTGGGCCCATGCTTCGCTCGCCACCGAGTCGCGCGGTTTGCTGATTTCACTGCGCCCTGCCGCCGGGATCAGCCCGCAGCAGGCGATGTCGCTGTGTTCCCTGCGCCGCGACGGCGATATTCTTACCGTGACCGAACGGCATCTCTATCTGTTCCTGTCGAACTGTCAGGTCAGCGATGTCGAAAACGTGCTGGCCTTTCTGTTTACTCTGCCAGTGAAAGACGTTTTCACCAGCCAGACATTCTGGAGTCAGGAGCTGGATATTCAGTCGGAAGTCAGGCGTCTGGCCGCTAAGCCGCCGATGGCAAAAGCCGTGACCGGCCCTGAAGCCTATGTTCCACAAAAAGCAGAACCGCTGAAACGCGCGCAGGTCCATGCCCCTGTGCCGGTGACGCTCGCGTTGAACGACGCGCCGGTTCAGCAGCAGCCGGAGTAACCGAAATGGACATCCTGGACATTATTGAGATTTTTTTTCTGGCCGCCGTGATTTTCATCCCGCTGGGATACGCCCTGCGCAGCCGCCTTCCCGGCTGGAAAACCCGTCTGGCCACACGTTTTCTTTCACCACGTTATTTAACCCCGATGACAGTCAGCACGATTAATAAGAACCGCAAACGTTCCGACGCGCTGACTGAGGCTTCTGCGGTTACTGGGAAATCCAAAACTCCACTATGAACGAACCGAATTCATCTTCACCGCGTTTGCGGATCTGGCAATCCTGGCGCGGACTTGGCGCCTGGAACTACTATTTTTTACTTAAATTCGTCCTGCTTTCACAGGGGTATCTGAATTTTGACGCGCTGAGTAATCTGGTATTTGCCGCCGCGTTACTCTTCCCGTTGCCTTCACTGCGTCTGCACCGCTGGCGTCAGTGGCTCGCCCTGCCGTTTGGTCTGGCGCTGCTGTATCACGACACCTGGCTGCCGGGCTGGCGCTCGATTGTAAATCAGGGTGCCGACGTCGCCGGATTCAGCATGAGTTATCTGATCGAACTGGCTGACCGTTTCATTAACTGGCAGTGGATTGCCGTCGGTTTTGCGTTGCTGGTGGGCTACCTGTTTGTCTCCCAGTGGGTGCGTCTGACCACGTTCACCGTGCTTGCGCTGCTGTGGGTGAATTTTAGCGGCATGATTACGCCAATTTTCGTGCATTCGCCGGCGACCACGGTGGCACAGAATACCGCCGCCGCGTCTGCTTCCCCTTCTGCGCAACCTGCGGCTGACAACACGGTCAACGGCCCGCCGACCAACGCCAATCTGAGTGCTTATCTGGAGCAGTTCTACCAGAATGAAAGCCGCAAGGCGACGAAGTTCCCGGACGCACTGCCTGCCGATGCCCAGCCTTTCGACCTGCTGGTGATCAACATCTGTTCGCTGGCCTGGTCAGATCTGGACGCGGTAAATCTTGCCAGTTCACCGCTGTGGTCGCGTTTCGATTTCGTGTTCAGCAATTTCAACTCGGCGACCGCTTACAGCGGCCCGGCGTCGATTCGCCTCTTGCGCGCAAGCTGCGGCCAGACATCGCACCACAATCTGTATCAGCCTGCCGGCCAGCAATGTTATTTGTTTGACGATCTGGCGCGTCTGGGCTTCACCAACCAGCTGGCGATGGATCACACGGGCGTTTTCGGCAATTACATCGGCAATCTCCGTGACGATGCGGACATGAAAGCCCCGCTGATGTCGCAGGCCGGTCTGGGTTATGAACTGACGTCATTCGACGGTTCACCGATTTTCAATGACGGACAGTTGTTCTCCCGCTGGCTGGAAAATCAGGAAAAAGCCGGGACCGCGCGTACCGCCACCTTCTTCAACCTGATTGCGCTGCACGATGGCAACCGTTACGTGGGCAGCAACAAGGGCGCGGACTATCATAACCGTGCCCAGACTCTGCTAAATCAACTCAATACGTTTATGGATCAGCTGGATAAGTCAGGCCGTAAAGTCATGCTGGTCGTGGTACCTGAACACGGAGCGGCGCTGGTGGGCGATAAGATGCAGATTTCTGGTTTGCGCGATATCCCAAGCCCTGGCATTACGCACATCCCCGTCGGCGTGAAGTTCTTCGGTATGCAGGCACAGCACGCTTCCGCGCCGATGAAAATCGACGGCCCGAGCAGTTACCTGGCGATTTCCGAAATGGTTTCCCGCGCAGTAGATGGCAAAGTCTTCACCAGCCCGACCATGGACTGGAAAACTTTCGCGTCTAACCTGCCGCAAACACCCCGGGTTTCAGAAAATGAAAACGCCGTGGTGATGGAATATCAGGGGAAAATTTACATCCGGTTAAATGGCGGAGGATGGGTGCCGTACCCGAGTTGAGGGGAAGCCAGACCGGGTTTCAGGGCGGTTTTTCACTTACAGTAAAGCGCTAATGGCAAGGCGAGGTTGTAAATTAAAAAGCCATTGGCCGCTTTCAAAAATCGCGCCGTATGGAGAAGTGGATAATCCCTTAAGAGATCTAAATCGAAATCATTACTATTCCGGTTTAATATTCGCTACTCTATCCGCATGATTTATAGAACCGAATCTCTTTCATAACGTCATGATGCAAACTTTTCTCGACAGTTTCCGCGATACGCCTGTGAGCTGGGTGGCCGATACGTTTAAGCCGCTGACGCCGCTGGTCACCAACGCGGTGCCGATGTCACAACTGACCACCGCCGAAGGCTGTGGACGCGTGCTGCAACGCTATCTGGATGCCAATGCCGCTGACGCCGCGCAGTGCGACAAACGCCGTGCGCGCATTTCAATGTGGTCACAATGGTATTTCGCCACCCTGCTGCCAGCCTGGGTGATTGTGTCATTGCGCCACGGCTGGCAGTTGCCGATCGCTGCTGAGAATGTCTACCTGGGTATGCAGGAAGAAGGCTTACCGGCGCAGATTTATCTGGATGGAGAAGGCGAAGCGCTGATTTCACAAGAACCCATGGCGCGGTTTGACGTGATGATCGAGCAGCAGTTACGCCCGATTTGCGAAGCACTGGCGGAATTCTCCGGCCTGAAACCGGGCATTTACTGGAGCAATGCGGCCATCCGCGTCGGCTGGGGTGTGAAACAGGCCGAACTGGTTGATGCTGATATTTCTGACGGCATGACGCTGATGGAGTCACGGGAGCTGCGCTACGGCGGCAAAAATCCTTTATTTCAGCCGATGCGCGCGGAAAACCCTGCAGACCCCGACAGCCCGCAATACCGTAAACAGTGCTGCCTGCGCTACGATCTGGAAGACCACGCGATGTGCCCTTCCTGCCCGTTATTGCTAGCAGAGCGTAAATCCGGCAAAAGACGTAAAACCGTCGCGGAGTAATTCGCTGATCCGCCAGCCACTTACCAAACGGTAATAAGTTAAGCGTAAAAAATGATTGGATCTTAGTCTCATATAATTATAAGAATTGGGTTATAAGCAAAATCATTCGAGTTGCAGGAAGGCGGCAAACGGACGAATCCCGATGAGCTTACTTGAGTAAGTGATTCGGGTAAGTGAGAGTAGCCAACGCATCTGCGGCTTGAAGGATAAAGGTTATATAGACCAACGAGGCATTCATCATGACAATGAAAACACCTAAGAGCTGGCCATCTGCTCTTAACTCGCTGGCCTCAGAGGTAATTGATACTCTGGCGCAACCCGTTAACCGCGTATGGAACACGTTAACCGGCAATCAGCAGCCGCTCAGAGCAAGGATTGTTCATCGTTATGCCATTCCGTCCACCCGCACTATCAGCGTAACGGAAGGATTCTTCGGGTTTATTCCGGTGGAATCTTATGAAAACGAACGTTTTATTCTGGAAGTCGCTTACGCCGACAAACAGTATCAGGTAGAAGTCCCGCGGGCTTATTACCAAAAAAGTAATATCGGTGACGGCATCGATATTCACACGCTGTAACGCCCTCTTTTAAAAACAGGCTGCCCCCTAACCAGGGCAGCTTTTTTTATGGCCTGAACCGCCCCTTTCCGCCGATAAATCTGCCTTACCCCACAGATCTCGCTTTTATTTTGTTCAATCAATGAAAATTATTGACATAATAATCACCAGAATTTAGAAAATTATTTACATCTTATTCCTGCCGTTTCATTCCATTTATGAGGTTACTGATGACCCGCACCGGACAGCTTTCCCCTGCCACTGCCAGCCAGTCACGCCGCGCGTTAGTCGCCGGTTCGGTGGGCAACTTTATCGAATGGTACGAATTTGGCGTTTACGGCTATCTGGCCACTTTGATCGCCGGAAACTTTTTCACGCTCGAAGGCCAGAGCGGCATGACCGGTTTGCTTCTGACGTACGCGTCGTTTGCGCTGGCCTTTTTCTGCCGCCCGATTGGCGCGATTATTTTTGGCCGCATTGGCGACCGTATTGGCCGTAAACCTACGCTGATTGCCGTGGTGTTACTGATGACGCTCGCCACCGCCATTATCGGTATCCTGCCAACTTACGCGCAGATTGGCGTCGCCGCGCCGTTGTTACTGACGCTGATGCGCATGTTCCAGGGCTTATTTGCGGGGGGTGAATTCGGCGGTGCGGTGTCGCTGATGACGGAATTTGCACCGAAAGGCAAACGCGGGTTTTACGGCGCATGGCAGTCGTTTACCGTGTCACTCGGCCTGCTGACCGGCGTGGCGCTGGTGGCGGTTCTGGTGCAGTGGCTCCCGGAAGCCGAAATGAAAGCCTGGGGCTGGCGCATTCCGTTCCTGCTCGCCCTGCCGATGGGGCTGGTGGCGCTTTATCTGCGTCTGAAACTCGACGAAACGCCGACCTTTATTGCCAGCCAGAAACCTGAAAAGAACGCGCCGCGCACAGCGGAAGAAAAAGCCTCAACGCTGGTGACCGCCAAAGCCATCGCGCTGGGGATTGGCCGTATGATGGGCTGGTCGGCAGGCGGTTATACATTCCTGGTGGTGATGCCGTCTTATCTGCAAACTTCGCTGCACGCCACGTTCTTACAGGCGCTGGTGGCGACCGTGCTGGCGAACGTCGGTTTTGCGATTGCGATCCTGCCGTCGGGCTGGCTGAGTGACAAAATCGGCCGCAAAAAAGTGATGATGATGGCGGTGCTGGCGGTGATTATTCTCAGCTTCCCGCTGCTGCATCTGCTGCAAAACCCGGAAAGCAGCCTGCTGGCAAAAGGCGTCGCCGTGCTGATTGCCGGTGCGACCATCGGCATGATTGCAGGCCCCGGCCCGGCGATGCTGGCGGAAATGTTCCCGACCCGTGTGCGCTATACCGGTCTCGGCCTGTCCTATTCGCTGTCAAACGCCGTGTTCTCCGGCTGTGCCGGGCTGATTATCACCGGCCTGATTAAAGAAACCGGCAATCTGGATATTCCGGCGTATTACGTGGTGGCAACCTGCGTGGTCAGCCTGTTTGCGCTGATGACGCTGCGCAAAGATGACCATCTTCGCGAACTGGAAAAATAACTGATGAATCTGCAATCACGTTTACAGGCTTTGCAGGGCAGCTTTTCACCGGCTGAAAAGCGCATCATTACCCTCATCATGCTGAGCCCGCCGGATATTGCGAAATTGAGCGTAACGGCGCTGGCAAAGCTCGCCGAAACCAGCACCGCCACGGTAGTACGAACCAGCAAGCGGTTAGGGTTTGAGGGGTATCCCGCGCTGCGGCTGGCGCTGGCGGCAGAATTGCCCCATGCGCTGCCGCCTGTCGAATCGCCGCTGGCGGCGGACATTAATGAAGCGGATTCCCCGAAGCAAATCCTGCATAAACTGCTGGCGTTTGAGGTGGAAGGCGCGACCGCCACCGCGCAGTTGCTGAAAGGCGACTCGCTGGAACAGGCGGTTGCGGCGCTGGCACAGGCGCGGCGGATTGACGTTTACGGCGCGGGCGCATCTTCGCTGGTGGCGCAGGATTTTTGCCAGAAACTACGCCGCATCGGCCTTATCGCCCAGACGTTCGGCAGCACCGACGAAAGCCTGGTCAGCGCCTGTCAGTTAACGGCGGCAGATGTCGCGCTGGCAATTTCCCATTCCGGCGAAACGGCGGGCGTTCTGGACGCCCTTCTGCACGCGAAAAACGCCGGTGCGAAGACGCTCACCATCACCGCCAATGGCCGGTCACCGCTGACGCGCAAAGCCGACGTTGTGCTGCTCACCAGCAGCCGCGAACTGGGTTTTCGCGCCGCCGCGATGGCGAGCCGCACCAGCCAGTTGCTGATTATTGACTGCTTATATATCGGCGTCGCACAGCGTTTACCCGGCGCGCGGGAAGCCTTACGCAAAACCCATGACGCCGTGCGCCAGCGCCGCCGCTGATATTCCGGCACTTCACAACGCGCCTTCTATACTTCATAAAACACTCCGTTTTATGCGTTTATCTGAGGGCAGCCATGTTCACCCATCGTTTGGTTTTTCCTGCCAGCGTGCTTCGCGGACGCGGAGCGATTAAACATTTAGGCGCAATGTGCGGACGTCTCGGCCAGCGGGCTCTGTTAGTCGGCGGCAAACGCGCAATCGCCAGCGTGGAAGCCAAAGTCGCCGACCAGCTCGAACAGCAGATGGTCAGTTATCTCGGCAGTGAAGTTTTCAAGGGAGAATGCTGCCAGCAGGAAATCAACCGGCTGGCGGACGTTTTCCGCACACAAGGCGTTGAAGTGATTATCGCCACCGGCGGCGGAAAAGCGCTGGATACCGCAAAAGCGGCGGGCGTCGCCTGCAATATTCCGGTAGTGACGTTGCCGAGCATCGCGGGCACCTGCTCCGCCGTGACATCGCTGGCGTTTCGTTATCAGGAAGACGGCGAGTTCCGCGATATGTTTCCGCTCCCCTGCGGCCCGGCGGCAGCCGTTATCGACGCTGATTTGCTCGCTGCGTCTCCGCTGGCATGGCTTTCAGCCGGTATTGGCGACACGCTGGCAAAATGGTACGAATACCGCGCCATCAGTGATCTGACCCAGCTCACCGGCCTTGCCGGTGTCGCGCGAACCAACAGTGAACTTTGCTATACGCTCATCGAACACTTCGCCGCCGACGCCTGTTTCGCAGTGCAGGACGGCAAAGCCAACAACGCGCTCGAACAGGTTCTCGATGCGATTTTCCTCTACGCCGGACTGACGTCCATTATGAGCAACGGCGCGCACACCGGCGCGTCCCATGCGTTATATGAAGGTTTCACCGCCTGTGCCAAAACCCGCCATGTCGCCCACGGTCTGCTGGTCGGATACGGGAATCTGTGCCTGCTGGCGCTCGAAGGCCGCAGCGATGAAGAGTTGCACATAGCGTTAGCTCTGGCGCGTGCCAGTGCGATCCCGACGCAGCTTTCACACATCGCTGAGGGCCTGACGGAGCAGGATCTGGCGGTGATTATCGACCGGAGTCTGAGTACGCCGGATATGGCGAATATGCCGGGGGATATTTGCTTCGCGGATGTGAGGGGGGCGATTGAGAGAGTCGAAGGGCTCGCCGCCCAAACGGGCTGATAAATTTTGGGTTGCCACCCAAACGGGCCTTTGGTTTTGACGGGATCGAGAAAATTTCGGTTTCTCACTCGCCGTGAGGGCTGAACCGAGAAAGTTTCGGTTTTTCAATTGCAGTGATCGCTCAGCGGCTTGCGCCGAAACCGACCAAAGAGGGCTATGACGAGCCCTCTTTGGAATCTCCGCGTCTTTTTACAACACGCGCTACCGCTGGCGGGCTATGTTTCAGCGACCACAATTATTGCCGCGAAAACTTGCCGCTGCGCGGTACCTTCATTTCGGTCTTCGAGCCTTAGGTCTCGAAACACTCATTCAGCAAGCTTTCTGAAAGCGGCTGGAGGCTTTTTCAAATATAACAATCGGTTGTTTTGCTCCTCCCCTGCGAAGGGAAGGCCGGGAGGGGGTTTAGCAGGCCGCTGAGTCGCTAAAACCAACACCCCATCCCGGCCTTCCCCTCGTGAGAGGGGAAGGAGCAAATCAAAACCAGCCAGCATCAATTTTTTCAATGACATAGCTTCTGGCCGCTTTCAAAAATCACGCCGTAATGAGAGGTGGAAAACCGCGTATCTGTTCGCGCGGTTTGTAACCCGAATGAAGGGAACCGCGCAGCGGCGGGATTTTGCGGCAATAGCGGTGGCACCTGAAACATGGCCAGCCAGCGGTAGCGCGCAGTGAAAGAGCCGGAGATTCTTAAGAGGCGCGGCGATAGGCGCCTCTTAAGGCCAGTTTGGGTGGCAACCCAAGGTTTTGAACTTGACCTAAGGCCAGTTTGGGCGGCGAACCCAAGGTCTTGATTTTGAATTCAGGGATTCAAAAGCCCCCTTTTGCCTCCCCAATCTCCCACAATTTCCGGCGAATCAGCTGCTTAAGCTTCAACGCCGCCTGCGAAGCAGGCTGATCTCTCCTGCTCAGCAGAATCACCTCAAACGGCAGTGCCTCCACGACAGGCAAAATTTTCAGCTGATCGACATACCGTCTCGCGGTAAACGTATCGACGACGCCGACACCACCGCCTGCCAGCACCATGTCGGCAATCACCGAATAGGTTTTGATAAACAACGCGGAATGCGGCATCAGGCTGTTTTCACGCAGGACGCGGTTGAGCACCTGCCCAAGCGGATCCTGTTGCTGGAGCATCAGCAAATCGTTGTCACATAACCACGCCAGCGACACCGGACCTTCGACAGTGGAATCTTTCGGCAATAACGCCACCATGTTGGCCTGATACACCGACTCAGCAACCAGTTCCTGCGTGGCCTGCTCGCCGAACGCCAGCGCGAAATCCATTTTGTATTGCAGCAAATCCTGGCTCAGCGTATTGAAATGTCCGGTCACCAGTTCAACGCTGCCGCCGGGCGTCTGGCGGCGAAAATCCACCAGCACCGGAGCCATGACGCTGTGCCCCAGCGCATGCGCCGAACCGATGCGCACATGCTGGCCTTCGCCCTGACGCAGTTGTTCCGCCAGTTCGCCAATCGCCTGAATATGGCTGAACAACGCCTCGACTTCCGGCATCAGGCGGCGGCCTTCGGGGGTGACGATCAGCCCCTGCGGCGTGCGGTCAAACAGTGTAAAACCCAGTTGCTGTTCGGCGTGATTCAGTACGCGGCTGACGTTGGGCTGCGAAACGTTGAGCAGACGTGCCGCGCCGCTGACGCTGCCCGCCTGTAAGACCGCCTGAAAGACTTCAATGTGGCGTAAGCGCATTTATTTCTGCGTCGTCGCAAGGTAGGAAAACGCACTTAACAGGCTGATTATATTGGCGACGTTCGGGCTGTGATAGCCCACGGTGACGGCGTCGATACGCTCAACGCCAGGGATCAGGCAGAACAAGTCGGCCAGAACCGGTTTGGCCGCCATCAGCTCAAGATGATACGGGGCGCTGAATCTCCCGGCGGTGAGCGGCGCGGGTTTGCTGACGGCAATCGTCGCCTGTTTGCGGATTTTGGCACAGGCAATCGACGGGCTGTCAGATTCGGCGGCGTTGGCGGAAATCGCGCGTTTTACGCAGACGTACTGGGATTCCGGATAGTGACGGCGGATCCAGGTTTCGAGATGATCGTCGCCGGTCACCAGCCACAGCGGGACGTTCATTTCGGCACCGGCTGCGGCGTACAAATCACTTTCACCGACCACGTTGCCGTTGAGTTTGACGCGGTAGAAGGCGCGGCCATTAATGGTATGCGCCAGCACGCCGTTTTCCCCGGCGGCGGTGTGATAACCAACAAACATCAGGCCGTCGTATTGTTGCTGTTGCAGGCCTTCGACCATCGATAATCCACGCGGTTTGCCCTGCACCAGGCGGGCGCGTGGATCGATTTTGTCCGCACGCAGGTTCTGCATCATCGCATGGCTGTCAGCAACCGTAACTTCCATCGCGCCACCGGCAAATGCACCGTCGATGGCCGCATTCACTTCGCCTTCCATCAGCGCCCGCGCGGCGTCGTAATCCGCGTTGCCGGGGCTGCATTGCTCGGGACGCATCACGCCCGCAATACCTTCGATGTCAGCAGAGATAAAGATTTTCATAATGGGTTCCCTTTTAATTCGCGAAGTTGTCCAGAATTTCAGCCAGCCCCAGCCGGTAATGTCCGTCGAATCCGCAGACGGTTTCTGCACTCAGTAAGGCATCAATAATAGCGTGTTCTGTGGCATCTGCTGCGAGCGCCAGCAGCGGTTCTAATTTCGCCTCCGCCAACGTGACACCGTCACGCTGAGTGGAAAAGGCCAGCGCGATATCACCGGAACCGTGGCCCCAGTAGCTGCCCAGACGCCCTAACCCGGCACCGGCACGTTTGGCGATCCGTCCGAGCTGGCGGCTGTCGAGATAACGGTCGCAGGCCATAATAATAATGATGGAACCGGCGTCCACCTGCGGCGCTAACTGAGGCTGAATTTGTGCGATGGCCTCACCGGCGCGCACGCCGTCGAGCGTCAGTTCGGACAGCTTGCCGAAATTCGCCAGCACCAGCACACCGAGCGTCGCGTTGAGTTCTTCACACCATCGCGACGCGGTGCCAATTCCGCCTTTCAGGCCGAAACTGCTCATGCCCCGCCCGGCGCCCACGCTGCCACGGGCGAATGTTTTTGTTGCGCCGTCGAGTGCGATCAGCGCGTCGTCTTCACTGACCGGCATCGCCTGAATGTCGTTAAGATAGAAGTCATTACATTCGAGGATCACCGGATTAATCGTCGCGTCCGGCCGTCCGATTTGCGGAAACTGCTGGCAACTGCGCTTCACGAGCGCATTAAATAACGTGCCGGTGGCGAAAGTATTGCTGAGCAGAATGGGCGTTTGCAGTTCGCCCAGTTCCATTATCTGGATCAGCCCCATCGGTTTGGCAAAACCATTCAGCACCGCCGCCCCGCAGGGTAACGGGTATTGATAAAGGTTATCACCCGGCGGCACAATCGCGGTGACGCCGGTCTGGATATCCCCCGCGGCCAGCGTGCTGTGGCCGACGGTCACGCCCGCGACGTCGGTGATGGCATTCGTAAGCCCGCAGGGAAAACGCGGGCGAAAAATCTGACGCGTTTTGCGCCAGCGTTGCAGTAAGGCCGCCAGCGCCTGTTGCGTGAATTCGTCTTGATTATTTTGCGGGTGCATCCGTATTCCGTTTCATCTCATGCGTTCAGTCAGAAATTACTTCTTCAGTTTAGGATCGAGCGTGTCACGCAGCGCGTCGCCGAGCAAATTAAACGCCAGAACCGTGAGGAATATCGCCAGTCCGGGGAAAACGCTGACGTTCCATTTTCCCGCCATCATCATGTTACGGCTCATCGCCAGAATATTGCCCCACTCCGGCACGTCAGGTTCCGGGCCAAGGCCGATAAAACTCAGGCTGGCGGCGGTCAGAATGCTGGTGCCGATACGCATCGTAAAATACACAATCACGTTCGAGAGCGTGCCCGGCAGAATGTGGCGTAAAATCACCACCCGGTCAGGCGCACCGACGCAGCGCACCGCTTCCACGTAGGCACTTTGTTTAATGGATAACGTCGCCGCACGGACGATGCGGGCAAAAACCGGCACGCTGAATACCGCTACCGCGATAATCACGTTATTCAGGCCGGGGCCGAGAATGGCGACGACGGCAATCGCCAGCAACATGCCGGGAAACGCGAACAGAACGTCGGATCCGCGCATGATCAGCATGTCGGCCCAGCGGCCATAATAGCCCGCCAGTAATCCGAGCAAAACACCGGCAATCATGCCCAGCGTGACCGAAAAAATGCCCACGTAGAGCGAAATCCGCGCGCCATAAATAATGCGGCTGAGCACGTCGCGGCCCAGATCATCGGTGCCAAACCAGTGTTCCGGCGTCGGGCCGACGCCCAGCGCCATCCAGTCCGGCGTCATCGGATCGAAAGGTGCCAGCCACGGCGCAAAGATTGCGACCAGAATCAGCAGCAAAATAAATCCGCCGGACACCAGCGCCATCGGATGACGGATAAACGTCTCGAAAAAGTCATACCACGGCGAGCGGATATCATCACTGTGCGGGGCAACCACTACCGGTTGGTTTTCTCCGGGCCCTGAGACACGATCGGTCATATGCAGCTCCTAACGCAGACGAATAGCGGGATTGACCACGGCGTAAAGCACGTCAACCAGCAGATTAATCAGAATAAATTCAAACACAAACAGCATGACCAGCGCCTGAATCACCGGCTGATCCTGCGTTTTGATGGATTCGATGAGTAACCAGCCCAGCCCCGGCCAGCTAAAGACGCTTTCGACGATGATCGAACCGCCCAGCAGGAAACCAAACTGCAACCCCAGCATGGTAATTATCGGGATCAGCGCATTGCGCATGATGTGTTTCCAGGTCACCAGCCGCGCGCGCAATCCTTTGGCGTTGGCGGTACGCACATAATCTTCCTGCGCCACGTCGAGAAATGCCGAGCGGGTGAAACGCGCCATCACCGCCGCCACCGAGGAACCGAGCGTAATCGCCGGTAAGATGATGTCGGTCGGCTGATTAAATCCGCTGACGGCAAATAGCCCAAACGGCATCGCGACAAACTGGATCAGCAGCAACCCAAGCCAGAACGGCGGCATAGAGATCCCGCCGACCGCCATACTCATTAATGTCCAGTCCTGCCATTTTCCGCGTTTAAGCGCAGAAACCACGCCAATTACCAGCCCTAACACCACCGACCAGGCAAAACCGGCCAGCGCCAGCAGCATGGTGGGCATAAAGCCGCTTTCAATTACGCTTAAGACCGGCTGACGCGTGCGGTACGTCGTCCCCAAATCGCCATGCACCATGCCGTCGAGCCAGTGCCAGTACTGCGCCGGGAGCGGATCATTCAGGCCAAGCAGTTGCCGCGCTGACTCAACCGCCTCAATCGGCGCATCCTGACCGGCGTAAATACGCGCAGGGTCACCCGGCAGCAGCTTGATAAATCCAAATACCAGTAAGGACACCACCAGTAAAACCGGGATCATCTCCAGTAGCCGGCGGATTAAATAGGTCAGCATAAATGTGTTTCCCTGAGCCTGCATATTGATGACGGTTTACTCATCCCCGGCGCAGAAGAGAGAGCTGACCGAAGGTCTGGCCTTTGCTCCTCCCCCTGCGAAGGGGGAGGTTGGGAGGGGGTTTAGCAGACATGCCCCTTGCCAAAGCACACTTTAACAAGGGTTTTTAACCTTAATACCCCACCCCAACCCTCCCCTTCGCAGGGGAGGGAGTAAACCGCATACACGTTCTGGCAATCAATTACTTAAACTGTGCCTGATTGAAAATCAGGGAGCCGTCGGCCAGCATGTAGACGCCGGACAACGCTTTACTCTTACCGACCAGATTGTCCGGGACGCCCAGATAGGCCATTGGCGCATCCGCCCACAGGACTTTCTGCACATCGGCATACGCCGCTTTACGTTTTTCAACGTCGGCGGTTTGCAGCCCGGCGGTGATCGCCGCATCAACCTGTTTGTTGCTGTAATACGACACGTTGTACGCCGACGGGATCCAGGATTCGGTAGCGAACAGCGGACGCAGCGCCCAGTCTGCATCACCCGTGGAAGCTGACCATGCGCCATAGTACATTTCGACTTTGGCATCCGCCGGTTTCGGCGTGCTCCACAGGCGCTGAGTCAGGGTTCCGGCGTCCATTGGCACCAGTTTCACCCGCACGCCAATCAGCGAGAGTTGCTGCTTCAGGAACTGCGCGCTGCGGATACGATCGGTTTTGTTGGAACTCCACATTTCCACGTCGAAGCCCTTCTCGTAACCGGCTTCTTTCATCAGCTCTTTCGCTTTGGCGATGTTGTAGCTGTAATCCGTCGTGGTTTGCTTCTGGTAGAACTGCACGTTTTTCGGCAATGGTGACGTGGACGGCGAACCTAAACCGGCGAAGCCGACTTTCAGCCATAAATTGCGGTCAATGGCATAGTTGATCGCCTGACGAACGCGCACGTCGGAGAACTCTTTTTTCTGCGTGTTGAAGGCGATGTAATACAGGTAAATGCTGGGGTTCTGAGCAATATCGAGTTTCGGATCGCTTTTCACCGTTTCCACCAGATCAGACGGCAACGGATACACCGCATCCACGCCGCCGGATTTGAGTTTTGCCACCTGCGTGGAATCTTCCGGCGTTGGATACAGGGTGACAGAATCGACTTTCGGCCAGCCTTTCTGCCAGTAGTTGTCGAATTTCACCAGTTTGACGTCTTTGCCCTGCTGCCATTCGACGAATTTAAACGGACCGGTTCCGACCGGATGCACGCTCAGATCCTGTTCATTCGGATACTGTTTCAGTGATGCCGGGCTGTGCATCACCGCTGACGGGTGCGCCAGCGTGTTGATCATCGCGCCAAACGGTTTGTTGAGCGTGATTTTGACCTGATACGGGCTGACCACGTCTACCGATTTGATCATGCTGAACAGTGAGTTACGTTTCAGATGATTAGCCGGATTTGCGAGACGGTCGAGGTTAGCTTTTACTGCATCCGCATTAAACGGCGTGCCGTCCTGGAAGGTCACGTCGTGCCGCAGGTTGAGGGTGAATTCAGTGGCGTCGCTGTTGCTGGTGTAATCCGTTGCCAGCACCGGCACCACGGCCATTTTGCTGTCGAACTGGAACAGGCGTTCAAAAATGCCGCTCTGAATGGAATAGCTCAGGGTGTCCGTGGTGTCGTGCGGATCAAAACCGGTCACGTCGGCATACATAGAAATGCGCAGATCTTTCGCCTGTGCTGAAGCGGCAAAACATAGCGCCAGCCCTGCTGCCAGCAGGCTTTTACGTAGAAACGTCGAGTGCATGGTCTTCTCCTGTGTGTCCCAAAAAAAGAAATATGATTTATCCCTGAGCGACCCAGTGGTGTTCGCTGACCCGGGAATATTTGAGTTTTTCTATCTGTACACCTGCCGGATGCACCGGCGATTTGACTTCCACATCATCAAAATTTCGTAATGCCCGCTGCGTTGGATCCGCCACCGGCACCGAACTGAGCAGACGCCGGGTATAAGTATGTTGAGGATTGCTAAACACGGCATCGCGCGGGCCAATTTCCACAATCTGCCCGCTGTACATCACCGCCACACGGTTAGCGATCCGTTCCACCACCGCCATATCGTGCGAGATAAACAGCCACGCCACACCGGTATCGCGCTGTAAGTCCATCATCAGATTGACCACCTGCGCCTGAATCGAGACATCCAGCGCGGATACCGCTTCGTCGGCAATAATCACCTGCGGCTGTAACGCCATGGCGCGCGCAATCGCGATGCGCTGACGCTGGCCGCCGGAGAATTCATGGGGATAGCGGCGCGCAAAAGAGGGATCCAGCCCGACGCTTTTCAGCAACTGATTCACCACCGGCGTGGCATCTGCCAGCGACTTTTTCAGGCCGTGCAGTAATAAAGGTTCGGCGATAGAAAACCCGACGGTCAGACGCGGGTTCAGCGACGCATACGGATCCTGAAACACCATCTGGATCTGACGGCGCACCGCCTGAAATGGCGTGTCGCGCATCAGCGTAATTTCTTTACCTTCCAGATGAATGCTTTCAGATTCACTGCCAACCAGACGCAAAATCGCCCGCCCGGTGGTGGATTTCCCGCAACCACTCTCCCCGACCAGTGCCAGCGTTTCGCCAGGCCATATTGAAAAATCAATTTGCTCAACGGCGTGCACTTCTTTGGTCACCCGTGACAGCACGCCGGAACGGATCGGGTAGCAGACCCGCAGCCCGCGCACGTCGAGCAGCGGCTGCGCGTCGTAATTCGCGGTCTTCTGATCGCCGTCTGCGGCTGAAATGTGAGGTTCATCACCTGCAATCGATTGCTTATTTTCGCCATTTTTAGCCGCGCTGAGCAGCGGAAAACGGCGCGGCCATTTCAGCCCCTGCATGTCGCCCAGTTTCGGCACGGCGGCCAGCAGTGCGCGGGTATACGGATGTTGCGCGTGGGCAAAAATTTCGGTCACGCTGCCCTGTTCCACCACGTTGCCCTGATACATCACCACCACGCGGTCGGCTATTTCGGCAACCACGCCCATATCGTGCGTAATAAAGAGCACGGACATCTCCGTGCCCTTTTGCAGGTCGCGCAGGATCTGCAGAATGCGCGCCTGCACGGTGACATCCAGCGCGGTAGTTGGCTCGTCGGCAATCAGTAATGCCGGGTCACAAGCCAGCGCCTGCGCAATCATTACGCGCTGACGCATACCGCCGGAAAGTTCGTGGGATAACATCTGAGAATGCGTTCAACGTCGGGGATACGTACCTGTCTGAGCAGGTCGCGGGCAATATTGAGCGCGGTGGTTTTGGTCGCCATCCCGTGATCGCGCAACCCTTCGGTGAGCTGATCGCCCACCCGCAGCACCGGGTTAAGCGACGTCATCGGTTCCTGGAAAATCATCGACATTTCGCGGCCACGCAGTTTGCGCCGCGATTCTGCCGGAAGGGAATTGAGAACGTGACGCGTGCCGTCGCGTCCGAAAAAATTGATCGTACCGCCGTCGATGTGTGCGGAATCCGGCAGCAGGCCCATGACGCTCAGCGACGTGACAGATTTACCGGAGCCGCTTTCGCCGACCACCGCCACCACTTCACCTTTATTAATAGAAAAGGAAACGCCCTTCAGCGCCTGAGTTTTGCCCTGACGGCCGGAAAACGTGACCGACAAATCGTTAATCTGCAAGATTGGCGATGGCTGTTCATTCATCAAAAAAACGTCTCCTTTATAGATAGCAGTTAAAAAATCAAAGCCAGACTTCGCCATTTTCGTAACGCAACGCCGGTTCAGCGTCCTGCGCCAGCCAGATCGGGCCATCCAGATCGACACGTTCGGCCTGAACCGCCACCGGCAGCGCGGCTTCCATCGCAATCGACGAACCGAGCATACAACCCACCATGATCCGCAGCCCCAGCCGGCGGGCCTCTTCGGTCATCGCCAGCGCTTCAGTCAGTCCGCCGCATTTATCGAGCTTGATGTTAATCATCTCGTAGCGGTCGCGCAGACCGGCGATATCCGAACGTGCGTGACAGCTTTCGTCGGCGCAGACAGGAATGGGATGCAAACACCGCACCAGATCGTTGTCATGGCCTGCCGGAAGGGGTTGTTCAATCATCGCCACGTTAAATTCGTGCAGCGCCTGAAACAGGCTGCCGAGATCTAAACCCTGCCAGGCTTCGTTGGCATCCACGACCAGCGTCGCCAGCGGTGCCGCCGCGCGGATAGCGGCGACTTTCTCAATAATCTGCTCGCGATCGAGTTTGATTTTCAGCAACTGCGCGCCACCGGCCACGGCAATTCCGGCCGCTTTTGCCATGTTTTCCAGAGAATCCAGGCTCAGGGTTTCCGCCGTAATCACCGAAACAGGTTTCGGCATATCAAGCAGTTGCCACAAGGTTTTGCCCTGTTTTGCCGCATCCAAACGCCACATTGCACAGTCCAGGGCATTGCGCGCAGAGCCAGCCGGCAACACGTTCTGCAACGCTTCACGACTCAGCCCCTCTTCGACCTGTGGCCGGATCCATTCAAGCTGTTCGCAAACACTTTGCGGCGATTCCTGATAATGCGCGGTGGGCGTACATTCGCCGGTGGCGGTAAATTCACCGTCCGTCAGGGTTACACGCACCACCGTGACAGCGGTGCGTGTTCCGCGTGAGATCACAAAGGGCTTGGCCAGCGGCAGCTCGGCTGACAAGAAAGTCATCTGAATCATCAGCCGTTGTCCCTGATCCATTGCGCGATATTTTTGATGCCGAAACGCACCGGATCGGTTGCCGGAACGCCGAATTCTTCACTGATTTCGGCCAGCGCGATTTTGGCTTCTTCTTCACTCACGGCGGAAGTGTTCAGCGAGAAACCGGCGATTCTGACGTCCGGGCTGGTGAGGCTGGCAGCGGCCAGATTGGTGTCGAGGCACTGACGCAGCGTCGGCATAAACTGATGCTGCAGATGGCGCATATGCGGACGGCCAAGTTCATGACACATCACCAGTAAATGCGCCTGCGCGCCGTGGATCAGGCCCATGCTGACGCCTGCAAATGACGGATGGTACAGCGAACCCTGCCCTTCGATGATGTCCCAGTGGTCATCGTCGTTGGCCGGTGACAGCGCTTCTACCGCGCCGGAAATAAAGTCAGCAATCACGGCATCAATCGCAATACCCGCACCGGCCACCAGCACACCCGTCTGGCCGGTGGCGCGAAAATCTGCATTTAAATCCAGTTCACGCATCGCGGATTCCAGCGCCAGCGAGGTGTACATTTTGCCGACGGAACAGTCGGTACCGACCGTCAGAATACGTTTACCGCTGCGTTTGATTCCGGTGCCGGTGTCCAGCTCCGGCTGCATATGGCGCACATCAAAAAGTTGTACATTGTGTTCAGCCGCCAGTTCCACAAGTTCAGGAATATCGTTCAATCCCTGATGCAAACCGTTCGCCACGTTCAGCCCTGCGCGGATCGCCGTTTTGATCGAATCAAGCCAGTGACGGGGTAATTTGCCGCCCGAATTCGCCGTACCCAGCACCATGGTTTTTGCACCCTGCGCAATCGCTGTGTCGATATCCAGATCCGGCAACCCCAGAGACACAGAATCGGTGGCCAGACGGATTTGCCCGACGCAGGCTTCAGGCCGCCAGACGTGTATCCCGCGCGCGGTTTTCGCCGCCAGCGGATCCATGACATCACCCAGGAATAGCAGGTACGGCTTCGGTATTTGCTGCATGTCAGTTTCTCCGGAAATGAATTTTAGAATGTGTTTTATGTCAGACCGGAGGTCACTATTCCACGGGAGACATCCCCCGGCGAATACTTGTTTGGCGCTGGGGTATAACCTCAGGCTATAGGGTTTAGTCTGTTGAATTAGTGGGGATTATTTGAAATGGAGAGAAACGACGTAAGGCGGGAGAATTCATGAGAAAGCAGCAATAAAAAAAGGCAGAACCAATGAACTCTGCCTTTGCGATTACCTTTTTCAGACACAGAATGGGGTAATAATTTTGTTCACTAACTTAGAAGCGGTAAGTCAGTGCAACGGCTACAACGTCATCAGAGCTCACGCCCAGTTTGTTGTTGTCATCGATCAGGTTGATCTCGTAGTCAACATAGGTGTACATGTTTTTGTTGAAGTAGTAAGTCGCACCGATTTCCACGTATTTGACCAGATCCTCATCGCCCACGCCTTCAACGTCTTTCGCTTTAGACTGAACATAACCGACTGAAGGACGCAGACCGTTTTCGAACTGGTACTGTGCAACCAACTCATAACCCTGAGTTTTGTTCGCGAAACCGCTGGTGCTGCCAACAGTGATTGGCGCTTCGTTGCGGGTTTCGTTGTACATGGCTGCCAGGTAAATCTGGTGTGCGTCATATTTCAGGCCGGTTGCCCATGCAGAAGCTTTGTCGCCTTTGCCGTAAGTCCCGGTGGTTTGTGCATTGGTGCGGTCAGAAGAAGAACCCGCGATCACTGCACCGATACCGGAACCTGCGATATCTTCATAATCGATTGACGCACCGTAACCGTCGCCATTCGCTTTAGTCGCAGTACGACCGTCATTTTCGTTCTTAGCCTGGTATTGCAAAGCAACGTTCAGACCGGTGACCAGACCGAAGAAGTCCTGGTTACGGTAAGTTGCCAGGGCATTTGAACGGCCAACCATGAAGTTGTCGGAGTTAGCGGTATCACCACCGAACTCAGGCAGCATATCGGTGAAGCCCAGTGCGTCGTAAACCACACCGTAGTTACGGCCGTAGTCGATTGAACCGAAGTCTTTGATTTTCAGACCTGCAAAGCCCAGACGGGTTTTGTTGCCCAAATCGCCCTGAGATTCAGCGTGGTTAGCCTGAATGTTGTATTCCCACTGACCATAACCGGTCAATGTGTCGTTAATTTGAGTTTCACCCTTAAAGCCCAGACGCGCATAAGTTTTGTCGCCGTCTGAACCGGTGTCATCAGAAAAATAATGCTTAGCGGTTACGCGACCGTAAAGGTCCAGTTTATTACCATCTTTGTTATAAATTTCGGCTGCATTTGCGGTAGAACCCACTGCAATTAAAGAGACCGCTAAGGCCAATACACTGCGCTTCATCATTATTTAAGTTTCCTTGATTTTTATAAAGGATTTCTCATGCCCGCTTTCTTTTAAATATCGGGAATATCGGGCTGTGAGTATTTGTATATGTTTTTAAATGCGTCTGTCTGTAAAGCGATTTGAACCTTAACACTGAGCACGAAAAGTTAAAATGGAAAAGTTCGCCTCGATAAGTCTTTTTTGAGTAAAGAGTTGTAAAAATATGTTTCAATCATAAGTCTCTAACCCCCTGATTATATGCGGTTTTCGCATAACGTTTTGCACCATTTTGGTGCTGTGCGTTATTTTGGTGCAAAATGAGTTTACTTTTGTAAAGTAGTTGCTAGCGAGATCACCTTTCTCAAAAGGTTTTTATCTGTTAACAATCGTTAATGAATTCACATTAGGAAAAAAGGGTTTGCCTTTAAATAGTGCATAGCAGGGTAATTATTATAGTGGTAATTTCATTAGCAAATAAATAGAAAATGCCACCATAAGATTTTTGTACTACGCAATTTTGTCCGCATTCGGATTTTTAATAAAAAGCCTGAGCAAAATAAAGACAAATTTATTCTAAAAATAATTTCCCACGTGATTAAATTGAACGAAAAATGATATTCACACATTTCAGAAGTGGCTTTTATTTATTCAAAACGGGCTTTGGGATGTGTGCAAGCACTTCAGGGAAGAAGAAAAAGGGTATCCGGTCAGAACGCATTTGCAGGTTTTACAGCAGAGGGGATTGATGAATCATCAGAACCCTCCTCACGAGTGAGGAGGGCAACAAAAATTAACGAAACTGTGCCGCGTGAAGTTGTGCGTAGCGGCCCTGAAGGGCCAGCAGAGAATCATGCGTCCCCTGCTCAACGATGCCTTCTTTATCGACCACGATAATGCGGTCGGCATTCTGAATCGTTGCAAGACGGTGAGCAATCACCAGCGTGGTTCGCCCTTCGGAAAGCTCGGCCAGCGATTGCTGAATCGCCTGTTCGGTGGCGGTGTCGAGCGCAGAAGTGGCTTCATCGAGGATCAGGATCGGCGGATTCTTGAGGAAAATACGGGCAATGGAAAGCCGCTGTTTCTGCCCGCCGGAGAGTTTAACGCCCCGCTCACCAATAACCGTGTCCATCCCCAGCGGCAGCGCATCAATCACATCATCAAGACGCGCGCGGCTGGCGGCCAGACGGATTTCGTCTTCGCTGGCATCGAGCTTGCCGTAGGCAATGTTTTCGCGGATGGTGCCGCCAAACAGGAAGACATCCTGCTGCACAATACCGATGTTGTGGCGTAGCGAGGTTTGCGTCATATCACGGATATCAATACCATCGATGGAGATACTACCGCTGTCAATCTCATAGAAACGTGGCAGCAGTGAGCACAGCGTGGTTTTCCCCGCACCGGACGGCCCGACAAACGCCAGCGTTTCACCGGCATTAATCGACAGCGTGATCCCGTTCAGGATTTTGCTGGCCGGGGTATAACCAAACACCACATTGTCGTAAAGAATGTCGCCACGCAGATGACTGACAACCTTTGCGCCCGGACGATCCACGATATCCGGTGCCGTATCAATAAGCTGTGTAAAGCGTTTAAAACCGGCGATGCCTTTCGGATAACTTTCTAAAACAGAGCTGATTTTCGCAACCGGCCGGAAGAACACTTCCACCAGCAGCAGGAAACCGACAAAACCACCGTAGGTCAGTTGGTCATTAATCACATACCAGGTGCCCGCCACCATCACGATCAGTTGCACCAGACGCGTACTCAGATAGCTCAGCGTCAGGCTGGCGGTCATGATCTGATAGGCTTTCAGTTTGGTGGTGCGGTATTTATTGTTGTCATACGCAAAGAGTTTCTGCTCATGTTCTTCGTTGGCGAACGCTTTCACTACGCGAATACCGCCGATGCTTTCTTCTATACGTGCGTTGAAATTCCCCACCTGCCCGAACAGCCGCCGCCAGGTTTCCGTCATTTGCGCCCCGTAACGGCTCACCATCCAGGTCATCGCCGGCACAATAATGATGGTCATCAGCGCCAGTTGCCTATGCACTGTCGCCATCAGAATAAAGGCACCGATAAAGGTCATTACGGCGATAAACACGTCTTCCGGCCCGTGGTGCGCGACTTCTCCGACTTCTTCCAGATCCTTGGTCACATGCGTAATGATGTGGCCGGTTTTGGTGTTGTCGTAATAACGGAAAGAGAGTTTCTGTAAATGGCTGAAAGCCTGACGCCGCATGTCGGTTTCAATGCCGACGCCCAGCGCGTGCCCCCAGTAGTTCACAATCGCCATCAGCGCAGTGTTAAACAGGTAGATCAGCAGCAATCCGACCGTCGCGCCGATGATCAGCACCCAGTCGTGGGCAGGGAGAAGTTTATCGATGAAGGTTTTGATCGCCATCGGAAAACCCAGTTCCAGCAATCCGGCGAGGATTGCGCATCCGAAGTCGAGCAAGAACAGTTTTTTATAAGGCGCGTAATAAGCGAAAAAACGGCGGAGCATCATGCATCCTCATTGAGACGGCCCAAAATGGGCAAGTCCGTCAGTCTAAATGAAAACGGTTATCGATAAAGAGGTTTTTGGTTCAGTTACTACTTTGTTCTTCAGAATCATTGGCTTCGGTAAATGATGAGCGGTGTCCTCCATGCCATCCGGCCTTATATAAGTTTGTGTACCCCGCTTAAAATGACGCCGAATGCTGCATTCAGTGCCTGCCAGGCCATCTCTTCCGTGATGGCTTCGTAAGTAGTCAGCACCGCCACGAAAGTAGATTTTTGTGACGCCAGTAAAGACTCATACTCACCCGACCGAAAGTTGCTTTTCCCCTTTTCAATCTCCCAGGCAAGCTGAAGCAGCGCTTCAATTTGCGGCACCGCGCCGTTTACAACGGTATTCCAGTTAGTACCCAGTGAGTTTTTTGCCGCATTAATTGCGCTGTCTCTTAATTGAAAGATATCACTCATTTTTATCACCCCGATTAATTTTGCGTTGTAGTAGCGCCATTTTTTAAGACCAACTGGTATATCAGCATTGCCTGTAAAATAGCGGAAATTTGTTTTCTCTGAATATTGATATAGGCTGGCGAGTCGTATTGCGAACAGTGCTGCCTTTTATATTTAATCTGATAAAAAATATTTCTCAGCCCAGACATCTGCTGGCCGATGGCGGGATTATTATTCAAGATTCTGGTTCGTAGCTCAATCATTGATAAATCCGTCTCAACGGAATTAAAGAATGCGCTGTCAGATTCAGAAGGTGGCGAAATCAGCGAAAGCGGTTGCCCCGTCATAACGGGCGCGGCCTGACAGGCAACAACCGGTTTAGCCGCAAGCGAATTGTCCGCCATCGCCTGCGCAGTCCAGCTAACAAATTGCTGGTCGGCCTTTAACTGGAATGCGGTAATCTGATTATCCAGAGTCGGGTCATACTTATGTGAAGTACATGCGGAAATCATCATGACAGCGAAACACACCGCTATTACAGACCTTATTTTTAATTTCAACAGATGTCTCCTGCGGACACTTTCATTGATATGGATTTTATTACACTGCCGTGCTTTGAAAATTAGCCATAAGAAAGAATCAGCGCAACCGGAGGGTTAATCATTTTCAATCACCTCTGAGAAAAAATTTATCAATGAGATAAATAACAGATTACTGAATTGACCTTTGATCTCTTCCGGGCCTTCGGCGATACTGTTCAAATACACAGTTCATTGGTTTTTGGCAAAGGATAAAGAGGTCACAATGGGAGAATTTACCGGTTTCACGCAATCAGGCCTGAACTTCCTGCAGGCGCTGCGTCAGAACAATAATAAAGAGTGGTTCGATGAGAATCGTGATATTTATCAGGAACATCTTCTTGAGCCGATGCGTAAGCTGGTCGCAGACCTGAGCCAGGACATGGTGGTCATCGACGATTTGTTCGAAACCCGTCCGGTGATTGGCAAAACCATTTCCAGAATGCACCGCGATACGCGTTTTTCTCACGATAAGTCGATCTACCGCTGCAATCTGTGGCTGACCTTCAAACGTTCCCGTAAAAACTGGACCGATGCGCCGGTGTACTTTTTTGAATTCGGGCAGGACTGGTGGCGTTATGGGCTGGGATATTACAGCGCGTCAAAAACCACGATGGATCTCTTCCGCCAGCAGCTGCTGAAAAAGCCCGCTGAGTTTCTGAAAATGGCGAAATGCATTGAGCCGAATTTCACCATTGAGGGCGACAGTTATAAACGCCCGCTGGTTAAAGATCAGGATCCGGCGCTCGCGGCCTGGTACAACAAAAAATCCTTCGCGCTGATGAGTTCTCACATGGATATGGAACCGGTGATGACTAGTGAACTGGTGGGGATCCTAAGTCGTGATTTTCAGCGCATTGCGCCGTTGTATCAGATGCTGATCGGGATCGAGGGAATGAAGAGGAATCAACTGTCGTTGGGGGAAGAGTGATGTTCATGGGATCGCCGACCAAACGGGCTTTAAGATATTAAAGGGATCGAGTAAATTTCGGTTTCTCACTCGCCGTGGGGGCTTTAATCGGAATCGAGAAAATTTCGGTTTCTCACGAGCGGTGACCACATGGCTTTTCGCGCCGAAACCGACCAGAGAGGGCCAGGACGGGCCCTCTCTGGGCTCTCCACGTCTTTTTTACTGCGCGCTGCCGCTCGCTGGCTATGTTTCAGAAGCCACAGCTAGTGCCGCGAAAACTTGCCGCTGCGCGGTACCTTCATTTCGGTCTTCGAGCCTTTCGGTCTCGAAACACTCATTCAGCAAGCTTTCTGAAAGCGGCCACTGGCTATGTAATTCAGCATGCTTTTTGAAAGCGGCTGGAGGCTTATCTAGATTCAAAAGCAGACGAGTTTTAATCTTTTTAGATAAGTGGGCTGGCGCGCTCAAAATCCAGCTGAACGGAGCGGCTTCGAGACCTATGGCTCGAAGACCGAGTGAAGGCAGCACGAAGTGCCTGGATTTGCGCCACATGCTGGAGTAACAGAACACGTCCGTCGACCCAGCGACAGCGCGCAGTTAAAAAAGCGCAGAGTCCAGAGACCCGCGCGTTACCGGGTCTTTGGTCGGTGTGGGCCGACGCCCACGACCTTGAAGTTGAAGTTGAAGTTGAAGTTGAAGTTGAAGTTGAATTTAACTCCCAACTCCCCCGGTTGCCTCAACCGCCATCCGAACATATATCTCCCGCAATTTCCGGGTCACCTCCCCAGGCTTCCCATCCCCGATCACCTTCCCGTTCAGGCTCACCACTGGCCAGATAAACGTTGTGGCGGAACTGATGAAAATCTCCCGCGCATTCTGCGCCTCTTCCAGCGTGAACGGACGTTCTTCGACACGGAGATCGTTTTGTTTCGCCAGTTCGAGCAGCGCCTGACGCGTGATCCCGTGCAGAATGTGCGTACTCAGCGGACGGGTGATCAGCGTGCCGTCGGCATCCACGATCCAGGCATTGCTGGAACTGGCTTCGGTGATCAGGCCGTTTTCGACCAGCAACGCGTCGTCTGCATCGTGTTTATGCGCATACTCTTTGGCAAGACACGGCGCTAACAGACCGACGGTTTTGATGTCGCGACGCTGCCAGCGGATGTCATCCAGGGAAACCATGCGGATGCCGGTTTTCGATTTCGGATGATCAATCAGCGGGCGAGCCTGCGTGAACATCAGGAAAGTCGGGGTGACACTTTCACCGGGAAAATCAAAGTCACGGTCACCGCTGTTGCCCCGGCTGATTTGCAGATAAACCGCCCCTTCGCGCAGATTATTCCCGGCGATGAGCCGGTTTTGCAGGTTCTCAATATCCCCTAACGCGCAAGGCAACCGCAGATCCAGCGACTGACACGAACGCGCCAGCCGGGCCAGATGGGCGGCGTTATCCAGTAACCGGCCATTCAGAACGGCACTCACCTCATACACCGCATCCGCGAATAAAAAACCGCGGTCAAACACCGACACCTTCGCATCCTGCTCGGCAACAAACTCCCCATTGAGGTATACCGTTCTGGTCATGTTATTTTTCCTGGCCAAATTGAAATAGGATTTTTATTAGCTTACCTGAGTCACCAGAATAAACTGCGTGAAAACTGAGCGGGTGATGTTGACGTAACGCAGGTTTTGGGTGCCCGGCGCATAAAAAAAGCGCTCCGTTGAGCGCTTTTCACGAGGATTGCCAGACGATCAGATCTGGCCTTTCTTCTTTTTATTACGGATGACCAGCCAGCTGATCAGCGCCATTACCGCACCCATAAAAATAAACCAGATACCGAGCATCAGCTGGGGTGCCATTTCACCCGGCGGGGTTTCCGGGCTGCCAACAATCAGGCCGTGAAGCGCGGCGACAATGCCGATCACCAGTAAAATCAGGCTGTTGCGTAATAAACGACGGGCAACAGTCATAGGTTGTCTTGGAGTGGCCATCAGTACGTCCTTGAGCAATAAAATAATGATAAGGGCGCATAATAGCGCCCCTGATTTTTATGTCAAAACAGACTGTTCACAACTTCTGCCAATTTTCAGCGACGGTTGCGCACCAGCTGGTAGCGTCGGGTGAGATATTCCACCGGCGCGCTCCAGATATGCACCAGACGGCAGAACGGAAACAGCAGGAATAACGTCATCCCGAGCACCAGATGCACACGGAAAATAAACGCCACGCCGTCCAGATGCGCTGCCGCACCACCGTGGAAAGTCACCACCGACTGCGCCCAGCCGACCAGTTTCATCATTTCGCTGCCGTCCATATGTTGGGCGGAGAACGGAATGGTGCCAAGGCCCAGCGCGCACTGGATCACCAGCAGTGCGATGATCATGATGTCGCCAACGCTTGACGTGGCCCGCACGCGCTCATTGCTCAGACGACGCCAGAGCAACATGCCGCCACCGATTAACGTCATCACACCACACGCGCCACCGGCAAACATTGCCATCTGCTGTTTCACCGGCACCGGCAGGAAGGATTCGTACATCCAGTGCGGTGTCAGCATCCCGAAGGCGTGACCGGCGATAATGCCGAGGATGCCGACATGGAACAGCGGCGAGGCAATACGCAAGATCTTTTTCTCGAGGATCTGGCTTGAGCCCGCGCGCCAGCTGTACTGACCGTAGTCATAGCGCAGCCAGCTGCCGGCGAGAAAGACCGTGCCGCACAGGTACGGGTAAATGTTGAAGAAAAAGTTGTTGAGGAAGTCAGTCATTTGCGTGGTTCCCCCGCATTCGTGTCATCAAGGTTCAGATACTGTGGCGCAACCGCACCGGCGAAGTGTTTCTGGCGCGCAGCTTCTTCACCGCTCGCACAGCTTTGCTCGCCGAGGAATTTGATTTGCTCTTCTTCCCAGACGGCGTCCAGTGCAGCAGGCGTATCGTCGCGCGCTTCCTGTTTAATGCCTTCGCGCACGCTTTCCGTGACGATGTCGCTGCCCGAAATCGCCAGCAGCAGATCAAACAGTTCCGCGTAATGGCTGTCGCGTTCCTGCAAACGGGCGCTCAGCAGTGCCAGAATCGGGGCGATATCACGCAGGCCGCCGCGCGCTTCCTGTTCATCACGCGTGGTCAGATATTCCAGATAAAGCGGCAGGTAATCCGGCAGCTCGCGGCTGTCGATTTCCAGACCGGCTTCGCGGTACTGCTCCATCAGATCCACCATGGCCTGTCCGCGATCGCGGGATTCGCCGTGAACGTGTTCAAACAGCAGCAGGGATGTCGCGCGGCCACGGTCAAACAAACCGGTGTAGGCCGACTGCGCGTCGAGTAAATCTTTCTGGCAGAAATCCGTGATGTACAGCGCCAGATCCAGGCGCTGCTCAGGGTTAAGTTCCGGCGACGTGGTCACGGCTTCAAGCAGTTCCATCTTGTGCAGCCAGAGATCTTCTGACGGATAATCCAGCAATAAACCAATCAGTCGTAAACTGTTCATTAGCCTTTCCTTTCGGTTTTCGCGCCAATGTCGATAGCATCGATGCGTTTGCTGTTAAACAGGTTGAATTTGGTATCGCTGCCGTGGCAACCGTCGCCAAAGCTGAAACCACAGCCTTTCGCTTCCGGGAACGCTTCGCGCGCCTGTTCACGGTGGCTCGATGGCACCACGAAACGGTCTTCGTAGTTAGCAATCGCCAGATAGCGGTACATTTCTTCCGCCTGTGCAGCCGTCAGCCCGACCTGCTCCAGCGCGGATGTATCCACCACGCCGTCCACGCTTTCTGCACGTTTGAAATGGCGCATCGCCAGCATACGTTTCAGGGCACGCAGCACCGGCTCCGGGTCACCTGCGGTCAGCAGGTTGGCCAGATATTGCACCGGAATCCGCAGGCTTTCGACATCCGGCAGCACACCGCTGTGCGGTAATGCGCCCGCGTCGGCGGCGGACTGAATCGGTGACAGTGGTGGCACATACCAGACCATCGGCAAGGTGCGATATTCCGGGTGCAGAGGCAGCGCCAGCTTCCACTCAATCGCCATTTTGTAAACCGGTGACTGACGTGCGGCGTCCATCACCGACAGCGGAATGCCGTCGATCTCAGCCTGCGCAATCACTTCCGGGTCGTTCGGATCCAGGAAGATGCTCATCTGGCTTTCGTACAGGTCTTTCTCGTTCTCAACCGAGGCGGCTTCTGCAATACGGTCGGCGTCATACAACACCACGCCGAGGTAGCGGATACGGCCCACGCAGGTTTCGGAGCAGACGGTCGGCTGACCGGCTTCGATACGCGGATAGCAGAAGATACATTTTTCTGACTTACCGCTTTTCCAGTTGAAGTAGATTTTTTTGTACGGGCAGCCGGTCAGGCACATACGCCAGCCGCGACATTTGTCCTGGTCGATCAGCACGATGCCGTCTTCGCCGCGTTTATAAATCGCGCCGCTCGGGCAGGTCGCCACGCAGGCCGGATTCAGGCAGTGTTCGCACAAACGTGGCAGATAGGCCATGAAGGTGTTTTCGAATTCGCCGTACATTTCTTTCTGCATGTTGGCAAAGTTCTGATCGGCAGAACGCTTGCTGAACTCGGTGCCTAAATCGTCTTCCCAGTTCGGGCCGCCGGTTATTTTCTTCATGCGTTTGCCGGTCAGCAGGGAACGCGGACGCGCCACCGGCTGATGTTTACCGTCTTTCGCGGTGTGCAGATGCTGATAATCGAAATCAAACGGTTCGTAGTAATCGTCAATTTCCGGCATGTGCGGGTTGGCGAAAATTTTATGCAGCAGGTTGGCTTTGTTGCCCATGCGCGGCTGCAACTGGCCGTTGATTTTACGGATCCAGCCGCCCTTCCATTTTTCCTGATTTTCCCAGTCGTGCGGATAACCCAGGCCCGGTTTGGTTTCGACGTTATTGAACCACGCGTATTCCATCCCTTCGCGGCTGGTCCAGACGTTTTTACAGGTCACGGAACAGGTGTGGCAGCCAATGCATTTGTCGAGATTCAGCACCATGCCGACTTGTGAACGAATTTTCATTTGGCTTTCTCCTGTGCTTTTTTAGGGAGGACTGCGGCCTGCACGTAGTCGTTGCCTTCGTCGTCTAACCAGTCGATACGGTTCATCTTGCGGACAATCACAAACTCATCGCGGTTAGAACCCACGGTGCCGTAATAGTTGAAACCGTAAGACAGCTGCGCATAACCGCCGATCATGTGCGTCGGTTTCGGGCAAACGCGGGTGACGGAGTTGTGAATACCGCCGCGCTGCTGGCTGATTTCGGAGCCCGGAATGTTCACGATACGTTCCTGCGCGTGATACATCATGGTCATCCCCGCCGGTACGCGCTGGCTGACCACCGCACGGGCGCTCAGTGAACCGTTGGCGTTGAAAGCTTCAATCCAGTCGTTGTCTTCGATACCCAGTTTTGTCGCATCGTCTTCACTCAGCCAGACAATCGGGCCGCCGCGACCTAAGGTCAGCATCAGCAAGTTGTCGCTGTAAGTGGAGTGAATGCCCCATTTCTGGTGCGGCGTCAGGAAGTTCAGCGCCATCTCCGGGTTACCGTTCGGTTTCGCATTCAGCAACGGCTGCGCTGCGCGGGTGTCGATGGGCGGACGGTAAACCAGCAGGCTTTCACCGAAAGCACGCATCCATTCGTGATCCTGATAAATCTGCTGACGGCCTGACAGCGTGCGCCACGGGATTAGCTCATGCACGTTGGTGTAACAGGCGTTGTAAGAAACGTGTTCGTCTTCCAGGCCCGACCAGGTCGGGCTGGAGATGATTTTGCGCGGCTGTGCCTGAATATCGCGGAAGCGGATTTTCTCGTCTTCTTTATTCAGCGCCAGATGCGTGTGGTCGCGGCCGGTGTTGGCACTCAGCGCGGCCCAGGCTTTCACGGCAACCTGACCGTTGGTTTCCGGTGCCAGCGTCAGGATCACTTCGGCGGCGTCGATGGCCGTTTCGATGCACGGCCGCCCTTTCGCTGCGCCATCGGCCTTGGTGTAGTTCAGTTTTTTCAGCAGTTCAACTTCGCTGTCGGTGTTCCAGCTGATGCCTTTACCGCCGTTACCGAGTTTTTCCAGCAAGGGCCCGACTGAGGTGAAACGCTCATACGTATTCGGGTAATCGCGTTCAACGGTCATCAGATGCGGCGCGGTACGTCCCGGGATCAGGTCGCATTCACCTTTTTTCCAGTCTTCCACGCCCAGCGGCTGCGCCAGTTCGGCGGCAGAATCGTGCTGGATCGGCAGCGTGACCACGTCGGTTTCCACGCCCAGATGCCCGACGCAAACCCGTGAGAACTCTTTGGCGATACCTTTGTAGATTTCCCAGTCGCTTTTGGAATCCCACGCCGGGTCAACGGCCGCAGACAGCGGATGAATAAACGGATGCATATCCGAGGTGTTCATGTCGTCTTTTTCGTACCAGGTGGCTGTCGGCAGAACGATGTCGGAATACAGACAGGTGCTGGACATCCGGAAATCGAGTGTCACCACCAGATCCAGTTTGCCTTCGCCGCCCTGCGCCTGCCATTCGACTTCTTCCGGCATCACGCCGCCCTGAATGCCCAAATCGTCTCCCTGAATACCGTGTTCGGTGCCCAGCAGATATTTCAGCATGTACTCGTGGCCTTTACCGGAAGAACCCAGCAGGTTGGAGCGCCAGACGAACAGGTTACGCGGGAAGTTCTGCGGGTTGTCCGGCTGTTCAGCGGCGAAACGCACGCTGCCGTCTTTCAGGGCAGCGACGGTGAAATCAGCCGGCGTTTGCCCGGCGGCTTTCGCCTGTGCCGCGATGTGCAGCGGGTTCACGTTGAGCTGCGGCGCAGATGGCAACCAGCCCATCCGCTCGGCGCGCACGTTGAAATCAATCATGCTGCCGGTGAATTTAGATTTATCCGCCAGCGGGGATAACAGTTCCTGCGGCGCGACGGTTTCATAGCGCCACTGGCTGGAATGGTTATAGAAGAACGAGGTGCTGTTCATCTGGCGTGGCGGGCGCTGCCAGTCGAGGCCAAATGCCAGCGGTTGCCAGCCGGTTTGCGGACGCAGTTTTTCCTGGCCGACATAGTGAGCCCAGCCGCCGCCGCTCTGACCGACGCAGCCGCAGAAGATCAGCATGTTGATCAGGCCGCGATAGTTCATGTCGAGGTGATACCAGTGGTTCATCCCGGCACCCACGATGATCATCGAACGACCGTGGGTTTTGTTGGCGTTATCGGCAAATTCGTGCGCGATACGCGCGATGTTTTGCTGCGACACGCCGGTGATTTTCTCGGCCCAGGCGGGCGTGTAGGCTTTGATTTCGTCAAAGCTCTGCGCACAGTTTTCGTCATTCAGGCCGCGTTCGATGCCGTAGTTTGCCAGCGTCAGATCGTAAACGCTCGCCACCAGACCGGTGGTGCCGTCGGCCAGTTGCAGGCGTTTCACCGGCAGTTTGTGCATCAGAATTTCATCCAGCGCCACGCTGTTGAAATGTTCGCTGACCGCCCCGCCGAAGTACGGATAACCGACGTTGACCACGTCGTCGTGATTATCCAGCAGGCTCAGTTGCAGGCTGACGTCTTTATGTTCCTTGCCTTCGCGTGACTCCAGATTCCACCGGCCTTTTTCGCCCCAGCGGTAACCGATAGAACCCAGCGGAGAAACCAGTTCGCCGGTGTTTTCATCAAAGGCGATGGTTTTCCACTGCGGGTTATTTTCCTGCCCGAGGTTGTCCACCAGATCGGACGCACGCAGCATTCGGCCAGCGGCATAAGAACCGTCTTCGCGCGGTTCGAGCATCACCAGCATAGGCATGTCGGTGTAACGGCGCACGTAATCAGTGAAGTACTGGCTTGGATTGTCGATATGGAAGGATTTGAGGATCACATGGCCCATGGCCAGCGCCAGCGCGCTGTCGGTGCCTTGTTTTGGCGCCAGCCACTGATCGCAAATCTTGGCGATTTCAGCGTAGTCCGGCGTTATTGCCACCGTTTTGGTGCCTTTGTAACGCACTTCGGTGAAGAAGTGGGCGTCCGGCGTACGGGTCTGCGGAACGTTGGAACCCCAGGCAATAATATAAGAAGAGTTGTACCAGTCAGCCGATTCCGGCACGTCGGTCTGTTCGCCCCAGGTCTGCGGCGAAGCCGGAGGCAAATCGCAATACCAGTCGTAGAAGCTCAGACACACGCCGCCAATCAGCGACAGATAACGCGCGCCGGAGGCGTAAGAGACCATCGACATCGCCGGAATGGGCGAGAAACCGATAATACGGTCAGGGCCAAAGGTTTTGGCGGTATAAACGTTGGACGCCGCAATCAGCTCATTCACTTCCTGCCAGCTCGAACGGACAAAACCGCCGCGTCCGCGCGCTGCTTTGTATTCTTTGGCTTTTTCAGGCTGATTAATAATCGAACCCCAGGCATCCACCGGATCGCTGTAGGTCAGCTTGGCTTCGCGCCACAGCTGGATCAGCTTTTTGCGCATCAGCGGGTATTTCAGGCGGTTGGCGCTGTAGAGATACCAGGAATAACTTGCGCCACGCGGACAACCGCGCGGTTCGTGATTCGGCAAGTCAGGACGGGTTCGCGGATAATCGGTCTGCTGGGTTTCCCAGGTGACCAGCCCGTTTTTGACGTAAATCTTCCAGCTACATGAACCGGTGCAGTTCACACCGTGCGTGGAACGGACCACTTTGTCGTGCTGCCAGCGGCTGCGGTAGCCGTCTTCCCAGTCACGATTGGTATTCAGCGTCTGGCCGTGGCCGTCAGCGAAAGGTTCAGCTCGCTGTTTGAAATAGCGAAACCGGTCAAGAAACTTGCTCATCCGGGACTCTCCTGTGCAAAGGCCTGAGGCGCTTTGTCATTATGTGAATGGCGGGGAATACAACTTCATTGCTCAATTTAGGCTCAGGGTATTCACGCGCGGGAGTGC
Source organism: Rahnella sp. PCH160 (assembly GCF_047784855.1). Lineage (NCBI taxonomy): Bacteria > Pseudomonadati > Pseudomonadota > Gammaproteobacteria > Enterobacterales > Yersiniaceae > Rahnella > Rahnella sp. PCH160. Next base: position 3,684,842 of record NZ_JBLOGT010000001.1, read on the forward strand.
GCTACTTGATTGCGATCAACGCCCAGCCGTCATGTAAATATTTATACAGCGTAAAATACCCCCAAAGTGGTACTCTTCGGTTTTTGTATAATTCATTGATTATTAATAAATAAAAGTAATAACTATGGGGAATGAGTCAGATTTAAGGCCAGGCTGGAAAATTGGGGGTAAGGCGCGGGGAATATGACAGAATTGTGAAATTAGCATTCCGGTTATTGTATTTATCCGGATTGCTGGCGTAATGGGGGCACCTGTTTTTAGCCACCAGAATCTCTTCATGCAGACAGAAAAACCCGCCGTACTTAATTTCAACGATGAAGTGACCGGTATGATTTACGGCTTCGTTTTTCGCCCCGACAGGCAACCTGAACGCGTTTCTTCCAAACAGGTGCAGGAGGCCTATCAGGAAATCTGTCACGACAAAGGATTTGTCTGGATCCACGTCAATCTCAATCACGCCATGTCAGAAAAATGGCTGAAAAAACACTTTTCCGTCGGCGAAGTCTTCTTTGAAGAAATCCGCGAAGGGTCACGCAGTACGCGCATTGAGCGGCTCGATGACACCCTGCTCGCCGTGCTCAACGACGTCATTTTTCACCCCAATGAAACCAGCGATGAAACATCCACGCTGTGGCTCAGTTGCCATCAGCAACTGGTGGTGACGGCGCGGCACAAACCGGTCAGGCTCATTGAGCGTTTGTTTAAGCGGCTGGAAACGCTGAACATCGGTTCGCCGACCGCACTGCTGGTACATCTGCTGGAAGAACAGGAAGATTTGCTGGAACAAATCGTGCGCCGCGCCAATCAGTACGTGGACACCATCGAAGAGCGCCTGCTCAGTCATCACGTGAAAAAGAACCGCGCCAATCTTGGGCGTTTACGGCGGATGCTTTTACGCTTTCAGCGTTTACTGGCGCCGGAACCGACGGCGCTTTTCCGTCTGCTCAACCGCCCGCCCGCCTGGATTGCGCCCGGCGTGGTGCAGGATTTACGTCAGTTTGCCGAGGAATTTTCGGTTGTCCTCAATGACCTGATTGCGCTGACCGAACGTATCCGGCTGCTTCAGGAAGAAATCACCTCGCGCCAGATGGAACAAAGCAACCGGACGCTCTACGTGCTGACCGTCATCACCGTTCTGGCACTGCCCATCAATATTGTGGCGGGCTTTTTCGGCATGAACGTGGGGGGAATCCCGCTCGCCAGCAATCACCACGGTTTTATCCTGCTGGTGGTCATCGTCGGGTTGTTCACCCTGCTGGCGGGCTGGTATGCGTTTAAGCGCCGCGACGACGGTTAGCTTTTGCCGCATTTAAAGGAAGTCTTTGGCTTTACTGAGCAATGCGGCTTTGGTGATCACGCCCAGTAAGCGGCGTGATTCGGCGTTTTCCAGCACCGGCAGGCGTTCCAGCGGTGAATTGCTGAACATCGCCCAGGCCTGTTCGTAGCTGGCGTGCTGAAAGAGCGTGGTGAATTCCTGCTCGATAAACGGGTCAATCGCGCTGTCAGCTTTCAGGCTGCCGTCAATAATCCCGCTGGCCACCACATTGGTAGGCACCACGCCGAGAAAACGCTCTTCCCTGTCCACCACGTACACATACCGCGTGCGCTGTTTCAGCCCTTCGCTCACCACTTCCGAAAGCGTGGCGTCGACGTACATTTTTGAGCACGGCGTAATCAGCGAGGCCACCGTGCTGTATTCAAACGCATTTCTCGCGACGAAGCGGGCATTGTGGCGCGTCAGTACCGGATAGGTTCCGCCCACTTTCAGCCGTGACGCGACTACGTAAGAAATCGCCGTCGCCAGCATCAGCGGGAACAACAGCGAGCTGTTGAGCGTCATTTCAAACGCCATCATGATCGACATCAGCGGCGCATGGCTGGTTGCCGCCAGCAGCGCACTCATGCCGATGGCGGCATACAGCCCGACCGGGCCGGGATCAAACCCCAGCCATTGCAGGAAAGTACACACCAGCGCCCCGCCCGCCGCGCCAATCAGCAACGAGGGCGTAAACAAACCGCCGACTGCGCCGGAACCAATGGTGATCGCCGTCGCCACGATTTTCAGCACCAGCAGCATCAGCAGTGGCGTCTGTAAATCGCCGTTATTGAGGATTAAATCAATCACTTCAAAGCCGTTGCCCAGCACCAGCGGGGAGATCATCGCCACCAGCCCGACGCCCAGACCACCCAGCCCGAGGCGCAACGCCGGATGGGAAATGGGTTTCATCCATTCGCGGACTTTATCGATTGATGAAATGAATAACGGCCCGAGAATACCCGTCGCCACGCCGATAAACAGCACGGTGAAAATCGCGCCAAACGACGGGCTGAACGATACGGAAGAATACAGATAAAGCGGCGCGTAATCGGTCAGTGAACGCACCGTCAGCACCGCCACCGACGCTGAAATAAACAGCGGGATCAGCCGCTGAACGGCCGTCACGCCAAACGCGATTTCGGCAACAAACAAAGCCCCGGCAAAAGGCGCGTGATACACCGCCGCCAGCCCGCCCGCAGCGGCCATGGCGATAATGTCGGACTGATGAACGCCCTTAAAACGCGAGAAGCGGCCGAGCAAACTGCCGCTCAGTGCGGAAAGCTGAACCATCGCGCCTTCACGCCCGATAGAGCCTCCGCTGGCAATACTCGCCAGCGACGAAAACCCGCGCAACAGCGTACTGACCACCGGGATCCCCGGTAAACGCTGGTCAATCACATCGAGATAATCCGGCATTTTACCGTGCTTGCTTTCATGGCGCAGCGCCCACAACAAAATGAATCCGGCGATCACGCCGCCCGCAGTGGTAATGACCGGCCAGATGAGCCTCGGGTATTCGCTGAACGCTTTGGTGATATCGCTGCCGTCGGCAAACATCAGACCATTTATGCCGGAAATCGCCCCACGAAACGCAATGGTGACCAGTGCAGCAACAATCCCGGCGGGAATGGCAATCAGCAAATTAATCAGGTCGCTCTTTTGCAGGGATTCAAGATTGAGGGCTTTCAGGCTCATAAGGTCTCAGTGGTCTGAACGTGGGCGGGCGGTAAGAGTATCAATTTACAACAAAACCGCGAAATTTTCGGGTTTTACGCACGTTGCGTTCTGAACGACAGGATCCAGAGTCCGGTGAATATCTGCCATAGCGTGATGGGATAAACCGACATCCGCTCAATCAGACCGGTGGGTAACATATCGAACGATATCGTCAGCATACTGACCAGCCCGAGACAGCCCAAAATCAGGCTGAAAAGTGAAAACTTCCGCCATCCTGTGCTGTGAAATTTCATCCAGCCGGCTGACAGCAAACACACATTTCCGCCCGCAATTGCCAGCACCGCGCCCGCCTGATGGAGAGTCACCCCGCCCGTGCTGCCGCCGCTGTGGAACAGGGCAATCAGCACGCCGCCAATACCGTGCAGCAGGCCGGAAAAGAGAAATACGTGGCGACTCGCACCGTTAAATATCGGGCGTAGCAGCCAGCAGGCCATAAAGAACAGAATCCCTTCCACCGCAAAACCGGCGTTCATCACGTTATGCAGTGGTGAACAAATATTTCTGCCGTCAGGCGTCATCCCGCACGAGGCAATGCCCAAATCGCTGATGTAATTATGCAGATAAGAATAGAAAGGATCGCGCCAGCCCGTTGAACTGATTTTTTCAGCCAGTAAATACAGGATCCCGCCGAGGGCGAAACACACCGCGCCGGTTTTTTGCCATATCAGGTTGATTTGCATTGAAGCCTTAAGACTTTCGGGGAATGACATAATACTAGGACAAAAGAGCTTCAGGCTTCGCATTTTTAACGCTTAATGGCGCGCTCATAATCCTGCTGAACGGGGATAACAACCGGTGTTATCCCCTGGCGATATTATTCCTTCGTCACCGTATCCAGATACAACTGGCTGCCCGCCACGTTCTGGCTTGCGCCTTTCACGTTATCGCGGATGGCCACCAGCAATTTACTTTGCAGCGCCACTACAAACGGCGAGTTTTTTTGCAGTTCACGTTGTAAATCGGCGTACAGCGCTTTGCGTTTGGTCGGATCCGATTCCGCCGCCGCCGCACGCGTTTGTTTGCTGATTTCCGGGATCACCCACTGAATGCGTTGCGCCAGCGTTTTCGGGCCGTTTGGCACGTTATAGGCAAAGGTGCTGGCGTTGGTGTTCGGGTCAAGGTAATCCGCACCCCAGTAAGTGAAGATCGACTGGAATTTATGCGCCCGCATACGGGTCAGCACGTCACTTTCCACCAGCGGATGCACCACTAAATTAATATCTGCTTTGGCGAAACTGGCCTGTAATGCCTGCGCAATATCAGAATACGGTGGCTGGTTGATCACGATTAAATCGATTTTGGTGCCCGGCGCAATCCCGCCTTTGCTCAGAATCGCTTTGGCTTTGGCGACATCGTATTTAAATGGCTGATCGTCAATCGCGCCGGCTAAACCGTCCGGCAGGAAGGTCTGATGAATACCGTACTGGCCTTTCAGCAGGTCGGTAGAAATCCCCTGATAATCGACCAACCAGCGCGCCGCTTCCCACAGCGCAGGGTTTGCCAGCGCCGGTTGCGTGGTATCGCCAACGTTAAAGGCCAGATAGAACACTTTGGCTGCCGGGAATTGCGCAACGTGAACGCCCTTCTCTTTTTGCAGCGAACTGAACTGATCCGCCCCCAAATCGTAAGCCACGTCCGCATCGCCATTCACGACCAGCAGACGGCGCGTGGACGGGTCGCCCACGTTTTTAAACAGCACATTCTCGAGTTTCGCCAGCGGTTTGGCGTTCGGGTTACGTTTGAAAATCAACGCTTCATGCGGCACATAGCTGCGCACTTCAAACGCGCCGCTGCCCGCTGAACGTGAACGCAGCCAGCTGTTACCGAAATCGTTCTGATCGACGTGTTCTTTCAGCAATTTGCTGTCCACAATGCCGGCGACCGGCGCGGAGAGAATGCTCAGCACCAGCCCGCTGCCGATATCGGCAGGCCAGCTAAGCTGCACTTTATCGTCCGCGATTTTTTTCAGATTGCCGTCAACGTTTTCCGGCGTCCAGCCCAGTTCGCCGAGAATAAACGACGGGCTTTTATTGAGTTTCACCACGCGGGCAAACGAATAAATCACATCCTCCGCAGTCACCGGATTACCGCTGGAAAACTTCTGACCCGGTTTGAGGGTGAAGATCAGACTGTGCGCATCCGGCCCCGGTTGCCAGCTGGCAGCGGCGTCCGGGTCGAGCTTATCCGGATGCTGCCGGTCGGACTGCACCAGTTGCTGATACAGGTTAACCAGATTGCCGGAACTGACGGTTTCAAAACTTTCCGCCGGATCCAGGCTGATAATGCCTTCAAGCGAACCCGCGACGACCAGCGTATCTTTTGGCGTCGCTGCATCCACGCGGGTCACGGCCATCATCAGCAGGAATAACAGGGAAGGAACACGTACTTTCATTGAGGTCGATCTCCACAGGTGAAAAGACAGTTTTTTCGAGTGTAGAGGGGCAACGACAAGGCCAGAACCATGAAATAAAGCTTTGTATTTTAATAAAATAGATTAAGAAAACTTAAACAGACTTGATGAGAAAAAACAGGACTACGGAGATGGCATTAAAACGCCTGAACTGGAGGCAAAACTCGATCGGCTCCCTCCCCTGCGAAGGGGAGGGTTGGGGTGGGGTATTAATGGCGAATTCGTGAGCTGAAGTTTGCACGGGCAGTATTTTCGTCTGCTAAACCCCCTCCCGACCTTATATCTTGAAGTTGGCTTAAACCAGGTATTGTCAGATTTGGCGAGGTTCATGCAGCACGTGCGAACCCAAGGGCGCTAAGCCCGCCTGCAAGCGTTTAGCGCATGGACTAAGCCACTCATCACTAGCCCGAACAGTTGTATGAAATCAAATTCGTATCGTAAGGAGGGGCACCATGAGTCAGCCAGATCAACACTGTATAGGTATCGATATTGCTAAGTCGTCGCTAGATATCGCAGGCACAGGAGAGTTCTCGTCATTTAGTACCAGTAATGATGAGGTCGTTGCCCTTGGAGTGCCTCTGATGGGACGGGCACCAATGATGCCGAGCCGCCTGTTTCCACAGAACGAACTAGCGTGGTTCTACACACATTATTTTGCTCAGCCAAATCTAGCGAAAGCCGAGCTTGAGAATGATATCGCAACAACCTTAAGAAAAATCTACTTTGGTGCTTCTGGGAATGTCGGCAAACGCAACGAGAGTTCGCCCAATCCCTTCGGCATGGTCTCTAAACAGCATGGTTACCTTGCCTCGTTACCTGAGCCTGCTCAACTGCCAAATTGGCTGTCCAATGAAGACTTGGACGTGTTCGTACAAGCCTTCAAACACTCGGGCTTTCAGGGCGGATTGAATTACTACCGCAATCTGGACAGGAATTGGGAGTTTCAAGGAGCTTTCGATGGTGTGCAGGTAAATGTGCCAGCCCTCTATATGGTCGGGGAGCGCGACACAGGTTTGGCAATGCCGGGGATGAAGGACATAATCGCAGGTATGTCGCGGCTCGCTTCAAACCTTCGTGGTTCTCATGTAATTCCGCATGCTGGGCACTGGTTACAACAGGAGGCCGCCGAACAAGTCAGCGCGAGGATGATTGAATTCCTCCGCACACTGTAGATGCGTAGATGCAACGTCGGGCATAGTAGGACCTTGTGAACATTGACCTGTCGCTTTAGGCTGAAGCAGATCCTTTGGTAGCCCGGCGTTCACCGCTAATCGATTCACACCCCTAGACCTTTTTCGCATGACATTATTCATGTCCGCTTTTGGCTATGAGTTCAACCTAAAATCATTACATACGAAAATGATGAACCATTCGTACCCGTTGCAGGCCACATTTACAGAGAAGGTAACTATGATCTCACGGCAAAAACTGGCGTACAGAGAGGGTCTTTAGAGCAACGTTGTCGTGGTCTATTGTAGTGTCGTGAACAGAATTAAAATCTTTCGCAAATAGTTGAGCTTGCATGAGCTGAACTGTGGGGAGATTTGAGGGAAGCAATATGCCTGTTTTTTAAGCAGGCATGACGGGCCGCTTTGTGCCAGAAGCCGAAGTATCAAACGGTCCGTATGAGTTAATTTACGAGTGGTTGTCATAGCTGATGAGTAATTAATCTAAATAATGGACATTCATGCCAGATGGTTTGAAAATCTTAAGTCTATGATTTACATATTTGGGCATAAAAGCGGATGAGCGAAAATTTAGAATTCATGTTGTTAGCGCTTGAAAAATCACGTCAAGCATTACCTTGCTGCAGACCAAATCCACCTGTAGGGTGCGTGATTGTCCATAAAAGTGCGGTGGTTTCCGAAGGCTTCACTCAACTTCCAGGCCATCATCACGCAGAGATAGACGCCATTTCAAAACTAACGGTCCCAATTGGTGAATGTGAAATCTTTGTCACACTTGAACCCTGCTCCTATCAAGGAAGAACCCCCTCCTGTGCCTTGACACTTGCTAAACTGAAACCACGCCATGTCTATGTAGCCATGGAAGACCCGCATCCTAGAAACCGTGGAGAAGGACTCAGAATTTTAAAAAATGCAGGGGTCAGCTTTACGCTAGGCATTGGTAAACAAGAGGTAGAGAATTTTCTATCCCTTTATCTGGCGAAGTCATAGTGTAAGTATCCCGGTAAACCGGACCATTCACTTTTAGAGATCTTCCGGCATACTGATTATGTCCCCGGAGGAGATCGCCATGCGCAAAGCACGATTCACCGAACACCAGATCATCGCCGTTCTGAAGTCCGTCGAAGCCGGACGCACCGTTAAGGATGTCTGCCGCGAGGCCGGGATCTCTGAGGCCTCGTACTACAACTGGAAAGCGAAGTTCGGCGGCATGGAAGCCTCTGATATCAAAAAGATGAAGGATCTTGAGGATGAAAACCGCCGGCTGAAACAGATGTTTGCGGACCTGAGTCTCGAGTGCCGCGCCCTGAAAGACGTTATTGAAAAAAAGCTTTAAAACCAGCGATAAAGCGTGAGCTGGTCAGCTATCTGACCGCGCAGTTTGCCATGAGCTTACGCCAGGCATGCAGGACATTGTCGCTGAGCAGGACGGTATTTCGTTATCAGCCGGATACGCGACGTGATGAGCCGGTGATTATGGCGCTGACCGTGGCGGCTGAACGCTATCCGCGATACGGATTTAAAAAGCTTTTTCAGGTGCTGCGCAGGCAGGGCAATACATGGAACCATAAAAGGGTTCACCGTATTTACTGCCTGCTGAAACTGAATTTTCGCCGTAAGGGAAAAAAGCGCCTGCCGCTGCGTAATCCGGCTCCGCTGGCGACGCCAGAGGCGATGAACCAGAGCTGGTCCATCGATTTTATGCACGATGCTCTGGTGTGCGGCAGGCGCTTCCGGACCTTCAACGTGGTGGATGATTTTAACCGCGAAGCACTGGCGATCGAAATTGACCTGAATATCCCGGCGCAGAGGGTCGTGAGAGTGCTGGACAGGGTCGTGGCAAACCGTGGATATCCGCTGAAGATGCGGATGGATAACGGACCGGAACTGATATCACTGGCTCTGGCGCAATGGGCCGAAGAGCATGGCGTGATGCTGGAATTTATCAAGCCGGGTAAGCCAACACAGAATGCGTTTATAGAACGGTTTAACCGAACATACCGGACCGAAATACTGGATTTTTATCTGTTCAGAACACTGAATGAAGCACGGGAAATAACGGAGCGCTGGCTGAATGAATATAACAGTGAGCGGCCCCATGAATCCCTGAATAACCTGACACCGGAAGAATACCGGCTGATGGCTGAGAAACCGGAAATCTCAAAAAGTGTGTGGAACTAAAGCTGGGTTACTTACAATAGGCCGTATGGACATAACAGAACTGTATCAGCTAAAGGTCCGCTTCACGCCCTGAGACATTCGACAAGCTTTTTATGGCTTCAGTAAGGGCGAGTGTCGCGCTTCGAGAGCCAGCAAATATTTTGCTTCGTCGTACTGGGTTCTGGTCTTCCAGCAGCGGTAAATGATCCTTATCCATTTGAAGGCAAGAGCCCGGATTGCAGACTGGTGAGATTTTCCTTTTTCTCGCAGTCCCTGATAATAAAGTCTGGCCCAGTATGATGAGTTAATCGTCTTCGCAGCCCATTCGACAAAGGTCTGCCTGACGAACTTGGCACATTGCCATCGCCAGTGAACCCATGATTTCTGGCCACTTCGTTCGGTCACCGGTGAAATACCTGCATAGTTTTGAATTTCTTCAGCGCTGTTAAACCGGTCACGGTTATCACCAAGTGCAGCAAGCATCCGTGGGCCCATACACGGCCCCATGCCCGGAAGTGATTTGAACAGCCCCGCATCTGGCAATGTGTCAAACAGCGTTTCGATTCGTTCGTCATAGGTTTTGATGATTTCACTCACGACTTTAATTTGTGTCGCCAGTGCTGTTGCCATCAAAGCATTAGCCTCTATAACACTCGGGTCTGTCGTCAATGGGATCGCATTATCAATACTCGCAACACGTTGCTCGGTAAGGGCCATTGCGCGGCCACCTCTGGCATTCAGAAAATTTCGGGTCGTGTCGCGCCTGGCTCGTTTCAGTTGTTGCAGACTGGGCCACCGGATAATCAACTCACACAAAAGTAAGCTACCCCGATGTGAGAACCACTCCAGTGGCTGAGGATAATACTGTTTAAGCGTGTTGATGAGGCGATTCACAAAGCGGCGTTTGTCTTCAACCAACTGACGACGTTGCTCAACCAGTTGCTGAAGTAAGCGAATATCCGCATTGTCGGGTTCAATAGCTTTTATCTTTTGGGGATAACGCAGCATTAACTCTAATGCCAGCTCTGCATCCTGCGGGTCATCTTTAGCGCCGCTGGGCGAGAAGGCTTGACGGTAACGAGCCAGGGACAAAGCGTGGACGGGGAAAACGGTGATAAAGGGATATTTTTGAAGAGCATATACCACGGGGCCCTTCTTCAGCTCGAGAGCTATGGCGATTCTGCCTTTTACCTTCTGGTGTAACTCAGTAAGCCAGGCATCAAGCGCTTCTGCTGTATGTTCAATCACATCGAATACGCGTTCACCGTTTTTAAACTGAACACAGACATCGTGTTTTTTATCCGCCCAGTCCAGACCAACGTGCGCAGCAAATTGATTAGTCACAGTCATCACCAACTCCTTTTTATCGGGGATTGGTATGCATTCCACGCTCTTCGAAAGAAATATAGCCAGCAGTTTATCTGCATGCCCTGAGTATTCGTTAGCGAACGTGGAGCACCTACTGGCTCGAAAGAAAAGCGGCGATCATCACGTGATTCTCGCTCAATATTCGTAACCAGCAAGCGCATACCCTGAATCACTTAATAGTGTAATTCTCAGGGTGCGAATGACTATAGTTCGCTCATAGCTGACTGTCAAAGTTTGAACTCACCAATAATCTCGGTCTCATAGCCACGCACAAGACAGTTGCTCCCCCTTCGCAGGGGGAGGAGCAAGGCGGCTCAGTGTTGTTCTGAAAAATGGCCTTATGTCGACGCCCATGGTTTTGAATTTGACCTTGAATTTAAACAAGCAAGGCGGCTCAAGCCATCAGCTCAACACGTACCCCTTCGCCATATGCACCGCGCGATCACACATATGATCAATCACATCCGCATCGTGGCTCACCAGAATCATCGTCAGATCACTGGTCGTTTTCAGGTCATTCAGAAGATTGAGGATTTCCGCCTGCACCGACATATCCAGCGCGGAGGTCGGTTCATCGAGCAGCAGCAGTTTGGGTTTCAGCAAAAGCGCACGCACAATCGCCACGCGCTGACGCTGGCCGCCGGAAAGCTGGTGCGGATAGCGGTTCATCAGTGCCGGATCCAGCCCGACCTGACGAAAACCTTCGGCAATTTTTGGCTCGATATCCTGCTCTTTGAGGATTTTCAGCGGCTCCGCCAGCGTACGCAGCAGCTTGTGTTTCGGATGCAGAGACGCATACGGATCCTGAAACACCATCTGCACGTCACGGCGCAGGCTACCGGTGAACGGTTTGCCCGGTTTCACTTTGTGATCCAGCAGCGTCAGGCTGCCGTCCCAGTTGCCGTTCAGCCCGGCGAGTACCCACAGCAAGGAGGATTTGCCGCAACCGGACGGCCCGACCAGACCGAAACATTCGCCTTTATTGATCGTCAGGCTGACGTTATGCACCACGGTACGGACGTCGTGGCCCTGACGGTGCGAAACGCTCAGCTTGTTCAGCTCCGCAACGATTTCACTCATGGCGAGGTTCCTTTTTCAGTGACGCCAGCAGTGCGCGATCCAGCACCGGCAGGCGTTCTCCGTGCGTAAATTTACTCGGACGGCATGACCACAGCGTGTGTGTGTACGGATGCGTGGCCTGCGCCAGCTGGTCTGCCGGCAGTTCATCCAGCAACTCCCCCTTGTACATCACCAGCACGCGCTCGCAGTGGTGCGCAACCTGTTGCAGGTCGTGGCTGATCAGAATCAGGCCCATGTTGCGCTGTTCCACTAAGCGTTCAATCAGCCCGAGAACCTGTTCGCGCATGTCGAAATCCAGCGCGGACGTCGGTTCATCGGCAATCAGCCACTGCGGATCGTTGATCAGCGCAATCGCCAGCATTACGCGCTGCCCCATCCCGCCGGAAAGCTGATGCGGATATTGCTGTTGCAGGAAGGCCGGATTCGGCAGGCCGACGGCGTTGAGCATATCCGCGACTTTTTCCTGCCGCTCTTTGCGGCCAAGGCGCGTATGCAGGCGCAGCGGTTCTTCCACCTGCTTGCCGATTTTCTGCGTCGGATTCAGCGCGTGTTTCGGATCCTGCATCACCATCGAAACGCGGTTACCGCGTAACTTGCTCCACTCGCGTTCTTTCAGCCGGGTCAGATCGTGTTCGCCCAGCGTCAGCTGTGAGGCGCGCAGCTGGCACGGGTGCGGCAGTAATCCCATCAGGGCACGCGCGGTCAGGGATTTACCGGAACCCGATTCCCCCACCAGCGCCACACGTTCCTGCCCGACGCTCAGGGAAAGCGATTTCACCAGTTCCAGCGGACGTTCACCCGGCAGATAAATGGTGAGATCTTTCGCCGTCAGCCGGTCGGTATGCTGCGTTTTTTGATGGTTGTGTTGCTGATGAAGCGTTTGTGCATCAGTTGCCATGTCGTGGATCCATTTTGTCACGCAGGCCGTCGCCCAGCAGGTTGAAAGCCAGGCTGGCAAACAGAATGGCGCCACCCGGCGCAGCCGCTACCCACCACTGGTCGAAAATCACTTTACTGCCTTCGGCAACCATCGAGCCCCATTCGGCGGTCGGTGGCTGAATGCCCATACCGAGGAAACCCAGACCGGCAGACGCCAGAATGATGCCGCCGAGGCTGAGCGCCGCACGCACGACCGCGCTTGGCAGACACAGCGGCAGAATATGGCCGAACATCAGGCGCAAACCGCCGATGCCCTGCATTCTTGCCGCCGCCAGATAATCACTGCGGCGCAGCGCCAGCGTTTCCGCCCGCGCCTGACGCGCAAACGGCGGCCAGCTGGTAAAAGCCAGCGCCAGCGCGCCGTTCATCAGCCCCGGCCCCATAATAGCGACCAGCGCCAGCGCCATCACCAGACTCGGCAATGACATCACGATGTCGGTCAGACGCATCAGAATGCGCTCGTACCAGCCACCGATATAACCGGCGCTGATGCCGATGAGAAGCCCCACCGGAATGGTCAGGATCAGGATCAGTGACACCAGCAGCAGCGTCGGGCGCGCACCGTAAATCACGCGGGAAAGCAGGTCGCGGCCAAAACCGTCGGTGCCCAGCCAGTGCCCGACGGACGGCGGCAGCAGACGTAATTCGATGTGCTGAATATTGGGGTCAAACGGCGCAAGCAGCGGCGCGAGCAGCGCGGTCAGCACCAGAATGGCGACCAGCACCAGGCCGATGGAGAGCGCGGTGATACGACGCGCGGGCTTCCAGACGTTCGGCTCAGCGTCAACCTGCGTCGGTTGTTCAGGGATCATGTGTTGTGTCATAAGCTAAAACTACCGGGTTCGCGGATCGAGCAAATAAGTAAGGGCATCAGCCAGCGCATTGAGCAGCACGAAACAGGTGCCGATCAGCAATGTTGCGCCAAGAATGGCCGGGGTATCCGCCGCAAACAGCGCAGTGGTCAGGTAACGTCCGACGCCCGGCCAGGCAAACACCGTTTCCGTCAGTACCGCCCCTTCCAGCAGGCTGGCGTAAGACAAGGTGAGCACGGTAATCAGCGTGCCCAGCACGTTCGGGAAGACGTGGCACAGCAATACGCGCACCCTGCCCGCACCTTTTGAGCGCGCCAGAATCACGTATTCTTTGTTCATTTCGCCCAGCATGGACGCACGCAAAAGACGCGTAATTCCCGCCATCGACAGCATCGCCAGCACCGTCACCGGTAACCATAAATGGCTGATCGCGTTGTAGAACATGTCACGGTCGCCGGACAGCCAGGTATCAATCAGCACAAAACCGGTGCGCGGCGTCATGGTGTACATGTACAGGTCGTCGAGCCGTCCGGGGCCGCCCGCCCAGTGCAGCACGGCATAAAACAGCAGCAGACCGAGCAAACTTAACCAGAAGATCGGCACGGAATAGCCGAGCAGCGAGACAAACCGGGCGATGTTATCCAGCCAGCTTCCGGGTTTCCACACGGCCAGCAGCGCCAGCAAAATCCCCATCGTGCCGCCCAGCAAAATGGAACAGGTTGCCAGTTCTACCGTCGCCGGGAACGTACGCATCAGATCACTGGCCACCGGCTGCGCGGTGATGCGTGAAATCCCCATATCGCCGTGCGCGAGGTGACCAAGATATTTAGCGAACTGCACGGGAACGGACTGATCCAGCCCCAGATCGCGACGCACCTGCGCGTAGGTGGCTTCACTGGCGTGATCGCCAGCCACCTGCAACGTCGGGTCAATCGGGGCAAGATGAGAAAGCGTAAAGGTGAACGCCAGCAAACCGAGCAACGTCAGTGCCAGCGAAATCACGCCGGTCAGCAAACGGCCTGACCAGCGCCAACCCTGCCGGACGAATCCGGCGGGCGTTGAACTGTCTGTCATTACTTAGTGACCTTGCTGTAGAAGACCATGTCCGGGTTGATGCCCTGAACATATCCTTTAATGTTGTCACGCACGGCAATCAGGCTTTTGGCCTGCAAACCGACGACAAACGGTGAGTTTTTCTGCACTTCAAGTTGCAGCTGACGGTAATCCGCCACGCGTTTGGCCTGATCCGGTTCCGCAATGGCCACCAGCGTCAGTTTGTTCAGCGCAGGAATTGACCAGTTGGCACGCCATGCCAGCGTTTTGCTGCCATCTTCCGGGTTGAACGCGAACGCAGAAGCGTTGGTATTCGGGTCAAAGTAATCCGGCCCCCACGATGACATGTAGGCGTCGTAATCGTGTGATTTCACTTTGGTGGAGATCTGCTGGCTTAAACCCGGATCCAGTTTCACGGTCACGCCGCCCTGCGCAAAGCTGGCCTGCAAGGCCTGCGCGATGTCCAGATACGGCGGCTGGTTGGACGTGGAGAGCGTGAAGCTCACATTTGTCAGACCCGCTTTAGCCAGAATCGCTTTGGCTTTGGCCGGATCATAGGTGTATGGCGTGTCGTTCACCGCGCCCAGATAGCCTTCCGGCAGGAATGCCTGATGCACCTGGAACTGATTTTTCATCAGATCATGCGCAATATGGTTGTAGTCGAACAGGTAACGCGCCGCTTCCCAGAAGGCCGGATTGCCCAGCGCCGGAGAGGCTTTGGCGTTGAATTGCAGGAAATACAGGGACGCATAAGGGATCGCCAGCGGCTTCACGCCCTTCTTGCCTTCGAGCGCAGCCATCTGGTCTGAACCGAGGTTGCGCGCAATATCGGCATCGCCCTGTTCAATCAGCAGGCGGCGTGCAGCCGGATCCGGCACGTTTTTAATCAGAATGGTTTTCAGCTTCGGCGCGCCTTCCGGTGAGGTCGGGTTCGCGGAAAGAATCACCACTTCATGCGGAATATAGTTACGGATCTGGTACGGGCCGGAACCGGCGGAATGGTTGCTCAGCCACTGATGGCCCAGATCGTCAGCGGCGGCATTGGTTTTCACCAGTTTGCTGTCAACGATGGAAGACACCGGCGCAGATAACAGGCTCAGCACGAATGACGGGCTGACGTCGGCGGTCCAGCTGACTTTGACGTGATGATCGTCAATTTTGGTCAGGAAGGTATCGACGTTTTTGTCGGTCCAGCCCAGCTGCGTCAGAATGAACGACGGTTCGAGATTCAGTTTTACTACGCGCGACAGCGAGAAAATCACGTCATCCGCGGTCAGTGGATTACCGCTGGCGAATACCGCTTTCGGAGACAGCGTGAACGTCAGGCTGCGGTTATCTTTGCCCGCTTCCCAGGAGGTCGCCAGCGTCGGTTTTAAATCGATAGGATTATTCGGGTCTGACTGCACCAGACGCTGATAAATGCTGTTGAAAGCCTGAATCGTCGTCAGCTCAAAACCCTGCGCCGGGTCAAAACTGGAGGTGTCATCAATAGATTGTGCAATAACCAGTGTGTCCGGCGGCGTGGCAGCCTGAACAGAGAAGCTGGCCGCAATAGCCGTAAACAGGACGGACGGTAATAAAGCTTTCATCAAGACAGACTCTCCAAAGTAGCGAAATTGCTAACGTTGCATCAGTGTAAAGTTTCTTCAAGCTACCAGAAAGTCTGATAAATACTATCGTTATGCATATTTTGCATAACGTTATCTGTTAGGTTATTAAAGCGCCGGAACGGGGGCTGGCGAGGAATGTTACTGGACAAAAGGCGTAAAAATACTCCCTTTATGTGTAAGGGAAAGGGAGTGCGTTAAAATCAGAAGTCGTAGGTCGCGGAGAGCTTGAATTCACGCGGGTCGCCCTGCGTCAGATAACCGCCTGTTGCGGAAGCCCAGTATTTCTCGTTGGTGACGTTTTCGAGATTGGCACGCCAGGTCAGCGTGTCTTGGCCGACCGGCATCACGTAGCGCAGGCCGATATCCAGACGCGTCCAGCCGTCAACTTCCAGGCTATTTTCTTCATCAGCATATTGCGAACCAGAGCGGATCACTTTGCCGAGCGCCGTCACGCCGCTGCCGCCGGGAATATCCCACTCGCCGCCCAGTACCCACTGATAACGCGGAATGCCCACAGCGTCTTTGCCATTGTAAGCGCCGTCCTGCGTTTGGGTCATTTCCGGGTTCATCCAGGTCACGCTGCCGTTCAGACGCACGCCCAGAACCGGTTCGCCAAACACATTCAGCTCAACGCCACGGTTACGGACTTCGCCGTACGTGCCGTATTCGTAGGTATCGCCCGTCGCGCTGTACATCCCGACCGGTTTCTTGATCTGATAAAGAGACAATGTGCCCGCGATACGGCCAAAGTCGGTTTTCACGCCGACTTCATCCTGTTTGGAGGTTTCTATGCCGGAAGCCTGACCGCCGTTGGTGACGACTTTGCCGTTGTACGTGGTGCCTGACACTTCACCAGCCTGCAATGCTTCGATGTGATTCGCGTAGAAGGAAACGTGTTCCCACGGTTTCACGACAAGGCCAAAGGCTGGCGTGACTTTCATCTGCTCGAAAGAGTCGGTTTCGGTGCCGGTGTAGCTGTAATCCTTCACGATAACGTTCTGGCGGCGCAGACCGGCAATCAGTTGCAGGCGGTCGTCGAGCATAGATAAAGTATCGGAAACCGACACGCCAACATTCTGGACACGGTTACGCAGCGCGGGGTCGCCCATACTGCCGCCCGTATACAGGGTGGCCGGAGAGCTGGCATCGACCGGATCATAAATATTGGTTTTGATGGACGACGCAGACATGGTGTACGCGGTTTTGTATTTGCGGTACACGCTCGACATCCCCAGATTGACGCTATGGCTGATGAAACCGGTGTCAAATTTGCCGCGAACGCCTGCCTGCGTGGCAACGCTGTCAGACACGTAAGGGACGGAGAGACGCCCCATGGTGGCATTGCCGTTGTCATCTATCAGCGTCGGTGAACTGTAGTTGCCGTATTCACGGTCATGGTTCATGCCGGCAGCGCCGTAAACGGTCCAGTCTTCAGTCACGTCGTATTCCGCTTTCAGCATACCGAATTCATTTTCCAGATTACTGGAAGCGAAATCCTGCCCGTAGTTTTTGGTCGCAGAAGGCGCATCCGGCACTTGGGTCGCATTACCCAGATACACCACCGGACGGCCGCCGTGTATGGTCTGTTTAGTCACGCCGAAATCAAAGGAAGAGCGGAAACGATCGCCGCGATAATCGAGGCCGACAGACCCCATCGTCAGGCGGCGATGTTCATCATCAATAGCCGTTTCACCTTCACGGTTCACGGCGTTGATGCGCACGCCCCACTGGTTGTTATCACCAAAGCGGCGGCCGACATCCACCGCACCGCCCACCTGAGAAGATGAGGTGTAATCGACGGTCACACGGTTGATTGGCGTGTCCGTGGCGCGTTTCGGTTCGATGTTCACGTTACCGCCCACGCCCGTTCCGCCCGGCGGTACGCCGTTAAGAAAGGCGCTGGAGCCTTTGAGTAATTCGACGCGCTCGGCAAGTTCCATCGGCACCAGCTGGCGCGGTAACACGCCGTACAGGCCGCCGTAGGAAATGTCTTCACCGTCTAACGCAAACCCGCGGATGTTAAAGGTTTCCGCGTAGTTTCCGTAGCCGTAACCGGTCTGTACGCTGGCGTCGTTATTGAGTACATCACCCAGCGTGCGGCTTTGCTGATCCTGAATCAGTTTGTTGGTGAAACTGATGACATTGAAAGGCACATTCATGGCGTCCTGCTGACCCAGAACGCCCAGACGCCCGCCGTTAGCGACGTCCCCGTCAAGATATGCCGGAACCGGTGTCTCACCGCCTGATTTGAATTCGGAAGGTGCGGCAGTTACCGTAATGGTATCGCCGGTTTTAGACGCCGCGGTATTGTCGGTGCCGGTGGCAGGCGCTGTGGAAGATGCAGTTGTTGATGGAGTAGTGGCCGCGTGGGCGGGCAGCGTAATCGCCGCCAGTGCGGCAGAGATCACCACTGGCAGCAATTTACGGGTGAAAACAGGCGAGTGAAAAATTTCACGTTGAGCGCGCATTGATGATTCCCTGAAAAGTTCAAACGATAATGAGAATAATTATTAAAACCATCCGAATTATGCGCAGGCGTTTTGCAATTGCAACCGACTTTTCGTTAAAAAATCATAGTAAACAGGATGTTAATGGGGTTTTTAATATCGAAGGTAAACCATAACGGCAGGAAACTAAGGCTAATCGATTGAATTCAGGAAGATAAAAAGGACGGCGGAAGCAGGAAACGCCGCGCAGGAAGCCCGCGCAGCGGAAAAACGTATTTTCAGGAAAATCAGCTCAGGCCGGGAACATCAAAGCCGGGTGAAACAGACAGCAACATTCTCACCTGTTTAACCAGTTCGCTCATGCAGTCGTCGCGCATACCGTAAGTATTCAGCTCTTTTTCCAGCGCAAAAAGATATTGCGCGTTGGTGCCCAGCGGGCCACTGGCCTGCGCAATCAGCGGCGCGATAACCTGATAATCGGTGTCGGCTTCATACTGCGGATGCGACGGATCCATGATAAACACCAGCGCGGTGACTTTGCGGCCGTCGTCGAGATCAAGCTCACACCACGTCGGGCGGTAACAGCCGGTCACCATTTCGCGTTTCCACAGCAGCTCAAGTTCTTCATGCAGTTTTTCTTCCGGCAAACGGAATGCCAGACCGGTGGTCCTGCCACCGTCACGCAGCGCCAGCATACGCCCCGGCTGGGCATGAGTGCCGCGCCCGGATGTCAGACGTAAACAGAATGCACGGTGATAGCCATGCAAAGTGGCAGGGTGCGCCTCTTCGGAGTCAAAAACCGGGTTCCACATCAGGGAACCGTAGCCGAAAATCCACACAGGGCTGTTGTCAGGGCGACGCGCCAGAGTACAACCCAGGGAGGCGGCGCGCTGTTCAGGGGTCAGTAGCATCGATTCGTCGATACTGCCGAATGCTGTCTTACAATCTGCATTACGCAGGAAATCTCGAGTTAACATTCATTCCCCCTTCTGTACCACTTACTTTTGAACATGCCATGCTGTTAACGCTGTGTTCTCCGCTGTCGTGGGTGCGAGTTATTCGTATTATCGGACGATCCCAGTGATAACCTGAGGCCGCCGGCCAGATTCTTAGGAAGTTTCGTATATCCCTTCTTATTGAAACCTTATTCGTTTCTGTCGTTGCAATCAAGGTTGCGGGGGATCACAAAACGAAAATAAAGTGATTATTTTGTGAACATTGTAAGAATGTTGACTTTTAGAGGGGTATTTATCGTGATCGGCCGTTTTTATGCGTCTCATGTCGTACACGTTCGTGATTCATCAGATTGATTGTGCGCGCATCTTGCGGGCAATAATCCGCCTGACTGCTACTCTCTGGAGACATTGCCGGCACAAACTGTATTTATGCCCTCTCCGGCAGTAAAAACACCTAAATTCACGTCGTAATGTTGTGGGTATGACGATCGTTTACATAAACTGACTAATTTCTGCCATTAAATACATAAGACAAAATAACTCACTGTTATTAATGCATTTAATTTTTTAACAATCAAAGTTAAGTAAAGCATAAAGCACAGTTAATACAAATTATCTATCGATAAATACCCATTAAGTGAAACTTTTGTGACTAACATCAATTATTTTCTGTTAAGAGATTAATTTATCTCCTATACTTAACAAGTTACATCTTAATGCTGCTATGCATTTTACTGACAACTGACAGACAGGCGGTTGTTACTTCGTGAGTGTTTATAAGGAAAATAATCATCATGGTGTCTTCACAGGAACATCCTAAAACCAAAACCCGTCATCAGGAATACTCCCTGATTTTCCCTATTGCCGCCCTGATTGTTCTCATCTTCTGGGGCAACAGCAGTAATTTCGCCTCCGTTATTGGCATCAATTTAATCGCGCTGGTCGGTATTCTTGCCAGCGCATTCAGCGTCGTGCGTCACGCCGACGTACTGGCACACCGCCTGGGCGAACCTTACGGTTCTCTGATCCTCAGCCTTTCAGTGGTCATCCTCGAAGTCAGTTTGATTTCGGCCCTGATGGCAACCGGTGACGCCGCGCCCGCGCTGATGCGTGACACATTATTCTCAATCATTATGATCGTCACCGCCGGTCTGGTGGGCGTCGCCCTGTTACTGGGTGGCCGTAAATTTGCGACACAATACGTCAATCTTGGCGGTATCAAACAGTATCTGATGGCGATTTTCCCGCTGGCGGTGATCGTACTGGTTCTGCCTGCGGCCTTACCGGGTGGCAACTTCAGTACGCCACAGGCATTGTTTGTCGCGGTGATTTCAGCCGCCATGTATGGCGTATTCCTGCTGATTCAGACCAAAACGCACCAGAGCCTGTTTATCTATGAACACGAAGATGAAGGCGAAGAAGACGGCCACGGTAAGCCTTCTTCGAAAAGTAATCTGACGCACACGTTGTGGCTGCTGGTCCATCTGGTACTGGTGATTGCCGTCACCAAATTCAACGCTAATCCGCTGGAAAGCCTGCTGACCGAACTGAACGCGCCTGCGCAGTTCACCGGTTTCCTGGTTGCGCTGCTGATTTTGTCCCCTGAAGGGTTGGGCGCGTTAAAAGCGGTACTGAAAAATCAGGTACAGCGCGCAATGAATCTGTTCTTCGGTTCAGTGCTGGCGACCATTTCCCTGACCGTTCCGGCGGTGACAGTGATCGCCACCCTGACCGGTCAGGACTTAATTTTCGGGCTGGATCCGGCAAACATCGTGGTCATGCTGGCGGTGCTGATTTTGTGCCAGATTTCCTTCTCGACGGGGCGTACCAATGTGCTTAACGGCACGGCGCATCTGGCGCTATTCTGTGCGTACATGATGATTATTATGCTTTAACATCTGCTCCCTCCCCTTCGCAGGCGGAGGAGCATAATAAGAAAGGCCGCTCACAGGAGCGGCCTTTATCATTTAGCGATATTGACGTTATTTACGAATAGGCATTCAGCGTTCTCTGACACAATTCAGAGCGGACGCAGTCCTGTTTACCAAACTTAATGATGCCGACCATCTCGTCTTCCTGGAAGCGCGACAGTGCATCGCTGAGCCCCGATACAACTCCACGTGGTAAATCACACTGGGTAATATCACCGTTAACTATAACCGTCACGTTTTCACCGAGACGCGTCAGGAACATTTTCATCTGACTGGCCGTGACATTCTGGGCTTCGTCCAGAATAACCACCGCATTTTCGAAAGTACGCCCGCGCATATAAGCGAATGGCGCAATTTCTACCTTCCCTATTTCCGGTCGCAAACAATATTGCAGGAATGAAGACCCCAGACGACGTAATAAAATGTCGTAGACCGGACGGAAATAAGGTGCAAATTTCTCTGAAATATCGCCGGGCAGGAAACCGAGATCTTCATCGGCTTGCAATACCGGACGGGTAACAATAATCCTGTCGATTTCTTTGTGAATTAATGCCTCTGCCGCTTTCGCAGCGCTGATAAATGTTTTGCCGCAGCCAGCTTCACCGGTAGCAAAAATTAACTGCTTATTCTCTATGGCTGATAAGTAATGACCCTGAGCTTCGGTACGGGCTTCGATAGCGGAAGTGTCGCGGGTGTCGCGAGCCATGCCGATCGATTCCAAACCGCCCATCTGTACTAATGACGTCACAGATTCTTCCTCGCGCTGGCGGTGACTGCGTGAATCGCTACGAATGACGCGTTTTGCTTCACGGCGAGCTTTGATCACTGCTTTCTGTCTTCCCATAGTGGCACCTTACAGTTTGATTCACTTAACGCTAAGGCATAATGCCCGCACGGTTATGTTTCACTAACAAATGAGGTTTTGGTCTCCTTTTAGACCAAGTACAGCCATTGAATATCGTGAAGAGGAAAATAGACCAAAGCGATTAAGAGACAATCTTTTGGCTGCTTTCTGTTCACAAGGAGGCATTGTCATATCAGTTGAAAATAAACCTGTCGATAATGACAAACCGCTGACCCGCACAGTGAAATTGCCAGAATAAAAGCCATTGCGTTTCGCAGTTTTTTTAAAAGGGATGAAAGAGTCAGTTAAAGAACAGGGTTGTTGTAGCGTGGATGATAACTTCAGTAAAAATCGGTAAGAATAAGCTGAAAAAATTTGGGTTAATAGTGGAGAGTCGGAGGCCTTGCCCTCGTTTGCTTTTACGCGACAACAACGAGTCAGTGGGTGAAGCATGTTATTTTCAATCAACAGCCCAAACATGGACTTTACCATTCGCGCTCCCCGCAGTGTTATTAACGGCATTTGCCGGACACCTCGTGAAAACTTATACCGTACAGCTTAAAAACTACCGCCAGTTAATTTCAGTATAATGACAGCTGAAACATTTGCGTTACCAAAATGTAAAAAAATTTGTGACTGCCGTCAATAGGATCATGAGGATCTTTTTCAGATCCTCCCTCTGTTTATTTTTTATCCGTGATTTTGTTGCATAAAGTAAAACAGGCGACAGACCCGCTGACGGCAAAAAGGATCGGAATTAAAAAGTCGTGATCCACCCGCGTGAACTCCATGATCAGCACAATCGCGGTCAGGGGCATTTTCATTGATGACGCCAGAAATGCCGCCGCGCCAATAATGGCAAATGCGCCCAGCGACGTCCCCGGCCAGTAAATATTCCACAGCGCGCCCAGAATACAGGCCAGCAATGCCCCGTTGGATAATCCCGGTGTCAGTAATCCGCCCGGCGCGTAATGTGCTCCAGGTAATGACCAGTTTGCCCATCAGCACGGTGGCGGCCAGCGCCACGGTAATCTGATTATCAAAACTCAGCTGCGCCGGGCCTTTACCGTTGCCCAGTAATTGCGGCAGCCAGCCCGCCAGAATGCCGATAAACGCAAAATTGAGCAGATTATAAATAATCAGACGCGCATTTCGCGGAGCCTGCGCTTTCGCCCGGTTGGTCATACGCGTAAATCCGTAAGCCGCGACGCCAAACACCGGCCCCATGAGCGCTGACCAGACCAGCAACGCGGGCGTGGTGTTAAGCTGCATCAGATGATATTGCGATTCGTTCCCCAGCCCTGCCCACGCCACCAGCGCGGCAATGGAAGATGTCGCGATCGCAGGCAGCAACAGCGGCCAGCGGAATGCGCCGAGTAACACTTCCAGCACAAACACCGCGCCGCCGAGCGGGACGTTATACACCGCCGCCAGCCCCGCGCCTGCGCCGCAGGCAATCATGATCTGCGTTTCGCGCACCGTCAGGTTAAAACGCAGCGACAGCCAGTTTGCGCTGACCGCACCGATTTCACGCGGCGCGACCTCACGCCCGAGCGGTGAACCGAGCGCCACCGTAATGATTTGCAGCAAGGCGTGGATCGTCGTGCTGACAAACGGCATACGCGGGTTATCCGATTTCACCGCGGCGGCGATGCTCACCAGCGGTTTTCCCCAGCGGTACAGCGCCCACCAGCCTGTACCGGCAATCGCGCCGCAGATAATCAGCACAATCAGCCGCCGGCTCCGTGTGGCCTCGCTGACGCCCTGCAAAAAGCTTTCGCTGCTGATGATAAAATCCGGGCTGTAGCCGAAGGCCAGATGCTGGATGTAGTGCAGGATCAGCGCCAGTATCATGCCGCCAAGACCGGCTAACACGCCGGTACACAATGTCGCTGCCGTCAGCCGCCATAACGGGCTGGAAATTTCGGGATTATTCAACGCTGCTACTCCGCAGTTTGTTCAGATATTGGGATTCTCTAAACAGCTTACAAAACATCAGTTAAACCGCACGTCAGCTCAGCAAATTATTTTTCTTTTCGTTGAGGAAATAACTGTTAATGCCGTCCGCCAGCGCCCTGGCCATTTTCTCCTGAAAGACCGGTTCGCCGAGCAATTTTTCTTCCTGCTTGTTGGTGATAAATGACGTTTCCACCAGCACCGACGGAATGCGCGGGGATTTCAGCACGGCAAAACCGGCCTGCTCGGGATGCGGGCTGTGCATGTGGTGCACTTTGATAATATTCGACGCCAGATGACGGCCAAAATCCATGCTGCGGTGAATGGTTTCATGCTGATCGAGATCGAAAAGTGTTTCCTTCAGGTACTCATCGTCGGTTTTAAAATCATTGTCATACAGCACATCCACGCTGTTTTCGCTCTGCGAAAGATAGCGCGACATCGCGTTACCTGCGCCGTGCTCTGACAGCGCAAAAACCGATGCGCCGGACACCTGATCGTTGGTAAATCCGTCCGCGTGTATGGAAATGAACAGGTCAGCTTCGTGCTCATGCGCCAGGCTGACGCGGTGATAAAGCGGAATAAACACGTCATCCTGCCGGGTCAGTACCGCATGAATGCCGTGCTGCTGATCCAGCAACGTTTGCAGCCGTTTAGCAATGTGCAGCACCACATGTTTCTCATACGTGCCTTCATTGCCAATCGCGCCGGGGTCTTTCCCGCCGTGGCCGGGATCAATCATCACCAGCAGCGGCTTTTCCGCCCGTGGCGCTTTGGTTGCGACCACGGGCAAAGCCTGCACCGCCGTTTGCGCAGCACTGCTGTCTTGGGTAACCGACACCTTCAGCACGCCGTTTTCGGTCGTGCGCGTAATCACCGGTTTGCCTTTCACCGTGAAGACAATGCGCGCCACATCCGGGCTGAAATGGGCGATGCGCCCTTCGGCTATCCACGGGAATTTCTGGCGAATCACCGTCAGCGCATGTTCCAGTTCAGGCGGAAATGACGCCACCGGCATGTCGATCACCACCCGTTCCGGCGCACTGAGCATAAATACGCGACTGCGCTTATCGGCGGCGGGCAAGGATACGGTAATCTGACGCGCATCTGACGTCATTGAAACGCGGACGGGCTTATTGGCGGCAAACAGACGCGGTGCGGTCAGCGACAGGCCGATGCCGAAAATCAGCAGTTTTCTGCGGGAATGGTTGATGGTCATAACAGTCTCAGGGCAGGCATCGTGATAACGCGGCTAACGGTTTATCATCATGACATTACTGACGTTTTCAGGGATGAGCAGGTGTATTAACAGGGCGTGAATTCGGTAACGAACGGTAAAAAAGGTGACAGGGTAATGATCCTCCTCCGTGCGTAACGGAGGAGGACATCAGATCAGGCTTCGATCAGGGTTTGCCCCAGATAGTGATTTTCGTCTTTGATGCCCGGCAGTGTGAAGAAGAAACCGCCGCCGACCGGACGGATATACTCTTCCAGCGGCTCGCCGTTGAGGCGTTTTTGTACCGCCAGAAAACCTTTTTCCAGGTCATGCTGATAACACACAAACAGCAGCCCCATTTCCAGTTGCCCGGAATTGGTGACACCCAGCGAATAGCTGTAGCCACGGCGCAGTATCAGGTTATCGTCGGTTTCTTTGGTGCGCGGATTCGCCAGACGAATGTGCGCATCCAGCGGGATCACCTTCCCTTCCGGGTCTTTGCTGTAATCCGGCACATCGTGCTCTTTTTCCATGCCCAGCGGCGCACCGGTCGCTTTGTGGCGGCCGAAAATCGTCTGCTGCTCCTGAAGCGGCGTGCGGTCCCAGAACTCGACGTGGAACGGGATCAGACGCGCGGCCTGATAACTGCCGCCGGTCGTCCAGGCCGGTTCGCCCTGATCGGCAGTCACCCAAATGGCTTTGTCCATCAGCGGTTTATCTTTGGCATCCGGATTGGCCGTGCCGTCCTTGAAGCCCAGCAGGTTAACCGGCGTTTCTTTGCCCTGACTGCGCGCCGCGTGGGAAGAAATAAACCCGTCGCGACGCCAGCGCACGCTGAGTAAATCCGGCGTGTACTTGATGATGTCACGCAGCGCATGAACCACGGTGTCGCTGTTATTGGCGCAAATTTGCAACAGCAAATCGCCGTGACAGAGTTTGGCATCCAGGGAATCATTCGGGAAACGCGCCATGCGCTGCAATTTAAGTGGTTTGTGAGCGGCTAATCCAAAGCGTTCATCAAACAGCGAATCGCCCACCGAAAGCGTCAGGGTCAGGTTATCCGGGTAGATTTCCGCCCCCATCACGCCCGAGTCCATTGGCGGGAATTTCGGATCTACCGAAGGCGCGGTGCCGCCGGTGGTGAGAAACGTAAAGCGGGTATCGAGCAGACGGAAAAGACGCTCGAGATCGGCTTTGGTGGTCGCGAGAACATCAAACGCCACCAGCATCATCGATGCCTGCTGTGGCGTTAAAATCCCCGCCTGATGCTCGCCGTAATAAGGCTGCTTGCCCCAGCGTTCATCGGGAGAAACCGTGCCTGGTGTGTATTCTTTTTTGGCACCCGGTTCTTTTTCTGCCTGCGCTACGGCCGCGCCGCCAAGGGCAAATGCCCCGCCTAACAATCCCACGCCTTTCAGTAAACGGCGGCGTGAAGAAGAAGTCGCGTCCTGTTGCACGGACTTATTATCGTTTTTATTGCTCATTGCTATGCCTTAAAGGTAAACACTCCTGCGAAAAGGTGGGGTCTTGCTCCTCCCCCTGCTAAGGGGAGGTTGGGAGGGGTATTGCAGGCGACTACAGTGTATCCATTAATACCCCACCCCAGCCCTCCCCTTCGCAGGGGAGGGAGCAAAGATTAATCCAGACCTAAAACGCCACGCAGCTTGGCCAGATCTTCTGCCAGCGTGGTGATCGGCCCTTTCATCGCATTACGGTCGGCGTCGGAGAGTTTTTCGTAGTTCTCGTAACCGTCTTTGGTTTTGTATTTATCCAGCAGGGTATCAACGGTTTTAAAGTTTGCGTCGATTTTATTCAGCAGCGGTTTGTCGGCTTTTTCCAGCAGCGGACGCAGCAGGTTCACGATTTTCTGCGCGCCATCAAGGTTTGCACGGAAATCCCACAGGTCGGTACGGCTGTAACGGTCTTCTTCACCGCTGATTTTGCTCGACGCCACTTCTTCGATAAGGCCTGCCGCGCCGCCCACCACTTTGCCTGGCGGGAAAGTCAGCTCGGAAATACGTTTTTGCAGATCGACGGTGTCGGCATACAACTTGTCAGCAAACGGTTCGGTGCCTTTGGTGGTTTTGTCTGCGAACAGGATTTTCTCCAGACGGTGGAAACCGGTGAAGTTAGGGTCTTCAGCTTTCTTCTCGAAGTCATCTTCACGGGCATCGATGCTGCCATCGAGGTCAGAGAACAGCTCGGCAATCGGTTCGATACGTTCGTAGTAAACGCGGGTAGACGCGTACAGCGCCTGCGCTTTCGCCAGATCGCCCTTCTTAATCGCATCCGTGAACGCTTTGGTATGGGAAACCAGTTCGGCAACCTGTTGCGTCACATACACTTTGTATTCCGCAATCGGGCCAACCAGCGCCATCGCGTCAGGTTTCGCGGACGTCGCCACCCCTTCCGCCGTCACGGTCAGTTTGCCTTTCGGATTGCTCAGCAAGCCGCAGGTCATGTCGTATTCGCCCGGCTCCAGATTGGCGGTCATTTTCTGCGTGAAGCCTGGCGCCACGTTTTCACGTTCTTCCACCACCATCACGCCTTTCAGAATTTCCCATTCCAGGTTTTTCTGGCTGTTGTTGTGGATAACAAACTGGGTTTTACCGGCGGGCACGGTCAGCGCCATCGGTTCACATTGTTTGTCATTTACAGCAATTTTGACCTGACGGACATCAGCCGCCAGCACGTTAGCGCTCAGCGCAAAAGCGGGCAGTGACAGCAGCGCGACCTGTAAAGCTTTACGGCGAAACAGCGGGGATGAATATGACATGTACCACTCCGTGACAAACTGTGTGAATAGAGGATGTATGAACAATAATATTGTTAAAAATCAGCGTTGTGTTTTTTGTCCGGCAGAAGCCGGAGCCGTGACCGCTGATTTTCCCTGAGGCATAAAGAACAGGAACAGTGCGGGGATCAGGTAGAGGAAATACACCGCGACTTCACTGACAGTCGGCGCTTCCTGATAACCGAACATCCCTTCGAGCAAGGTACCGATCAGGGAATGCGTGGACAAAATGCCGCTCATATCGAACGCGATATCCTGCATTCCGTTCCACAATCCGGCTTCGTGGAAAGCACGGATCGCCCCGGCTGCCAGACCCGCCGCAACGAACAGAATAAACAAACTCGTCCACTTGAAGAATTTCGCCAGATGCAGCTTCACGCCGCCGTAGTAAATCAGGAAACCGAGCACGATGGCCGCGCCCAGACCAAGCAGTGCGCCAATGGGGGCTTCAATGCCGACATCCTGCTGGAACGCCGCCAGCAGGAAAAAGACCGATTCCAGCCCTTCACGCGCCACGGCGAAAAACACCATCGCCACCAGCGCCCAGCCCTGCCCGCGCCCGGAACTGAGCGCGTTATCAATCGCGCCTTCCAGATGCACTTTGATGGAACGCGACACCTTGCGCATCCAGAACACCATGTAGGTCAGAATGCACACCGCCACGACGGCCACAATGCCTTCAAACAGCTCCTGCTCCTTTTGCGGAAACTCGCCGGTGGTGGCGTTGATAAACAGCCCCAGCGCCAGACACAGTGCCGCCGCAATAAATACGCCAATCCAGACCACACCGAGCCACTGCCCGCGCTGCGTCCGTTTGAGGTAACTGGCGATCAGGCTGACAATCAGCGCGGCTTCCAGCCCTTCGCGAAACATAATAAGAAACGGAACGAACATAGCGGAAACTCCCGAACCCTGAATTCTGAAAACTGACAGATACGTAAGGACTCTGTAAAGAAAGGTAAAAAGAAACGATATTGATTATCATTCTTGGGAAAAGAAATACAAGAGGTGACAGGCTCTTTTTTGAAACCTGTCGGGGAAATACGCACAAAAATACAGAAAACCGGGATCAGGGCGATCCCGGCAATCCACGGGTTAACAAAATTTTCGCCAGCTCAATGAACACGCGCTCACCGTTTTGCGTCTCATTGCCCGCCAATGCCGGGGCGAGATAATGGCTGTAACCCGTGAAGGATGCAGCATGACTCTCCCTATTTATTCTTTTTCAGCGTACTTAATCTGGTTTTTATTCAAATTAACTGTCGGTCGGGATACGGGTTGAGTGATCGCCGCATTTCAATTTTTTTAACATTTCAGATACGAAAAATTTACTGCACATCACACCTATGTTGAGCGCGGGTTGCACGTTACCTTTCCGCCAGTTGCACCTTTAACATTGAGGTTATTCGGGCAGTTAGCGTTGAAACCCGACTTTTCCCGCGTTGATTCCCTGTTAAAAATGCCAAATAAATCACATCAGGCATACTTCGTGCATTAACAGGGTTGCACAAGGTTGCAACATAGAAGATATTGCTTGGCATAAAGATAATGAATTCACCTGAACCTTTTCATATGGAGTGGTTGCGCATGGGTATGACGACGATGGGCGTGAAGCTGGACGAGGGCACACGCGACAGGCTTAAAATTGCGGCACAGCAGATTGACCGCACGCCGCACTGGCTGATCAAACAGGCGATTTTTTCCTATCTGGAACGTCTGGAAAATGGCGATTCTCTGCCGGAAATCCCGGCGATGAACAGCGCGGTGACAGGCGACGCGGAAGATCCTGCCAGTCAGCCGGTGCAGGAAACGCATCAGCCGTTCCTTGATTTCGCCGAGCAGATTTTGCCGCAGTCGGTCAGCCGTTCGGCCATCACCGCCGCCTATCGCCGCCCGGAGCCGGAAGCGGTTTCCATGCTGCTTGAACAGGCCCGTCTGCCCGCCCCGCTTAACAACGCCGCGCTGAAACTGGCCGCCGACATCGCCACCAAATTGCGGAACCAGAAAAGTGCAAACGGCCGCGCCGGTATGGTGCAAAGCCTGTTGCAGGAATTCTCCCTGTCCTCGCAGGAAGGCGTGGCGCTGATGTGCCTGGCCGAAGCGTTATTGCGTATTCCCGATAAACCCACGCGCGATGCGCTAATCCGCGACAAAATCAGCAACGGTAACTGGCATTCCCATCTGGGACGCAGCCCGTCGCTGTTCGTCAACGCCGCAACCTGGGGTTTACTGTTTACCGGCAAACTGGTGGCGACACACAATGAAGCCAGCCTGTCGAAATCCCTGAACCGGATTATCGGCAAAAGCGGCGAACCGCTGATCCGCAAAGGCGTGGATATGGCGATGCGCCTGATGGGCGAACAGTTCGTGACCGGCGAAACCATCGCGGAAGCGCTGGCTAACGCACGCAAACATGAAGAAAAAGGTTTCCGTTACTCCTACGACATGCTGGGTGAAGCAGCACTGACCGAAAAAGACGCGCAGGCGTATTTGCAGTCTTATCAGCAGGCGATTAACGCGATTGGTAAAGCCTCAAACGGTCGTGGCATTTATGAAGGGCCGGGGATTTCCATCAAACTTTCCGCCCTGCATCCGCGCTACAGCCGTGCGCAGTACGAACGCGTGATGGACGAACTTTATCCGCGCCTGCTGTCGCTGACGTTGCTGGCGCGCAGCTATGACATCGGCATCAACATTGACGCCGAAGAAGCTGACCGTCTGGAAATCTCCCTCGATTTGCTGGAAAAACTTTGCTTTGAGCCGGAACTGGCGGGCTGGAACGGCATCGGCTTCGTGATTCAGGCATACCAGAAACGCTGCCCGATGGTCATCGATTATCTGACTAATCTGGCGCAGCGCAGCCGCCGCCGCCTGATGATCCGTCTGGTGAAAGGCGCGTACTGGGACAGCGAGATTAAACGCGCCCAGATGGACGGTCTGGAAGATTATCCGGTTTATACCCGCAAGGTTTACACCGACGTTTCCTATCTGGCCTGCGCCCGCAAACTGCTGGCGGTGCCCAACCTGATTTATCCGCAGTTCGCGACACACAACGCGCACACCGTGGCGGCGATTTATCAGCTGGCCGGTAACAACTACTATCCCGGTCAGTACGAATTCCAGTGCCTGCACGGCATGGGCGAACCGCTGTACGAGCAGGTTGTTGGCAAAATCAGCGAGGGCAAACTGAACCGCCCTTGCCGCATTTATGCCCCGGTTGGCACACACGAAACGCTGCTGGCGTATCTGGTGCGTCGTCTGCTGGAGAACGGCGCGAACACCTCCTTCGTTAACCGTATCGCTGACGCCACTTTGCCGATTTATGAGCTGGTGGCCGATCCGGTTCACGCCGTCGAAGCGCTGGCGGCCAGCGAAGGTCAGGTCGGATTACCGCATCCGCGCATCGCCCTGCCGCGCAATTTGTACGGCAACAAACGCGTGAACTCTGCCGGACTGGATATGTCCAGTGAACACCGTCTGGCCTCCCTTTCCAGCGCCCTGCTGCAAAGCGCCAGCCATCCGGTGAAAGCCCAGCCGATGATTGATGCACAAACCGATGAAGGCGAATTTCTGCCGGTCATCAACCCGGCTGAAAACGGCGATGTCGTCGGTTACGTGCGTGAAGCAACCGAAGCCGAAATCAGCCGCGCGCTGGATGCGTCTGCTGCTGCCGGTGCTATCTGGTTTGCGACGCCTCCCGAAGAGCGCGCCGCAATCTTGCAACGCGCCGCAGAACTGATGGAAGCGCAGTTGCAAAGTCTGCTCGGCGTGCTGGTGCGTGAAGCCGGAAAGACCTTTAATAACGCCATCGCCGAAGTGCGTGAAGCGGTGGATTTCCTGCACTACTACGCTGGGCAGATCCGTGAAGATTTTGCCAACGACACGCACCGTCCGCTCGGGCCGGTCGTCTGTATCAGCCCGTGGAACTTCCCGCTGGCGATTTTCACCGGCCAGATCGCCGCTGCGCTCGCCGCAGGCAACAGCGTGCTGGCAAAACCGGCTGAACAGACGCCACTGATTGCCGCGCTGGCCGTGGGTATTTTGCATGAAGCCGGTGTTCCGGCGGGCGTGCTGCAACTGTTGCCGGGCCAGGGTGAAACCGTGGGCTCGCAGCTGGTGAACGACGAACGTGTTCGCGGCGTGCTGTTTACCGGCTCCACCGACGTGGCAGGTATTCTGCAACGCAACATCGCCGGTCGTCTGGATCCGCAGGGGCGTCCGA
Source organism: Rahnella sp. PCH160 (assembly GCF_047784855.1). Classification (NCBI taxonomy): domain Bacteria; kingdom Pseudomonadati; phylum Pseudomonadota; class Gammaproteobacteria; order Enterobacterales; family Yersiniaceae; genus Rahnella; species Rahnella sp. PCH160. The sequence continues at coordinate 3,716,882 of NZ_JBLOGT010000001.1, forward strand.
CGCCGCTTATCGCCGAAACCGGTGGCCTGAACGCGATGATTGTTGATTCGTCCGCGCTCACCGAACAGGTGGTGACGGATGTCGTGGCATCAGCTTTCGACAGCGCCGGTCAGCGCTGTTCTGCCCTGCGCGTGCTGTGTATTCAGGACGACGTCGCCGACCACACGCTGCAAATGCTGCGCGGTGCAATGGCCGAATGCCGCATGGGCAACCCTGAGCGGTTGTGTACCGATATCGGGCCGGTGATCGACGCCGAAGCCAAAGCCGGTATCGAGAAACACATCGACGCCATGCGCGCCAAAGGCCGAACGGTTTATCAGGCCACGCAGGAATTTGCCGCCGACCAGCAGGAATGGACGCGCGGAACATTTGTTAAGCCGACGCTGATCGAGCTGGAAAGTTTCGATGAGATGAAGAAAGAAATCTTCGGCCCGGTACTGCACGTGGTGCGTTATGCCCGTCAGGATCTGGATAAACTGATCGGTCAGATTAATGCCGCCGGTTACGGCCTGACGCTGGGTATTCATACCCGCATCGACGAAACCATTCACCGCGTGACGCAGCAGGCGCACGTCGGCAACCTGTACGTAAACCGCAACATGGTCGGCGCTGTCGTGGGCGTACAGCCGTTTGGCGGTGAAGGATTATCCGGAACCGGCCCGAAAGCCGGTGGCCCGCTGTACCTGTACCGTCTGCTGAGCAGCCGACCGCAGGACGCCGTGCAGCAAACGTTATTGCGTCAGGATCGCGAACTGCCGCTGGACACCTCGGTACGCGAAGCGTTACTGGCACCGCACCGCGCATTGCAACACTGGGCGACGGAGCAGAAACACCGCGAAGAGCTGATTGCCGTTTGCGAGCGTTTCACGCAAACCAGTCAGGGCGGCACATTACGCACCCTGCCGGGGCCAACCGGTGAGCGTAACACTTACGCATTGTTGCCGCGTGAGCGTGTTCTGGCGCTGGCCGATAATCAGGACGATGCGCTGACCCAGCTCGCCGCCGTCACCGCGACCGGTTGCCGTATTCTCTGGCCGGAAGCGCCGTTACAGCGTGAATTGTTCAGCCAGTTGCCGAAAGCCGTGCAGGATCGTGTCGATTTCGCCAAAGACTGGCAGAACGATGCACCGGTATTTGACGCGGTGATTTACCACGGCGACGCCGATCAGTTGCGCGAACTTTGTCAGTTGATCGCCAAACGTCCGGGCGCGATTGTCTCGGTGCAGGGGTTTGCGCGCGGCGAAGACAATATTCTGCTGGAACGTTTGCTGCATGAGCGCTCACTGAGTGTGAATACGGCAGCGGCGGGCGGGAATGCGAGTCTGATGACAATCGGGTGATAGATTGCAGAAGCCGCTGCAATGGGGCGGCTTTTGACTTGCAGTGATTGCTTAGCTCAGGTCAAAACCTTGGGTTGCCACCCAAACCGGCCTCAAGGAGCGCCTGTCGCCGCGCCCCTTGAGAATCCCGGGCTCTTTAACTGCGCGCTACCGCTCGCTGACTATGTTTCAGCGGCTCCGGCTATTGCCGCGAAAACTTGCCGCTTCGCGGTACCTTAATTTCGGTCTTCGAGCCTTTCGGTCTCGAAACACTCATTCAGCAAGCTTTCTGAAAGCGGCTGGAGGCTTTCTAAATATGCAGACGTTTACGAGCGGCTGGTTTGCTCCTCCCCCTGCGAAGGGGGAGGCTGGGAGGGGGTTTTGCAGGCAACAGAGTCGCTAAAACCAACAACCCATCCCGTCCTTCCCCTTGCCAATGGGAAGGAGCAAATCAAAATCAACCAGCATGAATCTTGCGAATTACATAGCCAGTGGCCGATTTCAAAACGAAGTCGAATGAACGGTGAGAAACAGCGAGAGTCATTTTTCGAGCAGGTTCGAACCTGAAATGAGAGTACCGCGCAGCGGCGGGATTTTGCGGCAATAGCCGGAGTTGCTGGAACATACTTTGCGAGCGGTAGCGCGTGTTGAAAAAAGACGCGGAGATTCCAAAGAGGGCTCGTCATAGCCCTCTTTGGTCGGTTTCGGCGCAAGCCGCTGAGCGATCACTGCAATTGAGAAACCGAAATATTCTCGGTCATAGTCCCAGCCCCTCACTGCAATTGAAAAACCGAAATTTTCACGGTCTTTCGAAAGCGCCTCACTGCAAGTGAAAACCCCAAACCGTTATGGGCCAACGCCCACGGAGTTGATCTAGTGCGCCAGAAACTTCTCCAGAAACTGTTTTGTCCTCGCCTGCTGCGGGTTCGAAAACAGCTCCTTGGCCGGTCCCTGCTCCACAATTTTCCCCTGATCCATAAAGATCGCTCTGTCCGCGACATCGCGCGCAAAACTCATCTCGTGGGTCACGATAACCATAGTGCGGTGCTCGAGCGCCAGCGCGCGGATGGTGTTGAGCACTTCGCCTACCAGTTCCGGGTCGAGGGCCGAGGTCGGTTCATCGAACAGGATTACTTCCGGGCTCATCGCCAGCGCGCGGGCAATCGCCACTCGCTGCTGCTGGCCACCGGAAAGACGACGCGGGTAGGCGTTTTCCTTGCCGCTTAATCCGACTTTTTCCAGTAACTGACGCGCCGTGGCAATGGCTTTTGCCTTCGGCTCGCCTTTCACGATGACCGGGCCTTCAATGATGTTTTCCAGCACGGACCGGTGCGGGAACAGGTTGAAGTTCTGGAAGACAAAACCCACCTGCTGTCGCAGTTCGCGGACTTTGTTTTTTTGTTTGCTGATCGGCTTGTTGCCGTCAATTTCGATATTGCCGACTTTAATCGTGCCGCCGTCCGGCTCTTCCAGCAGATTAATGCTGCGAAGAAGCGTCGTTTTACCGGAACCGCTCGGCCCGATAATCGCCACCACTTCACCGGCATTCACCTGTAAATCGATACCGTGCAATACCGTTTGTCCGTGGAATTTCTTCGTCAGTTGCTTAACGTCAATAGTACTCATGAAGGCTCCTGATCCTGGCGGTTAACACGGTCTTCCAGACGGTTTTGCAGGAAGGATAAAACGGTCGCCAGCACCCAGTAAATAATCGATGCGGCCAGATACATGGTGAATACTTCCAGCGTGCGCGAGGTGACCAGCTGTGCCTGACGGAACAGTTCCGGCACCTGAATCGTCGCCGCCAGCGAGGTGTCTTTGACTAATCCGATAAAGCTGTTGCCCAGCGGTGGCAACGCCGTGCGTGCCGCCTGCGGTAAAATCACGCGGCGCATCGTCTGCCAGGGGTTCATGCCGATACTTGCCGCCGCTTCCCACTGCCCTTTTTCGATCGACGAAATCGCCGCACGCAGGGTTTCAGAAGTATAAGCCGCGGTATTGAGTGAGAGGCCAATCATAGCCGCCGGAATAGGATCCAGCTCGATACCAAACTGTGGCAAACCGTAGTAAATCATAAACAGCTGCGCAATCAGCGGCGTACCGCGAAACACGGACACGTAAAAACGTGACAGCCACGACAGCGGCCAGAAATGCGAAAGGCGCATCAGCGCCAGCATAAAGCCCAATATTAACCCGAACACCATACCGCCCAGACTCAGCTGGAGGGTGAACAGGGTACCTTTCAATAAAAATGGTGCTGAATCCAGCACCAGTTGAATACTTTCTTGCATCCGATAAAGACCTTTTGGATGTTTGCTCTGAAAACACCGGGAGCGACTTCAGCCCCCGGCATAACGAGCATTATTTGGTGACGTCAGCCCCGAACCACTTCTCGGAAATCTTCGCGAGTGAACCGTCTTTCTGCATTTCGGCAATCGCAGTGTTGATGGCGGCCAGCAGTTCAGGGTTATCCTTGCGAATTGCAACGCCGGATTCCTGACGGGAGAACGGCGCACCGGCAACCGCTAAGGTATCTTTGGTTTTCTTCACCAGATCCAATGCTGCCAGACGGTCAACCAGAATCGCGTTGATACGGCCTACGCGCAGATCCTGATATTTCGTCGGGTCATCATCATAAGTACGGACATCCACGCCAGGCACATTGGCACGCAACCACTGTTCGTAGTTGGTACCCAGACCCACGCCGACTTTTTTGCCTTTCAGATCTTCAGGTTTAGTAATCGACCCTTCAACACCCTTCTTCACCAGCGCCTGAATACCGGAAACGGTATACGGCGTAGAGAAGTCATATTTTTTCTCACGTTCCGGGGAAATGGTCACCTGATTGATAACCACATCAATACGTTTGGATTCCAGAGAAGCCAGCATGCCGTCCCATTTGGTCGGTTGCAGTTTCGCTTTCACGCCCATGTGCTGCGCCAGCGCGTCGGCGAATTCCACTTCGAAACCGGTCAGTTTACCGTCTTCACCCTGGAAACTGAACGGAGGGTAAGTCCCTTCCAGACCGACGATCAGCGTGCCGCGGTCTTTGACTTTTTTCAGTAACCCTTCATCAGCAAAGCTGTTGCTGACCATACCGGCGGTCAGGCTCACAGCCACAGCACCCAGAAGTAAGCGACGACGCAATGTGGAAAAACCCATATACACCTCAGTTATTATCAATGTCAGAAAGTTATATATCCTGCGAATTTGCGCACAGTAACATCCGGCGCGGGAGTTATCAGGAATATAATTTCATAATCTTAGCTCAAAAACGCATAAGCGTACTGTATGGGATCACACTTGCGGATGATACGCAAACAGTGCCGGTGCACCACCGGTATGAATGAACAGGATCGGGCCTTCGTCCGGGAACAATCTGCGCTCAATACCGTCAAGCAACCCGGCCATCGCCTTGCCGGTATATACCGGATCCAGCAGCATCGCTTCCTGTTCTGCCAGCAGTTTCACCGCCGCCATTCCGGCTTCATTCGGCTCGCCGTAGCGCGGCGCAAAATAGTCATCCCACAAAATAATCTGCGGCGTTTTTTCATCTAATAGCAGGCTGGCGGAGACGTCGCGGGCAATGGCTTCCACTTTTGGACGCTGCGCATCGGCCTTGCGTGACACTGTCACGCCAATCAGTTGCGTATCCGGCATTAAATGATGCAGCGCGACCGCCAGACCGGCGTGCGTACCCGCACTGCCTGATGCCACCACGATGGCGCTGAAATCGACGAAATTCGCGGAAGACTGCTCAGCGATTTCCAGCGCGCACTGAACGTATCCCAGGGCACCCAGCGCGTTTGAACCGCCAACCGGTACAACGTACGGGCGAAAACCTTGCCCTTCCAGACGTTCAGCTAATTCTGCGAGTTGCGCCGTCGGGTCATGCAGTGCGTCGCACATCACCACTTCAGCGTTGAATAGATCCAGCAACAGGCGGTTGCCGTTGGTCAGATAATTGGCTTCTGTGGTGCCAATCGGGTTTTCCAGCAACGCGACGCATTTAAGGCCCAGTTTAGCGGCCACTGCCGCCGTCTGGCGGACGTGGTTTGACTGAATCGCCCCGGCGGTGACCAGCGTATCGGCACCCTGCGCCAGCGCAGCCGCGGCCAGATATTCCAGTTTTCTGAGCTTGTTGCCGCCCATCGCCAGCGGCGTAATGTCATCACGCTTGATATAAATGTCACGGCCCGTGAACTCAGAGAGACGGTGGAGTTTTTCTAAAGGCGTGCAGTTGCCCAGTAAATCAATACGGTCAAAGGCTTCCAGCCGGGTTTTAAGCAAAGCAATTTTAGCAGGCACAATGTTCCCCTGACGCACAGCCACAAGACCGGCGAAGTCGTGATAGTCGAAGTCGGTGTAATTACAGAGAATGGTTATTTTGTCAGTATATAAAGAATTAATACTTTATGTCGCCGGATTCAAGACAAAAAAACAGGCCCCCGAAGGAGCCTGTTTGCGTTTGGTGTGTCAGTCTGTCAGAGCGCCGCTTACGCGGATTTCTGCCAGGCCAGATACTGGTCGTATTTGCGCAGGGCAATACGGTAGTTGTCGTGGCCCGCCACCGGCAAATCACTGATGATCCGCTGGTGGATACTGTCCCCCGAAAGTTTATCGAGAGGATAGTTGTTTGCTGACAAGATTTCGTCCAGACGGCGGAGGCGAACAACGTACTCGCGCACCGTGCTGTGGTTCATCTCTGTCTGCTCGAACAGATATTGCTTAAACGCCATGATGTCAAAATATGACGAATGGCTGTTACAGCTTATCTCACTGCAAAAACGACACAGCGCGGTCAGTTCCTGCGACAGGTTGTGCCACACGTCATCATCAATAGGCTGGTCCATCTTGGCGATGGCCTCTTTATTAATGATTTGCCCGCGAAACACCAGTGCCATCCTGTCGAGTTCTTTTGCACACTGTGAGCAATGAGTCTGACTGTGTTTAAAATCTTTAAGATAACGGCTTAAAGGCCTTGTTTTGATTCCCGCTGGCATAAATTTATTCCTGATAAGGGACATAAAATGTATAACCGGCCAGGAAAAAGCGGATCAGTGGTCGTTGGCCAGGCGGCTTCGCAAACGCTTAATCGCCTGACTGTGGAGCTGGCTTACACGGGATTCCCCGACATCCAGCACCGCCCCGATCTCTTTTAAATTCAACTCTTCCTGGTAGTAAAGCGTAAGTACCATCTTTTCCCGTTCTGGTAACGCATCGATAGCTTCCATCACCCGGTGGCGCAGACTGCCCTCCAACAGATGATGTAACGGGTTGGCCTCTTCGTGCCCTTCCATCAATGCCTCGGCAGAATCGCCGTGCTCTTCACGCCATTCGTCATAAGAAAACAACTGGCTACTGTTCGTATCCATTAATATCTGCCGGTATTCCTCAATAGGAATATCCAGTGCCTGCGCCACCTCTCCTTCACTCGGTGGTCGCCCTAATTTTTGTTCTGCGTTATGCATCGCCTGAGACACTTCACGCGCATTACGTCTGACGCTGCGCGGTACCCAGTCGCGGCTTCGTAACTCATCAAGCATCGCGCCCCGGATACGCTGGACGGCATAAGTGGTAAATGCCGTACCCTGCATCGCATCAAAACGCTCAACTGCATTTAACAGGCCGATCCCTCCCGCTTGCAGTAGATCATCAAGCTCTACGCTGGCGGGAAGCCGCACCTGCAAACGCAGGGCTTCATGGCGCACAAGAGGAACATAGCGCTGCCACAAAGAATTTTTGTCTATCACGCCGTCGGCGGTATACAGATCGCTCACTGTCGTAACCTGGCAAATTGAGGGTCAGTATCATTGTGCCAGCGGTAACCGCTATTCAATCGGCTGAATAAGGACTGAAAAGCGCGGTTATTTTGATTATGTCTCGCACATTCTGTTCCGACCATCGGGAACTTACCAGAACTAAAATCGGCCAAAAAACAATCACAACCTAAAGATTATCCTAAATTATACCAGCGAATGCGTTTCATTAATTGTGGAAAAAGGTAAATTTTAGTTAAAAAAAAACCCCGCCGAAGCGGGGTTTAACTGAGCTTTTCGGGTTATCCCGAAAATTAGCCTTGCAGCAGGGTCAGTACGGACTGAGGAACCTGGTTAGCTTTAGACAATACTGAAGTACCCGCCTGTTGCAGGATCTGCGCTTTGGACATTGCAGAAACTTCAGTTGCGTAGTCAGCATCCTGAATACGGCTCTGTGCAGAAGACAGGTTAGTCGTGGTGTTGTCCAGGTTAGTGATTGCAGAATCGAAACGGTTCTGAACCGCACCCAGTGAAGAACGGAATGTATCAACTTTAGCGATTGCAGCGTCGATTGCTTTCAGTGGATCTGAAGTTGCAACACCGGTGTAAGCGTTGACGTTAGCAGTATCAGAAATGTCGCCGATTGCGCTGGCAACAGCAGCGGTAGGGGTTGCACCGCCGTCTACGATTGCGCCTGCTGCAGTTTTGTAGTCTTTACCCTGAACAGTAACGTAACCGACCGCTGCGCCAGTGGCATCTGCGCCTACTTTAACCAGCTGACCCGCCTGAGTACCGGCAGTAACACCGTTGGTGGTGTCAGTGTAAGAAACGTCGGTGGTGTTCAGAACAACTTTACCGGTAGTATCGTCTACAGACGCGGCGTAGTTGTTAGTACCATCAGAAACAACGTAAGTAGCAGTAGCAGCGCCAGCAGCAGTCTGAACGTTTTTCAGAGACAGTTTGCTTGCGTCCAGGCCCAGAGAAGTGGCAGCTGAAGACAGGTCAACGTTTTTCAGGGAGCCGCTTGCGCCAACCTGAGTGATGGCATCGCTGGTTTTCAGCGCGTTGCTTGCAACAGAGAAACCGTTCAGACCCAGGGTGGTAGAGTCGATTTTCTGCAGGTCGATGGAGATAGTCTGGCCATCGTTAGCGCCAACCTGAATTTTCATGGTCTGGTTAGAAGCCAGAACGTTCACGCCGTTGAACTGAGTCTGACCAGATACGCGGTCGATTTCATTCAGACGGGATGTAATTTCATCCTGGATTGAAGACAGGTCAGAAGAGGAGTTGGTGCCGTTAGCAGCCTGAACAGACAGCTCACGAATACGTTGTAAGTTGTTGTTTATTTCGCTCAGTGAGCCTTCAGTGGTCTGCGCAACGGAGATACCGTCGTTGGCATTACGTGAAGCCTGAGTCAGACCGTTGATGTTAGAAGTGAAACGGTTGGCAATTGCCTGGCCCGCAGCATCATCTTTAGCGCTGTTAATACGCAGACCTGAAGACAGACGCTCGATAGCGGTGCTCAGTGCTGACTGGGATTTGTTCATGTTGTTCTGAGTCATCAGAGACAGCGTGTTGGTATTGATTACTTGGCCCATGAGTGCATTCCTTCAAATCTGGTTAAGGGGTTCGGGCTTATTGCCCACGGCGTTCATCACCGTCCAAACTTGTATCGGCGATACTCCAGCAACCTTTAGAATTATTTCTCAAAAACCCCTGATTTCTTACTTTGAGAATTACCCTTCCTTATAGCGCCTATTCCTGCCATTACTTTTTCTTGCGATCCATTAAACTTTTTCTCCGTCGTGCCGATAGGGCTTAAAGACTCTTACACAACATGTAAAGGATACATATGGCCACTGTCTCTTCATTAGGTATAGGTTCAGGTTTAGACCTCACCACTCTGCTGACTAACCTGACCACCGCAGAAAAAGCACGCCTGATGCCTATCAGCAACGCGCAGAGCAGCTATAGTGCCAAGCTTACCGCCTACGGCACGATGCAAAGCGCCTTGCAAACATTTGCCGACGCGGCAACTGCGTTGTCATCAACCAATACCTATGGCGCTACCACCGCCACATCCAATAACACCGCCGCCTTCAGCGCGACCACCACCACGGGTGCCGCCGCCGGTAAATACTCTCTTTCCGTCACTCAGCTGGCTTCTGCCCAGTCGTTAATCTCCACCACGCAGACCAGCAGCACGACCGCATTAGGCGCAACAACCAGCGGTAACTCCCGTACCCTCACCATCAGTCAGGGCGACGGCAGCACTCCGCTGAGCATCAAGTTGACCGATTCACAAACGTCACTGACCGGCGTTCGTGATGCCATCAATAAAGCCGGTGGGGGCGTTACCGCCAGTGTCGTGAAAGTCACCGACAGCAGCTATAAGCTGGTACTGAGCGCCAACAATACCGGGACCAATTCAGAAATGACCGTGGCCGTTACGGGCGATGACACCCTGAACAACATCATCGGTTATGACTCTTCCACCAGCACCGGCGCGATGACGCAAAACGCCGTAGCCGCTAACGCCAAGTTGACTTTCAATGGCATCGACCTTGAACGTCAAAGCAATACCATCAGCGATGCACAGGACGGGATTACCTTAAGCCTGACCGGCACGACAACTACTGCGGCTTCGCTGACGGTAGCGAAAAACACCAGTACCGCATCGACGGCTATTCAGACCTTTGTTGATTCCTATAACGCTTTGCAGGATACCTTCACCAGTCTGACCAAATTTACGGCCACCGCGACCAATACGGATACCTCAGATAGCACCAACGGGGCGTTGCTCGGTGACAGCGCGCTGCGCACAATCCAGACGCGCCTGAAAACAGCCCTGGGTTCTGCTTCCGGTTCCGGCTCAATCAGTTCATTGTCCAGCATCGGTATCACGACCGACCCGACGACCGGCAAACTGGAAATTGACAGCACTAAACTCAACACGGCGTTGACCAGCAACACCGCAGCAGTTCAGACCATGATGGTCGGTGATGGTAAAACGACCGGCGTGATGACCAACATCACCAATCTGAACACCGGTTTTCTCAATACCACCAACGGGACAATTGCTAACGCTGAAGCGGCGGTGAACACCACGCTGAAAAGCCTGACTACGCAATACAACTCGGTCAATGACAGCATTAACACCACTATCGCCCGCTATAAAACGCAGTTTACTGCACTTGATGTGGCTATTCAGAAGCTCAACAGCACGGCGACGTATCTGACGACGCAGTTCGAAGCGATGTCCACATCAAGTTCAAGTTAGTAAGGAAACAGATTATGTATAACGCTAAAGGAACGCAGGCCTACGCGCAGGTTGGCGTAGAAAGCGCAGTAATGAGTGCGTCGCCTTACCAGCTGGTCACGATGTTATTTGACGGGGCGCGTAGCGCCCTGATCCGTGCGCGCATTTTTATTCAACAGGGCAGCATTGCCGAAAAAGGCAAATCGCTGTCAATGGCGATCAATATTATCGACAGCGGACTGAAAGCGGGATTAAGTCGTGAAAAAGGTGATCCGGAATTAGTGGATAACCTGGAAGCGCTTTATTCCTATATGGTTCGCCGTTTATTGCATGCAAATTTACATAACGATCAAGAGGCCATCACCGAGGTGTTGGCCTTGCTTGAAAATATCGCCGATGCCTGGCGGCAAATCGGCCCAACCCCCCACCCGTCGCAGGACCAATATAATGGATCAACATCAGTATCTGGTTAATGAATATCAACTGATCCTGTCTTTAAGCGAGCAGATGTTGCGGCTGGCACAAGATGAAAAATGGGATGAGCTGGTCGAACTTGAGTTCAGTTATGTGAAAGCGGTGGAAGCGACCACCAAATTACCGATGTCAGAACAGACGTCGATAATGGTTCAGAATGATATTCGCCGGTATTTACGGATCATTTTGGATAATGAAAATACGATTAAGATATTATTACAGGCTCGGATGAATACGCTCACCCAGCTGATTGGTCAGTCGTCCCGACAACAACAAGTGAACACGACGTACGGAAAAATTGACCTCCGTTCGATCGCTTTTGGCGATCACCAATAATTATTAAAGAGCTTTTTTTTTTTTATTTATTTCCAATATTTCTTGTGCAAAAAAAAGGTTTCAGGGGCAGAGAGCATACGGCTACCAGGGCTGGCTCTCTCTGTCTCCTTCCGTAACACTCGCCTAAACCGGCAGCCTGTTTGTAATGGCATAAGCGGGAAGTTTTATATCAGGCAGCAAACAACAGGTTGCGGTCGTCATTTCGGGCATCATCGATATGGTTCGTAAAATAAAAGTGACTCCAGGGATAGGCACTATTTCGTTACTTATTCAACATAGTGAGCTTTTTATTCACGATGTCTATATTAATAAGCCGCAATTGATTCTTGTCCAGAATGGAAGTCTTTCTGTTACTAACCAGGAACAGCACTTCACGCTCCAGGCGGGGGAAATGCTGGTGCTCAACAACGGGCAAACGCTGAGTGTGACCCATCACCTGCCGGAAAATGGCCCGTTCAGTTGCGCCATCATGGCGTGGGATCACCAGCTACTCGGGGAAGCGGGTCTTCACGCCACCGGTTTTTCGCCGCCCCTGATTGCCGTTGATACCCTGCAAGTTATTCCGCATATCCCGTCGGCCTTCAAACAGAGTTTTACCGATACCCACAGCGCCATTCTCTGGCATCACGGCCTGCCCGCACCGATTACCCGTCACCGCATGTTGGAACAATTACTCTGGTTGTCGCAGCTGGGTGTCCGCTATTCCCTGCAGCACAGTGAAAGCGTGACGAAGCGCGTCCGGGAATTACTCGTCGATAATTTGCATAAATCATTCACGGCGGCAGAAGTGGCGGAACACCTGATGATGAATGAAGTGATGCTGCGCCGCCGGCTGGCGGCTGAAGATTGTGTTCTGCGCAATCTGATGATTGACGTTCGGATGACGCAGGCGTTGCGGTTGCTGCAATGTACCGATCTGGCTATTTCCAATATTGCCCATCAGGTCGGTTACGAAAGCGGCTCCCGTTTTGCCGAACGTTTTCGTAAACGTTTCGGATTTGCCCCCACCGCGATCCGGGGCCATATGCGCCCGCTTTCAGCACAAACGATGACTTATAACAATTAACCCCAAAGCACTACAATGCTAAATCATGAGTAACATCACACAATAATTGATTACCAGATGTTAACGGAATATCATACACGCCGTTATTTGACTGGTGATCAGGGGCTGGCAGTGCACGTTTGGTGGGAAGTGATTAAAACGATTTATTGGGGTGGATTGGGTATTGCGGCACTTGTCACGCTTCTCGTGAGCCGCGACACGATTAAAATACGCTTACTAACGTCCGGCATTATCGGGTTTACCTGGCCGATGAGCCTTCCCGTCGTTCTGCTCTTCTCTCTGTTCTGAAGCCACGCTGTTGTGCGATTACCCCAATAAAAAACCCGGCTGTCAGGCCGGGGTCTGTAAAACACATGTCACTGCTACTTGCGGGTTTGCACCCAAAATCCGTGGATCAGTCCGGGCAGATAACCGCACAGTGTCAGGATAATATTCAGCAAAAAAGCGCCGCCAAATCCATTACCTATCAGTACGCCCAACGGCGGTACCAGGATAGTGATCAAAACTCTCCAGAATCCCATGTTTATCTCCCTTTGGTTATCATTGTGTTAATAATAGTTAAGGGAAACAGGCCCGACTATCAGATGAAGCTTAATTGATCAGATCCAGCATAATTTCCACGTCACGGCGCACTTTATCCAGCATCGACACATCGCCAGCACGATATTCAGCATCGGTTATCTGATGAATCTGCCGCATCTGCCACCTCACTTGTGTTTTTTGTTCATCGGTCATATTGCGGCACATCACGATGATAAAATTGCGCAGCATCAGATGTTGCATGGCAGTTTCTTCGGCATGTTTATTCACCGACATCACTAAATCGAGTACCTGTTTTTCTGCCATTGCGTGTTCCTGCTGTAGTGATAAAGCCGGTGGGAAAGTCATTAAAACCAGACTAGCATGGCAACAGCGCCGTCAAAGCCGACATCTGATGTAAAAAAACCCGCTATTTCTGCGTCTAACCTGCGCATGGACAGAATCTCCCGATGATGTTTCGCCGCGCCCTGCACCCGCCGTACCCCCCGGAAAGCAAAACCAAAAAATTCTAAACCACAACAAATGGATTTATTGTAAGAAGCGCATCACAGTGGTAAAAAAATAAAGAGTGACAGACGTCACAATTTTTCAGCATTTAAGTACCCCGCAGTGTCTGTACTCTATAATTTTAAGCAATAAGACAGTTTTCTGCCGGGCCGCCTTTTGTGCGCCCTTTTGTTATCTTCTTGTGCAGTCTTTCGGGTGAGTTTTCCAGGTGAAAAGCGTTATGTACCTGTTGTGAGGATTTTTACCCCCATTGGGAAAAGGAGGATGCATGTCTGAGTATCACTATTTATTAATAGGCGGAAGCCGCAACGGACAACGGCATATTGATAAATGCCATCAGTTTTCGTTGTGTTTTTGGGAAGATGCATCACAGAACGCAGAACGTGAATTTTATGGTAAACAGAACGAGCGCTACAAAGTGAAGCCTGAAAAAGGGGCTGACGGAAACTGGTATCTGGCCGGTTATTGCGGAAATTGTTCGAAAATTCAGGCCGATGAACTGACCACCCAGGCGCTCACAAAACACGTTAAGCCGATGATGTAAATACAGAAGTTATCAGTTCGAAAGTAAGTCCGTTAATGAACCCCGCCTTTCAGCGGGGTTTTGGCTTTTTGGGGCACGTATTCCCGCTTCAATCAGGCTGCCATGCCCTGAATATTGCGGGCGAAGAAGGCGACATGTCCTCCAATCGTGAAATGTGCCTCGTGGTGCCCTAACCGTCCGAGCGGCGCGATGCGCACAATCTCCCCTTCAAATTCCCCATCCTGAATTTGCGTGATCGCCACATCGAGCTGATAACTGGCCGGATGAACGCCCACCGGGAAGGTGAGTAATTTTACCCGATCACCCACCTGAAACCGGGTGAGTAACGGAAGTGGTGCCTGTTCAAACAGATCCTGATCCATAGGTGACTCCTTGTTTTCCAGTGGGATTAATTAGAGGATAGAATATGTTGCCGCGTCCTGCCGGATACCGGCGTGAGGCACTTCTCTCTTTACGCAATTTTTTAAAGAAACAGCTTTAAAGAAACACCTTTAAAGAAACATCTTTTGTTTCATGTAGCCGCGTAAAATTTGTTCTAAACACCTGATAAGGACCCGCCGTGAAAAAATTAACGCCAGAGCAATGCATCATCCTGACCGGATTTACCGGGATCCTGCATGGCGAATTTGAGGGGTTTCACGAAGATTTGCAAAAACGACTGGGCCGTGAAGTCCAGACTTCTGAATTGGGATACCCGGAATTTATCGAAGAATGCCGGACACTTTACGAAGATGATTTTAACAATTTAATGCCAGACTGATAACAAAAAGGCCGGCCAGAAGAGGATGCTCTGGCCGGCCTGTTGCCTGACTGAATATGCATGACTACGGTTTAACGATTCCGCGAATGAAATTCTCATTTACCCGGATCACATTCCCCGTTTCCACATTGATGACCTGATACTGCACCGGCGTAACCTCATCCAGAACAGCGATAACTTCAAACAAACCTGGTGTAAAAGTAAGCGTGACAAAAACGCCAACAGGATAGACAGCCATAATTTTATCCTTTCAATCATGTTCTTATAATGTACTGCTTTACCTACGGAAGTAATCATACATCAACTATTAATCACACTGAGTGATTTCATTACCTACATTAATCACTCCCGATAAATGTTGCATAAAACAAGTACAGATACGCGATAAAAAGAACACTATTTGATCAATTCAGACAACTCTGACAGACATGCGCAAGGCATCATCAACTTTTACACTCTTTCACGGCGATTGCTGTACACAGAATCAGCGGTACCGATCCAGCTGCTTGTTTTCGATGTAATTTCGGTTAAGAATATGAATCCATTTTGTTGCATTGAGAGCCCACGCCGTGAGTGCCCAGATTTTTGAAACCCATGCGAATCACCCGCATCTGACACGACTGATTGCAGAGCTTGATGCTTATCAGTTCCCGCTCTACCCGCCGGAATCCTTTCAGGGAATTAACGTCACTGCGGTCAATGACGGTGAGATATTCTGTTTTATGGCGCGGGTAGACGATGACTGGGCAGGCTGCGCGTGTCTGTATATTTCGTGCCCTGAAGGCAATGAGAAACCCATTGCAGAGATGAAACGGGTTTATGTGAATCCGCTGTATCGCGGGCAAGGCATCGCCTCACTGCTGATAGACGCAATGGAAAGCAAACTGAAAGCATTGGGGTATCGGGATTTATTTCTGGAAACCGGCGTGTTTCAGGAAAAAGCCATCACACTGTATGAGAAATTGGGGTATGCCCGCACAGAAGCGTTTGGCGATTACCGTCAGGCACCGGATCCGCTCAGCGTTTATATGATGAAATCGGTAGCCTGAAAAAGCGCACGGAAATTGAAGAAAATATCTCCATAACACTGCCCGGTGACAGTGTTATGGAGACGCGAAAAGCGGATTACATCAGAACATTGCTTTTCGATGCAGAAATTTCATTAGACGGAATGACCCACTTTTTCAGGGTAATAACGAAGAATTTTTTGCCTTTGGTGATCTTGGCACCACGGTCACCACATTCCAGCGCAAGTTTGAAAAACTCATCACTGTTGATGTTAAAAGCCAGTTCGACTTTTTTCACCATACCGGAATTAAGCAGCTCTTCGGCTTCGTTTAATGATTTGGCCTGAACGACTGACATAAATACCTCGTGAGAATGGAGGGAGTTGTATTTGCCTCATTATCCTATTTCACTTTTGTTTCATCATTATGACAGTATCGTGAACCTTCAGAAAAGTGCCACGTTTTAGCACACAAAATATCCATTCCGTGCGCCCGTTCAAAACTCAGGAAAGACGGTAATGATTGTCCGGCACCGGCGTATCCGGCAGGTGCGTCTGGTTGTTCATTTCTCGCAGGTTAATTTCGATATTGGTACACATCGCGTCCATCGGCAGATGGTTATTCGCGTAACCAAAAGGCATTTCCAGCTCTTCCGCCAGCGTATCCAGTGACAGAAAACTGTACGAAATAAAGCCTGACACCAGCAGCGTCATGTAATGCAAATCCACCACCAGCGCGAATGGCAATAAACTACAGAACAGGTAGACCGTCCGGTGCAGCAAAAGCCCGTAAGCAAACGGGATCGGCATACTGACAATACGCTCGCACCCGCCGACTACCTGTGAAAGCTGCAACAGCGTGGTGTCCATGTGGGTATAGACGATATCCGACAACTCCCCGCTGCGGCGCCGTTCTGCCAGCCATTGCGACATCCGCAGTTGCACCATATTGGTTGGCGCGCGACGCGACAGAATATCTTCCGCATCGTCTCCCAACAAACGCTCAATATCAGGACGCGGATCGCTGTGACGCAACTGATGTTTGAGGCTGTAACAGAACGCCAGCAACAGCGTTGTCACCCGCTGCGCTTCGCCCGGACACATCGCCATCACCTGGCTTTGTAACGTGCGGCAGGCGATCAGTAACCCGCCCCACAACTGCCGGGCTTCGGTATACCGTGAATATGCCACGCTGTTACGAAAGCCGAGGAAGATTGCGATTGACACCCCCAGCAAACTGAACGGTGCCAGCGTGAGCTTAACGCCGAGCGTCTCATACCAGGGAAGGCTGAGAATGGCGGCAAGCGACATCAATAAATTCAGACTGAGGCGGAACATAATGCTGGGCAGGACAGAACCATGCCAGGCGAACAAACGTAAGAACCAGTGACGCGGAGGACGAATTATCATTTTTTTATGGACGTGATTTCGGCAGGTGAATCAATTTTTTTGCGATTCTTGCAAAGAAACCCGCACATGCAAAGGACAATTTTGTGACATCGGTAGCATTTATTTTGAGAATTGCAGTTTTCGTTTACAGACGGGGTGACCGCTTTGTACAAACGGTAACGGAACCATAATGTTTGGCGTGGTAATGTCCGATAACAAACTAAACTGAGAGGGGTACATCGTCTGTTATTGGATGAATGCTCTCAGAATGGATCGGTACTGACGATCAAAATATCTGGAACGATCGGTTATACCCATTGGAATTACAGGCCTATCCGCGGGACGCGCGCGGAACATTGAGAGCGGGCATACCAGTGAAAATTATTCTTGTTGTACTCATCGCATTGGCGATTATCGGGTTAGCCGCCTGGTTTATCTTCAGGTCGGCAGTCAAAGATTCGGAAGATGATTACTGATTTTTTTTTGCGTAAACCGTCGCAGCCCCTCCCTTTTCGTTTTCAGTCCCCCAAAAAAAATGCAGTTGCCCCCGCCATGCTCTTTCGAGCCACAGGTAACAACTCATCTCTCACTGATTCAACAGGTTAGATAATCAGACCGACATGTTCATTACATCCTGGTACGCCGCCACCAGTTTATTTCTCACCTGAACACCCAGTTGCAGTGAAATCGAAGATTTCTGCAAATCGACCATCACGTCGTTCAGGCTGACGCCGGGAACGCCCATCTCCAGCTTCTCAGATTCCAGTTTTGCGTTGTTTTGCGTTTCGCTGATTTTCCCTAATGCCGCTTTCAGTTCGCTGGCAAAACCGGCTTCTGACGTCGTATCTGTCTGAGGGGTTGCGCCTGCCTTGATGGCATTGGCCTGCATCTGTTGTAAAACGCTCTCAATGCCTTGAATTGACATGCTTTCTCCGCTTAATGCTGTGTCGATGAACAAAACGCTTCTTTCATGGAATGACACCCTATCACATCAGTTTTTTCCTAAACGCGGTAATTGAACCTAAAAACCATGGCTTATCGGGCCATTAACTTTGCCTTTGGCGGCAAATAATGGCTCACGTAGAAAATAGGCCTGCCTGTAGGGAGGACTGAAAAATGTCACGCTTCACGATTGCGCACTTGGGAGTCTGTTTTGTTAAGAGACAACATGAACACCACCATTCAACAGCTAAATAGGGATCTTGTATGAGTTCCGCAATAGCCGGCGCAGAAACCCTGGAAGCGGTTTAACTGCGTTGCTTAATCGCCTGCGCGCCAACCCAAAAATTCCTATCGCCATTGCTGCAGCTGCGGCTCTGGCTATTGTTGTTGTCATGATGCTGTGGGCAAAACAGCCCACCTATAAGGTGCTCTTTAGCAATCTCGGCGATCAGGACGGCGGTGCCATCGTCACCCAACTGACGCAGATGAACATCCCTTATCAGTTTTCTGAGAACGGCGCAGCCCTGTTAATCCCGGCAGATAAAGTCTATGAAACGCGTCTGAAACTGGCGTCCGCCGGTTTACCCAAAGGCGGCGCAGTTGGCTTTGAGCTGATGGATCAGGAAAAATTCGGCATCAGCCAGTTCAGCGAGCAAATTAACTATCAGCGCGCACTGGAAGGTGAACTCTCCCGCACAATCGAAACGCTGGGCCCGGTCGGCAGCGCCCGCGTCCATTTAGCCATTCCAAAACCTTCCTTATTCGTGCGCGAACAGAAAAACCCTTCCGCCTCCGTGACCCTGAATTTACAACCGGGTCGCGCGCTGGATGACGGCCAGATCAACGCCATCGTTTATATGGTGTCGAGCAGCGTGTCGGGTTTACCGCCGGCTAACGTCACCGTGGTCGATCAAAGCGGGCATCTGCTGACGCAGTCGGACAACAACGGCCGTGACCTGAATGCTTCTCAGCTGAAATATGCCAACGAAGTCGAAGGCCGCCTGCAACGTCGTATCGAATCTATCCTGCAACCGGTTGTCGGCAACGGTAACGTTCACGCGCAAATCACCGCGCAAATCGATTACGCCAGCCGCGAACAGACTGACGAGAATTACCAGCCAAACGGCACGCCGGAAAAAGCGGCTGTCCGTTCACGCCAGTTGAGCACCAGTGATCAGATTGGCGGCACGGCCGTCGGCGGCGTGCCGGGTGCATTGAGCAACCAGCCTGCACCGGCCGCCACCGCGCCTGTCACTAACCCGCCAGCGGCGAATAACGCCACCGGGGCGCAGAATCAGGCCGGCAATAACGCGCAGAACGCGACTCAGAACAACACGGCGAACCGTTCAAGCGTTCCGTCGAACAGCCGTCGTGATGAAACCACCAACTATGAAGTTGACCGCTCGATTACCCACACCCAGCACAGCGCGGGCGCAGTACAACGCCTGTCTGCGGCGGTGGTCGTCAACTATCAGGTCGGGACAGATGGTAAAGCGAAGCCACTGACCGACGAACAGCTGAAGAAAATTGATGATCTGGTTCGTGAAGCCATGGGCTTCTCACAGGAACGTGGCGATACGCTGAACGTGGTGAATACACCGTTCAACGAAGCGGCTGACGAGTCCGGTGAGCTGCCGTTCTGGAAACAACAGGCGTTCTTCGATCAGTTACTCAACGCAGGTCGCTGGTTACTGGTGCTGATTGTTGCCTGGATACTGTGGCGCAAGATGGTTCGTCCGATGTTGCGCAAACAGCAGGCAGAGAAAGATGCAGCAGCCGCAGCGGCACTCGCAGCAGCCATGCCTCAGCCTGAAGGCAGCAAGCCGGTCAAACTCAGCAACGACGAGCTGGAGAAACGTAAGCGTTCTCAACAGCGTGTCAGCGTCGAAGTACAGACCCAACGTGTTCAGGAGCTGGCCGATAAGGATCCTCGTATCGTCGCCCTGGTTATCCGCCAATGGATGAGTACCGAACAATCATGACTATGACCGGAACTGAAAAAAGCGCCATTTTGATGATCACGTTGGGTGAAGACCGCGCGGTGGAGGTGTTCAAGCACCTCTCCCCCGCGAGGTTCAGCAAATCAGTGGCGCGATGGCGAATATCCATCAGATTTCAAACAAGCAACTGGCGGAAGTGCTGAACGAGTTCGAGGACGAGTCAGAGCAGTACGCCGCGCTGAGCGTCAATACCAGCGAATATCTGCGTGCGGTTCTGACCAAAGCGCTGGGCGAAGAACGTGCCTCCAGTTTGCTGGAAGACATTCTGGAATCGCGCGAAAGCACCAGCGGCATGGAAACGCTCAACTTCATGGAACCGCAACTGGCGGCCGATCTTATCCGCGACGAACATCCGCAGATTATCGCCACCATTCTGGTACATCTCAAACGCGGTCAGGCTGCCGATATTCTGGCGCTGTTCGACGAGCGTCTGCGCAACGACGTGATGCTGCGTATCGCCACCTTCGGCGGTGTCCAGCCGGCGGCGCTGGCGGAACTGACCGAAGTGCTGAACAACCTGCTCGACGGCCAGAATCTCAAGCGCGCGAAGATGGGCGGTGTTCGTACTGCGGCAGAAATCATCAACCTGATGAAAACGCAGCAGGAAGAAGCCGTTATCGAAGCGGTTCGTGGCTACGACGGAGAACTGGCACAGAAAATTATCGACGAGATGTTCCTGTTCGAAAACCTGGTGGACGTGGACGACCGCAGTATCCAGCGCCTGTTGCAGGAAGTCGAAGGCGAATCGTTGCTGGTGGCATTGAAAGGTGCCGAACAGCCACTGCGCGACAAGTTCCTGCGCAACATGTCCCAACGTGCGGCGGATATCCTGCGCGACGACCTGGCAAACCGCGGGCCGTTACGTATGTCTCTGGTCGAAAACGAACAGAAAGCCATTCTGCAAACGGTTCGCCGCTTAGCAGAATCCGGCGAAATGATGGTTGGCGGCGGCGAGGATTCCTATGTCTGATAACCCGATGTCCAACAAGCCTGCGCCGGAAAAGAAAACCGCAGAAGAGCGTAATGCCGAGCGCATCAACGCCCTGCCATGGCAGCCCTGGAGACCGGGCGATCTGGCCGTACCGGTGTTCACTAAGCCTGACGAGCCTTTGCTGGCCGAAGGCGAAGAAGAACATGACGACGGCTTGCCAAAGCTTCAGGTGGACCAGAATGAATTGCTGAATCTGCAACGCCGCGCTGAACAGCAGGGTTTCCAGCAAGGTCTGGAAGCCGGGCAGAAACAGGGTTACGCCGCCGGTTTTCAGCAAGGTCAGGAAGCCGGGCATCAGCAAGGTTTGCAGGAAGGCCAGCATCAGCAGGCCGTGCTGACCGAGCACTGGCAGCAGATGGTGTCTGATTTCCAGCAAACGCTGGACGCACTGGACAGCGTGATTGCCTCGCGTCTGATGCAGATGGCACTGACGGCGGCCAAGCAAATTATCGGTCAGGCACCGATTTGTGACGGTTCCGCCCTGCTCAACCAGATCCAGCAACTGATTCAGCAGGAACCGATGTTCAAGGGCAAACCGCAACTGCGCGTCAACCCGGCAGATTTCGAACGTGTCGAACAGCAACTGGGTTCTACCCTGAGCATGAACGGCTGGCGTCTGCTGGCCGACAGCCAGATCCACGCCGGTGGCTGTAAAGTCAGCGCAGAAGATGGCGATATGGATGCGTCGCTGGCCACGCGCTGGCATGAGCTGTGCCGCCTTGCGGCGCCGGGAGATCTCTGATGACCGCCCGCCTGAGCCGCCTGCTGAAAACGCTGGATGATGCGGAAAAACGCATGGCCCGCACGCCGTCCGTTCGCCGTTACGGGCGTCTGACGCGTGCGACGGGTCTGGTTCTCGAAGCCACCGGATTGCAGTTACCGCTGGGCGCAACCTGTCTGATTGAACGACACGACGGCCCGGTTGTCCAGGAAGTGGAAAGCGAAGTGGTCGGTTTTAACGGCCAGAGCCTGTTTCTGATGCCGCTGGAAGAAGTCGAAGGGATTTTGCCGGGTGCGCGGGTGTATGCCCGGATCGCCGCCGACGGCCAGACCGCCGGTAAACAACTTCCGCTCGGCCTGCAGTTGCTCGGTCGCGTGCTCGACGGCAGCGCCAAACCGCTCGACGGTTTACCGCCTCCCGATACCGGCTACCGCGCCGCCCTGATCACCCCGCCGTTTAACCCGTTGCAACGTACCCCGATTACCGACGTGCTTGACGTCGGCGTGCGCGCCATTAACGCATTGCTCACCGTCGGACGCGGCCAGCGTATGGGCCTTTTCGCCGGTTCCGGTGTCGGTAAATCCGTGCTGCTCGGCATGATGGCGCGCTACACCAAAGCCGACGTGATTGTGGTCGGGCTGATCGGTGAACGTGGCCGTGAAGTTAAAGATTTTATCGAGAACATTTTAGGTGACGAAGGCCGCGCGCGTTCGGTGGTTATCGCCGCGCCCGCCGACGTTTCGCCACTTCTGCGTATGCAGGGTGCCGCGTATGCCACGCGTATCGCCGAAGATTTCCGCGATCGCGGTCAGCACGTTTTGCTGATCATGGATTCCCTGACGCGTTATGCCATGGCGCAGCGTGAAATCGCGCTGGCCATCGGCGAACCGCCCGCCACCAAAGGCTATCCGCCTTCCGTGTTTGCCAAATTACCTGCGCTGGTTGAACGCGCCGGGAACGGCATCTCCGGCGGCGGCTCGATTACGGCATTTTATACCGTGCTGACCGAGGGCGATGACCAGCAGGATCCTATCGCCGACTCCGCGCGCGCCATCCTCGACGGCCACGTGGTGCTGTCACGTCGTTTAGCCGAATCCGGCCATTATCCGGCCATCGATATTGAAGCGTCGATCAGCCGTGCAATGACATCGCTGATCGACGATGCCCAGTACGGGCGCGTACGTAATTTCAAACAACTGTTGTCCAGCTACCAGCGCAACCGTGATTTGGTCAGCGTCGGCGCCTACGCCGCAGGCAGCGATCCGATGCTGGATCGCGCCATCAGGCTGTATCCGCAAATGGAGAATTTCCTCCAGCAGGACATCCTGGAACGCAGCACTTACGAAGACGCCTGTCTGGAACTCAATATGTTGTTCCCTGGCTAACTCTCTAACCGATAAAGGTAAATCAGATGGAAAACGCATCACCATTGATCACCCTTTGTTCTCTGGCGCAAAAAGCGCTGGATCAGGCGACCAACAATTTAGGCCAGATCAGGCAGTCGCATAATCAGGCTGAACAACAACTCACGATGCTGCTCAATTATCAGCGTGAATATCGCGAAAAGCTGAATACGACCATGACCGGCGGCATTGCGGCGAACACCTGGCAAAACTACCAGCAATTTATCGGCACGCTGGAAGTCGCCATTGACCAGCACCGTAAACAATTACAACAGTGGGATCAGCGGCTGAATACCGCCGTTCACCAGTGGCAGGAAAAGCAACAGCGGCTGAATGCTTATCAGACTCTGCAATCGCGTGCCAGCGAGCAGCAACGTTCACTGGAAAACAAGATTGATCAAAAACAGAACGATGAGTTCGCCCAGCGCAGCGCATACAGGAAGAAAAATCAATGAATCTGAATATTTTGCCTGCTGCCGTCACCACGGCAAAGACGACCACGAGCGCGGCGTCCGGCAGTTCCTCTGCCGCGAGTTCTGCGGCGTCTGACGTCACTGCGATCGGCGAGACGACCGCGTCGTCCCCAGCGGATTTTGCCAGCCAGCTCGAAGCGCAACTGGGGTCGAAACTCGATCCGAAACTCACCAGCACGCTGGCGACGCTCGGGCAGCAAATCAGCGCCAAGGGTGAAACGATTGATAAGAACACGCTGACGCAGGCGGTGACCACCGGCGAGAATGACGGCACCCTGATGCTCGATGACAGTGATCTGAGCAAAATGATCGCCGCAATCCAGATTTTGCCTGCCGGCAGCCTGAAGGGAACCAGTGCGGCATCGGCCAAAGACAGTGCGCTGAGCGATAAAGACAAAGACGCGGATTCTGCGGATGCCAGCATTCAGGCGCTGTTCGCGCAACTGGGGGTACAGCAACAGCCTGCGCAGCAGATTCAGACCGTGACGGCAGCCGCCACGCAGACCGCCACCAATGACAGCACGCCTGCGCAAAATGCCAGCGCCCTGCTTTCGGGTCTGAACGCGACGGCGTCATCCCTGCTGACCGGCGACGGTAAAACTGCCGCCGTGACCGATACCGACTCGAAAGCGGCGGCGTCTGCATCGGGTAATGCGGCGTCCACCGCAACCTCACAGCACGCCGCCAGCAGTAAAAGCACGGCGTCCACCAATGCCGCTGATTTCAGCAGCGCACTGGCGTCAATGAGCGCTGCGGCAAACAACACGGCCGCCGTGCAACAAAGCGACAGCCGGACGCTCGACAGCAATTCGCAGGCACTCAGTCAGCTGAACACGGCGGCGGTCGCCGTGTCTTCGGCCCCGGTGTCCACCACGCCGACCACCACCAGCGTCGTCACCGCGCCTTCCACACCGCTACTGAATGCCCAACTGGGGACGCCGGAATGGCAACAGCAGCTCGGCCAGCAGGTCATGATGTTCAACCGTCAGGGGCAACAGACGGCAGAACTGCGTCTGCATCCTGATGATTTGGGTTCGATCCAGATCAGCATGAAAATTGAGAACAATCAGGCGCAATTGCACTTTGTTTCCGGTCACAGTGGCGTGCGTTCCGCCATTGAAGCGGCCATGCCCGAGCTGAAAACCGCGCTGGCCGACAACGGCATCAGCCTCGGGCAAAGCAGCGTGGGCAGTGACAGTTCGCAATGGCAACAAGCTCAGCAGCAAAGCTCGCAGTCCGGGACGCAACAGGGTGACGCATCCAGCTGGGCGGCATTCAATTCCGGCAGCAATTCCGCCAGTGACGCCCTGCCGGTTCCGGCCTCTATTGCTCAACGGATTAGCGGAAATAACAGCGTGGATATCTTTGCCTAACTTTTTTGAGTTGCGTAAAACCTCGCAAAATTGTTTCAGATAATTGCTGACGGTCAGTTCTCCCTTAATTCAAACGGCAGAGCTAACCTTATTTACCCCGCCTATTCTGACTATTGAACAACAGGATAAGCGGGATAATCATTCTCAGAATTGACTCAGCAGTCTGGTGCTCCTCACGCCAGCCTGCTCATACTTACAGGAAATCGCCTCATCCATGTCTGACTCTGCTCTCACGGCGTCGCGTAAGAAAAAAAAGCGGCCGTTAATGATGATTCTGCTGTTACTGATTACCATTGGAGCCTGTGGTGCGGCCGGTTACGCCTGGTGGATGATGCACAAACAGCAGCCGGCGAACGGTAGCGCGGCTGAAGTGAAGAAAAGTGAGCCCCCTGCGGCGCCGATCTTCCTGGCACTGGATACTTTCACCGTTAACCTGCAAACGCCGGATAACGACCCTGACCGCGTGCTGTACATCGGCCTGACCCTGCGTCTGCCGGATGAACAGAACCGGGCTACCCTCACGGAATACCTGCCTGAAGTTCGCAGCCGCCTGTTGTTGCTGTTGTCCCGCCAGAAGACCGGCGATCTCGCCAACGAAGCCGGTAAGCAACAACTGGTGCAGGAGATCAAACAGGTTCTGGATGCACCACTGGTCAAAGGTCAGCCTCCTCAGGTGATCAACGACGTGCTTTTCACTGCTTTCATACTGCGATAAACAAATTATGGGCGACAGCATTCTTTCACAGGCCGAGATCGACGCACTGCTTAATGGCGACAGTGACAGCGCAGCCGATGCGGCAAGCGCTGCAAAGGCCAAAGCGTCGGACGACGGTGTAAAACCTTTTGACCCCACAACGCAACGTCGCGTTGTGCGTGAGCGGTTGCAGGCGCTGGAAATCATTAACGAGCGTTTTGCCCGTCACTTCCGTATGGGGCTGTTTAACCTGTTGCGTCGCAGCCCGGACATCACGGTCGGGCCGATCAAAATCCAGCCCTATCATGACTTCGCCCGCAACCTGCCGGTGCCGACTAACCTGAACCTGATCCACCTCAAGCCATTGCGCGGCACGGCACTGTTTGTGTTCGCGCCAAGCCTGGTCTTTATTGCGGTGGATAACCTGTTTGGCGGTGACGGCCGTTTCCCGACCAAAGTGGAAGGGCGCGAATTCACCCACACCGAACAGCGCGTGATCAAACGTATGCTCACGCTGGCGCTCGATGCCTACGAAGATGCGTGGAGCGGCGTTTACAAGCTGAGCGTGGAATATGTCCGTGCTGAATTGCAGATTAAGTTCACCAACATCACCTCTTCCCCGAACGACATCGTGGTCACCACGCCGTTCCATGTGGAAATCGGTGCGCTGAGCGGTGATTTCAATATCTGTATTCCGTTCAGCATGATTGAACCGTTACGTGAGTTGCTGACCAATCCGCCGGTCGAGAACTCCCGTCATGAAGAAAGTCAGTGGCGTGAAAACCTGGTGCATCAGGTTCAGCAATCTGAACTGGAGCTGGTGGCGAATTTCGTTGAAATCCCGCTGCGTCTTTCTCAGATCCTGAAACTGCAACCGGGCGATGTCCTGCCGATTGAAAAACCTGATCGTCTGATCGCACACGTCGACGGCGTTCCGGTGCTGACCAGCCAGTACGGCACCCTAAACGAACAATACGCCCTGCGCGTTGAACATTTGATCAACCCGATTTTAAATTCTCTAGATGAGGAACAGCCCCATGAGTGACACCAATAAACCGTCTGACGCCGGATCGGATAACGTTGACGATTTATGGGCTGATGCGTTTAACGAACAACAATCTGCGGGCAGCGCCAAAGCGTCAACCGAGGGTGTTTTCGCCGCGCTGGGTGCCCAGGACGGAGCGGGCAGTTTGCAGGATATCGACATGATCCTTGATATTCCGGTGAAACTGACCGTTGAATTAGGCCGTACCAAAATGACCATCAAAGAACTGCTGCGCCTGTCGCAGGGTTCCGTTGTTGCACTCGATGGCCTTGCCGGTGAGCCGCTGGATATTCTCATCAACGGCTACCTGATTGCTCAGGGTGAAGTCGTGGTCGTCGCCGACAAATACGGCGTGCGCATCACCGATATCATCACGCCGTCCGAACGTATGCGCCGGCTGAGCCGCTGATGAGCCAGACTGCGGCCACGGATTCTCCGTATATTCAGGGTGCGCAAACTCATGCTGCGACACAGGCTTTAGCGCCGGCAATGCCCGCCAGTTCTGTGCTGACACAGGTCAGTACGGTGCTCGGCGGTATTTTGCTGCTGATCCTGTGTATCGGCTGGGTCGCCAAACGCGCCGGTTTCGCGCCGCAGTCAAAAAATAACAAGCTGCTGAAAGTGACTGCCAGTGTTCAGGTGGGACGCAGCGAAAAAGTGGTGATCGTGGAAGTGGATAACACCTGGCTGGTGCTGGGCGTGACCGCGCAAAATATCACCCCGCTGCACACACTGAGCGCGCCGCCGGCAGTGCAAACACCGGAATCTGGCACTCATGACAGTCAGCCTGCGGATTTCCGTCAGCTGATGCAGAAAATGTTGAAACGTCCGGGAAAGCAGGCATGACCCAGTCCGCCGTGAACAAAATGATGAAATCCGCCGTAATCGCTGTCCGTCAGCGCCCTGTTCGCCTTCTCACCCGCCTGTGCCTGCCGCTGCCGCTGCTGCTGCTGATAAGCCCGGCCGCATTCGCACAGTTACCCGGTATTATCAGCCAGCAGATGTCCAACGGCGCACAAAACTGGTCGCTGCCGATTCAGACGCTGGTGTTCATCACCACGCTGACGCTGCTGCCCGCCATGTTGCTGATGTGTACCAGTTTTACCCGCATAATTATCGTACTCGGCCTGCTGCGAAATGCGCTGGGTACGCCGTCCGCGCCGCCAAACCAGGTGCTTCTGGGGCTCGGGCTGTTCCTGACCTTTTTCGTGATGGCGCCGGTCTTCGACAAAATCTACAGCGACGCCTACCAGCCGTTTAGCGAAAACAAAATTACCATGCAGGATGCGATGGACAAAGGCGCTCAGCCGCTGCGCCAGTTCATGCTGCGCCAGACCCGTGAAAGCGACCTCGCGCTGTATGCCCGCCTGGCAAACATCCCGCCGCTGGCGGGCCCGGAAGCCGTACCCATGCGTATTCTGCTGCCTGCTTACGTCACCAGCGAACTGAAAACGGCCTTCCAGATTGGCTTCACCGTGTTTATTCCGTTCATGATTATCGACCTGGTGGTCGCCAGCGTGCTGATGGCGCTGGGTATGATGATGGTGCCACCGGCCACCATCTCACTCCCCTTCAAGCTCATGCTGTTTGTGCTGGTCGATGGCTGGCAACTGCTGCTCGGTTCACTGGCACAGAGTTTCTATAGTTAATAAACGCCTGACTTGACAGGCGTCTTGCTCCTCCCCCTGCGAAGGGAGAGGCCGGGAGGGGGTTTAGCAGGCAACGTCAGAGATGCCATTAATACCCCACCCCAACCCTCCCCTTCGCAGGGGAGGGAGCTAAACCGTCTTCTTTTATGAGAACTGTGCAATGACTCCTGAATCGGTAATGGCATTGGGTAATGAAGCGATGAAAGTGGCGCTGGCCGTCGCCGCGCCATTATTGCTCGCGGCGCTGGTCACCGGGCTTATCGTCAGCCTGTTGCAGGCGGCCACGCAGATCAACGAACAAACGTTGTCCTTCATTCCTAAAATTCTGGCCGTTGTCGCGACCATCGTCATTGCTGGCCCGTGGATGCTGAATCTGCTGCTTGATTATATGCGCACGCTGTTTTCCAACCTGCCTTACATCATCGGTTAACCCATGGTTTCCTTCGACAGTACGCAACTTGCCGGATGGCTCAGCATGTACTTCTGGCCGCTGCTGCGGATCCTGGCACTGATCAGCACCGCGCCTATCACCAGTGAGAAATCCGTCCCGAGCCGCGTCAAACTCGGTCTGGGAATGATGATCACTTTTCTGATTGCGCCTTCGCTGCCGCCTGTCGACACGCCGATATTTTCCACCCCGGCGCTGTGGCTGGCAATGCAGCAAATCATGATTGGTACCGCGCTGGGCATCACAATGCAGCTGGCGTTTGCCGCCATCCGCATGGCCGGTGAAATTATGGGGCTGCAAATGGGTATTTCCTTTGCGACGTTTTACGACCCCAGCAACCGCCTGAACACTCCGCTGCTGGCACAATTTCTGAACCTGCTGGCGGTGCTGCTTTTCCTCAGTTTTAACGCCCATCTGTGGCTGATTTCCCTGCTCGCCGACAGCTTCCACACCCTTCCCATCAGCCCGAATCCGGTGAATGCCGAGGGGTTTATGGCCGTAGCGAAAGCAGGCAGCATTGTGTTCAGCGGCGGTCTGATGCTGGCCTTGCCGATTGTGACGCTGCTGCTGACGCTCAACATGGCACTCGGCCTGTTAAACCGCGTCACGCCGCAGCTTTCCGTCTTCGTTATCGGCTTCCCGCTGACACTCAGTATCGGCATTCTGGCCATCGGCCTGATGATGCCGATGCTCGCCCCTTTCAGCGAGCACCTGTTCAGTGAAATTCTCGATAAGCTGGTGCTGATCATGAATCAGTTTGCAGCGGATTAGTGTTGTAACGTCCCTTTCTCCACAAACTGCATATCCCCGACCTTGCCGACGGTGAATTTGCCGTCTTTGTACGTGATCACCGTAACGCTGGCGTTTTGCAAAGGTGCGCGCAGGTTTTCTTCGGGCGTCATACCTTCCAGCATCGCCATGATTGCCATACCGTGTGAAACAATCAGGACGTTCCCGCCGCCTTCGGCACGGGTTTTCTGTGCGATGTCATGCAGCGCGGCCTGCATACGGGTTTTTACCTGTGTGGCGTTTTCGGTGGTGTGCGAAGGGTCAACAGCCGCCAGCGTATTCATCATTTTTTCGAGGGTAATCTGCCCTTTTGACAGCGCCTGCGTCACGGAAGTGAAGTCTGCGAAACCGAGTTTTTTCGCAACCGGTTCCCACATCACAGATTCATGTTCGCCTTCATAGATACCAAAAAATGTTTCGCGCAGACGCTCATCTTCCGTCACCGGTAATGACTGCCCGGCGAGTGTCAGTGCGATCTTTGCAGTCTGACGGGCGCGACCGGAATCACTGGAATACGCCGCAACGAAGGGGATGCCTTTCAAGCCGCGCCCGAGATCTTCTGCCACAGAAACACCGGCGGCAGTCAGCGGCGTGTCGGACCAGCCCTGGGCGCGGTGCGCCGTGTTAAATAAGGTTTTGCCGTGGCGCGTGACGTAAAACGTGACGGTATCTTTCTCAGCCGTCGCCTGTGCGGGAGAGGCAGGCACCGGCGCCGCCTGCGCATTGATAAAGCCGAAGACTAAAAATGAGACCAGCGTTTTCCAGAGTGTATTTTTCATCGTAATGTCCTTTTAAGCGAGTTGATTAAAATATGTTGAATTTGTAATCCAGGCGAAATTCCGCCGCAAAACTGTCGGCGCTTTTGATATTTCCGTGATGATCGACAATCGGCGCAGTGCCTTTGTGTTCATAGGTTCTGCCCGGCCCGATCATGGCGAAAATTGATAAATCCTTGAGCTTTTTCGACGCCGGTTTCCACAGGGTATACACGTTGAATTCTCCCTCTTTCACCGGTTGCCCCTGATAATCAAAGAAGCCGTAATGCGTATTGATGCCTACTACCACTTCCGGCGTGATGTGGTAACCGACATCCAGCGACAATACTTTTTCCTCGTCGCGCATATAATCCAGCCCCGCAGTGGTCATGGAATTAAACGTACCGCGCGAGTTTTTACTCATATGACGGGGATACATACCGATCCCGCCCTCTTTATTCGCGTCGGTATAAGCCAGCCCGCCTTTTGTCGTCCAGCCGTTGTATTTCCACGTCACGTCTGCCGCATAATGATTGGCACGATTATCGAAATCCTTTTTGTTATTCGCCATGCTGTCCCATTTATCCAGCGCCTGCGTCATATAGATCTGCACGCCGTAGGACAGTGTTTTATTTTGCTTCAGGTTCAGCTCCAGACCATTTCTGCGCAAATAGTCTTCACTTTCACCGTAGAAATAAAGCGCGGTAATATTGTCGGCTTTGAACTGAACATCGCCGGTGTAAATGGCGTCAATCGCGTGCCCGTCGCTGGTCATGAAATTCACCTTATCCGGCGAATCACGGTTCAGCGATTGGGTTAGATACGCGAGCCGCAGGCGGTACGCATCATAAGTCAGGTCGCCGCTCCAGCCGTTGTAGGTGTTCGGCGCGGCGCGCATTGAGGTGGTCAGTACGCCAAGCTTAATCAGTTTCCAGCCACCGTACAGATTGCCTTCAACGCCAGACTGCGAGAATTTCGCTTTACCAAAAAACTGGCCGAGTTTATTAAAACCTTTAGCCTTCCCACCGTCATCATACAATATCCCTCTGGAGGCGAAATTATCAGCAGCCGCCAGTTTGATCACGCCATAATAAGAAGCATCAACACCAATAAAATCGGATAAATACCCGGATTTATAATCCAGCGCTACCCCCTGCCCCCATGCCGAGTGGACATTGCGTTTATCCGTCTCACCTTCATCCAGGTATTTCCATATATTATGCAACCCAAAATCGAGGGAGCTGTTTTTTATAAAATCGGTTTCCGCGAGATCATCGACACCGGCAAAAGCCAGTGCGGGGGAACAAAGAATGCCGGTAACCAGTGCCAGAGCGTGCTTTTCCATAGCGAATCTTCCATTAAGCCAAAATGTTTCAGGGTGCATTTATAAAAGGCAAAAAAAAACCTGAGCCGATATCTCCCGGATGCGGGAAACTTCAGTTCAGGTTTTGCCTGCCGATGCAGTAACAATCCGGGAGCAAACATAACGGATTTAAAAATAAAAAACAGTGCAACGAGGTAATTTTAAAGATTAAAAGAATTATTTGTGAAGCGAATCAACTTTACCCGGCGCGATATAAAGATTTTCCGAATTTTGATATCCGTTAATAGCTGAAATCTTTACCGCTTCCTTTGGGGAATATCGATAATACAGAAACGTAATAATCTCAGCTTATTAATACTGTTATATTTCCCGCGTCAGCAACGCCATCACTTCGTAATGCGCAGTATGCGGGAACATGTCGAAAAGCTGGACGCGCGCAATCGCGTAGCCAGGCAACAGACTCAGATCTTTCGCCATCGTCTGCGCATTACAACTGGAATACAAAATGGTATCCGGCGACATCTGGCTCAGGTAATCGCACAGCGTTTTGCCAATCCCGCGCCGTGGCGGATTCACCAGAATCAGGTCCGGAACTTCACCTTTTCCGGTCGCAAAACCGGTGGAATCCAGTGCCTGGAATTCGACGTTTTTCAGCCCCAGACGGCTGGCGGATTCTTTCGCACAGGCGATGGCTTCCGCGCTGATTTCAATGCCGGTCAGTTTCATCTCTGGCGTGGCGCAATGCAGGCCAAAACCACCGACGCCGCAGAACAAATCCCACATACTGGCGATATTGCCGCGCTCACGCACCCAGTCGCGCGCGGTGGAATAAAGCCGTGCAGCGACCTGCGGATTGGTCTGGAAGAAGCTTTGCGGGCGGATAAACAGCGGCACGTGGTTAAATTCTTCTTCGAGTCGTTGCACGTCCGTCAGCGGGATTTCAGTGTCGCCTTCCAGGATCGCCATATGCACCGGCTGGATATTGGCCGAAATCACGGTCAGCTGCGGCAACTGCTGTTGCAGCCACGGCAATGCGGCGCGCAGCTGGGCAAGTTTCATTTCCGAGCGCAGAACAAAACGCAGCATCATGCCGCCGTCTTTCTGGCTTTCGGTCAGCAACAGAAATTTCAGTTCGCCACGTTTACGCGACACGTTATACGGCGTCAGACCGGCGCGGGCGATAAAGGTTTTGAGTACGGTAAACACCGCCGGAAAACGGGCGGGATACAGCGGACATTCGCATAAATCTACCGGCGTGCCGTCGCGGTGTAACATCCCGAGCAACGGACGCTCAACGCTGCCGCTGACCACCATTTTCGCTTTATTGCGAAACGCACTTTCCGGCCCGGTCACCGGTTCGCGCCATTCACCGACCGGCAAACCTTCCAGCAGAGAGTGTAAATCCCGCTGTTTGTCAGCTAATTGTTGCGAATAAGGCGTGTCGAGCCACTGACATGAGCGGCAGGTTCCGGCGGTATAAAGTGCGCAGTGCATGAAAAAGTTCCGGTCATCGAATACGGGGAAAATCTGGCGCGCAGTGTATCACCACGCGGCCTGAAAGGCTCACCTGCGACAGGTGCTATTTACGATTGGCAAAGAAGCGGCGGCTGCTGGCGGGCACGAAAAGTAGCAGCAGAACCACAATATCGGGGATTTTTTGCATCAGCAGCGCGGTGAGAAATTCGCCCTGCGTATCGACATCAAAGCGAAAAATGCGCGGCCCGAACCATTCGAAAGACGCCAGCAACATATAACCCACGACGATCACCTGACAGCCAATAAACGCCCTGCGTCCCCAGATCCGCGCACGCATCATGGCGTACGCTGCCCGGCATTCAATCAGCACAATCAGCAGGCTGGCCAGCAGGATAAAACAGTTCAGCCACGACTCTGCACTGACTTCGATAAAGCTCATCAGCCCTGAAAAACCCATGGCGTCAAACAGCAATATAAACTCAAGACAGCGCGTGGCAACAATCGCCGAGGCGGCAATCATGACGGGAACAGGGATAAATGCCAGTTTCATACGTCCGTGTCGTGTCCTTTTCTTGTTGTATTCAACGCCTGACCCCCTAAATCATTCGGGCTGCATTGCGGCAACCCGAAGGACAACGGAGATTAATTTCGCGCTGCGCGCTGGATGTCCCTGATTCTTTGCTTCTCAGCTCGCGACATAAACCACCAGGCCATCATTCCAATAATACCCACCACCAGCAGGATGAGCGTCGCCAGTGCGTTGATTTCCGGGTTAACGCCCATACGCACGCTGGCGAAGACCAGCATTGGCAAGGTCGTTGCGCCCGGCCCGGCAACAAAACTGGCGATAACCAGATCGTCAAGCGACAGCGTGAACGCCAGCAGCCAGCCGGAAATCAGGGCTGGCAGGATCATCGGCAGCGTAATGATGAAGAAGACTTTCAGCGGCGCCGCGCCTAAATCCATCGCTGCTTCTTCGATGGAACGATCCAGTTCGCGCAGTCGCGCCGAGACCACCACCGCAACATACGCACTGCAAAATGTCACATGCGCCAGCCAGATGGTGAACATGCCGCGCTCAGCCGGCCAGCCAAAAGCGTGCCCCATCGCCACAAACAGCAACAGCAGCGCCAGACCGGTGATGACGTCCGGCATAACCAACGGTGCTGTCAGCATAAACGCAAAACCGGTCGAGCCACGAAAACGCTGGAACCGCACCATCACCACCGCCGCCAGCGTGCCGACAATAACGGCCATAGTCGCGGCTGCGGTGGCAATCGTCAGGCTCATTCCGACCGCGCTAATCATCGCAGAATCGTGGAAAAGCTGAGTATACCAGCGGGTAGACCAGCCCGCCCAGACCGTAACAAGCTTGGAACTGTTAAACGAATAAATAACCAGCATCAGCATCGGCGCATACAAAAACGTAAAGCCGAGCACGAGAATAAGAATTCGCCACGGCGAACGGACAACCGGCAACTGGTTCATTCTTTTTCTCCCAGCTCTTTATTTTGGTATTTCTGGAACCACAGGATCGGCATGATCAGCAGTAACAGCATGACCACCGCCACCGCAGACGCCACCGGCCAGTCGCGGTTATTGAAGAATTCCTGCCACAAAACGCGCCCGATCATGTTGCTGTCCGGGCCGCCAAGCAGTTCAGGGATCACGTATTCGCCGACCGCCGGGATAAAGACCAGCATCGAACCGGCGATAATCCCGCCTTTGGTCAGCGGCATAATCACTTTAAAGAAGGTTTTCATTGGCCGCGCACCGAGATCGGACGCCGCTTCCACCAGCGAATAATCCATGCGGGTCAGCGCGGTGTAAATCGGCAGGATCATAAACGGCAGATACGAGTACACAATCCCGATATAGACCGCCAGATTGGTGTGCAAAATCACCAGCGGCTGGTCGATCACATGCAGCCAGAGCAGCACGTTGTTGAGCACGCCGTTGTCTTTGAGTATGCCAATCCAGGCGTAGACGCGGATCAGGAATGACGTCCACGATGGTAAAATCACCAGCAACAGCAGAATGTTACGCATGGATTTGCTGCTGTGCGCCACGGCCCACGCCAGCGGATAACCGATGAGCAGACACAGAATCGTGGAAATCGCAGCCACTTCCAGCGATTGCAGATACGCATCGATGTACAGCGGATCTTGTGTTAACCCGATGTAGTTACCGATATTGAGCGCAATATTGAGCATACCGTCTGTCCAGGTGACCAGATCGGTATACGGCGGAATGGCACGCGCCATTTCGGCAAAACTGATTTTAAAGACGATTAAAAACGGCAATAAAAAGAGCAGCAGGAACCACACCAGCGGAAGTAAGATCACCAGCTTACGGCCATGACGCTGTTGCAGGCGTCCTAGCAGGGTTTTAAATCCGCCCGGAGGTTTAGCGGTTGTCACTTCAGAAATCACAGACATTATCGCCCCCTTAAACCGTCAGCACGACGCAGCTGTCGGCTTCCCAGCACAGACGCACTTCGTCGCCCCAGGTTGGCATGCCCTTGCGGAAACGGTGGCCGTTTTGCAATTGCGCCGTGATCATCTGGCCACTGTGCAGTTTAACGTGATAAATCGACAGGTCGCCCAGATACGCGATGTTGACCACTTCGCCCACCGCAAAATTGCAGCCGTCTTCCGGTACTTCTTCACAGAGCATGATTTTTTCCGGACGCAGCGCGACAAACACCGGCACGCCGTCCACGACCGAGACATCAGGATCCACTTTCAGCGGATGCCGAAGCCCCGGCGATGTCAGCACTAACGCATCATCCAGACGTTCTTTCAGCACGCCTTCAAACACGTTTACCGAACCGATAAATTCTGCGCTGAAGCGGCTGGTCGGATGCTCATAGATCTCTTCCGGTTCGCCGATTTGCACAAACTTGCCACGGTTCATAATGGCGATACGTCCCGCCATGGTCATGGCTTCTTCCTGATCGTGCGTCACCATCACGCAGGTCGCGCCGACGCGCTCCAGAATATCGACCACTTCGAGTTGCATACGGTCACGCAGCTTTTTATCCAGTGCGCCCATCGGCTCGTCGAGCAGCAATAATTTTGGCCGTTTTGCCAGACTGCGGGCCAATGCCACGCGCTGGCGCTGACCGCCGGAAAGCTGATGCGGCTTGCGTTTGGCGAATTCCTGCATGTGAACCAGCGTCAGCATTTCTGCCACGCGGCTTTTGATTTCTGCTGACGGCAATTTGTCCTGCTTGAGCCCGAACGCAATGTTCTGTTCGACCGTCATGTGCGGGAACAGCGCGTAGGACTGGAACATCATGTTGATCGGACGCTGATACGGCGGCACCTGCGAGAGGTCAACCCCGTCCAGCACAATCTGCCCCTGCGTGGGCTGCTCAAAACCGGCCAGCATGCGCAACAGTGTCGATTTCCCACAGCCGGACGCGCCGAGCAGTGCGAAAATCTCCCCTTTATAGATGGTCAGGCTGACATCATCCACGGCGGCCTGGCCGTCAAAAGACTTGGTTAAATTGCGTATCTCCAGCAAAGGCGTAAAACCTTTCTGGGACTTAGGCTGAGGGCGGGGAATGACGTCGTTCACTCAGAGAAATCTCCGGTATCAAAATGAAGCAGTTTCAAATAAGCATAACAGTCAGGGGGAAAAGTGCCTGATTTCTATGCCCAAAAGCAGCCTGGAACAAAATGCCAGCGGCCCCGCAGTGATTGTGCGGAGCCGCTAACGTAATACTCAAAATCCTTCTGGTTGCATCAAGGCGGCAAGTGAGCAAGTCCCCGGGAGCTGACACAAGTCAGTGACCGGGGCGCGTTCACGCAGCCAACGCAGAGGCGGCCTGAAGGATGAAGAGTATTTACTTACCCGTTTTTACTTTGGTCCACGAACGGGTGATCACACGGTCAATCTTCGGATCCTGAACTTTCAGGCTGAAGAGTTTGGCCTGCACATCCGCCGGTGGATAGATGCCCGGGTTATTGCGCACATTTTCATTCACCAGAGGCGTGGCCGCTTTGTTGCCGCTCGCGTAGTAAACGGTGTTACTGATTTGCGCGATCACTTTCGGTTCCATCAGGTAGTTCAGGAACTGGTACGCTTCGTCGAGATTTTTCGCATCGGCCGGAATGGCGAACACGTCAAAGAACGCCAGCGCGCCCTCTTTCGGAATGCTGTACGCCACGTTCACGCCGTTTTTCGCTTCTTTCGCGCGGTTAGACGCCTGCATCACATCACCCGCCCAACCGATAGCCACACAGATGTCGCCGTTGGCCAGATCATTGATGTACTGGGAAGAGTGAAAATAACGAATATTCGGACGCAGTTTCAGCAGCAAATCGTTCGCCGCACCGGTGTAATCCGACGCTTTGGTGCTGTTCGGATCCAGATGCAGATAATTCAGCACGGTGGCGTAAATTTCAGCTGGCGCGTCGAGGAATGAAACGCCGCAGCTTTTCAGTTTCTCCAGGTTTTCAGGTTTGAGCACCAGATCCCAGCTGTCTACCGGCGCATCTTTACCCAGCACCGCTTTGACTTTATCGACGTTATAGCCAATGCCGGTGGTCGCCCAGAGATACGGGATCGCGTATTTATTGCCCGGATCATGCTGCGCCACCATTTTGAGCAAATCAGGATCGAGGTTTTTGTAGTTTGGCAGTTTGCTTTTATCCAGCGGCTGGAAAACGCCTGCGGACAACTGGCGCTCAAGGAAACTGGCCGAAGGCACAACCAGATCGAAACCGGTGCTCCCTGCCATCAGTTTGCCTTCCAGCACTTCGTTGGAATCAAACACGTCGTAAACCACTTTAATGCCGGTTTCCTTCTGGAAATCTGGCACGGTATTTGGCGCGATATAATCGGACCAGTTATAGATATGCAGCGTTTTCTCTTCCGCAGACGCTGTGACGGACGCGGCCATAACCAGACCGGCGACAACACCCGATAACCACTTTTTACGCAGGGTGAACATCCGTTACTACCTCCAAGACAGGGGAATATAAATTGAATTTGTATCACTCAGACTGATACAAAACCTTTCACACTAATGCCAACGGTGACCCATGAAAGTTGCATAGGCATTCAACGCTGACGCATACGCTGCCTGCGAATTAACCGTTTGGTTTTACGACGTAATCACGCTGGGTGCAGAGTCAGAAGCATAGCGCCTGCAACCCCCGTGTACCAGCCTCCTGAGACAAAACCGGCGTTTATCGATTATTTATGCAAATTTAGTCTATACCGTCTGGCATTTTGGCTTTTAACAAAGTGAAATATCTGGCAACACAGGCACAAACGCAGCATAACTTATGGCGAAAGCGAATAAAGGCAGCGGAGCCGCAATAAACACGGCTCGCAGGAAAGGATCTTCAGAGGGAAAGCAATAACGAATGGCGTTTAATGCAACAAAGGCAGGTTCACGGAAATGGCCGGTGAGCCTTCTTCATCATCGCCAAGGAACAGCAGGTCATTGGCGTGGGCTTCAAGAATAATCATCGACATCTGCTCTTCGGCCTGTTGCAGGAAGAAGGCAAATTGCTCTTCGGTGACACCCACGGCGATAGTCAGCGACTGGCAGACAATCAGCTTCGGCAGGTTGTCATCCTGAATATCGACAAAGGCCTTGATGGTCAGCGAGCTGGCGTTAATCGAGCTCAAATCAGCCACCAGCGGGATCAGAGCCGTTGGTTTTACTTCGGCCAGCGCGGAGAACAAAATCACGTTATCCACGATATCGAGTTTGGCATCAAAAATGCCATCAAAATTCTGCATATGCGGCAAATGAAGAGCCTGACAGGAATCACACTCGAAAAAAGAAATGCCCAGCTGATCCAGCCAGCGCCGCAGCAGCGCCAAATCAGGGACGATGAGCGAATCCATAGAATGCCTCATAAGTTCAAAACGACGAGAATAACCAGCTCTCGCAACACCCGCAGCGTTACGAAGGGGGTCATAGCTTACGGAATATTGCCGGTCAGCGCTACGATCAAAGGCCGTTTGATGCACATTAGCGCCGGTAATTAAGATTTAACCGCCAGATTTCAGCCGGAATCCCGGCTTCGCCCGCTGCGCGATGTAATCAATCATCATGCCCGCAATATCCAGGCGAGTCGTGGTTTCGATGCCTTCCAGCCCCGGCGATGCGTTGACTTCCATCACCAGCGGGCCACGGTGCGCGCGCAAAATATCCACCCCGGCAACGTCCAGCCCCAGCGTCAGCGCCGCTTTCACGGCAATCTCTTTCTCTTCCGACGTAATTTTGACATTGGTCGCGGTTCCGCCGCGATGAAGATTGGAACGAAAATCGCCCGGTTTGGCCTGACGTTCAATGGCCGCCACCACACGTTTCCCGACCACCAGGCAACGGATATCCCGGCCTTCGGCTTCGCGGATATATTCCTGAACCAGAATATGCGCATTCAGCCCGCGAAACGCGTCAATCACGCTTTCCGCCGCCTGACGGGTTTCAGCCAGCACCACGCCGATGCCCTGCGTGCCTTCAACCAGTTTTACCACCAGCGGCGCGCCGCCGACCAGTGCAATCAAATCTGACGTGTCGTCCGGCGCATTGGCAAAACCCGTGATCGGCAAATCGATGCCTTCGCGCGCCAGAATCTGCATCGAACGCAACTTATCGCGCGCACGGGTAATCGCCACAGATTCATTGAGAGGAAAACTCCCCAGCATTTCAAACTGACGCAGCACGGCAGTGCCATAAAACGTAATGGCGGAACCGATGCGCGGGATCACGGCATCATATTTATCCAGCTGACGCCCGCGATAATGCACGCTCGGTGCGGCCGGATTGATATTCATGTAACAGGACAGGGGATCGATAATGTCGATCTCATGCCCGCGGGCTTCTGCTGCTTCCCGCAGCCGTTTACACGAATACAAAGACCCGTCACGGGAAAGAATTGCAATCTTCATCCGACACTCCATCGCCGATTAGCGTGTTGCCCAGCCTTGTTTATGTAATGCGTCCAGCATAAACGGACGCTGTTCCTTTTTCAGGGTACGGATAATCAGTGCACTCCAGGTATCGCGGCGGGCATTGCTGTCGCGTTGCAGATAATAGGCGCTGAGTTCTTCGTCGTACTCCGCCAGCAGTGCTTTATCCAGCGGCTGATAACTGTTTTCGTGGACCAGCATGGATTGCGGCATACGCGGCTTGACCTGATGATCCTGCGCGGGAGTGCCGATACAAAAACCGAACAACGGCATCACGAATTTCGGTAATTTCAGCAGCGAGATAACGTCTTCAACCTGATTACGGATCCCGCCGATAAACACGCCGCCCAGCCCGAGCGATTCCGCGGCGGTCATGGCATTTTGCGCCATCAGCGCAGTATCCACACAGCCGAGCAGCAATTGTTCCGCCAGCCCCAGTTCTGCTTGCGGATTAATCTGCAAGTTGCGGTTGAAATCGGCACAAAACACCCAAAATTCTGCGGCACTGGCCACATATTGCTGGCCGCCGGTGTACTGCACTAATTTTTCTCGCAACACCGGATCGGTGACGCGGATAATCGATGAACACTGTAAAAAGCTGGAAGTCGAGGCTGATTGCGCGGCAGCAATGATCGCCTCACGCTGTTCGTCGGATACCGGCTGGCCGGTAAAAGAACGGATAGAACGGTGTGAGCGCAGAAGATCGATAGTCGGCGTCATTTAAAAATTCCTGATCGGATGAAAAGGCGGAAACTGAGGCTGCAATCATTCATGCTGTGCGCCCTGTTTGCAAGGCTTGTGACATTAAATGCTGTAACAATGTGCAGGGCTCAAAAAGGCCTGATTCTTCATTTGGATAGGCAGAAGGTATCAGACCGACAGGTAATTCCTGCTTTTTTTTATGGTTTGCAACAGGCATAGTAACGACATCAAAAAGGTGATGTGCATAACAAAAATCGTCACTCCCTTTTCATTTATCTCGCTGGCATTAACAAAGGAGTCTCCATGTTTGCAGTAATTTTCGGGCGTCCTGGCTGTCCTTATTGTGTTCGAGCAAAAGAGTTGGCTGAAAAACTGACTGAAGAACGTGATGATTTCAATTTCCGCTACATCGATATCCACGCGGAAGGCATCTCTAAAGCTGACCTGGAAAAAACCGTGGGTAAACCGGTTGAAACTGTTCCTCAGATTTTCCTCGATCAGAAACATGTTGGCGGCTTCACTGATTTTGAAGCCTATGCCAAAGAACATCTGGCTCTGTTCAGCAACTAAGGGGTTCTGAACGCAGCAAAAAGGCGCTCACTGAGCGCCTTTTTTTATGGCATCGGAACAGGTTCACCGGTGCTGTTTAAATTGTTTATAGGCAGTAAATAGCAGCTGTATCAGCATTGCGCCCAACACACACCAGAAAATCGCACTGGTCGCATAAGCCAATTCCTGCACCAGCGGACGCACGCGGGGATAAAAAACCATGCGCAGCGCAGTACAGACTGGTACAGAAATCAGCGCGCCAACCAGAGATGAAAATATGGGTGAATCGCGATAAAACAGCCCGGTCAGCAGACCCGGCAATAAAAATAACAACAGCCCGTATTCCGGGCCGGGCGTTATATCTCTAACAACTATCCAGCTATTTTTTAACGAAATAAAAATTATGACAAACATAATGCAACAAAATAGCGGAGCTATTAACTTTCGCAAAAATGCCATCTGACTTCCTCCTTAAAGTTGGCGAGATTTACAGGCCATATGCACTGCAAGTAATGCGGTCATTTTTACCTGACAGAGCCTTGCCGGCTCACTTCCCTGACGCGTTCCGCAATCCTGCGAAACACAAAAAAAGCGTTCAGTTGATTTATACGGGCTTTTCTCTGGCTGAACAGACGTTCTGTGACTAAAATGACGCCCGAAACCTGCTTTCCTGTTTCAGTGTTTGAGAAACAAAGGGTGTTTTTAAAAGTAGGAATTTTCTGGATCTGAATTTATCCTTTACATTCTCCCATATCAAGAATTTGTTGGTAAACAATAAGTTATCCTTGTGAACATAAACGTCGCTAGTTTGTTAAACGGGAATTACATCCTGTTATTATTTGTGGTTTTGGCTCTGGGTTTGTGCCTGGGGAAAATTCGCCTGGGTTCCGTTCAGCTCGGAAATTCTATTGGCGTATTAGTGGTTTCGCTGCTTTTAGGCCAGCAACATTTCAGCATTAATACAGAAGCGCTCAACCTCGGTTTTATGCTGTTTATTTTTTGTGTGGGCGTCGAAGCCGGACCCAACTTTTTTTCAATTTTCTTCCGCGATGGCAAAAACTATCTGATGCTGGCGCTGGTGATGGTCGGCAGCGCAATGCTTCTTGCGCTCGGGCTGGGCAAGGTCTTTGGTTGGGACATCGGTCTCACCGCCGGTATGCTCGCCGGTTCCATGACATCCACGCCGGTTCTGGTGGGCGCGGGCGATACGCTGCGCAATACCCTCGCGGGCAGTAATACGCTCAGCCCCGCGCTGGACAACCTTAGCCTCGGCTACGCGCTGACCTATCTTATCGGGCTGGTCAGCCTGATCTTTGGCGCGCGTTATTTGCCAAAACTGCAACATCAGGATCTGCCGACCAGCGCGCAGCAAATTGCCCGCGAACGCGGTCTGGACACGGACAGCAAGCGAAAAGTCTATCTTCCGGTGATCCGCGCCTACCGCGTCGGGCAGGAACTGGTCGCCTGGGCGGATGGCAAAAACCTGCGTGAACTGGGCATTTATCGCCAGACGGGGTGTTATATCGAACGTATCCGCCGCAATGGAATTCTGGCGACGCCGGACGGCGATGCCGTATTGCAGGTCGGCGATGAAATCTCGCTGGTCGGTTATCCGGATGCGCACTCACGCCTCGATCCGAGTTTCCGTAACGGGAAAGAAGTTTTCGACCGCGACCTGCTCGATATGCGCATCGTGACGGAAGAAGTGGTGGTGAAAAACAATCACGCCGTCGGCAAACGTCTGAGCCAGCTTAATCTGACCGATCAGGGTTGCTTCCTTAACCGCGTGATCCGCAGCCAGATTGAAATGCCTATCGACGACAGCATCGTGCTCAACAAAGGCGATGTGTTGCAGGTCAGCGGTGACGCACGCCGCGTGAAAAGCGTGGCAGAGCGCATCGGCTTTATCTCCGTTCACAGCCAGCTCACCGATTTACTCGCCTTCTGCGCCTTCTTCATTGTCGGCCTGATGATCGGGCTGATCACCTTCCAGTTCAAAAGTTTCAGCTTCGGAATCGGTAATGCCGCGGGCCTGCTGTTCGCCGGTATCATGCTCGGCTTCCTGCGCGCCAACCA
The DNA here is from genome assembly GCF_047784855.1 of Rahnella sp. PCH160. Lineage (NCBI taxonomy): Bacteria > Pseudomonadati > Pseudomonadota > Gammaproteobacteria > Enterobacterales > Yersiniaceae > Rahnella > Rahnella sp. PCH160. The sequence continues at coordinate 3,760,190 of NZ_JBLOGT010000001.1, forward strand.
CCCTACTTTCGGCTACATCCCGCAGGGTGCGCTGAATATGGTGAAGGAGTTCGGGTTGATGGTCTTTATGGCAGGCGTTGGCCTCAGCGCGGGTGCGGGGATCAACAACGGGCTTGGCGCCGTCGGCGGACAAATGTTGCTGTCCGGCCTGATCGTCAGCCTGGTTCCGGTGGTGATTTGCTTCATCTTCGGTGCCTACGTTTTGCGCATGAACCGGGCATTATTGTTCGGTGCCATCATGGGCGCACGTACCTGTGCACCTGCTATGGAAATCATCAGCGATACTGCCCGCAGCAACATTCCGGCACTGGGTTATGCAGGAACCTACGCAATTGCTAACGTATTACTGACACTCGCGGGGACACTGATCGTCATCATCTGGCCGGGTACATGACGTAAGTTGTTGATCACTAATGTGGCAAATAAAAATCAATAATTTTTTTATATTTTTGCCACATTGAGCGAACTTTTAAAGTTGAGCGAAGTCTTAATTAGTGCCACTGCTTTTCTTTGAAGTCCCCAAATTTGGAGAGCCCGTCAATCCCGCCTTTTTAGGTTCAAGATTGTCGGGTTTTTTCTTTTCTGGAATATAAAGAATTCTTACCTCTAATTCTCAATCACCCGTAACAACGTTCCGTCGATATCAATCAGCGCGCCCATTTTTAATCCCCACGGCTGTATTTCTGGCAGATGAACGCACGGGCGCGTTGTTCTGTCTTGCCCTATTCCGGCGGCAATAAATCCATCAAAAATGGCGTCCACATCATCAACGCGCAGACAACAGCTGAACCAGCTGGTGAGCGGATCGAGATCCACGTGCAGGAAAAACTCCAGCGTGATACCGCCCCGGCTCATGATGAGCCAGCTGTCGTCGATATAGCCGGTGGAAAAGCCGAAACTGCCGTAAAAGCGTTGAGTCTCTGCGAAATCCCGGGAGGGAAGATTAGGTGTGGCGTGATCAGTCATGGGCGGCTCTCAGTCGTCGGATACGAACTTCACGTGCCGGAATAATGCCTGAACGAAAAGACAGGGGAAAGTGCGGGAAATAAGATTGGGTGAAAAAGATAATCTCCCGCCTTGCAGCGGGAGATTCAGACACGAGAGACGCAGATGCCCTCAACTTTCAGGGCAGCGTCGGTTTATCAGAACTGATAAACCAGGCCAACGGCCACAACGTCGTCGGTATTGATGCCAGCATCGCGGGTCAGGCGGGTGTCATCCATCAGGTTAATCTTGTAATCCACGTAGGTCAGCATGTTTTTGTTGAAGAAGTAAGACGCGCCGATATCAACGTATTTGGTCAGATTCTGGTTGCTGTAACCCGGAACATTACGTGCGTGAGACTGCACGTAGGCAACAGACGGACGCAGACCGAAGTCGAACTGGTACTGTGCCACGGCTTCGAAGTTTTGCGCTTTATCGGCATAACCGTAAGCGGTGCTGCCTGCTTTACCGAAGCGGTTTGCGTTGTAGCTTTGGGTGTACATCGCTGCCAGGTAGATGTTATTCGCGTCGTATTTCAGCCCGCCGCTGTACGCGGTAGCTTTGTCGCCGTTACCAATGATTGCCGGGTTGTTGCGGCCGTTCTGCTCGTTGGTACGGTCAGATGCCATCATGGCTGCTGCCGCGCTGAAGCCTTCGCCCAGGTCATAAGACAGGGACATGCCGTAACCGTCGCCGTTCTGCGCTAATACATCGCGACCGTTGTTGGATTCAGTTGCGCTGCCGTTTTTGCCCTGATACTGAACCGCGACATCCAGGCCTTCAACCGCGCAGAAGAAGTCTTTGTTACGGTAAGTCAGCACGCCGTTGGCACGCTGGAACATGAAGTTGTCCGCGCCGTACGTATCGCCGCCGAATTCAGGCAGAACGTCAGTCCAGGCTGCGACGTCATACATCACGCCGTAGTTGCGGCCGTAGTCCAGTGAACCCCACTGGCCAAATTTCAGACCTGCAAAACCTACGCGGGTGAAGTTATTGTTATCAGCGCTTTCTGCAGAATTCAGGGCAGCCTGATATTCCCACTCGCCGTAACCGGTCAGTTCGTTATTAATCTGTGTTTCACCACGGAAGCCCAGACGCATATAGGACTGGTCGCCATCAGTGCTGTCATCGTTGGAGAAATAATGCAGACCGTCGACTTTACCGAACAGATCGAGTTTATTGCCGTCTTTGTTATAGATTTCAGCAGCGCCGGCGGTGCCAGCCATCATCAGAGCGGGAATGACCAGAGAAAGTACGCGTAATTTCATCATCAATATCCTTGATTATTTATAAGCCGTCTAAAATGCCATCCGGCAAGTGTTATTATCCGGTTACCGTGAAGTTATAACTTCCCTTCTTATGGCCCGGAATTGACGTGCGTAAAATTAAACGATGAGAACTTTGGTTGCAACCTGTAAATATTTGAAATAAGTTTCGTTTGGAAAACGTTTATATAAACGCCACGCAGCGATTGTCAGAATTTTGCTTTAAAACAGTTAATTATATGACAATAATACAGGATTGAAATTATAGTAAATTGCAGAAACTATTCAAAATAGAAGTGATAATATTCTCTTCCGGCGGCGTCAGCAGACAAAATCCACCGTCAGATTAAAGATATTCTGTGTAAGGTTTTGTATATTTAACCGAAAAAATTCACTTTCAGGTTAATAAAAAACCACCAGAGCGGTGGCTTTTTAAACATTAATTCCGTGCGGAAATTTACATAATTCGTTCGAGGCGCTGATCCTTACCGCCTAAACGTCCGTCAGTCTGATTCCACTCTTTTTCATACGCCTGATACGCAAATACAAACGCCTGATGGCCGTCTTCAAATATCTGATCAGGCCGTTTATGCCAGCCGGAATATGCGTCATAGCGCAATATTTCAAAACCGTCTTCCGCCGGATGAATAAGGTAGGTGTAATGTTCACAAAACTCCGGCGCATAGGGAATATCTTCCCCGGCTTCGAGCGTGATAAACAGACCGCCAAGACGTAATTTAATCATTGATATCCTTTTTCATGATCCACAATGGCGTGGTTTGCGTCGCTGTCACATAGGCCGTCTCAGCGACCTGATGCATGCGCTGACGCTGATAAAATCCGATTGCCGGAAGGTTACTTTGCAAAACCGTCAGCCACAAGCACGGTTGTTCGTGTTCACGGGCGGCGGTTTCCACGGCATCAAATAACATCGCGCCCAGCCCGCGCGCCCGGTTTTGCGGTTTGAAATACAGCTTGCACAACTTCGCCCCGCGTCCTTCCGCGCCCTCAAGAGGCTGATTGAAATGCACTTTGGCAAACCCGACCGCTTCGCCCTGTTCCTGTAACACCAGCCAGCAGTGATCCGGGCTCTCTAGCGTACTTTCCATTTCTTCATTACTGAAATCGTCGGCCAGAAACTGTTCCAGCTCGTCAGTATTTTGCCACAAGTCACCAAAATAGTGGCGATAGGTCTCGCGGCCCAGCTGTTGCAGTTCGCGTTGATCGGCCCGTGTCGCCTGCCGGATATCCATTTTGCTGCTCTCCTGTCTGATTTTTACTACACTGTTCAGGCCAAATGGGATTGGCAATTAGGATTATTTTTATAGGAGTCATGCATATGACGCAAAATATTTACGACGATCCGGCCTTTTTTGAAGGCTATGCGCAACTTGGCCGCTCGCAGTTCGGGCTGGACGGTGCGCCAGAATGGCCTGCGCTCAAAGCGATGCTGCCTGACATTCTCAGTGCCCGCATCATTGATCTGGGTTGTGGCTACGGCTGGTTTTGCCGTGCTGCACGCGACGCCGGAGCTGCGGAGGTTTTGGGGCTCGATGTTTCAGAGAAAATGCTGGAAAAAGCACGTTCGATGACCACCGACAGCGCCATCCATTATACGCATCAGGATCTGGAAAGCCTGACGCTGCCGCAAGCCGCGTTCGATCTGGCCTACAGCTCACTTACGCTTCACTACATTGAAGCCCTGCCCGCACTGCTGCGTACTGTGTTTCACGCGCTGAAACCTGGCGGCAGTTTGGTGTTTTCCGCAGAACACCCGATCTATACCGCACCTGCCTGCCCGGCGTGGCTGATCAATGAAAGCGGGCAAAAAACCTGGCCGGTCGAGGGCTATCAGCATGAAGGCAACCGTATCACAAACTGGTTTGCCGAAGGCGTGGTCAAGCGGCACCGCACGTTGGGAACGTATATTCGTCTGCTTATTGATGCGGGTTTTGTTATCCGGGAACTCAATGAGTGGGGCCCATCGGCGGAACAAATCGCTGCGCAACCTGCGCTGGCCGAAGAAGCCGAACGGCCAATGCTGTTTATGATGTCCGTCCAAAAACCTCGCTAATCATCTTCTCAGACATCATTTCTTTCATTTTTTCAGTCAGGCAATTTTGCCGGGAGGCTCGTCCTCCCGCCTGCTTAAGGCTTCCTTAAGTTCTTCTGTTTACACTCTATTTCATCGCGAAACTATACCGCCGTTCAACGGGTGCGGATATTCAGACGATACCCCCTTTACCTCGCTGGCAGCACAAACTAACGTGGCTTCCGGTTTTTTACCTGCTGTCAGTGGGTTAGCGGATTTTAATTTTTTGATGGCTATTTTGGCCTGTCTGATTGGCTTATCTATTTGGCCTATAAATACGAGGGTAGTTTTATGGAGCAACTGAATCATCTGGTGTTTTTGTGGATCAACGCGACGCCCGATTCGCCGCACGCGCTGATCAGTCTGGCGACTTTTCTGGCCAATGACCTGATTATCATCGTCCCGCTTCTGATTGTCGGGCTCTGGCTTTGGGGTCAGCGTGAACAAATCAGTCAGCAACGCGAGCTGGTCAGCAAAACCACTATTGCGCTGCTTTTTGCAATGACGACGGCCAAAACCCTCTCGATGCTTTTTCCGCACGCACGCCCTTTCGTCGAAGGTTTCGGCTATAACTTCCTGCATCACGCAGCGGACGAGTCTTTCCCGAGCGACCATGGCACGGCGATTTTCACTTTCGCGTTATCATTCCTGTTCTGGCACCGTATCTGGTCGGGCGCGCTGCTGATGGTGACGGCCATCGCCATCGCGTGGTCACGTATTTATCTGGGCATTCACTGGCCGATGGATATGCTGGGCGGATTACTGGTCGGGATGTTGGGTTGCCTGTTCGCGCAACTGCTGTGGAATCTGTTCGGTGAGCAGATTAACGCGATGATGTGCAAAGTGTACCGTTTCGGATTCGCCTTCCCGATTAAGAAAGGCTGGGTGCAGAACTGATTTTCGTGTCAGTTACGGGCATAAAAAAGCGAGACTCATGCGCATGCATGCCTCGCTTTTTTTATGTCAAATTTCAAACGTTATACCGCAATTACTTGCCGAAAATGCTGCCAAACAGGCCGCTGATTTTCATCATCACGAAATCCCAGATACGCCCGAAAAAGCCCGCTTCTTTTACTTCCTGCAACGCCACCAGAGGGCGCTGTTCGATGACTTTACCGTCAAGACTGAAGTCCACGGTTCCCACCACCTGATTTTTCGCCAGCGGGGCTTCAAGCTGCTTAGTGGTCAGTGTGAAGCTGGCTTTGAGGTTTTTCAGCTGGCCTTTCGGCATGGTAATCGATGCGTTTTCAGCAACACCCAGCGGAACCATTTTCTCATCACCAAACCAGACACGCTGGCTGGTGAAAGCATCACCGGCTTTAATGGGTGTCAGCGTTTCAAAGAAACGGAAGCCCCAGGTCAGCAGGCTTTCACTTTCGCTGAAACGAATGCGGTCGCTCGGCGCGCCCATCACCACAGCAATCAGGCGCATACCGGTGGAGTCACTGGCGGAAGACACCAGGTTATAACCCGCGCCGGAAGTGAAGCCCGTTTTGATGCCATCCACATTCAGATTCGTACTCCACAGCAAGCGGTTACGGTTAATCTGTTTGATGTGGTTGAAGGTGAATTCTTTCTCTTTATGCAGCGCGTATTCATCCGGCGTATCGCGGATCAGCGCCTGCGACAGCAGCGCCATGTCCGTTGCGGACGTGTACTGCCCGTCCGCATCCAGCCCGTGAACGGTTTTGAAATGCGTATTTTGCAGTTTTAGCTGTTCGCCGTAACGGTTCATCAGATTCACGAAGGAATCCTGACTGCCCGCCACATAATCGGCCAGCGCAATACTGGCGTCGTTACCCGACTGGATCACAATCCCTTTATTCAGTTCTGAAACCGGCACGCGATCACCGGGTTTGAGGAACATCAGGGAAGAGCCGCGCAGTACCGGATTGCCGGTTGCCCAGGCATCGTTGCCGACAGAAACCAGATCGTCGGATTTAATTTTGCCGGATTTAATTGCCTGTCCGACCACATAGCTGACCATGATTTTACTCAGGCTGGCCGGGTCAAGGCGCGCATCGGGATTCGATTCAGTCAGGATCTTCCCGCTGTTGAAATCCATAAGCACCCAGGATTTGGCATTAACCTGCGGTGCGACGGGGCCGTTGTCCGCCTGAGCGGCAGGAAGCGCCAGCAGCATTACTCCACCGCCCAGCGCGTAAATGAAAGTCCGTTTGAATTGGGAAGAAATTGTCATAGGTATCAGCGCTTTTGTCCGGGTAACTGAAATTTATCTTATCTTTCAAACAGATTGTACAACTCTGTCTGGGATAAAACCTACTGCGTTCTGGAGCCGGAATAAACCTAAATAGTGTAAAGATCTTAAGAATAGTAGAGTTTTCCACTGCTTGCGCAAATCCGACTGGCGATAAAAACAGCAGTCAACACTTGACCAATTCATTCATGTGCTTCAGTTTGTGGTTCGAATACATACAAAATATCTATAACAATAAACGGTTTAATCGCAACGGCGATGAACGAGCCGCAGGGGAAAAAATGGGACTGGTAATTAAGGCGTTAATTGGTGCGCTGGTAGTGATTCTGATCGGGGTACTTTCCAAAACGCGAAATTATTATATTGCCGGGCTGGTTCCGCTGTTTCCTACATTTGCTTTAATTGCTCACTATATTGTGGGCACAGAACGCACCATCGAAGCGCTGCGAAGCACGATCATCTTCGGTTTATGGGCAGTGATCCCGTATATGGTGTATCTGATTTCACTCTATTTTTTCATCGGTTCGATGAAACTGCCTTCCGCCCTGATCTGTGCCGTCGTTTGCTGGTCGCTGGCGGCGTGGCTGCTGATCGTCCTCTGGACACGTTTTCACGCCTGAGTTTTCATATCAGGGCAGTATTCAAACCGAAATCACGGATAAAGGCGTCGTTTTCCCGCACCAGTTCGTCGCGGATAAAATCGATAAACTGACTGAGTGCTGCGGAACGCCGTTTACCGGCCGGTGATTGCAGTTGCAACGTCCGCTGGCTCAGTTGCTCAATATTCACCGGTTTGACCCGCAGGTTGTCGCGCCGCGCTTTATACATAATGGAAAAATGGCTGCACGCCACAATCGCCCCAGGCGTTTGCACCATAAAATCGTAAAGCGTCGAAAAACGGTTACAACTCACCGCTGGCTCGAGAAAAATCCCGCTCATCCGGCACGACAAATCAAACAACTGCCGGATGGTGCTCCCCTGCTCGTTCATCGCCAGCGGATAAGGATGCAAATCTGTCAGCAAAATGTTCTGACCGGCCAGCGGGTGATCCGGCCGCATCACCATGCGCACCGGCGCGGGGAAAGACGCCATGATATCCACGCCGCGCTCCGCCGCGAGACTGAATTGCAACGCCAGTTCCACTTCGCCCTTGTGGATCATTTCCGACACGTCCACCGCCGTGCCGACGTTCAGATAAAACAACACGCCCGGATTAATCAGCCGAAACTGCGAGAACAGTTGCGGCAGCAAATCGAACGCCAGGCCGTCGGTACAGGCCATGCGGATCACCGTTCTCCTCACGGCGTTGAGTCCCTGAATTTCCGCCACAGCGTGTTCCATTTCCATCATGCTTTTACGCACATGGTTTTCCAGAATCTGCCCCGCATCGTTAAGCACCATCCCCCTCGCGTGGCGTTCAAACAGCGGCGCGCCGATGCGTTCTTCCAGACGCTGGATCTGGCGGCTGATGGCCGACACCGCCACAAATAATTGCTTGCTTGCCGCGCTCAGTGAGCCGGTATTGACCACCGCCAGAAAATAGCGAATCTCCGTACTTTGCATGACCGTATTGCCTCATCACTGTGCAGATGAGCATTACAATAAAAGCAACGCTAACTTGCAATTATTATTATTGTGGCAACGCTGACACAGCGCTTAGAGTGAAACTGCTAAAAAAACCAACAATAAAATCACAAACACAACAAAAGCAGGTTCCTCATGACAGCGGAAAATATCGTTGAACAGGCGTTAGCCTGGTTCGATCAGGGTGAATATCAGCGCACGCTGGCGCGCAGGGTGGCGATTGCCACCGAAAGCCAGAGTCATCAGCGGGACGCCGAACTGGCGCGATATCTCGATGAAGAGATTAAACCGGCACTGGCAGCAATGGGTTTCAGCCTGCTAAGCGTCGAGAATACGTTCGCCGCCAACCGTCCTTTTTTGATCGCAACCCGCATTGAAGACGAGGCGTTACCCACCATTCTGAGTTACGGCCACGGCGACGTGGTGTTCGGCGACGATGAAAACTGGCGCAGCGACTTATCACCGTGGGCACTCAAAGAAGACGGTGACCGCTGGTACGGACGCGGCAGCGCGGACAACAAAGGCCAGCACAGCGTGAATATTGCCGCGCTGGAGCAAATCTACAAAGCCCGCGGTGGAAGCCTCGGTTTTAACTGCAAACTGCTGTTCGAAATGGGTGAAGAAATCAGCTCTCCGGGGCTCGCCGAACTTTGCCGGGAATATCAGAAACAGCTCAGTGCCGATATTTTCCTCGCCTCCGACGGCCCGCGCCTGAGCGCCGTGCGCCCGACGCTGTTCCTCGGCTCACGCGGTGCGGTGAATTTCCGGCTGACCATCAATGCCCGCGACAACGCCTATCACTCCGGAAACTGGGGCGGTCTGCTGACCAATCCGGGGACGCAACTGGCAAACGCGCTGGCCTGTCTGGTGAATCAGCACGGCCAGTTGCAGGTTTCTGCGCTGAAACCGCCTGCGGTCAGTGACGCTATACGTGAAATTCTCAGCGATGTGGACGTCGGCGGCGGCAAAAACGATCCGACGATTGACCCGTTGTGGGGCGAAGAGGGCCTCACGCCCACCGAACGTCTTTATGCGTGGAATACGCTGGAAGTGCTGTCGTTCCTGTCCGGCAATCCGCAACGTCCGATGAACGCCATTCCCGGCTCGGCGACGGCGGTGTGTCAGCTGCGTTTTGTCGTCGGTACCGACTGGCAACATCTGGCAGAGCACGTCCGTGCGCACCTCGATGCTCAGGGTTTCCCGCAGGTTGAGGTGGAATTTATGCGTGGCTCCCCGGCCACCCGCTTCGACCCGACCGACCCTCTGGTGGACTGGGCGCTGAATATCATGCAAGAAACGACCGGTAAGAAACCTGCATTGCTGCCGAATCTCGGTGGTTCTCTGCCTAACGAGGTCTTCGCCGATATTCTCGGTTTGCCAACGTTATGGGTGCCGCACTCCTATCCGGCCTGCGGCCAGCACGGCGTAAATGAACACATGCTGATTTCTGTCGCCCGCGAAGGGCTGGCGATCATGACCCATCTGCTGTGGGATCTCGGCGAGAACGGCACGGCTGTGCTTGCCCGCCACCACGCTCATACCGGAGGTGCGCAATGAGCCCGTTAAACGCCCGTTCCTCATCTGTCAGCAACACGGCAGAAAAACCGAACCTGATGAAAACCCTTTTCGCAACCTGCATCGGCAACGCGCTGGAATGGTTTGATATCGCGATTTACGGCTTTTTCGCCAGCTACATTGCCCATGCGTATTTCCCGACCTCCGACCCGACCGTCTCGCTGTTGCTGGCGTTCGGCAGCTTCGGCGTTTCATTCCTGATCCGTCCGCTCGGCGCAATCGTTCTCGGTGCCTATGCCGACAAACACGGGCGCAAAGCGTCGCTGCTGATGTCCATCAGCCTGATGATGATTGGCGGTTTACTCATTGTGATTACGCCGTCCTACGCCACACTCGGCATGGCGGCACCGCTGCTGATCCTGGTAGCACGACTGATTCAGGGCTTTTCGGCGGGCGGTGAGTTCGGCAGTTCCACGGCGTTTCTGGTTGAGCATTTTCCTGAACGCAAAGCGTTTATCGCCAGCTGGCAGTTCGCCACGCAAGGCGCGAGCACCTTGCTGGCGTCGGCATTCGGCCTGGGTTTGTCTGCCCTTCTGAGTGAAACGCAGTTGCAGGACTGGGGATGGCGCATTCCGTTTATTTTCGGTCTGCTGATTGGCCCGGTCGGTCTGTATATCCGCCGCCATATCAAAGAATCGGAAAGCTTCAGTAACGCCGAGAAAACCGCGTCGCCGCTGAAAGAAATTGTGCGTTCGCAGAAAGGCCTGTTCTTCACGGCCATCGGCCTGATGGTGGTTTCCACCGCCATCAACTATATGCTGAACTACGTGCCGACTTACGCCACCAAAACGCTGCATCTGCCGGCATCTGCGGGCTTTAGCGCGACGTTATCAGCGGGGATTATCCTGACCGTTGTCACGCCGATTATGGGGCTGTGGGCGGAGAAAATCGGGCGTCTGCCGCTGATGTGGGGATCGCTCATCCTGCTGTTGCTGACCATTTATCCGGCGTTCTGGCTGATGCTGCAATACACCTCGGCGCTGTCATTACTGCTGCTGATAAGCTGGCTGGCGTTGCTGAAATCGGTGTATTTCTCAACCGTGCCGTCGATGATGGCGGATCTGTTCCCGATCACCACCCGCGCCAGCGGTATGGCAATCAGTTACAACGTGGCGGTCACGGTGTTCGGCGGCTTTGCGCCGTTCATCTGTACCCTGCTGATTTCCGCCACCGGCAGCAGCCTGGCACCGGGTTATTACCTGATGATGGTCGCCCTGCTCAGCGTCTGGGCACTGTTTAAAGCGCAGAAAACTCAGCGCTGATTTTTCGTCATCTCACTCAGCGGCAGAAGATCTGTCGCTGAGTGTTACGCTTAACCTTTCGCAAAACCCCTTCACCTGCCCTATAGTCATTGCCATTGTGCTGGCTAACGTTCTGTTTATTTACCCTTTTACGGCGAGGAGTTCTGAATGATCACCCTGTGGGGCCGCGATAACTCAACTAACGTGAAAAAAGTGCTGTGGTTGCTGGATGAACTGAAACTGCCTTTTCAGCAAATTAACGCCGGGGGCGCTTTTGGCAAAAACCATGAGCCGCTTTATCTGTCACTGAATCCGAACGGGCTGGTGCCCTGCATACAGGACGATGATTTTGTCTTGTGGGAATCGAATGCCATTTTGCGTTACCTCGCCGAACGCGCAGGGAATGAGGCGTTCTGGCCTTCGGATCTGCGGGCACGCGCCAGCGCGGATAAATGGCTGGACTGGACCGCAAACAGTCTGACCATTCCTTTCCGTCAGGTGTTTCTGACGCTGGTTCGTGTTCCCGAACCGGAGCGTGATATGAATCTGGTGGCTACCGGCATGGCGGCATTTGAAAAACACTGGACGATTGTCGACAAGGTGCTGGCGAAGCAGGAATGGTTGTCAGGCAATCATTTCGGGCTCGGGGATATCCCGCTGGCGATCTATGCCTACGCCTGGTACGGATTGAATATTGAACGTCAGGCTCATCCGAATGTGGAGCGCTGGTATAAACAAATCACGCAGCGCCCGGATTTCCAGAAACGCGTGATGATCCCGCTGACCTAGCAACGTTTTAAACACAAAAGGCGTGCCCGCAACGACACGCCTTTTTTCATTTTCCGGCTGTCACTGCCCCGGCGACACCTTCAGTCTATAACTAACAGGAATAACGCCTGCCTGAAATATACTAACAACAAGGCATTCCTTCCTTGTTAACATACCGGTAAACTCCCTCCTCACAATGGACGTCCAGACAGACGGACTTCCAAACATCCTCAATTTGGTCCGTTCTTTTTTGTTCCGAATTTTTATGCCAAAAACACCTGTGAAACACACATCGCACCCGACGACGGAGTTGTTAAATAATGAAAAAAATATCCGCATCCCTGCTGGCTCTGAGCCTGTTCTCTGCCCTGCCAGCGTTTGCCGCTGATGCCCAACTGGCACCTGTTCCGGCTGCGATTGCACAACACAGCGGCCCGGTGCGTATTGCCGTTATCCGTAACCTCGGTTCCGACGATAACACCACGCAGTTTCTGGCCGGTGCCATCAAACAGGGCCATGCACTGGGCTTTAAAGTCGACACGTTCCTGAGTAATGGCGACGACGCCAAGTTTCAGGACTTCGTGAATCAGGCCATCAGCCAGAAATACGACGGGATTATCCTGTCACAGGGGCGCGGCCCTTACTCTGAAGCGCTGGCAAAACGTATTGCCGCCGCTGGCATCGCGGTTTCTGCCTTTGATACCGAAGTGCCTGACACCATTCCGGGCGTCACCGTTACCCGTCAGGACGACGCGTCTCTGGCGAAAGCCTCCGTCGGTCAGTTGGTGAAAGATTTCAACGGTAAAGCCAACATCATCAAACTGTGGGTGGCCGGTTTCCCGCCAATGGAACGCCGCCAGAAAACCTACGAAGCCATCCTGAAAGAAAACCCGGGCATTCATCAGCTTGAGTCTATCGGCGCGGTGTCTTCAGACGTTCAGGGTGATACGGCCAACAAAGTCGGGGCGATTCTGGCGAAGTATCCGAAAGGACAGATTGATGCGATCTGGGGCTCATGGGATGCCTTCAGTCAGGGGGCTTACAAGGCGCTGAAAGAGAATAACCGTACCGAAATTAAACTCTACAGCATCGATGCTTCGAATCAGGATCTGCAACTGATGCGCGAGAAAGGCAGCCCGTGGCTGTTCACCGCGGCGGTGGATACGCAGCTGATCGGCGCGGTAAACCTGCGCATTGTGGCGCTGAAAATTGCCGGTGAAAAAACACCACAAAGCTATGAATTCCCGGCGCAGACTATTCCGCAATCCCTGCTGCTCAGCCAGCCGGAAGGCCTGAATGTCAGTGGCCTGAGCAAAATCATTCCGGGCTGGGGTAAATCAGAAGATTTTACCGCGCCATGGTTTGCCACGCTGGAAGCAAAATACAAAAAGTAATCGTTTCAGACCTCCCGGAGACGGGAGGTTATTTATCCACTTTTCTGCTCAACATTCCCCCGTTTGCCCCCTGCGATCACAGAAATAAAGAAACATAATTTCAGAAGTAAAAATCTCAATAGCCGCAAGCCCTTACAACCGTTAAAACCTGTACTCTCCCTTTTCATATGGACATTGAAGCAATGAGTACAGAAATCCTTTCGGTCAAGGAAAAGATTGGATATGGATTAGGCGATGCCGCCAGTCATATTATTTTCGATAACGTCATGCTGTACATGATGTTTTTCTACACCGACATTTTCGGCATCCCCGCCGGTTACGTCGGCACCATGTTCCTGCTGGCCCGCGCACTCGACGCTGTCTCTGACCCCTGCATGGGATTGCTGGCTGACCGCACGCGCACGCGCTGGGGAAAATTCCGCCCTTACGTGCTGTTCGGCGCGATCCCTTTCGGCATAGTGTGCGTCTTTACTTACACCACGCCTGAACTGAGCATGACCGGCAAAATGATCTACGCCGCCATCACTTACACATTGCTAACGCTGATGTATACCGTGGTCAACATTCCGTATTGCGCACTCGGCGGCGTGATCACCTCCAACCCGACACAACGTATTTCGCTGCAATCTTACCGCTTCGTTCTGGCGACGGCAGGCGGCATGCTGAGTACCGTGCTGATGATGCCGCTGGTTAAACTGATTGGCGGTGAAAATCAGGCGGTGGGCTATCAGGGCGGGATTGCCGTTCTGGCGATTGTCGCGGCAGTTATGCTGGCAATCTGCTTTGCCACCACCAAAGAACGCGTCGATCCGGGTAAACCGACCGGCACCATGCGCGAGGATTTGCGCGACATCTGGCATAACGACCAGTGGCGCATTGTGGGCCTGCTGACCATCCTCAACATCATGGCGGTGGCCGTGCGCGGCGGTGCCATGATGTATTACGTTACTTACATTCTGGGCAATCCGGTGCTGTTCGCCTGGTTCCTCGGCGTGTATTCCGTCGGCAACCTGTTTGGCAGTGCACTCGCCAAACCGCTCACCGACTGGAAATGTAAAGTCAGTGTGTTCTGGTGGACCAACGCTATTCTGGCCGTGCTCAGCGTTGCGATGTTCTTCCTGCCGGTTCACGGCAGCGTCACCATGTTTATCTTCATCTTTGTTATCGGCGTGCTGCATCAGCTGGTGACACCTATTCAGTGGGTCATGATGTCGGACACCGTCGATTACGGCGAATGGAACGACGGCAAACGCCTGACCGGTATCAGCTTCGCAGGCACATTATTTGTTCTCAAACTCGGTCTGGCGCTGGCGGGCGCAATGATCGGCTGGATGCTGGCCGGTTCAGGGTATCAGTCCGGCGCAGCCACCCAGAACGCCGCCACGCTGACCAGCATTGTTTCGCTGTTCACGCTGGTTCCCGCCGCGTGCTATCTGCTGAGCGCCATCATCTGTAAACGTTATTACATTCTGCGTACCCCGCTGCTGCGCCGCATCATTGATGAAGTTGCACAAGGCATCCGCCGCAATCAGCAAGAATTTATGAAATGAGTTTGATTGAGATGAAGTTTAAAAGAGGACGAAATTATGAAAATCAGTGACGGCAACTGGTTGATCCAGGAAGGTTTAGTGCTCACGCACCCTTTGCAGGTATTCGAAGTACAACGCGCCGGAAACGAAATGGTGATTTACGCGGCGCCGAAAGATGCCTCGGAACGCGCCAGTCAGCTCGATTCCCCGCTGTTTACGCTGCGCTTTTTCTCACCGCAAACCGGCGTGATTGGCGTGCGCATTACCCACTTTGACGGCGTAACGGACAAAGGCCCGCATTATCCGTTAATACAATCGGACACGCCGGAACTGCGCTTTGAGGACAACGCTGAATTCGCGGCATTGCACAGCGGTTCACTGAGCGTCCGTGTGACCAAAGGCGATAACTGGACGCTCGATTTCCTGCGTGATGGCCACCGTATTACCGGCAGCGTGGCGAAATCCAACGGTTACGTGCAGGACAGCAATACGCTGAAAACCTACATGATGGAGCGGCTGGATCTGGGCGTCGGCGAAACGGTTTACGGGCTGGGAGAACGTTTCACCGCGCTGGTGAAAAACGGACAAACTGTTGATACCTGGAATCGCGATGGCGGCACCAGCACCGAACAATCCTACAAAAACATTCCGTTCTATCTGACGAACCGCGGCTACGGCGTGCTGGTTAATCACCCGGAATGCGTGTCGTTTGAAGTCGGTTCAGAGAAAGTCTCTAAAGTGCAGTTCAGCGTGGAAGGCGAATACCTTGAGTATTTCGTCATTGATGGCCCGACGCCGAAAAAAGTGCTCGACCGCTATACGCGCCTGACCGGCCGCCCTGCGCTGCCGCCTGCCTGGTCTTTTGGCCTGTGGCTGACCACGTCTTTCACCACCAATTACGACGAAGCAACGGTCAACAGCTTTATCGACGGCATGGCCGAACGCAATCTGCCGCTGCACGTTTTCCATTTCGACTGCTTCTGGATGAAAGCGTTCCAGTGGTGCGATTTTGAATGGGATCCGCAAACCTTCCCGGATCCGCAGGGCATGTTGCAACGCCTGAAAGCACGCGGGCTGAAAATCTGCGTGTGGATTAACCCTTACATTGGCCAGAAATCTCCGCTGTTCCACGAAGGCAAAGAAAAAGGCTATCTGCTGAAACGTCCTGACGGCCGTGTATGGCAGTGGGATAAATGGCAGGCCGGAATGGGCATTGTTGACTTCACCAATCCGCAGGCCTGCGAATGGTACGCCGGACACCTGAAACGGCTGGTGGATATGGGCGTGGATTGCTTCAAGACGGACTTCGGCGAACGCATTCCGACCGACGTGGTCTGGCACGACGGCTGCGACCCGCAGAAAATGCACAACCATTACGCGTTTGTGTACAACAAACTGGTGTACGAAACGTTGCAGGAGAAACTCGGCGCGTCCGAAGCCGTACTGTTTGCCCGTTCAGCCTCCGTGGGCGCGCAACAGTTCCCGGTGCACTGGGGCGGCGACTGTTACGCCACTTACGAATCAATGGCGGAAAGCCTGCGCGGCGGTCTGTCCATCGGGCTGTCTGGCTTTGGATTCTGGAGCCACGACATCGGCGGTTTCGAAAACACCGCACCGGCGCATATCTACAAACGCTGGTGCGCTTTCGGCCTGCTGTCGAGCCACAGCCGCCTGCACGGTAGCAAATCCTACCGTGTACCGTGGGTATATGACGATGAAGCCTGTGACGTGGTGCGCCAGTTCACACAGCTGAAATGCCGCCTGATGCCGTATCTGTATCCGGCGTCTGCGCAAGCCGCCAAAAGCGGAACGCCAGTGATGCGCGCCATGATGCTCGAATTCCCGGAAGATCCGGCCTGCGATTATCTCGACCGGCAGTACATGCTGGGCGATAACCTGCTGGTCGCACCGGTCTTCAGTGAACAAGGCGATGTGGATTTCTATCTGCCACAGGGTCGCTGGACGCACCTGCTCAGCAACGAGGTGACCGAAGGTTCACGCTGGCACCGTCAGCAGCATGGCTTCGACAGTCTGCCACTCTATGTCCGCCCGAACACGTTACTGGCGACAGGCAGCAACAGTGAAAAACCGGATTACGATTACAGCGAGCGTCCGGAATTCCACCTGTTCGAACTGGACGATGGTGCGATTGCCGAAAGCCAGATTACCGACCTGCAGGGTAATGTGGTATTTACGCTGAACGTCCATCGCAGCGGTAATACGCTGACGCTGACCACGGAAGGTAAAGCAACTGGCTGGACGCTGTGCCTGCGCAATATTCACAGCGTATCGAAATGCAGTCTGTCGACCACCTCGGCGACAGCGCAAGGGATACGCGTGACGCCGGAACACGGCAGCCATCAGTTCGTCATTACTTTATAAAAAACCGTTATAAAAATCATTTTTGCATAGTCCCGGCGTTCAATGAGCGCCGGGGCTTTTTTTTCCCTATTTTTTCCCTGCCCCCCCTTTAGTCATCCTGCGGCCCACTGCGATAAAATAACTCACAACTATTTATTGATACGAATTTTAGTATCTGTCACAGCGTTTATTAAATAATAATCAGTGCTTATGAAAAATATTAAATGGCCTCTCCGCACCTGAATTTATTTTACTGTTCTGCCATCCCCCACAGGACGCTGAAATATTTCATTAACGGGACAGCAACTTAATATTGAGTGGTGATTAGCGATTACCTCACACAAAAATACGACATTCCCTATTAAATATCTGAAGGATATTCCGTATGAAATATACCCTGTGTTCGTTAGCCCTGTTAACCGGCGCCATTGCGCTGATGCCCGCTACGGCGCTGGCGGCCGATGCGCAAATTAACGTGGATTGTAATTTCAGCCACATGAAACCCGATGACGCTATTTTGATGCCCAATATGCCCGGCATGGCGATGTCCCATGATTTTGTCGGCAACCGTTCTTCCGACGCTTTCTCAACGGCAGACAGTCTGCTGCTCCATTCAGGCACCACCTGCGATAATGCCGCCGACAGCACCGCTTACTGGGTGCCGACGATGCAACTGCCCGATGGCACCATCGTGAACCCGACTTACATCAAAAACTATTATCAGGCCAACAACGTGCTGGAATATCCGATCACCCCCTATCCACACGGGCTTCAGTTGCTGGGGGGCGATCACCGAGGCACCGGCCCGAATCCGCACGTCAGTTTCCTCTGCGCCAACGGTAACGGCTACACCAATACCGCCAACCAGATTTGTGGCCTGCGCGCGGCGGGCGACGCCGTGCAATTCAATATTGGCGTGATGTTCCCGGACTGCTGGGATGGTAAAAACCTCAAAGCCAAAGGCACGAATAACGCGGTCTACAGTAATAATAGCGGCCAGTGCCCGGCGGACCATCCGGTCAAGCTGGCCAAAGTCAACATGAACATCGCCTACGTATTACCCCAAATCAAATCACTCGACGTAAGCAAGATTAAATTATCCCTCGACCCTAAAATCATCGACGGCAACCTGACGCCATTGTGGGGCAGTATCTATACCGCACATGGCGATTTCATGAATGCGTGGACTGATGACGCAACGAAATTCATGGCAGACCGCTGCATGAACTACAAAATGGATTGCGGCACTAATATTCCTTACAGCTATTCAGATGTCGAAGCCGATACTTATGTCAGCAACCAGACAGACAGCGATACAAACTTTGGCACCGTGCCAACGTTGCTGGTGCAGGATAACTGGAACTCACCGGGTCGTGACCAGAATAAGCAGATCCTGGCTTTAATGAAATTTAAGATCCCTGCTTTACCGACCAATATTGATGATTATCCGGGCGTGAGTTTCAAATATAAAATTCGCGTTTTCGACGGCAATACCACAGATAAAGCCGCCGTTTCTATTTTCTTCTACCCAACAGATGCGGGTTCATGGGATGAAAATACGGTGACCTGGAATAATAAACCCGCCTTTAAATACACTGCTGACGGCAGCATTTATATGGATAACGTCCAGCAATTCCGTTACGTAGATGTGGATAAAGCCGTTCGTGCAGCGCTGGCCGCCGGTAAAACCGAAGTCGCTTATTATATTGGCGGTGAACGTAATGGCCGCACCATTACTGTAAATTCGAGAGAAAGCGGGAAAACGCCGACACTGATGCTGATTGGTTATCAGAAAGTCGTCGAACCTTAACCGGTTTACCCTGCCCGACACCGGGCAGGGTACTTTTCGTTAGCGCTTTCGCTGCTGGCGTTTTACGCTTAACTCTCCTGATAGACGCTTTCGCCATGAATACTGCGGTACTCTTTGGGCGTCATTTCATAGCCTTTCCGGAAGACCGAATAGAAATATTGCAGCGACGGATAGCCGCACATTTGTGAAATCTCGTTAATAGAAATTGACGTGGCCGCCAGCAGATTGCGGGCGCGGTCGAGCTTTTCTTCATGAATCACGCCGTGAATCGTTTGCCCGGTTTCATCCTTAAAACGTTTCTCCAGGTTAGACCGGGACATGCCAATCGCATCCAGAACCTGTTCAACTTTGATGCCTTTGCAGGCGTGATAGCGGATGTAGTGCATCGCCTGAATCACGGCCGGATCGCGCAGTGAACGAAAGTCCGTTGAACGCCGCTCGACGACTTTGACCGGCGGAACCAGAATGCGCTGCAAAGGCAGATCGCGCTGATCCAGCAACTGGTGCAACAGTTTTGCGGCGCGATACCCCATCTGCCGCGTGCCCTGCACCACAGATGACAGTGCCACGCGGGAGAGATAGCGGGTTAATTCCTCGTTATCGATACCAATGACGCTGAGTTTTTCAGGAACGGGAATATTCAGGTGCTCGCAAACCTGCAATAAATGACGGGCGCGGGCATCGGTGACGGCGATAATGCCGGTTTGCTGCGGCAGCGTTTGGATCCAGTCCGCCAGCCGGTTTTGCGCATGCTGCCAGTTCTCTGGTGCGGTTTCCATTCCCTGATACACCACGCCCTGATACTGCTCAGCGGACACCAGTTTCCGGAAAGCGAATTCGCGCTCCTGAGCCCAACGTTTTCCGCCCGCATCCGGCAAACCGTAGAAAGCAAAACGGTTGATGCCCTTTTCTTTCAGATGCATAAACGCCGCTTCAACCAGCGCGTAGTTATCGGTCGCAATGTAGTGAACCGGCGGATAATCTTCTTCCCGATGATAAGATCCGCCGACACCGACAATCGGCACATTGAGATCTTCAAGCAAGGTTTCTATTTCACGGTCATCAAAGTCCGCAATGACGCCGTCCCCGAGCCAGTCTTTAATGTTGTCGATACGGCAGCGAAAATCCTCTTCAATGAAGATATCCCAGTCGCTCTGTGAGGCCTGTAAATATTCGCCAACCCCTTCTACCACCTGACGGTCGTAAACTTTGTTCGCGTTAAATAACAGCGTGATCCGATAACGTTTTTCAAACATGCCTGTTTCTCACCGATAATCAAAAAGGCTAAAGCCCTGTTCATTTGTTCCTCATGTGCAGGGCGGATTTCGTGGGTCTGCAGGTCAATAGCACAACGCCGGTGCTCCGTGGCGTTCGTCGTCACAATATGTGAAGTTCCTCAGAATTTTGCAGATGAGTGTCGGTAAACGCACGGTTTCCCGGCGTTTTTATGCCCGACGCTTAGTGGCGGAATCCATCCACACCGCCAGCAGTAAAATCGCGCCTTTGACGATGTACTGCCAGAACGTCGGGACATCGAGCATACTCATGCCGTTGTCGAGCGAGGCCATGATAAACGCACCCATGACGGCGCCCGCCACGCTGCCGACACCGCCTGCCAGGCTCGTGCCGCCAATCACACAGGCCGCAATGGCATCAAGTTCTGCAATGTTGCCCGCAGAAGGTGACCCGGCACCTAAACGTGAGCTAAGGATTAATCCGGCAATCGCCACCATCAGACCATTGATGGCAAACACCGCCAGCTTACTGCGTTCAACATTCACGCCCGATAATCTGGCAGCTTCGATATTACCGCCGATGGCATATATACGGCGACCAAACGACGTCCGCGATGCCATGAACATTCCGCCCAGCATCAGTGCCACCAGAATGAGCACGGGCGTCGGGACACCGCGATAGTCGTTGAGCAGATAAATCGCGCCCAGCGCAATAATCGCCGTCAGCGCCTGACGGGTGACGTGGTTTTTCGCCGCCGTGACCGGCAGGCCGAGCGCCGCACGCTGGTTACGTCTGCGCCACTGCCAGCCGATAAACAGCGCCAGCGACACCGCACCTATGCCAAACCCGAAGGAATCCGGCAGATAGCTTTGGCCAATCAGGGACATGGCAGGCGTTGTCGGCGCGACGGTTGTCCCGCTGGTTATCCCTATCAGAATGCCGCGAAACGCCAGCATCCCGGCAAGTGTCACGATGAAAGAAGGTACTTTGCGGTAAGCAACCCACCAGCCGTTCCATGCGCCAAGTAACAGCCCCAGCGCCAGCGTGACCACAATGGTCAGCGGCAGCGGCCAGCCTAACCAGACGTCAAAAATAGCGGCAGCGCCCCCGAGCAATCCCATCATCGAACCGACGGAGAGATCGATTTCAGCGGAGATAATCACAAAGACCATGCCGACGGCCAGAATACCGGTGATGGCGGTCTGGCGCAGCAGGTTCGAAATGTTACGCGCGCTGATATACGCACCGTCTGTCGTCAGGCTGAAAAAGACAATAATCACCGCAATGGCCGCCAGCATGACAAAAACCTGAAGGTTAATATTCTTTAGCTTCGGGATCGGCAATACACTGCCGGTTTCACCCTCACCCGCCGCAGCAGACGGGTTTCCTGCTTGGGGAAATTTAGACATGAGCTTCACTCCTCAGGGCAGCTTCCATCACATGTTCCTGACTTAGATTATTATTATCCAGACAGGCTTTTACCTGCCCGAGATGCATAACCACCACGCGATCGCTGAGCCCCAGCACTTCGGGTAACTCGGAGGAAATGACAATAATCGCCATCCCCTGCGCCGCCAGTTGGCCGATCAGTTTGTAGATTTCATGTTTCGCCCCGACATCAATGCCACGCGTCGGCTCGTCGAGAATTAAGATTTTAGGTTTGAGCAACAGGCAGCGGGCCAGAATGGCTTTTTGCTGATTACCGCCGCTGAGGCGACCAATCGCCAGCTCCGGAGAAGACGTTTTGATTTTGAGCTGTCTGACCGATTCGCTGATGGTGTGCTGTTCCTGCGCTTCACGCAGAACGCCACCGCCGCTGAACTGGTCTAACGCCGCCAGCGTAATGTTGCTGCCCACCGCCATCACCGGCACGATACCGTCGCGCTTGCGGTCCTCCGGCACCATCGCCAGACCCCGGCGCATGGCGTCACGGCAACCGTTGATTTGCACTTTCTGGCCGCCGAGCCAGATATCACCACTCCAGCGCCCCGGATAGACACCGAACAAACATTCCATCGTTTCTGTTCTTCCGGCACCCACCAGCCCGGCCACGCCCAATACTTCGCCTTTATGCAGGGTAAATCCGGCGTTATCGACCCGTCTGATATGCCGGTTCACCGGATGCCAGGCCGTGAGATGTTCAACGCGCAGAATTTCCTCGCCAATCTGGCGTTCACGGGGAGGAAACAGCTCGGTAAGTTCGCGACCGACCATCATGGAGATAATGTCTTTTTCGGAGGTACTGGCCGCATCGCAGGTCGCGATATGCCTGCCGTCACGGATTACGCAGAGCTTATCCGAAATAGCTTTCACTTCATTGAGCTTGTGCGAGATATAAATGCAGGCGATATCGTGATGGCGCAGGTCACGAATAATATTGAGCAAAACTGCGGTTTCACTTTCGGTGAGCGACGCCGTCGGTTCATCCAGCACCAGCAAACGCACCTGCTTGTTCAGCGCCTTGGCGATTTCCACCAGTTGCCGCTGACCCAGACCGAGCTCACCCACCGGCGTATGCGGGTCGATATCCAGCTTCACCTGCGCCAGCATTCGCTGGCAGCGCAAATACATATTGTCGGTATCGAGCATCCCATAACGACCCCACTCGTTACCCAGGAACATGTTTTCCAGCACGCTGAGTTGCTTCACCAGTGCCAGTTCCTGATGAATAATCGCAATCCCTTTTTGTTCGGTATCGCGTATCCCTTTTGCGGTCAGACGTTCACCCGAGAAATAAATTTCCCCTTCGTACGTACCGGTGGGATAAATACCGCATAACACTTTCATTAATGTGGATTTACCCGAACCATTTTCCCCGCACAGCGATAACACTTCCCCGGCAGATAACGTCAGGCTAATATTATCGACAGCTTTTACCGCGCCAAATTTCTTGGTGATATTGCGCATATCCAGCAGGGCTGATTTTTCATATTTTTCTGGCATAGTATTTTATCCTGATAAAAACAACACTCCGCGAAGACGTGTTGTTTTCATAGAAAATATTGAAAAATTAAAGGTCGGATTTTTTATGGAATCCGTCAGCCACCACAGTGCTTTCGATATTATTTTTATCGACCTGAATCGGTGTTAATAAATAGGAAGGAACCTCTTTCTTGCCGTTATTTAACGTGGCATTGGATTTTGGTGTTTCCCCTTTGCCTAACTGGACGGCAATTTCCGCCGCGTCGTTGGCCAGTTTGGTGATGGGTTTATACACCGTCATAGTCTGCGTGCCGGCTTCAATTCGTTTGATGGCTGCAAGATCCGCATCCTGCCCGGAAATCGCCACTTTGCCCGCTAAACCCTGTGCAGACAAGGCCTGCACCGCACCGCCCGCCGTCGCATCGTTGGACGCCACGACCGCATCAATCTTGTTGTTATTGGCCGTCAGCGCGTTTTCCATGATCTTTAGCGCATTCTCCGGCAGCCAGCCGTCGGCCCACTGATCGCCGACCACTTTAATCTTTCCGTCTTTGATTAACGGATTCAGCACTTTCATTTGCCCGGCGCGGAACAGCTTGGCGTTATTATCCACAGGCGAGCCGCCCATCAGGAAGTAATTGCCCTGCGGCACGCGATCTACCAGGCTTTGCGCCTGAAGCTCGCCCACTTTTTCGTTATCAAACGAGATATAAAAATCGATGTCAGCATTGTTGATCATCCGGTCGTACGCCAGCACTTTGATGCCTTCGCGTTTGGCTTCGGCAATCACAGCTCAGCACTTCGCCGTTATACGGGATGATAACCAGCACATCGACGCCCCGGTTAATCATATTCTCAATCTGCGCCATCTGTGTTTCTTCGTTACCATTGGCGGACTGAACAAAAACATCCGCACCTAACGCTTTGGCTTTAGCCACAAAAATATCGCGGTCTTTTTGCCAGCGCTCTAATCGTAAGTCATCAATTGCCATACCAATTTTAATTTCTTTCGCGAACCCTGACTGGCTGAACAATACTAAAGCGGCACAGGCAGAAAGAATTATTTTATTCATTTTCATCATGTCAGACCTTTTATAAGAATAAGTAGAGGCAGATACAGAGAAACTCGTACAGAAATGACACAGGGATTGTTGACGCTGGGTTATTAATCGGCAATTGCAGATTTTAATCACTGCGTTATGATTTTTTGTTTAATCTCGGAATTATGATGGAGATCATGGTTTGATTGTAATAGCCGCAAGATAAGTGCAATTATTCTCGAGGCATTACGGAGAATGAATAAAAACGCTAAACAAAACGGCTTATTTATGAGATCTACCGCACACTTAATAATTCTATTAAATTGAGTGTGAAATAACGTAATTGTGAGAATTACCCGCAACTCCGAAGATAGCCCCTCAGCCTCCCAGTCCCGCTGGGCCCGTTTTCAAGGAGTTATTCAATGCACGCATATTTCGACAAGCTCGACGCCGTTCGCTACGAAGGTGCTAACAGCACTAACCCGCTGGCATTCCGTCATTACAACCCTGAAGAAGTGATCCTCGGCAAAACCATGGCTGAGCATCTGCGCTTTGCGGCGTGTTACTGGCACACATTCTGCTGGAATGGTAACGACATGTTCGGTGTGGGCGCTTTTGACCGTCCGTGGCAGCACCCCGGCGACGCGCTGGAACTGGCAAAACACAAAGCCGACGTGGCTTTCGAATTCTTCAAAAAACTGAACGTCCCGTATTACTGCTTCCACGATGTCGACGTCTCGCCAGAAGGCGCGTCAGTCAAAGAATATATCAATAACTTCGCCATCATGACCGACGTTCTGGCGCAAAAGCAGGAAGCCAGCGGCGTTAAACTGTTGTGGGGCACAGCTAACTGCTTCACCAACCCTCGCTACGGCGCGGGTGCGGCAACCAATCCGAATCCTGAAGTTTACAGCTGGGCAGCCACACAGGTGGTTCACGCCATGAATGCCACCAAACAGCTGGGCGGTGAAAACTATGTGTTGTGGGGTGGCCGTGAAGGTTACGAAACCCTGCTTAACACAGACCTGCGCCAGGAACGTGAACAGCTTGGCCGCTTCATGCAAATGGTCGTTGAACACAAACACAAAATTGGCTTCCAGGGCACATTGCTGATCGAACCTAAACCGCAGGAACCGACCAAACATCAGTACGATTATGACGTCGCTTCCGTGTACGGTTTCCTGAAACAATTTGGTCTGGAAAAAGAGATCAAAGTGAATATCGAAGCCAACCACGCCACGTTGGCAGGCCACTCTTTCCACCACGAAATTGCCAATGCGATAGCGCTCGGGATCTTCGGTTCCGTGGATGCCAACCGTGGCGACCCGCAATGTGGCTGGGATACCGACCAGTTCCCGAACAGCGTCGAAGAAAATGCGCTGGTGATGTATGAAATCATCAAAGCGGGCGGTTTCACTACCGGCGGCCTGAACTTCGATTCCAAAGTACGCCGTCAGAGTACCGACAAATATGACCTTTTCTACGGTCATATCGGCGGAATGGATACCATGGCGCTGGCGCTCAAAGTCGCCGCCCGCATGATTGAAACCCGTGAGCTGGATAAACACGTCGCGCAGCGTTATGCGGGCTGGAATACCGAGTTCGGCCAGCAAATCCTGCAAGGAAAAATGTCGCTGGAATCCCTGAGCAGCTACGCGCAGCAACATGCGTTAGCGCCTGAGCATCAGAGTGGCCAGCAGGAACGTCTGGAAAATCTGGTTAACCGTTATCTGTTTGGTTAATTTATCAGAATGGATCAACGCCCTGCTGCCTGTGGTTCGCAGGGCGTTGTTCGTTCAGGACACGGGTTAACCCATAAACCTTCACCCGCGCGCCAGCGGTGTAATAACCACGCTGCACGGGGCAGGAAAAAGGAAATTTTATGTATCTTGGTATAGATCTGGGCACCTCCGGCGTGAAAGCCATTTTACTCAGCGAAGAAGGTCAGGTTGTTGCCAGCCACAGTGAGGCGTTAACCCTTTCCCGTCCGCACCCGCTATGGTCTGAACAAAATCCTGCCGACTGGTGGGCAGCAACCGATAAAGCGGTGACTGCGCTTGAAAAAAAACACGTGCTGAAAGACGTCAAAGCTCTCGGTCTGACCGGTCAGATGCACGGTGCCACAGTGCTTGATACCCGTCAGCAAGTCTTGCGCCCGGCGATTTTATGGAATGATGGACGTAGTTTCAGCCAGTGCGAAACACTGGAAAAAACCGTTCCCGATTCACGCCAGATTACCGGCAACCTTATGATGCCGGGTTTCACCGCGCCGAAGTTACTTTGGCTGCGCGAGAATGAACCTGAGCTATTTGCCAAGATCGATAAGGTCTTATTACCGAAAGATTATCTGCGCTGGCTGATGACCGGCGTTTTCGCCAGCGATATGTCCGACGCAGCAGGCACAATGTGGCTGGATGTCGCAAAACGCGACTGGAGCGACACGCTTCTGGCTGCCACCGGCCTCACACGTGAGCACATGCCAGCCCTATATGAAGGTAATCAGATCACCGGTCATCTGTTACCTGAACTCGCCTCACGCTGGAAAATGGATTCCGTACCGGTTATTGCGGGCGGTGGCGACAATGCGGCGGGCGCGGTGGGCGTCGGGCTGTATAAAACCGGGCAAGCGATGTTATCGCTGGGCACGTCCGGCGTTTATTTCGCCGTCAGCGACGGTTTCCTCAGTAATCCACAGCGGGCAGTCCACAGTTTCTGCCATGCGCTGCCCGACACCTGGCATCTGATGTCGGTAATGCTCAGCGCCGCGTCCTGTCTGGACTGGGCGGCAAAGCTCACCGGCACCGCTTCTGTGGGGGAACTCATCAGCCTGGCCGAAAAATCACCTCCCGCCAATTCCCCGGTCTGGTTCCTGCCGTATCTTTCCGGCGAACGCACACCGCACAATAACCCGAATGCCAAAGGCACCTTGTTTGGCCTGACACACCAGCACGGCCCGGCAGATATCGCCCGCGCTGTCCTTGAAGGCGTCGGTTTTGCACTGGCCGACGGCATGGATGTGCTTCACGCCACCGGCCTGAAACCGCACAGCATCACCCTGATTGGTGGCGGAGCGCGCAGCCCGTACTGGAGACAGATGCTGGCAGATATCAGTGGTGAAACGCTGGAATACCGCACCGGTGGAGATGTCGGCCCGGCACTTGGAGCCGCCAGACTGGCTCAGATCGCCGTGAATGCGGGGAGACCGCTGGCAGAGTTTTTACCGCCGCTGGCGTTGGAGCAGGTGCATGAACCGGACAGGGCGAAGCACACGGCTTATCTCGCTCGACGCGAAGTCTTTAGGGAGTTGTATGTGAGGCTTGAAGGGTTGATGTAATGGCGGATTAACCATCGGGAATCGGTTTTAAAGGCAGTACAGTGCAAGTTTCAGTTTCTTACGTGCGGTGATTGCTTAACTCGCCGTGTCGAAACCGCCCGGAGGAGGAAAGTGCTTTTCCTCCTCCGGGCTCCTTCACGCTTTTCCAACACGCGCAACTTAAGCGGGCTTTTTGCTTTTCAGTTCTCTTTACCCTTTCGCAAAGTTCGCCTGAATGCGCTGTTGCAGGTAGTCTTCGGCGCTGATGGCCGGATATTTTGCCTGTGGCCCCAGAATTTCGACGTCCTTGTTAGCCTGACAGAAAAAGGCCAGGCTGTATCGCGCACCCTGATATTCGCCGGGCAGCGGGCTTCTGACCCGATGGAAATTTGACGGCAGTTGATCGTCGCTCCAGCGCATCAGCATGTCCCCGATATTGCAGGTGATCACCTCTTCACGCGGTTCGATGCTGGTCCACTGCTGGCTTTCGCGATCCTTACCCGGGCAAACCTGCAATCCGCCCTGACCGGGACGCTGGAAAAGCAGCGTCAGACAGTCGAAATCCGTATGCGCACCGGCGCGCCACATCCCCTGCTCCGACTGTTCAGTGGCATAGTAGTGCAGCATGCGCAGCGTACTCTGGTAGGTTTGCTGGTCCGGATTATGAGCCTGTTCAAAAAAGTCCTCAGGAAAGCCCAGCTTTAGCGCAAAACAGGAAAGCAATTTCATGCCCAGTTGCCAGCACCGGGATTCAAAGCCCAGCATGGTCTGTTTAAACGCCGGCAGTTCCTGTTCACTCGGCCAGAGCGGCTGCATCAGCGGACGGGTAATTTGGTAAGACTCTTTCTGGTCCGGCGTTCTGGTTGACGGGCGCACCTGAGACTTATTCTCCCAGCCGGCGTTACGAGCCAGCGGATATTGCGCTTTAACCTCGTCGGGCAGCGAGAAGAAATCTTCTGTCATGCTGAAGGCCTGACGGATATCGCTCAGCGCAATGCCGTGATGGCTGACCTGGAAGAAACCAATTTCTACGGCAGCACTCCAGAGCTCGTCGGCGATCTCACTTTTACGGTTTTCGAAATCTGACAAGTCTATGCAGCGAACTTCACGGGCGAACGTCTCTTCACCCATTGCGCCCATTCCCGCTTCTTTTTCCAGTTCCTGCAATGCATAGCCTTCTGTTTGGATTGATTGAGTTTGAGTTGATTGCGTCATTTTTTTATCCTTCTTAATCAATGGGGTTAGCGCGCAGCGCGCTGTTGCAGGGTTCGGACGGCGGACATCGCCTCCTGGCGCAGGCTGTCCAGATCGAGGCCGGGGATGACATCGTTTTCGACGATAACCCGACCGTTGACCATCAGCGCCTTCAGCGACGCGCGCCCCCCGCAGGCCACCGGGCCGATTGCCATATCATGCAGGCCGAAGTAGCGCGGGTCATCCAGCCGGTAAATGGCGATATCAGCCAGCATACCCACCTGCACGGTGCCGCTTTGTTGCAGGCCGAGGATCTGCGCGCCGCCTGCGCTGCCCCAGCGCACCACGTCTTCGATAGATACTGCATCGCCGCCACCTTCAAAAGTGCCGCCGTCATAGCGCGGTTTCGCCAGCATGCCTTTTCGGGCGCGCTGCAAAAGCCACGCGGCATGTGCCTCACTCTGCATGTCAGCGGCTTCGTTCGATGCCGCACCGTCTACGCCCAACGAAACCGGAACGCCCGCCTTTTCCAGCGCCAGTAAATCAGCGATGCCGCTGCCCAGACGCCCGTTGCTTTGCGGACAATGCGCAATGCCGGTGCGGGTTTGGCCCAGCATCGTGATCTCCTGCGGCAGCAGTTTCACCAGATGCGCAAACCATACGTCTTCTCCCAGCCAGTCGTGTTCCGCGCAAAACTGCACCGGCGTCATGTCAAATTTGGCGCGCGCCACATCGAGATAATCCACGGTTTCCGACAGATGGCTGTGCAGCCGGATCCCCAGACTGCGCGCCAGTTTGGCCATTTCGCGCAACTGCGCACCGGGCGCAGAATGCAGCAAGGTAGTCGGTGCCATTACCACGCGGCGCAGAGACGTCGGTTTCGGATCGTGATAACGGCCAACCAGCCGTTCCATATCCGCCATATAATCATCGAAGTTTTCCGGGCGCAGTGCCTGCGGCAAATCTTTCTCAATCGTCCGACCCTGCGTTGCACCGCCCCGGCACAGCACAATACGCATTCCCAGCGTTTCAGCTTCGCTGAAAAGGATTTCCGAGGTATCGAACGGCATATCCGGCCAGTAGAGGTAGTTGTGATCCGCCACCGTCGCGCAGCCGGAACGCAGCAGTTCGGTCAAACCGATACGCACCGCGAGGCGAAAGGTCGATTCATCGAACGTGGCGCGAAAGCGATAAGGCGTGGCACTTAACCACGCAGTCAGGCTTTTGTTCAGCCCTGAGGTTCACCTTTTAACAATGACTGAAACAGATGATGGTGCGTATTAACCCAGGCGGGATAGACCACGCAATCGCGGGCATCGATCAGCCGCTCGTCGGGCATAGCCGTCAGGGAACCGATCGCCTCAATGATGCCCCCGCGCACACGAATATCCGGCCCGGCGTGGCGTGCCGCGTCTCCCGATAAGCCGGTCAGGATCGCGTGCGCATGTTTAATCAGAAAAGAGTCAGATGACATCGCAACGCTCCTCAGGGTTTAACCTGCATGTGGTCAACAAATTCTGTGGTATACGCCTGCTTCCAGTCGGTATCCGCATTCAGCAGTTTGGCGTTCACCATGAAATCACGGGTTTTCTGCCAGCGGGCTTGCGTCATGGTGCCCCCCCCCTTCGTCGCCGCATCGCCGCCGTCAATCAGATGATGCGCTTTGATTTGCTCAACGCCCCAGGCCAGCAGGTCGTCCGTCATCTTCGGATTATCCTTTTTGATCAGCGCATTGCCCGGCGCCGGATTTTGCAGATAACTCACCCAGCCTTCCATCGACGCCTGTACAAACTTAGCCATCGCCTCTTTCCGGCTGCTGATAAGGTCCGGACGGGTGATCAGAATTCCGCCATAAGGGGGATAGCCGTGCTCTGAAAAGAGGAAGAAATTCGATTTCACCCCGGCCTTTTGCGCCTGAAAAACTTCAGAACTGACATAGGCTTGCTGCGCCACGTTTTCGTCTGCCACAAAGGGCTGGATGTTGAAGGTGTAAGGACGAACCTGGGAATCGCTGAGCTGATAGCGAGCCTTAAGCCACGGCCACCAGGTCGATTGCCCGGAGCTGGAGACTAAAAGGGTTTTGTCTTTCAGACCGTCGAGGGAAGTGACGGAATCATGCGTCAGCAGACCCTGCGGATCGAACTGGAAAGGGGCGGCGATGGCTTTGGCCTGAAAACCACGCTGCACTGATTCGAGCAACTGGAGATCATAACCGATAATCACGTCGGCGCGCTTTGCCAGCAGCAACTGCATGCCGTTGACCTGCGGGCCGCCGGACTGAAGGCTGACATCCAGCCCGTAACGTTTGTAAATGCCTGTCGCCAGCGCCTGATAATATCCGCCCTGTTCCGCCTGCGCGTACCAGGATGTCAGCAGTGCAATTTTCTCATCAGCCTGTGCCGCCAGTGAAAATGCACCCGGAATCAGCGCGCTCAGCACGCAGCAAGACAGGGGAATGCGGGAAATTAACTTCATTGCTCCTCTCCTAATCATCGCCGGAGGGAGGATGAGCGAATGCGGCTCAGCCCCCTGACCGGCTCAAAATGAACCGCGAAATGGTGGCTGAGCAATGTCCCGTGCCGTTGCCTGCACTGACCGCTTCTACTCACTCTTAGCTATACAAGAAAGATGCCAACTTAGCGGATGGGCTTTCCCTGCGCTTTGTCAGGGAATTTATCGTCCCGCGCTCTGCAACCTTTGATTCATGACAGAGCGCTGCGCACCATAATCGTGCAAATCAGTGCCGGTCACGCCCCGGCGTCTGGATCTGACTGAACAACATCTCCAGTTGTTTGAGCATCATCGAGGCCGCCAGCGAAAGCTGTCTTGCAGGGGCGACGCACAACGAAAGCGTGAATGTTTTTAACTGCGGATCGGTCAGCGGAATGAAGTGCAGCTCATCGCTTTCCACCTCATCCATGATGTCGAGCCAGCACAGAATACCAATACCCATTTTCTCTTTAATCAGCGATCGGATCATGTGGATGTTATTGGATACCGCGACTTCGTTAATCATGTCGCCGTTGATATTCATCAGCGCCCGGACAGGTTCGGCCAGCATCAGCGGCGCAGCAGGCAGGATAAACGGATATTCCATGCACTGATTAAAACGCACGCTGCTTCTGGCACTGAGCGGATGCCCTTTTGGCACCACAATCCCCAGCTCGATTTCTGCAAAAGCGCGCACCTGCAACTCACGCGAACTTTGCGGATTCAGCATCAGCCCGAAGTCGGCATCGCCGGACATCAGCGCCTGCTGAATATCCACATTGTTCATGGTGGTCAGCGTGAAGGAGATATTCGGATAGTCGGCATGCACCTTCCTGAGCATCGCCGAGAAAAACTGCCGGTTAATGGCATCGATGGTGGCAATCCGCACGTGCCCGCGCCGCAAACCGCGCAGGTCGTCGAGCTGCTCGCAGACGCGGGAGAAATCCTTTTTCCAGTTGTTGGCCGAATGTAATAACAGCTCGCCCGCTGCGGTCAGCCGCAGCCCGGTGGGGTGCCGTTCAAACAGCGGCATCGCCAGTTCTTTTTCGACCCGCAGGATCTGCCGGTCAATCGACGAAGCGGCAACATGCAGGGTTTCGGACGCCTTGCGAAACGATCCCTGACGGGCAACCTCAGTGAAGTACAGCAAAAAACGGGAGAATGCGAACATAGTGGAGTGCTCTCTTTTATGCAACGGGATGTGCGAATCAAAGCGCTGGACGCAACAGTTTTATAACAATAACGTAGCTTTCATTGCAACGGGAACAATCGTTTCATCGCTTTTAAAGTCCGCCCTGCGTTGTTTCAGCGCCGGTTGACAACCCGTTATGCGGTGAATAAGTCGAATGTCCCTTTTATGAATGACTCATCAAAATGAACACGGTAAATGACGATGAAAGATGCCGGATTAATTCCTGTCACGATCCAGACGGTCGGTGTAAATGGTAAAGGAAATATTTCCCTGCAACTTATTGCGCAGCAAGGTGGATTATTACCTGCTTATTTACCCGGCGCGCACATTGACGTTTTCATTCCTGAACTGGGCCCCCGTCAATATTCTCTTTGCACCGAAAATCATGGTGGGGAATATTATGAAATCTGCGTAAAACTGGCGGAAAACTCCACAGGCGGATCGCACTTTATTCATCATCATTTCAGCGCTGGCGACACGCTGAGCATCTCGACGCCACGTAACCATTTCCCACTGCCCGCAGCCGGGCGCTATCTGCTGTTTGCCGGGGGGATCGGCATCACGCCTCTGCTGACGATGGCGGAACAAATGGCGCAGCAAGACATTGAATTTGAACTGCATTACTACATTGCAGACCAAGATAAAGCGGCCTTTGCCCCACGTCTGAATGCACCTGCGCTGGCAAAACACGTCTTTTGGCACGACAGCGGCACAAACGATTCCCTGCGACATAATACGCCGCTGAGTTTGCGTCAGCCGGATGACAATACGCGGGTGATGGCCTGTGGTCCGGAGGGATTTATTCAGCGCCTTGAAGACATTATGCAGACGCACCACTGGCAGAAAAATCAATTGTCTTTTGAGCGGTTCAGCAATGCAAATATAAATCATGACACCGACGGCCAGTCATTTCATATTCAGCTGAACTCCACCGGGCAACGTTATTTAGTCGGCCCAAATCAGAGCATTGCAGAAGTCTTATTAAGTGCCAAAGTCGATATTATGTTGTCGTGCGAACAGGGTATTTGCGGCTCGTGTATTACTGACGTCATCGACGGTATTCCCGATCACCGGGACTGTGTGCTGACAGAAGAAGAGAAAGCGCAGAACACCCAGATCACGCTGTGCTGTTCGCGCGCCAAAAGTCCGGTTCTGGTCCTCGACCTGTAATGCCAACGCGGAGCCTCAAGATGAACTTTCCAACCCCCGCCTCACCGCTTAACGGCATTGCCAACGTTCGCCTCCCCGCCTGGCTGCTTCCTGCCGGGTGGCCGGTGCACACAGGGGAACCCGTGACGGCAGATCTGCGCTTTGACGCAGGCAAAATTGCATCCGTCACGCCTTGTCAGCCAGAACAAGATGATTTGTGGGACGCTCAGGGCGCACTGGCGCTGCCGGGGCTGACCGAGCCTCATACGCATCTCGATAAAACCTTCACCATCGGCCGCAGTCGTCCGTCAAAACCGGGTCTGCTGGCCGCTATCGAAACAATGCATCAGGATCGGCAGCACTGGACCCCGGCGGATCTTCATCAGCGGGCCAGAAAGGGAATGGCCTGGTCCGCAGCCAATGGCGTGACCCGCTTGCGCACCCATATTGACTGGTTCGATGACACTCCGCCGCTGGCCTGGACGGCGCTGGCCAATATCACGCAGCCGGGCGTCACGCTGGAACGGGTCGCACTGGCCCCGCTGAGTTTTTTCGCGGATGCCGACGCGGCTGACCGCATCGCCCGTGCAGTGGCGCTTAGCGGAAATCACTGCCTGCTGGGCGGATTTATCCACTCGTCCAACTGGGATCCGGCAGCGATGACCCACCTGATGCGCAGCGCCTCGCGCTGGCAACTGAATCTGGATTTGCATATCGACGAGGAGCTTTCACCGGTGGCACACGGCCTGAGCTGGCTGGCGAATTACCTTTCAGAAAATAAATTCAGCGGCCATATCTGTTGCAGCCACGGCTGCGCGCTGGCCTCCGGCAGTGAACAACAGGCACAGGCGGTGCTGAGTGTGCTGGCCGCACAGCGCGTCACGCTGATTGCGCTGCCGATGACCAACCTGCTGTTGCAGGACGCGGTTACCCACCGCACGCCGCGCCAGCGGGGGATCACCCTGCTGAAAGAAGCGCAGACGGCGGGCATTCCGGTGCTGCTCGGCTGCGATAACGTGCAGGACGCTTTTTGTCCGGCGGGGAGTTATGACCCGCTGGATACGCTGGCCTGCGCCCTGTTCGCGCTTCAGCTGGATAACGTATTTGATCAGCAATCGCGACTGATTTGCGATGTCGCCGCGCTGACCGGTGAGGTGCAGTGCGGCCTGCCGCTCGCCCCCGGCAGCGAGGCCAGTCTGGTTCTCTTTCCGGGCAGCGACAGCCTGACCTGGCCTTTAAACAGCGCAGCCCGTCTGGTTTTCCACCGTGGCAGGCTGACCCACCAACGCACCTGGAATCAGGAGTTATCCCATGAGTCTTGAAGCCGGAGCGGGTAAACCGCTCGCCAAATATGCCGCCTGGCGTCGCGCCGGTGATTTCGTTTTTCTCTCCGGCATTATTCCCGTCAATCCGCAGAGCGCGACAATCGTGCGCGGTTTTCAGGATATCCCCGCCGAAGCCCGTCTCCTGCTGGGCGAAACCGGCGAATTCTCCACCGACGCCAAACAGGGGCCGATCCTCGCCCAAAGCTGGTATGTGCTCGAAAGTATCCGCCACACCATCGAAGAAGCCGGCGGGCAGATGAGCGATGTGGTCAAGCTGGTGCAGTACTTTCGCAATCTCGATCACTTCCCGTATTACAGCCGGGTCAGAAAGCTTTTTTATGCCGGGCAACCGCCGGTTTCTACCGTGGTTCAGGTCAGTGAAATGTTACCCAGCGCCGAGGTGCTGATTGAAGTGGAAGCGACCGCCTGGTTACCGCAATCCCGCTAAACCCCATAATGTCCGACCACGAGGCACAGCATGATTAACGGCTATATTCCCGCAGAACGTTTTCTCCCTTTTCTGAGCTGGCCAGCCATCGCTGCCCTGCCCGACAAGGCCAACACCGTGATCGTATTGCCGACCGGTGCGATTGAGCAGCACGGCCCGCATCTGCCGTGTTCGGTGGACAGCGTGATCTCCTCCGGTGTGGCAGGTCACGCGCTGGCACGGCTTTCAAAAGACATTCCGGCCTACGCTATTCCCCCCATCACTTACGGTAAATCAGACGAGCATCTGAATTTCCCCGGCACGCTGACCTTAACCGGCGACACGCTGCAGCAAACTGTTTTGGAAATTGCCGAATCCCTTTACCGCGCCGGGTTCCGCAAGCTGCTGATGATCAACGGTCACGGCGGACAACCGCAGGTGCTGCAAATGGCATCGCGGGAAATGCGCCTGCGTCACGGCGACATGATCATGATCCCGCATGACGTGTTCCGTGTGCCTAATGTCGAAAACCAGTTCCTGAGTCCGCTGGAGCAAAAAATGGCGATGCACGCCGGTCACAGCGAAACGGCGGTGATGCTGGCTCTGGCACCGGAATGCGTCCGCATCGAACACGCCGTCGCCAATTACCCGCCGGAATTCCCCTGCCCGACACTGTCATCAGGCCGCCCTGCCGCTGCCTGGGCATCCTATGATTTTGGGCCGAGTGGCGTCATCGGCGATCCGACCGGCGCGACCGCCGAACAGGGTCACGCGATCCTCGATTCGCTGGCGGCAAGCTGGGCGCAAGCCATCACCGAAATCCACCGCATGGAATGGAAAGTCCGCAGCGAACCGACCTGGGGTAAACACCACTGGAACGGGTTTGTGCAAACCAGCTTCACTCCTCCCTCGTCTTCTTTTGTCTCTAAATAAAGGAATTCTTACGATGAAAATACGGCGTTCAGCGACTTACACCCTGCTTGCCCTGCTGGCCGGGGTTTCCACCACCAGCATGGCGGAAGAGAAATTTACCTTCCTGACCAACTGGTACGCGCAGGCGGAGCATGGCGGATTTTACGAAGCACAGGCCAAAGGGTTGTACAAAACCGCCGGTCTGGATGTCAGCATCAAAATGGGCGGCCCGCAGGTTAACGTGATGCAACTGATGGCCGCCGGTCAGGCAGACTGTACGCTCGGCGACAACGGTCAGGCGCTGGAAACCTGGCAGGCCGGCGTGCATGCCGTGACCGTGGCGACGGTGTTCCAGCATTCGCCGACGGTATTTATCAGCCATGACAAAGTGGAAAAAGGACAGGAGCTGAAAGACAAAACCTTCCTGCTGGCGACCGAGGCTTACACCTCTTTCTGGCCGTGGGCGAAGAGTGAACTGGGGCTGGCGAGCGCCAAAATCCGTCCGTACACCTTCAGCGTGCAGCCGTTCCTCGCGGACAATAATCTGGTGCAGCAGGGTTATGTGACTTCCGAGCCTTTCTCCGTCGAAAAAGGCGGCAAGCCATTCTACGTTTACATGCTCAGCGACTGGGGTTACCCGCCGTACGGCAACTCGATTATCTGCATGGCCGACACCGTCCAAAAACACCCGGCGGCGGTGGCGGCGTTCGTGAAAGCGTCCATGCAGGGCTGGAAAGAATATTTGCAGGATCCGGCCGCGGGCAACGCGCTGATCACCAAAGCCAACCCGCGGATGGGCGCAGACCAGATTGCCTTCGGCATCGCGCAGATGAAGAAATATGCGCTGGTGACCGGCGGCGACGCGCAAACAGGCGGTATCGGCATCATCACTGAACCGCGTCTGAAAAAGACCTGGGACATGCTGGTGAAAAACAAACTGATCGACGCGGCGAAAGTGCCGTTTGAGCAGACGTATACCCTCGATATGATCAAAGACGCGAAGGTCATGCCATGAATTCAGCCCCGAAACTGACCGTGATGAGCGATGTCCGCTCAGCCAATCCTCCGCCGGTTCCGGCTATCGAAGTGTTGTCGGCGGAGAAAATTTACAGCAACGGCACCCGCGCCCTTCTGCCAGTCAATCTGACCATCAATCAGGGCGAGTTCGTCACCCTGCTCGGCCCGTCGGGATGTGGCAAAAGTACGCTGTTAAAAATGGTCGCCGGGCTGACGGAACCGAGCGACGGCAAACTGGTACTGTGGCGGCGCGACAGCCGTGAAAAAGCGCAGGTGCCGCTGTCGTTCGTGTTTCAGGAGGCCACGCTGATGCCGTGGAGCACTGTGCAAAATAACGTGCGCTTGCCGCTGGATCTCGCGGGCGTTCCGCGTGCTGAAGCCAATACCCGCGTCAGTGAAGCGCTGGAACTGGTCGGGCTGGGCAAATTTGCCCGCGTTCTGCCACGCGAACTGTCGGGCGGTATGCAGATGCGCGTTTCGATTGCCCGCGGGCTGGTGACGCGCCCGAAGCTGTTGCTGATGGATGAACCTTTCGGCGCACTCGACGAAATCACCCGCAATAAACTCGACAGCGACCTGCTGCGCCTGTGGCGGGAACAGGGGCTGACGGTGGTATTCGTCACCCACTCGATCCACGAAGCGGTATTTCTTTCACAGCGGGTGATCATGATGGCCGCGCGTCCGGGGCGGGTGGTGGAAGATATCGCCATCACCGAACCCTTCCCGCGCAACGACGATTTCCGCGTCAGTCCGGCGTTTTCACGCTATGCGAAGCAGTTGCAAGACAGCCTGCTGCAAGCCAGCCAATCGGGTATGGAGTAACGGTATGCAAACTCAAAAAGCTTCTCCGTGGATCAACAACCCCACGTTTCGCAAAGTGCTTTATCCGGCCGTGGTTGCGGTGGTGGTGATCCTGCTGTGGCAGGGATGGGTAAGCTATTTCAAAATCCCCGCGTTTCTGGTGCCGTCGCCGGTGGTGATGCTGCAAAGTCTGTGGACCAATTTCGGTTCCCTGATGATGTCGCTGCTGTTCACGCTGAAAATTACCCTGATCTCGTTTTTACTGTCGATTTTGATCGGTTCGCTGGTGGCTTTCGTACTGGTGCAAAACCGTTTTGTTGAAACCGCGCTGTTCCCGTACATCGTGTTTTTACAAGTGACGCCGATTGTCGCCATCGCACCGCTGATCATCATCTGGGTCAAAGACACCACGCTGTCGCTGG
Source organism: Rahnella sp. PCH160 (assembly GCF_047784855.1). Taxonomy (NCBI): domain Bacteria; kingdom Pseudomonadati; phylum Pseudomonadota; class Gammaproteobacteria; order Enterobacterales; family Yersiniaceae; genus Rahnella; species Rahnella sp. PCH160. The sequence continues at coordinate 3,798,451 of NZ_JBLOGT010000001.1, forward strand.
TGGTGTGTTCGACGCTGATGGCGGTGTTCCCGATTATTTCCAATACCACGCAGGGGCTTCGCAGTGTGTCACCGGGCCTGCTGAGCTATTTTCAGCTGAATCACGCCAGCCGCTTGCAGATTCTCATCCGTCTTCGTATTCCTTCTGCCCTGCCGTATTTTTTCGGCGCGCTGCGCATTTCCAGCGGTCTGTCATTGATCGGTGCTGTGGTCGCTGAATTTGTTGCCGGTACCGGCGGCAATAATACCGGTCTGGCCTACCAGATATTGCAGGCGGGATACCAGCTGGATATCCCCCTGATGTTTGCCGCGCTGCTGCTCATTTCACTCACCGGTATTGCGCTGTTTGGCGTGATGTCGTGGATTTCGAGACGCGTCCTCAGCGCCTGGCATGAAAGCGAAGCCGTGCAATCTCATTAACTTCATTCATCTTTAGGCAGGAAGAATATGGACAGTGAACAACGTCAGCATGCGCTTGCCCTGATACAGCAGGCGCTTCCCGACCTCGACTGGACCTTGCAGCCAAACAAGGTCAAACGCCTTTCACGCGATTTTCACTGGTTCAGTCCGGTGCTCAAACAGCAGCTGGAAAATAAACAGGCGGATGCCGTGGTCAGGCCGCGCAACGAAGAAGAGCTGAGTCGGGTCGTTAAAGCCTGCGTTCAGCACCAGTTACCGCTGATCCTGCGCGGCGGTGCGACCGGCAACTACGGCCAGCTGGTGCCGCTGGAAGGCGGAATTCTGGTCGATATGACCGGATTCAATCAGGTCTGTGAATGGGGTAATGGCGTGGTACGGGCGCAGGCGGGGATCCGTCTGGCCGAAATTGAAACGCTGACCCGTCCCGGAGGATGGGAACTGCGCTGCATGCCTTCCACCTACCGGCTCGCCAGTCTGGGCGGTCTTTACGGCGGCGGCTTCGGCGGTATTGGCTCCATTAACTACGGGCCGCTGGGCGCGCCGGGCAATGTGCTCAGCGTCAAAGTCATGACCATGGAGGCCGAACCGCGCATTTTGCAGGTTCCTGCCCCGCAGGCGTTACTACTGCATCACGCCTACGGCAGCAACGGGATTGTGCTCGAAGTTGAGCTGGCGCTGGCACCGGTTCATCAGTGGATTGAACGGCTGGACGTCTTCGATGATTTCACCGACGCGCTGGATTACGCCAACGCCTTTGCCCGCTCGCCGGGGCTGGTAAAACGCCAGCTTGCGCTGTTCGCAGCGCCGATCCCGTCCTGGTTCAGCCACCTGAACGGGCATTATCAGGCCAGCCAGCACGCGGTGATAAGCGTGATAGCGCAGGAGAGCGAAGGGTTTTGTGCCCATTTGCTGGAGAAATATCGCGGGCACAGCGCACTGCGTCAACCGGCTGACGAAGCCCGCGAGGCCAATGCTTCACTGATGGAATATTGCTGGAATCACACCACGCTGCATGCGCTGAAAATCGACAGTTCCCTGACCTATTTACAGACGGCGTTTAATTATACGAATTATCGTCAGCAGATTATCGACATGGCAATTTTATTCGGCGACGAAGTTATTTCGCATATTGAATTCCTCCGCGACAATGACGGAAACATCACCGCCAGCGGTTTACAGCTAGTCCGTTATTCCACAGAAGAAAGACTGAACGAAATAATGACCACCTTCCGTGATAATGACGTAAAAATAAACAACCCTCATGTCTTTAAAATTGAAGATGGCAAACAAGGGGAAATTAAACCTGACGTCGTTTCCGTTAAAAAATGCCTTGATCCCGACGGATTACTGAACCCCGGCAAGCTGCGTGGCTGGGAAGTCCGTGAAACGCTGGTATTAGATAACGACCCGCTCTCATTGACTGACAAATAAACGTAACGATTACCTTCATGAAAACAATCACCGGCAGTTTTGCTGCCGGATAAAAACCTTGGAGGTCTGTCAGAATCTGCGCGGCAGGCGCTCAGGCAGAGCATCCAAATGCTGCTGGCGAAAGTTGAAAGCGGAGAATCACGTTGAACCAAAGCGAACTTCCGACAAAAATTTGTACAGTATGCGGACGCCCGTTCAGGATTGGTAAGCTTTTCCACAGTGACACTCGTCATCTGAAATACGTCAGTGATGTTCATGCCTGGTGATTAAATAAGAAAGTTCTCATCCGTAGCCTGACGGGTGGGTTATATTATTGCTGTAAATAAAAACATGTTATTAAAAACAGTATTGACACTTTTTTCAAAATCCGTAAATTAGCTTTCAACGGCGGTTAAACGAAAGCCTGCTGTTAAGTAATTAGTATGAGTAAGGTACGAAAAAGTAATTTTGCGATAAAGGCCACGTAGTTTGTTGTATGTGATAACCGACAATAAGATGAACATTTCTGTGTCGGAGATTTTTTAAGGTAATGCAGTACAAAGAGTTAATCGCAAATGAGTTTGGATAGCGCGACGATGTAAGGCCATGTTTTAAGAGTAATTGCTTGCGATTGGGTAATGTAAATCAGTAGTGTTAAATTATCGCAACGAAAGTAAGGCCATGCATCAAATAGTTTATGTCGCGAGGGGAGATGTACCTGTTTAATGTGCCATCAGTTCATGTTAGTAAGATGGCGAAATAGATTACATAAAATAGCGGGAGGTTTATTCAGTAGCAGTACCCAATATTATCTGTGATAAACGTGTACATTTTTAAGCAGTATCATGAGCAGTACCCATATTAAGACCATTAATGTTAAACCTTAAGTCTGTAGTACCTTAAAAGCCCTGACTGCAATGGTCAGGGCTTTTATTGTATCTGCGTTTTAACGTCGTGAAAGAAGCACCAGACACCCAATTTTTACTCATACCAGAAAGCGTAAAAATACCCCTCCCCCTCTAAAGCTTCTCGCGAAAGTGCCGATAACATTGCAAGAGTTCATTTTTTTGATTGCACTGAACAGGAGAACAAAATGGATGTATCGCAAATTGCTTCACTGGCGACCGGTCTTGATAATCTGGATCTTGGCAACAAGGTTGACACCCTGATGCTGAAAAAGACGCTGGATAATCAGCAGTCAGCGGCTGCTAGCCTCATCGAATCAATCCCGCAGTTGCCTGCTAATCCGGCGATTGGGCGGAATATTAATATCGCCGTCTGAGCAGTGATTTGAGATGCAAGGGAGTGCCTGAGCAGAAGGAAAAAACTTAACTCACCCCCCTGAATCAAAAAAGCCCACCCGGTCACCCAGGCAGGCTTTATATCTACTGCGTCAACTCAACACATCTCAAATATCAAAACGGTCCAGATTCATCACTTTGGTCCAGGCGGCGACGAAGTCTTTCACGAATTTCTCTTTGGCGTCGCTGCTGGCGTAAACCTCGGCGCTGGCGCGGAGAACGGCATGACGTCTATTGCGGGTCGCTTTCAGGAATCGGATACTTTATCTCCATTTCCGGCGCATCTGCTAACTGCCTGTCTGACCGGGCCATCAGATACCCTGCGATCTCTTCAGTCGTCAACCTCACATGAAGCATATCCGGATCCTCGAACCAATGATTTGGCCAAAAGATCAGGTCGGAGGGATTGCCGCTAAAATTCTCTTTGAGTAATGAAAGCGCAAAGCTTTGTTCAGACTCTTTGCTCTTCGGGCTACGCACGCAGTTGATCGTTTGAACCAGTTCATCCCAGGTCAAATCTTCATAGAATCTTTCCAGATTAAAAGCCATACGGGTGAATTCTTTTGCACTGGTCCACGAGGAAAAATCTCTGAAGTCTGAAAACGTATAAGTGTTGGCTACCTGGCTGTTCCATTCCTCCATCATCGTCTTCAACGCAGTGTCTTCCTCATCCGCGCCTTCATCAATTTTCGAAAGTATTTCCTCAGCTTTTTTTGCGAGTTCTTTAATCTTTTTGCTGCTGACTTTGGTAGGTTTCATACGTTCCGGCAGTGGCATTGTTTTCATCCTTATGAAAAATCACTTATAAAACCAATGTGAGAGCAGCAAGTTTAACGCAGAAAAAACCATTTAGAGATGCCCGCTTATGTAACTAAGCTGCCATTAATACAATTAGCATTTATGACCAAAAGCAATCGTTACGTTAGCAGCAGATATGTCATACAGATGTACAAGTATGAGAACCCAATTTACACCAGATAAAATGTAACAATCACAAAATTCGATACATAACATTAACTAAATGCGTAAGAACCATGCCATTGTGTAAGTATCCCGGTAAAACGAACCATTCACTTTTAGAGATCTTCCGACATACTGATTATGTCCCCTGAGGAGATCGCTATGCGCAAGATCCGATTCACCGAGCACCAGATCATCGCCGTCCTGAAATCCGTCGAAGCTGGCAGGACCGTCAAAGATGTCTGCCGCGAGGCCGCAATTTCAGAAGCCAGCTATTACAACTGGAAAGCGAAATATGGCGGGATGGAAGCCGCCGATATCAAAAAGATCAAAGATCTGGAAGACGAGAACCGGCGGCTCAAACAGATGTTTGCCGACCTCAGTCTGGAATGCCGCGCGTTGAAAGACGTCATCGAAAAAAAGCTTTAAAACCAGCGATAAAGCGTGAGCTCGTCAGCTATCTGACGGCGCAATTTGCCATGAGCTTACGTCAGGCATGCAGGACATTATCGCTGAGCAGGACGGTGTATTTTTATCAGCCCGATACCCGTCGCGATGAGCCGGTGATCCAGGCGCTGACTGAAATGGCGGAACGCTATCCGCGATACGGTTTTAAGAAGCTCTTTCAGGTGCTTCGCAGGCACGGTAATGCCTGGAATCATAAGCGTGTACACCGGATTTACTGCCTGCTGAAACTGAATTTTCGTCGTAAGGGTAAACAACGCCTGCCGGTGCGCGACCCGGTACCATTGGCAACACCGGAAGCATTAAACCAGAGCTGGTCGATCGATTTTATGCACGATGCGCTCGTCTGCGGCAGACGCTTTCGAACCTTTAACGTGGTGGATGATTTTAACCGTGAGGCGCTGGCGATAGAAATAGACCTGAATATTCCGGCCCAGCGTGTCGTCCGGGTACTGGACAGGATTGTGGCAAACCGCGGATACCCGCTGAAGATGCGGATGGACAATGGACCGGAATTAATCTCACTGGCTCTGGCGAATTGGGCAGAAGAGCATGGTGTGATGCTGGAATTTATCAAGCCGGGTAAGCCGACGCAGAATGCCTTTATCGAACGGTTTAACCGGACGTACCGGACAGAAATACTGGATTTTTACCTGTTCAGAACTCTGAACGAAGTACGGGAAATCACAGAGCGCTGGCTGATGGAATATAACAGCGAGCGACCTCATGAATCTCTGAATAACCTGACGCCGGAAGAGTACAGGCTGATGGCCGAAAATACGGAAATCTCAAAAAGTGCGTGGAACTAAAACGGGTGTGCTTACAATTGCTCTTGACAGAAAGTAGTATTAACACTGCTTCTTACTTATAACTAGAAAAAGTCTATCTATAGATTCTGCAAAGGTCGTACACTTAGTACCTCAACAATCATAAATGCAGGGACCTTTATAGATAAATCAGTGCGCTATACATCTATCATTTCACTTTTAAAATTTCAAAATTATCAGTAAAATATTAATGTCTAATTCAATACAAAGGCTATCTTATGGTGTACTACGATTTGAGTCGTCTAAATGATAAAGAGTTTGAAGATTTATCAATTGATTTGTTAAAAAAAATCCTGCGACTAGATGTTATAGAACGTTTCAGAGTTGGCCCAGATGGTGGAATTGATGGTCGATTCTTTACAACGAATGGCACGGTAATAATTCAGTGCAAGCATTATATTAAATCTTCTTATTCGTCACTCCTCACCACATTAAGAAAAGAAGCAACAAAAGTATCAAAATTAGATCCTGCAAGATATATATTAATGGTTTCTCAAAAATTATCTGCAAAAAACAAACAGGATATAATAGATATCATAGGAAGGCAGTATTTAAAAGAAGAGGACATTTTCAATATTGAAGAGATTGCTGGATACATTTCAGAAAACAAAGATATAGAGCTAAAATACTATAAATTATGGCTGCATAGCACTGAGTTACTAACTTCAATTCTTCATAACGAAGTTATTGGCAATAGCAAGTTTATTTTGTCACAGATAAAAGAAAAATCAGATCTTTATGTACAAACTGCTGATTTTGAAAATGCTATAAAAAAAATAGAAGAAACAAAATCAATTATAATAACTGGAGATCCTGGCGTTGGTAAAACCACTTTAGCAGAACAGTTATGCCTCTACTATATAACACTCAACTATCAACTTATTTACATAGAGAATGATATTTCTGAAGCAGAACGTATTATTGATGATGAATTAAAGCAGTTATTCTTTTTCGATGATTTTTTAGGAAGAAACTATTTAGATGCTATCTTAAACAAAACAGATTCAAGGATTTTACAATTTATAAAAAGAATCAGAAAATTAGAAAACAAAAGATTTGTTTTAACATCAAGAACGACCATTCTTAATCAAGGAAAAAGTGCTAGTGAGTTATTCAAGATAGACAATTCGCATAAACATGAGTACGAGGTAAACCTTTCGTCTCTTGATAATTTAGAAAAAGCCAAAATTCTTTATAATCATATTTGGCAGAGTGAATTACCGCAAGAACATAAGGACATTTTTTGGGAAAACAAACGATATAGAAACATAATAACTCACAAAAACTTCAACCCACGGTTAATTTCATTTATTACAGATAATGATAAAATTTGTGGACTGACACCAAGCCAATATGTTAGCCACATAATAAAAAGTCTCAATAACCCTTCTGAAATTTGGGAGCATATGTTTACACGTCAACTTAATCACTTTGTCTACATGTTGACACTAATAACCTCCATGAATAACGGGAATATTTTAGAGGAAGACCTGCGAACTGCTTATCATAATTACTTGGAATCAATGAACATAAATACCGCATCTGCCAATTTCATGTCTTTTGAAGACTCTATTAAACTAAGCCTCAACTCAACACTTAAAAAAATATTAAATAGTGGGGCTAGTTACTATGATGTAGGTAACCCTTCGATTTCAGATTATTTAATCCCCAAGTTAAATATTGACATTAAGAATTCAACATATGCGCTGTCTTCTTTAAGCACTATAGCTTCACTTAAAAACTTCGAAACACTATCGTCAAAACACCTTCAAGAAAAGACAATCTCTTCAATATTTGAGGCCATTAAAAATAACTTAAGCAAGAAACCAAGAGAATATAAACTATTCTTCATGGAATTAGTAGTTAATTGCGATAGGTTTTCTAAAAATCAAAAATATTCTGTCGCAAATTTGATTAACAGTGGCGTAATTTCTTATGATAGCACCATCGATCATTTTTCACTCAAACTTCTGAAAGGAATCAACTTTTTATTAAGACTTAAAAAGAATGGCGTGGATAAAGATGCCACATTAAAATTAATTGATTTAATGTTAATCACTTCGTTAGGCCATAATGAAATATGTGAACTTGGCATCACTTTGAACCATCTTGGTATTAATGACCACCGTATATTGCAACTTCGCACTGAATTAAAAAAGTATTGGGGAAATTATATTCAAGATGAAATAAACAATAACTCAAGTTTTGAGGTGTATTTTGAGGAAGAATCAAAAAGTGATATTGACCAAAAAGCTTTTGAGTTTTTATATGAAACTCTTGATAAGTCCCCTTTTAATTTCACAGAAGAAGAAGTAGAAGAAATACTAGAAAATTTCTATTCAGAAGAAGTGATAAGTAGAAATAGAGAATCTGCATCAGAGCTTGATAGTTATTATAATCCTGATAGTAGTAGAGCATTTTCTACAAGTTTCGATGCTGTAGATGATTTATTTTCGAGAGATTAGTTAGAAACTGACAATCAATAACTACATACCCAAGGAAGGGGAACACAAAATTGTAACAGATAACCATGAATGTAAGTGTTCAGTTGGACCTAACTTCCACCAAAATGTTCACCCTACTAAATAAACTCTTTAACCATTTCGCAAATGGTATCATCTGCATTTTCAAATACTACTAAACGTATGCACAAAACCAAAAAAGCCCACCCAGTCACCCAGGCAGGCTTTATATCTACTGCGTCAACTCAACACATCTCAAATATCAAAACGGTCCAGATTCATCACTTTTGTCCAGGCGGCGACGAAGTCTTTCACGAATTTTTCCTTCGCATCGCTGCTGGCGTAAACCTCGGCGCTGGCGCGTAAAACGGCATTAGAGCCAAACACCAGATCGGCGCGGGTGGCGGTGAATCGGGATTCTCCGCTGACACGGTCACGGCCTTCGAAACGTTCACCGGTGGAATCGGTGGCTTTCCATTCGGTACGCATATCGAGCAGGTTGATGAAGAAGTCCGTGTTCAGTTCACCGGTTTTACCCGTGAATACGCCGTGATGGCTGCCGTCGAAGTTAGTTCCCAGCGCACGTAATCCGCCAATCAGTACCGTTAATTCGGGTACGGTCAGCGTGAGTTGCTGAGCTTTGTCGATCAGGAGATTTTCAGTCGAGGTTCTGCCGGTGTCACCGCGATAGTTACGGAAACCATCGGCTTTCGGTTTAAGCAAATCGAACGACTCAATATCGGTCTGATCCTGACGCGCATCCACACGCCCCGGCGTGAACGGCACCTCGATTTCGACGTTGACCGCTTTCGCCGCTTTTTCGATACCGACGACGCCCGCCAGAACAATCACATCTGCCAGTGACGCTTTCGGATGTGACTGCTGAAGAGATTCCAGCGTCGGCAGCACGCGCGCGGCCACGGCGTTAACCTCCCATTGTCTTTGCGGCAGTAATGCCAGCCGCGCACCGTTAGCCCCGCCGCGTTTATCACCGCCACGGAACGTCGAGGCGGATGCCCATGCCACCGATGTCAGTTCACCGACCGTCAGGCCAGATGCCGCAATCTTTTCTTTCAGCACGGCAATATCGGCAACAGTCGGATGGTAAACCGGCACCGGCAACGGATCCTGCCAGATTAAGTCTTCTTTAGGCACTTCCGGCCCGATATAACGCGCTTTTGGCCCCATATCGCGGTGCGTCAGTTTGTACCAGGCTCTGGCAAAGGCTTCGTTAAACGCCTGCGGATCACTGTGGAAACGGCGCGAGATTTTCTCAAATTCCGGGTCGAAACGCAGCGTCAGGTCAGTCACCAGCATGGTCGGTTTGCGTTTTTTCTCGGTATCGAACGGATCAGGGATGATGTCCGGCGCATCAGCGGCTTCAAACTGAATAGCGCCCGCCGGGCTGCGCGTCTGTACCCAGTCATATTTGAACAGGTTTTCGAAGAAGTAGTTGCTCCACTGCGTTGGCGTCTGCGACCAGATGACTTCCAGCCCGGACGTAATGGCATCCGCACCGGCACCGCTGCCGTAGCTGTTTGCCCAGCCCAGCCCCTGCGCTTCAATCGGTGCAGTTTCCGGGTCAACGTCCACATGGCTGGCTTCTGCCGCGCCATGGGTTTTACCGAGCGTATGACCACCGGCGATTAACGCCACAATCTCTTCGTCGTTCATGCCCATATTGCCGAAAGTGGCGCGGATGGCCGGTGCCGCTGAGGCAGGGTCGCCGCTGTGGTTCGGGCCTTCAGGGTTGACGTAAATCAGCCCCATTTCGGTGGCACCCAACGGGGACTTCGCCAGATCTTCAGGATGACGATGTTCCAGCCAGGTGGTCTCATCGCCCCAGTTCACATCCAGATCCGGTTCCCAGACATCTTCACGACCGGCACCAAATCCAAACGTGCGGAAACCGGAGTTCTCCAGCGCGACGTTACCCGCCAGAATATAGAGATCAGCCCAGGAAATTTTTTGACCGTATTTTTGTTTTACCGGCCAGAGCAGGCGGCGGGCTTTATCGAGGCTGACGTTATCCGGCCAGGAGTTCAGCGGTGCGAAGCGTTGCTGACCGCGACCTGAACCACCGCGCCCGTCGACGGAACGGTACGTCCCGGCGCTGTGCCACGCTAAACGGATGAAAAGACCAATGTAGCTGCCCCAGTCGGCAGGCCACCAGGGTTGCGATTCGGTCAGGACGCCTTTGATATCGGCTTTGAGTGCAGAATAATCTAACTTGGCAAATTCTTTACGGTAGTCAAACGCTTCGCCCAACGGGTTTGAGCGGGCGGAATGCTGGTTCAGTAAATCGGTTCTGAGCTGATTAGGCCACCACTCGCGATTGCTTGTCCCGCCGCCAGACGTTTCATTGGACTTTCCTGCATGAAAAGGACACTTTCCGGCAGAGGCTTCTCTGTCTGCTTCTACAATGGGTTTTGCGTCGTTCGCTTCTTCATCAATAGAACTGCTCATGCTCACACTCCTTTTTTATAGTTTCATTGCTACTCTATACTCGGATTTAACCCAGTCACATCTGGAACACCCTATGTATTTGATAGACCTTCCCTTCTGATTTGCGCGTTCGTTCTGTGCGTTTCCACAATTTCTGAATCCAGACTGTGATTATAGAATAGCCAGTTAACGTGAAAGGCTTCTCTTTCGGCGTCGCAAAATGAAAAAAGCCCGCTCAGATTTTCTGAAGCGGGCTTTTCACAGAGAAACTCAATGTTATGCGTGAACCACGTTCTTCGCGTCCAGCGCTTTATGGATCGCGGCTTCGAGTTCGTTGATTTCGAATTTCGCCACATACCCGTCGGCACCCACTTTGCGGACGTGATCTTCGTTGGCGCTGCCCGACAGCGAGGAGTGGATAATCACCGGGATATTCTTCAGGAATTCGTCACGTTTGATATTGAGCGTCAGCGTGAAGCCGTCCATTTCCGGCATTTCCAGATCCGTCAGTACGAAGGAAATTTTGTCTGAAATGGGCACGCCGGCGGCTTTGCATTCTTCGGCCATTTTGCGGATTTTATTCCAGGCTTCCAGACCGGTGACGTGCATCTGCGCCGGGATTTCCATCATGTTCAGGCCTTTTTCCAGCATCTGGCGCGCGACTTTGGAGTCTTCCGCAACAATCGCCACCGTACCCGGTTTCATTTTGAAGGAGCTGGTTTTCTTCTTATCCATGTCGATATTGTTGTTCGGGATAATGTCGTGCAGGATTTGCTCGACGTCCAGCACCAGCGCCAGACGGTTACTGGATTTATCGTTATCCAGACGCGCGATACTGGTGATGTTACGGCTCTTCACGCCGGATTCTGCCGCCAGCACCTGGCTCCATTCCAGACGAACAATGTCGTCCACCGATTCCACCGCAAACGCCTGCGTACTGCGGGCATATTCGGTGACCAGCAAAATATTCAGCCCGGTTTTCGGCACGCAGCCGACGACCGCAGGCAGGTCGATCACCGGAATAATTTCACCGCGAATATTGGTCATCCCCATCATCGGCGATGCCATTCCCGCCGCTTTGGTCAGTGTCGGCATGGGGACAATTTCACGCAGTTTGAAGACGTTGATGCCAAATAATTCTGACTGATCTTCACCAGGCGATGAGCCCAGACGGAACAACAGCAATTCAAACCGGTTAGACGAAGTGAGATTTGTTCTTTCATCAATTTCTTTCTGAAAATTATCCATACTTTCCTCATGCGTATTTTTATTTGAGTGTGTTTGCGCTGCAATATGAGTCATTTGGAAAATAAGGAATCATTTTCTCAGACGAACAAGGTATTTATCGGCCAAACGCGGGGAATTCTTTATAGAGGAAGAGAAATTGAGCGGGGAAAGCGCCCGGCCACCCTGAGGATGCCGGGCATGGGGGTTAACCGGCGATTTTCACCAGCGTTCTGCCCTGAATTTTATTATCAAGGAAATCCGCTGCCACGGCCGGAGCCTGTTCCAGCGTGATTTCAGTCGCCGCCTGCTCGTAGAAACTCTGCGGCAGGGTTTTCAGCAGACGCTCCCAGACGGCAGAACGGCGGTCAGCGGGCACAGAAACAGAATCGACGCCCTGCAAACGCACGTTGCGCAGAATAAACGGCATCACGGTGGTCGGCAGACCAAAACCGCCCGCCAGCCCGCAGGCCGCCACGCAGCCGCCGTAATTGGTTTGCGCCAGCACTTTCGCCAGCACTTTGTCACCGACGGTATCCACCGCCCCTGCCCAGATTTGTTTTTCCAGCGGACGGGTTTCGGCGAAATCATCGCGGGAAAGAATTTCGCTGGCACCCAGGTTACGCAGGTAATCGTGGGTGGATTCACGGCCAGTAACGGCGGCAACGGTATAACCCAGCGTATGCAGCAAGGCGACAGCCGTGCTGCCCACACCGCCGCTGGCACCGGTCACGACCACGGTTCCGCTTTCCGGTTTAACGCCCGCGTCTTCCAGCGCCATCACGCACAACATGGCGGTGAAACCCGCCGTGCCGATGATCATCGCATTACGCGCCGCCAGCCCTTCCGGCAAAGGCACCAGCCAGTCACCTTTCACGCAAGCCTGTTCTGCCAGGCCGCCCCAGTGTGTTTCGCCCACGCCCCAGCCGGTGAGAATGACCGGCTGGCCGACGGTGAAACGGGCGTCATTACTGCGGCTGACGCGACCCGCAAAATCGATCCCCGGCACCATCGGAAACTGACGGATGATTTTGCCTTTGCCGGTGATCGCCAGCGCGTCTTTGTAATTCAGACCGGACCAGCTGATATCCACCCGCACATCGCCTTCCGCCATTTCCGGCAGTGCGATCTCTTTGACTTCGGCCAGTGTGGTTTTGTCTGGCTGTTCGAGAACCAGTGCTTTCATTTTTTTCCCTTAATTATTCAGGCGTTCGAAGAGTTGTCGTTAGAAATGCGATGACTAACGTAATGATTGCAGGTGCTATTTTGGAATTTCTTATTGAATGCTTTTCTGAAAATATGCCCAAAACTGATTCAGAGGTTCGGCTGAACGGAACAGTTTGGCGCGCATCACCGCCCCTTCCCAGCCCGACCAGAAGATCTCCGCCAGCTGCGCCGGTGGCGTAACGCAATCCATATCACCCGCCCGTTGCGCTTCTTCCAGACAACGCGCCACGCGGCTTTCCCATTCCTGCAAAATCGCTTTCAGCTTTTCCGGGAAATTCTCAGGAAGCAGCGGCGATTCCTGCAACAGATTGCCGACCAGGCAGCCGCGCCGGAATTCGAATCTCGCCATGCCCTGACCGGCGTGTTCGACAAACGCGCTGATGCGTTGCAGTGGCGGGAGCGCGTCGTTGAGCAAAAACTTGTCGAGCTTATGGGCGAAAAATGCGCCGTAAGACGTCAGCACCGCCATGCCGAAATCCTGTTTACTGGCAAAATAGTGATAGAACGATCCTTTGGGTACGGCGATATTTTTAATCACCGCATCAATGCCCGCTGAGAGATAGCCCATTTCCGTGATGACTTCCAGACCGGAGCGGATCAGCGCCACACGCGTGTCGGAAAATTCGCGTTCAGTCTTGGGAGGACGGCCACGACGGGGCTTTTGAGCCGCCTGTGGCGGGACTTCAGGCAGGATTGTCAGTGCATCACCCATGATTTAGACCGATCGTTTTTTAATTGCCAAAAGCTTACGCCCAATTATAGGCGCAGGCAACCCTGTCATCCCCTGAAAAGCAAACAGCCCGCCGCGGCTGAACCGGGCGGGCTGTTTCAAAAGATAAGGATGTTGTAACTATTTCTCGCTCACTGCCTCACGCACGGTGTCCTGCACGCTGTAGCGGTTGGTTTTGAACGGAATGTCCAGGCGTTCACGCAGCGTGTGGGCTTCGGAAGGATGCCAGTAACCGCGTGCGGCCAGCACCGGCAGCACCAGACGGGTGATGTCGTCGAGCGCCTCGGTCAGCACCGGTCCGCTGATGATAAACCCGCTCGCACCGCCCTCTTCCACCCAGCGGATCAGCCGGTCGGCGACCTGTTCAGGCGTACCGAAAAACTCACCGCGCGGCAACGTGGTCTGATACGCCACTTCACGCAGCGTCAGGTTTTCCTCTTTCGCCAGTTTCTTGATGCTGTCGGTGGTCGAACGGAATGAGTTCTGGCCTAAATCGCCCAGCTCAGGGAACGGGCCATCCGGCGGATACTGGCTGAAATCGTGATGCTCAAAGAAGCGGCCGAGATACGCCAGCGCGTCGTCGAGCGACAGCAGTGAAAGCAGGTACTGATATTTCGTTTCAGCTTCTTCTTCGGTTTTGCCAACAATCGGGCTGATGCCGGGAAAAATCCCCACCGGATGACGGCCATTTTTTGCCACCTGCGCCCGGAGTTTGGCAGAGTATTCCTGCGCTTCTTCCAGCGTGCGGGCGTTGGTAAAGACCGCATCGGCAGATTTACCCGCCAGCGCGATACCCGCATCAGAAGCGCCCGCCTGGAAAATCACCGGTTGCCCCTGCGGCGAACGCTGGATATTCAGCGGGCCTTCGACCGAGAAGAACTGCCCCTGATGATTGAGTTTATGCAGTCTGGCCGCATCGAAAAACACGCCGCTTTCGCGGTCGCGCACGAACGCGCCGTCTTCCCACGAATCCCATAACCCCTGCACCACGTTGATGTATTCTTCCGCAATCTGGTAACGCAGCGCATGTTCAGGGTGATCTTTGCCAAAGTTTTTCGCCGAACCGGCCAGCGGTGAGGTCACCACGTTCCAGCCCGCGCGCCCCTGACTGATGTTGTCTATCGACGCCAGCTGACGCGCCACGGTAAACGGGTCGCTGTACGACGTCGAAATCGTCCCCGCCAGCCCGATGCTGTGGGTGGCTGACGCCAGCGCCGACAACAACGCAACCGGTTCGAAACGGTTGAGGAAATGCGGCAGCGATTTTTCGTTGATGTGCAGGCCATCAGCCACGAACAGGAAATCAAAACCGGCAGCTTCGGCGCGCAACGCTAAATCGCGAAAATACGGAAAATTCACGCTGGCATCAGCAGGCGCTTTTTCGTGACGCCATGAATTCATATGCCCGCCTGCACCGTGCAACATCAGACCCAGCTTGATACTTTTTGAATGGCTCATGAGATCTCCTTACAGCTGGCCAGCCAGCAATTCGATGGACTTCAGACGCACGGCGGCATCTGTCAGTGGGGTATGAATAACAAATTCGTTAACGCACAGACGGCGCTGAATATCGCGCAGCTGTTCGTGAATATCGGCGGGCGTGCCGTGCAGCACGCTGATTTGCTGCTGTTCAATGCGGAATTGCGTCGCCCCGGCCTGCCGGACAAACGCTTCGGCCTGTTCGCGGGTGCCGACGGTCACATGTTTGTCGCCGACGGTGACGCGAAAATTATGCTGCTCCGCCACACGCGCGGCGGCTTCTTCTCGCGTTTCAGCGGCCAGCACCGCAAGGCTGACCAGCGCCTGCCCTTGTCCGGCGGAATATTCGTGGTATGCCAGCACCGATTCGGTCATCACTTCTGCGGATGTGTTGATGAAACCGGCGAAAACGAAATTCCAGCCCAGTGACGCCGCCAGACGGGCGCTTTCTTTGCTCGCACCCAGCAGGAAACGCTGCGGCGCAACCGGCGGCTGCGGCAATGCGCGGGCTTCAACACCGGCCAGATTATCGTCGAGATGAGTCAGATAATGCGTCAGTTGCTGTAACTGCGCGGGGAAACCGGGGGCTGAATCCGCCGGCGCATGGCCGCGCAGCGCTTTGGTTGAGAGCGGTAAACCGCCGGGCGCTTTGCCGATGCCGATATCCACGCGGTCGGGCGCCAGCGCGGAAAGCAGATGGAAATTCTCCGCCACTTTGTACGGGCTGTAATGTTGCAGCATCACGCCGCCGGAGCCGATCCGCAGCGTCGATGTCTGCGCCAGCAGCCAGGCAATCAGCACTTCCGGCGAGCTGCCCGCCAGCTTGTCTGTGTCGTGATGTTCTGAAACCCACAGGCGGTGATAACCGAGTTTTTCCGCCGTTTTCGCAAACGTCAGCGTCGCCTCCAGTGCGTGTTCCGCACGTTGTCCTTCATTTATCGGGCTTTGGTCTAATAAGCTCAGTCGGTAATTCACTCGGGGTATTCCTTTTATCCGCACAATCAGTTCATGTTCAGTTCATGTTAAAAACCAGTTCATGAGAAAAAGAGTTCCACGAAGTGAGGGCAAAGCTAAATAATTAAATTGCGCATCGATAGCCATTATTTTGCTATGCGCGATGAGAACAAAACTGCTTATAAAATATAGCCACAGAGTCTTTAGGCAAAAGGAGTTTCCTGTTTACGATGAAATGACTGCAAACCTACCGTTTAAAAGGCCAAGAATAATGAGCATTTCACTTGCCAATGACGCGCGCACCGATACGGTGTCCGGCTCATCAGAATTAGAAAGCAAACTCATCGCCCATCGTCGTGAATTACACCAAAACCCTGAATTGTCGAATCAGGAATTTGCCACCACACAAAGAATTACCGGCTGGCTGAATGCGGCCGGTGTGCGGATTTTGGATCTCGGGCTGAAAACCGGCGTCGTGGCGGAAATCGGCCCGCAGCATGGCCCGGTCGTGGCGTTGCGCGGTGACATCGACGCGCTGCCGATCGAAGAAGCGTCCGGCGTGCCTTTCAGTTCGCTACATCCCGGCGTGATGCACGCCTGCGGCCACGATTTTCACACGTCCGTTATTCTGGGTGCCGCGTATTTACTGAAAGCGCGCGAAGACCAGCTTCCGGGCCGCGTGCGTCTGTTTTTCCAGCCTGCGGAAGAGCGGTTTGGCGGGGCTTCGCAGCTGATTAAAGCCGGTGCACTGGAAAATGTTGATGCGATATTTGGCCTGCACAATGCGCCGGAATTGCCGGTCGGCACTTTCTCCACCAAAGGCGGCGCGTTTTATGCCAACGTTGACCGTTTCAGTATCACAATCACCGGTAAAGGCGCGCACGCCGCGCATCCTGAGGAAGGCGTCGACAGTATTGTCACCGCCAGCCACATCATTTCGGCGCTGCAAACCGTGGTGAGCCGCAACGTCAGCGCACAGGAAGCGGCGGTGGTCAGCGTCACGCGCATCGAAGGCGGCAATACCTGGAACGTGCTGCCGCAAACCGTCGAACTTGAAGGCACGGTGCGCACGCACAACGACGTGATCCGCGAGCAAATCCCGGAACGCATTCGTCAGGTGATTTCAGGCGTGGCGACGGCGCTGAGTGCAAAGGCCGAACTGCACTGGTTTGGCGGGCCACCGGCGGTGGTAAATACGCCGCGCTGGGCGGATTTCAGCCTGGAAGCGGCGGCTGAATTTGGCTATAAAACCGAAGTCGCGACGGCGCAAATGGGCGGCGAAGACTTTGCTTTTTATCTGCATCACGTCCCCGGCGCGTTTGTCAGCATTGGTTCTGCCAGTGAATTTGGTTTGCATCATCCGCAATTTAATCCTGACGAATCTGCGATTTATCCGGCAGCCGCTTATTTCCAGCAACTGGCAGAGAAAGCGCTGCGGGAATTAACCGGCAAATAACCTTCATTAATGACATTCCTATTGCAACGCCCGGTAATCCGGGCGTTTTGCGTGGTTATATCTGGCATCTCTTTATTTCCAATTTATCTCTTTCATTATTTGATTTTGTTGTTTTACATCCCTGTAACACTCGGGAATAGTGAAAACGTCACCTCACTGTCATCACCACATACAATAAGAATGCAGGGTAAACACAATAATGATGAAACACAGCGTTAAATTAACCACCATCGCCGCTTTATTAAGTCTTTCTGCTCTGGCACAGGCCGCACCGGGTATCGACCTGATTGCGAATGAAAAACCCATTAACACAGCGAAAAGCCCGGAAGCGGTGGCAAAAATTCCGGCTAACTTTAAATTTGTTGAACCCGGCACGCTGACCGTGGCGCTCGCCGTGCTGGGCAGCGCCCCGCCGTTCGGCCTGTATGCCCGCGACAATAAAACCGTGATCGGCAGCGAAGCGGATATCGCCCGTCTGGTTGCCGATGGTTTGGGTCTGAAGCTGAAAGTGGTTCCGGCCTCCTGGGAAGACTGGCCGCTGGGCGTGACCTCCGGGAAATACGACGCCGCCATCTACAACATTACCGTCACCAAAGACCGCAAAACCAAATTCGATTTCGCCACCTATCGCGAAGATACGCTGGGCTTCTACGTGAAATCCGACAGCAAAATCACCTCGATTCAATCCGCGCCGGATATCGCCGGGAAACGCATTATTGTCGGCTCCGGCACCAATCAGGAAGCCGTTTTGCTGGCGTGGGATAAAGAGAATCAGGCCAAAGGATTACCGGCGCTGCAACCGCAATACGTCACTGACGACGCCGCCGCGACGCTGGCAATTCAGTCTGGCCGCGCCGATGCGACATTCGGGCCGAACGTCACCGGTGCCTACAAAGCGCTGTTAACCGGCAAAACCAAACTGGTCGGCACCGTGCCGGGCGGCTGGCCGAAAACCGCGAACATTGCCGTGACGCTGAAAAAAGGCAATGGCTTAGTGGACGCGGTTCAGGCCTCGCTTAACAGCGCCATCGCCAACGGCACCTATTTGCAGGTGCTTAACCGCTGGGGCGAAAGCGTTGAGAAAATCGACCACTCCGAAATTAACCCGCCAGGACTGGGCGACTGAGTAAAGAGGACTCCATCATGAGTGATGACGTTTTTATCCAGACTGTGCCGGAAGACCCGCTGATTGCGCCGTTTATCCAGGGTTTGTTCGGTGAATACCGCGAACGCTACGGCGAATATTTTTCCAGCCAGCCGCCGGAAGATGACAGCGTATTTTCCGCGCCGGACGGCACGTTTATTGTCTTGCTGAGAAACGGAGCGCCCATTGCGATGGGCGCGTACAAACGCTACGACGCGAAAACTGCGGAACTGAAACGCATCTGGACGCACCGCTCTTTGCGCCGTCAGGGGCTGGCACAGAAGGTTTTACTCGAACTGGAACGCCGCGCTGCCGAATACGGTTATCAGCAGGTTTTCCTGACCACCGGTTTCCGCCAGCCGGAAGCAGTCGGGTTGTATTTGTCGCACGGTTATCAGCCGTTGTTTGACACACGTCTCGACCCGGACGTCTATTCCCGCCCGCCGTATGACGGCCGTTTGCCGTTCACCAAGGCGCTGACCGCCGATGTCCCTGTTACCTGAAATTGCCACAAGAAAGAGAACACCATGAGCGAAAACGCCCCTACCTCCGTGAATCATCCGCCGCTGAAAGTGGTCCCGGCACGCTATCCGTGGCGGGTGGCCGGTGCGATATTTTCAGTCTTTATCCTGCTGGGTATCGTTGAGTCGATCGCCACCAACGCCCGCTGGGAATGGGGCGTTTTTCGCCAGTGGTTCTTTGACCCGATCATTCTATCCGGGCTGGGGAAAACGCTGCTGCTGACCTTACTGGGCACGCTGTTTGGTATTATTTTAGGGACGGCGCTGGCCCTCGCCCGCCTGTCCAAATCCTATTTAATGAATGCGCTGGCCTGGGGATATATCTGGCTGTTCCGATCCTTGCCGCTGTTGCTGGTGTTGATCATCCTCTACAACTTTTCGTATCTCTACGACAACCTGTCGCTCGGTATTCCGTTTACGTCCATCACCTTTTTAAGCACGCCAACCGTGAATTTGCTGGATCAGTTTTCGGTCGCCGTTCTGGGGCTTTCGCTGGTGCAGTCGGCGTATACCGCAGAAATTATCCGTGGCGGGATTTTAGGCGTCGAACACGGCCAGCACGAAGCCGCCGCCGCGCTCGGTTTACCGGCCTACCGCCGGACGTTCCGCATCATTTTGCCTCAGGCGCTACGTTCGATTCTGCCGACCGGTTTTAACGAAGTGATCAGTCTGGCAAAAGGCACATCGATTGTTTACGTGCTTTCCATGCCGGAGCTGTTCTACACCGTGCAGGTGATTTACAACCGCACGCAGCAGGTGATCCCGCTGCTGATGGTGGCGACGGTGTGGTATCTGCTGATCACGACCGTGCTGTCGGTGCTGCAATATTACGTCGAGCGTTATTTCTCACGCGGCACGGTGCGCCAGGTGGCGCCCTCGCCGTTGCAGCGTCTGCGCCAGTGGCGTGTCGCCCGTTCATAATTCTGGAGAAATTTATGTCTGAAGCCTTTGATTTATTTGTTAAACAGCCTCAGGACGCTTCCGTAGAACGGCTGTATCCGCGCCAGCCGCAGGCCGCCACCGTCGGGCGCATCGAGATCAATAATCTGAGCAAATTCTACGGCGCGCACAAAGCGCTGGATAACGTCAGCCTGAATATTGAACCGGGCACGGTGACGGTCATTCTCGGCCCGTCCGGCTCAGGGAAATCCACCCTGCTGCGCACCATCAATCATCTGGAACGCGTCGATGAAGGCTTTATCCAGATTGATGGCGATTACATCGGTTACCGCCGCAAAGGCGACACGCTGTACGAGCTGAAAGAACGCGCGATCCTCAAACAACGTACCCACGTCGGCTACGTTTTCCAGAATTTCAATTTATTCCCGCACATGACGGTGCTCGATAACATTATCGAAGCGCCCGTCGTTCACGGCCTGCTGAGCCGCAAACAGGCCATCGCTCGCGCATATGAGCTGCTCGATACCGTCGGTTTACGCGAAAAAGCCCACGCCTGGCCGCGCCATCTTTCCGGTGGTCAGCAGCAGCGCATCGCCATCGCCCGCGCCTTAGCGCTCAACCCGAAAGTGATGTTGTTCGACGAACCCACCTCCGCGCTCGACCCCGAGCTGGTCGGCGAGGTGCTGGACGTTATCAAAAAACTGGCGCGGTCCGGCGTGACGCTGGTGGTGGTGACGCACGAAATCGGTTTTGCGCGACAGGTCGCCGATCAGGTGGTGTTTATGGTGGACGGCGCCGTTGTTGAGAGCGGGAGTGCAACGCAGGTGCTGGACAGGCCGGTGCATAAGCGGACAAAAGCCTTCCTGGAGAAGGTGCTTTAAGATTGGCAAATTTTGGTTTTTCTCACTTGCCGTGAGGGCGGTTTCTCGCTTGCCAGCGGGGACTCTGACCGAGAATATTTCGGTTTTTCAATTGCGGTGATCGCTCAGCGGCTCGCGCCGAAACCGACCAGAGGATGAAAGTGCTTTTCCTCCTCTGGACTCCTCCTCGCTTTTTTCAACACGCGCTGTCGCTCGCTGGCACTGTTTCAGAAACCACAGCTATTGCCGCGAAATCCCGCCGCTGCGCGGTTCCCTTACTCGGTTTCGAGCCTTAGGTCTCGAAACACTTCGCTCGGCAAGCTTTCTGAAAGCGGCCAGAGGCTTTAAAAAAGATAAAATCGCATTGCGCTCTTTAGAGCAAAACGGTGAGGTTACGAATTAGAAAGCTGTGGCCGCTTTCAAAAATCACGCTGAAAGGAGAGGTGGAAAACCGCGACTCTTTTCGCGCGGTTTGTAATCCGACTGGAAGGAACCGCGCAGCGGCGGGATTTTGCGGCACGAGCAGAAGTTGCTGAAACAGTGTCCGCGAGCGACAGCGCGCAGTGAAAAAGAGCGGAGTCCAGAGGCCCGCGCGTTACCGGGTCTCTGGTCGGTGTGGGCCGACGCCCACGACCTTGAAGTTGAATTTAAAACCAAAATTTGAAATCAAAAACCTTACGGATATATCCCCTTAAACACCGTTTTCTTCCGTGCTCCCGTCATGATCCCCTCCAGCGCCTCAACGCACCTGAGATAATGCGGCGTTTTCTTGTGCGCCATCACCGCGTCGTTATCCCGGTAGGCTTCGTAGATGAAGAACCGCGTCGGTTCGTGTTCATCCTGCAACACGTCAAACCGCAGGTTGCCCTCTTCTTTTACCGCGCCCAGATGATTGGCGCGAAACACTTCGAGGAATTCGTCAATTTTGTCCGGCTTCACATTAATTTCGACCAGCGTCACTTCCATGATTTACCCCTTTTCACTCAGGAACAGTTCGTAGGCAACCGCCACGCTGGCGTTTTCATGCACAACCGCTTTGACCGCGTGCAGCATGGCGACCGGCGCTTCGGACTGGAAGATGTTGCGCCCCATGTCCACGCCCGATGCGCCCTGATCGATGGCCTGATAACACATGTCCAGCGCCTCGCGCTCCGGCAGTTTTTTGCCTCCGGCAATCACAATCGGTACCGGGCAACCGGCAGCGATGCGTTCGAAACCGCTGTCCACGTAGTAGGTTTTGATGATGTTCGCGCCCATTTCCGCCGCAATGCGCGTTGCCAGTGAGAAATAACGCTGGTCACGCGCCATGTCTTTACCGACGCCGGTGACCGCCATCGTCGGCATCCCGTAACGCATCCCCTGATCCACCAGCTGAATGATGTTTTTGATCGACTGATGTTCGTGCTCGCTGCCGATATAAACCTGCGCGGCCATCGCGGCGACGTTCAGGCGCAGTGCGTCTTCGATGGCGACCGCCACCGTTTCGTTAGAAAGCTCAGTCAGAATCGAGTTGCCGCCGGAAGCGCGCATCACGATCGGTTTATTGATGGCCGCGGGCACCACGCTGCGCAGCACACCTCGGGTACACATCAGCACATCGGTGTGCGGGAACAACGGCGCAATGCTGATATCGATACGCTCAAGACCGGTGGTCGGCCCCTGAAAATACCCGTGGTCAAACGCCAGCATGACGGTGCGGCCGGAATCCGGATTAAAAATCCGCGCCAGCCGCGACTGCATTCCCCAGTCAAGCTGGCCGCTGCCCTTGAGGAAAAACGCATGGTTTTCCTGCGGCGTGCCGATGCCGAAGTTTTTACCGTCTCTGATATCGTCCAAATCTGCCATTTCGGTATCTCCTTAGCTGCAAACCGTTATCGTCAGAAATCGTATTTCGCCATTAATGAACAAATGTATTTATCATTTAACATTGTTCATAAAACTAGTCTGACAGGCCGACGAAAACTTTTGCGCGGATCACAGTTTGTTCAAGTCATAAAGTCTGCGATATGATTCAACCAGAATTCATTTGGAATTTGCCAAACACATCACAGTTAACAACATTCCGTTAACGAACAATTGATCTACATTTTGATAAGTGTTCACTATGACTGATAAGACAACGCTTTCTGATCTGACTAACCATCCGGAATTCAGCATGGGCGAAGAGGAACTGCTGGCGCGCACCGCCTGGTTCTATTACCACGACGGTCTGACCCAGAATGAGATCGGTGAACGACTTGGCTTGACGCGGCTGAAAGTGTCGCGGCTGCTGGAAAAAGGCCGGCAATCCGGGGTGATCCGCGTGCAGATCAACTCGCGTTTTGAGGGATGTCTGGCGCTGGAAAACACCCTGCTCGAACGTTTTGATTTGCAGCAGATCCGCGTTCTGCCACAGCTGGCCGACGGTTCGCTGAGCACCCGTCTGGGTGTCGGCGCGGCGCACATGCTGATGACGCTGCTCAAACCCGGACAACTGCTGGCGGTTGGATTTGGCGAAACGGCCATGAGTACGCTGCAACATCTGAGCGGCTTTATCGCCTCGCAACAGATCAGGATGGTGACGCTTTCCGGCGGTGTCGGGCCGTATATGACCGGCATCGGACAGCTCGACGCGGCCTGCGGCGTCAGCATTATTCCCGCGCCGCTGCGGGCCTCATCGGCCAGCGTGGCGGCGATTTTCCGGCAGGAACGCAATGTGCATGACGTGATGCTGGCAGCCTGTGCGGCGGATATCGCGGTGGTCGGCATCGGTTCGCTGAACCAGAAACAGGAAGCGACGATTTTGCGCTCCGGTTACATCAGCGAAGGCGAGCAGCTCCTGTTTGGCCGCAAAGGCGCGGTCGGCGACATCCTCGGCTTCTTTATGCAGCGCAACGGTGAGCTGGCGGAAAACATGGCGATCCACGATGAACTGATCGCCGTCACCCCCGCCGATCTGGCCAGTATTCCGACCGTGTTAGGCGTGGCCGGCGGCGTCGAGAAAGCCGAAGCCATTGTCGCGGCGCTGAAAGGCAAACGAATTAACGCACTGGTTACTGAAGAGAGCACAGCAAGAGCCATGCTGGCGTTGCTCGGCTGACCCGCAGGGTGTGAGGGGTGTGGCGGTCAGGTAAACGGTGCCCGATAAACTGGCACGAGAGAACGTAGCGATGACCTCTACCCTGAACTCTGACGACGATCGTAGCTATTTAATGGCGCTGGATGCCGGTACCGGCAGCATCCGTGCGGTGATTTTCAATCTCGAAGGCGAACAGATTGCCGCCGGACAGGCCGAATGGATCCATCTGGCGCTGCCGGATGTACCCGGTTCTATGGAGTTTGATCTGCACAAAAACTGGCAGCTCGCCTGCCAGTGTATCCGCCAGGCGCTGCACGAAGCGCATCTCCCCGCCTCCGCCATCCGCGCCGTCGCCGCCTGTTCGATGCGCGAAGGGATCGTGCTATACGATAAATCCGGCGAACCGATCTGGGCCTGCGCCAACGTCGATGCCCGCGCCAGCCGTGAAGTTTCCGAACTGAAAGAAATCCACGATTTCGAATTTGAACGCGAAGTGTATGAGTGCTCCGGCCAGACGCTGGCGCTCAGCGCCATGCCGCGCCTGCTGTGGCTTGCGCACCATCGCCCGGACATTTACCGTCAGGCTGCGACCGTCACCATGATCAGCGACTGGCTGGCGTATAAGCTCAGCGGCGAGCTGGCGGTTGACCCGTCAAACGCCGGCACCACCGGCATGCTGGATCTGACAACCCGTAACTGGCGGCCTGAGCTGTTAGACATGGCCGGGCTGCGCGCCGATATGCTTTCTCCCGTCGCCGAAACCGGCACACGGCTGGGTTATGTCACCGCCACCGCGGCAGAACTCAGCGGTCTGAAAGCCGGAACGCCCGTCGGAATGGGCGGCGGCGATGCCCAGCTCGGCACGCTCGGTTTAGGTCTGGTGCGTCCCGGTCAGACCGCCGTGTTAGGCGGTACTTTCTGGCAGCAGATTGTGAATTTGCCGGAGCCGGTCACCGATCCGGAGATGAATATCCGCGTCAATCCGCACGTCATTCCCGGCATGGCGCAGGCCGAATCCATCAGTTTCTTCACCGGCCTGACGATGCGCTGGTTCCGCGACGCGTTCTGCACTGAAGAGAAAACCCTCGCCGGACGGCTGGGCGTGGATACTTACAGCCTGCTGGAAGACATGGCCGCGCGCGTGCCGGTGGGTTCGTGGGGTGTGACGCCGGTCTTCTCTGACGCGATGCATTTCAAGAACTGGTATCACGCCGCGCCGTCGTTTATCAATCTGTCCATCGACCCGGAAAAGTGCAACAAACCGACGCTGTTCCGCGCACTGGAAGAAAACGCCGCCATCGTTTCGGCCTGTAATCTGGATATGATCGCCCGCTTTTCGGGTGTGCGCGCAAAATCGCTGGTGTTCTCCGGCGGCGGTTCGAAGGGGAAATTGTGGTGTCAGATCCTGAGTGACGTCACGGGTGTGCCGGTCAACGTGCCGGTCGTGAAAGAAGCCACCGCGTTAGGCTGCGCAATTGCGGCAGGTGTCGCGGCGGGCGTTTATGCCTCGCTGGCCGAGACCGGAGAAGCGCTGGTACGCTGGGAACGGGAATATCAGCCGGACGTGGCGAATCATGCGAAGTATCTGGTGCAGAAAGCCAACTGGCAGGAAGTGTACGCGGATCAACTGAGGCTGGTGGACAGGCAACTGACGACATCGATGTGGAAAGCCCCAGGGTTGTGATGCCGGAGGGTGGGTTGCCGCCCAAACTGGCTTAAAAACAAAGCCAAATTCAAGACCTTGGGCTCGCCGCCCAAACTGGCCCAAAGGGCGCGTTAACGCGCGCGCCCTCTGGACACCCGCGCTTTTTCACTGCGCGCTATCGCTCGCTGGCACTGTTTCAGCGTATCCGGCTATTGCCGCAAACGCCGCCGCGGCGCGGTACTTTCGCTTCGGGTTCGAACCAGCTCGAAAAAAACCTCTCGCTGTTTCTCACCACTCTCTCAACGTCGTTTTGAAAGCGGCCAGAAGCTATGTAATTCGGAAGAATAATGCTGGTGTTTATGCTCCTTCCCCTTGGCAAGGGGAAGGTTGGGATGGGGTTCGAAATGGCAACTTTGAAGGTGAGTTGTTTGCTAAACCCCCTCCCAACCTCCCCCTTCGCAGGGGAGGAGCAAACCAAACCACTGTAATAGGGTGAAAAAGCCCCTGGCCGCTTTCAGAAAGCTTGCTGAATGAGTGTTTCGAGACCTTAGTCTCGAAGACCGAAATGAAGGTACCGCGCAGCGGCAAGTTTTCGCGGCAACAGGAGGAGTTGCTGAAACAGTGCCAGCGAGCGGCAGCGCGTGTTGTAAAAGACGTGGAGATTCCAAAGAGGCCCCGTCCTGGGCCTCTTTGGTCGGTTTCGGCGCCAGCCGCTGAGCGATCACTGCAATTGAGAAACCGAAACTTACACCAGCCCGCTTTTGAAAATCGCAATGCGGCAATCTCCGCAATCACATACACTTTATTCCTAAATTTCATACTGGCTTATGTGGCGCAGATCACATCTTAATTGTATGATGAATGCATCATCCAAGCGGGCAAATCACCATGAACAACGCATTATCTCTGGTATTCAACTATATCCGGGCGTTTATCCTGATATACCTCTGTCTGTTCGCCGGGAACGCGATTTCATCTCTTTTACCGATCACCATCCCCGGCAGCATCATCGGGATGCTGATTTTGTTCGGGCTGCTTTCCACACAAATACTGCCGTTTAAATGGGTAAAACCGGGCTGCAATATCCTGATCCGCTATATGGCGTTGTTATTCGTGCCTATCGGTGTCGGGGTGATGAATTACTATGAGCAACTGCGTACACAGTTCGGCCCGCTGGTGGTGTCCTGTCTGGTGAGTACGATCATCGTTTTGCTGGTGGTTGCCTATTGCTCACACTATATCCACGGGGATCGCGGCACGGTCACTGACAAAGCGGAGAAGAAAGAATGATTGATATTCTGTGGTCACTGCCGCTGACGCTGCTGGTGTTTTTCGCCGCCCGCAAGCTGGCGATTAAACTCAAAATGCCATTGCTGAACCCGCTGCTGATGTCGATGGTGATTATCATTCCTTTGCTGCTGGTCACGAATATTCCGTACACGCGCTATTTTGCCGGCAGTAAAATTCTCAACGATTTGCTGCAACCTGCCGTCGTCGCGCTGGCGTTTCCGCTTTACGAGCAGTTGCACCAGATCCGCGCGCGGTGGAAATCCATCATCAGTATCTGTTTTATCGGCAGCATGGTGGCAATGACCACCGGCACAGCGATTGCGTTGTGGATGGGGGCGACGCCGGAAATTGCCGCGTCGGTGTTGCCTAAATCCGTCACCACACCGATTGCGATGGCGACCGCGCAATCCATTCACGGTATTCCCGCCATCAGCGCGGTGTGCGTGATCTTCGTCGGGATCCTCGGCGCCGTTTTCGGCCACAGTATTTTGAACGTGCTGAAGATCACCACCAAAGCCTCTCGCGGTCTGGCGATGGGCACCGCATCCCACGCACTCGGCACCGCCCGCTGCGCAGAAATGGATTATCAGGAAGGCGCGTTCAGCTCGCTGGCGCTGGTGATTTGCGGGATTATCACCTCCCTCCTCGCCCCGTTCCTGTTCCCCGTCCTGCTCGCCTTATTTGGTCATTAATCACTAAGCCGAACCGAACGTTCCTCGAAATAGTCCGGATTGGATCAAGGCGGCAACTGAACGAATCCCCGGGAGCATACAATAAGTATGTGACCGGGGTGAGCGAAGGCGCCAACGCTGAGCCAGTTCGGAATATGAAGAGGAAAAAGCGTATGTCACTTCAACCTTAGAAAAAGTGACATACAAAGCTGAACGTACCCGGTTTAAGTACAGTCAGAAAAAGGCCTGCGTGTCTGCTTTAGCCGCAGAGGGCAGTCGATAACGAAGAGTGTTAACAGGCGCGTCAGGCGACGCGCCGGAAGTATTATGAATTCATCTGGAACAGGGACATCCCCTGCATGGCGCTGTAGGTTTTGTAAGAGGCCTGAAGCGCTACCTGTTGCAGCGTATACGTCGAGATCGCGGACGTCCAGTCAGTATCCACCAGGTTACTCAATTTGGTCGAGTTTGCCACTTCGCGGTTATCACCGAGCGTATCCAGATTATCCAGTTCGCTCATCTGGGTACCCAACTCTGAACGCACAGACAGCACGTTGTTGAGTGAGTTGTTCAGGCCACGGTTGGCTTTATCAATCGCATCTGAATATTCGGTATCAGAGGTATAATCCGCTGAGGGTGTTTTCAGCGCAGTCAGCGCACCGTCGATGGTTTTGAAGATATCGGTTTCGCTGGCTGAGCCGTCGGGTTCCACTCTCGCATCACCGGTTAATGAATCGAAAACCTGATTACCGGTGTGGCTGATGGTCATGGTACGGCTGGCATCCACCTGCTGGGTCAGCGCGGTCGTCCCCCGGAATAGGTCACGGCACCTGTTGTCGCATCTTGTGTATACGGCGGCGTATCACTTTTGTAACCGGCAAAAATGTAACGGCCATTACCGTCTGTGCTGTTCGCCAGGTTCAGAAGCTGAGATTTCAGGCTTTCCAGTTTGGTCGCCAGAGAAGAACGGTCGTCGTCGCTCAGAGAACCGTCACCGGCCTGAACGATGAGCGTCTGCGCATCCTGAATGGTCGATGTCACACTGCTTAACGTCGATTCTTCCTGACTCATACTCTGATTAGCAAAAGTACGCGCGACAGAATACTGCGTGTTTTCTGCCTGTGCCTGACGCACTAATACTGCCTGAGAAGCGGCCAGCGGATCATCCGAAGGCTTGCTGACTTTCGAGCCAGTGGACAGCTGTAAGCCGGTCGCCTGAAAGCGGCTCTGCCCGTCTAACACCGCACTCATGTTCTGGTTGTAAATCATATTGGTACTAAGGCGCATGGCATCAGTTCCTTATCAGTTCACATTTTACTTTTTAATACCTAAATAATTCGCGATGCAGGAAGGCGGCAAGTTAACGAATCCCGATGAGCTGACATTAAGTCAGTGATTCGGGTAAGTGAACGTAGCCAACACACCTGCAACGTGAAGTATGACGGTATTAACGAATATTGATGATCGCGTCGAATATGGTCGAAGCAGTCTGCACAACCTGTGCGTTCGCCAGGTAATATTGCTGGAAACGTTGCAGATCGCCGTATTCCTCATCGAGGTTAACCCCGGAGATAGACTGCTGTTGCGTCGTCAACTGCGTAACAATATTGGCCTGCGCGGTGCTGGTGGTGGTCAGCGTGGCAACCTGGTTACCGACGTTACTCACCAGGCTGGCGTATGCACCCGTCAGGGTAGATTTACCTTCCACCAGTTTTGCTGTTTGCAGATTCAGCAATTTTTGGGCGTTGGTGTTATCGCTGACACCGCTGTCTGCAGCGCCTGCGGCGGCAATCAGGGAGGAATCACTGATGGCGACATTCAGGCTACCGGCAACGTTGCTCACCGTTTTGATGGTGATACTGTCGTTGGTCGCTGGCGTGCCCGTGACGGACACGGATAACCCGTCAAAATCCATCGTCGGATTACCGCTGCTGTCGGTTCCTGCGGTCGGGGTGATGGATGCCCCGTCAGAAACGCGGGTTACATTCCACGCGGTGCCGTTATACGCCATGGTGTAGTCGCTGGCTTTTACGGCCGTCGTGTCTTTGTAGGCGACACTCAGTTCCGCTGACCCGGTGTTTTTGGTATTCGCGACCGTGGTGGCTCCGGTGAACGAGAAGAAGTTTGTCCCGGCGTCACCGTTGAGATCAAAACCGGCCTTATTGGTGGTGTTGAAAGCATCAGCCATTGACAGCGCAAGCTGTCCCAACTGGTTGATGGCCGGTTCCAGGTTATCTTTACGGAACGCCAGTGTGCCACCCAGTGACCCGGTGGTCAGCCGGCTTTCCTGAAGTTGTGTGACTGAGCCATCAGGCTGCGTCATGCCAACGGTCAGTTTGGATGGATCCGCACTGGACGCCACCGCAACAACGGTTTTGGCCGTCCCGCCGCTCACCAGCGGCGTACCGTTGGCGAAGGAGACGTTATACGTGTCACCGTCCTGCTGCATTACGGTCACACCGGTAATGTCATTGAGCTGGCTGACCAGTTGGTCGCGCTGATCGAGCAAGGCATTCGGTTCCTGCCCTGTGCTGCCACGCGTAGCGGTGATCTGATTGTTTAACTTGGCAATCTGTGAGGCAAAGGTATTGATCTGGTCAACGTTCTGCGTCACCTGCTGGTTAACGGCGGTATTCATGTCGCTCAGGTATTTCGCTGAGCTGTTGAACTGCGCGGTTAAGCCCTGCGCTTCGCCCAAAACGGCCTGACGTGCCGAACTGTCGCTGGCATTGCTGGTCAGGGTTTGCAGGCCTTTGAAGAACGTTGCCATAGTGGCATCAATGCCGGTTGAGCTGTCACCGAGCAGGTCATCGATTGAACTGGCCTGATCAAGCTGCGTTGACAGCGCGCTGCCTGATGCACTGGCACCCAGCAGTTGCTTCACGACAAAAGAGTTATATTCACGGTTCACGCCCGTCACCGACACACCATTACCCATGTACCCGACAGGCGTGGATGTCCCGTTGCTCTGGGTGATGATGGCAGTCTGGCGGTTATAACCGGCCACGCTGACGTTCGCGATGTTGTTCCCGGTGGTACTGAGCGCTGCCTGCGCCGCGTTCAGTCCGCTCATTGCGGTATTAATTAAGCTACTGGACATGAGTGACCTTTTGGCTGCCGGTGACTTTTTACCACCGTGTAATTAAGGGAACCGAATCGGGGCTCTCCCCTTTTCCCATTCTGATCGTGTTATCGGCCTTTACGGCTAAAACTTGAGAAAAAAATCACGGTTTTGCAGGGTTAAAAAATATCTTTTAAATCATGGCTGTATGCTTTCACAGCCTGTTCGCCTGCGCCTTTTATTTTTTGGATCACACTGACCAGTTTTTCGGCGTAATTCGGGTCCGTTGCGTAGCCCGCACGTTGCAGCGCATGTGCGGCCTGTTCAGGCGTATTGGCAGACGCCACCTGGGCATAACGCGGGTTGTTGGTAAGCAGTTTGATGTAATCGCTGATGGCTTCCACGTAGGAGCCGTAAACGCGGAAGCTGGCCTGGACTTTTTTCGCCACGCCGTTGGCGTATTCCGTGGTCGTAATTTGGGTGGTCGGGCCGTCCCAGCTGCTGCCCGCTTTGATGCCAAACAGGTTGTAACTGCGTTTGCCGTCGGCGGTGGGGATTTCGCGCTGTCCCCAACCGGATTCCAGCGCGGCCTGCGCCACAATCAGCTGATGGGAAATACCGCTGTCTTTGCTCGCCACCTGCACCGGAATGCTCAGGCTGGAGACGAACTGCCCGCTGTCAACCGGTAACGGCGCGCCGCCGGTCGTGCGGTCAGGCGCGGTCGGAATGACTTTACGCAGATACTGTTCCATTGCCTGAATCGGCATAGTTTTCAGCACTTCGCCGTCCAGCGCCATCGGCGTGGTGCCCGCCAGTTCCGACGGCTGTTTGGTGCCGCCGGTCAGCTGTTCCACCATCATGTCGGCCATGCCCAACCCTTTGTCGGACATGTCCTGCGCAATTTGCTGATCGTACATCGATGTATAAAGTTTGGTGGACTGGTTATCCAGGATCCCGCCCTGCGGCAATGCCTGACGCATGCTTTTGAGCATCATCTGCACGAAGACGCCTTCGAACTGCTTGGCGACTTCTTTGATGTGGGCCTGCGGATCCTGCGAAACATCCCGCTTGAGTTTATTCAGGGAATTCGTGTCATACGCCGCACCCTGCGCGTCAAACGCCCCTGACATCGACATCAGATCGCTCATCAGATAATTTCCAAATCAGCACGCAGGCATCCGGCTGTTTTCATCGCCTGCAGGATGGACATCAGGTCGATAGGCGTCGCGCCTAACGCGTTGAGTGTGCGGACGACGTTATTCAGGCTGGCGCTGGAGCGCACCTGCTGAATAGACCCGCCGGACTGACGAACGGAAATATTGGTATTCGGCGTCACCACGGTCTGCCCGCCGCCAAATGGCGTATTCGGCTGGCTCACGTCGTTCTGGCGATCGACCACCACCGACAGATTGCCCTGCGCCACGGCGCAGTTGTCGAGTGTGACGTCGCGGTTCATGACCACCGAGCCGGTACGGGAGTTGATGATCACTTTCGCGTCCATCGGCCCGACGTTCACTTCAATGTTCTGAATCTGCGCCAGAATGCGCACCTGCGAGGTATTACCGCGCGGCACGATCACCTGAATGTTGCGGGAATCCAGCGCCGAGGCGGTGCCCAGCCCCTGACGGTTGATGGCGTCGCTGACCTGCTGCGCCAGATTGAAATCTTCGTCATTCAGTTGCAGGCTGATCACGCCTTCCGTGCCGAAGGTGCTCGGCAGTTCGCGTTCAATCGTCGCCCCGCCGGTAATACGTCCGCCGGAAACCTGGTTGACCGTGACGCTGCTGCCACCGGCTGAAGCCCCGGCACCGCCGACCAGCACGTTACCCTGTGCCAGCGCGTAAACCTGGTTATCCACCCCTTTCATGGGCGTCATCAGCAAGGTCCCGCCGCGAATACTTTTGGCATTACCCATCGAAGAAACCACGACGTCTATCGCCTGACCAGCGCGGGAGAACGGCGGCATTTTTGCAGTAACCATCACGGCCGCCACGTTTTTCAGCTGCATGTTGGTGCCCGCCGGAACGGTGATCCCCAACTGGGAGAGCATGTTGGTCAGCGTCTGGGTGGTAAACGGTGTCTGCGTGGTCTGGTCACCGGTTCCGTCGAGGCCGACGACTAAGCCGTAGCCGATCAGGGCGTTATCACGCACGCCCTGTACGGTGGTCAGGTCGCGGATACGATCAGCGGATGCGGGCAGTACCACCAGGGCGGAAACCGCCAGACATAAGATACCGGAGAGAAGTTTTCGCATGATTGCCTCGTTATAACGGCGATAAGTTTAGGAAGAACCGCTGCAACCAGCCCATGTTCTGCGCTTCATTGATGTAGCCATTCCCCACGTATTCGATGCGCGCATCTGCCACTTGTGTGGAGATAACGGCATTGGAACCGCTGATGGTGCGCGGGTTGACCACACCGGAGAACCGGATGAATTCGGTTCCCTGATTAATCTCGATTTGTTTTTCACCGACAACTTTCAGGTTGCCGTTGGCCAGCACTTCGCCGACGGTCACGGTCAGCGTGCCGCTGAAGGTATTGTTGGCCGCCGCCCCGCCTTTACCGGCGAAGGTGTTGGCACCGGTCATATCGACGTCGGCGCGGGCATTGCCAAACAGACCTTCCAGATAGCGGGGCGCGGTGGCGGCACCAAATGTCGTTGACCCGTTGCGGGTGGCATTCGCGGAGGAGCTTTTGCTCGCACTCACATTTTCCTGCAAGACGATGGTTAACGTATCGCCGATATTGCGTGGACGGCGGTCTTCAAACAGAGGCTGATAACCATAGTTCATCGGCTGAACGGACTGGAAAATCGAACCGTTGGGAACCGGCGGCGCGGCGGGTGCAGGCGCGGCTGAGGTTGCGCCGGGTACCAGCGGAGTATGCGGCATATACGCGCAGCCATTCGCCAGTAACGTGACTAACAGCGGCAGCACCAGTTTGCCTGGTCGGTCTGTAGAAGAAGTCATTACCGACGTTATTTTTTTGGTCACCACAGTTATCGCCTTAAAAAAATCGACCTGGTAGGGATCTGAACCGGTTCAGGGCAGGAGCCAATGTGCCTCTGCCCTCTTATTTTTCTTAAAACCACAAAAAACTTACAGCTGCGAAAGTTTCTGCAACATTTCGTCCGACGTGGACACCGCTTTACTGTTGATTTCGTAAGCACGCTGCGTCTGGATCATGTTGACCAGCTCTTCCGCCACGTTGACGTTAGAGGTTTCGACATAACCCTGATACAACAGGCCCGCACCGTTCAGGCCCGGCGTGCTGTCAGTTGGCGCGCCGGAGCTTTGGGTTTCCTGGTACAGGTTTTCACCCATGGATTCCAGGCCGCTGTTGTTGATGAAGGTGCTCAGGGTCAGTTGCCCGACCTGCTGCGCGGCCGTCTGGCCCTGCACGGTCACGCTGACGATACCGTCACGACCGACGGTCATGCTCAGGGCATTCGCAGGAACGGTGATCGCAGGAATGATCTGGTAGCCGCTGGAGGTCACCAGCTGACCGTTCTGATCGACCTGGAAAGAACCGTCACGGGTATAGGCGGTGGTGCCGTCCGGCAATTGCACCTGGAAGAAGCCTTCGCCTTTGATCGCGATGTCTTTACTGTTGCTGGTCTGCGACAGGTTGCCCTGCGAGAACAGGCGTTCGGTCGATACCGGACGAACACCGGTACCGATTTGCAAACCGGAAGGTAGGTTCGTCTGTTCAGAAGATTGCGCACCCGGCTGGCGGACTGTCTGGTACAGCAGGTCTTCAAAAACCGCACGCTGGCGCTTAAAGCCGTTGGTGCTGACGTTCGCCAGGTTGTTGGCGATCACGTCCATGTTGGTCTGCTGGGCATCCAGCCCGGTCTTCGCAATATATAGCGATGGGATCATGTCATTACTCCTCTGCCATCATCAGCTCATTGACAGCAGATTGTTGGCACTCTGTTCATTTTCATCGACGCTGTGGATGACTTTCATCTGCATCTCAAAGCGGCGGGCGTTGGCTATCATGTCAACCATGGTCGAAACCGGATCCGCGTTACTGCCTTCGAGCGTTCCGGGCATCACGTGAATGGTCGGGTCGGCCTGCAATGCGGCACCCCGTGCTTGCGCCGTGGCGGCGGTCGGACGGAACATGCCGTCGTCCCCGCGGGTCACTTCATTGCCAGCCGCTTTCACCAGTTTCAATTTGCCGAGCTGCCCCATGGTATTGGGGTCAGCGCCGGCTTCCAGAACAGCAATCGTCCCGTCCGCAGAAATTGTGAGCTGAGACTGCGGCGGCACTTCGATGGGCCCGTTATCCCCCATCACCGGATGACCCTGAATGGTCAGCTGGTTGGTAGGTGATACCTGCATGTCGCCGTTACGGGTATACGCTTCAGTGCCATCAGGCATCTGCACCGCCAGGAAACCGTCCTGCTGTAAAGCCACATCCAGCGGACGGCCGGTGTAGTTCAGTTTCCCCTGCGTCATGTCTGCGCCCGGAGTGGACGCCGTGACCAGCGTACGCGTTTGCAGGCTTTCGCCATCCACCGGCACGGCGCGCATGGCTAAAAGCTGCGCACGAAAGCCCGGTGTGGAGGCGTTAGCCAGGTTACTTGACGTGACCGACTGCTGAACCAGCGTCTGGCTGGCTGCGCCGCTTGCGGTGTAGATAGCGCGATCCATATTGCTGCCCTGTTTTTAGGTAGCGCGTTAGCGCAGGTTAACCAACGTGTTCAGGATGGAGTCCTGAGTTTTGATGGTCTGCGCATTCGACTGATAGTTACGCTGAGCGACGATCATGTTGACCAGCTCCGCACTCAGATCGACGTTTGACGATTCCAGCGCACCACTGGTCATGGACGCTAAGCCACCCTGACCCGCGATCCCGGTTACCGCCTGACCCGAAGAAGACGTTGCTGACCACACGTTATCGCCTTCAGATTTCAAACCTTCAGGGTTAGAGAAGCTACTCAGCACAATTTGTCCCAGTAACTGGGTTTTGTTGTTGGAGTAAGTCCCGGAAATGGTGCCGTCGTCATTGATGGTGTAACCGGTCATCTGACCTGCTGCATAACCATCCTGCGTCTGGGAACCGATGCTGTCGCTGCCGGTGCTCTGCTGGATACTGCCGGTGAAATCGAGCGAAACGGTTTGCGGCGTGACGGTGCCGTTGGTGGAGGTGTTCATCGGCAACGTCAGTGCCAGACCAGTGTTGGCAACGCCTGCTGCGTTAGCGGTGCTGACCAGTGCGCCGCTGGTATCAAATTTCATCGAACCAATTTTCGCCGCTGCGGAACCGGCCACGCTGCCGTCCTGCGCGTAAACATCCCAGTTGTTGGCAGCCGTTTTCACAAAGTAGACGTTGTTGTCGTGCGCATTACCCTGCGAGTCATAAGTCGTGATGCTGTTGACGTAGTTGTAGCTGGTGTCATCGCTGCTGCTGAACGTCGCAGTGGTCGGCACTTTGTCCGTTGAGTTCAGGTTAGCCACCATCGTCCCGGCCGTTGAGGCTTTCGCGCTCATCATGGTTGTCGGGATGTTCAGTGCAACAGGTTGAGCGCCTGCGGCGATGGTTGGCGGTGTGCCCGTTGCCGGGAAACCGGTGACGCTCAGGCCCTGCATGTTCACCAGGTTACGGTTAGCATCGAGAGACAACTGGCCATTACGTGAGTAAAAAACCGCACCACTGGTGTCGGTCAGGCGGAAGAAGCCGTTGCCGCTCAGTGCAACATCCAGCCCGCGGGAAGTGCTGGTAGTCGTACCGTCATTAAAGTTTTGCGTAACGGCGGCAACTTTGACACCCATACCGGTCTGAGAACCGGCGAACATATCGGCAAAAGAGGCGGTCGCTGTTTTAAAACCCACGGTGGCGGAGTTGGCGATGTTGTTACCAATCACGTCGAGGTTGGTCGATGCCGCGCTCAGGCCGCTGACTGCTTGGGAAAAGCTCATGTTAGCTCCATTTTACTGTGTGTAGTGTTTTCGCTCCTCCCCCGGCAAAGGGGAGGGAGCGGTCTGAGTGACTCTCTTACAAAATCTGGCGGACAGAATCGACGGTTGCGGTTCCGCGCACGCCCAGATCCAACGCGGTATTCCCGGATGAATCTTTGGTGACACCATTGACCAGCGCATAGTTCAGCGGTGTTGCCACCATTTGCTGACTGTTGTTCAGGGCATTGATGCTGAAGGTATAGCTGCCATCGGCGGCGGCGGTGCCATCGTCCTGTGTGCCGTCCCAGGTATAGCTGTGAACGCCGGCAGTCTGGGCGCCCAGGCTGATGGTTTTCACCACTTTACCGGTGGAATCACTCACGGAGGCGGTGACGTTACTGGCTGCTGTTTCCAGCTCAAAACCAAATGGCGTCGTGCTGACGGTGCCGTCAGTGTCTTTCCCGACCAGGATCGCGCTACCGGAAACCATCACGCCGTGACCAATCAGAGAACTGGCCTGGACGGAAGTGCCGCTGGAGATTTGCCCGGAGATGCCGCCGAGTGTGGTATTGAGTTTTTCAATCCCGCTGACGGTGCTGATTTGTGCCAGCTGGCTGGTGAGCTGGCTGTTGTCCATGGGATTGGTTGGGTCCTGGTTTTTCAGCTGAGCCACCAGCAGGGTCAGGAAACTACTGGATAAATCATCGGCCGAACTGGTGCCGGTCGTCGACGTGCTGGAACCGGTGCTGGTGATCGTCGTGTTATCAGTGGTGTCGTTAATCGACGTTGTAATTGACATAAGTCGCTCCGCTATTGCCCCAGAGTGAGAGTTTTCATCATCAACGACTTAGTGGTGTTGAGCACCTCGACGTTGGCCTGATAACTGCGGGAAGCGGAGATGGTGTTCACCATTTCGCTGACCACATCTACGTTTGGCATTTGCACATAGCCTTTCGCATCCGCCATCGGATTACCGGGCTCGTACACCATGCGCACCGGCGCGGGATCATCCACGATCTGCGCCACTTTCACGCCGCCGGTTTCCTGCCCCGGCGCTGCATTCACCTGAAACACGACCTGTTTAGCTTTATAAGGCTGACCATCGGGGCCGGTCACACTGTCGGCGTTGGCCATGTTACTGGCGCTGACGTTCAGACGCTGAGACTGCGCGGCAAGCGCAGAACCGGCGATATCAAAAATACCGAGCATCGACATAGGTTTTATCCTTGCAGCACCGACATCATCCCTTTAATTTGGCCGCCGAGGACGGTCAAATCGGTCTGATAGCGCACGCTGTTATCCGCAAAATTGGTACGTTCACGATCCATATCGACGGTGTTACCGTCTGCCGACGGTTGATCCGGGATCCGGTACATCAAATCCATGTCGGCGGGTGAAACGTTCGACGCCGCAATGTGGCGATCCGACGTTAGTGACAAAGACATGCCGCTTTCACTGGCGCGGCCCTGCTCCATCACTTTCTGCAACTGACTGGCGAAATCGATATCGCGCGCCTGATACCCGGGGGTGTCGGCGTTGGCGATATTGGCTGAAAGAATTTCTTGCCGCTGGGCGCGCAGGTTGAGCGCTTCCTGTTGGAACTGTAGTGCGGCGTTCAATTTGTCGAGCATGCGCCCTCCGCAAAGTGAGATTTTGGAGTCGACAGCATAAATGCGGGTGTCAACAACCTATCGTCTGAATAAGCGCAAAATCGTCCGCTATTTGTCCCTTTAGGAATTGCAAAGTGGGGGTAAACTTCTCTCCAGTAGACTTTTCGCCGACACACCGGCCACAAAGGTAAATCGCGTATGAACAGGCTGGAACTCCGACATTTACGCATTACGCTGTGTTGTATTCTCCTGGGTATGACATCCGGCGGGACAAGCTTTGCGCAAAATGCACCGGCCAAAAGCGTGCCTGCGTCGGCCAATAGCGATACACTACTGACCTCGCAGCTCCAGCAGTTCTTCGGTCAGCAATATGCCGGCAGCGGAATGCAGGTGAAGGTGGTGGTGACAACGCCCGCCGCGCGACAGCCGCAGTGTTTGTCGCCACAATTTATGCTTTCGTCCAACAGCCGCACCTGGGGTAATGTTTCGGTGGCGGTGAACTGTAACGGTCAGAAAAGTTATGTGCAGACCAAGGTCCAGGTGAGCGGAACTTACTGGGTTGCGGCGAAAAATGTGGCTGCGGGCGCGCATCTGGCGCAAACGGATCTGGAAGCCAAAAAAGGCCGTCTGGATCTGCTGCCCCCGAGAGCGATTCTTGACAGTACGCAGGCCATTAACGGCGTGACGTTGCGCAATATCAGCATCGGCCAGCCGTTGACGTTATCGATGCTGCGCCGCCCGTGGATGGTACATGCGGGGCAGGACGTGCAGGTACAGGCAACAGGCAGTGGTTTTAACGTTTCCAGCGCCGGTAAGGCGATGAATAACGCCGCAGCAAATGAATCCGTGCGGATAAGAATGCCGTCAGGTGTGATTGTGAACGGGACAGTAGGCTCAGATGGGTCTGTGACAGTGACTATTTAGGTTGAATTGCAACCGTATTTGTAGAAAAAACTGCAATTAAGGCTAAAGTTATTTCGCCACATGTCGATAACAAACGTATCAGAGTCGTCCCACGACGGCATTTTTGGGGTTTGCGTCACATTAAAGGCCCTGAATACCCTTACCGGAGAATATTTATATGGCTATCGATCGTACTCAAGGTGTTTCACCTTTAACTTCGATCCAGCAGCGCGACCCTTCTGAAGCATCCGTTCAGAATACGCGCAAAGAAGACACTGTTTCTGGCACCACCACCAGCGGTACGGCGGTGACCCTGAGCTCAGCGCAATCGTCTCTGACTCAGTCAAGTGCGCAGGACATCAACACGGCACGTGTCGACGAACTGAAACAGGCTATCCGTGATGGCAAACTGACCATGGATACCGGCAAAATTGCCGATGCTCTGTTGAAGGACACGCAGGATTATCTCAAAGGTCTTTAAGCCGCAGACCCGGCTTAGTGACAAAAAAAGTGGGAAGGTAATAAGGCCCGATGAAGAATTTTATCAAGTCCATGACTACCTTGGTTGAAACGTTGCAGGCGCTGGATCAAGTGATTAATCACGAACAAACGATACTGTGCTCAGGCCGCGTGAACGGAGCGGCCCTGCAGCATATCACCGAGCAAAAGAGCTCATTGCTCGCTACGGTAGACTATCTTGATAAACAGCGTCGTCAGCATGATGAACGCCTGAAACAATCTGCCCCCTACTCCCGTCAGCCGGAAATCGCCGCGATGTGGAAAGAGGTGGTGCAACTGACCACCAAGTTGAGTCAGATAAATCGTCATAACGGGTTGTTGCTCGGCAAACAAATCGCCTACAACACCGAGGCTTTGGCTATTCTCAACGCCAGCCAGACGCAGAAATTCTACGGGCCGAACGGGCAGGAAACGGTATCCGGGCAAACCGTCAGGAAGATTTCCGTTTAGACCGAAACGGGCACGGTTTTTCACTCGCCGTAAGGGCGGGCAGATGATCGAGAAAGTTTCGGTTTTTCAATAACTGTGATCACATAACTCCCCGCGAACAAACCGACAAAAGAGGGCTAAGACGAGCCCTCTTTTGAATCTCCGCGTCTTT
Organism: Rahnella sp. PCH160; assembly: GCF_047784855.1. Lineage (NCBI taxonomy): Bacteria > Pseudomonadati > Pseudomonadota > Gammaproteobacteria > Enterobacterales > Yersiniaceae > Rahnella > Rahnella sp. PCH160. The sequence goes on from NZ_JBLOGT010000001.1 coordinate 3,838,499, forward strand.
TTACTGCGCGCTGCCGCTGGCTGGCACTGTTTCAGATGCCACCGTTATTGCCGCGAAAACCTGCCGCTGCGCGGTTCCCTCACTCGGTCTCGAGCCTTTGGTCTCGAAACACTTCGCTCGGCAAGCTTTCTGAAAGCGGCCAATGGCTTATCTAAATTCAACAACATTCTGTTTCCTTACTTACCGCCTTCGAAATCTGCCAGCATTGATCTCCCGAATTACATAGTCAGTGGCCGCTTTCAAAAATCACGCTGAAAGAAGAGGTGGAAAACCGCGAATCTTTTCGCGCGGTTTGTAATCCGACTGGAAGGAACCGCGCAGCGGCGAGATTTTGCGGCACTCGCAGAAGTTGCTGAAACAGTGCCAGCGAGCGGTAGCGCGTGTTGAAAAAGCGGGGAGAAATCCAAAAGAGGGAAAGCACTTCCCTCTTTTGGTCGGTTTCGGCGCAGGAAGTTAAGTGATCACAGTTATTGAAAAACCGAAACTTTCTCGATCCTCCGTTAAAAGCCCGGTCAAGCCCCCGGTGGCTCACCGGTAATTCACAATGACCTGATTCCCAATCACCCGTAACGGCGTGTTCATCGCCCCATTTCCGGCAACAAAATACACAAACCGCATCGGCGAGATGGCCGCCTGGCCATAAAAAGATGTCGTTACACCGCTGTCCGCATCCAGCCCCACGCAGTGATTGACGGAATTACATAACTGAACCTGTAACCCCGCCGGTCTTGCGCCGAGCAATTCATATTTCCAGCTTACCGTGGTGATCGTCGCAGAACCCTTCTGCCTGACCGGCGAAGAATTCGCAGCAGCCAGCGGCGGTGACGACATCATCACGCCACGGTTTTGCAGCGTCACGCCGCGCTGGGTGTCCGACCAGGAACCTGATGCCGCAACCGCAGGCAGACTTATCAGACTCAGGACGAGCAGCGCGGCGCGAAGCATCTTATTCACCGCCAATGGTCGCGGTCATGCGGATCTGGCGGCTGTCGGTCATTTCGAGGTTCGACATCACCACAATTTGCGGCAGCGAGCGACGCAGGAAACGTGACAGCAGCGGGCGCAGCGCGTGATTCACCAGCAGGACCGGCGGCGCGCTGAGCATATCCTGGCGCTGTAACGCGGCTTCTGATTGCGTTAACAGACGGTCGGCCAGCCCCGGCTCTAAGCCGCCGCCGCTTTGCAGTGCCTGTAACAGCAGGCGTTCGAGCGCCGTATCCAGCCCGATAACCTGCACTTCGCCGTTACCCGGGAACCATTGCTGGGTAATCGCCCTGCCCAGTGCGACGCGCACCACGGCCGTCAGTTCGTTCGGGTCGGACTGGTTCGGTGCATATTCCGCCAGCGTTTCGACAATCGTGCGCATGTCGCGAATCGACACACGTTCGGATAACAGATTTTGCAGCACCTTGTGCATGTTGGTCAGTGAAATCACGCCCGGAATGAAGTCTTCGGTCAGCTTCGGCATTTCCTTGGTCACGCGTTCCATCAGTTCCTGCGTTTCCTGACGGCCAAACAGTTCTTGCGCATGTTGACTGATCAGATGATTCAGGTGCGTCGCCACTACCGTACTGGCTTCCACAACGGTGAAGCCCTGGATCTGCGCCTGTTCGCGCATCGCCGGTTCAATCCACACCGCCGCCAGCCCGAACGCCGGATCGACCGTTGCTTCACCCGGCAGTTCGCCGATGGCGTTGCCCGGATTGATCGCCATCCAGCGCCCCGGATGCGCGGTACCCGTACCGATTTCGACCCCTTTCATCAGGATGCGGTAACCGGCAGGCGGTAATTCGAGGTTGTCGCGGATGTGGATCACAGGCGGCAGATACCCCATTTCCTGCGCGAATTTCTTACGGATACTGCGGATACGTCCCAGCAGTTCGCCGTTTTGTGCAAAATCTACCATCGGGATCAGGCGGTACCCCACTTCCATCCCCAGCGGATCTTCAAGCTGAACGTCTGACCAGCTGGCTTCCACCAACTGTTTACCGCTGTCGGCTGCCGACGGGACCGCTTCTTTTGCCTGCGGCGCTTTCAGCTCCTGACCGCGCGTCCACCACGCCAGCGCCAGTAAAGCACTGGTAAACAGCAGGAACACCAGATTTGGCATGCCCGGCACCATACCGAGAAGCCCCAGGACACCGGCACTCAGCATCATTACGCGCGGATTGCGGAACAGCTGGGTGACCATCTGCTCGCCGACGTCCTGATTGGTGCCGACGCGGGTCACGATCACACCGGCGGCGGTCGAGATAACCAGCGCCGGGATCTGCGCGACCAGACCGTCACCGATGGTCAGCAAGGTGTAGCTTTCGGCGGCATGACCGAGATCCATCCCGTGTTGCAACACGCCAACCAGCAGGCCGCCAACCACGTTAATGATCATGATCATCAGACCCGCAACGGCGTCACCGCGCACGAACTTACTCGCACCGTCCATCGAACCGTAGAAGTCGGCTTCCTGCGTGACGTCGCTGCGGCGTTTTTTCGCTTCATCTTCGCCAATCAGACCGGCGTTGAGGTCGGCGTCGATCGCCATCTGTTTACCTGGCATCCCGTCGAGCACAAAACGCGCGCCCACTTCGGCGATACGTCCGGCACCTTTGGTGATAACCATGAAGTTAATCAGCACCAGGATGATAAACACCACGATACCGATGGCGAAGTTGCCGCCCACCAGGAAGTGGCCGAATGCTTCGATAACCCGCCCCGCCGCCGCGCCGCCGGTGTGACCTTCTAACAAGATCACACGGGTGGACGCTACGTTGAGCGACAGGCGCAGTAAGGTTGAGAACAACAGAATGGTCGGGAAAGCCGCAAAATCCAGCGTCCGCTGGGTGAACATCGCCACCAGCAACACCATGATAGACAGCGCAATGTTGAACGTGAACAACAAGTCGAGAAGGAACGGCGGCAGAGGCAGCACCATCATCGACAGGATCATCAGGATGAGGATTGGGCCTGCCAGAACCTGCCATTGTCCGGACTTAAAGTTGGCGGGTAAACGCAGCATCGCGGCCAGATTAGCCATGGGTATCACTTTCTCCTGCAAAATCCAGACCGTCAGGCACTGGTAAATGTTGAGGTTTTTTCGGGATCAGTCCGCCTTCGCGCTTCCAGCGTTTGAGCTGATAAACCCAGGCCAGAACTTCGGCAACCGCAGCGTAAAGCGCGGTCGGGATTTGCTGACCAATTTCACTGTGCCGGTAGAGCGCACGCGCCAGAGGCGGCGCTTCCAGCATCGGAATTTTGTGTTCGGCACCCAGCGCTCTGATGCGCAGCGCCACGTCGCCTGCCCCTTTCGCCAGCACTTTTGGTGCACTCATTTTGTTTTCGCTGTACTGCAACGCGACGGCGTAGTGCGTCGGGTTGGTCACAATCACGTCGGCTTTGGGCACGTCGGTCATCATGCGGCGTCTGGCCATCGCGCGCTGTTGCTGGCGGATACGGCCTTTAACATGCGGATCGCCTTCCTGGCTTTTATGTTCGTCACGGATATCCTGCTTACTCATGCGCAGTTTTTTCAGGTTGCTCCAGATTTGCCAGAACACGTCAAACGCCACCATCGGCGTTAAGCCGAGAACAACCATCAGCGCACAGAACGCCACCATATTCAGCGCTTCACCGAGCGCAGGTATGGTGGGCTGCGCCATCAGCCGCATCATGTCCGGCCATTTGTGCCAGATATACAGCCCGGCCACGGAGCCCACCAGCAGCGCTTTCAAAATAGCCTTGAGCAGTTCCGCCAGCACCTGCCCGGAGAATAAACGCTTAAATCCGGCAATCGGATCCATACGGCTGAATTTCGGTGCAAAAGACTTTCCGCTGAACATCAGCCCGCCCAGCAACAACGGCGCGGCCAGCGCAATCAGGATCAGACCACCGATCACCGGCATTAACGCCCAGACCGCACGGCTAAGCAGGGAGGCTATTTGTTGCAAAATCTGGCGGTCATCGCTGACCATGCCGTGGTCAAATTTCAATCCCTGCGAAATCATCACGCCCAACTGGCGCGCTATGGATTCGCCGGAAACCCACAGCAGCGTGAAACCGCCCCCGAGCATCAGCATCGAGGTCAGTTCGCGCGAACGCGGGATTTGCCCTTCTTCACGGGCTTTTTCCAGCCTGTGGGATGTGGGGGCTTCTGTTTTTTCGAGATCGCTGTCTTCAGCCACCGGTGTTTCCTGTCTGCATTTACCCGGCGCAAAAAGCAACGAGCACAATTTATTGCAAAAATCTCATAGGCAGTGGCGTTGCAGCAAAGCAGTCAGTGAGGGGATCCCGATGTGCTGGCATAACCAGTGATTCGTGTGACCGGGTATCGCTAACGTCGCTGCAACTTCAATGACGCAGGGATAGCATGACAAAGACGGCCAGGTCTGATGGATGGAAAAACGATATAAAGAGGGGGTTATTCAGCAGATGAATAAATTTACCATAAGAAAACACCCCTCAGTGCGCCACGGAGAGGTGTTCGGAGTGCACATACCCACGCATCAGAAACCTAACGAATCCAGCAGGTCATCGACCTGTTCTTGCGAAGCAACAACACCGACGCCATTAGCGTCGAGTTGCGGGCCGTTAAGCAGACTGTCGTTTTCACGCTTGGCTTTAACCTGTTGCTCAGGAATGTTTTCCATCAGCACCATCAGCAGCTGATTTTCAATTTCCTGAACCACGATCATCATGCGCTTAATCACCTGACCGGTCAGATCCTGGAAGTCCTGTGCCATCATGATTTCCATCAGCTGAGCATTGGTAAAACTGGTGTGCTCAGGGACTTCTTTCAGGTAACTGCGGGTATCCGTGACCAGTTCACGCGCATCCGACAGTTCAATCGGATTCTCAAACCATTCATCCCAGCGCTTATCCAGTTTTTTCGCGCCAGACTCAAGTTTGTTCTGACGTGGCTGTGCGGCCTCGACGCTGTTCAGGGCGCGTTCAGCGGCCTGAGCGGTCATGGTGACGACGTAATCCAGACGATCGCGCGCATCCGGAATGGCTTCAGCGGCCTGAGCAATGGCCTGATCCAGGCCAAGTTCACGCATACTGTCACGCAACATACGGGTCAGTTGCCCAATGCGGGCGATAATCTCGCCCGCGGTTGCCGCATCATTTGCGGGCATTGGTATCTCTGCCATAAATCAGCTCCTACATGCCCAGTTTTTCGAAAATTTTGCCCAGTTTTTCTTCCAGCGTGGCCGCAGTGAAAGGTTTCACCACATAACCACTGGCACCGGCCTGTGCGGCTGCCACAATGTTTTCTTTCTTCGCTTCTGCCGTCACCATCAGCACCGGCAGTTTGGCTAATGCGCCGTCAGCGCGGATGGTTTTCAGCAGATCCAGACCGTCCATGTTTGGCATGTTCCAGTCGGATACCACGAAGTCAAAACCACCGGCACGCAGTTTGTTGAGTGCATCGACACCGTCTTCCGCTTCTTCAACGTTGTTGAAGCCCAGCTCTTTCAGCAGGTTGCGAACGATACGACGCATGGTAGAGAAATCGTCAACTACCAGAAATCTCAGATTTGGATCGGCCATGTTTTATCTACTCCTAAGGTTTGGTACTGAGCCGTGAGGCTGAAAAATTAAATACGTAATGCCTGACCGGCTGATATTTGTGCCAGCATCCGCTGACTGATTTGACTAAGATCCACCACTTCGTTTACGCCACCGGTCGCGATAGCCTCACGAGGCATACCGAAAACCACACAGCTGGCTTCGTTTTGTGCAAGGGTGTAAGCCCCTGCGCGGTGCATCTCCAGCATGCCGGCGGCCCCGTCATTGCCCATACCCGTCAGGATCACCCCAACGGCATTGCGTCCGGCATACTGCGCCACCGAACGGAATAACACGTCGACCGACGGACGATGGCGGTTGACCGCCGGGCCGTCGTTCAACTTAACCTGATAGTTAGCGCCACTGCGCGCCAGTTCCATATGTCTGTCGCCCGGCGCGATGTACGCATGACCTGGCAGAACACGTTCGCCGTCTTCGGCCTCTTTCACGGTGATCTGACACAGTTTGTTCAGACGGTCGGCAAAAGAGCGGGTAAACCCCGGCGGCATATGTTGCGTAATCATCAGCGCCGGACAGGTCGGCGGCAGCGGTTGCAACACGTGACGAATCGCTTCGGTGCCGCCGGTAGATGACCCGATGGCAATCAGCTTTTCACTGCTCAGAAGCGGCGTATGGCTGAGAATACGCGGCTGCTCGATGTTGACGTTTTTGTTCAGACGCGCTTTTGACGCCGTCCGGATTTTATCGGCAATCATTTCGCTGTACGCCAGCATCCCTTCGCGAATACCCAGTTGCGGTTTGGTGACAAAATCAATCGCCCCCAGTTCCAGCGCGCGCAGCGTGATTTCTGATCCTTTACCGGTCAGCGACGACACCATCACCACCGGCATCGGACGCAGTCGCATCAGCTTTTCCAGAAAATCCAGACCGTCCATGCGCGGCATTTCGACATCCAGCGTCAGAACATCCGGATTAAATTTCTTGATGAGATCGCGCGCCACCAGCGGGTCCGGCGCGGTCGCCACCATTTCCATATCCGGATGGCTGTTGATAATTTCTGTCATCAGCTGACGCATTAACGCCGAGTCATCGACGCTCAACACTCTGATTTTATTCATTACCTCTCCTTGGCGAGGCCGTAAACCGTCTGGCCGCGCAAATAAAATTCCCGGCTGATTTGGCTGAAGTTTTCGGAGTGTCCGGCAAACATCAGGCCACCCGGTTTAAGTAACGGAACAAATCGGCGTAAAATTTTCTCCTGTGTTTCTTTATCGAAATAAATCATCACATTACGGCAGAAAATTGCATCAAACGGCCCGTTCAACTGCCATTGGCTTGCCAGCAGATTAAGTTGCTGAAAAGCGACCATTTGCGCCAGCTCGGGGCGCGCCCGGACCAGACCACTGTGCGGGCCGGTGCCTTTGAGGAAAAACTTCTGTAACTGCTGCGGGCTGAGCGTGCGCAACTCTTCCAGCCGGTAAACGCCCGCCGTGGCTTTCTCAAGCACCTGCGTGTCGATATCGCTGGCCTGAATACGGCAGTTTGCCATCTTCGGCCCCAGCGCTTCGCTGAGCGTCATGGCGATGGAGTACGGCTCTTCACCGGTCGATGCCGCCGTACTCCACACGCTGTAATTATTAGGCCGTGAACGGGCATGCTCGGCCAGAATCGGGAAGTGGTGCGCCTCACGAAAAAACGCCGTCAGGTTGGTGGTCAGCGCATTGATAAACGCCTGCCACTCCGCGCTGTTACTGTCACTTTCCAGCAAGGCCATATAACTGCTGAAATCGTTAAGCCCGAGGATCCGCAACCGCCGGACCAGGCGGTTGTAGACCATTTCGCGTTTATGGTCCGCCAGTACAATTCCCGCACGCTGATAAATCAGCTCACTGATCCGGCGAAAATGTGTATCTGACAGCGGTAACCGCTGGATCATCTGTGCCATGATCGAAGAGTTATCAGTACTCATTGGCGAGCCTGGTTGATTCATGGTGCAGCTCCATTAATAGACAGGTGGTTGTACGGAAACCCATTTGACGCTTCATTCAGATTGACCTGTCAGAAGGTTTCCCAGTTATCCGCCGTCCCCGCTTGCGCGGTTGCCGGAAGTAACGCGGGTTGGGCCACCTGGCGTGGTGTTATGGCCTGCGTCTGGCCAGTTCGGCGTTGTGAGACGCCCCCTGTGGACGCAAGGCGAAACACCGATACTGCACGGGTCAGGTTTTCAGATTCAATTTCCAGCGCATGCGTTGAGGCAGCGGCCTGCTGTACCAGCGCGGCGTTCTGCTGAGTCACCTGATCCATTTGGGTCACGGCAATCGACACCTGTTCGATACCACGACTTTGTTCGTCTGATGCGGAGGCGATTTCTCCCATGATGTCGGTGACGCGGGTCACGGCGCGCACGATGTCATCCATCGTGTTACCGGCGGATTCCACCAGTACGGAACCCTGACTAACGCGGCTGACCGATTCATCAATCAGCGCCTTAATTTCTTTCGCCGCCTGTGCACTGCGTTGCGCCAGGCTGCGCACTTCACCGGCCACGACCGCAAATCCGCGCCCTTGCTCACCGGCACGCGCCGCTTCTACTGCAGCGTTCAGCGCCAGAATGTTGGTCTGGAAGGCAATGCCGTCAATCACGCTGGTGATTGCGCTGATTTTCTTCGAACTCCCGGCGATATCATTCATGGTTTTCACCACGTTGCCGGTCAGCTCGCCGCCTTTTTCTGCGGTATTTGACGCATCACGCGCCAGCTGAGTCGCCTGGCGGGCGTTCTCGGCGTTCTGTTTGACGGTCGCGGTCAGCTCTTCCATGCTGGCGGCAGTTTCTTCCAGCGCCGAAGCCTGTTGCTCAGTGCGTGAAGACAAATCGGTGTTTCCTGTAGAGATACCTTTCAGGCCGGAGAACATGGTGTCAGCGCCGTGACGCACGGTACGGACAGTTTCTGCCAGAGATTGCTGCATCTGCTGCAGGCTCTCGAGCATCACTTTAATTTCGTAGCGCCCTTCTACCGTGATGGGCGCGGAGATATCACCGGCACCGATACGGTCAAAGTGGCCGCGCATGATGGTCAGCGGCGTGAACAGGATGCGACGGGTCACGACCAGCGCCAGCGCCGTCAGAACCAGCAGCAGCACGGTCACGATAGTCGTATTGATCATCACGCTCTGATAAGAGTCGGTGGTTTGCTCTTTGGCTTGCTGGAAGCGGCCTCCGATGTAAGCGTTGTAATTACTCACTTCTTTCTGGAACAGATCCTGATACTTCTGGGTCGGGCTGGCGAGGAAGGCATCCATGTCGCCGCGCGATAACGACTCAATCAGAACCTGCAACATTCCGTGCAGCGCTTCATAACCCGCCTTATTGACGGTGGTCAGTTCAACGGCTTTTTCGGTTCTGCGCGGCAGCGCCAGGAAAACGGCATAGGCATCTTCAGCACTTTTCAGGCTGGTTTTCGCATCGCCCATCAGTTGCGTGACGGTTTCCTGAGGCTGTTTCAGCGCCAGACGCGTCGCCGCGCGGTTCAGGGTGTTACGGGTTTGCAGCAAATATGACCAGGTCTGGCTTAACGCATCACGCTGTTCAGCGGTGCTGGATATCTGCTCAAAATTCAATTTATCCGTGTGAGCAGCTTGCAGCGATAAGCCGCTACTGACCAGTTGCATAACGAAAAACACTAACAACAACAAAAACATGCAGGTGGACACACGGATGTGCTTAAACATGGATAACCTCGTTGGGTGACAGCCCTGACCGTCACCCTCTTTCTTATATAATTATGCGATGTACGTGACTCAGAAAGTTTCCCAGTTTTCGGCTAAATCTGTACTTTGCGCTCCACCTGAACCGGCTTTAGAACCTGAAAGGTTCGGAGTCAACAAAGGCAGTCTTGCCGAAGTGCCCGGCTTCTGGCGCACGCTGTTATTTGCGGTCTGACTCAGCGTAAACACCGCCACAGATTGCGTCAGCAGGCTCGCCTGCTCTTCCAGGGCCGCCGAAGCGGACGCGGATTCTTCAACCAGTGAGGCGTTCTGCTGCGTCACCCGATCCATTTCAGTAATGGCTTGTGCAACCTGCTCAATCCCGCGGCTCTGTTCATCAGAAGCCGAGGTGATTTCGCCCATAATGTCGGTCACACGCGTCACGGCATTCACCATGTCGTGCATGGTTTCACCGGCACTTTCTGCCAGTACTGAACCGGTATTAATACGGCTGACAGAATCATCAATCAGCCCTTTAATTTCTTTTGCTGCCTGCGCGCTGCGCTGTGCCAGCGTACGAACTTCACCCGCCACCACCGCAAAACCGCGACCCTGTTCGCCTGCACGGGCGGCTTCTACTGCGGCGTTCAGTGCCAGAATGTTGGTCTGGAACGCAATGCCGTCGATCACACCGGTAATGTCGGTGATTTTCTTCGAGCTGCTGGCGATGTCATTCATGGTATCGACCACGTTTGCCACCACTTTCCCGCCCTTCTGTGCGGTTTCCGACGCGCTCAGTGCCAGCTGGCTGGCCTGACGGGCGTTTTCGGCGTTCTGTTTCACCGTCGCGGTCAGCTGTTCCATGCTGGCTGCGGTTTCTTCCAGCGCGGACGCCTGCTGCTCAGTACGCGAAGACAAATCGCTGTTACCCGCAGAGATTTCACTCGCCCCGCTGTAAATAGCATCTGCACCGTGACGCACGCCGGATACGGTTCGAATCAGTTCGTCCTGCATGTACTTGAGACTATCGGCAAGCTGGCCGATTTCATTACGGCTTTTCACGACTATTTCGTGCGTCAGGTCACCGGTTGCAATTTTGCGGATGGTAATGACGATATTTTTCAGCGGATGGACCAGAATTCGCTGCACGCCGAACCAGGCCAGAACCATGAAAATAACCAGCACGACCAGCACGCCGCCCAGCATCCACATGGCGTGGGTGAAGGAGTTTTCGCTGATTTGTACGGCGTCGTTGTACAGACGATCGTTCTGATCGATATACGTGACGAAGGCTTTTTCGAAGTTATCCTGATACTGCTGCGTCGGTTGTTCGAAGAAATCATTGATGCGGCCCAGACCAATCAGTTCGGTCAGTTCAGAAAGCGCATCATGCAGAATCTGATATTGTTTTTTAGCGTCTGCCGCGTATTGCGGGTTCTGGCTGGCATCCGCAGGAATTTTTTGATAGTTGGCAAAATGTTGATCGGCGATTTGCAGATCTTTCGTCGCGGTATCAATCAGTTCTTTTACCGTCGCACCGCTGCCCATCTGGTTAGCGTCAAGCATGAAACGGACACCCGCACGGTTAAGCGTGTTGCGGGTTTGCAGCAGGTAAATCCAGCTGGCGTTGAATTCTGCCTGTTGTAAACGGATCTGCTGCGAAGTGGTGAAATTGTCTTTGTCTGCCTTTAAGGATTTAAAGAACAGGCCGCCGGATACCAACTGTAAAGCACCGAAGACCACCAGTAAGATCACGATACCCGTGACCACTTTCATACGGTTGAACATGTTGTTCCTTTTTAAATGGGAAATATCTGGAATGGTTATCGGCAGAAAGGGAGGGAACTTTATGTGATCGGGGTCAGATTTTTTGCGGGGGTAATGGAATCAGGCAACCGTGGCGACAAAACTCTTTAAAAGTGCAATACGCTGCGCATCAGGCTCGACCAGAAGATCGTTGTGAATCATCAGCACCACGCCTTTCAGTAATTCGGTGGTGTTGTCGATTTGGGAAAGGCCTTTAAGTTTTTCAATATCATTACCAATTTCACGCCCCTTCAGCGAAAGACGTTTATTGGCCAGACCGGTCGCCAGTTCTGATGTCAGCAACGTCACCAGACGCACAGCAGCCTCAGGGTTTGAGGCTAGCTGATGAATATAATATTTCAGCAGCAAAGGCACAAAGTCAGGCGTTGCACCTAACTCTGCGCTCGCCAGATTTAACAGGTCAATCATGTGCGCAGGCACACGGCTTTCCACCGCTTTGCGTTGCCCCTGAAGCTGTTTTTTAATGGCAGGCACGGACTGAAAAGGGATCACCGCAACGTTGCCGCAGGTTTTACACACGCCCGCGATGATATTTTTGACGATCCCGCTGCCGTCATCAAACGGCACATCACGCAACTGATAGCTCACCATGCGTAACGCCTCACAAACGCCGCACACGGCCTTTTTCTCATCCCCGACTTTATAAATAATCATAATTTTCCTTAATGATGAACGCTGATAAAAACGCTGGTTGGGTCTGTGAAATACCATTTGATGTACCAGTGAACTCCGGCACTCATGACGGTGATAATGTGGACATCAATGCTGCTGTCGAAATGATAGGGACGAACCTGATGGTTATCCCCGGATGCCCTGCCGATTAACGCCGCCACCTCAAAGGGCGAGATATCACCCGTACTTAACAAATTCTTGAGATGAATTTCACGCCTTGCCTCAAATTCAATATTTCCATTCTTTAAACACTCGATCACTTTCCCTTTGATCTCTCTGAAACTCATGTGGCCTCAATGTACGCCAGTTGTCGTACTTAATCAAACTCTCATTTTGCACCACGCTGATATCCGTGAGGCCCCGAATTACGGGCGGATAACACCCTATCTGACTAAAAGATGCATCGGTTAAATGATTATTTTTCAAGCAAATGGAAGGCACTACGCAAAGCGCGCTGCAAGAAATGCAGCGCTGATTTTAAAAGTCAGTACGGCTCGCAAGATACGGTTTTACGCCGCCTCCTCACGTTAAACAGTAAATAGCTTGCCAGCGCCAGTACCCAGACGCCGGTTGCGCCGTACAGCAGGACGCCGGAAAAACCTTCTGTCAGTGCCTGCGCTGCTATGCCGCCAGCAAGCGAAACATCTGTGCCACCGGCGATGCGTTCGGCGATTGCCGGTAAATTCTCTGTGGCGGGAAGCAATGCTTTCAGGCTGGTGGCGATGCCCGCGACAAGCAGGCTCCCCATCAGTGCGATGTTGATTGCCAGCGTGATAAGCCGCGCGCTGATATCAATGCCCGACGCCATTCCTGCGCGGTCGCCGGGGACGGAACCGGTTGTCGTGTTGGTCACCGGCGTATTGGTCAGACCCAGCGCGGCACCGGCAATCAGTGCGCCTGGCAGCAGGCTGGTGTGGGTGACGACAGCGAGATTCATCAGCATAAACCCAGCGCCGATAGTGAATAAACCCAGCGGGATCAGGCGCGCCGCGCCAAACCGGGCGGTCAGTTTTTCGCCCAGCGGCGGCATCAGCAAAGTCGGTAATGTGTACGCAAGAAGCGCCAGTCCTGTCGCCACACTGCTGTAACCCAGCCCGATCTGGTAGTAAACCGGCAGATAAATCATCAGCGGCCAGAAGCTGAAGTTCATGCCCACTGAACCCATCAGCGCGCCGGAAAACGGCCGGATGCGGAACACCGAAAAATCAAACATCGGGTGCGGGTGGCGTTTCTCCGTCCAGACAAACAGCGCCGCACTCAGCGCCGTTACCGCAATAATGCTGCGCGCCAGCGTGCTTCCCCAGCCCAGGCTGCTGCCCTGCGTAATCAGGTACGTTGCGCCCATGACGGTCACCGACAGCGTCAGCAAACCAACGAGATCGAGTTTTTTGACCTGCCCGTCGCGGGATTCCACCACATTATTCAGCGCCAGAATCAACGTGATCACCGCGATAAAACAGTGCACCAGAAATACCCACTGCCAGCTTAGCCACGCCACCAGAAGCGCGCCGATAATCGGCCCGAAACCCAGCCCGAAACCGAAGGTAATTCCCCACGCGGCGAACGCCTGACTGCGCGCTTTACCCTGCGGAAATTGCGTCGAAAGGATAGCGATGAGACACGTCAGCATCGCACCGCCGCTCAGCCCCTGAAGGAAACGTCCGGCAATCAGCCACGCTGCGCTGCCGGATAATCCGCACATCAGCGACGTCAGCCCGAACGCGGCAATGCTGATGATGAAAACGCGTTTACGTCCAAAACGGTCGGCCAGCGTGCCGGTCGCCATCAGCACGGTTGTACAAGCCAGCGTGTACGCGTTCATGATCCACTGAAGCTCGCGGAAACTGGCGTGCAGTTGTGCTTCAAGAACCGGCGATATCACCGGTACGCTGGAGATTTCCAGCCCTGACATCAGGGCTGCGAGGCACACAGCCATCAGTGCCAATGTGTTTTTCATGCGTAAATCCTGCAAACGTTGAGAGGCGTTCAGCATGGAAGATTGGCGGCGCAGTGGAAATCAGCAGGGATGCCATGTATCGTCAAGATCATGCCAAACTGACGGTGACCTGTTATGCAAAAAATCGAAGCAACCCGCGTTTCTGCACCGCAAAACCGGCGGCTGGTTTTGCTGGCTTACGAGTGTTTATGTACGTTTGAATTTGGCATTGCGGTCGAGGCGTTTGGCCGTGCCGATGAGCTGACCGGCGAACCGCTGTACGAGTTGTCCGTGGCCTCAGTTGAGGAAGGCACATTTGGCGCGCAGGGCGGCGTCCGTTTAGTGGTGGATGGCGGGCTGGAACTGCTCGAAGGCGCGGGCACGATTGTGATCCCCGGCTGGCGCAGCGTCCATGAACCGGCGTCTGCCCGGCTTATCGCCGCATTGCAAAAAGCACACAGCAACGGCACGCGAATTGTGTCGATTTGCGCAGGCAGTTTTGTGCTTGGCGCTGCCGGTTTGCTCGACGGAAAACGCGCCACCGCGCACTGGAACAGCACCGATATTCTGGCGCAGAAATTCCCCAAAGTGCAGGTCGAGCACGGCATGATTTACGTCGATGAAGGCAGCATTATCACGTCAGCGGGCGGCGCGGCAGGTGTCGATTTATGTCTGCATCTGATCCGTCGTGATTACGGGATAGAAGTCGCCAACCGCACCGCCCGCCGGATGGTGACACCGCCGATGCGTGAAGGAAATCAGGCGCAACTAATTCAGCAACCGGTGCCGCTGCGGCAGGCAAAAACGCTCGCGCCGCTGCTCGATGATTTACGAAGCCATCTCAATACGCCGATGGTTATTGAGCAACTTGCCGTTCAGGTCGGAATGAGCCGCCGGACATTTTTGCGCCGTTTTCATGATGCAACCGGCACCACGCCGGGCGAATGGATGCTGACCGTCCGGCTGGAAAAAGCCTGCGCATTGCTTGAAAGCGGGAAGATGAGCGTTGACCGCGTCGCAGAACAAGCCGGTTTCGGCTCCCCCGAAACGCTGCGCCACCACTTCCGGCAACGGCTTAACACCACACCGACACGCTGGCGGAAAGAATTTAGTGAAAGGGATTTGGTGGGGTGAACAAGCGATGGCTGGAGGGCATTGGACAATATCACTAGTCTCAGTCAGTTATGATGCGGTTTCTAAGCTGCCTGCGCGGCGGCGCACAGGAATCTGAAATTACTGAAGCAGCAAATGAATTTCTAAGCTGCCTGTACGGCAGCACAGAGAATTACCCATATAACTTATTAAAATCATATAGATAATCGGGATTTTTAAGAGTAATTCTAATGTTTTGAAGACTAAATAAATCCCTTAAACTTCATATATTTAAAATTAGTTTTGGGGAAAGGTTTTTTAGAACTGTTAATGCTTATCCGTGTGTCATAACTGGGACCATTTGGGGGTTCAAATCCCCCCAGCTGTGGTTTTTTTCGCCTGTTGAAAAATCTTGTGCATGAAATGTAATCAAAGCCCACTTTTGTTGCATTAAATAAAGCAGTTATCAGTTTTATCGCCCCTGGCTTTACTCGATATATCCCCAGTATTTGCGCTGTTATCCATTCAGTCTATGATGAACTCCATAATTATTTTAAAACCGGAACGTTCTTCGCTCCGATGCTATACAAGGTGCATATGATGAAGTACCTAATGATCCCTTCATTGCTGTGCATAATTGTCATTATTATCGTTCTTGCATGGGTTATGGATGGCACCTATCCGAGTCTATGACCAGCAAAACTTAACTGAGATATCTTGATGAATCTGAAATTTATTCCCCCCATTATCGTGCTAATCGGTGCGGTTGGATTCATGGTGTGGTTTTTTGCTAGCGGGGCTGCGATGCCTGGTGGGTGAGCGACAAATGGAGGGTGAATGTCTGTTTACTTAATAATTGGATTAGTTCTAATCATTTGGTCATTACCTACACTCGTTGTTGCTATCTATAGGAAAGACCGTGATCAGATAATCCGTGCCAGTAGGGTTTCTTGCATAGCAGCCCTTATCATAGCTGTAGGATATGTTGGGGGCTGATTAGATGGTCTGAGTCGGTAGATGTCAAAGAGATGTGGACTTTCATTGTTAAATAATTTCACTTTTTAACAGAATAATTTCTTTCCGACATCATGCTATATAAAGCCTATTTACGATAACCAGGCCACCGAGACGGTTTTTTGTGCTCGTTATCTGGCAATCGGCACTCTTCAAACTATTATTACTTCAGCTGACAAGAGATTAGCAGGTCTGCCAAGACAAATAGCATTCTACCCTTACGAAAGCCCGCCTAGACAGCGGGCTCTTTTTTTTAATTCACCGTTTAGTCACGCATAACTCAAACTTAATCCTGTTTTAGGTATCAATCTGACCTTAGTGGCCTACCCTAATGTTAGCGTTAAGTTATTTTGCACTAACGTGTTCCTATGTACTTTGCAAATGCAGCCCGGCCAGCGAGCCGGCTTTTTGTGTAATGCCACGATCATCTTCAAAGAGGATGCATCCAAAGACATAAATCAGTTAAATTTTCGTAGCTATCTCGTCAGATAGGGATAGTCTCAAGACAACACTAAAAATCTGGCGCCAATCAGTAATGATGTCTTTGCAAATGCAGGCCGGTCGCAAGCCGGTTTTTTTTCAACTGAAATTTACCAGCCTTTTAGACGTTCTATAGCCGTTTGAAGCGAAACATTTGGTTCGCCGGTTTCATCTATGGCCTCTTCCTGGACTCGCTCAAGCCATGCTGTAACTCGGCATCGACTTACGCCCTCATCCCCTTCTGCAAGCATAAGATAGCATTCGCCAATCATCCTGCATGCCTCTTTAAAGGCTAAATCAACACCTTGCATAGCAACCCCGGCTAACCAAAAAAAGTATTGTTATGTTAACAGGAGTTTTTGTTCGAATTTTATACAACACCTAAACTTCATCCGATTTTCATCATAACTATGAACAGATGACACAAAAGAGTGGGCAAGACGATGAGTTATTCCTAACCTTACGTAACCTCGCCGATACAACGGGCTTATTTGATTACGGAAAAAAATTACTTAAGCCAAATATATTTTATGAGCCATTGTTTAATAAGGAGTAAAACTCCTGTTCCGATGCTAAATTTTAGTGATGATGCACTGGCCTTCGTTCGCGAGGGCTTTTTTACGGCGAACACACCCCATTGAGCGAACACGGCCATTTATGGGGGGTTATCCTATTGATTGAATGATAACTATTACGATATATTTAGCTTCGTTCTACCTAATCAAGTTCAAATGTTAAACTGATGTTATTGCCCGCCTGTCGCGGGTTTTTTTTCGCCTGATGCATGGTGAATATTTGAGCTTCGGCTACTCTTTTTAGAGGATGGTCTGACTACCCTCCAGCACTAAGTAATGTTGATACCTTTGATACTTCGCCCGTCGTTAACACGGGCTTTTTTTACGAATTCTTTATGAGTAAATCTAACGCATGCAGATATCTGTTCTTGTATTGAAGATGGGTAACTTCTTGATGCTGCCTTTCGAGATAAGTAATAATGTTCTCGACACTCACGATCTTACCCTGCCCGAGCACAGCCAATACTGCTTCGCCAATTTCTCTTCTGACTAATTGATTTTCTTCTTCTGATTGCATATTAACCTCAGGTAGTTTTCCCAAAGATTAGCACACTACCTACAGGCACTTTTAAATGCACGGAATGTCATCAAATTCATCCGTCGTTGCGTCATTGATGATGAAAGTGACAACACCAAAAATCATTGTCTCTTCACCTTCAAGATCTCCACTTTCTATCAGCATCGCCACGTCCGGCTGATCCAGAGATTGCAACGCCAGCGTCGGATAAAAGCGCATGCGCTTCATGCAGAATTCGCCGCAGATTGTTGCGATCACAATGCTGCCTTCCAGTGGCTTGCGTGCTGTATCGATAACAAGAATCACATCTTTCTTGATGCCAGCCCGCCAGCTTGCATCACCAGCGCGCATAAGAAACTGACCTGGCCGGCTAAACCACTTACAGGCTTCATTCGGCGTTACCGATTTTTCAACGTAATCCCCTGCCGGTGATGGAAACACCATTGTTAACGACCTCCGTTTGGGTTGAAGAGCGCGAAAGTCCTGGCATCACCTTCTACAGTCGATACGTCGTGAAAAGTATTCACGTAGATTTCGATCCAGTGGTTCGCTTCACGCAATCCCCAATGCCAGTTTCTTTTCGCCAGTTCCGCCACAAAATCCTCAGTAGTGATGGTCCGCCGCCCTTTCGCGTTTATTTTGATGGCCTGCTTGAAAGCATCATCAATTTCATATCTTCTTGGCATGTTAGCCACCCAATTAACTGTACATACATACAGTATAATCATGAAGTTTTATGCATGTGAAGATCGAAAGACGAGAAAAACCTTAGGACGCTGATCGGCAAGGGAAGAAAGTTATGATGTCTGTTCTTGTGGTTGCGTCAGGATCATTACATCACGCTGTAGCGCTTCAATTTGCTCTTGTTGAGTTTGCAAAGCGTCGGTCAGTTTCGCAATCAACGCGATCTCATTAAGGTAGTAGGCATCTTCCGGATTGTTTTCATCCCATCCATCCTTCAGACCCTCCCCTTTAACGCATTCTGGCGAAACCAGAACTAAATCGTTCGCAATAAAGCCAAGCTGAGTATCAGATTCCTCCAGCACCCCACGCGCTTTATATTTGAATGTCGCCGTTCTCCATTGCAGAACCTCTGCTAATGCCACACCGCTCATATCAGGATTTTCGTCCATATAAGCGATATCACTTTTTAAAGCCTTATCAGATACGGCGGCCAGCGTGACGTTTCCGACTTGAGTCGTCTGTATCCAGGCTTCGAGATTGGCGTCGTTCCAGTAAAAATTGAATGGGTTTGTGTTTAAAGTCACGCCCCCGATCCCCCTGCGGCATCGGAAGCTATTAGCGCCATCGAGGGGCTTGCCCATTACTGTAAGTGCGTTAGCGTCGTTCATGATTATTCGGGAAGTGTAGTCACTTGCGTCATTAGAATAATGGAAATCAATAAAGGGATTCGTTACTCCAGATATCTCTATTGCTGGCATTGTTTGTGTACCAGAAAAGGTGTTTGCGCCAGTCGCTGCTGCCCCCAACGCAGTGCGAGCTGCCACAGCAGTGGTTGCCCCTGTGCCACCATTAGCGACGGGAATGGTACTTTTGCCCGTAAAAATAGGCCACCAGTCTGACCAGTTCGGTGCTGCCGGGTTGAATGTTGCCGTGAGACCGCGAACGAAAACCTCCCCCTGGAATGTGATGTACATTTGCTGGCAGCCGTAGGCCGACTTGGTGACGTAAAGCGTCCCGGCTTTGGCGATCGGGTATCCGTTGGCGATCACCGCATTAGCGTTTGCCGTCTGATAGTAGATGTTGAAATCGGCGGTGTTCCCCAGATTGTTGGGGAAAATTGTCGTGCCCAGATTTCCGCCATCAAGATACGCTCTCGATATGTCAGACGTTAGTTTCGCAAAGCTGCTGATGTTGACGACCGTTCCGTCAGGCGCAGCTACCGTCACCGTCCCGGTGCCTGTCATAATGGTCTGCCAGCCGTCCATCTGAGACTGGTAATAACTGAGCTGCGCAGCCAGGCGCTTGGCAAAGTCAGGTACCGAATCAGTATAGAAACTCATTACTGCATAGGCAGCGCCGGCGGCCACAGTACCGGCTGTCGTTTTGAGGGTCAGGTGCGTTGCATCTTCTACGCTCGCAATCTCGTATATTTTAACTGTGCCGGATCCCGGTAACAGGAATGCCTGGCCTGCACCGATGCCAAATTTCGAATCGAGAAAATTTGTGCCTGTGCCTGTTACTTTAGTTGCCGCAACTGCGACCGTGCCGGTGTTGTACCAAGCCATATTTTCTTTACTCCAGATAATAAAAAACCCGCACTCGGCGGGTTTAATTTGAATGTAGGGAAGCTATTTATCGCACGTTGTTCGGCTGAAATTCGTCTTGTTTACCCAGCGCCAGCCAAAAGGGTCCCCCGCTTTGTACTGGGTTTGGCTTGCAACCTTGCGCACGCCATAAATCTGTACAGTGGTTTCCTGCCCTGCGATCAGCGCGGTGCCAGAACAGACGGGTGCCTGCTTTTCAAGCACACCGGCACAGCCGGAAGCCAACAGCACAATGGCAAGAACCATCAAAATATTTCTCATGTTTATGTCCCTGTTAACGTAGATGCGTGGACATTAACAATGAAAATTGCTTACGGATAATTGGTTATACAGATCAATTATTTAATATTGATCGTTTTAAACGATCGTTCATTTTACTGATTGATTAATAACGAGAAACGTCAATTGCGAATATCTGGTCACGTGAATTTGCGTACCCCACGTTTATGATTGAGCCGCTAGGCGCAACGCGGGTACCAGCAGACAACCGCGTTGAGTTGCCATCATAATAAGCGAGCGTGTCAATGGGTGACGAATACGGGCGAGCCTGAGAGCCTGAATAGACGCCGGTCACAATGCCCATCACTCTCGGCAGAACTGCCCATTTACCAGAAGCAGTCTTATCAACGAGATAACCAATATCAGTTGTGGAGCCAATAGTCCCGTACCCCACTGGTGGATTCATCACTTTCGTTTCGTTCGTCAATATGCATTGCCCTGCGGCGTTCCAAATTGCCACCCCCCATTTCGGTAACGGCTGAGGGATGACATATCCGAAAATATAAATTGTCACGGTTCCAGGACTTCCGCCAGTTCCCGCCACCTGGTAACTCAACGTATAAGTTGAGCCCAATTTGTTTATATAAAAAATGACGTTATTTACAGTCGCATGGCAAGCGATAATAAACGGTGAGGATGAATTGACCGGTAAATTGTATGTTCCCCCCGTTGAAGGTGTTAAAACAATTTTCTGTACCAGGCACATCGGTGTGGTATCTGGCGTAATCCAGGGGTTTCCGTACTGATCAGTGAATAATGCGCCCCACGTTGCCATTATACTTTCACCAAATAAATGACCAGCCAACACTCGTCAGCTGTGTATGTTCCCGCAGAATAATCCCCGGCTCCGTCGCTGATGGTTATAGTGCCGCCGGAACCTGTTATTTTCCGACGTGAGCCTGAGTAGGCATCCCCTGTGATCGGTGACTGAATTGCCGTGACTTGGAATCCTGCTGGTACTGAATATGAATAAGTGCCGGAAACTTGTCCCGCACTTAAATAGACGGTTGCCACAACAAGCACCGGTACAATACCGGTGTTGTTCAGGTTCCCGCTTGCATCCCACGTCTGAATCCCCTAGTTAGCCATCAGAATACCCCTGTGATTAAACCGAACTGAGCACGAAGCACCCCATTTTCATCTCTAACACTGTCAGTTACGTTTGTTGACTTTTTAGCCCCATTTCCTGATGTTCCATAGTTTTCAATCTGCCCTGTCTTGAAGTTGATAAGCAGACCTGACTGACCTTGCACGTAGTTATCTGATTGAAGGGTGTCTGTTATCTTTCCTCTACCAATCGAGGCGGCAGCGATAAAACCTTCATCCATAAACGTCTGACCATTTCGAATGGCGAAGAACGCCTTCGGCGTGCCGTTCACGTCCGACATCACCACGAAGTTATTCGCGAGGAAGGCGACCGTCGACTGCATGCCAGCCGGTGTGTTCTCCAGACCGATCCCCATACCGGCGGCGTAATACTGGCCGTTGCTGTTTATCCCTAACTTAATGCCCCACTGAGCCGAGGCTTTGCCGTTGAGATCGACCACTGCTGAAGCCGTGGTCTGCACCGTGGCGGATAGCTCAGAATTGGATTTATTTAGATCCTGAATCGAGGCAGACACGGTTTGCTGGTACTGGGCAAACGCCTCCTGGTCATTAGCCCGCGTCACCTCAGTAGCCGTAATTCTCGCGTTGGCCACGATGACCGACAGCCTGATGTCACCGGAGGTTTTTCTTTGAGCCTGCGCATCCGCGTCGTTCGAAATACTGTTTTCAATCGAGGCTAAAGCACTGTTATCAAAGTTGGCCTCCGTCACGTTAGTGAGGCTGGCGATGGCCTCTTCCGTGGTCGTCTGCGCCGTTTGCAATGACCCAATCGACGCCGTGTTCCCGTCGGTTGTTGCTTTAACGCTGTCTATCCTTGTCCCCAGTGCTGTATCCGCTGTCGCGCGCGCTGTTGCTTCAGACGTGATGGCCGTCGTGTTATTGCCGACCGTTGTCGTCAGGTTATCGATACGGGAGCCCAGTGCCGTATCTGCTGTTGTGCGCGCTGTCGTTTCACGGGTTATGGCGGTCGTATTGTTCCCGACGGTCGTAGTCAGATTATCAATGCGCGTACCCAGCGCGGTATCCGCCGTTGCACGGGCTGTAGTTTCCGTCGTGATGGCGGTTTTATTTTCCCCAACCTGTGCATTCGTCAGATCGATACGCGTGCCCAGAGCCGTATCCGCCGTTGTGCGGGCAGTGGTTTCTGTGGCTATAGCCGTTTTGTTACCGTTTGTCGTGGCGGTTACCGCGGTGATCTGCTGGGCCTGGTTAACATCGTTCTGCTGAAGGATGGTGACCTGTGATACAACCTGAGCGATTGAAGAAGTACTGCCGCCGGTTATGGCATCGACCTTTCCTTGCAGGTCAGTATTTACCTGATTGATATGATCGTTGGTGTCCGCAATAGACTGCTCAGCAGCAGCCACTGAGTCATTCAGCTCACCAACGGTTTCTTCTACTGAGTCCACCCGCGATGTGAGCTGCTGGCCAGCCTCAGTCGACAGAAACTGATCGCCGATGTAGTCAAGAATATCGCTGGCATCAGAACTGGATACCCCGCGGATAACGTCAGTCCATCCCCCTGTTGGCCGATTTTGTCTATAAGCCTCGCCCGGAACCAAAACTCGCGACCTGCCGCAAGGCCGGGCATGGTGTAAGTTCTCAGCGGATACGGCGCATCGGTGAGTAATTGCGGATCTGCAAAGTCTGCGGTGAGGCTGTACTGGATTTCGGTCTGCTGAGTATCCCCAGCCCCTCTGGGAATCCCCAGTTTAGGGTGATGCCAAAGACAATCGACGTGGCCGCAAACCCGACAGGAACCGGCGGCACTCCGACTTTACCGGTTACGGGCGTTAAAACCGAATACCCCCATCCTGAAGAGATTTCAGCGGCGTTTATGGCACGGACCCGAACCAGATAGTTACCGGCATAAATTCCGGCTATATCGAAAGAGTTTGTTGATGAGCGTCCTACAGAAATCCAGTTGCCATCGTCTTTACGCCACTGAGCATCATATGCAATCGCGCCGGTTGTTTGGTCCCATGCGGCATGCATTGTTGCAACTGACAGCCCCTGAATGATGCTTGAGGTGTTGCTGATCATGATGTTCGCAGGTGCAGCCTGGCTGCCCGGCGGGATAACACTGATCGGACGTTCGTCGATAATCGCGCCGGTATCAATGCGCGCATATTTATCCGGGTCGTGATAGGCCGCGGAAATGGTGAACGTGTTGTCATTGTTGTCAGCGACGCTGAGCACGCGGTATTGCTGCGCATACAGCTCGTCAGACTCAACAACCCATACGCTTTCAGATTCCGGTGTTTCACTGTAGGCGGTGGTCACAGTGACGACCTTCCCGGAGACTGACTGGATCGTGCGTGTCTGTGCCGCGCCAGAAGGAAGGTTTAAAATCAGCCGGCCACCGGCGACAGCATCCGGCACGCGGTCCAGCGTAATGGCCCTGCCGTTAACTGAGCTTATGCGGCCACCCATTACTTTTCCTGACAGCATTTCGTCAGCAACAGCAATGATGTAACCCGGCTGCGGGATCATGCCATCCAGACCGACCGAGAAGGTAATCACGCGGTCTTTGTTATTGGTCAGGATGCCCCAGCGCCCTTTCCTGTTCGCCTCTGACTGACGGGTGCAGCCGATTGCCGTCAGCTCTAACTGGTTGAAGCCGTAGCGCGTGACCAGGTCCTGTTCAAAGACGGGTTCCATCGCGTCAGCGTAGGCATTGTCCGGATCTGACCATGACACCAGAGCCGTCGTGTATCGGGTTTTGGTGGTGCTGCTCGAGTAACTGAACTGACCATCGATGACGTTCGCACGGGTGTAGCTGTAATCGATATCGCGCGGCATGTCCGCCAGGGCAACAATCTGATTGCCGCCCCAGTATGTCATGCCACGAAAGATGGCCGCGAAATCCCGCAGAACCGTATAGGCATCATTCCGGCTTTGCACGTATACATTGCAAACATAACGTGGTTCTGTGCCGCTGCCGCCCTTGCCGTCAGGAACCATCTGATCGCAATATTGCGCGACCTGATACAGCTCCCATTTATCGATGTTAGCCGCGGTAAGTCGGTTACCCAGACCAAAGCGTTCCGTCACCACAACATCATAGAAAATCCATGCGGGGTTATCTGACCATGCCCATTTAAAAGCGCCGGTCCATGTTCCGCTGTACGTGCGCGTTATCGGGTCGTAGTTATCAGGCACACGAATGACGCGTCCCTGCGGTTCGCATGAGATCTGCGGGATAGAACCGTTGAACTGGCTGGAATCAAATTCGATGTACAGCAGCGCGGTGTTCGGATACCGCAATTTTGCGTCAATGACTTCCGTGTAACTCTGGATTGTCATTGCGTCGCCAATTTTGGCGCTGTTGGCATCAGTGGTAATTTTGCGCAGGCGGATCGTCCACGTTGACACAGCCTGCGGCAAATCAATACGATGGCTGCGCTCATATCCCGATGTGGTTTTACCGGTAACCGCCGTATTTACGACAGTCTGAAACGCGCCGCCGTCTGTTTGCATTTCAATGGTGTAATTGATCGAGTACCCAACCAGATCCCCGTCGTCCTCTTGTTTGAAGAGTGACGGCCATTTCAGGCGTAGGCGAATGGCTGAAAGTTGGGTATTGGTGAAAGTATGCGTCCAGGCGACGGCACTTTTGACCTCAGTGCCGACGCTTATTTCGTTTTCAGTGCCGGGCAATCCCTGAATGTAGGATTGTGCCTGCGTTCCAGCGCGAAACTCCCACGCCAC
The DNA here is from genome assembly GCF_047784855.1 of Rahnella sp. PCH160. NCBI lineage: Bacteria > Pseudomonadati > Pseudomonadota > Gammaproteobacteria > Enterobacterales > Yersiniaceae > Rahnella > Rahnella sp. PCH160. Next base: position 3,863,222 of record NZ_JBLOGT010000001.1, read on the forward strand.
CCCGCTGAAATTGCTCGACCCGTCACTATTCAGAAGCGGCGTTCCGTCCAGAAAAATGGATTGGCCTGTCAGGCCACCGCCGAATTCCCCCTCCCCCAGAGCAATAAGAAGTTTCGCTTTTGCGATAGACTGAAGGTCATCTGGTTGTTCTACAGGCGTGCGGGATGAAGAACTGCCGCCTTTGCTGCCTTTTATTTTGGTAGCTGTTGCCATATTGCGCCCATAAAAAAAGCCGCACTGAGGCGGCTGGAGTTGAAGGACTGATCGAATATCAGGATGTTGCGAATTTGCTGATGAGGCTATGTTATGTTTGAGAAATCACATGCTCAGCGCGTGCCCAACGTACTGACCAGAAAATACTTAGTGAGGATAAAATGCCGCTTGTTAATAGAAACATTCATCTCAACTGTAAATTCGAAGATCTAAAAGATGTAGAAAAAGAAGTGGTGCAGTTAAAGATGGTTATTGGCCTGCTTATTGCCAAAATGCCATTAGACCAACGAGAAAATATTATTCTGGAGTTAAATGGCTTTGGCCTTGTAGATTTTGCTAAGCAATTCACTCAGTTCGTTCTTGAGTAAATAATGAAAAAATAGCTATTGTTGGTCTTCGACATAAATCCCGGCGGAAATAATCGCGCCACCGATCCGGCGCTTGCCGTATAGAATGGGTACTGGATACCCCTGTGCGGCCGTATTCGTAACGCCGCCGAAGGCATAGGATGCCTGGTTATCGGCATCCTGTTTGCTGGCTAGCCCGGCGGTTTGTGGGGAGATCATCTGAATGACACCTCCAAGGGCCATTGCAGCACCGATTTTCATCATCGCGGGGCCCCACGCCGCACCACCGAATGCCTGTCCAAACGGAGTAAACGTGCCTATTGCACCGACAACAACCAGTACGGCACCAACGATAGTTTGAAGCATACCCGCGCGCTTACTACCGATAACCACAGGGACTATTTTGATAACCTCCTGATTCACCGGATAACCTAAATCGTCGACACCAATATTTTTTTTGCCAACAAATACTGCGTAAGTAAGGCCGCGCAACTTACTGGCATTTAGAAAACGTTCAAAATTGCTAATTGTCTTACAAAGAGCATGTATGGCTTCGGCTTTGGTTCTGACGAGTCGACAATGAGTTTTGCCGAATGTCTTGGCAAGAACACCATATAACTCAACTGTCGCCATCTTTTCTGAAGTCGTTTCTATCATTAATAAATCCCCATAAAAAAAGCCGCCTAAGCGACTTTTTAGTTATTTGGTTTGCCACATTCGATATTGCCCATCAGCGCCTATTTCGGTTTCAAACTCTTTGGGTTTGCCATCAGCTATTAACTGAGTCGATTTTCTCCATTCAGTGAGAGCACATTTAAATCTTACTGAAAGAGTGTGATCTCCATGAGGTAAGTAAATATCGACATATTGATTTTGTTGCAGTCCTGCAATTTCTTTTTCATCAACTTTTAGTACTAACGGACAGCTTTCTTCTAATGCAGAACCTGTCAGTTGTGACACTCTGTGGACGCGAACGTGTGTAAGATTCTCTTTAGCGGTCGTAATATCCCGATCATAAATAGTGCGGATTTCCTCGAATGGCTTTGTAGCACACCCCGCCAGCCCGAGCGCCAGCACTGCTATGAGTAGTTTTTTCATCATCATCCCTCTGAGGGATGAGCTGAGGATAGCAAAGCTCAGAAGCGAGGCAATAAAAAACCCGCCGGGGCGGGTCGGTTTCAAGAGCCGGCCATCGAGTCGGGGTGCGGGATCTCTTCCATCACTTCCACTGGATCGCAGTTATCTATGAAGAAATACAATGTCGAGTCTACAATTTTTAACCGTCTTGTACCCCGATCATAATCTAGCAGGGGGGGTACAATTTTCAGGTTTGTTTGAAGTATAGGAAGTCGGGTCAGGGTCCCTGTAACATCAGATGTTCTTACATTATCAGGATGGGTATGTATAGCCCGAATATATTCCTGCAAAGTCTTACGCTCTATTCCATCACGTAGTTCTTCATATGACCTATTAACAAGAACGTGAACGATGTAATACTGTAAATACAGTGCAACCGCGTCCTCACTTGGGCGACGACTGCGTGAACCAGCAGCAATTGATTCCAAGCTACGAATATGGCGTGAAGCATATTCAGCAACTTTATCTGTTATTGCCTTTGATAAAACTGCTTCATCGTTAATTTCGCCAAGTTCAGCACATACTTGTTTGAAACCTGCATTTTCGCATGATTTTTTTAATAACTCTTGAACCACCGCAACACTGCCGTGTGCTTCCGAAAAAATTTTATCTTTTATATTTTTCGAAATCAAAATGTTAAGTGCTGCTTCGCCAGTGCTAGCGATGCGTTCAAAATCAGCTATTTCCCAGGGTTCAACAGGTACCTCTGCCATTCTATCCTGTAAATCACCATTGAATTGAATGAGCCTATTTTTTTCTCTCCAAACTCCGAGAATGATGAATCTAATACCCATCTCCTCAAAAGTCCGTAAATCAAAGGCTAACTGGCCTTGAACTTCATCCGAAAGATAATGAAAATTCTCCAAAACATAAAATTTATCATCTCCAGAAACTCTGAGTAGCAGTTCACCAACATCTTGAGCTGCTGATAGGTTAAATTCAATTGGCCGGGTAGTTACCTCTTTTTCTCTTCCGCTTTTCCCTTCAGTACCGGCCTCTACCTCAGTTTTAGCTAAAAATGGGAGGATTGCACTAAAAGTACCCTTAATTGATGCAGAAACTTCTCTGGTCGAAGTTGTTGTTTCTCAGTTACTATTTCAATGCCATGACTTCTGAGGAAAGAACGATAAATATCCTCTGCTACGCTTGTCGGCCCACAATGATATGTTACACGTTCTTCTTCTTGTAAATGCCGTTGCAGCAATGCTGTTTTGCCTTGCTTTGATGAACCATAAACAACTATTTGCTTGGTAGTTTCAAGTGCATCAGACAGTGCATTATCAACGCTGCTTCTTTCTATATAGCTGGCCACGGGGTCTCTTGAAACACCAAAAACATTATTTAGTTGCATAATTTACCATTCCCGATAATTAATTCTCAAAATCATATCATGTGTTTCTATAAATTTAATTCTCCTGAATCAAAAACCTCAGAGTTTTTACCGTCCTTTCCCGCCAGTACCCGCCGTAGGGCACTCGGTTACTGAGCATGCCGTACATATGGTGCAGAAGCATGTTTCCTTCGAGCAGAATCCCCGCGTGATTCCACTTTTTGGACTGAACCTGCATGATCACCATATCGCCGGGCATTGCAGGACCGCTGAATTCGCGGAACCCGCATTCATACCAGCAGTCCTGGTAAAAATTATCCGGGTGCTCGTCTTCCCACCACGGATAATCGACGCGGTAATCAACCAATTCAATGTCGTGCGTCTGCCGGTAATAGCTCATCACAAGCCCCCAGCAATCGGTGTGCCCGAGTACAAACGGTCGCTCGAGTAATGGCAATTCGCCCCGTGGCCGGATAGTTCGAAAATCCCCCTCCGGCCAACTCACGATATGCCAGGGTAATTCTGTTGCGTCACACTGTGCTTTATCCAGTTCGCTCGGCTGTGTCGTCGCATCCGGATGACTGTGAACGATGGAAATCACCGTCCCCCAATCCTCAGCGTCAGCATAACCAGCGGGGTCAAGGTGAAAGTCTTCCGTTGGATTGACGGCCAGATTGGTACAGGGGAAATAACGTTCAACCCGGCTTTTCTGCGCCACCACGCCACAGCATTCGTGCGGATAACACCGCCGGGCATGCTCGAAAATAGCCTGCTGGGTTTTATCACGCATAATCAGCTCTTAATCAGGGAAGTGCCCGGGAAGCCGCCGAACGGCAATTCGTTGTTTGCACCGAAGCGGAGTTTGCAGCCGGTGTTTAGCGTGCCGTTGCACACGTCGAGCGAGGGGTCATCGACCGGGTTGCCGTGCTTATCGAAATAGTTGGCACCGGCATAATCACAGCCATCACCTGACCGGTATTTTCCACGTATGCACCAGGTGCAAAGAGAATGGAGCTGGCGCGTCGGGATCATCAGCCCCTGCAAATCCATCGGGCTGCTCAGCGTGAATTCAACAGAGATGTTGGTTTCCAAGCTTTTGCTGTCGATGTAGAAAACCTGCAACTTTTCCTGCGTCGCGTCAGCGGTCATATTGCCACCCGCGAAGTTCCGGGCATCAAGGTACTGCGCCAGCGTATCGTGAATCGTCACCACAGCTTGCAGCATGTCGTCATACGCCAGGCACAACGCAGTGATCGAGCCGTCGAGGTTTGCCACTGTCAGTTTTGGTTGTGCACTGGTTCCGCTCGTTGACGCCTCGATCCCCTCAATCTGAACCGGCCATGCAGAATACTCGTTACCCTGCCACCAGATAGATTTCGCTGGCAGTTTCGATTCATCGCCACCGGCAGCCACGATTTCAGCTGCGGTATAAGCCAGGTTGTAATTGTGAAACCGGAGCACATCACCTGTGCCGAACGCAGTGCCATCCACTTCAAACAGCCGCACAGTGTCGCCCGGTTCTAATTTCTGATAATCACTGTTTATGCTCATGGTTTAAAAGCCTGCTCGAAAGTTGCCTGCACAGTCACAGAATTGCCGCTAACCGGCGTAGCTTTGATGGAATCTTTCACCACGCGATATAACCCCAACACCCCGAATGGCGGTGTCCATATGAAAGATTTGGTGGTGTGAGTGCGGATAAAAGCCAGTGCAGAAAGGATGTCTGAATTTCGCCCGGTAAGAACTATCGGCCAGCTTTGGGTCTCTGGATTGATACCATTCCCAGAAACCTGCTTATATCCATCCCCAAACTGTGCCTCTCTAACGTTATGTTCAAACGTGCCCTCCATGCCTGCCTGAATCTGCGTTTTCCAACTGAATGTTTCGATTGCCATATTGTCTCCAGCAATAAAAAAACCCTCGTCTGAGGGCTATCGGCGCTGCTGAGCATTCCAGATTATGCCGCCATTTCGCGACTCCCTCTGGATCCCTTCTGTAACGGCCTTATCGACCGTTTGCTTATACGCTTTGATCAACGCATCGTTATTTCCACCAGGTTGCTGCTGGTTGTCACTACCCTGAATGACAACAGAAGATTGCACCAGCACGCTTCCCGCTCCGGAATATTGCAGACCATACATAGGGGCATTTTCACCGACCAGACCGCCGTCGGCATAACCCCGCATCATCGAATACAGGTTATCGACGCCGATCCGGCTGGTTGCCTCTTTAGTCATGACAAACTCGCCCCGGTGGACGATACCAGCTGGCGCATGCTTATCGCCTTCTCCGGTATAGCCTCCTGAATCGTAGCCGCTGTAGCTGGTGGCTAATCCCATCGCACCAGTACCTGAAGCCGCTGACGTCGACGCGGAGCCTGCTGAGAAGGAATTGCTGATCCAGCCCATAGCAGCCTGAACCGCCTGCGCTATGAGCAATTTATTGATAATTTCAACAATGCTGGTCAGGAATGACTTCGCAAAATCCTTTACGTTGGCTTTGCCAGTCGTTGCCAGCGTGGTCATCATTGAGGACATATCACTGAGCGTTGTTTGCGCCAGCTGACCAGTTGCGGTAAACACGTCGCTGGCGTTCTCACCGAACTGCGTGATCCCCTGATTCATGCCCGTCAACCAGTCCCCTGATTGGCATCCTCCTGATCCCACCCTGCTCGTAACGCTTCTTTCGCCCGATTGTATTCAGCAGTAATTTTCGACAGAGCAGCCGGATCAGTGATGCCGTCTGTCTGTTTACGAAACGTGTTGTCGAGTTGCGTTTCCTGATCGACGCGACCAGCTTGTTTCGTCGTAAGACCAAACTTTTCCTGAGTCTGGGCGTTCTTGCTGACGATAGAAGTGGTGTAGTCCTGCATTTGCTTGAGCGCCTTTACAGCTTTCTCTCGCTGTACGTTCTCACGGGATAACTGTGCCTCGAGTTGCAAGCTGGCAGTAATCTCCCCGGAGCGCGCCAGCAGAGACTTCTGATCGGCGGTCAGGATGGTTTTACTTTTAAGGTCGGCAATCTGCTGCGTGAACTTCGAGAGTTGTTGTTCCTGACTGGTTAGTGTCGAGCTTGCTGTTACCTGATCCTTAAGTGCTGCGACACGCTGCTGACTTGCCAATAGCTCACGGGTGCCTGCATCATCCTGAAAAGCCTTTTCCTTTGGCGTTTTCGGGATCTGGCTCTTTTTGGCCTGTTCGACTTCCTTTTCTCTGGCAACAATCAGTTTACCCGCATTGGCTATAGCCTCTTTGTCACCAGAATCAGCAATGAGTTTTGCTTTCTGTCTGGCTTCGGCCAGGCGGGCTTCAGCACCTGCAACACGGTCAGTGGCTAAATACTCTTTATTTATCCAGTCGACTCGCTCTTTGGTTGCCAGATTCCCGGCAATGGTTGCAGCGGTGACATCTCCGAGTAAGGTCTTTTGCTTATCAATTAGCGCTGCCGCAGGATCATAAGCACCACCCAATGCAACATTTTGCTTCGATCCACCACTGCCAGCGTAATAGTTTCGCTGTTCTTCAATGGCTTCGCTCCAGGCACTTTTTATGCCAAGAACTTTCAGCTTATGATCTTCAATGATTGAATTCAGTCCGCTGAAATCCGCGCTGTTCTTATAGTCATCAGCGTATTTTTTGGCATCTGAATAACCAATACCGACCGAAAGCATTTTGTTAACTGCCTGGTCAGCGCCGTCACTGATGGTGATAAAAAGTTTGCTGGTGTCCTCGACAGACTGGTTTGAAGCATCCGCAATTCCGATAATGTTGAGCGCCAATTTAGTGGCTGCATCACCGGTCACACCGAGGGTTTTAGAGACACTAGCGGTTGTGTCGTCAATGACCTGCTTTGCCTTGTAGATAGCAAGATAGGCCCCGCCAAATACAGCAGCGGTACCCGCAATGAGCAAATTCATCGGGCTAATAAAGGTAGACAACGCCTTTGCCGCGGCTCCAATACCACCGAATGAATCTTTAATCTGGCCGCCCTGCTGAATGGCGACCATATAAACAGGCATGCCAGAAGCCAGAGATGTGACAACGTCCGTTAGTTGTGCAGGCAGCTGCCGCATTGCCTGACGGTACTGCCCCAGTGAAATCGCGCCATTCTTCCAGATTGTTTCCTGCTCTTTCAGCTTGGCAATAAAAGGCGCGGCCTGCGTAGTAACACCTAATTCAGCGGCTTTGAGCTCAAGAATTTCCGCTCTGGTTTTGCCCACGGCGTTCGCCTGGTCGTTCAGCGACTTGATGAAGCTTTGCCGGGTGTTTGCCGCGCGCTGCTCTTCCTGCGCCGCTGAGCGCTCGGCGGCTTCCAGCTCGGCAATCGCCTGCTTGAGGACGCGTGAGGATTGCGCAGATAACCGCTTCTGCTCGGCATCCCGCCGCGTGGCATCCTCCTGCAGACGCAGTGCGGCAATGAGCGGTGCGGCCTCCTGAGTGATACCCATCTGGGCCGCACGATACTCTGCAGCCTCTGATGCTGACGTTTTATAGAGCGCGTTCTGATCGCGCAGTTTGGCAAGAAATGACTCTTTAGCTGCGGCAGCAGCTTTATCCTGCTGTGCAGCCGCAGCAGCTGCCCGACCTTCCTCGGTGCGCGCATCAGCTGCGCGCCCGAGTTCTTCCCGCGTTTGCTGGATAGTGCGCGCCGCGTCGCGAAACGTATCACTATCAATCAGCCCTTTGGCATTGAAGCGCGACAGCTGCTGCTCCATGTTGTCGAGCTTTTCGAAAGCGCCCGTTACCGGATTGATCTGGGTAAGCAGCGTGCGCAGCTCCTGCTGCTGCTGGGCTGTCGCTTGCGCCGCGCCTTTCGTGCTGGCTTCGTTCTGCTTGAGACCCTCAGTGAATTCCCGCACGCGCCGGTGAGTATCTTCCACCTCGCGCGCGACCTCTGCCGACGCTTTGGCAGCACCTTTGCCGCTGGTGCCAAAATTGTCAGCACTCTTTGCCGCATCGGCGGCTGCGTCAGCAAATTTATCCAGTTCGTTACTGCCGCGCTCAACGTCGGACGTATTGACCCGGAGCGAAATTGTTGCAATGTCACCGGCCATTACGCCCCCTTATGCATGAGTTTCAGCGCCGTTCTTTCCATTGTTCGGATGTCGTGCAGCGCGGTTGCTTCGTCGTCTATACCGTAAGTACGCATCAGCCAGGGCAGGCAGTTGTAATCCAGACCGGTCGCCCCGCTCATTCCCACTCGCCACTGCGTGCTGGCCGCCTGAAAGACGTCGAAGGCAGGCCAAACATCGGGCCAGACATCGATAATGACCTGTTCGAAGTCATCCGCTGTCAGCCCCATACCGGCCAGCTCTTCAGCAGTGGGATCAGGCGTATAGAACGCCGAGGCAACCGCTATTAGTTTTTTTCGCGATTACCCAGCAGTTCGGCGTAATACGCTTTCATGATCGCCTCACCGGCGCGTGGATAGTTATCCAGCAGGATTTCAACGTTCGGCTGATTAAATTCGTCCGGCAACGCCCAGTCTTCTGTTATTTCGAGCAGGAACTGAGAGATGTGCTTACCCTCGACCTTCTCCAGATCCGCCAGCTCTTTGATCGGGCGATGCTTAAACGTGAAGGTCACAATCCCTGGCTCGTCGCCCGGCACGGGAATAGTCACATCGGCTTTAAACGTTGGGTTCGGTTTTAATTTGAATTTGGCTGCCATGGTGGCCTCGGTAAAAGAGTAAGGAAAAAGCCCGTTGCCGGGCTCAAATTAGAAAATCGATCAGCTGGAAGGCTCTGACACGGTGTCTTTGTAGAACGTCATGTCGCGGGACTGCACGGCAAAGGCTGCCTGTACGGTTTCGACGGCGTTCACCGCAGTAGTTGGCTGTGGGTCAAAGGATGGGATGCCTGACCAGTAGCGCATTTCTTTAGCCTTCGGTACGTACATGCGCAGCGGCAAAGTGTCACCGCTGCGGTCACCGGCCGTCAGCACGCCATAGATTGGCAGGGTTGAATCATGCGCCAGCGTGAAGGTCTGCGTTTTCGCCGCTTTGTAGGTTGCCAGGTTGCGCTGGCGGTCATCGGACAGGAACTGAATCTGCACGTACTGCTGATCGCCACCGCTGGAAGCGACCTCGGTGATTTGTGGTATCTCAGTCCACTCGGTAACTTTGCGTAAAGAGCCGCCACCGGCGCCTGCCGCAAAGAAATTGGTGTCTGAGGTGTTGAGCACATCGATGGTGACGGACGTCGCTGTCTGGCTTGAAACGCGGGCGACCAGATTATCGATAAGGCCCCAGCCTGAGGAGATAAGAACAGGATCGCCCACAGCCAGACCGTGACCTGTAGCGACGGTGAACACAGCGCCCTTTGCGTTTGATACTGCGGTAGCTGCCACAGTGGCAGCGAGTTTTGACCCGACGAATACAGTCGCGCCATTAGGCAATGCAAAGCCCATGGGGATTCTCCATTAAGAGGGATTTTAAACCGCCAGCAGGCGGCGCTTACGAGATGTCAGCGCGATAAGACATACTGACGGGGATGGTGTAAGAGGTTTCTGTAGATATGCCTGCGAAAGCGCTGGGCACACTATTGATATAACAAGTCAGGCCGACGTCGCTCATTTCCTGATTTTCAGGGAACAGTTGGATCAGTTGTTCAGCGATGAGACCACCTGCTGATTTTCCGGTACCGGCGGGGGCGATAATGTTTATCTGGTAGACCCCGCGAAACACCATGGCCTGTCGGCTGAGGTCGATAGCAGCCGTCGTCGCTGGCATAACGTGGGATTCAAGATAGATCCCATCGGGAGGACTGAACCCGATATTGTCGAAAGCTACCTGCAGACCCTGCGCTTCTGCCCACTCACCCAGTCGCGCCTCAAGCAGCTGAGTTATGACTTGTTGGCTCACGGTCTCACCTCCTGCACTGATTCAGTAAAGAAACGCTGAAACTCTTCAGCGGTGATGCGCACCATGCCACCGGGTGCCTGTTTGGAATGACCGAATTCCAGCAAATAGGCATAAGGCACGTTGTTGCAGAAGTAGATGGATTTAGTGCCGACCTTAAACGACGCCATGACTAAACCGCCGGCCGCTTTTGTCGCCCCACCACTTTTGTCGATAACGCCAGTTTCTCCGGTCGCTGGCGCGTCCAGCGACACCTGCCAGTTACCACGGAAACGGCCGCCGGTATAACCCGCTGGCGCTTTCACATCCATGCCGTCACTGACCCGCGCCTTACGCTTCAGACGACCGGTTTTGGTCAGGTTGGCGGCATCCGATTTCAGGGCTTCGTTATGGTCGAACACTTCTTTGTTGTAGGCCACTGCAGTCTGGTTAACCGCCCACACTTCGGGATTTCCGACAGGTGACATGTCGACGAGACGGGCGAGAATTTTGATGCCGGTAGCGCGGATCACTTCTTCCTGATTGGCTTTGGCCGTCGCCACGAAGGCATTAATCGATGTCATAAACGAATCGTTATCAGCCATCGTTACGCCCTCAGCTGAGCTTTATAACAAATCAGTGTTGCTGCCGGTTTTACTGGACCCGGCAGCACAACACGGTACTTTTTCCCGTCTACCTCGATCCGGTCATCAGTCCTGATTTCGACGTCATACGTCGCCGTCAGTTTGATGTCACCATTCTGGATCCGCGTCCCGTCGATTTCGCCCGGTGCATAAGCCGTGATGACCCCGACCGGCCTCGCCGTTTCAATTAGCGAGGTGACTTCTTTGCCTGCCACCATTTTCACGGTGCCGCCACGCGTAAGCAGGTATTGCCGGCCGTTCTCGGTCAGCAACCGCGTTGCGGTTGCGCGCATTCGCAGATAGTTGATTGCCATATCATCCTCGAACCACCTGAACCTGTGTGCTGCTCGTCACCATTCCACGCAGCAAGCCGTTCAGCCAGGCGAATGAAGGCGCATCGGTTGATGAACCCTCTGCATAAGAGACGCTGACCGCGCCGGTCACCGTTTCTTGTGTCACCTGTCCGCCTCCGGAAAATGAAGGTTGCAGATCAGTTTCCTGCGCTTCTACGGCTAACCGACATTGCGCCAGAATGAGTTGTTTCGGGATAGACTTTCTTGGCAATGCATAGCCGTCGACAACGACACCACTGCGCGGCCAGGCCAATGGCTGCGAAGGAACTGAGCGGGTCCCCTTCCACTTCAACGCTACGAGGTAATCCATAGCCTGAACCAGTAGCTGCTCACATTCGGCGACGTCATCCGGCACGGCGTAACCCCGTCGTAAGGCCAGTTCACGCATGTCAGCGGCGCTGGCGTAGCTTTCAAAGTCAGGCGAATCTGGATCTGTGATCAGCATCCCTCAGCTCCTTACTCTGATTCCGCAACGCGCCAGCCTTGATCCAGCCAACGGGTAACCTCATCGGCGTGAACATCTGCCAATACCGGACCGCCTGCATATTCTGGCTCATCGCGGAACATCGCAACGCTCATTACATCAGTTTCAGCCGCGTTTTTCGCATCACGCTGCTCTTTGGTTAATCCAGCCATAGTGGCCTCCAATAAATAAGGGGCCGAAGCCCCTTCAAATGACGGTTAACCCAGAACAATCACTGAGTGTGCAGGTTTGATTGACGCGATACCCCACGCCAAACCGACCTCGTAACGCACTTGGCGATACTGACGATAAAGGGCGATTTGGAAGGTGATCCCTGAAACAGCATCGGTCACATTCATAACGTCATCCGCTGTGTCGCCGCCGTCCGGCATAGCAGGTGTGCGCGACGCCAGCAGGAATGCGTTGCGGTCGAATGCCATGTTGGCGGTAAACGCGCCGCCGATGGTGATCGCCGCATTATCCGCAAGGTCCTGACGCAGTCCCGGAGCTGCCAGCGTGATGGTTGTCGCAGTCGCTGCCGCAATCACATATTGATGGTCATCGCCTTCAAAAGTGACAAGCTTACCCGCAGCAATAGCCCCGGTGCCGCTATCGACTGCAATAATGATGTCGCCTTCTGATTTAGCGCCGTTCACGAGATAACCACTGCCCGCGCCAGCTGAAACTCGTTTAACGCCTGCAGACTCGTGGATATTGAAGCCTTCAACACGCCCCAGAATACCCTCACGCAACAGCTGATCGGTTCCCGCCTCATTGGCTTTGAACAACACTGACTGTTTGCCGCGAAGATTCGAAATCGCAGAGGAACCCAGCACCATTTGCAGATCGGTCGTCGGTGAACCGTTGTCTGACAGAACCTGTCGTGCATTGGCGAAATCAGAGAAATCTTCTTTCACCCCAAACGGCGCGGTACCCGCAGTGCCGACAGCGCGGGAAGAACCGTAATATAGCGCGCCCAGATCGCCATCTACCTCATTCGCCAAAGCGCGGAATGCTTGCTTGAACTGGTCTGCCAGAATGGTGTTGTAGGTACCGGAAGGCCCAATCGCCAGCTGCTCTTCACCGTTCCATTTAACCGGTGCCATTTTGGATTTGGTGATCTTAACGTCGACAGAGCCAATATCTTGATCGCCGTCGTTTGGCGCTGTTGGGCCAGGAATAATGTCAGTGGTCGTAGCCACGGGCGCGACAGGTGCCAGCACTGACTGGCCTTTTGCAGCAGCATCGGCTTTGGTGTTTCGGGCAACGGCCGGAATAAAACCGACCTGTTCGCGGGATACCACGTCCAGCGCGGTGTAAATAGTAGGGATCAGGCCAGTTAAAGTATTAGACATGTGTTACTCCGAAATTAATCTACGATGCTCACGCCGTCTTTGAGCGCAGCTTGCTTGCCGGTATGGTCCAGCGAGTCAAACGCATCGCGTTTCATGGTTTTTTGACCAGCCTGGTGCTGTGACTGCTGAGAGCCACCGCCGCTGGCGCCGGATGATTTAAGGATGTGGTCTTTTTGCGGGTACTGCTCGACCAGGAACTCCAGCGCTTCGTCAAAGTCGGCCAGATCGCCGGGCTTGGTGCGTGAGTACACTTTGTTACCGGATGGGTCATAGGCAACCACCTTGCCGTCCTCGATTTTGAAAGCCTGACCAAAGCGGGCCTGAACAAAATCAGCGGGGATAGCGACTTTATCTTTGATGAAAGACGAACCGTTGAAACGGCCACCGATCATTTCCTGATAGAGCTGCTGCTCGAGCTTGCTGCTCTTGCCGTTTGCTTCATCGAGCTGCGTCTGAAATGACTTGGTGATCTCAGCCTTCACCTGATCCACTGCTCCCGCATCAATCAGCTTCTTCTGGTCGATTTTGGTCATCAGTTGAATGGCTTCGAGCGCCTTCGTCGGGTCTTCGATGCCTGAGAACTTCGCAAGCTGGGCTTCCGCCGCTTCTTTGCCTTCACGGTGCGATTTAGCCTCGCCGTTCAGGGCAGTGATCTTGCTCAGTGCGGCTGGCGCATCGAACGGGATTTCTTTGCCATCATCATGGATGAATACCGGCATTCCGTTTTCAACGACAACCTTTCCGTCAGCATCTAATTTCAATTTCATGGTTTTTCTCCAGGCCTTCCGGCCGTAATCAAAAGGTCATCCGACCCGGCGCCGTATCGCATCCGCTAAACGGCAGGCATAAAAAAGGCCGCCCTAAGGCAGCCTCATATAAATATTTCAAATGTCTAAAAACCGGCTTTTTCAAACGCAGCGGCATCGATTTCTTTCAGCTTATTTAGCGTGATCCACTCCCCCTTATCAGTGAAGAAATCCGGCACCTTCATACCACCTTTCCGCAGAAGTCTGGCGCGTGTATCACCCAGCACCTGAACCTGCCGGTATAGGGATTGCTGGCTGAGCCATTCGCTGTACGTTGTCTGCGCCGCAACCTGCCCGTCCATGCTGGCGCGCATTCCCGCATCCATTTCATCTACATCGATGCCGAGTTCACGCCATGATTTCGTTACCAGCGTTTCGGTCGAGCGACAGCAAAAGTGGATCCGACCGGGTCCCTGCAGGTAAGGGACTTCGTGATCGATGGGCTTATTCTCCAGCGAGTACTTCAACCGGTCCCGAATAATGCAGGTCGGCGTGGTTTTGTTATCCAGTGTCGAAAGCCACTGTTTACAATCCACAATATCGCTGTTGTGCTCCGCAAACTGGGTGCGCGCCGTTGCCGCAAGATGGTTGATGGCCGTCTTGGTGATGCTGGCGGCGTTAGCCCGGCTCACCTGGATAGCGCCATCCTGAAAGTTATTCGTCGCCGTGCCTCGAACATTTCGCGCTATCTGCTCGGTAGGCTTACCGGTGAGATATCCTACCCGGACAGCGTTGGTGATCCGCGCCAGCCGGTCGTTCTCCAGATTGGTCGCCCACTCGCTCAGTAAACGTCCCTGAAATGGCTGGGCCATCGTTGCGGCATACACCTGATCTGCAGTGATAGCCGCCAACGGGAAATGATGCTTAACAGGCGCGGGCATGATGGCATCAAACAAGCTGAGCTGATAACCAGCCTCATGATCTGCGAAGCTCTGCAGCTCATCCGCGAGAGTAGAGAAAGTTGCCTGAATGGCGGTCTGGTTTATCTGCCGGACGCTGCCCAGCAATCCCTCCAGCTGGCGCACGGTGAAACTATTCGGCGCCAGCCCGTCCATAGCAACCAACAACCGCGCGGTGAGCTCAGCATCGCTTTCGTTAAGGATTTTCACCATCCGCTTCGAGACGCCAGTGGAATAACGGCTTACAAACAGCGCATGGCTGATCGCCTCATCACGGAAATGCTCATTGACCGTTGCCATTCGGACCGCCTGCCATGTTCGGCGCCAGATTGTTCAGTTCGTCGATCACCAATTCAGGCTTGGCGTCCGGATCGATGATGCGCAGGCTCTGCAAAGCACGCACTGCGTCAATAGGCCGAATGTCTCCACCCTGACGCAATGACTGGATAGCCATCGCCGCCGGTGCGTTTATCGTCTGCTCCGCCGCTTCAAGCTCAGTCCGCACGTCGACGTTTCCGCCTTCCGGCAATCCAAGCCAGTCGGCCATGATTTGCAGCACATTATCCAGCGCATCCTCGAGCGAGTTCGCCATGGTATAAAGCGGCGAATGCTCCTGCATGCGTTCTTCGTTGGTCTGATCGACGGATTTAGTGGAGGTATTTTCAGCTCGCAGCAACTTCGCGCCAGCCTGCCGCATCTGCTGCTCTAAATCCTCGATTGAGGTTTTTCCGGCTCCAATCGCATTGCCGGTATGCTCGGTATATTCGATACCCTGACGAGAGCGGTCGTCGAATCGGGTCGCCGTTGATGCTCCGATCGTCAGCTCCTGTCCTTCGGCGAGACCGTAAACGCTCAGGATAGGCACCCGCGCGACATGCAGAATGTTGTCCTGCTCGCTCTGGCTCTGCCAATGCTTGATGTTTAACATGGCAAGGTTAAGCAACGGCGGGCTGCCGCACATGAAACCGGTGCGCTTGGTGTAGAGGGTAACGAGGGTGATATCGCTTCTTGAGGTGTTCCACTCCTCGTGTACAGACCAAACTGAAGCGCCATCGTTTCCCGTTGATTTGCGGTAGATTTGCACTTTTCCGGGCGTCATGTAGCGGATCTGCTCAACCTTCTTCTGACTAAAATCATCGCCTTTTTCGACTATGATTTCCTTTATCCGCAGCTCTGTTAAAACCACTGAGCCATTCTGAACTTTCGAGTCCCACCCGATCACCTGACGCGGATTAATCAGTGTCACATACGGCCGCGCGCCGGACTTCTTCTCCTGCGCTTTTGTCTTAACAGCTTCAGCATCAACTCGCGGGTAATCCACAAGCGCATGCGACAGACCATATTGGGAAGCCATCCGAAAGAATTCCTGCGCCCAAACCTCCAGCCGATTACCGGCCATATCGACGTTTTTGCAGATTTCAACGATTTGGTCCGGCGTTTCGTCGCTTAGCTTCACCGGTTCCGCAAAAACGCGACCGTTGTTCTGGCTTATTGTCTCCTCGTAGGCAGGCAGCAGAGTTGCCGCACCCAGCCGTTTTTTATAGGCGTCGATCTCTTCGTTCGGCCAGCGTGGCAAATAGCTTTCACCCAGCTGGCGCATGTACAGCGTTCCGCCCATAAGGGCATCATTGATGTCCCACGCTTCGACCATGTTCCCATAGTCAAGATTGGGTGTTGAGATATCTGGCATGGTTTACATCCGTAGTGGGGTGGCTCTGCCCTGCGGCTTGATGATCGGGAAATCCTTCACGATGAAATAACCGCCTGCGTCGTTTGGGTGGTCGTTATCCGCCTTCTTGTCCGGCTCGCCGTTCTTATCCCATACCTGTTGCTCCAGGCTTTCGGTATAGACCGGACAACGCTGTACATTCACCAGATAGCGGCGTTCGCCCAGCGCATTACAGAACATGGCGTTCATCGAGTTGATGCGGTCTTTAACTAGTGGGTTGGATGGGTTAACCAACACGCTGAATCCCGCCTGCTTCAGCTGCGCGATATCGGTCGCGCTGGCATTGTTTGATTTGCGGCTGTCCCCGGAGGCGTCGGGATAAATATAAATCTGGCGGCTGGCCACGTACCGACCGCCTTCGTAGCGCCAAAATTCCTCCTGAATACGCTTAATCATCGCGGGGGTATCGTAGACCTTTGTCAGTTCACGAACAGCGCGCGGCTGCCCATCACGTTTGACGTGAACGATGGCAGCCATCTTGCCTACGTTGAAATCCATACCGATAAAAAGTGGTTCTCCTGGCTGCTCTTCATCTGCGCAGTTGTTCTTCTGTCGATTGAACTGATGGTAAATGGTGCCACTTGCCAGGTTGGTGAACTGCCCGCGTAGGTAAGCTTTGATCAGCTCTTCCGGGTAGGAGCCCAACAGCGAAGAAATGTAGTCCGGCGGCAAGTTCTTCGCATTGTCGAATGTACTGGCCTGCGTCAGTCCGTACAGTGTGGAAAGTTCCGGCTTATCGCGCACCGCCTTCACGAACTGCTGATAAACGAACTTGAAGCCCTCAGGCGTCGTCGTCACATCAATGCCGTTTCGCAGATTGGGCACGTTATAGCGCATACGAGCGATGATTTTACGCCACGCCTGCTGAGCTTTAGCCGCGGGCATGACGTCCAGTTCATCCACCAGCGCATTACCAATTTTAAAACCGACAATCGTGGCGGGCTTCTCCATTGAGCGGCAAATAGTGGTACCGCGATACATCCGGCCTTCGTAGAAGTGAACCTCTTTGTTGCTCTCATTGATCTTGACGTTCAGACCCCAGTCGAAAGCGACCTCTTCAACCGTCGGATAGAAAATGTCGCGGATCTGAGGATAAGTCGGCGCGAAATATCCCTGGTTGATTTTTGGGAATTCCCAAAAACCTTTGCAGATACCGCCGCAGCCTACCCACGTTTTGCCGCTGCCGAACCCAGCAACGTATGCTTTGAACTTATGCGGCATGGCGAGAAAGCGCGCCTGAGGGATGTTAAGCGTCGGACTGATCGCCATCTTTAACCCTCGCGTCTACAGCATTAATGATGATTTGAACCGGTGTTGGCTCAGTTCCTTCGTTCTTCTCATCCTGACGCGCACGCTGGTTCTCGATCCTCCTGGCCTCGATATCCAGCTCCTGCAGCTGCTTCGCCGCGGGGCTATCAAACAGGCCGAGATGCTTCGCGACGTTCTCCAGCATGCGGCCACGATCGGCAATCAGCACCTGAATGCCGTCTTTAGTCACCTTCACGCCGTCATAAGCCATGCGCGCAGCCGGTGAAAGCCGACGTGAATCATGGATGTGTACCGCGCCAGTGCCGTCACCGTTACATTGAGGGCATTCGGGATGCGGCGGACGTTTCTCGCGAAAGCCAAAACCACCGGCAACATCAGGCTCCGGCTTTTTATCGATGAGTGCCTGGCCGCGAGCTCGTCCATATTCCTCTTCCGTCCACTGGTAACCGTGAAGCTTTCCCCAGCAGTAACGGCAGCAATAGCGCCGATATTCGACCAGCTCGTTCACGTCAACAGTCGCCATGTTCCACATCCGGGCAACAATTTGGTCGGCGGTTATCAGCTGGCGCTCCGCGATTGCGCGCAGTTGGCGATTGATAGCCTGCGCAATATGATCTTTCCTGATCAGCTGCGGACCGGTCGATGAGTCGGAATAGCCAGCGCGTAAAGCTGCCTGAGACGCGTTCTTATCTTTAAGATATTCAATGACAAAGGCAGCTTGCATCGGTGTGAAACCGTCGTCGTCAATCAGTTCGTCTATGCTCGACACAACGGCTTCGCTGCGCACATTGCGCACTTTCTTCTGCGCAGTTTTTTGCGCATCTGTAGCGGATGGTTTTTTGACGTAGCGGCGCGCCGTGGCGTAGTTGATGCCCTGCGCCTCACACCAGTCTTTGGGGATATGTTCGTTATGGCATGGTCGGCGAGGAAATGTTTCTGAATGGCCCCCCAATCCGGTTTTGCCATATTCATTCCTAGTTTACGGTCATATTTTTGATATTCATTGCAGCCAGAGATTGATTTACATCTTCTCAATCCCCATTGAAATAGCCCACACACAATGAGGTTATAAAATGAGCGCAATAAAATGGGTTGGGGAAAAGCCTAAATTTGATGTTGGTAGTAAGGTTCAACTGAACGCAGGAGGCCCAGTAATGAGCGTGTTCTCTTTAGATCGGAGTCGTGTATCTGGAGGCGAATATCAATTCAATGGTTTTTATACTTGCCAGTGGTTTGCAGGCAAAAAACTGGAAGAAGGCAGATTCCGCGAACCTTCGCTTATTGAGGTAAAATAGTGACCGCATCAGAAATTGCCGACTGGATGCAGGCAAAATTAGCTCTTGAAAGCTGCCTGTATCAAGAAGATGTAGTTGACCACCTGGTAAGGCTAGATCGAGAAGATTTTTTAGTAGACAACTCAGATGGCAACCTATCTTTAGCCAAAAATGTTCTTGCCGCATTTAGGAAGCTAAACGAAGAAAATGTCGTATGGGTCAAATCTGGTAAGTACTGGCGATACCGCGTTGCAGAAGACGAGCCTGGCCGCGAAGCGCGCGGTTAATAGTTATAAAAAGGAAAAGGTATGAGCATAGAGTCAATGATTGCAGCCCAAGATTGCCGTAGTTATTTAGATATTTCCACTGATGTGGTATCAACCCTTACAGGCTATGTGAAAGGCATTGAGCACACTATAACGATCACCATTGACCATAACAAAGTCGAATTTGGTTTCGATAAACCCATCGGCGATTTCCAGTATTTCAACACTGACTGGCAGGAGATGGAATGGGATGAAGAGGAAAAAGTATTAAAGATCAGTAACGGAAAACCAAAATATTCGTTTGGCGTAATGTTCCCGGAACAATAACCATCTTCTAATCGCAGAGCCCTTATTTTGGGCTCTTTATCTACTTTTTTAAGCACTGCTCACGCACATACGCCTGTAGCCCAGAATCACTTTCCCGCTGGTTTCGATTCGCTCTCTGAGGGTGAAATAATCCCGTTGAGCGGCGTCAGTAAGTTGACCATATTCACCATTAACCACACGGCTCAGCCATCATTATCGCAGGCCCTCAGTGAATGCCTGCTGTAATGCCTTAGCAGTCGCCGTCTGGCTGCGCCACAGCTCGGCACGCAGCCATGCATGCAGTCTGCATATCCGTTTTGGCGATCGCCAGCCACCGCGGGTCCGCTCCATCACTGCGCAGCCTTTCAAGGTGCGAGACAAATTGGCGGCTAAGCGCCTTCAATGAGTTCATATCAGCAATATCTTGCTCGGATAGGGTTCGATAGCCTTTGACCGTGCTGCCGTCTTGAGGTTTCGCTTCGCTCATCAATCATTCCTTCATCAGTTAATTTTGCAACGCTTCTGGACTTCAGCGGCATAGCCCTGAAGGTATTGGATTACTTGGTCGTCTCTACTGGTTGACTCTCTGAGACTGAGAACAGCTGATCCACCTGCTGGCGAGAGGTCGATTTGTACTGCATCGCCCAGGATGCCGGTGCCGGAAGTGCTGTTCCCGACGAGCTGACAGGTAGCAAGGTTTGCCGCGGCGATCCGCACCCGGCGAGTACCAGCAGCAACATCAGAGCGCAATTTCTCATTCTTGACCTGTTCATCTGCCATTTCCTTCGTGTGCTTAGCATCCAGCGCTGTCAGCGCGGCCTGTGCCGCTTCGGTACGCTTCTGCTGGTTGGTCAGGTCAATCACGGCCTGATCGCTTTGTTTCTTCAGCGCGGCAGTGTGGTCTTCATTCAGCTTGGAGACATTAGCGTCCCAGCGCAGCCCTTCAACCCACCAGGAAAGAGCAGCGCCAGCCACGAAGGCCAGCACAATCGGTAAATTGTTATTCATCGAGCCCCCAGCAGGTCAGTTCGCTTTCCTGATCACGCCTGATGACCTGTCCAGCGCAGTTATTGGAGCGAATACGGCAGTCTTTACCTCCGTCCCAAATCCAGCGTTTTATCTCAGCGCATGCCCCTAATCGGTTCCCAGCGTTAAGTTTTCGGTAGAACGTGGAGGTGAAGCATTTTCCGGGGCCGATATTCCACGGGCAGAATGAAGCAATGCCGACTTTTTGCGGCTCGGTCAAAGGAACGTGAACATTCTTCTCAACCCAATCCAGCGCTTTGGCCTGCTCTGCTTTATCGATGGTTTCGCACTGCATCCGGGTTAATTTCATGCCCTTGACCACAGGCTTTCCATTCACAGAGGTAACGCCACCGCAGATAGTCCAGACGCCGCCCTGATCCTGATAGGCAATCAGGCTGGTGCCTTCTTTCTCTTTCTGAAACTGCTCCATCAGCACTGGTGCAGAAGCGCCAGCAGCGATCAGCGCCAGCATGGCGGCACTGAGTTTCGTTTTAAGGTTTGCCACTTCAGACCTCGCTGGTTTTCTGCGCGAGCTCGTTAACAACCTGGGCGGTTGCTGATGGATTTTTTGCATCTACCTTGTCGGCGATTTCCTGAAGAATCCGGGTGCGCTTCATCTGTTCGCGACGATTCAGGAAGTACGTCAAAGCAGTAAAGAGCGCCCCGATCAGCACGCCAGCGATAAAGCCCCAATCCTGAAGGGATAAGCTTGCAAAGAAGGCCGTAATTCCAGCACCACCGTATGTAGCGTTACTGTATTTTTCGTCCATTTTCATAGTCTCCCCCTCCGGTCATCCGGTTGGGTGCGTAGTCGAGAGGGGTTTAGCGGCTCAGTCCGTTTGCGAAAGGATGAATGGTTAGCTGATTGACTGGCCGCCAAAACGAGAAAAGGCCGCAAAATTGGCAGCCTTAGAGAAGTTTGTAATTAGTTAAAAAAGATGTTGAATATCGAATAGGCACAGAAAGTGATTTAGTCACAAATTCGAGGTATTTTGTCCACTTAGGTTTTAATAAAGGATGTTTAAATGAGCCAAAATGATATTTTAGATAAAATAATCTATGAAGTAACTGAATTTAAAGATAAAGGTAACACTCATGTCAGCATTGACAGCTTAATAAAACACCTTGAAACCGCAAAAGAACAATCCCCGCAAAATCATGATTTTTCTTTGGAGACGTTCAAAGCTCAACAACAAATAAATATTGAAGTACTTAAAATTAACGAAGCTATCCGCCTTGAGTCATTCAAATCAACCATTACCATAGGAATAAATGCGGCAAAAAGTTGCATGCTCATAAACGGAGGTGCTTCGGTAGCTTTGCTGGCTTTTATTGGGAATATCTGGAGTAAAGGCTCACTGGATATGGCAGCACTTTTAGTTTCAAAAGGATTGCTAATGTTCTGTATTGGAGTCTTTTTAGCTGCAGGCTGTTCTGGGTTTACCTATTTAGCACAATCATGTTTTACAAGAAGCTCCCTTGGAACAATGAAGAAATGGCAGATAACTGGACATTCACTAAATTTCATAGCCATAGTTGCGGGGTTTCTCTCATTAGCAGCTTTTGGAGCAGGTTCGTACCAGACATATCTCTCAATGGTGTCGCAATTTACAAGTCATTAACACGCAAAAGCCCCGGCGAGTGCCGAGGCTCAAAATCTTTGGGGTATTGAAATCCCATCATTGCGAGGAATCTATTACACTTTTGGCAAGAATGCAAATAACGCGTCGCTAAAATTAACGATAAGTTGAAATTATGCCGCCATCGTATCGTTGCGCGTTATTTTCATAAACTGCGCGTCTGCCTGCGATTCCTCAGCCTCGCAGCGACTCAGCAGTTCATCGTACAAAGGTTTCCAATTAAGGGACCAGGTACGCTGAGGCAGCTCAGGCAACAACGCATTTATCGCCCGGTAAGCGCGTGAGGATGGGGAAGCTTTCAAACCACTACCGTGACAACGCGGACATTCACGCTCCTCTGGCTCACTAAATTGCCCTTCGGCCAGGCCCATCAAAGCATAATCGCAAACGACTCCCCCGCCGTTCGCCAGCGCTATCGCTGCAACTTTTCGACGGCCTTTACACTGCGGGCAGCGCACATGAGGATCATCTGCGGTTCGGCAATAAACCTCCACCGCCTGACCACAGAGAATCAGCATGGCCTTTGCCATTCGTCGACCAGCAACTTTGCCGATGGTCACTGGCGCTATCTTCATGGCGATCTGCGCCAGCAGTTTCACGGCTTTATCCCTGCTCTGCCGGTCTTTCATGTGTTTTGCGAAGAACAGAGCGAATCCCAGTTCAGCGCGCGCCTGCGCCATACCCAGAGCAGCCATCACATCGGTACCGGTCAGGGCAGCAGATGCTGTCGCGCGCGATGAGTCACTGATCATCAGGCATTTCGGTGAAAAATGCTTAATAGCTGCTTCGAGATTCATGCTGTTTCTCCAATAATTATCTGACCGGTTTCACCCCAGACCTTAGAGACGCGACCGTCCCAGATCCGGCAGTCATCTTCAAAAATTGCATCGAGCAATGCTTTTTCCAGATTGTCTTTATCCGGCTTTTGCTGGTGTGGCTTACCGGACATTTCCACTTTTTTCTTTTTGCTCCAGCTTGCTGGCATTGGCAAAACAAACGTGACGTGCCAGCCGCAATCAGGCAGGGAAATGCGGTTAAGCCGCACTTCGTCACAGAACGCGCGATAACGCAGCACAGGCGGGCGCTGTTTCCAGCGGTCTCGTTGCGTTTGCCTCGGCTTTGGTATCGGAGTTATTGCATAGGTTCGCATATGGTCGCGTCCTTTAATTTTCTGCCTTTGCGGATACTGCTTCTTACAGAGTCTGGTTTTTGGCCGGTCAGTCGCGCGTACTGTGTTGCTGTCATCTTCTCGCCCATGTAATTGACGAACACATTGCTTCTTTTATTGCTCTGCTGCTTAATCAGCGAAATCCATTGCACGTTCCCGGGCTCGTAATCGCCGTCAGGGTTAATCCGGTCAATGCTATTCCCATCAGGGCGAGGGCCTAAATCTGCAAAAAAGTTTTCAAAGCTCATCCACCGTTCACAGACTTTGATTCCTCTGCCACCGTAGTTCGGATATGAATCTCTGTTGGGGTTCAGGCAGCGCGCTTTCATATCAACCCAAGTGCGATATTCAGCGGTGTTTTTCATTCCATGCTTCGGCTTAAAACGACCATTGCCGCCCATCGTCTGCAGGCATGCATCCGACAATACCCTGCCTCTATTGTCGATTTTCATAATCCTTCCTGCTGATTTCTAAGTTGCTGGTATTCGCAGCGCGCCGGAATGGTCAGGCGAAAGCCACGTTGGCACGCCCACGTATTGAGCTGATCGAGATAAATCGTCATTTCCCCTGTGTCGAGCAGTTTGGTCGATTTCACGTAGCGCGTTTCACCCATGACAGTGATCGCCTTCGCCGGGCAATAAATCTCTTTCAGGTATTCGTGCATCTGCTCATCGGAGAGATTGCCTTTTCCTGTTTTGGCGAGCTGCCCGGCGATTTCGCCGCTCCATTTCCATAGCAGCGAGTTCTGGCTGATTGAGCGCTTTTCTTTCCACTCTTTGATGCTGACGCGGTAGCGCTTGCCAGATGCGACCAGCTCTTTCAGTACCGGCCAGAGCTGCGCTTTTGTGGTTTCGTGCAGGCAGAAATCATCCATCAAAAATCCGCCTTCCCATAACGGCGGCCTGCAGCAGCTGGCGCTGACTGGCGCTGTTTGCACATCTCGGCGGCATGCGCCTGATCTGTGGGCTTGAAGTGGCCGTTTTTGAACTGCTGGTAAACCGTTCCGAGCTCACCAAACCGGTTCTTGGTAACGATGATCTCAGCGAACGGCGCGGCAGGGCTTTCCGGGTCATACACGCCTTCGCGATACAGCATATAAATCCCGTCGGCATCCTGCTCAATGCTCCCGCCGTCGCGCAGGTCTGAGTTAACGGGCCGCTTCTGGCCTTTCGGGCGCTTCTCCACGTCGCGTGATAGTTGGCTGAGAGACATCACTGGCGTTTTCAGGTCTTTCGCCATGCGCTTCATCCCGCCGGAAATATGGGCAATTGCCAGATCATTTCGTTCGGCACGCGGTTTCTCGATCAAGCCGAGGTAATCGCACAGGATCAGGGATAGGTTCGGGTGCTTGCGTTTGTGGCGTTCAGAAATCGCCCGGATCTGCTCAATGGTCAGTTTCGACGCATCAACCACCCACACCTGCAGGCCAGACAGACGCTTAATGCCCATCGATACGCGCGCCCAGTCCTCATCGTCCATCCGTGAAGGCTTGCGTAATGAGGAAACAGGCATATTCGCAGCGCCAGCCAGCTGGCGTTCTATGACCTGTTGCGCGCTCATTTCCATGCTGAAAATCAGCACGCCGCGGGGCATGGTCTCCTCACCGATCCGGATGGTGCTTTCCGCTACGCCTTCGGCCACGGTCAGGGCAAATTCGGTTTTGCCCATGCCAGGGCGCGCAGCAACGATGATCAGATCTTCGTTGTTCAGGCCGCCGGTAATTTCATCCAGCTCAGGAATGCCGGTTTTCAACGTGTCCGATTCCTCGCCGTTCAGGAGGCGATGCTCGAGCAATTCGGCATATGAGCCCATCAGCTCATCGATGTGAACGGGCTGCACCTCATCTGTCGGCCGGTTGATGCTCATAACCTGGCTGACAAACTCCTGAATGGTGTCGATTGCCCGCTCATGGTTGTTCGCGCCGGTGATTTGGTCGTAATAGTTTTCCATCAGTTGGGAGAACTGGCGGATCTGGGAAAACTCTCCGACGATGCGGGCATAGCCTTTCAGGTTCGCCGCTGACGGACACTGGCGCATAGTTTCCATGACGTTAGCGAACTGGTCATTACCCATTGCCTCAGCCACCAGCAGGCTGTCGATCAAGCCGCGATTGTTGGCTTGACGCTTAATTTCCTTGAACGTTTCTCGGTAAAACGGCACTGAGAAAGCCTCATGGCTGAGAGTGGCCAGCACATCCGCCGCGTCTGGGGTATAGCCGTTCAGCAGCAGGCCGCCGATCACGCTTGCCTCGATATCCGTATTAATCACAGTGTTCCCTCCCGTACTTTGCGCAGCGTCTCTGGCTTCATCAGGTAATCAAAATGGGCGCGAAAACCGGTTCCGTCCGCGCCGCCGTAATGGAATTCGCGCGCATTTGCCAGAAATGCAGCGAAATATGCCCTGAATCCCTGAGGTGTTTTTTTAGCGAGGTAACCAGCCAGTTCACGAATAGCAATTTCACGGTCGGGATAAAGCTCTGCTGGTGCCAGATGACCCGATGTAACTTCGTTGTAGGCATCGATGACAGCCTGACAGTCGATATCGACAAAGGTTTTCTGCCACTGCGTGGCGTCAGACAGGTAGCCATCAAACCTGCCCACACGGCAGATATTGGCAGGCTTAGCCACGGTGTTATTTCGGCGCTTCCACGTCATCACCACCCAGCGAACGACTAACTGCAGGTCTTGCAGGGTATAGGCGCTGCGGGACTTGGCTTCTGTCAGAAGCACTGCGAATGGTTCTGCAGAACGGCAACTGCCTTGGGTGATCTCGTTGTAATACTCGAGAGCCTGTTTTGCTTCTGCCAGAACTTGTTCTGAAAATTCCTTCCCGGTTTCCCCCTTGGGGGCTTTAGGGGGATCTGTTTTTAATGTCTTTGGAATAATGTCTATGGTGTCCCCCTGTTTTGAGGGATAGGACTCCCCTAAATTGAGGGATTTTTTATCCCCTGATTTGAGGGATAATCCCTCGTTTTGAGGGAGCACCCATTCGGACACGTTTTTGTTGATACCAATCATCTGGCCTACCGCAGATAAAACGTTCATTTTCAGTAATTGCACACGCGTTTCACTCACGCGTTTGACAGGCAACTTTGCAATCTCAGAAAGCTGAGAGTTAGCTATCCGGTCACGGGGTTTATTCCAGCCGTATGTCAGCCTGATCACAGCCAGCAGAACCTTAAACTGACGCTTAGTGAAATCTGCACCTGCCAGCTCCTCCAGTATCATTGTTGCCAGCCGTGTATACCCATCATCAAGATCGGCCACGCGACACTCCTCCCGCACTGTTGCTGCGCGGAATTGAATAATTTCAGCGGTGCTACTCATCCGTTTTTTCCTCATGCTGCGCCTGCACCTTGCGCCATTCAGACGCAAAGCGTTTTTGAAATGCCTTGGGCGCCGCACCAATAGGATCGGCAGGCCGAACGAAGTCGTAGCGGGTAAATTCTCGGGGTTGCGCTGGGCGCTTGTTTTTGTGCATAATGGATAAAATCTCAGTGGTTTTTATAGAAGTGATGGCCGTACTGTTCCCGCAGTGCGGCTTTTCTTTTTGCAGCGTTCACACGTCACCGCCTGGCTTATGGAACAGCGCCAGCGAATGCTCTTGGAAAGCTGTAATACTGCTTATCAGCACGTTGCCTTCCGACATAAAGCGCTTTTTCTCCGAGTCATCGATCACGCCATCGGCTGTAATCTCGTCATACGTTTCCGCCAGCTTACCCATGCGCACGGCCATTTCGCGGAACATGCGTCCAAGTTCGATATCATCCAGCTCGTCCAAGTTAGGATTTGGCACAAAGCTGCCGCCGCTGCGGAATGCGATTTCATGCGCCAGCCTTGGATTACCGGCAGCTTTCTGCAGAACCATGGCGAAACCGAGAGGCATCACCTGCCCTTTCAGCTCCTTCAGGCGGTTGTAAACACCGTCCTCTGTCGTTTTCAGCCACTTCGCCGCTTCGAAATATCCACCAGGTAAATCTGTGATCAGATCCCGGCAAACATCGACATACCAATCGGGCTGTTTTTCGACGAGCCAGTCGGGGGCTTTCTTGTCCACTGTCAAACGCTCCTGATCGTGGTTAAATGAAATGCTTAAATCCTTTAAAATCAGATTATTGAATTAAACCTTATCTGGATTCGCCGCGCCTAATAACCACTCAGCTGTAAATTGTCCTTTTGCTGCATCAGCTAAGAGACCGGCGTAGTTAGTCTTTTTTGTATATTCAGTTCGGGGAAGGCGGCCTTTTGCATACCACTTATGGACAGCTACCACTGAGAGCCCACAGATCTTGGCAGCTGCCGTTTGCCCACCAACTGCATTAACTGCAATTTGTACTGGGTTCATAGTTGTTCCTTGTTAGCTAAATTAACTACGAGTTAAGAATACATCTTAACTGAAAGTTATGTCAATTCTTTGGATACTTAACGAATGGTTAAAAGCGAAGATTTAAAAGAAGAGTTCTCTAAAAGGCTTAACGCTGCATGTTTAGATGCTGGCGTGGCAGGCCGTGGACTGCCGGGCCGCGTCAAAAAAGCGTTAGGCAAACAGGGAATCAGCATCTCAGAACCGGGTATATGGAAGTGGTTTAATTCAGCCGCTATACCTGACTCGACAAACATCCTTGCGCTGAGCCGCTGGCTTAACGTCAGAACGGAGTGGTTGGAATACGGGAGAGGGGAAATGCGAGATAATGGACAGAATGCGCCAGCATTAGTTGATCCCAAGTCCGGCGCTGATTTCTACCGGGTTGATGTTCTCGATGTACAAGCCAGCGCAGGCCACGGTTACCTTGTATCAACAGAATTCATTGAAACGATCCGGGCTATTGAATACTCCAATGAGCAGGCACGATCCCTCTTTGGTAACCGCCCAGCACATACCGTAAAAGTGATAACCGTCCGCGGCGACAGCATGGAAGGCACTATCAATCCGGGTGATGATATTTTCGTCGATATGGCCGTGACGCAGTTTGATGGCGATGGCGTTTATGTTTTTGTGTTCGGAAAAACTCTCCACGTTAAACGCCTGCAGATGCAGAGAAACCGACTTTGCGTTCTGTCTGACAATCCGGCTTACAAGGAGTGGTTTATTGAAGATGGTGACGAGGATCAGTTCTTCGTGATGGCTAAAGTTTTGTTACGCCAATCTATAGATTACAAACGGTTTGGTTAGCAGTCTTACATTCGATAATCCACTACCCTGCTAGTCTTAGCTTTAAAGTCAGATAAAGAGATAAAACGAATTTTGAGAACATCAATTAGGGTCTCATAAGGATTATAAATGGATAGATTTGAAAGAATTAGCTTTGTTATTCCATTCGACGATCAAAATGAGTTGATACAGCCGAAGACAAAGTTCTCAGTTGGGATCTTTCCTTCAGAAATAACTCTTAATACCCGTGTTGGATTTGTTGGTTTAATGCCGCTATATAAATACAACATTAAAATGTTCATCCAAGCTATTCATATTACTATAAAAAAAGGTGAAGAAGCTCAGCTATTGAATCCATTTACAGAACTTGCGTCAGTAGAAATCAACACTAAAGGGACAATTCTTGGTGGTGAGATTGATGGGCAAGTTGTAGTTAAGCTCGAAAAACTTAACATTCCAGCAAAGGGAATTTATCAAATAAGATGTGAAATCATGGATTCGAAAGATACTGAATTAGCGCTCCACACTAATGTGAGTTTTTTCTCTGTTGACTAGTTATTATCGGTAGATCAAACACATGCAAGAACAAAATATTACAGCCGGTGAGCCCAAAAGAAGCACATTTAAGGTCGTTGGTGGCACAGATTCTGGAATAAGTATAAGCTATGAGAATGATCCTGAAACCAACTTATCGGAGGCTCAAATGAGTGATATGACAAGAAATGAGCTTCAAGCGCACCTGAAAGCAAGCAAATCAGAGGTTGAATCTGTTGCTTCATCTATGCGCACAGAAATGGCAAATTTTAGGACTTCTTATACGGAGTCATTTAAAGATATATCAATATCTTTAAATAATATCAGTGCAAAATCAGATGCTACTGAAAAGAGACTTACACAGGCTCAGTGGATCATATCTTTGGTCATTAGTGTTTGTGCGGTTATGCTTTCTATTGTAATATTTTTTTCAAATAAAAGTGCTAACAAACCCGCTCCACCTCAACAGCCAAATGTTGTTGTGAATACAATCCCACAAACTAGTACCCCACCAGCTATTACGCCTGAAAAATAATAATCAGTCGGCTTCATAGCCGGCTTGGTCGACTATATCACTATCCTTCCCTGGTAAACTAAGCACATCTATAGCCAACTCCGCAGCCAAGTCAAAATCATCATCCTGATAAAGCACCTGAATCATTTCAACCAATGCCTCTCTTGTTAACTCCCTCTCTTCGACCAATAGCTGCATAAGAGCCGTACCCAGAACTTTCACCACATACGGATGTGCTTGCTGGAAAAAATCATCTGCATCAGACATATCAACCTCCGCTGAAATTTCATCCAAATTAACACATCCCCGCACAGCTTCATGCTGGAGTTTTCAATCTCCATGCTCTCAATAAAAAATAAATTCACTTTCAGTTCAATTAGATAATTTTAATTGATAGCTAAATTAACCATTGGTTATTGACTAAAATTAACCAACAGCTAATAATCACTCCATCGACACGGCAGGACGCCAACTAAGCAGCACGCGATGAGGTGAGCGATGCAATCACTTCCGGCCCCGAAAGGGATCGACCGATAAGTAGCTCTTTAAGGGGAAGAAATATTTTCCTCTCGCACGATCAGTTTCGACAATGACGGTGCGGGAGGTTACGAAGAAAGAGGAGCCAGCCTCTGTTGAATCTGGCGATTTACCGGAGGATTTCATCATGGACAAGTAAAGCGGACAGACCGCAATTTCCGACCACCCAGCGCCAGCGAGCGCCGGTAAGTGTTCGAGTTCCAGATAGGCGAGTTACGGATGGAAATGCAGCGTGAAGCGTCCGGTACTTTGGGTTCGCGCCCCATTAACGCATCAGTGAGCGATAAACGTAAAAGTGAAGTGGCTTTACCACTGCCCCTGTCATCCGGGGCTTTGGCAAGACCACTGAATGAGGATCACGGCATGAGCAGCTACGAAGAGTATTTCGACAGTTTGAAAGAAGGTGAAGAGGCGATGAGCAAAGCGGAATACGACGAGTGCTTATCACCCCAAGGTAATCTTAAAGCGTCCCGTCATTTTTGAGGGCTCGCAGCTTGAGCAACTTTTGCTTTTTCTCTTCCAGCCCTTCTGCAGTATCAGCCATTGCAATCACGTAGTAATCGCTAGACAGCTCTTTGGTAAATGCATCCATGTTCTTCATAACCATTCCCGACATGGTATCTACGAGATAACCATCTTGAGATTTACTGTGCAGCAGCACTAAAAAGTCACCTTTAATTTCCATCGAGGTTTCCATGTACGAAGTGAAAAATTTAACCGTCCTATTTCTTGAAGACGACGATTTCCAGAATCCCAATCTTACGATCGGGGACGGAGCTTTAAAAGATGAAGTCGACAAGGCGTCACTTCATGCAGAGGTCATCATTTACAAAAACGTCATGATCAAAAACCGATTCGGTAATGCAGCGAAATATCCGTTCACACCATCCTTACCGCAATAAACTACAGAGTTACAGCCCGGAGTACCGCAGCATTTGATTGGGCTTAAAAGTAAAGGCGGTGGATAGCTGGGCATCATCCCAGCACACAACTGAAAGAGCGCTGGCATTCAAAAAAAATCTCGCAGCCGGGGAAGTACCAAAAGCCAGGATGGACCGGCAAAAACGCGGTAGTGCTCTTTCAGTTGTGTCGTAGCATAAAAGGCAATGCGAGGGGTTCCCTACCCCGGATCTGGTTCGAATCCAGCGACGCAGCTCTCTCCGTTAATCATCCAATGCTGTGTGTCTTTGCCCCATCCCCTTGGGGCATTTTTTTTCACTCCATCGCAAAGAAGCCTGCCAGCGCGGGCGCTTTGTCATGGATTCAATCGGAGGTTCGGATGCAACGAAATCCACTTTCAACAACGCCGCGCCAGCGCACCTGTTCATCAATGCATGTCGGTTTGCCGGTGGTGGTGTTCAGCAACTGCTGCACGCAGAAACACAGCTGGCCGGTCTGGCTGACCACTCACGTTAAACGGAGAACATCATGGAAATGAAGCCTACTCAAAAAATCCAGTATCGCCACAAATTGTCCGGCGATGACGTCCGCAACTGGCAGCCACTGACGTGGCGCGGCTTTTGGTTCCCTACAGCGATGCTGTTGGCGGTGACTCTGTTCCTGCTACTGGTGGACGCGTTATGGAACTGATGCCGAACGTTCAGAACAAGGCAAAAACCACGGAAGACCTGATTTTATCGCTGTGCATCGCCCGGCGGATATCGCCGATGCAGCTCGCAAACCTGGCCGTGCGGCTCTCTCACCTCGAGGCAGTTCTGGATGCCCAAACCGACAAAGGAAATCAGCGTGCTTACATTTCGAGTAATTGACACCGAAACGACGTCAATTCCCGGCGGCGTAGTTGAGGTGGCCAGCGTCGATATCGTAAACGGTGAAATCTGCAACCCCATGAGCGACTTTGTAAAGCCCCCTGAGCCTATCAGCTTTGAGGCTATGGCTTTGCATCACATCACAGAGGAAATGGTGGCTGACGCACCGCTCATCGACGATGTGATTGATAAGTACCTCGGCGCGGATATCTACGTTGCACACAACGCCGCATTTGACCGTGAAAAGCTGCCGCAGATTACCGCACCGTGGATCTGCACCTTGAAACTGGCCCGTAAGTTGTGGCCGGAAGGCGGTCACGGTAACCAGTACCTGCGTTACGCGAAGGATATCAACCCTTACGTGCCTGAGGGGCTCTACCCGCACCGCGCACTTTATGACTGTTACGTCACCGCAGCGATCCTGTTGCGAATGAATAAAGAGGCGCGCTGGACAATCTCACAGATGCGGGAAATCACGAACAGCCCTTCTCTGCTCTACATCATGAAATTCGGGAAGCACAAAGACCAAACCTTTGCGGATATCGGTGCAAACCACCCCGAATATTTCCGCTGGTGTTTATCGAATATGGACCTCAACGAGGATCAGAAATTCACAATGCGCCACTACATGGGAGCGATGTTCTGATGGGTACTCCAGTTTTGATACTCGGGGACTCCGGCGCGGGCAAGTCGTACAGCCTGCGCAATTTCGAGCCAGAAGAATGCCTTCTGATCCAATGCATCCCCAAACTACTCCCGTTCCGCTCGAAAGGCTGGCGCATTCACGGCCAGCCTGACGCGAACGGCGAACCGCAGCGCGGTAACGTGTTCCGAACCGATGACTGGAACGAAGTGCAGGACAAGATCCAGCGCATGGTTCTCTCCAAATCGCGAAAGGTGCTGATCATCGATGACTTCCAAGTCGTCATGCAGCACGAAAACATGATGCGTGCCTATCAGACCGGTTACACCAAATTCACTGAAATGGCCGATCACGTCTGGCGGATTATCACCGCCGCCACACAGCTGCCGGACGACGTTCGAGTTTACTTTCTGGCTCACACAGAAGAAAGCGAAGGCAAAATCCGGATGAAAACCGCCGGGAAGATGCTGAACGAAAAGCTGACGCCCGAGGGGTATTTCTCCATCGTTTTGCGCGCCATCAAGAAAGACGGGAAGCACGTCTTCCTAATCAAAGGTGACGACAACGACACGGCTAAAGCCCCGCCAGACCTTTTCCCTGACCAGTCCGAAATGGACAACGACCTCAAAGCTGTGGACGTCGCGATCTGCGACTTCATGTCTGATTCCTTAGGAGCAACAATCTGATGCAACAACCAATGAGCTTTAAATTCGATCCGGAAGCGGCCAAAAAGGCTGGCAACATGGGTATCTCTGAGAACGGCGCGTATGAAGGCGTTATCTCTTCCGCTGTTTACACCTTTGGTAAAGACGGCAGTCAGTCACAGGCGCTGGAAATCAGCCTCGACTCTAACGGTGCGAAAGCCAACTACCTGCGCATTAACTATCTGGGCAAAGATGGCGAGCCAACGTTCGGCATGGGCCTGATCTCCGCCCTGATGTGGTCGGCAGGCATCAAAGAAGCAGCGCCGGTAAAAGTACAGGGACCGGAAGGCGAGGAATGGCATAACCAGATGCTTGTCGGCAAATCTGTGGGTCTTGTCCTGCAGAAAACTCTCTATACGAAAGCCAATGGTGGCGACGGATACCGGATGGAGATCCGCCAGGCATTCAAGTGCGGCACCCGTAAAACGTATGCCGAGCACGCCGAGAACCAACCAGCTGAAGCTGTCGATAAGATGGTTGCCGGGCTGACGGATAAGGACGATCGCAACCCGAATGCCGGTACCAACGCGCAGCGCGCCAACGGCGCACACCCCCTAGCAAATCCTTATACCAGCCAGACGAATCAGCCCAAGACAACTGGTCTGCAGAACCGTAATACGGCATCACAGCCGGTTCAGGACTTCGACGACGATATTCCGTTCTAACGGCCAGCAGCGCCAGCCCGTTCAGGGCTGGTAATCCCCTTTCCTACCGAGGCAATCACCATGCCTAAATCAAAACACACACCGGCACAGTTGTGCGGGCAGACGGCCAGAAGCGCGTCAAGTTGCACATGACCGCAACGACGTGGGTCGCCAGCCCGAAAGAATATTACTACCGCGATTCCGGCCAGCGCGGCGGCGGCCACGGTCGCGCCAGATTGCTGCTGGACACCAACCATCCAGCCGATCGAAAAAGAACACGTCGTTCTTACCGCGTCCTAATAACTACCAGGGGTACATGCAAACCGCTCGATCCGTGGAAATGGCCTGTTGTATCAGATAAAAATGAAGAATAATATCGGCAGTGAATCAGGTAATCTACAGATCAGCAGCTTGCCAGGAGCACCACCGGCGGGTTTTTTTATGTCTGTAAAAAAGCCATTCTCTGTTATCACCTAACAAAGGATAAAGCTATGCCTATTATTTCAGGAATACTTAAAGCACCTAACGGCCAGGCATTAGCTGCGGCAAGAATAGTGCTAAAC
The DNA here is from genome assembly GCF_047784855.1 of Rahnella sp. PCH160. Lineage (NCBI taxonomy): Bacteria > Pseudomonadati > Pseudomonadota > Gammaproteobacteria > Enterobacterales > Yersiniaceae > Rahnella > Rahnella sp. PCH160. The sequence goes on from NZ_JBLOGT010000001.1 coordinate 3,897,343, forward strand.
ACGCTAAGTAACTATACTGATGTTACTCTGACAGCAGACAGCATAACCATGACTGGCGCTGACGGGAGTTACAGCATTCCCGTAACGACAGGATATTATTCCGTATCAATAATATATAAAAACATAGATTTGATTTCTGTAGGTAAAATAAATATTTTGCCTACATCACCAGACGGCACGCTTAATGAATACTTATTAGCTAATAACGATCCTATTTATGTTCAATATGTATTATCCCGTCTCGGAGCACCAGGCGACATATCTCTGATAAATGGCGCAATAGACAAGGCGCAGAATCTCAACGATGTGGCGAATAAAGCCACCGCAAGAGCTAATCTGGGTGTCGATAGCAAAGCAGAGAGTCAGGCTAGCTCTGATGCGGTTATAACGTCTTTGTCTGCATCAGATGGCGTGACAATGCCAAAGAGCAAAAACTTGGCAGATGTAGAAAATGCAGTAGTTGTACGCCAAAATATCGGCGTATATAGCGAGGATGACTTAGATAAGACCATAGCACAGTTAAAAGGGTTCGAGGACATACAGGCGGTAAGGCTTTCCGCCGATGTATCAACACAGTATCCTACAGTTAATTTAAATGGATTGCTGGGCGATCAATTTGTCTATGACAGTACCGACACATCTTCGGCAGATGACGGCTGGAGCATCTTGGTAACGTCAGACCAGAAGCGGCTTAAACGCGTCTTCAAGGACTCCATTATCAATCTGCGGATGATGGGGCTTAAGCCGGCTGGTGACCTCTACGCATCTCTGACTAAAGCGATTGCTTTTGTTGACGCCTATGTCCTGGCAAATGGCTTCTATGGCGCTCCTGTCATCGCTATCAACGCTGGGGCCTATACACTTTCTGCGGCTATTACGATGCCTTCATGGGTGCGTATCGTCGCCTATGGCAACGTCAAGATCGATGCGACAGCGATCACCACAGGTAGCATCTGGAGCATCACTAATACCGTAGCCGGTGTAGATACCACGTTTCATAAGGGTGACAATATCTCATCCATCGGCGGCCAGATCTATTTGCAAGGGCCAGCGCAATCGGCTAGCAGCTCTAACGGCCTTTTTATCGGGAATACTTCATCAGGAAAATCCGGCTGTAGAAACGTGCGGATCAGTAACCTCGCGATTAGAAACACTAACTATGCGGTTTGCTTCGGGTCTATTGATACCTATCTTACGACTCTTGAAAAATGCCATTTTGAGTATAATAATGCGAACTGGGCAGCACCGAGCAGCGCCAGCACAAACTCTGGTGAACGTATGAACGCCATAGATTGCATTTTCGGACATATGCTGCTGGCTCATATCTACATCAATATGCCGGCGATGGACACCAACTTCATCGGATGCAGTTTTGACTTCGGCCCTGGTGATGTATTCCTTTTAGGTGCAACTGCGACATATCTGTCTGCAAAAGTTTCTCAAAGTCATTTTGAACAATGGGGCGGTTATCTGGTAAACAGCCCAGTTACTGCCTTATCTAACAGCATTGTTATGATGCATCAGGTTATATTCCTTGCACGTCCTGACGCATCTGTTGCAGCAACAATCATTAACTCACCTAGCCGACTTCTCACAAACGGCGATACTCAGGTACTTCTTGATAGCATTGATTTCCGTCATGAATACCCTGCATACACTGAAGACATTTTCGCCTCCACTAGCAGCCGCCTGTATATGACTAATTATTTTAAGGATGCATTTAGGCAAATACCATCTCCTTATTATATTCTTAATAGGGGATATGATTTTAGTTCTGAAGTGGTGGGGACTGACTTAGCGACAGGAACTTTTGTAAGGTTTGCTGTTGCCAGTAGAAGTCAGATGACCGGGTCAGTAACAGCAAGAAGCGATGGACGAGGGAATCAACTAAGCGTAACAAGCGCAGCAGATAACGGATTCTTAACTTTAGCAGGAGAAAAATTTCCGTGTCAGGCAGGAAATATATTCTACGTGTATGGAGCTATTCAGCCACTGTCTGCCACGGGGAGTCTACAGATGCAATCATCTATATCCTGGTATGATTCAGCAGGTGCATTGATTTCTACAACCAGTTCAACATATTCACAATTAATGAGAGATAACTTTAACAACACTGATCTACCTAACTACTCTCAAGGTACTAACAGATACATGGCCTCTAATTCAACACAGTTAGTCTGTCCTGCTGGCGCTGTATACGGAGTTCCGCGTGTTTTATTCAGCAAATTCACAGGAGCTTTCAATATATCAAGACTTGCTTGCGCAAAAGTGGCATAAGAAAGATATAATCTACCGATTACCGTTGATGATTAATAGTAAGATGGATTTTCAGCCTAAGGAGAAAAAATGATGAAAGCACTCAAGGTATTCGTGTTGTTTGTCATTTGTTATTTATTTCAATGTGCTTTGTTTGGCATTCCATTCTCACCGAACATAGCTTATAGGGCCTTATTCACATCTGCAGTTATTGCTTCTATTTACCCTGTTGTTACGAGCAATTGGTGGAAAAGGAGAGTTCTGAAATCAAAAGAATACTGAACATCACTGAAAACACATAAGGCTGCCAATTGGCGGCCTTTTTTACGTCTGAAAAAGGTTCCAAGATGGAAAAGTTAAACATTACAGACCTCCGCCAACGCCTGGTCGTTCATGACAATTGCGGTAATGAGCGCACCGGCGTCGCAGAGCGATTAAATATCTGGTGCGAATTGAATAAGCATCACGGCATGACCTGCAAGCTGTCGCTGGGCTTCGAAAGCGGCCCAAGCATTCAGCGCAGTCTGAATGACACAACGGTATTGTTTCTGGAAATTGGGAAAGCCCTGGGCGTGGATGTTGTCGAGCTCGTCGAGCAGTTTGCGGAGACCAAAGGTACTGCAAAATAATTCTAACAAATTCCATAAAATTGCCAGCAAACCCAGAAATACTCACTAATTTATAAGTATAATTCATCGGCTAATTTACGAGAATTATGGCGGTTTCTTTCCTAGTTATTCATAAATGAAGGGGGTCGAGATGGGAGTTTTTGAGTTGGCAGAAGAGCAAAGAGATTATGCTTTGGGCGTTCTACTTGAAACAGGAGCACTTACTAACTGCAGATTTCATGAAGATTGTATTTACGAAGGCGATGGTGAGCTGGAACCTGCGTATAAAATGGCAAGTGCTGCATTTAAGCGTGGTGAGTTAGATTCTTTTGAAAACCAGCTCGATGCAACTGACACTATTAAACAAGTGTTTGAGGAGTATTCTGGAATTGATTTCTGCCCATCCTGCGATAAATACAATAATGATTGACCGTCTTTACTAGTCACTTTGGTTTATCGGACCTTATGAGCCTCGCAACCGCGGGGCTTTTTTACGCCTGGAGAAAGCCATGCGTCACATCATTCGCGGCAATCCTACGCCGCAAGAAAAGCAGGCAGCAGAAACTGCACTGAGCTGCCACCAACAGAAATACGGTGATTACGCCCGGCGAAAGAACAGCGAAACTTACCAGGTGCGCGTCGCTGGCCGGAACTACGCCATCGAGGTGATGAACCGGAAAGCGTCATACGTGGCAACGGTAATGAATCACCACCGTTCACTTTCGAAAATATGCGGGGTACCGGCCTGATGTATCAGCTCATCTATGCAGATCCGCCGTGGCAATACAGCAACAAAATCAGCAACGGCGCCGCCGATGACCATTACAGCACCATGACGCTCGAAGAAATTAAGCGTCTGCCGGTCTGGTCAATCGCCGCCGACAACGCGGTCCTTGCGCTGTGGTACACCGGCAACTTTGCCGCCGAGGCCGTCGAGTTGGCGCAGGCGTGGGGCTTCAAGGTCAAGACCATGAAAGGCTTCACATGGGTCAAGCTTTATGAGCAGGCGCGCGGTCGCATAGAACGGGCCCTGGCTGATCAAACCATGCTCGACTTCGAGGATTTTCTGGATGCGCTGAGTGCAGAAACGGTAATGAACGGCGGCAACTACACGCGTGGCAATAGCGAAGATGTTCTGATCGCCACTCGCGGCACCGGGCTTGAACGAGTCAGCGCCAGCGTTAAACAGGTCGTTCATAGCTGTCGCGGCGAGCATAGCGAAAAGCCAGCCGAGGTGCGTTTCCGTCTCGAAGAGCTTTACGGATCCGTATCCCGCATTGAGCTGTTCAGCCGTGGTGACGCCGCTGGCTGGCATCACTGGGGCAACGAAAACCCGTTTAACGATATCGACCTGGTACCGGCGAAGTTCACCACAATGCCTGCAGAGCGCAACTCACGCGCAAAAGCACAGACCGGCCATTACCAGGCTATTGCTGGCGCATTACAACAAACCCAGCAACAAAATATTCCTGAAATTATTCCAGTGCCGGAAACCAGCAACCGCGTGTGGCCAGCCGAGGTTAATCATCTCTTTGGCCTGGTCGCGGAGTCTTCAAATCTCGACGCGCACCTGCAGAACAAACTTCGTCACCACATCAACCGCCTCAAAATGGACGGAATGCCGGTCGACCAGATCATTGATACCGCCGGCACACTTGCCCGCAAAATGGGAGCAATAGCGTGAAAGAAATCATCGTAGACAATTTTGCAGGCGGCGGCGGTGCGAGCACTGGCATTGAGATGGCAACCGGGCGCAGCGTGGATATCGCAATCAACCACGACGAAAATGCTATCGCCATGCACACCACCAATCACCCTGAAACGCTGCACTACTGCGAATCAGTGTTTGACGTGGATCCTGTCGCGGCAACCGCTGGCCGCCCGGTTGGTCTTGCGTGGTTCAGTCCGGACTGCCGTCACTTCAGCAAGGCGAAGGGCAGCAAACCGGTTAAGAAAGAAATTCGTGGGCTGGCGTGGATTGTGATCCGCTGGGCACTGGCGAAACGCTCGCGTGTGATGATGCTGGAGAACGTCGAAGAGTTTAAAACTTGGGGCCCACTTCTAACCGCCGAAGACGGCACAGAACATCCGGATCCTGCGCGCGCTGGTGAAACTTTTGCTGCTTTCATTGGCATGCTGACAACCGGCATATCCCTGATGAGACCGTTATCGAAGAAGGCTGCAAAGAATATGTGGCTTTCGTTAAAGGCAAATGGAATGGCAATGATTTGTATTGGCTGTCAGACCTGTTGCCGAGTGATGATTTCAGCAAAGCCAGAACTTTTGCAAAGCCTGACACAACAGATATCAACCTGGTCTGGTTACCGTTCACTACAGCTGACGCAGTGAAACGCAGGACGTTCAACATCAACCTGCTCGACCGCCGAACCATGATTCAAAGCGCGGGCCTGCGTCAGCCAGGCTGGTTAAAACGTCAGAAGCGTCGCAAATTATCAGTCAAGACCCGCTGGAACTGCCCAAGTTGCGGAAAGATCAGCTGGCAGGAAAACCCTTACGACTTTGACGGCTGCCGGGATTGGACATGCGAGGGACACAGATAATGACTGAGATAACCCGTTCGCATTTCGTCAGGCGTGTTTTTGTGAAACGAATGCTGAATCTGTGGTTTGTTCCAGTTGAGTTTGCGCCAGCTATGCCACCAGGTGAAAAAATGCCCTGGTGGCGAGCTGGGAAATATTACGGCCGATTTTGGATCAGCCAGTAAGCCGGTTTGCAGCCGGCTATAACTAAACGTGTGGAGTAATAGCATGGGCCAATTAGTTTCTTTAGCGGAATGGGCAGCAGGGCCAAATGGCTTCAAAGAACCACCGTGTAAAGCCACCCTGCATCGAATTGCAAAAACCCGGCAGACTTACCCGCCGGCAGTAAAACAGGGTCGGCGGTGGGTCGTTGATGAGGAAGCAAGGTTTGTTGGTATGGTTGATCGGGTCGAAATATCGAACCATCTTTCAGCCAACGCCCGCACTTTAGTGGAGAAAGCACTTAATGGCAGCAAGACCCCGTAAATACACCATTTCAACACCGAACTTGTATTGCAAATTGGATAAGCGAAACAACAAAACGTACTGGCAATACCGTCACCCTATCACGGGGGAGTTCATCGGTTTTGGTACGGATTCAGAAGCCGCGCACATTGCGGCTCTTGAAATGAATCGCATTACCTCAGAGCAATTAACTTCTCAATCTTTCGCCCTAATAGACATCGCGAAGCAAAGAACCGAACCTAATGCTCAGAACATGCGGTTAAAGCAGTGGGTGAAAGAATATAAGGCGATCCTTGATCGACGCGTGCAGCGAAAAGAGTTGGCATCATCAACCGCTAGAGGCCGTAAGGCGTGTGCGGAACTCCTTTCGGCCAGGTCGCAAAATATATTGCTTAAAGATGTTGGCGCGCGTGAGATGGCTGCTTTGATAAACGAATATGTCGATGCGAATAAAACAAGGATGGCGCAGGTTATGCGGGCGGCGTGGATCGACATGTTTAAAGAAGCACAGTTTGCCGGAGAGGTCCCCCCCGGCTTCAATCCGGCTCTGGCCACCCGTAAACCGCTGGATGAAGTATCCAGACAGAGACTCACGCTCGAGAACTGGTGGGCGATTTATCGCGAGGCTGAACACAGATCACCGTATATCTGCAATGCCATGCTGCTCGCTGTAGTTACTGGCCAGCGCCGTGGCGACATTGTAAAAATGAAATTCTCTGATATTTGGGATGACATGCTTCATGTTGTCCAGGGAAAGGGGAAAGGCAAAATCCGGATAGCGATCCCCTTATCGTTGCATTGTGATGCCATCAACATGAGTGTTCGCGATGTGATTAACAGATGCCGCGACCGAGTTCTGAGTAAGCACCTTGTCCATAATTCAACGGTCGTGGGAGGTTCAGCATTGGGTTCACCTGTAGCTGAAGGATCATTAACGCAGCGATTCGCCGAAGCTCGGGATTGCGCCAAAATAAAAATTGAAAAAGGTAAAACACCGCCGACATTTCACGAACAACGCTCTCTTTCTGAACGCTTATATAAAGCCCAGGGGATCAACACACAGGAATTACTGGGACACACTTCAGCGAAGATGACTGAGCTCTATCATGATGAGCGCAAAGAAAAATGGATTGTCATTGCCGTTTAATTATCAGTCAGTTTTGGGGAAGAGTTTTGGAGAGATTTTGGGGAATAGATTTATTTAGCAATAAAACAGTGGGTTAACTCATTCGTGTGCTGCCTGCGCGGCAGCGAACCGTTGCATATTAACGATATTTCCCGATGAAATAATGATTTAGCGCCTGATTCTGTTTAAAACCCTTTTTTCGGCCACTAATAATACATAACGTTAAATCAATAACTTAGCGGAACGCGAAAATAAAGGGGTCGAGACCCCTTTTGGATAATCAGCTGCGTATGGCCCAAATTTCACAGGTATTTCGTTTCGCTGTAGCGGCTCGGCCAGATGATTTCTGCCCGTACGCCAATCGCTTCAGCGATCAGTTTTTCGCCTTTCGGCCAAGCACAAAGTGCGGTGCTACGGCAGAAAACCAGGTTCCTAAGCCCGGCTGCGGATTTTGCCGCAGCGAGGAGACAATAGCTGGATATCCACACATTAAAAATGGGCAAAGTTCGGGAATGAGATGCTGATTCCAAAGAGTTTTTATGGTTTTCAGGGAATTGCAGAGAGGGCATTAAAACCCCCTCCCGGCCTCCCCTTCGCAGGGGGAGGAGCAAGACAACGCCATTAACCCTATGACTTTACATAAGAATCACGGAGAGGGTTTTATTTGTTCGAGACTGGCATTTGTTCTAGAAGGGTATTTGTTGGAGACGGGTATTTGTTCGAGACTGGCGCGCTCAAAATCTTGCCGCGCGAGAGTTTCGAGACCAGAGGCTCGAAACCGAGTAAGGGAACCGCGCAGCGGCAAGATTTGCGCCACCCACTGATGTGCCAGAACATGTCCGTCGTTCCAGCGGCAGCGCGCAGTGAAAGAGCCCGGGGGGTCTTGGGGGGCGGCGGCGATATGCCGCCCCCCAAGTCGGTGTGGGCCGACACCCACGGTTTTGACTTCAAAGACTTAAATCTTCGTCACCGAATCAACCAACGCCATTTCTTCGCTACTCAGCAACTTCTCAATATCCACCAGGATCAGCATACGTTCACCCAGCGACCCCAGCCCGGTCAGGTACTCCGTCGACATTGTCACTGCAAACTCAGGTGCAGGGCGGATCTGATCATGACTCAACGACAACACGTCAGAAACGCCATCGACCACAATACCAACCACACGGTTTTCGAAGTTGAGGACGATCACCACGGTGTTTTCGTTGTAAATCACATCTTCCTGAGCGAATTTCACGCGCAGGTCGAGGATCGGCACAATCACACCACGCAGGTTAGTCACACCTTTAATAAATGCCGGGGTGTTGGCAATGCGGGTGACCTGGTCGTATCCGCGGATTTCCTGCACTTTCAGGATATCGATGCCGTATTCTTCATCGCCTAAAGTAAAGATCAGGAATTCCTGACCTACCGTTTCGCCCGCAATTTTAGACACGGTTGCAAGTCCTGCCATGTTGTTCACCTTTGCTTTTTATCTTTAAATCGGCCTGAGTTCTTCACACCCGGCGACGTTTCCAGCCGCCGGAAGCTTTGCTTGTTATGCGGCGGTTGCGCCTGTTGCTAATTTATCGCGGTTCAGCGACTGCAAGGCTGACACGTCCACGATCAGCGCCACGCTGCCGTCACCCAAAATGGTGGCGGCGGAAATGCCCGGCACTTTGCGATAGTTGCTTTCCAGGTTTTTCACCACCACCTGGTGCTGACCAATCAGCTGGTCAACCAGCAACGCGTAGCGACGCCCTGCGCTTTGTAAAATCACCACAATGCCCTGAGTGGCTTCGGTTTTCGCCTCTTTAACATCAAAGACGTTATAAAGCTCAACCAGCGGCAGATATTCACCGCGTACTTGCAGAACACGCTCGCCGCCGGCCAGCGGATGTAAATCTTCCGCCAGCGGTTGCAGCGATTCCATTACCGCATTCAGTGGCAAAATGAAGACTTCCTTGCCGACTTTCACTGACATACCGTCAAGGATGGCGAGCGTCAGCGGCAGCAGGATGCGGATAGTGGTGCCTTTGCCCTGCTGGGAATGGATTTCAACGTGACCGCCCATTTCCTGAATGTTTCGTTTCACCACGTCCATGCCCACACCGCGACCTGAAACGTCGGTGACTTTTTCTGCCGTCGAGAACCCGGCGGCAAAGATCAACATGCCGACTTCTTCGTCACTCATGTTGTCGTGGACATTCATGCCTTGCGACGCGGCCTTCGCCAGAATACGTTCGCGGTTGAGCCCCGCACCGTCATCGATAACTTCGATGCAGATGTTTCCGCCCTGATGTTCCGCAGACAACGTCAGATTACCGGTCGGATCTTTGCCGTTCGCAGCGCGCACGTCCGGCGTTTCCACGCCGTGGTCAAGGCTGTTACGCACCAGATGCGTTAACGGGTCAATAATGCGTTCGATCAGGCTCTTATCGAGTTCGGTCGAGCTGCCCAGCAGCGTCAGTTCGATTTGCTTATTCAGCTTGCTTGCCAGATCACGCACCAGACGCGGGAAGCGGCTGAACACGAATTCCATCGGCATCATACGAATCGACATCACCGATTCCTGCAAATCGCGGGCGTTACGTTCAAGCTGGCCCATGCTGTTAAGCAGGTCGCTGTGAACTACCGGATCCAGCAAGTCAGAACGCTGCGCCAGCATCGACTGGGTAATGACCAGTTCGCCGACCAGGTTGATGAGCTGATCCACTTTTTCGACCGCAACGCGGATACTGGTGGATTCCGGCGCTTTTGGCGCACGGGCTTTTGCCACTTCATTGTTCGGCACAGCGGTCAGAACCGGGGCAGAACGCGGGGCGGCAGGAACCGCTGCGACCTCGGCCACAGCAGGTACGGAAGCGGGCGCTTCGACAACTGCCGGGGCGCTGGCTGCGTGGGTGAAACTGATTTGTTCCGGTTCGAGCACAAAACACAACACCGCAATAATGTCGTCTTCGGTCACGGTAGTGACCAGCGTGGCTTCCACGCTGTCAGCGGTCTGAACCGGATCTTTAATCTCGCCAAGATTCCCCAGTTCTTCCAGCATGACCGGAACTTCCTGGGTTTTCAGGCCAGAGAGACGCACACGCAGACCACCCGATGCCGGTGCTGCCTGAGCTGCAGGCGCGCCGGGGGCAGAAACGGTTTCGACAACGTGAAGATCCGGAGCAGGCTCCCGCTCTTGTTGCGCGTCGAGGGCCAGTTGTCTCAGGGCCGCGCAGATGTATTCAAAACTTTCTGCATCGGGATCCCGGGATGATTTATAGGCGTCGAGTTGCTCCTGCATAATGTCTTTTGTTTCCAGAAACAGGTTGATGATGTCGGTGCTCAGGCTCATTTCAGCACGACGAGCACCGTCGAGCAGGTTTTCCAGTAAGTGGGTCGTTTCCTGCAAAACCGTAAATCCAAAGGTCGCTGCCCCGCCCTTGATTGAGTGCGCTGCGCGGAAAATCGCGTTGAGCTGCTCAATATCGGGCGCTTGCGGATCAAGCAACAACAGATGTTGTTCCATGTCCGCCAGCAACTCGTCTGCTTCATCAAAAAATGTCTGATAAAAATCAGTAATATCCATGCTCACGTGATCACCTCTGCTGTGAATCGCGGCTTGTTGATGTGGTCGCAGGTGCCGTGACCGTCGCAGCGGCCGGAGCCGCTGCGGCAGGTTGGGCGCCCGCCGATGGTGTCACTGGCGTCTGCGTAGTAATCCCGGGTATTGATGGTGCTGCTACTGGTGCTGCTGATGATTCTGGTGTCACGGGCACGGCGACCGGTGCAGCCGGAGCCGGGCTCATTTGGGGTGCCAGTGCCGGTGCGGTCTGACGTCCCGGCACTTGTCTTTGCAGTTCACCGGCGTCACTGATGGTGATGGCTTCACCCTCACTGTTTTCGCGCTCAATCGCTTCTTCCGCATGCTTATTCAACACTAAAATACTGATGCGGCGGTTAATCGCGTCCCCGGCCGGATGGTTTTTAAGTTGCATGGTAGAACCCATGCCCATCACCCGAAGCACTTTCCCTTCGCTCAGACCGCCGATAATCATTTCCCGGCGCGAGGCGTTTGCGCGGTCTGTGGATAATTCCCAGTTACTGTAGCCGCGTTCACCCTGCGCATACGGCATGTCATCGGTATGACCGGCCAGGCTGATTTTGTTCGGAAAATCATCCAGAACCGGCCCGATAGCCCGCAGGATATCGCGCATGTAAGGCTCAACAATCGCACTGCCAAGCTGGAACATCGGGCGGTTTTGGCTATCAATAATCTGAATACGCAAACCCTGCTCGGTGAGGTTAATCATCAGATGCGGGCGCAAGCCTTTGAGCCGGGGATCCGACGCCAGCATGTCTTCGAGCTTTTGCTGCAATTTCTTTAAATCGCCGGTTTCACGCTTAGCATCACCCTGCGATTGATCCATTTTGTGGACTTCACCGTCCTGCACCGTCGGGTCAGCGCCGCCGCCGGGGATCGGGCTGGTGGCATCGCTGCTGCGTGGCCCGCCGGTAATGGCCACCGCCAGTGGCGTACGGAAGTATTCGGCAATTTGCACAAGTTCTTTAGGGCTGGAGATAGAAATCAGCCACATCACCAGAAAGAAAGCCATCATCGCGGTCATAAAGTCAGCGTAAGCAATCTTCCACGAACCGCCGTGATGCCCTCCGCCGTGCTTGTTCTTTTTCTTGCGTACAACAACGATTGGATGGCTCTGATGCTTCATACTTTTTCTTCTTCAGTTTGTTTCTGGCCCGGTGACTTGACCTGACGAACGTGTTCCTCCAGCTCGATGAAGGAAGGTCGTTCGGAGGTGTAAAGCGTTTTACGGCCAAATTCGACGGCAATTTGTGGCGCGTAACCGTTAATGCTCGACAGCAAAGTCACCTTGATGCACTGCATCATTTTGGCGTTTTCAGCACTTTTCTGGCGCAACACGCTGGCCAGCGGGGAAATAAATCCGTAGGCTAGGAGGATACCGAGGAAGGTCCCCACCATCGCATGGGCAATCAGCGCCCCAAGTTCCGCCGCCGGTCGGTCTGCTGCGGCCAGGGTATGGACGATCCCCATAACCGCAGCGACGATACCGAAAGCAGGCAGTGAATCGCCGACCAGCGCCAGGCTGTTGGCCGGCACTTCACTTTCGTGTTCATACGTTTCGATTTCCTCGTCCATCAGTGCTTCGATTTCAAAGGCGTTCATGTTGCCGCTGACCATCAGGCGCAGATAGTCAGTCAGATATTCGACTAAATGCTTATCGGCAATGATGCGGGGATAATTAGCAAAAATGTCGCTTTCAGCCGGATTATCGATGTCGTTTTCCAGCGACAGCATCCCTTGTTGCCGCGACTTGGCTAACAGCCGGTACAGCAACGCCATTAAATCCATGTACAACGCTTTGTTGTATTTCGACGCTCGAAACAGCTGTGGCAAGGCCTTCAGAGTGGATTTAATCGCTTTGCCGTTGTTACCGACGAAGAAGGCACCGATGCCGGCACCGCCGATGATGAGCAATTCTGCGGGTTGGTATAAAGCGCCCAGTTCACCGCCGACGAGCATGAAACCGCCGAACACTGAGCCCAAGACCACGAGGTAACCTATTATCACTAGCACGATGAATCCTTAATTCGATGTGGTTTTAGGGCGAGGAAAAGCGCGTGGCTGTGCCATCTGCCCGGCGTTATGCAGCTCAAACGTGCATAAAAGGGGCCAGATTAAGGCTGATACGTTAGGGGGTAATGATGAGCGGTGTTTCCACCGCTCCGGACGACATACTGCAACCTAACAATCTCAGACAGCGCGCTTGACCTGTTCGTCCAGCTCTTGAGATGTTATATCGGCAACCTGCGGGGAAAGTTTACGTTTTTTTACTGCGCGGGATGGGGGCTGGCAAAGACTGCAGACAAACCCGTGGCGCGGCTGGTGTGCATGGGTAATGAATGAACCATCACAGCAGTTGCAGGCAGAGAGCTGCAGCATTCCGCTGTCGACAAAACGTACCAGCGTCCATGCACGGGTCAGCGCGAGGATCGGCGCTTCACCCGGTTGTTCCGGACATTGCTCCAGATAGAGGCGGTAAGCCTTAATCACCACTTCCACGCCATGACAATGTCCGCTCTTTAAGAGAAAAGAGTACGCGTTGTAAAACATGGAAGAATGGATGTTCTGTTCCCAGGTCATGAACCAGTCCGTTGAGAACGGTAGCATCCCTTTCGGCGGCGGGCTGCCGCGCAATTCTTTGTACAGTTTAATCAGTCGGCCACGACTCAATTGCGTTTCGCTTTCCAGCATCTGCAATCTGGCACCCAGCGTAATCAATTCCATGGCAAGCTGAATGTCCCGTGCTTCCTGGACGATACTTTTTTCTGCCGGTTTGGTTGACGCATCTTTCCCAGACATAGCTACGCCCTTTTCTTCATCGCGCCGCTGTCTTTCGCAGCCAGGCCTTTAAGCAGGTGGCTGGACAACAGGATGCCGGTGTGGATTTGTTGTAAGTCATCCACGCGCGATTCCTGAGTCAGTCGTTCAATGGTATTGCTGTCGTCAAAGCGGAACTGACATAAAAGCTGGTTCGTTTCAGCCAGTTTAACCATCTGTGGCAACGTCAGTCGCCCCAAGGTATCGGCCATCACGTCATCAATCCCCAGGCGAAACATCGCCGAGGCCTTTTCGTCGTTAATCAAACGCTGTGCCAACAATAGATATGACAGGTTGATATCATATATGTGCTTAAGCAATTCGGACATTCTGTTCTACCCCATTACCGATGCCACTTTTTTAAGGTGGCTGATTGATAGACATATTCCATGCAGCAAGAGTTGTACCCGGCGTGACAGGAGTATTTTTTACTATCAAAACAATTGGATCATTGGCTGATTAATAAATCTCACGTTAGAAAAAGATTTATCCCGCGGTATTTACTTCACCGCCAATACAAAGTCGTTCCTGATGTAAATTAAATTAATTGTGACAATTGCAATGCTAAGTAATCGTGAAACAGTTCAGTTTTGGTGTACTGGCAGGGTCCGTTGCTGTTATGGCATCTCATTCAGTGAAACGCTTTTACATACATTATTAGGAATAATCTTACTACGACGCAACTCTAACCCCGTTTCCTTTATACATACAATCTGGGCGTTGCCGAATTTTGAATAAAGTGTGACGTACATCACACTTTTAAAATTTATTTTGTCTCCAAAAGTGCAATTTATCGTAAAAATTTGCGCAGTTTTAAGCCAAAAGTAAAAAAGTGTCTAAAAACGGGTGCTCAGACTGTGTTTTTTCGCCATTTTGAGATCATTTCGTACAAAGACCAATTAAAGCCAAATGGTTAGCACACAGATTGATTAATCATAGTTCAACCAGTCTTTTGTGCTGTAAATTTCAAATAGCGTGATCATTGTGCTAATTATGCACAAACCAGTCACCACCTGCCCTGCAGGGCATCGGGTCCGAAAAGTTTTGGTTAAATTTAGTTCAAAAAGTAGGGGAATCGTGAGCAACCACGCTATTTTAAAAGCAAAAAGACAATTATTGTAAGTAATTGTTTCAAGGCGAGCGCAGACATCCAGTCATCAGACTAGATTGATAAGCAGAATTGATGAAATGGCAGACTTAGGCCATACAGATGTATCGGCAACTCTTCAGGAAAACTTTAATGATTGTGCTTAAAAAAGTGGTTTATGCCGCTCAATGGCAAATTGTAAGCCTGAGAATAGGATTTTTATTACCCCACCAGCATTCCACGCCACTTCAGGCTATGAAAAAGCGAATAAAGCACATCGTTAACTGCGGTCATTGAGGGTATTCGTAAAGAATTACAGAGATTAATCTGTTATTGAGCAGGCTGATTATCGTGAAATGAAAATTTAATAATGGCCTAAAGAGATTGTGGACTGACAATCCCTTTGTATAGTTACTGAACATAAAAACAGCGGCATACAAAACCCGCCTAAAATTCAGGCAGGTCATAACGGAATATTATTGAATTAACTGTTGTCAGTTAGAAAGGCATGTTTCGCGGGTCAGGATGCTGATATTCGAACCCCAGTTCTTTACAGATCCGGTCGCCGTCCACGATTTTGCCCTTGCCTGCTGAAGGCTCTTCAGCAAACGTCGGTGGCACAAGCCCCATCTGCCGGGCCAGTGCCGGATAAAACGCGGCCTTAGCCGGATGCGCAGGCGCACAGAGGTTATAGGTGTGACCGCCTTTTGGCAGGCTCAGTAATAAGGTGATAGCAGCAACCACATCATCCTGATGCACCAGGTTAACGCCGTGCTGACCGCCTTTGACCTGCGTTTTTCCGGCCATAAACCGCCCCGGATGACGATCGCCGCCCACCAGCCCGCCGAGACGCAGCACATCAACCGACGTATTAGGTAAACCGTGCAACCAGTTTTCCAGCTCTTTCAGCACAATGCCGCTGCGTGAAACAGGCAGCAGCGGAGAGTCTTCTTTCATCACCCCTTCGTGGTCGCCGTACACAGAGGTTGAGCTGGTAAATATAATGCGCCGGACGTTATGCGCCAGCGCGCTGTCGGTCAGTTGCTGCACCGCCTGAAAATAGAGTTCACTGCCTTCGGCGGTTCTGCGCGCCGGCAGCGTAATGATCAGGGCATCCACATTGAGCAACCGTTCAAGGTCGGCCGCTTCGCATTCTATTTCCGGCGTGAATACCAGCGGGAAACATTCAATACCGACCATTCTGGCGGCATCCACACCGTCGGGCGTGGTTTTGCTCCCGACCACGTCGTACCCTCTTGAGGCCAGCGCCATTGCCAGCGGCATGCCCAGCCAGCCCAGCCCGATAATCGAAATTTTTTTCATACATCGCTCCGTTTGTTCTCTGGCAACCTTTCGTCAGTTGCAGATATCTTTCTATATACTAGCAAAATACGCCTTTTCCCTGGCGGGGTGCGTAAGGATTTCTCAGCGTCTGTTAGCAGATCATTCATTTATTTGATGAAAACCCTGCTTCGGATAAGAAAAACTCATCATCAGAAAAAAAGGTTGCGCTGTTACCACCCGATAGTTTAGTTTTATTGGCAACGAATTTGATACGTGTGGCGAATGATTCAGTTTTGAATCACGCGGCACTGAATGAACAAAACGAGACACTGACATGACAAACGTTCTGATTAACCACCATCATCACCATCACCCTGACTAGTCTTTCAGGCGATTGGTGCTGGGAGACTGTTTAGATCTTCCAGAGGCGCAGAACGCAGAGAGGCCCCCGGAAGATTTCTTCCGGGGGCTTTTTTTATGGCCGAAGGAATTGAAGTAAAAGAATCTGACAAACAGAATTTACGATAAATAATTGAGAAACAGAGGTCATCATGCTGGATAAAACACGTTTACGGATAGCAATGCAGAAGTCAGGTCGCCTCAGCGATGAGTCACGCGAGCTGCTGGCCCGCTGCGGGATTAAAATCAACCTGCAGGAACAGCGTTTGATCGCCTTCGCTGAAAATATGCCGATCGACATTTTGCGTGTTCGTGATGACGATATTCCGGGGCTGGTTATGGACGGCGTGGTCGATCTGGGCATTATCGGTGAGAACGTACTGGAAGAAGAATTACTGAGCCGCCGCGCTCAGGGCGAAGACCCGCGTTACTTCACACTGCGTCGTCTGGATTTCGGCGGTTGCCGTCTGTCATTGGCCACCCAACTGGACGCCGAGTACACCGGCCCGCAAAGTCTGCAAAATGCGCGCATCGCCACCTCCTACCCTCACCTGCTCAAACAGTATCTTGATAAAAAAGGCGTTGATTTCAAATCCTGCCTGCTGAACGGCTCCGTAGAAGTTGCCCCGCGCGCCGGTCTTTCTGATGCGATCTGTGACCTGGTGTCTACCGGCGCAACGCTCGAAGCCAACGGCCTGCGCGAAGTCGAAGTGATTTACCGCTCCAAAGCCTGCCTTATTCAGCGCGATGGCGAAATGCCGCAGGAAAAACAACTGCTGATCGACAAAATGATGACCCGTATTCAGGGCGTTATTCAGGCACGCGAATCCAAATACATTATGCTGCACGCGCCAAGTGAGCGTCTGGATGAGATCGTGGCACTGCTGCCGGGCGCTGAACGTCCGACCATTTTACCGCTGGCAGGCGATCAGCAACGCGTTGCCATGCACATGGTCAGCAGTGAAACGCTGTTCTGGGAAACCATGGAGAAGCTGAAAGCACTGGGTGCCAGCTCCATTCTGGTTCTTCCAATCGAAAAAATGATGGAGTAATGCCATGAAGCCTGACGCGTTCTCTACCCCTATTGACTGGCAACAATGCGACGAACAACAACGTCGCGACCTGCTGACCCGCCCGGCTATTTCTGCATCCGACCGTATTACTGAATCGGTCAGCGAAATTCTGCGCCGTGTCCGCAGTGAAGGTGACAGCGCGCTGCGCGAGTTTTGCGCCCGCTTTGATAAAACTGAAGTGCAGGATCTTCGTGTCACCGCGGAGCAAATTTCCGCAGCCGCAGCGCGTTTAGGCGATGACGTAAAACAGGCGATGGCGCACGCGGTGCGTAACATCAATACCTTCCATCAGGCGCAGAAACTGGCCGTGGTGGATATTGAAACGCAACCGGGTGTGCGTTGCCAGCAACTGACCCGCCCGATTCAGTCCGTCGGGCTGTACATTCCGGGCGGTTCTGCGCCGCTGGTTTCGACCGTATTAATGTTAGCGACACCGGCACGCATCGCAGGGTGCCAGAAAGTGGTGCTCTGTTCACCACCGCCGGTTGCCGACGAAATTCTGTATGCCGCACAGTTATGTGGCGTGGAAGAGGTGTATCAGCTGGGCGGTGCACAGGCGATCGCAGCCCTTGCGTTTGGCACGGAAACTGTGCCCCGCGTGGCAAAAATCTTCGGGCCGGGCAATGCGTATGTGACCGAAGCGAAGCGTCAGGTCAGCCAGAGCCTGGACGGCGCGGCGATTGATATGCCTGCCGGGCCATCTGAAGTGCTGGTGATTGCAGACAGCGGCGCAACGCCGGATTTCGTGGCCTCTGATTTACTTTCGCAGGCCGAACATGGCCCGGATTCGCAGGTTATTTTACTGACGCCAGATTTGAAAATGGCGCAGGCGGTCGGCGAAGCGGTTGAACGCCAGCTGGCGACGTTATCGCGCAGCGAAATTGCGCGTCAGGCACTGGAAAGCAGCCGCCTGATTGTCGCGAAAGACATCGCGCAGTGTATTGAAATCAGCAACGCCTACGGCCCGGAACATTTGATCCTGCAAACCCGTGAGCCGGAGCAACTGGTCGACAGCATCACCAGCGCCGGTTCCGTTTTTCTCGGCGACTGGTCACCGGAATCCGCGGGCGATTACGCGTCGGGCACCAACCACGTTTTACCGACCTACGGTTACACCGCAACCTGTTCAAGCCTGGGTCTGGCCGATTTTCAGAAACGGATGACCGTTCAGCAGTTAACGCCGGAAGGCTTACTGGGGCTGGCCGATACCATTGAAATACTGGCGCAGGCCGAACAACTGACCGCGCATAAAAACGCAGTCACCTTGCGCGTGAAAGCCTTAAAGGAGCCGCGTTGATGAGCAATGAAAAGAATCTCAGCGTTCAGGCGCTGGCCCGTAAAAACGTGCAGGAACTGACACCTTATCAGTCCGCCCGCCGTCTGGGTGGCAACGGGGATGTGTGGCTTAATGCCAATGAATACGCTATCGCCCCGAATTTTGAACTGACGCAGCAGACGTTTAACCGGTATCCGGAATGTCAGCCCGCGCGGGTGATTAACCGCTACGCCGCCTACGCCGGTGTCGATCCTGAGCAGGTTCTGGTCAGCCGTGGCGCAGATGAAGGCATCGAACTGCTGATCCGCGCATTCTGCGAACCGGGCCAGGACGCCATCCTTTATTGCCCGCCGACTTACGGCATGTACAGCGTGAGCGCGGAAACCATTGGCGTCGAAGGCCGCACAGTTCCGGCTAAAGCCGACTGGTCGCTGGATCTTCCGGCCATCGAAGCCGCGCTGGACGGCGTGAAGCTGGTTTACGTGTGCAGCCCGAACAACCCGACCGGCAATGTTATCGACCCGGATGAAATCCGCGCTGTACTGGAAATGACCCGTGGCCGCGCGATTGTGGCGGTGGACGAGGCGTATATCGAATTCTGCCCGCAGGCGAGCGTTTCCGGCTGGTTGCAGGAATATCCGCACCTCACCATTTTGCGTACGCTGTCGAAAGCCTTTGCGCTGGCCGGTTTGCGCTGCGGCTTCACGCTGGCGAACAGCGAAGTCATCGGCTTATTAATGAAAGTGATCGCGCCTTATCCACTATCTACGCCGGTGGCAGATATCGCCGCACAGGCACTGAGCCCGGAAGGCCTGGCGATGATGCGTCAGCGCGTGGCCGAAGTGATCGAAAACCGCGTCTGGTTGCAGGAAGAGCTGGAGAAATGCGCCTGCGTTGAAGCGGTTTTTGCCAGTGAGACCAACTATGTGCTGGCGCGCTTTACCGCATCAAGCGCAGCATTTAAAAACCTCTGGGATCAGGGCATTATCCTGCGTGACCAGAACAAGCAACCGGGGCTTTCCGGCTGCTTGCGTATTACTATCGGCACTCGGGAAGAATTGCAGAGGGTCATCAGTGCCCTGCAGGCATTACCCGGTGCTGCTGCCGCCTCTATTAATGAAAAACAAAATAGCCCCCGCAAGGAGCACATGTGAGCCAGAGTCCACAATTTCAAAAAACGCTCTTTATTGACCGCGACGGCACCCTGATTTCTGAGCCGCCGGAAGATTTTCAGGTCGATCGTCTGGACAAACTGGCGCTGGAGCCCGGCGTTATTCCGGCCCTGCTGTCCCTGCAAAACGCGGGCTTTAAGCTGGTAATGATCACCAATCAGGACGGGCTGGGCACCGCCAGTTTCCCGCAGGAAACGTTCGATCCGCCCCACAACCTGATGATGCAAATCCTGACTTCTCAGGGCGTGGTTTTCGATGAAGTGCTGATTTGCCCGCACCTGCCGGCGGATCACTGCGATTGCCGTAAACCTAAAACCAAACTGGTGCAGGCTTATCTGGAAAGCGGCGTGCTCGATACCGCCAACAGTTATGTGATTGGTGACCGTGATACCGACATTCAGCTGGCCGCTAATATGGGCATCGCCGGTCTGCGTTATCAGCGCGATACACTGAACTGGGCGAATATTGCGGAGCAACTGACGAAACGCGACCGTCACGCCAAAGTGAACCGCGTGACCCGTGAAACGGCGATTGACGTGGATGTCTGGCTGGATCGCGAAGGCGACAGCAAGATCCGCACCGGTGTCGGCTTCTTCGACCACATGCTGGATCAGATCGCCACACACGGCGGTTTCCGGATGAACATCGAAGTGAAAGGTGATTTGTACATTGACGATCACCACACCGTTGAAGACACGGCGCTGGCGTTGGGTGAAGCCATTAATAAAGCCCTGGGCGATAAGCGCGGTATTGGCCGTTTTGGTTTTGTGTTGCCGATGGATGAATGTCTGGCGCGCTGCGCACTGGATATTTCCGGCCGGCCGCACCTGGAATATAAGGCAGAGTTTAACTATCAGCGCGTCGGCGATCTGAGTACGGAAATGGTCGAGCACTTCTTCCGTTCACTGTCTTACGCGATGGCCTGTACCCTGCACCTGCGCACTAAAGGCAAGAATGATCACCATCGCGTGGAAAGCCTGTTCAAAGCATTCGGACGGACACTTCGCCAGGCGATCCGTGTCGACGGTAATACGTTGCCGAGCTCGAAAGGAGTGCTGTGATGAATGTCGTTATCCTGGATACCGGTTGTGCCAACCTCTCTTCCGTGAAATATGCGGTTCAGCGTCTGGGGTTTGAACCGAGGGTGAGCCGTGATGCGGAGATTGTCTTGCATGCCGATAAGCTTTTTTTACCGGGCGTGGGGACTGCGCAAGCGGCGATGGAACAACTCGAACAGCGCGAACTGATTGCGCTGATCAAAGCCTGTACTCAGCCGGTGCTGGGGATTTGTCTCGGGATGCAACTGCTGGCGTCTTCCAGTGAAGAAAACGGCGGGATTGATACGCTGGGAATTATCGAAACGCCGGTACGCCGGATGCAAGATCACGGTTTGCCGCTGCCGCACATGGGCTGGAACCAGGTGACAGCGCATGCAGACAGCCGTTTATTCCGTGGCATTGATGAAAATGCGTACTTCTATTTCGTCCACGGATTCGCCATGCCGGTGTGTGAAAACACGGTCGCGCAGACGCTTTACGGTGAGCCTTTCAGCGCTGCCGTGCAAAAAGACAACTTCTTCGGCGTGCAGTTTCACCCCGAGCGTTCCGGAGCGGCGGGCGCACAGTTGCTGAAAAACTTTCTGGAGATGTAAACAGGATGATTATCCCGGCTTTAGATTTGATCGAAGGCAGCGTGGTGCGTTTGCATCAGGGCGATTACGGCCAGCAGCGTGATTATGGCAACGACCCGCTTCCGCGTTTGCAGGATTATCAGCAACAAGGTGCTGAGGTTTTGCATCTGGTTGACTTAACCGGCGCGAAAGATCCGGCGGCACGCCAGATCCCGTTGCTGACAACATTGCTGGCGGGCGTTTCTGTTCCCGTTCAGGTCGGCGGCGGTATACGCACCGAACAGGACGTAGAAGCGTTGCTGAATGCCGGTGCAACACGCGTCGTCGTCGGCTCGACGGCGGTGAAAGATCCTGAGATGGTTCAGGACTGGTTCAGACGTTTTGGTGCGGATGCGCTTGTTCTCGCGCTCGACGTCCGTATTGCTGCTGATGGCACTAAAAATGTTGCCGTCAGCGGCTGGCAGGAAAATTCCAATTCCACACTCGAAGAGATTGTGGAACAGTTTCTGCCCTTCGGCCTGAAACACGTTCTGTGCACGGATATTTCCCGCGACGGGACGCTGGCCGGTTCTAACGTTGAGCTGTACCGTGAAGTGACCGTGCGTTTTCCGCAGGTCGCTTTTCAGGCTTCTGGCGGTATCGGTTCATTGCAGGACATCGCCAATCTGCGTGACAGCGGCGTGAAAGGTGTGATTGTCGGGCGGGCTTTACTCGACGGTAAATTCAATGTGACGGAGGCAATTTCATGCTGGCAAAACGGATAATCCCCTGCCTCGACGTTAAAGACGGTCAGGTCGTAAAAGGCGTGCAGTTCCGCAATCACGAAATCATTGGCGACATCGTCCCGCTGGCGCAGCGTTATGCACAAGAAGGTGCCGATGAACTGGTGTTCTACGACATCACCGCTTCAAGCGATGGCCGCGTGGTGGATAAAAGCTGGGTATCGCGCGTGGCAGAAGTCATTGATATCCCGTTTTGTGTCGCGGGCGGGATTAAAAGCCTGGAAGACGCGGGCCGGATTTTGCAGTATGGCGCCGATAAAATCTCCATCAACTCTCCTGCGCTTGCTGACCCGACGTTGATCAGCCGTCTCGCCGACCGTTATGGTGTACAGTGCATTGTTGTGGGCATCGATACCTGGCACGACGCGGCAACCGACACGTATCAGGTTCATCAGTTTACCGGCGATGAGGCACGTACCAAAGTGACCACCTGGCAGACGATTGACTGGGTGAAGGAAGTGCAGGAACGCGGCGCGGGCGAAATCGTGCTGAACATGATGAATCAGGACGGCGTACGCAACGGCTACGATCTGGAACAGCTGAAGATGATCCGAGAAGTCTGCCATGTTCCGCTTATTGCTTCTGGCGGGGCGGGCACGATGCCGCATTTCCTCGACGCTTTCCGTGAAGCACGCGTTGATGGCGCACTGGCCGCTTCGGTGTTCCACAAACAAATTATCAATATTGGCGAGCTGAAAAGCTATTTAGCTGAAAATGGCGTGGAGATCCGCTTGTGAGCAATCAGGAAGTAAAAACCGGTCTGCTGACCGGGGAACAAATCAGCCAGCTCGACTGGGAAAAAGTCGATAACCTGATGCCAGCTATCATCCAGCACGCGGTGTCTGGCGAAGTGCTGATGCTTGGCTACATGAATCAGGATGCACTGAGCGTCACGCAATCTTCGGGTAAAGCGACATTCTATTCCCGCACCAAAGAACGTCTGTGGACCAAAGGCGAGACCTCAGAAAACTATCTCAACGTGGTCAGTATTACGCCTGACTGCGATAACGATACCTTGCTGGTTCTGGTCAATCCGGTTGGCCCGACGTGCCACAAAGGCAATAACAGCTGCTTCCACCCTGCTGAAACCGACTGGGCATTTTTGTACCAACTTGAAGAGCTGCTGGCATCGCGTAAAACTGCTGATCCGGAAAGCTCATACACCGCCAAACTGTACGCCAGCGGCACCAAACGCATCGCACAGAAAGTCGGTGAAGAAGGCGTGGAAACTGCGCTGGCAGCAACCGTTAACGACCGTTTTGAGCTGAAAAACGAAGCGTCAGACTTGGTATACCACCTGCTGGTGTTGTTGCAGGATCAGGATTTGAACCTGAGCGCAGTGATCGACAACCTGCGTCAACGTCATAAGAAATAACAGCAATCTTAAGACGTAAAAAAGCCGCCTTTGCAGATGCATTGGCGGCTTTTTTTATGACAATAAATCAGCTACGTGGTGAATAGTTTTTCACCATGTTGCGACCCAGGACGATTACTGAGCCTAAAATAATTCCGACCAACGCACCCAGCACAAGGATCAGACTCTTCTTCGGGCTGTCACGATGAATTGGAAGATTAGGCTTCATCACATAACGAAGAGCATAGGTAGTATCCGGCTTAGACTTTAATGCGCTAATTGCCAATAGAGTCTGACGAGCCTGATAATAAGAGCCTTCAAGAGGTAATGGACGCGTCGCTTCGTTTTTAATCGTAGAAGAAAGTGCATTGCTCCCCAGAACAAAAAGCGTGTCTTCGGAAAGAGTTTCAGCCTGTTGTACCAACGTATCTTTAATATTGGACTGTTGAGCTACGAGCAAAGCCTGGTTTAATATCTGCAGGCGACGATCTTTCTTCTCCTGAGCAACTTTCTCTTGGGTTTCCAAATCGACTTTAATATCGTCAATTTTGGAATTAATACTTGTCTGCAGGTCACCATCCAACTCACTTACCACCCGCTTATTAATCTGCTGGATGTATGTGGTCAGCGTCTTTTGTGCTTCCCCAGCTGATTTTGACGTATAGCTAATTTTAAGCGGTACAGTTTGATCTTTAACCGCGGGAGCTATGGTCAGTTTTTCGGGTTGGACCTGATTATCAAGCTGTTCAGCTAAAGCGGAAATCGCTGAGTTGAAGCGGCTGAAAAAACGTTGTTGGACATCAACCACAGTGGGGGCATTCGCTGGATTCTGGCTATATAAAACGGCCATCGCATTGTTATAATTAGCAATCTGACCAGAATCCGGGTACGTAACAATTGCTTCAGACGTCCATTTCTGTTTAGCGACGAACAAGTATGCTGTTGCCAAAATAATGGTCAAAACCATTATTGAAACGATTACCCATTTACCGCGCCACAATTGCAAAACCAGGTCGATCAGATCGATTTCTTCGTTTTGCTTTGCAGGCTGATTTTTCGTCATTTTAATATCTTGATTCATGTTTACCCTAAAAAGAAACAGTCACAATTTACCAGTAATTTGCGTCTGAAGATTATAGACTTGTTTCTATTAAAAATTTATATGAAAAGTAATAATTTTCGTAAGAATTGACTGAAAAGGTCATAGCAGAAAATAGGCGGTAGTGGGATATTTTCAAAAAAAACGCCCCAAATCCGGGGCGTTTATGTAAAGACGAGTAAAAATCAATCCAACCATTCAGTGTGGAATACGCCGTCTTTATCAGTGCGTTTGTAAGTATGTGCACCGAAGTAGTCACGCTGTGCCTGGATCAGGTTAGCGGGCAGAACCGCTGAGCGGTAACTGTCATAGTAGTTGATCGCAGCAGAGAACGTTGGCGTCGGGATACCGTTCTGAACGGCATAAGATACGACGTCACGCAGCGCCTGCTGATATTCGTCAGCAATATTTTTGAAGTACGGAGCCAGCAACAGGTTAGCGATGGACGCGTTTTCAGCGTAAGCATCGGTAATTTTCTGCAGGAACTGAGCACGGATGATACAACCTGCGCGGAAGATTTTCGCGATTTCGCCGTAGTTCAGATCCCAGTTGTTCTCGTCAGAAGCTGCTTTGAGCTGTGAAAAGCCCTGCGCGTAAGAAACGAGTTTACCCAGGTACAGAGCACGACGAACTTTCTCGATAAACTCAGCTTTGTCACCCGCGAAAGGTTTAACAGCCGGACCGGACAACACTTTAGAAGCCGCTACACGCTGATCTTTCAAAGAGGACAGGTAACGTGCAAAAACAGACTCGGTGATCAGCGTCAGGGGTTCGCCCAGATCAAGAGAGCTCTGGCTGGTCCATTTACCGGTGCCTTTGTTCGCTGCTTCATCGAGAATCACGTCGACCAGGTATTTACCTTCTTCGTCTTTCTTGGTGAAGATGTCTTTGGTGATGTCGATCAGGTAGCTGCTCAGCTCGCCTTTGTTCCATTCTGCGAAGGTGGTGGCCAGCTCTTCGTTGCTCAGGTTCAGAGACTGTTTTAACAGAGAATAGGCTTCTGCGATCAGCTGCATGTCGCCATATTCGATACCGTTATGAACCATCTTAACGTAGTGACCTGCACCATCCGCACCAATGTACGCTACACAAGCGTCGCCATCTTCAGCACGTGCTGCGATTTTTTCAAGAATTGGCGCAACCAGTGCGTACGCTTCTTTCTGACCGCCAGGCATGATGGATGGGCCTTTCAGTGCGCCCTCTTCACCGCCGGAAACACCGGTACCGATGAAGTTGAAGCCCTGCTCAGACAGTTCGCGGTTACGGCGAATGGTGTCTTTATAATAGGTGTTGCCGCCATCGATCAGGATGTCGCCTTTATCCAGGTGCGGAGTCAGGGATGCAATGGTTTTGTCAGTTGCTTCACCGGCTTTAACCATCAGCAAGATACGACGTGGTTTTTCCAGTGATTCAACAAACTCTTCGACGGTGTAGTGCGGAACCAGATTTTTACCCGGGTTTTCTGCGATGACTTCATCAGTCTTGTCGCCAGAACGGTTAAAAATGGAAACGGAATAACCGCGGCTTTCGATGTTAAGCGCGAGGTTACGGCCCATGACCGCCATACCGACAACGCCGATCTGTTGTTTGGACATTACATACTCCTGTCTTTTGGATGGTTGCTACGACTTCAATGCCGCACTGGATACGTTCCCGATGTTAACCCAGCTACAAGGGGTGTGGGTAGAGTTTGATGTTAAAATCGATTCCATCGGAAATAACTTGCGTGGATAGCACAAAAGTATATTGACAAACTTAAAGAACCTTCAAATACGAGGTGTTTAGATGAGATATGTTGAGCGAAAAGTAGCTTTTAATTATCCAAACGTTTAAAAGAGATGAACTATGCATAAAATTAGTAGTGCGCACTTATCTCGTAGGCGTCTTCTACATTTAAACGCACTTAATGCAAGTCCATTATAATTAACTTGGCCTTTAACAAGATTTTTTTTAATGAACGGATGACTTTTAGCGCCTAACACATTAATAACTTTAAAGACTTCACCTTGGTACCATTTGCTTTTAACCAATTTGAGTCTTTTAAAATAAGCCGTGAGGTTTACGTTTGCTCCAACTTGGTTATTTGCGTGCTGGCGATACAACATAGAAGGCTTTTTATCGATATACCACCCATAATTATTAAATCTTGCATACGCATAAATAAGCCAGTCATGAGCCACTACAAGTTCAGCGTCATGCCTATTTTCCTGAACAAAGTGTTTAAACTGGTTGGCCAAACGATTAGTAAGCACATAGGTGCACCCAGGTCCAGCCGGTTCAAAAAAGAAGTCATACGCAACTTGCTTTTGAGCTTTATCAATTAGGCACGTCTTTCCATCAGGCCAAAATGCTGTCACATTGCTCGAGTAACCATCACACGTGTTAGCGTTTAGTGCATTGATTGCATCTATGAGTTTTGTTGGTAACCAGATATCATCTTGATCAGCGAGACTAATATAATCAAAACCCGTGAAATCAACATCGACGAAAAGCCTTAAGAAATTTTTACCAGCACCACCAAAACGTGCACCATATTTCAATATTTCAATATTATCATAAACCTGAGATAATTCCTGGCAGGCTTCATAAGTGGAATCAGTGGAAAGGTCAACACTTATAAATATTGTGATTTGTACATCTGACTGATTTAGTATTGATTCTATTTGTTCAGATAACCAATCAATCCCGTTATAGGCTGCAAAGAGCACAGCAATTTTTGGTTTAACTGTTTGGATCATGGGAATGCTAAGACTCCTGGGCAATTTACCCTTTTCGCTCTAGAAAAAATAACTAATATAGTCGTTAACTATCTTAGTAGAGGATACAAAAAACATAACAGATACAGCGCCGATAACAGAAAAATAGATTAACTTGCTATTTTTTTCAAGATAAAGCAAGGGTAGCACCAGTAATGCCATGTCAAAGAAGCCAAGGACTTCAACCAGTCTCAGCGCAATTGAATCATTCCAAGAAAAGGCAGCATTTAGAAAAAGACTTATTGATGCGACAAAAGGATAAATTCTGTAATGAACAGATGTTTTTCTGTACATAAAGAACATAACCCCATAAAATGCAACAAGTCTTACCAGATAATAAAACGAAAACAACGAAATATGTTCAGTCGCATATTCTCCAGAGAGATAAACATTAATACGTGAGGAGTCGAGATAAGGAAGCACTGTTTTAATAAATGCTCCCATGAATATACCCGCCACAGGCAGTGCAAGCAATAATGTAGTGAAGGATTTTCTATTGGCGAAAGTAATATAAGCTAAATAAACTAATGGTAAAAGTATAGCTGAGAGGTGAACTGAAACTCCCAATAGAATTATAAAACACCCTAGAATTTTACTTTTATTTAGTAACTTAAGTACACCATATGAGGCCATTGCAATCGCAAGTCCGGCCCTAATTTGCGTGAAATCATGTACTATAATAAATCGAGATAAGATCACTAGAAATATCAGTAAACAGTACTGCCCATCGAAAACCAAGCTAGCAAACTTAAGTTTGAAAAAAAGCGATAAGAAAGCAATGATTATAAAAAAGAGTACATAACTATCATCAAATAGGGATGTAAACATGTATATTAGAATGAAACCAACATCCTTACCTTGCTTAAATATCTCACCGAAATCTCCGCCTATCTCGTCAAGCCAACTAATATAATTTTGATAATCGTGATCAACACCTGGCGTACGACTGCCAATAATTATAGACAAAATAATTAACATTGGGAGGAGGTATAGAGTATAGGGTATTTTTTTACTTTCCACTTGAGTAAACAACAAGCTAATAATAAAAACATAAAAAGCTGTCGTTACAAAAATAAAGTAAAACATTATTTGAAATACCCCTTATACATCCGTCCAACCACACCATCTAGGAATGCTTTGGTGAGCAGGCTTACTGAATATAGTTTTCTTTTGGATAAATAGGAAAACATAATAATATAATATGGAATTTTCACAATAAGCAAAAACTTACTTTTAAATTTTAAATTATTTCTGAATAAAAGGTATGAAGCATTTCTTACTATGAAGTAATTTCGAAAATCCGAATGAAGATTTATATTCCTACCCAAAAACTGTACATAACTATCTCCAATGCTGTGTTTCATTTGAACCGAAGAAACGATAAAAGAATCATATCCTAATTTACTACAGCGCTCTCCCCATTCAATATCTACCCAGTCTATGAATAATTTTTCATCCATCACACCAGTCACATCCAATATCGATAATCTGATTAAACTTCCAGAGGCAATAATGTAATCACTTTTAAAGTAAGGAATATCTTCAGTAATAGGAATTCTTTTAATTCTAAAAAATTTAACGCATACTGCTGGACCGATATGGCCTGACTTTTCATCAATAAACGAAGGTCCAACTGCAGCGACTTTAACGTCATTTTTTAAAAGTTCTTTTTCTGCTTCTAGTAGCTTCTCCGTCATAAAAGCAGGTAGTTCACTATCTTGGTCTAGCAACAAAACATGGCTAAAGTTATTATTTTTCGCATAATCGATACCTCTATTTTGAGCATATGCAATGCCGTGATTTTCATTAAATGGCTCGTAGCTCAAACTTGCACCGTAATGGGAAAACTCCGAATCCATTTTTGCTAGTTCAACATCAGGTGTATTATCAACCAGGCGAACCTGCCCAACTTGATTAATCACGCTTTTTAGCAATCTGTGTAGAACAATCAAATCTGGGTTATACAAAACAACTATCGCACATACTTTTTTAAAATCAGAAATCATTTACAACCCCATACCATTTTTAATTAGTAATTAATCAGGACGGAAAATATTTGCACTGATAACAGTGTCAGATAAAATTTTTACGTCTACAAATTAATTATGGTGTTCCTTAAAATAAATTATTATTTTGATATCAATTTGAACGATACGACTTTATACATTTATCA
Organism: Rahnella sp. PCH160; assembly: GCF_047784855.1. Classification (NCBI taxonomy): domain Bacteria; kingdom Pseudomonadati; phylum Pseudomonadota; class Gammaproteobacteria; order Enterobacterales; family Yersiniaceae; genus Rahnella; species Rahnella sp. PCH160. The sequence goes on from NZ_JBLOGT010000001.1 coordinate 3,926,811, forward strand.
GAAATTATAATAAGTAAAAAACAATCTACAATAACTCGTAATGACCATGCGTAAGCGGCACCTATAAGCCCGAATTTTGACACGCAAAAATATAATATTAATAGATAAGGTATGACTTCTATGCAATGAAGAAATGCAGTGAGTTTGGCTTTACCAACGGATTGTATAGCTGCAAATGGGATCGCAGCTATAGAATTGAAAAAGAAACCAAAGAGCAGAACGCATAATATCGAAGTGGAATTTTCGGCGTAGTCCTTACCCATCCAAATATAGAGGATTTTATACGAAAAAAAACCACCTAAAATAACAACCGGTAAAATACCGATAGCCATCAGCTTGTATGAAAAACTTAACTGCGTGCGAAAGTCTTTAGAATCTACAATATTACTTAAACGCGGAAAAACTGCTCTGGCCAATGCTCCTGGTATAACACCAAGCCTTGCTATTGCTTCAGAGGGTGCTGTGTAATAACCAACGACTTTGGCACCAAATATATTCGCTATTACGAAACGGTCGAAATAAACCATCACTGGGCTAATAATATTACTAACTGTCATCCATCCTCCAAAGAAGATGAGTCTCTTAAATGTATTGAAATGGAAACGTATTTTTGCTTCAACAATTTCTTTTCTAACAAAGATAAAAGCAACAATTAATGAAAATAAACGACCAATGACAAGACCTATGATTGCGTAAACTAGGCTTGTATGTAGCATTACAAAGAGAGCAGGAAAACCTGCTATTATTGAGCTGGAAATACTTCTTTGAAAATTAACTAGTTGAAACTTTTCATCTCCCTCTAAAATTGAGGTCCAAAGTTGGTTGAGTAGAAACATTGGTATTGAAAAAATTAGAATTTTTAAAGACTGTTCTGCTTCTAAAAAATGTTGCGAAGTAATATTAAGTAAATGTAAAACCTGAGGAATAAGGAAATATAAACCTAATACACAAAAGGAACTAAACACAAAAATAAACGAAGTTGCCGTCGACACTATTCTCTTTCGTTCTGCATCATTGTTTCTATAAACAGCTATTTCTCTTACTATAGCGCGAGTCAGCCCAACGTCAAAAATCCCTGCATACCCAACAATGGCTATAGCTATGGTATAAACACCAAACAGTTCAGGCCCAAGGACTCTTGCTAAGTACCCCAAGGCAGGAACCATAATTAAGGTTGGAATTACATAGCCTGATAAATTCCAAATACTATTTTTGATAAGACTCATTATACGCCCATACTATTTATTTAGTCTAAAAAACTCTCACCAGGATGTCGTCCCTGACACCCTGATTATTATTTTTCCGATAAATAGTTAATAAAAAATTCTTAAGAAAAAGATTCGGAATCTTTTAAGAGTTTTGCACTTTCATCCTTTGCAGACAGAAGTGGGATCGTAGTTAATGGCCATTTAATGCCAACATCTGAATCGTTCCATATAACACCACGATCATGCGTCGGTGAGTAGTAATTTGTGGTCTTGTACACGAATTCAGCCGTTTCACTCAATACAAGAAAACCATGCGCGAAGCCTTCTGGGATCCAAAGCTGACGTTTATTTTCTGCAGAAAGATGTACACCAACCCATTTACCAAATGTTGATGAAGTTTTGCGAATATCTACTGCTACGTCGAAAACCTCACCAACAATACATCGGACCAGTTTAGCTTGAGCAAATGGAGGTAACTGGTAATGAAGGCCACGGAGCACACCTTGCGTTGATTTTGAATGGTTGTCTTGTATAAAGTCAACTTTGCGGCCTACAGCCTCTTCAAAAACTTTTTGATTGAAGCTCTCAAAAAAGAAACCACGATCATCACCAAATACTTTCGGCTCAAAAATCAACACATCTGGGATTTCGGTTTTTATTATTTGCATGAGTTTTAATGACCTTTAATCATCTTTAATAGATATTTGCCGTAATCGTTTTTAATCAGTGGCGCAGCCAATTTTTTGACCTGCTCTACATCAATGAATCCTTTTCGATAAGCAATTTCTTCCGGGCACGCTACTTTCAATCCCTGGCGCAGTTCAATGGTCTGAATAAAGTTGCTCGCCTCAATCAGACTCTGATGAGTTCCCGTATCCAACCAAGCATAACCACGTCCCATCATTGCAACGGAAAGACGACCTTCCTCCAAATATAACCTGTTGATATCCGTAATTTCATACTCACCACGTTCAGAAGGCTTTAGACTTTTCGCCATTTTGACAACACTGTTGTCATAGAAGTAAAGCCCTGTAACGGCATAATTGCTTTTTGGCTCAACAGGTTTTTCTTCAAGTGAAATAGCTTTCCCTTCTTTATCAAATTCTACAACACCGTAGCGTTCTGGATCATGAACATGATAGGCAAATACAGTTGCGCCCGACTTCTTAGCAACTGCTGCTTCTAACTGTTTCTGTAAATCATGGCCATAGAAAATATTATCGCCAAGTACCAATGCACAGTTATCATCACCGATAAACTCTTCGCCTATGACAAATGCTTGCGCTAAGCCATCCGGACTTTCCTGCACTTTATATTGAAGATTTAGGCCCCACTGACTGCCATCTCCCAGAAGTTGTTCAAAACGCGGCGTATCTTGTGGAGTGCTGATAATTAGGATATCCCGAATACCCGCAAGCATCAGTGTACTGATCGGGTAATATATCATTGGTTTATCATAAATCGGCAGAAGTTGCTTGCTTACAGCCATAGTAACTGGATAGAGGCGCGTACCCGATCCGCCAGCAAGAATAATTCCTTTACGTGTATTCATATTTAGCTCTCAATTTTTAATGCAGCATTTTAAAAGGCAACACGATATTATCTTTTACAACCCAGTTGGGGTAAATAACTCAGCAAGCATACGTTTTACACCGATATCCCAACTAGGCAAATTCAGATTAAAGGTCTGCTGAAATTTACTGTTATCGAGTCGAGAATTTTGTGGGCGTCGGGCTGGGGTCGGATAAGCGCTCGTTGGAACTGGATGAGTCTGTTTTAGTGCGAGGGGATAACCTGCATTTTGCGCTTCGGCAAAGACAACATTTGCATAATCAAACCAGGTCGTTTCACCTGAAGCCACCAAATGATAGAGACCCGACACTTCAGGCTTACGTAGTGCGGTCATTATTGCGTGGGCGGTACAATCGGCAAGAAGCTCGGCGCCAGTCGGAGCGCCAAATTGGTCATTAATAACAGAAAGTTCTTCCCGATCTTTTGCAAGACGAAGCATAGTTTTAGCGAAGTTGTTACCTTTACCCGCATAAACCCAGCTTGTACGAAAAATCAAATGCTTCTGGCAATTTTGTTGGATGGCAATTTCACCGGCCAGTTTTGTTTCACCGTAGGTATTCAGCGGCCCAGTAGCATCATCTTCAGACCAAGGTTTGTCACCATCTCCCGGGAAAACATAATCTGTTGAATAATGAATCAACCATGCATTAATTGCCTCGGCTTCCTTTGCAATAGCTGCAACACTTGTTGCGTTGAGCAATTGTGCAAAGTCACGTTCCGACTCAGCTTTGTCAACAGCGGTATGCGCTGCAGCATTGACGATAACATCAGGTTTAATGCGACGAACGGTTTCAGCGATTCCTTCAGGGTTACTGAAGTCCCCACAGTATGCTTCTGAATGCACGTCCAGAGCAATCACGTTCCCCAGAGGCGCTAAGGCTCTTTGTAATTCCCAACCCACCTGTCCTGTCTTACCAAAAAGAAGAATATCCATTACTTGCGGTCTCCATAGTTCTGCTCGACCCAGGATTTATAAGCACCACTTTTCACGTTATTAACCCAAACCTGATTATCCAGATACCACTGAACCGTTTTCCGAATCCCGCTATCAAACGTTTCTTGCGGTTTCCAATTCAACTCATGATTAATTTTATCTGCGTCGATAGCATAACGGCGGTCATGCCCCGGGCGGTCTGCGACATAAGTGATCTGTTCACGGTAGGACTGTTCCTTAGGCACAATCTCATCTAATAAATCACAGATACTCAGGACCACATCGAGATTTTTTTTCTCATTGTGACCACCAATATTGTATGTCTCGCCAACCTTACCTTCGGTGACTACGGTGTAAAGTGCTCGGGCATGATCTTCAACATATAACCAGTCGCGAATTTGGTCGCCTTTTCCGTAAATAGGAAGGTTTTTTCCTTCCAGTGCATTCAGAATTACTAATGGAATGAGTTTTTCAGGAAAATGATAGGGCCCATAATTGTTTGAGCAATTCGTCACAATACACGGCAGGCCATAAGTACGCTGCCAGGCACGCACAAGATGGTCACTTGAAGCTTTAGATGAAGAATAAGGACTGCTTGGTGCATAAGCTGTTTTTTCGGTAAAGAGTGGGAGAGGATCTTCGCTATGCCATTCATCAGGATGAGGCAAGTCTCCGTAAACTTCATCTGTAGAAATATGATGAAATCTGAATTTATCCTTTCTTTGTTGGTTTAATTTCGCCCAGTAGCCACGAGTAGCTTCCAACAGCGTATATGTACCAACTATATTGGTCTCGATAAACTCAGCGGGTCCGGTGATAGAGCGATCTACATGACTCTCTGCCGCGAGGTGCATTACTACATCAGGTTGGTGCTCTTCGAATACATGGTTGAGATTATTCAAATCACAGATATCTACTTGAGCAAAAGCGTATCGTTCATTCAAAGAGACAGCACCAAGTGACTCAAGATTACCTGCATATGTCAATTTATCGACATTAACAACCTGGTCATTGGTATTATCAATAATATGGCGAACGACTGCAGAACCAATAAATCCCGCACCACCAGTTACCAGTATTTTCATTTTAGAAATCTCTCTTTTGTTATTGCTCTATAAGTATCAACATTATTCAACTTTCTCAGCTTTTTTCCCCATGGAGTTTATGTATTTGACAAACAATCCAAAGCAAAAAAGGAATAATATTAAAACAGCCAACTGTGAAGTGTTATATTGGTCTAGCATAATACCAATTACTGAAAACGATATTGATATTATCAACACAATGACCAAGGCCTTTATGTGGCTAAAGCCATATTTTAAAAGAATATGATGAAGATGTTCACGGTCAGGCTTGAATGGGCTATCCCCACGCCGAATTCGTGAAATCATGACGCGTACCATATCCATAAGGGGAACTGCAATGAGCCATAAGGCCGTGACGGGATGAATAATGGCAGATTGACCTTGGGTCGCTAAGATAAGCAACCAGATAACCGTAAATCCGATTAATGTACTTCCTGCATCACCCATAAAAACTTTGAACTTCCGCCCCCATGGGATACCCAAATTAAGCAGAATGTAAGGGACACAGGCAATAGTCAAACATATGCACCATTGCGCAAGTTCTTCTTTACCATGTAATCCAAAGACCACCCCCAATGAGGCAAAACTGACACACGACAAAGCACCTAATAATCCATCAATTCCATCAACCATGTTAAAAGCATTAATCGCACTCATTACAGCAAAAATAGTTATTACATACCCAAATATTCCCAGACCTATTGCATGCCCAAGAAAAATGTCGCCCAGCGTAATTAATCTAATGCCACTCACCATCATGATAATAGCAACAATGGCCTGAAGCGCTATACGTGGAGTGACGGGTAAATCAAATCTATCATCTAAGACACCAACACCAAGAAGAAGGGTTACAGAAATAATGTAGTAATAAAAGTCAGGAAACCATTCAGGTTGTAAAAAATAAATAACCCAAATGCAAATATAAATAGATACACCACCAACCAATGGGATGTGACCATTATGGTGTTTTCTCGCATTAGGCTTATCGACCAAACCTATTCGTCGCGCAACCTTACGTGCAATAAATAGAGAAACTAGAGCACTAAAAAATATTATAATATATTCTTGCATGACCGCACCATGTTCTTTAAATTGATATATCAAAAATAATTTATCTAATTTTTAAAAGAGGGTTCTAACTTTTAAAATTAATCAGCATCCTGTTTACTCATCACGTTACAATTCCTTTGAGGCATTTTTTAATTTAATTACCCTCTCCCACTTTTCATTGATACCCAGCTGAAGAATAATGCGCATGAAGGATCTAATGCTTAGAAAGTAAGAAATCTGAAGTATTTCTAATCAAGCGGGCGTATTGGCACTCCACATGTTCGTCCTATTCTATATCAGGCGTCAGTTATGCATACCAATGATAAAAAACCACGCTACCGCCCTTGGCTCCAAAGCTACCAATACACTTATTTCATTGTTTACCTGAAGGTACCAACATGACTCCATGCTTCTGTCAGGGATTTTACACGCATTGCAACATTGACTGAAAGGATTCTTAACCTATTTGGCTTACGCCACAAGATTAAATTATCCCTGCCCCACTAAAAGTGTCTTCCCTCTGCGGAACACGCAAAATGCTTCCACAATCGCTTATAAAATGTTCAGCCATCGAATCATATTTACATTTAACAGCGCCAAGTATTGATGTAAACCTTACAGGTGCTTACATGCACTGAACACAAAATATGCAACGCGCAAATCCATCAATATTAATACCTTATCCCTGCTTCAACCTGATGCTATAGAGCCTAGCGCAATGTGTTTAACAACGCAGTACCAATTATAAACTTTTATTGGTAAAAATCTGATCAATCCCCTTGTATGATTAGATAACAAGCAAGACGCTGCTCAGTCTATAAAAGGTATTAGTTACGATTACGGTAAATGCATTAGCTTTTGTTTGATTGACAATCATCCAGACATCTTAGCCTGGGCTGAAGACTCTCATTGTTAATTCCTTCAGAATTAGAAAAGGGCGTTTCAGGAACATAAAAACAGTTAAGTCTCTATTTGTTATCAATAAAAAAGCACCATAGACTGGTGCTTTTTACGAAACTGTCAACGTTTTACTCTTGCGCAAATTCCTTCAACCATGCCTTGAACGCTTCGCCCTGTGCTTTATGACGGATGCCGTACTCGACGAACGCTTTCATATAGCCCAGTTTGTCACCGCAGTCGTGTGAGCGGCCGGTCATGGAGAAAGCTTCTACGGTTTGCTTTTTCATCAACATAGCAATCGCATCTGTTAACTGAATTTCATTGCCTGCACCATACGGAGTGACAGCCAGCAGAGGCCAGATTGCTTCTGAAAGCACGTAACGACCGACAACCGCGAGGTTGGATGGCGCATCTTTCAGCTCAGGTTTTTCAACGATAGCAGTCATTGGCGCGCTTTCGCCCGGCTCAACTTCCACACCATTACAGTTCACGATACCGTATTTAGACACGTCTTTTTCAGGCACTTCTTCAACCATAACCTGGCTGTTTCCGGTTTCCTGGAAACGGCGCAGCATTGCGGCAAGGTTGTCTTTACGCAGATCGCTGGTTGAATCATCCATCAGAACGTCTGGCAGGATAACGGCAAAAGGTGAGTTACCAATCAGAGGTTTAGCACAAAGTACGGCGTGCCCGAGGCCTTTAGACTGACCCTGACGCACGTTCATGATGGTCACGCCTTTCGGGCAGATCGACTGCACTTCTTCCAGCAGCTGACGCTTAACGCGGGTTTCCAGCATGCTTTCCAGTTCGAATGAGGTATCGAAGTGGTTTTCGATGGCATTTTTGGAAGAATGCGTGACGAGAATGATCTCTTTGATGCCCGCCGCCGCACATTCATTAACGATGTACTGGATTAAAGGCTTGTCGACGATAGGCAACATTTCTTTAGGAATGGCTTTCGTCGCTGGCAACATACGTGTGCCCAGACCGGCAACAGGGATAACAGCTTTTAACATTGTAGAAGATACTCCTTGAAACCTATTGGTGTGTAAATTCAGTCAGTTGGGAGCCAAACATGTCAGGGCGTTCACTGAACTGAAATTGTATAAACAAATTTATTTCCCAGCACGATATTTTCTTCCCTGAGTATAGTCCCTGTGATTTCGTTTAGGGAGACTATACTGCTGACTTTAGGACTCCAGCACCATTCTGTGTATGTCATTACGATACCAGCAAGCAGCACATAACGGTAAGCTAAAGACTTAAAATTAGGAATGTTGAACCTGTTCGCTGATTTTCTGTGCACAATTTGCTGCTTTCCAAAACATCCGTTTAAACTTTTCTCACACCGGACTGTTCTTGTTTCTGTTCATACCCGATATGCGGTAGCACGCTGATTTAGATTTGAAATTTCGCCCTCTGACGCCCATTATTCTACGTGCGACAACCGTCGTGTAACTAAAGGTTAAACAAGCAATATGGAATGGATCGCCGATCCGTCAATCTGGGCCGGGCTGGCTACCCTGGTTATCCTCGAAATTGTCTTAGGGATAGACAACCTGATTTTTATCGCCATTTTGGCAGAAAAGCTTCCCCGCCGGCAGCGCGACAAAGCCCGCGTTACAGGTTTAATGCTGGCATTAGTGATGCGCCTGTTGTTACTGGCGTCGATTTCCTGGCTGTCGACCCTCACCCGCCCTCTTATCACATTGCTCGGGCATGCGTTCAGCGCGCGCGACATGATTATGCTGACCGGCGGCGTATTCCTGCTCTTCAAGGCCACTATGGAACTCAATGAGCGCCTGGAAGGTAAAGATGAAGAGCAGAGTCATCAGCAAAGCCGTGCCAGATTCTGGCCTGTCGTGGCGCAGATTGTGGTTCTTGATGCAGTATTTTCCCTCGACTCGGTGATTACCGCTGTCGGTATGGTGGATCATCTGGCCGTCATGATGGCGGCAGTCTGTATCGCCATCGGGTTGATGCTTCTGGCCAGTAAGCCGCTGACTAAGTTTGTGAACGCGCATCCCACCATCGTTATTTTATGTCTGAGTTTCCTGCTGATGATCGGCTTTAGTCTGGTCGCGGAAGGGTTTGGATATGCGATCCCGAAAGGTTATCTGTACGCGGCTATCGGTTTCTCGGTCATCATTGAAGCGCTCAATCAGCTGGCACAATTTAACCGTAAACGCTTCTTATCTTCGCGCCGCTCTTTACGTGAACGCACGGCGGAGACAGTTCTTCGCGTTTTAAGTGGCAAGCATGAAGAAGCCGAACTGGATGCCCATTCGTCCGGCCTGATTGCTGACAGCGGAGACCAGGACGATGCTATTTTCAACCAGCAGGAACGCAACATGATTGAGCGTGTCCTGGGGCTGGGACAGCGCACGGTCAGCAGCGTGATGACTTCTCGACATGATGTGGATAATCTCGAACTGAATGATCCGATTGAGGTTTTGCGCAATCAAATTGCCGAAAATCAGCACACGCGAATTCTGGTAACAGAAGACAGCTCCACCGATGAACCGCTGGGCGTTGTTCATGTGGTTGATTTACTCAAACAACAACTTCTGCAAAATGAGTTAGATCTCAAAGCGCTGATCCGCCAGCCGTTGATATTCCCGGAGCAACTTTCGTTACTGATGGCACTTGAGCAGTTCCGCCAGGCTAAAACGCACTTTGCTTTTGTCGTGGATGAATTTGGTTCTGTGGAAGGGATCGTGACGCTGACCGACGTGATGGAAACCATCGCCGGGAATCTGCCGGAATCCGATGAACTGCCTGATGCGCGCCACGACATCCAGCAGCAGGAAGACGGAACCTGGATTGCAAATGGCTACATGCCGCTCGAAGATCTGGTGATGTACATTCCCCTGCCGCTCGATGATAAGCGCGAATACCACACGCTGGCGGGCTTACTGATGGAATATACCCAAAGCATTCCGCAGGTCGGCGCGCAGATTGAAATTAACGATTATCTGTATGAGCCGCTCGAAGTCAGCAGTCACCGGATTTTGAAAGTGAAGATCACCCCGCTCAATCCCCCGGTGTCCCACGATTACGAAGTCTGAGTTTCTGCCGTCGGACGTGACCAAAAAAAACGGGGTGCCATTGAGCACCCCGTTTCATTTATATCAACAAAAGCGATGTTACTTTTTCAATAACTTCTGCACTTCATCATCCGCTTTGCTGTTTTTGCGTTTATCAATCCAGTTCTGAATAGCGCTGCGGGCGCTCTGCTCCAGTGACTGACGCAGTATCTGATCGACTTGCAGCTGATAATGCATCTGCGACCACGGCCCGTATATGCGCAGCGGAATATCGGTCGTTTTCAGCGTATTGATCAGATTACTGTCGCCTTTCCAGCCACCCGTCACACGGATCAGCAGATTCATATCGACCTGCTGCCCGGCCATGTTAATGGTGCCATTACCTTTGCCTGATACCATTGGCGACAGCCCTTCCATATCGCTCAGCGTCAGCGTGCCGTCGGCCAGATGCCCTTGCGCATTCAGCGTATCAATCTGGCTGTAGTGCTCGTAACGATCCAGACCCTGAACTTTATCGCTGTTTCTCGCAATGGCCTGCTGGATAAGCTGCTGAATATTCATGCCATTCAGACGGGCATTGTCCATAGACAGCTGCCCGTCGCCCTGCCAGTGCCGCGCGAAATCAGCGGCTGAAAGACCTTCACCACTCACATCACCTTTCAGCGAGAAGTTGCCAGTGATTGCCTTAGGTAGTTCATAAGCCGCCAGCAAATCGCCGAGCTCAATTTTACTGACGTCAGGCACCATGTGAACCTGAATTTTCTTACCTGTAACATCCATTTCGCCGGGTAATGAAAAGTGACCGGTGCCCATATTGCCGCTGAACGTTGACAGTGAAACCTGCCCCTGCTGATTGTCAGCATCAAGTGCCAGGTTCTGGATTTTCATACCGCGGTAAGTGAGATCAGCCACTTTCAGCGCCAGACGCGCATTAAAGGTCTGGAGCTCACTCAGCCCGTTTGGCTGTTCATCGATATCACTGGCAATAACCGGTGCCGAGGTGATGGCCTGAGAGGTCGTGGCCGTTTGTTCCGCCGTTTTCGGCTGCCAGCCGGAAAGCGCATCCAGATCGAGTTTTTCCGCGCTCAGGTTCAGCTGATAATTCGGTTCATCACCCAGTGTGGCCGAAGCCGTACCGGAGATCTGATTATCATTGGCGGTCAGTGCCAGCTGGCTGAGCGTAACGGAATTATTATCCCGCTGATAACTCGCCTGCATTGAACCGTTGCCCTGAACGCCTTTCGCCGGGATATCCGCACCGCTCAGCTGATAGGTAAATTTGCTGATATTGGCTGCAAAGGCCTGCGGATAATGCTGCATATCCAGCTCGGCATTCATCGTGAAGGCTAAATCACGTTGATTACGGTTGATGCGGCTGGAAAGTTGAACCGATGCCTGACGGTTGTCGTCTTTATCGATTTCGAGATTAATGTCGCGCACATTAATCTGCTCATCATCACCGCGCTGCCAGATAAGCAGACTGTCAGCGATGCTGATTTTATCAATGTCGAACTTCCAGCCAGCGTCCAGATCAGACGCACCGGGTGCCACAGGAACCGGAGAAGAAGGCGCAACCGGCGCATCAGGCTGGTTCTCTTCAGTATCCGGCGTTAACCGGATAACGGCATTGTTGAACAGGACCTGCTTGACGGCGAGCTGATGAGAGATGAGAGGCCAGAGTTTGACATCCAGACGCATATTTTCAGCGCTGACCACCGGTTCTTTCGCACCCGGTGCGGTGAGCGAGGTCTGGCCGGCAATGATGCTCAACTGTGGCCAGACGTGCCAGCGCAGTGAGCCATTGATTGCCAGATGGTAACCGCTTTTCATCTCAACCCTTTCCACCATGTACTGACGGAAATCGTTCGGATTGATCAGAAATACCAGCGAAGTCATGCCGGCAATGATAACCACCAGTAAAATCACCAGTGTTGTCAGTAGTCTTCTCATGCCTTCCTCACGTTTTCATCCGCTCACGCAGATAAAAAGCAGAATCAGTCTTTATCAATACGACTGGCAATTGCACTTTGCTGGTCGCGGTATTTCGCATCCTGACGGCTGTTGTAAGGACGTGCAGCAGAACCGGACAACGGCTCGAAACTTAACGCACCAATCAGCATGCCGGGGCGAAGCGCCAGAGGCAGTTTACCGGAATTATAGAACTCAAGGACGATACGACCTTTCCAGCCCGGATCGATACGATGAGCGGTCACATGCACCATCAGGCCGAGACGCGCCAGTGAGGAACGTCCGTCGAGCCAGCCGACCAGATCATCCGGGATAGTGACGGATTCGTAAGTGACCGCCAGCGCCAGTTCGCCGGGATGCAGGAAGAAAGCTTCGCCTTCCGGCAAAACGATTTCGTCGCTCATCACTTTATCCAGCGCGGCGCTCACTTCATCTTTCGGGCCACTCAGATCGATATAACCGGCGTTATGCCCGAGGAAAACGCGAAAACCGTTGCCCAGACGCACATCTACTGTGGCACCGTTAATCCGCTCGACTGGCGGACGCGGTGAAATACCTAATTTGCCGCTGTCGAGCCAGGCTTCTATATCTCGATCGCAAAGTCTCATCGTATCTCCGGTGTGGTTTTCTACGGATTGTTCCGCGATTAGTTAAAGAACTGGCTGATTTTCGCCTTAAGAATATCAATCGCAATCCGGTTTTTACCGCCACGCGGCACAATGATGTCTGCGTATTGTTTAGAAGGTTCGATAAATTGCAGGAACATTGGACGGACAGTTTTCTGGTATTGCGCCATCACGGAATCCATAGAACGGCCACGCTCGTTGACATCACGCTTCATGCGGCGCATCAGGCAGATATCCAGCGGCGTATCCACGAAGATAGAGAAATTCATTTCCTGACGCAGACGCACATCGGTCAGTAACAGGATCCCTTCCAGAATAATGACTTTCTTCGGCTTGAGCGTCACGGTCTCAGCCAGACGGGTATGTTCGATAAAGCTGTAACTCGGTAATTCGATAGCCTGACCTGACTTCATTGCCTGCAAGTGCTGGAACAGCAAATTGTGGTCCATGGCACTCGGATGGTCATAGTTGGTTTTGACCCGTTCTTCCATGGTCATATGGCTTTGGTCTTTATAGTAGCAATCTTCAGGGATCACCCCGATATGCTCATCACCTACCTGATCACGAAGTTCACGGTATATAGTACTGGCGATGAGGCTTTTTCCCGAAGCAGATGCGCCAGCGATACCCACGATGACACACTGATGGAATTTGTCAGACATAAAATTAAAGACCTGATTTGGAAGTTGGAAGGCAAGCACAGCGTGTGCTTTGAACGCGCCAATTATAAGTACAACACACTACCCGATGCCAGCGTTAAGGCGGTGTAATCGCTGACATCGGGCAATAATTCGCAGAGTTGGGAGATTAAACCGCCCGGAAAGCGATTTCTGTCGGAATTGCGTCGCCTCTCCAGTACAGCTGAGACGCCACTTTTGACGCCAGTTCGCGATAAATCGTCGTGAACTCACTTTCCGGATTAGAGACAACGGTCGGTTCGCCACGATCCAAATCTTCACGCAGCGAAATATGCAGCGGTAACTGAGCCAGTAACTCGCAACGGTATTTCTCGGCCAGACGCTGTGCGCCGCCGGTACCGAAAATCGGTTCATGATGCCCGCAATTGCTGCACACATGCATGCTCATGTTTTCGATAATGCCTAAAACTGGTACATGCACCTTCTCAAACATTACGATGCCTTTCATGGCGTCGAGCAGCGCGATGTCCTGCGGCGTCGTCACCACCACCGCGCCCGTCACCGGAATATTTTGCGAGAGTGTCAGTTGGATATCGCCGGTGCCCGGCGGCAGGTCAATCACCAGATAATCCAGATCCGGCCACAGTGTATCCTGCAACATCTGCATCAGCGCTTTGCTGGCCATCGGGCCGCGCCACACCATCGCATTTTCGTCGGTGACCAGATAACCAATGGAATTGGTCGCCAGCCCGTGCGCCATAATCGGCGACATATGTACGCCATCCGGCGATGTCGGACGCTCTTCTTCCGTGCCCAGCATGTTCGGCACAGACGGGCCATAAATATCCGCGTCCAGAATGCCGACTTTCCCGCCTTCAGCAGCCAGCGCCAGCGCCAGATTCACCGCTGTGGTGGATTTCCCCACACCGCCTTTGCCCGAACTCACCGCCAGAATATTGCGCACGCCTTTGATACCGGGCTGGTCGTTCGCGCGTTTCATCGTGGCGATGTCGTGACGCAGTTTCCACTCGATGGACGAAGCGCCTGTCACGCGCAGCAATTCGCCGCTGGTCTCTTCTTTTAAAATATCGAAACCGCTGTTCCACGCGAACGGCAGCGTCAGATCGATATGCAGAACCTCGTCCATCAGCACGCAATGATGCACCGCTTTTATCGCGACTAAATCTTTTTGAAGTGTTGAATGACGGAAGGTGGCCAGTACGCCGGTCACTAGTGCGCGCAGCCCTGCGGGTGTGGACTGCTGTGGGGATTGAGATGTCATCCCGGCTCCTTGAAACTGGTTATCAGACTGTTTATCTGCCTAATAGCATAACAGAACACCCGTAAGGAGATCCCCCCGTTTGTTTACGCGGGGCGGCGCTTTCGGTTAACATCAATACCCCTGATTTCAACTACAGAAAGCAAGCTCTTACTATGGCTCACGTCGCGAAAAAAATTTTGGTAACCTGTGCACTTCCGTACGCCAACGGATCCATCCACCTCGGCCACATGCTCGAGCACATCCAGGCTGACGTCTGGGTCCGTTTCCAGCGAATGCGTGGCAATGAAGTGCACTTCATCTGTGCGGACGATGCGCACGGCACACCGATCATGCTGAAAGCGCAGCAGCTCGGTATCAAGCCGGAAGAGATGATTGCCGAAATGAGCCAGGAGCATCAGAAAGATTTCGCCGGCTTCGGCATCAGCTACGACAACTATCACTCCACGCACAGTGACGAAAACCGTGTGCTGTCTGAGCTTATTTACGGTCGTCTGAAAGAAAACGGATTCATCAAGAACCGCACCATTTCTCAGCTGTACGATCCGGAGAAAGGCATGTTCCTGCCTGACCGTTTCGTGAAAGGCACCTGTCCGAAATGTAAATCGCCAGACCAGTACGGTGATAACTGCGAAGTGTGTGGCGCGACCTACAGCCCGACTGAACTGATCGAGCCGAAATCTGTGGTCTCCGGCGCGACGCCGGTGCTGCGTGATTCCGAGCACTACTTCTTCGACCTGCCGGAGTTCAGCGCGATGTTACAGGCGTGGACCCGTTCCGGTGCGTTGCAGGAGCAGGTCGCGAACAAAATGCAGGAATGGTTTGAATCCGGCCTGCAACAGTGGGATATCTCCCGCGATGCGCCGTATTTCGGCTTCGAAATTCCTGATGCGCCGGGCAAATACTTCTACGTCTGGCTGGACGCGCCAATCGGCTACATGGGGTCATTCAAAAACCTCTGCGACCGCCGCAGCGACCTGAACTTCGACGAGTTCTGGAAAAAAGATTCCACCACCGAGCTGTATCACTTCATCGGTAAAGACATCGTGTATTTCCACAGCCTGTTCTGGCCGGCGATGCTGGAAGGCAGCAACTTCCGCAAACCTACCAACCTGTTCGTTCACGGCTATGTGACGGTAAACGGCGCGAAGATGTCCAAATCACGTGGCACCTTCATCAAGGCCAGCACCTATCTGAACCATCTGGATGCGGACTGCCTGCGTTATTACTACACCGCGAAACTGTCCTCCCGTATCGACGATATCGACCTGAATCTGGAAGATTTCGTGCAGCGCGTGAACGCAGACATCGTTAACAAAGTGGTTAACCTGGCTTCACGTAACGCCGGTTTCATCGCCAAACGTTTTGATGGGCAACTGGCGGATAAACTGGCTGACGAAGCGCTGTACAAAACCTTCACCGATGCGGCTGAAAGCATCGCGCAGGCGTACGACAGCCGCGAATCCGGCCGTGCAATCCGTGAAATCATGGCGCTGGCTGATCTGGCGAACCGTTATGTTGACGAACAGGCACCGTGGGTTGTGGCAAAACAGGAAGGCCGCGATGCTGACCTGCAGGCGATTTGCTCAATGGGCATCAACCTGTTCCGCGTGCTGATGACATACCTGAAACCGGTTCTGCCTTCACTGTCTGAACGTACCGAAGCGTTCCTGAATACCACGCTGGAGTGGGATGCGATTGCACAACCGCTGCTGTCTCATCAGGTGAATCCGTTCAAGGCGCTGTTTAACCGTATCGAACTGGATAAAGTCACGGCTATGGTTGATGCATCGAAAGAAGACATTGCGGCGGCGAAAGCCCCGGCGACTGGCCCGCTGGCGGATGATCCGATTCAGGAAACCATCACGTTTGATGATTTCGCGAAAGTCGACATGCGTATCGCGCTGATCAAAAGCGCTGATTTCGTGGAAGGTTCCGACAAACTGCTGCGTCTGCAACTGGATCTGGGCGGCGAAACCCGTCAGATTTTCTCCGGTATCCGCTCCGCGTATCCGGATCCTAAAGCGCTGGAAGGCCGTCTGACCATCATGGTGGCGAACCTTGCGCCACGTAAAATGCGCTTTGGCATTTCCGAAGGCATGGTGATGGCCGCGGGCCCTGGCGGCAAAGACATCTTCCTGCTCAGCCCGGATTCCGGCGCACAGCCTGGCATGCAGGTGAAATAAGCCCTTCGCAACAACGATCAAAGCCCGATGAAATCATCGGGCTTTTTTTATTTTTCAGATCCAAATTCGCTTTAAATACCCTTTTACACAGGTTACAGCGCAGCGCAAAACGTACAGGGCGCCCAAAATGCGAAGGGGATTTTATTTCGGCCAGTTCGGCCAGACGCCTCGCGGATAATCTCTGTCAATATCCTCTCTCGCCAGCCCGATATCTTTCAGTTGCTCCGGGCTCAGCGCATGCAGAAGTTTGCGGCTGACGCGGCGCTCATTCCAGCTGTGTAGAATACTCAATGCCTGTTTTACCCATCCGCCCTGCTTAACCGGCATCTGTACCGGTTCAACAATATCGGCACCACGCACTGACTCACACGCGGCAAACTGCCGTTCTTCAATGGTATTTTTCATTTTCTGCTCCTGTTAACGACCTGTGATCAGGATCTAACATTCAGCAAAAACATTACAGATTCAGTTTTTTTGTATTTCAACCATACAGATCTGGATCCAATGACAGATTCAGCGTTAGATTAGACGCATCTGTACTGCTCTTATTGCGCAGTCGTTGAGGAAATGAAAATGAACCGTTACGAAAATCTGGCTAATGTGCTGAGTGACCGCATCGAACAGGGGCTGTATCCGGCGGGGATCCGCCTGCCCTCGGTGCGCGTCTTAAGCAGTGAGCACGGCGTCAGCGTCAGCACCGTGCAGCAGGCGTACCGCGTACTGGAAGAAAAACAACTGGTGGAAGCGCGGCCAAAATCCGGCTACTTCGTCAAAGAAGCCCGCTTGCAGGCAGCGCTGCCGAGCGGGTGTCGCCCGACGCAGCGCCCGGTGGAGATTTCCCAGTGGGATCAGGTTCTGGAGCTGATCACCTCGCCCCACCTTCCCGGCTTTGTTCAACTCGGGCGCGGCTCGCCGGACGTCACCGCCGCCACGCTTAAACCGCTCAGCCGCCTGATGGGCCGCGCGGGGCAGCATCAGAACCTCAACGCCTTCCACTACGACAGCATTTACGGCTCCGAAGATCTGCGCGAACAGATTGCGCGCCTGATGATCGACAGCGGCAGCCACATGGATGCCAGTAACATTTTGATCACCACCGGCTGTCACGAAGCGCTGTCTATCGCTATCCGTTCGGTCTGCGAACACGGTGACATCGTGGCGGTGGATTCGCCGAGTTTTCACGGCGCGATGCAAACCCTGAAAGGTTTCGGCATGAAAGCGCTGGAAATTCCGACCGACCCGGTCACCGGTATCAGCCTGGAAGCGCTGGAAATGGCGCTGGAACAGTGGCCCATCAAAGCCATACAGCTCACACCCAACTGCAACAATCCGCTCGGCTACAACATGCCGGATGACCGCAAGAAATCGCTGTTGCGTCTGGCCCAGCGCTACGATATCGCCATTATCGAAGACGATGTTTACGGTGAACTGGCGTATCAGTATCCGCGTCCGGCGACCATTACCTCGTTTGATGACGATGGCCGCGTGCTGCTTTGCAGCTCATTTTCCAAAACGCTGGCGCCCGGTTTGCGCGTCGGCTGGATTGCACCGGGCCGTTATCATGACCGCGCGCTGCACATGAAATACATCACCACCGGCGCGTCGGCCACGCTGCCGCAAATCGCCATTGCAGATTTCATCAAACAGGGTCACTACCTCCAGCACATACGCAGAATGCGCAATCAGTACCAGCGTAATCTGTGCACCATGACCGACTGGGTGATGAAATATTTCCCGTGCGGCACGCGGGTCAGCCGCCCTCAGGGGGGTTCCTGCTGTGGATCGAACTGGACGAACGTATTGATACACTGCGCCTGAACCGGCTGCTGGAAGAACAATTTGTACAAATTGCGATTGGTTCGATATTTTCAGCCTCAGGCAAGTACCGCAACTGCCTGCGGATTAACTATGCTCAGCCTCTGGCGGCCAAAACTGAACGCGCCGTCCAGCAGGTCGGGCAGATGGTGTCACACATGCTGGAAAGCTGCTAAACGCATCCCGGAGAACCCCTCACTGTGCAGATAGAACCTTTACCGCCGCTCAACACCCTGGTGGCATTCGAATGTGTGGCGCGTTATTGCAGTTTTTCCAGGGCAGCCGATGAACTCAACCTCACGCAAAGCGCCATCAGCCGCCAGATTATTCAGCTTGAAGAAATGCTCGGCTGCAAACTTTTCCAACGGGCGCAGCGTAAAACCACACTGACGCCGCGCGGAGAAACCTACGCGCATCAGGTGCGGAAACTGCTTGGCGATATCTCACTTTCGACGGCAGAAGTCATGGGCTGGAATGGTTTGCCGCAGGTTACGCTGGCCTGTACCAGCGCCATGAGCGGCCTCTGGCTGTCATCGCGCCTGTCTTCGTTGCGCCAGGTGATGCCTGATTTGCAAATCCAGATGAAAATTTCCGACAGTTTTTCTGAGCTCAAATCATCAGAATTTGATCTGGCTATTTTCTATCTCCGTGAGCCACCGCCCGGCTATCACGTCCAGGCGCTGTTTGATGAAGTTTGTTATCCGATGTGCTCGCCGGAAGTTTTCAGCCGCCTGCCCGCCGGTGCCAGCGCGGCAGATTTGCTGGAACAAACCCTGCTGATTCAGGACGATCCGCAGCGCGAATGGACCGGCTGGCGCGACTGGTTCGCCTCGCAGGATGCCACTTTTGTCACCCCGCGCCGGACATGGCGCGCCAATAACTACCCGTTTCTGGTGCAGTCGGCGGTGCTGGGCGATGGCATTCTTCTTGGCTGGGAAGGTCTGGTGCAGGATTACATTAACAACGGACAACTGGTGGCCGCGCACCCCGGTAAACTGGCTGCTGCCGGAAAATGTTACATGCTGACGCCGCAGGATAAATTCCTGAAGCCCATCGTACACAAAGTCATTAACTGGCTGAAACAGCCGTAGAAAAGAGCATTGCCAGATTTCAGATATCTGGTCTGGCAATCATTATTTAGCAGATCTGACGAGAGTATCGTCACACTATTTATAAAAAATAATAATAATCTGACGTCATAATAAAATATTATGAATTGACATCCGCCGGTGGGATTTTATTTTTCTCCAGAATTCGGCGTTTTCTCGCCGAATTCATGCCCAGTAATGTAAACAACAGCCAGCATGACTGCGAAATACAAGATGCAAGGTTAAAATCATGGCTTAAGGAATACAGGCCAAATACACCGCCGATTATATTAAGATAGGCGTAACTGTTAGCATCAACCGCTAGCCTGCGCATCTGAACCAGCGCATAAGCCAGAAGGTAGCAAAACACCCCTATTAAGCCGACAACCGTATGCAGTTCCACCGGTCACTTCCCTTTCCAGACATTGATAGCTCAGAAAAATAAAGCTTTTCAGGGTGTTCTGCCGCGCATTTTTCGCATACCCTCATGATAAATTCTCATGCAAGTTCCGCAGGGGGTTTTGATATAAATCATCAGGGCAATCCATTTCGTCCCTTTGAAACACCCGGAGTATTTCGCCTGCACCTATAAAATTCCAGCACGTACTATGGAGAAAATTAATGAAAGATAATAATTCCCCTTTGACGAAATTAATGCAGGATGCACAACTTAGCCGTCGCGGCTTTATTACCAGCGCTTCCGCTGTGGGTATTACCAGCGCCATGGGTTTCTCCCCGTTTTCTGTTTTCGCCGCTGAACCGAAGAAAGGCGGCATATTAAAACTGGGTATGTCAGGCGGAAATACCAGTGATACGCTCGACCCGACGTTATTCAGCGACTGGGTGCCGCTCAACCAGGCATATATGCTGATGAACGGCCTGATTGAAATTGATGAAAATAACAAAGCCACGCCGGAACTGTTCTCTGCGTGGGAAGCCAAACCGGGCGCGGCCGAATGGGTGTTTACCGTCCGTGAGGGCGTCACCTTCCACAACGGCAAAAAGCTGGACGCCGACGACATTCTCTATTCGATCAACCTGCATCGCGGCGACAAATCCAAAAGCGCCATCAAAACGCAGCTGGCACCGATTACCGGCCTGACCAAACAGGGCGACAACCAGATCCTGATAACGCTCGACGGCGGCAACGCCGACCTGCCGTATCTGCTGGCGGATTACCATCTGGTGGTCGTGCCCGCGGGCTTCACCGACTGGTCGCACCCGATTGGCACGGGCGGTTTCATCTTTGATCAGTACGAACCGGGCGTGCGCTCGCTGTTCAAACGCAACCCGAATTACTGGAAACCGGATCGCGCCTTTGTTGACGCCGTGGAAGTGCTGGTGATCAACGACCCGACCGCGCGCACCAACGCCCTGATTTCCGGCCAGGTTCACGCGATCAACCGCGTCGATTTCAAAACGGTCGATTTCCTCAAACGCAGCCCGGCCCTGAACATCATCCGTTCTTCCGGCGGCCAGCACTTTACGTTCCTGATGGATTGCAGCGTCGCGCCGTACAACAACAACGACGTGCGTATGGCGATTAAACACGGCATCGACCGCCAGAAAATTCTTGATACCGTGCTGCGCGGCTACGGCTCGCTGGGTAACGATCACCCGATCCCGAAAACCGATCGTTTCTTCAACCACAGCCTCGAGCAGCGCGTTTACGATCCGGACAAATCCAAGTTCTACCTGAAAAAAGCCGGATTAACCGACCTGAAAGTCGAGCTGTCTTCGTCTGATGCTGCCTTTGCCGGTGCACTCGACGCCGCCGCATTGTTCCAGGGTCAGGCGCAGAAAGGCGGCATTCAGGTCAGCATCAAGCGCCAGCCTGCCGACAGCTACTGGGACGACGTGTGGATGAAAGCGCCGTTCAGCATGGGTTACTGGGGCGGACGCCCGACGGCTGACCAGATGTTTTCTACCGCGTATCAGTCCACCGCCAAGTGGAACGACACGCACTGGAAGGATGAAAAGTTCGACGCCCTGCTGCTTCAGGCGCGTTCGTTGCTGGATGAAAGTAAACGCGCGGAGATTTACGGCGAGCTGCAAAGCATCGTACGCGACAACGGCGGTGCCATGATCCCGTTGTTTGGGGATTATCTTGATGCCGCCAGCAAAAAAGTCGGCGGGATTAAACCGCATCCGATGTTCAACTTCATGGGTGGTCGTCTGGCCGAGCGCGTCTGGCTGGAGGCATGATGAAAAAACGGATTTTACAGCGGGTCCTGTTGGGCATTATCACGCTGTGGCTGGTCTCTGTGCTGATTTTTATCGGCACAGAAATGTTGCCCGGCGACGTTGCGACCGCGATTTTAGGGCAAAGCGCAACACCGGAAACCGTGGCGGCGCTGCGGCTGCAACTGGGGCTGGATGAACCGTCGGTGCTGCGTTATCTGCACTGGCTGGCGGGTATATTGCACGGGGATCTCGGGCATTCGCTGGCCAATGGCCGCGCCATCAGCGACGAGCTTCTGCCGCGCCTGGCAAACACGCTGTTTCTGGCCGGATACGCCGCTGTGATCGCCATTCCGCTGGCGGTCGGTTTAGGAATTGCGTCCGCCATCTGGCGCGGTTCCGTGTTCGACCGCCTGGCGAATACCCTCACGCTCATCAGCATTTCCGTGCCGGAGTTTTTCGTCGGCTACATTCTGGTGATCGCCTTTGCTATCCGCCTGACGTGGTTCCCGAGTCTGGCGATGGTTGACAGTTCATCTTCGTTCCTCGACCGGCTTTACGTCTGCACCCTGCCGATGCTCACACTCACGCTGGTGGTGCTGGCACATATGTTGCGCATGACGCGTGCGTCGGTGACCGCGGTGATGTCCAGCCCGTACATCGAAAGCGCGGTGCTCAAAGGCATTCCGCGCTGGCGCATTGTTGTCTCGCACGCGCTGCCCAACGCCCTCGCACCGATCATCAACGTCGTGGCATTCAATCTGGCGTATCTGGTGGTCGGCGTCATTCTGGTGGAAGTGGTGTTTGTCTATCCGGGCATTGGCCAGTATATGGTGGACGCTGTCACCAAGCGCGACCTGCCGGTGGTTCAGGCCTGCGGTCTGCTGTTTGGCGGCACCTACATTTTTCTTAATACCACCGCCGATTTACTGGCGATCTGGTGTAATCCACGCCTGCGCCATGCGCGCTAAAAGAGGGACAGCATGAACCGGTATTTCATTAACATCCCGCTGTCGGCCTGGATTGGCATTGTGATTATTGCGGTGAATCTCTTCGCCGCCATTTTCGCGCCGTGGCTTGCGCCGCACAGCGAAACCGAACAGGTCGGCGATATCTGGCTGCTGCCGTCTGCCGCCACGCCGTTTGGCACCGACAGCCTCGGGCGCGACATGCTCTCGCGCATTTTATTTGGCGCCCGCACGACGATCGCCATCGCCCTGACCATCACCTTCAGCTCCTTTATCATCGGCATCGTCGCCGGTTTCACCGCCGCGATTTACGGCAGATGGGTGGATACCGTGCTGTCGCGCATCGTCGATACCGTGATGTCGATTCCGGTACTGATTTTCGCGCTGATCGTATTGTCCGTGATGGGCACGTCAATTCCGGTTCTGGTGCTGACGATCGCCCTGCTCGACGCCACCCGCGTGTTCCGTCTGGCGCGGCTGGTGGCGCAGGCGATTGTCTGCCAGGAATATGTCGAAGCGGCGCGTCTGCGCGGCGAAGGCCTGCGCTGGGTGCTGTTCAGGGAAATTCTGCCAAACGCCCTGCCGCCGTTGCTGGCCGAATTTGGTATGCGTTTCTGCTTCACTTTCCTGTTTATCGCGGGGCTGAGTTTCTTAGGTTTGGGCATTCAGCCGCCTTACGCAGACTGGGGAAGCATGGTGCGTGACAACGCGCAGGCGATTAACTTCGGCCAGTTTGCGCCCCTGTATCCGGCAGCGGCGATTGCGCTGCTGACCATTGGCGTCAATCTGGTGGTTGACTGGCTGCTGGCACGTAACAGCCTGCCGCATGGAGATGAAGCATGACCCGGACAATTTTAGAAATGCGCGGCCTGCGCATCGAAACTCTCGACGGCTCGCCGCTGGTTCAGGACATTTCCCTGAAGCTTGCGGCGGGCGAAGTGCTCGGGCTGATTGGCGAATCCGGCGCGGGAAAATCCACCATCGGGCTGGCGGCGCTGGGCTATGCGCGTCAGGGCTGCCGGATTGCGGGCGGCAAAGTGATCCTCGACGGCACCGACATCGTTTCACAGCCTTCGCGCGTTAAACGCGAATGGCGCGGCAAGCGCGTGGCGTATGTCGCGCAAAGCGCCGCTGCCTCGTTTAACCCGGCACTGACCATCGAAAAACAGGTTTGCGAAGGCCCGATCCGCCACGGCCTGATGAACAAAGAAGAAAGCCGCCAGTGGGCGATTTCGCTGTTCCGTTCACTGGATTTGCCGGATCCGGAAAACATCGGCAAGCGTTATCCGCATCAGCTTTCCGGCGGACAGCTTCAGCGCGCCATGGCCGCGATGGCGATGTCCTGTAAACCGGATTTGCTGATCATGGACGAACCGACCACGGCGCTGGACGTCACCACGCAAATTGAAGTGCTGGTGATGCTGCGTAAACTGGTGCGTGAGTTCAACACCGCCGCGCTGTATATCACGCACGATCTGGCCGTTGTTGCGCAGCTCGCCGACCGCATTATGGTGCTGCGCCACGGCAAGGAAGTGGAAACCGGCAGCACGCAAACCATTCTGGAAAACCCGCAGCAGGATTACACCCGCAGGCTGGTCGCGGAGCGTGAACACGCGCTGACGCCACTGGCTGGCGGCCATGAATCTTCCGGCCAGCCGCTGCTGACCATGAAGAAACTCAGCACCGGTTATAACGGCAAACGCGTGGTGCATGATGTCAGCCTGCAACTCCCGCGCGGCAAAACGCTGGCGATTATCGGTGAATCGGGTAGCGGAAAAAGTACGCTGGCGCGGGCGCTGGTGGGCCTGTTACCGGACACCGAAGGCTCGGTGAATTTCGACGGCATGGCGCTTTCGCATAATTACCAGAAGCGCAACAAAGAAACCCTGCGCCGGATGCAGATGATTTATCAGCTTCCCGACGTGGCACTGAACCCGCGCCAGACGCTGCTGGATATTATTGGCCGCCCGCTGAGCTTCTATTTCGGGATGAACAAAAAGCAGGTTCGCGAGCGCGTGGAGGAGTTACTGCGCCTGACCGAACTGCCGGAGAAACTGATCGACCGTCGCCCCGGCGAGCTGTCCGGCGGGCAGAAACAGCGCGTCTGTATCGCCCGCGCGCTGGCCGCACAGCCGGAACTGATTATCTGTGACGAAGCCACTTCAGCGCTCGATCCGCTGGTGGCGGAAGAAGTACTGAATTTACTGCGCCGTTTACAGGAACAGCTCGGGCTGTCCTACCTGTTCATCACGCACGATCTGGGCACGGTAAAACGCATCGCTCATCAGGTCGCGGTGATGTATCAGGGCCAGGTTGTCGCCAGCGGCGATACCGACGTGGTATTCAGTGCGCCAATGCACAGCTACACCGAAAAACTGCTGACGTCCGTACCGGAAATGCGCACCAGCTGGCTGGACGACGTTCTCGCCCTGCGCGGCACCGCGCTTCCTGCGGCAGTCCTCTCTTCGACAGGAGTCTTATGAGCACCAAACGCATCGTGACCGAATTCCCTCACGCCGTCACCGTGACCGAACATTTGTGGATCCCGCTGAGCGATGGCACACGCCTCGCCGCCCGCCTCTGGCTGCCGGACGACGCCGCCAGCCAGCCGGTTCCGGCACTCCTTGAATACATCCCGTACCGCAAACGCGACGGAACCCGCACGCGTGACGAACCGATGCACGGCTTTTTTGCCGGTCACGGTTACGCAGTGGTGCGCGTGGACATGCGCGGCAGCGGCGAATCCGACGGATTACTCGCCGACGAATACCTGTTGCAGGAACAGGACGATGCGCTGGAAGTCATCCAATGGATCACGCAGCAAAACTGGTGCAGCGGCAACGTCGGCATGATGGGCAAATCCTGGGGCGGATTTAACGGATTACAGGTCGCCGCGCGCCGTCCTGCTGCGCTGAAAGCCATTATTACCGTCTGCTCCACAGACGACCGCTACCGCGACGACATCCACTACAAAGGCGGCTGTCTGCTCAACGATAACCTCTGGTGGGGCGGCATTATGCTGGCGTACCAGAGCCGTCCGGCCGATCCGGCGCTGGTCGGCGAAAGCTGGTATGGCGACTGGCTTAACCGTCTGGAAAACATGCCGTTCTTCCCGGCGTTGTGGATGGAACACCCGCTGCGCGACGAATACTGGCAGCACGGTTCGGTGTGCGAAGACTGGTCAGCCATTGAATGCCCGGTGCTGGCGATTGGCGGCTGGGCGGATGCGTACAGCAATGCTGTTTTCCGCCTGATGGACAATTTACAGGTTCCGCGCCGCGCCATTCTCGGCCCGTGGGCGCATATTTACCCGCAGGACGGCACGCCGGAACCGGCGATCGGTTTCCTGCAGGAAGCGGTTCGCTGGTGGGATCACTGGCTGAAGGGCGAACAAAACGGCGCGATGGAAGGCCCGATGATTCAGACCTGGTTGCAGGACAGCCAGCCGCCTTCGGCGATGCGTCCGGTCAGCAAAGGCGAATGGGTCGGTTTTGATCGCGGCACCGCCAGCAATATTAATTATATGCCCCGCTGGCTTTCGCGAGGCCAGCTCAATACCCAGCCGGACGCCACTGCGGGCGTCATCAATATCTGTTCGCCTCAGAATCACGGGCTGATGGCCGGGGAATGGATGGGCGCAGGCGTGCCCGGTGAAATGCCGCCGGATCAGCGCGTTGACGACGGCATGGCGGAAATCTTTGACGGCGAACCGCTGGCCGAACCACTGTCCATCTTCGGTTTCCCGGAATTCACGGTGGAGCTGAGCAGTGATAAACCGGCGGCGATGCTTTACGTCCGCCTTTCCGACGTTTCACCGGAAGGTGCGGTAAACCGCGTCACGCACGGCTGGCTGAATCTGGCGCATCTGTACGGCCACGATAAATCTGTACCGCTCGTGCCGGGACAAAAAGTCAAAGTACCGGTACAGCTGGACGGCATCGCTCATCGTTTTGCCGCCGGACACCGCCTGCGACTCTCGCTGGCGACCACCTTCTGGCCGATGATCTGGCCGATGGCAGAAGCCGCGACGCTGACAGTAGACCTGCACAGCGCGCAGCTTAGCCTGCCGGTGTGCGAGCAGCCGGTGTCGATTGATGGCCCGATCGCCGAACCGCAAAGCGCCCCGCTGACGCCGCAAACCGTGCTGTCGCCGGGACGCGTTGACCGCAACATCACTTATGATTTCCTGACCGACAGCTGGACCAGCGTGACCCACGGCGTGGGCGGCGTATTCGGCGAAGGCGTTTATCGTTTCGATGATATTGATACGACGGTTGATCACAGTTTACGCCGCGAGCTGACGGTCAGTAACAGCGACCCGCTTTCCGCGCGCTATCTGCTGACGCAAACCATGAAAATGGGCCGTGAAGGCTGGTGGATGGAAGCGGAGATTACACTCGAGCTGCGCAGCGACCTGACGCATTTTATCGTCAGCGGCGACATGGTGGTGAGTCTGAACGGGGAGGAGGAGTTTACGAAGTACTGGCATGAGAGGGTGAAGCGGTAGGCTTGGAGTTTAGTTTTTAAATTCAAAATCGAGGTCAACACCGTGGGTTGCCACCCACGCCGGCCTTAAGGAGCGCCTTTCGCCGCGCCCCTTAAGAATCCCGGGCTCTTTAACTGCGCGCTACCGCTGGAACGAAGGACATGTTCTGTTGCTCCGGCGCGTGGCGCGAAATCTTGCCGCTGCGCGGTTCCTTCCCCGAAGGTTCGAGCCACAGGTCTCGAATCTTCGGTCAGCAAAATTTCTGAGCGCGCCAGTGGGATTTTTTATGCATTTTTGAATACGCCAGTGAAATTTCTCAAAAGCTGATCAGTGTGGGATTTGGGGGACTATCGCTGTAATTTCGTTATCTTCCAGTATTCGTCCGTCTTGTGCGCGCAGTTCGATTTTGCGCAGGGGCTGGCGGTTTTTGGTGTCGACCATCAGGGTGCAGGCTTCGCCTTCTTCGAACAGGTATTCACTTCCCCACTGTCCTAATGCGATCAGCACAGGACGCAGCGCGTGGCCTTTTTCTGTCAGGACGTATTCCTGATACGCCGAACCGTCGGCGGCGGGTTCCACTTTCAGGATGCCTTCGGCAACCAGCGCTTTCAGGCGCGTGCTGAGAATGTTTTTCGCCGCGCCCAGGCTACGCTGGAATTCACTGAACCGCGAAACACCGTGCATCGCATCACGGACAATCAGCAGCGTCCACCAGTCACCTATTAAATCCAGCGCGCGGCCTGCCGGGCATGGCGTGTTTTCCAGTCGGGTTCGTTTCATGGCACTTCCTGCTCAGGGCGGTTTACAAAATCTGGTTGCATTATAAAACCACCAGTGCTAAAAATCACCTAGTTTCATCATTAAACCACATTCACATTTCTGAGAGGTTCTGCCATGTCTGATTCAAAAGTTTCACACTCCGTCGCTTTAATCACCGGCGCATCCAGCGGTATCGGCGCGACCTATGCTGACCGTCTGGCGAAACGCGGTTATGACCTGATTCTGGTGGCGCGCGACGTTGCACGACTGGATGCACTGGCAGAGCGTCTGCAACAGGAGTACCGCACAAACGTGACCGTTTTGCCCGCAGACCTGACCCGTTCTGAAGATCTGGTTCGCGTCGAAGATTTTATCCGCGCAAATCCGCAAATTACTCTGCTGATCAACAACGCCGGGGCTTCCCTGAAAGGCGGCTTTGAAAACAGCGACGCCGATGCCATTGAAAATCTGATTACCCTGAACGTCACGTCTGTGGCGCGTCTTTCCCGCGTGGCGCTGGATGGCCTGCTGAAACACAAAGACGGCGCGATTATCAATATTGCCTCAGTGATGGCGCTGATGCCGGAAGCCCGCGCGGCGGTCTATTCCGCGACGAAAGCCTTTGTGCTGACCTTCAGCCAGACCTTGCAGTTCGAACTGGAAGAGCGCGGTTTATACGTGCAGGCCGTCTTGCCAGCCGCGACGCGCACTGAAATCTGGGAACGCTCCGGCAAGAATATCGACGAAATTTCCGGCGTGATGGAAGTCGGTGAACTGGTTGATGCCGCGCTGCTGGGTTTTGACAGCAAGGAAAAAATCACCATTCCTCCGTTGCAGGATGAACAACAATGGATTGATTTCGAAGCGCGCCGCAGCGCAATGGTGCCGGTGTTCAGCCAGTCACATCCGGCACCGCGTTACAAATCCTGACCGTCCGACATTGACCAGTAACAACAATTTGCTGGTCAACCGGTGTCCGCTTTGCAAATATGAAAATACGTTAACTTTGTGAAGTGAATACGATGACCGAATTTGTAATTGCCGTACCCAAAACGCCTTCTCTGGCCGTTGAAGGCCAGAGTGCGCGTTTCCCTTTACGCCGCGTGTATTGCGTTGGCCGGAACTATTCTGAACACGCCCGCGAAATGGGCCATGATCCTGACCGCGAGCCGCCGTTCTTCTTCTCAAAACCTGCCGATGCGGTGATCCCGGCCAGCGGCAATGTGCCGTATCCGACGCTGACCGAAGATTTGCATTACGAAGTTGAGCTGGTGGTCGCGCTGGCGAAAGGCGGGAAAAACATTGCCCCCGAAGACGCGCTTTCTCACGTCTGGGGCTATTCCGTGGGCGTGGATCTGACCCGTCGCGATATTCAGGCGCAGGCGAAAAAACTGGGCCGTCCGTGGGATTTTGCTAAAGGGTTTGATGATTCCGCACCGGCAAATCCGCTGCTGCCGGTCAGCCAGACCGGACATCCTGCCGCCGGTAAAATATGGCTGGATGTGAACGGTGAAAAACGTCAGCGCGGCGATTTAAATGATCAGATCTGGCCGGTGGCGGATGTGATCAGCTATCTGTCGCAGGCGGTAGAACTCAAGCCGGGTGACCTGATTTACACCGGTACGCCTGCGGGCGTCGGCCCGGTGGTGCGCGGTGATGTGATCACCGGCGGGATCGAAGGGCTGAGCGAATTCAGCTTTACTATCGTCTGATTAGCTATCCCCTGAAAAACAAAATGGCCTTCACTCTGTAAAGAGGAAGGCCATTTTAACTGCGATAACTCAGGTTACTTCGATTCCACGCTTTCCTGATGCGCTTCTTCGTGCGCAGCCTGCTCGGCATGAACTTCCGCCGCGCGCTTACGCAAACCAATCCAGCCCAGTACCAGCAGAATGATCAGCACCGGAATGGTCGCTATCGTGTAGGTTCCGTTCGGGTAATCAAAGGCCATCAGGATCAGCACGCCCGCCAGGAAGACCAGCGTCAGCCACGACGTGAATGGTGCCCACGGCATTTTGAAGGAGACGTCTTTCGCGCGACCTTCTTTGATGGCGGTACGCAGTTTCATCTGGCACACGATGATAAATGCCCATGAACTGAGGATACCCAGTGACGCGATGTTCAGGACAATCTCAAAGACCTGCGTCGGCACGTAATAGTTGAGGATAACGCCTATTACGTAAATGCCTACAGTCACCAAAATACCCGCATAAGGCACCTGTTGCGCGCTCATCTTCGACATGAATTTCGGTGCGGAACCGCCCATCGACAACGAACGCAGAATACGACCGGTGGAATACAGGCCAGAGTTCAGGCTCGACAGCGCAGCGGTCAGCACCACGATATTCATGATCGTCCCGATGTACGGCACGCCGAGCTTGCTGAAGAAGGTGACAAACGGGCTCTGGCCTGCCTGATACGCATTCCATGGCAACAGCAGAACCAGCAGCACCACGGAGCCGACGTAGAACAGTGCAATACGCCAGATCACGCTGTTGATGGCTTTCGGCAGCACTTTTTCAGGATTTTTCGTTTCGCCTGCGGCGGTACCGACCAGTTCGATAGCCGCAAAGGCGAAGACCACCCCCTGCACTAAGACCAGCGCCGGTAACAGGCCGTGCGGGAAGATACCGCCGTTATCCGTGATCAGATGCAGACCGGTAGTATTCCCGTCGAGCTGTTTTCCGGTGCCGAGGAACACCACACCGACCACCAGGAAGATCGCGATAGCCGCGACTTTGATCAGCGCAAACCAGAATTCCATTTCGGCGAACCACTTCACGCCAATCATGTTCATGGTCGCCACAATCGCCAGCGCACCAAGGGCAAACATCCATTGCGGGACATCACCGAAGGTTCCCCAGTAGTGCATGTACAGAGCCACTGCGGTGATATCGACAATGCCGGTCATCGCCCAGTTCAGGAAGTACATCCAGCCCGCCACGTAGGAGGCTTTTTCACCCAGGAATTCACGGGCATAGGAGACGAAGCTGCCGCTGGTCGGACGGTGTAAAACCAGTTCGCCCAGTGCACGCAGAATAAAGAATGAGAAAATACCACATACTGCATACACGATAGCCAGCGCCGGGCCTGCCATCTGTAAACGCGCACCCGCACCGAGGAATAAACCGGTACCAATAGAGCCACCAATAGCAATCATCTGAACCTGACGATTGCCCATGCTCTTGTGATAACCGCTTTCGTGCGAATCCAGCCAGCGCCGTTTTGCGGCGTGTTTTGCCTCTGCCGATTTCTTATGAGACTTCATTATGACTTGTTCTCCAAAATAACCTTCACCTGACGCCGGTGCTGCAAGCAAACGATTGCAAGCGACGACGTTTACGTGGTTAACCCACTGTAGTTTTTTTAGCCGGAACTGTTTTTGATGCAATAACGGCGAAGGATGCTACCTGTTCTCATTAAATGAGGCAAAAAAAACCGTACTTAAAAATTGTGATAAGACATAATTCGCAGCGTGAATTGTGCGCACAACGACGGTTTTATGCATGATCTGGCGGCTTGCTCTCTTTGCGCACCCGTTCGATGTTGATCGACAAGTACATGATTTCTTCGGTCGTCAGCCCGCGTTCATACTGCGCCGCCAGATATTCCCCGATTTTTTCTGAACACAGCCAGGCCTGCGGGTAATTTTCTTTTACCGCCACATGCAGCGTCATATCATCGTCGGCGACCACGGTACGGTTGAGCATCCGCTGGGCAAAGAATTTGAGGTGGGTAACGAAGCGCTGATAACTCAGCGACTCTTCGTCATATTCCAGGCGCAGCTGGTATTTCACCAGATTGAGGATTTCCTGCATCACGCGGGTAATGCGTGCCACTTCCGGCATTTCACCGTTCAGTTGAGCGTTGACCAGATGCAGGGCAATGAATCCGGCTTCATCCACCGGCAGACGCACACCCAGACGCGCATCGATAATGTCCAGCGCTTCTACGCCCAACGCATATTCTTTCGGATACAACTGGCGGGTTTCCCACAACAACGCATTGCTGATGGGCACGCCTTGTTTCTGGCGCTCAATGGCAAAATTACAGTGGTCGGTCAGCGCGATATACAGATTTTCCTGCAACTTGCCCAGCCGGTTTCGCGCCAGCGAGATGATCTGGTCGCAGGTGGTCATCACTTCCATCGGAATATGCGACAGCAGCTCGGTCAGATGCGCGACCAGTTCGTCGTTTTGCAGGGCAAAGATTTTCTCGATTTTGCTGTCATCAAGTTCATCTCCCGTTTTTTTCATAAACGCCAGACCGCGGCCCATGACGACCTGTTCCCGCTGCTGATCGTTGACAACCACCACCACGTTATTATTTAAAATTTTGGCGATTTTCATTGTGATTCCCTGAAAAGAAAAACCCGACCGTCGGCGAAGAAGATCAGGTTTTATCTGGCGCAGCATTGCGTATCTGTCTGATAATATTAACAGGTTAGATCAGCCACTCAATGCACATTACTGAAAAAGCGTGATAACGATCCCGGCGTTCCAACAAGCCCGGCACTCAGAAAGTGACAATCGCTTTCAGCCCGGTCACCCAGGCGTCCTGCGTTTCTTTCACGCCGCCCGGACGATACCAGTATTGCAAATCCGGTTGCAGAATAAGCCATGAACGCACCTTAATCTGATAGTACAAATCCGCGTTAACCGAATGCCCGGACAACGGCGTATACAGCGGATTACTGTAATCATCGACCTGATAAATGGCATTCAGGTTTTCCTGATTTTGCCGGTAGTGATCGCTCATTTTAATGTACGTCATGCCAAAGCCGAGCCAGTCGTCAGGACGCGCATCGAACAGCCCGCGATAGCGCATGGACGCTGCCTGCGTGTAGTGAATGCTGTTGCTGCGCTGGTCGGCCAGGCCGAGACTGTACGACACGCTCATGCCGCGGTTCGGGTCATCGCCGCGCTGCGTCACCTGCTGGTTGAAACCAGTGTACATAAACCAGGTGCTGCTGTGGGAACGGTAACCCTCAGGATCACTGGCCCCGACGCTTTGCGTTTTCCCTTCCGAGAGATCCTGCTGCGGCGAGTTGGTGTACAACAGCCCGAAATTATAAATCCCCGGCAAACCGTTGACCTTGGTTTTCAGCTCCGCTTCCATTGGCAGTAAAATACCGCGCGCGCCTTTCAGCGAACCGCTCCAGGCGTATTTTCGGTCCGACGCGTCCGGGTTCTGTTCCATGATGCCGGTTTTGAGCGTCAGGCCGGGCGTCAGTTTGTACTGGACGGTGGTGCCCCAGTAATGCTTATTCCAGTTGTACCAGGTCATCGAGTTCGCCGATTTCCCCCCGCACTGGCTGAGCAACTGGAAATCACACGGGATAATCTGATCGAAATCCTGATTCTTGTTCATCATGCCGATACGCCAGTGCAGTTTACGGTCGTCGAAACTGCGCCCGAAGGTCAGCCAGCCCAGACGCGTAATCGACTGGCCTCCCCAGCTTTCCTGTGCGATATCGTTAAAACCGACGCGTGGATCCTGTGTGCGTTCCGACGTCAGAT
Organism: Rahnella sp. PCH160; assembly: GCF_047784855.1. Lineage (NCBI taxonomy): Bacteria > Pseudomonadati > Pseudomonadota > Gammaproteobacteria > Enterobacterales > Yersiniaceae > Rahnella > Rahnella sp. PCH160. Next base: position 3,960,120 of record NZ_JBLOGT010000001.1, read on the forward strand.
TGTCGTTATGGTTCCGGTTGACAATGTTCCCTTCAATCGCCGCATCGGGAATGCCGGTATACATTTCCAGATCCTGTGTAAACGTCAGCGAGAACTGGTCGATGTACGCCAGTTTCTTGTCATGGTTGTAACCGCCACCGGCGTTATAAGAGGATTCACTCAGGTAGCCGAGCTGATAATGGAAACCGTGGTCTTCAAGAATCGGTCGGATCCCCAGCATATCACCGAGCATTCCTTTGGCCGGTGCTTCAAAACCGAGCACGGTTCCGTTCCAGTCACTGGCGGCCAGCGCCGGTTGAAGTCCTGCGCTGGCCAGACAAACAGCCAGCGCAAGATATTGACGATAAGAATATGGCGCGGGTCGTTTTTTATATAACGTGCCATCCTGTGTAGGTAAAACAGAAGTCTGAGAAAATTTCATCATTACATTCCCTTCGAATTATTGATTATTTTATTGTTATTCGAATTCCTTCCCGCAGGCGCAGAATGTCCTGCGGGTGGAATTTCGCATTATATAAATATTTTAGATTTTGAGTGACCTGATAATAATCAGGCCACCGGATTACGGTTTATTTAGGCTTTTAACGATGCGCCGTGAGATTTAATCACCTCGGCATACCAGAAGAAGCTTTTCTTACGGCGGCGTTCCAGCGTCCCGTTTCCCTGATCGTCACGGTCGACGTAAATATAACCGTAGCGTTTGGAGAATTCGGCTTTCGATGCGCTCACCAGATCGATAGGCCCCCAGCTGGTGTAGCCCATAACTTCCACGCCGTCTTCAATGGCTTCGCGCACCTGCACCAGATGGTCGTTGATATATTGAATGCGGTAATCGTCATTAATGCTGCCGTCCGCTTCGACTTTATCGCGGGCACCCAGGCCATTCTCAACAATAAATAACGGTTTCTGGTAACGGTCATATAATTCATTCATTAAGAACCGTAAGCCTTCCGGATCAATCTGCCAGCCCCATTCTGAACTTTGTAAATGTGGATTTGGCACCATATTTAATATATTGGCGCGCGCTTTAATATTTTGTTCTTCATCCGTGGTCACACAACCGGTCATGTAATAACTGAATGATATAAAATCGACGGTTTCTTTCAGAGCGATTTTATCTTCGGCAGTAATATTTATTTCCATGCCGCGGTCTTTAAAGAAACGCTTCATATAGACCGGATACGCACCGCGCACCTGAACGTCGCCGAAGAATAACCATTCCCGGTTTTGTTGCAGCGTTTCCATCATATCGGCCGGTTTGCAGGTCAGCGGATACAGCATTCCGCCCAGCAACATGTTGCCGATTTGGCCGTCAGGAATAATTTCGTGACAGGCTTTTACCGCTTTGGCACTCGCCACAAGCTGGTGGTGAATGGCCTGATAAATCGCCTGCTTGCTGCTGCCTTCCGGCAACCCGACGCCCGTAAACGGCGCGTGCAGCGACATGTTGATTTCGTTGAACGTCAGCCAGTGTTTCACTTTATCTTTGTAACGGGTGAACACGGTACGGGCGTAATTCTCAAAGAATCCGATGGTATCCCGGCTGCCCCAGCCGCCGTGTTTTTTCACGATGCCGTAAGGCATTTCATAATGGGATAGCGTCACCAGCGGCGTGATACCGTATTTTGCCATTTCATCAAAGAGGCGGTCGTAGAAGGCCAGACCGGCTTCGTTAGGTTGCAACTCGTCGCCTTGCGGGAAAATACGCGTCCAGGCAATTGACGTGCGTAATACGGTGAAGCCCATTTCGGCAAACAGTTTCATGTCTTCCGGGTAACGGTGGTAAAAATCAATCGCCACATCTTTAATACCGAAATCGCCTTCTACACGTTCCTGCACCGGGCCGAATACGCCCTGCGGTTGCAGGTCTGAGGTGGATAATCCTTTACCGTCGGTCAGGTATGCGCCTTCAACCTGATTGGCTGCCACTGCGCCGCCCCATAAGAATTCCTTCGGGAAGTGCTTGCTCATGTGAACCTCCTGGTTCTGACTGTTATCGTAAAAGGGTAAGTAATAAGGTTTCTTCGCCGACGTCATGACCAATATTGGCCGGGATAACGTCGAGATAATCGTCGCTGTTGGTAATCAGCACCGGCGTTGTCAGGTCGTAACCCGCATCAGTAATGCCCTGAATATCAAACTCCAGCAGCAAATCGCCCTGTTTGACGACCGCGTCCACGGCTACGTGCGGCGTGAAGAATTTGCCATCGAGTTTCACCGTATCGATACCGACGTGGATCAGGATTTCAGCGCCGTCTTCCGATTCAATACCGATGGCGTGATGGGTTTTAAACAGGGAAACCACCGTGCCGTTGACCGGCGAAACCACACGGCCCGCAGACGGAATAATTGCCACGCCTTTGCCCAGCAAACCGCTGGCAAACGTCGGGTCTTTCACCTCTTCCAGCGCCACGCAGGCACCGGTCATCGGGCTGGTCACCAGCGTTTTTCCGCGCGGAGCCTGAACGGAAGCCGGAGCTACCGCCGCATCGGCCGTTTCACGCTGTGCAACCTCGTCGTTCATGCCGAAGAAAAAGGTCGCCAGTGCAGCAAAAACAATAGCAACGGCGGTGCCGGCAATTGCAGCGGTAACCGTCTGGTCGAAACCTGTCGGTGGAATGATCTGCGTGAACGTGAAGATGCTGGCAAAGCCAAAGGAATAGGCGGTGGTCTGGAAATAGCCCAGGATTGCCGCGCCCAGCGCGCCGCCGACGCAGCCGAAAATAAACGGACGGCGGCGTGGCAGGTTAATCCCATAAACCGCCGGTTCTGTGATACCGAAAATTCCGGCGCTGATCGCCGAACCCGCCAGTGCTTTGGTGCGCGCGTCTTTGGCACGCAACATCACGCCGATTACAGCGCCAACCTGTCCCATGACCGCAGGCAATAACAGCGGCAACATGGTGTCATGGCCGAGAATACTGAAGTTGTTGATCATCAGCGGCACCAGCCCCCAGTGCAGGCCGAAAATGACGCAAACCTGCCACAGCGCGCCCATAAAGGCACCGGCGATTGTCGGGCTGATGTGGTAGATAAACTGATAGCCGTTGGCGAGTTGCTGGCTGGCCCAGGTCGCGACAGGCCCGATAAGCAGGAACGTCAGCGGAACAATTACCATCAGGCAGATAAGCGGTGTAATGAAATTGCGCAGGGAGCCCGGCAGCAGTTTCATCATACGTTTTTCCAGCCAGCTCGACGCCCACGCGGCGAGGATCACCGGAATAACCGATGATGCGTAGTTAATAAAAACCAGCGGGATACCAAAGAAATGTTCTGAGGGCACGCCGGGCTGCTGGGCGTTGAAGGCTGCCGTCATCAGCGGATGCACCATCGCACCGCCAATCATCATCGTGACAAACGGATTGCCGCCGAATTTCTTCCCGGCGGTAAAGCCGATCACCAGCGGGAAGAAGTAAAACATGGCATCGCTGGCGGCAAACCAGACTTTATAGGTGCCGCTTTCCGGATTCAGCCAGCCGCAGGCCAGCGCCAGTGCCAGGAAACCTTTCAGGATCCCCGACGCTGCCATGATGCCGATGAACGGCGTAAAAATGCCGGAAATGACGTCAATGGCGCGAGCAAACAGAGTGCCGTTGTCCTGCGTTTCATCATCGCCGCTGTCGGAAAGCGCACTGCCGCGCACCAGCGCTTCGTACACCGCGCCGACATGGTTGCCGATCACGACCTGAAACTGGCCGCCGCTTTCCACCACCATAATGACGCCCGGATTCTTTTTTAATCCGGCGGCATCGGCTTTACTGATATTTTTAAGCTTGAACCGTAAACGGGTGGCGCAATGCACCACGCTGTTTACGTTTTCCTTTCCGCCTACTCCGCGGAGAATCTCTTCGGCTAAGGTTTTATATTCCATGGTGTTATCTCATCAGAGTAATGGCGTCGTGCACGACATTGCCGTTGTATTTCAAAGGGGCGGCCGGCCCCTGAATTCAGGCCAAAAAAAAACCTAAACGTCCGGTTTCTTCACGTTATGCGAAGAAACAAGAAGTTTAGGTTTTGCCTGTCAGACAGTAACAATCCTGCTTTCTGACCCGGATTCTCTGGCGAATCGCTCGCAGAAACAAGTTGTAATGTCAGCCGGGTGTTGAAATTGTGATGGGCTTCAGATTTTGTGAAGGCTGACGCTCATCCCTGAGCATCAGCATTGGAACTAGCGCAACCCGGCGATGGTAAAACCGCCGTCCACCAGCAGATTTTGCCCGGTGACAAACCGCGCTTCGTCGCTGCACAGCCACACCACCACGCGCACCGTTTCACCCACTGAAGCCGGTATTGCGCTGCTGGCCGAAATCGCGCCCGCTTTTTCGGCCATTACCCGTGCGGTAGAGAAAGTGAATACGTACAGGGAACTCCCGCAGGGAACGGTACGCATTAACACGCCACGCATTGCCGCTGAACTTGTTTTTATGCCGCTGTTAAAACAATTTACCCGGAAGTTTCCGGATATCCGGCTGGAGCTCGCCACAAACGATGGGTTCGTGGATATCATCAGGAGTACGCATCCGGGGCGATGTGCACTTGTCGGGCAGGGGCTGCTTGTCCGCGTGCTCGAAGACTGGTCGGTGACGTTTCCGGGTTTTTTTCTGTATTATCCCGGCCATCGCCAGCTTCCTGCGGCGTTAAGAGCTGTGATTAGTAGCTTCCGTTTGCCCCTCTCCAACCACTAATTCGCTCATTTAACGTCTGGAATTTAAAGGCACTCCTAATGCGGTGTTGGTACCCGTAAGCGGTTACGTTATAATTCCCCCGTTGCGGCAAAATCCGTAACCAGGATTCTCAACCTAAATGTTTACTGGCGACATGAAATGTACAACTGCATTTCACGTTTTGGGTCTGCGCATAGCTATTGCCTGTACAAACAACAAGCAATATCTCAATGGTGGCTCAGGCGGGGCTGACTTCGGTCAGGCCGGTATCCAGTAGAACCGGTGTTGAGAACCCCGTCAGGGCTACCACCAGTGAGATTCTCAACTCCGGTGGTCGCTGTAACATCAAACTACTGGACAATGAACCATGAACGACACGCCAAGGCAGGCAATACTTCCTCCCCCACTGTTGATTTATGCTCCCGTGTCTTACGGAGAGAGCATATGAAGAACACCCGTGAAGACTGGCATCCCGCCGATATTATCGCTGCAATTCGCAAAAAAGCTCAACGCTGACGGCACTCTCGCGTGATTCGGGGCTGGGGGCATCAACCCTGTCCAATACGCTGTCGCGACGCTGGCCCAAAGGTGAGTTGATTATTGCGGCAATGATCGGCGTTCCGGCGTGGGAAATCTGGCCAAGCCGTTATTACAATGCCAATGGGGAGTTAGTTGTTCCAAAGTTACGGCCCCTAAAGCGGAGGTTTAATCCGTGACAGCGGTGAGAGCCTGGCTTTCACCGCATTTTGAAAATGTTCAGACAAGCCCACTGTCTTTCATCACTATGCTGTGACTGCAACGCTTTCCGCCCATTCGCAGGAGATCGCATCCAGTTCAGTGCGGGCTTTTGCCAGCCCGGCATCGCGCGCCGCTTCATCAGAAAATTGCAGTGGCTGTGCATCAACAAACCACGGGTTTTGCACGCCCATGAAAAGAAACGCATTTCTCAGCACCGGCGTCATCGAATCCATTGCCGCGTAAGGACTTCCCTCGCCCAGATCCGCACCGCGCGTGGTGATAAACAGCACTTTTTTATCGCCAAGATTACCGCTGGTGGTGCCATCTGCATGCAAATCGTAAGTGATGTTGGTGCGGACAATGTTGTCGATGAACGTTTTGAACGTCGACGGAATAGTCCAGTTGTACATCGGCATCGCACACACCAGTGCATCGGCTTCCAGAACGCGTTTGCACAGCGCATCTGAATCGGCCAGCACTTCACGCATGCGGCCTGTACGCTGATCTTCAGGCGTATATGTCGCCTGCACGAATTCCGCAGAAATGTGTGGCTGCACCTCTTCCGTCACATCCAGATAATCAATCTCAATATCCGTTCCCTGCTGCTCAAGCTGCTCGAAAAAATAACGTCCCAAAGCACGGGAGTTTGACCACTGGTGGAATTTCGAGCTGGCATCGACGTGTAAAATTTTCATGCTTTTCCTTAGGGTGAGTGTGCAGAACACTTTTTAACTACGACTAATTTTGTCGTAGTTAAAAATACGCCTGTTAATACCTGCATGGCAAGATCCTTTTGCAGAAAAATTTCAGGGGACATTGCGAACGAAAATGCAAAAACGGCCAGCATCTTCAGGATACTGGCCGTTTCAGCGAAATATGAGGAATTGAAAATTCAGAGGATCCGGCGTGAACCGCGATCGCCCAGCCAGCGGCTGACCTGTTGCCCGAACTCCGGCGGCGCTTTGCGCCCGAACTGGCCCGCCAGCCCGGCCAGTGTTTGGGCGGCGAGCACGGCGCGCATGCTGTTGTCAGCATCAATCATCAGCGAGTGAATCGCGCAAAGCCCCGCACTCGCCCAGGACGGCGGCGTATCTTCGAATACCGCACATCGGTTACGGATTTCCTTACAGTCGAACAGTTTTTTGCGCCCGTCAACGGCGTCCACGACGTCCAGCACGGTGATTTCATGTGGAGGCTTCGCCAGCCGGATCCCACCTTTTGCGCCTTCGGTCGCAATGATCAACCGGGCTTTGTGCAGTTTGGTAAACAGTTTCGCGACATAGTCGAACGGCACCCCCTGAAGTTCTGACAAATCGCGCACACTGGCCTCCGTCACCTTTCCCTGCGGATCGGCGACATACAACAGGCAATGCAATGCGTATTCAACGCCAGCGCTGATATGGGACATACGACGTTCAACTCCTAACTAAGACTCTTCAACGCGTAATTAAACACCAGATGCGCCGTAATTAACACCTCCCGCCCCAAATTCTGCTGGCACGGACATTTGCTTCGCTCAGTTTGATCCCGTTCACAAATAGAAAACAAAATCAAAAAACGTAAATTACATATTCCTTTCCTCAATTGTTTACCTTTGCCCCATTCACAATACTTCTGCTCATGCTTCACCTTTTCATACGTTGTTCCCGCGGTTAATCAAGGAGAAATACGATGACTCATCTGTATCAGGATGCTGCACAGCCCGTTGCAGCTCGCGTTGCCGACCTGCTGGCACGCATGACGCCGGAGGAAAAATTCGCCCAGATGCACGCGTTTTGGCTCATCCTCGACAGCAACGGAAACCATAAAGAACGTTCAGATCTCAGTGATGATTTTGCCGGTCATAAAGAAACGTTGGCGCTGGAAAAGCAGCTGGCGTCCGGCGCTGGGCAAATCACCCGTCCGATGGGGACGCACGTTGTCAGCCCGCAGGAAGGCGTCCGGGCGCTGAACCGTCTGCAAAAAACGCTGGTTGAAGAAACGCGACTGGGCATTCCGGCGATGTTTCACGAAGAATGCCTGGTCGGTTTGCTGTGCAAAGATGCCACGCTGTTCCCCTCTTCGCTCAGTTACGCGTCGACGTGGGATCCGGAGCTGATGGAAAAGGTCGCCGCCGCCATCCGGCAGGAAGCGCTGAGCGTCGGATGCCATCAGGGGTTAGCGCCCGTTCTGGATGTGTCGCGCGATGTGCGCTGGGGACGTACCGAAGAAACGTTTGGCGAAGATCCGTATTTGGTGGGGATCATGGCGACAGCCTACGTGCGCGGTTTACAGGGCGAAAACCGCGATTTACTCGCCACGCTCAAACATTACGTCGGCCATTCTTTCAGCGAAGGCGCACGCAATCACGCCCCGGTACACCTGGGGTTCCGTGAACTCAACGATACCTTCCTGCTGCCGTTCGAAATGGCGGTAAAACTGGCAAACGCCGGTTCCGTCATGCCGGCTTATCACGATATCGACGGCCAACCGTGCCACAGCGATCATTTCCTGCTGACGGAAATTCTGCGCGAACAATGGGGCTTTGACGGACTGATCGTGGCAGATTACGGTGGCGTCAGTCTGCTACATCAGCATCACGGCGTCAGCCACGATGATGCCGAATCGGCGGCGCTGGCATTTAATGCCGGTCTGGATATTGAATTACCGAAAGGCGATTGCACCCAGCATCTGGCCGACGCGGTATCACGCGGGCTGATTGATATGGCAAAAATCGACGACATTGTCAGCCGGGTTCTGACGGAAAAATTCCGCCTCGGGCTTTTCGAACGGCCTTATGCCCCCGATTCACAGCCTGAAATGCAGCAACCCGCCGTGCGTGAACTGGCGTGGGAAGTGGCGGTTCGCTCCATTACATTACTGGAAAATAACGGCATTCTGCCGCTGAAACCTGCAACCGGCCAGAAAATCGCGGTGATCGGCCCCACGGCGGACGACCCGCTGGCGTTGCTCAGCGGTTACAGTTTCCCGGTACATCTGATTATCAGCGAGATGGAAGCGCACACCGGACAGGTCACGACGCCGCTTCGGGCGCTGCGCTCGGCGTACGGCGAGCAGAATATTCGTTTCGCAAAAGGCTGCCATATTCTCGAAAAACGTACAGCCGGTGCGCCGGTATTCCCCGGTGATGCAGGCAAGCCGATGCAAAACCCACCCATTTCACCGGACACCACGCAGATTGCCAGCGCGGTAAAACTGGCGCAGGAAAGTGACGTTGCGCTGGTGTTTGTCGGCGATCTGGCTGGTTTGTTCCAGAGCGGCACCGTTGGCGAAGGTTCTGATACCGACAGCCTTCAGTTGCCCGGCGTTCAGCAACAATTGCTTGAGCAGGTTGTGGCGACCGGTAAACCGACGATTGTGATCATGACCGGTGGACGCCCCTATTCACTGGGCGGACTGGAGGAAGAAGTGGCCGGGTTCCTGATGGCGTTCGCGCCCGGACAGGAAGGCGGACGGGCAATTGCCGATGTGTTAAGTGGCAAAGAAGCGCCATCCGGGCGGCTGGTGGTTTCCGTACCGAAAAGTGCGGGCGCGATGCCGTATTACTACAACCACAAACTGAAAAGTGGCGGGACGCCCATTGCGTTCCACTTCGGCGCGAAATATCCGTTCGGTTACGGGCTAAGCGGCACCGCGTTCAGGTATCACGATTTACAGTTAAATCGGCAGCCAGTTGCCATCGAAAACGGCGAAATTTTCTTACAGATTCAGGTGACCAATTCCGGTTCGCAGGCAGGCAGTGAAGTGGTTCAGGTTTATCTGCGCGACTGCGTGGCTTCTCTGGTTAGACCGGTACATGAGCTTAAAGCGTTCCAGCGCGTAGCACTGAACACCGGAGAAACCGCCACGCTGAATTTCAGTATTCCAACCGACATGCTGAATTTCACCAACGCAGCGCATAAACGCATCGTTGAACCTGGCGTTATCGACGTGCAGGTCGGGGCTTCCAGCGCCGATATTCGTGCCAGCGGTAAAGTGACCCTGGCCGGAGATGTGCGGGAACTGCCGCGCAACTGGCGGATGGTCAGCCGGTGCGAGGTGAATCAGTAACGGCTATTCACAGGTGGCAGGGCATCAGAAAGCAAAACGGACGCCTCAGCGTCCGTTTTTACAGGTTGTTCGTTTTCGCAGGTCGCTTGTTTTCACAGGCATAAAACTGCGGTTATTCAGTTTCCCGCGTGATGCCGAAATGCTTATACGCATGATTGGTTGCCATACGTCCGCGCGGCGTGCGCTGGATAAAGCCCTGCTGGATAAGGAACGGTTCGATCACGTCTTCTATCGTTTCGCGTTCTTCACCAATCGCGGCGGCTAAGTTATCCAGCCCCACCGGCCCGCCCATGAATTTATCAATAATCGCCAGCAGCAGTTTGCGGTCCATATAATCGAAACCTTCCGCATCGACATCCAGCATGTCCAGCGCGCCGTTTGCCACGTCACCGTTGATCGTGCCGTCGCCTTTCACTTCGGCAAAGTCACGCACGCGGCGCAATAAACGGTTGGCGATACGTGGCGTACCACGCGAACGGCGGGCAATCTGATGCGCACCTTCTTCCGACAGTTGCAGCCCGAGACAGGACGCACTGCGCCCGACGATGTGCTGTAAATCGGCGACCTGATAGAACTCCAGACGTTGGACAATACCGAAACGGTCACGCAGCGGAGACGTCAGGGAACCGGCACGCGTCGTGGCACCAATCAGGGTAAACGGGGGTAAATCGAGTTTGATGGAACGCGCCGCCGGGCCTTCACCAATCATGATATCCAGCTGATAATCTTCCATCGCCGGATACAGAATTTCTTCGACAACCGGCGAGAGACGGTGGATTTCGTCGATGAACAAAACATCGTGAGGTTCGAGATTGGTCAGCATCGCAGCAAGATCACCGGCTTTTTCCAGCACCGGCCCGGAAGTCGTGCGCAGATTCACGCCCATTTCGTTGGCAACGATGTTCGCCAGCGTGGTTTTACCCAGCCCCGGCGGCCCGAAAATCAGCAGGTGATCGAGTGCGTCTTTGCGTTGCTTTGCCGCCTGAATAAAGATTTCCATCTGCGAGCGCACGTGAGGCTGCCCAACGTATTCGCTGAGCAGCTTCGGGCGGATCGCACGGTCAATGACTTCCTCTTCACCGAAAACTTCAGAAGAAATCAGGCGGTCAGCTTCAATCATCGTTTACCTCACAGCGCCGCGCGCAGCGCTTCTCTAATCAACGTTTCGGATTCCGCACCCGGCTTCGCCACTTTACTGATCATGCGGCTGGCTTCCGGCGGCTTGTATCCGAGGGATATCAGGGCAGCGACTGCTTCACCTTCGGCATCAGATTCTTTCGCTTTCGACGCCGATGCAGGTAGCGTGATATCAGTATGATTGTTAAATAGATCACCGTTTAATCCTTTAAACCGGTCTTTCATTTCGACGACCAGGCGTTCTGCGGTTTTCTTACCGACGCCAGGTAACTTAATTAAGGCAGTGATTTCTTCCTTTTCCACTGCGCTGACAAACTGCTGTGCCGACATGCCTGACAAGATTGCCAGTGCCAGCTTTGGCCCGACGCCGTTAACTTTAATCAGCTCGCGAAACAGCGCACGTTCCTGTTTGTCATTGAACCCGTAGAGCAGTTGGGCATCTTCGCGAACGATAAATTGCGTGAAGATGATGGCTTCCTGACCCAGTTCGGGCAATTCGTAAAAACAGGTCATCGGCAACTGAACTTCATAGCCCACGCCGTTGATTTCCAACAGCACCAGAGGTGGCTGTTTTTCCAGAATAATGCCTCGAAGTCTGCCTATCACGTTCATTTTCCTTATCAGGTCAAAAGCAGAAATGTTTATATCATAAAAAAGGCTGGATGGATATCCAGCCTAATGAACTTGCGGCGTCTATCGCATACGCCCGCGCGCCATCTGCAATTTATCAGAACTCAACCGAATCGCATTCTGGCTCATGTGGCAGTGGGTAATCGCAATTGCCAGCGCATCGGCGGCATCGGCCTGTGGATTGGCGGGCAGTTTCAGGATTGAACGCACCATGTGCTGTACCTGCGATTTTTCGGCCGCGCCTGTGCCGACAACCGTCTGTTTAACCTGCCTCGCGGCATATTCAAACACCGGTAAATCCTGGTTCACGGCGGCCACAATAGCCGCCCCGCGCGCCTGACCGAGCTTTAACGCGGAGTCCGCGTTTTTCGCCATAAACACCGATTCGATGGCAAAAAAGTCAGGCTGAAACTGCGTGATAATTTCCGAAACGCCGGCATAAATTAACTTCAAACGCCCCGGCATATCGTCAACGACGGTACGGATACAGCCGCTGCCCAGATAGCTGAGCTGGCGCCCTGTCTGGCGGATAATGCCATAGCCGGTGATGCGTGAACCGGGGTCGATCCCCAGAATAATAGCCATAGCCGCTCAACGCCTTGTGTTGTCGTTTTTTTGAGAAAGTGGGGGACAGTATAAACTGCTGAGGGATTTGAGAATAGCCAGCCGGTGGAGACCACCGGCTGCGGTGAGATTACAGAGTTTCTGCGATCTCGTCGGAGATTTCACCGTTGTGGTAAACCTCTTGTACGTCGTCACAATCTTCCAGCATGTCGATCAGGCGCAACAGTTTAGGTGCAGTATCTGCATCCATATCGGCTTTGGTCGATGGGATCATGGTGACTTCGGCGGAGTCAGCTTTGTAACCGGCCGCTTCCAGCGCGTCTTTCACGTCACCCAGACTTTCCCAGGCAGTAAACACGTCGATGGCACCATCGTCGTAAGAAACGATGTCTTCTGCGCCCGCTTCCAGTGCGGCTTCCATCAGCACATCCTCATCCAGGCCCGGTGCAAACGTAATGACGCCTTTTTTGGAGAAGAGGTAAGAAACGGAACCGTCGGTGCCCAGATTGCCACCGGTTTTGTTGAAGGCGTGACGCACTTCTGCCACGGTACGGTTGCGGTTGTCACTCAGACATTCCACCATGATTGCAGAACCACCCGGGCCGTAACCTTCATAAATGATGGTTTCCATGTTGGTGTCTTCGTCACCCCCGATGCCACGCGCAATGGCACGGTTCAGGGTATCGCGGGTCATGTTGTTGGACAGTGCTTTATCAATTGCAGCGCGCAGACGTGGGTTTGAACCCGCATCGCCGCCGCCCAGACGTGCAGCGGTAACCAGCTCACGAATGATTTTGGTGAAAATTTTGCCACGTTTAGAATCTTGCGCCGCTTTGCGGTGCTTGGTGTTGGCCCACTTACTGTGACCTGCCATAAATATCTCCAAAAAGTCTAAAGTCTTAACAGACCGAATAGTTTACAAATTCTTCAATCGCCTGCTGGTTGCTCGGGGAGACGGTCAGCGCTGCCGCTTCCGCTTTTCCCAGCCACCGGTACGCGTGATGTTCGGTAAGAACCACATCACGCTCGTCGGGTAACGCCAGACAGAACCAATGTTCTTTATTACGGGTTACGCCGGGAGCATAGCGATGGCGCAAATGCGCAAATATTTCAAACTCCTCGCAGCGGTCACAATCATGAAGAGGCAGGTTTTCACCTGCGATGTCGATGCCGATCTCTTCCATCACTTCACGCTGCGTGGTTTGACTCGGGGATTCCCCGCCTTCCAGACTGCCGGTCACCGACTGCCAGAAATTCGGGTCATCCTTTCGCTGGAGCATCAGCACCCTGCCGGTGTTTCTGGCGTAGATGACGCACAGTATCGACTCAGGACGCTTATAGCTCATTAGTTATTCTCTGTATTTGTGTCTGGTGTCACTTCTTTTTTCGCGACAACCGCAATACCGAGTTCCAGCAAAGACGCCGGATTCGCGAAGCTTGGGGCTTCGGTCATCAGACAGGCCGCGGCCGTGGTTTTCGGGAAGGCGATCACATCACGGATGTTATCTGTACCGGTCAGGAGCATGACCAGGCGATCCAGACCAAATGCCAGACCGGCATGTGGCGGTGTGCCGTATTTCAGGGCGTCGAGCAGGAAGCCAAATTTCTCGCGCTGTTCATGTTCGTTAATGCCCAGAATGCTGAACACGGTCTGCTGCATTTCGCTGCGGTGAATACGCACGGAACCACCGCCCACTTCGTAGCCGTTGATGACCATGTCGTACGCGTTCGCGATAGCGGAAACCGGGTTCGCCGCCAGTTCCTGCGCCGTCATCTCTTTCGGTGCGGTGAACGGGTGGTGCATGGCGCTCAGGCCGCCTTCGTCGGTGTCTTCAAACATCGGGAAGTCGATAACCCACAGCGGAGCCCACATGTCTTCGCGGGTGATTTTCAGGTCGCGGCCCACTTTCAGACGCAGTGCGCCGATAGCGTCGGTGACAATCTTCGCGCTGGCTGCGCCGAAGAAGATCATGTCGCCGTCTTGCGCGCCGGTACGTTCAATCAGTGCTGACAGCAAATCCGCATTGAGGAACTTCGCCACCGGGCTCTGAATCCCTTCCAGACCTTTGGCCACGTCGTTGACTTTGATGTAAGCCAGACCTTTCGCGCCGTAAATTTCGATGAATTTCGCGTACTCGTCGATTTGCTTACGGCTCAGCTGTGCGCCGCCCGGAACGCGCAATGCGGCCACACGTCCTTTCGGATCGTTTGCCGGATCAGCGAACACTTTGAACTCGATGTTTTTCATCAGGTCAGCAACATCAACCATTTCCATCGGGTTACGCAGGTCTGGTTTGTCTGAACCGAAACGACGCATTGCCTCTGCATAGGTCATGATCGGGAAATCGCCCAGATCTACGCCTTTGATTTCCTGCCACAGTTCGCGGGCCAGTTTCTCCATCACTTCGAGCACTTGCTCAGCGCTCATGAAAGAGGTTTCCACGTCGATCTGGGTAAATTCTGGCTGACGGTCGGCACGTAAATCTTCGTCACGGAAGCATTTAACAATCTGATAGTAACGGTCAAAACCGGACATCATCAGCAACTGTTTGAACAGCTGCGGGGACTGCGGCAATGCGTAGAACTTGCCTTTATGCACACGGCTTGGCACCAGATAGTCACGCGCACCTTCCGGCGTGGCTTTGGTCAGCATCGGAGTTTCGATGTCGAGGAAGTCATGGCTGTCCATGAAACGACGCACGAAGCTGGTGATTTTTGCGCGCGCTTTCAGTCGGTTAGCCATCTCAGGACGACGCAAATCCAGATAGCGGTATTTCAGGCGCGCTTCTTCGGTGTTGACGTGGTTGGAGTCCAGCGGCAGCGCTTCTGAACGGTTGATGATGTTCAGCTGGCTGGCAAACACTTCCACTTCACCGGTCGCCATGTCTTTGTTGAACTGGCTTTCAGGACGCGCACGCACGGTGCCGGTGAGCTGAATGCAAAACTCGTTACGCAGTTCAGAAGCCAGTTTGTAGGCGTCTGCCTGATCCGGGTCGAAGAAGACCTGAACGATACCTTCGCGGTCACGCATATCAATGAAAATCAAACCACCCAAATCGCGGCGACGGTTAACCCAGCCACACAATGTCACTTCCTGGCCCACATTGGACGCATTCAGCTTTCCACAATATACAGTACGCATAACGGTATCCTTTTGATCCCACTACCCGGCCTCATGGCGCACAGGTACAGAAACGGTTATTCACTCTGGTCGCCCGCCGCAAAACTGTGCAGCGCGCGGAATGGGTTTTATTTGGTTCGAAAAAAGGCGGCTATTATAAAGGAATTTCCGCCGCAGGATAAGTGCGAACACATCAAGGCTGGCGCGGAAATTCGCGCATGTTGCTTGCTACACATAATTTAACAAAATTATCCCCATTTCGACCCACGCGTTAGCATAGACTCCCGCTATCCCCTTTGTACACGCCGTTCATTCTTCCTTCCTGTATTTACCCACTTTGATAACCGGGAGCTAAACGCCATGAAACTTGACCCTAAAACGACCGCTTTGGTGCTGATCGACTTACAGAAAGGCATTCTGCCGTTTGCGGGAGGTCCGCACACCGCGCAGCAGGTTCTGGATAACGCCACTGAACTGGCAAACCGTTTCCGTAAACTGGGCTCGCCGGTTGTAATGGTGCGCGTGGGCTGGTCCGACTCTTTTGACGAAGCGCTGAAACAGCCGGTTGACGTGCCCTCTGCTGCGCCGGAAGGCGGTTTACCGGCAAGCTGGTGGGAATTCCCGGAACAACTGGGCGTCACCGATAAAGACCTGCTGGTGGTTAAACGCCAGTGGGGCGCGTTCTACGGTACGGATCTGGATTTACAACTGCGCCGCCGTGGCATTAAAAGCATCGTGCTGGCCGGTATTTCCACCAATATCGGTGTGGAATCCACCGCCCGTAACGCCTGGGAACACGGCTATGAACTGGTGATCGCTGAAGATGCGTGCAGCGCGCACAACAACGATCATCACCAGTCCAGTGTGCAGTTTATTTTCCCGCGCATCAGCCGCGTGCGCTCAACCGCCGAAGTACTTGCCGCGTTGGCGCAGTAACGTTACCCTGCCGGAATATCCCTGACGCCGCCCGCACAGGCGGCGTTTTATTATGGAAAATCAAAGGAAACGCGGCATGTATATTGGTTTACCGCAATGGCACCACAGTGCATGGGCTCGCATCGGGCTTCGCGATCTGGCGGATTACGCCCGGTATTTCAATTGTGTCGAAGGCAATACCACGTTTTATGCGTTGCCGAAACAGGACGTGGTGATGCGCTGGCGCGACATGACGCCCGAATCCTTCCGGTTTTGTTTCAAATTCCCGTCGGCGATCAGCCACAAAGCCGCACTGGCAAACTGTCAGGAAGATGTCGATACGTTTTACCGCACGCTGGAGCCGCTTGGCGAACGCATCGGGCAGCTCTGGTTACAGCTTCCTCCCGCTTTCGCACCCGCACATCTTGAGCGTTTATGGCAGTTTCTGGATGCCCTGCCCGCCGGTTTTGATTACGGCGTTGAAGTACGCCATTCTGATTTTTTCGCCAAGGGCGATGCCGAACGCGCGCTGAATCAGGGATTACATCAGCGCGGCATTAACCGCACCATTCTCGACAGCCGCCCGGTTCACAGTTCGAAATCACAAACTGAAGCCGTGCTCGACGCAAAACGTAAAAAACCGATTCTGCCGCTGCACGCTGTGATGACCGCATCGCGCCCAATCGTGCGTTTTATCGGGGGCGATATTCTGGAAGATAACAAACCGCTCTTCGCCCAGTGGGCAGCCAAACTGGCGATGTGGGAAACGCAGGGGCTTTCTCCTTATTTGTTTATTCACACGCCGGATTGCACCGACGCGCCCCAGCAGGCGCGCAGTCTCTGGCCCCTGCTGCGGGCGCAAATCCCTGGCATTCAGCCTGCGCCAGACTGGCCGGAACAGGACGCGCTATTCTAAAAATTGCATGATTGTCTGGCGACAGTTTTGCGTCTTACCGCTATCATAGTGGCGCAGTGAAGCAGGTCATTGCCCAATAGGATCACAGGGAATAACCAAGGAAGTCATCATGATTAGCGCGTTATATGTCGTGCTTGCCGCCATACTTTTGATCAAACTCTCTTTTGATGTGGTACGTCTGAGAATGCAATATCGGATTGCCACTGGCGACGGCGGATCCTACGAATTACAAACCGCCATCCGTGTCCACGGCAACGCCGTCGAATACCTGCCAATCGGTTGTTTATTGCTGCTGTTCATGGAAATGAACGGTGCCGGCGTCTGGATGATCCACGCCTGCGGATTGCTGTTGATTATTGGTCGTCTGTTCCACTACTACGGTTTAAAAAATCGTGAATTCGCCTGGCGCCGCAGCGGCATGGCCGCCACTTACATCTCACTGGTATTGATGGTTATCGCAAATATCGTCTATCTGCCGTGGTCCCAGTTTCTGGCATTTGACTAACTTTTCCGCCGTTTTTTACGGGCAGCGCCGCGCACAGGTATCTGCCTGCCTCAGTATCTGCTAAAATTCTGCCTCAAAATTCTGCCCTTTCAATTTTTTGGTTCGACTCATCCTTATGGCAAAGCACGATACGCTGTTTTCTGCACCGATAGATAAGCTGGGCGACTGGACGTTCGATGAACGCGTTGCTGAAGTTTTCCCCGATATGATCCAACGTTCTGTACCGGGTTATTCCAACATTATTTCGATGATTGGCATGCTCGCCGAGCGCTTTGTTAAGCCCGACACGAATGTCTACGATCTGGGTTGCTCGCTTGGTGCGGCTACGCTGTCGATGCGTCGCAATATCAAGGTCTCGGGATGCGAAATCATTGCTGTCGATAATTCCCCCGCCATGGTGGAACGCTGCCGTCGCCACATCGACGCTTTCCGCGCCGATACGCCGGTTAACGTTATCGAAGCCGATATTCTGGATATCGAACTCAAAAATGCCTCGATGGTGGTGCTCAATTTCACCCTGCAATTCCTTGAACCGGACGATCGTCAGCGCTTGCTGAATCAGGTTTATCAGGGAATGCGGCCGGGTGCGGCGCTGGTGCTGTCAGAAAAATTCAATTTCGCGGACAAAGACGTCGGCGAACTGCTCTTCAATATGCATCATGATTTCAAACGTGCGAACGGTTACAGCGAACTGGAAATCAGCCAGAAACGCAGCATGCTGGAAAACGTGATGCTGACCGATTCTGTTGAAACCCACAAAGGGCGCCTGCATCAGGCCGGTTTCCAGCACACAGAACTCTGGTTCCAGTGCTTCAACTTTGGCTCACTGATTGCCGTGAAAGCCGGAGAAGCAAAATGATTGATTTTGGTGATTTTTACCGCGTGATTGCCAAAGGCCCGCTGAGCCCGTGGCTTAACACTTTGCCTTCGCAACTGACCGCATGGCAGAAAGAGTCGCTGCACGGCAAATTTAAACTGTGGTTTAACTCGGTGGACCGCCTGCCGCTTTTACAACCGGAGCGTCTGGATTTGCTGCACAGCGTTTCGGCTAATATGGAAATCCCTCTGCCCGCCGGTCAGCGCGAAGGTATCGAAAACCTGCTGCGCAATATGATGCCGTGGCGCAAAGGGCCTTTTTCGCTGTATGACGTTGAAATAAATACAGAATGGCGTTCTGACTGGAAATGGGATCGCGTACTGCCGCATATCTCTTCTCTGGCGGGCCGTACAATTTTAGATGTCGGGTGCGGCAGCGGTTATCACATGTGGCGCATGATTGGCGCGGGCGCACATCTGGCTGTCGGTATCGATCCAATGCAGCTTTTCCTGTGTCAGTTCGAAGCCGTGCGTAAATTGCTGGGCGGCGATCAGCGTGCACATTTATTGCCGCTGGGTATTGAACAGTTACCTGAACTGAATGCTTTTGACACCGTATTCTCGATGGGCGTGCTTTATCACCGCCGCTCGCCGCTGGATCATCTTTATCAGTTGAAAAACCAGCTGGTCAGTGAAGGTGAACTGGTGCTGGAAACGCTGGTGGTCGAAGGCGACAGTCAGCAGGTGCTGGTGCCGGGCGACCGTTACGCGCAGATGGGAAATATCTACTTCATTCCCTCCGCCGAAGCACTGAAGGACTGGCTGATTAAATGCGGATTTGTGGATGTTCGCATCGCGGACGTCAGCGTTACTACGGTTGAAGAACAGCGCCGTACCGACTGGATGACCAGTGAGTCGCTGGCCGAATTCCTCGATCCGAACGATCCGACCAAAACTGTCGAAGGTTACCCGGCACCGCGTCGCGCGTTGCTTATCGCACGTAAACCTTAATGCCGGTTTCTCCGCCGGACGCACTGTCTGGCGGAAACATTCCCCCGAATTTTTATCCAGCTTTCTGCCTCGTCACGCTGTACATTCAGGATTAAAAAGGTCTAACCTTTCGGAATGGCTATCTGTTTGTTCTGACAGAGATCGGGGTTAACGTTCTGGGAGGATGTATGAAATTCCCTAAAGGCAGTATCGTTCAACACAGATCCGGCGATATCAAAGGCACCGTGATGAATACGTTTGAGTCCGACAAGGAAATCGTGTCGTATTATGTTTCCTGGGAAGATGGCAGCAGCAGCCTGCATCAGGAAAACGAATTGCACTGGGCCAATATTGACGTCGCCATCAAAATAAAAAACTTCTACGAAAAGTAGCCAGCACACCCCTGACTGACATAAACCTCCCGAATTTATTACTCTATTCTGGCCTTACTATCAGGGCTGACGGGCATTGCGCGCCAGGCCTTTGTAAAGCTTCCTGTTTTGATGTTTTATCATTGGATTGATTCATACTATTTCGTGTATAAATTCGGCCAAAGTTATTCATCAGAACGCGAACCTGTCGCGGAGAAGCGTATGCGCCGAAGAATCCGATTCCTTTTTGATCGTGCAGTCATTGTTTTAGGCCTTTTTGTTATGTGTCTGGTGGTTAAGGCCGGCATGTTTGGTGTGGCATATCTCACCTGGGGCTGACGCTTTCCTCACTAAATCATCACACTTGTCTGTTTTGTAATCCCGATAACCTTTTTTAATGTAAAAGAAATGCTACTCTTCATAACCATTAAAATAACAAGGTTATGAAATGTCTGACTCCCACGATAATCCGGACGTTCTTCTGCGCACAGCACAGGCTCTGGAGGCCGCAATTGCATTCAGCATTGCGTCTATTTCAATTAGCCTTCCTGATGTAAAAACAGAAGTTGTGGAATCTTTGCGCCGCAATGTAGCCGACAGCGATAATCCGACTCCGACAAATGACGCCATTGAACACCTTGTAACCCTGATTGAAACAGCGGCAAAACCCGCTAAAAGCCGGAATTCAGAATAAAAAAAGCCCCGCCAAAATGACGGGGCCTGGTACTTGCGCAGGGCGACGCAATAAGGGTCGTGTGACCCGGTTAAATTTTGAGATTATTACGCCGTGCGGGATATTTGATCGTCAAACTGCAATGTACTTTTCATTGCGGCAACAATATCACCGTCCACGCAATAACGACTGAATTCATCAAAATCGGTATCGGAACTCATGGTGACACCGGCTTTGCGGTAGCGCATAGAAGAGGGAACCTGACGCCCTGCTGAGCTGTGTAATTCGGTCAGCCCAATATCGACAAATTTTTGCAGATTCGTCAGACGCACACCTGCGCCTGCCATAATAATAGGACCACGCGTTAGCTGATTCAGTTCCCGAAGCATCGGTAAACCGACTTCCGCATTTTGCTGCTGCCCTGAAGTCAGAATGCGCGCCACGCCTAACTGAGTCAACTGCTCAAGCGCGATCTTCGGGTTCAGGCACATGTCGAAAGCACGGTGAAATGTCACGGCCATATCGCCGCATAACGCCATCACTTCCCACATTCTTGGCATATCAATGTGCCCTTCACCGTCGAGCATGCCGAGCACCAGACCGGGATAACCAAGATCGCGGATCATCGCGATGTCACTTTTCAAAACATCAAATTCGCTTTGGCTATAGCAAAAGTCACCCCCCTCGGGCGTACAATCGGATGTACAGGGATTGTCACTTTTTCCCTCGCCAGTTTGAGGGTACCGTAACTCGGCGTAATCCCGCCATCTGCCTGGCTCGCGCATAATTCGACGCGATCTGCTCCGGCTTGTTCTGCTGTTAACGCACAATCCACGCTGTAACAACACACTTCTAATTTAGTCATGTGACCTCTCCTGATTACGGCATTATGCTACAACACTTGTCTGTAACCGGCCATGTCGCGTAGGCTTTGACATGGGCATTCCCGCCCAACTGCCTGCTTAGGAAAGCTAACTATGGCACTCAATTTTGATTTGTGGGTAGACCGCAGTCACAGTGATAGCGTTAAGTGGAATAAATATGATCAACAGGATGTGATTCCACTTTGGGTCGCCGATACTGACTTCACGTCTCCGCCTCAGGTAATTAAAGAACTGCAACAACGTGTGGCCGAAGGTGTCTTCGGGTACGGCATTACACCGCCGGAACTGATTGATATTGTGGTTAAACGGTTGGCTGCCCTTTATGACTGGGCGATTAAGCCGGAATGGATTGTCTGGTTGCCGGGTCTGGTGTGTGGCCTGAACGTGGCCGTGCGCGCCAACGTTGCACCGCACGAAAGCAGCCTGATGCCGATGCCAATTTACCCGCCTTTTATGCAGGCAGCACAATCCGAAGGCCGGCAATTTAAATCCATTCCTGTCAAGGAACTGCAACAGCGCTGGCTGGCAGATTTTGCCACAGTCGAAAATCAGCTTGATGGCAGCGAAAGGCTGCTGATGCTGTGCAATCCGTATAATCCGGGCGGTACCGTTTATCGTCGCGACGAATTGCTGCAACAACAGGCATTCGCCAGACGTCACAATCTGGTGGTGTGTTCCGATGAAATCCATTGCGATCTGATTCTGGAGCCGGGCCTGAAGCACATTCCTTTTGCCTCACTCAATGCGGATGCAGAACAACGCTCGATTACGCTGATGGCACCGTCGAAAACATTCAATCTGGCCGGGCTGGGCGCGTCGATGGCGATCATCCCGAACCCTGAACTGCGTCGGACATTTTTAAACACCAGCAAAGGCATCGTGCCGCACGTCAATATTCTGGCGTATGTCGCGGCGACCGCAGCCTACCGCGACGGCGAAGCGTGGCTAAATGCGCAGCTCGACTATTTGCGTGAAAATCGTAATGTAGTGACTTCACGCATCAACGCCATGCCGGGCTTACGCATGCTGACACCCGAAGGCACCTATCTTGGCTGGATTGATGCCAGCGCATTACCGGTGGACGATCCATACCGTTTCTTTGTGGAAGCAGGCGTCGGTTTTTCCGGTGGAGCCGAATTTGGTGCGCCCATGTGCGTACGCCTCAATTTCGGTTGTCAGCGCGCCTTACTGGAGAAAGCGCTGGATCGCATGGAAACTGCGCTGGAAAAATGCGGACGTTAACCCTCTTCCCTTTCGCTGGCAACAATTTCACGCAGGCTGTGCGGGTGGAATTTAATGGTCACTGATCCGTCAGTGACCGCCAACGTTGGGTTAGGTAACCGCTCATTTTCCCCTTTCGGCGCACTCTGCTTCAGTTTTATACCGGGCGTCATCAGCGCTTCATCAGCAATCAGTGCCAGCGCCCGCGCAGACAACTCTTCTTCTGCGCCCGCCAGCACAATCTCAATATGCTCCCAGCCTTCATGCGGATAACGCTTATCACCCGGATACGGTAATTCCACCAGATCAATGCTCAGCGGCCCGACCGTCAGCGGCTCATCGAGCGTAAACAGGCAGATTGGTCGCCCGTTAATCAGGGTTTCATTGAGCAGGCTGCCGCACTTTGCCAGTCCTGCTCTCCAGCGTTCTGCCGTTGTGTTCTGATGACAGCGCACAGAAATATGATCGGCATGAAATTCACCCAGATTGATCTGCAATTTGGCAGCGAATGTCGTCAATACGTCGGAAAATCGCGGCATATCGTCAACTAAATCCTTTAACTCGGGGACATGTTTCATGGCGGGCATCCTATCTCTTTTCAGTTTGCAGATCTTCAGGGTCGGGTAATTTACACAGCCTTTCATCCGGTTGCCAGAGACATGCCGCAGAATTGCGCTTTCATGCAGCCCGGACGTGCGGCAATACTGACTCCGCAGGGCTAATATGATATAAACACGCATCATTTTTCAGTTCTCCCGCAGGGGGGACGCGTTAACAACCACATTCCCACCCTAAATCATTCGTGTTGCAGAAAAACTGTGCTGCCGAAAGATGACGGGGATATCGACTAAAGGTAATCCGGTGAATATTCAGGCACTTCTTTCATATAAAGTCAGCCAGGCGCTGATCGCAGCAGGCGCATCCGCCGACAGCGAAGCGCAGGTCCGTCAGTCCGCCAAGGCTCAGTTTGGTGACTATCAGGCTAATGGCGTCATGTCCGTGGCGAAAAAAATGGGTATGCCGCCACGACAACTGGCCGAGAAAGTGGTTGAACTGTTGGATCTGAGCGGCATCGCTAGCAAAGTTGAAATTGCCGGTCCTGGCTTCATCAATATTTTCCTGGATCCGGCGTTTGTCGGCGCACACGTCGACAACGCGCTGAATGACGAAAAACTGGGCATCGCGCCGGTTGAACCGCAAACTATCGTCATCGACTATTCTGCGCCAAACGTGGCGAAAGAAATGCACGTTGGCCACATCCGTTCCACCATCATCGGCGACGCCGCTGTGCGAACCAATGAACTGCTCGGCCACAAAGTGATCCGCGCCAACCACGTGGGCGACTGGGGCACACAGTTCGGGATGCTGATTGCTTATCTCGAAAAAATTCAAAACGAGAACGCCGGTGACATGAATCTGGCGGATTTGGAAGAATTCTACCGCGCTGCGAAAAAGAATTACGACGAAGACGAAGCCTTTGCAGAACGCGCACGTGGTTACGTGGTGAAGTTGCAGGGCGGTGACGAATACTGTTTGCAAATGTGGCGCAAACTGGTCGATGTGACCATGAAGCAAAACCAGCTGACCTATAACCGCCTGAACGTCACCCTGACCGAAGACGACGTCATGGGTGAAAGCCTTTATAACAGCATGCTGCCGGGGATCGTGGCAGACTTGCAATCGAAAGGTCTGGCCGTCGACAGCGAAGGTGCCGTCGTGGTTTACCTTGACGAGTACAAGAATAAAGAAGGCGACCCGATGGGCGTCATCATCCGTAAAAAAGATGGCGGCTATTTGTACACCACCACTGACATCGCCTGCGCAAAATACCGCTACGAAACGCTGGGGGCCGATCGTGTGCTTTATTACATCGACTCCCGCCAGCACCAGCACCTGATGCAGGCCTGGACTATCGCACGCAAAGCCGGTTATGTTCCTGATTCCGTTGCGCTTGAACACCACATGTTTGGCATGATGCTGGGTAAAGATGGAAAACCGTTCAAAACCCGCTCAGGCGGCACGGTGAAACTGTCTGATTTGCTGGACGAAGCGATTGAACGCGCACGCAAGCTCATCACAGAAAAGAATCCTGAGCTTAAAGATGCGGAAGAACTGGAAAAACTGGTCAACGCCGTCGGTATTGGCGCAATCAAATACGCTGATCTGTCGAAAAGCCGCACCACCGATTACATCTTCGACTGGGACAACATGCTGGCCTTTGAAGGTAACACCGCGCCGTACATGCAATATGCTTACACCCGCGTGGCGTCAATCTTCAAGCGTGCAGAAATCGACGTTAACAGCCTGACCCAGCCGGTTGTGCTGAGCGAAGAACGTGAAGCGGCACTGGCTACCCGATTGCTGCAATTTGAAGAAGTGCTGACCGTTGTTGCCCGCGAAGGCACGCCACACACAATGTGTGCTTATCTCTACGACGTTGCCGGTCTGTTCTCCAGCTTCTACGAACATTGCCCGATCCTGAACGCAGAGGACGAAACCAGCCGTAACAGCCGCCTGAAACTGGCACTGTTAACGCAGCGCACGCTGAAAACCGGTCTGGATACGCTGGGTATCGAAACCGTAGAACGTATGTAATTCATATTCATACAAACATTAAAAAGGCCTCTTCCGAGGTAATGCCGATCAGTTAAGGATCAGTTGAACGATCCAGTGGCTGTGTAAAAATCCAGAAACGTTCTTCGTTTCTGGATTTTTTTTATGCGCATTGCTCAGGCTCTTGAGCTCGTTTCCTGCTACGACTCTACCCGTAACCCTCTGACTTCTCTCGGTGATGTTCTGGATCCCGACCTTGTCTCCCGCTGTCTGGCCGAGTCAGGTTCCGTCACGCTGCGTAAACGCCGTCTCCCGTTGGAAATGATGGTCTGGTGCATCATTGGCATGGCGCTCGAACGCGAAGAACCCCTCCACCAAATCGTGAACCGGCTGGATATTATGCTCCCCGGCAACCGGCCCTTCGTTGCCCCAAGCGCCGTTATCCAGGCCCGCCAGCGCCTGGGAAGTGATGCCGTTCGCCGCGTGTTTACCCAAACGGCACAGGTGTGGCACAACTCCGTCACCCATCCACACTGGTGTGGTCTGACATTACTGGCGGTGGACGGTGTCGTCTGGCGAACCCAGGATACACCAGAAAATGATGTGGCTTTCCCGCGACAGACCTATGCCGGGCAACCGGGGCTTTATCCGCAGGTGAAAATGGTCTGCCAGATGGAACTGACCAGCCACCTGCTTACGGCTGCCGCCTTCGGTACGATGAAAGAAAGCGAATATACGCTGGCAGAAAAACTGATAGAACAAACAGGCGATAACACACTGACTTTACTCGATAAAGGTTATTATTCTCTGGGACTGCTGAATGCCTGGCATCAGGCGGGAGAGAGCCGCCACTGGATGATCCCGTTGAAAAAAGGAGCGCAGTACGAAGAGGTGCGAAAACTCGGTAAAGGCGATCATCTGATAAGGATGAAAACCAGTCCTCAGGCCCGGAAAAAGTGGCCTGATCTGGGGGAGGAAATGACGGCTCGCCTTCTGACGTTTACCCGTAAAGGCAAAGTCTGCCATCTGCTGACCTCAATGACAGATGCCATGCGGTACCCGGGTGGGGAAATGGCCGATCTCTACGGCCACCGTTGGGAAATCGAACTGGGTTATCGTGAAATTAAGCAGACGATGTTACTGAGTCGGTTAACGCTGAGAAGTAAAAAACCAGAACTTGTCGAGCAGGAGTTATGGGGGTATTACTAGCCTATAATCTTGTTCGTTATCAGATGATTAAGATGTCTAAAAACCTAAAGGGTTACTGGCCGAATCAGCTAAGCTTCTCAGACTCGTGCAGTCTGGTGATGAGGATGTTAATGACGCTTCAGGGCGCATCTCCGGGCCGGATCCCCGAACTGTTGCGTAATCTGGAGAGTATGGCGCAGATGGTGAAGCTGCCGATAAGAAGAGAAAGGGCCTTTCCTAGAGTGGTGAAGGAAAGACCCCGGAAGTATCCAAAAGCACAGGAAAAAAGCCAGTCAGTTGCTTAACTGACTGGCATTACCTCTTCCGAGGCCTTTTCTGTATCTGCGTTTTACCGGCTGAACGCCGTATTAATGCCGGGCAAATTCTTTCACGCGGAACCCTAACAGGCCGAGCACGGCGAAATACGCCACTACGCCCACCGCGACAACGGCTGCCAGACGCGCCAGACGATACGCCATTCCGCCGACATCCCAGGCAGGCATAAACCACATCATGCCGAGCAACGCCGCAGACATCGCGACCACTGCGACAAACAGTTTGATCAGGAACACTTTCCAGCCCGGTTGCGGCTGGAAGATATCTTGTTTACGCAGTTGCCAGTAAAGCAGCGATGCGTTCAGGCACGCAGCAAGACCAATCGACAACGAAAGACCAGCATGTTTCAGCGGCCCGATAAACACGAGGTTCATCACCTGCGTCATCAGCAATGTGACAATGGCAATTTTGACCGGCGTTTTGATGTCCTGACGTGAATAGAAGCCCGGTGCCAGCACTTTCACCACAATCAGTCCCATCAGGCCGACGGAATACGCAACCAGCGCGCGCTGCGTCATTGACGCATCAAAGGCGCTGAATTTACCGTACTGGAACAGCGCAACGGTCAGCGGTTTCGCCAGAATGCCCAGCGCGACAGAACTTGGCAGCGCGAGCAGGAAACACAGGCGCAGGCCCCAGTCCATCAGGCGGTTGTATTCGGTATGATTACCGCTGGAGAAACTCCGCGCCAGTGAAGGCAGCAGGATTGTCCCCAGCGCCACGCCCAGCACGCCGGACGGGAACTCCATCAGACGGTCGGCGTAATACATCCACGAAACAGAACCTGAAACCAGGAATGACGCAAAAATGGTATTGATAATCAGGGAAATCTGGCTGACCGAAACACCCAAAATTGCCGGACCCATCTGACGCATAACGCGCCAGACGCCGGCATCTTTCAGGTTCAGACGCGGCAGAACCAGCATGCCGATTTTCTTCAGGTGCGGAAGCTGATAACCCAGTTGCAGCAATCCGCCCGCCACCACCGCCCAGGCCAGCGCAAGCACCGGCGGGTGGAAATAAGGCGCCGCAAACAACGCAAAGCCGATCATACTGACGTTCAGAAACGTCGGCGCAAACGCGGGTATGGAGAAGCGGTTCCAGGTGTTGAGTATCGCCCCGGCCAGCGAGGCCAGCGATATCAGCAGGATATACGGAAACGTAATACGCAGCAGCGAACTGGTCAGGGCAAATTTGTCCGGCGAATCCACAAAACCGGGTGCGGTGATATAAATCACCCACGGCGCGGCGATCATGCCGATCACGGTCACAATCGCCAGAACCAGCGTCAGCAGGCCCGAAACGTAAGCAATGAACGTCCGTGTGGCTTCCTCACCCTGCTGTGCTTTGTACTCGGCCAGAATGGGCACGAAAGCCTGAGAGAATGCGCCCTCAGCGAAAATACGGCGTAATAAGTTAGGCAGTTTGAACGCCACAAAAAAGGCGTCAGTGACCATTCCGGCACCAAAAACGCGGGCCACAATGGCGTCGCGGGCAAAGCCTAATACTCGTGAAAACATCGTCATTGAACTGACGGCTGCCAAAGATTTAAGTAGATTCATGTCACTTTTCTTGTTTGCCGGTGGCCTGTCTGTAAATCAATGTTGATCAACAGGTTAAACAACCACGCCTGCATCAGCAGGCGTGAAAGATGACCCGGCATGGCTCAAAGATGCGCTTAGTCTACGCATCCGCCAAGCAATAGCCAACGGCAGTTGTTATAGATTGTTACCCGCACCTCCCTGTGCGGCTTTCCCTTAATTTTGCAGAATTTTTTCGATCATAGCCTGTGCATAAATCGCCTGATCGCCGCTGGTTTCAGGCGCGGTCTGGTTCGAGACGCAATCGACAAAATGTTCAATCGCGCCGACAAAACCGCGCTGCGCCAATGTACTTTGCCAGCCAGCGACAGGTTGCTGCGTCAGAATGTCATCGCGTTCATCGCGCCAGATACGCATATCATCCAGCTGATAAACAGCACCTTCGGTGACTGCCTGCACGCTTTCACGGAACGTTCCGGCGCGGCGATGCATTGACGTTGTCACCAGCGTTTCTCCGCACAGGAAATGATGCTCGCCGTAAAGCATCTGGTCCGCCTCATTAATCTGAACCAGCCCGCTTTCCAGGCTGGCATTGCCGCCCGCCAGCCACAACGCTGTATCCACGACATGCAGATAATCATCCAGCAGGGTAAAACGCAGATCCTGTGGCCCGACACTGTTCGTCCGGTGCTTATCCATACGCAAAGACGCGGGTTGCTGCATCTTCTCTTTCAACTGACGATACAACGGCGCAAAGCGGCGGTTAAACCCAACCATTAAGGCTTTGCCTGCACGGTTCGCCTGTTCAACCAGTTGTTCAGCCTGATCCCATTCAGCAGCCAGCGGTTTATCGACATACACATGCACGCCCTGCGCCAGCAATTGCCCGACTACGTCGAAATGGCTGGCCGTGCTGCTGTGGACAAAAACGGCGTCACACTGGCTGGCAAGTTCATCCATGCGGGAAAAACAGGCCATCCGGTAGCTGTCACAAACGGCCTGCGCTTTTTGCTGATTCGGGGAAAAACCGCCGACCAGCGTCCACTTTTCAGCATGACTGAGAACCGGCAGATACGCTTTTTGCGCGATCCCGCCCAGCCCGATAACGCCTATCCGAAGTTTACTCACGACGTTTTCCTTTTAATCACCCAAATGTTGCAGCAGGCTTTCCAGACGTTGTTTCAGTTCGGCCACTTCTGCCTCGAGCGTTTCCACGCGCACAACAAGACTGGCGTCCGGCGCGGCGGTGCTGAAAAACGGCTCTTCCGCAGCACTGACAGCCTGGCTGACTTCACCGCTAAACAGGTGCATAAAACGGCTCTCCCGCTTGCCTGGCTCTCGTGCCAGACGCACGCAGAACGGACCATCTTCACGGTGAGAAAGATCCGTCAGGGTCTGTTCGACT
This sequence comes from Rahnella sp. PCH160, assembly GCF_047784855.1. NCBI lineage: Bacteria > Pseudomonadati > Pseudomonadota > Gammaproteobacteria > Enterobacterales > Yersiniaceae > Rahnella > Rahnella sp. PCH160. Next base: position 3,989,338 of record NZ_JBLOGT010000001.1, read on the forward strand.
TCGGCCACGTCAGAGAAATCGTGCAGGCGGTTGGTTCGGGTGCGTAATTCGCCCGGCGTTTGCGCGCCGCGCAGCAGCAGCGTGGTGACGACTGCCACTTCCTGCGGGGAAAATTTGAGATTACCGAATTCAGAATTACAAAAACGATGCTCGTACTTCATGGTGCGGGAACCGCTGAGGGTGCGGATGATGTGTTTACGCAGCAGCAAATCCAGCGTTTGCTGAACGTCACTTTCGCTGAGTTCCATCACCGGCTCACGGTTGGTTTTCTGATTGCAAGCGGTGGTTAATCCGTTGAGCGTCATCGGATACTGTTCCGGCGTGGTGAGCTGCTTTTCCAGCAAACAGCCGACGACCCGGGCTTCCCGGTCACTGAGTTCATGTTTCATGCTGCTCTCCTTATCGGGACGGGGGCGTCCATTCTTGCCAGGTCAACGCCGTCAGCACGTGATCCTGCCATTTGCCATCAATCAGTAAATAATCCTTCGCATAGCCTTCACGCTCGAAACCCAGACGCTCGAGCAATTGCCCGCTGCGTTTATTGTGCGGCATGTAATTGGCCATAATCCGGTGCATTTTTTGCTGGCGCTGCATATAACGGATTAAAGTTTGCAGCGCTTCGTGCATCAGTCCTTTTCCCTGCCATTCCTGACCGAGTGAATAACCGAGAAAACAGGCATGGAATGAGCCACGCAGGACATTGCTGAAATTCGCCACGCCCATTACGCGCGTTTCATCGGGGTCGAGCAGGATAAAATAATACGCGCTGCCCTGTTTCTGCATTTCAGAAATTAATCCCAGACGCGCCTGCCATCCGGAAGGATAACAATGGCTTTCATCCCTGACCGGTTCCCAGGGTTTCAGAAACACCCGGTTCTCCGCATAGTATTCCGCCAGCCGGTGCGCATCGCGGTCATGAACCAGCCGCAAAACCATCCGGTCAGAGGTAAGCCGCACTTTCGGCACGGCAGATTTATAGCCAAACATCCCTTCCTCCACATCCCGCACGGGTCGATGAATAGAATTTATAGGAAACACCTGATCATCGCCAATTCTGCCAGTCAGAACGTGGCTTGACGATAAAAAAATATTATCAATAGCGCCCTATCTAATTGCCTGATTCCAGTTCAGACTGGATTGGTCTTTTCTTCCTTTCTGTATCTGCCGGACAGGGTACAAATAATCGCTCATGGTGAAGCATGTCTCTGGTATCACAAGCTCGGAGCTTGGGTAAATATTTTCTGTTATTAGACAACGCGCTGGTTATTTTAGGCTTTTTCGTGGTTTTTCCGTTGATCTCGATCCGATTTGTCGATCAGCTCGGCTGGGCCGCGATGGCCGTCGGTCTGGCGCTGGGTGTCCGCCAGCTCACGCAACAGGGATTAGGCATTTTCGGTGGCGCTATCGCTGACCGTTTAGGTGCAAAACCGATGATTATTACCGGCATGCTTTTACGCGCCGCCGGATTCGCCACCATGGCAATGGCAGACGAACCGTGGATTTTAGTCTGCTCCTGTATTCTCTCCGGCCTTGGCGGCACCTTGTTTGACCCGCCGCGTACCGCGCTGGTGATCAAGCTGACCCGTCCGCACGAACGCAGCCGTTTCTTCTCCCTGATGATGATGCAAGACAGCGCCGGAGCCGTTATCGGTGCGCTCATCGGCAGCTGGTTGCTGCAATATGATTTCCATTACGTTTGCTGGGCCGGTGCGGGCATCTTTGTGCTGGCCGCCGCCTGTAACGCCTGGTTTTTGCCCGCTTACCGTATTTCCACTATGCGCACGCCGATGCGTGAAGGCATGATGCGCGTGCTGCGCGATCGCCGTTTTTTGGCGTATGTACTGACGCTGACCGGTTATTACATGCTGACCGTGCAGGTCATGCTGATGTTGCCGATTGCGGTCAATGACGTCGCGGGCAGCCCGGCGGCGGTGAAATGGATGTATGCAATTGAAGCGGTGCTTTCCCTGACGATGCTGTACCCGATTGCGCGCTGGAGCGAAAAACGTTTCCGCCTTGAACAGCGTCTCATGTTTGGCCTGCTGATCATGACGCTCAGCCTGCTGCCCGTCGGGCTGGTGACGTCGATCAACCCACTGTTGCTGCTCATCGGGTTCTTCTACATCGGCTCAATCATTGCCGAACCTGCACGCGAAACGCTGAGCGCCTCGCTGGCAGATTCCCGGGCACGGGGCAGTTACATGGGCTTCAGCCGCCTCGGGCTGGCGCTGGGGGGGATCATTGGTTATACCGGCGGCGGCTGGATGTATGACACCGGCCGCGCACTTGAACTGCCTGAATTACCGTGGTTTTTGCTGGGTATTGTCGGTTTCATCACCCTCACCGGTTTGTACTGGCAGTTCAATCTGCGCCGCATCGAACCGGCGATGCTAAGCGGAGGCTGACATCGGCAAATACACAAAATGACTGGCGTTGTAACAAAGCGGCAAACATGACGTGTATGTTTGATCTCCCCTCCTCATTTACCCATACTGGTTTAAGCGTATCGATAAATTCCGAACCTACATCCGGCAGTTTACACGCACCCTACAGGTCACCGCCGGCGACAACAGGAGCTATGAACCATGAGACTTTACGTTTACGAGCATTGCCCTTTTTGCGTCAAAGCACGCATGATTTTTGGTCTGAAAAACATTCCGGTTGAAATCAAAGTTCTGCTCAATGATGACGAGAAAACCCCGATTTCGATGGTCGGTAAGAAGATGGTCCCTATCCTGCAAAAACAGGACGGCGGTTTTATGCCGGAAAGCATGGACATCGTGCATTACGTGGACAAAAGCGACGGCAAACCGCTGCTGACCGGCCCGCTGAATGCCTCAATTGCCACCTGGCTGCGTCATGTTTCTGAATATACGGGCCGTCTGCTCCTGCCCCGCTTCGCTGCCGCGCCGCTTGAAGAATTCTCCACGCCGGAAGCGCGGAAATACTTCTCCGACAAAAAACAGGCCGCCAGCGGTGATTTTCGGGAGCATCTGAAACACTCAGAAGGCCTGGTGAAAAAAATAAGCCAGGATTTACGCGCGCTCGATAAGCTGATTGTTGAACCCAATGCCGTTAACGGCGAGCTTTCTGAAGATGACATCAATCTTTGGCCAGTGCTGCGTTCCCTGACCATCGTTCAGGGGATTGAGTGGCCGTCCCGTGTTCAGGCTTATCGCGACAACATGGCAAAACAGACGCAGGTTAATCTGTTTACCCGCCTCGCAAGCTAAGCCCCGTCAGACTTCCCGTTGCAGATGCGTTGGCTACGCTTAGTCGCCTTCCTGCAACGGGAATTATTCAGGGCTGATGTTTTTGGCTCTTTTTCCTTTTCTTCCCCTTCTCCAGCACTTAGGCTAATCAGCGTTGTCTGATTGGAGCCATGCCGTTTAGCGGTCATGCTGACAAAATAGTTTTTACGTAATGAGGGAAGAATGACTAAGCGACTTTTAGGTGCAGCAGTTCTGATGTGCGCCAGCCTGCTGGCCGGGTGTAACCAGCTAACGCAGTACACCATCAGCGAGCAGCAGGTTAATGACTATCTGAATAAGAACAATAATTTCGAGAAGCAGCTCGGTGTGCCGGGGCTGGTGGATGCGAAATTAGTGCTGACCAATCTTAGCAGCCAGATTGGCCGCGCCGAACCGGGCGTCGTGACGCTGACCGGCGATGCGCATGTTGATATCTCGTCATTATTTGGCCCGCAGAAAGCCGATATGCACCTGACGCTCAAAGCCAATCCCTCTTACGACAAGGATAAAGGCGCGATTTTCCTGAAAGATATGCAGGTGGTGGATTACACCATTCAGCCGGAAAAAATGGACAGCGTGATGAAAGGCCTGATGCCTTATCTGAACAATTCGCTGAAAACTTACTTTGATCAACGCCCGGCCTACGTACTGAATGGCGATCGCAGCAAAGGCGAAGCCATGGCGAAAAAACTGGCCAAAGGCATTGAAGTGAAACCGGGTGAACTGGTGATCCCGTTTACTGACTAGCCGGATCACATAAAACCGATAAAAAAATCCCGGCGACATTTTCATGACCCGGGATTTTTATTTCTGTCAAATAAGAGATTTACTGATCGTCTTCTTCGTCGTTATCCAGATCCGGCGGCAACTGTTCTTCCAGCTCATCACGCATTACCTGCAACGCTTCGCGGCTGATTTCAGCCAGCGTGCGGTAGAAACCGCTGGTGGCGTGCGCCTCAACTTTACCGAGAAACTTCCCGCACCACGGGAACAGGTAATCATCAAACAACGTTATTTGCGCGGCCACTTCATCCTCCTGCGACTGATCTTCCAGCCATGATGCCGCAAGCAACATCGTGCCAAAATGATCGGCAGGCGTTTCGCCTAACGGCATTCCACGCTGTTGCAGGAAAGTGCGGATATCCATTTCATTTGCGCCATCAACGTAGGCGCTGCGCAACGGCGACACCGCGGCTTCTGAGCCGACAAATAACCGGTTAAACTCAGCGGCCAGCGCCTGAGGATCGGCGCTTTCCTGTAAGCGTCTCAGCAACGCATCCTGCTCCAGCGGCCAATGTTCACGCAATTTCCCGTCCTGAATCAGGCCAAAGAGCGGAACCAGCAACGGATCCTGCGGCTGGCGGTAAAACAATGTGCCCAGAATGCGGCAGACAATCGAAAATTCATTCATAGCAATAACCTGATCAGTCGGATAAAAGGGGGAATCCCCTGCAAATTGGCCGCGACAATGTCACAGTTCGCTTAATTCTGCAATTGGTGCGCGCCCGCGTTTCTCCAGAAAATCCAGGAAACGGCGCGGGCTGACATTCAGAATACGGTCTTCAGGAAAATCAACTTCACGCAAAATACGTTCGCAATGCTCAAACCCGCCGAGTGAATACGCAATGTGCGAATCCGATCCCAGCGCCAGCCAGCCACCGGCTTCTTTCACGGCCAGCGCAATCGCCCGGCAATTCGGTTCACTGCCTTTACGCGAATGGATGAAAGAGGAGTTATTCAGCTCCAGCGCCACGTTATATTTCGCCGCCGCCGCCGCAACGGCAGGAATATCAATCGGGTATTTCGGGTTACCCGGATGCGAAATAATATGCACCTCACCGCCTGCCATCGCGGCAATCACAGCAGCGGTGTGCGTTTCTTCATCCACCGGCTGCATCACCGGCTCATGGAAACCGGCAATAATCACATCAATTTCATCGAGCATCGGGCCGGTGCAGTCAATGTCGCCCTGAATGTTTTTAATGTTCGATTCGATACCGCGCAGGATGCCGATTCCGTTCACCAGACGCGGCCAGACGCGCATATTCATAAAGTGCCAGTAGTGCGGGGCATCGGCCATATCGGGGCCGTGGTCGGTAATGGCAAACAGCTTAATGCCCTTTTCCGCTGCCTCATCAATGTAATCATGTAATGTGCTGTAGGCATGCGTGCTGGCAACAGTATGCATATGCAAATCAACGGGGTACGGCATGTGATCTCCTTAAGTGGTCCCGTGGCGACTGCATGGCCGCCACGTTAATGATTTTAGCAGATGAACGTCAATAACCCCGGTCGAGGCAGACACGTCCTGCCGGTTCCCGCCCTGCTTCGATGGCCAGAATATTTGCCGCAATGCTGTCCATGGCTTCTTCCGGCAACGTATCTGCGCCAATGTGAGGCGTGATACTGACGCGCGGATGCGACCAGAACGGGTGCATGCCCGGCAACGGTTCTTCGGCAAAAACGTCGAGCGTAGCGGCGGCTATCTGTCCGCTGTCGAGCGCGCGCAGCAAATCACCTTCTACCAGATGCCCGCCGCGTCCGAGGTTAATCAGATAAGCATTATGCTGCAGATTTGTGAACAGTTGATGATTGAGAATGCCGGCGGTGTATGGCGTATTCGGCAGCAGATTGATCAGTACCTTGCAGCCGGACGCAAATGCCGCCAGTTGATCGTCTCCGTAAAAGCTTTGCACGCCGTCCTGAGATTTCTCGCTGCGGCTCCAGGTGCGCACAATGAATTGCATATCCACCAGCGCTTTCGCCACGCTGCTGCCCAGCACGCCGGCGCCAAGAATACCGACAGTAAATTCACTGCGTGAATGCGGTGCCAGCGGCCGCCACTGTTTTTGTTGCTGGAATAGTTGGTATTCGTCCATACGACGGAAATACCGCAATACGCTGGCCAGCGCGTATTCCTGCATCTGCAAGGACATGCCCGTGTCTTCGAGACGAATAAGCGGCACCCCGGCAGGTAATGTGCCGGGCTGACGCTGTTCCTGCGTGAGAATGGCATCCACGCCTGCGCCAAGAGCAAAAATACCCTTCAGCATCGTGCGCGGCGCAAGCATGGCGTGCGGTGGCCGCCAGACCAGCGCGTAGTCGGCGGGCTGGTTGTCCGCCGTATTCCACACGCGCATTCTGGCCTGCGGTATGCGTTTTGTTATTCCGTCAATCCAGGGTTTTGCATCAAATGTAGGGTGGTAAAAAATAATGTTCATGGGGGACGCCTCCTGTGAACGGATAGATTTCCCTGAATATCATCAGGATGCAACCCTGAGGCCGAAAAAAGAAAAAGCCCCGAAATTCGGGGCCTGAAGATTCACTGACGGAGTCTGCGCTAAGGTCAGGCAGCGGCAGGTTCACGGCGGATCATCCGGCGTAAAAGCGGGATCAGAACCAGCAGAACCACACCGGTGATAACGGAACCCCAGCCAAGCACGTTAAAGACTTCGCTGTAACCCGGATTGGTCATCACCGGTGTACTGCCTTCGTTTTGCGGCATCAGGCCGGAAATGTAGCTGGCGAGCACCGAGGCCACGCCGGTTACCATCATCCAGCAGCCCATCATCACGCCCTGATAGCGCGCCGGAGCCAGTTTACCGATCATCGCGTAACCAATTGGGGAAATCAGCAGTTCGCCGATGCTTTGCAGCAGATAGCTGACGGCAATCCATTTAAATGCCACCAGCCCGTCGCCGCCCGCCAGATGGATCCCCAGCGGCAGAACCAGCATTCCCAGCCCCATACAGAATAAAGAGGCCGAGAACTGCGCCGGAACATCAATATTCCAGCCGCGCTGACGTAATTTGTTGAACCACAGTGCCATCAGCGGCCCGCCAATAACAATCACAATGGTATTAATATTCTGGATCCACTGCGGTGCCACGCGGATGCCGTAAACATTCAGGTTAATGTTGTTTTCCGAGAACAGCATCAGCCCCATCGGGGCCAGCTGATACAGCGTCCAGAACACCAGCGAACCCAGCGCCAGCAGCAAATAGGCTTTCATGCGGCGACGTTCATCGGCCTGCCGGTGGCGGTAAGTCACCAGTGTCATCAGCGCAAAAATGATAATACCCAGCGCGACCACAAAGTAACTGCTGAACTCCGCGTGGGTCAGCAACAGTCGAATGACCGGCACGAGGACGATTAAAATGGCAATGCCGACAGCCATACGGCGCAGTAACTGGCCGCGGCTAGCTTCTTTAAGCGGCGTGCTGATGTCGGCCAGAATCGACCAGCGAGACAGCGTCACCACCACCGCCGCCACATTACCCAGCGTGGCAAACAGGAACAGCGCGCGGTAGTTTTCGCTCAGCTGGAAATAACCGGCCACGGCGAAGCCAATAAAGAAGCCCAGATTCATCCCGGCATAATTCCACAGGAAGGCCGATTCACGACGGTCATCATCCGGTGCAAAACGCTGCGTCAGCATCATATTCAGGCAAGTCACGTTCAGCCCGCTGCCGGTCAGGAACATCGCCAGCCCCCAGTAAAGACCGGTCACGCCTTCCAGCGCAATCAGCGCACAACCGAAGACCTGTAATACCATGCCCAGAACAAACAGGTTTCGGTTACTCAGATAACGGCCACCGAGATAACCGCCAAACATATGCAGGCCATAGTTGAACGCGCCGAACACGCCCATGATGGCGTTGGCGTTATCTTCGCTGAAACCCAGTTTTTTTGTGGCGTACAGCACCAGAGTGGAATATAGCACCGCGAAGCCGAGCGTCGCGAAAGTCTGAACGAAGAATAATGTGCCCGCGCCGGCGGGAATAGCCGTGCGCTGCTGCGACACGGTCGCGTTATTTGACTGACTCAAGTGGAACCCCTGTCCTGTTCGTGTGAATTGTTTCTGCTTCTGGTTTTAACTAGCCCAGTTTTTATATGAAGCTTTTTTTGGAATCCATTGTTATACCTTCGTAACTGACGATTTTCACAACATATTTTGCTATTTAACCATTACGGGAAGTGTTTGTTGCTTAATCGCGCTTTTACGCAGTTATTCTACTTATCTATTCACAGTGATAAGCAGAATTAATGACGCTGCGTGACTTACCCCAAGCTGGTCATCCTTAATACAGTTTTTGGTCTGTAAATCAGCAAATTGCTCTAATTTTGTCTAAACAGCACAGAACCTGCAAAAAGAAGGTTGACGCTGAACGCGGATTTCCCTACATTAGCGCCGGTCAGCAGCACTGCGGTGCAGCTGACGACTGGAGAGGTGTCTGAGTGGCTGAAGGAGCACGCCTGGAAAGTGTGTATATGAGAAATCGTATCGAGGGTTCGAACCCCTCTCTCTCCACCACACAATACGAGAAGGCCCGAATGAAAATTCGGGCCTTTTTGTTTTTACGTTTTCTGCAAACGGGTGCCTGAGGCCAACGCGCTTTGGCAACATCCGAAAAGGTGGGGCGAACCCCACCTTACGGTTAGCCGTTAATTTCGTAGCTTAAGACTGCCGCAATTTCCGTATTTCCCTGCTTAATATGCAACTCGCACAGCGAATCACGCACCATCCAGGTCCAGGCCAATAACGTGAAACAAATCACCATGAGCCCGTACAAAATCAGCTTTCGCGCCATCTTAACCTCCGTTGCATTTCTGCATCTATGAGGCTATCCTGACGTTGTCTAGGCGTCGTTGGTAGCCTCGGGTTGATTGAATAATTAACTCGGGGCTTTCTTCTTATTACACCTTGAACAACACTGCTCAAGACCAATAAGCCTCAAGCACCCGCACGCATTCTAGCAAGTTAACCTTCCTGCCATCTGATTACTTAATATTCACTTTGTCCTAATTTTCGCCTGCCCGCTCGCCCTGCCGTGAGATGAATATATGTTTATCATCATTGTGCATTAGACATCTAAACGTCCATAAATTAGGATCGCACCACCCGGGATAACAATTTGATGTCACAAATGAAAATTAAAAACTTACCACTCGACCAGAATATCAACGGCTGGGCGGCGCTGCGTGGCGATAAGCCGCGTCATCCGGCATTGCATGGCAAAATAGTTGCCGACTGGCTGGTGATCGGCGCAGGATTTGCCGGGCTGGCTTTTGCCCGCCGGATTGCAGAGCTTCGCCCGCAGGAACACGTCGTGGTGCTTGAAGCACTCGACGTTGCCGATAACGCTTCGGCGCGCAACTCCGGCTTTGTCATTGATTTACCCCACACCGTCGGCAGCACGTCGGCTGAACTGGAACATGCTAATACCTACCGGCGCCTGTTGCAGTACGGGCTTCATCATCTGAAAGACACGGTTGATCGGTACGGAATTGAGTGTGACTGGTTGAATTCGGGGAAATACCATTGCGCCGTGAGCGAACAGTTTGACGGCGAGATTGCGCATTATCAGAAAGAGCTGACCACGCTCGGCGAAAGCTTCGAATATCTGGAGAACGCCGACCTGAAACTGCGTCTGGGCACCGGCTTCTATCGCAGCGCTGTCTATACGCCGAACTGCATTCTGGTCAATCCGGCGGCGCTGATCAGCGGTTTAGTGGCGACATTGCCGGAAAACGTCACGGTTTATGCCAATTCCCCTGCTTTGCAAATCGATACGCAGGGTACGATCCGCGCCGAAACGCCGCACGGTGAAGTACGCGCACGTAAGCTGATGCTGGCGATTAACGGTGCCGCCCGCGGGCTGCCGTTGTTCAAAGGTAACGTATTCGCCATGTCGACATTTGCCACCCTCACCGAGCCGCTGACGCCTGAACAACGCCGTCTTATTGGCGATATATCTCCGTGGGGTTCGACGCCGGTGAATGCGCTGGCAGGCGCAACGCTGCGTTATACCGCTGATCACCGTTTCCTTATCCGCGAGCACGTAAATTTTGCGCCGGGTCTGGTAACGAATGCGGTTGAAACTGGCCGCCATGCGCGCCGCCATCAGCAACTTTTTGCACGCATTTATCCGCAGTTGCAGGATGTTAATATGGCGTATACGTGGTCAGGGCTGATCAGCATTACGCGCAATGGCGCACCGGTGTGGGGGAATTTGTCGGAGAACGTGTATTCATCGGCTGGGTGTAATGGCTCGGGCAGTTCAAAGCAAAGCGCGTTTGGCCGGTTGCTGGCAGAACATGCGCTGGGCGAAGACAATCCGCTGCTGGCTGATATGGAATCGGTCGGACGCGCCAATTATCTGCCGCCGCGCCCGTTCCTGGATGTGGGGGTGAAAAGTTTTATGGCCCGCGAACGCTGGCGTTCACGCAGCGAGATTTAGAACCCGGCTACAGCCGGTCGCCCGAAGACGACCGGCTTTTTTAATGACGTTTATCCACGCGCGCCACGATACGGTCGCCCAGCCACTGAATGCCGCAGACAATGACGATCAGTACCACAATCACTTCCACCATCACTACCGTTTCAAACCGCTGATAACCGTAACGGATGGCCAGATCCCCCAGCCCGCCCGCACCGATTGCCCCCGCCATCGCTGAGGCACCAATCAGCGCCACCAGCGTCACGACAAATCCGGACAAAATTCCCGGCAGCGCTTCCGGGATCAGGACATCCCAGACGATGCGCAGCTTACTTGCGCCCATGGCGCGCACGGCGTCAATCAGCCCGCGATCGACATCGCGCAGCGATACTTCTGCCACACGGGCAAAATACGGCGTTGCGGTAATGGAAAGCGGAACAATCGCCGCCCAGGTACCCAGCGACGTCCCCACCAGAAATCGGGTCACAGGGATCAGCGCCACCAGCAAAATGATGAACGGCAGCGAACGGAAGCCATTGATAACCAGCCCGAGCGAACGGTTAACCCAGTGGTTTTCAGCAATACCACCGGGGCTGCTCATCACCAGAATCAATCCGAGCGGCAGACCTGCAACCAGTGAAAATAAACCCGAAACCGCCGTCATCAGCAGCGTTTCCTGGACGGCATTAAATAACAGATCAAGCATTACCGGAGACATAGCCCGTCAGCTCCACAGTTGCCTGGCGCTGTTGCAGCCAGTGTAAAACGGCCTGCTCGGACGCGGCGTCAGCCACCGGAACCGAGAAGAAAAAGCGCACGATAGCGTAATGCTGAATATGATCCACACCGCCCTGAATGAGCCGGAACTTGCCCGGTAATTCCGCCGCCATCTGAGTGATAATTTCACCCTGGCTACCCTGCCCGGCATACTGCACGCTGTAAATCGCCTGCCCCTGACGTTCCGTCGTCAGTTCATCGGCCAGCGCTTCCGGAAGTTGCGGCAGCAAGCCCTGTAACAATGTGCGGGTAAGCTGGGATTGCGGATGGGCAAACACCTGCCACACCGGCCCTTCTTCAATGATTTCACCGGCGTTAATCACAGCAACGCGATGGGCGATTTTCTTGATCACTTCCATCTCATGGGTGATCAGCAAAATCGTGATGCCCAGTTTCTGATTCAGCGACTGAAGAAGCGCGAGAATTGAGCGGGTGGTTTCGGGGTCAAGTGCCGACGTAGCTTCATCACACAGCAACAATGCCGGGCTGGCAGCCAGCGCGCGGGCAATCCCGACACGCTGTTTTTGCCCGCCGGACAACGCCGCCGGATAACTTTTGGCTTTGTCTTCCAGCCCGACCAGCGCCAGTAATTCGGCCACCCGCGCCTGACGACGAGCCTTATCAAAACCGGCAATTTTCAGCGGCAACGCCACGTTCTGTTCGACGGTTTTGGCAGACAGCAAATTAAAATGCTGAAATACCATCCCGACGCGGCTGCGCACCGATTGCCATTGTTTCTCACTCAGTCCGGTGATGGCGTGACCTTCAATTTCGATCACGCCTTCATCCGGCTGCTCCAGCCCGTTGAGACAACGGATCAGGGTGGATTTCCCTGCCCCGCTGCGGCCAATAATCCCGAGAATTTCGCCCCGTTTTACCGTTAATGACACGCCGTTCAGAGCCTGCGTCGCTCCGAAGCGACGGCTGACCTGATGCAACCGCACCACGTTTTTCGCAACGTCCGTGTCGGCGATCCCGTCAGCCTGTGCCGGTGTGCCCGCCTGTTTGCGGCGGGCAATGTCCTTATCCGGGGGCGTGGCGGTAAAATGCGCCCCGGTCTCAGTGATTATTGTCATGCTTTACTTCCTTACCAGGCCGTTACGCCAGTACCTTTGTAAACCTTATCAAACACTTGCTTGACGGCGTCATTCTGATAAGAACTCACCAGCGTTTTCACCCACGGAGCGTTCACATCCGCTGTTTTAACAGCGATGAAGTTGTTGTACGGGTTACCTTTCACCGGTTCCTGTGCGATACGGTCTGCCGGGGTCAGGCCACTTTTCAGCGCCCAGTCGGTGTTAACGATTGCGGCGTCCAGATCAGGCACGGAGCGGCCGATAATCCCGGAATCCAGCTCTTTGATTTTTACGTGGCGCGGGTTTTCCGTGATGTCTGCGGTTGTCGCAGAAATCCCTGCGCCCGGTTTCAGTTTGATCACACCCGATTGTTCGAGCAGAACCAGCCCACGCGCTTCGTTCGCCGGATCGTTAGGCACACCGATCACTGCGCCATCTTTCAGTTCAGCGGCGGTTTTCACTTTTTTGGAGTACAAACCGATTGGCCAGACGGCGGTATAACCGACACGAACGATATCGTAGTGATTCACTTTGATTTGGTTATCGAGGAACGGCTGATGCTGGAACGCGTTGGCGTCAACTTCACCGTTTTGCAGCGCTTCGTTTGGCTGGTTGTAATCATTGAAAACAACAGGTTTTACCGTCAGTCCTTTTGCCGCAGCCTGTTTGATCACTTCGCGCCAGACGTCTTCGTCTTCGCCACTCATGATGCCGACTTTGATGGTGGTTTTATCTGCTGCGTGCGCTGTCGCAAGCGGTGCCAGAACGCTGCCGGAAATCACAACCGCAGAGGTGGCAGCCAGTAAAATAGTGCGTTTAAGGCGGGTCTTGGTTTTGTTGAACATTGCTTGCATGGAGTATCCCCAAAAAGTAGATGAGAAGCCTGCGCAGAGCTGAGTTTCCGTGCAGGAATTTGGCGAGTATACCCATAGGCTTATTTCTTTATAAGATTGTTTAAGAGATTCATATTCCTGAAACGAATATGTGAAATAGGATAGCAAATCGATAAAAAAGCTAACCTTGCAGTAGTAGGGAAAACCGCGTGCCGCACCCATAAAAAAACCCGCCGCAGCGGGTTTTCCTGATTCCTGACACCAGTATATTTATGACGGCTATGACTGCGGGTCGACCGGCTGAACTTCCAGCGATACCATGCCGATGCCGAGTTTTCGCGGCTGGAACCCCCCGCTGGTGCCTTCGGTCGGTTCGGTCGGTGCCGGTGGCGTAATCACGATACTTTGCGCCGCTTCCGGGTTGGTGAACTGCAACTTCACAATACCGTCCTGATCGCCGAAGGTTACAAACTGTTCCTGATCGCCGACGCGCACGGAAACCGGTTTGTCGATGTTATTTCCGTAGGCTCTGGCACGGATCACGACATCAAAGGTCTCAGGCAGCGGTTTGACAAAATCGATTTTTACCGACGGCGCCAGATTGGCATCCGACCAGCGTCCCCAGTTTTCAACCGAAGAAACGCCCGTAATCGCTTTCACCTGCTCGGGTAATCCAGGCACCATAAACGCAATCGACGGCGACTGATACGTTGTTGCTTCGTCATCAATGTTCAGCGCCGTCAGGGTTTTCTGGTAAATCGCATTGCTGCCCGACGTATCCTTGGCAAAGTCGACTTTGCCTTTGAACATATCGCCACTGACCTGAACGATGGACGGCTTCGCACCAAGGTTGCCGGATGCCACACAAAGACCGGTATTGAGCGACAACTCCGGTGCCCAGACGCGGCCCATTTCGTAGCATTTATCAACCCAGACGAAGTTATCGCTGGTGGCCAGACCGGCAAGCTGTTTCTTGAGCGGCGTCGACAGATACACATCAAACATCGGCTCGATTTTTTCGCCAGTCACTTTCAGGATGAACGGCGTCTTGATGGTCATCCCGGAGAACGTGAAGCTGCTGTCTTTGTTGTTGACCGTGTAATTCTTGATGCTGTTCGGGAAGCCCCATTGTTTGATAACCGCCGGTTTCCAGGCATTCACTTTGTCATCAATATTGAGGAACTGCGCGGTCATGGATGTCGCGGAAAAACCGCTGCGCCCCAGGCCGATGTAGTTATCGCCGCCCATGATATCAAGCACCGTGGCACCGTTATCAAGGGTGCTACGTTTCGCCGCGTTCAGATCGCCAACTGGTTTACGGCCATCGAGCACGAAGAACAAGTCCTTGCGGTTTTGCTTGGTCAGAATGTTATACGCGGTGTTGTTCATCGCCAGATGGTCGGAAGACACCACAATGAGGGTGTTATCGAAATAACCGGACGCTTTAATTTTGTCGATAAACGCTGAAATCAGCTCCTGACTACAGGATACCGCGCTCAGGGACTGATTGGATTTCCCGTTTACTTTATAGTCTTTGCGGGTGCAACCCCGGGAAATAAAGCCGTCCGGGTGATGCGTATCGACCGTCAGCGCAAACAGCGAGAAAGGTTTACCCTCTTTGCTCAGCGTAATGAATTTCTTATAAACCTCGTCGAGCAGCGTGTCGTCATACCAGCCCCAGTCGTTTTTATATGACGGGTCAGCCACGGTCGGACGCAGTTCGTTGTAGCCATACAGATGATCAAAACCGTGAGATTTCAGAAACGTGCCTTTACCGGCAAACGCCAGTTCCGCACCCTGATAGAAATAGTTGGTGTAACCCGCGCCTTTCAGTACATCGCCGAGACAGACGTTTTCCGGATAGAACGTGGCGAGCGCGCTGGACGCATTGCCATCAAACGGGGCAAACAGCGGGATACCGCACTGTGAAGCCACCATACCGGCGATGGTATAGCCGGTGCCGGGAACCTGTTTGGTATTGGTAAAATCAATGCTTTGCGCTTTATGGCGGCTTAATTCGGTGGTCAGCCCCGGGAACACTTTTTCATCAAAATAAGTGCGTTCCAGACTTTCGCCATAGATGTAAACCAGGTTTGGCTTTTTCGCGCCTTTCACCACTTTTTCCGGCACTTTGTAATACGTGTCGAAGTCCGCGCCATTGCCGGAGATCTGCGTTTTTACCAGACGGGAAATATTTTGGAAAGCCTGCGTGGATCCGACCGAAAACACCGCCAGCACCACCGCCAGAACGCTGTACGCCGCGCTGCTGTTTTTGGCGCGACGCTGTTTCAGCGCCCATGCCAGCACCGCAAATACGGCAATCAGGCCCGCAAGTAACCCCAGGAACGGCAGAATATATTTGTTCAGCCCGGCGCCTTTCAGGCTGCTGGTCACGGTGTAGAGCACCGCGTCGGTAATGCCTTCGCCGGTAAAATAGTTACTGCCAATCAGAATGACGTTAAGGATGACGTAAAGGCCGAGGAAAAACAGAACCAGCGAAAACCAGACACGGCTGGCCGACGCACGGGTGACGTACAAAAAGATAGAGGAAAGAAATAAAACAAAAGAAATTATCTCAGAAGCCATTTCAGCACCCTGTCTGATTAAACAATAAACGCTACGACCCATTTCTGCTGTTTTACGAGCAGCGCCGACGGTTCAACGCATCGAATGAATGGCCCTTCGCCATTCACTTCATCCTTGATCCTTGAGACAGGAAAATTCATGCCAAAAACGGACAGCGTTATATAGCCCGTTGTCCACTGGGGGTCAACGTTTTAACGCTGCGTCAGGTCATTGATTCGTCCTAAAAAACTCATCTTTAACAAATTTTTGAAGGTTAACTCTGCATGATAACTCAGAAATTTAACTTTCTGGTCACCAATTTGTAAGAATTGCATGATAACGGAATACTGTGAGAAAAATGTGGAGGGGGGTTTGAAATTGAGAAATTCAGAATAAACCTTATGGGAAATGCCTTGCTGGCCACCGCGAAATATGTGGCGTGGCAGCAAGGCAAAAGAGGATTAAATGCCGCCTAAATAGGCTTTTCTGACCTCCTGATTGTGTAGCAATTCGTCCCCGGTTCCGCTCAGACGTATCTGCCCGTTAACCATCACGTAACCCCGGTCGGAAAGCTTCAGGGCATGATGTGCATTCTGTTCCACCAGGAAAATAGTCATGCCGTTGCGCGCCAGCTCCCGCAGCGTCTGGAAAATCTGTTTGACGACGATGGGTGCCAGCCCGAGGCTCGGTTCATCCAGCAATAGCAATTTCGGACGGCTCATCAGCGCACGCGCTATCGCCAGCATTTGCTGCTCACCGCCGGACATGGTCATCGCCCGCTGTTTCCGGCGCTCTTTCAGACGGGGGAATAAATCAAACATCGTCTGCAAATCTTCCGCCGCGTATTTATTGCCCACCGGAATGGTGCCCATCAGCAGGTTCTCTTCGACGGTCATGTCGGGGAAAACCCGCCGCCCTTCCGGCGATTGCGCAATCCCGGCCGACGCCACAAAGTGCGTGGACTTACGGCTGATATCTTCCCCGCGAAACAGAATTTGCCCGTTCTGCACGCGCGGCTGCCCGAAAATTGACATCAGCAGCGTCGATTTGCCTGCGCCGTTTGCGCCGATCAGCGCCACCGTTTCACCCTCGTCAACCTGCAACGACACGTTTTGCAGCGCCTGGATCGCACCGTAAAAAACATCGACCTCACGAAACTCCAGCATCGTATCGCTCATAAGCTGACCTCATCGTCTTCATCAGCGCCGAGATAAGCGGCGATCACTTTTTCATCGTTCTGAATAGCCTGCGGAATGCCCTCGGCAATCACGTCGCCGTGGTCGAGTACGATGATGTGATCGGAAATCTCCATCACCATACCCATATCGTGTTCGATCAGCAGCACGGTGATGTCATGATGATCGCGCAGAAAACGGATGATTTTGCTCAGCGTGCGCGTTTCAACCGGGTTCAGCCCCGCCGCGGGTTCATCGAGGCAAATCATTTCCGGCGCGGTACACATCGCCCGGGCGATTTCCAGACGCCGCTGTTGCCCGTACGACATTTCCCCCGCCAGCCGGTTAGCGCAGTCCACCAGCTCCACCACTTCCAGCCAGTAAAATGCACGATCCAGCGCCTGATTTTCCGCACGGCGATAGCCCGGCGTATTCAGCACACCGGCAATCAGATTGCGGTTAGTTTGCATATGCTGTGCCACCAGCAGGTTTTCGACGACGGACATTTCGCGGAACAGACGGATGTTCTGGAACGTCCGCGCCAGCCCGGCGCGGTTCACCAGATGTGTTCCGCCGAACATTTTGTAGAAAATCCGCTGCCCGAGCTGGGCCGGTTTGACCCAGTCACTGGCCTGGAATTTCTGCCCGAGCACCTGAATCACATTGGTCGTGCGGCGCTGCGTATTGAGTAAAATATTGCCGCCGGTCGCCTTGTAAAACCCGGTCAGACAGTTAAATACCGTGGTTTTCCCCGCGCCGTTCGGGCCGATTAATGCGGTGATTGAGCCGCGTTTCACGTCCAGATTGACGTCATTGAGCGCCCTGATCCCGCCAAAATGCATCATCAGATGTTGCACGCTGAGAATGTTGTCATGATTCAGAGTCTCACTCATGGCGCGACGCCTTTACGCACGGTAAACCCGCTGCGGCTGATACGGATTAACCCGCGCGGCCGCCAGATCATCATCAACACCATCAGCACGCCAAACAGCAGCACGCGGTATTCCGCAAAGCTGCGCAACAACTCCGGCGCTACGGTAAGAACAAACGCCGCCAGCACCACGCCGAGGGTCGAGCCCATACCGCCGAGCACCACAATGGCGAGGATCAGCGCGGATTCAAAAAAGGTGAATGACGTCGGGTTAACGAATCCCTGATAGGTGGCAAAAAATACCCCGGCAATGCCGGCGGTTGATGCGCCAAGCGTAAACGCCGAAAGTTTTACCAGCACATGGTTCAGTCCCATAGCGCGGCAGGCGATTTCGTCCTCGCGCAGCGCTTCCCACGCGCGGCCAATCGGCATCCGGGTCAGACGATGTTTGATAAACAGCACCAGCAACACCACCAGAACCAGCACCGCGTAGATGAAAATAAACTTCATGTTCGGGTTGTAGGTCAGATGGAAAAACTCATGAAACGGCACGCCGCCCTCTTTCGCGTGCCTGCCGAATTCCAGCCCAAAAAAGGTGGGCGGCGGCGCGGACACGCCGTTCGGCCCGCCGGTAAACGACAGCCAGTTGGTCAGCACCAGACGGATGATTTCCCCGAAACCGAGCGTCACGATCGCCAGATAATCGCCGTGCATACGCAGCACCGGGAAACCCAGCAGCGCGCCCGCCAGTGCAGCCATGAGCGCCGCCAGCGGCAGCATCGACCAGAACCCGAGGCCAAGATACTGATACCCCAGCGCCAGCCCGTACGCGCCAATCGCGTAAAAAGCCACGTATCCGAGATCTAACAACCCCGCCAGCCCGACCACGATATTGAGCCCGAGGCCCAGAAGGACGTAAATCAGCCCTAAAATCGCGACGGTCAAAATGTATTTCGTGGCCACGAACGGGAAGAAAATTGCCAGCACCAGAATCAGCGGAATGACCCAGCGCAAGTGACTTTTGTAATCCGGCGGACGCACATACACTCCCGCGCTGTCCGCCTCGAACCGCGCACGCATTTTCTGCCCTGACGGCGTTTCCAAAAAAGCGCTGAGCAGGAAACGTCCGAGCATCACCGCGGCGATAATCCACACCAGCCGCTGGCTGTGGAATGTAAAACTGTAGCCATCAAGTACCACGCCCACCACCGGGCCGAAAATAATCAGCGCAACCAGCCCGGCAAAAATGGCATCGAGCACACAACGTTTGAGCGAAAAACCGCTCCTCACCTCAGTTTGTGACGTCATTTTTTCCCCTCACACTTTCGTCACGACCGGACGACCCAGCAGGCCCTGAGGGCGGAAAATGAGGATCACCACCAGCAATCCAAACGAAAAGACATCTTTATAATCCGAGTTCACCATGCCCGAGAACTGCGCCTCGGCGATCCCCAGAATCAACCCGCCCAGCATCGCGCCGGGCAACGAACCAATGCCGCCCAACACTGCCGCCGTAAATGCTTTGATACCGATGATGAATCCGGCGTAAAAATCAAACGTGCCGTAATTCATGGTGACCAGCACGCCCGCCAGCCCGGCCATCGCCGCGCCAATCATAAAGACCAGCGAAATGATACGGTCGGTATTGATACCCAGAATCGACGCCATTTTGCGGTCCTGCTGCACGGCGCGACACATCCGCCCGAGCTTGGTATTACTGATAATCCACGACAGCACCAGCATCCCGACGAAGGAAGCCAGCAGAATGAACAGCTTGGTGTACGTCATTTGCACGAAACTGTCGCCAATATGGAAACGCAGCGCGCCATCAAACATCGTCGGGATCCCCTGCTGCCTCGGGCCCTGGCTGATTTGAGCGTAGTTTTGCAGGATGAGCGACATCCCGATGGCGGAGATCAGCGGCGCGAGGCGGGTAGAGTTTCGCAACGGTTTGTAGGCGATGCGTTCAATCGCCCAGCCATAAACGCCGGTCACCACAATGGTGAACACCAGCGTGCCGAGGATCAGCAGCGGAAAGGAGTGCAATCCGAAGAAGGAAAGTAGCGCCAATGCGATGGCGCACAGGTACGCAGAAATCATGTAAACCTCGCCGTGGGCGAAGTTAATCATGCCAATAATGCCGTAAACCATGGTGTAGCCGATGGCGATCAAACCGTAGACAGCGCCGAGCGTGATGCCATTAAACAGTTGTTGCAGAAAGAATGAATCCATAAATACGCAGTCTCTTTTTGCGACCGCGTTCGCCGGAACGCGGTCTTTGTCTGATATGGTTTTATTCTTTCACTTCCTGGTATTTGCCTTTGTCATCCCACTTATAAACGACATAGTCGGAAACTTTGAGATCGCCTTTGCTGTCCCAGGCTTTCTTGCCCATGACGGTATCGACGCTGTTGGCTTTCAGCCAGGCGCTGGCTTTGGCGGAATCCGTCCCACCAGTGGCTTTGAATGCGGCGGCAATGGCCTGAACCGACGCGTAGGAATAAAGGGTGTAACCTTCCGGCTCGAATTTGCTGGCGCGGAATTTATCGATAACGGCCTTACCGTCCGGGATCAGGCGCGGGTCTTTGCCGAAGGTCATCAGAATGCCGTTGGTGTATTGCGGGCCACCGGCAGCGGTCACCATTTCCTCGTTGACGATACAGTCGCCGGAGAAGAAGGTCGCCTGAACGCCCTGTTCACGCATCTGACGTACTAACGGACCGGCTTCCGGATGGCAGCCGCCGAAGAACACCACATCCGGTTTTTGCGCACTGATTTTGGTCACCAGCGCGTTGAAATCTTTTTCACCGCGAGACAACCCTTCGTACATCACCTCTTTCACGCCACGTTTGTTGAGCGCCGCTTTGGTGGCGTCCGCCAGCCCCTGCCCGTAGGTGTCTTTGTCGTGGATGATGACCACTTTTTTGGCTTTCAGTTTGTCGATGATGTAATCGCTGGCCACTAACCCCTGCTGATCGTCGCGGCCACACATGCGGAACATGTCACTCATGCCGCGTTCGGTGATTTGCGGGTTGGTGGATCCCGGCGTGATGGCAATAATTCCGGCGTCGTTATACACCTCGGAGGCGGGCATGGTGGAGGAAGAACAGAAATGCCCGACCACGGCCTGCACTTTATCCTGATCGACTAAACGGTTGGCCACCGCCACCGCCTGTTTCGGTTCGCAGGCGTCATCACCCTGCACCAGTTTAATTTTTTCGCCATTAATCCCGCCTGCGGCATTAATGTCTTCGGCAGCCTGCGTGGCCCCATGCCAGTACTGATCACCGTAAGTCGCATTCGGCCCGGTAAACGGACCCGCGACGCCAATCACAATATCCGCACGCGCGGAGAAAGCGGTCACCAGACAACCAGCCAGCAACAAAGAGAGCGGACTTCTCATAAATTTCATCGACATCGTCATGATCCTTAGCACTGTGTTTGAGTAGAAACCTGAACTAAAAAGAAAATTCTGAAGCTTAATTTTGAAATTCAAAGCCGTTGCCAAAAGACGAAAAGTTTCCCGAGGTTGAATCAACGAATAGAAACTTAAGCAAAATATCTGCCAGTGTTTCCAAACCGCTGATAATGTGTCGGGCTCTGTGAGTATAGATAGCGCTCAGCCCGCGTTACGGGCAACTCACAGAAACGACGACGGGATCACACCGCACTGCGCTGGTGCTGAGAAACAGGTGAAAAAGAAGATAGCGAAAGCCTATGCACCAAAATGAACCTTGATAAATCAGTCACTCAGTTCACACAATTACGCGTGGTGACATTTTTATCCTTTGCTTCTTACGGCGGGTTGTTTTGTAATGCGGGCAGATGATTGCAACGGGAAACGACTGAACAATGAAGATATTATCCTGCCTGACGGCGATAGTTGTGGCGATGACCTTAACCGGTTGCGCCAGAGACTATGTGATCAACACCAAATCCGGTGATCAACTTTTTGCCCACGGCGAACCTGACCGCGATCGCGATACCGGCATGACCAGTTACACTGACATGAACGGCGATTATCATCTGATGAATACCAATGATATTGCGGGCATTGTGAAAAAATAGGCGCTGCGGTTTACGTGATGAGAAGCAGAGATCTGCGCTAATTCTGGCAGTCGGCTGAAAATTCGTTATCATCTTCCCCCACTTTCCAGCCGGGCTGCCTGATGTCTGCGATTATCGATACTTTTATTGCCCCGCCGTGCCATGACGAGATTGCAATTCTCTTCCAGGATGAGCATCTGGTGCTCATCAATAAACCCTCCGGGCTGCTCAGCCTCTCGGGTAAAAATCCGCAAAATCTCGATTCGGTGCATTACCGGCTGGTTAAGATATTCCCCGGCTGCACCCTGATTCATCGTCTGGATTTCGGCACTTCCGGGCTGATGGTGATTGCCCGCAACAAGGCGATTAACGCTGCTCTCTGTCACCAGTTCAGCCAGCGCACCGTGACAAAAATGTACAGCGCACTGCTCTGCGGGCATCTGAACGACAACGAAGGGGTGATCGACGCGGCGATTGCCAAAGATCCGGCGCTGTTCCCGCTGATGTCGATTTGTGCGCTCACCGGCAAGCCCGCGCAATCGCGCTATCAGGTCATTGAACGCTTTGAGCAAAGGTTAGAAGACGGGACGTTACTGCAGTTGACGCGGGTGCAGCTCACCCCGGAAACCGGGCGCACCCATCAGTTACGCATTCACTGCCAGCATCTGGGGCACCCTATTTTGGGCTGCGATCTGTATGGCGGCCGTCTGTTGGCGGGGACAGAACACACGCCCCGACTGATGCTCCACGCCAGCGAGCTGGATTTTATTCATCCCGTCAGCGGAGAACCGGTCAACGCGCGGTGTAACAGCCCGTTCTGAACATGCTATTGATTACATAAACAAACGTAAATCAACCCTTACCACATCAAATCATCAGGCACTTTAAAGTCAGCATACGGATCTTCTTCATCCTGCTCTTCCTGACTCAGCGCACTGTTTAATACGATACTGTTGGCATCCCGCTGGGCAATTTTATCGGCCACGATGGCGGGAATAATCGCGTATTCACTTTCACCCGTTTTCTCCGCAATCAGACGCGCAATAGCAAGACGCCCGCTGATCAGCTGAGCCTGCGTCGTCTTATCCACAAATATCTTTTTGATTAAATTATTGTCGGTGAAGTTAAAACCGATATCACCTTTTGCAATATCAATTTTGTTCATTTCAATAAGCTGCTTCACCTGCGCTTTATATTCTTTCGATAACGCCGCTTGTTTTTGCTGTTCGTTGAGCAGCTTATCGCGCTCAAGCTGTGCCTTTTTATTTTCTTCCACAGCCGCTCTGGCTTCACGAGCCTGAACTCGTGATTTTTTAGCCGTTTTTTCGACTTTGGCCATTTTTTTGCTGGTCACTAAACCCGCTTTAAGCAATTGCTCTTGTAAGGACAGTTTTGTCATTTTCGTTTCTAAACCCGTTGAATAATTTCAGGGATTATACCTGCAATTTTCGGGGCAGTGCCAGTTGTGACCGGCTCTGAGTATTCACCACGCCCCATAGGGATAGGTTTTTCCTTTAATGAAATCTTTGATGTCCTGATCGTAGCCGTAAGTGAAATCACTTTTTGTTATCCCTTTGCACACATCCAACTTATCGCCCGAGAGCGTTTGCAGCTTAATTACGGGAACCGGATAATTGACCCCACCCGCGCTGTTTTGCAGCCAGACTCTGACTTTTCCTTCCGGTGCCAAGCCGAATAACATCGTGTCATACCAGGCCGTGTTGCCGAACATGTCCTTACCGTTAGAAATCCGCATTTTCTCCCACACTTCCTGCGGGAAAAACAGGCTGGTTTCGTAGGTTTTCATGTCAATAATGGAGTCCCAGCAGAACACCATATATTGCGGAGGATGGCTGGCTTTGTTGAAATGAGTACCACGTTGAACTTTATCGAACCATTTTCCCACGCTGTAAGGATTACTTTGCGTTCCGTCCAAGGTGTTAAACATATTCAGGTAGCCAGCAGTGTCGACAATCCTTACATGAGTCACGGTTGCGGGAAGAGCCTCTGGGGTAAAGAATGCAAAACCCCATTTCCCGTAAGGCAGTGACCAGTCTCCCTCAGCGACCGGTGCCGAGCGACCCTGTGTTTGTTGTGCTGCCTGCAAGTGACAGCCGGTAAGGCTCAACACGAATAGCAGAGAGAAAATCCCTTTTAAGACCATAGTTTTTTACCGTCCATGTTGTATACCGTGTGTCAAATTCACCATTCGCCGTAAGGGTATGTTTTCCCTTTGATGAAGTCCTGAGTCTTTTGGGTATAACTATATCCTTTAGAATGCCGGGTAATCCCTTTGCACACATCCAACTTATCGCCCGAGAGCGTTTGCAGCTTAATTACGTGTACCGGGTGATTGGGATAATCACCGACGTCCTGCAACCAGACTCTGACTTTTCCTTCCGGTGCCAGCCCGAATAACATCGTTTTATACCAGACCGTATTGCCTGAGCGGGCTTTGTGGCCGGCTGGAGTCCGCATTTTCTCCCACACTTCCTGCGGGAAAAACAGGCTGGTTTCGTAGGTTTTCATGTCGATAATAGAATCCCAGCAGAACACCATATATTGCGGAGGATGGCTGGCTTTGTTGTAATTCACGGTTCCACTCCGGCTTTTATCGCTCCAGCGCCCCACAATATTGGGGTCTTGATGAGTTCCATCCAGCATATTGAATGTATTCAGATAACCGGCAGTATCGACAATACGCACGTGCGTCACCGTCGCCGGTAATGCCTCAGGAGTCAAAAAAGCAAACTCCCATTTCCCGTAAGGCAGTGACCAGTCACCTTCTGCAACCGGTGCTGAGCGACCCGGTGTATGTTGTGCTGCCAGCGAGTGACAGCCAGTAAGGCTCAACACGAATAGCAGAGAGGAAATCCCTTTTAAGACCATAGTTTTTTGCCGTCCATGTTGTATACCGTGCGGGCCCACTTCTCGTCAGGCCGGTTGGTAAAACTGATGAGTTCTGCCGGTGATGCTCCGCCCTGCACGACACCATCTGCATTTGTGACGACAGCGTTCCAGTTCGCCGAGCAGTGAATATAATCTCTGGCGATCAGGTCAATTTCATGAGGAGTAAAGCCGTTCGGAGTTGGGCCAAGGCGAGTTGCCTTGCCAAATGCAATAGCCTTGGTGCAAAACGAAATCAGTTCACTTGGGAGCGTCAAATCATCATCGTCCTGAATTTCCTCAAAAATGCCCCGGCCTCCTGAGCGGCATCGAGCATGACTCTCAGCACCACCTTCGACCAGTCATTTTTCACCACCCTTCCGCGCATTGTCAGTGCAGCAAAACTGCGTTTTTGAAAGTTTCCGTAACGGTCCTGCGGCATCCGGTCGTCATACCAGGTTTCAGGTGACACTGAGTTTGTGCATACGATGGGGGCCACTGTGGGGGCAACCCCCAGGATTTCCCGGTCGTCGATTGCCTGCCTGTAAACCTGTGTCTGATCTCCCGGTGTTTGCAGTTTTACGGTCTCCACCCGCGGGCGGCTCAGGTAGATATTTTCCTGTTCCTGAGGCAGATAACCACCACCGATATCCGAATGTACGCCGGGTAACGCCAGCTCCGGCCACGCCTCTTTTATGCTGTTGGAAGCAAAGTTAAAGCGGCATTCGTTCTGCGCCGTAATCTGGAACACTTTCTCTGCGATCCCGGGCCGCAGAACAATATTGACCTCACCGGTATCGGCTGTGTGCGGATTCAGGCCATTAGCAGGCGTACCAATGGCCGCGACGGTATCGAAGAGGCCGATAAAACGGTTTTTCCCGGCAGGCATACCGTGATATTCCACCTCACCGATCCCCTGACGAATAGCCGTCACGATTGCAGCGTCTTCAGAGAAGACCCGGTTAGCGAAATGCCGGGCGGCGGCGGCTCCGCGGCTGAAGCCGAAAATATCGAACTGTAGAGTTTTTACAACAATATCTTCATATCCGGGGATATTATCTTTGGCGGCAATAATTGCCTGCGCTAAATTTGCTACTGCGTCATCCGTTTTCGCGACCACCCCGGTATCTGATATTCCCAAGCCCAGACCCACGGTGCTGTCCGGGCTGCCCGCTTTTGTGCCAATCCCCTCAACATAAATTGCTCTTTGAACGTGCGCACTCTCTGCTGAGAAGTTTTGTTGATACAACGTATTCAACCAATGCACGTTGGTGTAATACCCGGTGTAACTGGTGGCACCAGAACCGGAAAACCCCATTTGCCTTTTCCCGCATTGCGCTAATACCGACTGAGCATCTTTATCATTTAAATTAAAATGTTCACTGTTGCAGGCTTTCAGCATGTTTTCGGTATTGACCGCGTTATTGCCCGTGCCGTCGAAAAACACGCCTATCGTCAGCGTGATTTCACGTTTCGGCTTTTCGTCAGATGGCGATGACTGTTCAGGAGTGTTTTTAAATTGGGAAGGTTGAGAGTTAGGTTGCGTTTGTTTATTGCGTCTGGCGGACTGCGCATGTTGGTCGGGTTCTTCGCTGTCGTCGGGGCGTGGGTTTTGCCAGCCAGCAAAGCCGTCTGTTTCAGGCAGTATTACCGATTTCTTTTCATAACCATTTTCGATGGAAGGAATAAAGGTCGACCCGCAGGGACAAGAGCTGTTGCTGTGCAACGTTCCCGCAAGCAATAAACCTTCATTGCGTCGTTTGGGCAATCCGCCGACGATTTCAAACTTTCCTGGAAATTTACCGTAGGTGACTTTATCGCCAATGCGTGCTCCGGGCATACCGTGAAACCGCAGCGTAGCGCTCCCGCTGATAATCTCGCCGCCACATGTCGTTTTATCGCCGATTCTAAGAAAAAATCCCTTTGCCATAGTGAATGTCCTTTTATTTTCATTTAAATAAATGAAATCGGGATATCACTCTACGCCTGGCAATTTAAGATATGAAATACGAAATCAGAGGTAGTTTTACATGAACTATTTCTGCGCTGAATAGCTCCAAAAAAAGGGGTTCATGTTTAACATGATCCCCTTTGATACCGGCGTTTAGCCCCGTCATTGAACTTTATCAGTTCACCTGGAATTAAATCCCGTTTTCAGCAATATCCATCGCAAAGTACGTCAGGATAATATCTGCGCCCGCACGTTTGATCGCGCCGAGGCTTTCACGTACAACGGCACGTTCGTCGATGGCACCGGCCTGCGCGGCGAATTTGATCATCGCGTATTCACCGCTGACCTGATACGCCGCCAGCGGCAGACGGGAGGCTTCGCGGATATCGCGGATCACGTCCAGATACGCGCCCGCCGGTTTCACCATCAGCGCATCGGCGCCTTCCTGCTCATCCAGCAGTGACTCGCGCACCGCTTCGCGGCGGTTCATCGGGTTCATCTGGTATTGCTTGCGGTTGCCTTTCAGCACGCTGCCGCCCGCTTCGCGGAATGGCCCGTACAATGAGGACGCGAATTTGGTTGAGTACGCCATGATTGATGTATCAATAAAACCGGCTGCGTCCAGCGCGCTGCGGATGGCCTGCACCTGACCGTCCTGTGCGGCGGAAGGCGCGATAAAATCAGCACCGGCAGCAGCGGCAACGACGGCCTGTTTGCCCAGATTAATGAGCGTCGCGTCGTTATCCACGCCGTGATCGTGCAATACGCCACAGTGGCCGTGCGAGGTGTATTCGCAGAAACAGGTGTCGGACATCACGATCATTTCAGGCACGGTGTCTTTACAGATACGCGCCATGCGGGCGACCAGACCTTTTTCATTCCAGGTGTCGCTGCCGGTCGCATCCATGTGATGCGAAATACCGAAAGTCATCACCGAGCGGATACCGGCGCGGGCGTAGCGTTCAATTTCAAACGCCAGACGCGATTCGGGAATGCGTAAAACGCCGGGCATGGCTTCGATGGGTACGTATTCAGAGGTCTCTTCTTCTACGAAAATCGGCAGTACCAGATCGTTGACGCTGAATTCAGTTTCCTGAAAAAGAGTGCGCAGGGATTCGGACTGTCTCAGGCGGCGAAGGCGTGAGCTCGGGAACTGATTCGACATGAAAACTCCTAAAAATTAATCTGTTGCGCTGATATTTTTTAGAAACAGGAGCGCAGACAGTTCAGACGGCAGGAGGCAATGCAGCGCCGTCAGACGATGAAGCCCGCATTTTATAATAACTTTTAAACAAATGATGAACTTTCCGTGAGGAGATGTAACAGAGGCCGCATTTTTGGAAAGGCGATCCCAATTAAAGGGATCGCCGGAGAGAGGATTTAGCCGAGTTTAATCTCACGATCGGCTGAGGCAATCGTCGATGGCCGGTGCGCGATGAATATCCGCGTGATATCCAGTTCGCTTATTGCCTGATTGATACGCGCTTCATTGTCGAGATCCAGATGACTGGTGGCTTCATCGAGGAACAAAATGGCAGGACGGCGATACAACGCGCGGGCAATCAGCAGCCGCTGTTTCTGGCCGCCGGACAAGCTGCCGCCCAGTTCGCTGATCAGCGTTTCGTAGCCCATCGGCATACGTTCGATGTCGTCATGGATGTTGCAGCGGCGCGCGCAATCGATGATCCGCTCTTCATCTTTTGCCTCGTCAAAGCTGGCGATGTTCCCGGCGATAGAACCGGCGAACAGCGTATCATCCTGCAACACACAGGCGATGCAGTTGCGGTAATTGTTCAGCCCGGCGGAGGTGATATCCATGCCGTTGATCAGAATGCGGCCTTCGGTCGGCGAGAGTAAACCGGTCATAATTTTCATCAGCGTGGTCTTCCCCTGCCCCGATGGCCCGGTGATCGCCACACTTTCTCCCGCCGCCACCGACAGGTTCAGGCCATTAATCAGCGGCGCGGAAAGGCTGTCGTACTGAAAGACCAGATCCCGCACGTCCAGCGACGCCGCTTCGCCCGCCCGCAACAACTCACGCTCCGGCAGGGATTTCTCGGTATCCGTCAGCGCAATATCCGCGATACGGTCGCGGTGCAGCGAAAGCATCCGCAGCTGTAACACCATGTTGAGCAGGTTCGCCGCACGTTCGGAAAATTGCCCGCGGTAGGTGTTGAACGCCACGAACATCCCGAGCGTCATGTGCCCGTCGATCACCTGCGTTGCGCCGAGCCACAGCAGCGCGACCTGATCGAGCGTGGCGATCAGCGTGTTCCCGCCGGTAAACATCATTTCAAATTTGGTTTTACGCACCGTTGCATTGGCGTTATCAATGTTCAGATTGAGCCAGAAGTTGGCACGCGCTTTCGATAATCCGAGCGCTTTCAGCGTGCTGATGCCGTACAACGTTTCCATAAAATGCGAACCGGCGCGCGCGCCTTTCACGATTTGTTCTTCCGAAACCTGACGATACGCGTTGTACGTCGTGAGGCGGAACACCACGTAAACGGCGGTAAACCCGAGGATCACCCAGATCAGCCAGCCGCCGTACAGCACCATCATGACGATCAGCCCGACCGACATAATGCCGTCGATAATGCTGTTCACGACGTTGGTGGTCAGCGTGGTACGCAAGGTATCGAGCGAGGCAAAGCGCGACTGAATATCGCCGAGTTTACGCTTTTCGAAGTAGTCGAGCGGCAGTTTCAGCAGGTGGTCAAACAGCCGCGCTTTCCACTGCACGTCAATCAGCGTGCTCATGACCAGCGAGGTCCAGGCGCGCAACAGACTGACGCCGGTGCGGAAAATAATGAAGAACAACAGACCCAGGCAAATCAGCGTCAGCAGATCCGGGTCTTTCGCCGGGATCACGTGGTCCATGACCAGCTGCATCCCGACCGGCAGCAGCAGGTTGACGGACTCGATCATCAGCGACAGGCAGAAAATCTTGGTCAGCGCAGGCATCAGGCCGCTGACGTTACCGATCATTTTTCGCAGATCTAACCGGACGCGCGGTTTTTCACGGGTGAAACCGTTGTCCGGCCACAGCTCCAGCGCAACGCCGGTGAAGTGCTCCGAAACCTCACGTATGCCCAGCGAACGCCGCCCGAATGCAGGGTCATGAATAATCACTTTGCCCTGCCTGACGCCGACCAGCACCACGAAGTGGTTGAGATCCCAGTGTAAAATGCACGGCGTTTTAAGGGCGCTAAGCTCGTCGATATCCAGCTTCAGCGCGCGGGATTTCAGTTCATTGGCGGTGGCAATATCCATCAGCATGCGCAACGTTGCACCGCGTGATGAAATGCCATAACGCTGACGCAGGCTTTGCAAATCGACATGTTTGCCGTGATAGCCACACACCATCGCCAGACAGGCCAGACCGCATTCGGCGGCTTCGGTTTGAATGATTTGCGGCACCCGGTGGCGCCAGCTGAAATGCAGGCTGTCAGCCAGCTCGCGTACGTTATCGAGATTCATTGATTGGCCCCACCACACTTTTCTTCATGCTGTAATACGGAGACAACATCCACTGATACAGCGGCCTTTTCTCCAGGAATAGGGTTGATTCAGCTTTCATACCGCTGGATAAATTCAGCGATTCGCCGTGCCAGTTCATGGCTTTTTTATCCAGTGAAACAATCACTTTGTAATAGGGGCCGCTGACCGTGCCGTTGGCCGTGCGCGGCGCGCTGGCGTAGGTATTCAGCTCCTGTTCGGAAACGGGGGCAGAAGAAATGGATTCCACTTTTCCGGGGAACTGGCCATATTTTTCAAACGGATAGGCTTCGTAGCGAATGTTGATATGTTCACCGGCTTTCACGTAAGGCACGCTTTCATTCGGCAGCCACGCGACCAGAAAGAACGGGGAGTTTTTGGCCGGCACCAGCTGCGCCAGGCTGTCACCGGCGTTAACCATCTGACCCGGCGTGACGCTCAGGGAGGAAATTTTGCCGGACGTCGGGGCGGTGATCAGCAAAGAACCTTTCGCATCGGCCTGTGCCAGCTGACGTTCCAGATCGTTGCGCTGATAACCGTATTGTGAAATCTGATTGTCAAATTCGGCGGCGCGCGTAACCAGCTCGCTGCGCAGATTGGTTATCTGTAAGGCTTCCTGAATCGCCTGCGTGTTCAGGCTCTGGAACGAGGTTTGTTGCTGATAAAACAAGTACCGCTGGTTGTTCAGCTGGTCGGTATTGATCAGCCCTTTTTTCTGATATGCGCCGTAGTTCTGCATGCTTTTTTTCATGGCATCCAGCCCTTCCTGCGCCGAATCCACCATGCTTTGCGAGACCTGATGCGCCTTCTGATACTGGTCCAACTGCTGTTGCAGATTCTCCAGCGTTTCCTGCTTATTGTGCTGAAGCTGCACAATAATGGCGTCGATTTGCTCGCGCTGTTTTTTGATGGCAGCCAGCGTGGTGGTGCTGACATTCCCTGCTTGCGTTACCCGGCTGACGTCGATTTCATACAGCGGCTGGCCTTTTTTAACCGGTTTTCCGGTATCGACATACAAACCGGTAACTACGCCCTGTTCCGGGCTGAATAAATTGATGCTGTGCGGCTGAGTAATAATTTCACCGCTGACATTAATCCGTCGGGTGTAGTTTGCGAAGATTAGGAATATCAGTAATGCCAATATAAAAATGGCTGTCAGTGAAGTCACAATCCATAAAGGCCAGCCGGCGAGTAATAAAGCTTTACCCGCCCAGTGATTTTGCTGATGATCATTCACCTCTTTGCGAAAAAGCATATTTTATGATCCGGAAAAACAGAATCCCGAAAAGATAGCAGCCACAAAACCGCCTGCCACCGCGATTACTCTGAAACAGGATAATCCTTTATTTTCGTGATGAAATTTTCACCTCTGTAAATTATCAGGCAGATAGCATTTCAGTCGTGCGGAATTATTAATAATGAAAGTGAATAAGCCTGATTTTTGTTCTAAAAATAAAAAACTCAGACGCACAAGACTATTAATTTAATTTTAAAACAACGGGTTAACTACATTTTATCATTTAGGAGATTATTCCTAGTCAAATTTCAGTCGTGGTGTTCTAGGCTTAATCCCCGTGAAGACATTGCGTAGAAATTATCTCCATAGCATTACTCAATGTTTTCATCGCCCCCGGAGTATCGGGGACTTGCTTTAACAGATTAAAAGGAAGGCCTAAGATGAAACAATTAACAGAACATGATATTGAAATGGTTAATGGTGCGGGTTGGTCGGAAGATGTGAATAAAGTTGCCGATCGCCTCTCAAACTTTGGTCAGGACGCGGTGAGTGACACCAGTAATGCGGTGAACAAGGTGTATTCACAAATTTCCGATGGTCTTGCTAAAGCACAGAACTATCTGACAACCTAGTGATTAAAGGTTATTCAGCGTAATCCAGGCCCCGCTCTCGCGGGGCTTTTTTATATCACAATGGTCAAACACCGGATTTCGTTTTATCCGTTTTCACCATGCTGTTTTTCAGCTTACCGACCAGTTCCTTACGGAAATCGCCGAGTTTAGGTTTGTCACCTTCCAGCCACGGCAGCGGGCGGCACAGTTCCATGGTTTTGATACCCAGACGTGCGGTCAGCAAACCGGCACCGATCCCTTGTGCGGCTCTGGCCGAAAGACGCGCCGCCAGATCCTGCGACATCCAGTCCATGCCCACTTCGCGTACCAGTTCGGACGCTCCGGCAAATGCCATATTGAGCAGCACCAGACGGAATAACCGGATGCGGCTGTAGTAGCCCAGTTCAATGCCGTAGAGCACCGCAATGCGGTTCACCAGACGCAGGTTTCGCCAGGCGATAAAGGCCATATCCACCAGCGCCAGCGGGCTGACGGCGATCATCAGCGCAGACTCCGCCGCAGAATGGCTGATTTCCCGGCGCGCCTGCGCGTCCAGAACCGGCTGGACTAGCCGGGCATAAAGCTCAACCACTTCCCGGTCGTTTTGCGTTTCATGCAACGATGCCTGCCAGCGCTGCAATGCCGGATGGCTGTTGTCCAGCCCCGCCTGCGCGGCCAGTTTTTCACAGAATGCACGCCCCTGCCCCAGCCCGTGGCTGTGCAGTAAATCCCGCGCCTTGTCACGCTCGTCGGCACGCTGACGCAGGCGATACAGACGTCGCCATTCGGTCGCCACGGAGCCCACGCCCGCGACGATAATCAGGCCGCCCGCCGTGCAGGCCCCGAGCGCAACCCAGTCCTGCTGAATCCACGCCTGATGCACCCATTGCACGCCCTGCGCCAGGACGCTGATGCCCAGCACCGCAACGCCAAGCCGCACAATTCTGCTCCATAAACTGCGGCGCGGTTTGAGCGCGCGGCTGAGTACGGCTTCGGCTTCGCCCTCTTCCTGCTGTTCATCGGTTTCGGCGGTCACCGGAATAAAGCGTTCTGAAATCATCTCGTCAAAGGCCTGAGCCGGTTTGATCATCGGATCCGCAGGCGCTTTTAATTCCGTTTCAAAATCGATACGCGGTTTTAACGGTTCGCTCATCGCATTTTATCTCCCAGTAAAAACTCCATCACCGCATCCAGACGGATGTGCGGCAACGGCGTGTCCACGCTCATTTCACGCGGACGAAACTCGTCAAAATGAAAGCCCTGTTTTTGCCAGAACGCCGCGCCCGGTAAGCGTGCAGGTACTTCGCCGGGGAATACCGTCAGCGGTGTGCCATCCTGCAAACGGTGGCCTTTCAGCGCGGGCAGGCTTTGCCCCTGATATTCCACCCTGCCGGTTTCTGTCGCCTGCACGGAAGCCAGCCCGGCACAGTCCATGCTAATGCCTTCGAACGCCGCGTTCTGCCAGGCTTCCTGCACCAGTTGCTGTAAAAGCGAAACCAGATTCGCATGCTGATCGCCGGTGATGTGGTCGGCTTTGGTGGCCGCAAACATCAGTTTATCGATGCACGGATTAAACAGGCGGCGGAACAGCGTGCGTTTGCCGTAGTGGAAACTTTGCATCAGTTGGGTCAGCGCCAGACGCATGTCGTTAAACGCCTGCGGCCCGCGGTTCAACGGTTGCAGGCAATCCACCAGCACAATCTGGCGGTCAAACCGGACAAAGTGTTCTTTATAGAAACCTTTCACAATGTTCTGGCAGTAATAATCAAAACGCGCGCGCAGCATGCCGAGATTGCTGTTTTTGTCCGCCTGCGCCAGCTGAGCGTCGCTGTACTGATGCATTTCCGGCCACGGGAAAAACTGCAATGCGGGCGCACCGGCTAAATCGCCCGGCAGAACAAAACGCCCCGGCTGGATGAAATGCAGACCTTCGGTTTTGCAGCGGATCAGGTAATTGGTATACGCCAGCGCAATCGCACCCAGCAGATTTTCATCGGCAGGTGCCAGCGGGTCACATTGCTGGCACAGATCCAGCCACGGCTTCGCCCATTCAGCGCGATCGCCCTGCAACAGCCCCGCCATCTGGCGTGACCAGTCGAGATAATTTTGCTCCAGCATCGGCAAATCCAGCAGCCATTCGCCCGGATAATCGACAATTTCCAGATACAGCGTCGAGGTGTCTTTGAAGTGGCGAAGCAGGGAATCGTTGGAGCGGTAACGCAGCGCCAGCCGGATTTCACTGACACCGCGCGTAGGCGTCGGCCACGCGGGCGGCGTGCCATAAAGTGACGCCAGACCTTCATCATAAGCAAAACGCGATACGCCCAGATCACGCTGCGGAACGCGTTTCACGCCGAGCAGACGCTCTTCCCGCGCAGCCGAAAACAGCGGCAGACGTGCGCCACTGTGCATATGTAAAAGCTGGTTAACGAATGCGGTGATAAAGGCTGTTTTTCCGCTACGGCTTAAACCAGTGACGGCCAGCCGCAGATGCCGGTCCATGCCGCGATTGATCAGTGAACTAAAGTCGTTTTGTAGTCTTTTCATTGCTCTCCCTGGCGTAGCGCCCAAACAGCGCGGTCAAAATTCGTTTAAATAACGGTTCTAATAGTAGTGCCAAAACGTACCGGAGTGGACCTTTTCCCACCACGCCGAGCACACGCGCTGCCAGCCCGGCCGGGCCAAAGGTCAGCGCCAGCGTGATGACCACGCTGAGAATTTTGGAAAACCCGCTGCGCTTACCCGGCAGCGGGGAATTCAGGTAACGGGCCATAAGGTTTCCTTAAGCGGACGTGAGGGAAAAAATAGCAGCCGGAGCGATGTCCGGCGGCCAGAGGCGTAGTGAAGAATTGGGCTAAAGCTGGCGGAAGCGGCTGCGTACGCCAAAAGTTTCTGAGGTGACGTAACGTTCAACCTGGCGCAAACGCTGCTCGCTGGCTTTCAGCTCGCGGTCGGCTTCTTCCAGTAAACTGCGCGGCGTCGGCGCGGTGTCTTCGTCATATTCACTGGCCGGAACCGGATCCAGCACGTAACTCAGAATGATGTAAGCCACCAGCGTGAACATGAACAGGCCGAAGAACACCGACAACACCGCCATGATGCGTAACAGTTTTACAGGCACACCAAGATAGTGCGACAGCCCGGCCAGCACGCCTTTCACCACGCCCTCTTCCGGCACGCGGTACAACTTTTTCTCAGATAAGCGCGTCGCCATTATGATTGCCTCCAGCCCGGATGTTCGGCATCCAGAATTTCTTCCAGCGCCTGAATACGTTCGCGCATACGTTGCGCTTCATGGGTCAGGCTCGAGAGATTTTGCATCTCATGCTGACTGAGCTGGCTGCCATTTTGCTGGCGATTGCTGTAGTGAAGCCATAACCAGACAGGCGCCACGAATAATACGAAAATGGTCAGCGGGATAGCTAAAAACAGGAAGCTCATTATTTATCCTTAATTCTGATGAGTCTTATGGGTGCGTTAATCCTGCATAACCTGCCTGCGAACAGGCAGGTTTATCCGCAAAATTATGCGTCCTGGTTACCGTTCATTTTGGCTTTCAGGGCAGCGATTTGTGCGCTGATTTCATCGTCTGCTTTTAGCTCAGCAAACTGCTGATCCAGTGATTTCTTTTTGCCGATGCTGACGCTTTCCGCTTCTGCTTCCATGTGATCGATACGGCGTTCGAACTGTTCGAAACGCGCCATCGCTTCATCAATTTTACCGCTGTCGAGCTGACGGCGAACGTCACGAGAAGAAGCTGCCGCCTGATGGCGTAAAGTCAGCGCCTGCTGGCGGGCACGGGTTTCAGTCAGTTTGCTTTCCAGCTCACCAATTTCTGATTTCATGCGATCCAGTGTTTCACCCACCACGGACACTTCGTTTTTTAACGTCGTCACCAGCTCGGACAATTTCTGTTTTTCAATCAGCGCCGCACGCGCCAGATCGTCTTTGTCTTTGCGCAGGGCCAGTTCAGCTTTGTCCTGCCATTCAGTCTGCTGGGCTTCGCCCTGATCAATGCGGCGGATCAGCTGTTTCTTTTCTGCCAGCGCGCGGGCGGACGTTGAACGCAGCTCCACCAGCGTGTCTTCCATTTCCTGAATCATCAGACGAACCAGTTTTTGCGGATCTTCTGCTTTATCCAGCAAGGTGTTGATGTTGGCGTTAATGATGTCAGCGAAGCGAGAAAAAATACCCATAATCGAAATTCCTCTTTGATTCTGTATGGTTTCCGGCCAATTGTTTACCGGTTAAAGCCGCAGGAAAATTTTCATCCTCGGCGATAAATACATATCAGGATCCGTGCCAACTTTTTAAAATCATTATCCTCATGAATAAATTGAATTTTTTATTTTCGTCTCTGCTATGCTTAATTTCCAAGATGATTATTTTCACTAAGAGTTAGTGTGTTTCACCACACAAGGAAGGCCTCATGACTGATAACACAGATAATTTACTCGGCGAAGCGAATGCGTTTATCGAAGTGCTGGAACAGGTTTCGCAGCTGGCGAAGCTGAATAAACCGGTGCTGGTAACCGGTGAACGCGGCAGCGGGAAGGAACTCATCGCACACCGTCTGCATTATCTGTCACCGCGCTGGCAGGGGCCGTTCATCTCGCTCAATTGCGCCGCGCTCAATGAAAATCTGCTGGATTCCGAGCTTTTCGGCCACGAAGCCGGGGCGTTTACCGGCGCACAAAAGCGTCATTTCGGGCGCTTCGAACGGGCAGACGGCGGCACATTATTTCTTGATGAGCTGGCGACCGCGCCGATGCTGGTGCAGGAAAAATTATTGCGCGTGATCGAATACGGACATCTGGAACGCGTCGGCGGCAGCCAGCCGTTACAGGTCGATGTGCGGCTGGTGTGCGCGACGAATGATGATCTGCCGGCACTGGCCGCCGCCGGAAAATTCCGCGCGGATTTGCTCGACCGGCTGGCGTTTGACGTCGTTCAGCTTCCGCCGCTGCGTGAGCGCCAGCAGGACATCATGTTGCTGGCTGAGCATTTTGCCATCCAGATGTGCCGCGAACTTTCTCTGCCGCTGTTCCCCGGTTTTACCGACCATGCCCGCGAAACGCTGATGCGCTACCGCTGGCCGGGCAATATCCGCGAACTTAAAAACGTCGTGGAACGTTCGATGTACCGGCACGGCACCAGCGATTTCCCGCTGGCTAACATTATTCTGAATCCGTTTGCTCAGCGGACGGCGTATTCCGCACCGGAGGAACCGCGTGAGAGTGTTTCGTTACCGGCGTTGCCGCTGGATCTGAAACAGTGGGTTACCGGACAGGAAAAAAATCTGATTGAGCTGGCTCTGCGGCAGGCGCGTTTCAACCAGCGCAAAGCCGCTGAGCTGCTAAGCGTGACGTATCACCAGTTACGCGGGATGCTGAAAAAACACGAAATACAGGTAAATGCGCAGGAAAGTGACTGAATGACAGGCAAAAAAAAGCCAGCACCCGAGCTGGCTAAGTAATACTGGAAGCAATGTGAGCAATGTCGTACCTCGCGATTAACGCCCCTGGCGGGACACCTCTCGTCCGGTAAAAAGAATGATAATGGTTCTCAGTATCGTCTGTAAAGTGTTTTGTTGAGAATATTTCTCATTACCACACTGTTTTTACGGCCACTTTTTGAACAACCTTAACGTCATTACGGTCTACCACTCAGGGAAAGGATCGGCCATCGCCATCCAGCTTTCGATCCCTTCTGCCATCTGTTGCTCGCTCAGCAGACACGCATCCAGCCGGTGAATAATCTCTTCTTTATCCAGATGCTGACCGATGAACACCAGCTCCTGACGCATGTCCCCAAACGGCTCAACCCACTTTTCCATGATTTGCTGCCGGGTTTCTTCATCCTGCGGCCAGTCATTTTCGGGCAATGCGCGCCAGAAAATTCCCGCCATGCCATAACGTGCGATGCCGCCCGCCTGACTCCACTGCCCGGCAAAACGCGGTCGCGTCGCCAGCCAGAAAAAACCTTTCGAGCGTAACAGCGTCCCGCCGCCCCAGTCACCGTGCACCACGCGGTAGAATTTATCCGGATCGAAAGGCCAGCGCGCAGTGTAGACAAAACTGCTGATGCCGTACTCTTCGGTTTCCGGCGTATGCTGACCGCGCAATTCCTTCAGCCAGCCCGGTGCCTGCTGCGCTTTGGCGAAATCGAAAAGGCTGGTATTGAGCACGTTTTCCAGCGGCAGGCTTCCCGGTGATATAGGAATGATATGCGCTTCCGGGTTCAGGCTTTTGAGTAATGCGATAACCTCCCGCTGTTGCTGGCTGTCGAGCAAATCCGTTTTACTCACCAGCAGCACGTTACAAAATTCGATCTGGTCGATCAGGAGATCGGTCACGCTGCGCGCATCGTCCTCGCCCAGATTTTCACCCGCTTCCTGTACGCTGCGGGCTTCCTGATATTGCTGCATGAAATTGACACCATCCACAACGGTGACCAGCGTATCGAGCCGCGCAAACTGCGAAAGGCTTTCCCCGTTTTCATCTTCAAACGTAAAGGTTTCCGCCACCGGCAGCGGCTCTGAAATCCCGCTCGATTCAATCAGCAGATAATCAAACCGCCCCGCCTGCGCCAGTTCACGCACGGAAATCAGTAAATCTTCCCGCAGTGTGCAGCAGATGCAACCGTTGCTCATTTCCACCAGTTTTTCCTGCTGGCGGTCGAGCGTGATTTCGTTGGAGACCAGCGCCGCATCAATATTCACTTCACTCATATCATTGACGATCACCGCGACGCGCATACCCTGACGGTTATTCAGAATATGGTTCAGCACGGTCGTTTTCCCCGCGCCCAGGAAGCCGGAAAGCACGGTGACGGGCAGTAAAGACATCGTTAACCTCGAATCAGAAGACCGCGCAGGCAAAATACTTCGCCTGCAACTATTGTTATAATATAACATATCAATGTCGGCGTAATTTCAAGGGTTTTCTGAAGGAACGAATAAAATCTGCGCGAAGGGCCGCAGGATTTCACCCTGTTTTGTGCAATGGATTGGGGTACCTCGCAGAGTACGGTACACTTAAGGCATTGCACCTTAACTTTGAAGCCTTTATGCGTCGTCTAACTTTGTGGATGCTTTTACTGAGCAGTTTGTCCACAGCAGTTTTTGCTGAGACTGCTCCAACACACGCCAGCCCGACGGTTGCCAGCGCAACGGATAAAGATATCCGCCAGAGCGGCTTTGTCTATTGCGTCAACGGAATGGTCAATACCTTCAATCCGCAAAAGGCCAGCAGCGGGCTGATTATCGATACGCTCGCCGCACAACTGTACGACCGGTTGCTGGACGTTGACCCGTATACCTATCGGCTGATCCCTGAACTGGCGCAAAGCTGGGAAGTGCTCGACGACGGTGCGACCTACCGTTTCCATCTGCGCAAAGACGTGCCTTTTCAGAAAACCAGCGGGTTTGCGCCCACACGTAAAATGAACGCCGATGACGTGGTGTTCAGCTTCCAGCGCATCATTGATCCCAATAACCATTTCCACGGCGTTAACGGCGAAGAGTACCCGTATTTCGACAGCCTGCAATTTGCCAAAGCCGTCAAAAGCATTAAAAAGCTCGATGACTATACGGTCGAATTTCGACTGAATAATCCTGATGCCTCTTTCCTCTGGCATCTGGCGACCCACTACGCACCGGTACTTTCCGCTGAATACGCGGCCAATCTGACGAAGTCAGGTAATGAAGAAGAAATAGACCGCCAGCCTGTTGGCACCGGTCCGTTCCAGTTGGGCGAGTACCGCGCCGGCCAGTACGTGCGTCTTGAACGCAACGGGCAATACTGGAAAGGTACACCGCGCATGGCGCAGATTGTGATCGACATGGGCGTCGGCGGTACCGGACGTTTGTCCAAATTACTCACCGGCGAATGCGATGTCCTGGCGTATCCGGCGGCCAGCCAGCTGTCGATTCTGCGCGAAGATCCGCGTCTTCGCCTTTCGCTGCGTCCGGGCATGAACGTCGCCTATCTGGCGTTTAATACCAATAAAGCGCCGCTCAACGATCCGCGTATCCGTCAGGCGGTTGCGCTTTCTATTAATAACCAGCGTCTGATGCAGTCGATTTATTACGGCACGGCAGAAACGGCGGCGTCAATTTTGCCGCGCGCTTCGTGGGCGTATGACAGTAATGCGCAGGTAACGGAATACAATCCGGCCAAAGCCAGAAAAATCCTCAAAGATCTCGGGCAGGACAAACTGAACCTGCATCTGTGGGTACCCACGGCGTCGCAGTCGTTTAACCCGAGCCCGCTGAAAACCGCCGAGCTTATACAGGCGGATTTAGCACAGGTGGGGATTAAAGTGACGATTGTGCCGGTTGAAGGCCGTTTCCAGGAAGCCAAGCTGATGGAAATGAATCACGACCTGACGCTGACCGGCTGGTCGACGGACAGTAATGACCCGGACAGTTTCTTCCGCCCGATGCTCAGTTGTGCAGCGATTCATTCGCAGACCAACTATGCTCACTGGTGTGATCCGGCGTTTGATGAATTACTGCGTCAGGGCCTGTTGTCACAGCAACTTTCGCAGCGCATTGAGTTTTATCAGCAGGCGCAAAAAATCCTCGAACAGGAATTACCGGTGCTGCCGCTGGCTTCCTCTCTGCGTCTTCAGGCTTACCGTTACGACATCAAAGGGCTGGTCCTGAGTCCGTTCGGTAACTCTTCATTCGCAGGCGTCTTCCGTGATGACGAAGGAAGGAAAGCACCATGATTATCTTCTCGTTACGCCGCATTTTATTGCTGCTGGTCACGCTGTTTTTCCTTAGTCTGGTAGCGTTCAGCCTGAGCTATTTCACGCCGAATGCGCCGTTGCACGGTGCGTCTTTGTGGGACGCCTATCGCTTCTATTTTATGGGGCTGTGCCAGTTTGATTTTGGCGTCTCCAGCATCAACGGCGAAAGCATTACTTATCAGCTGAAAGCGGTGTTCCCGGCCACGATGGAACTGTGCGTTCTGGCCTTCGCGCTGGCACTGTTCGTTGGGATCCCTCTGGGGATTCTGGCGGGCGTAATGCGCGGGAAATGGCCCGATGTAGCCATCAGCAGCCTGGCGCTTCTCGGTTTCTCCATCCCTGTTTTCTGGCTGGCCGTTCTGCTGATGCTGTTCTTCTCACTACAGCTCGGCTGGCTACCGGTTTCCGGCCGTCTTGATTTATTGTATCAACTGAAAACCGTGACCGGTCTGACGCTGGTGGATGCCTGGCTATCACATTCGCCATATCGCCACGAAATGATCATCAGCGCCATCCGCCACATGATTTTGCCGATAGCTGCACTGGCTGTTGCGCCGACGACTGAAGTGATCCGCCTGATGCGTATTTCGACTGACGACGTGCTGGCAAAAAACTACGTGAAAGCCGCCGCCACGCGCGGGTTGTCACGCTTTACCATTATCCGCCGCCATGTTTTACGCAATGCACTGCCGCCCATTATTCCCAAACTGGGCCTGCAATTTTCTACCATGCTCACGCTGGCGATGATTACAGAAGTGGTCTTTAACTGGCCGGGCATTGGCCGCTGGCTGATAAACGCCATTCGCCAGCAAGATTACGCCGCGATTTCCGCCGGTGTGATGGTGGTCGGCTCGCTGGTGATTGTCGTCAACGTGCTTTCGGATATTCTCGGTGCTCTGATGAATCCATTGAAACATAAGGAATGGTATGCCCTTCGATAGGTGATTCTTAATTTTTAAATATCATTTATAAATCATGTAGTTATTAATGTTAATAATCAAAAAACACCGTTAAAGCACACATTCATGTACACAGTGCGTTTGTAAACCCCGCATAATTCTTTGACCGTTTCCTCATGTAGATATACTGTATTTATACACAGTATATTTGCATGAGCGATCATCACATGAAAAACCAAGACGAGTTCGGTGGCATGCGTTTGCTGGCTGACTTTCAAACAGCACATAGCGCCTTCGGTGAGTTTGTACTTCTCAAATCCTCTTTCGTGGATACGTTGTCAGGCATTGCAGATTTCAAGGCTGAAACTTATCCAGATCAGCAAGTGATGATCCGCCTCAAAGAAGCAAAAGCACTTATCTCTGAATTGCAGAAACGGGTCCAGTACATCGAGGCCGGTATCGAAGATGCCGGTACCAGTTCCACTTTTTTAGATTGAGGTGATTTATGTTTGTTGAGCTGATTTTCGACAAAAGAAATATGGCTGGCGTGCCGAACGCCAATGCGCTGATCCTGGCAGAACTGACCAAACGGGTTCATGGCACCTTCCCTGATGCTGACGTGAAGGTTAAACCAATGGTGACACTCAGCAGCATCAACACGGACGCCAGCAAAGCGCAGAAAGCGATTCTGGCCGGAATAGTTGAAGAGATGTTCGATGATGCCGGTAACTGGCTCAGTGTGGAATAAGGGGGATTTATGCGTGTAGAAGTGACTATCGATAAAACCAAGCAGTTGGCCGCCAGTGCAGTCGAAGCATTTAGAGCGGAGTTTCAGAAGAGGCTCGAAAGGAGTTACCCAGATGCAACGTTCAGCGTTCGCCGGGCTGGCAATGATGGGATGTCGGTATTGGGCGGATCGACTCACGATAGAGAAGTGATTGATGTGATGCTTCAGGAAACGTGGGAAAGCGCGGATGACTGGTTTCAGCCGGATCAGTGAAGTACTGATACCTCTCTTAACAACAAAATCGCCCAAAATTATATTTCTTCTGTCATGACAGCAGCTGGTCAGAGGCCTCGTGGATAGATGTGAGAACAAGTGAATAGCCGAATAGCCATTTTTTTTATCAGGATAGCATAATCATTTAATCGAAATTACAGTGCCTTATGGTTTTGCTCCCATTAACTTAGCCATTTCCGAAAGAAAATATTACTTAACCGATTGAAATTTATAAATAATGGAGAAATGTAAAATTTGCAGCTTCCTCGCTGATTTGGTAAGTTAGATACATGTGGACTGAGACTCATATGAGTACTCAAAATTTAACATAATTATCAGGCTGGAAAAATGTCAGTTATTGAACAAGATACGCGCTTCATTATTGATAGTAACTTAACCAACAGAGGATGGATTCTTGACATTGGTAATCCGTCGAAAAATGTCTTCTTTGAGTCCGATATTTTACGAATCATAGATAATCCATTGTTAAAAAAAACAAAAAAAAGACCTGATTACGTACTAATTGATAATATTTCTCGTAAACCTATCGCAATAATCGAGGCGAAATCAGGCGGTCAAAACCTTGATAAGGCACTTGATCAAGCTATGGATTACGCAGAGATACTTGATGCTCCATTAGTCTTTGCTATGAATAATAGCTACTGTGAAACTCGTCATTTATATACAAATAAGCCTTTGTTTATTGATGAACAAGAAGTAAACGAACTTGTAAGACAAAGAGACGCAATTGAGTTTATTAACCAAAACTCCAATGAGATTTACATCACACCAAAAGAAGTTTTGGTTTCTCGCCATGAATTAATAAACATATTTAAAAACCTTAATAATACTCTTAGAGGTGAAGGTTTAAGAGCGGGAATCGAGAGACTATCTGAATTCGCAAATATATTATTCTTGAAACTATACGCTGAAAATAGGGATCTTGGGATCTGGAATTCTATCAAAAATAGTCATAATGACTTACTCATTGGCACTGTAAATGGTGTTTTGAAAGAAATAGAAAAAAAATACGGCGCTTCTGTTTTTTCTAACCTTCAGATTAAAAAACCTGAGACACTCAAGGATATAATAAATCGTTTAGATAAATTGAAGCTATCTACAATTGATTCTGACATAAAGGGTGATGCATTCGAATATTTCTTACAGCAAGCCACAGCAACAAGTAATGATCTTGGTGAATACTTCACACCTCGTCACATTACAAAAACTATCGTAAATCTTGTCAACCCAAAGTTCAAAGAAACGGTTTACGACCCATTTTGCGGTACTGGTGGCTTTCTTACTGAATCATTTAATCATGTGAAAAGCAACACTATTATTGACAATGATGCAGATAAAAAAATATTAAAGCAAAATACTGTATTTGGCAGAGAAATAACATCTAATGCCAGATTGGCAAAAATGAACATGATCCTTCATGGTGATGGACATAGCGGA
This sequence comes from Rahnella sp. PCH160, assembly GCF_047784855.1. Classification (NCBI taxonomy): domain Bacteria; kingdom Pseudomonadati; phylum Pseudomonadota; class Gammaproteobacteria; order Enterobacterales; family Yersiniaceae; genus Rahnella; species Rahnella sp. PCH160. Next base: position 4,033,447 of record NZ_JBLOGT010000001.1, read on the forward strand.
GTTGAAAAAATGGACTCCCTTGCTAATCCAATTATTAATGAGTATGACGTTGTCATTACTAACATGCCATTCTCGCAAAAGACTATCTTTTCGCATTTATATGAGAATAAATTAGCAAAAAACAGCGGAGATGGTGTTTGTGTACTGCATTGTTTCAAAGCAGTAAAAAAAGGTGGCCGAATGGCGCTTGTTGTTCCTGAAGGTTTTCTATTTAGAGAAAATCTCAAAGCTGTGCGTAAATACCTATTTCAGAATGCCACATTGAAAAGTGTCATATCTTTACCAAAAGAAGTTTTCTTGCCATACGCAAAAGTTAAAACGGATATACTATACTTCGTAAATTGTCATGACAAACCAAAGCAGGATAATAAAACGTATTATTTTAACGTTGAAAATGATGGATTTAGTCTTGACAATCACCGTAGGAAAACTTTGGAAAACGATCTCAAAATCATTGATTATGTTGACTTTGGCAAGAAGAATGTCGATGAGATAATTAACGATTTAGGCTTTACAACTGTAGAGCATGAAAATATCATAATTAATGATTATATTTTTAACTACTCTCAATATGCTGATAGTGGAGTAAAATCAAACTATCCCACATTAAAGCTTAAACAAATAATCGAGGCATCTGGCAAAGGCAAGGTCGGGAGTGAATTACCCCCAATCATGAGCATTACAATGGAAAATGGTCTTGTGAACCAGTCTGAAAAATTCAAAAAAAGAATTGCTAGCCAGGATATTTCAGGTTACAAGAAAGTATTTAGAAATGAACTAGTTGTTGGTTTTCCGATCGATGAAGGCGTTCTTGGATTTCAAAAAATTCATGACGTTGCCGCAGTAAGCCCTGCATATAAAATATGGAAAATAAAATCAGGTGTAGAGATTAATATTAACTTTTTAGATTTCATTCTCCGTTCAGATTCAATGAGAAAAGTCTATAAGAGTAAAATGCAAGGGAGTGTTGAAAGGCGTAGAGTAATACCTGATGAAATGTTCCTTAACATTGATATTCCAATTCCCCCAATAGAAGTGCAAAATAAAATTGTTGAGCAATTCCGACATGTAAAAGAACTTGAAATACAAGTTAAAGAAGCCGCCCAACAAGCTAAAGAAACAACAAGTAAACTCTGGATTTAACTCTTTAACCCGGCCACCGAGCCGGGTTTTTTGTGCCTGTAATTTACATTCCCTTAAGTTTGTCTATCGCCTTACACAATGCATCATTCGGCTTACCAGTTATCGTTATCGCCGATTCTTGAACTCGCTCAAGCCTCAATGCTACCCGTTTTCGGCTGATTTCTTCCCCATTCTGCGCAAACATCACGCAGCACTCCCCAATTAGCCTGCACGCTTCCTCAAAAACTGGATTTGAATTATCCATGAGAACCTCTCGACGATCTGCAAAAACACATCGTCAGAGTAACTGAAAATTAGCCTTAGGATTTTTACTTTAGAAAAATTAACAAGTAGTGCCCAATAACGTCTAACCTATCATTAGCTGACGCAATAGCTGCGAGTCTGCCAAGATCATAAATTTACTTATCCTTGAATACCCCACCGTTTAGATGGGGTATTCTTTGCTTAAAAAATAGCTTTTGCCCTATCATAAACTAAGATTAACAGTGGATGGTCTGACTACCTTCCAAACTAAGTAATGTTGATATCTTTGATACTTCGCCCGCTGTCCTAGCGGGCTTTTTTTATGAGTTCTTTATGAGTAAGCCTATTGCATGCCGATATCTGTTCTTGTATTGAAGATGGGTAACTTCTTGATGCTGCCTTTCGAGATAAGTAATTATGTTCTCGACACTCACGATCTTACCCTGCCCGAGCACAGCCAATACTGCTTCGCCAATTTCTCTTCTGACTAATTGATTTTCTTCTTCTGATTGCATATTAACCTCAGGTAGTTTTTCCCAAAGATTAGCACACTACCTACCCGTACTTTTAAATGCACGGAATGTCATCAAATTCATCCGTCGTCGCATCATTGATGATCAGCAAGGGAAGAAAGTTATGATGCCTGTTCTTGTGGTTGCGTCAGGATCATTACATCACGCTGTAGCGCTTCAATTTGCTTTTGTTGAGTTTGCAAAGCGTCGGTCAGTTTCGCAATCAACGCGATCTCATTAAGGTAGTAGGCATCTTCCGGATTGTTTTCATCCCATCCATCCTTCAGTCCCTTCCCTTTAACGCATTCTGGCGAAACCAGAACTAAATCGTTCGCAATAAAGCCAAGCTGAGTATCAGACTCCTCCAGCACCCCACGCGCTTTATATTTGAATGTCGCCGTTCTCCATTGCAGAACCTCTGCTAATGCCACACCGCTCATATCATGATTTTCGTCCATATAAGCGATATCACTTTTTAAAGCCTTATCAGATACGGCGGCCAGCGTGACGTTTCCGACTTGAGTCGTCTGTATCCAGGCTTCGAGATTGGCGTCGTTCCAATAAAAATTGAATGGGTTTGTGTTTAAAGTCGCGCCCCCGATCCCCCTGCGGCATCGGAAGCTATTAGCGCCATCGAGGGGCTTGCCCATTACTGTAAGTGCGTTAGCGTCGTTCATGATTATTCGGGAAGTGTAGTCACTTGCGTCATTAGAATAATGGAAATCAATAAAGGGATTCGTTACTCCAGATATCTCTATTGCTGGCATTGTTTGTGTACCAGTAAAGGTGTTACTACCTGTGGCTGCTGCCCCCAACGCAGTGCGAGCTGCCGCTGCAGTTGTTGCACCGGTACCACCCTGCGCGATGCTTAATGCAGTTGTAAGACCGGTCAGGGATGTGATGTCTCCATTAGCGCCTGAGGCAGCACGTCCACCCAGTGAGTTTTTAAAGTAAGTGATTGCCTCTGAGACTTGCGAGGCAAGACCATCAACCGACAAAGCATCAGTGGTCAGGATAGCGTAAGTAGTCCCGGCAGGAATAGCCGCAGCAGGCACAGGCGTGACCGTAAGGCTGGTCGCGCCGTTAATTGCCTGAATGGTAACCTGCTGCGCTGGGTTGGTGTTGAGCAGGATGGTTTGACCGGTGCGAATTCCATTCCCTGCAGTTGTCCAGGAGGTACCTGTGCCTGTAGCCGCGCCTGCGGTTGTGATTGCAATAGTTCCTGCTTTATAAAGTCCCATTAATTTTCTCCGGGCATAAAAAAACCCGCCGGAGCGGGTTTATATGAATTGGTGGGGTTATTTATCGCACGTTGTGCGGCTGAAGTTTGTCTTGCTGACCCAGCGCCAGCCGAAGGGGTCACCCGCTTTATACTGGGTTTGATTTGCAACCTTGCGCACGCCATAAATCTGTACAGTGGTTTCCTGCCCTGCGATCAGCGCGGTGCCAGAACAGACGGGTGCCTGCTTTTCAAGCACGCCGGCACAGCCGGAAGCCGACAGAACAATGGCAAGAACCATCAAAATATTTCTCATGTTTATGTCCCTGTTAACGTAGATGCGTGGACATTAACAATGAAAATTGCTTACGGATAATTGGTTATACAGATCAATTATTTAATATTGATCGTTTTAAACGATCGTTCGCTTTACTGATTGATTAATAACGAGAAACTTCAATTGCGAATATCTGGTCACGTGAATTTGCGTACCCCACGTTTATTATTGAGCCACCAGGTGCAACACGGGTACCAGCAGACAACCGCGTTGAGTTGCCATCATAATAAGCGAGCGTGTCAATGGGTGATGAATACGGGCGAGCCTGAGAGCCTGAATAGACGCCGGTCACAATGCCCATCACTCTCGGCAGAACTGCCCATTTACCAGAAACAGTCTTATCAACGAGATAACCAATATCAGTTGTGGAGCCAATAGTCCCGTACCCCACTGGTGGATTCATCACTTTCGTTTCGTTCGTCAATATGCATTGCCCTGCGGCGTTCCAAATTGCTACCCCCCATTTCGGTAACGGCTGAGGGATGACATATCCGAAAATATAAATTGTCACGGCCCCAGGACTTCCGCCAATTCCCGCCACCTGGTAGCTCAACGTATAAGTGGAACCCACTTTGTTTATAAAAAAAATGACGTTATTTACAGTCGCATGGCAAGCGATAATAAACGGTGAGGATGAATTGACCGGTAAATTGTATGTTTCCCCCGTTGAAGGTGTTAAAACAACCTTCTGTACCAGACACATGGGAGTAGTGTCTGGTGTAATCCAGGGGTTTCCGTACTGATCAGTGAATAATGCGCCCCACGTTGCCATTATACTTTCACCAAATAAATGACCATCCAGCACTCCTCAGCAGTGTAAGTCCCGGCGGAATAATCACCAGAAGCATCACTAATTGAGATGGTACCTCCAGCACCAGTTATTTTTCGGCGTGATCCGGAATACGCATCTCCCGTAATCGGCGACTGAATGGCCGCAACTTTAAACCCAGATGGCACTGTATATGAATAAGTGCCGGAAACTTGTCCGGCACTTAAATATACGGTTCCCACAACAAGCACCGGTACAATACCGGTGTTGTTCGGGTTCCCGCTTGCGTCCCACGTCTGAATCCCCCAGTTAGCCATCACCAAACTCCGGTTATCAGGCCAACCTGAACGCGAAGAACACTGTTATCATCTTTGGCACTGATTGTTGTATTCGTCTGCTTCATCGCACCAGCACCTCCGGCATTTCCGAGGTTGATGAACGTACCAGACTTATTCAACTGCCACCCCTGCGTTGAGCCATCGTAGTTATTCGACTGAACGAAAGCACCAATCATGGCATTAGTGATAAATCCGTCTTTTATCACCGCCGAGTTCATGATCACCTGTCCACCATCCACAATAAATGGCGCCACCGCGCTGCTCGCGCTTCCCGTTGAGCCAGGGAGAATCGCGAAACGGTCTGCGGTAAAGAGTACCTGTGACTGCACGGCTCCTGTTTCATTACTAAGACCAATAGCCATCCCTGCTCCGTAATAAGCCCCCCCGAAGTCACCCCAACCTTGATGTTGTAGCTTGCGGTGACCTTCCCGGAAAGAGTGGTAACCGCAGACGCGGTGGTTTGAACCTGTGCTTTCGTGTCATTGACCTGCGCCGTCAGCGTCTCAATTTTCTGTGCAGAGGCGATATCATTATTCGCAACGACCTTAGTGAGAGAAGTAACGCTGGCGTCCGCCAATACCTCAGAGACAGCCTGGAAAAGATTGGCCTCGGCATTGTTGTGATTTGACGCATTCACGCCTTCCAACTGCGTGGCCACCGAACCGCTGATATCGCTAACCACTTCGCTGAGATTGGTGATCTGGGCAGTGTTTTGCCCAACGGTTGTCGAGAGGTCTGTGATCGCTTGAGCGTTGGCTGAATCACCATCCGCCCTGGCGGTTTGCTCTGCCAGAATAGCTGCTCTGTTATCACCGACGGAGGCATTCAGCAGCGTGATGCGTGAGGACAAAGCGTCGTCTGCCTCCGCCCGAGCCGTCTGCTCAGTGGTGATAGCGGCTGTATTACCCGCCATTTGCACGCCAATAACATCCAGTTGCTGAGCAAACGCGCTGTCAGCCGTCGTAAGTACCTGCAACTTCTGGAAGATAGTTGCCACATTCTGACCAGTTTGGGCCGATAGTTGGTGAATCAGCTCATCGTTATCCCTGATGGCAATGACGTTGTTAAGAACACCTTCTGCAATTGAGCCAAGACGCCCTTTCGTTTCGCCAATATCACCTCGGATATCTGCCAACTCCTCTTCGGTGATTGCGTTGTTGATTTTGGTCAGCAAGTCCTGAGCCAGTTGGGTCTCGTTAATTTTTCCGGTTAGGTAAGACAGAATAGCTTCAGCATCCGTTGATGCTTGCCCCATGACCCAATCGGTGTAACCAGATTCATTACCCGTTTTATCGACCAACTGTGCGCGGTACCAGAATGTTTGACCTGCACGCAGCCCCAGTTGTTGGTACTTACGCTGAGGATAGGGCACATCGGAGAGCAGCATCGGGTCATCACCCGCCGGGGTTGTGCTGTACTGAATCTCAGTTTTCAGGGTGTCGCCAGTATTTTCCGGAAATCCCCAATTAAGCTCAATACCAAATACCACATTGTCGGTGGCCGCAAAGCCAACTGGCTTCGGCGGATTCCCCTCTTTCCCTGTCAGGGTGATTTCTTCCGAGTATCCCCAGCCGCTGGATATCTCCGCCGCATTGATAGCCCGCACGCGCACAAGGTAGCGGCCAGCGTAAATGCCGGGCACTTCAAAAGACGTGGTAGAGCTGCGCGGCACATTTACCCAGTTGCCATCATTCCGACGCCACTGCGCCTCATAAGCGATTGCGTTCGCCGTCGTGTCCCACGTGGCCCGCATGGTTTGAACGCTGATCCCCTGGTTGACCACGGAAAAGGACCCGATCTGAATGTTGGCCGGTGCCGACTGGCTGCCCGGCGGGATAACACTGATCGGACGTTCGTCGATAATCGCGCCGGTATCAATGCGCGCGTATTTATCCGGATCGTGATACGCCGCAGAAATGGTGAACGTGTTGTCATTGTTGTCAGCGACGCTGAGCACGCGGTATTGCTGCGCATACAGCTCGTCAGATTCAACAACCCAGACGCTTTCAGCCTCTGGCGTTTCGCCATAGGCGGCGGTCACGGTGACGACCTTCCCGGAGGCTGACTGGATCGTGCGTGTCTGTGCGGCGCCAGAAGGAAGGTTTAAAATCAGCCGGCCACCGGCTACAGCATCCGGCACGCGGTCCAGCGTAATAGCCCTGCCGTTCACTGAGCTAATGCGGCCGCCCGTCACTTTACCTGACAGCATTTCGTCAGCAACAGCAATGATGTAACCCGGCTGCGGGATCATGCCATCCAGACCGACCGAGAAGGTAATCACCCGGTCTTTGTTATTGGTCATAATACCCCAGCGCCCTTTCCTGTTCGCCTCTGACTGACGGGTGCAGCCGATTGCCGTCAGCTCTAACTGGTTGAAGCCGTAGCGGGTGACCAGGTCCTGTTCAAAGACGGGTTCCATCGCGTCAGCGTAGGCATTGTCCGGATCAGACCATGACACCAGAGCCGTCGTGTATCGGGTTTTGGTGGTGCTGCTGGAGTAACTGAACTGACCATCGATGACGTTCGCACGGGTGTAGCTGTAATCGATATCGCGCGGCATGTCCGCCAGGGCAACAATCTGATTGCCGCCCCAATATGTCATGCCACGAAAGATGGCCGCGAAATCCCGCAGAACCGTATAGGCATCATTCCGGCTTTGCACGTATACATTGCAAACATAACGCGGTTCTGTGCCGCTGCCGCCCTTGCCGTCAGGAACCATCTGGTCGCAATACTGCGAGACCTGATACAACTCCCATTTATCGATGTTAGCCGCGGTAAGCCGGTTACCCAGACCAAAGCGATCCGTCACCACAACATCATAGAAAATCCATGCAGGGTTATCTGACCATGCCCATTTAAAAGCGCCGGTCCATGTCCCGCTGTAGGTGCGCGTTATCGGGTCGTAGTTATCAGGCACGCGAATGACGCGTCCCTGCGGTTCGCATGAAATCTGTGGGATAGATCCGTTGAACTGGCTGGAATCAAATTCGATGTATAGCAGCGCGGTATTTGGATACCGCAATTTTGCATCAATAACTTCGGTGTAACTCTGGATCGTCATTGCGTCGCCAATTTTGGCGCTGTTGGCATCAGTGGTGATTTTACGCAGGCGGATCGTCCACGTTGACCCGGCCTGTGGTAAATCAATACGGTGGCTGCGCTCATATCCTGATGTGGTTTTACCGGTAACCGCCGTATTAACGACAGTCTGAAACGCGCCGCCGTCTGTTTGCATTTCAATGGTGTAATTGATCGAGTACCCAACCAGATCCCCGTCGTCCTCTTGTTTGAAGAGTGACGGCCATTTCAGGCGCAGGCGAATGGCTGAAAGTTGGGTATTGGTGAAAGTATGCGTCCAGGCGACGGCACTTTTGACCTCAGTGCCGACGCTTATTTCGTTTTCAGTGCCCGGCAAACCCTGAATGTAGGATTGTGCCTGCGTTCCAGCGCGGAACTCCCACGCCACCCCGCTGAAATTGCTCGACCCGTCACTATTCAGAAGCGGCGTTCCGTCCAGAAAAATGGATTGGCCTGTCAGGCCACCGCCGAATTCCCCCTCCCCCAGAGCAATAAGCAGTTTCGCTTTTGCGATAGACTGAAGGTCATCTGGTTGTTCTACAGGCGTGCGGGATGAAGAACTGCCGCCTTTGCGGCCTTTTATTTTGGTAGCTGTTGCCATATTGCGCCCATAAAAAAAGCCGCACTGAGGCGGCTGGAGTTGAAGGACTGATCGAATATCAGGATGTTGCGAATTTGCTGATGAGGCTATGTTATGTTTGAGAAATCACATGCTCAGCGCGTGCCCAACGTACTGACCAGAAAATACTTAGTGAGGATAAAATGCCGCTTGTTAATAGAAACATTCATCTCAACTGTAAATTCGAAGATCTAAAAGATGTAGAAAAAGAAGTGGTGCAGTTAAAGATGGTTATTGGCCTGCTTATTGCCAAAATGCCATTAGACCAACGAGAAAATATTATTCTGGAGTTAAATGGCTTTGGCCTTGTAGATTTTGCTAAGCAATTCACTCAGTTCGTTCTTGAGTAAATAATGAAAAAATAGCTATTGTTGGTCTTCGACATAAATCCCGGCGGAAATAATCGCGCCACCGATCCGGCGCTTGCCGTATAGAATGGGTACTGGATACCCCTGTGCGGCCGTATTCGTAACGCCGCCGAAGGCATAGGAAGCCTGGTTATCGGCATCCTGTTTGCTGGCTAGCCCGGCGGTTTGAGGGGAGATCATCTGAATGACACCTCCAAGGGCCATTGCAGCACCGATTTTCATCATCGCGGGGCCCCACGCCGCACCACCGAATGCCTGTCCAAACGGAGTAAACGCGCCTATTGCACCGACAACGACCAGTACGGCACCAACGATAGTTTGAAGCATACCAGCGCGCTTACTACCGATAACCACAGGGACTATTTTGATAACCTCCTGATTCACCGGATAACCTAAATCGTCGACACCAATATTTTTTTTCCCAACAAATACTGCGTAAGTAAGGCCGCGCAACTTACTGGTATTGAGGAACCTTTCAAAATTGTTGATCGTCTTACACAGAGCATTCACCGCTTCAGCTTTAGTTCTAACGAGCCGATGATGAGTTTTCCCGAATGTTTTACCCAGGGTTCCACCAAGTTCGATTTGTGTCATTAATTCTTGCATGTTATCTCCACTGGCATCAGATCTTTGTGTCTGACAATTTTCATGGTCCGTTCCTGCCAGTACCCACCGTAAGGAACCCGGTTACTGAGCATGCCGTACAGGTGGTGCAGGAGCATGTTGCCATCGAGCAGGATCCCGGCGTGATTCCACTTTTTGGACTGAACCTGCATGATCACCATATCGCCGGGCATTGCAGGACCACTGAATTCACGGAACCCGCATTCATACCAGCAGTCTTGATAAAAGTTATCCGGGTGTTCATCTTCCCACCACGGATAGTCAACCCGGTAATCGGTCAGCTCAATACCGTGCGTCTGCCGGTAATAGCTCATCACCAGCCCCCAGCAATCGGTGTGCCCGAGTACAAACGGTCGCTCGAGTAATGGCAATTCGCCCCGTGGCTGGATAGTTCGAAAATCCCCCTCCGGCCAGCTCACAATGTGCCAGGGTAATTCTGTTGCGTCGCACTGTGCTTTATCCAGTTCGCTCGGCTGTGTCGTCGCATCCGGATGGCTGTGAACGATGGAAATCACCGTTCCCCAGTCCTCAGCGTCTGCATAACCAGCGGGGTCAAGGTGAAAGTCTTCCGTTGGATTGGCAGCCAGATTGGCACAGGGGAAATAGCGTTCAACCCGACTTTTCTGCGCCACCACGCCACAGCATTCGTGCGGATAACACTGCCGGGCATGTTCGAAAATAGCCTGCTGGGTTTTATCACGCATAATCAGCTCTTAATCAGTGAAGTGCCCGGGAAGCCGCCGAACGGCAATTCGTTGTTTGCTCCGAAGCGGAGTTTGCAGCCTGTATTCAGCGTGCCGTTGCAGACATCGAGAGAGGGATCATCAACCGGGTTGCCGTGCTTATCGAAATAGTTGGTACCGGCATAATCACAGCCATCCCCTGACCGGTACTTGCCACGTATGCACCAGGTGCAAAGAGAATGGAGCTGCCGCGTCGGGATCATCAATCCCTGTAAATCCATCGGGCTGCTCAGCGTGAACTCAACAGAGATGTTGGTTTCCATGCTCTTGCTGTCGATGTAGAAAACCTGCAACTTTTCCTGCGTCGCGTCAGCGGTCGTATTCCCACCCGCGAAGTTCCGGGCATCAAGGTACTGCGCCAGCGTGTCGTGAATAGTCACCACGGCCTGAAGCATGTCGTCATATGCCAGGCACAACGCGGTGATCGAGCCGTCAAGGTTTGCCACGGTCAGTTTCGGCTGCGCGCTGCTGCCGCTGGTGGACGCCTCGATCCCCTCGATCTGAACCGGCCATGCTGAATATTCGTTACCCTGCCACCAGATGGATTTCGCCGGCAGCTTTGATTCATCACCACCGGCTGCCACGATTTCAGCCTCGGTGTGCGCAAGATTGTAATTGTGAAACCGAAGCACATCGCCCGTGCCAAAAGCAGTGCCATCCACTTCAAAAATCCGGACAGGGTCGCCCGGTTCCAATTTCTGATAATCACTGTTTATCATGGTTTAAACGCCTGCAAGAAAGTCACATCAAGGTTATATTTCCCATTCCCGAGCGCGGTCGGTTTATATTTTTCGCAGCGGAATAATCCAATGGGTTCAAGCGGTGGCGTCCACAGAAATGCTTTTGTGCCGCCGTGTGAATCGAGGAAATTTTTGATTGTTGAAATGTAAGGCTCGTTGCCGGTGAAACTTAGCGTCCACTCCTGACTTTTGGCATTTAGCCCATCACCTGCAACCTGAGTGTACCCATCGCCAAACTGTGCTTTCCGAACGCGGAGTGTGGTATCCGCTTCCGCGTTTATTCGCGGACACCATGTAAATGTTTGAATAGCCATTTATCACCTGCTTTTCATTGCGTTCCAGATATCTCCACCAGGGCGCAAATCCTTCATTTTGTTCTGCTGATAAAGCTGGTTTACATAATTGGCAATTTGCGTGCCGAACTGCTCCCAGCCATCAGAGGACTGCGAACTGGAATTTCCATTGCCGTCGATCGTGATGTAAACCTGCGGTGCGCCGCCGGAACTACCAGAGGAATTACTCCCACCCACAGCTCTCACGCCCAGCGACCCGTCAGCCGCCCGGGTAAGTGGCATAATGGCTTCCGGCCCAGCCTCTCCAAACACACCGGCCCCCTGCGCAAATGCAAACATGGTTGGCGAGTTATAAACGCCACCGCTGAATGAATTCAGGGACGGTGAATCATAGACGCCGCCTTTGGCGTTAAAGCTAAGATTGCTGTACGCACCAGAAGAGAAAGAACTGGACGACGCCGCGCCAGATGCAGCAGAGCCACCGAAATAACTCGCCACGCCACCGATCAGAGAACCGAATAAACCGGATGATGACGAAGAACCGCCACCCATCGCGCTGACGACCGCCATCTGCAAGGCCACTTTTTCGATAATTTGCAGAACCGATACACCCCATGATTTCCAGCTCACTTTGTTGCCTTCCAGCATTGAAGTGACGTTCGTGAAGGCGCTGTCCATCGTGGTTTTTACGCCGTCAGAAACCGTACCTGAAACATTGCTGATTTCTTCAAGCCAGTTGCTGTATCCCTTCGACGCGCCTGACATCCAGTCAGCTTCTGCCGCCGCAGTGGCTTTATATTTCTTATCCAGTTCAGTCAGAGCGGCATCACGCGCAGCAATGGCCTGTGCACCCTGGTCGGTTTTAGAGAACACCCTGTTAACCTGTTGGGTTTCATCAAGCCGCGTACGCTGCCGGTCACTCAGTCCGGCTGTTTCCGTCGTCAGCGTTGTTTCATCCCGGTATTTCCGGGCAGCGTCCGTTAAATCTTTCAGCGCATCAGCCTGTTCGCGTTGCTTTCTGACAGTTTCGTCTGCACGCTGATTCCACTTAGCCAACTCAGCAGAGGAAGCCTGAATTGCTTTGCGCTGCTCATCCGTCCATTTGGTACCGGCCTGATGCGACGCTGCGTAAAGCTCAGAAGCTTTTTCACCTTCCGTAGCCCTGACTTTTTGAACCTCGATCGCGACCGTCAGATCGGCCATTTTGCGGCTGTACTGCTCAGCAACTGTCGCCGCTTCACGCTCCGCTTTATTCTGCGCATTGGTTGCAGCAGTGCCGTCCTTTTTCGCCTGCGCCGCTGCGGCGTCTTTTTTTGCAGCCTGGTCTTTGTCATAAACGTATTTTGTATATAACGCTCCATTCAGCTGCAAATCTTCGGCTTCGTATTGATACTGTCGGTGCAATTTTTCAAGACCTGAAAGGCTGGCTAACTCATTTTCACGTCGAGCTTTTTCTACTGCGGTTGACTGCTGTGGTGTGGCATTTGCCATTGAAACCACGGGGCCAGCATATTGCGGCGGTGTTGCGCCGGCTGTCGCTGACATTGACCGGTTAAGCAGGTCATATGCGCCTTTCAGGATGGAGACAGCGCCTGCCTGTTCGATAGCCTTTTTAGTTGCCAGATCGCTGGCGTCATTGACCAACTTCTGAGTGCTGGCAACTTTTGCGGCAGCATTTTCCCGTTCGTATTCCAGTTTGTTCAGTTTGTCAGTCAGTTCGATGTTCTTGGCGGTAATGTCTGCCTGATCCATGAACGTGTTCAACCAGGTTGTTGTGGGGTGCGCGTTGTAGTCCTGCTGGATCTGATCCAGACCTTTCAGGCTATCTTTCACTTTGGCAATCTGAACATCCAGATCTGCGAGGTCGCTTTTCTGTGCGGACAGAGAAGAGCGTGCGTCACCGGCGGTAGCCTTCAGGCCGAGTACTGACATTGTCTGAAGCTTGCCGTTTATCTCATCGAGATTATTGGCGAAGCCCACGGCTTCCTGATGGACTTGCTGTGTATGCTGGTACAAGCCATACATCGCCGTTCCGGCCGCAATAATAACGCCCGGCCATCCACCGAGCAGGCCGAGAACACCGCCGCCCAAACGGTTCATCACTGACGCCGTGTTATTAAGCTGGCTCATCGCCGCAGAACGGCCACTGATAGCACTATTCAGTGATGTCTGAGCGGCAGCTAAGTTCCGCTCCGCAAGTATTTGCGCCTCGATGGACGTCGCGGCGGCTCTCGCCTGCTGGGCCCGATAAACCGTCTGCCGGGCAGCGGCTACGCTGACTTGTGCGCCACGAACCTGAGCCTGTGCCAGCGCCACTTCAGCGGCGGTGTTTGAGATGACCGCCACCGTCGATTGCGCAACGCTACCCACCATGTTTCCGAAGTAGCGTGCAATACCCAGCCCGACCAACGCGCCGGTAACATTCGCTACGGTATCAATATTTTTCGCCAGACCGTCTAAAACTCCAGACAGACTGGATGACGCACCGACGGCGTCATTCGCGCCGCCCACCCATGCTAGAAAGGCGTTTTGCACTTTCTGCGCAGAACCGCTGATCGACGCTGGGAGTGTTTCAAACTCTTTTCTCAATACCTGAACGTTGGTCAGCAGCGGAACAATTTTATCCGTGGTCAACTGGCCGTTATTCGCCATATTGCGAAGACCGCCAACAGTGGTGCCCAGACCATCAGCCAGCAGTTTTACCAGTCGCCCCCATTTTCCATGATGGAGTTGAATTCTTCCCCACGCAGAACACCAGAGGCGAGCGCCTGACTCAGCTGAGTAATAACGGAGCTGGCCTCTTCGGTACTTGCGCCTGATAATTTGAGAGATGTAGCGACCGTCTCAGTAACTTTTGCTACATCGGCAGAAGCAAAACCCGCAGAACGCATTGATTGCGCAATACGTGCGTAAAGGTTGCTGTTTGCCTGAAGCGAAGTACCCGTCCGCTGGCTGATTTCCATCAAGGTGCGTTGAGAAGTCGCATAGTCGTCGGTAGAGGTGGAAGCCAAACGCAGCCGACCGCTCAACTGGTTCCAGGTGTCGGCAAATTCTATAAGCTGGTGAGTTGCAAACGCGCCAGCAAACGCACCGGCCAGCCCGGCAGCCGATGACTTAACAGACGCCAGTTCACCGCTCAAATCGCTGATTGCGCGCTGTGTTTCACGGGTGGCAGCCGCTGCCTTCTTCCCGCCCTGCTCCATCGTTTTGTAATAATCGGCCCCCATTCGGGAAGCTCGGGAAATTTCAGATTGAAATGAACTGGAGTTCGCTGAAATTTTGATAATAAGTTCGCGCAGCGTAGCCATATTTCACCCTATAAACCCCGCCTGCGCGGGTATCAAAGACCGCCTAAAAATTCTTCAAAATCACTAATTTCTTTCTCTTCATCCGTCTGGCCCCACTTCAGCAGCACATCGTTTAAGCTGAGTTTTCCGCCCTGTGCATTGATAGTTGCGGTCGCGACCTGCGCAGCCTGAACATCACCTCGCCAGTCACCAATTGGACTAAGCCGGTCATAGGCGATCCACATTTTCAATTCACTGGCGGTAAGGGTTTGGCGGAGTTCGTGAACGGTGCGCCCCAGGCGGAGCGCCAGTGAGAAAAGGAAGAAGGTCAGCGGCTCTTTTACTTTTTTTCAGCAGATTCCTGGCTCAGGCCTAACGCCAGCGCCTGTTGCAACAATCGCACATGGACTGGCCCGTAAATTTTTGAGACCTGCTCTCTATCTTCAGGTGAAAACACTTTTGCGCCGGACTCATCCAGCAGCACATCGATAAACAGGATCACATCAGCGTCACGGTTACGGATGAAGGTTTCAGTCGGGGTCAGTTTTGGCGGTTCTGTACCTTCCGGCAGTTCAGGAGAAAGTAAGGCGCGGAAATCAACCCAGGCTTGACCAGAGGGTTCGCGCAGCGTGACCTTGATGCCTCCCCATTCCAGTACCGAAACTTCCTTTGTGCGATATGCGCCAGACGGGGCCAAAGCCAGATCACGTAATGAGGCAGAGAGTGCCGGTTTCTTCATTGTTGGGTTCTCTAAAAGTGAAGGAATTCAGGGTAAAAAAAAGCGGCCTAAGCCGCTTAAGAGGTTGCCTGGATGATAGCGATCGGCTTGCCACGTACGCGCAGTGAATACGTCGCGCCGACGACGGAAGACGTAGCCGCTGACCATGAGCTCTGACGAACTTCGACAAGAATGTAGTAGCCGTTGCCTGACGCAAATTTCACCCGCAGCGCTCGCAATTCGTCATTCTCATATGCCGTCTGCAATGCGCCCTGTGCTTCTTCATCGCCAACCCAGTTACGGGTGATAGACATTTCTGCCGGTGCTGCGAGGCCGTTGGTCTGCTCCTGTTCGACTGAGCACAGTGTGGTGACATCAATGTCGCCTTTCTGGCCACCGGTATAGGTGATTTCTTTCGTTGCGCATGCGGCTTCCAGCCAGGTGATCCCAACACCTGGAAAGCCAGGTGCAGTGAAATCAGCGGCAGAAACCGGCGCGTCGGTGACGGCGAACGTCATACCCTTTGTGACTTCGTATTTACTCGACATGTGATCTCCGGACATAAAAAAACCGCCCGTAGGCGGCTATTGGTGAGGTGATGGGTTATTGCTGGTTCTGAATTTCCAGCATGGCACGGTAGAGCCCCGTTTCTGATTCGTATCCGTTTGTTCGGTTGAGTTGCGTGAAATTCAGTGGTGCCAGCGCGGTCTGTACCAGCTCACGAATAGCGCGGGCTTCATCTGGTGACTTGGCATAAACATCGACCTGAACGGAATCGGTTTCCTCTGCGGGCCCGCAGAAAGTATCACCAAAGTTTTCGCTAACAATGCTGAAGACTATCCACGGGGCGCTGACAGCGGTTTGACCTTCAGCATTGAGCGGTGCAACGTAGGGATAAACCTGCCCACCGGCCAACGTACCTATGAGTGCAAAAACGTCAGCTTCCGTCATTTTGATAGCGCCTCATCAATAGCCCGGTTTGCAGTGGCAAATGCCGCATTCGTTGCCTCGTCCTGACGTGCATCATAGGCGGGTCGAATGAACGGAATTGCAGGCATATTTGAAGTCCCCAACTCGACAAATCGCCAGTAGAAAGCATTCCGCCTATTGCTGGATTTCATCTTGTTGTCGCTATTGCCAGTGCGTGGGTTTGTTCCCCGAACGTGAACGCCTGACGATATATCGCCGTTTCGATCTCGCTGGGTCATTACGACAATGTTCTTCTTCAGCTTTCCGGTACGTTCCGGCGCACGCTTTACCGCCTCATCTTTAAAGATGGTGGCTGCGGCACGCGTGGCGTCACGCATCACTTTCCTGTTCTCGGCTTTACTCAGCGCGTTCAGGTCATCCGAGAGATCCAGAAGGTCAGAGAAATCGAGTTTTGTGTCGATCACGCCTTCACCCCCTGTTTACATAGTATCTCGAGCCGGGACATTTTTGCGTCAGGTAAAGGATTCCCTGTGACTTCCAGCGTCATTCCTTTAAAAGGCCCAGTCTCACACAACAGCCTTGAGGCAGCCGAAACATCACCACGATAACGCATCCAGACTCTTATTGTGGCTTCAGCCTTTTCTGCCCCTGAGGTCATGAGTTCACGAGAGCTGACAGCCTTGCATTCGGCCGGAATTTTCGTGGCAACATCGAACCACTGTTTCTGAGGCTGACCAGAAGGCAATTTAGTTGTGGTGAAGTTTTGCAGGGTGACCCTGTGTCTGAAGCGTCCGGGTTCCATCAGGATGTTTCCTCTGTTGGCGTGGAATTGCTCCAGTTGCGGCAATTCCACATCAGGCTCTCAGCGGCGCGGTTTACATAAAGCTGGACTTCCGTCTGGCTGGTTCTGTGTTCGAACAGATCGCCGAAAATCAGAAGCATCGCAGTAATAACCGGTGAAGGAATATCAGCTGCCACTTTCCACTTAGGCTCGTCGCACCAAAGTAGACACTGATCCAGCGCGCTTTGGGCATAGCGGACAATCAGCGCATCACGGTCATCACCCTCAAATTCAATATGCTGGCGAAGCTCTTCGATAGGTACGACGTCAGTGACTACAATCGTCATGTGAAATCAGGGCGGGTTTCCCCGCCCCGCTCCGTCTTATCATGAGCCAGATTCAAAAGTACCTTTGATCAAGGCTTTCGGGCGGTAGTGCGCCAGCGCCAGACGTTCTTCACAGAGAATGGTCAGCATGTTTTTAACGAAGTTGTCGCGGTCTTCGCGGCTAACCTCAATGCTTGCATCCATACGATCCCACACCTGCGAAGCCATATCGAAACCACCGACAGTGAACGTACCCTGAGCCTGTGCTTGGGTTGAAACTACCGGCAGACCCCACATTACATTGCTGGTGAATGCCTGAGGTCCACCGAAGAGATAACGGCCTTCGTTATCTTTCAACAGCGCGATGCCGTGCCAGTCACGCGGGTTCAAAATGATACCGGAAGCGCTGAACTCTGACTCGGTAACCTGATAAATCGCGTGCGCGATCAGGTCTGCACGAGTATCACCGGTAGCGTTCAGAGCAGAATCGTAAGCAGTGGCGACATGGTTGATACCTTCCAGATCGTCGCCAGTGCCATCGCCGTTCAGCAATTGACCTTCTTCTTTCAGCGCCAGACCATACATCAGGCGGTTATTCACGTAGGACTGCAACATTGGCGCATCGTCCATGACCTGGCGTGATGCCTGGATCCAGTGAGCGACAGTTTTGACATTGGCCGTTTGTTTGCTGAAGGTAATATCTGACTCAGGTTTCAGCGCCTTCTCGGCAACAATGTCTGCATTATTCGTGAAAAGCTCTTCGCGAACGTACTCCAGTGAATTACTGGAAATTCGACCCTGTGCCAGCAAGTCACGAATAGTCAGACGACGCAGACCCGGTATAACAATGCCAGGAACCTGCATTGGCTGGATAAGCGAGCCAGCGGAACCCGTATCACTGCCCAGTGATTTGTTGAAAGTTTGTGCCTCAAAGCGGGAAGTTTTCCCGTCCCAAGACTTCGACAGTTCTTCGGCAGCACGTTCAGAGAATGATTTTTTCTCTGCGGGGTTTTCAGGGCCAGCTGCGAATTTCTGCTCGATATCAAAAAGACGGGCGCCGGATTTCTTCAGCTCTTCCTGAACCTTCATCAGATCATCCTGAAGCTGCTTGGAAACCTGACCGGTGCTTTCGATTTCTTTTTTCTGTGCATCGAAAAGCTGCTGCATGTTGTTCTGCGAGTCTTCGATGGCTTTCTGAATGGTGGCTAACTCGGACATTATTGAATTCCTAATTTACGAGGGAAAGATTGGATGCTCTCAATGAGAGCTGCTATTTCTGTTTTGTCTTGGTCGCCCTCGGACTCGCTCCGAATTGCAGACTTAAACCGGGCAATCATGCCCACTGCCTGCGACTTCGATAATCCGACTGAATCCCTCAGCCAGTTTTCAACGTCGCGAATTGTTTCGATTCCTTCCGCGCTTTTCATCGCAGATACCCCTGCCAGCTCGTTAGCCGGGAAGGTGCAAACGCTAATCTCTCGCAGAGCAGATACATTTTTGAAGATTCGGCCTGAGGTACCGATGGAGTAATCATCTTTGTTGACAGAGAAACCCACCGACATTCCTTCCACAGTTCCGTGCTGCATGGCGGCTTTAAGGTCGGATGCTCCGCTGTGACCAGGCGTCAGTTGTCCACGAACGAGAAGACCTTTGCTGTCTTCCTCCAGTGCATCCCATTTACCAACCGGCAGGTCCCACGTTTTGTGGTTGAAGAACATGGCAACTTTGCGGGTTTGATTGGCGAGTGCATTTTTGAATGCGCCTGGGAGAATGATGTCGCCATCGGAGTCTGTGTTGTTAAAGACAGATGCGTAACCTTCGAAAATCCCCTGCTTACCATCGCCGGTGAATTTGATTTCGGTCTGGTCGAAGGAAAGCGTTTTATTAATTTCTGGCATCATAGCCCCCATAAAAACTAAGACCCGCTTTCGCGAGTCTCGTTGTTGTTGCCCAGTTGAGTGATTGGTACATACTGCGCCTGCCTGAAGGCGACATCTCCGCCCGGCAAAGGAGGCTGGTTATCGATCCGTCGCATTTCATTAATGGTACGGAGACCGGCCTCACCCATCGATTTCATATACGCTGCACGAGAGGCTGAGTCACCACGCAGGAGACCATCAAGATTATGTTCTGCATGTAGAACGCCAACCTGGTCAGGCTTAAGCAGCCAACGCTGTATACAGTTTTCCCAGCGGGAGATGTACGGCTGGAGTGTATATTGAAGGAAACCGAGATTCTGCTGTTCGATACCCGAACCCCAACTGGTGGATTTCTCAACATCGCCGACTAGATGAGGCGGAACGCCAAAGAAACGTGCAAGTTCGCTAACCTGAAACTTTCGCGACGCCATCATTTCTGCATCTTGCGGAGTTACACCAATTGCCGAAGTGGTAAACCCTGCTTCCAGAATCCAAAGTCGTTTTCTTACCGGCCCGCCAGCGATCTCTTTGAAATTCCCTTCAACCTGCGTTCGCTGCTGTTCAGTAAGCACCTTTTCTCCGGTTGAGAGTATTTGCGGAGACTTTGCGCCATTGGCAAAGAAATCACGCTGCTGATCTTCCATTGCCACCGCCACACCTGCTGATTTACAGGCAAAGGCAATTGGCGAAAGACCGACCAGACCGGTAAAACCAAATCCCTTCAGATGGAAAATTTCTTTCTGGGAGAAGTCTGCGAATTCGCTGTCGCGCTGATACCGATAAACCAACCTCTTACCAACCAGCTTCACATCCATATTGGCGGATTGAAGCGGCAGCAAACTGATTACATCACCAGCACCATTTCTCTCAACCAGTGCGTAGGCGTTGCCGTAGAAACATAATTGCATCGTCATGGCTTCCCGAAAATCTTGGGCTGTCATGTACTGATTTGGTGAAAACTGCAATAACCTGGCAAGCGGGTTATCCATTCCGACTTTGCTTCGGTTGTTGTTTTTGTCGGTTTCGAAGACATCAAGCGGAAGCGTAGAAGTGAGTGTTGAGATCAGGCTGACACACCGCCACACAGTAGATATCTGAAGGATTCTTTCATCAGATATCACTGAGTCGCCAAGGTGGCCACTGGCTGAGACGGGGCCGGTTTGTGATCCATTTTCTGGTGTCACCAGTCGGCCACCGACAAACCACGATGCCGCCCGAGCCCACCAGCCGCGATTCGTTCGGAGATCGATGCTGTATTTAGGTTCTTCCATTACATGCTCAGTGGTTTAAATATGAAATCGTCAAAGTCACCACCTTGTACAGTGACCTCCCCGTTTGCCGCACCGACAGACATCGTCATGGCGACCATGCCGTCAATGCGGCCTGTAGCTTTCGATTTATCTAACTTACGGTTTCCGGCAGCATCTTTAACCACTACCGCGTTTACTGCGCACATCGTCAGTACGGGATGCATGCCGTGTCTGATCCGGCCGTTCAACATGAGAGATTCGAGGGTATCTACTGCGGGCCCCATATCTTTGAAGCCCTGACCGAATTCAACGAGGGGAAGAGTGAGTCCGATGTTCTCAGCGTCTTTTCTAAATTGCTCTATGCGCCAGCGGTCAAACGCCATGAGCGTGATATCAAACTCACTGAGAATTTCACCAACATCTCTCACGACGAATTCATAATCGACTGATGCCCCCGGAGTGGTACGCAATAGTCCCTGCTTTGCCCATACGTCATAAGGCGCGCGGTCGGTTTTAGCTCGTTCAATGAGTGTTTTTTCGGGTGTCCAGAAAAATGGGAATACATCCCAAATTCCGTCTTCCGACTCACCAGCGATAACCAGAGCCGTTAAGTCATTACGCGCTGACAAATCCAGACCGGCATACCATTTACGCGTTGTGTTTACTGGAAGTGCGCCGCAAGACTCCCAGACACTTCGGGAAATAAATGGTGATACCGTGGAAACCCGTTGATTGAGATTCAGGTTACGGTAAGTGTTTTCAAAACTCGGCATTCGTCCCGCTTTTTCGGACTGACGCGCCATATCTTTCTCTGACCGGAATGTCCCAAGCGCTGGGTTTGCCGCAAGCCAGGTTTCGCGCTTACTGATATCTGCATCTTTTGGTGCTTCGTAAACGTGGCAGACAATATGCGGGTCTTTCGATTTCTGAGCGTCATCAATCCAGATACTGAGCAGGTCGGCATCATTGGCGGCCTGAGTGCTGATTACAATCAGTAACGGATTTTCATGCGCGCCCTGTGCGGTAGTGATCGCATCTATGAAATCATCTTGTGATCCGCGTACCTGACCGGTTTCATCCAAAATAGCGAGAATTGGAGACAGGCCGTGTGTCGTTTTGCCTTCGGCTGACAGAGCCTTATATTCAACATTGCACGGCAGGCCAAGAAGCTTCTTGCCGCTGGGCGTTATATGGACAATTTCCTGTAAATCAGGATTAAGGTTGACCATCTTCACAGCCAGGTTGAACACAATGGATGCCTGTTCACGACTTAGCGCACCACTGACAATCTGTGAGTTTTGTACCGCCTCAGGGCCGACTAAGTGTGCGAGAAGAATCCCTGCAATCAGGCCTGTTTTGCCATTCTTTCGAGCGATGCTCAGGATCGCCATGTCGGTACCGACGGGATTGTCATAGATATCCAGAATAAATAACTTCTGGAACGGGTCTAACCTCATCGGCTGCCCGATAAGTTTCCCTTCAGGAACTACGCAAAAGCGTTCGATGAACGCTATAACACGCTCACCTCGCGTCATAAGAAATTATCCGTGTTTGGGGAAGGCGATCAGGTTGTTGTCATCTTCTTTGTGTTGTTGAGTGGTCTTTCTCGCACTCTGATCGTTCTGATTCCGTTTTTTCTGATCGCGACTCTCACCATTAGTGGCGTGCGAATGAATCTGAAGGTCCCGGCGTTGTGCCAGAATCGTGCGTTGAAGTTCCACAATTTGCTTGCGGTAGTCTTTGATTAACCCCTCATCACGCCCTTCACCGCGCATGCGTTCTTCCTTGCGCAAATCCTTACGCAAAACGGTGATATAGAGCTGATTATTTGCGAGTTCTGCTGCGACCAGAAGGTCAGCTGGTGTCCAGCTGTCCAGAGCCTTTGATCTGATATTGTCATGCCAAAATGGTTCGGCTTTTTTCTCCAAACCCGCATGTGCTGGGGGCTGGATGGTGTCCACTGTTGCATTTTGCATGGCTTGAATTGCCGCCGACGAACTGTCGGAACGGGTTCTTTTTTCTGCCATATGTCAACACCTTAAAACTAAAAAAATCGGGTTAGCGTTAAAATAAAACTTTGGCAGCGGTCTTCAGGGGCAAACGTTTTGAAGATTTACCCTCCCCCGCCCAGATGAGAACGAATATCATTGCAAATGCAATCATTTCATTTTGTGACCATTTCAATATCACCGACCTGAAACTCTGCACCTATGAGGCCAAAGGCAACTGTTGCCTCTCCTTCTGGGTAGTCGCGCAACACATCGCGGAGTCTCTTCTCTGCCTCCTTCACTTTCACCTGGCTTTCTTCAGGCAGTGAGGCAATCAGGCCTTTGAACATCAACACGGTTTGCTGGTCTTGAGTCATTACTTGCTCCAGTGCGAGTTAGGGTCAAGAGGATAGCCATTAGCATCGCAACCGATGACGGCTCCGCTCTTCTCCATTCTCTGCTTGGTTGAATCGTGATGGGCTTTGCACAGCGGCTGCCAGTTTTTTTTATCCCAGAACAGCTTCTGCGCCTTCGCTATTGCCAGCGGATTACCTGACTGAATTGCATCGCTCAGCTTATGGGGTTCGATATGGTCAACGACTGTCGCGGCCACTATGCGGTGTTGCTCCTGGCACATACTGCACAGAGGGTGATCCTGAAGAAATGACAGCCGGGCTTTGTTCCACCTACTGCCGTATACCCGAGGTTCTTTCATTCCGTCTCGCATTAATCCAGATGAATGATGATTGGGTTCTCAGCCTGCTGCTCCTTGAGGTAGAAGTTGGCAGTGATATATGGCAACTTGCTCGGTTCGGTGCTTATATTCGTATCGACCTGCTGCTCAAGAAGCTCGCCATCAACAGCCAGACCAAACCCGATGAATTGTCCTGTCCGATACAGCTTGGCTAATTGGATATGTTTCATGTTGCCTCACTTATGGTTGGTGGGTCATTGCAAGACGCCAAGCACGCCGACGCTCGTTCCTTGGTTCGTTATCGTGATGCCGTTCGACTGTGACACCATCTGCATGATCCACCAGCGAGTAACACGGATAGATGACCTTTCCGCCCAGCGCATCACCGACTGCATAGTCAGCTGCCTTGGTACGGTTCCAGTTCTGCATGATGCGGGTTAGTCCGCTGACCGGCGGGCTGTAGCAGACTCCATGAATCAGGCGGTCCATCGTGATGTAATCACCACGGCGCCTATCGGCATCAATCAGGCTGGCCGCTATCTGCTGCTGATACTGTGGGGGGCGGCCGGTACCCAAATAGAAACTGATGAGGTTATCGGGGAACCGGGTCACCCATTCACGTACTGAATCAGTGAAGCCAGGCAACAGAAGCGCATCATCTTCCAGTATCACTACGCGGCATGCCTGCTGGTCGGCCCACTCGATAGCGCGGCGGTGATTCCAGTTGGCGCCATTGTCCCCTTCATCCATCAGCAGGTGAGCATCAAGCAGGTGCGCAAGTTGGCAGGCCTGATGCCGCCGGGAATGATGGCCGACCACCACAACCTTTATTTGTGCTTCCACCAGGCATGCTCCTTCCCGATTCCATCTGTTTTGAATACCGTATGCACCAGAGGACCAGTAACAATGCGGTCGCCAAACTCTTTTGCAGCAACACCGAAAGCGCCCATTTCAACAACGGTTGCCGGTGCTGTTTCGGTTTTCCAAAAGCGATGGCTTTCTATCCAGTAATAGAGGCGGATCATCCGGTGAACAAATGCCATTACGTCCTCACGCAAGCCACCTAACAAACCCGAGTTTAGTAAGGTGCAGTTACGGTTTTCATGAAGGAACTCGGCATAAAATTTACCGTGATGATTATCATGCATCCATTTTTCGGCATACGTTCTCGGTTCAGAACCGACATAGACAGTGCCTGGCTTCATGTCTTCCCAAGGTGCCCGAAGCATTTCTACATCGGTACCATCGGTGAACCACACAAAGTGATATTCCTGATGCGCTCGAAGATACTGATACAGATGAAGCCAGCGACTGAAATACGGACTCATACCAGCGTCACACACCCTGACAATTTCAGTACCTGCAGGTGGGTTTATAAGCTCATCTGCCAGAACAACCGCTTTGGCATCTTTAATGGAGTTTGCCCACTTCTGAAGAACCTGTTCATCAGCTTTCATTCTGCTGCCACGCTGAGGGTCAACCTGCGCGGTAATGAGGCTTGTTATCACCACGTTGGTTTTGCGGCGGTACTCTGAATAACCGCTGTAATCTGAATCCCGACGAGATTCAAAAATTTTTCGATTGTGCTTTTCCAGTGCATCCCGGTCTGCGGGAGGGATTGATCGAGCAACGGCGCAGTGTTCATCCAATGAGTGAATCAGTTTTTCAGAGCTGACTACATCAGCAAAAGCCCATGAAGACAGATCGGCGTTATTAATTCGCATTGCCAGATCGCCATGCTCATACATGCCACGTCCATAGATTTGATCAAACCCGCCGACCCGTTCTATTGCTGAACGATGGTAGTACAGCATTACCCCGCGCTGCCCTGTGTATGCGATATGCCTTTCATCCCTAAACAGGATTGCCAGGTCTTTAATTTTTTGAGGACCAGCCAGATCAAGAAACTGATATGACAGATGAGGCTCAGGTGAATCGACGTATGGAACGTGCCAGTTATCGCTGATCGGATAGGCGTCATCGTCCCACAGGAACAAGTGCTCACACCCCGCATCAATCAGCGCCTCGAGGCTCCGGTTCTTTGAAGCAACGATCCCGAGTGATTTCTCATGCCTGATTATTTCAATACCGGCAGCGATAGCTGCTGGCGCGGAACCATCATCAATCACGATCAATTTAGCGCCAGCCGGGAAGTGCTTCAGATGCTGCTCAATCGTCTTTGCCAGAACTGCTGGCCGGTTGTGTGTAGTTATGGCAATTCCAATCCGAGAACCTGAATTGCACGCAGGCGCATACGGGACACCATCAATAGTGACCTGCATAGTTGCTCCAATAAAAAAGCCACCAGCAAATGCCAGTGGCGAGATAAGAATTAAAACGAATTACTTAGTTAGTATTACGTACTCAGAAATTAACTCTGCTTTTTGCGAATATTCCTCTGCTAAGCGTTCAAGTTCACTAGCAGGTAGCTTTCCGGTTTGTGAGCTTTTGATATAAGCAGCAATCTCTGATTCGTGCAGAAGAGCGTCTGGATTTTGGGCAATAATCTCTTTTACTGCCCGAAAGAATATTTCCAAGTCGATAGAATGCCCTGTATGCCAAGTAGAGCGTACAAGCCATTTATCTAAAGCATTAATACCTTTCAACATAAAACCTCCTGTTTGTGTGGGGTAACATTCTCCTACAAAAGGGTTATCTCAAAAATGTTTTTTTGCATTATCACAGGCACTCAGTGAATGCCTGTGATAATGCCAACTTAGACCAGGAATTTATTTTTCAGGGCGACCAGATCGGCCTCTGCGTCTTTACCGAGAACCTCGATACCGTGCTCGATGAATGCAACCACGTTAAAGAAATCTACTTTCAAGGCTTCCAGTGGGGATAAAACAACAGGCACAGCATCCGCTGCTGGCGCTGGTTCTGCTACATCAATCACTGGTGCGGGAACTGCGACAAAGTAAACCTGAATGCTGGCCGTGGTGCCGTCAGCGGCTGTTGCTGTTAACGTCGAAGCGCCAACGGTCGAGCTGACCAGGCTCACAATGATCTGACCATTTGCGTCAGTCAGTGCGCTGGTTGGGGTGACGGTTGCGCCATTATCCGCAGTAAAACTCACCACAGCGCCGGGCTGAATTGTATCGGCATTATCGGTCAGAGTTACCTGAACGGTGTTTGCAGCCGCGCCATTGGCCAGCATGCTGGTGATAATCGAAACGAGTGCTAATTTCACGGTATTTTCCTTAGGTTGTGATTCAGTCGGTTCGACTGAGTGGAAGTAGATGCTTTTCAGCCATGCAAAAAAACGCTTAATCATCTGTCTGGCCCCTTGAGCCTCATTAGGCATCTAAATATTTCTTGAAGTCGCTATGAGTGTGCGCATAGAGTAAATCGCCTTTTCATTTATATGTTCAGGAAGTCACTCATGAAAAAAGTCACAGCTACAAGCCTCCAAGAAGCAGAAAATCACCTTTCCACCGGGGAAAAAATTGAAGTTGAATTGGCTTTCAATATTTCAACGGACGAGTTTTTCACCATTGCAACAGACTGGTGTGAGCGAGGAGCTAAAATCAAAAAGGGTGAGAAATTCTTCACCATTTACATCAAAGATTTTTTCATTCCTCCCAATGATTAAACTCTCACACCTGCTAATCATTTCTGTCTGACCTCCTCTGCCTGTTTGATGCCGTCGAGTTGGTTGTTTAGCTGGTCAATCGCCGTAAGCAACGGGTCAATCCAGTAAACAGCCTGCCCGTACGTCAATCTGCAGCCGGTGGAAGTGGCGGCGCTACTTTTTGCAGCAGGCTGGCCGGTATCGGGGTGCATTGCGCTGGCACGTAGACTGTTTGTGTACTCGAGCAGGCGGTCAGCAACAGAAGAATCAACACACTTGCCGCTGGCCGGGTCATTTTTGATAATTGTTCGGTATTCAACTTCTCTCTCCTGGCTCTTTCCGACGATTTGCACCGCATACAGCTGCGCGGCGCCGGCAATCTGATTTGCACGCTGGAAATTAAACTCCTGGGTTGAAATGGTTTCAGACTGGAGCGCGTTATCAGACTGAAGCTGACTCACCTGCCCTTTTGCCTCTACGGATTTTCCGTAAAAATGAAATGCCAAAAATATCATCAGCGAGATAAAACCGGCTGCGAATGCAGTCAAGGCAACTCGGAGCCAGTTCATTGTCCGATCCCCCAGCATGTCAGTTCGCTTTCCTGATCACGCCTGATGACCTGACCCGCACAGTTATTCGAGCGAATTCGGCAGTCTTTCCCGCCGTCCCAGATCCAGCGTTTAATCTCTGCACACGCACCGAGGCGATCACCGGCGTTAATTTTGCGGTAGAACGTCGAGGGGAAGCATTTAGCCGGGCCGATGTTCCAGGGACAGAATGACGCAATCCCAACTTTCTGGGGTGCGGTCAGCGGGATATGAATATTTTTCTCAACCCATGCCAGCGCTTTGGCCTGCTCGGTTTTGTCGATGGTGTCGCACTGGGTTCGAGTTAATTTCAAACCTTTTACGACCGGCCTGCCATAAACACGGGTGACTCCACCACAGATTGTCCAGACACCGCCTTGATCCGCGTAAGCTGTGAGGCTTGTGCCTTCTTTCTCTTGCTGAAACTGATCCATCAGAGTGGGCGCAGAAGCGCCAGCAGCTATCAGTGCCAACATTGCCGCGCTGAGTTTGGTTTTGATATTTGCCATGTCAGACTTCCGCTTTTGAAAGCGCCTCACTGATCACCTTTGCTGCAGCGGGTGTCTCATGGGCGGGTTTTGCGCGTGCATCATCAAGGTAATCGCTGACGATTTTTGTGCGCTTTTCATTTTCTTTTCGTGCCTTGCGGGCGTCCAGGCGACCACTGACATACGACGCAAAGGAAATGATCACACCGATGAGGCCAAACAGCATGTAAACCATGTCTTGAGTGGTGAAACCGCAGGCGGCCGCTATCGCAGCGAACCACGCAAAGAACTGCGTGACGATGTTTCCTGAGCTTTGGTCCATTTTCATTGTTCTCCCCCTCCGGTCAGCCGGTTGGGTAAGTGGTAATAGGAGCAATAAAAAAAGCCGCTTAATTGGCGGCTAGAACAGAGTGAATTGAGTCACATTGTGAAGAATTAAAGTGTTGGGTGCTATTCAAGGAGGAGGTTTGATAATATTTCCTAAAGTTAACTGATATTCCCAAGGCCTCACATGAACATAGAAGAAATTAGAAGATCAAATCTCCAACAACTAATCGATGAGTTTTATGATGGAAAGCAAGTAAAACTGGCTGAGGCTTTAGGTATACGCCCCAATTACATATCTCGCCTTTTAAGCCGTTCATCGGAAAAGAAAATTGGAGGTAGTTTCTGCCGAAAGTTGGAAAGTATATCTGGCAAGCCCATAAACTGGATGGACAACCCACACGGGACAGAAAAGATACTTGCCAGGGAAAATAAAGATCTGTGTGTAAGGGTGGTTTCAGAAAATATTGCTAACTTGATGTCAAAAACTCCGGCGTTTTCTACAGAGGCTAAGTTAGCCCGCGCCGCTGAAGTCAGTCAATCTACTATTCATAGAATAATTAACATGGAAACTAGCGCATCAATAAGCAACATATCTTCAATTGCTCGCGCCTTTGGCCTTTCTCCATTTGAACTCTTGTTAGACCGCAACGATCCGAGAGCGTTATTAATTGATTTCAATAAATATTCATTGCTTTCAGAGGAAGAAAAGAAGGGTATTAGCATTTTTATCGAATTTGTACTGTCTCAATCATATGCATCTTCGGTCGATAAGAATAAAAACTGAACCTTCTAAAGTACAAAACCCCGCCGAAGCGAGGTTTCATTTGATTCTTCTTAGCGCTCATCTACAGAAACGCCCATGATTTAGAGAAATTACGCCAAGTTCGGACAAAACGCAAGACTTAATATGAAATATGTCTTTATGATCCCCGATCACGCTATCTGCTGGTGATTTTCTGGAATACAGCGTCGGCGTGGTTCTCTTCCTGCTCACATTTGGTCACCAGCGATTCATACAGCGGCCGCCAGTTGCGATTCCATGTTCTTTCCTGCAACTCCGGCAGCAGCGCCATAATCGCTTTGAAGGCCGTTGTGCCGGGTGTCCGTTTGAATCCCCTGCCCGCGCACCGATCACAAGTCTTATCGACAGGCACTCCGAGAAGGTTTGATTTTTCCAGGTCACGCACGCGGCCGGTACCATTACAGCGGCAGCGATGCGAAATCGTCCCCTTTCCGTGGCAGGACTGGCAGAGCACTTTCACCGCTTGGGTTTCAGTTACCTCTGGAATCTTCATCTCACCATCAGCCCCAATGTAACCGGCATATTTCACAACTTCGCGTTCTACCATCAGGAACCCAGCGCCAGCACAATCTGTGCAGGTACTCACGCTCCCCGCTGATTTGCAATATTCTGCGTAGGCCATCTTCGCGAGTATCACCATGCATTGTGCCATCCGGCGGCCCGCTGCTTTACCGACGTGCTTACCGGCGTTCTTCATGGCGTAGACAGAAAGCCGTTCAATGGTGCGCTGACCGTCCTCTTTGCTGATGCCATTTTTACCAAGGAAAGCGCCCATACCGAAAGATGCCTGAGATTCTGCCATGCCCAAACAGGCGGCGAGGTCTGGTCCCGTCAGAGAATCTGAGGCTGTCGCTGGCGGCACGTTGGTGAACGTTTGGGTTTTAGGGTTGAACTGCTTCAGTGCGTTTTCGAGTTTCATCGGATTCCCCTAAATTATTAGCGCTTTGAATAACGGCGTGATAGTACTTCGACCTGCTGACGGCAACGGTTCGCCGCTTCGGCCTGATCGATTGGCAGGAAATGCCCATATTTGAACTGACGGTAAACAGTTCCCAGTGGGCCGTTACGGTTTTTGGTCACGTTGATTTCTGCGAGCCCTTTCGCCGGACTGTTCTCGTCGTACACCTCATCGCGGTAAAGCATCATGATCAGGTCTGCATCAGCCTCAATGCTTCCTGAGTCCTTCAGGTCGGCATTTACTGGCCGTTTGTTTGTGCGCTGTTCTACTCCGCGTGATAACTGACTGAGCGCAACAACCGGACGTCTGATCCGTTTCGCCAGCGCCTTGAGTCCGCGCGAAACTTCACCCACTGCAATATCGTGCCGCTGGCTGCTTGAGAGTTCGATAAGTCCGAGGTAATCAACAAAGATGATCGCAAGCTCTGGGTGTTCCAATGCGTGGCGTTCTGCTGCTTCAGCGATTTGGTTCACGTCTAATGTACTGGCGTCATCAATCCAAATCGGGCGTCCAGTCATGCTTTGAATGCCCATTCCGATCCGCGCCCAGTCTTCGTCATGTAATGCACGTGGAGATTTCAATTTCGAGGTTGAGAATCCCCCCGCGCCAGCAACCTGACGCTCAGCAATCTGGGCGCCTGACATTTCCATGCTGAAAAATAATGCGCCGCTACCCTGCTCAGTTATTTTGTCGATAAGGTTTAACGCAAACTCGGTTTTCCCCATCGACGGTCTGGCAGCCAGCAGGATGAGGTCTGTTAAATCAAAACCACCTGTAAGCTGATCCAGTTCCTCAATCCCGGTGAGAATGGTGCGGCTTTCTTCGCGCCCTTCCATTCTGGATTCAAGCTTTTCTGCCATTCCTGACAGCAGTTCGTCGATGTGAACCGGTGCACGGCTGTCATCGCTGAAACTCAGACGCTGGATGCCACTTTGTAGAAGCTTTATCACTGCCATTTTTTCATCGGCATTACGGGCAGAATCGAACTTATCCAAAGCGCCAGTCATCATTGTCTCAGCGTCGCGCAGGAAGTGATTACGCTTGACCATCTCGGCGTAGTGCTTCAGACCAGCTGCGGCCCAAGCTAAGCCTGTCGCCGCGACCGTTAGCGCTTCATAGCCATCACCCAGCGCGTCAGCCACCAGGAAGGGATCTGTATTCTTCCCGTCTAAGGACTGGCGCTTGATTTCTAAATAGATTTCGCGGTACTGCCGGATCGAGAAAGCATCCGCAGGCAGCAAACCAAATACCTCAAAAACTGTCGCGTCGAGCTGGCGCAGCAGCAATCCGCCGATTACAGCTTGTTCGGCTTCTTCGTAGGTCATGCTTTCACTCCAGACTGGCGATAACTCTCCCAGTTGAACGCCAGCACCGAACCGCCGCCTTCGCTCATTCTGTCGGTCAGTCGCTCGCCGATAGATTCTGACAACTGGGACATGGTCAGATTGCTAATCAGAATGGTCGGAAGCATGTTTTCGTAACGATCATTGATAATCTGGAACAAAATGATTTTTTCAGCATCAGACCCGTATTGCACTCCTACCTCATCGATGATCAGCAGCCCCAGCGAAGCGTAATAGTCGATAACGTCACTCTCAGTACGTTCTGAATTCTTACCCCAAGTGCTCTTCACAGCGCGGATAATGCGCATAACATCAGTCAGGCGGACTGACTCCTGATGCTGGCGGATAACTTCCTTCGCCAATGCCACGGCCAGATGATTTTTACCGGTACCGCATTTGCCAATCAGGATCAGGCCGGTCCCCTTTTTAGAAAGCTCTGGGAAGGATTTCGCGTAGCTCTGGCAGGCGTTTAAATTAGTTCTGGCCGCCTTGTTGACCACTTCGTAGTTGCTGAATTCGCAGTGCTGAAAACGCGGGGCAATACCTGCATCATCCATCATGCGTTCAACCTGCAACTGTTTCTGCTCGTTTTTTACAGACTCAATTTCAGCAGCAACGCAGGCCGGACAGCGTGATTCCACTGTGTGAATTCGCCCGCGCACTTCCTGAGACAGGATGGTCTGGTTAAATTCGCCGTGATGTTCACACGCCACAGTTTTTTGCTCGCGACCGATGTACCAACGATTATCAATGGAGATAACACCATTGGAGAGTTCAAGTGCCGAATCCAGCTCACGCAGGCGTGCGGACAAGTCGTTAAATTTGGTTTGGTACTGGCTTGGGAAGTAAAAATTGCTCATGTGCACTCCTAAAAATTGATCTGTGAATCGCCGTAATCAAGGTTATCAAAGCCGCTGTGGGTATCTGTCCGACCAGCACGTAGCGACTGACCGGCAACAATCCATGTATTTTCGAATTCACGGGCTTTGCCAAAGAACCGCTGCCCCTGCATCACGTACGTTGTCCCAGTCTGCCCCTTGGACTGACAGAAGGTGGCATAGCGGATCACGCCTGCCAGCATTGCCTCGGGCTCAACGCCTTCACGTTTTCTGGCATTCCATGCGCTATAGGCGGAGTTTTTGGGATTGCTGCCTTCTCGGGCCGGATATGCCTTCCACGCCTTTTCGAATTCTTCTGGATAAGCGTCTTTATTTTTCTTGGCAGGTGGTTCATCGCCAGATGCACCAAGTGTTTTAGATTCAATGACTGGTTCATTGACTGATTCAAAAGAGTGACTGATTCTGGGTGAATCTCCTGCACTACCCCTTAGTGAATCTCCTGCACCATATGGTGAACGTGCTGCACTATGTGGTGAATCTCCTGCACTATCCCCTAGTGAATCTCCTGCACCATCTAAAGTCAGGTAATAGAGATTGCTGGAATTCCCTTTTACACCGGGACGCAGTTCTTTTTTCAGCAGACCAAGTTCGCAAAGGGAGTCGATGTGATTGATGACAGAACGGCGGCTTATCTCACACTGATCGGCGATGTGCTGAAGACTCGGCCAGCATTCGCCTTTGTCACTGGCGTTATCAGCCAGCTTAAGCAGAACGAGCTTGCGCAGCGGGTTACCGACCCTGATTTTCATTGCCTGAACCATCAGCCCCATACTCATGCGGCACCTGCCAAATCGGTATCGTGGGAATATTTGCCGTCCCAGCTTTTTTTCATGGGCAGGTTGCCCTTGAGGTAATGGCGATAAAGCCAAACGGCTCCCTTACGCAACAGGATAGGCTTCCATGTATCGAAGCTTTCCGTATCACAAGGATCCACGCGGTTGTGTCTTTCGCGAAGGTACAAATCACGGGCGTAGGACTTAACGCGCCAGCTGGCATGACGTGAATCCGGGCGTTCGTCGTAAAGCCATTCGTTCTTTTCCAGGAAGGCATTAATCTGGCTGACATTGACGCCATTAAGCTGCTTACAGAACTGGAAGGGAGTCATGCCCGGCTGAAACAGATTTTCCAGATGAGAAATGTATTTGGCCTGACGCTGGACATAGCCTTCTGAAATGCGACGCTGTTCGCGTTCATCGGCCCACGCGCGCGCCGCGGCTACCTCATCAGAAAAATCAGGCATTGCCGAAACTGGCTCCAGACCATAAGAACCTGTGGCACGAATGGATGGCAGTACATCGGCGGTGATCCAGCGCTTGAAACGTTTTGCCTGTGGTTTGCGGCTTTTGAGAATCAGTGTGTATAAACCGGATTCATTGACCAACATTGGTTTGCGCCCCGAACCGGAATACTGTTCCTGTTCGCATTTATCTTCGTCATCAACTGCCAGTAGCGCTTTATGGGTATGGGAAAGTCCCAACGCTTCGCAGACATCCACCGCGAAAAACCACGGAGAACTATCTATCAGCACCGTGCGCACCGATGCCAGCAATTCACCCGCATCAGATTTGAAGTCGAAAGTTTTGATTGCACTATTCATCACAGAATTCCTACTGATTTTCGTCTGAACTAGGCATGGTCTTTGATGCCGTTTAAAAGCCAGTGCGGCGAACAGTTAAGAGCCTCTGATATTTCAAGGAGATGGCGGGGGCGATGAGATGTCCCTGCCTCAATCCTCTGAATTGTCTGTTGTTTAATTCCGGCCATAATTGCCAGTTGCTTTTGCGTCAGCCCCAACTTCAATCGCCGTTCTTTCAAGCGGTTCGAAATAGTCATGTAACAATCTCCATATACAACGTTTGTAGTATTTGAGTACACATTTAGTTGTTTGTCAATTACAATGATTGTTGTATGCTGTTTGGGACAAATTTATGTGGGGTGTGAAAATGCAATTGGCAGACAGGATCAAGAAGCGTCGGCTGGAACTGGGACTGACTCAAGTTGAGTTAGCCGAACTTACTGGTACAACCCAGCAAGGAATAGTGTCCGTTGAATCAGGAAGAACCAAAAGGCCACGCTACCTACATGAATTAGCCAAGGCACTTCAGTGCGATCCTGAGTACCTAATTTCTGGTAGAGAAGCTGGAAATGTTTCCTTTGCCGGAAGCTATGTCCCTGGTCAGCGATACCCAGTTTTGAGTAAGGTTCAGGCTGGTTGCTGGAACGAAGCTATTGAAGCCTATACACTGAAAGACATAGATTTATGGTTGGAATCCGATGCACATATCCAAGGTGCTGCCTTCTGGCTTGAAGTAGATGGTGATTCGATGACAGCCCCAGTTGGCTTGAGCATTCCTGAAGGTACGTTTGTCTTATTTGATACTGGCCGAGATCCTGCTAACGGAAATTTGGTTATTGCGAAACTAACTGATTCTAACGAAGCTACATTCAAAAAATTGATAATCGACGGTGGTCAACGCTATCTTAAAGGCCTTAACCCGGCATGGCCTTTAGTACCAATCAACGGGAACTGTAAGATCATTGGTGTAGCTGTAGAAACGAAATTGCGACTCCTTTAAAACTGAGTTTGCAGTAAAACTAAAACATAAGCTCCCTATCTGGGGGCTTTTTTATTGGTTATTTTCCAGCCATTCAAGCTAATAAATCCCTAGACCGCGCCATAAAACACCTCTCTTTGAAATTAATTAATGTTTAAATACAATGAATTATATTAATTACAACAAATAAAACTACTTTCGTGGTTTACATAATACAACGAAATGAGTATTCTCATTTCAACGGCATGAAACGGAGCGTAGATATGGCACATCAAGTTTATGACTTAATAGAATGCGATTCTTTTTCACTTCGCATTTCAGCTGGTGAATACCAGTCATTTATGGTGGTCGATAATAAAAAATTATTTCATCATTTCCGAAAAACTAACGAGGACTTCAAATACAGATTAGTAACACACCTGTGCTTTGATTCTCCTATCTTCGCAATTTATAAGAAAGCGGGTGATTTTGAGATACTTGTCTGCGCTTTTTCAGAAGCAAAAGAAATAAATAGTGAAGCTAAAGAAATTATCAAAAACTCTGAAAAACTCAGAAAGTCATTCCAGGGTCTTATGGAGTATTCAAAATGATAAATATTGCAGACCTGATTATTGATACTGATGAAAAAAAACTAACAACTTCTGAGTATCAAAAAATAGCAAACAATGCTGCTGCTGGAATTGATTATGTACTTTGCGGGATGAAATCAATTGGCTCCCTGATGTTTTGGGCGGCTGGCAACAGTGATTACGACGGCCAAATGGTAAAAGTTGATATGCAGAATTTAGGAATGCTGATTGAAGCCAACGCTAAGTTCTTAGAAAGAATGCTCGAAGTCGAATCCAGTGCCTTGTACAACCTGAAAGAAGGAAATAAAGATGATAACGAACAGTAATTATTCAGCTCTGGGTTCAACGCCCGTTAAAGCCCAGAGCCTGACCTTAAAACAAACCTGCACCAGCGGATTAGTTAATAAGGCTGATGCTGATATTAGCACAAGTGTATTTCTTTTTGCATCGGTTAAGCGTTCTGATTCAAAGGCAAAACCTGTCATGATCCGTATCGTGGCATGTTCTGAGCATGAAGCACGTCGCGAACTGGTGCAGAAATATGTTATTTCGCTTGCTGCTCGCCTACCAGTAAATGAGGTGCATCATGGCTAACATCGACCCGATTGACGCTGCCGATGCACTGGCAAAAATAGAAGCCCTGGCAACAGCAGCAGGTTATTTAGATACAAACAAAGAGCAACTGTCTTTGATGCTTGGGATTCTCGATGTTATTTCACAAACAGCCGCGGCGGGGCAAAAGAAAAATGTCGCGTGATATCACTTTAGAGCAAGCCGCGGAACGCGCATCACAAGCGGAAGTTATCCTCATGATTTTGGAGTGTTACCCGCATAAATTAGAAGACAGTGAGTTATTGGCGATTGTTTCTTTATTGAAACGCCTTACAGGTAATGTTGCGGCATGGTTGATTGAGGAGCAGGCTGATTTAATAAAGAAGGAGTATAAAAAATGACGCCAAATTCTTCTGTGCAGGTAGCGCCTAATATTAACATGGTTACTAATTTTCCTAGCGACTCGCAAGGGCGATTAATAGCAACGATGCCTGACGACACAATGGACGGAGAAATAGAATGTCGGGCTACTATTATTATCGATAATCAACCACGAAAATACTTAGAGGATGGAATATTTGCGTTCTTCGCTGACGGAATATTCATGGTTAAGCGCCTTCAATTTTTACCTGATGGAATTTTGGTTCTTCCCAATAATAAACATTATCTAGATTGGAAAATTGAACCTTCAGGAGATTGTAATCTCGTGATTATTGGTCGAGTAGTACTCAGCCTGTCAGAAAGAAAACACTGATATTAGGTAACACCGGATACGCAAAGCGACATAAGTAAATACGAAATTTAATTACAGCCTAACGGTCGGGGAAATCCGCATCCTAAAGGCCAGCATCGGAGTATTTGCGATGAGTATTAACGAAAAAATATCACCACAGCAAAAGATTGAAAGGTATCGCCAGCGCCAGGCAGCTGCGCGTTATGAAGCGATGATCCAGAAAACCGGGAGCAACTGCGTTCTGGTCAATCTGCCCGACGGAACTTTAGCGACAGTTGAGTTAAGTCAGCAATCCCTACTGGACGCCCTCAAATATTTCGAAGGCGTGGCTTATGGCGAATATAGCAGGGCTGAGGCCGAAGAACTAATCATCCAGCTCTACAGCAACAATTTAACCAAACACGGCGACAAGCTCACCGAAGCTGGAAACGCATTCATGAACGACCTGATCAAACAGACCGTGATGATGGCGAAAGAGCAAGGCCTTGGCGGCGAACAAACGATCCATTAAGGAGACGCAATGAAACTGGTACCAAAACAACAACGTGCGATTGATGAATCTTTCAAAACAGTGCAATCACCTGTCTTTGTCGTGACCCGTCACGGCTGGCGTAAGCGCTGCCTGAGCCGTAGCGCAGCACTTAACAACCTTGCGCATTACATGGTGACAAAGACGTTTCGCCGCTCGGGCTGGCCTACGCATGAAGAGGACACACCAGTTATGCGCGATGGTGTTCTGATCCACCAGATGGGTGAACACACCGCTTCATATTTCGCTGCTCATTACCGCTGCATACGCCGTATTCGTTTGCTATTGGCTCACAAACGGGCAATCGCAAAGTGGCAAGAGAAGCATGAAGAAATTAAACAGCAGTACGCCGAACTGCTCAGCAACAAGCCTTTTTAAGGAGAAAGATGATGAATTCCAATGCGAGGACCCCGGCGCAACGCCGGGATATCAAGGCGCTTCATGAAAGAGCTTTAGTTCAAGTGGCTGACGCTTATCTCTTTCACTTAATTAGCATGCATCGTCGCCCCGTCTATCGCCATCGGTTTGGCGACATTTTCCTGAGTCAGCCCTCAATAATCGGGTTCTTGGACTCCCACTTGGAGGATTCTGGTCGTAATACGGAGCAACGATTGAACTGGTATGTGCACATCCTGGATTTTGACGCGATGTTAGCTGAAAAAAAGGCGGGTTTATTCATTGGGGGAACCTGCCAACATTGAAGCAAAGAGGGATCCGGTGGATTGATTGCTGCTTCGACCAGTTGGGCGACATGGTTCAAGAATTGGGATGGGAAGCTGCGATGAAACTCTGCAAGCAGGAGGGCAGACGATGAAAAATCCACACGTAAAATTTGAAGAACTCATTACCATCGCAGACCATCTTGCGGCGCTGATTAATGCTGAAGATTCGATCATCGATATAGAGCGCCAACTGAAGGCTGCTATCGATAATGATTCTGGATGGCGTAACCGCGCAAATCATGCACTTGCATCATGGAAAGGCACGCGTCGTAGCATTACGGCTCGACTTGCCCTTCTACGTCAGCGCGAGAAAGAGTCCAAAGAGAAAGGCAGAGATGCTCATACAGAGTTCCTGATTGAAGAAATGAAGCGCTACTTCCCACGTGCGGCATTTATGGCGTGTGACCATCGGGCAAAGCTGAGAGTAGAGGCTCTGAAATCGGAGGATCCTAATTGATGCCAACGCTGCGCAGGCTATCAAAATCGAAACTGGTTGATGTCAACGATACCCTGATTCAGGCGACTGTGAAAATTGATGACGGTTGCGACTGGACAGCCTGGAACGCGTGGAAAATGCGCGAGAAGTATCGAATGCGCACCGGCATTTATGAACCAGAACCGGCGCGGCCACGAGTAGCGCCGGTGAAGATTGAGCCAATTAAAAAACCCCGGAAACGGGGTTATCGGGTAGTCCAGAAAGCAATAGGAGCTGTATAAGATGAATGACTTCAACACCAATAATGCAGCCTCTGATGAAATCATGCTGACCAGCGATGTTCTGGCTCGTTATAAAATATCGCGTAGCACTCTTTACTTCTGGAGCACGCCAGCTCGAATGCCAGCCAGTTTCCAGCGCCCCTTTCCGCTACCAACTATTGGCGGCAGTCCGAAGCGCTGGAGAAAATCTGAGTTGCTGAAGTGGGAAGATGAAGTTAATGCGGCGTTAGTGGTTGACCAACAACCTTCTCCAAGTGCTCAAGCCAAACCTTCAGCCACTGATGTTGATCTGGCAAATAGTCGTGAAGGTTATAACGAGCCATAACGCCCCCCATCTGGTGGCCGAGTAGTTTCTCGATAACGTGGGGCGGCGCGCCAAGTTCTGATAGGCGTGTCGCAACCGTTCTCCTTAAATCATGAAGAGACCAATTCTTCATGCCTGTCTTTTTGATCACCTGCGCAGAGTAAGCTGCAACTCTTGGTTGTGATGGCGGCTTATCTTCTCGGTTTTTAAAATGAGGTGGCGTCAGGACATGCTTAGTGACTGACCAGTTTTGATACTGTTTCAACAGGAAAATAGCACTGTCCGGCAAAGCCCGGCGAACGGTTTTACCTGTTTTATAATCGTCAGCAGGGATCGTCCAAGTCTTTTCTTTGTAGTCGAACCATTCCCATTTAGCTGTTCTTATCTCAGTGGTCCTGCAGCCTGTCATTAAAAGAAAACGAATAACTAACTGCTGCGATGCGGGCATTCCTTCCAGTGCATACCAGAGAACCTTGATTTCATCATCTGATAGTTTTCTGTCTTTCATCGCCGCCGTTAAACCTACGTCAGAACGCTTCAACGATTCAAGCGGGTTGCTCTCTATAACATCCCGGTTCGAGCAAAATCGGAAAGCCCTCTGCATTAAACCCAGCACATCACCTGTCACAACTCGTCTTCCCATCTGATCAAACAAACTGAGCCAGTGTGATTTGGTTGTCTGATTGACTATCATATTTCCAAGGGCAGGTTTGACATGGTTCTCGAAATTTTGGCGATTTACCTTTATTTTAACAATCCCTTCCGGTTTACAGTAATAGGTCTCCCAATAGGTAAATGCCTCTTCCACAGTGAGAGCTTCGGTTTTTTGTTGTCTCTCCAACTTAACCTGGCGGCGGGGATCGTAACCTTCAGTAATCCAAGCGCGAAATTGCTGTCTACGTTCCCTTGCCTGTGACAGTGTTATAGAAGGATAATCACCTATGCTTAGCTGTACGGGCTTATCATCCCAGCGGTAGCGATAAAAGAAGGTTATTGCCCCGGAAATTGAAAGCCTGACGTTCAGTCCATGCGCATCAGAAATTACCTCTACTTTGTCTCGGCGCTTTCCAAGTGACTTTCTTAGTTTGGTATCTGTAAGCAATGTGTACACTCCTTTTCATATACACAAGAGTGTACACAAAAGTCATAAATTGAAGCCACATAAACTAAAGCATGATAAAGCAGAAC
This sequence comes from Rahnella sp. PCH160, assembly GCF_047784855.1. Lineage (NCBI taxonomy): Bacteria > Pseudomonadati > Pseudomonadota > Gammaproteobacteria > Enterobacterales > Yersiniaceae > Rahnella > Rahnella sp. PCH160. Next base: position 4,073,213 of record NZ_JBLOGT010000001.1, read on the forward strand.
AAAGCATGAATGCGATTTAAGGCAATGAAATGATTAATGAAAAAAAATCAAAGCAAACCACAATCAAAAGAACTCAAGTAGAAGCATATGCCCTTCGATAACGTATACCGTGAAAAACAGGTTCCCAGCCCGCTGCGTCATACGTGGGGGATTTTCTATCGCGATACGCTGTCGATGATCGGCTTCTACGGTGTACTGGGGTTGCTGTTCCTGTGCGTTTTCGGGCATCTGCTGGCACCGTATGCGCTCGACCAGCAATTCCTCGGTTATCAGTTGCTGCCGCCGTCGTGGTCGCGCTACGGGAATGTGTCGTTCTTCCTCGGTACTGACGATTTGGGCCGTGATTTACTCAGCAGGATGTTAACCGGCGCAGCACCGACTATCGGTGGCGCACTGGTGATTACCCTCGCGGCGTCGTTGTGCGGCGTGGTTATCGGCGTGCTGGCGGGCATTACGCGCGGGCTGAAATCGGCGATCCTGAACCATATTCTCGACACGCTGCTGTCCATCCCTTCCCTGCTGCTGGCGATTGTGGTCGTGGCATTTATTGGCCCGAAACTTGAGCACGCCATGCTGGCCGTCTGGCTGGCGTTGTTGCCACGTATTTCCCGTACGATTTACAGCGCCGTGCATGACGAACTGGAAAAAGAGTACGTGGTGGCCGTGCGTCTGGACGGGGCATCCACATGGCAAATTCTGCGTTATGCCGTGCTGCCAAATATTGTGGCGGTCCTGGCGACTGAGTTTACCCGCGCGTTGTCGATGGCCATTCTGGATATCGCCGCGTTAGGTTTTCTCGATTTAGGCGCGCAGCTTCCGTCACCGGAGTGGGGAGCGATGCTCGGCGATTCTCTGGAACTGGTGTACGTTGCGCCCTGGACGGTGATGCTGCCGGGTGCCGCAATCCTTATCAGCGTGCTGCTCATCAATCTGCTGGGCGATGGTGTGCGTCGGGCGATTAATGCAGGGGTGGAATAATGCCGTTACTTGATATCCGTAACCTGACAATCGAATTTATGACCGCCGACGGGCCGGTGAAAGCCGTTGACCGCGTTAGTATTACGCTCAATGCCGGTGAAGTTCGCGGGCTGGTGGGCGAATCCGGTTCAGGTAAAAGCCTGATTGCCAAAGCTATCTGCGGCGTCACCAAAGACAATTGGCGCGTTACCGCTGACCGGATGCGTTTTGATGATATTGATCTGCTGACGCTGACCCCGCGTGAACGCCGCAAGCTGGTCGGCCAGAACGTATCGATGATTTTTCAGGAGCCGCAATCCTGTCTGGACCCGTCAGAAAATATTGGTCGTCAGCTGATTCAGGCCATTCCCGGCTGGACGTATAAAGGCCGCTGGTATCAGCGCTGGAAATGGCGAAAAAAACGCGCCATTGAGCTGCTGCACCGCGTCGGGATTAAAGATCATAAAGACATTATGGCCAGCTATCCGTATGAGCTGACCGAAGGCGAATGTCAGAAAGTGATGATTGCCATCGCGCTGGCCAATCAGCCGCGCCTGCTGATTGCGGATGAGCCGACCAACGCCATGGAGCCCACCACGCAGGCGCAGATTTTCCGCCTTCTGGCGCGGCTCAATCAAAACAATAACACCACCATTTTGCTCATCAGCCATGACCTGCAAATGATGAGTAAATGGGCCAACCGGATTAACGTGCTGTATTGCGGGCAAACCGTCGAAAGTGCGGTTTGCGAAGACTTGCTGGCCGCGCCGCATCATCCTTATACGCAGGCGCTGATCCGCGCGATGCCGGACTTTGGCCGTTCGCTGCCACATAAAAGCCGCCTGAATACGCTGCCGGGTGCAATTCCTTCACTGGAACATTTGCCGATTGGCTGTCGTCTGGGGCCCCGCTGCCCTTACGCACAGAAAAAATGCATTGAAACGCCGCGCCTTCGTCTGGCAAAAACTCACGCGTTTGCCTGCCACTTCCCGCTGAACATGGAGGAGCAATAATGGGCGAGACCTTGCTTGAAGTCCGCAACCTGAGCAAAACGTTCCGTTACCGCACCGGCCTGTTCCGTAAAATGGATCTTGATGCCGTGAAACCTGTCAGTTTCACGTTGCGTGAAAAACAAACGCTGGCAATTATCGGTGAGAACGGTTCGGGTAAATCCACGCTGGCGAAAATGCTGTCGGGAATGATAGAGCCAAGCGGCGGGGAGATTCTGATTGATGATCATCCGCTGGAATTTCGCGATTACCGCTTCCGCAGCCAGCAGATCCGCATGATTTTTCAGGATCCGAGTACGTCTCTGAATCCGCGCCAGCGTATTGGTCAGTTGCTTGAAGCCCCGCTGCGCCTGAATGGCGAGATGGATGCCCAGCAACGCGAGCAGCGTATCAACCAGACATTACGGCTGGTGGGCATGTTGCCGGATCACGCGTTTTATTACCCGCATATGCTGGCCTCCGGGCAAAAGCAGCGCGTCGCGTTAGCGCGTGCCCTGATTCTGCAACCGAAAGTGATTGTTGCCGATGAAGCGCTGGCTTCGCTCGATATGTCCATGCGCTCGCAAATCATCAACATGATGCTCGAGTTGCAGGAAAAACAGGGCATTTCCTACATTTACGTGACTCAGCATTTGGGCATGATGAAGCACATAAGCGATCAGGTGCTGGTGATGCACGAAGGCGAAGTGGTTGAGCGCGGAAACACGGCTGAAGTTCTCGCCGCACCGCTGCATGATCTCACCAAAAGGCTGATCTCCAGTCATTTTGGCGAGGCTTTAACCGCTGACGCCTGGCGTCGCGACGGTAACTGATTTAGAAATCCCGGAACCTGTCTGGCATGAAAACCGGCATCAGTAACCTGAGCCGGTTTTTTTATGGCTGTAATTACGCCAAATGTCGATAAAACGTCTGTCTAAATCCGTTCAGCTGGAATATTCACGGTCTTCTATTCCATTTCGCTATGATTTATCACTTAACATTATTTTATCTCGACAACAGTATCAGCAAGGATAGGGTCTGAAAATTTGCCTGAGTAACAGGCTTGAAGCAAAGGACCCGATCATGGAACAACAACGCAAGGCCGCGCACAGCGGCTGGTATCACGAAACACAATCCAGCCAGCAGGGTCACCTGCCACTCGATCCTCATGCCGCGTTGATTCAGGACAGATTTTTACTCGGGCTGGAAAACCAGCTCGACCCGACGCTTCGCCAGCTGATTAACGATCGTCATGGTTTGCTGCGCGCTTCCCGTGCCTGTTATGACACCTTGTTTCCGGATAGCCTGAGCATCTCGCGCACCGAAACGTTATCTTTATATGACCGTCTCAGCAGCGCATTGACCGTGGCGCAGGTGAGCGGCGTGCAATGTCTTTGTAGCCATTACGCTGCCCGACTCGCCCCGCTTTCCAGCCCTGATGCCTCCCGCGAAAGTAACATCCGCCAGACCCACATCACCCAGTTCGCCCGCCTGCTCGCCACTCAGCCGACATTAATTACCGCGCCGATGCTCAATCAGCTTTACGACGTGGGGCTGAGTACCCGGGATATTGTGACTTTCACGCAGCTCATTGGGTTTGTCAGTTATCAGGCGCGCGTGCTGGCTGTGCTCAATGGTTTGCGGGGACGCGCGGCAGCCGTATTGCCCGGATTCCCGTCGCCGGAAGGCTGCGAGCAAAAAGGTTTCTCGCTGGCCATGTTGCACTGGACGTCGCGCCTGCCGGAAGTGGTGCCGGAAACAGCCAGCCGTCATCAGCAGGATGTGCTGGATTTGATCGCGCCCGATGCCCGTTCTTCTTCTTTCTATACGTTGCTGGTACATGACGCGGATGCGCTGAGCGAATTTTCGGCTGTGTTTAATAATATTATGCAAGCCGGGGAGCGCCCGAAAGCCGGGTGGCGTGAGCTGTCGGCGGTGACGACGTCGCAGTTAAACGGATGTCTGTATTGCGCGGGGATCCACGGACGTCTTTATCTGGAAGCAGGGGGAGATGAAACGCTGATCGATGAATTGTTTAAAGAAAACCATCGTGATGACGCTGTCGATTATGTCTCACAAAAGCGGGCCGACGCGAAAGAAGCGGCGTTGCTGGAAGCTGTGATTACCTTAACCCGTACACCGGAACGTTTTGACGCTCGCCGCCTGCACGGTTTATCTGACGCAGGTTACAGTGCCACGCAATCTCTGGATATCCTGCTGACCGCCGCGCTGTTCAGCTGGTCAAACCGTCTGATTCAGACGCTGGGCGATACACTCAACAAGTAAGTCCCGTCACGTTTTTCATTCATGCTTTCCCCCTTCTTTTCGGCAGGATATTCGCCTGCCGAATCCATCAAATGTAAATGCCTCCGCCGCCTAACCGCCATAAGTCGTACTAATCTTATTTTCAATCGGAAATTTAGTGTTAAAACGAGAGGCAGATCACATCAGGTTATTTCCCGCTCTGGTCACATCTTTTCCCGCCACACCATGATTCATAAAACCCCACAAAAACCACAACAAACCAGAGATATTCACTGCGTATTCACGCTTTATCAGCAAAAGAATCCGTATAAAACTTTTCATGAAAAATAAAAACAAATCATTCCTGCGGATTATTATTCATACAACATATTCACATTGTCTATTTAGAAAACATAAACGTTAATTCTGCATAACATTTCGAACATAGTTTAATCAGGACGGATAGGTTAAATGTAACGATATATTTCAAACTCCTTGCCTCATTTACGAAGATAGTGAACATTACCTGCCGTCATCCCATCTTATAACAATGCAAAGGGTGCTTATTTCGCGCCACTTATGCGTTTCCGCCATACGGCCGGAAGGAATAAACAGAGGTACGAGTGTCAACTGCAAACAAAACACCTAACAACGAAAGCGTGAGTCTGAACGCCTTCAAACAGCCAAAAGCGTTTTACCTGATTTTCTCCATCGAATTGTGGGAACGTTTTGGTTATTACGGCCTGCAAGGGATCATGGCAGTTTACCTGGTCAAGCAACTTGGCCTGAGTGAAGCCGAATCGATCACCCTGTTCTCATCCTTTAGTGCGCTGGTCTACGGCTTCGTGGCTATCGGTGGCTGGCTGGGCGATAAAGTGCTGGGTTCCAAACGCGTCATCGTGCTGGGCGCGATTGTGCTGGCATTAGGTTATTCCTTCGTTGCGTATTCCAACCACGAAGTCTTCTGGGTTTATCTGGGTATGGCGACCATCGCCGTCGGCAGTGGCCTGTTTAAAGCAAATCCATCCTCATTGCTTTCTACCTGCTACGAAAAAGATGACCCGCGTCTTGATGGCGCATTCACTATGTATTACATGTCGGTGAACATCGGTTCATTCTTCTCTATGCTCGCCACGCCATGGCTGGCAGCGAAGTATGGCTGGAGCGTCGCATTCTCCCTGAGTGTCGTCGGTATGCTGATCACCATCGTGAACTTCCTGTTCTGCCGCAAATGGGTAAAACGCCAGGGTTCAAAACCAGACTTCGCGCCGTTGCAGTTCCAAAAGCTGTTGATGGTACTGGTCGGCGTTGTGGCACTGGTGTTCATTTCCAGCTGGTTGCTGCATAACCAAACCATCGCACGACTGGTTCTGGGCGTGGTTTCTGTCGGTATTATCATTGTGTTTGCAAAAGAAACCTTCGCCATGCAAGGCATCGCACGCCGGAAGATGATTGTTGCGTTCCTGCTGATGATGGAGGCGGTGGTGTTCTTCGTGCTGTACAGTCAGATGCCAACGTCTCTGAACTTCTTCGCTATTCACAACGTGGGGCATGATCTGCTGGGTATCAGCTTCCAGCCTGAGCAGTTCCAGGCGCTGAACCCGTTCTGGATCATGGTTGCCAGCCCGGTTCTGGCGGCGGTTTACACCAAAGTGGGCGACCGCATGCCAATGCCGCATAAATTTGCGATCGGTATGGTGCTGTGTTCAGGTGCGTTCCTGGTACTGCCGTGGGGTGCAAGCCTCGCTAACGAACACGGGATCGTGTCTGTTAACTGGCTGGTGCTGAGCTATGCGTTGCAGAGTATCGGTGAGCTGATGATTTCTGGTCTGGGCCTGGCGATGGTGGCACAACTGGTTCCACAACGCCTGATGGGCTTCATCATGGGCGCATGGTTCCTGACCACCGCTGCGGCTGCGATTATCGCGGGCTATGTTGCGAACCTGACCGCGGTTCCTGCTGATATCGATGATGCACACGCTTCACTGGCAATCTATAGCCACGTGTTCCTGCAAATTGGTATCGCGACCGCTGTGATTGCAGTCCTGATGCTGGTTACCGCATCTAAACTGCACCGCATGACGCTTGACCGCGAAACTGACGAAAAACAACCTGAACTGGCTTCTGCTCAGTAATCACAAAATGTTTTTCAGTGCCGATGAACGCTTCCTCCGGGAAGCGTTTTTTTGTGCTCAATGCCCGGACCTGCATCACTCTTCACCCCAGATAATAGCGCCCCTTCCCGCTCTGCTTCGCCCGGTACATGGCTGCATCGGCACGGGCCATCAGCGTATCCGGCAATAACGGCTGACGCGCACGCCCCACGGCCACTCCGATACTCGCCGACAATGCCACCGGCACACCGGCCACGCGTTCAACCGAGTGCAGCGCGCTCATCAGGCTGATACAAATCCGGCTGACATCATTTTCGGTATTCACCAGATGTCCGAGCAACACCGTAAATTCATCGCCCGCCAGTCGCGCCACAATGTCCTGTGACCGCAGATTATCCCGTAAGGTATGACCAAAAAACTTGAGGATCAAATCGCCAAACTCGTGCCCGTAGGTGTCGTTGTAAGCTTTAAAATTATCAATATCTAAAAAGAGTAATGCGATGTCTTTATCTGCTTTTTCTTGTTGTTTTGCGGCATAAATCAGTGACTGCTGAAACGCACGCCGGTTTGGTAATCCGGTCAGTGAATCGTGGTTGGCCTCGAACTCAAGCTGCGCCTGAAGTTCTTTAATTTCGCTGATATCGGTTGAAAGGCCGTAGTAACCGTTGCGGAGGTCGTCGCACGGGATCAGCGTAGTGTGCAGAACGCCGCCTTTTCCGTGACGGGAATCTTCGGGCAATTCTATTTCGTAGCTGACCGTCATACCCTGCAAAACCTGCCGGATATAGGGCTGAATTTTTTCGTAACTCTCATACCCGACCACATCCCTGACCTGCTGACCGTTCACTTTGTTTTCTTCCACGCCGTACCAGTTCGCGTGGAAATGGTTCACGAACGTATATTGCTCATTGGCATCCACATGGCAAATCAGGGCAGGAATGTTGTCGGTGATGGCCCTGAGGCGATTTTTGCTTTCGGTCAGTTCACGTTCGCGCGTCAGGCGCTGCGCTATCTCCTGATGGAGCTGATCCATCGCCATCTGAAGTTCATGCGTGCGGGCAGCCACACGACGCTCCAGATCTTCCTGCAAGGAATACAGCGCCTGTTCGATATGTTTACGTTCCGTGATGTCGCTGATGACCACAATATAGTGGTGGGCGTCACCGGTGGCATTACGCACCAGAGACGCCGTGAGCGTGACCCAAAGCGTGCCGCCGTCGGCGCGTTGCAACAATTTTTCAACACTGAAACTGTTGATTTCACCGGATAGGAGACGCGGAACCAGAATATTTTCAGCGTAAAGATCGTCCGGGTGCGTCACGTCATGCAGCAGGCAAGTGCGCAACTGATGTTCGCCGTAACCCAACATATTGCAAACCTGAGGGTTGATACGTAACCAGCGCCAGTCGAGCGCCACCAGAGAAAAACCGACCGCCGCGTGGGCAAACGTCTGCTCGAATAATGCTTCGCTTTTTGCGAGGTTGTCTTCCACGCGCGCGGTGTACTGGCGATTTTCGAGATGAAAAATATAGCTTTGCACCAGCGCGGTCATGTCCAGTAAGGTCTGCTGATCTTCATCGCTCCACGCCCGCGTGCGGTCATCAATCAGGCACAACGCCCCCAGCGCGACACCCTCTTTTGAGTACAGCGCGCAGCCTGCGTAGAAAACGATGTGAGGATCGCCGGAAACCAGCGGATTATCGTGAAATCGCAAATCCAGCCGGGCATCTCTGATGATAAGCGGGCTTGACTGGAGGATCGTGTGACCGCAGAACGAGGTATCGCGGGGAGACTGGTTGATATCAACGCCGGTATGGGACAAAAACCATTGCCGTTCCGAATCTATCAGTGAAACAACGACCGCCTTTGCCTGAAACTGGCGGGCTGCCATCCGGGTAATGCGGTCGATTTCCTCAATTCTGGGGAATCTACTATGCCCAGAGAAGCCAGTATGGCAAGACGAGCTTGTTCATCAACTGCCTGTTGAGGGACTAACATAATGCACTCTCAATGATTACTGGTGAAGATTCCACCAAGTCTACTGCGTTTAACCGGAAAAACGGCGCTGATTCCGCCCGCCAGAGGCAAAAATCAGAATAGTGACAGATCACGAAATGCTTATGAATTTAACAAAAAACGTACAAACTTCGGCAAATCAACCATTAAAGCGAACTGACCCAGTTCACATGTGTGGCATCAGCCTGATCGGATTGTTCTGCGTCACGGCGGTATTTCTCCCGCATTTCCGAGGGGGTGGTACCATAAAACTCATGGAAATGCCGGCGTAGCGCGCTCAGTTCAAGGCCGCAATGACGCGCGATGACCGCCAGACTTTGGTCTGACATCGAAGATGTCCGTAATAGCCGTTTTGCCAGCAACAGCCGACGGCTGCGGATAAATTGCGCAATCCCGCCCAACGGTTCGAATAACCGGTACAGTCCGGAACGCGATATCGCGAAGTTTTTGCACAAAATGTCGATGCTGACAGGCTTGCTAAGATGTTTCTCAATGTACAAACAAATCCTTTCCAGCCGCGCACTTTGCTCAAACGGATGCTCAACTTTTTTACCCGCCACCAGATGCAGTGTTTGTAAAAACACCGAAGCAGCGCCCTCGCCTGTGCTGAGGACTTCCTGCTCGGTCATCTGGTCAAAGACCTGTACCATTGTGGCAAAGTGGGTGCGCAAAATGATGTTCACCGGCGAAGTTGCCGGGATACGTTTGCCGTGCAGCGAGGCAATATCAACATTAAAATTCAGGCTGTGCTTGGGCATAATGATGTACTGGTAGGAGCCCAGACGCGGTTTGCTTTCACCGGGATAGACGTGGATTTTGATCGGCTGCGACATATCCTGTATCAGGATATCCCCCTGACTGAGCACGAAATCTTCCCCAAAACACTGGCATGACATTCCGCCGACGACCATGATAAAAATCACAATATGATCAGGCATCGAAAACAGGTTGCCATATTGACGGCTGATATCGTGTTCGCTGACCGTCAGCACGCCGCCGATAACGCGGCCAAAGTTATAGCCGGTGACGCCCCAGTCAAATTCTTCGCGGTGACGGTCAGGCAATTCCAGTTTAAATCCGGCGCTCGACATCCCGTCTTCCCATTCGTAAAAACGGGTTTCGAAGTCCTGGTAAATGTTGGCACCGTCAACGATCTTTCTTGAAGATGAATCGCTCATTATCTCACCGGAAATTAAGATTATTCTTAAACGATAATCTACGTCATACTGAGAAATCAATCCTCAGCAGCAATTGGTAATACTTTTTCACCTAAAATGACTATTTTCCACGTCCGGCCAGCCCGTTTAAAAGGCTGTGAAATCAGTCAATAAGCAGGGTTATTCATCGGATTGATTGCGCGTTTAGTCCGCGATAATAAATTTATAATCGGTTACTATCCCCTTTACGTTTTTCACTTTTGTGATTTGCTATCCTTTTAAAGACTGCAACCCCACTTTTCACACAACCCACCAGGAAATAGCGATGGATAAAGGAAAAGTCCTGAATGAAGGGCGTCAGCTCAAGCGCCTGAATGCGGAAACCCGCAGACAGTTGCATATGTATAAATGGTTTGCCATCGTGGCGGCTCTCGACTGCGTGCTGGTCATTTTCTATGATCAGGATATGCGTAATATCGTTTTCTCCGCGTGCGTTTGCGTGGTCTGTACCTATTTGTGGCTGAAAGGCAGAAAACAATCACGCGGCTATCGCCGCGAGTGGGATGAAAAGTTCGGTACAAAAAAACACCTCTGAGCCCTGTTCCCCGGCTTTCTCTGTCCTTCCCTCAATCATTTCATAAAGAAATTCCTATTTTTCACGAAAGTATTTCTGTTCGAACGTGATAATCGGCCAAAATAACATCTGGCATACCCGAAAATAACAACGCCTGTAATTTATGCCTTCTGGTGTTTATCAAAACCTTTCCCGGTTGATTATGCTGACGCCGTTGTTACCCGCCGCCTGGGCACGTTGTTCAGCAAACTTAATCAGGACACAATTTCTCACTTATTAATCCAGGCAGATCATGCTTTGTATCGGGCTAAATTTGCGGGTAAGACCCTAATTGCGCTGAATTGATCGTTATTCACCCGAACATTATAGCGAATACATTACTTAGGGCGTGATAACCAATTGAATTTTAAAATTTAATAACAAGGGTAATAATCTCATCCAAATGTGAGTAATAATTGCAAAAACAACCTGATGGGTTTACTGGCTAAAAAATGGCGTCAGGACACACTCATTCCCTGCTCGGGGTATTAACTCATGCTTACTGATATTGCGATATGCCAGGCAGTTCTTGATGCTCTTCCCGAAGCGACGGTACTCAAAGACGATCAACGCAAACTGGTATTTTTGAATCAAAAAGCCAGTGAGTTTTATGGCCGTACATGGGATGAGCTGATAGGTCAGGATGTCTCGTTTTTTACCGATCCTGAGCAGGCAGCCCGTCAGCGTGACCGTGATGATGAAGTGCTGGCGACCGGCGATAAAACGGTGAATGAAGAAACGCTGGTCGATCCTTCCGGTAAGCGTCGCAATGTTCTGGTACGTAAGTCACGCGTTACGCTGGAGACGCGCTATTTTATTCTGACATCCATCATGGATATCTCGCTGTTGCGCAGTTCAGAAGCCCAAATCCGTTACCTTGCGCGGCATGATGTCTTAACCGGCCTGCCAAACCGGACCGCATTGAGTGAAGAACTCAGTCAGATTGCTGCGCAGCGCATGTACCGCCCAGAGCCTTATTCCCTTTTCCTGCTGAATCTTAACGACTTTAACTACATCAACGATACCTACGGCTATCAGGCCGGTGACGCCATTTTATGTGAGTTTGGTCAGCGTTTGCGTAACGAAGTGGGCAATAACGGTACCGTATCGCGTATTGGCGGCGACGAATTCTCCATCATTTTGCGTGACAGCCCGACCAGCGAAATGGCCAATAATCTGGCCCTCGAAATTCTGGTGATGATGCGCCAGCCTTTTACACTGACCCGCGCCAATCCGATGATCACAATCTCTTTCGGGATTGTGATGTTCGGTGCTGAAAATATTACCGCCGGTGAAATTATGCGACGGGGTAACACCGCCTTGCTGGAAGCCAAGCAGCGCGGCAAAAATATGTTCTCTTTCTATTCAGAATTGCTCGATGCCAGCAGCGTCAGTAAACGCATAATGGTGAAAGCGCTCGCCGAATCACTGGCAAAAGACGGGGATTTATCCTGCGTTTATCAGCCTATTTTGCGCAGCAGTGATGAAAAAGTGGTGTGCGTCGAAGCCCTCGCCCGCTGGAACCACGGCGTGCTCGGGCAGGTTTCTCCGGTTCAGTTTATTGCACTTGCCGAAGAAACCGGGCTGGTTATCCAGCTGGGTGAAATTGTCCTGCGTCAGGCATGCCGTGATATCAAAAACTTTGAACAGCTTAATCTGGCGATCAACGTCTCCGCCGTGCAACTTGGCGAACCGGATTTCGGCCCGCGTTTTCTGACCGTGCTGGAACAAGAAAATTTCCCGCCTTCCCGGCTTGAGCTGGAACTGACCGAAACCTCGGTCATGAACGCCAATCCGACCAGCCTCAGTCAACTGGCAAAACTGCGTAAATTGGGTGTCAAAATCTCTCTGGATGATTTCGGTACCGGCTATTCCAGCCTGAGTTTGCTAAAAGATATCTCGGTAGACAGCGTGAAAATCGACCGTTCGTTTGTGCAGTACGTCACAGAAGTGAATGATACTGCCGCCATCGTCACGGCGGTTTCCCAGCTCGGCAATAAAATGCATCTCAACGTGATTGCGGAAGGCGTAGAAAATCAGCTGCAAAAATCTTTCCTGGTTTCAGCGGGTTGCTCGCATTTGCAGGGATATCTCTTTTCCCGCCCTGTCACCGTCGAAGTGTTAAAAAGTTTGTTGAGTAATGAAATGGATATGTTAGCCAGTACATAAAACCCGCCACCATAAGCACGATAGATAACTCAAAACACCTTATTAATTCATTCAATTGGCGCTCGTCCCTGTTTTACTGACATGATCCGAGGCTGATAAATCACGCCGTTTAAGGAATCACAACATGTCATCGTTTTCAGGTATCTGGGTCCCGCTGGTCACGCCTTTCCATCAGGGTGAGATCGACTTTGCTGCACTCAAGTCACTATGCGCCCGGTTCCTCAAACGGGGTGTGGACGGCGTCGTCGTCTGTGGGACTACCGGCGAAGCGCCAATGCTCACCAAAGAAGAACAACTTCAGGTGCTGGACGCCGTGCTGGAAGTCGTTCCCGGACAGCAAGTGATCATGGGGCTTTCCGGCACCCACATGCCGGTGATCCGCGCCATGCAGGATGCCATTTTAGAGCGCCCTGTCGCCGGCCTGCTCATCCCCGCGCCTTACTATATCCGTCCTTCTCAGGACGCACTGTTGACCTGGTTTACCGAAATTGCTGATCATTCAACGGTACCGGTGGTGGTGTACAACATCCCTTACCGCACCGGCGTACATATGGAACTGGAAACCCTGCGCCAGCTGGCCAAACACCCGCAGATTACCGCAGTAAAAGATTGCGGTGGCAGCATTGATCTGACGCTTTCGCTGATCGCAGACGGCGAACTGGATGTGCTGTGTGGCGAAGATGTGCAGATCTTCTCGACTTTAAGTCTGGGTGGCGCTGGCGCGATTGCTGCATCCTCACATATCCTCACGGAGGAGTTCGTTACGCTGATTAACCAGTTCAAAGAACAGGATATTGTGGCCGCCCGCAAAACATTTTTCGGCCTTCTGCCGATGATCCGTCTGATGTTCTCCGCCCCAACCCGGCAGCAATTAAATGCGCCTTATCGCTCGACGGGCTGATGGACAACGAACTGCGTTCTCCGATGCTGCCTGCGCCGGAAAATGTCGAACTCGCCATTCGCGACTTCCTGAATCAGCGTTCCCGCTGATTTCACCGGATGACGGGCAAAACGTCCGTCATCCCCTTCGTTATAAAGTGAGTAATTGAACGCCCCGTCACAATTAAATCACTGACTTTTGCTCCCGCCGGTTCTAGGATAGAAGCAGACCTTATATAGCCATGCAACTGTTCCCCGAACACACATGTTTCGCGTGCACAGACTGGTTGCTCATCCAATGGAGTGTTTATGAAACTGTATTACAAATCCGGTGCCTGTTCCCTCTCTCCACATATCGTTCTGCGTGAAGCGGGTCTGGACTTCAGTATCGAGAAAGTCGATCTGGCGACCAAGAAAACTGAAACCGGTGATGACTTCCTGGCCGTCAATCCTAAAGGGCAAATCCCGACGCTGCTGCTCAACGATGGCAGTATTCTGACCGAAGGAGTGGCTATCGTTCAGTATCTGGCTGATCAGAAACCTGACCGCCAGCTGATGCCTGAACAAGGCACGCTGGCCCGCTATCATGCGCTGGAATGGCTGAACTATATTGCGACGGAGCTACACAAAGGTTTCTCCCCGCTGTTCAACCCGAAAACGCCTGAGGAATTCAAAGTGCTGACCCGCGAGGCGATGAGCAAGAAATTTGCGTATGTAAATGAATCGCTGAAAGGCCACACCTTCCTGCTGGGCGCACGTTTCAGTGTGGCGGATGCGTATCTGTTCACCGTGATGGGCTGGGCGAAAGCGTTGAAGTTTGATTTCACTGCGCTGACCGAGCTGAGCACTTATCTGGATCGCGTTGCAGCGCGTCCGGCGGTTGACGCGGCCATGAAGGCTGAAGGGCTGAAATAAGCTTTTCATTGATTAAAAAAATGCCCCGGCTGAATGTTCAGTCCGGGGCATTTTTATTGAAGCGTTACGCGATGTTTTGCGCAACGCAGATTTTTGCAAGGATTACAGTTTGACCGCCGGGAAATGATGTTCCGGTTTAACCATTTTGTCCTGCGCAGCCACAATTTGCAGCTCGTACTCGCCCATCGCATGGGTGGTCAGCATTACTTCGTAAACGGCGGCGGTCACATGTTCCAGCGCTTTATCCAGCACTTCACCTTTCAGCAGATTCACCAGCAGCAAACCGCTGGTCAGGTCGCCGACGCCCACCGGCTGACGAACACCGAAATCGACCAGCGGGCGGTCGATGTGCCAGGCTTCATCCGCCGTCACCAGCAGCATTTCAAAACGATCGCTGTGATATCCCGCGCGGCTTAAATGTTTCACCAGCACAATCTTCGGGCCTTTGGCGATCAGCTCACGGGCTGTGGCGACCGCTTCTTCAACGCTGGCCACCGCATGGCCGCTCAGCAGTTCGAGCTCCAGCAGGTTTGGCGCAACGATATCGCAGTTCACCAGCGCCTGATTGCAGTGGAACTCCGCCACGCCCGGCGCCACGATGCAGCCTTTCTCAGGGTGCCCCATGACCGGATCGCAAAAATACCAGGCATTCGGATTCGCCGCTTTCACCTTCCGGACAATCTCCAGAATGCTCTGCCCCTGCTCCGGTGAGCCGATATAACCGCTCAGCACCGCGTCGCAATCTTTCAGGCGATCGATTTCAGCAATACCCTGCGCAATTTCGGTCAGATGGCTGGCGGGCATCACGCAGCCGGTCCAGTGTCCGTACTGGGTGTGGTTGGAAAACTGAACAGTATTCAGCGGCCAAACGTTTGCGCCCATGCGACGCATAGGGAACTCTGCCGCGCTGTTGCCGGCGTGCCCAAAAACAGTATGTGACTGGATAGAAAGAATGCTTTTCATGAGGAATTTCCGATAGCAGCGTCATCGGTGGATGGCGGAATAGCTGAGATCACAGGTCAAAACGGGGAGCATTTCCGCTCCCCGTCATACCGGTCTTAAAACTTATGCCCAGAGCAACAGGGTATAGTTCTTTTTACCGCGACGCAGCAGGGTGTAACGTCCGAACAGGCGGTCACCGTCAGTGAAACTGTACTCGGTGTCAGTCTGCTTTTCACCGTTAACGGACACGGCGTTTGACGAAATCATGGTACGCGCCTGACCTTTAGACGGGGCCATACCGGCGATCACCAGCGCCTGTTGCAGGTCGGTATCACGCGGCACTTCAAACAGCTCCAGACCGTCCTGCGCCAGCTGGCCGAAATCGACTTCGGTCATTTCGCTCAGGGAACCGGAGAACAGGCTCTGCGTGATGCGTTTTGCGGCAGCCAGACCGTCTGCGCCATGCACCATGCTGGTCACTTCTTCGGCCAGAACGTATTGCGCGCGCGGTGCTTTACCGCTGTTTTTATCTTCTTCTTCCAGCGCATTGATATCTTCAATGCTCATAAAGGTGAAGAATTTAAGGAAGCGGTAAACGTCGGCATCCGCTGTGTTGATCCAGAACTGGTAGAATTTGTACGGGCTGGTTTTCTTCGGATCCAGCCAGACAGCGCCGCCTTCGGTTTTACCGAATTTCGTGCCGTCAGCTTTAGTGATCAACGGAACAGTCAGGCCAAAGACCTGTTTCTGGTGGATACGGCGGGTTAAATCGATACCGGACGTAATGTTGCCCCACTGGTCAGAACCGCCAATCTGCAAGACCACCTGATGGCGGTTATACAGCTCGGAGAAATCGTAACCCTGCAGCAGGTTGTAAGAGAATTCGGTGAAGGAGATACCGCTGTCATCACGGTTCAGACGCTGTTTTACCGCTTCTTTGTTGATCATCTGATTAACGGAGAAGTGTTTACCGATATCACGCAGGAAAGTCAGCACGTTCATGCCGCCAAACCAGTCGTAGTTGTTCGCGGTAATGGCGCTGTTTTCGCCACAGTTGAAATCCAGGAACGGAGAAACCTGCTGGCGGATTTTCTCAACCCACTCGTTGACCGTTTCGTTGGTATTCAGTTTACGTTCAGTGGCTTTAAAGCTCGGATCACCGATCAGGCCGGTCGCACCGCCGACCAGCGCAACAGGTTTGTGGCCGTTCAGCTGGAAGCGTTTCAGGCACAGCAATGGCACCAGATGACCCAAATGCAAGCTGTCTGCGGTAGGATCGAAACCGCAATAGAGTGCAATTGGCCCTTGCGCCAGTTGCTCAGCTAACGCGTCTTCATCCGTTACCTGGGCAACGAGGCCCCGCTCTTGCAATTGTTTAATCAGGTTGCTGCTCGCCATCAAAGACTCCGTTTGTATGTACTGGAAATTATGTACTGAATGTGTGCAGATTCATGTCTGACATCATGCCGCGCATGTGCCTTTCTCTCACCTTTACGGGGAACGACATAGAATAAAGCGCTCGTCGTCCGAGCGCTAGGGAATCGCGTTTTTTTTCGTGGTTAGGGTGCGAGGCGGTCTATTTTCCAGCCAGTTTCTGTTTCTGCTTCATCACGCTGATAGATAAACCGGTCGTGCAGACGATGTTCACCGCCCTGCCAGAATTCCATCGAATCCACTTTCACGCGGAAACCGCCCCAGAAGCTGGGAAGCGGCACTTCGCCGTTGCTGAATTTTTGTTTGAGTTCGAGGAATTTACTTTCCAGCACGCCGCGCGCCGAAATACGGCTCGACTGCTGCGAAACCCACGCACCGATCTGGCTGTCTTTCGGGCGGCTGGTGAAGTACTTCATCACTTCCAGCGTCGAGAGGCGCTCTGCCTGGCCGAGGACGATGACCTGCCGGTCGAGCATATGCCACGGGAACAGCAGGCTGATGCGTGAATTGTTCGCCAGCTGCTGCGCTTTACGGCTGCCCAGATTGGTGTAGAACACCAGTCCTTTTTCATCATAGTGCTTTAACAGAACGATACGCTGGAACGGTTGCCCGCGTTCATCAACGGTCGCCACAACCATTGCCGTCGGATCCGCAAGGCGCGCATCGCAGGCCTGTTTCAGCCAGTGCTCAAACAAAGGAAGCGGTTCGGGAGTTAAATCAGCGCGACGCAGCCCGCCACGCGTGTATTCACGGCGCGAGTCTGCAATATCAAATTCTTTGTTATCAGCCATATGGATTCAAATGCGTCTGTGAGGAAGGTAAAACGCATTGTGCACCCGACGCGTCAGGATCTCAACGTTCCTGACGCAGGGTTTTGGAAAGCGGAAAGGCTCACTTCACCCCTGTATAATCCGGGTATATGACGGGGTGATTATTTCTGGACGCAATCGTCGATAATGACGTTATCCCCGCGCTGGACAAAGGCCTGATTGCCTTTTGACCAGAAGGTGTAACGGCCGTCGCTGTAACGGGTTCCGGAGGCAGCTTCGACCTGTTTCAGTTTCAGCTGTTCGCCATCAAGCACCATGCTCACCTGCTGTGCCGGTTTATCCAGCGTGACGGTCAGCGGCAGGGTGCCGCACTGATAATGTAACTCTTCCGTCGGGCTTTCAGCCTGATGACTAAACTGGCTGCATCCTGCCAGCGTTAATCCGGCTAACGACGCGATAATCGCCTTTTTCATGTGGTGCTCCCTGTAGGTTCTGGTTTACCTCCGTTATGTACCACGCCAGAGGGCGCAGCACATTGAGATAAAACCGAGAACGCATCAGGGACGGCTTGAAACCACCGGATATATCGCGCCGAGGACGGTTTCGCGGCTGGCTCCGGTCACGGACGGCAGATTCCCCGGCTGGCCGGATAACGTTCTGAATGCCAGCCACGCAAACGCCAGCGCTTCCATATCATCACCACTGATACCACAGGCATCCGTGGTACAGACTTCGGTGCCCGGCAACATCGCCGAAAGCCGCGCCATCAGCAACGGATTACGCGCTCCGCCGCCGCACACCATCAGGCGATCGCAACCGCCCGCCAGTTGTACCTGCTCGGCGATGCTTACCGCCGTCAGTTCGGCCAGCGTGGTCTGAACATCCACTGCTGCAATGTCAGGTGAACGCGTAAGCTGTTTTTCGAGCCACGCCATATTGAAATACTCGCGCCCGGTGCTTTTCGGCGCTGGCTCCGCAAAATACGGATCCGCGAGCATTTGCTGGAGCAGGCGCAAATTCACCCGTCCCTGACCTGCCCACTCCGCACCTTTATCATACGGCTCGCCGGTATGACGCCAGATCCACGCATCCATCAGCATATTGCCAGGCCCGGTGTCATACCCGCGCACCGGTTGCCCCGGCAGCAGCATCGAGAGATTCGCAATGCCGCCAATATTGAGGATCATTCTGCGTTCTGCCGCGTCAGACAATAATGCCTGATGGAACGCCGGAACCAGCGGCGCGCCCTGCCCGCCCCACGCCATATCGCGGCGACGGAAATCCCCCACGGTGGTAATGCCGGTCATCGCCGCGATGCGGTTGTTGTCCCCAAGCTGCATCGAAAAGGGGGTGTTACCTTTAGGCTGATGCCAGACGGTCTGACCGTGGCAGCCGATGGCCGTGACGTCGTCCGCCGAGATATTAGCGCTTTTGAGCAGGCCCAAAACGGCTTCACCGAATAAAATCCCAAGTTGTGTGTCGAGTTCGCCAACCTGTTCAAGCGTGACCTGCTGCCCCTGGCACATACCCAAAATGGCGTTTTTTAACACCAGGGGAATAGGATGAGAATAGCTCGCCTGCTGCGCCACCATGCGTTCGTCGATAGCGGCCAGCACAACGTCAACACCATCAAGGCTTGTGCCGGACATGACCCCGATATAGCGACCTGACTTCATAGATATCATCCCAACTCCTCAGGAAAAGTGTCCGACAATGTAATAGCCACAGAGTAATCGGTATTTAGAGAGCAACGCCACGAGTTACTGATTTTTTATTACACGGTGTGATGACTCCGTGTTTTTCTTGTTACGATTTTTATTCTTTAAAAATAGGTGCGCTGCAATAACCATCAACAACAACATTAAGTGCAGGAATTTTGATTGAACAGATGGCTGTCTAAAACTTAAACCTGCGTTTATTATTAGTTGAGTCCCTCTCCTGTATACTGAAGATAGTGAAGTGAATATGTGTTAAGACACCCTCGACACTGATGTTGAAATGTGTACTGTTTTTTCTCTGTTGCTGTCGCTACTCTGAAAGATGTGCAGTAGCATAAAAAAGGAGCTCTTTATGATTAAGCGTTTACTCGTCGTCGCCCTTGCCGGTGCAACCCTCGCTGGCTGCGTCAACGATAATTCTCTGTCTGGCGATGTTTACTCCGCATCTCAGGCTAAGCAAATTCAACAAGTGACCTACGGGACTATCGTTTCCGCGCGTGCAGTTCAAATTCAGGGCGGGGATGATTCCAACATCGTCGGCGCTCTGGGCGGTGCGGTGCTCGGTGGTTTCCTGGGGAATACAGTCGGCGGCGGTACGGGTCGCAGCCTGGCAACCGCCGCAGGTGCAGTCGCCGGTGGCGTAGCGGGTCAGGGCGTGCAAAGTTCACTTAACCGTTCGAACGGTGTAGAACTGCAAATTCGTCGTGATGATGGCACCACAATTCAGGTTGTTCAGAAAGCAGGCCCGACCAAATTCAGCGTGGGCCAGCGTGTCAGTATGGCCAGCAGCGGCAGCACCATTACTGTCTCTCCGGGCGCCTGATCCTTTCAGCCTGAAAACAAAAAACCGAAGCCAATGGCTTCGGTTTTTTTATGCGTTCGGCTTTTCGGCAGAACAAATACAACGCTGTGTGACAAAAAAACGCAATTCTTATGTTTTGCTTTGCAGGGAAGCGATATTTTTTTCCAACCGGGAGAGCATTCCGCCCAGTTGTTCAATTTCTGCAGGTGACATGCCGGACAAAATTTCTTTGCGCGTGGAATCAATCACCGATTCCATTTCACTGATGATCGGTTCCGCTTCTTCAGTCAGCTTGATGCGTTTAGCACGGCGATCGCTGGCACAAGTCTGACGGGTGATCAGTTTCTTTTCTTCAAGCTGATCCAGTGTGCGAACCAGAGAAGGTTGTTCAATCCCAATGGCTTTCGCCAGCTGAATTTGAGACTGTTCAGGAGGTAACATATTGATATTATGCAGTGTTACCCAATGTGTTTGCGTGAGTTCCAATGGTTTTAGCCGATCGTCAATCAACGCACGCCAGGCACGAACTAATCGTGCTAGATCTGACCCCAGATTCGATTCCAATTATCCCCTCCTTATAATTAGCATGCTAAGATAACTCCCCAGAGTTTAGCTTAGTTCTTGGAACTTTAATCGAGAAATTACAATTCTATATATAATGATAGGTACTATTGCGTCCGGAAGCAGGCCGTCTGCTCCCAAAGGTAAACTTGTTTATAACACAATCACTGGCAGAGATTAATATTGTGAATGCGCAAATGTTTCACTCAGGCTTCCCCCTACCGGATCTGGTCCTGGGTGCCTCACTTTATTTTCCCCCGATGTTCAAAGCATTTTTACTGGGGCTGGTATTCTGGCTGCTGATACACCGGGTTCTGCGTGACTGGATTTATTCTGGTGAAGTCTGGCATCCCACCCTGATGGATTTATCACTTTTTGTGATTTCTATTTGTGCCGCATTGATGCTTATGGTGAACATCTAAAAATGAAATTTAAGACACTCAAATATTTCTCCACCGTGCTGGTTTTAGCGGTCGCAATATGTGCCGGCTGGTGGATGTGGAATTACTATATGCAATCACCGTGGACGCGTGACGGCAAAGTTCGCGCTGAAATTGTGAACATCACACCTGAAGTTTCCGGGCGGATTATCGATATAAACGTCCATGATAATCAATTTATAAAAAGCGGCGATCCGCTGTTCAGCCTGGATCCGGTGCCGTTTAAAATCGCTGTCGATAATGCAGAGGCCGATCTGGCGAAAGCCGCGGCGGACTTAGCCAAAGCCAACCATGAGGCGGCGCGCCGTCGGGGTTTGGGCACCAACGTTATTTCTGCTGAATCACTGGATGAATCCAATATCAGCGCCAAAGCCATGCAGGCGGCATATCAGGCTGCGCAGGCGTCTTTAGAACAGGCAAAATGGAATCTGAGTAAAACCAATATTGTCGCGCCGACTGACGGTTATATAACCAATCTTCAAACCCGCAAAGGGAATTACGCCACCACGGGTACGCCGCTGGTCGGTCTGGTCGATATTCATTCGTTCTACGTGCTCGGCTATTTTGAAGAGACAAAACTGAAAAATATCCGCGAGGGCAGTCAGGCCGACATCACCTTATTTAACGGGAATATTCCGCTTCAGGGACGGGTCGAAAGTATTGGTCGCGCCATTTACGATCAGAGTCTGGATACTCCATCGGATCTCCTGATGAACGTAAAACCCAACGTGCCGTGGGTTCGCCTTGCGCAACGCGTGCCGGTGCGGATTAAACTGGAAAATGTCCCGGAACATGTCGTTCTGGTTGCAGGCACAACCTGCACCATTTCAATCCGTAATTAAGGCCCTGCCGTGAACCTTTCCTGGCTAGAGTGGAAAAATACGCCGTGGGGCAAAGCGACCGGCGGCCAATGGCGATATGCATTGCGCAACTCCATCGCCATGATCCTGGCACTGTATATCGCCTTTGAATTCCAGATGGATGAGCCTTACTGGGCGCTGACGTCGGCGGCGGTCGTGAGTTTCCCCACCGTCGGCGGCGTGATCAGTAAAAGCATCGGGCGTATTATTGGCAGCCTGCTGGGCGCGGTGGGCGCGGTATTTATCGCCGGACACTGCCTGAACGAGCCGTGGCTGTTTACGTTCTCTATCGCCGCCTGGCTGGGCGTTTGTACGTATATTTCCAATCACTACCAAAATAACGTTTCATATGCGTTCGCGCTTGCCGGTTACACAGCGGCGATCATCGCGTTTTCGACGGTCGATGTAACCGACACAACGCAGATTTTTGATATCGCTCAGGCGCGCGTCGGGGAAGTGATCACCGGTATCCTGTGCGGCGGGTTCATGATGATGGTTTTACCGAGCACCTCGGACGGCGATGCCCTGCTCACTTCCCTGCGCAA
The DNA here is from genome assembly GCF_047784855.1 of Rahnella sp. PCH160. Lineage (NCBI taxonomy): Bacteria > Pseudomonadati > Pseudomonadota > Gammaproteobacteria > Enterobacterales > Yersiniaceae > Rahnella > Rahnella sp. PCH160. Next base: position 4,095,338 of record NZ_JBLOGT010000001.1, read on the forward strand.
AATGCACACGCAGTTGCTCGAGCACGCGCAATTGCTGTGGCGCGCCGAAATCACTGAACAGATCCGCACTTCGCATGAAGGATTGATCGGGCAGATCCTGACCCTGAATCTGCTGCGTATCCAGGCTGTGTGGAGCCATTACCGTCTTCGCCGCCAGAACAACGTGCTCAATTATTTGCTGCATCAGCAATTGCGGATGACCAGCTACATTTCCAGCCTCCGCCGAATGCTGCTGAACTGGCCCAATCCGCCGGAGAATCTGGCCGCCGTGCTGTCGGTTTTGCTCGATGAACTCCGCAAACCTGACACCGATAAATATACGCTGTCGAAAATCCTTCAGCACATTCAGCCACATGACACCGCAGATTTTCGCCATCAGGCATTCTGGAAGCGGCTGCGTGACTTTTGCTGGTTGTATCTGCGCAGTGAACGCTGGTTACGCCGGGTAGAAAACGCCAGTGCGGCGGAAGCAGAAACGCTGCAACCGCCGAAAATCACTCATCTCGCGCAGCACACTGACACTGTTGAAGCCGCATATAACGGCCTGCGGACATTCCTGTGTATCGTCATCGGCTGTGCATTCTGGATGACCACACAGTGGGATTCCGGTGCCGGTGCCGTGGCGCTGACCGCCGTCAGTTGCGTACTTTATTCCTCGACGGCATCACCTATCGGCAGCATCACGCTGTTAATTAAATCGCTCGGTTTGCTGTTTATAGGCTGTTTCCTGCTGAAATTTGGTCTGATGGTGCAGATCGATAATTTCTGGGTATTCTGCGCATTCTTCCTGCCGATGCTGGTGACCATGCAGATGATGAAGCTGCAATACAAACGGTACGCCGGATTGTGGGGCCAGATGATTGTGTTTATGGGTTCGTTTTTGGCTGTCACCAACCCGCCGGACTTCGATTACGGATCGTTTATGAATGACGGCGTCGCCAAAATTGCGGGCGTCATGCTGGCGGGGATCGCGTTCCAGGTTTTACGCCCGAGTTCAGATAAACGGAAAAGCCGCCGTATTATTCGCGCACTGCGCCGGGACTTTATGGATCAGCTCAGCCGTAAGCCTTCACTGAGTCATTTCCAGTTTGAATCGCTGATTTACCATCGTATGAATCAGCTGAACCAAAGTAAGGATCAACTCTCGCGGACCTGGCTGTTGCGCTGGGGCGTGGTGTTGCTCAATTGCAGCCATATCGTCTGGCAGTTACGTGAATGGGAAACGCGCTCGGATCCGCTTTCTGCGGTGCGTGACGTGTGTATTCATTGTCTGAAAGGGGTGATGACCGAGCGCGGCGTCAGCCATGCCAATCTGGATGCTACGCTGGTTGAATTACTCCGTATGAGTGAATCACTGGCGCATCACCCTGAACCGGCGGCGCGTGAACTGGCGGGAGTCATCTGGCGTTTATATTGCTCACTGTCACAGCTGCAACAGGCGATTTCAACGGATGACGGCCAGGCGAGTCCTGTGCTCACTGCCACAAAACCCGCCTGACCGTTAAGACGCAAAACGGGTTACGGAACGTCGTAACCCAGTGCAGCTTTGCGAATGCGGAACCACTGCTGACGCGTCATCTCAAGAGATAAAGATTTCAAAGCAGAAGCCACACGTTCGATTTTACCCGAACCGATAATCGGCAGCGGCTGCGATGGCAGACGCATCACCCACGCATAAACCACCTGTTCAATGGTGTCCGCACCAATTTCATCAGCCACGGCCTGAAGTTCATCACGCAGCGGCTGGAATTCTGCCTCGCTGAACAAACGACCGCCGCCCAGACAGGACCACGCCATCGGTTTGATGCGTAATTGCTGGCAGAGATCTAAGGTTCCATCCAGGATCGCAGGCTGATGAATCGGTGAGATTTCCACCTGATTGGTCACCAGTGAAAACGGCAGGCGCGACTGCAAGAGGCTGAACTGTGCAGGCGTGAAATTAGATACACCGAAATGTTTCACTTTGCCGCTTTTGTGCAGTTGCGTGAACGCTTCTGCCACTTCATCGGCGTCCATCAGCGGATCAGGACGATGGATCAGCAGTAAATCCAGAAAATCCGTGTGCAGATTGCTCAGGGATTTCTCGGCGCGCTGAACGATGTATTTATGATCGGTAATGTAATGACCAATCTTGTTGTCAGGATCCGCTTTGGTGGCGATACCGCATTTGCTCACCAGTTGCATTTTTTCGCGCAACGACGGCTTCAGACGCAGAGCCGCGCCAAACGCCGCTTCACACTGATAATCGCCATAAATATCCGCATGATCGGCGGTCGTGATACCCAGTTCGATATGCTGTTCCATAAACGTCAGAACCTGCTGCGGCGTCATGTTCCATTCCATCAGACGCCAGTAACCGCAAATCAGTTTCGAGAAAACCGGGCCTTGCGGCGAAATCGGGGTGCGTGCTTCCATTATGATTCCCTTAAGTTTTTCGTATTTTCAAGCGACAGAATACACAACGTCTGTGACCCTGTATTGATGCGAAGCGGAAGAATTGCAAAGAAGCAGACCGCCATCACGACCCTGACAATTTGCGTAATATAATCAGAACAGTTCGGGTTGTTCCGGCAGCGGTTCGTCCGGCGGCTTTCCGGCACGTTGCAGGCGCGCTAAACGTTGCTGACATAAGCGCAGCACATGGCGTTTTTCCGTGTCAGTCATTTTTATCCAGCCAAAACGTTCGTCCCGGCTGCGCAGACAACCACGGCAATAACCCCGTTCATCGGCCTGACAAATTCCACGGCACGGACTGGGGATGTCGAAAAACTCAAGCTGCTGGGCCACGCGCCCTCCGCTAATAACGGTGAACTTTTATTCAAGACGTTTTTCCGCCATCCCGCAAGATGATTTATCACCCGATGTTTCTATTTTCAAATAACTGCAACACGGTGCTGATAACTTACGCATAGCTGTTTGAACTGTCTGAAAACAGCCCTACTGTTTCCCGCGCTGTAAACAAGAAAACAGATGTTTGCCCTCACCTCAGCCGGCACCCGCCGGCTCTTTTTTCGCCCGTACAGTGATACTACGCAGGGTAAGTTTTTTTTGAAAAGGCACCTTGCGCGTAGTCAGAAGCCCCCCGGATACGATAGAAAGAGCGATGAAGAAACGGTCGTATGCCGGGAGCTCGCTCCTTAAAGTCATACCGATCAACCTATTAATCCCGGAGTTACTCAAAATGACCCAGCTTTTCACCCCTCTTGTAGTTGGTAAAAACACGCTACACAACCGCGTATTTATGGCACCTCTGACGCGTCTGCGCAGCATTGAGCCAGGCGATATCCCGACGCCGCTGATGGGCGAATATTACGCACAGCGTCACAGTTCCGGGCTGATCATCACCGAAGCGACGCAAGTTTCCTTCCAGGCAAAAGGTTATGCGGGTGCACCCGGCCTTCATACACCGGAACAGGTTGCAGCGTGGAAAAAAATTGTTGCTGGCGTGCATCAGAAAAACGGTCACATCGCCGTGCAGCTCTGGCACACCGGCCGCATCTCACACAACAGCGTTCAGCCGGATAACCAGACACCGGTGGCGCCGTCAGCGGTCAATCCTAATACGCGCACCAGTCTGCGTGATGAGCAAGGCCACGCAATTCGCGTCGATTGCCCGACGCCGCGCGCGCTTGAGCTGAGTGAAATTCCCGGCATCGTGAATGATTTCCGCCACGCGGCAGCCTGTTCGGCAGAAGCTGGTTTCGATTACATCGAACTGCACGCGGCTCACGGCTATCTGTTGCACCAGTTCATGTCTCCGGCTTCTAACCTGCGTGAAGACAACTACGGCGGCAGCATTCAAAACCGCACGCGCCTGACGCTCGAAGTGGTAGACGCCGCCATTGACGCCATCGGCGCTGACCGCGTCGGTATCCGTATTTCGCCGATGGGCCCGTTCAACGGCCTGGACAACGGTCAGGATCAGGAAGAAGCCGCAATCTATCTGCTGGATGAGCTGAACAAACGCAAACTGGCCTACCTGCACATTTCAGAACCTGACTGGGCGGGTGGCAAACCTTACACCACGGAATTCCGTGAAGTGATCCGTGCGCATTATCAGGGCGTGATTGTCGGTGCCGGCGCGTATACCGCGGAGAAAGGCGAAGAGCTGATCAAAAAAGGTTACATCGACGCCGTGGCCTTTGGCCGCACCTATATTGCCAACCCAGATCTGGTTGAGCGTCTGAAGTCACACGCGCCGCTCAATGAACCTAAACCTGAAACCTTCTACGGCGGCGGTGCTCAGGGCTATACCGATTACCCCACTCTGTAATCAATAATAAATTTTTACGTCTTATTTGCGGCAGCCGATGCCCTCCGGTTGCCGCTTTTTTTGCTCATCATTCAGCAACAGATTGTCGTTTTAAGGACAAAACGGTCACTATCAGTTAGGCTTGAACCAAAAATCATCATCCTGCAAATAAAGAGGAAATTATGCGCTTACTCCATACCATGCTTCGCGTTGGCGATATGCAGCGTTCAATCCGTTTTTACACTGACGTTTTAGGCATGCGCCTGCTGCGTACCAGCGAAAACACTGAGTATAAATATTCTCTGGCATTTGTCGGTTATACCGATGAAAGTGAAGGCGCAGTGATCGAACTGACCTACAACTGGGGCGTTGACAGCTACGACATCGGAACCGCGTATGGTCACATTGCGCTGGGCGTAGATAACGTGGCACAAACCTGCGACGACATTCGTAACGCAGGCGGCAAAGTGACGCGTGAAGCGGGTCCGGTGAAAGGCGGCTCGACCATCATCGCGTTTGTGGAAGATCCGGATGGCTATAAAATTGAGCTCATCGAATCCAAACATGCCGGTCAGGGTCTGGGAAATTAATCCCGAACAATAAAGGCCTTAAGCACTGACAGGGGCGCAGACGCGCCCTTTTTTATTGGCAATTTCTCCGTGCCCCTGCAACGGGAGACAAAATTTGTCATAATGCGCGCTGAATTCGATGAAGATAAGAAACTAATGGCCGAGAATAGTGACATTAACGCCCTGAAAGGTCGTTTTCGTGGTTTTTATCCCGTGGTGATTGATGTGGAAACCGCCGGATTTAATGCCAAAACGGACGCGCTGCTGGAAATTGCCGCGATTACGCTGAAAATGGATGAGGACGGCTGGCTGCAAAGCGACGAGACCGTACATTTCCACGTCGAACCTTTCGAAGGTTCGGTGCTGGTGCCGGAAGCGCTGGCGTTCAACGGCATCGACCCGAGTAACCCGTTACGCGGTGCTGTCAGTGAATATGAAGCGCTGCACGGGATTTTCAAAGTTATCCGCAAAGGGATGAAAGAGCAGAACTGTAACCGGGCGATTATCGTGGCGCACAACGCCAATTTCGACCACAGTTTCCTGATGGCCGCCGCCGAACGCGCGGGGCTTAAACGCAATCCGTTCCACCCGTTTGCAACCTTTGACACCGCCGCGTTGAGCGGGCTGGTTCTCGGGCAAACGGTGCTGGCAAAGGCCTGTATCAGCGCCGGTATCGTGTTTGACAGCAGCCAGGCACACTCAGCGCTTTACGACACTGAACGCACGGCAGAACTGTTCTGTGAGCTGGTGAATCGCTGGAAACGTCTTGGCGGATGGCCGCTGGCGATCTCTTCCGATGAAAACGAAGCGGAAGAAACACCGGAAGAAAATCAGCGATAAACTGTTCCGGCTTTCTGAGCAAAAAAACAAATAAAAAGAGCGACATAATGTCGCTCTTTTTTTACTGACAACCACGGGAGGCTGCCAGTTAACAGTGAATAGCGTTGAATCGCTCTGAATTACTCTTCAGAAGATTTGTACTTCTCAGCCGTTTCTTTGATTAGCTGTTGCAGTTCACCGCGCTGGAACATTTCAACCACGATGTCACAACCGCCGACCAGCTCACCGTCAACCCACAGCTGCGGGAACGTAGGCCAGTTAGCAAATTTTGGCATCTCAGCACGAATATCCGGGTTCTGCAGGATATCAACGTATGCGAAACGCTCGCCGCACGCAGACAGCGCCTGAACGGCCTGTGCAGAGAAACCGCAGCTTGGCAGTTTTGGAGAACCTTTCATGTAAAGCAGAATCGGGTTTTCAGAAACTTGCTTCTGAATTTTTTCAATCGTTGGAGTGGTCATTTCTTGCTTCCTCAAGCCGGTACAGGCTGTCACGGTCATTACTCTTCACGCGCAGCACACAGAGACGGTGCGCAATCACAATGCCTTCTATTGTAACGATGGCAGGCACCAGATAAAAACGCCAATTTTTGTGGGGTCTTTCTCAATACTGGCATTTAGCTAAACAATTTTCGGCGCTTGCGTTCAGGCTCACATAATTAAAGATTCATCGAGAATAACATTTTTGCCGTTCCACGATAATGTCAGATCTGCTAAATTCCATTCTTTAACTCAAATATTAACACCATGAAAAGTGGTTATTTTTTTGACTAAAAATGGCGGTTATTTCGACATAAAAAAAGCTATTAACTTTTTCTCACAATATGATCTAGAATCGATGCAATTCGTGCTTTTTTGTCGGGTTCTTTTAGGCAATACTCTGACATCCCTGATGTTTAACCCTACCACTCATGGTAACGAAGCTATGCGCTTACTGTTCACGCTTTTTGTGCTGCTCTTTACCCAGCTGTTTCTGAATATGGCCCATGCGTCGCCACAGAATCGTGCCGCTGCCGATCAGCGAAAGAGTCATGTCAACCAGGTCGCACCGGAAGAGCGTCGAAAGCGAAAAACCGTGGCTGCGAAAACCAGTAAGAAAACCAAAGTCGCGCCGGTTTCAGAACCTAAAACTCAGGAAAAAATTTCGAAGAAGAAAGTCAAAAGCACCGAACTGGTTAAGCGAAAGACATCTTCAGAAAAAACAGTAAAAACGACGCGGGCCGAGAGTAAAGTAGAAAGTAAAAAAGAAAAAACACTCAAGACAACGCGGGCCGGGGCGAAAGCAGAAAAAGAAACGGAAACCCGCTCTCTCGCTAAAAACAGCAGTAAAAAGGTCAGCAAAAAAGAAGCCTATGGCCGTCACCGCAAAGGCAAGAAGTTGCATGAAGAAGACAGTAAACCGATAACGCTCAGCGCAACGCACAAAAAACGTTATCAGCACGCACAGCAAACTGCCATGACAAAACTGATGCACCAGGTCGGCAAACCTTATCGCTGGGGCGGGACCTCACCGAATACAGGTTTTGATTGCAGCGGACTGGTTTACTACGCCTACAAAGATCTGATCCGAATAAAAATGCCTCGCACAGCCAATGAAATGTACCACTTGCGCGATGCGGCTCCGGTCAAACGGGGTGAATTAGAATCCGGCGATTTGGTGTTCTTCCGAATTAATAACCGCGGTGCCGCCGACCATGTTGGTGTTTACGTTGGAAACGGGAAGTTTATCCAGTCACCACGTACCGGCGAAGACATTAAAATCACCTCACTGGGTGAAGATTACTGGCAAGACCATTATGTTGGCGCACGACGGGTAATGACCCCTAAGACGATCCGATAATAAACAATTCGTTAAGTCTGAAGTTTCGCTAATCAGCCATTGAATAGCATTTAACGAAGAGTTTCTGCAGGGAAGAGTATCGGCGCAAAGGGCCACTGCGTAAAATTGAAAAGGGCGATTCCTGTTATAGGTATCGCCCTTTTTTATTGCGGCTTTCGCGCAGATCAATTCATGATTGCGGTGAAGCTGAAAGCCATAATCATAAGCAAAGCGCAGATCGTAGTGATCAAAGAAAATTTCAGGTTGCTGTCCATCAAACCCCCTTACGGATCAAATTGTGGCGTTCATTTAGCCACACTAAATGTGTGCCAACGCATTTTCTCATAATTCACATTTAAAATCTTGTGCTGAATAACAACAGGCTCATGACAATTTTACTTCCACTTTCCTGCATTATAAGTGAAAATTGTCGGTTACCACGCCTGTGTGCCGGTCGATTTCACCCGAGAGCATTTCACGCCTCATCCTGAAGAATCCACCCAACGATTTCACTGCCCTTTTCTAAGTCAGCAGTCAAATCCACGCAAGCAAACGATTAACATAATGCTAACGTGCTGATACACGTGAGCACAGGAGTCATTTTTTACATGGCAACGATTAAAGATGTCGCAAAGCGCGCTGGCGTTTCCACCACAACCGTGTCGCACGTCATCAATAAAACCCGTTTCGTCGCCGAAGAAACCCGAGCCGCGGTTCTCCTTGCAATCAAAGAGTTGCACTATTCTCCCAGCGCCGTGGCACGCAGTCTGAAGGTCAATAACACCAAAACTATCGGTCTGCTGGCAACATCCAGCGAAGCGCCCTACTTCGCCGAAGTGATCGAGGCCGTGGAAAACAGCTGTTTCTCAAAAGGCTATACGCTGATTTTGTGTAACTCACACAATAATCTGGAGAAACAGCAGGCCTACCTGCAAATGCTGGCGCAAAAACGCGTCGATGGTTTACTGGTGATGTGCGCGGAATATCCGGACGAATTGCTGAATATGCTCGAAGAATACCGTTCCATCCCGATGGTCGTGATGGACTGGGGCGAAGCGCGTAAGAATTTCACCGACAGTATCATCGATAACGCGTTCGAAGGCGGCTATATGGCCGGACGTTATCTGATTGAGCGCGGTCATCGCGATATCGGCGTCATTCCGGGGCAACTGGCGCGAAACACCGGCGGCGGCCGCTTCCAGGGTTTTGTTAAAGCGCTGACGGAAGCCAATATCCCTCTTCGTGAAGAATGGGTGGTTCAGGGCGATTTTGAGCCGGAATCAGGGTATCAGGCCATGCACAAAATTCTGATGCAGAAACACCGCCCGACGGCTGTGTTCTGTGGCGGAGACGTGATGGCGATGGGCGCAATTTGTGCTGCCGATGAGCTTGGTCTGCGCGTACCGCAGGATATTTCCGTGATTGGTTATGACAACGTGCGTAATGCGCGTTATTTCTCGCCTGCGCTGACGACGGTTCACCAGCCGAAAGAACGTCTGGGTGAAATGGCCTTTACCATGCTGCTGGACAGAATTATCAGTAAGCGCGAAGAATCGCAGACTATTGAAGTGCATCCGAAACTGGTTGAACGCCGTTCCGTCGCCGACGGCCCGTTCCGCGACTACCGCCGTTAATTTTCAATGAACGCCTGCGATGCAGGCGTTTTTTTCATCAATCGCGCAACCACTCCCGGTTCATCGTCTCCATATCCCCCATATAATCCAGCAGCCACGCCAGTGAAGGCGACGGATTGCTTTGATCCCACGTCAGGCAACACGGGCTATCAGGGAAAGTATTTTCCAGCGCCAGAACCCGCAATTTCTGCTGTTCAATCCAGGGTGTCACCCGGTGAACCGGCATCATCCCTACGCATAAACCTTCGTTCAGACATTCCAGCGCGCACGTCCAGTCGGGAACCACCAACCTTCGCTGGTTATCCAGCGTCCAGGTATCGCGCTTTGGCAATGTCCGTGACGTGTCTTCCAGACAAAGCGCCGGATAAGGTCGCAGCTGTTCGTCAGTCAATACACCCGTGTTTTGCGCAAGCGGATGCTGTGCGCTGACCACGCAATGCCAGTCCATAAACCCCATATCGCGGAAACTGAAACGTCCTCCGACGGGGATCGCTCGCGTCGCGCCAATAGCAACATCTGCCCGCCCGTCAACCAGGGCGTCCCAGACACCGTTGAAGACTTCCGAATGAATGATGAGCTCGGTGTCCGGGAAATGCCGGTAGAAATCCAGCACCAGTCGCCGCGTCCGGGCAGGTTTAACGATACGGTCGACGGCCACCCGCAATTCTCCGCGCCAGCCGTTCGCGACCTGCTGACACTGACGTCGGGTAGCTATCATTTTTTTTGTCAGAATCCGCGCTTCATCAACAAAAACTTTCCCTGCAGGCGTCAGTACTACGTCGCGATGTCTGCGCTCAAAGAGTGGAACGGCCAGCCATTGTTCGAGCTGACGCACGGTATAGCTGATGGCAGAAGGCACCCGGTGCAAGTCTTGCGCGGCAGCGCTGAAACTGCCGGTTCGGGCGACGGCATCTACCACGTCAAGGGCGTATTCTGACCACATCACTTAGCCTTCAATTTTTTTGATACCAGAATGCAAATATTAGCGTTTCACAAGGCTGTTATCAAAGCGTTAAACTCCGCATCCGATACGAATTCTGCGTCAAATCATCTGCAATACATAAATTAAAGAGACAATAATGAAACCCTCCCCAGGATTTATGCTCTATCTCGCCGGGCTGAGTATGCTCGGCTTTTTAGCGACCGATATGTATCTCCCGGCTTTCAGCGCCATGCAAACCGGCCTGATGACCAGCCCGGGCATGATCAGCGCCAGCCTGAGTATTTTCCTGGGCGGCTTTGCCATTGGCCAGTTGCTGTGGGGGCCGCTGTCTGACCGGATTGGCCGCAAACCGGTATTGCTGATCGGATTAGCATTGTTTGCCGTCGGTTGCCTGGGCGTACTGTGGGTTGAGAATGTCCGCGCCCTGCTGGCGCTGCGTTTCCTGCAGGCGATGGGCGTGTGTGCCGCCGCCGTGACCTGGCAGGCGCTGGTAGTGGATCGCTTTTCTGCCGATGTCGCTAAAAAAACCTTTGCCAGCATCATGCCGCTGGTTGCGCTTTCCCCCGCACTGGCACCGTTGCTGGGCGCATGGGTTCTCAACCATTTCGACTGGGAAGCGATTTTTGTCCTGCTAACCGTCGTGGCAGTGATATTGCTTATCACGACGTTCACTCTGCGTGAAAAGGCTCCAGAGGTTCATGCTCCTGCTGATAAAGCCGGTTTTGCGCAACTTCTCGCCTCGCGGGTTTACAGCGGTAACGTGATGATTTATGCCGCATGCTCTGCTGGATTTTTTGCGTGGCTGACCGGTTCTCCCTTTATTCTCAGTGACATGGGGTACTCACCGGGCGTAATTGGCCTGAGCTATGTTCCTCAGACCATTGCCTTCCTGCTCGGCGGTTTCGGGTGTCGCGTACTGATCAGTAAAACGGATGGCAATAAGATTCTGCCGTGGCTGCTGGCAGGTTATGGCGTCAGTGTGGCGAGTCTGTTCGGCGTGGCGATATTTACCGATGCGGGGCTGATAAGTCTGTTAATTCCTTTCTGCCTGATGGCTCTGGTGAATGGCGCGATATATCCGATTGTTGTCGCAAACGCATTAATGCCATTTCCTGCTAATACAGGTAAGGCTGCTGCGTTGCAAAATACCCTGCAGTTGGGGCTGTGTTTCCTCGCGAGTCTGCTGGTTTCCGCATTTATTGTGCAACCGCTAATGGCGACAGTGACCACGATGCTGTCTACACTATTGTTGGTTGTTTTGGGCCGCTGGTTGTCAATGCGTCAGGAAGAAGCGCAATCCGGGAAGGATGAATCCGAGCAAAAACGGCAGGCACGGCACGCAAATTAATAGTAATAATGACCATATGTTACAATCACTTAATGGACACTTACTTTCAAAGCGATTAACTATTGAGAATGGCTGCGAGCGAGCCTATACTCAACGTAACCCAATAAAATAGCATTTTTACAATACTTTTATTAGTTACTTAGCGTCGGCGTGAGGATCGCGTCACACTATTTTTCCGGTACGTTTTTCAAGGATGATTTTCCTGCATACCATTTGTTTGCGGGTGTTCTTCTAAATTTCCTCTGTTGGTGTCGAATATCGGACGTGGCGCAAGTCGTCTGTTCTCATAAAGACCTGCACAAATTGCCTTTGCTTTTCCCGGCAGGTTAATAAGTCAGAAGAGAAAGTGATGGAGAAGCTATGAGTTCATCGTGTATAGAAGACCAAAGCATTCAGGACAATCAGTGGTATCGGATAGTCAGTGAAATGCTGGCTATGGCAGACATCCAGGTTAACGGTAGTCGCCCTTTCGACCTTAAAGTAAAAAACACTGACTTTTTCAAGCGTGTTTTACAGGAAGGTTCTTTGGGTCTGGGTGAAAGTTATATGGATGGTTGGTGGGAATGCGAGCGCCTTGATATATTTTTCCAACGTGTTCTCCGTGCAGGTTTGGAAAGTAAACTCCCCCACCATTTCAAAGACACTCTGCGTATCGCCGCAGCACGCCTCACCAATCTGCAATCCCGCAAGCGGGCGTGGATCGTCGGGAAAGAACATTACGATTTAGGTAATGATTTATTCACCCTGATGCTCGACCCTTATATGCAATATTCCTGCGGCTACTGGAAAGACGCTACAACGCTTGAAGAAGCCCAAGAAGCTAAACTCAGGATGATCTGCGACAAACTGCAACTGAAGCCGGGCCAGCGTTTACTCGATATCGGCTGTGGCTGGGGCGGCTTATCAGAGTTTGCAGCCCGCAACTATGGCGTCAGCGTCGTGGGTGTCACGATTTCTGCCGAGCAACAGAAACTGGCACAGACACGCTGTGAAGGGTTGGACGTCACCATTTTGTTGAAAGATTACCGTGACCTTAACGATCAGTTCGACCGCGTGGTTTCGGTGGGTATGTTCGAACATGTGGGTCCCAAAAATTATCAGACCTACTTTAATGTCGCCAGACGCAATATCAAACCTGACGGTATTTTCCTGCTGCACACCATCGGTTCTAACAAAACAGATCTTAGCGTTGACCCCTGGATTGATAAGTACATCTTCCCGAATGGTTGTCTGCCGTCTGTTCAGCAAATCGCACAAACCAGTGAATCATTGTTTGTCATGGAAGACTGGCACAATATCGGTGCAGATTATGATCGTACCCTGATGGCCTGGAATGAACGTTTCCAAAAATACTGGCCTGAACTGGCAGAACGTTACGGCGACCGTTTCCACCGTATGTTCACGTACTACCTGAATGCCTGTGCGGGTGCTTTCAGAGCACGTGACATCCAGCTCTGGCAAGTTGTCTTCAGCCCTGAAGGTGTGGATGGCGGGATACGCGTTCCGCGTTAATTCGCGCAATTGTTTCGCCGTACCCTAATAGCAAAAAACCGGACGCACATGTCCGGTTTTTCCTTTCGTTCTATTTATAAATCCGCTGCTGAAATAATTATTCAGACTTTTCAATCATGGCCTGCGCAGTGGCGATTGCAGCTTCGCGACTGGCCAGTACGCGTTCTACCGTATCAACGATGGCCTGTGTTTGCGGATCAATTTCAATATTAATTTTATCTCCAAGACGCTTAGTGCCTAAAGTGGTTCTTTGCAGGGTCTCAGGAATTAAATGCACACAAAAACGGGTGCGGGTGACTTCGCCAATGGTCAGGCTGATACCATCAATCCCGATATACCCTTTATGTAATACATATTTCATTAAATCTTCATGCGGCATACGGAACCAGATTTGACGGTTATTTTCTGACGTCAAAATCTTCGCCACTTCGGCAGTACAAATAATATGCCCGGACATTAAATGCCCGCCAATTTCGTCATTAAAACGGGCGGCACGTTCCAGATTAACCTGATCACCGACGTTAAGATCGCCCAGATTGGTCAGGCGCAGGGTTTCTTTCATCAGATCGAAACTGACTAAATCTCCCTTCACTTCAGTTACCGTTAGACAACAACCGTTGTGCGCGACAGAAGCCCCCAACTGGAGGTTATCAAGCATATCCTCAGGCAAGCGAACGACATGGGTACGGAAATTCGGTTTTTCGTCAATGGACACAACCGTTCCGGTTCCCTGAACTATTCCGGTAAACATAGCCTTTTCCTCAATGTTTAAATCTGCTGTATTAAGACGACGCTCCGGTCAGTTTGCCGCAGAATTAATTGAAAGCCAAATCCCTGCGGCCAAAAATAGTCTCGTATTGACGGATTTCATTATTTAACCGGCCATTAACAGCATTGTTTGCTTAAAAATATTGAAGATGTACAATCTTGTGGCTATTTTCTACTCTCTAATGCCGCCGCGCGTGGCATTTTTTATTCAATATAATCAACAAAAAAGGTGTATCAGTGCAGAAGTACCTTGCAGAGGCGCGGGTGTTATTAGCGCTTGCGATTCCGGTCATCCTTGCACAAGTCGCCCAGACTTCCATGGGCGTAGTGGATACCATTATGGCAGGTTCTGTCAGCGCGACAGATATGGCTGCAGTTGCCGTCGGCACCTCAATCTGGCTGCCTGCGATTTTATTCGGCCATGGCTTATTGCTATCTCTGACGCCAACCATCGCGCATCTGAACGGTGCCGGACGCCGGGATAAAATTGGCCATCAGGTACAGCAGGGATTTTGGCTGGCTTCCGGTGTTTCTGTGCTGATCATCGCCGTCTTGTATCAATGCGACCATCTTATTGGCCTGATGCACAATATCGATCCTGAGCTAAAAGAGAAAGCCGTCGGGTATTTGCACGCGATTATGTGGGGCGCGCCGGGCTACCTTTACTTTCAGGTACTACGCGACCAGTGTGAAGGGCTGTCAAAAACCAAACCCGGCATGATTTTTGGGTTTATCGGGTTACTGGTGAATATCCCGGTTAACTACATCTTCATCTACGGGAAATTCGGTGCACCTGCACTGGGCGGTGTGGGCTGTGGCGTCGCAACAGGCACGGTTTACTGGGTCATGTTCTTCATGATGCGGTTTTACGTGCGCCGCAATTATACGATGCGTGATATCGTCGCCCCTTCGCGCTTTGCAAAACCTGACTGGCCAACGCTGCGGCGTTTGATCCAGCTCGGGATGCCGATTGCGCTGGCGCTTTTCTTCGAAGTCACACTGTTTGCTATCGTCGCCCTGCTGGTTTCGCCGTTAGGCATTGTGGCCGTCGCCAGCCACCAGATTGCGCTTAACGTCGGCTCGCTGATGTTTGTTATTCCGCTTTCGCTGGGCGTGGCGGCAACAATACGTGTGGGCTCACGCTTAGGCGAATCGTCGGTTGAAGGTGCCAAAGTGGCGGCTTACACCAGCATTATGACCGGCATTTTGATGGCCTGTTGTACAAGCCTGACCGCTATCATTTTCCGTGAACACATTGCGTCACTTTATAATGACAATGTGGAAGTGGTGACGCTGGCGTCTCACCTGCTGATATTCGCCGCGCTGTTTCAGATTTCTGATGCAGTTCAGGTGATTGGCAGTGGCGTACTACGTGGATACAAAGATACGCGTTCTATCTTCTATATAACGTTTGTCGCGTATTGGGTGCTGGGATTGCCGGTGGGCTATGTTCTCGGGTTGACGGATCTGCTGGTGCCACAAATGGGGCCAAGTGGATTCTGGTGCGGATTTATCCTTGGGCTGACTTTTGCCGCAGTGATGATGACATTCCGTATGCGCTGGCTGCAAAAACAACCCTCTTTTACTCTTTTGCAAAAAGCTGGCCGCTGAACGAATTTTAAATCCTTCAGTTTGACATTCCGCGTGCTGCAAATTGACTGCAAGGCGCGGAAAATTTCGTCATCCGGCTCGCCGTTATGTCTAAAAAAACAACGCAATGCGCATTAGCTCGGCGATCACGCACAATATGACAGGAAAATGTCTTTTTTCCCTTGCCAGCCTCCAGAGAGGTCGTTAATATTCGTCCCCGTCGCCAGCACTGGCTGACAAAGAAGAAAACGATGCGTCCGTAGCTCAGTTGGTTAGAGCACCACCTTGACATGGTGGGGGTCGGTGGTTCGAGTCCACTCGGACGCACCATTCTTCAAATGCTTTACCGTTGCACATTGTGCGTCCGTAGCTCAGTTGGTTAGAGCACCACCTTGACATGGTGGGGGTCGGTGGTTCGAGTCCACTCGGACGCACCAAAGCAACGTTCTCTCTTCCAGTTTTTAATCCTCCCTGAATATTTCCAAAAGCTGAATCAATCTGATGACATTCTTACGCCTGTCCGTTTTTCTGATTTTCAAATCGCGCTGACGTCATCCGTTTGTATTTTTTTAAGATTATTTCTCAAATGTGGCATTTTCGAAGGTACCGTGACGAAACTGTTATGCCTTCTGGTTTTTACTCTGCCCGCTTTGGATAATTGCGCAACAAAGCTCTGTCATCTGCCCTAAGCTTGCGCAGCATCACGTTTTTTATTTGGTTTCCCACCCCGTTCCCCTCTATAATACGCATCGTCTCTTCGATTGAATGGTTTCAGCCCCTTGATCTGTCGATATCGCACTTATAAAAGCGTGACCACTCCAGTAGCGATGATAAATCGCACAAATCGCTATGCTTTGGCTGAACTTACTACACCATTCCTTTCACAGTCTTCTACGCTTAGTAATGATTTGATTCAATCAGGCAACACCTCAATTCCGCGCGGGCAGCGAAGCTGTCAGGCAAACACTTTTCCAATCCATCACAACTTGTAGATAAAATCGTCATGAAAAAGACCAAAATTGTTTGTACCATCGGGCCAAAAACCGAATCCGAAGAAATGCTGACCAAACTGCTTGATGCAGGCATGAACGTTATGCGTCTGAACTTCTCTCACGGTGATTACGAAGAGCACGGTCAGCGCATCCAGAATATCCGCAACGTTATGACTAAAACCGGTCATAAAGCAGCAATCCTGCTGGACACCAAAGGTCCTGAAATCCGTACAATGAAACTGGAAGGCGGCAAAGACGCTTCCCTGGTTGCGGGCCAGACCTACACCTTCACCACCGATCAGAGCGTTATTGGTAACACCGAACGTGTTGCTGTGACCTATCAGGGTTTCGCTGCTGACCTCAAAATTGGTAACACCATTCTGGTCGACGATGGCCTGATTGGTATGGAAGTCACGAATGTCACTGAAACTGAAGTGACCTGTAAAGTGCTGAATAACGGCGACCTGGGCGAAAACAAAGGTGTCAACCTGCCAGGTGTTTCTATTGCACTGCCAGCGCTCGCTGAAAAAGACAAACGTGACCTGATTTTCGGTTGTGAGCAAGGCGTTGATTTCGTCGCGGCTTCTTTCATCCGTAAACGTTCTGACGTTCTGGAAATTCGTGAACACCTGAAAGCAAACGGTGGCGACCACATCCAGATCATCTCCAAAATCGAAAACCAGGAAGGCCTGAACAACTTCGACGAAATCCTCGAAGCTTCAGACGGCATCATGGTTGCTCGTGGTGACCTCGGTGTTGAAATCCCTGTCGAAGAAGTTATCTTCGCGCAGAAAATGATGATTGAAAAATGTAACCGCGCACGCAAAGTCGTCATCACTGCGACGCAAATGCTCGATTCAATGATCAAAAACCCGCGCCCTACCCGCGCAGAAGCTGGCGACGTTGCTAACGCCATCATCGACGGCACCGATGCGGTTATGCTTTCAGGTGAAAGTGCGAAAGGTAAATACCCACTGGAAGCTGTGACCATCATGGCCACAATCTGCGACCGTACTGACCGCGTAATGCAAAGCCGTATTGATGGTCAGAACGATAACCGTAAACTGCGTATCACTGAAGCCGTTTGCCGTGGCGCGGTAGAAACCGCAGAAAAACTGGATGCACAGTTGATCGTTGTTGCAACTAGCGGTGGTAAATCTGCTATAGCTGTGCGTAAATACTTCCCGCACGCCACTATCCTGGCTCTGACCACCAATGAAATCACTGCACGTCAGTTGATCCTCACCAAAGGTGTTGTCACTCAGTTGGTAAGTGAAATCGCCTCTACTGATGATTTTTACCGTATCGGTAAAGAAGCGGCGATCGAAAGCGGTCTGGCTCAAAAAGGTGATATCGTCGTGATGGTTTCTGGCGCGCTGGTACAAAGCGGCACAACCAATACTTCTTCGGTGCATGTTGTTTAATTAAAAACGTGACCAAAGGCATTAATGGACGTTGCATAATGCAGCGTCTGTTTCTTCAAAAAAGCTCTTTTTACTTAAAAAGCGCGAAAAGCAGTAGCTTCAAAATTGGGATAAGTCCCATGGAATAAGGCTGTTTTCGCTGCAATTTTTAACTTTTTCGTAAAAAAAGATGCTTCTTTGAGCGAACGATCAAAATATAGCGTTTACCGGCAAAAAATTATTCTCATTAGAAAATAGTTTGTGTAATACTTGTAACGCTACATGGAGATTAACTTAATCTAGAGGGTTTTATAATGAATCGCACTAAACTGGTACTGGGCGCTGTAATCCTGGCTTCAACTATGCTGGCTGGTTGTTCAAGCAACGCTAAAATCGATCAACTGTCTTCAGACGTTTCTACTCTGAACTCTAAAGTTGACCAACTGAGCAACGACGTGAACGCAATCCGTTCTGACGTTCAAGCAGCTAAAGACGATGCAGCTCGCGCTAACCAACGTCTTGACAACCAAGCTCACGCTTACAAGAAGTAATATTTACTTCTCTAGTTCAATGGCGCACTCAGTGCGCCATTTTTTTTGCCTGTGATTGAGTGTTTCAATTCTCTGTTCCGATTCCTTACCCTTGCCTTCCTCTTCCTCTGGCCTTTCCTGCGCTTCCCCTGCCACCTCCTGAGCTTCGGAAACAATAAAGGAGCCGTATTTGGCTCCTTTAGGTAGATAGCTTCTTAAACGTTTCTGTAAAGCGTTATTGGGTACTTGCCGTTGTGACTGCGGGCACGTCCGTTGAAACAGTTTGCGGGGTATTCGCCACCGGAGGCATATCCGTTGCTTTGTCACCGACACTCACTACTACTGGCATTCCTGAACGGCGCGTAATGGCCTCTTTCACGATTTCTGCATTGGTATCATCATTTTTGACGAATTTCTTCATCGCGGCAGTCAGGGGAATAGGTTTGGTCTGCGGATCGTCTTTCTCGGTATGTGACAACGGCTGATGCACCTCGATATAACGTTTACCGTCCGGCTCGACGTCAAACTTGATCGGCTGATTCACTATCTGCACACGGGTACCTTTTGGCACGGAATTAAACAGCGCCTCGATGTCATCCGGGCGCAGCCGAATACAACCCGAACTGACACGCATACCGATACCAAAGTTCGCATTCGTCCCGTGAATGAGATACTGGCCAGTACCCGCTGAAAGCCGCATGGCAAACAGCCCCATCGGGTTCTCCGGCCCCGCAGGAACCATACCCGGCAGCGTAATGCCGTCTTTCAGATAGGCTTTACGGATATTAGCAGTAGGCGTCCACGTCGGGTTTGGGATCTTCTGGCTTACAGAAGTCACCATTTCCGGCGTATTACGACCTAACTGGCCAATACCAATCGGATAAACAATGACTTTATTCTCGCCCTTCGGATAGTAATACAGGCGCAGTTCGGCGAGATTCACCACAATCCCTTCACGCTTGGTATCCGGTAACAGCATTTGTGCAGGAATAGTCAGCACAGTGCCCGCTTTTGGCAAGTACGGGTCTGTACCCGGATTAGCTTCCAGCATTGCAATCAGCCCGATTTGGTATTTGGCTGCCACATCTTCTAAAGGCTTACCGTCGTCAGGAACCACATACGTGGTGTTTTCGCCAATCAATCGGCTGTTTTCCGGCGGCAAGGGATATTGTGCTGCACCTGCGGTCATAGAATGCGTTGTCAAAAGCGTGCCAACCAACATTGCCAGAAGGGGTAATGCGCGTCTCATACTCAGTCCTTTTTCGGCTCACATTCAGACCATCTGAAGCAAGACAATTATCTCGTCTGGTAATACTAGCAGCGCAGAATCGGGTGGCAATCAAACCACAGAAAATCAGAAAGTTACCTTACGGATACGTGATGAAATGCACAGAAGATAGAGGGTTGAAAAATCAGGAGTAAATAGATTCAAACGGGGAGAACTGAATAAATGACTTTGCTCATTAGCAGATAATTCCTAATGAGCAAAGGTGTATCGCAGAGACTGGCGTTAAGCCAATACAGCCGCTTTTGCGCGAATAGAACGAATCATGGCTTCCAGCCCCTGAGAGCGGGAAGGCGTCAGATGCTGGCTGAGTTCCAGTTCCGTGAAGAACGGACGCACATCCAGTTCCACTACATCGCGCGGTGTTAAACCCTGATACAGACTGAATACGATTGCCACCAGACCTTTAACGATAGCGGCATCGCTGTCGCCTTCAAAGGTCAGCGCGCCGTTTTCATCCAGGCTCATCACGATCCAAACCTGGCTCTGGCAGCCCGCAATCAGGTTTTTATCCTGACGATGTTCTTCAGGCAAGGCCGCCAACTGGCCGCCCAGTTCAATCACGTACAGATACTTTTCTTCCCAATTCGGGCATCGGGCAAAATTTCTGACTAACTTATTTTTATCTGGCAAAGCCATAACGACATCCTGCTCAGGGCTGTCAGGGTTAACCCAGCAGCCGGTGAATACGTTGCAGTCCTGCGACCAACCGGTCGACTTCTTCGCGGGTATTGTACATCGCCAGCGAGGCGCGGCACATAGCCGGAACACCGTAGAAGGACATTAATGGCATCGCGCAGTGATGGCCGGTGCGGATGGCAATACCGTATTGATCCAGGAAACTGCCCACGTCGTAGGCATGGTGTTTACCGAGATTAAACGCAATCACGCCAGCGCGTGTTGCCGGGCCATAGATCTGGATGTCAGGCACCTGCGCCATCGCTTCAAGCGCATAGCGCATCAGTTCCTGCTCGTAAGCGTGGATATTCTCCAGCCCCAGTTCAGTCACATACTCGATAGCTGCGCCCAACCCCATGATACCGCCGGTGTTTGGCGTACCCGCCTCAAAGCGCCACGGCGCTGCTGCAAAGGTCGTGCCTTCGGTCAGGCTGACGTGCTTAATCATTGAACCGCCTCCTTCCCATGGCGGCATCTGGTCGAGCAATTCTTTACGACCGTAAAGAATACCGATACCTGTTGGTCCGTAAAGCTTGTGCCCTGACCAGACGTAGAAATCACAGCCCAACGCCTGCACATCCACCGCATGGTGCATGACGGCCTGCGCGCCATCGACCAGAACGGTCAGACCGGCGGCTTTTGCCTGAGGAATGATTTTTTCGATCGGGTTAACAGTGCCCAGCACATTCGACACATGCGCCAGCGTCAGCAGTTTAGTGCGGGGCGTAATAAGCTTTTCAAGCTGGGATAAATCCAGTTCACCGTCCGGAGTGAGGTGCCAGACGTCAATGTGCAGGTCGCGCTCTTTCGCCAGCATCTGCCAGGGAACGATGTTCGCGTGATGCTCCATTTCAGTCAGAATAATATGATCGCCCGGCTGCAATAAAGCACGGCCATAGGTGTTGGCGACCAGATTAATGGCTTCCGTTGACCCTTTTACGAAGACGATTTCTTCTGCTGAGGCCGCATTCATAAAGCGAGCCGCCTGAACACGGACGTTTTCCATCTGCTCAGTCGCTTCTGCGCTCATGGTATGAATGCCGCGGTGAACCGCAGCATAACCCTGTTCGAAGAAAGACATCTCACGGTCGATAACCTGACGCGGTTTCTGTGCGCTGGCCGCACTGTCCAGATAGGCCAGCGGCTGGCCGTTAACTTCACGGCTCAGCACAGGGAAATCGCTACGTACTCTTTCCAGTGGAAAACTCATTACACACCTCGATTGAGTCGGCCTGCAATACGGGCAATCACGACTTCACGCAGGGTTTCATTCTCAATGGCTTCCGTCAGTTCAGCGGCAAACGCAAAGATGATCATTTGCTGAGCATCCTTGCCGCTAATCCCACGGGTACGCAGATAGAAAAGCTGTTCGTCGTCGATACGACCCACAGTGGCACCATGGCTGCATTTCACGTCATCGGCATAAATTTCAAGCTGAGGTTTGGTATCAACTTCAGTGTGCTTGCCCAGCAACAGGTTGTTGTTGGTCATTTTTCCGTCGGTTTTCAGAGCGTGCTGCGCCACTTTGATCATGCCGTTGAAAATCGCTTTTGCACGATCGTTGACAATCACTTTGTGCAGCTGATTGCTGTTGCAATAGCCTTTGTTGTGTTCCAGATACGTACGGGTATCGGCAATCTCAGAATCGACAGGCAACACCAGACTGTTAATATTCAGATCGCTGTTTTCGCCGTTCAGTTGCGCACTGGTGTTATTACGGGTCAGGCCCGCGCCCAGCAGGAAACTGTGGCTGGAAACACGGGAATCGCGCCCGATAACCAGATCATTGTGCGAGAAGTGGAAGCTGGCCTGGCTTTCGAAAGCCAGTTTGTAATGCGTGAAACCGGCATTATCGCCCACTTTCACCGTCAAACGCGCACCGGTGAAATGACCGTGATCGTTAAGGCTCAGGTAATGTTCAATGACTTCTGCGTTGGCACCGTTTTCAATCTCGATATGGTAACGATGATGAACCGTATTCATTTCGCGTGACTGGTCACGGCCGCTGCTCAGGTGCAGTAAATACAACGGCTTATCAGCCAGTTTTCCGGCAGCTAAACGCACAGCGAAAGAATCCTGCGCCAGACTTTCCGTCAGGTGCAAAAAGACTTCGGACTGAATCGGATCCGGCAGCGTTTGCTGCGCAGCCGCGTTCAGTTTTTCAATTTCAAAAGCGCCGGTATTTTCGTCACTCAGGTTCGCATCAAAACGACCATCTACGAAAACCAAACGGTAACATTCAAGCGGCAATGCCAGTGATTTAACGTTCTCAACCGTTAGCGCCTGCTGCTGCGGAGCGAAGAACTGATTGCCCAGTAATGAAGAAACCGGCGTATATTTCCAGTCCTCCAGTTTCGCATGTGGAAAACCAAGGCGGAGCACCTGTTGCCAGTGCGCATGCGCGTGAGCAGAGTGTTCACCACCACGGCTTTCAAAAAGACGGTAAAGCTGCTGCATGGCGTGCGAACTGCCCGCCGCAGGTGCATTACTCTTCGTCGGTAAGCCAGCCATAACCCTGCTCCTCTAACTGTTTAACCAAGGTGAAATCGCCGGATTTAACAATGCGGCCCTGATACAGAACATGCACGTAGTCAGGCTTGATGTAGTCGAGGATACGCTGGTAGTGGGTCACAATAACGAATGAACGTTTGCCGTCGCGCAGTGCGTTAACACCGTTAGAGACGATTTTCAGCGCATCGATGTCCAGACCGGAGTCGGTTTCATCCAGAATGCACAGGCTTGGCTCAAGGGCCGCCATTTGCAGAATGTCGTTACGCTTTTTCTCACCGCCGGAGAAGCCTACGTTCACTGAACGGGTCAGCAAATCCGCAGGCATTTTCAGCATGGCAATTTTTTCTTCGATGAAATCGGCAAAATCAAAGCGATCCATCGGGGGCTGGTCGCGGTACTTGCGCACAGCGTTCACCGCAGTTTGCAGGAAGAAATGGTTGGTCACGCCAGGGATTTCTACCGGGTACTGGAAAGCCATAAACACGCCTTCACCGGCACGATCTTCCGGGGCAAGATCCAGCAAATCTTTGCCATTGAACATTACGGAACCTTCGGTCACTTCGTAATCTTCACGGCCAGCCAGTGTCGCGGAGAGCGTACTTTTGCCTGAGCCGTTCGGGCCCATGATGGCGTGTACTTCACCCGGTTTGATCTCCAGATCAAGTCCTTTCAGAATTTCCTTTTCTTCGACACGGACCTTCAAATTCTTGATGCTTAACATACGTATCCTTGAGTTTGCGCCTGCGCGCTCATAATTCTGTTTATGCTTTGACTGTGCTGAACTCAAACCTGCCCGGCGCCAGCGTCACACCACGCGGCGGCGGGAGGAAAACGTGCGGAAGATTAACCGACGCTGTGTTCAAGGCTGATCGCCAGCAGTTTCTGTGCTTCGACAGCAAACTCCAGCGGCAGCTCGGAAAAGACATCTTTACAGAAACCGTTAACAATCATGGATATCGCGTCATCTTCGCTGATACCACGTTGCAGACAGTAGAACAGCTGGTCATCGCCGATTTTTGACGTCGTGGCTTCATGCTCCAGCTGCGCTGTGTTATTGCGCACTTCGACATACGGGAACGTATGCGCGGCGCTGTCCGGACCAATCAGCATCGAGTCACACTGCGTAAAGTTACGGGCATTTTCGGCACTTGGCAGGATCTTCACCAGACCACGGTAACTGTTCTGGCTATGGCCTGCGGAAATCCCTTTAGAGATGATGGTCGATTTGGTATTTTTACCAATGTGAATCATCTTGGTGCCGGTATCCGCCTGCTGTTTCCCGCTGGTCAGTGCCACTGAGAAAAATTCACCGATGGAGTTATCCCCTTTCAGGATAACGCTCGGGTATTTCCAGGTAATCGCAGAGCCGGTTTCAGACTGGGTCCACGACATCTTCGAACCCGCGCCTTCGCACAATGCACGTTTGGTCACGAAGTTCAGGATCCCGCCGCTGCTGTCTTTGCCGCCGGAGAACCAGTTCTGCACGGTGGAATATTTCACTTCTGCATCTTTATGCAGAATGACTTCAACCACGGCTGCGTGAAGCTGATAGGTATCACGTACAGGCGCTGAACAGCCTTCGATATAGCTGACGTAACTGCCTTCATCAGCAATCAAAATGGTACGTTCGAACTGGCCGGTTTTCGCCGCATTAATACGGAAATACGTGGAGAGTTCCATCGGGCAACGCACGCCTTTCGGCACGTAAACGAAGGTACCGTCGGAGGCGACCGCCGCATTCAGCGCCGCGAAGAAGTTATCCTGTGCAGGCACAACGGTACCGAGGTATTTGCGCACCAGATCCGGGTATTCATGGATCGCTTCGCCGAATGAGCAGAAAATAACGCCCGATTCAGCCAGCTTTTCGCGGTATGTGGTGGAAACGGAAACGGAATCAAAAATGGCATCGACCGCCACTTCTTTCCCTTCACGTACAGGAACACCCAGCTGTTCAAACGCTTTTTCCACTTCGCTGGTCAGGTAGTTTTTACCTTCAAGCGCAGGAGTGCTGTGAGAATTTTCAGGAGGTTGTTGCGTAGCGCCAGGTTGAGAACCGCAGGTATCATCACAGCTGCCGCATGAAGGCGCGGAGTAATAGCTGTAATCCTGATAGTCGAGAGGCGTGTAATACGCTTTCAACCAGTGAGGCTCTTCCATTTTTAACCAGGCATGATAAGCCTGCAGACGGAACTCCAGCATCCACTCAGGCTCATTGCGCTTTGCGGAAATGGCACGCACGACATCTTCGTTGATGCCTGATGCTAATTCATCGGTTGCCAGCTGAGTGAAGAACCCTTCCTTATAGTTCGTCTCCTCGCCGACCCAAGACTGCACATCATCTGGAATTTCTACGTTGCTTCGTGACATGTTGGTTACATCGCTTTGTTTACAATAATCGTAATGACTGTTTGCCCGGCGCTGACTTAAAGGCCGAAACTTTCACCACACCCGCAGGCATGCTGAGCTTTAGGATTATTGAATTTAAATATCTGATTCAGCCCTTCGCGGACGAAATCCACCTCGGTTCCGTCGATGAAAGGCATTGCCTTCAGCGGAACAAACAGCAAAGCGCCGTCATGCTCAAACACCAGGTCATCGCTGGCCGGTTGTTTAGTTAAATCCAGAACATAGCCAAAGCCCGCACAGCCCGATTGTTTAACCGAGAGCTGGAGACCCTTGACTTCAGGATCCTGCTCCATCAGGTTCTTCACCTGTTTGGCCGCAGAATCAGTCAGGATCACACCTTGCCATACGTTGTCGTCTAAAGAGAAAGAGCCGACAGTTTCAGTTTGCATCTGTCTTACCTCATATTTTTATGGTCATAGACAAGACCTATTGTCTCTATTCTAGTGATAAGATTTATCACTTCAACCTCTTGTTTTAAGAGGTTATAGCGATTGCGCACGAGGAACGTCGCTCAATGTGCATCGGGTTTACATCCGGCCGCTGGCGGGTCTTGAACACCGCAACCATCAACTGATTGAATAAGTTGTCAATTTTTTGTTAAAAATTAAAATTAACCTTGCATTTTGTGTGGCTTAATAGCTTTCATTGTGTCTATTATAAAACATTCATCGGAAATGCCTATTTATGAATTCACCACAATCAAAATAATTAAAGCTCTTTTTGCTTAGTTGTTCTGGGGCAACAAAATCAAAAAAACCGGATGAAAACGTTGATCCAGCGATTTTTTGCCAATATGATACCCATTCATTGATAATGATTATCATTAAGATAACCCGGAATACTGAGAATGGCTCAATCGGTAAATGCGTGGTTGCAGGGCAAGATAGACGACTACAAATCGAGTGTCCGCGATGCCACCGTGGATTTCTATATGGCAGATGCCGCCTTACGACGCCCGGACGCGCATCTTTGCCAGCTCAAGCGCTTTAACAGCATTTGCCTGGATATGGCCAATCTTTGCCTGCAAAACGGAGACGACCACAGCTACCTTCATGCTCTTTGTAAACTCCACAACCGGCTGATCCTTGAGATCAACAGCGTTGTGCGTTGTGAACTCTTCCGTGTTCAGAGCTATCATTTTGCGCGGCACACGCTAAAACTCATTTGTCAGTATTATGCCATGATGGGCATCTGGGAAAAAGCGACGGCATTTCAAACTGACTTTGCCAAGCGGGTTCCGTTCCAGCTTTGACTTGTTTTCAAACAGTTAGGTGAAGACTTAAGGAAAATAAAAAGGCGAACACATTGATATGCGTCCGCCTTTTACATTCAGTATACTGTTATGACGCTGAAAAAATGCTCTGACTTAATCGTCTGAACTTAATGATCAATGACCATTGTGGTCAGCCTGGAAACGCAGCACAAACCGCCCTGCTCGTCGAATATTTCAATCTGCCAGACCTGGCTGCGTTTTCCGGTTCGTAGTGCGCGACAAACCCCGCGAACAAACCCTTCCCTGGCCGATTTCATGTGGCTGGCATTAATCTCGACACCGACGACAGTCTGATGGCCTTCAGTGCAAAGATACCCGGCCATGGATCCCATGGTTTCGGCCAGAACCACTGACGCTCCGCCGTGCAACAGACCAAACGGCTGAGTCGTGCGTGCATCCACCGGCATGGTCGCTTCGAGAAAATCGTCACCCATCTGAGTAAAGACAATTCCCACATACCCGACCATGCATCCCTGACTGCGCTGGTTCAGCGCTTCAAGGTTTGTGCTCCTTTTCCACAATGACATCGTACTTCCTTATCGGTTAAGGGATGATATCCAGTAAGGCCTGCAACGGATGGCGAACGCCATTTCCTTCGATACGTTTTACCTGACTACGGCATGAATAGCCTGTCGCGAGACAGCGCTGGCGCGGAAGTCGCTGTAAAGAGGTATGCCAGGACAGTTCATAAATCCCCAAAGAATTCCCAAGGTTTTTGCTTTCATGCCCGTACGTGCCCGCCATTCCGCAACATCCCACACTGACATTTTCCAGCTTCGCACCGTAGCGGGCAAAGATGTTTCCCCACTCTTTGCTGCTGTTTGGCAACGCGGTACTTTCGGTGCAATGGCCGAACAGATACCAGGATTCGCCGCTTTGCTGCTGCGCCGGTCGTTCGCCCAGCCAGTTATCCAGCCATTCGTGTACCAACTGAACCTGGAACGAACCTCGTGATTCGCCGAGGATTTCTTTGTACTCATCGCGATAACACAGCACCAGCGCCGGGTCGACACCCACCAGCGGCATGCCTAATTGCGCTACACGGTTGAGAAACACCGAAGTCTTGCGCGCCGTTTTCGCAAAACGTGTCAGGAAACCTTTGATGTGCTGCGCTTTTCCGTTCGGCGAGAAAGGCAGCAGAACCGGTTTAAGGCCCAGCTTTTCAATCAATCGAACAAAATCGGCCACCACCTGCGCATCATAGAAACTGGTGAACGGATCCTGCACAACCAGAACATATTCGCCACGCTGAGCAGGAGGGATTTTTTCCAGTTGTTCGAGTGTCATCTTGCTGGCGCGATGCCCCAGTAACTGCTCTCGTAACGTCGGAGAAGACAGCAAAGGTAAATCCACCATGCCGATACTTTTGCGGCTCATTTCCCGCACCCAAGGCTGTTTGAGGAAGAAGTTAAACAGCTTCGGTGCTTTTGCCATGATCGGGGCATAGCTTTCGACACTTGCCACGAAATGATCGCTCGCCGGGCGCAGATAGCGGGTGTGATAAAGCTGCAGGAAACGCGAGCGGAAACCGGGAACATCAATCTTGATCGGGCATTGCGTTGAGCAGGCCTTACAAGCCAGACAACCCGACATCGCTTCTTTTACTTCATGGGAGAAGTCGTATTCCCCTTTGTTGGCATGCCAGGTATTACGCGTGCGGTCGATCAGGCTGCGCAAGCTGAGGCCTTTTTCAGGCAACGCATTTTCCAGCGCCAGCGGATCAACGCCCTGCTCTGAAAGTAAACGCAGCCATTCACGCACCAGACCCGCACGCCCTTTCGGAGAATGGATCCGGCTGCCGGTAATTTTCATCGACGGACACATCGGGCTTTTCACATCAAAGTTAAAGCACAAACCGTTCCCGTTACACTCCAGAGCGCCGCGGAATGACTGGCGCACTTCCAGCGGGATCCGGCGGTCAAGGGTTCCGCGTTTCGGTGCATCGACCTTCATCATGGGCTCATCGCATTCCAGAGGCGCACAAATCTTGCCGGGGTTCAGGCGGTTGTTCGGGTCAAAGACGGTTTTAATTCGGCGTAATTCATGAAATAACGCGTCACCAAAGAAAGCCGGGCTGTATTCGGCGCGAAAACCTTTGCCGTGCTCGCCCCACAGCAAACCACCGTATTTAGCCGTCAGGGCAACAACTTCATCTGAAATCTGCTTCAGCAGCATTTCCTGTTGCGGATCACACATGTCCAGCGCCGGGCGGACATGCAATACACCGGCGTCAACGTGACCAAACATCCCATAACTCAGGTTATGGCTGTCGAGCAACGCGCGAAATTCAACGATGTAATCCGCCAGATGTTGCGGAGGCACACAGGTATCTTCAGCAAAGGGCAGCGGTTTGGCCTGCCCTTTGGCATTGCCCAGCAAACCGACGGCTTTCTTGCGCATGTTATAGATACGTTCAATACCGGGCAGATCCGCACAAATCTGATAGCCAATTACGCCACCTTCTTTGTCGCTCATCAGCCCGTCCAGCCGCTCGCATAATGCACTCACCTGATCTTCGATCAGGTCTCCATCATCGCCCGCGAACTCAACAATATTGAGCCCCTGCATGTCTTTGCCGTCAACGTCGGTGATGTAATCACGCACGCTGTGCCAGACGATATCTTCACGGGCCAGATTCAGGACTTTAGAATCAACGGTTTCAACCGACAGCGCTTTGGCCTCCACCATCAAAGGTGCGTTGCGCAGCGCGGAGTTGAAGGAATCATATTTGATATTAACCAGACGCCGCACTTTAGGAATTCGCGTGATATTCAGGCGCGCTTCGGTAATGAAAGCCAGCGAACCCTCTGAGCCTGTGAGGATTCGGGTCAGATCGAAGGTTTGCAGATCATCACTCAGGACATGGCGTAAGTCATAGCCCGTCAGGAAACGGTTAAGTTTCGGGAATTTTTCAATGACCAACGCCCGGTTATCGCGGCAGCTATCCAGCACGGTGCGGTAAATCCGCCCGATCACGGAATCTTCTTCACCGAGTTTATCCGCCAGCGCAACCGGCATCGCAACGGTATCGAGCATATCGCCGCCGAGCACAATCGCACGAACACCGAGAACGTGGTCTGACGTTTTGCCGTAAACCAGCGAGCCTTGTCCGGACGCATCGGTATTGATCATACCGCCGAGCGTTGCTCGGTTACTGGTCGATAACTCCGGAGAGAAGAAATAACCCAAGGGACGAAGATAATCATTGAGCTGGTCTTTAATCACGCCGGCTTCGACCTTGACCCAACCTTGTTTAACGTTGATATCCAGAATGCGGTTCATATGACGGGACATATCAACCACAATTCCCCGGTTCAGCGACTGGCCGTTAGTGCCGGTGCCGCCACCGCGTGGTGTGAAGACCAGCGTTTTAAAACGTTCCTGCCCGGCGA
This sequence comes from Rahnella sp. PCH160, assembly GCF_047784855.1. Lineage (NCBI taxonomy): Bacteria > Pseudomonadati > Pseudomonadota > Gammaproteobacteria > Enterobacterales > Yersiniaceae > Rahnella > Rahnella sp. PCH160. The sequence continues at coordinate 4,125,082 of NZ_JBLOGT010000001.1, forward strand.
GACGGGCAATCAGCGCAACATCAGACGTGGCAACAGGGAATAAGACGGCATCCGGCAACAGCTGATAAACACTGTTATCAGTTGCCATCGTCAGACGGTCGGCATACGTCGTCGTGACATCACCGGTAAAACCGTTGCTTTTAAGCGCTTCCAAAAAATCGAGCACCAGCTGGATGACACCCGGCGCCTGAGAAATCTGTGGGATCATTGAATTATGACTCTGTCTTTGTTGTATGCCTGGCGGGCCCGAGGCGACCTGCCGGATCTGCGAGGCAGATCCACCCTGTTATTTATCCAGAATAAAAACTAACATACTTCGTTTTTAAGCGCTTCGTCTGGTTAACCTTTGTTGCATATGTTTCATGCCACGCCGCAAAAAGCACGTCTGGCAACAACGTGTTGCAACTTATTGTGTGCGGCGCTATCCAAAAGCAGCCTGATGTTCCATGCTTATTTATAGCTTTCCCGATGTGACTTTTGTTTTAAGGCACAAGGCGCGTGCCTTACTTCGTTTATCCAAATGAGAAACATGAATGAATCTCCCAATTAAACGTTACGATTTGCCCCAGATTATGTTCGGGGTTCTGTTTATTGCACTGATGACCATCGCCAGTATCTGGATTGTTCAGCCTTTTATTTTGGGCTTTGCCTGGGCCGGGATGGTGGTGATCGCGACCTGGCCACTGATGATCAAATTACAGCGGATTCTCTGGGGACGGCGTTTTATGGCCGTCATCGTGATGACCCTGTTGCTGATATTGTTGTTTGTACTGCCAATTGCCTTGCTGGTCAGCAGCGCGATTGAAAATGGCGCACCGCTGGTAGGTATCGCCACCAACCCATCGACATTGCATATGCCGGATTTCAACTGGCTGAACGCTATTCCGCTGGTCGGCCATAAACTTTACAGCGGCTGGCATGCCCTCATCAACGGCGGCGGCAATGCCCTGATGAGTAAAGTTCAGCCGTATGTCGGGCAGACGGCTTCCTGGTTTGTCACGCAGGCCGGGCATCTGGGCCGGTTTATCGTCCACTGTTCTCTGATGCTGTTATTCAGCGCCCTTCTTTATAGCCGTGGTGAACAGGTCGCAATGGGGATCCGCCACTTTGCTGTTCGACTGGCGGCGGAACGCGGCGATGCGGCGGTTATTCTTGCCGGACAGGCAATTCGTGCAGTGGCCCTGGGGGTCGTGGTGACGGCAATCGTTCAGTCTGTGCTCGGCGGTATCGGGCTGGCCATCGCCGGTATCCCTTATGCGACAGTATTAACCGTGGTGATGTTTGTATGCTGCGTCGCGCAAATCGGGCCTTTGCTGGTGCTCATTCCGGCCATCATCTGGCTCTACTGGTCGGGTGATAATACCTGGGGTACGGTGCTGCTGGTCTGGAGCTGCGTCGTGGGTTCGCTGGATAACGTTCTGCGTCCGGTGCTTATCCGCATGGGTGCAGATTTGCCGATGCTGCTGATTTTATCCGGTGTTATTGGTGGTCTGTTCGCCTTTGGTATGATTGGCTTGTTTATTGGACCTGTCGTTCTCGCGGTGTCCTATCGCCTGATTTCACTGTGGGTCAACGAAGCGCCTGAGCCGGATACCGATCCGGAAGAAGCACTCAAAGCCCTCGATGAATAATTGTTCCGCGAATTAGCATCCCGGCGTTGCCTTGGTTCTTAACAGGCAACGCCCTCTTCTTTTATATTCCTCATGACTTCCTCCTATTTTGAAACCACCGCAAACATTCGGTCTCATCCATTAGTATGAGAATAATACCTATTAGGATGATTCTTACAGACTAAATATCTTGAGAAACCTACTATTATTAACAGTTCGCATTTCAACTCACTGATTTATATACAGGCTTCCCCTTGAGCATGTATACCCCAAATTGCTGTGTGTAGTCTTTGCCTGTCTCCAATGACGGGCTTTTTTTTTATTATAACCCCCTCCCGCTATTAATTATTTCACCACTTTCTTTCGCGTTTAAACGCCTTAAAAAAAGGCCATCACCCGAAAGCGATGGCCTTTATTTCCTTTCCTCAAACCCTGACGCGGTTATTTACTTTCAGCTAATGCCAGCCAGGTTTGTACGACGGTATCCGGATTCAGCGACAAGCTGTCAATGCCTTCTTCCATCAGCCACTGAGCGAAATCCTGATGGTCTGACGGGCCCTGTCCGCAAATGCCGACATACTTGCCTTGTTTCTTCGCGGCTTTGATTGCCATTGAAAGTAAGGCTTTAACCGCCTCGTTGCGCTCATCAAAGAGTTCAGACACCACGCCGGAATCGCGATCCAGCCCAAGCGTAAGCTGGGTCATGTCATTTGAACCGATTGAGAAGCCATCAAAGTGCTCAAGGAATTGTTCGGCAAGTAACGCATTCGATGGGATCTCGCACATCATAATGACCTTAAGACCATTTTCTCCGCGCTTCAGCCCCTGATTGGCCAGCTCCTTAACCACCGCTTCAGCCTGAGCCACGGTTCTGACAAACGGGATCATTACTTCAACGTTGGTCAGCCCCATGTCGTTGCGAACTCGTTTCATTGCCTCGCACTCCAGCGCAAAACAATCGCGGAAGCTGTCTGAAACGTATCGACCGGCACCACGGAAGCCCAGCATTGGGTTTTCTTCGTGCGGTTCATACTTCTCGCCGCCGACCAGGTTGGCGTACTCGTTCGATTTAAAATCGGACAAACGAACAATCACACGTTTTGGCCAGAACGCCGCTCCCAGAGTTGCAATCCCTTCTGTCAGACGGGCAACGTAATATTCACGCGGACTGTCATAGCCCTGAATAATCTTCTTAATTTGTTCCTGTAATTCTGGCGACTGAGTATCGAACTCCAGTAACGCTTTTGGATGCACGCCAATCATGCGGTTAATGATAAATTCAAGACGCGCCAGCCCGACGCCTTCATTCGGCAGGCAGGCAAAGTCAAAAGCCCTGTCCGGATTACCGATATTCATCATGATTTTCAACGGCAGCGTTGGCAGTTCATCGACCTCAGAACTTTGCACGGTGAAGTCCAGCTCATCCTGATAAACATAACCAGTATCGCCCTCGGAACAGGACACCGTCACTTTCTGATTTTCTTTCAGTTTCTCAGTGGCATCGCCGCAACCGACAACCGCAGGGATGCCCAACTCACGGGCAATAATGGCCGCATGGCAGGTTCGCCCGCCTCGGTTAGTCACAATGGCCGAAGCTTTTTTCATGATCGGCTCCCAGTCTGGATCCGTCATGTCTGTGACCAGAATATCGCCCGCTTTGACATGATGCATTTCGCTGATGTTGTGTATGATTTTCACTGGGCCGGCACCGATGCGGTGGCCGATTGCACGGCCTTCCACCAGAACTTTGCTGCTGCCATTGAGCTGATAACGCTCCATCACCTGACCGTTTGAACGCACGGTCTCAGGGCGCGCCTGCACAATGTATAACTTGCCATTATGACCATCTTTTGCCCATTCGATATCCATCGGGCGGCCATAGTGTTTTTCAATCAATAATGCCTGACGTGCCAGAGCCTGCACTTCATCATCGGTCAGTGAGAACCGGGTATTGAGCTCAGCAGGCACATCTTCAATCTGTACCTGTTTGCCGTGTTCCTGGCTCGGTGCATAAACCATGCGGATTTTCTTCGAGCCCATGGTACGACGCACAATCGCAGGTCTATTTTTGGCCAGCGTCGGTTTATGCACATAAAACTCATCCGGGTTGACCGCACCCTGCACCACCATTTCGCCGAGGCCATAGGCTGAAGTGATAAAGACCACCTGATCAAAACCTGATTCCGTATCGATGGTAAACATCACGCCCGCTGCCGCGAGATCAGAGCGCACCATACGTTGCACGCCGGCAGACAGCGCCACGCCACGGTGGTCGTAGCCCTGATGAACACGATAAGAAATTGCGCGATCGTTGAATAAGGAAGCGTAGACATGTTTCACGGCGATAAGAACCGCATCAAACCCCTGAACATTCAGGAAGGTTTCCTGCTGACCGGCAAAGGAGGCATCGGGCATATCTTCTGCTGTCGCAGAAGAACGGACAGCGAAGGACGCGTCAGGCTCGCCTTCAGAAAGCTGCTGATAAGCTTCACGTATGGAATGTTCCAGCTCAGGCTGGAATGGCGTATCAATGACCCATTGGCGGATTTTCGCGCCCGCCTGGGTCAGTTGCCCGATATCATCCACATCTGTTTTATCCAGTAATTCGTGGATCCGATGGTTAACGCCGCTTTGATCAAGAAAATCATTAAAAGCCTGAGATGTGGTGGCGAAACCGTTAGGGACGGAAACGCCCAGATCAGACAGATTCGTGATCATTTCCCCGAGGGATGCGTTCTTACCCCCGACTTTATCAACGTCGTTCATACCCAGTTGGTTGTACCAGATAACATTGCGTAAATCGGGATCGAGATGAGCCATGAAACAATCCTTTCGTAATTTGTTCACAGTAAAAGTCAGTAGGAGTGTAAACCTGTTGCGCAACCGCTGCCTGAGCCACCAGACCGCCAATAAGCAGCGTTGTCATTTCGAGACTAGCATAATGATCCATAAGACACAGACAGGTGAATCGATCCAGCAAATTAAACTATTTTAGTTCGGGCAAATTCCAGAGCACTTAAATTCGCCAGCAACCCGCCATTCACATAAATCCTTATGAATCAGTAAGAAATCCCTATTAGTTTCGTAACTAAATTAACCTTAACAAATTGGCTGAAGTTGTGCTGAAGCAATTCATAAAGCTGCGAGATATCGCGGAAAATTTAAAATGCCATTTCATTTATTACAGCCATTTTGCGCACTGTCTCGCAGCGATTAACAGAAGATAACGGTTAAGAAGAATTATTCTTTTTATTTCCTGAAATTCTGGTTATTACTTACGGAGTCCCGACAAGGGAAAGTTAACCGATATAAATTCAGGAGCAAGGTGTGGACAGATGTGTGTTTTATATTTCCGATGGCACTGCGATTACTGCTGAAGTGGTAGGTCATGCCGTGCTCTCGCAATTCCCGGTTAACTCGACAACCTACTCATTGCCTTTCGTTGAAAGCGAGGAGCGGGCGAAAGCGGTCTGCCACCAGATCAATGAGATTTTCGAAAAGACAGGTGCACGCCCGCTGGTGTTCTACTCCATTATTGCGCCAAACATCCGTCACATTATTGAAAGCAGCGAAGGATTCTGTCAGGACATTGTTCAGTCGCTGGTCGCTCCGCTTCAAAATGAACTGGGCGTGGAGCCGACACCGGTGGCCAACCGGACTCATGGTCTGACGGCCAGCAATATCAGCAAATATGATGCCCGTATTGCAGCTATCGATTACACGCTGGCGCACGACGATGGCATTTCCCTGCGAAATCTCGATCAGGCGCAGGTCATTTTGCTGGGCGTTTCCCGTTGTGGTAAAACCCCCACCAGCCTTTATCTCGCTCTACAGTTTGGGATCCGCGCGGCAAACTATCCGTTTACCGCCGACGATATGGATAACATTCAGCTTCCTGCCGCGTTGAAACCACACATGCACAAACTTTTCGGGCTGACGATCGACCCGGAAAGGCTGACTGCTATCCGTCAGGAACGGGTGGAAAACAGCCGGTATGCGTCTTTACGCCAGTGCCGGATGGAAGTTTCTGAAGTTGAAGCGTTATTTCGCAAAAACCAGATTCGTTATCTCAACAGCACGAATTATTCTGTTGAGGAAATTTCGGCGAAGATTATGGACAGCTTTGGCATGAGTCGTCGCATGTTCTGATTCATTTAATGATTTGGATGGCATAACGTGCCGAGAGTGATTGAAATCATCCGTTTTTACGTTATTGTGATCACCATCACTTCCCGGTATTCCTGCCGCAGCGAAGACACAAATTTTTCGAGAACACCATGTCACAAACAGATGAACTGCGTACGACGCGCATCGACAGCCTGATTACGCCTCAGGCACTGGCAGACAAATTGCCAATCTCCCCGTCGGTCGCCCAGCATGTGATGGAATCACGTAAACGTATTGAAAAAATCATCAGCGGAGAAGATCAACGCCTGCTGGTGATCGTCGGTCCCTGCTCTGTTCACGATATTGAAGCCGCGATTGATTACGCAGGTAAACTCAACGTATTGCGTGAAAAATATCAGGATCGTCTTGAAATCGTGATGCGTACCTATTTTGAAAAACCGCGTACGGTCGTGGGCTGGAAAGGGTTAATTTCTGATCCGGATCTTAACGGTTCCTGCCGTGTAAATGACGGCATTGAGCTTGCGCGTAAAGTTTTGCTTGCCGTCAATCAGTTAGGAATTCCGACAGCAACTGAGTTCCTGGATATGGTTATCGGCCAGTACATCGCCGACCTGATCAGCTGGGGCGCAATCGGCGCACGCACCACCGAAAGCCAGATCCACCGTGAAATGGCGTCGGCGCTGTCATGCCCGGTAGGTTTTAAAAATGGTACTGACGGCAACACCCGTATCGCTATTGATGCGATCCGTTCCTCGCGCACCAGTCACATGTTCCTGTCGCCGGATAAGAACGGTCAGATGACCATTTACCGTACAGCGGGCAACCCTTACGGTCATGTGATTATGCGCGGCGGCAAGAAACCCAATTATCATGCCGATGATCTGGAACAGGCCTGCCTGAGCTTGTCTGAGTTTGACCTTCCACAGCGTCTGGTGGTTGATTTCAGCCACGGTAATTGCCAGAAACAACATCGCCGCCAGTTGGACGTCGCAGAAGACATTTGCCAGCAAATACGCAGCGGCTCAACCGCCGTTGCAGGCATCATGGCCGAAAGTTTCCTGGCAGAAGGCACCCAGCCTATCGTTCCCGGCAAACCGCTGGTTTATGGGAAATCAATCACTGACCCTTGCCTGAGCTGGGAAGATACTGAAACGCTGCTGTCGATGCTGGCACAGGCGACGGATTCAAGATTCTGATCGCTTTAAAATCATCTTCCTGAGGGCAACACCCGTTGCCCTTTTTACTGCCTGACGCCCCGATAATTCTCCGCCCATTCAAGCGCTTCCTTCGCGTTCCGGTGCTGTTTATCCTCAGTAAATGAAAGGTTTATCTGCGAATAATTACATTCCATCAACAAAAATCTTCTTGATGTGTTCGGGTAATGATTTGATAATGATTATCAAATTGATATTAATTCCCATTACCAGTGGCGCGGTTTGCTGGTCTCTGGCCCCAATACTTCACAAATCATTCACATAACAACGCGAATTTTTATCCGCCCGATGGCGGATAACGTTGAGACAACGAGGAGACAGCAATGCATTCAGTTCACTATCAGGACTATTTACAGGCCAAAGAAGCCAATCCCGGTAAATACGCCCGCGATCTGGCGGAAATTTTAGGTATCAGTGAAGCCGAGTTAACGTCTTTACGCGTTTCGCATGATGCAGTGAAACTGGATGTTGATGCCCGTACATTGCTGGCCGCACTGGAAAATGTGGGCGGAACCAAATCCATCACCCGCAACGATTATGCAGTCCACGAACAACAGGGCAGCTACGAAAACCAGCACCTCAGCGGGCATGCGGGTCTTATCCTGAATCCACGCGCACTGGATTTACGTCTTTTCCTTCAGCACTGGCTGCACATTTTCAGCATGTCTGAAAATACAGCGCGCGGTGTCCGTCACAGCGTTCAGTTCTTTGATGCGCACGGCGACGCAGTCCATAAAGTTTATAACACCGATGAAACCGACATGGCGGCGTGGGATGCGCTGATCGCTCAGTATAAAAGTGACGTAAATCCCCCGCTGCAGATTGAACCGGCCGTTCCTGCTGTTCCGGAAAACGTTTCTGATACAGGCAGTATCGATGCTGACTGGCGTGCAATGACCGACGTTCATCAGTTCTTCCAGCTTCTCAAACGCCATGATGTGACCCGCCAGCAGGCTTTCAAAGCGGTAGGTGACGATCTGGCATGGCGCGTAGAAAACGGTTCACTGACCCGCCTTCTGAACATCGCAAAAGACGATCAGAACGAAATTATGATTTTCGTTGGCAACCGAGGCTGTGTGCAAATTTTCACCGGTCAGATTGAAAAGGTCATGCCGCACGGCGAATGGATTAACGTTTTCAATGAACGCTTCACCCTTCATCTGGTGGAAAGCGCCATCGCTGAAAGCTGGATCACCCGCAAGCCAACCAAAGACGGCTTTGTCACCAGCCTGGAATTGTTCGCCGCAGACGGCACACAGATTGCCCAGTTGTACGGCCAGCGCACCGAAGGCACGGCAGAACAGGCGCAATGGCGCGACCAGTTGGCACAACTGAGCAGCGAAGGCGTCGCCGCATGAAAACATCTTTGAAAGCACTGATTGCCGCTGCGGCAATATTGTCTGCCCCCGTGCTCCACGCCGCAGAGAAGTTGGTCAGCATCGGCGGCGATGTGACCGAAATTGTCTATGCACTCGGCGCGGGCGATGAAATGGTGGCCCGCGACAGCACCAGTCTGCATCCGCAGGCGGTTCAGACGTTGCCGGATGTCGGTTATATGCGCCAGCTTAATACCGAAGGGATTTTGTCCATGCACCCGTCGATGGTGCTGAGCAGCGAACTGGCAGAACCTTCACTGGTTTTACAGCAGTTGGCTCAAAACGGCGTGAAGGTGATTCGCGTACCGGGAACGGCGTCGGTCGATACCGTGCCTAAAAAAATCGACGTGATCGCGGGCGCGCTCAACCGTCAGGCAGAAGGTGCCAAACTGATCGCCACCTACCGTTCCCAGCTTGAAGCCATCCCTCACGATGCGTTACCGGTAAAAATTCTGTTCGTGATGAGCCACGGCGGAATGTCGTCCATGGCTGCGGGCCAGAATACCGCCGCTGATGCGATGATCACCTCCGTGGGCGCGAAGAATGCCATGCAGGGTTTCAGCCGTTACCGCCCTCTTTCGCAGGAAGGCGTCATTGCCAGCGCTCCGGATATTTTGTTGCTGACTTCCGACGGCGTGAAAACGCTGGGTGGCATGGATCAGGTCTGGAAATTACCGGGTGTTGCCATGACGCCGGCAGGCAAAAACAAGCGTGTTTTAGTGCTTGATGATATGTCCCTGCTAGGCTTTGGCCTGCAAACACCGGCAGTGATGGCACAACTGCGTCAGGCGGCGGAACAAGCGAAATGAGCAGCCTGAGCCCTCCGATGCCGTCCCGTCGCCATTCCCCGGTCTGGGCGCTGATCGGCCTCGGTGGTGCTCTGCTGGTGCTCGCTATTCTGGCGGCCAATACCGGCGCGATGGCGCTGTCACTGCGCACGTTGCTGGCACGGCCTTTTGACGACGGACTGTGGCAAATCTGGCTGACCGTTCGCCTGCCCCGCGTGCTGCTGGCCGTGGTGGTCGGTTGTGCGCTGGCCTGTTCCGGTGCCGTAATGCAGGGGTTGTTCCGCAATCCGCTGGCGGATCCGGGTTTACTCGGGATCAGCAGCGGCGCCGCGCTGGCCGTGGCGCTGACGATTGTCATGCCGTTGTCGCTGCCTCCCGTTCTGGCGCTCTACGGTCATATGATCAGCGCCTTTGCAGGAAGTCTGGCGATTTCGGCGATTGTCTTCGCACTCAGCCGCTTGGGGCAGGGTGGATTATCACGTTTGCTACTCGCAGGAATCGCCATTAACGCTTTGTGCGGCGCGGCGGTTGGCGTTTTGACATACGTCAGCGATGACCAGCAATTGCGCCAGTTCTCGTTGTGGAGCATGGGCAGCCTCGGGCAGGCGCAATGGCCGACACTTGCGGTAGCCGCTTCGTTAATTCTGCCTGCCTGCGTGGCAACGCTGTTCATGGCACGTCGCCTGAATATTTTGCAACTCGGTGAGGAAGATGCACATTACCTTGGCGTCAACGTCCGCCGCACTCAGTTGCAATTATTACTTCTGAGCGCGCTGCTGGTAGGCGCTGCGGTCGCGGTTTCCGGTGTCATCGGTTTTATTGGTCTGGTCATCCCTCACCTGCTACGCATGCGGCTGGGCGCTGACCACCGCTGGTTGTTGCCTGGTTCTGCCATGGCAGGTGCCTGTTTACTATTACTGGCCGACACGCTGGCAAGAACGCTGGTAGCGCCGGCAGAAATGCCGGTAGGTTTACTGACCAGTCTGCTGGGCGGCCCGTATTTCTTATGGTTAATTTTACGTCCCGGAGTGCCGCGCAATGTCTGAACATACTTCATTGCTGGTTGCGGAAAATCTCTCCTATTCCGCCGGGGGACGCCGCTTAATTGACGACGTCTCACTGAACCTGAAAAGCGGGGAAATGGTCGCGCTGATCGGGCCAAACGGCGCAGGGAAATCCACGCTGATGCGAATGCTGACCGGCTATCTGATACCGCAATCGGGGCACTGTACCTTGCAGGGAAAACGACTGTCCGACTGGACATCGAAGGATCTGGCCCGCACCCGCGCGGTGATGCGCCAGAACAGCACGATGGCGTTCGGTTTCAGCGTGCATGAAGTGCTGACGCTCGGGCGCTCGCCGCATGGCCAGCAAAATATGCAACATGCGCTCAATGAAGTGATGACACAAACCGGCTGTACAAGTCTGGCTGATCGCGATTACCGGCATTTGTCCGGCGGTGAGCAGCAGCGGGTGCAGCTTGCACGCGTACTGATCCAGCTCTGGCAACCGGCTCCTGCACCGCGCTGGTTGTTTCTGGATGAACCGACGTCGGCGCTGGATTTATACCATCAGCAGCACGCATTGCGTCTGCTGCGCGAACTGACCCTGAAAACGCCATTGTCGGTTTGCTGCGTGTTGCACGATCTCAATCTGGCGGCGCTGTATGCCGACAGAATTATTTTGCTGCACAGCGGTAAGGTTGTGGCCAGCGGAACACCGGCTCAGGTGCTGAGTGAGGAGACGTTGAGTCACTGGTATCAGGCCGACCTGAACGTCTGCGCGCATCCGGAAAACGCCTTACCTCAGGTTTTTCTGCGTCAGTAAACGCAGCGTGAATGAGAAAATGCCACAACACCGTTTCTGGTTTGTGGCATTTTTTAAATGCAGCTCAGCTGGAGCAGGAAATTTCCAGATGTTTTCCCCAGTCCGGCGGTAATGCCGCCATCGCGTCATATTGCGGAGCATCGCTGTAAGGGTCGCGAAGTGCCTGATGCAGCTGTGTCAGCGCACTGATATCGTCTTTTTCGGCCTTTTCAATCGCCTGTTGCGCCAGATAATTACGTAATATAATCCGTGGATTACTTTGCTTCATGGCCTGCTGACGGGTGGCATCATCAATATTTTCGGATTGTAATCGCTCGCGATAAGACTGGTACCAGCTGTCAAACGCCGCGCGGTCGATGAATTTATCGCGTAACGGGGATTGTGCCTGCTGCTGTTCCACTTGGCTGAGCAGCCGGAAAGTCTGCGTGAAATCCCTGCCCTCTTTCGCCATCAGGCTGAGCAGTCCGGTCAGCAAGTCGTTATCCCGTTTATCCTCCGTGAAGAAGCCCAGCTTGCCGCGCATCAGCGTTCCGTAGGCTTTCATCAGCGCTGGTTCGTAGCAGCTCAGCGCGGACTGTAACTGTCCGGTGCTCATCAGGCCGGACAGCGTTTGCGCCAGCCGGTGCAGGTTCCAGAACGCCACTGCGGGCTGATTATCGTAGCTGTAACGCCCCTGATGGTCGGAATGATTGCAGATGTACCCCGGCTGATAGTCGTCCAGAAAACCATACGGGCCGAAATCAATGGTCAGGCCGAGAATCGACATGTTGTCCGTGTTCATCACGCCGTGTGCAAACCCGATGCTTTGCCACTGAGCGATAAGCGCAGCGGTTCTCTCCACCACGTCTGAGAACCATTGCTGATAACGCCGCGCGTCGTCAGGCTCGCCTTCCAGCAACTGCGGCCAGTGATGGGCGATCACGTAATCTGCCAGCTGTTTCACCTGTTCAGGCTGTTTGCGGTAATAGAAATGTTCGAAGTGGCCGAAACGGATGTGGCTTTCCGCCACCCGGATCAGCATTGCGCCGCGTTCAGGTTGCTCGCGAAATACCGGTTCATCGCTGGTGACAATCGTCAGCGCGCGGGTGGTCGGCACAGATAAATGATGGAGCGCTTCAGAGGCCAGAAACTCGCGGACAACCGAGCGCAATACGGCGCGACCATCGCCCATGCGCGAATAAGGCGTCAGCCCTGCGCCTTTCAGATGCCAGTCAAAGCGTTGCCCGGAAGGCAAAACCTGCTCACCAAGCAAAATTCCGCGCCCATCGCCCAGTTGCCCGGCCCATTGACCGAACTGATGACCGCTGTAAACCTGTGCCAGCGGTAACATGCCCGGAAAGAATTTCTCGCCACACCAGAATTCCCGATGGTCAGCATCAAAGAGAGTGTCTTCCAGCCCAAGCTGGTGCGCCAGTGGTTCACTGTGGTAAAGAAGGCGCGCGCCTTTCAGCGGCGTGGGCTGAAGCGCGGTATAAAACCCGGCCAGTTGGTCAGCGTAATGGTGTTCGAATTTCGGCATAAATCCCCCTTTTCTTTAGTGTAGGGTGGCATTGCGCGGATTAACACGGAGTAACAGCAGGGAGATTACCCGCGCCGGACATAAAAAATCCCGGAGCAGCGGGGCTGACCGGGATAATGGCATCGGCGCTGAGATTAACGATTAATGAAATTGGGCGGGTCTGACAAGCAGCTTGTCGAGCGCTGCTGGTTCAACGCCCGGCCAGAGCAACCCTTTGACACCCTGAACATCGGTTTTACGCAGGGCATCAAAATAATCCTGGCTGTCCAGGCCATCGACCACGACGTTCCGGCAGAACCTGTTCACATTTCTCAGGAGTGAGGGCATCACAATGGAGAAATGCTCCCCCTCATACAGCTGCCAGAACAGATTTTTATCCAGCTTCACCCACTGAAACAGATGATCGAAAACCGGTGCCATGGTGACATTTCCCGAGCCAAAATTTTCCAGCCACAATGGGAAGTATTGTTTCAACGCCATCAGTTGCGAATTTTTCCGCCCCTCAGACAGCTGTGGAAATGATTCGCTCAGGTTCAGATGAATAAAAGGGTGAGCTTTAAAGGCATCGCGAAGATTTTCATCTTCGAGCAATAGCGCTACCTGTTTTTCTTCCACACCGATATTCAAAATTACCTGGTTATCGCAAAACCACCGGGCATGTTCATTAGCCCACGTTTTTTGCTCATTAAGAAAACGCTGAAGCTGCGCTGGAGTTAGAAGGTTCAGCACCAGCTCTGTTGGCATGATTAACTTGCTGTCTGCGCTGGAAAAACGACACTGTAATTCTATCGCGAGTAATTTTCCTTCGATTGAGTAAACCGGCTGGCACAGATAGCTGCTGTTAAAGGCCGTATCGAATTGTATTTTCATTTTTGTCCAAAACATCAACGGCACTGCGAATTGATTAATAACTTTTTTGACTATCAATCAGATCATAAAGATACCGGAGCCCCGAGGCGTAACCGAAATATTAGAGAAATTGATATCAAGAAAGAGCCTATCCGGTTTCAAGGGTAGAGCGTTGATCTCGCGAACGACGGTGAGACCAAAAAGTGTAAGAATATATATCCCCTGTGCGCCTTCGTTTTGAGGCATCTTTCAGTCAGAAAGGGGCTTTCGGACTAATCTTATCGTCAGTGATGCAAACGCGCAACTTCGTCTGTGAACGCTATCAGACATATTTTGACAAAATTTAGGTTACCCATTGTGCAATCGCACAGTTAAGCCTTTCACTGAAATTTTAGCTAATGGTTATAGTGGCTTATGAAATATTGCGAATCAGCCAGGTTTGCAGTTCATCGAGTTCAGCCTGCATCGCCGGAAATTGCGCGCTGATTTCCTGACAGGTCAGCGCAACGTCCTGTGCATGGTAACGCGTACCCACCAGCGCATCGGCCAGCGCCAGCAGGGGCGCAGGATTCAGGCTGTCAGTGAAAATTTGCGCCCGGCTGATGGTGCCTTTTTCGACATCAAAGTGGATATCTACCCCGCCCCAGACAAAACGTTCGTTGAGTAAATGACTGAAAGCTGGCGCTTTGCCGAAGTTCCATTCCCAACTGCTTTGTTTGGCAAACCGTTCAGCGAAACCGGGAATATCGGGGAAGACATCGGGAGAGATAATTTCAGGTTCGACACTCGCACCGTACCATTCGAAAAATGCGGCGGTTACGGCCTGACAAATTTGCTCGTGATGGATATCCGGGACAAATTCATTGAGATTTGCCACCCGAGAACGCACAGACGTGATGCCTTTCGCCTGAAGTTTTTTGATATCGGGATTCAGGTAGTTTGCCAGGCGGCTCAGGTCGGCGTTGAGCAACAACGTGCCATGATGGAAACCGCGATCCGCGGTTTCACGATAAGCCGATCCGGATATTTTTCTTTCACCTTCGGCAGTCTGAACCACCAAATCGTTGCGCCCTGACGCACTGGCATCAATGCCAAGGTTTTTTAAGGCGTTAAGGATAATGCCGGTCGAGACGCTTTTATCGTATTCCGGTTTGCCCGCCATAAACGTAAAACATGTATTGCCCAGATCGTGAAAGACCGCCCCGCCACCGCTGCTGCGGCGCGCCAGACGAATACCGTCTTCTTCCATTGCACGGGTATTGCATTCTTTCCACGGGTTTTGCGCCTGACCGATCACCACGGTTTCGGCATTCCTCCATAAAAAGAGGACACGCTGCGTGGTCATCTCGCGAAAAATACAGTCTTCCACGGCCAGATTGAACCAGGGATCGTAAGAGTCGGAAAGTAATAATCTGAGAGGTTTCATCGCATATTCATCCTGAAAAAGTCTGCTCCGATAATAACAGCAAAAAACAGGATGAAATACGCAGCGAAATCAGGGGGAATACTTTTACAGCACGGCATCAGATGCGTCGTGCCTGCCAGTAAACTTTGCGCCAGTAAACATTATCCAGGGAAGAACGCGTTACGCCCTGGCTGGTCGAGGCGTGAATAAACTGGTCGGCGGTATCATAAATACCGACGTGTAATCCATTTTCACCGCTGCCGGTTTTAAAGAAAACCAGGTCACCGGGGAGGAGTTCGTCGCGGGAAACTTTGGTTCCGATTTTGGTTTGATCGGCCGTTGTTCGTGGTAAAACCACGCCAAAACGATCACGGTACGTGCGAAACACAAAGCCGGAGCAGTCGACACCGCTGGGCTGCAATCCGCCGTAGCGATAAGGCGCGCCGTGCCACTGACTGAGCTGGTCATTCAGTTCGGCAACAACAGTAATTGAATCGGCAAAACGCCCGCTTGGCGGTGGCGCGTGGCTGCTACAGCCGTTAAGAATTAACGCAGCAACAGCCAGCAGGGAATACATGGATACGGATGACCAGCGCATAGTGCATTCCTTCTTGAATTGCATCACGGCAGGGTCAGACGCGGGGATTTGCGCGGACCGGATAAGTCGCCGTTATCTAAGAACTAATAGAATTTAGCGCTATTTTATCCGTCATCCAATATTTAATAATGTTTTTTATCGTTTAAAGCTGTTTTTAATGGACGCTTTTTACCGGTTTGCTGTGAATTAACCAGACACCGGACAAGATCAGCAGCCCGCCCAATGTTTTGGTTAAGCTGAAGCTTTCGTTGAACCACGGCAGTGTCACCGCCGCGATATACACCAGCGCATAGCTTAAACTCAGCAAGGTATAAGCCCGGTTCAGCGGCAAATAGCGTAATGCAAAGAACCAGCATCCCATCGAAAAAGCATATCCACACAGCCCCAGAAAGACAGCAATCAGCGGGCTTAAGTAGCTGACTAAAAAAGGAATGTTGAGCTCCGCCAGTGAAAACAACGGGATCTGCACCATGCCCCATTTCATCAGCAATTGCGCCGCTGTCACCAGCAGAACACTCGCCCCGCCCCACAAATATCCTTTCATAAACTGACACTCATCAGTGCGATACCGGTCATGATCAGTGCCACACCACACCAGTGGCGGGCATCAACGTATTCTTTGAAAAACCAGCGGGCACAGAGTGTGATCAGCACAAAATTCAGACTAAGCATCGGGTACGCCAGGCTCAGCGGCAGCAGTTGCAACACACGCAACCATAACAACATCGCAATGCCGAGCAGCAATACCGCCAGGCCTAGCCAGCGTAAGACACGGGCAAGGCCGTCAGCCGCGACCTGTGCGGCCTGCTTCTGACAAAGCTGACCGGCACAGGTGATGATGCTTACGGCAAGAACCAGAAGGAATCCTGTCATGGAAGTTTTTTGTAGAACAACAGCGCCTGACGTTCTATCTGTACCGTCTGGTCGGCTGGCGGAAGTTTGCCGGAGATACCTGCATTTCTGTCGAGTCTGAGGATCACAGAAACGTTTCCTTCCTGACGCGCTTTTTGTAACCACTCCGGGAATTCGGCGGAATCAACAAATTTTGACGCAGCATCCGGATAACTCAGGCCATATTCCAGCTCGCCCTTTTCACCAAACATGATGATATCGTCGCGCTTAAGCACCCAGGCCAGGCCGGTTGCAATCCCCACATTATCCGACAGCACAAAACGACTGTCCTGCAACATCGCAGCATTTTGCCCGATGAATCCTTGTGGCTGTTTGGAGTCCATCACTTTTTGCGGAATCGCCTGCCCGACCAGAAGCGCCAGTACCAGCGGACAAACCGCCGCCCAGTACCAGCGTTTTTTCACGTCAGTCAGGGACATTGCGCCAGCAAGTGCCCACACCGCAAAGCACAGAATACCAATCAGCGCACGCGGCAATTCGCCACGGCTGAATACCGGTTTAACATGGATCGGCAAGATACCGGAGATCACCAGCACCGCAACCGCCATCAACACGCCAAACGCGATATTAATGGTGCCATTGGCTTTCAGCGCCCGCAATTTTCCGGACTGACGGAGCTGATCAAGATGATCGGCCATAAGCAGTGCCAGAGGGGCGAAGCATGGCAAGATGTACGTCGGCAATTTCCCCTTCGCCACGCTGAAGAAAATCAGCGGCATAATCGTCCAGCTCAGCAGGAAAAATAATTCCGGTCGCAGCACACGTTTCGTCCAGCCATCGCGTAAAGCTCCCGGCAGCAGCCCAAGCCACGGCAAAGCCCCGAGCAACAAGACCGGCACGTAGTACCAGAACGGCGCTTTATGTTGCGCATTGGATTCGGCGAAACGCTGAATATGCTCAACCCAGAAGAAATAACGCCAGAAATCCGGTGCCTCACGGGCGATAGCCAACACCCACGGAAGGCTGATAACAACCGCAGCCACAATCGCCAGCGGCCCCCAGCCAAACAGGGTTTTGAAACGTTTTTCACGCCAGACAATCGGCAGAACCGCAATCACCGGTAATGCCAGCGCCAGAAAACCTTTGGTCATGAAGCCCATACCGCAGGCCAGACCCAGCACAATCCAGCTCAGCGCTTTCTGCGGTGTACGGGAAACCCGCAGGCAGAAATAACTGGCGACCATCGCGGCAGTCATCCACAAGGTAATCATCGGATCCATCACACTGTAAGTACCGATACTGAATACCAGCGTGAAGGAAAGATAAATCAGTGTTGCGATGCAGGCGGTCTGGCGGTTACGCCACATCAGGTTCGCCAGCCAGAAGACCAGCAATGCGCTCAGTAAAGTGCTGAACACAGAACCAAAGCGAACCGCGAAATTGCTGTCGCCAAAAATCATCTGGCTGATGTTGTTAAACCAGTAACCGGCCACCGGTTTTTCAAAATAACGTAAACCCAGAAGATGCGGCACAACCCAGTCGCCGCGCTGTAACATTTCGTGGCTGATCTCTGCATAACGGGTTTCATCGGGCTGCCATAACAGGCGGGAATTAAGAGGTACAAGGTAAACCAGCGCAAAGAACACTAAAATCAATGTGCTCCATACGCCTTTCAGGGATTTAGACATCAGGAAAAACCTTCTTGCTGACAGCCTAACCAGCCTTCCCGACCCGGAAAACTGGCGCGAACCACTTTGCCTTTTGGCAACACACTTAGGTCTTCAGGCAACAATTCGCCTAACGCACAGAACTGGATCCCCTGCGCGGCGGCACGAATTAATAGCGCATCGAACTGCGCAGCTAATGACATGCCTTCAACTTCTGCATGAATGGTGTAAACCGGCACACCCTGATCCTCAATAATGGCATTGAGAATAAAATCATTGAAGTTGTCTGCATTAATTTCGCCACCGGCGACTTCATCGTAAGTGGGCAATGTTACCGGAATTTGCACCGTGCCCAGCGTGCCGTTTTCCAGCACCGGCAGGAAAGGATATTTCCCGCGACAGTCGCTGTTGTAATAAAAATGGAACCGCTCTTTCACCTCAATCACGCGTTCATCGGCACGCCAACCTGCTACGGCTGAACATTCGACGTCGTGACCCAGGCTTTTTTCCAGTGCATCCAGCCCCAGCTTGATTTGCTGTTCGAGCTGTTGCTCTGACCATTTACCGACTTTGGCCTGCCAGCCCTGATGATCCCAAGCGTGCAAACCCACTTCATGCCCGCGTTTGGCCGTTTCTTTCATCAGATAACCCAGATCCCGGGCAATGAGTTTCCCTGGCCATGCGGTTCCGGCAAGCAGGATATCCCAGCCGTAAAGCGAGGCGGCATTAGAGCGAAGCATCTTCCACAAAAAGCGCGGTTTAAGCAGGCGCCACAAGTGACGCCCCATGTTATCCGGCCCAACGCTGAAGAAGAAACTGGCGGTAATGTTATGTTTCGAGAGGACTTGCAGAAGCTGAGGGACACCCTCACGGGTGCCACTCCAGGTATCTACATCAATGCGCAGACCCACTTTCTTCATCACAGACACCGTTTCAGGCTTTGTCAGCATCAGGATTGACAGAACGCAGGAAGAAATCCAGCGTTTCAGCAACGGTTTTATCCATGCCGATTTCAGGTGTCCAGTTCAGCAGACGGCGCGCATTTTTGATACTCGGCGTGCGGTGTTCAACGTCCTGATAACCTTTACCGTAATAGGCACTGCTTTCAACCAGATTGAAACCGGCAAAAGGCGGGAACTGTGCGCGTAACGGGTGGGCTTCGAAACTGCTCAGCAACATTTCGGCCAGTTCACGAATACTCGCTTCGTTGGTCGGGTTACCGATGTTGATGATCTGACCATCGCACAGGTTGTCGCGGTTTTCGATAATACGGAACAGCGCTTCGATACCGTCATTGATGTCGGTGAAGCATCGTTTCTGCTCACCGCCGTCAACCAGTTTGATTGGAGAACCTTCAACCAGGTTGAGGATCAACTGAGTGATAGCGCGTGAGCTGCCGATACGTGCCGCGTCCAGGTTATCCAGGCGGGGTCCCATCCAGTTAAACGGACGGAACAGGGTAAATCTCAGCCCTTCTTTCGCGCCGTAAGCCCAGATTACGCGGTCCAGCAGTTGCTTGGAAACGGAGTAAATCCAGCGCTGTTTGTTGATCGGGCCGACAATCAGACGTGAGTTATCTTCATCAAATTCTTTGTCATCGCACATGCCATAAACTTCAGACGTGGATGGGAAGATAATACGTTTTTTGTATTTCACGCAGTCGCGGACAATCTTCAGGTTTTCTTCGAAATCCAGTTCGAATACGCGTAACGGGTTACGGGTATATTCGATTGGCGTTGCGATAGCCACCAGCGGCAACACGACGTCACATTTTTTGATGTGATATTCAATCCACTCGGAATGAATGCTGATATCGCCTTCGACAAAATGGAAATGCGGATTGCCCATGAAGCGGCTGACCGCGTCAGAGCTGATATCCAGACCGTAAATTTCATAACGATCTTCGCGCAGCAGACGTTCGCTCAGGTGGTTACCGATAAAGCCGTTCACGCCCAAAATCAGAACGCGGGTACGGCGTTTCATCACGGCCGTTGGCAGCGTGGCAACGCGCATGTCCGGCATAATGCCCAGTTCAAGCGCCAGACGGGAACCCTGTACGTACAGGCCGTTTTCGCTCTGTCCGGCCAGCACTTCCAGCGCGCCTTCGCCACAGGCGATGGTCAGCGGATCAGAAGAAAGCACGGTGCCCGGCAGTTTGTCATGCTGAGTCGCCAGCGGACGCGCACGCCAGATAGTCAGTTTGCGCTGGCCCAGGAACGAGAATGCCCCCGGATAAGGTTCGGTTACGGCGCGGATCAGGTTATGAATTTCGGTTGCAGATTTGTGCCAGTGAATTTCACCGTCAGCCGCAGTGCGACGGCCAAAATAGCTCGCCTGCGTTTCGTCTTGTGGCGTCAGGGTGATTTTGCCTGCTTTCATTTCCGGCAGCAGTTTGGTCAGCAACTCTTTTGCCGCTTCACGCACTTTGGTGTGCAGTTTCAGCGCCGTATCATCCGCGGTAATCGCGACTTTCTGCTGGCCAACAATATCGCCCGCATCAGGACGTTTCACCATTTTGTGCAAGGTAACGCCGGTTTCCGTTTCGCCATTCAGCAGCGCCCAGTTTACCGGAGCGCGGCCACGATAGCGTGGCAACAGGGAACCATGCAGGTTGAAGCCACCGCGCGGCGCGAGAGATAAAATCTCTTCGCTCAGCATGTTGCGGTAGTAGAAAGAGAAAATCACATCTGGCTGCAAGGCACGAATGCGGTCAACCCACAGCGGATGGTTAACATCTTCAGGTGCATAAACAGGCAGATCCAAATCAGCACCCACACGGGCGACTGAAGAGAAAAACTGGTTTTCATTCGGGGCATCAGTATGGGTAAAGACTGCCTGTACGTCGTAGCCTGCATCAACTAAAGCCTGTAAACCAACGCAACCGATATCATGGTAGGCAAATACTATCGCTTTCATCACTCTTCTTCCTGACTGTTTTCTTCGGAACGAACGCCGACGACTTTTTGAACGAAATAACGGGGACGTGCACGAACATCGTTGTAGATACGCCCGATGTATTCACCGAGTAATCCCATACCCACAAACTGCGCACCGATAAACATAAATAGCAATGCAAATAGCGTGAACACACCTTCCGCCGCCCAAGCAGGGCCGTTGATAAGGCGCATTAAAATCAGGAATACGGCCAGCAGGAAACCGAAGATGGCAATTACGCTGCCCACCACGCTGAGCATGCGCAGCGGTGTTGTGGTCAGACAGGTGATCAGGTCATACATCAGGTTGATCAGTTTCATCAGGCTGTATTTGGAATCACCAAATTCGCGTTCGGAATGCTGAACCGGAATTTCTACCGTTTTACGCGCAAAGGTATTCGCCAGAATGGGAATAAACGTGCTGCGCTCATGGCAGTGCAACATGGCTTCAATGATGTGACGACGGTAAGCACGGAGCATACAGCCGTAATCACCCATCGATTTCCCGGTCGCGCGCTGGATCATCATGTTGATCATTTTTGATGCGGTTTTGCGGAACCAGGAATCACGGCGGTTTGCGCGAACAGTGCCGACAACGTCATAACCTTCATCCGCTTTCGCCACGAGGCGCGGAATTTCTTCCGGCGGGTTTTGCAGGTCGGCGTCGAGCGTAATCACCAGATCACCCGAGACATGGCTGAAACCGGCCATAATCGCGGAGTGCTGACCGTAATTACGGTTCAGCAAAACGGCAATAATGTGACTGCCGGCTTCTTCTGCCGCTGCTGTGAGCATATCGGCAGAACGATCCGCACTGCCATCATCGACCAGAATAATTTCGTATTGCTGCGTTAATTGCCGACACGCGGCCTGCGTCCGGGACAGTAACGCCGGCAGACTTTCTTCTTCGTTATAGACCGGAATAACTACCGAGACTTTACGGATAGGTTCATATTGCGCCACTACTGCGCCTCCAGAAGGGAAAAAAGAGCCGCGACAACACGGTCAACGTCGCTGTCCTGCATATCCGGGAACAGCGGCAGACTGCATAAACGATCGGTATTCCATTCGCTGTTAGGCAAACTCAGGTCAGGATAGCGTTCGCGGTAATATTTTTGAGTATGAGCGGCACGGAAATGTAAACCTGTTCCGATGCCCTGCTCTTTCAGGCGTTCCATCAGCGCATCACGGGTGATCCCGCAGCGTTCTTTGTCCACGCGAATCATGAATAAATGCCACGCGTGCAGATGCGGATACGCCGGAATGCCCATCGGAAGGAATGCAGAACCCTGCAATTTTTCGAGATAACGCTGCGCCAGCTCGGTACGGCGGGCATTAATTTGTGTCAAACGCTTCAGTTGCACAACGGCAATTGCGGCATGAATATCGGAAAGGTTGTATTTGAAACCGGGCTCAACGACTTCCGCCTGCGGTTTACGCCCCTGAACCTGACGATCAAACGCATCAACAGCCAAACCGTGGAATTTGAGTGCGCGCACTTTATCGGCCAGCACGTCGTCATCGGTGGCGATCAGGCCGCCTTCTGCACAGGTCATATTTTTGATGGCGTGGAAGGAGAAAATCGCGGTGCCCTGCGAACCAATCCAGCGGTCACGGTAACGCGTGCCGGCGGCATGCGCAGCGTCTTCAATAACCTGAATGCCGTGCTGGTTTGCCACAGCATAAATCGGATCAAGATCTAAAGGCGCGCCCGCGTAGTGAACCGGAATAATCGCTTTGGTTTTCGGCGTGATGGCCGCAGCCACATCTTCTGCGCTGACCATCAGGGTATCGGGATCCACATCAATCATCACGGGCTCAGCGCCCAGCAGAACAATCATGTTTAGGGTGGAAACCCAGGTTTGGGAAGGGGTGATCACTTCATCGCCGGGGCCAATGCCCAGCGCCATCAACGTTACGTGCATTCCACCGGTTGCAGAACTGACTGCTATCGCGTGTTTACAACCGAAAGCTGCAGAAAAATCCTGTTCGAGCTGGTGTGTCTGCGGGCCGGTGGTGATCCAACCGGAGCGCAAAACCTGCCCCACAGCCTCAATCTCTTCATCACCCATCGACGGGCGGGAGAAAGGCAAAAAGTTTTCCATTACGCTATCCCAAAAGGTAATTAACTCATACCGACTTTAGACCGCATTTATTTAACCGTAAGTAAACGCCGCCCTGAATTTATCACTCTTATCATGTCGGTTTAAGCTTAATTTAACCTTAAGGATTTTCCAGTTTTGTGAAGTTAAACAGAAAGTAAATGGAGTGGAAATAAACAGCAGGAAAACACAAAAAACCTTCCATTACAGAAAGTTAGATTATTTATTCTTTCATTAAAAAAATGAACTTTATTTAAAAAAAATGAACATTGTGTTTTTTATGAACAATATAAGCACGCCGGGAATGTTGAAAACCCGTTAATTATATAATTAAACTGCTATTCATTAAACTCAGATTAATGACGGTGTTGTCATTATCCAGCGACGCCCCGCCAGAGCATGTATCTGAAAGGCCACTTTATATACCGCAGAAAGTGCCTCTGCCTGCATAACCTCGGAACATTCCCCTGCGGCAACCACTTTTCCCGCCGACATCAACCAGACCTGATGTGCGTGATGCAAGGTATGGTTCAGATCATGATCGCTGACGATAACAGAACGACCAGCGGCACAAAACTCGGTCAGTAACTGGTCGAGTGCCTGCTGTTGTGCGACATCCAGACTGTTTGCAGGCTCATCGAGAAATAACAGCTGGCTGTCAGGATTCACCGCCGGCCAGACCTGCAGCAACACCGCTGCCAGTCTGACGCGTTGCCATTCCCCGCCGGAAAGATGCGTCACAGGACGCGAAAGTTTATCGCTGAGCTGTAACACATCACACAACCGGCCAATCGTATTTTCTAAAAGAACGGGAGAAGCGCCGGGCGGCTGGTGCAATGACAGATATTGAAACACCGGCATCAGCGTCGCAGGCGTCAGTTGCTGACAAAGCCAGGCGCGCAGACGTGCCAGCCTCGGCCCCGAAATAGCCGTCAGTTTTTCCTTGCCGATCAACACTTCACCGCCTGTACCGGAAATCCCCGCCAGTCTGGCCAGCAGGGTGCTTTTCCCCGCGCCGTTCGGCCCGATAAGGTGGATCCGGCTGCCGGGCGAAACCCGCGCGCTAAACGCACGAAGACGACCGCTTACGCTCACCTCACGACATTCCAGCATCTGCGCTCCCTGCTCTTTTAATCAGTAACGGATTACTTTGCCAGTGCAGCTTTAATGGCATCCACCAGCAGCGGATCTTCCGGCGTCATGTCCGGCGCAAAACGTCCGAGCACAGTGCCGTCGCGGCCGATCAGGAATTTTTCAAAATTCCACAAGATATTTTCCGGCTTAACAGGCTCACGCCCTTTGCTGGCCAGACGTTCGTAAAACGCGCTGTCTTTAGGTTTAACGGCTTCAGGGCGGGCGGCGATCAGCGCAGAATAAAGCGGATGACGATGTTCACCGTTAACGTCAATTTTGCTGAACATCGGGAATTTCACACCAAAATTGGTGGTGCAGAAAGTTTTGATTTCATCTTCTGTACCCGGCTCCTGCGCGCCAAACTCGTTGCACGGGAACCCAAGCACCTCAAAACCTTCCGGATGCAAAGTTTGATAAAGACTTTCCAGCCCTTCGTATTGCTTCGTCAGACCGCATTGCGACGCTACATTGACGACCAGAAGAACCGAACCTTTGTATGCACCAAGCGTGGTATTTTCACCGTCGATGGTTTTCAGGGAGATATCAAAAATAGGCGTACTCATCGTTTTATCCTGAGTTTTGTGGGTTGGTAAAGCATGAGCATAGCCGACCCGTCATAAAGGATCAGCGAATTTGTCCGTTTCTCACCAGCAGCCAGATGAAAACCGGCGCGCCGAGCGTGGCAGTCACTACCCCAACGGGCAATTCTGCCGCATATAAACCAATACGTGCGATCACATCAGCCAGCAGCAGAACCGCCGCCCCGCTCAGGGCGCAGGCCGGGAGCAAACGGCGCTGATCGGTAATACCGCAAAGCCGGAGAATATGCGGAATAACCAGCCCGATAAAACCAATGACTCCGGCCAGAGCAACGCTGATCCCAACCATCCAGCCAACCGAAAGCACCAAAATAAAGCGCCAGGCGTTCAGTGAAATCCCCAACTGCTGTGCCTGCTGTGTGCCCAGGGACAGCAAATTGAGCGTGGTGCCCTGAAAGAGTAGCCACAGGAGAACCGGCAGTAACATTGCGCCAAGCCAAATCTGGTGCCAGTCAACGCCACCAAATCCGCCCATCATCCAGTACATCAGTTGACGCAGATCGAGGTTGTCGCTGAAGTAAATTGCCCAGGTCATCAGGGCGCTGCAAACAATGCCAATCGCGACGCCGACCAGCAGCATCCGCGCATTGGTTAACAGACGCTTTCGGGCGACATACAAGAGAAAAGACGTGACGAGCAGCGCGCCTGCAACGGCCGCGATGCTCATCACCCACACCGGCAAAAAACCGTGACTGAGCATCACGCAAAAGACCAGTGCAACGCCCGCGCCGTTTGCAACACCAAGCAAACCCGGCTCCGCAAGCGGGTTTTCAAACAACGACTGCATAACGGCTCCGGCAACGGCCAGACTTGCGCCGACCAGAATGACGGCTATAGCCCTGGGCAAACGCAATTGCCAGATGAAAAGGTGTGCCTCACTGCTCAGCCACTCGTCTGGCCAGATCCAGCGTTCACCCGCACTCAGGCTGAGTACAGCAATAAGTAGCAGCAAGAGACCCAGCGCGGACAACCAGAGCCTGTCGCGCGACTTCTGTTGATGTTCGAGAGCAGAAAAGGTCTGCGGGGCAGGCATGAATATCGGATCCCTGAGGCTTAAAACCGGTGGCTGGAATTTCACTATCCTACCGATATTAGACAGTTAGCTCCACAACAGGTACGCAGAAATGAAAAAAGCCGGTGACTGAGCACCGGCTTAGAATGAATGTTTACCTGTCGGGGATTAATGCCCCTGCTGATTCTCTGGCGGGATCGGTTGTCCGTTACCTTTTCCGTGTTGCTCGTTATGACCGCCCTGCTGGCCGTTGCCGCCAGGATGACCATTATTATCACGATGATCACCGCCGTTTGGGCGGCCCTGATTGTGCTGCTGAGGTTGCGGTCTTGGCGGTGGATTCGAATGCCCGCGCTGCGGCGGTCTGGAATCCCAGCGGTTGCCATGCCAGTACATACCACGTTCATTACGATCACCGTAATGATGGCCCTGATGCTCGCGCCACCACTGTGGTGGACGCCAGTCATAGCCATCCCAGTAGTAACCGCGCTGATCCTGATCCCCGAGGTGTAGCGTTACGCCAGGCACGCTAACATCAATAGAAACATTTGCCTGCGCGATCACAGGCAATGCCAGTGCACAACAAAGCAATAAGAGAGATTTTTTCACGATGGTCACGCCTTCTTTATTTTATATGACGTGTTTTTTATATCAGTGGGGAATAGAAGTGAACATGAGAAATAAGCGCATTTTCGGATAACTTGCCGAGACCTTACAATAAAAATACAAATATATCCTGATTGAAATAACTCAACAGGATGAAAAATATTATCTATTCAATTCTTATTACGACTCTAACAAATCTTAACGCAAGTCTGACAACAACGTTATTGCAATCTCTTTATACTCGCCTTGTTTATTCAAACAAAGGATGTCTCTTATGCGTCGTATTTTAGCTTTATTTAGCGTAGCTCTGGTCGTCGTCAGTCTCAGCGGCTGTTTATTTCCGCCGTTTTGGGGCCCTGGTGGTGGCGGCGGTCACGGTGGTGGTCATGGCGGCGGTGGTGGTCCTGGTGGGCCAGGTATGTTCTACGACCACTAATTTAAGTTTCTAATTTCTCTCTAGTGTTTTCAGGCCACTCGTCTGGAGAATAAATGTGTGCACATTTTAACCTGAACACATTGAGTTATTTAACTTAGGGGCTCCGGCCCCTTTTTAATTATTATCGCTTACACATCAAATAATAATTACACATCTCTTTCGGCCTTGAAATTTAATCTATCAGACTAATCCTGAAGCGCCCACCCCTTTAACACTATCTTTTCACTTTCTGTGCTAATAACTTAAAAGCGTTAAATTCGTGTCCGTGCATGCGTGAAGACGATCACAAAAAAAGAGCAAAAAAAAGGCCGCTTTCGCGGCCTTTTTGATGATTTCACTTATTCTTTCGGAGTGGCATTCTCTACACGACTTTTCAATTTCTGTCCCGGACGGAAAGTCACCACACGACGCGCCGTGATCGGAATATCTTCGCCGGTTTTCGGGTTACGTCCCGGACGTTGGTTTTTGTCACGCAGATCAAAATTGCCAAAGCCAGACAGTTTAACTTGCTCGCCATTTTCCAAAGCACGACGGACTTCTTCGAAAAATATTTCAACAAGGTCTTTGGCATCCCGTTTGCTCAGCCCGAGCTTCTCAAACAGGTGTTCTGACATTTCAGCTTTAGTAAGCGCCATAGGTTCAATCCCTCAAGGATGCTTGGAATCGCTGTTTTAGAGCCTCTACGCATTTTGCAACGGTAGCGGCGATCTCCTCTTCTTCCAGTGTACGGGCGGTATCCTGCAACACCAGACTGATAGCCAGGCTCTTGTAACCCTCAGCTACGCCCTTGCCACGGTACACATCAAACAAGTTTACGCCAACTACCTGATTTGCGCCAACTTTCTTGCACTCTGCCAAAATATCGTCTGCGGCCACGTTTTCAGCCACAACAACAGCGATGTCACGACGGTTCGCCGGGAAGCGAGAAATCTCTTTCGCATCAGGCAGTACGCGGTCTGCGACCTTATTCCACAGCAGTTCGAAGACGACAGTACGACCATTAAGATCCAGTTTACGTTCCAGTTCCGGGTGTACTACACCAATGAAACCAATACGTTCGCCGCGTAAATAAATTGCTGCGCTCTGCCCTGGATGCAGTGCAGGATTCGATTCGACCTTGAACTGTACATCGTTCATTTTGCCGGTAAGCTCAAGAATAGCCTCAAGATCACCTTTCAAATCGTAGTAGTCAACTGCCTGACGCGCCAGATCCCAATGCTCTTCATTTTTCATGCCGGAGATCACACCAGACAGCATGACGTCCTGACGGATACCCAAATCAGCATGAGTATCAGGCACAAAGCGCAGGCCGCTTTCGAATAAACGGACGCGACTTTGCTGACGATTTTGATTATTTACCACCGCAGTCAGCAGGCCAGACCACAGGGAAAGACGCATTGCCGACATTTCTACGGAGATCGGGCTTGGCAAAATCAGCGCTTCTTCGCCCGGATGCAGCAATGCCTGCACTTTGGGATCAACGAAACTGTAGGTGATTGCTTCCTGGAAACCACGGTCAACCAGAAGATTTTTCACACGTTTCAGTGACAGATTCGCTTCACGGTGTTTGGTCATCACCAGGCTGGCTTTCACCGGCACATCAGGGATGTTGTTGTAACCGTAAACACGGGCAACTTCTTCCACCAGATCTTCTTCGATTTGCATGTCGAAGCGCCAGCTTGGCGCCACAGCCACCCAATGATCGCCTTTATGCTGAACCTGGCAGCCCAGACGGGTCAGAATATCGGTCACCTGCACATCTTCAACGTGATGCCCAATCAGGCGATCCAGTTTTTCGCGACGCAAGGTAATGGTTGCGGCTTTCGGCAAGTCAGCGTCTGACGTTACGTCAATAACCGGGCCGGCTTCGCCACCACAAATGCTCAGCAGCAAGGCGGTTGCGCGTTCGATAGCTTTGAATTGCAGTTGCGGGTCAACACCACGCTCATAACGGTGTGATGCATCGGTGTGCAGACCCTGACGGCGCGCGCGGCCAGTGATCGACAACGGCGCAAAGAACGCAGATTCCAGCAGCACGTCCTGAGTTTCATCGTTCACACCGGAATGCTCGCCACCAAAAATACCGGCCATCGCCAGTGCTTTCTCGTGGTCAGCAATTACCAGAGTATCGTCGTTCAGTTTAGCTTTGGTGCCATCAAGCAAAGTCAGTGCTTCGTCTTTTTTCGCCATGCGCACAACGATACCGCCGTGGATACGGTTCAGGTCGAAGGCATGCATTGGCTGACCGAGTTCAAGCAGTACGTAGTTGGTGATATCGACAACAGCATCAATGGAACGCGTACCGCAGCGGCGCAGTTTTTCACGCATCCACAACGGCGTCGGTGCCTTCACGTTGATGCCTTTGATCACACGGCCCAGATAACGCGGACAAGCCTGCGGTGCCTGAACATCGATAGAAATTGCGGTATCAATGGTAGCTTTAACCGGGTTCATTTCCGGCTCAACCAGCGGAAGCTGGTTAATCACGGCAACGTCACGCGCCACACCCAGAATACCCAGGCAATCCGCACGGTTTGGCGTTACGCTGATTTCGATCGTCGTGTCGTCCAGCTTCAGGAATTCACGAATATCAGTCCCCACAGGGGCATCCTGCGGCAATTCGATAATGCCATCGTGATCGTCTGCAATCGCCAGCTCCGAGAAAGAGCACAACATGCCTTCAGACGGTTCGCCACGCAGTTTGGCTGCCTTGATTTTGAAATCACCCGGCAATACTGCACCCACTGTGGCGACGGCAACTTTAAGGCCCTGACGGCAGTTTGGTGCGCCACAAACGATGTCCAGCAGGCGATCGCCACCCACGTTCACTTTCGTGACACGCAGTTTGTCTGCGTTTGGATGCTGACCACATTCGACAACTTCACCGACCACGACGCCGTTAAATGCACCTGCGACAGGCTCAACGCCGTCCACTTCCAGGCCGGCCATGGTGATTTGGTCTGATAATGCTTCGCTGCTGATGGCTGGGTTTACCCATTCACGCAACCAGAGTTCACTGAATTTCATGTGATATTCCCGCCTTACTTAAACTGTTTGAGGAAACGCAGATCGTTTTCGAAGAAAGCACGCAGGTCGGTGACGCCATAACGCAACATGGTCAGACGCTCCATCCCCATCCCGAAGGCAAAACCGGAATACACTTCCGGATCAATACCGACGTTACGCAATACGTTCGGGTGCACCATGCCGCAACCCAGTACTTCCAACCACTTACCGTTTTTACCCATAACGTCAACTTCCGCAGAAGGTTCGGTGAACGGGAAATAGGAAGGACGGAAACGGATCTGCAAATCAGCTTCAAAGAAGTTGTTCAGGAAATCGTGCAGCGTGCCTTTCAGGTTGGAGAAACTGATGTCTTTGTCGACAATCAGGCCTTCCATCTGATGGAACATCGGGGTATGCGTTTGGTCGTAATCGTTACGGTATACGCGGCCCGGTGCGATGATACGGATAGGCGGTTGCTGGCCCTGCATCGTACGGATCTGAACGCCAGACGTCTGGGTACGCAGCAGGCGCTTAGCATCGAACCAGAAAGTATCGTGATCGGCACGCGCAGGGTGATGTCCCGGAATGTTCAGTGCGTCGAAGTTATGGTAGTCATCTTCGATTTCGGGACCGGTTTCCACGGTAAAACCGAGTTCACCAAAGAAGGTTTCAATGCGGTCGATAGTACGGGTCACCGGATGCAAACCGCCGTTTTCGATACGACGGCCGGGCAGGGAAACATCAATCGTTTCTTCCGCGAGACGCGCATTGAGCACAGCAGATTCCAGCGTGTTTTTCCGCGCGTTCAGAGCTTCCTGAACCTGCGTTTTCGCTTCGTTGATCACTGCGCCTGCTGCCGGACGTTCTTCCGCGGGTAATTCACGGAGGGTCGTCATCTGGAGCGTCAGGTGGCCTTTCTTACCCAGATACTCAACACGCACGTTATCGAGCGTGGCGATATCCTGAGCACTCTCTACGGCTGCCTTGGCATTGGCAACCAGCTCTGCGAGATGTGGCATTGCTTTCCTCTTCTTCTGGCCAATATGGCCCGATGTAAAATAACCGTGATTAATCAGGGGCGCGATTTTGACCCTGAACCTTAGTGTATAAAGCACAGATACAAAAAAGCCTCCACGAGGGAGGCTTAGGCGCTACTTTTCGTTTCTTCTCTTACGCGCGAAAGCCTTCCTGAATCAGGCGCTAAAGTAAAAAAAGAAACGGAAAATAGCAGCATTCATGCTTGCGTTACCTTATCGGTTGTCTGTCTTGTGCATAGACGTAAACGGGAATGGCAGTATTAAACAACGAATCAGCATGTTTTTAAACACAAAATATAAAAGAGGGAGCAAGCTCCCTCTTTTACCTGACTTACGCCAGTGCTGCTTTCGCTTTTTCGACCAGAGCGGCAAATACCACTTTGTCGAATACTGCGATGTCAGCCAAGATCTTACGGTCAATTTCAATAGAAGCTTTTTTCAAGCCGTTAATGAATTTGCTGTAAGACATGTCATTCTGACGAGCTGCTGCGTTGATACGCGCGATCCACAGCTGACGGAACTGACGTTTCTTTTGACGACGGTCACGGTAAGCGTATTGACCAGCTTTGATAACAGCCTGGAACGCAACACGATATACGCGAGAACGGGCACCGTAGTAGCCTTTCGCCTGTTTTAAAATTTTCTTGTGACGTGCACGTGCAATCACACCACGTTTTACGCGAGCCATATGCTCTCCTGAGTTTTATATTCTAGATTAAAAAAGTGTATTTATGCGTACGGCAGACATGCAGAGACCATAGCCAAATCGTTCTTGGATACAAGGCCTTTTGGACGCAAGTGACGTTTACGCTTAGTAGCTTTTTTGGTCAGAATATGACGCAGGTTTGCGTGCTTACGCTTAAAACCACCGTTGGCGGTTTTTTTGAAGCGTTTAGCGGCGCCGCGTACTGTTTTGATCTTAGGCATTTTAAATTCCACTTCGCATTGTTATTAACATGAATCAGAAAGGCGAATCCAGCATGCGCGGTGCGAACACCGCGCAGCAGGATTACTTGGAAGCCTTACTGTTTCTTCTTAGGTGCGAGCACCATGATCATCTGACGACCTTCGATCTTCGTAGGGAAGGATTCGACAACGGCCAGTTCAGAATCTTCACAC
Organism: Rahnella sp. PCH160; assembly: GCF_047784855.1. NCBI lineage: Bacteria > Pseudomonadati > Pseudomonadota > Gammaproteobacteria > Enterobacterales > Yersiniaceae > Rahnella > Rahnella sp. PCH160. Next base: position 4,156,899 of record NZ_JBLOGT010000001.1, read on the forward strand.
AGGTCTTTACGGACGCGGTTAAGCACTTCCATACCGATCTGTTGGTGCGCCATTTCACGCCCACGGAACCGCAGGGTGATTTTGGCTTTATCGCCATCTTCCAGAAAGCGAATCAGGTTGCGTAGTTTGACCTGATAGTCGCCATCATCGGTACCAGGTCGGAATTTGATTTCCTTAACCTGAATAACTTTTTGTTTCTTTTTCTGCTCTTTGGTCGACTTGCTCTTCTCGTAGAGGAATTTGCCGTAATCCATGATTCGACAAACTGGCGGCTCGGCATTCGGACTGATTTCTACTAAATCGACGCCCGCTTCCTCAGCTTTTTCAAGAGCTTCATTCAGACTGACAATACCAATCTGCTCGCCATCGACGCCGGTGAGGCGAACTTCTTGCGCGCGAATCTCTTTGTTAATGCGATTAGGACGCGCCGGTTGAACTCGTTTTCCGCCTTTAATACTTTATTCCTCCAGTTGATGAAGACTTCTGCTGCGGATTTCCGCCAGCAGTTTGTCAACGACTTCGCTAACATCCATGCTTCCTAAGTCTTTGCCGCGGCGGGTACGAACAGCAACTTTGCCTGATTCGACCTCTTTATCGCCACAAACTAACATGTAAGGAACACGGCGTAGCGTGTGTTCGCGAATTTTAAAGCCAATCTTCTCATTTCTCAAGTCGGCTTTAACGCGAATGCCTGCATCTTGCAGTTTTTTGGTTAATTCTTCGACATACGGTGCTTGTGAATCAGTGATGTTCATGATCACAACTTGTACCGGCGCCATCCAGGTCGGGAAGAACCCGGCGTATTCTTCGGTCAAAATACCGATGAAGCGCTCCATGGAACCCAGGATAGCACGGTGAATCATTACCGGAACCTGACGGTCATTGCTTTCGCCAATATAAGAGGCGTTCAAGCGACCAGGTAATGAAAAGTCGAGCTGCACGGTACCACACTGCCACGCACGATCCAAACAATCATGCAAGGTAAATTCAATTTTCGGACCGTAGAACGCACCTTCACCCGGCTGATATTCGAATTCAATCTTGTTTTCAGTCAGCGCTGCGGCCAGGTCGTCTTCAGCCTTAGTCCACATTTCGTCAGTACCAATGCGTTTCTCAGGACGGGTTGACAGTTTCACCACAATCTTTTCGAAACCAAAAGTGCTGTACATGTCATAGACCATGCGGATACAGCTGTTCACTTCGTCACGAACCTGCTCTTCAGTACAGAAGATGTGGGCGTCGTCCTGGGTGAAACCACGAACACGCATCAGGCCATGCAATGCACCTGAAGGCTCGTTTCGGTGGCAGCTGCCGAACTCGGCCATACGCAATGGCAGATCACGGTAGGATTTCAGACCTTGGTTGAAGATCTGTACATGCCCCGGGCAGTTCATCGGTTTGATGCAATATTCACGGTTCTCAGAAGACGTGGTGAACATCGCTTCCTTATAGTTTTCCCAGTGACCGGTTTTTTCCCACAGTACGCGGTCCATCATGAACGGACCTTTGACTTCCTGATAGTCATAAGACTTCAGTTTCATCCGTACAAAGGCCTCCAGCTCACGGAAAATAGTCCAGCCGTCGTTGTGCCAAAACACCATACCTGGTGCTTCTTCCTGCATGTGATACAGGTCGAGTTGCTTACCGATTTTGCGGTGATCGCGCTTGCCGGCTTCTTCCAGACGCTGAATGTAAGCATTCAGTTGCTTCTTATCTGCCCAGGCAGTGCCGTAGATACGTTGCAGCATTTTGTTATCGCTGTTACCGCGCCAGTAAGCACCGGATGTTTTCTGCAATTTGAAATGATGGCAGAAACGCATATTCGGTACGTGCGGACCACGGCACATATCCACATACTCTTCGTGATGATAAAGGCCCGGACGATCATCATGACTGATGTTTTCATCCAAAATCGCCACTTTGTATTCTTCACCACGGCTTGCAAACGTATCGCGCGCTTCCTGCCAGCTGACTTTCTTTTTGATAACGTCGTAATTCTTTTCAGCCAGTTCGTGCATACGCTTTTCAAGCAGTTCGATGTCTTCCTGAGTGAGCGTGCGATCTAAATCGACGTCATAGTAGAAGCCATTATCGATAACCGGACCGATAGCCATTTTGGTGTCTGGCCACAATTGCTTGATGGCATGACCCAAAAGGTGCGCACAGGAGTGACGCAAGATTTCAAGACCGGCTTCGTCTTTAGCAGTGATGATCGCCAGTTGCGCGTCAGTTTCAATCAGATCGGTCGCATCAACCAGTTCGCCGTTAACGCGACCAGCGATACAGGCTTTCGCCAGACCAGGACCGATATCGAGAGCAACATCAAGAGGTGAAACGGGGCGATCAAAAACGCGCTGGCTTCCGTCAGGAAGAGTAATGACAGGCATGTTAATTCCTTAATCTACAGTGGTGCCCCACACGACAGAGCACATCTAGAAAAATATTTGAGTTTAAATTCATGTAGTTACTCACGCTATTCAGCTTTACTTTGCCAAATATAGGCACCCTGGAATACATCATGTAATTGTATCGGGATGCGACGTGAAAACAGGCAAGGAGTTTACCACCCGTAAAGTGCGAATTTCCAGCAACCTGTGTTGCTTATGACGGATATTTTTCGTGTAATCCCCTCCGGACACGCTAAGGTAAACAGAGACGCTTTTCAAAAGGGAAATTTATGTCAGAAGTCAGCCTGTTATTTCAAGCCATCGGATTGGGTTTAGTGGTAATTCTCCCACTGGCGAATCCCTTAACCACCGTCGCCCTGTTGCTGGGACTTTCCGGAAATATGACGGCACAGGAGAGGAATCAGCAATCACTGATGGCCTCGGTATACGTTTTCATCATCATGATGGTCGCCTACTACGCGGGGCAACTGGTCATGAATACCTTTGGGATTTCGATTCCCGGCTTGCGTATTGCGGGCGGCCTCATTGTGACATTTATTGGTTTCCGAATGCTTTTCCCTCAGCCACATGTTGAAGAAAAAGTGCTAATGGAAAACAAAACCGAAGAGATGAAGCGGCAGGATTCTCCCAATATCGCGTTTGTACCGCTGGCGATGCCCAGCACGGCAGGCCCGGGTACGATTGCGATGATTATCAGTAGCGCATCGACCATCAGAGAAGGCACAGATTTTCCTCACTGGGTGATTATGGTTGCACCGGTGCTGATTTTCTTTCTGGTCAGCCTGATTCTGTGGCTGACATTGCGCAGTGCGGGCGGGATTATGCGTCTGGTCGGGAAAAGCGGAATTGAGGCGATTTCAAGGCTGATGGGTTTCTTGCTGGTCTGTATGGGCGTGCAGTTTGTGATTAACGGCGTGACTGAAATTATTACTCATTTTCCGCCAGCGACCTGAGTGGCTACTGGCGGAAAACGGGACTTAACGCATCGCCAAATAGGCGCTATTCACTTTCCACAGATAACGCGGAGCCTGAGGCGCCGGATGTTTTTGCTGCACATGCTGGTAAAACTCCTGCGGCGTCATCAGGTTAATTTTCGCGATCGCGTACGTCTTATCTTTTGCGAAGGTTCTCAGTAACGCCCCTGCCCCGTTCACATAGGCCACCGTTGTTGCATAGCGACGGGTTTGCGGATTAGTGATCCCTGCCAGTTGCTGTTGCAAGATGCTCAGATAAGCCGTACCCAAATCGATATTCATCGCCGGGTCTTTCAGTTCATGAGCGCTGGGCTGCCCGTAACGTCCTTTCATCCGGTAGGCATCGCGTCCTGCCGTTGAGGCCTTTAGCTGCATTAACCCAATCGCATTCGATTTGCTGACAACGGTTGGGTTATATCCAGATTCAACCTGAATGATTGCTTTAACAAGTGTTTCGTCAACGCCGTAAGTATTTGCCGCCTGGTGAATAACATCACCATAAGGCCCCGGATGCATTAATGAAGTTTCGCTCTGTGGCGGCGGCGATGGATTCAAAAAATGCGTGGTTTTAACCGGTGTTTCTTTAGCGCAACCCGCCAGTAAAAGCGCGGCCATCAAATAAAGAATTTTTGGTTTCACGTTTTCTCTCTCGCGACTGGGACGAGGAGTAGCATATACATCTTCTTCCCACACCTGAATATATTTTTAGTCTATTATTATTATTGTTTTGTTAAACAAGGGGGTTAGACACATGTCGATAAGACAATTCTGCATATAAAACCTCTTTTACGTCACATATTCTGAAATTAATAGATTCATTGATTACACTCTCAGTTCAACCACATCGTAATTCGCATAAATTAACAGCATCATCTGATTCAGCCGTGCGCGGGATCGGGTTTTTGAACCACAAAAAACGCTAACTTAATGAATTATCGGGCCAGTCAGAAGGGGTGATACCATGTGGCAAGCCGTCAATCGTTTGTTGAGTGAACACCTGGGCAGTGCTGAAATCCGCGAACGTGTTGAACTGCCGGGAGGAGAGATTCACCCTGCCTGGCGGTTGAGCTACGGCGACAGGGATGTATTTGTGAAGTGTAATGCGCGCGAAATGCTACCGATTTTTGCGGCGGAAGCGGATCAGCTCGCCCTGCTTGCCCGAAGTCAGACGGTTCGCGTACCGGAGGTGTATGGCGTTGGTAGTGATCGTGACTACAGTTTCCTGCTGCTTGAATATATCCCGCAAAAGCCTCTGGATGCCCATAACGCTTTCCTTTTAGGGCAACAACTTGCCGCGTTACATCAGTGGAGCGAGCAACTGCAATTCGGCCTGGATTTCGATAATGAGCTGGCGACCCTGCCGCAACCCAACAGCTGGCAGCGACGCTGGGCGACATTTTTTGCCGAGCAGCGTATCGGGTGGCAGTTGCAACTGGCGGCGGAAAAAGGAATGACGTTCGGCAATATCGAAGATATCACCGCAATGGTTCATGCCCGCTTACAGAACCATCAGCCTCAGCCTTCTTTATTACACGGCGATTTGTGGCCTCACAATTGTGGTCTTTCAGAAGACGGACCGGTCATTTTCGACCCTGCCTGTTACTGGGGCGACAGGGAATGCGATCTGGCGATGCTTCCGCTGTACCCTAATGTTCCGCCGCAATTATATGACGGTTATCAGAGTAAAACACCGCTTCCTGATGACTTCATTTCAAGGCAACCTATCTACCAGCTGTATTACCTATTGAACCGCAGTAATTTATTCGGCGGGCAACATCTTGTTGTCGCACAACGCGCGGTAGAAAGACTTCTCCACCACGATATTAATTAGTCTGCTGAATGTTTTGATGGTTAAAAATAAGGCCTGAATAATGAAAAATTTCAGGCCTTATTTATGAGTAAGATAAGTCAGATTTTACAAAAAGTAATCTCAGTTCACCCGGCAATTAAACCTAATAATTTCAAAACGAAATAGGCAACCACGGCGATTACAATCGGCAGGATATAGAGCGGAAAATACTGCACCAGGATCGTATGTCTGGGTATCACAATCCGTTCTTCAATCTGCGGTCGGGTGCGCCCTTCTGCGCCCTTCGCCTGCTCAAGGATCAACTGGTCCTGAATACCTTCACGTATATGCTTCACCTGACGCGACATTCTTGCGCCGGAAGCCTGCAATGCCAGACCGACAAAAATCAGCCAGTAGATAATAAAAAACACGACGTTGGCGCTGGTCACTCCCTGCGCCAGAGCAGGCACGGGTGAGTTGTACCAAAAGACGTTGAGAAATGAGGTATTGAACTTCACCATATCAACCATTACGTGAACGAAATCCAGCATGACGGCATTAATGCCTTGCTCAGTCTTAGTATGATCATTAATAAAATTAAGCAATGAAATCAGTGTTGAAAGCAGCGCAGGGATAAAAATAATCCATCCTGCAATCCGTTTAATCACTGCCACCCGTCCGGCTTGTTGGTACGTCATGAATTCCCCTTGTTAGGACACCTAAAGCAACACGTAAGTTTACCCACAGAAAGTATTTTGCGCCCAATGTTTTAATCAGTTACTGGTGCCGCCTGTCAGAAACATAGGGTTTGTGGGTATTTTCGACGCGCCATATCAGATTTCACCCACAGAACCGGCGGTGTTAGAGTAAAGCATCAATTCACTTTTTTACGGAGTCCGCTTTCATGGCTTATGTTCGCCCTGTTAATGCAGCAATTTTCGATATGGATGGTCTGTTAATTGATTCTGAGCCCCTTTGGGTTCAGGCAGAACTGGACGTCTTCAGTAGCCTGGGCGTTGATATTTCCCAGCGGCATTTACTCCCGGATACGCTCGGGTTGCGTGTCGATCAGGTTGTCAGAATGTGGTATCAGACGCTGCCATGGAAGGGGCCGACCCAGGACGACGTGTCCGGCATGATCATCGCCCGCACCATCGAACTGGTGGAGCAAAGCCGCCCTTTACTGCCGGGGGTGACCCAGGCGCTTGAGCTGTGCCGTGACAGCGGGCTGAAGATTGGCCTCGCCTCCGCGTCTCCATTATTTATGCTCAGGGCCGTTCTGGAGATGTTTAATCTGCAATCTTATTTCCAGGTGATTACCTCGGCAGAAAACCTGCCGTACAGCAAACCGCATCCCGAAGTGTATTTGCTTGCTGCCGGAGAATTACAGGTTGATCCTCTGAATTGTGTGACCCTCGAAGATTCCTTCAACGGAATGATCGCAACGAAAGCTGCACGCATGCGTTCGATTGTCGTTCCCGCCAGTGAGTACCGCGACGATCCTCGCTGGGCGCTTGCTGACACGAAACTGGCAACGCTTGAAGCTTTAATGCCTGCACATATCCTCTGATAACTCGCCTCAGGTAAACCGGCGCAGAAATATCACGCTTCTGCGCCGTTGCCTGTCCCCGTCGTACTTCGCATATTCCCTGCCACATTCCCCCAGCCCGCGTTTAATTCACGAACCTTGAACTGTCTCATGAAATAAATAAAACGTTATTTCATTTTTATTGAATTCACATACCAATGAACCTATGCTTTGTTTAACAAGGACGAGCCGGGAGCTCTCCTGCTTCTGTACGCTGTCACTGCCACGCAACGGTCAGACTCGCCCGGCAAGTTCTCCTTTATCGCAATCTTATCAGGGGCTCCTACATGCAAGTTCGTCAAAGCATTCACAGCGATCACGCAAAAACGCTTGATACCGCAGAATTACGCCGCGAATTTCTTATTGAGAAAATATTCGAGAAAAACACCTACACCATGACCTACAGCCACATCGACCGCATTATCGTCGGTGGCGTGATGCCAGTGGAAAAATCAGTCTCGGTGGGCGATGAAGTCGGCAAGCAACTGGGCGTAAGCTATTTCCTCGAACGCCGCGAACTGGGGGTGATCAACATCGGCGAGCCGGGGCTTATCGTGGTGGACGGAACAACTTACGAAATTGGGCATGAAGAAGCGTTGTACGTCGGCAAAGGCGCTAAACACGTTGAGTTCAGTAGCATTGATACCGCGAGACCCGCCAAGTTTTATTACAACAGCGCCCCTGCACACACAATATTCCCCAACAAAAAGATCACGCTGGCCGAAGCGTCGCCACAAACCATTGGCGATGCGGCCAGCAGCAACCGCCGCACAATTAATAAATTTATCGTGCCTGCCGTTTTGGAAACCTGCCAACTGACGATGGGATTAACGAAGCTCGAAGAAGGCAGCCTGTGGAACACCATGCCTTGTCATACCCACGAGCGTCGTATGGAGGTGTATTTCTACTTCAATATGGAAGAAGAAACCGCCGTTTTTCACATGATGGGACTGCCGCAGGAAACACGCCATCTGCTGGTTCATAACGAGCAAGCGGTCATCTCCCCGAGCTGGTCAATTCATGCCGGTGTGGGCACGAAAAACTATACCTTCATCTGGGGCATGGTCGGCGAAAATCAGGTTTTTGACGACATGGATCACGTCAAAGTCAGTGAATTGCGCTAACTCTCATGCTCAGCTGCACGGCGGCGGAGCAAATTATCCTTTAATGGCCAACGTGCCGTGCAAAAGAGACTTTGAATATGATCCTCAACGCGTTTGAATTAAGCGGTAAAGTCGCTATCGTGACCGGCTGTAACACCGGGCTGGGTCAGGGTATGGCGCAGGGACTGGCACAGGCCGGTTGCGATATCGTAGGCATCAATGTTTCAGCGCCAAACGAAACGGCCGAAAAAGTCACAGCGACCGGCCGCCGGTTCCTCGATCTTCGCGCCGACCTGAGCAGTATTGCGGGCATTCCCGAACTCATCGAAAAAGCAATCAGCAAGTTTGGTCATATCGATATTCTGGTGAACAATGCCGGTATTATCCGCCGCGAAGACGCTATCGATTTCAGCGAGAAAAACTGGGACGACGTCATGAACGTGAACAGCAAGACGCTGTTTTTCATGTCTCAGGCCGTGGCAAAACAGTTCATCAAACAAGGTACCGGCGGTAAGATCATTAACATCGCCTCTATGCTTTCCTATCAGGGCGGCATCCGCGTTCCTTCCTATACGGCATCAAAAAGTGCCGTCATGGGCATCACACGACTGATGGCTAACGAATGGGCGAAACATAACGTCAATGTTAACGCCATTGCGCCAGGTTATATGGCGACTAACAACACCGAGCAATTACGTGCTGACGGAGACCGCAGCAAGGAAATTCTTGATCGCATCCCCGCCGGGCGCTGGGGTTTGCCGGAAGATGTCATGGGGCCGGTGGTGTTTCTGGCATCGAAAGCCTCTGATTACGTCAACGGGTATACGATTGCCGTTGATGGCGGCTGGCTGGCGCGGTAACAGGTCAATAAGTGACAATCAAAAGGCGTATTTTTATACGTCTTTTCCTTTTTTATCATGCCGTTGACAATTAGTTACAGGGTGTCTCTTCCAAGATTGTGACAGTTTCACTTATACTGGATAAAATAACAGTTATCCAGTTCGGACGCGTCATGACGGCGGAAGGCCATCTCATTTTTTCAATTGCCTGTGCAGTATTTGCGAAAAAGGCACAGCTTTCTCCGGAACTGGCTCACGGTGACTGGTGGCATATTATTCCAGGGTCGCTGCTCACCTGTCTGCTGCCCGACATTGACCATCCAAAATCCCTGATTGGCCAACGCCTGAAATGGATTTCCGCCCCGATTGCGCGGGCTTTTGGCCACCGTGGATTCACGCATAGCTTGCTGGCTGTCGCCGGAGGGATTTTCCTGCTGCGCACCCATTTCCCACAAGACTGGGTGATCCCCATCGATGCCTTTCACGCCATGATTATCGGCTATCTGAGCCATATCCTGGCCGATATGCTGACGCCTGCGGGCGTTCCTTTATTATGGCCGTGTCGCTGGCGTTTCCGCCTGCCTCTCATTAATAGCCAAAAAGGCAATCAGCTGGAACGCACATTGTGTCTGATGCTGGTCGGGCTGACTCTTTTCTGGCCTGACTGGACGCCCATTATTGGTGCAATAAATCCCGAAATTTTTAACCATATTCTAAAACTCTTTATCTGAGTAGCATAAGATATCGGCTATTTGGCGAAAATTAATACGAATAAAGAAGAAAAGTTATAAAGCATTCCTTTTGGATATAAATGATCGGGCACCCAACTGATATTCTTCCCCCCAATGCTATGGGATGGTGCAACCCCTTGCGGGAACACCCGTTTTAATGATCAAAATTATAAGTTTGGAGTCTGGTATGAATTTTCCGCTCGTGATTAACGTAGTGGTTTTCGTTGCCCTCCTTTTGCTGCTGGGGCAAACACGCCACAAGCAATGGAGTCTGGCAAAAAAAGTTTTAGCAGGTCTGGCACTGGGTGTTTTGTTTGGGCTGGCGCTGCAACTGATTTATGGTTCTGACGATCCTGTTCTGAAAACATCGATTACCTGGTTCAACATCGTCGGAAACGGCTACGTTCAGCTGCTGCAAATGATTGTTATGCCGCTGGTCTTTGTCTCGATTCTGAGCGCCGTGGCGAAATTACATAATGCCTCTTCGCTGGGTAAAATCAGTTTCCTGACCATCGGTACACTGCTGTTTACTACGCTTATTGCCTCTCTGGTGGGTATTTTCGTCACCGGTCTGTTCGGTCTGACGGCGGACGGTCTGGTACAGGGAACCCAGGAAACCGCGCGTCTGACCGCAATCCAGTCTAACTACGTAGGCAAAGTGGCTGACCTGAGCGTTCCTCAGCTGATTCTTTCCTTTATTCCTAAGAACCCGTTTGCTGATCTGACCGGTGCAAGCCCGACGTCCATCATCAGCGTGGTTATCTTCGCCGCCTTTGTTGGCGTTGCGGCGCTTCAGCTGGTTAAAGATGATGCAGAGAAAGGCCCGCGCGTTCTGGCATTCATCGATACCTTGCAGGCCTGGGTGATGAAACTCGTTCGCCTGGTCATGAAGCTCACCCCATATGGCGTTCTGGCACTGATGACCAAAGTGGTTGCCGGTTCCAACATACAGGACATTATGAAGCTGGGCAGTTTCGTGGTGGCGTCTTACCTCGGTTTGGCCATTATGTTCGTGATCCACGCTGTACTGCTGTCTTTCACCGGCGTTAACCCGGCGAAATTCTTCCATAAAGTCTGGCCGGTGCTGACCTTCGCATTCACCAGCCGTTCCAGCGCAGCCACTATTCCGCTAAGCGTTGAAGCACAAACGCGTCGCCTGGGTATCCCCGAATCGATCGCCAGCTTCGCGGCCTCTTTTGGTGCCACTATCGGGCAGAATGGTTGTGCCGGTCTATACCCGACAATGCTGGCCGTCATGGTCGCGCCGACTGTCGGCATCAACCCGTTTGATCCGGTCTGGATTGCCACACTGGTCGGGATTGTCACCCTGAGTTCCGCCGGTGTTGCCGGTGTGGGCGGCGGCGCGACTTTCGCAGCGCTTATTGTGTTGCCTGCAATGGGCCTGCCGGTCACGTTGGTTGCGCTGTTGATTTCCGTCGAGCCACTGATTGATATGGGCCGTACAGCACTGAACGTAAGTGGTTCAATGACTGCCGGGACAATCACCAGCCAGTTGCTGAAACAGACAGATAAAACGGTGATGGATTCTGAAGAAACTGCCGAACTGGCGCATCGCTGATCCCGGTTCGTTCAAAACAAAAAACCGAAGCCATCTGGCTTCGGTTTTTTTATGCCTGCATTATTGATACAAAAATTCAGAACGGATAGTCGTTAAAACCAATTTGCTCTGAGATATTGCGCGCAGCGGTATGCAACATTTCGACGTAGTGTGCTTTGCTTTCCTCTGAAAAACGGATAGTTGGGAAAGAAATACTCAGGCCGGCGATCACCACGCCAAAACGGTCAAACACGGGAACCGCGATGCAGCGAAGCCCCTGTTCCTGCTCTTCATTATCTTCGCCGTAACCTTGCACACGCACCTGATCGAGCGCTGTCTGCAAATCAGCGACATTCATGATGGTGTTTTCAGTGCTACGCGTGAACTCAATTTCCTGCAACAGCGCGCTGACTTCGGCTTTATCACCCCAGGCCAGAAGCACTTTACCGATAGCAGTTGTGTGCAGCGGATTGCGGCGGCCAATGCGTGAATGCATGCGCAGGTTGTACATCGAATCGATTTTATGGATGTAGACGATACCGTCTTCATCCAGCGCGCCCAGGTGGATTGTTTCGCGGGTCAGGCGGGACAATTCACGCATCTGAATATCCGCACTGCGGATCAGATCCACATTTTGCAGCGCTTTCGCGCCTAACTCGAATAACTTCAGAGTGAGCGAATACTTTTCAGATTCCCCTTCCTGCGCGACATATCCCAAAGACTTCATTGTCTGCAAAAAACGATAAACCGTACTTTTGGACATCATAACGCGCTGAGAAAGTTCAGTAATACCAATCTCCCGCTCCTCGCCCAGCGCCTGCAAAATACCAAAAACCTTCAGAACGGAAGAAACAGAATCGGGTTGCTTATCAAGATCTGCGATAGCCATAGGATGAATTACCTGCTCGCGTGAGTTTTGTTTCAAAAAAAATAGAACGTGGTTTTTATTATAGTGGCAAGCATCGTGGAGAAGCAATCGGCCCGAAGCCTGAGAATGTAAGAACTGTTAAACCCGTTTCATAACGGCGATATCATTAAAAAATTCATTACATCATATGACAGTTGTCACTTTAACTTCATTAGCGTAGTAATATTCCCCTCTCTGATGACTACGCATTGACATAACTCATGACTCCTACACCCAATGACGGGCTTCCCGTTCCACAACGTTACGGCGCAATACTGGCGATCGCTCTGGGTATTACCGTTTCGGTGCTGGACGGCGCAATCGCAAATGTCGCGTTGCCCACTATTGCCAATGATTTTCATGCCAGTCCGGCGGCCTCCATCTGGGTCGTGAATGCCTACCAGTTGGCAATCACCATTTCGCTGCTCTCGCTGGCGTCTTTGGGTGATATTTTTGGCTACCGCCGTATCTATCAGACCGGCCTGCTGGTATTCAGCATGACTTCGTTGTTTTGCGCCCTTTCCGATTCACTGCTGACGCTGACCGTCGCGCGCGTGTTGCAGGGGTTCGGGGCGGCGGCGATCATGAGCGTCAATACCGCACTGATACGCATTATTTACCCGCAACGTTTCCTGGGGCGTGGTGTAGGAATTAACGCGCTGATTGTGGCCGTTTCTTCCGCCGCAGGGCCGACGATTGCCGCAGGGATCTTGTCCGTCGCGTCGTGGCAGTGGTTGTTTGCTGTTAACGTCCCGATAGGTATTGTGGCGCTGATCCTGGGTCTGAAATTTCTTCCAGCCAACTCAACCCGTAGCCAGGGGCAACGATTTGATATCACCAGCAGCGTGATGAATGCGCTGACATTTGGCCTGCTTATCAGTGCAATCAGCGGATTTGCGCAAGGTCTGAATCATATGCTGATTTTGGGCGAAGTCATTGCGTTGCTGATTATTGGCTGGTTCTTTGTACGCCGTCAGTTGTCGAAACCCTTCCCGCTATTGCCGGTAGATTTACTGCGCAACCCGATTTTCAGCCTGTCTCTGGGCACATCGCTGTGCTCTTTCAGTGCTCAAATGCTGGCGTTCGTTTCACTGCCCTTCTTCCTGCAAAATACTTTGGGGCTGAACTCCGTAGATACCGGCCTTTTGCTGACCCCATGGCCGCTGGCAACGATGGTGATGGCACCGATTGCAGGCCGTCTGGTCGAACGTTTCCATCCGGGGATGCTCGGCGGTATCGGGTTGATTGTCTTTTCGTTCGGGCTGTTTTCACTCTCTTTGCTGCCACCAGAACCTTCTCATCTGGATATTATCTGGCGCATGTTGTTGTGCGGCGCGGGCTTTGGTTTATTCCAGTCCCCCAACAATCACACCATTATCACTTCCGCACCGCGTAACCGCAGCGGGGGCGCCAGCGGGCTGCTGGGAACCGCCCGCCTTTTGGGCCAGACGACCGGTGCGGCAATGGTCGCCCTGATGTTTAATCTCTTCCCGTCACACGGGACGCACGCTTCGTTAATTATGGCGGGTACGCTCGCCGGTACGGGGGCGCTGGTCAGCCTGATGAGGATGACGCAGAAAACCAATAGCCAAAAAGCGGCTGAAAGTTCTAAACCGTAAGCTCCGGAAAGCAAAATGCCTGGCACAAGCCAGGCATTTTTTTACGCATAAACCCACGGTCTTTTATTTAATGTACTGACCGCTGCGCAGCGCTTCAATACGTTTGTCCAGCGGCGGGTGAGACATAAACAGCTCACTGAAAGACTTCGATTTACCGTTGATACAAAACGCCATCATGCTGCCTGCTTCCTGCGGTTCATGGCTGGTTTTCAGGCGCTGCAACGCAGCAATCATTTTTTCACGCCCCACAAGTTTCGCCGAACCGGCATCCGCATAGAACTCACGGTGACGCGAGAACCACATGGTGATAATGCTCGCCAGAATACCAAAGACCAGCTCAAGCACTGTCGCGACAGCAAAGTAGATCATCGGGTTGCCGTTGCTTTCTTCGCCATCACGGTTACCGGACAGAAAACCAGAAGCCACCTGCGCTATCAGACGAGAAATGAAGATCACGAAGGTGTTCACGATCCCCTGGATCAGCGTCATGGTCACCATATCACCGTTAGCAATGTGGCTGATTTCATGGGCAATAACCGCTTCGGCTTCATCCTGATTCATACTTTGCAGCAAACCGGTGCTCACCGCCACCAGAGAAGCGTCGCGGCGTGCGCCAGTTGCGAACGCGTTAATATCTGGCGCGTGATAAATCGCGACCTGCGGCATGCCAATGCCTGCTTGCTGAGACTGGCGACGAACGGTTTCCATCAACCAGCGCTCAGTTTCATTTCGTGGTTGCTCAATAACTTCACCACCCACCGAACGCAACGCCATCCACTTAGACATCAGCAACGAGACAATAGCACCACCGAAGCCAAACAGCCCGGCCATGATCATCAGCCCCGGCACGCTGCTGGACTGGATGCCCGTCAGGCTTAAAATCAGCCCAAAGACCAGCATAACCGCCAGGTTAGTCAGCAGGAACAACGCGATACGCATCATAAAATTTTACTTCCTCATTGTTACTTCGTTGTTATTGATTGAGTCACACCACCGGCACATAGCCTGCCCGGCTGTAGTGATCCTATGGGCTTCTTGCCCAGATTCAAGAGTCCTTGCCCGCTAAAGGCCTAAAATCACAATACTTTACATTTTGAAGCGTTTTATTTCACAATGATCACTGAAGTCTCTGGAGTTTCCACAGCCCGTCGAATCTATCTTCCCGGTTTGGCGCATAAAAAAAGCGCACCGGAGTGCGCTTCTTCATCTGACCACCGGGTGAAGGATTACTTCGCCGCGGCCTGGTCGCCCTGAGCTTTTTCCAGACTGCCCAGATCAACGGCAATGTGGTCAGCTTCATCGAGATAAGGGTCCGGCGCCACGTAATCTTTCGGCAAATCGTCGAGGGATTTCAGTGGTTTCTTACCTTCGCGCTTGAAGCGTTCGTTCAGGCGACTCAGACGTAATGCATCGTCCTCTTTGTCCTCTTTATCACGCTGGGCGTAATTAAGGGAGGCGGTATCACGTTTGTCCTTCAGAGCTTTATAACGGGCAATATCTTGCTGGATGTACTGGAACTCAGGATCCTGCGCGATACGGGCTTCATGATCTTTCAGCAATTCAGGCAGGAACGGTTTCATGTCACCCAATTTGCCGTAAGTCGCCGCGTTGATGCTATCCCACGGAAGCGCGTTATCTTCGAATTTCTCACCCGTTTCAATCGATTCAATACCGGTTGGCATCAGAATATCCGGGGTAACCCCTTTACGCTGAGTGCTGCCGCCGTTGATACGATAGAATTTTTGAATGGTGTACTGTACGGAACCGAGTGCAGGCCATTCCGGACGCAGCATCTGATCATAGATGCGGTTCAGTGAACGATACTGCTGTACGGTCCCTTTACCGAATGTCGGCTCACCGACAATCAGCGCACGGCCATAATCCTGCATAGCGGCTGCAAAGATTTCTGACGCAGAGGCACTGAAGCGGTCAACCAGCACCACCAACGGGCCTTTGTAGTACACGACGCCATCGGTATCGCTATCCTGACGGATACGACCGTTGTTATCGCGAACCTGAACGACAGGGCCACTTGGGATAAACAGACCTGACAGTGAAACCGCTTCAGTCAGGGCTCCGCCGCCGTTAGTGCGCAGATCGATGACCAGGCTGTTCACGTTTTGCTTCGCCATTTTCTGCAACTGGACTTTGACATCATCCGTCAGCCCCACGTAGAACCCCGGAATGTCCATCACGGCCACTTTTTGAGCGCCGACATTTTTGATGGTCATTTTAACCGCGCGATCTTCCAGACGGATTTTTTCGCGAGTCAGGGTGATAACGTGGTTTTTAGCATTTTTGCCCGCAGGCAGGATCTGCAGGCGCACTTTGCTGCCTTTAGGTCCTTTAATGAGCGCGACAACGTCATCGAGACGCCAGCCGATCACATCAACGATAGGTGTTGGTTTACCGGGCTGAACCTGGCCCACACCGACAATACGGTCACCGACAGCAATGGCTTTACTCTTGGCCGCCGGGCCTCCAGCTACCATTGAATTGATGACGGTATAATCATCATCACCCTGCAAGACCGCGCCAATACCTTCCAGAGACAAGCTCATTTCAGTATTAAACTGCTCAGTGCTGCGAGGGGAGAGATAATTGGTGTGCGGGTCGATTTCATGCGCAAAGGCATTCATCACCAGCTGGAACACGTCTTCGCTGTTGCTCTGAGTCAGACGTTTCATCGCAAAATGATAACGTTTGGAGAGCACATCGCGGATTTCCTGATCGTTTTTGCCGGTCAGTTTGAGGTTCAGCTCGTCATATTTGACTTTGGCATCCCACAATTTATCCAGCTCAGCGCGGTCTTTCGGCCACGGTGCTTTACTACGATCAAGTTCAATCGTGTCGTTGCCAGTGAAATCCATCGGACGCTCAAGCACTTTTAACGCATAGTCATAGCGTTCAAAGCGACGTTTTTGCGCCAGATTGAATAAGGCATAAGGCGTGGTTAACTGACCGGATTTCAGTTCCTCACCCAAAGTGGCTCGTTTATCAGTAAACTGCGCCACATCGGAAGCCATGAGTACGTTATGGCCATAATCGAGCATGTTGAGATAACGGTCGAAGATTTTCGCTGAGAAATCTGCATTAAGGTCAAACTGACGATAATGTGAACGGGTAAAGCGTGCAGTCACACGCTCGCTTACCGTTGCATCTTGCGGATCTTGCGTTAAGTTAGGGAGTTGAGCGAGAGTCACCGGTGCACTCTCGTTCGCTGCAAAGCTGGTATTTACCAGCCCTGCCCCTGCCATTAACAGACCCGCGATAACGCTTAATCTGACAAATTTGTTCATGCCTGAGTTGGCCTCCGTATCAGAACTGCAAGTGTTCTGCGCGCACGATCATCGCCAGACCCGAAGAGAGCTGAACGCGAACACCGTCTTTGGCAATTTCCAAAACGGTTGCATCCATCGCACTCTGACCTGCTCTGACTTTGATTTCCTGGCCAATTTGCAGTTTTGAAATGTCTGTTACTGGCACCTGACGCGGTTCACGTTTTTCCTCACGCGGTGGGCGAGGTGTACGTGGTTTGCGATTTTCCTGACCAGCCACAGCTGCGGGCGCATTTTCACGACGCGGCGCAGGTTTTTTAGCAGCCGGACGTGGACGACGCGGCTCAGTGGTTTCACCGGCTTCACGACGTTTAGCCTGTTGTTCTGCACGTTGTGCCTGAACGCGGGCTTTTGCTTCTTCCAACTGTTTACGGGCATGTTCGACGTGCTGCTCTTCGAGAACGCCACATGAGTTACCATCAAGGTCAACGCGTTCAGCGCCAACTTTAACGCCGTACAGATAGCGCCAGCTTGAGGTATACAGACGCAGAGCAGAGCGTAACTGAGTTTTGCTCAGATTCTCTTCACCTTGCACGCGCTCGACCAAATCCGCAAAGATACCGATCTTTAATGGGCGTGCTTCGCCTTCGGCGGTAAAACAGAGCGGGAACCGCTCAGCCAAAAAGGCGATGACTTCTTTACTACTGTTCAACTTAGGTTGATTTTCCATGAAATTTCCTGATTACAACGGGTTTGCCAACCGGCGCAGGCATGAACAGGCGCCATTATAATGACGCCATTATTAAATGCCACGTTATCCGACGATCAACTTACGATCAGATTGACATATTTTTCAGCATCGCAGTTTTCGAGATGCTGACAAAGCCCGCTGACTAACTCTGTCAGCCCCTGTTCATCAGCTTCATCGAAGCGTTGATAAACGGTGCTATCAATGTCTAATACGCCGATAACTGTGCCTTTCACCGTTACGGGAAGGACAATTTCGGCATTACTTGCAGCGTCACAAGCGATGTGGCCCGGGAAGGCATGAACATCACCGACACGCTGTACGGCATTTTCCGCTACCGCGGTACCGCAAACACCTTTTCCTACCGGAATACGCACGCAGGCAATTTTACCCTGGAATGGCCCCAGCACCAGTGAAGTGCCGTCCAGCAGATAAAAACCTACCCAGTTCACGCCGTCAAGACGTTCATAAAGTAAGGCACTGGCGTTCGACAGAGTCGCAATAAAATTGTTTTCTCCGGCGATCAACGCGCTCAAATCACGTTTTAATTCCGTGTAGAATGCTTCTTTATTCATGTAGTAACCAATAATAACCTAAGGGCACTGAGCCGTTCTGGTGTGCTTAACCTCTATAAAATAAGCATTAAATGCCCATATGAACAAGGTTAATCCTGTGTGACATCAAAAAGACTCACCTACAATAACTGTTTGCCGACCGCATAATACGTTATTTTGTCAAAAAAACCTGGCTGATATTGGCACAATGGCCTCGCCTGACCCCCTCGGGGGATGCGTAATTGTAACAACAGGTATTCTTTACTATTCCAGGTACTATGAAAATACACACAATTTCAGCCCAACTGCCGCACGTTCGCTACCAGCGCTGCAGTGAATGTGACTACCTTTTTGCGCTTCCCGCGCTGCTGCGGACGCAAACGGCGCACTGCCCACGCTGCAATGCCAAAGTTGAAAAGGGTCGGGTTTGTTCTTTGCCGCGACTGATCACTATCGCCATCAGCATATTATTGCTGATGCCGTTCGCCTATACCGAGCCGCTCATCAGCATCCGCCTGCTCGGCACACGCATTGACGCCAGCCTGCTGGAAGGCATCTGGCAAATGTCGCGACAGGGTGATCCGGTCACCGCCAGCATGGTCGCATTCTGTACCATCGGCGCGCCGCTAACGCTGGCACTCTCCATTCTTTATCTCCATTTTGGCAGCAAACTGGGGATGAACCTGAGACCGGTTTTGCTGATGCTCGACCGCCTTAAAGACTGGGTAATGCTCGATATTTATCTGATTGGTATGGCCGTCGCCAGTATCAAAGTCAAAGAATATGCCGACATCAATGTTGGTATTGCGCTGGCGGCCTATCTGATGATGACCCTTATGGTCACTTTGACGATGATTAATCTCAATATCGAACAACTGTGGGAAGAGTTTTATCCGCAGCGTCGGCCTAAAGGCGTGCCCTCTTCGCTGCGCCTGTGTCTGGCCTGTAAATTTACCGGACAACCGGATGTACGGGGGCGTTGTCCGCGTTGCCATGTGCCGATGCGCCTGCGCTATAAGCACAGTTTGCAAAAAACCTGGGCGGCGCTGATCGCAGCAATTATCTTTTTGATCCCCGCGAACTTGCTGCCCATTTCGATTATTTACGCCAACGGGCAACAGCTGAAAGACACCATTTTTACCGGCGTCGTGTCGCTGGCCACATCAGGTAATGTGCCGATTGCTGCCATCGTGTTTATCGCCAGCGTTCTGGTACCGTTCACAAAAGTTATCGTGATGCTGACGTTACTGATCAGCATCCATTTCAAAGCGATTCAGGGATTGAAAACGCGTATTCGTCTCTTACGGCTGGTGACCTGGATCGGACGCTGGTCGATGCTCGACTTGTTTGTTATTTCATTGATGATGTCGCTGGTAAATCGTGACCAGCTTTTGTCGTTTACAATGGGACCGGCTGCCTTTTACTTTGGTTCTGCCGTGATCCTCACCATTCTTGCCGTTGAATGGCTTGATAGCCGCTTGATTTGGGATGCACATGCAACAGGAAACGCCGAATACACCGACTGAAGCACGGATAAAACACAGGCGCCGGATTTCACCCTTCTGGCTTCTGCCATTTATTGCTTTATTGATTGCCGGATGGCTGATTTACAGTAACTTCCAGGAGCGCGGAACGACTGTCACTATTGATTTCCAGTCTGCTGCGGGCATCGTTGCGGGCCGGACGCCGGTGCGTTATCAGGGCGTTGAAGTCGGATCAGTCGAATCCATCAGCCTGAGTAAAGATCTTCGTACCATTCAGGTTAAGGTCAGCATCAAAAGCGATTTGTCTGATGCGCTGCGTGAAGGGACACAATTCTGGCTGGTCACGCCAAAAGCGTCGCTGGCGGGCGTGTCCGGCCTTGATGCGCTGGTGGGCGGTAACTACATCGGTATGATGCCCGGCCCCGGCAATGAGAAAGATCACTTTGTCGCCCTGGATACGCAGCCGAAATTTCGCCTGAATACCGGCGAACTGATGATTCACCTGCATTCGAAAGATCTGGGCTCGCTGAGCACCGGTTCACTGGTGTATTACCGTAAAATACCGATCGGCAAAGTCTACGATTACGACATTGAAAGCGGCAATGACGGCGTAACGATTGATTTACTCATCGACAAACGCTTCGCCAGTCTGGTCAAAGACAATACCCGATTCTGGAATGTCTCCGGCTTTAAGGGCGATTTCAGTCTGAGCGGCGCAAAAGTTCAGATGGAAAGTCTGGCGGCACTGGTTAATGGCGCGATCTCGATGGATTCCCCGGATGACGGGCATCCGGCCAAAGCCGATCAGTCTTACGTACTTTATCCTGATCTGGCGCAAAGCCAGCGCGGCGTGGAAATCGACCTTGATTTGCCGAACGGCAACGGCCTGTCCGAAGGCCAGACACCGCTGATGTATCAGGGTTTACAGGTCGGAACACTCACAAAAATCACCTTGCAGCCCGATAATAAAGTCACCGGGAAACTGACCGTCGATCCTTCCGTGCTGGATATGATGCGCACCGGTACGCGCATTGAAATGAACAGCCCGAAACTCAGTCTGAATAATGCCAATATCAGCCAGTTGCTGACCGGTAATACGCTGGAACTGATCCCAGGCGATGGCGATGCGCAGAAGCACTTCACCGTTCTCGACAGTAACCAGCGCCTGCTTCAGGATCCGGGCACCAGCAAGATTCAGTTGATCGCGCCGCAAAGCT
Organism: Rahnella sp. PCH160; assembly: GCF_047784855.1. Taxonomy (NCBI): domain Bacteria; kingdom Pseudomonadati; phylum Pseudomonadota; class Gammaproteobacteria; order Enterobacterales; family Yersiniaceae; genus Rahnella; species Rahnella sp. PCH160. The sequence goes on from NZ_JBLOGT010000001.1 coordinate 4,177,696, forward strand.
ACGGCATCGATGCAGGCCAGCCAATCAAACTGTATGGCATTACCGTCGGCCAGATTATCGACCGCACGCTGACAGACGAAGGTATCTTGTTTAATGTCGCCATCAAACCGGAATACAAAAACTTACTGCACAAAGACAGCAAGTTTGTGGTGAACAGCCGCGTTGACGTGAAACTGGGTATCGACGGTATGGAAGTGCTGGGGGCCAGCGCGCAGGAATGGGTCGACGGTGGCATCCGCATTATTCCGGGCACTAAAGGCGAGTCACTCCAGAAATATCCGTTGTACAGCAACGCGGAAAAAGCGGCTGAAGGCATTCAGGGCGACCAGCCCGGCGCCACACTGACGCTGACGGCGAAAAGTCTGCCAGATATTCAGGCCGGTTCCATTGTGCTTTACCGTAAATTCCAGGTAGGCCAGATTGTTAACGTGCGCCCGAAAGCCAACGAGTTTGACGTTGATGTCTACATCCAGCCGCAATACCGCAATCTGCTGACCGAAAAGACTATTTTCTGGGCAGAAGGCGGCGCAAAAGTTCAGTTGAACGGCAGCGGGCTGACCGTTCAGGCATCGCCGCTGGATCGCGCGCTTAAAGGGGCGATCAGCTTCGATAATTTTGAAGGCGTGCTGACCAGTAAAGGCACCAAGCGCATTCTTTATGATTCCGAAACCTCCGCACGCGCCGTGGGCAGCCAGATCACGCTCAATACCTACGATGCCAGCAAACTTTCCGCGGGGATGCCAATCCGTTATCTGGGGATCACCATCGGCCAGGTGGAATCCCTGAAACTGGATCCTCAGCTTAATCAGGTTTCCGCCAAAGCCGTGCTGTATCCGGAATACGTCGACAATTTTGCTCGCCGTGGCACACGTTTCTCGATCGTTTCACCGGAAATTTCGGCCGGTGGTGTCAGCAATCTTGATACCTTGCTTCAGCCGTACATCAACGTCGAAGCCGGTAAAGGCGTTCCTGCACGTAACTTTGATTTGCAGGAATCCACGATTACCGATTCGCGTTACACCGACGGTCTGGGCATTGTGGTTGATGCAGCAGAAGTTGGCTCACTGCAAATCGGCACGCCGGTGCTGTTCCGTGGCATTGAAGTGGGTACGGTTTCAGGCTTCTATCTGGGCGCGATGGCCGACCGCGTGAACGTGACATTACGGATCAGTAAGAAATACCAATATCTGGTACGTGAAAACACCGTGTTCTGGCTGGCCTCAGGCTACGATTTACAGTTTGGCCTGACCGGTGGCATGTTCAAAAGCGGAACATTCCAGCAATTTATCCGTGGCGGGATTGCCTTCGCAACGCCACCGACCACACCACTGGCACCGAAAGCCGCCAACGGCAACCACTTCCTGCTCAATCCGGAAGCGCCGAAAGACTGGCAAAAATGGGGTACGGCGATCCCAAGAACTTAAAAGTTTTTCCCCTTTCAGAGGCCACCTTCGGGTGGCTTTTTCATGGCATCCGGGCAACGTGCGCGCCTTCCCCTGCGTGTAACTATGCTAAACTCCCCGGCTGAAAACCCCTTCAGTTCTGGAACCCTACTCTTGTCAAAACTCACCACTGCCAGCGATTTCGCTGATAAATTACCCGCCGCCTTTCTGGACGCCACGCGCGCAATCATGCCAGCCAGCCTGACCATGGAAGATTTTATTGCGATATGCCAGCGCCCTCTCCGCCCCAGTCTGCGGGTAAATACCCTGAAAATCAGCGTAGCGGATTTTCTTGAAATGGCGTCAGGCTATCAGTGGGCGTTAGAGCCGGTGCCTTGGTGCGCGGAAGGTTTTTGGATCAACCGTCACGCGCTGGACGATTCCCGTTTAGGGAACGCGCTGGCACATCTGGCCGGGCTATTCTACATTCAGGAAGCCAGTTCCATGCTCCCGGTGACAGCCCTGTTTGCACACGACACGCCCCCCTTGCTGGTGATGGATATCGCCTCAGCGCCTGGATCGAAAACCACACAGATTGCCGCGCAGATGGAAAATCGCGGTGGCATCGTTGCCAATGAATATTCGGCCAGCCGCGTGAAAGTGCTGCATGCCAACATCAGCCGCTGTGGCGTGAGCAATACCGCCCTGACTCATTTCGACGGACGCGTATTCGGTGCAGCTTTGCCTGAAACGTTTGATGCGATTTTGCTGGATGCGCCCTGCTCCGGCGAAGGGGTGATTCGAAAAGATCCTGACGCCATGAGCAACTGGTCAGAAGCCAGCGTGGCGGAAATTGCCGCTACGCAGCGCGAACTCATCGACAGCGCGTTTCACGCATTAAAGCCGGGTGGCGTACTGGTGTATTCAACCTGCACCCTCAATGCTCTGGAAAATCAGCAGGTTTGCCAGTGGTTGCTGGAAACTTATGCAGGTGCCGTGGAAACGGAATCGCTTGGGGATTTATTCGATGGCGCGCAAAAAGCGGTCACGCAGGAAGGCTATCTCCACGTATTCCCTCAAATTTATGACAGCGAAGGCTTCTTTGTTGCCCGTTTTCGTAAAACAGACTCTGTAACACGCTTGCCGGTTCCCGGATATAAAGTCGGCCGCTTCCCATTCTCGCCGCTTTCGCGTCAGGACAGCGCCGAAATAATCAAAGCTGCCGCAAGTTCAGGGCTTTCATGGCCGGAAAAACAATACACGTTGTGGCAGCGCGACAAAGAAATCTGGATCTTCCCGGCCGTGCTGGAACCCTTATTCGGCAAAGTCAGATTTTCACGAATTGGTATCCGCCTGGCCGAACGCTTTCCAAAAGGTTTCCGCTGGCAACACGAAGCCGTGGTCGCTTTCAGCGTTAATGACGCCAGCAACCGTTTTGAAATTGATGACGAACTGGCACAAAACTGGCTGCGAGGCGTCGATATTTATCCTGAAAACACGCCAGCGACTGATGAATGTCTGGTCACGTGGGCTAATCAGCCACTGGGACTTGCCAAAAAAATCGGCAGCCGTATCAAAAACAGTCTCCCACGTGAACTGGTCAGAGATGGGGCAACGCGACACCAGACGCTATCGAACGATTAATTAATTTAACCCTTTTCGTAATTTTCTGTGCCACAGGATCCTCCTGCTGGCGCAGATTATTCTAATTACGCTTCCTTAAATTCCACAAAAAATAATTCAGCGACACGTTCAAGCCGATGCTGTGCAGGCACATTTTTAGGTGAAATCGGAATGACAAACTGCACAGAACAAATGACTGTAAAAAATTTTATGCTGAATATATTGGATATCTTTTTATTTTATCCAGAAAGGTGAATGCAATTATAAGTAGGAAAAATCCTAGCCTGACATGTATTATTGCCCTCAAGATAACATTGCCAGTGATATATCATTTGTAGATATAAATCATAGCGCCTGATGTTGAGTAAAGACCTGCCAGTCGGAGAAGTATCATGTCGGATGAAATGAAACTCGAATCAGCAGATGGCCTGCTTTTACAGCAAATGGCCAGTTTGCGGGATATTATCGATAACAATTCTGACTGGATCTGGGAAGTCGATGCCCAAGGACGTTACGTCTTTTCCTCCAATAAGTGCATCGAGTTTCTTGGTATTCCGCCCGAAGAAGTTTTAGGCAAAACGCCTTTTGACTTCATGCCGCCTGATGAAGCCAAACGCGTGGGTGAACAGTTTGCTGCGATTGTGGCACGTCGCGCCCCTTTTGGCGGATTGCTTAACCGCAATATCCGCCCCGATGGCACAGAAGTTATTCTGGAAACCAGCGGGGTTCCGTTGTTTGATAATGACGGTAATTTTCGCGGCTATCGCGGCATTGATCGCAATCTGACCAGCCTGGATCAGTCTCCGGGACAGCGACTTTTTCAGCTCGAAACCATTTATTCCAATGCCCCTGTAGGCTTGTGTTTCATTGATTTACAAATGCGTTATGTCACCGTAAATGATGCGATGGCCAATATTATAGGCCTGCAACCCTATGAAGCTATTGGCCGCAAAATCGGTGTATTCCTGCCCGGCCTTTCGCCTCTTCTCAATAATGCACTGGAACTGGCGAAGCGAAATGAAACCACGCCTGACCGGGAATTTTCTGTCCCTGGCAAGAATCAGGTTTTCTTCGTGCGCATCAAGGCGGCCTGCGATGCACAAAGCCAGCTGAACGGGCTTTCTGTGGCGATGACGGACATCACCAGTCTCAAACGTATGGAGCGGGCTCTGCGCGAAAGTCAGGAGCATTACCGCAATATGGTGGAACTGAACCCGCAAATCCCGTGGACCGCCGACCCGCGTGGTATGCTCAATGACGTCAGTTCTCGTTTTCAGCGTATCACCGGCATGACACGTCAGGATATTCTGGCAGATAAATGGATCCAGAGTATGCATGTCGAAGACCGCCGCGCTGCGGTTCAGACCTGGGAACAATGCCTGAAAACCGGCGCACCTCTGGATATCGAAGTCCGCTTCTGCCACGTTGACCGAGGCTGGAACTGGATGCGTATCCGCGCTGCGGCAAGTTATGCCCCGGACGGCTCAATTCAGCGCTGGTACGGCACCGCCGAAGACGTTCATGAACGTAAATTGCTGGAACTGAAACTGGTTAAAGCTAACCGTCGTCTCGAAATTCAGGCCCGCACCGATTCATTGACCAAGCTGCCGAACCGCCGCGAATTTAAAAAAGTGCTCAGCCACGAATATATGCGCGCAAAACGTAACCGTACTCCGCTGACTGTAGTCATGATCGACATCGATTATTTCAAACATTTCAACGATCATTACGGTCACCTTTCAGGCGATGCCTGCCTGCGTCTGGTTGCAAGGACATTACGAAAATCGCTAAAACGCAGCACTGATGTAGTGACACGGTTTGGCGGCGAAGAATTTGCAGCTATTTTGCCGGATACCGATTTGAAAGGTGCATGGATCGTCGCTCAGCACATCATGGAATCAATTGAAACGCTGGGTATCAAACACAGTTTCAGCGAGTTTAACCGCGTGACGATCAGTCAGGGCATCGCGACATACAGGCCGGATCAGGATCCTGATATTGAAGATCAGTCGGATATTGTCAGTGCGGCGGATGAAGCGCTGTACCTGTCCAAAAACAATGGCCGTAATCAGATCAACGCAATGCCGGTTTCCATCAGATTCAATCCGCTTTGAAGACAGAGTAAGGGGCCTGTGCGTAATTGAAACACCGGCTCCCAATCTTCCCCCTTTCGTTTACCGTTTTCTGAAATTCCTCTTCTTCACCGCCATGAAAAATCCAGTGGCACTTTTTGTGCTGTCTACTATTCTCAGATCAGGGCGCCCAACTGGTCGTACCTGATGTTACTGAAACCACTGACGTCAGCCTGGCAAGGAGTACCTGATGGTAAAATCGAGTATCAGAATTGGCAGTTATGAAATTGACGATGCACACCTCTCAACGCCGGAAGCAAAAGGCGGGGATAAAGTGCATATTCCGTGCAAATCAGACCCTGATTTGTGTATGCAGCTTGATGCCTGGGATGACCTTACCAGCGTACCCGCGGTTGTCGATGGCCGTCATTCTGTGTTGTACAAGGAAAAGTACGATAAGCAGAACGATGAATGGATTATGCGACTGGAGTGACACCGCATGGCGAACGGGAGTGAGTTCGCCATGCCGCTTGCGGTCAGTCTGAGTTGGACACCAGAGCAATTCCTCGCCCGGCAAAAAAGCGGGCAAAAGTTTCAACCGACAAAGTCACATCCTGCTGCGTGGTAATATCGTGACCCGACGGGTTATGGAAAGTCACAAATCCGGCATCAGCCTGTGTGACCAGAACCAGATGCCCGCCCTTACCCGGCGGAACAGATTCCGGGATACGAATCGACGGATGCACCGAGGCGATGAAAAACCGGTGCAAATCCAGCTGCGAACCAATGTCTTGCGCAGAAATATCGACTTTGACCTGTGCGGCCAGCCCTAACTCCTGAGAAACATAATCCACAAAAGGAGCATAAATTAACCCTTTAATATTTTTCCCTTCACGGATATAAGCACCGTACGCCAGACTGCGTTGAGTCAGCTTAAGAATGGGCACAACGGTCCCGGAAACCGCCGCCAGAACCATTTTCAGGCAACACATTCCGCAGACATGGTTAGCCCATTCTATAAATTCCTCCTGAGAAGCAGCGCCGGACTGATGCCAGAGGCGGATATCGCTGAGCGTAATATCACCGGAGATAATCCCCGCCGCGCAGGTCGGATCTTCCCATTGGCTGAAATACGGTATTCCTGAAAGGGGTGAAAGCGGATGAGGGTTTGCTGAATTGGCGGACATGACGCATTCCTGAACGACAGATCGACAACATCAGGTAGATCTTATGTCTTGTGGTTTTTTGGCCTGATTTTCCTTATCAGGCCACATGATGAGATTAGAACTTTTCGATCATCCGGAACTTCATGAGCAACAGAGGCATCGTCGGCTCAAACATTTCGTACTCTTCGAAAAAACGCTGGTGTTCTTTACGCCAGTAAGCCAGCGTTCGGTCACCTTCACCTTCTTCCCAGGCATGCTGCTCGGTCACCTGATCAAACGGAACCTGTTTTACTTCGGTCAGTTGTACCGCACAAACCGGATTGTTACGGCCATCGACCACAACAAACACTTCACCTGGTTCGGGTTCCGGATCGTCATCAAGATTTGAGCAGGTCGCTGTTTTAGTACCGGCCATGACACGCTTGGCCAGTTCATCTGCTGACGATTCAGTATCACCAAACGACCAGCGTTCTGCGTCCCTGTATTTAAGCGGGATCTGCGGGATCATAATTTATCCTTTCAATTGAGATAGTTCACTGCCATTACAGTTAAACATTAGCACAAAAAAACCCGCCGTAGCGGGTTTTGAACGCAAAGCATCAGGCTCAGGGCTTACAATTATCCGGCATTTTCTGCGGCCACTGACGCGAACTGCCTGCGCCGTACAAAACAGAAATACCGCATTCTTTGTCAACACGCGCAAGCGGTTTGCCAGTCTTGTCGATCATCATCGACATCGCCGGTGTCGAAACAATAGCAACCCCACCGTCGAACGGTGAAACCGCGCTGTAAACAGGCGCGATCACGTAGTTGCCCTGAGCATCCACAAAGCCGTAGGAATTATCTGCTTTAGCAAACGCCAGGCCATCCTGAGGCAAACCGAGATCGGCGTAAGAGACAGCGTCAGCCGGTTTCCCTTGTCCGTCAATCCAGGTTTTTGAGCCATCCGCACGCGTCAGGACTGCATGTCCGTCGACCATGCGGCTGGCAAATCCTGCCACAGTCAGAACCAGTTTGCCGGTATTATCAACATAACGGGTCGCTGGTGCAGCGTTTTGCGGATCATAAGAAACAGACCACGTACTGTCCGGAGGAAGGTTCCATTTCCCATCAGGCATCGCGGCGACACGGGCACCTTTGTCGTCAATCAGCTCAGCGCCGGCAGACGTTGAACGCAATGCGCGTCCCTGTGCAAAACGCGATCCCTGCGTGCCGATAGCGGGATGGATCTGCCAGTCACCCTGTGCGGATAAATAACCTTCCTGCGGCTGACGGGACAATTTCACCCAGTCACCCAGTGCACTGATGTGAGTTTGCTGCTCATGAAGCTCGATGTTACCTTTCGCATCCAGAAGCCAGGATTGTCCGGCCGCTGAAGTCGCCAGAATACGGCCGTCGCTAAACTGATTCACCGCTAATCCGGCCGTCGGGGCAATACGGGTTTTAGTATCATTGCCGATAATTTCTGCAATTACGCCGGATTCTGGCTGGTCGGCCGTTGCCGGCTGTGTCAGCAACCAGAGAGCGGAATTGATGCGCTTAACGTTGGCATATTTGGCGTCCACCCTCGTTTTGTCCTGACCGTCGAGAATGCCCCAAAGGCCATTTGGCGTCTGAACCGCAACCTGATTGCTGGCATAATCACCCACATTCAGATAGGTAGGTTGAACAATCATTTTCTGATTGATGGCATCGTAAACTCCCCACAATGCCCCTTCCGCCGCCGTTTCATGATAGCGGAACCAGCCGTTGCCAATCGACTCAAGATCGAACATATCTGGCAGGTTATAGTGCTTACCGGCATAGTCGAGAGCCGTCAGCTTACCGTCCAGATAATCCAGCGCATAGCCTTGAACAAACGGAGAAATGTTGTCTTCAGTCAGAGGAATAATGACTTTGCCCTGCGCATCAATCACACCGGTACCGTCGGCGGTTCTGACGATAAACTGCCCGATATCTGCACGGCTGTCAGCAGATTCAATATCCTGCCATTTGCTGTCAATTTGCGGAGTTCCGTCCGGCTTGAGGAAACCTGCACCGGTTTTACTGGTTCCGGCTTCAGGGCGAATCAGAGCCAGAGGCGACTGAGCGGCAACGTTATCGTCACCGGCGTTAAGCGGTTCAATCCGGCTATTTTCAAGCGCGCTGATTGTCTTCTGATTCAGCAGCGCCTTTCCGGTCGCATCAACAACATTCACGACGTCGCCCTGATCATTGCGCAGCCATAAACGGTGATTGATGACTTCTGCACTGGAAACTTGCGTCAGCCAGCCAACATTCTGAGCGCCGCCAATCACTCCACCGGAAGGTGCCACGATGGCGTTCACTTTTTTCTGCTCGCCCCGTGTTGTCACCAAAAACTCACCGGTAGTCTGCCCCCACGGTTCGCTGGTGGCAGGTAATGTCAAAGGTTGTTTGCGACCAGGAACGAATACGGTAAGGTTATCTTTTGCCGTTGGGTGGAGGACATAGTCACCCGAAACCCGCAAAGCGGCGGCGTCAGAATCGCTAAACGTTGCGATAACAACGGCGGCGTTATCCAGTAACTTCACGCCATCGGCCGTTTTTGCCAGCCAGTAAGCACCGGTCTCTTCACTCACGGATAAATACTTTTGCTCATCCTGAACGCCGTCTGCCCGAATTAACGTAATTCCGTCGGAATTCTTCGCGAGTGCAACGGTTGGATTGCGCGGGTCGAGAGTCATTGCGGCGTACTGTGGCGCGACACGCCAGGTTAGATTTTCATCCACAATGCCATAGCCTTTGCTGGCATCGAAGGCGAGGAATAACCCCTGAGAACCAAAAGGCTCTGCCACTTCCATTTTGTCTGTTGCAACATGACGGACGCCATCAGGGGAAAGCAGCACGCTGTTAAACGACAGCTGTAAACGAGCCGGAACGCCATTGCTCAAAATGGCCTCGTCTACTAAATCATCAAGTGCCTTACCGACCTGCGCGCCTTTACGATCGATAATCTGTGATTGTCCAGCCACAGTCACGGCGGCTAAACCCGATTCAGTAAAAGGTTGTACCGTATCGAAAGCGGGCTGTATCAGCCAGTTCCCGGTGGTATCAATAAATCCCCACTTACCTTGTTGCTTAGCAGCAGCGACGCCATAGTGATAATCACCGACATCTTCAAAGGCAGGTTTAATCACCAGTTGCCCCTGATTATCCAGAAAGCCCCAACGCTCAGCGGTTTCATCTGCAGCAGGCAGAAGCAAGGCGGCACGCCCTTCGCGGACATCACGAATACACAGATTTTGCACCATCGGCAGTGCGTTACGCAGTTGTGCATCATTTTGCGAAGCAGGCAACGGTGCAAAGCAACCGGAAGGTTCAGCCCCATTTGCAGAAGCCGTCAGCGTCAATAAGGCCAGTGCGCTACTGGTATTCAATGCGCAAAGAAGTGCTATCCGTAGCCTTGAAGGTTTGCTGACAATCATTAATTACCCCCGGAACCGCATGAAGGCGCTTTAGCAGGCCAGAGATAAGCGCCTTTTGCATCCACGATTACGCGCTGATTACAACGCACCTGAATTTTCGCCTGAACGGCACCTTCCGTGTTCAGCAAGCTGACGACGCCTTTTCCGCCCGCCCAAGCGTGTTTCTCGCTGAAATCATCGGCCCAATCGAATTTAGGTAAAATTGCGAAACGGCCGGTCGTGCTGATATAACCGAACAGGTTTCCGTAAGTCGATTTTTTCATGGCCGTGGCAAAATTATTGTTCATTGCGCCAACCTGATCAAAATAAGAACCGATCAGCTTCTTACCTTGTTGATCAACAAATCCATAAAGCCCCTTGTTATCGCGCAACGGGATAACCCCGGCGCTGGCTTTGTCTGCCTGCAGGCTGTCGAGCCCGGCGAAGCGCTGGATCTCATTGCCTTCATTGTCATAAAGCACGGTTTCGCCGGTCACTTCATCATTCATGGTCAGGCGCACCAGCGAATTTAGCGGTAATGCCTGTTCAAAACCTTCCAGCGGAACAGCGCCGTGAGCGTTAATCAGCGTGGTATGGCCGTCGCTGATCGCACGACTCCAGTTCAATGGCTTAATGAAATTGAATTCTGCAGTATAGAGAGGTGGGATCTGCCAGTCACCCTGCGCGTTAATCGCGCCAACATGAGGGGAGAAACTCAGCATCACCCAATCGCCCTGCACCGAATTCGACGAAGCCGCAATGGCTTTGCTCACAGGATAACGACCTGCGCTGTCGAGCAGTGCCACGCCCCCTTCCGAAGGTTGCACCAGCCAGTGTCCCTTCCCGACGGATTGCGGTCTTGCGAGCAGATCGCCAGCAATAACCTGACCGCTGCTCGCGCTGTATAGGCTGTAATGACTGGAAAGATCGCCGCGCTCGCCCGGTTGATCATTATCAGATAAGGTAAAAACGCCCTGCCCGACATATTGGAATTTCCCGCTGCGGCTCGCATCTGGAGCAATTGCCCACGTGCCGTTGGTTCCGACGACGCCCCATCCGGCATCAGCTTTCGCCAGAGCATATCCCTCATTGAAAGATTCGAGTTGAGTAAACTGAGGCGCAGCTTTGATACTCTTGCTCGCAATATCCCATAAACCCCAGCGGCGGGCATCGTTGATGCCTTCGGTGTAATACAGCAGTCCGCCGGAAAGACTCTGGGCATTTTGCAAGATATCAGCAGGCACTTCCGTTGCGTTGCCATTACGGTCAATTAAACGTTTGGTGTCGGTATTATTACTGTTTTCTACCGCCCAGGTATAATCGCCGCTAAACGCGTTGATCTGCTGATAAACCGGCTGGATAACCCATCTACCCGCACCGTCTACTGCACCCACTTTTTGCGTTTGTGTATGGATAATCAGCGGAGCCTGAGAGACATCGCCATCAATAGCAGCCCACTGAGGGTCGGAAAGAACATTGCCCTGCGAAGTCAGTATTGCCGGGGGTTTTGCCGTATCAGTTGGTGTCAGAATTGCCCATGGCAGAGTATTTGTGGCATCTGCCGTGGCCTCCGGCAACGCTGCGACATTATCTGTCAGCACCGCCGCACCCAGTGGCTTCATCTGATAATCTTTCAGTGCTGCAAGGGTGGCATCATTAAGCAACGCAACGCCATTGTTGTCATAAACCTGAATAACCTGCGGTACTTTGCTCTCTGTCTGCATAATCCACAGTCGGTTGCTCTGTTGCAGGAATTGAGGCTTATTCACTTTAAGGGAAACAACCTGGTCATCGGCCCCAACAATCACTATACCTTTACTGCCCGTTCCCAAAGTTGCCTTGCCCCAGACGATGATATTCTCAGACTGATCGGCCGGAATATCCTGAATTTTTTCCAGTTTGCTGCTAAGCAATTGCTTCGAATTATCGTTGGCCGTAACCAGCCAGCTACCGGAGGAGAGAGGACGGACCGATTTATACTGTTCTTTGTTTAGAGAAACGCCCTGCCGATCAACAAAACCCCACACATTTTTGGTTCTGATAGCAACCACATCGCCGCTGAGCTGAGGTTCATCGCGGGTTTTCAGGATCATCGGGTCAATTACCCAGTCACCGTTTTCGTCCAGATATCCCCAGTAGCCATCGTTCGCTGAATCACGTTTTTTCGCCGGGATAAGCCCTGACTGCGGCAAATCGAGTGCCATAACATCATCAGGCAGAGAAAGAGAACGGTCTGTTGCAGCATTCCACAAAGCCGGGGTGACCTGCGTTTTTACACTGGCAAGCGCCTGTTCGCCTGCGAAACCCTGGCTATCAAGCGAAACGGCAAACGCCAGCGTTTTCACAACTGCGCCTTTGCGATCAATTAATGCCAGACGATTATCCGTGACAACCAGCGCGGTACCCTGTGCATTGAAATCGGTTGCTTGGGTAAAACGAGGTTCAATAACCCAGTGGCCTTTCTTATCGATATAGCCGTACTGATCGCCTTTCTTAACAGCGGCGACATCATTAACAAATCCGCGGGCGTCGCTGAAATCGGGTTTGATTACCATGTGCCCGGAGGTGTCGAGATATCCCCACTGCGGCTCACGTGATAACCCTACCTGTACAGCGGAAAGTCCCTCTTGAAAAGGTAACTGGCACTCTTTGGCTGTTTTTGCATTGCCACATGCCTGTAACTGTGAGTCATCCGCGTGTACCGGCAGGCTAAAAGTTGCATTCAGAACCAGGGCTAATGCGCTGAAGTTCCTGAGATGTTTGAATTTTTCGGAGCAAATCATCCGATGCCCTTATAACTGGAGAAAATAAGAAAGTGTAGCGCACGTTTTTTTTCATCACCCGCATTGTGCGCGCGTGAGACGGTAAAAATCCGATAATAATCAATTTCAAGCGCACGCATATGCAATACACCTATAGGGTGTCAGCTTGTGAAAGAAAAAGCAGCTATTTTATTACCCTGTAACGAATGAATACACTCCATCACTGCAAAGAAAGATCAGCTTCAGATGTTACCATCCAAAATAATTACTCACCGGTTATTAACCGCGCAACTACATTCACGCTGCATTAGCAAAAGTATGATCGTTTTCATTTACAGATGCATGACTGGCGAATAATTAATCTCCGGAAGAATCTAACAAGTTTTGATTAAAGTCATTATTCCCCCTGCTTTACTCTGGTTTTATAGGGTAAAGAGCGTTATGTGACCAAAATCACTCCCGGTCTGGGTGACGTAAAACCTGGTGGTGTCCGGTTACAGCGTATTTCAGGTGCTTTATTTTCATTGGGGGAAAGTCATGCCTATCGTTCGAGCCAGATTGAGTCTGTTTGGTGGCGACACCGTCGTCATTCGTTGTTCAGAAAGATGCCACATCCATTTGATGTGTGAAAATGATATTGAGCGAAATGGACGTCACTCAGGTTTCGGCGATATTCTGACGGTTAACGACCAGAATACAGCCTACGTTGGCATACCTTATAAAGGGATCTGGAATGTACTGATCGATTCACAATGTGATTCTCTGGAGCATTCCATTAGCTACATGCCTGCATAGTCCTCGCGATCTCCTCTAAGTCATCCTTAATATCTGAAGACGTCATATCAGGCGGATGCACAGTATTTGCCTGATATTTCTGAACATTGCCTGTTCCGGTATAGCGCAACACAACGGTATAGGCATGTCGTCAAACCGTCCAGAGTCAAAATCATTAATTGCGTAACGTCGCGTAAAAACTTTAGCCTGTTACATCAATTACATACCGTGATTGAATTGAACATTCCATAATTTAAAAAAGCCGGTTCTTGCCCTGATTAATTGATTGCCAGCCGGGTTTTCGCATTGCATTCTGTCCCCAGTAATGACGTCGCACCGGTCATAGAGGCCGGATATCTTCCAGGCAAAAACAGATCCTTATAATGAATAATAAATCATTTTGCACCATCGCTGACGTGGCCGACCTTGTTCCGGGGCTGCGTGAAGTTCGTCAACACCTGCATCAGAATCCTGAGCTTTCCAACGAAGAATCCGACACCGCCGCTTTAGTCGCCGATAAGCTACGTGCACTGGGCTATCAAGTGACTTCAGGCGTGGGCGGCCACGGCGTCGTCGGTTCACTGAAAATAGGAGCAGGTAAGCGCAGTATCGGCATCCGAGCAGATATGGATGCCCTGCCCATCACTGAACTCACGGGTGTTAGCTATGCCAGTCAGTCACCTGGGAAAATGCACGCCTGTGGGCATGACGGCCATACCGCCATGTTGTTGGGGGCCGCCGAGCAACTGGCGCGCAGCAAAAACTTCTCCGGGACAGTAAACCTGATTTTCCAGCCCGCAGAAGAAATTGGTTTTAACAGTGGCGCAGAGCGCATGCTGGCCGAACAGCTGTTCGAGCGCTTCCCTTGCGACGCCGTCTACGGCCTCCATAATCACCCCGGTTACCCGGTCGGGAAAATGATGTTCCGCTCAGGCCCGTTCATGGCGGCCTGCGATACAGTTAACATCACTATTCACGGCAAAGGTGGACATGCCGCGCGCCCTCATATGACTGTCGATCCGATTCTGGTCGCCAGCAGCCTGGTCGTGGCACTGCAATCCATCATTTCCCGCAACATCGATCCTAATGAAACCGCCGTTGTCACTATCGGCTCTTTACATTCAGGGCATGCGGCCAACGTAATCCCGGAAACTGCGCGCCTGGAAATGAGCGTACGTTCATTCGACGCTGGCGTTCGTAAAATTTTGGAAGAAAGGATCCGCACGCTGGTATCTAATCATGCAGCGGGTTATGGCGCACGTGCTGAGATTGACTATGTTCCGGGATATCCGGTTCTGGTTAACCATGATAAAGAAACAGCATTCGCACTGGAGATAGCAAAAGAGCTAATCGGTGAGGAAAACGTGGTCGAAAATCTGGCACCGATTTCCGGCAGCGAAGATTTTGCGTATTTCCTGCAACAAAAACCCGGCTGTTTCCTGCGTCTCGGGAATGGTGATAGCGCCGTTCTGCACAACCCGGCCTACAACTTTAATGATGAAAGTTTGAGTTTCGGTGCTGCTTACTGGACACGTCTGGCAGAACGCTATTTAGTCGATGAATAACCGACCGGACTGTTACATGTTGCGGAGTAAACTTACTTAGGTTTGACATAAATCGACACTGAGTTTGTTACCTTTAATTCCGAGGAAAACATTTCTTCTCCTGTGTCCGCTATGAACTGTCCTTCATAGCATGTAAGACCCTCGCATTACCCCTTTCAGCCCGCTCTGAGAGGGCTTTTTTTTATCAGCAGATTAATCGGCATTATTTTGGTGATATGCCATGAGTGACGCCGGAGTATTTTTCGGCAGCGTCACCCACATGATAGAAATTTTACTTGTGAGTAAAATCGATCACCATTCTGCCTTTAATTTTACCTTGTTCCATTTCGTGGAAAATAGCATTGATATCGCCCAATGGACGTTTAGTGACTTTTGGTACAACTTTACCTTCAGCGGCAAACTGGAATGCTTCCGCCAGATCTTCACGAGTCCCCACCAGTGAACCCACAACCTGAATGCCGTCCAGCACCAGACGAGGAATGTTCAGGCTCATAGACTCAGGAGGTAAACCGACAGCGACGATACGGCCACCGGCACGCATGGCATCAACCGCAGAGTTAAATGCCGATTTCGCCGTTGCAGTGACAACCGCTGCATGAGCACCCCCCACTTTTTCCTGAATGATTTTTGCAGCATCCTCTTTCAGCATATTGATGGTCAGATCTGCGCCCATCTCAGCGGCAAATTCCAGTTGCAGATCGTTCACATCAATAGCGATCACTTTGGCATTGAACACATTCTTAGCATACTGCAATGCCAGATTGCCCAGACCACCCAAACCATAAATGGCAATCCATTTACCTGGCTGGATGCCTGACACTTTGACCGCTTTATAGGTTGTCACACCCGCGCACGTCACGCTGCTGGCGGCAGCAGATTCCAGACCTTCCGGAACTTTCACCGCATAATCAGCTGAAACGATACATTCTTCTGCCATACCACCGTCAGCGGTATAACCCGCATTTATAACCTGACGACAGAGTGTTTCATTGCCGGTGGTACAGTATTCGCAATGCCCGCAGCCTTTGAAGAACCAGGCAACGCTCGCACGATCCCCCACTTTCAGCGCAGTGACGCCCGGACCAATTTTCTTAACGATACCAATGCCTTCATGGCCCAGTATCACGCCAGTTTTGTCACCAAAATCCCCATTTTTTACATGTAAATCCGTATGACAAACACCACAGCACTCCATCTGTAAAAGTGCTTCACCATGTTCTAATGCGCGCAGAGTTTTCTCAACGACATCAACAGAATGATCTTTATTAACAACAGCAGCTTTCATTTCCTTTCCTCTCATTGTGGCGGAATAACAAAGTTAGGTCTGTCATCTCATAACGGCAACAAAAATCCAATTATTTCAGGTAATACAATATATTATGAATGTATTCTCAGTTTTGCAAATTGTGCAATCCAGCCCATAAACCGGGTTACAGTCCTAAAATGATCTTGGGCCAGATAATCCTGTTCGTTCGAGCACACCCTGCTGATACACTTTCTGATTGATTATTCTGAAGATTTTATTATTTATCATCGAGGGCTCAGCATTGTTTTGGAATCTCCTGACCTATTTCGGCGACAGCATGCTCATATTTCCAACCGGAATAACCCTCGCTTTATTTATGTTATGGAAAGCAAGTAGCCCAGCTACGGCATTAATCTGGCTGATTACTCTGGGAATTTCTGGCCTTACGATAAGTATCTCAAAGCTGTTGTTTCTCGCCTGGGGGATTGGCAGCAGTACAGTTAATTTTACAGGCTTCAGCGGACATACCACGATGTCCGCCACTTTATGGCCTGTTATGTTCTGGCTCATAGGCCAGCGTTTTCGCCCCAAAAGGAACAAATTGGTAATTGCTGTTGGGTATTTCATTGCCGCCATGGTGGGTATCAGCAGGCTTGCGTTGCATGTTCATTCCGTCAGCGAGGTGATATCAGGGTTAATTCTTGGCAGTATATGCAGCGGAATCTTTTTATATACGCAGCGCGACCGCGAGATGCGCAATTTCACATTCGCTCCGTTAGTTATCCTGCTGATTCTTCCTCTTTCA
Organism: Rahnella sp. PCH160; assembly: GCF_047784855.1. Classification (NCBI taxonomy): domain Bacteria; kingdom Pseudomonadati; phylum Pseudomonadota; class Gammaproteobacteria; order Enterobacterales; family Yersiniaceae; genus Rahnella; species Rahnella sp. PCH160. The sequence goes on from NZ_JBLOGT010000001.1 coordinate 4,194,516, forward strand.
CTGATGGGTCTTGGCAAGAAAGCGCCCACGCAGCAGCTCATCGAGCATATCTCCACGAAAATTACAGGCAAAGAACCCTGGACGCGGGCGAAACTGCTTGAATGATATTGGATATTGCGAAATCTGTCGGGGAAAGCTCAGGTCGCTGATGATGGAAGAATGCGGAAAAATATATGTTACGGATTTAAAAAACACGCAAAAAAAAGACCGAATACGATTCCTATATTCGGTCTAGGGAAATGGCTCTTGGGAGAGAGCCGTGCGCTAAAAGTTGGCATTAATGCAGGCGGTTAAGCCGTACAACTTAAAGAGTAGCCGAGGCCTGACTATTTTCCACCCAGTTTGAAACATAGTGATAATAACAACGATGTATTATTTTCATTGTGTGACAACATACACAAAACATGGGATTAACATCAGGCAGTTAACGGCTGCACGGCGATTTAGCAAAGTGTCTTGGCTTTGGCAATAAACGGAACAAGGCTCATTTTTTGCCCCGGATTAGCCGGGTCGTCTAACCAGATCTTTTCCAAAGGCACGGCCTGAACCTGATGGTTTTTGACCTGCTCTTTGGCCACGTCGTTCAGAGGATATTGCGCCAGCGTACTGTCGTTAATGACATACAACGCGTTGCCGGGGCGGCATTGCAGCATGACTTCTTCACGCGTAAAAGCCCAGGCTTTGCCATATTGCAGGCGGCTGATGGTTTCCACCTGCGGTGCCGCCAAACAACTGGCCGATAAGGTTAGCAACACACAGGCAAGCAGTGTTTTCCTCATAATTCTTCCTCAGTAAACAGTAAATTCTTCAAGTCTTTCAGACAGGCGCGAGGGTAGCAAACCAGCTTACCGCCAGTAAAACCATTAGCGCGAGCCCCCATTCAAGCCATGTCATCATGATGAAACGACGCCGGGCAATCTCCGGCTGTTTGCTCATTAACGGCACCAGCCGGTAACGGTTGAAAATAGCGATTCCGCACATCAGTCCGACCGACACCACTTTAATAACCAAAAGGCGCTGGTAAAGCGATGTCATATCGACAGGCCAGCGCTGCAAAACAATGGCGGTGTTCAGGATGCCGGTCAGTATGACCAGTGCGACCGCTGCATGGCCCCAGACAGAAAACCGGATGAGCGTGGCAATTGCGTAATGACTTGTCGCAGGCGAACGCGTATACAACATACATGTCAGCAGCGGGAGTAAGCACCCGAACCAGTAGGCCGCGCTGAGTAAATGCACGACATGATTGGCTCGCTGCAACAACCCAAGCGCGCCGTCATGCATGGCCGCATGTCCGATCAGCGCCTGGCTCATCAGCAAACCGAGTGCGCACAGGAAGATGACCAAATTGCGCCCCGGCAGCCATTCCATCAGCATGACCAGCAATAATGCCGCCGTCAGTAACAAATGCCAGCGCCAGACATCACCAAAAGACGTCGTGAGCACCAGCAGCCAGACGTTCAGGTTCAGCCCGTCGCCCCAGCCGTTTCCCATCAGTGCGGCCTGAATCGCCAGCATCCCCACCGATGTCACCGCCGCCAGAATGCCGGACCACATCATCAGCGACTGATTTTTACGCAGCAATAATGCGGAGAAGCCTTCCGGTGCCAGTAATGAGCAAAAGACGCTCAACCCAAAAATTTGCATCAGCGAGGCAAAATGGACAAACCGGCACAAGACAAACATGGCAGTCAGGCTCATCGTTTATTTAACGGTGAAGCGGTACTGACCGTGTGTTTTATGACCATCCACGGAGACAACGCTCCACGTTACCCGGTATTTACCCGGTTTCAGGGTTTCCGGAAGCGGGAGAACCACTTGTGTTTTGTCATTCGCGGCGAGCGTCATGTCCCCGGTTTTAACCGGTTTATTGTCTGCATCGGCCAGCGTGATTTTGCTGAAATTAGGTTCGATGCCTTCGCTAAAACCCAATGACAATTCGGACGGGCTGGCGGTGACAACGGTATCGGCGGCAGGAGTTTGTGTTTTCAGATGTGCATGGGCCAAAGCTTGCTGTGAGATAAATCCGCCCAGTAAAACAGCTGAGACTGCCAGTGCACGGCAAAGAGATGTGGTTTTTTTGAACACGATGATTCCTTGGCTTGCTTAACGATGAATTTATAACGCCGTCACTTTATCGCAAACCGATCCAAAACGTTTGTCAAAAAAACATAAAAAAACGCAGAGGCCTGAGCACTCTGCGTTTTTATGGACCAGCACGGCAGAAAATTTAGCCTGCAGGTGCTTGTGCCACCATGTTCTTCAGGTCTTTATCCACGAAGAACAGGCCATTTCCGGTGTTGCTGACCAGAGCCAGTTTATCGAGAACGGATTTGAACAGCGTTTCTTCTTCATGCTGTTCAGCAACATACCATTGCAGGAAATTGAATGAAGAATAGTCTTTCAGCGTCATGGACAGGTCGGCCAGTTCGTTGATTTTCTGGGTGATCAGTTGCTCATGCTCATAAGTTTGTTTGAACAAATCAGTCAGGGATTCAAACGCCACTGGCGGTGCCGCAATTGCGCCCAGCAAAGGTAATGCGCCGGTATCGCTGACGTATCTGAACAGGCGATGCATGTGATCCATTTCTTCCATGGAGTGCTGCTTCAGAAACGCCGCTGCGCCTTCATAGCCTTTATCGCTGCACCATGCACTCATCTGCAAATATAAATTGGCGGAGTAAAATTCGAGATTCAGCTGTTCGTTAAGCTGGTCGATCATTTCTTTTTTAAGCATGATGCGGCTCCATAAAATAAATCAAGGCAGATGAATAGGGATATTTATCCGCATTATGCCCGCATCGATACAAAATAAAAACACCCGATTCACATTATTATTCAAACAGGCAACAATATAATTTAACCAATTGAATTATATGTATTTTATTTAAACCAAAATATACATTAATGATAATCATTAACATGCCGGGCGTTATTAAAAAGAATCATTCCTATTTAAATAATCCGTTTTACACCCCATGATGGATATAATTATCACTACGATTTCGGGAATAATTCTTATTTACCTGATATCACTTCTCAATCTCACGCATATCATCAGCCATCATAAAAATTCAAAAGACAACATTCACCCCACGGATTGGGTCGGGTACAATGCGGTGAAATGGTTTAGCGGGAAACAAAAATGAGTATCAATCTGGCCGAAATCAGTAAAGAAGAGATGGACCGCATTAACGTCGATTTCGCCGCGTCAGCCGTCGCTTTCAAGGAACGTTACAATATGCCCGTTGTGGCTGAGATGGCCGAGCGTGAACAGCCTGCGCATCTGCGCACTTACTTCCGTGAGCGGGTTATGTTTTATCGCGGGGAATCACATAAATTCTCCCGTCTGCCTTACGAACCGAAGCAAAAATAAGCCGCGCGTTCGCCGGCAAACGGGAGCACTGGAGCCGTTAACGCCGGGTGGCAAAGCGCTGGTTGGTGCGGATGAGCTGATCGAGGATCCCCGGCTCGTCAAACGAGTGCCCGGCACCTTCGATGATGTGCAATTCTGCTTCCGGCCATACCTGTGCCAGATCCCAGGCGTTTTGTACCTGACAGGCCATATCGTATCGCCCGTGGACAATAACAGCGGGAATGTGGCGAATGCGCTCAACGTTTCGCAAAAGCTGATCATCGCTGTCCAGAAAACCCTGATAGCTGAAGTAATGATTTTCAATGCGGGCAAACGCCAGCGCGAAGTTATCTTCCCCGAAAGATGATGAACCTTCCGCAGGCAGAAGTGTGACCGTCTCTCCTTCCCAAAGGCTCCAGATTTTCGCCGCTTCCAGCCGGACAGCGCGATCTTCCGACGTCAGGCGCGCACGATAGGCGGCGATGACATCTTTGCGTTCTTCATCCGATAAAATCGACAATATGCGCTGCCATTTTTCAGGGAAGAAACGGGAAGCGCCATCCTGGTAATACCACGTCAGTTCCTGTTTACGCAGCGTAAAAATACCGCGCAGAACCATTTCACTGACATGTTCCGGATGCGTTTCGGCATACGCGAGCGCAAGCGTAGAACCCCACGAACCGCCAAATACCAACCATTTATCCACGCCAGCTAATTTGCGCAGACGTTCGATGTCTTCGACCAGATGCCACGTCGTATTGTTGTCGAGGCTGGCATGAGGTTTTGAACGCCCACAGCCACGCTGGTCAAAGAGCATGACGTTATAATCATTGGGATCAAACAGTTGTCTGTGAACCGATGAGCACCCCCCGCCCGGCCCGCCGTGCAGAAATACCGCGGGTTTACCTTCCGGGTTTCCGCTGCGTTCCCAGTAGATCTGGTGACCATCGCCCGTATCAAGCATGCCACTGGCATAGGCTTCCAGAGGCGGATACAACCCTTTTAATTTTGGCATGACATTTCCTGTTCTATTCGGCCAGTGTATTGATTGAGGTGCGAGCATGTTCATAACAGCGCATCGGTTCAGCCACGACAAGTTGTTATGACTAAAAATCGTTATTTCACATACTGTTCGCATACTTATCGCGCAATTTTGCTTTCCGGTTTACTGACTGAAACAATAAAACAGCGCCGTTGCAAAATAAAAACGTATGAGCCGCTTGCAACTGATGCGAATTTGACACTAAATAGGAAAGCAACCCAATCCACATGTTTTAAAGAGAGGCTATTATGAGTAAAGGAATGGATAGCAAAAAAAATGCGAAGAAAAAGCCACTGAAGACTCCTGCTGAGAAGAAGGCTGACAAAAAAGCCAAGAAAGCATCTGCCTGATTAAGCCCTTCGTAGAATAAACCCGCTGAACGCGGGTTTTTTTATGGGAAAAATTCCTTACCGGGTCCGGATCAGCTCTTCGCCGCCAGCGACAGAACAAAGGCATATTCCAACGCAATATCTTCGTAAGCTTTGAAACGGCCAGACTTGCCGCCATGGCCGGAATCCATGTCCGTGTGCATCAGCAACTGATTGTCGTCAGTTTTGAGCTCACGGAGTTTCGCAACCCACTTCGCCGGTTCCCAATATTGCACCTGTGAATCATGCAAACCGGTAGTCACCAGCATGTGCGGATATGCCTGCGCGCGAACCTGATCATACGGGCTGTATTGCAGCATATAGTCGTAATACGCTTTGTCGTTAGGATTGCCCCACTCGTCATATTCGCCGGTCGTCAGCGGAATAGATTCATCAAGCATGGTGGTGACGACGTCGACAAAAGGTACCTGCGCAACGATGCCGTGGAACAAATCTGGCGCCTGATTAATCACCGCGCCCATCAGCAATCCGCCGGCGCTGCCGCCCATCGCGTAAACCTGCCCTGCATCGCCGTAGCCTTCAGCCACCAGCGCTTTGGTCACATCGATGAAATCGTGGAACGTATTGAGTTTGTTGAACAGTTTGCCGTCGTCATACCACTGCTGGCCGAGTTCTGCACCGCCACGGATATGGGCCAGAGCGAAAACAAAGCCTCTGTCGAGAAGGCTCAGGCGGCTGCCGCTGAACGCCGGATCCATGCTGCTGCCGTAAGAGCCGTAGCCGTAGACCAGCAACGGATTAGTATTTGGCCTGAACAACTCGCGGCGATAAACCAGTGAAACCGGGACTTTCACGCCGTCGCGCGCGGTAACCCAGACGCGTTCGCTGCGATAATTCGCGGCATCAAAATCTTTCACTTCCTGCTGCTTGAGCAACGTGCGGTCGTGCGTGTCAAGATCCAGCTCAAAGAGCGAACTTGGCATGGTCATAGACGAATAGCCGTAACGCAGCAACGACGTATCCGGTTCCGGGTTGTAAGCCAGCCAGGTGGTGTACGTCGGGTCATCAAACGCCAGTGATTTTTCCTCGCCGCTGGTCCAGTGGATCTGGCGCAGTTGCGTCAGCCCCTGATGGCGTTCTTCCACCACCAGCCAGTCGCGGAATAAACTAAAACCTTCGAGCATGACTTCAATGCGCGGTGCGATCAGCGTCTGCCACTGCGCCTCGGTACCGTTTTCGCTTTTATAGAGACCGAAATTTTTACCGTCTTTGTTCGAGCGGATATAGAAGTGGCCCAGATAATGATCGAGCGCGTATTCATGATCTTTGCGGCGCGAAAGGAACACTTTCGGCGTCGCCTGCGGATCATCGGCATCCAGCAGTAGGATCTCGGACGTTGTGGTGCTGTCGAGATGGATCAGAATGTATTTTTCTGACGTGGTTTTATCCAGACCGACATAAAACGTGTCGTTTTTCTCTTCGTAAACCAGTTTGTCCGTCTTTGGATCTGTGCCGACTACATGGCGGTAAACCTGATAGGGCAGCAACGTTTTCTTGTGCTTACGGACGTAATACAGGGTCTGAGAATCGTTAGCCCACTCGCTGCTGCCGGAGGTATTTTTCAGCAGATCATCGGTCCAGATTTCGTCATCCAGCTTTTTGATGCGAATGTCGTACTGGCGGCGGGACAGGAAATCTTCGGCCACGGCCATGAGTTTATTGTCCGGGCTGATATCTAAACCGCCGAGCGTATAAAACTCGCCGTCGCTGGCGCGTTCATTGCCGTCGATCAGCGTTTGCCAGTTCTCGTGTTCAGCGGCGGGCTGACGCAGGTAAATCGCGTATTCATTTCCCGGTTCATAGCGGGTCTGATAACGGTAACCGTGTTTGACGTAAGGGACGGAGTGATCCTGCTGCGCAATACGCGCGACCATTTCCCCGTAAAGCGTTTCACGCAGCGCCTGATGTGGCTGCATGGCCTGATCGGTGTATTCGTTTTCTGCCGTCAGATAAGCCAGAACCTGAGGGTCGGCGCGGTCATCGTCACGCAGCCAGTAGTAATTATCGACACGGTCATCGCCGTGCACGCTCAGGGTTTGCGGGCGTTTTTCAGCCTTTGGAGGTGTCATCATCTCGGATCTCTTTGTCCTCTTTATGGTGTGACAAGAGTGACAGGTTTAGACGGGGAAACCAAGAGACTGAATGTGCGGGAATTAGCGGAAATGTGCGCGCCCGTCAGGGGGTGCGGGCGCAGGGTAAGAACTCAGACCGGTGTGCTGTAAGTGATTTCACCGAGCTGGCAGTTGAGCGTGACGTCGTAGGTTTTGTCGGCATGATCGCCGCGCACTTTCAGCGGGATATCCCATTTTTTGTTATCACCGCTGATGCTGCCCGCATCAACCCACGCGACCGGTGTTGATGTTCCGAGTGCTTTTTTATCCGCATCCCAGCGCGGAATGCGATTTTGCAGAAAATCGCGTTTGACCATCGCCGCCAGTTCATCTTTCGTTGCGTTAGCGCACGGTGTGACCGTCGCCGTTCTCACTTCAGGCTCATCAGCCTGAGCGGTCTGGATCAGACCGCTCATTCCTGCGACAGCCATTACTGCGCTCAAGATTATCTTTTTCATCGTTCGTCTTCCCAGTCTTTGTCTTTTATTACGGGTGACCTTGCCGGAATAATATCCATGCTTAGCACAAGGTCATCGCTTGCGTCAGACAATATAATCATCAACAAGCCAATAACACAACATTAACAATCAGACGCGCAACGTAAAACGTGACGGTAATCTTTTAGCGCAAAATAATCGCTTTACAGTTTTTGCCTTTGATTTTGCCTTCCTGCAAACGTTGCAGGGCTTTCTTCGCGCTCTTCTGGCGGATGGCGACGTAAGCGTGGATTGGGAACATATCAATTTTACCGACTTCTGCCGCGGTCAGCCCGGCGTCGCCGGTCAGCGCGCCGAGAATATCGCCGGGGCGGATTTTGGCTTTACGGCCACCGTCGATACACAGCGTGGCCATTTCTGGATCCAGCGCCACCGGCGTTGCCGCCAGCGCCTGTGCGGCAGGCTGCCAGGTGAACCGCTGGCGGGTGTAATCTTCCAGCGCGGTGACGCGCGGCATTTCCTGCGGCGTCACCAGGCTGATAGCCAGACCGCTGGTTCCCGCACGACCTGTACGGCCTACGCGGTGAACATGAACTTCAGGGTCGAAAGACAGTTCATAGTTGATGACCAGACCTAACTGTTTGATGTCCAGCCCGCGCGCCGCAACGTCAGTCGCCACCAGCACACGGCAACTGCCGTTGGAGAAACGCACCAGTACGCGATCACGGTCACGCTGTTCGAGATCGCCGTTCAGCGCCAGCGCGCTGATCCCTTTGCTGCTCAGGGCATCATAGACGTCCTGACAGTCGCGTTTGGTATTACAAAACACCACGCAGGATGTCGGCTGATGCAGGTACAACACGCCAGCCAGCAGGGATAAACGCTGATGTTTATCGGCTTCGATGAAGACCTGTTTAATATCAGCCACGTCATCTTCGCCTTCGATTTCCACTTTCAGCGGCTCGCGCTGGAATTTGGAACTGATGCGTTCAATGCCGTCCGGGTAAGTCGCGGAGAACAGCAGCGTCTGGCGGGTTTGCGGCGTATAACTCACCACATCTTCGATGTCTTCACTGAAACCCATGTCAAGCATGCGATCGGCTTCATCGAGCACCAGCACTTTCAGATCGTCCAGTTTCAGCGAGCCTTTGCGCAGATGCTCCTGAATACGTCCCGGCGTGCCGACCACGATGTGCGGCTGACGAACCAGCGATTCGTTCTGTGGGCCGATGGACTGACCACCGCAAAGGGTCAGGATTTTGATGTTCTGAGTAAAACGCGCCAAACGGCGCAATTCTTTACTGACCTGATCGGCCAGCTCGCGCGTCGGGCAAAGCACCAGCGCCTGCGCCACAAACTGTGAAACGGTGATGCTGTTCAGCAAACCGATGCCGAAAGCGGCTGTTTTACCACTGCCGGTTTTGGCTTTGGCGCGGACGTCCTGACCTTGCAGGATAGCGGGCAAAGCGGCTTCCTGAATCGGGGTCATTTCGGTGTAACCCAGTTCATTCAGGTTGGAAAGTTGCTCGGAGGGCAATGTCAGGGCAGAAAAGGAATGCGTGCTCAAGGCGATAACTCTTTATGTGAGGCAAAAATCGGGGCAGCGGCAGGATATCTGGCGCCATGGTTTGCTAAATGATAACAGAGACGCCCGCAGACTGCCTTAAACAGCAGAAAACCGACTTAAAAAATCCTGTAAATCCCCTTCTTTGACACGCAGAGAATTTTTCAAACACGCCGCGCAATCGTTTTCGTCGCCAATAATTTCAGATATACTGCTCCCCGAAATTCTTACTTTCCTTCATCAAAGATCTGGGTACGAAGCTATGTTAACCATTGGTACTGCACTGCGCACCGGCGCCACCCGCGTCATGTTATTAGGCTCTGGCGAGCTGGGTAAAGAAGTGGCGATCGAATGTCAGCGCCTGGGTCTGGAAGTGATCGCCGTCGATCGCTACGCGGATGCGCCAGCGATGCAGGTCGCTCACCGCAGCCATGTCATTAACATGCTCGATGGCGATGCGCTGAAAGCCGTGATTGAAAGTGAACGCCCTGATTTTATCGTGCCGGAAATTGAAGCCATCGCCACCAGCATGTTGGTGGAACTGGAAAAACAGGGCCATAACGTGGTGCCGTGCGCCGAAGCGACGCGCCTGACCATGAACCGCGAAGGTATTCGACGCCTGGCCGCAGAAACCCTGAAACTCCCGACATCGACCTATCAGTTTGCTGATGACGAAGCGTCTTTCCGTCAGGCTGTCGATACAATCGGTTACCCGTGCATCATCAAGCCAGTAATGAGTTCATCCGGTAAAGGCCAGAGCCTGATCCGCAGCGCCGAACAGTTACAGACGGCGTGGGATTATGCCCAGCAAGGTGGCCGTGCCGGTGGTGGACGCGTCATTGTTGAAGGTCTGGTGAAGTTTGATTTTGAAATTACGCTGCTGACCATCAGCGCCATTGACGGCATTCATTTCTGCGCCCCAATCGGGCACCGTCAGGAAGAGGGCGATTATCGCGAATCCTGGCAGCCACAGCAGATGACCGAACGGGCATTGCAGCACGCGAAAGATATCGCGGAGAAAGTGGTGAAAGCGCTGGGCGGTAAAGGCCTGTTTGGCGTTGAACTGTTTGTCTGCGGCGATGAAGTGATTTTCAGCGAAGTTTCTCCGCGTCCGCACGATACCGGTATGGTCACGCTGATTTCTCAGGATCTGTCCGAGTTCGCCCTGCACGTTCGCGCGTTCTTAGGCCTGCCGGTCGGGAGAATCCGCCAGTTTGGGCCGTCGGCTTCCGCCGTTATTCTGCCGGAACTGACCAGCAACAATGTTTCTTTCAGCGGACTGGAAAACGCGCTGACCGGTTTCAACCAGATCCGTCTGTTCGGTAAGCCGGAAATCAGCGGTAAACGCCGTCTGGGCGTGGCGCTGGCGATTGCCGATAACGTCGAAGACGCTGTTGAGCAGGCAAAACAGGCGGCGGCGGCGGTTGTCGTTAAAGGCTGATACCTGAAAAATCTCAAAAAAAACCGGACTCCGCAAAGGGTCCGGTTTTTTTATGCCTGACAAGGTCTTATCAGGGCAGATATCTATTCGTCTTCGTCATCAAAGATAACGGTCACGCGATCGCCTTTGTGCGTTTCACGGATTTCTGCTGCTACGGTTGCAATGGCTTCGCCACTGCTCATCCCGTTTTCCATTAACTGGCGGATACGATCGGCGGCCTGTTCTTGTTCGGAATGTGATAATGAAGGCATACCTGTCAGCATGGGAGATTCCTGTTGTACGTTAAACCGGCCCGCAGGCTGCGGGGTTGCACAGTATACGCCTTATTGATGCAAATCGCCTGCGCTGCTTTCAGGCAGCAGAATCTATGTTAGGATCGACCCCATACTCCGTTTTATTGCGCCCGAGAAGCTCATACCTGCCATGCAATCCATTCGCTGCGTGAATTTTCATTCTTTGCCTTATCATCCTGATGCGCTGTCTGAGCAATTTTCTGCGCTCTCAGCGTTGCCGTGGGCCATGCTTTTGCATTCCGGTGCTGCGCAGCATCAGCACAATCGTTTTGATATTCTGGTCGCGGATCCGCTGATCACGCTGACGACGCGCGGTGATATCACGCAGGTTGAACAAGGTGGAGAAATAGTATCCCGGAGAGACGATCCCTTTGGCCTGCTGCAAGAATACCTGTCAGCATCCGGTTTGCAGGCGGAAAGCTCGCCTGATTTCCCGTTTTTGGGCGGCGCGCTGGGGCTGTTTGGCTATGATTTAGGGCGGCGCATTGAGACATTACCTGACACCGCAAAACAAGATATTACCCTGCCGGATATGGCGGTTGGCATTTATGACTGGGCGCTGATTGCCGATCATCATCTGCAACGTCTGACGCTGGTTTGCCACTCTGATATTGCTGACCGCCTGCACTGGCTGGAGCAGCACCAGGCCGCCACCGTGCAGCCATTCAGCCTGAAAGCACCGTGGCAATCCAACATGACCCGCAAAGAATACGGTGAAAAATTCCGGCAGATTCAGGAATATATTCAAAGCGGCGATTGCTATCAGATTAATCTCGCACAGCGGTTTTCGACGCAATATTCAGGCGACGAATGGCAGGCATTTTTACGGCTGAACAAAGCAAATCGTGCGCCCTTCTCGGCATTTCTGCGTTTACCCGAAAACACGGTGATCAGCCTGTCGCCTGAGCGTTTCATCTGGCTAAAAGATAAACAAATCCAGACGCGGCCAATTAAAGGCACACTACCGCGCAATGACGATCCTGCCGAAGATGCACGTCAGGCTGAACGGCTGGCGGCATCGGAAAAGGACCGTGCCGAAAATCTGATGATTGTCGATTTATTGCGAAATGACATTGGCCGCGTCGCCACGCCGGGCAGCGTGCGCGTTCCCGAACTATTCAAAGTCGAGCCGTTCCCTGCGGTTCATCATCTGGTCAGCACGATAACTGCCGAATTACCGGACGATTGCCACGCCAGCGCGTTGCTGCGCGCCTGTTTCCCCGGCGGTTCAATAACAGGCGCGCCGAAAGTCCGCGCGATGGAAATCATCGAAGAACTTGAACCCCAACGGCGTAACGGCTATTGCGGCAGCATTGCGTACATCAGTTGCTGTGGCACGATGGACAGCAACATCACCATCCGCACGTTGCTGACGGCTGACGGGAAAATTTACTGCTGGGCAGGCGGCGGGATTGTAGCTGACAGTCAGGAACAGGCCGAATATCAGGAAACCTTTGATAAAATTGCCCGCATACTGCCACAGTTAGGAGACGTTCAGCCGTGACTTTGCTGGAACAACGCGCACCCTTGCAGACTTTTTCACCCGCCGTTGAAGATTTCATCCTGCGCTTTCAGTTGCAGCAACCGCGTATGCCCGCGCCTGCATTGCGCGGAACCCGTCATGCCGCCGTTTTGATTCCGATTATCTGCCGGAAAGAACCGACAATTCTGCTGACACGGCGTTCCGATCAATTACGCAAACATCCCGGTCAGGTCGCTTTTCCCGGCGGTGCGGCTGATGCAACTGACGCCTCAATCATTGCCACCGCGCTGCGCGAAGCACAGGAAGAAGTCGCTATCGAGCCGGAACAGGTTCACGTTTTAGGCACGCTTTCACCGCAGGACAGCAGCAGCGGTTTTCAGGTGACGCCGGTTGTCGGGTTGTTGCCCGTTGATGTGTCATTCCATCCGGCGGAGGATGAAGTTGCCGAGCTGTTTGAAATGCCGTTGCAGGAAGCGTTTGACCTTGCCCGTTATCATCCTCTGGATATTCATCGCAGAGGCACACATCACCGGGTGTATTTATCCTGGTATCAGCAGCAATTTGTCTGGGGACTCACGGCGGCGATCATTCGTCAGCTTGCCCGGCAGGTTGAAGTCTGACCTCGCAGATTACATTCCGATCACAGTTTTGCATCAAATAAGTTTATTTCATGCGAAAAATGAAACTTTTGCCCCGCAGGCCTTTTAAACTATAGAGTGAGCCACCAGTTCAGTTGTGGCTGTCAGGGTCCCGTTCCCTGCCGTAATTCATTACAGGAGTATTCGACGTGATTAGCGTTTTCGACATGTTCAAGGTCGGGATTGGCCCTTCCAGTTCCCATACTTTGGGCCCGATGAAAGCCGGGAAACAGTTCGCTGATGACCTGCTCGAAAAGGGCATGATGCCTGCCGTTACGCGTGTCGCCGTGGACGTTTTTGGTTCTCTGTCTCTGACAGGCAAGGGCCACCACACAGATATCGCCATTATTTTAGGTCTGGCGGGTAACCAGCCAGATACCGTCGACATCGACGGCATTCCCCATTTTATTCGCGACGTTGAGCAGCGTCAGCGTTTACCGCTGGGTGAAACTCAGCATGAAGTCGATTTTCCCCGTGACACCGGCATGGTATTTCGCGGCGAGAATTTGCCGCGTCATGAAAATGCCATGCAAATTCATGCATTTGCTGGCGATAAAATGATTTACAGCAAAACCTACTACTCGGTCGGTGGGGGGTTTATTGTCGATGACGAGCATTTCGGTCAGCCGGTGCTGGATGAAGTGACGGTGCCTTACAGCTTTAATTCCGCCAGCGAAATGCTGGCAAAGTGCAAGGAAACCGGCCTTTCGTTATCCGGCCTGATGATGAAGAATGAGCTGGCGCAGCACAGCAAACAGGACATTGAACAGTATTTCGAGAAGATCTGGCACACCATGCAGGCCTGTATTGACCGGGGTCTGAACACCGAAGGCGTTCTGCCTGGCCCGCTGCGCGTTCCGCGTCGCGCGTCTGCCCTGCGCAGAATGTTAGTGTCAAACGATCAACTCTCAAAAGATCCGATGAATGTGATCGACTGGGTGAACATGTTTGCGCTGGCGGTAAACGAAGAAAATGCCGCCGGAGGACGTGTCGTAACCGCGCCGACCAATGGCGCCTGCGGGATTGTTCCGGCAGTGCTGGCCTACTATGACAAATATATACAGTCCGTCAGCCCGGATATCTACCTGCGTTATTTCCTGACCTCCGGCGCGATTGGCATTCTCTACAAAATGAATGCGTCAATTTCTGGCGCCGAAGTCGGTTGTCAGGGCGAAGTCGGTGTGGCCTGTTCCATGGCGGCAGCGGGTCTGACAGAACTGCTGGGCGGCAGCCCGGAACAGGTGTGTGTCGCAGCTGAAATCGGCATGGAACACAATCTCGGTTTAACCTGTGACCCGGTTGCCGGACAGGTTCAGGTTCCGTGCATCGAACGTAATGCGATTGCCTCGGTGAAAGCCATCAATGCCGCACGCATGGCCTTACGCCGGACCAGTGAACCTCGTGTTTCGCTGGATAAAGTGATCGAGACTATGTATGAAACAGGCAAAGATATGAACGCGAAGTACCGCGAAACGTCCCGTGGCGGTTTAGCCATTAAGGTACAGTGCGACTGATCCATTTCGGGATTTTTCGTGTTTCTGTGGCGGGCGGGTTGACCCCTTTTTTGCCCGTTTGCCGCAGGAAATACCCCTCGGGTGGGAGCAGGTAGTAATAAAACCTTCGTTAACAACAACCTGTTGTATTATCAATACATAATGGTCCCAACACTTGCATTATACCCTGCAGGTACGGCATGCTGATTTCCGCCTGATTTTCCCGTTCAGAGAACCTCTCTAACACCCCGAAAATACATGCCGGTGATGTGCGGGAAAAAACATGCGTGACAACGTCACCAAGACGGATTTTCTTTGTTTTTTACAGTGAATAATAGGGAGTTTTCTACAACTCAGGCAGAGCGCACGGGGATTTGCAGCTACTATCAATAATAACAAAACGGCTGTTACGCATCGGTAAACCTTTAAAAAAAATAATTTTGAGCCTGCACTTTACACGGGATACAAGGATTAGAACGATGCTGTTCTCCCAGACCGGACTTGCGAGGTATCGTTACTATCGCATTGCGCTCGCTTGCGCAATGGGGCTATGTACGTTGCTTCTGACGCTGGGCATTCGTATTTACGAACAAGCTCAGGTTATTGCCGAAGATCAACAACGCGTGGCTATTCACACCGTTGAAAAATTGGAGAAATTACTCGACCCTGCCTCGCCAGCCGGAAGAGCGATTCCTATCGACCAGACACTTACCTGCAACGCACTGCAACCGGTGATGCAACAAGCGGTCGCCCGTATGCAAACGTTGCGCTCCATCAGCCTGGTCAGTAACGGCACCATCATCTGTTCAAGCCTGATTGGTGCTTTGGATGTTAATTTCAATAAAACACTGCCTTCTCTGGCACAGGGGAAAACGCAGCTTGATTTGCACGCGTCCAAATGGAGCCGGGTGGATGCCCCGACGCTGGTACTCTGGCAACCGACAACACCGGATAATCTCAACGGTGAGCTGTTTGTTTATAACATTGGTATTTTGTCGAACTTCCTCCTTGAGCCACAACCGCCCTACGCCACCCACATCGTGTTAAACGTTGGAAATAAAAACCTCGAATACGGCAGTGATACCATTGTGGAGACCCGTCACCTTCCGCAACCTGTGCTGCTGAGCGTCAGCTCTGATAAGTACGATTTTTCCGTTTCACTCTATGGCGACGAAGCCAGCGATTTAGCCTGGAATGAGCTATTTTCTCACCTCCCGCTCTCTTTGTTGATCAGCCTGCTCACCGCCACCGCCGTTTATCTGCTTTCCGGCAGCCGGATCAGTCTGGCCTACCCGATCAGCCATGGTATTTCACACCGCGAATTTAAGGTGTATTGCCAGCCGATCATTAACAGTACCGATGGCCGCTGTATCGGCGTGGAAACGCTGATGCGCTGGAAAAACCGACGTCAGGAATGGGTTTCGCCCGATGTCTTTATTCCGCTTGCCGAGCAGCATGGGTTAATCATTTCGCTCACGCGATATCTGATTCAGACCGTTGCCAATAATCTGGAAGTGTTCCCTGCTACGCCAGGGTTTTACGTCAGTATTAATGTTGCGGCGCAGCACTTCAATAACATGGAAATTGTGGATGACATCCGCAAGCTGTGGCTTCCGGCCCAGCCTTCGGTTTCCCTGATGCTGGAACTGACCGAACGAACCCGTTTGCAGGAGCTACGCGCTGCTGAAATCTCACAACTGAAAGAAATGGGCATTCTGCTGGCGATTGACGATTTCGGTACCGGTCACAGCTCGCTGAGTTATCTTAAAACGCTGAACCCTGACGTGCTCAAAATTGATCAGGCTTTCACCGCGTCGATTGGTACGGACGCGATCAACGCAACGGTCACCGACACTATTATTACGCTGGCGCAACGCCTGAATCTGAAGCTTATTGCTGAAGGCGTGGAAACGCGTGAGCAGGTAGATTATTTGCGGGAGCGCAAAGTCGATTCCCTACAGGGTTACTATTTTGCCCGCCCGATGCCGATTGAAGTATTCCCTATCTGGCTTGAGCGCTACAACAAATCGACCCAAATCATAACGTTGCCGGAAGAAACCAAACCGGTATGATGTGCTGTGGCTAAATTCAACCCATAAAAAACGGCGACCGCAGTCGCCGTTTTCACGCAAGCAGAACCGGTTACTGTCCCTGCTCCCACCCATCTTCTGATTTGATACGGCTAATGCGCACACGCTCGATGCGATATTCCGATACGTCCAGAATCTCAAACCGCAGCGAAGCCATTTCGATCACTTCACCTGTCACCGGCATCTGCCCGGACTTCGACAGCAAAAAGCCTGCAAGCGAAGCGAAATCATCATCAGGGCTGACCAGCGTATTCACATCGAGGACTTGCTGTAACAGGTGCAAATCCGTGCCACCTTTGGCAATCCACGACTCACCGTCAGCAATAACGTCCGGTGTTTCATCTTCGTCGGGGAACTCACCTGCAATGGCTTCAAGTACATCCAGTGGCGTCACCAGCCCCTGAATCACACCAAATTCGTTACTCACCACCACCAGACGGCCTTTCGCTTTACGCAACACGGCAAGCAGATTGATGACGTCCATGGTTTCAGGCACCACAATCGGCGGCGTTTTTTCCGCAAATGCCACAATGTTTTCACCATTTTCCAGCGCAACCAGCAGGTCCTTCGCACGAACGACCCCGATTACGTCATCCAGAGAATGGCGGCAGATAGGGAACAAACTGTGCGGCGTATCCAGCAACTGGCTGCGAATTTCGGCCGGTGACTTTTCACAGTCAACCCAGGAAATTTCGGTTCGCGGCGTCATTACACTGCGCAGGGTTCGCGAGGCCAGCGTCAGCACGCCGGTGATCATATGCCGTTCTTCTTCCGCAAACGTCTCACCCGCCGGTAACACATCACCCGCTGGTTCATCTTCATTCTGATTCTGGCGTTTCCCGCCCATCAGACGCTGAATTGCTTCGGCGGTACGTTCACGCATCGGTCGGTTCGACTGACTTTTCAGGAAGTTGCGGCGCGCAATCTGGTTAAACAGCTCAATCAGAATCGAGAAACCAATCGCGGCGTACAGATAGCCTTTAGGAATATGGAAGCCAAATCCTTCTGCAATCAGGCTCAGGCCGATCATCAGCAGGAAGCTCAGACACAGCACAACAACCGTCGGATGATTATTGACGAAGCGCGTCAGTGATTTAGACGCCAGCAACATCACGCCCATGGCAATCACAACGGCCGTCATCATGACAGCCAGGTTGTTCACCATGCCAACTGCCGTAATCACCGCATCGAGCGAGAACACCGCATCAAGCACGACAATTTGCGCGACCACTGACCAGAAACTGGCATAGCCCCGGTTCTGCGTTCCCTGTTCGTCATGCCCTTCCAGCCGCTCGTGCAACTCGGTCGTGGCTTTAAAGAGCAGGAACAGGCCACCGACCAGCAGGATCAGGTCACGTCCGGAGAAACTGAACTGCGCAATACTGAACAGCGGCGTGGTCAGTTTAACCATCCACGAGATCAGTGACAGCAGGCCTAAACGCATAATCAGCGCCAGCGACAGGCCGATGATACGGGCTTTATCGCGCTGTTTAGGCGGCAGTTTATCGGCAAGAATGGCAATAAATACAAGGTTGTCGATACCCAGAACAATTTCCAGGACAACAAGCGTCAACAAACCGACCCATATTGAAGGGTCCATCAGAAATTCCATGTCAGACTCCGCAATGAGTTAAAGAAAAAAGACGCAAAGAAACGCAATTCGCTGAGCTGTCAGTGGCCCGGCAAACATTTTTGACTGCAAAATTAACAGATGAAAGCGGTTTCAGTGCGGCAAAAGTCAGGCCCATTGGGGCGGATATGCCGGTGATCATGAGGTGAAAAAGCGAAGAATAGTGACGTCGGTGACAGTCCATAGGGAGGGCTGAGGCCCGGTACTCCTGTTCAATTATTGGGAAAATTACTCTATCAGGAATGATTATATGAAGAAAGTATGATTTTTTACCTTCAGCATCATCCTGTAACAACTATGCTGTTTTATTGCCCACGTGAAAGCGTATTCACATTACGTCGTTGAATAACGGACAGTCGTCACAAAAATTATTTTTTCGCACACTAAAATAAATCACGTCGCAGAACCTGTTGAGGTTCTGCAGTTTTACTGTTTAGCCGTCTTATCAGAAGTTAAGGAAAGATCAGTTACGCAGGGAGTGCCCTGTCCGTCTCAGGAATAAAAACGGACGGACATCATCAGCACCATTACTTATGTGCATAACTCTTTCCAAGAGTTAACAGAGGAGGTAGCGAGTGAGTATTGCTATTATCATCGGTACGCACGGGTCAGCAGCCGAGCAGTTGCTGAAAACAGCGGAAATGATTTTAGGCGAACAGGATAATGTCGCCTTCATTGATTTCGTTCCCGGCGAAAACGCCGAAACCCTGATCGAAAAGTACACGGCAAAGTTGGGGGGTTTAGACACCCGCAGCGGCGTTCTTTTCCTGGTCGATACATGGGGTGGCAGCCCGTTCAACGCCGCCAGCCGCATTGTTGTCGATAAAGAAAATTACGAAGTTGTCACCGGTGTAAACATCCCGATGCTGGCAGAGACTTTCATGGCACGTGATGATAACCCCTCTTTTGCAGAGTTGGTTGCCATTGCAGTAGAAACTGGCCGGCTCGGTGTGAAAGCACTGAAAGCGCCAGAGACTGCGCCTCAGGCCCCTGCTGCCGCCCCTGCGCCAAAAGCAGCCGCCCCGGCGAAACCTGCCGGTCCGAACGACCATATGAAAATCGGCCTTGCCCGTATCGATGACCGTTTGATCCATGGCCAGGTAGCGACCCGCTGGACCAAAGAAACCAACGTGACCCGCATTATTGTTGTCAGCGATGAAGTCGCTGCCGATACCGTGCGTAAAACGCTGCTGACTCAGGTTGCTCCTCCTGGTGTTACCGCACACGTTGTCGACGTCGCGAAAGCCATTCGCGTCTGGGACAACCCGAAATATGCCAACGACCGCGTCATGCTGTTGTTCACCAACCCAACTGACGTACTGCGTCTGGTTGAGGGTGGCGTGAAAATCACGACCGTAAACATCGGCGGTATGGCTTTCCGTCAGGGCAAAACTCAGGTGAATAACGCCGTGTCCGTCGACGAAAAAGATATCGAAGCGTTCAAGAAATTGAATGAAAAAGGTATCGAACTTGAAGTGCGTAAAGTCTCTACAGACTCACGCCTCAAGATGATGGATCTCATTAATAAGATGAATTAATAGCCACATCGTATTTTGCAGATTCCCTCAACGTTATCTGCCTGATGTGCCTGTTTACACTCAGCGTCCTTTGGTCATAGGAGAAGTGCAATGGAGATCACCACACTACAAATTGTGCTGATATTTATTGTTGCATGTATTGCAGGGATGGGTTCGATCCTGGATGAATTCCAGTTTCACCGTCCGTTAGTTGCTTGTACCTTAATCGGTTTTGTTCTGGGTGATGTTAAAACCGGGATCATCATCGGCGGTACTTTGGAAATGATCGCTCTGGGTTGGATGAACATCGGTGCCGCAGTTGCACCCGATGCCGCTCTGGCTTCTATTATTTCCACCATTCTGGTTATCGCAGGCGGGCAGTCTGTTGGTGCAGGTATCGCACTGGCAATCCCACTGGCTGCGGCCGGCCAGGTATTAACCATCATCGTTCGTACTATCACCGTTGCCTTCCAGCACGCTGCCGATAAGGCTGCTGAAAAAGGGAACCTGAGCGCGATTAGCTGGATCCACGTTTCGGCGCTGGTTCTGCAGGCCATGCGTATCGCAATCCCTGCTGTCATCGTTGCGGTTTCTGTGGGTACTGCCATCGTTCATGATTTGCTGGCATCCATCCCTGAAGTGGTCACCAACGGTCTGAACATCGCCGGCGGTATGATCGTCGTTGTCGGTTACGCCATGGTCATCAACATGATGCGCGCTGGCTACCTGATGCCGTTCTTCTACCTTGGTTTCGTTACTGCTGCATTCACCAACTTCAACCTGGTTGCCTTGGGTGTGATTGGTGTGGTGATGGCGATTCTTTACATCCAGTTGAGCCCGAAATACAACAAATCTGCGCAAGCGGCAGCTGCACCGGGTGTTAACGATCTCGACAACGAATTGGATTAAGGGTGAAGGACATGGTTGATCAAACTGAAGTTAAAAAACTCACGGCCGGCGATATTCGCGGTGTGTTTCTGCGCTCCAACCTTTTCCAGGGGTCATGGAACTTCGAACGTATGCAGGCGTTAGGCTTCTGCTTCTGTATGGTGCCTGCAATTCGTCGTCTCTATCCTGAAAATAACGACGATCGCAAAGCGGCCATCAAACGCCACCTGGAATTCTTCAACACCCATCCTTACGTTGCAGCGCCTGTTTTGGGTGTAACGCTGGCGATGGAAGAACAGCGTGCTAACGGCGCACCTATCGACGACGCGGCCATCAACGGCCTGAAAGTCGGTCTGATGGGCCCGCTGGCCGGTGTGGGCGACCCAATCTTCTGGGGTACTGTTCGTCCGGTATTTGCGGCACTTGGCGCAGGTATCGCGATGACTGGCAGCCTGTTGGGCCCACTGCTGTTCTTCGTTCTGTTTAACCTTGTACGCCTGCTGACCCGTTACTACGGCGTGTCTTATGGCTACAAAAAAGGTGTCGATATCGTCAGCGATATGGGCGGCGGCTTCCTGCAAAAACTGACTGAAGGGGCGTCTATTCTCGGCCTCTTTGTCATGGGGGCTCTGGTTAACAAGTGGACGCACGTTAACATTCCGCTGGTGGTCTCCAAAATCACCGACCAGACGGGCCATACCACGGTCACCACGGTACAGACGATTCTGGACCAGTTGATGCCAGGCCTGGTGCCACTACTGCTGACCTTCGGCTGTATGTGGCTGCTGCGTAAGAAAGTGAATGCCTTGTGGATTATCGTTGGCTTCTTCGCCATCGGTATCTTCGGTTACTGGATTGGCCTGTTAGGTCTCTGATAACCTTAAAAACCGGGGAGCAATCCCCCGGTTTTTTTATCGCTGTATTTTGCGAGTTTCTGTGTTTTTATCTTGTTTTGCCTGATGGCTGTTAGCTGGAGTTTTTCATGTCTGTTACCGATATTGTTCTCGCTCTGTTTACCCTTCTGTTGCTTGCTTACGCCATCTACGACGAATTCATCATGGACACCCAAAAAGGTAAAACGCAGTTACGGGTGAACCTGAGGCGTCGCAACAGACTGGATTCCATTATTTTCATTGGCCTGCTGGCAATTCTTCTGTACAACAATATCCATTCAAACGGCACGGCGATAACGAATTATCTGTTAATTGGTTTAGGCCTGATTGCCTTCTATTTGTCGTTTATTCGCTGGCCAAAAATGCTGTTCAAACCTCAGGGTTTTTATTTTGCCAATACGTTCATTACCTATGACAGGATCCGGAGCATGAACCTTTCCGAAGATGGTGTCCTGGTATTTGAGTTAGAACAAAAAAAATTATTAATTCGCGTAAACAAACTGGATGATCTGGAAAGAGTCTATGAAATAATGGTTAATAATCAATAATTTGAATTTACACCCCTGTATATCAATTATAGCCCTCTGCATATTTACGACAACATCACTTAACCTTATCAATAACAATGTTGTTTAATCCCCTACCAACACCGTTGTTATTTCAGCCGGTTTTTAGAATTATTTACCTTTTGTCGAGGTAATTCTCGATTTCATTTGAAACCCTTATTTTATTTGTTGTTGTCCCGAATAAAAACAGTGTGGTAAGGTTGCGTCGTCATTTGGGGAGTAGCCGGTTTTTGAATCAGTTTTAATAACGCGCATTCAAAAACGCCCGTATCAACATACTCGTTTTATATTCTGAAACGTGGTGCGGGTATCCGTAAGGTTGGCGAGACCATAGACACGTATCACCATCGAGAGGTTGGGGGGTGGGTTACGTGCATATGGAATACCCGGCCGGGGCTCTTCTCGTGAACTTATCCGCTACGCTCATTCTTGCTTTTGGCATGTCCATGGACGCTTTCGCCGTATCCATTGGCAAAGGAGCAGCCCTTCACCGCCCGCGCTTTCGCGAAGCCTTTCGCACAGGTCTTATTTTCGGTGTCATCGAAGCTATCACTCCGCTTATCGGCTGGTGTCTGGGGCTGTTTACCACCCGATACATCATGGAATGGGATCACTGGGTCGCCTTTATTCTGCTGTTTATTCTCGGCGCGCGGATGATTGTTCAGGGTCTGAAAGAAAAACCTGAAGAAGACCGTATTCCGGCCAGTCGCCACAGTTTCTGGATCCTCGCCGCGACGGCCGTAGGAACCAGCCTGGACGCTTTAGCCATCGGGGTGGGCCTGGCGTTTCTGGAAGTGAACATCATCCATACCGCGTTGTTTATCGGAATGGCGACGATGATTATGTCTACACTGGGTATCATGCTGGGGCGGTTTATCGGCCCGTTGCTGGGGAAATGGGCCGAAGTGCTGGGAGGCGTGGTGCTGATCGGGATTGGCCTGAGTATCCTGCTGGAGCATCTGGGCTACTTAGGCTGATTTAGCAAAAAACGAATCTATTAATCAGACTTCCGCTGGTAGAGTCTGATCACAAAATCAGTCTCACATTCGAATGCAGATTGAGATTTTAAATTCGCCATTACCTCTTCCGTCGCCCGCCATGCAAAAGGCGTCATTTGCAGCAAATCAAACGCCTCAGTGCCTGACAGGCGCATGTCATAAGCCAGCGTTTCTGTGCTGACGCGCTCAAAACCTTCCAGCTGTTCATCGAGCTCAGCGTGCAGCTGAACATCCTGATAAATCATGCCCTTGAGCTGATATAAATGACGTGGTCCGGGGGCGACAGTCAGTATCAAACCTCCGGATTTGACTGCACGGAAAAGCTCCTGAGCTTTACACGGCGCATAGATGCGGACCACGGCGTCCAGCGAGTTGTCGGCGAACGGCAGGCGATGGCTGGAGGCGACGCAAAAAGACGCGTTGTGATAGCGTTTAGCCGCATAACGGATAGCCACTTTCGCCACGTCCAGCCCGAAGATACTCATTTTGCGACATTGAGCTAAACGCTCTGCCAGCGCAGTGGTGTAATACCCTTCCCCGCAGCCAATATCCAGCAACGTTTCTGCGGTTTCCGGCAGCACATTATCCAGAATATCCGCTAAGCGGTCACGCAGCGGCTGGTAATGTCCGGCATCGAGAAACGCACGGCGTGACACCATCATTTCGGTGCTGTCCCCCGGTTGCTTCGAACGCTTATGCTGCACAGGCATCAGATTGACGTAGCCTTCTTTTGCATTATCAAACTGATGATTAGCGGCACATCGCCATTGCTGGCCGGTCAGCTCTAGCGGCTGGAAACAAAGTGGACATTGATAAGTCATGCGGGAAACCTGCAAGGAAGTCTGAAAGGGCGAAAATTCGCAACAGGGGTAAGTCTAAAGAAGGCGTACAGTTGTTGCAACTGCTGGAAAGTCCGGTTCAAAGACGGCTACAATGAGGCGATAAAATTTTTCTAACCGAGAAACGAGATGAGTGACTACTCAGCTTTACTCAGTTCTGTCCCCGGTATTTTGCATGGATTCGGCGACAAAGAACATTTGCTCCCCGCCCACCTGCAAGCTTATGAAGCCACCCGTCCTGAAAAGAAACAAGTTCACGGCACACGTATTGTGAATGTCATACAGCCCGGACAAAACTGCGGTGAGGCGGATGGGTTTATTACGTCAACACCGGGAATTCTGCTGGCGGTTTTCACGGCTGACTGCCTGCCGGTTATTTTCTGCCATAAAGATGGCAAGGAAGTTGCGGCGATACATGCAGGCTGGCGAGGGCTCATCGACGGTATTCTTGAAAAAATGGCTGAGCGGATTAATCATAGCGGCGATACGGCAAACTGGTTTGCGTCGATTGGTCCGGCAGCAGGAAACTGCTGTTATGAAGTAAGCCAGGAGCTGGTTGATGATTTCCTGCAACGTCTCGGTTTGCCCCCCTCTCTGATTTCGCCCCGCCACCGCCATCTTGATCTGGCGGCGATTGCGCGCGCCAAACTTCATGCTCTGGGCTTTGCGGGCGTTGACCAGGCGGGAAGTTGCACTATTTGTACTGAAGCGCCTGCCGGAAACGGGTTCAAATACACCAGCTTTCGTCGCAACAGCCACCAGCGGGCAAAAGACCCGACGCATCAGGGGATCAGGGGCCGCAACCAGCAATCCGGCATTATTATCCTGTGATCCTGAACAACGCCGGATTAACAGGCACAAAAAAACCCGCGCATGGCGGGTTTTTTAACAGCTAAGCGCTGCTTAGATTGCAGTTACGTTAACTGCTGACGGGCCTTTCTGGCCGTCCTGGATTTCGAACTCTACGTTCTGGCCTTCAGCCAGAGTTTTGAAGCCGTTACCCTGGATTGCAGAGAAGTGTACGAACACGTCTTTGCTGCCGTCAGCAGGAGTAATGAAACCGAAACCTTTAGACTCGTTGAACCACTTAACTTGACCTTTGATCTTTGCCATCTTGAGTATTTCCTTTGGATTGTTTTAACCGCCCGAGGGCGTTACATAGACAAACTAGAGTCGTTACTGCTTGAGGCACTAAGATAAGAATCGGCAGAGAAGCGGTATTCAACGTGAACGTCTTTACTCAGAACTTCTATACTGAAAATGCCACACATATACAGAACTGTACCTCGTTTTACCCAGATGCGTTATCACATACTCTGAATTCGATGGCAAGCCATTTTTAATCAGTGATGGACATGTCGCACATATTTGAGCCGGTTAAAGGCACTTCGTGTTCAGTTATGCTGAAATATGTTGATAGACATGCTTTTTTCTGCTTTGCAGTTTTACCTGCATATCAAACAAAACAATAACGACCTGTTTCGATTATTGATCATTTAATGCAGAACAGTAAGCGTAAAACTCATCTTTATTTGAATTTTTATTGCGGCGCATATAGCAAACTGTTTCCGGAAGCTGCGATTCTGCGTGACAGTTCGGCACCTGCCTGCAGGCAACACTCGGGAGATAGCCTGTCTGGCGGGCGAGTTGAACACTTGTCCGACAGAACGGGCACACTGGCGGGGGCATACTCGGACATTATGACTGGTTATGCAATAATCAATTACGCCATAGACGGATAAAATGGTGCAAAACAAAGGCGGAGAAAGGAATAAATGCACCTAAACCGTGCGCCTTTATCACCGCTGGTTAATACATCGACACGCTGCCACCAGAGCGAATTCAATTTCATACCGAAGCATATATATACATCGTTTTCTGCCCCCTCCCTCTTTTTGACATTATAATGAATTAAAGTTTGCGACTTGGTTAAATCGGCATAACAGTTAATAAACATCAGACGCAGACTTATTCAAATATTAAATATCGTTATAAAAAATAAATATTAAATACCGTGATCTGAATCCCATCTTAGATTTATCCATCACAAATATGCGTCACATAGCCCGATTCAATCCTTCGCGAGAAAAAGCGGCGACTGCAACTTGCTGCCTGTTGCCCGCCCCGCACTGTAGTGCCGTATAATCCACTGTATAACCTGTAAAAATTGCGCTTAACGCTAAAAACAACGCGTTTCGGATGCTTCGTCACACCATTATTCTGAGAAGAGATGCCACTTCAATTGAAGAACGAATCTGCATCGGGATGGTAATTAACATCTTCTTAACCCCTTTGATTTGTAGGCCTTATGAAGAAAGAAACACTTTAATTGATAATACTTCTCATTTAATGGTGAAAATATTTTCTTTTCACCTCTGTTTGCCCCCCGAAAAATGAAATTCAGCCTTTAGATATGCTTGCGCCTATTTTTAATGGTTTAAATTCCATTTCCGGCCAATCACTTTGACTTACAGCCTGCGATAATTCCCGCAGAGGCTCATCAAGTGATTCATCTGCTAATTCGAAAACACCCCAGTGTATGGGCACCGCTTTATGACAACGCAATTCTTTGAACACGTCGACAGCTTGCTGAGGATCCATGTGCTGCGCGCTCATGAACCATCTTGGTGCATAAGCGCCAACCGGGATCGCAGCAAAATCAAACGGGCCCAGCCGTTGTCCGATTTTTTCAAACTGGTTGCTGTAACCGCTATCACCTGAAAAGTAGAACTTTAACGAAGGGTGACTCACCACCCAGCCACACCACAGCGAGCGGTTGCGATCCCACAACGTACGCATACTCCAGTGGCGCGCTGGCACAGCTGAGATTGTCAGATCACCAAACGGACGATCTTCCCACCAGTCCAGTTCCTCAACATACTTTGCGCCGCGCCGCGTCAGCCAGGGTTTCATTCCCAGCGGCACCATAAACTGCACGTCAGGGAAGCGCCGCAACAGACGGCGAACAGTCGCGCTATCCAGATGGTCGTAGTGATTATGCGAAAACAGAACAACGTCGATTTCAGGCAATTTATCGACAGGCGCAGCAACGGGCGTTTTCCTTCTCGGGCCATAGAAACTCAGTGGCGAAGCACGGTCGGAAAGCGCCGGATCGGTCAGAATGTAACGCCCGTCCACACGAAGCAGCAGGCAAGCATGGCCTAAAAACCATAACCGGTCATCAGTTCCACTGAAATCAGCCGCCTGCCACCACTGGCTGACAAAATGTTCATACCCTTTTTCCGGGGGAACCGGCAATCCCTGCTCTTTGCGTTCTTTTCTCCAGCGCTTAAGGTCACCCTCTTGCCGGTCTTGTGTTTCGGCATTCGTGAAACCCTCGGGCGTATGGTGAGCTTTTGAAGGATCATAATACGGATTTTTACCAGGCATAAGGCTCCCGTGAAATGGCGGTTCAGGTCTGCAATATTGAATAATTAGCATACTTGCGGGGTACGCCACAGACAGAAAGTGCAAAATAATGTGGCAAATGAACGCTCAGCAGGCATTAAGAAAATCTTAATAACTCTGTGTTGTACTGAGGATGTTCTGAATGGAGACGCTTTATGACAATGAACACAACAAAAAAACGCACGTCGTTTACTGCACGACTGACTCACATTATGCAGATCCAGACACAGTATGGACGCCTGTGGCTGCGCTCCCGCTTTCGCCGCCTCACGCTGCCACCGGCACTGAAATTGATCATTCTGGCGTTTGCCGGACTCCTGGTGCTGGCAATCACGGGCACATTGCTGCTGATGATGGATCTCATTTCCCTGATGCTCAGGCTTGTCAAACGCCCCTTCCCGCGCGGCGGTTTAAATCAGACCCGCCTGTCAACCAAGACGGTATAAAGAAAAACCGTGCCGGAAACTCCGGCACGGTTTTACGTTTGTGACCTGTCGCCCTGCTTATCAGGCAGGCATACCACAAAGTTTAGTCAGATTTCTTGCACCGATCATGAGAGTTGCCACATAGGATTGTCTTCGGGTCACGACTTCGACCGCAACACGCGCATCTTTGTATTTAATGAGGTAGGTAGAAGGCCAGCCCTGACGACGTTTGCCGTAGGCTTTTTCATGACTGTCGATAGCTGCATGAGCAACCACAAGATGGGAAAGATTTTTATCACCTTTAATGATGCGCTTCATAATGGACTCCGCCTTAGACACAACTGTCAAAATGAGGAAACATTAATCACTTGATACGCATCGCTTTATGCGACGCTTATTCGAATCACTTCTCTGCAAAACCTTGTCACAATCTGAGTATCTCTGCGCTTTTACTTATGCGCAAGTTTTACTAAGCAGGAAACATACCATTGCTGCACGAAGAGGCCGCTTGCTCTGCGACTGCCACTGACCGTTCGGGCTGCTAATTTCAGCCAGCCAGAGAGGGTCACTCTGTAACTCTTTAAAATTTATGCTAATTCTGTTGGCGCAAATAATCGGCCACGCATCAGAGGGATTGTTGCAATAATCTTTGCCTTTCATGCCGCCATAGGGATACCACTTCTCGGGCTCCTCTCCGGTCAGTAAAGCAATGTTGTGGTTTACTTCGCTGTCGTTTTCTTCAGACCATTTGATCATCTGTTCTTCCATCCTGCAGGGCACATGCGTGGAGACTACCGGAAGATTAAGACATTTTTGTGAATGAAAAGCCTAAATGAAAAACCCGCCTAACGGCGGGTTAACAAAACGGAATTATCGTTCAGGAATAAATCCGCGCAGGCTGAGAGCAGAATCATCTTCTGCCTCAACGGAGGGCACAGCGCCTCTTGCCTGTGCAGCCAGAACCTTGAGCAACTCGGTTTGCTGGCGTTGCTGCTCAGCTATCTCATGCAACAAAGCGATTTGCTCATTCGCCCTGACGCTGGCGCGGCTGACGAAAAACCACACCAGAAGAAATAACAGCGCTGAGAGTGCACACAGCACCAATGAAGCCAGGCTGTTTTGGCCCATTGCGAAATCAAACATTGACGACCCTACCACTGAATGTTCAGAGCCGTCATCTTACCATCCCCGGCAGGCCAGGGAAGCCATTCGCAAAAAAACAGGGTCATCTTAACTGCTGGTGAATCACGGGAGTCAGCAAAACCGTCAGAGCGGTATCACTCAGAAAGGAATAAAGGAGGTGACCGAACAAACGCCAAGGTCAAAGTTTCCGCCCTGATCGCAATAGCTGTTGAGAGCAAGCAGGTACAAACCGATACAGATGAGCAGGAAAAGGACGAACATCACGATCCTCCTGACGCTGAAAACAGGCTTTTTCAATTTGATGGCAGGTCTCTTTTGGTTTAAAAAGCGTCGATCAGGGCTCAAAGGTATAGTCCAAACATAGCAGAACAGAAACCCATAGTACGACGTAAATCTTAAACAGCGATATAACGAAGTCTCGCCTTTGAGACTCGGCATTGTGCGCAATTATCACTTACAGAAATCATACATGACAATGCATAATCCTTATCAATAAATACCTCTCCGCACCGGTTGATCTGCATCAAACAAATAAACATTTCCTGCGTACCACCTCCCCATTTTACTACACAAAAAAGTTTCCTATAAATAAACCCGTTTAACAAACGTATTTCACGGTTGCGGAAATAAAACCTCTTGATAATGCATCCGTATTAAATTGAATATCCTTTGCATTTTACTAAAACAAACTCACTCATTACGGAGGAGGCCCCTCCCCCTTGTGGTAATTGCCTCATGTTCTCGCAGAGCACCGCTGCCACAAGGCCTCTCTGATGTAACCCGGAATGAGCTTGCAATTGCAATTAAAAGGGTTTTATTCAGAAACCATAAAGAAAGATATTATTTAAAACATTCCGAATAAATTAAAAGCAGAGTTAAGAATAGAGGGAATTCATTCACTTTTATTTCAATTTCGCCTGAACTTATTTATTGAATAACACCATATATTAAAATATCATCCCGCCGTCGAACAGTTCTTCTGTCTCTTCGGTAATATAAATCAAAGCATAGTGACTGGAATTATTTCAGTTGATTCATGCTGACTATTTTTTGTTGAGGGATTAATAAATGCATGCATGGAATAAAAAGTTCTTCGTTTCTAAAATAGCGCTGGCCTGCGCTGTTGCAGTAACAGCACCTGCGGCGATGTCAGCTGACATCTCCGGCACCGTATACGATACCTTCTATCACGACTCCACTTTAACCAGTCATATCGGCTATCGTGGTTATGTTGATAATGATGGCGCAAACAACGGTTATGTTGGCGGAGACATCTACTCTTCTATCAATAATGCTGTCGTTAACGGCGTTCTTTCTACCTACTATCTGGGCTTTAATAACGGCACTAACAATACGCTGAACATTACGAACACCACCGTGAACGGAATGATCACTTCTGAGTGCATGACAACTGACTGTGGCGATGCACGTAATGATTATGACCAGTCTCCTTTGCAGCTGAATATTGATAATTCTACTATCAATGACACTTACGAACATTTTGATTATGACGTAACTGATGCAAATAAAGTCCGTGACCATGACAACCTTAGCACCTACGATATGGGCGTTGCGGTTACGTTGGATCAGGAAAGTAATATTCTTATCCAGAACAACTCTCACGTTGCCGGTATTGCGCTGTCACAAGGCTATCAGTGGGTAGATACTGATGTTAACAACGGTAATACTTTTGATAATACCCTGACAGTGAATGATTCGGTACTGACTTCAGGCTCATACACTGAATTAGAAACCACTGGTTTCTACGGGCAGTCAGACAAACCAAGTGACTACGGTAATATTAGTGCTTCGGGCACCGCAGCTGACGATATCGCACTTTCCGTAATTGCGAACTCTGCCGCTGATAACTCAATGAAAACAACAGCTGTTTTCAATAATTCAACAATCTCCGGCGACGTCTATTTCGAAAGCAGCTTTGATCATAATTACTATGTTGGCGGTCACGACAACAACGGCGATGGCGTACTTGACACCAACGGCTGGGATGATACCGACGAACTTAACCTGACCCTGGATAATGGCAGTAAATGGGTAGGCGCAGCGATCTCTAACGTTCAGGCAGACTCAGGTTTGTACGACCGTAGCACTAATAGCATCTGGCCTGGTTCAGTATTCAATACTACAACAGGTTATCTGAGTGGTGATCAGATCTATCAGAGCGGTCTGTTCAATGTTGCTCTGAACAATGGTTCTGAGTGGGATACTACTAAAGATTCCAACATTGATAATCTGACAGTGAACAACCGGTCACAAGTTAACGTTGTTGAGTCTGGTTTGCTTGCAGACAATATCTCTCTGACTAATGCATCAAGCCTCAAAATTGCTGCCCACGGTGACGTTTATACAGATGCTCTGAACCTGAACTCCGGCAGCGTTGCTTCCCTGACTGAAGAAACCGCTTCTCTGTACGCGAACACCATTACTGTAGGTAACGGTTCTCAGCTGAACTTAGGCGCAGGTCAGGTTGATACTCACAACATGGTGCTGACTGATGACGGTACCTTCAACGTTGGCAGCCGTGAGTATGTTCTGAACTCCGACATGAATAACGCCCGCGACAAAACGGCTGCGGATTACGTTTACGACCGCGGTACTATCGGTATGAATTCTGATGGCCACCTGGCGGTTAACGGCGTGACTAACGGTAACTATCAGGTTCGTATCGATAACGCGACTGGCGAAGGCCGTGTTGCCGATTACCAGAACAAAGAGCTGATCCGCACTTACGGTGGCAATGCAGCCTTCACTCACGCGAATACCGCAGATCTGGGTGCTTATAAGTATCAGGCAGAACAAGTTGGCGATACCGTCGTTCTGGCTAAACAAGGCATCACATCTACCGCTAACGCGGCGCTGAGCCTGCCTTCTTCTAATGCTGCAACCTGGCACATGGAGCAGGATACTCTGAGCAACCGTATGGACAGCTCGCGTCACACCCAGGGTGATGACAAAGGCGGTGTATGGGTTAACTACTTTGGCGGTCAGCAAAACGGCGACAATGGCGTTGTTGATTACGATCAGGACGTTAACGGCATCATGGTCGGTTTGGATAAAGTCACTGAAGGTGGCGGCGATCGTCAATGGCTGGTCGGTATGGCAGCCAGCTTCGCGAAATCCAGCCTGTCTATGGATAATGCAGATGCAGACACTGACAGCCAGTCAGCACGCGTTTACTCAAGCCTGGACTTCAAAAATGGCGTATTCATTGATTCGTCTCTGAGCTACAGCCACTTCAACAACTCCACTGACAGTACCATGAGCAACGGTCAGCAAGTGTCTGGTGATAATTCCACCGACGCATGGGGCTTCGGTCTGAAAGCCGGTTATGACTGGAAATTCGCACCGCAGGCTTACCTGACACCTTACGCTAGCATCACTGGCGTATTCATCGGTGATGACGACTACAGCATGAGCAACAACATGCGCGTCAGCGATCAGGCTTATGACAGCATGCGTTACGAACTGGGTACCAACATCGGTTACACCTTCGATCTGGGTGCCGATCAGGCGATCAGGCTATCAGCCCTTACGCAACACTGGCATATGTCTATGAAGATGCGAACAACGATGCAGATATCAACGGTGACCGTATCGATAACGGCATCGACGGTTCAGCAGTTCGCGTTGGTTTAGGCGGTCAGTTCGATATGAGCAAAAACTTCACCATGTATGCAGGTGCTAACTACCTGGGCGGCAGCGATGTTGACCAGCCGTGGGCTGCAAACGTGGGTATGAAATACCGCTGGTAATTTTTGCCCGCTCTGTGTCCAAGACAGAGTTTTGTCATCGATTGGCCCCTTTTCAGGGGCCAATTTTTTTGCATTCAACCCGATCGCCACGATTCAGAATAGGCTGGAATGACATTTACTTAGAAATAACTTCTACTAGTCTTATCAAGATCCTGAAGCGTCAGGATGAACATGAGGGAGTATTTGGGATGAGTACGATTAAAACGATTATTGTATTGGCCGTTATTTACGCCATTTTTCTTTTTTCCGGATACGGTGTGACTGTCGGCAGCAGTGAAAACGCAGCGGGCCTTGGCCTGAAGTGTCAGTATCTGACCGCTCGCGGGATTGTCAGCTCGCAATATATTCATTCTGACAGCGGCGTGATTGGTGTAGCTAATTGCCCGATCTTCAAGCAGGTCGGCGAAGTGGTTGATACTAAGTAGAGAAAAGCTTGCCTTGTTATGCCCACCCCGACGGCGGGCATAACAAAAGCATCAGCTGTCGTGTCGGGTGAATTTCAACTCAATGAGCGAAATAGCCTTTTCGATAGCGCGCTTAGTGACCGGATCGGCTCCGGCGGGATGTTTACTAAAATCAATGCTTTTCAACTGGTGAGACATTTTCTCGCGCACTTCGGCTGGCGCAATAATTTCAATCACATCCAGAATCTGTTTGATGACCAGCTGGCATGCCACCAGATCAGATTCAATTTCCTGTTCTCTGTTTAAAGAATCGGACATCAGATACTCCTCCCACAAAAAGCCATTCAAAAAAATTATGGTTGCGAGAATATCACGCACTCAGATGAAATTCTCTATCCTCTCTTTTCGGGCTTTTTACATCGCCAGAACTGGAGAGAGAAGCAGCAAAAAAATCCCGCCTTATGTCGTTACCAGGACATTCCTTCTATGCTTAATCAGATGTCAGCAAAGGAGGAACCCGATGTTTGCACTCGTTTTGACCCTCTGTTATCTCGGCGGAGGATGTGAAGATTTAGTCGTGGATGTCTTTAACACAAAGGCACAATGTACTGCCGCCATGCGCCAGCAAGGTTTACGTCAGGCTGACTGTTATCCCCTCGAAGATTTTATTGATGGTTACTGGGTCCCTGCTCATGAGAATGCCGGTTATTAAGCGTCTGTGTCCGCTTTCACAACCCGGTGAGAAAATGTTTCATAAAGATTGCTAAAGTGTCAGAAGAGCGGTATGAATACCCTGTTACTCATTGATATTTAACCATATTAACAGGGCAGGAAATGGCAATGACGATACGTAAAACTTATGGCTGCTTTAAGAAACTTCCCCTCGCAGTCCTTCTTTCCAGTGCCTTTCTGGCACCTTTTGCCAGTCACGCCGCGACCGTTCCCGCGGGTGTTGAACTGGCCGCAAAACAGGAAATCGTGCGTAATAACGGGAGTGAACCCGCCTCCCTCGATCCTCATAAAGTGGAAAGTGATGTTGAATTTAATATTCTGAGTGATCTGTTTGCAGGCCTGATTACCATTGATAACAAAGGCGATGCGCAACCTTCACTGGCGGGTAACTGGGAAACTAAAGATCAGAAAACCTGGGTTTTCCATTTACGCCCCGGCATTGTCTGGTCTGATGGTTCAGCAATTACCGCTCAGGATGTCGTTTTCAGCTGGCGTCGTTTGATTGACCCTAAAACTGCCTCACCTTACGAAAGCTATCTGGGCAGCATGCACGTCCTTAATGCCAACGATATCATCGCGGGTAAAAAAACGGCTGACCAGTTAGGCATCAAAGCACTGGATAAAAATACGCTGGAAATTACACTCGACCAGCCGCTTTCTTACTTCCTGGGTATGCTCGCGCACCCTTCTCTTTCTCCAATCAGTCAGGCCGATGTCGAAAAATTCGGTGATAAATGGACTCAGCCCGGGAATCTCACCAGCAGCGGTCCTTTTAAACTGGAGACCTGGACGGTGAACGAACGTATTACCGCAACCCGCAATGATAAGTATTGGGATAACGCACATACCGTCATCAACAAAGTGACCTACCTGCCGATTGCCTCCGGCACGGCGGATGTTAACCGCTACAAAGCCGGTGAAATTGATATCACCAATACTATTCCGTCCCCGCTGTTTGCCTCGCTGAAAAAAGAGCTGGGTTCGCAGGTTCATGTCAGCCCTTATCTTGCAGTTTATTACTACGCGATGAACACGCAAAAGCCGCCATTTAACGATGTACGTGTGCGCAAAGCGCTGAATCTGGCGATTGATAAATCAATTATCGCCGATAAAGTGCTGGGTCAGGGGCAAACGCCCGCCTGGCATCTGACACCAGATAACACCGGCGGTTTTACGTTTGCCAAACCTAAAGAAGCAAGCCTGACGCAGGATCAGCGCAATGAAGAAGCCAAAAAATTGCTGAAGGAAGCCGGTTTTGGCCCCGATCATCCGCTGAAATTCAACCTGCTGTATAACACGTCAGAAGCGCATCAGCGTATCGCTATTGCGGCGGCGTCTATGTGGAAAAAGAATCTGGGCGTGGATGCCGTTTTGCAGAATCAGGAATGGAAAACCATGC
Source organism: Rahnella sp. PCH160 (assembly GCF_047784855.1). NCBI lineage: Bacteria > Pseudomonadati > Pseudomonadota > Gammaproteobacteria > Enterobacterales > Yersiniaceae > Rahnella > Rahnella sp. PCH160. Next base: position 4,229,464 of record NZ_JBLOGT010000001.1, read on the forward strand.
TCGATACCATGCATCAGGGCACCTATGAAGTCGTCCGTTACGCCTGGATTGCGGATTACAACGAGCCGTCAACGTTCCTGAATACACTGCGTACCGGCAACAGCGAAAATACGCCTAAATTTGCCAATGCCACTTATGATCAGGCGCTGAATGATGCACTAAAAGCGACGGATAAAGCGGATGTCGGAAAAGCCTATCAGCAGGCAGAACAGGTTCTGACGGAACAGTCGCCGGTGATCCCGTTGTATCACTACGTGAGCACCCGTCTGGTGAAACCTTACGTCGGCGGTTTCAACGACAGCCTGCTCAACTACATCTACACCAAAGATTTGTACGTCATTAAGCACTAACGCGTTGCGGTAATACGTTGTACTTATTCCCTTCCGGCCAGCGTGCCGGAAGGAAACCCTTTACTTATCCCTTCCCGATCTCATCCCGCACACTTGCCACACGCAACTCAAATGGTAGATTGTACGTAAATCACGCAAACGGGAGCCGTTATGAAATTCTCGCAGAGTGAGATCCAACCGCTTTGGGATGAAGTGGCGCGTATTATCGGTGATGGCGTGATTCAGATGCGTCACAGAGGGGAGCCTCTGAGTGCCGAGGCGCTGATTGGTTATCTCGATCAACAACTGGCCTGCGCAACAGGCGTTCAGCGTCGTATTTTACTTGGCGCTGCCATTAATATGTTAAAAACCGATCGCCGTTCCTGAACGGGAGACATACAAAATCCCCGCCGCCTTTTCAGACAACGAGTCACGAATAAATCATGTTATTACCGTCACTTAGGCTGCGCTGCACGTCCCTGAGCAAATAAAAAAATGCGCTGAGTAATGTCATCTGCGCCGAGAATGTTCCCTTTCTGCTCCAGATTTGCTTTGGCATAAGCCAGATCGTGTGCCTGATCAACCATGCTGATCACGCGATCGCGCGTCGGTTTATCGAGAATGCCCAACAATGTGGTCAAAATTGCCTGATAAGCATTTGAAGCATAGGTCAGTTGTCTTTCACGTTGTTCCAGCGCGTCAATGCGAACCATCAGGGCCTGCAATTGTTCTTGATGCGTCATAGCGGCATCCTCTTCACGGGTGGAAAATAACCGGATACAGCGAAGAACGAATCTCCGCCGGTTACTGATGTTAAGTTTAGCAGACTTAAAAAAAGTGAAGAGCCTGACCAGCGGGATGCAAAGTAAACCGTTGTTCAATGAGCCGTTAACCGCTTCAGCAGTTGTAACCCGTCCTTATCCCAAACTCCCTCACGCCAGCAGGGTTTTGCAGCACCATGCGTAACATCAGCAGCACCTGCTTACAGATAGCAAAATGACAAGCCAGCGCCTGTTATGACATTTTCTGCGACAGCATTAATTGTTCATTGAGGGGAAATCAGGTGAAAAAAACAATCTTTGGCGTCGTTATTTGCAGCATGATATTGATGAGCTCATTGGCCCAGGCGGCAGGTTGCCTTACAGGCGCGGTCGTGGGAGGTGCAGCGGGGCATCTGAAACATCATGCGGTCATCGGCGCCGTGGCCGGTTGTGCTGTCGGGCATCATCTTGCTGCACAGGAAAAGAAAAAGCAGGCAGCAGCGGCCAAATAATCCATAAAATCAGGGCAGATTAATGCCCTGATATCACTTCAAAAATTATTCCAGAGACACCACGACGCGGTTTCGGCCATCCTGTTTTGCCTTATACAGCGCTTCGTCGGCCCTTTTCAGCGACGTATCCGGCTCACCCTGCAGATAGTGCCAGTGCGCCACCCCCAGAGAAATCGTGATTGGCCGGATATCTGGCAGCACCAGACTTTCCACATTTTCGCGCAGACGTTCAGCGATCATTTCCGCTTCAGCCAGTGCCGTACGCGGTAGGAGAACGAGAAACTCTTCTCCGCCAACCCGACACAAAATGTCAGTTTCCCGCGCATTGTGGCGAATCTGTTCCGCCATTGATTTGATCACTTCATCGCCGACATCGTGACCATAAGAATCGTTGATAGATTTGAAGTGATCAATATCCAGTGCAATCACTGAAAATTGCTGACGCACCTGTGCCACAGACTCCAGTGTCATGGCCAGCCCGCGCCGGTTAAACAACCCGGTCATCGGGTCAGTTTGCGCTTCAAATTTTAGCTTCCCAATTTTTTTCTGCAGCAGGCTGATGCCAATCAGAAGCGCACGTTTCAACTGGTTAGATTCAAAGTACCACGACGGTATCTCACGAATATTGAGAGACACATCGGGATTATCCATTTCGTTGGCGTTACGGGCCAGCAGCCACAGCGGGCGGGCAATCAGGCGTGAGGACAACCAGACAACAATCAATGTCAGGACGGCCAGCGGCGTCAGGTGCTTCAGGACCTTGACCATTAATCCTTCCAACGGTTTCAACGTGGCATCGGTTGGGCGGAGCGTCACAATCTCCCAGCCGGAGGAAGGCACGACAGCATAACCCGCCAGCATTTCTCCCGCAGCCCCTTCCACCATCAGGCTGCCGTTGGTGGCGGTTTTGACCACTTCGGTCATCGGACGCGGCGGCATAATCTCACCGACCCGGCTGGCATCACGGTGATAAAGAATGCGCCGGTCCTCATCAAGCACCGTAATGTATGAACCGTCACGATAAAAATGTTCGCCCAGCAGTTCATTCAAAATGCTTCTCTGCCGCAGATAAATGGTTCCGCCAATGTATCCGAGGTATTTACCGTCCGCAGTGATGACTGGCGTTGTAATAACGATAACCAGATTTTGGGCGGCAGAAATATAAGGTTTACTGATCAGCGGTCGCCGTTCTTTCAGGGCTTCAAGCGCACCCTGTGTCGAGAGAACATGCCCGACCAGCTGCAGGCTGTCCGGCGACGTTGCCAGGACTTTCCCGTGCTCGTTAGTGATCACCACAGAATTAAAGCTGTCCGTCTGATATTTGAGGCGGGCGGTTTCGGATTGAAGAACAGCAGGATCGTCAAAGTGGCTTGCCGCTATCACCGCGCTGTAGGCCAGTTGCTTTTGCATGCTTTTGATAAACTGTTCGGTGCTGGCCGCCAGTTTCGTCGCATAAACGCGATTTTCTTCAAGCGTATTATCTATCAGCAACTGACGCTGAACGCGGTAGCTGGCATAAAAGCTGTTCGCTAAAGTCACGAAGGCGCTCATTACAGCTAAGATCAGAATCAGGCGTCGAAGATCAATACGAAACAGTGAGCTGGAGAGGAGTGAACGCAACAAGAGGTTCGTCCTGTGGTAAAAAGTCGCTCATATTTAACACCGCAACTGGCGATGCACAATATGACAGAGAAAATAAACCCGTATCTTTATGATTCCCAGACAAAAAAAAGCAACACACCTGCAATGCTTAACTCAAATTGTTGATATTTTTTTGACGTTAGACAAACCTCATATGCCGGTGAATTCGCTGAACGTCCTTTTCACCAAACCTTAATTATTTTGCTGTAGGTCATTGCTTGAAGAATCGCTATATGATTTATTATATAGCGCTTATTGGTCGAGGATTTTGGAATGCAAAACCATTTTGGGAAAGGGCTAAAAGCGGGCCTGACCGCCGGGAGCGCGTGGCCTGCATCGCAAGTATCAGGCTACTGCAAAGAGTATCTGCGGGGTTTTGTGCTGGGATTCGCTCACAACCGGGCGCAGATTACCGGGGATGATAACAATGCCGCGTTTGAAGCGGGCGTTTTGTCCCGTAAATACAGTCTGGATAAAGAGCTGGTGGCCGAGTTCTTTTCCGCCAGCACGAAGCATCCGTCCAGGGCATTTTTCCTGGTGGGCTACGAAGGCATGCTGCAGCAGGACAAGGACGATAATATGACGCAAAACCCGCTCAGCTAAACTTCCCTTTCATGCCAGTCAGCCATAAAAAACGGGAGCATCAGGCTCCCGTTCTTCTCTTTCAGCGAACTGAAATTACATATTTGCGATCATGTCGTCGGCAAACTCGCTACATTTCCGCAGCTTAGCGCCTTCCATCAGACGTTCGAAATCGTAAGTCACCGTTTTAGCCGCGATTGCGCCTTCCATGCCTTTTACGATCAGGTCTGCGGCTTCGAACCATTCCATATGACGCAGCATCATTTCTGCGGACAGAATGATTGAGCCCGGGTTCACTTTGTCCTGACCGGCATATTTCGGTGCAGTACCGTGAGTGGCTTCGAACAGTGCGCAATCAGAACCGATGTTTGCACCCGGTGCGATACCGATGCCACCAACCTGCGCCGCCAGGGCGTCAGAGATATAGTCACCGTTCAGGTTCATACAGGCGATAACGTCGTATTCAGCAGGACGCAGCAGGATTTGTTGCAGGAATGCATCAGCAATCACGTCTTTAATGATGATGTCTTTGCCGTTGTTTGGGTTCTTGATTTTCACCCACGGGCCGCCGTCGATCAGCTCACCGCCGAACTCTTCACGCGCCAACTGGTAGCCCCAATCCTTGAAGGCACCTTCGGTGAACTTCATGATGTTGCCTTTGTGAACCAGCGTCAGTGAATCACGGTCGTTGGTGATGGTGTATTCAATCGCTGCGCGAACCAGACGTTTGGTGCCTTCTTCTGAGCAAGGTTTGATACCGATCCCACATTCTTGTGGGAAACGGATTTTCTTCACGCCCATTTCGTCTTGCAGGAATTTGATGACTTTGTCCGCTTCAGCAGAACCGGCTTTCCACTCGATACCCGCGTAGATATCTTCGGAGTTTTCACGGAAGATCACCATGTCGGTATCTTCTGGACGCTTAACCGGGCTTGGTGTGCCGGTGTAATAACGAACCGGGCGCAGACAAATGTACAGGTCGAGTTGCTGGCGAAGTGCCACGTTCAGGGAGCGAATGCCGCCGCCAACCGGAGTGGTCAGTGGGCCTTTGATAGCAACACGGTAATCACGGATCAGGTCCAGAGTTTCTTCTGGCAGCCATACGTCCTTGCCGTACAGTTCTACGGATTTCTCGCCGGTGTAGATTTCCATCCAGGAGATTTTACGCTCGCCTTTGTAGGCTTTCTGAACAGCCGCATCAACGACTTTGATCATGGCAGGCGTTACGTCAACACCGATGCCATCACCTTCAATGAATGGGATAACAGGATTATTAGGAATGACCAGTTTACCCTGAGCGTCTACTGTAATCTTTTTACCTTCAGCCGGAACAACTACTTTGCTTTCCATTAACCTCTCCTTCGAGCGCATTTTTGTTAAAAATTTGTAAGATGCCGGACGATATTACTCGAATATTTCACGCTAGCCAATCCGAAACATTTTTCAAGTATAATGCGCTAATTCTCTCTAACTTCAATGCCTATGAACCCGCTATCTTTTAAAAATCACAACGTTAAACGTTTCAGCAAAAGGCCTGCCAAAGAACAATCTGCCCCAAAAGGGCCGGTAAAGGTGATTCTTTTCAATAAACCGTTTGATGTACTGCCACAATTCACTGATGAGGCGGGTCGGGCTACACTTAAAGATTACATTTCATTAACAGATGTTTATGCCGCCGGACGTCTCGATATGGACAGCGAAGGTTTACTGGTGCTGACCAACGATGGCAAACTGCAGGCTGCACTGACACAGCCAGGTAAGCGCACAGGCAAGATTTACTACGTCCAGGTCGAGGGAGTGCCGGATGCCGCCGCGGTCGGCGCATTACGCCACGGTATCACGCTAAAAGATGGCCCCACCCTGCCGGCAGGCGCTGAAATCGTTGATGAGCCGGAATGGTTATGGCCGCGTAATCCGCCAATCCGTGAGCGCAAAGCGATCCCGACAACCTGGCTGAAAATCACGTTGTACGAGGGAAGAAACCGTCAGGTTCGCCGCATGACGGCGCATGTCGGTTTCCCGACGTTACGCCTGATCCGCTACAGCATGGGCGAATTTTCCCTCGGCGACTTACAACCCGGCCAATGGAAGGAGATCCCGCATGTTTAAACCGCACGTCACCGTCGCTTGCGTCGTTCAGGCGCAGGGAAAGTTTCTGGTCGTTGAAGAAACCATTCACGGGAAAGTAACCTGGAACCAACCGGCTGGTCATCTCGAAGCTGACGAAACGCTGGTCAGCGCAGCAAAACGCGAGCTGTACGAAGAAACCGGTATTCACGCTGAACCGCAGTTTTTCCTCGGATTACATCAGTGGCAGGCACCAGACGGCACGCCGTTTCTGCGCTTCGCGTTTGTGATCGATTTGCCGGAAATTCTGGACACCGCGCCACAGGATGACGATATCGATCAGTGCCGCTGGGTCAGTGCCGAAGAAATCATCGGATCGGCACAGTTACGCTCGCCGCTGGTGGCGGAAAGCATCCGCTGTTATCAGGAATCACCGCGTTACCCTCTGGAAATCCTGCACAATTTCAATCTGCCAGAGTAACCGCGCAGGAATAGCCTTTCGTCCGGTTGTTGCCGTCCTGTGAATCTGCGATGCAGCAACCGGTCTGACGTGATAAAATTTTGCGCTTCTGCAATTACGCAGTGCCTCTCTGTTCGGGTTTCTGTGGTGTTTTTGTTGCGCGCGGCCTTCATCCTCGTGGGACAAGCATCAGAAAAACACCGTCAGTACCGGACAATTAATTCATGTGTTTCGGGACAATTATGTCTGACAACAGCCAGAAAAAAGTGATCGTCGGGATGTCCGGCGGTGTCGATTCCTCAGTCTCTGCGTACCTTCTGCAACAGCAGGGTTACCAGGTTGAGGGCCTCTTCATGAAAAATTGGGAAGAGGACGACGACGAAGAATATTGCACAGCAGCCACCGATCTTGCCGACGCGCAGGCCGTATGCGACAAGCTGGGTATTGAACTGCACACCGTGAATTTCGCGGCGGAATATTGGGACAACGTGTTCGAATTATTCCTCGAGGAATACAAAGCCGGACGCACGCCAAACCCGGATATCCTGTGTAATAAAGAAATAAAATTCAAAGCCTTCCTGGAATTTGCTGCGGAAGATCTGGGTGCGGATTACATCGCAACCGGTCACTACGTGCGCCGCCAGGATATCGACGGCATCAGCCACCTGTTACGCGGCGTCGATGGCAATAAAGATCAAAGCTATTTCCTCTACACGCTGGGCCACGAACAGGTTGCACAAAGTCTGTTCCCGGTCGGCGAGCTGGAAAAACCGGAAGTGCGCCGCATCGCCGAAGAGCTGGATCTCATCACTGCGAAGAAAAAAGACTCCACCGGCATTTGTTTTATCGGTGAGCGTAAATTCCGCGATTTCCTGGGCCGCTATCTGCCGGCACAACCTGGCGTGATCAAAAGCGTTGATGGTCAGGTGATGGGGCAACATCAGGGGCTGATGTACCACACGCTCGGCCAGCGTAAAGGTCTGGGCATCGGCGGCCAGAAAGAAGGCAGCGAAGAGCCGTGGTACACCGTTGAAAAGGATGTGGAAAATAACATTCTTTACGTCGCTCAGGGCCATGAACATCCGCGCCTGATGTCCGTCGGGCTGATTGCACAACAACTGCATTGGGTGGATCGCAAACCGCTGACAGCCCCGCTGACGTGTACGGTCAAAACCCGTTACCGTCAGGGAGACATTCCGTGCGTCGTCACGCCGCTGAGCGAAGACCGCATCGAAGTGCGCTTTGACGCGCCGGTTGCCGCCGTCACGCCGGGGCAGTCTGCCGTGTTTTACCTCGGCGAAATCTGCCTCGGCGGCGGTGTCATTGAACAGCGTCTGCCGCTTCAGGTCTGATACTGCACAATCAGGTGTATGAAAACGGGACGCTTTAGGGCGTCCCGCTTTTATTCTGCCCGGCTGTGACGATCTGCACTGATTCCGAACTGTGTTTAGGGGCAGTTTTATGGCATGATCTGTCGCCACTAGTTTGGGCTATTTTCTTTGTCACTGCGTCTCATCGTTTCAAAACGCTTACAGGAGTAAACGTGGCTAAAAATTATTATGACATTACGCTGGCGTTGGCGGGGATCTGTCAGGCAGCGCGCCTGGTTCAGCAACTGGCTCATGAAGGCAATTGCGCTCAGGAAGAAATGTCAGTGTCACTGCGCAGCCTCCTGGAGATGAATCCGGCCTCCACGCTGGCGGTGTACGGTAATAATGAAGCCAATTTGAAGATGGGGCTGGAGACACTGCTGGGCGTGCTGAACGCTAACCGTCAGGGGCCGGGCGCTGAGTTAACGCGTTACGCCTTAAGCCTGATGGTGCTTGAGCGCAAGCTGTATGCCAATAAAGCTGCCATGAATCAGCTCGGTGAACGTATCGATCAGCTTGATCGCCAGCTGGCACATTTCGAGCTCGAATCCGACACGATGATAAGCTCGCTGGCCTCGATTTACGTCGACGTCGTCAGCCCGGCAGGCCCGCGCATTCAGGTCACCGGCTCACCGACCATTTTACAAAATTCGCAGGTTCAGGCGAAAGTCCGCGCCATTTTACTGGCCGGTATACGCTCCGCCGTACTGTGGCACCAGGTGGGCGGTGGACGCCTGCAACTGATGTTTTCCCGTAATCGCTTGTTTGAACAGGCGAAAAATATTCTCGCTCATTGTTAATAAGATCCCAGGAGTTGCTACCGATGGAATTATCCTCACTGACCGCCGTTTCCCCCGTTGATGGACGCTACGGTGATAAAGTCAGCGCGCTGCGTACTATTTTCAGCGAATTTGGCCTGCTGAAATTCCGTGTGCAGGTTGAAGTACGTTGGCTGCAAAAACTGGCAGCCTGTGCAGAAATCAAGGAAGTTCCTGCTTTTGATTCCGACGCAAACGCTTTCCTCGACCAGTTAGTGGCTAATTTTGATGTGAATGACGCTCAACGCATTAAAGATATCGAAAAAACCACCAACCATGACGTCAAAGCGGTTGAGTATTTCCTGAAAGAAAAAGTAGCCGGTATCCCTGCCCTGCACGCGGTGTCCGAGTTCATTCACTTTGCCTGTACGTCTGAAGATATCAATAACCTGTCCCACGCGCTGATGCTGCAAACCGCGCGTCAGGACGTGGTGCTGCCGTACTGGAAACAGATCATTGATGCGATTAAAGATCTGGCGCACAAACACCGTGATATTCCGCTGCTTTCGCGCACCCATGGCCAGCCAGCTACACCGTCCACAATCGGTAAAGAGCTGGCTAACGTCGCCTACCGTATGGATCGCCAGTTCAGACAGCTGCAAAACGTCGAAATCCTCGGCAAAATCAACGGTGCCGTCGGCAACTACAATGCTCACATTGTGGCGTACCCGGAAGTGGACTGGCATAAGTTCAGCGAAGAGTTCGTGACCTCTCTGGGCATTAACTGGAACCCGTACACCACGCAGATCGAACCGCACGACTACATCGCCGAACTGTTTGATTGTGTGGCGCGTTTCAATACCATCCTGATCGACTTCGACCGTGATATCTGGGGCTACATCGCCCTGAACCACTTCAAACAGCGCACGATTGCTGGCGAAATCGGTTCGTCCACCATGCCGCACAAAGTTAACCCGATCGACTTCGAAAACTCCGAAGGCAACCTGGGTCTGTCCAACGCGGTATTGCAGCATCTGGCCAGCAAACTGCCGGTTTCCCGCTGGCAGCGTGACCTGACTGACTCCACCGTGCTGCGTAACCTCGGCGTGGGTCTGGGTTATGCGCTGATTGCATATCAGGCAACGATGAAGGGCGTCAGCAAGCTGGAAGTGAACGAAGCGAATCTGGCAAACGAACTGGATCACAACTGGGAAGTGCTGGCTGAGCCCATCCAGACCGTGATGCGTCGTTACGGCATCGAAAAACCTTACGAGAAGCTGAAAGAGTTGACCCGTGGCAAACGCGTTGACGCAGCGGGCATGCAGGCGTTCATCGATTCTCTGGAATTGCCGGAAGAAGAGAAAGTGCGCCTGAAAGCCATGACGCCGGGTAACTACATTGGCCGTGCGACCACGATGGTTGACGAGCTGAAGTAAGCGTTACCTTTCACAGACGCGCCTGCGGAACGCGGCGCGTCTGTGAACCCTTCACGCTCTAATGCCTAACTCTGGGTCTGGAATTTGCTCTGACGCAAATCGCCAATAATGTCGTTCATCCGGTCTTCGGTAAGACGGTAATAACGGATAGAGAACGCCGTAATCAGATAGAAAATAGCCGGCAATACGGTAAACAGAATCAGAACACCCCGCACCGCTTGCGCCGATTGTTGCTCCATACCGGCCTGATAACCAAACCAAGCCAGCCCCCAACCTGTCAGCGCACCACCAATTGCCACGCCGAGTTTAATCACAAAAATATTCGCTGCGATGTTCATTCCCGTTATACGGCGCTGTGTCTTCCATTCACCATAGTTATTGGCATCCGTAATCATCGACCATTGCAACGGAGCATTAATACCCTGTAATAAATTCAGAATAATATGCACCACAAACGCGGGGATCCAATATTCCGTCGGCAGCACAAAGAATAATAATCCTATCAATGCACTTAATACGTTAACCCATACAGAAGCGCGGATTTTACACATCCATGTGCCCAGTGATTTTGCAAATAAACTACCAAATACGGAGGCGACAGTGGTTGCCAGCATAAATATAGAAATTATACCGCTTCCCTGATGCAGAACATATTGCACAAAATAGACCAGCAGACTTCCGCGCACCACCACGCCGCAAAGCATGGCGAGGTTATATACGGAAAGAATACGCCACTGATCATTTTTCATGAGAATACGCACATCGCGCAGGATATTCATATTCTCCTCTTTCACTGGCTTAATTCGCTCGCGGGTTGTCAGGAAACAGGTAAGAAACATCAGGCAACCAATGACGCCGAAAATCCCCATCGCCCACTGCATACCCGTTGCACGGTCACCCGGTGCGATGAAGTCTGCCAGCGGCAGGATTAAAGCCGTTCCCATCGCGCCACCTATCGGTGCAATCGCAAACCGCCAGGACTGAAGGGAAAGATTATCCTGTGGGTCGGACGTTATCGCCGCACCTAATGAGCAGTAAGGGATGTTTATTGCTGTGTACATGATGGTCATGAAGATATAAGCCAGAACCGCGTACACAATTTTTGCGGTTTGCCCGAAATCTGGCGTGGAATAAACCAGCACACAACTCACCGCAAACGGCACACAAATAATCAGTAACCATGGACGGAAACGCCCCCAGCGGCTTTTCGTTTGATCGGCGATCGCTCCCATAATGGGATCCGTAATGGCATCGAGTACCCGAACGACTAAAAACAGGGTGCCCATCACAGCAGGAGAAAGCCCATAAATATTGGTATAGAAGTATGCCAGAATGGCAACAGAGGAATCAAAAACGATATGACTTGCCGCATCACCTAATCCAAAACCCAGCTTTTCTTTGTTGGTGATTCTTTCAGTTAACGCTGACATGCATTCACCTCTATTATTAAATTAGGATCCTGCCACCTTTATAATTCCTGCCCTTCGCACGGGATATTCTGATATTTCATTTATGTCTTATGCTTTTAATCAAATGTGATGCAGACACGTCTTATTCATGTCTGCTGTCGCCAGCGATATGTCTATATTCGACCTGCATCACATTTAGCAGACAAAACAAAAAAACATACAATCCCCGTCCTTCTAAAATTGAGGCCATTTCCTCCGCACTAAAAGACCGACGTCATGAGCATGGCCCCCCGTCAGCAGGTGGTGCCCAGGCTTGAAGAAAACGGCCCCATCGGATGTGCGTGGTAATGCGGTACGTCTATCCAAAGGCGACCAACACCAGACTGGCTTAGTACCTTTAATTTTAATCAGCGATCCCTCTCACATTTTATGTTTCTGCCGGCTCAGGGCGTTTATAATTCGTTTATGTTTTGTTGAGGTTTGTGCGCCGGGCGTTGAGCCTGGGTTGATTAAAATATTTCAGGATCATTTAGACTTAAGCGCATAAATTTTGTCATCATTTACCGTGTACTGAGAATAAGGAATTACCATGCGAATTTTGGTCATTGAAGATAACGCTCTGCTGCGTCACCACCTCTCGGTACAGCTGCGCGAAATGGGTCATCAGGTTGATGCGGCGGAAGACGCCAAAGAGGCAGATTACTTCCTGCACGAACATGCGCCTGATATCGCGATTGTCGATCTGGGGCTGCCGGGCGAAGACGGCCTGAGCCTGATCCGCCGCTGGCGCAGCCATCAGACCAATCTGCCGATTCTGGTACTGACCGCCCGCGAAAGCTGGCAAGACAAAGTTGCGGTGCTGGAAGCCGGTGCCGACGATTACGTCACCAAACCTTTCCACCTGGAAGAAGTGCTGGCCCGCATGCAGGCGCTGATGCGTCGCAACAGCGGCCTCGCCTCGCAGGTTATCACCCTTCAGCCGTTCCAGATTGACCTGTCACGCCGCGAACTGACCGTCAACGAACAGCCGATCAAACTGACCGCTTTCGAATACACCATAATTGAAACTCTGATCCGCAACGCCGGTAAAGTCGTCAGCAAGGACTCTCTGATGCTTCAGCTTTACCCGGACGCCGAACTGCGCGAAAGCCACACGGTCGACGTGCTGATGGGGCGCCTGCGTAAAAAATTGCAGGCCGAACATCCGGTGGACGTTATCACCACCGTGCGCGGCCAGGGTTATCGTTTCGATATCCGCCCGTAATTACCTGTTTTCGCTTTGAAAGGACGCGCCATGAAAGGACGTACCAAGAACCCCTTCTCCCTTCGCGTCCGCTTTATGATGGCGACCGCTGCGGTCGTGCTCGCGCTGTCACTGGCTTACGGGCTGGTGGCGGTGGTGGGTTACATGGTGAGTTTCGACAAAACCGCCTACCGCCTGCTGCGTGGAGAAAGTAATTTATTCTTCAGTCTGGCGCAGTGGCGTGACAACAAGCTGACCATCAATGTGCCCCCCGATCTGGATCTTAATTCCCCGACGCTGGTATTCATTTACGACGCGGAAGGCAATCTGCTGTGGGCAGAACGGCGGATCCCCGAACTCGAAGCGCATATCGATAAGGCCTGGATGAATAAACCGGGCTTTTACGAACTGGATACTGACACGCAAATCAGCAGCGAAGTGCTGGGCAATAACCCGAAAGCGCAGGACAAGCTGAAAAGCTACGACGAGACGGATGCCAACGCGATGACACACTCCATCGCGGTGAATACGTACAACGCCACAGCGCGTTTACCGGCGCTCAATATCGTGGTGGTCGATACCATCCCGCAGGAATTACAACGGTCGGATCTGGTCTGGGAATGGTTCAGTTATGTTCTGCTGGCAAACCTGTTGCTGGTGGTTCCACTGCTTTGGCTGGCCGCGTACTGGAGCCTGCGCCCCATCAAACAACTGATCCACCAGGTGGCGGAACTGGAAAGTCACGAGCGTGAATCGCTGGATGAAAATCCTCCACGTGAATTGCGCGGGCTGGTGCGAAACCTCAATATTTTGCTGCACGGCGAACGTGGCCGTTATGACCGCTACCGCACCACGCTGGCGGATTTAACGCACAGTTTGAAAACGCCGCTGGCCGTGTTGCAGTCGACGTTGCGCGCGCTGCGTAACAGCAAACAGATGACCATCGAAGAAGCCGAGCCGGTCATGCTGGAACAAATCAGCCGCATCTCTCAGCAGATTGGCTATTACCTGCACCGCGCCACACTGCGGTCGGAACAAAATCTGCTCATCCGCGAAGTGCATTCCGTGCCCGCGATCCTCGACGGATTATGTTCAGCCCTGAACAAAGTCTATCAGCGCAAAGGCGTGGTGATTACGGTGGATATCTCGCCGGAGCTTACCTTTGTCGGCGAGAAAAATGACTTCATGGAAGTCATGGGCAACGTCATCGATAACGCCTGTAAATACTGCCTGGAGTTCGTGGAAATCAGCGCCGTCCATACCGAAAACGAACTGGTGATATTGATTGAAGACGACGGCCCCGGCATTCCGGTAAGCAAACGAGAAGTGATCTTCCAGCGCGGTCAGCGCGCCGATACGCTGCGTCCCGGACAAGGTCTCGGCCTGTCGCTGGCGAATGACATTATCGAGCAGTACGACGGCAAAATCGTCATTGGCGACAGCCCGCTCGGCGGCGCCAGCATGCACGTTCATTTCGGATTACAGCACGGTATCGAACTGGAGTAATCGCCCGCAAATCAAAATGCTGCCGCATTCGCCCGCAAATTTCGCTGCTTTCTTGCACGTAACGTTAAATTTGCGGGTAAATGCCCAATGCACCAGCAACACCTTCCGTTATAATCCTTAACAGTCCCCTCCCCTCATGGATATATTATGGATTATCAACTCGACCTCGACTGGAACGATTTCCTTCAGCGCTACTGGCAAAAACGTCCTGTTGTCTTAAAACGCGGCTTCAAGAATTTCGTCGATCCCATTTCACCGGATGAGCTGGCAGGCCTGGCGATGGAAAACGAAGTCGACAGCCGTCTGGTCAGTAATCAGGACGGACGCTGGAATGTGAGCCACGGGCCTTTCGAAAGCTACGATCATCTGGGCGAAACCGGTTGGTCGGTACTGGTTCAGGCGGTTGATCACTGGCACGAGCCGTCTTCCCATCTGATGACGCCGTTCCGCCACATTCCCGACTGGCGGATGGATGACCTGATGATTTCTTTCTCTGTTCCGGGTGGTGGCGTTGGCCCGCATCTGGATCAGTACGACGTCTTTATTATTCAGGGGACGGGCCGTCGCCGCTGGCGCGTGGGCGAAAAAGTCGCGATGAAACAGCATTGTCCGCACCCTGACCTGCTTCAGGTTGAGCCGTTTGAGGCCATTATCGATGAAGAACTGGAACCGGGCGATATCGTTTATATTCCGCCAGGTTTCCCGCACGATGGCTATTCGCTGGAAAACTCCCTCAACTATTCTGTCGGATTCCGCGCACCGAATGCCCGCGAAATGGTCAGCGGTTTCGCCGACTTCGTGCTTTCGCGCGAACTGGGCAGCCACCGTTACAGCGATCCGGATCTGGCTGAGCGTGAACATCCGGCTGAAGTTCAGCCTGCCGAACTGGATAAACTGCGCGGCATGATGCTGGATCTGATTGGCAATCCGGCGCACTTCAACAGCTGGTTTGGTGAGTTTATTTCCCTGTCACGACACGAATTGGATCTGGCTCCGCCGGAACCGCCTTATCAGGCCGGTGAAATTTACGAGTTGCTTGAATCCGGGGAAACGCTGGAACGTCTGGGCGGCCTGCGCGTGCTGCGCGTGGGTGACGTTTGTTATGTCAACGGTGAAGCAATGACCACGGAGCATATTGGTGCGGTGGACGCGATTGCCCGCCACAAAACCGTAACCAAAGATATGCTGGGTGATGCGCTGGATGACCCGTCATTCCTGGCGTTGCTTTCGGCATTGGTGAACAGCGGTTACTGGTACTTTAACGACTAAGCACTACGGCTGATTCATAGACAAAAGGGGTGATGTCATCAGACATCGCCCCTTTTTTTTTCCGCCCGTTTTGCCCGATCATTGTTTACGTGAACTTAGTGTTTCAGCGCGTCTTTCGCCGTGAGTTCGGCGATACGCATAATCACGGACACCGCTTTTTCCATGCCTTCCAGCGTTACAAACTCATGTTTACCATGGAAATTATAGCCGCCGGTAAAGATGTTCGGGCAAGGTAAGCCACGGAAAGATAACTGCGCGCCGTCGGTTCCGCCGCGGATCGGCTTCATGACCGGCTCAATGTCGCAATCTTTCATCGCCTGCTGTGCCAGCGCAATAATGTGCGGATGCTGAGCCACTTTGTCGCGCATGTTGTAATAGTGGTCGTCCAGCGTCACTTCGATATAACAGTCCCGGTGCAGACCTTTACCTACGACGTGGGCGATATCAATAATTCTTTGTTTGCGGGCTTCGAACTGCATTTTGTCAAAATCACGGATGATGTAATGCATCTCCGCGCGCTCAACGTTGCCCTTGATGGTGGTCAGGTGATAGAAACCTTCGTAACCGTCAGTATGTTCAGGCGTTTCTTCCACCGGCAGTTCGTTGTGGAAACGTGTCGCCAGCGCCAGCGCATTTACCATCACACCTTTGGCGCTGCCGGGATGAACGTTGTTGCCGACAATTTTGATGGTCGCCGAGGCCGCATTAAAGTTCTCAAACTCCAGTTCGCCTACGCCGCCGCCGTCCACGGTATACGCCCATTCCGCCCCAAAGGCCGGAATATCAAAACTCTGCGCGCCTTTACCGATTTCTTCATCCGGCGTAAAAGCAATACGTACCGGGCCGTGCGCGATATTGCTGTTTTTCAGCCGCACCATCGCGGTAATAATTTCGGCAATCCCGGATTTATCGTCAGACCCCAGCAGCGTTTTGCCGTCGGTGGTAATAATCGTGTGGCCGAGCAACTGGTGCAGAACCGGGAACATCACCGGGGATAAAACTTCATCGCCATTTCCCAGCGCAATATCGCCGCCACGGTAATTTTCCACAATCTGCGGGTTAACGTGTTTCGCGGTGAAATCGGGGGCGGTATCCAGATGAGAGATGAAGCCGATGACCGGCACTTTCCAGGCCACATTGCCCGGTAAGGTTGCCATCACGCAGCCTTTATCGCTGAGCGTAACTTGTGAAAATCCCAGTTCAGTCAGTTCATTACGCAGCGCCTGCGCCAGCTTTAGCTGACCGTCGGTGCTCGGCGTATGTTTAACATTGGGCTTAGATTGGGTATCGAAAGAAACATAATTCAGAAAACGATCAAGCAACTTATCCATATAGGTATCCTCTGGCGGCTGGGTTTTATTATGCGCAGCATGAAAACCGTGAATATTGCGTCAGGTCATTTTTCACCAAGTTTAACGGGATAACTCTTCGGGGCGGGCTCAATTTTAGCGATAACGATGAATAACGCTTACGTTACCGACGCCGCAACTGGCAATGGTCTCCCGGAAATGACGGGAAATACGCATCGCCAGCGCGGCAGCAACGTCAGGCATTGCGGGGATTAATGCCAGGCTTCATCTTTTTTGGTCAGGAATTTATGCACGAATTCAGGCACGACTTCACTTGCCAGACCGTAATGCTTCATGTCGAATTCGCTTTCTACCTGACTCGGTTCCAGATTAAGCTCAATGGCACAGGCTCCGCCAATCCGCGCTTCATGCACAAATCCGGCAGCCGGATAAACATGCCCGGAGGTGCCAATAGCTACAAAGAAATCAGCTTTCGCCAGCGCATCATAGATTTCGTCCATGCCCAGCGGCATTTCGCCAAACCAGACAATATGCGGACGCAGCGGTGCAGGAAACTGGCAACAATGGCAGCGGTCATCGACGGTTAAATCGCCCGGCCAGTCCAGAATCTGGCCTGACTGCGAACAGCGAACCTTCAGTAATTCGCCGTGCATGTGGATCACCCGTGAGCTGCCTGCGCGTTCATGCAGATTATCGATATTTTGTGTCACCAGCAGGAAGTTGTCCCCGAGCGCTTCTTCAAGCGTTGCCAGCGCATAATGCGCGGCGTTCGGTTTGAGATTTTCCGACTGCAACTGGCGGCGACGTTCATTGTAAAAACGTTGCACCAGTTCCGGATCACGGAGATACCCTTCCGGCGTCGCGACGTCTTCCACCCGGTGTTCTTCCCACAAACCATCGGCAGCGCGGAAAGTGCGGATCCCCGATTCAGCGGAAATTCCGGCACCGGTCAGCACCACCACAAACGGCTTTTTCAGCGAGGCCGCCGCCATCGAATCACGATGGAAAATATTCGACCGGAAACGCTGATGCCGGATACGTTTGTTTTTGCGAAACCGACACAGACGATGACGTGTGCGCATGAAGTGCTCCTTACTCTCTGTGTCTGAAAGATTGTGTTGCGTGAATCATCGTTACTGGCCGCCGCTGAGTACGCGGGCGGGATCAATACGGCTGGCGCGACGTGCCGGATACCAGCTCGCCACCAAACTCAGCACCAGCGCGGTTAACAGCACGCCTCCGACATCCAGCCAGTGAACTTCTGAAGGCAGGAAGTCGATGAAATAAATATCCCCGGACAGGAACTGATGGCCGGTAAGTTTCTGCAAACCGTTGACGATATTGGTGAGCTGGAATGACGCAATCACACCGATCACCACGCCCGCGACGCTGCCAACCAGCCCCGCCAGTAAACCGTACCAGATGAAGACAGCGCGGATAAGCCCATCTTTCGCGCCCAGCGTGCGCAAAATCGCAATATCGCTGCTTTTATCTTTCACCGCCATCACCAGCGTCGACACAATGTTGAAACAAGCCACGCCGATCACCAGCACCATCGCCATATACATAATGGCCCGCACCATCTGGATATCGCGGTACATATAGCCGTAAGTGCCGATCCAGCTACTAATGTAGACGTAAGATTGCGTCACTTCACCGGCATCATGCACCAGTTTCTGCGCGGCAAAGACATCATTCACTTTGATATCAATGCCCGTAACGCTGGTGCCCATGTCCTGATATTGCTGCGCATCGGCCAGCGGAACCATGCCGAGGCTATGATCGAGCTGACCGCTGAGTTGTAAAATCCCGGCAACCTGCAAACGGATACGTTTTGGCTGCAACAATTTCATTTCAGGGTCACTGTTGGGGATCATCACGGTCACCCAGTCCCCCTGTTTTACGCCTACCGCATCCGCGACACCTTTACCGAGGATCAACTGTTGCTGCCCGGCTTTGAAGTTTTGCCAGGCGTTATTCTGCACAAATTTCGGCGCAGCGCTGACACGCGGTTCGCTCTGCGGATCCACGCCTTTCAGCTGGATCGCACGCAGTTTGGCGCCGTGTTCAATCAGCCCGTTGAACTGAATGTACGGCGCAGCGGCCACAATCCCCGGAACTTTTTCCACACGGTCAAGCACGGCCTGCCAGTCGTTAAACGGCTGATTCACCGGACGGATTTCTCCGTGCGGCACGACTGCCAGCACGCGTTCTTTCAGCTCGCGCTCAAAGCCGTTCATCGCACTCAGCCCGACGATCAGCACCGCCACGCCCAGTGCGATACCCAACGTTGAAATCACTGAAATCAGTGAAACCATGCCACTGCGACGACGGCCACGGCTGAACCGCAGGCCAATCAGTAAAGAAAATGGAATGCCTGACATTACTTCGCTCCCAGCAACATCGAATCCAGCTGCAGCTTGCCGTCACGCATTTCGAGCTGACGTGTCAGACGGTTCGCCAGATGCAAATCATGCGTCACCACCAGAAATGCCGTGCCCTGACGCACATTCAGCTCGCCCAACAGTTCAAAAATACTGTCGGCGTTGCGCTGATCCAGGTTACCGGTCGGTTCATCCGCCAGTACCAGAGAAGGATTATTGACCAGCGCACGGGCAATCGCCACACGCTGGCGTTCACCGCCGGAAAGCTCAGACGGGCGGTGATTGCTGCGATGTTGCAAGCCCACAGCTTCCAGCATTGCCATTGCGCGTTCCTGCACTTCGGCGGATTTCTTTTTGCCAATCAGCAGCGGCATCGCCACGTTTTCCAGCGCGGTAAAATCCGGCAGCAAATGGTGGAACTGATAAATAAAACCCAGTTCGCGGTTACGCAGTTCTGATTTTGCTGAAGAAGACATGGCGTTCAGCGACTTACCTTTGAAAACCACTTCGCCAGACGTCGGAGAATCCAGACCACCCAGCAAATGCAGTAAGGTACTTTTGCCCGAACCGGACGTCCCGACAATCGCCATCATCTCGCCCGGCTGCATCGCGAAGCTCACGTCGCGCAATACCTCGGTATGCATTTTGCCTTCCTGATAAGTCTTACAGAGGGTGTCACACTGCAATAATAAAGAATTACTCATAACGTAAAGCCTCTGCGGGGTGGGTGGCAGCCGCGCGCCAGGAAGGGTAAAGCGTTGACAATAAAGCAATAGCCATCGCGACAATGGCGATGATCACTACCTGAACCGGTTCAATGTCGACCGGCAGCGATGCGCCATCCAGCATCAGACCGATAGCGGGCATAATCGTGTTGAGCTGCGTGGCGAGCAGTACGCCGAGCACGGCACCGAGCAGTGCGCCAATCACACCGGCACTCGCGCCCTGCACCATAAACAACGCCATAATCTGGCGGCGGCTTAAGCCCTGCGTTTGTAAAATCGCCACTTCCGCCTGTTTCTCCATCACCAGCAGGCCCAGTGACGTAATAATGTTAAATGCGGCGACGGCAACAATCAGGCTGAGCAGCAGGCCCATCATATTTTTTTCCATGCGCACGGCCTGGAACAGCTCGCCACGACGCTCGCGCCAGTCTTTCCAGCTGGCACCGTCCGGCAGTTTTTGCTGACTCAGCGTATCGACGTCCAGCGGTTTATCGAGGAATAAACGCCAGCCGGTCACGTTGCCTTTCGGGTATAACATCAGGCGCGACGCGTCCTGAATGTTCACCAGCATCTGGTAACCATCGACTTCGCTGTTGGCGGAGAATGTCCCGATCACGGTAAACAGGCGCTGACTTGGCACGCGCCCGACCGGCGTGAACTGGCTGACGCTGGTCACCATCAGACGCAGTTGGTCTCCACGGCGGACTTTAAGCTGTTGTGCCAGCTGGTCGCCGAGAATGATGTTGTATTTGCCCGGTTGCAGTTCCTGCTGGGCGACACCAATCAGGTATTTCGCCAGCGGATCTTTCTGATCAGGATCGACGCCGAGCATAACGCCCACCGCCACGTTGCCGGGGCTTTGCAGCACCACGTCACCCGTGGTCAGCGGCACAGCGCGATTCACGCTTTTCAGCGCGGAAACCTGATCGTGCGTGATTTTCTGTGGGTCGAGGGAACCGTTCGGGGCGGTGATCAGCGCCTGAGGCATCAGGCCCAGAATGTTACCTTCCAGATCCTTCTCAAAACCGTTCATCACTGACAAGACGGTCACCAGCGCCATCACCCCGAGAGTGATGCCTATGGTGGATAACCAGGAGACAAACCGCCCAAAGCGGTCCGAAGCACGCCCGCGCATGTAGCGCAGGCCTATAAATAACGCGACAGGTTGATACATGACTTCCGTTTTAAGTGCTTGGCCGCAAATAAGTGCATGGCGCAGACTAAAGTGATCAAGGATAATAAAGGCTAGCACCGCTTTATGGAACCACTAACCCAAAGTAATCGGTTTAAGTTTGTGACGCCGTTGACCCTTTTATACAGACAACGGGTTGACCCCGATTACCTCTGCAAAGCAAGATACGGTCTGCTAATTGGCCTCCGACAGCCGCCAAAAACGAGAACGCAAAACAGCCTATGTCTCAAGATTATCGTTATTCGCTGCCTGAACGCCCGGGCGATACCCGCCAGTTAGGGCAGCTTACAGGCTCCGCCTGCGCGCTTGAATGCGCCCAAATCAGCGAACGCCACACCGGTCCGGTCCTGCTGATTGCACCGGATATGCAAAACGCCCTGCGCCTGCGCGATGAAATTCAACAATTTACTGATCATAAGGTTCTGAGTATTTCCGACTGGGAAACGCTGCCTTACGACAGTTTCTCGCCGCATCAGGAAATTATTTCGTCGCGTCTTTCCAGCTTGTATCAGCTTCCGACCATGGAACGTGGCATTATTATTCTGCCGGTGAATACGCTGATGCAACGCGTTTGTCCGCATGAATTCCTGCACGGCCATGCGCTGGTGATGAAAAAAGGCCAGCAGCTTTCACGCGACAAACTGCGGTCTCAGCTGGAACAGGCGGGTTACCGCAGCGTCGATCAGGTGATGGAACACGGTGAATTTGCCACCCGTGGTGCCCTCCTCGATTTATACCCGATGGGTAGCGAAGAGCCGTACCGCATAGATTTCTTCGACGATGAAATCGACAGCCTGCGCATTTTTGACGTGGACACGCAGCGTACGCTGACCGAAGTCGACCACATTAATCTGCTGCCCGCGCACGAATTCCCGACCGACAAAAATGCCATCGAACTGTTCCGCAGCCAGTGGCGCGAGAAGTTTGAAGTGCGACGCGACGCCGAACACGTTTACCAGCAGGTCAGCAAAGGCACCTTCCCCGCCGGTATCGAATACTGGCAGCCGCTGTTTTTCAGCCAGCCGCTGACTACGCTTTTCAGCTATTTGCCGGAAAACACGCTGGTGCTGAATACCGGCGATCTGGAAGCCGCAGCAGAACGTTTCTGGCAGGATACCTGCCTGCGTTACGAAAGCCGCCGCGTGGATCCGATGCGTCCGCTGCTCGAGCCGGAAAATCTCTGGTTGCGCGTCGATGCGCTGCACGCCGAACTGAAAGCCTGGCCGCGCGTTCAGCTGCGCACGGATTCACTGCCGAAGAAAGCCGCCAATACTAATCTGAGCTACGAAAAACTGCCGGACTTATCCGTTCAGCCGCAAAACAAAGCGCCGATGGATAACCTGCGCCGGTTCAACGAATCATTTGCAGGCAGCCTGGTGTTCTCGGTGGAAAGTGAAGGCCGCCGCGAAACACTGCAAGATTTGCTGGCGCGCATCAAACTGATGCCGACGCTGATTACCCGCATTGAAGAAGCTGAAACCGCCGGTCGCTACATCATGATCGGTGCCTGTGAACGCGGTTTTCTGGATACCGATAAGCAACTGGCGCTGATTTGTGAAAGTGACCTGCTCGGTGAGCGCGTGGCGCGTCGTCGTCAGGACACCCGTCGCTCGATTAACACCGACACGCTGATCCGCAACCTTGCAGAACTGCGCCCCGGTCAGCCGGTGGTTCACGTTGAGCACGGCGTGGGCCGTTATCTTGGCCTGACCACGCTGGAAACAGGCGGGATTACCGCCGAATACCTGATTCTGACTTATGCGGGTGAAGACAAACTTTACGTGCCGGTGTCGTCCCTGCATCTGATCAGCCGTTATGCCGGGGGCGCGGATGAAAGTGCACCGCTGCATAAACTCGGCGGTGAAGCCTGGTCGAAAGCCCGTCAAAAAGCCGCCGAGAAAGTGCGCGACGTGGCGGCCGAGCTGCTGGATATCTACGCCCAGCGTGAAGCCAAAACCGGTTTTGCGTTCAAACATGATAAAGAGCAGTACCAGCTCTTCTGCCAGGCGTTTCCGTTTGAAACCACGCCTGATCAGGCACAGGCCATTAACGCCGTTCTCACAGATATGACGCAGCCGCTGGCGATGGATCGTCTGGTGTGCGGCGATGTGGGCTTTGGCAAAACCGAAGTGGCGATGCGCGCGGCGTTTCTCGCGGTCTCCAACAATAAACAGGTCGCGGTTCTGGTGCCAACCACGCTGCTGGCGCAACAACATTTCGATAATTTCCGTGACCGCTTCGCCAGCTGGCCGGTGCGCATTGAAATGATGTCCCGTTTCCGCAGCGCCAAGGAACAAAATGTGGTGCTGGCCGATGCCGTAGAAGGCAAAGTCGACATCATTATCGGTACGCATAAATTGCTGCAAACCGATTTGCGCTGGAAAGATCTCGGCCTGCTGATTGTCGATGAAGAACACCGCTTTGGCGTGCGTCATAAAGAACGTATCAAAGCGATGCGCGCGGACGTCGATATTCTGACCCTTACCGCCACACCGATTCCGCGCACACTGAATATGGCAATGAGCGGCATGCGCGATTTGTCGATTATCGCCACGCCACCGGCGCGCCGGATGGCGGTCAAAACCTTTGTGCGCGAGT
Source organism: Rahnella sp. PCH160 (assembly GCF_047784855.1). Lineage (NCBI taxonomy): Bacteria > Pseudomonadati > Pseudomonadota > Gammaproteobacteria > Enterobacterales > Yersiniaceae > Rahnella > Rahnella sp. PCH160. The sequence goes on from NZ_JBLOGT010000001.1 coordinate 4,253,016, forward strand.
ACGACAGTCTGGTGATCCGCGAGGCTATCCTGCGTGAAATTCTGCGCGGCGGGCAGGTTTACTACTTATTCAACGACGTCGAAAATATCGAGAAAGCCACGCAGCGTCTGGCGGAACTGGTGCCCGAGGCGCGTATTGCCATCGGCCACGGCCAGATGCGCGAACGCGACCTCGAACGCGTGATGAATGATTTCCACCATCAGCGTTTTAATGTGCTGGTGTGTACCACCATCATTGAAACCGGGATCGATATTCCGACGGCGAACACCATCATTATTGAGCGCGCGGACCACTTCGGGCTGGCGCAGTTGCATCAGCTGCGTGGACGCGTCGGGCGTTCGCATCATCAGGCGTATGCTTATCTGCTGACGCCGCCGCCAAAAGCGATGTCAGCGGATGCGCATAAACGTCTGGAAGCCATCGCATCACTCGAGGATTTGGGTGCCGGTTTTGCGCTGGCGACCCACGACCTTGAAATCCGGGGTGCCGGTGAACTGCTCGGCGAAGGCCAGAGCGGGCAGATGACCAGTATCGGTTTCTCGCTGTATATGGAACTGCTCGAAAACGCCGTCGAAGCGCTGAAAGAAGGCCGCGAGCCGTCGCTGGAAGACCTGACCACCAGCCAGACTGAAGTTGAAATGCGCATGCCTGCGCTGTTGCCGGAAGATTTTATTCCTGACGTCAACACGCGTCTGTCGCTGTACAAACGTATCGCCAGCGCGAAAACCGAAGGTGAACTGGATGAACTGCGTGTCGAGCTGATCGACCGGTTCGGTGCGCTGCCGGACGCTGCGCGTAATCTGTTGCAGATTGCCGTGCTGCGCCTGAACGCGAAAACGCTGGGCATCAAACGGATTGAAGGCAACGAGCGCGGCGGATTCATTGAATTTGGCGACAAAAACCGTGTGGATCCGGGCTTCCTTATTGGTTTGCTGCAAAAGCAGCCGCAGGTTTATCGCCTTGACGGCCCGACCAAACTGAAGTTTATGCTCGATCTCACCGACCGGCCAAAACGCCTGAAGTTTGTCGGCGACATGCTCGGAGAATTTGCGGAGCATCTGATCTGACGGTTTGATTTACATCGTTTCCTGAATGGAGATTGATAACTCATTAAATTAATAATGAGCCATCAGTCTCCATTTTCATTTAAAAACACCCTATTGCATTCACAAAGCAAATATAACCCAACCCGTCTATAGCGCCTGCGATCTATAAAAAATCCAATTCAATAATTAATATCAAATTCTTTTATTCAGATTCGTGAAATTATTAAAATAACTTAATATCCTTTTCGGTAAATGCAAGGTTAATAAAACACGGTATTAAACAAGGCGAACATAAGGATGTTTTTAAAATGGAATTCCGAAATCTTACGCCCTTTGCGGCGATGCAGTTCAAGATGCGCGATCGGGAAGATAATGAAAATGATGTGATCGTAATGAAAGTGGGATACCGGCTGGAACCCGATGAAAGCGGAGGTTACCGCGTCAGGGTCCGCGACGATGATACCGTTGCACTCAACGTTCAAGATGAGTATCTGGCTGCGGTAAACTCGTCATCGGTTATTCAGGAAAGCGATCTTACTCCGTATAAACCCTCCTGCGATATCATTATTTCCGGGAGTGCCTGTGCAGATAACTGTTCCCCCGTATTAAAACAAAATATCAGCATCATAATTAATAACGCCGCCGGAGATGAATATTTCTTTGACGGAAATCAGCTCAGCTGCCAGCCCTGAAACCGGTGAAGAAAATGAACCTGACGGGAAACTGCCCGACAGTGCGTAGTATGGCGCATTTCTGGCTGCCGGTGCTATACGAAATGGTAGCCCTGAATCGTACGAAGTCATTGCCGGATCAGCGGGCCCGGATGCGTTGCGTGGATTTCGTACGGCGATGGAGAACCAGTATGTTTTCATGGCTGCTGGCATCGTTATCGGTGGTGCAATCACTGAAAAGCAAAAGAAGCAGCAGGGAAAAGGTTCAATCATACCCAGGGAAGATTCAATGCCTTCCGCCAACTCCTATCCTCCACGGCCTGCTAATTTGGGAGGCGGCGGAAAAGTCAAATTCCGCAGCGAAGGCAACGGTAAAGCGTCCACCCGCAAGCATGGCGAGCCAACTGTTTCCGATAATAAAGAAGGCAACTTCGGCGGCACCTGCAGCGTAAAAGGTGATCCCGTTGACATCGCGACCGGCGATTTCCTGCAAAACCTGCAAGTCATCGACCTGCCCGGTACGCTGCCGCTGACGCTCAACCGCACCTACCGTTCCCGTTCCACGGCATCAGGTATTTTCGGCCATAAATGGGCCGATAACTGGTCGCAGTCTTTACGGCTTGATGACCATGAAATCCATTTCACCACAGAGGAAGGTTCCACCCTCAGCTACTATTCCGCCGCTGATAAAGACAACGTGGACGGGATTAACCTGCATCAGGCACACCTTCATTTACACGGCAGCCGCCGCGGCACGCTTTATATCTTCAATCATCATACCCAGCAAACGCTGTGCTTTGACGCGCAATCCGGCTCACACCGCCGGCTGACTTCCCTGCGCGACCGTGCCGGTAACCATATCGACTTTGTTTATCAGAACGACCGTCTGATTGCGCTGAAACACAGCGACGGTTACCGCGTTGAGCTTGGCTGGCAGGGGGGGCAACTGATTGCTATTGCGCGTACCGATGCGCAACAACGTCAGGGAACGGGTCAGTCAGGTGCAACACGCAGGACGGGTGGTACGGCGGGGAAATGGCGAATACCGCTACGATACCGCCGGACGGCTGGAGGAGAAAAAGACAGAAATACCCGGCTTCCGCCCGCAGGTCTGGCGCTACCGCTGGGATGCTCAGAACCAGATACGCGGGCTTATTACGCCCGAAGGTGAACGCTGGCAGTACGCCTACGATGCTTTCGGAAGACGCATCAGTAAACGTCGTGAAGGTGGCAATCACAAAAAACCATCAGGCTACGACTATTTATGGAGCGGCGACCAGCTTATCGAAGAAACGCCGGTTTACGCCGACGGCTCCCCGGCTTATGAAGAAAGCATTCACTGGCTGTATGAACCGGGGGGCATTAACGCCTCTCGCACGCCGTGAAAAAGGTCAGCTGCATTATGTCGTCAGCGACCACATGGGCACGCCACGCGAGCTGTTGACCGAAAAAGGCGATGTTGCATGGGCAAGCAGACTAAGTACGTGGGGTAAAGAAACCCGCTACCGCCTGGCAGCAAATGATGACGGCCCGACCTGCAACCTGCGTTTTGCCGGGCAGTACGCCGATGAAGAATCCGGGTTGCATTACAACCGGCACCGTTACTATGATAGTGAAACGGGGCAATACCTGAGTCCGGATCCGATAGGGTTAGTGGGCGGGTTGAACCCTTACGGATATGTGCATAACCCGCTGGGATGGATTGATCAGATACTTACAGAAACCTCGGCTGAAATCGCACTGGCCGATATGGTGAAACATAAAAACGGAATCGCGCAGGAAAATGCCACTACCTAAGCCAGTGGCTGATTTCGGTGCACAAAAAAAGCAGCCTGAGGAAAACCTCTGGCTGCTTTTTGTCAGGCTTACCAGGAAATTACGAACGGGTAAGCTGCAATTGACCGCTTTTATCCAGCGGAATTTGAGTGCCCGGATCGTGGTCCATACGAACTTTCCCTTGCTGATCGCCTATTTTGTAGGTCACATCATACCCGAGCGTTTTGTCCGATTTGTCGTACACGGTTTTACAGCGCTGCTGCTGAGTCGTGTACGTATCATTTTCCTGCATGCTGCTCTGGACGCGGTTACCCGCGTAACCGCCACCCAGCGCACCGGCGACCGTGGCGACATCACGTCCGCGACCACCGCCGAACTGATGTCCCAGTACGCCACCAGCAACAGCACCCAGTACGGAACCGGTAAGCTGATGTTCATCCTGCACAGGGCGACGGTGAGTGACCGTCACATCACGGCATTCCTGACGCGGGGTTTTGGTGGTCTCTTTGATGGGCGTCGCGCTGACAACCTGCGCGTACTGCGGACCCGATGAAAAGACGTTCATGCTCGCAACGCCAGCAATGCCCAGCGCCGCAGCCACTCCGATACCGACCCCAGCTAACATTGACTTGTTCACAGGACTTCCTCCGAAAATGTTACCACGCAATTACCCCGATTCCGGGGCGCCTCAGCGGACTGCAACACATCTGAGGACCGGCGTGCGTGAATCGCCGTCTGTAAACTTAGAGTCAAGTTTGCACAAGGAAACGTAAGCGAACAATAAGACGAACTCTGTAAGTGAGAGGAATGGCAGGTGGAACTGGGTGTTTCAGAGAATTCTTAGCTGACAACATTAAAACAGCGGACTCTTATACTTCACGTGAGGCTGTTGCGAAAAAATAAAAACAGTGTAAAAAGAAAAAGCCTGTCAAAAACAGGCTTTTAGGCATGAAACGATTCAGCCAGTTCTGAAAAAAACCGGCGGTTCAGAATCAGTGCAGTTTCAGACGCGGACGGATCACGCGGTTGATCCCGCCGACCAGCATCATCAGGCCGGTTTTAATGTAACCGTGCAGCGCAATCTGGTGCATGCGGTACAGGGAAACATAAACCAGACGTGCCATACGCCCTTCAATCATCATCGAGCCACGCATCAGGTTACCCATCAGGCTGCCAACGGTGCTAAAGCGCGACAGAGAAACCAGTGAACCGTGGTCTTTATAGACGTACGGTTTCAGACTCTGGCCGTTCCGCTGTGCCATGATGTTTGCGAAGCAGCGGGACGCCATCTGGTGTGCAGACTGCGCGCGCGGCGGCACAAAACCACCCGAAGGCTGCGGGCAGGATGCGCAGTCGCCGATCGCATAAATGTTGGGATCACGCGTGGTTTGCAGCGTAGGCTCGACCACTAACTGGTTGATGCGGTTAGTTTCCAGACCCGCAATGTCTTTCATGAAATCAGGCGCTTTAATCCCCGCCGCCCAGACCATCAGGTCAGCATCGATGAATTCACCAGACTTGGTGTTCAGGCCGTTTTTATCCGCACTGGTGACCATTGTTTGCGTCAGAACGCGCACGCCCAGTTTGGTCAGTTCCTGATGCGCTGCACCGGAAATGCGCGGAGGCAATGCAGGCAGAATGCGCTCACCGGCTTCCACCAGCGTGACATTCAGCGCATCGCTGTCCAGCCCTTTAAAACCGTAGCTGTGCAGCTGTTTCACCGCATTATGCAACTCGGCAGACAACTCAACGCCGGTGGCACCGCCCCCGACAATCGCAATATTCACTTTCTTCTGTTTGTCAGCGCTGGCAGAGAATTTGAGGAACAGGTTCAGCATTTCGTTATGGAAACGGTGTGCCTGATGCGGATTGTCCAGGAAAATACAGTTATCTTTCACGCCCGGCGTACCAAAGTCGTTCGATGTACTGCCCAGCGCCATGACCAGTGTGTCGTAAGCGATATCACGAACCGGCACTAGAATGTCGCCGCTTTCATCACAGATTTCAGCGAGTTTGATGGTCTGATTTTCGCGATCGATATCGGTCAGCGAACCAATCTGGAAAGTAAAACCGTGGTTGCGCGCATGTGCCAGATAGCTCAGCGCGTCCACGCCGTCATCCAGGCTGCCAGTTGCCACTTCGTGCAACAGCGGTTTCCACAAATGGCTGTGGTTGCGATCGACGAGAATGATCTCCGCTTTTTTCTTGCGGCCAAGTTTATGGCCCAGGCTGGTAGCCAGTTCCAAACCGCCGGCGCCACCGCCGATAATCACAATTTTCTTCATTGGTGATGTCAAAATGACCCCCTCAAATGTGAACCAATTGTTATATAAGAGTAAAAATATTATCCTTATATTACATAGGGTTGCTTAAGTTAAATCGGTATCTTTGACGGAGGATATCATGCGTGGTGATTTGGTCATACCAAAATTGATGTAGGTCAATTTAAATTCATTTGGTAAATTTCACTTAGTTAAATGGCATCCATTTTGACTTCTTTAAATCAGGCAGTTAGAGGTCGGGGTGAGGGAAAAATTGTTTTTCACGCGGATTCAGGCATAAAAAAACCACCGCACGGTGGCAGTGGTTTTCAGCGATAAATGTTAATCAAATGATATTTTTAAAGGCTTTGATACGTTGCAGATGGGTCGAGATATCCTTGAATTTATGGGTCTGGCTTTCGTCCCATTCAATCGGATAATAATGGTGCAACTTCTCCGCCGTTTTGCCGCTGTCGAGGACGCCATCTTCTCGGGATAAAATGACCAGACAACGGTCGCGGTTCTTCTCGCGAAAATCACTGATGCATTTGGTGGCGATATCTTCGTACTCTTCCGGACGGTCAATTTTCCCGGCCATATTTTCCTGCGGCGAAAGGTTCGGGTTAAACATCACCTGACGGATACCGCACAGGAAACCGATCCGTTCAGCCCAGAATCCGCCCAACCCTACCCCGCAAATCAGCGGCAATTTGTCGGCGGTTTCATGCAGCACTTTATCGACTTCTTTCAGCAAATGTTGCATGTCATGACGTGGGTGCAGCGTGCTGTAACTGATAAAGCGCACGTCCGGGTCAATAAACTGGAGTTGCAGCACTTTCTCGTGGTTACCGGGACTGGTTGAATCGAAACCATGTAAATAAATAATCATCGTTTACCTCATCCTGAATGTGCGTTGACACCCTAAGACCCACTGAAAAATGTTAACGGGTCACCTGTTTGTGCTCCTGCCAGCGGGCATCAAGCGTCGTTAATTCACGGTTTGCCTGTTTCCAGCGGCTCGAATTCATCAGGTCCTGACGGGCCTGTTTTCCACTGTACAGCCCACGATGATACAACTGTGCAACACGCTCAGCTTTGACCGGCGACAGGTTATCCAGCACGCTGACGGCACCTTCGCGGTGATTACACACCAGAATCATGTCGCATCCGGCATCCAGAGAAGCCTGCCCACGTTCTGCATAGCTGCCCATAATCGCCGCGCCTTCCATCGATAAATCGTCGGAGAAGATCACGCCGTCGAAATTCAGCTCTTTACGCAGAACTTCCTGCAACCAGTACGGCGAACCGCTGGCCGGGCGCGGGTCAACCTGAGTATAAATCACGTGCGCGGGCATCACGGCATCCAGCAATTTACGCGCATTCAGCTCGCGGAAGATGGCCATGTCGTTCTCACGGATCACGTTCAGCGGACGGTCATCGCGCGGGGTTTCTTTGTGGGAATCCGCAGTGACTGCGCCGTGACCCGGGAAATGCTTACCGGTGGTTTTCATGCCCGCCGAATGCATACCGAGAATATATTGCTCCGCCATGTCGAGCGCTTTCTGCGGTTCGGCGTGGAAAGAACGTTCGCCGATAGCCGCACTGATATGGCCGATATCCAGCACCGGCGCGAAGCTGATGTCGATATCCATCGCAATCATTTCTGACGCCATCAGCCAGCCGGATTCCTGCGCCAGACGCCCGGCTTCGTGTGTATCATTGAGCGCGGCGAAAGACTGGGCGGCGGGCAGACGGGTGAAACCTTCGCGGAAACGCTGCACGCGACCGCCTTCCTGATCAACGGCCAGCACCAGACGATCGTGCGATGCGGCGCGGATCTGACGGATCAGTTCATGTAACTGGTCAACGTCATGGTAGTTTCGGGTAAAGAGAATCAGCCCGCCAACCAGCGGGTGCTGCAAAATTTCACGTTCTTCGGCATCCAGCTCGTAGCCAGCCACATCCAGCATTACAGGTCCCAGCAAAATGGCGCTCCTTTTAAGTTTTCACATGTTCATCATGGACGCAGCCAAACAGCCTGACCCGCAGCGGCTGCGCCCATTCACTGTATTTCTTATCAGCGGTCTGCGCCCAGCGGACTTCAAACCACAGCAGCATCAGATAATCCACCCACGGCAACCAGCGTTTAACCTGTTGCCGGAAAAGGGAGAGATCCTGATAACCGCCCGCTTTTGCATATTCGCGAATAAATGTGTCCTGATGGTGCGGGTCCAAACCGTTCCCACGAACAAGCGCGGCGATTTCCAGCGCCGTATCGCCGTCGGCGGCGTATTCCCAGTCAATGATCCGCAAACCCGTCTCCGTTTCCAACAGGTTTCCCGCGTGGATATCCATATGAAGAAGTGCCATTTTCAGCGGCACGGGTAATTTCCGTCGCATCATTTTCTGGTGTAACGCCAGCCAGCACGGCGTCAGCCTGCGCCGGTCGACATGCTGCCAGTAACGGGTAAACTGACGGCGCAAATCCAGCGGATAACCCGAAGGCTTAAGCAGATGCAATCTCGCCAGACTCTGGCTTAGGGCTTTCTGCCCCACAGCGGAAACAAAGGCCGCATTACTGAGCGGTGTGCCTGCTATCCATTCCACCAGCAGCCACGGCGGTGAACTGAGTCTGACACAAGGGCCCAAACTCTGCCGCTCAATATGCCGCAAAATGGCATGTTCGCGTTGCCTTTCCACACCGGAATGTCGACGTTCTCGGGACTGATGGCGCGCCAGCATATTGCCCGCCGGAGAAACAATTTTCCAGCTTTCACCTGTCAAACCGGCCACCGGAGATAAATGAAAACCGGCAGTTTTCACTGCCGGATAGTGTTGCTCAATCAGTTGCTGTAACTGATTTTCAGGACTGAGTTCAGCCTTAATTTTGGACCGCACCGCGACCTGACCAGACAATTTCACCACTCGGCGCAGTCAGCAAACGCATCGACATTGTCGGCGCTTTCACGTCTCCGCTCACCGTGCTGTAAAGCACATACTGCGCTTTCACGATATTGGCCAGACCGATGGCTTTGCTGACGGACGCCAGGCTGTCATCCGGCGATAACCCGAGAGACTGCTTGGCTGACGCCAGCTGATCGGCAGGCACTACCTGGAACGTGGTGTTATTGGCCAGCGCGCTGCGCAGGGCATCAGTGGCTTTGGACGTTTGCAGTGAACCGTTGGTACTGTTCTTCACGCCATCCACCAGCAGAACGCTGCCGGCCTGCACGCCATTCGCTTTAAGCATTTTTGCCAGCAACGGCTCAACAGTGGCCGTCCAGTCAACGCTGGCCAGTTTAGGAGGCTGCGGAACTGGCTGAATTTGTGGCTGCTCCGGAACCGGTGGATTAACCGGTGGCAGCGGTTGTTGCGGCTGCTGAGGTTGTTCAGGCTGCTGCGGCTGCGTTTGTTGCTGGTTTGGCAAAGTACAACCGCCCAGGATCAGTGCGGCCATCGCCACAATGAGGAAATACTTTTTCATCAACCTTCTCCGTACAAAAAATTAGAGATAAAGGTAAACACGCACGCTGTACGCATCAAGATTACCGTTTTGCGAACTGATGGTTACGCGGCTGTTTGCCGGAATCGTCACCGTCCGCGATTCAGCGACCGGGAGTAAATCCAGCCCCTGTTTATCGTACCAGTAGAAACGGTAATGTAAGGTCACAGGATGTGGCTGGTTGTTATCCAGTGTGCTGGTAGCTTTTTTCTGCCCGCCGGAATCCGACACTGATGGCGAACCTGGAATAATTCCCGCTGTCAGGACGGGAGATTCCATCACCACGCGCTGCTGGTTATTCAGTGCAATACCCGGTTTGCTGCTACAGCCCATCAGCAAAACCACCGGCAATAACGCCATCAATACACGCATGTTTATCCTTATTGGTGTGACAGCAATGGCCCCAGAGCACGGCCACCAACCAGATGCATGTGGATATGGTAAACCTCCTGCCCTGCGTCGCGGTTGCAGTTGACGATCAAACGGTAGCCGCTTTCTGCGATCCCTTCCTGTTCGGCGATTTTCGCCGCCACGGTCATCATGCGCCCGAGAGCGGCCTCGTGACTGGCATCGACATCGTTCATCGTTGGGATCAGGACATTCGGGATAATCAGGATATGGCTTGGCGCCTGTGGAGAAATATCGCGGAACGCCGTGACTAATTCATCCTGGTAAACCACATCGGCAGGGATTTCACGGCGAATAATTTTGCTGAAAATTGTCTCTTCGGCCATCTTAACTGTCCTTAATAAAGTAAAAAGCGTTGTACGCAGTATGGGTTAGAATTTCCATTCCTTTCAACCTGATTACGCTTTTTGATGCTTAATTGACGCAGAAAACGCCACCCGACGGCGGCGCTGTCTTTATCCTCAAACCGCAGGCATGAAAAAAGGAGGCCGAAGCCTCCTCTTTCAGAACCAGACCGTGCTCACCATTAATGGCTACGCATGTACTCGTCCATGTCGGTTTTCAGGTTATCGGACTTGGTGCCGAAGATTGCCTGAACACCAGAACCTGCCACGACCACACCTGCCGCACCCAGTTTTTTCAGGCCAGCCTGATCCACTTTGGATACGTCGGCTACGCTGACGCGCAGACGGGTGATACAAGCATCGAGGTTAGTGATGTTGTCTTTACCGCCGAAAGCCTGAACCAGAGAAGCGGACATTTCAGAACCACCCTGAGTTGTGGTTTCGCTGGTTGTGTCTTCACGACCAGGCGTTTTCAGATCCAGTTTAGCAATCAGGAAACGGAAGATGCTGTAGTAAATCACCGCATACACCGCACCCACGATAGGGAACAGCCAGATTTTGCTGCTGTTACCGCTCAGTACGATGAAGTCAATCAGACCGTGAGAGAAGCTGGTACCGTCACGCATACCCAACAGGATACAGATTGGGAATGCCAGACCGGCCAGAATCGCGTGGATCACATACAGAATCGGTGCCACGAACATGAAGGAGAATTCGATTGGCTCGGTGATACCGGTCAGGAACGCAGTCAGTGCAGCGGAGATCATGATGCCGCCGACTTTTGCACGGTTTTCAGGTTTCGCTGAGTGCCAGATAGCCACAGCAGCTGCTGGCAGACCGTACATTTTGAACAGGAAGCCACCTGACAGTTTACCTGCAGTTGGGTCACCGGCCATGTAACGTGGGATATCGCCGTGGAAGACCTGACCGGCAGAGTTAACGTACTCACCGATTTGCATCTGGAATGGAACGTTCCAGATGTGGTGCAGACCAAACGGCACCAGCGCACGTTCAACCACACCGTAGATACCGAACGCGACTACCGGGTTCTGGTAAGCAGCCCATTGAGAGAAGGTTTGGATACCTGTACCGATTGGAGGCCAGATAAAGGACAGAACCACACCCAGGATGATGGCAGCCAGACCAGAAATGATCGGAACAAAACGTTTACCCGCAAAGAAGCCCAGATACTCTGGCAGCCGGATGCGATAGAAACGGTTGAACATGTAGGCCGCAATCGCACCGGAGATAATACCGCCGAGTACGCCGGTATCCGCCAGGTGCTTAGCTGCGATTTCTTCAGCAGGCAAATGCAGAACCAGAGGTGCAACAACCGCCATGGTTTTCACCATGATGCCGTAAGCAACTACGGAGGCCAGTGCAGAAACACCGTCGTTATTGGTGAAGCCTAACGCCACACCGATAGCGAAAATCAGAGGCATGTTAGCGAAGACTGAACCACCGGCTTCGGCCATAACATGGGAAACGATCATTGGCAGCCAGCTAAAGTTTGCAGAACCGACGCCCAGCAGGATACCTGCGATTGGGAGTACGGATACTGGCAGCATTAGCGATTTACCGACCTTTTGAAGGTTTGCAAACGCGTTCTTAAACATAATTGAGTGTGCTCCTGAGTAATGATGTTTTTTGATACTTCATGCGATTTCGCTGTGTAGTGAACCGCTTTGCAAAGGCTCTGAGAGCCTTTTGCTGTCGGGTGTCTAAGCACCCCTTTTAATTTTTACGCAGGGTAAAATAATTCCCTTTGTTAATGTTTGATGGCAGTCACGTTTTTCTGAAAAATGCAGTGAGACCGTATTAAAAACCCGCACTTACCCACACAAAATCTGAAAATCGCTCCCCTGACACCGTTAAAAACGGTGCCAAGATACCTCATTAAGGTGATTAATTACGAGATGAAAAATAAATCCAGAATATATGACTAAGCGAAAGCTTAGGTCAGAGAGGATGCATCGATGTGAAATAATCGTGAAAAGTTTGCTGTCGTCGCTTCGGCAAGCTGTGCGACGGTGACGCCTTTCAAAACAGCCATGTAATCGGCAATATCGCGCACGTATGCGGGCTGATTTTCTTTACCCCGATGCGGCACCGGTGCCAGATACGGGGAATCGGTTTCCACCAGCAGGCGATCTAGCGGCACATAACGGGCTACTTCGCGTAAGGCTTCAGCATTTCGGAAAGTCATAATGCCGGAAAACGAGATATAGAAACCGAGATCTAGCAGGAATTCTGCGGTCGGGATATCCTCGGTAAAACAGTGCAGAACGCCACCGCATTCACCGGCTTTCTCTTCTTTCAGAATATCGAGCGTGTCCTGACGGGCATCGCGGGTATGGACGATCACCGGTTTGTTCAGCTCACGGCCAACGCGGATATGCTCGCGGAAAGAATCCTGCTGTAATTTCAGCTGATGGGCTTCTTTCTGATAGAAATAATCCAGACCCGTTTCGCCCATCGCCACCACTTTCGGGCTGGCAGCCAGGCGGCGCAGCTCTGCAAAATCGTAGCCTTCCTCAATATTCAGCGGATGCACGCCACAGGAAAAAGCCACCTCAGGGCGGTCGCCAATCAGTTGCGCCATCGCCTCGTATCCCGGCAACGTCGTCGCGACGGCCAGCATAAATTTCACATCACGCTCACGGGCTTTTTCCAGCACGTTATCAACGCCGGAGTGCAGCTCGTTATAATCAAGGCTGTCGAGATGGCAGTGGGAATCGACTAAAAACATAGTATTAACTCATTACGGTCTGTTGATGATAATTCGGTTTCAGCGCGTCAGTAGCGAACTGAAAAATGAGGATGAAACGGAGCCACGCAGCATTTGCTCCCATTCCAGAAGTTGTTCGGTCAGCAGCAGTTCGCGATTCACGCCCACGATGGAGAGTAACTGCTGGCGGCAGTGCATCCAGGCGGCGACGGATTGTTGCAGCGAAGCATTGGATTGCGCACCGGCAAGCAGGCTAATCAGCGGCTGTTGATCGTGATTAATGATGAAATGTCCGGCCTGTTGCTGCCATTTGATGGCATCGAGTAACAGCGTCGCCAACCAGTACAAACGGTCAGCGGCGTCGTCATGATTCAATTGCGGCAGTAGCGAGAGCATATCCTGCTGCTGACATTGCGTATAAAGCTGCTGACACAGCCCCACACGTTGTTTCCAGCGCTCCGGCTGTAAAAGTTCCAGCGCAGACAACGGCGCGCCGTTGGTGAGCCGCAATGCGGTCTTAATCGCCACCGGATCCGCGTTAAGCTGGCGGTTAATCCATTGGACTGACAAGGCTTCTTCGGGCACCGGCAGATGCCAGTAGAAACAGCGGCTGCGGATAGTCGCCAGTAGCGCCGAAGGTTCACGGCAGCCCAACAGGAAATATGTGCCGGCAGGCGGTTCTTCGAGCGTTTTTAGCAAGGCGTTAGCGGCGGCTTCCGTCAGCAATTCCATCTGCGGGATCCACACCACTTTCGCGCCACCCTGCTGCGAATAATTGTACAGCGTTTCAATGAGCTGGCGGACCGGGTCGATACCCAGCGAGTTCTTGCCTTTTTCAGGCAACAAGGTATGCCAGTCAGGGTGATTTCCGGCGATCATCAGCTGGCAACTGTGACATTTACCGCAGCTTTTCCCCCCGTCTTTATGCTGGCAAAGTAACCAGCGGCTCAGGCCATAGACCAGTGCGTCATCGCCCATCCCTGCCGCGACATGCATCAGCAGTGAATGGTGTCCACGCCCGGTCTCATATTGCCCGATTAACTGGCGGTAAGGGCCGCTGAGCCACGGATACCAGCTCATGACATCTGGCCTTTTGCCGCTTGTTCATCGAACCAGTTTTTCAACGTCAGTTCGATTGAGGCTTTCACCTGTTCAAGGGTCTGCGACGCATCAATAGTTTTAATCCGGCTGTCGGCGGCGGCAAGTTCGAGATAACGTGCACGCGTTCGCTCAAAGAATGGCAACGCTTCCTGCTCGATACGATCCAGTTCGCCACGCGCACGGGCGCGTTGAAGGCCAATGGCTGGTGGCAGATCCAGATACAGTGTGAGATCAGGACGGAAATCGCCCAACACAGTGTCGCGCAACGAACTCATCAGTTTCGCATCAATACCACGCCCGCCGCCCTGATAAGCCTGCGACGAGAGATCATGACGATCGCCCACAACCCAGGCACCACGCGCCAGGGCAGGCAAAATTACGGTTTCCACCAACTGGACGCGGGCAGCATAAAGCATCAGCACCTCCGCTTTTACGGTAGGTTTTTCGCCGTCAACACCGCGTTTGAACAAATCACGCAGCTTTTCTGCCAGCGGCGTCCCACCCGGCTCACGGGTAAACACAATTTCGTCCACGCCATGCTGGCGTAACGCATTGACAACCACGTCATGAGCGGTGGTCTTCCCTGCCCCTTCAAGGCCTTCGATTACAATGAAGTTACTTTTCATTCTTGTTTTTCAGAGCCTCTAAATACACACGAACCGCCTTGTTGTGGTTCACAAGGTTAGTGCTGAAAGTATGCCCGCCTTTGCCGTCAGCGACAAAATAAAGATACGGCGTTTTTGCGGGGTGCGCCGCAGCCTGTAGAGAAGCTTCGCTCGGCATCGCGATAGGTGATGGCGGCAAACCGGTGATGACATAGGTATTGTAAGGCGTCGGCGTTTCTAAATCTTTCTTGGTGATATTGCCGGTATAGTTTTCGCCCATGCCATAAATGACCGTTGGGTCAGTTTGCAGACGCATGCCGATACGAAGACGGTTAATAAACACGGAAGCCACTTCCGGGCGTTCATCTTTTACGGCGGTTTCTTTTTCGATAATCGACGCCATCGTCACCATATCGGCGGGCGTTTTATATGGCAGCGAATCCGCACGGCCTTTCCAGATATCGGCAACGGTTTTTTCCATCCGCACATGGGCGCGTTTGAGTAACGAAATGTCGGTCATACCGGCGGTGTAATGATAAGTATCGGGATAGAGCCAGCCTTCTGCGTTTTTGGTGTCGGTAATGCCTAATGCCGCAGCAATCTCTTCGCTACTTTTGCCATCCAGCTCATGCTTCAGATATTCCGATTTCTCCAGTACTTTCATCCAGTCGCTCAGTTTAAAGCCTTCCACAAAGCGTATGCTGAACTGAGCTTCTTTGCCGCTTTTCAGCAATTCCAGCATCTGACGAACGGTCATTCCCTTCTCGAGACGATACGTCCCGGCTTTGAACTCGCTCAGCTCAGGCTCAAGGCGCAATAGCCACGGGAACCAGTGGCTGGATTTAATCAGTTTTTTATCAATGAGCAGCGTTTCCAGTGCCACACGCCCCGTACCGGCTGGCAGGGTGAAAATGGTTTCGCTGCTGACATTGATCGGGCGATCGGCGAACTGCTTCACTTTCTGGTAACTCAACGCCGCCAGCCCAAGCAGGATCAGGACAATCAGGGCGAAAAATTTCGTTTTTTTGTTCGTCATGGTTTGTTCACTTTTTAAAAGCTCTGGCGCAGGAAATTGTACAAATGCCGCTCGGCATAATGACGGTCACAGGCTTCCGCCACGGGTAAAACGGGCATCAGTGCATTACAAATCAGGATTTCGTCAGCATCCGATAAGGTTGCAGGCGTTTCACTGACCTGATGCAAAACCCAGGAAGACGTGGATTCAATCACCCGGATGAGATGCTGACGCATAATCCCGTTAACACCCGACTGCGATAAATCCGGTGTAAAGACCTGATGACCTTTGCGCCAGAATAAATTGGCCGCACAGCATTCCACCAGGCAACCCGAGGTGTCAACCACCAGCGCTTCATTGGCGTCTGTCTGGTCAAGATGCATTCGGATCATCACCTGCTCAAGGCGGTTGAGATGTTTGATTCCGGCCAGCAGGGGATTTTTACTCAGCATCACCGGGCTCAGCGCAAGCTTGACGCCACGTTCACGCCAGTTGTGATACTGCGTCGGATAATCTGACACTGATACAATGCGGGTTGGGCCGCTACATCCGGCAGCACTGTAACCTCGCCCGCCCTGCCCGCGCGTCAGAATAGTTTTCACCACACCTTCTTGCTGAGGCTGCGCTGCCCGGACCATTTCGCGCTCGAGTGCCTGCCAGTCCACGCCCTCAATCCGCAAGGCAGAGGTTGCACGTTCTAAGCGTTGCAGATGAGCGTCAAGAAACTGGATTTCGCCGTTCTTCACTCTGGCGGTCGTAAAACAGCCGTCGCCAAATTGCACCGAACGGTCTCCTGCCGGCAATGCAGATTGCGCCACACCGTTAATCCACATGGTTACTTCCTCCGGGCGTTAAGATTCTCTGACAGAAGAGCCTGCGTGAGCAGGCCTGTTGCATCAAGTGGAGCATTCTTACTTTATCGTACCGGGCCACGCAGAGGGCTGGAACACGCATTTTGTTGAACTGCCGTTTGGCGCAAACTGGCCCTTTTATGCAGACAGCAAAAAGGCCCAATAACGGGCCTTTAGCAGACGGGCAGGTTTACCTGACTCAGATTTTTCGGAAAACCAGTGAACCATTGGTGCCACCAAAACCGAACGAGTTACACAGTGAATAGTTCAGATCTTTTACCTGCCGCGCTTCATGTGCCACGAAGTCCAAATCACAACCTTCATCGGGATTGTCCAGATTGATGGTAGGTGGAACGACCTGATCACGCAGAGCAAGCAAGGTAAAGATAGATTCCACTGCGCCTGCTGCGCCCAGTAAATGGCCGGTCATGGATTTGGTCGAGCTGACCAGCACTTTCTTAGCATCCGCACCGAAGACAGACTTAACAGCCTGCGCTTCCGCTTTATCACCGGCAGCAGTAGAGGTTCCGTGCGCGTTGATATAACCAATTTGGGAAGCAGAAATACCGGCATCACGAAGTGCATTTTCCATTGCCAGAGCCGCACCCGCACCATCTTCCGGCGGTGAAGTCATATGGAAAGCATCGCTGCTCATGCCAAAACCCACAATCTCAGCATAAATTTTCGCACCGCGTTTGCGGGCATGTTCGTACTCTTCAAGCACCATAATGCCAGCGCCATCGCCCAGCACGAAACCATCGCGATCTTTGTCCCACGGACGGCTTGCCGCCTGGGGGTTATCATTGCGTGTTGAAAGCGCACGTGCAGCGCCAAATCCACCTACACCCAGCGGAGTGCTGGCTTTTTCCGCGCCCCCGGCCAGCATGACGTCAGCATCGTTATAAGCAATGATACGTGCGGCATGGCCAATATTGTGCACGCCAGAAGTACAGGCTGTGGCAATAGAAATACTCGGCCCGCGCAACCCAAACATAATGCTCAGATGACCGGCAATCATGTTAACGATGGTTGAGGGAACGAAGAAAGGGCTAATTTTACGAGGTCCGCCGTTAACCAGTGAGGTATGGTTTTCTTCAATCAGACCAAGGCCGCCAATACCGGAACCAATCGCCGCACCAATGCGCGTCGCGTTCTCAGCATTTACTTCAAGCCCGGAGTCTTGCATCGCTTGAATGCCGGCAGTAATACCATACTGAATAAAGGCGTCCATCTTGCGTGCATCTTTGCGTGGGATGAAGTCTTCACAGTTAAAACCTTTCACTAAGCCCGCAAAACGCGTTGCATAGGCACTAGTATCAAAATGGTCGATTAGGCTAATGCCGCTCTGACCGGCAAGGAGAGCGTTCCAAGTGGACTCTACAGTATTGCCGACAGGAGACAGCATGCCCAGTCCAGTCACTACAACTCGACGCTTAGACACGTGTGTCCTCCAGGGAGGGAAAAATAGTAGTACCGTGGGATATAAAAAACTTAGGCGGTCAAATGACCGCCTAACTATCTAAACTTAAAGCCTATACGCTTACTGTTGGCTAGCGTTAATAAAATCAATAGCTGCCTGAACAGTAGTGATTTTTTCAGCTTCTTCGTCAGGGATCTCGGTATCAAACTCTTCTTCCAGAGCCATAACCAGCTCAACGGTGTCGAGAGAATCAGCGCCAAGGTCGTCTACGAAAGATGCAGCATTCACTACTTCTTCCTGTTTAACACCCAGCTGTTCAACGATGATTTTCTTAACGCGTTCTTCGATAGTGCTCATACTCTTAAATTTCCTATCAAAACTCGCTTTCGCGATGGTTTTCGTAGTGTATAAAATGTTGAAAAAGATGCAACTAAATCCAGGCTGGTCAAACCACGAATTTGCTCTATTTTGCGGTTTTTACCGCAAAAAACGCAAATAGTTTCGTAATTTTTAAATCATGTACATGCCGCCATTGACATGTAATGTTTCACCCGTGATGTAGCTGGCCTCGTCAGAGGCTAAAAAAGCAACGGCGCTGGCAATTTCTTTTGCATCGCCCAACCGGTTGGCTGGAACTGATGACAAAATGCCTGCGCGTTGATCATCTGTCAACGCCCTTGTCATATCCGTCTCAATAAAGCCGGGAGCGACGACGTTAACAGTAATGCCACGTGAAGCGACCTCACGTGCCAAAGACTTACTAAAACCAATCAAGCCAGCTTTAGCCGCCGCGTAGTTCGCCTGCCCTGCGTTACCCATGGTGCCAACAACGGAACCAATTGTAATAATCCGTCCACACCGTTTCTTCATCATAGCCCGCATGACAGCTTTTGACAGCCGAAACACAGAAGTCAGATTCGTATCCAGGATATCCTGCCACTCATCATCCTTCATACGCATGAGAAGGTTATCACGGGTAATGCCGGCATTATTAACTAAAATATCAATTTCGCCAAATTCAGCTCGAATCGTCGCCAATACTTGCTCAATAGATGCAGAATCAACCACATTGAGCATAATACCTTTGCCGTTTTCGCCTAAATATTCGCCGATCGCTTCAGCACCTTTTTCGCTGGTCGCGGTGCCGATCACTTTTGCGCCGCCAGCAACCAGCTTTTCAGCGATTGCGCGACCAATGCCACGGCTCGCCCCCGTAACCAGTGCAATTTTGCCTTCGAAGCTCATACTCATCCTCTTAATTACTGCTCAAGTGCCGCAGTCAGGCTCGCCGTATCGTTCACAGCGGCCGCCGTCAGGGTGTCTACAATACGTTTAGTCAGACCGGTCAGAACTTTACCCGGCCCCACTTCCAATAACTGCTCTACGCCCTGTTCTGCCATGAATTCGACAGATTCAGTCCAGCGAACCGGGCTGTATAACTGACGAACCAGCGCACTGCGGATAGCATCCGCAGACGTTTCAACTTTGACGTCTACGTTGTTTACGACAGGATATTGTGGCGCACTGAAGATCACATTTTCCAACGCAACGGCCAGTTTATCGGCAGCTGGCTTCATTAATGCACAGTGTGACGGCACGCTGACAGGCAATGGCAGAGCACGTTTTGCACCTGCGGCTTTACAAGCAGCACCGGCACGCTCAACGGCTTCTTTGTTACCGGCGATAACAACCTGACCCGGTGAGTTAAAGTTCACCGGTGAAACGACCTGGCCTTGCGCAGATTCTTCACACGCTTTAGCGATAGCATCGTTGTCCAGGCCGATAATGGCGTACATCGCCCCGGTACCTGCAGGTACCGCTTCCTGCATCAGTTTGCCGCGCAGTTCAACCAGAGAAATGGCCTGTTTGAAATCCAGCACACCCGCGCAAACCAGCGCAGAATACTCGCCCAGGCTGTGGCCTGCCATCAGAACAGGCTGAGTGCCGTTCTGCTGCTGCCAGACACGCCAGATAGCGACAGATGCCGCCAGCAAAGCAGGCTGTGTCTGCCAGGTTTTATTCAATTCTTCAGCTGGCCCCTGCTGCACCAACTGCCATAAGTCATACCCCAGCGCCGAAGAGGCTTCGGCAAATGTTTCTTCAACAATCGGATGAGCCGTCGCTAAATCGGCCAGCATACCGAGCGTTTGAGAACCCTGACCAGGGAAAACAACTGCTATTTTTCTCATTTTTATCATCCTGTTAAATCAAAAACGTACCAGCGCCGAGCCCCAGGTAAAGCCACCGCCAAATGCTTCGAGCAGCACTAACTGCCCGCGCTGAATTCTGCCATCACGCACCGCTTCGTCAAGTGCAGCTGGCACGGAAGCCGCTGACGTATTACCGTGACGATCGAGGGTGACAACGACTTTATCCATCCCCATACCCAGCTTTTTCGCTGTCGCAGTGATGATGCGCAGGTTCGCCTGATGCGGAACCAGCCAGTCGAGTTCGGAACGGTCGAGATTATTTGCCGTCAGGGTTTCATCGACAATGTGCGCCAGCTCAGTCACGGCCACTTTGAAGACCTCATTACCCGCCATGGTGACGTAAGCCGGTTTTTCAGGCTCTGACTGGCTTGGGTAAGCCAGCGTCAGCAGGTTGCCGTAATGGCCATCTGCATGCATGTGCGTGGAAATAATGCCCTGCTCTTCGGATGCACCCAGCAATACTGCGCCAGCGCCATCACCAAAGAGGATCACCGTGCCGCGATCTTCAGGATCGAGTTTACGGGACAACACGTCAGAACCGATCACCAGCGCATATTTCACGGCGCCGTTTTTAATGTACTGATCGGCAACACTCAGTGCATAGGTGAAACCTGCGCAAGCGGCGGCCAGATCGAAAGCTGCAGAATCCTTGATGCCCAGCATATTCTGCACCTGGCAGGCTGAACTCGGGAATGCATGTGAAGATGAGGTTGTTGCAACAATGATCAGACCCACGTCGCTCGCGCTGACGCCGGCCATTTCAAGTGCTTTTTCTGCTGCGTGCAGGCCCATTGTGGCCACAGTCTCATCCGGTGCAGCGATACGGCGTTCACGAATACCTGTGCGGGTGACAATCCACTCGTCGGAGGTATCCACCATTTTTTCTAAGTCGGCATTAGACCGAACTTGCACGGGTAAATAGCTCCCCGTACCGAGAATCTTTGTATACATGTACGATCAGTCACTCTTGGGTAATACAGCTTTAAGGCGCGCGGCTATCCGCTGAGGGACCTGCCGCTGCACCGCCTGCACAGCCTGTTCGATAGCAACAGCAAACGCACGCTGGTTTGCTCCGCCGTGGCTTTTAATAACGATGCCCCGTAATCCTAACAAACATGCGCCATTATACTGGTCGGGGTTGAGATGGCTAAAACGCTTTAGCAATTTCTTCTGTACGATCCGACCTAGCCATTTCAGCCACCAGGCCTTCTTGCCGCCCTCTCCGGAGGATTTTAACAGTGACAAAAACATCCTTATTACACCTTCCATGGTCTTGAGCGTCACGTTACCGACAAAGCCGTCACACACCATCACGTCAGTCTTACCGGTTAGAAGGTCATTGCCTTCAAGATAGCCGATATAGTTGATTAGAGCGGTATTTTTTAAAATGGCAGCGGCTTCGCGGATGTTATCCAGCCCTTTGCTTTCCTCTTCACCGATATTCAGTAAGGCAACACGGGGGTGAGTAATACCCACCACCTGTTCGGCCATTACTGCACCCATAACGGCAAACTGAACCAGCATTGTGCTGTCACACTCAACATTGGCCCCCAGATCCAGCACCACGGTTTTACTGCGCTGCTGATTGGGCAATACGCTCATCAGCGCCGGGCGCTCAATGCCATCCAGAGGCTTTACAACCAGTTTGGCTAATCCCATCAGCGCACCGGTATTCCCGGCACTGACGCACGCCTGCGCGTCACCACTTTTGATCAGTTCCAACGCCACACGCATTGAGCTTCCTTTACTGGCCCGTATAGCTTGCGACGCGCGAAGGTCACTGGCTATCACTGATTCGGCAGGGATTATCCGAATTCGTTCTGTTAAGGAAGGATCGGCTTTGGCTAGGAAAGGTGTGATTGCGTCGGGATCACCGACCAGAAGAAGGTCTAATTCAGAATTAGAAATCAGTGCCTGCAATGAAGCAGGCACTGTGACGGAAGGACCGAAATCCCCGCCCATTACATCTAACGCGACGGTTAGACGAGTCAAGGTATCGCCTTGCCAGCACTTATCACGTGAATAAGTTGCAGGCAACTATCAGCCGATGACCTTGCGACCGCGGTAGAAACCGTCGGCAGTGATGTGGTGACGCAGGTGAGTTTCACCAGAAGTCTTGTCCACAGACAGAGTGGAAGTGGTCAGAGCGTCATGTGAACGACGCATGCCACGTTTAGAACGGGTTGGTTTATTCTGTTGTACGGCCATGGACCTTACTCCTTAATTACTTTTCTTTAAACTCGCTAATACGGCAAATGGATTTGGTTTCTCCGCCTCTGCAGGCAGTTTACCAAACACCATTTCCGCGTCGGACACTTCACAGTGTTCAGATTCATGTACCGGAACGACAGGCAGAGAGAGAATAATTTCGTCTTCAATCATTGCCAGCAAATCAACTTCGCCAAAATCATCGACTTCGATCGGCTCGTACGCTTCCGGTAATGCCTCAGCCTGCTCATCGTTTTGGACAGGACTAAAACAATACGTTGTGTGAACCTGATGTTCAAACGTCTTACCGCATCTCTGGCATTCCAGAGTTACAGCAACATCGGAGTGGCCGGTAATCACAGCCAGGCGCTGATTGTCGATATCAAACGACAAAGAAGTTTGTATGTCAGAATCCACACTAACCACTGATTGGGAAACCCGCGTCGCCTGTTCTGCTGTGTAGACACCTGTATAGTCTAGACGCTTCTGGGCTGTGCGGACCGCATCAACGGTCAGGGGTAATTTTACTTTTTGCATAGGGCGCGCATATTAACTTTGTAACGACATAGAGTCAAAGAAAAAGGCCTTAAAAAAACACCTTTCACCAATATTCGCTTCCACAGCGGCCGACAGTTTAAAATGTGCGATTGAATAACGCTACGCTTTGTGAAAAAAAATTATGCAGACACTCTCGAAAAAAATACTTTTGGCCTCGACTTCGATGTACCGAAAAGCCCTTCTGGCCAAGACCGGCCTCGTATTTTCATGCGCATCGCCAAACATTGATGAAACACCCGTTGCGGGTGAAAAACCCGATGAACTGGTTAAACGTCTGGCGCAATCCAAAGCTTCAGTACTGGGCGATGAATACCCGGAACACCTGATTATCGGCTCTGATCAGGTCTGCGTGATCGAGGGGCATATTACCGGCAAGCCCCATACCTTCGAAAATGCTTTCCGCCAGTTACGCGCAGCCAGTGGCAGGACTGTCACTTTTTATACCGGCCTGAGCCTTTACGACAGCCATAAACGTCAGGCACAAACGCTGTGCGAAACATTCGATGTCGTCTTCCGGGAGTTATCAGATGCGGAAATTTCTGGTTACTTGCATCGTGAACAGCCTTACGACTGTGCCGGAAGTTTTAAATCTGAGGGATTGGGCATCACACTTTTTAACAGCCTCTCAGGGCGCGACCCGAATACATTGATAGGATTACCGCTCATTGCCTTGCTGGATTTGTTGCGCGCGCACGGCGTAAATCCGCTGTTGTAGGTCAATAAGAATGAAAAGAGGCGCAACCTGTGCGCCCCTTGTGATAACGGGCAGAAACTTTAGCGTGAAGCGCTTTTGCTGCGCAGAATTTTTAAACAGTTGCGCAGTTTAGCGTCCATCGGTGCTTCGACGCGCATCGTTTCACCGGTGTTCGGATGTTCGAATCGCAGGGCGGCTGCATGCAGGAATAAACGGTTCAACCCTGTGCCCGTCAGTTTTGCGTCAAAATCACGCTCACCATATCGGTCATCAAAAGCAATCGGATGGCCAGCATGTAAGGCGTGAACACGAATCTGGTGCGTTCTGCCAGTGACCGGGCTGGCTTTCACCAATGTCGCAAACTCATAACGCTCTTCAATTTTGAAACGCGTTTCAGAAGGTTTGCCTTCTGCATTAACCCGGACAACACGCTCGCCGCTTTGCAAAATGTTTTTAAGCAAAGGAGCCTGCACGACTTTGCAATGCGACGGCCATTCGCCACGTACTAATGCCAGATAATCTTTCTGCATGCTTTTCACACGCAACTGTTCGTGCAACGAACGTAACGCAGAACGCTTCTTGGCGACGAGCAACACGCCTGACGTATCTCGGTCAAGACGATGAACTAATTCCAGGAAACGCGCTTCCGGACGAAGCGCGCGTAATCCTTCGATAACACCAAAGCTCAAACCGCTCCCGCCGTGAACAGCGGTGCCAGAAGGCTTATTCAGAATTAATAAGTAATCGTCTTCATATAATATGCAATCGGTCAGTGCGGCCACTTTATCGAGCTTGGCGGAGACAGGCGCTTCATCCCGTTCAGCAACACGAACAGGTGGCACACGGACTTCATCACCGGCCAATAGCTTATATTCAGGCTTAATTCTTTTCTTATTAACCCGGACTTCACCCTTACGCACGATGCGATAGATCATGCTCTTCGGCACGCCCTTAAGGATTTTGAGCAGGAAGTTGTCGATGCGCTGACCGGCTTCATCTTCAGAAATGGGGATTAATTGTACAGTTGGATTCTCAGTTTTCATGGCTCGCGATTCTAAATATCCGGCACGGTTCGCGCCACTGATTTTTATGTGCTTAACTTTAAGTTTACCAGTAACTGCCGAGGAAAACCTTCCCACTGCACCTGTTTTTAAAGAATACAAAAGTTAAGACAATGCGGCACATATCTCATTGAGGTAAATATCTTACCCGCATGGGAAAAGTCATCTTGCTATCAGAGTGCCTGCAATGGAATAATGAAGTCACTTTCGGCGTTGTTTCTCTTAAGTTAGGGAAAACGCAGGAATTATAGATTTGCCTGATCGCACAAAAGCGCAGCAATGGCGTAAGACGTAATGTGAAATCAAGCAATTAGCGGGCTGCGGGTTGCAGCTTGGCCGGCAAACGGAATGAGATCTGTTAACGTAAATTCAGAAGCTATTCCCCTAATAAAAGTGCTGCTTTCATAACGCTGGTGTCTTTGATACAGCAAAAGCAGACTTACCGAAATAATGCGCCCCTATGCAAGCGACAGCCGTGAGGTTGACGATTTGCGAGAAGACTCGGGGCCAACGGTTTATCCGGTCATGATGTGATTTTGCCCGCAGTTCTGTCAATAATGGAATAATAATGAGTAAGTTAAGATGAAAAGAATGTTGATCAACGCAACTCAGCAAGAAGAGTTGCGTGTTGCCTTGGTAGATGGGCAGCGACTGTATGATTTGGATATTGAAAGTCCGGGCCATGAGCAGAAAAAAGCGAACATTTACAAAGGTAAAATCACCCGCATTGAACCAAGTCTGGAAGCGGCATTCGTAGATTACGGTGCGGAAAGGCATGGTTTCCTCCCTCTGAAAGAAATTTCCCGCGAATATTTCCCAAGTAACTATTCCTCTCATGGCCGCCCGAACATCAAAGATGTGTTGCGCGAAGGCCAGGAAGTGATTGTTCAGGTTGATAAAGAAGAGCGTGGAAATAAAGGCGCAGCGCTGACGACGTTTATCAGTCTGGCCGGTAGTTATCTGGTTCTGATGCCAAACAATCCACGTGCAGGGGGAATTTCCCGCCGTATTGAAGGCGATGACCGTACAGAATTGAAAGAAGCGCTTTCTTCACTGCAATTGCCTGATGGCATGGGCCTGATTGTTCGTACCGCTGGCGTCGGCAAATCTGCTGAAGCTCTGCAGTGGGACCTGACTTTCCGCCTGAAGCATTGGGATGCGATCAAGAAAGCCGCTGAAGGCCGCCCTGCTCCTTTCCTGATCCATCAGGAAAGTAATGTTATCGTTCGCGCATTCCGTGATTATCTGCGCCCGGACATTGGTGAAATCCTCATCGATAACCCGAAAGTTCTCGAGTTGGCAAAAGAGCACATCGCTGCACTTGGCCGTCCTGATTTCAGCAGCAAAATTAAGCCTTACGTCGGTGAAATTCCGCTGTTCAGTCATTATCAGATTGAATCTCAGATTGAGTCTGCTTTCCAGCGTGAAGTGCGTCTGCCTTCCGGCGGCTCGATTGTTATCGACAGCACTGAAGCCCTGACGGCTATCGACATCAACTCCGCACGCGCAACCCGCGGTGGCGATATCGAAGAAACCGCATTCAATACCAACCTGGAAGCGGCAGACGAAATTGCCCGCCAGTTACGCCTGCGTGACCTCGGTGGTTTGATTGTTATCGACTTCATCGATATGACGCCAGTTCGCCACCAGCGAGAAGTGGAAAACCGTCTGCGTGACGCCGTTCGTCAGGATCGCGCACGTATTCAAATCGGCCGCATTTCCCGCTTTGGTTTGCTGGAAATGTCCCGTCAGCGCCTCAGCCCGTCACTGGGTGAATCAACGCACCACATCTGCCCGCGTTGCGCAGGTACAGGTACGGTTCGTGATAACGAATCCCTGTCGCTGTCGATTCTGCGGTTGATTGAAGAAGAAGCGCTGAAAGAAAATACCAAAGAAGTTCATGCGATCGTTCCGGTTCCCATTGCATCTTACCTGCTGAACGAAAAACGTGAATCGGTGAATGCCATCGAAAAACGTCAGGGTGGTGTGCGCGCAGTGATCGTGCCAAACGATCAGATGCAAACCCCGCATTACCACGTTCTGCGTGTTCGCAAAGGCGAAGAAATCTCTGCACTGAGCTATCTGTTGCCACAAATTCACGAAGCAGAAATGCTGCAACCTTCTGAAGAGTTGCCAACTGAGCGTCGTCGCCCTGAGCAACCTGCTCTGGCCGCGTTTGCTCTGCAAAGTGAAGCGCCACCGTCCAGCTTTGAGCAGGAAATTGCTGTTGAAGAACCGGCTAAAAGCCTGACTGCAACAGTGAATGTTCCAGCTGCGCCAACTGCTGAAAAATCTGGTTTCGTCAGTCGTCTGCTGAGCGGGCTGAAAAGCTTGTTCGCACCTGAGCCACAACAGGAAGTTAAACCTGTTGAAGCACCAAAAGAAGCTGAAGCCACTGAAACAGAAAATCGTCGCAACAACGAACGCCGTAACCAGCGTCGTCAGGGCGGACGCCGCGATCGCAACGGCGAACGTGGTGAACGTACTGACCGCGGGAACCGTGGCGAAGGTCGTGAAAATAATCGTGATAATCGTGGCGAAAGCCGTGACAACCGCGAAAATAATCGCGAGCAGCGTGATGATCAACGCCGCAACCGCCACAGCCAGGAACCGGTTGTTAATGAAATCAGTAGCGAAGACGTTGAAACTGCTCCGCGTGAAGAGCAGCAGCAACCTCGTCGTGAGCGTTCACGCCGTCGTTCAGAGGATAAGCGTAAACCACAGACTGAAGAGAAAATTCAGGATGCAGTTGTTGCTGAGCCAATCGCCGCGCCAGTTCTTGACGAAGTGGACCAGGAAGATCGCCAGCCAGCTCAGCGTCGCCAGCGTCGTCAGCTCACGCAGAAAGTTCGCTTCGAATCTGAAGAAGTCGATCACGAAGCAGAAGCTGCTGCACAGTTGCTGATCACCGGTACCCGTCCTGCGGCTCCGGCAGTTGCTGAACAGGCACCTGTTGAAGCTGAAACGGCAAATACTGCCGAAGGCGAAGAGAATCATAACGACAACAACCGTGAAAACGGTATGCCGCGTCGCTCACGTCGTTCTCCACGCCACCTGCGCGTAAGCGGTCAGCGTCGTCGCCGTTACCGTGATGAGCGTTACCCGACTCAGTCGCCAATGCCTCTGACCGGTGCGTTTGTTTCTCCGGAAATGGCATCAGGTAAAGTCTGGATCACTTACCCGGTAGCGCAGTCTTCTGAACAGCAATTTGCAGAAACTGAAGCACCAGAAGTGCTGACACAGCAGGTTGAAACCGCTCAGGCCAATACGCCAGTACTGAACGAAACAACTGAAGTTGAAGCCGCGCCCGTTGAGCAAACCCAGGCGGTTGAAGCTGCACCTGTTGTAGAAACAGTTCAGCAGGAACCGCAAGCAGAAGAAAACGGTGTGCCGGAAATTGCACAACCTGTTGCTGAAGAGCCTGTTCTGGTTGAACCTGAAACTGCAGAGCCAGTTGAAGAGACAGCACGTGTAGAAGTTGCACCGCAAGCACATGAGCCGGTCGTCGTTGAGCCAGCGCCTGTTGTGGCGGAACCTGAAGTTCAGGCTCCGTTAGCAGCAGAAATCAACGCTGAACCTGTTGCCCCGGCACAGCCGGTTGCAGAAGCCGTATCAGAGGTGAAAACGCCTGTTAATGCTGAAGCGGTTGTTGCTGAACCCCGCTTTAAACATCATGCAACTGCACCGATGACCAAAGCGCCAGCACCTCAGTATGTCCAGGAGGCAGCACGCCAAAGCGACTGGGTTCGTCCTGAATTCGGCTTCGATGGTAAAGGTTCTGCTGGTGGTCACGCCGCAGTAAGCACTGCGACTGCGCCAGCAACCAAACCCGAAATGCCTTCTGAGTAATGCGCTGAATATGCTTTAAACAAAAACCCGCCTCGGCGGGTTTTTTATTATTGAATGATATTGACTGGCTGATTACGCCGTTTTCAGGCCAGGGTTTTCAGACGGCGGATGGTGAGCTCATCCAGTTTACCTTCAAGACTTTGGGCGAAATGCTGGAAGTGTTCCGTCTTGTTGTGCTGTGTTAGCGCGTCCTCGGAAGCCCAACGCTCGTAAAACACAAATGTCCCTTCCTTATCGAGATCCCCGTGCAGTTCATACTGCAGGCACCCGACTTCCTGTCGGCTGGGTTCAATAACGTCAAGCAAAGCTTCAGTTACCTGTTTTTTAAACTCTGATTTAGCAACAATTGTGGCAACAACTCTGATTTCCATACTGGTTCTCCTGTTGTTTTTTGTCTTGCTTCCTGACAGTACCTGGAAGCACTTCGACTAAAATCTACGCCCACTATGAACCTTTCGATACGTTGATTTCAATGCGAACTTTGATTTAACAGATGCAACACAACGGTTTTACGCTTATTCTTGTTCCCCGCCGTTAATGCTCCCATTACCGCACCTGATCCCCAATATCTTGTCTCTCAATGCCGGAGTTTTGCCTGATGACTGCCACACCGCAAGTTTTGAAAATCCGCCGCCCAGATGACTGGCATATTCACCTTCGTGACGATGAAATGCTCAGTACCGTGTTGCCTTTCACCAGTGAAGTCTTTGGCCGCGCCATTGTTATGCCTAACCTGACGCCTCCGGTGACGACTGTCGCAGCGGCAATCGCCTACCGCGATCGTATTGTGGCTGCACTGCCGGAAGAGCATAACTTCACACCTTTGCTGACCTGCTACCTGACCGACTCTCTGGATCCTGATGAAATTTCTCAAGGTTTTGAGCAAGGTGTTTTCACGGCCGCAAAACTGTATCCAGCTAATGCAACGACAAACTCTCAGCACGGCGTCTCCGATGTTAAGGCGATTTATCCGGTGCTGGAGCGCATGCAAAAAATCGGCATGCCTTTGCTCATTCACGGTGAAGTTACTCACAGCGATGTGGATATTTTCGACCGCGAAGCGCGCTTTATTGATGAAGTGATGGAGCCGGTACGCCGCCAGTTTCCTGAATTAAAAATCGTATTCGAACACATCACGACCAAAGAAGCGGCGCAATATGTTCTGTCAGGCAATCAATACCTCGGGGCGACCATTACACCTCAGCATCTGATGTTCAACCGCAACCACATGCTGGTCGGTGGTGTTCGCCCTCACCTGTTCTGCCTGCCAATCCTCAAGCGTAATGTTCATCAACAGGCACTCCGTGAAGTGATTGCCAGCGGCGCTGACCGATTCTTCCTGGGCACAGATTCCGCGCCACACACCAAAGGCCGTAAAGAATCAAGCTGCGGTTGTGCGGGCTGCTTCAACGCCCCTCTGGCACTTTCCGCCTACGCGACGGTTTTCGAAGAAATGAACGCACTTCAGCATTTTGAAGGCTTCTGTTCACTGAATGGTCCGCGTTTCTATGGTTTACCGCTCAATGAAGACTTCATCGAACTGACACGTACTCCGGTAACTCAGCCTGAAGAAATTGCGTTGGGCGACGAGTGCGTTGTGCCATTCCTTGCAGGGCAGACGCTCAACTGGAAAGTGACGTCGTACTAAAATACGATTCTCTTCAACTCTGTATTGCACAGACCAGGATTTGACTGTATAAATATACAGTCAAATCTATTCAGGAGGTCATATGCGTGTTGAAGTCACAATCGATAAAACCAAGCCTCTGCCTGTGGGCGCTTTAGACGCCTTATCAGGTGAATTGAGTAAAAGAATTAACAAACAATTTTCCGACCGCGAAAATAAAATTCAGGTTCGCTATGCCGGTGCAAATAGCCTGTCCGTGCTGGGTGGAGCCAAAACAGATCGTGATCTTATCGAAGAAATTCTCCAGGAAACCTGGGAAAGCGCTGATGAATGGTTTTCAAATCAAAATGATGAGTAACCGCATGAATTTTCTCAGATCGCGATTTTATTCAATACCTTATTAATAATAATCAGGTTTTTTAAAACCCGCCGTAAGGCTATTTGCGTATTTCACCGGGCGTCGCAGTCCGGTTTTTTCGTTGTCTTTTTTGTATGAAAAACACACAAGAAAAAATAATTTAGGTTAATCCCCAGATTATTCTCACTCACGGACAATCATACAAATTATTTACAATTAAAACCCCTCAAACCTCTCCATAAAATGATTTAACTGTTTATACTGAAATAGCTCACCTGATAATGAGCCGCATTGATCCTCAGATAGTCACTCACGTCAGTCACTACAAAATAAGGGGTCTATATGGACAGAAATGATGAAGTTATTCAGACACACCCGCTTGTTGGTTGGGATATCAGTACCGTCGACTCTTATGACGCCATGATGATACGTCTTCATTACCTGTCTTCTAAAGACCAGACGCCCGAGGATGCTCAGGTAGACAGAACTTTATGGTTAACTACCGACGTTGCCAGACAACTGATCAACATTCTCGAAGCCGGTATCGAAAAGATAGAATCTAACGAGTACGAATACAGTGATCACCGAAAACACTAAGTTTACCCTGTCAGCCTGAGGCACCAGCGATTTCATCCTGGTGCCTTTTTCTTTGCCGCCGCTCCGCTTGCCTTCCCTGCCGTAAACTCACTATCATGCCCGTAGTCAATTTGTTAAAAAATTTCGGCAGAGGAGCTTTGGTTATGGAATATGATCTCATCATCGTCGGCAGCGGTTCAGTCGGCTCGGCAGCAGGCTATTACGCCACGCGTGCCGGGCTGAAAGTGCTGATGATAGACAGCGCAATGCCTCCTCATCAGGCAGGCAGCCATCACGGCGAGACACGACTGATGCGTCATGCATATGGCGAGGGAGCCCGCTATGTTCCTATGTTGCTGAGAGCGCAAACGCTCTGGAATGAACTGGCGGAACTGAGCGGCGAGAAAGTGTTCCACCGCAGCGGCGTGCTGAATATTGGCCCTGAAGGCTCTGAATTTATCGGCAATGTGAAAAACAGCGCCGAAACCTACAACCTGAATACGCAATCTCTCAGTGCGGCTGAAATCCGCGAGAAATGGCCGTTGTTCACTTTGCCTGATGGCTACTGTGGCGTTTTCGAACCTGAGTCAGGTTATCTGCAAAGCGAGATGGCTATCAGCGCCTATATCCGCCTCGCACGTGAAGCGGGCTGCGCGCAATTGTTTAACTGCCCTGCAGACGATATCCGTTGGGTTGACGGCGGTGTTGAAGTCTCCACGATTGATGGCGTTTACCGTGGCAAAAAACTGGCCGTGACGGCGGGCACGTGGGTAACCAAAATTCTCCCGGAACTGCCTGTAAAACCTATGCGTAAAGTTTTTGCGTGGTTTCATGCCGATGGCCGCTACAGCGAAGAAAATCACTTCCCGGCTTTTACGCTCGAAACCCAGCAAGGTGACCAGTATTACGGTTTTCCTTCCGTAAAAGATGCCTTAAAGCTCGGAAAACATAATGGTGGTCAGTGGATCACAGAGCCTCATGAACGCAAACCTTTCGGCGGATTCAGCCAGGACGGTACCGAATCATTCAACTTTTTCCGCCACTTCTTGCCGGGTGTCGGGGTGAATTTACGCGGTGCGTCATGTACTTACGACATGACTACCGATGAAGATTTTATTATCGACACATTGCCAGGCAGAGACAATACGCTGGTCATTTCGGGCTTGAGCGGTCATGGATTTAAATTTGCCAGCGTATTAGGTGAAATAGTGACGCATTTCGCTAACAATCATCCTATTCCTTTCGAACTCCGGCCTTTTTCCCTTTCCAGGTTGAAATAATGTAAAGATGTTTCAACCGTCGTTAATATTCTTTCGACGGTTGTCATTTTATTTCCAGAGGAGACATTTTTAAGTTTCACGTTGAACAAGATCAATAGACCGGTATTTCCGAATTGACAGCATTATAGAAAAAAACCTATGCTACACGCAGAAATCACAGGAGTGGTTTCCAATGCGTAAATGATACGCTTGAACAAGGACGTCGAATGAAAATCTCTATTATTGAACCCTGTGGCTTTACCCGCTTAGGAATTTTTTCTTATCTTGTTGAGAATAATAATCTCGATATTATTGATACTGTGAATATTTCGCAGGCACTTACTTCACTGACAGAATTTCAGCCAGACGTTATTCTTGTGAATATGACGCAGCACTGTCATAACGCTGAATTATCATTGGAATTGAAGGCCTTCTTTGAATTTCGCCATACCGCCCGGATATACTGTTATGTTGATGCGAATTATCCTAACTGCGATGAACCTATTGCGATCACCAGAGAAGTTTTCGTTCTCAATAAGCAGTCACTGACACAATTATTACAAGAGATTGCCGCTGATCCAGAATCCTTCATGCCAGAGAATAACTTCGGCATACCAAGAACATTGTTCAGCGATCAGGAAATTCTGGTGATGGGATACTGGATGTCGGAAATGCCGAACTACCGGATTGCCCGAAAATTAAATATCAGCAGCCGTACTGTTTATGTTCATAAGCGTCATCTGGCGCAGAAAATAAAAGTCAGGGACCGGCTGGAATTTTGTTTTATTTACAACCTGATAAAATATTTGTTCTGGCCAATTGACGATGTTTCCGCGCCGCCCATTAGCCGTCAGATTAAAGACGATCTGTTAATGATTTACAAAGCACACAGCTAAACGTTTTCATAATGCCCTGAACAATCAGGGCATTTTTATATTCCCGCCATCCTGCTTTCCGTTGTGTTTCACGTTTTCCGGCACCGGTTCATTACCCGGTTGCACTCTGCTGGCAGAGGCATACAATAAGTTTAAAATTAGCAGCCTTATCTTGAGCAGCCTCATAAAATGAAACGCACCGCATCTGAAGATGTCACTCCAACAGAAATTACAGAAACTCTGCTTTCTGTAATCCGTCTGATGCGTAAACAAGTGGACGCCGCAATGTCTGCACAGGGCCTTTCTCTGGCACGCGGAAAATTACTGACGGCGATTGCACATGAAGGAACCTGCCGCCCGGCGGAGCTGGCTCTGGTGCTCCAGCAATCCCCCCGGACCATCACCGATGCGATTGATGCTATGGACAGAGATGGTTTGCTGGTTCGTAAACGTCATCCGACAGACCGCCGTTCGCAATTACTTGAATTAACCGAAGCCGGGAAACAGGCATTAGAGCAGGTTAAAAAACCGAAGCAGGATGCTATCGACCCGTTGTTTGACGGGCTGGATTTACGCGCACGCCAGCAACTGATGGCCTCTTTACAAAGCATTGAAACGCATGCAGTACGCATCGAAGAGAAAAATAAGGTTTAGCGATTTTCTGCGGTTCCATCGCCTAACACCACGGCAATCTTGTGCCCGGCAGCGGTTGGTTCCAGCGCTATTCTCAATACAATCGTCAATGGCACGGAGAGTAGCATTCCCACCGGCCCCATCAGCCATCCCCAAAAAATCAGGGACATAAACACCACCAGCGTCGATAACCCCAGCCCGCGCCCCAGAATTTTGGGATCGATAATACTGCCAAACACAAGATTAATCAGAACATACCCGCCTGCCACAATGATCCCTTCACTGAAACCGTTGAACAAAAATGCCTGAATAACCGGAGGGATTGCCGCCAGAAAAGAACCCATATTCGGGATGTAGTTCAGCGCAAACGCCAGCATTCCCCACAGGAATGCAAACCGGATCCCAGTCGCCGCCAGCAGCGCCCAAACCGCCAGCCCGGTAACCACGCTGATCAGCGTTTTGATCACCAGATAGCGCGTCACGCTGTCGAGCGCACGCTGCACATTTGCCATTCCCTTTCCCGGTTCATCCGACATTTGTTCAATTTTATACGGCAGTTGCGGCACTTCAAGCAGCATAAAAGCCACCATCATCAGTAACAGAAACAAGCCCGCCATCGCATTGGATAAATAACTGATTAACTTACTGACCAGATTTAACGTCGCCGCCGGATCGATATAACTGGCGAGTTGTTCCGGGGATAACCTCAGGTCGTTTTGGCCGGATAACGCCTCGAGATAACTCAGTTTCTCAACAATCAGCCCCCGATATTGCGGTAACGTGCGGGCAAATTCATTGAGCGTGACCAGCAATTTGGTGGTCAGGAAAACCATCAGACAAATCACCACTGTTGCCACCAGCAAAACAGCGAGTGCACGCGGCACCCGGCATTTTCCCAGCAGAACAATCAGAGGATTCAAAACAAAGGCTAAAAACAGCGCCAGAATGAACGGCACGATGATGTCCGACGCAGATTTTATCCCCGCGAAAATCACCACCAGCATCGCCATCATTACGACGATTTTCAGTCCCTGAGTCGTCACGATCTTTTTACGCAAATTCTCCTCCTGATGCGGACCGGTTTTTTAACGCGATTTCACCCATTCCCGCAAACGCTGTATATGCACATACAGTGACGGAATGAAGAGGATCCCCACGGTTGTGGACAACAACATTCCGCTAAATACCGTGACACCGATAATATGCCGGCTCATCGCGCCAGCCCCCGTCGCCAGAACCAGCGGCAAAACCCCCAGAATGAATGAGATCGCGGTCATCATGACGGCACGGAAACGTTGCTTCGCCCCATCCTGCGCCGCTTCACGGATGGATGCGCCCTCTTCTCTTCTGGCTTTCGAAAACTCGACAATCAGGATGGCATTTTTCGCTGCCAGACCGATTAACAACACCATACCAATCTGAGCATATACGTCGTTACTGAGTCCGGCCAGATGCAGGCCGCCAATGGCACCAAACACCGCAAAAATCACTGAAATCATCACCACCAGAGGTATGCTCCAGCTTTCATATTGCGCGACAAGGAACAGATAGGCAAAAAGCAGCGCTGCGGCATAAATCAGGACAGCCTGACCACCCGCCTGGATTTCCTGTAACGACATGCCGGTCCACTGATAACCATAACCGGCTGGCAGTTTTTCGCTCAGGATATGTTCCATTTGTTCCATCGCCTCACCGGAGCTGAAGCCCGGTGCGGCGGTACCGCTGATCGCCAGCGAGGGAAACTGGTTATATTGCGTAATAAACGGCGCGCCTAAGGACGGCGTCAGGCTGACCATTTTCCCCAGACTGACCAGCGAACCGTTATCGCTGCGTACAGTCAGCGTCGAGATTTGATCCGCACGCTGGCGGTCTTCCATCTCATTTTGCATCTGCACGTTAAACAAACGGTTGTTGATAATGAAATCACTGACGTTAATCCCGCCCAGCGACGTCTGCAAAGTGCCAAAGATCCGGCTGACCGGAACCTGCAATTGCGCGGCGCGATCGCGATCTACGCTCAGTGCAATTTCAGGAACAGACGCACTGAACGTCGTAAAGACACGGGTCAGCTGCGGATCCTGATTGGCCGCCAGAATCAGCGCCTGTCCGGTCGCCGCCAGTTCCTGCGGTGATTGTCCACGTAACGCCTGTAAGCGCAAATCCAGCCCGGAAGCCGTACCCAGCCCGGAAATGGCTGGCGGGTTTATGGCCATAATCATCGCAGCAGGAATGCCCGCCATCGCCGGTTGTAAGCGTCCGATCACCTGATCCACGCTGCTGCGCTCACCCCAGGGTTTCAGCAGAACAATACCAAAAGCAGCATTCGGTGAGCTCCCGCCACTGAGCAGACTAAATCCGCTGATGGCAATGACATCTTCTACCGCATCGTCTTTTCCGAGAATCCTCTTCATCTGCCCGAGAACGACATCGGTACGGTTAAGCGACGCGCCGTCCGGCAACTGCACATTGACGAAGAAATAGCCCTGATCTTCATCCGGCAGGAAGGATTTCGGCAAACTGCTGTAACCCCACACACACAAACCGGCGATAACCATCACGCTCACCACACTGGTCAGCACATTTTTGCTGATCCCCCGCGCGGCTTTTACATAGGCATCACGCACGCTGTCCAGCCCGCCATTAAAGATCTGGAAAAAACGCACAGGTTTTTCAGGACGGGCTTTGAGTAAAGTCGCGCACAGCGCCGGCGTCAGGGTTAATGCGTTAATACTGGAAAGCACTACAGCCGCAGAAAGCGTCACGGCAAACTGGCGGTAAAGCGCGCCGGTAATGCCCGGCAAAACGGCAATCGGTACAAATACCGCCAGCAGAACCACGGTGGTGGCAATCACCGGTCCGGCGATTTGTTTGAGTGCCAGACGGGTTGCGGCCACACGCCCGAGTGACGGGTCTTCGACCATCAGCCGCTCGACATTTTCTACCACGACAATCGCATCATCGACCACGACCGTCAGCGCCAGAATGATCGCGAACAAACTCAGGGTATTGGCCGAATAGCCAAAGACATAAAGCACGGCAAAGGTGCCCAGCAAAGAGACCGGAATGGTCAACGCAACGATGAATGTGGCCCGCAGGCTTTGCAGGAACAGGAACACAATCGTCAGGACGACGATGAACGTCAGTGCTAAAGAAACGGCAATTTCATCCAGCGTTGCGCTGACAAATTGGGTGGAATCGAATTTAATTTCGTAAGTCAGGTCATCAGGGAAATAACTCGCCTGACGTTCCATTTCTGCGCGCACCGCGTTTGCGACATTCAGCGCATTGGCACCCGGAGCCGGATAAACCGACAGGAAGGCAGAAGGCGTCTGATTCAGCGTGGCGTTGACCTGATAATCCTGGGCGCCCAGCTCGATCCGTGCGACATCATGCAAACGCACCGTTCCGCCGCTGGCGTTTTTACGCACAATAATATTGCCGAATTCTTCCGGCGTACTCAGACGCCCGGCTCCGCTGATGGTCAGTGTTTGTTGCTGCATTGACGGGCTTGGTGAAGCCCCAACCTGACCGGCCGCCGCCTGCACATTCTGACTCTGGATTGCCGAACTGATTTCCGTGCTGCTGACATCCAGCGCTTCCATTTTCCGGGGATCTAACCAGATTCGCATGCTGTAGTCGCGGGAACCAAACACGTTCACATCCCCGACGCCATCAATACGCGCTAAGGCATCACGCAGCTGAATGCTGGCGAAGTTACTGATAAACAACATATCGTGGCTGTGTTTCGGCGATAACAGGCTGATCCCGAGTAAAATATTGGACGCCTGCTTACGCACAGAAACCCCGGTACTCAGCACTTCCGGCGGAAGCTGTGAACTGACCTGAGAAATACGGTTCTGTACCTCCACCGCCGCCGTATCAGGATCCGTTCCGCTGGCAAACGTAATGGTCAGTGAGTAACTGCCGTTATTGCCGCTGTTCGACGACATATACAACATATTACTGACACCGTTGACCTGCGCCTCAATCGGGGCAGCAACGGATTCCGCAACATCACGCGCACTGGCACCGGGATAAATTGCGCTGACAGAAACAACGGGGGGCGTGATGTCCGGATATTGTTCCACCGGGATCACCTTGAGCGCCACGGCACCAATCAGCGCCGTGACCAGCGCGATGACCACCGCAAAACGCGGTCTTTTTATGAATTGCTCGAGCATCGTTATTCCTTAACCTTTATTTGCCGGCGTCGCCGGATCGTCCCGCGTATTCACTTTCATCCCTGGCTGGATCCATTGCAGCCCTTCGGTGACCACTTTTTCCCCTTCCTGCAAACCATCCAGAACGAAATACCCCTGCCCGGTCTGCGCGCCCAACCGGACCGGGCGTTTCTCAATTTGCTGTTTCGCATTTACCAGCAGAACAAAGTGGCCGGAGGCATCCTGCTGTAAAGCCGCCGCAGGCAGAACCGGACTTTTTTGCCCGGAACGCGGCGCGGCCAGCACATTGACGGTTCCGCCGGGCAGTAAACGATGATCCGGATTGGCTACGGTCAGCCTGACAGGCAGCGTGCCTGTTTGCGTATCAATGCGGTTTCCTAAGGATTCAAATTTCGGCGTTTTCAGGTACGGCGAACCATCCGATAAACGCAGGGAAAGCGTCATGTTTTCAGCCGAAAAAGCATCCCCGAGTGAACCGCTGCTGTGGCTGGCGCTGAGTACATCGCGTTCATTCACCGAGATCACCACCCGAACCGGATCGAGCTGAACAATTTCGGTCAGCACGCCGCTGGCCGGATTGACCAGGCTGCCGGTGTGAAAATGGCTCACGCCAATCCGCCCGGAAATGGGCGCTGTAATGCGGGTAAAGCTCAGTTGTAATTCCTGTGTTTTGAGCGCGGCCTGCGCCTGCGCCACTGCGGCTCTGGCCGTATCGCGCGCAGCGAGTGCGGTATCGACATCAGACTGGCTGACCGTCCGCGCGTCGCCCAGACGCTGGATGCGGTTCAGATGCGTCTGCGTATGTCGCGCGGTGGCGTTCACGCTGTCGAGCTGTGCTTTGGCCTGCGCCACCGCAGAGTGATGCAACGCCGGGTCGATTTCATAAAGGACATCCCCTTCTTTCACCAGCTGACCTTCCTGAAAAGCCCGTTTGGAAATAAAACCTTCCGTGCGGCTGACAACATTGACCGCCTGAACCGCCTCCAGGCGACCAAGATAAGTCCGGCTGACGCCATCGGTTTGCGTCGTAATAGCCGACGTGGTGACTGTCGGAACAGGCTGCGCAATCGCGGCAACAGGAAGGAATAAAAACAGGGTCAGCAGCGGGGATAAAACTGCATGACGGTACATTGCAGGAAACATAGTGTCACTCTCCATTTCAGGTCGGATACCGGTTCTGATAAGTCAGGAAAGTGCACGCACCGGCTAACATCCGTTTCAGTTGATAAAAAAATTCCTAATCAGAATTTTCGGAGATTATAGAGATCATGACTTTCAATAAACTGATCCCGGTCAGCTGAAGTAATATCCCGCAATTTCTTTACGTTATATTTAAGGAATATTTAGAATTAATAGCAAAAACAGACCCATCCTGAAAAATAGATAAAACTATTCATTTCAATAAACATTGAAAAATAACAGTCACGGGTGAAATTAATTTTTTTACTCAAATTTTTAGTAACACAGTAATCTTTACCGTCAATGACAAAACCTGACAAACCCTTATCCAGACTGGCTTTACGACCACAATATACATTCATCTTAATTTTAAACGAACACACTGAACAAGATCATCAAAATAAGTTCAAAAATAATGAATAAGTTAAATTATTCGACTCTTTTGAAAATAATAGTTTGCCAGAATGTTTCAAAATGTTTATTTTCCAAAAATAACTGTCACGATGAGCAACCAAATTATGTTTTGGAAAAATACGCCTTTGCGTTTTGGAAATATTTCTATTCTGATCCACTGGATTGTTGCACTGGCCGTTTATGGTCTTTTTGCGCTGGGATTGTGGATGGTCGGACTGGGCTACTACGACACCTGGTATCACCGCGCGCCGGAAATACATAAAAGTATCGGCGTGCTGGTTTTCGCCGTCATGGTATTCCGGCTGGCCTGGCGCTTTATTTCGCCCCCCCAAAACCTCTGGACAGTTACAGTGCCAAAACCCGCCTCGGCGCGTGGCTTGCGCATGTTCTGCTCTTTGCTGGCCTGTTTGGGATCCTGCTCAGCGGCTATCTCATTTCCACCGCCGAAGGGCAGCCGGTCAGCATTTTCGGCTGGTTTGACATTCCGGCCATGCTGTTCGGGCTGGAGCAACAAGCCGATATCGCCGGTACCGTGCATCTGTGGATGGCGTGGGGAATTGTGATTATCTCTGCGTTCCACGCGCTGGCCGCACTCAAACATCATTTCATCGACCGCGACAGCACGCTGACCCGCATGCTGGGGCGCTGAACTGTTTCACCTTGCGATTCACTTAATGGATAAATGGAGAATAACCATGCTGAAAAAAACCACGCTGAGCCTGACACTGGCGTCCCTGTTACTGGCCGCGGGCACGGCAAGCGCCGCGAATTACAAAATCGACAAAGAAGGACAGCACGCGTTTATTGAGTTCCGTATCAAACATCTGGGCTACAGCTGGCTTTACGGCAGCTTTAACGATTTTGACGGAGGCTTTACGTTCGATGAGAAAGACCCAACTGCGGATAAAGTCAACGTGACCATCAATACCACCAGCGTATTCACTAACCATGCCGAGCGTGACAAACATCTGCGCAGCGCTG
Source organism: Rahnella sp. PCH160 (assembly GCF_047784855.1). Classification (NCBI taxonomy): domain Bacteria; kingdom Pseudomonadati; phylum Pseudomonadota; class Gammaproteobacteria; order Enterobacterales; family Yersiniaceae; genus Rahnella; species Rahnella sp. PCH160. The sequence continues at coordinate 4,293,407 of NZ_JBLOGT010000001.1, forward strand.
AATTCCTGAATGTGAGCAAGCATCCGCAGGCCACATTTAAATCCACATCGGTGAAAAAAGAGGGCGATAACCTGGCCGTAACCGGTGATTTCACCCTGAATGGCGTGACCAAGCCATTAACCTTGCAGGCGAAGTTATTGGGTCAGGGTAAGGATCCATGGGGCGGCTATCGCGCCGGGTTTGAGGCTGCAGGCACAATTGCGCTGAAGGATTACGGGATCACCACCGATCTCGGGCCTGCATCGCAGGATGTCGAGCTGATCATTTCGGTGGAAGGTGTGCAGGAAAAGTAATCCGCATCGCCAAAACAAAAGGCCCTGACGGAAATAACCGTCGGGGCCTTTTTTACGTCTGATCAGAGGTTCAGTCGTTTTCCGGTGCCGGAATTTGCATGGTGGTTTGCAAAAGCCCTTTGGACTTGTTGAAAATCTTAATCCCGTTTTCACGTCCAGCACGCAGCGCACGTTGTTCTTCAACAGGCAATTTCAGCTCAGTCATACAGATTTCGCTGCAACAACCGTCGAACTTCGCCGCACAGGTCGGGCACTGAATGAACAGCAGATGGCAGCCGTCATTTTTGCAGTTAGTGTGGTTATCACACGCCGCGCCACACTGATGGCAATGCGCGATCACATCGTCAGAAATACGTTCGCCCATACGTTCATCAAAGACAAAGTTTTTGCCTTTAAATTTAACCGGTAAACCCTGCTCTTTCGCACGGCGCGCATATTCGATAATACCGCCTTCAACGTGATACACGTTTTTAAAACCATTATGCAGCATGTAGGCGCTGGCTTTTTCACAGCGAATACCGCCGGTGCAATACATGACGATTTTCTTGTCTTTATCTTCTTTGAGCATATCAACGGCCATCGGCAGTTGGTCGCGGAAAGTATCAGACGGCACTTCAATCGCTTTATCGAAATGTCCCACTTCGTATTCGTAGTGGTTGCGCATATCGACAAACAACGTATCCGGGTCATCAATCATGGCGTTGACCTGCTCGGCTTTCAGGTACTCGCCGATGTTCGACGGATCAAACGATTCATCATCGATACCGTCCGCCACAATGCGGTCACGCACTTTCAGACGCAGAACCCAGAAGGATTTACCGTCATCCTCCAGCGCAACGTTCAGGCGGATGTTATCCAGCGCCGGATGGCTGGAAAACAGCTCGGTTTTGAAGGCGTCATACTGGCTCTGCGGGACGCTAATTTGCGCGTTAATCCCTTCTTTTGCCACGTAAATACGGCCAAACACATTCAGGCGTGTCAGGCTGATATACAGGGCATCGCGAAAGGCTTTCGGATCTTCGAGCTGGAAATACTTATAAAACGAAACTGTCGTGCGCGGCTCGGTTTCAGCCAACATGCGCGCCCTGAGTTCCTCATTAGAAATTCGGTTATGTAACACTGGCATGGTGTACTTTCCTGTCTTTCAGAGGGGTTAACTATTGAAAACCCATTAGCTACTTTTGAAGCGGCAAGATTATACATTAAAGCAACACCTGCGACATCTTCCGTTGCAAATTCATGACAAGAAAAACACCTGGTGCAACTTGCCCTTTTGTTAAATACGCTAACCTGTTCTGAGATGTTATCCATACTTGTGATCTATACCCAAAATAATTCAAGTTGCTTGAAGGCGGCAAAGCCGTGAATCCCCAGGAGCTTACTCAAGTAAGTGACTGGGGTGAGCGGGTGCAGCCAACGCATAAGCAGCTTGAAGTATGACGGGTATATCCACCACGGTGATTTTTTAAGGGGCAGGAAACATGAGTAAGCTTTTTGAACCGATTTCTTTAGGTGGCCTGACGCTTCCTAACCGCATTGTTATTGCGCCGATGTGCCAGTATTCCTCCGACAACGGAAAAGCGACGTCCTGGCACCACGCGCATCTCGGGCAGTTGTCATTTTCGGGCGCGGGGTTGCTGATCCTCGAAGCCACCGCCGTGGAAGCCGTCGGGCGCATTTCAGCCCAGGATCTGGGGCTGTGGGATGATGAAACGGAAACTGCGCTGAAAGATCTCGTCAACGGCCTGCGCGAAAACAGCAGCATTCCTCTCGGTTTGCAGCTCGGCCACGCAGGACGCAAAGCCTCTCACGCCGCACCATGGAAAGGCGGCGCACAAATTCCGCAGTCCGCCGGTGGCTGGCAAACGGTCGCACCGTCGGCGATAGCCTTTGCCGAAGGAACAGAAGCGCCCCTGGCGCTTTCTCCCGGACGCATCAGCGAACTGAAAAAAGCGTATGTGGATAGCGCGTGTCGTGCTGACCGCCTCGGTTTTGACCTGCTGGAACTGCACGGTGCGCACGGTTATCTGCTGCACCAGTTCTTGTCTCCGCTTTCCAACCAGCGCACCGATCAGTACGGCGGATCGCTGGAAAACCGTATGCGCCTGCTGCTGGAAATCTTCCAGGAAATCCGCGCGGCCTTCCCGGCGGACAAACCTGTAGGCGTGCGTATTTCCGCCACCGACTGGGTAGACGGTGGCTGGGATCTGGCGCAATCCATTGAACTTGCCAAAGCACTGGATAAGCTGGGTTGCAGCTACATTCATGTCTCCAGCGGCGGCCTGAGTCAGCACCAGAAAATCTCCGTGGGGCCAAATTATCAGGTGCCTTTCGCCGACAGCATTAAACAGCACGTCAAAATGCCGGTCATCGCCGTCGGTTTGATCACTGAACCTGAACAGGCAGAAGCCATTGTCGGCACCGGACAGGCGGATATGATCGCCCTGGCACGCGGTATTTTGTACAACCCTCGCTGGCCGTGGCACGCCGCTGCAAAACTCGGGGCAAAAGTGAGCGCGCCAAAACAATACTGGCGCAGCGAACCCCACGTGGTGAAAGGGTTATTCCTGCCTGAATAATACCGGGCAATTCACAAACGTGATTTCGGGCAGCCCTCGGGCTGCCCGTTTCATTGACAAAAAGGCGTTCTCTGCAAATATTTGATTCGGAGACTAACGGAAAAACATAAAGGTGTTCACGAACGAATCACATTGTTTTTGATCCATGCGTTCCATAAGTAAAATGAGGTATTAGTGCCGTGAGTTTTCACCTCATTCCAAAAAAGTGTCACACTGTGTCACTTCGCTACAAAAAAATAACGGAATGTGGACATATTCCTGTAGCAGGCTGCTGCATTAGACAGAGCTTATAAACTTTCTACTTCGACCCATTGACGCAGAGATTCTATGACTCAGGTACCTACCTTTACTCGTTCGTTATTGCATCCACGCTACTGGATTACCTGGATAGGTCTGGGGTTATTGTACGCGCTGGTATTATTGCCTTACCCGCTTATTTACTGCATAGGCACCGGGCTGGGGCGGTTCTCAATGCGTTTTCTGAAACGCCGCTATAAAATCGCACGGCGCAATATCGAACTTTGTTTCCCCGACATGCACACGGAACTGCGGGAAGATATGATCGTGAAAAATTTCGAATCCGTCGGCATGGGATTATTTGAAACCGGCATGGCCTGGTTCTGGCCTGACTGGCGTATCGAGCGCTGGTTTAACGTTAGCGGCCTCGAACATATCCAGCGCGCCCGCGATAATAAACAAGGTGTGTTGCTGATTGGCGTTCATTTCCTTACGCTGGAACTGGGTGCGCGGATCTTCGGCATTCATAATCCGGGCGTCGGCGTTTATCGCCCGCACGACAACAAGCTGATGGACTGGATCCAAACCAAAGGCCGCATGCGCTCAAATAAAGGGATGTTAGATCGCAAAGATCTCAAAGGGATGATCCGCAGCCTGAAACAGGGCGACATTATCTGGTACGCGCCAGACCATGACTACGGCCCGCGAGCCAGCGTTTTTGTGCCGTTCTTTGCCGTGGAGAAAGCCGCGACGACTACCGGCACGTATCTGCTGGCGCGTATGGGTAAACCGGCGATTATTCCGTTTACGCCGCGTCGTCTTGCCGGGGGAAAAGGCTATGAGATGATTGTTCATCCGCAGGTGGCTGACTTCCCGCTCGATGATGAAGTGGTTGCCGCTGCGTACATGAATAAAGTGGTGGAAAACGAAATCCGCCAGGCACCTGAGCAATATATGTGGCTGCACCGCCGCTTCAAAACCCGTCCACAGGGCGAGCCTTCGCTTTATAAAGCCCTCAGCGAGTAATTTCACATGCCGGTTCAGGATCCCTGAACCGGATTTTTGATTTGCTTAGACAGTTTTTTTGACAGACTTCTTCAAAGTTATCAGATTTTATCCCAGCGCGTTTAAGCCAATACTCTCCCCATGATTTCTCCACGTGATTGCCCTCACACTTATTGGGAGCCGCGTGGCCACTTTGTGACCTTCAAAAGGAAACCATCATGCTGGCTAAACTGAACACTGCTTTTACCCGCGTTACCGACCATCCTGATTTTGGTAAATTACTGTTGCGTCTCACTTTCGGGATTCTCATTTTATTCCACGGTGTAGCGAAAATGGAAAATGGCGTGGGCTGGATTGCCAAGATGTTGCAGGCAGCCGGTTTACCGGGATTTATCGCCTACGGCGCTTATATCGGTGAAGTGATTGCACCGGTTCTGATTATTCTGGGCATCTTTACCCGCCCTGCCGCACTGGTGATGGCATTCAACATTTTGGTGGCAGTTTTACTGGTGGTTGCCGGTAAATTCTTCACCGTCACTGAGGTTGGCGCATGGGGTCTGGAAGGCGAAGCACTGTACTTCTTCGGCGGTCTGGTGATTATGTTCCTGGGCAGCGGCCGTTATTCTGTAATGAAAAACGCAGCCCTGCGTTAAACCTTGTTTTATTGCTCTGTCTGTCTTTTGGTTTGTATTTTAGTTCTGTGTCTGTCGCGGCCAGCCTCATCGCTGGCCGTTTTTTTTTGCATTTTCGCCCCCTCAGTTGATCTCCTTCATCACGCCTGCCGCGATAAAACGGTATTTTACTTTCGTTGTTACAGTTCATTAACATCATTGAAGCGGATGATAATTAGGCGCATAATTATCCACCCAATTGATTGTTACTTGTGCTCTGCCTTGTTCCCAACGGCCATTCCAGAGCGAATCTGACTTCTTTTTTCGGTAATTTATGACTCCGGCACCTGAATCTGAAACCGCACCAGAACCCATAAACTGGAAACGTAATCTGTATGTCGCCTGGATTGGCTGCTTCCTCACCGGTGCCGCATTCAGCCTTATTATGCCTTTCCTGCCGCTTTACGTCGAAACTCTGGGTGTCACCGGCCATGAATCCCTGAACATGTGGTCAGGTTTGGTTTTCAGCATTACCTTCCTGTTTTCCGCGATTGCTTCACCCTTCTGGGGTGGCCTGGCTGACCGTAAAGGCCGTAAAATCATGCTGCTGCGCTCGGCGCTGGGCATGGCGATTGTCATGATGCTCATGGGCTTTGCGCAAAACATCTGGCAGTTTTTGATTCTGCGCGCACTGCTGGGTTTACTCGGCGGCTTTGTGCCGAATGCCAATGCGCTGATCGCCACGCAAATCCCCCGCAATAAAAGCGGCTGGGCACTGGGGACTCTCTCCACAGGTGGCGTCAGCGGGGCTTTGCTGGGCCCGCTGGTCGGCGGTTTGCTGGCTGATAATTACGGTTTACGCCCGGTATTCTTCATCACCGCAGCCGTACTTTTTCTTTGTTTTGTGATGACGTTGTACTGCATCCGGGAACAGTTTGTTCCTGTGAATAAGAAAGACATGCTCAACCGCAAACAGGTTTTTGCCTCGCTGAAAAATCCCAAGCTGGTGTTATGTCTGTTTGTGACCACGATGATTATTCAGGTGGCGACCGGATCGATTGCGCCGATACTGACGCTTTACGTGCGTGAACTGGCCGGTAATACGCAGAATCTGGCGTTTATCAGCGGGATGATTGCGTCGGTGCCCGGCGTGGCAGCGCTGATGAGTGCGCCGAGGCTGGGGAAACTGGGGGACAGAATCGGGCCTGAAAGGATCTTGGTGGCGATGATGGCATTATCGGTACTTTTACTGATCCCTATGGCTTTCGTACAAACCCCGCTGCAATTAGGCATTCTGCGGTTCCTGCTCGGTGCGACCGATGGGGCATTACTTCCAGCCGTGCAAACCTTGCTGATTTATAACTGCACCAATCAGGTGGCGGGAAGGGTCTTTAGCTATAACCAGTCATTTCGTGACGTCGGGAATGTCACGGGCCCCCTGCTGGGAGCCGCGGTTTCGGCGAGCTACGGTTTCCGTACGGTATTTTGCGTCACGGCGCTGGTGGTTCTGTTTAACGCCGTGTATTCCTGGTGGTGTCTGCAACGCAAGCCGCATCAGGTAATGATTGATTAATCGCGGCCAGCGTTAAGACATACCTTATTTGGCTTTTTCTGCCTGCGGTGGCATCGGCATGTGGTCCGGCACTTCAACGACGGCCAGACGGACTTCATAATGTTTACCTGCGGTGGTTGCCGGCAGCACGGAAGTCAGTTTTTGAATGGTTTCCGTTGGATTATCGCTGGCCACGCTTGCACAGAATAATGCGCCAGGATGGCATAAACCCATCATCATCGGTAATGGAGGCAACATGCCTTCATGGTCGAACGGCGGCATACCCCGGGAATTTTCCATTGGCGGTTGGGGATGCGTGCTGTCAGCCGCCATACCGGCGACGCTGACGAAGAGGCCAAGACCACAGAGTGGCATAAGCAGAGCACGGGATAGAATCTTCATAACAGTAACCTTATTCTTGAAAGTTCACCGTCACTCTACTCGTCAATACCTCCCCGGATTGGCGGTTTGCTAAACTTTTACCCTCTGCCACCGCCCTCTTTGCAAAGCTGAAGTTCTTCTGACACTTCTCTCTAAACGCACCAGTCCCGCGAAGCCAGTACCACGCGATAACCGTCTAAATCTTCAAACGTTTGGCCATTTTCATCCCAGTACGGATTATACGAAGGCACGGGAATAAACCCTGCCCGCAGCATTGCGTCGCACTGCGACTGCCATTGCACGGCCTCCCGGATATAAAACACCAGCAAGTTATCCTGCGTCGGCGCGCGCCCGACGGTTGTGCCGTGATGATGCGTGAATTCCAGATGGTAATGATGATGAGGATGGCCGACAAGAACGCCATCAAAATTCTGATGATCGCTGAAACTGCCAATCACCTGAAAGCCCAGCCCCTCGGTATACATCGCCGAAATCTGCGCCAGATTATCGGTCGGGCGGGCAACCCTCAGTACTGCATTTCGTGAAACCATAACAACAATCTCTCCTTCCGTTTACCGCTCACCTGTATTTAAACACTGAGAATAGCAGAAGAACGGCGGCCTGTTTTTTCATCCGAAAACTTGCATCCTGTCAGTTATCGACAACAATAATTTAATCAGAGTTTTTACTGTCAGATGGCTGTTACTACTTAATTCCTAACGCTATTTACTCTTAAGACTATTGATGATTGCCCTCTCATTCAACTCAGGAGACAACAATGAGCATGTACGCAACGCTTGAAGAAGCTATTGATGCCGCCCGCGAAGAATTTCTCGAAGCCGCGCAGGAAAGAGTTCAGAACGATGAAGAACCCGTTCCGGATCAGTTCAACCTGCAAAAATACATCATGCAGGATGGCGATGTGATGTGGCAGGCAGAATTTCTCAGCGATGAAGGCGACGCCATCGATGCGCTGACGTTCCGCAGTGGCGCGGCCGCGCAGGCTATCTTTGACGAAGATTACGATCAGATAGAGCTCGAAGAAGAATGGCAGGAAGAAGCGACGCTGTACGAATGGGATGAAGGCGAATTCCAGCATGAGCCGCAACTGGATACCGAAGAAGGTAAAGCCGCAGCTGAAGAATGGGATGACGAAGACGATTATCCCGGCCGGGATATCGACTAACCGTGATTGTTTGATTTACTCGTAAGGCCCGTGGCGGGCGTCAATCGGCAACATGAAGGTATCGACGATCATAGACAACGGAACATCAATCACAGTGACATAACGCCACGGGCTGTCACGTAAATCCCACTGAACGCCGGGATAATACTGGTTGCCATGTCCCTGCCCCGGCACGGTACGGCTGATAATGCTGCCGCAACCTGTCAGCACGGTCGCCAGTAACGCCAGTACACATCCACGAAGAATTACCCGATTTATCACTTACCCAACCTGTCGATTCGAATCAAAAGAAGCGCTTTCTTAAGCGCTAAACAGCGCTCTCACCTTAGCACGCGCGTGGTGTTCCCTTATGTTAAGGGGAAGTAAAACTTTATACGCTGCGGGTTAAAGAGTCACCCGTTGTCTTTCCGGCGGCATCACCGTTGTGACGCCTGGCATTGAAGATATAAAAAAGGCAGCATGTTTTCACATACTGCCCTTTCAGTTCACGGGATCACTCAGGCTGGTTTGACTTCCAGCGTTTGCGTCACAGGGAAGGCCTGTACGTTACGCGGAAGCTGGTCGTAATAAGCGCTCCACGCCTGCTGATCGGGTTGCGTCCACACCGCAGAGTGTAAACGCGCCATCAGCACCGGATCGCTCAGCAAGACCAGACGGTCTGCTTTGCCCAAATCTTTTGGTCCGGTTTTCAGAGCCTGTTCCAGACGCGCGCGACGACCGTTTTCTACGGTTTCACGCAGCAGGTGACGGGATGTCGCCATCGCCGTCGCCAGTGCGTTGAAGCCCGGATCAAAGACCGCATGCATAAAGCCGTTTTGCAGCTTACGTTCGCGGTTAAGCGCCAGATATTCTTCAGTCGCGACAAGCTCACGCGGCGGATCGTACTCTTCCGGGATCAGGAACAGTTTGGCTTTCTTACTCTTAATCCCCAGCGTTGCACGGCTCGACAGCACTGAAACAATAGGTGACAGGATCAGAGAGAAGACGATCGGCGCCAGCCACCAGAGGAAACGCAAGTCCAGCCATGCCATACCGGCAGCCCAGACGGCACCGAGCAGAAGCTGCGAGCCATGGCGTTTGAACGCTTCGCCCCACGGCGTGTCATCATCGTCACGCTGCGGAGAGTTCCAGACCACTTCCCAACCCAGGAATGCGCTGACCACGAAAACGGTGTGGAACAGCATACGTACCGGCGCCAACAGCACCGAGAACAGCATTTCGAGGAACATGGAAGCCAGCAGACGGAATGCACCACCAAATTGCTTCGCTCCCTTCGCCCAGATCAGGACGATACTCAGCAGTTTTGGCAGGAACAGCAGAACCATTGTCGTCGAGAACAGGGCAATAGCCAGCTCAGGACGCCATTGCGGCCATACCGGGAACAGCTGACGCGGCTGCAGGAAGTACGTCGGTTCCATTAGCGTATGCACCACCTGCAATGCCGTGGACAACGCCAGGAACGTAAACCACAGCGGTGCAGAAAGGTAGGACATGACACCGGTCAGGAATACCGCACGGTGAACCGGGTGCATACCTTTTACCAGGAACAGGCGGAAGTTCATCAGGTTACCGTGACACCAGCGACGGTCGCGTTTCAGCTCGTCGAGCAGGTTTGGCGGTAATTCTTCATAACTGCCTGGCAGGTCATAAGCAATCCAGACTCCCCAACCCGCACGGCGCATCAGCGCGGCTTCCACAAAGTCGTGAGACATGATGGAACCGGCGAATGAACCTTCACCCGGCAACGGCGCAAGCGCACAGTGCTCGATGAACGGTTTCACGCGGATAATGGCGTTATGCCCCCAGTAGTGGGATTCACCCAACTGCCAGAAGTGCAGACCGGCGGTAAACAGCGGGCCGTAGACACGGGTCGCAAACTGCTGGCAACGCGCATACAGCGTATCCATGCCCGACGCTTTTGGCGCAGACTGGATAATACCGGCATTCGGGTTCGCATCCATCAGACGTGCCAGACCGGTCAGACACTCACCGCTCATGACGCTGTCCGCATCGAGGATAACCATGTAGGCATATTCCCCGCCCCAGCGACGGCACCAGTCATCGATGTTTCCGCTTTTACGCTTCACACGGCGACGGCGACGGCGATAGAAGATACGGCCATGACCGTCTACGTCGCGGCACACTTCCATCCAGGCTTTCTGTTCAGCAACACAAATATCCGGATCGTAGCTGTCGCTCAAAACGTAGATATCAAACTGATCCAAATCACCGGTGGCTTTAACAGATTCGTAAGTGGCACGCAGGCCCGCGAAAACGCGTTCCACGTCTTCGTTACAAATCGGCATGATCAGCGCCGTGCGGTTATTCGGGTTCAGCGGCTCATCGCCTTTGGTCGACGCCGTGATGCTGTATTTGTCGCGCCCGATAAGCAATTGTAAAAAGCCCATCAGCGCCGTCCAGAAACCGGCCGAGACCCAACAGAACAGAATGGCAAACAACACCAAAATACCGGTCTGTAATACGTATGGCAGCAGTTGCAGAACCGACTGTAACCAGTTCTGATTCAGCATATCGCTCGGGTCGATCAGCGCCCAGCCCTGATAAGGCAGGATGGTTTTCATATACCAGGTGGCGATCGCCGTCTGCACCAGCATCAGAACCAGCAGGATATAACGACGCACCGAACCGGCATGGCGCCAGCGTTTTTCTGACTCCGGCATATCGGAAACGGTATGACGGGCAACCGCGCTGCGCCCCATCATGTTGTCCCAGAAACGCCCGACCGGGTTTGTACGCCAGACATCCGGGAACATACTCGAACGCTTCACCGGCGGCATTGCGCTGGCGATGGTGCGTCCTTCGTTGTCCACTTCGTCCAGAGAGCCGTTTGCCAGCGCATCCGGCCAGCTTGCGCCGACGCGCGCTTTCACCGACAGCAAAGGCGCGTCGGGGTCAGGAGCATTAGCAGAGGCTGTCACATCACCGCCTAAGCGGTGATGTGCGGTAGCAAAAGCCTGCTCATCTTCAGCGGGAAGCTGCTGAGTGAGCGCCGCTTTCTGTTCATCAGTAAGCGGCAAAGCTTCTACGTAATCATGAGTAGAGTGCGTTGACTTATTCATTTGCAGGCAGCTGATAGCTCCAGGTTTCACTCAGTGTTTTATCGCCATTAGCCAGAGAAGCGCGCATTTCGATCGCCTTCTTCGGATCTTTCACTTTCAGGCGCAGCGTCAGACGCCAGCCTTTGGTTACCGGATTATAGCGGACAGTGTTTTCAACCAGTTCACCGTTGTCACCCACGCTGACCTGAGACGCCACCGGCGTGTCGCTTTTCAGGGCTTTCAGGTTTGGACCGACAAAATCAACCAGGAAGGCAACGCTGCCGTCTTGCTCACGGATCAGATTTGACTGCTTCACATCGCCGGTAGAACGCATAGTCCGTTCAACCCACGCCAGATCAGGAGAATGTAATTTTTCTTCTTCACGGGTGAAATGCAGACGATAGTTCAGGCTCAGCGGTTTACCGGCATCCGGCAATTGTTCCGGGGTCCAGAATGCCACGATGTTGTCGTTGGTTTCGTCAGCAGTCGGAATTTCCACCAGCTCAACTTTACCTTTGCCCCAGTCACCTTTGGTCTCAACCCAGCCACTTGGACGCAGGTCGTAACGATCGTCGAGATCTTCAAAGTTGGAGAAGCTGCGGCCACGTTGAAGCAGACCGAAGCCTTTCGGGTTCTCCATAGAGAACTGGCTGACAGCAAGGTGTTTCGGATTGTTCAGCGGACGCCAGATCCATTCACCGTTACCGGCATGGATAGACAAACCGTTGGAGTCATGCAGCGCCGGACGATAGTTCATCACCGGAGAAGGCTGATTTGCCCCAAACAAGAACATACTGGTCAGCGGTGCCACGCCCAGTTTTCCGACTTTGTCACGCAGATAAACTTGTGACTGCACGTCAACCGTCGCTTCTTTACCCGGATACACATCCAGACGATAGGCGCCAGTCGCACGCGGCGAATCGAGCAAAGCATAAATGATTAAATGTTTTTCGTCTGGATTGGGACGTTCAATCCAAAACTCGCGGAAACGCGGGAATTCTTCGCCGGAAGCCAGCGCGGTGTCGATAGCCAGACCACGGGCAGACAAGCCATAAACCTGACCTTTACCGATGACGCGGAAGTAGCTGGCACCCAGCACACTCATAATTTCATCATCTTTGTCTGCTTTATTGATCGGATAAAGCACTTTGAAGCCAGCAAAACCGAGGTTTTTGACTGAGTCAGCGTCATGCTTGACGTTGCCAAAGTTAAAGTAATCCGGGTTGTATTTGATTTCTTTGACGGAGTCAGCCGTGACTTCGTTGATTTTTACCGGAGTGTCGAAGTACATCCCCTGATGGTAGAACTCAAGCTTGAAAGGCGTATTCTGGTTTTTCCAGTACGCTTTGTCATGATTGAATTGAATTTGTTGGTAATCTGCGAATTTAAGATCGCGGAATTGAGACGGAAGATTGCTTTTCGGCGCTTCGTAACCTTTATCGGCTAATGCCTTCGCTTGTTTGGCAACATCATCTATAGAAAAAGCCCAGGCAGATGAGGTGAACATGGTCATCAACACTGCGGCACTTAGCAAACGGACTTTGATCATACGTGACCCTATGGAAAAATTTTTATCCGACACTTTGTCTCCTTTGCGCGCTTCAATCATTCACTGTAACTATTTTAAGGGAAGTGTCAGGTTTCCGACAACTTGAGCAGTCGATGGTTCAGCCATTGATGAACCGTTTAAGCGCAACAGGGTACAAGGATATCAATTCGTTGAAACTCCGGCTATGGAAACTTGTCCTATAACAATGCATCTTTTAAGGTGAGAAACTAAACTAATGTCAACGACTGTCATTTTTGGTTACCTGAGAAATTACCTCTAAGACAAACTACGCTCTAAAATTAGGATGAGCCACTTGCAATGGATACGTAATGAAACCACAAAAACCACAACGTGAGTTTTTCCTGGACTCTATCCGCGCATATTTGATGCTGCTGGGTATTCCTTTCCATATATCATTGATTTACTCCAGTCATATCTGGGCGGTAAACAGTGCGATACCTTCGCACGGACTGACAATATTCAATGATGTTATTCATGCCTTCCGGATGCAGGTTTTCTTTGTCATCTCCGGGTATTTTTCTTATATGCTGTACGAGCGCTACGACTCTCACCAGTGGCTCAAGGTGCGCCTGGAGCGGGTTGCCATCCCGCTGGCGGCTGCATTCCCACTGATCACCCTCCCACAGCTTTATTTTTTGATGAAATTCACGGATAAATTTTCCGACTGGGGAAATATGGATTTCTATCAAAAGATTAACATTACCGTCTGGGAATTAGTGTCCCATTTATGGTTCCTGTTAACACTCGTTATTCTGACGAGCATTTGTTTTTACCTTTTCAAATTCATTAAAGAAATTAAGACTAATCGTATTCAATTAATAAAAAGCCGAACCAACACGCTAGGAAAACTCTCAATTTTATTTTTATTTATCGGCTTAATTTACGCGGCGTTTAACCGCGGGCTGTATCTTTTTGCACCTCATTTACTTTCTAACGGTGCGTTTAATTTCATCGTTATGCAGACATTGTTTTATCTGCCATTTTTCATCATCGGTGCGTTTGCTTATAAATTCTCCTGGCTGAAAGAGCTGTTCCTGAAGCCTTCAGCCACGGCCGGTGTGGTAAGCATCTTCCTGTTCGCGGCTTACATGTTTAATCAGCATGTGAATACCCCACAACTGTACTCGATGGAAATCGACGCCATCATCACGACCTTACTGGGGATCCTGATGGTTAACGTGGTGTTCTCGTTCAGCCATTACCTGCTCAACTTCCAGGCACCGTGGATCACTTACCTGGTGAATTCGTCGCTGTTTATCTATTTGATTCACCACCCGTTAACGCTGATTTACGGGGCATTAATCACGCCGAAGATCCACAGCGACTGGCTTGGGTTCTGGCTGGGTCTGGTGTTTGTATTCGGTATCGCGTTCATGCTTTACGAAGTGCACAAACGCATTCCGATTCTGCGATTCCTGTTCTCGGGTAAACCGCAGCATCCGGCGAAGAAAGATTCGTCGGACACCATTCAGCCGCATAATCAGGCGTCCTGACGCTGTTTGCATCACGAAAACAAAAAGGGCCGTGCGGTTAGGCATGGCCCTTTTGCTTTCAGGGGGCTGAACTTTGACGAACGAAAATCAGCGTGATGCGGTATTAATGGCGGGGATCACGGACATCCCCACTTTCAGCCGCTTCGCATCAGCCTGATCTTTGTTCAGCACAATCTTCACCGCCAGACGTTGCACCACTTTGGTGTAGTTACCGGTCGCGTTATCCGGTGAAATGGGTGAAAACGTCACGCCCGTTGCCGGAGAAATACTGTCCACCGTTCCTTTCAGCGTTACACCCGGCAATGCGTCAATTTTGATATCAACGGGCTGATTCTGCTGCACATCACCCAGCTGCGTTTCCAGATAATTCGCCACAATATAGGCATCATGAAGCGGCACCACGGCCAAAACCCGTGTACCGGCGCTGACATAACCCCGATGCGCAGTGAACGCTGACCGACCACCCCGTCAACCGGTGCCGTAATTTCGGTATAAGAAAGATTCAATTTTGCCTGCGCCAGCGCGGTAGCCGCAGAATCAATCGCCGCTTTCGCCTGTGCCTGTTCGGCTTTCAGCACATCAACCTGCTTTTCAGCAGCCTGCGCAGCGGCCATATCGCTTTGCTGAGAAGCCAGCTTTGACCGCAAATTAGCGTCAGATTCATCGCGTGCATCGGCGGTACCGGACCCATTTTGCAGCAGCCGTTTATAGCGGTCAGCACTCTGGCGGGCATAAGCAATGCTGGCTGAATCTGCGTTGACCATTGCCTGCGCCTGCAAAATAGTCTGCTGCTGTTTCGCTAACTGTGCAGTCAGGCTGAGCATTTGCGCATTCGCCGTTTCGAGGCTGGCCTCTGCGGTGAGCACGGCGTTGCGATAATCTCTGTCGTCAATTTTTGCCAGCATATCGCCCGCTTTAACGCTCTGATTATCCTGCACATACACATCAGCTATCGTGCCGGAAATTCGCGGTGCAACCAGCGTGGAATCCGCCGACACAAACGCATCATCGGTCTCGGGTGCGCTTTGCGAAGATAACATCCAGAAGGCAATCACAATCAGTAATACCACCACCACGGTGGCAACCAGCCAGCTCAGGCGGACAGGCGATGTTTTTATCATGATGATTTTCTCTCGTACTTTCTTATAGTGAAATTCATTCGTTCAGGTGATGCTTCATTCAGGGGCGTTTAACCAGAGACTGAGGCGGATAAGTGCGTTTGGGCAGGATTGCGGCCAGCAATATCAGCCCAAGTGCCAGACCGATAATCAGCATATAGATATCCGCCAGGCTCAGAACCAGTGCCTCTTTCCTGACCAGCGTAGAAAACTGCGTAATGACTTCGGTTGAAATCGCCGTGCCATCACTGTTCAGCGGAGCCAGAAAGCTGCTGCCGCCGCCATAAGGCTGGGAAAGCAGATAATTCACCCCGCCAATGTGATTGAGTAAAACGTTGGAATGGAACTGCTCCCGGTCGCTGACCATCACGCCCAGAATCGCACTTCCCGCAATGCTCCCCATTCCGCGCGTCGTGTTGAACATCGCCGCCGCAAACGGCCCTTCCTGCGGCTGAACGACGCTGGTCGCCCCCAGCAAAACAGGCAGCACAACCATCGGCTGACCAAAAGCCTGCATAATCTGAATCAGATAGAAGTTGTCACGCGCCCATACACTGGTGATATGCGTCCCCCAGTAGCACGAAAGCCCCACCAGCCCGAGCCCGCAGGCCAGAATCCAACGACTATCGACCCAGCGGAACGTCAGGAAAAACGCCACCAGCGGGGCCAGAAGTAACTGCGGTAACCCGATGGTCAGCGCCAGCGGCCCGACCTGTACAGCACGGAATCCACCGACCTGTTCCATAAAATTCGCAGGCAACGCCGAGCCGGATAAAAACAGGGACATCAGCGCAAACAGCGTGATTAATCCGTGCGCCAGATTGTGGCGTTTCAGCATTTGCAATTTGAAAAGCGGCAACGGGTGATGCCATTCGTTGACCAGAAAAATGGTTAACAGCCCCAGCGACACGAAAAACATGACGGTAATCAGCGGCGAGTGGAACCAGTCCAGCCGTTCACCCTGTTGCAGAACCAGCACCAGCAAAGAAATGCCGCTGCACCCCGTCACCATACCGACAATATCCATCTGCTTGAAACGCTCGAAACGCTGCGGATCTTGCGGTAATCCGTAACCAATCAGCCAATAGCCCAGCACGCACGGCGGGATCACCTGCCAGAACACCCATTTCCAGCCCACATAATCGGTCCAGATTGCTGCCATAGAGGTGGCGATATTCGGCCCAAACGTGGCGGTCAGCGCATACGCACTCAGCCCGTAAAGTTTGTATTGCGGCGGCATAAACCGCAGCGCTGCCGTCATCAGCAAAGGCGGCATTGCCCCGCCAAAGAGCCCCTGAACGGCACGTAACGTAATAAACACCGGCAAGTTTGGCGAATACGGCAAAACAGCGGCCACCAGCAGAAAACCCAGCGTGACGAACAGCGTGAAGCGACGCAGTGAAAACGTCACTGCCAGCCACGGCGCAATCATCATGGCCGCCACTTCGGCCGCCTGATAGGAACCGATCAGCCATGAACCGGGATCGTTACTGATACTTAATGCGCCACGGACATCGGCAAGCGCAATATCCGTGACGCGGTCGTTCAGGCCGGAGCAAAGTGCGACGATCAAAACGCCCGCTAGTCCGGTGACCAGCCTCGCGGTAAACGTTGGCGGCCCGGACGTGCCGGCGCTGCTGGCGGCCGGTGCCTGTGCAATTGGCTGATTCATAATTTTGCTCATTAACTTCGCCGCTTTATGTTGCGCCGAGAGGGAGAAGTCAGATCTGCGCCGGGAAAGGCACGGGTAAAGTGATTGACGTCACTTTTATTTCGATGCAATGCATCGTATCGTGATACATGCCGAGATACTATAATACGGTACAGTGTATTGCAATGTGATTAGGAATTGTTTTTCACCGGTTCAGCCATTACATTGGCAAGACTGGGTGTTGGCGGATGACACCGGATAATGAATAAGGAAAAAGAATGGCGCAGGATATTCCGGCAGATGAAGAGCGCAGCGGTGGGATCCAGGTGATCTCGCGTGCGGCATCGGTTCTTAATGCACTGGGCAAACACCCTCAGGGCATGAGCCTGGGAGCCATCGCGAATGATGTGGATCTTCCCCGCTCCACGGTGCAGCGTATTGTTTCCGCGCTTGCAGAAGAAGGTCTGGTCCGTTCAGAGGGCAACGGCGGTGTCCGGCTCGGGCCTACACTGCTGAAACTCGCGTCGACCGTACACACCGACATGATCGCCATCGCCACTCCTTTCCTTCGCCAGCTGAACGAAATCACCGGGGAAACCGTGGCCATTGGCCGCGCCAGTGGCCGTCAGATTGCCAATATTCACTGTATTGTGTCGGAAAAAGAATTACGTATTGTTCCCCGCGTTGGCCTTAATTTGCCGATTTACAGTACGTCTTCTGGCCGTGCCCTGCTGGCGCTTAAAACAGATGAGGAAGTTCGTCTTATTGTCGGAGAAATTCTGGAGCCTGCGACGAAAAATACCGTCAGCACACTTGGCGCGTTATTCAACATCATTGCCGACGTTCGCCGCGTCGGGTACTCGATTGAAACAGGCGAAACTGTGGAAGGTGTCTCCACTGTCGCGATTGCCATCGACACGATTTTGGGCCGCTACTCGGTTTCCGTTCTGGTTCCCACTGCGCGCCTTGACGCCAAACAGGACGTGATCCGCACCGCTCTGCTTGACTGCAAAGACGCGCTGACCAGCGAAATTGGTAAGTAATCACGAACCTCAGAAATCAGGCTGTATAAGGAACGAAAATGTTTGACGTCATTTTGTTAGCCGTAGATGGCTCGAGACAAACGGAATTTGTCGTGGATTTAAGCCGCCAGCTGGCCAGCGGCCACAACTCAACGGTGTATGTCACCTGTTGTATCGATGAGTCTTATGCCCTGGAAGAAAACGGCGATATGCCCGGCGAAGTGATCGATTATCCGCCTGCCGAAGCAGAGCAAAATACCGCCCGCGCCGTGGTCGGCCAGGCATTGCAAACATTGGCGGAAGCCGGAATTCAGGCCAAAGGCAATATCATTGTGGGTAACGCCGGAGAAGCGCTGGTAGCGGAAGCCGTGAAAAGAAAGGCGTCGGTCATCGTGATGGGCCACCGGCAACTTTCGGCATTTGGCCGCATCATGAAAGGTTCGGTCAGCGCTGAGGTTATCGCACGATCACCCTGCCCGGTGATGGTGGAAGTGCGGGGAAATTAACTTTCTGCCCTCTGCAAAACTAAAAATGTAAAAAGCGCCAGAAGGCGCTTTTAAAATGTCGGAAAAAGGACTATTTCGTATTCATTAATCCCATCGATTTTGCCCATTCAGTGATGTGCTCACGATAGAAAAAGGCAATATCAAATTCCAGCGAGCATTCTTTGGAAGGTGTGACCGTACCTAAGCAAGGATATTCCTGCGGACGGCATTCAAATAAAAAATCATCCATTTCTTCGTCGGTCAGCAACGTCTCGCCTTCTATCTTATCCTGATAGAAATAGGCATCCAACATCCAGAGACGGAACTCAAAATCGTTATTAATCAGGCGCATATCGATAATCTCAGTAAATGACATATAGCGCACCTGAGTAAAAAATCCATAACGAGTCAATATGATATCAGGCACGCATTGCGTTCAGGCCTTCCATTGCTGATTTCATATAACAAGAAATTAACACAACAATCACGCTTAGCAAGCAGCACTTTCTCTTAAAATTTTATGAAAGAAGTGTTTATTGTCATTCTTCACAAAAATTGGCTTTAAATATAATCCCCATGAATAGTTTGTATTTTAAATATTCATCATGCGGTTAATTTAGCAGGAAATTATCAGTGGCGGAGGTTTTAAAAACGATTAAAAACGAAAGGAACAGAACTGACATTGAGGATGCCCCGCATCGCCACTGCCAACCCTGTTCCCACAATCTGTCGTTACTGTTCTTTCGTGTTCTGACTCTTACCTGTTCTGCAAAACGTGATTACCAGCGGCCTGGAGGCGGGCCTTCACGCCAGTGTCCCGGAGGGCCATCGTGCCAGTACCCCGGAGGTGGGCCTTCGTGCCAGTGCTCGTGATGCCAGTAGCGCGGCGGCGGCGGCGGCGCCGGTTCGTAATACACCCAATGCCCGCGGCCTTCATCACGATAATGGTCATCCCACCAGCCTGGCGGACGCCAGTCTCCACCGTCCCAGTAATATCCACGATTATCCCGGTCACCGATATGCAGTGACAGACCCGGCATATTAAGCCCTACCTCGACGTCTGCCTGTGCGATAGCGGGCAAAGTGAGCAAAACGGCGAGAACAAAAATCAGTTTTTTCATTGTGAACCTCACGACCTGCTTATCAGGTGATGACAAAGTACCGCCGGCTATCTTCCTGTTCTATAGGAATTTATCCCAAAAAAAATGTCCTGACGCGATCCTTACAGTTGCGTCAATGCGGATTTCCGGCACCGCCACTGCAACACTCTGTCAGCAAAGGAGATTCAGCTGAAAATGCCGGAGCAAGAATAAATGACAGATACAAAAAAACCGCCGAAGCGGTTTTCTGTTTGCTGCTTTGTTGTGCAAAATCAGATTTTGCAACCTTCGCAGTCACTTTCGTCCTGAACGGCCTCAGGCACTTCTGCTGCTTTTTCAGCCGCTTTTACTTCAGCTGTTTCAAGTGCAGCATCAATGTCAAAATCAAAAATATCGTCGCTCATTCTCATCACCTTAATTGTTCAAAATCGCGTTCAGTATAAAGACAGTTCCTGCAAGGTGCCGGTTTTTTTGTGCCCTGCAACGGCCATAATCGCCTGCGAGCATCAGCTGTCGAAGCCAAAGCCCATTTTGTGCGCCCACTCAAACACCTGTTCTTTATAGAAAAAACGGGGTTCGCACACGCCCGGTTCTCCCGGCGTCTGAATCATCACCGCGACGCAGGGATAAGCTACCGGACGGGCGTCGAAGATAAAATCTTCCACTTCCTGATCGGCAAACTCCGAGGTTTCGCCTACCGCGCTTGCCTGGAATATTTCATCCATGATCCACTGGCGGTATTCAAATTCGTTGCTGATAAATTTCATCATTTACCCCTGTTCGGCTTTAACTTTACATGCGGTCAGGACCGGATTGATTCAATGGTGCAGCGGATCACCACCGCAGCATGGGCACACCTGGGCGCGTGAAACCGACATTGCGGCACTGCCGTCGCTGTCCCATTCCACCCGTAAGGGTTTGCCATTGTCATTTTCGGCTTTGATGAAGCGATCAAAATGCGTCGCCTGCCCGGTCATCGTTTCAGTCAGCAACAGTTCATCGCCAGCATAAATGCGCGCGGTCGCCTGTGCATCCTGTTTTTCACCCGAAATGATTTTGTGCAGATGATGAATAGTGAGTTTGATTCGTTCCACTGTCGCTCCTGTAACGGCCTGGTATCATTTTTCGTATGTATGATTCATTCACGAAAATGATACCCAGCCGCTATTTTATCAGAGCATACCGGGTAACGTCATGGGCAGAAGCCATGTTTAACGGCGGGATCAGTGAGCTAACTGTGCTGTTCTGGCGGGATTTTGCTGCTGACTTTCCAGACGCGCCAGATCATACACATCGTAAAAGTCGATTGAGCCTTTGTTGCGCACGATCGATTCAATGCGATTTTTGACCCACGAACTCACGCTGCCGGCACTCAGAATTTGCGTCACCGCCTCCGCAGATAATTCGCGGCTAAAATACCATTCGCCGTTGTAACAAACACGAAGATCTAATACACCAATGTCTTCGTAGCGGTAAACTGGTTTGATTTCAAGCAGTAGCATCGCCGACATAAACACTAAGAATGCGGTGAAGCCGATAAACCAGCCGATGCCCATGTACGGTGAAAAATACATCACCACGCCGACGGCGATATAGCCGACAAGCATCGCCAGGCACAACCACGGATGGTTCACAAAGAACTCCCCGTTGATGCGCGCCTTACCGTCACGCCCTTCCTGACGGTTGATTCGATCTATTTCACTGTTTAATACATTTTTGATTACGTCCATCTCATAACCTCACTGCGTCACGACTATAATGCAATCTGATTACATAATTTTATCACGACAACTGTTATAGCACGTAGAGCAGTTACCGTTACTAAAACGGTTAACTGTTATAGATAATTTTGGCATTGACGTTTTACCCACATGGAAACTATCCAATCTATGTCAGATAAAAGGAGATCATCGTGGCATTATCAATCGTAGAAAGACCGGCCAAAAAGCTGGTGAGCTACCGGGTTGTCGGTCCTTATCAGGAGTCAATCCACAGCGGCTTTCAGCAACTGACCAAATGGGTTGCGCGGCATCAGCAACCGCACACCGAATGGCTGACCTGGTTTCATGATAACCCTGATACCACGCCAGCAGAGGCTTTGCGGGCCGATTCTTCCGTCTGCGTTGCCGATAATTTTATTCTGGATGAAGCGGAAGGCCTGTCGCTGCAGACCTTGCCAGGAGGCACTTATGCGGCCTATCACACCACCATTGCCGACGGGAACTTTGAGAAAGCCTGGCGTGATTTTTATGCTCAATTGCTGACCAGCGCACACTACCGGCCGGACGGAAAAGCCTGTTTCGAACATTATCTCAGTGATGGTTCGAAAAGTGGTATCTGGGAAGTTGTCCTTTATCAGTCTGTCGAGAAAATTCCCGCCATCCGCTAGAAGGCACTGACCAGAAGCGGAATGTCAGACTGACTGCAAAAATCGAGATAAGCCCGCGGTGGCTCAGCGTCGCTGACCAGTACATTGAATCGGGCAAGTGGTGCGATTGCCGCCGGTCGCACCTGATCAAACTTCGTGCTGTCTGCCACCAGAATGCTTTGCGCAGAACGCTCCATCGCCTGATGTTTCATCAGCAATTCATCAAAATTGTAGCAAGTCACGCCGTGCTCGATACTAACGCCGGCGGCCGAAATAAAGGCTTTAGCCGGTCGAATATAATCCAGTTCGCTGCTGCGCCCTAGTGGCGTGAAAATACTGTTACTGGATTTAAAAGCACCACCACACAAAATCACGTCACAGTGCGGTTTTTCCTGGAGTGCCAGAAAGGTATTGAGCGAATAGCAGATGGCCGTAAAGGCGAGAGTTTCAGGAATGCTTTCAATGACGTAAGGCATTGTCGTGCCACAATCGAAAAACACCGTGTCATTCGTTTCAATCAGACTCGCAGCCCGCGCAGCCAGCTGCTTTTTCTCCGCAACCTGACGCATTTTCTGCTCGCTGACAAAGTAATGCGTCGCCGGACTGTTCTTCGGATCCATCACAATGTAGCCACCCAGCAAAATCACAGGCGCAGGTTCCGCGTTGAGGTCACGACGTATCGTCATTTCGGAAACATTAAGCAATAAAGACGCTTCTTTCAGATGAATTTTGTCGGTCTTTTTTAATGCCAGCAATAAACGCTGGATCCTGTCTTCACGCTTATTTTCCATGGTGTTATCTCACGTCTTTCCCGTTCGCAGCCGCTCACTATACCTTTGCCGCTCAACCACCGCAAACCCGCCCGGTGCCTGAGTTTATTGCAATTGTTGTATCGTCAGATAACCGCCAAAGACAGCGCCGGTATCGATATAAAACAGATTGGCGAATTGCAGTACAGGTTCGACCGGCGTGTGTCCGAAATAAAAAGCATCTGCGCCAGATATAGGCCCAAAGCGCCCGGCCAGCGCATAGTTGATGCGATCGCGGTTCCAGATGATTTCATAACTCTCCAGCCGCTTACCAAAAACATACTCGTCCGAGGTGTAATCCGCATGCGCGATAACAATACGTCTGCCTTCGCGCGTGGTAAGTTCGAGAACGTGCGGCAGTTTGTCTGCCTGCAAAATCAGCGCCTTCGCCTGCTCCTGAACTTCATCTTCCAGCGCATAAAACCAGTCGCCACCATTACGAAGCCAGCGGGGAACATTTTCTCCATTTATCGCGTCAATCGCCATTTGTTCGTGATTTCCACGGACGCAGAAAAACCACGGCGCATTGATGAGCCGCAGACACCCGACGCAGTCAGGCCCGCGATCGGCAAGGTCACCGACAGAAAGCAGCAAATCTCGCTTGGGATCGAATTCTATCTTCGCCAGTCCCTGCTCCAGCAGGCTGAGACATCCGTGCAAATCTCCCACGACGTAAACATGCCGGTAGAGCGAGCCATCGATACGCTGATACAAAGCAGGAGCCATACAGAACTGAAATCCATAAAAGCAGTGAATTCTGTAAGTGTAACGTATGAGATGAAGGAGGAAAGAATGTACGCGGCCAATAAGAAACTTTTCACCGTCCATCAGCGGTTTGTGCGCTCTTTACACGTAGTTGGCACTGAAATCCACTGATAATTAAATTATCGTTAAGTAACTGCCGCCTTTTTGTGCTAGACTACTGCCCGCTCTAAGTAAAACCGGAGGTTTTATGAGTTCCCCAGTTGTAAGCGCTCAAGACGAGTGTCCGTTGTGCCAAAGCACGAATAAGACGTCGGTAAATATGTCGGCGAAAATTGTCACTGTGACCTGCACTTCTTGTGGCCGTTACAGTATCTTCCGCAAAACTATGGAAGAAATTTCTATAGACAGGAAGAAACGCGTTGCCCTGCAGGCGTTCTTCACCAGTCAGCCTAACTACCATCTGCCTTTATCTATCAGGGCACTGAGCAACACTGATTCATCGGGTGAATTCTGACCCTAAAAACGCCCCTCGGGGCTGTTTTAATTCCTTTTTCTTTCCCCCAACCTCCCGGACCAAAAACATCATTGCGCATTTTGCCGAATTTCAGGCATAAAAAAACCACCCGAAGGTGGCTATAACGACATTACTACTTTATTGCTTTTGATTGTTCAGCTAATTTTCCATGGTACCCGGGACGAGACTTGAACTCGTACAGCCTAAGGCCGAGGGATTTTAAATCCCTTGTGTCTACCGATTCCACCACCCGGGCTCCGGGAAAATTGGAGGCGCGTTCCGGAGTCGAACCGGACTAGGCGGATTTGCAATCCGCTACATAACCGCTTTGTTAACGCGCCTTAAATCTTACTACTTGTCTTGCACTTAAACCAATTCATGAACCAGTTTAATAAAATTTGGAGCGGGAAACGAGACTCGAACTCGCGACCCCGACCTTGGCAAGGTCGTGCTCTACCAACTGAGCTATTCCCGCTTTAATCAGAACGTACTGATTTTTTTAACTATCTTCTGGCGCACAACTGGGCTGCCTTCCGATGCGTTGCATTCTACTGACCTGACAGATTGAGTCAATAAAATTATCAGGTTCATGCGATCGTTTGACGTTTTTTACGTCAGTTTGATCAGGGTTCCAGCAAATCGTGGCGCGCAGCGTTCAAATACTGGAACATTGACCAGAAAGTCAGCACTGCGGCTATGTAAAGTGCGACCACACCGACACCCACCACGATGTTATCCGGACGCCACAATAATGCGACCAGGGACAGCATCTGCGCCGTTGTCTTCACTTTACCAATCCACGACACCGCAACGCTGCTTCGCTTACCGATTTCCGCCATCCACTCACGCAACGCAGAAATGATAATTTCACGCGCAATCATGGTTGCCGCAGGCAACGTAATCCACCATGAGTGGAAATATTCAGCGACCAGCACCAGCGCAATAGCCACCAAAACTTTGTCGGCCACCGGATCCAGGAACGCACCAAATCGCGTTGTTTGCTTCAGACGACGGGCAAGATAACCATCAAACCAGTCAGTAATTGCAGCAAAAACGAAAATCAGCGCGCAAACCAGTGATGCCCACGGATAAGGCAGATAAAAGGCCAGCACAAAGAACGGTATCAGTACAACGCGGAACAGGGTAAGGCACGTAGGTATATTAAATTGCATAGCGAAGGTAACTGTTTGTCCGGTGTGGATATTATGAGTATGTTGCTACATTGCCTTTAGTGTTTCAACGCATTATGAATCTTTTCTGCCAATGCGTTAGAAATACCCGGCACCTGTGCAATTTCCTCTACGCTGGCATTCAGTAATGGCTGAATGCCTCCCATGTATTTCAGTAAAACCTGACGTCGTTTTGGCCCGACGCCTTCAATTTCTTCCAGCGCACTGGTCGTCCGCACTTTAGCGCGGCGCTGACGGTGGCCGGTGATCGCATGATTGTGCGAATCATCGCGGATATGCTGAATCACGTGTAATGCAGGAGAATCCGCTGGCAGCGCAATCCCCTCACCTTCAGGCACAAAAAACAGAGTTTCCAGCCCGGCTTTGCGGTCAGCACCTTTTGCGATACCAATCAGCAGCGGTTTAGATTTATCCCACTCAACATTCAGCGAGTCAAAAACATCGCGTGCCATACCGAGCTGACCTTTCCCGCCATCGATAAAAATGACATCGGGGATTTTCTTTTCATCCAGCGCTTTGCCATAACGACGGTTAAGCACCTGAGCCATCGCCGCATAATCATCGCCAGGCGTAATACCGGTGATGTTGTAGCGGCGGTATTCCGAGCGCACGGGGCCGTTACCGTCGAAAACTACGCACGAAGCGACCGTTTGCTCGCCCATAGTATGGCTGATGTCGAAGCATTCCATGCGGTTAATTTCAGCAAGATGGAGTGTTTTTGCCAATTCTGCCAGACGCTGATGGATTGTAGATTGCTGCGCAAGCTTCGTTGTCAGGGCGGTGGATGCGTTGGTGCGCGCCAGTTTCAGATAACGCGCACGGTCACCGCGAGGTTTGCTCTGAATCTGGACCTTGCGTCCAGCCATTTCACTCAGCGATTCCGCCAGCAGATCTTTTTCAGGCAGGCTGAAATCGAGCAAAATTTCGCCGGGAAGCGTGCGCATCTGGCTACCCTGCAAATAGAATTGCCCGACAAACGTCTGAACGACTTCGCCCAGATCGGTTCCGCCCGGCACTTTCGGGTAATAGCTGCGGCTGCCGAGCACTTTGCCCTGACGGATAAACAGAACGTGCAGACACGCCATTCCGGATTCAAAGGCCACGCCGATGACATCCAGATCTTCGCTGTTGCCCGACACAAACTGACGCTCAGTGACGCGACGGACGGCCTGAATCTGATCGCGGATCCGTCCGGCATCTTCAAAGCGCAAATCTTTGCTGGCTTCTTCCATACGGTTTACCAGCTGCGTAACAACCTGCTGATCTTTGCCCGACAGGAACAGGCGCACGTAATCCACCTGATCGTTGTATTCCTGATCGCTGACCAGCCCTTTGACGCACGGCCCCAGACAGCGGCCAATCTGATATTGCAGACACGGGCGTGAGCGGTTGCTGTAAACGCTGTTTTCGCACTGGCGGATAGGGAAAAGTTTCTGCAGCAACGCCAGCGTTTCACGCACGGCGTAAGAGTTGGGGAAAGGCCCGAAATACTCCCCTTTCGCGTGCTTGGCGCCGCGGTGAACCGTTATTCGCGGATGGTTGTCAGCGCTGAGGAAGATCAGCGGATACGACTTATCATCGCGCAGCAAAACGTTATAGCGCGGCTGATATAATTTGATGTAGTTGTGTTCCAGCAACAGCGCTTCGGTTTCCGTATGCGTCACGGTCACATCGATTTGCGCGATATTTTTGACCAGCGTTTCCGTTTTTCGGCTGGAAACCTGGACGCGAAAATAGCTGGAAAGACGTTTTTTAAGGTCTTTGGCTTTACCTACATAGATTACGGTGCCACTGGCGTCATACATCCTGTAGACGCCCGGCTGGCTGGTGACCGTTTTCAGAAAAGCTTTAGGGTCGAAATGCTCATCACTCACTGCCTGATAAAGTCTCCGCGTTGAACAAGCCGTGTCGGATAGCCAAATGGGTTAACTCAACATCGCCGCTGATATTTAGTTTACTAAACATCCTATAACGATAACTGTTAACTGTCTTGGGGCTCAAGTTCAGCTGTTCTGAAATTTCATTCACCTTTTGCCCCTTAGTAATCATGAGCATGATCTGTAACTCACGCTCCGATAAGGAATCAAACGGTGTTTCAGATTGGGGTTCAATCTGACTGAGTGCCATTTGCTGAGCGATATCAGACGCAATATAACGCTGACCCGAATCAACCAGGCGGATAGCATTCACCACTTCCTGTGGCGCTGCACCTTTACTCAGATAGCCCGAAGCACCGGCCTGCATCACTTTGGCGGGTAAAGGATTTTCGGTATAAATCGTCAGGATGATTATCTTGATGTCAGGCGAAAAACGAATGATTTTCTTCGTCGCTTCTAACCCGCCGATACCCGGCATATTCATATCCATCAGGACAATATCAACATCGTTGGCGCGACACCATTTGACGGCGTCTTCACCGCACTGCACTTCACCAACGACTTTGATGCCTTTGATATCTTCAAGAATGCGTCGTATCCCTGCGCGCACCAGTTCATGGTCATCAACAAGAAGAACGCTAATCAAAGAGAATTCTCCAAAAAATAAGGGCGACACACCGTCAGGTTCTTCAGGCCGGTCTTAACGTAATCATGCACGCTGAACATTAATAGTGTTCTCAGACCGCTTATAAACGAAGAGGAGGTGGCAATCAGAGGCCAGCATTAACAAACTCGCCCTACTACCGCTCATCGGCAGTGTTTTAATCAGGAAGACATAAAGCATTATTATAGCCAGAGCATTTTACTCTATCATGCCGTCCTGACCAAGGAATGTCTGAAAAAAACTACTTTGCTGAATGTAAATGAGAAGTGCCATCACCTATATTAATAATTCATTAAAAAAACCAGTCTAATCAACAGAAAGGGCTGATCAGAGGTCCGATCTTTTCAAGAGTACAAAAATAATAACATCGGAAATTTCAGGCTTAAAACAGGCATTTTCTTAGGCTGGCTATTTATCCGTCACCGCGACCCTTTCATATATCTATGATATATCCAATTATTATTTTAGATCGCACGAATTGCTGATGGTTTATATGAATAAGTCTGCCTATCAGGATGAAAGGTTCTCAGTTTACTATTACGTTTAGTATTCTTTACGACCGCCCGAATACTTTGTATGAATAATCCTATTTAGCCGTTTTAACGGCAACAAGCCTGCGCTGCACTAAAACATGCCAACTATGCTAAAATGCTGCCACTTTTCACCCGGCATTGCGGCTGGGATCTTTTTTTGCCCTGTTCTTTTTACCGTTCAGAATTCGGCGTGCTGCCTGACAGCCTGTCTGAGGAGATTTAAATAATGAGTAATTGCGATTTTACGACTGAAGCAAACGTTGAAACACTGGCGAGCGAAGTTGCCTGCCTGAAAGCCACTCTGACCCTGATTTTGAAAGCAATTGGTCAGGCTGATGCGGGTAAAGTCATGCTGAATATGGAACGTTTTGTCGCGCAGATGGAAGATGAGCAACAGGCCGAAGTCTTTAAAAACTCCCTGCAGCAAATCAAATTCGCCTACCGCCAGTAAGATTATTTCGGAGTCTGCCGCCTGGCGGGCTCCGCGCTTTCTGCCTTAAATTCTGCTATACCTAAATTCTGCTATAATAGTGCCCTGTATTCACATCATCAGGACAACTGTTATGAGCGAAAATAATAAAGAAAACAAAAGCAAGGCAGACGAAGTGCATGTCAGCGACGGGCTGGCTGAGCTGATTGAAGTGTCTGAACTGCTGACGGAAGAAGAAATCGAAAAAGCAGCTGAACAGGCCAAAAAGGCCGTCGAAGACGCCAAGAATCAAAAACACCACTGAACAATGCATCGTAACTTCCTCGCACCGCATCAGGCCATTGCGCCGCTGGCCATTGATTATCAGCACGGTGACAGCGAAGCGGCACACAGCCACAACTGCTCGCAACTGATCCACACGTTATCTGGCGTTGTGGAAGTTTACACCGCGCTCGGCACCTGGATGGTGCCGCCCGGTCGCGGAGTCTGGCTGCCCGCAAACGTGGAACACAGTCTGCGTTTTATCGGCGGTGTAAAAGCCCGAACGTTATTTGTCGATCCCCTTGCGCGTGCCGATTTACCCGCGCAGTGTCAGGTGGTCCAGATTTCCCCCCTGCTCCGCGAACTGATTCTGACCTCTCTGACGATACCGCCAGACTATTTGCCCGGCGGCCGTGAAGAACGGATTATGGAATTGCTGCTCGACGAACTTCGCCTGCTACCGACGTTGCCGCTATACCTGCCTGAGCCCAAAGAACCGGAATTATTAACCATCAGCCAGCAAATTCGTGCCGATCTTTGCACGTCCTGGGAGCTTGAAGATGTGGCTCAGCGTCTGAATATCAGCAGCCGGACGCTCTCTCGCCGCTTTCAGCGCGAAACCGGGCTGCGATTCAGCGACTGGGTCAGGCAGGCAAAATTGCTCGAAGCGATTAATCAGCTGGCGGCGGGTCTTTCGGTGATTGATGTCGCGCTGGCACTCGGCTACGACAGCCCGAGTGCTTTCAGCGCAATGTTCCGCCGTTCACTGGGCGTTTCACCCAGTGAATATTTTAATCAGTCAGAATCCCGCCAGCCGCATTAAACAGCGCCTGCACGGAAGCGCCCGACACATCGCTGTCGATGCCCACACCGTAGCAAGTTTCACCGAAACGCCCCTGACAACTCAGATACGCAACCGCACGGCTGTGGCTTTGATGTCCTAACGTATGTTCGTGGTAATCGCCAATTTCCAGTTCCACGTCAAAACTGCGGCGCAGGGCATCGGCCGCGCCGGACAACAGCCCGTTGCCGCTGCCGGTAATTTGCTGCTCTTCATTGCGGTAGCGAATGCGTGCACTGAAATGACAGACATTTTGCTCATCGCTGCGGATATCGTAACTCAGCAATTTCACCACCGGTTGTTCTGTCAAACCGTAGCGCGCGCGGAATAAACGCCAGATATCGCTGGTGCTCATTTCCTTGCCATGTGTATCGGTTTCGCGCTGCACGGCTTTGCTGAAATCTATCTGCAAACCGCGCGGCAGTTTCAGCCCGTGATTCTGTTCCAGCAACCAGGCCGCGCCGCTTTTTCCCGACTGGCTGTTCACGCGGATCACCGCCTCGTAACTGCACCCGACATCAGCGGGATCGAGCGGCAGATAAGGCACACGCCAGACATCACTTTCTGCCGTTTTCTGCGCTGCAAAACCTTTTTTGATGGCGTCCTGATGTGAACCTGAGAAGGCGGTAAACACCAGTTCACCGGCATAAGGATGACGCGGATGCACCGGCAACTGATTACATTCCTCGACGGCTTCAACAATCGCCTGCAAGTTACTGAAATCCAGCGCCGGGTTTACGCCCTGCGTATAAAGGTTCAGTGCCAGCGTCACGATATCCACATTCCCGGTGCGTTCGCCGTTGCCGAACAGACAACCTTCGACGCGGTCAGCTCCCGCCAGCATCGCCAGTTCAGCGCAGGCCACGCCGGTTCCGCGGTCATTATGCGGATGCACGCTGACGGAAACCTGCTGACGGCGGCTGAAATGACGGCAAAACCATTCAATCTGATCGGCGTAAATATTCGGGGTACTGACTTCCACCGTCGCGGGCAAGTTGATAATCATCGGACGCTCAGCGCCAGGCTCCCAGACATTAGCCACCGCTTCACACACTTCCAGTGAAAATTCCAGCTCGGTAAAACAGAACGTTTCCGGAGAATATTCGAACGTCCATTGCGTCTGAGAATATTGCTCACACAACTGGCGAATTTGCTGCGCACCGCGAACGGCCAGCTCACGGGTTGCGGCCTTATCCTGATTGAAGACCACTTCGCGAAAAACCGGCGCGGTAGCGTTGTATAAATGCACGATGGCGCGCGGCACATCTTTCAGCGCTTCAAAAGTGCGGGCAATCAGATCCGGGCGAGACGGCGTCAGCACCTGAATCACCACATCGTCGGGGATCAGCTTGTCTTCAATCAGCCCGCGCACAAAATCAAAATCGGTTTGCGACGCTGAAGGAAAGGCCACTTCAATTTGCTTAAAACCGCAGCGGACCAGCAGGTCAAAAAACTGACGCTTACGGGCATTATCCATGGGTTCCGCAAGCGCCTGATTTCCGTCACGCAGATCACTTGAACACCATTGCGGCGCTTTATCGAGTGTATTTCCCGGCCACTGGCGCTCCGGCAGATTCACCGGGGGAATGGACGGTATTTTTGTGACGGGTCGTTTAACATACGATTCTCCTGAGGAATAAAGTGAGCTGCTGTGCTCCGTGAATTCCATGGTACGCAAACGATACCTTTCTGCGCCTTGCTAACTGACAGCCACCCCCGCAAAACGGACAAAAGAAAATGATAAATGAATCAAAGTCACGCTATAGTGCATAACTAAACGCGTCCAGATCGGCGATCAGAGGTCGTACAGAATGAAAAGGGTTCTGAATCCAAACGAAAAAAAACGGCTTGCGGCGCTGCAAAAACTCAAAATTACGGACGGCAATCCGGATGAAGTGCTTGATCTGGTTACCCGGCTGACTCAGCAAATTTTCGATATTCCCATTTGCATCATTACTCTGGTAGATGAACATCGTCAGTGGTTTAAATCCAAAACCCAGATGGCGACGCAATACACGGCGCGCGACATCGCTTTTTGTGATTACACCATCCAGTCTTCGTCTGTCATGGTCGTCAACGATGCGACACGGGATCCGCGTTTCAGTGAGAACCCGCTGGTCACTGCGGATGAAGGAATGCGCTTTTATGCCGGTGCCCCGCTTATCACGCGTGAGGGTTTTGCGGTCGGCAGCCTGTGCCTGGCGGACAAACAGCCGAGAGATTTTTCCGTACAGGAAGTGGATATGCTCTCGGATCTGGCTGCTATCGTCATTGATATCATCGAGTCACGCAGCTCAATGAGCTTTGTGGATATCGTTACGCGCCTGCCTAACCGCCAGCGGCTGATGGAAGACATTACGCAGCTCATCAAAACGCCGGATAACACGTCTTACCTTCTGATCCTGATTGATACGCTCGACACGCTGTATGCCTATGACATCGGGCGCTCGATTGGCATTCCGAAAGTCGAAAACATTCTTAAAGACGTCGGGGCGTTTCTGCGCAGCGAACTCAATGAAAATGACAAAGTTTACAGCCTGATGCTCGGGCGCTTTGCGCTGATCAAACGGCTCGATGAGCAGAAAGAAATTTTCAATCAGCTGGAAATTGCCGCCACTAAAATCCAGCGAAGCATTACCAGCGATATCCCGATCAATGTCCGGCTGCACGCGGGGTATACCGTCTTTTCGTCAACCTCCTCCTGCGCTGAAACCACCCTGCGCCAGGGTATGTCGTCGTTGCACGAAGCCATCAGCAATAACCAACGGGTGATGCCATATCAGCAGGAATCTGATGTCATCCAGTTACGCGCTTTCAATCTGCTTAATGACCTGATGGCGACCGTCGCGTCCTGCGAAGATTTCCATCTGGTTTATCAGCCAAAAATTCGGCTGGCCGACAAAAAATTCCAGGGTGTGGAAGCGCTGATCCGCTGGCGGCATCCGACTTTGGGGATCATTTCTCCGTCAGAATTTATTCCTCTGGCAGAAAAAACACCGCTGATTACGCCGCTGAGCAACTGGGTGATCACCCAGGCCGTGATGCAAATTGCCGAATGGCAAAAACGTGGTGCGCAGATTCAGGTTTCCATCAACCTGACGGCTAATAATCTGGTGGAACAGGATTTAGTTCAGCGTATTCATACCGCGCTTATCCTGCATCAGGTTTCCCCGTCAATGCTGGAGATCGAGTGTCTGGAAACCCAGACACTGGCGAATAACCCGCATGCTGTGGCGTCGCTGGACGCCCTGAGACAAATGGGTATCAGCATTGCGCTGGATGATTTCGGCTCCGGCTACAGCAACCTGAACTACCTGCAAAAAATTCCGGCGGATACGCTGAAACTGGACCAGTCACTGATTCAGGGCATCAGTAATGACAGCAAAAGCAAAGTGATCGTCAAATCCATGATTGAAATGGCGCATGCACTGAGCTTTCAGGTGGTGGCAGAAGGAGTTGAAGACAACGACACGCTGCTGTGTCTGGAAGAACTTCGTTGTGATTCCGTGCAGGGCTTCTACTTTTCCCGCCCGTTGCAGCACGACCAGATACTGGAATGGTCGAAATCCTACACCTGATCCTTATCCGCGCAGAGTTTGCGTAAATACAGTTATAAAAAAACCCGCTTCAACGCGGGTTTTTCATTTCGGTCATTCGCCCGTTTTAGGCCGGATGTTATACGTGCCGAAGAAACTGCGATCTGTTTCCAGATTGATCGGCTTCCCGTTCGCATCCACAGTAATTGAACCGGTAGTTTTGGTCAGCGCACAGGCAAGACGAACATCAAAAGTACGCATACCGTTTGGCACATTTAAATCGACATACTGATTAAAGTGCAGCGAGGCTATGGTCTTGCCATCTACGATCACAATCAGCGGGCAGGTCTTTTCAAAAGGTATCACCGACCACTGATCGATTCGGTGCAACCTGACGTGCGTCTGCCCCGCCGGCGGCGTGGTGCTGGCATTGGCGAACGACGATTTGACCTGAAGTGTCGGTTCATAAGGATTACCCGCACACCCGGCTAAAAGTAGAGCAGCCAAGGCCACCAAAGTTTTTTTCATCGTTATCTCCCTGAGTTTATGCACGAATAATAGCAGCGTGCGCGCATTTGTCCGACTCTTTTTAGGAGAGATTTTTGGGCCTTGAACAGGCGCGGCAAAACAGAAAAAAACGATATGTTTAGTCTGCAAAGCCATTAAAAAAACCCTCTGGAGAGGGTTCGGTTCACTTGGGTTTTCTGCGAATAAGCTAAACTCAGTTTGCAACCAACTGATGAACCTCATCGGTTTTCGCATTAGTGTTTACCATCAGATAACTCAGTAAACTTTCACCTGATGCTTTTTTGGCTGCATCGTTGCCGGCAACCAAATAAAAGGATGTGGGAACATCATAAGGTGCTTCTTTTGAGGACTGTACAGAGAAAATGAGAACTTCAGGTGTATTTTCAGATACACAGGACATATCCCATTTGTTAACTTCTTGTTCCTTGGCCTTACATTTTGTAATGCCGTAACTGTTTGACATTTTATTGCTGACAGCAGTCTGAGCATCCAGAACATAGTCTGGTACACTGCCGCCTTTAAAATTACCGTACGCAATACCTGCAACTAACAATAGCGGTGCTGCATACAAAAAAATCTTCCTGTTCCTCACTTTCACGCTCTCCATTTAAAAGAAATATGTTCCTACGGTTAAGAATACTCCTAATTGGATTGCAAATAAATGTCAGTTTTATGTAATTTTTTACTTACAGTAAGAAACCATTTGTTTCAGAAAAATGAGAAAAGGATGTAACAAAATTGTGTACTTAACGATAACTCAAGGTATAACTTCAAAGCCTAACTCACCGGTTAAATTATGTCAGTAACTTCAGCTTCTTACGTCTTATGCTTTGATTAACCGGCAATGATATTGTTTTCTTTATATGAACGCATGCATTTCTGCAACACAGTATTTTTTACCTCGTGTCACGCAAAAAAAACAACGGAGATAAACCAAATTAAAATGGAAAATAATGGGTAATGTAAATACAGCATGATGAGCTAAGTAAATAAGGCGGGATTAATAGATATCGTGTTCATACTTTACGGAATATGCAGTTAAGCTGGCTAATTCCATCTGGTTTTCTACAACTTGTATTCCAATAAAAGCTTGGGCGGGAGTAAGTCCATATTAAAAAATTATATCTATCAAGAAGATAATAAAGAAATTATCACTCTCTAATAACACGTTGGTGGGTCGTGGCGGGTTCGAACCGCCGACCAATTGATTAAGAGTCAACTGCTCTACCGACTGAGCTAACGACCCAACGGGACGGATTATTCTCTTCTCAAGGGATGATGTCAAACGCTTATCCATACTTTTTTTGCAGTTATTTTCAGAGAGAATTGTGAAGCCCGTCACGATGAAAAACGGTATTATTCCCCCTTCCTCACTGACATTTGATGAATTAACACTCAGTTATCCAGGTTGTAAAAAATACGATACATTTTTTTCTGCGGCATTTTTCATGCCAGTTATAATAAATGCGCAGTTAACATTACTATTACACCGGTCATCCCGCTGTCGTTCCAGACGGGGTGACAAAAGAGCCCTCGGTAGCTCAATTTATAAATAAAGCGATATGGCGGAGTTCATACGCAAAAAGCAAAAACAGGAATCAATACAACATGCAAGAAGAGTCAAAAATCCTCAGTCAGGCAGGGGAAGAGAACGCAGAAGGTTTGCGGCGAAACCTCTCTAACCGCCATATTCAGCTTATCGCTATCGGCGGCGCCATCGGTACCGGCCTGTTCATGGGCTCCGGAAAAACCATCAGTCTTGCCGGCCCTTCCATAATCTTCGTGTATATGATCATCGGCTTTATGCTGTTTTTCGTAATGCGTGCGATGGGTGAGTTGCTGCTTTCCAATCTGGAATACAAATCTTTCAGCGATTTTGCCGCTGACCTTCTCGGTCCGTGGGCCGGATATTTCACCGGCTGGACATACTGGTTCTGCTGGGTCGTCACCGGTATCGCCGACGTCGTTGCCATCACCGCCTACGCGCAGTTCTGGTTCCCCGGCCTCTCGCAGTGGATCGCCTCGCTGCTCTGCGTTCTGGTCCTCCTCAGCCTGAACCTTGCTACCGTCAAAATGTTTGGTGAGATGGAATTCTGGTTCGCGATGATCAAAATCGTCGCCATTGTCGGGCTGATTATTGCTGGGCTGGTGATGGTTCTGACGCACTTCCAGACGCCAACGGGCACCGTCGCTGCTTTCAGTAACCTGTGGAACGATGGCGGATTCTTCCCGAAAGGCGTCAGCGGATTCTTCGCCGGTTTCCAGATTGCAGTATTCGCGTTTGTCGGGATTGAACTGGTGGGCACAACCGCTGCCGAGACTAAAGATCCGCAGAAATCGCTGCCGCGTGCCATCAACGCGATCCCACTGCGCATCATTATGTTCTACGTTTTCTCGCTGATCATGATTATGTCAGTGACGCCGTGGAGCCACGTTGTTGCGGATAAAAGCCCGTTCGTTGAGCTGTTTGTTCTGGCCGGTTTGCCGGCTGCGGCGAGCATCATCAACTTTGTGGTGCTGACCTCTGCTGCCTCTTCCGCCAACAGCGGCGTCTTCTCCACCAGCCGTATGCTGTTTGGTCTGGCTCAGGAAGGCAACGCGCCGAAAGCGTTCGGCAAACTCTCTTCCCGCGCCGTGCCGTCTAACGGACTGACTTTCTCCTGCATCTGCCTGCTCGGCGGTGTGGTGCTGATTTACCTGATCCCGAACGTGATGACGGTCTTCACGCTGGTCACCACCGTTTCTGCGATCCTTTTTATGTTCGTCTGGACCATCATCCTCTGCTCGTATCTGGTCTACCGTCGCAAACGTCCGCAACTGCACGAAGCGTCCATCTACAAAATGCCGCTCGGTAAAATCATGTGCTGGGTATGCATGGCGTTCTTCGCCTTCGTGCTGGTGCTGCTGACGTTGCAGGATGACACCCGACTGGCGCTGATGGTTACGCCGTTGTGGTTTGTGGTTTTGGGGATTGGGTATTGGCTGCGCAGCCGGAGCCGCCGCGCTTAACCAGGTCGGAAATATAACTCAGGAGCCTTTTCGGCTCCTGAGTCTGGACTACTCAACCTCCAGCGCCTGTCTGAACTGTCGCCACATCTTCACCGCTGACGGTCTTGCCGAGGCCACTTTGACCGGTAATTCAGGCGGCTCTCCGGCTTTCATCTCGCCAAGATCAAACACAAAGGTGTAATCCGGTTCCTGGCCCATGCGCAGATCGCTCACCAGAATGTGTCCGCCCTGCTCTTTCACACTGAAAAATCCGTGGCTGAACCAGGCGACACGGGCCAGAAACGCATTCTCTTTATGCGCTTCATACAAGGCTTCTCCGCGCGGATAAAAGCGGAACCGAATCGGGGAATCCGGGTGCAGCAGCGACGTGAAACCCTCGCCGTAGCTGTCTTTATTCATCACCACCACGCGCCACACCAGCGAGTTGAGCGGCGTCGGCGTGACCAGAACCTGCGTGCTTTCAATGTTCTGCCGCTGCAATTCCTCGCTGACGTGCACCGTCACCTGATGCTGCTCGATGACCGTGCAGGCGAGATACAAACAGCTCACGCCCAGCAGCACGTTATTCCACATAATCCCGCGCTGTTGCTCGCGGTACAGCGCCAGCCCGACGCCGATGATCAGCGGCAAGGTATACAGCGGATCGACGATGAAAATGCTGCCAACCGCAAACGGATAATGCGTAAAAGGAATGCCCAGCTGCGTGCCGTAAACCGTCATTAAATCGAGCAGCGGATGGGTGATGAGCGCCAGCCATACCGTGCCCCACCAGTGTCTGAAATGTTGCCCCGCGCTGAAAATTTTCGCCATCATCCAGGCGAGCAGCGGCGAAACCAGCGTGAGATACAACAGCGCGTGAGTCTCCGTGCGGTGCTGCGTCATATTGCTGATGGCGTCGCCGTGATCGTAAAAGACATCAAGATCCGGCAGCGTTCCGCAAACCGCACCGGCCAGCGCGGATTTCCACACCGGCGTCCGCTTGCCCATCACCGCGATACCGACAGCCGCACCCAAGACTAATTGTGAAACCGAATCCATCCTGACCTCTTTAAGCCCGAAGTTGTATGCCTTCGGTAATAATGCGCTGCACGTTGCTCACGGTCAGTTCGAAAAAATCAGGATCGTTGAGCGTTTTACCGGTGATGGCTTCCACCTGCACACCGAAATCGGCGTAATGCTGCGTGGTTGCCCACAGCATAAAAATCAGCTGCATCGGGTCAACCGGCGCAATCAGTTCATCTTTAATCCAGCCGCGGATCACATCCGATTTATCTTCCACCAGCGTTTTCAGGCTGCCGCCGAGTTCCTGTTTCAGCAGCGGCGCGCCCTGCACCATCTCCAGACAAAACAGTCGCGACGCCTGCGGATGATCGCGGGATACACAAAGTTTCAGGCGGATATATTCGCGTATCGCCTCCAGCGGATGCTGATCGCGCTGCAACGCTTTCAGCGGTGCCAGCCAGATATCCAGCAGACCTTTCAGCACAGCGATATACAGATCTTCTTTTGACGGAAAGTAATACAGCAGATTGGTTTTTGAGACGTCGGCGCGCTCGGCGACCTGATCCAGGCTGGTGCCGTGGATGCCGTACAGCGAGAAAAACTCCAGCGCGGCGGCCATGATATTGCCACGTTTGGCGGCGACCGCCCGCGAGCGGCGCGTCGGTGCTTTCACCCCGGCGTTGCGGGATTTGCTTTCCCCGGCGGCGGGCTGAGGAGGTTCGACCAATGGCTTCACAAGGATTTCCTGAAACAAACAGCAAGGGTGAAATCATAACAAATAGGGATAAATGCGACTATCGCTATAAGTTAGGTCAATTAAACAACAAATAAATAACCACAACAATTGCATTGATTAACAAAAATGCACCATTTGCGGACATTCCTGCCTGATTTATGTGCAGTTTGTTTTGACCAAATGGTCTGAAACAGACCGATTGCTCCACCACAAACAAGAAAAATCCTTTAACCTGCTGATAAACATCATATTTAAAAAAGTGGCACTGCCCTTGCAATACTCACCCCGTTAGGAAATTTCAGCACGGTGCAATTCGGAACCCGCAGGACGCACTCAAGCCGCGCAGAGATTTTCGCAAGCCCTTGTATTGAAATATGAATCTTCAACTGAGGTGAGCTATGAAAATCGGTGTCTTTATTCCTATCGGCAACAACGGCTGGTTAATTTCTGAAACTGCGCCGCAGTACAAACCGACTTTTGAACTGAACAAAACCATCGTGCAGAAGGCGGAGCACTACCATTTCGATTTCGCGCTGTCGATGATCAAACTGCGCGGCTTCGGCGGTAAAACCGAGTTCTGGGAACACAATATGGAGTCGTTCACGCTGATGGCGGGCCTTGCCGCCGTGACCTCCCGCATCCAGCTCTACGCCACCGCCGCCACGCTGGTGATGCCACCGGCCATTGTCGCGCGTATGGCCGCCACGATTGATTCCATCTCCAATGGCCGTTTCGGCGTGAACGTCGTCACCGGCTGGCAGAAACCGGAATACGAACAAATGGGCATGTGGCCGGGCGATGACTATTTCAGCCGCCGTTATGACTATCTGACCGAATATGTCAGCGTCCTGCGCGACCTGTGGGGCACCGGCCACTGCACGCTCGACGGCGAATTCTTCAAGATGGACGATTGCCGCGTCAGCCCGCGTCCGCAGTCTGAAATGAAAGTGATCTGCGCCGGACAAAGCGACGCAGGCATGGCGTTCTCAGCTAAACACGCCGATTTCAACTTCTGCTTTGGCAAAGGCGTTAACACGCCCACTGCGTTTGCGCCCACCGCTGCACGCATGAAAACGGCGGCGCAAGCCGAAGGCCGCGACGTCTCCTCTTACGTTCTCTTTATGGTCATCGCGGATGAAACTGACGCCGCCGCGCGCGCCAAATGGGAACTGTATAAAGACGGTGCCGATGCCGAGGCGCTGGCGTGGCTCACCGACCAGAGCAGCAAAGATACCAAATCCGGTGCTGACACCAATGTCCGCCAGATGGCCGACCCCACATCGGCGGTCAATATCAACATGGGCACGCTGGTCGGTTCCTACGCCAGCGTCGCCAGAATGCTCGATGAAATCGACACCGTGCCCGGCGCAGGGGGCGTTTTGCTGACCTTCGACGACTTCGTGGAAGGCATCGAAAACTTTGGCCGTTTCATCCAGCCATTAATGAAAACCCGCCAGCACATCGCAACGCAACAGAAAGAGGTGGCGTAATGAACGTTGTTGAAAATCAGACAGTTGTCCGCCGTGAACCGAAAAACGCCGGTGAGGAAACCATTCTCACGGCCCGTCCGGAAGCCATTGCGTTTACACCGCAGCAAACGGCGCTGATTGTGGTGGATATGCAGAATGCGTACGCCTCGCAGGGCGGTTATCTGGATTTAGCCGGTTTTGACGTCTCCGCGACCGCGCCGGTGATCGCCAACATCAAAGTGGCGATTGCCGCCGCGCGCGCCGCAGGCATCAAAGTGATCTTCTTCCAGAACGGCTGGGACAATCAGTACGTCGAGGCTGGCGGTGCCGGTTCGCCGAATTTCCACAAATCCAATGCGCTGAAAACCATGCGTAAGCGCCCGGAACTGATGGGCAAATTACTGGCAAAAGGCGACTGGGATTACGATCTGGTGGATGAACTCCGGCCACAGCCCGGCGACATCGTGCTGCCAAAACCGCGCTACAGCGGATTCTTCAACACCCAGCTCGACAGCCTGCTGCGCAGCTACGGCATTCACCACCTGGTGTTTACCGGCATCGCCACCAACGTGTGCGTGGAATCCACGCTGCGTGACGGTTTCTTCCTCGAATATTTCGGCGTGGTGCTTGAAGACGCCACCCATCAGGCAGGCCCGGAATTCGCACAAAAAGCAGCAATTTATAACATCGAAACATTCTTTGGCTGGGTCTCCAGCGTGCGCGATTTCTGCGACGCCGTGGGTTATGACGCTAAACAAAACGCCGCGTAACGGCTTTATAAAGAGGAAATAGAAATATGCCTAAAAGTGCCATTATTCCGGCTGGCAGCGGCGTTCCGCTGGCACCGTTTGTTCCGGGAACGCTGGCCGACGGCGTAGTGTATGTCTCCGGCACGCTGCCTTTTGATAAAGACAATAACGTGGTGCATCTGGGCGATGCCGCCGCGCAAACCCGCCAT
The DNA here is from genome assembly GCF_047784855.1 of Rahnella sp. PCH160. Lineage (NCBI taxonomy): Bacteria > Pseudomonadati > Pseudomonadota > Gammaproteobacteria > Enterobacterales > Yersiniaceae > Rahnella > Rahnella sp. PCH160. The sequence goes on from NZ_JBLOGT010000001.1 coordinate 4,334,179, forward strand.
GTGCTGGAAACCATCAAAAGCGTGATTGAAACCGCAGGCGGCACAATGGATGACGTCACCATGAACTCGATTTTCATCACCGATTGGGCGAATTACGCCGCCGTAAATCAGGTTTACGCCGACTATTTTCCGGGCGAAAAACCGGCGCGGTTCTGCATTCAGTGCGGGCTGGTCAAACCGGGCGCACTGATTGAAATCGCCACCATCGCGCACATCGGCAAGTAAAATACCGGGATCCGCCCTCCTGAAAACCTTGAGGAAACATCATGTATTACAAGGTATTGGGTAAGAATAATGCAGACGCCGAAACCGTGGTGCTTTCCTCCGGCCTCGGCGGTTCAGGCAGCTTCTGGCAACCCCAGCTGGCGATGCTGAGCGCGCATTTTCGCGTCATCATTTATGACCAGCAGGGAACCGGCGTCAGCAAAGGCACGGTGCCCGCCGGTTATCGCATGGAAGACATGGCGGATGAGCTGGCCGGACTGCTCAACGCGCTGGACATCACCCGCTGTCATCTGGCCGGTCACGCGCTCGGCGGCATTATTGGCCTGCATCTGGCTTTACGTTATCCCGCGCTGCTGCAAAGCCTGGTGGTGATCAACGGCTGGGCGAAGCTCGACAACCAGACGCGACGCTGCTTTGAAGTCCGCCAGAATTTACTGCTCAACAGCGGCGTCGATGCCTACGTGCAGGCGCAACCGCTGTTTCTGTATCCGGGCGACTGGCTGTCGGCCAACGACGCATTACTTCAGGAAGAGCGCCAGCATCAGGTGGCGCATTTTCAGGGGATGGAAAATCTGCTTCACCGGCTTCAGGCGCTGATGGCGTCCGATCTCACCGCCAGCCTCGGGCAGGTTATCGCGCCCACGCTGGCGTTCAGCTGCAAAGATGATTTGCTGGTGCCGTGGATGCGTTCTGCCGATCTCGCCGAACGCCTGCCGAACGGCGAACACACACAAATGCTGTACGGCGGCCATGCCATGAGCGTGACCGACCCGGAAACGTTTAACCCGATTTTACTGGAATGGCTGCAACGGCATTCATCGCAAAACCCTGCCGCGCCTTCCCGGCAACTGCCCACGGAGACAACATGGCCGAAACATTAACCGCCACCTCAACGATGCCGTCCGTCGAAAAACAAGCGTTCCGCGATGCGATGGCGCATCTCGGTTCCGCCGTTAACATCATCACCACCGACGGCACCGGCGGTCGTGCGGGCTTTACCGCATCGGCCGTGTGCAGCGTCACCGACTCGCCGCCGACCTTGCTCGTTTGCCTGAACCGCTCGGCGTCGGTGTATCCGGCATTTACCGAAAATCAGGTACTGTGCGTCAACACGCTGGCCGACTGCCATGAATCGCTGTCGAATTTATTCGGCGGAAAAACGCCGATGGAACAACGCTTTGACGCCGCCGAATGGTCATCTCTTTCCACCGGTTCTCCGATCCTCAGCGATGCGCTGGTGTCGTTTGATTGCAAAATCACGCAAGTCACCCGCGTCGGCACCCACGATATTTTGTTTTGCGAAGCCGTTGCGATCACCCGCAACGACGAACGCCACGGACTGGTGTATTTCGACCGCCGCTATCACCCGCTGATGCGGCAGTCAGCCTGTTAACTCAACCTGATTAGGGAATTGCAGCATGGCAAATACCAATACCTCCTGGTTTCCAAAGTGGCGTAAAAGAGAAGGCAATCTGGATGGCGCCGTGATTGCGCCGGACGAACGGCTGCCGTTAGGGCCGACGGTGATTATGGGGCTGCAACATACCGTCGCCATGTTCGGCGCGACGGTATTAATGCCGCTGCTGATGGGGTTCGACGCCAACATGGCGATCCTGATGTCCGGCATCGGCACCCTGCTGTTTTTCCTGGTGGTCGGCGGACGCGTGCCGAGTTATCTCGGGTCGAGCGCGGCGTTTGTCGGGCTGGTGATTGCGGTGACCGGCTACAGCGGCCACGGCGCGAACCCGAATATCGGCGTGGCGCTCGGCGGCATTATTGCCTGCGGCGTCATTTATACGCTGATTGGTTTTGTGGTGATGGCCGTCGGCACCCGCTGGATTGAACGCCTGATGCCGCCGGTCGTAACCGGTGCGGTGGTGATGGCGATTGGTCTGAACCTCGCGCCGATTGCCATTAACAGCGTCTCGGCCTCGTCGTTTGACAGCTGGATGGCGGTGGTCACCGTGCTGTGTATTGGATCTGTGGCCGTTTTCACCCGCGGCCTGGTACAGCGTTTGCTGTTGTTGCTCGGGCTGGTGGCGGCGTATCTGATTTACATGCTGGTCACGAACGTCATGGGGTTGGGCGCGCCGGTGGATTTCACCGCCGTCGCACAGGCGGCGTGGTTTGGCCTGCCAACCATCACCACGCCGGTGTTCAGCACCCACGCGATGCTGATGATTGCACCGGTGGCGGTGATTCTGGTGGCAGAAAACCTCGGGCACATTAAAGCGGTCGCGGGCATGACCGGTAAAAACCTCGACCCGTACATGGGCCGCGCGTTTGTCGGCGACGGTCTGGCGACATTATTGTCAGCCTCCGCAGGCGGAACCGGCGTGACCACTTACGCAGAAAACATCGGCGTCATGGCGGTCACAAAAATTTATTCCACCCTGATTTTCGTCGCCGCTGCGGTTGTTGCCATTGTGTTGGGCTTTTCGCCCAAATTTGGTGCACTGATCCACACCATTCCCGGTCCGGTATTGGGCGGCGCGTCAATTGTGGTGTTCGGTTTGATTGCCGTAGCCGGTGCGCGCATCTGGGTACAAAACCAGGTGGATCTGGGTCTTAACGGAAATCTTATTATGGTTGCGGTCACGCTGGTACTGGGCGCAGGCAACTTTACCCTGAGTCTGGGCGGCTTCAGCATGGGCGGCATCGGCACGGCGACGTTTGGCGCCATTTTGCTCAATGCCTTCCTCAGCCGCAGCAAACCGGGAGAAACACAGCCGGAAATTAAAACTGGCACAGAAGCTGCATTAAAAGATCACTGACGACCTCAGTTTCTCCTTAGCTCATCATTTTTGATGATCGCCAGCGGTTATCCGGTCCACCCGTCCGGAGTAACCGCTGGTTTTTTTCTTTCTGTTTCCTGAATCTCTTTTCTCCAAAAACCTCTCCTCCGTCCCCTTTTCCTGCTTATGCTGGATTTCGGCTAACCAATGCACATTTCCTTCGTTCACCTCCCTTTTAAATTGGTTTGTTATGGAACCAGCACTTTCGTTCTAACGCATGCCGGAAGTGATTCATCTGCCAGCAATCACCAAAAATAAAAAGGGTCTCACTATGCACATTCTTCGCCGGAGAAACGCGGTCACACGCGCACTGGCTTTAGGGGTATTGATCACCAGTTCTTCCGCCGTTTTTGCCGCCGACGCCACGCCGGTTCAGGGCGGTACACTGGTTTATCTCGAACAACAGGCACACACCAATTTATATCCTCCGGCGGGTGGCTTTTACCCGAACGGCGGCATCCTGAATCAGATCACCGACAAACTGACCTATCAGAACCCCAAAACGCTGGAAGTCGAGCCGTGGATTGCCGAATCCTGGAGCTTCAACGCCGACAAAACCGAATACACCTTCAAACTGCGTCCGGGCGTGACCTTCTCCGACGGCACGCCGCTTGATGCCAACGCCGTAGCGAAAAACTTCGACACCTACGGGCTGGGCAACAAAGAACGCCATCTGCCGGTTTCCGAAGTGATTAACAACTACGACCACAGCGAAGTGGTTGACACGCTGACCGTGAAGTTCTACTTCAAAAAATCCTCACCGGGCTTCCTGCAAGGCACCGCAACCATCGGCTCCGGGCTGGTGTCACTGAGCACGCTGGACAGGAATTTTGATGCGCTGGGCGATGCGACGCACATCATCGGTTCCGGCCCGTTCGTGGTCAGCAAGGAAACGCTTGGTCGTGAAGTCGATCTGACGGCGCGCAAAGATTACAACTGGGGGCCGAAAAACCTCAAACAGCAGGGCCGCGCCAATCTCGACGGCATCAAAGTCATCGTCACCGGCGAAGACAGTGTGCGTATCGGCGCGCTGCTGGCCGGTCAGGCAGATTTCATCCGTCAGGTTCAGGCGTATGACGAAAAACAGGCCAAAGACCAGAATTTCCCGATTTATGCCGCGCCAACCAAAGGCGTGAATGACAGCATTTCGTTCCGTCCGGATAACGCGCTGGTGTCTGACCTGAAAGTCCGTCAGGCGCTGCTGCACGCCACCAACAGTAAACAGGTGGTCGATACGCTGTTCTCGCCAAACTATCCGCAGGCCACCTCCGTCATCGCCAAAACCGCCGCCGGTTACGTCGATCTGAGCAACAAACTGACCTACGACCCGACGCTGTCGAAAAAGCTGCTGGACGAAGCGGGCTGGAAACCGGGCCCGAACGGTCTGCGCCAGAAAGACGGCAAAACGCTGTCACTGACCATTTATGAATCCCTGCCGCAGCCGCAGAACAAAGAAGTCTTGCAGCTGGTTTCGCAGCAGTGGAATCAGGTCGGCGCGAAGCTGAACATTCTGGCCGGTGACGCGGGCAGCCGCGTGGCGGACAACCTGGATCCGGAAAAAACGCCGGCGAACGTGGTTGAAGTCGGCCGCGCCGATCCGGACGTCATCAAAAGCTCCTTCTACCCCACTAACCGCGATGCGCTGCTGCAAAAAGGCGGCCTGAGCAGCAAGGTGAAAAGCTTCCGTGACGACAAACTGAATGATCTGCTGGTGGCGATTTCAGCCGAAGTGGATCCGAAAAAACGTCTGGCACTGGCCGGTGACGTGCAGAACTACCTGCTCGATCAGGCTTACGTCATTCCGATTTTCGAAGAGCCACAGGTCTTTGCCGGTGCACCTTATTTCAAAGGCGTGAGCTTCGAAGCCGTTGGCCGTCCGAGCTTCTACGGCGCATGGCTTGAAAAGCACTAACAGGCAGGAGTGAATCATGAACCGATACGTTAGCGGTCGTTTTGGGCAGGCTTTGCTGGTGTTGTGGGCGGCGTTTACCGTCTCCTTCATTCTCCTGCAAGTGCTGCCGGGCGATGCCATTCTGATTAAATTCCAGAACCCGGACATGGGGCTGAGCCCGGCGCAAATCGCGGATATGCGCGCGGCCTACGGCGCGGATGTGCCGCTGGTGCAGCAATATCTGCATACGCTGGGGAATTTCCTGCGCGGGGATCTGGGCTATTCAATTCAGGCTGGCGTACCGGTCACTGAATTACTCAGCAGCAACTTTCCGCCAACTTTGCGGCTGGCGCTGATGGGCTTCGCACTGGCCGCCGTGGTGGCCTTTGTGCTGGCGTTTACTTCCAGCCTGCTGCATTTCGGCTGGCTGAAAAACCTGTTGCAGTCGGTGCCGTCGCTGTTTATCTCCATTCCGACTTTCTGGCTCGGCATCGCGCTGATTCAGTTTTTCTCTTTCCATCTGCGCTGGATCCCGGTGATCAATCCGGGTGAATGGGTCGGGCTGATTTTGCCGGTGGTGACGCTGGCCGTGCCGATTTCCGCACCGCTGGCGCAGATCCTGATCCGCAGCATTGATCAGGTGCAGACCCAGCCGTTCGTCGCCGTCGCCCGCGCCAAAGGGGCCAGCCGCAGCGGTGTGTTGTGGCGTCATGTGGCGCGCAACGCCCTGCTTCCGGTGCTGACGATCGCCGGTTTACTGTTTGGCGAACTGATTGCCGGGGCGCTGATCACCGAGACGGTATTTGGCCTGAATGGCCTCGGACAACTGACGCAGCAGGCGGTGAACAATCAGGACGTCGCGGTTTTACAGGCGATTGTGGTGATTTCCGCCGCCGCTTTTGTCGGCATCAATTTACTGGTCGATTTGCTTTATCCGCTGCTTGATCCGCGTCTTAAAGCGAACGCCTCGAAAAACTCAAAGGGAGCCACCGCATGAGCAGCTTACCGCTGGGTAAAAGCATTCTTTCACTGCCTGCCACGCAGCGCCGCCGCTGGAAACCTGCCCGTTTACAGCCGGGGCTGATCATCGCCTGGCTGGTGATCGCCACCGTGATTTTATGGGCAATCGCGCCCGGCTGGTTTACCGGTTACAGCGGCACCGAAGGCATTGCGGGCGCGCAACGTCTGGCTCCGCAGGCCGGTCACTGGCTGGGCACCGATCAGCTCGGCCGTGATGTGTACGCCCGCATCGTTTACGGCGCGTCGCATTCACTCTCCGGCGCACTGGTCGCCGTGGCGCTCGGGCTGGTGTTCGGCACCGCGTTAGGGCTGGCAGCCGGTGCCAGCGGTGGCATTGTTGACGCGGTAGTCATGCGCATCAACGACGTGTTGCTGTCGATTCCCGGCCTGCTGCTGTCGCTGAGCGTTATCATTTTGCTCGGCTTCGGCACGGTTCACGCGGCGATTGCCGTCGGCGTGACCTCCGTCGCTAACTTCGCCCGTCTCGCCCGCGCCGAAGTGGTGCTGGTGCGCCACAGCGATTACGTCGAAGCAGCGTACGGCAGCGGCGGTACCTTCTTCTCGATCCTCTGGCGGCACATTCTGCCGAACTCGCTGACGTCGGTGATTGCCTTCTCTGCGCTGCAATTCGGCAGTGCGATTCTGGCGATTTCCACCCTGAGTTTCCTCGGTTACGGCACACCGCCACCGACGCCGGAATGGGGTTTGCTGATTGCCGAAGGCCGTAACTACATTTCAACCGCCTGGTGGCTGACCACCTTCCCCGGCGTAGTCGTGGTGCTGGTGGTGCTATCCGCCAACCGCATCAGCCAGTCATTACGCAGGAGAACGCGATGAGCACACAGGCAACTTTCAATCATCAGACCGCACCCGTTCTTGAGCTGGATAACGTGACGATTGCCTACGACGGCACACCGGTCGTTCACAACGTCTCGTTTTCCATTAATGCCGGCGAAGTGCTGGCACTGGTGGGCGAATCTGGTTCCGGTAAAACCACTACCGCGCAGTCGATCATCGGCCTGCTGGCGGAAAACGGTCATATCGAACAGGGCGAAATCCGCCTGAACGGCACCGACATCAGCCAGTGGTCGCAGCGCCGCCTTGATGCCCTGCGCGGCGCACGCATCAGCCTGATCCCGCAGGATCCGACCAGTTCGCTGGATCCGGTAAAAACCATCGGCTCACAGGTCGCCGAAATTCTGGATATCCACCAGCGCCTGCCGCGTGTACAGCGCGACGCCCGCGTGGTGGAACTGCTGACCCGCGTCGGCCTTACGCACCCGGAACAGCGCGCGAAACAGTATCCGCACGAACTTTCCGGCGGCATGAAACAGCGCGTACTGATTGCGATTGCGATTGCGCTGCAACCGGCGCTGATCATTGCCGACGAACCGACCAGCGCGCTCGACGTCACGGTACAAAAACGCATTCTGGATTTGATTGACGATTTGCGCCGCGAATCCGGCACCGCCGTTTTGCTGGTCACGCACGATCTGGCGATTGCCGCCGAACGCGCCGACCGTTTGCTGGTGTTCCGTAACGGCAAAGTGCAGGAACAGGGCGTGACGGCGGAAGTGCTGAACGCGCCGAAAAGCGATTACACCCGCCAGCTGTTTTCTGACGTCCCTGCCCTCTCAGGCCGTCACCGTGCGCACATCGCCGCCGTCGCTGAACCGGTGCTGGTGGTCGAAAATATCATTCATGATTTCTCACTGGGCGGCAAAAATCAGGCGGCATTCCGCGCTGTCGATAATGTTTCGTTCAGCATTCCGCGTGGCACCACACATTCTCTGGTCGGCGAATCCGGCTCGGGCAAAACCACGCTGGCGCGCATTCTGCTCGGTTTTCAGAAACCGGACAGCGGCCGCGTGCTGATTGACGGTCAGGACATCACCCGCCTCAAAGGCGAAGCGTTGCGTCAGGTGCGCCGTAAAATCCAGCTGGTGTATCAGAACCCGTTTGCCTCGCTGGATCCGTCGCAGACCTTATTCAGCGTGATTGAAGAACCGCTGCTGAACTTCGAAAAAACCCCGTCAGCGGTACGCCGTGAGCGCGTTCTGGATATCGCCCGCCGCGTGGCGCTGCCGGAAGAACTGCTGGGGCGCAAACCGCGTGAGCTTTCCGGCGGCCAGCGTCAGCGCGTGGCGATTGCGCGGGCGCTGATCCTCGAACCGAAAGTACTGGTGCTCGACGAAGCGACCTCGGCGCTCGACGTCACCGTACAGGCGCAGATTCTGACCCTGCTCCAGCAGCTACAGGATTCACTCGGCCTGACCTATTTATTTATCTCGCACGATCTGGCGACCGTCCGGCAAATCTCCCACAGCGTCTCGGTGCTCAACCGCGGGCAACAGGTGGATTCCGGCAACGTGGAAGACGTGTTTGCGCTGCCTTCCAGCGATTACACACGGCAGCTGATCGATGCGATTCCCGGCCGCCACCGCGCCGCCTGAGTCAGCACATGAAAAAGAAAAGAGGGACATTATGAGCAGCAAACGTCTTGGGTTTTTCACCCGACTTCTGGATAACACCAGCGCGCAGGAGCGTTACCGGCTGGCGACCGAGCAAATTATTCACGCCGAGCAGCTGGGTTTTGACTCCGCATGGGTCGCGCAGCACCATTTTCACGAAGCGGAAGGCGGCCTGCCCGCCCCGCTGGTTTTCCTTGCGCAGGTTGCAGCACACACCCGCTTTATCCGTCTCGGGACCGGCGTTATTACGCTGCCGATGGAAAATGCGGTGCGCGTGGCAGAAGACACCGCCGTGCTGGATTTACTCTCCGGCGGACGACTTGAAGTCGGGTTGGGCTCCGGCGGAACGCCGTCGTCATTCCTGCCATTCGGGTTTGAAAGCAGCGAGCGCGGCGCGGTGTTTGGCAGCAATCTGCAAACCCTGCTGACCGCCTGGCGCGGCGAACCGCTGGCGGGCACCGATAACCGGTTGTATCCGGCGGCACCGCATCTGGAAAAACGCGTCTGGCAGGCCACATTCTCGGTTGACGGCGGCGCGCGGGCCGGGAAATCCGGCGACGGGCTGATGCTTTCGCGTACCCAGCCACGTCCGGCGAATGCGCCAGATTTACGTCTCGACGAACTGCAAAACCCGATTATCGATGCCTATCTCGACGCGCTGCCGGAAGGCGTTGCGCCACGCATCATGGGCTCACGCACGGCATTCGCGACTGAAAACGGCGACGAAGCCCGTGAATTGGCACAAAAAGGTTTACGCCGTCAGGCGGAAAATCACCGTGCCAGCGGGCAGATTGTTCTGGGCGACACGCTGGATGATTACATCCGCACGTTTGACGTCCATCTCGGCACCGCAGAACAGGTGACCGCCACGTTACAGGCCGACACCGCGCTGGCCCGCGTCACCGATCTGGCGTTCCAGGTGCATTCCATCGATCCGCCACATCCGTACATTTTGCGCTCCATTGAACTGATTGCGCGTCACGTCGCACCTGCCCTGGGCTGGGTTCGCCGCACGCCGCTGCGCCACGTTTCCACCTCATCCGCCGACCCTACGTTCTCAAAGGCTGCATCTACACAGGACAACTTATGACCACTTATTCGACTGACCTGCTGGAAAAACTGGCTGACATTGCGCCGTCTTCTGAACTGAAACAGGCACGCGACACCCGCGACGCCGCGACCCGCCACGCGCAAGGCAGCTACGATGCGCTGTTTACCGAACAGGACGGCGTGGATTTCTCGCTGGCCGAGCGCCTGCGTTTAGCGCAAAACGTCGCGCGCTGGCACGGCGATTCGCAGCTGACCAATCACTATTCCGAGCGTTTGCAGGATTTGCCGGATATCGACGAAACCGCCCGTCTCGACGCCGCGCTGACCCACGGCGAGCGCCTGAGTTTCAAACCCGCCAGCGCCACGCCAGCGCATTTGCAGGCACTCAAAAAAGCCGGCTGGTCGGTGGATGCCATCGTCACGATTTCGCAGCTGATTGCTTTCGTCAGTTTCCAGAGCCGCGTGCTGCGCAGTTACCGTCTGATTGGCGGCAAACCGGTGGAAAACGGCAGCAATAAACCAGTGGGCGCCGCGTTCTGGCGCACCGAACCGAACACCCACAGTGGCCGTGACGCGCCGCAGGCTTTCACGCAGGAGGAACTCGGCTGGGAACCGTGGATCCCGTCCAAAAAACTGGAGGAATTTGATGAAGCCCAGCAGGCAATTCTGGCGAAATTCGGCCATACCGATTCCGACTATTTCCGTCTGTTAGGCCGCAACCTGCCGGTGCTTGAGCAACGCACGCTGACCGACAAAGGCATTTTCTACACGTCCGGCGGCCTGCCGCGTAAAGAGCGCGAACTGGCGGCCACCGTGGCCAGCAAAATCAACGGCTGTATTTACTGTGCGTCGGTGCATTCGCGCAAAGCCAGCCAGCTTTCCAAACAAACCGAAGACGTCCAGCGGCTGATCGACACCCCGCCGGGCGGCATTCTCAGCAAGGAACAATCTCCGCGCTGGCAGGCTGAAATTGATTTCGCCGCCGCACTCTCCGCCACGCCGCCGGTCGCCACGCCGGAACACATTAAGGCGTTGCGCGATCAGGGTCTGAGCGAACTGGAAATCGTCGATCTGGCGCAGTCTGCGGCGTTCTTCGCCTGGGCAAACCGCCTGATGTTAACGCTGGGAGAACCGTTTAATGACTGATTCACAGACTTCTCAACGTTTGGTTCCGCAGCTGGATCACGTGGTGATTAACGTCGCCGAACAGCTCAACGGTGCCGAGCAGCAGTTCCGCCGTCTCGGCTTCCAGCTCACCCCGCGCGGCCATCATTCGCTCGGTTCCAGCAATCATCTGGCGATTTTCGGCGAGAACTATCTGGAACTCCTCGGGTTCGAGCCGGGCAATGCGCATACGCGTAAAGATCTCTGGCAGGCTCCGCTCGGCCTCACCGGTCTGGTGTGGAAAACGCAGAATTCGAACGCCGTGTTTGACCATCTGCAACAGCAAAACATTGCGGGTTCGGCACCGGCAGAATTCTTCCGTCCGGTGGCGCTTAACGACGGCACATCGCCCAACGCCCGTTTCCGCACCGTCCCGCTGGCTGCCGACCGCGTACCCAATGGCCGCAGTTTCTTCTGCCAGCACCTGACCCCGGAACTGGTGTGGCGCACCGAGTGGCAAAACCACCCGAACGGCGTCGCGGACATCACCGGTTTTGTGATTTCCGCTGCCTCCCCGCAGGCCGCCGCAAAAGTGTACGGTGAACTGTTCGGCACAGAAGCCTTGCAGAGTGGGGCTGAAGGCGTAACTTTGCGCGCCGGTCGCGCAACCGTCCGGTTTGTGACGCCAGAGCAGGCGCAGGCCGAGTTCGGGATCGTGCCCGAGGGGGAAAATGGCAGTGCGCGGATGATCGGGTTAGAATTTGCGACGAGGTCGCTGGATGCCGTGCGCAATAGCCTGCGCGTGGGGGAAATTTCGTTTAGTGACTTAACCAGCCGGGTTTTGGTTCGCGCAGCGGATTCACTGGGGGTGGCGGTGAGATTTAGCGAAGAATAAATTCAACATCAACATCAACATCAAGGTCGTGGGCGTCGGCCCACACCGACTTGGGGGCGGCCTATCGCCGCCGCCCCAAGACCCCCAGGCTCTTAAACTGCGCGCTGCCGCTCGCTGGCTATGTTTCAGCAACTCCGGTAAGTGCCGCAAACGCCGCCGCTGCGCGGTACTTTCGCTTCGGGTTCGAACCTGCTCGGAAAAGACTCTCGCCGTTTCTCACCTCTCACTCAACGTCGTTTTGAATGCGGCCAGGGGGTATGTAAATCGAAAGATTGATGCTGGCTGGTTTTGATTTGCTCCTTCCCCTTGGCAAGGGGAAGGACGGGATGGGGTTCGAAATGGCAACTTTAAAGCTGAGTTGTTTGCAAAACCCCCTCCCAACCTCCCCCTTCGCAGGGGGAGGAGCAAACCAGTCGTTCGCGGAAGCTTGCTGAATTACATAGTCGTGGCCGCTTTCAGAAGCTTGCCGTGCGAAAAGTTTCGAGACCTGTGGCTCGAGCCGAGCGAAGCGAGACAGCGTCACGAAGTGACGACCCGAAGGGCGAGGCCGCAGGCCGAGTAACACCGAGTGAAGGTACCGCGCAGCGGCAAGTTTTCGCGGCAATAGCGGTGGCACCTGAAACATAGCCAGCGAGCGGCAGCGCGCAGTTTAAGAGCCCGGGATTCTCAAGGGTGGTGGCGATAGACCACCCTTGAGGCCGGTTTGGGTGGCAACCCAAGATTTTGACCTTCGTTAAGCGATCACCGCACATAAAAAACCGAAAGTCGCTGTGGGCCGACTCGCCCACAACCTTGGCATTAAACTACGTAAAGTAAAACCTGATCAGGTGAAAAAACACCGGCGCTGCAAAACACAACGAATCAATGCGATCCATCATCCCACCGTGACCTTCGATCATCGCGCCGAAATCCTTCACCCCGCGGTCACGCTTAATCGCCGACATACACAAACCCCCGGCGAAGCCGAGCAGAGTGATGACCAGCGAAATCAGCGCGGCCTGCCACGGAGCGAACGGGGTGATCCACCACAGCAATGTCCCGACCAGCGTGGCACTGAGGATCCCGCCGACAAAGCCTTCGAGGGTTTTGTTCGGGCTGAGACGCGGCGCAATCGGGCGTTTGCCGAACAGCTTGCCGAACACGTACTGCAACACGTCAGAAATCTGCACCACAATCATCAGGAACAGCAGCAGTTTGATGTTCTGGTTTTCGTAACCGGGAATGTTCAGCATCAGCAAGGCGGGCGCGTGGCTGATGCAGTAAACCGCCAGCATCATGCTCCACTGAATCTTCGCGCTGCGTTCGAGGAAGTTGACCGTGTCTCCGGCAAGCGCCATACGGGTGGGGATAAACAGAAACGCGTAGACCGGGATGAAGATCGCAAACGTGCCGTACCAGCGTTCGCCGACCAGCAAATATTGCAACGGCAGCATGATGAAGAAACACCAGAACAGCGCTTCGTGGTCGCCGCGCCGGGTGGGCGTCAGCGTGATGCATTCGCGCAAGGCCAGGAACGACATCACGGCAAACAGCAGCGTCGAGCCGATCGGGCCGAACCACATCGCCATCACCGACAAAATGCACATCATCCACCAGGCGCGGATGCGGGCATTGAGGTTGGCGACGACCGGCGTATTACCTTTCACCAGCGCAATCAGATAGCCCAGAATGCTGGCAATCAGCAGCAGACCAAACAATCCGCACAGTAAATAAACTAACGATTTATCCTGAAAATTCATGGTGCCAGTGTCTCCAGAGCAGCCCGCGCACGAAGCAGAAATTCCGCTTTCTCTTCCCCTTCCCGGATACTTTCAACCGGTTCGCCAAACGTCGCCGAACACAGGATCGGCACCACCAGCCGGGAACCTTTCGGCAGCACGCGGTTGAGGTTTTCGAGATACACCGGCACCAGTTCGACATCCGGGTTCATTTTCGCCAGATGCCAGATCCCGCTTTTAAACGCCGAGATTTCCTCGCCGTTGCCACGGGTGCCTTCCGGGAAAATAATCAGCGACTGGCCTTTTCTCAGCGGGTCGTTCATCAGTTCAAGCGCATTGTTCGGCTGTTCCGACTGCTTTTCAGCAGGACGCCGTTTGATCAGCACCGCGTTAAACACCCGGCGCGCGATGTAGCGGCGCAATTTCGAGGAGAGCCAGTAATCTGCCGCCGCTACCGGACGAACCTGCGGGCGCAGATGACCGGGCAGGCTGGCCCAGATCACCATGCCGTCGAGATGGCTGGAGTGATTGGCGTAGTAAATGCGTGCCTGTTTATCCGGTAACGGTGCCAGCCAGCGGGCGCGGACGCCGGTCAGCAGGCGGCAAAGTCGCACCAGAAAACCGGCCACCAGCCGGCCATCCAGCGGTAATTTAGTGCGAGGTTCCATCGTTATCTCCCTCAGTTCCGGCCTTTTCATGCAGTTCACGCAAAATACGCGCACCGCGACGCCAGCAGGTAAGCAGCGCGCCGAGTGCAATGATCACCAGACAAATCAGCAGCAGAAGTTGCCCCCACTGCGACGGCAGGAAAATCGCAATCACCGCGCCCGCAAACAGAATCGCCATGCGGTGCTGCTTTGCCATCGGCCCGAGAAATTGCTGTTTCAGCCCGCAGGTGCCACCCAGTAACCGCAAATACGCCGTCATCAGTGCCAGCAGCGCCGCAATCCAGCCCAGCGTGACGGCCTCCGGCATCGCGATAAGTCCGTAGCCGACACCCGCCAGAATCAGCGTGTCGGAAACGCGATCCGGTAATTCGTTATAAACCGGCCCCGCCGGGCTGGCCATGCCGCCTTCCACCGCCACCATGCCGTCGAGCAGGTTGCAGATAAGCCGCCCCTGAATCATCAGCGCCGCCAGCAGCAGAAGAAATCCGCGCCAGAAAGCCGTATCGCAATAAAATGCCAGCAGAAAACACAGCCCGGACACCAGCGCAAAACCCATGCTGGCCACCGAAATCTGGTTGGGCGTAACCCTTTATTCTTTAACCAGACCGCGCTGTTTTTGGCCCAACGTTTATCCCGGGTGGCAATCGGTCGCCGATCCTTGAGATTTAAGTCCATAAATAATATCCCTTTATTATTGAAACCTGATAACCCTGTCATCTATAAGCCTTTGTAAGGCATCCAGATAATAGTGAAGTTGCCTGCACGGTGATATGTTTTTGTTAAGCCACCGTCAATAAATGTCTTCCTGCGCTTATGCCGATTTCTGCATCTCTTAGATCTTTTAATTGGTTGATTAAATCACACAATATGTTAAAACTCTGCTACATCACATTTTAGACGGCTAAACGTCTGAAGCTCCACGTCCCCCGTTTAGAAGGCCAACGTCCAGTGACCGCTTCCCGTCTTGAGATGCGTAACATCTCGATTTCATTTGCCGGTTTTCCCGCACTTCGCCAGGTCGATTTCACGCTGGAAGGCGGATCCGTCCATGCGCTGGTCGGTGCAAACGGTGCAGGAAAATCAACGCTGATGGCTGCCCTTTCCGGCACGCACGATCATTACACCGGGCAGATCACCATTGACGGCGAACCGGTGAACATCAAACTCCCGCACCACGCGCGTGCTCATGGCATTCATCTGGTCCAGCAGGAAGTCGATGTCGCGCTGGTGCCTACGCTCAACGTTGCTGAAAACATCATGCTGGACCGGCTTTCCGAGCCCGGTCACCTGCACAACTGGCCGCGTTTATACCGTCAGGCGCAGTTGCTGGTAGAACAGCTTGGCCTGAACATCAGCCTGAAAGCCCGTATCGAAAACTGCACGCTGGCCGAGAAACAGCTGATTTTGCTGGCGCGCGCGTTATCGCATAAATGCCGTTTCCTGATCCTCGATGAACCGACCGCGCCGCTGGATCAGGCAGAAAGCGCCCGCCTGTTTGCGCTGGTGCGCAAGCTGAAAAATGCGGGCATGGCGGTGGTCTTTATCTCCCACCGTATTCATGAACTACGCGAAATCTGCGACCGCATGACGGTGCTGCGCGACGGACGTCTGGTCAGTGATGACAGCATGGACGGCCTGAGCAACGAGCAGATCATCGAGAAAATGATCGGCCATCAGCTCGATGATATTTATCCGCCACGCCGTCCGCCGCACAGCGGAGAAACGCTGCTGCACATTCACGGCATGCACGACAAAGACAAACTGCGCGATATCTCGCTGCGTCTGCACCGGGGTGAAATTCTCGGTATTGCCGGGCTGGCGGGCGCAGGGAAAACCGAGCTGTGCAAAGCACTGTTTGGCGCGACGCCCAGTCAGGTCGAAAGCGGCGAGCTGAACGGCAAACCGTGGAAACCGAAAGAACCGCATCTTTCCGTGGAACAAGGTCTGGCGTTAGTGCCGGAAGAACGGCGCAAGGAAGGGATTTTCATTGATGAAAATATCCCGATGAACCTCAGCGTCACCGCCGATGACTCGTTTTCGCGCTGGAGTATTTTCAGTAAACGCCAGTCGCTGTCGTGGGCGAAAGACATTATCAGCCGCTTAGGCATTCGCGCTTCCGGGCCGATGCAGAAGCTGGCGAGGCTTTCCGGGGGTAACCAGCAAAAAGTGGCTATCGGAAAATGGCTGCGCAGTGAGAGTCAGGTGTTGATTTTTGACGAACCGACCAAAGGCGTAGACATCAAGGCCAAAACGGACGTGTTCAGGCTGATTGACGGCCTGGCGCAACAGGGAAAAGGCATTATTTATGCTTCCGGTGAGTTCGCCGAACTGGTCGGTTTATGCGACCGCATTCTGGTGTTATGGGATGGCCGCATCGTGGCCGAACTGGACGCCGCAGACGTCGACGAAGAAACCTTATTAGTCTATTCAACCGGAGGAACCCCCGCGTGAGCAAAGCCGTGGTGAGTAAAGAAAGTACATTGGCAGCGGGTCAGCCCTGGCGTCACCAGCTGTTCGAGTTTTTGTATAAATGGGGCATGTTGCTGACGGTTGTGCTGCTGATCGCCGCGTTTGGCGTGGCCTCGGATAACTTCCTTGAACCGTCGAACATCATCAATATTCTGCGTTCCATCGCCATCGTGACGGTGATTGCCATCGGCGTATCGATCTCGCTTTCGGTCGGCGGCTTTGATTTGTCGGTTGGCTCAACGGCGTCACTCGCCAATGCGCTGGTGATTTCGATGTTCGTCTGGCACGGCTTTGGCACCACCGAAGCCATTCTGATCACGCTCGCGCTGTGTACGCTGGTCGGTCTGTTTAATGCCTTCCTGATTGTTATCCTGAAAATCCCTGACATGCTCGCCACCCTCGCCAGCCTGTTCGTCATTCAGGGCGCAGCGATGACCTACAGCTACGGCGGTTCGATCACAGAAAACATGGTGCTGCCGAGCGGCGATATGGCAGAAGGCACTGTCCCGGCGGTGTTCAGCCTGCTGGGCCAGGTGCCGGTGATTGTGATCGTGATGGCGGTGGTGACAGTCGCGGTGCAACTGTTTATGTCCCTGACCAAGCATGGCCGCCGCATGTACGCCATCGGCGGCAACCCGCTGGCCGCGCGCCTTGCGGGGATCCGCACCGCGCGTTACCGCGTGATTGCGTATGTAATCTCTTCGGTTCTGGCTGGCGCAGGCGGCATTTTGCTGGCGTCGCGTATCGGGTCATCACAGGTAAACGCCGGTGGCGGTTACCTGATGGACGCCGTCGCCGCCGCGTATATCGGTTTTTCCCTCGCCGGTTCCGGCAAACCGAATGCGTTAGGCACGCTGCTCGGCGCCGTCATTCTGGGCGTTCTGTCGAACGGGCTGGTGATGTTATCAGTGCCGTATTATGCGATGGATATTATTAAAGGATTGGTGCTGGCGGTGGCGCTGGCGTTGACGTACATACAGAAGCGGTAGCTTTTGAGCTCCCTCCCCTGCGAAGGGGAGGAGTAAATAATCCTTTCACTTCAGCACCTTAAACATCACACTCGTCGACTCCAGCACGCCTCCCGTCGACATCGCATACTGCGGAATGACCCCGCTCAGCGTAAAACCCTGATTCTCATATAACGTCTGCGCCGGGCTGCCGGTCACCGTATCGAGCACCAGCAGCGTTTTGCCTTCCTGGCGCGCCAGCGCTTCCACCGCATCCATCAGCTTTTTCGCCACGCCCTTACGGCGTCCTTCGGGATGTACCATCAGTTTTACCACGTCGCCGCGGTGGATGCCGTTACCAGGCTGACCGACCACCAGCTGAACGGTGCCGATGATTTTTCCGGCTTCGCGGGCGACCAGAAGACGTTTTTCGCCCCGCTCAAAAGCCGGTAAAAGCTTTTGCCAGAACGCCTGCGCCTGCACGAATCCGAACGGCAGAATGAACCCGATGCTTGCGCCCAGCGCCACCGACTGCATCAGGGTTTCTGCCAGCGCATCCAGATCCGCCTCCGGCAATACACCGCCCTGCACTTCACTTATCACTACATCACTTCCAGGTACATCGTTGCCGTTTTGCATAAAAATGAACCTTACTCTGTCAGATTTAAGGACGTGAAATCACAATGGCATAGCGGGCATCCGCCGGGCCGGGAACGTGGAATGACGAGGTGCCGTGAAGATGAAAACGCAGGCAATCTCCGGCCTCAAGCCGGTAAATGCGGGAATCGAGCGTGAACTCCAGAATGCCTTCCAGCATCCAGATATGTTGCTCGAGGCCGTCCACCGGCGGGGAGTCATACGCAATTGTGGCACCGGCTTTTAACGTGCCGGAAATCAGTTCGGCGCGAAAACCCGGTGCGGGCGGTGAAACGGAACGGCGCTCAAAACCGGTTTCATGATCGTGCCAGACGGGCTGCTGCGCGGCGCGGATAAGCTCCGGCGGGTTGTCTTCCAGCGCCATCAGCAGACGGGATGTTGTCAGCCCGTAGGCCGCACTCAGCTTGCCCAGCAGTGACGCCGTTGGGCTGGTTTCTGCCCGCTCGACACGCGACAGCGTCGCCCGGCTGACGCCCGTGCGCTGCGCCAGTTGTTCCAGCGACCAGCCCTGGCTGATGCGTAATTCCGCCAGCCGTTCGGCCAGACGCAGATCGTGACTGTCCTGTCCTTCGTCCATTTTTCGCCCCTCGAAAATCTCAATAAAGGGAAAATATCTCTCATTTGAGAAATTCGCAAGTTAAAAGAGTGTAAGAAGAAAGTATGAGCCAAGTTGTACAGAAATAATAAAGTTGTACAACTTTCAGATCTGACGCTAGAGTTATCCTATAAGTGGTGTGAATATTTTGGATTTAACTATGTCTCTTTACAGCATCGGCGAAGTCGCGCGTATTTGTGGTATCAACCCGGTCACGCTGCGTGCATGGCAGCGCCGCTATGGCTTGCTTAAACCGCAGCGCACCGAAGGCGGTCACCGCCTTTTTAATGATGATGATCTCGATACCATCCGCACCATTTTGGGCTGGATCAATCGCGGCATTCCCGTCGGTCAGGTGAAATCTCTGCTGGAAGGCAAAGTTGAGGCGTTACCGGGCGGCTGGTCGCAGGCGGAACACCGTCTTCTGACCGCGCTACAGGATGGCCGCAGCAGCAAAGTGCGTCAGTTGGTTATCGAACTGGGCCGGGAATATCCGGCCGCCTCGTTTGTGAATAACGTGCTGCGCCCTTTGCGTGAACGGCTGAGCGGGGATTCACGGCTGCTGATGCTACGCAGCCAGCTGGACGGGCTGATTATTGAACACGCCGTGATGTGTATGAATGCTGCACGCAAACGGCCCGGAACGCCGGCAACGCTCACCGGCTGGGGGCAAGTTGACAGCACTGAGCTGTGGCTCGAAGCCATTTTGCGTTGCGAAGAAGGCATGCAGGTGGACGTATTGCCGGTTTCGCTCGATGAGCCGCACCTGGAAAATCTGAGCGGCTCGAAAATATTGTTATGGTCCGAAGGCAAACTGACGCAAATCCAGCGCCAGCGACTTCTGGGCTGGGTGGAACAGGGCCTGTCGATTACGCTTTTGGGCAGCGCGGCGATTATTCTCAGCGCCG
The DNA here is from genome assembly GCF_047784855.1 of Rahnella sp. PCH160. Classification (NCBI taxonomy): domain Bacteria; kingdom Pseudomonadati; phylum Pseudomonadota; class Gammaproteobacteria; order Enterobacterales; family Yersiniaceae; genus Rahnella; species Rahnella sp. PCH160. The sequence continues at coordinate 4,353,592 of NZ_JBLOGT010000001.1, forward strand.
GAGAAAATGAATCCCAACACGCTAATGCCGCCGGGGCCTTACGACATGCTGACCTCCTCGCAACGCCTGAGAGGGAGCCTTTGCACAAAGAAGGAAAAAATCATGATTAAACATTTTCCTGAGCCCGCAATAGCGCCCGATGTTCTGTCGCGGCTTTGCGAATTTTATCGTCATCTGGAAATGAGCCAGTTGCCCCAGCTTTCGCGCATCTATCATCCGCACGTGGTGTTTATCGATCCGGTTTCTCATTACGACGGCGTGGACGCGCTCGAACGCTATTTTTCGCAGTTGCTCAGGAAAGTGAATTATTGCCGTTTTGAAATTCAGTCTCCCCTGCTGCAGGGCGACGAAGCGTCGCTGTTCTGGCAGATGGAATTTTCGCACCCGTCACTGAAAAAAGGACAGGCCATGTTTTTGCACGGTGCGAGCCATGTCCGCCTGAGCGACAACCGCATTATTTATCAGCGCGATTATTACGACCTCGGCGCGATGTTGTACGAACATTTGCCGCTGCTCGGCGGCGCAGTCCGCGCTGTGAAAGCGAGGTTGAAATAATGCGCCACGTACTGATCACCGGTGCCAGCTCGGGCATCGGAAAGCAACTGGCGCAGGATTACGCCGCAGAAGGCTGGGAAGTCACGGCGTGCGGGCGCGATGAGGCAAAACTTATCAGCACGGCGGCGGCCAGCCCGCTGATCGTTCCGTTACCTTTTGATATCACCGATTTACAGGCCACGCGTCAGGCATTGCAGGGCGTACAGGCCGATTTAGTGATTCTGTGCGCCGGAACCTGCGAGTACATCGATAACGGTGTGGTGGAAGCCGAAAAAGTCATGCGCGTCATGAACACCAATTTCATCGGCCCGGTGAATTGTCTCGACTCCCTGCTTCCTGGTTTAGCGCCCGGCAGCCGGGTTGCGCTGGTGGGTTCCACCGCGTGGCTTTTGCCCTTCTCGCGCAGCGAAGCGTATGGCGCATCGAAAGCCGCGCTGGCCTTTTTCGCACGTTCACTGAGCGTCGATCTGGCTTCGCGTCAGATTCATATTTCGCTCATCCAGCCGGGATTTGTGGAAACACCGCTAACCGCGCAAAACAATTTCCCGATGCCGATGATGATTACCGTCACGCAGGCTTCACAGCATATCCGTAAAAAGCTGGCGCGCGGCGCCAGCGAAATTGCTTTCCCGCCCCTTTTCGCCGGTTTCCTTAAGGTGGCGTCGTTGCTGCCGGTCAGCCTGCAAAAGTGGTTATGTCGAAAAATGGTGCCTGTGCGTAAAGAAGGTAAAAGATGACAACAAAAGTGGCGATCGTAGGAAGCGGCATCTCAGGTCTGAGCTGTGCGTGGATGCTGGCGAAAAGCCAGCCCGATTGCGAGATTACGGTCTTCGAATCGTCGGCAACCCTTGGTGGACATACGGCCACGCAGGATGTGATGTCGGACGGTAAAGCCTATGCCATCGATACCGGTTTTATTGTGTATAACTCACGCACCTATCCGCATTTTATCGCGCTGCTCAAAGAACTGGGCATTGAAGGCCAGCCGACGGAAATGAGTTTCTCCGTGCGCAATCCGGTGACTAAACTGGAATACAACGGACATTCGCTCAACAGTTTGTTCGCCCAGCGGCGCAATCTGTTCAGGCCGAAATTCTGGCGCTTTATTATAGAAATTCTGCGTTTTAACAAACTCTGCAAGGCGCGCCTGCTGAACCCGCACAATGACGAGGACACGCTGGCCGATTTGCTCGACCAGAACGGCTTTTCGCCGTTTTTTGCGCTGCATTATGTGTTGCCGATGGGCGCGGCGATCTGGTCGTCTTCGCTGGGCGATATGGCGAATTTTCCGTTGTCGATGTTCCTGCGGTTCTTCGATAACCACGGGTTGCTGGATGTCACAAACCGCCCGCAATGGATGGTGGTGCCCGGCGGCTCGCGGGAATATATCCATCGTATGCAATCGCAGCTACCCGCCCGCGTGAAACTGCTGACCAGTGCACCGGTCAGTAAAGTGATCCGCTCCTCGTGCGGCGTGGTTGTGCATTCTGCGCAGGGCGAAGCGCAATTCGATCAGGTCATTTTCGCCTGCCATTCCGATCAGGCACTGGCGATTTTGGGTGATCAAGCCACCAGGGATGAACGCGCCATTCTCAGCGAACTGCCTTATCAGGCCAACGACGTGATCCTGCATACCGATACCCGCCTGCTGCCGCGCGAAAAACGCGCCTGGGCGAGCTGGAATTATCAGTTGCCCAATACGCTGGTTACCGCGTCGCGCGCGGACATGCGTGACGGCAATCCATCAAACACCCGCCGCGCCAGCGTGACCTACAACATGAATATCTTGCAGGGGCTGGATGCGCCGAAAACCTTCTGCGTTTCGCTCAATCCGCTGACGCCGGTTGACGCCAGCAAGGTGTTGTTCAGCGCCACTTACCTGCATCCCGTGCTGAACGTCGCCAGCCATCATGCGCAGCAGCAGCGATACCAGATCAACGGCCATAACCGCACCTGGTTCTGCGGCGCTTACTGGTACAACGGCTTTCATGAAGATGGCGTCAACAGCGCCCGCGACGTGGTCGAACAACTGAACCTGCTACTTTACCGCGAAAGTACCCACGGGCAGGCTGAACGGGAGGCGTCATGAACAGCACGTTGTACGTCGGCACGGTGCGCCATCGCCGGTTTACACCGGTTGATCACCGTTTCGATTACGACATTTTCATGCCGCTGATTGATCTCGATGAGCTGGAGCAACTGCCGGAAGTCGGGATTAAGCTTGAGCGCTTTTCTCCCGCCAGCTTTCGCCGCAAGGACTATCTGGGCGGCGGCGATATCAAAACCAAAGCGCAGGACAGAATTGCTGAACTGACCGGCGATCGTCCCGACGGGCGGGTTATGTTGCTCTGCCAGCTGTGTTACTTCGGCTGTTATTTCAATCCGGTCAATTTCTACTACCTTTATGATAAGACCGGAATTTTGCGCTGGATGCTGGCCGAGGTGCGAAACACGCCCTGGAACGAACGCCACACCTACGCCGTGCTGCCCGACGGCTCGCAACCGGTTCCGAAAGCCTTCCATGTGTCGCCGTTCAATCCGATGGACATGGTCTATCACTGGCGTCTGACACCCCCGGGAAAAGAATTACACATCACTATCGAAAATCACCGCAAAGAACGGGAATTCGATGCTGCCCTGTCGCTGACCGCCCGCCCGCTCACCCGCGATGCGTTGCGCCAGCAGTTGTGGCGGCTGCCTGTCATGACTGCAAAAACTGCCCTGACCATTTACTGGCAGGCGGTAAAACTGTGGCTAAAACGGGCCCCCATTTATTCTCATCCTCCTGTTGATAAGGACTGACCATGAGCCAACCCGAAGTGCAACTCGTCCGTGAGGGGGCGATGAACCGGCGCAGCAAGGCTGCACGCGCACTGATTCTCGGCGTATTAAAAAATCTGAATGGCGCAGGGTTAACGCTGCGTGAACCGGGCGAAGACGCGGTATTTTTTGGCGACCCGACCGCGCCTTTGCAGGGTGAAATTGAAGTCCATGATTTGCGCGCTTACCGCCGGGTTTTGCTCGGCGGAAGTATTGCGGCAGGCGAAAGCTTTATTGATGGCGACTGGACGACGCCCAATCTGACCACGGTTTTGCAACTGCTGGCAGAAAACATGAAGCTGGTGGATAAAATCGAAGCGCGTCTGAGCTGGCTGAGCACGCCGCTTAACAAGATGATTCACTTTTTCCGTCGCAACAGCCTGGCGCAGGCACGCAAAAACATCTCGGCGCATTACGATCTCGGCAACGATTTTTATCAGGGTTTTCTGGATGAGAAGATGCTCTATTCCTCCGCCTGGTACCAGGAAACGCAGATGACGCTGGAACAGGCGCAGGAAGCCAAAATGCGCCGTTTGTGTGACCAGCTCGAACTGCATGCGGGCGATCATCTGCTGGAAATCGGCACCGGCTGGGGCGCGATGGCGGAATTTGCGGCCCGGGAATACGGCTGCAAAGTCACCACCACGACCATTTCCCGCGAGCAGTTTCAGTACGCCCGTGACCGCATTGAAAAAGCCGGGCTCAGCGACCGCGTCACCGTCTTGTTTGAGGATTATCGTTCCCTGCGCGGCCAGTTCGACAAACTGGTTTCCATCGAAATGATTGAAGCCGTCGGCAAGCGCTATCTTTCGACTTTCTTCAAACGCTGCAATGCCCTGTTAAAACCGCAGGGACGGCTGGCGATTCAGGCGATCACCATTGCCGATCAGCGTTATGCCAGCTACAGCCGCAACGTCGATTTTATCCAGCGCTACGTGTTCCCCGGTGGATTTCTCCCGTCCATTACCGCCATGAATCAAACCATGACCCGCTGTACCGGGCTGGTGGTCCGCGACCTGTTCGACATCGGCTTTGATTACGCCCGCACGTTGCACGAATGGCGCGAACGGGTTCAGCGTTACTGGAATACCCAGCCGGATGGGGTTCAGGACGAACATTTCCGCCGCCTGTGGCTGTTTTATCTGTGCTATTGCGAGGCCGGATTCCGTGCCCGTACCATCAGCACCGTGCAGCTTATCGCCGAGCGACGTGGATGAAACCGTTGCGCTTCTGGCTGATGACGCTGGGCTTTGATGTCTGGTGGACGCTGGCCGTCTGGGGGCGCGAACGGTTTATCGTTCTGCTGGTGCTGAGCAGTTTTCTGATGCTGGCGTTCACGCCTTCGTCTCGCCGTTTATGGGTGGCGGTCGCCTGTACGCTGGGCATCATGCTCGATTCGTTGTGGTGTATTGCCGGCCTGTTTGAATTTACGGGCTCACAGGCCGTGCCGCCGTGGATGATGGCACTCTGGCTGGGGTTCAGCGCCTGGTGGCTGTGGCTGCTGGGCGAAATACGTCTGACGTGGTACTGGCTGATCCCGCTCGGTGCGGTCAGCGGTCCGCTGGCGTATTACCTCGGTATGCAGTTCGGCGCGATGCAGCTTATTGCCCCACCGGTTTACGTCTGGCTGGCGCTTGCCGCCGGATGGGCCATTTTCCTGCCGCTGATCAGCCTGCCGGTATTGCTCACCAATGCCAGGCTGCGGAGAACCCGATGAAACGTTTATTGATGCTTACAGTCGCGCTGCTGTTTTCATTCCCGGCCTTCGCCGCCACGCCGTGGGATAACTGGCGACAGGTCGGGCACGCCACGCTGAGCTGGGGGCCGTTTGACGTTTATGACTCGCAGTTGCTGACACCGGAGGGGCACTATCAGGCGCAGAAATGGCCGCAGGCTTTAGTGATCAACTATTTGCGCAGCATCGACCGTGAGGAACTGACCAAAGCCACAGAAGAACAGTGGCAGGCGCTCGGGTTGCTGGAACAGGCGCGGAAAAATGACTGGCTGAACAGCGTTGAAAAAACCTGGCCGGACGTCAGTAACGGCAGCGGAATCGTTTTTCTGGCCAATGAAAACGGCGGGCAATTTTACAGCCGCGCGCCCAACAGCGTGCTGTTCCAGGCCATCGGCGAACCCTTCACTCCGGCGTTCCGCGATGCATTTTTGGCGATATGGCTTTCGCCTGCCACACAATATCCTGATTTACGCAGCAAGCTCATCGGCGCAACGGCGTCCGATTAACGTTTATCCGACCGGAGGTTTTATGACTGTCCTGCGCAAAATGCTTTTACCCCTGCTGGCGGCCTGTGCGCTGCTGCTGACCAGTTGCAGCGCCAGCATCAAAGATTATGCACAAACGCAGCCAAAGCTGGATATCTTCGCGTATTTTGCCGGTGATACCGTGGCTTACGGCATGGTGCAGGATTACAGCCATAAACAAACCCGGCGTTTTACCGCCAAAATTCATGGTGATGTGGTGGCAGACACGCTAACGCTGCATGAAGATTTTGTGTATGACGACGGCGAGAAACAGACCCGCGTCTGGCGCATCCGTAAACTCGCGGACGGCCGCTATACCGGCACGGCGGGCGATATTATCGGCACCGCAACCGGGCAATCGGCGGGGAATGCGTTCAACTGGAAATATGTCATGGACGTGAAATCAGGCGGCAGCACGTACCGCCTGACCTTCGACGACTGGATTTACCAGCAGGACGAACAGCATCTGTTTAACATTACGTCGCTGAGAAAATTCGGCGTCGAAGTAGCGCGCGTGACGCTGTTCTTTGAGAAGAAGTAAGGGGTTAAACCTTCACTTCCTTGATCACCGTTTTGCGGCGGCCGAAGACCAATTTACCCAGCGTCACCAGCAGAACGGCGCAAAGAATGATGCCTAAGGCCACCCATTCGACCGGCGAAAGGGATTCGCCGGCAAAGCCGATGCCCAGTAAAACGGCAACGATCGGGTTGACATAGGCATAGCTGGTGGCGACGGCGGGACGCACGGTTTTCAGCAGGAACATGTAGGCGCTGACGGCAATCATCGAACCGAAAACCACCAGATAACCCAGCGCCAGAAAACCGCTCAGCTTGGGTACCGCAGCAAGATGTTCACCGCTTATCCGGCTGACCACCAGCAATACCACGCCCGCAATAATCATTTCCGCCGCACCTGCCATCAGGCCTGCGGGCAACGTCAGGCGGGAACTCCATACCGAACCAAACGCCCAGCTTAATGAGGCCAGTAAAATCAGCGCAGCGCCCCACGGATTGCCTTCCAGATTGCTGCCGGTATTAAGCAGCACAATCCCGAACAGACCGATCGCCACACCGGTCCATTCCAGGCGGCTGTTGGGCATTCCCCACAAACGGCTGAAACACAGCGTAAACAGCGGAACGGTGGCGACCATCACGGCGGCAATGCCCGACGGCACCTGCATATGTTCGGCGACCGTGACCAGACCGTTACCGACCGAGAGCAGTAAAATGCCCACCGCACCGGCAGCCATCCACTGTCTGAGCGTCGGCACTTTATGCCCGCGCAGCAGCAAAAACGTGAACATAATGCATCCGGCTACAAAGAAGCGCAGCCCGGCCATCATCAGCGGCGGCCAGCTTTCCACGCCCACGCGGATCACGAAATAGGTAGAACCCCAGATAAAATACAGCGCAAACAGTGCTGCGATTAACGGCAGCAGGGAACGGGTAGCAGAACCAGTCATAGTAATAACTTATTAGCGTGATAACGAAGGCAAACAGTTAACGCTATCCGCCTGATTTCCGGCAAGGGAATCTGTGCGATCGCGTCAAAATGTTGCTAAAAAGTTTCTGCATATGACAAAAAATAAGAGGCGTTAGCGGATAACGTAATTAGCGCATGAATAGTGTGTTGCAGGAGGAGGTAAACAATTTATAATTCGTCGTTCAAATTTCCGAGGTACTGCACATGAATTCGCTTGGCAAAAAATTATTTATCGCACTGTTCGGCCTGATGGCGATTGGCGCAATTGGCGGCGTGATGGTCGCGGGTTATGCGGTGGTGATTCAGGACGACGCCAAACCGGTGAGCGATAACGACGCCCCTTCAGGAGTTCCGGCGCCGTCTTCGACGTCAGCGCACTGATTCACCGCCAGACCGCTGCTGCCACCGTTGCAGCCAGCGGCTCCAGCGTTCAAACAGCATATCCACGCAAATCGCCAGCAGTGCGACAATTACCGCGCCCTGCAAAACATACGCCGTATTAAAGCCGCTCAGACCGATAATAATCGGCGACCCGAGGCTGGATGTCCCGACCGTTGATGCAATCGCCGCCGTCCCGATGTTAATGATCACCGACGTGCGGATCCCGGCAATAATCACCGGTGCAGCCAGCGGAATTTCGACCTTTCTCAGCATCTGCCAGCGGCTCATCCCGACGCCCTGCGCAATTTCGCGTGCCGACGCAGGCACAGATTCAATACCGGCAATCGTTCCCTGCAAAATGGGCAGCAAACCGTAAAGCACCAGCGCAATAATCGCCGGTTTTTCGCTGAACCCCATCACCGGTACGGCCACCGCCAGCACGGCGACCGGCGGAAACGTCTGCCCCATCGCCACCAGCGTTTCGACCAGCGATCGGAATTCTTTCCCCGCCGGACGCGTCACGCCCACGCCCGCCGCTACGCCAATCACCACCGCTATCAGGCTGGAAACACCGACCAGCAACAGGTGCGCGTCCACCAGCGAGGCGAAACTCTCCTGCTGATACACCGGCCTGCTGAGTTCGGGGAACATCCAGTGGAACAGGCTGCCCAGTGACGTCATCCCGAAAATCAGCGCCAGCAGGAGCGCCAATACCCAGGGGAAAGGGTCCATGAAGATTCGCCGTAAACCGCGTGTCATAGGCCGTTCCCTGTCGTCGTCAGATCCGCAAAATGCAGCACGCCCACCGGCTGCCCCTGCTCATCCACCACCGGCAGTTGCTGAACCTGCTGCGCGACAAATTTTGACAGCGCCTGACTCAGGCTCATCGACGCAATCAGCGGTTTTTCGCGGCCCGCGTAAAATTCGCCCTGCCGCGTGCGCGAACCGACTTCCTGCAAGGACAGCAAACGGATGCCCATATCGCTGCCGCCGAAGAAATCACGCACGAACGGCGTCGCCGGTTTGGTCAGTAATTCCAGCGGCGTGCCCTGCTGCACCACTTGTCCGTCATTCATCAGCACGATGCGGTCGGCCAGCGCCAGCGCTTCGTCGATGTCATGCGTCACCAGTACAATGGTGCGGTGCGACAGCTTATGAATACGCGCCACTTCTTCCTGCAACGTCGCGCGCGTCACCGGATCGAGCGCGCCAAACGGTTCGTCCATCAGCAGGACTTCCGGGTCTGACGCCAGCGCACGCGCCACGCCGACACGCTGCTGTTGCCCGCCGGAAAGCTGGTGCGGATACCGCGTGCGGAACTGTTTCGGATCCAGGTTCAGCAGCCCGAGTAATTCGGTCACGCGGTCGCGGATTTTGGCCTTCGGCCATTTCAGCAACTGCGGCACAGTGGCGATGTTCTCTTCCACCGTCCAGTGCGGAAACAGGCCAATCGACTGAATGGCGTACCCCATCCGGCGGCGTAAATCCTGCGCACGAAATTTTTCAATCGGTTCACCGGCAAAGAGAATTTCGCCGCGATCGTGCTCTTCCAGCCGGTTGATCATCTTCAGCGTAGTGGATTTCCCCGAACCGGACGTGCCGATCAGCACGGTGAATTCGCCTTTCGCCATTTCCAGCGTCAGGTCACGCACGACTGCCTTGCCAGCAAAGTGTTTACTTACCTGCTTGAAATGAATCATCTGCGTGAAGTTTCCAATATTGAGACTGCGAATTTAAAGAGGCTGTCGACCACTACGGCCATCAGAACCGCCGGGATCACCCCCAGCAGCACCAGATCCAGCGCGCTGCTTAACAGGCCCTGGAACATAATCGCCCCCAGCCCGCCCGCGCCGATCAGCGCCGCGACCATCGCCATACCGACGGTTTGCACCGCCACAATGCGGATGCCGGTGAGAATAACCGGCAGCGCAATCGGCATCTGCACGCGGAAAAAAACCTGACTCCGGTTCATGCCCATGCCGCGCGCGGATTCAGTCACCGCCTCCGGCACGGAATCGAGCCCCGCAATCACACCCCGCACCAGCGGCAGCAGGGAATAGAGCACCAGCGCGATAATTGCCGGCGCCAGCCCGATACCGCTGATCCCATGATCCGCCAGCCACGGCAGCGCTTTTGCCAGCCCGGCCAGCGGCGCGAGCAGCAAGCCAAACAACGCAATCGACGGTACGGTCTGAATAATGTTAAGCACCGACAACACCGGCCCGCGCCAGCGCGCGTTGCGGTGACAGAGTAAACCGACCGGCAGGCCGATCAGCACTGCAGGCACCAGCGTGCCGAACAAAATCCCCAGATGCTGCCACAGCGCGTCGTTAAAAACGTCCGAACGGTTGTCGTACTCTTTCAGCAGCGACAGCTCCGAAAGCTGGCCGTAAAACAGCAGCAACACCACCGGGATCAGCATCTGGATATTGAGCAAAAGGCGCAGGGTATGATTGCGGGTGAAACGGGAAATGGCGTCGGAGGCAATCAGTAAGCACATCGCCGCTGCCGCCCAGAAACCACCGCCGAGCGAGGTGCGCGCAATACTCTCTTCGTTGCCGCCGGTCAGTTGCACCGCGGTGTGTCCGGCCAGCCAGACCAGCGCCGCCAGCAGAATTTCTGCCAGCAACATCACCAGCAAATAACTCCGGCCATACAGTGTGAGAAAGGCACTGATTACCAGCAACACCACTGGCAGGAGCACAAAAAAGGTGTAGCCGTGTAGCAGCGAGGCCAGCGAAATGCCCTGCCCCGACACCAGCCGGTTAGGCGCATGGCTGAGAAAGGCCAGACCGGAACCGGCCAGCAATAACAGGAAAACCAGCGTCAGCAGTACGCGGTTTTTAACGGGAGAATGATGAGCCAAAACGTTACCTGATTTCAGTGAGCACGACCCGCAGGCCGTGCTCCGGGCGTCACTGCCCGATTATTTTTTGACGAAACCTTTATCCTTCAGATACTTCGCCGCGACTTTCTTCGCATCCTGACCCTCCACCGCAATTTTCGCGTTCAGCGTTTGCAGGGTTTTGGTATCAAGCGAAGCAAAGACCGGTTTCAGCAGATCAGGAATGTTCGGATGTGCTTTGAGCGTAGCTTCGCGGATGATGGGCGCAGGCGCATAAATCGGCTGCACGCCTTTTGGATCTTCCAGCGTTTGCAATCCCAGCGCGGCCACCGGGCCGTCGGTGCCATACGCCATCGCCGCATTCACACCGGAGGTTTTTTCCGCGGCCGCTTTAATGGTGACCGCCGTATCGCCGCCTGCCAGCGACAGTAATTGTTGCTGATTCAGTTTGAAACCGTAGGCATTTTCAAACGCCGGTAACGCATCCGGGCGCTCGATAAACTCCGCCGACGCCGCCAGTTTGAAATCCCCGCCGCTGCTGATGAATTTGCCCAAATCGGCCAGCGATTTCAGGTCATGCGCACTCGCCACATCCTGACGCACCGCGATAGTCCAGGTGTTATTCGCCGGAGACGGGCTGAGCCACACAATCTTGTTCTGGTCGTAATCGAGCTTTTTCACTTTATCGAAACCGGCCTGCGCATTTTTCCACGCCGGATCTTTTTCATCGGAGAAGAAGAACGCGCCGTTACCGGTGTATTCCGGGTAAATATCGATTTCCCCGGCAGTGATCGCGCCGCGCACCACTTTGGTCGTACCCAGCTGTAATTTATTGGTGGTGTGAATGCCGTTGGCTTCCAGCACCTGAATAATGATGTTACCCAGCAATGAACCTTCGGTATCGATTTTCGAGCCAACGCGCACGGAATCGTCTGCGGCATGTGCGGTAAAACTCATTGCAGAAAGCGCCAGCATTGCGGCGGTCAGTCCCCGCACCCGCCCTGTTATTCCAGTCATGGTAAGTCCTCTTATTGATTTTTTAGGCGTCTGTCGCTGCGCGACGGTCTTTCAAATTGGCTTTCATCAGTGAAAACAGCGTGCTAACAAGGATAGTCCAATTTCAGGTAAGGGATTGGAGGGTGAGTTATAAAAACAGGCAGCGGTACAATCGGGAACTGAATAAATGTAGGAAGCTTTTGTGAAAATTCGCTAATCCTGACGCAGCGCCCCGGACTTAGATCGCTTTGTTTTATCTTATAGCCATTTGTTTTTAAGTATCTCTGAATCAGGACTTGTGAGCGGCGTCACCTCGCCCCTATGCTGGTTTTTTTGTCAAAAAGCGTAAACACAACCATGTCTGATTCAATTGCGGCCTCTCCCGCCGCCTCTTCAGGGGATTACAGCGCAGAATCTGCGTCCGACAAACCGGTGGTGATTCGTTCCGCTGCCGATATTACTCAGTTAGTAAACCGGGGCGCGGCCAAAATCAGCGACGCGCGTATCGTGATTGCCATCGCACTGGGCGGCGTTTTCCTCGACGCTTACGACCTCGGCGCGCTGGCCTTCGGGATGAAAGATATCACCCGTCAGTTCGGTCTGACGCCTTCCGGCGCGGGCTTTGTGGCTTCCGCGATCACCTTCGGTGCGATTGTTGGCGCCCTGTTCGGTGGCTATCTGACCGACAAAATTGGCCGTTACCGCGTCTTTATGGCCGACATGTTCTTCTTCGTGATTGCCGCACTGGCCTGTGCATTTGCGCCAAACGAATGGGTGCTCGGCGGCTCACGTTTCGTGATGGGCCTCGGCGTCGGTATCGATTTACCGGTCGCGATGGCGTTTCTCGCGGAGTTCTCCAAACTCCAGGGGCGCGGCAATAAAGCCTCGCGCGTGGCGATGTGGTGCCCGACGTGGTACGCCGCCATCAGCGTTTCCTACCTGCTGGTTCTGCTGCTTTACGCGGTATTGCCGGCCACGCACACCGACTGGCTGTGGCGTTTAATTCTCGGTTTTGGCGCGGTTCCGGCCATTCTGATTATCGCCATCCGTCACCGTTATATGAATGAATCACCGGTCTGGGCGGCGAATCAGGGCGACCTGCAAAGCGCGGCGGCTATCCTGCGCAAATCCTACAACATCAATGCGGTGGTTGCGGATGACGCAGACAAAACGCCGCAGGTGAAAGTGCGTAAAGCCGCGTGGCGAAACTACGGCACGCTGTTGCAGGGCGTTTATCTGCGCCGCACCGTGCTGGCCACGGTGACCGCCGTCGCATCGTCATTTGCCTACAACGCCGTGGCGTTTGGCCTGCCGGTGATCCTGTCGAGCTTCCTGCAACAGTCGATGATCAGCACTATTTTGTTCTCACTCGGCCTGAACCTGTGCTTCGCGTTTGTCGGCGGCCTGATAGCCGTGCGTTATGTGTCTAAATTTGGCGCATGGAAAATGACTTATGCCGGTTACGCCTGTCAGCTCGTCGCGATGATCGGCCTGGCGCTGGTTGGACGTCCGGCTGACGGTGCTGAAGCGGCGATTTCCATCGCGATGCTGGCGTTATTCCTGTTCGGACAGGGCTTCGGTCCGGGTTCGCACACCATGACCTTTGCCTCGCTGAGCTACCCGACGTCGCTGCGCGGCATGGGTGTCGGTTTCAACCAGACGCTGATGCGCTCCAGCTCAACGGTTTCCCTGTTCCTGTTCCCGGTGCTTTCCGCCGCGTTAGGCACAGGTGTGTTTTGGGTGATCGCGTTAGCGCCGCTGGCGGGGCTTATCGTGCTGACGGCGATACGGTGGGAACCTTCGGGGTATGATGTAGATGCAGAGGATTTTCAGCCGGAAATTAAACCGGAGGCAGCGGTTTAATCGCTGCTCATTGCGCCGGGTTACGCCCGGAGACGTCTAAAGAATAGACCGAGAAAATTTCGGTTTTTCATGAGCGGCTGGTTTGCTCCTCCCCCTGCGAAGGGGGAGGCTGGGAGGGGGTTTTGCAAACAACTCAGCTTTAAAGTTGCCATTTCGAACCCCATCCCCGCCTTCCCCTTGCCAAGGGGAAGGAGCAAAAACACCAGCATTAATCTTCCGAATTACATAGCCACTGGCCGCTTTCAAAACGACGTTGAGCGAGCGGTGAGAAACGGCGAGAGTCTTTTTTCGAGCAGGTTCGAACCCGAAGCGAAAGTACCGCGTAGCGGCGGCGTTTGCGGCACTCGCCGGAGTTGCTGGAACACAGCCAGCGAGCGGTAGCGCGCAGTGAAAGAGCCGGAGATTTTTAAGAGGCGCGGCGATAGGCGCCTCTTAAAGCCAGTTTGGGTGGCAACCCAAGGTTTTGAACTTAAGGCCAGTTTGGGTGGCAACCCAAGGTTTTGAATTTAAAGCCATAAAGACGTGGCCTTCGACTTCAGATCACCGCGCTTCTCGGCGCAAACACAACCCCGATTCCATTCCCGATCATCGCTGCCACCAGCTCAATTCCGCCATTCGGTTTCCCCTTCGCATATTCGAGTTCACTGGTAAATATCGGGCTGACCCAGAACTGATTCACCGGGTCGCCGTAGATTTCCGGCAGGTCCATTTTATCCGCCGGGCCGCACAGCGCGGAGGAAATGACGTGACCTTCGTACCCTGACGGTGCCATCGGGGACATCAGCGTGTGGCCCTCACCGAGCCAGCTGAGCGTGGTCCACGGGATTTGCGCGTAACCGGAAAGCGCACTTGCCATCTGCACGGCGTTTTCTTCGGTGACGTATTCTTTCCCGACGGAAAAGGCCAGTTCAATGCGGCGGTGCTTTTCGGCTTCATCGTTGAAAATGATGTCGATTTGCGGCATCGGGCGGATGCTCATACCGACGGTGAAGAAGTAATAATTCTCATCGTCTTCATGCTGCGAAATCGCCATCGGCGGCCAGTTGCCCTGATTAATCAGATAATATTTTAACGACGGGCCAAAACGATCTTCGTAGGATTCGAGCAACTTGCGCTGGATTTTCGGCCACGGATTAGTAAATTCGTTTTGCCAGTCACGCCAGAATAAACGGGTCTTTTCCGCCAGCTCGCACTGCATATTGGTCGAGGCCGAACCGAGCGGGAAAATCAGCGGATTCTGCGCGATGCACCCGGCGGAATAACAGACCGAGTGATCGATATACAAACTCCAGCCGGGGATCACCGCCAGCAGCAACCCCTGATACCACAATGCCGCGCCATCATCGCTTTCGTTCCACAGGATCTGAATCTGTGACGGGTCCAGCGGCGCTTCGCCTTCCAGATTGCGGCAATAAGGCGCGGCTAGCAGCGGAGAAATCCCCTGTGCCATCGCATCGGTATCGTCGCCAAGCGGCGCAGGGATCAGATTACGCACCCAGCAGGCACGCATTTTCGGAAAGCGGTCACGCAGATCTTCGCGGGCAAAAATGTAGAAATACACCACGCGGTTGTCCTGTTCGACCAGCGCGGTCAGGGTTTGTTTGTCGTTACTGACTTCAGCAACAATGTCGGACTGGCGCATATGACCTCGGCAATATTAGGAAGCTTATTATTCCCTGTGATGGTCAGTGTAGAACGGATAAGCCAGCCCGATAACGGGCAATATTCCCAAAAATCCCCGATAAATCATCAAAAGACGCGCTTTTTTCGCGAATACTGTGGGTTACCGGCGATATTTTTTACCGGCTGAATTGATTACCGACAATACAGCCGGAACAGTTGCGCCAGATGTGCCGCCATCGGCGTCAGCGTGGTATCACGCCGCTGAATGAGATAGAACGTCGCGGCCGGCAGCGGCAGGTCAAGATCGAGCGCCACCAGGCTCTGGCCGATCACCGGATCGTTAATCACATCCACGGATAACACGCTGAGGAAATCCGTTTTGGCAATCAGGCTGGTGCAGGACATAAACGTCTCGCAAATCACGCTGATATTCGGCTCTGCGTCCATTTCGCTGAACACTTCACTGAGCAGTTTGTAATAACTTCCGCGCGGCGTCGGCATCGTCCAGTCACAGTGAAGCAATTCTTTCATCGCGCGCGCATTTTGCATCGGGTGCCCGCGTCGGGCGACCACGCGGTACTCTTTATCCATCAGTTTTTCATATAACAGTTCGTTATCAAAGGGTCCCTGATAGTAGGTATTGACGGTGAAATCCAGCTCACCCTGACGCAGTTCGGGGATCATCGAGACCAGTTGTCCTTCGGCGATACGGACTTTCACATTGGGGAATTCCCGGTGAAAACGGTCGATCACTTCCGGCATGATGGTGCGCGCAATGCTGGCACCGACGCCGATATTCACCCTGCCGCTGGTGCCGCCGAGGCGCTGGGCGATGTCTTCCTGCGCCACCCGCAGCTCTTCCAGAATCAGGCTCGCGCGTTTAAAAAACGCGTCACCACAATCGGTTAGCGTCACGCCCTGACGGCGGCGGACAAACAATCTCGCGCCCAGCCCTTCTTCCAGCTCTTTAATCGATTTGGTCAGCGCGGGCTGGGAAAGATTAAGCAAACGGCTGGCGGCACGAATGCTACCCTGCCGCGCCACGGACACAAATGCCCGCAGCTGATGCATTTTAATTTGTGATGGCATGAGATTCTTTGATAACCCCTGATTATCACTAAGAAGATTTTGGCATCTTATATGCCCTGATCGCTTTGTGTACATTGAAAAACACATAAGGCAGACGTTTGTCATAAAACGCTGACCAATACGACGGCAAAAATGCCGCGATGCAGTCCCTTCTGCCGGGCCTTTCCCTGCGGATTTTTCCTCCCAACGGCAACAAATTACGGGTTACTGGTTTGCGCTTCGCGCCCGCCGGTCTGGGTTTGTTGTGCCTGTTTTCGTGCTCCGGCGCGCACTCCCCCAAACGAGATTTCCTCCTTTCTGCTTCTGGCAGAAAGCCTGCATGTCTGTAAAAAAAGAGAGTCCGTGATGGTTAATGAGATTTCTGAACACGTCGAACAGCTGTTCCCTGCCCTGCAAACGCAACGTCGTGACCTGCATAAATACGCCGAATCCGGCTGGCTGGAATTCCGCACGTCCACGCTGGTAGCCGACCGGCTGGAAAAACTCGGGTACGCGCTGAAACTGGGTAAAGACGTCATCGATGCGGATTCGCGCATGGGTTTACCCTCCGCCGCCGTGCTGGCCGAACACGAGCAACGTGCACTGGAACAGGGCGCAATTGCCCGCTGGATGCCGCATTTCTCCGGCGGGTTCACCGGCATTGTGGCGACGCTGGAAACCGGACGTCCCGGCCCGGTGATGGGTTTTCGCGTGGACATGGACGCGCTGGATTTAAACGAGGTGCTCGACGAGGCGCACCGCCCGTTCCGCGAAGGATTTGCTTCTGCCAATAACGGCATGATGCACGCCTGCGGCCACGACGGGCACACCACGATTGGCTTAGGCCTGGCGGAAGTGCTGATGCAGGCGCGCGATAAGCTTTGCGGCACGATCAAACTGATTTTCCAGCCTGCGGAAGAAGGCACGCGCGGTGCGAAATCCATGGTCGCGGCGGGCGTGGTTGATGACGTCGATTACTTCACCGCCGTCCATATCGGCACCGGCGTTCCGGCCAATCATATTGTCTGCGGCAACGATACGTTCATGGCAACCACCAAGCTCGACGTGCGCTTCACCGGCGTGGCGTCACATGCCGGTGGCAAACCGGAAGAAGGCCGCAACGCCCTGCTGGCGGCAGCGCAGGCCACGCTCGGGCTACACGCCATTCCCCGCCACAGCGGCGGCAGTTCACGGGTCAACGTCGGCGTATTGCAGGCAGGCACCGGCCGTAACGTGGTGGCCTCCTCCGCCATGATGAAAGTCGAAACGCGCGGTTCCACCAATGAGGTGAACGAATTCATTTATCAGCAGGCGCTGAAAGTGATTTCCGGCGCGGCCGAAATGCATCAGGTGAAATTCGACATCAAACTGATGGGCGCGGCGCAAAGCAGCAAACCGACTGCCGCATGGGTGAATTACATCCATCAGCAGGCGGAAAAACTCGGTGAATTTGAAGAGATTATTGACCGTCAGGAAGGCGCGGCGGGCTCTGAAGACGCCACCTACATGATGGAACGCGTGAAAGCGCGCGGCGGCGAAGCCTCTTACGTGATTTTCGGCACCGATCTCAGCGCAGGGCATCACAACGAGCTGTTTGATTTCGATGAAAAAGTGATGATGCAGGGCATTAAAACGCTGGCTGCGCTGGCGCTGAACATCGCTGAATTCAAAGGGGAAAACTGATGGCAGCGCAGCAAAATATTGTCAATTTCATCAGTGATTTTATCGATAACCAGCAACCGGCGCTGGCGCAAATCAGCGATGAAATCTGGGATCACCCGGAAACCCGTTTCGCCGAATCGTTCTCTTCAGCATTGCTGGCAGACAAGCTGGAAGCCAGCGGATTTGCGGTTGAGCGCGGCGTCGGTGGCATGGAAACGGCGTTTATCGCCAGCTTCGGCAGTAGCAAACCCGTGATCGCCCTGCTCGGCGAATTCGATGCACTGGCCGGGCTGAGCCAGAAAGCCGGATGTGACGTTGCACAACCGCTGATCGAAAACGGTAACGGCCACGGCTGCGGGCATAATTTGCTCGGGACGGCGGCGCTCGGTGGCGCGCTGGCGGTAAAAGCCTGGATGGAACGTGAAAACATTCAGGGCACGGTGCGGTTTTACGGCTGTCCGGGCGAAGAAGGCGGTTCCGGCAAAACGTTTATGGCCCGCGAAGGCCTGTTTGATGATGTCGATGCCGCGCTGACGTGGCATCCGGAAACCTACAGCGGCATGTTCAGCAACCAGACGCTGGCCAATATTCAGGCGTCATTCAGCTTCAAAGGCGTGTCCTCACACGCCGCCGCTGCGCCACATCTGGGCCGCAGCGCGCTGGACGCCGTGACGCTGATGAACACCGGTTCCAACTTCCTGCGCGAGCACATTATTCAGGAAGCACGACTGCATTACGCCATCACCAACGCGGGCGGGATCTCACCGAACGTGGTGCAGGCCGATGCGGAAGTGCTGTATCTGGTGCGCGCGCCGCAGATGGATCAGGCGCAGGGGATTTTCGACCGCGTGGTGGATATCGCCAAAGGCGCGGCGCTGATGACCGGCACCACGATGTCGATGCGTTTTGACAAAGCCTGTTCCAATTACGTGCCAAACCGCACGCTGGAAAGCGCGATGTATCAGTACGTTCAGGCGTTTGGCACACCGAAATACACGGCAGAAGAGCAGGCGTTTGCGGCGTCGATTCACGCCACGCTGACGGACCAGGATATCGATAACAATCTGCTGAATATCTCCCGCACCAGCGGCGCGGAAGGGGTAGCGTTCGCCGAAACGCTGCGCACGTCACCCCTCACCAACGCCGTCGCACCTTATGCACCGAACAACAATATTCTCTACGGCTCAACCGACGTCGGTGATGTGAGCTGGCTGGTGCCGACGGCGCAGTGTTTCAGCCCGTGTTTTGCGGTCGGTTCGCCACTGCACACCTGGCAGATTGTGTCGCAGGGCCGCACGTCCATCGCGCACAAAGGCATGTGTCTGGCGGCAAAAGTGATGTCCTCCACGGCCATCGAACTGTTCACCCAGCCGGATTTACTCGCCGCGTGCCAGAAAGAGCGCGACATCCTGCGTGAACGTCGTCCGTATCACTGCCCTATTCCGGCGGGCATAAAACCTTCGCCGCTGAAATAAAACACGACGAGTAAACCGCCCGCTCATGCCCCGTTCCGGCAGAGACGGGCGGCATAAATATAAAAAATCAAACACGACAGAGGGTTAAGAGATGAGTATTGAAGCACAGGACTCCGGCCAGAGCCCGGGAGGTTTTCTCCAGTGGGTAGAACGTGTAGGTAATAAAATTCCCAATCCGTTTTTATTATTTGTTTATTTGATTGCCATTCTGATGGTCGCCAGCGCGGTGATTTCGTGGCTGAATATTACGGCGGTAAATCCGAGTAACGGCGAAGTTATTCACGTTAAAAATCTGCTGAGCGTGGAAGGTATCCAGTGGATTTTGCCGAACGTGATAAAGAATTTCAGCGGATTCACCCCGCTCGGCTCGATTCTGGCGCTGGTGATCGGCGCAGGTCTGGCGGAGCGCGTCGGGCTGCTGCAAAGCCTGATGTATAAAATGGCGTCGAAAGTGAATGCCCGTTACGCCAGTTATATGGTGATCTTTATCGCCTTCTTCAGCCACATTTCGTCCGACGCCGCGCTGGTGGTGATGCCGCCACTGGGCGCGCTGATTTTTCTGGCGGTCGGACGTCATCCGGTGGCCGGTTTACTGGCGGCGATTGCTGGTGTGGGCTGCGGCTTTACAGCGAATCTGCTGATTGTGACCACGGATGTGCTGCTTTCCGGGCTGAGTACCGAGGCGGCGAAAGCGATTAATCCGGCCGTTCAGGTCAGCGTTATCGATAACTGGTATTTCATGGCCGCCTCAGTAATTTTACTGACAATTGTCGGGGCCATTCTGACGGACAAATTTGTCGAACCGCGTCTGCCTGTTTATCGCGGCGAACGTAACGAAGAGATGAAGAAGCTGACGCCGGAACAGAACCGCGGCCTGATGGCGAGCGGAATTGCGGCGCTGGTGTTCATCGGACTGGTCGCGCTGCTGGTGGTGCCCGAAGCCGCGCCGCTGCGGGATCCGAAAACCGGCGGGATCATCCCTTCTCCGTTTATTCAGGGCATCGTGCCGCTGATCATTATGTTCTTCTTCGTGATTTCGGTGCCTTACGGCATGGTGACGAAGCAAATCCGCAGCGCCAGCGATGTGCCGGATTTGCTGGTGGATCCGATGAAGTCTATGGCCGGTTTTATCGTGATGGTGTTCCCGCTCTCCCAGTTTGTGGCGTTTTTCAACTGGAGCAATATGGGGAAATTTATGGCAATCGGGCTGACGGATGTGCTGGAAAATCTCGGCATGACCGGTATTCCGGCGTTCCTCGGGCTGATTTTTCTGTCGGCGCTGCTGTGTATGTTTATCGCCAGTGGCTCGGCGATCTGGTCGATTCTCGCACCGATTTTCGTGCCGATGTTTATGCTGCTAGGCTTCCATCCGGCTTTCGCGCAGATCGTGTTCCGCGTTGCGGATTCCTCGGTGATCCCGCTGGCACCGATGTCGCCGTTTGTGCCGCTGTTCCTCGGATTCCTCCAGCGGTACAACAAAGAGGCGAAACTCGGCACCTATTATTCGCTGGTGCTGCCTTATCCGATTGTGTTTTTCGTGGTGTGGCTGCTGATGCTGGTTGGCTGGTATCTGCTGGGTTTACCAATCGGACCGGGCGTTTATCCGCATTTATAAGTTCAGGAAGACAGGCGGCCCATGCGGCGCATCGCGCGGTGCCATGAGCCGTTTCTGACCGCCCAGCGCAAAATGCCTGCAATGCGGCGGGTGCCAAAACGAATGGTTTTGCGCTTAACCGGGGAAAGGGAAATCCCCAGTTGTTCCGCCGCCCAGCCGGGTAATAGCTCAATACCGGCCTGAATCATCAGGCTGCCAACGGGTTTAGCCAGACGGCTTGGTGCAGGTGCATTTCGCAATAACCGCACGACTTCCCGCGTTCTTTCATCGCAGCGCAATTGTGGCCGCATGGCCTGCAAATAGGTTTCTACCGCCACAACGCTGTCAGGCACATTTGCCGCCCCGAGGCTTTCTGCCACACGGGAGAACTCCTGATAATAACGATCCTGTTCGGCTGAACTGAGCGAAGGATTGCGATAGCGCAGATGTGATTGCAGGAAACTGTACGCTTCCGCAACGTGTACCCAGACCAGTAAATCCGGGTCACTGGCGGCGTAAGGCGTGCCGTACGCATCGGTGCCGGTGACGTGCAGATGAATGGATTTCACTTTTTCGATTAACGCCGTGGCGTCACGGGTCGGGGCAAAGGTGGTACCGGAAATAAACTGGCTGGTTCGGCGCAAGCGGCCGAGCATGTCTTCGCGAAATGAGGAGTGATCCCAGACACCGGCGAGCGCCAGCGGGTGAAGCATTTGCAGCAGCAAGGCACTGACACCGCCGCAAAGCATCGAAGAAAAGTCTCCGTGGATCCGCCAGGTTACACTTTCAGGGCCAAACAGCCCCGGATCGCCCGCCGGATTTTCGAAGTCTATACCGCCTAACGCCAGGCCAGAAATACTCAGCACCTGGCGTTCTATTCTCTTTCTTAACAACTGACGAAAATCGAACATCCGTTAGTGCGCTGCAGCAATTTGCACGGTGTTTTTTGTCAGCTCCGGCCACAGGTTCATGACCACGTCGATGAGACGATTAAGCTCAGCCGCCGTTGCGCCATCACGCGCCTGGACAGAGAAACCCTGAATGGTACAGGCGAGGTATTTCGCCAGCAGGGCACTGTCGGTGACAGCGGGCAGGTTGTCGCTTTGTTTCTGTTTCTCGAGATATTCGAACAATGTCCGTTCCTGCGACAGGTGGTGCTCACGCAGCATTTCGGCAATATCCGCAGAAGATGAAGACATCCCGGACGATGCGCTGATCATGAAGCAACCGCTCGGCGTATCGCAATCAGTAAACAGGTTTGCGATGGCGCGCAAATACTGGTCAATCGCCTGCTCAACGGACAAATCAGGTCTGCTCAGCAGACAGCGTCCTTTTTCGTAGAAATTTTTAACGTAGTGCTCAACGGCTGCGCGGAAAAGCCCTTCTTTATTACCGAATTCGGCATACAAAGTTGGCGCTTTTGCACCGGTTGCTTCGACTAAATCGGCTAATGACGTGGCCTCGTAACCATGGCGCCAGAATAAATTCAGGGCCTTGCTCAGAGCAGTTCCACGATCGAACTGTTTTGGGCGACCGCGACTTTTCCGGACCAAAGCCGTCTGTTCAGTGCTCATACACCCTCCTTCCATCACCCTTGTGATAATGGTTATAAAAATTGTTTTTAGAAATAACTTAACGATCATTATTAAAAATAGTTGCGCACAAGTCCAGCGGAGTTTATGATTTAATTATCGAGCGATAAGAAAATCACTCACACCCGCAAAGCTGCACAGCTATAAGCGCTTTTTAAAAGCAAAATACCCAGGACGTAACATCATGAGTAACTTCAAAATCCTTCTTGCAGTTCTGGCATTAACCGCTGTACCGGTTGCCAATGTTGCCGCACAGCAGGTTATCATGATGCCAGTACAGAGTCAGGAAGTCGCGATGGTCAATGTGACCGGTGACAGTAACTTCTGTAACCCGGCTACCTGTACGAACAAAAAAGTCGAACAGGGCCGTATCTCCACGTCTCCGACTCAGCCACCTGCACCGGTGACTTCAGGTCACAAACCGGCTTCCATTTACTATTAAGGAAACCCGGCCACTGACGACGAAAGTCACGGCAGGAATCACGATAAGGCGGCATTTGCTGCCTTATCTTTTTCTAAGCCGACCCTAGTTTTAACATCCTCTCCCGCCGGAACCAACCATTAACTTAGCGATCATTAAAGATTCATTCAGCACAATATTGGATAAGCCTGAACTCTATCCTTCACGCGAATCATTTTAAAAACATAAATTTAACAAAATAAAAACAACAATGCGTTTTGGTGTGATGTTCATCACAGCACAATTAGTTAACGCTCATTAAAAAAACATCTTGCACAAACTCTCAACACCCTTTACCATTTACTTATCGAACGTTAAGTAATAAATAACGTTGACCGAATAACGGGGCTGGCGGGAACGTCATCCCAGACAAAAATTAACGAACAGGAATACAAATCATGAAAACTATCGCAATGACAATCGCTGCCCTGACACTCGCTACCGCTTCTTTCTCTGCTCTGGCAGCCACTGAAGTTCAGTCAGCTCCGGCAGGCTCACAAACTATCGGAACTGTCAGCGCTTCTTCAAACGGTAACCTGACCACACTTCAGTCCAAACTGAATGCGAAAGCGACCGAAGCCGGTGCAAGCTCTTACCGCATCATCGGCGCTTCTGGTGAAAACCACATGTACGGTACTGCTGAGCTGTACAAATAAGCACAGAGACATTCGTTAGCAGATTGTTCCGCACAATTAGTTAACGATTAATAAATAATTAAGTTGCACAGAATGTGATCCAGGTTTAAGATTTAATTATCGAACGTTAACAAATAACGTCAGACCTAAACCACCTGCTGATAAACAGATAAATACAGGAAGA
The DNA here is from genome assembly GCF_047784855.1 of Rahnella sp. PCH160. NCBI lineage: Bacteria > Pseudomonadati > Pseudomonadota > Gammaproteobacteria > Enterobacterales > Yersiniaceae > Rahnella > Rahnella sp. PCH160. Next base: position 4,377,087 of record NZ_JBLOGT010000001.1, read on the forward strand.
GCATCATGAAAAACATCACTATGACATTAGCTGCAATCGCCCTCGCTACCGCTTCATTCTCGACTCTGGCAGCGACTGAAGTCCAGTCTGCACCTGCCGGCCAACAGGCAATCGGTGTAGTAAGTGCTTCTTCAGGCAATAATTTGTCCAGCCTGCAAAACAAGCTGAACGCTAAAGCGAACGAAGCCGGTGCAAGTTCATACCGTATCATCGGTGCTTCAGGTGAAAACCACCTGTACGGTACTGCTGAGCTGTATAAATAAGCACGAAGTACGATTTGATTAAGGGTAAAGCGGCATTTAGTTAACGATTAATAAGCTAGATGTTGTATCGGACAGAAGACAGCTTTGCACATTAAATGAACGTTGATGACAACGCCTGGCAAAGCTCAGACAAACGAAATCGAGGAAATTATCATGAAAAATATCACTATGACTCTCGCCGCCATCGCACTGGCCACTGCATCATTCTCGACTCTGGCAGCGACTGAAGTTCAGTCTGCACCTGCCGGTCAGCAAGCAATCGGTGTGGTCAGCGCCTCTTCAGGTAACGATTTATCCAGCCTGCAGAACAAACTGAATGCAAAAGCCAGTGAAGCCGGTGCAAGCTCATACCGCATCATCGGTGCTTCAGGTGACAACCATCTGTACGGAACAGCTCAACTGTACAAATAAGAACACTCAGCAGTAAGCAGAAGAGGCGGCGTTTGCCGCCTTTTTCATGTCTGGAATTTGGTAATTTTTGAATTGACCTCACAAGACCTTCTCTTTGTGCTACATTTTTGTTCTCTTTCCAAAAAAGTGTGCATTCCCAATGTAATGAACGCTCATCACTGACAGTTTTTTCTTCTCTGCATTGCCTTCAGGTAATACGGAGATTTCTGTTATTTTTGATGAGAATACCGTTCATGAATTCATTATTCATTGCGCTGATACGCGCACTGCGTAGCCATCGCTGGCTGCGGCTTTTAGGTTGTGCCTTCATTTTATCTTCCCTGGGAAACGGCCTGACCCAAGTGGTGGTTTTTGGTCAGCTACTTCGCTGGCACGCCTCTCCGTCAACGCTCACACTGGCTTATCTTCTTGCAATGCTTCCGGGCTTTTTGGGCAGTATGTGGGGCGAACGCCTTTGCAGAAGAATTCCACCAGTCAGGGTACTGATTCTTTCTGAAATGCTCGGATTGCTGGCGCTGATTTTCCCGCTCTATGGTTTGCTTTCGCAAAACATTCCCGCTCTGCTGGCTGTGCAGTCAGCCGAAGCGCTGTTTACAGGCATGAGCTATCCGGCACTGACACTTTTATTTAAGCGCGGGTTGAGCACCGAAGAACTGCCTGCTGCGACGGCGATGGAAACACTGATCTTCGCTTCTCAGGTTTTGCTCGGCACGGGAGCAGGCATTTTGCTGTTCGATGTTTTGTCACCCCTCTCACTTCTGGCTCTGGATGGAATAAGCTTTACAGCTTCAGCGAGCTTACTGCTGGGAACTTCAGCAGTGTTTCATCGATTGCATCATAACGCCACGCGGCCGATGACACCGGAATCACCGGCGAAATGGCGAAATTTTTCTCCGTTACAAAAACGCAGCGTATTACTGCTGCCGGCTCTCGCTGCGGTAGGTTCCCCTGCGATGGCATTACTGCCTGCACTGGCCCAGCAAATCAGGCCGGATGAAATCACCGGGTTGGCGTTACCGCTCTTATTTGCCCGGAGTCTCGGGCAACTTTGCGGCCCTTTGCTGCTCAGCGCCGAAAAATTGCAACGTTATTCATCGGGCAACTGCCGCTTACTGTTCTGCCTGACGCTCTTTCTCGCTGGCTATTTTCTTTTACCCCACTTTTCCACATGGACGGCGGGTGCGCTCCTGCTAATTTTCGGCGCGCACATGGCCTCGAATGTCGTCTTTGCTTTGGGAACTTATGGCGTATTGCGCCATTTTCCCGGTGAACACGTTGCGGGCGCCAGTGCGATGGCGTGGCGGGGGCAAATTATCGTCGCAACAATCGTGACCGGTATCGCTGGTTTGCTCGCCCAAAATATGGGGGCAGTGCATGCGCTTTATACCGTTTCACTCTTCACTCTGGCTGGCGTCGCCATTTTATTCTGGCGTTATCAGGAGTAATTAAAATGCAAAAAGCAGGGATTCCTCCCTGCTTTTCCCCCCACAATCCCGTCAAAACACTTTTATTCCGGCGCGTCTCGCAAACATTTCAACGAACTGACTTTTTAAATTTGGCTTCCCGTATAAAAGCGTTGGTATGAGGAACGATTAGGTATAAAATTTTATACACAAGGAAAGTGGCTGTGGCTAAAAATATCGACTGGCGCGGAAGTGCGTTACGCGATTTGCGGGAATTCCCTGCCGACGCCAGAAAAAGAGCAGGCTTTGAACTTGAGAAAATTCAGCAAGATCTTTTTCCAACAGATTGGAAATCGATTAACAGCTGGGGATCGGGTGTGATTGAAATAAAACTCGATGCATTGGCGGGTGCCTTCAGGGTGGTCTATGTCGCTAAATTTGAAGAAGCCATCTACGTTCTGCATTGTTTTCAAAAAAAGACGCAGCAAACCAGCCCGAAAGATATTTCCATTATAAAAGCCCGATATGCGGAAATCATCACAGAGCGTCAACGGAGAGAAAATGAAAGATTACATTGATGTTACCTCACGGCATATTACCCCGGCCGGAGGGAATGTTTTTGCCGACCTGGGGTTTAGTGATGATGAAGCACAGGCTTTGCATGCTGAATCACAGCAAAAAATTGCACAGACGATTGCGCTTAAAGAACAGCTAATGGCGGAAATCGCAAGCTGGATCGCCCTTCAGAATCTACGTCAGAGCGATGCTGCAAAAGTTTTACAAGTCTCACGCCCGCGGGTTTCCGACGTCGTAAACAAGAAAACGGATAAATTCACGCTGGATGCGCTGGTGATGATGCTCGGCCTGACCGGCAAGCAGGTAAAACTGGTTGTCGAATAAGTTTTTAAATGCAAAAAGCAGGGGTTTCTCCCTGCTTTTTCTTTGCAGCACATCTTACAAATCAGTTCGCTGAGCTTTTGAGCTGGTTATCCTGCTCGTGTTGCTCCAGGGCCAGTTCGATAAGACGCGTGATCAGATCACTGTAATTTAAACCGCTGGCCGCCCACAGTTTCGGGTACATGCTGATGTTGGTAAAACCCGGCAGCGTGTTGATTTCGTTGATAACGACGTCGCCCTGCTCGGTCAGGAACACATCGACGCGCGCCATACCACGGCATTCCAGCACCTGAAATGCCTGCAATGCGATGGCACGGATGCGATCATGCGTTTCCTGCGGTAAATCGGCGGGAACGGCAATCGATGCGCCGGCTTCATTAATGTACTTGGTGTCGTAGGAATAAAACTCATCGTGCAGGATCACTTCACCGCATACGCTGGCCTGCGGATAATCGTTGCCGAGTACCGCACATTCGATTTCTCGGCCTTTGATTGCGGATTCCACCAGCACTTTGTGGTCGAAGCTGAACGCTTTTTCCAGAGCAATCAGAAAACCGGCTTGGTCACTCACTTTGCTCACACCGACGGAAGATCCCTGATTGGCAGGTTTGATAAACAACGGTAAACCAAGCTGCTCAGAGACTTCAGCGAACGTATATTTCTGGCGGTTTGCACGGGTCAGGGTGACAAAGGGCGCAACGGACAAACCCGCGTCGCGCAACAGACGCTTGGTCACATCTTTATCCATGCTGACGGCCGAACCCAACACGCCGGAACCTGCAAACGCAATGTTTGCCATGCGCAGCAGGCCCTGCAATGAACCATCTTCGCCCAGCGTGCCGTGAACAATCGGGAAGACCACGTCAACCTGCGACAATGCGCTGGCACTGTGCGTTTCAATCAGCTGATTTTCAGTTTGCCCCGGAATGAGAGCGACCTGATTATTCGAGCGGTTCAGGGCAATCAGTGACGGATTGTCAGCATTGATCAGGTAGTTACTGGCATCGTTAATATGCCATTCGCCTTTCTTATCGATGCCCAGCAATGTCACGTCAAAACGTTCTTTATCAATGGCATCCACAATATTTTTTGCCGATTGTAATGACACTTCATGCTCTGCCGATTTACCGCCAAAAATGATGCCTACCCGTAATTTACTCACCTGCTGCTCCTTGTCGCCGGCATCACGCTGGCGGCGATTTATCTGTGTACGACTAATCAACGACAAACAATTTAGCCCCGACAGGGGTTGAGGAACGGTGCGCTTCGGCATTATCCGCCACCTGATAACTCATGCCCGGCGACAGGGTAAACGTCCGGCCATCTTCCAGGCGCGTATGCAATTCACCCTCAAGGCAATACAGCACATGGCCTTTGCTGCACCAGTGATCGGCCTCATATCCGGCTGAATATTCGACAACGCGCACGCGGATATCGCCAAATTTTTGGGTGCGCCACAGCGCCATGCCGACATCGCCGGGGTGTTGTGTCGGTGTCACGTCGTTCCAGTCGGTCGTGCAAAAAGGAATCGCATCAAGCTTCATGAGTTTCTCAATGTCGGAAAAGGAAGGAAAGCCAGCATAAAAGTGAGCGGTAAATTTATCAATCGCTTGCTGAAAACAATTCAAAAACACTTTCGCCGCAAAGTTAGGTAAAGGCGATTGTTCTTAGAGACAGGCGGCAGCCCGCGGCTGACAAGGCTTGAGAACAAGCCGCTCAAAAGCCCGGATTGCATGTGTTGCATGAAATGTCTGTGAGACAGAGTTCACGTTTTATCGACTATGCTTATTGGCAGTGTGACGAAACAAGTGAATAAAACTGGCCCAACGCAGTAAGGCGAACGCACCTCAATTCCAACGCGCTGATGACGTTACACAGCGCGCCACAAAACAAGGAGCAACAGATGCCCTATCAAACGATCAATCCTTTCAATAACAAGCTTATCAAAGAATACCCGACGCACAATGACAAGCAGGTTGAAGAAGCGCTGACCACCGCGCACGCCCTGTATAAATCCGACTGGGCGCAGGGAGATATCCAACAGCGGGTCAAAGTGCTGCATAAATTGTCCAAACTGATGGCTTCGCGGGTCGATGAACTGGCAGAAGTGGTCAGCGTGGAGATGGGGAAACTCATCGGTCAGAGCCGTGGCGAAGTGCAGATTTGCGCGGATATTGCCAAATTCTACGCGGAAAACGCAGAGGAATTTCTCAAGCCTGTGCCGTATAAATCTGACCTCGGCGAAGCCTGGGTTGAGCATCATCCGATTGGCATCATTCTTGCGGTCGAACCGTGGAATTTCCCGTTCTACCAACTGATGCGTGTGCTTGCGCCAAATCTTGCGTCCGGTAACAGCGTGCTGGTGAAACACGCCAGCATTGTGCCGCATTGCGCGGAAACCTTTGAGAAACTGGTTTCTGAAGCCGGTGCGCCAAAAGGTGCCTATACCAATCTGTTTATTTCGCAGGATCAGGTCGCGTCAATTATTGATGATGACCGCGTGCAAGGCGTCGCACTGACCGGTTCGGAAAAAGCCGGGGCCATTGTGGCAGCGCGTGCAGCCGGGAAACTGAAAAAATCCACCCTCGAACTGGGCGGGAATGACGTTTTCGCGGTGCTGGATGATGCCGATATCGATCACGCCGCCAAAGCGGGCGCTCAGGCGCGTGTTTCCAACGCCGGGCAGGTTTGTACCGCCGCCAAGCGCTTTATCATTCATGAAAAAGTGGCCGATGAATTCCTGAAAAAATTCACTGAACACTTTAAGGCATTGAAAATCGGCGATCCGCTGGATAAATCCACCACGCTGGGGCCGCTGTCTTCTGCCGACGCGGTAAAAACCCTGAGCAAGCAGGTCGACGATGCCGTGAAACACGGTGCGAAACTGCACTTCGGCGGCAAGAAAGTCAGCGGAAATCCGGGCAATTTCTTCGAACCAACCATCCTCACGCACATCACGCGTGATAATCCGGCTTACTTCGAGGAGTTTTTCGGCCCGGTCGCGCAGGTTTATATCGTCAAAAACGATGAGGAACTGGTGAAACTGGCCAACGACTCGCATTACGGCCTGGGCGGTTCGGTATTCACCACCGATCTCAACCGCGCCCGTAAGCTGGCAAGCCAGATTGAGACCGGGATGGTGTATGTCAATTCACCGACCGATACCGCCGCCGAGCTGCCTTTCGGGGGGTGAAACGCTCCGGTTTTGGCCGCGAGCTGTCAGATCTGGGGATCAAAGAGTTTGTGAACCAAAAACTGGTGGTGCTTGCCGCTAAGTCTTAAGTTTTCTGTTTTGTACTTCCCCGCAACACACCTTCCCTCTCCGCCCGGAGAGGGAAATTCTCGCCTTCTGCCTGTCTTTTGTGATCCCTTGATTCATGACAAAGCGGCCTACCCGCCAGCCTCTCTATAATCAGGCCCGTTTGTCTTCCCACTGGTAAATCACATGGCATATGAACTCAATCTGGACTGGCCGGAATTTTTAGAAAAATACTGGCAGAAACAACCTGTTGTATTAAAAAAAGCATTTACAAACTTTGTCGATCCGATCACTCCCGATGAATTAGCCGGCCTTGCGATGGAACCTGAAGTGGACAGCCGTCTGGTGAGCCATAAAAATGGTGAATGGCAGGCGAGCAACGGGCCGTTTGAGCATTTTGACGGGCTGGGCGAAACTGGCTGGTCGCTGCTGGCACAGGCGGTGAATCACTGGCATCTGCCCGCGGCTGAACTGGTTCGCCCGTTCCGCGTGCTGCCGGACTGGCGTCTCGATGACCTGATGATCTCTTATTCCGTACCCGGCGGCGGCGTTGGCCCGCATATCGATCAGTACGACGTGTTTATCATTCAGGGAATGGGAAGCCGTCGCTGGCGCGTGGGCGATGCCTTACCGATGCGTCAGTTCTGCCCGCATCCGGCATTGCTGCATGTTGATCCGTTCACGCCGATCATCGATGAGGATCTCGAACCGGGCGACATTCTGTATATTCCGCCGGGCTTCCCGCACGACGGCTTTACCCATGAAACCGCCCTCAACTATTCCGTTGGTTTCCGTGGCCCGAATACCCGCGACTTTATCAGCAGCTTTGCCGATTACGCGCTGGAAAAAGATTTAGGTGGCGACCACTACAGTGACCCGGATTTAACGCTGCGCGATCATGTGGGCAAAGTGGAAGAGTACGAGCTGGATCGCGTGCGCAATATGATGCATGACCTGATCAATGAGCCGGAAGCCTTCAGACAGTGGTTCGGGCGTTTCGCGACAACGCCGCGCCATGAGCTGGACATCGCGCCAGCCGAGCCGCCGTATGAAACCCACGAAATCGTCGATGCTCTGATGCAGGGCGACAGTCTGACCCGGCTGAGCGGTCTGCGCGTGCTGAACGTCGGCGACCGTTTCTTCGTCAACAGTGAAGCGCTGGAAACCGATCAACATCAGGCGGCGGATGCGCTTTGCCGTTTCATGCTGATTGGTAAAAAAGAGCTGGGCGATGCCGTGCAGGATCCGGCGTTCATGGCCGTGTTCACCGATCTGGTGAATCAGGGTTACTGGTATTTCGACGAGTAATATTTCTGTTGCCCGTTTATGACAAAAGGCGGCATCCGTTGGATGCCGCCTTTTAGATTTTATAACCGACTGAAATCAGGGCTTATACAACTCGACCGGCGGCTTCATTTTCCGCTCTTCCGGCATAAACAAGTCAATCTCTTCGCCCATAATGTATTTGGCGCGCAGCATCGCGGATATCTTGTCCATCATCATCACGATAGCCACCAGAATCAGCGTGATAAACATCACCACATCCCAGTTCCACAACCGCATATTTTCGGCATAAACCAGACCGATACCGCCCGCGCCCACAAAACCGAGAACGGCGGCAGAACGGGTGTTGGATTCAATCTGGTACAGCGACAGCGCCAGAAAGGTCGGGAAAGATTGCGTGAAGATGCCAAAGCGGTGCGTCTGTAGCGGCGAAGCGCCCAGCGCACGCAGACCGCGGCTTGGCGAGCGTTCCACTGCTTCGTGACCTTCGGCGTAAAGCTTGCCGAGTAAGCCTAAATCCTGCATCACAATCGCCAGCACACCGGCCAGCGGCCCCATGCCCACAGCGCGGACAAAAATCAGCCCCCAGATCGCCATATCCAGACCGCGAAGCACATCCAGAATGCGGCGGATAATCAGTGAAACCGGCCGCAGAACCGGCGTGGTCATCACATTTCGCGCCGCAAGGAATGACAATGGCAGCGCGAGGAAGGAGGCGGTGACCGTCCCGGCAAACACGATCGCCAGCGTGATCGCAATCTGCGAGAAGTAATACATAAACGGCCATTCGGAAACGTTATGCCACACGAACATGCGCAGGAAATAGCGCCCGACCTCTCGGGTGCCGCGCACAACTTCGCTCCACGGAATGCCGAAATAGCTGAAAAAATAGACGTAATACAACACAATCACAACAGCCAGAATCGCCAGATAACGCAGGTAACGGCGCTGCGCGGAAAACAGATGCGCGTGCTGCTGTTTCAGGCTGGTAATAACATGAGGTTCAAGCGCGTCAGTTAACATCAGAAAGTGCCCTCTACCACGCGTTTGCGTAATTTGCCCGACAGGTAATCCATGCCGGAAACCACCAGAATAATCAGCAGCAACGTCATGCTGACCTGGTCATAGCGATCCAGTTTGATGGACGTCATCAGTTCCTGACCAATACCGCCCGCGCCCACCAATCCAAGGATGGTTGACTGGCGGAAGTTGATTTCCAGACGCATGAAGCTGTAGGACAAAAAGATAGGTTTAACCTGTGGCCACATGGCGAAACGCATGCGCTGCAAGCGCCCTGCTCCGCAGGCTCTCAGGCCGCGTACCGGTTTATCCGACGCAGTTTCGATAGATTCGTAGAACAATTTGGTCAGGCTGCCGACGGTGTGTAAGGTCAGCGCGATAAAGCCCGGAATCGCCCCCACGCCAAACGCCATGACGCACATCACGGCCCAGGCCAGTTCAGGCATGGTTCGCAGGAAAGCAACAAATGTACGGATACTGAATTTCACCCATTTCGGGGAATCCGTATTGCTGGCGGCGAGAAACGCCAGAACCACGGCCAGCGCGGTGGACAGAATCGTTGAAGACAATGCCAGCTGAATAGTTTCCCAAATCAGCGGTAACTGAATATTGAGACGGTATCCCCAGTAAGCCAGAGAACCTTCGGTGTGCCCGTCTGCAAATAATAAAGACCAGTGCAAAACCGGTACCGTCTGACCGATATAATCAAAGAAACTGGGTGCTGAAACAATAATAGTTTTCAGATTAAGCTCGGAAACATTGCCAGACCATAAATATAACAGCAGCATCAGCCCTGACCAGATCAGCGCCTCGCGCTTTTGCTTACCGCGTATATTCTGGTAATAACGGTTGAAGTCTTTATTCAAAATAATATTTCCGGTTTCAGGTAATCATTATTCCTCCCCCTGCGAAGGGGGAGGTCAGGAGGGGGTATTACAAACGACAATAGTGATAAAAGCATTCGCTTACTGAATTGCCATTAATACCCCACCCCAACCCTCCCCTTCGCAGGGGAGGGAGCTAAGACTTAGCGGCCACCCTTCGTCAATTCACGCTTCATATCAATAATCTGCTGATATTCCGCCAGCGACGTTTCGCCGATATGCTGTTTACCGCCAACGGCTTTCACGAAGCACGCATGATCGTCTTTATCCAGTTTCTTAATGGCTGAAACCAGTTTCGCTTTAAATGCCGGTGGCAAATCGCTGCGAACCAAAATCGGGCCGTTAGGAATTAACGGAGATTCCCAGATAATACGAATTTTCTTCATCAGATCCGGATGGTCCATGCGGATCATACGGTTGAACGCACCGGAGGTATAACCGGTTTCGCGGTCACCAATCATGGAAGTCCAGGTCACCGCGCCTTCAAACTGACCGTTCAGTACGCCGAGGATGTCCTGCTCGTGGCCGCCGGAGAAGGTGACGCTGGAGAAGAAGTTGTTGTATTTGTTATCCGTGTTACCACCAAACTCTTTCTTGAATGTCTGGTTCGGGATCAGGTAACCGGAAGTGGAATCCGGGTCAGCAAAGCCAAAGGATTTGCCTTTCAGGTCAGACAATTTCTGGTACGGGCTGTCCGCTTTTACCACGACAACGGAGTGATAACCGCGAGATTTGTCGGTGTCATCAATCACGATACCGACCAGATCCACCGCTTTCGGGTTATTAATATATACAGACGCGAAAGATGAAGGCGACATGCTTAATACCATATCGACTTTCTTGCCTAATAACCCCTGAATCACACCTGAGTAATCGGATGAATTACGCAGTTTAGTATCCACATTTAATTCTTTATCAAAGAAATCTTTTACACACTGATTATCACCGATTTGCTGAGTGGCGTTCTGTCCACCCAAAATACCTAAATTCAATTCTTTAGGGGCATCTTCTGCCATGCTGTGCATTGCGGTAAGGGAACCTGCAACAAAGACCGCCAGACGTAATAACTTCTTCATTTAATGATGACCTTGTGTAGATTGAGAGAAAGTAGAAATAAGCACTGCAAAATTAATAACGTTTTTGTTTAACTGTTTATGGCTTCGTGTTCTTCGCCATATAACTGCTGCAAGATCCCGTCGGTTAATTGTTCCGGATGCCCGTCAAAGATAATCTGCCCTTTCGCAATACCGATAACGCGGGTGCAGTAATCTTTCACCAGCTCGACGGAATGCAGGTTAACCATCACCGCGATGTTCTCTTCGCTGACCTTTTTCAGGGCATTCATGATGCGCAGGGTATTTTTAGGATCCAGCGAAGCCACCGGTTCGTCCGCCAGCAATATTTTCGGATTTTGCATCAGGGCACGACAAATCGCCACGCGCTGCATCTGGCCACCGGAAAGATTTTCAGCACGTTGCAGCGCATGCGGCAACATGTGCAACCATTCCAGCAGTGATATGGCGCGGGCGCGGTCTTCATCATCAAACTGGTTGAAGAAAGATTTGAACGTAGAGGTATGGCTGAGACGCCCGAGCAGCACGTTAGTCAGTACGTCCAGACGCGGAACCAGACAGAAATCCTGGAAAATCATGCCGCAACCTGAACGCCAGCGACGCAGCGGTTTGCCGGTCAGGCCTGCCAGTTGCTGCTGCTCACCGTTTTCATAATGACACACCACGCTGCCGTCGGTTAACGGGATCGTACCGTTAAGGACGTGCAGCAACGTCGATTTACCCGCACCGGAACGGCCAATGACCGCAACAAATTCACCGGCGTGAAGATCGAAATTGATGTCATTAAGAACACGCTGACCTGATTTATAGGATTTCACCAGGCCTTTAACGTCCAGTACTTTGTTCAGATGTTGCGGCCCGGCCTGAGGATATTCAGCCTGTGCCAGCTTAAGTTGAGCTTGCGCCATGATGCTGTCTCTCGGTTGCTTTCGTTATCTGGCGTTCATTAAGCGCGAGTTTTGTGACACATCAATGACGATTTAGTGGACTGCGTATGACAAAAATGTAGCAACTTAAGAGGAATCCCTCGGTATTTATCCTGAATGATCTGTAGCCTGTTCTCTGGCATTTAAGTCTATGATTGCAGAGCCTACGTCAAAAAAGGAAGATGAAATGGATAACCAGTCACTCATCACCACGCTGAAAGACATCGCCGGAAGCCGCCACGTCCTCACTGGCGACAGCAATACCGAGCGCTACCGCAAAGGGTTCCGCTCCGGCGGTGGCAAGGCACTGGCGGTGGTATTCCCGCAAACATTACTGCAACAATGGCAACTGCTTAAAGCCTGCATCGCCGCCGACAAAATTGTCATCATGCAGGCCGCCAACACCGGGCTGACGGAGGGTTCAACGCCCAGCGGCGACGATTACGACCGCGACATCGTCATTTTCAGCACCCTTAAACTCGATCAGATCCAACTGCTCGACGGCGGCCATCAGGTGATCGGTTTCCCCGGCAGCACGTTGTATAAACTGGAAAAAATCCTCAAGCCTTATAACCGCGAACCACATTCAGTCATCGGTTCATCCTGTATTGGTGCCTCCGTCGTCGGCGGAATTTGCAACAACTCCGGTGGCTCACTGGTGAAACGCGGCCCGGCTTATACGGAAATGGCGCTGTATGCGCAGATTGATGCGCTGGGAGAATTGCGGCTGGTAAACCATCTGGGGATCAATCTGGGTGAGACGCCGGAAGAGATCCTGACGCGGCTGGAAAAAGGCGATTATCTCGAAGCCGATATTCTGCATGACCAGCGACTGGCTTCCGACCATGATTATGCGGCGCGTGTCCGCGAAGTGGATGCCGATACGCCGTCACGCTTTAACGCCGATGAGCGCCGTCTGTTTGAAGCCTCGGGCTGTGCCGGGAAACTGGCCGTTTTCGCCGTCCGCCTCGATACTTTCCCGGCAGAAACCCAGCAACAGGTTTTCTATATCGGCACCAACGACACGGCGGTGCTGACCGAATTACGTCGCCAGATCCTGCGGGATTTCACGAACCTGCCGGTTGCAGGCGAATACATGCACCGGGATATTTTCGATATCACCGAAGTGTACGGCAAAGATACGTTCCTGATGATCGACAAACTCGGCACCGACAAAATGCCGGACATGTTTACCGCCAAAGGGAAGTTTGACGCTCACGCCAGCAAAGTGCCTTTCCTGCCGAAACACTTCAGCGACCGCGTAATGCAGTGTCTGAGTAAAGCGCTGCCAAACCATTTACCGCCCCGCATGAAGCAATATCGCGACCGGTTTGAGCATCACTTATTGCTAAAAATGTCAGGCCCCGGGATAGATGAGGCCAGAACGTTTCTGACCCGTTTCTTCAGCGAAAATCAGGGTGACTTCTTTATCTGTTCAGCCGACGAGGGCAAAAAGGCCTTCCTGCACCGCTTCGCTGCGGCGGGTGCCGCCATTCGTTATCACGCCGTGCATGAGAAAGAAGTCGAAGACATTCTGGCGCTCGATATCGCACTGCGCCGCAACGATCGCGACTGGTTTGAAACGTTGCCGGAAGATATTGATAATCAGCTGGTAGCAAAACTCTATTACGGCCACTTTATGTGCCACGTTTTCCATCAGGATTACATTGTTAAAAAAGGTGTGAACAGCAAGGCGCTGAAACACCGCATGCTCGAATTGCTGGATGCAAAAGGCGCTGAATATCCGGCGGAACACAACGTCGGACATCTCTATGTTGCGAAACCGCATCTTAAGGAATTTTACCGGCAGTCCGACCCGACCAACAGTTTTAACCCTGGGATCGGGAAAACCAGTAAGCTGAAAAACTGGCAGGAATAACGTTGCGAAGTGTCTCTGACCAACCCTCCCCTTTTCAGGGGAGGGATACTACGTCACTCCGACCTCATCTCATTGGTTAGAACAATTTCGTTCCATAACCCCACATCAACACGGTCAGTGCGAGTAACAACTCAAGAACCAGAACTCCCATCGCCAGCGTCGAGCTGGAGAACAGGAACCCCTCGCGGTGGTCAATGTTGAGGAAGTTTGGAATACCGAGGTACAGCAGATATCCGCTGTAGCAAAGGCCAATCAGCCCGACAAACAGGCATAACCAGACCATCGGATAAAGCGCAACGATCCCGCTGAGGAACATCGGTGTGGCAACGTAACCGGCAAACACAATACAACTGTTGAGTGTCGGGCGGCTGTCATAACGACGCGCCATCCAGTAGATAATTCGCCCCATCAGTGCAACGGCGGCGAGCATCAGAACATAGAAGATTACAGCGATGTAGGACGCGGTGAACATGGAAACCATCAGCTTCTGGCCGTCACCGAAATTCCAGCCCAGCTGCGTTGTCCCGATAAAGGAACAGACAACCGGAATCAGCGCCATCAGAAAAACATGGTGGGAATAAACATGTGAAACGGTTTCCCGTTCACGCTGGATTTGCTGCAATTCGGGACCCGGATGAGATAACAGTCCCCAGATATGATTTGCCATGAAACACCCCCTTGTGCGCCGAAAGCCGCCAGCGGCGTACGATGATAAACCCTTCGGGAATGCCAGTTTGATAAAGGTCACAAGGGCAAGGAGAAGGTGGCAGCCTGTGTATATTATAGTCGTTATTGGGCGGTTTGCTGGCGGCACAACACCCCACTGTGGCAGAGGATGTTGATGCCGGAGAACGGGGTTTCCCGAAAAGGTCAGTGGATATAACGGGCTGCGGTGAACACCACCCCAGCCAGTGCCACCATCATGCCCATGATCCAATGGGTCTGTTTTGAAATATAGAGGTGGAACATATCCTTGGTCATGTAATTCGACTGAATAACCGCCAGCTGCGACTCAACGGAATTAAATCGTGCATCCATTTTATCGAAACGCAGATCCATTTTGTTAAAGCGCTCATCTACCAGGTCAAATTTCTTATCAATGAGAACAAGATGATCGTCAATTTGCACCAGATGCTCGTCGATCCTGACCAGATGCTTATCGATACGAACAATACTTTCCTCCGTTTTCCCCACGCGAACGCCGATGTCCGTCACCGCATCGGTGAGCGTGACCATCTGGTGTTCGAGTTTTCCGACACGGAGATGGGTATCTGTAACGACCTCGGCCAGCTGAACAACTTGCTGTTCAACCTTTCCCACCCGCAAATTAAGGCTCGCGATTTCCTCCCCGTTTTTGATTCCCTGCTTTTCGATACTGTTAATCTGGCTTTGCATTAACGCTTCCATAATCCATTCTCCCTTAAAGTCTTCCGGCACTGTCAGGGCACCGGGCAGATACAGCATTGGGTTGACTGGCCAGCAATCTGGCATCCTGAGCTGAAACATGATGTGTTGTCCCTCACGTAAGCTAATCCTTGTTTAGGCATCCTTAATCTGCGGGCAGTCTGCACTGTATAAATAAACACCTCAAATCAATTTCTTTCTCGTTCAAGGCGTGATTATTTATGAATCTATGTCTTATGGAATTGCATTGATAAAATGAATAAATACCAAATAAAAGAGCCGCTTACGCGGCTCCGTTACGGGTACTCTTGGTAAAGCGCTCAGGTTTTTGTTAGCACACTCATTAACAAATTTTTACAGGCAGAAAAGCCTCTACGGGGAAAGGAAAAATCGTTAACGTAGAGTCATCACACCTTCCGGAGACGTCCATGCGCATCACCTGTTTACACACAGCAGACAGCAACATCGCGGTTTTTGAAAATGCAGCACAGAAGCTGGGGTTAGATCACCATGAGTTCCGCCATATTTCCCGTCCGGATTTACTGGCTGCCGCAGAACAGGCAGGCGGGCTGACGCCGGAAATTCTTGAACAAACGGCGAAGGTGTTACGCGACCTGAGCCGTGAGTCCGACCGTGTTTTGCTCACCTGCTCAACACTCGGCGCTGCCGCTGAAGCCGCAGCAGAAAGCGCGCAGGTGCCGGTTTTGCGCGTTGATCAGGCGCTGGCCGAAGCAGCGATGAAAACGGCCGGAAAAGTGGTGGTGTTATGTGCGGTGGAAACCACGCTCGGGCCCACTGAACAGCTATTCAGACAGACGAAAAAACACCCCGACGCCGTACTGGAAATGCGTCTGGTGGCCGGAGCCTGGGAAAAGTTTAAGCAGGGCGATTTAGCAGGGTATTTGCAGACGGTCGCCGCTGCGGCTGACGCAGCATTCGCAGAGGGTACAGCCGCCGTTGTGCTGGCTCAGGCATCGATGACCGGCGCGGCGCAGTTCACGCAAAGGGGTAAACCTTTCACCAGCCCGGAATGCGGCCTGAGAGCGATCGTTGCCGTTTAAGTCTGGTGAAAAAGCGCAAATGATAGGATTAGCTATACTGAAGGTGAATAATCATTGGCTTAGCCAGCTTAGCTGATGACGACAAAAGGGTGTGATAAGGAGAAAACATGAAAATTATTCTGTGGATCATCGCCATCATCTTTATCGTCGGCTTACTGACCCTGACAGGGGTGTTTAAACTGATTTTCTAAGCATCGTTGTCTGTTCCTGCACAAAACAAAAGTCCGGCACCTGCGCCGGACTTTTTCGTTTTAGATCAATCGTCAGCTTCTTCTATCGATGGCTGAGATTTCTGCTGCTCTTTCTGCTTACGGTAGTTCTTCGCAATCTGCGGAACTGGCACGGTTTTGCCGGTTTCCATCCAGGTGCGCAGACGGTTCGCATCTGCAAAGGCGGTAAATTTCCCGAACGCATCCATCACGACCAGCGTGACCGGCTTGCCGTTAATGGTGGTACGCATCGCCAGACAATGCCCGGCGATATCGGTATAACCGGTTTTCGTCAGCTGAATGCTCCACGACGGGTTCATGATCAGATGGTTCGTATTGCGAAAAGGCAGCGCGTAGGCGGGATGGCTGAAGACCGCCGTTTTTTCGGCTGTTGTGCTGAGCTGGCCGATGAGCGGATAACGCTGGGAAGCCAGCAGCAGACGCGTTAAATCACGCGCAGTGGAGACGTTGCGTGGCGAAAGCCCGGTCGGCTCAGCGTAATGCGTACGCGTCATCCCGAGAGATTTGGCTTTGGCATTCATCGCATTGATAAATGCTGTGTAGCCGCCAGGATAGTGCGCGGCCAGGCTGGCGGCGGCACGGTTTTCGGAAGACATCAGCGCCAGTTGAATCATCTGGCGGCGGGTAATTTCGCTGTTGAGTTTTACGCGGGAAAATACACCACGCATTTCAGGCGTATTGCTGATATCAACGTTGATCACTTCATCCAGCGGCAGATTCGCATCCAACGTTACCATCGCGGTCATCAGTTTGGTCAGGGAGGCAATCGGCCTCACCTCATCCGGATTTCGGGAATAAATCACTTCGTGGCTTTTAAGATCCACCACCATGGCGCTGCCGGAAGCAATTTGAACAATAGGGGCGACCGCCTGCTCGTGCTTTGCAGCGAATGCGGCAGGTGCAGACAACATGCCTGTATTTAAGGCGAATAAGCTCAGAACCAGAAGACGGATTTTCACATGCATTGCTCTGTATTTAAGAAAGTTGTCATGAAGTTATGTCGGGACAGCGGCGGAATTATAAGTGACGCGAATAGGATTGGCACTCGCAATTTTCAAATCTATTTGTCACAAAGTCTGTCACAACCACACGCAGGCCGTGCAATGGCGAGTTAGTGAACACTTGCGTAGGATGAGAGCGAAGTCAAACGACGACGGGCAGGGTTTCAACGCCCGGCCCGTTTTATTTTTTAGATTATCTGAATATTACTGATGGCCGATTAAATAACCGATTTCCTGCCCGTAAGAAAGTTCGAGCGTATTTCCATCCGGGTCATCCAGAAAAGCCCAATAGCCGACAGGCGCACCGGAATCTGTCGGTTCCTGACGTAAAACACCCGCGTCGCGCGCTTCGGCGAGTTTGACATCCATCGCTTCTTTCGAGGCGCAGGCAACACCGAGATGCCCGAACGGGCCAAGTTTAGTGTCGGTGGATTGCGGGTCTTCTGCCAGAACGAGGGCAAAGTGGCGGGTCATATCGCTGAGCCAGGCCACAGGCCGGGCGTGGGTGCCTTTTTCACCGCGCCGGTGGATGACTTTCATTCCGGCGAATTGCTGATAGAAAGCGATACTGGCGTCGAGATCTTTAACGGCAAAAGCAATGTGGCTCAGGCCGATGTCTTTATTGTCCATGATACTCCTCCATTTTTAAGCGTTGCCGCGTGGAGAAGACATGGATTCAGGTCACCGGTTAATGCGTCCGGCAATTTCCTTCGACGTCTTCAGCACGCGCACTTCAGTAAATAACTCGGTTGCCTCTTCGTACTCTTTACGCAGATAACTCAGCCACTGTTTGATACGCGCAACATGATACAAACCGGTATCGCCCTGCTTTTCCAGACGGGTGTATTTCTGCAAGAGCGTCATCACATCCGCCCACGGCATTCGCGATTCGTTGTATTTCACCACGCGGCTGAGATTGGGAATATTCAGTGCGCCGCGCCCGATCATAACTGCATCACAACCGGTCGTTTGCATACAGGCCTGCGCGCTGGCGTAATCCCAGATTTCACCGTTGGCGATCACCGGAATACTCAGCCGCTGGCGGATTTCGCCAATCGCCTGCCAGTTAATCCGCTCAGGCTTGTAACCGTCTTCTTTGGTGCGTCCGTGTACGGTGAGTTCTGTCGCGCCCGCATGCTGTACCGCGTCGGCAATTTCAAAACTACGTTCAAGAGAATCCCACCCCAGACGTACTTTTACCGTCACCGGTAAATGCGCAGGAACCGCAGCCCGCATGGCTTTTGCGCCCTGATAAATCAGCTCAGGGTCTTTGAGTAGCGTCGCACCTCCGCCGCTGCCGTTAACCATTTTCGACGGGCAGCCGCAGTTGAGATCGACGCCAAAAGAACCCAGTTCAGTGGCGCGGGCGGCGTTTTCTGCCAGCCATTCAGGATATTGCCCGAGAAGCTGCACACGTACGCGCGTGCCTGACGGCGTGCGGCTGTCGTGCAGTAATTCCGGGCACAGGCGATGGAAGACTTTGACGGGAAGCAGTTGATCCACCACACGTACAAACTCGGTGATGCACAAATCGTAGTCGTTCACTTCACTGAGAAGTTCACGAACCAGAGGATCAAGCACACCTTCCATCGGAGCCAGTAATACGCGCATCGCAGTTCAACCCTTAAAAATGACGCGCAAGATTACCGCAAGGCTCGCCTTCGGGCAATTATCCCTGTGACAAATCGGTGTTTAACGTTTCATTCACGCCGGTATTTCTTTGCCGCGCCCTGACGGAACGCAGGGCAATCCACACCGCCAGAAACGCCGGGACAGCAAACAGCAGGAACATCCAGAATGCGGCGTGGGCAGCGCCCGTATCGCCCTGATTCACGCCGGAGAAGTTAGCGACCGTTCCGGCCAGTGCCGCGCCAAGGGCAGCGGCGAAAGACTGCACGACAGTGATCGACGCTCCGGCTTTTTCGCGATCTTCTTCCGGTGCCTGTTGCAGCACGCGGGTCAGCAGATGCGGCCAGCCCAGCCCGATACCAAAACCGGCCAGCGTCAGCCCGAGCACAACACCGCTGATATTCAGCCACGGCACACCAAAAGCGACCGGTACGGTGAACAGCAATAACAGCAAACCGATAGCCAGAATCAGCGGACCGGAAACAATCGCGTTATCCGCCCGACGCCCTGTCCAGCCTGAGCTGGCCACTTCGCTTAATGTCCAGCCCGCCGCAGCGGCAGCCGTGATATATCCGGCGGCAAGCGGCGTCTGCCCGTGAAGATGTTGCAGCAAATAAGGCACAAACAGTTCGCAGCCCAGCCCGATAATCAGCAGTGACATCACCAGATACAGACCATAAAGCGGCGATGAGCGGCGCAGCGCATTACGCGGCAACAGCCTGACGTCGGCGGTAAATTCGCGGTGGCGCAGGATAAGCATCATCACGACCGCAATCACAAACCCGAGCAAATTCACCAGGCCGTGCGAAGACAAGCTGCCCGCCGAAACCACCAGCACCGCGCCGGTCAGCAGCGCCAGTTGCATCAGCGGCAGCGGCTCTTCCGGCTGTTTATCGCGCTGAGATTTTGGCAGGATCCGCCAGACCCACAGACCAAATAACGATGTGACCGGCAGGAGCAAGCCAAACGCCCAGCGCCACGCGTGCAGTTCAGCAAAAATGCCGCCCACCGCCGGGCCAACCAGCGTTGCGATCCCCCACATGGCGGAGATCAGCGCCATCGCGCGGGGCCAGAGAGACTCTTTAAAAAGAAGGTTGATCATCGCGTAAGACAGCGCGAACAGGAAACCGCCGCCCAGCCCCTGCAAGGCACGCCCGATAAGCAGCACCGGCATACTCGGCGCAACGGTACAAATCGCAGCGCCGGCGATGAAAATACCGGTGGCCATGAGATAACTGCCACGCGGTCCGGCGGTCCGCATCAGCCGCGCCGAAAGCGCCGAGCCGAGAATCGAGCAGACGACATACAGCGTGGTATTCCACGCATACCACGCCAGCCCGCCGATATCCTGCACGACAGAAGGTAAAATCGTGATCACGATGTAGCTGTTTGTGGCGTAAAGCGCGACACCGGCGCTCAGGGTGATGGCGCTGCCCCGGTTTTCAGCACTGAATAAATCCTTCCAGCCGCTCTGACTTTCCGACATTTCTGTTCGTCCCTTTGGTTTGTGTTTTCTGCACATTGAAGCGCGTTATGATTATGGTATGATTAAAACAAGAAACAACTTGGAATATGTTTTACATAATCTAGAACCCGGCGAGGCAATATGTCAAGTAACAACTTGGAAAATAAAAGCGACGTCCGGCAAAGCGTCGCTGAGCGCTTAATGACGCTGCTGAAAACCCGCGGGGAAATGCAGGCCAGCGATGCAGGTCATCTGCTGGGCACGACCGGCGAAGCAGCGCGGCAGCAATTCGTGAAGCTGGCAAAAGACGGCCTGGTGGAAGCCAACGCGATATCGCAGGGCGTCGGGCGTCCGGCGCAATACTGGCAACTGACCGCCAAAGGGCATGCGCACTTCCCCGATGCGCACGCAGATCTGACGGTACAACTTCTTCAGCTAATCCGCACGTCGTTGGGCGAATCGGCATTGGACCAGTTGATTACGTCGCGGGAAAGCCAGACGCTGGCAAATTACCGGCAGGCCATGAGTGGCGCAAGTTCGCTGGAAGAAAGGCTGCAACGTCTGACGGCCATCCGCACCCGCGAAGGGTATATGGCGGACTGGACATTGCAGGAGGACGGCAGCTATCTGTTTGTCGAAAACCACTGCCCGATTTGCGCCGCCGCGACAACCTGTCAGGGTTTTTGCCGCGCCGAACGGGATGTTTTCCGTGATGTGCTGGAGGCAAACGTCGAGCGCACCGAGCATATTTTGCAGGGCGCGCGCCGCTGTGCATATGTGATCCGTTAGCCGGATTTCAGGCGAAAAAAAACCGCCGGTAAAGGCGGTTGATTCAAGATTCAGAAATCTTATTTGTTGCCAGTGCCGCCGGTGCCGGTACGACGCTGGCCTGCATGTGCAGGACGCGAACGTGCCGGACGGTTTTCGCCGGAACCGCGGTTTTCAGACGTGCCGTTTGCCGCACGCTGACCACTACCGCCCGGACGCGGAGCGCCTGAACGTGGAGCACCAGAGCGTGGTGCGCCCGGACGCTGGCCCTGACGTGGTGCGCCACGACCGCCGCCACCGCTACCCTGACGACCATTGATGATCGGCTCAGCTTTGATGCTCAAATCTGGCTCATAACCCGGCAGTGCGATGCGTGGAATTTCACGCTTCAGCAGACGCTCGATGTCACGCAGCAGTTTATGTTCATCAACGCACACCAGAGAAACCGCTTCCCCGGTGGCTTCTGCACGGCCGGTACGGCCGATACGGTGAACGTAATCTTCCGGTACGTTTGGCAGTTCGTAGTTCACGACGTGCGGTAGCATATCGATATCCAGACCGCGCGCGGCGATATCGGTTGCGACCAGTACACGGACTGAACCGGCTTTGAAATCGGCCAGTGCACGGGTACGCGCGCCCTGACTTTTATTGCCATGAATCGCAGCGGCGGTGATGCCGTCTTTATTCAGTTGCTCAGCCAGGTGGTTGGCACCGTGTTTCGTCCGGTTGAACACCAGCACCTGTTTCCAGTTGCCTTCGCCAATCATCTGGGACAGCAGTTCTTTTTTGCGTTTCTTATCAACAAAGTGAACGGTCTGTTCAATTTGCTCAGAAGCGGTGTTACGACGCGCGACTTCAACAGAAGCCGGGTTAGTCAGCAGCTTGCTCGCCAGACCTTTGATCTCATCTGAGAAAGTGGCGGAGAACAGCAGGTTCTGACGCTTGGCAGGCAGTTTTGCCAGCACGCGGCGGATGTCGTGGATGAAACCCATGTCCAGCATACGGTCGGCTTCATCAAGCACTAAAATTTCAACCTGGGATAAATCAACAGCACGCTGATGTTCCAGATCCAGCAAACGACCCGGCGTTGCGATCAGAACATCTACGCCACCGCGCAGTTTCAACATCTGCGGGTTGATGCTCACACCACCAAATACGACCAGCGAACGCAGGGTCAGGTATTTGCTGTAAGCCTGGACGTTTTCGCCAATCTGCGCCGCCAGCTCACGGGTTGGGGTCAGGATCAGCGCACGAACCGGGCGACGTCCTTTGAATTGCGCGTTGGTATGGCTGAGCATGTTCAGCAGCGGCAGTGTAAAACCAGCGGTTTTACCGGTACCGGTCTGCGCGCTCGCCATCAGGTCACGACCTTCCAGCACAACAGGGATAGCCTGACGCTGAATAGGCGTAGGTTCACGATAGCCCTGTTCTTCAACAGCACGCAAAATTTCGGCACTTAAGCCGAGGGAATCAAATGACATATAAGGAAAAGCTCCAGTCCACTCTAACCCGAACGGGGTTCGGTGCAGTTTCAAGAGTGGATGATCAGACGAGGCAAATGAGGCATTACCACGAGGATTCGGCACAAACTGCAGTGCGCCAGTTGTGCGGATAGTAGCACAGAACGCCGCGCCGCGCGAAGTTATCTGCTTGCGGCCTGTAACCGGACGTGACAAAAGCAAACTTCTGTGACGCTTTTTGGCGGCATAATCT
The DNA here is from genome assembly GCF_047784855.1 of Rahnella sp. PCH160. Lineage (NCBI taxonomy): Bacteria > Pseudomonadati > Pseudomonadota > Gammaproteobacteria > Enterobacterales > Yersiniaceae > Rahnella > Rahnella sp. PCH160. The sequence continues at coordinate 4,399,657 of NZ_JBLOGT010000001.1, forward strand.
GCGGCAATAATCCGAAACTTTGATACAGGATAATCAATTATAAAGCTGATGAATGGCTTCCCACTTTTTGCGTCCCAATCCCTGGATTAGCTTGCTATGCTTCTTTCACTTTCATTCTTCTGTCCATAAGGCTGCACCGCTGTAACATGGAAACCTGGAAAATAAACTTAATTTCCGTCTGGCTCGGGTGTTTTTTTACCGGCATGGCGATGAGTCAAATCCTGCCTTTTCTACCGCTTTACATCGAACAGCTGGGTGTTACGTCTCATGAATCCCTGAGCCTGTGGTCCGGGCTGGTATTCAGCGGAACCTTCCTGGTTTCGGCTATTGTTGCGCCGCTGTGGGGCAGCCTGGCTGACCGCAAAGGCCGCAAGCTGATGCTCCTGCGCGCCGCACTGGGCATGGCGATTGTCATGATGTTGCAGGGCTTTGCGACGAACGTCTGGCAGCTTTTCATTTTGCGCACGCTGATGGGGCTGACCTCCGGTTACATTCCGAATGCAATGGCGCTGGTAGCCTCGCAGGTGCCGCGCGATAAAAGCGGCTGGGCGCTGGGGACGCTTTCAACTGGTCAGGTTTCCGGCGTCATTATCGGCCCGCTGCTGGGCGGCTTTATGGCTGACCATCTCGGCCTGCGCACGGTGTTTTTCGTCACCAGCGGCATGTTGTTTATCAGTTTCCTCATTACCTTTTTCCTGATCAAAGAGCGCGTAGTGCCGGTCACCAAGGCTAACCGTCTGAGCGGTAAAGCCGTGTTTACCACGCTGCCCTACCCGTGGCTGATTGTCAGCCTGTTCGTCACCACCATGATGATCCAGCTGGCTAACGGCTCTATCAGCCCGATACTGACGTTGTTTATCCGCGAGCTTTCTTCCGATACCAGCAATATCGCGTTTATCAGCGGCGTGATTGCTGCCGTTCCCGGCGTTTCGGCATTACTCGCCGCGCCCAAACTGGGTAAACTCGGCGACCGTATCGGCGCGCACCGGATACTCATTGCCGCGCTGGTCTTTTGTTTCCTGCTGTTCTGTCTGATGGCGCTGATCAAAACTCCCATACAGCTCGGCATTCTGCGTTTCATGCTCGGCTTCGGCGATGGCGCGTTAATGCCAGCGGTACAGGCGTTGCTGGTGAAATACAGCAGCGATAAGGTGACCGGCCGGATATTTGGGTATAACCAGTCGTTTATGTACCTCGGGAATGTTATCGGGCCATTGATTGGTTCCAGCGCCTCCGCGCTGTTCGGATTCCGTTGGGTGTTTATCGTAACGGCGATTCTGGTGCTGTTTAACACCGTGCAGGTGTGGTGGAGTTTCCGGCAAGTCCCGACAGGGAGGGTGAGGATGCCGTGACCGGGGGTTGGAGCCATTTGGAAATGGTGAAACTTTCTGATTTAAAAATTGATCGAGACGATTTCGGTTTTTCAATGGCGGTGATGGATGCTGGCTGGTTTTGATTTGCTCCTTCCCCTCTCACGAGGGGAAGGCCGGGATGGGGTGTTGGTTGTAACGACTCAGTTGCCAGCTAAACCCCTCCCAACCTCCCCCTTCGCAGGGGGAGGAGCAAACCAATCGATTGTTATCTTTGAAAAATACTATCTGGCGCGCTCAGAAATTTTGCTGACCGAGGGTTCGAGACCACAAGGCTCGAAGCCCGTAGGGAAGGTACCGCGTAGCGGCAAGGTTTCGCGCCACGAGCCGATCTACCAGAACATGTCCATCGCCCCAGCGAGCGATAGCGCGTAGTAAAAAGACGCGAGAGATCCAAGAGAGGCCCGTCCTGGCCTCTTTTGGTCGGTTTCGGCGCTGCGAGTCAAGCGATCACCGCCATTGAAAAACCGAAACTTTCTCGATCTGCTTTAAACCCAGGCGCAGCCCCCAAGCCGCTAATGCCCGGCACTGTCATAAAAAAAGGGCGCTTATCAGCGCCCCTCTCAAAAGTTTGAAATCAAAAACAATTACCGACGGTTACCGAAAATCCGTAACAACATCAGGAACAGGTTGATGAAATCCAGATACAACGTCAGTGCGCCCACAATCGAATACTTGCGGAAATTATCACGGTCATCTGCCGACAGTTGCGCACCCATGTTTTTCAGCTTCTGGGTGTCATACGCAGTCAGACCGACGAAGATCAGCACACCTGCGTAGGAAATGATGTTCGCAAGGCCCGAACTTTTCAGCCACATGTTGACCAGCGATGCCAGCACCAGACCAATCAGCGCCATGAACAACATGCTGCCAATGCCGGTTAAATCACGCTTGGTCACATAACCGTAAACGCTCATCGCACCAAACATTCCCGCAGCCACGATGAATGTCCCGAAAATGGAATCACCGGTGTAGACCAGGAAAATGCTGGAAAGCGTCAGACCGGTCAGGGCGGAATACAACATGAACAGGCCGGTGGCGACCGTCCCGCTCAGGCGATTCACCATGCCTGAAATCACGAAGACCAGCGCCAGTTGGGCGATGATCAAACCAAAGAACGTAATCTGGCTGGAAAAAACAAAACTCATGATTTTTTCGGAGCCGGAAGCATACCAGGCAACAAATGCCGTCAGCAGTAAGCCACAGAACATCCAGCCATACACTTGCGCCATGTACGCCTGAATGCCCGTATTTGCGCGTTCAACAATTGAACCGTTACTACGTGGATATCGATCCATGATGATTACCCTTTTGCATGGAGGACAATAATGAGGCCATAACAGCCTCCCGATTTTTAAAGCGTATCACAGTTACAGAGAAAAGCATGGGAGGAGTCAGTGCGGTTGACCCCCTATTTACCAGCGCGCCGCCGCAGCTTTATCGCTGTCACGGGCATCAACCCAGCGGTCGCCCTCTTCCGTCGCCTCGCGCTTCCAGAACGGAGCCCGCGTTTTCAGCTGATCCATAATAAATTCATTGGCTTCAAACGCCATTCCGCGGTGAGCGCTGGTGACACCGACAAACACAATTTCATCACCCGGATACATCGGGCCCACGCGGTGATAAACAGAAACACTTTGCAAAGGCCAGCGCGCACGCGCCTGTCCGACAATTTCCGCCAGCGCTTTTTCGGTCATACCCGGATAATGTTCCAGCGTCAGTGCCGTCACGTGACTGCCCAGATTGTGATTGCGCACTTTACCGGTGAACGTCACCACCGCACCGTCGGCGTTCGATTGCGCCAGCCAGTTGTACTCTTCGCCAACGTTAAACGGGGCGGCATCAACAACAATTTTTGTCCTGTCCATCTCAGCCCCCGGTCACGGGCGGGAAGAACGCCACTTCGTCGCCCGCCGTCAGCGGATGCGCCATGGTGGTCAGCGTCTGATTAACCGCCACCAGCAATTTGCCGGATTCCAGCGCCAGCGCCCAGCGGTCGCCGCGTCCGGTCAGGGAATGGCGTAAGTCTTCCACGGTAGAAAAATCAGCCGGCAGTTGCAGGCTGGACGTCCCGGTTAATTCGCGAACCTGGGCGAAGAATAAAATGTCGATCATAATTCCACCTTACTTTCCGCCTTACTTTCCACCTTAAAGTCCCCGGATTTACCGCCGCTTTTTTCCAGCAGACGGATCGGGCCGATCACCATGTCTTTTTGAACGGCTTTGCACATGTCGTAGATGGTCAGCGCGGCGACAGAAGCCGCCGTCAGCGCTTCCATTTCCACGCCGGTTTTGCCGCTTAACCGGCAACGGGATTCGATGCGGACGCGGTTATGTTCCGGCTGCGCCTCCAGATTAACTTCCACTTTGGTCAGCAACAGCGGATGACACAAAGGGATCAGATCCCAGGTTTTCTTGGCAGCCTGAATTCCGGCGATGCGCGCGGTAGCAAACACATCCCCTTTGTGATGGTTGCCGTTAATGATCATCGCCAGCGTTTTGGCAGCCATCTCAACAAAAGCTTCGGCGCGGGCTTCGCGAACCGTTTCGGCTTTGCCGGAAACATCCACCATGTGGGCATCACCGGACGCATTAATGTGGGTTAATTCAGACATGCTTATTTCTTCAAATGTGGGGTGAAATTGCACGGACCCTGACGGGCATCGAGCTGCGCTTCAATGATGTTTTCCCAGGCAGTCTGGCACGCGCGGGTTGAACCGGGCATGGCAAAAATCACCGTTTGATTGGCAATACCGCCGATGGCGCGCGACTGAATGGTCGAGGTGCCGATATCTTCGAAAGACACCATGCGGAACAGCTCGCCGAAACCTTCAATTTCACGGTCAAATAACGGCTTCAGGGCTTCCGGCGTATTATTTCCGGCATTAAAACCGGTGCCGCCGTTGATCAGAATGGCCTGAATTGTTTCATCTGCAATCCACGCAGAAACCACGGCGCGGATGCTGTAAATGCTTTCTTTAACGATCTGCTGCGCCACGACGTGGTGGCCGCCTTCGGTCACGGCTTCTTTCAGGTAATGGCCGGAGGTGTCTTCATCGTCGGTGCGGCGGTCGGAAACCGTCATGATCGCGACAGATAAAGGCAAAAATTCTTTGCTGGCTTTGCTCATCAGTTTGCTCCTTAAACGATTAATGCCGGACTCAGCCGCCGATAAACGACAGGTTCTGGGTAATACCGGTATTGCCTTCATGCAGGAAGTGCGTCTGTTTTTTACGGCTGAGACCGCCCTGGATCCTCTCCATCAAATCGTCCTGCTGGAGGTCGTCGGCCAGTAAATCGCGCAGAGGAATGCCCTGCTCGCCGAACAGACACAAATGCAGATTGCCGGTCGCGGACACGCGCAGGCGGTTGCAGCTGACACAAAAGTCTTTTTCATACGGCATGATCAGGCCGATTTCGCCCAGATAATCCGGATGGCTGAACACCTGCGCCGGGCCGTCACTGCGTGAGCGAATCTGCAACTGCCAGCCCTGACGGACAAGCTGTTCGCGCAGGACTTCGCCGGAAACATGATGTTTGCGGAACAGCTCGCCGCCGTCGCCGGTTTCCATCAGCTCAATGAAACGCAGCTGAATCGGGCGGGTTTTAATCCAGTCGAGGAAGGTGCTGAGGCTGGCGTGATTCACATCGCGCATCAGAACGGTATTGACTTTGACCTTGCTGAAACCGGCGTCAAACGCGGCATCAATTCCGGCCATCACGTCGCGGAATTTATCCTGCCCGGTGATGGCGTGAAACTGGCGGGCATCAAGGCTGTCAACGCTGACGTTAATGTTGGTCAGCCCGGCATCGCGCCATTTGCTGATATCACGCGCCATGCGGTAACCGTTAGTGGTCACCGCCAGCGTTTTAATCGAGGGGTTTTCGCGGACTGCGGCAATGATGTCGCTGAAATCGCGGCGCAGCGACGGTTCTCCACCGGTCAGGCGCACTTTTTCCGTTCCCAGATTGGCGAACGCGCGACTGACCCGACGGATTTCATCGAGCGAAAGAAAGCTTTTATTGCTGTGCCCGTGCGGCTTGTAACCGTCCGGCAGACAATAGGTGCAACGGAAATTGCACACGTCAGTGATCGACAGCCGCAAGTAATAAAACTTGCGGGCAAAAGCATCAGTAAGTTGAAGCACCTAAACACCTTTCCAAATACGGGAGATGCTGGCATTTCTGCCATGCACCCTGGTGACTGATTGTCACGGCCAGAGCTCCATATTGTTTCTGTGGGAACAACGTCAGAAAGGCAACTTAGGAACAAAGGCTAGGAGTTGATTCAACACGTTCAGTGCAGAACGACGAAGAATTCGGGTAACGGCCTACAGTTTAGCGCTCCAAAGTCCGGATCGCCAAGATGGTTTTTCGTTATGCATTTTGATATATAACGTTTTTTCGCGACAAAAGTGCGCATTTTCAACGATAAAAGCGCTTGGTTTTGAATGCGCTGAGCGTGCTGAGAAGTGATAACATCCTGTTGCAAAATTGGGTAAAATCCCCCTGCAAAATTATTATCCGCTACATTATTTATTGTGCCCAACGCACGCTCTGCTCTCACCTCTGGCCGCTTCACAAGGATCTTTATGCGTAATCGAACATTAGCTGACCTCGACCGGGTGGTGGCTTTAGGTGGAGGCCACGGACTGGGACGCGTGATGTCTTCTCTTTCCTCGCTGGGCCCGCGCCTGACCGGCATTGTGACCACCACGGACAACGGCGGTTCGACCGGCAGAATCCGCCGCTCGGTGGGCGGCATTGCCTGGGGCGATATGCGCAACTGCCTTAATCAGCTGATCACCGAACCAAGTTTAGCTTCAGCGATGTTCGAATACCGCTTCAGCGGCCAGGGCGAACTGGACGGGCATAACCTGGGTAACCTGATGCTGCGCGCGCTGGATCACCTGACCGTCCGTCCGCTTGAAGCGATCAATCTGGTGCGCAGTCTGCTGAAAGTGGACGCCGAGCTGATTCCGATGTCCGAACAGCCGGTGGATTTAGCGGCGATTGATGCCGCCGGTGAGCGGGTTCACGGTGAAGTGAATGTCGATAAACTGACACAGATCCCACGCGAATTGCTGCTGGAGCCACAGGTTCCGGCCACACGCGAAGCGTTACAGGCGATTGCCGAAGCGAATCTTATTCTGATCGGCCCCGGCAGTTTTTTTACCAGCCTGATGCCCCTGTTGCTGATGGAAGATCTCACCACCGCCCTGCGCCGCAGCCGTGCGCACATCGTGTATGTCGGAAATCTGGGGAAAGAGCTGAGCGTGGCGGCGGCGTCCCTGACGCTTGACGACAAACTGGACATGATTGAAAAACGCATTGGCCGCCGCGCGGATGCGGCGATTGTCGGCCCGAAAGTGACGCTGGGCGACAGCGCCCAGGCGCATCTGATTATTCAAAGCCCGCTGGAAGCCCGCGATATTCCTTACCGTCATGACCGCGATTTACTGCGTCTGGCGGTAGAAGAAGCGCTGCAAAAGATGCACTGAAACGGAGAAATCGGGTTATGAGAAACCTGATTCTAATAAACCTGAAGACGAAAGGCCGCGCGATGCGGCCTTTTTTACGTTTGCTGTTACAGACGAAATGCGAAACTGATTACCAGTCTGCCAGGATCTCTGCGGTGGTTTTCACGGTCACCGGGTTTCCCGGCACGGATAATTCGCGCCAGACTTCGTTGTGCTGGCCAATCAGCTGCTGAGCCGTGGCGTGCGTTCTGTCGCCGGTGGTATGCGCGTCGGAAGCAACGGTCACCGCGTAGCCTTTGCTGGCGGCGACTTTAATGGTGGTATCCACGCAGTAATCTGTCGCGCAACCGCACACCGTAAAGCCCGTCGCATTGAGATCTTTCAGCACATCGTCAAGCCGGGTGCGGTAGAAAGAATCACAGGCGGTTTTGGTGACGGAAATGGCATCTGCCGGCTGATGAAGTTCAGGCAAAACCTGCCAGTGTTCGCTGCCCTCGGTCATTTCACCTTCGGCGTGCTGGATAAATACAGTGCGCCCCGCCCGGTCAATTAACTGGTTAATCAGCGCGGCACGCCCGCTGCGGTCATAACGTGGCGACGCGAACACGCCGTTTTGCATATCCACCACGATCAGTACATTTTGTTCTGCCACATTTCCCTCAGCACAATGAAAAAGCCCCGCTTCACTGTACAGATCGCGGGGCTTTTTCGCAGTTCAAAAAACCGGTGGAAACGGCTGTTATTTTTTGGTCAGCGGATGATTATTCCACGGACTGTCAGCGGCAGGAGTCGCGGTGCTGACTTTCGGTTTCTGCGGTTTTTCGGCGGATAACGGTGTGCGGCGTTTACTGCGCGTCAGGTCGGAACGCAAATGGCCTTCGATGAAATCCAGATACAGCGTTTCCACTTCCTTGCGCGCCCACGGCGTGCGGCGCAAAAATTTCAGGCTGGACTTGACGCTCGGATCGCTTTTAAAACAGTTGATATTGACCTGCGAGGCCAGTGCTGGCCAGCCAAAATTATCCACCAGCGTTGTCAGCAGTTTTTCCAGCGTGACGCCGTGCAGCGGATCTTTCGCCGCGCCGGGATTTTGTGGTGTATCAGTCATTGGCTCACTCATCGTTATAAATTTGGCCGCGCAGTCTATCACTAATCTTCCCGCCATACTTCAATGCGAAGCATGACGGGGTTTACTCAGGACAGGGCAATAAACTGCTCGCGCAGGGCGTGGAGCTCGTCGCGGGTATTGGCCGCTTCTTCGAACTCCAGATTCTGGGCGTGTGCATACATTTTGCTTTCCAGTTCCTTGATGCGTTGCTCCAGCGCTTTTGGCGTAAGCGATTTGTAGGTTTGCGCCGCTTCGGCATCGCGTTTGTCTTTGTTCTTTTTGGTCTTCGGCTGGCCCAGTTGCAGAATATCGGAAATCTTCTTGTTCAGGCCCATCGGCGTAATGCCGTTTTCCAGATTGTAGGCTTCCTGTTTCGCACGACGACGCTCGGTTTCTTCAATCGCCCTGGCCATCGAGTTGGTAATTCTGTCGCCATACAAAATGGCTTTCCCGTTGAGGTTACGCGCCGCACGGCCAATGGTCTGGATAAGCGAACGTTCAGAACGCAGGAAGCCCTCTTTGTCTGCATCCAGTATCGCCACCAGCGAAACTTCCGGCATGTCCAGCCCTTCCCTCAGCAAGTTGATGCCCACCAGCACATCGAATTCACCGAGACGCAAATCGCGGATAATCTCCACGCGCTCGACGGTGTCGATATCAGAATGCAGGTAACGCACCTTCTCTCCGTGTTCTTCCAGATACTCGGTCAAATCCTCAGCCATGCGTTTGGTCAGCGTAGTGACCAGCACACGCTCATTGACGGCCACGCGTTTGCGGATTTCTGAAAGCAGGTCATCCACCTGCGTGGTGACCGGACGCACTTCGATGATCGGGTCAAGCAATCCGGTCGGACGTACCACCTGATCGACCACGTCATCACCGGATTTTTCCAGCTCATATTTACCCGGCGTGGCGGACACATATATCGTCTGTGGCGCCAGCGCTTCAAATTCTTCAAAGCGCATCGGGCGGTTATCCAGCGCCGATGGCAGGCGGAAACCATATTCCACCAGCGTTTCTTTACGCGAGCGGTCGCCTTTGTACATCCCGCCGATTTGCGGAATGGTGACGTGGGATTCGTCGACGATCAGTAAACCGTCGGCGGGCAAATAGTCGAACAGCGTCGGCGGCGGCTCGCCGGGGCCGCGCCCGGACAGATACCGTGAATAGTTTTCGATACCCGAGCAATAGCCCAGCTCATTCATCATTTCGAGGTCAAACTGTGTACGCTGGCTGAGGCGCTGCTCTTCGAGCAGTTTGTTATTGTCCAGCAGCACCTTACGGCGCTCGGCCAGATCGACTTTGATCTCTTCCATCGCCTGCAAAATACGTTCGCGCGGGGTGACGTAGTGCGTTTTCGGGTAAATCGTGAAACGCGGCACTTCATGCTGAACCTGGCCGGTCAGCGGATCAAACAGGGAAAGCCGCTCGACTTCCTGATCAAAAAGCTCAATGCGCAGCGCCAGATCGTCCGATTCTGCCGGGAAAACATCAATCACTTCGCCGCGCACGCGGAAAGTACTGCGCTGGAAAGCCTGATCGTTGCGGGCATATTGCAGCTCGGCCAGACGGCGCACGATCGCACGCTGATCAATGATCATCCCTTTGGTCAGGTGAAGCATCATTTTCAGATACAGATCCGGATCACCCAGACCGTAAATCGCCGAAACCGACGCCACCACGATGACATCACGGCGCTCAAGCAGCGCTTTGGTGGCCGAAAGCCGCATCTGCTCGATGTGTTCGTTCACCGAGGAATCTTTTTCGATAAACGTGTCCGAACTCGGCACGTATGCTTCGGGCTGATAGTAATCGTAGTAAGAAACAAAATATTCGACGGCGTTCTCCGGGAAGAACTCTTTCATTTCACCATACAGCTGCGCCGCGAGGGTTTTGTTCGGTGCAAGAACCATCGTGGGGCGGTTCAGGTCAGCAATCACATTCGCCACGGTAAAAGTCTTACCGGAACCGGTAACGCCGAGCAACGTCTGATGCGCCAGACCGTTCTCCAGCCCTTCTTCCAGACGGCGTATGGCCTCAGGCTGATCGCCTGAAGGCTGAAATTCAGAATGCAGTTTGAACTCTTTACTCATGACGGGCTACCTGGCTGAAATGAAAACGCATAAGGCCGGACATCGGGCGCTCACGGAAAAACAGTATGAAAGACTCCGTGAATTTTGCCAGCCTTGATTTTACCGCCTTATAATACTGTATATAAAACCAGCCTCCAATCGATAAAAATCGCCGGGGATTTAACAGGTTGCTACATCTGCACTTTTTTAGGTTATTGCGAATAATAATTCTCACCATCAGATGACAATTATCCCCAAAATTTTTCATCCATTAACTTTCTGACCACAGGTTGACGAATTCTGACACAACTATGACGAACGAATCACGGGCGTATTGCTTTTAACTAACTGACTGATTATAAACGACATCATTAAAAAGCTGCGAATACGGGCAAAGTAAGCACAACCCGCGCCCTGACTCGTCTGTAGCTACTTTTCTCACGCTCATGCACATGGTTATCCACAGGAATAGTGGATAAGTCTCAGCGCGCCCCGCGCTGCGGGAGTTGGCAAAAAGTGCACTTCGGACGCCGGAGAGGGGATCAGCATCTTTTTTAGTTATTTTTTCCCTTTTTTCAGACTTTATTTATGCCTATTTTGCCTAGATTTTCGGGCGGATGTTCCTTGCAAAATCAAAAAGGACATCTCGTCAGGATTTTTTAGCGTCCTGATGTCGTCCGGCTTGCACCAAAATCAGAGAGAGCAGCACTGGCAAAGTGCAGTTCCCTTTTTTCCGCGTCGGACTGTTTATCACAAATCCTCAACAACTCTAATGAATAATCCTAAATCCCCGCCCGTCCCGCTGTTAACACCTCTGTAACTTCTCTTTTCCCCGGCACTTTCACAAACTTGGCCTGAGAGTTGCAGTGTCACTGTAGGAAGCGCTTCGTGCAGCCGGAATCGCTTTTTTAACCTGAAAGTGAAATCTGATGATTACCCTGTTTTTTGCTAAGCAAAGTCATTTTTAATGCAAGGAAAAAGCGGTTAACCCCATTTATCACTGGTTAATGGCTGTTTATCTGTAATTGATGCTGTGAGGTTGGCCGGTAAGCAACGGGATTTAATTCTGTGTTACGGCATTAGCAGCGGAACATAAATGTCAGAAATATGACAATGGCGGTCAAAGCGCAGTTCAGCGGAATACTCCGTGAGGGAGGGAGGTCTGATGTTAAGTGTAAAATCAGTTAATCAGTATTATGGGCAAAAACATATTCTGTGGGATATCAATCTCGAACTGTACCGCGGTCAATGTACGTGCCTTATAGGGCGAAATGGCGTGGGAAAAACCACGCTGGTGAACTGCATCATGGGCCATCTTCCGGTGAAAAGCGGGGCGATTTCCTGGCAATCACGCGATGAAGAGCCTCAGAGCCTGTTAAATCTGCCGGTGGAAAAACGCGCGCAAATCGGTATTGGTTATGTGCCTCAGGGCCGGCAGATTTTTTCGCAAATGAGTGTTGATGAAAACCTGCAAATCGCCATGATGTCCAGCAGAAATAAGACGCGGCGCGTGCCTGAGCAGGTGTATGACCTGTTTCCGACATTAAAGGAGATGGGCGCACGCAAAGCGGGAGAGCTCGATGAGAGCCAGCAGCAGCAACTGGCGATCAGCCGCGCCCTGGTGCAGGAGCCTGAACTGCTGATCCTTGATGAACCGACCGAGCACACGAGTGCGTCGATGGCGGCCAATATGGGCAACATTATTCACCGTCTGAACCGTGACCTCGGTCTGACGCTGCTTCTGGTCGGGCATAAATTGCCCTTCATCCGCAGCGTCGCTGACCGGTTTTGTCTGGTGGACGGCGGGCGCGACGTGGCGCAGGGCACGCTGGCGCAGCTCGACGAGACGTTAATCAAAAATTATCTGACGGTCTGACGCCGCGCTTTACGCCTCATGCGCAAGCAGGCGTTCGAGATGCAGATAGTGCCCCAGATTCACGTCCAGACCTGCACTCAGGAACGGGATCTCGCCCAGTAGCGGCGCAGGCAGCATACGCGTGAGCGTTGCCATATAAGCCTGATGATGCTTCCCCGTTTCCTGCACGTCATTGGCAATCCAGCCCGCCAGATGCAAGCCACTTTGCGCGATAGCCTGTGCCGTCAGCACGGCGTGATTGATGCATCCCAGCCGCATGCCTACCACTAACACCACCGGCAGTTGTTCGGCGATCACCCAGTCTGCAAAGGTATAGTCAGCGGTCAGCGGCGTATACCAGCCGCCCGCCCCTTCCACCACCACCCAGTCGGCCAGCGGTTCGAGATGGCGCAATCCGGCGGATAAAACCTGCGGATCAATCGGGCGATTTTCCAGCTCGCTGACGATATGCGGCGACGTCGGTTCGACAAACGTACACGGGTTCACTTCGTCATATCGCAGCCCGACGGTGCTGTAAGCCTGAAGCGCCAGCGCGTCGATGTTGCGCGGCCCTTCAGCCGTCATCTCACTGCCTGAAGCCACGGGTTTATATCCCGCGGTTTTGTGTCCTGCGTGGGCTGCCGCCTGTAAAAATGCCGTGGTGGCGACGGTTTTCCCGACTTCAGTATCGGTGCCGGTAATAAAGTATTTTTTCATTTGAAGCCTGGTTTTGGTTTAGGTAACCACACCCGTGCTGAGATTTGGCCTGCTCCTCCCCTGCGAAGGGGAGGCCGGGAGGGGGTTTTACAAACGACTACGTGCCTGCCATTAATACCCCACCCAACCCTCCCCTTCGCAGGGGAGGGAGCTGATCGTGCCTGCTTCAACCAGGGAGGAGTAAATCAGCAGGGAATGAGTTCTTCCACCTGCAAAATGCCGTAGACCAGCCGGTAGTTCAGCGGCAGAACGCCGTTGCGGCGGACGTAATGTTTTTCCAGCAATTGCAGACGCTCGCGCCCGCCGAGCCCACCGAGGCGGCCATTTTTGATGTGCGTCGCGCCGATGCCTTTGAGCGAGCGCATCAGCGACATCACGTCCGGAAATTCGGCGACGTAATCGCTGAAAGTCACTTCATGGCGATACGGCGCGCAAGCTTCGGCAATTTTGTCGGGCGTCAGGAACTGATTCACGTGGCGACGGCCATCGACTTTCATCCACGCGGCGGCCAGCTCATTAAGCGAACCTTCGGCCAGCGTGGAGAAAATCACCAGCCCGCCGTTGCGGGTGACGCGGTGCATTTCTTCCAGCGCACGTGGCAGCGCGTTACACCACTGCACCGCCAGATTGCTGAAACAGATATCGACCGAATTATCGGCAAACGGTAAACGCTCGATATCTCCCGGCACATAGTCATCAGCAGAATCCAGTTCACGGGCGCGGTTCAGCATGCCTTCGGAGAGATCCAGCGCAATCACGTTTTTACCCTGCGCGCGCCAGTAACGGCTGAAATAGCCCGTCCCGCAACCGGCGTCGACAACCGTTTTTCCTGCATCTTTCAGGTAGGGTTCTGCCAGCGACAGCAACGTTTCACCCACATCACGCTGCAATTGTGCGGCGTTTTCATAACTGACGGCGGCTCGGCTGAACGCGTCGGCCACCGCTTGTTTGTTCACTAATTCAGTGACTGCACCCATGAAGGGACTCCAGCAAAAAATCGATATCTTCCGGCCTGTGTGCCGCCGTCAGCGTTAGACGCAGCCGCGCGCTGCCCGGAGGCACCGTCGGCGGACGGATGGCACTGACCCACAACCCGCGTTCACGTAATGTCGCCGCCAGATCTAAAGCAGGCTGATTTTCACCCACGATCACCGGCTGGATGGCCGTTTGGGAACCGGTCAGCCGGTAAGGTAATCCGGTGGCTCCGGCGCGGAAACGGGCAATATTGGCCGCCAGTTTATCACGCAGACCGTCGTCTTGCCGGACTCGTGCCAGCGCGGCCTGTAACGCGCAAACCTGCGCCGCAGGCATCGCCGTGCTGTAAATCAGATGGCGCGCGAACTGCAACAGGTAATCCGCGGTGGCATCATCACACAGCACCGCCGCGCCGCTGCACCCGAAAGCTTTACCGAATGTGACCACCAGAAGTTCAGGCCGCACACCCTGCTGCCAGCAACTGCCTCGCCCTTCTTCACCGGTGACGCCCACGCCGTGCGCGTCGTCTACCATCAGCCAGCTTTCATGCAACTGAGACAGACGATGCAGTTCCGCCAGCGGTGCGGCGTCGCCGTCCATGCTGAACACGCCTTCGGTCACCACCAGCGTTTCACCGGCCACCGGTTTTTCCAGCAAACGTTGCAGGGAATCCGGCTGATTGTGATGAAAGCGCCGCAGTTGCGAAGGCGCATGAGCAGCGGCTTCCAGTAAAGAAGCGTGGCTGAGTTTATCCGCCAGCACGCGGTCGTCGCCCTGCATCAGCGCGGCAAGAATGGCCTGATTCGCCGCAAAGCCGGAAATAAACAGCAACGCGCGCGGATAGCCCTGCCACTGCGCCAGTTGCTGTTCGAATTCGGCGTGCGCCACGCTGTAGCCGGTGACGTGCCCTGAACCGCCGCTACCCACACCGTATTTTTCAGCGCCCTTCTGCCACGCGGCAATGACGTCGGCGTCCTGACTCAGACCGAGATAATCGTTACCGGAAAAATTCAGATACCGTTTGTCGCCCTGAATCAGAAATCGCGCACTGCCGCCGCTGTTCGGCTGACGCACACGAAAAGCCGCCGCTTCTTTACGGGCGCCGACGGCGTCGTTAATTCGCGTTTGCCAGCTCATGTTCAGACGGCAGCGTTGTAGAACTGTGCGGTATCGGCATGAACCAGCTGTTCGGCCAGCGCGGCCTGTTGCTGGTTATCGCCCATTTCTGTTTCGAATACCTGCGGGTTTAGCCCCAGTTTGCCAAACAGAATGAGATCTTTATCTTCCGCCGGGTTCGGCGTGGTCAGCAGTTTGCACCCGTAGAAAATGGAGTTGGCACCGGCCATAAAGCACATCGCCTGCGTCTGTTCGCTCATCTGTTCGCGACCGGCGGAAAGGCGGACATACGACTGCGGCATCATGATGCGCGCCACGGCAATAGTACGGATGAAATCAAACGGATCGACGTCGTCGTTATCGGCCAGCGGCGTGCCTTTCACTTTCACCAGCATGTTGATCGGCACGCTTTCCGGCGGCACCGGCAGGTTCGCCAGTTGCATCAGCAGGCCGGCACGGTCTTTGACGGTTTCACCTAAACCGACAATCCCGCCGGAGCAGACTTTAATGCCCGCGCCGCGCACTTCCGCCAGCGTATCCAGACGTTCCTGATAGCTGCGGGTGGTGATGATGCTGCCGTAAAATTCTGGCGAGGTATCCAGATTGTGGTTATAGAAATCCAGACCGGCGTGTGCCAGGCGCTGCGCCTGCGACGTATTCAGCGAACCCAGCGTCATGCAGGTTTCCATGCCCATTTCTTTGACGCCCTGCACCATTTGCTCGAGGTACGGCATGTCACGGTCGTGCGGGTTTTTCCACGCTGCACCCATGCAGAAACGGGTCGACCCGGCGGCTTTGGCCTGACGGGCGGATTCAAGCACCTGCTCGACTTCCATCAGACGCTCAGATTCCAGCCCGGTTTTGTAACGGGAACTCTGCGGGCAGTATTTACAGTCTTCCGGGCAGGCACCGGTTTTGATCGACAACAGCGTACTGACCTGAACCTGACGCGGATCGAAGTGCTGACGGTGAACCTGCTGGGCTTCAAACATCAGCTCAAGAAAAGGTTTGGAAAACAGTGCCTGCGTTTTTTCAAGCGTCCAGGGGGTGCGGGTAGTCATTGCGACTCCTTCAAAGAGTATTCGGTTTAATTTTTTTCGTCATCCGTCAACCATTCTTTATTTGTTTTAGTTTACCGTCAACGTTAAAATTATTTTTTAGTTTACAACTTGCCGCCCGCAGGAATCCTTTATGAGCCCCGCCGATATCGAATTCGACCAGCGCCACATCTGGCATCCGTACACGTCCATGACCAAACCGCTGCCCGCATATCCGGTGGAATCGGCGTCTGGCGTGCTTTTACATCTGGCCGACGGGCGTGAGCTGGTGGACGGCATGTCGTCGTGGTGGGCAGCGATCCACGGCTATAACCATCCGCAGCTGAATCAGGCCGCGGTGGAGCAAATTGGCAAAATGTCGCACGTGATGTTCGGCGGCATCACGCACCCTTCGGCCATCGCACTGTCGCGCCGTCTGGTGGAGATGACGCCTGCCGGGCTGGAATGTGTGTTTCTGGCGGATTCAGGATCAGTGGCGGTGGAAGTCGCGCTGAAAATGGCGATGCAGTACTGGCAGGCGCGCGGCGAGAAACGTCAGACGTTGCTGACGCTGCGCAACGGCTATCACGGCGATACTTTCGGCGCGATGTCGGTCTGCGACCCGCAAAATTCGATGCACAGTTTGTATCAGGGATACCTGCCGCAGCATCTGTTTGCCGACGCGCCGCAGAGCCGTTTCGACGGTGAATGGGACGAAGCGGACATTGCGCCGTTCGCCAAAATGCTCGATGAAAACCACCGCAAAATTGCCGCCGTGATTTTAGAGCCGGTGGTTCAGGGCGCGGGCGGAATGCGGATTTACCATCCGCTGTATCTCAAACGGGTGCGTAACCTGTGTGACCAGTACGGCGTGCTGCTGATTGCCGATGAGATTGCCACCGGTTTTGGCCGTACCGGCAAGCTGTTTGCCTGCGACCACGCGAAAATCTCGCCGGATATTCTTTGCCTGGGCAAAGCGCTGACCGGCGGCTATATGACGCTTTCCGCGACGCTGACCACGCGACATGTCGCGGAAGTGATCAGCAACGGCGAAGCGGGTTGTTTCATGCACGGCCCGACGTTTATGGGCAATCCGCTGGCCTGCGCGGTCGCCAGTGCCAGCCTGCGTTTGTTGTCAGAAAACCGCTGGCAGGCACAGGTGCTGAACATCGAAAAGCAGCTGAAAAATGAATTACTGCCGCTGGCCGAACATCCGGCGGTGGCCGATGTCCGCGTGCTCGGCGCGATTGGTGTGGTGGAAATGCGCCAGCCGGTCAACATGGCACAACTGCAAAAACATTTCGTGGAACAGGGCGTGTGGATCCGCCCGTTCGGCAAGCTGATTTACCTGATGCCGCCGTACATCATCACGCCGGAAGATCTCCGTAAACTGACCGGCGCGATTGCCAGCGCACTCGGCGCACTCTATTGATCACACGGCACTGACCAGCCGGTGTGACGACGATAGCAGCGCGCTCAGTTTTTCCCGGCTGAGACGCGCCTGTTCATTGAGAAAATCAATCGCCACTTTCAGCGCGGGGGTCGGGTTTTCCGGATACAACAACGTATAAGACGCGCCGCTCGCCACGCACAGCGGGAACGGCGCAATCACCCTGCCCGCCTGCAAATCATCTTCGATTAACGTCAGATCGCCGATCGCCACGCCATACCCCTGAAGCGCCGAATTAATCGCCAGATCCAGCGTATCGAAATGCTGTGATTTCTCCGACGGCAGCCCCTGTACGCCCTCTTCCCGCAGCCACAGAAGCCAGTCGCGGCGGTCTCGCGTCGGGTGCAGCAGCGTTTTATCGGCCAGATCGGCGACGGCGGTTTTCCCTTTGTGCCGGGGCAGAAAATCCGGCGTACAAACCGGCGTCAGCACTTCGTCAAACAGATGGTGCGCGCGGCGCTGCGATTCCGGTGGCCGCCCGAAAATTACGGCGGCGTCAAAATGCTCGTTACTAAAATCCACGCCGTGCGCAATCGAGGCCGTCAGTTCGATGCGCATATCAGGCCGGTCGTTTTGCAGCTGGATCACACGCGGCAATAACCAGCGCATCGAACAGGTCGGGCATTTGATCCGCAGCGTATCCGGGTGCGAACCGACACGTTTCAGCGCATCACCCATCAGCGATAACGCCTGCTGCACCGGCGGTAATAGTTGCGCACCGCGCGGCGTCAGCATCAGCCCGCGGGCCTGACGTAAAAACAACGGATACCCCAGCGACGTTTCCAGCCCGGTTATCTGGCGGCTGACCGCACCCTGCGTAATGTGCAGCAACGTGGCGGCATGCGTCAGATTCAGGGTTTGTGCGACGACGGCAAAAGTTTTGAGCACGTTGAGCGACGGTAAATTCAGTGCATTCAGATACGACAATTCAGGCGAAAGTGCCACGGAGCCCCCGGTAAATTCAGCATTGAGCCATGACGGCTGATCATAGCGAGTATGACAAATTTTCCATTGTCGGCACAGGCGAACTGCTGCTTAATCGTTAAACACCCGTTTTAACCTTCTCATGGCCACCCGGCCTGTTTCCTTTGGGGAAAATGCTATGAAAAGCGCGATGTCGCCGCAGTCCAAATTACCGGATGTCGGCACCACTATTTTTACTGTGATTGGCCAGCTGAGCGCCGAGCACAATGCCCTGAATCTGTCGCAGGGCGCACCGAATTTTTCCTGCCAGCCTGCGCTTATCGACAGCGTCGCCAAAGCCATGCGCGACGGTCATAACCAGTACGCGCCAATGAGCGGCGTGGCCGCGCTGCGCCATGCGCTCTCCGCCAAAGTCGAAGCGCTTTACGGCTGCCATTATGACGCCGACAGCGAAGTCACCGTGATTGCCAGTGCCAGCGAAGGCTTGTATTCCGCCATCAGCGCGCTGGTGCATCCTGGCGATGAAGTCATTTATTTCGAACCGGCGTTTGACAGCTACGCGCCCATTGTCCGCTTACAGGGTGCAAAACCGGTGGCGATCGGCCTGTCGATGGAAGATTTCAGCATCGACTGGGATCAGGTTGCGAGCGCCATCAACAGCCGCACGCGCATGATCATCATCAACAGCCCGCATAACCCGACCGGCGCGATTTTCACTGATTTCGATATCGAACGCCTGACGGCGCTGACTCAGGACACTGACATCGTGGTTTTGTCGGACGAAGTGTATGAGCACGTGGTTTTCGACGGCGAGCGCCACGAAAGCATGGCCTGCCATCCGCAACTGGCCGAACGCAGCGTCATTGTGTCGTCGTTCGGCAAGACCTATCACGTGACCGGCTGGCGCGTGGGCTACTGCCTGGCACCGGCGGAACTGATGGATGAAATTCGCAAAGTACATCAGTTTATGGTGTTCTCCGCCGACACGCCGATGCAGGTTGCGTTTGCCGAAGCGCTGGCCGATCCGCAAAGCTATCTCGGCCTGGCGGATTTCTATCAGCAAAAACGCGATTTGCTGGCCGACGCACTCAGCGAATCCCGCTTTGAATTACTCCCAAGCCGTGGCAGTTTCTTTATGCTGGCGCGTTTTAGTCATTTCAGCCCGCTGACCGACGATGAATTTGTGCTGAGCCTGATCCGGGATCACCAGATTGCCACCATCCCGCTGTCGGCCTTTTACAGTAATAACAAACCCACCGGGCTTATCCGCCTGAGCTTTGCCAAAGATAACGACACGTTGTACGAAGGCGCGCGCCGTTTGTGTCGCGTCTGAACCTACTTTCTGATACCGCAGGGGAATTGTGAATAATGAAAAAATTGAAAATCGCATTGCTGTTAGGTTGTGCCGTGGCGTCTTTTTCTGCGCTGGCAGACGGTTCCACACTGAAGTTTGGCCTCGAGGCGCAATACCCGCCGTTTGAATCCAAAAGTGCCACCGGCGAATTGCAGGGTTTTGATATCGATTTGGGTAACGCCGTTTGCGCCGCCGCCAGCGTGAAATGCGAATGGTTCGACACCTCTTTCGATGGCCTGATTGCCGCCCTTCAGGCGCGTAAATTCGATGCGATCAACTCCGCCATGAACGTGACCGAAAAACGTCGCCAGGCGATTGATTTCACTAACGTGATTTACCGCGTACCGACGAAGCTGATTGCCAAAAAAGATTCCGGCCTGCTGCCCACTGTTGAAACGCTGAAAGGCAAGCACATCGGCGTGTTGCAGGGGTCGATTCAGGAAAGTTACGCGCAGGCGCACTGGGCACCGAAGGGCGTGGATATTGTTTCGTATCAGGATCAGAACCAGGTGTATCTGGACTTGTCCTCAGGGCGTCTGGACGGCACGTTAGTGCTGGCTCCGGCGGGCCAGAGCGGTTTCCTGTCACGTCCTGATGGCAAGGATTACGGCTTTGTCGGCGACGCCGTGCGCGACGATAAAATCCTCGGCAGCGGTATCGCATTTGGCCTGCGCAAAGGTGATGCCGCGCTGAAAGAAAAACTCGACACCGCCATCGCAAAAGTGCAGCAAGAGGGCGTAGTGAAGACGCTGTCGAATAAATATTTCGGCGATATTGATGTGAGTGTGAAGTAATTATTGCGGGACAGTGTCGGTTGTGAAGTGAACTGGCATTGTCCCGATTAGAGAGTAGGTCTCTTAATATATTTTATGTGATTGGCAAGTAAAATATCAGGTGCGTTTTATAAGAAATACTCCATGTTAATACGCCCTCGCAGTTAGATGAAGTAGATTTTTTAATGTTAAAGGAACATTTAACGTCACTTTTTAGCTAATCTATTTTCATGTTGTAATTTACTAAAATGTAATTTATTTTGGAGGAAAAATATTTAGCAATTATTATCCACCACCCAGAGGGATTTTTAGAAATCCGATACTCTAACTTCTAAGTACTGCAGTTACTAAACACATTTAATTTTCTTACGTCACTGAAATCAATACTTAATAAAACTCAAAGCGCGGTAACTCCAATAATAATTCTCCTGATATTTCCGCCCAGTTGGAGTATTGTAATCATCGATATAAAGAGTCATATGTTCCGATTGCCACTTACAAAACATCTTTGATTGTAGAGTGGTTAAAATCCCTATTGTGTAAATAAAGGTCATGTAGTTATCATGAGCCTCTATTTTGCAATAATAGTCACTATTGTTTGCATAATAGACCTTTAATTCATATTCAACCCCCTCAGGGATCGTTTCTTTCAAAGCACGCCAAATGGCAAACCTCATCGAACCTTCTAAAAGAATCACGATTATAAAAATGACAGACAAAATAATTTTTATAAATTTATTCCATTTCCTTCTGGTATCCATACATCCTCTTTGGGAATTTTAAATTCATACAGTAAATCTATTCAAAACAAATCCGATAACGATAATCCAACAGCAACTGGAACAAAGCGATTCGCTAACCCCTATTATTTCACTCCGACTGTTGGTGTTAACGGTATCAAGACGTTCGCTCCCTCAGGACATCCACAGGCAACGATATCCCCTTCAAGTGCAATAGGTATATCCATAATAAATTGCTGATGAGGTCCTTTGGCAACAATATTACCTACACGTTTCAAACAAGCTGGACATGATGCCTTCATACCAATTAGCGTTGTACCAAAACCGTCGATAGTAATCGTCTCAATACCTTCTATTACTTTACCACCGGTGGAGGTGGGGCTGGATTTTACAATAATTTTACGCATATTTACCCTTTGCAATTGAAATATAAACTTCATTATCAGAACGAAGAAAAATCTTGGTTTCCATATTTCAATAGATTCTCACTTATTTTTTTACGAAGTAATTCAGCTAAATGTTCTTGATGCATTAAAACACCAAGATAAGTATATAAATCATTTTCACTGAGGACTTTTGTGATAAACAAAAATAGCTTCCTG
This sequence comes from Rahnella sp. PCH160, assembly GCF_047784855.1. Lineage (NCBI taxonomy): Bacteria > Pseudomonadati > Pseudomonadota > Gammaproteobacteria > Enterobacterales > Yersiniaceae > Rahnella > Rahnella sp. PCH160. The sequence goes on from NZ_JBLOGT010000001.1 coordinate 4,421,230, forward strand.
CGATCTAGTGGTCTCGGGAAACTTTTTTGGTTTTCGGTAACGTCGCTCTGAGTCTCACCAGCAATTTCACCCGCACGTTGCCCGTCCCGGGTCGCTGCATCATCATGATCTTGATTGCCTGAAAAAGGATCCATATGCGCAAATTCAATCATTCTTTCCGGACCTAGTTCCAACTGGTAGCCGACAATACCCCAGTTCAGATTGGAAAAGCCTTCATTACTATACATCCGGCTATCATTGCCAATTCGGATTACTTCGGAGTAGAGTTTTTTAATCGGTGCTTTGAAATCATAGATACTAATATTGGAATCTCCCCATTTAATATCTGAGTGGTCTTTTGCTCGTTTTCTTTCCTCCCGCCAGTAATCTTTATCGTAGAGATCAATCCCTGTCTCTCCTAAAAAAAATTCTCCAGAATCATTCTTATATGCTTTATAAATGCTATCGTTTTGACCTATTGAAGGCCCCATTACGCCTAATTTCCCTAGCGCATTCTTATCTCCACTTTTATAAGCATCGTGTATTTTTTTAAGTTCTGGTAAATTTGAGGTGGTGTACTTTTCAACCAGGTCTATAAAGTAGGAAATGACACTTTGTGCAACTTTTAATTTTATTGAAATAATATTAGTCTTGTTGCTACCAATCGTTTTTTCAGTTTTGTGAATACTTAATCCCTCAAGTATCTGCACTCCTTTCCAGTAACCATTGCCAAAAAATGCAGCACTCCCAAAGGGATCAGCCCAGATAACTAACGAATAAGCCTCTTCATATTGTTTTTTAGTGATGGGGAATTCAAGCGGGTTGGTGAATTGCTCAGCAATTTGCCACGCAAGTCCCCCTTGACTGTCGAACATAATGGAGTTTTTTTTTCATTGAAGTTATATCTCTAATATTTATTTTTACTGAGAATTTCTGTGCATGTTCACTACTGTTATACAAACAGTAGTTTATTATGATTAGATCTTTACCAAAGTCAAAATTATTAGGTGCAGGTTCATCTCCATAATCTAGTTCTATGCTAAGAATCCAATTTTCAAAAACTCCATCTTTATTTTCACTAAATATATTAAACATACCCACCTCAAATTTAATTATAAAGATCTTCTTTGAAACTAAGTGATGAAAAACTCCAGTGATAATCTATAACCCGTTCATTTGTAAAAATTCTAAGTTGCATATGTTCACTAGTATATCTGCAAATAATTTTCGCTTTGAGGCTTGATAGTATCCAAGGAGTATAAAAAAAACCTAAATAATTAGAGTCTCCTTTTGTAATACAACCAATACTCATGTCCAGCACTTCAAACTTTTCTATCAACAATGTGTATGAGGCCTTCTCAGGAACTACCTCTCTTAAAGACCGCCATATGGCGAACCTCATTCCGCCTTCGATAGAAATTACGCCTAGAAATAAAACAAAAAATACTAAAGCAATTTTCTTTTTTATTTGCGCCATTTTATCCTTCCAATTCTATTTTTTTGGATTTTAAAATAATGACTTCACTACCTTCAATTGAGATAGAGAGACCTCTGATAGAAATGTGCCCATCCTTACCCAGACATATTGAGGAAGCGCCTGCGTGAAACTCAATATTTTCACTCGCCTTAATTATTTTTGTTCCTCCGCATACTTCTTTGCTATTCTCACCGGAAAATAAATTCATCATTGTTCCGGCATTCAGAGTAATAATTCCTCCTGCATTGACTGTTTTGGCTCCTAATGTTGAACTCGTATCAGTCATATTGATGTGTTCGGTCCGGCTGCCTTCTACCCGTAAAATCATATTTCCGCTTCCCGGCACAATGCCATGTACACCCGCAGAAAACGCCAAATTTTTTAAATGATATGCAGCCCCATCGTGATATTTCGACAAATCCATATTTCGGAATCCGTCTCCAAAAGCTTTACCGACTGACCAAACGCAGTTGCCACCGACAAAAGTATTTTGGGTTCCATCCACATGAACTACATTATTTTGGGTCACCAACGTCGCACTGTTCCCCTGCACTTTATCGACCGAATGTCGTTTCGTCAGGCTGGTTCTGTCGTTGTTGATAATGTGGTTCATGTCTTTTTCTGCGTGAATATAAATCTCTTCCTGAGAGGGGGCATCTTCGAAACGCAGTTCGTTAAAGCCATCGCCTTTATAGGTTTTTGTGCGAATGGCTGTCTGCGTTTTAGTCGCGGGAAGATTGCCCGGCGCACGGTTGGCGGCGTGATACGTTCTGCCGGTAATGATGGGTTGGTCGGGGTCGCCGTTAAGGAAATCAACAATGACTTCCTGACCCACCCGGGGGATCGCGATATTACCGAACCCCGTTCCGGCCCATGCCTGAGAAACACGCACCCAACATGAGCTTGATTGATCCGCGTTGTTGTATCGGTCCCAGGCGAATTTCACCCGCACGCGGCCATGTTTATCGCAATAGATTTCTTCACCCGCCGGGCCGGTCACAAGCGCAATTTGCGGGCCATCGACACGTGGTTTGGGCAAAGGCTCTGGCCTCCAGGTCTGGCTCCACGGGATCGCTTTAAACCGGGTATTTAAGGTCGTCCCCTGACCACCCTGCCCAATCAGTGCCTGCGGTTGTTCCCCGTGCATATCAACCGAAATAACCTGCCAGCGGTCATTTAAATCCTCGCGCGGATGATCGGTCAGGGGAAAACAGACGCCCGGTTGGAGCTGCGGCGAGTTAGAGGCACCGACGACAAAATCCACTTCATTACGCCAGCCATCCAGCTGGTAACGGGCAAAATCTGCGCCATGCTGTTCATCTTTGAAACGGCCCGGATAATCAAAAAACTCATAGTCAGGGCGTTGATAAGGCATGCGTTCCGGTACCTGCTGGTACTCGGCCTGCCAGTTTGGTGCCGTAAAGGTATAATCTTTGGTCGTGGCCTTCGCCGGGCTGATCTGAGCATTGCGGCGGAAATAGTTTATGCAGTACGTTTCAGCTTCGGAAGCGGCGTTGGGGTTATACGGAAGTGGCTCCAGCATCTGTAATCCCGCACGGTCGTCGGCGAATACAAGTTGCTGATCGTCGCCTTCCAGGTTTTCCTGCTCGTAAAAGAAGATCCCTTCTTCAGCAACAAGGCGTGAAATAAAAGCGTAATCCGTTTCCATAAATTGTACGCAAAACTCACGCTGCGGATGTGGATTACGAAACAGTTCATCATGACTGCCGGTATCCATTTCGGTCAGAAGCTTGCCGATGATGCCTTTGGGATCTGTGTTTTGAAAACTGCGGCAGTTCCTGCGCTGGCTGCTCCGCCACAGGAACGGACGAACGCTCAGCTGATACACGGTCTGATGTTTGCCGGTATCGCCCTGCTCACAGCAGGTCACCACGCCTTTTACCCGGCGCTGAGGCTGTTCGCCTTGCCAGATTGTCAGTACGCCGGTTTCATCAAGAATATCTTCAAAGGGTATGGCCTGTTCAGCGCTGGCAAGGCTGATATTAAGGGCAAAGAGTGAGGAATAGGACTGGGAAAGGTGGAAATCCATCACCGTAAAGGTCTCAGCTGGCAGACCGTCTATTTCAAACGTGAAACGCGTTCCTGATCGGGACATCCTATTTCCTTATAAGTGATACAAACGTCCGTTTAATGGATGGGGAAATAACACATATAACTTAGTTATTTATTTAAGCTTAATCATTACCAATTAAAATCTTTTCGCGTTAATTTCTTTTCGGGTTTTATTGAACGCTAATTTTTATCTTTGTTATTTGATTATTATCAAACTTTTAAGATTAAAATAATGCATTATTTTAATTAAACTCATTCCATCAGAATTCACTATGAACAATGAAGAACGTTATTACCGTGAAGAGTTAGATTATTTACGTCAGCTTGCTAAAATGTTAGCCAAAGAAAATCCGCATCTGACATCCTTTCTGGAAAGTAAAGATTCAGAACCCGATATAGAAAGAGTCTTTGAAGCATTTTCTATTTTATCCGGGCATGTCAGAACCCGTATTGAAGATTCTTTTCCCGAAATAACCCACCCAATGCTGAATACGTTGTGGCCGAGCTATTTACGTCCGTTGCCGTCGATGGCAATCATTGAGTTTTCACCGGCTGTTGATGAAATAACCACACCGACACGGGTGACTAAAGGCATGGTTTTACAAAGTGCCCCTATAAACCTTGCAGAGAACACCCCTTCAGACGCCTCAAAACCCCCCTGTAAATTCACACTGAGTCGCGATGTCTGGCTAATGCCTTTACATATCGACACGGTGGTGACCAACAGCAGTCTCCAGTCCGGTATGCTGGACATCAATATTTCCATAAGCCGGCTGGCTAATCTTAATGATCTTGATCTCAATAAGTTACGATTCTGGCTAAGTGACGAAGATAAATACACCCGCTATCAGCTTTACCTCTGGTTATCTCAAAATCTCACGGACATCGAATTACTGTCAGGTGGATACAATCTCCCGCAACCCGACATGTTAATCAAACCAATAGGTTTTGAAACGCTGGATATGCTTTTACCCTATCCGGAACATTCCAGTTGCGGATTCAAAGTATTACAGGAATATTTATGCTATCAGGACAGCTTTATGTTTTTTGATATTACCGGATTCCGTAAAATACCTGTTAATTTCTTTACTGATGAAATCACATTCAGATTTCACTTCAATAAACCCTTCCCTGCTGACCTTAATGTAAAAAATAATACTTTCCGTCTGCACTGTTCCCCTTCAGTAAATATTTTCCCGCATGAAAGTGAGAAAATAAGACGTAATGAAGAAAGCAAAAGTTATCCATTATTAGCCAGCCAGCGTTACCCTGAATACTATGATATTTTCTCTGTCACTCAAGTAAGAAATAAAATTCGCTCAGGAAACAAACAAAAAGGTAAATCGGCTAAACGCCAGGAACAAGTTTACAAATCACTAGAGAGTTCCCCCAGTTGCGGTGAAAGTGCAAAGGGCACTGAGAGTATTTATTATCACATTCAGCGAAATACATCGATGTTACATAACCGATTTGATCATAATATTTCCTTTTCCCATGCCGACGGACGCCCTGCTGCAATACCTAAAACAGGGAACAAGAAGGAAGACATCATAACTTCATTGAGTTGCACTAACAGAGAAGTCCCTGAGTTTCTGGAAAAAGGCGATATTAACCGCTGTACCGAAGTCAATCCGGCCATAGCGTCATTCACGAATATCACCAAACCCACACAACCTTTACCGCCACTGACGGATGCTGAACAACATTGGTCTTTGCTGTCGAGTATGAATCTCAGTTATCTGACGCTGCTCGATACCGAGGCGATCAAACAGGTCTTACGCGATTTCGATATACCCGGTATAAGCCATCCGAACCTCTCTGTATTATCTGAACAAAAGCTGGATGCTATAGAAAAAATTGATACTCGCCCTGTCGATCGTCTGTTTAAGGGTGTTCCGGTTCGCGGCATAACATCAATAATTTACCTGCATCAGGAACCTTTCTTGTGTGAAGGAGAAATGTATCTGTTGTGCACAGTGCTCTCTTATGTTTTCGCTTTGTATTCGAGTGAAAACAGCTTTCACATATTGAAAATGGTGAATATCGATACCGAAGAATGTTATGAGTGGGAAGCAAGGAGAGGGCAACATAAGCTGATGTAACGTGGCTGTTCGGTTAAAGCACAGAATATTGACTGCCGGCCTTATTCAAGAACATGGCATAAACCGCTTCATGCGAAAACAACTTCGCGTCCTATACTTATTCCTAATTACGTCGACTTTTAACTCTCTTATATGAAACGGGAAGGTATTGGTATGTCTCAATCTCAGTCTGAAAACCGCCGCATCGTTCTGGCGTCCCGCCCTCATGGTAAACCTGTTGATGACAATTTCCGTCTGGAAAAATCCCCGCTGCCGGTGGCCAAAGAAGGTCAGCTTTTATTGCGCACAATCTGGCTTTCTCTCGACCCTTACATGCGCGGGCGGATGTCCGACGCGCCTTCGTATGCCGCGCCGGTGCAAATCGGTGAAGTGATGACCGGCGGCGCGGTGTCCCGCGTAGTGGAATCTCATAACCCGGATTTCAAAACCGGTGATCTCGTCGTGGGCAGTACCGGCTGGCAGGATTACGCCGTCGTGAACGCCAGTGAAGTGAAAAAGCTGGAAGGCGCTGCACTTAAGCAGCCTTCTCTGGCATTGGGCGTGCTGGGGATGCCGGGCTTCACCGCGTTTATGGGCCTGCTGGATATCGGTGAGCCGAAACCGGGCGAAACGCTGGTGGTCGCCGCCGCAACCGGGCCGGTCGGATCCCTGGTCGGGCAAATCGGTAAAATCAAAGGCTGCCGCGTGGTGGGTATCGCGGGTGGCGAGGAGAAATGCCGCTACGCCGTGGAGCATTTCGGCTTCGACGAATGTTTAGACCACCGTGCGCCCGATCTGGATCAACGCCTCAAAGCCGCCTGCCCTGACGGTATTGACGTGTATTTCGAAAATGTCGGCGGCGCGGTGTTTGACGCGGTTCTTCCGCTGCTCAATACCAAAGCCCGCATTCCGGTGTGCGGACTGGTTTCACAATACAATGCCACCGGCCTGAAAGAAGGTCACGACCGTCTGTCATTGTTTGCCAGTACGATTTTGAGAAAGCGTTTGCGTGTCCAGGGCTTCATTATTTTTGATGATTACGGCCATCGTTATGCGGAATTTGCGCACCAGATGGGTGAATGGTTCAACGCAGGGAAAGTGAAGTTCCGCGAGGATGTTGTAGAAGGGCTGGAAAACGCACCACAGGCGTTTTTCGGTCTGCTTGAGGGTAAAAACTTTGGCAAACTGGTCGTTCGTGTCGGGCAGGATTGATCCCTGACGGCGTCCACAGGAGGTAACATGAAATTACTGATTGTACTGACATCACACGATAAACTCGGGGAAACCGGCAAGAAAACCGGTTTCTGGCTGGAAGAATTCACCGCGCCTTATTACGAATTTCTGGATGGAGGCGCGAAACTAACGCTGGCTTCGCCGAAAGGCGGACAACCGCCACTGGATCCGAAAAGCGATGAGCCGGATGCGCAGACGGAAACCACGGCGCGTTTCCGTCAGGACAAAAGCGCACAACACGCGCTGGCCACGACGGTGAAACTGGCGGATGTGAATGCCGCTGATTTCGACGCCATTTTTTATCCCGGCGGCCACGGCCCGTTGTGGGATCTGGCAGAAGACGCAGATTCGGTCGAATTGATTAAGGCATTCTGGGCGGCAGGCAAACCGGTGTCTGCGGTCTGTCACGCGCCCGGCGTCTTGCGCAATGTATTACTCGACGATGGCACGCCGCTGGTTAAAGACAAGCGCGTCACCGGGTTTAGCAACAGCGAGGAGGACGCGGTGGGTCTGACCGACATCGTACCTTTCCTGGTCGAAGACGAACTGAAAAAGCACGGCGGTGATTACAGTAAGGCTGCCGACTGGCGTCCTTACGTGGTCACTGATGGCAAACTGATCACCGGCCAGAACCCGGCATCGTCCAAAGCCGTTGCACAGGCCTTGCTGAAATTGCTCGGCGGCGCGGAGATCAGTAAATGATCTGACTCTGCTTGCGGCAAAGCATCACTGACAGTGATATACAGCTGATTCCTGTGGTATAAAAGACGCAGAAAAGGTGGTCAGTTTTACTGGCCACCGTTTTTTTATTGCGGCAATGGCCGCGACATTGAAAAAAAGAATAACTTTCTTCATCAAGGAGTCAGTCACAGTGAAAATTTCCACCCTGTCACGCGCGTGCGCTATGTTGTCTGCCAGTCTGATTTTGGCGGCATGTAGCAGCAGCCATCAAGGCTTATCCAGCCAGGTTGCTCCGGGCACCGCGTCACTGCCCGTGTTATCAGCGGACGAAGCGGCCAATTTTACAGCGAAAAAATATCTGGCCTTTGGCGGCCCTTCTTTGCAGGTTCAGCAACAGGGCTGGTTCCCTAAACTGGCAAGCACTGACGCCGCAAAAACCAATTTTGTCGTTGGCCCGCAATTAGGCACCGATGGCGCATCGTATTCCAGCGTCCAACAGGCGGTAAATGCCGCGCTGGCTGTGCGTAACCACGGTGAGCGTATCTTCATTAAAATCCTGCCGGGGACTTACAACGGCACGGTTTACATTCCTTCTGGCGCACCGCAAATCACCTTATTCGGTGCAGGCAACAGCTCCGCAGATGTCACGCTGACCCAGACGCTGGAAGCCTCTGCCGCACCGGCCGCGTACCGTGCAACCGTCAGCCCGAACGGCCAGTTCCTGCCGGGCGATCGCGCATTCTATATGTTCCAGAACTGCGCCACCGTGACGACCGAAACCATCGGTACAGGCTGTACGGCGACCGTCTGGTCACAAAGCAACGGCCTGCAATTGCAAAACCTGACCATTGGTAACGCCCTGCTCGATACCGTAGACGGCGGCGATCATTCAGCCGTGGCGCTGCGTACCGACGGCGACAACGTGATTCTGGATAATGTGCGTCTGATTGGACGTCAGAACACCTTTATGGTGAACACCGCCAACATCCACAACCAGACCGACAACAGCCGTTACAGCCGGGCATATGTGCATAACAGCCTGATCGTGGGTGATGTGGATTACGTGTTTGGCCGTGCAAATGCCGTATTCGACCACGTTGAATTCCACACCGTCAGCAGCCGTGGCGTGAAACAGGCGTCAATCTTCGCACCTAACACGCCAGCCGCCGCACCTTACGGCTTCCTGGTGATCGACAGCAACCTGACCGGTGACCGTGGTTTCGAGCAGTCAGCGAAAGCGAAAATGGGCCGTGCATGGGATGTCAGTGATTCCAGCAGTCAGCTGGTGATCCGCGACAGCAGCTTCGACAACAGCTACGACCAGATGAACCCGTGGGGCGACGCCGTCTTCTCCGGTCATCCGTTTGTTGGCAACGTGCCGAAAGATGAAAAACAACAGCGCAACCTGAACGACACGAACTTCAACCGCCTGTGGCAGTACAACAACGTGCTGACTCAGCCTGCGAAGTAATTCAGTCTGACGCAATAAAAATGCCGCCGGAGGAAACTCCGGCGGCATTTTTTTGAGCAGAAGTACTGTCCGGTTATGCCCTTTCGTTGCCGAGACGGAACACCGAAACGGTCCGTTCCAGATTCAGCGCCTGCTCATCGAGCGATGCAGCGGCACTGGCGGACTGCTGAACCAGCGCGGAGTTTTGCTGCGTCACCGTGTCCATCTCGGCAACGGCCAGCGCAATCTGGCTGATCCCCCGGCTTTGCTCATCCGACGCCGACGCAATTTCATGAATGATCTGCGTGACGTGGCGGACGGAACCGACAATTTCTTCCATCGTATCGCCCGCTTTTTCCACCAGCGTTGAGCCGTTATTGACGTTGGTGACCGATTTCTGGATTAACCCTTCGATCTCTTTAGCCGCCTGCCCGCTGCGCTGCGCGAGGCTGCGCACTTCACTGGCCACCACCGCAAATCCACGACCCTGCTCACCGGCGCGCGCTGCTTCTACGGCGGCATTCAGCGCCAGAATATTGGTCTGGAAGGCAATGCTGTTGATAACGGTGGTGATTTCAGAAATCTGCTTCGAGCTGACGGCAATCTCTTTCATCACGCCCACCACGTCGGAAACCAGTTTGCCGCCACGCGCTGCCGTGTCCGCTGCATCAGAGGCCAGCTGGCTCGCCTGCGTGGCGTTATCGGCATTCTGTTTCACGGTCGAGGTTAACTGCTCCATGCTGGCCGCCGTCTGCCCCAACGCCGCGGCCTGTTCTTCGGTACGCGCTGACAAATCAATGTTGCCCGCGGCAATCTCGCTGGAGGCACGCGTGACCTGAGTTACCCCTTCGCGGATATCACCAATGATGCCGTGCAGATTTTTATTCATGCCTTCGATTGCACGGGTCAGTTGCCCCACTTCGTCGTGGCTGTGGCTGGTGGCGTGCGTCGAGAGGTCACCGGCGGCAATCCGTTCGGCAGTTTCCAGCGTCCGGCGCAGCGGAAGCGTCAGCCCGCGCGTGATCCGCCAGGCAATCAGAACGCTCGCGATAACCGTCGCCACGATAATCGCCAGCATCTCCTGAATGGTCTGGCTGACTTCTTCATGCAGATTGCTCATTTCGTGATCGAGCAGCGTATTCGAAGCGGTGGTCAGCGCCAGCCCGGCTTGCGCCAGTTGCGCGGTAATGTCTTTGGGGTCACGGCCCGCAGGGGGATTAAGCGTTTGCTGCCAGCTTTCACGGTAACGACGGATGTTTTCCGGCATGGCTTGCACCAGAGACTGATCTTCAGCATCCCAAGTGTACGCCGAGACCTCGGCCTGCCGGGCTTCGAGCTTATCCAGCGCCAGACGGTTCTCTTCGACAAATTTGGGGTCTTTGGTCGCCATATACGAAAGCCGGGAAAATTTTGCACCACTGAGCAAATCGTTGACGGTTTTCAGCAGTGTGGCCTTTTCGGCGCGTTCGTTGATGCTGGTCAGATGATAGATACCCGACACAGCGATAAAGGATCCCAGCAGCAACACCAGCGCAAAACTTGCACCGAGTTTATTGCCGATGGTCGCATGGCGAAAGCGGCCAGTGATCCCTGAAAGTACATTCATTTTCTTCTCTCTGTTTTCCAAATGGACTGACTCTGAAGTGGCACCGCCACCGAAGAATGAGTGAATAACGGGAGAGTTATCGACCCGGAAGGGTCAACATTTAGAGGAAAGTTAAAATATTTCTTATCAATAGCCAGAAAGGCTCAGGCAATAAAAAGCCCCTTAATACAGGGGCTTGATCATTATTTCACAACGGTATTATTGAAAGATCAAAAAGAACCATTAAATAACCTCACCAATAAACAAGCGTGATTAATCAATTTCCAGAATGCTTACCCACATCGGCCCTTTGCCCACCGGGTAGGTTTTCAGCGTGGTCAGCTGGCCGTTTTGCGGATTGATTTTGGCGACTTCGATGGCATCCGATTTCTGACCGGCCGTGATCACGTACTGGCCGGTGAAGTCGATATTGAAACCGCGTGGCTGCGTCTGCGTTGCATGGTGCCCTGTCAGCGCCAGCTCACTGCCATCGGCGGACACCGACAGCACAGAAATCAGGCTGGCAGTCCGGTCGGAGGCGTAAAGGAATTTCCCATCCGGCGTGATGTGCAAATCAGCCGCCCAGCAGGTTCCGGCAAAATCATCAGGCATGATGCCCAGGGTTTGCACCTGACGATATTCGCCGGTGCCGACGTCTTTCTGGTACACATCCACGCTGCTGTTAAGCTCATTTACACAGTAGGCAAAGTGATGATTCGGGTGGAACGCCATGTGGCGCGGACCGGCACCTTCAACAGTGCGCAGCTCGCTGGCGGTCTGATGCGGCGTCGCTTCACCCTTCTGGCTGAAGTCGTACTGACGGATACGGTCTTCTTTAAGCGCCGGGATCATCAGCAACTGGTTCGTCGGGTCGATATTGGCGGAGTGCGGTGCCTGGATATTTTCCAGAACCTGCACCGGTGCAAGCGCGTGACCTTTTTCATCCAGCGGATGGATGCTGACGTTATTAAAGCTGTAAGACGCCGAGAACACAAAGCGCCCCTGCAGGTCGATCCCCAGATGCGTCGGGCTGCCCGGCAGCGGAGCCATCGCGGCTTCTTCCAGTTTCCCTTCATGATCAATGCGGTACGTCAGCACGCCAAACTCCGGGCGCACGCCGACATACAAACGATGACCGTCAGGATGGATAACCATCGGCTGAACCTGTCCCGGCACTTCCACCGTTTGCAGCAGACTCAGTTCACCATTGTCCGCCAGACGAAAAGCGTGGATTTGCTGACTATCAGGGCTGGCAACGTAGACAACTTGCTTCATCACATCTCCTTATTAAAACCGAATGAGTGGGTAGACTTTTTAAAAGCGTAGCTCAGGTTAACACGATTACTCAACGCCCTGGCGGCACTAAAGGTGCCGGATCCAAGGTTTAAATAGCAGGCTTAACACGGTAACATGATGATAATTTCTTCGATCCACCCACAATTACGATGGACTGCTCATGACTTATCGCATTATTGCGCTTGATCTCGACGGTACGCTGCTGGACCGTCAAAAACGTATTCTTCCTGAATCCCTTGCCGCACTGGCCGATGCCCGCGCACAGGGCATCAAAGTGGTTGTCGTCACTGGTCGCCATCATGTGGCAATTCATCCGTTTTATCAGGCATTAGAGCTCGACACACCTGCTATCTGTTGTAACGGAACTTATTTGTATGATTATCAGGCACGTAAGGTCTTAACCTCTGACCCGCTCGACAGCGTGAAAGCCAGGAAAGTGATCGACTTGCTGGATCATCACGGTATTCACGGTCTGCTTTATGTCGATGATGCGATGCTGTATCAGCAGCCCAGCGCCCACGTAACCCGTTCTATTGCCTGGGGTCAGAGCCTGCCGGAACATCAGCGCCCAAATATCGTTCAGGTGAACAGCCTGCGTGAAGCCGCAGACGACGCGCAATCCATCTGGAAATTTGCGACCTCCCATCAGGATCTGGATGCGCTGCATACGTTTGCCGCGCAGGTGGAAAACGATCTGGGTCTGGCCTGCGAGTGGTCGTGGCACGATCAGGTGGATGTGGCGAAAGGCGGCAACAGCAAAGGCCGTCGCTTACAAGAGTGGGTCGAATCTCAGGGTATGAGCATGCAGGATGTGGTGGCCTTTGGCGATAACTACAATGACCTGAGCATGCTGGAAAATGTCGGTCTGGGCGTGGCGATGGGCAATGCGGCGGATGCGATAAAAGAACGCGCGGCGCTGGTCATTGGCGATCACGAAACACCGGGCATTGCTGACGTTATCCGCACGAAAGTCCTGAACTGAATTCTCCGCTTTTCGCGCCTTCCCCTGCTACAGAGGAAGGCGTTTTTTCTGCCAGAAAATCATCAATCTGTCTTTATTTCGGTTTTACTCTTTGCCGGCCTGATGCATCGCGGAATTGACCGCATTTGTGAATCAAAATACCGGCTGGGCCAGATTGCCGACGGCGGAATACCCAGCGCTTTGGCAATAATCATTTCGCCCTTCGCCCACGGGCGCGCCAGCGCATTTGCCAGCGTTGAGGAGCCTAAACCGGCTTCCCGCGAAACCGCCGCCAGCGTGGTTCTTTTCTTGCGTAACCCGGCGATGATATCCGCAGGGTGCCAGTCATTTTCCATATTCATCGTTCATCCTTTGTTGTTTATACGGTATTCAGAAAAGTGAACTACACTTTCACCTTACGATATGTAGTAACTCTAAACAACAATGATGTTAAGTAATGCTAAACATAACGTCAATACTCTTTTTATGGTTATTGACGATGATCTCGTACCGACTGAAATCAGCCCGAACAAAAGCGAAACTGACGCAGGAAAAACTGGGCGTTATGGCGGGTATTGATGAAAGCACCGCGCGTTCACGGGTATCACAATATGAAAACGGCACGTACAGCCCGAACTTCGACACCATGTGCCATTTCGCCCGCGTGCTGAACGTGCCGGAGTGTTATTTCTATATTCTGGATGATGAATTTGCCGAAAAGGTTCTGGCGCTTTATCACGCGTCTAAAGCGCCTGCGGCTTAACGGTTTACCGACACACTTTTGATCTGCGCGTACAGCCACTGGCCAGATCGCACCATCAGTTCATCGCGCGCCCAGGGCGTAATGCGGGCCCAGAGAATGTGGTCGGCCATTGCCAGTTTCACTTCGACCTGATTGCCGACATCCAGACATTCCAGCACTTTCGCGGGCAGAATATTGCGGATGCTACTGTTGTTGGCCGTCGGTTGCAGCACCAGCGAAACATCGGTGGAATTCACGCGCACGCGCAGCGGTGTGCCGGGCGCTTCTTCCACTTTGCTGATCCATAATCGCTGATCGCCAATCGCCAGCGCGGTCATTTCGTAACGCGGATGATGTTCCAGCACGCTGACATTCAGCACGCTGCTCTGCTCTTCTTTCGGCAGCCACGGGCGCATCACGTTGCTCGCCCACACGTCTTCCAGCGCGCCCATCGCCAGCACTTTACCGGCATCCAGCACCATGACTTTGTCCGCCAGACGCAGAATTTCATCCAGGCTGTGCGTCACATACAAAACAGGAATGCTGACTTCCTGCGCCAGACGCTCCAGATACGGCATCAGCTCGCGTTTACGCGGAAGATCCAGCGCTGCCAGCGGTTCGTCCATCAGCAGAATTTCCGGAGCAGTGAGCAGCGCACGGCCAATCGCCACGCGCTGTTTTTCGCCGCCGGACAACGTCAGCGGGAAGCGGTCAAGTATAGCGCCGATGCCCAGCAGCCGGACGATGCTGTCGAACTGACTGCGCATCGAGGTCGCCATGCCATATTGCAGATTCCCCCGCACGCGATAGTGCGGAAAGAGCCGCGCATCCTGAAAAACATACCCCACGCGGCGCTTTTCCGGCGGCAGAAAAATGTTGTTCTGCGTGTCGGACAAAATCCGCCCGTTGAGCGCGATACGGCCAGCGTCCGGTTTTGTCAGGCCGCAGATGGCGTTGATCAGGGACGTTTTTCCCGCACCGGACAAACCGAAAATCGCGGTAATGCCCTGCGCGGGTAATTCTTGAGAAATCTGTAAATCCAGGTCACCCAGCTTCTGGCTGAAATCAAGTTCAAGCATTTCAGCCTCCCAGCCGTATGCGGCTGCGTTTTGCCAGCCAGTCAGAAATCAGTAACGCCGCCAGAGACAGCAGGATCGCCAGCACGCAAAGCCGTGCGGCGGCACTTTCTGCACCGGGGGTTTCGATCAGGGTATACATCGCCAGCGGAATAGTGCGCGTTTCCCCCGGAATGTTGGAAACGAACGTGATGGTCGCGCCAAATTCACCCAGCGAACGGGCGAAGGCCAGCACAACACCGACGATGACACCGGGCACGGACAACGGCAGCGTAATGGTGAAAAACACCCGCCACGGCGACGCACCGAGCGTTCGGGCGGCAAGCTCAAGTTTGGGATCGACGGCCTCAAGCGACTGGCGTATAGCCCGCACCATCAGCGGAAATGCCACAACGGCGGATGCCAGCACCGCACCGTGCCAGCTAAAACTAAAACTGAAACCGAACCAATTGTAAAGCCACTGCCCGATCACGCCGCGTCGCCCCATGACCACCAGCAGCAAATAACCGATCACCACCGGCGGTAACACCAGCGGCAAATGGATAATGCTGTCGAGCAGTGATTTACCGGGGAAACGACAGCGGACCAAAATCCACGCCATCAGAATACCCAGAGGAAGGCTGCAAACAACGGCCAGGCTCGAGACTTTCAAACTGAGAAGTACCGCCTGCCACTCATATTCACTCAACATCATGTCGGTTCGTTTGTCCTGGATAAAATGTGAAGCAGTAAACCTAAAATATCGGCAAAAAAAGTAAAGCCTTTAATCAGCAGTCACGGGCGACGCAAGATGGGGTGTTAAGGACGTTTTGCTCACGCGATTTCAGGAGAGGATTAACGCTTTATAAAGTCATCCCCGGAGGGATGACTTTAGGATTTCTGCGATAAACGGATTATCCGCGCGGTGTGAAACCGTATTTCTTGAAGATTTCTGTGGCCGCAGGGGTTTTCAGATAATCATAGAAACCACTGACGGTGGCATTTTCGTGGCCTTTGACAATCGCCATCGGATATTCAACCGGTTTGTGGCTGGCTGCCGGGAAGATGCCGACCACTTTGACTTTTTTGCTGGCAATCGCATCCGAGCCATAAACGATACCCAGCGGCGCTTCTTCGCGTTCAACCAGAGCCATCGCCGCACGAACGTCGCTGGCGCGCGCCAGCTTAGGTTCCAGCGTGGTCCAGGCACCCAATTTTTGCAGGGCTTCTTTGGCATAAATGCCCGCCGGAACGTGGTCCGGATCGCCCACCGCCAGACGGCTGTCGCCCAGCAATTTGGTCCACTCCGTTTTTTCAGAAATATCGACTTTATCGATTTTGCTGGTTTTCGCAGAAATCAGCACCAGTTCGTTACCCAGCAGGGTGTAACGGGTGTTATCGACGATTTCCTGCTTGCTGATGGCGTAATCCATCCACTGCTGGTCGGCAGAGATAAACATATCCGCTGGCGCGCCCTGCTCAATCTGGCGCGCCAGCGTTGAAGAGGAAGCGAAAGAAGACACAACCTGCACGCCCTTCTCTTTCTGATATTGCGTGGCGATATCCTGCAACGCATTGGTCAGCGACGCGGCGGCAAAGACCGTAATTTTTTCAGCAGCCTGCGCCTGAACGCCCAGACCTGCGATCATGACGGTCGCGGTTAGCAATTTGCCCCAGGAGGTTTTCATCAGTTTTATTCTTCCTTATGAAGTGATGTTACGTTATGTAATCACCAATATAGCGTCGAAAAAATTGATGTCATCCGTTTTATCCCCACGAACATTAAGAACCTGCGGTTTCTTGATCTTACCCTGAAAATAGAAAACCCGGCACAATGGCCGGGCTCTTCGGAAAGCGGATTAAACCCCTTCGCTTATTTTACTAATGGGGTATTTCGGGACTCTTTAGAGTGGCCGACTTTGGAAATGACGTTGAAAACTTCACCCAGTCCCCAGATCAGACCCAGGATTACCGCGATGAAAATCGGTACCATGATGGCGGCGAAGATCAAACTTTCTAATAATTCTAACATGATAGCCTCACTTAACTGGCTGAACGGCCCGAAGGCAGTGTTGGACTTCGTGCTTGAAGTCAAAACGGAAAATCAATCTGTTGCGGATAATAACAGCACCGGACTGTGATTACTTTAGCATTTAGCCAACTTGCCTGCTTGTGGGTTTAACGGCGACAATGAAGAATGATTCTAATAAGGACGCTGCAATGCAAGCCGAAATTCTCTTAACCCTTAAACTCCAGCAGCGGTTATTCGCCGATCCGCGGCGTATCGAATTGCTGCGGCAGGTACGCCATACCGGCTCAATCAGTCAGGGGGCGAAGCTCGCGGGCATCAGCTACAAAAGCGCATGGGATGCTATTAATGAAATGAATCAGCTGGCAGACCAGACCCTGGTTGACCGCAGCACCGGCGGCAAAGGCGGCGGTGGCGCCGTGCTGACGCCCTACGGTGAGCGCCTGATCCAGCTGTACGAACTGCTGGCGCAAATCCAGCAAAAAGCCTTTGATGTACTGAAAGAAGACTCCCTGCCGCTCGACAGCCTGCTGGCGGCGATTTCGCGTTTCTCGCTGCAAACCAGCGCCCGCAATCAGTTTTTCGGCAATGTGGTAGATCGTTCGCATGAGGTTGTTCAGCAGCATATCGACATCATGCTGGCCGACGGGAAAACGCAAATTCGTGCGGCGATCACCGAACAAAGTGCCGACCGTCTGGCGCTCACGCCGGGCAAAGAAGTGCTGGTGCTGATTAAAGCGCCGTGGATAACCCTTGGCTTTACGGCAGAGAATCCGCACAACGCCTTGCAGGGTGACGTCATCAGTATTCAGCGCGGCGAGCATAACAGCGAAGTGCTGGTGAAATTACCCGGCAGCGAAACGCTGTGCGCCATGGTGCCCAACACCGACATTGACCGTCTGGCACTGAAAACCGGCCAGAACGTCTTCGCGCAGTTTGATGATGACAAGGTGATCATCGCCACGCTGTGCTGAAAAGATAAAAAAATCAGAATCTTGCAGAATCAGCGTTAACATTTTGCAGAATTGTCAATTGACTTGAGAGAGTGCAGCGCTTATCCCTTAATTTATCAATCAAAATTCATTTCCCTAAATAATTCGAGTTTCAGGCAGGCGGCAAGAGAGTGAATCCCGATGAGCTTACATAAGTAAGTGATTCGGGTGAGTGAACGTAGCCAACGCACATGTAACTTGAAGTATGACGGGAAAAAGGGATGAACAATGTCGTCGTTGCATATCTCGCAAGGCGTTTTTCGCCTCAGCGATACCCGAACTCTCACACTTTCCGATCTCAGTATTCTTCAGGCCGACAGCTGGGCATTCGTCGGTTCGAATGGCAGCGGTAAATCCGCGCTGGCCCGCGCGCTGGCAGACGATTTAACCCTGCTCAAAGGCACCCGCGAAAACCGTTTCCCGCATACCGTTCGTCTTTCGTTCGAGCAACTCCAGGAACTGGTCGCCGATGAATGGCAACGCAATAACACCGATTTACTGAGTGAAGGTGAAGACGATACCGGCCGGACGACGGCGGAAATCATTCAGGAAGAAGTGCGCGATCCTGCCCGCTGCGCCGTGCTTGCCGCACAGTTTGGACTCGAAAAATTACTCGATCGGCGGTTCAAATATTTATCCACCGGCGAAACCCGCAAGACGCTGCTGTGTCAGGTGCTGATGCAGCGGCCGGATTTACTGGTGCTCGACGAGCCGTTTGACGGGCTGGACGTCAATGCCCGCGCACAACTGGCGCAGTTGCTGGAAACCCTTTCCCGCGAGGGCCAGACGATGGTGCTGGTGCTCAACCGCTTTGATGATATTCCGTCATTCGTGCAAAACGTCGGTGTGCTGGCGGATTGCACGCTGGCGTCCGTCGGCCCGCGCGAGCAGGTGATGGCGGATGCGCTGGTCGCGCAACTGGCGCACAGCGAAAGCCTGAACGGTATGGCGGTACCGGAATCAGAGGATCCGACGGTGCGCGTCACGCCACCACAAGATTCCCCGCTGATCGTCCTGCGCAACGGCGTGGTGCAATACAACGACAAACCGATCCTGCACAATTTAAGCTGGCAGGTTGATCACGGTCAGCACTGGCAGATCACCGGGCAGAATGGCGCGGGAAAATCGACGCTGCTCAGCCTGATCACCGGCGATCACGCGCAAGGCTACAGTAACGATCTGACGCTGTTTGGCCGCCGTCGCGGCAGCGGCGAAACCATCTGGGACATCAAGCGCCATATCGGTTATGTCAGCAGCAGCCTACATCTGGATTACCGCGTCAGCACCAGCGTCCGCAACGTGATCACGTCCGGTTTCTTCGATTCAATTGGCATTTATCAGGCGGTTTCTGACCGCCAGAGATTCCTCACAAATCAGTGGCTGGAATTACTCGGTCTCGGCGGCAATGCCGGTGACACGCCATTCCACAGTCTGTCATGGGGGCAACAACGTCTGGCGCTGATTGCCCGCGCGCTGGTGAAACATCCGGCGCTGCTGATCCTCGACGAACCGTTGCAGGGTTTGGATCCGATAAACCGCCAGCTGGTACGCCGCTTCGTCGATATTCTGATTGGCGAAGGCGACACGCAATTGCTGTTCGTTTCACATCACGCGGAAGATGCACCGGAGTGCATTACGCACCGCCTGAGCTTTATTCCTGAAGGCGAGATTTACCGTTATCAGATTGACGCACTCTGACTTTTCACCCGCCTTCCGGCCACCGGAGGGCGGGTTTATTCCTCCGCCATCAGCGCCACCACCATGCCCGCCAGAGCAAAAATCCCCAGCAGTGTGAACCCGTTTTCCAGCCCCGCGTAGCCGGGATATGGCGTCACTATCATTGTCAGCAGCGCCAGTGAAACCACGGTGCTGGCGATAAGTGCCACGCCGTTGAGCCATCTTCCGTGCGCTGCAATGGCCTGCAACCTGACATTTCTGGCGTGATTCACCATCCCGAGCCCGAGTCCGCTTATGATCATCGCGGGCAGCGGCGCCAGCCAGAACGCACAACCTTCCGGCATCACGGCAATAATCCCTGTTGCGGCGGCGACCAGCGTAAAGCCCAAAAGGAAGTGTTTATCAGTCGAGATTTCAGTAAAAATTTTTTCACCCAGCACATGACCGGCACGGACCATCAGTAAGATCAGGGCAAAACTCAGGAGGATTTGCAGCGGACCGAACCCGTAACTGTTTTTCAGCAGCCAGCCGAGCAGGAAGAAAGCCGGTACGCCAAGGGCGGCGAAGAAAACGCTGGCCCAGAGGCTTATTTGTAATTCGGTGCAAACCCGCAAGGTCTGCGGCAAAAGCGGCTGCGGGTTATAACGTTCGCTGACCATAAACAGCGTGAAAAAAATGGCCGCCGCGCCCGCAAAGCCGTGCGTGAGCGGCGTATCCAGCCCCTGATGCGCCACACCCAGCAACGTCATGGTCAGCGACAGAACAAATACAGTGCCGAGCGAAAAGGCCAGCGCTGGCACCCGGAAATTAATGGCAGACATACAGAACTCCTTGATCGAAACCTTGCGCTATCAGGATGAACGTTATTCATCCTCATCGTGTTGATAAAGGAGATTACACCGCCTATTTTAAAAACAATCAAAGTCACAGATTTCAGCCGTGGATGAAAATAACTCATCATGAAGAAAGTCCGTTTACCGCCACTGGGTTCACTTAAAGCATTCGACGCCGTGGCGCAGCAGGCCAGTTTTAAACGCGCCGCAGAAGAAATTGGTGTAACCGCCACGGCAATCAGCCACCAGATCCGTGTTCTGGAAGAGGCACTGGGCACCGTCGTTTTTGAACGCAGCGCCCGCGAGGTGAAACTGACCGCCGCCGGGCAAATTTTGCGGCAGGCGACGCGTCAGGCTTTTGCCGGTTTACAGGCCGCCGTGGAGGAAATTCATCACGCCGGATTACCGCCTGCGCTGACGCTGACCACCACCTCGAATTTTCTCACGCACTGGCTGGTTCCGCGTCTGGCAGATTTAAAGCTGGCGGCACCGGCGATGGATTTGCGTCTTCACACCGGCATCGAATTGGTGGATTTAACGCGTAATACCGTGGATGTGGCGATCCGTTACAGCGAATTCGCCGGTGAATCGCTGGATTCGACGTTGCTGTATCAGGACACATTTATTCTGGTTGCCAGCCCCGCGCTGGCGCTGAAAATACCGGCGGATCTGACCGGCGTGACGCTTTTTCATGTGGAAAACCGTCACATTCCCCGCACTTCTCCGGACTGGGAAAACTGGCGTGCGCATTTCGGCCCGAAGGATCTCAACATCGACAACGGGTTGCGTTTTACCGATGAAACTCACGCGATTCAGGCTGCCATTGCCGGCCAGGGTGTGGCGATTGTCAGCAGTTTGCTGGCGCGGGATTTCATTGAAAAAGGCATCCTCACCGTCCCCTTCCCGCACCATCTTCCCGGTGCAAATTATTATCTGGTGACCACAAAAGAGAAAAGCGGGCGTGACGATATCGTGATTCTGCGCCGCTGGTTGCTGGATAAAATGTCGGCGTTTCCCTCGGCTGTAGTCTGAAAAATGCCGCAAAACGCTGCTGCGGATAAATCACAACCCTGCGTGTAAGCGATTACACTTAGCGGTATTAATGGCTTCCGGCAGGCTATCACAGGCTTTCTGTATCACGCACAACACCTGTCTGGCGGCATTGAAAGGTGGTAAACTGTTTGTGTAAGCGATTCCATTTTATTGGGGATGGATCACCTTTTTCAGCCTTGCAGCGTGTTATCGTTGCATCACGATATTCATCGAGGAGCGATTATGTACGTCTTAGTCACAGGTGGTAGCGGTTACATTGGAAGCCATACATGCGTGCAACTGATTGATGCGGGTTTTACGCCCATCATTCTGGATAACCTTCACAACAGCAAAGTCAGCGTTCTGGAGCGTATCAATACGCTGACCGGCAAGACGCCGCTATTCTATGAAGGGGATATCCGCGACCGCGCACTCCTCGATAAGATCTTCAGCGAACATCACATTCACTCCGTGATCCATTTCGCGGGATGGAAAGCCGTCGGGGAATCCGTCGCCAAACCGCTGGCGTATTACGATAACAACGTGACCGGCACGCTGGTGCTGGTCGAAGCAATGCGCGCAGCGGGCGTTAAAAACCTGATTTTCAGCTCTTCTGCCACGGTGTATGGCGATCAGCCAAAAACCCCGTATGTCGAAGACTTCCCGACCGGCAACCCTTCCAGCCCATACGGCCGCAGCAAACTGATGGTCGAGCAAATTCTTGAAGACGTTCAGCGTGCGGAACCGGAATGGAGCATGACCCTGCTGCGCTATTTCAACCCGGTGGGCGCGCATCCGTCCGGCCTGATGGGTGAAGATCCGCAGGGCGTGCCTAACAACCTGATGCCGTTTATTGCGCAGGTGGCCGTGGGTCGCCGCGAGTCTGTGGCGGTTTTCGGGAACGATTATCCGACGCCTGACGGCACCGGCGTTCGCGATTATATCCACGTGGTCGATCTGGCCGACGGCCATATCGCCGCAATGAAAAACCTGCACAACAAGGCGGGCGTTCACATTTACAACCTTGGCGCGGGCTTCGGCCAGAGCGTGCTGGAAGTGATTAATGCCTTCAGCAAAGCCTGCGGAAAACCGGTGAACTATACGTTTGCACCGCGCCGCGACGGCGACCTGCCTGCCTACTGGGCTGACCCGTCCAAAGCCGAGAAAGAACTCCACTGGAAAGTGACACGCACGCTGGAAGACATGGCCAATGACACCTGGCTGTGGCAATCGAAAAACCCGCAGGGCTACCCGGATTAAGGCAGACCAAGGAAAGTTTATGACGACGTTTAACCCGATTGATCATCCACATCGCCGCTACAATCCGCTGACCGATCAGTGGATTTTAGTGAGCCCGCACCGGGCTAAACGCCCGTGGCAGGGCCAGCAGGAATCCGTTTCGCAGGAGGTTCTGCCTTCGCACGATCCGGATTGTTTCCTCTGTCCGGGCAATACCCGCGTAACCGGCGATGTGAACCCGAAATACACCGGCACTTTCGTGTTCACCAACGATTACGCGGCGCTGATGCCGGACACGCCGTTTGCGCCGGAAAACGATGACCCGCTGATGCGGGTCCAGAGCGCACGCGGCACCAGCCGGGTTATCTGTTTCTCGCCGGATCACAGTAAAACGCTGCCGCAGCTTTCTGTAGAAGCCCTGACGGAAATCGTCAGAACCTGGCAAGAGCAAAGCGCGGATTTAGGTAAAACCTATCCGTGGGTGCAGGTTTTTGAGAATAAAGGCGCGGCGATGGGATGTTCTAACCCGCATCCGCATGGCCAGATTTGGGCGAACAGTTTCCTGCCTAACGAAGCCGAACGCGAAGACCGTCTGCAACGTACTTATCTCGACGAGCAAGATTCGCAAATGCTGGTGGATTACGTCCAGCGCGAACTGGCAGACGGCAGCCGCACGGTGGTCGAAACCGAACACTGGCTGGCCGTGGTGCCTTACTGGGCGGCGTGGCCGTTCGAAACGTTGCTGCTGCCAAAAGTTCACGTTAAGCGCATTACCGAACTGACCGATGCCCAGCGCAGTGATTTAGCGCTGGCGCTGAAAAAGCTGACCAGCCGTTATGACAATCTGTTCCAGTGCTCTTTCCCGTATTCCATGGGCTGGCACGGCGCGCCGTTTACCGAAGGCGACCACGAACACTGGCAGTTGCATGCCCATTTCTACCCGCCGTTGCTGCGTTCAGCCACGGTGCGCAAATTTATGGTCGGCTACGAAATGCTGGCTGAGACCCAACGCGACCTGACGGCGGAACAAGCTGCCGAGCGGCTGCGGGCGGTGAGTGATATCCACTATCGTGAAGCCGGAGAACAATAATGAAATTGAAAACCAAAACCCTGGAAATCTTTGCCGACAAATTCGGTTACCCTGCCACGATCACTATCAAAGCGCCGGGTCGCGTTAACCTTATTGGCGAACATACCGATTACAATGACGGTTTCGTTTTACCTTGCGCCATCGATTATGAAACGGTGATCGCCTGCGCACAGCGCAACGACCGCGTGATCCGCGTGATCGCCGCCGATTACGACAACGACGAAGACACCTTCTCTCTTGACGAACCGATTGCGCACAGCGACGCGCATCCGTGGGCCAACTACGTGCGTGGCGTGGTGAAACACCTGATGCTGCGTAACAAAGATTTTTCCGGCGCAGACATGGTGATCAGCGGCAACGTGCCTCAGGGCGCGGGGCTGAGTTCTTCCGCATCTCTGGAAGTCGCCGTCGGCCAGGCGCTGAAATCGCTCTATGATTTGCCGCTGGACGGCGTGGCGCTGGCACTCAACGGTCAGGAAGCGGAAAACCAGTTCGTCGGTTGTAACTGCGGGATTATGGATCAGCTGATTTCTGCCCTCGGTAAAGAAAATCATTCCCTGCTGATCGACTGTCGAACGCTGGAAACCCGTGCAGTCTCTATGCCGGAAAACGCGGCGGTGGTGATCATCAACTCCAACGTGAAACGCGGTCTGGTTGACAGCGAATACAATGCACGTCGCGAACAGTGCGAAGTTGCCGCCCGCTTCTTCGGCGTGAAAGCCTTGCGTGACGTAGACCCTGCCCTGTTCTTCTCCATTCAGGATGAACTGGATCCGGTGGTTGCACGCCGTGCGCGCCACGTGATCACTGAAAACGACCGTACTCTGGCGGCGGCTGACGCGCTGGCCAGCGGCGACCTGAAACGCATGGGCGAACTGATGGCGGAATCTCACGCTTCCATGCGCGACGATTTTGAAATTACCGTGCCGCAAATCGACAAACTGGTCGAAATTGTCAAGGAAGTGATTGGCGATAAAGGCGGCGTGCGCATGACCGGCGGCGGCTTCGGCGGCTGCATCGTGGCACTGGTGCCAACCGATATGGTGGACAAAGTCCGTCACGCCGTTGAGCAGCAATACCACGCCCACAGCGGCCTGAAAGAAACCTTCTATGTTTGCACCGCTTCCCAGGGAGCAGGCATATGTTAAAACCTGAAAACACACAGCTGGCGCCCGACGGCCAGCCGTTTGAACAGGTGACGCTTCAGAATGCGGCGGGCGCAACCGCCACATTCATGGACTGGGGCGCGACCTGGTTATCCTTCACGCTGCCGCTGGCTGACGGCAAGACCCGCGAATTGCTGCTCGGCTGCCAGTCTCCGCACGACTATATGAATCAGAGCGCCTATCTGGGCGCGACCGTCGGGCGCTACGCCAACCGCATCGCCCGCTCACAGTTTGAAATTGAGGGCAAACCCCACCGGGTTGTCGCCAATCAGGGCGTACATCAGTTGCACGGCGGCCCGGAAGGTTTTCATGCGCGCCGCTGGAAAATTCTTGAACAAACCGCGCAGAAGCTGACGTTAGAGCTGTTCTCTGCCGACGGCGATCAGGGTTATCCGGGCAATATGACGGCGAAAGTGCATTATCAGCTGACCGACGATAACCGTCTGGAAATCCGCTACGAAGCGACGGTGGATAAGCTGTGCCCGGTCAACCTGACCAATCACGCCTATTTCAATCTCGACGGCGAAGGCACCGATGCGCGCCAGCATAAGTTGCAACTGTTTGCTGACCGCTTCCTGCCGGTCGACAGCGACGGGATCCCGTGCGCCGATCCGACGCCGGTTGAAAACACCGGCATGAATTTCAATGCGCCGAAAACGCTGGCAAAGGATTTCCTCAGCGATCGCGATCAGCAGCGCGTGAAAGGTTACGACCACGCGTATTTGCTGAACCGCACCTGCAATACCGGCACGAATCCGGCAGCGCATTTGTGGTCAGCCGATGGCAAAGTGAAAATGACCCTGTTCACGTCGGCACCGGCCGTACAGCTTTATAGCGGCAACTTCCTCGGTGGCACGCCAAACCGCAGCGGCGGCGAATACGCCAGTTACAGCGGCGTTGCGCTGGAAAGTGAATTCCTACCGGATAGCCCGAACCACGCGACATGGCCTCAGCCGAGTTGCTGGATAAAACCGGGCCAGACGTACAAATCTGCCACAACTTATCAGTTCTTCGCGCTGTAATTTTATCCGGGCAGGATCATCCGAACCTGCCCTTCACGCTTTTTCCTTCAGCAAATTTGTGACTCATCACGCATCTGTATCAGCACTTTTTCAGCTAAAGCCGCATCCCGCATCTACGCTTAGAGAGTGTCCTGCGAAAAGGACGTTCAAAAAGGAGTTCGTTATGCGTTTATCCGTTGTGTTATCCCTGCTGGCGACCTTATGTGCGGCGGGTTCTGCACTGGCCGCTGATCCTGTAAAAGTCCCTTCTGCCGCCCAAACCGCGCAACGTCAAAAGATGACCGACTGTAATCAGCAGGCCACCACACAATCGCTGAAAGGCGATGAGCGCAAAAAGTTCATGAGTAACTGCCTGAAAGCCGAGGCTAAAACAGACGATAAAATGAATCCTCAGCAGAGAAAGATGAAAGTCTGTAATGCTGATGCTGCAAAACAAGAACTCAAAGGTGATGCGCGTAAGACCTTCATGAGCACCTGCCTGAAGAAAGCCAGCTAGAAACGCCATTCTTTTGCACAAAACGCGCTGTCAGGGTCACCGTCAGCGCGTTTTGTTTTACATCGCCACAGCAAATTCGTTATGTTTAAGACAAACGGGTGTCACACATAGGTTTCCTGAATACATTCAGATTGCCGAACGGGATGCCCAGACCCTATAATGATAACTGTTATCATTGAAAATTCAGTTAACTGAGGAGTTTAGCTATGGCTGTAACCAAGCTGGTGCTGGTAAGACACGGTGAAAGTGAGTGGAACAAAGAAAACCGTTTTACCGGTTGGCATGATGTTGAACTGTCCGACAAGGGTCGTACCGAAGCAAAAGCTGCAGGTCAGTTGCTGAAAGACGAAGGCTTCCACTTTGACTTCGCTTACACCTCTGTGCTGAAACGTGCCATCCACACGTTGTGGAGCGTTCTGGACGAACTGGATCAGCCATGGCTGCCAGTTGAAAAATCCTGGAAACTGAACGAACGTCACTACGGTGCGTTGCAGGGTCTGGACAAAGCTGAAACCGCCAAGAAATACGGCGACGAGCAAGTTAAACAATGGCGTCGTGGTTTTGCTGTGACACCACCAGAGCTGGATCGTGCTGATGAGCGCTTCCCTGGCCATGATCCGCGTTACGCGAAATTGTCCCAGGAAGAGCTGCCAACCACAGAAAGCCTGGCGCTGACCATCGAGCGCGTGATTCCTTACTGGACTGAAGTGATCAAACCTCGCATCGAAAGCGGCGAGCGCGTGATCATTGCGGCTCACGGTAACTCCCTGCGAGCACTGGTTAAATACCTGGACAATCTGGGCGAAGACGAAATTCTGGAACTGAACATCCCGACAGGTGTTCCACTGGTGTACGAATTCGACGAAAACGTCAAACCAATCAAACATTACTATCTGGGCAATGCCGACGAAATCGCAGCGAAAGCCGCGGCCGTGGCAAACCAGGGTAAAGCGAAGTAATCAGGCATTTCTGAATAAAGTCAGAAATTGCGGAAAGGCATGCGAAAGCATGCCTTTTTTGTTTGTCTAAAACTCGCTTCTGCTCAGCACGTCTTCAATTTTACAGAATCCGATTGAGCCAACGTAAAATAAATAATATTAAAAATACTTATGATTAATTCTGTGCATAAATAATGTGATGAAATGTTTCCAACATAAAATCAGCATTTATTTATAATAATACAATGAAATACCTAAAGATAAAAATTACACATCCGATACTACAGAAAGGGAATATAACAACCCTAAAAAGAGATTCGTCATTTAACTGATCTAAACCTTTTTTTAATCGCTATTTGACGACTTTAGACCATGTTCCACCCGGGGTTACAGATCATGAATTTTTTGCGAAATATTAAAATAAGAACGGCTCTCGTACTCATTCTCATTATTTTCTCTCTGCTTTGGGCAGGTGCCTCTGGCTTTGCGCTGTACTCCCTTAAGGAGTTAAAACTCGAGCTGGGTGTCACCAATATTCAGCAAAATAATGGCGATATTATCAATGGCGCCAACGCACAATATTACCGTGCTGTCACATCGCTGGAACGTGCTGTCAGTGGTTTAGAAAAAAATAATGGCGACGTTTATGATCTCGAAATAAAAGCCACCGCCACGGAACTCGAAAGCCTGCAAAAAGGTTTGGCGCAATTTAAAGCCATTGATCACGGAGATCTGGACACGGCAACAATAGATGATATTTATAACAGTTCATTTACGCTTTATACTAACGCGGTGTTACCCCTGTTTGAATCCGCTAAAGCTAAAAAGATAAGTGACTTCGAAAGACTTAAAAATGATAATTATCTTCCTCTTAGACGAAATTTCAGCGCAGCTATAGATAAGTACAATGAAAAAATAATTTCTTTGAATGCTGAAGCAAATGAAAGAATCACCCTTTGGGTTAAGTGGTGTCAGTATATTCTCATCAGTGCGTTGCTGATCAGTGTTTTGATTATGATAGCAAGCGACCGTTATCTGGTTAACTTTCTTGTTAAACCTCTGAATATAATGAAAGCCCACCTGGAATCTCTGGCAACCGGCATCCTCGACCACAAAATTGTTGACCAGGGGAAAAACTGTATCGGCCAATTAGTACCTTACATCGATAAGATGCAGGGTAACTGGGCGCAGACCGTGCGCGATATCCGTAACAGTGCAGATTCGATTTACAAAGGGTCCAGCGAAATCTCTATCGGCAATACCGACCTGTCTTCCCGCACCGAAGAACAAGCTTCAGCACTGGAGGAGACCGCAGCCAGTATGGAAGAGCTCGGTTCCACTGTCAGACAGAATGCGGATAACGCCGGGCAGGCAAGTTCGCTGGCCAGTCACGCGACGCAGGAAGCGCACTCGGGCGGCGATATTGTCAGCGGGGTGATCACCACGATGACCAAAATCACCGGCAGCTCGCATAAGATTGTCGATATCATTGGCGTCATCAATAGCATTGCTTTCCAAACCAATATTCTCGCCCTGAATGCGGCGGTTGAAGCAGCACGGGCAGGAGAGCAAGGTCGCGGCTTTGCCGTTGTGGCGAGTGAAGTCCGCAATCTGGCACAGCGCAGTGCGCAGGCAGCGAAAGAGATTGGCGTGCTGATCAATGAATCGGTTGAAAATATTAAATCCGGCTCAGAACAGGTGACCCGAGCGGGCGAAGCAATGGAGAAAATTGTCAGCTCGGTCAGTCATGTCAGTGAAATCATGAGTGAGATAGCGGCGGCCTCTACCGAGCAGAGTAAAGGTATCAGCCAGATTGGTACGGCAGTGGTGCAAATGGACAGCGTCACGCAACAAAATGCCACGTTAGTGCAGGAGTCGGCAGCTGCAGCGGCCTCTCTTGAAGAGCAGGCACGGCAACTGACTGAGATCGTCTCCATCTTCAAAATTGGCGGTCCTGAGAAACGCGCTGACATCCTGCCACTTAAAAGGCCGGATTTGCGAGCCAAAACCAGTACATTAGCCACTTCTGAAGGCGGCTGGACAAAGTTTTAACCTTTCAGGGCTCCTCAGAGTGACTGAGGGGCATTGAGTGGATGACAAAGCATAGACAGATAAGCGCAGCTTATAAGAATATGACTCTGTACAACGTATCTCAGGAGAAACTGATGTCGGTCCGACGCGCATCACCACACGAAGCAGAACAGCTCTGGGAAATCAGGAATCTGGCTATCCGCCACGGATGCAAAAATACTTACGCCCAGACTATCCTGACGGCATGGACACCGGACAAAATGCCGGCTGGATTCCCAAATGCAATTACCCATAATCCTTTTTTCGTTGCCGACGCACCGGAAGGTTTTCCGGTCGCCACCGGATTTCTTGATGTTGAGAACAGAAGTGTTGAAGCCATTTTCACGCGTCCCGGATTCGAAGGGCAAGGGCTCGCCACGCAGATTCTCAATGCGATTAAAGCAGAAGCAAAGTCGCTGGGGTTTTCTGTGCTGACGCTCTCATCGACGCCTAATGCTTTTGAGTTCTACAAAAGAAACGGATTCAGTCTGGTGAAGGAAAATATTTATCGTTCGGAGATGGCGAATGCCAGTCTGCGTTGCATGGATATGCGCTGCGAATTGTGAACCGCGTTCTTGCAGACACAAAAAAGCCCCGCATAAACGGGGCTCAGTTCAGGTTCTTTGCGACGGATTAACCGCGACGTGCTTTAACCGCGTTGGCAAGGTTACGCAGCAGTACTTCGGTATCTTCCCAACCAATGCACGCATCGGTCACACTCTGGCCGTAAACCAGCGGCTCACCGCTGTCGAGGTTCTGATTACCTTCCACCAGATGGCTTTCAACCATCACGCCCATAATCGCCTGTTCGCCACCGGCAACCTGACCGCAAACATCGTCACAGACTTCCATCTGTTTTTTGAATTGTTTGCTGCTGTTGGCGTGGCTGAAGTCAATCATAATACGGGCTGGCAGGCCGCCTTTTTTCAGACCGTCTTTCACTTCCAGCACATCCTGCGCACTGTAGTTTGGTTTTTTGCCGCCGCGCAGAATGATATGGCAGTCGTTGTTCCCGCTGGTATTGACGATAGCTGAATGACCCCACTTGGTCACAGACAGGAAGCAGTGCGGCGCACCGGCTGCATTAATGGCGTCGATCGCCACTTTGATGGTGCCGTCGGTGCCGTTTTTGAAACCGACCGGGCAGGACAAACCGGAGGAAAGCTCACGGTGAACCTGAGATTCCGTCGTGCGTGCGCCAATCGCGCCCCAGCTCATTAAATCTGCCAGATACTGTGGCGTGATCATGTCCAGGAATTCACCCGCCGCAGGCAGGCCGGTGTCATTAATATCAAGTAACAATTTGCGGGCAATGCGCAAACCGTCGTTAATCTGGTAGCTGTTGTTCATGTGCGGGTCGTTGATAAGGCCTTTCCAGCCCACCGTTGTACGCGGTTTTTCGAAGTAAACGCGCATGACCACTTCCAGTTCGCCCTGCAATTCTTCGCGCATTTTCAGCAGACGTGCTGCGTACTCTTTTGCGGCTTTAGGATCATTGATTGAGCAAGGGCCGATAACGACCAGAAGACGATCATCGTTGCCTTTCAGGATCTTATGAATGGCATTACGTGCGTGAGATACTGTCTTTGCCGCTTTGTCAGTGGCGGGAAACTTTTCCAGCAGCGCTACAGGTGGCAAAAGTTCCTTAATTTCTTTGATGCGTAAATCGTCGTTTTGATAATTCATAACTGTTCCATTCGGGTGTTCATAAAAGACAAAGCGAATCGCTGACCGCGTTCAATCTAGCCGTATTGATGGCCGGTGTAAACCTACTTTGACACCTGCGAATAGTCTCATTTTGATTCAGGACATGAATTCATTCGCTAAGCTTCCTAATCATCAGATTCATTACGACGAGCACGAAAAAACAAATCACAACCAGAAGATGGAGATGAGGTTATGAAGAGATTGGCAATAGTGTTACTGACCGCCACAATGGCTTTGGCTTCCGGCGCCGTATTCGCCGAAGGTGCTGATTCAGGTTCGAATAACGGCTCGGCGAATCAGGCGAATGCGCCAGGCTCAATCCAGAAGATCGCGCCGAACGGTGTCGATAACAGCAAAATTAACAATACCGACAAGCCGGTTAATGAAGTCCACAAGAAGAAACATAAATCAACGACCGGGGCTCATCACAAGGCGAGTAAAAAGACCTTAGATCACAAAAAAGCCATGTGTAAAGACGGTCGCTGTCCTGACCAGGTGCCGGGAACCAATCAGTCCAAAGCCACAGGGAACTGATTCCATAAGCAGTAAATGGCTGACAAAGGGGAACTTCGGTTCCTCTTTTTCTTATCAGCCCCTTTCTTGCATCACATGATGATTACGTTATTGTAATGATCTCTGTTCATCCCTTTTGTGAATACTTATATGCCTTCCTCTTTATTACCTCAGGATAAGAATAGCCGGCGGCTATTACTGGCCTTTCTGGTCACTGTGATTTTCATGGTTGCGGAAGTGATTGGCGGCCTGATTTCCGGCTCGCTGGCGCTGCTCGCCGACGCCGGACACATGCTGACCGACGCCGCCGCGTTGCTGGTTGCGCTGCTGGCCGTCCGTTTTGCGAAACGCAAACCCAATGCCCGGCACACATTTGGTTATTTGCGCCTGACCACCATGGCGGCGTTTGTGAATGCCGCAGCGCTGCTGGTCATTGTCGTGCTGATTGTCTGGGAAGCTATCGCCCGTTTGTTCAGCCCTCAGCCCGTGATGGGCACGACCATGCTGGTGATTGCGATTGCCGGGCTTTTTGCCAATATTCTGGCGTTCTGGTTGCTGCACCAGGGCGAAGAGAAAGCCAATATCAACGTGCGCGCCGCCGCGCTGCATGTTTTGGGCGATTTGCTGGGTTCCATCGGTGCAGTTGCGGCGGCACTGATCATCATGTACACCGGCTGGACGCCAATCGACCCGATTCTGTCTGTGCTGGTTTCGTGCTTAGTGCTCAGTAATGCGTGGAGGCTGATGCGCGAGAGTTTTCACGAACTGCTTGAAGGGACGCCGCAGGAAATTGATATCGATACGCTGCGCAAAGATCTGTCGATAAGCATTCCGGAAGTACGCAACGTTCATCATGTCCACGTCTGGCAGATTGGTGAACAGCGTCTGATGACGCTGCATGTGCAGGTTGTTCCTCCACATGATCACGACGCACTGCTCGACCGTATTCAGCGCCATCTGCTCGACAAATGCCGTATCGGTCACGCCACCATTCAAATGGAATACGGCCGCTGTGAAACGCCGGATTGTGAGATCAACGAAGTTCAGGCGACAACCCCCGGCCACGATCATCATGGACACGATCACCACGGGCACAGTCACGCTCATCACTGATCCCGCAGTGCTGCGCCTGAAAGCAAAACGCCTCCAGAAAAGGGAGGCGTTTTGCTTTCAGGAAGCGGATCAAGACTTCTGGAAAGGTATCGAACCGTTTTGCCTCGCACTTTTGATCCACAGCCATGAACCGTTGAGAGCGATCAGCGTCAGCAGGACATATTCCAGCGCCATGGCATAAACGCCCTGATAGGCAAAAATAGCCACGCTGATAACATCAATCACTACCCACACCAGCCAGTTTTCAACGTATTTCCGCGTCATCAGCAGCATCGCGACAATCGACAACACCATCATGGATGAATCCCAGAACGGGAAGGCATCAGGCTGGAGTGCCGGCATGTCGACATTCAGCCCCAGCGCGTTCATCAGGTTCACCGCGACCCGTGTGAGCGCGGCGAATACGCGGTCGATATTAAAGGTCATCAGCGCGATCCCTGCCGCGCATATCACGCCCCACAGCACCGCTTTACCGCGCGGCAACCAGCGGATCTGCAATTCGGCCTGCTGATCTGCCGTCTGACGACTCCAGGCGTACCAGCCATAAATATTGGCGGCGAAGAAAAACACCTGAAGCAACAAGCTGGCATAAAGCTGGATCTGGAAGAAAATAATCGCAAACAGCGTCACGTTGATCAGGCCGAACGGATAGTTGATCAGCTTTTCTTTGCTGGCGTACCAGATGCAAAGTAAACCAAAAATCGTCCCGACAGCTTCGATCCACGAAAGATCATACCCGCCTTTCCCAAGAGGAATATGAACCAGAATATTGCTGGTACTTAAGAAATCCATCATCACGTTCTTCCCTTATTGACCCTGAAAAGACTTCTGCTTAGAGCGCTTTGGTCTGCGCCCGTAATTTCAGCTGCGCTGCGAAATCCAGCATGCGATTTAGCGGGATCAGTGATTTCACGCGAAGCGCTTCATCCACTTCGATGGCATGTTCTGCCCCGCCATGCTCCAGCCCTTCTGCGATGGCTTTCAGACCGTTCATCGCCATCCACGGACAATGCGCGCAGGTACGGCAACTGGCACCCTCGCCTGCCGTTGGCGCTTCGAACAATTCTTTATCCGGGCACGCCTGCTGCATTTTGTAAAAAATGCCCCGGTCGGTGGCCACAATAAGCTGTTTATGCGGCAACGTTTTCGCGGCCTGAATCAGTTGGCTGGTGGAACCGACGGCATCCGCCAAATCTACGATCGCCTGAGGCGACTCCGGATGCACCAGTATGGCCGCGTCAGGGTATAAACCTTTCATCCGGGTCAGCGCCTGGGTTTTAAACTCGTCATGGACGATACAGGCACCCTGCCAGCAGAGTACGTCTGCCCCCGTCTGCTTACGCACGTAATTTCCGAGATGACGATCCGGCGCCCAGATGATTTTTTCACCCAGAGTGTCAAGGTGTTCAATCAGTTCTACCGCAATGCTTGAAGTGACGACCCAGTCGGCCCGCGCTTTTACCGCCGCCGAGGTATTAGCGTAGACCACTACGGTACGGTCGGGGTGACTGTCACAGAAATCCGCAAACTCTTGCTCAGGACATCCCAGATCCAGCGAGCATTCCGCGTTCAGGGTCGGCATCAGCACGGTTTTTTCAGGACTGAGGATTTTCGCCGTCTCCCCCATAAAACGCACGCCAGCCACCAGCAGAGTCGAAGCGGGATGCTGGCTGCCAAAACGCGCCATCTCAAGAGAGTCCGCCACAATTCCGCCAGTTTCTTCGGCCAGCGCCTGAATTTCAGGATCAGTGTAGTAATGCGCGACCATCACGGCATCACGGTCTTTCAGCAGTTTCTTAATCTTCTCTTTATAGAAAATTTTTTCATCTGCATTCAGAACTGCGGGTTTAGGCGGGAAAGGATAAACCGTCGCATTCAGATCCAAAGTTTCGCTCATACTCGTCATCTCATTCAGTCAGGCACTGCGCCTGAAGGCCGGAAGCCACAGCAGGTCAAACGTATAAAACCCACTGGTTTTGTATGCTAAACAAAATACCGTAAATACTTCGTAAAGTCGTCCAGATTTTGTTATTAAGGCTTTAAATGTTTACTGGACTTAAAAGAGAGGCGTTTTGGGATTATACGGATGAAGGCAGATTAAGATAATGTGAGAAATACAGAGGTCTGAATGCGAAAAAAGCGCCTAAAGGCGCTTTTTTCTGAATTTGATGATTTAGATGGTGGGCCGTGCTGGATTGATTCGGCCTTCGACCTCACCCTGCGGGCAACGCTTGCGCGTTGTCGTCTCGCTTCGCTCGGCTCGGCTCGAACCAGGGTTCTCATCCATCACTACTTCACTGCATAGTCCACTATAAAAGTGGTGGGCCGTGCTGGATTCGAACCAGCGACCAATTGATTAAAAGTCAACTGCTCTACCAACTGAGCTAACGGCCCATCTAAATGCTTTATACTACTTTCTTCACGGCTTACAGAAACTGATTCAGGACGTTCCACTATAAAAGTGGTGGGCCGTGCTGGATTCGAACCAGCGACCAATTGATTAAAAGTCAACTGCTCTACCAACTGAGCTAACGGCCCTTCCTGAATACTTCTGACTGCCTTCGTGTCTTGCAGTTGGTGTGCAAGCCACTACAGTGTGTTTAGATTTGGTGGGCCGTGCTGGATTCGAACCAGCGACCAATTGATTAAAAGTCAACTGCTCTACCAACTGAGCTAACGGCCCCTCTAAACCTACTGCAAATTGCCTAAATCTCTAACAGCGTTAGCCGTTTGGAGTTGTCTGGGCAACGGCGGCATATATTACTTATTTAACTTTTCAGTGCAACTTTAATTTTCACAAAGAGACTTAACTGCTGGACTTTCACACACTAAAGCCCAGAAAATGCACGAAATGTACATTTTCCGGCCCTAAATCAGGAACTAGTTCGCAGATAAACGTTTTTGAGCTTGTTTTGCCGCGTCAGTATTTGGGTACTGTTTTATGACCTGCGCGTAGACGGCTTTGGCTTTATCAGCCTGCCCTTTCTCCTGCATGATCACCCCAACCTTAAACATCGCGTCAGAACTTTTTGGGGACTTAGGATAGTTTTTGACCACAACGGCAAAATAATACGCAGCGTCGTCTTTTTTACCCTTGTTGTAATACAACTGGCCTAACCAATAGTTGGCATTAGGCTGGTATGTAGAATCCGGGTATTTTTTAATGAAACTCTGAAAGGCAGCGATCGCCTCATCATATTGTTTCTTTTCCAGCGCCATAGAAGCAGCAGCATTGTAGTCGCTGTTTACATCGCCTGTGCTTGCAGGCGCTTGTGCAGCACCTGCGTCAGGCGTTGCGGCCGCAGCATTACCAGACGCGTTACCTGTGGCTGCTGCAGCGCCCGTACTGGCGGCTCCGGCGGCACCCTGACTCAGGCTGTCCATCTGATTAAAAATCTGCTTCTGTCGATCAGCAAGCTGAGTCAACTGATACTGGTTCTCCTGGATTTGACCACGAAGCGTATCCATATCACGTTGGGAATCAGAAAGTTGTTGCTGGAGTTGAGTTAATAGCTGGCTGTGAGCGTTAGAAATACGCTCCAGAGAGGTGACCCGATCTTCTATCGAGCCTGAGCCGACATTACTGATTGGCGCTTGGGCAGTAGCGGCCCATGGGACCGCTACGCCAACCAGTAACGACAGACTCAACAGGTGAGTTCTGAAGTTACTGCTCATACTATTCTCTTAGTAAACCAGTACGGCACGACGGTTTTTAGCGTAAGCCGCTTCGTCATGACCCAGTACAGCTGGTTTTTCTTTACCGTAAGAAACGATAGAGATCTGGTCGGCAGAAACGCCTTTGCCTTGCAGGTACATTTTAACGGCAGTAGCACGACGTTCGCCCAGGGCGATGTTGTACTCTGGAGTACCACGTTCGTCAGCATGACCTTCAACAGTCACTTTGTAAGACGGGTTGCTACGCAGGAATGCTGCGTGCGCGTCTAACATCTGCGCGAATTCTGAAGACACATCGTATTTGTCCAGGCCAAAGTAAACGATGTTGTTTTTCTGCAGTTCTTGCATCTGCAGACGAGCTTGTTCTTCAGAAGACATGTTGCCGCTTTCTGCGCCAGTGCCAGAGTTCAGACCCATACCTGATTGGCCATTATCCGCGTTTTTGTGAGAACTACACGCAGCGACTGCCAGAACAGGCAATGCCAGCATCAGCCCTTTCAGCACTTTATTCAGTTGCATCTATTCGATCCTTTTATAATTTTTTGCCATACATAGTTTTCTATGCATTACAGATACGGCGACCAGGCAGGGAATTTGACCTGTCCATCAGTTGCCGGAAGACGCGCTTTGAAGCGCCCATCAGTCGATACCAACTGCAATACGGAACCCAGTCCTTGAGAGGAGCTGTAGATAACCATAGTGCCATTTGGTGCGAGGCTAGGCGTTTCATCCAGGAACGTGTCCGTCAATGTTTGAACGGCTCCCGTTGCCAGATCTTGTTTAGCGATGTGCTGTGAGCCACTGGCGCTGCTCACCATGACCAGGAATTTGCCGTCTGTACTGACGTCAGAGTCCTGATTCTGTGAGCCTTCCCATGTCAGACGCTGAGGCGCACCGCCATTAATATTGACTTTATATACCTGAGGACGACCGCCCTGATCCGAGGTGAACGCCAGGTTCTGGCTGTCCGGGAACCAGGTTGGTTCAGTATTGTTGCTGCGACCGTTAGTCACCTGAGAGATCTGACCTGAACCCAGGTTCATCACATACAGGTTAAGGCTACCGTCTTTAGACAGAGCAAATGCCAGTTTAGACCCGTCCGGAGAGAAGGCCGGCGCACCATTATGGCGTGGGAAAGAGGCAATCTGTTTAACAGCACTGTTTGCCAGTGTCTGTACAACCAGCGCAGAACGGCCGCTTTCGAAGGTCACGTAAGCCAGTTTGCTGCCGTCCGGAGACCAGGCTGGAGACATCAGCGGTTCTGGTGAACGGTGAACAACGAATTGGTTGTAGCCATCGTAATCCGCTACGCGCAGTTCATACGGGAATTTACCGCCGTTGGTCTGCACAATGTAAGCGATACGTGTACGGAATGCGCCTTTAACACCGGTGAGTTTTTCGAAAACTTCGTCACTGGCGGTATGCGCAGAATAACGCAACCATTGCTTGGTCACTTTATACTGGTTTTGTGCCAGTACGGTGCCCGGAGCACCAGAGGTGTCAACCAGCTGATAAGAAACAACATAGCTGCCATCGGCTGCAGGCTGAACCTGACCGATAACAACGGCATCGATGCCCAAAGCAGTCCAGGCAGCCGGCGTGACTTCTGCCGCTGAGGTTGGCTGTTGTGGCATGCGCGATGCATCAATTGGATTAAACTTACCGCTGTTACGTAAGTCAGCAGCAACAATACCCCCCACATCTTCAGGTGGAGTACCCGGACCCGCCCATTTGAATGGCACAACGCCAATCGGACGTGCAGTATCTACCCCTTGGGTAATTTCAATACGAACTTCTGCATGTGCTACAGATGCCCACATAATCAAAAGGCCGAACGCTACTCGAAATGCCTGCTTCATTGTATCTCCCTTATCTGGACGTATCTGCCCGCGATAATTTAGCAGAATTTTAACAAACCAACGCATACAAAACTAGAATTACACCCTGCAATCTATCGTAAAATTCTGAAAAGAAATTATTTTCATCTTTCTACGGTTTGAAATCTAACGGAGCATTTTTAAATACTTCATAGACTGCTTCTGAAGGTGGTTTAGGGAACTTCGCCTGTCGTGCCGCAGCAAGCGCAGCCTGACAAAGTGCAGGGTCCCCACCTTCCGCTGTCACACTCTGCAGTGTGCCATCGGGTTCCATTTTAACGCGCAATGTACAGGTTTTGCCTGCATATGATGATGCATCGTAGAATCTGCTCTCAATAGCGGCCTTAATCTGGCTGCCATAGTTAGCAATATCCGCACCGGATGCACCCGCCTTTTTCTGTGTGCCTTTACCTGCCGGAGCTGAAGCCCCGCCGCCCGCTGAGCCTTTCGGCGCATTTTTAGAATCGGCCAGACCGTCAAATAAATTATTGGCGTCGGCAGATTCTTTTGCAGCAGCAGCGGCAGCCGCTTTCTTATCGGCTGCGGCTTTCTTGGCAGCAGCCGCCGCTTCCGCTTTTTTCTCGGCAGCAGCGGAGGCTTTAGCATCCGCTGCTGCTTTGGCGTCAGCGTCAGCTTGCGCCTTCGCATCGGCGGCAGCCTGGGCTTTAGCCTCTGCGGCAGCTTGTTTCTTCGCTTCAGCTGCGGCTTCTTTCTTCGCGTCAGCTTCGGCCTGTTTTTTGGCTGCTGCAGCAGCTGCAGCGGCCTCAGCTTCAGCCTGTTTCTTCGCTTCAGTCGCGGCTTTCTTCTGAGCGTCAGCCTGCGCTTTTGCCGCTTCTTTAGCGGCATCGGCCTTAGCCTGAGCCGCCTCTTTCGCCGCTTCAGCTTTCGCTTGTGCAGCGGCAGATTCGGCCTGTTTCTGTTGTTCTTTCGCCTGCTCGGCAGCCTGCTGCGCTTGTTTCTGTTGTTCAGCAGCTTGTTTCTGCTGCTGAGCCTGATCCTGCGCCTGCTGCTTCGCATCTTCCTGTGCCTGAAGACGCTCTTTCTCAAGTTCTTTCAGGTGTTGCTGTTCTGCGGCCTGTTTCTGCTGAAGCTCTTCAGCCTGTTGCTCTGATTTTTTCTGACGCGCTGCGGCAGCACGTTGGGAATCAGCCTGTTGCTGTTGCTGACGGTTGTACTGATCGACCACTGCACTTGGATCAACCATTACGGCAGAGATATCGCTGCCCCCGCCGCCACCGCTCATGCTGGTATCTTCGTCCAGCGATCCCCAAATCAACAGGGCTATAATGATGATATGCAGAACGACCGAAACAATAACGGCGCGTTTGAGCTTATCGTTTTGTTCAGTTGCAGTTGCCTTTACCAAAATAGATTTCCCAAGACAGGATTACTAAAAACCCGGGATCCTGCAGCGCCTGTCGTACTCTTTTAACAAGCCAGGGAGTGCCGGGTTTCAAATAAGTGTTACAAATTACCTATCCTCAGATAGGTTGTGTCATCAATCCGACTGACTTCACGCCAGCCTGATGCAGCATATTCAGCGCCTTGATGATTTCCTCATAAGGCACATCTTTCGCGCCGCCGATCAGGAATACCGTCTTCGGATTAGCCTGAATACGGCTGGTCGCTTCTGCGATAACCTGTTGTTCAGGCAGTTGTTCCATGCGCTGATGATCCACCACAATGGTGTATTGCCCCACGCCTGAAACTTCAACAATCACTGGCGGGTTATCATCGCTGGACACCGTTTTGGAATCCGTCGCATCCGGTAAGTCAACTTCCACGCTCTGGGTAATGATCGGTGCTGTTGCCATAAAAATCAGTAACAGAACCAGCAGTACGTCGAGCAGCGGAACGATGTTGATCTCCGACTTACCTTCGCGCCGGTTACGACGACCTCGTGTACGAGCCATACTCTCCCCCTTTAGTTACTGCTGGTTTCGCGAGAGAAAGCCTGACGGTGCAGGATAGCCGTGAATTCTTCCATGAAGTTATCGTAGTTTTGCTCAAGCTTGTTCACGCGCTGGTTGAGGCGGTTGTACGCCATAACAGCCGGGATAGCGGCAAACAGACCAATCGCCGTAGCAATCAGTGCTTCTGCGATACCGGGAGCCACCATTTGCAGGGTCGCTTGTTTCACGGAACCTAAACCGATAAAGGCATGCATGATCCCCCAGACCGTACCGAACAAGCCGATATACGGGCTGATGGAACCGACGGTGCCAAGGAAAGGAATGTGTGTTTCAAGGGATTCGAGTTCACGGTTAAAGGAAATGCGCATTGCACGTGAAGACCCTTCAATCACTGCCTCTGGCGCGTGGCTGTTGGCACGATGTAAACGGGCGAATTCTTTAAAACCAGAATGGAAGATTTGCTCTGCCCCGCTCAGGGTTTCGCGACGGCCCTGACTTTCCTGATACAAACGGGAAAGCTCAATACCGGACCAGAATTTATCTTCGAACGCTTCTGCCTCGCGGGTGGCGGCATTCAGCACTTTCGTACGTTGAATGATGATCGCCCAGGACGCGATAGAAAAGCACACAAGGACAAGCATAATCAGCTTGACCAGGATGCTGGCCTTCAAAAATAAATCAAGAATGTTCATGTCAGTCACTGCTTAAACTCCGCGACAATAGACTTAGGAAGCGCTCGGGGCTTCATTTGGTGTGGATCAATGCATGCAATCAACACTTCTGCAGAACTCAGAAGGTTTCCATGCGAATCAAGGATTCGTTGAGCAAAAGTAAGAGAAGCTCCGCGAATGGACGTAATCTCACTCTGAACATCCAGCAGGTCATCTAAGCGAGCTGGTGCAAAGTATTCGACCGTCATGCGGCGGACAGCAAAAGCGACGTGTTCACCCAGCAACTGCTGCTGGTGAAAATTGCGTTGGCGCAACATCTCTGTGCGAGCCCTTTCAAAAAACGCGACGTATCGGGCATGGTAGACCACACCTCCCGCGTCTGTGTCTTCGTAATAGACACGAACCGGCCATCGGAACAACGAATTACTCACTCTACATCCCGTAATGCAATTTGACGGCACTACTATACGCAAGAGACTTGGGGTTGGGAATGGGTTGCAATGCTGGAACGAAAATAATTATGGGCCAGAGCGGCCCATAGGAAGATTACTGTAAATATGTGTCTTTTTAAGGCGATAAAAGTCAGCTAAAAAAGTAAAACAGACCGGCAGCCAGTGCAATCATAGCGAGTAGCGGCGAAAAAAATGATTTCCACACCGAACTTTTCGGGCGAAAACCCAGACCGTGAATAACACCACTACAAACCGCCCATATCAAAATGAGCCCATGCCAGATTTCCAGTTCGCTGGTCGAGGAGGCAAACATCCCCGGCTTCCAGAAAACACAACCGGCCAGCACCAGCGACATCACAAGGGAAAGGGCCCGCAAGGGGCCCTTATCTGTGACGGCGTAAACTTTATCCGCAATCACACTCATCGTTACTTCTCTTCTTTAGCGGCTTTGTTGGCTTCGCTGTGCTCTAGCGCCAGCGCGGTCATGATACCAAATGAGCAAGCCAGCAAGGTGCCGAGGATCCAGGCAAAATACCACATGGTGTTCTCCTTAATACAACGAATGCTTGTTGTTCTCGATGTACGCTTTATCGAGACGACCGAACATCTTGTAATACGCCCAGGAGGTGTAAATCAGGATGATTGGCACAAAGATACACGCCACAACGGTCATCACTCTCAACGTCAGTAAGGTAGACGTTGCGTCCCACATGGTCAGGCTCACATTGGGTTCAGTGATTGACGGCATGACGAACGGGAACATAGTGATACCGGCCGTCAGGATCACACAGGCGATAGTCAGAGAGTTACTGACGAAGGCCAGCGCCGCTTTATTAAACTGGGAGAACAAGATTGTCAGCAGCGGCAGTAACACACCCAATGCCGGAATCGCCCACAGAGCCGGGATCTTATTGAAGTTAGCCAGCCATGCGCCCGCTTCATGAGAAACCGTTTTGTGCAGCGGGTTTGACGGGCCCGCGTGATCCAGAACGGATGTCACGGTGAAGCCATCAATACCTTTAACAACCCAGATACCTGCCAGCAGGAAGCAAACCATCATGATCAGCGCAGAGATCTGCGAGGCCTTGCGGGTACGCAGGTGCAGTTCGCCGACAGTACGCATTTGCAGGTAGGTTGCACCCTGAGTAATCAGCATGGTCAGGCTGACCAGACCGGCCAGAATACCAAACGGGTTCAGCAGCTGAATCAGATTACCCGTGTAGAACAGGCGCTGATCAATATCGATATGGAACGGTACGCCCTGTAACAGGTTACCGAAGGCCACACCAAAGACCAGAGCGGGCACGAAACTCCCGACAAAGATGCCCCAGTCCCACATCCCACGCCAGCGCGTATTGTCCAGTTTTGAACGGTAGTCAAAGCCCAGCGGACGGAAGAACAAGGCACACAGCACCAGCACCATCGCGGCATAGAAGCCCGAAAACGCGGCGGCATAAACCTGAGGCCAGGCGGCAAATAATGCCCCACCAGCGGTGATCAGCCAGACCTGGTTACCGTCCCAGTGCGGGGCGATCGCATTGATCATAATCCGGCGGTCGGTATCGGTTTTACCGATGATCCGCACCAGAATCCCCACACCCATATCAAATCCATCGGTGACCGCGAAGCCGATAAACAGCACGCCAATCAGCGCCCACCAGATGAACCGTAAACTTTCATAATCGAACATAGTCGGACTCCCTAATTACTGAGCTTTCTGAAGCGGAGCTGAAGGTTGTTCAAAATGATAGCGACCTGTTTTCAGGCTGCTTGGCCCCAGGCGAACATATTTGAACATCAGGAACATCTCAGCGACCAGGAACAGGGTGTACAAGCCGCAGATCAGGATCATTGACGACAGAACATCCGCGACGGTCAATGAAGAGTGCGCAATGGCCGTTGGTAAGACTTCACCAATTGCCCACGGCTGACGACCATATTCGGCAACAAAC
Source organism: Rahnella sp. PCH160 (assembly GCF_047784855.1). Taxonomy (NCBI): domain Bacteria; kingdom Pseudomonadati; phylum Pseudomonadota; class Gammaproteobacteria; order Enterobacterales; family Yersiniaceae; genus Rahnella; species Rahnella sp. PCH160. The sequence goes on from NZ_JBLOGT010000001.1 coordinate 4,464,300, forward strand.
CAGCCAGACTCAACCGCAATCCATGGCAATGGCAGGCCAAACAGCACGGCGCGATGCAGCCAGCGTTTTTCACCAATTTTGCCACGAACGACAGCGAAGAATGACAGGCCAATCAGAACCAGCATCAGGATGCCGCAGGCAACCATGATACGGAACGCGAAGTACAGAGGCAGAACGCGCGGAATAGAATCTTTCGTCGCTTTCTGGATTTGTGCGTCCGTCGCATCCGTCACTTTGTCGGTATAGCGTTTCAGCAACAACCCGTAGCCCAGGTCTTGCTTGGTTTTTTCAAAGTCACTGCGAATGGTCGGATCGGTATTCCCTGCACGCAATTCTTGCAGCAGGTTGTACGCTTTCATCCCGTTACGGATACGCACTTCGTGTTGCGCCATCAGGTCTTTCAGACCGGTGACCGGCGTATCCACAGAACGCGTTGCGATCAGGCCCAGCAGGTAAGGAATTTGAATGGAGTATTCATTTTCCATTTTCTCCTGATTTGGCAGGCCGAACAGCGTGAAGCTGGCAGGTGCAGGCTGGGTATCCCACTCGGCTTCGATTGCCGCCAGTTTGGTTTTCTGTACGTCACCCATTTCGTAACCGGATTCATCACCCAGAACGATAACAGACAGTACGGCAGCCAGCCCGAAGCTTGCCGCGATAGCGAATGAGCGCTTGGCAAATCCTACATCGCGGCCTTTCAGCAGGTAGTAAGAGCTGATAGCCAGAACGAACATCGCACCTGTCACATAACCGGATGCCACGGTGTGTACGAATTTAACCTGCGCAACCGGGTTCAGAACCAGCTCGGAGAAGCTGAGCATTTCCATGCGCATGGTTTCGTAGTTGAAGGTAGAAGCAATCGGGTTTTGCATCCAGCCGTTCGCCACCAGGATCCACAAAGCAGACAGGTTTGAGCCCAGTGCAACAAACCAGGTCACCGCCATGTGCTGAACTTTAGAAAGACGATCCCAACCGAAGAAGAAGAGGCCGACTAAAGTCGATTCCAGGAAGAACGCCATCAAACCTTCAATCGCCAAAGGCGCACCGAAGATATCACCGACGTAATGTGAGAAATATGACCAGTTGGTCCCGAACTGGAATTCCATGGTTAACCCGGTAGCGACACCAATTGCAAAGTTAATTGCAAAAAGTTTGCCCCAGAATTTGGTCATATCTTTATAGATTTGTTTGCCGGAAAGCACATACACCGTTTCCATAATTGCCAGTAAAAACGCCATACCCAGCGTTAATGGGACAAATAGGAAATGGTACGTGGCTGTTAAAGCAAACTGTAAACGCGACAGTTCAACGATATCAAACATCTTGACCCCTTGCTCCTCGGAGGAAGACCCCAAATTGCGATCTCTGACGAACCGGTTGCCGGAACGCCTCATGACTACCAGTATTCAAAAGTGTGTAGAACAGAAATGTCAGTGTTCAGCCTGAGTAAAGCCGTTCAGGGCATTCTGATACCCGGAAAAGACACGACCAGCGAGCCTGTAAGAGGCTGATGAACGGGAAAAATCGCGGGGAAAAGTAAACATACAAAAAACTTATGTTACAGGACCATTATGTTACGCCAGTAATCCCACACATTAAATAGGTTTTTTAGTGACCCAAAGCTGATTTCCGCGTACAGGTCAATTTAAGAACAAAACAGTGCAGATCGCTTTAATTGATCTGACGCAATTTAAGCCTATCTCATTGCTTATTTCCATAATATCCACATCAATTTCTGAAAAAACATTTCAAGATGTTAACCGTTGGTTTAACTGGTCTTTAATGGTGTACTTATTGTTAATTTGTTGTGTTTTTATAGTTGTGCTAAATATCCAAATTGCTACCTTTTAAAACCCATTTATTAACTTTTTATTTCCATTGAACCTATCGTGCTGTGTTAATAAATATAGCTCATATCGGCGATTGTTAAATATTTAGCTTAAAAATAAAAAGGCCACCCGAAGGTGGCCAACATGTCGAATCGTAAAGTCACAGAAAATGACTTACATCGCACCGGAATTTGTCCCGGCGCGACGGGTAATGCTTATTGCGGCAGTACAGATTTTACTGCTTCGCCGATATCAGCCAGGCTGCGAACAGTCTTCACGCCAGCGGCTTCTAAAGCAGCAAATTTCTCGTCTGCGGTGCCTTTACCACCGGCAATGATGGCGCCAGCATGGCCCATACGTTTGCCTTTTGGCGCAGTTACACCGGCGATGTAGCCCACAACAGGTTTGGTCACGTGCGCCTGAATATAAGCAGCCGCTTCTTCTTCAGCGTTACCACCGATTTCACCGATCATCACGATCACTTCTGTCTGTGGATCTTCCTGGAACAACTTCAGAATATCGATGAAGTTAGAGCCCGGGATCGGGTCACCACCGATACCAACGCAGGTAGACTGGCCGTAGCCGTAATCTGTTGTCTGTTTGACGGCTTCATACGTCAGCGTACCGGAGCGGGAAACGATGCCTACTTTACCCGGCAGGTGAATGTGGCCCGGCATGATACCGATTTTGCATTCGCCCGGTGTGATCACGCCCGGGCAGTTTGGCCCGATCATGACCGCATCGCTTTGGTCCAGTTTCACTTTAACGACCAGCATATCCAGTGTCGGGATGCCTTCAGTGATACAGATGATCAGTTTGATGCCCGCATCCAGCGCTTCCAGAATGGAATCTTTGCAGAACGGCGCAGGAACATAAATCACAGACGCGGTCGCGCCGGTGGTTTCAACCGCTTCACGCACGGTGTTGAACACGGGCAGGCCCAGATGTTCAGTGCCGCCTTTGCCCGGCGTTACGCCGCCCACCATTTTTGTGCCGTAAGCGATGGCTTGTTCGGAGTGGAAAGTCCCCTGGCTACCGGTGAAACCCTGGCAGATTACTTTGGTGTTCTTGTTGATTAAAATCGACATTATTTCCCCTCCACTGCCGCGACAACTTGTTGAGCCGCATTCGTCAGGCTGGTCGCTGCAATGATGTTCAAACCGCTGTCTGCCAGTTTTTTGGCACCCAGCTCGGCATTGTTACCTTCAAGACGCACCACAACCGGCACGCTGACGCCCACTTCTTCCACCGCACCGATGATACCGTCGGCGATCAGGTCGCAACGTACGATACCGCCGAAGATGTTCACGAAGACGGCTTTCACTTTTTCATCAGACAGGATGATTTTGAAGGCTTCTGTTACGCGTTCTTTGGTCGCACCGCCGCCAACATCCAGGAAGTTAGCCGGTTCGCCGCCATGCAGTTTCACGATGTCCATGGTACCCATTGCCAGACCGGCACCGTTCACCATGCAACCGATGTTGCCGTCGAGCGCGACGTAGTTCAGTTCCCACTGCGCAGCCTGAGATTCGCGGGCATCTTCCTGGCTGTAATCGCGCATTTCACGCAATTCTGGCTGACGGAACAATGCGTTGCCATCTGCGCCCAGTTTGCCGTCGAGGCAGATCAGGTCGCCTGCGGTGGTCACCACCAGCGGGTTGATTTCGATCAGCGCCAGATCGCGCTCAAGGAAAATGTTTGCCAGACCCATGAAGATCTTGGTGAACTGCTGAACCTGCTTACCGGTCAGACCCAGTTTGAACGCCAGTTCGCGGCCCTGATAAGGCTGCGGACCCGCCAGCGGATCCAGTGCCACTTTGTGGATAAGGTGTGGCGTTTCTTCAGCCACTTTCTCGATTTCCACGCCGCCTTCGGTAGACGCCATGAACACCACGCGGCGTGAACTGCGGTCTACCACAGCGCCGAGGTACAATTCTTTGTCGATGTCTGTCGCGGATTCAACCAGGATCTGGTTAACCGGCTGACCCAGTGCATCTGTCTGGTAAGTCACCAGACGTTTGCCCAGCCAGTGTTCCGCGAAAGCACGAATTTCTTCTTTGCTTTTCACCACTTTCACGCCGCCCGCTTTACCGCGGCCACCGGCATGAACCTGACATTTTACCACCCACGGACCGGCACCGATTTTCGATGCAGCCTCTTCCGCTTCACGCGGCGTGGAACAGGCGAAGCCCGTTGGTGCTGGCAGGCCGTAGCGCAGGAACAGCTGTTTCGCCTGATACTCGTGTAAATTCATGATGTTCTATCCATTCTTTAGTAGGAAGGCTTATCAGGGCACAGCGGGCTGTGCCACAGATTTTGTCGATCTCTAATCTTTCGTTCTGCCGGGGACTAAACGTCCAGCAGCAGACGAGCCGGATCTTCCAGCATTTCTTTAATGGTCACCAGGAAGCCGACAGATTCGCGGCCATCAACCAGACGGTGATCGTAGGACAGCGCCAGATACATCATTGGCAAGATCACTACCTGGCCGTTTACCGCCATCGGACGATCTTTAATGGCATGCATGCCCAGAATCGCACTCTGCGGTGGGTTGATAATCGGGGTAGACATCAGTGAGCCGAAGACGCCGCCGTTGGTCACGGTAAAGTTACCGCCGGTCAGTTCTTCCACTTTCAGTTTGCCGTCACGGCCTTTGATCGCCAGCTCTTTGATTTGCTTCTCGATGTCAGCCATACCCAGCGTATCCACATCACGCAGAACCGGTGTGACCAGCCCACGAGGCGTAGAAACGGCGATGCTCACGTCGAAATAGTTGTGGTAAACCACATCTTCGCCATCAATAGACGCGTTCACTTCCGGGTAGCGTTTCAGCGCTTCCACCACGGCTTTCAGATAGAAAGACATGAAGCCCAGACGCACGCCGTGACGTTTTTCGAAGCCATCACCGTACTGCTTACGCAGATCCATGATCGGTTTCATGTTGATTTCGTTGAAGGTCGTCAGCATGGCGGTGCTGTTTTTCGCTTCAAGCAGACGCTCAGCAACACGCTTACGCAGACGGGTCATCGGTACACGTTTTTCGCTGCGTGAACCCAGAGCCGGTGCGGCGCTGGTCGCGGCAGGAGCAGCAGCTGGCGCGGCCGCCGGTTTTGCGTCTTTGGCTTTCGCCAGATGTTGATCGATATCTTCACGGGTCAGACGACCCCCGACACCGCTGCCTTTGATCGCATTGGCATCCAGAGAATGCTCGGCAATCAGACGGCGGATTGCCGGGCTGAGTGCGTCGTTGCTTTCTTCTTCCAGAGCGGCAGTGTGGCGTGCAGCAGGAGTCGCTTCTTTATCGGAGCTTTTCTCAGTGCTTGGCTTGCCGGTGCTGTTGCCCGGACGAATGCGCGCCAGAATCTGACGGGAAATCACCGTTGCGCCTTCGTCTTCAATAATGCTGTCCAGAATACCGGCTTCACTTGCCGGCACTTCCAGAACCACTTTATCGGTTTCAATTTCTACCAGTACATCGTCACGCTCAACGCTGTCACCCGGTTTTTTGTGCCAGGTTGCAACCGTCGCATCTGCCACGGATTCAGGAAGGTCAGGGACCAGAATATCTACGCTACTCATTATAAATCCTTCTTATGTTCCATTGTGTTAACTCACGCCAACGCGTTATTTAACGTTCAGCGCATCGTTAACCAGATCTTGCTGTTGCTTCTGGTGAACGGACATGTAACCCACTGCCGGAGAAGCAGAGGCCGGACGTCCTGCGTAACGTAAAGAAGCCCCGAAAGGAATCACTTCACGGAAGTTATGCTGGCTGCAATACCACGCGCCCTGGTTGAGCGGCTCTTCCTGACACCAGACGAAATCATGAACGTGTGAGAATTTCTCAAGCACTTCCTGAATCGCTTTGTGCGGGAACGGATACAACTGCTCGATACGAACGATAGCCACATCGGTTTGCTCGTTTTTGCGACGTTGTTCCAGCAGGTCGTAATAAACCTTACCTGAGCACATCACCACGCGCTTAACCTGTTTTGGATCCAGTTCGTCCACTTCACCAATCGCTGGCAGGAAGCTGCCGCTGGCCAGTTCATCGAGCGTAGAAACCGCCAGAGGATGACGCAGCAGAGACTTCGGAGACATGACGATCAGCGGACGACGCATACCGCGCAACGCCTGACGACGGATCATGTGGTAAACCTGTGCCGGGGTCGACGGGATACAGACCTGCATGTTTTGCTCAGCGCAAAGTTGCAGATAACGTTCCAGACGTGCGGAGGAGTGCTCCGGCCCCTGCCCTTCGTAGCCGTGCGGCAGCAACATCACCAGACCACACATGCGGCCCCATTTCTGTTCGCCGGAGCTGATGAACTGATCGATAACCACCTGCGCACCGTTGGCGAAATCGCCGAACTGCGCTTCCCAGATCGTCAGCGTGCGCGGCTCAGCCGTGGCATAACCGTATTCGAACGCCAGCACCGCTTCTTCGGAAAGCACGGAATCCCAGACGTTGAATTCGCCCTGGCTGTTGTGAATATTCGCCAGCGGCACATACACCGAACCGTTTTTCTGGTTATGAATCACGGCATGACGGTGGAAGAACGTGCCGCGACCGGTATCTTCACCGGAAAGACGGATCGGAATGCCTTCGTCTACCAGCGTAGCGTACGCCAGGTTTTCCGCGCCGCCCCAGTCGAATTTCTTATTACCTGCGGCCATCTCGTTACGGTCGCCGTAAATCTTGGCAACGCGTGACTGCATTTCGATAGCATCCGGCACATGGCTGACGCGACGCGCCAGTTCCTGCAAGCGTTTCAGCTCAACCTTACTCGGGTAGGCTTCATCCCACTCGTGGTTCAGATACGGAGACCAGGTGAACGTGTGCATGTCATTCTGACGCCACTCTTCCACCACGCACTCACCTGCATCCAGCGCATCACGGTACAAATTGACCATTTCCGTGGCATCTTCGAGACTGGCCACGTTTTGCTCGGTCAGAATGTCAGCATAGATTTTACGCGGCGTCGGGTGCTTCTTGATCTTGTTGTACATCAGTGGCTGGGTTGCGCTCGGTTCGTCGGCCTCGTTATGGCCGTGGCGACGGTAGCAAACCAGATCAATCATGACGTCACGTTTAAAGGTGTTACGGAAATCCAATGCCAGGCGGGTGACGAAAGCCACCGCTTCAGGGTCATCGGCATTGACGTGGAAAATCGGCGCCTGCACCATTTTCGCAATATCAGTACAGTAATCGGTAGAACGCGCATCTTTCGGATTCGAGGTGGTAAAGCCCACCTGGTTATTGATGACGATACGCACGGTACCGCCCACTTCATAACCGCGTGCCAGCGACATGTTCAGGGTTTCCTGTACCACACCCTGACCGGTAATCGCCGCGTCACCGTGAATGGTGATTGGCAGAACCATATTGCTGCGCGCTTCGTCCAGACGGTCACGACGGGCACGAACAGAACCGATAACCACCGGGCTCACGATTTCCAGGTGCGACGGGTTAAACGCCAGCGCCAGGTGAACCATTCCGCCTTCGGTTTCCACATCAGACGAATAGCCCATGTGGTATTTCACGTCGCCGGTACCCAGGTGTTCTTTATGCTTGCCGGAGAATTCGTCGAACAGGTCCTGGGGTTTTTTACCCAGCACGTTGATCAGCACGTTCAGACGGCCACGGTGCGCCATACCCAGCACCACTTCGCGCGTTCCGTTTTTGCCTGCATGACGGATCATGTCTTTGAGCATCGGAACCAGCGCATCGCCGCCTTCAAGGGAGAAGCGTTTTGCGCCCGGGAATTTCGCGCCCAGATAACGCTCCAAACCTTCTGCAGCGGTCAGTTCTTTCAGGAACGTTTTCTTCTCTTCATGGGTGAATTTTGCTCGACCAGCCACGGATTCGACGCGCTGTTGGATCCAGCGTTTCTCTTCGGTGTTGGTGATGTGCATGTATTCCACACCAATAGAACCGCAATAGGTTTGCTTCAGGGCTTTATACAGCTCGCCGAGCTGCATGGTTTCCTTGCCAATGGCAAAAGAACCGACGTTGAAGGTTTCCTGGAAATCAGCTTCAGTCAGATGATGGAACGCGGGATCCAGATCCGGTACATCGTCCAGTTTCCACAGGCCGAGGGGATCAAGGTTGGCATTCTGATGACCACGGAAGCGGAAGGCGTTGATTAACTGCAACACCTTAACTTGCTTGGCATCCGTTTGCGGATCGCTGATGGAGGAATTGTAACGTGACGCATCTTTCGCCAGACGGCGGAAGTAGTCGCGAGTTTGAGAATGGAGTTGCTCTGGTTTCACACCCACTGTTGGTAGCTGTTTAAAAATCGAACGCCAGCTATCGTCAACGGAACCAGGATCGGTTAAGTAGTCTTCATAGAGTTGCTCTATGTAAGACTGGTTTGCACCCGCCAGATAGGAGGAATCCAGCCAGGCCTTCATTGCGCCGTTCTGCATCGTGATCCCTTAAGCTTTGAAGCTTTAGTTTTCGCCGTGGTTAATAATATTGACCGTGATACACCGCGGTAAAACGGTTTTCCATACTAAAACAGTTCGTTGGTTGAGCGTTTGGCTCTTCAAGGAACCTTCAAAAATCCGCCAGGTGCGTGACTGACTTTTGAAGTTGCCCTGCTTAACGTGTAATGCTTTCCATCTCCCTTATTTTGACCCGGCTATCTTACTCCTGTCAGGCGCAACTTTGTTGCACTTGTTGCTACTTTGTTATTAAAAATTTACTAATTTGCTATCAACACCTCAGTTACGGCATTTGTAAGTAAAGAAAGCAAAACCGGCGGGTGAGTAAATAACAGCGGGAACCTGAGTTCCCGCTGATGGCATCACCTTATGAACTCAGGCGCCCCGCTGTAGCAGCATCGATTTGATGTGCCCGATGGCTTTCGTCGGGTTCAAACCTTTAGGACACACACTCACACAGTTCATGATGCTGTGGCAGCGGAATACGCTGAAAGCATCGTTCAGATCGTCGAGTCGCGGTTGCGTTTCGGTATCGCGGCTGTCGATAAGGAAACGGTAAGCGGCCAGAAGGCCTGCCGGACCGACAAATTTGTCCGGATTCCACCAGAAAGACGGGCAGGACGTCGAGCAACAGGCACAGAGAATACATTCGTACAATCCGTCCAGTTTTTCGCGCTCATCCGGCATCTGTAAATGTTCACGCGCCGGAGGATTTTTCCCATCATTCAACAGGTAAGGCTTAATCTTCTCATACTGCTTATAGAATTGTCCCATGTCCACAACAAGGTCGCGCACAACCGGCAATCCTGGCAACGGACGGATAACAATTTTCTTGCTGCCGTGACGTAATGTAGAGACCGGCGTGATACACGCCAGACCGTTTTTACCGTTCATGTTCACGCCGTCGGAACCACACACGCCTTCACGGCATGAGCGGCGAAACGCCAGCGTAGGATCCTGTTCTTTCAGCAAAATCAGCGCGTCGAGCAACATCATGTCGCGCCCTTCCTGCGCTTCCAGCACATAATCTTTCATGTACGGAACATCATCGACATCCGGGTTGTAGCGATAAATCGAAAATTCGAGTTTCATATCTGTCTCCGCTCCGCCCTAGTAAGTACGCGCTTTCGGCGGGAAGGCCGCGCGAAGCTTAGGCTGCATGTTCACCTCACGGCGGGTCATGCTTTCTGTTTCCGGCTGATACAGCGTGTGACACAGCCAGTTCGCATCGTCACGTTCCGGGAAGTCGAAGCGGCTGTGTGCGCCACGGCTTTCAGTACGGTAGTTTGCGGAGACGGCAGTAGAAAACGCAGTTTCCATCAGGTTATCCAGCTCCAGACACTCGACGCGCTGGGTGTTGAATTCTGAAGAGGTATCATCCAGACGCGCGGTTTTCAGACGTTCACGGATCACTTTCAGTTGTTCCAGCCCCTCTGCCATCGCATCGCCTTCGCGGAATACGGAGAAGTTGTTTTGCATACAGGCCTGCAAATCTTTGCGGATTGCCACCGGGTCTTCACCGGATCGGGTATTGTTCCAGCGGTTCAGACGTTCCAGAGACACATCGATATCGTCCTGAGACGCATCGCGGCTTGCGCCCTGCTCCAGAATGGATTCCTGCAAGTGCATTCCGGCTGCACGGCCAAATACCACCAGGTCGAGCAGAGAGTTACCGCCGAGACGGTTTGCGCCGTGAACGGAAACGCAGGCAATTTCGCCAACGGCGAACAGGCCCGGGATCACTTCATCCTGACCCTGTGCGTTCACACGCAGCGCCTGACCGGTCACTTTGGTCGGAATACCGCCCATCATGTAATGGCAGGTTGGCAGAACCGGGATCGGCTCTTTGATTGGGTCAACGTGAGCAAAGGTACGGGACAGCTCCAGAATGCCCGGCAGGCGGGATTCCAGCACGTCGCGGCCCAGATGGTCGAGTTTCAGTTTAACGTGCGGGCCCCACGGACCTTCGCAGCCACGGCCTTCACGGATTTCGATCATGATGGAACGCGCCACCACGTCACGACCCGCCAGGTCTTTGGCATTCGGCGCATAACGTTCCATGAAACGTTCGCCATCTTTATTGAGCAGATAACCGCCTTCACCGCGACAGCCTTCTGTCACCAGAACGCCCGCACCGGCAATACCGGTCGGGTGGAACTGCCACATTTCCATGTCCTGCACCGGCACACCGGCACGCAGCGCCATGCCGACACCGTCGCCGGTATTAATGTGCGCGTTGGTGGTGGACTGATAAATACGGCCCGCACCGCCGGTTGCCAGCACGGTCGCTTTGGCTTTGAAGTAAACAACTTCACCGGTTTCGATACAAATCGCGGTACAACCGACAATCGCGCCGTCCTGGTTTTTCACTAAATCCAGTGAATACCATTCGGAGAAAATCGTGGTGTGGTTTTTCAGGTTTTGCTGATACAGCGTGTGCAGCAAGGCGTGACCGGTACGGTCGGCTGCCGCCGCAGTTCGTGCCGCCTGCTCGCCGCCGAAGTTCTTCGACTGGCCACCAAACGGACGCTGATAAATACGGCCGTCATCAAGACGGGAGAAAGGCAATCCCATGTGTTCGAGTTCCAGAATCGCTTCCGGCCCGGTTTTACACATATATTCAATGGCATCCTGATCACCGATGTAGTCGGAACCTTTTACGGTGTCGTACATATGCCATTCCCAGTCATCCTCATGGGTGTTACCCAGCGCAACGGTAATACCGCCCTGAGCAGACACCGTATGGGAGCGGGTCGGGAAGACTTTGGAAATCAGGGCGCAGGACAGGCCCTGTTGTGAAATCTGTAACGCGGCACGCATACCGGCGCCACCTGCACCGATGACGACAGCATCAAACTCTCTGACTGGCAGATTCATTTACTACGCTCCCCAAACAACAATTGTTCCGTAAAGTAGGTAAACCACTAACGTGACGACGATGGCCAGTTGCAGCACCAGTCGGACAGCTACCGGTTTGACATAGTCCGTTAACACCTGCCACATGCCGATCCACGCGTGGATCAAAATCGACAACAGCGCCAGCAATGTGAATACTTTCGTGATGGAGGAAGAGAAGAAGCCATGCCAGACATCAAAAGTCAGTTCCTGAGCCAGAACAACGAAGCCCAGAATATAAAGAATGTACAGGGTGAGGATGATCGCGGAGGCACGCAGTAACAGCCAGTCGTGCACACCATTGCGTCCCAATGCTGAAACGTTGCTTACCATACGAGGACTCCAGCCAGAATTGACAGCACGACGGTCAGACCGATTGCCACCTGGGCAGAACGGGTACCGGCAGCCAAACTCTCTTCGATATAGCCAAAATCCATCAGCAAGTGGCGAACGCCACCGCAAACGTGATAGGCCAGCGCAGTGAGTATTCCCCAAAAGATGAATTTGACGAAGAAGCTATTCATGATGGCCGCAGCCTGCGCAAACCCTTCGGGAGAAGAGAGAGACAAACCTAACAGCCAGAGGAGGATACCGACGGCGACGAAGGTTATTACGCCAGAGACTCGGTGTAAGATGGACGCTATCGCAGTAACGGGAAACCGGATCGTTTGCAGATCCAGATTGACAGGTCTTTGTTTTTTCACGGTTTTGCCCACACAGCTCTTATTATTTTACTTCCTCCGGCCCGGAGCAGTATGTCAGACAGCATCCTTTCCTGCGTTCGTGTCGCTGTGGGTGCATTGGCCGCATTCTCACAACACCAATAACGATGGAAAGCTGAGCTCCTAAAAGCTCTCATTTCCCGCGCTCAAACAACGACATCCGATGTGCTTAAACGGCGCAGAAATGTGTTTTTCTTTTAAGTCCATTGTCATAAATTCAAAGACAAAAAAGATGATGCTGGGTGCTCCTACTTCGGATTGTCCGGAGACCTTGTAGGAGTATAGGTTGATCACATTCTTATTACAATTGCCCTACAAATGCTTTATCCACATTTCTTTTAAACAGTGAGTTAGCTCTCATTTTCCACAAAAGGCACAAAATAAATTATCTGGTTTGACATTTGATCAACATTTCCATTACAAATGAAGTATCTCTATAGGACTATGATACTGAGCACATACCGGCTGACGCCACGCGCACCAAAATGGTGAAAGTTTCTGAAGAATCAGTGGATCACATAATCGCAATGCGGGGTCTTCCCTGTTGCCCCAAGTTATGCAAAAGTGGGGATTGTGTAAATCCTCAACCTCTTCACCGGTACTGAGCGACAGAACAGTAATGATTTACCGAATCGTTAACAACGATGAAACGCCGCTTGTTGGTCACAGAGCAGTCTGAGACTGCAATTCGACTCAGCTCTACGTTCCCTCCCCATCCGATCGCAGAGTTAAGGCTGATAATAATAATGACCTTACAAGGCGTCGCTTCCAGGCATTTCTGTTGTTACTGATTTTTAAAAATAAGGCGCTAAGGAGACTGTAAATGGCTGATAAGAAAGCGACACTTACCCTACAAGGTCACGACCCGATTGAACTAAACGTGCTTACCGGCACGCTGGGTCAGGATGAAATTGATATCCGTACCCTCGGCTCAAAAGGTCTTTTTACCTATGACCCCGGTTTTACGTCTACCGCATCCTGCGAATCCAAAATCACCTTTATTGATGGTGACGAAGGCATTCTGTTGCACCGCGGCTTCCCGATTGATCAGTTGGCAAAAGAGTCAACTTTCCTGGAAGTCAGCTATCTGCTGCTGAACGGCGAAGCGCCGACACCTGCGCAGTTCGAAGAATTCAAAACCAATGTGACCCGCCATACTATGGTTCACGAGCAGATCACCCGTCTGTTCCACGGTTTCCGTCGTGACTCTCACCCGATGGCCGTACTGTGTGGCGTGACCGGCGCACTGGCCGCGTTTTATCACGACTCCATTGACGTCGAAAACGAACGTCACCGCGAAATCGCCGCTTACCGTTTGCTGTCCAAAATGCCGACCGTTGCCGCGATGTGTTACAAATATTCTATCGGCCAGCCGTTTGTGTACCCGCGCAACAATCTGTCTTACGCCGGTAACTTCCTGCACATGATGTTCTCCACGCCGTGTGAAGAATATAAAGTGAACCCGATTCTGGAACGTGCAATGGACCGTATTCTGATCCTGCACGCCGACCACGAACAGAACGCCTCGACCTCTACCGTGCGTACCGCCGGTTCTTCTGGCGCTAACCCGTTCGCCTGTATCGCAGCCGGTATTGCTTCCCTGTGGGGGCCAGCGCACGGCGGTGCAAACGAAGCCGCACTGAAAATGCTGGAAGAAATCAGCAGCGTGGATCACATCCCTGAATTCGTTAAACGTGCAAAAGACAAAAATGATTCTTTCCGCCTGATGGGCTTCGGTCACCGTGTTTACAAAAACTACGACCCGCGCGCCACTGTGATGCGTGAAACCTGTCATGAAGTGCTCAAAGAGCTGGATCTGAAAGACAACCTGCTGGAAGTGGCGATGGAGCTGGAACACATCGCGCTGAACGACCCGTACTTCATCGAGAAAAAACTGTATCCGAACGTCGATTTCTATTCAGGCATCATCCTGAAAGCCATGGGCATTCCGTCGTCGATGTTTACCGTGATCTTCGCGATGGCGCGTACCGTTGGCTGGATTGCTCACTGGAGCGAAATGCACCAGGACGGCATCAAAATCGCCCGTCCTCGTCAGCTTTACACCGGCTACGACAAACGCGATTTCCATTCTCAGCTGAAAAAATAAGTGCTGCTTGCGCTGACCAGAAAGGCTCCTCCGGGAGCCTTTTTCATTTCAACGTTTTCATCACACCTGACAAACCGGGCACCAGAAAAATGGCCGTGATGACACGCTGCCCTTTTCAATCGGATCGCCGCAACGCTCGCAGGGTTTCCCCGTCCGCCCGAAAACGTGAAAACGAAACAGCGCGCCGTGATGCACATTTTCATCCATTGTGCCGCGCGTGGCGTAGGACAAACGCGCGACCGACAAACAGGCATCGGCCAGCGCATCCAGCTCTGCGTCATTCAGTTCATTCGCTTTATGCTCGGGCAATAATTTTGCCAGCCACAGAATCTCTGCCCGCAGATAATTCCCCAATCCGGCCAGAAATGCCTGATCGAGCAACATGCCGCCGAGCTGACGGTTACGGAATTTCGGCGAAAGTAACCGCTCACGTACCTGCGCGACGGTCAGGGTTTCATCCAGCACATCCGGCCCGATACGTTGCAGGAACGGGTGATTTTCTATTTCCGCCGAATCGTAAATGCCGATCTCGGACGCGCTGTACAGCAGGATCGCCGCGTCGGTGGTTTCGAGTTTTACCCGCAGCGAACGCCTGGTTTCCTTCGGCGTCTCACCGGCCTGAATGACCCGCCAGACGCCATAAAGCTGGTTGTGGCTGTAGAGCGTCAGGCCGTTAGAAAAGTGCGTCAGCAACGCTTTTCCGCGCGTTTCAATGGATGTGATTTTGGTGCCACGCAATGCCGACTGGTATGGCTTTAAATTGGGAAAAGCAAACCAGACATCTGTGAGCGGTTTGTTAACGACCGCCGCTGCCAGCAGATCGGCAGCGCGGCGAATTTCAGGACCTTCAGGCATCAGTGAGTCGCACCCTCGGCAATCCGCAAATCCTGCTCGGTATGCAGCGCGATAGCGATCGTCAGCTCGAGCGCATTCAGCACCGTGTGAACCGACATGCTCGGTGCGCCGGGGTGATGCGACGCCTGCTCCGGCAGATAAGGAATATGAATAAATCCGCCCTTCACCACTTTGCACGACGGCTGGGCAAGGCGATGCAGCAGGCCGTACATGATGTGATTACACACATACGTACCCGCCGTTTGCGAGACAGAGGCCGGAATGCCGGATTCACGTAACCCGTTCACAATGGTTTTGATCGGCAGCGAGGAGAAATACGCGGCAGGGCCGTCGGCGACAATCGTCTCATCCACCGGCTGATTGTTTTCGTTATCAGGAATACGCGCATCGTTAATGTTTATCGCCACGCGTTCGATGCTGAAATCACTGCGACCGCCTGCCTGCCCGACACAAATCACCATTTCCGGCTGGACTTCATCAATAGCCGCATTCAGCGCATCAATGGCTTTGCCGAACACGCACGGCAACTGGCGCACCACAATCTTCGCCCCGGACAATTCCATATCACCTAACAGCTTCACCACTTCCCATGAGGGATTGATTTTTTCGCCTTCGAACGGCTCAATACCGGTGACTAAGACTTTACGCATAGCTATTCCCCTGATTTTGCTGAAGTCAGCCTGCGCTGACCTGAATATCCTGCTCACCAAACGCTTCGCGCAGACGGCGCGCGAAGGTCAGTGCGTGCTCACCATCACCGTGAAGGCAAACGGAGTCGGCCTGTACCGGAACCCAGACGCCTTCGCGGCTGAGCACTTTCTGTTCGCGCACCATCGCCAGCGTCTGCTCCAGCGCCAGTTCATCGCTTTCAATCATCGCATCCGGCTGGCTGCGCGGCACCAGCGTACCGTTACTCTGATAACGCCGGTCGGCAAACACTTCCTGCCGCGTTTGCAACCCGAGGCGTTCACCGGCGCGGATCAGTTCACTTCCTGCCAGTCCGACTAAGTGAAGCGCCGGATCAACGTCATACACCGCGCGGGCGATGGCATCCGCCAGTAACGCATCGGTTGCCGCCTGGTTGTACAACATGCCGTGCGGTTTCACATGCACCATTTTGCCGCCTTCGGCACGGGTGATCGCGCCTAAAGCGCCGAGCTGATACACCACCTGCGCATACACGGTTTCCGGCGGAAGTTGCATGGCCGTCCGGCCAAAGTTTTCACGATCCGGAAAGCTCGGGTGCGCGCCAATCGCCACGCCGTATTTCAGCGCCCAGCGCACAGACTGCTGCATGGTCTGTGCGTCTCCGGCATGAAAGCCGCAGGCAATATTTGCCGAACTGACGAGCTGCAAAAGCGCCTCGTCGTTGGCGCAGCCTTCGCCCAGATCCGCGTTCAGATCAACGATCATACAGCCCCCATTTCACCTGTTCGATAAAACGTGATTGCTCGTGCAGCGCTTTATGGGCTTCTTCTGGCGTGCATTTCACAAAGTGAATGGGCTCGCCGAGGCGGATTTGCGCCAGATTGTATAAATCAGCTTCGATTACGCAGGCAATGCGCGGATAACCGCCGGTGGTCTGCGCATCGGCCATCAGCACAATCGGCTGGCCGCCGTGCGGAACCTGCACCACGCCGGGAAGCAGCCCGTGGGAAGGCAACTCGCGGTCGGTCTCGCGTTTCAGCACATGGCCGTGCAGACGATAGCCCATGCGATTACTTTGCGGGCTGAGCTGCCAGGCGGCGCGCCAGAATTCTTCGCGAGATTGCGCGCTGAATTCCTGATATTCCGGTCCCGGCAAGGCGCGGATACGGTTGCCGAACAACAGCTGTTTAATCCCGCCGGACTTCTCTGGCGGATTGTACGATTCGCCGGTCGGCAGTTCATCGCCGTCCTGCAACGGACGGCCATTAAATCCGCCAAATTTTGCTTTCAGATCGGTGCTGCGCGAGCCCATTACTTCCGGCACATCGATCCCGCCGGACACCGCCAGATAACTGCGCATTCCGCGCGTCGGCATTTTAAGCGTAAGCACTTGCCCCGGCCTGACGGCATAGCGCCAGCCGGTCCAGATTTCTTTGCCATCAAGCTGAGCATGGCAACCTGCGCCGGTCAGCGCCATCCAGCCTTCGCGGTGGAATTTCGCGCTGAACTGCCCGAGCGTGATTTCCAGCCCGGCGGCATTTTCATCGTTACCGACCAGCAGATTGGCAATCCGCAGCGCGGGGGTATCGAGCGCACCCGACTGGCTGACGCCCTGATGGCGATAACCGTTGCGGCCCAGATCCTGAACCGTGGTAAACATGCCTGCGCGTAAAACCTTCAGCATACGCCCTCCTTTTGTGGCACAAAGCGGACGCTGTCACCCGGCAGCAGCAGCGTCGGCTGTTCCCGCAGCGGGTCAAACATGGCGAGCGTTGTCTGGCCGATGAGCTGCCAGCCACCCGGCGTGGACAACGGATAAATACCGGTCTGACTGCCACCAATACCGACGGAACCGGCAGGCACCGAAAGACGCGGCTCCCCGTGGCGGGGCGTCGCCAGCTTATCCGGCAATCCGCCCAGATACGGGAAGCCGGGCTGGAAACCGAGAAAATACACCGTGTAATCAATGCCGGAGTGTAATGCCACCACGTCACGCACGGTCATACCGGCATGGCGCGCCACATTCCCGAGATCCGGCCCGTGCTCGCCGCCATAAATCACCGGAATTTCAATTAACCGCGATTGAGGCACGATGGCCTCACTCTCTTCCCACCAGGTTTGCAGGCGCTCAATCGCGTCCAGCGCAGAACTCTGAGCCGCAGTCAGGAGAACGGTCAAATTATTCATACCGGGAATAACTTCACGGACGCCGGGATAGGCCGCACGATCCTGTAAACGCTGGGCCAGCCCCCAGATCCGTTGCTGACTCGCCAGCGAGACCGGCGGCTCCAGCTCCAGCACTACCGCGCGTTCACCCAGCAGATAACATCGTGCTCGTTGCACTCAGACACTCCTTAAAGAAAGGTTGTGGATCATCAGGTTATTCAGCAACTCAATGAATCGAAACTTACTCTCTGTTATGCGTGAAACCAACCGGACATGTCAACCTGTCCGCCCGTGCTTTCCGGCCGCCAGGGTTTCCCCCGCCGCTTTCAACTGCTACTCTCAGAAGCGTTGCTGTTTTTTTTAGCGTTTGGATAACGCTTTCGTCACAAAAAAGGGAGACGTCGTGAAAAAGCCACTGGCCTTATTTTTTCCGCTCTACACCACCACTTTACTGATGCTGTTGGGTTCCGGCCTGCTCACCACCTACATTTCACTGCGGCTGTCGGCGATTAACGTCAGCGGCACGATGATCGGTGCCATCATTGCGGCTAACTACATCGGGCTGGTGATTGGCGGCAAAGTCGGCCATATCCTGATCGCCCGCGTCGGGCATATCCGCGCCTACGTGTCCTGTTCCGGGATTATCACCGCCGCCGTACTCGGTCACGGCCTGACCGACATTATCCCGGTCTGGGTGGTGCTGCGCCTGATCATCGGTCTGTGCATGATGGTGCAATATATGGTGCTGGAAAGCTGGCTCAACGATCAGGCCGAAGCGAACCAGCGCGGCGTGGTTTTCGGCTTTTATATGGTGGCGTCGTATCTCGGGATGTCGCTCGGCCAGGTCGTCCTGATGCTCAACAGCGATTTAGGCGTCAGCACGCTCATCGTCATCGCACTGTGTTTTGCGCTGTGTCTGGTGCCGATTGCGCTGACTACCCGCACCAACGTCAGCCATATGTCTCCGGCACCGATGGAGCTGAAATTCTTCATCCGCGCCATTCCCAAAGTGCTGGCGATCACGCTGGTCATCGGCATGGTGGTCGGGTCGTTCTACGGTATGGCACCGATTTACACCAGTCAGCAATCGCTCACTACGCAGCAAACCGGTTTGTTTATGGCGCTGGCGATTTTCGCCGGGCTGCTGGCGCAGTTCCCCCTAAGCTGGCTGTCGGACCGCTATAACCGCAATATGCTGATGCGCATTAACGCCATCCTGCTGGCGCTGACGGCGCTGCCGCTGGCGTTATTCAGCCATCTCTCTTTCCCGCTGCTGCTCGGCATCGGTTTTGTCGTCAGCCTGATGCAGTTCACGCTGTATCCGCTGGTGGTCGCGCTGGCGAATGACATGATTGAACCGGAACGCCGCGTTTCGCTTTCTGCCTGTTTGCTGATGGCGTTTGGCGTCGGGGCCTGTATCGGGCCGCTGGCGGTGGGCGCACTGATTCAGCCGCTGGGCGGCAATATTCTGTATGCGTTCTTTGCGCTGTGCGGCGCAGGCATTGTGGCGTTAAGCCGAACGTCGAAAAAAGAAGAAGAAACGCAAATGGCAGTCGATGCGCCCGTTCCGCACATCGCGATGCCGGACAGCCTGAGCAGTTCACCGCTGTCACCGGCGCTGAATCCGGCGTTTGACGAACAGATGATTCAGGACACCATGCCCGCCCCCGAAAACGTGGTGGAACCGGCTACCGAAGAGACAGACGAAGATTTCGTGGAAGACGAAGAGGAAAGCAAATATCCACCGCAGGGCGCAGACCCTGAAGTGGATACCGGATTACAGCGGGCGTTTACGTTGCTGGAAGACAGCGTTTCAGAAAATAGTATTACCGAAGAAACAGCCGAAAAGAAAAATTAAGCCGGGTTGTCGATGTCGATGAACATGACATCCAACCCGTGTTCGGCCGCCAGCCATTCACCCAGCGCTTTCACGCCATAACGTTCTGTGGCGTGATGGCCTGCGGCGAAGAAATGCAGCCCCATTTCGCGGGCGATGTGAATGGTTTGCTCAGAAACTTCACCGCTGATAAATGCATCCACGCCAAATTCTGCCGCTTTCTGAATGTAGCCCTGACCGCCGCCTGAACACCACGCCACACGACGGATTTCCGCCGGTGCATTTTGCGCACTGTGCAGCACATTACGGTCCAGCACTTTCTCAATACGCTGGCGGAATGCATCACCGCTCAGTGGCGTTTCAAGCTCGCCATACGGCAGCAACAAAGCAATTTCACCCTGCACGGTAATGCCAAACAGTTTCGCCAGCTGCGCGTTATTGCCCAGCTCTGCATGGCCGTCGAGCGGCAAATGATAGGCGTACATATTGGTGTCAGTCGCCAGCAACGTTTTAAGACGGTTGCGTTTCATGCCGCGAATTTCGGCCGGTTCGTCTTTCCAGAAATAACCGTGGTGAACCAGAATCGCATCGGCTTCAACAGCGATGGCGGCATCCAGCAGATCCTGTGAAGCCGTCACACCGGTCACGATGCGCTGCACATTGCTGCGGCCTTCGACCTGCAAACCGTTCGGCGCATAATCTTTGTAGTTGCTGATATCCAGTTTCTGGTTAATCAGCTTTTCAAGCTGGAAATTGTTCATGGAGTTTCACTTATCTGTCATGGCGAATGCAGCAGATAATATACGACAACGTCAGTCCTGCTCAAAATCAATGACGGGAACTGCCGGATTGTTATTCTGGTTTCCTCACTTTTCAACGGACTGAAACGAACGCATACCCGTGCACACATGTACCGCTCCATGCTCGAAGGCATCGCGTTTACCATGAAAAAATCATATGGATAAGATGTCGGACGAACTGGGTGTACCGTTCAAAAGGCTGATCATTTCCGGCTGTGGCGCAAAAAATGATTTATTCATGCAAATCTTCGCCGACGTTTATCAGAAAATGAATACCCATTTAGATCCGCTGTTGCAGGCGCTGAGCCCGCTGGTGGATTAACACGAAATATCTCAGAGGGAAACGGCCGTTTCCCTCTTTCTTCAACGTATTCAGTCCAGCGTCAGCCTGTCACCCTGTTGCATCCGGATAAACTTCACGCCCAGATTATTGCCTTTCTCAAGTTGCCCCATGATCTCTTTTTCGGGATCGGCTCCGGCTTTCAGGCTCGGTTTGACATGACTGATAACCACCGTCAGCCCGTTCAGTGAGCCTTCACCACCGGCGTATTGTTGCAACTGCGCGAGTTCTTTCAGCAACCAGTCGGGCGTCAGGTGCCCGAAAAGTTTACTGTCCGGCACACCGTCGGGATACGACGTTTCGATGATGATCCCTTTCAGGCGTTTGGCTTTAATCTCTTCACCGAGCACGCGCCAGGTGGCGTCGAGGTTTTTCGATTTCTCCACTTCGTCCGGGCCGGTGTCACCAAAGAAGGCAAAAGACGCTTTGTTTCGGCTGACCAGAATCATGCTCGAGGGCGTGCCGCCGTGGCTGAGCGGGAAGATGCGCCCGTCGAGGCCTGTCAGCCCCAGCGAAAAGCGTTGATCCGGACGTTGCTGATTCAGGCGATACGTGCCGATACGCAGACCGCTGCCGGTATCGGTGAAATTCGGCCAGACGCGGCCATTGAAGTAATGCTGGCGCAACGTGCCGATCGTATCAGCCGTGCCGTAAATCGGTTTTTTAGTGTCTTCGGGCGAGCTGATAATCAGCCCGGCCAGATGGTCGAGGTGGCCGTGGCTGATAAAATAACCGCCAATCAGATCACGGAAAACAGCGCCTTGCGGCGTGAGCGGCGCGGCATTTTCTGTCGTGACGTCCGGGAAATTGCCTTTCTCCAGCGCCTTACGGATACCCGGCAAAACTGACCCGGCATCCAGCCCGAGATACAGTTTTTGGTCGTCGCTGCGCACCAGATAGGACGTCAGATTGCCTTCTTCGACGCCGCCGTTCACCCCGAGAGCGATGACATCAAAGCCCGCCGCCGCCGGGTTTATCCAGCAGCCAATCATCAGCGCCAGCAGATACTTTTTCATCACATCGCTCCTTGTCGTGGTGAGTGCAAGGTCATTCAGACCGGTTTTTTGCCGCCTCGAAGGCCGCGAGCGTATCTTTACGCGCACGGGCGTGGTCAATGACAGGCACCGGGTAGTCTAGCACGCGACGCTGTTTTTCAGCCCAGCTATGCGGTTGATGAATGTCTCGTTCCGGCACATCCGCCAGTTCCGGCACCCAGGTTTTGATGAAGCGTCCGGCTTTATCAAATCGTTCGCCCTGCGTGGTCGGGTTGAAGATGCGGAAATACGGCGCGGCGTCGGTGCCGGTGGAGGCGCCCCACTGCCAGCCGCCGTTGTTGGCGGCCAGATCGCCGTCGAGCAACTGCGACATAAAGTAGCGTTCACCTTCGCGCCAGTTGATCAGTAAATCTTTCACCAGAAAACTGGCGACGATCATCCGCAGGCGGTTGTGCATCCAGCCGGTGGAATTAAGCTGACGCATCGCGGCATCCACAATCGGATAACCGGTTTTGCCGTCTTTCCAGGCCTGTAATTCGTCGGGTGCGTGCCGCCAGCGCACATTGTCAGTCCATTCAATGAAAGGCTGATGCTTGCAGAGTTTCGGCCAGGCGACGATCAGATGGCGGTAAAACTCGCGCCAGACCAGTTCGTTCAGCCAGCCAAACGCGCCCCCGTCGGTTTTTTCCAGCACGTCCGGGCATTCTGTACGCAGACGGTTAAAGCACTGACGCGGCGAAAGCACGCCAATCGCCAGATACGGCGACAGCGAACTGGTGCCATCGACAGCCGGTAAATCACGTTGTTCGAGATAATCCTTTACCTGCTCGCGGCAAAAACTGCGCAACTGATTGCGGGCAGCTTCCTCGCCGATGGCAAAATCATCCCCGATATCCGCCAGCGGATAATCAAACGGCATCAGTTTGTGCATCACCGTTTTTCCGGCGTTTTCACGTGCCGGCGGCGCGGGCAGCGAGCGGCTGTCCGACTCCGTCAGCCGTGTCAAAAATGCACGACGGAATGGCGTGTAAACCTTGTACATCTCGTTGTTGCCGGTGGTGACAGAACCCGGTGGCAATAACAGGCTGTCGTCAAATGCATGGCAAAGCACGTCCGCGCTGACCGCTTTTTCCAACGCCGCATCGCGCTGACGTTCGTTGATTTCATACTGTTTGTTGTAAAACAGCGCATCGACCTTTGCGCTCGCACAGAAATCTTTTAGCCAGTTCACGCTGGCCGCGAAATCATCGCACTGATGGTAATACAGTTCGATGCCACGCTCCGTCAGGGAATGTTGCAATACCTGAAGGTGCCGGTAGATAAACGTCGCCTGACGCGGTGCCATCTCGTGTTGTTTCCACTGCTCCGGCGTGGCAATAAAGACGGCAATCACACGCGCTTTGGGGTCTTCACAGGCAGCGTGCAAGGCACGGTTGTCGGTCATACGCAGGTCGTTGCGAAACCAGACTAGATGAGTGGTCATATTTCTCCCTTTAATGGCCGTAGCGCAAGCGCAGGGCTTCCGGATAAGGCTCGAAGTAACGTTGCTCTGCGAGATAAGCGTCCGGATATTCCGACATGTAATGCTTCAGTAAGGTGATCGGTGCCAGCAGCGGCTGCATTCCCTGGCGGTAGCGGTCGATCAGTCCGGCCAGTTCCTGGCGCTGCGTAGAATTAAGCTGTTTACGGAAATAGCCCTGAACGTGCATCAGCACATTCGTGTGATTGCGGCGGGTGGCTTTGTGATTGAGCAGGTTCATCAGCCGCTGACGGTATTCGGTGAAGTAATCTTCCAGCGACGCCCAATCGGCCATTGCGGCGACAAAGCGCCCAAGTTCGCGGTATTCAGGTTGAGAATGCGCCAGTAAAGTCAGTTTGTAGCGGCTGTGGAACGCCATCAGTTTGCCGCGCGTCAGGCCGCTTTCGCGCAACTGGTTCAGCTCGTACAACGTGAATACGCGCTCAACAAAATTCTCACGCAGAATAGGATCGTTAAGGCGCCCGTCCTCTTCCACTGGCAGCCACGGATGCTGTTTCATCAGTTCAGCGGTATAAATGCCGACACCGCTTTTCTTCGCGTCTTTACCGTTAGCGCTGTAAACCCGCACGCGCTCCATGCCACAGCTTGGGGATTTTGCGCAGACAATGTAGCCACAAAGTTGTGTCAGCGGCGCGACGCGTTTTTCGGCGTAGCTCTGCATTTTCTCGGTGATATCAATGGTTTCGTCATTACTGAAACGCATCGCGACACCCTCGTCCATTCTGACCAGCCGCAGCGCCGGACGCGGCGTCGGCAGGCCGATCGCCATTTCCGGGCAAATCGGTTCGAAACGAACGTAAGGTGCCAGTTGTTCCACCGCGAATGCAAAACGCTTATGGCCGCCATCGAAGCGAACTTTGTCACCCAGCAGGCATGCGCTGATGCCAATAGGAATCGTTTTCGTCATTGTCAGCTCCTCACGCAGATTGAAAAATCGGGGGTGTCAGCGATTCATCACTCCCGTGTATGACTCAGTATAAGTTATACATAAAAATAATGTTGTACAGGTTTTCTAAAAAAGACAATAAAAAACCCCGTTTGGGAAACGGGGTTTTTGGCTCCTCCCCTGCGAAGGGGGAGGTTGGGAGGGGGTTTAGCAGACCGAGCAACGGCTTAAGTAAACTTCAAAACTTGATTTTGACCTTAATACCCCACCCCAACCCTCCCTTCGCAGGGGAGGGAGCTAAATTAATAAAAATCTTGTGTCGCCATTTCAGCGTGGCTGAGCCAGACCGGTTTGTCGCTGGTTTTCATCCACACACGGTGTAAATAGCTGTAAAAACGGGCACGGTCTGAACGGAAAAGCATGACCGGCAGAGCCAGGACTCCGGCGGCCAGCACAAAAGCGCGTCGAGCCAGAATGCGGGTCATGGTGTACGGCGTATAGTCAGTCATAGTGGACTTATCAGACATAGCGTTGCTCCTGTGCAATTTTTCGGAAACTGGAAGTTGTGAAAAATTTTACTGCAACCGGTGAAATTTTACTACTCATCTGACCACTTAGAAGTGTAAATTTTCGCCAATTCCTGGCTATCGCTGTAATTAGGTTACAGAACAGTTAAATAAATACGCAATTTAAGTTTCTTAATGGTTTTTTATTTGCGCATTTTTATACTTTTTTTACACCGCAATGCTGTTTCTTTTCAGGATCTTTTCCCGCCTTTTCATATTCTGCTCCCAACATAAAAACACACCTGTGGAGGTGGATTGTGACTGTTGGCGTAATCTGCGGCGCATTGCTGGTTCTCCTGCTGCTCGGCTATCTGGTTTATGCCCTGCTGAATGCGGAGGATTTTTAAATGGCCGCAACCGGATTCTTAATGATTGCCAGTTTTATGCTGGTGCTTTTGCTGCTGGCAAAACCACTGGGTAATTTTATTGCTCAACTGATTGAAGGACAGCCCGGCGCATTTTTACAGCGCATCGAATACGGCGTATTACGCACTTCCGGCAGCCGCGAGGCTGAGATGAACTGGTGGCAGTACGCGCTGGCGATCATGGTATTTAACATTCTGGGAATTATTGTCCTGACCGCCATGCTGATGGCGCAGGGCGTGTTACCGATGAACCCGCAGCATTTTGGCGGGATGTCCTGGGATCTGGCGTTTAACACATCGGTCAGCTTCGTGACCAACACCAACTGGCAGGCGTACAGCGGCGAAAATACGCTGAGCTATCTCAGCCAGATGGTCGGTTTAACGGTGCAAAACTTCCTTTCTGCCGCCACGGGTATCGCCGTTGCCTTTGCGCTGATCCGCGCTTTTGCACGCCCTTCCGCGCAAACCATCGGTAACGCCTGGACGGATTTGTGGCGCATCACAATCTATCTGCTGCTGCCGGTGTCTTTCCTGCTGGCGCTGTTCTTCGTCAGTCAGGGCGTGATTCAAAACTTCGAAGCGTATCAGCACATCACCACGCTGGAAGGCTTGCAGCAGACGCTGCCAATGGGGCCGGTCGCGTCTCAGGAAGCCATCAAAATGCTGGGGACCAACGGCGGCGGTTTCTTCGGTGCGAACTCCGCGCATCCGTTTGAGAACCCGACGGCGCTGACCAACATGGTGCAGATGCTGGCGATTTTCATTATCCCGTGCGCGCTGTGCTTTGCTTTTGGTCGAGTGGTCGGTGACAACCGTCAGGGCAACGCGCTGGTCTGGGCGATGTCGGTGATTTTCGTGGTGTCAGTAGTTGTGGTGATGTACGCCGAACTGCAAGGCAACCCGCACTTCACCGCACTGGGTGCGACCAGCAACATCAATATGGAAGGTAAGGAAAGCCGCTTCGGCATTCTGGCGTCGGCGATGTACTCGGTGGTCACGACGGCGGCCTCCTGCGGCGCGGTCAACGCCATGCACGATTCCTTTACCGCGCTGGGCGGTCTGATCCCCATGTGGCTGATGCAAATCGGTGAAGTGGTGTTCGGTGGTGTCGGTTCCGGCCTGTACGGCATGCTGCTGTTCGTTCTGCTGACGGTGTTTATCGCCGGGCTGATGATTGGCCGGACCCCGGAATATCTCGGGAAGAAAATCGACGTTTACGACATGAAAATGACCGCGCTGGCGATCCTGGTGACACCGACGCTGGTGCTGCTCGGCACCGCGCTGGCACTGGTTACCGATGCAGGTCGCGCGGGCATTCTCAATCCGGGCGCACACGGTTTCAGCGAAGTGCTTTACGCCGTGTCCTCCGCCGCCAATAACAACGGCAGTGCGTTTGCCGGGCTGAGCGTCAATACACCGTTCTACAACCTGTTGTTCGCGGTGTGCATGTTCTTCGGACGCTTCGGCGTGATCCTTCCGGTTCTGGCTATCGCCGGTTCGCTGGTGGCGAAAAAACGTCAGAAAGCCGGTAACGGCACACTGCCGACGTCCGGCCCGCTGTTTATCGGCCTGCTGGTCGGGACCGTGCTGTTAGTCGGTGCGCTGACCTTTATTCCGGCGCTGGCGCTGGGACCGGTCGCGGAACATTTGCAGGTTTGGTCAGCACAGTAATGCTGCGTAATTCGTTGAATTAATGAATATAGAGATTAATAAAATGAGCCGTAAACAACGTGCATTATTTGAACCTCAACTGATCCGCACCGCCCTGCTGGATGCGGTGAAAAAGCTGGATCCGCGCGTTCAGTGGCGCAACCCGGTGATGTTCGTGGTGTATCTGGGCAGTATTCTGACCACGATTATCTGGCTGGCGATTCTGTCGCACCATACCGACGGCAGCGCCGCTTTTACCGGCAGCGTGTCGCTGTGGCTGTGGTTCACCGTGCTGTTTGCCAACTTCGCCGAAGCACTGGCGGAAGGCCGCAGTAAAGCGCAGGCGCAGAGCCTGAAAGGCGTGCAGAAAACCAGCTGGGCGAAGAAGATTTACGAACCGCGCCCGGAATCACCGGTGATCAAAGTCGCCGCTGACAGCCTGCGAAAAGGCGATTATGTGCTGATCGAAGCCGGTGACACCGTACCGTGCGACGGCGAAGTGCTGATAGGCGGCGCGTCGGTGGACGAAAGCGCGATTACCGGTGAATCCGCACCGGTGATCCGCGAATCCGGCGGTGACTTTTCTTCCGTCACCGGCGGGACACGCGTGCTGTCCGACTGGCTGGTGGTCGAGTGTTCGGCGAACCCCGGCGATACGTTCCTGGATCGCATGATTGCCATGGTTGAAGGCGCGAAACGTCGCAAGACGCCAAACGAAGTGGCGCTGACCATTTTGCTGGTCGCGCTGACGCTGGTTTTCGTGCTGGCGACCGCGACGCTGTATCCGTTCTCGCTGTTTAGCGTCGACGCCAGCCACGCGGGCATTCCGGTGACCGTCACCGTTCTGGTTGCGCTGCTGGTTTGTCTGATCCCGACCACCATCGGCGGTTTGCTGTCGGCCATCGGCGTGGCGGGGATGAGCCGCATGCTGGAAGCCAATGTCATAGCCACCAGTGGCCGTGCGGTGGAAGCCGCCGGTGACGTAGATGTGCTGCTGCTGGATAAAACCGGCACCATCACGCTGGGTAACCGCCAGGCATCGCAGTTCCTGCCCGCCCCTCAGGTGACGGAACAGGAACTGGCCGATGCCGCGCAGTTATCGTCGCTGGCCGATGAAACGCCGGAAGGCCGCAGTATCGTGGTGCTGGCAAAACAACGCTTTAATCTGCGCGAACGCGATATCCATTCGCTGAACGCCACCTTTGTACCGTTCTCTGCGCAAACCCGCATGAGCGGCGTGAACGTCGGCGACCGCAATATCCGTAAAGGTGCGGTAGACGCCATTCGTCGTCATGTGGAATCCAACGGCGGCACGTTCCCGAAAGCGGTCGACGGGCTGGTGGAAACCGTGGCGCGTAAAGGCGGTACGCCGCTGGTGGTCGCGGAAGGCGCGAAAGTGCTGGGCGTGGTCGAGCTGAAAGATATCGTCAAAGGCGGCATCAAGGAACGTTTCGCCGAGCTGCGCAAGATGGGCATCAAAACGGTGATGATCACCGGGGATAACCGTCTGACCGCCGCCGCGATTGCCGCCGAAGCGGGCGTGGATGATTTCCTGGCTGAAGCCACGCCGGAAGCCAAACTGGCGCTGATCCGCCAGTATCAGTCGGAAGGCCGTCTGGTCGCGATGACCGGCGACGGCACCAATGACGCCCCGGCGCTGGCGCAGGCTGACGTGGCGGTGGCCATGAACTCCGGTACGCAAGCCGCGAAAGAAGCCGGGAACATGGTGGATCTGGATTCCAACCCGACCAAGCTGATTGAAGTGGTACACATCGGCAAACAAATGCTGATGACGCGCGGTTCGCTGACCACGTTCAGTATCGCCAACGACGTCGCAAAATACTTCGCGATTATCCCGGCGGCCTTTGCGGCAACGTATCCGCAACTGAACGCGCTGAACGTGATGCACCTGACGTCACCGTCGTCGGCCATTATGTCCGCGGTTATTTTCAACGCCCTGGTGATTGTGTTCCTGATCCCGCTGGCGCTGAAAGGCGTGAGCTATAAAGCCATGAGCGCCGCCTCGCTGTTGCGCCGTAACCTGTGGATTTATGGCGTGGGCGGCCTGCTGGTGCCATTTGTCGGCATCAAGCTGATTGACATGATTTTGACTGTTTTGCACCTGAGCTGAAGTTTACGTTAACTGTCTGAGGAAACTATGATGTCTGTAACCCGTACTGCTTATGTCCGCCCTGCTCTGGTGATGACCGTTCTGCTGACGCTGGCCACCGGTGTGGCCTACCCGCTGCTGACCACCGGCGTTTCTGAGCTGGTATTTCGTCCGCAGGCGATGGGCTCGCTCATCGAGGACGGCAGCAATAAACTCGTGGGTTCCGCGCTTATCGGCCAGAATTTCACCCGCAATGATTACTTCTGGGGCCGCCCGTCCGTGACGTCGGATTCACCCTATAACGCGATGGCGTCCGGCGGCAGTAATCTGGCCGCCAGTAACCCGGCGCTGGATCAGGCGGTAAAAGACCGCGTGGCAGCGCTGCGTAAAGCCAATCCGCAAAGCCCGGCGGCGGTGCCGGTCGATCTGGTGACCGCCAGCGGCAGCGGGCTGGATCCGCAAATTTCCGTTGAAGCCGCGCAATGGCAGGCACCGCGAATTGCCGCCGCGCGCGGGCTGCCACTGGCGCAAGTGAATAAATTAATTGATGATAATACATCATCCCCGCTGATTGGTTTTCTGGGGCCGGACGTGGTGAACGTGCTTGGCCTCAACCGGGCGCTGGATGAGCTGAAAGCAAATTAATTAAGGAAGCTATGACCACTGAGGATAACCGCCCGAACCCCGACAGCTTATTAGCACTTGCCAATGAGAAGCCGCGCGGGCAACTGAAAGTCTTTTTCGGCGCCTGTGCGGGCGTCGGGAAAACCTACGCCATGTTGCAGGAAGCACAGCGTCTGCGCGCCACCGGCCTCGACGTGCTGGTGGGCGTGGTGGAAACCCACGGGCGGCAGGAAACACAAATGCTGCTGCCCGGCCTGTCACAGCTCCCGCCTAAACGCATTCACCACCGTGGCCGTCAGGTTTATGAATTTGACCTCGACGCCGCGCTGGCCCGCCGCCCTGCTCTGATCCTGATGGATGAACTGGCGCACAGTAACGCCGCCGGTTCACGCCACCCCAAACGCTGGCAGGATGTCGAAGAACTTCTCGATGCCGGTATCGACGTATTTACCACGGTGAACGTTCAGCATCTGGAAAGCCTGAACGATGTGGTCAGCGGCGTGACCGGGATTATTATTCGTGAAACGGTGCCCGACCGTTTATTTGATGACGCCAGCGAAGTGGTGCTGGTGGATTTACCTCCCGACTCCCTGCGTCAGCGCCTGAAAGAAGGCAAAGTTTATATCCCCGGTCAGGCCGAACGCGCCATCGAGCACTTCTTCCGCAAAGGCAATCTGATCGCCCTGCGCGAGCTTTCCCTGCGCCGCACCGCCGACCGTGTGGACGATCAGATGCGGGAATACCGCGACGATCAGGGCGTCAGCCGCGTCTGGCATACCCGCGATGCGCTGCTGTTATGCATCGGTCATGGCGGAGGCAATGAGAAATTAGTCCGCGTGGCCTCAAGAATGGCGGCGCGTCTGGGCTGCGTGTGGCACGCGGTGTATGTCGAAACGCCGCGTCTGCACCGTTTGCCGGAAAGTCAGCGCCGGGCGATTTTGCATTCACTGAAACTGGCGCAGGAGCTCGGCGCAGAAACCGCCACACTGTCCGATCCGCAGGAAGAACAGGCGATTTTGCGTTACGCCCGCGAACATCGTCTGGGCAAGATCATGATTGGCCGTCGCCGGGAAAAACGCCGGCGGTTCAGCACCAGTTTTGCCGATAAGCTGGCCGACATCGGCCCGGATCTGGATCTGATTGTCGTCGGTCTGGAAGATACTCCCGCCAGTTCAGCCCGAAAAGAACAAGATCCCCGGACTTTCGTTGAACGTTTCAGCCGCCAGATCCGTGGATGTTCGCTGGCCGTCGCCCTGTGTGCGGTGATCACGGTGCTTTCACAATGGCTGGTGCCCGCGTTCGATCAGGCCAACCTGGTGATGGTGTATCTGCTCGGCGTGGTCATTGTGGCGCTGTTTTATGGCCGCTGGCCGTCAGTGCTGGCGGCTGTGATCAACGTTGTCAGTTTTGATCTGTTTTTCGTCCAGCCGCGCGGATCACTTGCGGTCACGGACGCGCAATATCTGGTGACGTTCGGCGTCATGCTGATCGTCGGGATTTTGATCGGGAATCTCACCGCCGGTGTGCGGTATCAGGCGCGCATCGCCCGTCATCGTGAAAAGCGCGCGCAGCATCTTTATGAAATGTCCAAAGGGCTGAGCCAGTCGCTGACGCCGGAAGCCGTCGCGCAAACCAGCCGCCACTTTATTTCCTCCAGCCTGAATGCCAAAACGGCCATTTTGCTGCCCAATGAAAACGGTGAACTGGTGCAACCCGCCGGTGAAGTCACCTCGATTGTGGTGGACGACGCCATCGCCCGCTGGAGTTTTGATAAAAAACTGCCCGCCGGTGCCGGGACCGATACCCTGCCCGGCGTGCCGTATCAGCTTCTGCCGCTGGTGGCCTCGGGCGAATCGCGCGGGTTGCTGGCGGTTGAGCCACCGAATATCCGTCAGCTTCTGGTGCCGGAACAACAGCGGCTTTTGCAGACGTTTACAGTGCTTGTCGCCAACGCGCTTGAGCGCCTGCATCTGGCGGCCAGTGCGGAATCATCGCGTCTGGAAACGGAGCGTGAACAACTGCGCAACTCGCTGTTGTCCGCGCTTTCCCACGATTTACGTACCCCGCTTACCGTTCTGTTCGGACAGGCGGAAATCCTGACGCTAGATCTGGCGTCCGAAGGCTCGAAACATGCGCCACAGGCCAGCCAGATCCGCCAGCAGGTTTTGAGCACTACGCGGCTGGTGAATAATTTGCTGGATATGGCGCGTATTCAGTCCGGCGGTTTTAATCTGCGCAAAGAGTGGCAGTCGGTGGAAGAAATCACCGGCAGCGCCCTGCGGATGCTGGAACCGGTATTGGCCTACGATACGATTAAAATCGATTTGCCCGCCGAAATGGTGCTGGTGAATTGCGATGCCAGTCTGATCGAACGGGTGCTGATCAATCTGCTGGAAAATGCCCATAAATATGCCGGTGTCGGCGCAACTATTGGCATCAAAGCCTTGCCACTTGGCGACTGGCTGGAAATCGAAGTCTGGGATAACGGGCCGGGAATTCCGGAAGGCGCGGAACATGCGATTTTCGAGAAATTCGCGCGCGGCAATAAAGAATCCGCCATTCCGGGCGTGGGTTTGGGATTAGCGATTTGTCGTGCCATTATTGAAGTACACGACGGACGGATTTGGGCTGAAAATGGCCCGGACGGCGGCGCGCGTTTCCGCTTCAGGCTTCCGCTGGAAGCACTGCCTGAGATGGAAACGGATATGGACACTGACATCGACGAGGCAACGTGAGCGCATCCCCGATAAATATTTTAATTGTGGAAGACGAGAAAGAAATCCGCCGCTTTTTGCGCACGGCGCTTGAGGCGGAAGGATTGCGGGTATTTGAAAGTGAAACGCTGCAACGCGGGCTGATTGAGGCCGGCACCCGGAAACCGGATCTGGTTATTCTGGATCTCGGTTTGCCTGACGGCGACGGCCTGACCTACATCCGGGATTTGCGCCACTGGAGCGCCATCCCGATTATTGTGTTGTCGGCCCGTACCCGCGAGGAAGATAAGATTGCGGCGCTGGATGCCGGTGCCGATGATTTTCTCACCAAGCCGTTTGGCGTCGGTGAACTGCTGGCGCGCGTGCGTGTGGCGCTGCGTCGTCACGCGGGCAATTCACAGGAAAGCCCGCTGATTACCTTTGCTGACGTTACGGTGGATTTGATCAACCGCCGCGTACAGCGCAGTGGCGAAGATTGTCATCTGACGCCGATTGAGTTTCGCCTGCTGGCCGAACTGCTGGCAAACAGCGGCAAAGTCATTACTCAGCGTCAGTTACTGAGCCACGTCTGGGGCCCTAATTACGTCGAACACAGCCATTATCTGCGCATCTACATGGGGCATTTGCGCCAGAAACTGGAGGCCGATGCCACCCGTCCACGTCATCTGCTGACGGAAACCGGTGTGGGTTATCGCTTTATGCCTTAGGGGCAACTGGTGCGTCAGTGTCGGGCTTTTCATCCGCAAAAGCGGCTTCAATATCGCCGGCGGCCTGCTGCAAAATTGCGTTCACACGCACCACCTGCTCCGGCGTAATATCAGCACGCATCATGTTTCCGCGCAGGGCGTGTTTCAAACGTTGCATGGTTTCATGGATCCCTTCTGCCAGATTATTGCCACGCGGGCGGGAAGCTCCGGCCAGACGGGCGAAAATCACATCGACAGCGGCCTGATGTTGCGCCAGTTCCGTTTTCCCGGCTTCGGTAATCTGGTAGCTTTTGCGGCCATTGCCGGTCGCGACGGCCTCGAGGAAATCCTGTTCTTCGAGCAGTGTCAGCGTCGGGTAAATCACGCCAGGGCTGGGCACGTACAGGCCGGAAGACGCTTCTTCAATCGCTTTGATCAGCTCATAACCGTGACTCGGTTTTTTCGCCACCAGCGCCAGCAGCACGCGGCGTAAATCACCGTGCTCGAACAGACGATGCGCACCGCGATCTCCGCGACGGCCTTCACCGCGCCCGCGACCTTCACCTCTTTCACCACGACGCCCTTCGCCGCGTTCTTCACCACGATGACGACCGTCCCGGCGCAGCGCATGACGCTCGCTGTGATCCCCGTTCTGACCGTCAAAAGATGACTCATGGCGGCAATGACCGCGACGCCCTTCTTCTTTGCTACCGTGACCGCGATGGCGGCCTTCAAACATTTTGCTAAACATCGTTGATGTCCTATTTAGATATATCGAATTATTTCGATATATCTAAACTAGATCGGATTTCAGGATCTGGCAAGTCTGAATGTGCATTTAGATATATCTTTTTTACATCAAAATTTTGAGCAAAAAAAAAGCGCTGAATAATCAGCGCTTTTTGATGCAGTTAAGAAACGGTGTTATTTAGCGTCGGCGAGGACTTTGCTGACGATTTCCACGGCTTCTTTCTCGATTTGTTCACGGTGCTCTGCGCCGAGGAAGCTTTCACAATAGATTTTGTACGCTTCTTCGGTACCGGACGGACGTGCGGCGAACCAGCCGTTCTTGGTCATCACTTTCAGACCGCCGATAGACGCGCCGTTACCGGGCGCGTTTGTCAGACGGGCGGTGATCGGGTCACCGGCCAGCGTGTCGGCTTTGACCTGTTCAGGGGAAAGTTTGGACAACGCGGCTTTCTGTGCGTGAGTCGCAGGCGCCTGAATACGGTTGTAGCTTGGTGCGCCAAAACGGGCGGCCAGTTCGTTGTAATGTTCCTGCGGGTTTTTACCGGTCACGGCCGTAATTTCTGCCGCCAGCAGGCACATGATGATCCCGTCTTTGTCGGTGGACCACGGCGTGCCATTGAAACGCAGGAAAGAAGCCCCTGCGCTTTCTTCGCCACCAAAACCGAAGCTGCCGTCAAACAGACCATCCACAAACCATTTGAAACCAACCGGGACTTCGACCAGTTTACGGCCTAAGTCTTCAACAACGCGGTCGATCATCGCGCTGGATACCAGCGTTTTGCCGACGGCGACGTCTTTGCCCCATTGCGGACGGTGCTGGAACAGATACTGAATCGCCACCGCCAGATAATGGTTCGGGTTCATCAGACCTGCAGGCGTCACGATACCGTGGCGGTCATAATCCGGGTCGTTAGCGAAAGCCAGATCGAATTTATCACGCAGCGCCAGCAAACCGGCCATCGCGGATTCAGACGAGCAGTCCATGCGGATCACACCGTCGTGGTCGAGATGCATGAAGCGGAAAGTCTGATCGACTTCATCGTTCACCAGCGTCAGATCCAGTTTGTAATGCTCTGCGATACGCTTCCAGTATTCGATACCGGAACCGCCGAGAGGATCCACACCCAGTTTCAGACCCGCTTTCTGAATCGCGGCCATATCAACGATGTCGGTCAGCCCTTCAATAAATGGCTGAACCAGATCCTGCGCCACCAGATGGCCACTTTTCCACGCCAGATCCAACGTCTGACGCTTCACGCCTGCGAGCTTAGCCGCCAGCAATGCGTTGGCGCGTTTCTCAATCACAGACGTCAGATTGGTATCTGCCGGGCCGCCGTTGGTCGGGTTGTATTTAATCCCGCCGTCTTCCGGTGGATTGTGCGAAGGCGTGATGACGATGCCATCCGCCAGTGCGCCGCCTTTGAGATTGTGCGTCAGAATCGCGTGAGACACCGCCGGGGTCGGGGTGAAACCGTTATCTTCCTGCACAATGACGTCAACGCCGTTGGCCGTCAGCACTTCCAGCACAGAGATAAACGCCGGTTCGGACAGCGCGTGGGTATCTTTCCCCACGTAGCACGGGCCGGTTGTGCCCTGCTCTTTACGCACTTCAGCAATCGCCTGCGCAATCGCCAGGATATGTGCTTCATTAAAGCTGTGACGCAACGCGCTGCCGCGGTGACCGGACGTACCGAATTTCACGGCATGTGCCGGGTTTTGCGGGTCCGGTTGCAGAACGTAATACTGTGACGTTAACTGCGCCACATTGATCAAATCGCTTTGCTGAGCAGGTTGCCCTGCACGGGGGTGATTAGCCATTGGCGTTTCTCCCTGACGCTGAAATTAGAGGGTGCCGCACACTTTTTCAGTCAGTTCCGGCGGGAACTGCATGAGCTGCATGATGTGTTCGATCATGCTGCGTTTGCGACCTGTGTTGGTATTCGTAATGACCCAATACGACGTTCCGGGAACGTGTTTAGGCTTGGTATGAATGCCGTTTTGCAGCAGAGTTTGCTGGTCACCGGCAAAATAGGTACGCGTGCGGCCGGTCAGAGACTCGGTCGCTGCGCCAAATTCTTTTGGGTTCAGGCAATACAAGGTCGACAGGATCAGCATAAAACGGTTAACCGCTTTGGTCTGCTCTGCATATTCGTCAGACAGCAACAGTTCGCGCACGGCACGGACTTTTTCACGCGACGTCGGCGCGGCGGCGGCGACAGGTTTTTCCTGTACGACGGTTCCGGCAATCACCGCTGGCGTTACTGGCGCGGCAGGAGCGGTCTGGCCGGCAGTGAACTTCAACATACGGCGCAAAATATCAGACGCACTTTCACCGATGGCTTGCGTGTGGCTGGCAATGTAGCGGTAGAGTTCTTCGTCAACCTCAATAGTTTTCATCTTTATCCAGTACTGTTTTTTCTACTAAATTCATTCAAAAGGATTATACAAATTTCTACGCAGTAACAAACAGGGGAATTGCGCCGCGAAGCAAAATCCAGACTACTTCCCGATTTTGCTGCATGCTGGCTCCGGCCCGCTTCGTTCCCGGTAGTCAAATCCCGCTCAGGCATCGGGCAGAAAACTTTCCGTTTTAAAAATTATCCGCCACTCATGATAACCTAATGAGATTGTTTATCTGTATGAACTTCGCCATGAAATTACATTATCGCCTGCAAGAACCTGAAGTCGCTGGCAGCGATGCGCTGCCGGTTCTCCTGATCCACGGACTGTTCGGAACCCTTGATAATCTGGGCGTGCTCGCCCGCGACCTGAAACAACAGCATAGAGTGTTGCAGGTTGATTTGCGTAATCACGGTCAGTCCGGGCGTTCACCGGAGATGTCTTACGCCGCCATGGCGCAGGATTTACGGGAAACGCTGGATGACGTCGGTTTCCAAAAATGCATTGTTATCGGCCATTCCATGGGCGGAAAAGCCGCCATGGCACTGACGGCGCTCATCCCGGATCGCATCGAAAAGCTCATTGCCATTGATATCGCGCCGGTGGACTATCACGTCCGTCGTCACGATGAGATTTTTGCCGCCATTAATGCCGTGACCAACGCCGGAATACGCGACCGCGCTTCCGCCACCGAATGTATGCAGCACGCTATAAAGGAAGATGGCGTCATTCAGTTTTTGCTGAAATCCTTCCAGCAGGGCGAATGGCGCTTCAATGTGCCGGTTCTGCTGAGCGAGTATGCAAAAATTGTTGGCTGGGAAGAGGTTCCGGCGTGGAAGCGCCCGGCACTGTTCATTCGTGGCGGGGATTCGCCTTATGTGCAGGATGCGTATCGCGAAGCGATTGGCCGTCAGTTCCCGCAGGCAAAAGCCTATGTGGTCGCCGGAGCCGGTCATTGGGTGCATGCAGAAAAACCCGATGCGGTGCTTCGCGCTGTGCATCGTTTCATCGATTCGCCTGTGGTTTAACATCCTGGGGATAAATTGTGCAAAAAGTCTGCACAACATCGAAAGTTAACATGAAATCAGGGCTATTAAGCGTTGTGAACCCCAGGCGCGCCAGTGTATGATTGCGCGCTATAATTTTGCCGCCCCGTTTTACTCAAAGTGAGTCGCGGGGGGTGAATTGGGTCAGGGTTTCTTAGCCCGAAATGTGTGAAACGCTCGTCAGGAACCGGCTTGCCGTTTTCCGATGTAAAAACTTCCCTGGTTGTACCGCTACCTATGGCAAAAGAACAACTGGATCGCACGACGATTGATCTGTTCGCAGATGACCGCCGTCCGGGGCGTCCAAAAACGAATCCGCTTTCCCGTGATGAACAGCTCAGGATCAACAAGCGCAACCAGTTACGCCGCGATAAAGCGAGCGGTCTGCGTCGCGTAGAGCTGAAAATGAACGCCGATGCTGTTGATACCCTCAATAAGCTGGCAGAAGAACGCAATATCAGTCGTAGCGAACTGATTGAAGAGATGTTGCTGTCGCATCTTAACGGTCAGGAAGGCTGATAAAAAAGCGGATAACCTTTCCCGGTTATCCGCCTGTTTTCTTTCCTTTTACGCCTTAACTCTCACCTCAGAACGTTTCCCAGTTTTCACTGCTTTTCGATGTCAGCATACCGGTTGCAGGCCGTAACAACGGCTGAGAAACCGTGCCCGCAGGCCGTTTTCCGACATTGGTGATGCTGTCTTTTAGCTTAAACGTCGCGACGGCGTTGTTCAGCAATGAAGCCTGTTCTTCCAGAGAAACAGCGGCATGTGAGGCTTCTTCCACCAGAGCTGCGTTCTGCTGCGTCACGCTGTCCATTTGTGTCACCGCAACGGCAACCTGACTGATGCCTTTGCTCTGCTCATCAGACGCCGAGGCGATTTCCGCCATGATATCCGTGACATGCGTAATCGAACGCACCACTTCATTCATCGTCTGACCGGCGTTTTCCACCAGTTTAGAGCCGCTGTCGACGCGGGAAACGGATTCGCTGATAAGCGATTCGATTTCTTTCGCCGCCTGCGCGCTTCGCTGTGCCAGATTTCGGACTTCGCTGGCAACGACCGCAAAACCACGCCCCTGCTCGCCTGCGCGCGCGGCTTCTACCGCGGCATTCAGCGCCAGAATATTAGTCTGGAAGGCAATGCTGTTGATAACAGACGTGATTTCAGCAATTTTCTTCGAGCTGCCGGAGATATCTTTCATGGTGCTGACGACGTCAGCCACAATGTTACCGCCTCTCTGCGCGGTAGAAGACGCCTCCATGACCAGCTGGCTCGCGTGATGCGCGTTATCCGCGTTGTGTTTCACCGTGGCGGTCAGTTCTTCCATGCTGGCGGCTGTTTCTTCCAGTGCGGACGCCTGCTCTTCGGTACGGGAAGATAAATCGTTATTCCCGGCGGAGATTTCGGACGCGCCCTGATAGATATGGTTCGTACAGTTACGGATGGTCTGAACGGTATTTTCCAGACTTGACTGCATGTCATTGAGTAACGGAATCAGTTTGCCTGCACAATTTTTGCCGAACTCTTCGAGATAATGCGTCAGATCACCGCTGGCGATAACGGCGAAGTGATTGCGGATTTTATCCAGCGGTTTCACCAGCGCCATCACCAGATAGCGGTCAGTCAGCAGAAGAATAATCAGGCCGATGGAAAAAGCCGTCAGCAGGATGACTTTGCTGTAATAAGTCAGATGGTTGGATTTTGTCTGAGCAGCCTGAAAATCTGTGGCAATCTGCCCGCTGACCGTCGACATTGACGTGCCAAAATTACGGCTCAGTGCGGGAACCGTATCGTTGGACAGCTTGTTATAAGCATCAAAATTCTTGCTGCTTGCTGCCGCATACAAAGGTGCGACACCCTGTGTTACCAGCGTTTCCCAACTGGAGATCAGCTCCTGAACTGAAGCATCTTCCAGACCCGGATGCGGCGCCGTTTTAAAGCTTGTCAGAGCCTGAGAAAGGCCATCAAGGGATTGTTTTGCCGTATCAAAAATTTCCGGCCCTTTAGACGGGTCGGCCTGAAGCTGTGATACGGCACGGCTTAAGCGGGTAACGGTGCGAAAGTACTGATCATTTCCTTTGCTGATCAGCGCCATATTGTTGACCAGCTCAGAACTGCTCTTGGTATTTTGTGTCAACGTATTCAGTGAAGTGACGGTGTAAAGGGAGACCCCTGCCCACATGACGCAAAAAATGCCAAGAATGGTTAATAAAGCGGCCCTGATGGTGATATTTTTTAAAAACTGCACGATATGCCTCTCTCGAAACAAAGTTGTTTCTGGTCTGAGGATTGACGGGGATGCGGAGAATCAAGACAGGTAGCCAGCAGGCGTAAGCCCCCGGACATGTTTGAACACCTCTCCGGGCATCGATTTCTTTATTATGTTGAGATTCCTCTCGCATCATCTATCGGCGGGTTGTTCTTAAAATTTAGTATTGTGAGAACATATTTCTTAACTTTGCTTTTAACCTCAATGAATTTGAGGTTATTGACTGCGTTTGAAAGCACACAAAGGCGATAACACTTAAAAAGATTGCCCGATAAACTTATCCACCAGTTAAGAAGGCGAGCTGAAACATATTCTCCGCCTCGCGAGTTTGCTATCATCTGCGTTATTATTGCCTGCAATGCAGAGCACTTCATAGAGAACAAGAGGTTAGGTAATCTTATGGCCGTAGTAGGTATCTTCTTTGGATCCGATACAGGTAACACCGAAAACATCGCGAAAATGATCCAAAAGCAATTGGGTAAAGATGTTGCAGAGGTGCATGACATTGCGAAGAGCAGCAAAGAGGATCTGGAAAAATTCGATATTTTGCTGATCGGAATTCCAACCTGGTATTACGGTGAAGCACAGTGTGACTGGGACGATTTTTTCCCGACGCTGGAAGAGATAGATTTCGAAGGTAAGCTGGTGGCCCTGTTTGGCTGCGGCGACCAGGAAGACTATGCCGAATACTTCTGTGATGCGCTCGGTACCGTGCGTGACATCATCGAGCCACGCGGCGCGGTGATTGTGGGCCACTGGCCAACTGAGGGTTATCACTTCGAGGCATCGAAAGGTCTGGCTGATGATAAGCACTTCATCGGACTGGCAATTGACGAAGATCGTCAGCCGGAACTGACTGGTGAACGTGTCAGTGCGTGGGTCAAACAGATCACAGAAGAACTGAGCCTTTCAGAAATTATTGGCTAAAAACCCTGTTGGCCCTGAGGATTTATTCTACAATTGAAGGGCCAAACTATTACTGAAATTAACAATTTAACCGCTACAAAATTGTAACTTTCGGTGGTATCAAGGTACACTGAGTTCATCTGTTTTTTCTATCGATCAAGTCGTTGCATTATCGAATGTGACAAGCATTTTGTGATCTTTATTAACAGGCTACGTTTTTGAGAATCGGCACACTTCCTGAAAACGAAGAATCCTTAAACGACAAATTTTTGTGCCGCCGATGCCACAGGCTGCATGCCTCAACTTGATTAGCACATAGTAACAGGACTGAATCCGCATGACTGACAACAACACCGCACTGAAGAAAGCCGGCTTAAAAGTCACGCTTCCGCGCCTCAAAATCCTGGAAGTGCTGCAAGCGCCGGAAGGTCATCACGTTAGTGCGGAAGATCTGTACAAGCAACTGATTGATATGGGGGAAGAAATTGGCCTGGCGACGGTTTACCGCGTTCTGAACCAGTTTGATGACGCCGGTATCGTTACCCGTCATAACTTCGAAGGCGGTAAGTCCGTTTTCGAACTGACTCAGCAGCATCACCATGATCATCTGATCTGCCTGGATTGCGGCCGCGTTATTGAATTCCGCGACGAATACATTGAAGGCCGTCAGCGTGAGATTGCGAAGAAACACGGTATCAAACTGACCAACCACAGTCTGTACTTGTACGGCCACTGTGAAACAGGCGATTGTCGCGAAGATGATTCTTTGCACAATGATAAACCTGCGCAGTAATCTGCACGGTCAGTCCGAATGAATTAACCGCTGAAAGGCGGTTTTTTTATGCCTGTGATTCAGACAGCGAATTAAAAACACCACGCCCCGGCAAGCCGGGGCGTGGTGTTTCTTAACATCGACGTTAAGGTATCACGTCCTATCAATTCTCTGGTTTTGGCGAATTGTTAGAACGGATTTCCTGCCAGATTTTCCCGCAATCCGCCGCAAAAGCCTGACCGTCACCGGTTTTACGTGCCGTCAGGCAACGCTGATAATCCACCACGCGCACGGTTTCCTGTTCAGCAAACTGCTTGTGCGCCTGTTCCTGTTTCAGAACGTCAAGAACAGTCTGGCACGATGCCACTTTGTCCGGCGAGCCTTCTGCTTTTATGATGCAGTTGCTGTACGCCTGACGCAGTTTTGCATTTTCGGTTTGCGTTGCCGTTGGCGCACAACCGGCCAGCAGCAGGGAAGTCACGACAATTATCAGTAATTTATTCATCGGTTTTGTGTCCTCAGAAAATAGTGAATGGCGCGATAACGATGAATTTCACGTCTTTTTCATCCTGGAAAATGTTGCCGTAACCGCCGCCCCAGCTCGGGATGTCCGAGTGGTTGTCGTACTGGGTGTAATGCAGTTTGAACAGCGTGCCTTTCGCGCGGCCTTCCTGAATGGTGTAGAGCGCATCAAGGCTCCAGGCGCTTTCTTTCAGGCGCTGGCTCTGATCATAAGCTGGATTGGTACTCGGTTTGGCATCCCAGGCGTAAACATAAGAACCGCCCACCGCGAAGCCCGGCAGTTCCCATTTCGCCAGATCGTATAAGACACCTGCGTAAACGGCTTTTTCGCCATTGGCATTGAAGTCAGAACGGTTGTCCCACCACACATCAAGACGTCCGTTAGAAGAAGAATACGTTGGGGTCATGCGTTGTAAAAAATACCCCTGATTCCCTTCTGCTTTGACCATGGTCCCTTCCAGACGCCAGTTGAACTGGCCGGTGGTGTAACCGAAAGTCAGCGCCTGCAACCAGGCTAAACCGTCATACAGGCTGTTCGGATCGTTCTGGCTGCTGATACGATCTTCCGCGCCGTAGAACTGGTAACTGGTCGTGAGCGGATTGCCCATCAGATCAATGTTGTACGACGCCTTGGCGAAGTACTGATCGACGTAACTTTCTGCCTGACCAAAAGCGGCTTCGAGCACCAGATCATTTTTGAAGTCGTATTTCGCCCCCAGCGAGTGGATGTAGGAAACACCGGTTTTTTTATCGTTCTGGCGGAAGTCATCCATTTCCAGATGCCACGGCGATTTGTATTCATCCGCCCACATGTAGGAGAAACTCAGTTCGCCAGGATCGCCAAAATCATGTTTATACCCGGCTTCTGCACCGCGATACGTCCCCGGCATAAAACTCCAGTGCGGGGCGATCAGCGTTTGTCCGGTCGGCTGAATGTAACCGGCATGGCCCCAAAATCCGCTATATTTGAATTTTCCGGCGGCTTTGTAGAGGCTGACGCCGCCTTTATCGCCGGAGTAATCTTCGTCATACGCGTGGTTTTTGGAGGAGAAGGCGATTTCGTTCGGGTGGCCGCTGTCGCTGGCTTCGGCGAGTTCAATCGCGGTAAACGCGGCGATGTCGATACCGAACATGTCCCAGGCGTAGCCGGAGGAGAAATCGAGATTCAGGTTGGCGGTCGCGTGCGAAAGGTTGGTGGCATATTTATCGTAGTCGGGGTTATTCACCGTGACTTTTGAGCCGTCCGGGCGAGTTTCTTCTTTGGTTTTGTTCAAATCTTTGCGGTCACGTTCGCGCTGCCAGTAATACACACCGCCGGTCAGCGTCGAATCATCAATAAAGCCAGCCGCTCTGGCCTCTTCAGGGAACATCATTCCGCCGCCCAACAACGTGCCAGCCAGCGTGTACATCACAGGTTTCAGGTAAGCCGATCCCCTGCCCCTGTTAAGGTGCTTGTGCATAGAAATTCCTCATTTTGACTAAAAAACGTGCAAAACCCAAACGGGTATTAAAAGCGGCCGCCAGAGGCGTAACCGTATAAAGCAAGGTTAAGAGTATTTTTCGCGACGCGAATTATCAATGAGTAATTAAACCCTGATAGCTGAAGTATGACAAAGTGCACATAAAGATGAAAAAGTGTAACAGAAGCGGTTCGGAAGGGATTAAATCAGTGGATACTTTTAATCGATAAGTAAAACAAATAATTAAGTGATAATCGTATTAATTTAAACGTTTCAGCATTTTCATATTATGGAAGTTCATGCTTAAAAAGCGAGCATGAAAAATACATTAATTCGCGATGAAAAAGAAAACTCCGCGAATTTCAGACATAAAAAACGCAGCCGGAGCTGCGTTTAGCAATCATTCTTCGGTGACTTACGCGACAGGTTTTGATTCCCAGGTATCACGCAGGCCAACGGTACGGTTGAAGACCAGATTTTCAGCGCTGGAGTAGCGGCTGTCGGCACAGAAGTAACCTTCACGCTCGAACTGCAGGCTGACTTCAGCCTGAGCCGCCACCAGAGAAGGTTCAACGAAACCGTGCGCGATCACCAGAGATTCCGGGTTGATCGTGGTCAGGAAGTCTTCTGCCTGGCCCGGATTCGCGACGCTGAACAGACGGTCGTACAGACGGAATTCCGCCGGTTTACCTTCGGTTGCGGAAACCCAGTGGATCACGCCTTTTACCTTGCGGCCATCAGCGGGATCTTTGCTCAGCGTTTCGATGTCGTATGAGCAGAAGATCGTTGTCACATTACCTTCGGCATCTTTCTCAATGCGTTCAGCTTTGATGACATACGCATTGCGCAGACGAACTTCTTTGCCCAGCACCAGACGTTTGTACTGTTTGTTGGCTTCTTCGCGGAAATCAGCCTGATCGATATAAATCTCACGGGTGAACGGCACTTCGCGCGTACCCATCTCCGGTTTGTTCGGATGATTAGGCATTTTCACCCTTTGCACATCTTCACCGGTAAAGTTCTCAATGATCACTTTAACCGGATTAATGACCGCCATGGCGCGCGGTGCGTTTTCGTTCAGATCGTCACGAATACAAGATTCCAGCGCCATCATTTCGACGTTGTTGTCTTGTTTAGTCACCCCGATACGGCGGCAGAATTCACGGATTGAAGCGGCGGTATAACCACGACGACGCAAGCCAGAAACGGTTGGCATACGCGGGTCATCCCAGCCTTCTACGATCTTATCCGTCACCAGCAGATTCAGCTTACGCTTGGACATGATGGAATATTCGAGATTCAGACGGGAGAACTCGTACTGACGCGGGTGGCATGGGATCGTGATGTTGTCGAGGACCCAGTCGTACAGACGACGGTTGTCCTGGAATTCCAGCGTACACAGCGAGTGGGTGATCCCTTCCAGCGCATCGGAAATGCAGTGGGTGAAATCATACATCGGGTAGATGCACCATTTCGTGCCGGTCTGATGGTGTTCGGCAAATTTGATACGGTAGATAACCGGATCACGCATGACGAAGAACGGCGATGCCATATCGATTTTTGCACGCAGACACGCCGCGCCTTCAGCGAATTCACCATTACGCATTTTTTCGAACAGCGCGATGTTCTCTTCTACGCTGCGGTCACGGTACGGGCTGTTTTTGCCCGCAGACGTCAGTGAGCCACGGTATTCGCGGATCTGATCCGGAGACAATTCGTCAACGTAAGCCAGACCTTTGTTGATAAGCTCCAGCGCGTAGCTGTGCAGTTGATCAAAATAGTCGGAAGAATAGTGAATATCACCACTCCAGTCGAAGCCTAACCACTGGACGTCGTGTTTGATCGACTCAACGAATTCGATGTCTTCTTTTGCCGGGTTGGTATCGTCAAAACGCAGGTTGCACTGCCCCTGATAGTC
This sequence comes from Rahnella sp. PCH160, assembly GCF_047784855.1. Classification (NCBI taxonomy): domain Bacteria; kingdom Pseudomonadati; phylum Pseudomonadota; class Gammaproteobacteria; order Enterobacterales; family Yersiniaceae; genus Rahnella; species Rahnella sp. PCH160. Next base: position 4,509,131 of record NZ_JBLOGT010000001.1, read on the forward strand.
TTGCGCAATACCGAAGTTCAGGCAGATAGACTTCGCATGGCCGATATGCAGATAACCATTAGGCTCAGGCGGGAAACGGGTGTGAACGGTATTGTGTTTCCCGGTCGCCAGATCTTCATCAATAATCTGACGGATAAAATTTGTTGGGCGGGCTTCAGCCTCACTCATTGTGCAATTCCTCTACGCAACATTGACTCTACAGATAACCTGTTATGTTCCAACAAGCCACGTCGGGAAACAACCGTTACTTGCATAAAATCGTGGTTATCTGCATACCGCGTGTCCGTAAACAATAAAAAACGGGAAGAGATTGCTCTCTTCCCGCCAGAACTACGTTGAACTGAATCGACGTCAGGAAATTATTTACCCTGAATCTCAAACAGTTTGGTCTGACCAGCGACCACAGAACCGCTGGCCAGTGAAATCACACCGGTGTAATCATCGATATTGCTGACCACAACCGGGCTAATCATTGAGCGCGCGTTCGCGTTCAGGTAATCCAGATCCAGTTCCAGTACAGGCTGACCGGCAGTGACGGTTGCACCTTCTTCAACCAGGCGGGTGAAGCCCTGGCCGTTGAGTGCAACGGTATCGATCCCCATGTGAACCACGATTTCAGCGCCGGAAGTGGTTTCCAGGCAGAATGCGTGATTGGTGTTGAAGATTTTCACCACGGTACCCGCAGCCGGCGCTACGACCGTTTTATCTGTCGGGCGAATCGCCACGCCGTCGCCTACTGCTTTGCTGGCGAAGGCTTCGTCTGGCACCTGATCCAGCGCCACGATGTCACCGGTAACCGGCGCAACCAGCGTCTCAACGATGGCTTTAACGCTGTTTGGTACAGCCTGTGGAGTGGTTTTCACAGCGACTGGTGCGGCTGCGCTGCCTGCGGCAACCGGGCCACGGGCCATGACTTTTTTCATCGCATCAGCCAGAGATTCCGCTTTTGCACCGACGATTACCTGAATGCTTTGTTTGTTCAGACGAACAATACCGGACGCACCGAGACGTTTGCAGGCTGCATCATCAACAGTACCGGCATCTTTCACGTTCAGACGCAAACGAGTAATACAGGCATCAATACCTTTGAAGTTATCAGAACCGCCCAGTGCGCTGATGTAGCTCACCGCCAGCTGGTTCAGGCCTTCTTCGGTATTGCTGTTTGCTTCCGGTTCACCGATATGGTCGGCGTCGTCTTCACGGCCCGGCGTTTTCAGGTTGAACATGCGGATAATGACGCTGAACAGCACGAAGTAGATGACGAAGAACACTACGCCCATCACCAGCAACATCCAGACGTTTTTACTTGCCGCCGGCAGGTTGTACATCAACGCATAGTCAATTGCACCTGCTGAGAAGGAGAAGCCAGCGTGGATGCCCAGCGCGGTTGCAATATACAGGCTGATCCCGGTCAGGATCGCGTGGACTAAATACAGCAGCGGAGCGAGGAACATGAACAGGAATTCTAGCGGCTCGGTCACACCGGTCAGGAACGCGGTCACCGCAACGGAGACCAGCATACCGCCTACCAATGGACGACGTTCTTTCGGTGCAGCGAAGTACATTGCACATGCCGCGCCTGGCAGACCAAACATCATGATCGGGAAGAAGCCGGACATGAACATCCCTGCGGTGCCGTCACCCGCGTAGAAGCGGTTGATGTCGCCGTGGAATATTGTGCCCGCTGCGTTGGTGAAGTCACCAATCTGGAACCATGCGATGGTGTTGAGAACCTGATGCAGACCGGTTGGGATCAATAAACGGTTTACAAAACCGAAGATACCCGCACCGAATGCACCTGCACCTACGATCCACTCACCACCGGCACGGATTGCATCCTGCACCGGAGGCCAGACGTAACCGAAGATCGCGGCCAGAATCAGACAGAAGAAGCCCGTTGCGATAGGAACGAAACGTTTCCCACCGAAGAAGCTCAGGAAATCAGGAAGTTTGATATCAGACCAGCGGTTGTAAACCATACCGCCGACCAGACCCGTAATGATACCCGCCAGAACGCCCATGTTGACGGCCGGGTTGATGGTGATCATCGCCTTGGTCAGAATGAAATAACCAATACCACCCGCCAGTGCCGCAGCACCCGCGTTGTCTTTAGACCAGCTTGATGCCACACCAATGGCAAAAATCAGGGCCAGGTTATCGAAAATCCCGCCACCGGCTTGTGCGATGAACGGCATATTAAGAAGATCAGGCTGACCGAAACGCAGCAGTAACGCCGCGACCGGCAGTACGGCTATCGGCAGCTGAAGTGCTCTGCCTAAACGCTGAAAGAATCCAAGAATATTCACATTTCCCCCTATCCGCCGCCAGGCGAATCACCTAAGTAGTTTAATTAGTATGGTTACTACCTTTACTTACCGTTCCGATTTAACCGACTGCACTTATAACTAACAGCACTGCGAGTGTAAAAAGATTATTTCGTATCGCAAATTAAAACCTCTCTTTTTGTGAGAAATGTCACCAAAAAGAGGTCATAACATGCCATCAGACTGGTCAACACACAAAACTTATTTTATCATTAAAAAAATCTAGACGGCATTGTGCCAGTCATAAACCGCCACGGTGGTTTACGCTTAACAAGACCGCCTTTGAACTGACGAACTTAGTTTTTACTTTGACTACGTATATCCGCAGTCATTGACGTTGCAGGAAGGCAGCAATCGAGTGAATCCCGATGAGCTTACACAGGTAAGTGATTCGGGTGAGTGAAAGCAGCCAACGCACCTGCAGCGTCAAGGACAAAGGATATCAACAGTATATTCAATATTCTGAAACTAGAGGTACGTGATGAGACTTATTCCTTTAAACACCACCACTGAAGTTGGCAAATGGGCAGCACGTCATATCGTAGAACGTATTAACGCCTTCAAACCCACTGCCGAGCGCCCGTTCATTTTGGGCTTACCTACTGGTGGCACACCACTCGAAGCTTACAAACATTTAATCGCCATGCATAAAGCAGGCCAGGTTAGCTTCAAAAACGTCGTGACCTTCAACATGGACGAATATGTTGGCTTACCGCAGGAACATCCTGAGAGCTACCATACCTTCATGCACAAAAACTTCTTTGATCACGTTGATATTCCGAGTGAAAACATCAATCTGCTGAATGGTAATGCACCAGACGTCAACGAAGAATGCCGCCAGTACGAAGCAAAAATTAAGTCTTACGGTAAAATTCACCTGTTCATGGGTGGCGTGGGCAACGACGGTCATATTGCCTTCAACGAACCGGCATCTTCCCTGGCTTCGCGTACCCGTATCAAAACCCTGACACATGAAACCCGCATCGCAAACTCACGTTTCTTCGACAATGATGTCTCTCAGGTGCCAAAATACGCCCTGACCGTTGGCGTGGGTACACTACTTGATGCTGAGGAAGTGATGATTCTGGTGACTGGCCACGCGAAGGCGCAGGCGCTCGAAGCTGCCGTCGAAGGCAACATCAACCACATGTGGACAATCAGTTGCCTGCAATTGCACGCAAAAGCCGTTATGGTGTGTGACGAACCGTCCACCATGGAACTGAAAGTCAAAACTGTTAAATATTTCCGCGAGTTAGAAGCGGAAAATATGAAAAATCTTTAACTAACTGAATCCCCAAAATCATTTGAGTTGCAGCAAGGCGGCAGCTGCGCGAGTCACCGGGAGATTACTCAAGTAAGTGACCGGTGCGAATAAGGCAGCCAACGCAGCTGCGGCTCAAAAGATGAAGGGGAATGGGGCATGATGTACGCTTTAATCAACGGCCGGATCTTCACCGGCCACGACGTTCTGGATAACCATGCGGTCGTGATTGCCGATGGCAAAATCGAACGTGTCTGCGCGGTCAGTGAGTTGCCGGACAATGTGGAAACCCGCGATCTGGACGGTGCCATTCTTGCCCCCGGATTTATCGACCTGCAACTTAATGGTTGTGGCGGCGTGCAGTTCAACGATTCACTGGAAGCTATTTCAGTAGAAACGTTAGAAATCATGCAGAAAGCCAACGAAAAATCCGGCTGTACCAGTTTCTTACCGACGCTGATCACCTGTAGCGATGACTACATGAAGCACGGCGTCAGCGTAATGCGCACGTATCTGGAAAAATATCCGAATCAGGCGCTGGGTCTGCATCTTGAAGGCCCGTATCTGAGCCCGTTGAAAAAAGGCACCCACAATCCGGCCTTTATCCGTAAGCCTGACGACGCCATGATTGATTTTCTGTGTGAAAACGCCGATGTCATCACGCAGCTGACGCTTGCGCCGGAACAGGTTGAAGCCCGCTATATCCGCCAGCTGCGCGCTGCCGGTATTGTGATTTCCGCAGGCCATTCCAATTCGACGTATGCCGAAGCCCGCGCCGGTTTTGCGGCCGGTATCACCTTCGCAACGCACCTTTATAATGCAATGCCGGCGATTACAGGTCGTCAGCCTGGCCTGATTGGTGCAATCTTCGATACGCCGGAAGTGTATACCGGTGTAATTGCCGACGGTTTGCATGTCGATTATGCCAATATCCGCAACGCGAAAAAGCTCAAAGGCGAGAAACTGGTGCTTGTCACCGACGCCACAGCGCCAGCGGGTGCGAATATTGATGAGTTCATTTTTGCCGGTAAAACAATATACTACCGTGACGGACTCTGTGTGGACGAAAACGGAACACTGAGCGGCTCTGCGCTGACCATGATCGAAGCGGTTCAAAATAGCGTCGAACATGTTGGCATTGCACTGGATGAAACGCTGCGAATGGCATCGCTTTATCCGGCCCGCGCGATTGGCCTCGACGGCAAGCTGGGCAGCATTGAAGCAGGCAAAGTCGCCAATCTCACCGCGTTCACTCATGATTTCAAAATCACAAAAACTATCGTTAATGGTGACGAAGTTTAATTGAGCGGATAACAGTATTGATGACAACTGGCGGACAGCAGGCACAAATCGGCAACGTTGATCTGGTTAAGCAGTTAAACGGCGCGGCGGTTTACCGCCTGATTGACCAAAAAGGCCCCATTTCGCGCATTCAAATCGCCGACATGAGCCAGTTAGCGCCCGCCAGTGTCACCAAAATTACCCGACAGCTACTTGAGCGTGGGCTGATCAAAGAAGTGGATCAGCAGGCTTCCACCGGCGGTCGCCGTGCCATTTCTATCATCACCGAAACCCGCCCTTTTCATACGATTGCCGTGCGTCTTGGCCGCCATGACGCGACCATCACGCTCTACGATCTCAGCGCCAAATCACTGGCCGAGCAGCATTATTCCCTGCCAGAACGCACTCAGGAAACCCTTGAGAACGCCTTGTTTGAGGCGATCGCGCAATTTATCGAGCTGAATCAGCGTAAAATTCGCGAGCTGATTGCGATTTCCGTGATCTTGCCGGGCCTGGTTGATCCGAATAAAGGCATCGTCCGTTACATGCCGCACATCAGCGTCGGCGCGTGGAAATTGGTGGATGCGCTGGAAGCCAGATTCAAAGTCACCAGTTTTGTCGGCCACGATATCCGCAGTCTGGCCCTCGCCGAGCACTATTTTGGGGCAACCCGCGACTGTCAGGACTCCATTTTGGTTCGTCTGCACCGCGGAACCGGCGCAGGGATCATTGTTAACGGACAGATTTTCCTCGGCAGTAACGGCAACGTGGGCGAAATTGGCCACATTCAGATCGACCCGCTGGGCGAACGGTGCCACTGCGGCAATTTCGGCTGTCTGGAAACGGTCGCTGCGAATGGCGCTATTGAAAATCGGGTGCGTCATCTGCTCACGCAAGGCTACGCCAGCAAACTCAGCCTGAACGACTGCTCAATTTCCGCTATCTGTAAGGCGGCCAATCGTCATGATGCACTGGCAACAGAAGTCATTGACCACGTTGGCCGTCAGCTCGGCAAAGCCGTTTCCATTGCCATCAACCTGTTTAACCCGCAAAAAGTGGTGATCGCCGGTGAAATTACCGAAGCGGATAAAGTCCTGCTTCCGGCGATTCAGAATTGTATTAATGCGCAGGTTTTAAAAGATTTCCGCCGCAATTTGCCGGTTGTGACTTCCTTGCTTAATCATCAGTCCGCGATTGGCGCTTTTGCCCTGGTTAAACGGGCTATGCTGAATGGCGTTCTGTTGCAGCGTCTGGTGGAAAATTAAGACGTGCTATAGTAATGGGCTGCCAGGAATGGGGCTGAAAATGTAGGTTTGGAAATTATGACAATAAAGAATGTAATCTGTGACATTGATGGCGTGCTGTTGCACGACAACACTGCTGTGCCGGGTGCCGATCGCTTTCTGGCCCGAATTCAGGAACAGGGAATGCCTCTGGTCATTCTCACCAACTACCCTTCCCAAACTGCTCAGGATCTGGCAAACCGCTTCAGTGCTGCCGGCCTTGAAGTGCCGGAAAGCGCGTTCTTCACGTCCGCGATGGCAACGGCTGATTTCCTGAAACGTCAGGAAGGCAAAAAAGCCTACGTCGTGGGTGAAGGTGCACTGATCCACGAGCTGTATAAAGCGGGTTTCACCATCACTGACATCAATCCAGATTTTGTGATCGTCGGTGAAACGCGTTCTTATAACTGGGACATGATTCATAAAGCGGCGTATTTCGTGGCAAACGGCGCGCGCTTTATTGCGACAAACCCGGACAATCACGGACACGGTTTCGTTCCAGCCTGCGGCGCGTTATGTGCGCCGATTGAAAAAATCACCGGACGTAAGCCGTTTTATGTCGGTAAACCGAGCCCGTGGATTATTCGCTCTGCTCTGAACAAGATGCAGGCTCACTCAGAAGGCACGGTCATCGTTGGCGATAACCTGCGAACTGACATTCTGGCCGGTTTTCAGGCGGGTCTGGAAACCATTCTGGTGCTGAGCGGCGTGTCTTCGCTGAATGATATTGAAGGAATGCCTTTCCGCCCGACCTGGATTTACCCTTCTGTGGCGGATATCGATATCATCTGACCGCGTCGGGTAAGCCCGTAAAAACGAGTCTGAATCCACATTCAGGCTCGTTTTTTTTTGCCTTGCTGCCTGATTTTTATCCGTTTTTTCGTTTTTTTGAATTCCCCACAATTTTTCGTCATTAAATTGACAATCCATCAATAGAAATGCCATTTAACTGAACATCCACTAACAAACTCCCCTCATCAACACACTATTTATCAGAATCGCGTTAAACCACTTGCACAACACAGGGGTTTTGACGCATTTTCATAGTCAGCAACGCAACATAGCCTGACTAAAACTGAAAGAACGGCAACGTTGATCTTTATTCATAAACATAAAAATGACAGCCAGAGAAACGTCGTTAGGGAGATAGAAATATGTGTTCAATTTTCGGTGTGCTCGATATCAAAACTGACTCCATCGAGCTGCGCAAAAAAGCGCTGGAACTCTCGCGCCTGATGCGTCACCGCGGGCCAGACTGGTCCGGCGTGTTCGCCAGCGACAAAGCGATTCTGTCGCATGAACGTCTGTCGATTGTCGACGTGAACAATGGCGCACAGCCTTTGTATAACGCAGCACATACCCATGTTCTGGCTGTAAACGGCGAAATCTACAACCATCAGGCTCTGCGCGCTGAATTGGGCGACAAATATGAATTCCAGACCGCGTCTGACTGCGAAGTCATTCTGGCGCTGTATCAGGAGAAAGGCCCGGCGTTCCTCGACGAACTTCAAGGCATGTTCGCTTTCATTCTGTATGACACAGAAAAAGACGCATATCTGATTGGCCGCGACCATCTGGGCATCATCCCGCTGTACATGGGATATGACGAACACGGCAACATGTACGTGGCGTCAGAAATGAAAGCGCTGGTGCCGGTTTGCCGCACCATCAAAGAATTCCCGGCGGGCAGCTATTTGTGGAGTCAGGACGGCGAAATCCGTGAATATTATCACCGTGACTGGTTTGATTTCGAAAACGTAAAAGATAATGTCACCGACGCCGCAGCACTGAAAGATGCGCTGGAAGAATCCGTGAAAAGCCATCTGATGTCTGACGTGCCTTACGGCGTATTGCTGTCCGGTGGTCTGGATTCTTCCGTGATTTCAGCGATTACCAAGAAATTTGCCGGTCGCCGCATCGAAGATAAAGATCAGAGCGAAGCCTGGTGGCCACAGTTGCACTCCTTTGCTGTGGGCCTGGACGGTTCTCCGGATCTGCGCGCTGCTCAGGAAGTCGCAAACCATTTAGGCACCGTGCACCATGAAATTCACTTCACCGTACAGGAAGGTCTGGACGCTATCCGTGACGTGATTTATCACATCGAAACTTACGACGTGACCACTATTCGTGCGTCAACACCGATGTATCTGATGTCGCGTAAGATCAAAGCGATGGGTATTAAGATGGTGTTGTCCGGCGAAGGTGCGGACGAAGTGCTGGGCGGTTACCTGTACTTCCATAAAGCGCCAAACGCGAAAGAATTCCACGAAGAAACCGTGCGTAAATTGCTGGCCCTGCACATGTATGACTGCGCCCGTGCCAACAAAGCGATGTCTGCCTGGGGTGTGGAAGCCCGCGTACCTTTCCTGGATAAAAAATTCCTCGATGTCGCGATGCGCCTCAACCCGAAAGACAAAATGTGCGGCAACGGCAAGATGGAAAAACATATCCTGCGTGAATGTTTTGAGTCCTATTTGCCACACAGTGTTGCATGGCGCCAGAAAGAACAATTCTCTGACGGCGTGGGTTATAGCTGGATCGATACGTTAAAAGAAGTCGCGTCTCAGCAGATTACTGACCAACAGCTCGAAACGGCGCATTTCCGTTTCCCGTACAACACCCCAACTTCAAAAGAAGGCTACCTGTACCGCACCATTTTCGAAGAGCTGTTCCCGGTGCCAAGCGCGGCAGAATGTGTGCCTGGCGGCCCGTCAGTGGCATGCTCTTCGGCGAAAGCCATCGAGTGGGATGAAGCGTTTAAAAACATGGACGATCCTTCTGGCCGTGCCGTTGGCGTGCATCAGTCCGCGTACAAATAAGTGTTTTACCGGTAAATTTCCTTGTTGCAAACGGGCCGTTTTGGGCCCGTTTTTTTATGGGGAAAGCCAGCAAAAATAATGTCTTTTGCCCAATTAATCACCAGAGTGGTTATAAGCCAGACAAATGGACGCTCTCACGCCTTTTTCTCCAAAAAAGGTGTTGACGCAAAACGGCCATATACGCATAATGCGCCCCGCAACGCCGATGAAGGTAGCGCGAAAAAAGATGGCTACGTAGCTCAGTTGGTTAGAGCACATCACTCATAATGATGGGGTCACAGGTTCGAATCCCGTCGTAGCCACCATCTTTTTTGCGGGAGTGGCGAAATTGGTAGACGCACTAGATTTAGGTTCTAGCGCCGCAAGGTGTGCGAGTTCAAGTCTCGCCTCCCGCACCATTTCATCGAGTCGGCAGCACAGTTGGGGTATCGCCAAGCGGTAAGGCACTGGTTTTTGATACCAGCATTCCCAGGTTCGAATCCTGGTACCCCAGCCATTTTCTTATCTCTCACGGTTTTATTGTGAAAGTGAGGAAAATCCAGTTTGAAGAAGTTGTACTGTTGGGGTATCGCCAAGCGGTAAGGCACTGGTTTTTGATACCAGCATACCCTGGTTCGAATCCAGGTACCCCAGCCATACTTCTTTCTGTATAATTGGTAAGCACTTGAAATTTATTATTAAGTTAGATAAATTAGTGCTTGAGTTTTTGAAGTAAGTCAGTAGAATTTGGCTACGTAGCTCAGCTGGTTAGAGCACATCACTCATAATGATGGGGTCACAGGTTCAAATCCCGTCGTAGCCACCATTTTACTTGCAGTACACTGCTCAAAAGGTAGTGAGTTATAAAATTGGGGTGTCGCCAAGCGGTAAGGCTCTGGTTTCTGATACCAGCATACCCAGGTTCGAATCCTGGCACCCCAGCCACATTAAGAAAGCCCGCCTCGTGCGGGCTTTTTGCTGTTTGCGGCGCGCTCAGAAAAAATAAAGGGCAAACCGACATTCGTCCGGGCTGCCCTCGCTTATCAAATCCCTAATGCATATTTCAGCGCTTTGGTTTTCAGTACGCCTGCGCGCTGTGCGGTCATCAGCGCCAGATTACGCAACGCTTTGACCGGTGCCAGATCGTTACTGAACGCGGTGTAGAACAAATCCATGCCGCTTTGCATCAGCAGATTATCCAGACGCCGCTGACGCTGATAGCGTAACAACACTTTCTCGCTGCTCCACGCCTCATCATGATCACGCGCTTTTTCCAGCACGGAAAGTAACGCTTCTACGTCACGATAACCCAGATTCACGCCCTGCCCGGCCAGCGGATTAATGGTATGCGCCGCGTCGCCCACCAGCGCCAGCCCCGGCAGAACATAACGCTGTGCATGACGGCGAACCAGTGGGAATGCGCCCGCCGCCACTGCGTTGATTTTTCCAAGGCGCGGCGGGAAAGCCTGCATAATTTCAGCCGTCAGCTGTTTCATGTTCAGCGTTTTCAGATAACGGATAAGCTGCGGGCTGTCGTACCACACCAGCGACGCCTGATGGCCAAACAGCGGCAGGAACGCGCGCGGGCCGGAAGGGAAAAATTGCTGCCAGGTGACATCCTGATCCGGCGTTTCAGTTTCTACGTTAATCAACATGCAGTGCTGACGATATTCCCAGCCATCAACACCGATCCCTGCCAGCTGGCGGACCAGAGAATTCGCCCCGTCGGCTGCGATCACCAATTTTGTACGCAGGAGTTCGCCAGTCGTGAGCTGAAGTGACCAGGTTTTATCATCATGTTGCAGCAGGTGGCGAAGCTTAGCCGGGCAAAAACGGGTCAGATTGGAGAGCGCATCAAATTGCTGCCAGAGCGCCAGCTGAAGCACGCGGTTTTCAACCATGAATCCCAGCTCCGGCAATCCGAGCGATTGCGCATCGAATTTTACGTCGGAACCATCAACTTCCCAGGTTTCCAGACGGCGGTACGGCACTGAACGCATTTTTTCGACAGCGGGCCACGCCTCCAGCTTCTGCAAAAAACGAACAGAAGCGCAGCCTATTGCAGAAATCCGCAGATCGGCGGCGGCAGACGCGTCAAATTCAACCGGCGGTTCATTTTCGATCAGCGCAACCTGCAGCCCCTGCTGAGCCAGCCCGAGAGCCGCCGCCGCGCCGACCATACCGCCACCGACAATCACTGCATCAAATGACTTCTCTGAATTATTCATTTTATTCCAGCTTTCTTTATCCGTTCATTATGCAAAGTGTACCGGATTTTTGTGTCAGCATCAGGGCCTAAGCTGCTTTCCGGCACTGGTCAGCGCTAAGGGGAGGGTTTACAATGCTGCCTCTGAACAACGCTATGCACTGCGGCACTGCCGATCTAACGTTCCCCGTATTGAGTACTGACACGCTGATGACTAAAAAACTGCACATAAAAACCTGGGGCTGCCAGATGAATGAATATGATTCATCCAAAATGGCCGACCTTCTCGACAGCACTCACGGCTACCAGTTGACGGATAACGCTGAAGAAGCAGATATTTTGCTGCTGAATACCTGCTCAATCAGGGAAAAAGCACAGGAGAAAGTGTTCAGCCTGCTCGGACACTGGAAACTGCTCAAAAAGAAAAACCCAGACATCATCATCGGCGTCGGCGGTTGTGTTGCTTCTCAGGAAGGTGAACTGCTGCGTAAACGCGCGCCTTGCGTCGATATCGTTTTTGGGCCGCAAACCCTGCACCGCCTGCCAGAAATGGTCAATCACGTTCGCGGGACTAAGAGCCCGGTCGTGGATATCAGCTTCCCTGAGATTGAAAAATTTGACCGTCTGCCGGAACCGCGTGCAGATGGCCCCACCGCGTTTGTCTCCATCATGGAGGGCTGCAATAAATACTGTAGCTTCTGCGTGGTGCCTTACACGCGTGGCGAAGAAGTCAGCCGCCCGTGCGATGACGTCCTGTTTGAAGTCGCTCAGCTGGCCGCACAAGGCGTGCGTGAAGTTAATCTGCTGGGACAAAACGTGAATGCCTATCGCGGCGATTCCTTTGACGGCGGCATCTGCACATTTGCGGAGTTACTGCGTCTGGTGGCAGCCATCGATGGCATTGACCGCATCCGCTTTACCACCAGCCATCCGGTGGAATTTACCGACGACATCATCGAAGTCTATAGAGACACGCCTGAAGTCGTGAGTTTCCTGCATCTGCCCATTCAGAGCGGTTCTGATCGCATTCTGACTATGATGAAACGCCCGCACACGGTGCTGGAATACAAATCGACCATCCGTAAATTGCGGGCTGCGCGTCCGGATATTCATTTCAGTTCTGACTTCATCATCGGCTTCCCGGGCGAATCCAACGATGACTTCGAACGCACGATGGATTTGATTGCGCAGGTCAATTACGACGTCAGTTTCAGCTTCATCTACTCGCCGCGTCCGGGAACGCCTGCGGCCGACATGGTCGATGACGTGGGTATGGACGAGAAGAAACAGCGTCTGGCGCTGTTGCAGGAGCGGATTACGCAACAGGTGATGCGGTTTAGCCGCGCTACGCTGGGCACCGTTCAGCGCATTCTGGTGGAAGGAACGTCCCGTAAAGACATTATGGAACTGACCGGACGCACCGAATGTAACCGCGTAGTCAATTTTGAAGGTACGCCGGATATGATTGGCAAATTCGTTGATGTCGAAATTGTCGATGTCTACGCCAACTCCCTGCGCGGTGTAGTTATACGCACGGAAGAACAAATGGCGCTGCGTCTGCACGAATCACCACAATCCGTTATTGCACGTACCCGCAAAGAAAATGAATTGGGCGTTGGGATATATCAACCCTGAATCATTGAGGCGAAGAATCATTGAACCCTACAGGGCGCTCCGGCGTCCTGTTTCTTTTCATAATTCAGACGTTACACCGGCTTCAAGAGTTAAATTTTCCAGGAAAGGCCGCATATTCGGATGCAGGTTCCTGCAACTGCCCGCAAGCCGCAGCATATTTTGCCAAGGGCATGTATTATTAACTCAGGTATGGTTGATGGCTGTAAGCAATTTACAGTCATCTGTCTTATAGAACGTCCCTGAAGTATGAAGGGTAAACCGGTCCAGAGTGACCCAAAGGATAAGTTTGAACGTTGTAACACAAGAGATTTTGCTGGAGCCCGAAGACAATCAGCGTTTGCTGAGCCTGTGCGGGCCGTTTGATGACAATATCAAACAACTGGAACGCCGGTTGGGCGTTGAAATCAACCGTCGTGATAACGCATTTAAACTTGTTGGTAAGAGTCTGCCGGTTGCGGCAGCCGCAGATATTTTGCGCGACTTATACGTAGATACCGCGCCGCTGCGTGGTGAGATTCAGGATATCAATCCTGAAAAAATCCATCTGGCGATCAAAGAAAGTCGCGTGCTTGAGCAAACGGCTGAAAGCGTGCCTGATTTTGGCAAATCGGTCATCATTAAAACCAAACGCGGTATGGTCAAACCGCGTACGCCGAATCAGGCGCAGTACATTGCCAATATCTTCGACCACGACATTACTTTCGGGATTGGCCCTGCCGGAACCGGGAAAACCTATCTTGCTGTTGCCGCTGCCGTGGATGCGCTGGAGCGTCAGGAAGTGCGCCGCATTCTGCTGACGCGCCCTGCCGTTGAAGCCGGTGAAAAACTGGGCTTCCTGCCGGGCGATCTCAGCCAGAAGGTTGACCCGTATTTGCGCCCGCTGTATGACGCACTGTTTGAGATGCTGGGCTTTGAGAAAGTTGAAAAACTGATTGAGCGTAACGTCATTGAAGTGGCTCCGCTGGCGTACATGCGTGGCCGTACCCTGAATGACGCTTTTATCATCCTTGATGAAAGCCAGAATACCTCCATCGAACAGATGAAGATGTTTCTGACCCGTATTGGTTTTAACTCCAAAGCGGTGATCACCGGTGACGTGACGCAAATCGACTTGCCTCGCCATCAGAAATCCGGCCTGCGCCACGCCATTGAAGTGCTGTCGTCCGTCGAAGAACTCAGCTTTAACTTTTTCCACAGTGAGGACGTTGTCCGTCATCCGGTTGTCGCACGAATTGTTGTAGCTTACGAAGCGTGGGAAGAAGAAGACCAGAAACGTCGCGATGCGATTGCCGCAGAGCGTAAACATGAATATCAAAACAACGCATCCCAGCAGGTCAGTCAATGAATACGGTAATCCTCGATTTACAAATCGCCTGTGAAGAAAACGCAGGCTTACCGTCAGAAAATGACTTCCAGACCTGGCTGGAAGCCGTGCTTCCTCAGTTTCAGGAAGAATCGGAAGTGACAATCCGTCTGGTCGATATCCCGGAAAGCCATGAATTAAACATGACTTATCGTGGCATGGATAAACCGACCAACGTGTTATCCTTCCCGTTCGAAGCACCTCCTGGCATGGAAATGCCGCTGCTCGGCGACCTGATTATTTGTCGTCAGGTGGTTGAGAAGGAAGCTAAAGAGCAGGAAAAAGAACTTTTGGCTCACTGGGCGCATATGGTTATTCACGGCAGTTTGCATTTGCTGGGCTATGACCATATCGTTGATGACGAAGCCGAAGAGATGGAAGCGATTGAAACTGAAATCATGCAAGGTCTGGGTTATCCTGACCCTTATATTTCAGAAAAAGAAGACAACTGAGATTAGCCCGGATTCATACAACGCCTGCTACGGAGATCATTCTCCCGCAGGCGTTTCAGGCTAAGAGTTGATCATAATGACCACCAACACGAGAAAACAAAACCAAACGCCATGAGCGATGACCATTCACAAAACAGTGACAGCCCCAGTCCCAAGAAGGGCTTCTTTTCCCTTATCCTTAACCAGCTCTTTCACGGTGAACCTAAAAACCGTGGCGATTTGGTTGAACTGATCCGTGACTCAGAACAAAACGATCTGATCGACCCCGATACCCGTGACATGCTGGAAGGCGTGATGGATATCGCCGAACAGCGCGTCCGGGACATCATGATCCCCCGTTCCCAGATGATCACGCTCAAACGCAATCAGCCGCTGGAAGAGTGCCTCGATGTCATCATCGAATCCGCACACTCCCGTTTCCCGGTGATCAGCGAAGATAAGGATCACATTGAAGGCATCCTGATGGCCAAAGACCTGCTGCCGTTTATGCGCACCACGTCTGAGCCATTCAGCATTGATAAAGTGCTGAGAACCGCCGTGGTGGTTCCTGAAAGCAAACGTGTTGACCGCATGCTGAAGGAGTTTCGCTCCCAGCGTTACCATATGGCGATTGTTGTCGATGAATTCGGCGGCGTATCAGGCCTGGTCACTATAGAAGATATCCTCGAACTGATTGTCGGCGAAATTGACGATGAGTATGACGAAGCTGAAGATCTGGATATCCGCCAGCTTAGCCGCCATACCTACACCGTCCGCGCGCTGGCACCGATTGAAGATTTTAATGAAGTCTTCCAGACCCATTACAGTGACGACGAAGTCGATACGATTGGTGGTCTGGTGATGCAGTCCTTCGGCCATTTACCGGCACGAGGCGAAAGCATTGAAATTGACGGTTACCTGTTCAAGGTTGCGATGGCCGACAGCCGCCGTATTATTCAGGTTCATGTAAAAATACCGGACGACGCGCCGCAACCGAAACTGGAAGAATAAATACTCCATGGCAATTGCCTCTTTATATCAACGCCAGCGGGTTCGCGCCCTGCTGGCGCTCTTATTCGGTGCCTGTGGCACACTCGCTTTCTCTCCTTATGATTTCTGGCCTGCCGCTATCGTCTCACTCTGCGGTCTGCTGGCATTAACGTTGGATCGCCGTCCGGCGCAATCGGCGTGTATTGGTTTTTTCTGGGGATTTGGCCTGTTTGGAACTGGCGTTAACTGGGTTTATGTCAGCATCGCCACCTTTGGCGGTATGCCGGAAGCCATCAACCTGTTCCTGGTGATTTTGCTGGCGGCTTACCTGTCGCTTTACACCCTGCTGTTTGCCGCTTTTTTCAGTAAACTGTGGCCGAAAACCACCTGGTGGAAACTGGCGATTGCCGCGCCTGCGCTGTGGCAGATTACCGAATTCCTTCGCGGTTGGGTGCTGACCGGTTTCCCGTGGCTTGAATTTGGTTACAGCCAGATTAATGGCCCGCTGAAAGGTCTTGCGCCAATCACAGGTGTAAACGGCATTACGCTTTTACTGACATCCCTGAGCGGTCTGCTGGTTTATGCGATTTACCAGCGCCGGAAAGTGCCGGGTATTGTTGCGCTGGCGATGCTGCTGCTGCCATGGCCGCTACGCTATATTCACTGGTATCAGGAACAGCCGGAGAAAGCTGTCGATGTTGCGCTGGTTCAGGGCAATATTCCGCAGTCCATGAAATGGGATCCGAAGGCGCTGGAAAGCGCGCTGCAAACGTATCTGGATCTCAGCCGTCCTTATCTCGGTAAATCCAGCATGATCATCTGGCCGGAATCCGCGATTTCAGACATTGAATCCGACCAGCAGGCTTTCCTGAGCATGGTGGATAATATCTACCGTTCGCACGGGACTCAGCTGATCACCGGGATTATCGACGCACGCCGTAACGAAGAAGGCATGAAAGTGTATAACAGCGCTATCGTGCTGGGTGGTGAACAGACTTATCACTATCCGGACGACAACCGCTTCAACAAGCATCATCTGGTGCCGTTCGGTGAGTTCGTTCCTCTGGAAAGGGTTTTGCGCCCTCTCGCTCCGTTCTTCGATCTGCCGATGTCGGGCCTGACCAGCGGCGATTATGTGCAGAAACCTTTGTTTGTCAGCGGCCTCAATCTGACTACCGCCATTTGTTATGAAGTGGTATTTGGTGAACAGGTGCGTGACAACATGCGGCCTGACACCAATTTCCTGCTGACCATTTCCAACGATGCCTGGTTCGGACACTCGATTGGCCCGTGGCAGCATTTCCAGATGGCACGCATGCGTTCACTGGAGTTAGGTCGTCCTTTATTGCGCAGTACCAACAATGGCATTACCGCCGTAGTGAATGCGCAGGGTGATGTGACGGCTGAAATTCCGCAGTTTACCCGTCAGGTGCTGAACGTGAAGGTTACGCCGACAACCGGTATGACGCCGTATGCGCGCGTTGGCTGGTGGCCGGTGTGGATAGTGACGCTCATCATGGCTGTCGCGGCACTGTGGCTGGGCCGTCGTAAAAACTGAATTGTCACAATTCCTCTTTAAATCAGGCGTCTTCGGGCGCCTGAACTGTTTTGTCGCATTCCTTTTTTCATTCTCATCATCGCCCCCTTTTACCTGCTGCCGTTTGTCATAAACCCGGCATTAAGCGCTGATTATCTGACCGGCGATGAAGTTAAATCAGGCTTTCTGGCATGACTCTTGCTACATCTAATTGAAAGATATCTGATTAGTTACTTTTTATGACAGCGTGCATTATTTTGGAACAAAAAGGCTATTCCTCGTGCACCTTTCAGGTGCACGGCCCGTTAGTTGCTTTTAATTGGTGCGTGTCTCGTCTCAAAAAAGAAACAATGTGGTTTCATAAAATTCACATTCAGTTATTTTCTAGCTTCATATGACGAGGCATTAGTACTTTCTGATCCCTGAGTTTGGATCCCTAATGACAGCAAGGAGTTGGACATGCAATTGCGCAAATTGGCGTTATCCGTAGTGTTGACAAGTGTTGCCGTAAGCAGCTTTGCTCACGCAGAAGAACTGACCGGCACCCTGAAGAAAATCAAAGACAATGGCGTCATCGTGGTAGGTCACCGCGAATCCTCCGTGCCATTCTCTTACTACAACAACGAACAGAAAGTCGTCGGTTATTCACAGGATTACTCTGACGCCATCGTTGATGCGGTGAAGAAAAAACTGAACCTGCCAAACCTGCAGGTCAAAATGATGCCAATCACCTCACAGAACCGTATTCCGCTGCTGCAAAACGGCACCTATGATTTTGAGTGTGGCTCAACCACCAACAATCTTGAACGCCAGCAGCAAGCCGCGTTCTCAGACACTATCTTTGTTATCGGCACCCGTCTGTTAGTGAAGAAAGGGTCTGAAATTAAAGATTTCGCTGACCTGAAAGGCAAAACCGTTGTTGTCACTTCCGGGACAACGTCTGAAGTGTTGCTCAACAAGCTTAACGAAGAGAAGAAACTGGACCTGCGCATCATCAGTGCGAAAGACCACGGCGACTCCTTCCGTACGCTGGAAACCGGGCGTGCTGTTGCGTTCATGATGGATGATGCTCTGTTAGCCGGTGAACGTGCGAAAGCCAAACAGCCTGACAACTGGGTCATTCTCGGCACGCCGCAGTCAAAAGAAGCGTATGGCTGCATGATGCGTAAAGATGATGCTGAGTTCAAAAAACTGGTCGATGACACCATCGTGAAAGCACAGACTTCCGGTGAAGCAACCAAGTGGTTTGAAACCTGGTTCAAAAAACCTATTCCTCCGAAGAATCTGAACATGAACTTTGAACTGTCTGACGATATGAAAGCCCTGTACAAAGCGCCAAACGACAAAGCACTGTAAGAAATACCAGACAGACGGGTATAACCAAGAGAAGTGTAGTTAAAGAATAAGGCTGGACCACCAGCCTGTGATGATGCAGACCGGATGCGGGGCGGTCGTTCCCCACCCCGCATTTCCTCCCATTCATTTTCACGCGGATCACGTCATCACTCAGATGGGTAGTTGATTGCCCGGTTTACGGAGTTTTTATGTCAATAGATTGGAACTGGGGCATATTCCTGCAACAAGCCCCCTTTGGGAATACCACCTACCTGGGCTGGATTTGGAATGGATTTCAGGTCACCGTCGCGCTGTCGATTTGCGCCTGGAACATCGCGTTTTTCGTCGGTTCACTCTTCGGGATACTGCGTACCGTTCCTAACCGCATTCTTTCGGGCATGGGCACCTGTTACGTTGAACTTTTCCGTAACGTGCCGCTCATTGTGCAATTCTTCATCTGGTATCTGGTTGTGCCTGAACTGCTGCCGGAAAATATCGGCATGTGGTTTAAATCAGAACTGGCACCGAATGTGCAATTCTTTACCTCGTCAATGATCTGCCTTGGTCTGTTCACCGCTGCCCGCGTGTGCGAGCAGGTGCGTGCGGCCATTCAGTCACTGCCTCGCGGTCAGCGCAATGCCGGGCTGGCAATGGGCCTGACGTTGCCTCAAACCTACCGTTATGTTCTGCTGCCGAACGCTTATCGCGTGATCGTGCCACCGATGACATCCGAAATGGTTAACCTGGTGAAAAACTCAGCCATTGCGTCAACTATCGGTCTGGTGGATATGGCGGCACAAGCCGGCAAATTACTTGATTACTCCGCTCATGCGTATGAATCCTTTACTGCGATTACCGTTGCCTACGTCCTTATCAATGCCGTCATCATGTTCCTGATGCATTTTGTTGAACGTAAAGTCCGCCTGCCGGGCAACATGGGAGGTAAATAAGAATGCATGAATTTGACTGGAGTTCTATCGGCCCCGGCCTGCCCTATTTGTGGCAAGGCATGGTCGTCACCCTGAAAATCACGTCGCTGGCGATTGTGGTCGGTATCCTCTGGGGTACTCTGCTGGCGGTGATGCGCCTGTCGACATTCAGACCTGTGCGTTGGTTTGCGTCGGCCTACGTCAATCTGTTCCGCGCCGTTCCGCTGGTGATGGTGCTGTTGTGGTTCTACCTGATTGTGCCCGGCTTCCTGCAAAAAGTGCTCGGATTATCCCCTAAAACGGATATCCGCCTGATTTCAGCGATGGTCGCCTTTGCCCTGTTTGAAGCGGCCTATTATTCCGAAATCATTCGCGCCGGGATTATCAGCATTGCCCGCGGGCAGTCTTCCGCCGCACTGGCGCTGGGCATGACCCAATGGCAGTCCATGCAACTGGTGATTCTGCCGCAGGCCTTCCGCGCGATGGTGCCCCTGTTGCTGACACAGGCCATTGTTTTATTCCAGGATACCTCGCTGGTTTATGTTCTGGGCCTCGCCGACTTCTTCCGCAGCGCATCCAACATCGGCGACCGTGACGGTACGCTGGTTGAGATGGTGCTGTTTGCAGGACTTATTTACTTTGTTATCAGCCTTTCCGCTTCCTTGCTGGTGCGTTATTTGAAGAAAAGGACCGTTTCATGATTTCACTGAAGAATGTTTCTAAATGGTACGGGCAGTTCCAGGTGCTGACCGATTGCAGCACCGAAGTTAAAAAAGGTGAAGTTGTGGTCGTTTGCGGGCCTTCCGGGTCGGGTAAATCAACACTGATTAAAACCGTGAACGGGCTTGAGCCGATTCAGAAAGGCGAAATCCTGGTCAACGGTACGCCGGTCAATGACAAGAAAACCAATCTGGCGCAACTGCGCGCGAAAGTCGGCATGGTATTCCAGCATTTTGAGCTGTTCCCGCATTTGTCTATCATCGATAACCTGACGCTGGCGCAGGTGAAAGTACTTAAACGCGATAAAGCAGCATCGAAAGAAAAAGGATTAAAATTGCTGGAGCGCGTCGGTTTATCCGCTCATGCCAACAAATTCCCCGGCCAGCTTTCCGGCGGGCAGCAGCAGCGTGTGGCTATCGCCCGCGCACTGTGTATGGATCCGATCGCCATGTTGTTTGACGAACCGACCTCAGCGCTTGACCCGGAGATGATCAACGAAGTGCTGGACGTGATGGTTGAGCTGGCAAACGAAGGCATGACTATGATGGTGGTGACCCACGAAATGGGCTTTGCCCGTAAAGTCGCGAACCGCGTGATTTTCATGGACGAAGGGAAGATCGTGGAAGACCGTAATAAAGACGACTTTTTCAATAATCCGGAATCTGATCGCGCCCGCGATTTCCTGGCGAAAATCCTGCACTAAAAGTGTTTATTGCCCGCTGCCGGTTTGATGGGAAGCGGGCAAATTAAACATCACGGTTCAAACGGGCGACGGCTGAACTCAGTATTCCCGCATTTTGGACATTTACTCAGAATTTCCGGCGTATACACCGCTAAGTGGAAATGACAGTTTTCACACACCAGATTCCCCAGACCGACCACTTCCCCGCTGTGATAAATGCCGTGATGGCTGACGTCTTTAAACATCTCTTTCCATTCCAGCTGAGTTTTGTCCGTCAAATCCGCCAGCTCTTTCCACAGGCTTTCTTTAATCACGCGCAGAAACACGCTGTCGGTTCCGTCATCCTCAGCCACAACGCGCTGGCTCTCGCCGTAACTGCGCGCAAACTCATGCAGATCACGTCTGACGGCCGACGTTAACTGTTCAATTTGAATTTCTGACAGTTTGCCTTCATCTTGCAGACGGACACGGGCATCCTGCACCAGTGCGCTGATATCACGTTCGCCATTTTTTAACCGCTCGGTCAGCGAAGACACTAACTGGCGGTAAGATTGCGTAATATTGCTCATAACTTCCTCTCCTTGAACTGACATGACCGTTTGCCCGGCGGGAGCGTATTGTCTTTATTTTAGACGTAAATCCCTGATACGTTGCGCAGATTATCTCGGGCTGGCTCGCAGATTATGAATAATGCGCCAGAAGAAGGCAGAAATCCCCGTTAGCCCTTCAGCGGGTGTTGTTGCACCCTCCGCTTATCAGCTATGCTATGCGGATCTTTTGATTAAAACTTTTTGAGCTACAGCGTAGCTGTTTTCACTCACAGGACCACCGGCCGCCATGCAAGAGCAATACCGTCCAGAAGACATTGAGTCACACGTTCAGCTTCACTGGCAAGAGAAGCAAACCTTCAAAGTTACCGAACAGCCTGGTAAGGAGAAATATTACTGTCTCTCCATGTTGCCTTATCCGTCAGGCCGTCTCCACATGGGACACGTGCGCAACTACACCATCGGTGACGTGATTTCCCGTTACCAGCGTATGCTCGGTAAAAATGTCCTGCAGCCTATCGGCTGGGATGCATTCGGCCTGCCAGCCGAAGGTGCGGCGGTGAAAAACAACACAGCACCGGCGCCGTGGACTTACGAAAATATCGAATACATGAAGAACCAGCTAAAACTGCTGGGCTTCGGCTATGACTGGGATCGCGAAGTCGCGACCTGCAAACCGGATTACTACCGTTGGGAACAGTGGTTCTTCACCAAGCTTTATGAAAAAGGCCTGGTTTATAAGAAGACTTCCGCCGTTAACTGGTGCCCGCATGACCTGACCGTTCTGGCGAATGAACAGGTTATCGACGGTTGCTGCTGGCGTTGTGACACCAAGGTTGAGCGTAAAGAAATTCCACAGTGGTTTATCAAAATCACCGATTACGCCGATCAGCTGCTTAACGATCTGGACACGCTGGAAAGCTGGCCTGAGCAGGTTAAGACCATGCAGCGTAACTGGATTGGCCGTTCCGAAGGTGTCGAAATCACTTTCGACGTGGCAGACAGCGACGAAAAAGTCACGGTTTACACCACCCGTCCTGATACCTTTATGGGCGCGACCTACGTGGCTGTTGCCGCCGGTCATCCGCTGGCACAACAGGGCGCAATCAATAATCCGGCCCTGAAAGATTTCATCGACGAATGCCGCAATACCAAAGTTGCCGAAGCAGAAATGGCAACGATGGAGAAAAAAGGCATGGCAACGGGCCTGTATGCGGTTCATCCGCTGTTAGGTGAAAAACTGCCGGTCTGGGTAGCCAACTTTGTCCTGATGGAATACGGCACAGGGGCTGTAATGGCCGTTCCGGGCCACGACCAGCGCGACTGGGAGTTTGCGACAAAATATAACCTGCAGATTAAGCCAGTTATCCTGAACCTGGATGGCAGTCAGCCGGACGTCACCGCAGAAGCCATGACCGAAAAAGGCACACTGTTTAATTCCGGTGAGTTCGACGGTCTGAATCACGAAGACGGCTTCAACGCGATTGCCGACAAACTGGTCGCGCAGGGTGTGGGCCAGCGTAAAGTCAACTATCGTCTGCGCGACTGGGGGGTTTCCCGTCAGCGTTACTGGGGTGCGCCAATCCCGATGATCACGCTGGAAGACGGTACCGTTATCCCGACACCAGAAGATCAACTGCCGGTTATCCTGCCGGAAGATGTCGTCATGGACGGCATCACCAGCCCGATTAAAGCCGATCCTGAGTGGGCAAAAACCACCGTGAACGGTATGCCGGGTTTGCGTGAAACCGACACCTTTGACACCTTCATGGAATCTTCCTGGTACTACGCGCGCTACACCTGCCCGCAATATGACGAAGGTATGCTTGATCCGGCTGCCGCGAACTACTGGCTGCCGGTTGATCAGTATGTCGGGGGGATCGAACACGCCATCATGCACCTGATGTATTTCCGCTTCTTCCACAAACTGATGCGCGATGCAGGTCTGGTTGACTCTGACGAACCGGCTAAACGCCTGCTGTGCCAGGGTATGGTTCTGGCTGATGCGTTTTACTACACCGGTAACGGCGGCGAGCGCGTCTGGGTTTCTCCGGCTGATGCGACCGTTGAGCGTGACGAAAAAGGGCGTATCACCAAAGCCACCGATCCGCAGGGCCGCGAGCTGGTGTATGCCGGCATGAGCAAGATGTCCAAGTCTAAAAACAACGGCATCGACCCGCAGGTGATGGTGGATAAATACGGCGCAGATACCGTTCGTCTGTTCATGATGTTCGCTTCTCCGGCAGAAATGACGCTGGAATGGCAGGAATCAGGCGTAGAAGGGGCAAACCGCTTCCTGAAGCGTGTCTGGAAACTGGCTTATGAGCATTCAGAAAAAGGCCCGACCGTTGTACTTGATGCCGCTTCCCTGAACGAAGCGCAAAAAGATCTGCGTCGTGACCTGCACAAAACCATCGCCAAAGTCACCGACGATATTGGCCGTCGTCAGACCTTCAACACGGCAATCGCCGCGGTGATGGAACTGATGAATAAAATGGGCCGCGCACCACAGGAAACTGAACAGGATCGCGCTCTGTTGCAGGAAGCGCTGCTGGCGGTGGTTCGCATGCTTTATCCGTTCACCCCGCACGTTTGCTTCAGCCTCTGGCAGTCGCTGAACGGTGCAGGTGATGTGGATACCGCACCGTGGCCACAGGCTGATGAGCAGGCTATGGTGGAAGATTCCAAACTGGTCGTTGTGCAGGTGAATGGTAAAGTACGTGCTAAAATCACCGTAGCCGCTGATGCTACTGAGCAACAAGTGCGCGAGCGTGCGGCAGAAGAACATTTGGTCGCTAAATATCTGGATGGGGTTACGGTCCGCAAAGTAATCTACGTCCCGGGCAAACTGCTTAACCTGGTTGTAGGTTGAGTCAAGGAGGATCTGTGCGACATCCTATAATGACGCTGCTGCTGACAGCAGCAGTGCTGGTGACAGCAGGCTGTGGTTTTCACCTACGTGGAAAAACCAATGTTCCGGACGAACTGAGAACCATCGTTCTGGACAGTAGTGACCCTTATGGCCCGTTGACACGTGACATCCATACTCAGCTGCGTCTGAGTAACGTGACCATCGTGGATGACCCGACGACTCAGCAGCGTAAGGATATCCCTTCACTGCGTATCGGTGGTGAATCAACGGGCAAAAATACTGCGTCAATCTTCCAGGACGGTAAAACGGCTGAATACCAGATGGAAATGAATGTCAGCGCAACGGTTCT
Organism: Rahnella sp. PCH160; assembly: GCF_047784855.1. Taxonomy (NCBI): domain Bacteria; kingdom Pseudomonadati; phylum Pseudomonadota; class Gammaproteobacteria; order Enterobacterales; family Yersiniaceae; genus Rahnella; species Rahnella sp. PCH160. Next base: position 4,533,675 of record NZ_JBLOGT010000001.1, read on the forward strand.
GATGCCGGGTAAAGATCTCTATCCGATCCATGTGAAAGTGTTCCGCTCCTTCTTTGACAACCCGTTAACGGCACTGGCGAAAGATAACGAGCAGGACATTATTCTGGAAGAGATGCGCCAGCAGGCGGCTCAACAGCTGATTCGTAAGTTGCTGACGGTACATGCGTCAGAACTGCGGAAAGCGGATGAAGTGAATGGAACGGTAGAAGTCATTTCTACCCGATCATCTGCCAGCAAGTCGTATGATACCTCTGAGGTATCGGCTCCGGCTCCGGCCAGCACTTCCGCAAAATGATCCGAATTTATCCGGAACAACTTGCAGCGCAGCTCCGTGAGGGGCTGCGCGCTTGTTATCTGTTATGTGGAAACGATCCTCTGCTCTTGCAGGAAAGTCAGGACAGCATCCGCAAAGCGGCGCAGCTTTCTGATTTTCAGGAGCACTACACTTTTGTTCTCGACGCTCATACCGAATGGGAGTCAGTTTTCAGTATCTGCCAGGCATTGAGCCTGTTTGCCAGCCGGCAAACGCTGATGCTGATGTTGCCTGATAATGGCCCGACTGCGCCGATGGCAGAACAATTGCTCAAGCTGACGACCCTTTTGCACGACGATATCCTACTGTTGCTGCGCGGAACCAGGCTGACCAAAGCGCAGGAAAACAGCGCATGGTTTAAAGCGCTGAGTGATAAAGGCGTGTTTGTCAGTTGTCAGACACCGGAACAGGCACAGCTTCCGCGCTGGGTCACCCGTCGTGCTCAGGCGTTATCACTTGAACTGGATGAACCGGCAAACCAGCTTTTGTGTTATTGCTACGAAGGCAATCTGCTGGCGTTAGCCCAGTCTCTCGAACGGCTTTCCCTGCTTTACCCGGACGGGAAACTCACGCTGCCCCGCGTGGAAACGGCCGTCAACGACGCCGCGCACTTTACCCCATATCACTGGCTGGATGCGCTGCTTGCCGGTAAAAGCAAACGCGCCTGGCATATTTTGCGTCAGCTACAGCAGGAAGACAGCGAACCGGTTATCCTGTTGCGAACCGTGCAACGTGAACTTCTGATGCTGCTTAATCTGAAGCGTAAAATGGACTCGACGCCTTTACGCACGCTCTTTGATCAGCAAAAAGTCTGGCAAAACCGCCGCCCGCTGGTGACGCAGGCGCTACAACGTTTATCGCTCGAACATCTGACTCAGGCTGTTCGGTTGCTGACTCAGATGGAGATCACCCTGAAACAGGATTATGGTCAGTCCGTTTGGGCAGAGCTGGAAAGTCTCTCCATGTTATTGTGTGGAAAACCCCTGCCGACTGATTTTGTAGGTTCGGGTTCGTATTGAAGCAGGACACCGGTATGCCACTCAACACATCACATTCTTCCTCGCGCCCGGCCCGGTTACTGGCTTTCTTCGGCGGAACCTTTGATCCGATTCATTACGGGCACCTGAAACCTGTGACCAGCCTGGCTAAACAGGCCGGATTTGATCAGGTCATATTATTGCCCAATAACGTACCGCCCCATCGTCCGCAGCCGGAAGCCAGTTCTCTCCAGCGTCTGCATATGGTTGAGCTGGCCGTTGAAGGTAACCCGTTGTTTACGGTGGACTCACGTGAACTGGATGTCGATACGCCGTCCTATACCCTTGAGACACTTGCAACGTTACGTAAAGAACATGGTGATGATTGCCCGCTGGCGTTTATCATTGGCCAGGATTCATTGCTGACTTTGCATAAGTGGCACCGCTGGGAGTCGCTGCTGGATTTCTGTCATCTTGTGGTGATGGCACGTCCGGGATACCAGGAACAGCTCGACACACCGGCGCTGCAACACTGGTACGATACCCACCGGGTGACTGATGCTGAAAATCTGAAACTGAAACCCGCCGGATTCATTTATCAGGCCAATACGCCGTTGCTGGATATTTCAGCGACTGAAATCCGCGAGCGGCGTCATGCGGGGCTTGATTGCTCAGATTTGCTGCCTTCAGCCGTTGAGCGCTATATAGAATCACAGGGCTTGTACCGCGAGTAGCTAACGCGTGGTATACTGCGCCGCTTAATTTCGGCTCTCGATAACGCTGCGTAATCAACCGATACAATGTATTGATTGTTAAACGTTTTCAGTTGTTTTCCTGACAACCGCTATGTTTATCCATCATGAGACGAGCCATTGCTTCGGTGTTTCACCGGCGGCCATCTCGTGAGGCCAACTGTTTCAAACATCCCCAGGGGGAACCTTTGCAAGGTAAAGCGCTCCAAGATTTTGTTGTCGATAAAGTCGATGACCTGAAAGCACAAGACATCATCGCCATTGATGTTAAAGGTAAATCCAGTATTACTGATTGCATGATTATTTGTACCGGGACATCAAGCCGCCACGTAGTGGCTATCGCCGGGCATCTGGTTGAAGAAGTCAAAGCGGTCGGTATGGACGCCATGGGCGTAAAAGGCATTAACGAAGCAGACTGGGTCGTTGTCGATCTGGGCGAAGTGATCGTCCACGTCATGCAGGAAGAAAGCCGTCAGCTTTATGAGCTTGAGAAACTCTGGGGTTAATGCGTGAAACTGCAACTTGTCGCCGTCGGCACAAAAATGCCTGACTGGGTACAAACCGGTTTTAACGATTACCTGCACCGTTTTCCGAAAGATATGCCGTTTGAACTGACTGAAGTTCCGGCAGGGAAACGGGGTAAGAACGCAGATATCAAACGCATTCTTGAAAAAGAAGGCGAGCAGATGCTGGCCGCTGTCGGTAAGGGTAATCGCATCGTGACCCTGGATATTCCGGGCACACCGTGGGAAACCCCGCAACTGGCACAACAACTGGAACGCTGGAAGCAGGATGGACGAAATGTCAGCCTGTTAATCGGCGGCCCGGAAGGGCTGGCTCCGGCCTGTAAAGCCGCAGCGGAACAGAGCTGGTCGCTCTCTCCGTTGACACTTCCTCACCCGCTGGTTCGGGTTCTGGTCGCGGAAAGTCTTTACCGCGCCTGGAGTATTACCACTAATCATCCATACCACCGCGAATAACGGGTGGTGAATGTCAGCAACATGAATTAAGTAGTGGGATGAAAATAGATCGTAACCCTTTTCGCGACTATACGGCTGAATCAGCCCTCTTTGTGCGCCGTGCACTGGTGGCGTTCATCGGCATTCTGCTACTTAGTGGTATCCTGGCTTTCAATTTGTATAACCTGCAAATTGTTCGTTTCCAGGATTATCAGACCCGTTCCAATGATAACCGAATCAAACTGGTGCCGATTGCGCCCAGCCGCGGCATTATCTATGACCGCAACGGAACCCCGCTGGCGCTAAACCGTACTATTTATCAGCTCGAACTTGTGCCCGAAAAGGTCGATGATCTTCAGGCCACGCTCGAAGGTCTGAAGCCTATCGTTGATTTAACGCCGGAAGATATCGACAACTTCAAGAAAGAGCGCCAGCGTTCACGCCGATTTACGTCTATTGCAGTAAAAACAGCGCTGACAGAAGTTCAGGTCGCGCGTTTCTCCGTGAACCAGTTCCATTTCCCCGGCGTGGAAGTCAAAGGTTATCAGCGACGCTATTATCCTTACGGCTCCGCCCTGACGCACGTCATCGGCTATGTGTCGAAAATTAACGATCGTGACGTTGAACGTCTGGATAAAGACGGTCTTCTGGCGAACTACGCCGCCACGCATGATATCGGCAAACTGGGCATCGAACGTTTTTACGAAGACACGCTTCACGGTAAAACCGGCTACGAAGAGGTTGAAGTCAACAACCGTGGCCGGGTGATCCGCCAGTTGCATGAAGAACCCCCTCAGGCCGGGAAAGATATTTATCTGACCATCGACCTGCCATTGCAGCAATATATTGAAGTCCTGCTGACCGGCAGCCGCGCCGCCGTGGTGGTGACTGATCCGCGTGATGGCGCAATCCGCGCGCTGGTATCGAATCCTAGCTATGACCCAAATCTTTTCGTCGACGGGATCTCCAGCAAAGATTACAGCTCGCTGTTAAACGACCCGAACAAACCGCTGATTAACCGTACCACGCAAGGCGTTTATCCGCCGGCGTCCACGGTGAAACCGTATATTTCCGTGTCGGCACTGACGACCGGTGTGATCAACAAAAACACCTCTCTGTTTGACCCCGGCTGGTGGCAGTTACCCGGTTCAGACAAGCGCTACCGTGACTGGAAACACTGGGGTCATGGCCGTCTGAATGTCACCAAAGCCCTCGAAGAATCGGCAGATACCTTCTTCTATCAGGTTGCATATGACATGGGGATTGACCGTCTTTCCGAATGGATGGGGAAATTCGGCTATGGTCAGTACAGTGGTATCGACCTATCCGAAGAGCGCAGCGGCAACATGCCGAACCGCGACTGGAAATTTAAACGCTTTAAAAAGCCCTGGTATCAGGGGGACACTATCCCTGTCGGTATCGGCCAGGGCTACTGGACAGCAACGCCGATTCAAATCATGAAAGCCATGACCACGCTGATTAATGACGGCAATGTTAAAACGCCACATCTGTTGCTAAGCACTAAAGTGGATGGCAAACAGGTGCCGTATAAACAGCAGGAAACCACGCAGATTGGAGATATTCATTCCGGTTATTGGGAAATCGCAAAAGACGGCATGTACGGCGTGGCTAACCGCCCGAACGGTACGGCCCGTAAGTATTTCGCCGATGCGCCTTATAAGGCGGCCGCGAAATCCGGGACAGCACAAGTTTACGGTTTGAAAGCCAATGAAATCTATAATGCGCATAAGATTGCTGAGCATCTGCGTGACCACAAACTGATGACCTCATTCGCGCCGTATGACAAACCGACTGTCGCCGTCGCCGTCGTACTGGAAAATGGGGGCGCAGGCCCGGCAGTCGGGACAATTTCGCGGCAGATACTCGACCATATTTTACTGGGCGATAATACGACACAACTGCCGGCTGACGCACCCGCGCCACCGGGAACTGAAGGTGATTAACCGGCAATGACTGAGAACCAACAAAAAAGATCATTGTGGTCGAAAATGCACATCGACCTGACCATGCTGCTGATCATACTGGCGCTGCTGACGTACAGCGCGTTCGTCATGTGGAGCGCCAGCGGTCAGGACATGGGCATGATGGAACGTAAAATCGGCCAAATCCTGATGGGTCTGGTGATTATGCTGGTGATGGCGCAAATCCCCCCGCGCGTTTATGAAAGCTGGGCACCCTATCTGTATATATTTTGTGTCTTTTTGCTGGTGCTGGTCGATGCGTTCGGCAGTATCAGTAAAGGGGCACAGCGCTGGCTGGATTTAGGGATCATTAAATTCCAGCCTTCGGAACTGGCGAAAATTGCCGTTCCGCTGATGGTCGCGCGCTTCATCAACCGCGATGTGTGCCCGCCGTCACTGAAAAATACAGCCATTGCGCTGGCGCTGATTTTCATTCCTACCCTTCTGGTTGCTGCGCAGCCTGACCTGGGGACGTCAATTCTCATCGCCGCATCCGGCTTATTCGTCTTATTCCTTTCGGGCATGAGCTGGAAACTGATTACCGTCGCGGCCCTTCTGGTTGCCGCCTTTATTCCGATACTGTGGTTCTTCCTGATGCACGATTATCAGCGAGACCGCGTCATGATGCTGCTCGATCCGGAAAGCGATCCGCTGGGCGCGGGCTATCATATTATTCAGTCGAAGATTGCGATTGGCTCCGGCGGTTTCTCCGGCAAAGGCTGGCTGCACGGTACGCAATCCCAACTGGAGTTTTTGCCAGAACGCCATACCGACTTTATCTTTGCCGTATTGGCGGAAGAACTCGGGCTTATCGGCGTACTGGTTCTGCTGGGGCTGTATCTTTGCCTTATCATGCGCGGGCTGGTTATCGCGGCAAATGCGCAAACCACGTTTGGCCGCGTAATGTCCGGTGGTTTGATGTTGATTCTGTTCGTTTATGTGTTTGTTAACATCGGCATGGTCAGTGGTATTGTCCCGGTAGTTGGGGTACCTTTGCCTCTGGTCAGCTATGGCGGGTCAGCACTCATCGTGCTAATGGCAGGGTTTGGTATCGTCATGTCGATACATACTCATCGAAAAATGTTGTCAAAAAACTTATAGAGGTGAGCAATGCGTAAGCAGTGGCTTGGAGCTGTCATTATCGGTTTGCTGTTAAGTGGCTGTGCAACTGACGAAACTCAGCAACAACAACCGGTCCCGCAACAAGCCTACAATGGCCCTGTGGTGGAGATCGGCGGGGCTGATCCGCGTTACGAACCTTATAATCAGGGCACGATGCAGGATTATACCGTCAACGGTAAAACCTATAAAATCGTCAAAGACCCGTCAAACTTCTCACAAGTGGGTCAGGCGGCCTGGTACGGTCAGGAAAATGGCGGCAATACCACCGCGATTGGTGAAGTATTCGACCCAACGGCGATGACTGCGGCGCATCCTACTCTTCCAATACCTAGCTATGTACGCGTCACCAATATGGCGACCGGACGTATGCTGGTGGTTCGCGTCAATGACCGTGGCCCGTATATTCCTGGAAAAATCATTGATTTATCTCAGGCCGCGGCAGACCGTCTGAATCTGACCAACAGCACCAAAGTGCGTGTCGATTTCATCAACGTTGCCCCGGACGGTACGCTGTCAGGCCCTGGCACCATCGGTACGACCGTCGCTAAGCAATCTTATGCCCTGCCATCACGTCCAAGTCTGGGTGCCAGTGAGATGGGCACCCCTACGCTTTCCGCTGAACCGGTGAACACCTCTGACGTGCGTCCGATCAGCAACAGTACGCTGAGCAATCCTAATGCAGCGCCGCTGACCAATGATGCAGACAACAACGGCAATGTACCTGCTGCCACAACGATGTCCGGCAACAGCGGTGGCGGTGGTTTTCTGAGTGCTCCAACGCCATTGCGCGCGGGTGTACTTGAAGGCAGCGCACCGGCAATGCCGGTGGTGACCGCCAGTGCAGCCCCGGTTGCCGCAGCGCCAGCGCATACTGCCGCCATTCCTGGCTCTGGCTTCATGGTGCAGGTAGGCGCGCTGAGCAACGCGCAGAATGCCCAGTTGTGGCAGAAAAGCCTGAGTCAGCGCTTCAACGTTCCGGGCAAAGTGCAGGCAAACGGCAGCACCTACCGCGTTCAGCTTGGGCCATTCAGTACGCGCCAGCAGGCCGTACAGTTGCAGCAACGGCTCGCCAGCGAAGCCCAGCAGCAGTCTTTTGTCACTGCCAGCATGTAATGATGATCCGGGGCTCAGGCCCCGGACTTATAAGCCCCTTTACTTATAGGTAAAAATCAGTAAGCGCCGGTAATCGAAGATGTCTGACTTATGACTCTTCTGCTATAGTGGCGCACGTTTATCACTTACCTCCACGGATGTTGTTGTCCCGATCATGAAACTTGTAAACACTTCACGTTTAGTCAAAAGCCTCGCATTTGGCACCGTTATCACTTTCAGTGCAGCGTCCGCTTATGCCGACGATGTTAATTTAAAAACAATGATCCCTGGCGTTCCGCAGATTGATGCTGAAGCCTACGTCCTGATCGACTACAACTCCGGCAAAGTTTTGGCAGAAATGAATGCCGATGCACGCCGTGACCCTGCCAGCCTGACAAAAATGATGACCAGTTATGTCATCGGTCAGTCCATCAAAGCGGGCAAAATTTCCCCGACCGATATCGTCACCGTCGGTCCGGACGCATGGGCAACGGGCAACCCGGTGTTCAAAGGCTCTTCGCTGATGTTCCTCAAACCCGGCGATCGCGTACCGGTTTCTGAACTCAACCGCGGGATTATTCTGCAATCCGGTAACGACGCCTGTGTGGCAATGGCCGACCACGTAGCCGGAAGTCAGGACGCGTTCGTTGCCATCATGAATAATTACGTGAACGCGTTGGGTCTGAAAAACACCCATTTCGGCACCGTTCATGGTCTTGATGCCGCCGGTCAGTACAGCTCCGCACGCGATATGGCGTTGATCGGACAGGCGCTGATCCGCGATGTGCCGGAAGAGTACGCCACCTACAAAGAAAAAGAATTCACCTTCAACAACATCCGCCAGATGAACCGTAATGGATTGTTGTGGGATAACAGCCTCAGCGTTGATGGCATCAAAACCGGTCATACCGATTCCGCCGGTTATAACCTGGTGGCATCCGCCACTGAAGGCCAGATGCGTCTGATTTCTGCTGTGATGGGCGGCCATACGTATAAGGGCCGTGAAGTTGAGAGCAAAAAACTGCTGACCTGGGGTTTCCGTTTCTTCGAGACCGTTTCTCCCCTGAAAGCAGGTAAAGAATTTGCCTCTGAGCCGGTCTGGTTTGGTGATACTGATCGCGTCGCGCTGGGCGTTGAGAAAGATGCTTACCTGACGATTCCTCGTGGCCGTATGAAAGATTTGAAAGCCAGCTATGTGCTGAATACACCTGAACTGCACGCTCCACTGCAAAAAAACCAGGTTGTGGGTTCAATCAATTTCCAGCTTGATGGCAAAACCATTGATGAACGTCCGCTGGTCGTGATGAACGAAGTGAAAGAAGGCGGTTTCTTCGGTCGCATCGTCGATTATATCAAGCTGATGTTCCACCACTGGTTCGGCTGAGTTGTCTGCTTGAAAAAGTTTGCAACAATCCCCATATAACCGGTATAGATTATAACTCCCGCTTCGGCGGGAGTTATACTTTCAGAGATAATACTTAATACGCTGGAGTGCACATGAAAACCAAACTGAACGAACTGCTCGAATTCCCTTGCTCCTTTACCTACAAAGTAATGGGCCTGGCACAACCCGAGCTGGTGGACCAGGTTGTGGAAGTCGTGCAACGCCATGCGCCTGGCGACTACAATCCTCAGGTAAAACCGAGCAGTAAAGGGAATTACCACTCCGTTTCAATTACGATTACCGCCACCCACATCGATCAGGTTGAAATTCTTTATTCTGAGCTGGGTAATATCGAAATTGTCCGCATGGTGCTGTAAGCCCTTTCTGACCGACTCGCGCGCGCGAAATCCTGTCGCGCGTTTTACCTCTCTCTACTGACGATAACTGCTGTGCAATCACATAATCCGCAAGAACGTATCGTACTCCGCCAGCTTGGCCTTCAGCCCTATGAACCTGTTTCTCAGGCTATGCATCATTTCACTGAGAATCGGAATACCGACTCGCTGGATGAAATCTGGCTGGTTCAGCATCTGCGCGTGTTTACTCAGGGTCAGGCAGGGAAAGCGGAGCACATTTTAGTACCCGGTGATATTCCGGTCATCCAGAGTGATCGCGGCGGTCAGGTCACGTATCACGGACCAGGCCAGCAGGTGATGTACGTGATGGTCGATTTAAAGCGGAAAAAACTGGGCGTTCGCCAGTTAGTAACGGCAATCGAACAAACCGTGGTGGATACGCTTGCGCATTTTTCTATCGATGCCTACCCGCGTGCTGATGCGCCTGGTGTTTATGTCGATGGCAAAAAAATCTGCTCTCTCGGTCTTCGTATTCGTAAAGGCTGCTCATTGCACGGTCTGGCATTGAACATTGATATGGATTTAGAGCCTTTCCACCGGATTAACCCGTGCGGGTATGCCGGTCTGGAAATGACGCAGGCCAGCCTTGAGAAGCCGGGTCTGACCGTCGATCAGGTCATGCCGGTTCTGGTGAAATCGTTCAGACACTGTCTGGATTATCAGCAAGTTGATTGTCTGCCGTGGCAAATCGAGCAATATGCAATTTCCCCGGTCTGATTTCAGCAACTGATTATCAGGCATATCAACGTTTTAGACGCTATACTTCGCATTCTTGTTTATTATCACCCGCTGAATTTACAGCATTTTATCGCTTACGGATAAGCACGCTTCCCGGCTCCAGACCGGGACAGTCCTCCACACTGCCGGGAAAGTTTTATGGACGATAAAGATATCAGTGCCAGCCTGAATAAACTTCGCAACCTTGATCTCAACTTGCTTACTGTTTTCGAAGCAGTGTACCTGCATAAAGGCATTGTTCACGCCGCCAAAGCGCTGAACCTGACACCGTCCTCGGTGAGTCAGTCTATTCAAAAATTGCGCAATACGTTTCCTGATCCTTTGTTTATCCGCAACGGACAGGGCATCAGCCCGACCGCGTATGCCATTAATTTGCATAAGCACATCAGCCAGGGATTGAATTCGATTCTCACCGGCCTGGACTTCACACACGATAATGATAAATCCCGTGTTCTGACCATCAGTTGCTATCCGTTTGTCGCGTTGCAGACATTCCCGCTGATCCTCAAAGAGCTGATGAAAATTAACAGCAACTACACGCTCAAACATCTGCCACTCAGCGATCCGGAAGATACCCTTATTCAGCACCGTGCCGATTTAGTGATTGATACCGGCCCGCTGTTCAACAAATCGCTCAAAGGCATCCGGCTGATGTCTGACACCACCGTGTTTGTGTGCAGAAAGAACCATCCGACGCTGAAAAAAACCATTACGCTCGAACAGGCGCTGACCATGCCGCAAACCACGGTCATGACTAACGCCAGCGATCTCAAACGCATACAATTTGAGCTCAGTGATTCCTTGCCAGATCGTCCGATTGTTTTCACCAGCTACAACGGGATCAATATTCTCTCGATGATCTCCAGCACGGATTTATTGGGAATATTACCGAAAAGAATGGTCGAACTGCTCAAAGACAGTTTTCCGGTAGATATTCTTGAATCTGATATTCCTACCGTATCGTTTGATATCACGATGTATTACAACAAAACGGCAAAAAGCGATAAAACGCTGAGCATGATCATTGATGCTATCCATCAGGCTTTTTCGCAGGCTGAACCGCTTTCCTCTGACTAAAATACAGAGGCTGGAAAAATATTTACACACCATTAACACCGAAAGAAGAGAACGCGGAAGTGACTTAAAAGGTTCTATTTATCAAAAAATTAAGAGATAAATTGGGACGGTTTTTAAAGTAAAAAGTCATCGTCAGGTTAAAAAAATGCAGCATTTAGCACTTCAGGCCATGTGTAAGGGCTGAATCCGGTGATGCTTCAATGATATAATTTTCGCATTATTTCTACTTTTTTTGATGAATCAGCCAGTTCATTGAATGTCCTGAAAAAACTCGAGTTACGAGAGACGAACCTGGAAGCTGCTAGATTATGAGTAAACCGATTCAGATGGAACGCGGCGTCAAATACCGCGATGCAGATAAGATGGCGTTAATCCCGGTGAAAACCGTGGTCAGTGACCGGCAGGAAATGTTACGTAAGCCGGCATGGATGAAAATCAAATTGCCTGCTGACTCAACGAAAATTCAGGGCATTAAATCCGCACTGCGCAAAAATGGCCTTCACTCTGTCTGTGAAGAAGCCGCATGCCCCAACCTTTCAGAATGCTTTAACCACGGTACCGCGACCTTCATGATCCTCGGCGCGATTTGTACCCGCCGCTGCCCGTTCTGCGACGTGGCACACGGACGTCCTACTGCGCCGGACGCCAATGAGCCAGAAAAACTGGGTCAGACAATTGCCGATATGGGTCTGCGCTATGTGGTGATCACGTCGGTTGACCGCGATGATTTACGTGACGGCGGCGCACAGCACTTTGCCGACTGTATCACGGCCATTCGCGCTAAAAACCCGACGATCAAAATCGAAACGCTGGTGCCTGATTTCCGTGGACGTATGGATCGCGCGCTGGAAATTCTTAATGCCAGCCCGCCGGATGTGTTTAACCATAATCTGGAAAACGTACCGCGTGTTTACCGTCAGGTTCGTCCGGGCGCTAACTACGAGTGGTCCCTGACGTTACTGCAACGCTTCAAAGAAGCGCATCCGGAGATCCCTACCAAATCAGGCCTGATGGTCGGTCTGGGTGAAACGAACGAAGAAATCATTGAAGTAATGCGCGACCTCCGTCGTCACGGCGTTACTATGCTGACGCTGGGTCAGTACCTGCAGCCAAGCCGTCACCATTTGCCGGTGCAGCGTTATGTCAGCCCGGAAGAGTTTGACCAGATGAAAGAAGCCGCAATGGAAATGGGCTTTACGCACGCTGCCTGTGGCCCGTTTGTGCGTTCGTCTTATCACGCCGATCTGCAAGCCAAAGGGTTAGAAGTTAAGTAATATCTCGTTACTTCTTGATGCCCAAAACGCAAAAAGGTTGTTCGCAAGAACAACCTTTTCTATTCACAAAACGTAAGACCGGAAATTATCCCGGATAAAACTCAGTCTTTGTGCTCTACACGTTCGGCTGGTTTTTCTTCGGCAGGCGTTTTTTCGGCTGGAGTCTGATCATCACTCATGGCTTTTTTGAAGCCACGCAGTGCAGCGCCCAGGTCACCGCCCAGAGAACGCAGTTTGCTGGTACCGAACAACAGAACGATCAGCACGCCGACCACCAACAACTTAGTAATACTTAGACCTTCCATACATACCTTCTTTACACTGAGAGCTGGGATACAGCAGTGACAATTTGCCGTTATTAACGGCCATTCGCGACGTTAATACAACCCGAAAATGTAACAGAACGGATCCAGAACTGTGCGCATTGTAACCAGAGTAAGCTATTATGAGCTTCAATAGCTCGCCCATAAAGTATTTCTGTTTTAAAAACCGGTAAACCGCCTTCAAATTTGATTTCGACCAGATTGACTAATCGGGGTTAGTTAACCCTGTAATGAGAACCAATGCTGAAAAAGCTTCATACGAATCTGGTTAACGATACTCATCATTCCGGAATGCGTTTTGCGAGACGGACTTATTTACCCCGTATTGTCGGGTTGGGTACAGGCAGTTTTTGTGTCGGTTCGGTCATGATCGAACACACAACGCCTGGCTGGCTTTGGCTATTACTGTTTTTCAACGGATTCATCTGGCCACACATTGCCTACTGGAAAGCGAAGCGCTCACCGACACCGTTTATCAGTGAAATTAATAACCTGCAGGCGGATGCCATTTTCGGTGGCATCTGGATTGCGGTGATGGGCTTCAATGCCCTGCCCTCCGCCACCATTTTTGCCATGATGGGGATGAATAATATCTCGGCTGGCGGTCAGCGGTTATTCTTCCGGTGTGTCATTGCACAAATCACCGTCGCCATCGCGCTGCTGTTAGTTGCCGATATTCCCTTCATGCCGGAAACGACGCCGTTCCAGCTCTATCTCTGCCTGCCGATGATCATGATTTACCCGATTTTTCTCGGCAATGTCACCTACCGCACATCGAAAAAGCTGGCCGAACATAAACAAGCCATCATGCAAATCAGCGTGCGTGACGGGCTGACCGGGCTGTACAACCGCCGTCACTGGGAATCGTTGCTCAATAACGAGCTGGAAAATTTTCGGCGCTACCGGCATAAAACCACGCTGGTGCTGATCGACATCGATCACTTCAAGGCTATTAACGACAATTACGGCCACAGCATCGGCGATCAGGCCATTATTCTGCTGGCGCAGGAATTACAGCAAACCATGCGAACCGCCGATATTATCGGCCGTTTCGGGGGGGATGAGTTTGCCGCTATTTTGCCACACAGTACCGAATTACAAGCCAAGCGCGCGATAGAACGTTTGCAGAGCCGTCTCGATAACAGCCTGTTCCCGCACCATCCTGAATTGAAAATCCATATCAGCGCAGGCATTGCCGAATGTGACGATATTCAGGAAACGGCGACACACTGGCTGAATGCGGCGGATCATGCGTTGTATGAAGCCAAAAAAAACGGGCGAAACCGGGTGGAAACGGCAAGTTAATCCTGCCAGACGCCCTGTTTCTGCCCGTTTGGTTTTCCAGCTGTAAACATCAGATAAAGCGGCTGAGAAACGCCTGCGTACGCGGATGCTGCGGATTCACCAAAACATCATCCGCCGCGCCCTGCTCGACAACATAACCGCGATCCATAAATACCACCCGGTCAGCCGCCTCTTTCGCAAACCCAATCTCATGCGTGACCACAATCATGGTCAGCCCTTGCTGCGCAAGATCACGCATCGTCGCCAGCACTTCCCCGACCAGTTCAGGGTCGAGCGCTGACGTCGGCTCATCAAACAACATCAGTTTCGGTTTCACGGCCAGCGCACGGGCAATCGCCACACGCTGCTGCTGACCACCGGAAAGATGGCGCGGATAAGCATCGGCCTTGTCGCTCAGCCCGACTTTTTGCAACAACTCGCGGGCATATTTTTCGGCGTCATGACGGCTTTCCTTATGCACCCCAACCGGCGCTTCAATAATATTTTGCAGCACGGTCATATGGGGATACAGATTAAATTGCTGAAACACCATCCCGATATCACGACGCTGGCGCGCAATCGCCCGTTCGGACAATTTATGCAGCCTCTCGCCGCGCAGCTCATAACCAATTTGCTCGCCGCCCACCATAATGGAACCCCGGTCGATATCTTCCAGATGGTTAATACAGCGCAGGAACGTGGATTTTCCGGAACCGGAAGGCCCTAAAATCACCACAACTTCGCTGGGTTTAACATCCAGATCAATGCCTTTCAGCACTTCGTTATCGCCATAGCTTTTATGTACGTTGCGGGCAACAACCAGAGATGCCGTTTCGGATGACTGTGCGTCGGCAGAAAGTTGACTCATACGTCCTCCTTGCGGGCCAGGCCCGGTGAATTCATAACGGGGATCGCTTTCTCTTCCGCATTCCCCAGACGACGTTTGGCGCTCGCTACCGTCCGGCGTGTGCCGCGGGAATAATAGCGTTCAATCGCCGACTGCCCGAGGTTCAGCACTGACGTGATCAGCAGATACCAAACCACTGCCACCATCAGCATCGGCACCACTTCAAAGGTGCGGTTATAAATGGTTTGCACCGAGTACAACAAATCGCCCATGGCAATAACGCTGACCAGCGATGTCGCTTTGATCATGCTGATCAGCTGATTACCGGTTGGCGGTATAATCGAGCGCATCGCCTGCGGAATAATAATCCGACGCAACGCACGGCCACGGCTCATCCCGAAGGCTTGCGCTGTTTCGGCCTGACCGTTATCCACAGACAGCAGACCAGCACGAATGATTTCCGCCATATAGGCCGCTTCATTGAGCGCCAGCCCCGCAATCGCAGCGGTCAGTGGCGTGATCAGATCATTGGTATTCCAGCTCATGTACTCCGGGCCGAACGGGATCCCCAAAACCACACGGGGGAATAACGTCGACATGTTGTACCAGAACAACAGTTGCACCAGCAGCGGCGTGCCACGGAAAAACCAGATGTACAAACCGGCCAGTTTGCGCAGCAACAGGCTGTCGGACAGGCGGGCGATCGCCAGCATCAGGCCAATGAACACCCCGAGCAACATGGACACCACGGTAAGGCCGAGCGTAACGCCCAGACCTTTGATGATCGTCGCTTCCGTGAACCATTGCGCGACCACATGCCATTCGAAATTCGGGTTATGCGAAACGGCCCAAATCACATCAGCAGCAATCAGCAGCACAACAATCCACGCAATCCAGCGGCCAATGTTGCGTGGCGCGTGGGAAAACTCAACGTTACGTCGTGGATCCTGCGTATAGTCGTCCTTGACTGCCGGCTTTGAACTATACGTTTTATCGGTCATTTAGGTTGTGCCTTTGCCAGATTGATTCCCGGTGCCGGGATCATGTTGCCTTCCAGACCCCATTTTTTCATGATGATGGCGTAAGTCCCGTTATCGAACAGTTTTTGGTATCCCGCCAGAATCGCGTCGCGCACCGGGGAATCCTTCGCGACCACCGTTCCCTGGAAAATATCGCCAAAACCGTTGGATTTGCCAGTGCCGGTCAGCTCCAGCTGGCCATTCGCTTTCTCAACGAAATAGGTCAGCGGTGCCTGAGATGAGAAGAAAGCGTCTGAACGGTTGGAGCGCACGGCCAGAATGGAGGTAGGCTGGTCAGAGAAAGATTGCACGGTGACAGCCGGCTTGCCGTCTTTCACGCATACGTCAGACTGCTTGCGGATCACCTGTTCGGCAGAACCGCCCGCCATGACGGCGATGCGTTTACCGCAGGTATCGTCCAGAGAATTGATTTTTTCCGGATTACCTTTGCGTACGCCGAACACAACGTACTCTTTCACAAAATCAATAAAATCATTTTTCGCCTGACGATCCGGGTAATCACCAATCGGGCCGATGCCCATCTGATAACGCCCTGCCGCCATTCCGCTCAGGATACCGGATAAACCGCTCACGGAAGCGTGCTCAATTTTTACACCCAGTACTTCTGCCAGCGCATGCGCCAGATCAGCGCTCGCGCCGTCCAGACCGTTCGACCCGGTCACGATTTCATACGGGGGAAACGAGCCGTTGTTCACAGAGGTCATCACACCGGATTTTTGAATATCTGCCGGTAATTTGGCGTGAATTGCCGGATCCATCGTCTGAGCCGGGATCGTGACAGTTTCAGCAGCAAAGGCATTTACGGACGTTACGGAAAGTAATGCAGCGGTCAGTACAGCAGCCTGACGTAGTTGTTTTGCCATCATTCTCTTATTCCTCTGTGTAAAAAGTCGGTCTGTGAGTTTATGAATGTTGTGTATTTATAATTAAACCTTCCCTGGCCCGAATCTTATTTAGGTCTTATGAAAAACGAGTTCCCTGGTGAGGCGCTCGGTACTGCTTTATTCACCGGACGGTGCAGCCGTTGAGGACCGGCTGCGGTCAGGTTTAGTCATTGCGCAGTTGCGGCAAACCAAAGCGGCGGTTCGCCAGCACGGGCAATACTTTACGGGCATGAGCCAGACGATCTTTGTCCAGCTCAGCAAAAAACAGCGCAGGTGCCTCCGCCGCACGGGCAATCGCCACGCCGAGCGGATCAACCACCATACTGTTACCGATATTACGTTCACCACATTCGCCGACGGCGACCATATACGTGGTGTTTTCCAGCGCACGGGCCGTGACCAGCACTTCCCAATGCATTTCTTTGAGCGGACCTTTGACCCACGCAGCGGGCAAGACCAGCACGTCTGCGCCATCAAGTACCAGACGGCGCGCCAGCTCAGGGAAACGCACGTCATAACAGGTCATCAGGCCGACATTAAAACCGGCAATCTCAACCAGCGGCGGCACATCACTGCCCGGCGTCACATTTTTCGATTCCTGCGAGGAGAACGCATCGTAAAGATGCAGCTTACGGTATTCTGAAATGATTTCACCATTTCGGATAGAAATCAGAACGTTAAACGCACGACCATCCGGTGCAGGCGTGTGAACGCTCATCATGGTCGTCATCTGGTTGCCCAGGCTGGCGGCCAGGAGCTGGCTGACAAACGGACCATCCAGCGGTTGTGCGGCTTTCAGAACCAGATCCGGATCAGTGATATCGCGCGCCAGAATACCCTCCGGCAACACCAGCAAATCCGCGTCCTCTTCCAGAGATTTCGCCATCAGCGAAAGGCAGGTTTCAACGTTGGCTTCCCATTCGCGGGAAACGGCAAACTGACCTAATGCAACTTTCATTTCTACTCTCCCGTCACTTTTGTGTGGCGAACTGAGGGAACAAATCAGCCGGTGTCAGACGCTGCGCCGTCAGCCTCTGGGCATGCAATTCATGGGCAAAATCGTCAATCATTTTCTCATTGGCGGCGAAACCGTTTGCGTTCCAGTCCGATGGCAAATCCACCACCGTGCGACGCAAATCATCCAGCAGCCACGGTGTGGTATCGGCATATTTCGCGCGTTTCTCCATCCAGATTTCATATGAACGGTCAATAATTTCGCTCAGCGCCTGCGGCAACCACGGATGCTCTTCGGCCAGCGCGGGTTTGATGGCCAGCAGATGAATGCCGGGGATGTAGCTCACACGCTGAAAATAGGCCAGCTCTGCCGCACGGAAATCGGGCTGGAACTGGCGGAAACCGGAATCAGGCTTGAAGAAACCTTCAGGCATAAATGGCGTAAATACGGCGTCCAGCCAGCCTTCCTGCAACAGTTCCATCATCGGACGCTCTTCCGGTACCGCCTCAATGCGCCCTTCGCGGCCAAAGCCGGCAAGACGATCCACAATCGGGTGCGATCCGGTCAGGCGACCCACGTACCAGTTGGCGTCTTCGATACCGACACCTTCCAGCGCCAGAAGCGTGCGGGTCCAGGTGTTGCCTGAATCCTGCCAGCCGGTCAGGCCAATGCGCTTGCCCGCCAGCTGAGAAAGTTCGGTTAGCGGGCTGTCTTCGCGGGTGATGATGCAGCGCTGACGGAAGCCGCGCATCAGGAAGTGTGGGATCGCCAGCAAATCGGATTCACCGCGAGCCCGCCCCTGCGCATAACGGCTGAAGGACACTTCACCCGCGTCATATTTGTCGCTGGTCGCCAGGTTATCCACCAGCGTTCCCACACGATCTATCTCAAGATTAAACCCTTCAGGTTTAAGGTCGCCCAACGCCAGCGGCGTAAAATAATCCCAGTCACGAACTGCCAGCCTGATGGTAATCGTCACATCTATCCCCTTAAGTGTCAGCATGGTTGATATGCAGAAAGACAACTGTGCGTTCACAAACCTTATCCCAAACGCACCAAATTCTTTTACGAAGGAGATCATGCTCAGCGTAATGTGATTATTTTATCGCCTCCGTTGGCTAAGTTTGATACTAATGGCATAAATTAATATGTACAATAGAATCTTTGTTACTGAACAAAAGGCAAAAACATGGCAGATAAACCCCTCGAAAAAACGCTGGATGCAGAATGGTTAGCGACACAATTACAGGATCGTTCGATGCGGGGCATTGCGATTGAAACAGCGGCGATGATCCGGTCTGGCGTGATCGAGATCGGAACGCATCTGCCTGCTGTCCGTGAACTGGCACAGGCGTTGGGCGTCAGCCCGGCCACGGTATCTGCCGCCTGGGGCCAGCTTCGTCGCCAGAAAGTGATTGCAGGGCGAGGCCGTAACGGCGTCTGGGTGTGCGGTGACATGCTGTCGCCCCGCCCCGCGCGGTTTGAAAAAATTGGTAACTTTGGCGAGCATATTATTGCGGATCTGGCGCTGTCATCGCCCGACCCGGCCCTTTTGCCTGATTTGCGCGATGCCATGCTGCATGGTGTCGGAGCTGATAACCTGAACAGCTATCAGCGCGAAGCCATCGCGCCTTCGCTGCTGGAAGCGGCGCGGCATGACTGGCCTTACGACGCACCGGCTTTTATGTCCGCTGATGGCGGATTTGACGGCATGAACCTCACACTGCAAACCCTGCTGATGCAAGGTTCCGTCGTGGCGATTGAAGACCCGACCGCCACGCGTTTGCTCGATATGCTGGATAATCTCGGCGCGCAGGTGATCCCGGTAAAATGCGATGAATTCGGCCCGACGCCGGAGTCACTGAGTCTGGCGTTGTCCAAAAATCCCTCGGCGTTTATTTACCAGCCGCGCACCCATTCGCACTGCGGCCACGCCATGAATGCCGGGCGTTATACGGAGCTTGCCGACATTCTCAGCCACACCAATACGCTGATTATTGAGGATGATGGCATCGGGCAATTGTCCTGTCACCCGCCCGTCAGCATGGGCAGTTTATTGCCGGATCGCACGGTGCATGTCCGTTCGTATTCCAAGGCGTACGGGCCAGATTTACGGCTGGCAGTGATTTCCGGTTCTAAAGATCTCATCAAACAAATTAAATCGTTCCGTAATTTTGGGGCGGGATGGTCGAGCCGTATTTTGCAGGAAGCTCTTGCGTGGCTGATCAAAGATTCAAAAACGCAGGAAAGCATTGCTCACGCAAAAGCGGTTTACGCCCAACGTCGCAAAGCCATGTCGGACGCCCTGCGCATTCGTGGGGTGAATATCCCTGAGCGCGACGGGCTGGCGATGTGGATCCCCGTTCCGTCCGAACAGTTTGCGCTGGTCACGCTGGCGGCACGCGGTATCGCGGTGTTACCCGGTGAACGCAGCCGCATCGGGCCGGGGCAGTTCATCCGCATCAGCACCAGTCAGATTAAGCCGGAGCAGGTCGATTTAATCGCCGACGCCATCGTTCTGGCACTGGGCGCGTGATGGTCAGTGGGGCGTCAGCTTTTTCATCAGATATTTAGGCGATTCTTCATACTCCGCACGGGCGTAAAACACGTGTGCGCGGACACGACGTGTATGGCTGTGAACTTCCATCCGGTCACAGCCACGGTCGGCGGCCAGACGCTCGGCTTCGTCGAGTAGCTTTTGCCCGATGCCTTCGCCACGCGATTCGCTGCTTACACACAAATAACTGATACGACAGAAATCACCGGCAAGGGCAATTTGGGGGATAAAATGCAGCGAGATAAAACCCACGGCGCGGCCTTCGCTCTCGGCCACCAACAGGCGGCTGTCGGGATTAGCGGCCATGCCTGCAACCCGTTCTGCGATTACTTCCGTCGTATTGGGGTAATCCAAATCACCGAGTAATCCCGCCAGTATTTGCGCGTCATCAACAACACCGTTTCTGATTAACATGGTTTTTCCCTTGTAAAATCTGTTTCTAATTCGCGGCTACACAATCGCTATCACACACTGTAAACTTACTGCCTGCAATATGGAGATGACATTCCTCCCAAACCGCCTTTACCGGCTGATGATGTCTACGCAATCTCGCGAGAGGTTCGTAGCGTCGTGCCCGGGCCTTTCTGAATTTCACTTATTTTTAAGGTTTTTCTATGTTCAGTACCTTTCTTGCTGTGTTGATTGGTGGTGCGGTTGGCAGTGTCGCTCGCTGGTATCTTGGGCTAAAAATGAATGCGATTACGCCTGTCGTGCCGCTCGGTACACTGGCTGTCAACCTCATTGGCGCATTTATCATTGGCCTGGCCATTGCGATTTTTGGCCGCATGAACAGCGTCGATCCGGTAGTCAAAGCGCTCATCACCACCGGTTTTTGTGGCGGCCTGACGACCTTTTCCACATTTTCACTCGAAGTGGTGACGCTGTTGCAAATGGGCCGCTTTGGCGACGCCCTGCTTAATATCGCGCTTAACCTTTTCGGTTCGATTGCCCTGACGCTTCTTGGTTTCATGCTGGTCAGCTGGTACACGGCGCACTGATCTTACCTTCCGGCGATGCCTTTTTAATGACAACGGGCATCGCCGTAAGAAATTTGTGACACAGCTTCACATCTCACCGGTGTTTCTTAATGTTTCCTTCATATTATCTGCAGATAATGGCAAAACCTGATCAGGTTTATAACTGAGGTTTGCCATGTTTTCTGTTCCAAAAACGTCGTCTGAATTTCTGACTGTTGCCCTCTGCGTTCTTACCGTAGTGGCTTTTTTGCAGGCATATTTTGGATAGGCTGATGCGCCGTGCGCGCCCGTAGTGCCCCTCTTCTGCCGACGGCGCATTGATGATAAATGCGCCGTTTGCCTTTCTTAAACGGTGCAAACCGCGCTGAAACGAAATGTCACTTTTCGTTCCATTCATAATACAAATATTTACCTGTTCCTCCTTATTGCCTATAATTGAGAATGATCGTTCACACCCATTTTCAACAGAGGTGCCAGGTATCTATGCTTCACCCACAACTTTGCAGTAAAGACGCGCGCATCAGCGCCCGGCGCGATCAGATTATAGCCGCCGCCCGACTGTGTTTTCGCAAACACGGTTTTCATGGCGCAGGCATGGCGGAAATCGCCAAAACGTCGCAGCTCAGTGTGGGCCAGATTTACCGGTATTTCGCCAATAAAGACGCCATCATCGAAGAAATTGTTCGTCGTATCGTGATGAAGAAGATCCGGCTGATGACCGGCAACGCGCATAATTTGCAGCAGGTTGCTCACAATCTGGCGCACCGCCGGATTGGCAATTTAAGCGCGCCTTACAAAGAAGATCAGTGTACCGAGCAAAAAGAACAGGCAGAAATTGACCACGCGCTGATGCTGGAAGTCGCCGCAGAAGCGACCCGCAATCCTGTCGTGGAAAAAATCTGGCGCGATTCAGAAAAAGAGCTGTTCAACGAAGCAAAATCCCTTCTCAGTGCCACATTCCCGCAATTTTCAGAAGCAGAAATGACGGCGAAAGTAGAATCGCTGGCGGTGATCTGTGAGGGCACTGCTTTCCGACGTATGACTACCGTTCACGCCGACGCAGAGCTCCTGGAAGCCTTATATAATCGCTACTTCCAGGATCTCTTTGAAACGGATCTATCCACCCGCAAACTGGAATAAACTTTTACCATGAGCGCTCATCTGCAAGAAAAACGCCTGGGTTATGCCCTGGTTCTCGGCTCCCTTGCCGCCCTCGGCCCGCTATGTACGGATTTATATCTGCCCGCATTGCCTGAAATGGCCGGCGACCTCCAAACGTCTACCGCCAGCGCGCAGCTGAGCCTGACTGCCGGATTACTTGGCCTCGGTTTCGGTCAGTTATTGTTTGGCCCGCTGAGTGACCGTCATGGCCGGATGCGGCCTTTACTGTGGTCGCTGGCGTTGCTGCTCGCCACCTCAGTCTGGTGCGCCGTGGCGCAGGACATTAATCAGCTGGTCGTCGCCCGTTTGTTGCAGGGCATTGCGGGCGCAGGCGGTGCAGTGCTTTCACGCGCCATCGCCAGAGATCTCTATAACGGCCACGAACTCACACGGTTCTTCGCGTTGCTGATGCTGGTGAACGGGCTCGCGCCAATTGTCGCCCCGGTTCTGGGCGGTGCGATGCTAAACTGGATGAACTGGCGGGGAATTTTCGCCGTACTGGCCTTCGTCGCCATTCTGCTTTTCAGCTTCTCATCGCTGAAACTTCATGAAACCCTGCTGCCGGAACGCCGGTCTCAGGGCGGTATTTTCAGCATGTTAGGGTCGGTATTTGGCCTGCTGAAACACCGTCCGTTTATGGGCCTCTGTCTGACGCAAGGTTTCGTTATGGCAGGGATGTTTGCTTACATCGGCGCGTCGCCTTTCGTACTGCAACAGATTTACCACCTCAGCCCGCAGATGTTCAGCCTGTGCTTTGCGATTAACGGCATCGGGCTGGTGATTTCTGCGCAGGCTTCCACGCGCCTCAGCCGCCGTTTCGGTGAAATGGCGCTGGTCAAAGCCGGGTTAGTGATCGCCGCCGTATCGTCTGTGGCACTGGTAATTGCCGCCAGCCTGGACGCGCCGCTGGTGACGCTGCTGGTTCCGCTGTTCTTCTCGGTGATGGTGATCGGGATTATCGGGCCGAATGCCGGTTCGCTGGCGATGCAAAGTCAGGGCAAAAATGCGGGGAGCGCGTCGGCGCTGCTGGGCGTGTGTATGTTTGCGCTTGGGGCGATTGCCGTGCCGGTTACCGGTTTTGGCAGTATGCCTGCGCTGTCGATGGGCCTGACGATTTTGGGTTGCTACGCGATCGCGATCTTGATGTTCGTGACGCTGGTACGCAAAACGGCTTAAGGTTTATCGTTATACGCACCAATGTACACGCAAAAAAAAACCCGCTTCGGCGGGTTTTTTAAGAAATCGGCTAAAGTCAGATAGCGATAACGTTAGCAGCCGACGGGCCTTTGGCACCATTGGTGATTTCGAACTCTACGCGTTGGCCTTCAGCAAGGGTTTTGAAACCGTTGCTGGAAATAGCAGAGAAATGAACGAAAACATCTTTGCTGCCATCTTCAGGGGTAATGAAACCAAAACCTTTTGATTCATTGAACCACTTAACGCTACCTTTAATCTTAGACATCAAACTTACCTTTACGTGAATGTTGGACACAAAACGTGTGTCAAATACAGTACAGCAACAGATTTAAGTTTTGTCCAGAATTCTGATTGCAATAAGAGATAAAGCTCTCACTCTTCGCTTTCTGTCGCCGTTTTCTGCTGCCAGAACAGCCTTTAATAGTCTTCTGACATCAACCGGTTAGAAGAACGAGTCGTCGTCGTTGCTGTATTCATCCGAATTAAAATCGTCAGAACCAAATCCTAAATCCGAATTGTCATTACGTAATGAGGCATCTTCCCAGGAAGGCACATTGCTGTCCAGGCCCTGCGAGTTGTCGAGGAAGCTGCTGTCGGCAGGATTCAGATCCTGCACCGGCGGCTCTTCAATGATATTGACGATTTCCTGGGGCTGACTGTGATGGAACATGCCGGTCAGCATATCGGCCAGCACAACCCCACCCGCCACACCGGCGGCGGTGCGCAGCGCACTGCCCAGAAAACCCGGTGCCTGTGGCGCGGCCTGAGCCGGGGCCTGCTGTTGTGGCGCGTATTGTGGCTGTTGCTGCTGAGGCTGTGCGCCCCAGGCTTGCGTACCCGGAATCGGCTGGCTGCCTTGTGAGGACTGATGCGCGGGCTCAGGCTGTGCCGAACCGCCGCCAAACAGCCCCGCCAGGAAACCGGTGCTTTGCGGTTTCGCATTCTGGGCCTGCTGTTGCAGCTGTTCGTTTTGCTGTTGCAGTTCCTTCACCTGGGCATTGAGCTTGGTCAACGCCGCTTCCTGAATAATCATTGCCTGCGCCATGTAATACGGGGCAGACGGTTGCTGGCGGATGTGAGCCTGAATCACACGTTCAGCTTCCGCATCGCGCGGTGCCGTATTGGACTCAGCCTGTTGTAAGCGACTAAAAAGCCCGTCAATTAAACGCTGTTCTTCAGATTGCATAAATTCACCTTGTTGATGTGTCGTACTACGCCAGTCGGCGTTATACAGATACAGTAATACAGTTATATTTTTGTATGAATTAACGGAGTGTCAACAAATGTGACGGAGGTAAAGTTTGGGCAGAAGCGCCGTGACGGGGTTGAAAACCCGCCTGCGAGGCCACAGGCGGGGAGAATCAAATACTTATTTCTTCGGTGACCAGCCCAGAATGAAATCCTGATCCGGCAGATTGGTGTAGTTACGCACCAGGTCGTGGTAGGTTTTTGCCGGATCCAGATTTTTAAACTGTTCCGGATAAATGAATTTCGCCAGATATTCCATCCCGACGATATTGTACGGGTGGTTGTAGAACTGGTGGTAAACGCCGTAAACGTGCTGGCCGCTGACCGCAGGGATCTGCGCCACGCCGGTACGGGAAAGCAGAACTTTCGCTTCTTTATCGATGCTGGCTTCATTCGCGCCATAACCGAACGGCAGAATGTGAGTTACGGAACCGTTTTTGCTCGGACGCGCTGAACCGGTCATGATGTAAACGTCCGGTTTCATGCTGATAACCTGCTCCAGCGAAACCGTGCCCGATGCGCCCGGCAGCAATTTAGTGCCGATATTATCCGCGCCTACTGCCTGAATCAGTTTGCCCCAGCCCGCGTCGCCGTGGGTAAAGCAGCAGGAGTCATCGCGACCGGCAATCGGTTCGATGAAGACGTCAGGCTTGTTTTTAATACCCGCAACGGCTTTCTGAATGTTCTGGAAGTGCTCGTTATAGAACGCGGTATACGCACGGGCATTGTCTTCCTGATTCACAATTTTACCCAACAGTTCAATGCTCGGTGCAGTGTCTTTCGCCGGATCCGCTTCGTAATCAACGAACACCACCGGGATATGCAGCGCCGCGAGTTTATCCAGCACGCCCGCCTGCGCCAGTGAATTCTTGGCACGTATCTGCGCAATCATCAGATCCGGCTTTTTGGAAATCACGGTTTCCAGATCAACCTGCCCTTTGTCCGTAAAGCCCATATCCAGAATCTTTGACGACTCAGGCCATTTGCTTTTCAGCATGTCCCAGGTACCGCTGTCGGTGGTTTTCAGCAGGTTATTCCAGGCCACGACGCGCTTGAACGGATCGGCTTTATCCAGCACGGCAAGCGCCAGAATATCGCGGCCATCCTGCAAAATAATGCGCTGCGGCGCTTTGTCGAGCGTCACTTTCTGCCCGCTGAGATCGGTAACCGTCAGCGGATAGGTGGTAGCAAAAGTGGAAAATGAGGCGGCCATCAGTCCTGCAACAGACAGCACGCGAGCGGTGTTCTTTAACATGCAAATCCCCGAAAATGAGAATGAATAAGAAATGATTTTGATAATTGTTATCAAATGAAGCGGAAATAATAAACAAGGAATGAATTGCGAGGCAATGCTTTTAAAAGGGAAAAAGCCTGATAAAACATGTCGAAATATGACTGAGCGGGAGGTATTCCCGCTCAGTCGCTAAACACAATGCGGGAAGATCAGGGTTTGCGTCCGATGAAATGCAGCAGGAACTCACTCACCAGCGCACGTTTAAACGCCGACTGCGTTTTGTCCGCCGCCGCGCTGTGCCCGCCTTCAGTGTTCTCATAGAAATACACGTCAGGAATGCCCAGCGCCTGCATTTTCGCCGCCATCTTACGCGCATGGTCCGGCCCGACCCGGTCATCACTGGTCGCGGTCGAGAACAATACCGGCGGATATTTTTTCTGCGGGTCAATATTGTGATACGGCGAGAACGCGCGAATATACGCCCATTCTTCCGGCTTTTGCGGGTCGCCGTATTCAGCAATCCACGAAGCACCGGCGGAAATCTGCGTATAGCGGTACATATCGAGAAGCGGTACTTCACAGACTATCGCGCCGAACAGTTCCGGATATCGCGTCAGCATATTGCCCACCAGCAGCCCGCCGTTGCTGCCGCCCTGCGCCGCCAGATGCGCCGGTGAGGTCATTTTGCTGGCAATCAGCGCCTTCGCGACAGCAGAAAAATCCTCATACGCGCGCAGGCGTTTTTCTTTCAGCGCAGCTTTATGCCACTCAGGCCCGTACTCGCCGCCGCCACGGATATTCGCCACCACGAAGACACCGCCGCGATCCATCCACGACACGCCGCTGACGCCCAGATAATAGGGCTCCAGCGACACTTCAAAACCACCATATCCGTACAACAGCGTCGGGTTTTTACCGTCATAAACTACGTCTTTGCGGCTGACCACGAAATAGGGCACGCGGGTGCCGTCATCAGATTGCGCAAAATGCTGGCTAACCTGATAGCGGGAGGCGTCGAAATGCGGCGGATCCTGCTTCAGCAATTCGGCTTCAGCGTCCGCGCCGTTATCCAGATTACCCAGAGACAAGCTGGCGGGTTGCAGGAAACCGCTGACGCTCATGAAGTAATCGTTGGTTTTGTCATCCACACCCCAGGCGCTGATTTTACTCAACTCCGGCACATGGCCGAACGGCTCACGCAGCCACTCGCCACTTTTTGGGGTCAGCACTTCAAGACGATTCACCACATCACGGGTCAGGCTGAGAATGATGTGATCACGTGTATGAGAGAAGCCGTTAAGCTGATCGCGGGTTTTCGTCACGCCGCTGAGTGCTGAACCGGTATCCGGGACAAACAGCGATTTCAGCGTGCGTTCACCGGCAATAAAAGCATCGAAATTCATGGTCAGCAATGAACCGGACGGCCAGACCTGCCCGTTTACCTGCCAATCGCTGGAAGGCTCGATGAGGATCCATTCCCGCCATGTCGTGAATTTTGCATCGGCCGGAATATCGATTTTGATCAGCGCGTGGACGTCATCCACCAGAAAAACTTCGCGATGATAAAAGTCGATGACCCGCACCACATAATTGCGTTTGTCGTGTTCGCCCACTTCCTGATAGCCAGCAGCCATCATGTCTTTTTGCCCGGCGCTGTACACCGTTACCGCTTCGCTGAGCGGCGTTCCGCGTTGCCAGATTTTCACGATACGCGGATAGCCGGAGTCGGTCATCGAGCCTTCGCCAAAATCGGTGGCGACAAACATATGGTCAAAATCAATCCAGCTGATACGGCTTTTGGCTACCGGCAGATAAAAACCGCCGGCGACAAATTCTTTAGTTTTCAAATCAAATTCGCGGACTTCACAGGCATCGCCACCGTCCGGTGAAAGCACAACAAAAGCACGTTCAAACCCCGGTTTCAGGTTCCAGAAGCCGGAGAAAACCCACTCAATATTTTCGGCTTTGCCCAGTGCGTCAACGTCAAGCACCGTTTCCCAGCGCGGTTCGGCTTTGCGGAATTCATCGAGCGTGGTTTTGCGCAGCAGCCCTTTTGGATTCTTCGCGTCCTGCCAGAAGTTGTACCAGTCATGGCCGCATTTCCAGACGCCAGGAATTTGGTCAGGAGAATTCAGCCCCTGAAGTACCTTTTCGCGGATCAGCTCAAAATCGTCCCCCTGCGTAAACGCGGAGAGCGTGATCGAATTTTGCTCATGTGCCCAGGCCAGCGCCTTTTCGTTGCGCAACCCTTCCAGCCACATAAATTCGTCCTGCACTTTCTCTGGCACTGCTTCGGGTAAATCGGTGGTCATATCGTCGCGTCCTTCCCGTCCTGAGAAATAAATCAAAAGTCAGAAATACCTTTTTTGCTCACGTCATTTCAAGCGTTTTTCAACTCTCTATGTTCTGCAAATTTGCTGAAAATTCCGAAACTGCGATCACAGAGGGTTCTCACGCCTCCTTTTTGTGAGTCAGTTCAAGCATTCAGATTATCTGAACGTCTATAAAGAAATCATTACCTTGTGATGACAAAAAATGACGTGAATCTGAGGTAGAAAGGGGTAACGAAAAATCAGGCTGCAACAGGAAAGGAGCGAAAATATGGAATGGAAGATCATAGATATCCTGAGTATCCCACAGACCGGACTGAAATATATCTGCATTCAGGCGTTTAAAAACCTGAAACTGATCCTGTCTGTGGATAATGACTTTACACTGCAAACCGGCGACACTTTAGAAATCACGCCGGAGGGGTATTCCCTGAACCGCCATCAGGCACAGAGCCTGAAAATTCATCGCATGATGCCGTATTGTCAGCAACGCTGGCAGTCACTGGGTATCCAGTGAGCACTTCTTCAATTTCATGAATGAATGCCAAAAAGCCGGTTATTACACCGGCTTTTTGTTGGCTTCTCTTCTTGTATCTGAAAGCCCGTCGTGATCACCGAATTCCTGCTCCGGCACATCCAGCCAGCAGTCTTTGCGCGTCGCTTCATATTCCTGATTCAGCGGATAATGAATGCGGTTTTCCGGCTTATTGGTTTCGCCAACCACCAGCAGACGTACTTCATCGTCGCTGTTATTGATGAAGGTATGACAAATCCCGGTGCCCTGTGGAAACGCCACGGCATCGCCGTGTTTAAGCCGGTGCAGATTGCCGTTGATCCACGCATCCGGATACCCTTCCAGTACATACGCAAACTCATCTTCTGAACTTTCTGCATGCGCGTAGCAGGTACGCCGCCCCGGCAGCAACCGTTCATGATGAATGCCAATACGCGTCAGCCCCAGCGTTTTACCCAGCGGCGCACCAATCGACATCAGTTCATCATCTCCCGGATAACGGCTGTCGTCCGGGCCTTCCAGCTCTCGCCAGTTGGCGATAAAGTCAGGTCTTTCCTTGCTCATCGTGTTCTCCGTTTCCCGCCGGTGACTGCACCCGCTTTCATACAGCAAGCCTCAGTACAACGACGGGGATTTTTGTTGAGTTGAAGAGGTGCTTTGAGTTGAGTAAGTGCTTTGGTTTGAATACGTGTTAACGACAGCCGGTTTCGGCAGGCACGCAAATCTTATGTGTATTTTCTCACCGTCGTTGCTTTCACCCAGCGTCTGGAATTTTCCGGTACAGAAATCCCAGATTTTTTTGTACGTATCCGCACGACGCTGGCGTTCCAGAACGGAAAATACGGAAGTCGTATAGCTCGCCTGCCCCTGCGCATAGGAAGAATCGAAGTTAGCTGGCCGGTAAGTTTCGGCACCCACGGGTTCATCAATGGATGAGCATCCTGCTAACAAACTCACTGCGGCTACCGTTGCTACCATCATTATTCTGATATTTTTCATTATATTTCCTGAGACATCTTTCATTCTATTCAGTGTAGATGAACAGCGACCTAAGCCCTGTCCGCGCTGCCAATGCTGTTTTTACCATTTCTTTTCACGGTCACCAATGCCTGTTCGGCGGCCGCTAACCACTGATTGTAATTCTCATGATTTCTGGACGTTGACACGCCAATGCTCAGCGAACACTGGAAACCGGAATCCTGCGAAAGCCGGATTTCTGAGGTTTTCAGCAGCAACCGGTAACCGACTGCATAGGCTTCCTCTTCAGAAATTCCCGGCAAGATCACCACAAATTCATCGCCGCCCAGAATGGCAGGAAAATCATGCGCAGCCGTCCCCTGTCGCAAAATCGTCGATACAGATCGTAAAACATAATCGCCCGCTTCACGTCCAAACAGATCATTTACCATTTTCAAATCATCGACGCCCAGCACCATCAGACACGCCAGATCCTGCTTTGAACGTTCAAATTCCAGCATCAAACGCCGGTCAAGTAAACGCCGGTTTGGCAGCCCGAGAAAAGGATCCATTAGCGCCGCTTTTTCCATCTCATGCTGTTTATCGCGCAATTTTCGGGAAATAGAATAATTGGCGGCGCTGAAGGCAATAATGTAAATCGTAGACAACGGCAGTGTCAGCCATAAAGTTCGATCACTCACATCCGGGTAAATTTCAATACCGGAAAGCGGCCAGCACAGAATAAAACCGGCACAATAAAACAGTGCGGCACGACGCAATAATTGCCAGCCGCCAGCAGAAAACCGGTCGGCAATCAGAATGGACGTCAACACCGCAGAGGGTAACGGACACAGCCCCATCAGCGCCACCCACGCACCGCCAGCGATGGCATCGAATGCCAGATTTCTGAACTCGGCCTGATTAGGATGTTTCGAACGGCGGGAAATCACCATCGCGACATGCGGCCACACAAAAGCATTCAAAATGAGAAAACCAAGCGGGATCCAGGAAGCATCATGCTCTAAAAGCACCGAAGCAATGGGGAAAAAACAGAGAAAAGTGCCCAGCATGCGCATTAAGTACATTCGTCGTAAGAAACGATCTGAACGCTCACGAACGAGACTTTCATCTGCAGAAAAATATGCCATACCGGAAAAGACTCTTAGATTGATTTTTATTTATATTAGTCGAGTTAGTTCCCTCAGAGCTACAGAAAGCACCGGTTTTAATGGACCGAACAACGATGTGTTTTGGGCCTAAATAAAACGGGTCAGCGAATAACCGGATAATTTGGGATTAAAAGACGACAAAAATCCCGTCCGGTAAAACCGGACAGGATCGCGTTCATTCAAACTGCTAAAAAATCACTTCTGGTATTGGGCGTCAGTGACTTTTTCCATCCACTCAACCGGACTGCCGTTCTGAGACTCGGCAATCGCAATGTGGGTCATGGCATTATCCGGCGTAGCGCCGTGCCAGTGTTTAACCCCCTCCGGGATCCAAACGATATCGCCAACATTCATTTCGCGGATTTCACCGCCCTCTTCCTGCAACCAGCCACGGCCCTGAACGATGATCAGCGTCTGGCCCAACGGATGCGTATGCCATGCAGTGCGTGCGCCCGGTTCGAACGTTACGGTGGCGCCGCCGACACGAGCGGATTCAGTGCCACTGAACGGCGAATCAATACGCACCTTACCGGTAAAATAACTTTCCGGGCCGTCTTGTGAAGGAACAGAACCGCTTTTGGTAATTCTCATTTTGTCTGACATAACATTCTCCGCTTCGTATATGTACGCCAATCACAGGGCAAGTATCTCGGCGTAATCAGCCAAATAGATTATACCGCTCACCCCCTTGGCCGCTTCTTGTGAGATAAAAGGTACAACCATTCCGTTTAACCGACTAGATGATAAAATATGAAAGGAGTTATGAGCAGGATTCATGAGTCAATTTTGAACACGGCATGACCATCATTATTAAAACGGATAATTTATTGATTTTTATTAGAATTCAATTCATTCTTTGCGGACTTTAAGAAATATTGTAATTTTCGCATTTGCGGCCCGCCTGGAGCGGGCTTTTTTATGTTTTTAACCCTCAAATTTGACTTAGTACTTTCTTTAACGAATTAATTCCTCCGGTGAATAATCCGGCAGGGATTACCACACGCAATGAGCACATCATCATTATCGGAACATATAAGCCGTTATTACTGCCCGATATCCCGCAGTTTTTCGCTGCCATCAGATTTTTCCTGTCTGCTCAGGCATTACGTTTTTTATTCTCACCCGCACGTCCACAAAATGCCGTGCTATAACCGGTCAGCGGGATTCATCACGCTTTGCGAGGCGCCTTCCATATTTGAATTAAAAATACTGTAAATACATACAGCCTATTTCTTTACTTCCCAGTCAGGAATAGAGTCATCCAGAATAAAGGCGGCTCAGAAAGCGGCTTCAATTTTACTGACATGGGATAAATATCATGATGAATTTCGAAAACGGCACAGCATTTCAGCAAAACTCAGTTACCGTTTTTCGCTCACTGGTTTCCGGGCTGGATCTGAGTAATTTTAATGAGGCTCAGCTTTACGATCTCAGCGCACTGGCGTCTGAATCCGCAGAGGGTTTATGTCAGGGCTTATTGTGCCTGAGCGAAGGGTTGGAAAACGGTGAGATGTTACCGCCAGAAGGCATTTTGCAGGTCAGTGCGTACCTGAAAGCCTCGGCGCATATATTACCGGTGTTGTTTGAGTTGTCGGAAAAAGCCAGTGACACGTTGGGCAAAGTGAAGAGAATGGCAACTTACCCGATGACGTGAGCAGCGCCACCAGGCGCTCCCGGCTGCGGAACCCATTCCTGCAAAAAATACTCGAAGAAAGAGGAAACCACGGTAGCAGCAGGCCGGATGGGCAGGCGGAGTAAATGCATAGGTCTTGAAACCGGGGCGTAATCCGGCAATACGCGGTGCAGACGCCCGGCATCAATATCATCCTGCAGAGTCACCCAGGAATGCATAACAACACCCAACCCGGATAACGCGGCCTGACGGATAGCCTCGCCGGAATCAACGGTAAGCCTCGGGACGATATCCACATCAATCTGTCCCTGCGGCCCCTGAAGTTGCCAACGGTGGGCTGAACGCCACTGGCTAAAACTGACACAGTTGTGGCGAGCTAAATCGGCAGGTGTCGCAGGTGTTCCGTAAGTGCCCAGATAAGCCGGTGAGGCGGCCAGCACCATCTCATACGGCCGTAAAGGGACGGCGACATAACCTTCATCCTGGAGATTTCCGATGCGTATCGCTATTTGAAAACGTTCTTCAATCATATCCACACGGCGGTCACTCAATACCAGATCGGCGTTTACGGCGGGGTAACGTTGTAAAAATCTCGACAATATGGGCGTTAGAATGCGCTGCCCGAAAGCGACGGGCGCGCTGATGCGCAACATGCCCGTCACCTGTTCGTTCAGATGACGCGCCAGAGAATCGGCATCTTCGATGGTCGCGAGAATCTGCACACCGTAGAGATAAAAGCGGTGCCCTGCCTCAGTAAGCCCCTGACGTCGGGTCGTCCGATTGATCAGCACGCAACCCGTGCGGTTCTCCAGCATCTGGATGTGTTTACCCACCATTGCAGGGGTAATACCCAGTTTATCGGCGGCTGCCGTAAAACTGCCGGATTCTGCCGCCGTGATGAAGGATCCGACGCACTTTAAGTAATCCATTGCCCTGCTCCGTGAAGGTAAAGTGAAGCATTATAAATTTTTATTATCGAATAAATAAAGCAGACCTCTGTTTATCTGCTTCGCGCGCTTCACGATAATCGCCGCAATATTCACAAAAAATTAGATTAAGGAAAGGCAATGAAGGCACTGGTTTTTGAAAATGCAGGTTCTGCCGATGTATTACATATTTATGAGGCCGCCGATCCTCTCCCGGCTTCCGGCGAATTGCTGATTGCGGTTACCGCAGCCGGGCTGAATTTTGCCGATATTTACCGCCGTCAGGGCCGGTATCCGCTGGCAGGTACCTCGCCGTATATTGCGGGTTATGAAGGGGCTGGCCGGGTGATTGCCATTGGGGAAAACGTGACTGACTGGAAAATTGGCGATCGCGTCGGTTTTGCTGATGTCCCGCTGGCACACGCCAGCCATCTCCGGGTGCCGGTTGCCCACGCCATCCGATTACCGGAATGGCTGTCCGAGACCGATGCCGCCGCCGTTTTGCTTCAAGGCCTGACCGCTGATTATCTGCTTCACGATGTACTGCCTCTGCGCGCCGGAATGCACGTCGCAGTACTGGCTGCGGCAGGCGGCGTCGGGCGTTTGCTCCTTCAGATGCTGAAACATCAGGGAATACATACCTTTGCGGTAGCGTCGAGTCAGCAAAAACAGAAAACTTGTCTGGAACTTGGCGCAAGCGCCGCTGCAGATTACGACACCTGGCCTGAGCGGGTACGCTTTTGGCAGAGCGCGGGTTGTGATGTGGTATTCGATTCCGTTGGAACTACGCTCACCCAAAGCCTGGATTCCCTGAAAGATGGCGGACGCGTGGTGCTGTTTGGCATGTCCGGCGGCGCACTCTCCGGGTTCGATCCCTCCCGCCTCCAGCTCAGTTCTCACGGCATACTGGGTGCTGATCTCTGGACATATCTGACTTCTGCGCAAGAGCGCCAGCGCCGCGCAGACAGGCTTTTTGCCTTGATGAAAGAAGGCCGCGTCGTTCTTCCGCCAGTCACTCAGTTTGCATTATCGTCCGGCGCAGACGCACATCGCCTGCTGGAAACCCGAAGTTTTAGTGGGAAGATTGTTTTGGTGCCGTAGGGGAAATTTTTACATTAATTTTCAGGCTGGTCCGCAGCGTGCTCATCAGCCGTATTTTCTTTTTGAATATCTTCTTCGACAGAGAAATACACACCAGGAAGCTTGCGTATAATGAGATAAGGCAGTTGAAATTAACGTAACGGCTTGATTTGAAACCCTACAGGATTCAAATACATCGAGTACTCACTTGTTTTATAAGGATAAAATCGTGTTCTATAAAATTTGTACCAACATTTATACCAACATATAAATTTGTTAGAGAATACAGCCCATTATCGCTGGGGGAGCATGCCTAGATGAGGTCGGGCAATAGTATTATCTACTCGGCCAATCCTGCTTGTCAGCTCAGAAATGTCATTGAGGTTTTCAATCAACGCGCCAATCTGCTTGAGTGCGGCATCGCGGCCCGTGACGATCCGCTCGATATTGGTCGAGCAGATGAGTTCAGTATGGTCAGTTAATACTTCAGGTTCTGTCTGCATAATCAGTTTTCCATGCACAAAAGCAAACACGCCTGCCGGGAATGGCTGGCGCATTATGCTGGGAGAGTCGGGACAAGAAAAATCAGACGTTCAAATCAGGAATGCGGCTCGCAAGATTTAAATACTTAGCGATCCAGTCAGCTGTTTGTTGCCAGTCAGAGAGGGGAATATCAGTATTTATCTGCCAGGTGGCAGGGCAATAGTAGTTAGCTAATAGAATAACCACCCTGACCAAAAAACCATAAGGCAGGTTATTAGTATTGCAGCTGTAGTCGGCTGTTTGATGCATACCGCGAGTCAGTATAAATGCATCCCCAGCCTGCTGGCGGGCTCCGCTTCCGTTAAATGAAATGACACCTAGCCCAATTAAACTATCGTCAAACCGCAGCGACGTATTACCTGAATGCTCGCAGATGGTCAGGCTGGGATGGCCTGTGGTTTGCGATTGCGTTCTTATGTAGGGATAAGCAAAAGTCACGGCCCTGCATAGATCGAGCCACGCGTCTGGTTCAGCCTCCTGAACATGTTTGATACGATATATTCCAGTATTGGAAGAATTGCTATCGTTCATGGCCTCTCCTCTTTTGTTTGAGACAATATTCCGGTAGCCCGCCGCGCACGTAGAACATCGACGACGTTGAGATAAGGCTCTTCCCAGGAAAACCCATCGCGGTCTGTTCGTATTAATGCATAGCGCTCAACCTGGAAATTCACTGCATCTGCCAGCGAGATCCCCGCATCGATATGCTCCTGTATGACCCGGCTTTCACTGAACGGCGTATCATTTATCGTCAGGCCGTAATGTTGCTGGAACAGATATGTCAGCAGAGTTTGCCAGGCTTCAGTCGGTGTCACTGCTTTAGAAATTGAAGTCATCAGAATGTATCCTCACAGCCAGCCGCGTTCGGCGAAAGATATCGATTCACCGTGTCCGATGACGATATGATCCAGCACCTTGATACCCATGAAGGTTGATGCTTCGATCAAGCACTCTGTCACGGAACGGTCTGCACTGCTGGGCTCTGCAGATCCCGATGGGTGGTTATGTGCAAAGACCACAGCCGCCGCGTTGTGGCTTAAAGCCGTTTTGATAATTTCCCGTGGATAAACGGATGTGGCGTTGATGGTGCCCAACGAGGTTGTTTCACTGGCGATAAGACGGTGCTGAGTATCAAGATACAGCACCATAAATACCTCACGTTCGAGCTGCTCCAGTTGCAAACGCAAGTACTGCAACGTCTCCGCGCTGGAATTGAAACCAAGGGACTTCTGCTTCATCTGCTTTTCAAGCAGGGTCAGCGCCATCTGGATCACTCGCTGGTGGGTTTGATATTGCATGGCAAACTCCAATAAAAGAAAAGCCGCTATCCGGTGAGATAGCGGCCTGTTGAGATAAAAGGGTTTTAAACACGGCATAAGGCTGACGCCCCTGCATATAGGGACGTCAGTTATATTGTTATGCGGTATTTAATGACTTCGGTGAGACATATACTATGGTAAACAATCCGTAAGGAGGGAAACCTTTAGGAAGGGAGGTTTTATGATGGCTATTAATACGAAGTATTAATATTCCCATTAGGGTTTTCAATAACTCAATAAAGCAGATATTCAATCTGCTTTACTTTATATATTTAATTAAAGTCCTGTATGACAGTTAGACTTAGCCATCTCAGGCAAGACCTTATCTGCATCTTTCAGGGTAAATTTCCCTGTCAGCATACCTGCAGAACTGATAGTGACTTGTTGACCTTCTCTCAGGCGTTTCCAGAACAGTTTGAGCTGTGCAGCACCAAGGGGAGAGGCAGAGTCATTGATAGCCATCAGGTTATCTCTGTCAACGACACCATAGAGCTTACCGCCTGGGTCCAGGCTGGTTAACTGGCGGCCTGCTGCATCGGTGTATTGAACAAACATGTTATCTTCGCTGGTGCAGGAGATGTAGAGTCGGGAATTGCCGGTACCCGTAATGACATACTGATCTGTACCTTGCTCATAAGCGGTAGTCCAGTGGTCACGACTACCAAAAGCAAATGCTGAGGCTGAAGTTGCACATATAACAGCAGCGATAATTAAACGTTTCATATTGCCTATCCTAATAAGTAAAAAGTGAGACAGCGTTATCCCCTGAAATATTCCAGAAAATAATCGCTCTCATTAAATTTGTCGTAAGCCCTTTCCGGCACTGTACTGCAGGAGTAAGAGAAATCCCGTGCTGTCAGCAAGTTTTCGCTCGAAACACTGAAAAACCGCATCAGTGCTAAGCATCGAATGGAACCAGAGCGTTACGGCGATTTTATAGAGGAGAGAGGTTGGGGGATAATTGGTTGTACAGATCAATTCGATCAGACCGATCGGTGAAAACGATCAATTCTTTACTGAGTGAAAGGGCATTATTACGAGGGCTTTAAGAAGAGAGTTGCAGCATGTTTTCGGCCATCACCCACAAGGCACGGTTAAGTTTAATATCACCATCAATCCCCTTTACCGCTCGTGTGTGAGCACGTTTACCGGCAGCGGTTCGGCCACTCAGACCGCCTTTGAGCATGTTTTCCTGGATACGCTGATAGGTGGTCCACAAATCGTCACTTTTGTCTTCCCACCGGCGCGCAGTCAAAATTTGCTGACCAGACACCGGCTGATGGTCCTCACCATAGCGATATGACAGAGCAGCCTGTGCAAACGCCTGCTGGGCCGGAGATGAGAGCGTGATACTTTGCATCGCTTCACGCTTTTCATCAATTTTGTCAAATACGCCCAACACCTCATAAGCTCCCTCAATCACCTGCCCTACCACATCGCCTTTATGCGGAACCCGGACCTCACCAAAACTGGTCCCGCACACCATACCGTTGCAGCAGACAAAGCGGAACATGCCAGGGATCATCTGGTAACTGCTTGAACCATCATGGCTATTGAGCAAAATAATTTCAGGGACTTCTTTACCGGTGATCTGCCCCTCACGACGCAGGCGCAGCATGTGCTTAGTATGGTCACGTTTATCGTTGTCGCGGACACCGGTCTGACATGCGAAGAATGGCTGAAATCCTTCTTTGCGTAAGTTATCGAGCAGGGAAATGGTCGGTATATAGGTATAGCGTTCACTGCGAGAGGCATGCTTTTCCTCCGAGAACACACTGGGAACAAATTGAGCAAGTTCATCATTGGTTAATGGACGGTCACGGCGAATAATATTCGCTGCGCCAAAACGGGATGAAAGACGTGTCATGTTTTTTCCTTAGCAAATATCGGAGTGGTGATTCAGAAAGACTTCACGGGCCAGTGCACCCGCACTGCGAACCAGTACCCAATCCATGCCACCACTCATTATGCCCCCCACCAAAGGAAGCAGACGGGCAGCGGAGCCAGCAGCGACGCCGGTTGTGATCCGCGTCATCAATGTCGTGATCGCCTTCTCGCTCACAGTTTCCACCGCTGCTGACGAAAGCTGTCTGAAAAGATGAATACCGGCGTTATGCAGCAACTCTTTTGCCACGCTGCCACCGAGGCATAGATAAATAAGATGACGTGTGCGGATATCATCCGGTGAATGACCACCAAGGATGGCGATAGCAGCAATCATGCGGAACTGAATAAAGAGCAGACCTGTCAGGCCGACGGGCAGCGACACGGGTAAGGCCACCACACCACCCAGACCGGTAATGAATCCACTGGTTGCGGCTTTGCTAGATTCCCAAATGACCAGGTTTTCTGCAGCCTGTTGGGTATCGGTAAACACGGTCAGATAGTGGTGTGCCAGTACTTTTGCGGAATCAGTGCCTAACCCACCTTTAATCGCCTGGAGGTATAAGCTGTCGAGCCAACTGAAAAGGGTACTAAATGGAATGTCATCATCATGCATAAATCACCTTGTCACGAATAAAAAAGCCACGGTGATTTACCGTGGCTGGGTTCGAGAAGGTGATATAGATTTGTGATTTTTTTATTTCCATTTTTAATGGTGCATTCTGTTTCAGAACAGCTAGCTGACAATAAGTAATTTTGTTATCGAGTTCGGTGCCCGCTTAGACGTTCATCATTTATAACCTGCTGTAAGAGAACACCACGTATAAGTCGTTCAAGGGACAATGACATTTTGCATGCCATTGATAGGCATACCAATAATAAAATAAATTCACTTAGATAAATTCAAACCCAAGCTGTAAGCGTCATTAATAATAGCTTCTAATACCTCATGAATTTTCATTCCACTTGCTTCCGATAATTCTAAAAGTTTCCTTTTCGTATCTTCTTTCATGTAGGTTTGAAAAGCTTTCCTATCATTCTGACTGATACGAAACTTACGCTGACTCCATGCGCGATTTATATCAGTTAAAAAAACCTTCCTGGCTTCAGGTAAGACATTCCAGACATAAAATATTGCCGTGAGATAGCTATAGCGTTCTAAGGTTGTCGCGGGTTGAAATTGGCCCCAATGGATCACAGTTACCTTTTTTCTAAAATATTCCCAACACCACTCCCCTCCTTCCTTATCATTTTTATCCAAAAATGCAAATGGCTTTCCATTTTCTGCTTCCCATTTCAACAAAAAACTCCACTTAGTCTTTAAAACATCCAGTGTATTTTCTTTATAAACAGGGTCTGTTATCCAATGGTCAAAGAAACCGATAATTGAATCAAACAACTCCCCATAATTATTGGGAGATTTCGTTAAGCCAGTATGATCGTAGTTCTGCGGCAAAAAATTCTCAGTATCTTCATTTAATAGTTCACCACTAAATGGGTCAAAGGAAGATGTCTTGGTGATAGGGGCCCGAGAAATATAAGGAGAAAATTTCGCTGATTCATTTCTGAGGTAACACCATAGCCAATAGCCTGCACCTGACTCGCTTAACCAACTGAATTTTTTAGCAGCTAATAAATACCACTCCCTTACTTTAATAAATTCCTTTTCAAACTCGCTAACTTCACCTGGATTTTTAAAATTATTTCTTACCGTTTTCTCAAGAAGTTCCTGTAAGCAGAATTTTTCATACACTGACTCTCCTATTTTCAAATATTTTTGCTGCTCAACATCCGAATTAGCTAATTTCTCTAATGATATTAAAGGCACTGAATTTGCCTTCCCACACATGAGAATAGCAATCAATCTCAAATCTCTGATTGTTTTACCGCCAGTGAAACTTCGGTCATTTATAGCCATTTAAGCCTCAATCCATTGCTTATGAAAAATATTTTTCAGTAAATTACATAGTAATATACATGTAAATTTAGATTACATCATTAGTAAGTTATTAGTATTTTGGATAATGTATTTATTAATCCTAAAATCGCACTTAACAAAATAAATTCAAATACTTATAAATGTTAAAATCGGCATCGGCATCGGCATCGGCATCGGCATCGGCATCGGCATCGGCATCGGCATCGGCATCGGCATCGGCATCGGCATCGGCATCGGCATCGGCATCGGCATCGGCATCGGCATCGGCATCGGCATCGGCATCGGCATCGGCATCGGCATCGGCATCGGCATCGGCATCGGCATCGGCATCGGCATCATGCTGCAAGTCACTCAGGTCTGCGGTCAAGGCTTTTGGGCAATGCAAAGCGGTAGTATTGCCCTACCCAACACTCAATTTGAATTTAGGTTTTTTAACATTGTTAGATAAGAAGTAAAAATACACGTAATAAGAATATCTTTTGAACTCAACCAGGAGATATTAAATGAGCACCTACAAAGCAAAACCATTAATACCAGAAATTTACAATGAGATAGAATCACACCTATCAGCG
This sequence comes from Rahnella sp. PCH160, assembly GCF_047784855.1. NCBI lineage: Bacteria > Pseudomonadati > Pseudomonadota > Gammaproteobacteria > Enterobacterales > Yersiniaceae > Rahnella > Rahnella sp. PCH160. Next base: position 4,574,334 of record NZ_JBLOGT010000001.1, read on the forward strand.
ATCCAACTAGCACACTCTAAAATACTTCCGATGAGAATTGACTTCTCTTATAAAAAGACAAGTCATTCCTTTCATAATCATCGTATCGATATTGCTTTGGAAGACATCCAGATATTCATGACAATGGTACTCTTGAGAACTGTCGCCATTGGTTATTTTTGGGTGATGGAATACACCAGAGGCTCAGGTTACCACTTTCACGCTATCTTATATGCCAATGGTCAAGAACACCAAAAACCCTACCCTATTGCAATGGATGTTATGAAACTATGGGAAGAACAAACTAGTGGAGAAGGACGCTGTTATCTAGTCAAGCGTAACGCATCATATTTCCATGTCGATGGTTTACAAATGCTCAGGCATGGGGATATTAATCAACGAAATAATCTTCTTTTAGCTTTAAGCTATTTTGCAAAAACAGAGCAAAAAGAAATGGGCTTGTACTATGGCATGAATACCATTACGCAACCCAGCGGTCGCGGAAGACCTCGTAAGGGCTAACTGTCCTAGACCATAAATTTCAGACATGTTTTTTACAAACAACCAATGAGTATTTTAATACCGATCAGATAAATGGGATGAGAAGCAGCACGGAAAAATGAAATTACATCAATTCGCGCCGTAGTCCTCATTCCATCCTATCTAAGAGAGAATACTCATGTCTGAATTACTCAATGACCGAATGGTTGATATGGTTTTTATTACAGAATTTACTGGTCTTACCGATAAGTGGTTTTACAAACTCATCAAAGATGGTGTATTCCCCAAACCGATTAAATTCGGTCGCAGCTCCCGTTGGCTACAAAGTGAAGTAGAAAGCTGGGTACAAAACCGTATTCAGCAATCTCGTCCGTAATATCGAAAATCTCCCTAACCCTCTGACCTAATTTAACCTCGCCAATTCGCGCAGCCTTAATACCTGCCCGTGTAGGGACGGTCTTCGCACGTCTGCAATTTGGCACACCGGAGTAGAAACATGTACGCAAAATCATTTATCGCCTTCAACACCAACGGACGCTTCACATCGGTATCAAAAGCCAGTCTCGCACCTGACGGCCAGTATTTCTGTCATCTGTGCAGCAACCTTCTGAAGCTTCACGTCGCTGAAAACAGAAAATCCCCCTGGTTTGAGCACGTCCACATATCTGCAGCGGCCAGCCCTGTGCGCAAGCTCCACAGCTGTCCCTACATTTCACCCGACGCAGAGGAGGTTCTGCGGGTGACCACGTTACGCCAGTTCGTACCGGATGCCAGACCGCTGGTCAGTAAGGCCGACCGGTACTGTACGCGCTGTCGAAGTGACTACCACGGGGAGAAATACTGCACGCATTGCCAGACGGGCATCTACAGCGTTGAGAAGCCTTGATTCAGGCCTGAGCAGACTACTGCTCTGTCCTCGACACAGCCACTCGCCAAAATAATAAAGGGTCATCACGATGTCTATTTCTCAAGCAGTAATATCTTTGAAGACGTTCTATCAGGCTGCGCTAGATAACTACGCAGTGATTGATGCCAGCACTGAGCAGCCTTTGCTGGCACTGAATCCCTACCTGAGGCTTGCGGTATACCACGGTGGCGAACTCTCGCAGGACCATGACACCGGCTTGGTGGTTGCGCCGACCTTTATTGCTCAGCAGGTTCTTCACAAAAAGGAGAAACGTTCTGGCAGCCTCAGTCTGCACGGCGACGCCGTCCATCCTCAATTGCCTCTTCAGTTCATTGAACATGCGAGACAAAGCCGGTGCGTTTACTTCTCATTGCTTATGGCGGAATGCCGAAGGCTCAGATGGTTGGACATTGCCGACGACCTGCAGGGACTAGCAACGCTCTTTCACGATGAGCCCTGGCATCTGGAAATGTTTGCTCTCGCCTACTTTTATGACTTGCTTGCCAATTGCTCAGGGGGTTTTGATCTGCATGCGGCATCGTCCCACCTCCCTGAGCAGAAGCAGCATCGGTTATTGCTGCTTAACACGTACCTGATGCAAACGCCGAAGCTGTGCAACCTGATTGACGACTATGTGTTTTTTGCATTTTACAACCGGTGGTATCACGCCCCGCCTTATACGCCGGGCGCACCGTAATCATGCCTATTAGTCAGGGCGAGGCGCTGTTTCTCCCCCTCGCGCATTCGTCATTCCTCTGGTTTCTCAAACAAGTCAAACAACGGCATCAGGCTGGCGTAGATAGGTGCAAATATGCAATTTAAAAAAATTAAGCGTGGCATGACCGAAAACGGCAATCTCTTAAGAGCGGACCTGTATCCACTTCAGGCGCGGCAGCCCTGTTACTGCCAGCATTGCTTAAATCCCCTGCAATTTCGTATCACTCACGCCGAGGGCCGTTTTTTCGAACACGACCTTGAACTCAGTGATGTCAATCAACTGGAAGTCTGTGCTTACAGGCTTTCATCCCTGCCACCGCCCTCGATAAATGCATCACTCTCATCCGTATGGACAGCAGTCAATGGGGGGCAACATGAGGGTTATGACCTGGGAAACCCAAGACCACAACGCTTCCTTTGTGTCATGTGCAATTACGAATACGACGGGCTGAAGACCTGCACCCGTTGCCATAACAACTTGTACTCCACTGAAGTAAGAACAGGAATACGCTGACCTTGTCGCTAAAGTTTGCGCGATAACTTAGGCATAACGCATTCAAAAGGAAGGAGCTAAATCAAATTATTCTTCAGTCAACGATACCTGTCCATCGCCATCGATCGGCGGTAACGATCAATATTGGAATATTGATCTATCAAAACGATTATCTTTTCTCTGTCATCCCTGACTATTCTTAGTTTTCTTCGGTAGCGGTAAAGATCATTAAATTACGGCAGATTATGCGGCCGGGTATCGTGACGCCGTTACTGCGAGATTAGAGAGGCGTGAAGCCTGTAAGCCAACACCATATCAAAAGCCATAGCGATGCCGTCGTTAAGAGAAAAAAATGAAAAGATGTACCCGATGTAATAAAAAAATAAACCTTATCGAACGATTATTCGCGCTGGATAAAGAGATCTGTGAGGAATGCTTATATGACATTCAATTGGAAATTCGGGAAAGAAGAGAAATCCCGGTCAAAAGGCACAAGGATTAAATGGCGCTCATTCAGCAAGACCAGCAGGCGGTGATCGATGTCAGCGTCATCATTCCTGTCTATAACGCGGCAGAGACCATCAGTCACCTCATCAGCAAGATCCTCAGCGAAACCCGTGTTGATATTGAACTCATTATCGTCAACGACGGTTCCACTGATAGTACCGGCAATCTTATCCGGGATATCTGCGACAACCGGCTCATCCTCATTGAGCAGGAAAATCAGGGCGTCTATGCAGCACGCAATGCCGCACTGGATATACACCGTGGTGAGTGGATGATATTTCTCGATGCAGATGATGACGTTGAAGAGGGATTCATCTTTACACGCTGGCAAACCGCGATAAAAACTCAGGCCGATGTGGTGATCTTCAATGCCTGGCGCTCAGATTCCGAGTTTTCCAAGTCTGCCGTACACACCAGCCAACCCTACGCACAATTCTTATCCGGGCAAGAGTGGATACGCCACTGCGTGACTCACCGCGAATGGCCGCACTACCTGTGGCTGCAAATTATCAGGTCGTCCTATATCCGGCAGCACTCCCTCTCCTTTCAGTCCGGCAGAAGCCACAAAGATATTCTCTGGACGATTCATCTCGCAACCAGCAACGGGCGTTTTTATCTGTCGGATTGCAAGGATTACACCTATAAGGTGAATGCAGATTCCATTACACATCGGACCGATTTCTTTGATGTCAGGGCGCAAAGTTATATTGAGGTGATTACGGAGATTACCCGACTGGCAAAGCTTGAGCGAAACAGAAAAATAAGCGTTTTTTTATACAGGCATGCATTAGTTGAAACGCGGCATTTTTTGGGGCTTTACAGGAATAACGTGGAGGATAAGGCAAAAATGAAATCCCATTTCCGAACCAATATATCTATTGCTGACTTAATTAAAGGTATTGACAGCATGAGTGATCTTTTTTTCTTTATTAAACTGTTGGGCAAGCTGCTCTGACATTACTACCAAGGAATAACGCACAGAGCAATCTCCAAATTTTGAATTAAATGTTCAATCTTTTTCTACAGGCGTAGACCCTATTTTCCGCCCTTTACTCTCCAGTCCTACAACCGATACTGCTTAACTGAAGCTATTATCCTAATGAAAATTTGCTGCTCCCCCTACACTGATGCTGCCGAATAAACCATCAACGCATTATGTGGCACCGAAGAGAACATCAGCTTCACAGCGGGTATCACCAGCTCAAAACATTCCGAGTAAGACTGTTACTTCAAATCAGCAAACTTCTAAGACAAATATAATCATAAAGATTTTCAAATGGCTTTCGAGATTGTTGCATTAGTCAACAAGGCGGGCGATCTGCTTATCACGACACTTGTTTCCTACTATTTAAAAATAAGGTAAAAAACTGACGTTGAGAAAATTTAGTCAGATACAGATGCTCTTTTGACATATATGAACGATGACATGGAGAACCTTGGAGAAACGATCAAAACCGTTTCATTTGGATTTGACTCGGACCAGAACGATCGCACTGCTATTGACGAGCTGCTTCACTGGTCGGAAGAGTATTTTTTCAAAATAATCAACATCTGCCATTCCCGTTCTCTTCTGCGTAAGGACTATGGAGATTTTGAACATATATCCGACTTTATTGAATAAATCGGATTGAGACAAAAGCTTTCCCGAATTGACGAGATATCAGGCAACACGCACACTTTTTGGCATGCCTTTACGTATCATTTTGTTCAATACACGGATCATGGCCATTGCCTCACCGACCTGCGCATCGTAGTCACGCAGAGTCAGGTGACCAACGAGCAGTTATTTAACCCGGTACATCGCCATTTCCGTCACTGACCGTCGGTTGTAAGCCGTGTTCTATTTCCAAAAGGCGTTGCTTCCCATCAGTCTTTGCCTCGCCACCGCCTGATTTCTGAAGGCATACTCCTCCGGCCAGTAACACGCACGGGTTCGCAGCGGGATAAGTGCCCTGATTTTCTTACGCTGCAGTTCGTCATCGCATAGTTTTGTGTCATAAGCGCCATCGGCGGAAGCTATCTTAATTTTCCGATGGGTCTGCCGGATAAGTCCCGGGAATGCCTCCGCAACTTTCACGTTGTTCAGGGGCAGGTCAGCGCAGATAACTTTTTGAGTAACGGCGGCGAACGCCAGGTGCAGTTTCCGCCAGACGAGGCAGTTTTCCTGACCGTGCTTTTTCACTTTCCATTCGCCTTCGCCGAAGACTTTTAAGCCGGTGGAATCGATAACGAGATAGTCAATCTCGCCGCGCGTGGTGTTTTTGAAAGGGATACAGACGGACTTAGCCCGCCTGCTGACGCAGGAATAATCTGGGCAGCGTAGCGGAAGCTTCATTAAGGTAAAATGGAATCAATGAATCCCTGAGCGGCGCGTAGTGTGAGGTGAAAGACGCGTTTGAGCATCAGTAAGGTGGAAATAGCCTGCTCAGAATAGCATTGCGGACGACCACGCGAAGACGTTTTGGGTTCGTCATACCAGGCCTAAATGGCCGACTCATCAATCCAGAATGTCAGTGAACCACGATTGACGAGAGCCTTGTTGAAAGCGTTCCTGTTGATGATTTTGAACTTTTGTTTTGCCACGTGACACCGCCAGAAGGGCAGGAATGTGGTGATCTGATCCTGATGACGACCAAAAGTTCGGTTTATTCAACAAAGTCGAGTGTGACAGCAAAGAAAAATCATAATACGCATCTAAAATAAAGAATTATTTATTGATGAACACTTAATACTCAATTCTTTAATTTTTATAAGATATAAGAAATAAATTGATATAGTTAAATATTTTATACAATTACAAACTTTCATTTCTTTACGAAGTGCATACCCAAAAATGACTAGCCACCATGGCTGATTAAAATACTCATTACTTATGAGATTGAATAATTATCAACTTTTTCAGCCCCTGCAATTTCAAGCAAATCTTTCCTATCACTATGGATATGATACTGATACCGACATTGATTTTTAGGATGAAGAAAAATGGATATTTCATCGACGACAAAAGAGTTTATACTCTCATCTTTAGAGAAAGTGGGTGTTGATAATCACAAGTTGGCAGCCATAGCACAAGGAGCCGAAATTTATGGGCCTGAAGGATTGTTAGACTCTATACATTTAGTTAGTCTAATATCAGAAATTGGCGAATGGATGGAAACTAGAGCTAAACATTGCAATAATTTTTTCGACATCCTCGACGGTGATCTTTTTGAAAACTTCAGGGATATTAACAAAATTGAGTCAATGTTAAACCGGGGGTTCAGCCATGTCAGTTTTTCCTCCTGATAGCCAGTTCATCAGCGCAGAAAAAATAGAGGGCATTCCTTATCAGAGTCTAGCTGATAGGGTTCCAACGCCGTTTTATGCCTACAGCGCATCGCAGATAAAGGCCGACTATTCAACATTAAAGAAATCACTGCCTGATGAAATTGAATACTTTTATTCACTCAAAGCCAATCCCAACAAAACCTTAGTACGCCTGTTAAACCAGGCAGGTACGGGCTGTGAAGTGTGTTCCCTGGCAGAGTTGGAAACAGCGTTAAGTCAAGGAGTTGAACCGAAAGACATTATTTTTGTTGGACCCGGAAAATACATTGCTGAATTGACACAATGCTGCCGTGTGGGTATTAAAGCTGTCGTTATTGAATCCATTGAAGAAATAAAAATCCTGAATGATATTGCTGCAAGCATGAACGTAGTACAAACTATAGCGTTACGCATCAATCCGGACTTTAAGGGCGAAAAGGCCAAACTGGTGATGAGCGGAAAACCACGACAATTCGGCATAGACGAACAGCTTTTACCGCAGGCATTTGCGTGTGTCGAGCAACAAAATAATTTACGACTTGCAGGGATACATATTTATCTCGGTACGCGGATACTTAACTGGCAAGCTCTGGCTAAAAACACTTTGAATATTCTGACGCTAGCTGAATCTCTGCAAGAAACTTACAAAGTAAATTTCGACTTTGTCGACGTGGGAGGAGGTTTTGGAGTCAGGTATTTTGATAAAGAAAAATCTCTGGATATTGTTTCGCTAGGTGAAACGTTAGCATCTATTATCCGTAATTATCATGACAAATTTCCACTCTGTAAAATCATTGTCGAGCTGGGCAGATATCTAATTGCCCGTGCAGGAATTTTTGTCACCCGAGTTAATTACCTCAAACCCTCCAGGGATGAATGGTTCGCGGTATGTGATGGTGGGGCTAACTGCCACGGCAGTGCAGCGGGGATTAATTCATTGATCCGTCGTAATTTTCCAATGGCTCGTCTTGGTGAAACTTATTCCGCCCAGCAGCATCGCTATCAGGTCACTGGCCCACTTTGTACTCCCACCGATCTATTAGGTGAAAACATTATGCTTGCTGAACTGCATCCGGGTGACCTTATCGGCATTGGACATTCAGGTGCTTACGGGGCAAGCGCATCACCGGTAAACTTTTTAAGTTTTGGTCATCCTGCGGAAATTCTGGTGGATAAAGATCAAGCTTTTCTAATACGAACCGCAGATAGCATTGAAACATTATTAGCCCCTCAGGTTTTTCAACTATTACCTGTAATGAATGTCTAGGGAGTCTCTATGTCTCTGGTGTTTACATCATCAAATATTCTTTGGCATGAGTTTAAGAATGAATTCAACCCTTCTACTGTCGCTGACAGTGGACAACTGGATCAAGTTAAAAGCTTTGTTAACGCTTTTTTTCAGTCACATTCCCGGACAAATGAAGCTCAGCTTCAGCCAGTATCCAGGTGGGTTAACTCTCAGAACCTGACATTCACTACGATGCTAAAAAAATTAGTGACTCAGTTAGAAAAGCAAGCACTGGTCAATGATCTGGATTTGGTTGTGCTGACCCACTGGACGCCCGATGCTGAAATTGGTGCGTCGGTGACGAATGCCATAATTTATGAAACCGGCTCCCATAACGCTTTTGGTATTGCTATCAGTGATCATGGCTTAAGCAGTGGATTTGTTGCGTTGCAAATCATTGAAGATTATCTGGAAGATCTCGGCGGGGACAAACACACTCGGAAAGCCTTGCTGATGATGGCAGATCAGGATGCCATCCTATATGACAGCCCTTATCTCGCGAGCTTCCGCCCTTCTGCCAGTTGCTGTTTGCTCCTTTTACAAAGCATCGCGACCAACGATACCCACAAGGCCGCAGGAAATATTACTTTTAAACATTATCAGAAGACCCCACTGCCTGTTTCAACGGCATGCATTTATTCCCTGCTTTCTACGTTGGATATGTTCAGCATCGCTGAAAGCAAATTACCATTGACCATTCTGACCACCAAATCGTTTTCGCAGGTACTGCGACAGGACGAAAACTTCTCAAATATCAGGATAGAAAGCTGGGAGGACGCTTTATTGTCTTCAGCGCCCTGGGTATTATTAAAAAAACTGGTTCAGGAAAATACTCGGTTCTTATTAATGATGCCGGAAGGGAAGAATATCATGTTCGCCAGCTTTGTTATGGAGAACTGAACGTGTATATCCATTCTATCACAAGCCTGATAGCCCCTATTCTTACCCCGATTTCCTTGCTGGAAAAAAAATATAGTTGGGGAGAACGCAATCATAAAATTTTTAGCCGCTTTCATAAAATGCAGTCTGCCAGCCTGTTTGCGCATCAAGCATTACCGGATCTGATCTTCAATCTTCTGAAAAAATTACGCGCTGAGAGCGACCCCAATTTATTTCGCCAAATCCGCTACATCAGCTGGGCGCATTCTCTGCACGCCGCGAGCCCGTTCGACAGGATGGACGGCCAGTCCATGGTCTTTGAGACGTTTTTTGGCGATCAGCAAATCGAATTTTTTTCTGCGACACAAGCTTCCTGCGCTTCGGGTTTGGTGGGTTTAAAGTATTTGCAGGCGAAAATACACGCCGCACAGCAGAACAATGCTTCTGTCTGCGGGGTGCTGATCACCGGTGAAAAATGTTTTCACCGCACGGTGCAATATGTCGACCAGAATGGCTATTTTGGCGAAGCTTTTTGCGCCACGCTGGTTGGCATGACCCCACATCCTCATTCACTTCATCTGCATGCTTTGCACATACAACAACTCGGGGTTTATGGAACGCGGATGCGGGAAACGGATCGTGAAAGTGAAAATGCTTATGACCATGCATTTTTGCCGGTAATGAGCGAAACCATTCAAAAAGCACTGGATGCCGCCGGGCGTAAACCTGAAGAACTCAGCGCAGTGCTCCCTTACCACATCAGCCCGGTGACCTTTGATCGCTTAGCCGATCGTAGCGGTTTTAGCAGAGACATCGTTTTTCGCCATAACCTCTACACGCTGGGTCACTGTTTTTGCAGCGATGCATTTCTCAATATCAAAAGCCTGCTCGCCTGTGGGGATAATTCCGTAAGAGCGCAGTGCATTCTGGCTTTGGCCTCAGGCGTGGTGGGCACCTTTGGTGCAATGGTTCTCGAATCAAACAATGAGGATATTCCATGAGCACAACTCATTTAACGCAGTGGCTGGTCCGTACTGCACAGGCTTTTCCAGAGAAAACAGCCCTGATTGCCGGTGAAGAAGAGATAAGTTGGTCAGCACTGTTCCAGCGGGTCATGAAAACGGCCACCTATTTGCAACAGCATCACATTAAACGGGGCGAACGGGTGGTGGTCTGGCTGCCGAACAGTATCGACTTTGTGGTGTGCTTCTGGGCGGTTCAGTACCTGCAAGCCATTTTTGTCCCTCTTAACCCTGACACACCCCTCGCGCGCGTGGGCTGGATATGCAACAACGCGGAGGCCACTTTGCTGATCAGCAGTGCAGAGCAGGCGGATGCGCTGGTCACGGCTTCCACAGAGCGCGCCCTGTATCCGGTGCTGTTTGACAAGCCGGGCACGGGAAGTCTGATCCGTCCGGCGTTACTTTCATTACAGCAGATCGCGGCGCAGGCAGACGTCACACCGCTTGTGCCGAAAGACGCGCTGGATATCGATCTGGCCTGCCTGATTTACACATCCGGTTCCACCGGAGACCCCAAAGGCGTCATGCTGACCCAACGCAATATGTTAAGCGCGGCGACATCCGTCAGCACCTATCTGGATCTGAGGGCAAACGATCGGATTTTCTGCACGATCCCGATGAGTTTTGACTACGGGCTTTATCAGGCAATCATGGCTACCAGAGTGGGTGCGACACTGATTATCGAAAAAGATTTTAGCCGTCCGCTGTTTGCCCTCAAACAACTGGTGAAACAGCGGGCATCGGTTTTGCCGATTGTCCCCACCATGCTTGCCCTCATTGCCCCTCTGGCAAAACGTTATGATTTTTCATCCGTGCGTAAAATCACTAATACGGCTGCCGCGTTGCATTCCAATGATATTGATACGCTGATTGCCCTGTTCCATCAGGCAGAAATTTTCTCGATGTACGGGCTGACGGAATGCCATCGCTGCACCTGGCTTCCGCCAGCGATGTTATCGACACATAAAGAGAGCGTCGGTTACGCCATCCCGAATACCGAACTTTGGGTGGTGGATGACAACGGTGTCCCGCATCGCAGCAATGCCACTGGCGAGTTGGTTATTCGTGGCGCGACGGTAATGCGCGGTTACTGGTGCAATGAAGAACAGACGCAAAAGAAATTACGTCCAGGCCCGCTGCCCGGCGAATCCGTGTTGTATACCGGAGACATCTGCCGGCTGGATGAACATGGCCTGCTTTATTTTGTCGCGCGCAAAGATGACATTCTGAAAACCAACGGCGAAAAAGTGGCGCCGCGGGAAGTCGAAAGCGTGCTCAAACGCATCCCCGGGGTTGGACAGGTGGCGGTGATTGGCGTCCCTCATGTAATTTACGGTGATGAGATCGTCGCATGTATTGAATGTGTTACAACACCCGATATTGCCCTGCTCAAAGCCTTCTGCCAGACCCATCTCGAAAGCTACAAGCGCCCTCACCGCTATTATTTCAGTGAGGCGTTGCCCAAAAATAATAACGGAAAGATTGATCGTAACCGGCTGCCTGAACTCTTGTTACAGCGCGCCCATGATGTTCAACATAAATCCGTAAAATCATAAGGAAATCATTATGTTTACTTCAACAATCATTGAGGCCATCGGCTTAGTGCTGGAAAGTTCTCATCTCTCAGAACTTCATGCAGAAACACATCTGGAACGCGATTTAGGGTTTGAAAGCGGGCTGTATATTGAACTGATTATGTATCTGGAAGAGAAAGTCGACGGGCTGATCCTGGATCCGGCCACGCTGGAATTTGAGCATTTTGAAACCGTGGGCAGCTTATCGAGATTCATTCAACTGCAACTCGCGAACCGGGCTGCCTGAATGGAACAATGGGCAGAGGTTATCGCGATTTTTATGCGTTTCCGGCACCGGCAGGAACTTGCCTGGTGCCATGATACACACCGTCGCGATTATGCAACGTTGAGTCAGCGCGCAATGGATCTTGCCGTGCAGATCCGCCAGCATCAGACAGACACTGACCGCCATTTAAAACCAGTGCTGGTATACGGGCATAAGTCGTTCGATTTTACTGCCGCCTGGTGGGCATGCCTGCTCTGCGGCTGCCCGGTGGTACCCGTCGAATCGGATAACAGCCCTGAACGCGTGGAGAAAATTGCGCTCACCCTCGGCGCAGGTCTGCTGCTGAATACGACGACGACGCAGGTTCAGGTGACCGCGGTCAGGGTACTCGACACGGCAGAAATTAACGGTTCTGTCTGTACGGATGCCACATTGCATGCGCTGCTGAGTGAAAGCCGCCAGCGTTTGCAGGATGCACCCGGCGAGCCACTGGCTTACATCATGTTTTCCTCCGGCACCACCGGCGAACCGAAAGGGATCCAAATCACCCTGCACAATATGGTGAATTTCATTTACTGGATCCGCGAAGATTTTCCACTGGACGGTGCCGTCACCGGCAATGTTCGCTACTGCTTTGATGTTTCCTTATTTGAAATCTGGTTAGCATGGGTTTTCCTGCAACCGCTGTCGGTGCTCGATCACCGTGAACTCATCAGCACCCGCAAAATGATTGCACATCATGCAGAAACCGGTGTTGTCTGCTGGGTATCCACGCCTTCGATTATCCGCCTTTATCTGTTGGACCCCACGTTCAGTGCCGCACAACTTCCCCTGCTCAGGCGGTTTATTTTTTGCGGTGAAACACTGACAAAAGACATCGTCACACAACTATGGACACGCTTTCCCGATGCAGAAGTCATAAACACCTATGGCCCGACGGAATGCACGGTGGCGGTGACCTCGGTGCTGGTCACACCTGAAATGATCAGCGACCCGCTACCCTTGCCGATTGGCGCTGCCAGACCGGGCGCAGTGCTCAGCCTGCACGGACAGGAAAGTGACAGCGGCCGGGGTGAGCTGTTAATCAGCGGCACCTGCGTCGGGCCAGGCTACCTCAATGCACCGCTGAAGCAGCAAACGCAGTTTATCCGCCATGCAGGGCAAAATGCCTATCTGACGGGCGATATCGGCCAGGCGAAGGGAGATTGTTACTATTTTCTTGGCCGCGAAGACGGGGAAGTCAAGATCCAGGGACACCGCATCGATCTCTATGAAATTGAGCATTTCCTGCGTAGCCAGAATCTCGTGTCGGATGTCGTTGCAGTGCCTTTTTTACGCAAAGGCAATGCCGAGGCCATCCAGGCCTGCGTGATCCTCAATGATTCCTGCGCGCTTTCAGCGCTGGGCCACGCGATGCAGGCACATTTCCCGCCGTGGTCGATCCCCCGTTACTGGTATGCCATTCCTTATACTATTTTGAATCATAACGGAAAACTCGACCGCAGCGCGGCGCGTGATCTGGCACTGGATAAAGGGGAGAAATATGTTTTTATCGCAAATCAGACCGCTATTTGACCGGCTCCGCAACCGTGATGACGCCATCGCGCTGATTAATCAGCAAGGCACCTACAGTTTTGCTGAACTGGGCGCACGGACGGCCGCCATCGCCCACTTTCTTACCCCGTTGGCGGGCCGAAATGTGCTGATCTACGGCCATAAACAACTCGATGCGGTCGCTTGTATTCTGGCCTGCATCAGTAAAGGCTGTTGTTTCACCTTTGTGGATCAGGCAAATCCACCGTCCAGAATTGAAAAAATAGCCCGGATGACGCGCACGGAAGTGATCATCACCACCCTGCCGCAACCCCTCGCCGGGCTGGAGCAATGGCCGCAGTGTGTGAGTGCTTCACTGGCAGACACTTCTCCTGCAACGCTGCCCGCTGAACCGTCATTAACGCAATCTCTTTTCTATATCCTTTCCACCTCGGGCAGCACCGGTGAGCCTAAAGGCGTTATGGTCAGTTATGACAATTTTGCGGCTTTCAGCGCGTGGTTCGCACCGCAAGTCACCGGCGGAACGGACAAGGGCTGCCATATTAATCACGCCTGTTTTTCTTTTGATATGGCGATCCTCGATCTCATTCCGGTTCTCAGCCGCGGGCAGACTGTGCTGATGCTGGATCATTGCAATAATGTTTTGCCCCGGCAAAACATCAAACTGATGACAAGAGAGCCCGATGTGGCCGTCACCAGTTGGTTTTCAACACCCAGTTTTGCTGAACTCATGCTTAAAGACGCGTTATTCAGCCACGTTAAGTTCCCCGGTCTGAAGCGTTTTTATATAGGCGGTGAACGGGTTGCACCAGGTCTGATCACACAGTTACAGACGCGCTTTCCAGAGCTTGAAGTGATGCACGCTTATGGCCCGACCGAGACAACCTGCGTGACGCATACGCATCTTTTGTCCAAACCGTTACAACATCAGGCAGGTTTATTGCCGCTGGGCAGGCCGCAGGGGCTGAACCGCATTCGCATCGTCGATGCGGCCGGGCATCCCGTTTCAGTCACTACGGTAGGTGAAGTCAGGCTTTACGGCCCTCAGGTTTCACAGGGCTATCTGCCGGAAAATCACCCGCGCAATCAGGCCTTTGGTAAGGATAAGTTTGGCCGCTACTACGCCACCGGCGATCGCGGTTTTGTCGACGAAAACCATTCTCTGTTTATTTGCGGCAGGGATGACGGACAGTTTAAGTTGCATGGTAATCGCATTGAGCTGGCAGAAATAGAGTCCGCCGTGTGCCGAAATGCCAATGTGATCCAGTGCTGTCTGGTACCGGTAGAAGAACAGGGAAAAGTGACCGAACTGCAACTGTTTATACAACTCCATGACGACAATGCGCTGCAACGACAAGCCTTACGCCATTTCTTGTCCGGGCAACTACCGGGATACATGATCCCTAAACAACTGGTCTTTTGCCAACACTTCCCCCTGACATTGCATGGCAAAATAGACCGACAGGAACTCGTCCAGCAATACGCGGTTTCTGACCGTTTTTAATCGACATCCTGCAATCACATATAAAAAATCCAACGTAATTGCTGAGAAAATGTCTGGCATCAATTTATCTTCATGATCATGAAGGCCATATAATTTTATGAAGGGTTAACGGGGTTATAATGCGTTTCGATCATACCGGTTATGTCGTATCAGATACCGATGCAACCGTCGCGGCTATTAAACTCTTTTTCCCCGTGACCGTCAGGTATAAAGAACAGATTAATGCTCAGCGGGTGTTAATAACGTTGCTGTCCACGGCAGAGGGGAATAACCAGGTCGAGCTGGTTGAGCCATTGCCAGATAATATCCACCTGCAAAGCATGCTGAATAAATCTGGCAAGTTATCCCTGCCTTATCATATTTGTTTTGTTGTCGATGATTTTGACCAGCAATATCAAACCATGAAATCCGCAGGCTGGATGGTATTAACGCGCCCGTTTCATGCCTTCAATAATCATCACCGCGCCAGCCATCTTTATCATCCTGATGCCGGAATAATCGAAATCATGTCGGGGTCGCTATGAAATCATTTTACGATCACCCATCAGACGCGGATTTTTTCACGCCGGATGCTGAAGCGCAGGCGATTGCCGATAAACTCCGCCAGATAACCTCGCCGGACGAAACGCGGGCGGTTATCAGCCGGTGGTCGCAGGCTCCGGCGTTTAATCTCCTCGGCGTGCCCGCTGAATACCCGTCACACCAGCCACATCTTCAGGATCATCAGCACATCAGTTTGACTGAGCGCTACCGGCTCTATGAAAAAGTTGCCTTTATCTCCCCGATACTCATGTTTTCGGCTCCCGGCCCCGGCATGGCGGCTTTTGCCGTCTCCGGGCTGGGGACAGAACAACAACAGGATGCTTTTTTTAGCCGCTTTCAGCAGACCTTAAGCTGGTCTTGTTTTGCGATGACTGAACCGGCGCAGGGAAGCGATGCAGGTGCCATGGAAACCATGGCGTCGCCGGTTGACGGCGGTTATCTGCTCTGCGGAAAAAAAATGTTCATCGGCAACGGCATGATTGCCGATACCGGTGTGATATTTGCCCGCACGGCACCCGGACCTCTGGGTATTAATGCTTTTATTTTTAATCCGCAGTCAGCAGAAATTTCCAGCTACGCACTGGAATTAAACGGTTTGAAAGGCACTAACCTTGCGCACATGCAGTTTGATGGTCTGTTTATCCCTGAAGCAGACATGTTGGGCAGACATCTGAAGCCGACTGAGCGGTTTGCAAAATCCGCCATCGCCACATTCGATGCCCTGCGCCCTTGCGTCGGCGCGCTAGCGCTGGGTGTCGCGCGGCGCGCACTGCACGAATGGCAACATGAGCGGCAACTGACACCTTCGCAGTCTGCCTGGCTGTCGCAGATGGAGCGCCGCTGGCTGGCGGTATATCACCACGGGCTGCGGGTCTGCCAGCAAACCGAAGATAAGCTTCCGCTGGAAAATCATCCCGGAATGGTAAAAACCAGTTGCGTGATCCTGGCAGAAGAGCTGATCTGCGGACTGATGCACCGTGCACTGGCCGGAGATATGCCTCTGCTAAACACGCTATGGCAGGCATTCCGGGATGTGAAAGCCTTTGAATACACTGAGGGAACACGGCAGATCCATCGTTTAAATCAGGGTTTTTCCCGCCCGCAAGAGGTGAACACATGCCTGTAACCGTCACCTTGCTCGGTCAGGGCACGATAACGGTTCTCACCCGCAGCCAGGCCGTCACACCGGACAGCCGGCATTTCATTGCTTCAGAATTTTTGGCGACAGAACGCAGTGCGGCGGACAACTGGTATCATCACTGGCCTGAAGAGGATTGCGGAAACCGTCTGCATGCTAAAGCCCTGATCTCGCTTTGCCAGCACCATGTTCTCTCCTCTTCGGAGAGTCTGCTGGTCTACGATTCACAGTATCCGGCTGCACGCGGCGCCACCCCTTTACTGCAAAGTTTATTGTGTCACTGCCCGGGGTTTTCCGAAGCCTGGGGGATTTGTACTGGCCGATTTGATCCCGATTCGGCATACAGACTGGCTCAAACCCTGATGCAGGACGAATGCAGTTTACTTTATCTCTACGACCCGATGCAGAGGCTGAGTCAGGAGCCCACTCCTCTGGAGTCGGAATTGAACTATTTGATTTTTTCTGCACGGACGTTAAGAAGGTAATGGATAATTTGCTGGTTTCGCTGATAGAAAAGTTGTCCAAGCCTGCTGTTTTTCCGATGCGATCGTCAGAGGTGCACCAAATCACGCTGATGAGAACGGAAACCTTGCATTGCGGGCCACATAGCAGCCGGCTCCTGATCGCTAAAAGTCCGGTGCAGTCGGCAAAAAAAGCGCTTCTGTTGCACGGCTGGGGCGGTCATCCCCTGATGCTGGCGCAAGCTAAAGATATTCTGCTGGCGCAGGGATATGAGGTGTATTTGCCTTTTTTACTCGGACATGATCCGCAAACGCCAGCCCCTTGTGATTTTCCCGCACAATGCCAGTTACTGCTCACACTGCAAAATACCTTTGGTGCTTTCGATACTGTCGTTGCCCATTCCGCAGGTGGGTTGATCACTGCGTTAGCAGCATCCCTCGGCTTTCGCTTCAGTCGGCTGGTGCTGATGTCAGCACCAGCCTCTTTAACCAGCTTGCTGCAACATTATCTGCGGCAGAATCATCTACCTGAACCTTACCTTGCTCCGCTGTACGCGTGGTATCAGTTCCGCTTCCCGGGGCCGGAGATGCCAGCAACGGACTCGTTTTTTGCGCTTGGCGAGATCCCTGCACTTGTACTGCATGGTCAGCAAGACACAAAAATCAATCATGACGATGCGCGGAAAATTCACCTTCAGTTGCCGAACAGCCAACTGGCGTTGATAGAGGATACCGGTCATCTGGGTGTACTGACACATCACCGTACACAATACGAACTAAAGGCTTTTCTCCGTATGGCAAACACCGGTCCTGAAAAAAGGAGCCACTATGTTGGGTCACATTGAATCCCTCACAGTCTACATTCCTGAAGAACGGAGATCGCTGGCGGAAGTGGCGCCTGGGCTGCATCTGAGCCCGCTGGATATCAGAATGTTTTCACGATTTTACGGGCTTGCAAATTTTCCGCGCCAGCCGGGTTCACTTGATGATCTGTTACGCCCGTTGCTAAAGCAGTTCACCGACAATCACTCAGATTTGCTCCCCCACATAAAACATGTGGTGCATACCCATACGCTACCTAGCATCCGCCCTTTTGACCACCCGGGAAAAGCCCTGCTCGACGAGGCTGGATTCGCTGACGACACCCATTACACGTCGCTGACGATGGGGCATTGTTCAACATCCCTGTCAGCTGTAGAGTATGTCTGCAGCCGTATTAAAGCGGGGGAATATGCCTTGCTGCTGGTCGGCGAAAAGGCCTTTCATCCCAAAGTAGAACTGATCGACGATACCACCATTATGGGCGAAGCTGCCTGCGCCATTTTGCTCAGTCGCGACGGGGAAGGCTGCAAAGTGACTGCACGATATAGCATGCAGGCAGGCGAATTCAGTCAGCATCGCGGAAACGAATTAGGTAAGGAGTCACGCTTCGCCAGCGTTTATTTTTCTTTTATCGCCACCGCTATGCGCAATGCCCTGAAACATTTCGGGCATACTGCAGGGTCGCTTGACTGGATTGCGCCGCATAATGTTAATTTATCGTCGTGGCAGAAATTAGCAGACGAACTGAGTATTCCACGGCAAACCATATTTTTGGAAAACGTGTCGCGTTATGGTCATTGTTTCGGCGCGGATCCCTACTTAAATTTGGCGACATTGATCCGTCAGAAAAGATTATCCCCCGACAATAATGTGATGTTGGTGAGTGTGGGTATGGGCGCGACCTTCTCTTCCTTGTTGCTGGTATTATCAGACGGTAATAAAATTCCAGTATTTTGCAATTTGGAGCAATTTCCAGATATTTAGCAGGATTAAGTTAACACTCACTTTCTCTTTATGTGATGTGTTAACACCTCATGGCTGATATTACAAAATACTACCCACAGCTGAATGAACTCCAGGCACTGCTAACCGCGGCTGGCGAAATTTCGGAAAATAAACCGGATCAGGCACAGGCTTGTTTTGATCATCCCGAACTGATGAGCATTGCCTGTATCGGCATTCCCTCCCGTTTTAATCCCTGGGAAACAGCGGCCTTCTCTGACGTTGATTACTCACATCACTTACAGATTATAGAATATTTAAGTCGGGCAGATGCCAGCGCCATGATGATGTTGCCCGGTGCATCCCTCAGCACCCGCGCTATTTTGACGCTCGGCACCGAACAGCAACAGGCGCATTTTTTCGCCTGCTTTGAGCACAACCCCGCCTGGACATTTTTTGCTGTCACCGAACCGGATTTCGGTTCTGACGCCACAGCGATTGCCTGCGAACTCACGCAAAACAGCCAGGGATGGTGGCTGAACGGGCAAAAGATGCTTGTCGGCGGCGCGATGCGTGCCAGCGTGGGCCTGGTATTTGCCCGTTATGAACAGACTCACCGGTTGGTGATGGTGTTTCCCGAAGGAAGAACCGGGTCTTTACATCGTGAACTGCTTGATACCTTCGGGTTAGCAGGCGCGGCACTTACACGTCTAACGATGAACAATCTGCGCATCAAAGAAGACGATATTTTAGGGCATAAAAGCAGGGGGTTGCAGCAGGGGCTTAATGCGCTGAGTAAAGTCTTTGAGCGCCACAGACCCATGGTGGCGGCCATGGCGCTGGGCACAACTTACGGCCTCCTGAAAGCGCTGGAAGCCCGACCGTTACCAGCGGCAGCTCAAGATTGGGTCGCTTGCCAGTGGCGTAAATATTATGCTCTCTTTCAGCAGATGCTCGCGCTGGCAGAAGCATATCGTTCGGGTCAGCAGCAATATGCTCAGACCAGCCGCCTCAAATTAAGCTCTACCCGTCTCGCCGAAGAGACAGCGAGCAACCTGCCCCACTGGCTGGCCACCGAAGACTGGCTGGAGGATATTTTCCTGCGCAAACGCTACCGCGACAGCTTTGCTTTTGAGTACATGGAAGGTACCAGCAATATCCACTTGCTTAACAGCTTCCGGGTGCCTGAAATTCAGGGAGGTCAGCGTCATGCTGTACCTTGATCCCGACGATATTATCAGCCAGTCGTTCCATCACACTGAGGTCCCTCTGCCAGAGTGGGAAGTGGATATTCCGCACTGGCGTTCCTATGTTCAGCATTTTTTCGCCGCCAGCGGTGAGCCCCTAAGTGAAAAAGACGAGCAGGTTAACGCCTGGATCAGCAGCAATGAAAGGGCGGCCTTCAGCGATATGGTCGCCACATTGCTGCCGCATCTTGCCCCAGTGGTTCAGCCGCAGCGAGTGAAAACGGTGCTGATGGCTCACTGGACCCCTGACCTGCACATGGGCAGTTCTGTGGTGAATTTAGCCATACACCAGCTAGGCCTCAGCGACTGCCTGGCGCTGGCGATTAGCGATCGCGGGCCAGATGCGGCATTATTCGCCCTTGATGGCCTCAGGGACTGCCTGCACGGGAAAGCGGAAGACGGGTTGTTGCTAATCGCCGAACAAAAAAGCCTGATGTACTCTTCGCCCCTAATGGAGCGCCTACAACCGGAAAATAATGCCTGCCTCTGTCTGGTCAATACGCAACAGCGTGGATTACGTTATCTTGGGTATCAGCGTCTGAAAACGTCAACGGATTTTAGCGAGACCATTTTGCAGTCCGTTGAGCACTTCGGACTTGCCCGCGAACGGTTAATATTAATCGGCCCTGAAAAGTGCCTCGCAAATTTACATGAAAGCTTTACAACATTTGCGGTAAATCCCCGCTTACTTTGCGCTGCGCCTTTTGTGGCACTTCGTGAAAACTGGCAGCCCGGACGTGACTATCTGCTGATGAGTGAACACAACGGATGGATTAGCCTGTGTGGCATGTCGGCAGCAGAGAACCCGATATGAATATTTTTGCGCTGAAAACCTGTATTCCTGCCACACGAATATCGCTTGAAGCGATCCTCAGCCATCGCGGAGCGAATCCCAGCGAAGCCCGGACATTCCGGCATCTTTTCGGTTTTCAGGAGGCGTCAACGCTGGCTGAAGGAGAAAGTGCCGCCGCGACGTTTGAATCGCTGTTACAGCAAACCGCCGCGCAGTTAACGCAGGCTGAAAAAATCGATGCCATTATTTTGGTTCAGGGATTGCCCGCCCGCTCCCGACGACAGCGAGTGGATTTAGCCTTGCTGCGACAACGTTTCGATTTTATTGCTCCTGACGCACATCTCATAACCCTTAATCAGCAAAACTGCGCCACGTTATTCTGGGGCCTGCTGATGGCCGAACGTATGCTTGAGCAGGGGAAATACCAGTGTGTCGCCTTACTTGCAGGCGACACACTGGCGGATTTCAGCCTGGCAGAGCGTTATGTTCCCGGCTGCACTTTAATCGGCGATGCCTTTGTGTGTGCCTTGCTGAGGCAGGGCGGCGGTGAACGCAGAGTCTCCGGCATCCACTGTTTTCATCATCCCGAATTCTGGCAGGGCCTCGACGGCAGCCGGGAAGATATTAAGCGTTTTTATCAGTCACATGACCATCTGATCGACATGGCATTGCGCCAGTATCCTGCTGAACGGCGCAAGGACACATGGCTATTGCCTCACAACATTAACAGCCTTAGCTGGCAAACCTGGCGGCGACATCCTGAGCGCGCACATCAGCGGGTCGCAACCGATCTCATCGGGCAATGCGGACATTGTTACACAACCGATCCTCTCTTACTGCTCGATACCTACTCGCCAGCCGAAATCGGCCAGCCGGTCATATTACTTTCTGTCGGGCTCGGCGGTTGGGTAGGAAGCGCAATGATTACCTCAGACACACTTTCGGAGCCTCAGGATGTCCAATAACGCGGAAGCCATTCCTTTTTTCACCCCGCCGTCCACGCGGTTTGCCCAACTCGGTTTTCTTAAAATAGCGGAATTAGCTTGTCGTCAGCACGGTGATAAGGTCTGGATCGGAGAAAAAAACAATGCGGTGCTACTACTTGCTGGCGCCCGCCATGTACGTTTGTTGATTGAGCAGGAAAGCCAGTTCGTGAAGGAATTTGAGCATCTTTCCTCAGCCTCAACCATCGGACGCATCTTGCTAGGTCAGTCACTGACGACATCCAAAGAAGGCGAGGAGTGGCGTCTAGCTAGGAAACTCACCACACCACTAGTGAACCCTAAATCCCCGTTGCTGAAACAAAACACCAACCTCTCCGCCCATTGGCTGCTGGATATTCTGCAGGATCCGCAGCAGACATCATTGCGTGAAATCTGCCTGCAATGGGCGCTGATGTGTGTTGCTGAAGGTTTTTTTGGCCAGGGGATCAGTCTGGCGCAGTTGAATACGCTGATTGGTCATTTCCGTAGCATTTATTTGCAACTGATTATCGCCGCACCGACCTCGGATTATGAGGCACTGTGCCGGCATCCTGCACTGGTCGCATTCCGGCTGGAAGTTGAGTCTCTGCTCGGCCCGTTGCTGGATGATGCCAGGTGCGGCAATGCCACCATGCTTGAACGTCTTTGTCAGGCGCTAAGTCCCGGGGCTCATCCCGACGCTCGTGAGAGAGTGATCAATATTCTGCTGGGCAATCTTGCCGCCAGCGTCGATAACACGGGCATAGCCTTATTATGGACGCTGACACATATTTCGCAGCACCCGCATTATCAGCAATGCGTGCGTGAAGAATCCGCTCACGGTAAACGAAACATGGCCTCAGCAATTGTCCGGGAATCACTTCGGCTGACGCCCGTGACGGCATTTTTTGAGCGTCTTGTGGCAGAAAACATCATGGTTGATGATTACATTATTCCGGCAGGCACGCGGGTTTTATTTTCTCCCTGGTTAGTTCACCGCAATGCCGCCTGCTGGGCAGAACCGCTTTGCTTCAGGCCGGAACGGTTTCTGGGTCAAGAGAAAATTGCGCCGGAGTATTTTTTACCCTTTAGCGTAGGGAAACGAAATTGCGTGGGCATGACCTTAGCCCTTGACCAGTTGACTACGGCGGTGGCCACGCTGTGCGAACATTTTCAGTTTTCGCTCGCACCTTCAACGCCACCTGCCGCCCTCACACCGCTTTTTGCCCTTAATGTCATACCGCGCGGTGATGTGTCTTTTATTCTCGAGTCTACAGACAAGGCTGAACAGAATGTCTTCATCCAGTGAGATCCCGGCGCTGAGCCTATTCTGCTTCTCCGATGTGGCGAGAGATAATTTTGCTGATAAATATGAACAATTACTGAGTAACGCCCGGCTGGCAGATGCGCTGAATTTTCATGCTATCTGGACACCCGAGCGGCATTTTCATACTTTTGGCGGCATGTTTGCTAACCCTTCTGTGATCAGTGCAGCTTTAGCGGCCTGCACGCAACGCATTGGCATCCGGGCAGGCAGCGTGGTACTTCCATTGCATGAACCACTGCGTGTCGCCGAGGAATGGGCCATCGTTGATAACCTTTCTCATGGCCGCGTTGGCGTGGCGTTTGCCAGCGGCTGGCAGCGTAATGATTTTGTGCTAAGGGCTGAGAATTACCGCCATAGGCAACAAGTTCTCTACTCCTCACTAGCGCAGATACAAGCGCTGTGGCGGGGTGAATCCGTCGAACGCCACGAGCTTTCTCTTCCTGCGCAACCCGAACCGATCACTCTGAAAACTTGGCCTGCTCCTTTTCAACCAAAGATCCCCGTCTGGCTGACCACCGGCAGTAATCCCGATTTATTTATTGAGGCAGGGAGGCGCGGGCTGAATGTGCTCACCCATCTGGTTTCACAGACCCGCGAACAACTGGTGGAGAACTGCGTGGCTTATCGCCTCGCACGCCGTCAGGCGGGCCTTGATCCCACTGGAGGCATCATCACACTGATGCTGCACACGCAGGCCGGTAAAGAACGACAAACCCTCTTACCACGCCTTAAACCCGCACTTACCGACTATCTGCGGGCATTTATGGCGCTTTCCGACAATCTCAGTCAATCACCGACCAGCGATGCGGAGCAAAATGAGAAGAAGCAGGCCTACACACTGAGATGGGGAGTGGAGAAATATCTCAACCACTGCGGTTTATTTGGTTCGGCACAAGAATGCGCGGAACAACTTGCCCAGTTCAGACAGGAAGGAATCGATGAAGTTGCGTGCCTGATGGATTTTGGAATGCCTCAATCAAGTGTGGAAGAAACGCTTCGGACACTTTCTACATTGTTATGAAATCAAGGAATCAACATGAAAAAGAATACATTGGCGCTTACTCTGCTAGCCTGTGCCATCAGCACTTCTGCCTTCGCTGCAGAAAAAACATTTCCCCTGGAAGCCTTTATCGCAGTAGAAGCCCGACAGGGCATTAATCTCACCATTAAGTGTGCCGCAACGCCTTCTATGGTGGTGTCCGGCTCACAAGACACACTGAATAAATTGAAAATCACTAACGACAATCACACTTTACTGCTGGTTAATGATGCCGCCGAAAATGATCGCTTTATCTCCCACACGCTGGATATCACCCTGTATACCAGCGGCACGCTGAACAGCCTGGCAGGAAAAGCTGGGGTTAAAATATCGGCACCGGCCTGTGCGGTGGATCCTTCAAAACTGACCGTTTCCGGCAGCATGGGCACAGAGATCCAAGCTGTAGGCAAAACGGCTGAGTTGAATTTAGATCTGGCCATGGGCGGGAGTTTTAACAAGAAGCCTCAAAATTTTACGGCTGAGTCGGCTAACGTGCGCATGAGCATGGGCGCGGAATCTTCGCTGTGCCATATTCCCAAAATTTTGGGAACCTTAGCGGCAGGCGCACGTGTTTCCGTCAGTGCATCTGCACATGTGGATACCGGTACTGCAAGCACTTTCGCTAGCGAGATCTCTACCTCCGGCTGCGCGTAGTATCAACTTAACTCACAGCCTGATGAACATAGACCTGCCATCTGATGGACAGGTCTTTCAGCGGAGAGCAGGCTCCATACGCCAAGCAATATACACCGTCGTTCTCAATCAGCCGGTGATGTAACAGGCCGATCTCTTCTTCATTGTGATCGAACACCTGCGCGATCCCTTTGTGTTGCGGGATGGCACAAAAACCGGCGAGCGACTGCGTAAGGCCGGTTCCGCGCGCTTTAAGCCAAGCTTCCTTAACACTCCACAGTCGAGTAAACCGCAACAGGTAATGCGCCTCATCCTCTGCCAGCCAGCGTTGCTCATCAGGGTGGAAAAACCGGCAGGCAATGGCTTTTTTCACCTCAACTTTACCGCTGATTCTTTCCAGGTCTACCCCGACGTTAACCCCGCGACACAACACAATCGCCGCCGATGTTCCGCTGTGGGATAAGTTGAAGCGCAGCCACGGGAAATCAGGGAGCCAGGGTTTACCCTGAGGCGTTCTTGCGAGGGTAAACTGCGCATCGGTCACCGATAAGCACCTCGACAGTACCTGACGCAGCCAGCACTGCGCCTGCTGGCGTAGCATGTTCCCTAACAACGAATGTTCAAAGTGACGGATCAGGCAAAGCCCCTCGCCTACCTTCAGTTCAGGAAGGGAGTCACAATGGTAAATTAAGGGTAACGCGGCAACCGGTTCGATCATGACGATTCTCCAGAGACAGATACCCGCCATGGCTTTCAGCGATTTGCCGGCACAAAATCAGCCCGATGCCACTGCCGTTGGGTTTGGTGGTATAGAAAGGAACAAACAGATTTTTAGGGTTACTCAGCCCAACACCTTGGTCAAGAATGGTCACAAACAGGCGGCCTTTTTCTTCTGACCATTCAATGCAAACCGGCATATTGGTATCGCTCATCGCCTCATCGGCATTCTTAATCAGATTGATGAGCAACTGATGGATTTGCACCCGATCGACATCAACGATCTGCGGCACGGGGCCTTTCAGGGTAATTTTACGGTGCGCAAACAACAGTGGCAGTTCAGCAATCAGGGCCGCAAAATCAAGCGGTGCTTTAACTGGGGGAGCAAGTTTGCTCAATTGGCGGTAGCTGCTGATAAAGGCAATAAGCTCTTTGGCACGGCGGTTGATCAAGTCTATACCTTCCACAAAGCCTTCCGGCAGGTTTTCTGCATTGCGGCGATAGTGCTGCTGGAGCATCTGGCTGATAGAAGCTATCGGGCTCAGAGAATTGTTTATCTCGTGGCTGATAACGCGCAGCAGGTTTTGCCAGGCTTTTTGTTCTTCCTTGCGCAGCATGTCGTCAACATCACTGACAAATAGCAACACGTTTTGGATCCCGTCAACCATATAGGTATCACTGGACACTTTATAACGTCCCGGACGCCCTTCATGATGGGATTCAACTGGATGCTCCCGGTTGGCATTTTGCAACAGCTTATCAAGTTGCCAGTGGCTGGATTTTTTGCCGATCAGTTTTTCGAGCGATGTACCTAGCATCCGAGAGGCCGCATCATTACACCAGACCAACCGGCTATTGCCGTCAATCGCGAAAATAGCCACCGTGATATTAGAAATCACTTTTTGGAGCAGAAAATCCATTTCTCTTTGCTGCTGACGGTGCCGGGATAACTGACCCGAAATCGCGTTGATCTGTTCAATAACCCCTTCAAACACACCCTCCCCGCTTGTAACGCCTCGAAGGCTAAAATCCTCCTGTTCAACTGCTTCTAACAGGTTAGAAATCACATTGATTTTGTAGAGAAGTTGCTGGAAAAAGTGATAGGCAAAATACACTAACGTGACGCACAGGATAAAGAGCGTGAGAAATTTCAGGTAGAAAGACTGCTGTGGGAAAAACCACAGCAGTAGATAGGCAACAATGCCCCCCATAGGGGACAAACTGCACAGTATTAAATGCCGTGACTCAAAAGATCGAAAAATTTTACTCATGACAGATTTTTAATTTATCCAGTCGTCGGTAAAAAGCGCTGCGACTCAGCCCTAACGATTCTGCCGCTTTTACTGCATTCCCGTCATAATGACGCAAGCGTTGTAAGAGCACAGTTTCTTCCACTTCTGCCAGTGTGCCCGTCTCAAGTTGCGTCACCTGCTTTTGCTGCGGCTCATGACTAGTGTTAAACCCCTTCACGGGTAACGGCAGGCAAAGATCCGCCAGGTCGATGGTATTATTACGGCAAAGCAATACGCCGCGCTCAAGCAAATGACTCAATTCCCGGATGTTTCCCGGCCATGAATATTCATGCAGCCCTTGTCGCGCCATCACCGATAATACCGGTTTAGGTTTACTATACTTGCGTGCAAAACGTTGCAGGAAACGTTCGGCCAACGGCTCAATATCCTCTTGTCGCTCACGTAGCGGCGGTAACGGAATTTGAATGACATTCAGCCGGTAGAGCAAATCCTGCCGGAATCGCCCTTCAACCACCGCTTTTTCAAGATCCGTGTTGGTTGCCGCAATGATTCGACACTGAGTTGTTTGTGTTCGCGATGAACCCACGCGTTCAAACTGTCGTTCTTCCAATACGCGCAGTAATTTTACCTGCTGGGACAACGGCAAATTCCCAATTTCATCGAGGAATAATGTACCTTTATCGGCCAGTTCAAATCGGCCAATACGATTTTCCCGCGCATCGGTAAATGCGCCTTTTACATGTCCGAACATTTCACTTTCAAACAACTGCTCATTGATACAGCCCATGTTAACTTCAACAATGCTGTGCTCAACGCGGGATGAAAGCTGGTGTATATAGCGGGCGAGTAGGCTTTTACCGGTGCCATTTTCCCCCAGAATAAGAATACTGGTATCCGTGGCCGCTACGGTTTCAACCACGTTGATTAACTGTTTCATGGCCTGAGAGCGGACGACCCATTCATTGTCCATGTCATCTTCGAGCGCCAGTTTCAGCAGCTTATTTTCTTCTCTCAAGCAATTCCCGGAGCGTCTCGCCTGGCTCAATGCAATCTGTTGCTGAACAATGCTTAGCAGGCGTTCGTTATCCCAAGGTTTTTGAATAAAATCTGCTGCTCCGGCACGCATGGCGCTAACGATGATATCTACGCTTCCCCATCCCGTCATTGCCACGGCAGGCAAGCAGTCATCAAATTTCTTTAACTCATCCAGGAGTTGCAAGCCTTCGAGACCCGATGTGGTGTCTTTCTGAAAGTTCATATCCATCAGCACCAGATCAAAGGGCTTTCCGGACAAATGTGACAATAATCGGTTAGCCTGCGTTTCCAGCGTAACGTCATACCCTTCCAGGCGGAGCAGCATGTCGAGGCTGGTCAGAATGCCCGCATCATCATCAATTACAAGAATACGTTTTTTTTCGTTCATTAAAGCATCCGGATTGTGCCGCCGCACCCGTCAGGCACGGCAACAGATTATTCATAGCGAATGGCGTCTGCAGGCGACATACGAATGGCCCGTCTGGAAGGCAGCCAGACCGCTAACGCCACAATTAAAGAAATCATGACGGCGACGCTCCCAAAGAGCAGTGCAAAGGATGTATGCCCATTGCCCAATATACGCGTCAATTTTGGTGCGACAAAGAAGGCCAAAGGCAGGCCGATAATAAGGCCAATGAATAATTGCTTACTGCCCTGAAGCATCAGCATCCGCAACAGAACCCCTTCCGTTGCCCCCATCGCCATACGCACCCCGATCTCCTGAATACGTTGATTTATCACATTGCGCATCACGGCATAAATGCCGGTGGCTGCCAATATTACCGCGACCAGACCAAACAACATAAAGAGGTTGGCAATGAAATGTAGCCCGGCGGTATTCCTGGTCAGACGTTGATTCAAAGTTTGCACCTGATTTACGGAAAGCGTGCTGTCAATTTGTCGTACCGCATTTATGAGCGCAGGTCCTAACGTATCAGGATTCTGAGTGCCGAGCACCAGTGTTAACGAGGCCGCAGGTATTTGTGCCAGCGAGCGGTAAACAGTGACCCGCTTGCGGAATGCGCTGAAAGGTCTACCATGAATGACGTTGGGTACTACACCGATAACCGTGAACCAGCGCTGATCATCCGTATCACGAAAACGCAGACGTTTACCGATCACATCCCGCCCACCGGGCCAGAACTGCTCCGCAAAAGACTGGCTGACCACCACCACGGGCTGCGACTCCTGCGTGTCACTGCTGGCAAACTCTCTTCCAGCTACCGGAGTGATTCCCATTGCCGCCAGACTTCCCGGCATCACTTGTACATCATTGACCAGTGGATAAGACCAGCGATCTTTACTATTGTTGGTCGATGAATCGATATCCACCTGGCGAGGTACAGTAAATTGTCCGACCGCGCTAGTGGTGACGGCGGTTTTTTCAACGCCGGGGATGCCGCTTAGGGACGATTGCAGGCGCTGATAGAACAGGATGCGGCTCGCATCATCAGGATATTGGTTGGCATTGAGGCTAATCTGACCGGTGAGATAGCCCTCCGTCGCCACCCCGTAATCGGCCCGGGTAGCCTGATAAACCAGTAGGGCCAGTAGCGCACTGATGCAAAGAATGGAACAGGATAATCCGACTTCAAACGTTACCAAAATGCGGGAAACTCTACCTGCCCCGCGGCTTTGCGCGCCCCGTGTCCCATCACGCAGAACATCGTTGAAATTACCGTGGGTGATTTTCCATGCAGGCAAAGCACTGGTGACGACAGCGGTCACTATGACCAGCGCTAATGCATTGAGGATCATGACGTTATCGAGTGATAAATGCCACCAGAACGGAATTTTGTTTGGCACAAAAGTCGGGAGTAATGTATTAGTGATCTCAAGTCCCCAGGCGGCGAGTAGTAAGGCGATGATGCCAGAGAAGGAGCAAATAAATAAGCTTTCCCACATCATTTGCATGACCAAACGGCCGGAAGGTGACCCCAATGCAACACGGATAGCTATTTCTTTTGAGCGTTCTGTGGTCCTTGCCAGTAATAAGTTGCAGACATTGCAACACGCCAGCACCAGAACAAAAGCGACGGCGAAAAGCATAACGATGAATATCGGCATGGTCTCCTCACCCATGAAATTCTCCTGGAACGTCAATGCCTGAGCAGAGAGACCTTTATTGCTTTCAGGATACTCAGATGCAAGCGATTGCATCCCATGAGCGAGGTCACGATCAGCGTCGGCGAGTGTAATATCGGGTTTCAGGCGCGCATAAACCGACACTTCCGGTGCGCCTTTTCGGACGAGATACTGTGCAGGATCCAGCTTAGAAGGCAGCCAAAGATCATGAAAGAAGGGAAAGGCAAAATTTGCGGGCATGATGCCAACAATTCGTGTGTGTATGCCATTAATCAGTACATCCCTGCCAATGAGCTGCGCATCGGCAGCAAAGTAGTTTTGCCACATACCATAGCTGATGACGGCAACCGGTGTCGCACCAGGTTGGACATCTTCACTGTTCAAAATCCTGCCAAGATAGGGCTGGACGCCAGCGTAAGAAAACATGTCTGGCGTATTGCGGATCGCCATATAGGAAACCGCTTTCGTGCCATCGCTGATATCTGCGCGTTCAGCATAAAAATAACTCACATCATTAAGCGTAGTATTGCGTGCCTTAATTTCCTTGTAGTCCAGAAAGTTGACCCCAGAATCACTCAGACTGACGCCATTGACCATCGGATTAACTAACACCATGTTTTTCCCGTCCGGGTAAGGAAGCGGCGTAAACATGATGGTGTTAATCACTGAAAACATATACAGCGTCAGGGCCAGACCACAGGACAGGATCAGCACAGTGATAAATGTAAATGACGGGCTTTTGAGTAACAAGCGTAAGGCATATCGGATGTCAAAAAGCATTTTATGCTTCCTTTATCAGAGTCAGTTCTCGAGCCACATGTCCGTCTCCGACGACCTGCCCGTCAGAGAGCACAATACTGCGTTGCGCGCGCTCGGCTGAACGAGGGTCATGGGTGACGATGCAGATAGTGGCGCCTTCCTGAT
The DNA here is from genome assembly GCF_047784855.1 of Rahnella sp. PCH160. Lineage (NCBI taxonomy): Bacteria > Pseudomonadati > Pseudomonadota > Gammaproteobacteria > Enterobacterales > Yersiniaceae > Rahnella > Rahnella sp. PCH160. The sequence goes on from NZ_JBLOGT010000001.1 coordinate 4,604,712, forward strand.
GCAGCTTATCGAGAATATTCAGTACCGCCTCAGCATTGTGGGAGTCCAGGTTACCGGTCGGTTCATCCGCCAAAATAATCGAAGGATTGCCCACGATAGCCCGTGCGACGGCCACGCGTTGCTGCTGCCCGCCAGAGAGCTGTGAAGGGTAATGGCGTCCCCGGTGAGACATATTGACCTTATCCAATGCCTCCGCAACCCTCTGCTGCCGTTCGGTTTTAGAGATATCCTTACGATAAGTCAGCGGCAATGAAACATTTTCTTCAATAGTCAAATCGCTGATGAGGTTAAATGATTGAAAGATGAAGCCAATATCGCGATTTCTCACCAGGGCTCGCTGCTTTTTAGAAATATTCTCTACATTATGCCCGGCCAACTGATATGTACCCGTAGAGGCCACATCAAGCAGACCCAAAATAGATAGCAGCGTTGACTTCCCACACCCAGAAGGCCCGGAAATCGCCACGTATTCCCCTTTGGAAATACTGAACGTAATCTTGCTCAGGGCATGCGTCTCAATTTCATCCGTCAAAAATATCTTATTCACATCAGTGAGTTCCACCAGTGATTCCGTCATGTTCATCTCCATCGCTTTATCCAATTAGCAGGCTTCTTTTGCAGGTGAGCCGGCATCATTTAGTAATCTCAATTTGATCTGCACCTTGCCAAGCGCTGCCGTCACTGAGAATAATTTTATCTCCCGCACGAAGTCCGCTGTTCACCTGAATATAATCCGCAGAACCTTGACCAAAGTTGACCTTCATTTTGGTTGCAGTACGTTCCTTTTCATCGAGTCGGTAAAGCATCGAAGGTAAATTATTTTGGGCGAAAGGTGGCCGCTCAACGTACAGGGAATCATTAATTTTTGTCACTGCGATTAAACCATCAACGCTCAGGTCGGGTCGGGCTTCTTGTGGCAGCGGTTGATTGAACGTAACATCCACTTTAACTGTGCCATTCGTCACGGCAGGATCAACCCGTGACAATACCCCCGTGAACTGGCTGCGTCCGGTATTAATGGTAACCTGTTGCCCAACGGCAAGATCGCGGGACTGTAATTCCGGTACTTTGAGTTCAGCATAAAGTTCCTTTTCTTTCGCCAGACGGGCGATGGTGGTGCCCATGGTGACTCGCTGTCCCACCTGTACTTTTACATCCTGCAAAATACCCTCTATCGGTGAGGTTACATTGAGCGAGTCGACTTCCTGCTGGCTTAGTAGCACCAGAGATTCCAGCTTATTAAGGCGCATAGCGCTTGCTTTAATATCAGCATCAATGCTCAGCTTGAGCGTTCTCAAACGTTTTTCCTCAAGTACCACCTGCTGACGATATTGTTCCGTATTGATACGTGTTGTCTCGTATTCAAGCATCGGAACTGCCGCAATATATTTCTTTTGCGCGGCAAGCCGCATGGTGGAGCTAAGTAACCGGCTTTTGGCATCCAGAACTAATGCTTCCTGACTTAGAATTTTATTTTGCAGCTCTGCGTTAGTTGCGTCAGTCTCTGCCCTGCGGGCATCAAGCTCGAGCTGATTTTCCTGCAATTTCTGTTCAAGCGTTGGATTGCTCATTCTGACCAATAACTGCCCTTTATTTACCTTCATCCCCGGCTTGTAAATGACTTCCTCCACACGGGCATCGACATTTGCGGCAATCCAATTAATATCACGGGGCAACAATACCCCGTTACCACGCACTTCAACCGAAAAACTTCCATATTGAACCTGCCCGACAGTAATACTCCCGCGAGAGATCTGATAGGGGGAAAAATGATAATTATAAATTGCAGCCAACGTAGCTAAAAAAATTGCACCGATAACAATAAATTTGCGGTGTCGCTTAAGTATGATTTTATTCCCTGGTTGTGGGATTGATATATCCATAATAGTAAGACCCTTTCAGATAACTTATCATAGTTATGCACAGAACATGCCAACTCCACAAATTTAATTAAATCATTGATATTAATGACATTATATATAATGAAATTAAAAGTAGCTCTACGGTTAAGAGTTCACTATCTCATTAATGGAACTGAAAATGGGAGGGCGAGACCTCCTTACCAGCTTTCAGGACGCCGTCCCACTTATGGTAAGTATTCCCAATATCGGAATATTCAGTCACTGACATTAATTACCGTGTTCCGAATATGGGACATTATTATCCCTCTAACGGGAGGTAATAGAAAAAAATAATAAAAAACAGTAATTTAAAAAAAATAAAAATATGGCATGACAATTGCTTAACCATTATGGGTATAAAAATTAGCTTTAAAAAAGTTCATCACTCAATATTTACGCATAAGGGGTGTGTATGTGGGAACGTAAACTATCAAACTCTGAAAAAACTCTTTTCACACAGAAAATAACCGAAGACTTGGATAATCGCCATTTGAGCATCTATGGTAAACACGCTCACACAGAAAAATCATTATGCATTGTTAAGGTTATTAACTATATTCTGGAGAATATTTCTGACGACATCATGCTTGAGGATCTGGAAAAGATATGCGGAAAAACTCGGTTTGATATTTGCCGTATATTCAAACATTTTTACGAGGTTACACCAATAAAGTGGATGTGGAAAGTCAGGTTGGCACTGGCCCGCGAGTTTATTCACTTAGCACCAGAATGGTCTTTGACGGATATCAGCTATGCTTGTGGGTTTTCGTCTCTGCCACATTTTTCCCGAAGCTTCAGCAAGACCTATAATGAGTCTCCGCTAAAATTCAAACAAAATGTCATCAGGACAATGCGCCCGGAAATAAAAAAAGAGCCCTCAGATTATGATTTAATTTTCGGGATAAAAAGAAATAACTTTTCAAGAAGCATGTTAATCAGCAACCTGCATTGCTTATAATTATCAATAAAAATCTTTGTACCATCTTTTATTATTCATTACACGCAATAACAACTTTGGTTCACAACACGATGAAAATTCCTCATGCAAAGTGTCTTTCAGAAAATTTGAAATATAATTAAAAACAACAGGGTCACGTAATGCGCCATTGTGGCCCTTTCCTTCTGTAACGATTAATTCACTTTTCTTCAATGAATGACTCAGTATTAGGGCTTCATCAAGTTCGATACTGAGATCATTTTTATCATGTAATATCATGACAGGTTGCGTTATTGAACCAATAAGCTCGGGACCAATAACATCAGGATGAACACCATAGCGTAGCTGATACAGTTTTTTCATCGATCCGGCAATACGCTTTGGCAGTTTATTATTACAGACATACCTGTCCATCATTTTTCCGTAACTGCATGGACTGCCGATTAAAATCAGTCTTTTAAAAAGCAGCCCCTGTAGGGCGGCCATGCAGCCAATTAAGCCTCCGGTCGAATGACCAATGATCACAGAAAAGTGACCATAATGTTTTTCTATCTCCATGACGGCCCGCGAGAGATCATAGAAAGATACTTTTTTTCCAGGGGAAATACCATGTGCAGGAAGGTCGGGCGCAAAAACCGAATAGCCTTTTTCCTGCAGCCGCTGCGCCATCTGTCTTAACATAATACTCCGGCCATCCCACCCGTGAAGGAGCAACACTTTTTCTGCCTGTGGAGCAGGTTGTGGATAAATGAAGACCTTAACAAAAGTTTTGCGCCATAAAAGCTCCTCCTGCACGCAACGACTTAGCAGCATGATCTCCCCCTGCTTATAGGGTAAAGGCCGGGTTTTTTCGAAAAGACGCAAAGCGTATAATGCGGATAGATAGGAGGACATTACATGCAAGGAATATAAGTCGAATAAACTTATTAATTTGCACGCCCGGGTATAATGCGTCGCGGGTCTTATTTTCGCCTTCATCAGCAATGTCGGGCGCAATCTCATAAAGACTAGAACTCGCAGGTAATTTTGGTGAACCAGCGATAAAAATAAAAGGACGGGGTAAAAGAAACTATAAAACATTTTCATTCCCTATTTTATTGGCCAGCCGCCAGTATTCTCTACCAAACGCGATAAAGTACACCACATTAAAGACTATAATCAGATTCATAATACTTTGTAGTTGCGAGAACTTACTCCAGCCAACCAGCAAAGTGACAACGGTCAGCAATTCGATGATAACTGTTAATACTAATACCCTTCTGGCTTGTTCTAATTGTTCCAGTAATGACTGAAGCGAGGCGACAAAAGAAGTCAGGAAAAATGTCGGTAACAGGATCAGTAAAATCTGGCTGCTGACGTCCTGAATCATTCTGTCACCGGACAGAATTCTTATCAGGCTCACTTCGGTGAAATAGACACCTAACGTCAGCAGAAGATAAATAATACAAATAAAAGCTAATCCTCGGTGTAGCAATTTTTTTAACTCTTCTCCGCTACTGATCGCCAGCCGCTGGTTAATTAATATCGCCAGCGCGGAACCACAGGCCACCGCGGGGATAACAATAAACATTCGAATCTTGGTAACAATCAGAAAACCGGCGACATACTGCTCCCCTAACGTTCCGATTAACGGGAATATCAGCAGTGAACTGAAAAATAACACTACTAAAGAGGCAAATATCGGCATCCCAACCTGAAACAGAAGCCCACTGAGACGCGGAATAAATGCACTCGGCCGGTCATCTTTCACATGACGGCCTGTGCGCCAGACCAACCAAAGAGCAACAGGGATAAGCAAAGCAGAAGCCAGCGAGTTTGAAATAATAATCGAATAGAAGCCTAATCCGTAAACCTGATAGCCGACGTAGCAAATCAGCGCATTCAGCACAATATACGCAATTACTAACAGCATGCTTAATGCGCTTTTCCCCTGCCCGCGGAGTGCACTGTTACACATCTCGAGCTGGATAAAAGGCAGCATGGAAATAAAATAGAGCGGTAATGCCGATGAATAAAATGCATTGCCGGCAACCGGCAACAGGATTTGCAAAAGAGAGGCGCAGAGCGCCGTCACGCCACTCAGCAGCGCCACAATCACGATACCAAGTGTCGCCAGCAGAGAGGTCGCCGCCAATACCTTTTGGCGGGACCATTGATTCAGCGAACGGGCACTGAAAACCTGATTTGTGATAGCCAGACACTCCAGAATAGCCAAGAATAAAAAACTGAAAGGCTGGAGCATCGAAAGCAAATAAATTGAACTAGTTTCTTTCCCGTGCCCCAGAATCGCGGTCTGAATGTTTTGCGAAAATGATACAGCTATCGCCACAACGATCATCGGCCAGGCTAATTTGAGCAGGTCGACGATATCTTTGCCCAGGCTGTGACGTTTTGGCAACGTCATTTCAGGTGAAGTATTCATACGATGACCTCCTGATTTTTAGACAGCGTGGTCACAGGCCCGGATGTGGTTTTGCCATATAAACTATAAATCATCATCGACAGGTAAGAGAGGCTGTGCGTCGAGCCTAATAAATAGCCATGTCCTCCCATCAGTTTTTCTGCCCGGTTTGTTAACATCGTGATCTGCCAGTGATCCGTTTCCGGGTCAGCAACATCTTGCGCCGAAAGGCGCATCTGCCATTGAATCAATAACACCTCTATCTGGCTGCTCAGATCGGCGAAATCCGCCTTCACTAACTGATGCCGAGTGGTTTTTACGCCAAAACTTTTTCGCACAGATAAATGCTTCCAGCTCGCGACAAGGATCTGGCTCAGGAGACCTAAGCGAGCCGCAAAAGAAGCCATAAGAGGGATCGTATTGTCGGTGATGGGTTCTGTGCCAGTGTGCTGCAATAAAATCCCGAGTGAAGCCAAAATACGATCAGACTCAGCGCGCTGATCCACACAGAATTCAGCTTCTGGTGCCAGCAGCTGATACCCGCCGCAAAATACACCGCGCGCCGGGTCGGCCCATTTCTGGCGCATCTGCCGAAAGGCTTCTGCCGGCTCACGGTCCCTAAACATAAAATAAAGACGAGTAAACTCTTCTTCAGACATCAGAGCTCTCCAGCTGCAAGTGTTGCTCAATCCATTGAATAAGTTTTCCGACCGTGGTGAATGCATCTTGGTTGATTTGATCAGGTTCAAACATCAACCCAGGGATTTTTTCTTCCAGTGTTAATAAGAACTGCACAAATAATACTGAATCAAGATCCAAATCTTCATTGAAATCGGTTTCCGACGTTATATTCATTTTTGTAGACATTACATCATTTAATGCATCATTAACGGATGACAGAATTTGTGACATGGTTTACCTCATTAATTTCGTTTTTTTCAATCAGGATACACGACATCGTTATCCCCATCCCCATAGCAACACAGAGAATTCTTTTTCCTTCAAATCTTTTTAATAAAGAAGACAAGTTAAATAAAATATCAGAACAATAAGCGTGTCCATATCTTGATATGTGTTCTGTAAAAAAATCACCCTTAAATTTCAATTTATCGGCAATACGATTGAGCATAGGGAAATCTATATTACCCGGAACAATCGCATCTATATGGTCGATGGTAAGGTTAAACCTATCCAACACGTAAAGATAAAAGTCATAATAATCTTGTTCGAGTGATGAAAAAAGCTCCCGCCGTCGGGAAGGCGTGATTTCTCTGTGATTATTATAAAATGAAGATAGATGTCGCACCGCTGTATTTTTGATTTGCCACTGTGATCGTCCTGCATTCAGGAGCATGGCAGCAGGAATTTCCGCCATAACACTATTATCAAGCTTATTAATATCACTGTGAAAAGCTTTTTCACCTGTGATGAGGATCATCGGCTGCTGGCTTTTCATTACCCGGTTTTTTAATAAATGAATCGCTGACAGAGCTGATGCGCAGTGGTTCAGGCTCACCGTTAACTTTTCCCAATGCCCTATTCCGCAACTGCTCGCTATCTCATCAAGCCAGCGGGCATCGAAGAAAGTATTATGCGTTTGTGTTTTTGCATAGACCAAATATCCCTGTTCCTTAGTGACATTTAGATTTGCAATCAACAGAGTTGAAAGGGTTTCCTGTAACATCACCGTATGGTCACCAGAAAACATTCCTACTGCGCTCAGAGAATAATAACGTTCAAGTACCTTACGCTCACCTTCTTTTAAATTATGTGATAATTCAAGCGTACTTAATGGTCTTAAAAAGATGCGTTCTGGCAACCAGCATAAATCATTAAGTGGCAACATATATTCTCACAGGGAATTATTATAAATTTGTTATAAACGCAGTCCATAATCCCAGAAAAAAAAACGTTTTTTTTGCCTGCAATTGCTCAAAGGCCAATAAATCCCATTTTTGAATCCCCAAAATGGAATATTGTGAATGTCTAGGAGGAACAACATTGATAAAAAATCGAGTTATCTACTTAATGAGTGCTTACAACTGGTATACCTTACTACCCGCCCACCGCCGAGCTTTACAAGTGGCAGGTGATGTAATTGCCGCCCCCCAAGCGATCGCCGGCTTGATAGAAATGGACACGCTGTGTCATGCACTCTGCCTACTGGACAGGACGATTATACTGAACTCACCGTATTGGCGGTATTAAGCACGTTGGCTATAAACCCTCCCACTATCCTACCGAGGGCTGGCAGAGAGTGGCTATCCGCGTAACATTGGATGAAACGCAGTTCTTCGGCCAGGCCGATACCCTGCTGTTTAGCGAAATTCTGGAAAAGTTTTACACCCAGTACGTCGATATTCGCCGGTTTACTCAGCTGACGGTTACGCTCAGTCAATCAGGCACGCAGTGGTCATGGCCTGAGCGTCGCTTAACGCGGATGCTGTTCTAATGAGCCAGGATAACTTCGACAACACCGAAAACCCAGACAACCACGCGCCGGCGTTCTGGCGGGACCGTGACGGCAATGACCGTGCTCACGCCTTCAACTTCTTCCGTTTTTGTAAGTTGCTCGAACAGCAGATGTCACGAAAACTACCGCTCGGCAGCACCTTTTCGCTCAAAGATGACGCCGTGCGCTTTCGGCCGCATCCGGGCATGGGTTTTCCGGTCAGCAAGCTTAAAGCGGTGCAGACGAACCCGAACCATCCGGATAACCCCCCACGGTGCGCACCACTTTTATGGACCTGTACGGCGTCGATTCGCCGCTGCCGAGCAGCTATGTCGATGACATCACCCAACGGCGCGAAGGCCATGAAGGGCTGGAAGCCTTTTAGACATCTTCAACCACCGGATGATGACCCAATTCTACCGCATCTGGCGTAAATACAGCTATCCCGACACCTTTGAAGCGGGCGGCATCGATAAAACTTCACGCAGCCTGATGGCGTTTACCGGCATCCCTGAAAGCGGCGACATCCCCGCGTCACGGTCGCTCGCAATGCTGCAATCGTTAGTCCGCACCACCCGTACCGCTGAGAGGATTGTAAGCGTGATCAACACCCAGGCGCCAAATACGCAGGTAACGGTGAAGCCTCACCAGGTAACCCGGATGCCGGCAGGCAAACGGGCGAGATTCTCGTTTTCCTAGCAACAAAGGCTGGGCGATCATCTGATCCTCGGCAGTCATACAGAAGATACGAACTACTGTATTGGCATAGAGATGTTCACCGAGGACCGATCAAGGCCAAAGGCTTGTTGCCCGGCGGGCAGCTACGCGAAGACGTCTTCATCCTGCTGCGTGTGTATCTGGGCTGCGACTACGACGCCAGCCTGAAACTCACTATCCCGATGAAGCTGGCTCCTCTACCGCGACTTGGGGACCGTTCGTTGCTGATGGGATATAACGTAGTGATGGGACTGCGGGAAGATAATCTGGATGACATGCCGGAGCAGGTGACGATGAAACTGGGTCGGATAAGGGATAAAAAACGTTGAAATAAAGAAAATGTTTACCGGTTAACGCTGGACGCCCTTTTCTGCCTAAATATTCAGCTTATCGCTGCCGATGTATCGGCTCTGAGAAAAACGGGAATATAGATCGCAACATCTGAGGTTGAGGTATTTGATACTCTGACGAGAACAACAAGGCACATTTCGATATACAGACCGAAGTCGTAAATATGCACTCAAAGAGGATCTTGCTAATGACGCAGCGTTACACACCGGAACAAGCCGAGCGGATGAAAAAAAGGCGATATTGGGTATACGTAGATGGCGAGCGTTTCAGCAGCGCAGCGGCTGCGAATAAATACGTGGGCGAGAACATTTTCCATGCCGCGTGGCGTGCCGACCTTATTGCTGAATCCGGCGGGGAGGCGATGCAGGTCGGTGATAGAACAAAGTCTGTCCGGCGCGGAGATCATACCGTTGTGCTGGAGCGTCGGGGTGACCTGTCGGATAAATCCGTCCGTGATTACAGCGCCGCACGTAGGAAGTTGTTGAATGCTGGCTGGCGCGATGATGAGCTTGACGAAATGGAGAATGGCGAGCTTTATGCGCAATATAAAAGCGAGTTAGAGCGTGAACGGCTATCGGTACCTCATTTTTCTAGTTTTGAAAAAAAGTACACCCGAGCGGAGATCCGCCCCGCACAGGGACGTTTCAGACGTGCAGTGATATCAAACTGGGAAAACCAGTGTGCTATTACCGGTACACGGCTCGCTCTCGAGGCTGCCCATATCGTTAGTCACGCTAGCGGCGGTAATGCGAGCGTTGAAAACGGAATCTGCCTCGCCGCGGATTTGCATACGCTGCTGGATTCCGGCCACCTGCTTATTCTTGATGGCATCATACGCCTGTCAGATGAAGCGAAAGACGACCTGCGTTATACAGCACTGGAAGGCACTATGCTGAGAATACCTCGCATCAAAGTCCGCTTCCCATTACTTTAACTAACATGAATTTAGAACTTAATGTCGTCATTCCGTTTCATCTACGATGCATCAAATGTGAGATTTCTACTAAGGAGAGAACATGTATCTGAAACACATCAGCGCACGCAACTATCGTGCCTTTGGAGATAGTACATCCACACCTGCACTCGACTGGGAGCTCAATCCGGGGCTAAACATCCTTGTAGGAGAAAATGATGCAGGGAAGACATGTATCGTTGATGCTATCCGCCAGGTGCTGCTGACGACCAGTTATGAAAACATCCGTCTCTTTGAGCAAGATTTTCACATTCACGGGGCAATTCGATCTAATACCCTTTGTATCGAAGCCACTTTGTGTGGGCTAAGTACCGATCAGGAAGCTTCAGTCCTTGAATGGTTGACACTTGGTGAAGACGGAGCTTGTTCGCTTATTCTGCATCTTGAGGCACGCTTTCACCCACCCCAAGCAACTAAGCGTTCACGTGTTGAAACAATTGTGCGAACTGGAGTAAATGGCAGTGGGCCAGAAGTGGGTTACGCGGTAAGAGAGCTGGTGCGAGCAACCTACTTAAGGCCACTACGCGATGCTGAGGCGGAGTTAAGTTCAGGGCGCCAATCACGTCTGTCCCAGATTCTTGGGGCCCATAACCTTATTGCTGGGCAAGAGGTAAACGACTTCGATCAGACAATGCCCGCTAACATTCCTACGCAACTAGTCGGTCTGATAGCGTTCACTCAGCACCACCTTGGTCAGCATCAAGTTATCAAAAGTGTAGAGAAGGACATCAACGACAACTACTTGAGCCAATTTGCATTTTCTGGAGATGCAATTCAGTCGCGCATCCGTATCGCACCTAATCTAGCGCTCACGCCTATTCTTGAGAAATTCGAGCTGTCGCTGCTTCCCGGAGCACACATTGATCCTGACGCTCGTTGCGCTCGCGGTCTTGGGTATAACAATGCATTGTTTATGGCTACTGAACTGGTGCTGCTGCGAGATGGCGAAGAACTGGGCCTCCTTCTCGTTGAGGAACCAGAGGCGCATCTCCACCCTCAGTTGCAAGAGCGCGTGATGGATCTCCTAAAAGAGCACTCTAACGATGATCAGGCGCATAAGCGGGTTCAGGTTATTATGACGACGCACAGCCCTTCTTTGGTATCAACTGCACGCATTGAAGATCTAACACTGGTGCACAAGGCACAGACCTTCCCTTTAGCTGTCGGCAAAACGAAACTAAAGCGTACCGACTACTCTTTCCTTCGCCGTTTTATCGATGCAACCAAAGCGAATCTATTTTTTGCACGCGGTGTCATGATGGTGGAAGGGCCTGCTGAAGCAATCTTGCTACCAGCTATTGCAGAGATGTGTGGTCGCTCATTCTCAAAGCACGGTGTATCACTTGTTAACGTTGGAAATACCGGGCTGTACCATTACGCCCGCATTCTCCAGCGAGAAGGTACCGGCCCGGATATCCCAATACCGGTCGTATGCCTGACAGACCGGGACATTGTGCCTGACGTAGCAAAAAGCTACGTCTCAAAACCCGCTCAGGGTAAGCGCTTCGATTCTGATTATGACGCCGATGAAATGAAGCAAGTAGTTCAAAACAAGAAGGACCGTGCGGAAGGCGGAAAAACGATCGTCTGCGTATCTGATCGTTGGACACTCGAATATGATCTTGCACACTACGGTTGCGCTAAGCTGATGTACCTAGCTATTTCCCTTGCCGTAAAAGCAAAGTCTCGCGATGAAAGGTTAGAGGAAAGCGACGAAATTGAGACACTTGCAGCGGAAGAAAAAAACTGGTTAGCACTGGAGGCTGCGGGTCACTCCGATGAAGCTCTCGCCGCAATTATTTATCAGCCTCTTCAAGAGAAAAAAGCGTCGAAAGCCATAGCAGCTCAGTATGCAGCTTATCTGGTTTGTACGGGCGCGTATGGCACGGATGACGAACTGTTCAATAAACTACCCCCATACGTGCAAACTGCACTATCACACCTGACGATAGACCCAAAATCCAAATCCTCAGCGGTGACAGGAGTTGTTACCGGAGCTGCCACATCGACTGGTGCAACTGCGGCGGCAGTAACAACAACCATGTCGGCAAGCTCTACCGTTCCGGCTAACGCGGCAACAAACGGTATTTAGGAGATCATAAATGAGTGCTGTCCATATCTCTCCAGACGACTTAGCCGAACTGACGACGCTAGCCAGAGATCTGAACTTCGACGATGCTGAACGTCGTTCTGCCCTACTTGAAAACGGATCGCGTGATTTTAATGCAGTACCCGGAAGTGGGAAGACATCGCTTCTTGCTGCAAAACTTTTGTTGCTGGCTAGGAAATGGCCTTATGCACGCCGAGGCATATGTGTTCTAAGTCACACTAACGTTGCTCGCGATGAGATTGCACATCGCCTCGCGGGAACGGTTGAAGGAGCTCAACTTCTGAGCTACCCCCATTTCATCGGTACTATCCATAGCTTCGTCAATCATTTTTTTGCAATGCCCTTACTGCGTAGCCTAGGAGAGAAGATTGATGTCATTGATGATCAGGTGTTCGCAGATAAAGCTCGTTCTCTACTGCTGACGAGAAAATTTTCAGGCCTTCGCATTTATCTGGAAAACCAGAGGAATGGTGAAGGTATCGCCACTACGCTCTTCTATCGAACGGCGGCGCTTAGCGTGCATGTTGAAAGTGGCAGCCTGCCCGCATCGCACACAAAATCATACAATTCATTGATAGAACTGAAAAATATGCTGGCGTGTCAGGGTATTTTTCGGCATCGTGACATGTTTGCATTTGCTGACCTTGCGCTTCAAACCTGCCCAAGGCTTCTTGATGTTATCCATCGTCGCTTCCCGATGGTTTTCATCGACCAAATGCAGGATACCTCCTGGGATCAAGAGTCCTTGTTAAATCGTATTTTCGATGGACGGTCAGTGATGCAGCGTTTTGGGGATATCGATCAGAAGATTATCTCTGATGAAGAACAAGCTGAATTACTCACATTCCCACGGGCTGGGTATGGATGTATAAGCACCAGCAAACGGTTCGGTAAATCAATTTCCGATGCTGTAGGGTGTGTCCGTGTCAGTGGCGAGGCTGTTGTTGGTGAGGCCGAAAATGTCCATGCCCCAGTCCTACTCTTGTACAAAACGGATAGTGCAATCAAAGTGGTCGAACGCTTTGGTCAAATCGTTATTGACCAATTGAGCGAAGACAACATTGGTGTGCGAGAGGTTAAGGCGATGAGCGCTCGCAAAACCGGTGAGAGCAACGTTGACGCAGGTCGTCATCTTCTTGATTACTGTCCAACCTATGGCGGAGATAAGTTTAGTGCAGGACTACGCTCCGAAAGTTTCTGGAGTCTCATCGGTGACAGTAAAGGGGCTTTGAAAGAAACATCTTTGAGTTCAAGAGTTTCTGACGTTCGCAGAGCGTTATTGATTATTCTGCGTGCATCTGGTGCATCGTGGGCGCAAGACATTCGTGATGCACGAGCACTTCCACGAGCTGCAAAGGCTGTTACACCCACGGGAACTATTGATAAGTTAACACGGCAGCTCGCATTGTCCGGGGAGGCACTTTGTGCAGATGGTCAGCGAGATGCACTGACAGAACTGCTATACATGCAACTTAAGCCATACCTTCCCGAAGAGATAAGCCTTGAAATATTTAAGGGACTGAGCACTTTCGAAGACGCTGGCAGGAGGGGGATACTAAACACTGCTTCCTCGGCGAAATGTGAAATTAGTTTTCAGGGGAGAAGCCTCGACATTGGACTCGGTACGGTTGCAGGGATGAAAGGCGAAACTCATGCCGCATCTTTAATCCTTGAATCCTACGGTGGGTCCAGTCGTAAGTTCGATGTTGCACTGGGGCTAGAGTATATTGCAGGAACAGCGGCCAAAAAAATTTCAAAGCTTCCTAAAACTCAACAGGCGCAAATGCGCAACCTTTACGTAGCAATGTCTCGACCTGCGAAATTGTTATGCCTTGCAGCGAACGAAAGCCGAGTTTCGCAGACTTTGCGTGATGCGCTTGTAGTTAAAGGATGGCATATAGAAGAAGTGACTTGAAAAAGTACATGCCAGCATGATGCATCAATTATCTTGATTAAGAAATGCCCGCTTCTTACTCGCAGCGACCGTTTTGTACACGAATGCTGGCAGCGTAGGGCCATACACGGGCATTACAAATAGCACCTTGTATTATCCAATAAAGCAAAGCAGTGGTTCACAGAACCCTTGTAATACATTCGATTAATATCTAGACATTCAGAAGGTTAGAGCCGCGACAAGGTAGTATTCCGGTCGACCAAGGACGATGTTGTTATCCAAAGATTTCCTTCGGAGCTGGTCTTCTCGATCACATCACGGACTTGAATGTATTGTTGAGTTGTAGAGTTGTAAAGTTGTAAAGTTGTAAAGTTGTAGAGTTGTAGAGTTGTAGAGTTGTAGAGTTGTAGAGTAAGGAAATAACCCGTCAGAGATTGCTGTGTTATATACAACAATTAAGATTAATTATTGTCATTATTAAAATGCCTTTGAACTGAGAAGCATTTAAGCCAGATTTAATTTGAAAGATACTGTTATAACTAACCGAAAACTGTCAGATCAGCTCTAAGTTAATACATGTTTTCTAGGTGATTTTCAAAGAACTGTTTTGAACCCGCCCCATTAAAGAGGCGGTGTTCCTCATAGCATAATACTATTTGGCATTTATCAACTCTAATAATGGAGCATCAGCCACATTATCTGGAATATATGGATCATCGTCATCTAAATTGATACCAATACAATCAACATCATTCAAGCCAATTTCCCATGCCCACCTAACAACTAACGTACTCATTTCTATTCCTAGACTGTCTTTTCGTGGAGAATCTGTAGTAATATTCTTTAACATTGCATCACATCCGAGATAAAATTTTCCGCAGGAATGATAAGCAGCAAGGAATCTATCAAGGTTGACATTGTTATCGGGAGTCATCGTGTTAATTCGGCTGATCATCGTCATTCTTTTAGTCATTGGAGCATTCTTCATATTCTCAGATATCAGTACTCTATAATGAGCTGGTTTTTTAACTGAGATACCTTTGACGATACAAACACGTAATCTGGATTTATTATCTGATAAGCCTACAGATGATATAAGATCTTTAAAAATATCTTCACCCACACCGGAGTCTTTAAATAACAGATATAATCCTGGGTGACATGCTTTGAATTGAACGAAGCCCACCCCTTTCCAGCGTGTTCTATCCCACAGACGAGGTTTGATTAGACTTTGTATGGAATAATCTTTATGTGTTATATTTTCGGAATTAAGTTCCTCTTCAGGCATTCTTCCTTTTCCAAATGTTGGATCATTTATACCCTCGATCTCCAACACTTTCGGAAATTCACTATCCCAGGATTTATCTCTTAGAAGAGGGTAAGTTTTCTTTTCAGCACTTGTGGAATGAATTTTCTTAATTTGTTGATCAATATCATTTCCAAGAACATTTTCAATAGCTTTGATACAGGCACCGAAACTAATTGCTCTGTCGAATGCAGCATCTTCGAATATCATTTTTTCAATGTATTCTGTATTTTTTATAAAAAATAATTCGGGGACAAGATCAAATACTATTTTCTTGAATTCATTGGTGATTTTTCGTTGAACATCGATTATAAAATCACTTGCATCAAAACCAGAACAATTTATTGTAAGATTTAGTTTTCCACTATTGCTATTTATTTCATGTGATAAGGATAAGTCATCTTCGTCATCTGCTATTACTTCAATAATTAAAAATGCTTCTTTTAGATGGATGTTATCAATCGCACAAGTTGCAAAAGCACTCTCTAAAAGTGATAAGACATTAGTTGAAAACTCTATAAATGGTGACCGATTCGGAAAGTTAATTTCTATGGTGCATCCAAAAATAAAAGATGTATATACTCCTCGTTTGTCATGGTTATCTTTTATGCCTTGACTATTAAATCCTGCATCAAAGTCACGTATTTTTTGCAAAAAATCATTATTATCACAATCTGCAATAACATCGTACTCACGCTCAAAATCTTCAATATAACCTAAAGCATATTTAAGACATCCCGATGATACAAAAAGTCCTAATCTATCCAGTTCATCAGGAATATTACTCTGTAGATTTATTTTCTTTAGATCAGTGTTCAAAATAAGTTGGCTTATGTAAAAATCAATTTGCTGATTTTCTTTATCACCGAACGAGCTATCACTGATATTCTGGTTAATTATTAAAAACAATTCATACCATAAAATGGCATGTGCTAATTTTCCTATTTTTATTTCCGTTAGGCATAAGCTATAATAAATCTCAACCTGCTTTAATGATATCTCATCATACTTCCAGTAGTTATCTGTAATCAAAGAAGCGGATAGAAGCAAGCATGAACGTGAACTCCATAGCAACCCAATGGATTCGTAAGCATAAGCTATTGCTTTTAATGCTAATATAAGTTTATCTCGTGATTCCTCTTTATAGAGTGGAATAAAAGATTTTCCTAAATACTTGATTGCCTGATAAGGGTGACCATTTTGAATTCTCTTTATGCCTCTTCGTAGATTTAATAATGCCCCTTTAACTTCACCGCCTCTAAGAGCGGATTGCTCAGTCATATAGTCTAATAAATTCTCATATGCATCAACCTCGAAAAAAATGTCATCTAGTTCGTTCAAAAGTTGGAAGTTTTTCTCAAAGGGATAGCCTATTAAATTTCCACTACTTTTAAAAATTTCATGTAACTCTTCAAATACAACCGAAGCATCTTCTACATCTGAAAACGTTGTCATTTTATAAATGGCTTTGTGAGTTCTCGCTGTAAGTGCATTACTGGGACGAGATTCATCGTCAGATATCTCATCTAGTTTAGCGAGCATATTACGTTCGATATTCTCAATGTCGATTGTAGATGTTGCGTTGTTAAGTCTAATATAACTTTTATGGACTGTTACTAAGTTTAAAACTTTCTCCCATTTTGAGGAGTTAGTTGATGATGCTATACATTCATACGCTAATTGAAGATTTTCTTCGAAAAGGTTAAAATCTTCCATCCAAAAATGGGCCTTCCAAGCGTATTGATAATACGCATCCAGCAATTGTTGGTTTGTACCAAATTTTTTTGAGATTTTTATAGCTCTTTCAAATAGACCTTGTGTTTCAATTATCGCTTTTTCAAGCTCAGCGCTTAACTCTGCAACTTCTAAGAAAAAATCCACTTGCTCATATGAAATTCCAGCAGGGTTTATTTCCCCTCTAATATACTCGGTTAGTTCTTCATATTTTTTGTGCTTCTTATAATCATTTTCTCCAAAAATAACTTCTCTATTATATTGTGTTGGAACCGATAATGTATCAATGACCAATTGCTCGAAATGATTTTTGTAGATTTGATCTAGTATCCAATTAATATCTAATATACGGACATCTATTCCTGTTTGTGTTTTTAAGGTATCTTCAACCTCTGAACGAATATTTGACTTAGCCGATTGATTTGTTACGCAAAATATTTTTTTATAACCACGAGCTGTTTCTTTTATTTTAAGCACATCTTCATGACATTTTTTCTTCCAGTCTTTACGTGTACTTACCGCAAAGGCCCAGCGTTCTTTATTTGATGTTTCATTAACACCTTCGAACCAAAGAAGCTTATTTTGTTCCGAAACAGGGAATGTTTGTGTGTCAGTTTTACCATCCCCCCCAGCTACAGGACCTGTCTGTTCAAGGAGATTAGGGCAAATTATTTTCTCACATATTCTTTTAGCAAAATCTTCGAATTGTAATTCTTGATTTCTTGTATTTAGAGTAGAAAGAAAATGCTCAAGTACAACTCTATCTAAAGACCCTGTCTCTCGGATCGTTGAATCAGAAAATTTTTCAGGGCGACGACGCTTTAGAAATTCTTTAGATGAAAATTTGGCTTCCTGTACTTTCATGATTGTTATGCTCCATTTGTCACCAACATCAAAACCTTGTGTTTATTCACTGGAATTATTATTCATACTGTTTTTTTGAATAAAACACCAGTAGTGTGCTATGTTCAGACAAGCTAGCTATGTAATCACTATACCACTGCATCATTTCTCGCCTCCCTTCCAGATACTGTGCATGGTTGTAAGCCCCACGAACCGCGTTTTAATCCACATGTGCAAGCTGTGACCCAATTTACGTCGAGCTACAGCATTGCTTATAGCGATAGATGCTCATCCTGCAGCTGCAGAAAATTTATGCCTTTTTACGAATATTTACTGCGATTCCCCTAGCCGCCAACCCATCCACATATTCCCCATACCACTGCAACATCTCCCTACGCTGCTCCAAGTACTGCGCATGGTTGTATGTGCCACGAATGGTATTCTTATCCACATGCGCTAGCTGTAACTCAATCCAAGCCGTGTTATAGCCTTGTTCATGCAAGATAGTACTCATCGTGTGCCTGAAGCCATGACCTGTCGCCTTCCCGTGATACCCAATCCTTTTTAGTACCTGATTGATACTCGCTTCGCTCAATGGCTTGGTGATGTCGTTACGCCCAGGAAATACAAGGTTATAACGGCCCGTCACTGCCTGGATCTCTCGCAGTGCTGCCACAACTTGATCAGATAGTGGTACAAGGTGAGGACGGCGCATCTTCATCCTTTCAACCGGTACTTCCCAAACTCGCTTGTCGAAATCAAACTCTTTCCATTCAGCCATGCGAAGTTCAATAGTACGAACTCCCGTTAACATCAGAATTTTTGTTGCTAGCCGAGTTATTGGGCTACCCGAATAAGCGGCGAGAGCCTCTAAGAAGGCAGGAAGTTCATCCGCTAACAGATGAGGGTAGTGCACAGATTTTGGCGGGGTTAACGCACTTGCCAGCTCTGAGGCAGGGTTAGTTTCAGCCCGACCGGTGACAATTGCATAGCGAAATACCTGATTACAGGCCTGGCGGATTTTGCGCAGTTTGTCTAATACACCACGTTTTTCGAGTTTACGAAGTGAACTGAGAATCTCCAGAGGCTTTATCTCTGCAATTGGGCGCTTACCGATATCCGGGAAGATATCGTTTTCAAACGCTTCCATAATGTCTTCAGCGTAACCCTTCGACCAGTTAGGGCGCTTGTACTCATGCCACTCCAGTGCGATAGCTTTGAAGGTGTTTTCTACCGTCGCTTTGCGAGCTTGTTTCTCAACCTTTTTCTGTTCACTGGGATCAATAGCGTTAGCGACTTGCCGTTTAGCTTCATCTCTGCGTTGTCTGGCTTCAGATAACGAAATCTCTGGATAGATACCTAACGCCAGCATCTTTTGTTTACCGTCAAAGCGGTACTGTAAGCGCCAGTATTTAGATCCATTGGGATGAACCATTAAATGCATTCCTTCGCCATCGGTAAGCTTGTAAGGCTTATCGGTAGGCTTTGCACTTCTTACCTTTACATCGGTTAATGCCATTTAAGGCCCTCCGTTGCTGGCTGTTGGTACAAGATTTTATTGAACGGGGATGTACCATCACATATACCAACAGATACTACTTGATGCTGGTAGATGTAGGTAGACTTGCAGAGAATCTCGACGCACTAAAATCAACCAACTTGCTGAATTTTAGGCATAAAAAAAGACGCCGATTGACGTCTATTTACTTCGAAATGGTACGCCCTACAGGGCTCGAACCTGTGACCTACGGCTTAGAAGGCCGTTGCTCTATCCAACTGAGCTAAGGGCGCATTGCTTGTCCCAAATTGGGAGCGTTGCGGGTTCGGATTATACGGGCAGACCGGGTTGAGTCAATGGCTTTCGAACTCTCTGCTTAATGCCTGAACAATTTGCAGATATTCCCGGTATGCCGGCTAAGACTCTATGGCCAGTGGCGGCTATTTTTCATGCTCTGATTTCAGTGCGGCGGTGATAACACGCGCGGAGGAATGGTACGCCACACTTTCGTAAGCGGTCAGTTCGGGCTGCAATGTTTGTACGATGCCGTTTTTGCCAATCACCGCAGGTTGCCCGATGTACACGCTAAGTTCTTCATCCCACGCAGAAACCGGGTAAACACTCTGCGCATTCGACAATACAGCATCTACCAGACGCGCTGTCGCTGTCGCGATGCCAAAACTGGTCCAGCCCTTCCCTTGCAGAATTTCCCAGCCCCCCCCGCGAACGGCATCGTTCATTTTTGCCCAATCAACGTCGCGATCGCGGGCCAGTTCAGCGACCGGACGTCCGCCGAGCGTGACGGTGCTCCAGGCGACAAACTGCGATTCGCCGTGCTCGCCCATCACGTAGCCGGTGACGCTTTTCGGATCAAAGCCAAAAAACTCGCCGACGACGCGCTTCATTCGTGCGGTGTCCAGAGACGTGCCTGTGCCAAATACCTGTGAATCCGGCAGACCGCTGGTTTGCTGGATTATCTGGGTGATCACATCACACGGGTTGGTGATATTGATAATAACGCCACCAAAACCGCTGGCGATGACACGAGGAATGACGCCACGAACTGCCGCACGGGTTTCGGCAAGCTCTTCAAGACGATCTTCACGTAACAGCGTTTTAGGGCCGACGGAGATAATCAGAACGTCGGCGTCATGCAGTTCACTGTAATCGTTAGCGATAACCTGAACGCGAGAAGCTGTCAGTGAAGCCATATCGCGCAGTTCGAGCGACTGACTGGCGGCCTTCTTTTCATTTTCATCCAGCAGAACAATGATGTCGCACAAACCCTGCGTGACCAATGAAAACGCGACGTCAGCACCCACGTGCCCGGCACCGATGATTCCCACTTTACGTGTCATTTATTCCTTTCCTCATGATTTAAAAAGAGTCACATCTAAAATAGACACTTTTTTCGCCACTGTCCCAGGTTAAATTCTCATCCGCTGATAACAAGTTATTCGCATTCAACGCCTGACAGCGCCCGTCGCTTCTGACAAAATAGAGACATCCCCCTGCATTTTTTAATTGATGGATTTACTCCCTGATGGCAGCAAAGATTATTGACGGTAAAACGATTGCGCAGCAAGTCAGAAACGAAGTTGCAGCGCGTGTTCAACAACGACTGGCGGAAGGGAAACGTGCTCCCGGGCTGGCTGTCGTGCTGGTGGGTGAAAATCCGGCATCGCAGATTTATGTCGCCAGCAAGCGCCGTTCCTGTGAGGAAGTCGGGTTTATCTCCCGCTCTTACGATTTACCGGCAACCACTACTGAAGGCGAATTGCTCGGGCTTATCGATCAACTGAATAACGACGGTGAAATCGACGGTATTCTGGTTCAGCTTCCGCTCCCAGCGGGCATTGATAACATCAAGGTGCTCGAACGTATTCATCCGGACAAAGACGTTGACGGGTTCCATCCGTATAACGTGGGCCGTTTGTGCCAGCGCGCGCCAACGCTGCGCCCTTGTACGCCACGCGGTATCGTGACCCTGCTCGAACGTTATGGCGTTGATACTTTCGGGCTAAACGCCGTGGTGATCGGCGCATCCAATATTGTTGGCCGTCCGATGAGCATGGAGCTACTGCTGGCGGGTTGCACCACGACGGTAACACACCGATTCACCAAGAATCTGCGCCATCACGTCGAAAACGCCGATCTGGTTGTGGTTGCCGTCGGAAAACCGGGTTTTATTCCGGGCGAATGGATTAAACCGGGCGCGATTGTCATTGATGTCGGTATTAACCGCCTGGAAAGTGGTAAAGTTGTCGGCGATGTGGAATATGATGCCGCCGCTGAGCGTGCTTCCTTTATCACACCGGTGCCGGGCGGTGTTGGCCCGATGACGGTCGCGACGCTGATCCAGAATACCTTGCAGGCTTGCGAGGAATATCACGACATCAGCGCCAATAAGTCTTAAACAAGTAGCACTACACAAAAAGTCAGGAATACATGGAAACTTTTTTTCTCGAAAAACATCCGCACGTTGAACTGTGCGACCTGCTCAAATTTATGGGCTGGTGTGACAGCGGCGGTACCGCGAAATCGGTGATTGCTGAAGGCCAGGTTAAGGTCAACGGTAAAGTCGAAACCCGTAAACGCTGCAAAATCGTTGCTGACCAGAACGTTGAGTTCGCCAGCAATAAAGTCGTGGTGAAGGCGTCCGAATAATCTTCTGACCCAACCCGCTTAGAAAAAATGCCCTGCACGCTTTTCGCTGACAGGGCATTTTTTATGTCTGCTTTACGACAAACCGCGGGCTACGGAGCCTGGGTGACCCACAAAAGCGGCCAGTCGCCACCGCTGCTGTAACCATCACAACTTGGCTCAGACGCAAAAGCTGCCAGACGGAACGCTTTGCCATCGAAGATCCAGCGTGAAGACACACCGCAATCGCCGACGCCACGGCCTTTATCATAAGTTGTCAGCAATCCGGTTTTCGGATCGAAATCGGCATTAATCAGTTCCGGGGACTGATCGTCTTCGCCCAGTTTAAACGGCATGCTCAGCGCCAGATCGTCCATTTTATACGGCGACTGACGTGAGACCAGGAACCCCAGCGCATAAAGGTTATACGCACCCATATCGCAGTTCACCGTCATCAGCGCTTTGTCGCTGCTGAGGGCAAAGATATGCACTTCACGTTCCGACGGGTCGAGGCTGCAATCGTTATTCTCGATCGTAGTCGCGGCATTCTGTGTAATCGCCGAAATCTCAGTTTCAGACAACGCATGAGGTTCGCTGAAGCGCGGCAGAACTGGCGTGCCTGGGATCGGCGGAACGGTATTCACCGGTTTAGTGCCACGGTTCGCCCAGGCCGTTTTCGTACCCACACGCCCCTGTTGTGCATCGATTGCCAGCAAAGCAGCCTTCATGCCTTTGAGTGAAATAACCGGTCTTACCGGCTGTGAATTATCTGCTTTACCGGCCAGTTGAATACTGCTTCCTTCACGGATAGCGGCAATAAAATCATTAACAACCAATCGGTTACTGGTAGAAAGGTGTGTTTTACTGACATCCCATTCACGATGATTAAAACTCAGTGTTTTGCCATTCATTTGCAAACGGTTGGCAATCGGCGACTCTGAAGAAGGTTCATTGCTGTTGCGCTGATAATCGATACTGATAGTCGATTTCCCTTCCGGCCCGGCTTCACGGGTCATCTTCATCACCAGCTCCTGCCCGTCCTGAGAGTTTCGGGCGACACAGTGATTGAGATTGTCACAACTGACCTGCCAGTCGTTATAAATAGCCTGCGTAGGCTCGGCCTGCACACTAAAAGCCAGTATTCCGGCCAGAAGGCATAAAGGGGCGGTAATCCATCTGCTCATTATGAGTTTCTGCTCTGTTCGAAATTATCTTTTTTGATAATAGCGTAACAACCGCCAAGACTCTGCCAACAATGCAGCATTTTTTATTCGAAATAAGAAAGAGATACTTTGCCGGATTTATTTTTTTGCAGACAATTATTTTTCGCCCGTTACGAAATCACGTAATGGTGACGTAACGAAACTTTCAGTACACTGGCTCCGCCAATAAGAAAAATAATGGCGAAAGGATGACGTTCATTTCTCTGGGAGATTCAGATGAAGTTATGGATTTGGCTGATAGCGTTGTTCTCTCTGCCCGCGTGGGCAGAAGAACCGCCGGTGGTGTACGCCGGCACGCTGGGGAAAACCAGCATTGTAGTTGAGCTGGACATGAATAAACCTGATGAAGTGACAGGCCGTTACTTTTATCAGAAGTACCATCTGGATTTGCCGCTCAACGGCGCACTGGATGGGCAGGAACTCACACTTCAGGAAGGGCTGGATGATTTTGATGATACGCCGCGCCCTGAATTTACACTGACCAAGGATGAAAACGGTGGCTGGCAAGGTAACTGGACCAATCCGCAGGGAAAAACGCTGGCGGTCTCGTTAAGACCAGCGCAGCTTCCGGCGGCGGCCACAGACGACAGCTATCTCGGTTCACTCATTCATACCGATCCTTACGAATATTTGCGGTTATCTGAATTGCAGTTGAAAGCGGGTAAAAGCGAGAGTTTCATGGGTTATCAGCTGCAATGGTGGGTTGAGCCTCAGTCGAAAATCACGCTGTTTGAGATTGTTTCCGGTTATCCCGACGCCAGTTTACAGGCGATGAACCAGAAGTTGCGCACCCGCTTATGGCAGGAAGTCAGCGGCTGGCATGCCTGTATGCTCGGCGCGAACCGGTTTGGTCAGGGTGAATACCAGCAGACCGTCACGCCGGAATACATGAGCCCGGATGTCGTCAGCATCAGTCTGTTCACCTCGTATGATTGCGGCGGTGCGCATCCTGATTTCGGTGAAGCACCGGTCAATATGAACGCCAAAACGGCGGAAACGCTGACCCTGGAAGATATCGTGTGGGTCGGTGATAGCGCGCCATTCCATTATCTGAATGCGGAAGATCGCGCCTCATCGGGAAAAAATGATGTGGATTTCGACACCTTCGCCGCATATCGCGATAAAAAATGGGCACCGTGGTTGGTGAAACAGCTTACCGCGACGCACCCGGAACAGATGAAGAAACCGACCGAAGAAAGCGATGATGACTGCGATTATTCGGATCCGTCTGTCTGGCAGTTCTCGGCGTGGTATTTCACGCCGAAGGGCCTGTATTTTGACCCGACGTTCGCCCGCGTGCTGCGTTCCTGCGAAAGCCCGGAATGGTCGGTCTTGCCTTGGTCTGCATTGAAAGGCCACGCGGGCAGCACCGCCATTAATCTGGAACACTGAAACAACAAAGGCACCCGCGGGTGCCTTTGATTTTTATAACAAGAGTAAGACTTTGGTGTTAAAAACTTTACGCCAGCCAGCCCTGCAACTGAGCGTATTGCAGCAACATAATCGTTTTACCATCTTTGATGCGGCCGTCTTTGATCATCGCCAGCGCGTCGGTGAACGGTACTTCGAGCACATCAATATCTTCATCTTCCACACCGCCACCAGCATTTGCCCGCTGAGATTCATCATATTCTGCGGCAAAAAAGTGAACGATTTCCGTCACACTGCCCGGCGACATATAGCATTCGAATAATTTTTCGACTTGCCCGACGGCAAAACCGGTTTCTTCTATCGCTTCTTTACGGATGCAATCTTCCGGCGAGTCGTCATCCAGCAAACCTGCACAGGTTTCCAGCAACATACCGGTCGGGTTGCCGTTGACATAGGTCGGCATACGGAACTGATTGATCAGCAGAACGGTTTTCTTTGGCCGGTTATAAAGCAAAATGGTCGCGCCGTTTCCCCGGTCATACACTTCACGGGATTGCGGCTGACGTTCACCGTTGCGTTTAATTAAATCGTAGGTGAATTTTCGAAGAACATACCAGTTATCAGAGAGTAACTCGGTCTGGACGTTTTCGATTTGAGATGACCTGCCATGAGATGACATTTAGCGTGCCTCCGCTCAAAAGTGGTGAGAGAAGCCCGATATCATAGCGGTAATAGTGCCTCCCTGCTACCTTCAGCCGTGCTCAATTGCGTCGAGAAGTTGCTCACGATGTCGCCCAATCCAGTGAGGATCCAGCGGCCCCCAGCCGGAAACCTGATAATAGCCGTCGTTATTGCGCACACCTTGTTGCACAAACTCCAGTTCGACCCCCATACCCGGCAGCGCTTTCAGCACATCCTGCAGAGTCCGACGTGGCCAGCCGGTAATTTCCATCAGCCTGGGGACGTTAGGTTTTTGCTCGTTATCGAGTAACCAGCAAAGATAGAGACGGCGCGCAAACACCGAATTCAAATTCAAACTCATCTGGACGACTCCTGCGTATTGTCATAAAAAGAGGATAGCCAAAGAGTAGACTGTTTCAGCGAACGCGTGTGATACATAACCCTGTGTGCGGGGAGGCTTTTTTACATTATCTCCTTTATTTCTCCACGTTTTATCAGGGATGAGAAGGTAAAGTGCACTGACGTAGAAAGACACTCTAA
Organism: Rahnella sp. PCH160; assembly: GCF_047784855.1. NCBI lineage: Bacteria > Pseudomonadati > Pseudomonadota > Gammaproteobacteria > Enterobacterales > Yersiniaceae > Rahnella > Rahnella sp. PCH160. The sequence goes on from NZ_JBLOGT010000001.1 coordinate 4,630,287, forward strand.
CACTCACTCAGTCCTTTGGGACGGCACTGCCTCTGAGAAGTCCTTTTCAGAGGATTTTTTTGTCAGATTACTGACGCTCTGTTTGTTCGCTGATGTTAGTCACTCACGCCAGAGTGACAACGAGGTTCTTGACGCATGGCTAACTTTTTTATTGATCGCCCGATCTTTGCCTGGGTTTTAGCGATCATCATTTCCTTGTCCGGCGCACTGGCTATTTATACTTTGCCCGTTGAACAGTACCCCGTTCTGGCTCCGCCAAATGTGCGTATTACCGCCACTTATCCGGGCGCATCAGCACAAACGTTAGAAAACACGGTGACGCAAATCATCGAGCAGAACATGACCGGGCTAGATAACCTGATGTACATGTCTTCTCAGAGCAGCAGCAATGGCAGATCACAGATTACCCTGAGCTTTGTGGCCGGTACCGACCCGAATGAAGCCTTACAGCAGGTGCAAAACCAGCTGCAACAGGCGATGAAAAGGTTGCCGCAGGCGGTGCAAACTCAGGGGGTCACCGTCTCCAAAACCGGCGATACTAACCTGATGACCGTCGCTTTCGTCTCCACCGACGGCAGCATGGATAAACAGGATATCGCCGACTATGTGGCCTCGAATATTCAGGATCCTTTAAGCCGTATCGACGGCGTCGGCAGCATTACCTCGTACGGGTCGCAATACGCGATGCGCATCTGGCTCGACCCGAACAAGCTGACTAACTATCAGATGACCACCAGCGATGTGGTCACCGCGATTGAAAACCAGAACAGTCAGGTGGCAGTCGGACAACTGGGCGGCGCGCCGTCGGTTGATCTGCAGGCGCTTAACGCAACGGTTAATGCCCAGTCACAGTTGCAAACTCCGCAACAGTTTCGCGATATCACCCTGAAGGTGAATCAGGACGGTTCGCAGGTCAAACTCGGTGATGTCTCAACCATCGGGCTGGGTGCAGAAGACTACAGCATTCTCAGCCGCTATAACGGCCAGGCTGCGTCCGGTATGGGCGTACAGCTGGCGTCCGGTGCCAACGAACTGCAAACCGACAGACTGGTTCGCGCACGGCTAAGCGAACTGGAAAAATACTTCCCGCACGGGCTCGAAACTCGCATCGCCTATGAAACCACGCCATTCGTCAAAGCCGCAATCACCGACGTGGTGAAAACGCTGTTTGAAGCGATCGTGCTGGTGTTCCTGGTGATGTATCTTTTCCTGCAAAATATTCGTGCCACGCTGATCCCGACCATTGCCGTCCCGGTCGTTTTGCTCGGTACCTTCGTGGTGCTGCATCAGTTTGGCTACACCATTAACACCCTGACGATGTTTGCGATGGTGCTCGCCATCGGGCTGCTGGTCGATGACGCCATCGTGGTGGTAGAAAACGTTGAACGCGTGATGAGCGAGGAAGGGTTAAGCCCCAGAGACGCAACGCGAAAATCGATGGGGCAAATCCAGAGTGCGCTGGTCGGTATCACGATGGTGCTGTCGGCGGTGTTTATCCCGATGGCGTTCTTCGGCGGCACAACCGGTGCTATCTATCGTCAGTTCTCCATTACGATTGTTGCCGCGATGGTACTCTCAGTCTTTGTGGCGCTGACGCTCACACCGGCGCTGTGTTCGACCCTTCTCAAGCCGATTGCCAAAGGCCATCACCACGGCAAAACCGGTTTCTTCGGCTGGTTTAACCGCACGTTCGATAAGAATGCTCACCGTTATGAACGCAGCGTGGGCAGCATTCTCCGGCACAGCGTGCGTTACATGCTGGGTTATTTGCTGATCCTCGGCATTCTGGCGTTCCTGTTTGTGAAACTGCCGACGTCATTCCTGCCGCAGGAAGATCAGGGCGTGCTGACCGTTCAGGTTCAGTTGCCACCGGGTTCAACGCTGCAACAGACGCAAAAAGTCGTCGAGAAAATCGAACACTACTTCCTGACGGAAGAGAAGAATGATGTGGTTTCCGTGTTCTCCACGCTGGGCGCAGGCCCGGGCGGTAACGGTCAGAACGTTGCCCGCCTGTTTATCAGCCTGACAGACTGGGAAAAACGCACTTCCGGCCATAACTCTGTCTTCGACATTATTGACCGCGCGACCAAAGAGTTCAGACACATCCGCGAGGCGCGGGTTATCGCCAGCGGACCACCGGCCATCAACGGGCTGGGGACATCCGCCGGTTTCGATATGGAATTGCAGGATCACGCCGGCAATGGTCATGACGCACTGATGGCCGCACGCGACCAGCTTCTGGAAATGACCAGCAAAGACAGCACGTTGAGCCGCGTTCGTCATAACGGTCTGGATGACAGCCCGCAGTTGCAGATCGACATCGATCAGGTGAAAGCCCAGGCGCTGGGGGTTTCCGTGGCGGAGATCAACAGCACGCTGAGCACCGCGTGGGGCTCCACGTACGTGAATGACTTCGTTGACCGCGGACGTGTGAAGAAAGTTTATGTTCAGGCCGCCGCGCCGTTTCGTATGCTGCCGGACGACGTGAATAAATGGTACGTCCGCAATGCGAGCGGAACCATGGTGCCGTTCTCCGCCTTCACCACGTCCCACTGGGAAACCGGTTCGCCGCGTCTGGAACGTTATAACGGTTATTCTGCGGTAGAGATTGTCGGTGAAGCCGCAACGGGCGTCAGCAGCGGTACGGCGATGGACGAAATGGAAAAGCTGGTGGCGAAATTGCCTGCCGGATTTGGTCTTGAATGGACAGGGCTTTCTTATCAGGAACGCCTTTCCGGTTCGCAGGCTCCGGCGCTTTACGCCATTTCCCTGCTGGTCGTGTTCCTGTGTCTGGCGGCGCTTTATGAAAGCTGGTCGATTCCGTTCTCGGTCATGCTGGTGGTGCCGTTAGGTGTGATTGGTGCGGTAATTGCGACGTGGCTTCGCGGGCTGGAAAACGACGTTTACTTCCAGGTCGGGATGTTAACCATCATCGGTTTGTCGGCCAAAAACGCCATTCTGATTGTCGAATTTGCCAATGACCTTAACCACAAAGGCAAAGCGCTGGTCGAAGCCACGCTGGAAGCCTCTCGGATGCGTTTGCGCCCTATCCTGATGACGTCGCTGGCCTTTATCTTCGGGGTCTTACCGATGGCAACCAGCACCGGCGCAGGTTCGGCGAGTCAGCATGCGGTCGGGACCGGGGTTATCGGCGGGATGATTTCCGCCACCGTACTGGCAATCTTCTTCGTTCCGCTGTTCTTCGTGCTGGTCCGCCGCCGCTTTCCGGGCAAAACCGGTGAGCCGGTCATCTCCGATATCGTCGAAACCGTGCCGCACGAACACAAATAGCAGACACAAAAAAGGCGTTAATGTGGATTAACGCCTTTTTTATTAATGATTTATTGGCTGGTGTAAATCGTCGCTAAATGGACGTAATGGTCTTCCTGAACAAACGTTTTTATTATGACGCGCTGACACGGTGAATAAATCTTCTCTTTGCTTTGTCGCGGATACTGTGGGCAATTACGCTTTCAACATACGGTCGATAAAGTCTTTCCAGTTACCTAATTCTTGCTCTAACATTTTTCTCCCCTTGATTGGACGGCGTCATTATACGTCTATTTTTTGTACACGCAAAAATTCAATCACGATTGTTTAATCGCGATCACAATCCCGCCCCGTCTGGATCCTGCCCGCGTTTTGCCTCATTATGTGAATTATTCGTGTCCCGCTATTTGCGCTGGTCAAAAGTTCCTTTATTACTCACAGGTTATGTTTTTTTATGGCAACGACGTCTGCTCACACCACTTTTATTCTTTACGGCATTAAAAATTGCGATACCGTCAAAAAAGCCCGCCGCTGGCTGGAAGAAAATGGCGTTGAATGCCAGTTCCACGATTACCGGGTTGAAGGCCTGGACGATGCACTGCTGCAAAATCTCATCAGCAAACAGGGCTGGGAAGCGATGCTCAACACGCGCGGCACCACCTGGCGCAAGCTGGATGACGCCACGCGCGCGGCCTGTGATAACGAAGCCAGCGCTAAAGCCGTGATACTTGAACATCCGGCGGTGATCAAACGCCCTTTCTTACTGGCGCCAGATGGCCAGTCTCTGCTGGGATTCAAACCAGAAAGCTATCAGCAATTTCTCGCACAGGTGAAGTAACATGAGTTGTCCGGTTCTCGATTTAGCCCAGCAGTTAATCCGCCGCCCTTCCCTCAGCCCGGACGATGCAGGTTGTCAGGAAATTATGATTGCCCGCCTGCAGGCCATTGGTTTTCACGTTGAGCCGATGCATTTTGGCGATACCCTCAATTTCTGGGCAACACGCGGTGAAGGCAAAACCCTGGCATTTGCCGGGCATACCGACGTCGTGCCGACCGGCGATCACAATCTGTGGGTGACCGGCCCGTTCGAGCCGACCCTGCGCGATGGCATGCTTTATGGCCGTGGCGCTGCCGATATGAAAGGTTCACTGGCGGCGATGGTGGTCGCGGCTGAACGCTTTGTGGCAGCAAACCCGAATCACAAAGGCCGTCTGGCGTTTCTGATTACCTCCGATGAAGAAGCCAGCGCCGTAAACGGCACCGTCAAAGTGGTTAACGCCCTGATGGAACGCAAAGAGCGCCTGGATTTTTGTCTGGTCGGCGAGCCGTCCAGCACCACGCGCGTGGGCGATATTGTGAAAAATGGCCGTCGCGGCTCGATGACCGCTAACCTGCACGTTCATGGCGTTCAGGGGCACGTTGCCTATCCGCATCTGGCCGATAACCCGGTGCACCGCGCAATGCCTGCGCTCAACGAACTGGTCGCCACGGTCTGGGATAACGGCAACGAATTCTTTCCGCCAACCAGCATGCAAATCGCCAATATTAATGCCGGTACCGGCAGCAATAACGTGATCCCCGGCGAGCTGTATGTGCAGTTTAACTTCCGCTTCAGTACGGAACTGACCGATGAAATCATCAAACAGCGCGTCGCTGAACTGCTGGATCGCCACAATCTTCAGTACACCCTGAACTGGGTGGTGTCCGGCCAGCCGTTCCTGACGTCCCGCGGTGAACTGGTTGATGCCGTCGTGAATGCCGTTCGCCACTACAGCGAAATCACGCCAGAGCTGCAAACTACCGGCGGAACTTCCGACGGGCGTTTCATCGCGCGGATGGGCGCACAGGTGGTCGAACTTGGGCCGGTGAATGCCACCATCCACAAAATTAACGAATGCGTGCATGCCGCCGATTTGCAGGTTCTCAGCCGTATGTATCAGCGCATCATGGAACAGTTAGTCGCATGATCAGCCACGAAATGCTGACCGGCCGCTCAGACGCGCATCTGGTCACATTGGGCGAAGGCCCGCACCGGTTACAAAAAACCGCCGCCGGCGCCTTTGCAGAAATGCAAAAAGCAGCGGCGCAGGCCGGGTTTAATTTGCAGCCTGCCAGCACTTTTCGTGATTTCAGTCGCCAGCAGGCTATCTGGAATGGCAAATTTCGCGGCGAGCGACCAGTATTAGATAAGGACAGCCAGCCGGTGGACATCAGCATGTTGTCTGCCGCTGAACGTTGTGAGCTGATCCTGCGCTGGTCGGCACTGCCGGGCGCGAGCCGCCATCACTGGGGCAGCGATCTGGATGTTTACGATCCAACGTTGCTGCCGGAAGGCAAGGATTTGCAACTGGAGCCCTGGGAGTACGAGGAAAACGGGTATTTTTCTCCGCTGAACCTCTGGATGTCGGCGCACATGGAAGCGTTTGGTTTTTACCGCCCTTTTGCAGAGGATCGTGGCGGCGTTGCCGTTGAACCCTGGCATCTGAGTTATCGTCCTCTGGCGCAGCAGTGTGAATCACAGCTGACGCCTGACGTGCTTATCAGCGCATGGCAGGGCCAGGATATCGCTGGTTCTGACTGGGTCATCAGTGAGATAGCGACAATTTTTCCGCGTTTTATCGCCCTAACACCCTACAAAATTTAAGGAGCACGCCATGGAGTGGATTAAAGATTACTGGTGGATCGTTCTGATCATTCTGGTCGGCATGTTTATCAGCGGGATCAAAGAGCTGAACCGCGTTGATGTGAAAAAATTCCTGAAAGATAAACCTGAAATTCCGCCGCATCGTGACAACAATGCCGAGTGGGATAATGACGATGAGTGGCCAAAAAAGAAATAAGGCCGATAAATCAGAGGCAGCCGCATTGGCTGCCTTTGCGATCAGCGTGGCACGTAGTTTTTCAAATGCGCAATCGCGGTATTGATCATATGTGAATCCAGCCCATGCCCCATGCCTGCCTGAATGTTCAGGGTACAATCGCAGCCCAATGATTTCAGGCGTTCAGCGGCGCTTTTCGACTGGAACGGATTAATCACCGGATCCTGCTCGCCGTGAATAAAATGCACCACCGTGCCGGCGGAAATCGGTTTTTCCGGCAGGAGGGAGAAACGTCCGCTGAAAGCCACAATGCGCGAAGCCAGATGCTCTTCCACTTTGGTGGATTCCAGCGCCATGATGGTGCCCTGAGAGAAGCCAATCAGCGTGGTATGTTCCGGCGGCACGCCGGTCTTCTGCTGCCAGTCACGAATAATTTCCACGAAAACGGGCATTGCTGCATCGACACGCGCCTGACGGTTTTGCTCAGTCACGCCCTGCACGGAAAACCACTGGAAGCCACGGCCAAAATCACAGATGTCCGGGCTGCCGACGCTGATGACCTGCGCCTGTGGAAATGAAATCGCAAAAAACTTGCCAATCTCGCCCATGGAAATCGGGTTATCGCCCACACCATGAAACAGTACAATCAGCTGGTTCGCTCTTTCTTCCGGTTGCTGGACAATAATCTGTTCTGAGCTCATGAATTTCTCCCGTTTTAGGTTAATGGCTTTACTATACGCCGCCCGCCGGTCAGTGAAATCGGGTTTTATTGAACGAGTCTTTCCATTTTTTGCAATGAAACCGCCGCTTTAATCGCCAGCATAAGGCAAAATCGCCTGCTGACGCCATTTTTCACACGCCGCCGCGTCCGTTGCTTTCAGCGCCTGCGCGGTTTCCTGACGCCAGCGTGCCAGCAGATCTTTCCGGCCACTCAGCCGCAGCGCCTGCACAATGTCGGCAACAGTTTTCCCCTGTTGCAGGTAAGCGCGCAGCGCGACCAGCGGCAGGGAATGATGTTGCAATAACAGGCGGTTGAGCGCCGGTAAACTGCTTTCCGGCGGACGATGTGCAAAAGCGAAACCGGCCAGTTCGCGCCAGTCGGCTTCATCTAATGATAAATCGCCCGCTAACGGCAGCGGCAGCGTGCGGTCAATCTGCGGTGCCAGCCAGCGCCAGTCGCGGTTGAGTTGCGACGCTGCGGCCTCCGTCAGCGCCCGTCCGGCATCGGTGAGCGGTAACAGCGCCATGGCGGCATAACATCCGCTGCTGGCTTCTTTCTGCGTACTGACGCGCACCAGCCGGAAACCGGCCTGTTGCCACAGCGCAGCCAGATCATCGGTGTAGCCGAAACTGACCGACATAAAATCCAGCCCCTGTTGTTGCGCGCTGTGTTTTTGCTGCATCAGCAATTCATGCGCAATCCCCTGACGACGGAACGCCGGATGAACGGCAATCCGGCTGATACGGCGCGAGCGTAAAATCGCAGCCTGCGGGAAACCGGCGTGCGCGGCGAGTGACTGCGCGACTAAATTGCCACGCGGACGTCGCCTTCCGGCCCAGACTTCCTGCGCCAGCTGCGCACTCAGCCCGCCCTCTTCCACAAGCCACAGCGCGCCGGTCAGCGTGTTTTTCTGCCGGGCTGCGCTGAAGATCATGCCCGGCGCATCGAGCAGGCGGCGCAAATCCAGCGGCGAGGTGCGGTAATGTGCGCTGGTCAGTAAACCGTAGAATTGCTGTAACAGCGCCGGTTCGCACAGCCAGTCGTCGGCATCAACAGAGAATATTTCGGACGTTCCCGGCATGATATCCCCCGCAGGAACGTCTTCCGAAAACAGCATTAACTCGCTGATAAACGGCTCCAGCAGATCCCGATCTGACCAGCGGACCGGCGCGTTCAGACGTAAATCGTACCAGTGCGGCAGCGAGGCACAGAATTTCAACAGAAAACCCCGGCCTGTCCCTTCGTAACCCTGAACCGTCGTTGAAAGTAAAACGCGGGGAAACGACGCAATCAGCGCTGACAGCATCGGTGCCGGGATCGCCGCCGCTTCATCGATAATCAGCCAGTCGACGTCCGTCACGGGCGCAGCGTTACACAACGCGATCAAGGCATCCGGCGCGATAAAACGGGCAGATTCCGGAAGATGGCTGAGAATTTGGTTTGCGGACGCTTTCCCCGGCGCGGTGATCCAGCAGGTGCCCGGCCACTGGCTGGCGAGCATGCCCGCCAGCGTCGATTTCCCGCGCCCGCGCGCTGCCGTCAGTACCCAGACGCCGGAGTTAGCATTCATCAGCCGTTGTAAAAGCAGATGTTGTTCAGGTGTTGGCTGACCGTCGGGCGGCGTCCAGCAGGCGGCGGGCGATAAAGGCGTAATGGCAAAAGACGCATTCTGGCGGCACACCGAAATTTCAGGATGCCTGCACAGTAATGTTTGAAAACGTTGGATAAAACGGGGAGCCGGGATCGCCTGCGGGTGTTCGCTCCAGCGCTGGCTGTCGGCATCAGGCCTACGCGGCCAGTCATCCCATTCCGGCACCAGCAGAACCAGCCAGCTTCCGGCTTTCAGAATGCCGCAAAACACCGCCAGCGCGTCGGCATTCAGCCCGGTTCGCGCGTCGAATACGCCGTGCCGTTTTTCCTGCCCCAGCAAGGTGTGTACCGCAGAAAAAGTCACAGACTGCGCGTGTGACGGAGAATTCTCGCTGATCCACACCCAGTCACCCGGTTGCCCTTGCGCGAACTGCTCCGCCTGCGCGCCACACCACGCAGCCTCGCCGCTGAAAATCAGCAACCGGCGAACGCCTTGTTCAAGCATCTGCTGTTGCAGGGTATTTTTTAGCGCAATATCCATGGGTTACCGCTCAGGTTTTTCCCACCAGCATCGACAGCAGACCTGCCGCAATCAGCGGCCCGACCGGAACGCCTTTAAACATCGCCACGCCCAGCACCGTGCCGACCAGCAGGCCTGCCACCAGATGCGGCTGGCTGCCCATCAGCGTTAAACCGCGGCCGCCCAGCCATGACACCAGCACGCCCACCAGAATCGCCAGAATGGATTTCCAGTGGAAGAAAGAGTGCATTATGGTGCTGGCGCTGATCTTGCCGCTGGCAATCGGAGCCATCACGCCGATGGTTAAAATAATAATGCCGATGGTGAGGTAATGCCAGTCAGTTAAGCAACTGACTGGCTTTTTTCCTGTGCTTTTGGATACTTCCGGGGTCTTTCCTTCACCACTCTCGGAAAGGCCCTTTCTCTTCTTATCGGCAGCTTCACCATCTGCGCCATACTCTCCAGATTACGCAACAGTTCGGGGATCCGGCCCGGAGATGCGCCCTGAAGCGTCATTAACATCCTCATCACCAGACTGCACGAGTCTGAGAAGCTTAGCTGATTCGGCCAGTAACCCTTTAGGTTTTTAGACATCTTAATCATCTGATAACGAACAAGATTATAGGCTAGTAATACCCCCCATAACTCCTGCTCGACAAGTTCTGGTTTTTTACTTCTCAGCGTTAACCGACTCAGTAACATCGTCTGCTTAATTTCACGATAACCCAGTTCGATTTCCCAACGGTGGCCGTAGAGATCGGCCATTTCCCCCCCGGGTACCGCATGGCATCTGTCATTGAGGTCAGCAGATGGCAGACTTTGCCTTTACGGGTAAACGTCAGAAGGCGAGCCGTCATTTCCTCCCCCAGATCAGGCCACTTTTTCCGGGCCTGAGGACTGGTTTTCATCCTTATCAGATGATCGCCTTTACCGAGTTTTCGCACCTCTTCGTACTGCGCTCCTTTTTTCAACGGGATCATCCAGTGACGGCTCTCTCCCGCCTGATGCCAGGCATTCAGCAGCCCCAGAGAATAATAACCTTTATCGAGTAAAGTCAGTGTGTTATCGCCTGTTTGTTCTATCAGTTTTTCTGCCAGCGTATATTCGCTTTCTTTCATCGTACCGAAGGCGGCAGCCGTAAGCAGGTGGCTGGTCAGTTCCATCTGGCAGACCATTTTCACCTGCGGATAAAGCCCCGGTTGCCCGGCATAGGTCTGTCGCGGGAAAGCCACATCATTTTCTGGTGTATCCTGGGTTCGCCAGACGACACCGTCCACCGCCAGTAATGTCAGACCACACCAGTGTGGATGGGTGACGGAGTTGTGCCACACCTGTGCCGTTTGGGTAAACACGCGGCGAACGGCATCACTTCCCAGGCGCTGGCGGGCCTGGATAACGGCGCTTGGGGCAACGAAGGGCCGGTTGCCGGGGAGCATAATATCCAGACGGTTCACGATTTGGTGGAGGGGTTCTTCGCGTTCGAGCGCCATGCCAATGATGCACCAGACCATCATTTCCAACGGGAGACGGCGTTTACGCAGCGTGACGGAACCTGACTCGGCCAGACAGCGGGAGACAAGGTCGGGATCCAGAACATCACCGAGAGAAGTCAGAGGGTTACGGGTAGAGTCGTAGCAGGAAACGAGCTCAAGAGCCTGAGCAATGCGCATAAAAAAAATCCAGAAACGAAGAACGTTTCTGGATTTTTACACAGCCACTGGATCGTTCAACTGATCCTTAACTGATCGGCATTACCGATGGTGAGGCCGTATTTTTCAATCCACGGGAAGAAATTATTGAGCGGTGTAATGCGCACTGTCAGGAGGAAAAACATTGCGATAGTGACAGCACTGTTGTGACTGATAATTCCGAGACCGGCAAACACGAGCAGAATTAAAAGGGTTGGATCGAGAAAAGCCATGGCGTTCCCAGCGGTTCAACATGAAAATGAAAGAGAGGCTCAGTGAGCCTCTCAGAGTCGTTCATTGATTATTGAACAGTTTTTACTGGCAGACCAGAGCTTATTCTCACTTAATCAGCGGCTGGCGAAGGTATTGCACTGGTCAGGATTACCGGTGTCGAACCCGCGTTTAAACCAGGTGTAACGCTGTTGAGATGTGCCGTGCGTAAAGCTGTCGGGCACCACGCGTCCCTGACTTTGCTGTTGCAAACGGTCATCGCCGATCGCCTGTGCGGCATCCAGTGCTTCTTTCAAATCGCCTTCTTCCAGAACGTTTTGCTGCTGCATCGCGTGGCCCCAGACACCGGCATAACAGTCGGCCTGAAGTTCCATTTTTACGGAAAGCTGATTCACCACGGTTTGCGAAGCGCCCTGCTGCATCTGACGAACTTTACGCTCAGTGCCCAACAGGTTCTGCACATGGTGGCCGACTTCGTGGGCGACGACATAACCCTGCGCGAAATCGCCGCCCGCGCCAAGCTTATTCTGCAAGTCCTGGTAGAAAGACAAATCGATGTAAACGGTGCTGTCCGCCGGGCAATAAAACGGCCCCATCACCGACTGACCGGTGCCGCATCCGGTTCGGGTTGCGCCACGGTACATCACCAGTTTCGGCTCGCGATAGGTCATGCCTTCTTTCTGAAAAAGGGCTTTCCAGGTGTCTTCTGTTGACGCGAGGATCACAGACGTGAATTTCGCCTGCTCGTCATCTTTCGGGCTGATGGATTGTGATTGTGTCTGCCGCTGCGTACCGCCGGACTGACCGCCGTCAATCAGCGGCGTCAGGTCGATGCCGTAATAACCCGCCACCAGCACCACGATAATAATCACGATGCCGCTTTTGCCACGAACAGGCAGACGCATTCCGCCACCGCCCAACCCGCCGCCGTTAGATCCTTCTGTGCGTCTGTCTTCTACATTGTCGCTCTCACGACGCCCTTGCCAACGCATATCCGACCTCCAGACTGTTTTTTTAAAGACTAGCCAGCGCACACGATTAATACCATCTGCGAAGGGGGTAATTTTAGGGCAGGAATATTTAAATGAAATAAAACAGTGGGGAAAAGGGAAAATAAAACGTAAAGAAAAGAGCGGGTGATGATTTTCACCACCCGTTAAACACCGGGCCGCACTGCGTAAACGATTGCGTAGCCCGGCTAAAAAAATAGCGTCCGGTTAGTCCAGTTTTACACCGATACGATGCGCGACTTCTTCGTACGCTTCGATCAGGCCACCCAGACTCTGGCGGTAACGGTCTTTATCCATCTTGTTCAGGGTTTCTTTATCCCACAAGCGGCTGCCGTCCGGGGAGAATTCATCACCCAGCACAACTTCACCCTTGAAAAGACCGAACTCCAGTTTGAAATCGACCAGGATAAGACCCGCATCGTCAAACAGTTTGCTCAGAACGTCGTTCGCTTTGTAGCTCAGTTCTTTCATGCGCGCGAGGTTTTCCTCGTTCACCCAGCCAAAGGTCTTGCAGTAAGACTCATTAATCATCGGGTCGTGCATCGCGTCATTTTTCAGGAACAGGTCGAACAACGGCGGGTTCAGTTCCAGACCTTCTTCAATGCCCAGACGTTTTACCAGCGAACCCGCAGCACGGTTACGGATAACGCATTCAACCGGGACCATATCCAGTTTTTTCACCAGCACTTCGGTGTCAGACAACAGGCGTTCCATTTGCGTTGGGATACCCGCTTCTTCCAGCTTAGCCATGATGAAATGGTTAAATTTGTTATTAACCAACCCTTTACGGTCGAACTGCTCAATACGCTGACCATCCAGTGCTGACGTATCGTTACGGAACTCCAGTACCAGCAGGTCCGGGTTTTCGGTGGTGTAGACGGTTTTCGCCTTGCCGCGATACAACTCAGCTAACTTTTGCATCTTTACTTACTCCAGTGGAAAAAACAGATGTAAAAAGGGGCCGGAGCCCCTTGGTATTATTTTGCGCTGCTCTGACTAAACGCGGCCTGCATGACCGCCACCATCGCGTCGTTCTGCGACTGGCTGAGAGCATGTCCTTTCGGATCAAGGAACTGCAAGCTGCTACGGTTATCCAGATCGCCGACCTGGATTTTGTAATCACCGGAAGTGAGGCCCGGATCTTTCGCACCCAGCGTCTGCCACGCGTCGTCGTTCAGTGGTTTGTAGGTCACGGACAAGGTGCCCTGCGGACGACTGCTGTCGGTAACTTTCATGCCGGCTTTCGCCAGGGCATTTGGCAGGCGATCCCAAACAGTGCCGTAGCTCGCACGAATAATCAGGACCGCTAAACCGGTATCATCCGCGCCGCTCTGGACATCAATCTCACCCACGCGACGGTTGTCGAGGCGTGCCTGAGTATCCTGCTGGACTTTATCAAGATTTGCCGTGATGGCGTTCATCATCTGGCTGTTGTAACGCTGGATTTCAGCTGTCGTTGTGACCGCCTTATCCTGCTGTTTCAGCTCAAGCGTTTTCACGGTCAGCGCTAACTGGTAGCTCTGCTTTTTCACGCTGATCTGATAACGGCCCTGATACTGGAAGTCTTCATCTGCACGATTCCAGCTAACGAAATCAGTGGTCAGAGTCTGGTTAGCGTCATCGCGGTTAGCAATTTTGTAGTTATTTTGCTCAACGGCTTTCACTACGCTGTTCCACAGATCACGGTTTTGTGGCGTATTTTCCAGCAGCACTGTACTGGAATCACCAGAGAACTGGGTCTGAGAACCGTTCAGTAAGGCCAGTGGCTGGGACGGCGGACGAATGTCGAGTTGCTTACCGACTGCGCCTTGCATCGCGCCAGCCTGGATGTCATACGTTCCGTTCTGAACCGGTAAAATCATACCAGCCGGCGCTTTCAGTTCATGCAGCGCAGCGGCGTCCAGATAGGACTCATCGCCACTGACCTGGCGCTTATAACGTTGATCGCTTGAACATGCGGCCAGCAACATAATCAGGGAAACCCCGACCACTTTTGCTACGGCAGACTTCTGCAAATGGGTCATCTGGAAACTATTCTTGTCAAATAAAGAGGCCATCAAATCTTCCTAAGAGTTACAGCAAACCGGCGCTTTTTAATGCTTCTTCCACGACCGGACGGGCAGCATCTGTTAACGGCGTCATAGGCAGACGCAGAGTATCGGTTGCCATCAAACCCAGTGCCTTACAGGCCCATTTCACCGGGATTGGGTTTGCTTCTACAAACAAATGCTGATGCAACGGCATCAGGCGCTGATTCAGGCGACGCGCTTCGGCAAACTTACCGGAGGCCGCCAGCTCACAAAGTTGAGCCATTTCACGGGCAGCTACGTTGGCAGTGACGGAAATTACGCCCTTACCACCGAGTTGCATAAAGTCCAGACCGCTGGCGTCATCGCCGCTCAGCAGAATGAAATCTTCATCATCAACCAGCACTTGGATCTGACTAACACGACTTAAGTTCCCTGTTGCCTCTTTAACAGCAACAATATTCTTCAATTTTGCTAAACGCGCGATGGTCGGCGGCAACATATCGCAGCCGGTACGTGAAGGCACGTTATAGAGAATTTGCGGCAGAGAGGTGTTTTCAGCAATCGCTTTGAAATGCTGATACAAGCCTTCCTGCGTCGGGCGGTTGTAATACGGCGTGACTGTCAGGCAGCCAACAACGCCACTTTTTTCAAAGCGTTGTGTAAGAGAAATCGCTTCAGCGGTGGCATTTGCCCCCGTGCCTGCGATAACAGGAATGCGCCCATCGGCCAGTTCCAGCGTCTGAAGCACCACGTCACCGTGCTCTTCATGGCTTAACGTTGCCGACTCGCCGGTCGTGCCAACGGAAACGATCGCCGCAGTACCACTGGACACATGATAATCAATCAGTTTTTTCAGACTCGCGCGATCGACAGCACCTTTGGTGTCCATCGGCGTAACCAGTGCAACAATACTTCCCGTAAACATTGACCTTCCCCTCCACAAACAGGTCACTCATGGTACTTTTGACACGACTGCAAAAGCAAGCAAACAACGAGCGGTAAGCGCTTGTCCGGCGGTTTTTTTTATGTTTACCTTGGGAATACTCCCAGGCACGACAGGAAGACCCAATTTGCCGCAGCCACAACAACATTATCTGGTTATCACCGCATTAGGTGCCGATCGCCCCGGTATCGTGAACACCATCACCCGTCAGGTCAGCAGTTGCGGCTGTAATATCGAAGACAGCCGTCTGGCGATGCTTGGCGACGAATTCACGTTTATCATGCTGCTTTCCGGCAGCTGGAATGCCATTACGCTGATTGAATCCACCCTGCCGCAAAAAGGTGCGGAACTGGAATTATTGATTGTGATGAAGCGTACCAGCGCACATGAACGTCCGCCGATGCCTGCTACGGTTTGGGTGAAAGTGGATGTCAAAGACTCGCCTCATCTGATTGAACGTTTTACAGATTTATTCGATACACATCAGATGAATATC
The DNA here is from genome assembly GCF_047784855.1 of Rahnella sp. PCH160. Taxonomy (NCBI): domain Bacteria; kingdom Pseudomonadati; phylum Pseudomonadota; class Gammaproteobacteria; order Enterobacterales; family Yersiniaceae; genus Rahnella; species Rahnella sp. PCH160. The sequence continues at coordinate 4,645,605 of NZ_JBLOGT010000001.1, forward strand.
GCCGAACTTGCCTCAAAAACACGTCCGGCAGATGCGACCACGCCAGCGCAGTTGTCTGTCCAGATGACCGCGCACAGTGCCGCCAATACCGATCCGGCAATTATTGAGCAAGCGTTTCATCAGCTATGTACAGAATTGAATGCGCAAGGCAGTATTAACGTCGTTAGTTATTCTGAGAATGAAAATAAACAGCAGTAATCGCTAAGAGATACGGAGAAAGACAATGAGCCCACTGAAAGCCGGTGATCCTGCGCCGCAATTTAGTTTGCCCGATCAAGATGGTGAACAAATTAATCTGGCCGACTTCCAGGGACAGAAAGTCCTGGTCTATTTCTACCCAAAAGCCATGACTCCGGGTTGCACCGTGCAAGCCTGTGGTCTTCGCGACAACATGGATCAGTTGAAAAACGCAGGCGTTGAAGTGCTGGGGATCAGCACCGATAAGCCGGAAAAACTGTCACGCTTTGCAGAAAAAGAGCTGCTGAACTTCACCTTGTTGTCCGATGAAGATCATCAGGTTTGCGAGCAGTTTGGCGTCTGGGGTGAAAAATCCTTTATGGGGAAAACCTACGATGGCATCCATCGCATCAGCTTCCTGCTCGACGGCAATGGCAAGGTCGAGAAAGTGTTCGACGATTTCAAAACCACTAATCACCATGACATTGTAATGGCTTACCTGAACGGCAAATGAACCGCAAGGTCACCTTCGCGCCATCACACTCTGTGGCATCAGGCGATGAAAAATAAAAAAGCGCAGACGCGCTTTTTTTTATTACTTCTTAACCGAAATTCACAGACCGTCTAGACGGTTTCGTTTAAGGATTCATCCGGCCAGACGTGAACCACGGCTTTGACCAGCGTTGCCAGCGGTATCGCGAAAAAGACGCCCCAGAAACCCCATAGCCCGCCGAAAACCACGACTGAGAGAATGATCACCAGCGGGTGCAGGTTGACCGCCTCCGAGAACAGGAGCGGCACGATAACGTTGCCGTCTACCCCCTGAACCACCAGATACGCCACAATCAGCGTCCAGAAATCCGCACCAAGCCCCCATTGGAACATCGCGACAATCACCACCGGAATGGTCACAAGCATCGCACCGATGTAGGGGATTAGCACCGAAATCCCGACCAGCACAGCAAGCAGCAACGAATAACGCAGATCCATGACCCAGAACACCAGGTAGGTCGCGACACCGACGATGATCATTTCCAGCACTTTTCCGCGAATGTAGTTGGTGACCTGCTGATTCATCTCTGCCCACACCTGCCCGGCCAGACCGCGATCGCGTGGCAAAATACGCCGAACGGCGTTGAGCATCTGCTCTTTATCCTTGAGCAAGAAAAACACCATCATTGGCACCAGAATCAGGTAAATCGCCAGCGTCAGTAATCCGACCAGCGACGCCAGCGAATATTTCACCACCGATTCACCCAGCCCTGAAAGCTTGCTGCGCAGATTTTCGGCCATCATATCGATGATGCCCGCATCCACCAGCGCCGGATAACGTTTGGGCAAGGTAGCGGCAAAATCGTAAAAACGGTTAAGCATACTCGGTAAATCGGCCAGAAAATTGACGCCCTGCTGCCAGGTCACCGGCGCAACCACAAACATGCCGAGCAGTAAAATACCGGCGAAAATAATCAGCACCACACTGACGGCCAGGGTGCGCGAAAGCCCGATGTGTTGCAGCCGCACCGTCGGCCACTCCAGTAAATACGCCAGCACAATCGCCACTAAAAGCGGTGCCAGAATGCCGTTAAGAAAATAAAGAATACAGAAACCCGCCACCAGAATAGCCAGCAGCGCGATAGCCTGCGGGTCCGTAAAGCGGCGGCGATACCATTGCAATAACATGTCCAACATCGTGGGAACACTCCTGTAAATTCCGGGTCTGGCGGGTTTGCGCTGTTTGTTCCCTGCGCGCTCAGACACAATTAACTATCTTCATATCTCTTTGTCACACAACTGTCGCTGCGGAGTGTTTTAAACTCTCACGAGGATAGCTACTATAGAGAGCAGCGGAAAGAAAAGCGTCACAAAATAACAATGTGGCCAACAGTTCATGGACGAAAGGCTCTTAATGCTTATCGGCATCGCGGTTAACTTATTGGGAAGCAAATGTTTATGGTTATGCGGTTGAAAAAAACGGTGATCGCTTTGTGCCTGGGCAGCCTGTTTACTGGCACAGTCCTCCCCGCAGGAGCCGACGACAGTTCATTCTGGTCGACGCCCGTTGGTTCTTCATCCCAAAATACCCGTTCGGCTTCCGCCCCGGCGACGAGCGATCAGCTTCCCGACATCGGCACCACGGCGGGCGGGACGCTCAGCATTAATCAGGAATTGCAGATGGGCGATTTTTACGTCCGTCAGATGCGCGCCAGCACCCCGCTGATAAACGATCCGTTGCTGAATCAATATATTAATGCGCTGGGACAACGTCTGGTCGCCCACGCATATTCCGTCCGCACCCCTTTCCATTTCTTTATCGTCAATAACGATGAGCTGAACGCCTTTGCCTTCTTTGGCGGCAACGTGGTACTTCACTCCTCGCTGTTCCGTTATACCGATAACGAAAGCCAGCTGGCTTCCGTCATGGCGCACGAAATTTCTCACGTTACGCAGCGCCATCTGGCGCGTGCGATGGAAGATCAGCAGCGTAACGCGCCGCTGACGTGGGTCGGTGCGCTCGGGTCGATTCTGCTGGCGATGGCCAGCCCGCAAATGGGGATGGCGGCACTGACCGGCACACTTGCCGGGACGGCGCAGGGGATGATCAGTTTTACGCAGGCCAACGAACAGGAAGCCGACCGCATCGGGATTCAGGTGTTGCAACGCTCCGGCTTTGACCCGCAGGCGATGCCTGCTTTCCTGCAAAAGCTCGCCGATCAGGCCAGTTACTCGACCCGCCCGCCGGAAATGCTGCTGACGCACCCGCTGCCTGACAGCCGTCTCGCCGATATCCGTAACCGCGCCAACCAGATGCCGCACCTGTTTGTGCAATCGTCTCAGGATTACGTGATGGCAAAAGTGCGTATCCTCGGCATGTACGGCTCTGAAAGTTATCCGCTGACCGATGATTATCTGCAAAAGCTGGGTAACGGTAATATTCGCGAACAACTGGCGGCGAAATACGGCCATGCTTTACAACTCTACAAAGCAAAGAAATTCGATCAGGCGCGCGCCGTACTTGAGCCGCTGCTGGCCACTTATCCGGGCAACGAATGGTTGCTCGACTTATCCACCGATAATGATATCGACAGCAAACGCGCTCCGCAGGCTATCGCTCGTCTGGAGCAGGCCGGTGCGGCCACCAGTTCCAACCCCGTTTTACAGCTGAACCTGGCGAATGCCTATCTGGAAGGCGCGAAACCGGCGAACGCCATGAAAATCCTGAACCGTTATACGTTCAATTATCCGGGCGATCCGAATGGCTGGGATTTATTGTCTCAGGCCGCCGCTGCGCAAGGCTTGCGTGCGCAGGAACTGGCCGCCCGCGCTGAAAGTATGGCGCTGGTCGGGCGTCTGGATCAGGCGATTGAAATGCTGAGTAACGCCAGCGCATTGCAAAAATTAGGCAGCCTCGAGCAGGCCCGTTACGACGCACGCATTGATCAGCTCCGCCAGTTACAGGGGCGTTTCCGTCAGTATCAGAAAGGCTGATGTCAGAATCTGTGAGGGAGAAAGTTATGTCAGGTGAAGTTACGATTTACCACAATCCGCGCTGCTCAAAGAGCCGGGAAACGTTGAAATTACTGGAAGATGAAGGCATTACGCCGGACGTCATCCTGTATCTGGACACGCCTCCGTCTGTTGAAACGTTGCAAGATTTGCTGAAAAAGCTGGGTTTCAGTTCTGCACGTGAGCTGATCCGCAAAGGCGAAGAGATTTATAAGACACTGAATCTTGGCGATGAAAGCCTGAGTGAAGCCCAGCTCTTACAGGCGATGGTAGAAAACCCGAAACTGATTGAACGTCCGATCGTTATTGCCAACGGCAAAGCACGTTTAGGCAGACCGCCGGAACAGGTGAAAGCCATTTTGTAATCCCCCGCGTCAAATTCGGGTTCGTCACACGAGCCCGGATCTTCTCAGGTTTACAGCCCCAGAATTTCTTTCACAAACGGGATCGTAAGTTTTCGCTGCGCGTTTATCGACGCACGATCCAGCTGATCTAACGTCATAAACAACGTCCGCATTTCGCGATCCAGACGTTTTAACAGGAAACGACCCACATCTTCCGGTAATTCAAACCCGCGCAGTTTAGCGCGCAGCTGTAATGCCTGAAGTTTTTCTTCATCGGAGAGTGGCTGAAGTTTGTAAATTTGGCCCCAGTCGAGGCGAGAAGCCAGATCCGGCAGGCTGAGATTCAGCTGGCGCGGAGGACGATCGCCGGTAATAAACAGACGCGTGCGACCGGTTTCAAGAATGCGGTTATAGAGATGGAAAACGGCCGCTTCCCATTCATCATCCCCGGCAATCCCTTCGATATTATCAATGCAAACCAGCGCCAGATGCTCCATGCCGTCCAGAACTTCGGGAACGAAATACGCGCGCTTGTCTAATGGCACATAACCCACGGCTTCACCACGTTGCGATAATTCGGCGCAGGCTGCGTGTAAAAGATGGCTGCGGCCGCCGCCTTCGCGGGACCAGAAATAGATATACGTGCCGTGTTCCTGATGCAATGCGGTCTGAATCGCAGAAAGCAGAGAAGAGTTTTCTCCCGGATAAAAACTGGCAAACGTTTCATCATCGGGCAGATAAAGTGGCAGGGAAAGCTGTGCCGGCGTATTCAGAAGCACCTCAAACAAAGCGGCATGAAGGCCGCAGATGTTGTCACGTCAATAAAAGGAACTGCCGAATTCTAGCAAGGATCCGCGGTGAAATGAACTATGCCAGGTGCAACCGCTTGCGATCCGAACACCTGACCGGTTGCGCGCAGGCAAACCGGTCAGGAGGGATCACCGTCAGACCGGCGGATTTTCCCGCTCGTCTTCGACATCAATGATCTGTTCTTCACCACGGAAAATCTCGATCACTTTGAACAACAGGCTCAGGAAAATACCGACGATCGTCGCCAGTGCCATGCCTTTCAGCTCCGCCGCACCGACGTGGATCTTCGCGCCGCTGACGCCGATGATCAGGATCACCGCAGTCAAAATCAGGTTCTGCGCTTTGTTGTAATCCACTTTAGATTCAATCAGCACGCGGATACCGGATGCGCCAATTACGCCGTACAACAGCAGGGAAACGCCGCCCATCACCGGAACCGGAACCGCCTGGATCGCCGCAGCCAGTTTCCCGATACAGGAAAGCAGGATCGCCAGAATCGCGGCGCCGCCAATAACCCAGGTGCTGTAAACCTTGGTGATCGCCATCACGCCGATGTTTTCGCCGTAAGTGGTATTTGGCGTAGAACCGAAGAAACCGGATAACACTGTAGACAGGCCGTTTGCCAGCATGGAACGGTGCAGGCCCGGATCACGCAGTAAATCTTTCTTCACAATGTTCGCCGTCACGACTAGATGCCCGACGTGCTCGGCAATAACCACCAGCGCCGCAGGCAAAATGGTCAGGATCGCGACCCATTCGAAACGCGGTGTGTAGAAGGTTGGCAGAGCAAACCAGTGCGCGCTTGCAATCGCAGAAACATCCACAACGCCCATAAAGAAGGACAGCGCATAGCCTACCAGCACGCCAATCAGAATCGGGATAATCGCCAGGAATCCACGGAACAGCACGGAGCCCAGAATGGTCACCGATAGCGTCACCAGAGAGATGATGATGGTAGTGGAATCCACCGGCGCGCCGTCGGCAGGCAGCAAACCGGCCATATTGGCGGCCACACCGGCCAGCTCGAGACCGATGACGGCAACGATTGCGCCCATCGCCGCAGGCGGGAACATCACGTTAATCCAGCCAATCCCGGCTTTTTTAACAATCAGCGCCACCAGGCAGAACAACAGACCGCAGGCAATAAATCCGCCCAGCGCCACTTCATACCCCATCGGCAACAGCAACAGCACCGGTGAAATGAACGCGAAGCTTGAACCCAGGTATGCCGGAATTTTCCCTTTACAGACAAATAAATACAGCAAAGTCCCTATGCCATTGAACAACAGCACCGTTGCCGGGTTAATTTTGAAAAGAATGGGAACCAGAACGGTGGCACCAAACATGGCAAACAGATGCTGGAAACTCAGGGGGATTGTCTGCAGTAAAGGCGGACGCTCGCTTACCCCGATGACACGACGGGTCATAAATTGATCCTCTGTGAATGATGACGAGTAAAAAAAAATCAAAAAAAAGCCGACTTCTCAGTCGGCTGCTTGCTGCTTACTTGGTACCAAATATCTTATCGCCCGCATCGCCGAGCCCCGGCATGATGTAGCCTTTCTCGTTGAGCCCCTGATCCACCGAGGCGGTGTAAAGCTCGACGTCCGGGTGCGCAGCTTCGAGAGCGGCTATCCCTTCCGGTGCCGCCACCAGCACCAGCACTTTAATGCTCTGGCAGCCTGCTTTTTTCAGGAGATCGATAGTGGCGATCATGGAGCCGCCAGTTGCCAGCATCGGGTCAACCACCAGCGCCAGACGTTCTTCGATGTTAGAAACCAGCTTCTGGAAATACGGCACAGGCTTCAGGGTTTCTTCATCGCGGTAGACACCCACCACGCTGATACGCGCGCTTGGTACGTGTTCCAGTACGCCTTCCATCATGCCCAGACCGGCACGCAGGATCGGCACAACAGTAATTTTCTTGCCCTTGATCTGATCGATTTCAACCGGACCACACCAGCCTTCGATAGTGACTTTTTCAGTTTCTAAATCGGCAGTGGCTTCATATGTCAGAAGACTACCCACCTCAGAAGCCAGCTCGCGAAAACGTTTCGTGCTGATGTCGTTTTCACGCATCAGGCCCAGCTTGTGTTTCACCAGCGGGTGTTTCACCTCGACGATCTTCATTATTTATTCTCCTAAGGTGGTTGGGCTGCAAAAAAAAATCGCGAGATTATAACGCCATTTTTTTTGAACGCCATACGAAATAGCCTGATCTGGATCATCAGGAACTCGGTTAGAGTATAGACAGCCCAAAAACATCATCCGAATAAGGCGCTCGCAAACGTTTGCCTCCGCTGTTAGAATTGCCGCGCATTATTCTTCAACCACCAACCCAAACCGCCGTGGGGACTTCGCAGTGACCGACAAAACCTCTCTCAGCTATAAAGACGCAGGCGTAGATATCGATGCCGGTAACGCATTGGTAGATCGCATTAAAGGTGTAGTAAAACAGACCCGTCGCCCGGAAGTTATGGGTGGATTGGGCGGTTTTGGTGCTCTCTGCGCGCTGCCGCAAAAATATCGTGAACCCGTGCTGGTTTCGGGTACCGACGGCGTTGGCACCAAGCTGCGTCTGGCAATGGATTTAAAACGCCACGATACCATCGGTATCGACCTGGTCGCGATGTGCGTCAACGACTTGATCGTTCAGGGCGCTGAACCGCTGTTCTTCCTCGATTACTACGCCACCGGCAAACTGGACGTCGACACCGCCGCCAGCGTGATCACCGGTATTGCAGAAGGCTGTAAGCAGTCTGGCTGTGCGTTAGTGGGCGGCGAAACTGCTGAAATGCCGGGGATGTACCACGGCGAAGATTACGACGTCGCGGGCTTTTGCGTCGGCGTGGTGGAAAAATCAGAAATTATCGACGGCAGTAAAGTCGCAGACGGCGACGTGCTGATCGGGCTCGCCGCCAGTGGTCCGCATTCCAACGGCTACTCACTGGTACGCAAAATTCTGGAAGTCAGCAAAACCAATCCGGAAACCACCGATCTGGCGGGTAAATCTCTGGCCGATCATTTGCTGGCACCAACAAAAATTTACGTGAAATCGATCCTGAACCTGATCGAGAACGTCGAGGTGCACGGTATCGTCCACCTGACCGGCGGCGGCTTCTGGGAAAATATTCCGCGCGTTCTGCCGGAAAACACTCAGGTCATCATTGATGAATCTAGCTGGCAATGGCCGGATGTCTTTTCCTGGCTGCAAACCACCGGGAACGTCAGCCGACACGAAATGTACCGTACCTTCAACTGTGGCGTCGGCATGCTGGTAGCCCTTCCGGCTGAGCTGGCAGAACAGGCGATTGCTTTACTGAACGAGAATGGCGAAAAAGCGTGGAAAATTGGCTACATTAAAGCCTCTGACTCCGCTGAACGTGTTGTCATCCAGTAATTCAACTCACTGAAAACAGGTATAGAAATGAAAAGGATTGTGGTTCTGGTATCGGGCGAGGGAAGCAATTTACAGGCCCTGATCGATGCCTGCCAGCACGGAAGAATCAACGCTGAAATCTGCGCTGTTTTCAGTAATAAATCCGCCGCTTACGGGCTTGAAAGAGCCCGTTCCGCTAACATTCCAGCGCACGCGCTGGATGTGAAAGCCTACGAAGATCGCGCTGCGTTTGACGTCGCACTGGCTGATGCCATCGACACATTCCAACCTGATCTGGTGGTGCTGGCGGGTTATATGCGTATCCTGACTGCCGAATTCGTCCAGCGCTTTGCCGGACGAATGATCAACATCCACCCTTCCCTGTTACCGAAATATCCGGGTCTTCACACTCACCGTCAGGCGATTGAAAATCAGGATACTGAACACGGCACATCTGTGCATTTTGTTACTGAGCAGCTCGATGGCGGCCCGGTCATTTTGCAGGCAAAAGTCCCGGTGTTTAGCGAGGACACAGAAGAAGAGCTGGTTGCGCGAGTTCAGACGCAGGAGCACAACATTTATCCGCTGGTAGTCAGCTGGTTTGTTGACGGACGTCTGTCCCTGCAAAACGGCCAGGCGTTAATGGATAACAATCCACTGCCTGAACAGGGTTATGCGGCGGATTAATCTGCATAAACGCGATGATTTCACTATAAACCGGCCTCGTGCCGGTTTTTTATTTCCTGACATTTGACACTTGTTTACATTTCAGCCGATATAATACCCATCCCGGCGCACGTTTAAACGTCGTTTGTGCGCCGACCTTCATCTGAAACACGGTTGTTTCAGATCTTATATTCACGAAGGTTACCTCAGGTAAAACGGCTTTTTGATTTTTTGAGGAACACCCCATGTTTAGCAATAACAGCGTCAGATTACGTCCACTGGAAAAGGATGATCTGTCGTTTGTTCACCGTCTTGATAATAACGCCAGCATTATGCGTTACTGGTTTGAAGAGCCTTACGAGGCGTTCGTCGAACTGACTGATCTCTATAACAAACATATTCATGACCAAAGCGAGCGTCGCTTTATTATTGAATTCCAGGGCGGGCCGGTCGGATTAGTCGAACTGGTCGAAATTAATCATATTCACCGCCGTGCGGAGTTCCAGATAATTATCGACCCGCAGCATCAGGGCAAAGGCTTTGCCGGTGATGCTGTCCGTCTGGCCATGGATTATGCCTTCTCGGTTCTGAACCTCTATAAGCTGTATTTAATCGTCGACAAAGAAAATAAAAAGGCAATTCATATTTACAGCAAACTCGGGTTCGAACTTGAAGGTGAACTGAAGCAGGAATTCTTTGTGAACGGCGAATATCGCAGTGCCATCCGCATGTGTATTTTCCAGCCGCAGTTCCTGGCGAAATACAAAACCAAGCCCGTTCAGGTTAAACCTGAAACTCTGATTGGTGCCAGCGCCGTCTGATTTCTCATAAATACCTTACCGGTGAGGGCAACAATGTCCTTCACCGGTAAGGCTTTTCCCGCTTTTTTCCCACATTTATTCTCTCCGCAGAAACTCTCCTGAATTCATCCCCTGTAGTGTTGGACTTTCCTGTCAATCTTTCGCAATATTGGTAGTAGACACTAGGCCCTCTCACAAAAGGCTTCCTGTTACGTCCGGCATCGAAACACGCGGGCAACATGAAGATCACGTTGAGCTAAATTGTGGTGTTTTCAGGCAAATTTGCCTGTATGGGCCAGGTTGTAAGCCAAATGAACGGAGTGAAAATGGGTCAGGAAAAGCTTTATATCGAGAAAGAACTAAGCTGGCTGTCCTTCAATGAGCGCGTCTTGCAGGAAGCGGCAGACAAAAGTAATCCCCTGATCGAAAGGATGCGTTTTTTAGGGATTTATTCCAATAACCTGGATGAGTTTTACAAAGTCCGCTTTGCCGATTTGAAACGGCGGATCCTCATCAGTGAGGAGCAGGGTTTTCTTGGCGCGTCTCGTCATTTACTGAAAAAAATTCAGGCAAAAGTACTGCGCATTGATCAGGAATTTGACAGTCTCTACAACGATTTACTGCTGGAAATGGCACGTAATCAAATTTTCCTGATTAACGAGCGTCAGGTGTCGGAAAACCAGCAAGCCTGGTTGCGTCAGTATTTCAGACATCAGTTGCGCCCGCACATTACGCCGATTCTTATCAATCATGACACCAATCTGGTGCAGTTCCTCAAAGATGACTACACCTATCTGGCGGTAGAAATTATCCGTGGCGAAGAGATTCACTACGCCCTGCTGGAAATTCCGTCCGATAAAGTCCCGCGCTTTGTTAACCTTCCGCCGGAAGCACCACGCCGTCGCAAGCCGATGATCCTGTTGGATAACATTCTGCGTTATTGCCTGGATGACATTTTCAAAGGCTTCTTCGACTACGATACGCTGAATGCCTATTCGATGAAAATGACCCGAGACGCCGAATACGATCTGGTCACGGAAATGGAATCGAGCCTGCTGGAATTAATGTCTTCGAGCCTGAAACAGCGCCTGACCGCTGAGCCGGTACGTTTTGTTTATCAGCGCGACATGCCGGATGAAATGGTGGAATTACTGCGCGGAAAACTCGGCATCTCCAACTACGATTCGGTGATCGCCGGTGGCCGTTACCATAATTTCAAAGATTTCATTGGCTTCCCGAATGTCGGCAAAGCCAATCTGGTCAACCGCCCGCTGCCACGTCTGCGTCATTTGTGGTTCGATAAATTCCGTAACGGCTTTGCCGCCATTCGCGAACAGGACGTGTTGCTTTATTACCCGTACCACACGTTTGAGCACGTTCTGGAACTGCTGCGTCAGGCATCGTTTGATCCGAACGTTTTATCGATAAAAATCAATATCTACCGCGTAGCGAAAGATTCACGCATTATTGAATCGATGATTCACGCCGCGCATAACGGCAAGAAAGTGACGGTTGTTGTTGAGTTGCAGGCGCGATTTGATGAAGAAGCCAACATTCACTGGGCGAAACGTCTGACAGAAGCCGGTGTTCACGTTATTTTCTCTGCGCCAGGTTTGAAAATTCACGCAAAACTCTTTCTTATCTCGCGTCGCGAAGGCGATGAAATTGTCCGCTATGCTCATATTGGGACGGGTAACTTTAACGAGAAAACCGCGCGGCTTTATACCGACTATTCGCTGCTGACCGCCGATGCGCGTATCACCAACGAAGTCCGCCGTGTCTTCAACTTTATTGAAAATCCTTACCGCCCGGTATCTTTCGAGCATCTGATGGTGTCACCGCAAAACTCGCGCGACATGCTTTACCGGCTGATCGACAAAGAGATCGCCAACGTGCAGGCCGGCGGAACGGGCGGTATCACGTTGAAGATTAACAATCTGGTGGATAAAGGACTGATTGATCGTCTGTACGTCGCGTCGAATGTCGGCGTCAAAATCCGCCTGCTGATCCGCGGCATGTGTTCACTGGTGCCCAATTTACCCGGCTTCAGCGAAAACATTCAGGTCACCAGTATCATTGACCGCTATCTGGAACATGATCGCGTTTATGTCTTTGAAAATGGTGGAGATACCAAAGTCTACCTGTCTTCTGCCGACTGGATGACCCGAAATATCGATTACCGCATTGAAGTGGCTGTCGCCCTGCTCGACCCGCGTCTTAAACAGCGCGTTCTGGACATTCTTGAATTACTGTTCAGCGACACGGTAAAAGCCAGAGTGATTGATAAAGAACTGAGCAACCGGTATGTTCCACGCGGAAATCGCCGCAAAGTACGTGCACAACTGGCGATTTACGAATATCTCAAAGATCTGGAACAACAAAGTCAGCAAGCCTGAACCCCTGGAGCGTTACACGACTATGCCCCTTAAAAGCAGCCCATTGAATGCCAAGCCACAGGAAATTGCTGCGATCGACCTTGGGTCGAACAGTTTCCATATGGTGATCGCACGCGTCGTTAACGGCGCATTGCAGGTGCTGGGACGCCTGAAACAACGCGTTCACCTGGCTGATGGCCTCGACAATAAAAATGTGCTCAGTGAAGAAGCCATTCAACGCGGGCTGGATTGCCTGGCTTTATTCGCTGAACGCCTGCAGGGTTTTCCGGAAAATAACGTCACTATCGTGGGAACCCACACGTTACGTCAGGCGGTGAATGCAGAGGAATTCCTCAAGCGCGCCGCCCAAGTGATCCCTTATCCGATTGAAATTATTTCCGGTCAGGAAGAAGCGCGTCTGATTTTTATGGGCGTTGAGCACACGCAGCCGGAAAAAGGCCGCAAGCTGGTGGTCGATATTGGCGGCGGTTCAACTGAACTGGTCATCGGTGAAGATTTTGAGCCGTTGCTGGCCGAAAGCCGCCGTATGGGCTGCGTCAGTTTTGCACAGATGTTTTTCCCCGGAGGCGAAATCAGCCGCAGCAATTTCAAACGTGCGCAACTCGCAGCCGCCCAGAAGCTGGAAACGCTGGCGTGGCAGTATCGTCTGCAAGGCTGGCAGTATGCGCTGGGCGCGTCAGGCAGCATCAAAGCGGCTCATGAAGTGCTGGTTGAAATGGGTGAGAAAGACGGTCTGCTCACCCCTGAACGGCTGGAAATGCTGACCGAAGCGGTGCTGAACTTCAAGAATTTCAGCGCGCTGGATCTTCCGGGTTTATCAGAAGATCGCAAGTCGGTCTTCGTCCCCGGTCTGGCGATTCTTCGTGGGGTATTCGATGCGCTGGCGGTGAAAGAATTACGTCTTTCCGACGGTGCGCTGCGTGAAGGCGTGCTATATGAAATGGAGGGTCGTTTTCGCCATCAGGATATCCGTACCCGCACGGCCAAAAGTCTGGCAGAACATTACAATATCGACCGGGAACAGGCGCGCCGCGTGCTGGAAACCACCGAACAGTTGTATGCCCAATGGCTGGCGCAAAATACCAAACTGGTACAGCCGCAGTTGGAATCTCTGCTCAAATTCAGCGCCATGTTGCATGAAGTGGGCCTGAGCATTAATCATACCGGTATGCACAAGCACTCTTCTTATATCCTGCAAAATACCAATTTGCCGGGCTTTAATCAGGAACAGCAAACACTGCTGGCCACGCTGGTGCGTTACCACCGTAAAGCCATCAAGCTCGAAGAACTGCCGCGCCTGAATTTGTTTAAGAAGAAGCATTACATTCCGTTGATTCAGCTGTTGCGCCTGGGTGCGTTACTCAACAATCAGCGGCAGTCGACGACCACACCGGAATCCCTGCGCTTGTCGACCGATGATAATCACTGGACGCTGCGTTTCCCCGCCGGATATCTGGCGCAGAACAACCTGGTTCAGCTCGATTTCGAACGCGAACAAAGCTACTGGAATGATGTGACAGGCTGGAAACTGATGCTTGAAGAAGAAGACGCTGAGCCTTCTAAAAAATAAAGCCGTCTGAATCAAAAAGCCCTCTGACATTTTCTGCTCAGAGGGCTTTTTACTTTTCAATATTCTGCGTAATCAGCTTTTTGGAAATTCCAGCAATGTCGCCAGAGGCTGGGGTTTACCTACCAGATATCCCTGCATATAATCCACGCCCAGCGCATGCAGCGCTGCTTTTTGTTCTTCGGTTTCCACATATTCCGCCACAATCGACAGATGTTTCATCCGGGCCACCTGACAAATTGACTGGACGATGTAACCGTCCAGCGGATCCGTCAGCATATTACGTACAAAGCTGCCGTCAATTTTAAGGATATCGGCCTGAATCGCCTTGAGGCGGCCATAACTGGCGTAACCGGTACCGAAGTCGTCAATGGCAATCCGGCAGCCGTAGGAACGCAGTTCGCGCATGGCATAATCCGCGTATTTCATGTTCTGCAATAAATGCGACTCCGTGACCTCTAACACAATCTGGTACGGTTCGACCTCGTATTCCAGCATCAGCGTTTTAAAATCACGTGTAAACGTCGGGCGACACAACGTAGAAGGCGTAAAGTTTACAGCAAAACGCAGGCTGGGAAGGCGCGTGCGATTTTGATTTATAAACATCAACGTATGCCGCAAAACCCAAATATCCATCTGATAAGAAAGACCGAATTCATGCACAACAGGCAGGAATTTATCCGGTGTCACCAGCGACTCCTGTTCACCGTCAAACAGGCGCAGAAGAATTTCATGATAGCTGTCACCGCGCACGCCGAGTATCGGCTGCGCCATCAGTACAAAACGGTTGTCATCGAGCGCGCGCTGGATTTTATGCAGCATATCGACTTTCTCTTTGATCTCCAGTTGTACCTGGCTGTGGTCGCTCTTGTTGGATTCAGGCTGCCCGGTGGTCAGGGAAACTTCTGCGATACCACTGAGTTCGCCCAGTAATATCGGCAAATGCTCAACCGGCGAGTAAACGGTGCAATACGATAAACCGATATTGGGATGCAGCGGCAGTCCGTTCCAGATCAGCCTGAAATCTTCCAGATAGTCATGCAGATTCTGAAGTTTTGTATCAGCTTCTTCGCAATTTAAGCGCAGAACCAGATCATATCCCGGCAGATGGTAAACCCGCTCACCGTTCTGAAGATAAGGGTTCAGTCCCATTGCCAGTTGCTGTTTGAACTGGATACGCAATTGCATACCGTAGTTGCGGCTCAGCACATCCATGTCCGAAACGCGGATGAAACACAGCATTGAACGCGGGAACCGGGCTAAATCGCGGTTAAACGCACGCAAGTTCGGCAGGCCAAACACCGGATCATGTAATGCAGCAGCACTGAATTTTTTCATCAGCAGCCGCTGACGGGAAGAAATTACCGACATCAGCAGCAGCGTCACGGTATAAACCAGCATCAACGCTGAAACAAAGACCAGGTTATGGATAAACCCGTGATCGGAGATAAACCCCTGATAGTTATTAAATAAAATGGTGAGCGTAATCGTCCACACGATACTGATGAAGTAGTATCCGTAGCGCAGTGCGCCGAACAACAGCACCGGGAACAGCAGCGTCAGCGTATAGTCACTGAGCAGAATCTTGGCAAACGGTTCACTCAGCCCCGTCAGACACAGTAATGTCACCATGACCGCCAGGACAGCAAACCACAGTACCATTTCGGGAGATTTCACGCCCGGTGCGCGCTGTTTTCTCAGCATCATGCGCAATACGCGGAAATAACGCGGCTGGCGTATCAGCCGGATAACCAGATAGATGAGGTGTGAGTTAAGCAGGATGCCCAGAATCATCGCCTGAAAATTCACCAGCGTCCTGAGCGTTACGAATTCGGAGGTTGCCATGCCCAGATAACCCGGTAAAAGCCCGCTTTCCACGACAATCTGCAACACAATGATAAAAAATACGGTCAGGAAAATCAGCAGCCAGCTGACGCGAACGCGTGCCAACGTCATCAGCCCGAGCGGCGCGGACCAGCGGCTTCCGGCCTGCCAGCGATACCCTAACCATGCCAGAAACAGTGACGTGAAATAAATCACCGTCATCAGCACACTCATTTCAAAACCAATCCGCAGGTAATAGCGCAGGAAAAGCGCCAGGACAATGCCGGGAAAAGCCGCCCAGTCGAAAACCATTAACAAGGCTACACATGTTGCCAGCGGCATATAGATAAGATAAGTACGGCCTTCGGGCAGCATAATGATTGGCGAAAGCCATGACGTCACTGGAATTAAAACCAGCGCGCAAATAACAGGAAGCCCCCACCATTTGTGGCGCAAGTCATTCCAGGAGAAATTTTTATGCATCAAGTCCATCTACGTTTTGCGCATGAACTTCATGCAGCAGTGAATGAGTTAAGGTGTAACCGACGTCAGGCTGTCCGGCAACAGTGGCGACAGCTCCGCTCTCAAGTATCGTTGTAAAAATGTCATTTCACAGAACAGAAAAGTGCGGAAGAAAAGAATACAGCGGACGAAAGCAGGTCGCAGGTATTTAAAATATGGCTGGATTCTAATGCGACTTATCTTAAATCCTTTGATGCAGATCATTAAACAGAATCTTTACGAATTTCGCTAAAAAACATCCAAAACAAATTAATCACGCGATGAATGAAACGAAAAATATTATTTTAATTAGGATTATGAAAAAAAAAGAAATTCTGGCGCAGTAGCTACACATCCCGTCATCTTAAAACATTGGTTTTCACTTTTTCCGATTATCTGGTTGCCCGTTTAATTCTGTTATATATTGTAAATATTATCATTTATCTTCTTTCTTTCCCGTCACCGGAGCCTGGATCCACTTAAGCGATCATAACTATGTCTCGAAAATCCAACATCAAGATGACGAAAATCGTTTTATCGATAAGCTTCATTATTTTGTTAGGGCGTCTCGTCTACTCCGCAATCGGCGCGTATTCGCATCATCAGACCCAAAAACAGACCGAAACGCCCGCCGAAGTCAGACCCGATCAGACACCCGATAAAACATGTACCGGCACGCTGAAAAGTTGCCGCTACTTCAAGGAATAAGGATCTCGAATGTCTGCCGAAAAACCTAAGAATTACGGCCAAAAGCTGGCGGAAAGCCGCAGCAGGATCCTCGATCTCCTTCTAAATACAGACCACCTGGCTGAGAGTATTCTGGGCGAAAACCCGGAGATCGACGACAAAACGCGTGCCATGCTGATGGATAACACCGCTGAACTCAGTGCGCGTGTCCAAAAGCTGCACGCGGCGGACGTCGCCGACGTGCTCGAAGCCTTGCCAATTCGTGAACGTCTGGCGCTATGGCGTCTGGTTGACCCGTCCGCGCGCGGTAAAGCGCTGGTCGAAGTTTCAGAAACTGTCTGGGACAGTCTGATCGAAGAAATGAGCGATAAAGACCTGTTGAAAGCCATGTCGCTGCTCGACGTAGACGATCAAGTTTATCTCGCAGAATACCTCCCGCGTGACCTGATTGGCCGGGTTCTGACATCGCTCGATCCGCGCCAGCGCGAAAGAGTCCGCGAGGTCATGAAATTCAGCAAGGAATGCGTGGGCCGTATCATGGATTTTGAGCTGCTGAGCGTCCGCCCGGAGGTCACACTGGGTACCGTGCAGCGCTTTCTTCGGCTGCGTAAAACTATCCCGCAGGCGACGGATAAGTTATTCATTACCGACCGGAAAAATACGTTACTCGGCGAACTTCCGCTGACCACTATTTTGCTGAATCCGCCGCATACGCCAGTTTCTGACGTCATGATCACCGACTTCACCAGCTTTGAACCGGAAGACAAAGCCGAAGACGCGGCCAGCGCGTTTGAACGTTATGACCTGATTACCGCGCCGGTGGTGGATAAAAAAGGCAAACTGATGGGGCGTCTGGCCGTTGAGGAAATTGTCGATTTCGTGAATAACGACACCGACAGCAATCTGCGCCGTATGGGCGGCCTGAGCCCGGAAGAAGATGTGTTTTCGCCTGTCAGCAAAGCCGTGCGAAACCGCTGGGCGTGGCTGGCCATCAATCTTTGTACCGCGTTTATTGCCTCACGCGTGATCGGCTTATTTGAACACACCATTTCGCAGCTGGTTGCCCTTGCCGCGCTGATGCCGATTGTTGCGGGGATTGGCGGCAACACCGGCAACCAGACGATTACCATGATTGTTCGCGGGCTGGCGCTGCACCATGTGCAGTTGGGCAACCTGAAATTTCTGATGTTCAGGGAGCTAGGCGTTGCGCTGATTAACGGTCTGGTCTGGGGCGGGCTGATGGGCGTCGTCACCTGGTTGCTTTACAGCGACTGGCAAATGGGCGCGGTCATGACGCTGGCGATGGTCCTTAATCTGCTGCTTGCCGCGCTGATGGGAGTGATCATTCCCCTGACCATGGTCAGGCTTGGGCGAGACCCGGCGGTAGGTGCGAGCGTGATGATCACCGCGCTGACTGATACCGGTGGTTTCTTTATCTTTCTGGGCCTTGCCACTATTTTCCTGCTTTGACGCACACTTTCCGGCTTTCGGGCCGGAATATTCGTCATCTATTACAACGTAATGTAGAATTTATATTAATAATTCATTGTGATTTTCCGATACTGGTAACATGCCGTCATGCGCGCGGCGATACGTTAAAAATAGAAAAACAGACATCATCGTATTTGTTTGTCATTCGCCGCCGGTCAGAAAAGGGTTTTCATCGTGGAAAGAAGTACACCGCCTTCTCTCATTGTTCACAAGGCAGACTGGAAAGCCCCTCTGCTTTTAGGCGTCTCTATTTGCCTTCTGGCGCTTGCCTGCATGAACATTATTCAGAGGCAGTCCAACCTTGCGGGCTTATGGCTGCCGACGGCGTTACTGATTCCGGTCCTGTTCCATCATCATTTTCGCCAGTGGCTGCCGTTGCTATGCGCCGCTGCACTGGGGATAGCTGCCGCCCACGCGGTGATGGGCACCCCACCCCCGCGTTATCTGCCTTATTTGGTTAATAATCTTATCGAGGCCTCTCTGTGCGCGACATTTTTGCGCCGGATGTTGCCGCAGCAGGATCCGCTTTCCGGTCTGAGTTCCTGGGTGAAGTTTCTGCTGATTGCCGTGGTTTTCTGCCCGCTGGTCAGTTCGGTGATCATGATGCTGTTTATTATGCATATCCATTCACCGGCAGAACTGCAAAGCCGGTTTGCCACCTGGTTTATGTCTGAGGCGGTGGCGATTCTGGCACTCACACCACTGGGGCTGATTTATCAGCGGGATTACTTCACCAAAAACCTCACGTCAAAACGGTTCTTCGAACTGGTCCTGACCCTTATTTTGACGCTGATCGCCGGTTTTCTGGCACTGAAATGGCTGCCCTATACTTTCGCCTTCATCACAATCCCCCTGCTGTGGTGCGCCATCCGTTTGCCGCGCATTGAAGCCTTTATTATTTTCCTGTCGATGACACTGATGATCGCCCTGCTGCATACCAGCGGGATAATCACCGTACAGCCCCATACAACGGTGCAGATCCCTCAGGGGTTAATTTTCCTGCCACTGCTGCTGATCCTGATGCCCGCTAACGCGATGGCAATGGCGATGCATGCCCTGCGCACCGAGAAATCGCATATAACCCAGAGCGAAAACCGTTTCCGCAATGCCATGGAATATTCCGCCATCGGGATGACGCTGGTTTCCCCGCAGGGAAAACTGCTGCAGGTCAACAAGGCGCTGTGCAATTTGCTGGGTTATGAGGCGGAATATCTGACCACGCTGACGTTCCAGGAAATCACCTATCAGGAAGATTTGGGCAAAGACCTCACGCTGTTCCAACAGTTGCTGGACGATGAAATCCAAAGCTACACCATGGAAAAACGCTATTTACGCCGCAACGGTGAAATCGTCTGGGCGTTGCTGGCGGTGTCACTCGTGCGTGATGAGCATCACAACCCGTTGTATTTCATTTCTCAGGTAGAGGATATTAACGAACTCAAGCACACAGAAATGACCAACAAACGGCTGTCAGAAGCGCTGCACGAAGAAAAAGAACTGCTGCACATTACCCTGAATTCGATCAACGAAGCCGTGATTTCCACTGACCGCAATATGAATATTACGTTCATGAACCCGGTGGCGGAAAAAATGACCGGCTGGACAGAACAACAGGCGCAGGGACAACCGGTCAACCGTATCGTCCTGATCAGTAAAGGGCCTGACGGGCCGATGATCGACAACCTGATGCAGTTCGATATTAACGAGAATCTGCACTCTTCCGTCGAACGGTCTTTGGTGCTGCACGGTCATGACACCGGTTTGTTCGATGTTCAGTTAGCGGTTTCCCCGCTACGCACGCTAAAAGATGAACCGATCGGTATCGTGCTGGTGCTTCAGGACGTCAGTAAATCCCGCGAACTGATGCGTAAACTCAGCTACAGCGCGTCCCATGATTTACTGACCGGGCTGGCGAACCGCGGCAGTTTTGAATCAAGCTTGAAAAAAGCGCTGAACCTGACGGCAACGCGTCATCAGGTTCACACTCTGGCGTTTATCGACCTCGACCGCTTTAAGGCCATTAACGACAGCGCCGGTCACGCAGCAGGAGATGAGTTGTTGTGCCAGCTGAGTACGCTGATGCAGGAGCACATCCGCAACAGCGATCGTCTCGCCCGTCTGGGTGGCGATGAGTTTGCGCTGATCCTGTTTGATTGTCCGATGGAACTGGGACTCATCACGGTTCAGCAACTGGTGGATAAGATCAACGCGTATCCGTTTGTGTGGGAAGGGAAAATGTACCGCATTGGTGCCAGCGCCGGGCTGACGCAAATTTGCAATCCGTATGTGAGCGCCAGCGAATTTATGGCGCAGGCCGATATGGCTTGTTATACCGCCAAACGTAACGGGCGCGGGCAGGTTTTCAAATATGAAGCAGATCAGAAAACCGCAACCGCCCACGCGCCGAAACCGCCACAAAACGGTACGGAATAACTTTCGCGTTAAGGGCAAACTGACGGTCAGGGCAAATCAGGCTGCCAGTCATTGTTAAACCATAAATGCAACGTGGCATACGTGCGCCACGGTTTCCAAACCTCGGCATAACGGGCGATTTTCCCCGGCGTCATTCCGGGAAATCGCTGCTTAATCAGATAATCCCCGCCCAGAAAAACATCCGGCGCAGACCAGGCGCGCATCGCGACATAACTCGCCGTCCAGCTGCCAATCCCCGGCATCGCGAGCAATTGTTTTACGCCGTCCTGCACATTTTTCATGTCATCGAGCGGCAAACGCCCCGCTTCCACCGCCTGCGCAATGCCAATCAGGCATGCGGCGCGCTTCGCCTGAACGCCAATTCCGCGTAAATCCTCCACGGTCAGTTGCGCCACACGCGCCGGGGAGGGGAAAAGGTGCGTCAGCGCCGGAAAGGGCGTGGTGACCGGCTCACCCCACTTTTCGGTCAGACGGGTGGCTAACGTCGCCGCCATTTTCACGCTGACCAGTTGTCCGAGGATCGCCCTGACCGTCAGTTCAAACCGGTTAACGCAGCCCGGCAAACGCAGGCCTGGCGAGTTTTCGGCAAGCCGCCCTAAACCTTGCGCAATTGCGTCCGGTTGCGCGTCGAGATCCAGCAACCGACGCACCTGCTGCGCGACATTTTCGGAAACTGGCTCCAGCGAAGGCGAAACCTCCAGCTCGACAACGTTTTGCTCCGGTAACGGACGCAGCCGCAACCAGCCGGTCAGCCGCTTTCCGTTGTGCATGACGGCCAGCGTGCGCTGGTAAAACTCACCGTCCTGCTGCTCGACGCCCTGCAAGGCGCGTGCGCCAAGAAAAGCGGTCATCCACTGCCAGTCGTACGGCGGCTGATAAGCCAGATGCGTTTTTGTCACAAGGCGATCCTCATAAAAAAGCCTCCGGAAAGGAGGCTTTGAAATCAAAAGTATGAAGGAGATTACTTTCGGCGCCAGGTGGTTCCGTTAGCCCCATCTTCCAGAACAATACCCATTTCATTCAGACGGTCACGCGCCTTATCTGCCATGCCCCAGTCTTTGCTGGCACGGGCGTCGTTACGTTGTTTGATCAGCGCTTCGATTTCAGCCACTTCGTCGTCGTTATCCGCCTGCGCACCGGATTTCAGGAACTGCTCAGGATCTTGCTCCAGAAGCCCCAGAACGCCCGCCAGCTGGCGCAGCTCAGCGGCCAGACCGTTTGCCGCAGACAGGTCTTCGGCTTTCAGACGGTTGATGTCACGCGCCATATCAAACAGCACGGAATACGCTTCCGGCGTGTTGAAATCGTCGTCCATCGCCGCGCGGAAACGGGCCACGAACGCGTCACCACCGGCTGGCGTTGCGCTGGCATCTGTGCCGCGCAGTGCGGTGTACAGACGTTCCATCGAGGTACGTGCCAGTTTCAGGTTTTCTTCGCTGTAGTTCAGCTGGCTGCGATAGTGGCCGGACATCAGGAAGTAACGCACGCTTTCGGCGTCGTAATATTTCAGCACGTCGCGCACGGTGAAGAAGTTATCCAGCGATTTGGACATTTTCTCACGGTCAATCATGACCATGCCGGAGTGCATCCAGGTATTCACATACGGGCCGTCATGCGCGCAGCTTGATTGCGCGATTTCGTTTTCGTGGTGCGGGAACATCAGGTCAGAACCGCCGCCGTGAATATCAAAATGATGTCCAAGCTCTTTGCAATTCATTGCCGAACATTCAATATGCCAGCCTGGGCGACCGGCACCCCACAAGGCTTCCCAAGCAGGCTCATTTTCTTTCGACTTTTTCCATAGAACGAAATCCATCGGGTTTCGTTTGACGTTGGCCTCTACTTCCACGCGTGCACCGGCCTGAAGCTGATCCAAATCCTGACGGGACAGCAAACCGTACTCCGGGTCACTTTCCACTGAGAACATTACGTCACCATTACTAGCAACGTAGGCGTGACCACGATCTAATAATTTCTGAACGATGTCGATAATCTCAAGAATGTGTTTCGTCGCACGCGGCTCCGCATCCGGTTTTTTAATATTCAGTGAAGCGAAATCTTTATGCATTTCTGCGATCATCCGCTCAGTCAATGCATCGTAGTCCTCGCCATTTTCAGCGGCACGTTTAATGATTTTGTCGTCAATGTCGGTGATGTTACGCACATATTTCAGGTCATAACCGAGATAACGCAGGTAACGCGATACCACGTCGAAAGACACAAAGGTGCGCCCGTGGCCAATGTGACACAAGTCGTAAACAGTGATCCCACACACGTACATCCCGACTTTACCGGCATGAATTGGCTTGAATTCCTCTTTTTGGCGACTCAGGGTATTAAAAATCTTCAGCATCAGGCTATTCCGTGTGTTGGGCTTAGAAAATGACGTTGGCGCCTTTCGGCGTCACTAAGGCTCATAATATAACGAAAATAGCTTTACCGAAACGGCATAAGGCCGCCGGACGGGCTTTAGTCATCACAAAGCCAGTGCTGACGGCAACTTTTGAGTTATGGTATAAGAAAAGGCTATAGTAGCCGCTCTGACAAAGAGCACACATTAACATTAGCAGGATGATAAATATGGTCACTTTCCACACCAACCACGGCGACATCGTCATTAAAACCTTCGCTGACAAAGCGCCAGCCACGGTTGAAAACTTCCTGAACTATTGCCGTAAAGGCTTCTACGACAACACAATTTTCCACCGTGTGATTAACGGTTTCATGATCCAGGGCGGCGGTTTTGAGCCAGGTATGAACCAGAAAAACACCGACGCGCAGATTCAAAACGAAGCGGATAACGGCCTGAAAAACACCAAAGGCACGCTGGCAATGGCACGTACCAATGACCCGCATTCTGCGACTGCACAGTTCTTCATCAACGTCACTGACAACGATTTCCTGAACCACAGCGGCAAAAATGCGCAGGGTTGGGGTTACTGCGTATTTGCAGAAGTGGTTGAAGGTCAGGACGTGGTTGACGCAATCAAAGCCGTGAAAACCGGCCGCAGCGGTATGCACCAGGACGTTCCAAAAGAAGATGTTGTGATCAAAAGCGTCACTATCAGCGAATAATAAGCGTCGGGATGACCACGTTTTTTATCGCAGATATCCATCTTTGCGCACAGGAACCGGCAATCACTGCCGGTTTTCTGCGTTTTCTTCGCGAAGATGCGCCGCAGGCTGATGCGCTGTACATTCTCGGGGATTTATTCGAAGCCTGGATTGGTGACGATGACCCGGAACCGTTACACGCAGAAATCGCTGCGGCGTTAAACTACCTCCGCCAGCAAGGCGTTCCTTGCTTTTTCATCCACGGTAACCGCGATTTTCTGCTCGGCAGACGTTTTGCGCGTGAAAGCCTGATGACGCTGCTGCCAGAGAAAAAAGTTCTCGAGCTTTATGGCCGCCGCGTGCTGATCCTGCACGGTGACACGCTGTGCACCGATGACATTGCCTACCAGAATTTCCGTAAAAAAGTTCACAACCCGCTGATCCAGAAATTATTCCTGATGCTGCCCCTGAAATGGCGGCTGGCGATTGCCGCGAAAATGCGCGCCAACAGCAAAGCGTCTAATCAGGGTAAATCACTGCAAATTATGGATGTGAATCCGCAGGCGGTGATCAGTGAAATGCAGGCGGCTGGCGTCGAATGGATGATCCACGGACACACTCACCGCCCGGCGGTTCATGATGTGCGTTTGGAAAATAAAACCGGCCACCGCGTGGTATTAGGCGCATGGCACGAAGAAGGCTCAATGGTGAAAGTCACCGCCGATAACGTGGAACTGATCAGCTTCCCGTTTTAAGTCATCCGATCACTATCCTAAATAATTTGAAGCAGCTCAAAGTATGACGGGTACGCCGGAGTGGAAGCGGAATTGCTCATCCGGCGACAGTATAAGTTCCGCTTCAATTCGGCCAAACTCCTCCACGCGCTCACTGATATCCGTTCCCGCATACTGTTCCGCCAGCGCCAGATAATCGGCAAAATGCCGCGATTCTGAGCGCAGCAGCGACGTATAAAAACGCGACAGCGTTTCATCCAGATACGGCGCTATCTTGGCGAAACGCTCGCAGGAACGGGCTTCGATATACGCCCCGATAATCAGCCGGTCCACCAGAATATTCAGATCATCATGATGGCGGGTGTGCTTAATCATGCCGCTGGCGTAGCGCGACGGCGAGAGCTGGGTGTAAGCGATATTGCGCTTTTGCATGATTTCCACCACCTGCTCAAAGTGGTGAAGTTCCTCGCGGGCCAGACGCGCCGCACAAAACAACAGTTCGGTGCGATCCAGATATTTCGTCATCAGGCTCATGGCCGTGGCCGCCGCTTTTTTTTCACAGTTGGCGTGGTCAATCAGCAATACCGTCTGATTTTCCAGCGCAACATCCACCCAGAGAGCCGGTGTTTCACAGTGAAGAAAATCGTAAATCGGTGCCAGTAAAGCCTGCGTCATAGTTCAGTTTCCCGTAGGGATAGCGGAGAGTTTCGTGGCGGAGATTATACAAATGTGCCGCGCACTTCTCATCAAAAATGCACCGTATTCCGGCTACGCAACCGTTTTCCTTGCTTCATGAGCGTGATATCATTTGCGCCCTCGCACGCTTTACATCCGAATCACAGGAGCTATACAGACATGTCATCCAACGTTACCCCGGCAAAAATCGCCATCGTTATGGGGTCTAAAAGTGACTGGGCGACCATGCAGTTCGCCGCCGAAGTGCTCACAACGCTGAATATTCCTTTCCATGTCGATATCGTCTCCGCTCACCGCACGCCGGACAAATTATTCACCTTTGCTGAACAGGCGTCCGCCAACGGTTTTGATGTGATCATCGCAGGCGCTGGCGGCGCGGCGCATTTGCCGGGCATGCTGGCGGCGAAAACGCTGGTGCCGGTGCTCGGTGTACCGGTACAAAGTGCTGCGCTGAGCGGCATCGACAGCCTGTATTCTATCGTCCAGATGCCACGCGGTATTCCGGTCGGAACGCTGGCGATTGGTAAAGCCGGAGCCGCCAACGCCGCCCTGCTCGCCGCGCAAATTCTCGCACTCCATGATACCGAAATTGCTAAAAGCCTGGCCGCGTGGCGTGTCGCACAAACCGACGAAGTGCTGAATAATCCGGATCCGAGGGAAGAAGCATGAAACCGGTTTGCGTACTCGGAAACGGTCAGTTAGGCAGAATGCTGCGTCAGGCCGGCGAACCGCTGGGGATCGCCGTTTATCCGGTGGGGCTCGATGCTGAGCCGGAAGCCGTGCCTTTTCAGCAGAGCGTGATTACGGCTGAAATTGAACGCTGGCCGGAAACCGCCTTAACCCGCGAACTGGCCACGCACAATGCGTTCGTTAACCGCGATATTTTCCCGCGTCTGGCCGACCGCCTGACGCAAAAACAACTGCTCGATCAGCTTGGTCTGGCGACCGCGCCGTGGCAGTTGCTGGCCGATGCAGCGGAATGGCCTCAGGTTTTCGCCACGCTCGGTGAACTGGCGATTGTGAAACGCCGCGTCGGCGGTTACGACGGCCGCGGGCAATGGCGGCTGCGTTCCGGCGAGGAAACCACGCTGCCGCAGGATTGCTACGGTGAATGCATCGTTGAGCAAGGCATCAATTTTTCCGGTGAAGTTTCACTGGTTGGCGCGCGCGGTCACGACGGTAAAACCGTCTTTTATCCGCTGACGCACAACCTGCATCAGGACGGCATTTTGCGCACCAGTGTTGCGCTGCCGGAGCCGGACGCCGCGCTGCAACAGCAGGCGGAAAGCATGCTGTCGGCGATTCTGAATGAACTGAATTATGTCGGCGTGATGGCGATGGAATGTTTCGTGGTCGCCGAAGGGTTGCTGATTAACGAACTGGCGCCGCGCGTTCACAACAGCGGGCACTGGACGCAAAACGGGGCGTCCTACAGCCAGTTCGAAATGCACCTGCGCGCTATCCTCGGGCTGCCGCTGCCGAAACCGGTAGTCAGTACGCCGTCGGTGATGGTCAATCTGATTGGCACGGATGTGTCAGAACACTGGCTGAACCTGCCACTGGTCAATCTGCACTGGTACGAGAAAGACGTGCGTCCGGGTCGTAAAGTCGGACACCTGAATCTCAACGACGCCAGCGCCAGCCTGCTGAAAGAAAACCTGAACGCACTGGTGCCGATGCTGCCGGAAGAATACGCCAGCGGAATCGCCTGGGCGGTTGAGAAGCTTTAAATCGATTTGCTCCTCCCCTGCGAAGGGGAGGAGCAAAAACTACGCGTCGTATTGCCGGAACAACGCCCTGCCACGCAGCAACCTCACGCCAAGCCAGCCACCGCAGACCGACAGCAGCAACGCACTGACCACCGGCACGGCAACCCACATCCGGTAATCCGGTTCCCACGGGAAATCGAACACCTTGCGCTGCAACAGCCATAACGCCGCTTCGGCCCCAATCGACGCCGCAACGCCCGCCACCAGCCCGAGAACTGCAAACTCACACCAGAGCGTTCGGTGCAGCATCTTTTTACTCGCGCCCAACGTGCGGTAAACGATCAGCTCCTGACGACGCTGGCGCATTCCGACCTGAATCTGTGCCAGCAACAGCAAGCCGCCGCACAGCATCACCAGAATCACCATCACTTCTAGCGCCCGGCTGACCTGCTGTAAGACCTGCCCGACCTGATGCAGAATCGAACCGACATCCAGCAAACTGAGCGTCGGGAACTGACGGTTTAGCTGCGTAATGGTGCTGTCATCGCCGTGATAACGGAAACTGGTCAGCCAGCTTTGCGGCTGGGCATCCAGCGCGCCCGTCGGGAAGATAAAGTAGAAATTCGGCTTCAGGCTGTCCCAGTCCACTTTTCGCAGGCTGGTAATTTTAGCAGTGAAATCCTGCGTATCCCCGGTGAACGTCACGGAATCGCCGATTTTTAGCCCGAGACGTCCGGCCAGCCCTTCGTCGATGGACACTTCTCCCGCTTTCGGCGTGCCATTGCCCGCTGTCAGCGGATTATGATCTGGCAATCCGTCCATCCAGGTCAGATTGAGTTCACGGTTTACCGCTTCGCCGCCCGCATCGTCCGGCTTGATTTTGTCCGTCGCTATCTCACCGTTAATCTTCGTCAGGCGCGCCCGGATAATCGGATAGAACGTTTCCGGCTGCGCGTTATGCTGATGCAGAAAATCCGTCACTAACGGAACCTGCTCTTTGGTGATGTTTAGCAGGAAGAAGTTCGGACTGTCCGGCGGAAGCTGCTGCTCCCAGCGGTTCAGCAGATCCCCGCGCATCACCAGCAACAGCGCCAGCAGCATAAACGACATGGAAAACGCCGCCAGCTGGCTGAGTGTCACCCACGGCTGGCGTAGCAAGCGGTTGACCGCCAGACGCAGCGGAAGCTGGCGGAAAGTCAGGCGGCGCAGTAAAAACAAAGCGCCCCAGCCAATCACGCCGAGCAGCAGCGATAACACCAGTACGCCGCCCAGCAGCGACCACAGCAATGCGCTTGCGCCCATCAGCGCGGCCAGTAACCCGACGACGACCAGCAACATCACCGGCAGGAAATAGCACAGCGGCCAGACGTTCGCCACTACGTCATTTCGCAGCACGCGCAGCGGCTGAGTCGCCAGCAACTGGCGGTATGGACGGATGCCTATCAGCAGTGAAATCACCACCATCGCGCCCATCGACCAGACCCACGGCCAGCCACCGGCAGGCGGTAATTGCGCGGGAAGCACCGGCGCGAGCACTTTCATCAGAACGGCTTCGAATGCCAGTCCGACAATGCTGCCGCCAATCCCCGCCAGCGCCAGAACCGCCAGCCACTGACCGATGATCAGTTTACGCAGCGCCTTTTTCCCGGCACCCAATGTTTTCAGCACCGCCACCAGATCGTACCGGCTGCGGCAATAATGCCCCATCGAAACGGCAATCGCGGCAATCGACAGCATCAGCGTCAGCAGCGCCGACAGTGTCAGGAATTGCTGAGAACGCTGTAATGATTTGCCCAGCGCACCTTCTGAATCTTCCATACCGGTCCAGCGCTGATCGGGTTTCAGCAGCCCTTTGATGGCGTCGCCGTAAGTTTGAATGGCCTGCGGGGAACCGGCAAACATATAGCGGTACGTCAGGCGGCTGCCCGGCTGCACCGCCCCGGTTTTCGGCACGTCATCCATATTCATGATCACGCGTGGTGCAGTCTGGAAAGGGTTAAATCCTGCATCCGGCTCCTGCACAATCACACCGGCAATTTTCAGCGTACTGTCACCGACATCCAGAGAATCGCCGACTTTCACGTTCAGCAGCGCCAGCAAACGGGGCGCGACCAGAACGGTGCCCGGCTGCGGTTTGAGCCCGGCCGGCTCCGTCTGTAACGCGCCGTATAACGGATACGCCAGATCTGTGGCTTTCACCGACGCCAGCTGCGGCGTATTTCCGGCAAAGGTCATGGTCATGAAAGTGAGCTGACGGCTGACTTTCAGCCCCTGCGTTTCGGCGTCCTGCAACCAGGCTTCGGTAATCGGATGAGAAGAACGCAGTACACGGTCGCCCGCAATAAACTCGCGACTTTGCTGGCTCAGCCCTTTATCCATACGGTCGCTGATACTGCCCAGCGCCAGTACGCAGGCCACCGCCAGCGTGAGCGCCAGCCATACAATCAGCAGCGAGGGCGATCGCCATTCCCGCCAGAACCAGCGCCAGATCATGCTTCCTCCCACAATTTCCCGTCTCGCAGACGCAGACGCCGCTGACAACGCGCCGCCAGTTGCTCGTCATGCGTGACCAGAATCAGCGTGGTTGCGGCATCGCGGTTCAGTGAGAAAAGCAGATCAACGATGCGTTCCCCCGTGGCGCGATCCAGATTACCGGTTGGCTCATCGGCAAAAAGCAGTTTAGGTTTGCCGATAAACGCACGCGCCAGCGCCACACGTTGCTGTTCGCCGCCGGAAAGCTGCGCAGGAAGATGATGTAAACGCCCGCCCAGCCCGAGGCTTTCCAGCAGTTGCACCGCCTGCTGACGGCTGTTGCTGTCACTTTCACCGCGCAGCAATGCCGGAAGCTGCACGTTTTCCAGGGCGTTCAGCGTCGGCACCAGCATGAAGGACTGAAATACAAAACCGACATTTTTTGCCCGCAGCGCGGCGCGCCCTTCTTCATTGAGAGCACTCAGGGATTTGCCGAGCAACTTCACGTCACCCGCCGTGCCGTCATCGAGCCCGGCCAGTATTCCCAGCAGTGTCGATTTACCGGAACCGGATTCGCCAATCAGGGCAATTGTCTGGGCAGGTTTGACAACCAGCTCGACACCGGACAGGATGGTGAGCTGTCCTTCACCCTGACCGACGTGCTTACTAAGATGATGAACTTCAAGAACGTTTTCCGCTGGCATCTCCCCTTCCTTATGTTGTTGGGATTGCTGAGTTTTCGCGCCGTAGCTGCTGATAACTTACTGATTATTGGCGACAGTTTAAGTGCTGTCTATCGCCTTCCGGTAGCCGAATCCTGGCCGTCGCTGCTCAATAACAAATGGCAGAAAGAAGAGGGCAAACCCACGATTATTAACGCCAGTATCAGCGGTGATACCGCCGAACAAGGGTTGGCCCGTTTGCAGACGTTGCTGCAACAACATCATCCGCGCTGGGTGCTGATCGAACTGGGCGCAAACGACGGACTGCGCGGGTTTCCGCCGCAAACCATTTCACAAACGCTGACACAGATTATCAGTCAGGTAAAACAAGCCAATGCCGAACCGCTGCTGATGCAAATCCGTCTGCCGCCAAACTATGGCCGCCGCTACGGTGATGCGTTTTACGCCATTTATCCGGCGCTGGCGAAGCAGGAAAACATCCCGCTGGTGCCGTTCTTTATGGAACAGGTCGCCGCAAAACCTGAGTGGATGCAGGACGACGGTTTGCATCCGGCACTGGCGGCACAATCGTTTATCGCCGACTGGATGGCCGAAAAACTCGCGCCGCTGGTCACACAGTAGGTTTACAATAAATAATACCGTGACGTGATTAAAACCAAGACGTTACCTTTTTCACCCGACTCCCTAGTAAATCACAGCCATAAAAAATAGGGACACCTCACAGGTAAAGTTATGCAAAAAGCAGTATTAATTACCGGTTGTTCCAGCGGGATCGGGCTGGTCGCCGCACAAGATTTGCGTACCCGTGGTTACCGCGTACTGGCCGCCTGTCGCAAAAGTGCCGATATTGACACGCTCCGCCAGCTCGGTTTTGAAACCATTGCGCTCGATCTGGATGACAAACAAAGCGTAGAACTCGCCGCCGCGCAGGTGATCGCGCTGACCGGCAACCGTCTTTTTGGCCTGTTCAACAATGCCGGTTACGGCGTTTACGGCCCGCTGAACACCATCAGTCGTGAGCAATTTGAACAACAATTTTCCACCAACTTGTTCGGCACGCATCAGCTGACGCAGCTTTTGCTGCCCGCGATGTTGCCGCACGGCGAAGGCCGCATTATCCAGACCAGCTCGGTGATGGGGCTGGTGACGACGCCAGGGCGCGGAACCTATGCTGCGAGTAAATTCGCGCTCGAAGCCTGGTCAGATACGTTGCGCATGGAACTGCATGGCACGGGCATTCAGGTGAGCCTGATCGAACCCGGCCCGCTGAGCAGCAACTTTACGATCAACGTAAACCAGTCACAGGCCGACCAGCCGGTCGAAAATCCGGGGATCGCGAGACGTTTTACGCTGCCGCCGGAAGCCGTTTTGCCGAAATTACACCATGCTTTAGAAAACCCGAAAGCGCGCCTGCGGTATCCGGTGACGCTGGTCGCTCATGCGCTCGCCGTACTCAAACGCCTTTTGCCGTCGCGTTTGCTGGACACAATATTGCGCGGAAACAGCTAAGTAAAAGCTGCCTGGGGTTGAAGCCGTAAAAGCTGCCCCCATTTAATATTTAATGCTTTAAATGACTTTGAGCCTTAGCGCGAGAGAGACAGAATTCATGCTTGCACAACCTACTATCATCGATATCAACGAAACCAATCTGCATCAGACGCTGGAACAATCCATGTCGGTGCCGGTGGTGTTTTATTTCTGGTCTGAACGCAGTCAACATTGCCTGCAGCTGGGGCCAATTCTTGACAAACTGGCGGCGGAATATGCCGGTCAGCTGGTTCTGGCGAAAGTGGATTGCGATGCAGAGCAGATGATTGCCCAGCAGTTTGGCCTGCGTTCAATTCCAGCGGTTTACCTGTTCAAAGACGGTCAGCCAGTTGATGGTTTCCAGGGGCCGCAGCCGGAAGAAGTGATCCGCGAATTGCTGCAAAAAGTTCTGCCGAAAGAAGAAGAGCTGAAACTCGCTCAGGCGCAGGAACTGTTGCAGGCTGGCAACGCGACGGAAGCTCTACCGCTGCTGAAAGACGCGTGGCAGCTGAGCAATTACCGCAGTGATATCGGTTTGTTGCTGGCAGAAACCCAAATCCATCTCAACCGCTCCGACGACGCGGAAGCCGTGCTGGCAACCATTCCGTTGCAGGATAAAGATTCCCGTTATCAGGGGCTGATTGCCCAGATTGAACTGCTGAAACAGGCGGCTGACACCCCTGAAATTCAGTTGCTGCAACAGGAATTACAGCAGGATCCTGAGAACGCGGAACTGGTGGTCAAACTCAGTCTGCAACTGCATCAGGTCGGGCGTAACGAAGAAGCGCTGGAGCTGCTGATGGCTCCGCTGAAAAAAGATCTGGGTGCGGCAAACGGAACTGCACGCAAAACGCTGATGGATATCATGGCGGCACTCGGCACCGGCGATGCGCTGGCGGCTAAATATCGTCGCCAGTTATATTCTCTGCTGTACTGATTCACTCAAAAAATTAGTTACGCACGTCGGGCACATTCCCCTCCTGACGTGCGCTTTTTTTCGCTTTTTCCCCTGCCTTTTATCCCCTGAACTATCCTTTATTAATACGACGCGTTAGTTATTTGTGCGACAATTGCGCACGCGCCTGACTTTCGGTGAGTGCGCCAGGGACATGTTTTTACTCGAATATTCCGCCGGAATATTCAGGACACAGTTTTACAGGAGTTTCATACTATGTTTGACCTCATTCCCATTCCTATCCTTATTCTGATCGTACTTGCGCTGCTGGTGGTGTACGCCGGGATCAAAATCGTGCCGCAGGGCTACCAGTGGACCGTCGAGCGCTTTGGCCGTTATACCAAAACCCTGATGCCGGGGTTGAATCTCGTCGTGCCGTTTGTTGACCGCGTTGGCCGCAAAATCAATATGATGGAACAGGTTCTGGATATTCCTTCTCAGGAAGTGATTTCCCGCGATAACGCCAACGTCGCCATCGACGCCGTTTGTTTTATTCAGGTTATTGACCCGGCGCGCGCCGCCTATGAAGTCAGCAATCTGGAACAGGCGATCGTCAACCTGACCATGACTAACTTCCGTACCGTGCTGGGCTCGATGGAACTCGACGAAATGTTGTCACAACGTGACAACATCAACGCACGTTTGCTGCATATCGTCGACGAAGCCACCAATCCGTGGGGCGTAAAAATCACGCGTATTGAAATCCGTGATGTGCGTCCACCGGCCGAACTGATCTCCGCGATGAACGCGCAGATGAAAGCTGAACGTACAAAACGCGCCGACATTCTGGAAGCCGAGGGGGTTCGTCAGTCTGCCATCCTGCGTGCAGAAGGTGAAAAACAGTCGCAAATTCTCAAAGCCGAAGGTGAGCGTCAGTCGGCATTCTTACAGGCTGAAGCGCGTGAGCGTGCGGCCGAAGCAGAAGCGCAGGCCACCAAAATGGTGTCTGAAGCGATTGCCGCCGGTGATGTCCGGGCCATTAACTACTTCGTGGCACAAAAATATACCGATGCACTGACCAAAATCGGTTCGGCGAACAACAGCAAAATCATCATGATGCCGCTGGATGCAACCAGCCTGATGGGTTCCATTGGCGGGATTGCTGAGCTGCTGAAAGAAACCAAAGGCGGCAAATAATGCTGCATAACTTCATGGCAAGTCCGCATCTGTTCTGGCTGTCTCTGGGCGGCCTGTTGCTGGCGGCTGAGCTGGTGGGAGCAAGTGGTTACTTACTGTGGAGTGGCGTAGCGGCGGCACTGGTCGGGCTGGTGACGTGGGTTTTGCCGCTGCCGTGGGAATGGCAGGGCGTGGCGTTTGCCCTTCTGACCATTATCGCCGCCTGGCTGTGGTGGAAATGGCTGAATCAGCGCACGGACAAAACCAGTGGTAATTCGGCTCTGAACCAGCGCGGACAGCAGTTAGTGGGTACTTACGCCACCGTGCTGGAACCGCTGAAAAATCAGTACACGCGGGTGCAAATCGGCGACAGCAGCTGGCGGGCGTCATGCGCTTCGCCGCTGGAAGTCGGTGATAAAGTGGTGATTACCGGTGTTGAGGGCGCGACGCTGCGCGTGGAACGCCCTGCGCAGTAACGCCTGACGTTAATGTTTGTGGCAGCAGCCAGAAAGATTATCGATTATCGGGCAATCTGCGCCGTCATCGCCGGGGCAGGATTCCGCCAGCGTCAGCAGGCGCTGGCGCATCAGCTGAAGTTCTTCAATGTGCCGCTCAATTTCGGCGGCCTTTTCTAAAGTCCGCGCTTTCACATCTGCGCTGTGGCGGTCCGGATTATGGAACAACGCCACTAATTCCTGGCATTCCTCCAGCGTAAAACCGACCTGCCGCGCCTGGCGAAGTAATGTCAGCTCTTCGATATGTTTTTGCGCATAACGGCGGTATCCGTTCTCGCTGCGCGCCGGGGCCGTCACCAGACCTTTCTCTTCGTAAAAACGAATTGCCTTGCTGGTCAGTCCGGTTTTTTTCGCCACATCACTGATATTCATTTCGCCTCCGCGTCGCCCTGTTTTGCACTTTATCTGACCAGTATACGCGTTTCCGACTTAGCGAAAATCCTCAGCTGTAATGCACGGTCTGTTTTTTGGTGCGCATCAGCAACCACATGGGCAGCGGTAACGTCACGATAAGCAGGATCCACAGGAGGGAATAAACCGACGTTACGCCGTCGTTTTGCAGGTTGATAAACATTTTGACCGGGATCCCCTGCGGGAAATAACAGAACACCATGACAATGCCGAATTCACCAATCGCCCGTACCCAGGCAATGGCGATCCCGGCGGAAATTCCGCGCGAGGCCAGCGGCAACGTGAGCCGGAGAAGCACCTGAAAAGGCCGTGCGCCCAGCGTCTGCGCGGCCTCTTCGACATCGCGCGGCACCGCTTCCAGTGCGCCACGCGCCGAGAGGATGAAATAAGGCAACGCACCATAAATCTGTGCCAGCACAAACGCGGGCGCATTGTTATTGAGCGTCATACCGATGGCAGAAAGTGTTTCACCAACCGAACCGTAAGGCCCGTAAACCGACACCAGCAAAATCCCCATCGCCAGCGGAGGCGTCAGCAGCGGGATCAGCACCAGCACTTCCACCAAAGTGCGCCAGCGCGAGGTCGTTTTTGCCAGCCAGAATGCGACCGGCAGCCCGAGCAGAATAATCAGGCCGACCGATAGCAGACTCAGCCCCAGCGAAACCACGACCGCATGGCTGTCGCCGTAAGCCAGATGAAAATCTGACCACGGCGTCAGGAAAAGCAGCGTGACAAAAGGGACCATCAGCAGTGCCAGCGCGGGAACCGCCATTCCTGACGCACGCAACTTAAAGGTTTCCGCCTTTAGGTTTGTCGTAGCCGTTTTGTTCAAACAGCTTCTGACCTTTGGCGCTTTGCAGGTAAGTGATAAATTCTTTCGCCAGTTTCGGATGCGGCGCATTGTTGAGCACCACCGCGTAGAAGACCAGCGGCTGCGTGCTCAGCGTTTTCTCTTTGCCGGTGGAATCTTTCACGTTGAAAGTCACCTTGCTGTACCAGTCTTTCGACATCTGCGGATTGCTCAGGTTAATTTCATCCGGCAGTTTGATGTACGGCAGATGCGCGGAAATCGTGGCACTTTCGTAGCCCGACGCGGCGTCAACCTGGCCGGCTTCCAGACGGGTCAGAAGACCGCCCTCGCCTGAAATCTGCTTAGGATTCTGCACATCCCCCAGCACGGCTTTTTCCAGCCCCGGCTGTTTGTAGTAATTCTCGGCCAGCATAAGGGTGAAAATAATGTTCTGGCCCTGAGGATCGCTGACCGGATCGGTGCGGCCGAACTGTAATCCCGGGGTTTGCAGCACTTTCCACCACGGCTCAGCGCCCGCTTTGGCGTCTTTGATCGCAGCAAATTTTTCGGCGTATTTTCCTTTCGGATTATAAGCAATGACCATGCTGGTGCTGGCCACCGGGATCGCCTGCCCGGCCATGCCCGCTTTTTGCAGGATTTCAACCGGCCCCGGCGTGATGGACACAAAAACGTCCGCCACCACTTTTTTCGACGCCAGCAGGTTTGCCATGCCGTACGCGCCCTGCCCCTGCCCCTGATAATTCACCTTGTTCTGTTTCGCAAAATCAGGTCCCAGATATTTATCCATCACCACGCCCATCGAACCGGCGTAGGTGACGCGAAAATCTTCCGCAGCCTGTGAAGCCTGCGCCGCCATTAATCCCGCCATCAGCAGAAGTGTTGTCTGCATCTTTCCCATCGAAAATCCCCTTGGCACTTATCGTTATATAATTTGGAAGATAACGATAAGCCAATCTGCAAGGAAATTTCTAAATAAAGTGTAAATGAGAGAAAAATGAAAAATGTTCTGTTCAGGGAAAGCCGTTACTTGACCTTACCCTTGCTGGAAGGTTTATCCTCTGTCCTGAGTGAAAGTTAACCCAAGGAAAACCACTATGACCACCACCGTATTATCTCTGCAAGGCCTGTCCTGCGGGCATTGTGTGGCTTCAACGCGTAAAGCGCTCGAAGCGGTTGACGGTACCACCGCCGTTGAAGTTTCTCTGGATAAAGCCATTGTGAAAGGCGACGCCAGCAGCCAGAGCCTGATCGACGCCGTCGTAAATGCCGGATATGAAGCACAACTGCTGGAAGACGCGTCCCCAAAATCTGAGCCGCTGACCGATAAGGCGAGTGTTTTGCCGGAACCCCTGTCAGCGGCCGCGTCACCTGTTCCGGCTGAAAACCACGTGCTTCAAACCTCAGCCTCTGACGACAGCGTGCAGCTGTTGCTCAGCGGCATGAGCTGCGCCAGCTGTGTCAGTAAAGTCCAGCGGGCGCTGGAAGGCGTGAACGGCGTCGAACGCGCGCGGGTCAATCTGGCGGAACGCAGTGCGCTGGTCAGCGGTGATGCTGACCAGAATGCCCTGATTGCGGCGGTTGAACGCGCGGGTTACGGCGCTGAAATCATTATTGATGAAACCAGACGCCGCGAGCGCCAGCAGCAAACGGCGCGCAGCAGCATGATCCGTTTCAGCTGGCAGGCGGCAGTCGGGCTGGCGGCGGGTATCCCGCTGATGCTGTGGGGATTGCTGGGCGGCGAAATGATGGTCACCGCCAGCAATCAGACCGGCTGGCTGATTGTCGGCCTGCTGACGCTGCTGATCATGATTGTCGCAGGCGGCCACTTTTACCGCAGCGCATGGAAAAGCCTGATGCACGGCAGCGCTAACATGGACACGCTGGTGTCACTCGGCACGGGTGCGGCGTGGATTTTCTCCATTTCCGTCAGCCTGTGGCCGGATGCTTTTCCGATGCAGGCGCGACATCTTTATTACGAAGCCAGCGTGATGATCATCGGCCTGATTAATCTGGGCCACGCGCTGGAACAACGCGGGCGTCAGCGCTCGTCGCAGGCGCTCGAACGTTTGCTGGATCTCACGCCGCCTACGGCGCGGGTTGTGACCCCGGAGGGCGAAAAAACGCTACCGCTGGCGGATGTACAGCAGGGCATGTTGCTGCGTCTGACCACCGGCGATCGCGTGCCGGTTGACGGCGAAATACAAAGCGGCGAAGCGTGGATGGATGAAGCGATGCTGACCGGCGAACCCATCCCGCAACAAAAATCCCAGGGCGAAAAAGTGCATGCCGGAACGCTGGTTAAAGACGGCAGCGTGCTGTTCCGCGCGGAGGCCATTGGCAGCCAGACCACACTTTCGCGCATCATCAAACTGGTGCGGGAAGCACAAAGCAGCAAACCGGAAATCGGCAAACTGGCGGACAAAATCTCGTCCGTTTTCGTGCCCGCCGTGGTGCTGATTGCCCTGTTCAGCGGTGCAATCTGGTATTTCTTTGGCCCGCAACCCCAACTGATGTACACGCTGGTGATCGTCACCACGGTGCTGATCATCGCCTGCCCTTGCGCACTGGGGCTCGCGACGCCGATGTCGATTACTGCCGGTGTCGGGCGCGCCGCTGAGTTTGGTGTGCTGGTGCGTGATGCCGATGCCCTGCAAAAAGCCAGCACGCTTTCCACGCTGGTTTTCGATAAAACCGGGACGCTGACCGAAGGCCAGCCGAAAGTGACTGATATTCACACTTTCGGCGGCATCAGTGAACCGCAGGCTCTGCGATTTGCCGCCGCGCTTGAGAAAGGTTCGCACCATCCGCTTGCACAGGCAATTGTGGAAAAAGCCGAAGGTCTGGCTGTCCCTGACGTGCAGAATTTCCGTACGCTGGGCGGGCTGGGTCTGCGTGGTGAAGCAGAAGGCAAAACGCTGTTGCTGGGCAATCAGGCGCTGATGCAGGAAAACGGCGTCGATACACAGCAGGCCGACGCGCTGCTGGAAGCAATGTCCGGACAAGGCGCAACGCCGGTACTTCTGGCGGCAGACGGTGAAATTGCCGCGCTGTTCGCGC
This sequence comes from Rahnella sp. PCH160, assembly GCF_047784855.1. Taxonomy (NCBI): domain Bacteria; kingdom Pseudomonadati; phylum Pseudomonadota; class Gammaproteobacteria; order Enterobacterales; family Yersiniaceae; genus Rahnella; species Rahnella sp. PCH160. The sequence goes on from NZ_JBLOGT010000001.1 coordinate 4,683,924, forward strand.
TGCGGGATCCGCTGCGCAGTGACAGCGTCGCCGCGCTGCAACGGCTGCATCAGCTGGGTTATCATCTGGTGATGCTGACCGGTGATAATCCGCGAACGGCGCAGGCCATTGCCGCGCAGGCAGGCATCGATACGGTGATTGCCGGTGTGCGTCCGGAAGGCAAAGCCGAGGCCATTAAAGCGTTGCAGGCCAAAGGCCAGCAGGTTGCGATGATTGGCGATGGCATTAACGATGCGCCCGCACTGGCGCAGGCCGATGTCGGGATTGCAATGGGCGGCGGCAGCGATGTGGCGATTGAAACGGCGGCTATCACCCTGATACGCCCGAGCCTGCACGGCGTTGCGGATGCACTGGCGATGTCACAGGCCACATTGCGCAATATGAAGCAGAACCTGTTAGGCGCGTTTGTATATAACGTGATCGGTATTCCGGTTGCGGCAGGCGTGTTGTACCCGCTGACCGGCACGTTGCTCAGCCCGGTCGTCGCAGGGGCAGCCATGGCGTTGTCTTCCATTACCGTTGTCACTAACGCAAACCGCCTCTTACGCTTTACGCCGAAAAAACAAGACGTTTCCTCTGTTCGCTAAAACGCTGACGCGTTAGCATGGTCTCTCATTTTTCGGGAGACCATGCGATATGGCGCAGTTTTTCAACCAGGCTTTCAGCTGGCTACGCAGGCTGTTTCCTGTCGAGTATTCGTATCCTGCCATGGATATCCGGCTTCCCGGCAACCGCTCGCTGCATCTGGTCGGCAGCATTCATATGGGCACGCAGGATATGCAACCGCTGCCCGCGCTGCTGTTACGCCGTCTGCAAAAAGCCGATGCCCTGATTGTCGAAGCCGACATCAGCGGAACCGAATCCCCTTTCAGCATGTCCGGCGAATTTCCGCCCCTGGCCGAACGCCTGACCGAATCCGAATATCTGCACGTTGAGCGTTTATGCGAAGAGCTCGGCGTTTCCATGTGGACACTTAACCCGCTTCCGGCCTGGCAGGTTGCGCTGATGTTGCAGGCGACACAGGCACAGCGTCTGGGATTGCGCGGGGATTACGGCATCGACTATCAGTTGCTGCAATCAGCTAAACAGCAGAACACGCCGGTGATTGAGCTGGAAGGCCCGCAGGAACAGTTTGAGCTGTTACAGCAACTTCCCGACGGCGGCCGCACGCTGCTGGAAGATACGCTGACGCACTGGCACACCAACGCCCGCCTGCTGCAAACCATGATCAGCTGGTGGCTTGATGCCAAACCGGGGCTGGCGATTGAACAACTGCCGAATACGTTCAGCAACGACCTCTACGATGTCCTGATGAATCAGCGTAATCTGCGCTGGAAAAAACAGCTTTCCGAACTTCCGCCGGGAAATTACGTGGTCGCCGTGGGCGCGCTGCATTTGTATGGTGAAGGGAATCTGCCGGAATTGCTGAAAGGATAAAAAAATGGCCGGTTTTTAAGGCCGGCCAGTCAAAGAGGAATTTCATTTTTTTGTTATAGCTTCAGTGCCGGCCTTTTCAGGCACAGTACCGGCGCGCACAGGGTAGCAACCTGTGGCGGGTCTTGGCAATAACCATTCATTGCTCTACTATTTCCCCTCCGCGTAATAAAGATACTTTGTTGTTAAATTTCATCAGATTGAGCGGGTGACGATTTTTCGAACAAAAAAGCAAAAATGAGGAGACAGGTATGACCCCTGCCGTATTGCTCCTGGAAAAAAATAAAGTCAGTTTTACCCTTCATCCGTATGAACACAGCAGTGACGAAACCCACTTTGGCGACGAGGCGGTGAAAAAGCTCGGGCTGGATGCGCGTCAGGTCTACAAAACATTGCTGGTTTCACTGAATGGCGATCCCAAAAATCTCGCCGTTGCCGTCACGCCGGTGGCCTCGATGCTGGATCTGAAGAAAGTCGCCAAAGCCCTCGGTGCCAAAAAAGCCGATATGGCCGATCCCACCATCGCGCAGCGCGTGACCGGTTATCTAGTGGGCGGCATCAGCCCGCTGGGGCAGAAAAAGCTGCTGCCGACGGTCATCGACAGCCCGGCACAGACTTTCTCCACCATTTATGTTTCAGGGGGTAAACGCGGGCTTGATCTTGAACTGGCGGCAGGCGATCTTTGCCGCTTACTGAAAGGCCAGTTTGCTGAGATCGCAAAAGCTGGCTGACCGGATTCACGCATTTCCTCTATGCACAAATAAGACAGGTTCATCTGCTATGACCGACAATACGGCCACGCCAGATAGCCCGCAGAAAGACGCCGTCAAAAAGACTGCGTTTTCAATTCTGGCGGCGATCAGCGTTTCTCATCTGCTCAATGACATGATTCAGTCGCTGATTCTGGCGATCTACCCGTTGCTGCAAAACGAATTCTCACTCAGTTTTACCCAGATTGGCCTGATCACGCTGACGTATCAGATTACCGCGTCGCTGCTGCAACCGCTGATTGGCTGGTACACCGATAAACATCCGCAGCCGTATTCATTGCCCGTCGGCATGGGCTTTACGCTGTCCGGCCTGCTGTTACTGGCCGTGGCGCAAAGTTTTCCGGTTGTGCTGCTGGCGGCTGCTTTGGTGGGAACGGGTTCATCCGTGTTCCATCCTGAATCGTCACGCGTGGCGCGCATGGCTTCCGGCGGGCGTCACGGGCTGGCGCAATCGCTGTTCCAGGTCGGCGGGAATTTCGGGGCATCACTTGGCCCGCTGCTGGCGGCGTTAATCATCGCGCCCTACGGCAAAGGCAACGTCGCGTGGTTCTCGCTGGCGGCGCTGCTTGGCATTGTCGTTCTGCTGCAAATCAGCAAGTGGTATCGCCAGCAAAATCAGATCGCGAAAAAGCGCGGGCCGGTGAAAAATACCGTGACCGTATTGCCGCGTAAAACCGTGGCGATGTCGCTGGGGATTTTGCTGGTGCTGGTCTTCTCGAAGTATTTTTACCTGACCAGCCTGAGCAGTTACTACACCTTCTATCTGATTCATAAATTTGGTGTTTCGGTGCAGAACGCGCAAATCCATCTGTTCGTTTTCCTGTTCGCCGTGGCGGCCGGGACCATTATAGGCGGTCCGGTTGGGGATAAGATTGGGCGCAAATACGTCATATGGGCGTCAATTCTCGGCGTCGCGCCATTTACCCTGCTTTTGCCGCACGCCAATCTGATGTGGACGAGCGTTCTCAGCGTCATTATCGGCGTGATTCTGGCCTCAGCATTTTCGGCAATTCTGGTGTTTGCCCAGGAACTGATGCCGGGGAAAGTCGGTATGGTTTCGGGGCTGTTTTTCGGCCTGGCCTTCGGTATGGGCGGCCTCGGCGCTGCGGTGCTGGGCTATGTGGCGGACAGAACCAGCATCGAACTGGTCTATCAGATTTGTGCCTTCCTGCCCTTGCTGGGGATACTGACCGCATTCCTGCCAAATATTGAACGTAAACAAGCCTGAAGCATTCCCTTCCGCTGCCGATAATCATTTATCGGCAGCAAAAAAAGCCGTTGCCTCTTGAGATCCGCCCGCGAAAACCCATTTAAATCGTCCGTTCGAATTTTTTTTTCGGTCTGTCGGGCATTTAGCGCAAAAAAGGCCAAAAAACACCAACGCGTAAACGATTTTTGCCCTAAACTCAGAAACAATCTGCAACACATTTGTGCCATGCATAACCAGAAGGAGTCTGAATGCATCATTCTACGCCTCTCATCACTACCATCGTCGGCGGTCTGGTACTCGCTTTCCTGTTAGGAATGCTTGCCAACCGCCTGCGAATATCCCCTCTGGTTGGCTATCTCGCCGCTGGCGTGCTGGCCGGGCCTTTTACACCGGGCTTCGTTGCCGATACGTCTCTTGCACCGGAACTGGCCGAAATCGGTGTCATATTGCTGATGTTTGGTGTCGGTTTGCATTTTTCTTTGAAAGATTTACTCGCCGTAAAGTCGATAGCCATTCCCGGCGCTGTAGCGCAAATCGCGGTAGCGACGCTGCTTGGGATGGGGTTATCACGTCTGATGGGCTGGGATTTGGCAACCGGACTGGTGTTCGGGTTATGTCTTTCCACCGCCAGTACCGTGGTTTTGCTGCGGGCGCTAGAAGAACGGCAACTGATTGAAAGCCAGCGCGGACAAATCGCTATAGGCTGGCTGATTGTTGAAGATCTGGTCATGGTGCTGACGCTGGTTCTGTTACCGGCCTTCAGCGGTATGCTGGAAAGCCATCATTCAAGCCCGGTGGAACTGCTGACCGGGCTGGCCGTAACGATCGGTAAAGTGATTGCATTCATGGTGCTGATGATGGTTGTCGGCCGCCGCGTGGTGCCCTGGATCCTGGCGAAAACCGCCAGCACCGGTTCACGCGAACTGTTTACGTTGTCGGTTCTGGCACTGGCGCTGGGTATCGCCTACGGCGCGGTCGAATTCTTCGATGTGTCGTTTGCACTGGGCGCTTTCTTCGCCGGGATGGTGCTGAATGAATCCGAACTCAGCCAGCGCGCCGCGCACGATACCTTACCGCTGCGTGATGCCTTCGCGGTGCTGTTCTTTGTGTCGGTCGGGATGTTGTTTGACCCGATGATTCTGGTGCGCGAACCGCTGACGGTGCTCGCCACGCTGGCGATTATCGTGTTCGGTAAGTCGATTGCGGCCTTCTTCCTGGTGAAGATGTTCGGTCATTCGCGGCGAACGGCGCTGACGATTTCGGTCAGTCTGGCGCAGATTGGTGAATTCGCGTTTATTCTCGCCGGTCTGGGCATTTCGCTGGGATTGCTGTCTGAGCATGGCCGCAATCTGGTGCTAGCGGGCGCCATCTTGTCGATTATGTTTAACCCGCTGCTGTTCAGTTTGCTGGAAAAGTATCTGGAAAAGACTGAAACCATCGAAGATCAGAGCGTTGAAGAAGCGGTGGAAGATGAAAAACAGATCCCGTTTGATCTGTGCAATCACGCCCTGCTGGTCGGCTATGGTCGCGTGGGAAGTTTGCTCGGCGAGAAACTTCAGGCCGCCGGGATCCCGCTGGTGGTCATCGAAAATTCCCGGCCCCGCGTTGAAGCCTTGCGCGAACAGGGCATCAGTACCGTGCTGGGGAATGCCGCTAACCAGGAAATTATGGATCTGGCGCGCCTCGACTGCGCACGCTGGCTGCTGGTGACCATTCCTAACGGTTATGAAGCCGGTGAAATCGTCGCGTCGGCGCGCGCTAAACGCCCTAACATCGAAATTATCGCCCGCGCGCATTACGACGATGAAGTCACGTACATAATGGAACGTGGCGCCGACCGCGTGGTGATGGGCGAACGTGAAATCGCCAACAGCATGGTGGATATGCTGCAAATCGATATCATGACTGAAGAAGAAAAACGTCCATTCTGCCCGATCTGATCGGGCCATGAAATACGGGCTCAGCACGCTGGCTGAGCCCCTTTACCGTCGGCGCATTTTCCTTTAACTCCCGCCCTATAAAATTATTCGAATTCAAATCAATTCTCTGTATTCTGTGGTTATGCCAAACAATGATCGGTAGGCGCAATGTTGTTATCCCATCTGGAAACGTTAAACATTTTAAGTACACCGGTCTGGATCGTTTCGGCGCACAGCCAGCACATTCTTTTTGCCAATACGGCGGCAAGAAAGCTGGCAGGCAACGGCCTTTTGGGGCCTCTGCGCAACGGCCAGTTCTCTGTAAATTCCCAGCAATCCCTTGAAGCCTATCTGCCCAATCTGAAGAAAGGCGATCAGATTATTGAAATCTGGACCATACATAATGAAGGCCGCGCGTTTCCCCTGAGCTGCCGTCTTTCTCTCGCCAAATTTGGGATCCAGGAACCCGCCATCGTGTTCGAAGGTTCACACGCCTCTTCTGCCAGCGTGCCGGTTGCCAATCCTTTTGCTGATGAAACAAAGTCTTATCGCCGCGACGAAAGCGGTTTCTATGAACGTTTCTTCCAGACCAACAGCGCCCCAATGTTGCTTATCGCCCCTGAAGATAACGGTCAGATTGTCGATGCCAATCAGGCCGCCACGCAGTTTTATGGCTATTCACGCAATGAAATGTGCCTGAAACACACCTGGGAAATTAATGCGATGGGTCAGGATGTGTTGCCGGTTATGCATGAAATTGCCCGGCTTCCCGGCGGCCACAAGCCGCTGACGTTTGTGCATAAACTGTCGGACGGAAATCTGCGCCATGTGCAGACATACGCCGGGCCGGTGGTGGTTGACGGCGTGCGGCTAATGCTGTGCATCATTCACGACATCACAGAACAAAAGCGTCTTGAGCAGGAGCTGGAACGCGCGGCTTTGCTGGATCCGCTGACCGGCATCGGAAACCGCCGTCAGTTTATGCAACTGGTGGAAAACGCCCGCACACAGAACCCGCAGAGGACGCACAATTTCAGCCTGATGCTGGTGGACGCAGACCATTTCAAAAGCATTAACGACCGTTACGGACATAACAAAGGGGACGATACGCTGGTGATGCTGGCCAGAACGCTGGAAGCGGGGATCCGTGAGACGGATACGGTTTTCCGCTGGGGAGGCGAGGAGTTTTTGATTTTGCTTCCGCTCACCGGTCTGGAAGGTGCGATGCACCTCGCCGAATCTTTGCGAAAAATAGTCGAGGAGCAGGTTGCTCCGGGGATCCCGTCGCTCACGGTCAGCGTTGGTGTAGCGCAGTATGAAACCGGAGAGGATTTTACCCGTCTGTTTAAACGCGTGGACGACGCGCTTTACCAGGCCAAAACCTCCGGCAGAAATCAGGTTCAGGCGGCGTCGGCGAGAGGTCCGGTAACGGGGGAGTTCCCCCCGTTACACTGACTTAACGTTCCCAGTAACTCTCTTCGAGACTGTCTTCACGTTCCGGCAGGCCGCGCGTCAGGCGCGGTGAATGCTGATTCAGCACCTGATAACTCACACGGTTGGCGTATTTGCACACCTGCGCCAGCGAGGAATAGGTCAGATACTCGCGCGTATGTTTGCTGGAGTTAGGCACTGAGCTGCGGTGGAATCCGTTGGCCGCGATGTCATGCAACAACGCCGATAGCGCGCCATCGCCCGCCCCGTTGGTGTTCATGATTTTTTCCGGCCCGCCCATATACGGCGCGATATGCGAATAAATTTTCATCGGCTGCTGGCAGCAGTCACGGCGCATTGCCCGGCTGAATTCATACTGATTGAATTCGGCAATCGCGCCCGGCAGCAAAGGATGCTGCGTGGTGCGCTTGAATTCTTCTTCGGTATAACTCGCCATAAACAGGCCATTCGGCCCGGCGGTACACAGTACCAGATCCACCCACTCCAGCGCCTTGTCGGCCGCCATCAGCGGATCTTTCAACCCGGTCAGCGCAAAGCCTTCGTCTTCGTTCATCGCCAGAATCGAAACGTGATCACGCAGGAAATCACGCCATGCCTGCGGATCGTCGGCGATGACGTATTGCGTGCCCAGCGTTAAGACCACCGGCACCTGATATTTTTTCGCGTATTCAATCGCCTTCATGGTAGCTTCCGGCATCGGTTCGCCGGGTTTGCTGCGCAACAGATAGGATGTCAGCAGCAGCGCAGACGCCCCGGCAATCACCTCTTCCGGCACGCTTGAGGCGCGTAGTTGGTTCATTTTGCCCGGACTGATGGCGAATGTGCGCTCGCCGTTGTCGCTGATCAGCGTAAAGCAGCGGCCAATAGCACCATCCACACCTTGCAGGTAGTTGAGATCGACACGGCTGGAGGTATTGCACAGATAACGGTAGGCGTAATCGCCAATCTTCACGTTGCTGCACATCACGCCAAGCAGGACGGAACGGTCATCGGCCAGTACGGAATAGTTGTGCAGCGTATTGCCGACGGTGCCGCCCGCAAACTGATGAGAGATCAGATCCTGACTTCTCAGTTCCTGGTAAAGCGCTTCCGACATGTCATCATTCAGAATGTTGGATTCACCGGGCGTCAGCCCGTAGCGGGCCACAAAACTTTCATCCACACGCGCTTCGATATCGACCAGGGTCTGGTCGATTCCAACGATATACGACGCGCCGCCTTCAGATTCCGGCAGCATCTCCTGCAACATGGAATCACGCAGCAAAGGGTCCCGCGCGCTGACAGGGAAATAGTGTTTAGACTTACGTTTACCAGGAAATTTCATGCGTTGTTCTCGGGAAATTCAAAAAAGCTCAGGCTTCATTCAGAAGTGCTGAGTCACCAGCTGTTGCAGCAAATCGATATGTTCGGGCTGGTCGTTTAAGGCGCCAATATATTCGAAGCGCTCGCCGCCTGCATGCATAAAAATCTCACGGTTCTCTTCTTTGATTTCTTCCAGCGTCTCCAGACAGTCAGATGCAAAGCCCGGACAGATTATCTGAATATACTTAACGCCCTGAGCAGGAAGGCCTTTCAGCGTTTCGTCGGTATAAGGCGTCAGCCACGGTTCACGGCCAAAGCGTGACTGGAACGTCAGCATAATTTTGCCCGCGGGCAGTTGCAGCGCCTCGGTCAGCGCCTGCGCCGTGTCATGACAGCGCTTTTCATAATCGTCGCCTTGCGCCACAAAACGTTTCGGGATCCCGTGGAAGGACAACACCAGGCGGTCAGGTTCGCCATGCTGAGTAAAAGAACGCTCAATGCTGCTTTTCAGCGCGGAAATGTACGCCGGATGCGTGGCGTAATCGCGGATAAAGTTCAGCGAAGGCAGGCGGCGGCGGGATTTAAGCACGCGCGCCACGCCGTCAAACACGGCTGCGCTGGTGGAACAGGAATATTGCGGATACAGCGGCAGAACGACCATTTTCGTCACGCCCTGTGCCAGCAATTTTTCAATCGGCTCTTTCATGCCCGGCTTGCCGTAACTCATCGCCAGCTCTACCGGTGTTCCCGGCAGACGTTCTGCCAGCGCCTGTTGCTGGCGACGGCTGTACACCATCAGCGGGGAACCGTCTTCCATCCAGACCGATTTGTAGAGTTTGGAAACGCGCGTTGAACGCAGGGGCAAAATCACAAGATTCAGAATAGGCCACCACAGCAGACGTGGGGTATCCACAACGCGGATATCACTCAAAAACTCAGCCAGATATTTTTTAACGGCCTGTGGAGTGGGGGCTTCCGGTGTCCCGAGATTGACCAGAAGAACACCAAATTTTGTCTGCGTCATGCGGAATTTCCTAAATTGAAGGCTCTGAAGCCATTGTGAAAAGATGGGCGCCGCCGTTTAGTTGGGACAGGGTAAAGTGGCGCACGTCATTGTAACGAAAACAAAGACGATCGGAACAACGGCAATAGCTATCAATGCGAATTGTTATTAATTAACCTTCATACTTCTAGTGGCGGATGCGTTGGCTACGTTCACTCACCCGAAGCACTGACTTCAGTAATATGGAATGCCAGAAAAACAAACGGGGCGACCGAAGTCACCCCGTGATAGTGCTGAACCGGTGAGGATTAGCCTAAAATTTTAGCCAGCTCATCACGTACTTCGGAAACCTGCTGTGTACCGTCGATTTTGACGTATTGGGTGTTGCCCGCAGCGGCTTCTTTGCTGTAGTAGGAAATGAGCGGCTCAGTCAGCTCATGATATTCCACCAGACGTTTACGCACGGTTTCTTCCTGATCGTCTTTACGGGTGATCAGTTCTTCGCCAGTGACGTCATCTTTGCCTTCAACTTTTGGCGGGTTGTACTGAATGTGGTACACACGGCCAGAGCCAGGGTGTACGCGACGACCCACGATACGGTCAACGATCAGTTCGTCCGGCACGTCGAATTCAAGTACGTAATCCACGCTGATGCCCGCTTCTTTCATGGCGTCAGCCTGCGGAATGGTACGTGGGAAACCGTCTAACAGGAAACCTTTACGGCAATCTTCCTGCTGAATACGTTCTTTCACCAGCGCGATAACCAGTTCGTCGGTGACCAGTTTACCGGCATCCATAATTTCTTTTGCTTTCTTGCCGAGCTCACTTCCGGCCTTCACAGCGGCGCGCAACATATCACCGGTAGAAATTTGCGGAATACCAAATTTCTCCATGATGAATTGAGCCTGAGTACCCTTACCTGCGCCCGGAGCGCCCAGCAGAATGATACGCATTGCGTAAATCCCCTTGCATGTAATTTTTATGAATCTCGAAAAACGGTCAACCATACCATTCCGGGCGAAGATGCTCAAGGAACACGCCCTTCGGGCAGAGGGTTAAGCCAGCGCCGACCGGCGTTTTATCCACCCGGTTTGCGACACCACCGCCAGCACAATAATCACCCCACCGGCGACCGCCTGCGGACTCGGATTTTCATGTAAAAACAGGGCAACCCACAACGGGGCCAGCGCGGTTTCCAGCAGCAGGAAAAGCCCGGCGTTGACCGGAGAAACAAACCGGGCAGACAGCGCAATCAGCCCCATCGCCAGCGGCATAATCACTGCGCCTTCCAGCGCCACCCAAAGCCACTGTTCACCGGCCAGTGCGGGCACGCCATGCCAAATCTGTCCGCCGGACAAAATCACCACAAAGATTGACGCCAGAATGCCGCCCAGCGACGGTAAACCCAGAGTGCCGCTGCAGGCTTTCGATGCAAAGATAAACGCCAGCGCCATTGAAACCGCCGTCGCCAGTGCAAAATAATTTGCCATCGGATCATGCCCCGCAGTTTGCCCGCTCATCACCACCGCGACGCCTGCAATGCCCGCCAGCGCGGCCAGCATCAGCACTTTATCGGGCCGGATGCCGAAGAGAATCCGCGAAATAATCGCTGAAACAAATGGCGTGGACGAGATGATCACCAGCACCGTCGCAATGCTGCCGCGGTTTAGCGCATTCACAAAGCAGGCCGAAGCCAGGCAAAAGAAAAAGGCCGGAAGCACATTTTTCCGGGTGAGCCAGGGTTTGCCGAGCGTCGAGCGTGACGCGGGCCAGAGCAGATAAATCAGTGCCACAATGGCCCACATAAACAGGCCGCGCAGCACCACAATCAGCCACGAATCGCCGATATCCATCAGGCGGATAAAAACAGAATCGGAGCTGAGGATCACCCCACCGAGGATCCCGATCAGGTTGCCGTTCACTTGTACCGGTTGACGCATATTTCACTCCCGTTGCTGAGCAACAAAATTCACTTCAATGCAACAAGCCTAAGGCGTTCGCGGCAGCAGAAAAAATGATATAAACAGACACAGAAGATGAAAAAATCTAACAAGGTTATCCATGAGCGCTCTCCCTTCCCTGCGTGCCCTGCATTATTTCAAGCAGGCGGCGCAATTTGAAAGCTTCAGCGAGGCTGCTGATTCGCTGAATGTGACGCACAGCGCCGTCAGTCATCAGATTAAGAATCTGGAAAGCTGGCTGGGTACGGTGTTATTTAATCGCACAGCCGGACGTGTTTATCTTACCGCTGACGGCATCACGCTGAAAAATTGCTGCGATGACGCTTTTGACGCGATTTCACAAACCTGCCATTCGCTGCGCAACCGTAGTGAACGCCACCTGACGATTGCCTGCGCCCCGAGTTTTCTGGCGCAGTGGCTGTTGCCGCGTATCAGCCGGTTTTCACAACGCCATCCGCAAATTACGTTGTCTTTTAAGACACAGACAGAGATCGGCCAGATCGAAAACCGGCGTGCCGATGTGCTGATCAAAAGCGGCAGTCACCCCGACGGCAACGAACTGGAGCAGACGCTGATCTCATCTGATTTTATCGGGCCGGTCTGCGCGCCAGATTTTCACGCAAGTTTTACCGCGCAGTCTGATTTCAGCGCCCTGCCGTTGTTGCATGCGGATACCAAAGTGAATGCCTGGCAGGAATGGGCGGAAGCGACGGGAGCACGGGGCGATGTCACCGGCGGCAAACATTTCGACAATCTGATGCTGGCGATTCAGGCGGCAAAAAACGGGTTGGGGATCGGCATGGCACCGGAAATCCTGATCAAAAAAGAACTGAAAGAAGGCTCGCTGATTGCGCCCGCAGGGTTTTGCGAGGTCGATCGGGAGACACTGATGCTGGTGATGGCGTCCCGCAGTCATGAACCGGAGATCAGTGCGTTCAGGTCGTGGGTGCTGGAAGAAGCGGCGGTATAAAAAAGGGCATCGCATGCGCGACGCCCTTCTTGTTTCTGTTCATACAGAACGGAAAAATTACGCCTGCAACAACGTATTCATGCGGCGGATAAACAGGTTTGGATCTTCCAGCGTGCCGCGTTCAGCAAACAGCGCCTGATCGAGCAGCAGTTCGATCCACTCACTGAACTGCGCTTCGTCGGTGACGTCAGAAGCCCGTTTCACCAGCGCGTGTTCCGGGTTCAGCTCGAAGATGTATTTCACTTCGGGCGCGTCCTGGCCCGCAGCGGCAAACAGTTTCGCCATCTGCGTGGTCATTTCGTCCGCGCCGGTGGTGACGATGGCTGGCGTGTCGGTCAGACGGTGCGTCAGACGCACTTCTTTCACACGGTCGCCCAGCAGCGTTTTCACACGTTCAACGAACGGCTCCAGCGCTTTTTCTGCTTCTTTCTGCTCTTCGCTTTCGTCAGCCAGTTTGTCCAGCGTATCGTCGGCTTTGCTGACGGACTGGAAGGTTTTGCCATCGAACTCAGTCAGGTAGCTCATCATCCATTCGTCGATGCGGTCAGACAGCAGCAGAACTTCAATGCCTTTTTTGCGGAACAGTTCCAGATGCGGGCTGCTCTTCGCGGCGGCATAGCTGTCAGCGGTGATGTAATAAATCTTGTCCTGACCTTCCACCATGTTCGCCACATACTCTTCCAGCGACAGAGTTTGTGCGCTGTTGTCGTTGCGGGTGCTGGCGAAACGCAGCAGTTTGGCGATGGTTTCTTTGTTAGCACCATCTTCTGCCGGGCCTTCTTTCAATACCAGACCAAACTGTTTCCAGAATTGCAGGTATTTTTCGTTGTCGTCTTTTGCCAGTTTTTCCAGCATTTGCAGAACACGTTTAGTTAATGCGCTGCGCAGGTTCTGGGTAATACGGCTGTCCTGAAGAATTTCACGCGACACGTTCAGTGGCAGATCGTTGGAATCTATCAGACCACGCACGAAACGCAGGTAGTTCGGCATGAACTGCTCGGCTTCATCCATGATAAACACGCGCTGAACATACAGTTTCAGGCCATGCTTGTGATCACGGTTCCACATATCCCACGGTGCCTGTGAAGGGATATACAACAGGCTGGTGTACTCCTGTTTACCTTCGACGCGGTTGTGGCTCCAGCTCAGCGGATCGCTGAAATCATGGGAAATATGTTTGTAGAATTCGACGTATTCTTCGTCGGTCACTTCCGATTTACCGCGGGTCCACAAAGCCTGCGCTTTGTTGATTTGTTCCCATGTCACGGTACCGTCTTCTTCGTTGCGGGTTTCAACTTCAACCGGCAGCGCAATATGGTCAGAATATTTGCTGATGATCGAGCGTACGCGCCAGTCATCGAGGAACTCGTCCTGATCTTCACGCAGGTGCAGAGTAATTTCGGTGCCGCGATCGGCTTTTTCGATATCCGCCAGTGTGTATTCGCCTTCACCGGCAGATTCCCAGAACACACCTTCTTCGGCGCTGGCTCCAGCTGCACGGGTGCGAACGGTCACTTTGTCTGCCACGATAAAGGCAGAGTAGAAACCCACACCAAACTGGCCGATCAGCTGGCTGTCTTTGGCCTGTTCAGAACCGACAGATTGCAGGAACGCTTTGGTGCCAGATTTCGCGATAGTCCCGAGGTTGTCGATCACTTCATCGCGGGTCATCCCGATACCGTTGTCGCTCAGCGTCAGGGTGCGTTTTTCTTTGTCGAACGCCAGACGGACATGCAGCTCGCCGTCGCCTTCATACAGCTCGGGCTTGGACAACGCGCGAAAGCGCAGTTTGTCAGCGGCATCGGAAGCGTTAGAGATTAACTCGCGCAGGAAAATTTCTTTGTTTGAATACAGAGAATGGATCATCAGATGAAGCAGTTGTTTTACTTCAGACTGGAATCCGCGTGTCTCTTGTCCTTTCATACTCATCAAATTACCTCAATCCAGATACTGTTAGTGACCAAATCAGACGTTGAGGAGTAAGTGGGGTTACAGACCGGGGTTTTCAAGCATAAGGGAAAATTTTTAAGAAGAAATGCAGAGGGATAGCAGAAATAAAGCCGGGCGCAAATTGACGCGCCCGGCTAACAATCAGAACTTGAAAGGATTACGTCCGGCGAGGGAATGCGACAGCGTAGTGCCGTCTACCATATCCAGCTCGCCACCGACCGGCACACCGTGCGCGATACGGCTCGCCAGCACGCCATACTGGCCGCACATTTCTGCGATGTAATTGGCGGTCGCTTCACCTTCAACCGTCGGGTTAGTCGCCAGAATCACTTCATGGAGGCTTTCACTTTCCAGACGCTCTTCCAGACGGCCTAAACCAATATCGTCAGGCCCGATGCCATCCAGCGGTGACAGGTGACCCATCAGCACAAAATAGCGGCCGGAAAACTGACCGGTTTGTTCTATCGCGTGAATGTCCGCCGGGCTTTCGACCACGCAAATCTGACCGTTCTCTTTACGCCGTGGATTGGCGCAAATCGTACAGATTTCCTGCTCGGTAAAAGTACGGCAATCGGCACAGTGACCGATCTCAGACATGGCACGCGTTAAAGACTGCGCCAGCCGCATTCCGCCGCTGCGATCGCGTTGCAGCAGCTGAAATGCCATACGCTGCGCTGACTTCGGGCCAACGCCCGGCAGGCAACGCAACGCCTCCATTAAAGATTCAAGGAGAGGGCTGGTTTGCATCAGAACGGCATCTTAAAGCCTGGTGGCAATTGCATGCCGCCAGACACGGCTGCCATTTTTTCTTTCTGAGTTTCGTCGATACGACGGGCTGCATCATTGAACGCCGCAGCGACCAGATCTTCCAGCATGTCCTTATCGTCTTCCAGCAGGCTTGGATCAATTTCAACGCGACGCACGTTGTGCGCACCGTTGATGGTGATTTTCACCAGGCCGGCGCCAGATTCACCGGTCACTTCAAGCTGAGCGATTTCTGCCTGAGCTTGTTGCATTTTTTCCTGCATTTGCTGGGCCTGTTTCATCAGGTTACCAATGCCGCCTTTTCCAAACATAGTCTTCTCTCTCAGCAATGGCCGCGTGATAAGCGCGGCGTTTAAATAGGGCGAATACTCTCTTCATCCAGATCTGCATCAAAGAAACGACGCAACGTCTGAATGTTGGTATCCGCAATAATAGACTGACGCGCCTGCGCCAGCTTTTCTTCATAAATGGCCTGACGCCATTCCAGCGGCGTTTTCACCGCCAGATTATCATCTTCCACCACGGTCAGTTCAACCGGAGTCTGATGCAGTGCAGATAAGGCATCCGACAGCACTTTCTGCGCCGACGGCGAATTCAGGTGCTTTTGCGATGAACGCAGATGCAGACAAATTTTGCCCGGCTCCGGTTGCTCACAAAATGCATTCAGTGCCAGCTGTTGTACCAGTTTCGGCATAGGCATCTGGCTTATCTGAGCGGCCCATTCGTCGCGCTCGATGGATTCTTCCGCGAGACGCGAAGCCAGTTCCGGCGATTTTTCATGTTCCAGCGCTGCACGTAATGCTTTTGGCGTGGCGACCGGTTCCGGCGCTTCTTCCGGCTCATTCAGCGCCACCCAGCGGTACGCTTCTTCTTTTACCGGCGCAGCGGGTTCTTTCTTCGCGCTGGCCATTGTCTGCGCACGTTCAGTCACCGAAGCGAGACGCTCCAGCGCTGAATTTGCCGGCCGCGCTTTTCCTGGCGCTGCCGGCTCAGCTTTTTTTGGGGTGGTACTCCCCTGCCTGAGCAACTGGGTTCGCGCCTGCAACAGCTGGGCTGTCGTGTCCGGCATCGGGGCCGGTTCCGCGTGACCTTGCGGTGGCGGTGCCGAATAATTTTGCGGCGATTGAGGTGCATGGCGCGGCGCGGCGGACTGCGCCGGTGCCTGCGGGGTAACGTACGCCGGAGCTGCCACCGGCTGCGGAGCCGGTTCTGCAATAATCACTTTTGGATGGAAGGCCAGCGCGCGCAGTAGCGTCATTTCAACGCCCATGCGCTTGTCCGGCGCGTACGCCAGCTCTTTGCGGCCAATCAGTAATGTCTGGTAGTAAAGCTGGACGTCGGCTGGCGGAATCACCCGCGCCAGCTCACGCAAACGCTGTTCGATGGCGGCGTAATGGTTGTCGAGGACGGAAGGTAACAGCTGAACCATGGCAATGCGGTGCAGCAATGCCAGCGTTTCCACCAGCAGATTTTCCCAGTCCACGCCGCGCGATGCGGCCTGTTCCACCTGCGCCATCATCTGGCCGCCGTCGGCACTCACCAGCGCTTCAAGTATGGCCAGCGGTTGTTCGTCGTCGAGCGTACCGAGCATTTGCGCCACGGTTTCTGTCGTTACCGCGCCCTGCCCCATGGCAATCGCCTGGTCGGTAAGGCTCAGCGCATCACGCATACTGCCGTCCGCTGCGCGGGAAAGCAGCTGAAGCGCACGCGGTTCAGTGGTGATGGTTTCTTCGGCTAATACGTGTTCGAGCTGTTTGCGGATCTGTTCAGCGTCCAGCGCTTTCAGATGGAACTGCAAACAACGCGATAAAATCGTGACCGGTAATTTTTGCGGATCGGTGGTCGCCAGCAGGAATTTGACGTGCTCCGGCGGCTCTTCCAGCGTCTTCAACAGCGCATTAAAGCTGTGGCGCGAGAGCATGTGGACTTCGTCAATCAGGTAAACTTTGAAGCGGCCACGGGCCGGTGCGTATTGCACGTTGTCGAGCAATTCGCGGGTATCTTCAACTTTGGTGCGGGAAGCGGCATCGATTTCGATCAGGTCGACGAAACGGCCCTGCTCGATTTCGCGGCAGTTATCACAAACACCACAAGGTGTGGACGTGATACCGGTTTCGCAGTTCAGCCCTTTCGCCAGTAAACGGGCAATGGTGGTTTTCCCCACGCCGCGGGTACCGGAAAACAGGTAGGCATGATGGATGCGCCCGAGCGACAGGCCATTAGCCAGTGCGGTCAGCACATGTTCCTGTCCGACGACGTCGGCAAAAGTTTGGGGGCGCCACTTACGGGCAAGAACCTGATAGCTCATTAATACTTCATCGTTGATTTATAATGAATAATTTGACGATACACGAAAAAACATCGTTTAACCCGTCTTTCTGCGCTGGTCTGCGAAACGGAGGCTTTGCACTCAGCATAATGATGCCGGAGCCAGACTGCCACTTCTTAGTGTACCAGCAGGGTCGCTATCATTCCTATTACTTTACTTTTTGCGAGTCACGCCGCAGCGTCTCCCCCTTCTGCCTCCTCCTGAAAATTACTGCAGAAGGATGAGGGCGATTTTTTCGTGACAATTACACTGAATGACCCTCTGCCATAAGAATGCTTCCTGCCCCGCGTAAGGAGAGCCATGAAACGCCTGACACTGCCTCTGTTACTGATTTTTTCTCCCGCCGCACAGGCGACCTGGACGCTGCAAGGCTTCCCGGCATTTTCCGAGCCTGTCAGCGGAATTTTCACCAGCCATGCCGTTTTACCGAAAGGTCAGCGTGCGCTGACGTTGTATCAGGATCAACAGTGCTGGCAACCGGCGGATGCCACCAAACTAAATGTGACGCTTTCGCTCCAGCCCTGCGAAGAAAAAGCCCCGGCCAACTGGCGGCAGTTCCGCCCGGGCGATTATCAGTTGCGCATTGATACACGCAGCGGAACACCAACCCTTCAGCTAAGCCTGAAAATGCCGCAGGAATCTGTCACTGCAATATCACAGACCTGTCCGCGCGGGGACGGAAAACCGCTTAACGTGGATGTGTCCGGTACCTTCGCCGAGGGCGAAATTGTCCGCGATTTCTACTCTGGCCAGACATCTGCGGTCACAGACGGCCACATCCGGATGATGCCTGATCCGGCCAGCGGCGGTTTGCTTTTGCTGGAATCTGCCGGGCGCAAACCTTCCGCCGCTTTCGACTGGCAAAACGCGACGGTGTATTTCGTCCTCACCGATCGTTTTGAAAACGGCAATCCGGCTAATGATCACAGCTACGGACGTCGCAGTGACGGCATGCAGGAGATCGGGACGTTCCACGGTGGCGATCTGGCCGGGCTGACAAAGAAACTGGATTACCTGCAACAGCTGGGGGTCAATGCGCTTTGGATCAGTTCGCCGCTGGAACAGATCCACGGCTGGGTCGGTGGCGGCACGAAAGGCGATTTTCCGCATTATGCTTACCACGGTTATTACACCCTCGACTGGACAAAACTCGATGCCAATATGGGTGACGAGAACGATTTGCATACGCTGATCAGTGAGGCGCATCGTCTCGGGATCCGCGTTCTGTTTGACGTTGTGGTCAATCACACCGGCTATGCCACGCTGGCAGATATGCAGACTTTCCATTTCGGATCGTTGTATCTGAAAGGTGGTGAAATCGAAAAAACACTCGGTAAAAACTGGACCGACTGGCAGCCCGGCACCGGCCAGAACTGGCACAGCTTTAACGATTATATTCACTTCGGCGATAAAGAAGGCTGGAGTACGTGGTGGGGTAAAAAATGGATCCGGACAGATATCGGCGATTATGACCCGCCCGGCTATGACGATCTGACCATGTCACTCGCTTTTTTACCTGATATCAAAACGGAGTCGAAAGAAGCCAGCGGTTTACCGCTTTTCTACCGGTATAAGTCAGACACAGCCGCCAGAGAAATCCCCGGAGCCACGCCGCGTGATTATCTGGTGACCTGGTTAAGCGAGTGGGTGCGGAAATTCGGCATCGACGGTTTCCGTGTCGATACCGCAAAGCATGTCGAAAAACCAACGCTGGCCTTGCTCAAAACACGTTCTGCCGAAGCGCTGAAAGCTTGGAAAGTGGCCAATCCCGCTCAGGCTCTGGATGATGCGCCGTTCTGGATGACCGGCGAAGCGTGGGGGCATGGTGTGATGAAAAGTGATTATTACGAGAATGGCTTTGATGCGATGATCAACTTTGATTTTCAGGATCAGGCCGCTGCTGCGCTGCATTGTTTTGCCAGTATCGACACGACATATCAGCAAATGGCTGAAAAAATGCAGGATTTCAATGTTCTGAGTTATCTCTCCTCGCACGATACACGTCTGTTTTTCGCCCAGGACGCCAGAGGCTCAGTGCCTTTGCAAAAACAAGCGGCGAATTTACTGCTGCTCGCGCCGGGCGCCATACAAATTTACTACGGTGATGAAAGCGGACGGCAGTCTGGCCCGACGGGCTCGGATCCTTTACAGGGAACGCGTTCCGACATGAACTGGAAGGAGATGGCTGGAGTGAAGCTTGCACTGCTGACGCACTGGCAAAAGCTGGGGAAATTCAGGGAGCAACATCCTGCGGTTGGCTCAGGCCAACAAAAATCGCAACACACGCCGGGATATTACGCGTTCAGCCGTCAGAAAGGTGAAGATAAAGTGATGGTCGTTTGGGCGGGAGAAACTGAGAAGTAGTCGTAAAACAAATGGCCTCGCGTTGACGGCGAGGCCAGTACACATCAATTAATGCCCGTCGAAAGAAACCAGGCTATAGCAGTTGATGCTTAAATCGTTGAGGCGCTTTTCACCGCCCAGTTCCGGCAGGTTAATGATGAATGCGGCATCGGTCACTTCCCCACCCAGGCGGCGGATCAGTTTCGCAGTGGCTTCAATCGTGCCACCCGTTGCCAGCAAATCGTCGATCACCAGAATTTTTTCACCCGGTTGAATAGCATCAACGTGGATTTCAAGGCTGTCAGTGCCGTATTCAAGATCATACGTTTCACTGATGGTTTCACGCGGTAATTTGCCCGGTTTGCGGACGGGGACAAAACCCACGCCCAGAACCAATGCAACCGGTGCGCCGAACAGGAAACCACGCGCTTCGGTGCCGACCACTTTGGTCACACCGGCATCGCGGTAACGATCGGCCAGTAACTGAATGCTTGCAGCATAAGCTTTCGGGTCTTCCAGCAAGCTGGTGACGTCACGGAACAGTATGCCTGGCTTAGGATAGTCAGGGATGGTTTTGATACTGTCTTTAATAAACTCTAGCTGCTGTGCGGTAGCGGTCATAATATTAATTGCCTGATAAAGCTGCTGTTCATACTTAAACGCGGGCGGTCAAATGTCCCCCGTCACGCTCATATAAAGCATGCCGTTTAAGGAAGGAAATTGGGAGCGCACCGACGTACGAGATGCCCAAATCTATGCAAAGCTGCTTTAAAAAGCAACCCGCAGCCGGACATGATCACCTTTTTTATTGCTCAAGGTCAACCACGGGTAATCGCCACATCATGATCAGCAACATAAACATCATGCAGACCAATAAAATACGCACCCATAATAACGGGACAAAATAAATCGAAATGGCGAAAGTCACTGCGATCAGGATCACTGCTTTGGGTTTTGCCCCTTTTGGCAACGCACGATATTGCTGCCAGTGACGAAGGTACCCGCCAAACCATGAACGATAGAGTAACCACTGGTGGAAACGCGGCGATGACCGGGCAAAACACCAGGCCGCGAGCAGCAAAAACGGCGTAGTCGGCAACAACGGAAGGATCACACCCAGCGTTGCCAGCACGACGCACACCCAGCCAGCGATGATCAACAGGACACGTTTCATGGAAATGTTCAGATTTTAGGATGAGGAAAGATGTGTCTCAGTGTAAACAAGTGTGAGATTGCTGTCATTTCCGGGAGAGGCTTGTATCGCAGAGGGTTACAGGTAAGCTAGACGCGTCACCAGAGGAGAGTCCCCCGTGAGTACAGAACGAATTTTACATGTCCTTGATCAGCAGATAGAAACTCTGGCACGGGAAATTGAGCCTATCGGCCACGTATCGGCTTCTCAGGCGCGGTTTGATATCGCCCTGTTTTCGACCAAAGGCACGCGTCTTCGGGATTATCTGGCTGAAATCAAAACCAATTTGCAGCAACTGAATCAGGAAGTCGTCGAAAAGCGTTCGGCACAGGTGGCTTTTATTGCCGAACGACTCGTGGCGCAAATTACCGCCATGCAGCGCGAACTGGCGACGCAAACATTGCGAAAAACACACCAGACGCCGGAACGTAAAAGCCATGATAATTATACGCGGCTGGCGGAAACACAGCAGTTTGAGCGCCGTCTGGTGGCGATGATTGAAGACCGGGAAACGACGCTTGGACAGCTGGCAACCTTCGCCGATCAGCAGCGGGTACAGAAAGAACTGGCCGCGCTGGAAGGCCGTCTGATGCGTTGTCGTCAGGCGCTGGCTAAAATTGAGAGACAAATCGAGCGTCAGGAAAAAGGTTTTTGAATCTTTATCACATTTTTTGAATCCGGCATTCAGAGCCTGCCTTTTCTTATCTATAATGATAAGTCCATAACCTGTTTCTAATAATGTTGGCTAATATGTCTGTAGAAAATGCGGCTCCCGAGCTTCAGCTTGCTGTCGATTTGATCTACCTGCTTGAGTGCAATGAGATTGCGCCCGAGACGGCTCTTGCGGCGCTGGAAATCGTTCAGCGCGATTATCAGGAAAAGCTTAAAAACAGCAAGAATACGCTTTCTATCAGTTATCTCTGAGCCGCCCGGCTGACGCTTTCAGGGGAACCTTTTGCCTTCCCCTGAATTGAACGGCGGAAATCAGGTCTGCGGCAGCGCGTCCGGTTCGTCGCCCTTTTGCCCCAGCGCCCGCTTCACTTCCTGCACTTCGTTCCCGTCCTGATTATGCAAATATACTTCCAACTGATTGAACGCGATATTGATGTCGTTTTCGCGGCAAAGTTTATCAATGCTGCGGTTAAGCTCATCGACGGTATAGCTGCGGTCACCCAGTTCACGGACATAAACCCGCAGTTCGTGATCCAGCGTGCTGGCACCGAAATTCAGGAAGAACACCAGTGGCGAAGGATCACTCATCACGCGCGGATTCTCATGCGCCGCCTGCAATAAAATCGCTTTCACTTTGTCGAGATCGGATCCGTAAGCCACGCCGATTTTGATCAGCACGCGGGTCACGGTGTCGCTCAGCGACCAGTTGATCAGCCGCTCGGTCACGAACGCTTTATTCGGGATGATCACTTCTTTGCGGTCAAAGTCGATAATGGTGGTCGCGCGGATGCGGATGCGGCTGACGGTGCCGGAGAAAGAACCGATAGTGACAGTATCGCCAATACGCACCGGGCGTTCGAACAATATGATCAGGCCCGACACGAAATTAGCGAATATCTCCTGCAAACCAAAGCCCAGCCCGACAGAGAGTGCTGCCACCAGCCATTGTAATTTGTCCCACGAAACGCCGAGGGATCCGAGCGCGGTGACCGCGCCAATCACCGTAATCGAATAGGTCAGGATCGTGGTGATAGCGTACGAGGTACCCTGCCGGAGTTGCAGGCGGGAAAGCACCACCACTTCCAGTAATCCTGGCAAGTTGCGCGTTAAAACATACGCCACAATCACCGCCAGGAACCCGAGTAAAAAATTCCCCAGCGTGACCGTTTGTTGCGTCACGGTCCCGGCCACTGTGCCGGAGTAATGCCACAACGAAATGCTGTCCAGATAAGAAATCACGGTCAGCAAATCGGACCAAATCCAGTAGAACACGGTGGCGAAAATGAAGAACAGCACCATGGTGGTCAGCCGCAAAGACTGCTGGTTTATCTGATCCAACCCCAGCGGCGGCTCTTCCTCTACGGGTTCACTCCCTTCCGCGCCCTCTTTCGCCACAGCGGTCTGCCGTCTCGCCAGAGCACGACGATAAGCCAGCCGTCGCGCCGCCACGCTCAACCCGCGCAGCGCCGTGAGATACATTATGTTCCAGAAGATCAGCAGATAAAGGCTGTCAATCCAGCGCCCGGCCAGCCGCAGCGTGGTATAGAAGTAGCCGGTCACCACCAGCCCGGCGAGGAAAGCCGGCGCCAGGGCAATCGTGGTGACCATCACCAGGCGAATGCTGTGTGAATCTTTTTCTCGCCAGCCGTCGCGGGCCATCGGAAAAACCAGCACGGTGAGCGCCAGTAAGGTCAGGAATATCACCATCTGCCCGATAATGTCGTCCACCAGCCCCAGCGGTGCTTTTTCACCACGCACCGACCAGAAGATCAGCGGCAACATCACCAGACTCAGGCGGATCACCGAACGCCGGTAATGTGCGCAGGTGGCAACCGGCGTAGAAAAGTGACGTTCATTGATGCCGCCCGGTTTGAGCATGCGGTAACAGAAGCCCATCACAAACTGGAATACGGCCAGCCGCTGCGCCAGCGTCCATAAAAAATCACTCGAATCGATATCGCATTGCGAAAGCCAGTAGCCGACACCCAGCGTCAGAAATACCCCCGGCAGCACGGTGAGCGCCAGAAGTATCAGCGCCTGCGGCGTGTGCAGCTGACTGTCGCGCTTGAGTTGCCCGACATCGTTGCTCAGTGATTCGATGCGCTGATTAATGTATTTTCTTCGCCAGAGCAAAAGCAGAATGACCAGTAAAATCGGGATCGTGGCGGGCAATGAATGCAGCACGCCCATCATCAGTTCGCCGCGCGGGACGCTAAAGCTCAGGCTGCTAAGCTGGTTTTTCACATCATCAGGCAGCGACTTGATGAATTCCCAGTTCATCGGCTTGTTGCTGCTCACCCAGAAAATCTGCTGGGTCAGCGTTTCGGTAAGCGACTGGTTAATGCTCAGTAACTGCTGCTGGTTAATCTGTAAATTGATTGCCAGAGACAACTGATTCCCGAGCTGCTTATTAAGCTGGTCGAGCAGCTCGCGGCGCATATCCACAATCTGATCGAGCGCGTCGCTGATGTCCCCGTTGATGGTTTCTTTGCTGGTCGAGACAACACCCTGAATGTAGCTGTCGCCCTGGAATAAGGCATCACGCTGTTGGTTAATGGAGAACTGTTCGAGACGCAAATCGGCAATGTGCGCGCTCATGTCCGTGATCAGGCCGGACGGCGGGATGGTATTTTGCTGCTGCTGATAAAGAATGCGCGACAACAGTAAGCTGCCTTTTAGCACGGAAATTTGCTCTTTGAGATCGTGCTCAGCCTGCGCAGAACGGTCGAGCCAGTTTTTGACCGTGATATTTTTCTGAACCAGCTGGTTGCCCTCTTCCGTAGCAGCAATCAGACGTTCGCTGAGCTTGCGGTTAATTCCTAATTCCTGCGCCACCAGCGGGTCATTCTGGATATTCGACGTGTCGTCCGGCGTTTGCGCTTCTTTCGCTGTGCGCTCGGATAAAATCAACCGTTTACCATTCACTACTTCCTGCAAAAGCTGTGCGGTATGTTCGAGTTGATTGATGTGCGCATTGGTGTAGTCACGTTGCTTTTGCAGTAAATCCTGCAGCGTGGTGTTGGCCTCGAGGCTTTTGCGCTGTAAATCAATCTGCGCGCTGAGCAACGCCTGCTGCGTCACCAGCATCGTTTGTTGAGTTGCGCGCAAATCCTGCTGTCCCGGCGACATTCCGTTGAGCTGATTACGGATTATCTGAATCGCCATCGAATAGTTATACATCGTGCTCTGCACGCGCTCGGGCTGGGTTTGCAACGAAATCAGTTGGGTGTTAAACGTCGACAAATCTTCCTGAGAAGACTGGAGATCGTCGAGCGTGTCGTTGAGACGATTCTCCAGCTGACGCAGCGACAACGCGGAAAGCTGTGCTTTATTCACGTCATCTTTGGTGCTGTTCTTGAGCTGATCGAGGCCGTCCATCGCCACACGTAATTTCTGCGGTGCTTCGGTGACCTGCTGATGGAGCTGGGTGACATCCTGTTTTACGCGGTCCAACGCATCCAGATATTCCAGCGTATGAATCAAATCCTGCTGCGACAGTTTATCTACCGGCGTCAGATTCTTCTGCCGGTTCAACGCATCAAGCTGGTTTTGGACTTCATTTCGGGTCGGAATATCGTTGCTGGCAGCATGACCGGGAAAGGAAAATATCAATAATGAGAAGAAAATCACATAGGTGAAAACACGCAAAATCCCATTTTTCTTCAGGACAGAAACATTCTCAGAAGGAACGTCCAGAGACCGGATAAACATAGGTCAGCTTCAACTCATTTGCCGAATGAATAATATGAAGGTGACAATAGCAGCGTTCGACTTTAAAGGAAGGAGAAAAGCGTATCAGAATACAACATCAGAAAGTTTACTTTTGCAGCGGAACAGTCAATAAAGGTTGCAGGCTTATTAATCGTGCGGAAACGATTACACGGTTTTGGGCGGGAGCATCAGGAAAGAGGAATGGCGTAACATGTCGAGATAGGTGTCCACAAACCGCTCAGCATTCTTCTGTAAATCAAAGCTTTCCGGAATAAAGAGCCAGTTTTCCATCAGGCCAGTCAGGTAAGCACGCAAAATAACGGCGGCCTGACGGGTGTCCAGCGTGGCAGGTAATTGTTTTTCTTTAATACATCTCTCAAGAATACGTTCAATTTTACCGTATCCTTCCATATAGAGTGATTTACGCGCTTC
Organism: Rahnella sp. PCH160; assembly: GCF_047784855.1. Classification (NCBI taxonomy): domain Bacteria; kingdom Pseudomonadati; phylum Pseudomonadota; class Gammaproteobacteria; order Enterobacterales; family Yersiniaceae; genus Rahnella; species Rahnella sp. PCH160. The sequence goes on from NZ_JBLOGT010000001.1 coordinate 4,709,339, forward strand.
ATGAACGGACGTCATCTCCCCAACAAATTCACATTTATGGAATATAATTTCCATCAATGCTTTACGTTGAGGATCGGTGACGGTGGCGACCAGAATGTAAATCAGTATTTCACGCAAAATACACAGTGGATTATTCGGAAACTTTGTCTGATACTCTAGTTCGAGTACTTTAATCTGGGACTCATAGGCCTCCCAAATCGCGTTAAACAGTTCCACTTTGTTCCTGAAATGCCAATAAATTGCGCCCCGTGTCACACCGGCTGCATTCGCAATATCAGTCAGCGATGTCGACGATACTCCCCGGGCAGAAAACTCACGCACAGCCGCATCCAGTATGTGTTGTCTGGTCTCAAGCGCCTGTGATTTGGTTTTTCGTGCCATAGGATTATCTTTCAGGGGAGTTTGATTTACATACATTCTTGAATGTATGTAACATAGCATGCACATACTAAGAGCGCAGCAATGGATTTTAAGTCTTGTGATCCATTGGACAATTTGAAATCGGACACTTGAGGTTTATTTATGAACAAAAACAGAGGGTTAACGCCTCTGGCGGTAGTTCTGATGCTATCCGGAAGTTTAGCACTTACAGGATGTAACGATAAAGACGCCCAGCAAGGCGCGCCGCAAGCCCCTCAGGTTGGCGTCGTTACACTGAAAACAGAACCGCTTAATGTGACTACCGAACTTCCTGGCCGTACTGCTTCCTTCCGTATTGCCGAAGTACGTCCGCAGGTTGGCGGCATTATCCTGAAACGAAACTTCGTTGAAGGCAGCGAAATTAAAGCCGGGACCTCTTTATATCAAATTGATCCAGCCACTTATCAGGCCGCGTATGACAGCGCTAAAGGCGATCTGGTAAAAGCGCAGGCAAATGCGCAAATTTCTCGTCTTACCGTGACTCGTTACAAACCTCTGCTCGGCACCAACTACATCAGTAAGCAAGATTACGATACTGCTGTAGCGACCGCGGCGCAGGCCGATGCAGCTGTAGTGTCCGCGAAAGCAGCGGTTGAAACAGCGCGTATCAATCTGGCTTATACCAAAGTGACTTCCCCTATCAGCGGACGTATTGGTATTTCCTCTGTGACCGAAGGCGCGCTGGTATCCACTGGCCAGGCGACAGCAATGGCGACCGTGCAACAGCTCGATCCTATCTATGTTGACGTCACCCAGTCGAGCAACGACTTCCTGCGTTTGAAAGAGGAACTGGCTGATGGTTCCCTGAAACAGGTGGACGGTAAAGCACAGGTCAAACTGCTGTTGGATAACGGTAAAGAATATTCGCAAGCGGGTTCATTGGAATTCTCTGATGTGACGGTTGATGAAACGACGGGCTCCATTACGTTGCGTGCCATTTTCCCTAACCCACAAGGTTCGCTGCTGCCAGGCATGTTTGTGCGCGCGCGACTTGATGAAGGGATAAACAACAACGCTCTGCTGGTTCCTCAGCAAGGTATCACCCGTAACCCACGCGGTGATGCAACAGCGATGGTTGTCGGTGCTGACAATAAAGTTGAACTTCGCACCGTCACCACAACGCAGGCAATCGGCGACAAATGGGTCGTGACAGATGGCCTGAAAAGTGGCGATAAAATTATCGTGACAGGTCTGCAAAAAATTAAGCCAGGCGTACCGGTAACTGCACAGGAAGTTGATCAAAACGCAGCAGCACCCGCTACAGCGACGAAGTCTTAATAGGAGCCGGTAATTCATGGCTAAGTTTTTTATAGATCGTCCCATCTTTGCATGGGTGATCGCCATCATCATCATGTTGGCAGGGGCACTGGCAATTCTTAAATTGCCTATCGCGCAGTATCCAACCGTTGCGCCACCGGCTATCCAGCTGACCGCAACTTACCCGGGTGCGGATGCGCAAACGGTACAGGATACGGTTACGCAGGTTATCGAACAGAACATGAACGGTATCGACAACATGATGTACATGTCGTCGACCAGTGACTCTTCTGGTACGGTGCAGATCACCCTGACCTTTGCTTCTGGCACCGACGCGGATATCGCGCAGGTTCAGGTTCAGAACAAACTGCAGCTGGCAACCCCATTGCTGCCGCAGGAAGTTCAGCAACAGGGTATCTCCGTTGAGAAATCGAGCAGCAGCTTCCTGATGGTGGCGGGCTTTATTTCCAACAACGGTTCGATGTCCCAGGATGACATCGCCGACTACGTCGGTTCGAACATCAAAGACCCGGTCAGCCGTACGGCAGGTGTCGGTGATGTTCAGCTGTTTGGTGCCCAGTACGCGATGCGTATTTGGATGGATCCGAACAAACTGAACAACTACCAGCTGACGCCGGTTGATGTTATCAGTGCGATTAAAATTCAGAACAACCAGATTGCCGCAGGCCAGCTCGGTGGTACACCGCCGGTTCCGGGTCAGCAATTGAACTCGTCTATCGTGGCCCAGACCCGTCTGAAGTCTGCGGATGAGTTCGGTCAAATCATTCTGAAAGTGAATCAGGACGGCTCTCAGGTTCGCCTGAAAGACGTGGCGAAAATTGAACTGGGTGGTGAAAGCTACGACGTTATCGCCCGCTTCAACGGACAACCGGCAGCAGGTTTGGGTATCAAACTGGCGACCGGCGCGAATGCCCTTGATACAGCATCATCGGTTAAGGCTACGCTGGCTAAGCTTCAGCCGTTCTTCCCGGCGGGCTTAGAAGTTGTTTATCCGTATGACACCACGCCGTTCGTTAAGATCTCCATCAAAGAAGTGGGTAAAACACTGTTCGAGGCCATCGTCCTGGTATTCCTGGTGATGTTCTTGTTCCTGCAGAACTTCCGCGCGACGCTGATCCCAACGATTGCCGTTCCGGTGGTATTGCTCGGTACGTTTGCCATACTTTCTGCGTTTGGCTATTCGATAAACACCCTGACGATGTTCGGGATGGTGCTCGCGATAGGCTTGCTCGTCGATGATGCCATTGTGGTGGTAGAAAACGTCGAGCGTGTCATGGTCGAAGAAGGCCTGCCGCCAAAAGAAGCCACCAAAAAATCCATGGAGCAAATCCAGGGTGCGCTGGTGGGTATCGCGATGGTGCTGTCCGCAGTATTTATCCCGATGGCCTTCTTCGGCGGTTCAACCGGTGTTATCTATCGCCAGTTCTCCATCACTATCGTTTCGGCCATGGTGTTGTCTGTTCTGGTAGCGATGATCCTGACGCCAGCACTGTGTGCGACCATGCTTAAGCCGGTTGCCAAAGGCGAACATCACGATAAGAAAGGTTTCTTCGGGTGGTTTAACAAGAAATTCGAGCAAAGCACGCACCACTACACCGACAGCGTAGGCAACATTCTGCGCAGTACGGGTCGTTATCTGGTGATTTATCTGCTGATCGTTGTGGGCATGGCGTTCCTGTTTATCCGCCTGCCAACCTCCTTCCTGCCGGAAGAAGACCAGGGCGTATTCCTGACCATGGCGCAGTTGCCAGCAGGTGCGACTCAGGAACGTACGCAGAAAGTGCTCGATGAAGTCAGCAACTATTACCTGACCAAAGAAAAAGCCAACGTGAACTCCGTGTTTACCGTTAACGGTTTTGGTTTTGCAGGTCGTGGTCAGAATACCGGTATCGCGTTCGTCAGTCTGAAAGACTGGTCTGAGCGTGGCGGCGCTGAAAACAAAGTTCCGGCTATCGCAGGCCGTGCAATGCATGCTTTCAGTACCATCAAAGATGCTCTGGTATTCCCGTTCAACTTACCGGCAATTGTTGAGTTAGGTACGGCGACAGGTTTCGACTTCCAGCTGATTGACCAGGCTAACCTTGGGCATGACAAACTGACACAGGCACGTAACCAGTTGCTGGGCATGATTGCTCAACATCCTGATTTGCTGACTCAGGTTCGTCCAAACGGTCTGGAAGATACACCACAGTTCAAAATCGAAATTGATCAGGAAAAAGCAACGGCTCTGGGCGTTTCAATTTCCGACATCAACACCACGTTAGGTGCGTCGATTGGTGGTAGCTACGTCAACGACTTCATCGACCGTGGTCGCGTGAAGAAAGTGTACGTGCAGGCTGAAAACAAGTACCGCATGCTGCCATCAGATATTAACAATCTGTATGTGCGAGGCAGCGCAGGCCAGATGGTTCCGTTCTCCGCGTTCTCGAGCGCGAAATGGGAATACGGTTCACCGCGTCTGGAACGTTATAACGGTCTGCCTTCGATGGAAATCCTGGGTCAGCCAGCACCGGGTAAAAGTAGTGGTGACGCGATGGCAATGATGGAGTCTCTGGCTTCTAAACTGCCAACCGGTATCGGCTACGACTGGACGGGCTTGTCTTATCAGGAACGTCTGTCCGGTAACCAGGCTCCAGCGTTGTACGCAATCTCACTGATTGTCGTCTTCCTGTGTCTGGCGGCGCTGTATGAAAGCTGGTCTATACCGTTCTCGGTTATGCTGGTGGTGCCACTTGGTGTGGTCGGCGCGCTTCTGGCCGCAACAATGCGTGGCCTGAGCAACGACGTTTACTTCCAGGTCGGTTTGTTGACCACCATCGGGTTGTCCGCGAAGAACGCCATATTGATTGTGGAATTCGCCAAAGACCTGATGGATAAAGAAGGTAAAGGTCTCATCGAGTCAACGCTGGAAGCGGTTCGTATGCGTTTGCGTCCGATTCTGATGACTTCACTGGCCTTCATCCTCGGCGTAATGCCGCTGGTTATCAGTTCCGGTGCAGGTTCCGGTTCTCAGAACGCCGTAGGTACGGGCGTAATGGGCGGGATGATCACCGCAACACTGCTGGCGATCTTCTTTGTTCCGGTCTTCTTCGTGGTGGTCCGCCGCCGCTTTGGTAAGAAGAACGAAGACATCGAACATACCCACAAAGTAGAGCATCCGACGCTGTAACAGGATCTGCTCCCGATGAAAGGCCGCTTATGCGGCCTTTTTTTTCGCCTGAGTCTTGAACCGGAAAACAGATAGGTGCATACTTATTGTTATAGTATAACATAACACTTAGAGGCATTATGAAACCCGCTATACATCCTGCGTACCGCACCGTGGTTTTTCATGACACCAGCGCAGACGAATACTTCAAAGTCGGTTCAACCATTTCTACTGACCGAACCATTGAGCTGGAAGGCGTAACGTATCCGTATGTGACTATTGAAGTTTCTTCAGCGTCACATCCGTATTACACCGGAAAGCAGAAAGAATATTCAAAAGAAGGCAGCACCGCCCGCTTCAATCAACGCTTCGGCAGCTTCCTCGGTAAGAAATAAACAACTTCAGGGAATATCAAATGCAGGTACTGAGTTCATTGCGTTCGGCCAAAAAACGACATCCGGATTGCCGCGTAGTCCGTCGTAAAGGTCGGGTTTATGTGATTTGCAAAAGCAATCCACGCTTCAAAGCTGTGCAGGGTAAAAAGAAGAAACGTTAATATTTTCTGTGTGCCCGTTTACCCAAAAAACAAAAGCCCCGCCGCTTGCCCGACGGGGCTTTTTCTATCACTAAGACATGATGTAAACCTCCCCACAGTAAAACCATGGGGAGGGAAATCTTATTTCATACTGGCGACAATCGTCTCAACGTTATGCTTGAAAGCTTTCACGTAAGTCATTGCCGGGCCTTGCGGGCCTGACAATGCTTCCGGATACAACTCTCCGCCCGGTTGCGCACCGCTGGCCGCAGCAATCTGTTTCACCAGACGCGGATCAGTTTGATTTTCGATGAAGTAAGTTTTCACTTTTTCCTCTTTAATCTGCTTGATCAAAGAAGCCACGCCGCTGGCACTGGCCTCAGCTTCGGTAGAAAAACCAACCGGCGCCATAAAGGTGACGTGGTATTCCTGACCGAAATATCCGAATGCATCATGGCTGGTCAGCACTTTGCGTTTTGACTGAGGGATCCCGTTGAATTCCGTTTTAGCCCAGGCATCCAGTTTTTGCAGTTGCTCGATATACGCCGTACCGCGCTGACGGAAATAATCCGCATCTTCAGGATCGGCTTTGATTAACGCATTCATGACGTTAGTCGCGTAAATCACACCGTTCGCCATGCTATTCCAGGCGTGAGGATCGGTGATTTGCTTGCCGTCTTCTTCCATCTTACGGGAGTTAATGCCTTCAGATGCCGTGACCAGATGGCCTTTATAGCCGGAGGCCTTCACCAGACGATCAATCCACCCTTCCAGACCCAAACCGCTGACAAAGACGACGTCAGAGGCATTGATAGCTTTACTGTCTTTAGGTGACGGTTCAAAACTGTGTGGATCGCCATCAGGCCCGACCAATGCGGTCACCTTAACGTGTTCGCCCCCGACTTCCTGAACGATGTCACCCAAAATAGAAAAACTGGCTACTGCCTCGACGGTTTTCGCCATCGCCAGCGGGCTCGACAGCAGGGCAGCTACTGCGAGTGATACAGGTAATACTTTCATCATGTCCCCTTAATAGTGGTACTTCTTAACAACGCGAGGCCGTTAACATCCCGCCACGCCTTCCAAATAAAACTGAAATAAAGAAAATGACGGTCGCGCTCAGCACAATCGCAGGCCCGGCAGGCAGTGAGGCGTAATAAGACCAGACAAGCCCGACCACGCTGGAAATCACGCCAATAATCATGGCGCTCAGCAAGGTGTGCGGTAAGTCACGCGCCCAGAAACGAGCGCTGGCCGCAGGTAACATCATCAGGCCGACTGACATCAGCGTGCCGAGGATCTGGAAACCGGCGACCAGATTGATGACCACCAGCGCCAGGAAAATCCCGTGGATCGCCGCCAGCCATTTCCCGGCGCTGACGCGCAGAAATAAAGAGTCGAAGGATTCAATCACCAGCGCGCGGTAAATACAGGCCAGCACCAGCAATGACACGCTGGTAATAATACCGACCATTATCATGGCGGAAGAATCGATGGCCAGAATCGAGCCAAACAGCACATGCAGAAGGTCTACGCTCGAACCGCGCAGTGAAACCAGCGTGACGCCCAGAGCCAGCGAACCGAGATAAAAACCGGCGAAACTGGCATCTTCTTTTAACTGGGTCCTGCGGCTCACCAGCCCGGAAAGCATGGCAACCGCCAAACCCGCTATAAATCCACCAATTCCCATCGCTACCAGCGACATACCTGAAATCAGATAACCGATCGCAGCGCCGGGTAACACCGCGTGCGAAAGCGCATCGCCGACCAGGCTCATACGGCGTAATAAAAGGAAAACGCCCAGCGGCGTGGCGCTGATTGATAACGCAATACAGGCGATTAATGCGCGGCGCATAAAGCCGAATTCAATAAACGGATCGGCCAGTAAATGAAAAAGCATCATGAATTTGCGACTCCCGCCGCCAGAGAAAAAGGTTCTGCTGAAACACAGGCATGTGCATGATGAGGGAAATGTCCCAGAACATCGTGCACACTTCCCCACAGATTTTGGCTGGCGCTGAGATAAAGTACGTGAGGAAAATGCCGGGCGACCATGGAGATATCGTGTAGCACTGCGATCACGGTTTTGCCTTCCTGATGCCACTGCGCGATGACTTTCAGCAGCAGTTCAGTCGTCTGGCTGTCAATACCGGTGAAAGGCTCATCGAGCATAATTAACGGTGCCTGCTGAACCAGCAAACGCGCAAACAACGTGCGCTGTAGCTGACCACCAGAAAGCGAACCAACGGGAAGCTGCGACATCTCGGTCATCCCGACCGTCTCTAAGGCCTTCGATACCGCCACCGCTGACTGGCGATTAATCCCGCCAAATAAACCGCTTTGCGGCCAGCAACCCATCGCGACCAGGTCGAATACACTGATGGGAAAACTGCGATCCAGCTCCGCCTGCTGCGGCAGATACGCCAGTCGCGGGCGTTTGCCGCCCGTAAATGTAATGTCGCCCGCCACGGACTGTTGCAGCCCGGCCAGCGTTTTCAGAAATGTCGATTTCCCTGCGCCGTTCGCGCCGATAATCGCCGTAAGCGAACCACTCTGAAACTGCCCGTTCAGTGGCATGGCAACCGCATGCCGGTCGTAACCGACTTCGACGTCATTAACAAAAATCATGGTAGTGAAATCGCCCAATAAATCGCGGCCCATAAAACAATGAGCACAGCCAGTACCGCAACGCAGCGCACCGGCGAAGAAAGCGTAAAAAGTGTTCTAGTCATGACTCCTCCATTCGTTATAATATAACATCACAAACCAGCCTACAGAGCAATACGTGAACTGTTTCAGCTTTTTACCGGTTGAGGTAAAACAGGTGGAAAGCCGCGCCGGGATGGAGTCAAAACTGTTAGAAAAGGGTAAAAATTGATGTGCAGATAGTAATTCCCAATACAATCATAAAGTTATGAAATTTCGGTGCGGGATTTTTTTTCACTGCTCAAAACACATCCTGATAAAAATGTGTAATAATGAAAAGGTAAGCGAGTAAGAGGTAATAACTGTTGAAGAAAATCATCCCTTACGATATTAATGAGAAAATTCTAACTCCTCAGAGACTGCAACAGATAATTGACAGCACTTTATCTGAAATTGAAGCACCGTTAATTGGGGATTTACGTTATTTCTCAGAAAATGCGCAATATGAACCAAATTCTTTGCAAATCGTGTCAATAACACAAATTGGCCATAACTATTATTCAATGACTTACCGTTTTCGCTGGACAGTCTTCAATGGCTGCCTGGACATTAATGCCGAAGAGTTCATGACGCAAAGTGTCACATTCCATGTTAAACCTGAAGGTTTGGAGTTTGATATTATTGAACTGAGCAAAGGAACGACAGCGGACGAATTGTAAGTTTGAGTAATACGTTTGCACAGCTTTCTGAAAATGAATTATATTTAAATTACTAACTGTTTATAAATCGTGTAAACCTCCGCGCAAAGACATTGTCTGATGTGATGGTCTTTGAAGTTTTAGTAAGTTCATAGCGTTTGTAGTAAGAGCCGTTTCCTGTAAGCCACCAAGTTTTGTTGTTTACTCACAGAGTGTTATCAACACCGAATAAACCATTACGGAGGGGATGATATGGATGAGTACTCGCCTAAGCGGCACGATATTGCTCAGTTACGCTACCTGAATGAAATGCTGTACGATGAGGGGATTGCAACACTGGGTGATAGTCACCATGGCTGGGTCAACGACCCGACTTCAGCTCTAAACCTGCAGCTCAATGAACTGATCGAACACATTGCGTCTTTCGTGATGAGTTTTAAAATTAAGTATCCGGATGATACCCATTTAAGTGACCTGGTTGAAGAGTATCTGGACGATACCTACACCCTGTTCAGTAATTATGGAATTAACGATTCTGACTTGCGTCAATGGCAGAAAACCAAGAAGCGACTATTCAGAATGTTCTCAGGGGACTACATCTGTACCCTGATGAAGACTTGAGTAATAATTTACAGGCAGTCATCAGATAAAAATGAAAAGGCGAAGATGAACAAAATCGACTATTTGATGCGTTTAAGAAAATGCACCACTATTGATACACTTGAACGTGTTATTGAAAAAAATAAGTATGAACTTTCCGACGACGAACTCGAATTGTTTTACTCGGCGGCAGACCATCGTTTAGCGGAGCTAACGATGAACAAACTGTACGATAAAATCCCGGTAGCCGTTTGGAAATTTGTACGTTGATCGATAAAGTTGGGTCGAAATAATCTTCGGCCCAACGCTTATTATTTATACAAAATAACGTTAATGTTATTTAACAATCCCTTTCAGATTAAACGTTCTGCCTTCTGTTTGATCTGCTTGTGAAATGTCTGCAATAAAAACTGAAAACATTGTTCCGTTTTCGGCAACCTCAATGGCGCGGGTTTACGTATCATCGGTACCGTGCGGCTTAATGCCGGCTGCGGTAAATGAATCACCGTTAATTCCAGTAATAAAGTGTCGTTGGTCAGGTCGTGAAATTCCACACGAATTTTAGGGAAATATTCGGATAATAATTGCGGAACCGCCGGAAATAACAGCGTACTGCCTGAAGACACAAGCCCGATACGTTGAGTCCTGTCCCCCCTGCCACATAATTTGCTGTATATCGTCGAAAACACCCTGCGCCGTATTTAATAAGCGCTCTGCATAAGGCAGCACACGGCTTGACCCTGTACAGTCAGGCTTACGCCCTGTGCGGTTCTGTGCAGTAATTTTCCGCCCAAAAAATATTCAATTTGTCGAAGCGCGCTGCTCAGCACTTCATCAAAAAACAGGCGCAGAAATTCCATGCCTGTTTTTTCAGGCGAAGGCGGAGTTTCAAATCTACGCGTGAACGGTATTGCAGGAGAGGTAAAACGGGAGGGCCTGAAATTGGTGGAGGCCCTGCCAGCTACATCCCGGCACACACGATACCTGCTATGGCTGCTTCCTTCCGGACCTGACCGAGTTAACAAGTTAGTGTTGCGGGAGAACCAACAGGGCCCCCATTGTCGTTGTTGGCTCCGCGTCTCTGCACAAGAGAATCGAAGCGGTGGGCATTATCTGTGATGACCAGAGCAAAAGCAAGTTAACCGCAGACAACCGTTGTTTTCTTAAACAATACGCCCAGATTAGGCCGGACAGACCCCCGTTTTTTACGTCATACTGTCCGGTAAACACTGAGGAGGATGTCATGTCAGAGCCCGATAACTTTCGCCAGCGCGTATTTCAGATTATCGCCGCCATCCCCGCCGGACACGTCACCACCTACGGTAACGTGGCACAGCTTGCAGGTTCTCCGCGCGCAGCACGTCAGGTCGGTGGTGTCCTGAAAAAATTGCCGGAAGGCAGCACGCTGCCCTGGCATCGCGTAATTAACCGCCACGGCGAAATTTCACAGCAGGGCGAAGATTTCAAGCGTCAGCGTCAGGCATTGCTGGCTGAAGGGATCGTCTTTAAGAAAGGTAAAATAGATTTAGAGAAATATGGCTGGAAATGGTGAATCTGCATACATAAAAAAGCACCGCCGGAGCGGTGCCTGAGTGCGGATTTGCAACCACTAGATCAGTAAGTTGACTGCGTTGGCACTGCGCTAATCGGTGCAGGTGAAGTCCCCAGCCCCGGATTAGACGGGTTGCTTAACAGACCTGAAGCTTCAGATTTGGTGGCAACAGGTACGGCGACAACCGGCACAAGTTGCAGATCGGCACGGGTACCCTGACCGTGATTAATCACTTCCTTAATGCTATCGGTGACAAAGGTCATCTGACCATTAACGGTCACCGCTGCGCTCAACAGAACGCGGGCATTTGGCGCAATTTCCTGCGGGTTATACGGCAGGATAAACGTAAACGGCGCCTGTTTACCCTGTGTTCTTGCGACTTTCTGCGAAATGACGCGAGAAGGCGCATCTGCTATTGACGCATCAGACAATGTAACTGTCAGAACCGCATCAGGTGGCAAGGCCACACGCTGATTGATAAACACGCTACCAGACACATTTGGGCCGGTGATCGCAGGTTCGGTCGCCGGACTGGCCGCCGTATTAACAGGGGGTTGCTGCGCTGGAGCCTGGTGGTGCGGTGCGCACCCGGCAAGAGTCAAAGACAGCGCGGTTCCACCTACTATCTGCCAAAGTTTCATTGATCGTACTCCCTTTTTATTAGTCGCTTGTCGACAAGCTGTAATAAACGCCGACGATGAATTTAGTCACTTTAACCAGCTTACCTACCAATTATGGCACAAAAATCTGAAGTTTGCCTCCCGACAACAAAACAGGGCTTCTGAGCGCCAGAAAGATCCACTATGATTAACAGGTTAGACCTGTGCCAGAAGATGCCTTTTTTCAGCGTCCGGCACGCATCAACCGGTAACTTTCATGAGGCCACTATGAGTCAGGCATTAAAAAATCTGCTGGATCTTTTAGATCTGGAAAAAATCGAAGAAGGACTGTTTCGTGGTCAAAGTGAAGATCTGGGTTTACGACAGGTCTTTGGTGGTCAGGTTGTCGGTCAGGCACTGTACGCCGCCAAACAAACCGTGCCGGTCGATCGTGGCATCCACTCTTTTCACAGTTACTTTTTACGCCCGGGCGACAGCAGCAAGCCGATTATTTATGACGTTGAAATCCTGCGTGACGGCAACAGTTTCAGCGCACGTCGCGTGAAAGCCGTACAACATGGAAAGCCGATTTTTTATATGACGGCCTCTTTCCAGAGTCAGGAAGAAGGCTTCGAACACCAGAACACGATGCCGGATGTGCCACCACCGGAATCGCTGGTTTCAGAATCAGATATTGCCAAAAATCTGGCGCATCTTATCCCGGAAAAATTCCGTGAAAAATTCATCGGTCACAAACCTATCGAGATGCGTCCGGTTAAATTCCATAACCCGTTGAAAGGCAGTATTGAAGAGCCGCACCGCGCCGTGTGGTTCCGCGCAAATGGCGAAATGCCTGACGACCTGAGGATCCACCAGTATTTACTGGGCTACGCGTCTGATTTCAATTTCCTGCCCACCGCGCTGCAACCTCACGGCATCGGCTTCCTTGAGCCGGGAATGCAGGTGGCAACCATCGACCATTCGATGTGGTTCCACCGACCTTTCCGCATGGATGACTGGCTGCTGTATGCCGTTGAAAGCACTTCGGCTTCCGGTGCCCGTGGTTTTGTCCGTGGCCAGTTCTACACGCGTGACGGGGTTTTAGTGGCCTCAACGGTGCAGGAAGGCGTTATCCGTCAAAGGCCAGTCGAGTAATACGCATTTGATGTAAATAGCAGACGTAAAAAAGGGGCGATGGTGAAATCGCCCCTTTCAATTCTTGATGGTTATTATTTTGTACTGCCTGATAAGAGAATTTAGCGCACTGCTTTCTCTGAAATCAACTTACTGGTTGTAAGCATTCTCGCCGTGGCTGTTGACATCCAGACCTTCACGTTCCTGCTCTTCAGGAACACGCAGACCTACAATCATGTCAGCCACTTTGTAACCGATGAAGGCCACAACGCCAGACCAGACCAGCGTAACGCAGACGCTGAAGAACTGAACCCAGACCTGATGACCCATGGTCACGCCTTCTGCATAACCCACACCACCCAGAGAGCTGGAAGTGAATACGCCGGTCAGCAGACAACCTACGATACCGCACACGCCGTGAACGCCGAATACGTCACAGGTATCGTCAACACGCAGCCATTTTTTCAGGGTAACCACACCCCACAGGCCGGTGACGCCGCCTACCAGACCGATAATCAGAGCACCGCCTACGCCGACAGTACCGCACGCCGGGGTGATAGCAACCAGGCCTGCGATAGCACCAGAGCTTGCGCCAAGCAGAGAAGGCTTACCGCGAACCATCCACTCAACCAGCGTCCAGGACAGGATTGCACCTGCGGTTGCAATCACAGTGTTCAGGAAAGCCAGAGCCGCAATGGAGCTCGCCGCACTTGCAGAACCCGCGTTGAAACCAAACCAGCCCACATACAGGATTGAAGCACCGGTGAACACCATCGGCAGGTTGTGTGGTTTGAAGGCTTCTTTACCAAAGCCCGCACGTTTGCCAAGCAGATACGCACCGACCAGACCTGCAATAGCGGCGTTGATGTGTACAACTGTACCCCCCGCGAAGTCCAGCGCGCCATCAGCCGCCAGGAAACCGCCCGCCCAAACCATGTGAGCCATCGGGATGTAAGAGAAGGTCAGCCAAATCACAGTGAAAATCAGCACCGCAGAGAAACGAACACGTTCAGCGATACCGCCCACAATCAGCGCGACAGTTATGCAGGCGAATGAGCATTGGAACGCTACGTGAATCATCTGGGAGAAGGTGCCGGTAACAGAATCCAGGCCAATACCTTTCATCATCACATTGCCGAAGCCGCCGAAGAAGGCGTTACCTTCACTGAATGCCAGGCTGTAGCCATACAGGATCCACAGCACGCAGACCAGTGCGAAGGTCACAATGACCTGAGTCAGCATGGACAAAACGTTCTTAGAGCGCAGTAAGCCGCCGTAGAACAGTGCCACGCCAGGTACTGTCATAAACAGTACCAAGGCTGTACAGATCATCATAAATGCGTTGTCAGCGCCGTTTGCAACTGCCGGTGCTGCTGCCATGGCAAGCGAAGGCAGCAATGCAACTGCGCCAAGCCCCATCATGGATAAAAGTTTTTTCATTATTAACCCACCCCTGTTTCTCTAAACTGTTTTTTCTAACCTGATTTATATCAAAGCGATTTATATCAGAGATAAAGGCCTGAAATTACAGTGCTGCTTCGTCAGTTTCACCCGTACGGATACGGATGACACGTTGCAATTCAGCAACGAAAATTTTGCCATCACCGATCTTGCCGGTGTAGGCCGCTTTGCTGATCACGTCGATCACTTCATCAAGCTGATCATCAGCGATAGCAATGTCGATTTTTACTTTTGGCAGGAAGTTCACGCTGTATTCCGCACCGCGGTACAACTCAGCGTGACCTTTCTGACGGCCGAAACCTTTAACTTCCGTTACGGTCAGTCCCTGAATTCCAACAGCAGACAGCGCTTCACGCACGTCTTCAAGCTTAAAAGGTTTGATCACCACAGTAACCAGCTTCATTGTGCCACTCCTCGAATTAAGGGCTTGCCGCGAGAAACCTCGCGCCCGATACGGAATGGATAAAGCAAAGGGTGTGCCAGAGTTAGAATTGCGCAAATATTCATGAGATTCCCGCGTAATACGGCATTTTCGGAATATTCGTGACCCGGCGCACAGTTGTGCAACCGTATTCACCGAAGCCTTGTGCGCACCATTTAAGTGCCTGACGCTACTTTTTAGTGCAAGGCATCGGGCAAGGTTTTTTTACTGCATGGGTAAGGAGCGGGATGAACGAAAATGAAGACGTAAAGTAGCGCGGAGAAATGCACTGGCGTAACAAACAGGCTACGCCAGCTCAAAGATTATGCGTTTTCTGTGGCTGAAATATCCGCACCAGTGGAAGCCAGTTCCTGCCCGGCCAGCTGCAACTGATACATCTGATAATACCGGCCTTTTTCCGCCAGAAGCTGGAAGTGGTTACCTTGTTCAACCGCCTGACCCCGGTGCAATACCAAAATATTATCGGCATCGACAATCGTAGAAAGGCGGTGGGCAATCACCACCAGAGTGGTTTGCTGACGAATAGCCCTTAAGGCACGCTGAATTGCCTGCTCGGTTCCGGAATCAATATTGGCCGTTGCCTCGTCAAGGATCAGAATCTCAGGTGCCTGCACCAAAACGCGCGCCATCGCCAGCAACTGTTTCTGGCCCACGGAAAGATTATTCCCCTGTTCACCCAGACGCGTATTCAGCCCCTCCGGCATTTCCCGCACCAGCGGAGAAAGCTGCACGATGTCCAGCGCATGCCAGACCTGCGCTTCATCAATATCACGTCCTAAGGTCACATTAGCGAACACGGATTCCGCCAGTACCACCGGATCCTGCTGAACCATAGCGATGCCTTTGCGCAGGCTGGCGTGTGATAAGTCTGCGAGGTTTCTTCCGTCTACACGGATTTCGCCTTTATTGAGCGGGTAATATCCCATGAGTAAATTCGCCAGCGTACTTTTCCCGCTGCCGGTGTGCCCGACCAGCGCCACGAAACCACGCGACGGAACATGCAGCGAGATATTTTCCAGCACCCACTTGTCAGCCTGATAAGCAAAGCTGACATCCCTGACTTCAATTTCCCCGCTGGTGAGCAATTTGTCGTCCGGGCCGTATTGCTGCTGGGTTCTGTCCATCAAATCAAAAATACGTTCACCGGCAACCACCGCCTGCTGCAAAATTGACTGCTGCGAAGTCAGTTCGATCAGAGGTTCATTGAGGCGTCCCAGATAGTTGATGAAGGCATACAACACCCCACACCAATAGAGCCTTCGGCGCTGAATCCGAACAGCAGCAGTAAACCGCACAGAATTAAAGACGAGAAAAGGCTCAGTAATGGTCGCAGCAGAAAACCTTCCAGCCTCAGCGTTTGCATACGTGCCATGTAGTGCGACTGGCTGGCACGCGTAAGGCGTTCACCAAATCTTTTCTGCTGACGGAATTGCTGGATGACGTTCATGCCATTAATGACTTCGTTAAACCCATCATTTATGTCAGCCAGATAAGCGCGCACCTTGCGAACGACCGGTGTGCTGTAGATCTGATACAGCCCCATTACGACGAATACGGCCGGGAAAATACAGATAGCAACGCAAGCCAGCCGCCAGTCGAGACTAAACATCGCAATCAGCATTGCGCCAATCAGGGCAATACTCCGTAACACCGTCGAGACCACGGTTACGTATAAATCGCGGATCACTTCCGTATCATTGGTCACGCGGGAAATAAGCTGCCCGACCGGCTGAGTATCGAACGCGCTGAGCGGCTGCCGGAGTGCGGCGTCCATAACATCTGTACGCAAACGCTGGACCACGCCAACAGCGGCGCGATTAAACAGCAGCGCCTGAAAATAGTGCAGACTTGCCGCAAGAAATTGCAGGAAGATAAAGCAAAGCGCCAGCAAGCTGACTTTCCCCCACGGTAATTCCCCTTTCGCGACATAGTGATCAATAAAGAAGCTGATCAGAATGGGGCCGGTCACTTCCGCTGCGGCGGCAACCCACAACATGATGACAGCATAGGAAAGTGGCTTAGAGTAAGGTTTTCCGTATTTGAGAAGTCGTTTAAGCGTTGGCCATAACTTCTGAATTTTATTCACTTTTTGCTCAGCCACGTTCCGTCTCCTTGTCCTGCGGCGCGTCGTCCAGAGCAGCTTCAAGCTGCTGATAGCGGAACATATCCCGATACCAGCCAGGTTGTGCAACAAGATGATCGTGATCGCCACGCTGCGAAATGCTTCCATGGTTGAACACCAGAATTTCACTGGCCTCAGTCAGGGCTGAAAGACGGTGTGCGCTGATAATCACCGTACGGTCACTTCCCCACTGCCGTAAATTATGCAGAATCTGATGCTCCGTGCGGCCATCAACTGCCGACAGCGCGTCATCGAGGATCAGGATTTCCGCTTTCATCAGCAATGCACGGGCGATGGAAATACGTTGTTTCTGCCCGCCGGAAAGCATCACGCCACGCTCACCGACTTCGGTTTCGTAACCCTGAGGCAACCGCAGAATGTCGTCATGTACGCTCGCAAGCCGGGCGGCTTCTTGAATTTCTTCCTGAGTGGCTTCCGGACGTCCCAGTGCAATGTTTTGCGCCACCGTATCGGAGAACAGGAAAGGCGTCTGGCTGACTATCGCCACACGCGCGCGCCAGTCGTCGAGCTGGATCTCTTTGAGGGATAAACCGTGATAACGCACGTCCCCTTCGGTGACGTCGAACTGACGTTGCAAAAGCGCCAGAAGCGTACTTTTACCCGAACCCGTCGGGCCGCACAGCCCGAGCATTTTGCCCGGTTGCAGGGAGAATTCGACTAAACGCAATGCGGTCTGAGCATTTTCAGGATACTGGAATCGCGTGATCTGCGCCTCGAGCACGGCACGGCCCGCAGGTAACGGTTTCGCTCCGTCCGCCACCGCAGGCGCCTCTTCCAGCAGGCTGCGGATACGGCTGTAAGCAGCACTTCCGCGTTCAACGATATTGAACATCCACGCCAGCGCCAGCATCGGCCAGATCATCAGCCCGAGATACATGACAAAACTGGTTAATTGTCCGAGCGTCAGGTGTCCGTTGACCACCATCCAGCTCCCGCCGCCAATCGCCAGCAGGTTTGCCATACCGATAGAGACGTAAATGGTCGGATCAAAACGCGCATCAACGCGGGCGACACGCATGTTTTTAGCGCCGGTATCCGCCGCAACATCGGCAAACTGTGAGGACTGATGATTCTCCAGCCCGAAAGCTTTGATCATCCGGATGCTGGTCAGGCTTTCCTGCGCCTGATCGTTGAGCGAGGAAAATGCCGCCTGCGCCGTTTTAAAACGGGAATGTAACTGGTCGCCGTAACGCTTGATGATGATCGCCATAATGGGCATAGGTACCAGCGAGAGTAACGTTAACTCCCAACTGATCTGGGTCGCCATCACTATTAGCACCGCCAGCCCCATGACCAGTGAATCGACCAGCGTCAGAACGCCCTCTCCGGCCGCAAAGACCACACGATCGACATCATTCGTCGCACGGGCGATTAAATCCCCGGTGCGATGACGAAGATAAAAAGCGGGGTGCTGACGGCTGAGCTGACGGAAAAATCCTTGTCGCAACTCGACCGCCAGCTGATAGGAGGCACCGAACAGCAACACGCGCCAGACGTATCGCAGTAAATACACCACCACTGCCGTACCCAGCATCAGGCCCAGCCACGCAAAAAGCACACTGGCAGACATTTGTTTTGACGTTACGCCATCAATGATTACGCCGACCAGCTTAGGGGCAGTAATTGCAGAATAGCAATAATGATCAGCAAGGCGACGGCACCCAGATACCGTCGCCATTCACGACGGAAATACCAGCCTAGTTGTGCAAACAGTCTCACGCAGAGTTTTCCATACAAATAGTAATGATTTTATTGAGTTAAACAGACTTCAGAAAGACCCGTTTTCTCTTCAGGCCGACAAGGATACCAGAGTTACCCGGCGTTTCTGATGAAACTTTTTACTGCAACTTTTGCATTAAATTGGCAATGCGGTGGTCGATTTTATGCGTTCCATCGCAAAACTTGAGGTCACATCGTTCAGTCCTGGAATGCCGTTCACAAGCCGCTTGTAAAAGTTGTCGTAGCTTTTCATATCGGAAACCTGAACCTGGAGTAAATAATCGTATTCTCCTGCCATCCGGTAAAATCCGAGCACTTCGGGAAACGCTTCCACCTGCTGAACAAATCGCTGATACCACTCGCTGTTGTGATGTTGCGTTTTAATCAGGACGAACGCCGTCAGGCTCAATCCAAGTTTTTCGCCATCCAGCAGTGCCACTTTTCCACAAATAATCCCGTCGTCTTCAAGACGTTTAATTCTTTTCCAGCAAGGCGTGGTGGTGAGATTTACCGCCTCGGCCAGTTCATTCAAAGAAAGCATGCAATCTTTTTGCAACAACGACAACAGCCTGAGGTCAATTTTATCTACCATAACGTACTCCGGGAGAATATTTTTCTACAAAACACGCATTTCATGGGCTAAAGGGTAACTTATTTCTCTGCCGATTGCGTTATTCTTAATATCACAAAACTTCCTCTGCGAGCTCTCACAATGCAAAATGCCTGGGTTAATCACGCTATTAAAGAAATCGACGCGGATTTTCAGCGTTCAGCCGATACCCATTTAATTCGTCTCGCACTGAACGATTTCCCCGGAATTTCGCTGTATCTGAAAGATGAGAGCACGCATCCGTCCGGCAGCCTGAAACATCGTCTGGCGCGTTCCCTGTTTTTGTATGGTCTTTGTAATGGCTGGATACGTGAAAATACGCCGATTATCGAGGCATCATCGGGCAGTACGGCTATTTCAGAAGCCTATTTTGCACGTCTGCTCGGCCTGCCTTTTATTGCCGTGATGCCTTCCTGTACGGCTCCCCGCAAAATTCAGCAAATTGAGTTTTACGGTGGCCGCTGCCACTTTGTTGAAAACTCCGGTCAGATTTATGCTGCTTCCGAACAACTTGCCCGCGAGCTGAATGGCCATTACATGGATCAGTTTACCTTTGCTGAGCGCGCAACCGACTGGCGGGGAAACAACAATATTGCTGACAGTATTTTCCGTCAGATGTCCCGCGAACCGCATCCCGTGCCGCGATATCTGGTGATGAGCGCCGGAACAGGCGGAACCTCTGCCACGCTCGGGCGTTACATCCGTTATCAGGGGCATGATACTGAACTGGTGGTGGTCGACCCGGAAAACTCCGTATTTTACGACTATTATCAGCAACGTGATGCCAGCGTAACCGCGCAATGCAGCAGCCGTATTGAAGGAATTGGCCGCCCCCGCGCCGAACCCTCTTTTATTCCCAGCGTGATCGACAGCATGATGCAGGTGCCTGATGCGGCCAGCGTCGCGACGCTTCACTGGCTGGAAAAGATGTTAGGCCGCAAAGTGGGCGGTTCTACCGGGACCAATGTCTGGGGCGCGTTGCAACTGGCTAAACAAATGCGCGAAAAAGGCGAGACAGGCTCAATCGTCACGTTGCTTTGCGACAGCGGCGAACGTTATCTGAATACCTATTTTGACGTGAACTGGGTCGCGAAGAATATCGGGGATATTTCGGTGTACGCACAGCAGCTTGAAGGTCTTAGCTGAGAGGCTGGATTTTGACTGAGCGTTTTCCTAAATAATTCGAGTTGCGGGAAGGCGGCAAGTGAGTGAATCCCGATGAGCTTACATAAGTAAGTGATTCGGGTGAGCAAACGCAGCTAACGCACCAGCAGCTTGAAGTATGAAGGAAAAAAGCCGGGACAGATAATCCCGGCCGCTGCAAAACCTTAATATTCGGGGGAATAGGTGAGGTTTGGTGTGTGCAGCCAGTGTTGCAAAAAGTGAGACACAGCCTGATTCCGGCAATGCCCGATAACTTGCAGATGCGGGGATTGTTCTTTCAAAACAGGCAACGCATTGCCCATGATCAGCCCCATTCCGACGCCTTCCAGCATTTCCCGGTCATTCATCGCATCGCCAAAGGCCATGCATTCAGACATTTTAATATCCAGCCCCGCCGTCAGAAGTGCCAGCGCGCTGCCTTTGTTGCAGCCCGGTGGCTGCACATCCAGGCAATCATGCGCGGAAAAACACAGGTCTAAACGGTCGGCGAAATGCGCTTTCAGCTGCGGAACCAGTTTCAGCAGTGTTTCATGCGGCGCGCAGAAACACACTTTGCTGTTGCCGGAATCGGGCAATGTACGCAGATCCTGTAAATGATAACGGAAACCGCTGAACTGATGCGGGATCAGTAAATCGGGATCGTCCAGAGCGGTAAACCAGCCATCATCACGAAAAACATGCTGACTCGCCGGTGTATCCCAGGCCGTATGCAGCAGTTCATGTGCACAATCTTCCGGTAAATCGCTGGCGTGCAGTAAATGCCCGGACAGGTCGTGAATGCGGGTGCCGTTGCCGGTAATCAGAAAACCTTCTATCCCGATATTGGCCAGAATATCTTTCATTTCAAGATAATGACGGCCGGTAGCAAAGGTGAGTCGCAGGGGTTTTTCGGCCAGCTGGCGCAGCGTTGTCAGCGTTTTCTCGCCCAGGGTATGGTCGGGTAAAAGAAGCGTGCCATCCATATCGAATGCAGCTAAACGGTACATATTTCCTCTCCGGGCGGCAATGATTTTCACGTTCAAAGTATGGACTGCGATTTACGGAACTAATAGTGAACAGTTTATAAATACTCTTCCGGGTTTAGTTCACATTTTGGTTTTCAGCCGCGAGCCAGCGGCAAAAGTCTGCGATATGCTGAAGTAAAACTCACACCTGAAAAATAAGGTTCCGTATTTCCGATGCGATTGCAAAACCGGCTTAATCAGTATCAGCGTCTGCACGTAAAAACCGGGCAGGAACCTGTTTTGCTCACGGTGAGCGAACTGGCCGGAATTTTCTGTTGCAGTGAACGCCACACGCGCAATTTGCTGAGCCATTTTAAGGACGCGGGCTGGATAGACTGGCACTCGCAATCAGGCCGGGGAAAACGTGCGTCGTTACGCTGTCTTAAATCGCCCGAGGATTTACGCGGTGCATATTTGCAGGAGTTGCTTAAAAACGGCGAACACTCGGCGGCTTTGCGGCTCAGCCAGTTGGATCCCGCACACCTCAATACCCTGCTCGCGCCACATCTTGGCGGACAATGGCAGGAAGATTCACCCACGCTACGGATCCCGTATTACCGCCCTCTTCAGTTACTCGATCCCTTGACGCTGACCGGCCGCGCGGAGCAACATCTGGCGCATACAATTCATGCGGGCCTGACGCATTTTGTCCCCGGAAACCCGGTGCCGCAGCCGGATCTGGCGCATCACTGGCAAATCAGTCATGACGGCAAGACCTGGCAGTTCTTTCTGCGCAGTCAGCTTTTTTGGCACAACGGAGAACCGTTGAAAACAGCGCAACTGCTGGCCCGCTTTGAGCAATTACGCCATTCAGCGCGAGGAAAACACTCTCTGGCTTCGGTGAACCGCCTGTCCCAGCCACATGCACAGTGTCTGCAATTCGATCTCGATACACCTGATTACTGGCTGGCGCACCGGTTTGCCGATCTCAATTGCCTGCTTTCCCATCCTGAAAATCCGCACATCGGCGCAGGTCCGTTCCGGCTGACGCATTTTTCCCCCGAACTGGTCAGGCTGGAACAACATACGCTTTACACCCTGCAACACCCTTATCTCGCCGCGATTGAATTTTGGATCACGCCGCAGCTCTTCGCGCAAAAAAATAATGTGAGCTGCCAGCATCCGGTGAGGATCATTCTGGGCGAAGAGGAAGAACTGTCGCGAGTCAAACCGGTCAGGCGCAGCACCAGTCTGGGGTTTTGTTATATCGCCACCAATCTGCGGCGGGGCGTTCTGAATGAAGCTCAGGCAAGAAAAATTGTCCGGCTGATTCAGTGCAGCGGCATGCTGGATAATCTTCCCATTGATCACGACCTGGTAAAAGCCAGCAAAGAAATGCTGCCGGGCTGGCCCATTCCTTTGCATGACGATACCGACGTTCCCCTGCCGGAAAGGCTGAGGCTCCTGTTCCATCCTCCGGTGGAATTTGAACTGGTCGCTCAGGCTTTGCAGCAAAAACTGGCCGATGAGGGCTGTACGCTGGAGATTGTTTATCACGAGGGGCGTTTGTGGGAAGACGTCGAAAAGCTTAAAGCTGCCGATTTACTGCTCGGCGATCGTCTCATCGGTGAATCGCCTGAAGCCACACTGGAAAACTGGTTACAGCAGGATCCTCTCTGGCCAGAAATTTTGCGGGAAGATGATTTGCGCAATCAGCAACAGCGTCTTGCCCACATTCAGCAAATCCCGCACGAAAAACGCCGCGCCGATGAACTGCGCGATCATTTTTATCAGTGGATGCAAAACGGGATCGTGACGCCTTTGTTCAACTATCAGTATCAGGTCAGCGCGCCGCCGCGCATCAGCGGTGTCCAGCTCACGGCATGGGGTTGGTTTGATTTTTGTCAGGCCTGGGTTCCGCCACCGTTGTTATCGGAAAACACGTGAAGGAGCTGTTTAACTACACTCTGACGATAAAGAAAAGTACCATTAACCCAATTTTGCTGCGCCGGGCGCAGTCGGTCTCGGAATACAGGTAAACAGAATGAAAAGAGCAGTGGTGGTTTTTAGCGGCGGACAAGACTCAACAACCTGTCTGATTCAGGCATTGAAGCACTATGACGAAGTCCACTGCGTCACGTTTGATTACGGGCAGCGCCATCGCGCTGAAATCGAAATTGCACAAAAGCTGTCCGTTGAATTGGGTGCCCGCGCGCATAAAGTGCTGGATGTGGGTTTGCTGAATGAACTGGCGGTCAGCAGCCTGACGCGCGATAACATCCCCGTTCCAAACTTTGGTGACGAAAATAACGGCGGCCTGCCGAGTACTTTCGTTCCCGGCCGCAATATTTTGTTCCTGACACTGGCCGCGATTTACGCTTATCAGATTCAGGCAGAAGCGGTGATTACCGGCGTGTGTGAAACTGACTTCTCCGGTTATCCGGATTGCCGTGATGAGTTCGTGAAAGCGCTGAATACCGCAGTCTCGCTGGGTCTGGCGCGCGATGTGCGTTTTGAAACCCCGCTGATGTGGCTCAATAAGGCCGAAACCTGGGCGCTGGCGGATTATTATCAGCAACTGGATTTAGTACGCCATAAAACGCTGACCTGCTACAACGGTATTGCGGGTGACGGTTGTGGCGAATGTGCCGCCTGTCATTTACGCGCCAATGGCCTGCAGCAATTCCAGTTGGATAAAGACGGCGTTATCGCCAGCCTGAAAAAGAAAACCGGTCTGCGCTAACGGCAGACGGCAGAATTGCATGACGGGTGGCCTGAAGCCACCCGTTTTTGTTTTAACTTTGCGGCGTTGGCTCAGTCATTTTCCAGTTCCAGCTCGCGCAATCTCTCCAGTAACTCACCTTCCAGCGGCAAGGCTTTTTGTGTCCGCAGATCGATACACACGAACGTCAGCGTCGCATCTGCAACCACTTCGCCTTCACAGGTCACCACCTGTTCGAGAACCCCGCTGCGCACGTTCAGTTGCTGCAAACTGCTGTCGATACGCAGAACATCGCCGAGCACCGCAGGTTTACGGTAATTGATGTTGATATTCACCACGATGAAAGCGATTTTGTTTTCGCTCATCCACTGGAAACCGGACTGGTTATCCAGCCACTCCCAGCGCGCTGTCTCAAGAAATTCAAGATAACGTGCATTGTTAACGTGCTGGTAAACGTCGATGTGAAAACCGCGAACTTTAATAAACGTATGCATAGTGGTTGAAAAACTCCTGATAAACGCCTGAGGCACAAAACCTAACTGGTCAGATGTCTTTAGAGATTAGCAGAAGAAAACGGCGGCAACCGTTGGGGAATTGCCGCCGCGACATCCGTCACAGTTTCAGACGGTCCTTGTTACGTTCGAACAGTGCAGCACCGATCCCCGGCACTTCGCGTAGTTGCTCGACGTCGGTGAATTGCCCGAGTTCTTCGCGGTAGCTGATAATGGCCTGCGCCTTTTTCATCCCTACGCCATTCATCACTTTGGCAAACTCTTCCGCTGTAGCCGTATTGATGTTGACGGTACTTTCATCTGTAACCGCCACCTGTTCCTTTTTCACCTGCGGGCCTGAGACTTTGCCCGCTGCCGTTACAGGTGCAGCGGTGGTGGTCGCCACGCTGCTGGTGGCATTCGGTGCCGCCTGTAACATCACCGGTAAAGTAGAAAGCCCCAGAGCCAACGAAAGTGAAGTAATGCCTAATTTTTTCATGCTGTATCCTCCATGTGTTTGACAGCACGGAGAGAGTGCATCAGGGCGAAACCGCGAACAATGGGCAACTTTCAAAAATGGAAAAGGCCGCGAAAGCGGCCTTTGTTTGTTGCAACGCGTTGCAAAACTTTGCGGCGTTTACTGGTTTTGTGCGGCTGAACCGTATTTGATTTTTGCTTCCTGACGCAGATTTGTCAGCAACGCATCAAAGGTCACATTTGCGGAAGTTTGTTGCATCTCCTGCGTGAAACGTGCGACATCAGCTTCAGGAATAACGCCAGGCGTCACGCCGGTCAGTTTGACCAGAACGCTGTTACCTTTGGCATCCTGCGACAGGCCATAAACCGGTTGGTCTTTTTGCGGATGAGGTAACGCGTAGACGTTTTCTTCGAACGCAGAAGGCTGCTGGCTGCGCTGTACTTTCTGTACCGCTCCAAAGCTCAGACCGGCGGCTTTCATCGCGTCATCGCCTTTGCCCCCTTTCAGAGCGGTCAGCAGTTTCTCACCATCAACACGCGCCTGATCTTGTGCTTTCTGGCGTTTAAGCAGCGCCGTCACCTGATCTTTCACGTCAGCGAACGATTTCACCCCTTCGGCTTTATGCGCATCGACACGCACTACAAAGGCGCGATCGCCGTCTACAGTGATGATATCTGAGTTGCTGCCTGGTGAACCGGCCTGCCCAATCAGACCGCCTTCAAAAATCGCCTGCACAACAGGTTTGAAATTAATGCCCGCCGGAATTTGATTCTGAGTGAACCAGTCGGTATGGACTGCTTTAGTGCCGGCAACCTGCTCAGCAGAGGCTAAAGACTCGTTATCATTGGTGGCTGCTTCGCTGACTTTTTGTTGCAGCGCGTAGTAGGCATCCAGCGATTTTTCCTGCTTCAGCTTATCGGTGATGGTGTTACGCACGTTAGCCAGCGGTTTAACTTGCTCAGGCGTCACGTCGTCAAGACGCAAGATGAAGAAGCCGCTGTCAGCTTTAATCACGCCAGATACCTGACCTTTCGTGGTCAGATTTGCGCTCTTAAATTCTGGCAGAGTGGTTTCAGGTTCCATCCAGCCCAAATCACCGCCTTGTTTGGCACTCAATGCATCGGTGGATTTGGTTTTTGCCAGTTGAGCAAAATCAGTGCCTTTAGCCAGTTCTGCCGCCACCGCGTCTGCATCAGCCTGAGTTTTCAGGACGATAACGCTGTAGCGACGACGCTCCGGCTGGCCGAATTCGCTCTTGTGCTGATCGTAGTACGCGCTGATATCCGCGTCAGTGACATCCGTTTTACCCTGCATCGCCGCTGCATCCATTTCGATGTAGCTGATCTTCACCTGCTCAGGGGAAATAAAGTTGTTTTTGTTCTGATCGTAGAAAGCCTGTAACTCAGCGTCAGTAACCTGCTGCTTCGCCGCCAGCGCGTCTGTGTCCAGCGTTGCCGTTTGTACATCGCGGCTTTGCAGGATCAGCTCACCCAGCGATTTGCTTTCAGCTGGCATAATAAAATCAGATTCACCGAAGGCTTGTTCGAGCTGCTGGCTGATCAACTGACGTTTCATCAGTTGTGCAAAATTATCCGCGGTGTAACCCATGCTCTGGATGCTTTGCAGATATTTAGCATTATCGAAACGGCCATCAGTCTGAAATTGTGGGGTCGCAAAAATCGCGTCTTTGATCTGCTGATCGCTGACGGTAAAGCCTAATTTTTTGGAATACTGTTCCAGCAAAGTGACGTCAATCAGGTTGCTCAGGGATTCCTGACGCAGCTGCTGCATATAACCTTCGCTGCCTGCCAGCGCAGAGAACTGATCGCCGAGCTGTTGTTGTAACCGGCTGCGCTGATTTTGCACCGCCTGCTCTAACTGAGCACGCCCGATTTCCTGACCATTCACTTTCGCTGCATAGTCGCCTGAACCGCCGACCAGGTAGTTGCCCACCCCTGTCAAAATAAAGGACAGAATAATCAGGGCCAGAATGATTTTGAGCGCGACGTTATTGGAAGCCGCGCGTAAATTGTCCATCATAGTGAGGCAACACTCCGCTGTAATAAAAAAAGCGCACCGTTTTCGATGCGCCTTGTATCTTACCTTACCAGCCCGATGACGTCAGGTTATTGTTTAACAACCAGACCTGAATGAAAAAGCATCAGTGATGCATCTCACACAGTTTCGACGTCAGTCAGCGGGTAATTAACCGTTAACGGCATCTTTCAGCGCTTTACCTGCACGGAAGCCAGGTACTTTAGCCGCTGCAATACTGATTTCTTTACCGGTCTGTGGGTTACGGCCGGTACGTGCTGAACGTTCACGCACTGAGAAAGTACCGAAACCAACCAGAGCGACTTCATCCCCAGCTTTCAGGGTGTCAGTCACGGATGCAAGAACAGCATCCAAAACACGTCCCGCTGCGGCTTTAGAAATATCAGCACCGGCAGCAATTTTGTCGATCAATTGTGACTTATTCACTCTTTTCATCCCCTCTTAAAATTCGATCATCACGGCGCATTTTCCCTACGGACGTGACCGCGCTGCTGTTATATCAATCTTGTCAGGGCTATGCAAGCGACTGAAAGCAGCCTGAAACCTTCTGACAGCTGACTAACTTAACGGCACAAAAAAAAGCTGGCAAGTGAGATTTCACCTGCCAGCCTGAGTTTTATTCAACTGTGTAAGTCGAGGTCACTATTTTGCAGCAACCGGTAACGCGCCATAAGCCGGATTTTGCAGTGCAATGTTCAGAACATCATCAATGCGTTTAACCGGGTGGATTTCAAGATCTGCCAGCACGTTCGCCGGAATTTCTTCCAGATCGCGTTTGTTATCATCGGGGATCAGCACCACTTTGATGCCACCACGATGCGCTGCCAGCAGTTTTTCTTTCAAACCGCCGATGGGCAGAACAAGACCACGTAAGGTGATCTCACCGGTCATTGCGACATCTGCCCGCACCGGGTTACCGGTCAGACAAGACACCAGCGCGGTACACATCGCGATACCCGCACTTGGACCATCTTTTGGCGTTGCCCCTTCAGGTACGTGAACGTGAATATCACGTTTTTCGTAGAAGTCAGGGTTAATACCCAATTTGTCCGCACGTGATCGCACAACGGTCAGCGCAGCCTGAATAGATTCCTGCATGACTTCGCCCAGAGAACCGGTATAGGTCAGCTTTCCTTTGCCCGGTACGCAGGCCGTTTCGATGGTCAGCAGTTCGCCACCCACTTCGGTCCACGCCAGACCGGTTACCTGGCCCACACGGTTTTCGGTATCAGCACGGCCGTAATCGACCTTCTGCACGCCCAGGAAATCTTTCAGGTTGTCACCGTTGATCTCAATGTGCTTGAGGTTTTTATCCATCAGCAATTGTTTGACCGCTTTTCGGCAAAGTTTAGACAACTCACGTTCTAAACTACGTACACCCGCTTCACGGGTATAGAAACGGATGATGCCGATAATCGCGCTGTCATCAACGGTCAGTTCGTTCTTCTTGAGCGCATTACGTTCAAGCTGTTTCGGTAGCAGGTGCTGTTTGGCGATGTTCAGTTTTTCGTCTTCGGTATAACCGGAAAGACGGATCACTTCCATACGATCCAGCAGCGGTGCAGGAATGTTCATTGAGTTCGAGGTCGCCACAAACATCACATCTGACAGGTCGTAATCGACTTCCAGATAGTGATCATTGAACGCCACGTTCTGTTCAGGATCCAGCACTTCCAGCAACGCTGAAGCCGGGTCGCCGCGCATGTCAGATGACATCTTATCGATTTCATCCAGCAGGAACAGCGGGTTTTTCACCCCAACTTTCGCCATTTTCTGAATCAGTTTGCCCGGCATAGAACCGATGTAGGTACGACGGTGACCGCGAATTTCCGCTTCATCACGTACACCACCCAGCGCCATACGTACATACTGACGGCCCGTCGCACGCGCGATGGACTGGCCCAGTGAGGTTTTACCCACACCCGGAGGCCCGACCAGACACAGGATTGGCCCTTTGATTTTGCTGACGCGCGTCTGCACCGCAAGGTATTCAAGAATACGGTCTTTGACACGTTCGAGGCCAAAGTGATCGGTATCCAGAACTTCCTGGGCTTTGAGCAAATCTTTTTTCACTTTGCTTCGGGCATTCCAGGGCACCTGAAGCATCCAGTCGATATAACCACGCACTACGGTGGCTTCGGCGGACATCGGCGACATCATTTTCAGCTTTTGCAGCTCAGCTTCGGTTTTTTCACGCGCTTCTTTCGGCATTTTCGCCGCTTCGATTTTGCGTTTTAACGCCTCATGCTCATCTGGCGTGTCGTCCATTTCGCCAAGTTCTTTCTGAATCGCTTTCATTTGCTCATTCAGATAGTACTCGCGCTGGCTTTTTTCCATCTGTTTTTTGACACGATTACGAATGCGTTTCTCAACCTGCAACAGGTCGATTTCCGATTCCATCATCGCCATCAGATATTCCAGACGCTCGGTGATATCAAACATTTCCAGCACGGATTGTTTGTCAGCGAGTTTCAGCGGCATATGTGCAGCGATGGTGTCAGCCAGACGTGCGGCATCTTCAATGCTGTTAAGTGATGTCAGCACTTCCGGCGGGATTTTTTTGTTCAGTTTGATGTAGCCTTCAAACTGATTAATCGCGGTGCGAACCAGAACTTCCTGCTCGCGTTCATCCACGGCCGGAGATTCAAGGTATTCCGCCTGGGCAGCAAAATGCTCGCCACTGTCAGAAAGCGTAGTGATACGCGCGCGTTGTAACCCTTCCACCAGCACTTTTACAGTGCCGTCCGGGAGCTTCAGCATTTGTAATATTGAGGCTACCGTACCCACGGAGAAGAGATCGTTAACGCCCGGCTCATCGGTTGACGCTTCTTTCTGCGCCACCAGCATGATTTTTTTGTCGTGATCCATCGCGGCTTCGAGGCACCGAATCGATTTTTCCCTGCCAACAAACAACGGGATCACCATGTGCGGATAAACCACCACATCGCGCAGAGGCAATACGGGGATTTCTATGCGTTCAGAACGCTCAGGGTTCATAGAGCTCTCTCTTAGTTTAGCTTCCGCCAGGTTAAGGAAATCTCGTGAAACACGAGTCAGACGGGTTTCAGCAAGTCGTTAACTGAGTATATGGGGATGAATGTCCGACATTCAACGATAAGAATGTGCGAAAAAAAAATGGGGACTAAATCCCCCATTTCGTGGCTAACTCTCTGGATAGATTGGCTAATTATTCGCCAGATGCCTGTTGTGCTTCTGGTTTGCCATAAATCATCAGAGGTTCTGACTGGCCCGCAATCACGGATTCATCAATGACCACTTTCTCCACATCGTCGAGCGATGGCAGATCATACATCGTATCCAGCAATGCGGCTTCAACGATTGAACGCAAACCACGGGCACCGGTTTTACGGTTCATGGCTTTCTTCGCAATCGCCACCAGCGCTTCATCACGGAATTCCAGTTCAACGCCTTCCAGATTGAATAATGCCTGATATTGCTTCGTCAGTGCATTTTTCGGCTCTTTCAGAATTTGAATCAGCGCTTCTTCATTCAGTTCGCTCAGTGTTGCAACGACAGGCAAACGACCAATGAACTCAGGGATCAGACCAAATTTGATCAAATCTTCCGGTTCAGCCTGCGCCAGCAACTGACCTTCTGTTGCTTTCTGCTCTTTGCCTTTCACTTCTGCACCAAAGCCGATACCGGTATTGGTATTGATACGCTGACCAATCACTTTATCCAGGCCGGCAAATGCACCACCACAGATAAACAGGATTTTCGAGGTATCAACCTGCAGGAATTCCTGCTGAGGGTGTTTGCGGCCGCCTTGCGGAGGCACGGCAGCCACGGTCCCTTCAATCAGTTTCAAAAGCGCCTGCTGAACACCCTCACCGGACACGTCACGTGTGATCGATGGGTTGTCAGACTTGCGGGAAATCTTGTCGATTTCATCGATATAAACAATACCGCGTTGCGCTTTCTGGACGTCGTAATCACATTTCTGCAACAGTTTCTGGATAATGTTTTCGACATCTTCACCCACATAACCGGCTTCGGTCAGCGTAGTGGCATCGGCCATAGTAAATGGCACATCCAGGAAACGCGCCAGGGTTTCAGCCAGCAGCGTTTTACCGCTACCGGTCGGCCCGATCAGCAGAATGTTGCTCTTGCCTAATTCGATACCGTTGCTGGTATCGCCATTCCGCAGGCGCTTGTAGTGGTTATAAACTGCCACTGCCAGCACTTTCTTCGCAGGCTCCTGGCCGATAACATAATCGTCAAGGTGCTGACGAATTTCATGCGGTGTCGGTAATGCACTGCGTTCACGGTGTGGCGCGACTTCTTTGATCTCTTCGCGAATAATGTCATTACATAAGTCGACACATTCATCGCAGATATACACTGACGGCCCGGCAATCAGCTTACGAACTTCATGCTGGCTTTTGCCGCAAAAAGAGCAGTACAGCAGCTTTCCTGAACCGTCTTTGCGCTTATCTGTCATCAGTAAACCTCTTCTTTAATATCAGTCCCGAAGCGTAGTAAACACCACGGCACGACCCTATTACACAACAGCCGCATGATTGGCTGATGTCTGTTCGTTCCCGTTATCACTCAAAGTGGGCAACGTTCGTTTAGATCAGCAAACGCTGCCCCTGAGACATCCGTATGAGTATAACTATAGACCATCAGCCCGGCAGAAATAAGCCGTCAGGCGCGATGGGTAAATACGGAATCGACTAACCCGTACTCTACAGCCTCATTAGCAGACAGGAAACGATCTCGTTCGGTGTCACGCTCTATTTCTTCAAGAGATTTGCCCGTATGTTTCGCCATCAGCTCATTCATGCGGGATTTCACTTTCAGAATTTCTTTCGCGTGGATCTCGATATCTGTCGCCTGGCCCTGGAAACCACCCAGCGGCTGGTGAATCATCACACGGGAGTTTGGCAGGCAGAAACGCTTGCCTTCAGCACCGGCAGTCAGCAGGAACGCGCCCATTGAACAGGCCTGGCCCATACAAATGGTGCTGACGTCTGGCTTGATAAACTGCATGGTGTCGTAAATCGACATCCCCGCCGTGATCACGCCACCCGGTGAGTTGATATAAAGGTAAATGTCTTTTTCCGGACTTTCTGCTTCCAGGAACAGCATCTGGGCAACAATCAGGTTAGCCATATGGTCTTCGACCTGGCCGGTCAGGAAGATGATACGTTCCTTGAGCAGACGGGAGAAGATGTCGTATGAACGTTCGCCCCGTGAAGTTTGCTCAACCACCATGGGTACCAACGCCATGTTTGGTGCAAATTGCTCTCTTTCACCACTGTATGACATAACCGTCTCCTAATAGATTCTGTTTGGCGCTATTTAAAACCGATTCTACTTGAGATAGGCACACATGACTATGCTCAAGCGGCCAAGTCGCCATTTACACGTCTGACGGTCGTTATCAGTCAGATTTTAACTGCAAATTTACATGGGTTCGTCATTATCAATTGGGGGATTTACCCCCTTTTTTCAAGCCTGACGTAAAATTTCTTTTCTCTTTCACCCCGACCGGGTGGATGAAAGGCCATATTGGTGAAATGGAATGAACAGGTCTACGTGAGCTGTGCCTTATAGTGATAAATATAGTGCAAAAACAACAGCCAAAAACAAAAATATCTGATTTTCAGGAAATAAAAAGCCCGCAGTAAAAACTGCGGGCTTCAGCGTAGAACCTGTAAACAAGTTCAGCAACGTGCAATCAGATTATGCAGGTTGAGTTTGGTTCATCAGCTCAGTAAAGGTTGTGGCTTTTTCAGTCACTTTCGCTTTAGACAACAGAGTTTCGACCGCTTGTTCTTCCAGCGCGACGTTACGCATGTTGTTCATCAGCTCTTTATTTTTGCTGTAGAACTCAACAACTTCCTGTGGATCTTCGTACGCAGAAGCCATTTCTTCGATCAGTGCTTTCACGCGATCTTCGTCAGCTTTCAGTTCGTGCTGGCTGATCACTTCACCCAACAGCAGACCGACAACGACGCGGCGCTTAGCTTGCTCTTCGAACAATTCGCGTGGCAGTTCCAGTGCTTGTTTTTCGTTGCCACCAAAACGCTGTGCAGCCTGGCGACGCAGAACGTCAACTTCGCCGTCGATCAGTGCAGAAGGCACGTCGATTTCGTTAGCGCTGACCAGACCGTCGATTGCCTGAGTTTTGATGCGGTTACGGACAGCACCTTTCAGTTCGCGTTCCATGTTTTTACGCACTTCAGCACGCAGACCTTCAACAGAACCATCAGCCACGCCGAAACGTTTGATGAATTCTGGCGTCAGTTCTGGCAGCTCACGCTCTTCAACTTTCTTCAGGGTAATCGCGAACTTAGCCGCTTTACCTTTCAGGTTTTCAGCGTGGTAATCTTCCGGGAAGTTTACGTCGATGGTAAATTCTTCACCGGCTTTGTGACCGACCAGACCGTCTTCGAAGCCTGGGATCATGCGGCCCTGGCCCATAGCCAGTACGAAATCAGAGGCTTTGCCGCCTTCGAATTCTTCACCGTCGATAGAACCGGAGAAATCAACGGTAACGCGGTCTTCAGCAGTCGCTGCAGCGTCAGTTTCTTTCCAGTCAGCTTGTTGCTTACGTAGAGTTTCCAGCATGGTATCAACATCAGCATCGTTAACTTCAACGACCGGTTTTTCAACTTCGATGTTTTCCAGATCTTTCAGCTCAACTTCCGGGTACACTTCAAATTCTACGGAGAAAGTGAAGTCTTCACCCTGCTTGTACTCACCCGGGATGTAGTTAGGTGCGCCAGCTGGATTGATTTTTTCTTTGATGATCGCATCAACGAAATTGCGTTGCATCACATCACCCAGTACGTCCTGACGGACTGACGCGCCGTAACGCTGTTCGATGATGTGGCTGGGTACTTTGCCTTTACGGAAGCCGTCAATACGTACTTTTTTAGAGACGTTGATCAGTTCACTGCTCACTGCTTTTTCAATGCTTTCAGCAGGAACAGTAATCGTTACGCGGCGCCCAAGGCCTTGAGTGGTTTCAACAGAAACTTGCATCTTGTTACCTCAAAAAAAAATCACAGTGCTCGGTCAACTCCAGAAGTCGTTCTCAAGATGAGAAGCACAAACGCGCAAGCTTACCTTGAAAACGACTTCTAAGAACCGGGACAGTTCTGTTATCAGAACGTAGCCCTGTATTCGAGAGCGTCCGAAACCATTCCGGAAAAATTAGACGCGACATTATAGCGACGCATGCGCACTGAGTCGAGGACGGTATCTCTGCGCGCGCGAGGGAAACTCACACGGGACTCGATCCTTCGAAAAATGCGGTCAATGCAAAGGCGTAAACCACCTTGTCGTTTGCCTGTCTGCGGAAAAACAAAAACGGCCCGCAGGCCGTTTCTTGAAATTCGCCACTACTAATACCGCATCTGGTCAGGAAAGTTCCAGTTTTACCGTATCAAATGCCGATATTTGTGCCTTTTGTGAATCAGATCGTGGCTATCAGGCCATTGTTCCCGCACCGCGACATGGCGGTGAAACGAGAACCGTATCCTGCAACCCCTCCCATTCTTTTTGCGTGTAAGTATGGAGGGCCAGTGCGTGCACGCTGCCCGCCAGTTCCTCCGTTAAACGCACGTAGATGGCACGATGTCGCGCCAGGAAGCGTTCGCCGACGAATTTATCTGACACCATCACGACTTTGAAATGGCTTTCTGAGCCTGCCGGTACATTATGACGATAGCTTTCGTCAGTCACTTCCAGGAACGCAGGGTCGAATGCCTCAGCTAATTTTGCTTCTATTTGCTCACGAATCATAGCAATCTCCTCATACCGCTTCTGCCGAGAACTGCGCCTGTCTGGTACGTCTATCTGCTTAACACTCTACCTTTAAATAATAGGCTGCTTTACAGCTTCTACGTTAATCACATTAAAAAATTTATGCCGTTGATTGATAAAAATGGCGGTCAGTCTGTCAAAGAAAATGCGGCTTCGCTACGCAGGAGTCGGTGATACTGCCTGCTTGCTGAAAAAAAACGCTAAATATCCATTTTTAGAGATTGTTGGGACTTCCACCCGCAAATGCCGATGTTATGATGTCGGCAAAATTTTGAGCACTACTCCTTTATTAATATTGAGAAAACACACATGTTAAAAAAAATCATTTTCCCTGTGCTGGCACTGTTCATGCTGGCCGGATGCGCCACCAGCACTAACACGCTGGATGTTTCCCCGAAAATTGTTCTGCCTTCACAAGATCCAACGCTTCAGGGTATTACTATTAGTATCAACGGGGCTGACCAGCGCCAGGATCAGGCGCTTGCCAAAGTTAACCGTGACGGCCAGCTGATTTCCCTGACGCCATCACGCGATCTGCGTTTCCTGTTGCAGGAATCACTGGAAAAACAAATGACTGCCCGTGGTTACATGGTCGGTGCTGACGGTGCTGTCGATCTGCAGATTGTCGTCAATAATCTGTATGCGGATGTTCAGGAAGGTAACCTGCGTTACAACATCACCACCAAAGCCGATATCTCTATCATCGCTACCGCGAAAAACGGCAGCAAGCAGGTGAAGAACTACCGCTCAACGTACAACGTTCAGGGCGCGCTTTCCGCCACCAACGCCAAAATCACCAATGCGGTTAACACCACGCTGGGTGATGTCATCAGCGACATGGCCGCCGAC
This sequence comes from Rahnella sp. PCH160, assembly GCF_047784855.1. Lineage (NCBI taxonomy): Bacteria > Pseudomonadati > Pseudomonadota > Gammaproteobacteria > Enterobacterales > Yersiniaceae > Rahnella > Rahnella sp. PCH160. Next base: position 4,744,824 of record NZ_JBLOGT010000001.1, read on the forward strand.
ACCAGCATCAGTGACTTCATCAAGGCTAACGCCCGATAAGCCCTGGCTGAAGACTGTGTGAGTGATTCTGCCCGGCCTGTCCGGGCAGAATACTTTTTCAAAGCAACCATTCCTTCCTTTATTCTCCCCGCTTCCTTTATGATGCCCGTGCGCCACTCTCTCACCGGTTCGCAGGAACATATTTTCATGATCAGTCAATACTTTAAGATTTTCACGCAACGCAATACCCTCATTTTGCTGCTTCTGGGTTTTGCTTCCGGCTTACCGCTGGCGCTGACCTCCGGCACATTGCAGGCGTGGATGACCGTCGAAAATGTCGATCTGAAAACTATTGGTATCTTCTCGCTGGTCGGTCAGGCCTACGTGTTCAAATTCCTGTGGTCTCCGATGATGGACCGCTATACCCCATCATTTCTCGGGCGCAGACGTGGCTGGCTGATCCTGACGCAGTTGCTACTGGTCGCAGCGATTTTCGCTATGGGCTTTATGGATCCCGGTAAAGATTTGTTCTGGCTGGCGGCGCTGGCCGTACTGATTGCCTTTGCATCTGCTTCACAAGACATCGTTTTCGACGCGTATAAAACGGATTTACTGCCGCCTGAAGAACGCGGTAACGGTGCTGCGGTTTCCGTGCTGGGCTATCGTCTGGCGATGCTGGTTTCCGGCGGGTTGGCGTTATGGCTGGCAGATCGGTATCTCGGCTGGCAGCACATGTACTGGCTGATGGCGGTGCTGATGCTGATGGGCGTTTTCGCCACACTGATATCTCCGGAACCGCAAAATTCTCAGCCTGCACCGCGCAGCATTGAAATGGCCGTCGTGGCACCGCTGAAAGACTTCTTTGGTCGCAACAACGCGTGGCTGATTTTGCTTCTGATCGTGATGTACAAAATGGGCGATGCGTTTGCAGGCAGCCTGAGCACCACATTCTTAATCCGCGGTGTCGGGTTTGACGCCGGGGAAGTCGGGCTGGTGAACAAAACGTTCGGCCTGATAGCGACGATTATTGGCGCGCTTTTTGGCGGAATGCTGATGCAGCGCCTGAGTTTGTTCCGCGCGCTGATGCTGTTTGGCATTTTACAGGCCGTTTCAAACGCGGGTTACTGGATCCTCGCCATTACCGACAAAGATCTGATTACGATGGGCACGGCGATTTTCTTCGAAAATCTGTGCGGCGGCATGGGAACGGCGGCATTCGTGGCCCTGCTGATGACGTTGTGCAATCGCTCGTTTTCCGCCACGCAGTTCGCCCTGCTCTCGGCACTTTCTGCGGTTGGCCGTGTGTACGTTGGCCCGATCGCCGGCTGGTTCGTGGAAGCTTATGGCTGGCCGTGGTTCTATCTTTTCTCGATTGTTGCCGGAGTTCCGGGACTGCTGCTGCTGGCCGTTTGCCGCCAGACGCTCGAATACACCCAGAAAACAGACACTTTCCTGCCACGCATTCATTTCGCCAAACCTTACCGTTGGGCACTGCGCTGTATGCTGGGCGGAAGTTTGCTTCTGGTCGTGTGGCTGGTGACGCTGATTGTGAACAGTTTAGGCTGGGTGTCATGGCACGGTGTTGCCGGAACGCTGCTGGAGGCCGGTGTTTTTGTTTGTCTGATCGGTATTGTTTTGGGCAGTTTACTCGATTTTCTCTCGCTGCGCCGCACTGCACGTTCCTGATTTACCGCCATTCATTATGAAAGTGAATGGCGAATTTCATTTAACAATTGATCTATAAATATCGTCCAATAAATTAAATTCAGTAAAAATTATATTTGTTGGGATAATTTTTACTCGGTTCTTTTTGTGCGTTTTATTTCACTTGGTTCCTACATTAATTTAACATTAATTAAACCTATCGTCGGGATTACGGACGGCCATAAATATTTAAAAATGTATCACCCCTTGTTTTTCATCACTATAGAAAAAAATCCATACGCAACATATTGTTGCCCACTGTAAATTGTCACGATCCGTGACATGTGTGACTGCGTTAACATAAAGTGTCAACAGCCCTTTGACACTTGTTTAAGCGTGTTTACAGTCCTGCAACCTTCCCGTAAAATGCCCGCACACCTGAAGCGACAATAGAGCCCTAGTTATTGAGGTCGTTAGATGAGACTTAAGAAATACAATAAAAGTATTGGGATGTTGTCCTTATTTGCCTCCGCGGTAATGTTGAGCGGCTGCAATACGGCATTGATGGATCCCAAGGGAGCAATTGGACTTGAGCAGAGAACGCTGATTTTAACAGCGATTGGTTTAATGCTGATCGTCGTTATCCCAGTTATTATCATGGCGTTTGCATTTGCATGGAAGTATCGAGCTTCCAATACCAATGCAAAGTACAGTCCTGATTGGTCCCACTCCAACAAAATTGAAGCCGTCGTCTGGACAGTTCCAATTATTATCATTGCCATTCTGGCAACGATTACCTGGAAAACCACCCATGCGCTTGACCCGTTCAAGCCAATCGTGACTGACCAAAAACCGATGACGGTTGAAGTCGTTTCTCTGGACTGGAAATGGTTATTCATTTACCCGGAACAGGGCATCGCGACCGTTAACGAACTGGTTATTCCTAAAGATGTGCCTGTTCAGTTCAAAGTCACTTCAGACTCTGTAATGAACTCGTTCTTCATTCCTCAGCTCGGCGGACAGATTTATGCGATGGCCGGTATGCAGACTCAGTTGCACTTGATTGCAAATGAAGCCGGTACCTATAAAGGCATCTCAGCAAGCTTCAGCGGCCGCGGTTTCTCAGGAATGAAGTTCAACGCCATCGCGACCCCAACCCGTGCCGATTTCGACACCTGGGTAGCGAAAGTGAAGAGTGCACCGAACCAGCTGGCAACCACCGATGACTTCAATAAACTGGCTGCACAGAGCATCGACAACCCGGTCGAATACTTCTCTGTTGCTAAACCGGGTCTGTTCAAAGAAATCATTGGCAAATACTCCATGCATGACATGAAGGCCGCGCCAGAAGGTCATACCATGCCAATGCCTGCAGGCAGCGACATGAAAGGCATGGATATGGGTGGACAGTCTCACGCAGCCGGAGCCGAGGAATAAACGATGTTCGGAAAATTAACGCTTGATTCGGTTCCGTATCATGAACCGATTATCATGGTCACCGTTGCCGCGATAATTCTGGGTGGTCTGGCAGTCGTTGCCGGCATCACCTATTTCGGCAAATGGAAATATCTGTGGACCGAGTGGCTGACCTCCGTCGACCACAAAAAATTAGGTATCATGTACATCATTCTGGCTTTCGTCATGCTCTTGCGTGGCTTTGCCGATGCCATCATGATGCGTAGCCAGCAGGTGCTTGCTTCTGCGGGTGAAACGGGCTTCCTGCCACCTCATCACTACGACCAAATCTTTACCGCGCACGGCGTGATCATGATCTTCTTCATGGCAATGCCTTTCGTCATCGGTCTGATGAACGTCGTCGTTCCTTTGCAAATCGGCGCACGCGACGTGGCATTCCCGTTCCTGAACAACGTCAGCTTCTGGTTCACCGCTGCTGCTGTGGTCCTGATCAACATCTCTCTGGGTGTCGGTGAGTTCGCGCAGACTGGCTGGCTGGCCTATCCGCCGTTGTCCGGTAAGGAATACAGTCCGGGTGTCGGGGTCGATTACTGGATCTGGAGTCTCCAGATATCTGGTATTGGTACCTTGCTGACCGGTGTTAACTTCTTTGCGACCATCCTGAAGATGCGCGCTCCTGGTATGCCGCTGATGAAAATGCCGGTATTTACCTGGGCCGCACTGTGCACCAACGTGTTGATTATCGTGTCCTTCCCGATTCTGACCGTGACTATTGCACTGCTGACCTTAGACCGTTATCTGGGCACCCATTTCTTCACGAATGATATGGGCGGCAACATGATGATGTACATCAACCTGATTTGGGCCTGGGGCCATCCGGAAGTGTACATTTTGGTTCTGCCAGTCTTTGGTGTGTTCTCGGAAGTTACCGCGACCTTCTCCAAAAAACGTCTGTTCGGTTACACCTCACTGGTATGGGCAACCATCGCCATCACCGTGTTGTCGTTCATCGTTTGGCTGCACCACTTCTTCACCATGGGTTCAGGCGCTAACGTCAATGCCTTCTTCGGCATCATGACGATGATCATTTCTATCCCAACCGGGGTAAAAATCTTCAACTGGCTGTTCACCATGTATCAGGGCCGTATCACACTCAACGCCGCAATGCTGTGGACCGTTGGCTTCATCATCACCTTCTCTGTGGGTGGGATGACCGGCGTTCTGTTGGCGGTTCCGGGTGCTGACTTCGTGCTGCACAACAGCCTGTTCCTGATTGCTCACTTCCACAACGTTATCATCGGTGGTGTGGTCTTCGGTTGCTTCGCGGGTCTGACTTACTGGTTCCCTAAATCCTTCGGCTTTACGCTGAACGAAAAATGGGGTGTGCGTTCATTCTGGTTCTGGATCATCGGTTTCTTCGTTGCGTTCATGCCACTGTATGCACTGGGCTTCATGGGGATGACCCGTCGCGTCAGCCAGAATATCGACCCTGAGTTCCACCCGCTGCTGGTTGTTGCTGCGTGCGGTGCTGCACTGATTGCTATCGGTATCCTGTGCCAGCTGATCATGATCTTCGTTTCTGTTCGCGACCGTGACCAGAACCGTGATCTGACCGGTGACCCGTGGGGTGCGCGTACGCTGGAGTGGGCAACCTCTTCTCCTCCTCCGTTCTACAACTTCGCTATCGTGCCGCAAATTCACGACCGCGATGAGTTCTGGGACATGAAAGAGAAAGGCACCGCTTACAAACAGCCTGCTAAATATGAACCGATTCATATGCCACGTAACAGCGGCGCCGGTTTCATCATCGCTATGCTGAGTCTGGTTTGTGGTTTCGCATTAATCTGGGATATCTGGTGGCTGGCGGCAGTGAGTTTCATCGCGCTGGCTGCGACCTGGATTGCGAAAAGCTTCGACGAAGATGTTGATTACTACGTGCCCGTTGAAGAAGTGGAACGTATTGAGAACCAACATTATGAACAAATCCGTAAAGCAGGTGTGAAACATGGCAACTGATACTCTGACTCACCACGATGAGGCCCATGCTGAGCATGGGCACCACGACGCAGGTGCAACCAAAGTCTTCGGCTTCTGGATCTACCTGATGAGTGACTGCATCCTGTTTGCGAGCCTGTTCGCAACCTATGCAGTACTGGTTAACGGGACCGCTGGCGGTCCCTCTGGTAAAGACATTTTTGAACTGCCGTTCGTGCTGGTAGAAACCTTCTGCCTGCTGTTCAGTAGTATCACTTATGGCTTTGCAATGCTGGCCATGAACAAAGGGAACAAAGCCGGCGTTAACGGCTGGTTGTTCCTGACTTTCCTGTTCGGTTTAGGCTTCATCGGGATGGAACTCTATGAATTCCATCACCTGATTGCTGAAGGCTTTGGCCCGCAGCGCAGCGGTTTCCTGTCAGGCTTCTTTGCCCTGGTGGCGACCCACGGTCTGCACGTGACCTGTGGTCTGATTTGGATCCTGACCATGATGGTTCAGGTTGCACGTCGCGGCCTGACAGACGTTAACAAAACCCGCCTGATGTGCCTGAGCTTGTTCTGGCACTTCCTGGACGTGGTGTGGATCTGCGTATTTACCGTTGTTTATCTGATGGGAGCGATGTAATGAGTCATTCTGCTACTTCCCATGGTGGTGCAAGCCACGGCAGCCTGAAGTCCTATGCAATTGGCTTCATCCTGTCGGTTATCCTGACGGTGATCCCGTTTGCTATGGTCATGACTGACACAGCATCACATTCACTGATTCTGGGTACCGTGGTTGCATCCGCGATTATCCAGATCGTTGTCCATCTGGTGTTCTTCCTGCACATGAATACGTCGTCGGAAGAGCGCTGGAACCTGGTGGCGCTTCTGTTCACCGCTGTGATTATCTTTATCGTCGTTGTGGGCTCATTGTGGATTATGTATAACCTCAACCTCAATATGATGGTCAGTTAAAGAGCCGAGCTGCACGTGATGATTAAGCAATACCTGCAAGTAACGAAACCCGGAATTATTTTCGGCAACTTAATTTCTGTCATCGGGGGATTCCTCCTTGCTGCCAAAGGCAGCATCGACTTCCCACTTTTTATCTCCACGCTGGTCGGCGTTTCGCTGGTCGTTGCATCGGGTTGTGTATTTAACAACTTCATCGACCGCGACATCGACCGTATCATGGAGAGAACAAAGAACCGGGTCCTGGTGAAAGGGCTTATTCCGCCGAAAACAACCCTGGTTTACGCGACCATTCTGGGTATTGCGGGCTTTGCGTTGTTGTATATCGGAGCCAATCCGCTGGCAATGTGGCTGGCGGTTATGGGCTTTGTGATTTATGTCGGCGTTTACAGCCTGTACATGAAGCGCAACTCGGTTTACGGCACGCTGATCGGCAGCTTGTCTGGCGCAGCGCCACCGGTGATTGGTTACTGTGCCGTTTCCGGCCAGTTTGATACCGGTGCGCTGATCCTGCTTCTGATTTTCAGCCTGTGGCAGATGCCGCATTCGTACGCGATTGCCATCTTCCGCTTCAAGGATTATCAGGCAGCAGGCATCCCGGTTCTGCCGGTGGTGAAAGGCATCTCTGTCGCCAAGCATCATATTACCGTCTACATTCTGGCGTTTATGATTGCTACGCTGATGCTGACACTGAGCGGCTACGCAGGGTATAAATACCTGATTGTGGCAGCTGCGGTCAGTATCTGGTGGCTGGGTATGGCACTGAGAGGTTATAAAACGGAAAACGACGTGGTCTGGGCGAGAAAACTGTTTGGTTTCTCCATCATCACGATCATGTCGCTCAGCTTCATGATGTCTGTGGATTTTAACTCTGCACCGGCCTCATTACTGACCTACGTTTGGTAACACAAGCCGGAAGCCTAACCCACTGAAATCACATTAAAAGGTCAGTAGCGATACTGGCCTTTTCTTTTGGTCAGCCGGTCAGGTAAAACCCGTAATATCTGCTAAAGATCCATCGTTTTACCCAACCTGGCGAAAAGCACTACAATAGCCAGGTTGATATTTTGAGGTAGTAATGTGAACGATAACCAGATGACCCCGCAGGAAAGTCGGGCGACGTGGGGGCTAGGGACAGTATTTTCTTTACGCATGCTTGGCATGTTCATGGTCCTGCCGGTGTTAACCACTTACGGCATGAAGCTCTCCGGTGCCAGCGAAACGCTGATCGGTATCGCCATCGGTATCTACGGGCTTGCACAAGCCGTTTTCCAGATCCCCTTCGGGCTGCTTTCTGACCGCGTCGGCCGAAAACCTCTGATCGTCTTTGGTCTGGTCATCTTCTGTATTGGCAGCATTGTTGCCGCCTCCACCGAATCTATCTGGGGCGTGATCATTGGCCGCGCCCTGCAAGGCTCCGGCGCCATTGCCGCCGCCGTCATGGCGTTGCTTTCTGACCTGACGCGTGAACAAAACCGCACCAAAGCGATGGCGTTTATCGGCATCAGCTTCGGGATCACCTTTGCGATTGCAATGGTTCTGGGCCCGATCATTACCCATGCGTGGGGATTACACGCCCTGTTCTGGGCGATTGCCGTACTCACCATCTTGGGCATTGTCATTACACTTGCCGTTGTCCCCTCCCCTGCTACTCACATTCTGAACCGTGAATCGAGTATGGTGAAAGGCAGCTTTGGCAAGGTCATGGCAAACCCTAAACTGCTGAAACTGAACTTTGGCATTCTGTGTCTGCACATTCTGCTGATGTCGAGTTTCGTGGTGTTGCCGCAAGTCATGGAGCACGCGGGCTTCCCGCCAAGTGAACACTGGCGCGTTTACCTGATTACGATGCTGACGTCTTTCGTCGCCGTGATCCCGGTCATTATCTACGCCGAGAAAAAGCGCCACATGAAACAGGTTTTCATGGGTTGCGTGGTCGTGCTGCTGTTGGCTGAGATTGTACTGTGGGCCGCCGGTTTGCATTTATGGGCAGTGATTGCCGGTATCCAGCTGTTCTTCCTGGCGTTTAACGTGATGGAAGCTATTCTGCCGTCCCTTATCAGCAAAGAATCTCCGGCAGGCTACAAAGGCACCGCCATGGGTCTGTATTCGACCAGCCAGTTTATTGGCGTCGCGATCGGCGGGAGTCTGGGCGGATATGTTTACGGCCACGCCGGTGCCGGTGCCGTCTTCCTGGTGTGTGCGGCCCTGGCTGTCGTCTGGTTGGTCGTCAGCGCCACCATGACCGAGCCGCCGTATGTCAGCAGCCTGCGTATTACATTGTCAGAACTGGCGGTGAAAGACTCCGCGCTTCAGGCACGCATTCTGGCACAGCCGGGCGTAGCGGAAGCTGTGGTGGTTCCGGAAGAATTCAGCGCTTACGTGAAAGTTGATACCAAACAGACCAACCGCAAGGCGCTCGAACAACTGGTCAGCCTTGCCTGATTTTGAATGACAAAAAGGTGTGCTGTTGAAAATGGCACACCTTTTCATTTTTATGCCCACCGCTGTGATACCCCTCACTTAAAAAATTCCCCCAATCATTATCCTCAAGAATTCCTTAACAAAAATTTTGTCAGTGATGACGGCCGTATGGCCTTTTGAGGATCCCATGAAAACGTATGCTTTAGTCGGCACCGGCGGGCGCTCGGGTTTATACATTGAGGCGATTACCGGCAAATATCGTCACAATGCGAAATTTGTCGCCTTTTGCGACACCAACCAGACGCGGATGGATTATGCGAATCAGCAACTGGAGCAAAGCGGTATTCCCAGGGTATCCACCTGGAAGGCGTCTGATTTCAATACGATGCTCGACGAAACTAAACCGGATATCGTTATTGTCACCAGCATGGATCGCACGCATGACGACTACATTGTCCGCGCGCTGCATGCCGGTTGTGACGTCATTACCGAAAAACCGATGACCATCGATGAAAACCGGGCACTGCGCATTCTTGATGCTGTCGACGCCACCGGCTATCAGGTTCGCGTCGCGTTCAATTATCGCTACGCGCCGCATCACAGCAAAATCCGCGAACTGCTCCAGCAGGAAACCATTGGCGAAGTCCTTTCTGTTCACTTCGAATGGCTGCTCAATACCGAACACGGCGCAGACTATTTCCGCCGCTGGCATCGCGAGAAACGTAATTCCGGCGGCCTGCTGGTGCATAAATCCACGCATCACTTTGACCTGATGAATTTCTGGCTTAACAGCACGCCGGAGAAAGTTTATGCGCAGGGTGATTTGCGTTTTTACGGCAAGGAAAATGCCGAGAAGCGCGGCGTGAAAGATTTCTATCCACGCGCCCATGGCTACAAACAGGCGCAGAACGATCCCTTCGCGCTGCATATGGCGGACAATCCGCAGCTCAAAGCGCTGTATCTCAATGCCGAACACGAAGATAACTATTTCCGCGACCAGAGCGTTTTCAGCGACGGCATCAGTATTGAAGATACGCTGTCGGTGCTGGTGAAATACCAGAACAAAGTGCAGCTGACCTATTCCCTGAATGCTTATCTGCCGTGGGAGGGCCTGAACGTGGTGTTCAACGGGACGAAAGGCCGTATCGAGATGAAAATTGTCGAAATGTCTTACGTGAACGCGGGCGGTAAACGGGAGAACGAAGGCAGTATCGAAAAAGCCGAAATCACGGTTTATCCGCTGTTTGCCAAACCGTGGCAGGCGCAATTCCAGCTGGGAGAAGGCGGTCACGGCGGCGGCGATAACGCGATGCTGGAAGATCTCTTTGGCGAACGCAAAGACGATCCGTTAAAACGCGCCGCCGATCACCGCGCTGGCGCGATGTCGATCCTCACCGGGATCGCCGGAAACCTGTCGATGCGCACTGACCGGCCGGTTTACTTCAAAGACTTCGAACTGGTTAAACGCCTGCGCCAGAAGCAATAGCGCCCGTAAAAAAGGGACACAATAAGCGTCCCTGTCTGAATAATGAATAGCCAAGCAATTCGTGTTGTGGGAAGGCGGCAACCGAAGGGATCCGATGAGCTTACACGGGTAAGTGATTCGGATCCCTGAGAGAAGCCAACGCATCCATAGCGCGAAGTGCGAAGGCTATTAGTCGCGAAAGTTTTTGAACTGGAACGGCTGGCCGAGATCCCCGTTGCGAATCAACGCCATAACGGCCTGCAAATCATCGCGGGCTTTACCGGTGACACGGACTTCATCGCCCTGAACTTGCGCCTGAACCTTAATCTTACTGTCTTTGATCAGCTTGACGACTTTCTTCGCCAGCGCGGATTCAATCCCTGAATGCAGCTTGGCTTCGAGGCTGTAAGTTTTGCCGCTGTGCTCCATCTGCTCAGGAATTTCCAGTGCCCCGCCTTCAATGCCACGCTTGGCCAGTTTTTCCCGCAAAATATCCACCAGCTGATTCACCTGGAAATCAGATTCGCTGGCGACTTTAACGCTCTCGTTCTTTTCGTTGAGATCGAAGCTGGCAGGAATGTTACGAAAATCCCAGCGGGTTTGCAGTTCACGGCTGGCATTTTCCACGGCATTGCGCACTTCCTGCATGTCGATTTCGGAAACAATGTCAAAAGACGGCATAATCGCTTCTCCCTGTAGTTTTGTATTGCACGTTTTATGGCGAGCATAATGTCGATGATGGCGTGCATAATACCGCCTTCAACCGTCGATGCCAAACGGCAACAAAAAACCAGCCACACAATGTCGCGATGGTCAAAAAGTGCAGGTAAAAATGTGATGTGCAGCACAAATGTCTATACTAATAAGATAACCGGACAGCAGAATATTCTTTCTACAACTGGCTTTAAGGGCGGTTTTCGCCGTATTCCCCGGGAGGCACAATGAAAATAACAGTTCTTGGTTGTGGTGCGCTGGGGCAACTTTGGCTTTCAGCACTTTATCAGCAAGGTCACGACGTTCAGGGCTGGATACGCATTCCGCAACCGTTTTGTGCCGTCAATGTGATTTCCCCCGAAGGCATCGCCTTCAACCGCAATATGCCCACCAATGATCCTGAACATCTGGCACAAAGCGAATTGCTGCTGGTCACACTGAAAGCCTGGCAGGTTTCCGGGGCTGTCAGCGCGCTGATGCCGATGCTTAACGATAACTGCGCGATATTATTGCTACACAACGGCATGGGAACTGTCGATGAATTGCCGCCTAACCGGCTGGCGATTTTACAAGGGGCGACCACGCACGCGGCGCGTCACGAGGGGAATGCCATTCTCCACGTGGCCACCGGTGCCACACACATCGGGCCGGTTTCACCGCGCGGTGCAGCACGGAGTTCACTGGCAGATGTTCTTCATCACGCGCTGCCTGACGTCGCCTGGCACGACAACATCAAACCGTCTTTGTGGAATAAACTGGCGGTCAACTGCGTGATTAATCCCCTGACGGCAACCTACGAGTGTACCAACGGAGATTTGCTGGCGTATGGCGATCAGATTGAACAAATTTGTCAGGAAGTTGCGCAGGTTATGGCCATTGAAGGCGTTGAAATTCATAGCGAATCACTCCTGAACTTTGTGTATCAGGTGATTGATTCCACCGCCGCCAATCACTCTTCCATGTTGCAAGACATCCGCAATCAGCGTCACACTGAAATTGATTACATCACCGGTTACCTGCTGCGTCGCGGACGCAAATACGGGCTTAATTTGCCGGTGAATACCGGATTATTTGAACAAGTAAAAAGAAAGGAAAACGACTATGAGCGCATCGGTTCTGGTCTGCCTGGCACCTGGTAGCGAAGAAATAGAAGCCGTCACCGTGATTGATTTGCTGGTTCGCGCCGGCATCAGTGTCACGACCGCCAGCGTTGCGGGGGATGGCAATCTGGAAATCCGCTGTTCACGCGGCGTGCGTATTTTGGCGGACGTCACATTAGTGGATGTCGCCGATGACGATCACGACGTGGTTGTTTTACCCGGCGGTCTGGGCGGCGCCACCTGTTTCAGCGAAAGCCCGCTGCTGGTGGAGAAAGTCCGTCAGATGCACGTCAGCGGTAAAATTGTGGCGGCGATCTGCGCCGCACCCGCGCTGGTACTGGAATATCACGATCTATTCCCGGTCGGTAACATGACCGGTTTTCCGGGACTGAAAGATAAAATCGATCCGAACAAATGGTCCGATCGCCGGGTGATTTTCGATCCGCGCGTGAACCTGCTCACCAGTCAGGGGCCGGGGACGTCCATGGAGTTCGCACTTAAAATTATCGACCTGCTTCTGGGCAAAACCAAAGCCGCAGAAATTGCCGCACAGCTGGTGCTGGCGCCGGGTATTTATAACTACACCGATGAAGGCGCACGCGAATCCTAATCCGGATACCGCAAAGCAAAAAGGGGCTCAGCATGGCTGAACCCCTTTTTTTATCAGTGAGAGCTATACCCAAAATAGTTCGAGTTACAGGAAGGCGGCAACGCAGTGAATCCCCGGGAGCTTACTCAGGTAAGTGACCGGGGTGAGCGAGGAAAGCCAACGCACCTGTAGCTTGAAATATGACGGGTATAATTAAGGTCTGTAAACTTTGACGTTGTTAAAGCCCTGCTCTTTCAGATACAGCGCCTGCAAACGGCTCATTACGCCACGGTCGCAATACAACAGGTAGGTTTTGGTCTGGTCGAGATCGCCAAACTGGGTTGCCAGTTTGTAGAACGCCAGAGGTTTAACCTCAACGTTTTCCAGCGCCAGCGGTTGCGCATCGACTTCATCCGGCGCACGGACATCCAGCACGATATCCGTTGACGTAAATTCGGCGACCGTTTCGACCTCCGGCACGACTTCTGCAACTTGCGCTGCAATTTCGCGGATATCCACATTTCGCGCTTCACTGACCACTTTATCCAGCACGCTGAAATCGAACATCGCTTCTTCAGCTTCGATTTTCGCTTTCACGGCTTTCACGGTCGGGCTTTTGGAAATCACGCCACAATATTCCGGCATGGTTTTCGCGAAATCTTCCGTACCGATTTCACGGGCAATCTTGATGATGTGCTCTTTATCGTGAGAAATCAGCGGACGCAGAATCAACGTGTCAGACACGTTGTCGATCAGGCGCAAGTTGGTGAGCGTCTGGCTGGATACCTGGCCCAGCGCTTCGCCGGTAACCAGCGCCTGCACGCCATAACGTTCGGCAATAGAAGAAGCGGCACGCACCATCATACGTTTGAGCACAACGCCCATCTGACCGTCTTCGATTTTTTCGAGGATCTCGCCGACAACCGGTTCGAAATCAACCGAAATGAAACGCACACGGTGTGAGCTGCCAAAACGATTCCACAGATAATGTGCCACCTGTTTCACGCCAATTTCATGCGCCGCGCCGCCCAGATTGAAGAAGCAATAATGCACACGACAACCACGACGCATCAGCATATAACTGGAAACGCCGGAATCGAAACCGCCGGAAATCAGCGACATTACATCTTCCTGAGTCCCGATCGGATAACCGCCCAGACCTTCAAGACGACTCTTCACCAGCACCAGTTTGTCATCGTTGATTTCCAGTTTCACCGTCACTTGTGGCCCGGTCAGGCTCACCTTCGCCGATTCGATATGCTGGTTCAGACCGCCGCCAACGTAGCGTTCAACTTCTGTAGACGAAAAATCATGTTTGCCACGACGTTTAACGCGAACGCAAAACGTTTTACCTTCCACTTCATGACGATAGGCTTCCAGAACCTGTTCGAAAATGTGGTGAACGTCGGTATAAGGACGGTCCTCGACTTCTTCGACATAGCGGATGCCCGGAATTCGGCAGAGTAATTCCTGAATCAGGTCGTGTTTGCTTTCGTCTTTGCTGCGAACTTCGATATGATCCCAATGGCGGACTACTGCCAGCGTCTCATCATGCGGCCGCACAATGTTGCGAATGCTGCTTGAGAGGATCTTAATGAAGCGCAAACGCACAGATTGGCTCTTGATGGTGATTTCGGGGAACAATTTAATGATAAACTTCATGGCAGTCTTTTGTTAGCGGGTGAAAAAACGGGGTAGTAAGTCGCTGAATAAGGATCTAGGATCTTATTATTGCTAAGCCAAATGCGTGTTATGTGTCACATTGGGCTTAGCAATAATATCTGCGGCGCAGAGTATATCACTTAAAATGCGTACTCTGTGCACAAAACCCGACAGCAGATGTCATGCTGAACAGGAATGTCTCTCGAGGCTGAAAACCGGCTCTGCGGCTCAGACCTCTGATCATCAATTCTGATCAACGATATCAAAAGAGAATTATGCCAAAAAAATCTGCACCACCTGCCAATTTTGAAACGGCCCTGGCCGAACTGGAACAGATCGTTTCCCGCCTTGAGTCAGGCGAACTGCCTCTGGAAGATGCGTTGAACGAATTTGAACAAGGCGTCCAGCTGGCACGTCAGGGACAGCAAAAACTACAACAGGCAGAGCAACGTGTTCAGATCCTGCTCGACAGTGATAACGACGCCCCGCTGACCCCTTTCACCCCGGAAGCAGAGTAACTGGTCATGTCTGAAGCGATCTCTTTTTCTTCTTCTGACCGCTTTACTGGCGAACTTCGCGCCATGCAAAAGCGTGTCGACGGTGTTTTGGCGGCCTACGTCAGCGCACAACCTCTGGCGGATTTACCGCTGGTGGACGCGATGCGCTATGGCTCTCTTCTGGGCGGAAAACGTCTGCGCCCGTATCTGGTGTATGCCAGCGGTCAGCTGTTCAGCCTGGATTTGAAAAATCTGGATGCACCAGCCGCCGCAGTAGAATGCGTTCACGCGTATTCCCTGATCCACGATGATTTACCGGCGATGGACGACGACGATTTGCGCCGTGGTCAGCCGACCTGCCACATTAAATTCGGTGAAGCCAATGCCATTCTTGCCGGTGATGCGTTGCAGACACTGGCATTTTCGATTCTTGCCGATGGCGATATGCCTGACGTGACCGTAAAAGATCGCCTGTCGATGATTTCTGAACTTGCCAGTGCCAGCGGTGCAAGCGGCATGTGCGGCGGTCAGGCTTTAGATTTAGCCGCCGAAGGTCAGCAGGTCAATCTCGAAGCGCTGGAAAAAATCCATCGTCACAAAACCGGTGCGCTGATACGCGCCGCCGTGCGCATGGGCGCGCTGGCTGCCGGTGAATCCGGGCGCGCCGTTTTGCCGATCCTCGACAACTACGCGCAGGCGATTGGTTTAGCGTTTCAGGTTCAGGACGATATTCTGGATGTGGTTGGCGATACCGCCACACTGGGCAAACGTCAGGGCGCGGATCAACAACTCGGTAAAAGTACCTACCCGGCCCTGCTGGGTCTGGATGGCGCAAAAGCTAAAGCCTTGGATCTGTATCAGGAAGCCGTTTCCGCACTGGATCAGCTGGCTGCACTTTCTTACAACACAGCGCCACTTCTGGCGTTAGCCAGCTTTATCATTGAACGCGATAATTAAACTTACTATGAGCAACTGATGAGTCTTGAATTAGCCAAATACCCGACACTGGCGCTGGCGGAGAATCCTGAAGATCTCCGCTCACTCCCAAAAGAGAGCTTACCCAAGCTCTGTGACGAACTGCGTCAATATTTATTGGCCAGCGTCAGCCAGTCCAGCGGACATTTCGCGTCCGGTTTGGGAACGGTAGAACTGACCGTCGCCATGCATTATGTCTACAACACCCCCTTTGACCATGTGGTCTGGGACGTGGGTCATCAGGCCTATCCGCACAAAATTCTGACCGGCCGTCGCGAACGCATTTCCACCATCCGCCAGAAGGGCGGGCTGCATCCGTTTCCGTGGCGCGGCGAAAGCGAATACGACACGTTGTCCGTGGGCCACTCCTCGACGTCCATCAGTGCCGGGCTCGGCATGGCCGTTGCCGCCGAGCGTGAAGGCAAAGGCCGCCGCACCGTTTGCGTGATTGGCGATGGCGCAATCACCGCCGGGATGGCTTTCGAGGCCATGAACCACGCGGGCGATATCAAACCCGACATGCTGGTTATCCTCAATGATAACGAGATGTCGATTTCCGAAAACGTCGGCGCGCTGAACAATCATCTGGCGCAGCTGTTGTCCGGAAAACTGTATTCGCGCCTGCGTGAAGGCGGTAAAAAAGTGCTTTCCGGCCTGCCGCCCATTAAAGAACTGGTGCGCCGTACAGAAGAACATCTGAAAGGCATGATGGTGCCGGGCACGCTGTTTGAAGAGCTGGGTTTTAACTATATCGGGCCGGTTGACGGGCACGACGTGCTGGCACTGGCGCAAACGCTGAAAAACATGCGCGAGCTGAAAGGCCCGCAATTGCTGCACATCATGACCAAGAAAGGCAAAGGCTACGCGCCGGCGGAAAAGGATCCGATCAGTTTCCACGCTGTGCCCAAATTCGATCCGGCTTCAGGCACACTGCCAAAAAGCAAAGAGGGCCTGCCAACCTATTCCAAGATCTTTGGTGACTGGTTGTGCGAAACGGCGGCTAAAGACAGCAAACTGATGGCGGTCACGCCTGCGATGCGCGAAGGTTCCGGCATGGTGCGCTTCTCCCGCGAATACCCGCAACAGTATTTCGACGTCGCGATTGCTGAACAGCACGCAGTGACTTTTGCCGCAGGTCTGGCCATTGGCGGTTACAAGCCGATTGTCGCGATTTACTCGACGTTCCTGCAACGCGCTTACGATCAGGTGATCCACGATGTGGCAATCCAGAATCTGCCGGTGCTGTTCGCCATTGACCGTGGCGGCATCGTCGGGGCCGACGGTCAGACGCATCAGGGCGCTTTCGACTTGTCCTTCCTGCGTTGTATTCCGAACATGACCATCATGACGCCAAGCGACGAAAATGAATGTCGCCAGATGCTGCATACCGGATATCACCATAACAGCGGCCCGGTCGCGGTACGTTATCCACGTGGCACCGGCACCGGCGCGACCTGTGAGCCGCTGGCGTCACTGCCCATCGGTAAAGGGGTTGTGCGTCGTGAAGGCGAAAAAGTTGCCATTCTGAACTTCGGTACGTTATTACCGGAAGCACTGGCCGCGGCTGAAAAACGCAACGCCACCGTCGTGGATATGCGTTTTGTGAAACCGCTGGATGAAGCCCTGATTCAGGAACTGGCGGCCAGCCATGAAGTGCTGGTGACGCTGGAAGAAAACGCCATTATGGGCGGTGCAGGCAGCGGCGTGAATGAACTGCTGATGTCCAAACGCATTCTGGTGCCAGTGCTCAATATCGGGCTGGCGGACAACTTTGTTCCGCAGGGTACGCAGGAAGAAATCCGTCACGATCTGGGACTGGACGCCGGGGGCATCGATCGTCAGATCACCGACTGGCTGGCCTGATCCCTCTCCCCTCTTTCTGCCTGAAAGAGGGGATTTCCTTTCTCGCTTTCTCTTCTTTTGCCCAATCCTGCCCTTCAGTAAGCTACAGTTATAGCGTGCTAATTATTTTTACGACTTTCTGACTTCAATTCATCCTGACCAGGAGATGTCATGCAATACACTATTCTCGGAAAAACCGGCCTGAACGTTTCGCGGCTGTGCCTTGGCTGTATGACGTTCGGTGAACCGGATCGCGGAACCCACGCATGGACACTGCCCGAAGAAAGCAGCCGCCCGATCATCAAACAGGCTCTTGAGGCGGGGATTAACTTCTTCGATACCGCAAACAGCTATTCCGACGGCAGCAGTGAAGAAATCGTCGGGCGTGCGCTGAAGGACTTTGCAAAGCGTGATGAAATAGTGGTGGCGACTAAGGTTTATCACGCGATAACCGGCCTGGAACAGGGACTTTCACGCGCGTCGATCATGCAATCTGTCGATGACAGCCTGCGCCGTCTCGGCATGGAGTATGTCGATTTACTGCAAATCCACCGCTGGGATTACGAGACGCCCATCGAAGAAACGCTGGAAGCACTGAATGATGTCGTCAAAGCGGGCAAGGCGCGTTTTATCGGCGCGTCTTCCATGCACGCTCACCAGTTTAAGCAGGCGCTGGATGTCTCAGCGCAAAATGGCTGGGCGAGTTTTGTCTCGATGCAGGACCAGTACAATCTGATCCAGCGCGAAGAAGAAAACGAAATGTACCCGCTGTGTCAGGAAAGAGGGATTGCGGTTCTGCCGTGGAGCCCGCTGGCTCGCGGTAAACTCACCCGCCCATGGGGCGAAACGACGGCGCGTTCTGTCTCGGATAATTTTGCCAAAACGTTGTACGACGCAACGGACGAAGCGGATGGTAAAATCGCT
Organism: Rahnella sp. PCH160; assembly: GCF_047784855.1. Taxonomy (NCBI): domain Bacteria; kingdom Pseudomonadati; phylum Pseudomonadota; class Gammaproteobacteria; order Enterobacterales; family Yersiniaceae; genus Rahnella; species Rahnella sp. PCH160. The sequence continues at coordinate 4,763,004 of NZ_JBLOGT010000001.1, forward strand.
GAGCGCGTGGGCAAAATTGCCGAAGATCACGGTGTGCCGCGCGCGCAAATCGCACTGGCCTGGATACTCAGCAAACAGGTTGTGACCGCACCGATTATCGGCGCATCCCGCCCTGCTCATCTGGCTGATGCCATTGGCGCGCTGGATGTGACGTTGTCGGCACAAGAAATTGCACAACTGGAAATGGCGTATGTCCCGCATGAGGCCACCGGCTTTAAGTAAGCTGAACCGCTGATACGTGGTTGAAACGTAAAAAAGGCGCTGCGGGGAAACCGGCAGCGCCTTTTACATCAAATCAGCTCAGAACAACGGCCAGTGATGCCCCACCAGATAGATAATCGCAGCACCCAGAACCCCGGCGACCACATCATCGATCATGATCCCCATTCCGCCCTGAACGTTGCGATCAAACCAGCGGATCGGCCACGGTTTCCAGATATCCAGCACGCGGAAAACGATGAATCCGATCAGCACCCAGCGCCAGTCATTGACGGGGATCGCCATCAGGGTGATCCACATCCCGACAAATTCATCCCATACGATACTGCCGTGGTCATGAACCCGCATATCCCGCGCCGTCTGGCGACACAGATAAACGCCAATGCAAATACTGAACATGACAACCATGGAATACACCTGCCACGGCAGGTAGGTCATCACAATCCAAAACGGAATCGCCGCAATAGAACCGGCGGTTCCCGGCCCCACAGGGAATAAACCACTGCCAAAACCTGTTGCCAGTAAGTGCCACGGATTGCGCAGGTTCAGCCGCTTTTTCGCCGCCGCCATGTCCTGCACCGGATCACCGGTTTTTCCTTTGTACCCTGCCGGGCGTTTTTTACGGCTAATATTCACAACGTCTCCTTACCGGCAAAATGATCGAACCCCTGCCATTCAAGCTCGACGACGGCCCCGGAACGCATAAACTTGAGACCTTCTGAAAGCGGAGCAATTTGCCCGACACAGGTAAAATCAACGCCCAGATGGCTGAGCGCAACGTCCAGCGCGCCACGGTTGATTTCCGGTACGGTGAAGCACAGTTCGTAATCTTCGCCGCCCGTCAGCGCCCATTTCAGCGCCTGTTCTGGATCCGCAACCGACTTCACAGCATCCGAGAACGGGATTGCATCGAGATCCAGACGCGCGCCGCATTCGCTGGCTTTCAGTATATGTTTAAGATCAGAAATCAGCCCGTCGGACAGGTCGATCGCGGAGGTCGCTAAATCGCGCAATCCCTGCCCCTGTAAAACGCGGGGAGACGGACGCAGATGACGTTTCAGCAGGAAATCGCGGGTTGAGGTATCACTGACATTCAGCTCTTGAAGAAGAATCGCCAGGCCCGCAGCACTGTCGCCCAGCGTGCCGGTGACGAAGATCCAGTCTCCGACGCGAGCACCGCCGCGTGTTAATGCGCGGCCCACGGGAACCAGCCCCTGAATGGTCAGCGTCATGCTCAGCGGGCCACGGGTGGTGTCGCCGCCAATCAACTGCATGCCGTAATAGTTAAGCTGTTCGAAAAGGCTGTCACTGAACGCCTGCAACCAGTCCGGATTGACTTCAGGAAGCGTCAATGCCAGCGAAACCCAGGCAGGATCAGCGCCCATGGCAGCCAGATCGCTGAGGTTAACGGCCAGCGCTTTGTAGCCGAGATCCGCCGGTGAAATCGTTTTGAGAAAATGGATGCCTTCAACCAGAGTATCGGTACTGACGGCTAAAAGTTGCTTCTCGCCAACCGTCAGTAAGGCACAATCATCACCAATGCCTAACTGAACATCCTGTCGGGCGGTTCTGAACCTGTTGAAGTAGCGAGTGATTACATCAAATTCGCCGCATGACATAGCACAATTCCAAATCGTTAGAATGACTTAAGGCCGGAAGCCCGGCCTTAAAAAGGGGTGTCACACAGAGGATAAGCGAGGTGACATCACCAGATTATCAACAGAGTCAGTATTGCGCCGAAAATGACTGTCGCCATTTTTGTGCGCCGCTGACTCTTTTTGACGATCATTTTTTACGAATGTGCGGGCCCGCTTTGTCCAGCACACCGTTGACAAACTTGTGACTGTCTTCAGCACCGAAGGTTTTGGCCAGTTCGATGGCTTCGTTGATCGCCACTTTGTAAGGGACGTCCTGGCGCTTGCTCAGCTCAAACAGAGCCAGACGCAAAATCGCTCTTTCCACCTGGCCCAATTCATCCAACTGGCGGGACAGGTATGGCGCCATCAATGCATCGAGTTTCTCTGCACTGTTTGCCACACCAGACAGCAGTTCGCGGAAATAGGCAATGTCTACGTCTTTGACATCCTGCTCGGTCAGGAATTCTAATTCAACATCGGCGATGTCATTTTTCGACAACTGCCAGGAGTAAAGCGCCTGGACGGCACATTCACGGGCGCGGCGACGAGCAGCAGGTTTCACGGATTTCCCCTTAACTAGATTCAGGCCTTAATAGCCTTGATAACATTAATCATTTCAAGCGCGGTCAGTGCAGCTTCTGCACCTTTGTTACCGGCTTTTGTCCCTGCGCGTTCGATGGCTTGTTCGATGCTTTCTGTTGTCAGCACACCAAAGGCAACCGGGATTTCGCTGTTCATTGCAACGCTGGCCAGGCCAGAGCTGCATTCGCCCGCTACGAATTCAAAGTGGGCAGTGCCCCCGCGGATCACAGTTCCGAGCGCAACAACGGCGTCGTACTTACCGCTTTCAGCCAGTGCACGCGCTGCCAGAGGCAATTCGTATGCGCCAGGGACCCAGACTACGGTGATGTTGTCATCGCTGACCTGACCGATACGTTTCAACGCATCAACGGCGCCTGACAGCAGGCTGTCGTTGATGAAATTATTAAAACGAGCAATCGCGATCGCTACGCGCGCGTTCGGCGTGGCTACAGCACCTTCGATAACGTTCATAGTTTTCCTTAAAGTGGGTTCAGGAGTTTCTAACCCCTGCCGCAGGGGGCGGATTCTATCATAAAATTACCCTGTCTGGACATGCGCTTTTCAAACCCATTCAGACAGAGAGGCGTAAATTTCTCACTACCGGCTGTTTAGTACACCGGCTTAAGGCGCAAACGTAAATCCGGGCCAATCTGCCTGACATCGCTGAAAACAAATTCAGGGGCATCGGCCAGATGCGTTAGGCCGGGCAGTTCACACAGCGCACGGCCATTATGACCTAATAGTTTCGGTGCCATATAAACGATTAATTCATCAACCAGACCAGCTTGTAATAAGGCACCGGCCAGTTGTGCGCCCGCTTCTACCCAGAGGCTATTTACCTGACGTTTCGCCAGTTGCATCATCAGCAGAACCAGATCAATACGATTATCGCGCCCCGGCACGCGCCATTGTTCGACGGATTCGGGCCAGATTTGTGTGTCAGTTTCCAGCCGCGCCAGCAGTACGTCGCCGGGTAAATTCACCAGCTGATGCTGTGGTGTGACGCGATTCTGACTGTCGAGAATAATGCGCAACGGCTGACGCAGATTTTCCTGCGGATACACCGCCTGCACATCGCTGCCCAGTTCATCCCAGCGCACGGTCAGCGATGGGTTGTCCGCCAGCACCGTCGCACTGCTGCTCAGAATGGCCGAGCTTTCAGCACGGAAACGCTGAACGTCAGCGCGTGCCGCAGCGGAGGTGATCCACTGGCTTTCGCCCGACGCCATTGCCGTTCTGCCGTCCACCGACGCGCCCATTTTAAGTTGCACATAAGGAAAACCGGTGCGCATACGTTTGAGGAAACCGAGATTGACGGCTTCCGCCTGCGGATGCATCAGACCGTGGCTGACATCAACGCCATTTTGCTTGAGACGGTATAACCCCCGGCCCGCGACTTCCGGATTGGGATCCTGCATCGCGGCGACCACACGGGCAACGCCTGCGGCCAGCAGCGCATCTGCACAAGGCGGCGTGCGTCCATGATGGCTGCACGGTTCTAGCGTGACATACGCAGTCGCGCCTCTGGCTTTCTCACCGGCCATGCGTAAGGCATGAACTTCGGCATGCGGTTCACCGGCGCGCAGATGAAAGCCTTCACCGACGATTTCGCCATTAACGACAATCACGCAGCCGACATTCGGATTGGGTGTGGTGGTAAAACGTCCCCGGCGCGCCAGCTCAAAAGCGCGCGCCATAAAACGTTCATCACTGTGTAATTCGTAAGACGATGTTCCGGCAGGCTGTTCGGGGAGCATTAACTTTCCTTAATCCTGAAGACGGGCAATCTCTTCGCCAAATTCACGGATATCTTCAAAGCTGCGATAAACCGACGCGAAGCGGATGTAGGCGACTTTATCGAGCCCTTTCAGGGCATCCATCACCAGATTGCCAATCATTTTGGCAGGAATTTCACGTTCACCGGTAGCCCGTAGCTGCGATTTAATGTGACTGATGGCGGTTTCGACATCATCAGAACTGACCGGCCTTTTCTCCAGCGCTTTCAGAAAACCGCTGCGAAGCTTGTCTTCATTGAAAGGCTCACGAACTTCATTGCTTTTAATGACGCGCGGCATCACCAGTTCCGCCACTTCAAAAGTGGTGAAACGTTCATGGCAGTCCAGACACTGACGGCGTCGGCGGACCTGTGATCCATCACCTACCAAGCGGGAATCGATGACTTTAGTATCAACAGCGGCACAAAATGGGCAATGCATAGCACTTCCTGACAGCGAGCATAATTGGGCACCAGTTTACCCCGAAGTGTGCCGACAACAAAGGCTGTCGCTACTTTCATAGACATCAGGTTAAACTTACTCATCTTATATTGGTGCCCGAAAAGAATGTTTCAACGGGCAGATGAAAGGAAGTCTCTGATATGCCAAAACCTCCCCGTCTTTTACTGGCCTGCGCCTTAGTGTTAAGCCTCTCAGGCTGCGTGCAGCAAGATCCCAAATTACCGGAACTGAAAGCCGAAGTGGGTCAGTTGAATCAAAAGCTCTCCCGCCTGACCGATCTGGCGACAGCACTGGAACAGCAAAGCACGCTGAACCGTCAGTCTACTAACGGAGTTTATTTGCTCCCTGCAGCGAAAAGCGCGGCGCTGGTGAAGAGTGAGATTGGCGAACTGAGCCTCGCACTGACCCGCGTCGCCCCGGATGCCAGCGGCGTTCAGGCTGTATTAGAGATTAAAAACAATGCCGGCCAGCCGTTGCCTGCGTTTACCGCCACACTCAACTGGGGCCAGCTGGATCCGGTCACCGGCAAACCGCTTACCGTCGATATGCAAACGCAGACCATCACGGTCGAACCCGATTTATTACCGGGGCCGATGAAAACGGTGGACGTGAAGTTTGATCAGGTGACGGTAGAAACGCTGGGTTTCATTCATCTGCATAATATTGTCGCCACACCGCAGCCCGCTCAGACCGCAGCGCCGGTTCCGGCGAAGTAAATATCAGGCTTGCAGTTTCAGAAAAGCAGACATAAAAAAACCCCGCGTCGCGGGGTTTTTACTTTCTACGCTACCGGCAGATTACGGCAGAATCGAAGGCTGATCTGCGCCTTCTTTTTCCACTTTTTGCTGCAACATGTGTTCACGCTTCATGCCCAGTTTCAGGGCCAGCGCCGAAGCAACGTAAATTGATGAAGCCGTACCGATTGAAACACCAATCAACATGGTCAGTGAGAAACCACGTAGCATTGCACCACCAAACAGATACAACATCAGGATCACAACTAACGTTGTGCCGGATGTGATTAATGTTCTGTGCAACGTCTGGGTCAACGACACGTTAAAGATTTCGTAAGGTGTCCCGCGACGGATCTTGCGGAAGTTCTCACGAATACGGTCCGATACCACGATGCTGTCATTAAGCGAGTAACCGATAACCGACATCAGTGAAGCGACGATGGTCAAGTCAACCTCGATATGGAACAACGAGAGTATGCCCATGGTGATCACAACGTCGTGAGCAAGCGAGATAACAACACCTGCCGCCAAACGCCACTCGAAACGGAAACCGACGTAAATCAGGATAGCGATCAGCGCCACTAACAGCGCCATAGCGCCATTCTGCGCCAGATCGGCCCCTACGCTCGGCCCAACGAACTCGATGCGTTTCACCTGGGCATTCTGGCTGGTCGTTTCGTTAATCACGCTAAGAACTTTGGTACCCAGAACCTGGCCGCCTGTTTCACCCTTAGTCGGTGGCATACGTACCATGATGTCACGGCTGCTACCAAAGTTCTGTACCAGCGGATCTGCAAAGCCTGATTTCTCAAGCGCTGCGCGCATCACGTCCAAATCCGCAGGTTTTTCCAGCGAGATTTCAATGACCGTACCGCCGGTGAAATCCAGACCCCAGTTAAAACCTTTCACACCGATGATGGCGATAGAAAGGATCAACAGGAAACCAGAGATACCGAAAGCCCAGTAATCCCAGCGCATAAAGTCATAGACTCTGCGGCCATGGTTTAATTGTTCAACAGTATATTCCTGTGCCACAACGCACTCCTCAGATAGACAGCTTTTTGATGCGCTTGCCGCCGTACAACAGGTTTACGATGGCACGGGTACCGATGATTGCGGTAAACATTGACGTCGCTACACCAATACCGGTTGTAATCGCAAAGCCTTTAATTGCCCCGGTGCCGACGGCATACAGGATGATGACCTTGATTAGCGTCGTGACGTTGGCATCAAAGATGGAGCTGAACGCGCCTTTGTAACCTTCCTCAATAGCCTGCTGTACTGAACGTCCGTTACTAAGTTCTTCCTTAATACGTTCGTTGATCAGCACGTTGGCATCGACCGCTACCGCAAGGGTTAATACGATACCCGCAATACCCGGCATTGTGAGCGTTGCCCCAGGTATCAGAGACATGATCCCAACAATGAGCACCAGGTTAGCAATCAGCGCAGAGGTCGCAATCAGGCCAAACTTCTTATAGAAGAACAGCATGAAGATAATCGAGACCGCAAGTCCTGCCAGACAGGCTTCCAGACCTTGCTTGATGTTTTCCATACCCAAGGTCGGGCCGATGGTGCGTTCTTCAACAATCTGAATTGGCGCAATCAGAGCACCGGCACGCAGCAGCAGAGAGAGCTGACGGGCTTCATTCGGATCGTTCACTCCGGTGATACGGAAGCTGTTACCCAGACGTGACTGAATCGTCGCGACGTTAATAACTTCTTCTTGTTTCGCCAGAATAGCACGGCCATTCGCATCTTTCTTACCGCTGTCTTTGTACTCCACGAACAGGGTAGCCATCGGTTTGCCAATGTTATCCTTGGTGAAGTTAGACATGGCGTTACCGCCTGCGCTGTCGAGAGAAATATTAACCTGTGGCTGATTGTATTCATCCATGTTGGATGTCGAGTCAGTGATATGGTCACCGGTCAGGATCACACGTTTGTACAGGACAACCGGGCGACCATCGCGCGCATTTTTCACTTCACTGTCACCCGGAACACGCCCTGTCGTCGCCGCAGAGGCATCCACATTGGTGTTAACCAGACGGAATTCGAGCGTTGCCGTTGCGCCTAAAATTTCTTTAGCGCGGGCAGTATCCTGAATACCTGGCAACTCAACCACAATACGGTCTGCGCCCTGACGCTGAACCAGCGGCTCGGCCACACCCAGTTGGTTTACACGGTTACGCAGGATGGTGATGTTTTGTTGAACGGCATACTCGCGCGCCTCATTGAGACGGGCATCAGTCATCACCACATTGGCCGCAGTATCGCCACTGTTGGTGATCACTAAATCGCGGTGACGTGGGCTCAGATAGCTGACGGCCGCATCGCGGGTCGCAGCATCACGAAAACGCACTTCAACGCCATAGTTGTCGAGCTTACGCACCGTGGCATAAGGGATATTCTTGTCGCGCAAATCACTGCGCATGTTATCCATGGTTTGTTCTTGCAGCTTGCTTAACGCGGTATCCATATCCACTTCCATCAGGAAGTGAACGCCACCACGTAAGTCGAGGCCAAGCTTCATCGGCTCAGCACCCAGCATGCTCAACCAGCGCGGCGTTGCCGGAGCCAGGTTAAGTGCAATCACAAATTTGTCGCCCAGAGCGGTTGTCAGCACTTCACGAGCGCGAAGCTGAACATCCGTATCTTTAAAACGGGCTAGAATAGCGCCATTTTCCAAGGCAATAGATTTGCTCTGGATTTTATTTTGATCTAATTCGTTACGGACTTGGTCCAGCGTTGCTGCACTGGCGTCGGAACCCCGAGCACCAGTGATTTGAACAGCCGGATCCTCACCATAAAGGTTGGGAAGTGCATAAAGCAGCCCGACGATGATCACAACGATCAACATCAGATACTTCCACGCAGGATAACGGTTTAACACGGCAGTTCCCTTCGGGAAAATCGAAAATTAGATAGACTTCATCGTGCCTTTTGGCAGAACGGCTGCCACAAAGTCACGCTTGATCATCACTTCGTTAGTGTCGTTCAGTGCGATAACCACGTAGCCTGTTTCAGCCACTTTCGTTACGCGACCGATCAAACCACCCGTGGTCATGACTTCGTCACCTTTACCGATGGAATCCATCAGTTTTTTGTGTTCTTTAGAACGTTTTTGCTGCGGGCGCAGGATCATGAAATAGAAAATCAGACCAAATACCACCAGCATGATAACCAGAGAGTAAGGACTTCCCTGTGATGTTGCGCCAGTCGCTGCGACAGCATCGGAAATGAAAAGACTCATTTAAATTCCCTCATTGTTGTTGTGAAGCAAAATAGTTGTAAAAAAATAACGGTGATCCAACCCGGAGTCTGACGATGAAACGTCTCGCACAATACCCCAAAATGCCGGTTCAACAAATTATAAAATCGGCACCACCTTGAGGAGATGCCGGCACGACAAAGAAATCAGAAGTTTAAAGGCGGAACAGGCTTGCCTTTGCGCTCGTAGAAGTCTGTCACAAACTGCTCTAATTTACCTTCTTCGATAGCCTGGCGTAAACCGGCCATCAGACGCTGGTAGTAGCGCAGATTATGGATGGTATTCAACCGCGCACCGAGAATTTCGTTGCAACGGTCGAGATGATGCAAGTAGGCGCGGCTATAATTGCGACATGTGTAGCAATCACAGTGTTCGTCGAGCGTCGAGGTGTCATCTTTATGCTTGGCGTTACGGATTTTTACGATGCCGTCGGTAACAAACAGGTGGCCGTTACGCGCATTACGCGTTGGCATGACGCAGTCAAACATATCGATACCGCGACGTACGCCTTCCACTAGATCTTCCGGTTTACCCACCCCCATCAGATAACGGGGTTTGTCTTCCGGGATTTGCGGGCAGACGTGCTCAAGGATACGGTGCATGTCTTCTTTCGGCTCGCCTACCGCCAAACCGCCCACAGCGTAACCATCAAAGCCGATATCTACCAGCCCTTTTAATGATACATCTCGTAAATCTTCGTAAACGCTTCCCTGAATAATCCCGAACAAAGCATTCTTATTATTCAACTCGTTGAAGCGATCGCGGCTGCGTTGTGCCCAGCGCAAAGACATCTCCATTGAACGTTTTGCGTAATCCCAGTCAGCAGGATACGGCGTACATTCATCGAAGATCATCACGATGTCAGAACCGAGATCGTTTTGGATCTCCATGGATTTTTCCGGGCTCAGGAACACCGGATCACCATTGATCGGGTTGCGGAAATGCACGCCTTCTTCTTTGATCTTACGCATCGCGCCCAGGCTGAAGACCTGGAAGCCGCCGGAATCGGTGAGGATCGGGCCATGCCAGTTCATGAAATCATGCAGATCGCCGTGCAGTTTCATGATTTCCTGACCCGGACGCAGCCACAGGTGGAACGTGTTGCCCAGCAAAATCTGTGCGCCGGTCTCTTTCACTTCTTCCGGGGTCATGCCTTTTACGGTGCCGTAAGTACCTACCGGCATAAATGCCGGGGTTTCAACCACGCCACGTTCAAAGACCAGACGTCCACGGCGCGCGCGGCCGTCGGTAGTGCTTAATTCGTACTTCACATTGCCTCCAGCATCAGAGAAACAGTCTGATGAGGTTAAGTCCGTGGCATGACGCCCGGAAAAGAAAGCCCGAATACACCGAGTGCGTCCGGGCCGGTAACTGCTGCCTGACGTTTACTGACCCACCACTTCCTGCGGCGCCAGCGGGTTACGGTTGATGAACATCGCATCGCCATAACTGAAGAAACGGTACTGCTCTTCCACCGCCTGGTGGTAAGCATTCAGGGTATTTTTGTATCCGGCAAACGCCGACACCAGCATGATCAGCGTCGATTCAGGCAGGTGGAAGTTGGTAATCAGGCAATCAATCACCTGATAATGGTATCCCGGATAAATGAAGATTTTAGTATCGCCAAAGAATGGCGCGATCAGCGCGTCTTCACTGGCTTTCGCCGCGCTTTCCAGCGAACGGACTGACGTGGTGCCCACGGCCACCACTTTATTGCCGCGCGCTTTACACGCCAGAACCGCATCTACCACTTCCTGAGGCACTTCGGCGTACTCAGCGTGCATGATATGGTCTTCAATGGTGTCAACGCGCACCGGCTGGAACGTCCCCGCGCCGACATGCAGCGTCACGAAAGCAAACTCAACGCCTTTTTCTTTCAGCGCATCCAGCAACGGCTGGTCAAAGTGCAGACCGGCGGTCGGGGCTGCGACAGCGCCCGGACGTTCGCTGTAAACCGTCTGATACAGCTCGCGGTCAGCGTCTTCATCCGGACGGTCAATATAAGGCGGCAACGGCATGTGACCAATTTCGTTGAGCAATGTAAAGACATCGCGGTCTTCATTAAATTGCAGCTCAAACAGGGTGTCGTGACGCGCCACCATCGTCGCTTTAATGTCTTCGTTATCACCCAGCAGCAGTTCAGCACCCGGTTTTGGCGATTTCGACGCACGAACGTGCGCCAGAACGCGGTGCGAATCGAGCACACGCTCGACCAGCACTTCAATTTTACCGCCGCTGACTTTACGGCCAAAGACGCGGGCCGGGATCACGCGGGTATTGTTGAAGACCAGCAGATCGCCGGGCAGGATTTTATCGAGAATATCGGTGAATACGCCGTGCGTTAACTCACCGCTCGGCCCGTCAAGAGACAACAAACGACAGCCGCTGCGCTGGGTCTGCGGATAGCGGGCAATCAGGGATTCCGGGAGTTCAAAAGAAAAATCGGCAACACGCATGGCTTTTCACTTCACTTTAACGACAAAAACAGGCGGCTTAGTCTAGTGGGACGGGGCATCCCCTGCAAGCTTATGCGCGAAGAAAGGCACCCGCTGCCCTGTCAGGGATCAACTTTCCTGCGTTATACTCGCCCGATGAATTTTTTAGCCCACCTCCAGTTAGCATCTTTAGCCGACAGTTCCCTGCTGGGTAATCTGCTGGCGGATTTCGTTCGCGGTAATCCTGACGGGCAATACAGCCCGGAAATTGTCAGCGGGATCCGCATGCATCGACGCGTCGATGTCATGACCGATTCCCTGCCCGAAGTGAAAATTGCCCGCAGCTATTTCCGTGATGATTTCCGCCGCGTCTCGCCGATTACGCTCGATGTGGTCTGGGATCACTTCCTCTCGCGCCACTGGGATTCCCTGCATCCGCAACAGCCGCTGGAAGCGTTTATCGCCGCCTGTCAGCAGGAAATCGAGCCGCAGCTTCCCGGTATGCCGGAACGTTTCCAGAATCTGAATAACTACATCTGGCCGCAGCGCTGGCTTGAACGTTATGCCGTTCTGCCGTTTATTGGCGAAGTTTTGCAGGGCATGGCGAACCGCCGCCCGAAACTCAGCGCACTGAGCGGCTCTTTTCACGATATCGAACTCAATTACGACGCGCTTGAACAATTATTCTGGCAATTTTATCCGGTCATGATGCAGCAGGCGAAAGATCGCCAGCTTTGAGACGTTGCCAGAAAGTTGTGATCGAGGACACAATTCCCTGCAAAACAGGAGGTTGTCGTGAAAGAAGATTGAGACTTACGTCAAAGACTGATAGCCGGATACTATCTGATTGATTGGTCTGAAGGGGTTTATTCACCTGAGGGTTGCCCCTATACTGACAGTCGTTTTGTTCACCCTTTCCTCTCACCTACGACACCCTCAAGGGTCTTAAAGGAGTAATTTATGGTTCTGGTAACTCGCCCAGCCCCTGACTTTACCGCAGCAGCAGTACTTGGTAGCGGCGAAGTAGTTGAAAACTTCAACTTCAAGAAACACACTGCAGGCAAACCAACTGTTATCTTCTTCTGGCCAATGGACTTCACATTTGTGTGTCCGTCTGAGCTGATCGCTTTCGATCACCGTTACGAAGAATTCCAGAATCGTGGCGTTGAAGTTGTTGGTGTTTCCTTCGACTCCGAGTTCGTTCACAACGCATGGCGTAACACGCCGGTTGAGAAAGGCGGTATCGGTCCTGTTAAATACGCCATGGTTGCTGATATCAAACGCGAAATTCAGAAAGCCTACGGAATCGAACATCCGGACGCTGGCGTTGCACTGCGCGGCTCTTTCCTGATTGACAAAGAAGGCGTTGTTCGTCACCAGGTGGTGAACGATCTGCCACTGGGTCGTAACATCGACGAAATGCTGCGTATGGTTGACGCACTGCAATTCCACGAAGAGCACGGCGAAGTGTGCCCGGCTCAGTGGGAAAAAGGCAAAAAAGGCATGGGCGCATCTCCGGATGGCGTGGCTAAATACCTGTCTGAAAACGCTTCAAACCTGTAATCCCTTCACGGATTTAACGGTTATCAACGGTCAGCTTAGCTGGCCGTTTTTTTTGCTCCAGATTTGCCCCGATCACATTTTCCCGCCTCACTGACCCGTTACCTCGCATTTACGTCTACGCTGAAAACGTCCGGTTATCGCCAGAATGGCGTGCACTTTGCATAAAATTCTCCGGCGAACGGAACAACATCGCCATTAAAAAAGCGTTATCACACAATAACCTGAAGGTTATGACTCTAAAAGACAGGGTATAAACAGGAGTTTGAATGTTACGGAATCCATGGAAAAAATCAGTCCTCGCACTGGCAATGCTGACCAGCCTCCCGCTGTACGCGGCGTCCAACCCGGCGGTCGAAGCTAAAAACGGAATGGTCGTCACCTCGCAATATCTGGCCTCACAGGTCGGCGTCGACATTCTGAAAATGGGCGGAAACGCCATTGATGCCGCCGTGGCAGTCGGTTACGCGCAGGCCGTCGTCAACCCATGCTGTGGCAATATCGGCGGCGGTGGCTTCATGACGGTGCATCTGGCTGATGGAAAAGACACATTTATCAATTTTCGCGAAACCGCCCCCGCCGCGGCCAGCGCCAATATGTATCTGGATGCCGACGGTAATGTGAAAAAAGGGGCCAGCCTTTACGGGTATCTGGCCGCCGGCGTGCCGGGAACCGTACTGGGGATGGACACCGTGCAAAAGGAATACGGCAAACTGACCCGCCAGCAGGTGATGGCTCCGGCGATTAAACTGGCGCGTCAGGGCTTTGTGCTGACCCGTGCGGATACCGATATTCTTGATACGACGGTTAAACGTTTCAAAGAAGATCCGGAAGCCGCACGTATTTTCCTGCGTAAAGACGGCAGCGCCCTGCAACCCGGTGACAAACTGGTGCAGACCGATTTAGCCAATACGCTCGAATCCATTTCTAAACACGGACCGGATGCTTTCTATAAAGGTAAAATCCCGGCAGCCGTCGAAGCAGCATCCAAAAAAGGCGGCGGCATCCTGACTGCAGCGGATTTCGCCAGTTACAAAGTGACCGAAGACACGCCAATTACTTGTAGCTATCGCGGATACAAATTTGTTTCAGCACCACCTCCAAGCTCCGGCGGTGTGACGATGTGTGAAATTCTCAACATCGTTGAAGGCTACGACCTGAAAAGCATGGGCTTCAACTCGGCGGCGTCCATTCACACCCTCACCGAAGCCATGCGCCACGCTTACATGGATCGCAATACCTATCTCGGCGACCCGGAGTTCGTGAAAAACCCGGTCGACCGTCTGGTCAGTAAAAGCTACGCCGAAGAAATCCGTAAGAAGATAGAAGCGGATAAAGCGACGCCATCCACGCAGGTTCAGCCGGGTATGGAACCTCACGAGAAACCGGAAACGACGCATTATTCCATCGTCGATAAAATGGGCAACGCCGTTTCCACCACTTACACCGTCAATGGCCGCTTTGGTTCCGTGGTGATTGCGCCGGGAACCGGCTTCTTCCTTAACGACGAAATGGATGATTTCACGACAAAAGTGGGCGAGAAAAACCTGTACGGTCTGGTGCAGGGAACGAAAAATGCCATCGCCCCCGGTAAGCGCCCACTATCATCGATGAGCCCGAGCCTGGTGACCAAAGACGGCAAAATCTTCATGGTTCTGGGTTCACCAGGCGGTTCACGTATCATCACCATCACGCTGCAAACCGCGCTGAACGTGATTGACCACGGAATGCCTCCGCAGGAAGCGGTCGATGCACCGCGTATTCATCATCAGTGGCTGCCGGACGAAGTGTATTACGAGCAGCGCGGTGTTTCGCAGGACAGCCTGAATATCCTGCAAAAAATGGGATACAAAATGGTTGAGCAAACGCCGTGGGGAGCTACGGAACTGATTCTGGTGGGTCTGCCGGGCGCTGCGGGCGTGACGCCGGTGAACTCAGGCAATGACTCGGCGGTGTCGGGGAAAGTCCGGGAAGGCTATCTGTACGGCGCGAATGACGTGCGGCGCCCTGCCGGCGCTGCCATCGGTTACTAATTAGGGTTACTATTTTCCGTAAATGTAAAAGCCCCGATATCGTGATGATATCGGGGCTTTTATTTATCTGCCAAATGTAAGTACTTGCTTACGCTTTGTGGCTGAGCGCCAGCGCTTCTTTCTTACGGTCGTTACGCAATTTGAAGCGGTAACCGACCAGCAGTACCACGACCCAAATCAGACCGACATACAGCGACACGCGGGTATCCGGGAAGTAACCTATCAGACCGATGATAAACACCAGGAAGATGATCCCGAAGACCGAGGTATAAACACCGCCACGCAGCGGGAATTCCAGCTCTTTGACTTGCTGTTTGCTGAGCTTGCGGCGGAAACCAATCTGCGAGAACAGGATCATAATCCACACCCAAACGGTCGCGAAAGTCGCCAGCGATGCAATCACCAGGAAGACGTTGGAAGGCATGATGTAGTTCAGATAAACCGCCACCAGCAGCGCCGCCATCATCACCAGAACCGTGACCCACGGCGTGCCGAGACGCGAAACCTTGCTGAACATTTTAGGCGCCTGCCCCTGCTCTGCCATACCGTGCAGCATACGACCCACGCCGAACACATCACTGTTAATCGCAGAAAGAGACGCGGTGATCACGACGAAGTTCAGAATGGTTGCCGCCGCAGCAATCCCCATATGCTGGAACGTCAGCACAAACGGGCTGCCCTGCGTACCGACCTGATTCCACGGGAAAATTGACATAATCACAAACAGCGTACCCACGTAAAACACCAGGATACGAAGTGGAACGGAGTTGATGGCTTTCGGAATGGATTTCTTCGGATCTTCCGCTTCACCGGCGGTAATACCGATGATTTCGATACCGCCATAGGCAAACATCACCAGTTGCAACGACAGGATCGTGCCCATGATGCCCTGACTGAAGAAGCCGCCGTTGGTCCACAGATTGTGGATACCGGTCGCCTGCCCGCCGTTGCCAATGCCCCAGAAGATGATGCCGAAACCGGCAATGATCATGATGATGATGGTGAACACTTTGAAGAAGGAGAACCAGAACTCCAGCTCACCGAATACCTTCACGCTCACCAGATTGATAGCACCGATAATCAGCACAACACTCAGTACCCAGGTCCATTGCGGCACATCCGGGAACCACACGCCCATGTAAATACCGAACGCCGTCACATCGGCAATTGCGACAATTAGAATTTCAAAACAGTAGGTCCAGCCAGTGATATACCCGGCCATCGGCCCGAGATAATCCTGCGCGTAACGGGAGAACGACCCGCTCTGCGGATTATGGACGGACATCTCACCCAATGCGCGCATGATGATAAACGCGATAATTCCGCCGACCAGATACGCCAGCAGCACGCTCGGCCCTGCCATTTTGATAGCATCGGCAGATCCGTAAAATAACCCGGTACCGATGGCTGAGCCCAGTGCCATAAAGCGAATATGGCGCGTTGTCAGGCCACGTTTTAGCTTCGTGCCTGGCGCTTCTTTTTGCTCTGTTGGTTGTTCAGCTTCTTGCTGCATGTGCATTAACCCGTATGTTTTTTAAATATCAAAAGTGCATATTCTAAAAATAAGCTTTATTTTCTGCCAATGAAAAAGCCACGGAAGATTCTCCGTGGCCCGATTGGCGAAACATTCAGCAGACTAATTATATTTTATGCCGTTGAACATTCACCAAATGATCATTGGTGCGCAGTGACGCTACGCGGGCCGCTGATTTTGTCATAAATACCGACCAGCACCAGCATTAATAATGACGGTGGCAACCAGGCAAGACCCTGCGCCGCCAGCGGCAGATTCGCGGTCCAGGCGGGCATCAGGTCTGTAAAAGCAGACGCTTTGATACCGTCAACAATACCGAAGACCAGGCTGACAACCATTACCGGCGCGACGATACGCGTAGTGTTGTTCCACCAGCGCAGCGTGAAGCTCAGAACCACCAGCGCAATACACGGCGGATAAATTGCAGTCAGAACCGGCACTGAAATTGAAATCAGATGGCTCAGGCCCAGGTTGGACACCAGCATAGAGAACAGGCCCAGAATGAAGACCAGCGTCTTATAAGATAGCGGCAGATACTGAGCAAAGAATTCAGCACAAGCGCAGGTCAGGCCAACCGCAGTCACCATACAGGCGATGAAAATCAGCGCGCCGAGGAAGAAGCTTCCGACGCTGCCAAAAGTATGTGCCACGTAGGCATGCAAGATCACCGCGCCGTTGGTTGCATCCGGCACCAGCGAGGCGCTGTTTTCGCCAAGTTTGAAGAGGCTCAGGTAGACCAGCATCAGGCCGATACCGGCAATCAGCCCCGCCAGAACGGTGTAACGGGTCAGGAGTTTGGCATCGGTCACGCCACGCGAACGTGCTGCGTTAACGATAACAATCCCGAAGACCAGCGCGCCCAGCGTATCCATGGTCAGATAGCCATTAACAAAACCGCTGGAGAACGGCACCGTCTGGTAGGCATCAACCGCAGGCATTGACTGACCGGCAGGCCACAGCAAGGCAGCGATACCCAACGCACCCAGCGCGACCATTTTCAGCGGAGCAAGGAAATGCCCGACGGTATCGAGCAAGCGGCCCGGATACAGAGAGACTCCGATCACCAGCGCGAAATAAATCACGCTGTAAATCAGCAGAGGCAGCGGGCCATCACCGGTCATTGGCGCGATACCCACTTCAAAGGAAACGGTCGCCGTACGCGGCGTGGCAAACAGCGGGCCAACAGCCAGATAACATACCGTTGCCAGCAGAATACCGGCACCACGACCAATTGGCGTACTCAGGGCGTCAACACCGCCACCGACGCGCGCAAGGGCAATCACGGTCATCACGGGAAGACCCACCGCTGTGATCATAAACCCGGCAGCAGCCCACCAGACTTCCTGACCCGCCTGCAAGCCAACCATTGGCGGGAAAATGATATTTCCTGCCCCGACGAATAAGGCGAAGGTCATGAAGCCCAGCGCCAGAATATCTTTATTTGTTAAACGAGTACTCATGATTGGTGTCGTGTTGCCTGTTCAAATGAATAAAGTGTCCGATGCTGTCGTCGTGCCACACCGTCAGAAGGATGAATGGCGTTGTCATTGCCAGAGAGCACCAAAATGAGGACCGGAGTGAGCTTAAAACGCCTGATGATATGCAGATGAATACGTTGTTATGCAGGGAGTATCGAGCGACAGCGGGGCTTAAGGTAAACGTTTATAGCGCAGAAAGGCAAGTCGCGATCCAAAAAGCAGAGTGTTCAACCATATTAATGCATCAAAGCAGTAACAATCACTAAATACCGTACGAAACACGCAATATGATATGTATGATTTTTAAACTAACAAAGCACAAGATATGCTCCGATTAGACGATAATTGCGTGAAATCACCATGAAAAGGTCATTTCACGCACAATATCCAGAATTTTTACGAGGCCAGAATTTATCCAGTTCCCGGATTTACCAGACGCGGGCGGCGATATCCACCACCCGTTTCAGTTTTTCCCACTGCTGCGCTTCGGTCAGGCTGTTGCCCTCTTCTGTTGACGCGAAGCCACACTGCGGGCTGAGGCAAATCTGGTTAATGTCCAGATATTCAGCCGCTTCGGCGATGCGTGCTTCCACGGTTTTCGCCAGTTCCAGCTCGCCGGATTTGGTGGTAATCAGCCCCAGAACCGCCTGCTGATGGCCCTTCTTAATGAAACGCAGTGGCTCGAAACCGCCTGAACGTTCATTGTCATATTCCAGGAAGAAGGCGTCGATATTCACACCGCCAAACAGAATCTCTGCCACCGGCTCGTAGCCACCTTCAGAAATCCAGGTTGAACGGAAGTTACCGCGGCAAACATGCAGGCCAATCACCAGATCATCCGGTTTACCGGCGATAGCTTTGTTCAGCACGTCAGCGTAAGTACGCGCTAACGCCTCCGGAGAGTCGCCACGCTCGCGGATTTGTTTCTTCTGATCTTCAGAGCACAGATACGCCCAGACGGTATCGTCGAGTTGCAGATAACGGCAACCGGCATCATAAAACGCCTTAATCGCGTCGCGGTAAACCTGCGCCAGATCGTCAAAATAGTCTTTCAGATCAGGATAAACGTCTTTGCTGATGGCGTTACGGCCACCGCGGAAATGCATCACGCTCGGGCTGGGAATGGTCATTTTCGGCACAGCCGTTCCGCTGATGCTTTTCAGGAAACGGAAGTCTTCCAGCATCGGGTGCGAACCAAAACCGAGCTTACTCACCACTTTGATGCTGCGCGCCTTCGTCTGCACGCCGTTGAACTGGATCCCCTGAACGGCGTCATACCCTTCCACGCCTTCCAGACCCTCAAAGAAGTCAAAGTGCCACCACGCACGGCGGAATTCGCCATCCGTCACCACTTGCAGACCTGCTTCACGCTGCAAATCCACCACACGGCGGATTTCAGTGTCTTCCACCGCGCGCAGCTGCGCTGCATCAATCTCACCGGCCTGAAACTGTTTGCGGGCTTCTTTGATCGCGGCCGGACGCAGGAAACTGCCAACGACGTCAGCGCGGAACGGAGGGGTTGTACGTTGCATGAAAACTCCTTATGCCATCACGCCTCTGGCGGAATGCAAATGATTTACAACGTAAATAATTACGCTGCGTTATTTATAGACATCTGGATGTCTAAACGGCTTTAAGGCCATACTGTCATGCAGTCTGTTCACCCACAACAGAGGAATTTTCATGGGACGTGAAATAAATTCATGATCAGGAGACAACATCACGCATAAATAGAAATGAAAAAGCCTGCTATCGGCTGATAACAGGCTTTAAGGATATGGCGGAAATTAAGGTTTTACGGAGACTGGAGAGTCTGAACCCTGTGGAACAATCAATTTTGGTGCCAGCGTAAACATAAACCGCGTGCCGACGCCGACTTCGCTGAGCACTTCGAGTTTGGCGTTATGATGGCTAAGTGCATGTTTCACGATAGCCAGCCCCAGCCCGCTGCCGCCGGTCTGGCGTGAGCGCGCTTTATCGACACGGTAAAAACGTTCGGTCAGACGCGGTAAGTGCTGGGGCGCAATGCCCGGCCCGTTGTCGCTAATCTGGAACTGCGCACCGTGCTGAATTTGCTGCCAGCTGACTTCAATCCGTGTGCCCGGCGGAGTGTGATTCACGGCGTTATACACCAGATTCGACACCGCGCTGCGCAGTTGATCTTCATTGCCAAAAACTTTCAGCTTCTCGTTTACGCGAAACACCACTTCATGTTTCCCGCCGCTTAACGTCTGCACTTCCCGCTCAAGCATGTTGAGCATCAGCGGAATATCAACTTTCTCGTGCATGTCGATATTGGCGGAGGCTTCGATTTTCGACAGGGTCAGCAACTGTTTCACCAGCCCATCCATGCGCCGCGTCTGTTCCTGCATCGTATCCAGCGCTTTGGTGCGGAACGGCTCTTCCAGTTTGGCGTCTTCCATCATTTCCAGATACCCCTGCAACACCGTCAGCGGTGTGCGAAGTTCATGGCTGACGTTCGCGAAGAAGTTACGTCGTGCGCCTTCGAGCTGACGCATCTGCGTCACGTCGCGCGCAACCATCAGAAGCTGCCCCTCGGAATACGGCATCACGCGAAACTCCACGTAATGTTCGTTATTGAGTTGCAGGTTGAGGGCACGGCTGAAGTCGCGCGTCTGGATCCAGGTACGGAATTCCGGATAACGGAGCAGGTTAAAAATGTGCTGCCCGTTGTCTTCCGGCCAGCGAAATCCCAGCAGATCCTGCGCCAGTCCGTTACACCAGAAAATATTGCCCTCTTCCGTCGCCAGAACCACCGCATCCGGCAGCGATTCAGCCCCGCTGCGGAAACGTTTGATCAACTGGCCTAATTCACGACGACGTCGCCGGTTACGCATCTGCATCTGGTTAAGCCCGTAAAACAACGGTTCCCAGCTCCAGCGCCCGTTCGGCGGGGTGATGCTGCGGTCAAGCCACAGCCAGTGAGAGAGTTTAAGCTGGTTGTAATAATTCCAGCCCAGCGCCGCAGCCAGCGACGCAAAAAGAAGCCAGCCGAAATGGCCGACAAAGACACCGAGGATCAGCGCTGGCAGGCAAAAAAGAAACAATTCACCGGCCAGACGTTTCCATGATAAACGTTCTAACACACAGATTCTCCGCTGTGGGACTCAATAACGCGTTGAGAAACGATATCCGGTACCACGAACAGTCTGGATCATTCTGTCATGTCCACTGGTTTCCAGCGCTTTACGCAAACGACGAATATGCACGTCTACCGTGCGATCTTCCACATAAACGTTAGTGCCCCACACGTTATTGAGCAACTGTTCCCTGCTGTAAACGCGTTCGGAGTGGGTCATAAAGAAGTGTAACAACTTAAATTCGGTCGGCCCCATGTCGAGCGCCTGCTCGTTGGCCATCACCCGGTGAGACGACGGATCCAGGCTCAGCCCCTGCATGTCGATCACTTCTTCCACCGCCATTGGCGAAATCCGGCGCATCACAGCTTTAATACGGGCGACCAGTTCTTTGGGTGAAAACGGTTTGGTGATGTAATCATCGGCACCGACTTCCAGTCCGCGCACCCTGTCTTCTTCTTCACCGCGTGCGGTCAGCATCATCACCGGAATTTCGCGGGTGAGCGCTTCACGTTTAAGGTGCTTAATAAACTGAATACCGGAACCGCCGGGTAACATCCAGTCGAGCAGGATCAGTTCAGGGTAAGGTTCCACTAACTGGCCAATCGCTGAATCAAAATCTTCAGCCTCTACTGCCTGATATCCATTCTGTTCCAGTACAAAACACACCATTTCACGGATTGGAGCTTCGTCTTCAACCACCAATATACGTCTAGCCATCGTAGGTCCTGCCAATAGGTTAGCGATCTTTTATTTGATTGCGGGCGCCATTATGCGTCAGTTTTGTGACAGATTTATGAATGAAAATGATGGTCCATTTAAGGCAAATATGACAGATAAATTCTTGCCATCCTGCTGAAATTGGTCTGATTTATCGGGGACAGGTTCCCCCGCCGACGTTTATACTTTGCCCCATTGTCGTCATACAGGGTTCACACGGGAGTCTCATGCGCCTGATCCACACCTCCGACTGGCACCTCGGTCAGTACTTTTTCACCAAAAGCCGCGCCGCTGAACATCAGGCCTTTTTGCGCTGGCTGACCGGTCAGGTGCAGCAACATCAGGTGGACGCCGTCATTGTCGCCGGTGACATCTTTGATACCGGTTCACCGCCCAGTTACGCCCGCGAGTTGTATAACCGCTTCGTGGTGGAATTACAACACACCGGCTGTCAGTTAATAGTACTGGCCGGGAATCACGATTCCGTCGCCACGCTCAATGAATCCCGTGAACTGCTTTCGTGCCTGAATACGCGGGTGATCGCCACCGTAGGCGAAAATCTGGATGAGCAGGTCTTGGTGCTGAACACGCGCGAAGGCCAGCCCGGCGCGGTGTTGTGTGCGATTCCGTTTTTGCGCCCGCGTGATTTACTGGCCAGCCAGGCCGGGCAGTCCGGCAACGATAAGCAGCTCGCCTTGCAGGAAGCCATTGCGGCGCATTATGACGCGCTGTATCAGGTCGCGCAGGCCAAACGTCAGGAACTTGGCGTGCCGCTGCCGATTATCGCCACCGGCCATCTGACCACCGTCGGCGTCAGCACGTCTGACTCCGTGCGCGACATCTATATAGGCACGCTCGACGCCTTCCCGGCGCAGGCGTTTCCCCCGGTGGATTACGTGGCGCTCGGGCACATTCACCGCGCCCAGTGCGTCGCGAAAACCGAACATATCCGTTACAGCGGTTCACCGATTGCGCTAAGTTTCGATGAGCTCAGCAAAACCAAAAGCGTGTACCTGATTGATTTCGAAGGCGATACGCTTAACGCCATCGACACGCTGGAGATCCCCGTTTTCCAGCCGATGCAGATCATCAAAGGCTCGCTGGCCGACATCGAAAAACAGCTGGCGCAGTTTGCAGAAGGCGATGCAGATAAACCGGTCTGGCTGGATATCGAAGTCGCCACACAGGATTATCTCAGTGATATCCAGCGGCGTATTCAGGCTCTGACGGCAGATTTACCGGTGGAAGTGGTTCTGCTTCGCCGCAGTAAAGAACAGCGTATTAACAGCATCGAACAACAGGAAAAAGAAACGCTCAGCGAACTGAGTGTGAGTGACGTGTTCGAACGGCGTTTGGCGCAGGAAACCGACCCCGACGAACCGCGTCAGGCGCGGATGCGCACGCTGTTTGCTCAGGTTGTCAGCCAGGTCACCCGCGGCGAGTCCGCAGAGGATGCCGCACAATGAAAATTCTCAGTCTGCGTTTAAAAAACCTGAACTCGCTGGAAGGTGAATGGAAAATTGACTTCACCGCAGAGCCTTTTGCCAGCAACGGATTATTCGCCATCACCGGCCCGACCGGCGCGGGGAAAACCACCCTGCTCGACGCCATCTGTCTGGCGCTCTATCACCAGACGCCGCGCCTGAACGTCACGCCGAGTCAGAATGAACTGATGACCCGCCACACCGCCGAATCACTGGCGGAAGTCGAGTTTGAGGTCAAAGGCATTGGCTACCGCGCTTTCTGGAGCCAGCGCCGTGCCAAAAACTCGCCGGACGGCAATTTACAGGCGCCCAAAGTAGAACTGGCGCTGCTGGCCGACGGCAAAATTCTGGCCGACAAAGTGCGCGATAAGCTCGACGCCATTGCAGAACTGACCGGGCTGGATTTCGGCCGTTTCACCAAATCGATGATGCTTTCACAAGGCCAGTTCGCCGCATTCCTGAATGCAGATGCCAACGACCGCGCGGAATTGCTGGAAGAACTCACCGGCACCGAAATCTACGGGCGGCTTTCTGAACGCGTGTTTGAACAACATAAAGAAGCCAAAAATCAGCTAGACGGTTTGTATCAGCGCATGGCCGGTATCGAGTTGCTCAGCGAAGAGCAGCGTCAGGCGTTCGAAACGGAACTGGCCGCGCTGAACGCACAGGAAATTGTTCTCAGCCAGCAGGCGCTGCAACGCCAGCAGGATCTGAACTGGCTGCAACAGTGGCAACAGGTGCAGCAAAAACATCAGCAATCTCAGCAGCAGCTAACAGCAGCGGAGCAGGAAAACCTCGCCGCCGCGCCGCAGTTGCAACAACTGGCGCGCAGTGAACCGGCTGAAAAGCTGCGTCCGCTGCTCAGCGACCGGTTGCGCTGTGAGAAAGAAACGCAGGATTTACAGCAGGTGCTTACGCAACTGATTCAGCAGCAGGAACAACAGGCGGCGCAGATGACGCCGCTGGCTCTGGCGCTGGAACAGGCGAAAGCTGCACGCCAGAAACAGACCGACGAACAGCGCCAGTTACACACGCTGATGGATGAAAAAGTTCTGCCGCTGGATAACGACATTGCCCAGTGCCGCAAATCGCAGGCTGATACTCAGCAGGGCGTCAGTGACGTGCAGAAACAGGCTAATGAGCACAACGCGACGCTGGCGACAATCACCGAAGAACGCCGGAAACTGGATGCTAAGACCGAGCAGCATCAGAGGAAACACACCACGCTGACCGGCACGCTTCAGGCTCAGCAACAGCGTCAGGCTGAACAGGAAAAACAGTATCCGCTGGCGGCGTTGCAGAAACGGCAATCAGAACTGGCGCAACTGCGTCCGGTGCGTCAGCAGCTGTATTCACTCGCGCAAATTTTTCCTCAGCTCGACTCGCGTGTCCGTCAGCAACACAAAGATTTAATGCAGAATCAGACGGCAATCGTGGAAGAAGAACAACAGCTTGATGCAATCCGTCTGCAATGCCAGAAACAGCTCGAGCATCTGAATGATGTCAAAGCACGCCTGAAAAGTGAGGAACTGATCGTCAGCCTGACGGCAGAGCGCGCGAACCTGCAAAGCGGCCAGGCCTGCCCGCTGTGCGGTTCAACCTCGCATCCGTCGATTGAAAGTTATCAGGAAATTAAACCGTCTGAAACGGCGCAGCGTGCCGAAAAAATGCAGCTGGAATTCGACGCGGCAAAAGCCAGCGGAATCGAACTGGCCGCGAAAATTAAAAGTCTGAAAGAACAGCAAAAGCGCCTGCAAACTCAGTTGGAGCAAGATCAGCAACAGCTGAATGCGCATCTCGAAAGCTGGCAGAAACTCAGTGACCCGCTCGGCCTGACGTTCACCCTTCATGATGCGCCGGACATTCAGCAATGGCTGGCGTCGTGCGATCAGGAAGAACAGCAAACGCACGAAGCCATCCGCCAGCATGAGCAACTGGCGCGTGAGCTGCAACAGGCGAAAGATGCCCTGAGTGAAGCCGTCAGCGAACAACAAAAAGTTCAGCAGCAAAGCGCATTGCTGGCGGAGCGTTTTACGCTGACGCAGCAGAACCTGACGAAATCTCAGGAACAGCTTGAACGCCTGCAAACCCAGTATATGGGCGGCGAGAAAACGCTGAAAGACCTGACGGCGCAACGCACAGAACTCTTCGGCGACCGTCAGGTCACGCAGGTTCGCGAGCACTTACATCAGCAACAACAGGCGGGCGAAAAAGCAGTAAGCGAAGCGGAGATTGCCCTGCACCGGGCGCAGGAACTTCGCGACAAACTGGCCGGGCAGCTCGCCAGCACACAACTGCAATTTCAACAGGCCACGGCGCGTCTGCATCAGGCGCAAGCAGACTGGCAACAGGCGCTGGACGTCAGCGAATTTGCAGATGAAGACGCGGTGAAACTCGCCCTGCTCGACGACGCATTACGCCAGCAACTTCAGCAGCGTAAAGACCAGCTGCAAAAACAACTGGCGCAGGCTCAGGCGCTGTTGAGCGACGCCAAAGAAACACGGGAGAAACATCGCCTTACGCGTCCTGCGCATCTGAGTGAAAGCGAAAGTGATCTTACAGCGCTGATTGCAGAGCAGGAATCGCTGTCGCAAAGCCTGAAAGCATTACAGCAGCGCACCGGCGAAGTGAGTAATCAGCTTAAATTCGACAAGGAACGCCGCGGCAACCAGCAGGCGCTTATCGCGCAGATTGCGCAGGCACAACTGACCTGCGATGACTGGGGATATCTCAATCAGATGATTGGCTCCAGCGATGGCGCAAAATTCCGTAAATTCGCGCAGGGTCTGACGCTGGATCATCTGGTGTATCTGGCGAACCGCCAGCTGGAAAAACTGCATGGCCGCTATCTGTTGCAGCGTAAAACCAGTGACGCGCTGGAGTTACAGGTTGTCGATACGTGGCAGGCCGACGCCGTGCGTGATACCCGCACGTTATCCGGCGGTGAGAGTTTTCTGGTCAGTCTGGCGCTGGCGCTGGCGTTGTCAGATCTGGTGAGCGATAAAACCCGCATCGACTCGCTGTTTCTCGACGAAGGTTTCGGCACGCTCGACGCCGACACGCTGGATACCGCGCTGGACGCCCTCGACAGCCTGAACGCCTCCGGTAAAACCATCGGCGTGATCAGCCACGTCGAAGCGATGAAAGACCGCATCCCGGTGCAAATCAAAGTGACCAAAGTCAACGGGCTGGGCATCAGCCGTCTGAGCAGTGAATTTAAAGTTCCGTCGCAATAAACGACAAAGCCGCATGATGCCATTACATCATGCGGCTTTTGTCTGTCGGAAAATTACAACGCGAAACGCGACTGCGGCCACAGCCAGGCTGCACCGCGAACACCGCTGGAATCGCCGTGAACCGCTTTGAGGATCGGCGTTTCACATTCACCACCAAACACCCATTGTTTGATCAGCACGGGAACGGTCTGGTAGAGACGATCCACATTGCTCATGCCGCCGCCAAAAACGATGACGTCTGGATCGAGAATATTCACCACATTGGCCAGCGCTTTCGCCAGACGTCGCTCGTAACGGCCCAGCGCCAGTTCAGCCGTTTCATCGCCCTGTTCGACAAGCTCAATAATTTCCGCACCTTTCAGCCGCTGACCTGACAACCGGAAATAATCTTCCGCAAAGCCGGTGCCCGACACAAACGTCTCCACGCAGCCGGATTTGCCGCAATAACAGGGCACGTCACGGGCGAACTGAATTTCCTCTTCATCCTGCCACGGCAACGGGTTATGCCCCCACTCGCCGGCATTGCCGTTTCCGCCCGCGTGCGCCACGCCGTTAAGCGCAACGCCGGAACCACAGCCGGTGCCGATAATCACCGCAAACACCGTATGACGCCCGGCACCCGCGCCGTCGGTGGCTTCGGAAACCGCCAGACAGTTGGCGTCGTTGGCAATGTGGACTTCACGTTTTAACAACAACGCCAGATCTTCATCCAGCTGCTGACCGTTGAGCCAGACCGAGTTGGCATTTTTCACCTTACCGGTAAACGGTGAGAGCGTGCCGGGGATCCCCAGCCCGACGCTGCCGTGCTGGCCGGTGGCTTTTTCGGCGTCCCGCACCAGACCTTCAATCGCTTTCAGCGTGCGTTCGTAATCATTTCTTGGCGTATCCACCCGCTTGCGGAACAGTTCACCGCCGCTGTCCGATAACGCGATGACTTCTATTTTTGTGCCGCCTAAATCAATGCCAATTCGCACGTTTTCTCTCCTTTTTCTGCCGGTAGGGTCTGTTATTTTGAGGTTAATTCAGTTTAGAAGCTCGCGGCTATCGTCACCAGAATAAGCTGTTATGCAATGTTTCACGTGGCGGCGATTTCTTAACGACGACCCGCGCTCAATTGGTTATCATGCTGCCCTGCATTCATTTAATCAGCGTACCACGAGTGCGCCGGGACAGGGATAACGCCATGTTATGGTTTAAGAATTTGTTGGTATACCGTTTGAGCCGTGAAGTTTCGTTATCTGCTGACGAAATGGAAAAACAGCTCAGCGCATTCACCTTTACCCCGTGCGGCAGCCAGGATATGGCGAAAACCGGCTGGGTTTCACCGATGGGTTCCCACGGTGGTGATGCGCTGACTCACGTTAACGGCGGTCAGATCCTGATCTGCGCCCGTAAAGAAGAAAAAATCCTGCCTTCTCCGGTCATCAAACAGGAGTTACAGGCCAAGATCGATCAGCTTGAAGGTGAGCAGCACCGCAAGCTGAAGAAAACCGAAAAAGATTCCCTGAAAGACGAAGTGCTGCACAGCCTGATGCCGCGCGCATTCAGCCGTTTCAGCCAGACGTTCATGTGGATCGACACCGTTAACGGCCTGATCATGGTGGATGCCGCCAGCGCGAAGAAAGCCGAGGACATGTTGGCGCTGCTGCGTAAAAGCCTGGGTTCACTGCCGGTTGTGCCGCTGACCATGGAAAGCCCGATTGAGCTGACGCTGACCGAATGGGTACGTTCGGGCCAGACGCCAGCCGGTTTTACCCTGCAAGATGAAGCCGAACTGAAAGCGATTCTGGAAGACGGCGGCGTGATCCGCTGTAAGAAGCAGGCGCTGGTTAGCGACGAAATCGCCACGCATATCGAGAATGGCAAACTGGTGACCAAGCTGGCCGTCGATTGGCAGGAACGCATTGCTGTCATGCTGGCCGACGATGGCAGCATCAAACGTCTGAAATTCAGCGATATTATCCGTGATCAAAACGAAGACATCGACCGCGAAGATTTCGCCGGACGTTTCGATGCGGATTTCGTACTGATGACCGGTGAACTGGCAGCGTTAATCCAGAATCTGATCGAGGCGCTGGGCGGCGAAGCACAACGCTAGTTATACCCTTCATCCTTCAAGCTGCCTCCGCGTTGGCCGCCTTGATGCAACTCGAATGATTTTGGGTATACGGAGTTATGAAATAAGAAAAGGCGCTCATTGGCGCCTTTTCTGTTTGTGCTGTGTCTGAATGATTTACTTCGTCAAGTATTTACAGAGATACGACGTGGTTTCGCCGACCTGCAAATTGAATTCACTTTTACCCGGAATGTAGAAGGTTTCGCCTGGCTTAAAGACCTGCCAGTCCGGAGACCCCGGGATCAACACTTTCAGCGAGCCGCTGATCACTGTCATTTCTTCCGGCTTAGCGGTGCCGAAAGTGTATTCACCAATGGCCATCACGCCAACGCTGGCTGAACCCGTGCTGTCGCTGTCAAAACCAATCGACTTCACTTTCCCGTCAAAATACTCATTATTTTTCAACATAGATTGGCCCTTTGCGATAATTTTCAGAGCCTCCATATTAGGGGCAGAAACCTCGTTCTGTCACTGATTATTACCGCTTTATCTGCAACAGACGACACCGCCCGCAAAGCGGCGTCACTGATTTGATTTTAGCGTCGCACAATGCCATTGTGGGTGGCTGTCCCTCAGTTCAAACACCGTGAATGTCTGTTGCAAACTCATCAAAAAAACCTCTTAAAACTTCGTGACCGGCGCTCAGGCGCACGAGCTAAAACGGTCACGAACGCTGTTCATCATCGGAACAGTCAGTGTTTAATGCTGGCCAGATAACGGCCCTGGTGTTGGCGTAAAAAAAATGAATAAAAAATAATCCGGGTCCGTTACTGGTCATTGCAATAAAAAATCATTGCCAGTACTCATCACCCAATTTTTCGGCTATTTGCCGGGTCACGGCAATCAGTCCTTCCTTTATGCCTTCCGGAATGTTTCTCCCCTTTTCAGGAGAAGGAAAAGACAAACAAAGTCCTGCTGTTTCATTTCGATGTTTATTAAAAATGCTGGTCGCTAAAGAACTTATGCCCTGAAGCGTTTCATTATTGGCAAACGATAATCCTGTCTGCCGGACTTCTGCCAGCCTGGCTAAAAGAAGATCCATATTGGTGGGGGAATTGACGGAGTTCACCTGGTATTCCCCGTTAAAACGCTTTACCACGTCTTCGTCACTGAACCGTGCCAGAATCGCACGGCCAATGGCCGTCTCATGCGCGGGCAGCAGGCTCCCGGCGGGCGTCACCACCTGCAGATAGGTTCTGCCGGGGAACATCCGCATAACCATAATGTCCCGCCCATCAAGCATCGAAACATACCCGGTGCATTGCGTCAGTTGGCTCAGTTGCGTCATATACGGTGAAACGGAATCCACCAGCGGTGCGGATAAATAATGACTGGAGACCGCCAGTAATAATTTACCGATCCGGTATAAACGGCTGTCCAGATCGCGTTCCAGAAGCCCTTGCGTTTCCATCGTCATCAGTAAACGTGAAACCGTACTTTTCGGTAATTTTAATTTTTCGACCACGTCGCTGAATGACAAGCCTGGATGTCCCTGTCGGATCCCCTGGGTTGAAAATAGCTTCAGCACTGCAGCCGCATTTTCTAAAGTCGTCATAAAGGAGGGCGTTCCGCTATATGGAACAGGGTTCCTGTTAAATTAAATAAAACCTAAAGCTGATACGTGTCAGCGTCAAGACGTTTATTTAACCGCCAGAAAATGACTGATAAATGAATATGCTTAAAGAAATTCCTAAAACAACGAAATGGGGAGGAGAACGGAATGAGTGCCGAGTATTTATGAAGTGAACGATGTAAAACTCAGCAGATTATCTTGATTAAAGATTACGCAAAATATACAGCGCGATGGAAGCTTCGATCAGAATGATTGTGATCGACCAGATTGCGGGC
Source organism: Rahnella sp. PCH160 (assembly GCF_047784855.1). Classification (NCBI taxonomy): domain Bacteria; kingdom Pseudomonadati; phylum Pseudomonadota; class Gammaproteobacteria; order Enterobacterales; family Yersiniaceae; genus Rahnella; species Rahnella sp. PCH160. Next base: position 4,793,226 of record NZ_JBLOGT010000001.1, read on the forward strand.
ATAGCCTTACTGTGCTGGTTGAAGAAAGACATCAGGGGTTTCATCATCGGGTCCGTTGTGGGTTTTCAGCGTCACGGCGCTGCGTCTAAGTAATCACCTGAGTTATTAGTTTACGCCCGGTCATACATACGCACAATACATAGACAAATGTGGTCATCACCACGAGAAATGGCACGTTTTGTTGACACTTTACGGCCGGATTTAAGGCAAAAAAAACGGGCCTCAGAGGCCCGCCATGGTGACGTTTTACAACAGGTAGCGTTTAACGCGCCATCGACAACGCCAGAACGTCCGTAATGGAATTCACCACCTGCGCAGGATCCTGCGTGCCATCCACTACATGGTGAGCGGCTTCCTGATACAAGGCTTCGCGTTCGTTCAGCACCTGCATCATTTCTTCGGTAATCGGCCTGCCGGTCAGCGTCGGCCGCTGATCTTCCTGCGGGGCATCTTCCAGACGGTTTGCCAGCGTCGACGCCGGTGAACGCAGATAAATAACAGTCCCGGCATCGCGCATAAAATCACGATTTTCCTGCGCAAGCACCGCACCACCGCCGGTCGCGACTACGGTCAGCGGTGAGCAAACGGCTTTCAGTGCTTCGGTTTCACGGCGACGGAATCCCTCCCAACCTTCACGGTCGACAATATCCGCCACGCTGAGGCCTGAGGTGCGCAACAGGTGCTGATCGGTATCGACAAATTTATAGCCCAGCGCCTTTGCAAGCGCACTGCCCACTGTCGTTTTACCCGCGCCACGCGCGCCTACCATGAAAATGGGTTGTGTCATTACCGCTATCCTTTATTCCCCGAAAGTCCCGTATCTCACCTGATGAAAATCATCATCAATATGAAGTCTTTGTCGCAATAAGTGGTTTGATGTACTGGTTCCGCGCTGTACTCGCAAGATAGTACAACAAAAAAGCCTCACTGGCAGATTTTTGTCACCTGCCGGTGAAGCTTCTGTAGCGTTTTATTTACGCCATCAGGGCATCATACTGAAAAATCCTTGTAGCGCAATGCCCTGCATGCCGCATAGAAAGCAACAATACCTAAGTGACTGTATCACCTGGGTTTACAGATATACACGATGGCCGGTGGGAAATTCTTCACAACACGGATTTTTTTCCAGGTGAAATAGCGCGACAGTAATTTCTCAGACATTTGGCTGTACTGAAACAACACCAGCACACCGTCTTTACTTTTCAGCTGCTGCTGCGTTTTTTGCAAAATCTTCATGCTGGTCCGTACCGGCATCGACAGCAGCGGCAGGCAGGAAAACACCGCATCGTAATCCGTACGCATGTGCTCGGCAGAATGCGCCATCACCTGCAAACGGCGATCTTCCATCTGATTAAGCTTACGGACAAACGCGGGCTGGATTTCAAACGCCTCAAGCTTCGCATCCGCACGCATCCGGCTGAGGATCCGGCGGGTCAGCACGCCGTCAGCCGCGCCAAGCTCTGCGATGTCCTGCGACGTGGTCCAGTCTATCTGGTTCAGCATCGCATGGCACAGCCACGGGGAGGACGGCATTAGCGTCCCCATCGTCCGTGGAGAGGTAATAAAATTCTGCAGATAGAAAAATTGGTTCTGAATCGAAAGACCGGTGTTCTTGATTGTCGTTCTTGCGGCATTCAACATTTTAACTCCTCCTGAGGAAGTAGACCGCGATTACACCAAAAAATTCTTAAGAAATGATTAATCAGGGGAATTATTATCAGAAAGATTTATCTCAAAGAAAACACATGGGAGGATTCTCAAAGTACGCTGTAAATAACGGGAGTGGTATAAATAATAAAAAGGCCAATGTCAGGTGACACTGGCCTTCTCATACTTATTGATATAATAACGTCTTAATAAACAATTTACGTTATTACTAAATAATTTGAAAATTATTTATACAACTCGACGTTAGCGCGGGTCAGGCTGGAATCACCGGGAGTACCTGCACCCACTACGCGATAATGGGTCGCGCCTTTATCGCTGGCGATCTGATCCAGTTGATCACGCATGGTGCCGGGGACGGTACTTGACGCACTTACTGAAACCATACCCAGTGACTGATAGTTACCGCTTTGCGCCTGCGTTTCAGAGATCGGCGTCGCGGCAAGGGCTGAGAATGAAGCGACGGTAATTACAGCAGCAGTGAACATAGGTAAGATTTTCATGATACGCACCTTTCTTTCGTTAGTTTCGTTAATTAATGGAGCGGAAGTCATCCGTTGAATTAATTATCGGCGAAGCAATGAAAGGGCACGTAATGCAATGTAAAGAAGTTTAACCATTGTGGTAAAAATAAGGAGGGAATGAAAGTAAACATTTCACAGCGGATAAGCGGCCGGAAAATAAAGATATTTCATGGAGAAAGTATGGAGAGTTTTCAAAGTTATTTATAACCCGCACAACATTCGCACAAATCGACGAGAGAGTGCAATCACTGATATGATTATTTTTCATGAATTTTCTGTTGCTGTGACCACCTGCATTTGTCACGCCAGCAGAAATTGGGTTCCCGCGAGTGCGGAGACTGATTTTAACAACAAAAACCCTGCATCGACCGCATGGAGTGATGACAGGGTATTCGGGAGTGTGTATGGCGGGTGGTAGCCTTCTGGCCTTAATCGATGATATTGCATCGATTCTTGATGATGTGGCGGCAATGAGTAAGGTTGCAGCCAAAAAAACAGCCAGTGTGTTGGGAGACGATCTGGCGCTGAACGCGCAACAAGTTTCCGGTGTTAAAGCCGACCGGGAATTGCCTATCGTGTGGGCCGTCGCCAAAGGTTCGATGATCAATAAAGCCATTTTGGTGCCACTGGCACTGCTGATCAGCGCGTTCATTCCCTGGGCGATTACCCCGCTGCTGATGATTGGCGGTGCGTACTTATGTTACGAAGGCTTCGAGAAAGTCGCGCACAAACTGATGCCCGGCGATCATCACGAAGAGAAACCGGATGCGCCGCAAGTAAAAGATGAGGCTGACGCCAAAAAACTGGAGAAGGAAAAAGTCAAAGGTGCTGTGCGTACCGATTTCATTCTTTCTGCTGAAATCATCGTTATCTCGCTGGGCATCGTGTCATCTGCGCCGTTCCTCAATCAGGTCACCGTGATGGTGCTGATTGCCGTCGCCATGACCGTCGGCGTTTACGGGCTGGTCGGTGCGATTGTCAAAATTGACGATGCCGGTTTGTATCTCAGCAAACTGTCAGGCGAAAGCGGCGTGATGAATGCCGTGCGCGCGTTTGGTCGCGGCATCGTGAATGCCGCCCCGCTGCTGATGAAAACACTTTCTGTCGTAGGCACAATCGCGATGTTCCTGGTGGGTGGCAGTATTATCAGCCACGGTTTGCCTTTCATGCACAGCCTGATTGAACCCCTGACGCACGGCCACGAAAGCTGGGTCAACACGCTGATTACAGGCGCAACAGATTTAGCGGTCGGCCTTATCGTCGGTGCCGCCGTTCTGGCGCTGGTAATGCTTGGGAAGAAGGTCTTCGGGAAGAAATAAGCATAAAGCCCCTGCCTCAATACGGCGCAGACAGGGGCTTTGGTTCTTCTGCTGTCAGGAAATGATGTCAGGAAATGACGTCAGGAAATGACGTCAGGAAATGACGTCAGGAAATAAAGTGCGGAATGAAACGCGAGGTGTCTTTGGTGATTAACGAGATATCTTCACGAATGCCAATGCCTGCAGCTTCATCTCCGACAATCCAGCTTCCGAGCATGGTGAAACTGTCACCAAAACGCGGAAGCGCTGAAAATGCCTGATAGACCACTGGCTCATCGCCGTACATCCCCTCTTCCTGATCGATAATCTGATCGTCGGACTGAATGCCGTAGATCGTGACGTTCGCGCCCTCACGTGAGAACAGCGGCTTCCTCACCAGTCCTTTAAACTGATCACCCATGTCCTCTGCGATGTTCCCCCTCGCCTGGGCCAAATCACTGGCGAAATACGCGGGCAAAAGATTCGGATGGCCACGGTGCGCCTGCCATAAGAAAGGTAAAATCCCTTTGTTGCTGAGCACCGCTTTCCACAACGGTTCGACCCAACGTTCCCGGCGGGCAGATAACAGCGGGCCGTAATCATCACGCATCATCCATTCCAGCGGATACAGCTTAAAAAGCTGATGAATCACACGGTCCTGAAGATCCGTGAGCACGCCGCCGGTGCCCAGCCCCAGTTCCTCGACAAACAGAAAACGCGTGTCCAGCCCGGCCTGACGGGCGCAATCCTCAAGATAAAGCACCGTTCCCCGATCTTCTCCCGAATCCTGATTACAACAAAAATAGAACGGATCTGCGGTTTGCAACTGTCCAAAACGCGCAATCAGTTTTTCCTGTATCGAATTGAACTGGTCGGCATCACGCGGGATTGTCCCCAGACGGCGGGCATCTTCCAGCCATTGCCATTGAAAGAAGGCAGATTCATAGAGGGAAGTCGGCGTATCAGCGTTGTATTCCAGCAATTTAACCGGGCCGCATCCGTCCCATGAAAAATCCATGCGCCCGTAAAGTGAAGGGTCACGGTCAAACCAGCTTTGTGCAATGGCGTCCCAGTATAAAGGCGGGATAGCCAGCGCCTTCATCATGGATTCACTGCGTACCGCGCGATCGACCAGATCGAGACACATTTCATGCAATTCTTCGGTCGGCTGTTCAATGCCTTCCTCAATTTGTTTCAGCGTGAAACGGTATGCCCGGCTTTCATCCCAGTAAATTTCATCATCTATGATGTGAAAACTGAAACCATAATGTTTGGCAATGGCGTCCAGATCCGGGCGCACAGTCATTGGAAGTCGTAACATAAATTAGCCTCCCCAACTGCCACGGCCGCTGGATGAATGCCCGTACCCCCCACGGGAAACCGTCGAGGCATGGGTGGACGTATAATGGCTGCCCCTGCTCCGGTAGTAATTATCCGCAGTCCCCGGCGTGCGGAAACTGTCCCCGCCGTAAGAGCGGTAATAAGGGCGGGAATAGTAGCCTCCACCACCCAATGACGACGTAAACTCACTGCGGTGGTTAATCGCCTTAGCAATCATGAAACCGGCCAACGCGGGCATGAACTGATTTGTATCCAGGTCATATCGGCAATTGCCAAGGCCATAAGCCTTTTGACAGGTATCAACCGAGCTGTAAGGTGTCATTTCCGCCGCCAGTTTGTGCTGAGCGTTGTCATATGCCGTCTGGCAATCAGCGGCAGTAACACCATCGGCAGTGCATTCGGCGACGTCTTTGTAGATCGTTTCGTTGGTTTCTATGTTGCTGGAATCGCTGTCACAGCCATGAATGGCCGCCAGCGTGACGCCCCCCATAATCAGCAATGTCAGGCAGCCGGAACTTTTTTTCACCGGCACCCGCAGAGTCGGGCGCGCAGGCATGACATAGGGTGATTCTGCTTTACGCCTTTTTTTGTATTTCCCTTTCATTATTGCTCCTTAATAACTCATGCACGCGGCATTCAGAATGCCGCCGCATATCGAGGCCGCACACAGAAATATCCCCGCCGCTTTTTCATTATTTTCAATGCGCTGGCCCAGATGGGGGATCGCCAGAAACACCGCGAAGAAGATAATAAGCTGAGCAACCAGCGCCACGCCGCCCCAGATGATGTAATCAGCCAGGCCGACAGAGTTAATCGCTGCGCTGGCCAGCGGCGTGACATAACCGATACTCGCGCCGGAAAAACCAATCGCGGCGGCCTCATTATTGGCCTTAATCAGGCACCATTCGTTATAAGGCGTGATGCGGCTGTAAATAATCAGGAATGCCATGAGCATGACAATGCCTGTAAAAAAGTAAGTCGAAAACGAAAGTAAAAGCTTAAATGATTCCATTCTTTTGATTTTCCTGTTTTTTTAAGAAATGATATGCAACTGACTGACCAATACGTCAACACCCAACGCATAAGAAATCAGCCATTCCGGCTGCTGATTTTCATCAAATGTCTCTTCGCCATTGATCAGCAAATATTCAAACGTCTCCTGCGCGACTTCCCGCTGATACAGCATGGAAAAATTATGCAACGGCCAGGTTTCGCCCTTACTGTTCGTCACCTGTTCAAGAAAATAAATGGCAGGAATATTACCTTTCTCATTTTCATTAAATGCACGGTAAAATTTTTTATCGCGATAGTTAATTTTATGCTGACCTATTTCGCCCGCCGAAATGCTTTTTTCCCACGCCTTGCGTGACGTTATTCCATCACTGCTTTCATAAATAAATAATTTAATATCTTCGATATTTTCTTCGGCCATTCCACCCGTGGTATTGATTTGTAAAAACTCATCGCCGGACGTGTAATAACGCCAGAGATTACATCCGGCTCCTAAATCAATTGTGCCGGCAGCTTCAATAACAAACTGGCTTTCTGAAACCGGATTCAGTAACTGGTTTTCGATAAGGCGGTATTCGAGCGTATTAAGCTGGAAAGCCGCAGAAATGCCCAATCCCAAAGGGCCTTTTGGCCGATGAGGTGTCCTGTCCTTCGCCTGAAAACACGATTTTATTGCATCAAAAAATGACATGATTCCCCCGGTTTACTGTTGTTTCTGGCGTAAACGGGCAAGAACGGATTCAGCGCTGGACGCCTGCTCGCCGATCCCGGCATTTTTCAATCGCTCTTCCAGCGCTTCTCCGCTGGCAGCTTTACGCAGTTCTTCGCGGGCGGTAAATTCAGCCTGTTTTTCTTCCTGATGGGATTTAATGCGTTGCAGGGTATCGGCGGCACTCGAGACAGAACCGGTGATGCTGCGGCTCGAGGAACTTACCGCCTGCTGAACGCGCTGAGTGGCATCGGTGGCTTTTACCAGTTGAAGTTGTTGTTCGAATTGCTCAATACGCGTTTGCGCCGTGGTCGCAGCATCCTCAATGGAAATCTGAACTTGCCTGAAGCTGTCGAGTATTTGCTGTTGTTGCAGTATTTGCGTTTCAAGGCGGGCAATTTCAGCGGCAACATCATTTAACAGCGCCCCCTCCTCCTGCTTTGCCATCAGCTGCAAAGCATTCTCTTCAAGTTTTTGCTGACGTTCTTTCAGTTCCTCGAGTTTGTTTTCTCCCAGACGTACTTTCGCGACGATCCCAACGCGGGAGTCCGCCGTTCTTTCCAGCTCGCTGCGCGCCTCACGAATGTGCTGTTCAAGTAAACGAATGCCCTGCGTATCTTCAATATGATGATCAACGTCGGAGACAACACTTTTTAATAATGTAAATACTTTAGAAATAATGCCCATGAATACTTCCTTGTGATGAATAAGACCATGAATAAAATCAGGTCGGATTCTACGAGTTTCATCCGGAAAACTCACTGCCTATTTAATGAATAAAAAGTTATTTGATAAAATAAGAAGACGTTTTTATTCATGACTTCAAAACATGTTCACCCGCGTGAGTTATAACTTCACAGCGAAATTAAATCTTTATCCATAATTAAAAATAATATATTTTTGCTTAAAATATAAAACGCCCTCCGGCATGAAGGGCGTTGTAGTTAAAAAAGCAGATTAACCTCTGGAAGCTACCAGCATCATGATGTCGCTGGTAAACGTACCGTCCGGCTGGATCTCAAAGTGGCGGACAACGTCGTCTGACATCACTTTTTGCATTTCGCGGATAGCGACAGCGAAATGCTCTGGCGTGCGCATACGGGCAATCCAGCTGGTGAATTCCAGCGGCAGCCGGTCGGTGGTAACTTCACTGGCAATCAGCCCTGCACCGGATGCCATCTCCAGCCATTCACCCGGAGAATAGTTGCGGACATGCGAGGTGTCGCGCAAAACCTCCACCGTTTGCAGATAAATATCCAGCAAAGGATGCCCCGGTGACACCACGTCCATCATGATGAATTTGCCGCCCGGTTTCAGTACTCGCGCCACTTCACGCAGCGCCTGCCCGACATCGTGCCAGTGGTGCGCGGAATAACGGCTGATGATGATATCCGCACTGGCGCTGGCGAATGGCAGCGATTCTGCCACGCCCTGCTGCACGCTGATATTTTCCAGTTGCTTATCTTTCGCGGCTTGCGCCACCACGTCCAGCATCTGCGCCGACAAATCATAGGCAATCACATTTTTTACGGCATGCGCCGCAACAAAACTCGCGTGGCCTGCGCCGCAACCCAGATCAATGACCTGCGCATCGGGATAGGGTGCCAGTAAAACGGCCAGACGTTGTAAATCAGCGCCCTGCGAGTGAACGGCGCTGGTCAGATAATTTTGCGCCTGCGAACTAAACTGTTTATCGACCGCCTGACTGTGGGTGTTTTTTGTCATTTTCATTGCTCCTGTTTGCCTTATTATTTTGGGGGAAACGCCGGTTTCAGATGACCTCAAAATCACTATAGGCATTGTTCTATACGGGTACAATATGACCATTTATACTGGTATCAGTTACTTCCAGCCTGAGAGAGAAAATGATTGATAACGCAGAGTCGCTCAGCGGCCCCGGAGCCTTGGGCGCTTTTTTACGCACGCATCGCGAACGCGTCACACCGGAAATGGTGGGACTTCCCGGTTCCGCTCGGCGCAGAACCAGCGGGCTGCGGCGCGAGGAATTGGCGCAAATCAGCGGGATCAGCGCCACCTGGTATACCTGGATTGAACAGGGGCGCGATGTATCGATTTCTGCCGCCACGCTCGACAGTCTGGCAAAATCCCTGCAAATGGAACCCGCCGCCCGCGAATATTTGTTCAGTCTGGCGTCGGTGAAAGATCCGCTCGCCGTACCGCTGTCCGGCGCGCCGGATGACAGCCTGAAGAATTGCGTCAATCAGATCGCCGGCCCCGGCTATCTGCTCGACAGTTGCTGGAATGTGCTGGCATGGAATCCGCCCGCTGGCGCGTTATTCAGCGGCTGGCTGGGAACGGATGAGCAACCCAATCTGCTGAATTTTATGTTTCTGCATCCGCTCGCCCGCCAACTGGTGCCCGACTGGACAGAACGCGCGAAACGGGTAGTGGCAGAATTTCGTGCGGAAACCAGTCATTACGCGCATTCCGACGCCGTTCGCCAGAAGGTGATCAGCCTGCGCGGGCAAAGTGCCGAATTCAATCAGTGGTGGACGCAACAGGAAGTGCTGGCGCGCGAAGGCGGCGAGCGGCGCTTTAATCATCCGCTCAGCGGTGAAACAGGTTACCGCCAGCAGACGTTTTTCCCGGCGGGCTACGCCGATTGCAAACTGGTGATGCTGGTGCCGGAAAGCTAAATTTCGCGCACTGACAGCCTGCTGTTTTTTCTCATTTATTCGGCCTTAACACCAATTGACATCCAGCAGCCGGATATGTGAGGCTGATTTGATTGGTTTCATAGATGATTTCCGGCACGCAGGACAACGCAGATGATGACACGCCAGATTTATCAGGACGAAAAGATTGAAATCCGTATCGCCACCGAACTGGAAGCGATCACGCACTTTGCGGCGGTTCAGGCTTCTGTAGCAGAGATTGGCGAGTGGGAATCCTGGTGTACGGACAAATATTCGCTGGAAGACAGCCGGAAATACCTGACCGACAGCGAGCACAAGCGTCATCGCGGCACAGAATTCAATTTTTGTCTGTTTGAACGCGCGACCGGCCATCTGATTGGCAGCGTAGGGATCAACCGGATCAATCAGGATTATAAGTTTTCTAATCTCGGCTACTGGATCCGCACCGGGTATACCGGTCAGGGTCTGGCCACGCTGGCAGTCAGAGCCACAGCGCGCTTCGCATTTGAAGAACTCGAACTGACCCGGCTGGAAATCGTCGCGATGGAAGGCAACGACCGCAGCCGTCGTGTCGCTGAAAAAGCGGGCGCGACGTCCGAAGGTTTGCACCGCAACCGGCTTTATTATCATGGTCAGCCGCGCGACGCCTGGGTGTATTCTCTGATCCCCGGCGATCTCTGAGGCTGGCTCCACAAAAAAGATAAGGCAACAGAACATGACTTTCTCTACCCACACCGTTTCTACCGACTGGCTGGCGAAGAATCTGAATTCACCGGACGTGGTCATTATCGATTGCCGTAAATCCAAACCGGGCATTACTCCGCCGATTGATTTTCATGGCAAATATCTTGAGGCGCACATTCCCGGCGCCATTTATGTCGAAGTCGACAGCATTTCCGACTGCACGACTGGCCTGCCGCACATGATGCCGACAGAGGAAGAATTCTCCGCATCGATGAGCCGCCTTGGCGTGGCCGATACGCAAACCCTCGTGCTGTACGATGAAGGGGATTTGTTCTCCGCACCGCGTGTCTGGTGGATGCTGACCAGCTTTGGCGCCAAATGCGTGCGCGTGCTTGATGGCGGCCTGAATGCCTGGGTTGCGCAAGGTAAACCGACGCAGAGCGGCGAACAGACCCGCGTGCCGTCCACCTTTAACGCCAGACTGGTTCGCCCGGTTGTCGTCAGCGCACAACAGGTGAAAGACGCCATCGGCAAGGTGCAGATTATCGATGCACGCTCAAAAGCGCGTTTCAACGCCGAAGCGCCGGAGCCGCGTCCGGGGCTGCACGGCGGGCATATTCCGCAGAGCCTGAGCGTGCCATTTACCGAGCTGACGAAAGAAGGTCACATGAAGTCGCCGCAGGAACTGAAAGTGACGTTTGAGCGGTTGGGCGTTGATCTGAATAAGCCGGTGATCACCAGTTGCGGATCCGGCGTAACGGCGGCGGCGCTGGCTTTCGGCCTCGACGCGCTGGGCGTCAAAGACGTGCTGTTGTACGACGGTTCATGGGCCGAATGGGGCGATGTGAACGAAGATTTCCCGATAGAGACGCACTGATTATCGGCTGAACATACCCCGCATAACCGGACGATGATGTCCGGTTTTTTTAGCTGACGCTTTCCGGCATCAGCTCACGCACGCCAAACTCTTCTGCAATCCTTTTCATCTGCCGGATCACGTCATACGCCGGTCGCGGAACCTCGGTAAACGATTCAATCAGCAGCGGTTTACTCACCGGTTCGCAGGAAATTTCATGCAATGCCTGGCGCAACATCGCCAGATGTTCGGGAGAAGTCTGCGCCGAGGTGATCAGCGGAAGCCCCGGTACGGCGGCGGTTTGCCCCACGACCACCAGCCCGCTGATCCGTTCAGGCGTAACCCGGCGCAGAAGTTCTAAGGTCACACAGTCAATCGCCGCAATATCGGCTTTATGCTGCTGCACATACAGAAGTGATTCGAGATGGCTGCCGGTCGCCAGCGCTTCAGAGAAGAATTTTCCGTTTTCGGCCAGCGGCGCAACCAGCGCGCGCAGGCTGTTGTAACCCGACTGGGAATCGGTACTGTTGAAAGCCAGTCTTCGGTGGCGAAAGCTGGTCAGATGCAGGCCACTGTGTTCTTTACGCGCCAGCAAAAAGCTGCGGTAGCGGAAACCATCACAACCGGGTGCGCGGTAACTGAATGTGCCCACCAGTTGCACCTGCGGCAGGCTTTCCACCAGCGGGAATCCGCAGGTCTGGCTCAGCAACAACTCTTTATTCTGCCAGTGCGCCAGCAAATCCGTCGGCCAGCTCAGTGAAACCGGCAGCGGCGTCATCCCCTGCCGTTTGAGTTTGCCCAGCAAGTCCACCGTGAAAATTTCCACGTCCAGCGGGGAAATGGCGTACATCGGTAAAGACATCAGCATGATCTGGCAACTCCGTCAGGGGGTGTCCTGCTGATAATCATAGTCGCTGTGGCCGTTTTCTGCCGCCGGTTCCCCCGCAGCAAACGGATGCATTTCCACCGCCACAGGTGAACGCGTATGTTGACGAAACCATTCCCGGTAGCCTTTCACCACAAATCCTTCGCTGCGCCGGATATACGCGTCGTGGTCGGCGAGATAGACACGCCTCAGCGCAAACCACGGCACGCCCGGCAGATCGTGATGCACCAGATGATAGTTGAGATTGAGAAACAGCAGTCGCCAGACAAATCCGGCTTCATTGAGTGTGGACCGCGCTTCGGGGGCGTACTCAGCGCGATGTTCATAGAATGAGCGCACTTTCGTCAGGCTCAGGGCCGGATAGCTGATTGCCAGTACAAAATAAGCCGGAGGCAGCCCCTGTCGCGCCATCCAGAACAGCAAAGCCGCCAGTAAAACCCCGTGAATCAGCCACATCGCGATGGTACGCCATTCGCGGCGAAAAACGGCCATCAGCGCACCGGTCAGCGTGCTGAAAGTATCCAGCAGCGGGCCGAGTATCATCCGGCCAGGTAAGGTATTACGCAGACGAACCACAGCCATCATCGCGGGCGTCAGGTTTTCCCAACTTCTGCGGCTGAAATAATAGGCTTCGGGATCGTCACCGGGGATCGTCAGATGTTCATTTTTGTGATGCTGCAAATGCGTGTCGCGGTAAAGCCCGTAGGGATACCAGACCGCCAGCGGCAAGGAGCCAAGAAGCTGGTTCAGCCAGGCTTTACGTGTGGGATGGCCGTGAATAAGTTCGTGCTGCAACGACATATACCAGGCGGTAAACCAGACGAGTAAAGGCGTGCCGAGCCACGGACCGAGGCTGTTCCAGAAGAACACCACGGAAAACCAGCCACCGTAAATGGCGAAAATCAGGCACCACGTCGGTATTTCCAGCCGCCACACAAGGCTCCGGGAACGCACGTTAATTTCGCCCCGTTGCTGCGGGCTGAGATAGAAAGCAGAGGACGCCATAATGTGCCGGAGTAAGGAAACTTCGGCACATTATCGGGTGACAGTTTGCTGCCGCTAACTAACTTAAAACACTATCTATTGCCAGTTAGCGGCTAAGGCCGGTTCAGCCCTGCAAATCTTTCTGTACGGCCTGCGTGAACTGATCCATCGGGCAGAAGCCCTGTTTATCCACTTTACAGCCTTCGATTTGCAGCGTGACACGCTCAGGAGGATTTTTCAGGCTCAGAGCCACGTTGTTGCGGATCTGATGCGCCGTCGGATATACATATTCAATCTTCATCAGATCTTTATCCGCCTTCTTGTCATGCCAGCGCTGGAAAACCACCGTGCCACTGATTGGCGTCCGTTCAAATTGCCCCGGCAGCGTGTAATCCTGCGTTTTCAGTGCGGCAAGCAGAGAGGCGATATTCGAATCGTGCCCGACCAGCAGGGCCAGCTTTGCCTGTTGTGCGGCTTTCTCATCCGCCGTCGAGGCCTGTTTCGGATCAAGCGCGCCGGAGATAAACGTCAGCAAAGGCTTCGCCGCATTCGCAGCAATCGCCGGAGAGCCAAAAAGCGTTTCGTGATACAGATTTTTAATGGCTTCCAGTTTCGTCCACTGATCGTCGGTGCTGATTTTTCCCCATGCCACATCTTTCATCGGGAAACCTTCGTAATACTGCAGCATGAACGCATCCGCCGCGCCGGTTGCCATACGCAGCGGCCCGGTAATGCCCGGCTCTTTACCCTGCGTCAGCACAACGTCCGAAGGCTGAGACGCCAGATCGCATTGCTGTTTCTCTTTGCAGATTTTGCTGTTCTTGTAATCGAGAATATTTTCGAGCAACGCGTAGTTTGGCTTCAGCCGCTGGTTCAGGCCCGGCAGGCCGCCCTCGCCCGCGTGCTGACTGATGGAATTCAGCGCACTGGTTTTAAAGCTGTCGTTCACTTCAGCGGTAATGATCGGGTTAAACACCGGATCCATTTTACCGACTTCAACACGGTTGATGACCGGAACATCACAGCCGGGAAATGCGCCGGTGGTGATGTGTTTCGCGGTGTCAATTGTACGCGGCAGGCTGTTGGCATAGGCGAAAACCTGCTGTGCTTGCGGGCATCCCGCATCAGGCAGGAGTTTGTCTTTCGCCAGCCATGCGCGGAGGTAATGCCCCATATGTTCGGAGATCTGCCCGCCTTTTGGCGTCAGTAATCCCCCTTCAGTTTTCCAGACCGGCCACGTATGCGTGGTGGATTCGGCCAGCACATCGCCATAATTCACCAGTGGCGCACGGATACCGTGGCGGCTGAGAACCAGCACCTGTTGCAGTTCCAGGTTATCGGATTGTGCAGCCTGAGCGGCGGGCAAGGAGAGTGGCAGCAAGCAGGCGAGTGCGGTTAAGGCGAGATAACGCGATGGTATTGTTTTCACGAGTGGTCCTCTTTATGAATATTCCCTGAAAAAGAAAAGCACCGCCCTCTTTCTGTGTTCAACAGATTGATAATTGCGGTGAATTTTCAGCATAGGTGAATATTCAGGAAAAGAGGGAGATCGTGCTCACAACCCCGGCCTGATTGTCACAAAATGTAACAATCCAGCACATCAGAACTGATATCGCAACCAGGCAAAGAATACATTCCCGTTGTTGTAAGTTCCCGGAATATAGGTGGCCTGGAAAGTCAGCTTGTTATAGCCGATGGAAGCCAGCGGTAAAACTATCGGAATAGGAATATATTTATAGTCATCACGCGCCGTCACGGCAGCGGTATAACCTAACCCTAAGCGAAAATTCTTATCTTCTGCGGGCGTCCATATTTTCTCCCAGCCATAACCGCCGATAGGCTCCCATTTATTATGCGAGTCTTTAAACGCCATAAAATAAATGCCGTTCCAGTTCCCTTTGTCATCATAACGGGAAATACCATAACCGCCGCCCCACGGGCGCTCGTTATATCTGTCGGTTTTCTCTTTATCGTAAGTCAGACGGTTATGCCAGGTAATGACTGGCAGATACAAGTCCTGCGAATCGGAATCATTCCAGGTGGTGGATACCTTGTCTTTGAAGTCTGACCAGACATTGGCTGCCAGCGATTTGTAGTGAACGGTATCCGGATCGCTAACCGGATATATTCCACTGTTGTTGGCCCACAGGTACGGGCTAAAAATCGTAAAAGCTAATAAACTAACATCCCTGAGATTTTTCTTATTTATCATGTTTAACTTCACTCCATATCGAAGCGATATCATAATCAAAGCATAAGAAAATAAGTTAAACAGGGTTGTAACAAAAACCGTAAAAGAGCTTAATCCTCTGAAAGTTAGGGAATTAAAACTTTAATTATCAGAATAATCTGTAATCCTTTTGAAGGTTTTTAATTTAACAAAGGTATTTATTAAGTAAAGAAAGTCTATTAAAACTGAAAACGGAACCAGCCAAACAAGACATTCCCCTTGGTATTCGTACCCGGAACATAGGTGGCCTGGAAGGTTACACGCGAGTATCCGGCTGAGACCAGTGGCAGGACCAGAGGGAAAGGCACGTAATCATAATTATCCCGCGCAGAGACAGCTGCGATATACCCGGCACCCAGGCGAAATTCTTTATCACTGAAAGGCTGCCAGATTTTTTCATATCCGTATCCGGCAACGGGTTCCCAATGATTAAAGGAATCTTTAAACGCCATAGCATAAAGTGCGTGCCAGTTTCCTTTATCGTCATAACGTGAAACACCGTAACCTCCTCCCCACGGATGTTCATTATATCCGTCGATTTGTTTTTTACTGTGCGTGTGACGGTTATGGCGGGTTAATACCGGAATAAAGAGATCTTGTTGTTGTGGTTCATTCCAGGTTTCAGCGATATTACTTTTAAAAGAAGACCATAAACTGTCATTGTCATTATTTTCCGTGGAAACCTGGGATTGTGGGACAATAACGCTGTCCTCTGCGTGAGCATAAGTTGTATTGAATAAACTTAACGTGAAAATAGAAAAATAGAATACAGCACGAATATTGACTATCCGGGTAATTTTCATTGGCATGATCGCCCTGTTGATTTGACAGGGCGATCATATAACGTAAATCATATATAAATACTTAATCATAAAATTAGCACACATAAACTCTTCGGATTATTTTTATTTACACACGATAAAACAGTCAGTTAGCGATATCACGACAACTCCAAATTGAAACATTAATTTACACATTCCGCTTCTGGCCAAATATTACGTCCGCTACGGCTTATCAAAGACATAAAAAAATCCGCAGGCTTTCGCGCTGCGGATTTTTATTACTGAGGCTATTTAACGATTAGCCCAGCTGTTTACGTGCGTTACGGAACATGCGCATCCACGGGCTGTCCTCGCCCCACTCTTCCGGATGCCATGAGTTGCTGACAGTACGGAATACGCGCTCAGGGTGCGGCATCATCACAGTGACGCGGCCTGAGAGGTTGGTGACAGCGGTGATGCCGTTCGGTGAACCGTTCGGGTTTGCCGGATAGTTTTCTGTCACCTGACCGTTGTTGTCGACGAAACGCAGCGCCACCAGATTGCTGTGTTCGATCTGTGCCAGATGCGCAGCATCACGCACTTCCACATGGCCTTCGCCGTGGGAAACCGCGATTGGCATACGTGAACCGGCCATGCCCTGCATGAACATCGACGGACTGGCGGTGACTTCAACCAGGCTGAAACGCGCTTCGAAGCGGTCAGACAGGTTACGCACAAAGCGCGGCCAGTGTTCTGCGCCAGGAATCAGCTCTTTCAGGTTCGACATCATCTGACAGCCGTTACACACGCCCAGCGCCAGGGTTTGCGGACGGTGGAAGAATTCAGCGAACTCTTCACGCACGCGGTCATTGAACAGAACAGACTTCGCCCAGCCTTCGCCCGCGCCCAGCACGTCACCGTAAGAGAAACCGCCGCAAGCGACCAGCGTGTGGAAGTCCTGCAAATTACGGCGACCGGCCAGCAAATCACTCATATGGACATCAACCGCATCGAAACCGGCGCGATGGAAAGCCGCCGCCATTTCAACGTGGGAGTTCACGCCCTGCTCACGCAGCACGGCCACTTTCGGACGCGCACCTTTCGCAATGTAAGGCGCGGCCACGTCTTCGTGCGGCGCAAAGTTCAGTTTCACGTTCAGGCCCGGATCGAGATCGTGGGTTTTGGCCTGATGTTCCTGATCGGCACATTCCGGGTTATCGCGCAGACGTTGCATCTGCCAGGTGGTTTCTGCCCACCAGGTACGCAGCGTGGTACGGCTTTCGCTGTACACCGGCTTGTCGCCCTGCGTGATGATGAAACGGTCACCGGTTTCCACCGTGCCGAGGTAATGCGTGCAGTCTGCCAGACCAAACTGCGCCAGCGTGCGCTCCACGGCTTCACGGTCAGAAGCGCGAACCTGAATCACTGCACCCAGTTCTTCGTTAAACAGCGCCGCCAGCGAATCATTGCCCAGCGCCGCGATATCCGCCGTCAGGCCGCAGTGACCGGCAAAGGCCATTTCAGCCAGCGTGACCAGCAAACCACCGTCGGAGCGGTCATGGTAGGCCAGCAGTTTCTGTTCAGAAACCAGCGCCTGCATGGCGTTGAAGAAGCCACCGAGTTGTTCAGCACTGCGCACATCCGCAGGGGTGTTACCCAACTGGCGGTAAACCTGTGCCAGCGCCGTCGCGCCCAGAGCGTTGTGACCGGCACCCAGATCCACCAGCAGCAGCGCGGTGTCACCTTTGTCGGTGCGCAGTTGCGGCGTCACGGTATGACGTACGTCTTCGACGCGTGCAAACGCCGTGATCACCAGAGACAACGGTGAGGTCATCTCGCGTTGTTCATTGCCTTCCTGCCAGCGGGTTTTCATCGACATGGAGTCTTTGCCCACCGGAATGGTGATACCCAGCGCCGGGCAAAGCTCTTCACCCACCGCTTTCACCGCCGCATACAAACCGGCATCTTCGCCCGGGTGACCGGCCGCAGACATCCAGTTAGCAGAAAGTTTAACGCGTTTCAGGCTGCCGATTTCCACCGCAGCCAGGTTAGTCAGCGCTTCGCCAACGGCCATGCGGCCGGAAGCCGCGAAGTCCAGCAAGGCGATGGGCGCACGTTCGCCCAGAGACATCGCTTCGCCGTGATAGCTGTCGAGGCTGGCGGTAGTGACCGCGCAGTCAGCCACCGGGATCTGCCACGGACCGACCATCTGATCGCGCGCAACCATACCGGTCACGGTGCGGTCGCCGATGGTGATCAGGAAGGTTTTCTCCGCCACAGCCGGCAGATGCAGAACGCGGTTTACCGCCTCGGCAATCTGAATATTCTCGCCGTTGAGATCATCGCCCTTCGCTTTCAGCGTGGTGACATCACGGGTCATTTTCGGGGTTTTACCCAGCAGCACGTCCAGCGGCATATCAATCGGCTGGTTGTCGAAATGGCTGTCTTCCAGAGACAGATGCATTTCTTCAGTCGCCTCGCCGATCACCGCGTAAGGCGCGCGCTCACGTTTACAGATCGCGTCGAACTGCGCGAGCTGAGCCGGTGCAACCGCCATCACGTAGCGTTCCTGCGATTCGTTACACCAGACTTCCAGCGGGCTCATGCCCGGTTCATCGTTCAGGATGTCGCGCAACTGGAAGCGGCCACCACGGTTACCGTCGCTAACCAGTTCCGGCATGGCGTTGGATAAACCGCCTGCGCCGACGTCATGAATAAACAGAATCGGGTTGGCTTCACCGAGCTGCCAGCAGCGGTCGATCACTTCCTGGCAACGGCGTTCCATTTCCGGGTTGTCGCGCTGTACGGAAGCAAAATCCAGATCCGCATCAGACTGGCCGGAGGCCATAGAAGAAGCCGCACCGCCGCCCAGACCGATATTCATCGCCGGGCCACCGAGCACAATCAGTTTAGCGCCAACGGTGATTTCACCTTTCTGCACGTGATCAGCGCGGATGTTGCCGATACCGCCCGCCAGCATGATCGGTTTGTGATAACCGCGCAGCTCGGGGCCGTTGTGGCTGTTGACGTTTTCTTCGTAAGTACGGAAGTAGCCCAGCAGCGCCGGACGACCAAATTCGTTGTTGAAGGCTGCGCCGCCCAGCGGGCCGTCAGTCATAATATCCAGCGCGGTAACGATACGATCCGGCTTACCGAAATCTTCTTCCCACGGCTGTTCGAAGCCCGGAATACGCAGGTTAGAAACGGAGAATCCGACCAGACCGGCTTTGGGTTTTGCACCGCGACCGGTTGCGCCTTCGTCACGGATTTCGCCGCCGGACCCTGTTGCCGCACCCGGCCACGGAGAGATCGCCGTCGGGTGGTTATGGGTTTCAACCTTCATCAGGATGTGCGCCTGCTCCTGATGGAAATCGTACAGACCGTCTTTCGCATCGGCGTAGAAACGACCGACCTGCGAACCTTCCATTACGGCGGCGTTATCTTTGTACGCGGAGAGCACGTAATCAGGCGTCTGTTCGAAGGTGTTTTTGATCATCTTGAACAGGGATTTCGGCTGCGTTTCGCCGTCGATAATCCAGTCAGCGTTGAAAATTTTATGGCGGCAATGCTCTGAGTTTGCCTGTGCGAACATATACAGTTCGATGTCAGTCGGGTTGCGCCCCAACGACGTAAAGGCTTCCATCAGGTAATCAATTTCGTCCTGCGCCAGCGCCAGGCCCAGTTTGGTATTGGCAGTTTCCAGCGCGACGCGGCCTTCGCCGAGAATATCGACGTGCTGAACCGGTGCCGGTTGTTGCTGTGCGAACAGCGCGGCGGCGTCTTCCAGCTTGCCAAAAACAGTTTCCATCATGCGGTCATGCAGCAATGCGCCCAGCTGCGCCCATTGTGCTTCGGTCAGTTCCGGGGCCTGAATGTAAAACGCCAGACCACGCTCAAGCCGAAGAACCTGAGACAAACCGCAGTTGTGTGCAATGTCGGTCGCCTTGGAAGACCACGGAGAGATGGTGCCAGGGCGCGGGGTAACCAGCAGTAACCGACCTGTTGGCGCGTGTTCAGCGAGAGAAGGACCGTATTTCAGGAGGCGTTGCAGCTTGGTTTGTTCGTCCGAATTCAGCGGCGCGCTGACATCGGCAAAGTGTACATATTCGGCGTAGATATCATTGACCGGAAGACGTGCTTCCTGACAGCGGGATAATAATTTGTTAATGCGAAAAGCCGACAAAGCGGGCGAACCACGCAGTATTTCCATAATCACAGATCTCTCGTCTTCGAAGACACTGACCACAGTGCTTCATTGGGCGCAACAGGGGGAAAACGCGGGCTATTATAAAGAAAGCTGGCGGCATACGAAACCGTTTGCGCAGGGAATATTAATATTCGTTTATAACCTTGTAAAGATTAAGGTTAATATGAATAAAGTTGCAGACTGCCGTTTTGTTGAGCAAAATGCGTCAGCACTGGGGATATAACCATAGAAACTGCACAGCATATCGTAAAAAAACAAGAGCGCCGCAGCGAGATAACTATTTGACGCGACTAAAAATTAATTACGTTCTGATGGGGATTGCCGCCCTGTTGCTGGCGCTGGCCTTATGGCCTGCCGTCCCGTGGCACAGAGGTGAAGGCGACCAGTTGGATCAAATAAAATCCCGTGGAGAATTGCGCGTAAGCACG
This sequence comes from Rahnella sp. PCH160, assembly GCF_047784855.1. Classification (NCBI taxonomy): domain Bacteria; kingdom Pseudomonadati; phylum Pseudomonadota; class Gammaproteobacteria; order Enterobacterales; family Yersiniaceae; genus Rahnella; species Rahnella sp. PCH160. The sequence goes on from NZ_JBLOGT010000001.1 coordinate 4,813,467, forward strand.
CTCAATTCTCCACTGACTTTTATGGACTCCCCTGAAGGTAACCTCGGCTTCGATTATGAACTGGCTAAACGCTTTGCAGATTATCTGGGCGTGAAGCTGGTCGTGAAGCAGCACACCACCATCGAGTCGATGTTCGACGATCTGGACAACGGTAAAACCGATATGCTGGCTTCCGGGCTGGTGTACAACAATGCGCGCCTGAAAAACTACCGGGCCGGACCGGAATATTATTCCGTGTCTCAGCAACTGGTTTACCGGCAGGGAGCCGCACGCCCGAAAAGTTTTGCCGACGTCAAAGGTTCGCTGGTGGTTTCTGCCGGCAGCGCCCACATCCTGACGCTGGAAGCCGCCGCTAAAAAAAATCCCAATCTGACCTGGACCACGACGGACAAACTCTCGCCGCGTGACCTGCTGAAACAAGTTGAGAGTGGCAAGCTGGATTACACGCTGGGAGATTCCGTCACCATCGCCCTGATGCAGCGCGTTTATCCACGTCTGGCCGTGGCTTTTGATGCCACGGAAGATGAGCCTGTAACCTGGTATTACCGCAAGGAACCGGATGACGACAGCCTTTCTGCAGCCATGCTGGATTTTTTCAGTCAGATTTCCGAAGACGGTACGCTGGAAAAGCTAGAGGAAAAATTCCTCGGGCACGTCGGCGATTTTGATTATGTCGATACGCGAACTTTCCTGAACGCCATCGACAGTACGCTGCCGGTGTTGCAGCCGTTGTTTGAAAAATACGCGGAGAAAATCGACTGGCGGCTACTGGCGGCGATTGCTTATCAGGAGTCCCATTGGGATCCGCAGGCAAAATCCCCGACCGGCGTGCGCGGCGTGATGATGCTGACTCGCACCACGGCCGATGGCCTGAATGTGGATGACCGGACCGATGCCGAGCAAAGTATCCGCGGGGGGGCGCTGTATCTGTCGCACCTGATGGACAAAATGCCGGAATCTATTCCTGAGGATGAGAAGATCTGGTTTGCACTGGCGGCGTATAACATGGGTTACAGCCATATGCTCGACGCCCGTAAGCTGACGGCGCAGCAAAAAGGCAACCCGGACAGCTGGGCCGATGTGAAACAACGTCTGCCGATGCTGAACCAGAAACGCTTCTTCAGCCGCACCACGTATGGCTACGCGCGCGGGACACAGGCGTACAACTATGTGGAAAACATCCGCCGCTATCAGCTTAGTCTGGTCGGGTATCTGATGGAAAAAGAGAAGCAACAGGCGCAGAAAGCGGCGTTGCAGGCTCAGCTGGCCCAAGGTTATCCGGTCGTGGATGCAAAAGAAGCCCTGGCGCCGTAGCGTTTATAACGGGCGAACGGGCTTATTATTCTGACGTGTCACCGGCTTGCGCAGCGCGCTCTGCCAGCCGGAGCGCTTTTTTCTGGCTGCGGCGTAAACGAAAGAACGCGCTCAGCTGCTCTGAACATTCTTCTGCCAGTATGTCCGGCAAAATGTCCACCTGATGATTCATCCCCGGATGACGCAGGATATCCAGCAGTGAACCGGCGGCACCGGTTTTGGCATCCGGTGCACCATACACCACGCGGCGGATTCGGCTGTGGATCATCGCCCCTGCGCACATCACGCAAGGTTCCAGGGTGACGTACAGCGTGGCGTCCAGCAGACGGTAATTTTGCACGGCACTTCCGCCGAGTCGCAGCGCCATGATTTCCGCATGGGCGGTCGGATCATGATGCCCGATAGACCGGTTCCAGCCTTCGCCAATCACCTGATTGTCTAAAACCAGCACTGCACCCACCGGCACTTCGCCCTCATCCTGCGCTTTTAGCGCCAGATTCATGGCATATCGCATCCAGTGTTCGTGCTCTTTCATTTCTGCTAACCCGTTACCCAACTGTGCGTCCGACACTTCAACCTCAATCTCTTTTTAACGGCCGGCAGTATACCTGCGTCATTCCAATGCAAACAGGCCGGATAAGTGGCCTGTTTACTATGATAGTTAAGACGGAGGTCTGACGGCGGAATTATTCCAGTTGCTGGAGTTCGCCCTGCTTGCTGACGCGAAACCGGTGCTCGCAGAAAAACAGCAGCGGGTTGTCCTGTTTGCTGTCGCTGTAGCCACTGTAAAGTTTCAGCGGCGAGCCAATACGGCGTTCAAGCTGGACGACTTTTTCCTCGCCCAGACAACGCAGAGGCAATACCCAGCCGCCTTTACCGCGCGCAATACGGCTGCCCACCAGACGCACCTTCGGCAGAAACAGCGATGCGTTATACACCTGCTGCACCAGATTTTCCGGCGAACCGGTGATCAGCCACACTTCGGTATCCTCACTGTCGAGATATTCACGCAAACGTCGTTGTACGACCGGGAATTCCACCACTTTATGGCGAAAGGCGGTGACAAACTGTAACTCCAGCGCTTTCAGACGGGCTTCGCTGTGACCAAAAGTAATCGACCAGAGCAGCAGGCTCATCGGCCAGCGCGCTGCGCGCCCATGCATCAGCAACCCGAGTCCCACCAGCGGCAATACCGGCACCACCAGAATCAGGTTTTGCGGCATCCTCCGCAGCATGAACCGCAGAAAGCTCCCGAACATATCCTGCTGGTGCAGCGTTCCATCAAGATCAAAAAACACGACCCGTCGATCAGGCTTCGTACTCAATCCATTACTCCTCGGGATCGTTGAACCCCATCAGCCAGGTAAAAATAAAACCAGCCAATACCGTAATGACTAAACCGGCGAGATACAACATCACTTTGCCGGAAATAATGGTCAGCGCCAGCGGCAATCCGGAAATACCAAAAGTGATCACCGTTGCGACTTTCCAGTAACAGATTAGCGCACCGCCGACCGCACCGCCTAAACAGGCACCGATAAAAGGCCGCCCCAGCGGTAATGTCACCCCGAAAATCAGCGGTTCGCCGATGCCTAAAATACCCACCGGCAGCGCGCCTTTAATCACTTTTTTCAGCCGCGCATTGCGGGTTTTCATGTAGACCGCCATCGCCGCGCCAACCTGCCCGACGCCCGCCATCGCCAGAATCGGCAACAATGGATTGGAACCGTGTGCCTGAATCAGCTCAACGTGGATCGGCACCAGCCCCTGGTGTAACCCCGACAAAACCAGCGGAAGGAAAGCGCCCGCCAGCACCGCACCGACCAGCAAACCGCCTTTATCTATCGCGATATTCACGCCGTGCGCGATACCGTCAGAAATGATCCCACCGAGCGGTTGCAGGATGACAATCGCCAGCGTAGCAGTCATCAGCGTGGTAATCAGCGGATTCAGGATCAGCTCGACCGATTCCGGCAGTAAATTGCGCAGCCGCTTTTCAAGCCAGCACATCAGCGCCACCACCAGAAGCACCGCGATCACCCCGCCGCGCCCCGGCTGCAACGTTTCGCCAAACAGTGTAATTTGCGCCAGTGCCGGGCTGGAGAGAATACCGGCCATCACGCCGCCCATCGCCTGTGAACCGCCGAACACGCGCGCCGCATTCACACCCACGAGAATATTCATGATGGCGAAAACCGCGCCGCCAAAAATCGCTAACAGCCCGAGAATGTTCGGGAAATCCGTGGCAATGGAACCGGCAATATCCGGACGCTTTAGCAGGTTGATAATCCCCATGATCAGCCCCGACGCGATAAAAGCCGGGATCAGCGGGATAAAAACATCGGCCAGTTTGCGCAGCGCACCGCTCATCGGCGCAGAGTATTTGGCTTTCGCACTGGCTTTGTTACGCGCGACATCATTCTGAATGGGTGCTCCTGCCTCGCTGAGCAACGCACGCATGGCATCCACCACTTTCGCCGCCGCACCCGGCCCGACGATAAACTGATGTTGTTCACCCTGCTTAACGTAGCCTTTAATGCCTTCCAGCGTTTTCAGGTGGGCCAGATCCAGACGCGCGTCGTCATGCACTTCCACACGCACGCGGGTCATACAGTTTTCCAGTTTACTGATATTTCCTTCGCCGCCGACACCCTGCAAAATCTGTGAAGCTAAGAGATTCGTTTTATCCATCGCCATACTCTTTTCTCTCCGTATTATTCCGCCAGAGCCGCGCGCAGGAATCCGTGATGCTGATTCAGACGTGCCTTCGCTTCGGGAGCATCAAGGCCTGCCAGTAACATCAGGATGGCCGGTTTCACCTCGAAATCGGTTTGCGATAACGCCTGTTCGGCGTCAGCGCGCGAGGCTCCCGTAGCTTCCACCACGATGCGGCAGGCGCGGTCGACGAGCTTCACGTTAGTGGCTTTTACATCGACCATCAGGTTCTGATAAACCTTGCCGGTTTTGACCATCGCCCCGGTAGAAATCATATTCAGCACCAGCTTTTGCGCCGTACCGGATTTCAGGCGGGTCGAGCCGGTCAGCGCTTCCGGGCCAACTACCGGAGAAATGGCGATGTTTGCCTCGCGGGCAATCGGGGAATCCGGGTTACAGGAGAGGGCGACCGTCGCACACCCCAGTTCGGTGGCGTAGCGCAGTGCGCCGATAACATAAGGCGTGCGGCCGCTGGCGGCGAGGCCGACGACGGTATCTTTGTCAGTGAGGTTGAGATTTTTTAAATCTTCTACGCCCAGCGTTTCGCTGTCTTCCGCCCCTTCCACGGCTTTCAGCATCGCGCCAGGCCCGCCGGCAATCAGCCCGACCACCATGCCGTGCGGAACGCCAAAGGTCGGCGGGCATTCAGACGCATCGAGCACACCCAGGCGGCCGCTGGTACCGGCACCGAGATAAATCAACCGGCCACCGGCTTTGAATGAGGCCGCCGCTTTATCCACGGCTCTGGCGATGTCCGGTAGAACTTTCTGAATCGCAACCGGAACCTTATGATCCTGATGGTTGAAACAGGTCACCAGCTCCAGCGTGGACATTTCATCCAGATTCATGGTTTCCGGGTTACGTGTTTCTGAAACAAGGGTGCCTAAATTCGCGGTGTGGCTCATGATGTGCTCCTGAATTTTTAATTCAAATTAATTACATAATATTTGAATATTTTATTCATCATTGCGAGAGATATTTGCTATTTTAGATAACATAATCCGTAAAACGTGATGTCAGTATTCAGAGAGGTTGGGAAAACCCACCATGAGTTGCATGATCCGCATTCGTCAGCTTTACCCGACGCTGGCGCACAATGACCGAAAACTGGCTGACTTTTTACTGGCTCAGCCGGAGAAAGCACGTCATCTGAGCTCACAGAAACTGGCCGAAATGGCGGGTGTCAGCCAGTCTGGCGTGGTGAAGTTCGCACAAAAACTGGGCTACAAAGGTTTTCCTGCGCTGAAACTGGCCATGAGCGAATTGCTGGCTTCTCCAAAAAATAGCGAGCCGGTTACCGTTCACAATCAGATTTTAAGCACCGACAGCCTCCATGTTGTCGGGGAAAAACTGCTGGCAGAAAAGCAGTCCGCACTGCGCGCCACGCTGGATATCAACAGCGAGCCACGCCTGCAAATTGCCCTGTCCATGCTGGCGGGTGCCCGGAAAATCGTACTGACGGGCATCGGCGCGTCCGGGCTGGTCGCGCGTGATCTGGCCTATAAGCTGCTCAAAATTGGCGTCACTGCAATTGCTGAATCCGATACACACGTGCTGATTGCCACCGTTCAGGCGCTGTCAAAAGAGGATTTGTTGCTGGCGATTTCCTCCAGCGGTGAGCGCAGTGAAATCAATCTGGCGGCACGGGTGGCGAAAGAAAGCGGCGCAAAAGTGCTGGCACTAACCGGCTTCTCGCCAAATTCATTGCAGCAGCTGGCCGACCACTGTCTGTATACGGTCGCCGAATTACCGGCTACGCGCGGCGCAGCGCTTTCGGCAACCACCGCGCAATCTTCCCTGACGGATTTACTGTTTGTTGCGCTGGTTCAGCAGGATACAGAGCATGCGCCGGAACGGATCCGCCACAGTGAAGAACTGGTGAAAAAGCTGGTTTGATCAGGATCATTTGAGCTGTGGAAAGGCGCCGGTGCGGATCCTACGCCAGTGCAATTCTGCTATACTGCGCGCCCTGATTACTGAAGATACGAGAAAGACTATGGCCCTGCTGATCACACACAAATGCATAAATTGCGATATGTGCGAACCGGAGTGCCCGAATCAGGCGATTTCTATGGGCAATGAGATCTACGAAATCGACAGCGATCGCTGTACGGAATGTATCGGTCATTACGATAAACCGACCTGCCAGAGTGTCTGCCCGATCGACAATACGATCATCATCAATCCAGCGCATAAAGAAACCAACGAAGAGCTGTGGGATAAATTCGTGGTACTGCATCACACCGTATAATTCACGGCGTGATGCACTGAATTAATTTTCGATAATCACGGTTGCACAGGCATAGCGGCGTTCATCAGCCAGCGTGACATGGACCGATTTCACGCCCATTTCCGCCGCAATTTCCGCTGCACGCGCGTGGAATACCAGCCCCGGTTTCCCGAGGCTGTCATTCACCACTTCAAACTGCTCAAACGCCAGACCGTTGCGGATCCCGGTGCCCAGCGCTTTTGCCGCCGCTTCTTTCACTGCGAAACGCTTTGCCAAAAAGCGAACCGGCTGCTGATGTTGCTCATAAACAGCCCATTCGTTGGCGCACAAAATACGGCGCGCCAGCCGGTCACCGCTGCGTTCAATCACAGCTTCGATACGGGTTATTTCAACGATATCCGTACCTAAACCTAAAATGCTCATTAACGGCGTGCTTCCCGCATCAGGTTTTTCATTTCGCGCACTGCACCGGACAAACCGTCAATCACAGCCTGGCCGATAATCGCGTGGCCGATATTCAGCTCATGCATTTCCGGCAGTGCCGCAATCGGCTGCACATTGTGGTAAGTCAGGCCGTGGCCCGCATTCACTTTCAGGCCTTTGCCCGCCGCGTATGCCGCACTTTGTTTGATACGTTCAAGCTCAGCCAGACGTTCGAGATCAGATTTCGCTTCAGCATAGGCACCGGTATGAATTTCGATATAAGGTGCGCCAACGGCGACGGCGGCGTCAATCTGGCGCAGATCCGGGTCGATAAACAGGGAAACCAGAATGCCTGCTTCGCTGAGACAGGAAACGGCGACCGTCATTTTATCCAGCTGACCGGCCACGTCCAGTCCGCCTTCGGTGGTCACTTCTTCGCGTTTTTCCGGCACCAGACAGCAGAAATGCGGCAGAATTTCACAGGCGATCCCGATCATTTCATCGGTAACGGCCATTTCAAGATTCATGCGGGTCTGAATAGTCTGGCGCAGAAGACGGACATCACGGTCGGTGATATGGCGGCGATCTTCACGCAGGTGGACGGTAATCCCATCCGCTCCAGCCTGCTCGGCGATAAACGCGGCCTGAACTGGATCAGGATAAGCCGTACCACGCGCATTACGCAGTGTCGCGATATGATCAATGTTAACGCCTAACAGCAACTCAGCCATAACAGCTCCAGATTTTTGAATGGATTGATTTAAGAATGGAACAAAAACGATTTCCGCAGTTTACACCTTACCGCATGTCAGGGTGTAGAGCGGAGTCTGAATTAACCGGCAGAATTGTCAGAAGATGAGGCGGGCTTTTTGACCTGAAACTGTCGGAACAGCTCGCGGCTTTTCAGCGGTTTTCCGCCGAGATACGGCTTCAGTGCCATACGGGTGAAACGCTTGGCGGCGCGCAAGGTGACTACGTCGGGGAATTCACGGCTGGCGAGGGCTTTTAAATCCCTGCCGGTGAAACTGGAATTATCAATAACAAGGCTGGCGATAAACCCTTTCTCTTCGCGGTAACGGTAGGTCATGGTGTCACTGACTTCTTCGCCACTGCCTGCGCAATGCAGAAAATCCACCCCGTAGCCCAGATGGTATAAAAGGGATAATTCAAACTGGCGCAAAGCATATTCTGGCGAACCAGTGGCACTGGCCAGATTTTGCAAACAATTGAGATAATCGAAGAATAACGCAGAATAGTTCGCTTCCTGCTCAAGCACGCGGGAAACCAGCTCGTTAACGTACAGGCCGCTGTAGAGCATTAAACCGGAAAGAGGCAGTGCCAGAGAAACCGGCTCGGCGTTACGCAGGGTTTTGACTTCTCCCCGCCCGCTCCAGCGAACCAGTAAGGGCGTAAAAGGCTGCAAGCAGCCTTTTAAGTTTGACCGGCGGCCACGCGCACCTTTAGCCAGTATGCGTACCCGCCCTTGTCCCTCAGTGAAGAGATCCAGCATCAGGCTGGTTTCACTGTAAGGTCGCCCATGCAAAACAAATGCGCGTTGCCAGCCTTCCATAGGCGCGAACCTTATAAGTCGTCTACATAACCCAGGCTGCGCAGTGCACGTTCGTCATCTGCCCAGCCGGATTTAACCTTGACCCACAATTCAAGATGGACTTTCGCTTCGAACATGTTTTCCATGTCCTGACGGGCTTCAATGCCAATCGTCTTGATTTTAGAGCCTTTGTTACCGATAACCATTTTCTTCTGGCCTTCACGCTCTACCAGAATCAGGCCATTGATATCGTAACCGCCACGTTCATTGGTGACGAAACGTTCAATTTCAACGGTGACTGAATACGGCAGCTCTTCGCCCAGGAAACGCATCAGTTTTTCACGGATGATTTCAGACGCCATAAAGCGCTGTGAACGGTCGGTAATATAATCTTCAGGGAAGTGATGGATTGCTTCCGGCAGACGTTTACGGACAATGCTGGCGATGGTATCAACATTGATACGTTTTTCGGCAGACATTGGCACGATGTCGATGAAGTTCATCTGCTCACTGAGGAACTGAAGGTGCGGTAACAACTTCGATTTATCAGTCACGTTATCGATTTTGTTGATTGCCAACAGAACCGGCGCTTTGCTATCACGCAGTTTGTTGACCACCATTTCGTCATCAGGCGTCCAGTGAGTGCCTTCCACGACAAAAATCACGAGCTCAACATCACCAATTGAACTGCTTGCAGCACGGTTCATCAGACGGTTGATTGCACGTTTCTCTTCGATGTGCAGCCCCGGGGTATCCACGTAAATAGCCTGATATGGCCCTTCAGTATGGATGCCCATGATACGGTGACGCGTGGTTTGCGGTTTACGCGAAGTAATGGAGATCTTTTGCCCCAGTAATTCGTTCAACAAGGTTGATTTGCCGACGTTAGGACGGCCAACAATGGCTATAAAACCACAGTAATTCTTTTCTTCGCTCATTCAAGCTCCAGCTGTATCAGCGCTTGTTCCGCTGCCGCCTGCTCGGCTTTTCGGCGACTTGAACCGGTTCCTACAACCGGCTGGTTCAAGCCACTGACCTGGCAGTGGATGGTAAACTCTTGGTCGTGCGCTTCACCGCGAACCTGCACAACCAGATAAGAAGGCAACGGCAGATGACGACCTTGCAAAAACTCCTGTAAACGAGTTTTCGGGTCTTTCTGCTTATCACCGGGACTGATTTCGTCTAAACGACTACGGTACCAATCGAGAATCAGCTTTTCGACGTTCTGGATGTCACTGTCCAGGAACACGCCGCCAATGAGCGCCTCCACCGTATCCGCAAGAATTGACTCACGGCGGAAACCACCACTTTTCAATTCGCCCGGCCCTAAACGCAGACATTCGCCGAGATCGAATTCACGTGCCATTTCAGCTAACGTATTTCCTCGTACCAGCGTGGCACGCATACGACTCATATCGCCCTCGTCTACGCGAGGAAAACGATGGTACAAAGCGTTAGCAATAACATAACTAAGAATTGAGTCACCCAGGAACTCTAAACGCTCATTGTGCTTACTGCTGGCGCTGCGGTGAGTCAGTGCCTGCAATAAAAGTTCCTGCTGTTGAAAAGTGTAGCCCAGCTTCCGCTGAAGCCTGTTTATTACGATGGGATTCATGAGTTACCAATAGATCAAGAATGCGTCAAAAACTTCAGCATACGGAACAGGCCTGCTTCGCCTTAAGCCAATCCAAAGCTGTTTCGTTTGCAAAGGCTCCCTCTGTTCTTTTGTTTTTTTGTTCTTTTCAAAGAAAAAACTAAAAATCTGGGGGGCCAACTTTTATCGCCCGAAAGGATATTCTACAACGGGTGAAAATATAATGCTGCGCTAATGTACCCGCCATAACAGAAGTTGCAGGAGCAATAGCCTCCTGCAACTTGAATTATTGGGTTACTCACGCCAGCAGATTAATGAATTCCACCAATGCGGCTTAAACGAACACCGGTCGGCCATTCACCTTCCTGCTTTTTAAAACTCATCCAGATTGCGGAGGCTTTACCCACTAAATTCTGTTCTGGCACAAAGCCCCAATAGCGACTGTCTGCGCTGTTATCCCGGTTATCGCCCATCATGAAATAATGGCCAGCCGGAACAACCCAGGTTCCCAGAGGCTGACCCGGTTGCTGATAATACGCCCCCAGTTGGTCACGCGCACCGGGCACGGTCAGAATACGGTGAGTCACATTGCCCAGCGTTTCATTACGCTGTATAAGACGAACGCCGTCTTGCGGAACGTTGGCTGTTGGCGGAGTCTCAAAGAAACCGCTGCTCGCTTCACCGCCAGAAGACTGGCCGAAAGTCTGAACAAAATCACTGGCTGTGCCGGTGTCGTAAGTCACCGCAAGTGCCATATTGCAACTTTGACCACTTTCACAGGCAGGCTGAACGGTCACCTGTTTGCTGAAAGGATCGTAGGTTATGCGGTCGCCCGGCAAACCGACTAAACGTTTAATATAGTCAACGCTGGGATCACGTGGGTATTTAAATACCACCACATCGCCACGTTTTGGTTCGCCAGTTGGAATCAACTTGGTCTGAGTAATAGGATCTTTCAGACCATAAGCATATTTTTCCACCACAATGAAATCGCCAATCAACAGCGTTGGCATCATTGAACCGGACGGGATCTGGAAGGGTTCATAAATAAATGAACGCACCACGAACACGACTAACAAAACCGGGAATACAGAAGCACAGGTTTCCACCCAGCCTGGCTGCTTCGCGACCTTGCTCAGCGTGACGTCGTCAACTGCACCGCCAGTTTCGGCCTTAATTTTAGCAATTTTAGCCCGACGTGCGGGTGCCAGCTTGAAACGTTCAAGGCACCAGATAATCCCTGATACCAGCGTTGCAACCGCCAGAATCAGGGCAAACATGTTAGCCATGCATACTCCCTACCACTCAATTAAGGATTTATTTGCTGTCTTTGCCTACGTGAAGAATGGCCAGGAACGCTTCCTGTGGTAACTCTACGTTACCCACTTGCTTCATGCGTTTCTTACCATCTTTCTGTTTCTGCAACAGTTTTTTCTTACGGCTGACGTCACCACCATAACACTTGGCGAGAACGTTTTTACGTAATTGCTTAACCGTCGAACGGGCAATAATATGTGCACCAATTGCCGCCTGGATAGCAATGTCGAACTGCTGACGCGGGATTAATTCCTGCATCTTCTCAACCAGCTGACGCCCACGAGATTGTGAGTTACCGCGGTGAGTAATCAGCGCTAATGCATCCACGCGGTCACCGTTGATTAGAACATCAACACGCACCATGTCTGAAGTCTGGAAACGTTTGAAATTGTAATCAAGAGACGCATAGCCACGCGAAGTGGACTTCAGACGGTCGAAGAAATCGAGAACGACCTCCGCCATTGGAATTTCGTAAGTTAATGCAACCTGATTGCCGTGATAAACCATGTTGGTCTGCATGCCACGTTTCTCAATACATAACGTGATCACGCTGCCCAGATATTCCTGCGGCATCAGCATGTGACATTCGGCGATAGGTTCGCGTAATTCGAGAATGTTGTTCAGCGCAGGTAATTTCGACGGGCTGTCGACATACACGGTTTCGTTACCGGTCGTCAGCACTTCATACACTACCGTCGGTGCGGTGGTGATCAGATCCAGATCGTATTCACGTTCAAGACGTTCCTGAATGATTTCCATGTGCAGCAGCCCGAGGAAACCGATTCGGAATCCAAAGCCCAGCGCCGTAGAACTTTCTGGTTCGTAGAACAGGGAGGCATCGTTGAGGCTAAGTTTGCCCAACGCGTCACGGAAGTTCTCGTAATCATCGGAGCTGACCGGGAACAGACCGGCATAGACCTGTGGTTTTACTTTTTTAAAACCAGGCAGGACTTTATCAGCAGGATTACGGGCAAGCGTTAAGGTATCGCCAACCGGTGCGCCGAGAATGTCTTTGATCGCACAAACCAGCCAGCCTACTTCGCCGCAGTTCAGGATGTCTTTATCAACACGTTTAGGCGTGAAAATACCCAGACGATCGGCGTTATACACCTGTCCGGTACTCATCACTTTTATTTTGTCGCCTTTTCTCATGGTGCCGTTTTTGATACGCACCAGAGAAACCACGCCAAGGTAGTTATCGAACCAGGAGTCGATGATCAGTGCCTGCAAAGGAGCTTCCGGGTCACCTTCCGGAGGCGGAACATCACGCACCAGACGTTCAAGAACTTCAGGCACACCCACACCGGTTTTCGCCGAACAGCGGACTGCGTCGGTCGCATCGATGCCCACGATATCTTCGATTTCCTGCGCTGCGCGATCGGGATCCGCAGCCGGCAAGTCGATTTTGTTCAAAACCGGAACGACTTCCAGATTCATTTCCATCGCGGTGTAACAGTTTGCCAGCGTCTGCGCTTCTACGCCCTGCCCGGCATCGACCACCAGCAACGCACCTTCACAGGCGGCCAGAGAACGGGAAACTTCATAAGAGAAGTCGACGTGTCCCGGGGTGTCGATAAAGTTCAGATGATAAACCTGACCATCTTTCGCTTTATAATCGAGGGTGACGCTTTGCGCTTTGATGGTGATGCCGCGTTCACGTTCAAGATCCATTGAATCGAGAACCTGCGCTTCCATTTCACGATCGGACAAGCCACCGCAAATTTGAATAATACGGTCTGACAGCGTCGACTTACCGTGGTCAATGTGGGCAATAATGGAGAAATTTCGTATATGCTTCATTATGAAAGTTTTTCTGCCTTGGTATTTCTGAATCATTCGCCATGAACATACAGCGACGGTTTGTAGGTTGGCTGTCTTTCGCCTAAGTCGCAGCATTCTACATGCCAGTACGGGGAAAACCTAGTCTCGGCACACCCTAACTCCAGATTATGCGAGCTTTCCCTTCAGGAAGACGCCGACTTTTCATTTATTTTCATTTTCCTCGTCTTCAAGCGGGTCGGGAACTTTCGTGAATCACACCCTCCATGAGCAAAAGCTTCCGTTTTATTTTAGGAAGATCCTCATATACAAAAACCGACACTGCAACTTAATATATTGTTATAAAAAGAAAATAACTCCCCCAACGTTACTAAATTCTTAATTACTGTCTTCTTAATTTTTTTATTTTAATTCAATCCGGTCACAAGGTTAGCGATATGATCAACGAAGGGCGGCTGCTCAGTCAGCATGGCTTTGCTAAAGCCAACTCCTGGATCACTCTGGTCCTGTCAGCTCTGTTACTGATTGGTGGCGCGATGCAAATTGCATTCCTGCTGGCTTTCGGGCACACCGCAGCCGGGCTGCACAGCGTAGTGTTGTCTGCCTTGCTCAGCATTGCGCTGGGGATTGTCCTCATCATGCTAAGGCGACTCATACGCCCGAATCAAATCTATCAGTTGCATGAAAATGGTATTTTAGTGATAAGCCAGACGGATAAAAAGAATCGTTTTATTCCTTTCGAACGCATTATGGATATATATCGTTTCAGAACCGGTAAATACACTCGCCGTATTTTAAATACCATGATATTTCGTGAAGAAAATAGCAAAACCTGGCATCGTATCACGCCAAACATTGCTCATTCCGAAAGATTAATTGAAGTCATTAAAAACGAACAGCTAATGTTTCGTGGCCCATGGGCATTAAATACCCTGTCTCAGGGTGGCGATATTCTTTTTACCCGTGTGCTCAATGCACACTGCGGTTTGAAACGGTTTATCAGTTCTAACCTTCTGACAACGCAAGAGAAAAGGATCAGGCTGAGCGCGCTGATGCTGACGGCAGATGAAGGGAAAACCGTGCAGATTGAAGATATTCAGTTTATCAGCGGTGGCAGCAACAGCCCGCTGATCAGATTGCTGGATAAGCACGGCCGGATCTTGTTTTCCGTGCCTTACACTTCTCTCTCAAGCGCCGATCTGTTCATCGCTTTGATTGAACATATGATACAGAACCGGATACCGGTCAGAAACTAAAAATGCCACTGAATCAGAAGAGACAGTGACATTTATGCCCATCACGAATTGAGATATTTTACGAAGGCAATTCGCTGTCAGTTGAATAGCGGAAAGCATTCGGCGGTAACCCGACCTGTAATACCACCGGCTGGTAACCCGCTTTGCCATCAACCTTTGCCGCCAGTGCTTTCGCAATCAGGAAGCCCAGCCCACCGCCCAACACAGCACCAACAACCGCGTACATATCTTCTTTCAACAGAGCCTGCAGTAATCCCCCCCAGCAATTACACCAAACAACGGTGTCATGTAAACCAAAAATGCCGAACGCAGAAGGCTTCCTTCTGGAATACCCAGTTCGACTTTCTGGCCGGGTTCGAGACACTCATTGATGCTGACCTGAAGATTATGCTCGGTCTGGGGGCCTAACTCGTTCAATACGCGGGCACCACATCCTGAACGTGAATGGCAGCTACTGCAACCCGCCTGCGTTTCGCAGCGCAGTGTCGCAATACCATTTTGCCACGAGATAACTGTGGCCCATTCTTTCATCATGTGATCACCCGTTTTTTAGCCAAAAGTCATTTTGCGGAGAAGACGACACTGTCAGCAATACGCTTGGCGGTTGAAGGTGGCAGTTCGCCGACAACGGTAACTTCATTGCCGTTGCGAATTTCTGTCTGCACCGTTCTGCGCCCCTGCCTGATCAATTGCTCAGAGGGCCCGTTTGTCGTGGCGCTGATATTGACGGAGAAACTGAATAATCCATCAGTATACAGGCGTGATTCTATCGTGACCGGCATATTTGGCAAGTTTCTGCGACTGCTTGCCACTTCCGTCACACCTTCCGGAAGCCATTTGACCTGCCAGCTAAATTTTGCCTGCTCTGAAGCAGGTAAAGAAAGTACTGGCGGCAAACTTGCCTTTTCGAGATCAGCCAGTGTACTAATGACTTGTTTTCCATCATCAAAGCTGATGACACGGAACTGCTCCAGTGTTTCACCATCTCTGTCTAACAGATCAACCCGCATAGGCAATTTTGTCTGCTCGTCTACCCAGATGACGTAGCTGAAACGCGTACCATCACGCGAAACAACGCGGATCACCTGACTCAGGCGGTCTGCAGCACGGGCACGACCCACGGCAATAAAGTCGTAGTATTTAGAAAGCAGAGAAAAATCACTGAAAACGATGGAAGGTAGGGAATCAACTATATGATCGCCATCCAGAGTAAAAGGCTGTAGCCCGGTCTCAAAATAACTGATGTCTTTTCCGCGCTGGACGATTTCACGGCGCGGCCCATCCATCAGAACCAGTTGAGCGAGCAAGACTTCCTTCGAGACAGCATGACGATAGCGAAAGGAGTCAATCCCCTGCTTCGTGATGTTGATAAAGCCCATTTCATAATTCAGCGACTGGCTGGCAGTGCCCATTTCTTGTAATAACGCCTCGGAAGTCGGTTCTGCCGAGGCGATACTTGAAGAAAGCAGGCTGCCCGTCGCTAAACAAACGGCAAACCAAAATTGCTTCATTACTGCGTTTGCGTTCCTAAAGACTGAGTTCCCGGCACCTGAACAGCGGCTTGCTGCGGAGTAATCGGTTCGAGTTGGAGCTGCTCAGAGTGCAAGCGGCGCTGCAATTCGTAATCCTGCAACATAGCATTGATACGCTTACGTTGCTCCTGCACATTTTGTTGCCCGCTGGTGGTATTGCCTTCATTTGGCACGCCGAAGCTCACCGGAGAAGCTTTACCCATCATCGGCAACGTATTGAACGCAGGCGTTTCCGGAGATGCACCCAATGCGTCAGGTTGATTGTAGTGCTGAACACCCACAATCACGGCCAGGGACACACACGCGGCCACACCGATCTGAGTCAGTTGGCTCGCCCAAGGGCGAACTTTGTGCCAGAAAGGCATTTTCTGCCAGGTATGAGGCTGAGGCTGCGATTCTGTTGCTGAACCAGGCACCAGTTTAACCGGCTCGTTTGCCAGCGCTGCGGCCACACGGTCTGCGATATCCAGATGCACCACATTCCCAATATCACCGCGTAAGGTATCGCGGATCAAATGATAACTCTGCCAGCTTTGTTGAAGCTTATTATCAGTTGATAAAGAACTTAACAGTTCAGAATCAATCGCTTCACCATCCATCAGAGCGGAAAGCTTTTCTTTCTGCATGCCTAAGTACCCTTCCTGTGACCGTCATCTCTAACGCTGGATGAGCGGTTGAACTTTGTTATCAATTGCTTCACGGGCACGGAATATACGCGATCGAACCGTACCCACCGGACAATCCATGATGGCGGCTATTTCTTCGTAGCTCAACCCATCCAATTCCCTCAAGGTAATCGCCATGCGAAGATCTTCAGGAAGTGCTTCAATAGTACGGAAAACTATCTGCCGTAACTCTTCAGACAACATCAAGTTCTCAGGGTTCGAAATTTCTTTCAGGGCACCGCCACTTTCGAAATTTTCGGCTTCATTCGCGTCGACGTCACTTGCAGGCGGACGTCGTCCCTGAGCGACCAGATAATTTTTCGCTGTGTTGACTGCAATACGATACAGCCAGGTATAGAAAGCACTGTCGCCGCGGAAAGATTCCAGCGCACGATACGCTTTAATAAAAGATTCCTGAACCACATCAGGCACATCGCCCTGTGGCACATAGCGGGATACAAGGCTCGCCACCTTATGCTGGTAGCGAATAACCAGTAAATTGAACGATTTCTGATCACCCTTCTGGACCCGCTCAACCAGAACTTGATCCGCTAACTGCTCGCTCATCCGAGGTAAAATCTCCCCAAAACCATCTCCGCGCGTAAAGTCGTACTGCCAGCTTTCATGATTATATTCCTGAGCAAGTACTGCTTGGAGTTCACATGAAACATAAAGTTCCACATCGCCATTGTTTTTTCTATTGAAGTCTCAAGCCCGTGGCTTTTTCACGGAGGTTTAGGCTAACATGAATTTCCCTCTTCTTCTGCAAACATCATACGTTATGCAACCTTCATCTGAATTTGTTAGCGATGTATTGATTATCGGAAGTGGCGCTGCGGGCCTTTCCCTGGCTTTGCGACTTGCAGACCACTGTCACGTCACTGTTCTCAGTAAAGGCCCACTCAACGAAGGCTCAACGTTTTACGCACAGGGCGGGATCGCCGCCGTTTTCGACGAAGCAGACAGCATTGCCTCACACGTTGATGACACATTAATTGCCGGCGCAGGCTTGTGTGATAAAGAAGCCGTTGAATTTATCGCCAGTAACGCGCGTCATTGTGTTCAGTGGTTGATCGACCAGGGTGTACTTTTTGATACCGAAACCAACGAGAGCTCAGAAGAGCGATATCACCTGACTCGTGAAGGTGGTCACAGCCACCGCAGGATCCTGCATGCTGCTGATGCTACAGGTAAAGAAGTAGAGACTACGCTGGTTGGGAAAGCAAGAGCGCACGCGAATATTTGCGTTAAAGAACGCTATAACGCCGTTGATTTAATTACCTCAAGCAAGCTGGGTTTGCTCGGTACGCAACGCGTTGTCGGTGCCTATGTCTGGAACCGCGACAAAGAGCACGTCGAAACACTGCGCGCTAAAGCCGTTGTGCTGGCGACCGGTGGCGCGGCAAAAGTCTACCAATACACCACCAACCCGGACATTTCTTCCGGCGATGGCGTCGCGATGGCCTGGCGCGCTGGATGCCGCGTTGCCAATCTGGAATTCAACCAGTTCCACCCGACCTGCCTTTATCATCCGCAGGCACGAAATTTCCTGCTGACTGAAGCCCTGCGTGGCGAAGGTGCGTTACTTAAACGTCCGGACGGCACGCGGTTTATGCCTGATTTTGATGCGCGTGGCGAACTGGCACCGCGTGATGTAGTGGCGCGGGCAATCGACCATGAGATGAAACGTCTTGGCGCGGATTGTATGTATCTGGATATCAGCCATCGTCCGCCGGAATTTATCAAACATCACTTCCCGATGATTGATGAAAAGCTTCAGTCCCTCGGCATTGATCTCACCAAAGAGCCAATTCCGATTGTTCCGGCCGCACATTATACCTGTGGCGGGGTGATGGTTGATCAGCACGGGCGCACCGATCTCGACGGTTTGTATGCCATCGGCGAAGTGAGTTATACCGGATTACATGGCGCGAACCGTCTGGCGTCGAACTCGCTGCTGGAATGTGTGGTTTACGGCTGGTCTGCGGCGGAGGACATCATCAAACGCCTGCCTCATGCCAAACTGGCGAAAAACATTCCGCAATGGGATGAAAGCCGGGTTGATAATTCGGACGAGCAGGTGGTGATTCAGCATAACTGGCATGAGTTACGGCTGTTTATGTGGGATTACGTCGGGATTGTCCGCACCACGAAACGTCTGGAACGCGCGCTGCGTCGCATCATGACTCTGCAACAGGAAATTGACGAATACTATGCCAACTTCCGAATTTCCAATAACTTACTCGAGTTACGTAATCTTGTGTTAGTGGCTGAGCTGATCGTGCGCAGTGCACTGGAACGAAAAGAAAGCCGCGGGCTGCATTTCACGCTCGATTATCCGGATTTAGAGGAAAACCCTCAGCCGACAATCCTGCAGCCTTGAGAGGCTAAAAAGTGCGAAGGACCGCACTTTTGCAGGCTCAGTAATTCAAATAGAAATCGGCAATTAGTGCGCAGAACGCTTCGCTGTAAACACCTTCAGATTTGCGCAGATCCAGTTCATGCTCTTCCCGCTCAACAGGCTGCTTCGATAATGTCAGCAACAAACGATTTAGCGGTTTTCCCGGACGATCCCGCACGGCCATGCGCCATGCGCTGAACCAGCCTTGCTGATGTGCCAGTACTTCAAATGCCAGGCCAATATCATAAGGCAGCACAACGCTGAACAGCCCTTGCGGCGTAATCAGCTTCCCGGCACATTCAAGCAGCGCTTTGTGGGTCAGGGTTTCGGTGTAACGGGCCGCGTTTCGCGCTTCATCACGACAGGCTACGGCCGATTCAAAATACGGCGGGTTGCTGACAATCAGATCATACTCAGCCGGGTGCTGACGGGTATAATCATTAATATCCTGCGCAAAGACGGACAACCGTTGCGCCCAGACAGATTCGCGAAAATTCTCCGCTGCCTGTTCAGCGGCAGCAGGTTCAAGCTCGACGGCGTCAATGACCGTTTGGGTATCACTGCGCTGTGCCAGCATCATGGCAATAAGGCCGCTGCCGCATCCGATATCCAGAACGCGTTGTGCCCCGCCGACGGGTGCCGTTGCGCCAAGCAGAACGCCATCCGTCCCGACTTTCATCGCACAACAGTCGTGCGCGACGAAGAACTGTTTAAAGGTAAACCCGTTGCGCCGCAAAGGCCGGGCCGAACTGACTTCTTTTGCCACTCATTTCACCGTAATAACGCCGGCCATCAGGCCTCTGAACGAAAACTGTCGTAGCATAGGGTAAAGAGATGTTGAGGAAAAGGCACGTAAACCGCTTAAATAGGTGAAGATCGCGTCTAACACGTCTATAATCGGCGCCCCAAGTAGAGGTAGACCATGACTGTAACCACTTTTTCCGAACTCGAACTCGATGAACGCCTGATTGAAGCCCTGGGCGACAAAGGCTATAGCCGCCCGACTGTCATACAGGCAGAGGCAATTCCGCCCGCGATGGACGGACGCGATGTGTTGGGTTCGGCGCCTACCGGCACCGGCAAAACCGCGGCATTCCTGTTGCCTGCCTTACAACATTTGCTGGATTTCCCGCGTAAGAAATCAGGTCCACCCCGTATTCTGATCCTCACGCCAACCCGCGAACTGGCCATGCAGGTTGCAGATCAGGCGCGTGAACTGGCAAAACATACCGATCTGGATATCGCGACAATCACCGGCGGCGTGGCTTATATGAACCACGCCGAAGTATTCAGCGAAAACCAGGACATCGTTGTCGCAACGACTGGCCGTTTGTTGCAATACATCAAAGAAGAAAACTTTGACTGTCGCGCTATCGAAACGCTGATCCTCGACGAAGCCGACCGCATGCTGGACATGGGTTTTGCGCAGGATATCGAAACGATTTCTGCCGAAGCACGCTGGCGTAAACAGACGTTGCTGTTCTCTGCAACGCTGGAAGGGGAAGCCATCCGTGAATTCGCAGAACGTATTCTGACTGAACCGGTTGAAATCGAAGCCGATCCGTCACGACGCGAACGTAAAAAAATTCAGCAGTGGTACTACCGTGCAGATGACGTGGTACACAAAACCCAGATGCTGATTCATTTGCTCAAGCAAGAAGATGTCACTAAATCCGTGATCTTCGTACGTAAACGCGAGCGTGTGCATGAACTGGTTGCCTGGTTACGTGAAGCAGGGATTAACTCCTGTTATCTCGAAGGCGAGATGGTGCAGGTCAAGCGTACTGAAGCGGTAAAACGTATGGTTGAAGACCGCGTCAACGTACTGGTGGCTACTGATATCGCCGCCCGTGGCCTTGACATCAACGACATCAGTCACGTTTTCAACTTCGACCTGCCTTTGACGGCGGATATCTATCTGCACCGTATCGGACGCACTGGCCGTGCTGGCCGCAAAGGAACCGCAATCTCGTTCGTTGAGGCGCATGACCACTTACTGCTGGGGAAAATCGGCCGTTACCTTAACGAACCGCTGAAAGCCCGTGTGCTTGATGAATTCCGTCCAAAAACGAAATCCCCGAGCGAGAAAGTCACCGGTAAGCCATCGAAGAAAGTCCTGGCAAAGCGTAAAGAAAAGCAAAAAGCTGAGCAGGAAAAATCGAAGGTGAAAGTTAAAGTTCGCCATCGCGACAGCAAAAACGTTGGTAAACGCCGCGTGAAACCTGATGCGGTTAAAGACGCGTCAAAATAAACTCCGGCTGATACAGACGAAAAAAAACCGCCTTCATTCGCAGGTAATGCCAGTCAGTTAAGCAACTGACTGGCTTTTTTCCTGTGCTTTTGGATACTTCCGGGGTCTTTCCTTCACCACTCTCGGAAAGGCCCTTTCTCTTCTTATCGGCAGCTTCACCATCTGCGCCATACTCTCCAGATTACGCAACAGTTCGGGGATCCGGCCCGGAGATGCGCCCTGAAGCGTCATTAACATCCTCATCACCAGACTGCACGAGTCTGAGAAGCTTAGCTGATTCGGCCAGTAACCCTTTAGGGTTTTAGACATCTTAATCATCTGATAACGAACAAGATTATAGGCTAGTAATACCCCCCATAACTCCTGCTCGACAAGTTCTGGTTTTTTACTTCTCAGCGTTAACCGACTCAGTAACATCGTCTGCTTAATTTCACGATAACCCAGTTCGATTTCCCAACGGTGGCCGTAGAGATCGGCCATTTCCCCCCCGGGTACCGCATGGCATCTGTCATTGAGGTCAGCAGATGGCAGACTTTGCCTTTACGGGTAAACGTCAGAAGGCGAGCCGTCATTTCCTCCCCCAGATCAGGCCACTTTTTCCGGGCCTGAGGACTGGTTTTCATCCTTATCAGATGATCGCCTTTACCGAGTTTTCGCACCTCTTCGTACTGCGCTCCTTTTTTCAACGGGATCATCCAGTGACGGCTCTCTCCCGCCTGATGCCAGGCATTCAGCAGCCCCAGAGAATAATAACCTTTATCGAGTAAAGTCAGTGTGTTATCGCCTGTTTGTTCTATCAGTTTTTCTGCCAGCGTATATTCGCTTTCTTTCATCGTACCGAAGGCGGCAGCCGTAAGCAGGTGGCTGGTCAGTTCCATCTGGCAGACCATTTTCACCTGCGGATAAAGCCCCGGTTGCCCGGCATAGGTCTGTCGCGGGAAAGCCACATCATTTTCTGGTGTATCCTGGGTTCGCCAGACGACACCGTCCACCGCCAGTAATGTCAGACCACACCAGTGTGGATGGGTGACGGAGTTGTGCCACACCTGTGCCGTTTGGGTAAACACGCGGCGAACGGCATCACTTCCCAGGCGCTGGCGGGCCTGGATAACGGCGCTTGGGGCAACGAAGGGCCGGTTGCCGGGGAGCATAATATCCAGACGGTTCACGATTTGGTGGAGGGGTTCTTCGCGTTCGAGCGCCATGCCAATGATGCACCAGACCATCATTTCCAACGGGAGACGGCGTTTACGCAGCGTGACGGAACCTGACTCGGCCAGACAGCGGGAGACAAGGTCGGGATCCAGAACATCACCGAGAGAAGTCAGAGGGTTACGGGTAGAGTCGTAGCAGGAAACGAGCTCAAGAGCCTGAGCAATGCGCATAAAAAAAATCCAGAAACGAAGAACGTTTCTGGATTTTTACACAGCCACTGGATCGTTCAACTGATCCTTAACTGATCGGCATTACCTTCATTCGCAGGCGGTTTTTTATTATCTGAAACTTACGTAATCAACTGAGATTACAGACTTTCAGTGAAAGTACGGGTAATCACATCGCGCTGCTGTTCAGCCGTCAGTGAGTTGAAGCGCACCGCATAGCCAGAAACACGGATAGTCAGCTGTGGGTATTTTTCCGGATGTTTAACAGCATCTTCCAGCGTTTCGCGACGCAGAACGTTAACGTTCAGGTGCTGACCGCCTTCCACACGTACAGTCGGTTGAATTTCCATTGGAACTTCACGGTATTCAAACTGGCCCAATTCGCTGACAGCAACGATCTGGTCTTCCGCATAACCCGCTTTTGCACAAACACAGCGAGCTTCCGATTTTTCATCATCCAGCAGCCAGAAAGAGTTTTTCAGCGCTTCGTTATTGGTTTTGGTAATTTGGATCCCGGTGATCATATATTGCCTCCATAATTGGCTACGATACTGTGAATTAATTGGCGTCGGGTTAATCAACAACCCATTGTTCCTGCTGTCAGATATAACAGCAGAACACCCTGCATTCTTTGATTAATATCAATCTTTCCAATGTGGTTATTCCTAAGCATCAGCATATTTATGTTTTATATCAATTTTTCCAAGTGGCGGGCTTAAATTAATTTTGTAAATTATCAATAATTTTTGCATAGAAGCGTTAAGCCACAGATAAACATCAGCAAAAGCTCAGGCAGGTTTAACTCGAAGGAATGAGCAGGTAAGCTACGCGCAGAGAAAAATCACTTTGAAAAGGAGAGCGTCAATGTCCACTACTCTCACCTGGCATGACGTCATCGGCCAGGAAAAAGAACAGCCTTACTTTGTTGATACATTGAAGTTTGTCGCCGCTGAACGCGCTGCGGGAAAAACGATTTATCCGCCCCAGCAGGATGTTTTTAATGCCTTTCGATCCGCTGAACTTGCTGATGTGAAAGTTGTTATTCTCGGACAGGATCCGTATCACGGCCCGAATCAGGCGCACGGGTTGTCCTTCTCTGTTCGTCCCGGGATCCCAGCTCCCCCGTCACTGGTGAATATGTATAAAGAGCTGGCGACGGATATCCCCGGCTTTGAGCGTCCACATCATGGCTATTTACAGAGCTGGGCCGACCAGGGCGTACTTCTGCTCAATACGGTGTTAACCGTAGAAGGCGGCCAGGCGCATTCCCACGCCAAACTGGGTTGGGAAACCTTTACCGATCGGGTGATCGCAGCCTTGAATGAAAACCGTGAGGGAATTGTGTTCTTGCTGTGGGGATCTCATGCCCAGAAAAAAGGCAATATCATTGACCCTAATCGCCATCACGTGCTGAAAGCGCCACACCCTTCCCGCTTTCTGCGCATCGCGGTTTTCTAGGCTGTAAGCATTTTTCTCAGGCCAACGAATTACTCAAGCAACAAGGGCGGGTACCCATTGACTGGATGCCTGTTTTACCGGCCACGGAATAGCATAAAAAAGAGGCACCCGCGAAGGTGCCTCTCATTTTTACAGTCGTTCTGAAACAGAATCAGGCTTTGGCTTTAGAAACCGCCACCATCGCCGGGCGCAACAGGCGACCATTCAGCGTGTAACCCTTCTGCATCACCATTATGACGTGATTAGGTTCCAGCTCATCGGATTCCATCATGGTCATTGCCTGATGCTGCTCAGGGTTGAATGGAACGTGGATGTCGCTCACCACTTCCAGACCGAACTTGCGTACCGCATCCAGCAGAGATTTCAGGGTCAGTTCGACGCCTTCAATCAGCCCTGCCAGCTCTGAATTCGATTTATCAGCCAGATCCAGAGCACGCTCCAGGTTATCGATGACCGGCAGCAATTCGCCAGAGAATTTCTCAAGGGCAAATTTGTGTGCTTTCTCGATATCCAGTTCGGTACGGCGACGGATGTTTTCCACTTCCGCTTTCGCACGCAGCAGACTGTCACGCTCACGCTGCTGAACTTCTTTCAGCTGTGCTTCCAATTCAGCAATGCGTTCATCACGGGGATCAACGACATCTGCCGCCTGAGTTTCCGCTTCCGCTTGCAGCTCTTGTTCCTGATTCAGTTCTTCAGAGACTTGCTCGTCAGGTGTCTTATGTTCTTTACTACTCATGAATCTCTCCGCGTTTTAGCATTAATCTTGCTAGTTGGCTTATTATGGGGATCAAAACCGGGGTTTCAAGGTTTGGTTTTGAATGAAACCGGTCATAATGCAGGTGTCATCACACCCTGCTGAGGATAACCACAGCGATGAATAAAAAATTTGAGTGCATTGGGATCGTCGGGCACCCACGCCATCCTTCGGCACTTGCCACCCATGAAATGCTCTATCACTGGTTAATTTCAAAAGGTTATCAGGTCGTCGTTGAACGGCAGGTGGCACAGGATTTAGCCCTCGAAGGCGCACAAACCGGCAGCCTGGCGGAGATTGGCAAACTTGCCGACCTCGCCGTCGTGGTAGGCGGCGACGGCAATATGTTGGGCGCTGCACGCGTTCTGGCACGCTATGACATCAAAGTTATCGGTATTAACCGTGGCAATCTTGGTTTTCTGACCGATCTCGATCCCGATAACGCCCTGCAGCAACTCGACGATGTTCTGCAAGGCGAATACATCAGCGAGCAACGTTTCCTGCTGGAAGCGACGGTACGTTGTAAAGACCAGCAATGCCGCGTCAGCACCGCTATCAATGAAGTCGTTCTTCATCCGGGGAAAGTGGCGCATATGATTGAATTTGAAGTCTATATTGACGACAAGTTCGCTTTCTCCCAGCGTTCAGATGGCCTGATCATCTCCACGCCGACCGGCTCAACGGCGTACTCACTTTCCGGGGGCGGACCGATTCTGACGCCAACACTTGAGGCCATCGCGCTGGTGCCGATGTTCCCGCACACGCTTTCCGCCCGCCCGCTGGTCATCAACAGCAGCAGCACCATTTGTCTGCGGTTTTCACATATGAGTAATGACCTGGAAATCAGCTGTGACAGCCAGATCGCCCTGCCCATTCAGCCGGGTGAAGAAGTGGTGATCAGACGCAGTGAGTTCCATCTGAACTTAATCCATCCAAAGGATTACAGTTATTTCAATACATTAAGCACCAAACTCGGATGGTCGAAAAAACTCTTCTGATTTGATAAAAATAATTCGCCAGCCCCTTTACTGTATATAAAACCAGTTTATACTGTATGTAATTACAGGTCTGTTGTTATGTACAGGAAGGTGATCATGCTGGCGCAATTAACTATCAGTAACTTTGCGATTGTCCGTGAATTAGAAATCGATTTTCATGCCGGGATGACAGCGATCACCGGTGAAACCGGTGCAGGTAAATCCATCGCTATCGATGCACTTGGTCTTTGCCTGGGCAACCGCGCCGATGGCAGCATGGTTCGCCTTGGTGCAAGTCGTGCAGATATCTGCGCGCGTTTCACTCTCGCAGATACACCTTCCGCAAAACACTGGCTGGCGGACAATCAGCTGGATGAAGGGCATGATTGCCTGCTGCGCCGGACAATCAGCAGCGATGGCCGTTCTCGCGGTTTTATCAATGGAACGCCAGTGCCGTTATCCCAGTTGCGCGAACTGGGTCAGCATCTGATCCAAATTCACGGTCAGCACGCCCATCAGCTTCTGCTCAAACCTGAACACCAGAAAGACCTGCTTGATGCGTATTCAGACCAGCCTTTGTTGCTGGCAGAAATGCGCACCGCTTACCAGAACTGGCATCAGAGTTGCCGCCAATTAGCCCAATATCAGCAGCAGATGAATGAGCGTGAATCACGCCGCCAACTCCTGCAATACCAGTTAAAAGAACTCAATGAGTTTTCACCTCAATCCGGCGAATTCGAACAAATTGACGAAGAATACAAACGTCTGGCCAACAGCGGTCAACTGCTGTCTCTCAGCCAAAGTGCTCTGTATTTACTGGCCGAGGGCGAAGAGCAGAATATTGTCAGCATGCTCTACAGTGCCCGTAATCAGCTCACTGAACTGGCAGAACTCGACAGCAAAATGAACGAACTGATCACCATGCTCGATGAAGCATCGATTCAGATTAGCGAAGCCAGCGACGAACTACGCCATTACAGCGAACGTCTGGATATGGATCCGAATCGTTTGTACGAGCTGGAGCAGCGGTTATCCCGACAGATGAATCTGGCGCGTAAACATCACGTCAGCGCAGAAGAATTGCCGGACCTGCACCGTCAGCTGCTTGAAGAACAGCAAGCACTGGATGAGCAGGAAACAAATCAGGCCGAACTGAGTGAAGCAGTCCAGATGCATTACCAGCAGGCAGTCGCTATCGCGCAACAATTGCATGACAAACGCCAATATTTCGCAGAAGAGCTCACACACCTGATTACTCAAAGTATGCAGGCACTTTCCATGCCGCACGGTAAATTTAAGATTCAGGTTCAGTTCGAGCCAGAACACCTGAGCATTGAAGGCGCAGATCGCATGGAATTTCAGGTCACGACGAACCCGGGGCAGCCTCTTCAGGCACTGGCAAAAGTGGCATCAGGTGGCGAGCTTTCACGTATCGCACTGGCGATTCAGGTCATTACGGCACAAAAAATGGAAACTCCGGCGCTGATCTTCGATGAAGTGGATGTCGGTATCAGCGGACCAACTGCCGCCATCGTCGGCCGCCTGTTGCGCCAATTGGGTGAATCGACACAAGTAATGTGCGTAACTCACTTACCTCAGGTTGCAGGATGCGGTCATCAGCATTATTTTGTCAGCAAGGAAACCGACGGCGAAGTGACAGAAACACAAATGAATCGTCTTGATAAGAAGGCGCGTTTGCAGGAACTGGCACGTTTGCTGGGCGGAAGTGAAGTCACCCGAAACACGTTAGCCAATGCAAAAGAGTTACTCGCAGCGTAAAAAGCTCAACTTTTTTACATTTAAGCGGTCATACAGGTGCCCCGCAAAGGTTTCAAACTGATGAAAGGTCTATTATCATCGGCATCTTATGCCCTAAAGGAATGTAATGACTATGCGCTGTAAAACGCTAACTGCCGCCGCTGTAGCTCTTCTAATGCTTACTGCGGGCTGTTCCACTCTGGAAAAGGTGGTTTATCGGCCTGACATTAATCAGGGGAACTACTTGTCTCCTGCTGATGTTCAAAAAATTCATACCGGCATGACTAAGCAACAGGTTGCTTATGTTCTTGGCACGCCGATGTTGCACGACCCGTTTGGCAGTGATGTTTGGTACTACGTGTTCCGTCAGGAGCCAGGTCATTCGGGTATAACTCAGCAAACATTAACGCTGACTTTCAACCAGAGCGGCGAGCTGACCAACATCGATAACAAACCGAAGTTGAGCGATCAAAAATAAATCGCCCGATGTGATGATCGTTGGTAATGACCAAAAGTCATCTTTCTGGGTAAAAAAATAAGGCGCCGCAGGCGCCTTATTTTTTAGAACGTTCGGCTCTTATACGCCGTAGTTCTTTCGGATCCGCGATCAGTGGCCGGTAAATTTCAACCCTGTCACCGTCACTCACCGTATCCACCAGTTTTACAGGCCGGCTGTAAATCCCCAGCTTATTTTTCTTTAAATCAATGTCATGGCGCAGCTCAAGTAAACCGGAAGCAATAACAGCCTGCTCGACATTGCTACCCTCCTCCAGTTTGACAGTTCTCATGTACTGCTTCTCTGGCAACGCGTAGACGACTTCAACGCGGATCTCAGACACTGTAGACCTCTTTTGCACGCATCGTAAAAGCCTGAACCATACTGCCCGCCAGCTCTTTGAAGATTTTACCGAACGCGAGCTCAATCAGTTTATTCGTGAACTCAAAATCCAGACTGAGCTGAACTTTGCAGGCTTCAGGGCTCAGTTCAATGAAATCCCAGCCGCCGGTAAGCTTACGAAACGGGCCGTCAACCAGTTGCATATCAATGCGTTTATTGCTTATGAGCGTATTTTTTGTGGTAAACGTTTTACTGATACCCGCTTTAGAAACATCGACAGCGGCAGTCATCGATGTATCACTATTTTCCAAAATGCGACTGCCTGAACAACCGGGCAGAAATTGCGGGTAAGCATCGACATCATTCACTAAGGTATACATTTGTTCCACGCTGAACGGCACAAGCGCAGAACGACTTATCTGTGGCATATCATTTTCCAGGTGTCATAAAACGTACAGATAATACCATTTATCGGCGCGGTAATAAAAACTACGAAGCACGGCGTGCCACAAACAGGAAAAACATCTGACTCTGACCGTGTGGGGATTTCATTCGGCATCGCTTACAGTATAATAAGTATCACTATGACAAAGAAAAAAGCACATAAACCCGGTTCCGCGACTATCGCGATGAACAAACGCGCTCGCCATGAATACTTCATCGAAGATGAGATCGAGGCGGGGCTTGCTTTGCAGGGATGGGAAGTCAAATCGATGCGTGCTGGTAAAGCAAATATCACTGACAGCTATGTCACATTCCGCGACGGTGAAGCCTTTTTATTCGGCGCAACCATTCAACCTCTCAACGTGGCGTCCAGTCATGTGGTTTGTGATCCGACCCGCACAAGAAAACTACTGCTGAACAAACGTGAGTTAGAAACGCTATTCGGCAAAGTGACTCGCGATGGTTACACCGTCGTCGCACTTTCCATGTATTGGAAAAATGCCTGGTCAAAAGTGAAAATCGGCCTGGCGAAAGGTAAGAAAGAGCACGATAAGCGCGATGACATTAAAGATCGTGAGTGGAAAGTAGATAAAGCACGCATCATGAAGAACTCAAACCGCTAAGTCTCTGGCTTAGCATGCAGTTTTTCTGGTATACTGCGAACAGTACTTGGGGCTGATTCTGGATTCGACGGGATTTGCGAAGCCCAAGGAGCATGCCGAGGGGCGGTTGGCCTCGTAAAAAGCCGCAAAAAAATAGTCGCAAACGACGAAAACTACGCCCTAGCAGCTTAATACCCTGCTTAGAGCCCTCTCTCCCTAGCCTCCGCTCTTAGGACGGGGATCAAGAGAGGTCAAACCCAAAAGAGATCGCGTGGACACCTTGCCTGGGGTGAAAGCGTTAAACCCAATCAGGATAGTTTGTTAGTGGCGTGTCCATCCGCAGCTAACCGGCGAATGTAAAGATTGGACTAAGCATGTAGTGCCGACGGTGTAGTAATTTCGGACGGGGGTTCAAATCCCCCCAGCTCCACCAAATAATGATCCGGTTATTACCAGATAAGTCCGGAGAAGTCCTGAAAGCCCGCATCCCTTCTAGGTTTGCGGGCTTTTTTGTGTCTGTAGAAGTCCGAGAAGATCCGCCTGAAACCGGCGTCTATTGGTATACGAATTGGTATACGCTAAGATATATACCAATAAACGTATACCAATTAGGGAAGATCCTTGCATGGCGCGGACTACACGCCCCCTCACCCACACCGAAGTACAAAAAGCCAAAGCCACAGATAAAGACCTCACTTTGCATGACGGCGACGGGCTCTTTCTCCTGGTCAAAACCACCGGCAAGAAAATTTGGCGCTTTCGCTACCAGGTGCCTGGCACATCAAAACGCACCATGATCAGCCTCGGTGCATACCCTGCGCTTTCCCTGGCTGATGCCAGAGAAGTGCGTGCAGAGAAGCTTGCGATGTTAGTCAAAGGAATAGACCCACAAGCAAGAGCTGGCGAAGAAGCTGAGAAGCTGCAAATCGCTCAGGAAAGCATTTTCGTGAATGTTGCCCGTAAATGGTTCGAGCTGAAGCAAAGTCACGTTAGCGCAGACCACGCTAAAGATATCTGGCGTTCCATTGAGAAAGACATCCTGCCCAGTATTGAAAATGTTACTGTTCAGGAGCTGAAAGCACGCACTTTGATCCAAGTGTTGGAACCAATTAAAGCACGCGGAGCATTAGAGACGGTCAGGCGGTTGGTTCAGCGCATCAACGAGATAATGATTTATGCGGTGAATGTTGGACTGATTGAGGCAAATCCAGCTTCAGGTATAGGTAATGCTTTCGAACGCCCGAAGAAGCAGCACATGCCCACAATACGCCCCGAAGAACTGCCCAAGCTAATGCGCACGATTTCGATGAGCAATTTATCAATACCAACCCGCTGCCTGCTTGAATGGCAACTACTGACTCTCATACGCCCTGCAGAAGCCTCATCAACAGCCTGGTCAGAGATCGATATAGAGAATAAGCAGTGGTGTATTCCGGCAGAACGTATGAAGGCAAAGCGTGATCATATAGTCCCTCTATCAGAACAAGCTTTAGAATTGCTGGAAATCATGCGTCCCATTAGTGGTAATCGTCAGTACGTGTTCCCTAGCCGCAATGACCCAAGTAAACCGATGAACAGCCAGACTGCCAATGCCGCTTTGAAACGAATTGGCTATGGTGGAAAATTAGTCGCGCATGGGTTACGTTCTATTGCTAGTACAGCCATGAATGAGGCTGGCTACAATGCTGATGTGATCGAATCCGCGCTAGCACACAGTGATAAAAATGAAGTGAGACGGGCATATAACCGCTCAACATATCTAGAAAAAAGAGTCATATTAATGAATTGGTGGGGGCAATATGCTCTTCCTCACAGCAAAAGGAATGTATAAATATGGTTGATGCAGATATTGTTACTCGTGCTTATGATTGTTTAAAATCACATGCATATCATGATAATTTTAATTTTTTTTTGAAAGCCGACATAGCCTTATTTGAAAATACAAAATTTAGGCCTAACATTTTAAAAATTGCGAGATTTTTGAATAGTGCCAATGTTCAGATGGATACTTTTTCTGAATGGTTAGAAAAGATAGATGTCAATTTTTTACCTAAAAAATTTAAAAAAAGTTATGATCTTGAACAAGATAACAAAGCACTCTTTCTTAGTAATCAAAAGATTTCTGATGAATATATAGTTAATGAAGTTCATTACTTGATATCTGCACCGGTCCCAATCCATATAATAGAGACGATGTGGTCAATTATTGTTGGTTCTCTTCTTGATGAATCACTTTCTAAAAACTCTTATGGCAACAGAGTTCATAACTCGATAATTAGACTAAGGCAGAATTATCCGAATAAAATCGAATTAAACTCTAATGATCTTTTCGAAAGATATATTGAAAATTATACAAAATGGAGAGATCAGGGCATAAATAAAGCTATCGAAGTTGTTAATACCGATAAGAAGGACGTGGCTATTTTCTCCCTAGATCTCAAAGGATTTTATTATAATATTGATATAGATTTTAATACTATATCCAGTATTATAACCGAGACTCAAAACCCAAGCCTCATTGAGCTGTCTTTAATCCTGAATGATTGTTTAAAAAAAATACATGAAAAATATAAGACAGTTGTCGAAAATACAATTGGCATAACTCATCAAAAAAATAATAATGGTGGAATTCCTATTGGTATGACTTCCTCAGCAATTCTTTCAAATTGGTATCTCAAAGAATTTGATAATGATGTTGAGGAACTGATCAACCCTACTTACTATGGTAGATATGTTGATGACATGATTTTCGTTTTAAAATCACCTAAACTAGAGTTTGGGAACAACAAAAATGCGATCAATGACTTTATTTCAAATATATTGAGAGGAATGATAGTTGAGAGTGAAAAAGACACGGGATCATACTTATTAGCTGAAAAATATCACTCTCTGCCCATTCAAAAAGATAAGCTAATTTTGCACTATTTTGATAAAAACCATAGCTTAGCGGGTTTGCAAATTTTCAAAAAAGAATTAGAAAATAGAAGCAGTGCCTTTAGATTTTTACCGGATGAGCATATTGTGAGTGATCTTGACACATTTGCGTATGATATACTTTATGATGGTTCAGCTAATAAGTTTAGAAGTATTGTTGGTCTTGTTGAAAATGAAACAGAGTTATCTAAATATTTATCCTCTCATACTATCGCTCACAGGCTTTGCAAGTTACCTGCTGGTGAGAAAACACTACAACAAATTGAATTGTTTTTTAAAGGTGAAAATGCTCTTATTTTTAGTAGATTGTGGGAGAAGGTAATTTCTTATTCATTAATAACGGACAACAATAAATTTGCAGTTGATTTTTATTATTCGGTGAAAGAGTGCATTAAAAAAACATGGTTATCAAAAAATGATCATGACAGTAGTCATATAAACATAAAAATTCAATCAGGCTTGGATAAATATATAGACATCTCATTTAGCCTATCACTAGCGCTCTTAGACATGAAGGTTATACTTGGAGAAAAGAAAACAAGTAATAAAAGCATTAAGTTAATCTCAGAAATAGTGAGTAACTCTTCTTATTTAAAAAAACTTACGCAACAATTTCGTAAAAGCAACTTAATAAGGCACTATCTGGTTTCATGGCCGCTGGCAAACTATACGGATTACACTGGCGATTTAACCAAAGAGAATGCATATTTCTCTTTATTGGATTTCGATTTGAATGATAATAAAATACTTCATTCACCTCGTTACATTCATGCTGATGATTATCAGCTTTTCGATTTAATAAAAGCACTCTATAGCAAGAAACTTCATAAGTTTACTAAAGAAAATAAATACCACAAAGATTATTGCACAGTAAAGAATATAAAAAATAAAAAAGCATTAAAATTAAAATTCAAAAACCAAAAGAAAACAAAGGAATTAAAAGTTGCACTTGCTAATATGCAGATTAATCAAAGTTCTATTGAATCTGCTTGTCGGAAAGATCGCGAACCAGATATAAGTTATAAACGGCAGAAAAATTTATATAAAATTCTTAACGCTGCAAATGAAGAAAACGCTGATATTCTTCTCTTACCAGAACTGTCTATCCCTGTGTCTTGGCTTCCGTTTATGGCCTCTCATGCCCGTAGACAGCAAATTGCTCTGATTTTTGGTTTAGAACACTGGGTAATTGATGATATAGCTTATAATCTAATTGTAGAAATACTACCTTATAAGTCTCATGATAAATATAATTCAAGTTTTATTTCTTTGAGAGAAAAAAATCACTATGCTCCTAGCGAGCTAGAAATGTTGCAATCTTTCAGACTTAAAAACTCCTCAGATAAACACGAGGATAAAAAATATCATTTAATCAGTTGGAGAGGTGTTTCTTTTTCGACATATAATTGTTTCGAGCTAGCTAACATTGAGCATAGAGCATTATTTAGATCACAAATTGATATTCTTTTCGCTTGCGTTTGGAATAAAGACACTAACTATTATCAGCACATAATGGAATCAGCAGTTCGTGATATTCATTGCTACATTGCACAGGCTAACACTTCGCAATATGGTGGTTCATGTGTATTACAACCGACTATGACAACTATTTCTAACAAAATATATGTTAAGGGGGGAGAGAATACATGCATACTAACCACCACTTTAGATATAGAAGGCTTAAGGGAAGCTCAGTACAGAGATAAAAGAATTTCCGGGGATATTATCAAACATAATCCACCAGGCTTTAGTCAAAGAAAATTGTCGAGGAGATTTTAAGATGATAAACACAGTCATCGAATCATTATTCACAGCAGGAACCACTGTGGCAATAATGGTTTTTTTATCGAAATTCATACTTAACCATCTTGATAAAAGGTCGATTGAGTCATTTAAACTAAAAACAAAAGCAGAACTTGATCTAATACAAAAAAATCATGAGTACAACGCCAATAAAAACAGAGAAATTGGAAGATGGTCCAGCACTTTACTCAGTGCTGCAAATGGTATCATTGGACGACTAAGCTATATTAAAACAATGAATGAGGCTGATGTTGACGACTATATTAAAAATAGCACAAAGTATTACTTATGCCAGCTAATGTGTTGGTCACAAATATATAAAAAAGACCGAGACATGGTTTTTATGTCTCCTGCAAATGATGAAATTTTAATGTCAGAACTTTTAAAAAACATAAGTATTAGTATAAGAACAAACAATTTTAACAGCCCAGTTATAAGATCGCTCGAGCAAAGCTATATTGCAAGTGCTATGACAGCTGATGGAGCTTGTATTTCTTATGCCAACTTTATTGATAATGAAGTATTAAAGCATTATGAGCCGTTGAATAACCTAGTATTGACGCTATTAAATGATAAAAACTATTATTTATTAGATGATATTGTTAGTCATACAAAGCATTTTAAAAAGCATGCGGAAGCGCTCCTGATATCAACAAATAATAATTAGAGTACGAAATTGCGCACGCAAGTATAGTCACTATATTGCTTATAGCCTGCGCGCGCAATTCTCCCCGCCTGCCCGCTGCTGACTTAGCTCACTGATTTTAATGCATGAAGTAAAACCTCGAAAAGCCCGTGTAGCAAGGGGTTGGAGCCATTTTGAGTACTCTGGGTTGCATGCAAAACCATGCACCCTATGCATGCAGAGCTCACAAGGACAGGCTAGCCAGAGAAAAGGCTGTCCGGAGGGACGGTTTTGCACTGCATTAATGAAAAATGCCGCCTTCTTCGAAAGCGGCACTTGAGATTATTTTTTGGGGGATTGAAACGAGCTGAAATTTATATTTTCCGCTTCAGATTTTCTCTTTTGACGATTTTACTGACGCTTTCATTTGTTTTAAATGCGCATGAGCATTCCAGCCTGGTGCACTGATAATAAGATTCCTTAGTCAGTTCGGTGATATAACGGCTTGTGCGAATGTGAGAAACAGAGCTGCAAAGCGGGCAGCGCATCATTTGCTATTACTCCTTATTTGAATCGATGCGCTGGGAGAGTTTTTGAGCCAGTAATTGTCTTTTTATCGGGCTTCGTAATAGCGCCATATCGACACCAGGCAGCGCAGGAGAATGCGTCCCGATTTTCTCCAACATAGGTTCTGCATCCATGTTGAACTGACCTATGCTAGCCGCCCCGACAAGCGCCTTGCCAATTTCAGCGCTGACAATTTTGGCGGGCTCTACATAATGATCGGATTGTGTTTCCTGATAACTTACGGTGGATAACGCCAGAAGTTTAAGTTTTACAGCGCGCACAAGCGCCGGACTGAGATTGTTGATGGCCATGCGCCACTGTGTATCAGCATAGGCGTTCAGTGCGCTGCGGTGGGCGCTAATCAACGCTCCACCAGCATTAGCACAATGCAACATCGCCGACTGTTTTTCGACATTCAATTCTTCAATCAGGTCATCGAACTCTTTAACCAATCCCTGCTGAATAGCCCGCTGACTGTGTGCGTTCTTGAGTTCGTCAGTCATAACCCCCCGTGACTTGCGAAAACGCGAACGCCAGCTCTCTTCGTTCTCTTTGATTTCGCTGTTCGCCGTTTCTTTTTCCTGGGCGCATCGCGCAATCGAACTTTCAATTTCATCAAGTGCCCGCTTTTTCTCCGCAAACGCCGTTTTGGCCTGCTCAAAGTGTTGGATAGCACCTTCCGAGTTTCCTGATGATGGCTTTCCGTTGTGACCGGCTTTGACCTGAAGAAAGTCCTGGATAACGGCTTCGACGATTTTGGTTGAATCGGGTTTCATGGCATACCTCAGCAATGTGTTGTCAATGTGAGGATATTGTGGGGAGGCTGGCACAACATTTCTATCTGATGTCGTTTGCTCAGCGCTGGTACAACGGGCGGGATAGTAAGCTGGGAAAGCGGGAAGGGTTTATATTTCTATAAATACTGTTCACTACTGTTCACTTTAAAATAAAAAATAATAAAATCATTAATTTAAGCAGTGAACACTTCACCTAAAGGTATTCACTCACTGTTCACGACTATTCACTGTCTTCAAAAGACCTTTTTCTGGCTAGCCCAGAAAAAATGAATGTTTATTCCTATTAATAAATATAGAAACGGTAAAAAAACTATAAATAAAAACACAAC
Source organism: Rahnella sp. PCH160 (assembly GCF_047784855.1). Taxonomy (NCBI): domain Bacteria; kingdom Pseudomonadati; phylum Pseudomonadota; class Gammaproteobacteria; order Enterobacterales; family Yersiniaceae; genus Rahnella; species Rahnella sp. PCH160. Next base: position 4,849,764 of record NZ_JBLOGT010000001.1, read on the forward strand.
ATGCACATCACTGCATTACATTGCATGACAACGTTTGCCAATGATTGCCATCGTTCCATTCCGCCTTGTTAATGCACAATTGAACGGCGCGGGGGCTTGTTGCTAAACGCAAAAATATTCTCACAATAGGGGGCTCCTTAACGAAACAGCCGGTACTGGACGCGTCCAGCCGGATACAGATATGAGGTAGCACCATGCTCTCCACCGCTCAAAACACGCCCCCTTCTTCTGCCCCTGTGATGCCACCGGCATACCCACGCGATCGCTTTATGCGACTGCCGGAAGTGATCCACACCACTGGCCTGTCCCGCTCCACCCTTTACGACTTAATCAGCCGTCAGCAATTTCCCGCCCAGATTTCTCTCGGCGGTAAGAACGTGGCCTGGCTGGCTTCCGAAATAGAGGGCTGGATGAATGACCGCATCGCCGCACGCGCTCAGGAGACCATGCAATGATTTCTCTGTCTGTCGGTCATCATAATATCCAGCTCAATATACAAGAGGCGGCCTATCTGGCTGAAGGCCTGATGGCTGCCGCCTGCGGCAGAAAGAACCCTTTGCCTGCATTTACCAGCAATACCCTGGGCGTGTTATCCGTGACAGCCGAAAGCGTTAGTTCAGGGGATGATTCGCACTTCCGATCAAATCCGCAGCAGTCCGATCAAGTCCTGACCGATTGCTAAGGAGAAACGGCTAATGCTTCAAAAAAGGCTTTTCTCTGGCGAGCCCCTGCTCTATAGTTTTTGTGCTGCCGCAAAATCGGCAGCCGGGCGTGAGAACCCGAGCAACTCAATGGCGACACAACACGCGCCTTGCGTGTTTTTTTATGTCGTAGCCTTAGCGCACCTGTTATCTGCTCAGTGGTTTCTTAACCGCTGTGCTTATCAAGCAATGGTGGCTCAGGCGGGGCAGCCTTCGGGCTGGCCGGTGTTCATTGAGGCCGGTATTCTCACCCCCGTCTGGGCTACCACCCAAGAGCGTGAGAACTCAAGTGGTAGCAATAACCATTACTCAATGGAGGCTGCCACCATGGCTACAACCCTCACCACCCCACATCCTAAATTTACGTTCCTGTTCGCCGCCGTGCGCCGTGCTGAACCTAAAGCGCCGGTTTGTATGCTGCGCTCCGCCGCCGACAATGAACATTCTGCCCGTCGCCTGTTTGCCCGTGACTATGTGCTGTGCTTTGCCGGTCGCCTGCCCGCTCAGGAGGCTGCATGAACAAGCTCGCGTCCTTCTATTTCCCCAACACCCATTACCCTATTCCGCATGCTGATTTCCTGCGCCTGCAACACGCGCACAACGTCGGCGTGATGTTCCTCGACATGCTAGATACTCAGGACACCTTCGGGCATGTACCCAGCGGAGATCAGCTGAATTCCATGGCCTCAATGGTTGCGCTGCTGACTGACCAGCTCGGCAAAGTGGTAGACACCTGCGAAACCGCCATCAAAACGCAAATGGGGGATGTCTACGAATGAATATGACTCAGCAATCCTGCCTGCCGGTTGAAGTACTCACCGCCCTCTACCGTCGCGCCCTGGCACAGGCCTATCTCGATGCCTGTACTACCTACGGCGTTGAAACCGGCTACACGCTTGATGAACTGCAAATGACCATCGCAAAAGAAGTCGAAAGCTACTATGTCCGTCAGCACGGCGCAAAGCTGGGGATGGACATCGCCTGCGCCATGCTGCGCGACATGGTGCAGCCCGATATTCTGGTGGCAAAACCCCGCCTGACACCGCTGGGAGAATCCATGATGGACGAGCTGTTCCGGCCTTGTCTTCACACCACTCCTGAAACCACGCTGCACTGACAGAGGCGCATATGACACAAATGATTGTTCAAAACACCGTGAGCGCTGCGACAGGGCGCTGGCCTCAGCTTTTGCCCGCGCTGGGTATAACCGTTGCCCCTCACGGGCATCATTCCGCCTGCCCCGTTTGCGGGGGAAAGACCGCTTTCGCTTCGATAATCAGGCAGGTAGAGGCACCTGGATATGTAACCACTGCGGTGCCGGTGACGGATTAAATCTGGTTGCTAAAACACTGGATATCACCACGAAAGAAGCCGCCGTGAAAGTGGCTGAGATTCTGGGAGAGGCTCAGCCTCTTGCGGTTCATCACGACGAGGCCGCTGCACAACAGCAAAAAGACGATGCCCGCCAGAAGGCAGCCGTGCAGGCGAAAGCGCTGGTGAATGCTGCCCGCAAAGCGGCAGGCAATGCCTATCTGGAGAAAAAAGGCTGGGTTGATAAGGAAGCGCTGACGTTGCAGGGCAACGGCCTGCGCGTGGGCGGCGTAGATTTCGTGGCGGGTGACCTGGTCATTCCGCTTTATGATTTATCAGGCAACCTGGTCAACGCCCAGCTCATTAACGGGTCGGGGGAAAAACGCATGCTTGCGGGTGGACAGGTTACCGGCGCCGCTCATCATTTTGAAGGGAACGACAACACCGTTATCTGGATGGCAGAAGGCTATGCAACGGGTCTGACAATACATGCGCTGACGGGTGAAACCGTGTATGTGGCACTGAGTGCCAATAACTTCCCTCATCTGGCTGAGTGCCTTCGGGAGAAATACCCTGACGCCGTGCTGCTAATGGCAGCAGATAATGATGATAACGGCACAGGACAGAAGAAAGCGAAAGAAGCCGCAAATCTGGTCAGCGGGAAAGTTGCGATCCCCTTAATCGCCGGTGACTGGAACGATGTATTCATGCAGGAAGGTCGTGACAAAACGCTGGAACAGCTCCGCGCTTTTAATCAGCAATCTCAGAAAAGCCCCTTTGAAACGGTCAGTGATGCCGATCTCAAGGCCATGAGCCAGAGTGAGAAGTGTGAACTGCTGATAGTCCATTATGAACACCGTCTGGCTATGCCTCCGGTGGGGGAAGATCTTTGCCGCTATGAGAACGGGGCTTGGCTGGTATTGCCGCACAGGATCCTCAGCCGTGAAATTGCTGCTCTATTTCAGAAAGCACAAGCGCCTTTTTCAGCGCCCCTCATTAGCGGCATGATCGAAACCCTAAAGCTCATGGTGCCTGAAATGAGCAAGCCCGCACGTCACTTAATTGGTTTTCGAAATGGCGTTTTTGACACCCGCACCGGAATTTTTAGCTCTCACCGTAAAGATAACTGGTTGCGTACCGTCAACAGTGTGGATTATTCGCAGGCCAAGCCTGGGGAAAATCTTGCAGAGCATGCTCCTCACTTCTGGCAATGGCTGACGCGGGCGGCAAACCAGCAAAGCGAAAAGCAAGAGCGCATTCTCGCGGCGCTTTTCATGGTTCTGGCAAACCGGTATGACTGGCAATTGTTCCTTGAGGTGACAGGACCAGGCGGCAGTGGTAAAAGCGTCATGGCAGCCATAGCACGCATGCTTGCAGGGAATGACAATACCACTTCCGCCAGCATCGAAACGCTGGAGTCTTCCCGCGAACGGGCTTCCCTGGTGGGATACTCTCTAATTATCTTACCCGATCAGGAGAAATGGAGCGGCGATGGTGCAGGGATTAAAGCCATCACCGGCGGCGATGCGGTAGCCATTGACCCGAAATACCGTGATGCTTATTCAGCGCACATTCCGGCGGTGATCCTTGCGGTGAACAACAACCCGATGCAGTTCAGTGATCGCAGCGGCGGCGTATCGCGCCGGCGAGTGATCATCACTTTCCCTGAAGTGATACCAGTCAATGAACGGGATCCACAGTTAATAGAGAAAATAGCTCAGGAGCTAGCCGTCATTGTTCGCCACCTGATGCAATGCTTTGCAGTTCCGAGTGATGCACGCGAGCTGTTACAAGCACAACAGAATTCCGATGAAGCGCTTGAAATAAAACGCAGTGCTGATCCGTTGGTGGATTTCTGCGGTTACCTACTGGCTGTAAGTGCGCCTAATGGCCTGTATATAGGTAATGGGAACATTAATCCATCGAATCCTCGTAAATATCTTTACCATGCCTATTTATCATTTATGGAAGCGCGGGGACATCAACGTACAATGAATTTAACTGCCTTTGGTCGGGCGGTGCCGCAAACGCTGAAAGAATATGAGATTGAATTTTTGAAGAAAAAGACCAATCAGGGTGTGCAAACTAATCTGATATTAAATGAGGACTGCGAAACAGACTGGTTGCCAAAGTGCGAAATAAAGAATGCTTAAAAAAACCGGCTCAGGCCGGTTTTTTCATTTAGAAAATAGTAACTGGTCACTTGAAAGTGATGAGTTATGGACAGTTCAGGGCAACCTCATCACCACTTAAGATTATGAAAAACAAAATTAAATTATGAAATGTGAACAGTGTGACCAGTTTTTCCTAAAATCTTTTCTTCAGCTTGTACACCAACCAAACTCGTATGTTATTGTGTGTTTATTGTTCATTCCTCCGAGGTCAATATGTTTGAGGATTTAAAAAATGTACTTGGCAATATCAAAACAGTTTCAATTCCTATCGATACTGATGAGCTTGGCTTTATTGATAAACAATGTCCTCAAGAGGAATGTGAGTTTCTTTTCAAAGTTAACGCAGAAGATTGGAAAAATATTTTCCGTGACGAAGCTGTCTGGTGTCCCTCCTGCAGGCACGAAGCCCCAGCTAAGAACTGGTTCACCATAGAGCAAGCTAACAATGCTCAAGAACAAGCCTTAAAAATTATCGAGGGGCATATCCATAACGCATTATTAACATCTGCTCAAAAATTTAATCAAAGACAAAAAAAGAACACCTTTATTTCTATGTCTATGAAAGTCGAGGGCGGCGTTCAAACTACACATCCTATACCTATTCAATCAATTGAATCTATGCAGTTAATTATCCATTGCGAAAATTGTAATGCACGTTTTGCAATAATTGGCAGCGCTTTCTTTTGCCCAGCTTGTGGACATAACTCAGTGGAACGAACCTTCAGCGACTCGCTTAGGAAAATTCATGCAAAAATTGCAAATATTCCTATTATTAGAGCCGCCATCACAGAGGCATCAGATAAAGATTCAGCAGAAATAACATGTAGATCATTGAGAGAAACATGTATTTCTGATGGAGTTGTTGCATTTCAAAGACTTTGCGAAATTTTATATGTTAAGTTCGGGCAGCATCCTTTCAATGCCTTTCAACGACTATCCCAAAGTAGTCAGCTATGGGAACAGGCAATTGGAGTCGGCTATAACCATTGGCTGTTAGAATCAGAATTGACTTTGTTGAATAAGCTTTATCAAAAACGCCATATCCTGGCACACAATGATGGTGTTGTTGATGAGCAATATATCCAAAAATCTCGAGACTCCACCTACGTTGTTGGACAAAAAATCATCGTCAGTGATGCTGAGATTCTTACCATGACTAATCTACTGGAAAGGCTAGCTCAGGGACTTATAGCGAAGGTTAAAAAAGGGTGAAATCGGCTTCAGGTTTTGGCATTGGTATACGTTTAGGTATACATCCAAAAATAATTTTTTATTTTACAGAATAAAAACAATAAGTTAGAAATTTTCATCAACTTCCCCCAGCCCACCAAACAAGGTTTCGGTTATTACCAGATAAGGCCGTTACCGCAAAGAAAGCCGCAGCCCGCAAGGGTTTGCGGCTTTTTTATTGCCCGTTATCTGCTGGCAGACCCTGTATACAACCGGCTACTTCAGATATACGTTTAGTTATACTGTAAGTATCCCGGTAAAACGAACCATTCACTTTTAGAGATCTTCCGACATACTGATTATGTCCCCTGAGGAGATCGCTATGCGCAAGATCCGATTCACCGAGCACCAGATCATCGCCGTCCTGAAATCCGTCGAAGCTGGCAGGACCGTCAAAGATGTCTGCCGCGAGGCCGCAATTTCAGAAGCCAGCTATTACAACTGGAAAGCGAAATATGGCGGGATGGAAGCCGCCGATATCAAAAAGATCAAAGATCTGGAAGACGAGAACCGGCGGCTCAAACAGATGTTTGCCGACCTCAGTCTGGAATGCCGCGCGTTGAAAGACGTCATCGAAAAAAAGCTTTAAAACCAGCGATAAAGCGTGAGCTCGTCAGCTATCTGACGGCGCAATTTGCCATGAGCTTACGTCAGGCATGCAGGACATTATCGCTGAGCAGGACGGTGTATTTTTATCAGCCCGATACCCGTCGCGATGAGCCGGTGATCCAGGCGCTGACTGAAATGGCGGAACGCTATCCGCGATACGGTTTTAAGAAGCTCTTTCAGGTGCTTCGCAGGCACGGTAATGCCTGGAATCATAAGCGTGTACACCGGATTTACTGCCTGCTGAAACTGAATTTTCGTCGTAAGGGTAAACAACGCCTGCCGGTGCGCGACCCGGTACCATTGGCAACACCGGAAGCATTAAACCAGAGCTGGTCGATCGATTTTATGCACGATGCGCTCGTCTGCGGCAGACGCTTTCGAACCTTTAACGTGGTGGATGATTTTAACCGTGAGGCGCTGGCGATAGAAATAGACCTGAATATTCCGGCCCAGCGTGTCGTCCGGGTACTGGACAGGATTGTGGCAAACCGCGGATACCCGCTGAAGATGCGGATGGACAATGGACCGGAATTAATCTCACTGGCTCTGGCGAATTGGGCAGAAGAGCATGGTGTGATGCTGGAATTTATCAAGCCGGGTAAGCCGACGCAGAATGCCTTTATCGAACGGTTTAACCGGACGTACCGGACAGAAATACTGGATTTTTACCTGTTCAGAACTCTGAACGAAGTACGGGAAATCACAGAGCGCTGGCTGATGGAATATAACAGCGAGCGACCTCATGAATCTCTGAATAACCTGACGCCGGAAGAGTACAGGCTGATGGCCGAAAATACGGAAATCTCAAAAAGTGCGTGGAACTAAAACGGGTGTGCTTACAATACAACCCCCTATAACTACAGAGCGTATAACTAAAATGGCTCTAACCACCACACCACTCACCAGCACTGAGCTCAAAGCCGCTAAGGGCAAAGGCAAAGGCAAAGAGCACACCTTGCAAGACGGCATTGGGCTTTACCCTTTTGAACCCCGGTGGCGCAAAGATAAACGAGGGCAGCGAAGCATACTGGTCGCAAAATATCGACATCAAACATGTTTAAACTGAAACCTGCTCAGGCCGATTTTTTTATAGAAAGGTAGGAGGTCGCAGGAAAGTGAAGAGACATGAACAGAAAAAAACAAAGTGGTTACCACATAATAAATTGAAATTTAAAGAATAAAAAGAAAAGTGTTCACCGTGAATACTCTTCAAATAAATCATTTTTGCTCTACGCTTATCTTTGATTTAGAATTTGCTTAAATTAGATAAATCTAAAATAAAACATGACTAATATCGACATCAAATTTCTGCAAGAAAGTGCGGCTCAGGCGGCCAGACTTCTCAAGTCCATGAGTAACGCTAACCGGCTACTGATCCTTTGTACACTCATTGACTCACCCGGAACTTCAGCTGGCAATCTGAGTAAATTGACAGGATTAAGCCCCTCAGCAACATCTCAGCATCTGGCGAGAATGAAAGAAGAGGATTTGATTGAATGCTACAGAGATGAGCAACGCAGAAATTATTTCATTAAAAATGAATCGATTCGAAAAGTTATCGCAACGTTAAAGGACATTTATTGCCCTGAGGATTTGAAATGACCGCAAGAACCGTAAGTCCTTCAGAAGCACAAGAGCTCATGAAAAATGGCAGCACTCTGGTCGACATCCGTGAGCCTGCTGAATTTCTTCGTGAGCACGTTCCTGGCGCTATCACTTTTCCATTATCAGATATTTTATTGGGAAAAAAAATTAAAGATCTGCCTGTAAATCATCCTGTTATTTTTTACTGTTTAGCGGGTTCGCGTACAGCTCAAAATGAAGATGTACTCATCAGAGCAGCAGATCCATCGGCAGTTTTATTGTTGTCTGGTGGCATTAATGCCTGGAAGAGTGCAAATCTTCCGACGATCGAAGACAAGAAATTTCCTCTTCCAATCATGAGGCAAGTTCAGATTATCGCTGGAATACTTATCCTTGCGGGGGTCGTAATGGGATACGCTATAGATCAAAGCTTCTTTCTCTTGTCGGGATTCATCGGTGCAGGACTACTTTTTGCTGGTGTAAGTGGTTGGTGCGGAATGGCAGTTCTGCTTTCCAAAATGCCCTGGAACAAGGTTAGGAATTAAAAAGTGGTATATGTTTAGATATAGCGAATTTAATATAAATTAATTTTTTCAATTAAAAACAGATAGTTAAATATTAATCTCAACGTCTCTAAACAAGGTTTCGGTTATTACCCGATAAGGCCGTTACCGCAAAGAAAGCCGTAGCCCGCAAGGGTTTGCGGCTTTTTTATTGCGACTCCCCGGTAAGTCATCGTAGTCTATCCTTTTGTTTTTAAGGCGTAGCACAACATTTATCTCATCCATTTTGGCTGATATTCATTTTCCATAGTGGTCGGTTCTCTTATTGTTGCCATCTTCGTCTATTGCTGGTTTTGCAAAAATGTTTGGCGCTTGACCCTGCCTGACTGAGTCGTCATATTCGAAATAAGAAAGCACAACTTTTACCCTCGCCTTTAGCTGCGGGGGTTTGTTTTTTTAGCACCATCAGGAGATTACTTGTGAAGAAAAATATATTGCTGTTCATCGCAACAACGCTGGCCGTGACCAGCGGTTTCGCGCAGGCGGAAACGACATTACGCTTCGGCGTAGATCCATCATTTCCCCCTTTTGAATCCAAAGCATCTGACGGAAAACTGGTCGGTTTTGATATCGATCTGGGCAACGCAATCTGTCAGCAGGCTCAGGTTAAATGTGAGTGGGTTGAGACCGCGTATGACGGCATTATTCCTGCCCTGAACGCCAAAAAATTTGATGCCGTGCTTTCAGCGATGTCGATGACGCCTAAACGCAAAGCTCAGGTCAATTTCTCCGACATGCTCTATCACGTTCCCAGTGTGCTGATTGCGAAAAAAGGGAGTGGCCTGCAACCGACGGCGGAATCTCTGAAAGGTAAAACCGTCGGAGTTGCTCAGGGAACAACGCAGGAAGCTTACGCACAAGGCGAATGGCAGAAAAAAGGCGTGAACGTCGTCTCTTATCAGAACCAGGATTTCGTTAATCAGGATCTGGCCTCTGGCCGTATTGACGTGACGCTGACGAACGCAGCGGTGGCCGAAATCGGCTTTCTGAAAACGCATGAAGGCGCGGATTTTGCCTTTGCGGGCGAACCGTTAAACGATACCCGTTATCTGGGCGAAGGAACGGCTATCGGGTTGCGTAAGGATGACCAGGCACACCTGGCGTTAATCAATAATGCGCTGACAGAAATCCATAAAAACGGGACTTATCAGACGCTGGAAAAGAAATATTTCACATTTGAGGTCTATACGAAAAAACCGTAATCCCCTTCTCAGGCCGCATGGCAGCAGACATGCGGCTCATTATTTGCGGGCCGGATTCCAAAGCCGCCTGTCTGAAACTGCAATTCTAAAGATTGTTTACACGAACCGCCGCAACCTTTAAACCTGCCCGTTTCCCCGATTATGCTTTCAGCCTAAAGTCAGCCTCGCCGATAAACGTTATCTGAGAGGGTTACACCAACATGAGATTCGCCGACGTCAGCCTGAGTGCCTGCAAAGCCTCATCACGGATATCTGTATCTGTAATAATCGTGTCAATTTTTTCCATCGGCAGCACCAGATTATATCCGCGACGGCCAAATTTAGTGGAATCAGTGACAACCACAACACGCTGAGCGGCACCCGCCATAATTGCGCTGATGCTGTAGCCCTCATTAAACGTGGTGATACCTGTCACGGCATCGAGGCCATCAGCCCCCACAAACATCAGGTTGGCGACGATTCCCTGCAAGGCGTATTCCGTAATATTGCCATGCAAAGATCGCGTTTTATGTCGCAGCGTTCCGCCGCAAACCACCAGCGTGATATCGGGGTTTTCAGATAGCACAAACGCAGCAGGCAAATTGTTCGTGATGACGGTGATGTCGCCTGATTTCACCAGCTCTTCTGCCAGTAACATGGTAGTGCTGCCGCTATCGAGAATGACGGTATCTCCGGGTTTTACCAGTCCTGCCGCCGCCTGAGCGATGCGTTTTTAGGGTCACTGGCTTGCAGGTAGCGCTCTTCAAGCACCATTTCATCCTGCGGCAACGCCGCCTGATCATTAGGTGAAGCATCGCGTTTCGCCGCACCGCCATGAAAGCGCTTTCAGATCGCCCTTTTGTTCCAGTAACCCCAAGTCAGAACGGATTGTCACTTCAGAAACGTCGAAAGCACTCGAAAGGTCGGCAACCATAACGCTGCCGTTTTTATTCACTAAATCAATGATTTTGTTACGTCTATCATAAGTATTCATGATTGAAGGATCCGAAAGACTGTATTGCTGACAGTGTAAACAAAAGGCGTCATTAAGAGGAGAAAAAAAATCCAGACATTGTGAAACCTGATATCACCTTGCCCACCAGGCTTTGATTAGTTTCATTTATCGGTACACTCCGAAAATCGAAAGAAAACGAATGCAACAAACTTACGAAAGATTTCGATCGCTGTCACGAATTCTAGAAAACGCTATTGTTTGGCTTTCGAAAAAATAATGACTATCTTCGAAAATAAACGGAGGCCAAAATGAAAGATATTATCGAAAAACATAAGCAAGGCGAAAGCACCGGGATTTGTTCTGTCTGCTCTGCTCATCCTTTAGTGATCGAGGCAGCCCTGCGGGAAGATCTTCTCACTGATCGCAAAGTGCTCATCGAAGCCACTTCTAATCAGGTGAATCAGTTTTGGTGGCTATACGGGAATGCTGCCGATTGATTTTCGGGATTTCGTTCTCGCGATTGCTGAAAAAGTGGGATTCCCCGCCCAACGCCTCATTCTGGGCGGAGACCATCTGGGCCAAACTGCTGGCAAAATGAAGATGCTGACAGCGCAATGTGCAAAGCAGAAGTGCTGATAGCGCAATACGTTGAGCCGGTTTCAACAAAATACATCTGGATGCCTCGATGTCCTGCGCAGGCGATCCTGTCCCGCTCGATCCTGTTGTTGTCGCTCAGCGTGCAGCGCGCTTATGTCAGGTAGCCGAACGCGTTGCGACACCGCAACAAAAACGCTTACTGACTTACGTAGTTGGCACTGAAGTTCCTGTTCCCGGCGGAGAAGCTTCAGCTATTCAGCACGTTCATGTCACGCAAGCGAAAGATGCGAAAGCCACGCTTGAAATGCACCATCAGGCTTTCCGGGAAAAGGGGCTTGAGGCAGCAATAGAGCGGATTATCGCTATCGTTGTTCAGCCAGGCGTTGAGTTTGACCACAGCCGGGTGATCCACTATCAGCCGAAGCTCGCTCAGGAATTATCTGCCTATATAACAACGACTCCGCTGGTTTATGAGGCACATTCAACCGATTACCAAACCGCGAATCTTATCGTCATCTGGTTGAGGATCACTTTGCCATTCTGAAAGTCGGACCTGCGTTAACCTTTGCACTTCGGGAAGCCGTTTTTGCTCTGGCGAATATCGAACAGGTAATGATTGCTCCCGAATCCCGCAGCCAGATACTGACGGTGATCGACGGTGTCATGCTGGACGAACCGGTTTACTGGAAAAAATACTACAACCGACATTCAGCCTCTCACTGATCGACCTGCATTTCAGCCTTTCAGATCGTATTCGTTATTACTGGCCTAACGCCCGCATCAACCGGGCCATGGAAGCGCTGGTCGCCAATTTAAAAGCCGTAGACATTCCACTTGGCCTGTTAAGCCAATATCTGCCCGCGCAATTTGAACGCGTGATGGAGAATAAACTGACCAGCGATCCTCACGAATTGATTATCGATAAAATTCAGGATGTTTTGCGCGCATACCATTACGGCTGTTCACCGCACCCCATCAGCGCGGAGGCC